>OZ242008.1:0-4140498 GCA_965204735.1 Longimicrobiales bacterium | reverse complement strand
ACGGTGCCGCCTGGTGGCCCGTCGTGGACGAGCACGCGGCAGAGGCCCAGGGGCTGGCCACGGAGCTGTGCGTCCCCGGTCATTTACCGGCGTAGTGGTGTGCGAGGGGGTGGCGGTCGGCTGCTCCCCGGACTGAAGATGGAGAGAGACATGACCGAGGCGACAATCATCATCGAGTGCGAGTCGTGCGCGAGCGGCGGCGAGACGGCGGCGGCGCGGATCGAGTCCGAGGGCGGCGAAGAGGGCGACCGTCTGCGGCGAGTGCGTGTCGCCGTGAAGCACGTGGCCAAGGCGGCGCTGTACGTGGTCGAGACGGTGTTCCTGTCGATCCACTTCGCCTTTCTCCATCACGGCGGTCCTGGTCGCCTATCCCGTCACGGTGATCGCGGTGTCCCCGGTGCGGCTCGCCCTGTGGTGGCGCACCCGCCGACATCGGTCGGCGAAGTCTGGACACGCAGGACCACCACGAACCCCCAGT
Organism: Longimicrobiales bacterium; assembly: GCA_965204735.1. GTDB lineage: Bacteria > Gemmatimonadota > Gemmatimonadetes > Longimicrobiales > Gaopeijiaceae > CATQHQ01. Next base: position 4,140,020 of record OZ242008.1, on the reverse strand, counting down.
GGTGCGCCATCGGAGCCGTCTGGGCAGCGTCCCGCGCCGCCGCCGGGCGATGCCCAGTTTGACGAACCCCTTCGACGGCACTTACCGTAGTTGCCGCTGTCGGGACACCGAAATCGAGAACACGGAGGCCGAGACTCATGCCCGAGCAGAAGAGCACCCTGGATTTCTCCCGCCGGACCCTGTTGGCGGGAGTCGCCCTTGCCGCCCTGGTCGCGTGCGACGCGCCTGTCTCCAACGGCGGCTCCGATAGTGCCGTGGACGTCGAGGTCACCGTTGCGGCGACTCCGGCAGAGGCGACCACGGACGCGACCAGCCCCGCGACCACGGACGCCGAGAACGGGGCGGACGCGGTCTCCAAGACGAGGATTCGGATCGTCGGCAACGACGTCGTTGCCCTGGGAGAGGCCGATCTCGTGTACGTCGACGGAGTCCGCGTGGAGCGGGAAGCCGAAGCCGTGCCCGCGCAGCCGCTCCTTTACGTGGACGGGGTCCGCGTGGACCACGGGGGCGCCAGCAGACGGGAAGTGCTGGACGCCTTGGACCCTTCGAGCATCGATCGCGTCGAGGTCCTCAAGGGCCCGGCCGCAGTGGAGCTCTACGGCGACGAGGCTTCGAACGGCGTCATCCAGATCTTCCTGCACGAGGAGGAGGACGCGGACGTCGTGCGAAGGGCCCTGGGCAGCGTCCTGAGCGGCATCGGCCAGGGGATCAGCCGGACCGGCGAGGGGATCAAGAAGGCCGGGGAGCGCCTGCGGAAGAAGTAGAGATGGCGCGGGACGGTCAGCCGACGATTACCGAATGGAAGATCCACCACACCACAGCCGGTGGTCACTCGGTAGACCGAAAGCAGTTTGGAGACTTCCTTCGGAGCGACCAGGGTCGGTCCATGATCGCCCGGGCCGCAAAGGCGGTGAGAATCGTTCCGCAAGGAGAAGACGCAGGTCAGCCGTCCTCTTGACCGACAACAGCTGCTGACAGGGAAATGATCCTTCGCAAGCACGAAGACGAAGTTCTCCACCTGTCGGACGGCAACGCACAGAGCTGGCAAAGCCCACGCGCCCCGACCCGGTGGCACCGCTAACAAAGTGAATCAAGCGGGCATCTTCTGCTATTGGCCAAGGCCTCGAAGCTTGTTCTCAAACCGCCGCATCACCCTGTCGTTGATGTGATGAGGGTTGGACCGTTGTATCTGGAGTGCGACTTCCCAGGCGAAGACAGAAGAGACGGCCCTGGCTGCCACCAAGTTTGCGTCTAGGAGAAAGGTGGGCTGCATGGAGATATCTCCTTCCAGAGAAGGTGAAGAATGGCTGCGGCTGCTCATTGTCGGCTCCGCCAGTCACGGGTACGTTGTCGCATCTCCATTGGGGTCAGGCCAAGGACTTCGGCCGCGCGTCCGAGAGACACGTGGTTGCTTTCCAGAGCCTGGCGCACGAGTCGGGACAGCCTGTCGTCCACGAAGTCGTGAGGCGAGACGCCGTCCGGTTCGCCGGATCGGAGCCAGTCCCACGCGAACTCGGTGCGCTCCATGGCCGCCGGCTCGTCTTTCTTGCGCAGCGTCCTGCCGAAGCGCGCCTTGTGCTGGCGCTGAAACGCCGGCCACACGGCACGAGTCGCTCGGTCCGAGGCGACCAGCCGGAACAGGACCGTCTTGTAGCTTACCTTGAACATCCGCTTGACCTTCAGGACGCGAACGATCAACGGCTGGCCGCGGGTCGCCGACCACTCGGGCCCGAACGCCTGCTCGGGCATCAAGAACTCGCTGGCGAACGCGTCGGCTTCCCGCTCGGCGTCGTGGGACGGTCCGGTCGCGTCGCGTACGTAGTCGGAGGGATGAAGCAGCAGGTGTCCCAGTTCGTGGGCTGCCGTGAAGACCCAGCGCTCCACCGAGATGCGGCGCCACGTGTTCACGACTACGGCCGGGCCACGGCCTCCGACTCCGACGCTGAGGCCGAAGAAGGAGTCTCGCGGCTTGTCCAGCAGCAGCACCTTGACGCCGTTGTCTTCGAGGAGCCCGCAGATGTCGCGAACCGGCTCGCGCGGGCCAAGGCCGACGGCTTGTCGGGCGCGCTTCGCTGCTTGGGTCGGCGATCTGGCCCACGCCGGGTCCCAGGACGCTCCGAACCGAAACGGCAGGCGCTCGTCGAGACAGGCTTCCAGCTCCTCGTAGCCGGCCAGCCGCTCCGACACCTCCGCCAGAATCTGCTCGCGCGAGTAGACGGTGGCCCGGGCCCGGAACCTCACGTTGTCCAGGGGCCGCACGACCGCGACCAGATCGGCGACCCGCACGCCGAGCGCTCCCGCCAGCGCCCGCAGGGTCCCCGCGCGAGGCAGAGCGGTCCCCCTCTCGGCCTTTCCCACCGTGACCCGAGAGAGGCCGGCCTTCTTGGCCAGCTCCTCCTGCGTGAGGTCCCGGTCCCGTCGCAACCGGGCCAGATTCGCGCCGATCCGCGCTTCGTCCTTCATGGGGCTCCTTGATTCGGAGAGGGCGACTTGGATGTGCCCCAATTTTACACTATACGTTGATATGATGCGAATGGTTTCGGGGGATGAGGGGTCGAAGAATCGGCCTTTCCACATCGCGGGATGCGAGCGCCCCGCGCGATGAAGGAACCTTGATGCGGCAGTCGCATCTTGGTGGCCTGCTCCGGCGGACGCGGTCGGCGCCCGCCGCGAAGCACCACCCCTCGCACGTCCCGCATGGAAGGCCGCCATCGCATGAACCGCCCCGCCCAAGAACCCGATTCGCGCAGGCACGACCAGACCAGCAAGCTCCTGTTCTCGCACCCCCCCGCCGCCACCGACCTGGTCCGCGACTTCGCCGCCAAGGGCTGGGTCCACCGGCTCGACCTCCGGGCCGTCAAGCCGTTCCTTACCGAGAGCGTCAGCGCCGACTTGAAGCGCCGGCTCGGCGACTGCGCCTGGCGGGTCTGGTTCAAGGGCCGCCGGGCGTCGGTCGTCTTTCTCGTCGAGTTCCAGTCCTCGGTGGACCACGAAATGGTCTTCCGCACCATGGACTACAGCCACGGGGCGCACTTGGTGTTTCACCGCAATCCAGGCATGCTCGACCCCGGCGGCGCCATGCCCCACATCGTGTCCGTCGTCGTCTACTCCGGCGGGCAGCCGTGGAGCGCGGTTCCGACGTTGGCCCAACTCGCCCGCAGGCGGACGCCCTCGTTGCCGGAGGCGGCGCGTGGGCTGGGGGGCGAATGGCAGCACTCCCACGGCCACCGGGTGCTTGACTTGCAGGCGGCCTTCGCGCAAGACTTGCTTCCCGAGGACAGCCTCCTCGCCTGGCTTGCGGCGATGGAGACGGCGCCGTGGACGAGCCTGCCGAGCGTTCGCCGAAGCTTGGCGAAGCGCTGGGGCGGACCGGCGCATTCGGACGTGCGCAGGGCGCTGTCGGTTTGGGTCGACGAGCGGCTGCGGGTTGCGAGGGGGCCGGAGGAGCGTCGGCGGCAAGCCGTGCAATGGATCATCCAACCGAAGGAGCAAGACCACATGAGCGAGACCTACGACGACTGGGCGAGAGGCCACGAGGAGAGGGGGCGGGCGCGGGGCCGGGCGGAGCAGGGCCGGTCGATGGTGCTGCGGCTGGCGTCCCGGCGGTTCGGTGCGGAGACGGCGCGGGAGCTGGAGGGGCTGGTGGAGGGGATGGGCGCGAAGGAGTTGACTCGGGTCGGGGACGCGGTGGTGGACAGCGACACCGGCGACGAGCTACTGGAGGCCGCAGGAAACGGCGCTGCCGAGCAGCGTTCGCGGTAGCACCATCGTTCTGGCCGGCGGAAACTGACCTATCGGCTGGCCCTCCAAGGCACTGCCGGTCTGGACCGACATGAGCGAGACGTGAGACTGGCAAGCGGCCGCGGGTCCGAGCCGCAACCGGGTTTCGACGGTCGCTTGCTCCGGCCATGAGTATGGGGCTATGCTGGGCCTATGATGTCGCCTGCCTCACGCTGTCCGGACTGGAAAGGACCGACGAGCCCGCTGGCTCGGGAGGTGGAGCGAGAGGTCTCCAGGACCCTGGAGGCGTTTGGCCGCCAACCTTCGCTGGCGAAGCAGCAGGCCGAGATCGAGCGGGACACCGCCGGCGGCGGCTACGCCCGCAGGCAGCTCTACGAATTGGTGCAGAACAGCGCCGACGCCATCCGTAGCGGCCACGGCGGCAGAATCCTCATCAAGCTCACAGGAACGCACCTCTACTGTGCGGACGACGGGAAGGCCATCGCGCTCGATGGGGTAAAGGCCCTGATGTTCTCTCGGCTCTCGACCAAGAGAGCGATCAACGAGATCGGCCGGTTCGGCTTGGGCTTCAAGTCCGTGTTGCGCGTGACGGACTCGCCCGACTTCATCAGCTGCTCGGTTTCCCTGTCCTTCGACAAGCGGAGAGCGGAACAGCGCTTGCGGCGGCACCTCGCAGAACCCTTGACGCACTACCCGTTGTTCCCTTTCCCCGAGCCTTTCGACCCGCAAGAGGACCCGGACGAACATCTGCAGGAAATGATGGGCTGGGCCATGAACATCGTGCGGCTGCCGCTCAAGTCGGGCAGCCGCGCCGATCTGCGCCAGCAGGTCGAACGCTTCCCGCCAGAGTTTCTGTTGTTCGTCGATCACGTGAAGAGCCTCACCCTTGAGGCCGACGACCTCTGCCGGGAGCTCGTCCTCCACAAAGACGCGGACGGTGTTCTCCACCTGTCCGACCACAACGCACAGAGCCAGCCAAGCCCCGACGCCCCCGCGCGGTGGCGCTGCTTCAAGAAAACCCACGTCCTGTCGGACAGAGCCCGCGACGACGCTCCCGACATGGCCGACGACAGCGACAAGGTGCCGATCTGGTGGGCAGCTCCCGTTGACGGGATGCGCCAGGACGGCGATGACGTGTCGGGCAGGTACTGGGCCTTCTTCCCAACGACAACGCCCAGCCTCTTGGGCGGCATTCTCAACGCCCCGTGGCGCACCGACTCCAACCGCCAGAACCTCCTGGAGGGGAGGTACTACAACGACGAACTGGTGGGAGTGGCCGCCTCGCTGGTCGCGGACTCCCTGCGGGAGATGTCTGCTCCCCAAGACCCGGCCGTCCACCTTGACCTGCTGCCTCGTCGCCACGAGAAAGGCGATCACCCGTACGTCAATCTGTTGCGGGACCGCCTGTCGGAAGAGCTGTCGAAAACGCCCATTGTGCCCGATCAGGACGGCCGACTGCGTGAGCTTGCGGACGTTCGGTGTCCTCCCGATCTGCCGCGCAAGATACTTGACGTGTGGGAACAGTGCACTTGGCGGCCACGGGAGTGGCTGCATGGCAAGGCCGTTACCCGGGATCGGCTTGCAAAGATTGACCGCCTCCGCTCCGGGAACCTGAACGAGCAGAAACCCAGTCGACCCGTGCGTCGGGAGTCCTTCGCGTGCTGGCTGGAGTCGCTTGTGAAGGGTCAGGTGGGCGACGAAGCCGTCGTGGCGTCCAAGACTGCGATCAACATTGCAGCCATGATCACGGGTGCCCCGGTTGATCGCTTCGCGAGCCTTCTGGAGTCGGTTGTGGAGCGTCCAGGCGACGAGGCCGTCGTGGCGTCCAAGATTGCGATCTGGATCGGCGCCTCCTGGCGTGACCTTCCCCAGGACGGTTCTCCTGGAGCCCGGACCGATCGGCGGCACGCTCTCGCCATTGCCGCCACGAAAACGGGTGCCTCGGTTGATCATTCCGAATTTGGCGAGATTGTGCTGACGCAGTCTGGGGCATGGAAGGAGCCAGGCTCCGCAGAGGTCTTCGTCCTCGAAGAGAAGGAGTACGACGGTTTCCACGGCGATGACGGCTTGATCGTCCATCGTGACGTTGCTTGTGATCCATTGACCCTTGGGCTGTTGGTCCTCCTCGGCGTCCAGTGGATGTCGCCAGCCGGGCTCTTCAAGGCCGAGGCCAAAGCGATGCTGGGTGTCGGCAAGGGTGAAGCCTGTGGTGGCGGTGAAAGTTGGGACAAGTTCTGGCGACTTGCCCGTCCAGTCGACCCGCAGGAGGCTTGTCGCGTCATCACCGCGTGTCCTCGCGAACCGTGCGTACGCACGATCAAAGGAACTTGGCAGAGGTTGCGCCATGTGTTGCTGCCCGGGTGCGTAGTGCCGTACGATGGCACGCGCGACGCTGGCTTTGCCATAGACACGAAGTATCATCAGGAGGACATGGACCTGTTGCGAAGCCTTGGCGCTTCGGAGGGGCCGCGTGGGTGTGTCGAGCTGGCGGACAGCACTCTCTTCTTGTCGTTCTTGTGTGACAAGCGAGAGGAGTTCCGGCGCAGCGTTGACGGCAAACCCCACACCAAGTTCCTCGTATTTGACGCCACCCAGGGTGCCGGGCCGCTTGACCTCATGGAATACCTGACGGACGAAGGCAAGGCGCAGTACACAACGCTGCTGTTGGATCACGACGACACATATGCGCGCTGGACGATGCGCCACAAATCTCGGCCGGGCTGGGGCGAGCGCGAGTTCGATTCGCTGACGGTCCACGCCATCCTGAAGCACGGCTTGATCGATTTCGACGGCCGCTACGCAACCATGCGCGACCTCCGCACGTCGCCCCAGAAGTACGCATCTGCGCTGCGGACCCTGATGACACATCCGAAGGCCGAGCAGATTCGGGACGTCTTTGGCCTCGACTATCCTCACCCGGAGCCAATCGGGCCCAACGATGTCGATCGCGAACGCGATCTCGTCAGAAGAGGCTCAAGCGACGAGGAACGTTTGCTTCTCGCCGTCGGTCGCGAAGGACTCCAATCTCGTCTTGGGCGGTCGGTCCTGGCCGCGATCGAGCCGCTGACGCCGGCCAAGATCGCGAAGGCGGCGATAGCCAGATATCACACAGGGGCGTTGAAGGAGTATCAGTCGTTTCTGACGCGCCTTGAGCCACCCTCCCGGTGGGCAGGATCGGCGGAGGCTCGCAAGTTCGTTTGCTCCCTAGGGTTTCCGGAGGAGTGGGCCGGTGAACGAGGCCACAGCCGGCGTCCGTTCCAAGAGGTGAATGCGCCGCACTCCCTGCCCAAGCTTCACGGTTACCAGAAGACGATCGTCGACAACATCCACAAGATGCTCTTGGAGTCGGCTGGCGGAGCGGGAGCCGACCGACGTGGGATGATGACGCTGCCCACAGGCGCCGGGAAGACTCGCGCCGCCGTCGAAGCCATCGTCACGGCCATGGACAAGGATCTGGAGGGCAGCATTCTGTGGGTCGCCGACCGGGACGAGCTGTGCGAGCAGGCTGTGCAGGCTTGGTGTCAAGTATGGTCTGCGGTGGGCCCCCAAGGGCAGCGACTGCGCGTGTCCAGGATGTGGGGCGGCCAATCAGGACCGGAGCCGGGACCAGGCCGAAACGTCGTTGTAGCGACGCCCCAGACCTTGCGAAACAAGGTAGACGTTGCCCGGCATCACTTCGACTTCTCGGTGGTTGTGTTCGACGAGGCTCATCGATCCACGGCGCCCACGGCAACATCCGTACAGCATGAACTCGGCGTAACTCGATGGAAGCGATCGGACGAACCATTCCTGATCGGACTTACCGCCACGCCGTATCGGGGGCAGAGCAAGCGTGAGACCGCTAGGCTGGCAGACCGATATGACCACAACCGCCTGGACGATAAGGCGTTTCCCACAACCGAGCCGGAATCGGTCGTGCGCCTCCTGCAGGAACACGGCATCCTGGCGAAGGCCGACCACCAGGCGGTCGAAGGCGCAGGAGAGTTCGTCCTTACGAAGGCCGAGAAGGAAGAGCTGGACAGCACGCCTCACCACGCTTGGCTGCCACGAACGGCGGAGCAACGCCTCGCCGCCGACCGGGAGCGCACGGAGAGGATCGTCGATGCGTACAAGCGTTACGTAGCAGGTCATGCATGGCCCACCCTCGTCTTCGCCACGTCTGTCGACCACAGCCACACGATCGCCACGCTGCTCAATCTGGAGGGCATTCGAGCCCGGTCCGTGAGCGGCGAGACCGAGACGTACTCACGCCGGCAGGTGGTGGAAGAATTTCGTCGCGGGGAGGTGCAGGTGCTGGTCAACTATCGAGTGTTCGCAGAGGGGTTCGACGCCCCCAACACACGCGTCATCATGGTGGCACGACCGGTCTACAGCCCCAACCTGTACTTTCAGATGATCGGGCGAGGTCTGCGCGGCCCGAAGAATGGCGGCAACGAGCGGTGCTTGATCATCAACGTCGAGGACAACATCAGGGGCTTCGGCCGAGAGCTGGCGTTCTCTGGACTGGAATGGCTATGGGACCGGTAGTAGTAGAGACCTGCGCTGGCCGAGGCGTCCGGCATCGGTCGCGCTTGGCGCTGGCAACCGGAGCGACAGCGCTCGCGGCCAGTTGCGGCGGCTCAGGAGAATCGGCGCGCACGCCCACGGCCGACGATGCGCTGACGGTCACCGTCGACACCGCGGGCACGTGGGTTCGTGTCGTGAACAGGGGCGATCCGCCGGAGTGGAACTTGGCGCCCGTTGCGTCGATCGGCCCCGACGCCACGTCCGCCGAAGCCACCCCGCGCGACTTCGGCTCCGTCGCGAGCGTGACCTTCGGCCCTGGCGAACAGGCCGTGTACGTCGCCGACCGGCTGAACTGCGAGATCAGGGTCTTCGGGCTCGACGGGACTCACGTTCGTACCTTCGGGCGATGCGGAGCGGGTCCAGGAGAGTTCACCGAACACCTCTACTCCATCGCGTGGGTAGGCGACAAGCTGCTGACCTACGACTTCGCCGGAGGTCGGATCGGCGAGTTCACTGCCGACGGAGAGTGGAGCGGACAGCGACGGGTTCCCGGCATCGGGCGCGGCAGCCCCGCGTTCGCCCTGTACCCGACCGGCCCCGACGAAGCGTATGCGCGTGCGCTGGTGGACAGACGCACCGAGACCAGTTCCTTGACGTACGAGTTCCACGGCCACGCCGCCGACGGCGCGACGCCCGACACCGTGCGGCCGCTCGTTTCCTCCTGGGGATCGGGAGGTTCGCTGACGTGCCGCGCGCAGCGCGGAGCCTCTCTGGTCGTCGACTTCTTCGGAGACCCTTTTTCGTCGCGCCTCCTTGAGCATCCAGGACCCGGCGGCACGCTCTACACGGCTGTCTCGAACGAGTATCGAATCGTCGTCGCCCGGCAAAGCGACACGTTGCGGACAATCGAGCGGGAGCTGGCTCCGGAGCCCGTTTCCGACGAGGAGTGGGACGCCCTTTCTCAACAGTTCGACGCGTGGCTGGCGGAGAGGCCCGGCGCGTCCTGCGAACCTCCCCGCTTGAGCAGGCCGTCCGCAAAGCCGTTCATGGCCGGCATCTTCCTCGATGCTCGGGGGCGCATGTGGATCGAAGCGGAACGGGACGGCGGAAAGCACTGGGATCTCTTCGACCCCGAAGGCAGGCTGCTGGCCCGCTTGCCCGCCCGCGACCGCAAGACGGGTCCGCTGCCCGCGTTCGGCGCCCGCCACCTTGCGCTGATTCGCCAAGACAGCCTGGGCTTGGACCACGTGGACATCTGGCGAATCGAGCCGCCGGGACCGTAGCGACAGGGAGCACACGACACGCTTGGCGGTCACCGGTGACCGCGACCCGGCCACGGGAGAGCCGATTGGCGTCGTTCGTGTCCGTTCAGCCAGCTTAGCGGCCACCTTGGCCGTTTCGTGGCCGCAAAACCGATTTGGCGGTCACGGGTGACCGCGAACTCCCGAGTCCGTCCCATTCGGGCATGCAAGCACCCCGCGCGCGGTGAAGGGACCTTGAAGCGACAGTCGCACTGTAGCGGTCTGCTCACGCGGACGCGGGTGCCCCGCCACGTAGTGCCACCTCGCACGCCCCGCATGGAAGGCCGCCCTCGCATGGACTTCGCCGCCAGGGGCTGGGGCCACCCGCTTGACCTCTCGACCGTTGAGTCGTTCCCCATCGAGAGCGTCGGTCCCGACTTGAAGCGCCAGCGGCGAGTTTCGGGTCTGGCGGCTCCGTCAGCGGCCGCATCGACTGGATCGACCAAGGAACCAAGCTGCTGGGGAGAGAAAAATGATGAGGAGTCGACTTCCACCGGACATTCCGTTAAGCTTCAGTGCGAAATGCGGACTCGCTGCGACCGTACACTATTCGGATCCGCAAAGGAACCACCGCAACAAGGAGAACGAAGATGAATGAAGAGACCAAAGCCGCTGTCGGTACAGCTTTAGGTGTATCACTCCAAGGCTGGGGGCTTGACCCAATAACTACGTCAATGGTAGTATCCTTTGTAAATGCTAGGGTGCTTCCAGTTCTTCATGACAATCTATGTCAAGTCTTCACGAAGACGTCATCTTACTTTAGACGCGGCAAGAAGGTTCCGGGATCTCATGATCCGGTGAGATTCTTGGAGATCATGGAGGGTGCGTCCCGTGCCTCGACTGAACCTGAACAAGAACTCTGGGCTCGTCTTCTGGCTGGTGAACTCGAAGCACCTGGTAGCTCGAGCAAGCGATTGATTGGAACGATGAAGAGGATGGACCACAACGAGGCTGCGATCTTTATGAAAGCAGCCCCGTTTGTTTGTTTGGGTGGTTTTCTCCCTCGACCCAAAAAGCAAGGTTCGTTCCCAAACGACGAAGAACGGGTACTCCTTTATGAAGCTGGGTTGATTGAGAACCCGAGGCGATCCCCGGACACTTATGAACTGAAAACTCCTCCTGGCAAGGTCTTTACCGTCCCTCCTCTCACCCTGGAAGTGGTGAAGGGTATGGGCAACGCCAATCGCATAAAAGGAGAAGAACTAACCCGAATGGGCAAAATGTTGTACAATCTGGCGTTAGAAGGTTTCGCAATCTCTGTTGACGGAGCATGCGAACTTGCTCAAGAGTGGCGTTTTTGGATGATTTCACGGTTTCCCGACGGATCGATTCTTTTTGATCCATCTGTGACGCTTTCCTCTGATGAAGCTACAAAGTTCCGGCAGGCTCGTGTTGCTGCTTGGCGCTCGATGGGATCACAGCCCTGATCAGCCCAAGATCAGCCACTGACACCCAAATGACCAGCAAAGAACTCCGAGCCCGCCTCCGACTGTGGCGCACCCTGTTCGTTCACCGTTGGCACGCGGCCCAGACCCTCGGCGAAGCGCTCGGCGCGGGCGACGCCCTCGGACGACGCTTCGAGCACATCAATCACGCCCGCTCGCTGGTGCAGTACGTCTGGCTGCACGGCGCCTTCCGAGAGGCGGACAACGGCGGCGGCCGAGTCCCCGTCCAGGGACCGGGCCTGCAAGAGATCATCGCGCCGCTGGCCAGCGAGGGCGACGACCGCAAAGCGCTGGAGACGGCGGTCAAGCTGGCGTCCGGCAAAGCCGCAACCGGCCCACTGGCCGCCCGCCCCGACGTCCGCAAGTGCGCCGACGGAATTGCCACGCTCCACCGGGCGATGCTGGACTATTACGTGCAGATGGAGTGGCTGACGGGCGCAGAGGCGGCGCGGTGGAAGGCGCGCCCGATGCCTGTGCTGGAGCCGCTGCTCACGGAGGACGGCAACGAGATCAGGAACGGTCTCGACCCCTCGGAGGTCGGGGACTTGGTGGCCGCGCTGCGAAGCGCCTTCGGAGCGAACCTCTACAACGCCTTGTCCGCCAGGGCGCGGGCCGATCTGTTCCGCGTGATCGAAGCCCACCCGCACGGTCGTCGGTTCGCGGAGCCGGCAGATCACCGACGGCGCCCCAACGTGCACACGGCATTGCATGGGGGCGTCCGTCGCCGGTGGCACGTTCACGATCCCGCGCTGGCGTCGATGCTGGCCAGCGTCCACGAGCCCCCGATGCCGCCCCTGGCGCGGACGCTGGCGGCCGTGCGCACGGCGGTGAGCGCGATGATCACGGCAATGCCCGTGTTCGTGCTGAAGAACTTCTTCCGCGACACGCTGGCGGGGTTCGTGGCCGGTCGGTACTGGCAAGTCCCGTTCCTGGGGACGCTGGCCGGAAGCTGCCATGCGGTCGCCGACATGGCGAGCGGGCAAAGCGCGGCGATGCGCGACTACCTGCTGCAAGGCGGCTTCTACTCGGGACTCGTCGAGGCCGAGACCGACTTCGCGCCGGCGCGCGCAGGTCCCCACCGCTGGGCAACGCCGCGCCGCTGGTGGTCGCTGGCAGTGCACTGGGCGACGCGCCCGGCATGGATCGCGGAGGCGGGAACGCGGCTGGACCAGTTCCAGAAGGCGAAGGCCGCGGGCGCGCTGGGCTACGAGGCGAGCCGAGCGGCCCGGATGGTGTCGAGCGACTTCGCCAACATCGGGTCGGCGCGGCCATGGCGCATGTACGTGCACACCGTGCCCTTCCTGAACGCGGCGCTGCAAGGGCTGGACCAGCTGTACCAGATCGCCCGGCGGCCCGCCAGCGGCAAGCGCAGCCCGGACCAGCGGCAGCACGTGCGCAAGACCCTTGCCGCCGGGGCGCTCATGGCCGCCGCCAGCACCTTCGTCTGGGCATGGAACACGTCGGACCCGGAGCGCCGCGCCGCCTACGAGGGAGAAGCCGAATGGAGCAAGGCCGCGTGGGTCACGCTGTACGACGTGGGCGGCACCGACGTGCGGCTTCCAGTGCCGTTCCAGATCGGCGCCGCGTTCATCAAGCTCCCCGAAGCCGCGCTGGACCTGATGGGCGGGATCGGCACGGTCGCCGGGTCCCGCTTCGCGTGGGAGATCGTGCACGGCAACTTGTGGATGGGCTGGAAGCCGGCAGTCGTCGCGCCTCTGATCGACATCTACACCAACCGCAACTACTTCGGCGGCGAGATCGTTCCGGGCTACATGACGAACTGGCGCCCGGAACAGCAGAAGTTCCGCTCGACGGCCGCTCCCTACGTCGCCCTCGGAGAGGCGCTCAACGTGTCGCCCCTTCACGTGCAGACGATTTGGCGCGGCTACACCGGCCACTTGGGCACGCTGATCGCCACCGCGCTCGACGAAGCCGCGTGGAACGACGGCGCGCTGCCCTTCCCGCGTGCCGGGCGGATGCTGATCGGCGTCTACGGCATCCAGTCTCCCCGGCCCCGGCGCACCCGCTGGCCCGACGAGTTCTACCGCTTGGCGAAGTGGGCCGACGACGAGAAACGCGGCGGCATCCGGTGTCCTCGCCCCTCGCGCACTTCCGCCTTTGCCGGAGGACCGCCCGTGTGCGCCCTGGACCGGGCAACGAACCGCGTGGCTTCAAGAGCCACGGCAATGCGTCGGCAGGCCGAAGAGACGCGACAGTCGCCGACGCTCCCGAGGGCGGCGAAGGAAGCCGCGATCGCGGAGACCTACCGCGACATGGACTTGACGTTTCGCACGGTCGTGGAAGAGCTGGGCTGGATCGCCAACTAGGCCGGCAACCTCCTGAACGTCCAGCCGCCGTAGAGGAGACTCTTGTAGAAGCGGCGCGGCTTGTCGAAGCCCGCCTCCAGGGCCAGTGCGATTGTGCGTTCCGGCGACGCGAAGTGGATGCCGGTGCGAATCATTTCGTCGAAGTGCGGCTTGTCCTTGGCGTTCATGCCCATGAGCGTCCAGTAGCGCCGCCAGGCAGGCATGCTGCGGGCGTACTCGGCGGAATCGGGGTCGCCTTGAAGGTCGAAGAGGGCGAAGGTTCCTCCTGGTCTGACCCGCTCAGCGATCGACTGGAGCAGCGACGCCTTGCCACCGTCGTCCGGGACGAAGTGGAGCACGTTGACAAGCGTGGCGGCGTCGAACAGTGGCGGCGCGACCACGTCTTCCGCATAGCCGAGCTGGTAGGTGATCCCGTTGACGTTTCCGGCCTCCTCGACGCGGCGGCGGGCCAGGTCCAGCATCTGTCGAGACGGATCGACGCCGTGGAGGGCCAGGTCCGGTCGCGCCCACTTGAGCGTGACGAGCTCGATGCCGGTGCCCGCGCCGACCACCAGAACACGGCCTCCTGCGGGGAGATCGGGGTCGAGGAGCGCCGCGAGCATGGGAAACAGCGTTTCGTACCCCGGAATGACCCGCCGGGCCAACTCCTCGTACCCTTCGCCGTATTCGCCCTCGAAGTCGAAGACGTCCTTGACTCGCAAAGCCTACTCGATCTCGATCTTGTATTTGGTGCGGAAGGTCAACGGCTTGCCTCGGCGTGCCTCTCTGCCTTCTTGCCGAGCCTGTTTCGCACGTGCGATTCGCTCGCGCCAGTCCTTGTCCGGGAACGGGACGCCGTCCAGTGCAGCCGCTGTCTTGGACTCCGGCACAGACACCTCCGTGTCAGCAACCTCTCGCGACATGTCGTTCGCCTCCCTCACCTTCCCGCCAGGCTCCGATGCACGGCCCGCACGAAGCCCTCCGGGTTCTCGCCCCACTGGGCGTCCAGGTCCGCCGTGGGCGCGGCCGCCACCACCTCGTCCTCGGTGCGGCCGTCGGCCAGCAGGCGCGCCACCCGGAGTCGAACCGTCTCCAGCATGTCGCGGTAGCCGCGCAGGTCGACGGGCGTGGCCAGGGGACCGTGGCCGGGGATGATGCGCGTGGCTTCGTCGGAGCGCGCCAGCACGAAGTTGGCGGCCGCAATCACGCCGTCGATGCCGCCGCCGCTGTCCACGTCCACGAAAGGGTAGCGTCCCAGGAAGAAGGTGTCGCCCATGTGGAAGACGTTGGCGGCAGGGAAGTGCACGATGGCGTCGCCGTCGGTGTGGGCGCGACCGACGTGCGTGACTCGGACGTGGCGGCCGTTCCAGTGGAAGCGCACGCCGTCGTCGAAGGTCACCACGGGCAGCGCGGCGCGCGGGGCCTGCTGCGAACGCCCGACCAGCTCGGCGAACTCGGCCGGGTTCATGCGGCGGTAGACGTTCTCGTGGGCCACGATCATGGCGCCGGCCTCGCCCAGGTTCTCGTTGCCGCCGGTGTGGTCGCCGTGCCAGTGCGTGTTCAAGACCCAGCGGACGGGCTGGTCGGTCACCGCGGCCACCGCAGCCAGGATCTTCTCGGTCAGCGGCGCGTACTGGTCGTCCACCAAGAACGCCCCGTCGCTGCCCACCGACAGGCCGATGTTGCCACCCCGCCCCACCAGCATGAACAGGTCGTCCTCCAGCCGAATGGTCTCGATCTCGACGTCCGCCATCTCCTGCTGGAACGCCGTCGCCCCCGTGGAAGTCGTCGCCCCCGCCAAAGCTCCCGCCAGCCCGCTCCCGAGCGTCCCGAACCCTGCCGCGAACCCGACGGCCAACCCTCGACCGATCAGCCTTCCGATCCTCCCGATCCTTGCCACTTCGTGCTCCTCCAGGTTAATGGTGGGTCTCGGCCCGCCTTGGACACTATACGGAGAAGTCGACCAGCGGGCACGCCCCAACAGCCGAGGTCGCACGCCATGAATCCTCTTGCCGAAGCCCGCCGCCGCGCCTCCCGCTGCAGCGTCCCGTTCGCCGTCGCCAGGCCGCTCGCCGTCGCCCTGACCCTCGCCGCCTGCACCGGCGCCCCTCCCGAAGAGGACGCTGGCCAAGGCGCCGAGTCCGCCGGCGCTTCCGCCGCTGCCTCCGCCGAGTCCGTCGCCCAGCTGCCCCCCGCCATCACCGGCCAAGGCGGCGCGCTGGAAGGCGCAGACCTCTCCTACGTGGACGGCGACGCCCTGACCACGGGCTACCTGGCCGTCCCCGCCGGCGACGGACCGTTCCCGGCGCTGGTGATCATCCACGAGTGGAACGGGCTGCAGGACCGGGTCCGGCAGCTGGCCGACGACTTCGCCGACGAGGGCTACGTGACCCTGGCGGCCGACCTGTTTCAAGGCCGCACCGGCTCGAACCGGGACGAGAACATGGCACTGGTGCGGGAAGCCCAGTCCGACCCCGCCAAGATGATCGCGAACCTGAACGCCGCCGTCGCCTACCTGAAGGGCCGCACCGACGTGACCGGCCGCGTCGGCGCCATGGGCTGGTGCTTCGGCGGAGGCGTGGCGCTTTCCTTCGGACTGGACGGAGAGAACCACGAGGCCACGGCGATCTTCTACGGCCGACTGGTGGACGACCCCGAAGCGCTGGCCCGGCTCGACCACGAGGTCTACGGAACGTTCGCTGCCCTGGACAACGGACCTTCCCCCGAGTCGGTCGCGGCCTTCGAGAGCGCGCTGCGGGCCGCCGGCGTCGAGCACGACCTGCACGTCTACGACGACGTGAACCACGGCTTCTGGCTCCGGGTGGACGAGGACCCGGACGTTCGCGCCGCGCCCGCCGCCGACGCATGGACGCGCCTCAAGTCCTACCTGGACCGGACGCTGCGGGCGGGCGACGAGGGCTGACGCCGGTCCGGCAAGCCTCGTGTCGCGAAAACGTGACGGCTGGTGTCGCAAATGGTGGACGGCGCCGGTTCCGCCGAGAGTTCCGCGACGGGCTGGCTCGTCGCGTCGATCCGCCCCCCAAGGGCGTGCAGCCCGCAGCAGACGAAGAATCCGCTCGCCGCGTCGATCCGCTCCGGAACGCTGGCATGATTCTTGCTTCACATTTGGTGTCGGCGCATGATCGACCACCGCAGCGGGAGGCATGAAATGACTTGCAGGACGAGGCAACGGAAGGGGTGGGGAAGACTCGCCGGCGCTGCAACCGCAGCCGTAGCGCTGGCGATCGGCGGGGCGGCGTCGGGGCTGGCGACGCCCGAGGCTGCGGCCCAGTCGGCCCGGGGCTTCCTGCTGGGCGCGCCCTACGCTTCGCTGACGGTGAGGGCGGGGTACCACATGCCGCGCGCCGGGGGAGGCAACGGTGGAGAGAGCCTGTGGGACTTCACCAGGAAGGAGCTCACGACGGAGACGAGCGACTTCGGAGGACTGCACTTCGCCGGAGACCTGGGGGTGCGGGTCGGCGAGCGCCTGGACGTCGTGGTCGGCGTCGGGTTCTCCCGGTCCAGGACCGAGTCCGAGTTCCGGGACTGGGTGGGCGTGGACGACCTGCCCATCGTCCAGAACACCGAGTTCAGGACCATCCCCGCGACCGCCGGCGTGAAGGCGTACCTGTGGGAGCGGGGGCGCTCCGTCGGTCGCTTCGCCTGGATTCCGCGGAAGTGGAACGCCTACGTCGGGGCGGCGGGCGGCTTCGTGTGGTACCGCTTCAGCCAGTTCGGCGAGTTCGTCGACTACGAGACCGAAGAGATCTTCGAGGACAGCTTTGTTTCCGACGGACGGGCGCCGACCGTACATTTGATGGGTGGCGCGGAAGTGAGCCTGGGACCCCGCGTGGCCCTGACCGGAGAGGCCCGCTACGGATTCGCCAAGGCGCCTCTTGAAGCCGACTTCGTGGGGTTTGCCGACCTGGACTTGGCAGGCTTCCTGGCGACGGCCGGCGTGTCCATCAGGCTATGATCCCGGTTCCAGCCGAAAGGAGAACGACGATGAGGAAGACGAAGACGACAACGGCAAGCTTGGCGGCCCTGGTCGCCGCCGCGACGCTGGCCGCTCCGGCGGACCACCGGGCGCAGGCTCAGGAGGCGCTGGCGCTACAGCCCTACATCGGCTGCTGGGAAGCTCTGGACGTGGTCCCCGGCGAGGGCGTGCTCTGCTTCGTCCCGACCGACGGCCGGGTCGAGATGCTGACGGTGGTGGACGGCGCCGTCGAGTACCGGGAACCCTTCTCGGTGGACGGCAGGGAGCGCTCCGTCGAGCAGGACGAGTGCCGCGGGACGGAGACGGCTCGGGCGTCGTCGGACGGGCAGCGCATCTACACGGCCTCTGCCGTCACCTGCCAGGGCGGGTCGCTTCGGCGGAGCACGGGGATCATCTCCATGCCCGCGCTCGACGAGTGGGTGGACGTGCGCGCGATGGAGGCGAACGGCGGGACCACGGCTTGGTCCCGGTGGTACCAGCGGGCCGACGACGACGTGCTGGCGGAGCTCGGAATCCGCACCGGAGCGCGTCCCTTCGCCGGGGGCGCCGCCGCGGCCCGCGCCACGGCGCCGATCGACGTGGCGGACGTGATCGACGCGGCGCGCAACGTGGACGGCAAGGCGGTCGAGGCGTGGGTGGCCGAGCTGGGCCAGGAGTTCCGGGGACTGGACGCCGACGACCTGATCCGCATGGCCGACGCCGGGGTCCCCGAAGACGTGGTGGACGTGGTGGTGGCGGTCTCGTTTCCCGAGCGCTTCGCCCTGAACCGCGGTCGCCCGGCGCCCGACGAATACGCCGGGGCGCGACGCGCCGGCCGGCCGATCTGGCTCGACCCGACAGGCTACTACGACCCCTACTACGGCTACGGCTATGGCTACTCCCGCTACAGCAGGTTCGGCTACGGGGGCTACGGCTACGGGGGCTGGCGGAACTGGGGCTACGGCTACGGCTACACGCCGGTCGTGGTGAACGTGGACCGCAAGCTGCCGGCGGCGGGGGGCCGAGTGGTCGCGGGCAAGGGGTACCGGCGAGGCGGGGCCGCCGCCGTGGCGCCTTCCAGCCAGCCGTTCGGTTCGGGCTCGGGCCGCTCCACGATCGGCAGCAGCGGGGGGAGCCGCACTTCGCCGCCTCCCGCCCGCAGCGGAAGCTCGGGCCGAAAGGCCAAGAGGCGGGGGAAGTGACCTTGGCGCCGGGAGCGGACGTCCCGGCACGGTGACCGTTCTTCAGCTCGAGCCCGCGGGCGGCCTCTCCGCCGCCCTGGGCTCGAGTCCCCTGCTGGCCCTGGCCGTGCTCTTCGGCGCCGGCGTGCTGACCAGCCTCACGCCGTGCGTCTACCCCATGATCCCGATCACCGCGTCGGTGATCTCGGGCACCGCCCAGGAGGGCCGCCCCTGGCGCACGGCGGGGCTCACCGCGACCTACGCGGCCGGCTTGGCCTTGCTCTACGCCGTCCTGGGCACCGTCGCGGGGCTCACGGGAACCCTCTTCGGCACCGTGAGCGCCAGCCCGTGGGCCCTCTTCGCCATCGGCAACCTCCTGCTGGTGTTCGCCCTGGCCATGCTCGACGTCCTGCCCGTGCCCGTGCCGAAGCGGCTGCTGGCGTGGGCCGCAAGCCGGGAAGGGGGCTCCTACGGCGCCGTGTTCGTGCTGGGCGCGACCTCCGGGGTCGTGGCCGCCCCCTGCGGCGCCCCGGCCTTCGGGGCCGTGCTGGCGTGGGTCGCCGCCACGGGGGCCGGGCTGATGGGCTTCGCCTACCTCTTCGTCTTCTCGCTGGGAATGACCGCGCTGCTGGTGGTGGTGGGCCTCTTCTCGGGCGCCGTGGCCGCGCTGCCGCGTTCGGGAAGGTGGATGGCGGCGGTGAAGAAGGTCGCGGCGGTCGTCATGCTGGGCGTCGCGGAGTACTACTTCATCCAGGCCGGCTTCAACCTTTGATTCGGCGCTTCGTCCGCAACTTCTCCGGCGCTTTCCCCCGTTCTCGATCTTCCGAGGTCACCGTGACCAGACCCGATCCGAGCAACTCCACCGCGGGGGCGCCGCGAGCCGTCTCGCTGGCGGCGCGAGTCGTGTCGTTGGCGCCCCGAACCGGCCCGCTGGCGCCCCGAACCGTCTTGGCGACCCGAGCCGTCTCGCTGGCAACCCGAGCCGCCTTCGCCGTGGCCGTCGGCGGCGGCCTCCTCTCCGGCGCCCTCGTCTCGACGGCGGCGACGGCTTGGCCCTTGGCCGCCCAAGAGGGAGTCGCCCTTCCCGTCGGCACGCCCGCGCCCGATGCCACGGTCGAAGACCTGGAGGGCGCCGCCGTATCCCTTTTGGACATGGCGGGCGTGACCGGCGGACGGCCGGCCTTGATCGAGTTCTGGGCCTCCTGGTGCGAGCAGTGCGAGGCCCTGCAGCCTCAGCTGGACGCAGTGCGGGAACGGTGGGCCGGTCAGGTCGGCGTAGTGGCCGTGGCCGTGGCCGTGGCCCAGTCCCGTCGCCGGGTGCGTCGCCACGTGGAGCGGCACTCGCCCGGCTACCCGTACGTCTACGACGCCTCGGGAGAAGCGGTGCGGGCCTACCAAGCCCTCACCACCTCGATCGTCGTGCTGGTGGACGGCGACGGCCGGGTCGCCTATGCAGGCACCGGCCCGGAGCAGGACTTGGTCGGAGCCGTGGAAGCGATGATCGGCGGCGCCTAGCCCGGCACCTGTGGGACTAGCCTTCTCCGGCGGAGCGTAGCGAAGCACGTCGCGCCCGCCTAGTCGCGCCCGCCCAGCTCGGCCGCCTGGGGACTAGCCCGCTCCCTCCGGTTCGGGGGTCACCTCGTCGATCGCTGCCGCCAGCTCGTCGTACGCCGCAGGGTCCACTTGGTTGAACTGGGGAATCACCTTGGCGACCCGGCCGTCGGGACCTACCACGATCACGGCTCGGCTGTCCACCATCCCGTTGTCCCGCAGACCGCCGCCGAACGCCGCGTAGGACGCCCCGTCGTTCTCGGCGTCGCTTCCGAAGACGAAGGGGAAGTCCTCGTCCTTCAGCCAGGAGGCAAGCTCCTCGGGCGAGTCGTTGGACACGCCCAGCAGCACCACGTTCCGGCCCTCGTTGAAAAGCTCTGCGTACTGATCACGGTACGCTCTCATCTGGACCGTTCAGCCACGCGTCCTTACTCGAAAGAAGAACGCCAGCACCACCGTCTCCCCGCGGTAGTCGCTGAGCTTGATCTTGTCCCGCAGGACGCCGTGGCGCGTCGCGCCCGTCATCTCGATCTCCGGCGCCATCGCGCCCACTTCGACGAGGCCCGCCCCCGCTTCCTGCGCCTTCGCGTCCCCCGGCGCGGCCGCAACGATCGCGGCGAGCGCCAAGGCCGGCAGGATGAGTCCGCGCATTCGATCCGTCTCCTTTGGTTCCTGGTTCCGTGCTCGTGTTCGTCCTTGCTCGGCTACTGCATCGATCCCGCGACTGCCGCCCGGATCGCCTTGACCGTCTGGTCCACGCGGAAGCCCAGCAGCTTCCGGCCCGTCTCGATCGCGTCCTCCTTGTCGGCGATGCTGACGCCGTTGATCGACGCCTTCCCCGCCGCCACCCGCTGGGCGTGGCGCACCATCGCCGGGTCCTCCACCATCATGATCGCCGTGATCACGAAGTCGTCGTGGAAGCCGTCGTCGGTCGGCTGCTCGATGCCCAGCTCCTCGTTCATCCAGCTCCGGACGTCGGCGTAGCGGTAGAACTCGGGCACGAAGTGGGCCCGGCCCTCGCCGTCCCAGCGCTCGTTCAGCGTCGCCGCCACCGCCTCCATTCCCCGCTGGTTGCCCCCGCTGTCGCCGATGAAGACGACGTCGGTGAAGCCGTGGGCGCGGAGGCTGCTCGCCACGTCGTCCAGCACGGCGCGATAGGTCTCCTCTTGCAGGCTGATCGTGCCCGGATAGCGCATGTGGCCCGTCTTCTCCGGCTCGATGGCGCCTTCCGGCACCAGCTTGAGCACCGGTGCGCACAGCGCGTTCCCCAGCTTCCTCGCGATCCCCTCGCACGCGCCCGCCAGCACGTAGTTGTGCTTCCCCGTCGCCAGGTAGGGACCGTTCTGCTCGATCCCGCCGGTGGAGACGATGGCGGTGGTCTTGCCGTCTCGAAGGGCGTCCCGGACCTCCATCCAGGTCATCTCCTCGATCCACACCGTGTTCAGCGCCTCGATGGGCCGCTCCATCGCCATGTCGGCCTGGAACGCCGCTTCCATCTCGGCGGCGCGGGCGGCGCGCTGCTCCGGGGTCAGGTCTCTGCCGCGCTGCTGGGCGTGCCCGGCGACCGGCGGCAACCACGCCGCGAGCGCCAGCGCAGAAACCGTTGCCCGCCATGCGGTCGCCGAAGGGAACCACCGTCCGTTCTTCATCTTGACGCCTCCTTGGAGTCTCGGGGCTGTTTGGCGAACCCTATTCTAGCGCGGACGACCCCTCCCGGCGAACCGAGCGAGGTCTCCGAGCGGACGCAGCGGACGCCAGGGGCGCTCTTTGTGGCGCGAACCGAGCTTTGAAGCAAAGATTAGGACCATGCCCCGACGAGTCGCCCGATCCATGGAAGCCGTCTTCGCGACGTGCCTTGCGGCCGCGGCCGCCGTGACCGCCTGCGGCCAACCCTCCGGCGAGCCTTCCTCCGGCGGATCGGCCGAAGGCCAGTCGGCGCACGTCCAGCCGCCCGAGGCCGTCCGCACGGCCGACCCCGTCGCCCGAGGCTACTCGGTGCACGACTTTCCGCGGGTCCAGGAGCTGGCGCCAGGGGTCTACTCCTACGAGCAGCTTCGTTCCGCCGGCGACGAGCTCTTCACCACCGTCAGCATGTTCGTGACGACCGACGAAGGCGTCCTCGTGGCCGACGGGCAGGGGAGCCCGGAGGAGACGCGACGGCTGGTGGAGACGATTGCCGGCATCACCGACCAGCCCATCGCCCACGTGGTGATCTGCTCGGACCACGGCGACCACACCGCCGGCAACAGCGAGTTCCCGCCCGACGCCCGCTTCTACGCTCATCCGACTTCGGCGGCGGCGCTGGAGGCGGCGGCCGGCCGGGCCGGACGACCTGCCGACGCGCCTCCCGTCGTCCTCCCCAACGAGATCGTGGAGACGAGCCGGACCCTGAACTTGGGCGGCACGGAAGTGCGCATCCTCTTCCTGGGACGGGCTCACACGGGCGGCGACCTGGTCGTCCACCTGCCCCGGGAAGGGGTGCTCTTCATGAGCGAGGCGTACCTGCACCGGATCTTCCCGGCGATGCGGTCGGCCTTCCCGTCGGAGTGGGTCGCTATGATCAAGGCGGCCCAGGCGATGGACGCGGATGTGTACGTCCCCGGCCACGGCTTCGTGGACTCGCCCCCCGTGCTCGAGGCGGAGCTGGAGGTCTTCCGCCGGGCGGTCGCGCAGGTGGTGGACGAGGCGACGCGGCTCCACACCGCGGGGCTGACCTTGGAAGAAGCGGTCGAGCACGCCGACTTCGGGGAGCTGGAGGAGTGGTCGCTGCGCTCCAGCCAAGCCGCTCGGGCGATAGCACGCGTCTACATGGAGCTGGACGGCGAGCTTCCGCCGCCGTGACGCTGTGAAGCGCGCGCCTCCTGGGCGTGAGGGGCGGCGGGCCGCCTCCTGGCGTGAGGAGCGGCGAGCCAAGCAGCCGCCAAAGCGCGCCCCTGGTTCCGCTGGCCAGCGTTGCCGCCGGGAAGTAGTATGCTGCGAAGAGCGCTCCGGCCGTCAGGGCTGGCAGCGCCGGTATATCCCCCAGCCGCCGGTAGATCCCCAGCCGAAGGAAAGAGCCGCGATGCCCCATGCCGCCGAGTTCGGACTCCCCCGTCTCCAGCGTCTGGCAGGAGGCCGGCGCCGAAGCGCAGCCGTGGCCGTGGCCTGGGCCGGCATCCTCGCGGCCGGTCCCCTGTCGGCCGTCCCGAAAGCCCTGCAAGCCCAGGACGGCGAGTGGCGGTACTGGGGCAGCGACGCCGCCAGCACGCGGTACTCGCCCCTGGACCAGATCGACGCCTCCAACTTCGGCGACTTGGAGGTGGCGTGGACGTGGCGGGGCGACAACTTCGGCCCCGAGGCGGACCCCTTGCTCCGGGCCACGCCGATCTACGTGGACGGCACGCTGTACTCGGTGGCCGGCTCGCGCCGCACCGCCGTCGCGATCGACCCCGCCACCGGCGAGACGCTCTGGACCTTCCGCGAGCCGCCCACCAAGCGCTGGGAGGACTCGATGCGGAAGAACTACGGCAAGGGCGTCGCCTACGCCGAGGTGGACGGCCGGGGCGTAATCTACCTGGTCACCCCGGCGTTCTTCCTTCACGCCCTGGACCCCGACACCGGCTACCCCGTCGAGTCGTTCGGCGAAGGGGGCGTGGTGGACCTTCTGGACAGTCTGGGTCCCTGGCCCCACGACCGGGACAAGGGACTCGACCCCGCCACCGGCTACATCACCAACTCGTCGCCGCCGATCGTCGTGAACGGCGTGGTCGTGGTCGGCAACTCGCACGAGCAGGGCTACTACCAGACGCGCCAGGAGAACGTCCCCGGCAACATCCTGGGCTACGACGCCGTCACCGGCGAGCACCTCTGGACCTTCAACGTGATCCCGCAGGAGGGCGAGTTCGGCAACGACACCTGGGAGAACGACGCCTGGAAGCGAACCGGCAACGTGTCGGCGTGGGCGCCCCTCTCGGCGGACCCGGAGCTGGGGCTGGTCTACGTCGTCACCGACCCGCCCACGATCGACTACTTCGGCGGCTTCCACCCGGGCGACAACCTCTTCGCCAACACGATCCTGGCGATCGACGTGGCCACCGGCGAGCGGCGCTGGCACTTCCAGACCGTGCACCACGACGTGTGGAACTACGACAACCCGACGGCGCCCAACTTGGTGGACGTCACGGTGGACGGCCGAGAGGTGCCCGTGCTGGCGCAGGTCACCAAGCAGGGCTGGGCCTACGTCCTGGACCGTGCCACGGGCGAACCGGTGTGGCCGATCGAGGAGCGCCCGGTTCCCCGGTCCGACGTGCCCGGGGAGCAGCTGTCGCCCACGCAGCCGTTCGTGACGCGCCCCGCTCCCTTCGAGATGCAGGGGCTGGCCGAGGACGACCTGATCGACTTCACGCCCGAGCTGCGCGCCATGGCCCTGGAGATCGTGAAGGACTTTCGGCTGGGGCCGCTCTTCAACCCGCCTTCGCGCGAGAACGCGCCCGACGGCACGCAAGCCGCGATCCACTGTCCCGGCGCGAACGGGGGCGCCAACATCCCCGGCGGCGCGGCGGCGGACCCGGAGACGGGCGTCCTCTACGTGGCGTCCACGAGGGGTTGCAGTGCGCCCCGGCTGGTCCCCGGAACCGACGTGGACCCGGAGTCGAACGTGGAGTGGGTGTCGGTGGGACCGGGCGGCGTGCGCGGCCCCGAGGGCCTGCCGATCTTCAAGCCGCCGTACGGGACGATCACCGCGATCGACCTGAACACGGGCGACCATCTATGGCAGATACCCAACGGCACCACGCCCGAGTCGGTGAAGAACCACCCGCGGCTCCAAGGCGTGGAGGTGGGCAACACCGGTGCCCGCTCCCACGCCACCAAGCTGGTGACCAAGACGCTCCTGATGTACGGCGAGGGCCGGGGCGCGGCGCCGGTCTTCCGGGCCGTGGACAAGGCGACGGGCGAGGAGCTGGGGGCGGTCGAGCTGCCGGGTTCGACGTTGACCGCGCCGATGACCTACATGCACGAAGGCGTCCAGTACGTGGTGATGGCCGTGGGCGGACGGGGGATGGCGGGCGCGCTGGTGGCGCTGCGGCTGCCGGAGGAGTGATGGCGATTGCGGCGCCGCGGGTGCCTCGTCGGCGGGTCGCTGCGGTCGGCCCGCGACCTTCCGGCGGTTTCCGGCCGTTGGCGTCTGGGCGGTCGGCGTCGGGGGCGTCGGTGTCGGGGCGGTTGGTGTCCGGGCGGTCGGCATCGGGGCCGTCGGCGTCGGGGCGGTTGGTGTCCGGGGCGTCGGTGTCCAGGCCGTCGGTGTTCCCAAGCTTCGTCGGCACTCTGGCCGTACTTCTCTTGACCGGTTGCCAGCCCGCCGCGTCCCCGCCCGACAACCCTCTGGCCGCCTTCGACGGCAGCGCCGGACGCTGGGTGGACCTTTCCCACTCCTTCGGCCCTTCGACGATCTACTGGCCTACCGACACCGCCGGCTTCCAGCACACCGAGCTCGCCTACGGCACGACCGAGGCCGGCTGGTTCTACTCCTCCTACGCCTTCGCCTCCGCCGAGCACGGGGGGACCCACCTGGACGCCCCCAGCCACTTCGCCGAGGGCCGGCGGACGGCCGACCAAGTGCCGCTGTCGAGCCTGATCGCGCCCGCGTCGGTCGTGGACGTGTCGGCCCAGGCGACGCCCGACTACCAACTCTCCGCCGCCGATCTGGAAGCGTGGGAGGCCGAGCACGGGCGCATCGCCGACGGCTCGATCCTGCTGGTGCGGACGGGCTGGTCGGAGCGATGGAGCGACCGCGCGGCCTACCTGGGGACTTCGGCCACCGGTCCCGCCGCCGTGCCCGAGCTGCACTTCCCCGGGATCGGCCCCGACGCGGCCCAGTGGCTGGTGGACAACCGGGCCGTGGCCGCCGTGGGCATTGACACGCCCAGCATCGACTACGGCCAGTCCGTCAACTTCGAGTCCCACGTGATCCTGTACGCCCAGGAGATTGCCGGCTTCGAGAACGTCACGAACCTGGACGAGTTGCCAGCTGTGGGAGCGGCGGTGGTCGCGCTGCCGATGAAGATCGAGAACGGGAGCGGTGGGCCGTTGAGGATCGTGGCTTACGTGCCGGGCGCGTAGCAGAGGGAACCGACTAGACCGCGCTGGACTCGTCAAGCCGATAACGCTGTCTCGGAAGGGCGTCATGGCCGAGAGCCAAAACCTGGAATGGAAGACGTCTTGGCGGGACGAGCATCTGAAGTGGGTGTGCGGCTTTGCAAACGCGCACGGCGGCGTGCTGGAAGTCGGAAGGGACGATCGGGGCAAGGTCGTGGGCGTGAAGGACATTGTCCGACTCCTGGAGGAGATCCCCAACAAGATTCAGTCGTTGCTGGGCATCATCGTGGACGTGAACCTCAAGTCCAACCCGCCTTATTCATGAAGTGGGCGTGCGGACGGGATTTGTGGAGGTTGGGCGGCGGCGAGGCGCGGACAGTGCGTGAATGGGGGCCAATTCGGCGTGAATGGGGCCAATTCGGGAGCATGGGGCGGGCGGAGCGAGACTTGGGCAGGCGTTCCTGGCCGGTCGGAGCGCACTTGGACGCACGGGGGCGTCGGGGCGACCCGGGATCGTCGAACAGGAGGGCGGTTGGCAGTCGGTTCTTCGTGGCTAGCCGCCCGGGTCCGGCAACAAGGACAGCTGCCGGACGGCCAGCGCCCAGTGTTGCGCGGAGCGGCCCACGATCGTCGTCACGCGCCGGCCCGACACGGTGAACCGGGCCGGCGCGCGCAAGACGCGCTCCAGCAGCCGGCGCAGGCTCCAGCCGGTCTTGGTGGCCCGTTCCAGCGAGGTGCGCAGCACGTGCATGATCTGGTAGCCGAAGAGCGCGACGAGCAGGCGCACCTCGTTGCAGGCGAACGCGTCGACGCTCGGGCCGCGCGTCGCGACCGGTCGGCCCCGGTAGCAGCGCTTGGGCCGCGGCGACGACGACAACGCCGGGTCCACGACGCTCTTCAGCTCCCCCATGTGGCCCTCGGCCTTGCCCCGCTTCCGGTAGAGCGCCAGCAGCGCGGCGGCGGGCATCTCGTCGGCCGACATCGACGTGATCAGCCAGAACTTCTCCGGGAAGAACTCGCCGGGCCGCTCCTTGATCACGCACACGACGCGCCGCGCCCGCGACCACGAAGCGGCTCGGTAGTACTCGGGCTCCCAGGTCCACATCCGCGCCTCTTCCCGCTCGTCCCCCTCTTCCCCCTCGTCGTCCCAAGCCGCCAGCACCGCCTCGTCCACGCCCGGCTCCGCCAACTCGTCCAGCACCGAGTTGGCCTTGATCCGCGCCACGTACGGCGTGCGCCGGTCCTCGAGCGCCCGCATCAGAGGTTCGGCCGGGTAGCCCGCGTCCATCCGCACCACCGCCTTGCGGCAGCAGTGCCGCTCCACTCGGTCCAGCACCGCCAGCACGAACTCCATCCCGCCCTCAGCCGTGTGGGCCGAGCCCTCCCGCAGGCGAGCGTCCAGCAAGTCGCCCGTCTCGCCCGACGACGCCACCAGCGGATGGTACCCCGTCGCCTTGAAGTAGCCGTTCCACTTGCTGCCCGGCTGCCGGCCGTGCACCTTGATCGGCAGGCTGTCCAGGTCCACCACCATCTGCGGCGATCGGCAGCCTCCGTTGCGCGCCCGCAGCCGCCAGCCCGCCAGCCGCACCAGCCCCTCCCGCAGCACCTCCGGGTTGGCGCCCCGTGTCAGCGTCGCCACCAGCCGCGACAGCGTCGGCTGCGACGCCAGGCCATGCCCGTCGGCCAACGGCGTCGTGCCTGCCCGCCCGCTGGTTGCCAACCGGAACGCGGGATCGTCGCGCAACACCGTCGCGTCGTCGTGGTCTCGCCGGCCCTGGGCGGCCAGCAGGCACGCCGTCCGCACCAGGTCCGCCATCGAATGGCGAATCCGGCGCGGGTCCCGTGCGTCGTCGATGCGCTCGCTCATCCAGCGGTCCACGCCGCTGGCGCTCAGCACCTCGCGGCACAGCAGGGCTCCCGCGTCGCCCGTCACCTTGTCGGGACGGACCTCGACGCGCACCGACTTGTTGAATCGAAACGGAGCACTCACTATCTTCACCTCGGCGTTGCGAGCGGCAGGTCGCCAGTTCTTGGCCGGACACCTTGAACCTATCGGCCTCGCCGCCGCACGCCATCCCTCTCACCGCACCTCTGGTGAATAAGGCGGGGTCCAAGGACGGCGCCGAGTACCTGCAGATCGTGGTTGGTCCCTACCCGAATCCGATCAGCTACAAGGGAGAGTTTCACTACCGGAGCGGATCAACGAAACAGGTGCTTCACGGCGCTGCCTTGAGCCGGTTCCTGATGCGGAAGCACGGCAAGACATGGGACGACGTGGCGATGCCGGAAGTCGGCATCAACGACTTGGACGGACGGGCGATCGAGAACTTTCGGCGTCTAGCAGCGACCAGCGAACGGTTGTCCCCGGCCGTCGCGGACGAATCGGATGCTGGAGTGGTCGACAAGCTCAACCTGCGGGAAGGCAGGCACCTCAAGCGGGCGGCGGTATTGCTCTTCCATCCGGCGCCGCATCGCTTCTGGGGCGAAGCATATGTAAAGATCGGGTACTTCCATGGCTCGGAACTGGTGTTTCAGGACGTGATTGAAGGCACCCTGTTCACGCAAGTGGACCGCACCGTGGACCTTCTCTTCACGAAGTACACAAGAGCATTGGTGTCGTACCGGGGCGTGAAGCGGGTCGAGACGTTCCCCGTACCGGCGGACGCGATGCGCGAGGCGGTCGTCAACGCCGTGATTCACAGGGACTACGCTCGTCCGACGCCCAGTCAAATTCGAGTCTACGACGACCGGATCGTGCTTTGGAATCCAGGCCGTCTGCCGGAGGGATGGTCGCTGGAGAAGCTGATGGGGAGCCACCCTTCCCAGCCGTACAACCCCGTGATTGCCAATGCGTTCTTCCGGGCGGGGCTGATCGAAGCTTGGGGCCGAGGCGTCCAGCGAGTCGTCGAGAGCTGCGAGGCGGCCGGTTGTCCACTGCCGCAGTGGCGAGTCGAGCCGGACGGGTTGTGGGTGGAGTTCCCGTTCTCGGCTTCCTATCGGATGGCCGACGTGGGGGCCGGCTCGAGGGAAACCACGGCCCAGAACGGCACGGCCACGACCACGACTGCCCAAGAACTGGAGGCGACTACCCAAGAAACTACCCAAGAAACAGCTACGACTGCCCAAGAAACTGCCCAAGAACCGGCCTGGACTACCCAAGAACCGACCGCGACTACCCAAGAACCGTGCCCTCGTGTCCAAGAGCAAGAAGCCGAGCCCCTGCCGACGACTACGCGAGAGCGCATCCTGACGCTCCTTGAAGCCGAACCGCGCATCACGCGACGCCTTCTGGCCGAACGCATCGGCATCACGCCGAGTGGCGTCAAGTACCATCTGGCCAAGCTGCGGAAAGCCGGGATCATTCGGCACGTTGGTCCGACGAAGGCTGGGCGCTGGGAGGTCCTGAAGTGACGCCGGCCAGCCAGCGGCTACGGACGACCTGGTGATCGAGAGACGCCTCCGGAGCCTCTGGGACCGTGTGCTGGCAAAGAGGGCCGATCTGCCCCACTTCTTGACGCAGGTTCGCCTGCAAGGCATTCGGGGAATCGACGACTTGGCTGTGGGGTTCATCTCGCCGGTCGTCGCGGTCGGCGGCGGCAACGCCACCGGCAAGTCCACGGTCCTGGCCGCGGTAGCCTGCGCCTACCGAGTGCCCGGAGCGCGCCACGGAGACTTTCTGCCGGCCACGCTGTTCGCGGACTATCGGCCCAGGCGGGGGACGTACAGGGATGTTCGGGGGCCCGCCGCCATCGAGTTCGAGTACTCCACCCCGAACGGGGGACGGGCCATGCGGTGGCGCCGCACCAGTGGTTGGCGGCAGACGTTCTACGGTCGGTGGAACGCGTCCCAGCCCGAGCGGCCCGTCCACGTGCACGTGACGAGGAACCTCGACGACCCGGCGGAGGTTCGCGACTCGGTCGCCGGCATGACCCGGGGACGGTCTGCGACGAAGGAGAGACCGTTGACGCTCTGGGAGACGGACTTTGCCGAGAAGATGTTGCCGTTCAAGTACTCGGGAGTGACCAACCTTGCGCGAGACGGCCACAGCCTGTTGTTCGCCAGACAGAAGGGAGGCGCGGCGTACTCGGAGCTCCACATGGCCGCCGGCGAGCGGGCCATACTGCGCTTGTCCCAAGAGATTGCGCATCTGCGCGACGCGCTGGTTCTGATCGACCAGGTCGAAGCTGGATTGCATCCTTGGGTGCAGCAGCTTCTCATGCTTCAATTGCAGGAGTTGTCCGTGCTGAATGGCCTCCAGATCATCGTGACGACTCACAGCCCTGTCGTGCTGGAGTCCATTCACCCCCTTGGCCGGGTATTCCTCGAGCGCGATGCGCAGGGGCGCGTCGAGGCCGTCGCGCCCTATCGCGACATCGTGCAGGACGCGCTCTACGGTCGCGCCCGGAACGCGCTCAGCCTGCTGTGCGAGGACGAGACGGCGGAAGCGATCCTCCGCGGCGTCTTCGATGTCCTGTTCCCACGGCTTCGGACTCGAAGGGAGTGCGTGAGGATCGGCCGGGACGCCGACGCCTCCGAGTTTCCCGGCCGTGCCGCCGCGTTCATGAAGTTCGGGGAGATCGGCAACTTCGTGTTCGTTCTGGGCGGCGACCGGCGCGACACCGGTGTCGAGGCCGAGATCGCCGACAGGGCGCGGCGGACAGCGACCGTAGTCTTCCTTCCCGGCGACGACGCACCGGCCGTCTGGGTTTGGAGACTGCTGCGACGCAGATTGGAAGCGACGGCGGATCAGCTGCACGTCGAAGCCGGTGACCTTGCGGACCGCATGGACTACCTGGAAGCCGTGTACGACCGGGCAGCGGACGGTCCATCCGCGATTGCGGACGTCAAGCTTCGGAATCTGGCCGAGCCGCTGGGGTGGGACCCGACCGACCTCTGCCAGGTCGTCGCCCACGCGGAGGCCGGGCGACCGGGAGGCGAATGTCGGTCGCTGATGAAGGAACTCGAGCGGGAGTTCGGCAAGTGGCGCCGGGAGTACGTGTGACGGTCGGCGGATCGGAATCGAGGTCCAGCGACGGGTCGAGCGTTCTCCCCGGACGGCTCTCGGCTACGAGGAGGTGTATCCACTGGCTTGACAGGCTGGCCATGCCGTGTCGTTGACACCGCGCACTCAGTGCTGTAGACTTCTGACTGATTGAATGAAGTTCTGCTCACGTGGAAGCCCGCAGCGCCCACACCTCGCCCCATAGAGACCATGAGGAGGTCTTGTGTCGTACCAGACTGGCCATACCATCAAGAAGACACTTGATGCGGTCCACAGCAATCGGCTGGTTCTGCCCGCAATCCAGCGCGAATTCGTGTGGCGGCCTCGCCAGATCTGCGGGTTGTTCGACAGCCTGATGCAGGGCTATCCGTTCGGGACCTTCCTGTACTGGAACGTAGAGCCCAAGAACAGCGGCGATTACACCTACTACGACTTCGTACTAAACTATCACCAAAGCAAGCTGCCCTACGGCAGATCATACGAGCCGATGCCGGGACAACCACTCACGGCAGTGCTTGACGGACAGCAACGTCTAACTGCGCTCAACATTGGCTTCCGAGGAAGCATGGCTTGGAAGCTGCCCTATCGACGCTGGAATGATCCCAGTGCTTTTCCTATTCGGCATCTCCACCTGGACTTGCTGTGGGAGCCCCACGAAGACGGGGGAGGCAGGAGATACCGCTTTGCATTCTTGACCAAGGGCAACCTTGACAACGCCGATTCCGACGAGTGCTGGTTTAGGGTGTCGGATATCCTGTCCATGACCTCCCCTGTAGAAATGCAGGACTGGCTGGACAAGCACCCAAGTCAAAAAGCCCTGACTGGCGGACTGGGAGCACTGTGGCGTCTGTATCAAGTGACTCATAAGGACCAAGTCGTGGCGTACTATGAAGAAGACAGCCAAGATCTCGAGAAAGTGCTCCAGATCTTCATTCGGATGAACAGCGGCGGCACGCCGTTGTCTTACTCTGATCTCTTGCTTTCTGTCGCCGTAGCGGCATTCAAGGACCACGACGCACGCAAAGAGATTCGCAGTCTGGTACAAGACATTCGACACCAAGGACGGTTTTCGTTCTCAAAGGATTGGGTTCTCAAGGCGGGTCTAATGATGAGCGACATTGGGAGCATAAGATTCAAGGTCGGCAATTTCAACAATCGGAACATGACCACTCTAGAAAAGTCGTGGCAGAGCATCAAGGACTCTCTCGTACGGACTGTTCGCTTGATTGCTAGCTTTGGGTTCAGCAGCCGGACGCTGCGCGCAGACAGCGCGGTCTTGCCGATAGCCTATTACATTCATACGAGGGATCACACAGATACTTTTCT
This sequence comes from Longimicrobiales bacterium, assembly GCA_965204735.1. Lineage (GTDB taxonomy): Bacteria > Gemmatimonadota > Gemmatimonadetes > Longimicrobiales > Gaopeijiaceae > CATQHQ01. The sequence continues at coordinate 4,107,610 of OZ242008.1, read as the reverse complement.
GACGAGCAGGGATTATGCGGAAGATAGAAACGAAATCCGTGGCTGGTTGGTGCGAAGCATCCTCAAATCGGGAATATGGGGAAGCGGTCTGGATACCCTGCTCACAGGATTGCGGAGTGTCATCAGGGAGAGTAGCGGACCTTTCCCTGTGATCGACATAAGAAGGGAGATGACTCGTCATGGTCGATCCTTGGCCTTCGAGCCCGAAGAGATCGAGGACCTGGCGGATATCAAGTACGGCGACTCCCGGACGTTTGCTCTGCTCTCACTCCTCTTTCCGTTCGTCAACGTCGACAGCTTTTTCTTCCACATCGACCATGTCTTTCCGAAGGCTGGGTTCACCAGGACCCAGTTACGGAAGGCTGGGCTGCCAGAAGACGAGTGGGAGGACGTCGTTGACTGTCGCGATCGGCTAGCCAATCTTCAGTTGCTCCCCGGCACGGAGAACGTCACCAAGGGCACCAAGTTGCCGGCGGACTGGATGGGCGGAGAGATGAGCGAAGAACAGCGCCAGTCGTACTGCGATCTTCACAGACTTGGTGACGTACCCAGGGAGATGACCGACTTCAAGTTGTTTTACGATACTCGCCGTGATGTCCTGAGAGACGAAATCACCAAGTTGCTGGGCGTACCTTCACGGTAGCCGAACCGCCCGACCCGAGACCGCGGGGTGCTCGGGGACGGCACCAAATCAAGAAGCCGCAGGCATCCTCAAGCGCTTCCCCTCGGCTTCGGCGTCTTCCGCGTCCAGGAATGCGTGGCACTGCTCGAGTTCGCGGCGCGTTTCGTCCAGCGAGCGCCACGGGACCTGGGCGGTCCATCGGCGGGCGTAGTCCATCACTTGGACCAGCGGCTCAGGGCGTCCCGTTCGCGACAGGGCTCGGAGCGCGGCGACGTAGTTGGCGCGGAAGACCGTGGGCACCAGGATGCGGTGTTCGCCGCCGGCCACCAGCTCCGTGTTCATCATGATGCGGGCCACTCGTCCGTTGCCGTCCGCGAAGGGGTGGACCTCGGTCACGAGGAACATCGCGAAGACGGCGCGCTGAAAGGGCGTCTCGAGACTCCGCCAATGTCCGAAGCCCTGCTCCAGCGTGCCGCGCACCAATGCGGGGTCCACGAACACCGTCGCCCCGGCTCGGTTGGAGACGGACTTGAACTCGCCGGGGCGCGTGTCGGGCCGCCCGCCCATGATCGTTCGGTGGCGCGACTGGAGCAGCGCTTCAAGGTCGCGAAAGCTGTCCGGGGTCCGGGCCATCTCGGCGTCGTCGGACACCAGGCGCCAGGTGCCCGTCACGTCGTGGGCGTCCGCCGGTCGCTCCGCTGGGACATTGCCGTCAAAGACGATTCCGGCGGCTTCTTCGATGCTGAACTCGGTGCCTTCAATGAAGTTCGAGAAGTACGCCTCGAAGAAGGCCAGAGTCTTGCGGCCGGCAGTGTCGCGGGGCGGGGCGGGAACAGTTCGGGGCGGGTAGTCGCGGAGCGCGCGATCCAGCGTCTCGAAGAGGGCGACCCGGCCGGAGTCGAAAGGACGACCTCTCGCGCGTGCCTGGGCCGCGGGGGAGGACAGCCGGGCTGACCGGGTTCCCAGGAGCGCGCCGATCAAGGCGTCCAGCGCTGCCGCCTCGTCGCGCATGTCCAGTGCCGTCGCCACGATCCGCACTTGTTCGCGCAGCCGATTGACCGCCGCTTCGCCCGACAACGAGGTCACGGCGTCCAGGCGTTCTTCGATCTCGCGCCGGGACAGGGTTCGCGACACGCGCCCGCCCCGTGCCCGGCTGGGCCGCATGTTCTCCAAGAACGCCCGCGCCCGGGAGCTCAGGTGAAGTCCGGTCATGAACGGCTGGTCCAGCTCGACCGGCCCCGCCCCTCGGCGAGGACGGAGGACGACTCCGGGCAGCTCGATCTCGCGCCCCCGCGCGGCCGCAATGCAGACGGAGCCGTCCGGGGCTGGGCCGATCTCGAACGCCGTGCGGTCGGCCACCACTGCGCCTGGGAAGTATCCCGCGACGATCCCCCAGAGGTTGCGCCGCACCACGACTTCGGCCGGGTCCACCAAGTTGCTGGTGTAGAGGCGGGAGCCGATCTTCCGTAGCTTGCCGCCCCGCACGGCCCGCGAGACGGCGCGGCTGATCGCCGTCGTGGACACGAACGCCTCGGGCGCCGCGGCCAGCGTCGCGGCGGCCTTCACGGGCGTCGCGGCAGCCGATTCTTGAGCCGAAGGCCCTAGCGATTGGTTGGCTGGAGTTTTGGCCATTTTGGCTGTCGTCTCACCGCTGCTGGGGAGAACAATCCCAAGATAATGCTGTCGAGGAGAGAAGAACGGAAGATTAGCGTGTCGAGGCTGTTCCCCGGTGTCCGGCGGAAGACCTCGGCGACGGGCGGTTCCAGTACCTGCGCGAACACCGCGAGGGGCGATGAGACGGAGGCCTGACCACCAGGGGGGCCCGGCGTCGAGTTCGCGGTCGAGCTGGCCTGTCTCGATCCAGTGGTAGACCGTCCTCCGGCTGACGCCGACGCGGCGGGCGACCTCCGCCTTCGGCACCCCTGGTCGAGATAGTGTCGCAGCAGCACTCGCTTCCCCTCCTGAACATCGCGTCTCCTCCGGCTTGGGATGAAGACGCAGCGTACTTGATCCATGCGGACGGCAGCCCAAGGGGCTCGCGCCACCGCTTCGTCAAGAGCCAGAAGTGTGCGAAGCGACCACACATCCAGGAACGCCCGGTAACATGTCCACCGAATCGTACGAGCCCTGGAAGATGTGGCCGTCCCAAGAGGATATCCGCGAGGCCCGGTCAAGCCCGGTTGCACCGACGAACGACGGAGGCTATCGTTCAGGACGCTCCTTCGGACATCCGCCCCCCTACCAGGACCGGTCCATGATCCAGCCAACCAACCAATCTAGAGCGGTCCTGGTTCAATTGATGCATCGCTACAATCAAGCGCTATTGGATCCGTATATTACATTGTTGGAGGTGCACAAGTTGATGTATTTTATGCAAATTGCTGGCGAGCCACTGCGCTTGAGATTCAGGAAGGGACACTATGGACCATATGCCGACAACTTGCGACATGTCCTTAACGCTGTGGAAGAGCATCTTGTGTCGGGGTATGCCGACGGAAGCGATGCCCCGCACAAGCGAATGGACTTGGTGCCCGGTGCGGTTGAAGATGCTCGTGTGTTTCTTGGCCAGTATCCAGATACGCAGGCCCGTTTCTTGCGGGTGTCCGATCTTGTGGAGGGTTTCGAATCGTCCTTTGGCTTGGAGTTGTTGTCGACGGTGCACTGGGTGGTTGACAGAGAACGTGTCACATCGGTAGTGGACACGCTCCGCCGCACGCACGCTTGGAGTCCACGCAAGCACCAGTTTACAGAACGGCAGATTCGCATCGCAATCACCACGCTAGTGCACAAACGCTGGATACCCGAGCTTGACGCGCAATGATCAAGTGCGACGACGGTAGTTGGCGCGGCCGGCTGGCAACCCACGACCATGGGCGGGCACCTGGTGCTTGGTGTCCGACGACCCCGAGAGCCACCCCTTGCGGATGACAACGGTGGTGGAGGATACTTCTTGACTCGGGGCTCGAACGGGCCGAAGTTGCGGGAAGAGCGGTGGCAGCTTGCGACCGGGCCCGGTCATGTGGCGACGACAGACAAAGACGACAGACAGATGCAGGAGGGCCGCAGTGATCAGATCGAACCCGAACCGCGCCGAGCAACCCGCCGACTTCGTGGACGCCCACCAGCGACATTGGGAAGACGGCAACCTTCTCTGCGACCACGACAGGTGGGCCAACGCTGCGTATCTCCTTGGGTTCAGCGCGGAGTGCGGGCTGAAAGCCGCGATGCAGGTGCTCAAGTGGATGCCCTTGGATGCCATGGGCACACCTCGGGAACGTAAACACCGCCAACACATCCAAGCGATCTGGCCACTCTTTGCGGACCTTGCCAGCGACCAGTTCGGAGCAAGGTACGGCCTCGCCCCTGGGAATCCGTTCCACGATTGGTCGCACCATGATCGCTACGCCAACCGCGGCCATGTCGGCCCAGAGGAGGTAAGCCGGTACCAGAAGGCGACCCGAGAAGTCGTCCGCATCATGCGCCTCGCGGAAGTGGACGGCATCGTATGAGAGGAGACTTCATCAGGTTCGACAGCGTATACCAGCGAGTCGAAACGATTCTGGCGTCCATGGACCTGACTCCACTTCAGGGAATCGACGTCTACCTCGTTCGCGACCTCTATGGCAGGGTCCGGATCATCGCTGACGAACCGGCCAGCGACTCGGTCCAGGGAGCGTTGGCGGAGTTGGCCACGCGCCTTAGTCGTGAACTGGGCGCCCATGGTCATCCACCCGACGCTTCCTTGCTGATCCTCGACACACCCGCATCCACCTTGCTTGGTTCCTCCGCGAGGAGGATGTCGGGGTGCATGTTTTGGGTTGATCGCATGATCACTGGTAACGGATGGCAGACGGTCAATGCGCCAGCGTCGCGACGAATCCGCTACACGCTGTTCTCGGTCAACGGCGGGGTGGGAAGGAGCACCACGGCTGTGGTTCTCGCCTGGCACTTGGCCCACCAAGGAGAACGGGTCCTGGTCGTGGATGCGGACGTCGAGTCGCCGGGTTTGGGCTCGACGGTCTTGGACCAAGGCGCCCATCCCCAGTTCGGAATCGTAGACTGGTTCGTGGAGGACTTGGTTGGCCAGGCCGCTCATGTCTTGGACCGCATGGTGGGAACGCCGACCTGGGCCCAAGACCTTGAAGGCTCGGTTGCCGTGGTGCCCGCCCACGGACGTCGCCCCGGCGAATACCTGGCAAAGCTCGGCCGAGTGTATCTCAACACGGGGTTGCCATGGACCGAGCGGCTCGACCGCGTGATCACGTCGCTCGAGGAAGCATGGCAACCAAGCATCGTGGTTATCGAGAGCCGTAGCGGCCTACACGATCTTGCGGCCGCCACGGTCACCGACGTCGGTGCTCATGTCATGCTGTTCGCCACCGATTCTGCAAGCACTTGGAGCACCTTCGAGATGGTTTTTTCGCATTGGCGCGATCACCGTCTCGCAGAAAAGATGAGAGACCGACTGTCCATCGTGTCAGCTCTAACGCCAGAGACCGGCACAGATCAATACCTTGCGAGGTTTACTGAGCGTTCTTGGCACTTGTTTCGCGACTACCTGTACGACGGGGTGGAACCGTCGTTTCCTAACGACGCCTTTTCTTTTGACCTGCGGGAGTCTCCTGCCCCTCATAGCCCCCTCGCAATTCACTGGAATCGAGGCTTGGCCGCCGGTTCTTCGCTGCACAGGATCGACGCTGCCCCCGTGACGCTTGCGTACTCCGCCTTCCTGCGATCGTTTGACAGCTATCTTCGTCCGGCGGCGACCCGATGACCCGAGCCCAGGCTTTGCGCCAGGCCCTTGTCGGCCTTCCAGAGGGTACATCTCATGGCGATACCACCTTGCCGGTCGCCAACGTCTACCTGCCTCGGTCTCACCTCAAGGCGATGGACCCGGACGTTTCCGTTGTGGTTGGCATGCGGGGCGCGGGCAAGACGTTTTGGTGGCAAGCACTGCAAGACAGCAGTGTCCGTCTTCTTGTGGGAAAGAGCGAGAAGTCGCGCCTAACTGATGCCACCGAGGTGACAGTGGGATTCGGCGTCAGCGCAGCACCCGACGATTATCCTAGCAAGGACGTATTGGCGAACCTGTTGGCGGCCGACATCGCTCCGCGACTTGTTTGGCGAACGGTGCTTGCACGGCACTTGTCCGCAGAATCGGACCCGTTGCGACGAGCACGTAGCTGGCAGGAACGATGCGAGTACGTTAAGCGACAACCCGAAGAGATTGACGTCATGTTGGACAAACGAGACGTTGAACTAGACAGTCGCGGGACATACCTGTTGATACTGTTCGACGCCCTGGATCGATGCGCCGACAGCTGGCAGGACATGTACCGGTTGATCCGAGGACTGATGCAGCTTGCGTCGGACATGCGTTCGTACAGGCGAATCAGAGTAAAGGCGTTCTTGCGGACGGATCAAGTTGAGGAGACCAGCATCGCCGACTTCCCAGATGCGTCAAAGATACTGTCATCGCGTGCGGAATTGAACTGGCCGCCCAACGAACTGTACGGGCTCCTCTGGCACTCGCTGGCCAATGGTCCCACCGGGTCCGCGATGCGACCTCTGCTGACTAAGGAGCACTGGGCGTCGTTGGATCTGCAGGGGCAAACCGTCTTCGCCGTGCCAAGGCAGCTTGTCTTTGCCGAGCAGACACAGCGCACCATCTTTCATCAGCTCGCGGGACCATGGATGGGCAGAGACCGTCGACGGGGATTCCCGTACACGTGGATACCCAATCACTTGGCAGATGCGGAAGGCAAGGTAAGCCCTCGTTCGTTCCTTGCCGCCCTAAGGACCGCAGCCGGCAATACTCGCGAGAGGCACCCGGAACACGACTATGCTCTACATTTTGACAGCATCAAACTTGGTGTTCAGGAGGCTTCCAGGATTCGTGTGGAGGAATTCCAGGAGGACTATCCGTGGGTGCACCGCCTCTTGATGACCTTGGATGGCATGGTAGTGCCCTGTTCTTTCGAGGAGATTGAGAAGCGCTGGCGGGAGCGAGACGTACTATCGCGTTTGGGCGACGACACGGCACAGGATGCGGTCAAGGCGACACCACGTCAGATCGAGCGCGGTGCTCAAGGCCTACGTGACGATTTGGAGGCGTTAAGCATATTTCAGCGATTGCTTGACGGTCGCGTCAACATTCCCGACGTGTTCAGAGTCGGTTACGGCCTGGGACGGCGGGGCGGCGTCAAACCCGTGAGGGGCTAAACTCCGTCAGTATACGAAGCTCTGCTCCAACGTGCCGCAGACCAATGCGGGCCTGGCACCACGGCGTGCGGCTCGTTACGCCGGACCGCCCCATGGACGCCGGTCGTTAGGGCTTAGCCCATCAGTTCATCCCAGGACGTATGCTCAAAGGAGCGGCGCAGCCCAACACGGGCGAACTCGACCGCGACCTCCTTTACGTGGTTCTTGTTCAGCTTCCCGTGCTGGCCTAGTAGCGCATGCAGCCGGCTCACCACGGCCGCCCGTGCCCGACGTTGATTGACGACTGTGATCCGCCGGAGCGAGAGCATGGCCAGCTCCTCCCATGCCCCATTGCTCGCGTGCAACGTTGCATGAGCGTCGGCGCGACCGACCCTGCCTTTCGTGACCTCCGCCACTTGACGCGCCAAGTACCAGCGCCACCACGCCCGGGCCATCGGACAGTTGGAGAAAACGGACACATTGCCTCGGACGAAAATGCCCCCGGTCCGTCGCAGGAGATTGCGGGTTCGCGCTTCCGAGTCCCTGGCGCGAGGGTCGTCCATCAACGCAGCGCGGACCAAGTGGCCAGAGTCGCCTAAACGACCCTGCTCGATCCACGCGACATGGCAGAGAAGCCAGAACACGGGCCGGGACGCCAGCCGCGGAGGCAACTTCTGCCATGACTTGCCAAGCTCCTCCTCAAGCTCGACGGGGGGCTTGACGAATTCGCTGGGGGTAAGGCAATCGCGTGGAAAGGGAAGTGCGTCGATCTCGTCGCCCACACCCAGCTTCAAGACACGACGAAGGTAGGCACCCAACTGCTGAGGCCCGTTTCCGACTTCGGATGCCAGTGCCTCTTGCCGGTCCCTGACCTTATCGACGATCTCGCGGTTGCGACTTTCGGTAGGCTTTCCGTGCTTCCTTTGGTCGAAGATGATTCGGCTCTGCCACCTGCTGAAGGCCGTGCCGCACTTGTCGACCAGTCGGTCAATCTTCTTCGTCATGCTCTTCCTTGAAATCGAAGGGCTCCAGTAAGGTGGCCACCAAGGCCGGGTCGTAGCTCTCGTCGTCGTCCCACAACGACACGTCTTGGTTCTTGCGCCGCAATCGCTCCCTGAGCTCACGGGCCACAGGGTGGTCGTCGCGTGCATCGTTGGTGCCGGAACCGGACTGCGACTCTGCGACCCTGCCGAACTCGCGAGGGAACCAGCCGCAGACTCCGACCAGAGCCGCCACTTGCAACGTCCTGTCCGATCTTGCCTTCTCGAACACGTCCGGCGCCATGTGCACTGCGAACCGCAGGCGTCCACCGCTGTGGTCAGGACGCACCTCCATGGTGCCCTTGGCCATGTCCTTGTCGCGACGAAGCTTGACCAGAGATTCAGTGAGTGTCTTGGAACGGTACGCATCGCCCTTGGCCAGCCACCAACCTGCCGGTACCCGGAGGTCGCCCGCATCGGCCCACAGCGACGTCAGGCCCGATCCGTCGAGCGAGAGGGGGTTCAGCGCAATCAGCCCCGGCACGATCCAAACCACGCCGTCTACTTCTTCGGAGGACCAAGAGACGACTTGGCGATCGGCGGACGATGTCTCCACGCGAGCCATGAGGGTCTTGGGGCATCGCAATTCAACGGCCCAAACCGCCTTTTCGTCTTCAATCAGCCTGCGCAAGGCCGGTGCCCCGTCCATTTGGTGCTGAACCGTCGCTCGGTTGGTGCCGACCGACACGTCGGGATCGTAGCTCGCGCTCGACCAGTCGTACCGGGACCCGCTTTCCAAGAGGATCGGCAGCTGGTGCGCAGTCGCGTTGCTCACGGGGCGGCGGGGCACTACTCGACCGACGAGGCGGCCGAACGTGCCTTCGAGTCGCTGCGTCGGCGCACGATGTCCACCTCAACGACGTTGGGATCGTCAAGCGGCCTTTTCGTGTCGAGGAAGACGACAAACTTGCGAGCGGTGTTGGGCAGCGCCACTTCGAACGGGTTGTCGTCCTTGGGCAGGTGGGTTGTGCCATCCTCGAAGCGAACCTCGCGAATGGGGACCCACTCGGGCCCCAGAGGTTGCTCGCAGGTCTGGTCGGAACCGGACGGCACCCTGACGCGGACGCCCAGCAGGTCCTTTACCGACAGGGCGCTCCCCTGATGGTTCCACTCGACCTTGACGGTATCGACTGTTCCTGCCCCGTTCCGCGACGCTCGGTACGCCAGCCGGCCCGGAACGGCTCTGCCCTGCCGGGGCGCCGCCCCCTGCCTGCGCCTGCCTTTCTCCTCGCCGCTCTTTTCCCGGCGGTCCACTCCGTCCTCTTCCTTGTTGCTTCGACTCGACACGGTGACACGGTTCTGGCCCGGGCCTTCTCGTGGACGGTAGCTGGGCACCTTCTCCGCCTTCCGTTCCACATCACCCGAAAGCATGACGAAGCCCTCCGGCGTGAACTCGTCGTCGACCTCCTCTTCGCCAGCCTGCTGTCGCAGCTCGGCCGCGATCTCCCTGAGCCGCTCCAGCAGCTCGAGACTGTCTTGTCGCGAGAGGCGGCTGCGCTCCAGATGGCGGTGCTCCGGGCCTTCGGCATCACGCACCAGCTCCGCCAACCTGCCGTCGGCCACCATGACGACCGCGGCAAAAGGTTTGCAGGTTCTGAAGTGTCGGGGCTCCAGTGCGTCGGCGCTGTTTGTGATCCACATGCCGTTCCGAAAGATCTGAGCCCGCGACTCCGGCCTGCGCTTGCGAGCCTCCGGCAGCCGAATGCGGACTGGCGTGCCGTCGCGCAGCTTGAAAGGCACGCCGTCTCTCAACGTCTGCCACGCTTGGTAGGCCTGGGCGCCCGGGAGCCAGCGGCCCGTCTGGGCACCGCGCTTCTTGCTCTTCTCCTGCTCGAGGATATCTCCCAACGTGTCGCGCGTCACTACTACGGTCTCGGCCTCGTTCTCGCCGCGCACGCGCACGACCATCTTCCCTTCCCAGATCGCCACCAGGAAGTTCTTGGCCGCGACTTGGGCGATCGCTTGCACCGGATCGGCCTCGCTCCGAAAGTTGTTGAATCCGGTGATGCACACGACGCTGCCCGTGTCAGTCATCCGCCCCAGTTCCTCTTGCAGCAGGGGCGGCGCCCGGTCTGGATAGGGGGACTGATGGAAGAGCGTGGCTTCCTCCCCGTGCAACCAGAAGCCGTCGCCCCCGAGACCACCTTCGCCGTTGCAGAGAGCGCGCGAGGCCAGGATCGCATGACCACTTGCGATCTCGTGCAACTCGCCGTCGTCGTCTCCCCATCGGCCAGCATAAAGCACGTACCGCAAGTCCGACCCTGCGAAAGCCGTCAGGTGGCCGATGCCGAACGCGCCGGCCCCGCCCTCGTCTTTGCTGGTGTTTCCTTGCGTCAGGATGCGCCGCATCCGGTCGCGATCGAGTCCCACGCCGTTGTCCCGGCACACGAGTAAGCGGACGGTTTCCTTGTCCAGGATCCGCCGGATGCGATCGATGACCCTCTTCTCGGCTCTGCCCTGGGTCTCCGCCTGGCGTTGGGCTACCGCTTCTTCGAAGTGATTGCGGTACGATCCGATCCCCGGGAGTTGGTCGAGCGGAACTTGGCGAATGTCAAAGTCCACCTCCGCCTGTTCGACATCAATCTCTGCGGCGGCGTCCAGACAGTTCTGAAGGAGTTCGCGGACGATCGGCTCCGGCTTGCCGTCCCACTGAGTCGTGGTAAGGGTCGAGAATCCTTGGGGCTGGCCGGACTGGAATACGAGGTCGTCTTGCATGGTCTTCACGTGTGCGCGGGTCCTTGTTCTTAGTCGGTGCAGTCGCAGGCGGGGGCGCCGACGGCGTACCGGCCCAGGTCCGGCGCGGCGCCCGCGGCGATCTCGGCGAAGGTGGGGCCGCTCAGGCCGAAGAAGCCGAAGCTGGACGTGCCGTCGCCGTCACGGGCGGCAACCTGCCTGCGGTAGCGCTCCTCCATCCGGCTCCACCAGGCGATGTCGGACGGCGCACCGGCCTCCCGATCGGGGTCGGGCCGAGCCGCCGCAGCCGCCAGCGACCGGGTGCCCTTCATGAAGCAGAAGACGCAGTTGCCCGCGTGCTCGGGAATGCGGAGGTCGAAGTCGCGTCCCAGCCAGAAGCAGCGAACGTCCGTGGCGTCGATGCCCCACTCCGCCAGCGGGAAGATCGGATGCTCGCCCGGCGGTTGGGTGTGGATGGAGCAGGATGTGCTGGCCCCTTCGGCAAAGACCGAGCGGGACTCGATCTTGTCGATGCGCTTCTGCTCGTCGGCGCGAAGGCCCAGCAGCGTGACGTGGCCGGCGGCGGCTGGTCCCCACATTGGGGCGGGGCCCGCGGGACGGTCGGCAGCGTGAATGCGCTCCCCGAACGCCAGCACCGGCGCTTCCGTGTACTCGTCCCAACGCTGGGCCGAGCGCGCGTGCGGACGATTCGTCATGCAGCGCACCCGCTCCCGGTACACGTCGTCAGAAGCCGCGCCCCGGTTCCGACGGTACTGGACCAAGGCCGTGTCGGGGGTGACGAAGCGACGTCTTCCCCAGTGGCCGGCGTGGGCGGGGCCGTCCGTGACCCCCAGCCATTCGGCCAGAAGCTGGTGCGACGGATACAGCTTCAGCTTGGCCGTGCAGGAGCGGCTGTGAGGGTTGGGAAGCATCCCCTGATAGGAAAGCATCTCCTCGAAGACTTCGCCTCGGGAGCAGAAGCCACGGGGATCGTCTTCCACCGGCTCGGGCAGCACAAGTCGGTACGACGGACGGCGGACGTAGACGCCCCGCGAGGCGTCCTCCACCGTGCAGAACTCGAACCAGAAGAACGGGATGCCGAAGTCGTGCTCGAGGCTGCGCTTGCACTCCCGGGCGAACTCGTAGGTGGCCGGGTGCTCCGCTGACGTGTTCGCGAAAAGAATCGCGTCGCCCCGCTCGGGCCGTAGCAGCCCCGACTCGGCCAGCAGAAACGCCAGTGCGGCCGACGACCGTCCCCCGGAGAACTTGACGATGTGGGGAAGGTGTTCGTGCTCCTCGGCGCGAGCGGATATCTCCCGAACGCCGACCTCGTTGCGGGCAGCCGTTTGGCTACCGGAGGGCGGACGCCCTATGGCCGGAAGACGGCCTCCCTCAATTCTCGGGGGGGGGGGGGGGGGGGGCAGGAAGGAGCATAATACTAATGTATCGCAGGACAGCGACAGAATGTCAAGTCCTGTCAAGTCAAGAGCCTGGACACCGCACTCCTCGAGTCGCCAGAACAACAGTCGATTCGGGCTTCAGGGTTCGACCCGGACGAGGCTGCAACTGGCCCGGTTGGGGTGACTGGGCAGTGCCAGCTGACCGAAGTTCCCCCCTGCCGATCGCAGAGACGCCGCCGATCGCGGAGACGCCGGCAACCTTGGCGGTGGCCTTCCCGCAACTGCTCAATTACTGTTGAGCATCATGACTACCGCTCCCGATGGACGACTTGCTGCGCCCAAGCCCTGGTCCCTGCTGGGTGTTTGCCACGTTGGCCCGGCATCCGGCCCCGGACCCAGATGCCCCGTGATCACGTGACGTCCATCGGCACAGAGACGGCACCCCCATGATCACGTCCATCAGGCTGTTGGACTTCAAGAGCTTTGCCGACGAGCGGCTGCGCATGGGTCCGTTCACCGTCATCGCCGGCACCAACGGCAGCGGAAAGAGCAACATCCGCGAAGCACTGCGTTTCCTCCACGGCCTCGGACGGGGCTACACGCTGGCGGAGATTCTTGGCGGCAAGTACGGTCCTGGCGGCGAAGTCCAGTGGGACGGGATTCGAGGCGCGCTAGGCGAGGTCGTGCGGATCGAACAAGACGGAGAGGCCGGAGAGAACGGATTCGCCCTCGAAGTGGAGATGCAGTTGCCGACAGGCATCGCGAACTCGACGCAGAGCAAGGTCACGTACAAGATACGCAGCAAAGAGGCTTCCGGGTCGTTTCGCGTCACAGAGGAATCTCTCCAGCACAGGAAGCGTTTCGTCTACAACAGTCATCCGCCCCCTCCCGACCCGGTACGGAAGCAAGACGACGAGATGCACTTGCTGTTGCGCATGGCAAAGACTGCGAAGCAGAGGAAATATGGGCATCGAATCGAAGCCAGGCCGGATCAACCGGCCTTGACGCAGATGCACGAACACAAGAAGGCATTGCGCTTGCACAAGACACAAGCGCAAGTGGTCGCCGACTCGTTCGCCAGCATGCGCTTCCTCGACCCGTCGCCGACTCGTATGCGCATACCATCCTTGCCTGGACAGACGACGCTCGGAGACCGGGGCGACAACTTGCCGACTGTGCTGAAGGATATCTGCGACGACTCCGATCGCCGAGGCGCATTGGTCGACTGGAGCAGAGAATTGACGCCGATGGACGTGGCTGACTTCGAGTTCCCGAGGGACCCCGTGAGCGGCAAGGTGCAGTTGCGCATAACGGAGCGAAGCGGCCGACACATCTCTGCCTACTCCGCGTCAGACGGGATGTTGCGCTTTCTGGCCATCCTGGCCGCCTTGTTCGGGAGGGATCAGGCGGACCTGTATTTCTTTGAGGAGATCGACAACGGCGTTCACCCGTCCCGCTTGCGTCTTCTGCTGGAGCTCATCGAAACCTGGACTGCCGAGAGTGAATCCCAGGTCGTGACCACGACGCACTCGCCGGAGTTGCTGGCCATGGTCAACAATCAGACGTTCAAGAACACTGCCGTCGTGTGTCGGCGACCGGACACGGGCGATGCAGTCATCCGTCAAGTCGCAGAGCTTTCCAACGCAAGAGAGCTTCGAGAATCGCAAGGACTGGGCACGCTACACGCTTCTGGATGGATGGAAGACGCAGTCTTCTTGGGGGAAGGTGCAAGCGAGCGGGAAGCGGGGACAGAAGTCCACGTCAAGGAGAGATACTTTGTACCGTTGGTGCGCGAACGACATTGACCGACTACCCAGGGGGCGGGCGCAAGCTCCTGGGCAGAGAAGCTGCGAGAAACATCCAGGTGATCCGCAGAAATGCCCGGACGATTTCGATGCACTGGCGCAGAGGATCAAGGCGCGCCTGTAGGCCCAGCTGAGCCGATTTGCCGGCTGGAGCTCCGGCTGCCACCCGTCCCCGCCCGTCCCCGGCCTCGCTACCTTACAGGTGTCCCTGAAGCCCCAGCGCCGCCTTGGCCAACCACCCGGTCAGCGGACACAGGACCAACCAGGACCAACACCGATGCCGACCACCCTTCCGCCACCCGTCTCCCCGACCGCCCCTCCCGGCGAGCACCCGCCCCCAATGTCGGCCACCGCCCATTCGGCCAAGCGCACCCGCACCGCCGATGCCGCACCCGCCACCGACATCGCGCCCGCCACCGACGCCGCACCCACCACCCCCATCGAGCGCCCCCCCTTCCGAGTGGCCGACCTCTCCCTGGCCGAGTGGGGCCGCGACGAAATCCGTCTCGCGGAGCACGAGATGCCCGGCCTCATGGCGCTGCGGAAGGAGCACGCAGGCGCCAAGCCCCTGGCCGGCGCGCGGATCACCGGCTCGCTTCACATGACGGTGCAGACCGCCGTCCTCGTCGAGACGCTGGTGGAGCTGGGCGCGGAAGTCCGGTGGGCGTCGTGCAACATCTTCTCGACCCAGGACCACGCGGCGGCGGCCGTCGTCGTGGGGCCGGACGGCACGCCCAGCGACCCCCGGGGACCAGCGGTCTTCGCGTGGAAGGGCGAGACGCTGGAGGAGTACTGGTGGTGCACGGAGCAAGCTCTCCACTGGCCCGGCCGCGCCGGTCCCACCCTGATCCTGGACGACGGAGGCGACGCCACGATGCTGGTCCACAAGGGCGCCGAGTTCGAAGCGGACGGCCGGGTGCCCGACTTCGACCCGTCCTCGGACTCGGAGGAGTGGGGCGAGGTCCTCTCGCTCCTGCAGGTCCACCAGCAGGTCGACGGCAACCGCTGGCGGCACGCGGCAACCGGCATTCGGGGCGTGTCCGAAGAAACGACCACCGGCGTCCACCGCCTCTACGAGATGGCGGAGAAGGGCGCCCTCCTCTTCCCCGCGATCAACGTCAACGACTCGGTCACCAAGTCCAAGTTTGACAACATCTACGGCTGCCGGCACTCGGTGATCGACGGCCTCAACCGGGCTTCGGACGTGATGCTGTCGGCGAAGGTGGCCGTGGTCCTGGGCTACGGCGAGGTGGGGAAGGGCTGCGCCCAGGCGCTGCGGGGCCAGGGAGCGCGCGTGGTGGTCACGGAGATCGACCCGATCTGCGCGCTTCAGGCCGCCATGGAGGGCTTCCAGGTCGCGCGCCTGGAGGACGTGGTGGAGAGCGCCGACGTCTTCGTCACCGCCACGGGCAACAAGGACGTGATCACGCTGGACCACATGCGGCGCATGAAGGACAAGGCGATCGTCGGCAACATCGGCCACTTCGACAACGAGATCGACATGGCGGGCCTCGAGTCGTCGGAGGCGGTGCGGAAGACGATCAAGCCCCAGTTCGACGAATGGACGTTCCGGGCAGGCCCCGGCAGACCGAAAGCGACGAGCATCCTCGTGCTGGCAGAGGGCCGCCTCATGAACCTGGGCTGCGCGACGGGCCACCCCAGCTTCGTGATGTCGGCGAGCTTCACCAACCAGGTGATGGCCCAGATCGAGCTGCACCAGCGGGGCGGCTCCTATGGGACGCGCGTCCACATGCTGCCCAAGAAGCTCGACGAGAAGGTGGCCCGGCTGCACCTGGAGAAGCTGGGCGTCCGGCTCACCGAGATGACGCCGGAGCAGGCGGCGTACGTCAACGTGCCGGTGGACGGTCCCTACAAGCCGGAGCACTACCGGTACTGAGCTCGGCGAACCAGCGGATACCGGCCGGCACGGTCCGGCGCTTCTCGCTCTACCTGCGCTTCCTGGAGGAGTTCGGGCGCCTGGGGCTGGCGACCGTCTCCAGCGCCGCCCTGGCCGAGCGGGGCGGGACCACGGCAGCCCAGGTGCGGAAGGACCTCTCCTACCTGGGGTCGTTCGGGAAGCGGGGACTGGGCTACTCCGTGCCCGAGCTGACGCGGGTCCTGCGCCGGGTGCTGGGGCTCGACTCCACTTGGCGGGTCGCGCTGGTGGGCGCCGGGCGGATCGGGACCGCGCTCTTCGAGTACGAGCCGTTCCGCAAGCGGGGCTTCGCCATCACGACGGTGGTGGACAGCGACCCGGCCAAGGCGGGGGCTCGGATGGGCGACGTGGTGGTCCGCAGCGGCGACGAGATGGAGGAGGCGTTGCGGGAAGACGGGATCGAGCTGGTGATCCTGGCGGTGCCGGCGCGGGTCGCGCAGGAGGTGGCCGACCGGGCGGTGTCGGCGGGCGTGAAGGCGATCCTCAACTTCGCGCCGGTCCAGCTGCGGGTGCCGCCGGACGTGACCCTGGGCAACGTCAGCATGCTGATGGAGCTGGAAGGTCTCTCCTACGCCCTGGCCCGAGGACGAAGCGGATGACGCCCCGGGCGGCGGACGACTCCCTCCTCCAGCGGGCCTGGGCCGCGCTGGAAGGCGGCCCCCTGCACGCGACCGACCTCGCCCGGCAGGTCATGGGCATCACCGGCCACCCCGGCGCGGCGGCCGCCGCCGTCTTCGCGCTGCTGGGTCCCGACGACCGCTTCCGCGCCGACGCCGACGGCCTGTGGAGCATCCGGCCCCGCAAGCCTCGCCCCGGCACGCCCCTCGCCCGCCTCTCCTACGCCGTGGTGGACGTCGAGACGACGGGAGGACGCCACGAACACGGCCACAGGATCACCGACGTGGCGGTGGTGGAGGTCCGGGACGGCGCGGTCGCCGGCCGCTTCCGCACCCTTGTGAACCCCGGTCGCCGCCTGCATCCGGCAGTCGTCCGAATGACCGGCATCACCGACGAGATGGTCGCCTCCGCGCCGGCCTTCGACGAGGTCGCCCAAGAGGTGTTCCGCCGGCTCGACGGACGGGTGTTCGTGGCCCACAGCGCCGCCTTCGACTGGGGGTGGATCGCCGCCCAGCTGGGCGACGCGCTGGGGGACGTGCCGAAGGTGGAGCGGCTCTGCACCGTGGACCTGTCGCGACGCCTCTTCCCCGAAGTAGCCCGCCACGACCTGAGCACCCTGTCGCAAGTCTTCCGCATTCCCGTCCACCAGCGGCACCGAGCCTACGGCGACGCGCTTGCCACGGCGCGGATCTTCCTGCGGCTCCTGGACCTGGCGGGACAGATGGGCATCGGCGACCTGCGGTCCCTCAAGAAGTACCGTCCCGCCAAGAAGCATCGGCGCCAGCGCGACCTCTTCTGGGGATAACATGTATATTTGCATTCCGAATGCCGATCTGCGCGTTTCTTCCAGGCCAACCATGACCAAGTACATCACGCGAGCCCTTGAGCACACGCTGGCCCGGGCGGCCTCGGAGTTCCCGGCGGTCGTTCTCACCGGACCCCGGCAGTCGGGCAAGACCACGCTTCTCAAGCGCTGGGCCGGCTGCCGCTGAGCCCAGGCGTCACCGCCGCCGGACTTTCGGAGCTGTAGGGGGCGAAGGTCGACCGTCTTGTGACGGCGACTCCGAGCAACCACATGCTGAACAGCGACAGCCTGACCGACTCTCGTCCCACTCCGACGTCTCGTCCCAGATGCGGTCGATCTCTCCCCAACCCCAGGCCAAGAACGCCATGACCGCCACGAAGCACGCCAGCAACGGCGGAAGAACGAGCCACAGCCAGAGCGGCATCAGAACTCGACTCCGTCAGGCGCGATGCGACAGATGAACAGGATGGCTCCTTCGAACATCTTCATGAAGCTTCTCCCTTCCAGTGGTGGGTCGGCTCACGGAGCCGTTCCGTGGGACCCCCACCTGCGGCTCTATTAGGTAGACGCCATTGGGCCGGGGTCATGGTATATCAAAATCGGCACCAGGCGCTGCCCCCCATTGACCGAACCGCCTTTCTTCCTATCTTTCCGTCCCCGGACTCCTCCGGCCGTCCCGACCCCGAACCACCCCCCGAGAGAAGCATCCAGCATGGCCAAGAAGGGCAAGCTCCAGAGGAACGACCAACGCGCGCGGCTCGTCGCCAAGTACGCCGAGCGCCGCCAGAAGCTCACCGCCGTCGTGAAGAACCCGGACGCCACTCCCGGCGAGAAGCGGAAGGCGATGGCCGAGCTCCAGTCCCTTCCCCGGGATTCGTCCGCCGTGCGTCACCGCAATCGGTGTCAGATGACCGGTCGCCCCAGGGGGTTCATCGGCAAGTTCGGGCTCTCCAGGATCGCGTTCCGGGACATGTCGCTCCACGGCCTGATCCCCGGCGTCCGCAAGTCGTCTTGGTAGGAGAAGCGGCCGCCGAACCAGAGGCGGCCGCCGAACGAATCGACAAGTCGTACTACGACGAGACGACGTACTTCGAGGGGGCGGCCCACCTTCGGGACTTCCAGAGCCCTTTCCAGCGCTACCGGGTTCGCATGGTGCTCGCGCTTCACTCGCCCGGCCCGGCGGACCGAGCGCTCGATCTGGGGTGCGGCTGGGGGACGATCAGCTGCGCCCTCGCCCCCCTGGCCAAGGAAGTCGTGGGAGTGGACTTCGCCGAGCGGGCCGTCGCCGAGTGCAACGCCCACTTGGCCCAGACCGAGTTCGACAACGTGGCGTTTCGGGTGGCCGACGCCCGGGACACCGGCCTGGAGGCGGCAAGCTTCGACGTGGTCGTCGCGGCCGACCTCTTCGAGCACCTCTACCCGGCCGACTCCGAAGCCGTGGCCGCGGAAGCGTTCCGGGTGCTGAAGCCCGGGGGCCGGGTGGTTGTGTGGACGCCTTGCCGGAGTCACATCCTCGAGGTCCTCAAGAACAACGACATCCTGCTCAAGCGGGACCCCAGCCACGTGGACTACAAGTCCATGGCCCGCATGAAGGGCCTCCTGACGGACGCCGGCTTCGAGATCGAGACCGCCCGCTTCGCCGAGTCCCACCTGCCCGGCCTCCGCGTGGTCGAGCGGCTGTGCCAGCGGTTCGTCCCCCTGCTGCGTCGCCGGATCGGGGTCGTGGGGCTGAAGCCGGGAGCCGCCGTCCGGGCGTAGCGGCCCGGTCCGTGGGCGGGCGGGCTGTTCCCCAGTCCCAGATGGCGGGCGTTCCCCAGCCCCCATCCCGGCGAGCGTTCCCCAGCCCGACGGACAGCTCGTCCGAGCGCGGAGAGGGGTCGCGTTCAATTTTGATATACCATGCCGGAGGCGTGCGGCGTCTTATCTATTGTAGGCCGAAACCCCACCGTCAGCACAAGGAATGGAGCCATGATCACGCCACGAACCACGCGACAGGTCGCTGCGTCGATCGGGCTGCTCGCCGTCGCCCTTGCGGCGTGCTCCCAGGGCGACCTTCGGGGTCCCGAGTCTTCGTCAGATCTGGAGCCTGCGCTGGACACGACGACGGTGTGGACGGACACGACGATAATCTATGTCGACCATCCGGGCTTGGACTCGCTGTATTTCCTGATGGGGAGGAGGGCGACGCCATTGACGAAGAGGGAAGCGCTGCGAGCCAGTATCGAGATGCACCGGCAGGAGATCCATGACCTGGAGAACGACCCGCAGGTGCGAGCCAACATCGCCAACCCAGACTCGTTCGCCGCCGAGCTTCGGGTGGCCCTGGCGGAAATGGAAGCCGAGCTTGCCCGGCCGGAGTGGACGCCTGCCTGGGCCGACTCCATCCAGTGCATGTTTCGAGGCCATCTGGAGTCGCTGAGAGAATCGGGACTCGCCACGGCCCAGATCAACGGGGTACGACGTGACGCTCGAGGAACTGATCGAGGTCGACTCCGTGTTGAGCAACCATAGAGTCGTCGCAACGCCCCTGCGGTGCCCGTGACCCAGCCGCAACCAGCCTAAAAGAGCTCGGCCGCCCCGCGAAGGCACTGGCCGGAAGTCCCAACCCACGGAATCCTCGCGACAAGTCCCAGCCCCGCAGAAACCGGGCGGCGCGGCCACCTGCCGAGCCGCGCCGCCCGGAACCTGCGCTAGTGCATGATCTGGAAGCCGAAGTTCAGCGACCTGGGGTAGCCCAGGAAGACCTCGGCGTCGTCGGCCTTGTGGCTGAGTGCGCCCCGCTCGCGCTCGGCGTCGTCGCGGAAGCCGTTGAAGCGGGAGTTGTCGGAGGCGTCCTGCACGTAGATCGTGTCCAAGATGTTGAACACGTGCAGGAAGAGGCGGACGTTGCCGCCGATCGCCGCCGTCACCTCGGACGAGAGGCGGTACGAGGCGTGCATGTCGAAGACGGTGTACCCCGGCGCGCGCCAGGACTGGACGCCCTCGTCGATGTTGCTGGACCGCCCGAAGAGGTCGTAGTTGGCGTAGTGCTTGCCGAAGGTCTTGCCCACGGCCCGCACGTAGAGCCCGCCCGACGGGAAGAGCGACAGCGCGTAGGCGACCTGGAACTGGGGTGCGTCGCCCACGTACAACCCGTTCAGGTAGTACGTCCTGACCTCGGTCTCGCCCTGGCGGTCCGCCCGCCTGAAAGTGCCCGAAGGGTTGTTGGTGTGCTTCCAGTCGCCCCACGACATCGCCGCGTCGAAGCGCAGGTAGTCGGCTGGCTGGAAGGCGCCCTCCATCTCCACCCCCATGTGGCGAGCGTCCACTCCCAGAAGGTTGACCAGCACGTTCACGTCCTCGGTGATCCGGTCGCGCTCGATGCGGGTTCGGTCGTTCCACTGGGTGAAGTACACGTTGGCGTCGAAGGAGAAGCGGCGGTTCAGCGACCGGAAGCGGGTCCCGGCCTCGAACGACACGAACTTCTCGTTCTTGGGGTCCTGGACGAGCTCTCCGTTGTTGTCGTCGATCACGCCGTCGAAGATCGGCACCTTCGACACGTAGCCGGCGTTGCCGTAGACGGACCACTCGGGACCCAGATTGCGCACGGCTCCGCCCTTGAACTGGAATCCGCTGATCCCGCCGCTGCTCAGCTCCAGAAAGCCGCCGCCGGGACCCCGCGTGAAGAAGTCGGTGAAGTCGTAGGAGATCCGCGAAATGCCGGCCATTCCATAGAACGACCCGGCTTGCGAAGACTTCTCCGCCTGCAGGTGGGCACCGACCCAGTTGACGTCGTTTTCGTTGTGGTAGTGTATCTTGTCGCCCAGGCCGCGGTCGCCTTCGGCCTCGCTCCAGAAGTCGGAGCTGCAGCCTCGGAAGCAGTCGTTGTAGAAGCTGCCGCCAAGCAGGTCCCGGACCTCCCGGTAGTGCTCGATCGTGGCGGTTCGCCAGTCCACCCCCACCTCGGTCACCAACCCGTTGGAGAAGTCCTTTTGGAGCTTGGCGATCGCGCCCCACGTGTCCTGGTTGTTCACCGAGTTGCGCAGGATGCCCGACGACCCGCCGTCGTCGTTGCCCCGGTTGCGCTCGATCGTGGCGTTCCAGTCGGCGAAGCGCTGGCCGTAGGTGTAGTCCCAGCGGAGCGAGCCGTAGGTGCCCGTGCCGCCGCCGTTGCCGCCGGAGTAGTAGGCCACGGTGTTCATCGTGAGGCCGTTCCCGAAGTACGAGTACCAGTTCAGGTTGACCTGGGGCTTGTGGAAGTAGTTCTCCCGCTCGTTGATGAAGTCCCGGGCGTGGCGGCTGGAGACGCCGGCGCCCGGACCCGTGCTGTTGAACTGGCGACCGGTGTACGCCGGGTTCACCCCGCCCACGTTCGGGCTCCAGTAGCGGCCGGCCTCGGTGGAGAAGCGCTCCAGCGCCCGGGGATCGTAGTCGGTCAGGCCGGCGGCGAACTCCCGGTTCAGCGTGGCCAAGTTGAGCTTGTACAGGTTCTGGCCGTGGCGCTGGGGCGCGCCCACCGCGTAGAGCTCCAGCCGGTTGTTGTCGCTGACCCTGTACTGGGACGCCACGTAGTACGACCAGGCGTCGGTCCACGTCCCGTCGATCAGGCCGTCGCCGGTCTTGCGCACGCCCGACGCCGTCAGGGCGAACTTGCCGATGGGGCCGGTGGAGGCGGTCATCGTCGTCTTCAGGAAGTTCCCGCTGCCGAACTCCTGCTTGAAGTTGTAGCCCGGTCGCTGCTGGCTCGGGTCCGTGATGACGTTGAGGGTTCCGCCGATCGAGGGCGTGGCCAGGTTCACCGCGCTCAGCCCCCGCTGGAGCTGGATGCTCGTCGCGGCGTCGCCCAGGCCGTCCCAGTTCGACCAGTAGACCCACCCGTTCTCCATGTCGTTGACGGGCACGCCGTTGATCATCACCGCCGTGTTGCGCTGGCTGAACCCCCTGACGTTGATGCGGGCGTCCCCGGCGCCCCCGCCCTGGGCGGTGGAGTAGACCGAGGGCGTGATGCTCAGGACGAGCGGCAGGTCGCGCGAGCCCAGCTGGGTCTGGATCTGGGCCTTGGACACGTCGGTGAAGGCGACGGGCGTCCGACGCTCCTCCGCCCGCTCGGCCAGCACCTCGATGCCGCCCAGCGACACCGCCGAGGAGACCATGGCGAAGTCCACCACCGCCGTGGCTCCGGCCTCGAGGACGATCCGCTGGGGTTCGGCGGTGAAGCCGATCAGCTGGACCGACACGTCGTAGGAGCCCGCGGGCACGGCGACGACGTTGTAGCGTCCGCTCTGGTTGGCGAGCCCGCCGTACTGCGCCCCGGTCTCGGTCTGGGACAGCACGATCTGGGCGCTTTCGGCGCCGGACCCGTCGGCCGTCACGGATCCGGTCACGGTCCCGTTCTCCTGCGCCCCTAGCGGGGCCGCCAGAAGCAGCAGCGACGGGACGATCAGACGAAACGGCTTCATTCCCTGTGTTCCTCCTCTTTGCTTGCGTCTCGGAAGGGGCCGGAGCCCCCTGGGATGGATGGCTTGAGCACCGCACGATAGCAGGGCCGGAAGCGCCCTCCGGCGACGACCCCGTAACGAAGCGGTCAACGCCGGGTCCGTCCCGGTGGGGCCGAGCCCGGCGGAAGAAGGAATGGGCGGCGGTCGGGGCCGGAGCCCCTCGCCAGTAAGATCAGCCCGCCCACGAGGCGGGGCAAGCCGGCCGTCATCGGCGGACGCACGGGTCGCTCGGAATCGGCGGTTCGTGAGACCAACGGCGCCTGTGGTCACCCCCGCGAACATCCGCCAGCGGCAGTTCGCGTACTCCCATCTCCTCAAGA
The DNA here is from genome assembly GCA_965204735.1 of Longimicrobiales bacterium. Classification (GTDB taxonomy): domain Bacteria; phylum Gemmatimonadota; class Gemmatimonadetes; order Longimicrobiales; family Gaopeijiaceae; genus CATQHQ01. The sequence continues at coordinate 4,084,713 of OZ242008.1, read as the reverse complement.
AACTGCGATGGTTCCTTCGGGTATCCGTAGTACATCCTTGACCGAGTAAGGGTCAACGTCTCTTCCGTGCGAGTGATGGCCACAAAACAATTCCGGCGCTCCTCCTCCACTTCCCGACTCTGGGATCCGTTGCGCAACGCCTGAAACGACGGAAACACTTCCTGCGCCATGCCCATCAGGTAGACATGCTTGAACTCCAGTCCCTTCGAGCCATGCACGGTCATGCAGCGCACTGCGTCCGGTTTCTGAGGGGGCAGCTTGGACATCAAGTCCATCTGTTGGAGGTAGACGTTCAGAGTCAGCTTGCGTGCACCGTACTCCTGGATCATGTCTTCGTGCAACTCCCTCCACGCTTCCATTTCGTCGGCGACGCCCCGATCCTCATTGGCCTCCTGATCAATCGTGTCACCCCGGCCGTCACTGCCGTTCCAAGTTCGCCAACCTTCGTCGAGAAACCAGTCGATAATGTCACGAAACGCCAGAGCATCCACAAGCTCCGAGCGAATCCGGGCCACCATCGCCATGGAAGGGGCGGATAAGGTCGCCGAGGCTGAGGCCGCGTCCGCCCATGCGCGCAAGAAATCTCCACCCGAGAGCGCGGCTGCGGCTGCTACAGCGTCTGACTCGAGGGCACGGTCGGACAGCTCCGTCCATGCCACGCAAAGTCTCCGCAGTACTTCGCGGTCATGTCTGGCATTCGTCAAGCGCAACGCCTCGACCAACACGCGAATCACAGGCGACTCGAAATCGTCCTTTCGCCGCATCAGGACGGCTTCGGTTCTTTCGTTGGTCAAACCAACGACGACGTCCGACAGCAACTTTACAGAACGCCCCAACACGACACATTCGGCGGCGGCGAGCCCTCTGCTTCGGATGTCTCTTGGAATGAATGCCGCCTCTGCTTCCGGTGATTCGAACGCCCCACATCGGATGCCACCATCGCAGCGGTCCTCCATGCTGGCCGAAGCCGTCAGGGACAGCTTGCTCGACATCCTTTCGACGTTGTAGGCGATTAGGCGGTTGGCGACTGCGACGATGGATGGCGGACAGCGATAGCACTCCGGGAGCTGAACGACACGCATGCTGTAGTCGCGCCGCAAATGTGCGAGTCGTTCGGGACTTGCGCCGTTCCACTGGTAGATGACCTGATCGTCGTCTGCAACCACGAACAGATTGTGCATCTTACGGGGCGCAATCAACCGAAGAAGGTCGTACTGTGCCTTGTTGGTGTCCTGAAATTCGTCGACGCATACGTGGGTCCAGCCCAACCGCACCAAGCGGGCAACCCCCGGCTTCTCCCTCAATAGGCGACAGGCAAAGTGCAACAAGCTGCCGAAGTCGAGGCGGTTTTCGGAAACGAGAGCTTGGCGGTAGCCCCGATACAGTGGGGGCGCCCATGTTGGGGAACGGACTAGCGAGGCCGCCATTTCTCCGCCGTCGTAGGATTCGGCGAACAGGCGGTCGACGAAACGGAGGAGGTTCCGTCGATCCGATGGCAAGTGGTCGCCGTTGCCGGACAAGTCAGCCGCCACGTCTTCAAGGATGGCTATGCGGTCCTCGTCCTGAACGAGCAGGCTGAAGTCGGGGCGCAGCCCTAGGTGGCTGCCATGCTGGCGAAGGATGTCGGCGGCGAACGAATGGAAGGTGCACAGACGAGCACGACTTGCCTGCTGACCGAGAAGCCGTTCGACCCGGTTCCGCATTTCCGCCGCGGCTTTGTTTGTAAAGGTCAGCGCAAGCACGGACGACTCGTCATCGTCCTCGAGTATTCGGGCAACACGACAGGTCAGCACTCGCGTCTTGCCGGAGCCCGGCCCTGCCAGCACCAGAAGCGGACCATCGTTCCACGATACGGCCTTCCGCTGGTTCTCATTGAGGGTTTCGACAGGCTGTCGTTCCTTGGCCGACATCGCGGCGAGTGTGTTCAGAAGGGACATCCAGCGGAAGGCTTGGACGACAAGGTAACCATGGAACGTGCTGGGTGTCTACTCGGGGCCCCATCGGAGCGATGGAGGCGAGCCTGGGGGAGCGAGACCGGACGGTGACGAGGCTCTGGCCAAGGGCCGACTGGCACCGGCAGGCGCGGTGGAACGAAGAGGACGCGACGCCACTTGGGGCGTACGACTGGGAGGCGGTGGCAAGCCGAGTCCTGGAGGGCGCAGGGTCCTGATCTTGGACGAGCACTTCACCGTCGGGACTGCCGGCGCCTATTTGTGGACTCGGGCCCAGGGCTCCGCCGCCGCCCATCTGGCTCGCCCGCGTCCGAGCCGCCGAAGCCGGGCAGGGATTCCGTCCGTGGGGCCCCGGAACACCGCTTGACCACTGGACAGCTTGTTCCGTTCATTAGTTTCATTGTCTTGGCAGGAGCGCCCTCGTTTCGGGGGCGCCTACGACAGGGACAGCCGGTACAGGAAAGGAGAACAGGGGAACGTATGATCTCGGTCGAAGGCGTGACCAAGCGCTACGACTCGATCGTGGCCGTCGACAAGGCCAGCTTCGAGGTGAGCCGGGGCGAGGTCGTCGGCTTTCTCGGGCCCAACGGGGCGGGCAAGACGACCACCATGCGGATGCTGACGGGCACGCTCCAGCCCGACGAAGGCACGATCCGCTTCGACGGCGAACCGATCTCGGACGACCTGATCGCGGCGAAGGCCCGGATCGGGTACCTCCCCGAGGCGAACCCGCTCTACGACGAGATGCTCGTCTGCGAGTTCCTGGAGTTCGTGGCGCGCCTCCGGGGCATGGACGAGGCCGGGTCCCGGGCGGGGATCGGCGCCGCGGTGGAGGAAACGGGACTGGAGGACGTGTTCTTCCGGCCCGTCAGCGAGCTCTCGAAGGGCTACCGACAGCGGACCGGCATGGCGGGGGCGATCCTCCACCAGCCCGAGATCCTGGTCCTGGACGAGCCGACCGAGGGGCTCGACCCCAACCAGCGCGTCGAGATCCGGAAGCTGGTGAGTTCGCTGGGCAGCGAGCGCACCGTCATCCTCAGCACTCACGTCATGCAGGAGGTGGAAGCCACCTGCGACCGCCTTCTGGTGATCGCCAACGGCGCAATCGCCGCCGACGGAACCGTGGCCGAGCTCCTGGACGCGGGCAAGGGCGGCGCGCGCTACGTGGTGGAGGCCGAGGGCGACGGCGTGGCGGAGGGACTGCGGGGACTGCCGGGGGTTGCGGGCCACTCCGCCGAGGCCGTGAACGGTCGGCTGCGAGTGCGCCTGGAAGCCCCCGCCGACCGCGAGCTTCGCCCCGAGATCTTCAAGCTGGCGTCGGCCAGAGGGTGGGTGCTCTGGGAGCTGCGCCGCGAGAAGGCCAACCTGGAGCAGCTCTTCCGCGACCTGACCACGGCTCCGCAGGCTCCCGCGACTTCGGGCGCTCCCGCCACGTCCGGGGCCCCAGCGGAGTCGGGCTCGACGGCGGCTCCCGCGACGGCGGCCTCGGCCGGCTCGGGCGCCTCCACGCACTCGACGGCCTCGGCCGGCAGCCGAGAGGAGGGCGGATCGTGATCAAGCAGACCCTTCTCGTGGCTCGGCGGGAGGTGCGGAGCTTCTTCGACCAGCCGACCGCCTACGTCCTGGCCGTCGCCTTCCTGGGTCTCGGCCTCTACATCTCGTTCCGGTCGCTCTTCGCCATGAGCGCGGCCACCCTTCGGCCCTTCTTCGACCTCCTGCCGTGGCTGTACGTGGTGTTCGTGCCCGCCGTGGCGATGAAGAGCCTGGCGGAGGAGCGCCGCAGCCGCACGCTGGAGTGGCTGGTCGCCCAGCCCCTGACCGAGGTCGAGATCGTCCTGGGCAAGTTCCTGGGCAACTTGGCTTTCGTGGCGATCACCCTGGCCGGGACCCTTCCCATGGCGATTGGGGTTCTCCTGGCCTCCGAGGCCGACCCCGGGATCATGGCGGCCCAGTACGCCGGCGCCCTGCTGCTGGCGGCCCAGATGACCGCCGTGGGGATATGGGCGTCGTCGATGACCCGCAACCAGATCACCGCCTTCATCTTCGGGGCGTTCACCTGCTTCGTGCTGGTGCTCATCGGCACGCCCATCGTCCAGATCGGCCTGCCGCGACTGATCGGCGGGTGGGCAGTTCAGCTGTCGGTGATCAGCCACTTCGAGAACGTGGCCCGGGGCGTGGTGGACCTGCGGGACCTGCTCTACTTCGCCTCCACCTGCGGCCTCTTCCTTCTCCTGGCCTTGGCGGCCCTGGGCCGGGAGCGGCTGAGCCGCAAGGGCGACGCCTTCCGGCGGCTGCGGCTGGGCACGGCGGCGATCACGGCGGCCGTGCTGATCCTGAACCTTCTGGGGAGCCACGTCCGCGGCCGGCTGGACCTGACCCGAGACAACCTCTTCACCCTCTCCGACGGCAGCCGGCAGATCATGGGCTCCCTGGACGACGTGGTGAACCTCAAGCTCTTCGTCAGCAACGACCTGCCGCCGGAGATCCAGCTCATCCTGCGAGACGTGCGGGACTTGGTGGCGGACCTGGACAACGCGTCCAACGGGATGCTGGCTGCCGAGGAGATCAACCCCGACGACGACGAGGCGGCAGGCGAGGAAGCCACGTCGCTGGGGATCGTGCCGATCGAGTTCAACGTCATTCGAGACGACGAGCTGCAGGTCAAGCGGGGGTACTTCGGGCTGGCGGTAACCTACGCCGACGAGCAGGAGGTGATCCCCGTCGTGGACCGGGCCGACGACCTGGAGTTCCGTCTCGTGTCGGCGGTTGCGGCGATGACCACGGAGCGGACGCCGACGGTGGCGTTCATGTCGGGCTTCGGCGCCAAGGAGTCGTTCCACTTCCGATCGTTCCGCCAAGCCGTCGCGGACCGGTACCACGTCACGTCGATCGACGTGGAGAACGACTCGGCTGGAGTCCTGCGGCCGGACACGATCGACGTGCTGGTGGTGGCGGCGCCGAGCGAGCCGGTCTCCGACGAGGCGGGGGCGGCAGTGGGCGAGTACCTGGACGCGGGGGGAGCGGCGTTCATGCTCCTGGACCGCCACGCGATCGACCCGCAGCAGGGTCCGATGGCCGTGCCGGTGACGACGGGCATGGAGGACCTCCTGTCGGCGCGGGGAGTCGAGCTCACGTCGCAGATGGTCTTCGACCTGCGCTCGGCCCAGTCCGTGTCCGTGGGACGGCAGGGACCGTTCAGCGTGATCCGGCCATATCCTCTCTGGCCGATCTCGTTCCGCGGCGAGCCCCACGCCACCAACCGAAACCTTGAGAACCTGACGCTGGGGTGGGCCGCCCCCTTCCGGTGGGAGGAGGACGACCCGACGATCGCCGCCCTGTGGACGACGACCGAGGCGGGAGGAGCGCGCCCTGGCGGAGGGATGATCGACCCCAGCGTTCAGATACCCTTCACGGAGGAGGAGCTGGGCGTGCAGGTCCTGGCGGTGGCCGTGGACCCGGGCTTGGCCGAAGAAGAGAACGCGGACGCCGAGGGCGAAGGCGGCGACGAGGGGGAAGACGCCCCCAGGCCCGGTGGACGGATCGTGGCCGTGGGCGACGCTCAGTTCATGGAGGACCACTTTGCCCAGTCGAGCCCCCAGAACTTGGCCTTCGCCGCCAACGCGGTGGACTGGCTGGCTCAGGACGAGGCCCTGATCGGGATCCGGTCCAAGAACCGGCAGCCTCCGGCCCTGGTCTTCCAATCCGAGCTGGGCCAAGGCGTCCTGAAGTGGGGCTCGCTCCTGGGCGTGCCCCTTGCATTCGTCGTCTTCGGCTTCGTTCGCGTGACCGGACGAGGCGCGCGGGCGGAGCGTCGGTGGCGGGAAGGAGGCGAGTCGTGAGCGAGAAGACCTTGAGGATGTCTCTGTACTTCCTGGCGTCGGTGGCGGTCCTCTACGGGCTGTCCGTCGTGCTGGGCGGCAGGGGCGGCGGCGCGTCCGGCGGCGACCCGGGCCTGGCGGCGGCACTGGATGGGATCGACCCGGTGCTGGTGTCGGACGTGGAGGTCGCCGGTCCCCAGGACACGATCCGCCTCGTCCGGGAAGGGACCGAGTGGACGGTCAACGGCTTCGAGGCCGACTCGGGAGCGGTCGAGCGGCTGATGCGGGCGCTGGACGAGGTGGAAGTCGCTTCGGTGGCAGCCGCCAACCCGGCGACTCATCGGCGGCTGGGGCTGGAGGCGGACAGCGCCTGGACGCTCCAGGTGGGCGACGACTTCCGGGTGCTGCTGGGGAAGGCCGGCACCCGCTTTCGCACCTTCTACGCGCGGCTCCCCGGCGAGGACGTGGCGAGCCTGATCCGCGGCGACTTGCGCTCCGCGGCGACGCGCTCCCTGCTGGATTGGCGGAACAAGATCGTGATCCGGGCCGACACCGCCGTCGTCGTCGGCATCCGGGTGACCAGGGACGGCGTCGAGACGCTGTACGAGCGCCAAGGCCAGGACTCGACCTGGACGGTGGGCGGCGACGAGGCCGACGCCACCACCGTGCGCAACATCCTGCAGGAGCTGTCGGGCCTGCGGGCGACGGGGTTCGCGCCGGAAGACGCGGAGCCGCCGGGCGACGGGAGCGCCGACCGCAGCGTGCGGGCCGTGGACGCGGACGGCGCCGAGGTGGCGTCTCTCTTCCTGATGGAGCACGAGGGCGCCTTCCGGGCCGCCGCTCCCACCAGCCCATACGTCTTCGAGGTGCCCACCTACCGGGCCGACCGGGTGGCGCCTGCCCCGCCGGGCGACGACGGGGGCGGCTAGAAGCGCGTGAGGCGGCGGCAGGAACGCTACGACGCCGTCGTCGTCGGGTCGGGCGCCGGCGGCGGAATGGCCGCGTTCGTTCTTGCTGCCTCCGGTCTGCGGGTCGTCATGCTGGAGGCGGGCCGTCATTACGACCCCCTTCGGGAGACCCCCATGTTCCAGCTTCCGAAGGACGCTCCGTTGCGCGGCGCCGGCACGCCGGAGAAGCCCTTCGGGTTCTACGACGCCACGGTGGACGGGGGCTGGCAGGTCCCCGGCGAGCCCTACTCGGTGGCCGACGGCTCCGAGTTCATGTGGTGGCGCTCGCGGATGCTCGGGGGGCGGACCAACCACTGGGGCCGCATCTCCCTTCGCATGGGCGAGTACGACTTCAAGCCGCGGAGCCGCGACGGACTCGGCTTCGACTGGCCCATCTCCTACGAGGACTTGGCGCCGTACTACGACAGAACCGAGGCGTTGATCGGCGTCTACGGCTCCAACGAAGGACTGGAGAACACGCCCGACTCTTCTCCCGGCGTCCTCCAGCCGCCGCCGAAGCCCCGCGCCTACGAGCTCCTGACGCGCAAGGCCTGCCGTCGGCTGGGGATCCCGGTCGTCCCCGCCCACTTGGCGATCCTGACTCGCACCCAGGACGCCGACGCGCTGCCGGCCGAGCTCTTTCCCGACAACGCGCTGGCGCGGAGGGTCGTGGCCGACTCGATGCGGGGCCGGGCCGCCTGCTACTGGGCGACCCCGTGCGGGCGGGGCTGCTCGATCCGCGCCAACTTCCAGTCCACCACGGTGCTGCTGCCTCCCGCCCTGGCCACGGGCAACCTGGAGGTGCGCACCGGCGCCATGGTGCGGAAAGTGGCGGTGGACGGTCGGGGCCGGGCCACCGGCGTGCACTACGTGGAGAAGGCCACCCTGACCGACGAGTTCGTCGGGGCGCGGGTCGTGGTGCTGGCGGCGAGCGCCTGCGAGTCGGCCCGCATCCTCCTCAACTCGTCCAGCGGGCTCTTCCCCGACGGGCTCGCCAACTCCTCGGGGCTGGTGGGCAAGTACGTGATGGACACGGTGGGCGCGGGTCTCCAGGCTCACGTCCCGGCGCTGGAGGGACTGCCTCCTCACAACGAAGACGGCGCGTCGGCGATGCACATGTACATGCCCTGGTGGCTCTACGGCGAGCAGCTGGCGGGCCGGCTGGACTTCCCCCGTGGGTACCACGTCGAGTTCGGCGGCGGGCGGCGGATGCCCGGCTTCGGAGCCTTCTCCGGCGTCGAGCCCCTGACCGGCGGGAGCTACGGCCGACGCTTCAAGGAGGATTGCCGACGCTACTACGGGAGCTTCCTCTTCTTCGACGGACGAGGGGAGATGATCCCCAACGAGGATTGCTGGTGCGAGATCGACCCCGACCGCGTGGACCGCTACGGCATTCCGGTGCTGCGCTTCCACTGGAAGTGGTCGGACCACGAGCTGCGGCAAGCCGTCCACATGCACCAGACGATCGCCGAGATCGTGGACGAGATGGGCGGGACCGTCCTGGGCGAGGTGCAGGCCGACGGGCGCAGGGCGATCGCCAAGGGAGGACAGATCATCCACGAGGTCGGCGGGGCGCGGATGGGCGACGCTCCCCGGAACTCGCCTCTGAACCAGTACTGCCAGTCGTGGGACGTGCCCAACCTCTTCGTGACCGACGGCGGCTGCTTCGTCTCCAACGCCGACAAGAACCCGACCCTCTCGATCATGGCGCTCGCTTGGCGCGCCGCCGACTACATCGTGGAAGAGCTGACCCGGCGGAGCATCGGATGAGCCCGGAGGCGGCCCCGCCGCTGGAGACGGCTTCACGCACGGAGGTGGTCCCGCCTCTGGAGACGGCTCCGCGCCCGGACGCGACCCCGCCGCTGGAGACGGCTTCACGCGTGGATGCGGTCCCGAGCGCCGAGACCGTTTCGCGCCCGGACGCGACCCCCCGCGCCGAGGCCGTTTCGCGCCGGACCGCGTTGAAGGTGATCGCGTCGGCGGCGGCGTTGGGCGCGGCCCCTTCATGCGCTTCGGACGACTCGGCCCGGTCGGCTCACGAGGCGTTGTCCGGGTTCGATCCGCTGCCGCCGAGCAACCCGTTGGCGGCGGGCACTCCCGCCGATCCCGACCTCTTGGCCCCGGTCGTGCCCTGGGAGATGGCGCTGACCGACGAGGAGATGCGCTTGGCGGCAGTGCTGGCCGACGTGATCATCCCGGCGGACGAACGCTCCCCTTCCGCCGCCGACGTCGGCGTCCCCGCCTACGTGAACGAGTTCGTTTCGGCTCCAGGACACGAGGAGCACCTGCTGCTGGTGCGGGCCGGGTTGGCTTGGCTGAACCGGGCGGCGCGAGAGCGCTTCGGGGCCGTCGGCTTCCCGGAACTCGACGACGCCCAGCGCCGGGCGATCTGCGACGAGATCGCCTACGAGGCTGCGGCCCCCGACGACCTGAAGGTCCAGGCCCGCTTCTTCGACCTCTTTCGGGACATGACCGCCACGGGCTTCTGGACCACCGAAGAAGGCATGGCCGACCTGGGCTACGTGGGCAACGTCCCGCTGCCCAGCTTCGAAGGACCGCCGCCGGAGGTGCTTCAGCGTCTGGGGCTCTCCGGCGACGACCTGGCGTGACGAGGGGGCGGGGGAAGACGAGAGACTTCGCCGCGGCCGGCCGGGCTCGGCGCGGGCGCGGCTCCCTTGGCTGGAGCTGCGTCGCGGGAGTCGCCGTGGCAACGTGCGTCGCGATGCCTGCCGAGCCCGACCCGGCGCTGCTCGAAGCTGTCGACTGGTACACGGGCGTCGCCGGGCGGGTGGACGATTCCAGGGCGCGCCGGCTCTTGGAGCGAGCCGTCGAGGACGCCGACCCGATCTCGGTCATGTGGCTGGCGCGGGTTCGCTCGCGGGGCCGCATGGGGTTCGAGCGCGACGAGGAAGAGGCTCGGCGCTTGGCCAGCACGGTGATCCGCGCCGTCCGGCGCGCCGCCGAATCGGGCGTGCTCGAGGCGGTCTTCCTCATGGGCACGGCCTACGACGAAGGGCTGGGCAGGACGGAAGACCCGGCCCGCGCCGCCCTCTGGCACCGGCGCGCAGCGGAGAAGGGTCACGTCCTCGGCGCCCACAACCTGGGCAACGCCTACTGGGAGGGCCGGGGCGTGGCGCAGGACCCGTCGCTGGCCGTGAAGTGGTGGACCCAGGCGGCCGTGGAGGGCGACGCGATCACCCAGCTCCGCCTCGGCCAAGCCTTCGAGGCGGGCCGGGGAGTGGTCCGCGACCTCGAAGCCGCGGCGACCTGGTACATGCGCGCCGCCGCCGCCGGCAACGTCCAGGCCCGGGAAGCAATGGAGAGGCTCGAGAAGTAGGACCCTGCCAGAAGCTGATCAGGACCAGACGCCTTGGTCCGCCTCTCGCCCTCGATCGCTGAGCGGAAGCTGGTCGGGGCTCCTGGACACTGTGTCGCGGCTTCAATATCGTTGAATATCATGAGTCTGCATCACGATATTCAACAAAATCTCAAGACCAGGACCGGTGAATGGAGCACTTGGAGCAATGAGGGAGCGCTTGGAAGACGATGGGGACGCGCGTGGCAGCACGACGGGGCTGATCCCGCGCCAAGGTCTCCTTGCCGCTGCGCTGAGGGGTTTGGAAGAAGTCCCGGTCGTCGCGCTTCTCGGAGCACGTCAGAGCGGAAAGACCACGCTGGCCCGCCAGGCGACGGCGGCGTGGTCGGGTCCGGCCACATTCTTCGACCTGGAGGCGCCCGCCGACCGGCAAGCGCTGTCGTCGACGCCGGCGCGGACGCTTCGCGCGCATGAAGGGCTGGTGGTGATCGACGAGGTCCAGCGGATGCCCGCGTTGTTCGAGCTGTTGCGGCCGCTGTGCGACGCACCGGACCGAAAGGCCGTTTACCTTCTGACGGGGAGCGCGTCCTGGGACTTGATTCGCGGCGTTTCGGAGACCCTGGCTGGACGGATTCAGTTCGTGCACGTAGGCGGCTTCGGGCTCGCCGAGGTCGGATCGGAGAAGCTGGACCAGCTCTGGGTGCGCGGCGGCTTCCCCCGCGCCTACCTGGCGCGCTCCACTAGCGCTTGGGCACGCTGGATGCGTTCGTTCGCCCACACGTTCCTCGAGCGGGACATCCCTGGTCTGGGCTCCCGCGTGCCACCTGTCGCGCTCGGCCGGTTCTGGCGAATGCTGGCTCATGTTCACGGGCAGACGTGGAACGCCACCGAACTCGCGCGCTCCATGGGGACGACCGCCAGAACCGCAACCGGCTACCGCGACCTGCTGGCCGGCACCTTCATGGTTCGACTGCTGCAGCCTTGGTTCGAAAACGTAGGCAAGCGCCTGGTCAAGTCCCCCAAGCTGTACATCCGCGATTCGGGCATTCTGCATCATCTGCTGGAAGTGGAGACGATGCCCGACCTGACGGCCCACCCGCGCTACGGTGCCAGCTGGGAGGGCTTCGCCGTCGAACAGACCTTGGCTGCCCACGGAGAACACGAAGCCTACTTCTACGCCACTCAGCGCGGGGCCGAACTGGACTTGATGCTGCTTCGACGAGGCCGACGCTGGGGCTTCGAGTTCAAGTGCGCCGACGCGCCCCGAACCACCCGCTCCATGCACGTGGCTCTCGCCGACCTGGGGCTCGATCGCCTCTGGGTCGTCTACCCCGGCGACCGCGAGTACGCCCTTGCCGACAGGATCACGGCCCTGCCGTTGACCCAAGTGGCCGCGCTCCGGTTGGGACCGGAGGCGCAGTCGCGCTAGCCGCGCTCCTCTCCCTGCCGCCGATAGACGGCAAGCGCCAAGTAGGCTCCCGCAACCGGCCCGACCCAGTAGAGCCACGTGCTGGCCATGGCTCCGAGGGACCCGACGCCGGCAAGGTAGACCAGCGCCGGACCGGCGGCGACGGCCGGGTTGAGCACGCCGCCGGAGATGCCGCCCACGGCGAAGCCGGCCACCATGACCGTGAAGCCGATGGCGAGTCCGTAGTAGGGGTTTCCCTCGGTCCGGGGGTCGGCCGCCACATGCAGCACGACGATCACCAGGGCGAAGGCGAAGAGCGCTTCGGCCAGCAGCGCGATCCACCACGGCACGCCCGCAGCCGGCGCGACCAGGAAGAACTCGCCCGAGAGCAGCCGCACCGCCGCCGCCGCCACCAACGCTCCCGCCACTTGGCAGGCCGCGTAGGTTCCTCCGTACTTCCGATCCAGCTTCCCGACCGCCACAAGAGCGATCGTCACGACGGGGTTGTAGTGGGCCCCCGAGACGTGAGCCCCCATGTAGACCATCACCATGAGAACCGACCCCACCGCCAGCGGCGCGAGATCGGGGTGGTGAACGGTGGTCAAGCCCGCGGTGAGCACCAGGAAGAAGGCGCCGATGAACTCGGTGAGGTACCTGGCCATGGCTCGGGAAGGCTTGGGGCCTACACCCACCCCTTCCGTCGGAACTCGCGCAGGGCGTCGCAGAAGCGGCCCATGTCCTCGGGGAGGCCGAAGGAGAGGCGGTTCCACTCCAGCATGGGCGGGAAGTCCCGGCCCACCAGGAAGCCGGCCTCCGCCATTCGGCCCCTGTACGTGGCCAAGTCGCCGCCGATCCGGTGGATGAGGAAGTTGGCCTCGGTGGGCATGTGCTCCAGACCCAGCTCGTCCAGGGTGGCTTGGACCATCGCCTTGGATTCCTTGTTGACGGTCCGGCTCTTGGTCATGAGCGCCTCGTCCTGGAACGACGCGCCGGCGGCGGCCAGGGCCAGCTGGTTCGCGTTGTTCCGAGAGGCGAAGTCGGCGAGCCGCGCCGCCGTGTCGGGGTGGGCGATCCCGTACCCCAGCCGAAGCCCGGCGAGCCCGTATATCTTGGAGAAGGTCTTGACGACGAGGACGTTGCGCTTCTTCTCGATCCAGGGGAGCGAGCTCCACATGCGGTCGTCCTCCACGTACTCGACGTACGCTTCGTCGGAGAGGAAGAAGACGTGCTCGGGCGCGTCGGCGATCCAGGCGTCGATCTCGGCGCTGGGAGTGATCGTCGCCGTCGGGTTGTTGGGGTTGCAGAGGTAGACCAGGGCGGGGCGGCCCGAGTCTTCCGCGGCGTCGCGCATCCGGTCCAGGTCGTGCTCGCCGTTGGCGGCGAGGGGCGCCTTCACCACCTCGTAGGACTCGGTGCGCTGGTAGTTGGTGACCGCCTCGTAGGTCGGGTCGGCCATCACCAAGCGAGCCCGGGGCGCGGCAAACGCCTGCACGGCCATCTGCAGCACCTCGGCGGACCCGGCGCCGATCACGACTTGGCTGTCGGCGACGCCGTGGGCGGCAGCCAGCTTGGAGACCAGAGCCGCGTGCTGGTCGCCCGGGTAGCGGTTGGCCAGATCGACGGCCTGCAGCAGCGCGTCCTTGGCGGCGGGCGAGATCCCCAAGGGGTTCTCGTTGGAGTTCAGGCGGACTGCCCCGCTGACCGTCCTGCGGCCCGGCCCGGCCGCCAGCGCCGCGAGGGGATTGGCGCCGAGGGCGCCGGCTCCGGCCATGCCGGCTCCCGCCGCGAGACCGGAAAGGGTTCCTGCTTTGACGAACGACCTCCGACGCATCGTGCTGCCTCCGTTCCCTTGCTTGGCGTGGCGTCCTCCAGCGGGGCCGCTGGTGCGACGCTTCGTTCAATGTAAGGGCGTCGCTGCGCGCTCCGCCAGTCGGCGCCGACCGGGAAGGCCGTCCCGGCCTCGCCGTCCGCGAGTTGCCGTCCGCTCCGTCCCTTCCTATCCTCGCAGGTGCTGTCCGGTCCCTCCAATCCACGCTCGGCCGACATGAACGTCCAGGACCTTGGTCGCCGGCAGTCGCCGCCGGCCGCCGTCCCGCCAAGTCGCTTGCAGCCCTGGATCGTCGTCGGCCTCACCGCTCAGGCGCTGGCGTTCTTCCTTGTCGGAATCGGTCGGGACGGGGTCTGGTTCGACGAGATGGCCACCCTCGTCTTCACGTTCACGGACGGCTGGTGGTCCCGCGCGGTTGCGACTGCCATAGAGCACCACAATCACCCCCCGCTTTATTACTCCCTCGTGTGGGTCTGGGGAACCCTGTCGGGCACAAGCGATGCGCTTCTTCGCCTGCCGTCCGCCCTTTTCATGACGGCATGCATACCGTTGCTGTACAAGATGGCAAGGGATGCGGCAGGGCCTTGGGCGGGGTTGTTCGCTTGTCAGTTCTTCATCTTCTCGCCGGTCGCGATCCGCTTCGCCCAGGAAGCTCGGCCCTATGCGCTCTACTGCCTGCTGTCCCTGGCTTCGCTTCGCTTGCTGATTTCCATCCTGACCTCGGACGAAGCGACGGGAGCGCAACGCCGAAAGTACGCAGCCTACGGAGCGGTTCTGCTTGCGGCGTGCGCCACTCACCCGTACGCCGTCTTTGTGGCGTCGGCCCACGCGCTCGTGGTAGCGCTCTTCGGACGCGGACGGAGAGTGGCGTTCGCGACGACCTGGCTTGCGGTCCTGTGCTTGGCATGGCCGCTGGCGAGCCGCTTTGCCAAGGGCAGCTCTCGGATGACTCGCTTCATGCACGACCCTGGAGCCAACCAGCTGTGGACCGATCCCGAAGTCTTGGACGTTCTTGGGCTCTTCCCGTGGCTCGCCTTCGGACCGCCCACGCTGTGGTCCAGGATCGCTGCCGCCGCGTCCGGCTTGCTGTTCTTGGCGCTGTTGGCTTTGTTCCTTGTTCGCGCGCGAAGCACCAGGAGCCGGAGCCGAACTTCGTTGCATCTCGCCGCCACGGGCGTGTACGCGGCCGCCACGGTGCTGCTGCCGGGGCTAGTCTCGCTGCTGTATTCGAACATCTACGTTCCTCGGTACTTCGTAGCCGCCTTGCCGGCGGTCGTCCTCGTCGGCGTTTCGGGCGTGTACCTGGGGTTCCCCCGGCGCCTTGGAGCCCACGCGGCGTGCGTCTGCGTTCTGGCGCTCGCTGTCCCGGCGGCGCTCCACCATCGTCGAACGCCGCAGCATGTGCAGTGGAGGGAAGCGATCGCATACGTGGCCGAGGACGCGCGGAAGGACGACCACGTTCTGCTGGACGGGGGCCCGGTGCTGGGCGACTGGAGCTACATGGACGCCTACTGGCGCCGCTACGCCCGTGGGGAGCCGGCGTCGCCCGAAAGCGTATGGATTTGGAGCCGCAAGGAGCCCCTACGACGGCGGCTTCGACTGAGGAGCGAAGTCGTGCAGGGGCTTGGCTCCCAGATGCATGGCCGACTGTGGATCCTTGCAGCCCCGGAGTACAGGTCGCCGAGCTACCCGCCAGCGCTGCAAAGGGTCTTGAGCCGCTACGAAGTCGGGCTCGTCGCCTCTTTCAGGGGCATTGCGGTGTACGAGGGAGCACGGCGACCGGGACCCGGGCGCGACAGCTAGGGTCTCCGGCAACGTTGGCCGCTCCCTGCCGGGCACGGGAGCGGCACGCGAGGGGCACGCCGAGTTCGGAGTTCGGTCAGCCGTCGCACAGGTGGGGGCGCTGGGCCAAGTACTCGAGCAAGGCCTCCGCCGCCCAGCGGTGGCCGTCCGGGTTCCAGTGGGCGTCCGCCGGCCAATGGGCGTCTTCGGGCCGCGCGCCCTGGCGAACGATGTAGTCGGCTTGATCGACGACAGGGATTCCCTGCGACGCGGCGACCTCGCCCACCCTGGCGAACATGCCCGGCCAAGAAGCCTTGATCCGGTGCGACGCCAGAACGACGACTGCCGCGCCGTCTCGGTCGGCGCGCGCCTTGAACTCGCCCAGAGCAAAGGCGGTGTACTCCAGGGCGTCCTCGAAGACGGCGGGCAGCTCGCTCTCGGCCGAAGACGGGCCAAGCGTCCAAAAGGTGGGGACGATTTCGAACCTGCTGGTCGGGTACCACCCCTTGAGCAGCGCACCGTAGCGAGGCCGCTGGCGGATTTCTTCCACCCTGCCCCGGAAGTCGACCCCCGGATCGAAGCGCAGCAGTCGGTGAAAGCCCTTGGCGCGCAGGTACAGCACCAGCCACGAAGCTTCGCCGACGGCGAGCGCGCCACGGGCCAGCGGACCGGCCGGAGGTCCAACCGCCATGAAATCCTTGTAATCGGGGTCCGGAGGGCGCACAACCATCGTGCCGTCGGGGCGCCGCTCCGCGCTTGCACCCGGATGGTGCTCCGGATCCCAGTCTTGCCTCAGTGCCCACAGCACCGGAGCGTTGTTCGCGAAGTCGTTGTGGACAAAGACCAAGACCAGCAGCTTGGGACGCAGCCGCCGCGCATACTCGTCGTAGTACGGCAACTGCTGGATCTGGCCCGTGCCGGATCGCCCGTAGGCCGCAGTCGTGATCTTCAGAGCAGGCAGCGCGCTTGCCGCCAGCCGCTCGAGCACGACGTGGAACTTGGCGTCGATCGGAACCTCTTTCGCTTCTACGTAGGAGTCGCCGAACACTGCGACGTGGCAGCCGCGCGCGGCTCGCTCGGGGCTCGGCGGTTCTCGATCCAAGAAGCCGAGGGCGTTGGTGTGCGCGACGGTCCAGAAGTCCTGCAGATTGGTGTGGCGCATTTCCGTGTTCGGCTTCCTGAGGTAGCCGACGTTGGGAACGTACTCGACGGGCAGGCTGCTCGTCATGAACGGCGCTCTGGCGCGGAGCCAGAGTTCGGCGGCGCCAGCTGCCGTCCCAGCTCCCGCAACGAGCCAGAAAGCGTTCCACGCCACGACCCGCAACAGCGCTCGGGAGGGGGCTCTCATCTTCCGCGACGCAACGATGCCGCCTCCGTTGCCCATGGTTCGCCTGAGGTGAGCAGGGTCCATCAGCGGGGCCGAATTCAGTCAGCCAGCGCGCAGAGATACTGGTGCTGGGTCAAGTACTCGAGCAAGGCCTCCGCCGCCCAGCGGTGGCCGTCCACGTTCCAATGGGCGTCCCGCGGCCATCGGGCGTCCTCGAGCCGCGCCCCCTGGCGAACGATGTAGTCGGCTTGATCGACGACGGGGATCCCCAGCGACGCGGCAACCTCGCTCGTCCTGTCGAACATGCTGGATCCAAAGCTCTTGATCCGGTGCGACGCCAGAACGACGACCGCCGCGCCGTCTCGGTCGGCGCGCGCCTTGAACTCGCCCAGAGCAAAGGCGGTGTACTCCAGGGCGTCCTCGAAGACGGGCGGCAGCTCGCTCTGCCCGAAGGTGGGCGCAAGCTCTCGGGAGCTGGTCGGGCGCCACTCCCCGAGCAGCGCAGCGTAGCGAGGTCGCTGCCGAAGCTCGTCCACCCAGCTCCGGAAGTCTTCCCCCGGATCAAAGCGCAGCAGTCGGCGAAAGCCCTTGGCGCGCAGGTACAGCACTAGCCACGAAGCTTCGCCGACGGCGGCCACGCCACGGGTCAGCCTGGAACCGGAGGATCGGGCCAGCCTGAACTTCTCGTGCTCGGGGTCCGGAGGGCGCACAACCATCGTGCCGTCGGGGCGCCGCTCCGCGCTTGCACCCGGAAGGTGTTCCGGATCCCAGCCTCTCTCTCCCAGGCCGGCGGCCAGCGCCCGCAACACCGGAGCGTTGTCCACGAAGTCGTTGTCGACAAAGACCAAGACCAGCAGCTTGGGACGCAGCCGCCGCGCAAATTCGTCGTAGTACGGCAGCTGCTGCATCTGGCCCGTGTCGGCTCGCCCGTAGGCCGCAGTCGTGATCTTCAGAGCAGGCAGCGCGCTTGCCGCCAGCCGCTCGAGCACGACATGGAACTTGGCGTCGATCGGAACCTCGTTCGCTTCCACGAAGGAGTCGCCGATCACTGCGACGTGGCAGCTGGCCGCGGCTTGCTCGGGGCTCGGGGGTTCTCGATCCACGAAGCCGAGGGCGTTGGTGCGTGCGACGGTCCAGAAGTCCTGCCGATTGGTGTAGCGCATTTCCGTGTTCGGCTTCCTGAGGTAGCCGACGTTCGGAACGTACTCGACGGGCAGGCTGATCGTCATGAACGGACCCCGGTGCCGCAACCAGAGTTCGCCGGCGGCGGCCGCCGTCCCGACTCCGCCAGCGAGCAGGAGGACGTTCCACGCGACGACCCGCAGCGACGCTCGGACGGACGCGCGCGCGTCGGCGCCCCAAGGACTTCGTCTCCCGTCGCTCACTGCGCCCACTTCCGAAGTCGGTAGACGCGACCGCCGGAGAAGTCGGCGGCAACCTCGAACCCGAGGCGGCTCTCTTCCAGCCACGTGCGCACTTCCCTGTCGCCTACTCGGTTCCGCTCCCTCGGCCGAAAGCCGGCGTCAAGCACGAAGAGGCGTTGTCCCGCGGCCTTGCCCGGCGGGCCGGGCGACGCCCGCCACGTGCCGGACGCCGGGCTCGTGATCCAATCGAGGCTCGTCGCCGCAAACGGCGGGCAGCTGGTTGGACGACGGCGCAGGTCGCGTCTCGCAGCGGCCTTGAAGTACGCCGGCGTTCTCGTCTTGCGCGCGGCCAGCGCTTCGTAGTTCTTGGACAGACGAACCCCGGCGGCCTTGAAGTAGGTCCTGACGGCCAGGGCGTTGATGTACGAGAACCCTATGTCGGCGTTCATCGAAACGGCTATGCAGTCCCCCGACCGCACGTCGGCGGCGACTGCTTCGACCATCGCGGGGGTCTCGGGGAAGCGCATGGGGTCCCATTGCGGGAAGACGCCTCTCGGCACGGGCAGGGTGGACAGCCAAGCGAACACGCCCAGAAAGAGCAGGACGACCGCGGCGCGCGCCGCTCTCCCAGCCCGTTCGCTCACGCCGCCCAGCGCTTTCTCCACGACCGACGCGGCACCTGTTCCGGCGACGATCAGGAGGCAGAGCAGCAGCCATATCCCGGCCCGGGCGGAGAGAACCACCGGCCACGCCAGCATGACGGCGGCCGAGCCCGATCCCGCGGCAAGCAGAAGGCGCCCGCCGGGCCGTCGACGCGGCGCCGGGCCGTCTCCCGTCGACGGGCGGGCCGCAACCGCGCCGACGGCCACGAGCGCCAGCAGAACGGCCTGTCCCCAGACCGGAATGCTCTGGTGCCATCGCGGCCAGAGGTGTCTCTGGACGTACAGCATCGGCGCTTGGGGCACGGTTTCCACGAACTCGTTGCCGAAGAGAGCCTGCGCTCCCTCCGACGCGACGGCCGGCAGGTAGAGTCCCAGCCCGACGACGACGGCCGCTCCCGACCAAGCGGCGGTTCTGGCCGCAAACGAGACCGTCCCGCGCGCGCCATGCCTCTGCCGTCGCGTCAGCAGCATCCAAGCGACGACGATGGCGGCGGGAAACGCCATGACGGGCACGGTGAAGATGCCCAGTGCCACCGCAAGGGCCCAAAACGCCCAGCGTCCGTGGTTCCGCGGCGCCGCGACCAGGCTCCGGCCCAAGAGGAGCGCCGCCACGAACAACAGCAGAAGCTGGGCGTACCCGCGGGCGCTCGATCCGTACTCCATCAAGTACCGCGACGTGGCAGTCAAGGTCGTCGCGAACGCCGCCGCCAGCCAGCCGGCTTCTTGTCGGACGAACCACCACACCGCCGGAAGGAGAAGGCACCAGCTGAGAAACGCCGGCAGCCGAAGCGCGACGACGCTCGGCCCGGCCGTCCGATGCGACCCCCACGCCAACAGCGTGTGCAGCACGTGGTTGTTGGGCTCGTCGTACTTCGCAAGGGCGGTCCAAAGAGATTCGAGGACGTACTGTCCCGCCGTCCACGCCTCGTCCACTCCCAGGGGGTCGGCGAGCTTGGCGCCGGCAAGAACGGCGCCCGTCGACGCGACGACCGCGAAGAGCGCTCCCTCCCAGCACAGGGCCTCTCGACGGCCGAGCGCCGCGCTCGACTTGGCCGGCGCGCGCCGACCGAGACTCAGTGCGTCCACTCCGGGAGTCGATAGGCGCGCCCGCCGGCAAGGTCCACCACGACTTCGTAGTGGCGCAGGCCGCTCGTCTCCAGGTACCCCCGAACCCCCAAGTCGCCCACCTTGTTGCGGTCCCTGGACCTGAAGCCCGCATCGAGCACGACGAGGGCCCCCGCTTGCGGTCGGCGGGACGTGGGCGGTGGCGCGGAGGCGGCCACGACCTGCCGAGTCAGCCACTGGCACTTCGTGACAAGGCCTCCGCGCGACCAAGACCAGCCCGGCTCGAAGGACTCGCACGACCGCGACGCCTCGCCGCCGAACGGCGGACAGCTTCGGGGCGACGCGGACACCTCGACTCCGTCGGCCCTTAGGTACACCCGGCTCGTCTCCGCCATCACGTACCACTGCAAGATGTCGGCGTTCAGGGGCAAGGCCAGGCAGTCGCCCGACCGCAGCTCTCCCGCCAACGACTGGGCAATCTTCGGCGCCGCCGGAAAGCTGCGAAGCGGCCACACCGGCGCGGGGCCGGCCGGCACGGCGAGGCCGGCCACCGACGCGAAGGCGAGAAGAACCAGAACGACCGCGCCCCCCTGCGCGACGCTTGCGCGCAGCGAAGGCGCTCTCGCGACAGCCCCGCGTCTGCCGGCCAGCCCGACGCGCAGGGCGTCCACGACGGACGCGGCGCCGTGGCCGGCAACGAGCAGGAGGGCGAGGAGGGCCCAGACCGCGAACCGCCCTTGCAGCGACACCGGGAACGCCAGCAGCACGGCCATCGTGCCGACGTACGTCGCCGACAAGAGGATTCCCCCGGGCCTCGTCGGCTTCGGGGCGCTCGGTCGGCGGCCGGCGCGGGAACGCGCGGCCGCTCCTGTCAGCACCAAGGCGACAAGGATCGCCTGCGCCCAGTGCGGCGTGGCCACGTGCCACTGCTGCCAGAGGTGCCTCTGCACGTAGAGGACGGGCGCGTTTCGGCCGACTGCGTGTTCGTCGAAGGAGTGGTGGGCGAAGAAAGCGCCGGGACCTTCGGACGCCATGGCCGGCAAGTAGAGCGCCAGCCCTGCGGCGAGGGCGACCGCCGACCAAGCGCCCGTTCTGGCCGCAAACGACCCCAGGCCGGCGGTCCCGCGCTCCTGCCATCGCGTCAACAGCATCCATGCCGCCACGATCGCCGCGGGAAACACCATCAGGCGCACGGTGAAGAAGCCCAGCGAGAGCACGCCGGCCCAGGCTGCCCAGAGCAGGTGGTTGTCGGGCGCGCGCAGCAGCCCCCGCCCGGCCCGCAGCGCCAGCACGAAGAGCAGCAGGACGATCGTGTAGCCCCTGGCGACGGCGGCGTGCTCCAAGAGAAACCTGGACGTGGCCACGAACGTGGTCGCGAACGCCGCGACGAGCCAGCCGGATTCCCCTCGCACGAACCACCACACCGCGGGAAGAAGGAGGCACCAAGCCAGGAAGGCGGGTATCCGCAGCGCCGCGATGCTGGGGCCGGCCGCCCGGTCGGCGACCCATACCAAGAGGGTGTGGAAGACGTGGTTGTTCAGCCGATCGATCTTGGTCGCCGCGAACCCGAAGGACTCGAAGGCGTACCCCGCCGCGGTGACGGCCTCGTCTCCCCGCAGCGGGTCGTCCAGCCTTGCGGCGGCGAGTCCGACGCCCGCGGCGACCACAGCGACGAAGACGGCGGCCTCGCAACGACTGGCCGTCCCGTTGCTCATCGAGGTCCGCCGCCGTCCGCGCCGAGTGCAAAGGCCCAAACTCGGGACGGCTGGTCGCTCGCCCAATGTCCGCTGGCCGTGGCCACGTACTGGCGACCGGCGACCATGTACGTCACGGGCGCGCCCGCGTCCCGTCCGACATCAAAAGACCACAGCTTCTCGCCGCTGCCCGCGTTCACGGCGATCAGGAGACCGCCGATCGTCCAGAAGACCAAGTTTCCGGCGGTCGACGCCGTGCCGCCGTGGCCGCCTTCTCCCGGAAGCCGCCAAGCCTCGCGGTTTGCGGCGGGATCCCAGGCAAGGAGGAGTCGCGACGGACCCCGGGGCTCCGGGCGGGGCGGCCGGAGGAGTCGGACGCCCGATTCGGTTCCGGTGTTCCAGCGTCGAGGCCGATAGCGGAAGCTGCGCGCCTTCTTGTAGTAGTGGTAGTTGTTCTGGGCCGGCACGTACACAAGCCCGGTGGACGGGTTCCACGACATGGACTGCCAGTTGTGGGCGCCCATCGTGCCCGGCGCGAGGTAGGCGCCCCTGGCCGAGCGCCCGTAGCGCGCGGCGGGCGTTTCGACCGGGCGGCCCGTGGTCATGTCGACCCGCGTCGCCCAGGTCAAGTCGTCGGCGAAGGGTTCGGCCGAGAGCAGTTCGCCGGTGATCCTGTCCAGCACATAGAAGAAGCCGTTCTTGGGGGCCTGCACGATCGTCCTGCGGAGCTTCCCGTCCAGCTCGATGTCCAGGAGCATCAGGTGCTGGGTCGCCGTGTAGTCCCAGTCGTCGCCGGGAGTGGTCTGGTAGTGCCAGACGATCTTCCCGTCCTCGGCGTCCAGGGCGAGGATCGACGACAGGTAGAGGTTGTCGCCCCCATCGGGGCTGCGATGATCCCGGCTCCAGGGCGATCCGTTGCCGGTCCCCACGTAGACGAGCCCGGCCTCTTCGTCGTGGGCGACGCCGTCCCAGACGGTTCCCCCGCCGCCGGCCCTCCACCACTCGCCCGTCCACGTCTTGGCCGCTTCCGCCATTGACTCGTCCTCGTGGCCCAGGGCCGGATTGCCGGGGACGGTGTAGGTGCGCCACGCCGGGAGGCCCGTCTCCGCCTCGTAGGCGCCGACGTAGCCGCGCACGCCGAACTCGGCGCCGGCGTTGCCTACGACGACCTTGTCGCCCACGACGCGGGGGGCGCCGGTGATCGAGTAGTCGGACCCGGCCGGCGTGGTCCGGGCGATCCACAGAAGCGAGCCGTCGGCCCGGTCCAGCGCGGCCAAGCGCCCGTCCAGCAGCCCTACGAAGAGGCGGTCGCCGCTGATTGCCGCTCCTCGGTTCACGTCTCCGCAGCACGTCCTCGGTCCGCCCTCGTCCCTGGTGGGGATCCCCGGGTCCCAGGTCCAGAGCGTCTTGCCCGTTGCCGCGTCCAGCGCGAAGACGTAGCTCCACGGGCCGGTGCCGTAGAGCACGCCGTCGACGACCAGCGGCGTGGTCTCGACCCGCTCGCCCGGCTTGGGGATTTCCCAGCTCCACGCCGCCTTCAGGCGGTGCACGTTGTCGGCGCGAATCTGGTCGAGGGGGCTGTACCGGGTCTCTTCGGCGTCGAAGCCGTGGCGCGGCCAGCCCGTCTCCGAGGGCGCCTGGGCGCGCGTCGTCGCCGACGCCGGAGCGGCGATCAGGGCTGCGATCAAGGCCTCTCGGATCATCCGACGTAGCCACCCAATTCGAAGTCTGTCGCGTACCGCGCCCGCAGGAGCGCCTTGCTGCTCTCGGCAAGGGCGCCGTTCATGGTGGACCGAGCGGCCTCGAGGGCGACCGGGTCCGCCTGCCAGCCCGCCATGGTGTTGAGCAGGGGCAACTCCGGCTTGCCGGGAAGTCCCAGGCGCCGCGCGACCCGCCGAAAGTCCTCGTCCAACGTCTCGAGGCGGCCCAGGAACGCCGGCAGCCGCCCGTCGTCCAGCTTCACCTGAAGGTGCTGCGAAAGGTAATGACGGTCGGCGCCGGCGTCCGCGCCGTAGGGCGTGATCAGCCAGCGGCAGTACTCGTCAAAGCGGGTCGTGTCGGCCAGCCCGTGATACTCCCGGAAGAACTGGCTTGCCTTGGCTCTCTTGTGCCGTGCCTGGTCCGCTTCCGAGTACCGCCCCGGCGAGCAGTGCAGCTCGGCGTGGAACGACAGCGCCCTGGCGTAGGGATGCCTCGTGAAGGCGAAGGCGTAGTAGCGACGGGCCTCGGGGCGGGCCGCAAAGACCTCGCCGATGCTCATCCCGCTGAAGACTTCGGCGTCGGGCGTGACCCGGCAGAGCGTCGCCTTTATGCTCCGCGAAGCGACCTTGGGGTTGCAGATCCACACGTAGCGATACCGACGGGAGACGATCTTTTCCGCGCCCAGGTCGGGCCGCCGGGTCGCCGTGCGGGCCATCCGGAGCGCCGCGGCAACCCTTCCGCGGGCCAGCGCCCCGGCCACGTCCCTGCGAACGGCCGGCATGGACGCGAGCCCGAACAGCCGTCCACGCCGACGACCTGCCTCGGCGCTCCGCGTCACGAAGACGTCTTTCCGACGGGGGCTTCATGCTGGATCCGGCCGTTCCGCAGCGCCACCACCCGGCTCGCCGCCCGCAGCGGAGCCCGTCGGTGGGACACCAAGATCGTGGTGCGCCCCCGCATCGCCTCGGCGTAGGCGCGGATCACGTGGGCCTCCGTCGCCGGGTCCAGGTGGCCGGTGGCCTCGTCCAGCACCAGCACCACCGGGTCGGCCACCAACGCCCTGGCGATTGCGACGCGCTGCCGCTCGCCGGCGGAGAGGGCGTGGCCGTGTTCGCCGACTTCCGTGCTCGCGCCCTCGGGCAGGGAATCGACGAAGTCGGCCAGCCCGGCGCGTTCCAGCGCTTCCGCAACCGCGCTCTCGGCCGCGCCGGGCCTGGCGTAGCGGACGTTGTCGAGAATCGTGGCGTTGAAGAGGAACGGGTCCTGCTCCACGACGGCGACCTGCGCCCGAAGGTCGGCCAAGCGCACCGTCCGAACGTCCACGCCGTCCAGCAGCACTCTCCCACGATCCGGATCGACGTGGCGCGCCAGCAGGCCCGCGACGGTGGACTTGCCGCTTCCCGACGGTCCCGCCAGCGCGACGACCTCGCCCGGCGCGACCGTCAGCCGGAACCCCTCCAGCACCGGACCGCCTCGGCCGTGGCCGAACGACACGTCCTCGAAGACGACCTCGCCCCGCACTCGCGTCAACGGAACGGGCCGCTCGGCCTCCACCACCTCCACCGGCTCGTCGAGCAGCTCGTGGACTCGCCGCAGCGAGACGCGCGCCGCCGCCAGCCCCGCGTAGAGGCCCATCAAGCCCTGGACCGGCCCGATCAGCCGCATCTGGTACGCCATGAAGGCCGTGAACGTTCCCAGCGTCACGTCTCCCGCGACGACCCGGGCTCCGCCATAGAGGAAGACGACGGCGGTGCTGGCCGACAGCAGCGCTCCGGGCAACCCACCCGCCAGGTACCGCAGCCGCTGCATCGCCAGCAGCGCCCTCACGAAGCCGTCGTTGCGGCGGCGAAAGCGCGCGGCCTCCCTTTCCTGGGCGTTGGACGCCGCCACGAGCCTTGCGCCGCGCAGGGTCTCAATCAGGAAGGCCCCGATCTCGGCGCTCCTTTCCCGCATGACCCGGACCCGATCTTCCAGTCGCCGCCGGTAGCGCACCATCGCCCAAGCGGCCGGAGGGAGGAGGGCGGCCGCCGCCAGGAAGAGCCTCCAGTCCAGCCAGAGCAGCATCCCGACCGTGCCGGCCAGAAAAGCCACGTTCCCGACCCAGGAGAGGGCCGCGTCGGAGAGAACCCGCTGGATCTCGCCCACGTCGTTGTTGAGGCGCGACATGATGTCGCCCAGCGAGGTTCTCGCATAGTACCGGGGCGACAGCCGCTGAAGGTGTCGGTACACGTCCAGCCGCATGTCGAAGAGGATCTCCGCCGACGCCTTCGTGTACCGCAGCCCGCTTGCCACGTTCAGGCCAAAGCTTGCGGCCGTCGCGAAGGCGAAGAGCCCCACCACGCGGGCAAGCGCTCCCAGGTCGCCTCCCAGCAAGGCGTCGTCCACGAGCGTCTTGGAAAGGTAGGGAACGCACAGGGAGAGGCCGGTTCCCACCAAGTTGAGCGCCAGCACGACCCCGAGCCGGCGCCGGTAGGGAACGACGTAGGCGATTCCCCGGCGAAGGTCCGGGTCCAGAAGCGCCCGACGCGCGCCGTTCCTGCGAGCCCGGAGACGCGGGCCCGTCCCTCGTCCGCCGTCCGGCCGTCGATCGGTCGCCAAGGCTGCCCGGCTCAGCCCCTTCCGGGCCCCACGCCCTCCGGGATCATCAGGAACTCGGTCATGTCCGCGTCGTACGCGACGGTCCGAAGCTTCTCGTAGGTGCCGGCGTCGTAGACGTCTATTGTCGCGCCCGCGTTGTAGACGTAGAGCAGCTCGCCGTTGGAGCTGACCGCCAAGCCCATGCGGGGCCGTCCAGCGAAGCGGTGGCGGCTCTCCACCCGGCGGCCCTCCAGGTCGAAGGTCCAGAACTCGTAGTTCCCAATCTGCTGGACCAGGCCGTAGGCCTTCTTCCCGCCGGGCGCCAGCCGGAAGCTCACCGGTTCTCGGGGACCCAGCGTGTAGAAGTCGAACTCCTTGGCCGCCAAGTCCACCTTGGCCACCCCCATCATGCGGCGGTTCTGCACCGGGTCGGTGAACGAGAAAAGGCCCGTGTGAAACCCCGGCTCGTCGTAGGGGCTGAGTGGAAAGTTGAACCTGAAGCGCCCCAGTCCCTCCTCCGGCGGCTGGGAAAGCTCCCATCGGTCGGTCTCGGTGAAGTTCTCCGTTTCCAGGACAAGGACGTCGTTGCCGAAGAAGTACAGGTAGTCGCCTTCGGGCGAGAACATCAGGCGGACGCGTTCCCGCTTCTCTCCGTTCGGCCACGGAACCGTGTCGACGACTTCGCCCGCCTGCAGGTCGTACTTGACGAGCACAGGGTCGTCGATCTCCCAGCGGTCGATGCGCTTGGTGTACCTCATCGTGTTGAGGATCGCGTACTCTTCGTCGGGGTGCACCGTGAAGCCCCAGATCCGCACGGTGGAGCGTCCTCGGCTGAGGGTGAAGCTGTCCACGGACTTGCGGGCGCCCAGATCGACCGTCTCGATCTCCTCGAACTCGGCGTCGAGCACGTAGAGCCGCTCGTGGTTCTTCGACAGGGTCAAGGTGATGGGGATCCCCGTCGTGACGGGAATCTTCTCCACGATCTCCAGTGTGGCCTCGTCGATCACGTGGATTGCGTGATCGTACCCGGCCCAGTAAATGACCCCGTCTCCTCCGCTCTGGGCCCACACGCCGGCCGGGGCGAGCGTCAAGGCGAGCAATCCGGCCGCGACGCAGCCCGCCGGGCGCGGCCGGCCGTCGCGCCCGCTCGCAAACGAGCCGCGCCTGCCGGCGACGAGCAACCGGCGACGGAAGAGACCCGGGATCACGGGAAGACCAGGTCGATCTTGCGCCAGTCCTTCTGGGCCGACGCGCACTTGCCGGTCCAGTCCGGCGCGTGGTTCAGCTGGTCGGGCACCTGGGCCGGCCAGAAGCACGCCAGGTGGCAGTCGAAGAGGTCCCGCTCCACGGGCTGGCAGAGCCCTGCGGTGCCTCCGCTGGAGTCCACCTCCCAGCCGGGGGCGAAGACAAGCGAGCAGCCCAGCGGGATGTGGGGCCCCGGAGGCGGTTCGGGCGGACGGCTCTCCAGCCCCTCCACGTCGAGAGCGTCCAGCGCCGCGGACGCTTCTTCCGCCACGGCGCCCGGCGGCGGCCGCCTCTCCGGCGGGGGCCCTGCCGGCGGCAGTTCCTCCGTGTACGCCCGAACCCGGACCGCTTTCTGGTTGACGGCTCTCAGGTGCTCCATCTCTCGTCTTCCTTTCCGCCCCGCCGGGGGCTGGGCTGCGCCGGAGCGGCGTTCAAGCCCGTCAAAGCGCCCGCCGAGGGCCCCGTCATGCCTCGAACCTCTTCAGAAACGCCGGGTTCCGAACCGCGATCTCGCCGTACACCTTCAGGCAGGTGTCCGTCCAGCTCCGGATCCAGTCGCAGTAGTGCAAGTTGGCCTTGCCCGTGTCTCCGTAGCGGACATGGGCCTCGTGGTAGCAGCCGCCGGCGCAGAGCGGGCGAGCCCAGCAGCGACTGCAGTCGGTCTTGTTGGCCACGTGGTGCTTGCCCAGGAACTCGAACTGGCGCTCCCGGTCCACTCCGCGCTCGACGGAGCCGACGGAGTGCTCGTCGGAGCCGGCGAAGCGGTGGCACAGGGCCACGTCGCCGTCGGTCGCGACGCCCATCAGCCCTAGGCCCGCGCCGCACGGAAACGCCTTGCTGACGCCCTTGTGTATCTCCTCCAGCGTGTCGCGCACGTTGGAAAAGCCGTGATGCCGGTCCTCGACGGCGTGTTCCACGAACTCCTGCGCGAGCTCCTCGAAGTGCGCCAGCATCCGGTCGAAGCCCGAGTCCTCTATTGCGTAGCCCCGTCCGTCGGCGGTGGTGACCGGCGCGAACCCCACCTCCCAGAACCCGACTTCGTTGCGCAGGTGGTGGAAGATTCGAGTCGCGTCCAGGGTCTGCCGAGTCAGCGTCACGCGGGCGCCGACGGGCCGGCTCCGGTGGCGCTCCAGCAGCCGTTTGATCTTGGGCAGCACGTAGTCGTAGGTGCCCTTCCCGTTCTTGAAGACGCGGAACTTGTCCTGGGCTTCCTTCGGCCCGTCGATGCTGATCGTGACGCCCACGTGGTTGTCGGCCAGCCACTCGATCACTTCGTCGCGCAGGAGAGTGGCGTTGGTGGTCAGCGAAACGTCCAGCTCCTTGCCCAGGGAGTTGGCCCTCTCCCGGGCGTACGCCAGCGTCTTCTTGAGCACCTTGAAGTTGAGGAGGGTTTCGCCGCCGAAGAACGTCAGGTGGGCCGTTGGAAGGGCGCCGGACTGGTCGAACATGAAGTCCACGCTCTTGCGCGCCGTCTCCTCGCTCATGTAGGCCGGGGCCGGATCGCACCCGGTGTCCACGATCTTGTCCTCGCCGTACTCGTAGCAGTACGTGCACGCCAAGTTGCACTTGTTCGTGACGTTGAGGACCATCGTCGTGAGGGGGAAGCCGACCTGGGGCAGCACCCGGGGGACCGCTTCCCGGGGCGCCGAAGCCGGACCGATCGCCTGCACGCGCAAGAGCTCGGCGATGCTGCTCCGCACCGCCTCGGCGCCGTGCGACCCGTCCAGCGACGCCACCAAGCCGCGCTCGTCGGCGGGGCCGGCGTCGAGGGCTTGCAGAACCGCCCGCGACGGTTCGTCCAAGTGGAAGACGGCGGCCGACGGAACCAAGTAGACGAAGGTCTCCCCGCCCGCCTCGAAGGGATGGAACTCCCGCTGCGCCAGCAGAGAGGACGGCTCGACGCCGTTCGC
This sequence comes from Longimicrobiales bacterium, assembly GCA_965204735.1. Classification (GTDB taxonomy): domain Bacteria; phylum Gemmatimonadota; class Gemmatimonadetes; order Longimicrobiales; family Gaopeijiaceae; genus CATQHQ01. The sequence goes on along the minus strand of OZ242008.1, from coordinate 4,056,117 downwards.
CGCCTTCATCCTCCCGTCCTCCTCGGCGGGCGCGGGGGGCCTTCCTCCACCCGCCACGGCTCCCAACGCATGTACAGGGGCACGGTGACGATCAGGTGGGCGCGCCCTCGCACCTCCTCGCCGTCGGGCCCCGCGTACGTCGCCACCACCCAGACGTCGCCCACGTTGTTGCGGCTGCCGGTGCGGGCCGGGTTGGGACCGTCGATCGCCGGCTCGAAGCGGCCGTTCTCGTCCAGGACGCCCACGTACTCGATGTCGTCGTCGTCGAACACGGCGGCGTACTCTTCCAGCGACCAGGTCACGTCCACCTGGCCCAGCTCCAGGTCGTCCTCCGTCTCCGCCTCGCCGTCGGGTCCGTCGCTGAAGGCCGTGGCCTCGAACTGGGCGTAGCCCTTGGGGAAGGCGCCTCCCCCCAGCCTGGCCATCCCCGCGCGGGGGCTCACCGCGATCCGGTCCACGCTCTCGTACACCGTCAAGCTGCCGGGCACGGCCCGTCCGGCCACGTAGACGTCTCTGGCCCCCGGCGCCGCTTCCGGCTCTACCCGCACGTCCACCTCCAGCACGTGCGGCCGGCTCTCGACGACGCCTGCGACGTCCACGCCGGGGCCGAAGTCCACGTCCTCGGCGACCAGCCCCGTCGGCAGGTCGGCGCCGTAGACCCGCACTCGGGCGCCCTCGCTTCCCGCCCTCAGGGAGACCGGATGCACGCCCAGCGGCACGGGACCGTCCACCCGCAGCAGCGTCACGTCGGGGCCGAACTCGTCGTAGTCGCCGGCGAACCAGCGCCCGTCGATCCGGTTCCATCCCCGCTCCACCGTCATCACTTCGCGAAGGGCGCCGTCCGGGGCGCCGTCCTCGAACGACCGTCCGCGCCACTGATGGCCCGTGTAGACGACGGCGCGCCCGCTCCGCTCGAAGCGCCGGCCCGTGCGCGCGTTCACGTAGCTGGCGCGGGTCGTGAAGCTGGCGTCGTCGGCGCCCGGCGCGATCTCGAGGGTCCCGTAGATCGGGCCGTTCCCCGGGTCGCGTCCCCGAAGCGCCCACGTGCCGGCCAGGCGAGGCGGCCGCATCGTGGCCGACCAAGCCGTCCACTCGGGCGTGGTCAGCGGGAACGCCTTGGAGAGGTGGGCCACGGCCTTCTCCATCGGGTGACGGGCGTCGGTCGCGTCCGGGTCCGGCGGCCCGATCCGCCGGAAGCCCTGCGTGTCGGAGAGGGGGTAGTAGCCCCGGTGCGTGGCCATCAGCAGCTCCCACTCCTCGGCGCTGCGACGTTGGGTGATCACGCGCCCCATGGAGTGGCACCGGCTGCAGGTGTACGCCACGTCGCGGTCGGCTTCGTAGCGCCACTCGATCAGCCGGCGCTCGACCTCGAAGCGTCCGGGGCGAAGCTCCTCCGGGGCGACGCCGTGGTTGTCGGCCAAGTAGCGGACGATCCGCCGAGCCGTCTCGGGCTGCAGCTCGACTTCGTTCAGCATGACCATCCGCCGGATCGACTGCTGCCACCCCTCGGGGGTCTTCCGCATGTAGGAGACGCGAGTCATCATGCCGTCGTCGTCCACCGCGTGGCAGCGTTCGCAAGCGTCGACGACGGTCTCGTCCAGCACCGGGATGCCGGCGGTGTCGGCGGGGACGGGCGCGAGCGTCCCGGACGCCGGGGACGGCGTGCCCGCCGGAGGAGCGCCCGAACCGCTGGCCAGGAGCGGAAGCGCAAGCAAGGGGAGCGTCGCGCGGGCAGAAGAGGTCATGAGGTCGGTCCAGGCGATCTTTGGGTTCCTCCGACAGCCCGACTGATATACCACGGACACTCGCTCGCCGTCAAAGCGGAGGGCGGGCGTGGAACGACCTGGGCCGTTGGGGCGCGCCACCGCCACCACGGACACTTGCTCGTCGTCAACGCGGAGGCGGGGCGGCCCCACCGGGCGGCGAAGGCCGGTCGCTCGGCCGTCAAGGCGGGGCCAGCACGCCGTCGGCCACGAGGACGGCCAGCACGCCCAGGAAGTCGGCCAGCTCCACCGGCGGAGCGTCCTCGCGAGCCGCCCACGCCGAGTACTGCTCGAAGAGGAGTCCCGGGTCGCCGCCGCTCGGCGCCATTCGGGCCACCCGGAGCACGTCCACGTCCCGCAGGTGGCGGACGCCTTCGGGAAAGCGGCGAGTGACCACCGCCGGCGCCATGACGAGCCGATTTCCGACCACCATCGGCCGTTCCACCGTCCGCAGGCTGCCCGCGCGCAGGAGGCCCGAGCCGGAACGAAGGTCCCGAAAGGCGGCCGCGACCCCGGGGTCGTTTCGAAGCCGGGCTGCCGGCGATCCGCCGGCGACGGACCCGGACCCGACCAAGGGAACGTCGCGATCCGCGAGCCAAGCGGCCCGTCTTTCCCAGAACGGCGACCTGGACGCCGCGTCCGCCTTCGCGGGCACTTGCTCGGCCAGCCCGTCCCGCATGGCCAGGTACATTGCGCGCTCCCGCTGGCCGTAGAACGCCGTTGCGACGCCCTCCATCGCCGCGTCGCGGATCGCGGTATGCACCGCCACCGCGGCCAGCCATGCCGACGCCAGCGCCTTCTTGACGCCGTAGGAGGACATGGGATCGACGAACGACGAGGCGTCTCCGACGAAGAGCGCCCGGCCGTCGGCAGCAGCCGACGACGAGTACATGGAGGCGGCCGCCGCCCACGCGCCGCCGATCGGGCGCCCTCTTCCGGTCACGCGGCGGATCAGGCGAGTCGCCCCAACTTCGGCCTCGAAGGTCGCCGACAGCCCCGGCGCGTCGGCCGAGACGCGGTGGAGCTCGGGGTCCAGCATCAGCGCGACGTGCCGCTCGTCCTCCGACGTGGGGACCGACCAGGCCCAGCCGCGCTCGAAGCTCTCCGCCAGCGCGTGGCCGGGATCGATGCCAGGCCAGCCGCCGGCCCTCGACGGAGCGGCGTAGCGGCGCAGCACCGCCAGCGTCGGCGCTTCCCGCTCCGGAACCCGATGCCGACGGGCCAGCACTCCGGCCCTGCCCGTGCAGTCCAGCACCCACTTGGGCCGCAGCTCGTCCAGCTCCGCCCCTCGTCCCCGGTCCACGGGCACGACCCAGCCGCGGCCTTCGGTCCGCACGGGACGGCGGGCCGTGGCGGTAACCAGCGCAGCGCCGGCCGCCGCAGCCGATTCCCGCAGCAGGTTGTCGAACCGCGAGCGCAGAAGATGGAAGCCGGCGCTCCCTCGGCCGAATCCGTCGCTCCGCCGCTCGCCGTTCCAAAGGGCCGTGTTCCCCGTGTTGGGGTGGAACCCCGCCGCTTCGACGACGCCGAGAAGCCCGGCGGCTGCCAGCGCCTTGCGAGCGCTTGGGGGAAGGGACTCGGCCAGCGCCTGGCCGGAATCGCCGGACCCCAGCGAACGCTCGACGACGATCACGTCCAGTCCCCACATCGCCAGGAGGCGGGCGGCCGCGCACCCGGACGGCCCCCCTCCCAGCACCAGCACGTCGGGCTCGGCCGTCAGATCCACTCCCGCTCCCAGAGCCCGAAGGCGAACTCCCTTGCCGGCACGATCTCGATCCCGTCGCTCGTTCGCCGACGACGAGGCTCCCGGCACACCACGACTCGCCGCCGGACCGACGGATGGTCCCGCACCAAGCTCCGAAGCCCCTTGAGGTGGTCTCGGGTGACGTTCCGGCTGGACTTGGCCTCCAGCGCCACCTCCATGTCGCCCACGACGAAGTCCACTTCGGTGCCGCCGGCCAGTCGCCAGTAGGAGAGCTCCGCGTCCACTTCCTGGTAGCCCAGGTAAGTCGCCAGCTCGTGGAACACCCAGTTCTCGAACGCCTTGCCGTAGTCGGCCGAGCCGGAAAGGACCTGCCCGCGCCGCGCCAGCCTGTTCACCACGCCCACGTCGAAGAAGTAGAACTTGGACGCCTGAACGACCCGGCGCTTGGCTCGCTTTCTGTATGCGGGCAGCCACCTGCCCAGCAGCGTGTCCTCCAGGACCTCGATGCGCCGGCTTGCCCGCCGCGTCGAGTCCGCTCCGCCTCCATTTCCTGGCGAAGCAGCTCCGGGCGAGCGGCGTAGCGGCGGAAGTCGTCGGCCTTGAGCAAGTCGATCCAGCGAGCGTCGGGGTAGGACTTCCGCAAGAGGGTGCTCTTGCCCGTCTGGCGAGGCCCCCACAGGAAGAAGGTCTCGTCGCCGGCCGGCGGAAGGGAGAGGGCTCGCTGGAAGGTCGGCTTCATTTTGTCATGACAATCGGCAGCGGGACTTCACATTTGCACGATGGGGGACGTTGGGCCGGGCCCGGCGCGCGCACAAGCCAGGCCTGGGGACTTGACCTCTCCGGGGCAAGCCTTACCTTTTTCGTCCGTCGTCGTTCAGGATCGTCTTGGTCCTGGGCACGACTCTGGTCCGACGCCCCCATCGTCTAGTGGCCTAGGATACCTGGTTCTCAGCCAGGAGACCGGGGTTCGATTCCCCGTGGGGGTACTTTGACAGCGCCAGCGGTGCAAAGAAGTGGTACGGTCGCTTAGCTCAGTCGGTAGAGCACTACGCTCACATCGTAGGGGTCGCTGGTTCGAGTCCAGCAGCGACCATGGTCCGAAGGTGGGGAGGTGGGAAGGCAGGGAGACCTAAGGGAGACGCCTCGCGCCCGCCCGGCGAACTCCAGCCCCGCAGTCGGTCCTAGTCGGATGCGCCGGGGACCGACCTCCGCATGAGCGTCCCGCTGGATTCCATGTCCGCCGCGGCGCGCTCGGCTGCGGCCCGCGCGCTGGCTTTCCGGGCCGCCGTCTCGTCCGCCTTCTTCTGCTCCGCCTCGGCCTTGAGCCGGTCGCGGCGACGCACCGAGTGCAGGCCGGTGAGAAGAGACGTGCGGGTCGCGGAGCTGACGCCGCCCATGAGGAGCGCGTCGCGGATCTGGGGTACCGTGTACCTGTCGCCGTAGGTCCGGATAAACTTCCTGTACGCGTCGGTGGGACCCATCCCCTTGAACTCGTCGCTGGCGACCTCCGGGTGTCCGGCGCCTGCTTTGCTCCGGCGCTTGCGCCGTATCTGCCGTCTGCGCGGCGCGACCGGCGACGCCGTCGGCTGCCGGTCCAGGTCGCCCGCCTCCAGAAACTTCTCGATCCGGTCCAGGAGGTCGCCGGTCGGTTCCTCCTGCGAACCCGCCTTGTCGATGAGAATGCCGACGTACCGAGCCTTGAGTCCCCGGCCGTCGCCCAGTCCGTAGCCGACGTCCAGCGACTTCTCGATCCGTTCCAGCAGCTCCGGGTTCGGATCGTGCTGAGACGCCACCTTTTCGAAGAGCATTTCCAGGTAGCGAGCGGCGACCGGGGTGGCGGCGTCGGCGGGAGGGACGCCCAGGGAACCCAGGCTCTCTTGGTGAATTGCCATGACAAATCAACCTATGCAGGTAGCGTTGGAAGAAGTGGGAACGGCGAACGATAGCCAAGGCAAGTAGGGCGTGCAAGAGAACTTTGCCGGATCTTCGCGCTCTTGCATCTCGTCTTCGGCCCGGCGGGCCCGCCTTCAGCCCTGCCAGCCCGCCACTCGTCCCGCCACTGCCGACGCGGCCACCGAGTACGGCGACACCAAGTACAGCTGGCCGGGGCCGGAGCGTCCGGGAAAGTTGCGGTTCTGGGACGACACCGAGACTTGGTCGGGGCGGACCGTGACGCCCGGGCCGGCCGCGATGCAGGCGCCGCACCCCGGCTCGACGAACTCGGCGCCGATCGCGCGAAAGAGGTCCAGGTAGCCCTTGGCCCTGGCGTACTCCCGCACCTCCACCGAGCCGCACTGGATGTAGCACTTCACCCCGGGATGAACCCCCCGCCCGTGACGCTCGCGGGCCTCTCGAAAGACGCGGGCGTACATGTCCATGTCCTCCTTCTTCCCGGCGGTGCACGAGCCGGCGTAGGCGATCTCGATGGGAACGGGCCGGGCCAGCTCGTCGATTCGCACGCCGTTTCCGGGGTCGCCGGGAAGCGCCACCATCGGCCGCACCTGAGAAGCGTCGATCTCGATGACCTTCACGTACTCGGCGTCCGGGTCGCTCTGCATCCCATCCGCCAAGGCGCGGGCGAGCTCCGGGTCCATTCCCCTTTCCTCCACCAGGAACTCCACGGTGCGCTCGTCGGCGGCCACGATTCCTGTGAAGGCGCCGACCTCGGCCGCCATGTTGGTCATCGTGGCGCGCTCGTCCACCGAGAGGGCCTCCACGGCCGGCCCCGCGTACTCGACGATCTGGCCGATCGCGTCGCCGTCGCGCACGTACGGGTGGCGGAGGATCTCCAGCATGTAGTCCTTGGCGGTCACGTTGCGAGGGGGCGCGCCCGCGACCACGACCTTGAACGAGGGCGGGATGCGCGCACGCACGTCCTTGGTGATCCAAGAGTTGAAGATCGCCGTGGTGCCCACGCCGAACGCCAGCGCGCCCACCGCTCCGGCGTGGGGCGTGTGGGAGTCGGTGCCGATCACCAGCATCCCCGGCTCGGCGTACTCTTCGAGCACCTTCGAGTGGCAGATCGCCTCCGAGCCCATTGCGTGGCCCATCTGCTCCCCGTAGAGGCGTATGCCCTGGCGCTCGGCGAACTCCCGCTGCTTGATCTCCAGCTGGTTGGCCACGTCGAGGAGGCCCTCCTCGATCCGCTCCTGGCTCATCGCCTTGTGGAGGAAGGTGAGGTGGTCCCTGAAGAAGAGGATGGAGTCGGCGTCGTGCACCTTGGCGTCCGCCCCCAGCGCCTTCTCGAAGAAGATCGCCGCCATCGGCGTCACGTATTCGTGCGAGAAGCGCAGGTCGGCGCGGAAGAAGCCCGCCTCTCCCGGCTCCGCCCACGGCACGCCCACGTGATCCGCCGAGGCGTCCACAACCCACTTCCGAGAGAAGATCTTCTCGCCCAGGGTCATGGGACGGCGCGCCGCCGGGGGCGCGGCCGGCGTCGGAGGCGGATCGCCAGGCGTCGCGGGAAGTTCGGACGCCGACCTTGCCTCCTTCAGCGCCTTGGGCCGCGGCAGCGACACCTTGCCCTGCATCCGGGCCACGTTGAACTCGAAGAGGCCGCCGTGCTCGACGACTTGCCGGGTGATCTCGTCCGCCCCGCTGGTGAACTCCGAGAGCGGGATCGCTTCGCCAGCCCGAATGCGCTCCACCACGCCGAAGTCGGTGGTGACCAGCATTCCCAGGTTCTGGCAGTTCTCGCCGTAGATCCGCTCGATGCTCTCGCCCACGACCACCTTGATCCCGGCCATCAGCTCGGCGTAGGGGCTCTGCTCTCGGCTCGACCCCTTCCCCCGCCGCTTCCCTGCCACGGAGCAGACGAAGCCTCCGGCGCGCACGCCGCCGCGCTTCACCGGCGCTTCCGGTCCGTCCGCGCCCTTGGCCTGAAGCCCCAGGTAGGGGAACTCGCCCAGGGTCTCGTCGAAGAAGAAGCAGATGTACGCGGGCGTGATCTCGTCGGTGCTGATCTGGTCTCGCAGGCCCGCCCGAAGCGCCTCGTCGGTCGTCAGGTCCAAGCCGTCGTGAAGCTGGCGGCGCAACAGCTGCGCGTCGTCGACCAAGTACAGAACCCGCCCCGGGAACCGCAGCGCCTCTGGCCGCTTTTCGACGCGGACGGCCGCTAGGACGCCGGCGCCGCTGCCGGCGCGGAGTTCGCCGTTGGTCTCTTGGCCGGCTGGCTTGTCGTCCGCTCCGTCGCGCACCTCCGCCAATCGCCTAGCTTTAGCTGAAGTCCTGGTCGAAGAAGATCACGGCAATGATGATCGCCAGCACGGCCGCCGGCGCCACCCAGCGGATGAAGAAGCGCCAAGCGCCGTAGTGGAACCAGCGCGGTTCGGTTCCGTCGACCAGCTCGTCCTTAGTCGCCTTGCGGGTCATGAACCAGCCCGCGGCCAAGGCGATGAGCAAGCCGCCGGTCGGCAGCATCCAGTTCGACACGAAGTGGTCGGCGTTGCTGAACCAGCCTTCCTTGTCACCGCCGAGGTACCCGAAGGAAAGGGTAGACAGCCAGCGCGTGCCCGTGAACGACAGCGCCGCAAAGATCGTGAAGACGAAGATCGCCGTACCGGAGACGACCGTGGCTTTGTGGCGAGCGATGCCGCGCTCGTCGATCATGTAGCTGGTGACGACCTCCAGCAGCGACATCGTGGAGGTGAGTGCGGCCAGCGCCACGAGAACATAGAAGAGCGGGCCCAGTATCGAGCCGAACGGCACTTCCGTGAAGAAGAGCTGCGGCAGCGAGATGAAGAGCATTCCCACGGTGCCGGTACCCGACACCTGCTCGGACATCCCCGCCACCGAGAAGATCACCGAGAACATGATGACCGTTGCGATCAGCGCGATCAGCGTGTCGAGCAGCACGATCATTCCGGAAGCCTTCACCACGGACTGATTCCGGGCGAGGTACGAACCGTACGTGATCATCGCGCCCATCCCCAGCGACAGCGTGAAGAACGAGTGACCGAGGGCCTCCAGCACCGACCCGCCGTCCAGCGCCGCGAAGTTGGGTCGGAAGATGAAGCCCAGCGCCTCGCCGGACCCGTTCATGCCTAGAGCACTGAACAGCATGAGCACCAAAATGCCGAAGAGGATCGGCAGGAATATGCGGGCGATCCGTTCGATCCCGCGCTGCACTCCGAAGTACACCACCGCGATCGTGGCCACGCTGAACCCCAGGGAGAGGGCCAGCTGCAAGCCGGCGTTGCCCACTTGCGCGTCGAACACGTCGCCCGTGTTGATGCCCTCCGGGAACCCCCCCATCGACCAGCCGACCGACTTCGCGAAGTAGTACAGCGACCAGCCCGCGATGACGGTGTAGTAGCTGAGGAGGATGAAGGCGGCCAGCACCCCCCAGCCCCCGACGATCCCCCAGAGAGGACCCGCCGCCTCCTTCAGCGCCCCGACCGCGCTCCTTTGGCTGCGCCGCCCGATGAGCAGCTCGGCCATCATGATCGGCAGTCCCACCGCGGCGATGCAGATCAGGTAGACCAGGACGAAGGCGCCGCCCTCGTTCTCCCAAGTGATGAAGGGGAACTTCCACAGGTTGCCCAGCCCGATCGCGCTGCCGGTGGCCGCCAGCACGAAGCCGACGTTGGAGCTCCAGTGGCCGCGGGAGTCGTTGGTTCCGGCGTTTCCGTTCATCGAATGGTCCTTGCGGTAGAGTAAGGAGTCGGGCTGGGCTTGGCCTGGGCTTGGTGTCGAGCGAGAACGCTGCCAGTCGAGGGAGAGCGCGGCCAGATGTGGTATAATACTGTCGGATTCCCGGTCGGGCCAGCAGGAGGCGCAAGATGATGCGGGGCATCGGAAGGCTTGGGGTCGCGTCCTCGGCTCTCCTCTTGGCGACCGGGGGTTGCGGCGACGCCGAGAAGGCCGGCTCCGGCGACGTCCGTTCCGCGTCGGCGGTGGCGCTCCTCACCTCGGGACCGGTCAGCGACGCGGGGTGGCACGCGGGCGCCTACGAAGGGCTCCAAAGGATCGACGACTCGCTGGGCGTGCGGGTCTCTCACCAGCAGACCCGGACGCCCGCCGACTTCGACGAAGCGTTCCTCTCCTACGCGGAGTCCGGCTTCGGACTGATCTTCGGCCACGGGTTCGAGTACCAGGACGCCGCCGAGCGCGCGGCGCAGCAATACCCGGATGCGATCTTCGTGGTGTCCTCGGGCTCCCGGCATTCGGACAACGTGGTGCCGCTGATCTTCCACCTGAACGAGGCGGCCTACCTGGCGGGGATCGCGGCAGGGAGCGTCACGCAGGCGGGGATGGTGGGGATGGTGGGCGGAGTCGAGATTCCGCCGGTGAGGGGGACCTTCATGGCCTTCTCGGCAGGGGTGAAGGCGGTGCGGCCCGCAACCGCGGTGCTGGAGACCTTCACGGGAAGCTGGGACGACGTGTCGGCGGCCAAGGAAGCGGCGGCGGCCCAGCTCCGCCGGGGGGCCGACGTGCTGATCCACAACGTGGACGCCGCCAGCTTCGGCGTCTTCCAGGCCGTGCGGGAGGCGAGGGCGGAGGGACGAGAGGCTTGGGCGTTCGGCATGAACCGGGATCAGAACAGCGTGGCGCCCGACGTGATCGTGGGGAGCGCGGTGATCGACATCCCGACGATCTTTCTTCGGACGGCGCGTCAATGGCGGAACGGGACTCTGGCGGGGCCGCTCCACTCGGGCTTGGCGTCGGGCGCCGTGGATTTCGTGCCCAATCCGTTGCTTCCCGGCGTCGTACCTGCCGCTGCGATGGAGCGGATCGGGGCCGCGCGGCGGGAGATCGCCGACGGGCGGCTGGAGGTTCCTCGAGTCCGCTACCTGGAGACGGAGGCGGGGACGGACGACGAGGCCCAGCCGCCTGGTTGACTCTCGCCGGGACCTTCGCATGACTTGGCGCGCCGCGCGCCGTCGCGCATCGAGGCCTGCCGCCCGGTCGACTCCGGCGAGACCATTCGCATGACGGTTCCCGCGGCACGGCTCCGAGGGGTCTCCAAGCGGTTCGGCCGGGTCGTGGCCCTGGATGGAGTCCGCTTCGACTTGGCGCCCGGCGAGGTTCACGGGCTTCTGGGGGAGAACGGCGCCGGGAAGACGACTCTGGCCCGGGCCGTGGCGGGCCTCCTGTCGGTGGACGCCGGCGAAATGGAGATCGGCGGACGGGAGGTCGCCTTCGGGAACGCCGCAGCCTCTCGGTCCTTGGGCGTGTCCATGGTCCATCAGCACTTTTCGCTGGTCCCCCGCTTCACCGGCTTCGAGAACGTGGCGCTCTTCGATCGGGACGGGTGGACTCGGCGGGGCACGGCGGCGCCCGGGCGTCGGGAGCGGGTGGAGGCCCGCGCCCGGGAGTTGGGGCTGGAGGTGGAGCTGGACATGCCCTGCCGGGAGATGAGCGTCGGCGAGCGCCAGCGGGTCGAGATCCTCAAGGCGTTGATCGGCGCCGCCCGCGTTCTGCTTCTGGACGAGCCGACGGCCGTGCTGGCGCCCCAGGAAGTGGAGGGGCTCTTCGCGGCGCTGCGGCGGCTGGCTCGCTCTGGCGCGGCGATCGTGCTGGTGGCCCACAAGCTGGACGAGGTCCTGGCGGTGGCCGATCGCGTGACCGTGCTTCGCAATGGAAAGAGGGTGCTCGCGAGGGACGCGTCCGCCACTTCCGCCGCCGAGCTGGCCCAGGCAATGTTGGGATCGGCCCTGGGCCCGGGCAGGGTCTCGGACGGACCCTCGGACGTCCTGCGCAACGGTGTCGCCAGCGTCGAGGCGAGCCAAGTCGTGGCTTCCCTGAGGGACGTGACCTCTCGCGGCAGGAGTCGTTGCGGACTGCGGAAGGTCAGCTTCGAGGTGCGGCGAGGAGAGATCGTCGGGGTCGCCGGCGTGGAAGGCAACGGCCAACGGGAACTGGCGGCCGTGTTGGCGGGGGTCGCCAAGCCCGATTCGGGCCGGGTCCGCCGGCCGGACGTGGTGGGGTGGATCCCGCAGGACCGAACCGAGGAGGGGCTTGTCGGCGGATTCTCGCTCGTCGAGAACATCGCCCTGGCGGTGCACGACGACCCGGCCTGCAGGACCGGGCCATGGCTCAAGTGGCGCAACGTCGAGGGCCGAACCGCGCGGCTTCTGGACGAGATGGACGTGCTGGCCCGGGAGGGGCCGTCGAAGCCGGCGGCCGAGCTTTCGGGCGGAAACCAGCAGAAGTTGCTGGCGGGCCGGGAGTTCCTTCGGTCGGGAGACCTGCTGGTCGCCGAATCGCCGACACGCGGACTCGACATCCGGGCGTCCCAGGCGGTTCGGAGCCGGTTGCGGCGAGTTGCGCGGCCCGTCGGTCCCAAGGCATCGGAGAAGCCGCCGCCGGGCGTCGTCCTGATCTCCCCGGACCTGGACGAGATCCTCGAGTTGGCGGACCGGATCGTGGTCATGGTCCGAGGCCGGTTGGCGCCCGTGCCACCGCACCGGCGCTCCGCGGCCGCCATCGGCGAAATCATGCTGGGCGCCGTCGGCGTGGTCGGGCCGTGATCGACGGCGCAGGCGGCACGCTGGGTCGGGGCCGGGGCCGGTTGGCGGCTGCCGTCCGCGCGCGGGTGCGCGCACCGTGATTGACGGCGCGGAGGTCGGGACTTCCGGCGCGTCGCGCACGCCGAAGGCACTTGCAGGGTGCGCGCCGTGACTGGCGGCGCGGGCGTCGGGACGGCACTTCGGCCGGCTGCGCAAGCCGGGGCCGCGCTCTTGGCGACCCTCGTCGTGGCCGCCGCCCTTCTGGCGCTTGGCGGGCACTCGCCGGTCGAAGCCTCCCGCGCGCTCTGGCAGGGCGCGTTCGGGTCGTGGAACCGCTTCACGTCGTTCACGCTGGTGCAGGCCACGCCTCTGCTCCTGACGGGCTTGGCCGTGGCCCTCGCGTTCAAGGCCGGGGTGTGGAACATCGGCGCGGAAGGCCAGCTGCACGCCGGAGCCCTGGCGGGCGCGGCCGTGGCCGTCTCGTTCCCCGGGGCGGACGGAGGATCGTGGCTGTGGCTGCTTCCCGTCGCGCTCCTCGCGGCAGCGACGGCGGGAGCCCTGTGGGCCGCGGTTCCGGCGGCAATGAAGACGCGCCTGGGCGTGGGCGAAGTGATCACCACGCTCCTCATGAACTTCGTCGCCCTCTTCCTTGCCCAGTACTTGGTGCAGGGACCGCTGCAGGAAGCCCGGCGGGTCTTCAACCAGACCGACGAGATCCCCGCCGCCGCCGCGTTGCCGCCGCTCCTTCCCGGCAGCCGCCTCCACGTGGGCTTTCTGCTCGGCGTCGTACTGGCGGGGGCGGCGTGGCTCTACCTGACCCGCGCGGCGGGCGGCTTTCGGCTTCGAGCCGTGGGCGCGGCGCCACGGGCCGCCGAGGCCAGCGGCCGCATGGCCGTCGAGCCCACGATCTGGCTGGCGTTCCTCGTCTCCGGCGCGCTGGCGGGCTTGGCCGGTTGGGTGCAGGTCGCCGGGGTGACGGGCCGGATGTACGAAGGGCTGTCGCCGGGCTGGGGCTACACGGCGATCGCCGTGGCGCTGCTGGCCCGACTCAACCCCGCCGCCGTCGTGCTTGCCGCCGTCGTCTTCGGCGCCCTGAGCGCCGGGGGCGGCGCCATGCAGCGGGACGCCGGAGTCCCGGAGGCGTGGGTGCGGGGCACGGAAGCCCTCCTGATCCTGGCCCTCCTGGCCGTGGACCGGGGCTTGAGCGCAGCGGGGGCGCGCCAGGGTCGACGGGGCCAGCGGCGACGACCGGGACGGACGCCCGATGGGTGAGACGGCAGCGTTCGCGTCGGTCCTCGCCGCGGCAACCGGCTTGGCCGCGCCCCTCGCTCTCGCCGCGCTGGGCGAGACGGCCTCCGAGCGAGCCGGCGTCGTCAACATCGGCATGGAGGGCTCGGTGATCTGGGGCGCGCTGGGAGCCGCGCTGGGCTCGCTGGCGGCCGGGCCTTACTGGGGACTGGCGGGCGGGGCAATGGCCGGGTGCGCCGCCGCACTGGTCTTCGCGCTCTTCGCCGTCCTCATGAACACCAATCAGATCATCACCGGCGCCGCCGTCGCCCTTGGCAGCCTGGGGTTCACGGGAGCCGTCTTCCAGAGCCGCTTCGGCGCTACCGGCGTGGCCCTGGAGCTGCCGACGGTCCCTGCATGGGAGGCGCCGATCTTGTCCCGCATCCCCATTGCGGGGCCCGTCCTCTTCGACCAGGCCGCAACCATCTACCTAGTCTATGTGCTGGCGCCGGCGCTGTGGTGGTTCCTCTTCCGAACTCGGTGGGGGCTGGTGCTTCGGGCCGTCGGCGAGGCACCGGACGCCGCCCATGCGGCCGGGGTTCCGGTGAAGGCGGTCCGCACCATGGCCGTCCTCTTCGGCGGGTTGCTGGGCGGCCTCGCCGGCGCCCACTTGAGCTTGGTGCACACGGGGACGTTCAGCGAGGGCATGTCGGCGGGGAAGGGGTTCGTCGCGATCGCGATCGTGGCGCTGGGCAGGTGGGACCCCAGGGGCGTTCTGGCGGCAGCCCTCTTCTTCGGATGCGCCGAAGCCCTTCAGTTCGCCCTCCAGGCCATGGACGTGGAGCTGCCCTACCCTCTGCTGCTGGCGCTCCCCTACGCTCTGGCGTTGGTCGCCCTGGCGGGTGGTTTCGGTCGCTCCCGGGCGCCCGCCGCCCTTGCCCTGGCGTGGCCCAAGCGGCGAGGGTAGCAAGGCGAGACGCCGGACTCGGGGGGCCCACGACCTCATTGGCCCAAGCGGCCAAAGGCGGTGACGAGATGAGACAAGCGAGAAGGACGACCGTCGCGACCTGCTTGCTGGGCCGGAGGCCGGGGCGGAGGCGCGCCGGGTGCGGGCAGGCGAGAAGGACGACCGTCGCTGCCTGCCTGCTGGCGGCGGGAGGGTGGCTTGGCGCCGCCGGGCAGCTCCATGGCGCCGCCGGGCAAGAGGAGCGCGGCGCAGCGGCGGTCGCTCTCCAGTTCCGTCAGCTCGACGGGGTCAAGCGCCTGCTGATGATCGCCGCGCACCCCGACGACGAGGACACGAGCCTTCTGGCGGCGCTGGCCCGAGGCGCCGGCGCCGAAACGGCCTACCTCTCCCTGACGCGCGGCGAAGGCGGCCAGAACCTGATAGGTCCCCGCCTGCACGAGGGGCTGGGGATCATCCGCACCGGCGAGCTCGAGGCGGCCCGCGCGCTGGACGGCGGCGCCCAGTTCTTCAGCCGGGCCTTCGACTTCGGCTACTCCAAGACGTTGGAGGAGACGCTGTCCCATTGGCCCATGGACGAAGTGCTGCGGGACGTGGTGTTCGTGATGCGCTCCTTCCGGCCTCACGTGGTCGTCTCGATCTTTTCCGGGACGTCGCGGGACGGCCATGGCCACCATCAAGCGGCGGGCGTCTTGGCCCTCGAGGCGTTCGAGGCGGCCGGCGATCCGAACCGCTTCCCGGAGCTCGCGGCTCACGGCGTGACGCCCTGGACGCCCGCCAAGCTGTACCGTTCGGCCCGCTTCTCGCGCGCCGACGCCACCGTCCGAGTGCCCACCGGCACGTTCGATCCGGTCCTGGGGCGTTCCTACTTCCAGCTGGCGATGCGGAGCCGCAGCCGGCACCGCTCGCAGGACATGGGATCGGCCGAGTACATGGGTCCCCGGGACGCGCCGCTGCAACTCCTGGCGTCGCGAGTCGGGGAAGGCGACGCCGACGGCGTCTTCGCCGGAGTGGACACGACGTTGTTCGGCCAGCTGCCGAACCCCCTCCCGCCCGAGTGGCCGGGAGACTCGCAGGCGCGCCTGGACGCCTACCGGCAAGCCGTGGCCAGCGCCCGCGGCCGCTTGACCGCCCTGCGAACCCAGGACTCGGCAACCGGACTGCTGGAAGCGGCGGGCATCCTGGAGGCGCTGGTGGAGGAGGCGCCCTCCGGCGAAGCCCGCCGAACGCTCGAGCAGCGCTTGGCCCGCGTCCGAGAGACCGCCCTGGCCGCTGCCGGAGTGGTGGTGGAGGCGCGGGTCGGGAGGAGCTTCCTGACCCCGGGCGAGTCGGCGGTGGTGGACGTCGTCGTGTGGAACGGCGGCGCCCTGCCGCTTCGCCGCGTCGCGCCCCGACTGGCGCTGCCGGATGGATGGACCGCCGAGCCCACGGCCGAATCGGCCATGGAGTCGTCCCGCTCCTTCTTCTTCCGCCCCACGGTGCCGGACACGCCGACGGACGGGCGCGTGCCCCCCGGCGGGATCGCCCGATGGAGCTGGACGGCGAGCATTCCGCCCGACGCCCGCCCGTCCGCGCCGTACTACTTGGAGCAGGAACGGAACGGATGGCTCTACGAGTGGCCGGACGAGCCGGCGCGCTGGGCGAGGCCGTTCGATCCGTCTCCCGTGCAGGTCGCCGTCGGCCTGGCCATTGCGCCGCCCGACGGCTCCGAGCGCCGCGTCGAGGTCCGCCGGGGAGGCGGCTACGTGGGGGTCGATCCGGCGTCGGGCGAGTACCGGGAACCCGTGCTGGTCGTCCCGGCCCTCGACGTGGAAGCGCATCCGCAGGTAATGGTCTGGCCGGTCGGGGCCGCCGACGCCCGAGAGATCACCGTCGTCATCGCCAACACGTCGTCCACCCGCCGTTTCGGGTCCGTGCGGGTCGTCGCCCCGGACGGATGGCGGACCGAGCCGGAGTCGGCGCCCTTCGACCTGGAACCCGGCGCCGGGCCCGACGGCACGCGCGGATCGTTCGCCTTCCGAGCGGCGCCGACCGGCCCGGTGCAGGAGGGACGCCACGACTTCCGGGCTGTGGCGGTCGATCAGCACGGCGCCCTCTTCGACGACGACTACGACGTGGTGGACCATCCCCACGTTCGGCGCGCCGCCCTCTTGCGCCCCGCGAGGAGCGTCGTGTCGGCGTTTCCGGTCGTGGCCGACCCGTCGTTGCGGATCGGCTACGTGATGGGCTCGGGAGACGGAGGCCCCGAAGCGCTCCGCCAGATGGGAGCGATGGTGGACCTCCTGGGCCCCGAGCGGGTTCGCGACGGCGACTTCGGCGAGTACGACGCGCTCGTTCTCGGCGTCCGCGCCTACGAGACCCGGCCCGACTTGGCCGCTGCCAACGAGTCGTTGCTGGAGTTCGCCCGGCAAGGCGGCACGGTCGTGGTGCAGTACAACCGATACGGCTACTCCCAGGGCGGGTTCGCGCCCTATCCGGTGCGGATCGACCGTCCCCACGATCGAGTCACCGACGAGACGGCCCCCGTGTCCATTGCCATGCCCGGCGCGCCGGTGTTCACCACGCCCAACGCGATCGGTCCTTCCGACTTCGACGGCTGGGTGCAGGAGCGGGGCCTCTACTTCCTGTCGGAGTGGGACGACCGCTTCGTGCCCCTCCTCGAGACCGCCGACCCCGGAGAAGCGCCCAAGCGCGGAGGCCTTCTCGTCGCGCCCGTGGGCGACGGGCTCTACGTCTACACCGGGATCGCGTTCTTCCGGCAGTTCCCCGCCGGCGTGCCCGGGGCCTACCGCCTGTTCGCGAACCTGGTCTCGCTCAAGCCCGAGGAGTGGCACCGGGCAATGGCTCCGTAGGCCGAACGGAGGCTGGCCAGACGCCTCGTGGCTACTGTCGCCCGATCCCTCGCCAGCTGCTGCCGGCAGCCTCGCTCTCGAGGCAGCCCATCTCCTCGAGGAATCGGGAGGGCTCCTTTGGCCATCCCCGGTAGTGTCGAGCCCGCGACAAGATAAGGCGCTTGCCGGTGCGCGTGACGGCGACGAAGCACCCGCGGCGCTCCTCTTCCAGCGCCGCGCTGCCGTTGGCCTTCTTCAAGCTGTGCCAGGACGGCAGTATCTCTTCTGCCATCCCGATCAGGTACACCGTCTCGAACTCCAGCCCCTTGGCGCCGTGAATAGTAGTCAGCGACACCGTTCCCGGGGTCGGCGCTGGTTCCTTGGATCGCAGTTGAAGTTCCTGCAAGAACCGATCGAGCGATGCGAAGCCCTGCGCGGCCTTGATATCACGTTGAATCCTGCGCCATGCGCTAATGTCGTCCTTGAGCTCGTCGTCCAGATCGTTGTTGTCGAAGTGGCCGAGGATCTGTTCAATCGCGGCAGTGAGCTTGAGCTTTCCGGCGGAGAGATCGGCAACTGCGTTCACCATGTCGGCGACAGGGTCCGGCGTGCCGACTCCGCGCACCGCATCCGTCCACACCTTGAAGCAAGCAACCCTGTCGGATTCCGACCGCGACACGAGTTCGTCCCAATCCACGGACGAAGGCGCGAACCTGCCGAACGCCTCGACCAGCACGGCCATGTTGCGTCGGTCAAGCGGACGAGCGATCTGCTTCAGGCAGGCGACGAACCAGCGCATCTGCGGAGACAGGAAGTCGTCGCGGCGCATCATGATCGTCGCGGAGACACCCTTGTCAATCAAGGCCTCGTACATCGCCTCGAGGAGGAATCGGGTTCTGGCCAGCACGGCAGTTCCGCTGCGGGCCGCAGCATCCAGGCATGCGATTTCTTCCGCAATGCCGGCAACCTCGTCCTCGTTCGTGTCGAACTCGCGGCACCGAATCTGGTCTTCGCCAGAGGGCAGTGATCTGCCCGGCACCCGGGCTGGCTTGGCGAGTTGCTTCGACGCTATGCGGCGCGAGTTGTACACGACCAGGCGGTTTGCAGCCTCGACGATGAGCGGTGGACAGCGGAAGTTCGTTGGCAGTTGCACAACGTGACAGGAGAAGTCTTCCACGAGATTGCTGATCCTCTGGACGTTCGCTCCGTTCCACTCGAAGATCGTCTGGTCGTCGTCGGCTACCGCAAAGACGTCGCGGAAATCCTGACCGGCCATTCGTCGCAGCAGCTTGTATTGAGCGCTGTTGGTGTCTTGAAATTCATCGATCAGCCAGTACCGGTACGTCCTCCGGTATTGGTCGGCCATGGCCGGATAGGAAAACAGCCGGTACGCATCCAGAATGAGCGAGTTGAAGTCGAGTGCGTTGATGTACCGAAGCTCTTCCTCGTATAGACGGTAGGCCCGCGCGATCCGACTCGCGTTTGCGGCCACCGAGCCGTTCAGCGCTCCAACGTATCGCTCCGCCGAATCGGGCTCCACAAGCCGAGTCTTGAGGTAGTCGATCAAGGGTAGAAGTCGAGGGTACCCGTGGCTCCAATCCTGCGCGGAATCGCGGCCGAGCGCGTCTTCCAGCACCGCCTGTCGGTCCTTGGTCTGCGAATAGATCGCGAAGTCCGACTTGATCCCCAGGTGCACGCCGTGCTGCCGGAGGACCTGCGCACAGAAACCGTGGAAGGTTCCAATGTTGGTGCGTCCTTCCAGCCCTGGCACGAGAGCACTCACGCGGCCTGCCATCTCGTTCGCCGCCTTGTTGGTGAACGTCAGGGCAAGGATGCGAAAGCGTCGATCCGGCGACGAGTCCAGCAGGCGGGCGATTCGGCAAGCGAGGACGCGGGTCTTGCCGGAGCCCGGTCCCGCCAGCACGAGCAACGGACCATCTTCCCAATCGACGGCCTGGCGTTGCACGGCGGTCAGCTCGGCAAGAGACGCTTGCAGCGGGTTGTCCATCACGCGAGCCCCGGCAGCAGAAAGTCCTTTCTGATCATGGTCGGATGGCGGCCGAACGCGGTCTCGAACGATTCGCCTCGGACTACTACCGACGCCCGGACCGCGTCTCCACGATCAGCACCCCGGACCCGCCGGACGCGCCATACCGGAACCCTGCCTCGGGACCGCGCACAAACCGGATCGCGAAGACGCTCGAGGCGCTCATGTCGTAGACCCAGTCCTCGGCGCCGGTGGCCAGCAGCACGCCGTCCAGCACCACCGCCGAGCATCGCGCGCGCACGCCCCGACGCGACTGCATGCACCCCGCTCGCCCGCCGGTTCCCCGGACGAAGCGGGCGCCGGAGAGGAGGCGACTGGCCAACAAGTCGCCCAGGCTGAAGTAGCGCTCCGACAGCTCCTCCATCTCCACGGGGCCGATCACGCTCAGCCGGGTTCCCGACGCGCGCCACTCCAGGTCCTCCCGGCTCCTGACCTTCACCTCGATTCCCTCCAGCGGGATGGCGCCCTGCGTCATCAGAACCGCCAACGACTCGTCGCCGTCCACGACGAACGACCCGTCGAAGGTCTCGTACCCGATCCGAATCATCGTCAGCGGATGACGGCCGGGGGGGACGCCTTCGACTCGGAAGTGCCCGAGCTCGTCGGTGAAGGTGGTCCGACCCAGGCTGGGAAGGACGACGACCACCGCCGACACCGGCTCCCCCGTCTCCTGGTCCAGTGCCGTCCCCACCACGAGATGGAGCGCGGTGTCGGCCGTCGGGCGCGCATCGGCCGCGGAAGCCGTGTCGGGAGGCGCCCGGCCCTCCGACTCCTGAGCCGCCAGCGCCGCCCCCGAAGGCAAGCCGCTCCCCAGCGCCACCGCGCCCGTCAGCGCACTGGCCGTCAGAAGAGGCAGCCGCGCCCAGGACTGCCAAGCCCTGCGTCCGGTCGAAGTCTTGTTCATGGAGGTCAATACCCGCTGTCGGTCGAAAAGGTTCCCTCCGTTTGGTCGCCCGCCGGGCGGTCGGTCAATCCCCGAACGACACGCCCATCGCCCGGGCGGCGCGCACCATGTCCCAGTCCGTGGGAACCGTCTTGCGCTTGCGGACCGCTTCCGCCAGCGGCACGGCGCGCATGTGCGGCGGGTCCAGCGCCACCACGCGCCCGAAGAGTCCCTGCTCCGCGAACTCGACCGCCGCCGCCCCGAACCGCAACGAGAGGATCCTGTCGTAGGCGATCGGTCGGCCGCCCCGCTGGAGGTGCCCCAGCACCAAGCTTCGGGTCTCCTTCCCCGTCAGGGCCTCCAGCCCCCGGGCGACGCGCTTCCCGGCACCGCCCAGCCTTCGCCCCCGTCCGGCCCCGGGCTCGTCCAGGTAGGAGACCTCGCCGCCCTTCGGCGCCGCCCCCTCGGCCACCACGACGATGGCGAACTCCCGTCCCCTGGCCCAGCGCGACTCGATCTTCGCCGCGACCTTGGCCAGATCGTACGGAAGCTCGGGGATCAGGATCACGTCGGCGGTGGCGGCAAACCCAGCGAAGAGAGCGATCCAGCCGGCGTGGCGTCCCATGAGCTCCACCACCATGACCCGGCGATGGGCCTCGGCGGTGGAGTGGAGCTTGTCGATCGCGTCGGTGGCGGTCTGGACGGCGGTGTGGAAGCCGAAGGTGACGGCCGTCGCGTCCAGGTCGTTGTCGATCGTCTTGGGAACGCCGACCACGTTCATGCCCTTCTCGGCCAGCTCGCCGGCGATCCGCAGCGAGCCGTCGCCCCCCACGGCGATCAGGCAGTCGATTCCGAGCTCTTCCATCCGCTGAAGCACGTCGCCGGAGCGGTCCACCATCGCCACGGCGCCGTCCTCCGCCTCGACGGGGAACGAAAAGGGGTTGCCCCGGTTGGTGGAGCCGAGGATCGTCCCGCCCCGGTGAGCGATCCCCCTGACCGCGGCAGCGTCCAGAGGCACGATCCCGCCCTCCATGAAGAGGCCGTCGTACCCCTGCCGGATTCCCACCACGTCCCAGCCTCGGCGCTCCGCCGCCAGCACAGCCGACCGCACTACCGCGTTCAGCCCCGGCGCGTCGCCGCCGCCCGTGTTGATCGCTGTCCGCATGATCTCGTCTCGCTATATTCGGGGACGACCAGAACGCAAGATCGGCCCACGGCTGGAGCCCCGCCACGTGCCAGTCACCGAGAAAGCCGTCCGCGACGCCCTGAAGGCCGTGAAGGACCCGGAGCTGAACCTGAACCTGGTGGTTCTGGGGCTGGTCTACGACATCGAGGTCGAGGAGTCGGCCGCCAAGGTGACGATCTCCCTGACCACGCCCATGTGCCCGGCGGCGGGCCAGATTCTGGAGGAGGCTCGGGAGGCGGTCGCCGGAGTGGATGGAGTGGAGGACGCCCAGGTCGAGCTGACGTTCGACCCGCCCTGGACGCCGGAGCGGATCAGTCCGCTGATCCGGTCGTCGCTGGGGATTTGACGGCCCAGGCGCCGGAAGGGGGAGGCCAATGGCAGACATGTACGTGGAATCCGACGGCTGGAGCGAAGAGGAGCGGAGGGCCAAGGCGCTCAAGGCCGACCAAGCCCTGAAGGCCAAGGTCCAGGACGGCCACATCGTCGAGTCGCCCGACGAGATGACGCCGGGGTACCTGAAGGCCCTGAAGGTGCAGCTCACCGTCCAGGCGGACACGGAGCTGATGAGCGCCCCGGCCTACTGGCGCGCAGCCCGCCACGCGCCGTCCACGAACACCCAGGTGAGCGCCCACGCCATCATTCAGGACGAGCTGGCGCACGCCAACATCGCCTACCGGCTGCTGGAGGACCTGGGCGAGTCCAAGTCGCAGCTGGTCTACGGACGGGAGCCCCACGAGTTCAAGCACCCCTACGGCTTCGACCAGCCGCTGGACAACTGGGCCGAGCTCGTGGTGGCCAACGGCTTCTTCGACCGGGCGGGGATCACGCTGCTGGGAGACGTGCACCGGAACACGTCCTACGGCCCCCTGAAGCGGGCCCTGGCGAAGGTGGACATGGAGGAGACCTTTCACCTGCGCCACGGCGAAGTCTGGATGCGCCGGATCTCCAAGGCCGGAGGAGTGGCCACCGAGCTCCTCCAGCGGTGCGTGGACTGGATGTTCCCCATGACCGTCGAGTGGTTCGGTCTGCCGGACCACATGAAGCGGCACAGCGGGCAGCTGGAGTACCGGCTCAAGGGGCTGACCAACGACGAGCTGCGGCAGGTGTGGATGTCGTCCACGGTCCCCCTCTGCGAGGAGCTGGGGCTGTCCGTCCCCGCCCGCTACTCCGAGCGGCTCGACGAATACGTGCTGGACTACCCCTTCCCCTGCGAGTACGACCCCGACGCCAAGCAGTGGCTCTTCGCCGACGGCGAGATCAGCTGGAACCAGGTCTTCGAGCGGTGGAAGGGCCGCGGACCGATGAACGAGGTCTACGTGGAGTCGATTCGGCGTTCCCGGGGGACGGTGGAGTCGTGGCTGGGCTAGCCGCCGGCCGACGCTCCCTCACGGCCCTTCGCGCCGAGCACCCGGGGGCTTGGCCCAGGGCGTCGGGGGGACGGGACCAGTGGTCGGCGCCGCTGGACGAGGCGCCGCTGGACGGGGCCGGCGCCGTGCGCGCGGCGCTTTGCGAGGTCTTGGACCCGGAGCTGCCGATCTCGCTGGTGGACCTGGGGCTGGTCTACGGGGTGGAGTTCGAGGGGGGAACGGCCCGGATCGACCTGACCTTCACCGCCACCGCGTGTCCGTGCATGGACTTCATCAAGGAAGACGTGCGGGACCGGGTCTCGCAGGAGCCGTGGGTCCGCTCCGTGGAGATCCGGGAGGTGTGGGACCCGCCCTGGACGACGAGCAGGATCACGGAGCGGGGAAGGGCGCAGCTCCAGGGCTTTGGAGTGGGAGCGTGAGCGCACTGCCGGCGCGGGCGGGCGCGGATCGGCCCGACCAGCCCGACCGGTCGGCTCTGGGCGAGGGCGTGTACGACGTCTTCGCCCGCAAGAAGCGAGGCGAGCCCTTGCGCCACGTCGGCTACGTGGACGCCCCGGGGGACGCGCTGGCCAGAGTCTACGCCTGGAAGACCTACGACGAGGAGACCTGGTTCGAGATGTGCGTGGTTCCAAGAAGCGCGATCCTTCCCGTCAACCGGGACGACGGCCCCTGGGGAAGCCGAGGTTCGGGGAGAGAGTTCCTGCGGGAGGAGACCGCGGACCTCCAAGGCCCCACGGACACCCCTGGGCGCGACGGCTCCGGCACCCACGGCCTGGGCGCGAGCGGTTCGGAGGGAGAGCAGTGAGCGCCGGCAGCGACTTCAAGAAGATCGCCGACACGTGGATGACCCGTCCGGCGGCAAGGTTCCTGCCACGCCACATCGTCACCTTGGCCGACACGAAGCGGATGCTGGGAATCCGCTACAGCGACTGGCTGCTGGGAAGCCCCTCCATCGAGACGGGAATCGCGGCGTCCTCAATGGCCCAGGACGAGTGGGGCCACTCGCGCCTGCTCTACTCGATGCTGAAGCACTTCGACATGATGGCCTACGAGGTCGAGAACATGCGCCGCGACGCCGACTTCTGCTCGGTGCCGGCGCTGGACCGCCCCTTTGCCGACTGGGCGGCGTTCGCGGCGGCCGTCGTGGTCGTGGACGGCGCCCTGTCGACGGCCCTGGAGGCGTTCGGCGGCGGCATGTTCGATCGGGCGAACGCGCGCATTCCCAAGATGCTGGCCGAGGAGGAGTACCACTGGCAGTTCGGCGAAGCTTGGTTCCGGCGGCTGGCGGGGGCGGGAGGCGAGGGTGCGGTGCGGCTGCAGACGGCGACCAGGGAGATGCTTTCCACCACCCTCGGCTGGCTGCTGCCCGGCGACAAGCTCTACGGGATCTTTGCCCACAGCCTGATGGTGTGGCGGGAGGACCGGGTGCGCGCCAGGTACGAGGAGCGGGTCGCCGACCTGCTGGCGTTGGTGGACGTTCGACTGGACCACGTCATCCCCATGACGGGAGAGTGGGACTCGAAGCGGCGGCGGGGCCCCGGCGCTCCCGACCGAGAGGCAATGGAGCGGGTGCGGGGCGCGCGCAACCGGCTCTTCGTCGGCGACTGCTAGGCCGGAAGACCCGGAAGACACGGTGAGCGGAGGCGCCGCGGGCTCGAGCGCCGGCGGGGGCGCGTCCGCCGGGAAGGGCGGCGCGGCGGCTGCCGGAGGAAGGACGCCGGCGGCGCCGGACCCGGCGTGTCCGTTCTGCAAGGGTCGCCGCACCGAACTCGCTTCCGCTTTCGGCAGCCACGCCTCGCTCTCCACGTGGTGGTGCGCGGAGTGCAGAAGCCCCTTCGAAGTCCTGCGCTGGCGCCAGAAGGAAGGCCCCGGCCTCGGCCGCTCCGGCCCGGATCAGCCCTCCAGCAAGTCCACATCGGCGTAGAAGTCGCCTATCGGAGCGGCGACGCCGACGGCCCTCGTCGCCAGCACCCGGGCGTCCTCGCTCCCGTCCTGGTGGGCGCGCGCGGCGGTCCGCCCAGCTATGGACCGGAGCGCAACCGACCCCACCGCGTGATCCGACGCCTTGGCGGCCCGCCCGTACTCGGCGTAGCGCGTCCTGACCCGTTGCTCGAAGATCGGCAGCTCCTCGCGCCGGGAGCCGGCGGCCACCATGTCCTCGAAGACGGCCCGGTGGAGCTCGTCCAGCGCGACCCGGGCCAAGCGCGCGCCCCGCGCCGCGTACGCCTGCTGGATGCCTCGGGTGTGGGCCCACAGCAAGAGGATCAGCAGCTCTTCCGACGCCCTGGAGCTGGGCGTCCCGTCGGCGGCCAGTGCGCCGAGGCGGGCCAGAACCGTCAGGCTCCGGTCGTCGGTGAGGACGTCCGAAAGGCTTTCCCAGACCAAGCGCGCCAAGTGCTCTCCCAGCTCGGTGGGCGTCAGGCCGGGCGACGCCCCGGCGACCGGGCGGGCGGCGCCTTCGCCGTCGGAGCACGTCAGGCCGGGCAACTCCAAGCACGTCACGTCTCGATCCTCTTGTTGGTGGGGGCGGTCGGGAACCTGGAGCCGGTCGGGAGGTTAGAATACGTTCCACCGCAACGGGTTGCTCCCATTGCGGTCCCCTGGAGTCCAGTCGAAAAGGAAGGCGACCATGTTCGACTTCGCAACTCGCGGTCCCTCTTCGCCCGAGCCCCGACGGCGCGCCGTCCTGCTGGCCGGCGTGGCCGCATGCGCCTCCGTGGCCTGCGGCTCGGGCGAAGTGCAGCTCCCGGAACCCCGACGGCTCGTCGTCCACTCCGGGGAGCGCCTCGTCCCGACCAAGGAACGCATGGAGGAAGTGGACGCCTGGATCCGGGAGCAGTGGGACAGCATCCAGATGGACCCTTCGTTCATGATCTACACCGAAGGCGCGGAGGGTCCCGTCTATCCGTGGGAGAGCCTGGAGCTGAACGAAGCCGGCGACACCGCCCGCATCGCCGTCCAAGGCCGGTCGGCGGGCAGCCAGCTCTACACGATCTACGCCCACTACCACCTGATGGCGCTCCAGGACCGTCTGGAGAAGTGGCTTCCGGAAGGCCAGGGCGCCGACGAGTTCGAGCTGGAGAAGGCGATCCTCTCCCGGGTGGCCGACGTGTGGCTCTACCAGCGTTCGATCCTGGACGCCCCTCCCTACGGGCTGCTGGACGAGCTGACCTACGCCAAGGAGAACGGCTTCCTGGACGAATTCGTACTCACCGCGCGGCCCGACGCCTTCGTCGAGGCCCGCAAGGAGTACTTCGCCCAGAGACCCGAGCGCGCCGACGCCTACCAGGAGTGGTTTCGCCGCACCTTCGAGCGCGACCCGCCGGGGCAGAGAGGAAGCTCCCGGCAAGATTGAGCTCACTGCGGCACGGCCAGCTCCCATCCGACGTCCACCGGCCCCGCCCGGTCGCCGGCGACGTGCACGTCGATGCGGCCGGTTCTTGCCAGCCGGCCGTCGGAAGGCTTGCCGCCCACCGCCGAGAAGCCCGACACCTCCAGCCGCAGGGAGCCGCCGGCGTCGGAAGTGGCGGTCATGGGGCGGCCCCTCAGCTCCCGCACGCTCGGGGCTTCTCCCGTTCCCAGGCGCAGCCTGAGTATCCTCCCGCCGTGGGGGTGGTCGTAGGCGTCGATCACACGGAAGACGGCCTTGAAGGCGGCCGGGTCGGGCATCGCGTCCTCGCTGGGGGCGGAAGCGGTGGTGGGGACCGAAGCGGCGTTCCGCCGGATTCGGGGCGCCGGCCGGACCCATGGGGAGTTTCGCGCCGATGAGGCGGTCTCGCCCGGACCGAAGGGCCGGCGCCCGGAGACGGAAGGCCGCGGCTAAGGTTAGAGCCCGGCGTGGGCGCGGGTCAATCGGCGAACGCGCCCGATGACGGCCAGGCCAGGTCCGATGGCGGCCAGGCCAGGTCCAGCGCTGGGCCGACGCGGCTGGCTGGCGGCCGGAGGCGCTGCCGCCGTACTGGCCTGGGCGTTCGTCGGCGGCGGGCTGGGCAGCGTGGTTCACGCGACGGCAGCGGCAGCGCTTCTGGTCGTGCTGCCGGCGGCAGCGCTGGGCCAGCAGCTGCCCCTGGATTTCGATCTTGGGCAACGACGCCTGGAGGCGTACGCCAGCTCCATTGTGGTCCTGACCGTGGTCGGCTTGGCGGCGCTCTGGCTGGCCGATGGGCTTCCAGCACAGGCGGACGCCTGGGCGACCCCTTCGCTGGGCCTTCCGGGCAGCGGCGGCCGGCTGGCGCAGGGAGGATGGACGACGCTGCTGGCGGCCGCTGGGGTCCTCACGGCCGGCGGCCTTGCCGTCGTCTACGCCTTCAAGGCGGCGTCGCCCGTCTTCGGATGGAAGGAAAGCGCCGTGGTGCGCGCGATCATCCCCGCGACGCCGACGGAGAAGGCCCTCTTCGCCCTGCTGGCGGTTGCGGCCGGGGTGTTCGAAGAGATCGTCTTCCGGGGCTTCTTGCCCGCCTTCCTCGTCCCCTGGACCGGCTCCTACCTCCTCGCCGCACTGCCCGCCGCTGTTGCGTTCGGCCTCCTTCACGCCTATCAAGGCCCCCACGGGATGGTGCGGACGGGGCTTCTGGGTGCTTGGCTGGCGCTCGGGGCGGCGTGGACCGGAAGCCTTTGGCCCTCGATCTTCGCCCACATCGCGCTGGACCTGTTGATCGGCTTGGCGCTGGCCCCGTCGCTCGTCGGCAAGTCCAAGGAAGATCCGTTGCCCTCGACATGAATCCGACCGCCTCCTCGGCGCCCGCCCATTCGGCCTCGGCCCGCGCCGACTCGGCCTCTGCTCGCCCCGACCACGGACGCCTCCGGATCGCCCGCCTGCGCATCCACCCCGTCAAGGGCGCTCGCGGCGCCGACGCCGAGGCGGTCGAGTTCGACGAGATCGGCCCCTGCTTCGATCGCCGCTGGATGGTCGTGCTCCCCAACGGCGCCTTCGTCACCCAACGGGAGACGCCGCGGCTCGCCACCGTCCGCGCGAGCGCCTCGAACGGCGAGCTGGCGCTGGAGGCGCCCGGAGTCGGCCCCCTCTCCGTCCCCGCCTTCGACGGGCCGCGCCTGCGCATCCGGGTGTGGGAGGCGGAGCTGGACGCCAGGACCGCGCCTGCGCCGGTCGACCAGTGGATCTCGGAAGCGCTGAAGCGCGACTGCCGGCTGGTCTTCCTGGGCAAGGCCGAGCGCGCCACCGATCCCGCCTACGCCAAGGGCCGTCGAGTCGGGTTTGCCGACGGCTACCCTGCGCTGGTCGTGGGCCAGGGCTCGGTGGAGGAGCTTGCGCGCCGGGCCGGTCGAGCAATCCCGGTGGAGCGGTTCCGCCCCAACATCGTCGTCGCGGGCGCCCGCCCCCACGACGAGGACCGCTGGCGGCGCTTCGTGGTCGGGGGGCTCGTCTTCAGCGGGGTGAAGCTGTGCGCGCGGTGCAAGGTCACCACCCACGACCAGCGGAGCGGGGCGCGGGACCCGGACGGGGAGCCGCTGCGCACCTTGGCCAAGTATCGGCGGATCGAGGACAAGACCTACTTCGGTCTCAACGCCGTGCACCACGGCCCCGGGCGGCTGCGGGTCGGCGACGAAGCGGAGGTGCTGGAGCGGGGAACGATCCCGGGCGCTTGGCGGCGAGTGGTAGCTTCCATGGTGCGCGACCCCAACCCCCATGGAGCCTGAATGACCGTAGCCCAGAAGCGCGAGCGCATCGTTCTCCGCGTCATCGAGAGCGAGATGCGGGACTCGTTCCTCGACTACTCGATGAGCGTCATCGTCCAGCGGGCGCTCCCGGACGTGAGGGACGGCCTGAAGCCGGTCCACCGGCGGATCCTCTTCGCCATGCACGGCCTCGGGCTCCGGCCCGACCGACCCCACAAGAAGTGCGCCACCGTCGTCGGCGAGGTTCTGGGGAAGTACCACCCCCACGGAGACTCGGCGGTGTACGACGCCTTGGTGCGCATGGTGCAGGAGTTCGCATTGCGCTACCCCCTCGTCGACGGCCAGGGGAACTTCGGCTCGGTCGACGGAGACTCGGCCGCGGCCTACCGCTACACGGAGGCGCGCCTCTCGCCCGTCGCCCGCGAGATGCTCGCGGAGATCGAGAAGGACACGGT
Source organism: Longimicrobiales bacterium (assembly GCA_965204735.1). Taxonomy (GTDB): domain Bacteria; phylum Gemmatimonadota; class Gemmatimonadetes; order Longimicrobiales; family Gaopeijiaceae; genus CATQHQ01. Next base: position 4,027,602 of record OZ242008.1, on the reverse strand, counting down.
CCGCTGGGAGAGCAACTTCGACGACCGGCTTCAGGAGCCCACCGTCCTGCCGTCCCGGGTCCCCAACCTGCTGGTGAACGGAAGCTCGGGGATCGCCGTGGGGATGAGCACCAACGTGCCCCCTCACAACTTGCGGGAGGTGGCCGCCGCCCTGCGGGTCCTGGTGCGCAAGCCGCGGTGCACGGTTGCGGAGCTGATGAAGGAGCTTCCGGGACCCGACTTCCCCACGGGGGGGTTCATCGTGGGACGCGAGGGCATCCGCAAGATGTACGAGGACGGTCGCGGGCGGATGACGATGCGGGCCCGGGTGACGACGGAATCGCTTCGCGGGGGCCGAAGGCAGCTGGTCGTCACCGAGCTTCCCTACGCAGTCTCCAAGCTTCGGGTGATCAACCAGATCGCCGACTTGGCCCGGAAGGGCGCGCTGCCCGAGGTGGCGGACCTGCGGGACGAGTCGGACCGGGAGGGGATGCGGCTGGTGGTGGAGCTGAAGCGCGGCGCCGAGCCGAGGCGGATGATGGCCGTTCTCTTCAAGAAGACGGCCCTTCAGTGCACCTTCGGCGCGATCCTCCTGGCCTTGGACGGCGGCAAGCAGCCGGACGAGTTCTCGCTGAAGGAGCTGCTGGAGCGCTTTCGGGACCATCGGCTGGACGTGATCCGCAGGCGCTGCCGCTTCGACCTGGAGCAGGCCGAGGCCGAGCTGCACGTCCTTCGGGGCCTCCTTCTGGCGCTGGACCAGATCGACGAGGTGATCGCGACGATCCGGGAATCGGCGGACCGGGACGAGGCGTCGGTGCGTCTCCAGCGGCGCTTCGGGCTGGACGACGTGCAGGCCGGGGCGATCCTCGACATGCGGCTGGCCAAGCTCACCGCTCTGGAGGGGGACCAGCTGCGGGCCCGGGAAGCGGAGCTGGTGAAGGAGATCCGGCAGCTGCGGGCCGTGCTGGACAACGAGGAGCTCCAGCTTCAAGTCTTGCTGGAGGAGCTGGACGAGGTGGTGGAGCGGTTCGGCGACGCGCGCAGGACCGAGATACTCGACGGCAAGGACAAGGCCGACTTCTCCTACGTGCGCTCCATCGTGGCCGACGAAGACGTCGTGGTGGTGATCTCCCGCCAGGGCTACGCCAAGCGGATCCCCATGCGCCTCTACCGGCGACGGGTCGCTTCCGGCATGTCCCAGACGAACATGGACAAGTACCCGGACGACTACACGCAGCAGGTCGTCGTCGCGCGCTCCCGGGGACGGCTGCTCCTCTTCTCGCGCCGGGGGCGGGCGCACTTCCTGCGGGTCGAGGACGTGCCCGAAGGCGCCCGGGCATCCCGGGGCAGGTCCGTCTACGGGCTGCTGGAGGCGGACCGGAGCGACCCGATGGCGGCGATCGTACCGGTGGAGGAGCTGGGCGACGACCGCTACGTGGTCTTCGCGACTCGTCGGGGCTTGGTGAAGCGCACGCGGCTGGCCGAGTTCTCGAACCCTCGGCCGGGCGGCGTCGTCGCCGTCACGCTGCGCCCCGGCGACGAGGTGCTCGACGCCGCCGTCACCTCGGGCGACGCCCACTTCCTGCTCGTGACCAGCCGCGGGCGCGGAATCCGGTTCCCGGGGGACCAAGTGCCTGTGGTTGGGCGAACCGCCCAGGGGGTGAAGGGCGTGTCGCTCCGAGACGGCGACGAGGTGGCCGGCATGCTGGCGGTGGTGCGCGACGCCTCCGTGCTCGTGGTGACCGAAGGCGGCGCCGGAAAGCGAACGCCCCTGGCCGAGTTCTCGGCGCAGAAGCGCGGCGGGCTGGGGACGCGGGCCGTGGTCCTGGACGACGAGAGCGGCGCCGTGGTGTCGGCGTTGGAGGTGCTGGAGGACGACCAGGTCATGCTGGTGTCGGCAGGCGGCGTCCTCACCCCGTTCGCCGCCGCCGAGATCGGCCTGCTGGGACGCAACGCCGGGGGCCAGAAGCTGACGACGCCCGCGACGGGGGACAGGATCGCCGAAGTCACGCGGTCGTTCGGGGCGCGGCGGATCGCCCCCGGCCCCAGCGGCGCCGACGGCGGGAGCCGAAGCGGTCGGGAAGGCAAGGAAGGCGACCGCGGCAGCCCCAAGGGCGCCGCCGACGGCAAGCGCGACGACGAGAGGAGCCGCCGGTCGGTTCGCGAGCCGGAGCTTGGCGCCGACCGCCTCTCGGGCGCGGCCTCTCCCACCGACGGACTCGGCCTCTGGGAGCTGCCCGACCCCTCCGACCCGGAGGAGGCGTCTTGACCTTCCTGGTGCTGGGCGGAGGCGCCCAGGGTTCCGCGGCCGCCTTCGACCTCTTGCAGGACGACGCCGTGGAGCGGGTCGTGCTGGCGGACCTGAACGTCGAGGCCGTGCAGCCCTTCCTGGCCCCCCACGTGGGCGGGCGACTGGAGCTGCGGCAGGTGGACGCGTCGGCGGAACGCGACGTGGCGGCATTGATGGAGGGAGCGACCGGGGTCCTCTGCGCGCTCCCCTACTTCTTCAACTTCTCCATGGCGCGGTTGGCCGTGGCGACGGGGGCCCACTACACCGACCTGGGCGGGAAGACCGAGATCGTGGGACGCCAGCGGACGCTCCACGACGAAGCTCGGGCCCGGGGCGTCTCGGTCGTCCCCGACACCGGCTTGGCGCCCGGAATGGTCAACGTCCTGGCGGAGGAAGGCATCCGGAGCATGGACGCGGCAGAGTCGGTGCGCATCTGGGTCGGCGGCCTTCCCCAGAACCCGCGACCGCCCCTCGACTACCAGATCGTCTACTCCCTGGAGGGCGTGCTGGACTACTACGTCACGCCGGCGACGGTGCTGCGGGACGGGTGCAAGACCCAGGTGGAGGCGCTCTCGGGACTGGAGACGGTGGAGTTTCCCGACCCTCCCGGCACGCTGGAGGCCTTCTACACGGGCGGAGGCATCTCCACCATGCCCGACCGCTACGAGGGCCGGGTCCGCGCGATGGAGTACAAGACCCTGCGCTACCCCGGCCACGCGCGGATCATGCGGGCCGTTCGGGAGCTGGGGCTGCTGGACGCCCGGGAAGTGGAGGTGGACGGAGCCCTTGTCGCGCCCCGGAAGCTCTTCATCCGGCAGGCGACGCCGGCGCTCTCCAACCCTCGGGGCGAAGACCTGGTGGCAGCCCGCGTCCAGGTCGACGGCGCCAAGGACGGCGCCCCCCGCACGACGGCGTACGAGGTCCACGACGCCCAGGACCCGGCCACGGGGATCACCGCCATGGCGCGCACCACAGGCTTCTCCCTTTCGATCACCGCCCTGATGCAGGCCCGAGGCCAGGTCGCCGCAGCCGGCGTGGGCACCCCCGACGAAGTCGTGCCTCCCGACCTCTACGTCGCGGAGCTCGGCCGTCGCGGCATCCAAGTCCATCGAACCCAAGGCACGACATGACTTCGCCCCCCGCATCCGCAGCCGCCTTCGGCCCCGGCTCGCCGCCGGCCGCCGCCAACGGGCGCCCGGGACCAGCCCGCGTGACGGCCGTCCGCCTCGACGTCGGCTACGCTCCCGGCTCGCCGGTCCTCGGCGGCCTGGAGCTGGACGCGTCCCCCGGCGAGGTGCTGGCCGTCGTCGGTCCCAACGGCGCCGGCAAGACGACCCTCTTCCGCACCCTCCTGGGCATCCTCCCGCCCCTTGCGGGCGAAGCGACGATCTCGGGGATGGCGCCGACCGCCTACCGGACCGCGTTCGGCGTCGGCTACCTGGCCGAGGACACCGCGATGCCTTCGGGCTGGACCTGCGACGGCATCCTGGCGCTGGCGGCCTCGGCCGTCGGTCCCGGCGCCGACCCGGCATGGGCCTGCGAGCTTGCCGGAGTGGACTACTCGACCACCCGGCTCGCCGAGAAGCTCTCGAAGGGCATGCGGCGGCGCCTCGGGTTGGCGGTCGCCCTCGTCGGGCGGCCCGGACTCCTCTTCCTCGACGAGCCCGAGGCGGGACTGGACCCGGGGCAGCGCATGCGCCTGCGCGGCAAGATCAAGGAGGTCGCCCGGGCCACGACGGTCCTGGTGGCCAGCCACGACTTGGGCGAGCTGGCGGTCATGAGCGACCGAGTCCTGCTCATCGGCGACGGCGGCGCGCGGCTGGTGGAGCCTCCGCCGGGGGGCTTCACCCGCGAGTTCCTCGAAGAGACGTTTCTCGGCTCCACGGGAAGCCTCGGCGCAAAGGAAGGCCCCTCGTGAGCCTCCTCAAGGCGACGGTCCAGTACGCGCGTCGCACCCGCTGGAAGCTGGCCCTGTCCGTCTTTCTCATGGGCGTGGGTCTGGCGGCGGTTTCGAGGTCGATGGAGGTCAACCCCTTCCTGACCGACATGCAGGAGTTCATGGAGGCGAACGCGCCCGACGAGTCGGCATCGCCAGAGGAGCAGGGCGCGTTTGTTCAGGTCATGGCGCTCATGGTGGTCGGCAGGTTCCTCCGCTTCGCCTTCTACATGGGGGCGACGCTCTTCGGACTGCTGGTCGTCGGCAGCTTGGTCGCCGGCGAAAGGGCGTCCGGCGCCGTCATGCTCTGGGGGCAACAGCGGGGGTCTCTGCCCGCCTTCTACGTGAAGCGCTACGTGGCGCTGCAAGTCGTCAACCTGGCCCTCCAGCTCGTGTTCGGCGTCACCGTCGCGGTTGCCGCATTGGCCCCCGGGGGGAACGCCCCGACGGCGCTGGCGGCGTTTGTGCAGCCGGCCCTCCTCGGACTCATGGGGGCTGCCGTCAGCTTCGCAGCTTCGGCGCTGGGGATCCGGCGCAACGCCTTCGCCGGGCTGGGCTACATCTTCCTCTCGGTCGTGATCGGGGCGACCTTGGGACCAGCTTCGCCCCTCGCGACCGGCTTCTGGGAGCACGTGGCGGCCGTCTTGCCGTACTTGACCTTCCCCATGGACGCGGTGACCCGCTTCGCCGAGGGGATTCGCTCCGACTGGGATTGGGAGGCGACATGGCTGCTCTTCTACCACTTCGCCCTTTGGTCGGCGCTGGGGTGGTTCGGGCTGCGACGGGTCGCCCGGCGGCCGTTGCGGCTGTGACTTCTCGACCTCCCGGCTTCTCGTCCCTCGTCACCTCGCACCACCAGCAAGGCGCTTTCATGACAACGTCGGCAGCAATGCTTCGAACTCGCTTCTTCTCCGTCGTCCGGCTCGGGGGCGGCAGATCGAGTCGCGTCGGCCTCCTTGGACTTTGCTGCATCGCGGCGCTCTCCCTTCCCGTCGCCGTCCGGGCCCAGAACCCGCCCGGCGCGTCCCCGTCGACAACGACTGCCAACGGCTTGGTCGAGCCTCGGGAGACCCGCTTCGGCAAGATGCGCCAGCTCACCTTCCAGGGCGAAAACGCCGAAGCGTACTGGTCCCCCGACGGGACGCGGCTGATCTACCAGTCCACGCCGACGCCTGGAGAAGGGTGCGACCAGATCTACACGATGGACCCGCGAACCGGGGAATCGACACTCGTCAGCACGGGCAAGGGAAGAACCACCTGCGCGTACTTCTATCCGGGCGGCGACCGCATCCTCTACTCTTCCACCCACCACTACGACCGGGCTTGCCCCGCGCGCCCCGACTTCTCCAAGGGCTACGTGTGGGCCGTCTACCCCAGCTTCGACATCTTCGCCGCCGACGCGAGCGGCGCCGGGCTGCGGCAGCTCACCACTTCGTTCGGCTACGACGCCGAGGCCACCTTCTCTCCCACTGGCCACCGGATCGTCTTCACCTCGTTGCGGGACGGCGATCTGGACCTCTACTCGATGCTTCCCGACGGCTCCGACGTGCGACGGATCACCAACCGGCTGGGGTACGACGGCGGCGCGTTCTACAGCCCCGACGGCTCCAAGATCGTGTGGCGCGCCCACTACCCCGACACCGACGCCGAGCGCGAAGACTACCTGTCTCTGCTGGCGGACGGGCTGATCCGCCCCTCGGCGCTGGACATCTACGTGGCCGACGCCGACGGCGCCAACCTTCGCCGGCTGACCAGCAACGGGGCCGCCAACTTCGCGCCGTACTGGCACCCGTCGGGGGAGCAGGTCGTCTTCTCGTCGAACATGCACGACCCCCGGGGACGCGACTTCGACCTGTACCTGATCAACGTCGACGGCACGGGGCTGGAGCGGGTCACCTGGTCCGAGGGCTTCGACGGCTTCCCGGTCTTCCACCCCGACGGCACGCATCTCGTCTTCGGCTCCAACCGCAACGAAGCCCACGAGGGCAACACCAACATCTTCCTGGTGGAGTGGAGGGAGGGCGGCTGAGGAGGGCGGTCACCACTCGACCGCGAACCCCTCCTTCTCCAGGACTTCGCGGAGGGCCGCAAGCGCACGAGCCCGATGCGACTTGACGGTTCGGAGCGCCATGCCGAGCTGCTCGGCGATCTCGCGATAGGTGAGGCCGTCGAGCTTGAGTTCGACGACCTTTCTTTGTGGTTGCGCCAGGGTGGCTATCGCTCGCTCGACGGCCTCCTTCTTTTGCTTGTCGTCGAGTATCTCGTCGGGACGCCGAGGAGGGTCTCGTTCCAACAGATGATAGCGCTTTTGGATCAGCTGCTGTCGTCGCGCTCGCTTCTCCCACGCCTTCATCCCCACGTTTCGCACGAACCCGGCCAGCCATTCCCTCGTCTTCTTCTCGTCCTTGAGTTCGTCCCGCTTGGCGGACGCCAACACGAAGGCTTCCTGCACCACGTCTTCGGCAGTCGTTGCCCTTCCACGGTATTTCTGCGCCCCTCGCACGAGGTGGTCCCAGTGGTCGCGAACCCACTCCTCGAGCAGTTCGTCGCGTTCTTCCATGTCAACGACATCCTGGCTAGTTCCCCCTACGGAGCGGCCAAACCGGAATCCCCTCCCCGATTGCTGCGAACGATCCGCGCTGCCCGGGGCTCGCAGAAGGTAGTCCTCGTTCGGCGGGGGGGGTCAACAGAAATGACGCCGGTGGCAGCCTACTGCGGTGCCCCACAAGATGCACCAATTCACATCTCGTAGGGACTTGTTGGACGAGGGACCAAGATCAGGCCGTTCGTCACAACCAGCCACAGGAGGCACATCTGGCCGCCAAGATCGGGCTCTCCCAGAGGACGCCGTGGCTGCGGTGCGCGTCGCATGGAACGACACCCCGCACGACCATCGGCCACGCTGTGAAGGCGCCGTCCAGCAGAACGTTCCGGCGCATGAGGACCAAGCCTGGGCCGGGTTTCTGCTGCCTCGTGCTGTCGCTCCTTCTTTCGTCGCTTGCTTGTCGGTCGGACAGTGGGGCCGCGTCCCCATTGCAGAGTGTTGGCGAGAGTTCACGAAGCGAGGCGCTGATGGCTGTTCACGCCAGTACCGTTCAGCGTGTCGTCGACAGCCTTGAGCGATCGAGTCATGGGATCTTTGTCACAACGGCCGCGGAAGACATCGATCCGATCAGCATTTGGCTGGATATCGTCCGTCGGGTGCCGTTAGGCCGAAGGCATGTACTCTACGTTTACGATTTCGGGTCTTGGCCTCCGTCCTTCTGGCCCCAGAGCGAGGCGCAGGGATATGGCACGGATCCGGCTTGCGTGATTCACGACTACTCCAGCAAGAACGGGTTCAACAGGGCCCGGGCATGGAACAGCTTCGGCGAATGCATGGCCAAGGAAGGTTCAGAAGAGTGTGGCCACGAAGTGGACGCCGAGTACGAAATGCACTTCATGTACGAAGCGGAGGAGCATGAGCGGTCCGACGACATGGAGGGACACTGGGACGTCCACGGCCATGTGAGCTGCAGGGAGTTCTAAATCTAATGAGCTGCTCGATGCGAGTGCTGCTCGCCGCTATGGCGCAAGTCCTCGCCGTGGCAGTGCCGCAGTTGCGGGCACAAGACCGAGACCGGCCGGCTTCGGTTCCGGTAGTTCAGGGGCCTGCGGAAGACGCCGCACTGCCCTGGCGCTTTGAACAGCAGTGGCTTGTTGGTGGTTACGCAGACACGTTGCTTGGTGATGTCTCTCCGTTCACGCCGGCGAGGGTCGACGCTGATAAACTCGGCAACGTATATGTCCTTCAGGATCAACTCTCAAGGGTGGTCGTATTGGCGGGCCAGGACGCCGCCTTGATCGCCACAGTAGGAAGGCGAGGAGGAGGTCCAGGAGAGGTGCAGAACGCGAGGGCGCTGGCCGTGGGTGGCGACAGCATACTCGCGGTGTATGACAACATGCGAGGCTTTGTTCGTTGGCGCCTGCCCGCGATGAGCCCAGGCGTCTTTGACCGGGCGTCGGCAATGATGATAGCGGACAATCTCATGGTTGTGCGCAACGGCTTTGTGTATGCGGCAATGGAGTTTCTTCCCAGTTACGCGGAAACAGAGCGAAATGGCATACCGCACTTGGTCTGGCGGTCAGGTGGCGAAACAAGGCGAATAAGGTCTGGCCCGACCATCGGCATGCCAGTAGTCGAGTTCCCGACGTGCGGCCTGGGAGGGATAGTAACGTACCGGTTGTTCTCGCCGAGCATGCCCTGGCATGACCACGGTACCCGCCTTGCTGTCGCGAGCGATCGGGAGTACGCGATCCATGTCTTTGATGATCTTCAACTGACCATGGAAGTCCGGCGGCCGATTGGGGCGCGGCGAGTGAGCAGGGCAATGGCGTTGAGGGAAGCCGAAGGACATGCCGTATGGCGTGGTTGCGAAGTGTCGGCAGACGAAGCTGTGCATACGCTGGGGTTCAGTGAGTACTTGCAGGCTGTCGCCGGCGTAGCGGTTGCACCTGATGGGGGCATCTGGGTATTGCGGGGAACGGTAAGGGACGAGGGACGGCTGATCGACGTATTCGCGGACGACGGAGAGTACATGGGTACCCTTCCTCCCGATTCACCCTTTCCCATAGCATTTGTGTCGTCGGATCGGATACTGGTGGCTTCGGTCGACGACCACGACGTTCCCACACTTGCAGCCCACGACGTGAGTCGGTGAAGCGTGGGCGGCCATGCCGGGGTTGCACGTCGCCCGGCAAGCCCGTCCTTCCAGGTGCCTCGGCCGCCTCCGCCCGGGCTGGCGGAAAATGACCCATTGGGCTTCCCGCTTCCGGCGTTCTCGGGGTGATCACCCGACAAGTGGGCAGCGCGCGCGGAATAGCTCCGCGAAGCTGGCTCGTCACCGGAAGGGGCAAGCGTCGTGAAGATGTTCAAAGGACTCCTCTTCATCCGTCGCCACGTCATGACGGTGCCGCCGTCGCGAGTCCTCGTCGCTGGCCTGCAGCTTTTCGCGCCTGCTGCCGGAGCTGCGACGGAGCCAGTGGAGTCGGCGTTCGCCCCCGGCGCCGCACTGGTCGGTGAAGGTCTAGTCGCCGACGATCAGGCCGTTTCCTTCGGCGTTCCGGAATGGGAGCGGCGGAGGCCCGCCGCGCCGGAACGACCTATCGCGTCGATAGCCTCGAGCCGTCAGCTGGGGACCCGCGAAGACTTCGGCTTGGTCACGGTGATAGCAACCGCCGGTCCCCTGCTGCTTGTAGGCGACGAGCTGACGGACCCTCACATTTCCGTGATCGACATCGCCACTGGCAAGGTGACGGCACGCCTCGGCCGAGACGGCGAAGGTCCGGGCGAGTTCCAGGCGCCCCACATGGTCGCCCCCGACCCGGAGAAGCCGACCGTCCGCTGGGTATTCGACTTTCGCAACGTTCGCTGGACCGCCGTCTCGCTCGACGGCTCGCCCTCGATCGTCGAAGAGCGGTCCTTGGCCGGCGTCCCCTGGTGGCCGGAGACCCCGATCTGGACAGGACCGTCCGAGGTGCTGATTCAGGGCGTCTACTACGGGTTTCCCTTCCTCAAGGCGAAGATCGCCGAAACAGGCCGCATCACATCGATCAGACGCTTCACCGGTCCGCAGCCGTTCACCGAGCAGGACGTCTCCCATGGCGCCGGACTGCGGTTCGCCAACCGAAGCTTCATGGCACTTCGGCCGGCCGCCGGCATGTTTGTCCTGGCATACCAATTCGGCAACCAGATCGACGTCTTCTCGACCACCGGGGCCATAGTCGGCAGGGCGCGAGGACCCTACGACGTGGACGCCCGATTTCACGTCGCCGACAACCGGTTCTTCTGGGAAGAGGACAGCCAGTACGGCTACGCAGAGGCCTACGGCACACAACGCTTCTTCTACCTTCGGTGGAGCGGGCGTCGCATGAACGAGCCACGGCACGAGACCACCGAGCTGCACCAGTACGACTGGGAGGGCCGCTTCCTGCGGGCATTCGAGCTCGACCACGACGTGCTGGCGTTTGCCGTTTCCGACGACGACGACCAGCTTTGGGGGTACGTGGAAAACCCCTATCCTGTCATCCGCGAATGGAACATTCCACCCTTCCTCCGAGGCAACCAGCAATGAGCGCGACCAACCGATCGCGCAACGACGCCGGCAGCAGGCGGCCGAGCCGCACGCGCAACCCCAAGGCTTGCCGAACTTGCGCGGCCTTCTTACCGGCACTGGCTGGAGCCATGCTGGCCGCGACCTGCGGAGGCGACCCGGCGGACGAGGGCAGCGAATTCGCAGCCCGCGTCGACACCGTAGGCGGCGTCGTGCACATCTCCAACACCGGCGAGCCCCCGGAGTGGGAGCTGGCCCCGACCCTCTCCATCGGACCCAGGTCGGCACTCGATTCGGACACCCCAGAGGCGTTCGGCTCCGTCTACGGAATCGCCTTCGGAGCCGGCGGCGACATCTTCGTGGCCGACGGCCTGAACCGCGAAGTCCGGGTCTTCGGCTCATCCGGCGAGCACCTTCGCACCTTTGGACGCCAGGGCGAGGGACCGGGGGAGTTTCGCAACCTCAACTCCCTTGCCTGGGTGGGAAGCAAGCTGCTGACGCTGGACTTCGGCGTCGGACGGGTCGGCGAGTTCTCGCCCGGCGGCGAATGGCTGGGCCAGCGCAGCGAGTTCGGCGGAATCGGCGGCGGAGGCGGCACCCTTCGTCTCTACCCCGTCTTGGCGAACCAGGCGTTCGTGCTGACCTACTCTCCCGCCAGGGGCGACATGATCTTCGCCGGCCACGACGACGCGGGACCCACGGGGGACACCCTTCCGATCCTGAGCGCGCCGGAGGGCACGGTCAGCGGCATCAGGTGCACCAGCGAAACGATGCTGCGCAGCTATCCCATCCCCTTCGCCCCCAGAATCGTGCAGCACCCCGCACCCGGCGGCAGGATCTACTCGGCCGTGACCGACCAGTACCGGATTGCAGTCACGCATGGCGCGGACACGGTGCGGATCATCGAGCGGGAGCTGCCCGCGGAACCGGTGTCCGACGAGGAGTGGGAGGCGGGCAACGAGGAGTACTACGCCTTCCTGGACGAAAACCCCAGCGCCGCCTGCGAGCCGCGCAGGCCGGACAAGCCTGTCGCAATGCCCTTCGTCGAGGACCTCTTCGTCGCGCCCGACGGCCGCCTGTGGGTGGAGGTCGTGCGAGCTGCCGGCAACCGGTGGGAAGTCTACGATTCCACCGGCGCGCTGGTGGGCGCCATGCTTGCGCCGGAACGGTCCACGGCGCCCGCGTTCGGCCTGGAGGGACGACTGGCGACCGCCCGTCGCGACAGCCTTGGCCTCGGCCACGTGGACGTCTACCAGGTGGTGGAGTCGCGATGACTGGCGTCGGGGCGGCTGCGCCCGCCATTGCGGCCGCTTGCCGGCGGTCGTCGAGCGTCCCAAGCTGCCTCGCGGGCTGGGAGGATCCGACTGGGCTGATCCCGACGAGCGGAGAGGCTTCCGGTGAAGCGACGCAACGACCGCGGGGAGAAGCCGGACGGCGCCGCCAGGCAAGAGCGGGACGACGAGAGGGTGGATGTTGCCCGGTTGCAGGAGCGGGACCGGGCAGAATGGGCACGCGTGGTCCGCTTGGCGGCACCGAACCTCCGCGGCGCCGTTCGCACTTTCGCGACCGACGATGCGGACGCCGACGACCTCTCGCAGAAGTGCTGGATCCGCGTCGTGAACCAGATCGACAAGTTCTCCAGCCTCGACTCCGACGGCACGGCCAGCTTGTCCTCCTTCACGGGTTGGGCGGTCGTCGTGAGCCTCAACCACTGCAAGGATCTGTACCGCGCCAAGAAACGCGCTCGCCAACCCGCTGCCGTGTCGCTGGACGGCTTGGGCGAACTCGCCGGCGGCGGACCGGATCCCGAGGAGCTCTTCCGTCAACGCCAGCTTCAGCAGGCGGTCTGGGAAGCCCTGGGAACGCTGCCTGAGCGGGAACGGGAAGCGATCGTGCTCACGCACTGCGAAGGAAGGTCGACGGCCGAGGTCGCGGCAGCCCTTCACGTGTCGCCGGCGTCCGTGCGCAGGTTGGTGCACCGGGCCACCTACAAGCTCCACAAGCGGGAGGAGCTTCGAGAATGGCTGACGCGATGAAGTGTTGGCGGAAAACGACCCATCGGGAACTGGGGCGCGCGGCGGTCAGGGTACGTGGCGGCGATGCGTAGTCGTCCCGGCTCGTTCAGGCACGACTTCGGGCAGCGGGCGGCGTCCATCTTCCTGAAGTTGGCCGCGCTGTACGGGCTTTACGCGCTCCAGAACCTCGTCCACGGCTTCCGGTCCAGCGTGCCGGTTCCCGACAGGATCGTCATGAGCGGGGGCTCGGCGAGCATCGTGCTCTCGCTGCTGGTGCCACCGGCCGTCTTCGCCGCGGCCCTTTCGTCCTTCGAACCATTCGACGAAACGGCTCCGGGCAGCCGCAAGCACGACTGGAGCCGCCTCGTCGCCATGGCGCTGGGCGCTTGGCTCTTGAGCGGATTCGGCCCAATCGCGTCGGACCTTGTCCTTTACAGCATGCGCACTGCAGCGGGTCTGCCCAGTCATCCTGTCAACTTCACGGAGGTCATGGTCGTGGTACCCGTTGCCATAGGCTTCTTCGTCTTGCTGTCGGGAGTAGCGGGCGCTCTGGTCGGGCAGCGCACGCGACGGCTCCCCCGTTGGCGCCGCCAACTTGTTCGGTGGGTCGCCTGCTTGGCGCTGGTCGCCGTGTTCTGGTTTCCCGTGATGGGCGCCGGGGCGTTGGTCGGTCGCTACGGCGTTTCGGTGGCGTGGCTCTTGCTGCTCCTTCCCCTGACCGTGCCCCTTGTTGCGACTTGGCGCCTCTTGCGGATGCAGGGCTACGAGCTCCGCGATCTCCTTCCGGCGCCGGGCCGCGCGACCCGGTCTCGCCCGCTGGACATGGCGGCGATGGATCGATTGATCACGGCCGCGGTGAAGACCGACGACCGCGAGGGCGGCGACGACGCAGGGCGCGACGTCGTCCTCGACAACGAGGCCGAAGCCGAGATGTTCCGATTCTTGACCGGCCTCCGGCGAGCCTTGGTCCGTGGCGCGGCGCTCCCCGAGCACAAGGTGGACGAGATCGTTCGGGTCGCACTCAACGCGGCCCCGGCGCCAGCGCCTGCACCGACGCAGACCCGTCGGCGCGTGTGGGCTTGGCCGCCGAACGTCGACGTCGCGCCGCTGGGAGAGTTCGGCGTTTCGTGGGCTTGCCTGACCGTTGGGCTCCTCTTCTTCGGGTTGGTGGGCGGGACATCCCCCAACGCAGGGGCTGCAGCTCTGCTGGGATTGCTGGGGAGCGCGGCCACCGTCCTGCTCGCCAAGCGTCGGCCGACCCCGCTTTCGGCAACGGCTTCTGCTTGAGCCGCCAAGCCCCGCCGCCGCTTCTGGCGCTCCACGGCGACGCGGACGCACGCTACCGCCTCCGGGCAGTCGCAGGAAGTGGGCCGGCGTCGCGCATTGTCGGCCCGGCCGTCTTCGCCTCCGGCTGGCAGGAACTGGGAGAGCTCGTCGCGGCGCACCCCCGCTCGCCCGCCGTCGTCGACCCGGCCTTTGCCGGCGACGCGGACCCGACCTCGGCCGATTCGATCCGCGTGCTCCGGGGCTCGTCGGTCTCCCTGGTCTGCTACGGAGAGCCGTCCGCGCTTCGGGCTTGGCGCGTGCAAGACGGCGGGTATTCGGTCGCGGCGGTTCTCCAGCCGGGGGCCGGCGACGACCTTGCCGCTGTCGAGTCGGCCGTGCTGCGGGCCGCTGGCGCGCGCAGGGTCCGGCGACTGCTCGACGAAATCGGCCGCCGCGCGGACCGGCAGACGGAAGAGACCTTCGCCTGCGTCCTCGGACTGGCGGTGGCTCCGTGCTCGGTGCCGGAACTCGCCGCCGAACTCGGACTCTCCCAAAGGACGCTGTGGCGGCGGTGCGCCGCGCTGGGCGTTCCGACTCCCGGGCGTCTCCTTGCCCTGGGCCGCATCTTCACCGTGGAACGCTTGGCGGAGTGGAGCGGGCAACCCTCGGGCGCCGTGGCCCTCGCCATCGGCTTCTCCGACTACGCCAACTACCGCCGGCTGGTGCGTCGCACCCTGGGCGCTCCTCCGTCGGAGATACGGAAGCAAGGAGGCGTGGGAGAAGTGGCCATGGCGATCCTTCGAGCCCTTGCCGCGCGGAAGCAAGCCCGCATCCACGCCGCCCGGGTTGGCGGAAAGTGACCCAGCACACCTGACCCGACCTGCGTTTCCAGGGTAGCCGCAACAGTGCGGCAGAACTTCAAGTCAGGGGAGGGAACATGACGGCCGGGCGCTGGTGTACGGGCCGCGCAGCGCGAATCGTCCTGTCGCTGTCGATGGCGGCGTGTTCGCCGACCGGGCACGGGTCTGCGCCTCCGGATGTGATCGACGAGCCCATGTCGTGCCCCGACTGCGAGATCGCCTTCCGGCCAGTCGCGTTGCTGGGAAGCGACGACGACCCTGGTTCGGTGTGGGACAGGGCGGCGGGAGACGGGTGCATGCTCGCGCAGCTGAGCACGGGCGAGTTCTTGCTGGGCGGGGTTGCAGGCGGCGGCGACATCTTCGTCTACGACGCGGACGGGCGGTTCGCGAAGGCCATGGTTCGCCAAGGCCAGGGCCCCGGCGAAGTGCAGGGCATGGCCCGCATCTGGGTAGGGCCGGGCGACACGCTCTTCGTCGCGGACGACGGGAACAACCGGTTGCAGGTCCTGACCTCTCGCGGCGAATACGTCCGCTCCTTCCAGATGCCGGCGCCGTTTCGCCGGTTTGCTCGTCTGGGCACGGGAGACTTCGTCTTCGCTCGATCCGTGACGAGTCCCGGCGACGACATCTTCGCCCTGGTTGACGCGGACGGGCGGGAAATCGAGACGTTCGGCCCGTCCATGGTCGCCGAGCCGGACCTTGAGCGAGCTCTTGCAAGCCCTCGTCCCGGGATGGAAGCGACCTTCTGGGCGGCCAGCATGTGGCGCTACGCCGTCAACGAGTGGAGCGTGCGGGGCGCGTCCGGTCGGTCGCTTGCCCTGAAGCGTACTTTGGCGCGGGAAGCCGACTGGTTTCCAGCATACCCGGAGTTCAGCGCCGACGTGTACGAGTCCGATCCGCCTCCGGCAGCGCTGCACCACGTATGGGAGGACGACGAAGGACTCCTTTGGACGTACGTCTTGCTGCCGGATCCGGATTGGCGTCCGGGCATTCCGTTCAACCCACGCCCCACCTGGCACCGCGACACCTTCGACCACCGAGTCGAGGTGGTCGATCCGTCCTCCGGCCGCCTCGTCGCCGTCGGCGAGCACGAGGAAAGGCTGTCTCCCGTCTGCGGCAGCAAGCTCATGTACGCGGTGACCGAGACTCCTGCCGGCGACCTGCGCGTCAAGGTCGTGGAGCCGTACCTGACGAGAACTCCCTCCGGATGACGCCAACGCCCCCCGGACGGACCGCCTGGTCGCTGCTGCTGGCCAAGGGCCTGCTGGTGGCGATGGGAACCTCGGTGCTTGCCTGCGACATGGAAACGGAGACCGTCCACCCGACTTCCGAGAACCTGCCGCATCGGCGGGACTATCTGGTCACGTCGGATTCGATTCCCGCCGGCATGAGTCCGCAGGCGCTCTCGGAGTGGCGAGATGCCCGATCCGCCCTCTTGAATGTTCGGAGAGTGGCCGAGATCGGTCGGCTTGGGGCCGGCGCCGTCGACGACCCGCACGTGTTCGGGTTGATTGCCGACGTGGAGCTGGACGAACACGGCAACGTGTACGTACTGGACCGGCACAACGCCCAGGTCCGCATCTTCGATTCTCGAGGGACATTCGTCGCGGCGATCGGCAAGCCGGGTCAGGGACCAGGCGAGTTCCGCGACCCCAGCGCGCTTGAGTTGTTGCCCAACGGGCGAGTGGCCGTTGCGGACCGCGGGGCCGCGCTCAAGGTCTTCACCCCCACGGAAGAGGGGTATCAGGTCGAATCCAGCGTCCAACTGTCCCTCGCCCCCGAGGGCATGTGCGCGCACGGAAACCGGGTCTTTGCGGCCGGCTGGCAGAGGTCCAGCGACGCGATCATTCACCGCGCCTCCGCAGCTTCCAATGGGCGGCGCCGGAGCTTCGGCCGCGGGTACAGATCGGAGAGCTGGCTAGTTCAGGATCAGCTCTCGGACGGACGAATCGCATGCTTGGGCGATCCCGTTCGCGTGGTCTTCGCCTTCGAGCTGCTCCCCGTGCTCCGCGGATACGATGCTCGCGACGGAACGCTCGCCTGGGAGGTCGGAATCGACGGCTACGCGCAAATGAAGATCACGGAGACTACCTCTGCCGACGGACAAGCGGCCGTCTCCTTCTCGGCAAGGGAAGTGCAGGACAACTTGGTCTCCGTGACTCGCGTCGCGTCCAGCCATGTCCTGCTCCAGTACTTGAGAGGCAATCCCCAGGACGTGCGATCGGGCGCCGCCGAGCCGTCCACGAGAACGTACTTGGTCGACGCCGCAACCGGCCGAGGAGCGCTGATCGACGCGTTGCCGCTGGTGGCTGCCATGGACTCCGTCCGCCAAGTCGCCATGTGGCTGCTGCCGTATCCGAGGCTCGAAGTGCGAGTGGCACTGTCGCACCCGACCGGAGAGAGCTTTAGATGACGAGACCGTGCAGAACCCGCCGAGCGCGGCCAGGGTCTCGCTCCGCCGAATCAGGCCCGCGGGACCTCTTCCTCGCCGCCGTGCTGGGCCTCGTCGTCGTGGCCACTGGGTGCCAGCGCGACACGGGGCTGATCCGAGGCACGGGGCAACCCCAAGCTCCCGTCGAGGAGCGCGGCCCGATGTCGATGCAAGTCGTCGAGTCGTGGAGGACGGGCGTCCACGCCGACTTCCACGGGGTCGCCGGGATGGCGGCGTGGCCCGACGGCACTCTCTGGGTGGGGGATGGGGAAAGCGCCGAAGTGTGGGAGCTGCAACCCGACGGAAGCCGTCCTCGCAAGGCGACGTGGCGCGGCTCGGCAACCAAGAGTGTGGACGAAATCAGGCGGATCTCCGTCGTGGGCGACTCTACCTTCCTGATTCTCGGCAGGGACGAGCTGCAAATGGGAGCAAGGGACCGAAGCGAAAGTCGTCACTCGGAGCTGCCTCCCATGCAGACCTGGAGCTTTGTCGCCTTGGAGGACGGGGGATTCGTCATAGGCGGTGGCGCCTACCCCGGCGATTCGAATTATGGGCGCTCGGTGCATCGATTCGACCTTCACGGAACTCTGTCGTCCAATTGGCATCCCGGCTTCGAACACGAAGACTGGCGCGTCGCGAACTACCTCACCGGCAACGCGATGGGACGGACCAGCGACGGGGACCTGCTGGTGTCCGACTTGGCTCCGTTCAGAATCACCCGGTACGTGCAACTTGACCCCGGCCGGCCCGTTCGGATTGTGGAAGACGAGGACGTGATCTCGTCCTCCGAACTGACGCGGGCCACGGCGCCCGAAAGTCCCGGCACGTTGTATCAGTTCAGGTGGAACCGATCCATGTACGTTGGAGAAACCACGGGCGGCGACATCTTGAACGTGGCACTTTACTACTCCGACCGACGCGGACGCCCCTACAGCCTCTGGACGGTCGTGACCCCAGACGGCGCCGTCCTGGCCTCCACACTCCACGACAAGGCGTATCGCGTATGGGACCGCACCCCGAACGGAGCCTACTTGGCAAGCTACGACGGCTACGCGATGGAGCTGGCCGTTTCCGTCGTCCCTGGCGACGAAGATGCTGCCGGAGGCGAGCCGGTCTCCCAGGATGGCGGATAATGACCCAGCAGGCCTACTGCTTGCCGGCGACCTTCTCCAGCCGATACATCCTCACTCGCTGTACGTCCAGGTCGTCCGTCCACACGCCCAGCACGTAGTCGGCGCCAAGCTCCAGGCGGGGCGCCATTTCGGCTACCCAGCCGCGGTCGAGGCCAGAGGGGAGGGCGACTTCGGCCAGCCAAGTCCCGTCCGGCGCGAACACTTGGTAGGGCGGGATGTCGGAACCCCGGACGTAGAAGGGCTCGACCCACAGGTTGCCCGCGGCGTCGTAGTGCATGGACCGCAGGACGGGCAACGTTTCGGCCATGGGCCCCCGTCGCCAGATCTCCTCCAAGCGCGCAACATCCTCAGGGGAGTGGTCCCCCCCTTCGGGGAACACCGTTGCAAGGACGGCGGCAACTGTCGTGTCCAGGTGGGCTTGGGTGGCGCGCTGGACAGCCATGTCGCGCCTGACGGAAAGGGGCGAGGAGCCGTCCACTCCCGTGATTCGGATCGTGTACTCCTCGTCGCCCGCCAGAGCAAGGCGAGCGTTGAACACGGCGAACACAGGTCCCTTCGCGAAGAGGTAGGCCCCGTGGATGTAGCCGCCGCCTTCGCGAAACGTCACGTCGGCCTCGCGGCCCGGCACGTCGGCGATCGCTTGCGACGATCCGTCCTCCAGGCTCACGAGAGCGAGGACCTCTCCGGGCCAGCGGACGATCCCCGACTCCGCCTCCACGCTGTAGTCCATGAAGCGCACCAGCAAACCGCCGGTCGCGAGTCCCACGGCAATGTGGGGTTGGGTTCCCGGCCTGGGCCGCTCGATCCGCAAGGTCCGAGACAGAACGCCGTCGGGACCGAAGACGTGAACCCTTTCCAGCCGGTCGTCGAAGGCTGCCACCGAATCTCCCGGCAGGACGTCCACGAAGCTCAAGCCGCTGAACTCGCCGGGGCCCTCTCCCTCGCCGCCTGCGCGGCGGATGAACGCCCCGTCCTCGCTGAACCACCGCAACTCGTTCGACCCTTGCACGGCGACGACGATGCCGCCGCTCGCCAGCCTCGCCGCGCCGCTCACGTCGGCCAGCTGGTAGTCGGGGTCTCCGGTGGCGGTTCCGATCTCCAGCAGAGGCGGCTCGACGACCGTCCAGCCGTCTCCCTCGCCCCACAGCGGCCAAGCGGCTTCGGCTATTGCGACGCCCGACGAGTCGCGGTGCACGGTGCCCGCGCCGACCTGCTCTCCCGGTCGTCCACTGTCCGGCCCGCAGACGGTCGGGACCAGCGCCGCCGCCAGCGTCGCCGCCCACGCGCCCGGTGCGCGGACTTCCTTCACAGCCCGAACAACCGGATCAGGATGCGGTAGGTCAGGCCCCAGACGACGCAGCCGTCCACGCGGACGCACGGAAACGATCCGCGCTCGCCGGCGCCTTGCCAGTGGTGGACGCCTTGGGCGCCGGGGTCCGTCAGGGACGCGACCGAGAGCCAGTGGGCCGACGCGACTTCGGCGCTGGCGGCTCGGGCCTGCGTGCGGGGAGCGGTCGCAAAGACGAACGGCCATATCGTCACCGTGGGGATGTGGACGCTCACCGGCCGAACCGTGGGGAAGCGGCCGATCAGGTCCCGCGCGGGCGCCAGCGCCACGCCGGTTTCCTCCTGCGTCTCGCGGACGGCTGCCGCCACCAGCGACACGTCCGTCGGGTCCAGGCGACCGCCGGGCAAGGCCATCTGCCCGGACCAGGGGTCGCGCTCCGACTCGGCCCGCCGGATGAGCAGCACGTCGGAGGCCGCGACCGTCGCTTGCGACCACCCGCCGTCGGACGAAGCCGACGTAGCCGGAGGCCGCAGCACGACGGCCACCGCCGCGTTCCGCCGCCGCCTGTCGGGCACGGCCGACGACGGTGCGCCGAAGCGGTCCGACAGGGCTCGAGGCAGTTGGGAGAGAAGTGTCGGGGGAGCGTCCTGAGGCGATCGAGCGGCGACCAAGGCGGAGGCGGTTCCTGTCGGCATCTCTACTACACCCCGGCCCGGTCCGGCCCCCAGATGTGCTTGTGGAGCTGGGTCTGGAACCGGAGCGGCAGGCCGCTGGCCAGAACGGCCTCCGCCAGCGCTTCCACGTTCTCCACGCCCCAGACGGGAGACACCAGCAGAGCGCGCAGCGAGCCGGTCGCCACGCGGTGGTCGAGACCCCGGCGCCGGACCACGTCGCAGGCCCACTGCAAGTCTTCCACGCCCGCCACCACGAACTTGATCTCGTCCCGGGCCGTCAGGTGGTCCAGGTTGGCCCACAAGTTGCGGCCTTCCTCCCCGGAGCCGGGGCACTTCAAGTCCATGATTCGATGGGCTCGGGGGTCGAGACCGCTTACGTCCACCGCTCCCGACGTCTCCACGAGGACCGTGCATCCCTGGTCCAGGAGGCGCTTGGTCAACACCGCCGCGCCTGGCTGCGCCAGCGGCTCTCCGCCGGTCACCTCCACGAGCCGGCACCCGAGCGCCGCCACCTCCTCCACGACCTCGCCGATCGGCCGCCGCGTTCCCCCGTGGAAGGCGTAGGCGGTGTCGCACCAGACGCAGCGCAGGGGGCAGCCCGTCAGCCGGACGAAGGTGCAGGGCAGCCCCGCCCACGTGGACTCTCCCTGGATCGAGTGGAAGACCTCGGTCACGCGGACGGAATCGTTCCTGGCCTGGGCCGGCAAGGAAGGCGTGCGGTTGGACGCCGCCGTGGATGCGGGCCGGCCACGCATCTTCACGGTGCTCCGTTCCCGCCGCCGCCCTCCGTTCGGCGCACGATCGCTTCGTTCAGCAGTCGCTGGACCTCGCCCAGGCCGGTCTCCCCGACGTCCTCGGCGACCGCCTCCCGCGTTGGGCCCCTCCACAGCAAGGGCGTCTCCACGTGTCCCACGATCCCCAGCCCCGTCTCGGCCCAGCGGGGAAAGACCAGGTACCCCGCCACCGGCGCCTTCAGGTCCGGCGAGCGCTCCGTCTCGATGGAGACCGTGTAGGGCTGGCCGTCGCATCCCTCGAAGGCCGGGGGCCGGCTGTGCACGGAGAAGTACCCGCCCAGCGTCCGGTCGTCCTCGTCTTGGCCCGGTTCGGGGCCCGGTTCGCCTTGCGCGCGCAACCCGCCTTCGGCTTCGGGCACGCCCTCGCTCCCGCGACTCGTCGCTGTGTCCACGGCCCAAAGCTAATCGTCTATCTTTAGCCCATGCTAGCCGCCGTGTTCCACAAGAACGGGGGACCCGAGGTCGTCGCCGTCGAGGAGGTGAAGACGCCCGAAGCCGGACCCGGCGAAGTCCGAATCCGGGTCGAGGCGTCGTCGCTGAACCACCTGGACTTGTGGCTGCGGCGGGGCCTGCCCATCGAGATTCCCATGCCCCACGTCGGCGGGTCGGACGTGGCCGGCGTGGTGGAGCGGACGGGACCCGGCGTCGAGCGGGCTTGGCGGGGAAGGCGGGTGGTCGTGGACCCGTCGATCGCCTACCACTGGTACGACTTGGCGCGCTGGGACGGCGCAAGGGCCGAACCCTACACCGTCATCGGCGAGCACGCGCAGGGCGGCTTCGCCCAGTTCTGCGTGGCGCCGGCCGCGAACTTGGTGGAAGTCCCCCAGGACGTGTCGCTCGAGACGGCGGCGGCGGCGGCCTTGGCGGGCGTGACCGCTTGGCGGGGCCTCGTCTCGCGGGGCAGGCTCGCGGCCGGGGAGCGGGTCCTCGTCACCGGCGCCAGCGGCGGCGTCTCCACCTTGGCGATCCAGTACGCGAAGGCGGCGGGAGCAGAGGTCTACGCCCTCACGTCGCCCAACTTCGCAAAGGCGGTACGGGAGCTGGGCGCCGACCACGTCTTCGACCGCACCGTCCCCAGCTGGAGCCGCGACGTCTACCGGGCCACGGGCAGGCGAGGGATCGACCTGTGCCTGGATTCGGTGGGAAAGGCCCTCTTCGGGGACTTGGTCCGGACGCTGGCGGTGAGCGGTCGGCTGGTCTGCTTCGGCGCCACCACGGGCCACGAAGGCGCCGTCGACCTGCGCGTCCTCTTCTGGCGGCAGCTCACGGTCATGGGCTCGACGATGGGCACGCCCGCCGAGTTCCGGGCCGCCATGCATCAAGTCTTCGCCGGGGCCGCGACGCCCCCGATCCACGCCGTGCTTCCCCTGGGCGAGGCCCGCCGGGCGCACGAGATGCTGGAGGCGGGCGAAGTCTTCGGCAAGATCGTCCTCAGGCCCTAGGCCAGGGCCCCGAACCCCGGCGCGGCACGCCCGGAGCGACGTTGTGGAGCTTCAAGAACTCCAGGCTCGGGTGGACCGCTGGATCGACCGCTTCGAGGAAGGCTACTGGCCGCCGCTGGCGGTGCTGGCCCGGCTGGTGGAGGAGGTGGGCGAGCTCTCCCGGGAGATCAACCACCAGTTCGGCTGCAAGCCCAAGCGCGGGGACGAAGCGCCGTCGGAGCTCGAGCTGGAGATCGGGGACGTGCTCTTCGTGCTGGCGTCGCTGGCCAACCAGCAGGGGATCGACCTGGCGCGCGCCTTCGATCGGGTGATGGAGAAGTACGAGGAGCGAGACGGGGAACGCTGGACCCGGAAGGCTCGATGACGCGCGACGGAGCGGATCGCTTCTTGGTCACGGGCGCGGCAGGACAGATCGGCACCGAGCTGACCGCCGCGCTGGCGCAGCGTCACGGGGCGACCGCCGTGCTGGCCACCGACGTCCGCGACCCCGGCGAGTGGGCCGGCGACCGACCGGCGATGCGGCTGAACTGCCTCGACGGCGGCGCGGTGCGCCAAGCGGTGGAGGAGTTCGACGCCACTGCGATCTTCCACCTCGCCGCCGTCCTCTCCGCCGCCGCGGAAGCGGCTCCTCTGGCGGCGTACCACACGAACATGGACGGGCTGCTCAACGTCCTGGAGGCGGCGGCAGCCACCGGAAGCCAAGTCTTCGTCCCCAGCTCGATCGCCGCGTTCGGACCCACCAGCCCGCGGGATCCCACGCCCCAAGCCACGCTCCAGCGGCCCACCACGATCTACGGCGTCACGAAGGTCGCCGGCGAGCTGCTGTGCGACTACTACCACGCCCGCTTCGGCGTGGACGTTCGGGGCCTGCGCTTCCCCGGCCTGATCTCGTACTCGGCGCCGCCCGGCGGCGGCACCACCGACTACGCCGTCGAGATCTTCCACGCCGCCGTCGAAGGGCGTCGCTACCGCTGCTTCCTGCGCTCCGACACGCGCATGGACATGATGTACGTCCCGGACGCGATCCGGGCCGCCGTCGAGCTGATGGAGGCCCCGGCCGCGGCCCTGACCCACCGGAACGCCTTCAACGTCACGGCGATGCAGTTCACGCCCGCCGAGCTTGCCGGGGCGATCCGGGTCCACCTGCCCGAGTTCGAGATCGAGTACGACCCCGATCCCCTGCGCCAGTCGATCGCCGACTCCTGGCCGGAGCGCCTGGACGACTCGGAGGCCCGCGCCCAGTGGGGCTGGCGCCCCGCGTACGACCTGCCCGCCACGGTGTCGGCGATGCTGAAGGGCGTGGGCAGGTCCAAGGGGGGGAAGGCCCCAGCACGCGCAACAGGGAGGAAAGCGCCGAGATGCCGATCGACCGTTTAGCCGAAGTCGTCGCGCGCCAAGTGGCCGCGCTGGAGGAGCAGGGCACCGCAAAGGGGGCCGAGCATGTCGTGCGGAAGGTCGTTCCGGCGGCGGACGGCTTGGGTCCGCGCTTCGTTCTGGAGGGGCAGGGCGACCGATCCTTCATCCGGATGAACGCCAACTCCTACCTGGGACTGGGCTTCCACCCGGCCGTCGTCGAGGCCGAGGAGCGGGCGACCCGGGCGATGGGCGCGGGTCCGGGCGCGGTTCGCTTCATCGCCGGAACGCACAGGCATCACGTGGAGCTGGAGCGGGCCCTGGCCGCCTTCCACGGGCGCGAAGCGGGGATGATCTTCTCGTCGGCCTACGCCGCCGTGGTGAGCGCGCTGGTCTCGCTTGTCGACAAGAACACCTTCGTCCTCTCCGACGAGCTCAACCACAACTGCATCATCAACGCCATCCGCATGTCCCGGCCTGCGGGGAAGGCCGTCTATCCCCACCTGGATCTGGGGGCGCTGGACCGGGCGCTGGCAAGCGCCAAGGAAAGGGCCCGACGCGCCATCGTGGTGACCGACGGCGTCTTCTCCATGAGGGGGGACCACGCTCCGGTGGACGAGATCATGGCCGTCGCCGCCCGCCACGACGGCGGCTTCCCCGAGAACGTGGTCGTCATGGTGGACGACTCGCACGGCGTGGGCGCCTTCGGTCCCTCCGGGCGGGGCACGGAGGAGCACGTCGACAGTCCCCCGTGCGACGTCCTGGTCGGCACCTTGGGCAAGGCGTTCGGCGTCAACGGCGGCTACGTGGCAAGCAGCGCGCCGGTGGTCCGCTTCCTTCGGGAGGCCTCGCCGATGTACGTCTACTCCAACCCGATCACCGCCGGCGAGGCCGCGGCGGCGGCCAAGTCCCTGGAGATCCTTCAGAGCCCGGAGGGCGAAGCTCGGCTGGCGCGGCTTCGGTCCCTTGCCCGGAGCTTCAAGGAAGGGCTGGCGGCCCGGGGCTTCGAGGTCATCCCGGGCGACCACCCCATTGTTCCGATCATGGTCCGGGACACCGAGACCACCCGGCGGCTCGTGGCCGCCCTCTTCGACGCGGGCGTCCTGGCCACCGGGCTGGCCTACCCCGTGGTCCCCCGAGGCGACGAGTCGATCCGCTTCCAGATCAACGCCGACCACACCGAAGCCGACATTCGGCAAGTGCTTGGGGCGCTGTCGGCCGTCGCTGGTCGAGGCTAGCCGACGCCCCTCCACGGCGTGGCGCTCATCGAGAAGCTCACGCCGAAGTTGCTGTAGTAGGCGCCGCTGATGTTGGTCTCGGCCTTCTTCCAGTACACGCGTATGGTGGCGAAGACCGAGCCCAAGCTCTGGACCACGCCGGCCTCGACGCTCGTCAAGTCGTCGACCTCCTCGCCGGGAACCAAGTACTGGCTTGGGGCAAGGTAGGACTTCCTGGTGACGTTGAGGTCCAGCAGCAAGTCCGTTGCGGACCCGAGGCTCTTCGCCAGCTTGCCCTCGAATCCAACCAAGTTGTACTCGACCCGTCGCGAGTTGGAGCGGTTGAAGGTGCCGCTTATCCCGGCTTCCGCCTGAAGGCCTTGGCTGACGTACCTGTCCAGGGTCCAGGCGACGCCCGCCCGCCCGGCCTTGTCCCTTCGGCGGATGCTCAGCCCCTTGCGGGGATAGCTGTGGTACCGGAAGGCTCCAAAGACTCGGAGGGTGCTGTACTCCGAACCCAGAAACCTGCTGAGGCCTGCGGTAGCCTCGCCGGAGGACCGATCCAGCAGGTCCAGCTGGGGAAGAACCCTCGGCGCGGCGTAGTCGCGACTCTCGAACGTGCCATGGACGTCGAACTCGTGGACGACTCGGTTGGGCGGCAGGCTTCTGGAGTAGAGCACCGACGCCCAGGAGCTGTTGTAGCCCGGCTGCAGGTAGAGCGGCATCGGGGGCCTGTCGGCTACGCTTCGGACGCTTGCTTGCCCCGCTACCGCGACGTGGCCGCCCCAGAGCGCCTGGCGGTACGTCGCTCCCACGTCCCCGCTGTACTCCCGGGGCGCGTAGTTGCGCAGCTCGAATCCGCCCGTGGCGTACTGGCGGACCGCGCCGTCGAACGCGACGCGGAGTTCTCGGTTCGTTCGCCTGAATCCGACGGCGCCTTCAAGCTGAAAGAAGCCGGTGCCCGCAAAGGCCCTCTCCGTCGGGTCGGTCCACACCACCGTGACGGAGGAGAGGTTGCCCCAGTAGCCCCCGACCGACACGCCGGCCCGAACCGTGACGTCTTCGAAGGACACGCGCGTGCCCGTCGTCTCGGCAGAGTCTTGGGCGTCCGCCGGTCGAGCTTCCGCACCGACGACCGCCAGCCCGGCCACGCAAAGGAAACGAGTCCGCTTCCTCATCGCGCGCCTCCGATCCGACTCCGAAACTCTTCGGCCCTGGCCAGCAACTCTTCTCTCTGCTTTTCGATCTCGCTCTTCAAGCGTTCCAGGTTGTCGATTCGGACCTCGACGGGCAGCTCTTCTTCTCGGTCGACCCCTTCGGACACTTGGTCTTCCACGGGGTCGCCCCGGCCGAAGCCCTCCTGCTCGGCCCGGTAGGCAGCCAGTCTTCTGGCCCGGGCCTGCTGGTTCTCGAGCACCCCGATCTCGCCTTCCATGGCGGAGATTTCGTCCTTCAGTCTCTCTGCCTCGCCGTCCAGCAGCTGGGCCTTGGTCTCTATCTCCTCGGGGGTGTCTCCCGGGCGGACGCGAACTTCGGGGAAGGGAGGCAGCTCCTGGATGCCGCAGGGCCCCGAGTCCGGCAGTATGCCCAGGTCTCGCCCCCGCTTGCCCATCTCCGTCTCCACGTCCCTCAGCTGAGCGTCCAAGGTCACGTAGTCGGGTGGAATCACGTCCAGCAAGTCCAAGCTCGCCAGTCGGGCGTCGATGAAGTGAATCAGCCTGTTGCCTGCCTCGCACCAATCGGTCTTTGCCGTTACGACCGCCCGCGTCGCCGCCAAGAGTTCGTCCGACAGCTCGTTCGCTCTGGCCACCAAGCTTCCCCGTTCGCGGGCGCCTGCTCCCGAGGCGCGAGCTTCCTCCAAGCGGTCCAGGGTGTCGCTCCAGCTGTTGTCCAGCTCCGTCTTCAAGGCGTATGCCCGCACATAGACGGTCCTCGTCGAGTCGTACTGCGCGACATGGACGTCCTGCGGCGAAGGCGAATACGGCGACAGCGGAGCGCCCGCTTGTTCGGTTGCAAAGCCTTGGGCCGCCGCCGATCCGGCGAGCAGTGCCGCCAACGTCCACCTCATTGTATTCCGTACTTCTTCAGCTTTGTGTAGAACGTGCTCTTGTTCAGTCCCAGCAGTCGGGCGGCCTCGGCCTTGACGCCGTTGGACCGCTCCAGCGCTTGCCGGATCAGCCTTTCTTCCATTCCGTCGACGGCCTTGTCCAAGTTCACGCCGTCGCCGGGCAGAGCGCCGGAGGCCGTCCGGCCTACATCCGTGCCCAAGTTTGCCAGGAAGGGCAAGTCGCTTTCGGAGAGCGCGTCGCCGTCCGCCAGCACCAGAGCTTGCTCCATCACGTTCTCCAGCTCCCGCACGTTCCCAGGCCAGTCGTAGGACACCAAGCGCTTCATCGCCACGGCATCGACTTCGGTCGCCTGGGAACGGGTGCGCGGCTGAAGCTTCTGCACGAAGTGGGCGACGAGCAGGGGGATGTCGTCCTTGCGCTCCCGAAGAGGAGGCACCGTCACGGGCACCACGTGCAAGCGGTAGTAGAGGTCGTCGCGGAAGTCGTCGCCGGAGAGGAGTTCGTCGGCCGGGGTGTTGGTGGCCGCGACGATGCGCACGTCCACCGGGATCGTCTTCTCGCCGCCTACGCGCTCCAGCTCCCGTTCCTGCAACACGCGCAGGAGACGAACCTGTGTGGCCGCGGTAATGGTGGAGATCTCGTCCAGGAAGAGGGTGCCGCCGTCGGCAAGCTCGAACCGACCGCGTCGCCGGCGTTCTGCGCCCGTGAACGCGCCCCGTTCGTGGCCGAAGAGCTCCGAGTCCAGGAGACCTTCCGGCAGCGCGCCGCAGTTGACTCTTATGAAGGGTCCTCGGTGGCGCGGCGAGCGAGCATGGATTGCCCGCGCCACAAGCTCCTTGCCGGTTCCCGACTCGCCGTAGACCATCACCGTCGAGTCCGACCGGGCCACTCGTTCCACGAACCGCTGGATGCGCCGCATTCCCTGGGAGTTGCCGACCATTTCACCGTACGGCGTGCCGGCGGCCTCGGCCTCGCTGCGCAAGTACGTGTTCTCGACGCGCAGCGCCATGTTCTCTTGCTGGAGGCGAAGCCGCTCCTCTCGCTCCTTGAGGATGCGGTTCACCTTGATGGCGAACTCCTCCGAGCGAAACGGCTTGGTAATGAAGTCGCACGCGCCCAGCTTCATCGCCTTGACGGCGGTTTCGATGTTGCCGTGGGCCGTGATCACCAGGACTTCGGTCTCGGGCGAAGTCTTCTTGACTTGCTCGAGCACTTCCATCCCGTCCACCTGCGCCATCTTCAGATCGGTGATGATCAGGTCCGCCCCTCGCTCTTCCAGGAGCCGCAGACCTTCTTCTCCACCTTCCGCCGACATCGTCGCATGACCACGGCGCCGGAGGAGGAGCTCTAGACCGGTTCGCATCGAGTCGTGATCGTCGATGATCAACACTTGCTTCATCGCGCTCATCGACCGTTCCCTTCGCCGACCGGCAAGGTCTCCGGACCCCGAAGGTACACGTGGAACTCGGCACCCGCTGGGCCGTCGCCGGCGGGCGGCGGGCGAATCAGCTCCACCCGGCCCCGACTCGTGTCGGCAATTTCCTTGACGATGGCCAGCCCGAGCCCTGCACCCTTTTCCTTGTCGCTCACGAACGGCTCGAATATCCGGTCTTGCAGCTCGGGGGCCACGCCCGGGCCGTCGTCGCGAACCACTATCCGCACTTCCCCGTTCACCATGGCGCTCTCCACCCAGACCGTGCGGCCCGCGTCGGCCGCGTTTCGAACCAAGTTCAGCACGAGGCGCTTCACCTGCGCAGGGTCCGCAACCGCGAGGAGGGGCCGCGGAGGCACTTCGACGTGCAGACGGCCGCCCTTCTTGGCCATCTCCGCCTCGGCCAAAGCCGTCGCGTCGGCCAAGGGCTGACGGACGTCGTGAAGGGTCGGCTTTGCCTGGGCCGGCTGGCCAAAGCCGAGGAACTCTTCGATGATCTCGTTGAGCCCCAGGACTTCCTTCCGGATCTTGCCCAGCATCGCCCGACGCTCGTCCGGGTCTTCCGCGTCCTGCGCGGCCGACGCGAAGAGCTCCAGCCCCCCCAGCGGGTTGCGGATCTCGTGGGCGACTCGCGAGAGCATCAGCCGCAGCTGCTCGTCGCGACGCTGAATTCCAGCCCTCATCCGCTCCATGGCCCGGGCGAGCCGACTGATCTCGTCGTCTCCCGTGACCGGCACAGGCTCGTCCATCCACCCTCTTTGAATGCGCAGCGCCGCCCGGCTCAGGTTCTCCAGGCGAGAGACGATCCAACCCGCGATCTTCCAGCCCACCAAGCCCGCCAAGACGCTCATGAGCAACGAGAGTTCAAGAATTCTGCGACTGAGCGCGGCCAACGGCTCGTCGTAGTTTGCAGGCATTCTCACGGCCAGGAAGACGCCCTCTTCGGAGATCGCCCCGCCAGCTCCGGCCGCGTGCGTCGTTCCTCGGCTCGGGAGCCTTCGAATTGCCCACTTGTAGAACCGGCCGTTGTCGCCTACGGCGCGAGGGGTCGCGGCCCATCCTTGTTCGTAGGCCTGGCTCAGCTCGCTTGGGTACGCGCGTACCCAGGGCAGCGGGTCTCCGGGAAGGATGTCGGACCGGTCGGTCACGAGCGCCTCGGCTATGGCGGCTCCTGGCTTCCACGAGAAGAAGTGGGCCGCCGCCACATCGCCTGCGTTCCGATGCTGGTCCAGCTCGCGTTGCCGCGTCTGCCACAGCTCCAGCCGTTCGTACCCGGGCCGGTAGTCGACTATGTCTTCGGCCCGGACCCCATGAGCGATCAACCTCGTGGCCTTTTCGTGCTTGTCGTTGATCTCGTTTGCGAGTATCTGCCGGGCCGTGCTCCACGCCAGCCAACCCACCAATACGCTGATCAGCACCGCAAAGGTCACGAAGAGGACGGCGAATCGGTTGCGAAGCGTCAGCATTTCACGTACCGCCGCAAGGCGATCTTTCCACCTGGAGCTCGGAGAAGAAAACCGGCGCCGGCGCTCTCGGCGCCACGACGATGTGGAACGGCCGCACGACCTTGTGCACGGGGGCGCAGAAGTTGCCCGGAACCCGCTCCACGATCTTGATCTCGGTGCCCCGCTCGGCGCCCAGATGCAGCACGCGACGAACCTCCACGGAGTCCCCGGATTCCTGCCGCGTGCCGATTGCGGCCATCAGCACCATTTGGGTTGTCCAGTCCACCTCCGGCGGCTCCCGCGCCCCTCTCGAGTGACGTGTCCAGACCGAGTCCCAGTCGGGCGGCGGGATGTGGCGCCCGAAGCCGTCGGTCGAACGGAAGACGCGAGGCTGGTCGAGCGCCAAGCCGGTCTCGTCGCCTTTCTCGACGGTGGCGAAGGGCCAGCTGCCGGTGTAGGCGTAGGTTTCGTCCACTTCGCCGATCGTCAGGTTGCGCATGATGATCACGGCCTGGATCACACGCGCCGCGGTGTTGTCCCGTTCTCCCGATCGAACGCGCAGCGACCTCAGCGTGCCGGCCGCGCATCGAGACCAAGTCGCCGTCTCGTTTCTCCCGCCGTCTCGAATCGACAAGCTCAGCTGGCTTTCGGTTTCGGCGCACTCCAGCGGTCGGTCGGAGGGGTCCAGGCCTTCGACGTTGATGAGTCGCCAGCCCACATCCGTATTGACGCCGTTGATGAACGATGCGTAGGAGGAAGCGAAGAGCTCGGGAACGCCCGGGTTCGGCGTCGTCGTGTCGTCCCCCACCACCCCTTGGTATCTGATCTCCTCAAAGAGCTGCCAGGCACCGCTGGATTCCCATGTCAACTGCTGCCGCTGCCGGCCGATGGCGCCGTTCAGCGGGGTCGCGACCCGCACCTCGACCTCTCCGACCTGTCCGAAGTGCAGCGTTCCCGGATCCACGGAGCCGTCTCCGCACGCCGTCAGAAGCAGCAACCCGACCATGGCCGGAAGCCGAGCGGTCGTCCACTGCTCCGCCAGCAAGTACCTTTTCGTCCCATGGACTCCTTGACCCCGAACTCCCGCCAGCAGCTCCTCCGTCTTCTCCAGGAACGCAGCCTGAAGAAGGGTAGCTTCACCCTGGCCAGCGGCCGGCGCTCGAAGTGGTACGTGGACGCCCGGGCCACCACGATGACGGGAGAAGGTCAGGTTCTCGTCGGGGAAGTCGGTCACCGCGCGATCGCAGAGGCAGGCTGGAAGCCGAACTTCGTGGGCGGGATGACGCTCGGCGCCGACCCGGTGGCCTACGCGGTCGCCGGACACGCGGCGCGAAGCGGCTTCGTCCTCGACGCCTTCACGGTTCGGAAGCGCGCCAAGGACCACGGCGCCGCCCGCCGCATCGAAGGAGGCTTCGCCTCGGGCGCCCGGGTGGTGCTGGTGGACGACACGATCACCACGGGCGGCAGCGTCTTGGAGGCGGCCCAGGTCGTCGCAGACGGAGGCGGTCGCATCTTGGGCGTGCTTGTTCTGGTGGATCGGGAAGAGGGCGCGAGCGAGCGGCTGGCGGAAGCCGGCTACGAACTCCGGGCGGTCTTCACTGCCGCGGAACTCTTCGCCGCCGGCTGACCCTTGGGTCGTCCCGCCGGCTATTCGATCCGCAGGGGCATGATCAGACACAGGTAGTCCACGCTGTCGTCGGCGGGCTGAATGACCGCCGCCCGCTCCGAGCTCTTGAAGGAGAAGCGAACTTCGCCTTGCGGCATGTTCCGCACGACCTCCAGCAGGTACTTGGCGTTGAATCCGATCTCCAGGGCGGCGCTGTTGTACTCTGCCCCGACGCCGTCGGCGGCTTCTCCCAGGTCCGGGGTCGTCACGCCTAGGCTCAGCTCGTCGGGGTCGAAGAGCAGCTTCGTGCGGTGGGGCGCCTCCGCCGCGACGACGGCCATTCGGCGAACCGCCGCCGTCAACGTCTCCTGGTCGATCGTCGCGACCTTGTCGTTGTCCTTCGGGATCACCTGCTCGTAGTTGGGGTACTTGCCCTCGATCAGTCGCGTGTAGACTTCGGCCTCTTGCGACTTCAAGCCCAGGTGGTTTCCGCTGCGGGCGACCATCAGGTCCTCGGATTCTCCGAAGAGTCTCTCCACCTGATGGAGCGCGACAGGGGGCACGATGAGGCTCTCGGTCGCTTCCATCGGGGGATCGCACGCGACCGCCATTCGCGCCAACCGGTGGCCGTTGGTGGCGACCATCACCATCTGTTCGCCCTTGAGTTCCCAGAGCATGCCGTTGAGGATCGGTCGGCTCTCTTCCGTGGACACGGCAAACGCCGTTCGCTGCACCAGCTCGATCAGCGCCTCGCCCTTGATCTGCCACGGCTTCTCGAAGTCCACCTCCGGCAAGGTCGGGAACTCGTCGCTCGGAAGGCCGTTCAGCTTGAAGCGGCTGCGGCCGCAGACGACCTCCAGCTGGTCCCCCGACGTGGAGAGGGTGACCGGGTGTTCCGGGAGTTCCCTGGCAAGCTCCTGGAGCTTCTTTCCTGGCGCCGTAATTGGAGTGCTTTCCTTGGTGTCGGCCGGGACCTTGCGGCGGATCGTCACGTCGAGATCGGTGCCGGTGATCCAGAGCTCGCCGTCGCCCGGTTCCAGAAGGACGTTGGAGAGCACGGGGAGGGACGTCTTGGTCGGGATGACGGTCCCAACGTCGGAGAGGCCCTTGGCGAGGTTCTCGCGGGTGATGGTGAGGTTCATGGAGAGGTCTCTGGCATGGGTGGCGTTCTCGTCCGAGCACTTGAAATTAAAGATACAGGCTCGTCGTAGTAAGGCGACGTGGAAATGTGGAGAAGATGCTTCGGAACCGCCGAAACGCGCGCTTCCGTCGGAAGGGAAGGAGAGTGTGGAAAGCGGAGTGCGGGCCGGGGTGTCCACATGAAGCTGTGGGAATGCGAGGTTCTTGGCCGAACGCGTTGTGGAATACTCGGAGTTGTCGACATTTCCACAGGGGTTTTCCACAATTGACCGACGGCGGTTGTGGAAAAGAGACGGGGGCGAGAGCGGGAAAGCGAGGCAGGGCGGACGCTCACGCGGTTCTCCGCAGGTCTTCCGCAAGGGACTCCACCTTCGTTCGGAGCCCGTCGTCGGCCTGGATCCTGTCCTGCGCTTTGCGGATCGAGTGCAGCACGGTGGAGTGGTGACGACCTCCGAGCGCCTCTCCGACTCGGCGGAGCGGCACGTCGAGAACGTCCTTGATGAGCAGCATGGCGACTTGGCGGGGGACCACCACGTGTCGGGCGCGGGTGCTGGAAGCCAACTCCTCCCCGGCGAGTCCCCACGCCTCCGCGACTGCGTTCCGGATCGCTTCGGGGCCGTCCGCACCTTCGGCGGCGAGGTCGCTCGCGACGTCTTCCGGTGCGCTCTCCTCTTCGGTGCCGGTCAGGGCTTGGCGCGCCACTTCCATCGTCAGGTCCTGGTTGGTGAGCGAGGAGAACGCCAGGAGCTTGATGATCGCGCCCTCCAGCTCCCGGACCGACGATCGGCAGCGGCGGGCGACCAAGTCCAGAACGTCGGGGTCGAGGCCCACCCGGTCCTCTTCGGCCTTCTTCCGGAGGATCGCCACGCGGGTCTCGTAGCTGGGCCGGCTCACGTCCGCCACCAACCCCCACTCGAACCGGGACATCAGTCGATCCTGGAGACCCTCGAGTTCCTTGGGCTTCCGGTCGCTGGTCAGGACGATCTGACAGCTGTTCTGGTGCAGGGCGTTGAAGGTGTGGAAGAACTCCTCCTGGGTGTGCTCCTTCTTGCGGAGGAACTGGACGTCGTCCACCAGGAGAAGCTCGTAGGAGCGGTAGCGGGTCCGGAAGGCTTCCATCGTGTTCTTCTGAATCGCCGTCACCATCTCGTTCATGAACTGCTCCGCCGGGACGCAGCAGATCCTGGGGCTCCTGCTCCGCCCCGACTTCAGGATCCGGTTGGCGATGGCCTGCATCAGGTGGGTCTTGCCGAGCCCCGTCGCTCCGTAGAGAAAGAGAGGGTTGTAGGCGTCTGCGGGACGTTCGGCGACCGCCAGGCTGGCCGCCTGGGCGAGCCGGTTGTTCTCCCCCACGACGAACCGATCGAAGGTGTAGCGCTGGTTCAGGTACGCCGGGGGCTGCTCGGCGGACTCCTCTTCGGACGGGGGAACGACGGGCGCCAGGCTGACTTCGGGCGGCCGCCCCCGCGGCGACCCGCTGGAGGAGACGCGGATGCTGAAAGGCGCGCCGGCCACTTGCTCGCCCACCTTCTGGAGGAGGCCTCCGTACTTGTCCTCGACCCACTCGGCGTGGAACCGATCGGGGGCCTCGGCCCGGAGGACGCGCCCCGACCACGAGACGGCCTCCACCTTCGAGAGCCATGTGGCGTAGCCCTGCTCCCGTACCGATTCGGCGACAAGCCGAAGGATCGTCTTCCAGAGTTCGGTGGCGTCCGGGTCCATGCCTTCCCACGAGGTCCGAAAGTTGGAGGGCTCCAAGGTTACCCGGCGCCGCTCGCCCGGTCAAACCCGAGCGGGGCGGAACTCCGGGAGCAGGGCTTCCGGTTCCGGGACCGCGTCGCTCCCGGCCAGGATGCTCGGACCGAGGCTCGGCCAATTGACGACGACCACGCATTCGGCTAAAGTACGCGGCTCAGCTCGCTTCGAGGACTTCCGGCCCGCCAAGAGAGGCGCTTCACATGAAACCGACGTACAGGCCCCGAAACCGCAAGCGCTTGAACAAGCACGGGTTCCGGGCTCGAATGAGCAGCCCGGGCGGCCGAAAGGCGCTGAACCGGCGACGCCGAAGGGGCCGGAAGCGGTTGACCGTCCGCATCGGATCCAAGTACGCCCGGTAAGTTCCCCACAGCGTGTCGGCAGGAGCCGCGGGGCCAGTGCCCAGGCACCCCAGGGAGGGACTTCCCCGTAGCGCGAGGGTTCGCCGGAGTCGGGAGATCGAAGCCCTCTTCAAGGAGGGGAGGCGCGTTCGCACCCCGCTGATCGACGTTCTGGCGCTGGTTCGGTCCAGGACGGGACGTTCGGGTCGGCCGATCGGACGGGTGGGCTTCGTGGTGCCCAAGCTGGGAGAGCGAATCGTCGCGCGGAACCGCCTGAAGCGTCGCCTGCGCGAGATCGGTCGCCGGCGGGTTCTCCAGCGTCTCCAGGAGGCGGGGGTAGACGCGGACGTGCTGGTCCACGCGAAACGAAGAGCCTACCGGGCTACGTACGGGCAACTCGAGGACGCGGTGATGGGAGTAGTGGAGGAGATATGCTCCGCTCGGCGCTGATCGCGCTCCTCCGGTTCTATCAGAGAGCAGTGTCGCCGCTGACGCCCCCGGCGTGCCGGTTCACGCCCAGTTGCTCCGAATACGCCCTGCAGGCGGTCGAGGAGCACGGGACGCTGCGGGGCGCGTGGCTTGGCGCGAAGCGGGTCGTCCGATGTCGGCCTTGGGGCGGTTCCGGCTGGGATCCCGTGCCCGGACGAAGGGCGGCTCCGGAGGAGAGGGCGGTTCGGTGAGCGGAACAGAGATACGCCGCTTCGTCTTGGCGGTCCTGCTCATGATGGGCGTGATTGTCGGAACGAACTTTCTCTTTCCGCCGGACCCGGCCCCCGAAGAACCGCCGCCGGCCAGCGAGCTCGAAGAAGGAGTGGAAGAGGAGTCGGGCTTGGTCGCGGGACTCATGCGGGAGGAGGAGCCGCCGCCGGACGAATCCGGCGACGACGAGGCGGTTGCGCGGGAAAGCGTCGTGACGGTGGAGACGCCTCTCTACCGCCTTTCGTTCTCCACCTTCGGAGCCATCCTGCGCTCCGCCGAGCTCCTCCAGCATCGGTCGTTTGCCCGCGACGGACCGGTGCAGCTGGTGCCCGATCCGCTTCCAGGCGCGGCGGCCCCGGGCAGCGCGCAGGGCTCGTGGGGCGTTCTCGGCGGCGTGT
This sequence comes from Longimicrobiales bacterium, assembly GCA_965204735.1. GTDB lineage: Bacteria > Gemmatimonadota > Gemmatimonadetes > Longimicrobiales > Gaopeijiaceae > CATQHQ01. The sequence goes on along the minus strand of OZ242008.1, from coordinate 3,991,947 downwards.
GGGTAGTCGGAGCGGGCACGGACACGGTGCCGCTGGCAGGGTACGGCCACGTCGCCACGCCTTCGGAAGGCATCCGCCTGGACGAAGGGAGTGCTCCCCGCTCGCTGGTCTTCAGGTACGACCACCCCACGGGACGCTTCTTCAGCGAGATCACGTACACCTTCTCGCCGGACTCCTACCTCGTGCAGGTCGACGGCCGGTTGCCGGAGCTGGACTCGCCCGACCGGACCACGCTGCTGGTGGACCTGGGGCCGGGGCTGGCGGTCAACGAGCTTCACGCGCCCGAAGACCGGCGAATGATGGCCTACTCCAGCAACCACGTGGAGAGCGGCATCCGGTCTCGGGCCTTGAGCAGGGTGAAGGAACACGAGGAGAGGGGCGGGCCGCTGCATTGGGCGGGGCTGAAGAGCAAGTTCTTCCTCGAGGCCGTGTTGCCGGCCAGGGACGGGGAGTTTCTGGCGACGGTCGCGGCCCGTCCAGGCGCCGAAGGCAGCGCGGGCGTGCACGTGGGGGTGCCCGTGGAGAGTTCGGGGCGCTACGGGTACCGAGCCTATCTGGGACCGATGGAGCGGGAACGGCTGGTGGCCATGGGCCACGACATGGAGGAGGTCAACCCCTACGGCTGGAGGTTCTTCAGGCCGATCGTGCGGCCCTTCGTCGGGGTGGTGCTTTGGATGATGAACTTCCTGCACGATCAACTGCTGCTCGGGTACGGTTGGGTGCTGATCGTCATCGGCATCGTGATGCGCTTGCTCATGTGGCCGCTGTACCAGAAGTCGATGCGCTCGCAGGTCAAGACGATGGCGCTTCAGCCGCGCGTCGAGGAACTGAAGAAGAAGTACGGCGACGACAGGGAGGCGGTAGCCCGGGAAACGATGAAGCTGTACAAGGAGGAAGGCGCCAGCCCCATGGGAGGCTGCCTGCCGATGCTGTTGCCCTGGCCTGTGCTGATCGCCTTGTTCTTCGTCTTCCAGAACACGATTCAGCTGCGGGGCGAGTCGTTCCTTTGGCTGCCGGACCTCTCGGCGCCGGACCCTCTCTACATACTCCCGTTGTTCATGGGCGCCAGCATGTTCTTGTTGCAGTACATCAGCATGAGGGTCGCGGGTAGCTCGAATCCGCAGATGAAGGTGATCATGTACTTGATGCCGGTGCTCATGGTGGTGCTGTTCTTCCGCTTTGCGTCGGGCTTGAATCTTTACTACTCCGTCGTGAACATCGCGACGATCCCGCAGCAGCTGATCATCGCCAAGCAGCGGAAGAAGGCGCAGGCGGGACTTGCCCGGAGCGGGCCCGCCAAGACCCGCTCGTGAGGCAATCCATCCCCGGCGATGCGGAAGCGGAGCTCTCTCGGCGACACGATCGTCGCACAGGCGACGCCGCCCGGGCTCGGCGCCGTTGCGGTCTTGCGCTTGTCGGGTCCCCATGCGATTGAAATCGCAGGAAGGCTGACCCGCCGGAACCCTGCCGAGTGGGCAGACCGTGCGAGCAGGCTCTGCGCGTTGACCCGGCCCGGCTCCGACGAAACGCTGGATCACGCGCTCGTGGCGGTCTACCGGGCTCCCGCCAGCTACACCGGAGAAGACGTCGTGGAAGTGTCGACCCACGGCGGCTACGAGACGCCCGCCGTCGCACTGGAAGCTTGCGTCGATCTGGGAGCGCGACGGGCGCGTCCGGGAGAGTTCACGCAACGCGCCTACCTCAACGGGAAGCTCGACCTGACCCAGGCGGAAGCCGTGGCGGGCTTGGTGGCGGCCAAGGCGGCGAAGGGCCGAACGGTTGCGCTCCACCAGCTGGAAAGGGGGCTGGGAGAGAGGGTTGCGGCGCTGCGGGAGCGGCTGGTGGAGCTCTCCGCCCTGCTGGTGCAGCACATCGACTTCCCCGAGGAAGACGACGCGCCCGTGGCCTTGGGCACGATTGCGTCCCGGGGCCGCGACCTGGCGCGGGAGATGGCCCTGCTGCTGGCGACGGCGCCGGCCGGGGAGCTCCTTCGAGAGGGCGCGCTGGCGGTGCTGGCCGGACGGCCGAACTCCGGCAAGTCCAGTCTCTTCAACGGCTTGCTGGGAGTCGAGCGGGCCATTGTCGCCGGCGAGGCGGGCACGACGCGGGACGCCGTGGAGGCAGTGGTCGGGATCGACGGCTTCCCGTTCCGGCTGGTGGACACGGCCGGCCTCCGCAACGGCGCCGGGTCGATCGAGCAGCTGGGGATCGAGGTCGCGCGCAGGTACTTGGAAGAGGCCGACGTCGTGCTCTACTGTCGGGAGAGCGGGTCGGCGCCGGACGACGAGGCCGAGGGGGCCTTTGTCGCGTCGTTGAGCGCGCCAGTCGTGTTCGTGCGGACGAAGTGGGACTTGGCCCAGGCCGGCGAAGCGCCGAGAGCGGATGAAGTGGCGGTGTCGGTGCGGACCGGCGAAGGACTCGATTCGCTCCAGGAAGCCTTGAGGCGGCTGGTGTTCCGCGGCGTGGTGGAGAATCGGAACGACGTGCCGGTGGTGACCACCCAGCGCCAAGCCCGAGACCTGGAGGCGGCCATGGGCGAGGTCGAAGCGTTCTGCTCGGCGCTGGAGAAGGGCGTGCCGCCCGAGGCGGCCTCGGCCCACTTGAAGTCGGCGGAGACGTCGCTGGAAGAAGTCCTGGGCGTGGTCGCCGACGAAGACGTGCTGGATCGCGTCTTTCGGGACTTCTGCATCGGGAAGTAGGGTCGTGCGGCTGCGATACGACGTGATCGTGGTAGGCGGCGGCCACGCAGGCGTCGAGGCCGCCGCCGCCTCGGCCAGGCTGGGCGCCGCCACGGTCTTGGTGACGCCGGACCTGACGCGCATTGCGCAGATGAGCTGCAACCCCGCGATCGGCGGGGTGGCGAAGGGGACGCTTGCGCGAGAGGTTGGCGCAATGGGCGGGGTGATGGCGCGGGCCGCCGACGCCAGCCGGATTCACTTTCGGATGCTCAATCGGTCGAAGGGGCCGGCCGTATGGGGTCCCCGGGCCCAGTGCGACCGAGTGCGGTACGCCGTCGCCGTGCGGCGCATCCTGGACGGGCTCTCCGGCCTGGACCTCTTTCAGGAGATGGTCACCGGGCTGCTGGTCGACCGCGAGCGCCGGGGAGCGACGGGCCGCGTGCACGGCGTCGAGACCCGGGGAGGCGTGACGTTCGAGGGGAAGAAGGTGGTCGTGACTGCCGGCACCTTTCTGCGAGGCCGGCTGCACGTCGGCGGCTCGGCAGCACAGGGGGCCGGGCGGGCGGGCGAGGAGCCGTCGGTTTCCTTTGCCGAGGCGCTGGAGGGGCACGGTCTCCGGGTGGCGCGCTTCAAGACGGGGACGCCTCCCAGGATCGACGGCCGCACGGTGGACTACGCTCGCTGCCGGCGCCAGGACCGAGACGAAGGCAGCGACGCGTTCCGGTTCTGCTCCTACGCCCGCGAGCCCCTGCTTGAACAGTTGCCGTGCTGGATTACGTGGACCGACGCCGGCCTCAAGGAGATCGTCACCCGAAACTTGGCCCGGAGCGCCCTCTACGGTGGGGAGATTTCGGGCCGGGGTCCTCGGTACTGTCCGTCGATCGAGGACAAGGTGGTCCGCTTCCCCGACGCGCCCCGGCATCAAGTGTTCCTGGAGCCGGAAGGGCTGGACACCACCGAGCTGTACGTCAACGGATTGTCCACGTCGCTTCCGGCCGAGGTGCAGCTGGAGTTCCTTCGGTCGATTCCGGGATTGGAGGAAGCGAAGATCACCAAGCCCGGGTACGCCGTCGAGTACGACTACTTCCCGCCCCACCAGCTTCGCCACACGCTCGAAGTGCGGGACGTGCCGGGGCTCTACTTCGCCGGCCAGATCAATGGCACCACGGGATACGAGGAGGCGGCGGGGCAGGGGGTGGTGGCGGGCGCCAACGCGGCGCTGGCCGCGCAGGGCAGAGCGTCGCTGGTCGTGGAGAGGGACCAAGGGTACGTCGGCGTGCTGGTGGACGACTTGGTGACGAAGGGGGTGGACGAGCCGTACAGGCTCTTCACGTCGAGGGCCGAGTTCCGGCTGCTGCTGCGTCAGGACAACACCGCGGGCCGTCTGGGCGTGACGGCGCGGGAGATCGGGTTGCTGACCGAGCAGCAAGAAGGTGTCCTGGCCGAGCGTCTGGCCGACGAGAGCCGGGCCCTGGCATGGTTCAAGGAGACGGCCGTGCCGCCCAGGACGGCCAACCCGGTGCTGGAAGGAGCAGGCAGTGCGCCGATCTCGGAGCCCAAGAGAGCACGCGAGCTGCTGCGCCGCCCGGGCATTGGCGCGGGAGCGCTGCTGGAAGCGGTCGGGCCGGAGCGCGCGCCGTCGTTCGGGGAAGACGTCCTGGCCACGGTCGAAGTGGACGCGAAGTACGAGGGCTATGTCCGACGCGAAGCGGAGCGCGCCGCGAAGCTGCGGGCCCAGGCTGCCTTCTCCATCCCCGAAGACGCGCCCTACCACGACTTCGTCACTCTGTCGTGGGAGGCGCGCCAGCAGCTGACGCGGGTGCGCCCCGCCACCTTGGCTCAGGCAGGGCGGATACCGGGACTCTCGCCCGCCGACCTCCAGAACTTGGTAATGGAAGTGCGCAAGCTGAAGGCCGAAGACGCAACTGGCGAGCGACAACCAGGATGAGACGGTTGTCGTTGCTGGGCTCCACCCGGCCAGAGCTTGGCCACGGCGCCGGCGGTCGTCGTCCTCCGAACGGGTGTCCGAGGTCCCCAACAGGAGGTTGGTTCAATGTCCAGATGGTCTGAACAGTCGACCCCGCGAGAAGGTCCGGTTCATCGCGTGCGCGGTGCTGGTGCGCGGTGAAGCAGCTCTTGGTGAGGTTGGGCTGAGTGAGATATCGTTTGCAGGGTCGTCCACGGAACATGCCGACCGCGCGCCGGCCCAGCGACGGTCACCACCCGATCCAACTGGAGGACGAGGACCTGATGGACAATGAGGACAAGGACCTGATGGACAACTTCGTGCGGGATGAGCTGGTGCGGCAGACGGAGCTGCTCGAGTCGATTCGGGCGGCCGCGTGGTGGTGCGCCGTGCCAGTCATCGTCGCGGTCGGGATTCTGGCCCTGGCGACTTGGGCGTGGGTGACCTCGTGAGGCCGATGGTCTGGTCGGCTGGCTGGTTGGCTACTGGCTGGTCCTGCTCCGGTGCCTGGACGCCGTGGACATGGACCTGGCGGACTCGCTGTTCGAGGGTGTGGGGACGGGCATCTGCTCGCTGATGTCACCGTTCGCGCCGGAGACGATTCTGGCGATGACGGCGGGATCGGGCTGTTCTGCAATGGGTCCAGCTGTGGCGCACGAATCAGTGGGACGCCAAGCGATGACGGCCAGCTCGGCAGGGTGCAGGCGCCGCTGTTCCACGTGAAACACGTCGCCACTAAAGGGCTCGTTCAACAACCAGCAGGCTTCGACGCCGGAACGAAGGGACCGCGGCTTGCCGGGAAGGCCCCGCTGTTCCACGTGGAACAAGTGGTACCAGGGAGCTGCGGGAGTGCCGCAAACAGCGAGCAACGGGGGTCCTGCCGAGTGGTCCAATCGTGCTATGTTCCACCGACGGGTCGTTCCTGGCCCGCATTGTCCGTTGGCCCCCGCCCGTTGCTCCCCATAGCCGGTTCGCCCAAGATCCCGGCCAGCCCCTGCCCAGAAACGGAGCCGACATGACCCAAGTCATTGCCCTGGCGAACCAGAAGGGCGGCGTCGGGAAGACGACGACGGCCGTCAATCTGGGGGCGGCGCTGGCTGCCAACGACGTTGGCGTTCTGGTCGTGGACATGGACCCCCAGGGGAACGCGTCCAGCGGGCTGGGGCTTGCGAAGGACCGGGGGCCGACGATCTACGACGTCTTGATCCGCGGGCTTCCTGTCTTCCGCGCCGTTCACCGAGGAGTCGCGGGGCACGGCAGCCTGCACGTCGTGCCTGCCAACCGGGACTTGGCCGGAGCGGAGATCGAGCTTGTGGGCGTCCGCGACAGAGAGCGAATCCTCTCCGAGACGCTGGCGCCCGTCTTGCCCGACTACGACTACGTCCTGGTCGATTGTCCGCCGTCTCTTGGACTGCTCACGGTCAACACCCTTGTGGCCGCCGACTCGGTGCTGATCCCCATCCAGTGCGAGTACTACGCCCTGGAGGGGTTGACCCAGCTCCTGAACGCCATCCGGCTGATCCAGCGCAACCTGAACCCGAGACTGACCGTCGAAGGCGTCCTGCTGACGATGTACGACCAGCGCCTCAACCTCTCGCGCCAAGTAGCGGCCGAGGCCTCGAAGTACTTTGGCGACCGGGTGTTCTCGACCGTCATCCCGCGAAATGTCACTATCGCCGAGGCGCCCAGCTTCGGAGTCCCGCTGACCGGGTACCAGCCGGCGTCCATAGGCGCTCGCCGCTACGCCGCGCTGGCTCACGAGCTGCTGGCGAGACGCGGGCGCGCAGGAAGCGCCGGGGCCGGGAGCGCCGATGCAGAGACGGGTGCAATGGCCGGAGCGGGCGCATGAGCGGGGCCGACCGCCTGGGCCGAGGCCTGGGAGCGCTGCTCGGGGAGTTCGCCATCGAGGACACCGACGCGGCCCAAGGACCTGCCGGGCCACATGCCGCCTTGCCTGTCCGGTCGATCGTTCCCAACCCCTTTCAGCCCCGAAAGGAGTTCCGTCCGGGCGATCTGGACGAGCTTGCGGCGTCGATCGAGAGCTGCGGCCTGCTCCAGCCCGTGGTCGTGCGGAAGACGCCCAGCGGACGAACCTACGAACTCGTGGCCGGCGAACGCAGGCTGCGGGCCGTCAAGCAGCTCGGCTGGACCGAGGTGCCGGCGTCGGTGCGGACAGTGGACGACGACACGCTTCTCGTCTTGGCGCTGGTCGAGAACCTGCAAAGGGAGGAGCTGGGCCCGCTGGAAGAAGCCCAAGGCTACGAATCTCTTCGGGATACCTTCGGTTTCACGCAGGAGAAGATTGCCAAGGCGGTGGGCAAGAACAGGTCCACGGTGGCCAACATGCTCCGCCTGCTGACCTTGCCTCCGTCGGTGCGGCGGTTGTTGGAAGACGGTGCCCTCTCCATGGGCCACGCTCGCGCGCTCTTGGCGGTCAAGGACCCGGTCCGAGCGGCGGAGGTCGCGCGCCGGGCCGTGGCGGAGTCCTGGTCCGTCCGGGAGACGGAGGAAGAGGTCAGAACCCTGGCCGCTCCCGCCGCTGCGCCGGACACCACCGCCCCGTCGAAGTCGAAGGCTCGCCGGGATCCGGCCGTTGGAGCCCTGGAAGAAGCCCTCTGCGGCCACTTGCAGACCCGGGTGGCGATCAGGTGGAAGGGCAAGGGCAGCGGCGCGATCCGGATCGACTTCCACGACGCCCGGGACCTGGAGCGCGTCTTTGCGGCGCTCACCGGCAAGGACGCCGGCGAGGTGGTTGGCTGAATGCCGCTGGGCGTCAAGCTGGACCGGGGGCTCTCGATCGTCCTGCTGCCCGAGGGCGGGGGCGAGTCGCGAACGTTCACCCTCTCCCGCAGGGCGTTGCGGTTCCTGATCTGGAGCACGGTCGTCGCGATTGTGGCCTTCGTCGCGATGACCGCGACATGGACCTCTCTGTTCGTGCGCGCTTCTCAAGCCAGCGACCTCGTTTTCCCCGGGCGGCCGCAACCGGCGGAGTTGGCGCGGGCCGACAGCTTGTCCCGCGAGATCGAATCGCTGGAAGAGCGGTGGGAGAGGGCTCGCCACCTCCTCGTCGGTCGCCCGGACACCTTCGGAGTCGGTCTGTGGCTGGCCCGCCCAAACGGCAACGGAAGCGCGCGCCGGCCGGTGGCGGTTCCGCTGCAGCCCGACTCGTGGTCTTGGCCGCTGACGGTTGCCGGATACCTGACGCAGGGCTTGGTGGCGGGCGCCGACCGGAACCACCCGGGGATCGACATCGCGGTGCAGACCGGTTCCTACATCCTGGCCGCCGCCACCGGACAAGTGAAGGAGGCCGCCGAGGACCCGGACTACGGCTTTTTCGTCCTGCTCGACCACGGCGACGGACTGCACAGCCTGTACGGGCACGCGTCGGAGCTGCACGTGGCCCGCGGGTCGGTGGTCCGGCGAGGAGAGGTGATCGCCATGTCCGGCTCCACGGGCAACTCCACGGCGCCCCACCTGCACTTCGAAATCACAAGGAACGGCAACCCGGTCGACCCCCGCGCGATGGTCGCCCCGCCGTCGTAGGACCAAGCAGAAACCCGAGGATCGATTCCCCCAAAGGAGGCACGACAGCCCGATGGCAAAGGCAAAGAACCCCCGCAACGTACCAGCAGCCCCCGAGCACGTCATGTCGATCATCGGACAGGGCATGAAGGTCGTCGGCGACTGCGTGACGACGGACACGGTTCGGATCGAAGGCGTCGTGGAAGGCTCCGTGCACGCCGACAAGGCAGTGGTGATCGGGAAGGACGGACGGGTGACCGGAGACGTGCTGACCCAGGACGCCGTGATCGCGGGAAGCGTCGCGGGAGCGGTTCACGTCCACTCTCGACTGGAACTCCAATCGACCTGCAGGATCGACGGCGAGATACAGGCGGCGCGGCTGAAGCTGGACGAAGGGGGAATCCTGAACGGCACCGTGGCCGTGGGCCGAAGCCAGGAGGCGGCGGCTCCGGAAGGGTCGGGAAGCCCGGGCCCGCCGGTGGTCGCCGAACAGGACCGGAAGCGCAGAGGTCGAAAGTAGGGACGGAACGGACGGCAAGTGGCAGCCGTTCCCCTGCGGGAGGTCGTCGCCTACCTGGACGACTACTTGGACGTGGACAGCGTTCCCGACTACGCCGGCGCGCTCAACGGGCTCCAGGTCGAGGGACCGGGTCCGGTCCGGCGGGTCGTGGCGGCGGTGGACGCCAGCGAAGCGGCAGTCCGAGAGGCCGCGGCGTGGCGGGCGGAGCTGCTTCTGGTCCACCACGGCATCTTCTGGGACGGGGTGCGGCCGCTGACGGGACGGCGGTTCCGCAAGGTCGAAGCGCTGATCAAGGGGGGTGTCGCGCTGTACAGCGTCCACCTGCCGCTCGACGCTCACCCGGAGGTCGGCAACTGCGCCCTGCTGGCCCGCGCGCTGGGGTTGGCGGAGCTGACGCCGTTCGGGGAGTACAAGGGGGCGGCGGTGGGCTGGATGGGCCGGGTCGGCGCTTCGGTGGCGACGCTCGCCGCAAAGATGGAGACCGTGCTGGACGGTCCCGTGCGCGTCCTGCCGGGGGGGCCGGAAAGGATCGCCCGCGTGGCGGTGGTGACCGGGGCCGGCGCGTCGATGCTGGACGAAGCGGCGGCCAAGGGGCTGGACGCGCTCGTGACCGGCGAAGCCCAGCACCACCACGCCATCGAGGCCGCCGAGCTGGGGGTCACGGTCTTCCTGGGCGGCCATTACGCTACCGAGACGTGGGGCGTCAAGGCCGTGGCCGCGAAGTTGCAGGAAAGGTTCGGTGTCGAGACGATGTTCGCGGAGCTGCCTACCGGCCTGTAGACACGACGGTGCGGTGGGCCACGGCGGCCCGCCACGGCGGAGGCGCCTGCCGGCCCCTGGCCATACCCCTTCACCCACAAAAAACGGAGAAGCGCCGAATGCGCGCATCGCTGCTCGTCGCCGCGTGGACCGCGTCCGTCGCGGCGTGCGGAGGCCAAGTCCCCCAAGTCCCGTCCCCCGCCGACCACTTCGGCTTCGCCATGGGCGCTGCCGGCAAGTTGGCCAACTGGGACGAGCTCTCGGCGTACTACGAAGCCTTGGCTCGCGCCGGGGACCGGGTCGCGGTGGACACCCTCGGGTTCTCCACGGCGGGACGGCCCTTCGTCATGCTCACGATCACCAGCCCGGAGAACCACCGCCGCCTGGACCGCCTCAAGGAGGTGCAGCTGCGGCTGGCCGACCCCCGCACGCACGCCGACGGGGCCGAGGGCGAAGCGGAGCTCGAGGCCTTGCTGGAGGAAGGCCGCACGGTGGTGATGATCACACACGCCATCCACTCGACCGAAGTCGGCACCAGCCAGTCGGCGGCGAAGCTGGCACATCGGCTGGCGTCCGCCACCGACGAGAAGACGATGGAGATACTGGACAACGTGATCGTGCTCCAGATCCCGTCGCTCAACCCCGACGGCACGCAGTGGGTCAACGACTTCTACAACGAGCACGCGGGAACGGCCTTCGACGGGAGCCCGCCGCCGTGGCTCTACCACTTCTACACGGGCCACGACAACAACCGGGACTGGTACACCTTCTACCAGAAGGAGACCCAGCACACGGTGCGGGCCCAGAACGAGTGGCACCCGCAGGTCGTCCACGACATCCACCAGATGGGCGGCGGCGGCGCGCGGATGTTCTTTCCGGCCTACATCGACCCGATGGAGCCGAACGTCGACCCGGCGCTCGTGTCGGCCGTGAACCAGCTGGGGACCTGGATGGCGGCGGAGCTCGTTTCGCAAGGAAAGAAGGGAGTGGTCGTCAACGCCATCTTTGACGGCTTCCACCCCGGGCGGGCCTACATGCACTATCACGGGGGCGCGCGCATCCTCAGCGAGACGGCTTCGGCGCGCTTGGCCACGACGGTGGACGTGCCGGCCGAGACGGTCCGGGGCGGCCGGGAGTACGACGCCGCCCAGGCCGCGTGGAACTTCCCCTGGCCGTGGCGCGGGGGGGAATGGGGGTTGCCCGAGATCGTCGAGTACCAGTTCGCCGGGGCGATGGCGCTGCTCTCCAACGTAGCGCGCAACCGGTGCTTCTGGCTGGAGAACTTCCATCGGGTGACGCAGCGGGCGGTGGAGGGCTGGGACGAGTGGCCCGCCGCCTGGGCGATCCCGGCCGAGCAGGGGAACCGGGTGGGGCTGGAGAGCGTCCTGCGCATCCTGGCCATGGGGGACGTGGAGGTGCGTCCGGCGGAGGCGTCGTTCGAGGCGGGCGGCAGGTCGTACCCGGCCGGGTCCCACGTGGTGCTCATGCGGCAGCCGTGGGCTTCCTTCGCGCAGACTCTCCTGGTCGAGCAGGAGTACCCGGACCTGCGGGAGTACCCGGGGGGACCGCCGAAGCGACCCTACGACGTCACGGCCCACGCCCTGCCCCTGCTCATGGGCGTGGAGGCGCACGCGCTCGACGCCGCGCCGGACGTGGCGCTGGGCGAGCCGATCTCGGCGCCCGTGGTGGCCTACGAGCTGCCGGCGACCCTTTCGGGCGAGAATGCGCCTCGGGTGGGCGTGTACAAGGGACACCGGGAAACGATGCCGGCAGGGTGGACCCGGTGGATGCTTGATCAGCACGAGCTGCGCTACGACACCCTTCACGACGCCCGCATCCGCGCCGGCGGCCTTGAAGACGACTACGACGTGCTGCTCTTCCAAAGCCAGTCGGCGGCATCGATCCGAATGGGACACCCCCCGGGATCGTTGCCCGAGCAGTACACCGGCGGCCTGGGCGAAGACGGCAGCGACGCCGTGAGGGAGTTCGTGGAGGCCGGTGGGCGGATGGTGGTGGTGGAGGAGGCCGCGGAGTTCGCCGTGGACCTCTTCGGACTGGGTGTGACGAACCCCGTTGCGGGCTTGCCGAACACCGAGTTCTACGTGCCGGGCTCTTTGCTGCGGGTCGAACTGGCGGACGACCCGCTGTCCGCGGGCTACGACGGCTCCACGCCCGTCTGGTACTGGCGGAGCAGCCGGGCCTTCGCCGTGGAAGACGAACGGGTCGAAGTGGTGGGCCGGTACGGCGCCGACCCCGTGGTCGCCGGCTGGGTGCTGGGCCCCGACCGGCTGGCGGGCCGGCCCGCGCTTCTGCGGGCGCGGATCGGCGACGGCGAAGTCGTCCTCTTCGGCTTCCAGCCCAACTACCGGGGCCAAAGCATCGTGACTTGGCCCCTGTTCTTCAACGCGCTCGCGGGTCGGGGGCCCGAGTGACGGGAGAGGCCGAGCCGGAGGCGGCAGGGACGCCGTTGCCGGAGAGCGGCCGGGCGTCGTGTCCCCACTGCTCCGGCGACGTGCCGTCCGACGCCAACTTCTGCCCGGCGTGCGGCGGGGCCCTCCAAGGGCCTCCTTGCCCGGCGTGCGGCGCCGCCTCGGGTGGCGCCGACCGGTTCTGCACGCAGTGCGGGGCGTCGCTGCCCGTCGCCGCCGGCGGCGCTGCCAAGGTCGGGACCGGCGGCGCGCCCCTCCAGGGCCAGCCTCCCCGCGCGCGGACGCCTCTCGGCGCCCCGGCGTCGGGTTGGAGCCGAAGCGGGACCAGAGCGGGCGCGGCCGTCGTCGTGGGCGCGCTCGCCGTGGTCGCGGCGGTCGTGGTTTTCCGTGCCGGCGGCCCAGGAGAGCCCGCAACCGACGGAGTGCCGGCGTCCCCGCCCTCGAGCGCGCCCGCGCCGCTGGGGCCCACCTCCGCCGTGGACCTCTCCTCCATGACCCCACGGGAGGCCGCGCTGCGGCTCTTCAACCGGGTCATGACGGCCGTGGAGGCGGGGAACCAGAACGAGGCCGACCGGTTCCTTCCCATGGCGGTCGCCGCCTTCGACCGGGTCGGCCCTCTCACGCTGGACGACCGCTTCCACCTCTCCCTCCTTCACGCCGCCGCGGGCGCCGCCGCCCAGGCGCTGGCGGTGGCCGAGGAAGGGCTGGCGGTTCGGCCCACCCACCTGCTGTGCCTCTCGGCGGCGGCGCAAGCGGCGCTGGCGCTGGGCGACTCGGCCCGGGCGGAGTCTCACTACCGCAGCTTTGTCGACGCGTACGACGCCGAAATCCAAACGGGCCTGACCGAGTACGTCAGCATGGAGGAGGGCCACCCGGACCTCCTGGCGGCGCTGCTGGTTGAGGCCCGCGAGTACTTGGCGGGCGCCCCGTGACCCCCGCCGTCGCCGCGTGATTCGCTCGCCCCTGGCGCTGTGCGCGGTCATAGCCGCCGCCACCGCCCTGGCGTTCTGGCTGGACTGGCGCTTCGCTGCGCTGGGGAAGGTGGGCGCGTCGCTGCTGGCGATCGTCTTCGGCGCGCTCCTGTCGAACACCGGCGCAGTCCCCGCCTCCTCCCCCGTCTACGACGCCGTCCTCGGTCCCGTCACCTCGCTGGCGATCGCCTGGCTCCTGCTGTCGGTGAACCTGGGCGACCTCAAGAAGGCCGGGCTCCCGATGGTCGGCGCCTTCGGGGTCGCGGTGGCGGGCACGACGCTCGGGGCGTTCGCGGCGACGGCCGTCTACCAAGCCCACTTCGGCGACGACACTTGGCGCTTGGCCGCCGCGATGACCGGGACCTACTCCGGCGGCTCCGTGAACTTCATCTCGGTGGGCCGGGCCGTCGGGCTCTCGGGTCCCCTCTTTGCCGGCGCGACCGCAGCCGACAACGTGGTCACCGGCCTCTGGCTCGCCGCCACCCTCATGCTTCCGGTCTGGCTCCGACGCTTCTACCGGCCCGCCACGACTCCGCCGCCGCCCGCCTCGATGGCGTCGGCCCCCGCGCCCAGCGGCTCGGCGAACCGCCACCAGCACCACCCCTACTTCGCTCCGGAGGGAGTGTCCGCTGCCCGAACGGCCGGCCTCTTCGCCGCCGGCCTGGCCCTCCTGGTCGCCTCGGAGGGGCTGGGCCGCGCCGTGCCCAGCGTCCCGGCGATCCTCTGGCTGACGACGCTGGCGCTGCTTCTCGGCCACACTCCCCTCTTCCGGGAAGCGCCCGGCGCGATGCAGCTGGGCGCGGTGGGCCTTCACTTCTTCTTCGTGCTGATCGGCGTCCTCTCGCGCTTCTCGGAGATCGCCGCCGTCGGGCTCGAAGTCCTCTTCTTCACGCTGATCGTGGTCGGAGTGCACGGGGTCTTCGTCTTCGGCGTCGGCAAGCTGCTGCGTCTGGACATGGGCTCGATCGCCGTGGCGTCCCAAGCGTCGGTGGGCGGGCCGTCCAGCGCCCTGGCCGTGGCCGTCTCCCGCGAGTGGCGCCACCTCGTGCTGCCGGGGGTGGTCGTGGGGCTCCTGGGCTACGCGGTTGGAACGTACCTGGGCCTGGGCGTCGGGTACGTCCTGCGGGGGTGGTAGGGCTGGCGACGGACGAGGTCGGCACAGCCCGGCGGGCTGGACACTTCCGGCGGTGGGGCGAGGGTGCTAACTTTGGGCGTGACTCCGGCCGCGACCGACGCCGGCGACCCGACACTCCCGCAGGCATTTTCGCCCCCTGCGCAGAGGCCCGCGTAAGTTTGGTCGCGAGCGTCTGAGGACCACCGATCGAAGGAGCAACTAGCCGTCAACCACGCACACGCTCATCAACGGTTTCCGCGGGCCCGCAGGCCTGTGCGCCCGAAGTCGCCTGCCAGCGGAGGGGCGCCATCGCAGGGTCCGGTTTCCCCGCGAGTCAAGGGGAAGGCTGAGACACCCCCAACACTGGAACCTGAACTTCTGGGGATCGCCGTGCAGCCGCCGTCGGAACCCCGGGACGGAAGGCTGGAAGCTGTCGCCGACTTGAAGACATTCGTCGACATGTTTTGCGGAATCGGCGGGTTTCACGTGGCGGCTTCCAAGCAGGGCATGAAATCCGTGTTCGCATGCGAAATCGACCCGATTGCCAGGGAGTGGTACAAGCGCAACTTCGGTCTTGAGCCGGCAGGCGACATTGCTCGCGTGGACGCACAGGACGTTCCCGACCACGACATGCTCTTTGCGGGCTTCCCTTGCCAACCGTTCAGCATCATCGGCAACCAGAAGGGACTGAACGACGCCCGGGGCACATTGTTTGGTCACATAGAACGAATCTTGCGCGTCAAGCGGCCCCGGGCTGTTGTGCTCGAAAACGTTCCTCAGTTTGTCACCAATCGCCAAGGCGAAGCGTTCAAGTGGGTGCGCGGGGCGCTGGAGCGCATGGGGTACAGCGTTGCCTGGAGCATACTGAATGCTCTGCATTTTGGCCTGCCGCAGAGCCGACGCCGGGTATTCATCGTGGCGATGGACAGGCCCATCCAGGAAGAGTTTCCGTGGCCGATCAACTGCCTTCCTATGAGGCATCTGGCCGAGCTGCTTGAACCAGACCCCGATCCGAAGCACTTTGCGTCCGAGGCCATTAGAAAATCAAGACACGCGAAGCACCGCGCCGCTGTCCGCCCGGCGATATGGCACGAGAACAAGGGCGGCAACGTGTCGAGCCATCCGTTCTCATGCGCATTGCGAGCAGGAGCCAGCTACAACTACCTCTTGGTGAACGGAGAGCGACGGCTCACGGAGCGCGAAATGTTTCGTCTGCAAGGCTTTCCCGATTCGTTCGAGATACCGACCCAGGTATCGGTCGCCCGCAGGTTGACCGGGAATGCAGTCGCCGTGCCTGTCGTCGAGGCCGTCATCAAGAGTCTGGTTTCGGCATATGCATGACAACGTGCGGCTGCGGGGCAACCCGACGGTACGGGAAGGTCCATGGCCCGTTGGAGAGCAGCCGCGCGGCTCGCAGTTTACGATCATCCGGGCTGTTCCGGGATCTGCTCGCCGATTCACGATATGCGAACGCCCCGAACGAGTAGGTTTTCGGCAGGTTCTCGACGCAGTGGGATTCGAAGACAGCTGGATTGTGATCGCTGACGGACCTGAGGAGCCATGACGGTATTGACGCGAGGTCCCACCCGCACTGCCCCGGGCGGCTACGCCCCGGCGGGCAAGGACACGGGCCAAGTCAAGCCCAAGGGCACGTCCCGGATACGCGCCCACGAAGGGCTGGACACGATCCCCATCACGTCCCGGAAGCCGTCCTGGCTGAAGGTTCGGTCGCCGGGGGGTCCCAACTACCTCCGCCTCAAGAGGCTGATGCGGAGCCGCTCCCTCCACACCGTCTGCGAAGAAGCCGGTTGCCCCAACATCGGCGAGTGCTGGGAGGCGGGGACCGCCACCTTCATGATCCTGGGCGACGTGTGCACCAGGGCTTGCAAGTACTGCGCCGTGGCCCACGGGATGCCCACCGAGCTGGACCTGGACGAGCCTCGACGGGTGGCCGACACCGTCGCCGCCATGGAGCTGGACCACGTGGTGATCACGTCGGTCAACCGGGACGAGCTGGCCGACGGCGGCGCCAGCATCTACGCCGAGACGATCCGGCAAGTGCGAAGCCGGCTCCCGGAGTGCTCCGTGGAGGTGCTGATCCCCGACTTCAAGGGCGACGAAGCGGCCCTGCGCACGGTCATGGCCGCCGGACCCGCGATCCTGGGCCACAACCTGGAGACGGTGGAGCGGCTGCACCCCGACGTGCGCCCGGGCGGGCGCTACTGGCGCTCGATCTCGTACCTGGGGGCGGCCAAGCGGATCGACCCCGGGACGCTCACCAAGACGGGAATCATCCTGGGCATGGGGGAACGCGAGAACGAGATCCGCCAGGCGATGGCCGACCTGCGGGCGGCGGCAGTGGACATCCTGACCCTGGGCCAGT
This sequence comes from Longimicrobiales bacterium, assembly GCA_965204735.1. Lineage (GTDB taxonomy): Bacteria > Gemmatimonadota > Gemmatimonadetes > Longimicrobiales > Gaopeijiaceae > CATQHQ01. The sequence continues at coordinate 3,975,605 of OZ242008.1, read as the reverse complement.
ACCTGAGGCCGTCCGAGCAGCACATCCCAGTGGCGCGATGGGTCGCGCCCGACGAGTTTCGGGAGTGGAAGCGGGTGGGCGAAGGCGAGTTCGGCTTCCGCCATGTGGAGTCTGGAGCCCTGGTCCGCTCCAGCTACCACGCCAAGGAGCAGGCCAGGGAGGTGGAGGCCGGCGGCCCGGGCGCGATCCAGGCCGTCCTCGAAGCCGACGTGCCGGCTCCGGCGGAGGTCCGGCGAGAAGCGCTGGCCGCCTGCGCGCCTCCGGCACCGGCGGCGTCGCCGTCGTCGCCGTCCCGGCTGATACCCCTTCGGACCGTCCGTCCGTCGCACCCACCCACAGCAGCAGCAGGAGGCTGACCAGTCGCCATGGCAACGGCAGCGCCGGAAGCCCCGCCCGCCGCAGGCGCCGCGGCGTCGGGCATCGCAGGCTTCTCCCCGGAACAGCTCCGCGCGCTTCTGCGCGAGATGCTCCTCTACCGCCGCTTCGAGGAGAAGGCGGAAGAGGCGTACTCGATAGGGAAGATCGGGGGGTTTTGCCATATCCACATCGGCCAGGAAGGGCTGGCCGCCGGCGCGATCAAGCCGCTGCGCCGGGAAGACTTGGTGATCACCGCCTACCGGGAGCACACCCAGGCGATCGCCAAGGGGATCGCGCCCCGGGCCGTCATGGCCGAGCTCTACGGAAGGGTGGACGGCTGCTGCGGAGGACGGGGCGGGTCGATGCACCTCTTCGACACCGAGGTCGGCTTCATGGGCGGCCACGGGATCGTCGGCGGGCAGATACCGTTGGGCACCGGACTGGCGTGGGCGATCAAGTACCGGGGCGGCGATGAAGTGTGCGTCTGCTTCATGGGCGACGCGGCCGTCAACCAAGGCGCGTTCCTGGAGTCGCTGAACATGGCGGCGATCTGGCGGCTGCCGGTGATCTACGTCGTCGAGAACAACGGCTACGGCATGGGCACGGCGTTCTCCCGCGTCTCGGTCACCAAGATGGAGGAGCGCTCGGCAGCCTACGGAATCCCGGCCCACACAATAGACGGGCAGGACGTCCTGGGGACCCACGACTTCTTTGCCCGGCTAGCGGAGAAGGTGCGGGACGGGGCGGGACCCCAGTTCGTGAACGCGCTGACCTGCCGCTTCCGAGGCCACTCCATGTCGGACCCCGTGTCGGGCACCTACCGCTCCAAGGAGGAGCTCGACAGGCAGCTGAAGGAGAGGGACCCGATCGCGCTGCTCCGGGACCGCATGACGGACGCGGGCCTGCTGGACCAGAAGGCCCTCGAGGCCGTCGACGCCGAGGTGAAGGCGGTTTGCCAGGACGCCGCCGACTTCGCGGACGCCTCGCCCATGCCGGACGCCTCGACCCTCTACGACCACGTGTACGCCGAGGCCGAAGGACGTGGACGGCTCTTCCTCGACGGGCGGGCCGACGCGGCGGCGCCGGAGGAGTCGGCGGTCGCCGGCAGAGGGCCCGTCAATGGCTGAAATGACCTACCGGGAAGCGCTGAACGCCGCCATGGTCCAGGAAATGGAACGGGACGACACCGTGTTCCTCATGGGAGAGGAGGTCGCCGAGTACGACGGGGCCTACAAGGTCTCGAAGGGAATGCTGGACCGCTTCGGCGACCGACGCGTGGTGGACTCGCCGATCAGCGAGCTGGGCTTTGCGGGCCTTTGCGTGGGCGCCGCGATGGCGGGCCTACGGCCGATCTGCGAGTTCATGACCTTCAACTTCTCGATCCTCGCGCTCGACCAAGTGATCAACAGCGCCGCGAAGATGCTGTACATGACCAACGGGCAGATCAATGTCCCCATGGTCTTCCGGGGACCCACGGGCGCCGCCCTCCAGCTCTCCGCCCAGCACTCCCAGGCCTGCGAGACGTACTACGTCCACGCTCCCGGAGTGAAGCTGGCGACCCCCGCCACTCCCGCCGACGCCAAGGGACTCCTGGCCGCCGCCATCCGCGACGACGACCCGGTAGCGGTCATGGAGGGCGAGCTGCTCTACAACGCAAGGGGCGATGTGCCGGACGGCGAGCACGTGATCCCGCTGGGCGTGGCGGAGCTGAAGCGCTCCGGCGGCGACGTGAGCATCGTCACCCACGGCAAGATGGTCCATGTGGCGTTGCAGGCGGCGGGGAAGCTGGCCCGAGAGGGGATCGAGGCCGACGTGCTGGACCTCCGCACGATCCGGCCCCTGGACGTGGACGCGATCCTGGAAACGGTCGCCCGCACCAACCGAGTGGTGTACCTGGAAGAGGGGTGGCCCTTCGCCGGCGTCGGCGCCCAGATCGCCGCGCTGATTCAGGACGAGGCGTTCGACGAGCTCGACGCGCCGGTCGTCCGCGTCGGCCAAGCCGACGTTCCCATGCCCTACGCCAAGAACCTGGAGCAGTTGGCCAAGCCCGGCGCGGCCCAAGTGGTCGAGGCGTGTCGGAAGACGCTGTACGCGACGGCGGAGGCTTGAGCGCGATGCCGACCAAGGTGCACATGGAGGCGCTCTCCCCGACGATGGAGGAGGGCCAGGTCGTGACGTGGCTGAAGGGCGAGGGAGACCCGGTGGCCCAGGGCGACGTGCTCGCCGAGATCGAGACCGACAAGGCCACGATGGAGCTGGTGGCGCGCGGGGACGGGGTGCTTCGCGCCGTCTTCGCCGGCGAAGGGGCGGTGGTACCGGTCGGCGAGGTGATCGCCGTGATCGCCGAGGCCGACGAGGAGATCGCGGCGCTGGCGGCCGGGGCGTGGTCGGGGGACGGGAAGGGGGCTGCCCCGCCGGCCGAGCCCGCGACCACGGCGAGCGGATCAAGCGCGGTGGAGTCGGCTGCGGTCGCTCCGGCGTCTCCCGGGCCTTCGTCGCCCACGCAAGTCTCTTCCGGCCGCGTGAAGGCGTCTCCCCTGGCCAAGCGACTGGCCGACGACCTCGAAGTGGACTTGCGCGCCGTCGCGGGTTCCGGGCCCGGCGGCAGAGTCGTCAAGCGGGACGTCGAGGCAGCTGCCACGGCTGCCGCGGCCGGCGACGCCGCGACAGCTGCCGCCGTCGAGTCCCCCGCCCTCCCTCCGTTCGCGCTCGACGCCTCCCTTCCCGAGTTCGAAGACGTTCCCCTCACCCAGATGCGGAAGACGGTCGCGCGTCGGCTGGTCGAGTCGCTGGGTCCGGTCCCCCACTTCTTCCTGACAGTGGACGTGGACATGACGCGCGCGCTGGAGGTGCGGGCCCGGGTCAACGAGATGCTGGAGGCCCATGGCGGGAAGGCGTCCCTCAACGACCTGGTGATCAAGGCCGCGGCGGCCGCCCTCGCTCGTCACCCCGAGTGCAACGCTTGGTGGCAGGAGGACCGCATCCGCCGCTTCAACCGAGTCCACGTCGGCGTCGCGGTCGCCGTGCCCGACGGCCTCATCACGCCTGTGATCCGGGACGCCCAGGCCAAGGGGCTGGCGCGGATCGCCGCCGAAGTCCGGGAGCTGGCCGCCCGCGCACGCGAGAAGAAGCTCCAGCCGCGCGAGTACACCGGCTCCACCTTCTCCATCTCCAACCTGGGGATGTTCGGGATCGAAGAGTTCACGGCGGTGATCAACCCGCCGGAAGCCGGCATCCTGGCTGTGGGCGCGGTGGAAGAAAGGCCCGTGGTGGTGGACGGCCAAGTCGTGCCGCGGCCCGGGATGCGCCTGACGATGAGCTGCGACCACCGGGTGATCGACGGCGCCCAGGGCGCCCGCTTCCTGGCAACCCTCAAGGAGTTCCTGGAAGAGCCGGCGGCGATCCTGATCTGAGAGCCCCACGACATATGGAAGCCCCACGCGGACGTCGCCCCCGCGAGGCCGTCCGGGAGCCCCCACGAAGACGAAAGCAGCTTTGGTGACCAGCCGAACGGACGACGAGCGCCGCACCGACGGCCAGCCCAGCGCCGCCGACGATCCCCGCAGGGCAAGGCCGTCCCTGAACCACGGCCGTGCCCGCCGGCCGGCCGCCGGGTTCGCGTCATGCCTGCTCGCCGCTGGGGTCTTCGCCGGGGCTGCACCGGTCGCGGCCCAGGAAGGCAGCCCGACGACCCTCCTCCGCGCCGCCCGCCTCATCGACGGCAGGGGCGCGGTGAGCGAGCCCGGAGCGGTGCTGGTGGAGGGCGACCGCATCGTCGCAGTCGGCGCCGACGCGGAAGCGGCGACCGCCGACCGGATCGTCCACCTGCAAGGCGCGACCCTCCTCCCGGGCTTGATCGACCTTCACACGCACCTGACCGACGAAGTGGGCGTGCACTGGGAGGACGTGCTGGTCACGACCACCCCCGCCGACGCCGCCCTCCACGGCGCCGCAAACGCCCTGACCACCCTGCGGGCAGGCTTCACCACCGTTCGCGACATGGGACCCACTTGGCCCTACGTGGACGTGGCCCTGCGGGACGTGATCGACGCCGGCGTCCTCCCCGGGCCGCGAATGCAGGTCGCAGGCAACTACGTCTCGGCAACCGGCGGAGCGGGCGACGCCCGCCAGTTCTCGATCTACGTGGACGTGCCCACGGTGCGGAACTTGGCCGACGGCGTGGACCAGGTCCGGGCCGCCGTGCGCACCAACTTCAAGCACGGCGCCGACTTCACGAAGATACTCGCCACCGGCGCGGTGCTCTCCCAAGGGCTGTCGCCGGGCGCCCAGCAGTACTCGGACGCCGAGCTGGCGGTCGCCGTGGAAGAAGCCCGGCGCTGGGGCAGCTTCGCCGCTGCCCACGCCCACGGCACGGAGGGGATCAAGGCCGCGATCCGGGCGGGGGTGCGCACGATCGACCACGGCTCCATGCTCGACGAGGAAGCCGTGCAGATGCTCGTCGCCAGCACCGGCACCTACTACGTGCCGACCCTTTACGTGGGCGTGATCGTCCCCCGCGACGGCGCCGCTCTGGGAGTGCCCGAGGCCCAGATACGCCGCTCCACCGAGATGATGCGCCACCGCGGCGCTTCCTTCCAACGGGCGCTGGAAGCCGGGCTGGAGATCGGCTTCGCCACCGACGCGGGCGTCTTCGAGCACGGGCACAACGCCCGCGAGTTCGCGATCCGCGTGGAACTCGGCGAGAGCGAGATCGACGCGATCACCTCCGCCACCAGCGTCTCCGCCATGATCATGGGCTGGGAAGCCGACGTAGGCGCCGTCGAGCCGGGCAAGTACGCCGACCTGATCGCCGTTCGCGGCAACCCACTGGACGACATCACGCTCCTGGAGCGCGTGGCGTGGGTCATGAAGGGCGGCAAGGTGTACCGGAACGACCTTTGACTTGACGTCGGCTCCGGTGCCGTCAGCCCGGTGCACGTTAGCTTTGCAGGACGATCGCACCTCCCGAGCCGACCGCGGCTCAAACTCCAAAGAGGCGCCCCGTGACCCTCGACTCCAAGCCCCCGATCCCCAGCTCCGACAACAAGCAAGACTTCGACGTCGTGGTCGTCGGCGGCGGTCCAGGCGGCTACGTCGCCGCGATCCGGGCTGCCCAGCTGGGGTTGCGCACCGCGTGCGTGGAAGCCGACAAGCTGGGCGGCGTGTGCCTGAACGTGGGCTGCATCCCCACCAAGGCTCTGCTCAGCAGCGCCCTCCTGGTCAACGAGCTGGCTCACGCCAAGGGCCACGGCATCGCCTTCGACGGCCTCTCCGTCGACCTGGGGCCCGCCCAGAAGCGGAGCCGGACGGTGGCCGCGCGTCTCTCCAAGGGCGTCTCCTTCCTCTTCAAGAAGAACGGCGTGACCCATGTGGACGGTTGGGGGCGCTTGCTGGGAGACGGGGCCGTGGAGGTCGAGAAGGACGGCCGCAAGCAGGTGGTCCAGGGGAAGGACGTGATCCTGGCCACGGGTTCCCGCCCCCGCAGCCTACCGTTCCTGAAGATCGACGAGGAACGGGTGTGGTCGTCGACAGGCGCGCTCTTCCGGAACGAGGCGCCAAAGTCGCTGGCAGTGGTGGGAGCCGGCGCCGTCGGCATGGAGTTCGCCGACATCTACAACGCGTACGGGACGAAGGTCACCGTAATCGAAGCGCTGGACCGGGTGCTGCCGGTGGAGGACGCCGACTCCTCCGACGCCGTGGCACGGAGCTTCAAGCGGCGGGGAATCGACGTCTTTGCAGGCGCCCGAGTGGAGGAAACGGAGGTCGGCGACGACGGCGCGACGATCTCCTTCACCGACGCAGACGGCGCAGACCGCCGGTTGGAGGTGCAGTACGTGCTTTCCGCTGTTGGGCGGGCTCCGAACACTGAAGACGTGGGACTCGACGTTGCCGGCGTCCCCCTGACCGAGTCGGGCGGCTTCGTCGCGGTGGACGGTGCGATGCGAACCAGCGCGCCTGGCGTCTGGGCGGTGGGCGACTGCGCGGGACCGCCCCTGCTGGCCCACAAGGGAATGCACGAAGGCGTCGTGGCCGCCGAACACATTGCCGGAACGGGAGATCACCAAGTCGACTACGGCAACATCCCGAACTGCACTTACTGCCACCCAGAAGTGGCTTCCGTGGGGTTGACCGAAGAGCAGGCGCGCGACGCGGGAAGGGAGATCGAGGTCGGCAAGTTCCCGTGGGTGGGAAACGGCCGGGCCCTGGCTGCCGGCGGAACCCCCGAGGGCTTCGTCAAGGTGATCCGCGACGTGCGCTACTCGGAGGTGTTGGGCGCCCACGTGGTAGGCCCCCACGCCACCGAGCTGATCGGCGAGTTCGTGGTCGCGCGCCACCTGGAGTCCACCGTAGAGGAAATCGACCGGGCGATGCACCCGCACCCCACCCTTTCCGAAGCTGTTGCGGAGGGCGCCCTGGCGGCCCTCGGAAGGGCGCTGCATGTCTGATTGTCGAGCTCAGCAACGCGGGGCATGTCTGGCGCCGTAGTTACGGCCCGACGCGCATGACGCGGCCACTGCTGGGCGCCGGTGGGCTCTGGCGCTGGGGCACACCAGCGGTGGCGGGCTTGGGCGCCCTGGCAGCTGCCGGGGCCGTCGCCGGTTGGGTGTGGGAGCCCACATTCCTGGGGGAGTTGATCTCGTGGCGCGACCTCGCGGTCGCGGCGGCAGCTTTTTCGGCGATGTTGCTGGCTTGCCGGGCGATCACGGGCCCCGACGCGCCTGCTGCGCTTCCCGCTTCGCTTGCGACGGGCGGGCGCGCGGAAGCGTTGCTGGTGACGACGGCAATCGGCACGGGCATCGTTCTGGCAGCGCTTCAACTGGACGGGATCCTTGCAGTCGACGAAGCCACAACCCTTGAGTACGTCGTGGGTCAACCCTTTGCTGTCGCGGCGGGCACATACGACGACCCCAACAACCATGTGCTCCACACGTTGTTGTTGTGGGTTGCGTACCAGCTTGGCGGCCTGAATCCGATCGTGCTTCGTTTGCCGGCGTTCCTGTCGTTCTGTCTGCTCCTTCCGATTCTGTGGCGCTTCGTGCGAGACGAGTACGGTCCTGGGGCCGCCTTGTTCACGACCGTGCTGGTGAGCGTCTCGACGCACTTCGCAGCCTACGCCACCGCCGCGCGGGGATACACGATGCAGTTCCTGCTGTTCGCGACGGCCCTGCTGTGCGGGCAGAGGTTGGTGCACAACCCGCGGAGGAAGCGGGTGTGGGCGGCTTGGGCCGGGGCTCTCGGACTAGGCGGGTACACCATCCCGCTCATGGTGTTTCCAGCCGCGACCACGGCGACCTGGATGGCGCTGGCGCGATGGCGTCACTTCGGTCGCGACGGGCTGGGCTCCTTCGCGGCCAGAACGGCCGCGGGGCTGGCGGCGGCGGCCGTCGTCGCCGGAATCCTGTACCAAGTGTCGACGGGCATGCGCGACGTGTGGACGGTGCTCAACGAGTTTCAGAACTATCCACCGTTCCGCATGCAGCTGTTGAGGTTCGCAATCTTTCCGGAGGTGATGTGGCATCATTGGCACATGGGCGTTCCCGCGTGGTTCCGTGGCGCACTTATGGCGCTGGTGCTGGTTGGCGTTGCTGCGGCTGGTCGAAGCTGCAAGCGGAAGGCGACCCTTCCGCTTGCGCTGGGTCTTTCCGCCGGGTTGCTGATGCTGGCGCTGCGGATCTTGCCGACCTCCCGGCTGATGATGTGGGCGCTGCTGGTTCTGATGATCCTGGCGGGAACCGGCGCTTCGCTCGTCGTGGAAAGGGCCGCGGTCCGGGCTGGCGCTCGCTGGCCGGGCATTGCGATTGCTCGAAGCCGGCGCGTATTGCAGTGGGGTATGCTGGCGCTCGTTCTCGGCGCCGCGTCTTGGTGGGCGTCCAGGCCAGGGGTCAGGATCGCGCACTACCGTCCGTCGGTTAGGTGTTCGACGCCCGCCAGCTGGTGGTGCCTCGGCCGCGTGCACAACCAATTTCCGCCTGTTGCCGCGTTGGCGGTCGTCGAACGGTTGCGGCCGGGCGACTACTTCACGTCCTGCTGGAACGACAGGCGAGTGGCATTGGACATTGGGACGGCCCTTTCGGTCGATCGAGGCGTAGGCGAGTACTCTATCGCAACCGACTCGGAGATCGACTGGTCTGTTCACCGGGTGTCGGCCAAGGAGCAGACGGGCACGAACGACCTGTTCGTGTTCGCGTCCACTTACGGCGACATGCCACGAATCAAGTGTAAAGAAGACGCACCCCCGGCGCCGATGGGCGCGCTCGTCGAGTCGCGGTGGCCCGACCACGAGTTGGTCGCGGCGTTCGAAAACGGACAAGTCTACGCCCTGAACAACTGGACGGAGAGTCCGTGACGCCGCTTGCCGCCCTGTAAGCTACAGCTCCACTTCGATCCCGCGGATCTCCAGAATGCGCAGCAGCGCCTCGCCGATCTTGTTGTTGGGCGTCGATGCGCCAGCGGTGATCCCCAGCTCGAACGGGGCGGGCGGGAGCCACTCGACCTCCACGGCTTCGGGGGCGTCCGCGCTGATCTCGGGCTTGTGGCGGATCGTTCCGGCGTCGACGTCGATGCACGCAGCATCCTCGACGTGGTACGTGGTGGCGTATCGGCGGCAGAGGTGGGCCAAGTGGTTGGTGTTGGAGGAGTTGTAGCCGCCGATCACGATCATCACGTCCGGCGGAGTCCGCATCATCTCCAGCACCGCGTCCTGTCGCTCCTGCGTCGCCGAGCAGATCGTGCCGAACGACCGGAAGTGCTCCTCGGCGTGGTCCTCGCCCAGCGACTCGGCGATCATCTCCCGGAGACGAGCCCCGATCGCAAGCGACTCGGTGGCGAGCATCGTCGTCTGGTTGGCCACGCCGACCTTGTCCAGGTCGGCGTCCGGATCGAAGCCCTTCGAGACCCGGCCCGCAAAGAGCTTCAGGAACGCTTCCCGGCTCAGGCGGTCGGGCCGGTTGGTCATGTAGGAGCCGACCAGCTCCGCCTCCTCCATGTCGCGCACGACGATGTAGCGGCCGCCTTCGTGCCGCTCCACCTGACTGGCGGTGGCCCGGGATTCCTCGTGAAGGTGCTTGCCGTGGATCACGGCCGTGAATCCGTCCCGCGCGTAGCTCGCGACTCGCTTCCACACCAGCAGCACCGAGCCGCAGGTCGTGTCGACCAAGACGCAGCCCAGCGCCCGCAGCGTCTTCATGTCCTGGACCGTGACGCCGAAGGCCGGGATGATCACCACGTCGTCCTGCGTGATGCCGCTGAAGTCGAAGACGCCGCCCGTCGGGTAGACGAACTCGATCCCCATCTCCCGCATGCGGTGGTTCACGTAGGGGTTGTGGATGATCTCGCCCACCAGGAAGACGCGCTTGTCGGGGAATTGGTGCCGGGTCTCGTAGGCGTAGTCCACCGCTCGGTCCACCCCGTAGCAGAACCCGAAGTCCTTCGCCAGGCGCACCCCGACGTCCCCGAAGCGGTCGGCGTACCCTCGCGAGCGGATTCGCTCGACCACGGCCGACTGGTACTCCGCGTCGATCGCCGGCCTGACCTGGGCCTTGAGCCCGAAGCCCTTGCGGAAGTATGTCTGCGTCATTCGACGGGACTCCGTGCCAAAGGAGCAGGGGCCGCCGAAGACATGGAACCTGCAACCGGCGGGGCACGAAAGATAGTACGTTACTTCCTCCCCCGTCGCCGAGTCGCCGAGCGACCGACCCCCTTCCGAAGGAGCGACCCCGTTGCTGAGCCGGCTGATCCTCCTGTTCGTTGCCGTGCCTCTGCTGGAACTGGCCCTCCTCCTGCAGGTGGGACAGTGGATCGGCCTTGGGCCCACCGTCGCCCTGGTGGTCGCGACCGGGTTCGCCGGCGCCGCCTTGGCTCGCCAGCAGGGCCTGCGAGCGTTCCTCGCGGTTCAGCAGGAGTTGGCCACGGGCAGGTTGCCGGGGCGGTCCCTCCTGGACGGCCTCTCGATCCTCGTGGGCGGCGCCCTGCTGCTGACCCCGGGGATCCTGACCGACGTTCTGGGCTTCAGCCTGATCTTGCCCATGTCCCGACGGGCGTTGCAGGCCGTCCTCCGGAGACGGATGGAACGCCGGATCGAGGAGGGCGACCTGCGCGTCGCCGTCTTCGGAGCCGGTGGGTTCGGCGGGTTTGGCGGGTTCGGCGGGGCCGGGGGAAGCCGCGCAGGCGCATCCTCCGGCGACGAGCCCCCCGACGACTGGCCTCGCCAAGAGCTGGGCACCCATCCTCCGCAAGCCAAATGACGCCCCGACACTCCGACGCCGACGAAGACGCCGCCCGCACTTCGGCGAGTCCCGACGCCGAACGCGACATCTCCTTCCTCCAGCGGCTGCTGGACGCCCCCGGCCCGTCGGGCTTCGAGTCCCGCCCGGCCCGGGCGTGGCGCAAGGAAGCCGCAGCCTTCGCCGAAGTCCGCAGCGACGTGGTGGGCAACAGCTGCGCGACGGTGGGCGCCGGCAAGCGGCCCCTGGCGCTGATGGCAGGTCACATCGACGAGATCGGCCTTCAGGTCACCCACGCGGAGAAGTGCGGCCTCCTCCGCTTCGCCGGGATCGGCGGATGGGATCCCCAGGTGCTCGTCGGCCAGCGCGTGCGGATACTCGCCCAGCGGGGCGACGTGATCGGGGTGATCGGCCGCAAGGCGATCCACCTCATGGCGGCGGCGGACCGCAAGAAGGCCGCGGAGACGAAGAAGCTGTGGATCGACGTGGGCGCCTCCAGCCGGGAGGAACTCGGCGAGCTGGGCGTGCGAGTGGGCGACCCCGCGGTTCTCGACCAAGGCATGGTCCGGCTGGCGGGGGACAAGGTGGCGAGCCGGGCGATCGACAACCGGGTCGGGGCCTTCGTGGTGCTGGAAGCCCTGCGCATCTTGGCCGACCGGCCTTGCGAAGCGGGGGCGGTGGCGGTGGCAACGGCGCAGGAGGAGATCGGCTATTCGGGGGGCGGCGCCCGAGCCAGCGCCTTCGGCCTCGCCCCCGACGTGGCGCTGGTGGTGGACGTGACCCACGCCACGGACGTTCCCGACGTGGACAAGGCCCGGGTGGGCGAGCACGAGCTGGGGGGCGGCCCGGTGCTGACCCGAGGGTCCTCCACGCACCCGGCCGTCTTCGACCGACTGACGGAGGCCGCCGACGCCGCCGGCATCTCGTACACGATCCAGGCCGCGCCCCTGCGCACCGCCACCGACGCCGACGCGATCCACCTGGCCCGGGGCGGCATCCCCACCGGGCTCGTGTCGGTGCCCAACCGCTACATGCACTCGCCCAGCGAGACTGTCGCCCTCTCCGACCTCTTCGCCGCCGCTGCGCTGCTGGCGGAGTTCGTCCGGTCGCTGAACGCCGACGCGGACTTCACCAGAGATTGAGAGCCGGCGACGGTCGCCCCGCCCCGGGCGCGTGCCCGAGATCGTCTTCCGGGCCTTCCGGGCGGAGGAGAGTTGGCTATATTCGGACCCCGCAGCGCACCTGATCGCAACCCGCACGGCCGGGAGAGCCCATGATCGACGCCCGCTCCGTCATTGAAGAGATCCAGGAAATGAGAGACGAGGGCTACCTCTCCGACGCCCTCCTCCGCCACGCCGTGAAGAAGCTCTACAAGGCCGACGCCCGCAACAACTGGGTGGGAGTGTACCTTCTGGACACCGAAGGCGCCGAGCTCTGGCTGCACAACTACGTAGGCGCCCAGACCGAGCACGCCAAGATTCCCGTGGGACAGGGCGTGTGCGGAACCGCGGTGGCCCACGGGGCCAACCAGAACGTGCCCGACGTGACCGCCTTCGAGGGCTATCTGTCGTGCAGCGACGACGTGAAGTCCGAGCTGGTCGTCCTCATCCGGGCGGGGAGCCGCATCTTCGGCCAGATCGACATCGACTCGTACCAGCCAGCGGCGTTCGACGACAAGGACGAAGTCGCGGTCCAGATGATCGCCGACAAGTTGGCGGAGCAGATCGCCCGCGAGCGCCGGTAGCGCCTCAAGGGCGGCCGGGCCGGCCGGCGAGCGCCTCGCCGACGCCGCCGGAGCAGTCCGCTGTCTCCTGGCGCCCAACCCAGGCCCCTTCACCCTCGACGGCACCCGCACCTACTTGGTGGGCGTCGACCCGGTCGCCGTGATCGACCCGGGGCCTGCCGACCCCGCCCACCTCTCCGCGATCGCCGACGCGCTGGACGGCGCCGAACGGGCGACGATCCTGCTGACCCACGACCACCCCGACCACGCGGCGGGCGCGGAAGAGCTGGCCCGTCGCGCCGGCGCAAGAACGGCTCGCCTCGACGACCGGCCGGACGCCGGGGAGGGCTTGGACCCTGGGGACGGCGCAGCGATCGACACGAGCGCGGGGCCGATCGTCGCCGTCTTCACCCCGGGGCACGCGAGGCGCCACTACTGCTACTACCTGCCGGAGCACGGCGCCGCGTTCACCGGCGACTTGGTTCTGGGCCGGGGAGACACCACCTGGATCGGCGAGTACCCAGGCGGCGTCGCCGACTACTTGGCCTCGCTGGACCGGCTGGAGTCCCTGGGCGCCCGCGTCCTCTACCCCGGCCACGGCGATCCGCTGTCGGACCCCGCCGACGCCGTGTCCCGCTTCCGACGCCACCGCCTGGAGCGCATCGCCCAGGTCCGCCAAGCGTTGGCCGACGGCGTGCCCCACGACGCGCGCCAGGTGGTCCGCCACGTCTACGGCCCGCTTCCCTCCGGGGTCTTCGAAATGGCCGTCGCCGGCGTCGAAGGGATGCTGGAGCACCTTTCGACCGGTAGGATGAGCCCATGATCCCGGACAGCTTGGCCGCCTCCCTCGTCGACGTTTGCGGGCGGGACGGCGTCGTCGTCGAGCGCGACCGCCTGCTCGTCTACGAATCCGACGGCCTGACCGCCTACCGCAACCGGCCCGGCGCCGTCGTGCTCCCCCGCACTGCCGAAGAAGTGCGCCGCTCGGTGACGGCGATCGCGGATCATGGGTTGCCGGTCGTTCCCCGGGGCGCTGGAACGGGACTGTCGGGCGGCGCGGCGGCTCTGGAGGGCGCCGTCGTCGTCGGCACCGCGCGAATGAACCGCATCCTGGAGATCGATCCGGAGAACCGCCGGGCCGTCCTTCAGCCGGGCGTCGTCAACGCCGATCTCTCGGTCGCCGCCGCGCCCCACGGCCTCTGCTACCCGCCGGACCCGTCCTCCCAGACCGCGTGCACGATCGGCGGCAACGTGGCCGAGAACTCCGGGGGCCCCCACTGCCTCAAGTGGGGCGTCACCTCGCGCTGGGTCGAAGGAGTGACCGTGGTCCTTCCCGACGGGTCGACGGCCCGCTTCGGGGGCGCAGGCGGAGACGCCTCCGGCTACGACCTCCGGGGCCTCTTCGTGGGCTCCGAGGGCTGCTTCGGAATCGCCGTCGAGATCGAGGTGGGGCTGCTCCCGGTCGCAGAGGGCGTGCGCACGCTGCTGGCGATCTTCGACCGGATCGAGGACGCGGGGCGCGCCGTCTCCGCGGTGTTCGGAGCGGGGCTCCTGCCGGCGGCGATGGAGATCGTCGACGGGCCGACGATCCGGGCGGTGGAGGACAGCGTGTTCGCCGCTGGGTACCCCACGGACGCCGAGGCCGCCCTGGTGGTGGAGTTCGACGGGCCGGAAGCGGGACTGGACCAGGACGCGGACCGGTCGGCCGCGCTGTGCGAAGAGGCGGGGGCTCGCGAAGTCCGGCGGGCCCGCAGCGAGGCGGAGCGGACGGCCCTCTGGAAGGGGCGGAAGAAGGCGTTCGGCGCGATGGGGCGGCTCGCCCCCGACCTGATGGTGCAGGACGCCACCGTGCCTCGGACGCGCCTGCCCGAAGTGCTGAAGGGGATCGGCGAGACGGCGAAGCGCTTCGACCTCCTCGTCGCCAACGTCTTTCATGCCGGCGACGGAAACCTGCACCCCAACATCCTCTTCGACCGCCGAGACGCCGGCGAGCGAGACCGGGTCGAGGCGGCGTCGAAGGAGATCATGCGGCTGTGCATCGACGCCGGCGGGACGATCACCGGCGAGCACGGCGTGGGGCTGGACAAGAAGGGCTACATGTCCTTGGTGTGCGGCCCCGAGGAGCTGCGGACGATGTGGGGCGCGCGCCGGGCCTTCGACCCGGACGGCGTGATGAACCCCGGCAAGGTGCTCCCCGACGACTCGGAGCCGGCCGGGGCGAGCGGGACCCAGGGGTCGCCGAACAGAGAGACGGCGGACCGACCCTCGTCGATCGGGCGCGGAAGCCCAGGGTCCGCGGGCCGGGAGACCGCGGGCCGCCCACCGAAGGGAGACCGGTTGACGGGCGTCCTGGGGCCGTACCCGTCGGAGCGCCTCCTCGCCGGCGAGGCCGCTCGACGATGGTCGGCGGGCGTTCCGGTGGAAGCCGTCGTCTTTCCCGAGACGGTGGAGGAGGTGCAGGAGACGGTTCGCGCCGCGGCGGCGGCCGGGGTCCGGCTCGTTCCGGCGGGACGGGGTACTTGGCTGCGGGCGGGGGGATGGGCGAGGGAGGCCGACGTGGCGGTGTCGACAGCGCGCATGAACGCGGTCCGCCACTACGAACCCGCCGACCTGACGATCACCGCCGGCGCCGGGCTGGGCTGGGACGAGCTGGCGGCCCGCTTGGCGCCGCACGGCCAGTGGCTGCCGGCAGACCCCCCGGGCATCCGGAAGGGGACGCTGGGCGGGATCGTCGCGTGCGGGGCCTCGGGGCCGCTTCGCGCCCGCTACGGTGGCGTGCGGGACAACGTGCTGGGGCTGGAGCTCGTCACGGGAGAAGGGCGACGACTGCGGCTGGGCGGCCGCGTGGTGAAGAACGTCGCGGGGTACGACCTGGTCCGCCTGGCGACGGGAAGCCGAGGGAGCCTGGGGATCGTCACCGAAGCGTCGGTCCGGCTCTTCCCGCGTCCGGCGTCCTCGGCGACCCTTCTCTTCCAGGTCGCGCCGGCCGACGCGGTGGCGACCGCCCGGGCCGTGTGCACGGCTCCCCTGCCGCCTCCCCTGGCGGTGGAGCTGTGGACGGAGGGCGGAAGCGGGCGGACGAACGGTGCCCCCGCTCGCGCTGAAGCGACGGTGGCGGTGCGCCTCGGCGGCACTCCGGCGGAGGTGGACGCGCTCTGCGGCCAACTCGCTGCAGTTGCGGGGACCCCGCCCCGCCGACTGCTGCGCGACGGCGAGAGCGACGCCTTCCACGAGGAACGCACCCGCTGGGAAGACGACGCGCAGTTCGTTGCCCGAGCGAGCGCCCTGCCCTCGCAGCTGGATCGCGCGCTGGGCTGGGCCCGTCGCGCAGCCGACTGGCTGGACGGGGGCCGGGTGTGCGCCGACGCAGCGGCCGGGGTCGCGCGGGCGAAGGGGTCGTGGACCGACCGTCGGAGCTCCGAAGTGACGCGCCTGCGCGCCGAAGTCGAGGAGGCGGGCGGGACGCTGGTCCTGGAGAAGGCGCCCCGCGCGCTGGTGGCGCGCGTGGGGTGGTGCACCGGCTCCCCGCCGGCGGCCGCCGAGGACCGCTTGACGCGGCGGCTCAAGGCTCTGTTCGATCCGGGCTCGGTCTTCGCGGGGAAGCGCCCGTGAGCGCCGCCGCCTCGCTGGCCCAAGCCGTCGCGGAGCAGGAAGAAGGGCTCCTGGCGTGCGTGCACTGCGGCTTCTGCCTGCCGGCCTGTCCCACCTACCGTCGTCTCGGCGACGAGGCCGACTCGCCCCGAGGCCGCCTCTACCTGATGCAGGCGGTCGTCGAGGGCCGCCTCGACCCGAGCTCCGACGGCTTCCGGACCCACATCGACCGCTGCCTGGGGTGCAGGGCGTGCGAGCCGGTGTGCCCGTCGGGAGTCCCCTACGGCCACCTGCTGGAGCTTGCCCGTCACGTAGGCAGAGAGGCCCGGCCGCCGTCGCCCTTCTCCCGTCTCGTGCTCCGCACCCTTGCCTCGCCCTGGCTGGCCCGTCCGGCGATGCTTGCGGCCCGCCTCCTCCGCGCGACCAAGCTCGCTGCCGTCGTCGTCCGGCTAGGCCCCCGGACCGGCCCGCCCGGCCGCTTCCGGCTGGGGATGGCGATGCTCGCGGCCTCGGCGCCGTCGCGTCTGCCGGAACCCCAACCCCCCAGCTCGGCCAGCCCCGCGGAGCGCCCGCCCCCGCCGCGCCGCCCTGCAACCGTCGGCGTCCTGCTGGGGTGCGTGCAGGACGGCCTCTTCTCCCGCGTCAACCGAGCCACCGTTCGCGTCCTGCGAGCCAACGGCTACGACGTGGCGACGGTGCCCGGCCAGGGGTGCTGCGGCGCCCTCCACGCGCACGCCGGCGACCTGGAGACCGCCCGGAAGATGGCGCGCAAGAACATCGACGCCTTTGCCGCAGCGGGCGTCGACTACCTGGCCATGAACGCCTCGGGCTGCGGCGCCGCCGTCGCGGAGTACGGGACCCTTCTCTCCGGCGACCCCGCCTACGCCCGTCGCGCGACCGACGTCGCCGCCCGAAGCCGCGACGTGTCCCAGCTGCTGGCGGAACGCGGCCCGGCGCCCGGCGCGCCCGTTCCCCTGGCTGCCACCTGCGACGCCCCTTGCCACCTCCTTCACGCCCAAGGCGTGGAGTCCGCCCCGGAAGCCGTCCTGGCCGCGGTTGCCGGCCTGCAAGCGCTGCCCCTGCCCAACGCCGC
Organism: Longimicrobiales bacterium; assembly: GCA_965204735.1. Lineage (GTDB taxonomy): Bacteria > Gemmatimonadota > Gemmatimonadetes > Longimicrobiales > Gaopeijiaceae > CATQHQ01. The sequence goes on along the minus strand of OZ242008.1, from coordinate 3,958,618 downwards.
CGAGTGCTGCGGAGGGGCGGGGCTCTACGGAATCACGCAAAAGGAGCTGGGGAGCCGAATCGGCGGCGACAAGGCGAAGAGCGTCGCGGCCACGGGCGCCGACGCCGTCCTCACGGCCAACCCGGGCTGCATGATGCAAATTGGAGCGATGCTGCGTCTCGACGGACGCCCGCTGCCCGTCCTTCATCCGGTGGAGCTGCTGGACGAAAGCTACCGTCGCGCCGGCTGGTACCACGACTCGTGACCCGACTTGCCGACTACCGCGTTGCGGGCGAGCAGCGAGCAGCCGAGTGCATGGACCTTCTCGCCGCCTTGAGCCGGATCGAGTCGCCGACGGGCGACGAAGAAGCTTCCCTGCGGATCGCATCGACGCTGCAAGACGCGCTCGCGCAAGCCGGAGGCGTGGTGGAGCGCGTGCCTGCGCCCGGGATGGGCACGCACTTGGTCGCCCGCTTCCCCGCCCCGTCCGGCAACCGTGCCGCCGCGCCGCTGCTGGTTGTCGGGCACACGGACACGGTCCACCCCAAGGGCACGTTGGCCCGCTTCCCGTTCTCGGAGAGCGACGGAAACGTCTGGGGACCGGGCGTCTACGACATGAAGGCGGGCTTGGCCGTGTCGGTCTCGGCCCTGCGCATCCTCGCCGAGGTGGGGACGCCGCCGCGCCACGGTCTTTCCTTTCTGGCGACGTGCGACGAAGAGGTCGGGTCGCCCACCTCGCGAGCGCTTGTGGAACGCGAGGCTCGCCGGTCGCGAGCGGCGTTGGTGATGGAGCCGTGCGTGCCCGGCGGAGCCGCCAAGACCCGGCGCAAAGGCGTGGCCGACTACGCGCTGACTGTTGCGGGCAAGGCGGCCCACGCCGGCATCGAGCCCGACAAGGGAGCCAGCGCAGTGCACGAGATCGCCCGCCAGGTCGTTCGCGCGTCCAGCTTGGCCGACGTCGCCCGGGGGACCACCGTGAACGTGGGCGTGATCTCCGGCGGCACCCGGGGCAACGTGGTCGCCGACGCCGCCCGGTGCAGCATCGACGTGCGCTTCTGGGAATCGACGGAAGGCAGGCGAGTGGACGCGGAGCTGCGTTCCCTGGCGCCCCAAGACGAGAAGTGTTCGTTGCGGTTGGAGGGAGGCTTGAACCGCGGCGCCCTGGAACGGACGCCGGAGTCGGCCCGGTTGTTCGCGAAGGCTCGCGAAGCGGCGCGCGGCCAGGGGCTCGCGTTGGAGGAGGGCGAAACCGGCGGCGGCAGCGACGGCAACCTCACTGCGGCCGCCGGCTGTCCGACCCTGGACGGCCTGGGACCGGACGGCGGAGGCGCCCACACTTTGCACGAACACGTCTTGGCGGAGGACGTTCCTCGGCGCATTGCCTTGATGGCGGCTCTCTTTGCTACGTTGTGACGCATCGCCCCTGCCCCCGGGTCGCCACTGTCTTGACGGCTGGAGGAAGGTCGTCCTTGCCGTCTTTGTGCGACGGTGCTAGCTTCATTTCATTCAGCAGTTCGGAGGCAGGACGAACCCTTAGCACCGGATCAGGCTCAAGGAGGAAACTGATCAAATGGCAACATCCCGCAGCGAGTACGAAGTCGCCCTCAAGCAGGCGGAAGCCGAGCTGGCGAGCCACGATGCCCGTGGCGCAGCCCTTCGGGCGGCCGTCGAAGCCCTGAAGGAGCTGGTGGCCGCCGCACCGGCCACGCGCGCCCCGGCACGGAAGCCCGTCCGCCGCCGCAAGCCCGCCAAGCGCAAGGTCGTCAGGCGCAAGGTCAAGGCTCCCGCCAAGAAGCGGAGGAAGAGCGCCGGCGCAGGGCACCCCGAAGTCCCGACGAACCACTACCGGGGCATGGGGCCGACGAAGGCGTACGACAAGTTCGTCAACGAGTTCGGCGACAAGTACACGGTGCCCCAGATCCGGGACGCCCTCATCATGGGTGGCGTCAAGTCCTCGTCTCCCACGTCGCTGTCGACCGGCATCCACTCGGTTCGGCGCCGGCGCGGCATCACGGCGAAGGCGGCCAAGAAGGCCGAGGCCAAGGGGTCCCAAGGCAAGGCCGCAAGCTGACAAGCTGACGCCGGGCGCCAGCTTGCGACGCGAGCGTCGTCGGCGCGCAAAGAGGCGTGCAACTCGTTGAAGATCCGACGGGCTGTGCTCAGGGAGCTTCCGCTGGAGCTCAAGGAGCGCTTCGAGATCAGCAGCGGGGGCACCAAGGCCAGGCGCGTGCTTCTCCTGACGCTGGAGGCTGAAGGCGTCGAAGGTTGGTCGGAGTGCGTGGCCGGAGAGACGCCGGGCTATTCGTACGAAACCACCGACACGGCGTGGCACGTGCTGACCCGGTGGCTCTTGCCTGCACTGGTGGCAGGAGAAGCGGACGACCTTCGGGCTCTGCGTCCGGCCCCGTGGCTACGCGGCCATCCCATGGCTCGCGCGACCGTGGAGATGGCGGGCTGGGACCTGGAAGCGAAGCGCAGAGGCGTGTCGCTGGCGTTGCTGCTGGGAGGCAGCGCCGCCGCCCTTCCCGTGGGCGTTTCGATTGGCATCCAGAGGTCCGCTGAGGCGCTCTTGCGCAAGGTGGACGGCTACCTGGAAGAGGGATACCGGAAGATCAAGATCAAGATCAAGCCGGAGCGCGACGTGGAGGTGCTGCGGGCGGTGCGCGACCGCTTTCCGGAAGCGCCGATCATGGCGGACGCAAACTCGGCCTACCGCTTGCCGGACGACCTGTCGCGGCTGCGCGAGATGGACGACTTCGACCTCATGATGATCGAACAGCCCCTCTCCCACGACGACATGATGGACCATGCGGAGCTTCAGCGACGAATCGAGACGCCCGTTTGCCTGGACGAGTCGGTGCGCTCGCCGGAAGATGCGCGCTTGGCTCTCCACCTGAAGGCTGGGCGGATCGTCAACATCAAGCCCGGAAGGGTCGGCGGACTCGCTTCTTCGAAGGCCGTGCACGACCTGTGCGTGGGCGCGGGGTGGCCCGTGTGGTGCGGCGGGATGCTGGAGTCGGGAATCGGCCGGGCGCACAACATTGCGCTGGCGACGTTGCCGGGCTTCACCTTGCCGGGCGACATCTCCGAATCGAAGCGCTACTGGGCGGAAGACGTCGTCGAGCCCGAGTTCAAGATGGAAAACGGGTTGATGCCAGTGCCCGACGGGCCGGGGATCGGCGTGCGACCGCGCATGGAACGCATCGAGACGCTGACCGTTCGCAGAGAGGTCTTCGCGGCCTGAACGGCAAGAAGCGAGCCCCTGTCGCGCAAGCCGACGGAGCGGCGCACATGAGACGGGCGCAGCTCGGGCGGGTAGTGCGGATGCGGCTCGAAAGTCGCGCAAGCCGACGGCAGCGGCGCAGACAAGAGACGGCGCCGGCGGCGTCGGACGCGGGTCACGCCAGCACGGGAACCGAGCGCAGGCACGCAGGACAGAACCGCCACTTCGAGGCGATGGGCTCGCCGCACGAACAGGTGGCGCCGCGGGGGCGCCCGCATCCGGGACACCCGACGGCGCCCGGGGGAAGCGACTCGCCGCAGCTTCCGCACTGGGCCGCCGACCCTGCCGACAACGCGATGATCCTGCCCGCCTCGTGCGGCGACGTTGCGGCTTCCGCCACCTTTCGCATCGCGTCCCGAGCCATCGAACCCATCCCGTTCTCCCGTGCCAGGGCGCGAAGGGCCGAGATCGACGCGTTGGAGGAGATCGCGGTCCGCATCTCGTCGTCCACCACCAGCACTTCGAAGACGCCCTTGCGTCCGTGGTAGCCGTCGGTGCACACGGGGCACTCGCGCCCGCCCCTCCCGGCGCAGCGCGCGCAGAGCTTCCGCACCAGGCGCTGGGCCACCACCCCGGCCAGTCCACCGGCCACCAGAAACGGCGGTACCCCCATCTCCAACAGGCGAACCACGGCGCTGGGAGCGTCCATCGTGTGGATCGTCGTGAGGACCAGGTGGCCGGTGACCGCCGCCGACATGGCGATCTCCGCCGTCTCCCGGTCACGCACCTCTCCCACCAGGATCACGTCCGGGTCCTGCCGCAGGATCGCTCGCAGCCCGGAGGGAAAGTCCACTCCCGCCTTGCGGTCGATCTCCATCTGGGCCACCCCGGGAAAGCGGTACTCGACCGGGTCCTCCAGCGTGACGATGTTGATCTTCTCGGCCGAGAGCTCCGCCACGGCGCCCGAGAGGGTCGTGGTCTTGCCGCTCCCCGTGGGGCCGGCCGCCAGCAGGACGCCCTGCCGCCGGTTCAGCACCTGCCGGAGCCGTCCCAGGTCGTGGTCCGAGAGTCCCAGGGAAGAGAGGCTCCTGGGCGCGTCGCCGGGGTCCAGCAACCGGAGCACCGCCTTCTCGCCCCCGCTTGTGGGAATGGTGGAGACCCGCACCGTGAGCTTGGAGTCGCCCCGGCGGACGGTGAAGCCGCCGTCCTGGGGGCGTCGCCGGACCGAGATGTCCAGGCCCGCCAAGATCTTGATTCGGGAGATCGCCGCCTGGTGGCTCCCCGGGGGCAGCTCCGTGGCGGTGGAGAGAAGGCCGTCCACCCGAAGGCGCACGCGGGAGCCGTCGCCCATGGTCTCGACGTGGATGTCGCTGGCGCGGGCGTCCACCGCCCTCGCGAGGATGTGGTCCACGATCCGCACGATGGGGGCCGCGCTGGCCTCCTGCTCCAGCGCTCGGGCATCGCTCTTCCCCTCCGGCGCCGAGCGGCCCAGGCGGCTCAGCAGCTCGGGAAGCTCGCCGCCGTACGCTTCCAGCACGCCCCTGGCCACCGCCGACGGCGGCGCGACCACCGCTTCCACGTGGCACCCCGACTGGAAGCGCAGGTCGTCCACCGCTTCGCCGTCCAAGGGGTTCGCCATCGCCACCGTGAGCCGCCGTCCCGTGACGGAGAGGGGCAGCACGCCCTTCGCCCGGGCCAGCTTGGGCTGGATCTTCGCCAGCGCCTTGGGCTCGGGCCGGAGGGGCGGGGCGACGTAGGCCAAGTTCAGCTGGGCGCTCAGGGCCTTCGCCACGTCGGCCTCGTCGACGACGCCCTTCCTCTGGAGGACCTCGCCCAGCCGCCGCCCGGAGCGGGACTGCTCCGCCAGGGCGTCCTTCAGCGCGCTGGGCGTGACGGCGCCGGAATCGATCAGAAGCTGTCCGAGGAGCTTGCCGCGTATTGCCATGGAGGAATTGTCGCGCCGCAGAATGGGCGCTTCCATGGCTGAATGGGACAGCTGTCGGGATCGCTCCTAATCGGGGGAGTGGTCGGTCGGCTGGGTCGGCGAGTGGGCGGGTCGCAGGTCCAGCGTCACCTCCACCGCGACGTGACCGTGGTCCGCCCGCTCCTTGAGGGCGTCCCGCAGTCGCGGCTCGATCTTCTGGTACGCGGCCAGCACCCCGTCGCGGAGCCGGAGGCGAAGGACCTTCATGGCGTTGACGTCGGGCCGGCTGGTGCGGGTTTCCTTCTTCGCCTCGTCCAGGTCGAAGTCGCGGACCTCGAAGGGAACCACGCCCACGTCGTCGTGGCGGCCCGAGTCCAGGTAGTGGACCGACACGCTGACGTCCCCCCTCGCGATGTGGTGGGAGATGTCGCCGATCGACCGAAAACGGGCCGCGAGAGGTCCGATCTCCGAGCCCTGCGCCGCCTTCCGGTACCCCGACTCCACCAAACCGAAGATGCGCTTCAGCCGCTCGGGCGTGGTGGCGTCGTTTTCGGGAACGTCGGTGTTCATGTCCCGCCCCCGGGCCTGTCGGTCGTGAAGGGAGAGAGCCCGCTCCATGTCGCGGCTGCGGGCCCTGTCGATGTTGTCGAGGATGCGGTCTGTGTCGGTCCTGTAGCTCATTGCGCCTCGGGGATTGCGACCAGGCCGGCAAGCGGCTCGCCAAAGGGGAGGCGCCTGCCGGGAAGGCCGAAACGATAACCACTCCATGGACGCCGGACCAGAACCGGCGGTCCGGCCAGAACCCGGCGACGGCCGGATTTCCTGCGGATTGGTCCTCGAGCCAGAAGCGCCCCAATTGCTCGGCCACCCCGGGGAACGTAGCTTCCCGATCTCGCAGCACGACGGGCCGGATCGTCCTTCGAGGGCGCGCCGGCGCCCATTCCCCCGAGGTTGCGGACGGCAGGCCGCCAAGCGTCTGCCTGTGCACGGAGAAAAGCGTCCACCTGCTTCTCGGAGAACCCAAATGAACGAACACCATCTGCAGGACGACGCTCCCCAGCTCCCGAACTTCTTCGTCCGCATGGCGATGGTCCTCTTCCAGCCTGCCGCCCTCTTCCAGGCGCTGGCGGCCCGCCCGGCGTGGTTCCCCATGCTGGCGTTCGCGTCGGTGGCGACCGGAGCGTCGTTCTTGTTCCTCCCCGGGGACGTGTGGACGGAGCTGATGCAGGGCTCGCCGGAAGCGACGGAAGCGATGGGAGACCTGGGCGCAACGGTGATGAGGAGCGTCGCCGTGGTCGGGACGACGGCAGCGACCTTCGGCACCACCTGCTTGCTGGCCGGGCTCACCTACGTGGCGTGCGTCTTCGTCCGCGGCGACGAGGCCACGTTCAGGCAGCACCTCTCGGTGCTTGCCCACAGCCACGTCGTCGGCGCCTTGGGCTATTGGATCATGCTGCCCTTCAGAATCCGGAGCCTGGACCTGACCACGGCCTTCTCCGTGGGCACCTTCATGCCGTTCGTGCCTGAGGGCTACTTGGCGAGCGTGCTTGGAGGCATGGACCTCTTCTCCGTCTGGGTCGCGGTCGTAGCGGGGCTGGGCCTCTCCCTGCTGGACGAGAGGCGCCGCTGGGCGCCGACAGCCGCAATCACGGTTGCGCTGATGGTGGTGGCGCCGGCGATGCTTACGGCTCTCCCGACGCTCTTTCGCTAGGTGAGCGCGGCTCCCGTCCCCGTTGGGCGGGCGGGACGGGCAGTTCTGGTCGTCGCCGCGCTGGCGGCGCTCTTCCACCTCTTCGGAGCGGGGGTGTCGCCCTTCACGGCGCTGGTCCAGCGTCCCGTCCACTTGGCCTTCATGGCGTCGCTGGCGTTCATGGGGGTGGGCGTTCGGACGCTGCCTCGGTCGAGCTGGGGCTGGGCGTTCAACGCCGTCGCCGGGGGAGTTCTGGTCCTGTGCTGCCTGTACTTGGTTTCCCAGAACGAAGCGCTGGTGGCGCGCTCCGGGAGCCCGACGGCCCTGGACCTGGGGGCAGGCGCGGTGGTGGTCGCGGGGGTTCTCCTGCTGGCTCGCCGGGCCACGGGATGGGGCTTGGTGGTGGTGGCCGGGGCCGCGCTGGCCTATGCCTTGGCGGGCCCGTGGCTGCCGGGAATCCTGGCTCATCGGGGCTACGGGCCGGGCCGGCTGGTGGAGCAGCTCTTCCTCTCCACGGAGGGGATATGGGGCGTGCCCCTGGGAGTGTCGGCGGACTTCGTCTACCTCTTCGTGCTCTTCGGCGCGTTCCTGGACGTGGCTGGAGGCGGCGCCCTGCTGATCGCCCTGGCGAACCGCGTCGCCGGCCGCACCCGGGGCGGACCGGCCAAGACGGCGGCCGTCTCCAGCGCCTTCATGGGGTCCCTCTCCGGGAGCGCGGTGGCCAACGTGGTCACGACGGGAACGTTCACGATTCCCCTCATGCGCCGTTCCGGCTTCAAGCCGTTCTTCGCCGGGGCGATCGAGGCGGCGGCCAGCACGGGTGGCCAGCTGATGCCGCCGGTCATGGGGGCGGGCGCCTTCATCCTGGCCACGTGGACGAACATCCCCTACGGAAAGGTGGCGCTGGCCGCGGCGATCCCCGCCGTGCTCTACTACACGGCCCTTCTGTGGGCGATCCACTTCCGCGCGGGAAAGGTGGGGCTGGTCGGCGCCGCCAAGGCGGCCAAGGAGAAAGTGGCCGACCGAGCCCACCTCCTGCTCCCGATCGGCGTGATCGTGGCGATGCTGGCGATGGGGCGGTCGCCCACGCGGGCGGCGTTCTGGGGGGTGGTCTCGTCGCTGGCGGCGGCGTGGGCCGTGAAGCGGACCAGGCCGGGGCGGGAGCAGGTTGCCGGAGCGCTGCGGGCGGGGGCGCGGGGCGCAGTGCAGGTGGCGGCGGCGTGCGCGGCGGCGGGGATCGTCGTGGGAGTGGCCTCGCTGACGGGGATCGGGCTGCGCATGTCGGAGATGATCGTCGTCGTGTCCCAGGGCAACCTCCTGGCCGCTCTGGGGCTGACGGCAGTGGGTTCGATCGTGCTGGGGATGGGACTGCCCACCACGGCGGCTTACGTGGTGCTGGCGGCGCTGGGTGCTCCCGCCTTGGTGGAGATGGGCGTTCCGATGCTGGCCGCGCACCTCTTCATCTTCTACTTCGGCTGCATCTCGAACGTGACTCCTCCGGTGTCGCTGGCGGCCTACGCCGCCGCCGGAATCGCCGGCTCGCCCCCCCTCAAGACCGCGTGGACCGCCATGGGGCTGGCTTCCGCGGGCTTCCTGGTCCCCTTCATGTTCGTCTACGCGCCCGCGCTGATCCTGGACGGCTCGGCGAAGGAGGTCGCCGTCACTTCGCTTTCGGCGCTGGTGGGCGCAACGGCGCTTGCGGGCGTCGTGATCGGCTACGTTCGGGGGCCGTTGCGACCGTGGCGGCGAGTGGTCCTGCTGGCCGCGGCGGTGGCGCTGGTCGCCCCCGAACCGATCTGGGACGGGATCGGCCTGGGACTCTTCTTGATCGGCGGCCTCGTCGGCGTCGCAAGGCCCCGGACAGTCGGCGGGGCGCCCGCTGCCGACCCGGCGGGGCGCCCGTAGCCCGTCCCCTTCCCGCACTTCCTCTTCCAATCCTCTTCCAAAGGAGTCGTCGTCGAAATGAGCCCGTTGAAGAGAGCGTCGAACCCCGGAGCCGCGACCCGGCTGCGGCTGCCCCGCCTGGCGGCGAAACGGCCGGCGATCCCCGCGCTGGCGGCGGTCGTCTTGGCGGGGGCCGCGTGCTCCCCGCCTGGAACCCGGGAGTTCATGAGCCTGGGAACCGCAGGCACAGGAGGCATCTACTATCCGCTGGGGGGCGCTCTGGCGTCGCGCCTCTCGGTCATGGACAGCACGCGGCAGTACACCGCCGAGGTGAGCGGGGGGTCCGTGGAGAACGTCAACCGGCTTCGCGAGCGTCAGACCGACCTGGCCTTCGCCACCGGCAACACGATCTACGAAGCGGCCACCGGCGGCCAGGACTACGACGAAGCCGTGGAGGAGCTGCGGATCGTGGCGCCCCTCTACCCGAACATGACCCACGTTCTGGTCTCCAGGGGCTCCACGGCGACCTCGGTGGCCGAGCTTCGGGGCCGGACGGTCTCCGTGGGACCGGCGGGAAGCGGCACGGAGCAGATGGCGCGACAGGTCTTGGGCGCCTACGACCTGACCTACGACGACGTGACGCCACGCTACCTGAGCTTCACGGAGTCGGCGACGGCGCTGAAGGACGGCGCGCTGGACGCGGCGATCATCTCGGTCGGCTATCCGGCGGCTGCGGTGCTCGAGGCCACCACCACCGGCGGCGCCCGCCTCCTGGCCATGGAGACGGAGAAGATCGACCTCCTGCAGAGCCGCTACCCCTACTACTCGCAGGGAACGATCCCCCAGGGGGCCTATCCGGCCATGGACGGAGACGTGACGACGGCCGCTGTCCTCAACTGGGTCGTGGCGATGTCGGAGATTCCCGACGACGTGGTGGGGCACGTGCTGCGGCTGCTTGCGGACGAGCGCGACGAGCTGGGGCAGGTCCACGAAATGGTGAACCAGATCCGCATGGGGTCGCTGCTGGTCGCGCCGATCGAGGCGCATGCGGCCACGCAGGCTTGGATGACGGCGCACCTGCCCGGTGCCGGCTCGTCGTAGCACGGTCGGCGCCGTGAGAGGACGGCTTCGGTGCCAGCGGAAGCGCTTCTCCCTTCCGCCCGCCTTCCACTACCTGAACTGCGCCTACATGGGACCGCTCCCCCGGGCGGCCGAAGCGGCGGGCATCGAGGGACTGCGGGCCAAGCGCTTCCCCCAGTCGATCTCGCCGGAGGACTTCTTCCGGCCGGCCGACGAGCTGCGCGCGCGCTTCGCCAAGCTGGTGGGGGCGCCCCGGCCCGAAGACGTGGCGACGGTGCCGTCGGTCTCCTACGCGGTATCGACGATCGCCCGCAACACACCGATGGGTCCGGGCCGGAACGTGGTCGTGCTCCACGAGCAGTTCCCGGGGAACGTCTACCCCTGGCGCCGCCTCGCGGCCGACAAGGGCGGCGAGGTGCGGGTCGCGCGCCCGGCGGGCGCGAAGGGGGGCGGCGGCTGGACCGAGGGCGTCCTGGACAGGATCGACGGGAACACGGCGGCAGTGGCGATGGGGACGGTGCACTGGACGGACGGAGTCCGCTTCGACCTGGCCGCGGTGCGGGAGAGGACCCGGGAGGTGGGAGCGGCGCTGGTGGTGGACGGAACCCAGTCGGTGGGCGCGGCTCCCTTCGACGTGGCCGCTCTGGCGCCCGACGCGCTCGTGGTGGCGGGCTACAAGTGGCTCCTGGGACCGTACTCGCTCTCGCTGGCGTGGTTCGGGGAGCGGTACCTGGACGGGGCGCCCCTGGAAGAGACGTGGATCGCCCGTCGCGGCTCGGAGAACTTCCCCGGCTTGGTGGAGTACGTGGACGAGTACCAGCCCGGCGCCGCCAGGTTCGACGTGGGGCAGCGCAGCAACTTCGCCCTGATCCCGGCCCTCTCGGCCTCCCTGGAGCTGGTGCTGGAGTGGGACCCGGAGCGGGTGTCCGCCTACTGCGCCGCCTTGACCCGGGAGCTGTTCCCCCGCCTGCGGTCGCTCGGCGTGGGGGTGGAGGAAGACCGATGGCGCAGCGCCCACGTCTTCGGGGTGCGGCTTCCGGCGGGAGCGGACCTGGAGAAGGCGAAGGCGTGCTTGGCGCGTCGCCGGGTCGGGGTGTCGTTCAGGGGCGCCAGCGTGCGCGTCTCGCCCAACGTCTACAACGACGAAGAGGACATCGACGCGCTGGCGTCGGCGCTGGAGGACGCTCTGGGCTGAGAAGCCGCGCGCGCTTCAGCGCACCACCAAGCCCGGGCCGAACACCACCTCGGCCTCGTCGCCGACGCCGACCCCGTGGTCGGCGAACCATCCCCGGCGCACTTCCAGCGCCAGCGCCGTGGCCACGTCCGAGTCGGTGAGCGTCTCGTCCATGGCGTCCATCTGCTTGATGCCGGCGATCCGGTAGCGGTCGTCGAAGAACGCGATGTCCAGGGCGACGGGGGTGTCCCGCATCCAGAAGGAACGATGCTCGCTGTCGGGGAAGACGAAGAGCATTCCCGTGCCGTCCGGAACGGCTTCGCGGTGCATCAGGCCCTCTTCCCGCTGGGCCGGGAGACTCGCGACCTCGGCGACCACCGTGTCGGCGCCGAAGACGATCCAGGCGCTTCCCGGCGCAGGGAGGACCCGGGCCTCCTGGGCCGTCCCGGCGCCGGCCCCCAGAGGCGCCGTCGCGGCTGCGGCAAGCGCGGCCGCCAAGAAGCGTCGTAGATTCAGGTTCTTCATCCCAGCAAGATACACCTCGGCGGCAAAGGAGCGCCCGTGCCTCTCGATCAGGAACTCCTCGACATCCTGGTCTGCCCCGAGACCAAGGAGCCCGTCGGCGTGGCGGCGGCCGGCGTGCTCGAGCGGGTCAACGCCGCGGTCGCCAAGGGCAGGGCGACGACCCGCGGGGGAGAGCCCGTCGCCGAACCCGTGGCCGAGGGACTGCTGCGGGAGGACGGCCGGATCCTGTACCCGATCCGCGAGGGGATCCCGATCATGCTGATCGACGAGTCGATCGACGTCTCCGACCTCTGACCCTCGCCCGCGGCTACGCCGGCCGCACCATGGCGCCGGCCGCCACCGTCACCGCCTGGCCGAGCAGCTCCACTCGGTCGCCCTTGCTCCGCACCAGCAGCGAGCCGCCCCGCCGCGACCGCTGACGGGCCGACATCTCCGTCTTTCCCAGGCGCCCTGCCCACCATGGCGTCAAGGTCGTGTGGGCGACGCCGGTGACCGGGTCCTCGTCCACCCCCAGCCAAGGAGCGAAGAAGCGGGAGACGAAGTCCACATCCGGCGCGGCGCTCGGGGCCGTCACCGCCACGCCCATCGGCGCGCCCGGCAGGACGAGTCGGGCCATCGCCCCGAAGTCGGGCTGGACGGAGAGCACGGCGTCCTCCGAGGGCAGCGCCACGAGAGCCACCTTGGCGGACGCGGCGAAGACGGGGCGGTCGGCCGGGTGTTCGGCCCAGGGTCGAGTCGGCGACGGCTGCGCATGGGGTCCTGCGACGGCGGGACGGTCGTCGGCCGGGTCGTGGTCGCCGAGCGCGGCCGACGGGTCCAGCGCCTCCATCAGGCCCGGCGGCATCGGCGCTTCCGTCGCCGGCGCGGCGGGGAGGTCCATGAGCAGGCGTCCGTCGTCCTCGTGCACGATCAGCGGTCCGGAGGCCGAGTCGAAGACGACGGGCCCCTTCGCCCCCATTTCCCGGAGGAGCACATGGGCGCTGGCCAAGGTCGCGTGGCCGCAGAGGGGCACTTCGGCGACCGGGGTGAACCAGCGGAGCCGGCGGACGCCGTCCGAATCCGGCCGATGCACGAAGGCGGTCTCGGACAGATTCATCTCCTGGGCGATCCGCAGTCGCCCCTCGTCGGAGACCTTGTCGGCGTCCAAGCACACGGCGGCCGGGTTGCCGCCGAACGGGCTGTCCGTGAATGCGTCCACGGTGTAGTATGGAATCCCTCGTTCGATCATTGCTGGTGCTCTCGGAAGGGCGGTCGGTGCGCGGCAGACGCATGAGAAAGTCCACAATCTCGTGGGTAGTGGAAGGCCCGGCCGCCTTGGAAGATTCTCCCGCTCCCCGGAGTCCGTCCACGAAGCCCGCTCCGGCCGCCTCGGCGCGGCTCGTCGTCGGCGAGGCCGCTTGACGGATCGAGCGACGGCTCCGAGTTCGCCGGTAACCGCCGACGGCTTCGCCCGATTCTACGCGCCGCTGGCGGCCACGAGCCTTCTGCTCACCAGCACCAACCCCATCCTCGCGGCAGCGCTGGGGCGGTCCACCGACCCCGTCGCCGCCCTGGCGGGATACGGGGTCGCCTTCTCGGTCTGCGGCGTCCTCTACGCCCCCCTCTTCGTGGTCCAGCAGGTGGCGGCGGCCCGGCTCCTGGCGAAGGGCTCCTTCCGGGCCGTCAAGCGCTTCGCCTACCTGACGGGCGCCTTCTTCTCGCTCGTGGGCGCGCTGATCGCGTACACGCCCGTCGGCGCCTGGGTCTTCGGCGTGCTCCTCGGTTCCGGCTCGGACGGGGGCGTGAGCCCCGAAGTCCTGGACGAAGCGGTAGGGGCGATGAGCTTCCTTTGGCCCGCTCCCTTCCTGACGGCGGTGCGGTCGTGCCATCAGGGGCGACTGGTGGCGGGGCACAGGACCGGGCCGATCGCCTTTGCCACCGCCGGGCGGACGGTCGTCCTGGCCGCCGTGGCGTTCGGGATGCTTGCGACGGGCGGGGGCGCGTGGCTGGGCGCGGCCGCGTTCACCGTCGGGCTGGTGGTGGAGACCCTGGTGGTCATGGCGTCGCCGACCTCGGAGCTGGAGCTGGAAGGCGGCGAGGGCGCGGCCGGGGACGAGAAGGTGGCGCGGTTCTCCGCTCCCCTCATGCTCAACGTGCTCATGTGGTGGGCGACTCCTCTGATCGTCAACGTGGTGCTGGCGCGCACCGCCGACCCGGACCGGGCGATCGCGGCGTTCGGCATCGTGGAGGCGGTCGGGTGGTTCGTGGCGGCGCCGGTCGGGCAGCTCCAGCACGCCAGCATTGCCTTGGTGGGGTGCTCGGAGGCGTATCGGAGGGTGCGGGCGTGGGGCGGCGCCCTGGCGCTGGCGATGACGGGAGCGATCCTTCTCCTCTCGTTGCCCGGGGTCCGCGGACCCCTTCTGGGAGGGCTCCTCGCCCTGGAATCGGAGCCGGAGCTGCTGGCGCTGGCCGGCACGGCGCTGCCCATGGCCGCGGCGTACCCGCTCCTGTACGGGGTCCGGCAGTTCCATCAGGGACTCTTCGTGGGCTTCGACCGAACGGGCGTCGTCGGCGCGGGCGCGGTGCTGCGGGTGTCGAGCATCGTCGTGGCTGCGGTGGCGCTGCTGCTGGGGGGCGCCGGCGCCGACCCGTCCAGAGGAGCCTTGCTTGGAGTCGGCCTGGCGGTCCTGGGACTTGCCGTGGAGGGGGCGTTTCTGATGCACCGGTGTCGAGGCGAGTTGGTGCCGGAGCTCCGAACGCGGGGGGCGAAGACGGTCGGCGCCGGGATGCTGGAGGAGGCGTAGGCAGGGTGCGGGCGCCGGACCGGGACGAGTTCCGCAAGGCCCTCTTGGACCACTTCGAGCGCACGCGTCGCGACCTGCCCTGGCGCTCGCAGCGCACGCCCTACCGGGTGCTGGTCTCCGAGTTCATGCTTCAGCAGACGCGCGCGGAGACGGTTGTGCCCTACTACGTCCGGTGGGTTCGGCGCTTCCCAGGCTGGGAGGAGCTGGCCGACGCCTCCTGGGACGACGTGATGCGGCAGTGGAAGGGGCTCGGCTACTACGCTCGCGCCCGGAACCTGCACAGGACCGCGACGCTGGTTCGCGAGCGGCACGGAGGCCGCCTGCCCCGCGATCCGGCGGCGCTTCGGAGGCTGCCGGGCGTGGGAGAGTACACCGCCGGGGCGGTGGCAAGCATCGCGTTCGGCCTGCCCATCGCGGCGGTGGACGGGAATGTCCGACGGGTGCTCGGCCGCCTTCTCGACGAGGGCGACCCGTCGCCTGCGCGCCTGCGGGCCGAAGCGGCCCGTCTCGTGGACCCGAGCCGCCCAGGCGACTTCAACGAGGCGATGATGGAGCTTGGCGCCACGGTGTGCACGCCCAGGCGGCCTTCCTGCGGGGCGTGTCCAGTGGCGCGATGGTGCCGGGCCCGAGCGGCGGGGACGGCGCCCGATCGACCATTGCCGCGCCCGAGGCGCAGGCCGCGCCGTGCCAGCTACGCCGTCGCCGTGGCGCTGGACGAGGCGGGGCGAACGCTGCTGACGCGACGCCCGGCCCAGGGACTGCTGGCAGGGACTTGGGAGTTTCCCGCCAGGGAGCTGGCGGCGGACGGCGGGGACGGCCCCCTGTCCGAACGCGCCATGGACGAGTCGCCGACCACCCGCGCCGCCGTTGCGGACGCGGCCCTCCGGCGTCTGTCCGAACTCAGGGTCGTCGGCCGGGCCGTGGCGGCGCTCGAGCCCGTGAGGCACTCGTTCACGCACCTGCGCGCCGTCTACCGTCCGGTGGTGGTCGAGTGCGCGAAGGAAGCGCTGGATCGGCCGGCGGAGACTCGCGACCAAGCCGTCCGGCCGGGCCTCCTGGGCCTGGACGACCTGCCCCTTCCCGTCGCCCAGCAGAAGATCGGGGAGCTGGCGCGGCAATGGGCTTCGGGGATCGGGCCGTCGTGTTAGGTTGGACTTTCGGCAAGGCGGCCCGCCCTCTCGGGTCCTGCGACTCGCGAATGCGGTCCCCTCCTGCGACCCCATGAGCCACACAGGACGCTCCGCGTTGTCCGAAGAACGGATCCCCGCCGGCGCCGTCGTTCGTCCGGCGCGTCACCAGCCCGGGCTGAGGCAGGACCGCTTCATCGTGCACGGCGCGCCCGACGCGGAAGCGGTGCCCATGGACGTGGTGTTCGTGGGAGCGGGTCCGGCAGGGCTGGCAGGGGCGATCGAGCTGGCGCGCCTGGCGGCCGAGGGGGCGAAGGCCGGGAGCGGGCCGGCCGAGGTCGAGATCGCCGTGCTGGAGAAGGCGGAGGGGTTGGGCGAGCACAACCTCTCCGGCGCGGTGGTCGACCCTCGCGCCTTCCGGGAGCTCTTCCCGGGAACGCCCGATTCGGAGTTCCCGTTTCGCCGGCCCGTGGAGCGGGAGGCCGTCTACTTCCTTCGAGAGGGCGGCGCCACCCGCGTCCCGACCCCGCCGACGATGCGCAACCACGGCAACTACGTGGCCTCGATCTGCGAGATCGTCCGCTGGCTGGGAGAGCGGGCCGAAGAGGCGGGCGTGAGCATCCTGCCGGGCTTTCCGGTGGCCAGCCTGCTGGTGGACGGCGACCACGTGGTCGGCGTGCGCACGACGCCTTCGGGCCTGGACCGGGAGGGCCGCGAAGGAGGCGCGTTCATGCCGCCGGTGGACGTGGCGTCCCGGGTCGCCGTGTTGTCGGAAGGGGCTCGCGGACCGCTCTCCCAGGCCTACCTGAAGTGGCAGGGCGTCGAGTCGCCCAACCCCCAGATGTACTCCTTGGGAGTCAAGGAGCTCTGGGAGGTGAAGAAGCCGCTGGACAGGGTCGTCCACACCATGGGCTGGCCGCTGCTCGGGGAGGCCTTCGGCGGCTCGTTCGCGTATCCTCTGGACGACAACTTGGTGGCGCTGGGGTTGGTCGCCAGCCTCGACGGCGAGAACGCCCGCCTCGACGTGCACGGACTGCTTCAGCGGCTCAAGCATCACCCCTTGCATCGCAGCGTCCTCGACGGGGGCGAGCTTCTGGAGTGGGGCGCGAAGACGATCCCGGAAGGAGGCTTCCATTCGCTCCCGGCCCGACGTCACGGCGCCGGCTTGTGCATCGCGGGAGACGCGGCCGGCTACGTGGACGTGGCCACGCTCAAGGGCGTCCACTACGCCATGCATTCGGGGATGCTGGCAGCTCGCGCGGCCTATCGGGCGCTGTGCAGGGACGACTTCTCCGCGGAAGCGCTGGCGTCGTGCACGGAAGATGCGGACAGGTCGTTCATCGCGAAGGACTTGCGACGGAACCGCAGCATGCGCTTGGCCTTCAAGAGCGGCTTCGTCATGGGCTCTGCAAGGGCCGGGCTGGCGACGCTGACGCGGGGAAGGCTGCCCGCGGGAAGAATTCGGACGGGAACCGACGCGTCGGAGCCCAAGAGGATGGGCAAGTCGGTGGACGCAAGGGGACCTCTCGCCGTCTCCAAGGCGGACGCCGTGTTCAAGAGCGGGAACCGGACCCGCGACGACATCCCGTCCCATCTCGCCACTGCCGAGGACGTGCCGCCCGAAGTCGCCGAGATGTACGTTCATCTGTGCCCGGCGGGCGTGTATCAGCGTGACGGCGCGCGTCTCGTCGTGAACGCGCCCAACTGCATCGATTGCAGGGCCACCGACGTCCTGGGCCCTCGGTGGTCGCCCCGCGAAGGCGGCAGCGGCCCCCGCTACCGGAGAATGTGAAATGAACGAGAACATGTGCAGGGTGGCGCCCGACGGACCGCTGCACCTGACGGGGCGGATTCGGATCGAGCCTGCGGACGGCGCCGTCGAAGAGACGAACGAAGCGTTCTTGTGCAGGTGCGGGGCGTCCCGGGCAAAGCCGTTCTGCGACGACTCCCACCACGGCGCGGGCTTCGCCGACCCGGGCATGATTCAGGGCGGGCGGCTGGTGCCCGACAAGGGCGGCGGCGTGGGCGGGACCGACGCCGGTGGTGGCGCAGGCCGGACCGACGCGGGCCGGACCGGCGCCGATGCCGTTCGGGACGGGGCCGCCCAGGCCCGCGAGGCGGTCGATGCGGTGACGATCGCATGCGCGACCAACGGGCCGTTGCTGGTCCGAGGTCCGTTGACGGTGGTCGGCGAGGACGGCGGCACGTCCCGCGGAAGCAAAGGCGCCCTGTGCCGTTGCGGGGAGTCGGCGACCAAGCCGTTCTGCGACGGCAGCCACAGGGGGTGCGGCTTCAGGGCGGAGTAGGCCGCGTCGCGGCCGCCGGCCCGGACGGAGACCGAAGACGGTCCCCGTGGCGGCAGCGAGGGCGATTGCGGCTGGCGTCTGCCCTCAGGACGAGCGCCGGCCGTTTTCTCCCCTACCGGTTGCTGCCCCCGATCGGGTCGCCTGCCGGAAGCGGCAACGCCTGGGCCGGCACCGTGTTCTCGATCCGGGCCTGCCAGCGGCGGATGTCGGCGTGGACGAGACGCTCGTGGGGCGACTTGTCCAGCCGGTCGCCGGCGACGCGGCCGCCCAGGCGGCCCGCCAAGCGGCCCAGCCCCGTGCTTCCTTCGGTCAGCCCTTCCAGCCGTCCGGCCAGTCGGTCGAGACGGTCCGAGAGAACCGCGCGCACTTCGGGCGCCGAGGCCTCGCTGCTTGCGTGCCGCATCATCCGGTCCACCACGGCGCGCTGAATCGCGTGCAGCACCTGCAGCTCGTATTCGTCGTCGGGCTTGTCGGCGTCCCACGTCGCCTCGATCAGTCGATCCGTCACTTCCTCCAGGTTCGGGTAGTCCTCGTCCATGCTGCCGTAGCCGACCAGTCGCGCCATCCGGGCCGGGTGCAGGATCTCGCCGACGGAGAAGTCCGCCGAGGCTGCGGCGGCGGAGATGGGATCGAAGAGCAGCCCCGTGCGCCCAGGGAAGGACTCGCCCTCTTGATGACGGAAGGCGGGGGGCGGAACTCGACCGACCAGGTCCTTGGGCAGCGCAAGGAAGTCCACGGTCAGCGTGGACAAGACGGCTTCGAGGGCTCGCCGCTGCTCGTCGCCGGGCACGATCTCCACGGCGACCTGACCGTCGCCGCGCAGGGCGTAGCGGTAGTTGGCGCCGCCCAGGCTCTGAGCCGCCGAACGGAGCTGGAAGCGGTGGTGCATGTACAGCGGCAACAGAACGTATTCGAGATCGGAAAGCGGCCGGCCTGCGCGGATTGCGTCGGCGCCGAAGCGCTCCATGCCGATCTCGCGCACGCGAAGCTCGTGCTCCAGGTGGTCCACCAAGTTTTCGCCGTTGTCCCACACGCTGGCGAACTGATGGGCCGCGCCGACGAAGTTGTTGTTGTTGTGGGCCATGAACTCGAGACCGTCGCGGATCCCCTGCATGACGATCTCCTCGAGGGCGGCGGCTTCGTCGGTCCCTTCCGGGAAGTCGCGATAGAGCCAGTTGACGGCCAGCTT
The DNA here is from genome assembly GCA_965204735.1 of Longimicrobiales bacterium. Taxonomy (GTDB): domain Bacteria; phylum Gemmatimonadota; class Gemmatimonadetes; order Longimicrobiales; family Gaopeijiaceae; genus CATQHQ01. The sequence goes on along the minus strand of OZ242008.1, from coordinate 3,939,734 downwards.
GTCGTACTCGCCGATGCGCTGCACGTAGGCGTTGGACAAGTCCAGCTCGCCCCCGGCGATCTCGACGAGAGGCGCAGGGTAGTCCATCACGCTTTCCCGCCCGTAGGCGCTTGCCAAGTAGTTGTGCGGGAAGCCCAGCGTGTGGCCGACTTCGTGGGCCGACAGCTGACGCACTCGGTCCAGGGCCATCTCGACGGCGTCGCCGTTGCTCGCGGCCTGGGCCAAGTACTCGAAGACCGGCGCGGCGGCCATGCATGCGTCGTCGTGGTCCGCGTCGAGGCCGAGGTGGAGGTCGAACCCTCCGCCCGCTCCGAAGAGCCCGCCGCCGTCCGGCGAGGCGCTGCCGCCCGGGAAAGGAGCGGTCATTCCCTGGGCCAAGAGGTAGTCCTGCCGAAGCCTCAGGCTGCCCAGGTTCACTACGCCCCGGATGATCTCGCCGGTGCGCGGGTCCGTGACGGTGTTGCCGTACGAGTATCCGCGGGTCCGCCGATGAGTCCAGTGGATCATGTTGTAGCGAATGTCCTGGGGGTCCACTCCCTCGGGCAGGACTTCGACCCGGTAGGCGTCGACGAACCCAGCAGCCTCGAATGCGTCGGCCCACCAGCGCGCTCCCTCGACGAGTGCGCTGCGCACCGGCTCGGGCGTGCCCGGGTCCACGTAGTACACAATGGGCTCGACAGGTGCCGAGGGCTCCGCTCCGGGGTCGGCCTTCTGGAGCCGGTGGCGAGCGGCCAAGCGGATGCGCAAGTCCTGGTCGATGGGGGTCGCGTAGTCGTAGATCGTAGGGCCGTTCACGCCGATGCGGGGGTCGGCAATGCGGGTCTTGTAGCCGTCGTCGGGGAGGCGGACGAACGAGTGATGCTGCCGCAGGGTGACGGCTTGCGGATTGACGGCGACGCCCCGGACCAGGCCGCCCGGGTTGTCGCTGGTGAAGGTGAGCAGCGCTTCGACTTCGGTGTTGTCCGGGTACGATCGCGTGGCGGGCATGTGGAGCGCCGAACGGGAGCGGTCGAGCTGGAAGCTGCCCTGGCCGCGCTGGGCCATCTGGGCGGCCGCGCCTCGGGCGTCGCGGACGAAGAACGGCGTCGCGTCCACAAGCGCCCGGCCGTCGGACTCGGCGACGACGTCGAACCCCCAGTAGACCGAAGGCGCGAAGGCGTCGCGCACCGCCTGCACCTCGGTCGGGTTGTCGCTGCGCGCCTGGAAGCGGTAGTTGGGCTCCATCAGGAAGATTCGAGGCCCGACCCGCTTGGCTTCAAGGACATGGGTGCCCCGCAGCTGACCCCGGTCGATGCCGACCGGATTCGATCCCAGCCCCGACCCCATCGACACTTGGTAGAGGAACTCTCCCGCGCTTGGGTCGAGTTCCCAATAGAGGACCCCCTTCGCGTCGTCCCAGTAGAGGTCGAAGAAGCCCTCGACGGCCTCGGCGCCTTCGGTCTTCTCGGCGATGGAGGGAAGGGGGTCTTGGGCGGCCAGGGGCGCCGGCGTCCCGACGAAAGCGAAGAGGGCGATGCCGGGGACGGCGCCGAGAGCGGCGGTCGTCGCTTGGCGCGGGCGGGAAGAGCGGGTCTTGGACATGGATGCGTTGCCTCTTGGATCGTCGTGGCGACTGCAAGCAGGACGCGGACATAGTGGAAACGAGCGATGGAAGGGGCAAGTGGCGAGGGGCAAGCGGACCGCCGGACATTGCGGTCGTCGGAGCTGCGGCCCCAATGAAGCGTCGCCGTCTACCGGGCGTTCGGATCGGGCAGGGAAGCTCTGTGGGCGCGACCCCCGACTACCCCCGACAGATCGTCGGCGCCTCGTAGTCGAGGTTCAGCAGGCGGGCGTAGCTCTGGCCCAGGGCGATGTCTCGGAACGCTTCGTCGCTCAGGTCCTGGTTGATGCTGCTCGTCACCGCCAGCTCCTCCTTGTACGTCTCGAAGTCCTTGTTCCGCGAGGCCAGGAAGTCGGTGCCGGTCAGGATTCGCTCGGAGTGCGCGTTGAAGAACGCCACGTAGACGGCGCGCTCCTCGGGCTGGATGAAGTAATGGTCGTGCACGATGCGCCACGAGATGTCCAAGTAGAGGTTCGGATGGTCGCCCAGAAGCCGCTCGAGCAGCGCGACGTGGTGCTCCGCGTCCATGTCGGTGAGCTCGAGCGACAGGCCCATGTGCATCCACACGATCTTGTTCGAGGGGTAGAGGCTCAGCACGCGTTCCAGCAGCGGAAGGTGCTCGGTCGGCGCTTCGTTGCTGCCCAGGTCGGCGTGAATCGACAAGGGCATGTCTCGTTCCCGCAAGACGCTCATGAAGGGCGCCCAGTCGTCGATGCCGTCGGCCGCCACGGCTTCGTGATGGTTCCCGTACATTGCCTGCTTGACCAAGTTGACCTCGCCCATCCACGGGAACATCCCAGGGAACTCCTTGTCCAGCAAGGCGATTCCGTCGAGGATCGAGTTCGGTTGGGAGATGTCCGGGAACGTCATCGCCAGGGCCAATTGCACGCTGGCCGGCGGGTTCTCGGCAAAGGCGGTCGCGTTGGCAAAGTCGTTCCGCAGCGAGGGCGAGACGGGGGTTCCGGGGCAGTCCAGGTAGTACGTGCAGGGCGAAGACGCGGGCAGCACTTGGCCGATGCCCATCACGGTGGCGAAGCGCACGCCGGCCGCCTCCAGGTAGCCGACCACTTCGTCGAAGGGAATTGCGGGGCCGTTGAAGGGACGGAAGTGGATGTGGGCGTCGGCGATGGAGGTGTGGGGCTGGGTGGCCCGGTCGAAGCACGCCGGAGCGGCGTCTCCGGGGCCGGGGGCGTCCGCTTGGCTCGCCGGTTCCGCCGGTTGGGCCTGGGCCGGTCGGTCGGCCGTCTGCTGATCCGCGGGTCCTGCCGCCGGCGCGACCTCCGTGGTCGGGGCGCCCGACCCGCCGGAGGCGCAGCCGGCAGCGACGGCAAGCGGGAGCGCGAGCGCGAGAGCGTCCCGGACTCGCTTCAAGGGACCAGGGCGAAGTGCCAAGCTCATTTGTTCTTCCCGGGTGGACGATCAAGTTGGACGGGGGCCGGGGCGCGGGGACCAATCCCCAATCAAGGTACGCCCGGGCAGCGACAGCGACAAAGGGACCCACGTGAGGTCGGGCGGCCCCGGTCTGTCCCACTGAGCAGCTCGCCCCGTGCGGTGCGGCGCGGACTAACGAAGCTCGGTCGAGAGCCTCCGAACCACCACGGTCGGGACTTCCAGCGCATCCAGTTCGAGAAACGCGGCCAGACCGTCCGGCCCCAGGGCCATCGGCATCGGAAGGTCGCTCGGGTCGAAGGTTCCGACGTAGTCGCCCGTTGCCAGGAGCAGGTCCACCGGACCCGGAACATAGTCGTCCACGGTGCTTCCTCCAGCGTGCGACGGAGCGCCTCGGCACCGGCTTCGCGATGGCGAGCCGTGACCGCCGTCGGAAAGACGGGGCGTCGCATGACGCGCACGAGATCGCCGTTCGGGGTTGCGACCTTGATCGAGTAGGCCGACGAATCGGAGTACACGATCGTTCCGTCGGGAAAGGCATCGAAGTTCAGGTTCGGCTCGAAGTCCCTCAGCCCCCGCGGCATCGGTACGGGCGACCACGCCTGCAGGACGGTGCGCGTCGAGATGTCGTCCCCACCGAATCCAACTCGCAGAATCGCCGCGCGGCCGGATTCCCCAGCGCTTCCGCGGCTCACGGTCGTCCGGTTCAACGGGTTGACCATGAGGAGGCCGTTGCGTGCTCGGTCAGGGCGCACGACCCGGGCCAAGTTCCCGAGTCCAGCTACCCGGCCACCCCCGCCTGCCCCGACCGTGCGCACCAGTGCGCCGTCGGAGGAAAAGACCAAGTACGCGTTTTGCCCCAAGTCGAATGCGGCCACGTGCCGATCCCCCAGAGGAGCAAAGTGAGGCAGACCGCCGAACTCTCCTGGGCCGTCGCCAGGCTCCCCGAGTTGGACGGCGGTTTGTCCGTCGTCGCGGATCGCCAGCAAGCGAGCCGAAGAAGCCGAGTTGCCGTCCAAGAGGTAGAGCGTGCCGTCGCCGCCGAACTCCGCTTTCCGCACCCTGCTGAGCAACAGGTCCGATCCGCCTACGCGGTAGACCTCATCCAGATCAAGCGCCGGAAACCGGTCCTCTTCCGGCAGATCCACCACTTCCTGGGCACCAAGAGCGCCCGCAAGCAAGACCGCCGGCAACAGCGCCATGGCAACCGCGGCGCCACCGTGAAGCGTTCGTTCCAGAACGGAACCCATCGCTCCTCCAAGTAGCGGTTCGCCGCCTCGAGCGTGGCGACCCGCGCCAAGCGCATCTCCTTGACCAGCCGATCCTGCGCCGTGCCGAACGTCCGCTCGACCCGGCCCTTCGCCTGCGGCGAGCCGTCTCCGGTCACGAGTCATAGGATGTCGTCCAAGCCGTCCAGGCGAGCCCTCAGCCGTGCGATCCTCGACGCGGTCAGGTCGTCGACGACCTGCTGGGCCAAGTCGGTGCCGCCGAGGGCCCTCACTCCTTCTCGCAAGTGCTCCGCGTACGCGTCCAATGCTTCCCTCCAGCAGCAAGGCGGCACCTGCCACCATGCGAAGGGAAGCTCCTCCATCCGCCTCCACAGCAGGTCGAAGTCTTGATCCGACGCAAGGAACGCTGCCGTCGCGCAAGCTCTGGGAGTGCTGGCCAGGCCCCGCAGCAACGGGAAGACCTGAACGGGAAGCGACGCCTCTCGCAAACAGCCGAAGACCAGCTTCCAGTCGTCGTGACCCGGCTGGGCGCCGATCTGGCCGGCGACGGACTGAAACGCCATGGCTGGGGATCCGCCAACCGTGCTCGCGTAGGCTTCCTCGGCGCTCCGCGGGTGGGACGAAGGGCCGTGCGACCGGTGCTCCCTTGCCCCGACGTGCCAGATCAGCGGCCAAAGGCGTCGCCGACTCTCGCCACGTCCAACGACCAGACAAGGCCCAGGGACGAGGCGCCGTTCCGGTGCCCGCCAGCTCGTGCGGCTCTCGCGCTCCAGCGTCACCGGCTTCAGGTCGGGGTCGAGGAGGGGCAACGCCTCAACCTGAAGAGAGGCGAGTTCGCCGGCGGTCGTCTTCTCGCGGCTGGGTTGGTCCAGGTCGAGCACGGACGAGCCGGCGTCGCGCCGCTCCAACCTCAAGTCGAAGCGCATCACCACGATGGAAGAGGAGTTCGACGGGCTCGCGAGTTCCCGGGCGCCCGGGCACTCGACCGGCTCTCCGCCTTGCTTGCGGCCGACCGTCAGCTCGACGGCCCCGTGCAGGTCCTTGTCGAGCGCCAGCGCGTCCGCAACTGCGGGTTGCAGGGCGGCGAGGTCCAGCGAGTACTGCCCTGGACTTGTTGCGGGCACTTCCGCTGCCGTCGCGGCGCTCCAGGGCTCGATCTCGCCCGCGTTCCGGCCTGCGCAACGGCTTCGCACCTCGAACGCCGAGCCTTCCGGGGCGACTGCCTCGGCACGGGCGCCCGCCAACTGCTGCGGCGTCAGGACGGAGCCGGGCGCCAGCTCCTGTCCTCGCGCGCCGAAGAGTGCGACGTGCTCGGTGGGGAACGGAACTCTCAACTTCGCCTTGCCCAACAAGTCGTCCCGTCCGTGCCACGTCAGCGCCACGATCACTTCGCGCGGAGGCACGTCGCTCTCGGCGAGCAGCTCCAGGCGGTGCTTGCGGCCTTCGGTGCAGACGCCGGCCTGCACGTGGGCCGGCGCCACAACCTCCGCCTCGACGTTGCCGAACCCCAGCAGCCACGCTTCCCCACGTCGCGGATCGGGCGAAGTGCGGATGCGCAGCGCAGCTTTGTCGGGCAAGACGCAGAGTTGGACGGAGCGGCGCACGACGCCCTCTTCCACGTACCTCATGGCGCCGAACCCCAGAACGACTTCGGCCGAGGGCACACGCCTCCAGGCCGAGCCCGGCAGCTCCGGCTTCCACTGCAGGTCCTGCTCCGGAACCGCGCCTTGCAGCTTCCCGTCCTTCCGCTTGCGCATCGCCGGAGGGCCCAGGAACACGGGCGTCCTCGTCCGGCCGAAGCGGCGCTGCTTTCCGTGCAGCTCGTATTCGACCTTCGCGCCGCCCGTGGGGCCGCGCGCCTCGATCGTGGTCAGCGAGCCGTCCGCCGTCAGAAAGCCGACCGTACCGCATACTCGCCACAGGCGTCGCGTCCCGGTGCGGATGACGTCCACGACGGCCGCATGGTCGTCCCGAGTCTCGATCTCGGTGTCCGAGGGAGCAGCGACCAAGGCCCAGGGCTCCTCGAGCTGGATCGATCTCGGGTCCGCGCCAGCGCTTGGGCCGCAGGGGATCAGGCGCAGGGCTCGTTCGACGTCGGCAACAAATACCCACGGAAGACGCCCCAAGCCGGCGTCGGCCTCCCTGCCCAACGTCCAAGCGACCAGCCGGCGGGCCGCCTTGGAGCCTTTCGCATGGACTTGCAGCACTTTGAAGCGGCGTGCGCCGGCCGGCAGCCGCACCGTCAGTTCGTCACCTTGGCTTGCAGCCAGGAGGGCGTGGCCGATCGGCGAATCCCTGGAGACCAAACCAGCGCTCTTGTCCATGTCGCCGGCCGACACAACCCGGTAGTCGACGACCTTGCCCACGGTCAGGTCGCGAACGGCGACCTTCAGACCGAGGCGGACTCGGAGCTTGATCCCCAGCTCGCGCGTGAGGGCGCCGAGTTCGCGGCCGACCCTCGAGTCGGTCACTGATCGGGGCCGTCGGGAGCGGGACCGCCGGGAAGGTTGCGGCGCCTGTGCAGGAAGAAGAGGGTCGGGAAAACGACCAGGACGACGAGGGCGGAGGTGGCGACGCCGCCGAACAAGGGGGTCGCGATGCGCTTCATCATGTCGGCGCCGGCCCCGTCGTTGAGCATGATGGGGGCGAGGCCGATCACGTCGGTGGCCACCGTCATGACGATGGGGCGCACGCGGGAGACGGCGCCGTTGCAGACCGCCCGCACCAAGTCCCGCCGGTCGTTCATCTTGCCCTCGGCCAGGGCGTCGGCGTAGGCGATGTCGAGGTAGAGCATGAACACGATCGCGGTCTCGGCGTACAGCCCGGCGACGGCGATCAGTCCCACCCACACGGCCACGCTCAAGTTGTACCCGAGAAAGTGCAGCAGGAGGAACGAGCCGCTCAGGGCGAAGGGCGTTCCCAGGAGGATCGCGCCGGTCTTGGCGAAGGACTTGGTGTTGAGGCTGATCACGCCGAAGATCACGACCACGGTGAGCGGGATGATGAAGCGCAGGCGCCGCTCCGCCCGCTGCATCGATTCGTACTGGCCGCTCCAAGCGATGGAGTAGCCGGGCGGGACGTCGACGCTGGCTTCGACGGCGCGACGCGCGGTCTCCACGTAGCCCCCGAGGTCCGACGTGGCGATGTCGATGTACACCCATGCATTGGGGCGCGCGTTCTCGCTCTTGATGACCGGCGGCCCCACGACGAACTCCATCGTCGCCAACTGCCCCAATGGAACCTGCGTGCCCGTTGGCGTCGGCACGAGCACGCTCTGCAGAGCCGGCAGGTCGTTCCGAAACTCGCGTTCGTAGCGAAGGTAGACAGGGTAGCGCTGCAACCCTTCCACGGTCGTCGTGACCTGCATCCCGCCGATCGCCGCGCCGATCGTCCACTGCACTTCCTCCACGGTCAGGCCGTAGCGCGCAATTGCGTCGCGGTCGATCGTGATGTCCAGGTAGTTGCCGCCCATGACCCGTTCGGCGTAGGCGCTCGACGTGCCCGGCAGGTCGCGCACCGCCCGTTCGACTTCCTGGCCCAGTCGCTCGAGGACCGCCAAGTCCGGCCCCGCGATCTTCACGCCCACCGGCGTCTTGATGCCCGTGGACAGCATGTCGATGCGGGTCTTGATGGGCATCGTCCAGGCGTTGGTGAGGCCGGGAACCTGCACCGCGCGATCGAGCTCGGCCAGGAGGCGCTCGCGGGTCATTCCCCTCCGCCACTCGTCCCGCGGCTTGAGGAGGATCGTGGTCTCGATCATCGACAGCGGCGCCGGGTCCGTGGCCGTTTCCGCGCGGCCCACCTTGCCGAAGACGTGGTCCACTTCCGGGAAGGTCTTGATGATCCGGTCGGTGCGCTGCAGAAGGTCGCGCGCCTCGGTGACGGAGATGCCGGGCATCGTCGTCGGCATGTACAGCAGGTCGCCTTCCCACAGGGGCGGCATGAACTCGGAACCGAGACGCTTGTACGCGACGGCCGACGCGCCCAGCAGCACGACCATGGCGCCCAGGACCAGCGCCGGAGTGCGCAGCGCGCGCCGAAGCAGCGGCGAGTAGAGCCGCGCCAGGAGGTTGCGGGCGGGGTTCAGGCGATCGGGCCGAATTCGACCTCGCACCAAGTAGCCCACGAGCACGGGAACGAGGGTGAGGGAGAGAACGGCCGCGGACGCCATCACCGCGGTCTTGGTGATCGCAAGCGGCCGAAAGAGGCGGCCCTGCTGTTCGTCCAGCATGAACACGGGCAGAAACGACACCGTGATCACAAGCAGCGACGCGAAGAGCGCCGGCGCGATCTCCCGGCAGGAGGCGCCGATGACCTGCCAGTGGGGCTGCTCGTCCCGCTTGCGAGCCAAGTGGCGGTGGGCGTTCTCGACCATCACGATCGCCGCGTCCACCATCGTTCCGACGGCCACGGCCACGCCGCCCAGCGACATGATGTTCAGCTGCACGCCCATCCAGTCGGTGACGATGCAGGCGACGAAGAAGCCTGCCGGGAGCGACGCCACGGCCACCAGCCCGCTGCCCACGTGAAGGAGGAACACCAGGCACACGGCGCCGACGATCAGGAACTGCTGGAGCAAGGCGTTGCGCAGGTTGCTCGCGGCGTCGTCGATCAGGCCGGTGCGGTCGTACCCGACCACGACTTCGACGCCCTCGGGGAGCTGGGGCTCGACTTCCTCGAGCCGGGCCTTCACCGCCCGCACGACTTCGCGAGTGTCGGCGCCGTAGCGCACCACCACGATCCCGCCGACGATCTCGCCCTCCCCGTCCCACTCCGCCACGCCCCGCCTGATGTCCGGGCCGACCGCCACTCGGGCCACGCTCTCCAGCAGCAGCGGCGTGCCGTTGGGGTTTACTCCCAGGATGATCTTGCCGATCTCATCGGGCGACTGGATGTAGCCCCGGCCGCGGATCATGAACTCCTTGCCGGCGATCTCCAGCAGACGCCCGCCCGTGTCGGTGTTGCTCCGGCGCACTGCTTCCGCGATCCGCTGGGGCGTCACGCCGTACGCCCGCAGACGGTTCGGGTCCATCGTGACTTGGTACTGGCGCGCGAACCCGCCCACGCTGGCCACTTCGGCCACCCCTGGCACGGCGCCCAGCTCGTACTTGAGGTACCAGTCCTGAAGCGAGCGGAGCTCGCCCAGGTCGTGGCGGTCCGACTTGAGTCCGTAGACGAACGCCCATCCCACGCCGGTCGCGTCGGGGCCCAGCGTCGGCGAGACCCCGGCGGGCAGCGTGGCCGTGGCCGTGCTCAGCGACTCCAGCACGCGGCTTCGTGCCCAGTAGAGGTCGGTGCCGTCTTCGAAGACCACGTACGCCAGCGAGCGGCCGAAGAAGGAGTAGGCGCGCACGTCGCGGGCGCCGGGCACCGATAGCAGCCGGGTCGTCAGGGGGTAGGTGACCTGGTCCTCGACGATCCGCGGCGCCTGGCCGGGGTACTCGGTGAGGACGACGACCTGCACGTCCGACATGTCGGGAACGGCGTCCATCGAGTGCTGCGACAAGGTGGCGCCGCCGGACACCATCAGCACCAGCGCTCCCAGCAGGACGATCGGCCGATTGGCGAGCGACCAGTCGACGATTCGGTTCAAGGCCGGTCGTTCGGAGCTTCGGCGGCGAGCCGGGCGATCGCGGCCCGCAAGTTGCTTTCCGAGTCGAAGAGGAACTGGGACGTGGTGACGATCGTCTCGCCTTCGGCCAACCCTTTGAGGATCTGCTGCCGCCCGGCGGCCGAGAGTCCCAGGCGGACCTCGCGAGGCGTGAAGCGCCCGCCGCCCTCGGCAACGATCACGATCGACCGCCCGCCCGCGCGCAGCACGGCGTCCGACGGGACCAGGACGGCGTCGGCCGCTGCCGGAGTCCGCGCAACGACGTTGGCGAACATCTTGGGGCGAAGGAGCAGGTCGCTGTTGTCAACCTTGACGAACGCCGTCAGCGTGCGCGTGGCCGGGTTCATGGCGGGCCGGAAGAAGAGGATCGTTCCGTCCCATTGGCGCTGCGGGAAGGCGTCGATGGTGACGACGACCTGCTGGTCCTCCCGAAGGTGGCGCACGTCGTGCTCGAAGAACTCGGCTTCGACCCAGAGCGTGTGATGGTCCGCGAACTTGAGGACGGTCATGCCCGGAGAGAGCCGCAGCCCCTCCAGCGAATCGCCCGTCTTCTCCACGAGAAAGCCGGAAACCGGCGACACGAACTCGACGGTTCGGCTGGGTTCCCGCGTCGTCTCCAGCGCCTCGATCTGACGCGGCGTCATGTCCCACGACCGCAGGCGCTCCCGGGCCGCCGCCGCGAGCGATTCGGCTTGGCGCACGGCGTCGTCGTGGGCGCCTCGTTCCCGCAGCCGTTCCGCGTACTCGATCGCCGAGATGTAGTCCCATTGAGAGGTGACGAGCTCCGGGCTGTAGATCTCGAAGAGCACGTCTCCCTTGGACACGCGCTCGCCGACTGTCGCCACGTGGGCTTGTTCGATCCATCCGCCGAACTTGGTGTTGACCGAGAAGACGGCTTCGTCGTCGTGGGCAAGGTAGCCGACCGTGCGAATCTCCAGGTCCAGCGAGCCCTTGCCCACGACTTCGGTGCGCACGCCAAAGCTCTGCAGGAACGCCGGATCGACGTGCACGGAGACCGGCGACCCGAGCGAGTCGTCGGCCGAGGCGGGGGCCGGGTCGTGCTCGTGGGCAGACGGGTCCGGCTCGACCGGAACGAGGTCCATGCCGCATATGGGGCAGACGCCGGGGCCGTGCAGCAGGACGTGGGGGTGCATGGCGCAGGTGTAGAGCTGGCCGTCGGCTTCGTCGGCTTGGTCCGAGGTCCAGCCCATCGGATCCCAGACGACCGCGGCGGCCAGGAGGGCGACGACGGTCGCGAGCCCGGCGATCCATCGCCTGCGCACGTAGTTCATGATCCGTCCCCTTCGGACGAGGCGTCCCGTCCGACCACGGCTGCGCCCACGGCGCGCTCGAGATCGGCCAGCGCCTTCATGTATTCGGTCGCAAGGCGCGCAAGCCCGAGCCGGACGTCCTGCAGCCTGCGCTCGCCGTCCAGAAGGTCGAGGGCGCCCGCCGTGCCCGTCGAGTACGCGGCCTCGGTGGAGTGCAGCGCCTGCTCGGTCTGAGGCAGCAGAGCGTCCTCGAAGAGAGCCAGCTGGCGCTTCACGGAGAGTATCTTGGCCAACGTGGACCGCACGGCCCGCTCCATCTCGTTCACCGCGCCCTCGTACTGCGCGCACGCCTGCGCGAGCGACTCGGAGGCTTCGCGGACACCGGCTTCGTAGCGTTCTCCGAAGACCGGCAAGTTGATGCCCGCGGTCACGCTGAAGACGTCCCGGCCGTTGTCGGGCGGCGGCATGGCCCGCCCCGCCGGGTCGTCCCTGCCGAGCAGCGCGCCCCACGCGACGCCCACGTCGAAGTCGGGCCAGCGCGCCCGCCGGGCCAGCGCGGCGGCGTGTTCCCTGGTCTCGACGCGCCTGAGCGCGGCTCGGAGTTCAGGGCGCGCGCGCACTCCGGCGGCGGCAAGGGAGTCGGCGCCGGCGGGCGCCGGGGGAAGGCGGAGCGGCTCGACGACGGCGTGAGCTTCCCCGACGGGGCGCGCGAGCAGGGAGTTGAGCGTCGCTTCGGCGTCGATCCTCTGCCGCTCCAGGTCGTCCCGCCGGCTCAGCGCGCGCGTGTACTCGGCCTGCATGCGCACGACGTCGGCCTGCAGCCCGAACCCCTGCGCGTACCGGGCTCGCGCCACGGCCTCGTAGCGCTCCAACAGCGCCTCGCTCTCCCGGTTGATCGCCAGCGCCCGGTCGACGAGCGCCAAGTCGTACCAAGCGCCCTTGACCAAGCGGACGAGGTCGGCGCGCTGGGCCTTGTGCAGTTCGCCCTGCTCGACCGCAGCCGAAGCCGCCACCCGGCCCCGCAGATCGAGCTTCCCGAAGCCCGGAAGGCGCTGGCGGACCGAGAGCATCGCAATCTGGGGACCCACCCGCGTCTCCGGCGGTTGGACGTGCTGGGTCAGCATGAGCATCGGATCGGGACGGGACGTCGCCTGGGCCACGCGATGGCGCGACGTCTGCCATGCCGACCAAGCCGCCCGAACCTGCGGGTTTCTCGCCAACCCCTCCTCGATCAAGGCGGCCAGCCGCTCGTCGCCGTAGCTGTCGTACGCAGGCGGCGGCGAGAGCAGGTCGGCCTCTCCGGCGGCCGGCTCGCCTCCGACGCGCTGCACGCGGCAGAGAGTCGCCGACGCCGGTTGCTGCGCCCTTGCCGCCGCAACCGGCACGCCCGCGAACAGGGCGAGCGTCGCCGCACTTGCCGCGAGGACGCCGGCCCGGAGCGCGGTGCGGTCCATCTCCTCTTCCTCCTCCGCCTCGGCGCATCGGAAGTGTCGGGTTCAGATTTGCCTTGCCCCAAATGTCCCACTTTGCGAGCTGCGATGTCCCGGCCGCGGCTGCCTGGCCGTCCAGTCTAGCAGGAGACCAGCACGGGCGGCGTTCCCAGCCGCTCTGCGCCAGCGCCCAGGAGCTGTTCGGCCACGACCGCCCGCTGGAGAAGCTCCACGTCGGTTCCCGAACGCCCGACCAGCTGGAGGCCGACGGGCATTCTGCTGTTGTCGAGCCCGGCGGGCAAGCTGACGGCGCACATCTCCAGCATTCCCGCAGGACCCGTTGCCGACAGCATCTGCCGGTTGACTTCGCGGTACCGGTCAAGCTGCGCCAGCTCGGCCAGCGTCGGGGGCGTGACGGGAACGGTCGGCGTGGCCAGGAGGTCCACGCCCTCCTCGTCCATCCGGGCGTGGATGCTGGCGGCGAGTCGTCGTCGAAGCCGCAAGATCCTTACGTACTCGACGGCCGGGGTGTCGCGGGCCGCCTCCAGCCGCTTGCCGACGGTCGGGTCCAAGGCGTCGGGCCACTCCGGCATCTCCCGCTCCAGGAACTCGATGCACTCGGGCGGCACGAGTCCGCCGGAGAGGTAGGCGAGGCCCGCCTCGTCCCACTCGGGCATTGCGATGTCCCGAACGACCGCGCCGGCCGCTTCGAGCTCGGCCAGCGCGGCATGCACCACGTCCGCAACGTCGGGCTGGGCGTCGTCCCAGGTGTACGAGCCGGCGAGCACTCCGATCCGAAGTCCCGTCGCATCGGCGGGCCGCGAGGGCGTCGCTCCGGCCCCCGGGACAGCTGGCCTGCAAGCCGAGCCGCTCGCGCTGCTGGTCGCCCTGCCGCTCGAGCCTGCCGCCCCCGGCGCCAGCCGGTCGATCGCCTTGAAGGCGTAAAGCGAGTCCTCGGCAGTGCGGGTCAGGAGTCCCACCGTGTCCATGGTGCTGCTCAACGGGAAGACGCCGGTCGTCGGCCACCTGCCCGTGGTCTGACGGTGGCCCACGACCCCGGTCGCCGACGCCGGGATGCGCACGGAGCCGCCGGTGTCGCTTCCCACGGCGATTCGGGCCGACCCTTCCCACAGACTCGCGCCCGCCCCCGACGAGGACCCGCCGGGCGCCCGGCTTTCCTCGGCGTCCCATGGGTTCACGGGCGTGCCCGTGTTGGGGTTCAACCCTACGCCCCCAAAGGCCAGCTCCACCGTATGGGTCTTCCCGACGATCACCGCTCCCAGCGCGCGCAGCGACCGCACGAGGAAGCCTTCCCGGCGCCACTTCGGGGGAAGCTCCCTCTTGGTGCCGGCGCGGACGGGAAGCCCTTCGACGCCGTACAGGTCCTTGACGGAGACGGTGACTCCAGCCAGGCGACCGGGGTCCTCCCCCCTCGCCACCGCCGCGTCGATCCGGTCGGCCTGCTCCAGCGCTCCCTCTGCGTCGAAGCAGACGTACGCGCCCAGAGCGCTGGCCTCGTGACGCCGAATCGCGTCCTCTGCGTGCAGCCTTGCGCTGTCCTTCCCTTGCCGAACTTGGTCGGCCACCTGCTGAACGGAGCGTCTGCGCAAGCGACGGCTACGCGCCCGCGGGCGTCTCGACCCCACGCGCCGACTCTCGGGGAACGGGATTCGACGGACGCCGGCTCCGCCCCAGCCGACAGATCCGTTCGCAAAAGTCGGGGAACGCGATCCCGGCCGCCCGTGCCGCTTTCGGCACCAAGCTGTTGCGGGTGAGGCCGGGGAGCGCGTTGGCCTCCAGGCACCAGACCTTCCCGCGTGCGTCCACCATGAAGTCGACTCGCGAGAAGTGCTCCAGGCGCAGCAGCAAGTGCACGGTCCGGGCAAGGGCGCGGAGGTTGGCGGACAACTCCTGGGAGATCTCCGCGGGCACCGTCTCGCGGGCCATCCCGTCCACGTACTTGCAGTCGAAGTCGAAGAGCTCGTGCTGTGGCTCGATCTCGATCACCGGCAGCGCTTCCTCCTCCAAGACGCCTACGGTGAACTCCCGCCCCTCGACGTACGCTTCGTACATGACCGCGTCGCCGCCGCCCGCCGCTTCCTCGGCCGCTTCCGACACCTCCTCGACGGACCGGGCCAGCGTCAGCCTCACCGACGATCCGCCGGAGACCGGCTTGACGATCAGCGGAAGGCCCAGCGCGTCGACGACCGCCGCGGCATCGGGTCGGCCGTCCAAGCGTCGCGACCGGCCCGGCCGGCCCCCTCTGGAGTCGCCGGACTCGCCGGACTCGCCGGGCTTGCCGGGTCCGCCCGGTCCGCCCGCCGCCCAGGCTGGGGTGGCGATCCCTTCGTCCCTAAGCAGCCGCTTGGTCAGGTCCTTGTCCATGGACAGCGCGCAGCCGACCGGTCCGCTGCCGGCGTAGGGGATCCCGGCAGCCCCGAGAAGCGTCTGGACCCTCCCGTCCTCGCCGGCGCCGCCGTGGAGTGCCAGGAACGCCACGTCGGCCTCCCTCAGGGCCGGCTCGGAGGCGATCACCCGGGCTTCGGGGAGCGCCCGACCGCCGTGCGCTTTCCCGCCGCCGCCCTCGTCGGACCCGAACCCCGCATCGTCCTCCGCCCTGCCGATCCCGGATTCCAGGATTCGCTGTTCGCGCTCGCGCGGGATCGGCCCGACCGCCGAGTCGATCGCCGTCACGCGATGCCCGGCCGAGCGCAGCGCCGCCGCCACTTCGCACCCGCTCGCCAGCGAGACGCCCCGCTCCTCGGAGCTGCCTCCCATGAGCACGGCGACGCGGAGCGGGCTCACGTCCCTGCCGCCAGAGCCCGCACCAGGTCGTGCCTCGTCAGGATGCCGCCGATCTCGCCGCGCGACCGGATCAGCACCGCCTGGGCCCCGCCCGTGAGCAGCCGAACTGCCGCCTCCGAGTCGGCGTCCTGGTCCACCGCAGGGTACGGTGCTTCCATCACCGACTCCACGGTCGCGTCCAGCGCCTGCGGGTTCTCGAGCACTCGGGTCATGAGCTCCCGCTCGGCGACGCTGCCGACGCACTCGCCGCCGACGACCACCGGAAGCTGCGACACGTTGTGGGAGGAGAGAGTCGAGATCGCCATGCGGACCGGCGTTTCCGGGGCGGCGGCCACCAGGCCCGGAAGACGGTCGGGCTTCGACGCGACCATCTGGGCCACGGTGGACCGGCGCCGCTCCAGGAAGCCGTTGTTGCGCATCCACTCGTCGTCGAACTGCTTGGTCAGGTAGCGCTCGCCCCAGTCGCAGAGCACGGCCACGACGCACGCGTCCGGGTCGTCGATCCGGCGGGCGGCCTCCAGCGCGGCGTGGACGATCAGCCCGCTGGAGCCGCCCACGAACAATCCTTCCTCCACCACGAGGCGGCGGGCCATGCGGAAGGCCTCGCCGTCGCCCACGGTGACGTACTCGTCCACGCACTCCACGTCCAGCGTGCCGGGGATCTTGTCGTTTCCCAGCCCCTCGACCTTGTACGGGGCGCCCTGCCCCGCCTTCCCGGTGGCGAAGTACTCCGAGATCACCGAGCCCACCGGATCCACTCCCACCACCTGCACCGACGGGTTGCGCTCCTTCAGGTACCGGCCCGTCCCCGAGATCGTGCCTCCGGTGCCCGCCCCTGCGAAGAAGTGGGTCACGGCGCCGTCGGTCTGCTCCCACACCTCGGGTCCCGTTGTCCGGTAGTGGGCCTCCGGGTTGGCCTGGTTGCAGAACTGGTCGGCCAGGAAGGCGCCCGAGGTGGAATCGGCGATCGACTTGGCGCGGTTGACGTAGTGGTCCGGGTGGTCCGGCGGCACCGCGGTCGGCGTGATCACCACCTCCGCTCCGAACGCGCGCAGCAGCTTCACCTTCTCCAGGCTCATCTTGTCGGGCATGGTGAAGACGCACCTGTACCCCCGGGACGAGGCCGCCATCGCCAGGGCCAGTCCCGTGTTGCCGCTGGTCCCTTCGACGATCGTGCCGCCGGGCGCCAGCAAGCCGGCCTCCTCGGCGGCCTCGATCATCGCCAGCCCGATCCGGTCCTTCACCGAGCCCCCCGGGTTCATGAACTCGGCCTTGCCGAAGACGGGGGTGCGGACGCCGGAGGTCACCCGGTTCAGCCGGACCAGGGGCGTCCAGCCCACCAGCTCCATGACGTCGCGGTAGGGTCGCCGGTGCCGTGGGTCGCCGGCGCCCGTCGGCGCGGGGGTCAAGTCGCTCCCCTCCCGCCGCTTCCGCCGACCGGGGAGCCCGCGGCGAGCGGCCGCGCCGCCTCCGTCGCGGTGTCGCTCTCGGGCGCCGGCTTCGAGAAATCGATGGGCACGTGGGCCCATGCCTCGATCGGCTCCCCGTCCTTCAGGGCCGGGTCGAACTCCATGGCCTTGGCCCCGGCCACGGCGGCGGAGTCGAGCACCGGGTGCCCGCTGCTCTCGGCGATCGTCGCGCTGTCCACCCGTCCCTCCTCGTTTACCAGGACCCGAACCAGGGCGTTCCCCTCGACGCCGTCGGCCCAAAGCTCCAGGGGATACTCCACCGGGCTTTCGTCGAAGCGAGGCACCGGCTTCTCCACGTCGTCGGCGCCGCACGCGGTCGAAAGCGTCGCCGTCGCCAGGAGGAGAACGAACGTCGCCGCCTCTCCGCCCGCCCGAGCCGGACCAGCGAAGGCGCTGCGCCGCCGCCCGGCGACCACGAATACGCCGCGAAGCCGTCGATCTTTCGCTCCGCCGTCTTTCCGCGCGCGCCGATCCCGTCTCGCTCGGCCGTCTCCCGGACTTGCTCGGCCGTCTCCTGGGCTCACTCGGTCATCTCCCGAAGCGAGTGGAGGGCGGCCAGCGCCTCCATGGGCGTCATGCGGTCGGGGTCCAGCGAGCGAAGGCGGTCCAGCACGGGATGCTCCGGATCGAAGAGGGGAATCTGCTCGTCCGCCGGCGTCTTCGGCGCGTGGCGGCCCCGCCCCAGCCCCCTGCCGCCGCTCGAGTGGGTCCCTTCCAGCTCGGCCAGCAGTCCCCTTGCCCGGGCAAGCAGCTCGGGCGGAAACCCCGCCAGGCGCGCCACCTGGATGCCGTACGAGCGGTCGGCGCCTCCCGCCTCGAGCCGTCGCAGGAAGACGATGTCGTCGCCGGATTCGCGGACGGCCACGTTCAAGTTCTTCACGCATGGAAGAAGGTCGCCCAGCTGGGTGAGTTCGTGGTAGTGGGTGGCGAAGACGGTCTTGGCGCCCACCCGCTCGTGAAGGTGCTCGGTGACCGCCCACGCAATCGACACGCCGTCGTAGGTGGAGGTTCCCCGTCCGATCTCGTCCAGCAGGACCAGGCTCCGCTCCGTGGCGCCGTGGATGATCGACGCCGTCTCGTTCATCTCCACCATGAAGGTGGACTGGCCCCGGGCCAAGCTGTCGGAAGCCCCGACCCGAGTGAACACCCGGTCGCACACTGCCAGGCGCGCGCGCTCGGCGGGAACGAACGACCCCATCTGCGCCATGATCTGAAGGAGGCCGGTCTGGCGCAGCACCGTGCTCTTGCCGGCCATGTTGGGGCCGGTCAGGATCGCGATCCGCCCTTCCTCGTCCAGGCGCAGGTCGTTGGGGATGAAGTCCTCGGGGGGCATCATCGTCTCGACGACGGGGTGGCGGCCGGCGGTCGTGTCGAAGGCGAACCCCCCGGCGATCTCGGGAAGCACGTAGCCTCGGCTCTCGGCGACTTCGGCCAAGGCGGCGGTGGCGTCCAGCTCGGCCAGCCGGCGGCTGGTCCGCTGCATGCGGGGAACGGCTCCGGCCAGCTCCTTGCGCACCCGATGGAAGAGCGATTCTTCCACCTGGGCGATCCGTTCTTCGGCGCCGAACACCTTCTCCTCCCACTCCTTGAGCTCGGGGGTGAAGAAGCGCTCGGCCCCCGTGAGGGTCTGCTTCCGGATGAAGTGCTGGGGAACCCGGGGAAGGTTGGGCTTGGTGACTTCCAGGTAGTAGCCGAAGGGCTTGTTGAAGCCGACCCGAAGAGACGCGATTCCGGTGTTCTCCCGCTCCCGGGTCTGGAGGCCGGCGATGAACTCCTGCGCGCCGTCGCGGACGTTGCGGAGGTCGTCCAGCTCCTTGCTGAAGCCCTCCCGGATCACGCCGCCCTCGGCCAGGGTCGCGGGCGCGTCCTCCGAGATCGCTTCGGCCACCAGCGCCTCCACGTCCTCCAGCGCGTCCAGGCCGTCGAAGAGTGTCCGCAGGGCGTCGCCGCGCAGTCTCTCGCCGGCTTCCGACAAGGCGGGGACCTGTTGCGCGGAGGCGCCCAGCCCCAGCACGTCCCTGGGGGAGCCCCGTCCCGCCCCGATGCGCGTGGCCAGCCGATCCAGGTCGCGAACCCGGGCGAGCGCCGCGCGGAGGGCCGCGCGGGAAGCGGGATCGTCGACGAGCTCGGCCACGCCTCCTTGCCGGCGGCGGATCGCGTCGGCGTCCACCAGCGGCGCCAGCAGCCACGAACGGAGAAGGCGGGCGCCCATGGGCGTCTTGGTCGTGTCGAGCACCGAGAGGAGGGAGGCGTCGCCTTCGCCGGGGCGCAGCGGCTCCACCAGCTCCAGGTTGCGGCGGGTCATGGAGTCCAGGGTCATGACCGAGCCGGGGCGCAGCACCCTGGGCGCCAAGAGGTGGTCGGAAGCGCCCGGGCGGATCTCCGCCACGTACGCGACGAGGGCGCCGGCGGCGCGGATCAGGAGGCCGTCGCCGGGCTCGAACCCGAAGCCGTCGAGGGACTGGACCCGATAGCGGCGCACCAGCTCGTCGCGGGCGGTCTCCTCTTCGAACGTCCAGTCCGGGCGGACGGTGAAGACGACGCCCGCGGCTGTCGGACCGCCCGTCGCTTCCTGCGCGCGCCCTGCAAGGGACAGGAGCGCTTGGCCGGACTCCGGCGCCAGGACCTCCCGGGGCTCGAAGCGGGCCAACACTTCCTCCAGCTCGCCGAGAACGGCGCCGACCACGGTCGTCTCCCCGGTGGACACGTCGACGGCGGCCACGCCAACTGGCAGGGAGGGCTCTCCCGGCGACCTCCCCCGGTCGGCCAGCCCGGCTCCGGGCGACCCTCCCGGTCCGGCCAGTCCGGCTCCCGGCCCGTCGCCGAACGCCAGCGCGGCCACGTAGTTGTTGCGCTTGGCTTCCAGGAGCTGCCCCGAGAGGACGGTGCCGGGCGTGACCGTCTCCACGACCTTGCGCCGCACGATCTTCTTGGAGGACTTGGCCTCCTCCATCTGCTCGCAGATCGCGACCCGGCGTCCGAGCTTGACGAGGCGGGCCAGGTACTCGTCCAGGGCCTTGACGGGCACTCCGGCCAGGGGAACTCGGCCCGCGGCCCCGTTGTTGCGGCTGGTGAGAGTGAGCCCGAGAAGGCGGGACCCCTCCTCGGCGTCGTCGGCGAACATCTCGTAGAAGTCGCCTACCCTGAAGAACACGAGGGCGTCCCGGTGCTTGGACTTGATCTCGCGCCATTGGCGCATGAGCGGCGTCTCTCCGCCGCGAGGTCGGGACTTGGCCATAGCGCTGCGGCACCTGATCGGGTCGCGGGGACCCTGCCACCGTACCACAGTCGGCGAAGGCCGGTCAACCCGGAGGCGGACGTGCTCCGAAGCGGCCGCGAGGTCCGGGGGTTGGCCGGGCGCGGGGGCACACAGGAGGGCATGGAGCGTCGGACGGCTGGAGCGCGGGAGGAGAAGGGTCCAGGATGAGTTGGAGGGGGGACGGCCATCGACCGAGCAGGCTGTTCGCGTGGTGTGTCGGCAAACAACAAATCAGACATGGAAAACGACAAATACGGCTATGGAACATGGGTGACCAATCGGCGATCTTGGTTCGTCAGCAGGCCACGAAGGACCGATTCCCTCGCCCACTAGTAGTAGACACCCGCCACGTGAACCAACTGGCAGCGCGCCTTTCCGGAGCCACCAAGACGTTCGGAACCCACACGGCCGTCTCGGAGTTCGACCTCGAGATCCCCAAGGGCTCGATCTACGGCCTGCTGGGACCCGACGGGTCGGGCAAGACGACCACGATCCGCATGATCATGGGCATCCTCCTCCCCGACCATGGCTCGGTGGAGCTTTTCGGAGGCGTCCCCGACTTCGCACGGCGGAGCCGGGTGGGCTACCTCCCCGAGGAGCGCGGGGTCTACGAGAAGATGAAGGTGGTGGACCAGCTGGTCTTCCTGGGGAGATCAGGGGCTTGAAGCGGTGGGACGTCCGTAGGCGGGCGCTGGTGTGGCTGGAGCGGCTGGGCCTCTGCGAGCGGGTGTGCCTGATCTCGAAGGCGCGCAAGGTGCTGGACGGGGACCTGAAGGAGATGAAGCGGCAAGAGCGGTCGGGAGTGGTGGCCGTGGAGTTCGACGGGCCGCCGCCCACCATCACGTGGCCGGGCGTGGCCACGGTGCAGGAAGTCGGCGACGCGCTGCACCTGTCGCTGCGTCCGGGCGCGAGCCACGGCGAAGTGCTGGCGACAGCCGCTGACAACGATGCAGCGCTTCGATACTTCGAGGTACTGGAGCCCCGTCTGCATGACATCTTTGTGCGTCACGTGAACGGAGAGCAATGATGAACCAAGTCTGGGCAGTCGTTCGGAGGGAGTACTTGGAACGGGTGCGGACCAAGGGGTTCATCATCACGACGCTGATTGTCCCGCTGATCATGGTGGGCCTGATGGCCTTCAGCCTCTTCATGGGTACGCGCTTGGAACAGTCCGAACCGGAAATGGCCATTGTGGACTACACAAGGACGCTGGGTACGTCAGTGGCCGAAGGACTGGGAGCGGTCGGCTTCTCCATAGAGCTTGCGGAGCCGTCAGGGGTTGCGGTGGCAGAGCTGAACCGGCGCCTGGTCGACGACGAGATCGTAGCGTACCTGATGCTGGACAATGTGACTGCATCCCAAGGCACCTTCATATACCGTAGCAAAAACGAGCCAGATCGCGTCTTGGGGGCCCTCGTGAAGCGAATAGTGGCGGAGGCCGCCTCAGCCGCTCGCTCGTCCCATGCCGCAATCCCGGAGGACCGGCATGATCTCCTCAATGACGGCAGGCTCGTCTTCCAGCCGGTCGACCGAGAGGGAGTTGCGGACAGCGCATCACTCTCAACCAGGATAAAACTGCTTGGCCTTGGCGGGGCCTTTCTACTCTTCATGTCTACAACGTTTTACGGCACGGCCGTGCTAATGTCCGTGATGAGCGAAAGGGCCAACCGCGTGGCCGAGGTGGTAATTGTGTCGGTCCGGCCCTGGCGGCTTCTGCTCGGGAAAATGATGGGTGTGGGCGCCATGGGGCTAACTCAGTTGGGGATATGGCTTGCGTGCGCTGTTCTTCTTGGCGTGGTCGGCCTTCCTCTTGTGGCTGTTCGTATCTCGGTGGTGGATACCCAGCAGATTCTCTCGTTCTTGCCTGGCGCGGGAATACTTGTCCAATTTCTGGCGTTTGTGGTGCTGGGTTATCTTCTGTACTCGGGCTTGTACGCGGCGGTGGGTGCGATCTGCGACAAGGAGGAGGATGCCCAGCAGCTCCAGATGCCTGTCATTATGTTCACTGCCATAGCGTTTGGCCTGCAGACGGCCAGCATGAACGGGCCTGACGCAGAATGGCTGAACTGGCTGGCTTTGTTTCCGTTCTTCACGCCGATTCTGATGTTCCCAAGAGTTGTTGCTGGCACCGTTCCCGCCTGGATGCCAATGCTGTCTCTAGTCCTGATGGCGTTTGCGACGATTGGAACGGCATGGACAGCTGGTCGCCTCTACCAGACCGGTACGCTCATGCAGGGCAAACGCCCCACCTTGAAGGAAATTGTACGGTGGCTCAGGGCGAGGCCGTCTACCGCCGTGCTGGATGAATCAGGCCCTGGTAACGAGCCTCCTCGCCGTTTGTGATAGACCATGCCGAGAGTGATCTGGAACACCGTTACTCACGCCTCGTACGGCAAATCGGCTCGCACGGGCTCCACGGCACGAATGTGGTGGTCAATGCTGATTCTCGGAATCAAGCGAAGTGCTCGACAAGTCAGCCTTGCGGAGCGCGCCGTCGAGGGTGTACTTCGCACTGCACTTGGTCTCTGGTTGTGTGTGATGTCAGTACTGGTTGCGTATCATGTGCAGCCGATCGGTCGTGCTTTGTTGGGCCTTCCTGCCGGTGTCTATGTGCCAGCAACTGCGTGGATACTGACGTGCGTCGTCGGCGGCGTGTTGCACAATGCTGCGTTTCAATTGCCCGCGACAGCCATGCCTCTACTACTGACTGTTCCCGTATCGCGTCGTGCGATAGCTGTCGTCGCGTTGGCCACAAAAGCCGCGCACCCGTCCAACTTCATCATCGGTGTATTTCTTGTAGTCCTGTGGTGGTTCAATATCTACACACTCCAGCCCCTGCTGGAAGCACTAGCTTGGCTTGTTGCTGCGATCCTGTTGTACCTATCGAGTTGGTTGCTGGGCGTAGCCGTACGCACACGGAACGTCCAAACCACGGAACCTCTCTTGGCACTAGTGTGGGCAACAACAATCTCGGGTTCTGTGCTTACGAGCCTCTATCTCGTGAGCTACTCTGGCCGATGGTCGATTCTCGTGACTGTTGTCCTGGCTAGCCTGGCGTCAATGATGGTGTTGCGGCGCATTGAGGCTGTACTGCAGGTGGACACGCGAGATGCGACGGCAAGAGTCGTATCGTCGTCGTACTTCTCCTCCAGACCTTGGCAAGCGATGTTGCAACTGCAAAAGCGCTTGCTTCTGAGGAATCCACGAGCACGGCATTTACTGACAGCAGTGGGCGTTTATGGGTTGCTGGGCATGTTTCTGTCTGCTGTCGGCTTTGGAACGGACACGAGGATGTTTACGGTTCTTGGTCAAAGCTCACTGATCATCGCTGCCGGACTGGGGTACACCGGTCATTCACTAAGACTGTACAGCACCTTCTTTGATGGCATGATGGTATGGCCGAATGGTCTCCGAAGTGGAGTTAGGTCCGCCGTCCTCCTCGGCATTCTCTGCACAATCGGTGTGTTTGCAGCCACAATCGTCTTAGCTCTGGTTTGGTATCCACAATCACTGATATGGACATTGGCGACTGGAGTATATGCCATTGGAGTAGCAAACTACAGCTATGCACTGACAGGCACCTTCGAGACGGCAAGGTTCGACATTGCAGCAAGTTCATTCAGCATGGAGGGGGCGATTGTGGCTCGGCCATTACTGATAAACGCTTGCACCGGATTAGTCCTAATTGCACCGTTCTTGGTCGGCTTTACGCACCTATACGCAACCATCATAGGACTAGTTGGCTTGACTGGAATCGCGTGTGGTGGCTTGTGGACCAAGTACATTGTCAGGTGTGCAGAGCACCGACGATACGATATGTCCGGCGGGTTTCGCACGATGTAGGATGTCGGCTACATCGTGGACCGCTTTGAGGATGTTGCGACACTATCTTGACCCGGGGACGATGAAGGCGAAGATCGCACGTCGCGTCGGCGTGAGTCGGAGGACGATCTACATCACTTGCGGGCCCACAGCGAAATGGTTAGCCTACAGTATTCTCGCTCGCCTCCAACTGACCACGGAAGACAGGATCATGACCAAGCGAGTCGGCAAGAAGCCTCACAGCCAGATTCAGAGTGCCAACGATGTGCGACCTGGCCGGCCGGCCGGCGGTGGGCCTGTTGTTGAAGTTCAGGATCTCAGGAAGAACTACGGCAACACGGTGGCTGTTTCGATCGACCACATTGCTGTACATACAGGTGACTGTGTTGGGGTGGTCGGTAACAACGGAGCCGGGAAGACTACCTTCCTTCGTCTAGTCCTTGACTTGGTCGCCCCTGACCGCGGACGGGTCCAAGTATGCGGCGAACCAGTGCACCGTTCACAAGCGTGGAAAACGGCAGTTGGATCATACCTTGACGAAGCGTTTCTGCCGACCTTCCTCACACCTCGAGAATTCTTGCATTTTGTTGGGGGGTTCTATGCACTGCAGCGTTCACACGTAGACAAGCTACTGTCCGGTCACCTTGAGCTAGTGGACGAGAGTATTCTCATGGGCCAGGGATACATTCGAGGCCTGTCCCACGGCACCAGGAAAAAGATCGGCCTAATATCCGCTTTGATGTTCTCGACGAGCCTGCTTGTGCTAGACGAGCCCTTTTCGGGTCTTGATCCTACATCGCAACTAGTCCTGGCTGACAAACTTCGGGCGAAAGTCGCTCAGGGCACGGCCGTGCTGCTATCGAGCCACGATCTCGTTGGTGTTACAGAGCTGTGCAATCGTATTCTCCTGCTAGACAAAGGTCGTCCGCTGCGCTGTGAAACGACGTCACCGGAGACACTAAGTGAGCTTAGGTCGTACTTCACGTCACAGCAGACCGTTGTCGAGAAGACGCAAGACAGATGAGCACAATCGAGAATAGGACCGCACGCGCGTCCTAACGTTGCTGCGGAGGCTGGCCATGACTATCGTGAGTGCCACCGACTCTCGTTCTTCCTCGTGCATGGAGGCCAGGAAATGATGAAGCCGGCATGGCGCTACTGGACAGGGTTCCTCTTTCTGCCCGCCGTGGTGGTGTTGGTGCTGCTGTCCACCGATGTCGAGGTATCCGGGCCGAAGTCGGCGGTCCAGACGTTCACCTACGAGGAGTCCGAGCCGGGAGCAGTGCTCGCGTCCGTGCCCGCCGACGGCGAAGGCGAACCCGTCTTCGAGGGACTCGTGGACTTGGCCCTCGCCCACGACCAGCAGAGCTTCTTCGCGCTCGACGCCCTGGCCGCGAAGCTCTACCGTTTCGACCTGAACGGGGGGCTGCTGGGTGTGATGGGGCGGCAGGGAAGCGGCCCGGCGGAGATGGAGTTCCCCAGTGGGTTGCAACCGGCGCCCGAGGGGGTGTGGGTGCTCGACCCCCAAGGTCTTCGAGCAACGCTGTGGGGCTTGGACGGCGGTGTGGGCAAGACGCTGAGCCTCGCCAACGCCGGGGTCGTGGCGACCACCTTTGCTCCCGTTGACGCGGGGTTGCTGTTGCCGGTTGCGGGGCCGCCGACGCTTTCGCAGCCCGACGAGCGGTTCTTTCATCTGTCGGACCGAGGCGGCCATCCGGTGAGTGGGGGACCTGGGGTCGAGCTCGACCTTGTTCCCGACGAATTCGAGGAACGCCTCTGGGGGTTGCAGCTGGTGCGGACTGGAACGAACGAAGTCGTTGCCGTGCGCAACGGCGTCGACCTGGGGATCTGGAGGATGTCGTTCGACGCCCAGGCGCGACGGATCATCGACGTCGCGAGCGTTGCCGTACCGGCGCAAGTGCTCGAAGCCATCGGAGAGTTCGAAGAGCTGCCGCCCGACATGGCGTACCGACCGGTGTCGGGGGTCAGAGTCGCAGGGGACGATCTCTGGGTGACCGTCAGCGTCGGCAAGGACCTGCTGGCCTTCACGGTTCCGAGGGAAGGCGACGACCGGGTCGCGATGGCGCGCCCAGGCGAGCTCTACAAAAGGGAGCTGATGGATGCGATTGTCTTGCCGGACAGGATCATCGCGGCAAGCGCGATCGAGATCGTCGTCGTGGAGCGCCTGCCGGTCGCGCCTTCCCAGGCGTAGAGGCGGTCGCCTCCGGGAGGCCGGTGCCGCTGGCCGGCAGTCACCCTCCCGGCTTGAAGAAGCGCAGCCGGTTGGCGTTGGAGACGACCGTCACCGAACTGAACGCCATCGCCGCGCCGGCGATCATCGGCGAGAGAAGCAGCCCCAGCGACGGGTAGAGGGCGCCGGCGGCCACGGGAATCGCGAGCACGTTGTAGGCGAACGCGCCCACCAGGTTCTGGGCGATGTTGCGCTGGGCGGCCCGGGAGACGCCCAGCAGGGTCTCGATGCCGCGGAGCGAGTCGCCCAGCAGCGCCACGTCGCCGGTGCGCAGCGCCACTTCGGTGCCTCCGCCCATGGCGACCCCCACGTGAGCGGCGGCCAAGGCGGGGGCGTCGTTGATCCCGTCGCCCACCATGGCGACGATGCGCCCCCGGCCCCGCAGCGCCTCCACCTCCCGGGCCTTCTCCTCCGGCGAGACCCGGGCCCGCACGCGGGCAATCCCCGTCTCCTGGGCCACCCGCTCCGCCGCCGCCGGGGCGTCGCCGGTGAGCATGACGACCTCGACGCCGGCCGACCGGAGGCGCGCCACCACGCCCGCCGCGTCGGGCCGCACCGCGTCCGACACGCCGAAGACGCCCGCCGCCTTCCCGTCCACCGCCACTGCCACGGGGGTCGCGCCCTCGCCGGCCACCCGGTCCAGGGCGTCCTGCAAGGCGGCGACCTCGACCCCGGCGTCCTCCAGGAACGACGGCGAGCCCGCCAGCACGCGCCGACCGTCCACCACCGCCGACGCGCCACGCCCCGGATGGGCCGCGAAGTGAAGCGCCTCGCCCGGCTCCACGCCCTGCCCGTCGGCGTAGCGCACCACCGCCTTGGCCGCCGGATGCTCCGACGCGGCCTCCACGGCGGTCGCGGCCGCCAGCAGGTCGCGTTCGTCGAACCCCGGCCCAGCGACAGCCAGCGTCACCTCCGGCTCGCCCGTGGTCAGGGTGCCCGTCTTGTCCAGCACGACGGTGTCCACGCGGCGGGCGCGCTGGAGGGCCTCGCCGCTGCGGATCAGCACGCCGTGACGGGCGGCCTTCCCGATCGCGATCATCACCGAGATCGGGGTGGCGAGCCCGAGCGCGCACGGGCAGGCGATCACCAGCACCGCGACCGCAGTGGTCATCGCCAAGGGAAGCGCCGGCGCAGGTCCGGCCGTCAGCCAGAAGAGGAAGGTGGCGACGGCGACCAGAACGACGGCGGGGACGAACCAGCCCGCCACCTTGTCCACGGCCCTCTGCACCGGCGGCTTCGTGGCTTGGGCCGCCCGCACCATCTCGACGATGCGCGCCAGGACGGTCTCGGCGCCGACCCGGGTCGCCTCCATCGTCAGGGCGCCGGTTCCGTTCACGGTGCCGCCGGTCACCGAATCGCCGGGGAACTTGGGGGCGGGGACGGACTCCCCGGTGAGCATCGACTCGTCGACCTCGCTCTCTCCCGAGACCACCAGGCCGTCCAAGGGGACCCGGCCGCCGGGCCGCACCAGAAGCACGTCGCCCGGCTCCACTTCCGCCACCGGCACGGTCTCGGCCTTGCCGTCGACGATCCGGTCCGCCGTCTCGGGCACGAGCTTGAAGAGGCTCCGCAGGGCGCGCGCCGTCTTCCCCCGGGCCTTGGACTCCATTGCTTGGCCGAGCACCACCAGCGTGATCACCACGGCGACGGCGGCGAAGAACGGGCGTCCGGCCCCGTCGGGGAAGAGCTGAGGCGCCACAGTCGCCAAGGCCGAGTAGAGCCAGGCCGACCCGGTGCCCAGCGCGATCAGGGTGTCCATGGTGGCGGTGCGCCGCTTCAGCGCCGCCCATGCGCCCGTGAAGAACTGCCTGCCGACGTAGAAGAGGTGCGGCAGCGTCAGCGCCATCATCGCCCAGGGAAGGTCTTCCGGGTTGTTCGGCCGAGGCATGCCGGGGATGAACTCGATGTGGCCCATGACGAAGACCACAACGCCGAACGAGACGCCCACCCTGACCTTCCGCATGAGGAGCTTGTGGCCCGTGTTGTGCTCGGCCTCCTTGACCCGGGCCAGCTCCACCGCCTCCTCGATCCCCGCAACCACCCGGGCCTCGTAGCCGGCCCCTTCGACCGCGCGCACCAGAGCCTTCGGATTGGGGGCGCCCGCGCCTCCCGCCGCCGCTTCGGAGGGCCGCACCCGCGCGGAGCCGTCCACCAAGTTGACTTGGGCCGCCCCGACGCCGTCCACCGACGCCAGCGCCCTCTCCACCGACGAGACGCACGACGCGCAGTGCATCCCCTGGATCGAGAGCTCGACCGGCTTCGGGTCGCTCGACCGGCCCCTGCTCGTCGGGCTCCCTTGGCCCGCGCGCCCCGTCCGGCCCGCCCCGCTCGCCCGGTTCACGCGGCCCGGCTGCCGCCGCCGCGGCCCGGCTGCTTCGGCTCCACCGCCAAGCTCCACAGCCACTCCTCCATCAGGACGCCGCCGGAGATCGAGCTGGCCTTGAGGAGCTGGTCCAGCCGCCGGAGTCCCCGGACCGCCCGGGCGACTTCCGCCGACTTCCACCGCCGGGCCTGGCCCATGATCCGACGAGCCAGAAAGCGCTGGTAGGGAGGAAGCGCCTTGTTCAGAGCCGGCGCGCCGCCTTCGACGGCCACGCCGAGCCGCAGCATGAGCGAGGAGAGGCCGATCACCAGTCCCACGGGCGTCTCGCCCTGCTCCAGCAGGATGTCCAGGCCACGCACGGCCTCGGGGACTCGCCGCTCGGCAACGACGTCGAACCACTCCCACCGGTCCTG
Organism: Longimicrobiales bacterium; assembly: GCA_965204735.1. Lineage (GTDB taxonomy): Bacteria > Gemmatimonadota > Gemmatimonadetes > Longimicrobiales > Gaopeijiaceae > CATQHQ01. The sequence continues at coordinate 3,910,862 of OZ242008.1, read as the reverse complement.
GCGCGGAATGCGGAGCCCCCCGGCGGCCACGGCCGCCCGATCCACCGGCGAGCCCTCGCCCACCATCGACGCCAGCTTCCGCACTTCGTGGACCAGCACCCCCAGGTCGGTTCCGGCCGCCCCCGCCAGCGCCCGGGCGGCGTCGATCTCGAGGTCGACCCCAAGCTCTTCCTGCGCCCACGTCGCCAGCCATGCGGGCGCTTCGTGGGCGGCCACGGCCTTGAAGTGGTGGGAGCGGGCAAGCTTGGCCAAGTCCTTGTAGAAGCGAGCGCGGGAACGGGAAGGCACGGTCGCCTGGAGGATCAGAGCCAGGCCGGGCGGCGGGTTCTTGGCGGCGTCGAGGAGCACGGCCCGCGCCTTCGGGCTGGACGCGAACGCCTCGGTCTCCTTCACGTGAACGACCCGCCATTCGGCCATCATCGGCGGCGTCGCGATCGCCGACGCCAAGCGGTCCACCGTCGTCTCCGAGCCTTCCAGGCGGTCGAAGTTGAAGTCGCTGGTCGCAGGATCCAGGTAGCGGCGGACGAGGGCCCGGGCCGCTTCCAGCTTCTGGTACTCGTCTTCGCCGTGGAGGTAGAAGACGCCCCCGCCCTTGACGGCGGCCAGGGACTTGGGCAGCAAGTCGGGCGTGCCTTGGGGCGGTCCTAGAGGTCCGGCGCCGCCGCCGTGTTGCGGACCGCCGTCCGAGTCCCGTTCCGGCCGTGCTCCACCACATCGGCGCGCGCCCTGCGCCGCACGTCCGCGACGCTCAGCGGCCGCCGCGGCTTGAGTTCCGGTGCGCCGCGCAGGGCCTCGACCCCCTTGCGGATCACCCGGTCGTACCGCCTGCACGACGGACACGACGCCAAGTGCGCCGTCGCGGCTGCGCGGGCAGTCGGGGGCATTCGGTCGTCCCGGTACTCCGAGTACTCCCGAAGGAAGGATCGACAGCTGATCTGGGGCTGTGCTCGTTCGTCCACGGTCGGCGGCCTGGTTGAGTGCGCGGGAACCACTGTTGCCGGTTCAACCCCGCTGCGGCGAAAAGGTTCCACCACGATGTACAGTAGCCGTCGGAAGGGTCCCGGACCAGGGGCCCCGTCCCGGCTCCGAAGCGCTTGGAGAATGCTGGGCCACGCTCAAGCGCTCGACGCCTGTGCCCCCCGGGCACGAAGCGCCTGGGCGTTGCCCTCGCGACCTGCTTGGAAGGGCCTTCGCGCCTATTCGATCATCGGCGCGACGATCCGGGCGAAGTGGTTGCGGGCCCGGTTCAGCCTGCTCTTCACCGTGCCGATGCTGCACCCCGCGATCTCCGCGATCTCTTCGTAGGTCTTGCCCTCCATCTCCCGGAGGACGAAGACGATGCGGTGGTGGTCCGAGAGCAGCTCGACGGCTTCCTCCACCTTCTCCCGAAGGAAGCGCTTCCGGTAGAGGTCGTCGGGCCGGGTCTTCGGGTCCTCCCACTCCAGCGGCCGCGCGTCCTCGTCCGAGTTCTTCGTGAGCGTCTCGTGGAAGACGAGCTTGCTGCGGGAGCGGCGCCGCAGCTCGTTCTTGGCCAGGTTCCCGGCGATGGTGTACACCCAGGTCGAGAACTTCTTGGACTGGTTGAACCGGTGAACGTGCTGGAAGACCCGGACGAACGCTTCCTGCACCAGGTCCTCCGCCCGCGCCCGGTCGCCGACGGTCCGGGCGACGAAGTTCAGCAGCTTCGTCTCGTACCGCCGGACCAGCTCGGTGAACGCCCGATCGTCTCCGTCGAGAAACCGCTGGACGACCTGGCTGTCCCCAAGCTCCCCGATCCTCTGCCGCGCCTTTGCGGCCCGTTCCAACCCGCCGGCCCTCGCGTCTCCCTGCCTCAGGGTCGTCGCGCCTGCCATAGTGCTTCTCCTGCTCGGGTCATCTGAACTCCGTCGGTTGGCGGAATCCGTGGCGCATACCTGTTGCAATAGTCGTGCCATTCTTTGCAAAGGTGACCAGAAGGCCCGCTCGACGGGCGCGAAGCGCGACTGATCCGGGTCCCCGCCGGCCTGCCTGCACGCCTTTGCCAGCCTTCGTCCGAGGCGCGGCGGAGCCCCGGTGCGGGAGCGGAACTTCCCTAGCCGGCCGCGCCCCCGGGTCCACCCTGTCCGCTCTTTGCGACACTGGGTATGTCGAAAACGTGACACCTGCCCACGGCGGCGCCCCGAGCGGGACGGCCAAGCAGGAAGCGGGCCGCGTGGAGAAGCGCCACGAGGGACTTGGCGTCCGTCATCTCGCCGGTCCGGGCCAGCTCGAGGGCTCTCGAAAGGGGCATCCTGACGGTGTCGATGTGCTCGTCGGCGTCCCTGGCCGTCGGCGCCGGCGTCAGGTCGAACGCCGCGTAGAGACGGATGCGCTCGTTGGTGAAGCCGGGCGTGGTGTGGATCGTGGTCAGGTGAACCAGCCGGGCGGCCCGGACGCCGGCCTCCTCCTGGAGCTCCCGTCGGGCGCACGCTTCCCAGTCCTCGCCGGGCTCGGCGATTCCGGCAGGCGCCTCGTAGATCACGCCGCCGGCGGCGTAGCGGTACTGGCGGATCAGGAGCACGTCCGGATCCGGGTCGTCCTCGTTGCCGAAGACCGGCAGCACGGCGGACGCTCCGCGGTGGCGGACCAGCTCCAGCTCTCCCACCGAGCCGTCGGGGAAGCGCACCGTGTCCACGCTCAGGTGGACGACCCTGCCGTCGTGCACCAGCGACGACTTCACCAGGGCGCGCCTGTCCTCGCTCACGGGCGTCGGTCCTCGTGCACGACCACCTCGCCGGCGCCCAGCCCCTCCAGCTGCGCGGCCACGGAGTCGGCGTCCCCGACGACCACGGTGCACAGCTCGTCCGGGCGGATGCGGCGTCGCGCCGCTTGAGCCGCCTCTTTCCGCCCGACCTCGCGGACCCGGTCCCGATAGCTGCGGTAGTAGTCGTCCGGCAGGTCGTGGACGATCAGCCCGCCGACCCGAGCCGCCACCTGCCCCGTCGTTTCCATGCGGAGGGGGAAGACGCCGGCCAAGTAGCTTGCGGCGGAGCGGACCTCGTCCTCGGTGGGACCGTCGGCCGCCATCGACTCGACCTCCCCCGCGATCTCCCGGATCGCGGCCCCGGTCGACTTGGCGTCGACGGCGGTCGAGACGAAGAAGGGACCCGGTCCCCGGCGGGCGGCGAAGCCGGAGCGGACGCCGTAGGTGAACCCGTGGCGCTCGCGCAGGTTCAGGTTCAGCCGCGACGAGAACGATCCGCCCAGCGTCAGGTTCACGACCTGCACGGCCACGTAGTCCGGCGCGGCCCTGGCGATGCCCGGATGGCCGGTGCGGATCTCGGACTGGACCGAGCCGGGTCGGTCGACGAGGTGCACGACGCGCTCGCGCCGTCGGGGGCCGGCCTGGGGCTTCCCGCCCGGCGTCGCGCCGGCGCTCCAGTCGCCGAACGCCTTCTCCGCCGCGGCCGTCGCCTCCGACGGCTCCACGTCGCCCACCACCACGACCTCGGCGGCGGCGGGTCCGTAGCGGCTTGCCGCAAAGTCGCGAGCGTCGCCGTCCGAGAGGCCCTCGAGCGAGCTTTCGGTGCCTTGCAGCGGGCGCCCGTAAGTGTCGTCGTCCCGGTACATGAAGCGGGCGTGGGCGTCCTTGGCGAGGTCGGCGGGGTCCATGAGGCGCTGGCGGGCGGCGGCGAGCCGCTGGGCCTTGCAGCGGTCGAACTCGGCGGCAGCGAAGGCGGGCGTGCGCACGATCTCCGCCAGCAGCCCCATGGCGGCGGGCAGGTGTTCGGCCAAGGCGGACACCGCGACAGTGGTGGAGTCCCAGCCGGCGGCGGCGCCGAAGGTGGCGCCGATCTCCTCCAGAGCGCGGGCCAGCTCCTCGCTGGAACGGCAAGAGGTCCCGCCCTCCAGGGCCGCGCTCGACAGGGCCGCCAGACCTCCTTGCCCTTCCGGGGACGCGGTCTCGCCCGCCTTCACCACCACCAAGGCCGTCGCCAGCGGAAAGGACCCGTGGGCGACGGTGCGCAGCCCCATCCCGTTGGCCAGGCGCGTTCGGACCACGTCGGGGAAGTCGTAGGGACGGACGGGGCCGGGAACCGGCGGGGTCGAGCGGTTCACTTCTGCGCCTCCCGGAGGCGGGGCGTTGCGCCGATTCCCCGCGCCGCTCCCGATCGAGCCTTCTGCGCCTCCGGGACGTAGCGGACGAACACGCGGTTTTCCTGGTGGAGGTAGGCGCGGCTCCAGGCTTGGGCGTCCTCGACGGACACTCGGCGAAGCCGGCCCAGGTCGTCGTTCAAGCGAGCGGCAGTTCCGAAGCAGGTGGCGTACATGGACAGGAAGTCGGCCCGGGTCTCGACCCTCTGCAGCGCCCCCAGCGTTCGCGTCTCGTAGCCGGCGGCTGACCGGGCGATCTCCTCCGCGCCGATCGTTGCCGCATCGTCCAGCTCCCGGCCCAGGGCGGCCTCCAGCTCCCCCGCCTCCGTGCCCGGGTAGCCCGTCGCGACCAGCAGGAAGAGCGATGCGCCGGTCGTCAGCGGCAGGACTTGGCAGTGGGCGGACTTGGCGACGCGGGTACGGACCAAGCGGTCGTAGAGCCGCGAGGAGCGTCCCATCCCCAAGCAGCACGACACCGCCTCGCCGGCCCAGAACGCGTCGATGGTGAACGGCGGAATGCGGCAGGCGGCGTAGATGCGCGGCAGGGGCACGGCGGCCTCGACGGTCTCTCGCAGGGTGTCGCCGACGCGCCACGGGATCTCCGGGTTGCCGGGAACCGGAGGCGGCTCGGGCCCGGCCGGGATCTCGCCGAACCAATGCCGTACCCTGGCCAGGGCGTGCTCCGGGTCGAAGTCGCCGCAGATCGTCAGGACCGCGTTGTTGGGCCGGTACCAAGTCGCAAAGAAGTCGTGGACGTCGTCCAGCGTGGCCGATGCGATGTCCGCCATCGCGCCGATCACCGTGTGGTGGTACGGGTGGTCCGGCGGGAAGAGCAGCGCGTGGAGGCGCTCGTCCCAATCTCCGTAGGGCTGGTTGTCGTAGCGTTCCCGTCGCTCGTTCATGACGACTTGGCGCTGGTTCTCCAGCTTCTCCTTCGTCATGGCGGGCAGCATCCAGCCCATCCGGTCCGACTCCAGCCAGAGGGCCAGGTCCAGGTGGTGCGAGGGAACGGTCGCGAAGTAGTTGGTGCGGTCGAACCACGTGGTCGCGTTGGCGCTCCCGCCGACTTCCTCGACGTGGCGGAAGTGGCCGTTCTTGGGGACGTGGGCCGAGCCCTGGAACATCATGTGCTCGAAGAGGTGCGCGAAGCCGGTGCGCCCCGGGGGCTCGTTCCGGGAGCCGACGGCGTACCAGAGGTTGACGCCGACGACGGGGGTCGCCGGGGCGGGCGCCAGCACGACCTTGAGGCCGTTGTCCAGGACGTGCTCCTCGGTGGGGACCCTCGGCGGCCGAGGCGCGGCAGGGGTCACCACGGGCGGGCCTGGAGGCGGGATCGAAGCGAGGTCGGCGCCACCGATTCGGCCAAGAGCTCGGCCGCCGAGCCGGGACCGTCGTCGATTGCGGCCTCCGCGTCCTCCAGTCCTTCCTCGTCGCTGCCCTCCGCGAAGTAGCGCGCGCCTTCCAGCAGCTGGTGCGCCCTGTCCTCCCATCCAGCGGCGGCGGCCGCCAGCGCAGCCAGCAGCTGGACTTCGAAGTTGCGGGGGTCGGCCTCGGCGGCGGCGGCCAAGTCGGTTGCCGCGGCCTCCGGGTCGTCGTCCTCCAGCTCGACGAGACCCAGCAGCGTTCGGCTCCACGAGTTCTCGGGATCGGTCTCGACGGACCGGGCAATGGCCGAGCGGGCGCGCCCGAAGCGGCCACCGGTGGCGTAGGCGATCCCCAGCTCCAGCGCGACCACCGGGTCGCCCTCGTCCAGGGCCGCCGCCGCCAACAGCTGCCCGATCCCGTCCTCCACCATCCCCTCTCGGGTCAGGTGGACGCCGTAGGCCATGCGCACGTAAGGCTCCTCGGGCGCCATGAGGGCGGCGGTGCGCAACGCCGCCTCGCCCGCCGGGTCCCCGGTGTCGGCGATCGCCGATCCGGCCGCCGCCAGGACGCGAGGGTCCTCCGGCTCCCGGTCCAGCACCGACTTGGCGACGGCGAAGGCGCGCTCGCCTTCTCCCACCTCGCGACAGAGAAGCGCCAGGACGCAGAGGCCCGCCAAGTCGTTGTGGCGTTCGCCGGCGATCTCGTCCAGCCGCTTCCTCATCCGGACCAGGTCGGCCGCGGCGTGCAGCTCGCGGATCTGCTCCGAGACGGCTTCCATGTCGCTCAAGGGTCGCGCTCTCCCGTGTCTGCTGTTGCTCCGACGCGCCGCCGAGAACACTCTAGAAGCGCGAGATCGGACACAAGGCCGCGGGCGCGCGCCCCCCATTCAACCCAAGGAGACCGCCGTGCGGTTCACCCCGTTCAAGATGGAGCGGTGGCAGTCCACCTACGAGCACCGGGTCGAGCACAACCTGTCGGAGAGCGGCGTTCATCCGCTGACGGTGGGCGAGCTGCTCGCGTTCTCCGAGGCTTCCGTGGACCTGTCGGCGGTTCGGCTGGCCTACATCCAGTCCAACGGCTCCGACGAGCTCAGGGCGGCGATCGCCGCCCTCTACCCCGGTGCGACGGACCGCTCGGTGGTGGTCACCACGGGGGGCGCCGAGGCCAACTTCGTGGCGTTCTGGGAGTTGGCGAAGCGGGAGAAGCCGGTCGCCGCCATGCTGCCCAACTACATGCAGGTGCCGGGGCTGGCCGACAACTTCAAGGGCGGCGTCCTGCCGTTCCGTCTGCGCGAGGACGCGGGCTGGCGGCCCGACCTCGACCAGCTGGAGTCGGCGCTGAAGGCCGGGGCCGGGTTCGTGCTCGTCACCCACCCCAACAACCCGACGGGCGTGGCGCTGACTTCCGGCGAGATCGACGGGATCGTCTCCCTGGCGGACCGGCACGGCGCGTGGATCCTCTCGGACGAGGTGTACCGGGGCGCCGAGGCGCGGAACGAGCCGGTCGCCAGCTTTTGGGGGCGGTACGAGAAGGTGGTGGTGACCAACTCCCTCTCGAAGGCGTACGGAATGCCCGGCGCGCGGTTGGGATGGTGCGTTGCGGCGGACGGGATGGCGGAGCGCCTTTGGGCCCGGACCGACTACACCACGATCGCTCCCGCGGTGCTCTCCGACGCGCTTGCCCTGGTGGCGCTTTCCCCGGAGGTGCGGCCCAAGCTGCTGGAGCGCACCCGCGCGATCGTGCGGCGCAACTTCGCGGTGCTGTCGGAGTGGATGGACTCCCGCAACGGCTTCTTCCGGTGCACGCCCCCCGACGCCGGCGCGATCTGCGTCGCGCGCTACGACGCCCCCATCGGCTCGGAGGAGTTGGCGGAGCGGCTGCGCGTCGAGCAGAGCCTGCTGGTGGTGCCCGGCACCCAGGTCGGCGTCGAGTCCGCGATTCGGATCGGGTTCGGCCCGCCCGAAGACGAGTTGCGCCAAGCGCTGGACCGGCTGGGCGCGGGGTTCGACGCCGTGCTGGCGTAGGGTCGGACGCGGGATGGGCGGGGTCGGCGCGTCGTCGTCCCTCGCCCGCCGGTCAGGCCGCGCGCGTCGGCTTGTCGGCGACGACTTGGTCGCGGGCCATGCTGCGCAGCCTGCGAACGCGCTCGGCCAGCGCCCGCACTCGGTCCAACAGCTCCTGGCGAGTCCCGGAAAGGTCGAGGGCGAACACTTCCAGCAGCTTCCCGCAGTGGCGCACCTCGTACGTCTTTGCCTCCGCGTACGTCTTTGCCTCCGTGCCCTGGGCGTAGATCAGCAGGCCGCCGGGCAAGTCCAGGGCAGTGGCGTACGCCAGCATTTGGTAGAGGTCGGCGTTGGGCGTGTCGTGGTCGATGCGCTTGTACTTGGCGTCGCCGACGAAGGTGCATTCGCCCCTCTCCCACCACGTGAGGTCGGGCTTGAGCTGGATGCCTTCGTCCTTGGCCAAGAAGATGTGCTGTCCCAGCCTCTGACCCGACCGAAACGTGCGCTCGGTGAGCTTCAGCTCCTTCCGCAGCGCCCGCACGACGAAGCTCTCGAAGACCCTGTTCATGTCCATCAGGAAGCCGGGCGCCAGGATGTCGCCGCGCTGTGCCTCGATGGACCGGTGCTGGAGCACGATGCGGGAGAGCGCCACAACCTCTCGGTAGTGCTCGTTGAGGCGGTTGAAGCGGACATCGGGCACGCGCTCGCGTTCGTACTCCACCCACGACACGTTCTCCAGCCTGGCCAACACTTGGGTCAGCCTCGTGCGGTCGTTCCGGTCCCGAAGACGCATCTGGATCAGCGCCTCGGCTGCGGCCTTCACCAGACGGTTTGCGGTGACGTCTTCGGTGAAGTCGTCGTAGCGCACTTCGACGGGGATCGGGACGCCAAAGCGGCGTCGAATCTGCTCGGCAACGCGAATCCGGCCCTTGACAGTCGTCAACGCCTCCTCGTGCTCTCGGTAGTCGCGATGCAGTCCGCGAGCGAAGGCTCGCTGCGCCGCAAGAGCCAACAAGTAGGCCATCGCCTGAACAAGGTCGGACGTGGGCACCTGCGGAGGCCACCCAGGGGGCGCCTTGAATTCGTCCATTGCATAGGACGCGAGGAAGAGCACTTGGGAGATCGCCAGCTTGGGCCGGATCGACACCGAGAGGTCGCCGACTTGAAACGCGCCGATGGTGGACGAAGGCTTCAGGTGATAGCAGTGCCCAGCCGTTCCCTCGGCGGGCTCGATGCCGAGTCGCGCCGAGTCCAGCACGCTGCGCAGATCCTTGATCTCCTTGGCCGAGAGAGGCAGCGGATCGCTTCTCCGGTGCTCGTAGAGGTCGATCTGCCGCACTGCGGCCCTGTTGCTGTCTTGCATTGGTTTGGAGGCGATCAGTCGTCGGAGCCCGGCTCGCCTTCCGTCCCGGCCGCCGTGTCGTCGGACGTGCCGGCATCGGTCTCGGCTTCCTTCTGTCCGTCTTCGGCGTCTTGGACTTCATTGCTCGGCGTGCTCAACTTGAAGTCCTCGAGCTTCTCGCGGTCTCCGAAGAGGCGTTCTTCAATGTAGGGCAGAACGTTGTGCTTCCAGATCATGCTTATCCTGGATTCGTCCAGTCGTCCGTCTTTTGGCATGAAGTAGGTCGGCCCGATCGACGCCTGGTGGTCGTCCAGCTTCTCGTTGGCGCGATCGACTACCTCGGCGATCCATAACACATCTGGCGCGTTCTTTTTCAGCCATCGCTTGAGCAGGCCCCGGATCGGCGGGACGTCCGGGTGGAACTCGACGAAGTGGAAGCGTCGTCGCAGCGCCAGGTCCACAAGCGCGATGGAGCGATCCGCCGTGTTCATGGTGCCGATGATGTAGAGGTTTTTCGGCAAGCTGAACGGCAAGTCGGAGTACTGGAGCCGCAGCTCCTCGTCTCGATACTCTAGCAGGAAGTACAGCTCGCCGAACACCTTGGCAAGGTTCCCCCGATTGATCTCGTCGATCACAAGGAAGTGCCTCGCTTCGGGTTCCTCCCGGGCCCGTTCCGCCATCTGGACAAGGGGACCGTCCCGCAACTCGAAGCCTGGCTGATCATTGATCAGCTTGGGCCGAAACCCCTGGATGAAGTCCTCGTATGCATACGCCGGATGGAACTGGACGAGCCGGACTCGGGCTTCGGTTGCGGACTCGTCCTCGTCGTCCGTGAAACGGGCGAGGCACTTGGCCAGCTCTCGGGCAACGTAGGTCTTTCCGGTGCCGGGCGGCCCCTGGAAGATGACCTGACGCTTGTCTTCGAGGAGAGACTGGATCTCCTGAAGTTCGTGCACATCCAAAGAGAGTTGGCTTGCCAGGGCGAGCAGCTCGTCGTCTGCCGAAATCCTCTCGGTATCATCGCTTGCCCGGGTGCGGTGAGTGTCGCTTCTCCGAATGCTGTCGATAAGAAGGCATGCATCCAGCCGACTGGAGACGGGCAGTCTTTCCTTTGCTTCCTCGATGAACTTATCAAGGAATTTCAAGAAGAAGCCATATGTCTCTGCGACGTCCAGCTTGTTTCCTGGGCCACCATAGCCTGTACGCTTGAAAGCGTCGCTGAACCACATCCACATGTATTCGGGGTACCTCTCAACGTCGACGCGGCTCATCAAGACGGAAATCAGATTGAGCATTACCGCACGGTAGGGCTGTGCTCCGTCCTTCAGACCCTTTGTTCCCTGGGGTATCTGTTTCTCGACGCGACGAATACGACCAAGAACTTCCTGATCCTTGTCCGCACCGCTGGCAAGCGGCTTCCAGGCGGTCATTAGCGTATCTCGCATGCCCGCCTGGTCCGAATCGTACCAGTGCTGAAAACGTCGCCGTCCGGGGAACGGGTCGTAGGCACCCCGACCCCGGTAGGCGGCATCAAGAGGCACGCGCCAGTTGTTCTGGGCCTCCATCGCTTCGGCGGCCCTCCTAAGCTCTTCTTGTCGATCTTCGACCCAAGCAGGCCGGGCGATCTTGAGCCGACTCCCATCCGCGTCTAAGTCCCAGGCCGTTTCCGTGCTCTCGGCACGTTTCAAGTAGCTGTCCCAACTAGCCATTGTCGCACCATCTCCCGGCCGCAGGAACGCCCGGTGCGCTCACGACGGCATCTGCTCGCGAATCTTCGCACGCAAGTGATCGAAGGCCGTCAGATAGCGAGACTGGATGTCCCTGACGACGTCCGCGACCAAGCCGGCGTCGTACATGTGGGATGTCTTGTTGCGGTCTCCCAGCATGTCCATCCATGTTGCGCCGTCTTCGTCCTCAATCAATCGAGCTTCGTGCGCCGCCCGAACAACCGCTCGGGGCGTAACGATCGGGAGGAAGACTCCGTCGTACTCCAGGCGGTCCCTGAGAAGCTTCCAGCCCAGCTCGAACGTGAAGCCGAAGTATCGACTCACCCCCGCAAGCTCCAAGGGACTCAGTGTCTCGACGTCCCCTTCAAGCGCCTGGTGCAGCAGGTCGTGCGCACGAGAGAAGCTCGCGAACCGATAACGCCATCTCGGTTGTTCGGATCTACTACTGCTCGCCATCTCAGCTTCGCTTCGCATTCTGGCTCCGATTCCTCCTGAAATCGCTGGCGCGTCGTGAACGGGCAGCAGATGGGGCACGACATCGTTGGACACAAGCCACAACCCGGACAGTACAATAAGGCCGAATGCCCAGCCCGGGCAAGCGGCCGCCCGACCAGGGTCCGTCGCTCCGCAGAGTTGCCGCGGAGGCTCCCCCCGGCCGGCGTCGCGACGGCCTGCCGAAGGCGGCCAACATCGGGAGAGTTGCGCGCTTGCCTCGGCGGCCTTCGGGCCACTATCCTTCCAACTCGCCGTCGGGACCCGCCGGGCCAACCCGTGGAACCAGCGACCTTCCCCAGCAAGGAGCGCCCCGTGCACCTGATCACCATGCTCTGGCTGCCCATCCTCGCCACCTCGGCGGCGCTGTTCGTCGTCAGCGCGATCATCTGGATGGCCATGCCCCACCACAAGTCGGACCTGAAGGGGGTCGAGGACGAAGACGGCTTCATGGACGCCGTGAGGAAGTTCGTCGGCGTGGGGCCGGGCTACTACTACTTTCCGTTCGCCAAGTGGGAGCAGGCGGCGGCCGAGGAGTACCGAGCCAAAGTCAAGGCGGGACCGGTCGGAATCCTTCGGGTTCGCGACCCCGAGGCGGTCTTGAACATGCGCTCGTCGCTGATCAAGTCGTTCGTCTACTACTTGGTCGTCAGCATCGTCATCGCCTTGCTGGCCTCGCCGGCGCTGCCCCCGGGGACTGGCTTTGCGACCATCTTCCACACCACCGGGCTGGCCGCGCTCCTGGCGTACGGCTTCATCGGCGTGCAGGACAGCATCTGGTTCGGGTTGCCCGCCAGAGTCGCCTTCAAGTACGCCGTGGACGGGGTGGTCTACGCGGTCGTCACCGGCGCCCTCTTCGGCTGGCTCTGGCCCGCCGCCTGAACCATGGACCCGACGCCCGACTGTCCAGCCTCCGACGCCCCCCAGACCGCAGCCGCCCGCCGAGCGCCCCGCGAGAAAGCAACGAGATGAACGACACGGCCTACGAAGCCAGCATCCGCATCGAACGCACGCGCGGACCCCACCGCCTTGCGTACCTCCCGGCCCACGACGGACCCGTCGAGTTCGGGGTCCACGGCGCGATTGCCGAGCACTACGGCGTGAGCCCGGCCCAAGAGATCACGACCACCCTCGACTACGTGATGGCCGCCACCGGCGGCTGACTGGTCGGCACCTTTGGGGGCGTGCTGGAGGCACGCGGGATCAACGCTTCGGATGGACGGCTGACCGCCGACGTTCGCGGCAAGGTGGGCAAGGACGAGGGCGTCCTGGTCATCCGGGAGGTTCATGTGCGCTACGACCTGAAGGCGTCCGGGGCCGACGAGGACGCGGTCCAGCGCGCTTTCGAGGTGCACGCCATGCGATGCCCGGTCTACCGGACCTTGCGAAAGTGCATCGAGATCACGACCGAGCTGGTGGTCAGGGAGGACGACAAGTAGCAGCCGGAGGCGACCCCAGAGCGACCCGCACGGCCATGGACAGGCGCAGATGGCTCAAGGTGGCGGGCGTTTCCGCCGCCGGTTGGGCAAGCGCCTGCGGCGCCTTCGGAAGAGGACGCCCCGGCCCGGGCTGGGGACCGGACGGCAGGGCGTGGGTTCGACCCGTCCGAGTCTCCCGCGACCGGGTGATTCGAGTGGTCGCCGGGCTGCGGCCCTACCGCCCCGAGGGGTTCGTGGTCCAGGCGGAGCGCGTGGCCGGAAAGCTGCTGGTCCACAACTACGGCCACGGCGGGGCCGGCGTAACCCTTTCCAGGGGCACCGCGGCGATGGCGGCGGAGCTGGTCGCCGACGCTGGAACCGAAGGCGACGTGGCCGTGCTGGGGGCCGGAGCGGTGGGACTTGCGACCGCCACGCTGCTGCAACGCCGGGGCCGTCGGGCGACGATCTACGCACGGGAGCTCCCGCCACACACCACCTCCAACGTTGCGGGCGCGCAATGGTCGCCCACGACGGTGGCGGACGACCTGTCCGGACCGTTCGGCGCTCAGTTCGAGCGGGCAGCGCGCCTCGCCCACCGAAGCTTCCAACGTCTGGTCGGCCCCGACTACGGCGTCCGCTGGATCGACAACTACTTCCTCTCCGAGCGCCCGCTGGGGGAGCCGGAGCACATGGCTCGCATTCGCGATCTGTTTCCCGAGTGGGAGGACCTGGAGGGCGACGATCATCCCTTCCCGACGCGCCACGCCCGTCGGGTCGCGACGATGTTCATCGAGCCGTCGCGCTACCTTCGGGCGGTTCTGCGCGACTTCCGCATCGCCGGCGGCGACGTGGTGGTGGGCGAGATCGCCGACCGTCGCCAGCTGGCCGCCCTCCCGGAGCCCGTCGTCGTCAACTGCACCGGCTTGGGGTCCCGGGAGCTATTCGGGGACCGCTCCCTCGTACCGATCAAGGGACAGCTGGTGGTCTTGCGGCCCCAGCCCGGAATCGAGTACCTGACCGTCGGCGGCGGACGCTTCTCGCCCTCGCAGAGCCTCTACATGTTCCCTCGCACCGACGGCGTGCTCCTGGGCGGCACCTTCGAGGAGGGCGTGGAGACGCTGGACCCGGATCCGGCCGCCACCGACCGCATCCTCGCCAGCCACGCCTCCCTCTTCGCCGCAATGGCCTGACGGAACGGCGCCGGCCGGTCCTTCGCCGGCGAAGCCGTCCAGCCGCACCGCACCGCTCGCCGAAGCGGCCTGAACCCTTGACGCCGCCCCCGCCGTACAGACGATACTGCCCCACGGGACCCAAACCCGGCCCCGGCGAAACGACCCCACCCGGAGGACGCTCCCTTGCTGATCAAGCTGCTCCGACACACGCTGCGCTTCCTGCTCGACTGGCTGCGGCGAAAGATCTGACTGACGGAGGCGCGGCCAAGAGCCCGTCGCCGCGCGCGGTCCACGAATCGCAAGGCAGGGTGCGTACATGAATCCAGGCGGTCCTCGCAAGGTTGATCGGGCCAAATTCAACCAAAACGCCGTATTGCCTTATTCCCTCAGGTTGATGGATTTCCATATCGCGATGCAGGACGTCTACGACTTCTTCCACGACGTAAACGAACTGCTGCTCAAGCGCGGGTTGCGACGCCTCGACGACATGATGCGCCCGGCAGCGATGTCTGGATTCGTCTCCGATCTGCTCACCACCAGCTTGGCGAACCACGCCAGAAGTCTGGTGGAGAACCAGTACTTCAATGGCCACCCGGACCTTGTCGTCGCTGGTGCCCATCCGAACGACAGTGTCAAGTCAGGCTCCGAGGGCGTGGAAATCAAGTCAACGCGGAAGAAGGGAGGCGCCGTGGATATGCATGGTGCCAGAGAACAATGGATGTGCGTGTTCGTGTACAAGGTCGACAGCGAGACCGAGCCAGCGCGCGAGCGACGCCCAATGATGTTTACCGAAGTGTACTTGGGTCATGTGGAAGTCGACGACTTCCGAAAGAACGCGAGGGGGGAACTCGGCACACGGACCGCAACGCTGCACCGTAACGGAATCAAGAAACTCCGGCAAGCATGGATATACAACATCGACTGATTGCGGACAATTCGTTCACAACAGACCAGCCTGCCTTGGCCGATAGCTTGCCAGCTTCGGCAGCGCCTCGCAAGCAACTGCAAAGTAGGCGTGGTCCCTCTCGACGCCGATGCTCTCGTAGCCCACGACCTGAGCAGCAGCCAAGGTCGATCCAGCTCCGCAAAACGGATCCAGCACGGTGCCTTCTCCAAGCGGCAACACACCCCGAACGAGTTGACGCATAAAGCTCTGCGGCTTCAAGCTGGGGTGGGGCGCCAGCCGGCGTTCTTCCTTGCGAGTCGGCGCCGACGGAATCACGTCCCCAAAGGGTCTGCCGGAAGAGGGCCGACGAAAGCCGCCGACGCGCCAACGTCGAAGGTTGTCTTGAACACGGCCTTGCAAGGGCTTCCGAAAAATCAGCCATGGCTCCCACATGGAACGTGGCATTACGCTCACGCAACTGAACTCCTCGTGGGCGCCCTTAGGACGGTCGCCGCCCCGCATCGTCATGACCAGCCTAGCGATTTCGCCGCGGCGCTCCAGGCCCGCTTGCGCAAGAGCGCCGGAAACGATGTGGGACAGCAACGGATTCGCCGCCACCACCACGTTTGCGCCAGGGACGAGAACGGGCAACAACAGAGCGGCCCACTCGCGAAAGAAATCGGTGATCCTGTTCAGGTCGCTCCGGGACAGCACCGTGAAACGTGGCAAGGGCGATCGTTGCGCGCCGTCAAACGAAGGAGGCTGGCGCCACACCCCGCCTTTCCGCAGACGCAGCTTGCGTTGTTCTGTGTCGGAGTACTCCACAAGTCCATAGGGCGGGTCCGTTACGACGGCCTGCATCGAGCTTGGCGTCTGTCGCGACAACCACTCGAAGCAGTCGGCGTGATGCAGGACCGCCTTCTTGTAGACGTAGGAGCGGCCCAGCGCCGCGGCTGCGGAAGCTCCGTCTCCAGCCGCATCGGCGACCGCATCCCGCACCTGGCCCGGTACCCTGCGATGCTGCCGAATCGCCGCGTCCATGAAGGGAAGAATACCCGTCTGGACGTCCGGGGGCAAGCGGCGCGCCCACCCTCGGCGACCGCGCAGCTCGGTGCGCCCGTCGCCGGGGCCGGCTGCCCCGGAGTTCGCCCGACCGCGCCCGGATCGATTCTGCCCGCCCGGCATGTCCGCGCCCCGCTTGGCTAGCTTTCCCCATGCAACGGGGCGCCAAGAGAATCCTTTGGGTGGACGACGAGATCGGCCTTCTTCGGCCCCACCTCCTCTTCCTCCAGCAGCGGGGGTACCACGTCGACGCCATCACCAACGGCGACGACGCCCTGGCCCTGCTCCGGGAGCACCGCTACGACCTGATCCTCCTCGACGAGCAGATGCCCGGCACGCCGGGCCTGGAGGTGCTCAAGGCGCTGCGCCGCGACGACCCTCACGCCCGAGTGGTGATGGTCACGAAGTCGGAAGAGGACCGCACCATGACCGAGGCGATCGGCCGCCACGTGGAGGACTACCTGGTCAAGCCCACAAGCCCCAGGCAGGTCCTCTCGGTGGTCACCCGCATCCTCGAAGGCTCGTCGATCCGTCAGCAGCGAACCGCCCAGGACTTTGCAGGCCGCTGGCCCGCCCTGGCGCGCCAGCGGGAGCTGGCTTCGTCCGCCGACGGCTTCGCCCGCGTGTACCAGGAGCTGGTGGACTGGCACCTTCGGCTGGAGAGCGACGGCGAGAGGGGGCTGCTGGACACCGTGGAGTCCCTTCAGAACGACCTGCGCCACGACTTTGGACGCTGGATCGTGCGCAAGTACCCGCGCTGGGTCCGGGGGGCCGACGACCCGCCGGAGCTCTCGGTCGACGTGGTGGCCCGCCGCTTGGCGCCCCTGCTGGGGCCCGAGCCGGTGTTCTTCGTCGTGCTGGACTGCATGAGGCTGGACCAGTGGCGATCCATCGCCCCTCTCCTGGCGAGCGCATTCGAGGTCGAAGAGGGGTTCCACTACTCGATCCTTCCCACCGCCACGCCCTACGCCCGCAATGCCCTCTTCTCGGGGCTCTATCCCGACCAGATCGCCGCGCAACGCCCCGAGTGGTGGGACGCGTCCGGCGACGAAGGCTCCCTGAACGCGTTCGAGGAGGACCTCCTGCGGGACCAGCTTCGGCGTCTGGCCGGGCGCGACGTGCCGGTCCACTACGAGAAGGTCTTCACCGACCGCAAGGCCGACCAAGTGCGGAGGCGGGTGCGGTCCGCGGCGGGAACCCCGGGCTCGGTCCTGGCGCTGGTGTTCAACTTCGTGGACCTGATGACCCACGGCCGCTCCGAGTCGCCGATCCTGATGGAGGTGGCGAAGGACGCGGCGGCCCTCCGGCACCTCACCCGCTCGTGGTTCGAGCGCTCCACCGCGTTCTCGGTGCTCAAGGAGGCCGCGGCCCGGGGCTGCAAGGTGCTCCTCACCACCGACCACGGCTCCATCCACTGCCGGCGGCCCACCACGGTCTACGCCCGTCGCGACGCCACGCCCAACCTGCGCTACAAGTTCGGCGCCAGGCTGCGGGCCAAGGACCCCGGCGGCTCCTTCGCGACTTCGCGTCCCGGCGATCTTCGCCTGCCCCAGGGGCCGGCCGGCACCAGCTGCCTAGTGGCGCTGGAGGACTACTTCTTCGTGTATCCGA
This sequence comes from Longimicrobiales bacterium, assembly GCA_965204735.1. Lineage (GTDB taxonomy): Bacteria > Gemmatimonadota > Gemmatimonadetes > Longimicrobiales > Gaopeijiaceae > CATQHQ01. Next base: position 3,893,671 of record OZ242008.1, on the reverse strand, counting down.
CGAAGCTCCGCGAATACATCGGCCGCTACCGCAACTCCTTCCTGCACGGGGGAATCTCCCCGGAGGAGATGATCGTCCCCGTCGCGACCCTCAGGCCCCGCCCAAGGTGAGCTTCGGGTGACTCTTGCCCTCGTCCGCAGAGTCCTCTCGTACCTGAGGCCTCACCGGGGGACCTTCGTGGGGGCGGCCGCGGCCAGCACCGCGTTCGCCGCCCTGGACGCCTTTTCCTTTGTCCTGCTGATCCCCTTCCTGGGCACGCTCTTCGCCGGCGCCTCCGGCAACGCCCCGGACGCGGCGGGCATCTCCCGCTCCGGGGGCTCCGATCCCCCCAGCAGCGGCCCCGACGGCATCCGCCAAGCCATGGACGCCACCGTGGGCCGCTTCGTCGACCTGGACGGCGAACCGCTGGCGGCGGTGACCGGGATCATCGTCTTCATCGTGGTCGTCGTGGCGTGCAAGAACGCGGTCGACTTCCTCCGGGCCTATCTGACGGCTCAGGTGGAGCAAGGAGTGACCCGGGACCTGCGCAACCAGGCGTACGGCCACTTGCTGAAGCTGGACCTGTCGTTCTTCGGACGCACGAAGACGGGCCAGATCGTCTCGCGCCTGACCCACGACGTGGAGCAGCTGCGCACACTGGTCACCAAGGAGCTGGTGGCGACGGTCTCGGCGGTGTGGATGTTCGTCGCGGCGCTCTACTGGATGATCCAGATATCCGGACGGCTGACCGCCGCCGCCTTCGTCGTGGTTCCCCTTGCCATGATCATCTGGGGTCCGCTGGTCCGCCGCCTGAAGGGGGGAGACCGGAGGGTGCTGGAGACGGCCGGCGAGGTGGGCGCCCATGTGCAGGAGACGGTGTCGGGAATCCGGCTGGTGAAGGCGGCGTCGGCGGAGGCGGTGGAGCGAGAACGCTTCCGGGGCCTGACGGGGGAGTACTTCGCCACCTTCATGAGGACGGTCCGACTTCGAGCCCTGGCCGCGCCCCTGACCGAGTTCCTGGTCGCCGCCGGCACGGCGGTCCTCCTGTGGTACGGCGCCCGGCTGGTCGTGGCGGAGGGAGCGCTGACCGGCGAGGCGTTCGTGGGGTTCATCGCCCTGAGCTCCCGGCTCTACGCCCCGGTCAAGTACATGAGCAAGCTCCCGGTGCTGGTGCAGCCGGGCTTGGTGGCGGCGGAAAGGGTGTTCGAGTTCCTCGACGCGCCGGCGGAGACGGCGAACCGGGACGGCGCGAGGCCCTTCGCCGGCGTGGGCGCGGGGATACGCTACCGCGGCGTGAGCCTGGAGTACCGACCGGGCGAACCGGTGCTTCGCGAAGTGGACTTCCACGTGCCGGCCGGGTCGACCGTGGCCCTGGTGGGACCCAGCGGCGCGGGCAAGACCAGCATCGTGGACCTGCTGGGCCGCTTCTACGACCCGACCGCGGGCGCGGTGGAGATCGACGGCGCCGACCTGCGCCAGTACCGCCTGGCCTCGCTGAGGCGCGGCTTGGGCGTCGTGTCCCAGGAGACGGTGCTCTTCCACGACACGGTGCGCGCCAACATCGCCTACGGCGCCGACGGCGCCTCGGACCGACAGGTGCGGGAGGCGGCCCGCGCGGCCCACGCCCACGACTTCGTCGCGCGGCTGCCCGACGGTTACGACACGGTGGTGGGCGAACGGGGCGCCGCGCTGTCGGGGGGGCAGCGGCAGCGCATCGCCATCGCCCGGGCCGTCCTGCGCGACCCGCCGGTGCTGGTGCTGGACGAAGCCACGAGCGCCTTGGACGCCGAGTCGGAGCGCCTGGTGCAGGACGCCGTCGAGCGCCTTCTCGCCGGTCGGACGGTGTTCGTGATCGCCCACCGGCTCTCCACGATCCGCAGGGCCGACATGATCCTGGTGGTGGACGACGGGCGGATCGTGCAGCGGGGCACGCACGACTCCCTTTCCGACGAAGGCGGCCTCTACCGTCGTCTCCGGGACCTGCAGTTCCGATGAGCCGCCGGGCGCCCGCCGCGATCCGCCACCGGCTGGAGTACGGTGCCTTCCGCCTGTTCTCGGGCGCGTGCAACGCCGCGCCGGAACGGCTTGCGGACCGGGTCGGGGCCTCTCTGGGGTGGACCGCCGCTCGCCTGGGCCGCCCCCGCTGGGACGTGGTGACCGCCCAGCTCGCCGCGGCGTTCCCCGACGCCTCCGAGTCGTGGCGGCGGGACGTGGCCCGCCGGTGCTACGTTCACCTGGGCGCCGAGGCCGTGGCGGTCTTCCGGCTCGCCCGCTTGGGCGCGAAGGAGATACGGGCGCGCACTCGCGTGTCCGGGCTCGAGTTCCTCGAACGGCCCACGCGGGAAGGCCGTGGCGTGACGGTGGTCACCGGGCACCTGGGGAACTGGGAAGTCGGCGCCGCGGCCATCGCCGCCAGGGGCCTTCCCGTCGACGTGGTGGCGGCGCGACAGCGCAACCCTCTCTTCGACGCGCGCCTGACCCGGGCCCGCGAGGGACTGGGACTGACCGTGATCCCTCGGGGCGAGGCCCGCCCCCGCGTGCTGGCTTCGCTCCGCTCCGGACGAGTGATCGGCATCCTCGGCGACCAGGACGCCCGCCGCGCCGGAATCTTCGTGGACTTCTTCGGCCGCCCGGCGGCGACCGCCCGAGGCCCGGCGCTGCTGACCGTCCGGGCCGGGGCCGCGCTGACCACCTTGTTCTCGCTCCGGCTCCCAGGCAGCCCGCCCCGCTACGAAGTGCGGATCGAGGAGGTGGAGGCGCCCCAGGTCGGCGGGCGCTCAGCGGCGCTGGCCGCGAAGGTGGCCGCCCTGACGCAAGCGTTCACCAGCCGGCTGGAAGCCCGCGTGCGGGAGCATCCGGAGCAGTACTTCTGGCATCACCGTCGCTGGAAGACCCCGCCGCCGGAAGCGAGCGCGGGGAGCGGGCAGTCCTTGCCGTAGGCTCGCGAACGGCGAGGCGGTCCGCGAAAGTTGGGCAACCGGGAACTTCCTGCCGACCGTAGGGTATATTGACCTATGATCCACATCTGCATCCCCGCCCGAGACGAGGACCGGACGATCGGCGTCCTCCTGTGGAAGATCCGCGAAGTCATGCTGGATCTCGGCAGGGACTACCGCATCTGCGTCCTGGACGACGCTTCCCGGGACGGAACCCGGAAGCTGCTGGAGAGGTACCGGCGCGTCCTGCCCCTGACCGTGCTGCGGGAACGGCGTCCCATCGGGTACGGCCCAGCGGTCGAGAGGCTCCTCCGCACGGCCGCCGAGTGCACCGACTACCCCAAGCGGGACGCGATCGTGGTCATGCAGGGCGACTTCACCGAGCACCCGGACGACTTGCGGGCGATCGTCAAGACCTTTGAAGGCGGGGCCGACATCGTGGCCGGCAGGCCGGGCGGCGGCGAACCGAAGGCGCCGTGGCCGGTCAGACTGGCTCGTCGGGCCGGAGGCGCGGCCCTGGGCGAGCGTCCGGCGGACCCGCTTTGCGGCTTTCGGGCCTACCGGGCGGTCGTGATCCGAAAGGCCGTGGCCGCCGCCCGCGACGGCTCCCTCCTGACCCGCTCGGGCTGGGCCGCCAACGCCCAGCTGCTGGCCGCTCTGGCGCCCTTCGCCCGGCGTGTCGCCGAAGTCCCCGTCGGCCTCCGGTACGACATCCGCCACCGCCGAACCCGCGTTCGCCTGGTGCCCACCGTCTTCCAGCTTCTGCGCCTGCGCGGAGCCTCGGTTGCCGCGCTCGCGCTGGCTGCCGCGCTGTCGCTCGCGTCGCAGGGCGTTGCGGCGGCCCAGGTCGTGCCGAAGGCCGCGGCCGCCGCCGCGACGCCGCTCCTCCTCGACTCGGTGGCCGCCCCTTCGCGCGCCGTCCCCGGGATCCCCTTCGAGCTCGGCGAGGACCTGAGGTACAAGGTCAAAGTCTTCGCGTTCACGGTCGGCGAGGGCCGGATGAGCGTCCCCCGCATCGACACGGTGCGCGGCGTGCCCGCCTACGCCGCCGAGTGGCACATCCAAGGGGGGGCGCTGGGCTACAAGATCGACTCCAAGTTCTACTCGTGGATGGACGTGCAGACGCTGGCGTCCCGCCGCTTCCTGAAGGACCAGCACGAAGGGGGCCGAAAGCGCTACCGGGAGTACGACTTCTTCCCCGAGGAACGGCAGTGGCATCGGATCGACTACGACACCGTGGCTCCACTGCCCACTTCGTTTCCCCTCGACGACGTCTCCTTCGTCTACTTCGCGCGCACCCTGCCGCTGGAGGTCGGCAAGACCTACACCTTCAACCGCTACTTCAAGGACGAAGGCAACCCCGTGGTGCTCGAGGTGTTGCGCAAGGACCGGCGCAAAGTGGGCGCCGGCGAGTTCAACACGATCGTGGTGCGGCCCGTGATCAAGACCCGCGGCCTCTTCTCCGAAGGCGGCGAAGCGGAGATACACTTCTCCGACGACGAGCGCCGGCTGGTCGTCTACATGCAGACCGCCTTGCCGCTGGTTGGAACGCTCTCCCTGCACCTGGAAGAGATCGTGGCGGGATCGTCGGGCGGAGCCCCCTGACGCGACGAACCGGAGTTCGGCGGCTGCGGATGCCGGTGGCTTGGCTCCTGGCGGCCTGCTTCTTCTGGCTGGCGCGCCCCGGTCCGACTTCTCTGCTCGTCGGCGGTGCGCTCGTCCTGAAGGGCCTGGGCATCCGCGCTTGGGCGGCGGGCGTGCTCGAAAAGGATCGGAAGCTGGCGGTCTCCGGCCCCTACGCCTTCACGCGCAACCCCCTATACTTCGGCAGCTTCGTCGTGGGAGTCGGGGCCGCAGCCGCCGGTGGCGTCCTCTGGTTCGTCCCGCTGGTCGCAGCCTTCTTCGCATGGGTGTACGGCGAGACCATGAAGCAGGAAGCAAGCGACATGGAGGCGCGCTTCGGCGACGACTACGCCCACTACCGCCACGCCGTTCCGTTGTTCGTCCCGAGGCCGGTCCCCTACCGCGGCCGCTCCGACCCCGACTCCACGTCCTTCTCCATGGGACGCTACGTCCGCAACAAGGAGTACGAGGCGGCGATGGGCGCCGCGGCAGGCTTCGCGGCCCTGGCGTCGAAGGCCGCGGGATGGTGGGGATGAACGGAGGGCGAGCGGCTTGCTTGCGACCGTCGAGCATGGTACGCCGTTCTGACGTGATCGCCGCCGTGCCGACGGGACAGCCAATGCTGGATCTCGGATTGCTCTCGCAACAAGCTCCGGAGGTTCGGCGTCACGACGATTCCGTGCTGATCTGCGGCGATGCCTCGGCAGGGCTTGACCTTCTGGCCGACGAAAGTGTACAGACTGTCGTCACGTCTCCGCCCTACTGGTCCTTGCGCGACTACGACGTAGGCCAGCAGCTGGGAAGAGACGACACGCTGGATGCCTACTTGGCCCGCCTTGTTCAGACATTCGACAAGCTAAGGCGAGTGCTGCGCAGCGACGGTACGGTTTGGCTGAACGTTGGGGACGTGTACACTTCGGGGAGCCGACGATACCGAGCGCCCGATCGCAAGAATCGCGTGCGAGCCATGTCGGTGCGCCCGCCCACCCCCCAGGGACTGAAGGCCAAGGACCTCATTGGCGTGCCATGGCGAATTGCATTCTTGCTTCAAGAGGCTGGCTGGTGGCTTCGGTCGGAGGTCATTTGGCACAAGCCCAACGCCCATCCGGAGTCGGTCAGGGATCGACCTACCAAGTCCCACGAGACCGTATTCCTGTTCTCGAAAAGCCAGTCGTACTACTACAACGTCGACGCCGTGCGTGGCCCCAACGATCGTCGCTTGCGTACGGTGTGGGATATTCCCACGTCGCCCCGTCGCTTTGCCATGGATGTCGATCATCCGGCTGTCATGCCCATGACTCTTGCCCGCCGATGCATCGAGATCACAAGCCACGAGCATGCCGTCGTCTTGGATCCCTTTGCCGGCTCGGGAACCACGTTGATTGCAGCACAACAGCTGAAGCGCCGATGGGTTGGAATAGAACTGAAGGTAGAATTCGCAGACTTGATCGAGCGACGAATCGGTATCGGCGAATGACCGCTCTCGACGACATCGAGGCCGACGTGCGGTCGGCCTGAAGCAGCACGCAGGATTGGGCGCAAGTGGGCGTTTCCTACGGCCCCTCCTCCTTTGTCTCCACCAAGTACAGCGTGGGCCCCTGCAAGGTCCGGCCCTTGAGCTTGACCTGGAAGTCGTACCGGCCCGGCACGGGGAAGACCACCTCCTCCAGGGGCATGGCCAGGCGGGTCCGGGGCGGCGGCCGGTCCGGCGGGCGCGGCGTCACGTCCGACTGGCCCTCCACCGTGAGCGTCGGCCGCCCGTCGGGGCCGGTCACGTCGATCCGGAAGGAGTAGCGCCCCTCGTCCTCCCGGTCCCACTCGACGGCCAGGACCAGGACCATCCGCTCCTGGCGGGCCGGAAAGCCCGGCGCGTAGAGGTCGTGGAAGACCCCGCGCATCTCCAACTTGCCGTCGGGGCCGGCGGACGCGTGATCGCACAACGCCGAGGCCAGCAGCCTCACGAAGAGTCTTCGGCCCCTTCCGGCGAGCCCCCCCAGCCCCCCCCGCCGGGCGATCGCACGCTCACCACGTCGCCAGCCTTCACGCGCTTGGTGTCCTTTCCCTCCATCGGCGACTCGACTCCGTCGCGGATCAGGGCGTTCGCGCCCGGCGCCCCGGCCTCGCCTCCCCGGACTCCGGCCGGCCCCCGCCGCCGCCGGTCGGAAAGCAGGGTCACCGAGGCGTCGGCCAGCAGCATGACGTCTCGGCGCAACCCGTCGCCGCCGCGGTGCGCTCCCGCTCCGCCGCTCCCCCGCCGAAGCTCGTAGCGCGTCACCCGGAAGGGGTAGGCGTGCTCCAGCGCTTCCACCGGAGTGTTGAGCGAGTTGGACATGTGGCAGTGCACGCCCGACAGCCCCGGCCCTTCCGGCCCCGCGCCCATTCCGCCGCCCACGGTCTCGTAGTAGGCGAACGCTCCTCCGGTTCGCGGATCGACGCCGCCCATGGTCGTGTTGTTCATCGTTCCTTGGGAGAGGGCGGGCATCGCCTCCGGGAGAGCCTCGGCGAAGGCGAGCATCAGGACGTCGGTGATCCGCTGGCTCGTCTCCACGTTCCCGGCGGCGACCGAAGCCGGCGGCCGCGCGTTCACCAGCGATCCTTCGGGCATCCGGATCTCCACCGGCCGCATGGAGCCGCCGCCGGCGGGCAGGGATTCGCCCAGCAGGGCTTCCACCACGCAACGGACCACGTACCGGGTCGCCGACGCCGTGATCGCGGCCACCGCGTTGATCCCGCCCTCCGCCTGCGGCGCGGTGCCGGCGAAGTCCACCACGAGCCGGCGCCCGCGCACCTCCAGCGCCACACGGATCCACTGGGGTCCCGAGCCGAACCCGTCGTCGTCCAGGCAGTCGGCGGCGCGGTAGGTCCCGTCGGGGATCCGCTCGAGCCCCGCTTCCACCAGGCGGTCGGCGTACTCGACCAGCGCCTTCATTGCCGCCTGGGTCAGGGGAAGGCCCCGGGCGCCCGCGATCTCGAGGAGGCGAGCGCTGCCCGCGTGGAGGGCGGCCAGCTGGGCGTCCAAGTCCCCGGCCCGCTCCTCGGGCGTGCGCACGTTGGCCAGGATCGTCCGCCACAGGTCGGCGTCGCGGACGCCCCGGCGGTAGAGCCGCACCGGGGGGATGCGGAGCCCTTCCTGGAAGATCTCGCGAGCAAGGGGCATGGAGCCGGGAGACATCCCGCCCACGTCCGAGTGGTGCGCCCGCGAGGCCACGAAGGCGACGGGCTCGGCGCCGCGGTCGGGCGCACCGGACGCACCGGGCGCGTGCACCGGCGCCAGCAGCGTCACGTCGGGCAGGTGGGTCCCGCCCTCGAATGGGTCGTTCAGGCAGGCCACGTCGCCCGGGTCGAGCCGGCCCAAGGCGTCCAGAGCCGCAGTCACGCTCATGGGCATGGCGCCCAGGTGCACCGGCATGTGGTCACCCAAGGCGACTGCCGTGCCGTCCGCGTCGAAGAGGGCGCACGAGTAGTCCCGCCGTTCCTTGATGTTGGGCGAGAAGGAAGCGCGCTTCAGGGCGGCGCCCATCTCCTCCGCCAAGGCCGTGAAGAGGTGCCGAAACACCTCCAGGACGACGGGATCGACCTGTGGGCTCTGCTGCGCGCCGGTTGGGGCCGCCCCGCCGGTCCGGGCCGCCGTGCTGGTCAGGGCCGCCGCGCCGGCTGGCTCTGCCGAGCCCGTTGGGGCCGCAACGGCCGCCGTTCCCCGCTCCATCGCGCTCCGCCTTCGCCTCCGTCCCATGGAGGCATTGACTTGCCCGTCGTTGCTTGCCATCCGAAGCTCTAGGCGTACCTTATGGACTTGCCCGAACCCGGTGGCTTGCCGCCGCCGGCGCGTCGGACCCGAACCACCAATAACTAGGAGGAGCGATGGCGAAGCAACAGCCCATCGACCGGGCGCGGGACGAACTGTTCAGTCATATCCACCGTTGCGGGGTCCTCAAGGCCACTCCGGCCGACCAGGACTCGTGGATGACCGAGACCATGGGGTACCTGGCGGAGCGATATCCGGACCTGGGCGAAAAGGAACTCTTTCACCTGAAGAAGGTCGGCCTGCAGTTCTGCAAGCCGGTGATCTCGCGCCTCAAGCACGAAAGACCGAAGGAGGAGGGCAACGGCCTGGACGAGGCCGTCCCGTCGGACGCCGCCTCGCCGGACGTCGCCCTCCAGGACGGGCCCAACCAGGACACGGTCCCGCAGGGAATCGCGGCGCAGGACGTTCTGGCAGAGCCCCTGGAAGCCTGACCGACCCCCAACGGCTGGTCCGCCAGCGGCGGACGGCGAGCCGCGTGACCGGATCGAGAGCCCGTGGGGCAAAGCTTTCATGCTGGCTACTTCCACCCGCGGCTCCGGGCGCCGCTCGCCGTAACCGCCGACACCGACCGCTGGGACGAGCCTGGCGGTCACCACGAACGAGGAGAACGAGCGCGCCTCGACAAAAGGAGTGACCTCATGACCTGCCGTCGCGACTTTCTGAAGACTTCCGCAGGAGCCAGCCTAGGCGCCGTCGTGGGCGCAAGCTCGGCAGAGTCGGTGGCCGCCAGGACGCTGGCCGGCGCGCCGTTCATCCGCCGGAGCCAGGTCGTGCCCGTTTCCGTCGCCAGTCGCAACGGCCTCGAGTCCGTGGCCACCGCGGTCCGGGTCGCGGCCGAAGGGGGCGACACCCTCGACGGCGTCGTCCAGGGCGTGAACGCCGTCGAGCGCGACCCCAACGACACGAGCGTCGGCTTCGGCGGGCTGCCCAACCTGGACGGGGCGGTGCAGCTGGACTCGTCGGTCATGCACGGTCCGACCCGAGGCGCCGGCGCAGTCGCGTGCCTGGAAGGGATCAAGACCCCGTCGCTCGTGGCGGTGGACGTGATGCGCCATACGGACCACGTCCTCCTCGTGGGCCAAGGCGCCCAGCGCTTCGCCGTCTCCATGGGCCACCGACTGGAGAACCTCCTGACGGAGCGGGCCCGACGGCGCTGGATCGAATGGCGGGCCAGGATGAGCAGCACGGACGACTACCTGACGCCCGAAGAGACGGGGCACGCTCGCGAGCCCTCGGAGAACCCGGAGGACTACGGCAGCGGCCTTCTCGATTCCCACGACGGCGTGCGCCCCCAAGGCACGATCAACTGCAACGTCGTCAACGGCGACGGCGACCTGTCGGGAGTCACCACTACGTCGGGCTTGGCGTGGAAGGTGCCGGGCCGGGTGGGCGACTCGCCGATCGTGGGCGCAGGGCTGTACGTGGACAACGACGTGGGCGCCTGCGGCTCGACGGGTCGCGGAGAAGCCGTCATCAAGACCTGCGGCTCCCACACCGTTGTGGAGCTGATGCGCTCCGGCATGTCCCCCACCGACGCGTGCCTGGAGGCGCTCCGACGCATTGCGACCTTCACCGTCGAGCCGAGGCTCCAGGACGAAGAGGGTCGCCCCAACTACAACGTCAACTACTACGCCGTGAACAAGAACGGCGAGTACGGCGGCGCGGCGATCTGGTCGGGAGCGAGCTTCGCCGTGTGCGTGGAGGGACAGGAGGCGCGCCACGAGGACTCGGCCTACGTGTTCGAGAGGTCGGCTTGAGCAGCGACCCGGCGAAGACCGCGTCGGGCGAGAAGCGGTCGGCGGGAAGGAAGATGGGGGCGAAGAAGCGCTTCGTTCCGAAGAAGATGCGCGAGTCGGTCGGCTTCGGGGCCACGGAGCTGCCCGACGTGGACAAGGCGGAGCGCCTGCACTGCAGCGGACGCCAAGTGCCGTCGCCGATGGGGGGCTTCCTGGAGAGCCTAGGGACCCGCGCCGAGCCCAACGGAACCAGCACGGTCCTCTTCGAATGCAAGATCTCCACCTTGCGCTTCCAGCTGCCGTTGCGGCGCAGCACCTGGCGCGAGCGGAAGAAAGTGCGGGCTCAAGCCGACGAAGGCCTGGAGCCCATGTGCCCGCGTGCGGAGCTGGGACCCGCCTTGGTTCGGCGCGGCCAGGAGTGGTACTGCCCTCGGTGCAGCTTGATGTTCGGGAGGGTGCCGTAAGACGGGCTCGGGCACGGGCGGGGCGCCGCGGAACGCCGTGAAGCGAGTCGCGGTGATCGGAGGCGACGGGATCGGCCCGGAAGTGGTCGCGGCGGCGCTTCCCGTGCTGGAGGCCGCCGCCGGCAAGCACGGCCTGAAGGTCGCCTTGGACTCGTGGGACCTGGGGGCCGACCGCTACCTCCAAGACGGGACCACCTTGACCCCCGAGGCGCGCGATCGCCTGGTGGGCGAATACGACGCCGCCCTGCTGGGGGCCATGGGCGACCCCCGCGTCCCCGACAACGTCCACGCCCGCGACATCCTGCTGGGCCTCCGCTTTCACGCCGACCTGTACGTCAACTACCGCCCGTGCCGGCTCCTTCTGCCGTCCCTTTGCCCGCTGAAGCATGTCCCGCCCGGCGGCATCGACGTGACCTTCTTCCGGGAGAACACGGAGGGGCTGTACGCCGGCGTGGGCGGTCGGTTCAAGGCCGGGACCCCCGACGAGATCGCCGTCCAAGAGAGCGTGAACACCTGGAAGGGCGTGGAGCGGATCGTCCGGGCGGCGTTCGAGCACGCGGACCGCACGGGTCGGGACCGGGTCGCGCTGGTGGACAAGGCCAACGCCCTGGAGCACGAAGGAGCCCTCTGGCGGCGCGTCTTCCACGAGGTCGGCGCCGAGTGGCCGGAGATCCGCCGCGACGCCGTCTACGTGGACGCCATGGCCATGGACTTGGTGCGCCGCCCGCAGCGGTACCAAGTCGTGGTCGCCTCCAACCTCTTCGGCGACATCCTCAGCGACTTGGCGGCCCAGATCGCCGGCGGGCTGGGGCTGGCGCCGTCGGCCAACCTCCATCCCGGCTCGTGGGCCCTCTTCGAACCGACGCACGGTTCGGCGCCGGACATTGCGGGCACGGGCGCGGCGAACCCGCTGGCGGCCGTCCTCTGCGTCGCGCTCCTGCTGGAGTGGCTGGGGTGCAAGGGGGCCGGCGACGACGTGGAGGCGGCGGCGCTGGCTTCGCTGGAAGCGGGCGTGACGACGCCGGACCTGGGAGGAACCGCCGCGACCCGAGAAGTGGGCGACTGGATCGCGGCGCGGGTGTAGCTTTGGAAGCGCCGGCCGCGGGAACGCCGGCGGGCACGAGCGGGGACCGAAGCGCGAGCGGGAACCGAAGCGACCAACAGGCCGAATCGCCGTTGAAGGAGCGAACGAACATGGGCACGCAGGGCTTCGACAAGGAAGTGGTGTTCCTTTCCGGAAAGCGGACTCCCTTCGGCGCCTTCGGCGGCTCTCTCAAGGAGCTCTCCGCCACCGAGCTGGGGGCGCTCTCGGCGACGGCGGCGATCGAGGCGGCAGGGATCGAGCCCGCGCAGATCGGCCACGTCTTCTACGGCAATGCGCTCCAGACGTCGGCCGACGCGATCTACTTGGCGCGCCACGTGGGCCTTCGCGCAGGCGCGCCCCAGGAGACCGGCGCCCTGACCGTGAACCGGCTGTGCGGCTCGGGCTTCCAGGCCGTCGTCTCCGGCGCCCAGGAGATCCTTCTGGGGGGAACCGAAGTCGCCCTCTGCGGCGGAACCGAGTCCATGAGCCAAGCCCCTCATGTGGTGCGGGGCGCCCGCTGGGGACGGCAGTTGCGGCTGGGGCCGGCCGGCCAGCACTTCCAGGACTCGCTTTGGGAGGCGCTGACGGACTCCCACTGCGGCTTGACGATGGCGCAGACTGCGGAGAAGCTGGCGGAGCGGTACGGCGTCACGAGAGAGGAAGCGGACCAGGTCGCCGTGAACAGCCATCGCCGGGCGAAGGCGGCGTGGGACGCGGGGCGCTTCGACGCCGAGGTGGCGCCCGTGACCGTCCGCGCGCGCAAGGGCGAAGAGCTCTTCGGCGAGGACGAGCACCTCCGGCCCGACACCACCGTGGAGGGGCTGGCCCGCCTTCGCCCCTACTTCAAGAAGGACGGCCTGGTGACTGCCGGAAACGCCAGCGGGATCGGCGACGGCGCCGCGTCGATGGTGCTGGCCGACCGAGCCTGGGCGGACGCGGAGGGGACGACGCCGATCGGCCGGCTCGTGTCCTGGGGCTTCGCCGGCGTGGATCCGGAGATCATGGGGATCGGTCCCGCGCCCGCCGCCAGGGTTGCGCTGGCAAAGGCGGGTCTCGGAGCGGCCGACATGGAGCTGGTGGAGGTCAACGAAGCCTTCGCCCCCCAGTACAAGGCCGTGGAGAAGGAGCTGGGGCTGGACCCGGAGCGGACCAACGTGAACGGAGGCGCCATCGCCCTCACGCATCCGCTGGCGGCGTCGGGCGCCAGGATCACCCTCCACCTGCTCCACGAGCTGCGGCGACGGGGAGCTCGGTACGGGCTGGGGGCCGCCTGCATCGGCGGAGGCCAGGGCGGCGCCGTCGTGGTCGAAGCGTACTGACGGACGGGACCGACGGGAGGTGAGCGGGGGAGATCGGCTGTCGCGGCGCCAGTTCGAGGAGGTGATGCACCGGGCCGCCGAGCTGGCCGCCGAGGAGCCCGACGCCGGCGAGGCGGGGCTCACCGACGCCGAGGTCGTGCGGATCGGGGGCGAGGTGGGCCTGCCCGAGCAGCACGTTCGCCGGGCGCTGGCCGACGTCCGCGCCGGCCGACTGGTGGTTGCGTCGAGCAGGAAGCCGCACGGCGTGGGCGCTCTTCTCGGGCCGGGCACGATCCGCGCGAGCCGAACGGTGGCGCGGCCCCGAAGGCGGATCGTCCGGGAGCTGGACGAGTTCATGGTGGCCGGGCAGCTGCTGCAGCGGGTTCGACGCAAGGACGACCTGCTCCAGTACCGCCCGGCGATCGACTGGGCGTCGCGGGTGGCGCGGGCCGCCAGCTCCACCTCGCGACAGCACTACGTGGCCGCCGCTCGTCTGGTGGAGGTGCGCCTGGCGGAGGTGGAGGGCGAGTCGACGCTGGTGGAGCTGCACGTGGACCCCGGAGTCGCGGCCAACTACCAGGCGGGCGCGGTCTTCGGCGGCGTCGGCGTCGGAGCGGCCGCCGGCATCGGCGTCGGCTTCGGGCTGGCGCTGGTCTTTCCCCTCGCCGTGGCGGTGATTGCCGGCGCCGCCGCAGGGACCGCAGCCGCCCTGGCCGTGGCCGCGATGTGCGGCCGAGGCTTCCGTCGGCGGCTGGGCGAGGTGGAGTCGGAGGTCGAGGGCATTCTGGACGCCCTCGAGAGCGGGGGCGACCTTGAGCCGCCGCCGCCGGCTTGGCGGCGGTGGGTCAGGCGCCACTTTCACGGCGTGGCCCGGGAGATGATGGGCCGAGAGTGAACCGTCGCGTCCTTCGGGGCGCGAGAACCAAAAGGAGACGGGCTTTGGAGATTCGGACGGTGGGCGTGGCCGGGTGCGGCCTCATGGGAAGCGGGATCGCCGAGGTGGCGGCCCGAGCGGGATGCGACGTGGTGGTCCGGGAGATCGACGAACGCGCGCTGCAAGCCGGGCAACTACGGGTCGTAAAGTCCCTGGGCCGGGCCGTGTCGAATGGGAAGCTGGACGCCGCGGCCCGGGACGACACGCTGGGACGGATCGACTTCACGACGTCGCTGGACGATCTGGCCTACGCCGATCTGGTGATCGAGGCGATCGTCGAGTCCCTGGAGGCCAAGAACGAGCTCTTCGGCCGCCTCGACGAGGCGTGCCGCGCGAAGACGATCTTCGCGTCCAACACCAGCTCCCTGACGGTGACGGAGATGGCGGCGTCCACCTCGCGCCCGGACCGGTTCGTCGGCCTGCACTTCTTCAACCCGGTGCCGGTGATGAAGCTGGTGGAAGTGGTGCGGACGATCGCCACCAGCCAGGAAGCGTTCGACGCGGCCTTCGCCTTCGCCAAGCGGATCGGAAAGACGCCGATCGCGGCGAAGGACAACTCCGGATTCGTCGTCAACCTGCTCTTGGTCCCCTACATGCTGGACGCGATCCGGCAGCTGGAGCGGGGCGTCGCCACCGTCGAGGACATCGACAAGGCCATGACGCTGGGATGCGGCCACCCGATGGGGCCGTTCACCCTCTGCGACTTCGTGGGAATCGACACCCTGCACCTGGTCTCGGAGATCATGTTCGAGGAGTACCGGGAGGCCCGGTACGCGCCGCCGCCCCTCCTCAAGCGCCTCGTGTCGATGGGACGCTTCGGACGCAAGGCGGGCAAGGGGTTCTACGACTGGACTCCGGACGGTCCGGTGGCGCTGAAGGTCTAGCCCCCGCGACCTCTCCGCTGTCTCCGGCGCTCGCGCCGAATGGCCGCTTCCCGGCGTCGCTTCCGCCGGGCGCTGGGCTTCTCGTAGAAGCGACGCTTCCGAAGCTCCGAGTAGAGCCCGGAGCGCTGGACCTTCCGCTTGAACCGGCGGAGGGCCCGCTCCAAGCTCTCGTTGTCCTGAACGATGACTTCCAAAGTCGACTTGTCCCGTGTGGGTTTGGGAGCGCGTGCGCGGCCGGCAACGGGTCTGCCGCGGACGGCAAGGGCACTAACGATAGCGCAGGACGCCGACGGGCCGCAATGGAGAAGGGCCCCCGACGGACGAGGGGCTCGCGCTACGCCGCCGACAGCTCCGGCGTCTTGGCCAGGGCCTCGTCCAGCATCCCTCGGACGGCCTCCGTAGCGTCGTAGGCGTCGGCCCACAGCTCCCGGAAGCGGGCCGCCGCAAGCTCGGCGCCGTCGGTCCCGCACACAGTGGCGAAGGCCGGTCCCGACTCGGGAAAGGGCCGCTGGAACCAGTGGAAGCCGAAGATCGCGGCGAAGGCGCGGCCGTCCCGCTGGAAGACGGAGAAGTCCGGCGTCCACACCGCCATGGGCGCGACGCGCACCAGAAGCCCGCCGCTGGCGAGCAGCCTGGAGAGGCGTTCGGCCACGGGGCGGCGCTCCGGGTCCGCCATCACGCATTCGGCGTCGGCGCGGAAGGTCGCGGCGTTGAGTTCCGCCAGCGCCACCCGGATGCGCGTCAGCCCTTCGGCCTCGTCGGCGCCCAGGTCCACCCCGGCCAGGCGAATGTGCCGGGCCGCGAAAGCGATCTCCGTGCTCTTGACGGCGAGGAGTCCGAAGCGGACCCGCAGGTCGGGCCGGGCCCGTTCGTCGAGGACTTCGCCGAGCGCTTGATTCATGGGCGGGTTCGCCTCCTATACGTTGAAGCGCACATGCACGATGTCTCCGTCCTCCACGACGTACTCCTTTCCCTCGACTCGAAGGAGCCCGGCGTCCTTCACCGCCTGCTCCGAACCGAATTCGGCGAAGACCTGGTAGGGGATCACCTCGGCCCTGATGAACCCGCGCTCCAGGTCGCTGTGGATGCGACCGGCGGCGGCCCGAGCGGGCGTGCCCCGACGGATCGTCCACGCCCGGACCTCGTCCTCTCCGGTGGTGAAGAAGGAGATCAGGTCCATCAGCCCGTACGCCGTCCGCACGAAGCGGGCCAGCGTCGGCTCGGCCAGCCCCATCTCCTCCAGAAAGGCGCCTTGGTCCTCCGGCTCGAGGCTTGCGATCTCCGCCTCCACCTGGCCCGACAGCGCCAGCGCGGCTCCGCCTTCGGCCTCGACCCGGGCTGCCAAGGCCGAGTCGAGGGGCTCGGCGGCGCGGGACTCGTCCCGGTTGACGGCGACCAGCAGGGGCAGGTCGGTGAGGAGGCCGTATCCCTTGAGGAAGTCCCGGTGGAGTTCGACGGGCGAAAGAAGGCGAAGAGGACGGCCTGCTTCCAGGGCTTCGGTCGCCGTCTCGAAGGCTCCGATCTCGCGCGAGTCGGCGCGCTCCTTGCGGGCCCGGTCCAGTCGACGCTCCACGATCCCCAGGTCGGCCAGCACGCACTCGGCGCCGAACGCCTCCAGCTCCCGGTGGGGGTCGGGGTCGTCCGCCAGAGCCGGGTTGGCGAAGTCGCGAAGGACTAGGCAGAGGGCCTCCTGGTCGCGGATCTGCTGGAGAGTGGCGGGCAAGAGCACCTGTCCGCCCGCCCCGTGGTCTCCTGGGACGTCCCGGAAGTTGATCGTGGCGTAGATGGTCTTGCGGGGGCGGAAGATGCGGGAGAGCGCGTCGATGCGGGGGTCCGGCACCCGGGCGGCGCCGTGGCGGAGCTCGCCCCCGTAGCCCACCGGGGCGTCCAAGCCGGTCACGGCGTTGAAGAGGGTCGTCTTGCCGGAGCCGGCGAAGCCGACGAGGCCGAACTTCATGACGGCAATCCGAAGTCTTGAAGGCGAAGGGGAGGAAGCGCCGGGCGAAGAGGCGCCGCGGGTTGCCCGGCGCAACGCCTGCGGGTTGCCGGAGGACCGGCGGACGCGGCACGTTGAACGAAACCTGGGCGGCTCCGGGAAGTCAACGTGCTTGGGCCGCCGGGGGAATGCGCCCGGAACGGCTGCGACCGGGCGGCACGCCAACGGGAGGAGCGCCAACGTGCAGAGAGACGATCCGGCGGGCGGCGCGGGTTCCCGAACGCTGTCGCGACGCGGCTTCTTGGCGGGCGGCGCCGCCGGGCTGGCGAGCGTCTCCCTGGCGACCTGCGGACCGGCGCCCGACGACCGTCCGGGCCTCGGCGGCCCGCAGTCGTCCAGCGGCGCCCGGCCGTCGGCCCCTGCCGGGACCAGCGACGAGGCCTGGGCCGCCGTGCGCGACCTCTTCGTCCTGGAACCGGGCGTCGCCTACATGAACAACGCGAGCCTGGGGATGCCGCCGGCGTCCGTGGCGACGGCCGTCGCCGTCGGGTACGAGGCGCTGTCGAGGGAGCCTCTGCGCGCCAAGAACGAGCTCTCGCAGGCGATTGCGGATCGCGTGATCCCGGGACTCGCGGCTCTGCTGGGGGCGGACCCGAACGAGCTGACGCTGACCCGCAACGCCAGCGAGGCGCTCCATCTGGGAGCTTTCGGCGTCCGGCTGCGTCCTGGCGACGAGGTCCTGGTCACCACTCAGGAGCACCCGGCCGGCCTTCGACCGTGGGAGATGCGGGCCGAACGGCACGGCGCAACGCTGAAGAAGGTCTTCGTCCCGAGTCCCCTTGCGAGCGGAGACCAGGTCGCGGCGCTGGTGGAAGCAGCGATCGCTCCGGCCACTCGGGTGGTCGCCTTCTGCCACGTCACCCGGGGCGGCCACCTCTATCCGGTGCGCCGACTCTGCGCGCTGGCCCGGGAGCGCGGGTGCCTCAGCCACGTGGACGGCGCCCAGGCGGTGGGGCTCTTCCCGGTCGATCTCCACGACCTGGGCTGCGACACCTACTCGGCGAGCCTGCACAAGTGGTTTCTGGGGCCCATGGGCACCGGCGTTCTCTACGTGCGTGCCGGCGCGCGGGAACGGGTCGCGTCCCTCTTTGCGCCGGGGCGGGTGGAGAGCGGGTCGGCGTATCGGCCCCCCGGAACCTCCCCGCTGCCGCTTCGGGCGGCGCTGGCGGCGTCCCTGGAGCTGATGGAGGACGTGACCTTGGAGGCGGTGGAGGCCCGGACCCGACACCTGTCGGACTACCTCAAGCTCCGGCTGGCCGAGATGGAGCGGGCCGCGTTGCTGAGCGGGGGCGGTCCCGACGTGTGCTCTCCCGGCTCCACGATCTTCGAGCTCGACGGCGTGGACGCGGTGGAGGCCGTGGGACTCGTGGCGAAGCGGGCGAAGATCCACGTCGACGAACACCAGCGCGACGGGCACGACGCCGTTCGCGTGTCGACGCACGTCTACAACACCGAGGCCGAGATCGACCGGCTGGCGGGCGTCCTGGAGGAGCTGACGCGATGACGAAGGCGAAGCAACCGAAGAAGACGCGGCTCCCAGGGGCGCGGGCGAGCTCCCCGGGCGCGGGAACGGGGATCGACATGCATCCGCGGCTCCCCTGGGCGCGGGCAGGCTCGTTTCGGCCCCGACTCCCCGCCGGCGGCGTTGCGCGGCTTCCGTGGTCGCGGGCCGGCGGCTGGGCGCGGACCGCTCCCCTGGCGACGGGCTGGGCGCTGGCCTTGTGGGCGACCAGCGCGGGATGCCGGCTGGAGCCCAAGGAGCCGACGGAGACGGGCGGCGGCGGGGAGGCCGCCGTCGCCGCTGTGGGCGCGACGCCCGTTCCCACGCCGGAGTTCTCGCTGGGGACCGAAAACACCCACGCCCGCTGGAGCGCGACGATACCGCCGGTGCTCACGGTGCCGTCGGGGGCCGTGATCGAGGTGCGCACCAAGGAGGCGTCGGACGGCCAAGTGACCCGGTCCACCGAAGCGGCGGAGCTGGCCGACCTGGACTTCGGACTGATCCATCCATTGACCGGCCCCGTCTACGTGGAAGGCGCGGCGCCGGGGGACGTGCTGGCCGTCACCCTCCACGAGATCGAGGTCGAGGGCTGGGGTTGGGCGACGATCATCCCCGGCTTCGGGTTCTTGGCCGACGAGTTCGCGGAGCCGTGGATTCGAGGCTTCGAGATCGAATCGGGCGCCACCGAAGTCGCCTTCAACGACCGGGTCGTCGTCCCCCTGGCCCCCTTCGCCGGCGTCATGGGAGTCGCGCCCGCCACCGACTCGATGCTGGTCACGATCCCGCCCCGCGCCAACGGCGGCAACATGGACAACCGCCACATGACCGCGGGAACCACCGTCTACTTCCCCGTGCAGGTGGAAGGCGCCCTCTTCTCCATCGGCGACACCCACGCGGCCCAAGGCGACGGCGAAGTGTCGGGGACCGCCATAGAGGCGCCGATGCGCATCGTCTACCAAGTGGAGGTCCTGGAGAACGCCCGCGGCATGGTCGAGCCCCAGTACGAGACCGACGAGTACTACGCGGTCACCGGCTTCGCCGCGACGATAGACGAAGCGGCCCGCAAGGCCACCCGCTACATGATCGACTACTTGGTGGCGGAGCACGGCCTGACCCGCGAAGAGGCCTACGTCCTCTGCTCGCTGGCGGGCGACCTGAAGATCTCGGAGACGGTCGACGTGCCCCACATGCTGGTGAGCATGCACATGCCCAAGTCGCTCTTCCGGGGCGGATGAGCGGCGAGACCGGGGACGAGGGCGGCTTGGCCCGCGAAGGAAGAAGCCGCGGGAGGCCGGACGGAGCTTCGGGCTCGCGGCGGACGTTCCTCAAGCGATCCGCAACGGCGGTCGCGGCGGCGTCGGTGGGAGCGTGCGGAGCGCCGGAGTCGGGGGGCCGGCAGGGAAGCGCGGCGGGGTCCGACGGGGCGGTCGGGATGGGACCGGACCCCGCGACGTTGCCGCCGGAAGCGCTCCGGGCGGTTGCCGAGGCGGTGCTGCCGACGGAGCTGGGCGCCGACGGCGCGGAGCGGGCGGTGGCAGCGTTCGAGCGGTGGGCGGCGGAGCTGGAGCCGGTGGCCGAGCTGCGGCATCCGTACCTGGTGCCGGAAGTGCGCTACTCGGGGCCGGACCCCCGGCCGGGCTGGGCGGCCCAGCTTGGCGGGCTGGACGCCGAGTGCCGGAAGCGCCACGGCGCATCGATCGCCGAAGTCGGGGTCGCGCAGCGCCGAGAAATGCTTGCACGACGCCTGCAGGGGGCGCGCGGGGACTTTGGCGCGCCGGCCGAAGCCGCGCACGTCGCGCTGGCGCTGATGGCGCACTTCTACAGATCGCCGGAGGCGCGGGACCTGTGCTACGGCAGGGCGATCGGCCAGGAGCAGTGCCGGGGGCTCGAAGGGGCCGGCGAGGCGCCGCCCGCGCTGGCGACGGACGACGGGACGACCACGTGAGGGGGCCGGCGATCGGGCGGGACGCGGGTCGGGCCGCCCAGCGCGTGGTCGAGAGCGACGTGTGCGTCATCGGGGCCGGGATCAGCGCCGCCATGGTGGCGGAGCGGCTGGCCGAGCGGACGGGCGCGTCGATCGCCGTGGTGGAGGCCGGGGGGCGAACGGTCGGCCTCGGGGAACGCGCCCGAACCCGCGCCCGGATGCTGGCCTACGGCGAGAACCCCTACCCGGGCGACCGCGTCGCCGGTCAGACGGGCAGCGGCGCCATGTACAACTCCATGGTCGTGGGCGGCGCCGCGATGCACTGGGGCGGCGCCGTTCCCCGCTACTCGCCGGAGGACTTCCGCGTCCGATCCCTCTATGGCGTGGGCTTCGACTGGCCCATCTCGTTCGACGACCTGGAGCCGTACTACCAGGAGGCGGAGGAGCGGATAGGCGTGGCCGGCGAGCAGGGTCCTCCCGAATACGATCCGCGCTCCAAGCCCTACCCGATGCCGCCGTTGCCGCTGTCGTACAACCTGCGGCGGATGCGGGAGTGGACCGACGCCGCCGGAGTCCCCTTCTGGACCCAGCCCTGGGCCCGCAACACGACGCCCTACCAGGGGCGCAACGTCTGCCGGCGCTGCGACAGCTGCTACGTGTGCCCCACGGGCGCCAAGTACACCCCGGACTTCGCCTTCGACCGCCTGGTGGCGAGCGGGCGCGTCGAGCTGGTTCCCAACACCCTCGTGCGCCGGCTCGCGCGCTGCGCCGACTCGGACCGGATCGAGTCCGCCCAAGCCGTTCGCGCGGACTCCCCAGACACGACCGTCGAGCTGCGCGCCCGCACGTTCGTCGTCGCCTGCGGCCACGCCTGGAGCTCGCACCTGCTCCTGGCCTCGGCGGACGCCCGCTTCCCCGGCGGCTTGGCGAACCGGACCGGCAACTTGGGCCGGTACATGACCGGACACTGGTTCGTGAGCGGCTTCGTCGAGCTGCCCATGCGGCTCTTCCCGGGCATCTTCGTCAACAACAGCCTGCTCTCCCATCGATTCGCCAGCCCGGGACCGCTGGACCGATACTTGCGCCACGACCTTCGCCTGTGGGAGTCCGACGTGGGGCGGGCGCCGAGGCTGATCGACGACGACCGTCGGCTCCTGTGGGGCGACGAAGTCCTTGCCGACTGGCGCGCCCGCACCCAGGCCGCCACCGCCCGCATCCGGGCCTACTACGACGTGGTCCCCGACCGAGAAAGCCGCCTGACCCTGGACTCGTCCCGCACAAACGCCCTGGGCGACCCCTTGCCGAGGCTGGACTTCCGCGCCGCCCGGGCGACGCTGGACCTGGAAGACCACACTCGCGCAACGATCCTCTCGCGCTTCCAGGAGTTGACGGCCTCCGCCGGCGGGAAGATCATGCGCACCCAGAGTTCGCGGCTCTTCGAGCACCCCGGCGGCGGCTGCCGCATGGGCGACGACCCGGCCACCAGCGTGGTGGACCGATGGGGCCGCACCCACGACCACGAGAACCTCTTCGTCGTCGGCGCGCCCACGATCGTCTCCAGCGGATGCGCCAACGGGACGCTCACCTTCTGCGCGCTGGCGCTGATGGCGGCGGAAGAGATAGGGAGGGAGCAGTCGTGAGCGAGCCGGCAGGCGAGTGGTGGGCCGAGGGGCTCGCCTTCGAGAACTGCAACTGCACTGCGGTCTGTCCAGGGCACATCCACTTCAGCCAGAAGTGCACCCACGACGTGTGCCACGGGTTCTGGGCGATGCGCTTCCACAAGGGCGAGTGCGACGGAATCGACCTGTCGGGCGTCGAGGCCGTCATGGCCTTCGAGTGCCCGCCCGTCATGATCGAGGGAGGCTGGAAGGGGCGGATCGTTCTGTCGGACCGCGCTTCCGAGGCGCAGCGGCGGGCAGTGGAGGAGATCCTGAAGGGGAAGCGCGGCGGGCCGTGGGAAGTGCTCGCCCGCTTCGTCTCCGAGTGGCTGGCGACCCGGGTCGCGCCGATGCGAATCGAAGACGAGCCCAACCGCAAGGCGATCTCGGTGGCAGGGGTCCTCAAGGGGACGGTGGACGCGATCCGGGGCCGGGACCGGCGCCGGCCCGTGACCTTCCGCAACATCTACAACCAGATCCACGACTCGGAGCAGGTCGTCGCGATGGGCTCCACCGAGTACGACGACGGAGAGATCGCGATCCGGACAGAGGGGACCCACGGGCTGTGGTCCCGCTTCCGCTGGGCGTCGGGGAACTGACCGAGAGCCGAGACCACGCACAGCCCCGGAGGCGGCCCGACTGGACTTCTTCGTCGCCTTCGCCATGTGGCTGGCCATGACCGGCGTCATGATGACCCCCGTCGTCTACCCCTGGCTGCGGGCGCTCCACCGGCTGGCCGCCGGGCCGCCGTCGGCATTCAAGCCGGCATCGGCAGCTTCGGGCCGGCCGGCACCCGGGACCGCCCCCCGACGTTCGACGGCGGTTCCGCTGGCTCCGTTCGGCGCCGGGTACGCGCTCGCCTGGGCGGGGTTCAGCGCGACCGCGGCGACCGTGCACGTCGTCCTGGCGGAGTCGGGAGCGCCCGTTCCCCTAACGACCCACGCACCTGCGGCGGCAGCGACGATCCTGATCGCCGCCGGGGCCTTTCAGTTCACGGGGCTGAAGGAGTCGTGCCTGGCCCACTGCCGGTCGCCGGCCGGCTACCTGCTGGCCCATTGGCGAGAAGGCGCGATCGGGTGGGCGTTGCTGGGCCTCCGCCACGGCCTCTACTGCGTCGGCTGCTGCTGGGCTCTCATGGCGCTGGCGCTGGTCGTCGGGATGGCCAGCGTCGCGTGGATGGGGCTCATGGCGGCGTTCATGGCGGCGGAGACGGCTCTTCCCTTCGGGCGCCGCCTGACCAAGCCCGCCGGGGCCGTTCTGCTGGCCGTCGGAACGGGGATGCTTGTCGTCTGAAGCAGACGTCCCAAGCCGCGCCTCATCCCTCGAACGCGAACACGGCGGCGCTTCGGTTGAGCTGAAGCACGAGCACGTCCGGATCCACCACCACCTGCTCGGGCGCGAAGGGGGCGGCGATCTCGAACGAAGCCGACTCGCCGCTTCCCACCTCCACCACTGTGCGCGCATCCCGGTAGCCGGGCGCCTCGGCGCCCTCGCCCTCGCCCGACCAGCGCTCCCCCGCCACGGCGGCCACTTCCACCGCCATCCGTCCGCTGCCGACGTTCTCCAAGGTTCCCCGCACCGTCCATTCGCCGTCGGTCTCCTCCAGCGTCGCCTGCGAAAGCCTGTACTCGGGCGCCACCACGTCGAAGAACCACTGCTCCGCGAAGGCGTCGAAGGCTGCCGTGTCGGGCGCAAACTGGCGGAGCACGGCCAGCATGTCCTGAACGACCGGAAAATCCGGGTCCGGGTTGTACTTTGCAATGAACGCCCGCAGGCCGGCCAGCATGTTGTCGCGGCCCATCTCCTGCTGGAGCATCCACATCGCCCAGCCGCCCTTGTCGTAGGTGACCGTCCCGTCGCCGTCGCGGCTGCCGTCGGTCGTTGCCAGGGGACGCTCCGAGTCCACGTACCGACCGTCGCCGTAGCGTTCCTCGATCCGCTTGGCGAACTCGATTCGGTAGCGGTCGCCGTGGACCTGCTCGTGCAGGAGCATGGTGGCGTAGTGGGCCATGCCTTCGGACAAGACGTTGCCGCCGGGACCCCTGCCGGGCGTCAGCAAGTTGCCCCACCACTGATGCGCCGCTTCGTGGGCGACGACCATGAACGCGACGTGGGAGCGAGGGTCGCTCTTGGCCAGGAAGCCGATGCTCTCGCTGAAGGTGATGTTGGTGGGAAAGCCTTGCGCGTACGTGGCGAAGCCCGGGAACTCGGAGAGCTTGAGCAGCTCCCACGGGAAGGGATGGAACCACTCGGAGTAGTACTTGCGCGCCGCGTCCAGGGCGGCGGACATCTCGTCGATGTTGTAGTCGTGTTCGGGGTGGTAGTAGATGGCCGTGCCCTCGCCTTCCCGCACCGCGTACTTCCCGGCCACGACGTTGAAGAGTCCGACGGGATGGTCGCTCTCCCAGACGACGATGCGCCGTCCGTCCGTCGTCTCTTCGCTGGTCAACCGCCCCACGCTGTTGGCCACGTACTCCTCCGGCGTCGTGATCCGCACGCGCGTGGTGAACGGCTTGCCGCCCCAACCGAAGAGGGGCTCGGTCTCGCCTTCGTAGAAGTCGTCGGCGTACTCCTTCGAGTCGGGGGTCTCGGGCTGGCCCCAGCCCTCCGCATAGCCCGGCACGGGCGCGAACGTGGGCGTGAAGGCGCCCAGCACGATCCCCGACGAAAGGATGAACTCTCCCTCTGGGCCGGCGGTCCTGCTCGTGCCTCTGGGGTGCTCCAGCTCGTAGGCGAAGCCGATCGTCAGGGAGTCGCCGGGCCGGAGGGGGGACGCCGGCTCGAAGACGAAGAGCCCCGCCCGGTCGTCGGGCTCGTGCTTGCCCCCGTCGAGGGTCCATTCGATGGGGTCCCACCGGCCGGCGGTCAGAGGAATTCGTTCGTAGGCGTAGTCCCGATGGTTGTAGAACGTGTAGGCGCCCGAGACCTCGACGGAGCGCTCCCGGGGCTCGAAGGTCAGGTCCATCTCCACGTGGGACACGGACGGCATCTCGAAGCCCGTCCACGTCGTCGTGTTCCTCCTCCAGTACTCCTCTGCCGCGTCCTCGGCGGCCGGCCCCTCGTAGCCCGACCGGCCGTCGAAGTGAAGCGTGGTTCCGAGCACGACGGGCAGCAGAAGAAACAGCGACAAGCGAAGGAAGCCCATGAACAGCGGCTTCGGTCGCAGGCGGTGAAGGAAGTGGGCCGCGTCGAAGTCGCGCCGCCCGAAGGCCGCGACCGCGATCGCCACCAGCGGCGGCGCCAGGCTCAGGTAAAGGAGGCGGTTCAGCATCAGGGCTCGGCCGTGCAGCGAAAACGCGCCCATGTCGCTCCACTGGAGCGCGTTCCAGGCGATCCAGTTGACCGTCCAGGACGGGCTCTCGACGAACGCGGCGCGGTAGACGGTGTACACGATCACCCCCAAGCCCACGCCGTAGGTGGCGTGGCGGCTCCTGGAGACGCAAAAGACGGCAGTGACGAACGCCGTCCAGAAGACGAAGGTGGGAACGAGCGCGGCGCCCCACGCCGCCACGAAGGGGAAGAGGCGGAAGCCGACGGGGCTGTCCTCGAAGACCTGCTGATACCCCAGCAGTCCGGCGGTGGCGCCGAGCGCCGCGACCAAGATCAGCGCGGCCACCACGCTGTTGCCCAGCGTCTTGCCGAGGAGCATTGCGCCGGTGCCGATAGGCGTCGCGTTGAAGATCTCCGCCAAGCGCCTGCCGCGTTCCTTGTGAAGGGACTCGACGGTGTAGAAGAGGAGGAGCAGGCACACCAGCAGGGCAAGCGTGTTGACTTGCCGCGCGGCGGCGGCGCCGGGCGTGAGAAGCGTCCGCGAGTCGAAGGGGCCGACCGAGACGGCGAGGCTGAAGACGGACTGGTAGAGGATCAAGGGCACGAAGAGGTACATGCCCGGACGAACCAGCAGGTCGCGCACCTCCGAGCTGCCGACGACGCGGACGCTCCGCCAGAACCCCGGGGGCTTCGTCGTCATGGCAAGCTCCGCCAGTCCCGGGCCTGCCGCCGCCGAAGTCGCGGCCTGGGCCGGTTCGCCGCCCGCCGGCAGGCGGTTCTCCTTGCGGGACCGTCGTCGGCCCCACCGCCAAGCCGGCGCGGAGAGCCCCGCGCGCAGCCTTTGCGCGACGCTTCTCCTGGCGGCGGCCACGGCAGCGAGCCCGGCGAACGCGAACGCCGCCCGACTGATCAGAAACCCGACGTCGGGAGGAAGCGACGTGGTGTTGTAGAACTCGACGCCCCGGTCGACCTTGAGGAAGGTCTCGTTGAGCCACCGGTAGCCCGACGGGTCGACCAGCATCAACGCCCGGTTGACCGCCGGATCGAGCCAGCTGGGGGACCACAGCGTGAGCAGCGTCATGGTGAGCAGAAGGACCACCACGGGAAACGCGAAGACCACGATCGGACGCCGGGTCCACGTCCCCAGAAAGAACGACGCGCCGGCGAAGAAGAGGATCTGCGGCCCGCCGAACACCAGCGTGGGAACCAGGTAGTTGCCCAGCGCGAACGGTCCCAAGTGGTCGGCGTCGCCGCCCGACGCGACAACGTGGTTGAAGCACACCAAGGCGCCCAGGAAGAGGACCCAGCCGACGAGGAAGACCCCCAGTGCCCCGGCGAACTTGCCCCACACGTACTCGCCCGGGGTCATTGGCGTCGAGTGGAGCACCTCCTCCACCTGAAGCTCGGCTTCGCGAGGCAGGATCATGCCGGCGGCGATCGTCAGGAACCACGCCCCGATCCCCATGACAGCGACCGTCTGGATCAGGCTTTGGTTGAACATGGAGGTGACGTGGGGACGAGTCCCTCCGGCGATCGACTCGCCCGACGAGATCGTCACGCTGCCCTGCGCGAACCCCCACGCCAGGAGGATCAGGACGCCGAAGAGTATCCAGTAGGCGGGCTTGCGAAGACCCGACAGGAACTCCTGTCGAGCGACGTGCCGCCACCGCGTCAGGGCCGTCACTCGGCGTCGGCGGCCCGCGCCAGCAAGAGGTAGGCGTCCTCGAGCGTCGGCTCGACGAGGGCGAAGCCTTCCGGGGGCGCTCCTTCCGGCACGTGCACCCGCACTCGGTTGCGCCCTTCCACCAGCACGGCCTGGGTCACCCGGTAGCGGTGGATCGTCTCTGCCAGCCCGCCGGCGTCGACCGCGCCTTCGAAGATCGTTCCCGCCAGTCGGCTGCGCGCCTCGGCAGGGGTCGTGTCGGCGACGAAGCGTCCGTCGTGCATGATCGCGACCCGGGAGCAAAGCACCGAGATGTCCTCGACGATGTGAGTGGAGAGGAGCACCGTCCGGTCTTCGGCGATCTCGGCCAGCAGCCGGTAGAAGCGCAAGCGCTCTTCGGGGTCGAGTCCCGCCGTCGGCTCGTCGACGATGACGATTCGGGGGTTGCCCGCAAGCGCTTGAGCGATTCCCAGCCGCTGCCTCATGCCTCCCGAGTAGCTCTTGACCTTGCGCTTCGCGGCGTAGGCGAGGTTGACCCGCTCCAGCAGCTCGTCGGCGAGGACGTCCACTCCCTGCGGCGCCTGCACGCCCTTCAGCTGCAGCAGGAACCGAAGCATGGCCTTGCCGCTCATGTGCGGGTAGAAGCCGAAGTCCTGCGGCAGGTAGCCCAGCTTGCGCCGAATGCGACGGGGCTCCTCCACCACGTCCTCGCCCTCGAAGCGCACTGTGCCGGAAGTCGGCTCCAGCAGCCCGGCGACGATGCGCATCAGGGTCGTCTTGCCGGCGCCGTTGGGACCCAGCAGCCCGAACATGCCCTTCGAGACGGTGATCGACACGCCCTGCAGAGCGGCCACGGGGCCGGGATACACCTTCACCAGGTTCTTGACTTCGAGCATGGAAGTCTTCGCGGGGCCGGAGTTGGATGTCTTCCCAGGGCCGGAGTCCACGGCCGGGAGCGAGGAGCGCGCGGCAAGTTATGCCCGAACGCCTTGGCCGCGACAGCGGCGCAGCACTGGCGCGCCGACTCCCGCGGAGCGACCTTGGCAAGCGACAGGGGCCGGAACCGCCGGATGCGGCGGCAGCGCGCCCGGCACCTGAAGCGGACATGGGCGTCCGAAGAAAGGAGCAAACGGGAGATGTTTCTTCGCATCGTGGGAATCGGGACCCTCGCGCTGTCGTTCGCGGCGTGCAGAGGAGAGACGGGCGATAGGCCTTCCTCGGAGGAGCCGCCGGACCAGGCCGTCGAACAGGAGGACGCGGCCGCCGAACCCGCCACCGTGTCGATCGTCGCCCCGGAAGACGGCGCCGTCGTGGACCAGGGACCGCTCCTCGTCGTCATGGAGGTGACGGGCCTGACCGTCGTCGCCGCCGGCGTCATGGACCCGGGCACCGGACACCACCACCTGATCGTGGACGGCGAAGTGGACTGGACGCTGCCGATCCCCAACGACCCGGGCGTCCACTACCACATGGGACAGGCGCAGACGGAGTTTACGCTGGAGGACTTGACGCCGGGCGAGCACCGGATCGTCGCCGTCGTCGCCGACGGGGTGCACGTTCCCCTCGACCCGCCCGTGGCCGACACCATCACGGTGGTGGTTCGCTGACAAGAAGCTCTGCTTTCGGTCGCGTCGTCGGCCGGCAGCTCGCTTCCGCTCGGCCCGTCGCGGCCGGGGCCCGCCGGCCGTCGCGCGCGAGCAGAGGGCCGGCCGACCCTTCGGCGCGCCGGCTGGTCTCGCTGCTGGCGGCGACCGCGGCGCTGGCCGCTGTCGCGTGCGACGACTTGGCCCGCCGGGGCCTTGCAGCGCGCGCGGGCGAGTGGAGCCTTTCCGAGGACCGGCTGGCCGAGCTCCTCGTGCTGGCCCAGCCCTTCCCGCTGGACTCCCTGCCGGTCGCCGAGCTGGTCCGCCACTGGCAGGGGGCCGCGGCGCTGGCCCTGCGCTCCGCCGCCGGCGACTCTCTTCTCGGCTCGGAAGCGCTGGAGGCCGCCGCCTGGCTGGATCGGCGGGAAGCCCTTCTGGCCGCCGACCGGGAAGCGCGCCTGGGCGCCGCCGTCTCGCCCTCTGCCGAAGCCGTCGACGCAACGTTCCAAGACGGCTCCCTGCGCTTGATCGCCCACGTCCTGCGACGGGTCGGCCCAGAGACTTCTTCGGCCGAGCGGGTGCTTCAGCAGCGCACGGCGGAGCGCATCCTGGAGTCGATCGTGGCGGGCGCGTCGTGGAACGACGTGGTGGCCGAGAGCGAGGACGCCGCTTCCCGCCAAGCGGCGGGACTCATGGGCCTCTTCGCCCGAGGCGAGCTTCCCTCCAACCTGGACCGGGCGGCGTTTCGACTCGAGCCGGGCCAGGTGTCGGGAGTCGTCCAGACCCGCCAAGGCTTCCACGTCGTCTACCGGCCGCGCTTCGAAGAGGTCGGCTTGGTCTTCGCGGCCCGGCTCCGGGAGCGGCGCCTGGCGGCGGCCGAGGCGGCGGCCGGAGAGGAGGCGCGCGCGGAGTCCGGCATGGAGCTGTCCCCCGCCGCGGTCCACCTGGTCGGGGTCGTGGCGGCGGCGCCGGCGGAGTGGCTGGAGTCGGCGACCCCCATGGCCGCTTGGGAGGGAGGGACCCTGACCGCCGCGGACGTCGCCCGCCACGTGGTCTTCTTTCCCGCCCAGGCCCGGCTCGAGCTGGCGGCGGCGGACGAGGAGCCGAAGGCCGACTTGCTGCGGGAGCTGGCGACGCGGGAGCTTCGCTTGGGCGACTTGCGGCGGCGCGAGTTCTCGCTGGACGAGGCGACCCTCGACGCCTTCGCCGAAGCCCACGCCGACGAGATCGAGTACTGGACCCAGGCTCTGGGGCTGGACGCCTCCGACGCCCCGTCCCGCTCGGCGCTGGCGCGCCACATGGAGACGGTCGTGTCGAGGCAGGGTCAAGCCCGCTCCCTGTCGCCGCTCTTCGAAGCGTGGCTGCTCGCCCGTGTCGGAGCCGAGGCGCGGGCAAACGGCGTCCTGGGAGCGATCGTCAAGGCGCGGGCGATGCTGGAGGGAGCAGGGGCAGGCGCCGCTCCGGGTTCGTGACCGCACCCCGTCGTCCGTCCGGGTCCACCGCGCGCGCCGTGGCCGCGTGCGCCCTGGCATGGGGCGTCGCGGCCGCGTGCGACGGCTCTCGGCCCGCCGACCTTCCCGCCGTCGCGCCCGGCGAGCCCCTCCCGGGCCTGGAGCCTGCCGCCCGAGGCCGCTTCTTCCTGGGCCGCGCCCTCTTCGAGCGCCTCGCCACTGCCGACGAAGGGCTCGGCCCGCTCTACAACGCCGAGCGGTGCAGCGGGTGCCACGACGAGCCCGCCACCGGAGGCGGCAGCGCCCGGGTGCCCGTCGTGAAGGCCACCCGCTTTGCCGACGGCCGCTGCGACCTCCTGGAATCGGAGGGCGGCGACAACATCCAGCGACGCGCCACCGAGCTGCTGGCCGCCCACGGCGTCGGTCCCGAGAGGGTGCCCGAGGCCGCGACCGCCACAGCCCGCGTGATTGCGCCCCCCCTTCTGGGGCTGGGGTTGGTCGAGGCCGTGCCGGAGGACGTGCTGGCCGAGCGGGAAGACCCCGGCGACGCCGACGGAGACGGCATCTCGGGCCGCCTGCCCAGGCTCCCCGACGGTCGGGCGGCCCGGTTCGGGCGCAAGGGCGAAGCCGCCACCGTGGAGGATTTCGTCGACACGGCCCTCCGCTTCGAGCTCGGCTTCACCACCCCGGCGCACCCCGCCGAGGAGCCGCGCAACGGCGTTCCCGTTCCCCCGGAGGCGGACCCGATGCCGGACCCGGAGATCGACCAGCAGACGCTCGAGCTCCTTGCCGACTACGTGCGCTTTCTGGCGCCCCCGGCCCCGGCCGGGGCGGACGTGGAGGCCGGCCTTGCCCCCGACGCGCCCGCCGGCGCCGAAGCCGACCTTGCCCAAGGCGGCGCGCTCTTTCGACAGATCGGCTGCGAGTCCTGCCATCGGGAGCAGATGAGAACCGGTCCGCCCCCGGCCGACCCTGCGCGCCACCCCGATCCCCTCGCCAATCAGACGATCCGCCCCTACTCGGACTTCCTCCTCCACGACCTGGGCCCGGCGCTGGCCGACGTCTGCGGTCGCGACGCCGCCCCCGCCGAGCTGCGCACGGCGCCCTTGTGGGGACTGCGCCACCGTCGCCGCTTCCTTCACGACGGCCGCGCCTCGGACCCGGCGTCCGCCGTCGCAGCCCACGGAGGCGAAGCGGCCGCCGCCCGCGACGCCTTCTCCGCCCTCCCGCCCGAAGCCCGGGCGGCGCTCTTGCGCTTCCTCGCGTCCCTGTGACGGTCTTTCCGCGCTCGGCGCGCAGCGGAAACGCCGCCACCGGTATCCACAGGGGCTTGAAAGTAAGTTTCGACAAGCCCGAGATTACCACACCATGGTCCACCTAGACGGCGTCACCAAGTACTACGGCCCCAAGCGGGCCCTGGGCCCCGTGTCCTTCGAGATCGCCCAGGGCGACACGGTGGGCTTTCTGGGCCTCAACGGCGTAGGCAAGACCACGCTGCTGCGCATCCTCGCCTGCGGCCTCCGCCCGTCGTCGGGCACGGTCCGCATCGACGGGCTGGACGCGCTCCGGGAACCCCACGAGGTCCGCAAGAGGGTGGGCTACCTGCCGGAAACGCCGCCCGTCTACGGAGACATGACCGTAGGCGACTACCTGGCCTTCGCGGGGCGGATCAAGGGCATGTCCAGGGAAGCGGTCGCGCGCCGGGTGCCGGAAGTGGAGGAGCACGCGCGGGTCTCGGAAGTCCACGGCGTCCTGGCCCGCCACCTATCCCAGGGGTACCGCCAGCGCGTCGGCGTGGCCCAGGCGATCATCCACGACCCCGAGCTTCTGATCCTCGACGAGCCGACCCACGACCTGGACCCGGTCCAGATCATGGAGATGCGGGGGATGATCCAGGAGCTGAAGGATTCCCACACGATCCTCATCTCGAGCCACATCCTTCCGGAGATCAGCGAGACCTGCGACCGCCTGCTGGTGCTGAACGACGGCGAGATCGTGGCTTCGGGCACCGAGGCCGAGCTGGGCGAAGGCCTTCTGCGCTCGCGCCGCTTGGCGGTGACGGTTCGAGCCGACGCCGGCGACGCGCAGCCGACCCGGGCCGACCCGGAAGCCGTGATCGCCGCCGTTCCCGGCGTGACCCGCGTCGAGCCCGCGCCGCCGATCCGTCGCCGTCTGGAAGCGCAGGCGCTCGCCTACCATGTGGAAGGCGACGACGACCTGCGCGCCGCCGTCTGCCGCGCCCTGGTGGAGGCCGGTCACGACGTCGTGGCCCTGGCGCGCGCCGAACGGGAGCTGGAGCGGGTCTTCGTCGGCTTGGTCGGGGGCGCCGACGCACGGGCCGGGGCCACGAACGGAGCCGCTCGCTCATGAGCACGGGCGCGACCGGCGTCGTCTTCCGCCGCGAGTTCGGCGCCTACGTCCGCTCGCCGATGGGCTGCATCGTCGCGGCGGCGGTGCTGCTGCTCGACGGCCTTCTCTTCTACGCCCAGGCGCTGGGCCCGTCCGCCGGCGAGCGCCTTTCGGGACAGGTCCTGGCCGGCTTCTTCTACAACGCCAGCGGCCTCACCGCGATCGCCGCGGTGGCGCTCTCGATCCGGCTCGTCGCCGAAGAACGCCAGACCGGCACCCAGCTCCTGCTGGACACCTCGCCCGTGCGCGACTGGGAGGTCGTTCTGGGCAAGTTCCTCTCCGCGCTGGCGTTCCTCGCCGCCATCAACCTGGCCACCCTCTACATGCCCCTGCTGATCCTGGTGAACGGCAAGGTCTCGGTGGCCCACGTCCTCACCGGGTACCTGGGGCTCGCCCTCATCGGCGGTGCGGTGCTGGCCGTCGGCCTCTTCGCCTCCGCCCTCACGCGCCACCAGCTGGTCGCCGCGGCCACGGCGTCGGTCCTGACGGGAACGCTCTTCCTCCTCTGGCCCCTCTCCCGCATCGTGGGGCCGCCGGTGTCCCGGGTCTTCGCCGCCCTGGCGATCCACGGCCGCCACTTCGCCGGCTTCCAGTCGGGCCTCTTCCACCTCCGCGACGTGGTGTACTACCTGGCCCTCACCTACTTCTTCCTGTACGCGGCCACCAAGGTCATGGAGGCGAAGCGATGGGAGTGAGGCGCCTCTGGACGACTTGGCTTCTCTTCGGGGGATTGGCCGCGGTCTTCGCCGGCGTCCGAGTCTTCGACGGGACCCCTGCCCTCCGCTTGCCGACGATCCTTGCCGGCGTCGCGGCCGTCCTCGCCGCGGCCGTCCTCCGCGTGCTCGCGTGGCGCAGCGCTCCGGCGGGCGGCCTCCGCTCCACCGAGGCCGTCTTCGCCCTCTCGTGCCTGGGCTGCGTCTTGGCCCTCGCCGGCTTCCTGCCGGGCACCCAGGACGGCGTCGAGTGGCTGGGCCTGGACCTGGGCGGCTTCCGGGAAGAGCGCCGGGTGCGACGGTTCTTCCTGGCCGCTTCGTCGATCTTGATCGCCTGCTCGGCCCTTCCCGCGCTGGCTGCCCACTGGGCGGCCAAGAAGGGCGGCCAAGCCGGTTCCGGCCCCGCCGCCGAAGACGAAGCCCACTCCGGCCCCGCCGGCGACAGCGACCAGCGCGCCCACGCCGCCGCCTCCCCCGACGCCTTCCACGTCGACGCCCTCCGCATCCGCGAGACCGCCGCCAACGCCTTCAGCCTGGCCCTGGCCGGCGCCGCCCTCATGCTGTTCGGCTACGTCGCGGCCGAGCGCAACCAGACCCTCGACTTCAGCTACTTCAAGACCGCCACCCCGGGCGAAGCCACCCGCGACGTCGTCCGCAACCTGGACGGGCAGCTTCAAGTCGCCCTCTTCTTCCCGCCCCTGAACCCGGTGGGAGAGCAGGTGCGCACCTACGTGCAGACGCTGGCGGCCGCCACCGGCAACGTCGCTGTGGAGGAGCACGACCGCTTCGCCGACCCCGTTGCCGCCGCCGAGTGGGGCGCACGCACCGACGGTCAGGTCTTCCTCCGCGTGGGCGAACGCACGGAGCAGATCGCCCTCTCCGCGGAGCTCGACGACGCCCGGGGCCGCCTTCGCGTCCTGGACGGCTTGGTCCAGCAGGCGCTCCTCCTCTTGGCCCGGGGCCGCCGCGTCGCCTACCTGACCACCGGCCACGGCGAGATGAACGACCCCCTGGCCCAGGACTCCCTGGCCCCCCGCAACGAGCCCCGGGAGCCGTGGATGCCCCGCGACGCTCCCCGGGGACCCCGCGAGCCGCCGCTTCCGGTGCTTCGCCGGATCCTCGAGCTCCTGAACTACGACGTCCGCGATCTGGGGTTGCGGGAAGGGTTGGGCGACGCGATCCCCGACGACGCCGCCGTCCTCATGATCCTGGGACCCCAGCGGCCGTTCTTCGACTCGGAGGCCGGCGCGGTGCGGGAGTACCTGGACCGGGGCGGATCGCTGCTGGTGGCGCTGGAGTCCGGCTCCGAGTTCCGCATCGGCGACTTCCGGCGCCGCCTGGGAATCGAGCACGATCCGGTGACGGTGGTGGACGACCGGAACCACATGCGCGAGACCGGCACGCCCGCCGACCGCCGCCTCATCGTGGCCAACCGCTTCTCCGCTCACCCGTCGGTGACCACCCTGAGCCGCCGGGGAGGAGGCGGGGGCGTCCTGATGCTGGGCGCCGAAGTCCTGGCGCCCGCCGCCGACGCGCAGGGACTCCGCCACTCGCTGGTGGTCCGCACCATGCGCTCCAGCTTCGCCGACCGGAACGGAGACTTCCGCTTCGACGAAGAGGACGAGACGCGGGAGAGCTTGGCCGTGGCGATCGCGGTGGAGCGGGAAGCTCCCGACGAGACCCCGGCCGAGGAGTCGGCGGACGCAGCCGCGGAGCCGGGAGCGGACGCGACGGCGGACACGACCGCGGCGGCGGTCGCGGAGGACCTCCAGGCCGGTCCGACCGATCTCCAACCCGACCCCGACGGCCCCAGCCGGCCCCCGCCCGGAATGCGGGCGCTGGTCTACGGCGACGCCGAGATCTTCGCCGACCGGGTGCTGGTCAGCCTCCAGCTCAACGCCGCCCTGGTGGCCGACGGCATCCGCTGGCTGGGCAAGGAGGAAGCGTTCTCCGGCGAGGTCGTCTCGGAAGAGGACGTGCCGGTCCTCCACACCCGTTCGGAAGACGTGGCGTGGTTCTACGCGATCATCTTCGGCGCGCCCGGGCTGGTGCTGGCTGGCGGGGCGACGGCCCTCTACGCCCGGCGCGCCAAGCGGGGGCCGAAGTCGTGAAGGGCGCGCGGATTCACGGGATCCTCCTGGCCGCGGCGGCCGTGTGGGCGTTCCAGACGTGGACTCGGGACGAAGTGCGGGAGGAGGACCGGAACCGGGCGCTGGCGTGGGAGCAGGACACCACGGCCGTCGCAATGGTCCGCTACCGCTCCTCGGAGAAGGAGGTCGTGATCCGGCGCCGAGAGGACGACGGAGGCGCGTTCCTGTGGGGGACCGAGATCGAGAACGAAGGGCGCGACACGCTGGAGTTCCCGGTGGGCGCGTCGGGCCACACGGTGGTGGCGCGCCTGGCCGCCCTCCGGGTGATCCGCGACCTGGGGCCGCTCTCGCCGGAGCAGGAGGCCCGCTTCGGCCTGGACGGCTCGGCAGAGCAGATCGCGGTGGCGTTCGACGACGACGAACGGCTGCTGATCCTGGGGGACACGACCTTTGGCGGCGGCTCCCACCGCTACGCTCTTCAGCCGGTCCCCACGGACGGCTCCCAGGCCGGCGGCTCGGGCTACGTGCTCCCTGGAGACGTGGTGCGACCGCTGGCGATCGGCGAAGGCTCGCTCCGGGAACGCTGGCTCCACCACTACCCGGCCGACGAGGTGGCCCGCGTTCGGGTGACCGTCGGCGACGCCCCGGAGGGCGACGAAGACGCCGGCGCGAACCAACCAGAGGCCGTCGGCCGCTCCCGGACGATGGACCGGCTCGAGTCCGGCGAGTGGGCGGCAGCCGACGGAGAAGCGCCCGACGCCGGCTTCGGCAACTTCATGCAGCGCGTGGACCAGCTGGCGATCGCGGGGTACGACTCGCTGCCGCCCGCCGACCGCCTGCGAAGCCTGCTCCGAGTCGAGTACTACGACGAGGACGAGGACGTTCTGGGCTTCGTGGAGCTCTTCCGCGACGACTCCGCCGAACGCGACCCCTACTACATCAGGAGCGAGCGCACCCGAATCCTGGCAGCGGCGGTCACGGCCCTTGCGGAACGAGTGGCGGAGGGGCTGGGGGAAGCGTTCTGACCGACGCATCGCCGGGCCCCGGCTGGCGCATTGCGCCAAGGTGCAGTACCATGCATCCACTCGGTAGCGAGGCGGAGCACGGGGCTTGCCCGTTCACTCCGCCGGCAGTCATCCAACCGAAAGGACAGGCGACATGACCCAACGCTACAACCTCATCGGGGGAGGACTCTCCTCCCTCCTGGCCGCGGCCGCGGCCCTGATCCTCGCCCTGCCGGTCGGCGTCGCCGCCCAGGACGGGACGATCACGGGCTCGGTCAACGCGGCAACGACTGGGCAGCCGATCAACGGCACCCAGATCTCCGTCATGGACACCCAGCTCGGTGGGCTGTCCAACGTCAACGGCCGTTTCCTCATCACGCGCGTGCCGCCGGGAACGTACACGGTCCAGGCCGTTCACGTGGGCTACGGCACGCAGACGCAGCAGGTCACGGTGTCCTCCGGGGGCTCGGCGACGATCGAGTTCAGCCTGGAGGTCTCGGCCGTGGACCTGGACGAGATCATCGTCACCGGCACCGCCGGCGCCGTCGAGCGTCGCAAGCTCGGCGTGTCCGCGGCGTCCTTGGACGTGGCCAGCATCTCCGAGACGGTTCCTCTCGACGGCTTCAGCCAAGCCCTGGAGGGCCGAATCCCCGGCGTCCGGTCCATCGGCTCCGTTGGGGGCGTCGGCGCCGGCCGCGTCCTGACGGTGAGGGGCATGGACTCCTTCCAGTTGGGCCAGCGCCCCGTCATCTACATCGACGGCATCCGGGTCGACACGCGGGGGTCGGAGTGGGGGAGCGGCACGAACAACACCTCCATGCGGACGACGTGCTGCGCGTTCAGCGGCGGAGCGGGCGAAGACCGGCTTTCCGACCTCAATCCCGACGAGATCGATCGGGTCGAGGTCTTGAAGGGGCCGGCCGCCGCGACCCTCTACGGCTCGGAAGCGTCCGGCGGCGTCATCCAGATCTTCACCAAGCGGGGCCGGAACAACACGCCGGCCCAGTTCACCTTCTCCAGCAGCGTGGGGATCAACCGCCACCGGGCGAACTTCCCGACCTCGCTGCGCTCGAACTTCAGGGGCGCCGACGGCACGGTAGCGCTCGACCCCAACGAGTCCCTGATCGAGAACGGCTTGATCAACAGCTACGACCTCACCGTCGACGGGGGGGGGGAGAACGTGACGTACTTCGTGGCCGGCGGATTCAGCTACGAAGAGGGCTCGATCAAGCCCAACGATCAGAAGCGGGCCAACCTGCGGCTGAACCTCAACTGGACGGCCGGCGACAACCTGACCGTCGGCGTCACCTCGGGCTACGTTCGGAACCGAATCTACTCGCTTCAGTCGGGCAACAACTGGCTGGGCATCTACACCAACGCCATGCTGACGAACCCGCTCAACGCCACCGCCGAGGAGCCCTACGGCGGAGGGTTGGACGTGAACGTGGAGGACGCCAGGGCCCTCCAGACGTACTCGGACGCAGACCGTTGGCAAGGTTCCGTGACTCTGCAGTACAATCCGAGGCCGTACTTCAGCCACAAGATGACGATTGGGCTGGACGCCGTCGCTGACGAGAAGACCCGCTACATGCCGTTCGGGCGTCACTACACCTACATCGGCAGGGACGGCGAGAGGAACATCGGCTACCGACGCGTCCGCAACTTCACGGGGGACTACGTCGGAAACCTGGACTACGACATCCCCTTCCTGGGCAACGTTGCGGCCAGCTTCGCCTTCGGCGCCCAAGGCTACTGGGAGACCCAGTCGTACACGATGGCGACGGGGAGAACGTTTGCCGGATCGGGCGTCACCACCGTAAGCGGCGCGGCGGAGACTTTCGGCGCCGAGACGTCTCTTGAAGAGATCAACCTTGGCTTCTTCGGCCAGAACAGGTTCGACATCGGAGACGACCTCTTCGTGACGGCGGCAGTCCGCGTGGACGGCAACAGCGCCTTCGGAGAGAACTACGGCTTCCAGGTGTACCCGAAGGCGGATGTGGCCTACAACCTCAACGAGGACGTTCTGCCCGGCTTCATCAGCAGCGCAAAGCTCAGAGGGGCGGTGGGCTTGGGAGGAAAGGCGCCCGGAGCCTTCGACCAGTTCCAGACCTTCGTTCCCATTACGGTCCTGGACGACGTGCCCGGCGTTTCCCCGAGCAACCCGGGCAACGCCGATCTGGAGCCCGAGATCAAGGTCGAGTACGAAGCTGGCCTGGACCTGGGCTTGATGGAAGATCGCATCGGGGTCGACGCCACGTACTGGCATGCAACCACGAGCAACGCCTTGCTGGACATTCCCCTGCCTCCGAGCGAAGGTTTCTCCGACAGCCAGCTGCGCAACACGGGGAAGATCCTCAACATGGGCGTGGAGCTCGCCGTGCGGGGCACCATTCTGGACCGGAGCGACTTCCGTTGGTCCACAGGCGTCAACTACGAGTGGATCCACAACGAAGTCCTTGATCTCGGCGAGACGGCCATCCCCGATTCGCTGCCCATCTACGAGGGCACCGAGCTGGTCGGCTGGACGCAGCACACGCGCCTGGGCACCTACTGGGAAGGTTTCCCGATCAGCGACATCATCGACCGTGCGATTCTCGGATGGGATCCATCAACGAGAAGACACGTCCGCTCCGTCTACAGCCTGTACAAGGGACAGGGCTTCCCGGATCACATGGCGTCGCTCAACAGCGACTTCGCCATCGGGCAGTCGTTGCGCGTAGCCGTCCAAGTACGGGGCGAGTGGGGGGCGTCGATGCGCAACAGCGACAGGGGCTACGGCGTTCGTCAGCTGGCGTATGACGAGTACCTGATGCACCTCGTCGCCCCCACCGGCGAGTCGACGCCGGCGAGCGACTCGGTGTTGAACCGGCATCGGCTCGTGTACCCCGTGGATTCCCGCGACAACGTCCGGCTGCAGGAGATATCGGTGTCGTACACGTTGCCCGAATCTCTTACAGGGTCTCTGGGCCTCTCGCGTTCGACCCTCACCCTTTCGGGCTACAACCTGCATTGGTGGGACGACTGCAACTGCCCGGACCCCAACCAGCTCTACCAAGGAGGCCGAGACTTCGCGACGTCTCCCTTCCTGGGGGTTCCGCAGCCGCGGCAGTTCAAGCTCACCTTCAAGACGAGGTTCTAGCAAATGAAAGGAACCATGACGAAGAGGTGGGCGACGGCCCTGGCGTCCGTTGCGGCCCTGACGGCCTGCGAGTCGCTCCTGACCGTCCAGGACCCCCAGCGCTACACGACCGAAGACGTGAACAACGCACTGCCTGCCACCGCAAACGGCGTGGAAGGCAACCTGCACGTCGCCGTGGACGACTTCGTGACCTTCCAGTCGCTGCTCTCCGACGTGTACCAGCACACCGGCACGTGGTCAAACTACGACGAGGTGGACCACGGTCGGTTCCAGTACGGGACGAGCGGCCTGGACGGCGCCCACAACACGTGGCTGCGGGTTCAATGGGCCGCCATGGACGCCGAACGCCGCTTCGGGGAGATCCTCGGAGAGGCGGAGGCGGCCAACAGCGAGCTGACGGCTCAGGTCCGCATGTCGGGCGCCTTTGCCGCGCTGTACATGGGCATGGCATTCTGCGAGTCCGTGGGCGAGCCCAGCGGCCCAGCGATCACGGACATGCAGTCGCTGCAGCTTGCGGCCGATCGGTTCGGCGCGGCCATGCAGACGGCCCAGGCGGCCGGCCGGTCCGACTACGTGAGGGCGTCGCAGGCCGGAAGGGCCCAGGCCAGGGCGCTGCTGGGCGACTGGGCGGGCGCCGCGTCGGACGCCGCGGCCGTGGGCAGCGGGTTCTCGTACGACGCTCGCTTCAACGACGTGCGCACCAACTCGGTCGTCACGTTGACGACCAAGACGTTCAACGAGGCGGCGGGCCTCATGTACACGCTGTGGGACAGAATCGAGCAAAGCGACAAGGCCGGCTACATGCGGGACGCATGGAGCGACGAGCCCGACAAGCGCATGCCCGTGTTCTTCGACGGCGAGGTGGCGACCGACAACGAGACGCCTCACTACAGCCAGTGGAAGTACAACAGCCGCCCCGACGACATTCCGATGGTGCACTCGGACCTGATGCGGCTCATCGAGGCCGAGGCGATGCTCAACAACTCGAACGACTACGCCGGTGCCACCGGAGTGCTGAACGAGTTGCGCATGGCCGTGGAGCTCCCGCCGTTGGAGACGCCCACCGACGCACAGACGATGCTGGACTACCTGTTGTCGGAACGGTTGGCCGAGCTGTTCATGGAAGGCCAGCGCGCCGTGGACCTGCACAGGTTCGAGTTGACTCGAGCAGTGTTCGATCCGCTGGACGACAACGAGCGGCCGGGCGCAGGACGCCCCACCAAGTTCACCATGTCGGACTCGGAGGCGTTGTTCAACGACAGCATCGAAAACGACCTGACGAAACGGTGCGCGCCCAAGTCGTGATGCGCCGCTGAGGTCGGCCCGCGTCGGCCTCTCGTTCGGGTCCCGAAGCAAAACTGGGGCGTCACCCCTTGCCGGGTGGCGCCCCAGTTGCTTATATGTGCGGACTCCGAAAAAAGTCCTTGCGAATCGCCCCGTCGTCGCTTAAGCTGTAGCGACCGGGAGCACTCGCCCCGGTTCACCGCTCGACCCAATCCCCAATCCGAGGAGGAAAGGAAATGAGTGCAATCACCGCAGACGTGAACGTTCGCAGCGAGCATTTTCCAAGCGAGGAGCCGAGTCAAGGCACTCCAAGGGGCACGGGCGGCCGATTCTGGGCCGGCGTGTTCAAGTGGGACAACCGGCTCAAGGCGTTGGTCGGGCTGGGAATCGGCGGGTTGTTCGTGGCGTCGGTTGCTTTCCTGGTGACGTGGGCGCTGCCCGTCGTGATCGATCAAGCGATCACCCCGAGGTTCGACGCCCTGGAGCAGAGGTTCGACGCCCTGGAGCAGAGGTTCGACGCCGTGGAGCGGCAACTCGACGAGGTCAAGGAGGACCTGGCCGAGGTCCGGGAAGACGTGGCCGAGGTCCGGGAAGACGTCGCCGACTTGCGGGAGGAACAGGCGTACGTCAAGGGCCAAGTCGACCTGCTGGTGCGGTTCCTGGACCCCAATCGTCCCGG
This sequence comes from Longimicrobiales bacterium, assembly GCA_965204735.1. GTDB lineage: Bacteria > Gemmatimonadota > Gemmatimonadetes > Longimicrobiales > Gaopeijiaceae > CATQHQ01. Next base: position 3,852,564 of record OZ242008.1, on the reverse strand, counting down.
AACGCCGGAGTAGCAGGCAACTGCGAACTCGCCGGCGCCGGCGGTGCGCGGATGCGACGCCTCTCCTACAGTGACCGGAGAAAGACCAGCACCTGTCGGCGGGCTTCGTCAGTGAGTCGCTGGAATACTTCCCGGCTCGCCAAGGCCTCCCCTCCATGCAGCAGGACTGCGTCCTCGATGGTCCCGGCCCGGCCATCGTGGAGGAAGTCGATGCGGTGGCCCAGCCCCACGAGCCGGGCGGTCTTCCACTCGGAAGGAGTCGTGCCCGGAGTGCACGGGCCGGCGAGTTCGGGACCCATGTCGTGGAGGAGAAGGTCCGAGTAGAGGCGGAAGCGCCGTCGGGCGAGGGCCGGCGAAGCGTCGCTGCTGGTCGTGAACGAGGGGACGTGGCACTTTGCGCACCCCATGAAGTCGAAGATACGCGCCCCTTCTGCCAGGTCTCCTGCAACGTCGGCGCCGTCTCCGTCGCCGGGGGTCAGCGATCGAGGCGGGGCCAGGAAGCGGATGTAGTCGGTCAAGAGCCGGAGCGTCGTCTCGTCCACCTCCGGGTCGGGTGCCGGGTCCGCTCCCCTGGGCAACGGCTTCCCGTCGGGCAGCTCTTCGCGGGGGCGGCTGGGCGTGGTGATCCCCATCTCCAGCCGAATCGCCTCTTCGATGAAGCCGCGAAGGGTCGAGTGCTGCGCCCGCCGACCGAACCTCCCCGCCCGTCCTTCGGCGCCGAAGTTGGCCCGGCCCGATATGCCGTCGCCGTCGGCGTCTTCCGGGTCCGCTCGGCGGAGCAGCTCGGCCTCGGGAATCGCCGCGACCAAGCCCAACCCGTAGACGGCGGACGGCCGGATGTCGGCTGCTTCGGTGGCGTGTTCGTGGATCAGCTCGGGCTGCACGCCCAGCGCCCGGGCGCGCTCGGTCACGATCTGCTGTCGAAGGTCGCCTCCGTGGTCGGGCAGCGTCGTGCACCCCTCCGTCGGGTCGAAGCGGGCGGCCTTGACCACCGGCTCGGCGCCGTGGCCGCCGCTGGTGGGAAGGTCGTGGCAGGCGCCGCACCGGTCCTGGTTGAAGAGCGGGCCCAGCCCCTCGGCAACGCTGAAGGGCCGGTTGAAGAGGATCTGCCCTTCGGCGAACCGACGGAGCTGGTCGTCGTCCAACTCCGGGAGCGGCGCGCCCGGCTCGCCCTCGGTGTAGCTGGGCTGGGAAGTGCAGGCAACGACCAGCATCGTGCCGACCGCCACCGTCCAGAGGCCAGGGGGCCACCACGCCGAACGCACTTCTCCACTCGGAGCTTGGCGGTCTTCCCTCAGGGCAGCGCGACCGTTCGCCGGGAAAGCGTGACCGTCGCCCGGGAAAGCGCGACCGTTCGCCGGGAAAGCGCGACCGTCCGTCAGGGAAGCCTGGCTCGGGTATACTGGTAGACGAAGCGCAACGTCTCGGGCTCCCCGTTCGCGTCTTCCGGCTCCAAGGTGCGAGAGCCGTTGTACCACTCCCTGTCGTCCACCCACGCCTTCATGGAAAGTCTGACCGGCACGCCGGCAGACGGCTGGGCCTCGGCGAAGAACTGGAGGCGGGCGGTCAGGGGGTAGGTCTCCTCGAAGGGAAGCGAGACGGTCGTCGTGTCGCCCACGACGAGCTGGATTGCCGACGGGCACCCGACGCAGTCCGGGTCCGCCACCTCGACGAACCAGCGCGAGGTGACCAGCGAGACCTCCGAGACGTCGTCGCTGACGATCCGAATGCGGGCGGTCTCGGGCTCCCGGCTCAGGCTCAGCGAATCGCAAGCGCCCAGACCAAGGACGAACGCCAGGCGAGCGACAAGGCAGAGCGGTCGGCGGCCGGCCCGGCCGCCCAGCGGCTTCCTGCGTGGTGACTTCATGGCTCTCGCCCGCTGTTGGCGTTCGCAAGGGTCGAAAAGATAAGCTGATCGCGGGCCGAGGGTCAACAGATCACGGGTCGAGGGTCAACGGATCGTGCGGGCCGGGGGTCGCTTCTGGCGACGGTCGCGGCCCGTCCAGGCGCCGAAGACGGCCGGCCGGGCCGAGGGTCAACGGCCGGGCGTCGCCTCGGTGGCGGGGGAGTTCCATCCGTCCGGGAACATCAGCCGAAGGTGCTGCTCGACCGAAGGCTCGACCCCAAAGCGCTTGGCCCGAGCGACGAGGGCGTCGGAGTCCGCGGGCTCGTCGAGCGTTTGCAGGATCGCCTCGGCCATTGCCCTGTCGTCTCCGACGGGCACCAGCCGGCCCCACTTGCCGTCCTCCAGTATCTCCTCCGGGCCGCTGCCGCACATGGTGCTGACCACTGGCGTTCCGCACGCCAGGGCCTCGATCAACACCGCGGGCAAGCCCTCGCCGTCCGAAGACAACACCAGGGCTCGCGCCCGCCTGACGAATGCGAATGGGTTGTCTTGGAATCCGGGCATGTCGACGGCATCGGCGATGCCCAGCGCTTCGGCGGTGCGCACCAACTCTGCTCGTTCGGGTCCTTCGCCAACAATGAGAAGTCGGGCCGGGCGCGCCTTGACCACCTCTGCAAAGGCCCTGAGAAGCGTTCTCAAGTCCTTCTCCGGCGACAGACGACCGACCGAGATCACGACCGGCACTGCCGCTTCCCGCAGCCACCGATGAGCAACGGGCTGCCCGGCGAGGTCGAGAATACGCGGCTTGAAGATTGGATCGTAGATCGCCCGCACCTTGGCGGCCGCCTTGGGAGAAAGATGCGCAATGTCGGCCGCTGCGCCTTTGGAGGACGTCACCACGGCGTCGGCGGACGGAAGCAGCCATGCGTGCAGACGCACCAGCAACCGACCCACAGCGTCCGTTTGCCGGTACTGAATCGTGTACGAGGACTCGATGCGAACCAGCGTGCGCCTGTGACCCCTTGTGATCCGGTTTGCAAGCAGCGCAACGATTCCTGCACGCATCGTCGCCACCACCACGTCCGGCCTTTCCCTGCTCAGGTATCGGCAAAAGTGCGGAACGCTCGTCATGCATCGTCGCGATCCCAAGACGACGATCCGCACGTCGTCGGCCACCAGCCTCCGCAACCGACCGGTCCCATCCACGACTACCAGATCGACCGACAGCTCCCGCTTGGCGAACTCGTTTGCCAAGGTCGTGTTGAGCTGCTCCGCGCCGCCTCCCTCCAGGCTCGGAACAAAGACGGCGACCTTCTTGCGACTCATGCGACGCCCGAACTCGCGCGACGCTCCCGGCCCCGCAGCTCCAGGAACAGCCTCAGGTACTCGTCGGCGATCGTCCTCGCAGAGAAGCGCCTCGCTCGCTCGACGAGGGCGGCCGAGTCTTCCGGGTCGTCGAGGGTCGCCAGCATCGCGTCCGCCAAGGCCCGGGAGTCTCCGACGGGAACCAGCCGTCCCCACTTGCCTCCCTCCAACACCTCCCGTGGACCACTGGGACAATCGGTGCTGACGACGGGGGTTCCGCACGCCAACGCCTCGATCAGCACCAGCGGCAACCCCTCCTGAAGCGACGAGAGGACGAACACCCGTGCATTCTTCATAAACGAATAGGGATTGGCCTGGAAGCCTGCAAAGTCAACAGAATCGGTGATGCCCAGCTCCTTGGCCCGGCTCACGAGCCTGGACCGGTCGGTACCCTCGCCGATGATTATCAACCGTGCCGGGCGCACTCTCAGAACCCGCGAGAAAGCGTCCAGCAGACTCTGGTAGTTCTTCAGGGGCACCAATCGTCCCGCCGACAGCATCACCGGCGTCCCCGGGTCGTGGAACCACGGATGCGTCACCGGCTCGTCGACAAGCTGGGCGATGGCGTCCTCCGACACGGCGTTGTATATGTACAGTATGTTCCCGGCCGTCCTGGGGAAGGTGTCGACAATGTCCTGCGCTGCTTGCTTGGACACTGCCACGACGGCGTCGGCGGACGGGAGCAGCAGCCCGAGCAGGCGCAGCCAGAAACGACCTGCCGGACCAAAGGTCGCATAGTCGCGAGAGATCGTGTTCTGGTACTGAACGATGAAGCGCCGTCCCTTGCCCACAAGCCTCTTCGCCAGCAGGGCAACGATGCCGGCGTGCTGCATCGACGCCATTACGACGCTTGGACGCTCGCGCATTACGTACTGGCAAAAGGGAAGGAGGCTGGTCTCGAGCCGACGACAGCCGAGAACCACCAGTCGAACATCGTCGGCGACCAGCCTTGCGAAGGGTCCGTCTGCATTGTACACCACCAAGTCGACCTCGACTCCCCGGCTGGCGAACTCGTTCGCCAGAATCACGTTGCAGCGCTCGGCGCCGCCGCCGCCCAGGTCCGGCAGGAAGATGGCGACTCTGCCGGGCTCCTTGGAAGTCACTGGACGTTCACCTGTTTCGCGCAACGGTTCTGAAGCAGCAGAGGGACGGCAAACGGCACGGCGACCACGGTCAGCGAGAGGTAGAACAGCGTGCGCGACAGTGCGGCTCCGTCGGCCCCGGACATGGGCACGAGCACGAAGATCGCCGTCGCCTGCACGAGTACGGCGACCACCAGCCATGTGAACGACGGCAAAACCTTTCCGACGGCGGCCGGCAGCACCAGCACGGCCGTGGCGGTCAGGTAGAGGAAGGCGCCGGGAAGCACGTACGCCAAGGTCGTGGCGCCGCCTGCGAACTCGGCGCCGAGAAGGCGTGCCACCACGTCTCGAAACACGAAGATGCCGCCGCACGACGCCAAGGCCAACACAGCAAGAGAGACGGTGGAGCGCCGCCAAAGCGGGCGAACGCCGTCGCCGTCGGACGCAAACCACCTTCTGCTGTACTCGGTCTGTATCACGTGGCCCAGAGTACGGGCGAGCGAATCGAGGGTGTCCGTCACCCGTCGCACGACGCCGTACACTCCGGCCTGCGCGTCGGTCCCCACCTTGGCCGCGAGAATCGGGTCCAGGTGCCAGCCCAGAGCTCCTGCCTTCGTCTGCCAAAAGGACGTGCGCAGGAACTTGGTCACGTCGGCGGGCATCTCGCGAATCGACGACCCGCGCGGCGGAGCGGGCAGCCCCGTCCTTCGGGCGGACAAGGCGGCCGCCGCAAGCATTCCGGTCCCGTTGATCGCAGCCGCTCCGGTGGAGACCAGCACGACCAGCCACAGCGAACCGCCGGTCAGCCAGATCGCCCCCAAGGCGCCCAGGTGGGCGATGCCCGTGACGACGGCGACGACGAAGCTGTAGTGGTAGCGGTCGGTCAGCCTCAGCACCGCCAGCGAGTCCTTGTGGTTTGCCGTGAAGATCGCGGTCAGCCCGAACACGAGCAGAAGGCCGCGGTGCTCGTGGTCGAGGCCGATCAAGCCTGGCGACGAGTGTGCAAGAACCGCCAAGCTGAAGTATACCGACGCTCCCAGAGCGAAGGAGATCTTGATGTTCGACCAGATGATCAAGGACGCTTCCCGTTGCCGACCGCCCGAGAGCGACCGGGTGGCGTACGTCGTAATGGCCTGGTCGCTCAGTACCGACAAGCCGGCGTGCAGCAGGCCGGTCACGTAGTAGATCGGCACCAGCACGCCGTAGTTCTCCCTGCCCAGGATTCGGAAGACGATGACGATCTGCGCGATCCCACGCGCAAGCTCGAAAGCCGTCACGGCCAACGACCACTTGGTCTGGCGTCCCACACGGCCGGAGATCGGCAGCTTCCACAGCTTCTGCAGGGACATCTCTCTTCAACCTGCCTTGTTCACCGTGAACAACAAGGCGGGGATCAAAACGGCGCCCCGACGGCCCTGCACAGCCATCGCTGGAACGGCGCGGCGGCTTGGCAGAGCGCGGCAAACTCGTCCAAGAAGCCGTCGCTTGTTGCCGCTTCTTCCGAGATCGGGGCCACTCCGATGAAGTCCTTCCGCCTCAGGTCGGCAGCCAAGGGATGGCGGGAGTCGAATCCCCTGGGCGCGCGCACCAGCGAGTCGCCCGACAGGGCAAAGCTCTGGAGGAATTCTTGGTCGCCGGACGCCCGCCGCCATCCCTTCGGGTCGCCTGCGATGTCGTTGCGGACGTTGCGCAGCGCGGGCCCTGCGGGTCGCCACATGCCGCAGGCCGCGAAGCATCCGCCGGGTTCCAGGTGCAGGTAGAAGCCCAGCGCATGCGCATCCTTGCCTGCCTCGTGGCGAAAGTGGACGCCGGCATGGGTCTTGTAGGGCCTCTTGTCCTTCGAGAAGCGCACGTCCCGATAGATGCGGAACAAGGAGCCTCCGTTGGCCCGAGGATCGGCCCGAAAGTGGGGGCTGATCGCCTTCAGGCGAGGGGCGAAGTCGCCGACGAAGCGCAACGCAGGGTCCCGCACGTCCCGCTCGTAGCGGAACTTGTTGTCGCGGAACCACTCCCGATCGTTGTTGGCGGCCAGTTCCCGGAGGAAGGAGAAGGTCGCCGGGACGAAGTGGGGGTGGGGCATGGGGTGGGCGTCGGGCCGACGTGTGCGCAGGTTCAAGAGAGCCGCAGTGTTCCGAGGAATATAACGAAGGCCGCCCCCGACCCGATGGAAGGAACGACGTGACCGCTGGCGAAGCGCCCCGCGACCCCAGGAAAGAAACCGAGCTCCCGACTCCGACCGACGGCCGGCCGACAGAGCCATCCGGCGCCCGCACCTGCTTCGTCTGCGGTCCCGACAACCCGATCGGCCTCCGTCTGGTCTTCCGCCTGGAGGGCGGCGTCTGCCTCTCCGAGTTCACGCCGGGCCCGGACCACGTCGGCTACCCCGGCGTGGTCCACGGCGGAATGATCTACAGCGTCCTGGACGACGTGATGGCGAACTTGCTTTATCTCAAGGGCGCCCGGGCGTACACGGCGAGCTGTCAGATACGCTACCGGACGCCCGCGTCCGTGGGCGAGTCCTTGCGGCTGGAGGGCCGGCAGGTCGAACGGCGGCGGAATCTGGTGAAGATGGAAGGAAGGGCCGTGCGGGCGTCGGACGGCAAGCTCGTGGCCACCGCGGCCGCGACCTTTGTGATCGTCGACGAGACGGCTTTCCGAGACGTTCGCGCGGGGTAGCGAGAGGTTCAGTTCAGTTGGCGCGGCTCGGTACAGCGTCGTACCTTGGCCCCACCGCCGGATACCTAAGGAGAAGCCCGATGCCACTGAGCGCCCGCCGACGCCATCCTCTTGCCGGGCGCCTCCAGCGGACCCGGAACCGGCCCGCGCCCCTCCAACGGACCTGGAACCGGCGAGCCGTGGCGCTTGCCGTCGGCTTGCTCGCCGGAGTCGCGGCGCTTGCGGTCGCTCCTTGCTCCGGAGCCCAGACCCTGGCGGTCGTCGGCGGAACGGTCATCGACGGCGCGGGCGGCGCTCCGGTCGGCCCGGGCGTGGTGCTCTCGGTCGACGGGCGGGTCGCGGCCGTCGGCGTGGTGGGAGACGTGCCGGTCCCGCCCGACGCGACCGTCGTGGACGCCGCCGGCAAGTACGTCGTGCCGGGGCTGATGGACGCCAACCTGCACCTCTTCCTCAACATCGACATGGAAACGCTGATCAAGCACGAGGGGCAGTACCATGATATCGTGCTGGAGGCGGCCCAGATCGCGCTCAAGAGCGGGCAGACCACCGTGTTCGACACGTGGGGGCCCCGCCAAGCGCTCGCAAGGGCGCGCGAGATCATCAACCGGGGCGAGGCGCCGGGCAGCCGAATCTACTTGGCAGGCAACATCATCGGCTTCGACGGGCCGCTCTCGGCGGACTTTCGCGGACAAGCCGCGCAGCACGTCAGCAAGGCGTTCGCGTCTCGGACGAACGAGACGTGGGAGCAGGGGACGGGGCGCGCGCTCCTCTGGATGCCGCCCGATTCGGTGCGCCGGGTCGTCCGCGAGTACGCCGGCAAGGGCGTCGACTTCCTGAAGTACGGCGCCAGCGGTCATGTGGAGATGAACTTCGTGTCGTTCTCGCCCGCCGTCCAACGGGCGATCGTCGAGGAGGGGCGTCGCGCCGGCATGACCGTGCAGACCCACACCACTTCCGTGGAGAGCTTCAGCATGGCCGTCGAGGCCGGAGTGGACATCATCACCCACTGCGGCATCTCCGGGCCGACGCACCACCTGCCCGTGGAGTACATCTGGAAGATGGTGGAGAGAGGCGTGGCGTGTTCGGTGCTGCCGATCACCCAGAGGCGACTCGACGCCCTGGAGAGGGAGGCTCCCGACGGGACGCTCACGCCCTACATGAAGGTGGCGAAGGTCAACCATCGCAGGCTGATCGAGGCGGGGGCGACTCTCTTGGTCTCGACCGACGCGGGGATCGAGAACCCGGTGCTGCGGGCCGAGTCCGAGACGCTGGCGGCCGACACGGTGGACCCTCGCGTCAAGCTCGGCGAAGGCCACTTCAACGCGCTGGTTGCGCTGGAGGAGCTGGGGATGGACCCCATGGAGATCCTCAAGTCGGCCACCAGTCACGTGGCCCGGGCGTACCGAGTGGACGAAGAGCTGGGCACGCTGGAGCCGGGCAAGGCCGCCGACATGGTGATCCTGGACGCCGACCCGCTGGAGAGCGCCCGCAACTACCGTCGCATCCACGCGGTGATCAAGGGCGGCGCAATCGTGGACCGGGACGCGCTCCCGACGTCGCCGCGGATCGGATCGGCCCGCTCTCGACCGCTATCGGACGGCAGAGGGCGGGCATCGGACGCCGAAGGGGGGACATCGGGCGTTGAAGGGAGGGCATCGGGCGCCGAAGGGAGGGCATCGGGCGTCGAAGTTGCCGCAAGCTTTGTGCAGGTAGCCGACTCGGTCCCGCCGGACCCCGCCGTCGAGGCGATGATCGCGCCCTACCGCTCCCAGATCGAAGCCCACTTGGACCAAGTGCTGGCGCAGGCGACCGGCATCTTCGTCAAGGCCGACCCGGAGGGGGCGCTGGACAACTTGGTTGCGGACGCGGTGCTTCACGGCGCGCGCCGGCTGTCGCGAGACACGGTGCACGCGGCGCTGGTCAACGACGGCGGGCTGCGGGTGCCGGTCGCTCCGGGCCCGATCCTGATGCGTCACACCTACGAGCTCCTGCCCTTCGAGAACTACATCGTCGTGCTCACGCTCACGGGCGCCCAGATGGAGCGCTTGGCCGACCAGATCGCCCGGAGCGGCGGGGAGCCGGTGGCCGGCTGGACGATGGTGCTGGACGGAGAAGACGCCACGGGGGTCCTCGTCGGCGGAGCGGCGATCGACCCGCGGGCGACCTACCGGCTGGCAACGGTGGACTACTTGGCCGACGGCGGGGGCGCCTGGAGCGTCTTGTGGGAGCCGACGGCGCACGAGGGCCGAGAGGACGTGGCAGTACTGATTCGAGACGTGTTTGTCGACTACATCAGAGAACGCGGCGTGGTCAGCCCCGAGCTGGACGGCCGCATTCGTCGGGAAGGAGAAGGGAGATGGGAATGAACCGCCGCAGCTTCGTCCGCTTCGCCGGGATGGGCGCCGCCGCCGGCTTGGGAGGCGTCGGCAAGCTCTCGGCCCTGACGTGGGACGCATCTCCGTCGCTCGCATCCGGGGCTTCGATTTCGTCGGTGCCGGAGACCCCGCCGCCGCCCGCCTACGGTCCCCTTCTGGACGACGCCGTGCGCCTGGTCGTGCTCCACACCAACGACACCCACTCGCGCCTGGATCCCTTCCCCGCAGACGACGGGCCCTTTGCCGGACTGGGAGGCGCGGCGCGGCGCGCAACCCTCGTGCAGCGCGTCCGCGACGCCAACGAGCACGTTCTTCTCCTGGACTCCGGCGACATCTTCCAGGGCACGCCGTACTTCAACTTCTTCGGCGGCGAACTGGAGTTTCGCGCCATGACCGCCATGGGCTACGACGTGGCGACCCTGGGCAACCACGACTTCGACAACGGAGTGGACGGCTTGGTCGCAATGCTCCCCCAGGCCGGCTTCGACTTCGTGTGCGCCAACTACGACGTGTCCGACCGAGAGTTGGCGGAGCGCGTCCAACCCTGGACGGTTCGCGAGTTCGCGGGAGTGAAGGTCGGGATCTTCGGCCTCGGCATCGGCTTCGAGGGACTGGTCCTGGAGTCGCTGCACAGGGGCGTCGAGTACAAGGACCCCGTCGATGCGGCCAGGGCGACCGCCCGCGCGCTGCGCGACCAGGGCTGCGCGCTGGTGATCTGCCTCTCGCACCTGGGCTATCGGTACCGGAACCCCGACCGTCCGAGCGACCGGGTGGTGGCCGAAGCCGTCCCTGAAGTGGACTTGGTTCTGGGCGGCCATACCCACACCTTTCTCGACGAAGCGGAGGTCTTCGAGCAGGGGCGCGCGGGGTTCACCTTGATCAACCAAGTGGGTTGGGGCGGAATGCGGCTGGGGCGCATCGACGTCTCCTTCGATTCGGCGGGGACGCCTTCCGGATGGGCGTCCGCCGGCTACGAGATCGACGACCGCTACGACCTCTGATCCTCACGCTCTTGGAGCCGGCGCGCCGGCGGAGCGGCGAGCGCGTCGGACACGCCTCGGGTCAGCGCCGCTCGAAGTCGAAGGAGCCGCTCGCCGTCCTTTCGATTCTGTAGTCCTCCTCCAAGGCGCCGGCCACGTCGTTCCGCTCCACCACGGCGCCCGTCGCCTGCCGCACCACGATGCCGTACTCCATCCACGCCGGCGTCCTCTCGTCCCGCACGACGTTGCCCGCCACCGTCGCGTCCTCCGCAGGCCCGTCGGCGGTTCCGCTCACCACGATCCCGACCACCTCGGACGACGAGTCCGGTCCCGGTCGGCGAAAGCCCGTGTCCAGGACGTGGTTGCCGTCGATCCGCCCGCCGATCACGCCGACTTGGCCGATCCCGTGCCACTTGGACCCCCGCACCAGGTTGTTGCGCACCACGATCTCGGTGGCCCGGCCTTCCGGGTGGTTGAACTCGCACCAGATGCCTCGGTTGCACCGGTCCACGGCGACCCCTTCCACAACCGCGTCCCCGCAGGCGACCGTCGCGTCCGAGTTGTTGAAGGTGATCCCCTGGCCGTCCGCCGCGCCCAGAAAGCCGTCGTCGATCTCCCGGACGTGGCCGCCGTAGATTCGCCATCGCCTCCAGCCTTGGTTGGGCTTTGCGCCCAAGTACCCGTCGTCCGCGGGCGAATGGCACTGGATTCCGTTGTTGCGGCAGTTGGCGATCCTGGGACTTGCCCAAGTCACGTTGCGGCACTTGTACAGCTTGGCGCCCTCCTCGATCCCGTTCACGATCTCGACGAGCGCAAAGAAGAGGCCGTTGCCCCGCACGACGTGAAACGCGCTGACGGTGTCGCCCACCATGGCCGCCTCCCGGCTCAGGTCGAAGCGTCCGCCCAGCACGCGCAGCCCGTCGCACGTGGCGTGACGGTCCACGAACATGTGCTCGGTGTTGGTGCTCCCGAACCGGCCTTCGGGGTGCTTGCGCAGAACCGCCCGGTGGCACATGAGCGTCAGCCCGGGCGAACCGACCTCGCCCAAGTCGACCGAGTCGATCAGGTAGGTCCGCCCCTCGCCGAAGGCCACGGTGTCGCCCGGCCGGGCATCGGCGACCGCGTCCCGAACGGCCCCGGTGTCGTCGGCGCGACCATCGCCGCGAGCGCCGTAGCGCCGGGAGTCGACGTGCAGGACTCGACCGCCCTGGCCGCCGCGCCCCCGGCTAGTCGTGGGCCGCGCCTTCCCCTCCGCGCAGCACCCTCGCCACGACGACGCCGACGACGCCGTACATCAGGGCGCCGATCACCGTGTCGCGCAGCACGGTCCATGTGTCGAGGCCCGGCGCCTCCATCGTTCCCATGAGGGAGAAGCCGACGGCGAGACCGAGCAGGACGCCGAACCCTGCGGCGGCCTTGAACGCGTCTGCGGGGCCGGTGGAGCCTCGCCAGCCGAGCACGAGGGCGAGGACCGCGCCCAAGAAGACGGACCCGACGCCGATCGACCAGAGGATCGGCTCTTCCGCCGCGCCCGGGTCCTGGATGATCATCCCGTAGACGATCCACCCCAGGACGAAGTAGACCAGACCGCCTGCGACGCTGGCGAGCGCGCACCTAGTCGTGTTCGTCATTTCTCTTGACCTCCTTGCCAGTTCTCTGGCTGTGCGGGTTTCCCGTAAACGAACGTTTCCACCTCGCCGTGGATGCGCTCGACCGTCTCCGGCGAGGGCGGCCGAGTGAAGTGCGACACGATGATCGTGACCGCGAAGTTCACCAGCAACGAGAAGACGGCGGTGTGCATCCCCCATGGCGTAGGCATGAAGTCGTTCAGCGTCAGGTAGAGGACGCTCACTCCGCCGACGATGCCTGCCACGGCTCCGGCGCTGGTCGTGAGCCGACGCCCCGGGTAGCAGACGCCCAGCACCGCCGGCATCAGCTGGAGGGCGCCCGCGGCCGAGAGAGCCACGATCTCGACTAGAAAGTCCAGCTCGGCCACCGACAGGTACCAGCCGACGGCCAGGAGGACCAGCACCACTGCCCGCCCGAAGGCGACGTAGTGGGCTTGGCTTCTGTTCTTTGCTACGTAGCGCTGATAGACGTCCCTGGTGAGGACGGTCATGTTCGAGTGGAGGATCGAGTCCAAGGTGGACATGGCGGCTGCCGTGGCGCCTGCCAGGATCAGCCCGGTCAGCCACGGCGGCGCATAGCGAAAGAGCAGCTCGGGAAAGACCCTGTCGGGCTGCGCAAGCTCGGGCAGCACCAGGGCGCCGCCGAGTCCGACCATCGCGACCGGAATGAACAAGGTGAAGAGGTAGAGCGGCGTCGTCGCGCCCAGCAGCTTCAACGTCCTGGCCGACGCGGCCGTGTAGTAGCGGAGCATCATGTGCGGCTGAAGGATGATCCCGAAGGAGAGCGCGATCGTCATTCCGAACCACATGCCGGGCGTGAAGAAGCCTTCGGGTCCGGGCAGCGAGAGCAAGTCCGGCCGCTCGGCAGCGAGGCGTCGCCACAGCTCGACCGGTCCTCCGAAGAGCTTGTGCACCAGCACGAGGGCGCCGGCCCAAACAGCCACATACATCCACACGCCCTGGATCACGTCGGTCCAGTAGACGGCGCGCAGCCCCCCGGCCATCAGGTACGCCGCGGCCACGACCAGCAGGATCGCCGTGGCCAGGCCGAAGGGGATGCGGTCGCCCGTCGCCACCGAGAGGATGTAGCCCAGTCCGGCCGCCTGCACCTGTATGTACAAGATCGTGAAGAGCACCGACACGGCGGCTGCGACGATTCGCACCGTCTCGCTCTCGTAGAAGTCGGCCAGCATGTCGGCGGGGGTGATGTAGCCGAACTTCTTTCCCAAGGCCCAGATGCGCGTCCCCAGGGTGTAGGTGATCGCGCCGACCAGGACCGTCCACGTGCCGGCAGCCCAGAAGCCGATGCCGTGAGTGTAGAAGAACCCGCCGGATCCTAGGAAGGCGAAGGCGGAGTGGAAGGTGGCGACCACCGTCAGGTAGAGGACGAGGAAGCCGGCTTGGCGGCCGTACAGGAGGAAGTCCTCCATGTTCACCGTCAGCCTCTTGTTCGCCAGGACGCCGATGACGATCGTGGCCAGGAGGTAGACGAAGATCAGGCTGGTGGCGACGACCCACGGCTCCATCGCCTCAGATGCTCCTTCTCGCGGTCCACGCCAGCACGCCGATCATGAAGAGGTAGACGCCCAGCAGATACGCGAAGAGGAAGGGCATGCCCAGGATCCAGGGCTCGATCCGGTTCGCCCATCCGTGCACGATCGGAGGCTGGGCCAGGGCCATGCCCGCCAGGAAGGCCCCGGCGGCGAGCCGTCCGGCCCAAGTGCGAGGAAGGTAGTGGGAGCGGAACACGGACGTTCGGGAAGCCGGGGGTCGAGGGGACGGCGATACTCGGAGCGCGGAAGCGCCATGTACGGAGGACGGAAGCACCATACCGTTGTCGCCGCCGGTGGGACAAGTCACCGGGTGCTGGGACAAGCCCCCGGGCGGCCGAAGTGCGGCTTGCTCGCACCTGTGCGCACTGGCTTGACGGGCGCGCCCCCACTGGCGACCATAACATCCTTCCACTTGCGAGCGCCGGCCGCTTCCCTCCGAGGCGCCGGCGTTTTTTCGCCCTGCTCCGAATCGCCGTGACACGCACCAGCGCCCCTCGACGGGCGTCCGTCCGCCTCGCCTTGCCCAAGGGCCGGATGCAGGCCGGCGTTCTGAACCTGCTGAGCCAAGCGGGCGTGGACGTCCGGCTGGGCGAGCGCGGCTACCGGCCGTCCCTCTCCCTTCCCGGCTTCGACGCCAAGCTGCTCAAGTCGCGCAACGTGGTCGAGATGCTCCACGCCGGTTCCCGCGACGTGGGCTTTGCCGGCGCCGACTGGGTGGCCGAGCTCGACGCCGACCTGGTGGAGCTCCTGGACACGGGACTCGACCCCGTGCGCTTGGTGGCGGCGGCGCCGGCCTCCCTTCTCGCCGACGGCGCTCTGCCGGCGGACCGCACGCTGGTGGTCGCCTCCGAGTACGCCCGCCTGACCGAGGCGTGGATCGCCCGCCAGCCCTTCGACGCCGTCTTCGTGCGCTCCTACGGCGCCACCGAAGCCTTCCCGCCGGAAGACGCGGACTTGATCGTGGACAACGTGGCCACCGGCGCCACCCTGCGGCAGAACGGATTGGTCGTCGTCGACACGCTGATGCGTTCCTCCACCCGGCTCTACGCAAACCACGCCGCCGCGGGCGGCTCGGCCCGCAACGGCGCCGTTCAGGACTTGGCGCTGCTGCTCGAGTCGGCGCTGGAGGCCCGCAACCGAGTCATGCTGGAGCTCAACGTGTCGGCCCCCGACCTCGACAGCGTGGTTCCGGCCCTGCCGTGCCTTAGGGAACCGACCGTCTCCCGTCTTCACGGCGGCGACGGCTACGCCGTTCGGGTCGCCGTCCCCCGCCGCGGGCTGCCCGAGCTGCTTGTGGCCCTGAAGGCCCTGGGCGCCACCGACCTCGTGGTCTCCCAGCCCCGGCAGATCGTGCGATGACCCGCGGCTCCGCGTCGACCGGCGCCGCTTCGCAGGCCACGGCTTCTTCGGCCCCGGCGCCCTACCGGAAAGCCCTCCACGGCCTGCCGGACGCCCCGCCGGGTCCCCTCCTCGACCTCTCCATGAACGAGGGCCGGCTGCCCCCGGAGGAGTGCATGGAGACGTTGCGCCGCGCCGGCACCGGCATCCTCCGAGAGTACGGGGACCCGGCGCCGCTGGAGGAAGCGTACGCCGACTACCTGGGGATCGGCCCCGAGCGCGTCCTGGCCACGACCGGCGGCGACGACGCGATCGACAGGGTGTGCCGGGCCTGCCTGGGGCCGGGCCGCACAATGGTCTTCCCGACCCCCACCTTCTACATGATCCCCGCCTACGCCCGCATGACCCGAGGGCGGCTCGCGCCCTTGCAGTACGAGTGGGGGCGCCTTCCCCGCCACGCCATCCTGGACGCGGTCGACGAGACCACGGGCTTGGTCGCGGTCGTGTCGCCGGACAACCCCACAGGCAGGGAGTTCCCGGCGAGCGCGCTGCTGGAGCTTGCCGCCGGCTTGCCCGAAGGCGTTCCCCTCATGGTGGACGCCGCCTACGCCGAGTTCGGGGACGAGTCCGACGGCGCGGCGCTGCTGCAGCGCCCCAACGTCCTCCAGATCCGCACCATGTCCAAGTGCTGGAGCCTGGCGGGTCTCCGAATCGGCTTCGTGGTGGGCGCGGAGGACCGAATCGCCGAGCTGCGGGGCTTCGGCGGCCCCTATCCACTGAGCGGTCCTGCGCTGGTCCTGGCCCTCGACGCGCTTCGCAACGGACGTGAGCGGATGCGCCGCTTCGTGGCCTCGGTGCGCGCCGGCCGCGAGCGCTTGGCGGAGCTGGTGCGGGAGTGCGGCGGCGACCCCCAGCCGTCGTCCACGAACTTCGTCCTGGCCGCCTTCGACGACGCCCAGTGGGTCTTCCTGGGTCTCCGGGCCCAGGGGATCTTGGTGCGGCGCATCGACGGCCTGGCCGGCCACGTGCGGATCACGGTTCCCCGCACCGAGTCGGAGTTCGGTCGCCTGGAAGCCGGGATGCGGGCGCTGGGAAGGCCGGACGCGCTGCTCTTCGACATGGACGGCGTGCTGGCCGACGTGAGCCGTTCCTGCCGGGCGGCGATCGCGTCGGCGTGCGCCTCGTTCGGCGTCGCCGCGAGCCCGGAAGAGATCGAAGCGGCCAAGGCTCGGGGCGGCGCCAACGACGACTGGGCGGTGACTCGGCAGCTTCTGGCGGACGCCGGCGTCTCGACCACTCTCGCCGAAGCGACGGCCCGCTTCGAGGAAGCGTACCAGGGAACCGACGACGAGCCGGGCCTCCGCCGACACGAGACCCTGATCCCAACCCTGGCGCTCCTGGCCGAGCTGGCCCGACGCTTCAAGGTGGGCGTGGTGACGGGACGTCCCCGCCGCGACGCCCGGCGGTTCCTGGACGAGCACGGCGTGGCCCACCTCTTCGGCGCGGTCGTGTGCAGGGAGGACGCGCCCCTCAAGCCGGACCCGGGGCCCGTGCGGGTCGCCATGGAGCGACTGGACGCAGGCTCGGCGTGGCTGCTGGGGGACACGCCCGACGACGTTCGCGCCGCCCTGGCCGCCGGCGTGGTTCCCGTCGGCGTCGCGGCGCCGGGCGCCGGGGGTCGGATGCGCGAGGCCCTGGTCGACGCCGGTGCGGCCCGGATCGTGGACGCCGGCCCCAACTTCGGAGGGTTGTTTGATGGGTAGTCGGACGCGAAGGGGCGACGGGCCCAGGACGGCAAAGGTCGCCCGCGAGACCCGCGAGACCCGGATCGAGGCCGAGTTGAAGCTGGACGGGTCCGGCGAGGCCCGCCTCGACACGGGGATCGGCTTCCTGGACCACATGCTGCACGCCCTGGCCTTCCACGCCGGATGGGAGTTGGAGCTGACATGCTCGGGCGACCTCGAGGTGGACGATCACCACACGGTGGAAGACGTGGGACTCGTGCTGGGCCAAGCGGTGGACCAGGCTCTTGGAGCCCGGAAGGGGATCGCGCGCTTCGGCTCGGCCTGGGCCCCCCTCGACGAGGCCCTGGCCCGGGCCGTCGCCGACGTGTCGGGCCGACCGTTCTTCGCCGGCGACCTGGGCCTGACGAGGGAGCGGGTGGGCGGCCTCTCCTGCGAGATGGTCCCCCACTTCTTCCGCTCCCTTGCCCAGACCGCCAAGCTCACCCTCCACGTGGACGTGCTTCGGGGCGCCAACGACCACCACCGGATCGAAGCGGCGTTCAAGGCCTGCGCACTGGCGTTCCGGTCGGCCTTCGGGCGTTCGGGCGCGGGCGCCGGTCCGGGTGGGGGAGCCGAGGCCGCCGCCCCAGGGTGCTCCGGCGGTCCCGAGGCGGCCTCCGCTTCCGCCGCCCCGTCGGGCCGCGTGCCCTCCACCAAGGGAGTCCTCTAGCTCTTGCGGACGTCCGTCGTCGCCGTGGTCAGGACGGGCACGGCGAACTTGGCCTCCGTCGAGACGGCCCTGCGACGGCTGGGGCGCCTCGTGGAGTTCGTCGCCGACGGCGACGCCGTGACCCGAGCCGATCGTCTCGTGCTTCCAGGCGTGGGCGCGTTCGCGGCGGCCAGGGAGGCGATCGCCGCGCAGGGGCTGGCAGACGCTCTTCGGGAGCGGATCGGCGAAGGCCGCCCGACGCTGGCCATCTGTCTGGGAATGCAGCTCATGGCCCGGGGGAGCGAGGAGGCTCCGGGCGTGCCCGGAATCGGCGCCCTGAACGCCGTGGCGACGAAGTTCGGGGGCGGCAGGAGGGTGCCCCAGATGGGGTGGAACCGCGTGGTCCCGTCGGACCGTTGCCGGATCGTGCCCGAGGGCTTCGCCTACTTCGCCAACTCCTACCGGCTGCCCGCGGGCGCCCGGGCCGAGGCTGCGGCCGCCTGCGCTCCCTCCGCTCCTGCGGCCCCGTCTCCCGAGCCGTCCGTCGGCGGCTGGCTCCCTGCCTGGTCCGAGTACGGCGGGCCGTTCCTGGCCGCGGTCGAACGGGGCGCCGTGGTGGGGTGCCAGTTCCACCCCGAGCTGTCGGGGGCTTACGGCCGCGCGCTCCTCTCGCGGTGGCTGGCGGCGTGACCGACCTGCCGGTTCGCGTCGTTCCATGCCTCGACGTGCGGGACGGGCGCGTCGTCAAGGGCGTGTCCTTCCAGGGGCTGCGGGACCAGGGCGACCCTGCCGACCTCGCCGCGGCCTACGAGGAGCAGGGCGCCGACGAGGTGGTGGTCCTGGACGTCTCCGCCACGCCCGAGGGACGCGCAACCCGGCTCGGTGCGGTTCGCGCGGTCCGCGCTGCGCTGTCGGTGCCCCTCACCGTGGGCGGCGGCGTGGGTCGCGTGGAGGACGCGAGCCTGCTTCTGGAAGCCGGGGCCGACAAAGTCGCCGCGAACACGGCGGCCGTCCGGCGGCCCGAGCTCCTCTCCGAGCTGGCCGCCCGCTTCGGCGCCCAGTGCGTGGTGGTCGCAATCGACGCCGCCGCGACCGGCGGCGCGGGAGCGGGCAGCGGCTACGAGGTCGTGGTGCGGTCGGGCGCCGAACGGTCGGGAATCGACGCGGTGGCGTGGGCCGTGCGAGCGGCGGAGGCGGGCGTCGGCGAGGTTCTCCTGACCAGCGTGGACCGGGACGGCACCAAGCGCGGCTACGACCTGGAGCTGCTCCGGCGGATGCGCGCCGCCGTGTCCGTGCCGATCGTCGCGTCGGGCGGGGCGGACTCTCCCCAGCACATGGCCGAGGCCGCCCGCGCGGGCGCGGACGCGGTGCTTGCCGCGTCGATCTTCCACCAGGGCCAGTGGACGGTAGCGGGCGTGAAGGAGGCCCTTCACGGGATGGGAGTGAAGGTGCGTCGCGAAGGGACCGGCGGCAGCGGGGAAGCGCCGTGATCGTTCCCTCCATAGACCTGATGGACGGCCGGGCCGTGCAGCTCGTCCAGGGCCGCAGAAAGGCGTTGGACGCGGGCGACCCGCGCCCGCTTGCCGAACGCTTCGGGCGGGTGGGCGAAGTCGCCGTGGTCGACCTGGACGCGGCGCTGGGGCGCGGGTCCAACGCGGCGCTTGTGGAGGAGCTGTGCGGGCTCGCGTCGTGCCGAGTCGGCGGCGGCGTCCGCAGCCGGGAGGACGCCGTGCGGTGGCTGGACCGGGGGGCGGCGAAGGTGGTGCTGGGCACGGCGGCCGTCCCGGAGGTGCTGAAGGGGCTGCCGCGGGACCGAGTGGTGGCGGCGCTGGACGCCTGGAAGGGCGAGGTGGTGGTGAAGGGGTGGACCGAGCGGACCGGGCGCACGATCCGCCAGGGGATGGAGACGCTCCGCGGGCTGGCGGGTGGCTTCCTGGTCACCTTCGTGGAGGGCGAAGGCAAGGAAGCAGGCTTCCCCCGGCGCCGGGTCGAGGAGCTTGTCGCCGCCTCGGGCGACGCTCGCCTCACGATCGCGGGCGGCATCGCGACCGCCGACGACGTGGCGTGGCTGGACCGGACCGGCGCCGACGCCCAAGTCGGCATGGCTCTCTACCGGGGGACGCTGGAGTTGGCCGACGCCTTCACCGCCCCTCTGCAAAGCGAGCGCGCCGACGGACTCTGGCCCACCATCGTCGCCGACGAGCGGGGCGCGGCCCTGGGCTTGGTCTGGTCCAGCAGCGAGAGCGTCCGGACCGCGATCGCCGAAGGGCGCGGCGTCTACCACTCCCGCAAGCGCGGCCTCTGGCGCAAGGGCGAGTCGTCGGGCGCCGTCCACTCCCTCGTGCGGATCGACGCCGACTGCGACCGGGACGCGCTTCGCTTCACCGTGTCCCAGGAGGGGGCCGGCTTCTGTCACCGAGGAGAGTGGACGTGCTTCGGTCCTGCCGACGGTCTGCGCGCCCTGGAGCAGCTGGTCGGCGAGCGGGCCGCGTCTCCGGTGGAGGGCTCCCTGACCACCCGACTGCTGACCGGGGCCGACGGCGGCCGCTTCCTTCGCGGGAAGCTGATCGAGGAGGCCGGCGAAGTGGGCGAAGCCCGGGGACGGCAGCGGGTCGTGGAAGAGGCGGCGGACCTGGTCTACTTCCTGGCCGTGGCGATGGCGCGGGAAGGCGCCACGTGGGCCGACGTGGAGCGAGAGATCGACCGCAGGCGCAAGACGGTCAGCCGCAGGGCGGTCTCTGATCCCAAGGGCGCGGCGAAGGAGTTGCAGTGAGTCCCCGTGCCGGGTCGTCGAGCCCTCTCCTCCGGCGGGTGGTGCCGCCGGACGCGCGACGGGCCCGACCGCCGGCGGTGGCGGAGGAGCTCCTTCCCCGGATCGCGAAGATCGTCGCCGAGGTCCGGGACGGCGGAAGCAAGGCGCTGCGGACGTATGCCGAGCGCTGGGACCGTCTGCGCCCGGCCGCGCCGCTCCTCCGCACCCGGAACGACTTGACGGAAGCCCTGGCTTCCATGGGGGACGCCGACCGGCGCGTTCTGGAGCGGACGGCACGACGGATCGGGGAGTTCGCCAAGGCCCAGCTGGCGTCGGCAGCGCCGGTTCGCGCCAGGGTCCCGGGCGGCTGGGCGGGCGACGCGCTGGTGCCCGTGCGAGTGGCTGGCTGCTACGCCCCCGGGGGACGCTTCCCCCTTCCGTCCTCGGTCCTCATGACGGCGGTGACGGCCCGCGCGGCGGGCGTGAGCGAAGTCTGGGTGGCGTCGCCGGACCCCTCCCGGGAGACGTTGGCTGCTGCCGCCGCCGCCGGGGCGAACGGCTTGCTGGCGGCCGGGGGCGCCCAAGCCGTGGCCGCGATGGCGTACGGCGTGGCGCCGATGCCCCGCTGCGACGTCGTGGCCGGCCCCGGCAACCAGTGGGTGACCGGCGCCAAGCTGCTGCTCTCGGGGGTGGTCGGGATCGACCTGCTGGCCGGTCCTTCGGAGCTGGTCGTGCTCTCCGACGAGGCCGGCGACCCGGCTCTGATCGCCGCCGACCTGCTGGCCCAGGCGGAACACGACGCCGCCGCGCTTCCGGTCCTGATCACCACTTCCAAGTCGCTGGCCGCCCAAGTGGACGAGGAGCTGGCCCGCCAGCTGCCGGCGCTGCCCACCGTCGACGCGGCTGCGGCGGCGCTCCGGAACGGATTCGCCGTCGTCGCCCCGGAAGAGGAGGCGCTGCGGTGCTGCCAAGAGCTGGCGCCGGAGCACCTGGAGGTCCACGGAAGTCGAGCCGATCGCTGGGCCGAGTCGCTGGACGCCTACGGCGCCGTCTTCGTCGGCCACGACGCGGCGGAAGTGCTGGGCGACTACGGAATCGGCCCCAACCACACCCTGCCCACAGGAGGGACGGCGCGCTTTGCCGGCGGCCTCTCGGTGTTCTCGTTCATGCGGCGTCCCACTTGGCTCCGCATGGAACGCGGTCCCGAACTCGAGGCGGTCGCCAGCGACGCCGCTGCCCTGGCCCGCATGGAAGGCATGGAAGCCCACGCCCGCGCGGCGGAGGCGAGGATCGGCACGCGGCGCCGGAGCTGATCCGGCGGGCCGGCGCGGACCGCATCCTATTGCTCGGGCTGGCCTGGCGCCGGGTCGCTCAAGGCTCTGCTGCCGCTATCGCACCAAGTGGAGCTCGGTCTGGCGGCGGAGCATCCACCGCACTTCGCCGTCCATCGTGACCTCGGCCTCCTCCTCCTGGGCCATTCGGACCGGCTGGCCGTCCCACTCCGGCACGGGAGTGGTGACTTGAAGCTCGGTCGAGAACCACATGCCCGGGATCACCAAGGGGTCGCCGCGGCCGGGGACTCCGGTCTGGTAGTCCCAGAGGCCGATCAGAGGGCCGGCGCCGTGGCCGTGGTCGCCGATGGGGTGCGTGTACATCGTTCCGTCGAGCCCCTCCGACCGCATCCTCTCCAGCACCGACGCCAGGATCTGATTGCCGCTTCGCCCGACCTGGAGTTCTTCCAGCAGGAGGTCCTGCAAGCGGTTGGAGTTGGCCAGCGCCTGCCGCAGGCCGGCCGGAGCTCGGGTCTCGCCTTCGCGCAGGACGTAGGCCATGTGCTGGGTGTCGGTGGTCATCCCAAGGGCCGCGAGTCCGAAGTCGCAGTGCAGCACGTCGCCGCGGAGGATCACCGGCGCCACCGAGTCGCCCATCTCGGCGCCCCGCCGCTGAACCGACACCGACGGCTGGAACCAGGAGCCCATTCCCAAGTCGTGGACCCGCTGGCGCATCCACCACACCACGTCGGCGGTGGTGGTCCGGCCGGGAACGATCACGACTTCGGAAAAGGCGGCGCCGATGATCTCGTGGACGAAGGCCTGCATCCGGCGGTACGCGGGGGTCATCCCGGGAACCCGCATGGCCAGGTACTCGATTGCCAGCAGGGGCTCCCGGACGACACGGCCCGCCATCTCCGTTCCCAGCGCTTCCTCCATCTGCTCCCACTCGCCGGCAGAGAGTCCGTCGGCGAAGTTGTGGTCGTGGGAGATGTTGACGGCGATGCGCCGGGGGTTCCGCTCCCGCGCCACCCTCGCGAACAAGTTCCACTGGTCCTTGCCCCAGAGCTCCGCCGAACGGCCGTCCGGGGCCTGGACCGTGGCCCGCACCGCTTCGTAGGCGCCCCCCTGGGATGTTCCGCCCAGCGCCAGCCGCTCCAAGCCGGCCTCGGGCCCCCGGTCGTAGAAGACGTAGATCGTCCGCCGGCGGGCGGCGAAGGTCGTGGGCGACACCAGGGCGCGG
Organism: Longimicrobiales bacterium; assembly: GCA_965204735.1. GTDB lineage: Bacteria > Gemmatimonadota > Gemmatimonadetes > Longimicrobiales > Gaopeijiaceae > CATQHQ01. The sequence goes on along the minus strand of OZ242008.1, from coordinate 3,830,022 downwards.
AACACCGGATCCTCGTTGTACTCGCGCATGGCCACGACCCACATGTCCACGCCGTGCTTGCGCATGAGCATGGGCAGGTTCTTCTCCAGGCGCTCCATCAGCCAGCCCTGGCGCACCTTGGCCTGCTCGCGGAGGGTCCCGAAGGGGCGGTCGGCTCGGTACGACTGGGTCTGGGCGCGAGCCGGGACCGGCGCGAGGGCCGTCGCGGCCATGAGGAGCGGGGCGGCCGCCAGAAGCGGGACGGCGACCGCCGCAGCGGCTGCGCGCGGCCGACGCGCCCAGCGCCGAGAGCGCGCGGACCGACGGCGGCGAAGCTGAACGAAGGCGCCGTGTGCACGGCGAGCAGGTGAAGTCGGCGAGGTGGAGCGCGCGGACCGACGGCGGCGAAGCTGAACGAAGGGTTGCATGGAGGCGGCTTTCCGGAAGGCTGCGGGAACGGGCCTGCGCTGCGGCGAAGTCAGCAAGCGGCGGACGACTCTGCGGCTGCCGCGCCGCGGATCGTCTCGACGACTTCTTCGAGGGTCGTCCTTCCCTTGTCTCGGGCGTAGAAGGCGCGGGTCTCCCGGTACCTGGGACCGGGCTCCATCTTCATCCCTTCGTCCATGACCCACTGCTGAAGGACGGCTGGACGAGGACCCCACCAAGCGCGCTCGGCTCCGGCCTCGTCCAGCACGAGGACAACGGGGATCGAGCGGCTGCGACCGTTGGTCAGGTGCGCGTCCATGATGTCGAGGTTCTCGTCGCGAGACAGCACGCGGAGCTCGACGGCGGGCAGGGCCTCCGCCAAGCGCGCCAGCACCGGCAGGATGTTGACGGCGTCGCCGCACCAATCCTCCGAGAGGGCGAGCAGCCGCCACTTCCCAGGCGTTGCCCGGGCCCTTTCCAGCAGGTCGGCGGGAACGCGCGCCCGCTTCCACACGCCGCTCCAAAGCTCCCGGTGCTTCCGGACGGTGTCCAGGTAGTCGGGAAAGGTCAGCCCGGACTCGAATCGCTCCAGCATCTGCGGATCGCCGTTCATGCGGCAATATAGCGCTTCCACGGATGTGTCAAGCCAAAGTAGAAATGTCCGGTAGTTGGCCAAAGTAGAAATGTCCCCCCTGATGGTGTGGACGGTGGGTTCTTCCTGAGGCCGGGGGCCAGGTGTCGGGCGCAGGACACGCGGATCCAGCAAGCCTGGGCTGGACGGCGCCGGGCGCCCTGTTCCAGGCGCTTCAAGGCCAGTGGCGGCCGGGCGAGTCGAGGTCGTCGCCGTGGCCAAGCTCTGGCCGGGTGGACGCCAACGCGGACGGGTCCGGACACTGCTGCCCCGATGGCTCGCAGTTCGCACTGAGCCTGCCAGCTCGGACGGTCGTGGTGCGCCGAGCGACCTGCGCAGCGCCGGCAAGCCTCGGAGGCACGGATGCCGACACTGCGGTCGCGTCCGACCTTTGCGGGAAGGGGAGTGCGAGCTGCCGTCCCCGCCTGCAGGCTCAGGACGAGGTCCTGCACCGCTCGGGACCGGTCCCGTTGGAGTGGGCGGCGCGGTGTTCCCGCTTGGCCACGGCCTGGGCCACGCTGGCGCTGAAGTGCTTGCGCCACGGGTGATCCCTTCCCGGCTTCGGCGGCTTGGGCCTGGGCTTGGCCGTCGCGGGCGCCGGCGCCGGCTTGGGCGTCGCCGACCGGACCGCCCCCAAGGCCTTGGGCGTCAGGTAGCAGCCGCGATGCCGGAAGCGCAGCTCGCCCGAGAGGCGCCGTTCGACGACGACGGGGGAGCCCGGCGCGACGCCGGCCGCCTCGGCGTCGCGGGCCGTGACCTGCCAGAAGCGGTTCTCGAAGCGCACGGTGAAGTCGCGGGCCACGACCCGCGTGTCCGTCTCGGCGAAGAGGGCTTCCAGATCGATGTCCTGAGGCAGCGGGCGATGGGCGTCGAGGGGATCGGCCGGCGCCACCGTGAAGCGTTCGTTCCAGAACGGAACCCACCGCTCCTCCAAGTAGCGGTTCGCCGCCTCGAGCGTGGTGACTCGCGCCAAGCGCATCTCTTTGACCAGCCGGTCCTGCGCCGTGCCGAACGTCCGCTCGACCCGGCCCTTCGCCTGCGGCGAGTTCGCCAGGACCACCTCGACGCCCAGCTTCTCCAGCGCCGTGCCGATGATCGTCCGGGTCCGCTTGCCCTCCGGGCCGAGGCGCTGCCCGAAGTGGCCCGCGTGGTCCACGTACACCGCCCTCGGACGGCCGTGGCGTTCGAGGCACTCGACGATCGCTCGCCGATTCGCGGCGCCCGTGTCGCGCTCGACGAAGCGACCGTGCATGAACCCGCTCGTCGCGTCGTCGTGCAGCGCGATCAGCACGAGGTCGGGCGGCCCCCGGTCTTCAAGCCAGGCGTGAACCGAGCTGTCCCACTGGAGCAGCTCGCCCCGCGCGGCGCGACGCGGCCGTCGGCGCCGGTGCTTCGCCCGCTTGCGCTTGCGCTGCCACAAGCCCGCGCCCTTCCGCCATGCCCGCAGCGTCTCCGCGCTGACGCGCACGCCCAGCTCCCGCTCGACGTGCTCCGCCAGAAACGTGGCGCCGAAGTCGGCGTAGTCGGGGTCCCTGGCCATGACCAGCACCTGCTCCCGCGTCTCCGACGGCAGCGACCGGTTCGACCTCCGACCCCGGAGCCCGTGCACGACCACCTCGTCGCCCGCCGCCTCGAACCGGCGGCGCACGCGCCGGAAGTGACGCTCCGTCACCCCGAAGCGCGCCGCGCCGTCGGCCGCCGCCAGCACGCCTTCGCTCACCTGCCTCAACACCGAGATCCGGTCCCGCTCCTTCAAGCTCAACTCCATTCGCTCCTCTCCCGGGCACGAGTTCGACTCCCGCCGAACATCGCCCGAAAGAGGACATTTCTATCTTGGTAAGACCGGACATTTCTAAATTGGTACGACATAGCGCTTCCACGGATGCTTGCCGTGGGCGCCCGGGCGGGCCAGAGTAGGCGGATGCCCGTTCGACCAACTCCACAGGCGCGCTTCCCGGCGCTGGCCCGGCGGACCGTCCCGGCGCTGCTCCGGCGGGCCGTCCCGGTGATGCTCTTCGGAGCTGCAACGGCTGGCCTTGCCCCTTCGGCGACGGCGTGGGAGCCGGTGCTTCAAGAGACGATCTTGCCCGTTGCCCACGAGTCCGCAGGCAGCGGGTCGGTGGACGTGGTGGAGCTCACTGCGGCCCAGGTGCAGGAGGACTACCGCGCGTCGCGCTACACGGCAGTCCAGCTGACGAGCGCCTTTCTGGAGCGGATCGAGCGCTGGGAAGGGCGCTACAACGCCTTCGTCTCCATGAACCCCGAGGCGCTGGCGCAGGCCGCGGCCCTGGACGAGGAGTACCGCCGCCGAGGACCGCGGGGCCCTCTTCACGGCGTTCCCGTGGTGATCAAGGACAACATGGACTACGTGGGGATGGTCACGACCGCCGGCTTCGCGGGGTTCAGCTCGGCGACCGGGGGCGTCGACATGGTTCCCGGCGACGACGCGGCGGTGGTGGAGCGATTGAAGGAGGCCGGAGCGATCGTCCTGGGCAAGACCAATCTGCCGGACTTCGCCGGCCACGGCACGCGGACGCGGAGCACGGCGGCCGGTGAAACGCTGAATCCGTACGCGCCGGATCGAGTGCCGGGGGGATCGAGCGGCGGGACGGCGACCGCGGTGTCCGCCAGCTTTGCGGTTCTGGGGTTGGGCACCGAGACCGGCGGCTCGATCCAGAACCCCGCCGCCGCCCAGGCGCTGGTGGGGGTGAAGCCGACCTTCGGCGCGGCGCCGCTGGAGGGGGTGGTGCCCATCGACGCGACGTACCGGGACGTGGTCGGCCCCCTGGCCAAGACCGTTCGGGACGCGGCGACCGTGCTGGACGTGATCGCGGGACCCACGGCGGAAGACCCCTCGACCTACGCGGCCGTCGGCCGCATCCCCGAGGAAGGCTACGTCGCCGGGCTCGGCACGGAGGCGCTCGCCGGAAAGCGGTTCGGGCTCGTCGGTCCGGGCTGGCGGGACACCTTCCTGCCCCTGGCCCCGGAAACGGAGGAGCTGTACCGGCAGGCCGTCCGCGCTCTGGAGTCGGAAGGAGCGGAGACGGTGGAGGACCCCTTCGCCGGCAGCGGCTGGGCGGAAGCGTACGGCGAGCGCCCCTCGGTGCCGTCCGTCGGTCCTCACGGAATGCTCGTCTACCTGCAAGGGTTGGGAGAGGACGCGGCGTTCCGCACAATAGAGGAGTGGGAAGCCCTCTCCGGCCGCTCGTTCCGGCAGGGGCGCGGGCGCGACGAACGGCCCGCCCCCGCGGCGCCCACGGCGACGGAAGAGGGCGACGCCTACCAAGCGTGGCGCCTGGAGTTGCGGGCTCTCTTCCGATCGGTCATGGAGACCCACGGCCTCGACGGCCTCTTCTTCCCCCAGGCCGGAGAGCCGATCCGTCCCCTGGTCGAAGACCCGGAGCGGCCCGAGTACCGTCCCAACAACCACGCCGAGCTCCCCAGCAACATCGTCAACGACGTCGGCGCGCCGACCGTGACCGTCCCCTTCGCGTACTACGGCGACGGAACGCCCTTCGTCGTGGCTTTCGTCGGCGACCTCTGGACCGACGCCCAGCTGCTGGCCTACGCCTACGACTTGGAGCAAGCGACCCTGGCTCGGGTCGCGCCGAAGCTGGAAGACGCGCCGCCGCCGGGCTGAGCCGCTCCCGGATCCGCTCGACCGGGCGGCGGAATGGCGGAACAGGACCTCCGTCCGCCCGGCTCGGCTGTTGCCGACGGTAGCGACCGACCATATTCAGCCACGGCGGGCCGCAGGCGGCGAAATCCCGCGCGCGGGGCCGCCCCACTACTAACGTCTCATGCGAGGGAGCAGCGGCATGGCAAGAATCTTCGAACGATTGTTCAGCGTCTTCCGCAGAGGGCGGCGGCCGGCCGAGCGGCCGGCCCCGAAGCAGGGACCGGGCCAGAGGCCGGGCGAAGAACCCGGGCAACTCCGGCGGCTCCGTTCAGCCCTCTTCGTTGACTTCGACAACATTTTCCACGGCGTGCACAGCCGCAGGCCGGACGTTGCCGACGCGCTGGCGCGGAACTTCTCCGAGTGGCTGGGCGACTTGGCGAGCACGAAGTTGCCGCCCGGCGTCGCCGAGCGGGAAATTCTGGTGTGGCGCGCGTACATCAACCCCAAGGGAGGGGTGAGGGACGAGGACGGCACCGGCGAATGGCTCTCCATTTCTCGGTTCCGCCAAGCCCTCCTGCTCTCCGGGTTCGAGGTCGTGGACTGCCCGGCGCTCACCGCCGGAATGAAGAACGCCGCCGACATCCGCATGGTCGTGGACGTGCTCTCCACTCTCTACTCCGAAGCCTCTGGCTCGCCTTACGACGAGTTCGTCATCGCGTCCGACGACGCGGACTTCACGCCTTTGCTGCAACACCTGCGAGCGCACGGATGCAGGACGATGATCGTCTCGGCGGGCAACGCGGCCCATGCATATGCGAACATTGCCGACGAGAGCTTCGACCTGATCAACTACCTCACCAGCTCCGGAGAGGAGGCCAAGCGAACGGACGGGCAGGCGCCGGGAACCGACGGGATGAACGAAGCCAAGGTCGTCGCAGCCGCCCGAGAGTACGTGCAGGCAAGTCGCATTGCGATCCCGCTGACGTCATTGGCCGGCAAGATCGGCAAGGAGTTCGGCACGCCCGAATCGTGGTTTGGCCACAGTTCGCTGGGAGGGTTTCTGCAGACCACGGAGCTGGCTTCGACCTGCCGCATCTCCGGCGGCTACATATGGGATCCTGCGGCTCACGCCCGGCCGAGACCGCTGGCCGTCCCGGCGGCCCCGATGTCCGAGACGCTGGCCACCCTGCTGCGGGACACGATCCTGCCTCAAGTCGGAGCTCGAGAGTACTGGGCCGTCTTCGCGGCGCTGGAGTCGTACGTGCGAAGCAGGGGGCAACGGCCGGCCGCCCAGTACGAAGAGGACGATTGCGTCTCGTGGTGCCACTCGCGCCTGCTCCGTGAAGGGATGCAGGCCCGGGAGTCGGACATCCGGCAGATTCTTGCGCGAACCAGGGTCCATCTCGAGTGGACGAAGTGGGCGAAGCTGCCGCCGGCGCCCGAGGACGTTTGCAACAAAGTGCTGAGCAATACGCGGCGCACGATCGACGGTCGCCCGCTGCGGCCCGCCGAGCTCGACGACTTGCGGCAGTGGTTGTGGCGGGGACGCCCCACCGTGCGGCGTCCCGAAGCGCCAAGAGCCGAGCCCTTGCCCAGCACGCCGCGGGCGGACAACCCCATCAAGGCCGTAGGGCCCGACGACGCGACGGACAAGGTCGTCGTCGAAGGCACCGTGCGGGAAGTCATTCACCGCATGAGCACGTTCAGCGCCTTCCGGGTGCGGGACCTGACCGACTTCGGCCGGACGCTGGCGAAGAAGATGCTGGGCCCGCTCGGCTACGGAAGCTGGGGAAAGGTCACCATCCACCACTCCACCGACCGCCAGCTGCTCAGCTACACGTTCTGGATCGAGAGCGAGACTCTCTCGGCGCCCCAGTACCGAGCCGGCGCCAAGGTGTCGGCCGAGCTCGGGGCCCTGGACATGTCCTCGCTCGGCTACGGGCTGGTGTGGATATGCAAGAAGTGCGAAGTCGTCGACGACACGGCATGAGCGGCCCCGGCATGAGCGGCCCACACTTGCGCTCCCCGATTCGGGTGCGCTAGCGTTTCGCGCGTGCCCACGCTTCAGCTCCGACTCAAGCCCCGCGAGGCGCCCCCATGAAGAAGATCTTTGCGCGGTTCCTTTCCGCCCCGGCGCTCGTCCTTGCCGTGACGGCCGCCGCCGTCCAGGCGAACGCCCAGGACCTGGAGCGCCCGGATCGATGGAGCGTCCGCTTCGACGACCCGAGCAGCTCGGAGGCCGACCTGGAGATGTTCGTGGAGATGCCGCCGGGATGGCACGTCACTTCCGGTCCCCCGGCCGTCTACTGGGGCCCGGAGATGGAGGCTTCGGGCGACTTCCGCGTCGAAATGGAAGTCTTCCTCTTCGACCCCGGGCAGCGGCGGGAGGCGTTCGGCATCTTCGTCGGCGGTCGCGAGATGGAGGGCGACGCCGTCGAGTACAGCTACTTCCTGATCCGCAACGGGGGCGAGTTCATCGTGAAGCGGCGGGAGGGCCCCGAGGCGCCCACGGTGCTCCCCTGGACCGCCCACCCGGCGATTCTCTCCTTCGAGGACCGGGAAGAAGGAGGCGCGACCGTCAAGAACGTGCTCGTCGTGGAAGCACGGGGCGAAAGCGTCCGCTTCTTCGTCAACGACGCCGAGGTGGCCAGCTTGCCCCGCGCTCAATTCGCCACGGACGGAGCGTATGGTTTCCGGGTGAACCACGGGCTGAACCTGCACGTCTCGAAGCTGGAGATGTCGCCGCTGCTTTGAAGGGACCACCGCAGAGGCGGCCGCCTCCCCTCTAGCTCTTGGGCTCGGCCTCCGTCGCCCTGCGAAAGCGGTAGCCGAAGCCCCGCACCGTCTCTATCCGGTCGCCCTCGGCGCCCAGCTTGCCCCGGAGGCGACGCACATGCATGTCCACCGTGCGGGTCCGGACGCGGGCGACCATGTCGATCCGGGTCTCCCACATGTCCGCGAGAAGCTGGTCGCGGCTCCGGGTGCGGCCCCGACGGGCCATCAGCGCCCGCAGCAGCCGAAACTCGATTCGCGTGAGGTGAAGCGGCTCGCCGTTTCGGGTCACCTGCTTCGCCCCCAGGTCGAGCTTGAGTCCCCCCGACTGCATGATCTGGCCGCCGCTGTCGGAGTGGACCTCGCCCCGCGCCCGCCGGAGGATCGCGTCGACGCGGAGCACCAGCTCGCGAGGGCTGAAGGGCTTGGTGAGGTAGTCGTCCGCCCCCATCTCCAAGCCCGTGATCCGGTCTTCTTCCTCCCGCTTGGCGGTGAGCACCAGAACCGGGACCTCCCGGGTGTCCGGGTCCGACCGGACGCTCTTGAGCACTTCGTCTCCCGAGACGTCGGGCAGCATCCGATCCAGGACCACCAAGTCGGGCAGGTTCCGGTGCAGCGCGTCCAGGGCCGCGGCGCCGGTCAGAGCCGTTTCGACGCGATGCCCCTGTCGGGTCAGCTGGTAGGCGATCAGCCCCGCGATCTCGCTTTCGTCCTCCACGACCAGGACCCTGGAGGCGGCGCCCGCGCCGGACCGGCTCACGCGCCGTCCCTCCGATCCCCCTCGGGGGCGACGCTCTCCACGTCCTCGTCGTAGTAGCGGAACACCTTGTAGCCTCCGTTCCGAACCAGCACGTCCTTGAAGAGCTGAACCTTGTAGGCGGCGTCGCCGGCGCGAAAGCGGACGTGGCAGTCCGTGTGGACGACGAAGGTGTCGAAGGACTCGACGCCGCCCTCGCACTCGACGCTCTCGAACTCCGGGGGCCCCGAACGCTCGAAGGTTCGCCGGAGACCGCCCGCGGCGCGTGGAACCGCCCGCTGGTTGCGCAGCTGAATGTTCCGCCAAGCCATGTCCAAGGGGTAGTCCGCTTCGGCGGCGGGAAGCTCCGGCCAGATCACCTCGTTGTGCTCCCGCTCGGTGAGGCGGAAGGCGTCCAGCGCCTCGCGGTCGCCTCGCTGGAAGGCTGCCAGCACGTCCCTTCCCAGTGCGTCTAGGCTGCCGGCCGAACCCGGAAAGGGGGGCTGGCCGCCGCAGACCGCAAGCGCAACGCTCGCCGCGACGGCCGGCCCAGAGGGCGCCGTCCAAGGGAAACGGCCCGCCCGGCGGCAGCTTCGTGCGGCCGTCCCCCCTGGGACGGACCGCCGCGTCAGTTGCGGACGAACGAGGTCCAGCCCATCCACCACTTGTCGCCGCTCGGCGACGCCGCGCCGATGTAGTTCGTCGCGGTGAAGAAGCCGTCGTCGGGCGGCGTCGCCGAGCCGGTCAGCAGGGGCGAGCCGGCCATGGGCGTGAAGTCCGGGGCGTCGCGGTCGTAGGGAGCGGTCAGCATCGCGCTGTCGAGCGCCCGGTTGCCCCACTCGGAGTTGTTGAAGTACTCGGCTTCGTCGATGCCGTCGTCGTCGTCGGAGAACGGCGCCTTGTTCTCGGCCAGCACCGAGTTGCGCAGCTCCACCGGGTCTCCTTCCACAGTTTCAGGGTTGTCGATGTCCAGTCCCGCTTTTCCGAAGCCGATCACGACGGCGTTGTAGATGCTCCCGGCGGCGCCCCGTCGCAGCCGGAAGCCGTCCGCGGACTCGTCGCCGCCGTCGCCGCCGGGGCCGTTGCCCACCAGGGTGACGTTGTAGATCGTCGGGTCGGTCAGCGGCATGGCGTTGAAGTCCTCTTCGTTGCCGTCCACCTCGAAGCCGTTGTCGGCGTCGTCGGGGTCCTGCTGGGCGATCCAGAACTGCCCGCGCCCCTGCCATCCCGTGGAGTAGTCGAAGCTGTCGTCGCTGGCGTTGGTGACCAGGGCGTACTTCAGGTCCACCGTGCCCCCGAAGAACTCGATCCCGTCGTCCAGTCCCACGTTGGTCTGCACGTGATGTATCTCGGTGCCCGCGCCCACGCCGTTGAGGGTCAGGGCGTTGAGCTCGTTGCCGAAGGAGACCTCGTAGCCGGCGAACTCGACGCGCGTGTACACGATCCGCCCGCTGTCGTCGTCGCGGTCGGCGCCGCCGTATCTGCCCGAGGATCCCTCGCCCACGCACGCGTCGGCCGGAAAGTTGCACAGCGACCGGCCGTTGATCACCACGCCGCCCCAATCTCCCGCCCGCCGCTCGCCCACGGGGTTGCTGCTGGTGAACACCACTGGGTCGGCGGCCGTGCCTTCCGAGTATATCTTGCCGCCGGTGCGCACGATCAGGGCCGTCGGCGGCACCGTCGCGTCGCCTTGGACGACGGTTCCCGCCGGGATGCGGAGTTCGCCGCCTGCTCTCACCGTCACGATGCCCTTGAGAAAGTACGTCGTGTCGGGATGGAGCGTGCGCGTTCCGTCGATCGTGCCGAACAAGTTGGCTGCCGAGGCTTGGCCCGCGGCCGATGGACGGGGCGTCGGGGTCGCTGGGGTCGTGCCGTCGTCTCCGCACGCGCCCGCGAGGACGACGGCAGCCACGGCCGGCCCCAGAGAATCGAGGATCTTCCGGCTCGTCTCCTTCATTCTCCCGTCCCCCAGCCCAGCGACAGGGAGAAGGTTCGTCCTGCGTTCCAGCTCCGGAGCTCGCCGCCGCCCTGGGTGAACTTCACCACGTTCCCCAGCAGTCGGCCGGCCGAAAGCTTGATCTTGGCGCCGCCTCGGATCCGCTGTTCCAGGACGACGTCGAGCTGGCTTCGGGCCTCCTCGACGATCTCCGGCGTGGCTTGACCGCCCACGGCGTCGATGCGACGCCCGAAGCGGTTGAAGAGCAGGCTGGCCATAGACGCTCCCGACGGCGACGCATAGGTCAGGCCCACGTTGGCCACGTAGGGAGACTGCCCCTGGAGAGCCCTTGTCTTGGGCACGACCGGCAAGTCGGCGCCGCCTTCGCCGGGCAGGTGCACCCGGATCACGTCGGGCGTGCCGACCTCCGATCGCACGAGCGTCAGGTTGCTGTTCAGGGAGACCGACGCCAGGCCGGGCGACACGAAGCCCAGGTCCGACCGGAACTCCAGCTCCACGCCGTAGTTGTCGGCCGTGCCGCCGTTCACCCAGGTCTTGAGCAGCTCCGAGCTGGGCAGCACGGCGACCTCGATCGGACTGTCGAAGGCCTTGTAGAAGCCGCTGGCCGCCATCACCACGCCCCGGCCCAGGAACGTCTCCCAGCGAGCGTCCAAGTTGAGGATCCGCGATCGGCGCAGCTCCGGGTTGCCCACCGTCAGAAAACCGCCGGCGTAGTCTGCGTAGGCGAACGGCGCCAGCTCGCGAAGCTGGGGACGGGCCAAGGTGCCGGACGCTCCCAGGCGCAAGTTCGTGTTCTCGCTCAGCCGGAACGTCAGGTTGGCGCCGGGCAGCAGGTCCACGTCGTCCAACGACGCCGCCGGCAGCGGGTCCAGCCCCAAGTCGAAGAGGTCCTTGGGCGCGACGGTCTGCGCTGCCGACTCCACCCGCAGCCCCGCCATGACCTTCACGCGCGCCGCGACCTGCGCGTCCACCATCGCGTAGCCCGCGTAGACGTCCTCCGACGCGTCGTAGTTGTCGGGCCGAAAGGTGGCCTCCTGCAGCTCGAATCCGCTGCCGATCGTCTGCGCGTCGAAGAGGTCGTTGGGCTCCTTGGACCTGGCGGCTCTGTCCAGGCCGCCGCCGGGGACCACCAGGAACCGGAACCGACGTGTGAAGGCGTCGCGACGCTTCACGCTGGCGAAGCCTCCCAACGAGATCGTTCCGGTCCTGTCGCCGTCTCCCAGCGTGAAGGGCAGGGCCAAGTCCGCCGCTCCGCTGTAGGTGTCGTCCACCAAGTCCTGATGAAACACCGAGCCCGACGACACGAAGTTGTCGAAGAGGAAGTCGCCGTCGTCCTTCCGGTACAGCACCTCGCGGGTGTTGGGCTCGTAGCGCCGCGCGCGGGACCAGGCGCCCCGCCAGTCGAACTTGGCATCGGCCAGGAAGCCCAGCCGATGCTCGCCCTTGAGCTGGGCGTTGACCAGGGTCTGGGCCAGAAAGCGGATCCGGTGGTTCCGCTGGTCGGCGTTGGAGTCGAGGTTGAAGCCCTCGTACGTCCGGGCCTCGTCGTCCATGAGGCGGTTGTAGACGAAGTTGGCCGTGAGGCGGCTGGTGGGGGTCAGCTCGTACGAGACGTTGGCCAGCCCCCCCAGCGACACCGACCGCGTCGTGGCTTGGCCTGCGTAGTCGACCTCCGGGTCCGCTGCTCCGGAAGCCGAGAACACGCGCTCCACGATCTCGTTGCGACCGCCCACGGAGTTGGAGTACGTCAGCGAGCCCAGCACGCCCAGCGACCGACCGAAGACGTCCAGGTTGTCGCCGTAGGAGAGCCCGAGCGACCCGTTGGGCGGGAGGCTCCGCAGAGTGGGACCCCAGTCGCCTCCGAACGCTTCGCCGAAGTGCTCCAGCTCGGAGCGGGTGAAGTGGGGGAAGATCACCCGCTGGTTCGTCGGAAGCAGCGCGGGCAGGTCTCGGGTGCCGTCGTCGAAGCCCAGGAAGTCCAGCCCGCCGCCGGCGTAGCCCAGGCCGTCCTCGAAGGTGGTCGCCGTGTTCATGCCGCCGGAGACAGACGCCGAGAAGATGCGTCGCGCCGGAAAGTCCTTGGTGCGGAGCTCCACCAGGCCGCCGGCGTAGTCGCCGGGCTGGTCGGGGGAGTAGCTCTTGGCCGTGACGATCGACTCCAGCAGGTCCGACGGCACGACGTCGAGGGGCACGACCTTGCGATCGGGCATGGGCGACGCGAGGGGGGCGCCGTTGAGGGAGGTGGAGCTGTAGCGCTCTCCCAGCCCCCTCACGTAGGCGAACTTGCCGTCCACCACCGAGAGCCCGGGGACGCGCTTCAGCGCCGCCGCCGCGTCGCCGTCGGGAGAGTTGGCTATCTGGTCGGCGCCGATGGCGTCCACGACGAAGGACTCCTGCCGGCGCTCCACGAGGAGGGCCGTCGTGGAGCCCGTCTCCGCCGTCGCCTCTACCGTGATCCCCTCCACGGCGACCGCCGCAGGCTCGATGGACACGTCGAGCACGGCCACGTCGCCGGGGTCCACGACGATGCCCGTGATCGTCTTGGTGGCGTAGCCGATCATCTGCACCACCACCGAGTGCACCCCGGGCGGCACGTCGCGAAGCAGGTAGCGTCCGTCGATCCCCGACAGCCCCCCGACGCTCCGGTCCTCCAGGTACACCTGGGCGCTGGGGACGGCCCGCGCGGTCTGCTGGTCCACGAGCCGCCCGACGATCCGACCGGTCTGGGCCGAACCGGACGCCGGTAGAGCGGCAGCAAGAACCAGGGCCAGCACGCCCAACAAGGTGGCCGTTGTGGGCGGGCCGCAGGACGAGGTGGCCGCTGTGGACGGGCGGGCGGACGAGGTGGTCGTTGTGGACGGACCGGCGGACAAGGTGGTCGCCTGGGGCGGGCCGGCGGACGAGGTGGTCGCTGTGGCGGGGCCGGCGGACGAGATCGGCGCCTTGGGCGGGCCGGAGGAGCCGGCTTGGGTTCTGCTGCTGATTTCCACGTGCGGTCTGGTTGCTCCGTGCGGAAGAAGGGTCCCTGCTTCGCGAAGCGGGGATGCGCGTCCGCGAAGTGCGGGTTGCGACCGCATGATGCCGAGCCGTCGTAACGGCCCGTGGGCGAGTTGCGTAACGGTGTCGTAACCCTGTCTTGGAGCAGCCGGGGGGCTTCGTCGCGGCCCGCCCCAGCTTGCCGCCGTGGATGCCTCCGAACGAGGTTCCAGGCGTTGTCCCCGAACCCGATTCTTCCCGCAGCGGAACGAATGACGCGGCAGTCCTCATGAAACGGACGTGGTTCGGCGCGTCTGCGGAGCCCGGCGAGGGCGCCGGCGCAGGTGGCAAGGCGCCCGACGGGCCCGAGAGCCGAACCGCTGCCGGATTCGAAGCCCTGGTCCGGAGGACGGAGGGAGTTCAGCCCTGGCGTCGGGCGTTTCACGCGTCGGGCGGCGTGGCGCTGGCCGTGGCGGGCCACGCGACCGGCGCGGACGCGACCGGCTTTCGCGGGCTCCTGGCGGCCGCCGCGGTCGTCGGCTTCGGGGTCGACGCGGTCCGTCTCCGTCGCCCGGCGGTCAACGCCGCGTTTTTCGGTTGGTTCCGGGCTCTGGCGTCTCCTCGGGAGGCCCGCGGCGTCGCGTCGTCCTCCTGGTTCGCGACGGGAGCGCTGGCGACGGCGCTCTTCCTGCCCGCTCACTTCGTTCCCGCGATGCTTGTCGTCGGGCTGGCCGACCCGGCCGCCGGCGTGGCGGGCCGCCTCTGGGGGACGCGCCCCCTGGGCAAGGGGAGCGTGCAGGGAACGGCGGCCTTCTTCGTCGTCGCCTCGGCGGTGCTGGTTCCTCTTGCGGGCGCGCCCTTGGGCTTGGCCGTGGCCTTCGTCGCCGCCGCGCTGGAGGCGCTCTCCACGGGTATCGACGACAACCTGATCACGCCCGTCGGCGTGGCCGCGGCGCTCTCCCTGGGCCACTCCATTGCCGGATGAGGGCGTCCGCGCGGCGTCGGCCCCCTGGCCGGGCGGTTGGCGCCGCTGGTTCTCGCCCGAAAGGCCCGTTCGCCTGGGCGTGTCCGCCTGCCTCCTGGGCGACGCGGTTCGCTACGACGGAGGCCACAAGCGCGACCTCTTCCTGACGGAGGCGCTGGCCCCTTGGGTCCGGTGGGAAAGGGTCTGTCCCGAGGTCGAGATCGGCATGGGGGTCCCCCGGCCTCCGATCCGCCTCGAGGAAGCGGACGGCGGCATCCGCTTGGTGGAGCCGGCCGCCCGGCGCGACCACACCGAGAAGATGCGCGAATGGGCCCAGCTCCGAATCAAGGAGCTGGCCGGAGCGGGGCTCGACGGGTACGTCCTCAAGAGCGCGTCCCCATCGTGCGGACTGGGCAGCGTGAAGCTGCATCGGGACGGGCAGGCCCTCCACGCCCGTGGGAACGGGGTCTTCGCCGCCGAGCTGCGGAAGCGCTGGCCGGGACTTCCCGTGGTGGAGGAAAGCGCGCTGGCCGGGAGAAGGACAAGGGAGGACTTCGCGGAGCGCGCCTTCGCCCGGAACCGGTGGCACGTGCTCGCGGAACGAGAGGCGGAGCCAAGGGACCGGCGGGCAGGGCACGCACACCGCCGCAGTCGGCCGGACCCGGCAGGGCTGGTGGCCTATCACGAAGCCCACGAGCTCCTCTTCTGGGCGCGCGACGAGCAGGCGACGCGGCGAATGAACCGTCTTGTGGGCCGGAAAGGCCGATCCCGCAGCCTCTTGGCCCGCTACGAAGCCGGCCTCTCGGCCGTCCTGGGGACCCCGGCGCGGCGGGGCGGCCACGTCGACGTGCTCCGGCGCGCTCGAGACTGCCTGGAGCAGGTCCTGGGGCCGGAGGAAGCCCGACGGCTCGACGTCGCGATCGAGGAGTACCGCCTGGCCAGCGCACCCCGAACGCTTCCCTTGGAGCTGCTTCGCCGCTCGGCTCTCCGCCACGACTGCCGCCGCCTGCTGGGGCAGCTCTACTTCGATCCGCTGCCCATGGCGCTGCTCGGGGACGGGCACGAGCCCGGGCCCATCCCTGTTCCACAACATTTTCGCGATCGATTCGTTACATAGCGAATACAAAACTGTTGCGTTTTAGGATCACCTAAACCATACTGGAGGGGAACGGACCAACGGACCACGGGGCAGTGGTCCAGACAGAGGAGGACGCCATGCACGGACCCAGGACGCCGGAACTGCCGAAGATCCTGCGCCGCTTCTTCCTCCTCTCCTTCGGCTTGGCCACGGCTTCCGCCTGCGACGCCGGCCCCCCGACGGCGGTTGGGAGAGCGGAAGCCGAGCGAGTTGGACTCGTGCTGGCCATCGACACCCTGGACGTGGAAGTCCAGCGCCTCTGGATTCGGGTCAGCGCCGTTCCCGCGGTGCGTCAGGACTTGGTGCTGACTTGGGAGCTGGAAGCGGTCACGGGCAATCCGTTCTGGCGCCCCAAGGTCGTGCGCCAGGCTGGCCGCAAGCGCTTCCAGTCGCCCGACACCGCAAGACTGTGGGGCAACGTTCCTCGAGCTTACGACTTCCGGCTGGTGGTTGCCGGGCGCACTCCGGCGGGGGACTTCGCGTCGGACACGCTGGTGGTCCGCGCGCCGCCCTGCCGGAGCAACCAACCCTCCCTGCTGTGCAACGTCGGAGCCAGCTGGCCGGAGCTGCGGGGCTCCCTGCACACGTGGAGAAGCGAGTTCCCGAGTCGGCCGCTCCTCGCCCCCAGAGTCCCGCCCGTCTTCCGGGGCCGCCCCCGCTGACACGTCCGGGGCCGCCCCATTGACCTGACCGGCGCCGCCCCATTGACCCGAGCGGGATTCCGTGCGAGCTTTCCGTCGCACCGACAGGAGCAGCACTCAGCAGCCAACACCGCACTACACGAGACGGGCCCCGCGCGAGCCGGAACCGGGGGCGCCCGTCGTTTTTGTTGGCGAATGGGACGCTCCGCCGGCCCGGTCGCCGACGCCGACCGGGCCACCGAGGGACCGGCGGACCTTTCAGCAACGGAACAAGGAGAACGGCAAGTGCGCACCGAAGGAACCGTCAAGTGGTTCAACGACCAGAAGGGCTTCGGATTCATTTCGCGGGCCGACAACGGGGAAGACTGCTTCGTCCACTACTCCGCGATTCAGGGACAGGGCTTCAGGAGCCTGGCCGAAGGCGAGCGCGTGGAGTTCGACGTGGTGGCCGGCGCCAAGGGACCCGCCGCGGAGAACGTCGTCAGGCTGGGCTGACCAACCCGGACCCGCCGGCGGCGGCCGCGACCGCCTCGGGCCAGCCGCCGGCGACGGTCCACCGGTAGGAGCACGCACTGCCGAGCCATTGAGGCGCACTCGCGTTCAACGACGACGACGGGGTCCATTTCCTGCGAGCGCACCGGGCAAGCGCTCCCTGGCGGTCCGCGCGAGCGCGATGCGGCGGCCGGCGACCCCGGACTCGGCGCGCGCCCACGACAAGTCGCCGTCGCTCAGGGCTTCCCTTTCTCGCGAGGGTTCCTTACTCTACTGTCGCGAAGGCTAGTTGAGAATCAATCTCAATCTCAATTGGCCCAACGACGCATGGAAGCGTCCCAAATCGCCTTGCGGGCGGACGCGGAGCCGAACCCCATGACGAGCAGAAGCCAACCGGCCCCCAAGGGCGCGGAACGAATGCTGGCCGACGTGCCGTTCGAGGAAGAAGTCGTCCTGGTGCGCATCGACATGGCCGGCGACGACCTGGAGCCGCTGCTGGAGCGAGGAATCGTCCCCGGCTGCAAGCTCTGCCCCGTCCGCCATGCGCCGGCAGGGAGCCCCACGATCTACTTGGTGGACGGAGCGCTTGTCGCCCTTCGCAAAGAAACGGCGTCCTGTCTCTGCGTGTGCAGCGCTCTGGAGGCGGCGGGAGTCCTAGACGCCAATTGAGCGAGGAGGGCGCTCCGAGGAACGACCTCCCGCGGGTGGCCCTGGTGGGGCCTCCGAACTCGGGGAAGTCCACGCTCTTCAACTGCCTGACCGGACTTCGCCAGCGGGTCGCCAACTACCCCGGCGTCACCGTCGAGAGAAAAACGGGCGTCGCCTCCTTGCCGGCTGGACCCGTCGAGGTCACCGACTTGCCCGGGGTTCACGGGCTGTCGCCCCGCAGCCTGGATCAGATGGTGACCCGGGACGTGCTCCTGGGGAAGCTGGACGAAGGCCAAGCCCCCGACGCGGTAGTCCTCGTCCTGGACGCCACCCGCCTCGAGTCCCACCTGATGGTCGCGGAGCCGGTCCTGGACCTGGGTCTCCCCACGCTGGTCGTCCTCACGATGGCCGACGAGCTCGGTCGGCGAGACGGCGCCCTCACCGCGTCGGCGCTCTCCCGCGAGCTGGGCGTGGCGGCGACGCTGGTGGATGCCCGGGACGACTCGCAGCTGGAGCCCGTCCGCCGCTTCATGGAGGAGCTGCGCGTCGGGGGCGAGGACGCGCGGTCGTGCCCGATCGGCGAGTTCGCGGGAGCGTCTCCCGACGCGAGCGGCCAAGGCCGGCGCCTGCCGGTGGTGGACCTCTTCGCCGCCCGGCGACGGCGGGCCCGGGAGCTGGGCCGGTCCGCAGGCTTCGAGCCGCCTCGACCGTCGCGCCTCACCCGCCGACTCGACGCCGTGCTCCTCCACCGCGGCTGGGGGCCGTTGGCGTTCCTGGCCGTGGTGGTCGTGGTCTTCCAGTCGATCTTCGCGGGAGCGGTTCCTCTGATGGACGGCGTGGAGGCGCTGGTCGCCGGTTCGGGCGAGTACTTGGCGGCCGCGCTCCCCGATCGATGGTTCCGCTCGCTGCTGGTCGATGGGGTCTGGGCCGGCGTGGGCTCCGTGGTGGTGTTCCTGCCGCAGATCCTGATCCTCTTCTTCTTCATCGCGGTGATGGAGGACTCGGGCTACATGGCCCGGGCCGCCGTCATCGCCGACCGCATGATGCACGGGGCGGGTCTCCAGGGCGCATCGTTCCTTCCGCTTCTCTCGGCCTACGCCTGCGCGGTTCCGGCGATCATGTCGGCGCGCACGGTGGAGAGCGAACGGGATCGAATCGCCACCATCTTCGTCGCCCCCTTCATGACCTGCTCGGCCCGCCTGCCGGTGTACGCCCTTCTCATCGCCGCGTTCATCCCCCAGGGGCCGCTTCTGGGACCCTTTCTCGGCCGACGAGCCGCGGTCATGCTGGGGCTCTACGCCCTGGGACTCGCGGCCGCGGTGGGGACGGCGGCGCTGCTGAAGGGCACGCTGCTGCGAGGCGCCTCGGCCCCGTTCGTGATGGAGCTGCCGCCCTACCGCTGGCCCACCGTTCGCTCGATCGCCGCCCGCCTCGTGGGCCGCACCAAGGTCTTCCTCCGGCGCGCCGGGAAGATCATCCTGGCAACGACGATCGTGCTCTGGGGCCTGACCCAGGTCCCTCGGACGCCCGCCGGCGAGCCTCCGACGATCGAGGACAGCGCCCTCGGCCGGATCGGACAGGCGATCGAGCCCGCCGTCGCGCCCCTCGGCTTCGACTGGCGGATCGGGATCGGGCTGATCACGTCGCTGGCGGCGCGGGAAGTGATCGTGGGCACCTTGGGCACGATCTACGGCGTGGAGGACGTGGACGAGACGACGATCGAGCTTCAGGACTCGCTGCGCCGTGACCTGGACTTGGGATCGGCCGTCGCGCTCCTCGTGTTCTTCGTCTTCGCCTTGCAGTGCATGTCCACGGTGGCCGTGATGCGTCGGGAGACCGGAGGCTGGCGATGGCCCGTGCTCCAGTTCTGCTACATGCTGACCCTGGGCTGCATCGGCGCGTGGGCGGCGCACGCGCTGTTGTGAGGCGTGGCGCGGCGTCGCTGGCGGCGGCCGGCGTCTTCCTGGGCTCTCTGGGCACGGGATGCGCTCCCGGCGGGGTCGACGAAGGCGCCGTCGATGCCGTCGCCGACGACTTGGGCCGCCTCCACGACGTCGCGAGGCCTCGGTCGCGGATCGTGTCCCTCGTGCCATCGGCGACGGAGACGCTGGTCGAGATCGGCGCCGGCGACCGCCTGATCGCGCGCACCCGGTACGACGTCCAGCCCGAACTCGCCTCCCTTCCCTCCTTGGGCGACCCCTTGAACCCCAGCATCGAGGCGCTGGTGGAGCTCGCGCCGGAGTTGGTGGTCCTTTGGCCGGCACGCGGACATGGGGCATCGGTGGGCGAGCGCTTGGACGCCCTGGGCGTGCCTTGGTACGGCGCCCTGGTGCACTCCGTGGGCGACTTCCAGCGGTTGACGGCAAACCTGGGCCGGCTCCTCCGGATGGAGCGGGCCGCGGACTCGATCTTGGCGGTCGTGGCGGCGGATCTGCGCGCAGCCGCCGATTCGTGGACGGGCCGCGACCCAGTGCCGGTCGTGTACGTGGTCCAGCAGGACCCGCCGACCACGGTGGGGCCGGGGACGTTCGTGGACTCGATCCTCGCGGCGGCGGGCGCCGCCAACGTCTTCCGCGACGTTCGCAGCGCGTGGCCCCAGGTGAGCATGGAGCAGGTGGTGTGGCGGGATCCCGAGTACGTGATCGTGCCAGTGCAGGAGTACGGCACGCCGCGCGTCGAGCCCAGCGTGCTGGATCGCTCCGGGAGTCCCGTTGCGCCTGGGACGCCCGACCCGTCGGCGAGCGCGCTGGCGGCGGCTCCCGGCTGGCGGGCCGTGCCGGCGGTGGCCGCGGGCCGCGTGATCTCGGTGGACGCCTCGCTGTTCGGACGTCCCGGACCTCGCATGGGGATGGCGGCGGCGTACTTGGCCGAGCGGCTGAACGCGCGCGGCGGGCCGCCTGGCGGATGAGCCGCGCCCGGATCTTCCTGCTGCTGGCGGGGCTGCTGGTCGGCGCCGCCTTCGTGGGGCTCGCAACGGGGGCCGCCCCGATGGGCTCGGCAGAAGCGCTGGACGTGCTGCTCGGCGGCGGGGACGAGCGCCAGCGCACCGTGATCCTCGACGTGCGGTTGCCCCGAGTCCTGCTGGCGCTGCTGGCGGGGGGCGCGCTGGCGGTCGCGGGAGCGGTCTTCCAGGCGCTCCTCCGCAACCCCTTGGCGGACCCGTACATCCTGGGCGTGTCCGGCGGCGCAGCGCTGGGTGCGGTCGCCACCATGCTCGCGGGCTTCGCGTCTTCCCACTGGGGCGTCGCGACGGGCGCCCTGGCCGGAGCGCTGCTCGCGATCGTCCTTGTTCTGCGCCTGGCGACGGCCGCCGGGCCGACCCTCGACTCCCGGGTTCTCCTCCTGGCGGGGGTGATCGCCGGGGCGTTCTTCAACGCGGTGATCCTGCTGATGCTCACTGCCGCCGACGCCCAGTCCTTCCGCTCCGCCGTCTTCTGGATGATGGGCAGCTTGTCGCGGGCGGGACCGGTGGAGGTCGGCGCGCTGGCGGTCTTCCTGGCGCCTTGCCTGATCGCGGCTTGGGCGTTGGCGCGCCCCTTGGACCTCTTTGCCGCCGGCGAGGAGACGGCGACCTATCTGGGGGTGCCGGTGGAACGGGTCAAGCAGGTCGGCTACTTGGCGGCGTCGCTGGCCGTCGCCGCGACGGTGTCCATGGTGGGGATCATCGGCTTCGTGGGACTGATCGTGCCCCATGCGCTGCGGATGGCGTGGGGCGGCGCCCACCGGGTCCTCGTTCCGGCATCCTTTCTGGGGGGCGCCGCCTTTCTCGTGCTCGCCGACACGGCGGCGCGGACGGTGGCGGCGCCCCAGGAGCTGCCCACGGGAGTGGTCACGGCGCTGATCGGGGTGCCGCTCTTCGCCGTCCTGCTGGTGCGGAGCGGGAAGTGACGGGCGGGCGCGGCGAAACCGGCCGCGGCTCGCGGCGAAGGCGGACGGACGGCGGCCCCCCTCTTGGGGGCGATTCCGGGGCGGCCCTGGAAGGCATCTCGCTCTGCCACCGCTACCGAGGCGCTGCGCGCGATGCGGTGCGAAACGTCTCCCTGCGGGCCGAGCCCGGCTTCGTGTCCACGATCCTGGGCCCCAACGGCTCCGGGAAGTCCACGCTGCTGCGCCTGCTGGCCGGGGGCGTCCGACCCCGATCCGGAACGGCGGAGTACGGCGGGCGCCCCCTAGACGAATGGCCGCGACGGCTCCTCGCCCAGCGGCTGGCGGTGGTCGCCCAGCAGGAGCACGTTCCCTTTCCCGTCACGGCCGGCAGCTTGGCGGCGATGGGCCGCTACCCCCATCTAGGCCCGTGGCGAAGAGCGCGCGCGCCGGACCGGGCGGCGGTGGCCGAGGCGATGGAGCGGTGCGGCGTGGCTGGGTTGGAGGACCGGGACTTCCGCACCCTCTCCGGGGGCGAAAGGCAACGCGTCCGGATCGCCCGAGCGCTGGCGCAGGAGCCCCGGGTCCTCTTGCTGGACGAGCCCACGGCAGCGCTGGACATGCGCTACGAGATGTCGATCTTCCGGCTCCTGCGCGAGCTGGCGACGGACGAAGGCGCGGCGGTCGTGGTCGTGACCCACAACCTGAACCTCGCCGCGCGCTTCGGGGACCGCCACCTGCTCCTGGCGGAGGGCGCAACGGCAGCGGAAGGCGCTTCCGCCGATGTGATCACCGGCGCAAACATCTCCCGCGTCTACCAGTGGCCGGTCGGCGTCGTGTCCCAGCGGTTCCAAGAGGGCGACGCGCCCCAAGTCCTGCCGACGTAGCCCCCGCAGGTCCTGCCGACCCCGCAGCTCCTGCCGACGGGTCAGCCCGCACTCGGCCTTCCCGCCGGTCGCGCGGTCGCGGGCGCATCCGCAGCGCTTAGGAGACCGGAGGGGGCTTCTTTCGCAGCACGAAGAGTCCCTCCCGGATGCTCGACACGACGATCACGCCGCTCTCGAAGTACGGGTAGACGCTCCAAGCCCCCGCGAACCCGGGGACGTCGTCGCCTGCGGGCACCGTGTCGAAGAACCCGACTTCCTCGGGCTCCTCGGGGTTGGAGATGTCGAGGATCCGCAGTCCGCTGACGTAGTTGGCTTGGTACATGAAGTCGCCGCGGACGTAGAGGTTGTGGTCCGAGGAGCCCGTGACTCCGAAGTGCTCCTTCACCAGCACGGGCTCTTCCAAGTCCGAGATGTCCCAGACGAGGGTCCGCGTCCTGGAGACGTTCCCCGACAGCTCGTCCAGCTCGTCGTTCATGAAGAAGTAGCGGTGGTCGTCCGTGACCCACCCCTGGTGCAGGTACGCCGTGTTGGGGTAGGAAGCGGAGGCCAGCACGACGGTCGCCTCCTTGTCGGTGACGTCCGCGATCGAGAGGGCGTTCTCGTTGGCGCCCAGGCAGATTTCCCGGTCCTGATAGTCCGGGTCCGGGCCGTGGTAGCGGATGCACTGGGCGTCGTGGCTGTACCCCGTGCCCGAGTGGCCCGTCTCCGGGTCCGAGAAGCAGCCGGCGAAGGTCGGGTTCGTGGGGTCGCGCACGTCGATCATGTGGAGGCCGCCGCCGCAGGTCTCGCCGCCCCCGGAGGCGCCGACCGCGTAGGCGAAGCCGGTTCCCTCGTTGAGGACGATGTTGTGGGCGGAGGCGATGCCGTCGTAGTGGGCGTCGGCGTCGAATGCGACGGGCGGCGACGAGACGTCCCGCAACCGGGTGAGGTCGAACACCTGCATGCCGTGCGGGCCGGCGTTGTCCGCCACGATGAAGGCGTGGTCGGCGAACACCTTCACGTCGCGCCACATGTTGGAGACGGCGCCCTCGGTCAGGGGCAGGTCGCCCAGGAACACCGGGTTTGCCGGGTCCGAGATGTCTACGAAGGCCGTCCCGTCGTTCCGGCCCAAGATGACGTACTCGCGCCCGGTGTCGGAATCCGTCCAGCCCCAGAGGTCGTTGGCGATGACGCCCCGGCCGCCGCCCATCGCGTCGACCGGCAGGTAGGCCACCAAGTCCACCTCGCTGCAGGAGAAGCCCGCGACCGAGCCCTCTTCGCACTCCCGTTCGCCTCCGGTGATCGGCGCCGGCCCTTCGGTCTCGTCGACTAAGGACCCGTCGGGCTCCCAGCCGTCCGCGCTGCGAAGGAAGATGAACCCCATGCCCTCGAGCAGGTCCGCGCCCGGCGCGCCCGCCACCGCCACGTCTCCGCCCACGGCCACCGCCATGCCGTAGAAGCTGAAGGGGCCGCCCGGCCCGAACGCCGCCACCTGGTCCCAATCCCCCGTCTCGTTGCGACGAAAGGCGAAGCCGGCGCCGACTCCCCCGGCCAGCGGGGCGCCCACCACCAAGTCGCCCCCGTCGGCGTCCAGCGCCATGCCGAAGCCCGACCCGGGCCCGGGCATCTCGGGCTGGATCGTGTGCGCCGCCGTCCACTCGCCCTCGGCCTCGACGAAGTGGTAGACCGCGCCCGTGCCCCTTTCGGCCCACGGGGCGCCCGCAAACACCGTCCCGTCGGAGACGGCGACGGCGCGGCCCAGCCCCCCCGGCGCGTTCGCCAAACGCCCGGCGACGCTCCAGCTGCCGCCCTCCTTCCTCATGACCTGCACGTAGCCCGGGACGAAGCTGGGAGGACCGCCGCCGGGCAGCAGCGAGGGGTCGGCGCCCGGCGCGCCGATGGCGGCCGTCTCTCCCTCCATGTCCAGCGCGGCGCCGAAGGCGCTGCCCCCTTCGCCCGCCGAGAACCACGACGACGACTCCTCCCACCCGGACGCGCCCAGCTCGTAGAAGAAGGCTCCGCCGTGGTCGGAAGCGCCGGGGGCGCCCACCACGATCTCGTCGCCGTTCGTGGCCACCGCCGCGCCGAAGCGCGCGCCCGCCTCCGCGGCGTCCGGCGTCAGACGCTGCTCGCTGACCCACTCTCCGCCGGTCCTTCGGTAGACGTAGACGGCGCCCGGTCCTTCCCGAGGCGCGCCGACGACCATCACTTCGCCGGCAATGTCCATGCTCTCGCCGTAGCCCGTGCCAACGTCGTCTCCGGCCGGACCGACGGCGGCCGTCTCGGACCACGAGTCGCCGTCCTTGCCGAAGACGTGAACCCCGCCCGGGCGGTTGGCCGGCATGGGGAAGAGGGCCACGTCGCCGGGCCTGCCCACGAAGACTTCGCCGTCGACCACGGCGACGCTGGCGCCAAAGGCCGAGAGCCCAACGGGAGCGGGGAGAAGGGCCGGAAGCGACGTCGCCGAGCGGAGCGCGACCGTGGCCGAGAGCGTCGGGTTGGCGCGGGGAGCGCTCTGGCCGTCCACGCCCGGGGCGACGGAGATGCAGAGGGCGCCCGCGAGCGGCAACAGCCGACGGAGGGGACGACGACTTGCTTGGAACATGGTTGGACTTCCTTGGAACATGGTCGATTGTCTGGTCCTGGGTTGCACGGGATTGCCGACGGCTCGCCCGCCTCGCCTACGGGATCAGGTTGCGCCGGGCGTCGCGCAGGACGAACACGCCTTCCTTGCCGGAAGTCACCACGATGATCCCGCTGTCGAAGTACGGGTAGTTGCTCCACGAACCGTCGAAGCCGGGGGCGTCCTCGGTCCAGGGCACCGTGTCGAAGAACGCGACCTCGCGGGGGTTCTCCCGATCCGAGATGTCCAGTATCCGCAAGCCGCTCACGTAGTTGGACTGGTACATGAGGTCGCCCCGGATGTAGAGGTTGTGGTCGGACGAGGTCACGTCCGAGAAGTGCTCCTTGACCAGGATCGGCTCGTCCACGTCCTTCACGTCCCACACCAGGGTCCGGGTGCTGGACGCCTTCCCCTGGAGTTCGTCCAGCTCGTCGTTCATGTAGAAGTACTCCTGGGCCTCGTCGAGCCAGCCTTGGTGCGAGTAGCCGTAGCTGGGGTAGTCCTCCATCGCCAAGGCGACGGGAGCGTCCTTGTCCGTGACGTCGGCGATGCTCAGCGCCGTTTCGTTGGAACCGAAGCAGAGCTCCTTGCCTCTGTGCTCCTCGTCGGGTCCCTCGTAGACCACGCACTGGGCGTCGTGGCTGTACCCCGTGCCTCTGCGTCCGGTGGCGGCGTCGGCGAAGCACCCCGCGAAGGTCGGGTTCACCGGATCGCGGATGTCGATCATGTGCAGGCCGCCGCCGCAGGTGTCGCCGCCGCCGCTGGCGCCGACGGCGTAGGCGAAGCCCGTCTCTTCGTTGATCACGATGTTGTGGGCGCTGTGTATGCGGTCGTAGTGGGCCGTTTCCTCGAACGTCTCGGGACCGTCCCGGGGCTCGCGCAGCTGGGTCAGGTCGAACACCTGCATTCCATGCTCGCCGGCTCCGTCCGAGACGATGAAGGCGTGGTCCCGGTACACCTTCACGTCGCGCCAGACGTTGGGGTTCGCGCCTTCGGTCAGGGGCAGGTCGCCTGCGTACACGGGGTTGCTGGGGTCGCTCAGGTCGATGAACGACGTGCCGTCGTAGCGTCCCACCAGCGCCCACTCCGTTCCCGTCTCCGGGTCCGTCCAGCCCCAGAGGTCGTTGACCTCGACGCCGCGGGCGCCGCCGATCTCCTGCACGGGCAGGAAGGACACGATGTCGACGTCGGCGCAGGTGAACTCGCCCGCTTGGCCGTCCCGGCAGGCCACGTCGTCGCCGGTGATCGGATCGAGCGCCGTCGCCTCGCTCGCCACCCGGACCGCGGTCGCCCACGCGTCGCCGTCGGCTTCGACGATCGCCGCCGTGCCCAGCCCGAAGTCGTCCTGTCCAAGGCCGACGACGCCGATCCCGTCGGCCAGCGCAACGACGCCGCCCATGCCGTCGCCGTCCTCCAGGTCGTCCACCGCGAACTTGGCCAAGACGCCCGCCTCGGCGGCCTCCTCGTCCCACGAGAGCACGTAGAAGCGGCCGCCGCCCGGCGCGCCCGGCGCCCCGATCCAGAGGTCGGAGCCCGAGCCGTGGATCGCGCTCCCGAAGCCGTCGCCCGGACGGCCTTCGAACGAGCGGTGGACGGCGACGGGACGCAGGTCGGGGGACGAGTCGTCCAGGCGGAAGGAGTAGACGGCGCCGTCGAGGAGCTCCCCGCCCCTTGGCGCGCCGACGAAGGCGAGGCCGCCCGCGAGCCCCACGGCGGTTCCGAATCCGGGCGGGAAGCGGGGGCTTCCCAGCTCGTCGTTCCCCACCTGCGCGGCGATCTCGTCCATCTCCTCGAAGCGCATGTCCAGCTTCGCCGTCTGGACCCACCCGCCGTCGTCGCGACGGAACGCGTACGCGGCGCCGTGCTGCCCGTCGACGTTGGGCGCGCCCACCACGGCCCGGTCTCCGTCCAATGCCAAGCCGAGCCCGAAGAAGTCGCCGGCGGCGCCGTCGTCGGCCGTCAGCTTGCCTTCTTCGGACCACTCCCCGGCCTCGTTGCGGTGCAGGACGTACACGGCGCCGCGACTGCCGTTGTGGGCGAGCGAGGAGACCAGCGCCCGGGCGCCGTCGGTGGCCATCGTCCTGCCGAAGGCGTCGCCGGCGGTCCCGTCGGAAGCGTGGATCTTGAATGCTTCCTGCCACGCCCCCGAACCGTCCTTTCGGAAGACGTAGAGCGCGCCCATGGACTCGTCGGCGACGGTGGCGCCCACCAGCAGGTCGCCTCCGACCAAGGCGAGGGTCCTGCCGAAGCGGTCGCCGGGGGCGGCGTCGGAGGCGGCCAGCCGCTGGACCTCGGTCCAACCGTCGCCACCGTTGCGGTACACGTAGACGTAGCCGGGCGTGCGCTCGTTGAGGGCCTCGCCCACGAATGCTTCCCCGTCGCCGGCCGCGGCGGAAGCGCCGTAGCCTTGGGCGGCGACCGGGGCGAAGGCGCCCGGAAGCGCCGGCAGCGCGCACAGAAGCCCGAAGGCGAGCACGGGCAGCCGCGCGCCAACTCCACGGAAGAGACGGGGTTCGGAGCGGCGCGGGGGGGCGGAACGGGCGAGCGGCCGGTACCGGGCCGGCTGTCCAGCGGAGTTCTTCGTCACGTCTCAACCTCGCTTTGCTGTTCGTCGCCTGCGAATCTGCTTGCTAGCGAACTTCGATCTGGTCGATGTCGAATTGGAACGGTCCCGTGGCGGGTCCCCCCGTCCAGAGGACGCCCGTGAGGCCCGATGCGTCCAGGCCGGGGAAGGCGTTGAAGCGAAGGACCACCTGCCGCCACTCGCTCCCTACGTCGAAGGTCTGCATGGTGGGCATCGGACCGAGGGCTTGGCAGAACATCATCACCCGATACGTGCCCGGTTCGCCGCGGGCCCAGAAGACGAGCTCCGCGGCCGCGGAGAGGTCCACGGGCGCCATCGGCGTCGCCCCGGGATAGAACATCTCTCCCGCCCAGGGAAAGCCGAAGCCGTCGCCGATCTCGCCGGAGACCGCCAGGTAGTGGGCGCTCCCCTCCGCGCCCCCGTCGCCGATCTCGGCGCTCACGGTGGAGTTGCCTCCCACGATGTCGTCGGTGGAGTCCATCCAGCCGCTCCCGTAGGCCGTGGTCGCTTCGCCGCCGTCAAAGTCGGCGACCGGTCCCGGCTGGGCCGCCGCCGCCGCCACTTCCTCCGGCTTCGTCCGGTCGATGGCGACGCCGCCCTTCCACACGCCGACGATCTGCCGCGCCGCCGTCACGTCCTCCAGCGGGTTCCCCTCCACCAGCACCAAGTCGGCCCGCTTGCCGGGAGCGATCCGTCCCCGGTCGTCCAAGCCGAAGGCGTCGGCGGGTC
Organism: Longimicrobiales bacterium; assembly: GCA_965204735.1. GTDB lineage: Bacteria > Gemmatimonadota > Gemmatimonadetes > Longimicrobiales > Gaopeijiaceae > CATQHQ01. The sequence goes on along the minus strand of OZ242008.1, from coordinate 3,802,377 downwards.
GCGACGTGGCTGCGGCCAGCGCTTCCGCGGGCGAGAAGCCGGCCGAAGCGAGCAGCTCGAACTCCCGGTGCATGCTGATTCCGGGCGACGTTCCCGGGTTGGGGTAGTCGGTGCCCGCAAGGACCGGCACGCCCGCGGCGTGGAGGGCGGCCACGGCGTCGACGGCGTGCTGCAGGGCGTATCCCTCCGCCGCGCTCCTGGGGTAGGTGGAAGCGAGCTGCGCCCGTTCCTGCGAAGTCGCGACGGGGCCGATGTGGGGATCGTCGGCCAAGGGGGCGCCGGACGCCCCGGTCGTCAGGCTCTCCAGCACGGTCAGCGTGGGCACGACGAAGATGCCGGCCTCGGCGGCTGCGGGGGCGAAGTCCTCCGGCGGCGGCTCGTCGCCGAAGATGTGGACCAAGCCGTCCACGTCGGCGGCCAGGGCCGTGCGCGCGGCCTCCACCGTCGTGGCGTGGGCGACGGCCAGCTTCCCCCGGCTCCGGGCAGCCTGGACCAGCGCCTGCACGGTGGGCAGGTCCAGGGTGGGCGTCTCGAGGTCGATCACCGTGCCGTCCTCGATCACGATCTTGATGTAGTCGGAGCCTTCCTCGATCCGGTCCGCCACCCACGCGTCGGCCTCTTCGGGCGTCGAGAGCGTGGGGATGGGGATTCCGTACTGGGTGCCGTGACCGCCCGGAGGGGTGGCGAGGGTGCCCGAGGAGAAGAGGTCTGCCCGGTCGTTGGCCTCTCCCGCCGCCTGCTGCGCGCGCTGTTCGGCTGCCCACGCGGCCTCGGTGAACATGTCCGCCACGGTGGTGGTCCCGAAGACGGCGGCCCGGCGCAGCGCGTCGCCCTGGGAGTGGCCGTGCCCGTCGATGAAGCCCGGCAGCAGCGTCCGCCCGGCGCCGTCGATCGTCTCGACGCCGGCGGGGACGGGCGCGTCGGGGCCGACCACGGCGATCACGCCGTCCTCGACCAGCACGGTTGCGCGCTCGATCACCTCCTCGCCGTCGAAGACGCGAACGCCCACGACGGCCAGCGACTGGGCTCCCGCAAGCGTCGGGAGGCCGGCCAGCGCCAGCGCGCTCGGAACCGCCAACGCGAACGCCAGCCCGAAGACCTGCGGAAGGGCGGCTTTGGAGGACCGGGGGCTCGTCTTCATCGGGCGATCCTTTGAGGAGTTGTTCGAGACGGGTTGCCGCAGGCCAGGGCGCCGGTCCAGGCTCGGCCGCGACGCATTCTTTGCCCGGTGCTGCAACCATTCTATCATGATGCTCGAACGTGGGCGAACCACGTGCGGCGGCAAACGGCTGCGCAACCAGCGGGCGCGACTCCCGCGAGGAGTCGACGGAAGCCCCCGGAGGAGCCCCCCTTGACCATCCCCCGTCCCGCCGCTCATGCCTGAGTTCCGTCACGAAGCCCGGCTTCCGTTTCCGGTCGACGCCGTCTTCGACTGGCACATGCGGCCCGGCGCGCTGGAGCGCCTTCTCCCGCCGTGGGAGAACGTCCGGGTGGTCGCTCGCGAAGGCGGAATCGACGACGGCGGCCTCGTTCATCTGAAGTTGCGGCGCGGCCCCTTCAAGATCGACTGGAAGCTGCGCCACACGGAGTTCGAGCACGGCCGGCTCTTCCGGGACGAACAGGAGTCCGGCCCCCTCGCCCGCTGGCGCCACACCCACGAGTTCAAGCCCGCCGACGGCGGCGCCTTGCTTCGGGACCGCATCGAGTGGGAGCCCCCGCTGGGCCCCGGAGCGACGTCTCTTGCCCGGGGCGTCGTGGACGAGCAGCTCCGCCGCCACTTCGCCTTCCGACAGAAGCGGCTGACCCACGACCTGGGGCGCCACTCCGCGTACCGAGGTTCCCCCATGATCGTGGCGGTCACCGGGGCCGGCGGCTTCGTCGGCTCGTCCCTTCGCCACTTCCTGACGACCGGCGGCCACGACGTCCGACCGATCGTGCGGCGCAAGCCCGACCGTTCCAGGGGCGAGATCCAGTGGGACCCGATGGAGAACCGGATCGAGGCCGAGCGTCTGGAGGGCGTGGACGCGGTCGTGCACTTGGCCGGCGAGAGCATCTCGGGAAGCCGCTGGACTCCCGCGAAGAAGGAGGCGATCCGGAAGAGCCGCGTCGTGGGCACGAGGGCGCTCGTGGCGGCATTGAACAGCTTGCGCCGGCCCCCGGCGGTTCTGGTCTCGTCGTCGGCGGTCGGCTGGTACGGCGCGCGAGGCGCCGAGCGGCTCGCGGAGGACGGCAAGGCGGGAAGGGGCTTCCTTGCCGAGGTGTGCCAGGAGTGGGAAGCGGAGGCGAACCAAGCGCGCCGCTCGGGCATCCGGGTCGTCAACCTGCGCACCGGAGTCGTGCTGAGCCCCGCCGGCGGAGCGCTGGGAACGATGCTCCTGCCCTTCAAGCTGGGAGCAGGAGGACGGTTGGGGACGGGCCGGCAGTACGTCAGCTGGATCGACCACGACGACCTGGTGGCGCTGATCTTCCATGCGCTCGCCACGAAATCGATGCGGGGACCGGTGAACGCCACGGCCCCTCATCCCGTGTCCAACGCCACCTTCACGACGGTTCTGGGACGGGTCCTGAAGCGACCGACGGTGGCGCCGGCGCCGTCGTTGGCGATCCGGGCGATCTTCGGCGAAATGGGCAAGGCCCTGCTGCTCGACGGCGCCCGCGTTCTTCCCGAAGCCGCCATCCGCGAAGGCTTCGAGTTCGCCTACCCGGGGCTCGAGGAATCGCTTGCGTTCCAGCTGGGAAGGGCTGTCGCCCCGGCCGGCGCCGGCGACGACTCCAGGTAGCGCGCCATGGACCCGTCTTGGAAGGCTTTGTCGGCGACCGATCTCTCGTCCGATCCCGTCGAGCAGTTCCGGCGCTGGTTCGAGCAGGCTCGGGAGGACCCGGGAGTGGTGTTGGCGGAGGCAGCCTGCCTCTCCACGCTGGGCCCGAACCGCACGCCCGAGGGACGGATGGTCCTGATGAAGGAGTTCGGCGCTCGCGGCTTCGTCTTCTACACCAACCTGGAGTCCAACAAGGCTCGCGCCCTGCACGAGCACCCCTGGGCGGGGATGACCTTCCACTGGCAGCCGCCGAACGGAAGGGGCCGGCAGGTCCGCTTGCGGGGGCCGGTCGAGCCCGTGTCCGCCGCCGAGGCCGACGCCTACTTCGCCGCCCGCCCCCGAGGCAGCAGCATCGGCGCTTGGGCTTCGGACCAGAGCCGCGAGGTCGAAAGCCGCCGGGCGCTGGAGGAGCGAGTGGCGGCGTGCGAGCGGCGCTTCCGGGATGGAGCCGTCCCCCGTCCGCCCCACTGGTCCGGGTTTCGGATCGTCCCCGAGGCCGTGGAGTTCTGGCAGGAAGGCCCCTTTCGCCTCCACGACCGCTTCGCGTACGAACGCGACCCGGCTACGGGGGAATGGCGGCGGCGACGGCTGAGCCCGTGAGCAGACGGGGCAAGACCGCTTTCGGGACATCGACAGCCCAAAAAGTGGGACATTGGCCGGGACATTTCAGGTGCTGGAAATCCGCCGCAGGCGACTGTTCTGCGCCGCCCGTCGTCGCCGGACCATGTTGCCGGACCGCGCGGCCGACCGACTGAACGACAAGGAGCAGATCGTGTCTCGACGTGGACCGACGACGGAGCCGTCCTTCAACGAGGCGCTGGGGGCGGCGTTGCGGCAAGCGGTCGCCAAGTGGCGGCAATCGCCGGACGCCGTGCAGGTGGAGCGGACGCGGACCATTGCCGACGCGCCCGGCAAGCATCCCGACATCCTCGTTGCGGACGGCGACGCTTGGCCCGTGGCGATCGAGGCGTCTTTCGATGCCAGGGACGCGGACCGGGACGCGGTGGGTCGTCTGGGACTCGAGACGGCGACAAAGGGATTGCCCATCGAAAGTGCCGTTGCGGTCCACGTGCCGGCGGACTACCGACAACATGCGCGGGAGCAGATCGAGCAAGAACTCCTGGCCGGCTCCGAGCTGACTTACTCCTTCCACCAGCGCGCGGGCGAAGGCGCGCCGCGACGTTGGCCCGAGCGGGGATTCGTCGTGGGCACGGTGTTTGATCTTGCGGCGATGCTGCCGCTCGCGGCGCTGCCCAGAGAAGCCGTCGACCAAACGGCGACCTACGTTGCGCAGCAAGTGCAGTGGGCCGCCGACAGGCTCCAAGGCGCCACGACTGCCCACCAGCAGGAACGCATCGCCGCTCACGTGCAGCAGCGCACGGGGTTGAAGGGGCTCACGACCACGATGGTGCTCTGGCTCAATGCGCTGCTGACCCAGGCGGCGCTTCACGAACGGCACGAGTGGGTCCCTTCCCCGGCATCGTGTCGCGACTCGGCAGGCTGCCCGATCCCCGAGGACCTTGCCACGGCGTGGCGAGCGATTCTGGAGAAGAACTGGCGACCCATCTTCGGGCCGGCCCAGAGTACCATGGACAAGGCCGGAGCAATCTGCGGGCATGGGACGTCCAGCGCGCTTCGCTGTCTGCTGAAGGCGGTCCATGCGATCAGGGCCAGACGGCTGGGAGCGCACCTCAACGTTGGCGCGGAACTCTTTCCCAAGCTCAGCGACGACCGCAAGGAAGCCGCCGCCTTCTATACCCAACCGGCGGCCGCCGAGTTCTTGGCGACCTTGACGATCACCGAGGAGTCGCTGCCGCCCGAGACCTCGTGGGGCGACCCCGCGCTCTGGAGGCACGCCCGTCTCGCCGACATGGCTTGCGGAACGGGTACGCTTCTGCGCGCGGGGTACCGTCGCGTCGCGGCTTTGCACGAGGCGTCGGGCGCTGCGTCCGTCGCGTCCACGGCGCGGCTGCACAAGACGGCCATGGAGGCGGGCTTGTACGGAACCGACATCAGTCCGATTGCGTCCCATCTCACGTCTTCGTCCTTGGCGGCCATGGGGAGCGGCGACCCGTACCGCGCCGATCACGTGGGCTGGATCAGGGTGGGCGGAACGCCGCCGAAGACGGGCGCTCTGGAGTACTTCCAGGCCGACCAGGTGGACGACTTGTTCGGAACGGCGGGCGGACGCTCGACGGGCATCGAGGAAGAGGCCGACGGTTCGGTCCACGTCGGCGACGGCTCTCTGTTGTGGGTGCTGATGAACCCGCCGTACTCCCGCACGCGAGGCGGCCAGAGCGCCTTCGACGTGGCCGGCCTGACGGACGCCGAACGCAAGGCTTGCCAACGGCGTTGGCGCGAACTCACGCGGCACAAGGCCGCCAGCAACCAAGCCGGCATGGCCGCCTCGTTCCTGGCCTTGGCCGACCAGAAGCTGCGCCCCGGCGGTCGGCTCGGCTTCGTGCTCCCATTGACTGCCGCCTTTGCCGACACCTGGACGCAGACGCGGCGGCTCCTGGAGACGGGATACGAGCACGTCGTGGCGGTTGCGGTCCTGGGTGGGAAGGCTCTTGGCAAGGACGCGATCTCGGCCGACACGGGCATGGAGGAGATGATGCTGGTGGCCACGAAGCGGGCGAACGGCAAGGGCGGCGCCGAAGCGGTCCGGTGCGTGACCCTGTACGAGCCGTTGGTGGACGCCGCTTTCGCCCGCGAGACGGCGCGGAGCGTTGCGCGCGCGATCCGCGAGATGGGCAGCGGCCACTTTCCGGTCCGCGCCGGCGACGACGAAATCGGCCATGCGGTCGCCTTCGAGACCGACGGCTCGGGCCGGCCTTGGAGCCCGCTGGGCGCAGCCTCGCCGGCGCTGGGCGCTTTTGCGGGCGCATTCGGCGCGTCCGGCCAGTTCCGCGACTTGGCCGGTCTCCGGTCGGCGGCGGCAAGCGTAGCCTTCGGTCGCATCGAAGACCTCTTCGCCGTGGGGCCGACCCACGACCTGATCGGCCATCCGGTCGGGGGCGACCCGCGAGGCGCCTTCGAGTTCCACCCCTTGCGGCCCGGCGCCGCCATCGTCGGAGACAACGCCTTGTGGAGGGCCGACGCGAAGACGCAGCGGCAGTTGGAAGTCCTGCCGACGCACAAGGGCTACGTGTCCAGGTCGCTCGAGGAGCGGGATCAGGACCGCATGCGAAAGCGATCAAGCACGCTGTTCTACGCGCGCAACTTGAGATGGACGTCGCAATCGCTCCTTGCGGCGACTACGAGCAAGCCGGTGATGGGCGGGCGCGCATGGACGGCGCTCGAGCACGCCGACCCTCACGTTCTCAAGGCGTTCTCGCTCTGGGCCAACTCCACCTTGGGCAGCCTGCTCCACTGGTCGCGGGGCCAGCGCACCCAGACCGGGCGCGCCACGACGCAAATCGGCGCCCTAAGGCAGATGCCTGTGCCGCTCCTGGACCGTCTGGGCGCCCCGGCGCTTGCCGCCGCCGCTGCCGCTTTCGACCGCCTCAAGGACAAGCCGCTCCTGCCCCTATGCCAAGCCCACAGGGACTCAGTCCGTCAAGAGATCGACGGCGCGGTCGTGCAGATGCTCGCGCTGCCGATGTGGGCGGAGAAGGTCGTAGCGGAACTGCGGAGCCTTTGGTGCCGCGAGCCCTCGGTGCACGGCAACAACAAGGCGGCGCTGGCAGCACTGAGGTAGTAGTAGGGCTCCTCGGGGTCCGGACGGTCGTCGCCGCTGGGCCACTTCGGCGTGGGTGCTCCCCGTCTTGAAGGACCGGCAACCCGGTTGGATGTCGATCGTCTGCCCGGCGGGACGTCGGCTGTCGTGGTCGGGCCGAGGAGGCCGTCCGTCAGCTTCTGCTGCCGTGTTCGCGGGACTCCTTGCCTTCGGCCGACTTCTCAGAGCCCTCGTGCTCGCCCGACTCCCTTTCCCCGTGCTCGCTTTCCTCGCCCTCGTGTTCGTGCTCGCCTTCCGCACCGCCGACCTCTGCATGGGCGCTCCACGTCTCGAAGGGCGCCTCGGAAGCCTCCAAGGACACGGAGCGGCTCTCGCCGGGAGCCAGGTCGACCGGGGTCGTCGGCCCGAGTTCGACGCCGTTGGACAGATGGACTTCCACCCGCACCCGGGTCAGCGGCTCGGCGCCGACGTTCTCCACGGTCCCGGCGAACGAGCGGGCCTGTTCGTCGTACGCGAGCACCAGGCGCGAGCCCATCCGCTCGTGGTCGTAGGTCTGGTCCTTGGCCAGCTGCTCGGCCGACTCCTCGCCGTCCGCGGGCGTCGCCGCGACCTCGGCCTCGCGAGCTTCGGAGCCGTGCGCGTCGTCGCCGTCACCGGAAGGGCCGCACGCGACCAAGGCGGCTGCCGTCCCCGCCAGCACGAGTCTTGCGTTCTTGTTGGTCATCTTCTGTTCGCCTTATGGCAGGTGAGTGAATGACGTTGCGCTGAACATGGCGCGTGCCCGACTGGGCCGTCAACCGTCCCGTCGTCGGCTGAATGCGGAACACGCGGCAGCGGGCGCCCCGGTCCAGGGCCCAGCCAGTGGACATGTTTTCTCGACGTCATGAGGCGGCGTTGGCCACGTTCCTGTAGATGATGTTGGGGTCGGGGTCGTGCGGCCAAGCTGTCCAGGAGAGCCAAAGTGCCTCTCCGGGGTAGCGGACGGCCGCCTCCGCTATCGGAATCACTACGTATTCGTCGCACCGGCCTGGACACCCGACGGATCCGGGTCCGCGCATGATCCTCAGGCTCCAAAACGTTTCGGGTTCGAGCAACCAAGACGCCACGCCGTCTGCAACGACCGAGTCTCCGTGCACCAGCTTGGCAGCAACGCTAACGCGCCCAGCCCTCCCCACCTTCACGCGCACCTCGTTGTCCCGCGCGTCCAAGAAGTTCTTTGCGACGAAAGTCCGACCACGTACGTCGATCTGCAAGCCCGCGAGTCCGACCGTGTCTTCGAGAAGGCTGTTCCAGCTCTCACCTGGGACCGGACTGTACCAGTGTCCCGGACTCATCTGAAGCCAACAACAACCATCGTTGCACCCGCTAGCCAAGCCGACGACCAGCAAGCCGACGGCCCGAAGCGTCCGCAAGTGCGCGGCGTCAAAGCGTGCGACGAGGTGCCGCGCACCTGCCATGTGCGCGCTAGCGGCCGACATTCTTGAGCCAGGTCGACCGAATGTGGTCCGCGTTCCAAGACAATGGCTCGCTTGCCCTTTCGGCCACCGACGAGGGGACGTGGCGCGTTGGAAAGTTGGTCCGGTGCACCGTAGCGTCCACCCGGTTTTCCAGGCACCAAACGAAGTCGGTTACGTCGTTGCGAGCTGCCCCGCCGGATACACATGTCTTGAAAACCTCGAAGACGTACCGAGCAGAATAGGTTGTCCTATCACCGTACTCGTTTGTTGTGTCAATCAAGTCTCTTAGCAAGGCAGCAACGTTTCCTTCGGTCTCGGCCGGTCTAGGAGATGCGCGTACGTTCTCGTAACTACCTCCCCATTCGGCACTCTCCCGTGGGGCGCCAATGCTGCCCGCGTAGTCGGCCAATCCTTCCAGAAAAGCGCAAGTATACGACGAGGGCACGAAAATGAAGTGGTCTCGGCAGTTATGTGCATTCCACAGTCCTCCTAGCGACAGGTGCTGCAGCGCGTGCCCGTATTCGTGCGCAACAACCCACTTGTCGATGTATGACCGTCCGAGCATGATTGCGTCGGATTGGGGACTAAAGTGTGATCCACGCTGTGTCAGGTTGACTTGCCAAGCGACCGCTGGCCTGCTAAAGCCGAAGTGACTGTTGATTCGTGGAATCACTTCGTTTAGGTAGCTCCAACTCAGGTACAGCGCCCGTGGAACGTTGACCTGAATCGTGTCTCCACACTCATGGGGTTCGGCGTCCCAGTAGTACGTGGCCACGGTTCCTCGCGCATACGTCGAGCCCGGCAAGGCGGCACTGCCTCGCCAATACTGAAACGGGGGCGCACAAGGTAATCTAATGGTCCCGTTCCTCGGCACTCTCCAACTAGTGGTGCGACGAGTGCTGTCCGCCTGGCCGTACAGCTTGCCACTCGCGTAAGTTCCTTCGGCTGGCACGTACCGGCTACCGTCGTAGTACACGAATTCCAACCAAGTGTGGCTCGGCGATGATCTGGCTGAGCGGGCCTCGGGCTGCGCACGGGATTGACTGCCTGGGCGGACACGAAACGGACCGGGCTGTGGAGCGATCCGGTCGGGAAAGACTGAATCCTCAAATTGGCGGGTAAGAGACCCTCCGCTTTCGACAACGAGCATCCAGGCCTGTTCGTGAGTGTCGTCGATCAAGTACGGACCCATGCCCAATGGATCGGGCCCGGTCGTCCGAACGTCTACGGCGACTTGGTAGTAGCCTTTGTCAGGAAGGCGGATCGACACGTTCTGCTTCCAATGGGCACCCCTAGCGAGCTGCGAGAGAGTCCATGATCCGATCGTTGGCATCTTGTTCGAAGGAGGAAAACGCGGATGCCTGTCTGGACCATTGTACGCCAGTCCTGCCATGGTAGGCAAGACGAGGTCGATGGTCCCGGCGGAGATGGCCTCGTTGGCCGTGGCCTCAAGTTCGAGGACTACCAGGGAGTTCGGGGCCAAGGCTCCCACAACCCGGATCGTCAGGTCGAGTCGGGGCGTGAAGTTGTCGATGACGTCGCCTGCGTGCGACGCGAATTCGGCCGGTTTGTCGTCCATGAGCGTGCCCGCGTCGGGCGGCATCGCCGAGGGAGCGACCGTGGGCAGGTTGTCGGAGCACGCGGCCGACAGGGCGGCGGCGAGCAGCCACGCGGTGAGCGCATGGCGCCTTGGAGTGTTGGCGGTCATCTTGAGTGCCTTTCCTCGACTACGGTGTGGTGGGTGCTGGCGGCCCGTGGCGCGTACCAGCAGTGTGATGGGTAGATGCAGAACGCTCTCCCCTTGGGGGTGTCGGAATCGGCAACGGCCGATGGGCACGACGAATGGGCAGCCCCGAAGTCACCGCCTCGACGAATACCGAGGCCACGTAGTCCGGGCCGCCGCGTTCGACCACTTCTGAAGGCGGCAAGCCCAGGACCGTCCGCACCAGCCGCCGGTAGTTCGAGGGGTCACGGAAGCCGAGTGCAGCCGCGACGACGGAGGGGGGTGCGCCGCTCCATCGAGCCAGCCGGTGCACATGGTAGGCTCGTCCCAGAGACAGAAGCCGCTTAGGCGGTGGCAGACCCCACGCCGAGCAGCGCCAGCGTAGCGTACGCACATTTGTGACTAGATCACGGGCGAAGGCCTCGACCGAACAGGGGAAGATCGTCTTGCCGACCGCGCGCTCCACGAGATCACGGGCCGGAGAAGGCGCTACCGCAACGACCCGGTTGACAACGGCGCGGACCTCGGCGGCACCCGCATGCCGTAGCGCGACCGAACCTATGGTGGTGAGCCGGTCGTCGACGCCGGGTCGCAACCATGTCGCGAACGCGTACTTCGGCGCTGCGAACATGCGAACTTCCGCGTTGGTTGCAGCGGCATAGCCGAGCACGGGACACGCCGGGCACGCCCTCCGGAACCAAGCTGCGGGGTCAGGAGACAAATCGCCCGACGGCACCGTAGGATCGACGAAGGCTGGTGAACCGGGGAACTGTAGAGACATCTCGCGGAGGTGGCCCCAATCGGAGGCGACTCGCGCCCCGCCCAGGACCCGGCGGGCACCGCCGGTCCGTAGCCCCATGCCGACACGGGCTCGCAACTTTGGACTGCGCCCCAGAACCAGCGCCGGCGGCCGCGATGCTACCGGTGCCCGTGCCAGCGAACTATGGACGCTCATGCGTCGGCCAGAACGGTTTCGGCGAGTTCGTCCATGCCGGCCAACTGATCCAGGCCGCGCCGGGCCAGCACGGCGGCTGTGCGAACGTTGATCCCCATGGACTGGGCGACCTCCTTCAGGCTCTGCCCCTCCCCGTACCGGGCCCAAACTGCCTCCCGCTCTCGCTCGCCGAGCTTCGCCAACGCCTTGTGGACTATCGCGGCCCGTGCGCGACGCTCAAACGCTTCGGCCGGACCGAGGGTAGTGTCCGCAAGGTCCTCGAAGTTCTCCAGGGCCACCGTCTTCGCGCCGCCCGATTTCCGAGCCTCCTCCCTGCAGACGTTCGCGCAGATGCTCCAAGTCCACGCCAGCAGCGAACCCTTTCCAGAGTAGGTCGCTCGCTTTTCGTAGACGCGGATCATGGTCAACTGCTCCAGGTGGTCGGCGTGGTCCGGGTCCCGGGCCCACCGCCAAGTGACAGCCTCGAGGCAAGGCCGCAACCGCCGGTCCGCCTCAGCGAAGAATGCGTCGTCGCACTCGTGAAAGAGGCGAAGGTCGAACTTGAGGCCGGGTGCGATGGACCCGAACGGGACCAGGACCGGAGCCGGCCCCTTCATGGGAGGATGCGTATCCATGTAGGCGTATACCAAGTGGATCCCGAAAGGTTCCCTTCCGCCGCCGAGGGTACCGGGTTGGGGACCCCGAAGGGCTACGGCGTCTCGAGACCCGGCCGCTCTGGCCCCATGATCAACCTGTCGAGCGACAACCAAGATGAGACGGTAGCGACAACCAAGATGAGACTGCCGGAGGCGGCCGTGATCTGAGGTCGAGGGATTCGGACGCGGGTTCGGTCCTGTCGTTCGGAGGCCGGCCGTCGGTGATCGTGGAACGAGGTCCAACTACATCAGTGCCTTCCCCAACGAGGAGGAGCGCTGATGGCGGACCTGCACGTGAACGATGGCCAGGCGAGGCAGTACATGAGGCACCGGAAGGACGGGCTTGCCGTCGAGACGGCGGCGAAGGCGGGGTTCAGCAGGGCGACGGGGTACAGGCTGGAGGCGGACCGTCGCTTGCCGTCGGAGAAGCGGAAGCCGCGCGGGAGCAGGCGGCCGGACCCGCTGGGCGGGTTGTTCGAGCGGGTGGCGGCGCCACTGCTCGAGCGGAACCCGAAGCTGCGGGCGGTGGCGGTCTTCGAGGAGCTGCGCAGGCTGCATCCCGAGCTGCCGGCGAGCACGCGGCGGACGGTCGAGCGGCGGGTGCGGGAGTGGAAGGCGCTGCACGGTCCGGAGCGGGAGGTGGTGTTCGTGCAGAAGCACCGTCCGGGTCGTCGGGGCTACTCGGACTTCACCGCCATGGCGAAGCTGGGGGTGACGGTCGCCGGCGAGCCGCTGCGGCACATGCTGTACCGCTTCCGGCTGCCGTACTCGGGCTTCGAGCACGCTCGCGTCGTGCTGGGCGGCGAGAGTTGGACGGCGCTGGCCGAGGGGCTGCAGGAGGCGCTGTGGACGCTGGGCGGGGCGCCGGCAGAGCATCGGACGGACAGCCTGTCGGCGGCGTTCAGGAACCTGTCGCAGGAAGCGGCGGAGGACCAGACCAGGCGCTACGAGGCGCTGTGCGCCCACTACCGGATGACGCCGACGCGCAACAACCGGGGCCGGGCACACGAGAACGGCGTGGTCGAGAGCAGCCACGGCCACTTCAAGCGGGTGCTCGTCGACGCGCTGATGCTGAAGGGCTCGCGCGAGTTCGAGTCGGTCGAGGCGTACCGCGCCTTCGTGGCCGGCGTGGTCGCTCGCCGCAACGCCCGCCGGAGCACGGAGCGGGTCGAGAAGGAAGGCAAGGCGCTGCGGCCGCTGCCGCGCGGCGTCGACTACCGCCACGTGATCCGGTCGCTCCAGCGCAAGACGATGGCGTTGAAGGACTGGGTGCTGCAAGGTGCTGCGACCAGCTCTTCCCCCGCGGACGCCTACCGCAGAGCCTACGACGAGGTCGTGGCCAAGCACGGCGACCGCAGGGCGTGCCGCGTCGCCGTCGCCCTGCTCGCGCTCGCCCACGAACAGGGCTGCGAGCGAGCGCTGGCCGAGCGCATCGACGACGTTCTCGACGCCGGCGGCATCCCCGACCCGAAGGCGCTCGCAACCGAGTTCGCCGAGCCCGAGCCCGGCGTCCTCGACATCGTGCCTGCCGTGCGCGAAGGTTCGCTGGACCGCTACGACGGCCTCTTCGGCGCCCGCAACGGCGACGGCCCCGCCGAAGGACCGGCCCCCGACGGGGCCGCCCGCCATCCGGAAGGAGACGCTCGATGAGCCCCAAGCAGCCCTTCGTCGTGGACGACGCCGAGGTGGACCGCATGCTCAAGGAACTGCGCATGCCCACCATGAAGGACATGTGGCGACCGTTCGCCGACCGGGCACAGCGCGAAGGCTGGTCCCACGACCGGTACCTCGCACAGCTGGCCGAGCAGGAACTCGCCGACCGGGCGCGCCGACGCTTCGAGCGCCACCGCGCCGAGGCCAAGCTGCCGCTCGGCAAGACGCTCGACAACTTCGACTTCGACCGCCTGCCCGGACTGTCCGAACCGCTCGTCCGCGTCCTCGCCAAGGGAGGCGACTGGATCGACGACGGCCACAACATCGTCGTCCTCGGCCCGCCCGGCACCGGCAAGAGCCATCTCGCCGCCGGGATCGGCCTCGCCCTCGTCGAGCGCGGCTACCGCGTCCTCTACGCCCGAGCCACCGACTTGGTGCAGAAGCTCCAGGCGGCGCGCCGCGACCTGGCCCTCGAAGCGGCGATCCGGCGGCTTCACAAGTTCCACCTCGTCATCCTCGACGACATCGCCTACGTCGACAAGGACCGCAACGAGACCAGCGCGCTCTTCGAGCTCGTCGGCACGCGCTATGAAACAACCCGAATTCAGGGGTATCCCAGGTCGCGTCCGTTCGAGATCTCGCGTTAGACGGCCAGCAGCGGCCTCGAATTCCGACAAGACCGGCCAACTCTCCGCGATCAAGCGCTTGGGCCGGATGGGCGCCTGCTCCGCGGCCTCGCTTGCCCCATGCCCAACCCCCTCGTCTTGACCCGTTCCACCTCCGCTGCCATCGTTCCTGTCACGATCCTGGACGTCTCATCCTGATTGTCGCCGGGGTCTTATCCTGATTGTCGCTCTACAAGCCCTCCCGTCAGCGGGGCCGGGGCGAGCGCGGAGCGGGTCGAGAAGGAAGGCAAGGCACTGCGACCGCTGCCACGCGAGCGGGAGCAGAAGTGCCGCGAGACGCGGGGTGCGGGTCACGCGGTCGAGCGACATCGCCTACGTCGACAAGGAACGCAACGAGACCGGCGTGCCCTTCGAGTTCGTCGGCAGGTGCTACCGTTCGCTCATGGTCACCACCAACCAGCCGTTCAGCACCTGGGGACCGCATCTTCGCCGACAAGGCCACATGACGAATCGCCGCCGTCGATCGTCTCGTCCACCACGCCCACAACCTCACCATTGAAGGCGAGAGCTACCGCCGACAAGCCGCCTTCGAACGGGCCGCTAACGCCGCCGGAGCCGACGACAAGAAGTAGCCGCCCGCCCGACGCCGACGACCTGAGCGGCCCCCGGGCTAGCTTCCGCAACCGACTCGGTCTCGCAACCCGCCGTCGCCGGTGCGGAAGTCCCTTGAGTGAGGGACAGCGTGCTGGGATGGGTGGTGGAACTCATCTGCGGAAAGCTTGATGGCTTCCCACTTGAAGCAGCGAGAGATGCCCATCTTATACCCACGGTTCCAGTAGCGTGCCAAATTGTTCGATGGCGCGATCTAGAGACGCTGGTTTCAGCGGCTTGAAGAATCTACTGTCGTGGATTGGCTTCTTTACGTTTCGCTCGCCCTCCAACAACGTAACAATGTTCAACTTCACCTCTGGGAAGAAAGACATCAGGACGTGAGAACTGGGACTTCCAAATCGAAACGACGCCAATGGGTACGCATAGTCTCCGCCAAGCATGCTTTCCAGCTGAAGAAGGCAACAATGTAGCCTTGGATGCAGTGACTTGAGAAGACGAAAGTCCACAAGAATTCGCTTGAGCATAGCGTTTTCGGTATACGCCTTGCATTCAACACCCAATACGATCCTGCCATCCACAAATACATGTTTGTCAACGTGCGCCCCATAGCTGTGCTGGTTCTTGCTGATACCTATATGCCGCGCGATTTCCGGCGACAACGTTTCGACATAATCGTCCGAGACATGGATCTGATACTTCTTGACATCGTGGAAAGACAAGCGTTGTGCCAGTCCGCCAACGTCGTGCCATGCCAGCATTACAATATGCTCAGCCATCGTTTCAACCAACTTCCCTTTGCCGGCGCGAACTACTCCACCATACGTCCTCTCGTTACCGTCGGACGCCTCGGCGTCGATGTTGCCCACTACCTTGTCGTACAGGGCGATCAAGTCTGCACGAGTCAGTGGCTTTTCCCTCATGCTACAAGAGCGACATTGGCACGTCTGACAATCTCTTTGTCGCCGTCATGCAATAGGTGTCCGACACATCCATGCCCACGAATCTTCGGCCACTCCTTCGAGCCGCAACGCACGTAGTTCCCACGCCGCAAAACGGGTCCAGGATCGTGTCGCCGCGAAAACTGAACAGCAACAGCACTCTGCGCGCCAATTCTTCAGGAAACATAGCCGGGTGACCATACTCTCTCATTCGGCGCTCCGGGGCAATGGACCACTTGGCTACGACCCAATCCTTAAAGGAATCGGCGTCAATGTCCGCATCCTCCGACCGTCCGGTCTTCCTGAGGTCGCCCTTGCAGAAGACTTCAACAAATTCCCATGTGTACTTCAAGTACGGGCTGGACGGGCTCTTCCAACTGCCCCAGGCCGTGTACTTGCAGTTGTAGTTGTTCTTCTCCCACAGGATTTCTCCCTTCCATATCATTTTTCTCTTCATCAAGTGACCGGATATGATATGGTGACTTGGGATGTAGTCAGAAAACAACGGCTGGACATTTATCACGAGGCGGCCTCCGAATTTGAGCACGCGCACGCACTCGTCCAATACCGCAAACAATTTGTCAAAATACGATTCCCAGTCGACAGCATCCCCATCCTCGACGCTAGCGTCGGAGTACCCTAGACCAAAATTGTATGGAGGCGAGGTAAAAACAAGGTCGACGCAGTTGTCCGGCAATCCTTTCAGCAGCACTTCACTGTCGCCGCACATAATCGAGTCTGCGATGCCGACAGGAAGATGGCTATTCTGGTTGCTGAAATCGTCTGCGTGCGCGTAGTAGTGTTTTCCACGACGACCCTCCTTTGCTTTGCGACCCACGACCTTGCGTTCGCGATTGTACCCTACATATAGACGCTTCTTGCCATTGAGTCCGTAGGTTCCGATGTCATGAACCGCAGAAACAATCCTTGGCAAGGGATCAGCGTCGGCATGTATGGCCAGAACGGACTGGACGACATTGTCCAAGGCCGCGATGTCTACCTGTCGCAGCCATACGTGCAGCGCGTTGTCGGCTCGCGTGACGAAGAAGTCCTCTGGGTCAAAGTGACCATTGAGTACGGCAATGGCGTGGTCTAGGGATTCACCGGGTCTCCCGTCGGCACCTACTTCCACTCGTCGATACTTGTCTTGGATCACTGTGTTCGATCGGTCCAGAGGAGGGTTGGTGCTGCTTCTGGCCGAAGCTACGGAGGAAGTCGATGGAAGTCCAGTTCTCCACCGAATTGCACCAGCGGAACTCCCGGAAGTTGGCGGAAGCGGCTCAAGTTGGCTATCCTGTCTCTGGGTTGAGGTGCCCCGGGCCGGCTCAAGGTCTGGGATCGACTGTGGCGCTCGCGAGCCGAGACTATGACCCTCGCGAGCACGGAGGAGTCCATGAAGAACCACCGTTGGGCCGCTTGGCTTGCGCCGGTGCTGGTCTCTGCCGCTTGCGGCGACGGCGCGCCCACGCCGCCCCCCGTTCCCGCCACCATTGTCGTTTCGCCCGCCGAGGCGACCCTGACGGCGATCGACGAGACCGTGCAGTTCACAGCCCGGGTCGCCGACCAGAACGGAAACGTGCTGACCGGGACGCCGGTCGCGTGGGTCAGCGCCGCCCCGAGCGTCGTCGCGGTCGACCCGGCAACCGGGCTGGCCACCGCGGCAGGGGCGGGAACCGCCCTGATCAGCGCCCGGGCCGGATCAATCGCCGGCAGGGCCACCGCCACCGTGCACCAGGTCGCGGGCGCGATCGAGAAGGCCGAGGGCGACGAACAGCATGGCTTCGCGGGAGAGGCGCTGTCGGTTTCCCCCTCGGTCTTGGTCTCGGACGCCAACGGACACCCGGCGAGAGACGTTGCCGTCGAGTTCGAGGTCGCTGCCGGGGGCGGCTCGGTGTCGCCCAGCTCCGCCCTCACGGGCGCCGACGGCCTTGCCCGAACCAAGTGGACCCTGGGCGCCGACTCGGCGCAGGCTCTTTCTGCCTCGGCCGGCGGCTTTGCCACGACCTTTCGGGCCACGGCCGCGCCCCGTCGCCTGGCCGTCGTCACCGACTCCTTGAAGCAGGGCCGCCTCACCGTCTCGTACGCCCAAACGCTGGTCGCGGTTGGCGGGAGCCAAGAGGGCTACGCCTGGAGCTTGGCCGAGGGAGCACGCCTGCCCCGGGGACTGGCGCTGGAAGCGGACGGCGAGATCGTCGGCGTTCCCACCGAGACCGGGGTCTCCGAGTTCGAGGTGCGGGTCGCGGATTCGGAGGGCGCCTCCGCGTCTCAGGCTCTTTCGTTGAGGGTGTGCGACGGCCCCCTCGGGTTGGAGACGGGCGACGTGCAGCTGAAGACTGGAAGCGAAACGGAGCCCTGCGGCTTGTTCGTCCGGGCCCCGGAAGCCGGTGCGTACTATCGGGTCGCCGTAGCCGGAGTGTCGCCGGGGGAAGGCAGAGTTCTGCCCGTCGAACTTGCGGTGGAGGCGGTGTCGGCGGGAGAGGGTCCGCGTCAGGCGGCCCGGCGGGTGCGCGTCCGTCCGCCCGTCCTCTCGCCCGAGTGGCAAGAGCTGCTGGAGATCCAGCGTGCCAACGACGCCCTTTCCCGCAGCATTCGGCGGTGGGAGGCGGAGATGTACCGGCAGCTGGCCGCCGAAGGTCGGTTGAAGGAGGTGCTGGACCGAGGGCCGGCGGGGCGGTGGGCGGCTCGACCGGCCTCCGCAAAGCGAGTCCTGAACCAGAGCAGTCCGGAGCGGCGCACCTTCCGATTGGCCCAGGTCCTAGGGGAAGGCGGGTGGGACTGGAACCGCTGCGAAGTGGACCGGACAGTGTCGGCCAGGCTGGTCGCCGAGAACGAACACTTGGCGGTCTACGAGGACGAGGCCGCCGCCGATCCCGTTTCCGTCGCCAACGTCAACCGCATCCTCGACTACTACGCCGACCACGGCGCCGAAGTGATCGAGCGCTGGTTCGGCGGCGTCAGCGACGTGAACGGCGACGGGAGAGTGGTGGTCGTCGTCGATCCGCTCCTGGACGGCGTCCTGGCCTACGTCATTTCCAACGACATGCTCAAGTCCCAGGCCGATTGCGCAGCGTCCAACGAGATGGAGCTCGTGCACATGAGCGCTGGGGCCTTCGCTCAGTTCGACGACGGCGGGTACTGGGCGCTTGCGGGCATGGTGCACGAGGTCAAGCACGTGAGTTCGTTTTACAAGCGGATGAGGAGCTGGTATCGGACACGAGTCGAACCGGTTTGGCACCCGGTCTGGGTAGAGGAAGGGACCGCCGAGATCGCCACGGAAATGAGTTCGCGGCTGGC
The DNA here is from genome assembly GCA_965204735.1 of Longimicrobiales bacterium. Lineage (GTDB taxonomy): Bacteria > Gemmatimonadota > Gemmatimonadetes > Longimicrobiales > Gaopeijiaceae > CATQHQ01. The sequence goes on along the minus strand of OZ242008.1, from coordinate 3,783,986 downwards.
TTGGGAGAGCGTGGGCGGACCGCCGGCCGACGCCCGACTCACTGGAGAGATGTTCCGGACGGGTCGGGAGGAAGCGTATGCGGAGCATTTCGGCATCTTCGAATTGATGGCCCAGACCGTGTTGGCGTTCTCGGCGGACCCCAACGCCGTCACCTTCGAGCCATGGGACGACGGTCACGTGTACGGAAGCGGCTGGCACTTCCACCGCTTCCTGCGGGATTGGTTCGCCGGCGCCGGATCGTCGTTCGCCGACGACCAAGCGTTCGTGACGGCCTTGAACGACTCCATGGCGCACTCCGGCGCGGCGGGCATCGAGAGGGTCGTGGGAGAACCGATCTCGGAGATACTTGCGGCGCATGCCGTGGCGATGACCGTGGCAGGGGCGGAGGCGTCGCTGACGAGCGACGACACCCCGCGATTCACCACCGTCGACTTCCCGACGGCGACCGAGATCTTTCTTTCGTACCCCGATCCCCCGGGCATTTATCCCTGGCCCGTGACTACGAACGGCGAAGACGACGACTCCGCCGTGCTGGCGGCGCCCTTGGCTCAATCGGCGACGTTTCGGGGCCACATGGGCGAGAGCGGTCTCAGGGTCCACGACTTCCGAGCCGAAGCCGCAGGGGCCGCCGCCGTGTTCCGGGTGGAGCTGCCGCCCCAGACGCGGCTGGTGATCGCCCGAATTCCGGATCCCGCGCTGCGCGACTGACCGGGCGGCGCCTCGGCCCAGCCTCGCTGCTCGACGACGGCCTGCATCGTCGCCCACGCTGGCGGCAAGCGCCCCGTGCCCGCGGCGGCGTCAGCCCAGCGCCGACTCCCCCAGCACCGTCTCCAGGGTCTCCGCCAGCCGGTCCGCTTCCGCTTCGCCGAAGACCAGCGGGGGCTTGATCTTGAGGACGTTGCGGTCGGGGCCGTCGGCGCTGGCGAGAACCCCCATCTCGCGGGCCCGGTTCACCACGTAGGCGCATGCTTCGGGGAAGGGTTCGCGGGTCGCCGGATCGCAAACGAACTCCACGCCCAGGAAGAGTCCCCGGCCCCGCGCGTCGCCGACCACCGGCCAGCGAGCGGCCAGTCGTCGCAGCTCGCCCAGGAGCCGGTCGCCGGTGCTGCGGGCGCACTCCTGCAAGCCCCGGTCGCGAACCTCGGCCAGGACCGCGCGGGCGGCGGCGCAAGACACCGGGTTGCCGCCGAAGGTGTTGAAGTACTCCATGCCGTTGGCGAAGGAATCGGCGATCTCCTTGGTGGTGACCACCGCGGCGACGGGGTGACCGTTCCCCATCGGCTTGCCCAGGGTCACGACGTCGGGCACGACTCCCTGCAGCTCGAAGGCCCAGAAGGCGTCGCCGACCCGTCCGAAGCCGGTCTGCACTTCGTCGGCCACGCACACGCCCCCGGCTTGGCGGACGTGCTCGTAGGCAGCGGCCAAGTAGCCGGGGGGAGGCTCGATCTGCCCTCCGCAGCCCAGGATCGGCTCGGCGACGAACGCCGCGACGCCGTGGCGTCCCAGCCGCCGGGCCGCCGCCTTCACTTCCGCGGCGTAGCGCTCGCCGAGCTCCCGGTCGGCCTCTGCGTGGGCAGTCCGGGCTGGACTCGAGGGCTCGCTTGGGCTCGGGGTCGCGTCCGGTTTCCGTCTGAACCGCCCCCGATACGGGTCGGGCATCGGCGCCACGGCCACGCGCTCGCTTCGACCGTCGCCGCCTGGTCCGTCGAACTTGTACGGGCTGATCTCGACCAGCCCGCCGGTGTTCCCGTGGTACCCGCCCTCGAGGACGATCACGCCGTCGGCGCCGGTGTGGCGGCGGGCCAAGCGCAGGGCCAGCTCGTTGGCCTCGCTGCCGGAGCAGACCAGGAAGACCACGTCCAGCGGCGCCGGGAAGTGGGCCGCCAGCTCTTCCGCCAGCGCGACGATCTCGCCGTGGAGGTACCGCGTGTTGGTCGCCAGCACGCGGGCTTGGCGAGCGACGGCGGCGGCGACGCGCCGGTTGGAGTGCCCCACGTGCGGGACGTTGTTGACGGTGTCGAGGAAGCGGCGTCCTTCTGCGTCGAAGAGGTACGAGCCCAGGCCGCGGACGGCGTGGATCGGTTGCCGGTACGACAGGCTCAGCGAAGGCGGCAGGTGCCTCCGGCGGAGCCGCTGGATGCGCTGCGCGGCTGCTTCGGGATCGGCGGTCCTGCCGGCTTCGCGGCTGCCGGCTCCACCGCCCGGGACGGCCGAGGCGCGCCGGGCGTCCAGCGGGGCGCGGTCGGCGGTCGGACCGGCGGCGGGCGTCCTGGCCCCGGGGAAGCCGGCCAGCGCCGACGGGTCGGGCGCGATGGACTGCCAGACCTTGCGAAGGCGGGGAAGGGCCACGCCGGGGAAGTTGCCGGGCGCGGTCGGCGCGTCCGGGTCGCAAAGCGGGTCCAGGGCGATCGCCTGGAGGTGAAGGTGGGGGGGCCGGCCCCCGTTGACCCGGGCGTTGCCAAGCCGGCCGATCACGTCGCCGGCAGCCACCTGGTCTCCGGGCGTCAAGTGGTCCAGCGTGGCCCTGTCCAAGTGGCCGTACAGGGTGTGGAAGCCGTCGTCGGGGTTGCCGGCGGCGGAGTCGTCGTCGCTGGGGCCGTGGCGGAGGACCACCGTGGGACCGCAGTCGAGCGGAAGAGCGTTGTCGGCCACCGAGACGACGGTTCCCGGCAAGGGCGCGCTTACGGGCGTGCCGGCGGGGGCGAAGAGGTCCAGCCCCAGGTGGATCGTCCTGGACTCGCCGGGGGCGTCGCAGGGGATGCGAGCCTCGCAGTAGCGACCCACGCCGACGGTCGCTCCGGCTGCCGCAAGCTCCTTCTCCACCCAAGCCTCGAAGGCGCCGGGGGCGGCCAAGTCGTCGGGGTGGGGCAGCTCCAAGCTTTCCACCGACAGATCGAGAACGTGGGGCCGCTCCAGGACGGCCAGTGGCATCACCGGGAATGGAAGCTCGCGGCGAGACGCTTCCGACGAGAGCGACCCTGGGCCGACCGGCTCCGTCGGCGGCGTCGTTCCGAGCCGCCCCGGTCCAAGCGCTCCGAGCTGCCCCGGCCGGCCCGCCTCGACTCGCTTCGAGGCCGCTCCGAGCCGCCCCAGGCGCGCCGCCACCGCCTGGCGCCGCGGGTTGGGCTCGAAGCCGCAGGCATGGCGCACCCTGAACTCGCCGAGTCGCCAGTCGGTCGCTGCCAAGGTCTCCAGCAGCCGCCACGCCGGCTTCTGGCTGACCGCCAAGTACTCGTTGTCGGGCTGCTCCTTCATCTGCCGGGCCTGAATGCACACCGACAGGCAGAGCCGAAGCGCCGCCATGGGGAGCAGCGCCCGGCACTCGCTCTCCCCGAGCGGCGCGACCGTCGAGTAGCCCTTGGCCAGCGCGCACGCCGCTTCCAAAGGGTCGGGCAAGTCCATCATCGTGTAGGCCGCTGCCACGGCAGGGTCCGCCACCCGCCACCCCCGGGCCACGTCGCCGAAGTCGATCAAGCCGGCCAGCCGGACGCCCTTCAGCGACGGCGCCACCAAGACGTTGTAGTCGTTGGCGTCGTTGTGGATTGGGCCGGTGGGAAGGCTGTCCTTCACCGGATCGAGGCGCTGCCAAGCCCGGTCGAGAGTCGCCAGCGCCAGCGCCGACCGACCGGGCGCCAACATGGCGGCATGGTCGCGAACCACCTCCCGGGCCGACTCCATGCGCCACGGGAACGCCCGGTCCAGCCCGGGGTGGTCGAAATCGGACAGTGCCCGTCCGACCTCCGCCAGCAACGTCCCCAGCGCTTCCAGAACGGCCATGCTCTTGGGGCGGACGGTCGCCAGCGGAACGCCCTCGACGAACGTGACGACGGAAGCGACGTGCGGGGCGCCGTCGAGCTCCACCTCGCGAACCGCTCCGGTGCTGGCCGCCGCGCCGGTGTCGGCCGCCGCGCCGCGACCAGACGCCAAGCCCGGAACCTTCGCAGAGAGCCTCGGCCCGGCCAAGTGGACCAGGCACGCCGCCGCAAGCTCCAAGATCGGCCGCCGCGACGCCGGGCTCAGCTTGAGGACGACCGGGCCGTCCCGCCCGGCCACCACGAAGTTGCGGTCGAACTCGCCCGGCAGGGCCTTTGCTTCGCCTTCGATCCCGAAGAGGCGACGGGCGACGTCCGTGGCCTGGGCAACGTCGGCGACCCGAGCAATGTCAGCCGCTTGGGCAGCCTCGGCGGCCTGGGCGCCGTCCACGGCCTGGGCGCCGTCAGCCACGTGGGCGCCCTCGCCGTCTTAGCTGTCCCCGCCGGCGCGGGGAAGCCGTCAGACCGAGAAGATCTTCCTGAACGCGGCGTCGAAGCGGTCCATCTCGTCTTCGGTCCCCACCGAGACCCGGAGCCAGTCCAGCATCGGCGGGAAGGGCCGGCCCACGGCCACCGTCTCCTCGCGGAACGCGGCGCGAACTTCCTGCACGGGACGCCCGGTCCGCACCATGAAGAAGTTGGTCTCGGAGGGAATCACCTCGAACCCCCACTCGGTCATCTGCTTCGTGGCGCGGTTGCGCAGCCGCAGCGTCTCCGTCCTGACCTTGGCCTCGGTCTCGACGTCCTTGATCGACGCCGCCCCGCCCCACTTCACCAGGGCGTTGATCGTGCCCGTGGCGTAGGTGCGCAGCCGCTGGAGCATCGGAGGCGCCGCCACGGCGAAGCCGAGCCGCATCCCCGCCATCCCGTAGATCTTGGAGAAGGTGCGGGCGACGATCACGTTCCGCCCCTCTTTCACGTAGGGTACCGCGCTCTCGTAGCGGGGGTCCTCCACGAAGTGGTGGTACGCTTCGTCCACCAGCACGGGCACGTCGTCGGGTATCGCGTCCAGCAGCGACCGGACCTCGCTGGCCGGAACCACGTTGCCCGTGGGGTTGTTGGGGTTGCAGAGGTAGACGAAGCCGATCTCCCGGTGGTGCCGGCGGGTGGCCTTGATCATCGCCGGGACGTTCTGGGAGTGGTCGTCCAGCAGGGGAAGCTTGATCGCGTCCGCGTCGATCCCCGTCGCGTAGTTGTAGACGGACCCGTACGACGGCTCCACGCCCACCACCTTCTTGTCCGCGCCCAGCAGGGCGATTCCCACGGCCTTGAGGACCTCCTCGGACCCGGCCGTCAGAAGCACGTGGTCCCGAGGCACGCCCAGGTGGTCGGCGACGACTTCCTGCACGTCGCCGTCGGGGTAGCCGTAGCGGTTGGAGTACTTCCACGCCGCTTCCATCGCCTTCATGGCCGCCGGCGACGGTCCGTAGGGGTTCTCGTTGGACGACAGCTTGGCCAGGGCGTCGTAGCCGCCCTCCTGCCGTCCGATGCGGGATTCGGGGGCGTAGCGGGCCAGCATCCCCTGCAGACCCCCTGGAGCGAACCCCAGCGCTCCGACGGCGGTTGCCGCTCCGCCCATGAACTTCCGTCGCGATACCGCGTGCTTGCTGCTCATCTTCGACCTCCGAAGGCGTTCCGTCCGATCCACCCGCATGGTTCCACTTATTAGACAGCGAGGCGGGCCGCGGCGCAACTGGCTGGGCTCTGAACCCAGCGATTCGCCTCCTGTGGCCGCGCCAAGACGGGGCGGAGGGAACCAAGCCGTCGATCGCGGGTATCAGGATAGGAGTCTCGCCGAACAAGCGAGCGGGACCGCTCCCACATTCGGAGAAATCATTATGATCGGGACGAAGTACCTCGCATGGCTCGTCGCCGGCACGACAGCGTTCCTGGGACCGTCGACGTCTCGCACCTGCCCGCCGGAATCCCCCACTGGATCCGCAGAGGGAGATGTCGTCGTGATCGCGGCGTCCACAGACGACGGCGCCGGGACCGACTACCTCGCGTTCCTCGACCTGGCGAACGAAACGGGCATCACGAACGGCCAAGCCGACCGTGTCTTCAGGCTCCAGACGACCGAAAAGAACCCCGGCCAGTTCAGCAGCTGGCGTCTGGACGGCGCTAGCGTGGAGTGGCGGCGCGGAGCCGTCGAGATCAAGACCGCTTCGGAGGAGATGACGCTCGCCCTAGAAGAACAAGCAGGGGTTCCGAACTCCCGGGATATTCTCGGGTACGGCTTGAGCAACATGGCATGGCGCGTGGACATCCCGGAGAGGCCTACGCTAGAATGGTATTCGACGCTGGGGGTGTCCAGCGCCTCGTCGAGCGGCAGTTGCGACAGCGGCGGCCAATGGGCCGACAAGTGCTCGGTGGACTGTGGCGACCGCGGGTGCTCGGTCGGCTGCTCCAACGGAGCCATGGCATGCTGCAGTTGCGGCTGGACGGGACCCAAGTGCTACTGTAACGCGCCAGCCTAGCTAGCGACAGTACCGGGAGGACGCTCGATGCGGAGCAAGCTGTTCGTCGCGGCGGCGGTTGCCGTGCACTTGGCAGCAGGTCAGGCCAGCGCGGCGACCGCCGCCCAGTGGCGCTTGGCGGACGGCCCGGTCTTCGAGACGGGAAGGGACGACGGCGTGTGGCTCCACAACGTCCGAGACGCCTCCTTCGCGCCCGACGGCAGCCTCTGGATCGCCGACAACTCGGAGCCCCGCATCCTCCGGGTTTCCGCAACCGGGGACGTCGTCGAGTCGAGGGGCAGAAAAGGCAACGGTCCGGGCGAGTTCATCGGGATCGGGCGAGTGTTCTCCCTGGGCGACACCGTGTTGGCATTCGATTCCTTCCTCAACCGAGTCACGACTTGGGTGGGCGAAGCCGAGCCCGAGGTCGCGGCCTTGCCGAAGCCCGGCGACGTCGGGACGACCCTGGCCGGCGTCGCGTCGGCCAAGACCTGGGTTCTGTCCACCTGGGGCGGAACGGGCTTCACCGATCCAACGTCGCTGCGCGCAGTGTGGCAGGACATCTTGGCGTTCGACGTCGACACCCGACATCTGACCAAGCTGGATCGCCGACATGTCGGGTACAGCTACCTCGTCCAGCAGGAGAACGGGGCAACGGGCTACGACATGAGCTTCCTGGGCAAAGCGCACGTTTCCGCGACCCGTTCCCGTTGGCTTTTGGTTCCCATCGACGATCCGGTCCTCTTGCTGGGAGGTCTGGCGGATGCGGCGGGCGCGACGACTTCCGTCGTGTCGTTGCCCTGGCGCCTCGAGCGCTATCGGCGGGAGTTCCTGCAGGAACGCAGGGAGGAGTGGCTTTCGGTCGCCAGCGGCCCCGCCGCCAGCAGGATTCGCCTGGTCTTCGACAACTTGCCTGGCGAGCTGCCCGCAGCGGCCCCGCCAGTTCGGCGCTTGGTGCATGTCGGAGGCGACGTGTGGCTTCAGAAATTCGGGGACGGAGATGAGACCGGGGACACGGAGTGGGTCGTGATCGATCCGTCCCGCGGCAGCGTGCGAGCCACCGCCTCCATCGACGGGGACGCGCACCTGCTCGGGGGCAGCGACACCCTGGCCGTCGTCGTGGTCGAGACGGAGCTTGACGAGGAAGTCGTTCAGGTGCGCCGGATCGTTCGCTAGCAGAGAAGGGGCGGACCTTCCGCTGGAAAGGCTTTCTTGCCCGGCCCGGCTTCCGGCGGCTATTGTGGATCGACTTGGCCACAGTCGGCAGGGCGCTTCATGAAACAACTCGTTGTACCGGCGGCGGCGCTGGGCGTGCTTCTCGTCGCCATGGGACAGGACGCGGGACAGGACACGGCTTCCGAGCGCGTGCGTTCCGATCGTGCGTGGAACCGGTCCGCCGCGCCCGCCGATCCCGAAGGCGCCCGCTCCGACCCGGCCGCCGAGGGAACCGAGGTCGTCCAGCGGGTGTGCGCCCGCTGCCACAACGACCGCCGACTGGTGGGCAACCTGTCTCTGGAGGACTTCGACGTGGCCGCCGCCGACCAGGCGCCCGAGGTCGCCGAGCGGATGGTGCGGAAGCTCCGCGCCGGGATGATGCCGCCGCCGGGCGTCCGCCGACCTGCCGGGGACACGTTGCTGAACTTGGTCGAGACCCTTGAAGAAGTGCTCGACGCGGCCGCCGCCGAGCGTCCCAACCCGGGCGTTCGCACCTTCCAGCGCCTGAACCGCCCCGAGTACGAACGGGCAATCCAGGATCTGCTGGGCCTCTCGGTCGACGCGGGCGAGTGGCTGCCGGCCGACCAGATGAGCGCCAACTTCGACAACATCGCCGACGTCCAGTCGTTGTCGCCCACGCTCGTGGAGGCGTACCTGAACGCCGCCGCCGAGATCAGCCGCCGGGCCGTGGGAGACCGCGCGGCCCCTTCGGTGGACTGGGCGTACAAGAGCTCGGACTACACGTCCCAGCACTCGTGGGACCGGATCGAGGGAGCGCCCTACGGAACGCGGGGCGGCATCGTGGTGGAGCACGTCTTTCCGGCGGACGGCGAGTACGTCTTCAAGCTGGGGTTCGCCTCCGGCGCCAACTCCCGCTTCGAGGACGTGGACGTGTCGGTGGACGGGGAGCGGGTCGCACTGCTTCACTACGCGCGCACGGGCGGAGGCGCGGACGGTCGCGGGGCGGCGCCGATCAGCACCGAACCCGTCTTCGTGCGGGCGGGGCAGAAGCGGGTGTCGGCCGCCTTCGTGCGTCGCTTCGACGGTCCCTACGAGGACCTTGTCCGGCCCCACGACTGGTCGATGGCCGGGGGCGGCTCCGGGGGAAGCGGCATCACCACCCTGCCCCACCTCCGAGAGCTGGTCGTCGGGGGTCCGCTGACGGTCACCGGCCTCTCCGAGTCCCCCAGCCGAAAGCGCGTCTTCGTCTGCCGGCCCACCAGCCCGGAAGAGGAGGAGCCCTGCGCCCGGCGGATCGTCGAGCGACTCGCCGGCCGGGCCTACCGCCGTCCCGCCGCCGCCCGCGACGTGGACGGCCTCATGACGTTCTACGAGGCTGGCGCCGGCGTCCACGGCTTCGAGGAGGGCGTGCGGACGGCGCTGGAGGCGCTCCTCGCCAGCCCCCGCTTCCTCTTCCGGCTTGAGAAGCAGCCCGACGGCGTGGCGCCCGGGACCGACTACCTCCTCTCGGGAGAGGACCTGGCCTCGCGCCTCTCGTTCTTCCTGTGGGGCGCGCCGCCCGACGAGACGCTTCTGCAAGTCGCGGCCCAAGGCGGCCTCCACGACGAAAGCGAGCTTGCACGGCAAGCCGTCCGCATGATGCGCGACCCCCGCGCCCAGGCCCTGGGCAGCCGCTTCGCCGCCCAGTGGCTTCGGCTGCAGGACCTGTCCAAGGTCCACCCGGACCCCAACTTCTACCCCAACTTCGACGACAACCTGGCCGGCGACATGCGCCGGGAGACGGAGCTGTTCTTCAACAGCCTCGTCCAAGAGGACCGGAGCGTGCTGGACCTCTTCCGCGCCCGCCACACCTTCGTCAACGAGCGGCTGGCCAACCACTACGGCTTCCCGCCGGCGCCCGGCGCCCGCTTCCGCAAGGTCGACTACCCCGACGCCGGGCCCCGCTCCGGCCTTCTGGGCCACGGGAGCATCCTGGTGCTGACCTCGCTGGCCAACCGCACGTCGCCGGTGCTGCGGGGCAAGTGGGTCATGGAGGTCCTGCTGGGCACGCCGCCGCCTCCGCCGCCGCCGGGGATCCCGGACCTGGAGGAGACCGTCGCCTCCGAGGGAGGCCGGATGCTCACCACCCGGGAGCGGATGGAGCTGCACCGGGAGAACCCGGCGTGCAACTCGTGCCACCGCTTCATGGACCCCATCGGCTTGGCGCTGGACAACTTCGACGTCACCGGCAAGTGGCGCTCCCTGGAGCACGGCGCGCCCCTGGACACCCGGGGCGACTTCTACGACGGCACGCCCGTCGCCACGCCCGACGAGCTGGCCCAGGCTCTCCTCCGGCGCCCTCTTCCCCTGGTCCGCACCTTCACCGAAAACCTGATGGCCTACGCCCTGGGCAGGCGGGTCGAGCACTACGACCAGCCCGCCGTCCGAGAGATCGCGCGTCGGGCCGAAGCCGACGGCTACAAGGTCTCGACCCTCGTGCTGGGAGTGGTGAAGAGCGACGCCTTCCGCAAGAAGCGGGCGCCTGCGGCCGCCGTCGCGGAGGAAGCCCAGGGACTCCCGTCGCCCGCAAGCCCGTCGCCTGCCCAAGGCGCCCGACCGCCGCGAGGCGCGCCCCCCGCGTAGCGCTTCCCCCACGCGAAAACCCAGGAGGTTCCGAGGACGATGCACTTCATCACCGGCAAGCACATCCCGCGACGCACCTTCCTGCGGGGCATCGGCGCTTCGGCGGCGCTTCCCTTCCTCGACGCCATGGTTCCCGCCGGGCTTCGAGGCTCCACCGGCGGCGTTCCCGCGGCTCCCACGCGCCTCGTGTGCATCGAGGAGGTCCACGGTCTGGCCGGGTGCAACGAGTGGGGCGCCACCCAGCACCTCTTCGCGCCGGCAACCACGGGGAAGGACTTCGACATCCTCCCGGAGAGCGCGCTGAGCCCCCTCGAGCCCTTCCAGGAGCACCTCACCGTCGTCAGCAACACCGACGCGCGCATGGCCGAGGCGTTCTCGGCGCCGGAGATCGGGGGCGACCACTTCCGGTCCAGCGCCGTCTTCCTCACCCAGTCGCACCCGAAGCAGACCCAGGGCTCCGACATCTACGTGGGCACGTCGCTGGACCAACTCTACGCCCAGCGCTTCGGCCAGGACACGCCCCTGCCGTCGATGCAGTTCTGCATCGAGAACCTGGACCAGGCCGGGGGCTGCACCTACAACTACTCCTGCGCCTACACGGACACGATCAGCTGGGCCTCTCCCAACGAGCCCCTGCCGATGATCCGCGATCCCAGGGTCGCCTTCGACATGCTCTTCGGAGCAGGCGGCACGCCCGAGGCGCGGGCGGCGCGACGGGCGTCCCGGCGCAGCATACTGGACTGGATCGCCGGCGAGGTCGCGACCTTGCAGCGGGAGCTGGGCGCCGTGGACCGGGAGCGGATGGACCGCTACTTGGAGAACGTCCGGGAGATCGAACGGCGGATCGCGGCGATCGAGTCCCGCAACACCGGCGGCGAGGAGCGGGAGCTCCCCGAGGCGCCGGCGGGCGTTCCCGACTCGTTCTCGGAGCACATGCGGCTGATGTTCGACCTTCAGGTCCTGGCGCTGGAGACGAACATGACTCGCATCGTCTCCTTCAAGACGGGACGCGACGCCGACAACCGCGTCTTCCCCGAGAGCGGCTCGAGCCGTCCCTTCCACCCCGCCTCCCACCATGGCGGACGGCACGACGCGATTCTGGAGTTCAACAAGATCTGCCGCTACCGAGTGGGCCAGCTCCCGTACTTCCTGGAGAAGCTCCGGGACACGATGGACGGCGACGCCAGCCTGCTGGAGAAGACCATGGTCATGTGGGGCTCGCCGATGGCCGACGCCAACCTCCACAACCACCGCCGCTGCCCGCTGATCTTCCTGGGGGGCGCCGACGGCCGCCTGCAGGGCAACCTGCACCTGAAGGCCGACGACGGCACGCCCATGGCCAACGCCATGCTTGCCGCCCTCAACGACCTGGGGATGGAGATGGAGAGCTTCGGCGACAGCAACGGCGAGTTCTCCCTGCGCTCGCCGTCGGCAGGGGTCTCGGAGGGGTAGGGCGCGCGAAGTGGCGAAGGAACGCCGGAGGACCCGAAGGGGCTGGTCGCGGGGCGCGCGGATGGCGCGGGTTGCGCGGGCTGGCCGGGTCGCGGGGCGGTCGCGGGGCGCGCGATCGACGGGGGCCCTGGTTGCCGTCGCCTTCTGCTTGGCGGCGGGGGCGCTCGGTCCCGATTCGCCGGTGGCGGACGCGGCAATGCGGGGGGACGGAGATGCCGTGCGGGAGCTCCTTGCGGGCGGCGCCGACGTGAACGCGGCCCAGGGCGACGGAATGACCGCGCTTCACTGGGCTGCCGAGCGGGCCGATGCGGAGATGGCGCGGATGCTCCTCCGCGCGGGAGCGGCCGTCGGCCCCACGACGCGGGTCGGCGGCTACGCGCCCGTCCACTTGGCGGCGCGGAGCGGCAGCGCGGAGGTGACGGCGACCCTTCTGGACGCCGGGGCCGATCCGTCGGCGGCCGCCCGGAGCACCGGGGCCGCCCCGCTCCACTTGGCGGCGGCGGCAGGCGACCCCGATCTCGTGGCCCTTCTGCTGGAGCGCGGCGCCGACCCCGATGCTCGGGAGGGCAGGTGGGGGCAGACGCCGCTGATCTTCGCGGCTTCCCTGAACCGCGCCGACGCCGTTCGGGCGCTCCTGCGCGCCGGGGCGGACCCCTCCCTCGCCAGCGAGGTGGAGGACCTGCAGGTCATGGCGGCGCTGGACCGGCTGGCGGGGGAGCGTCGGGCCGAGGTGGTGGAAGCGTTCACCGGCGGCAACCGGGCCCCGACGCCGGGCGAGTTCCAGACCGCCGTGCGAGCCTCCCGGTCCGTCTACGCCGAAGGTCTTCCGGAAGACGACGAGGACGGCGAAGAAGAGGAAGAGGACCCCTTTCGCCCTCGGCGGATCACCACCAAGGGCGGCCTCACCGCACTGCTGCACGCGGTCCGCCAGGGGCATCGGGAGGCCGCGACGGCGTTGCTGGCCGGAGGCGCCGAGATCGACCAGCCCAGCGCGGGCGACGGCACCAGCCCCCTCCTCATGGCCGTGATCAACGGCCAGTTCGACGTGGCGCTCATGCTGATCGAGCAGGGCGCCGATCCCGACGCCGCCTCGTCCCTCAACGGCGCCACGCCCCTGTGGGCGGCGGTGAACGCCCGGTGGCAGCCCCGCACCCGGTACCCCCAGCCCCAGGAGATGAACCTCCAGTCGGCCACCTACCTCGACGTGACGGCCGCCCTGCTGGAGGCCGGCGCCGACCCCGACGCCCGCTTGACCATGCACCCCTGGTACATGGAGTACAGTGGATGCGGGAACCGGAACTGCGGCCTCGTGGACACGAACGGCGCCACCGCCTTCTGGCGCGCCGCCTACGCCACCGACGTGGAGGCGATGCGGCTGCTGATCGCCCACGGCGCGGACCCTGAACTCCCGACCAAGGCGCCTCCCCGCCGCAACCGCTTGTCGCCCGACGAGTTCCTCCGCCAGCAGAACCGCACTCGCCTGGCCTCCGACACCACCTACGCCGCCCTCGGCGACTCCGCCCGGTCGGCCCTCCTGCGCTCCGTGCGGGACGACCTTCCCGCGACGATGCGGGCCGACTTCGCCGACGACCTCTTGGCCGCGCCCAGCGACGACCTGCGCGCCGACTTGGTGGCGGCGTCGGAGCTGGCGGACTCCCTGCGAGCCCTGGAGCCGGACCCGTCGGGCTTGCCCCCGGCGGAGGTGGGAGGCCCCGGCGTGTGGCCGATTCACGCGGCGTCCGGGGTCGGCTACGGCGAGGGGTTCGCCGGCAACGCCCACCGTCACGTTCCCGGCGGCTGGCTCCCTGCGGTGCGCTACCTGGTCGAGGAGCTGGGCGCCGACGTCGACGCGCGGGACCACAACGGCTACAACGCCCTCCACCACGCTGCCGCCCGAGGCGACCACGAGCTGATCGTCTACCTCGTGGCGAAGGGGATCGACGTGAAGGCGGTCAGCCGACGCGGACAGACCGTCGCCGACATGGCCAACGGTCCCGTCCAGCGCGTGTCGCCGCTTCCCGCCACGGTCGCGCTCCTGGAGAAGCTGGGGTCGTACAACAGCCATCGTTGCCTGACCTGCTAGAGTTCGTCCCCCGGCTCGAGACGCTCCCGCCGCCCCAGCGCCGCCTGTGGGGCGAACTCGGGCAAACCCCGGCGGAGTTCGTCCTCTACGGCGGCACGGCCCTGGCGCTTCGACTGGGCCACCGAACGTCCGAGGACTTCGACTTCTTCTCGGCCGAGCCGTTCGACCCCGTCCACCTGCGGGCCCGTGTCCCGTACCTCTGCGGCGCGGAAGTCCTGCGGCAAGCCGCCGACACCCTGACCTGCTTGCTGGACCGCAACGGGCTGGTCCGCGTCTCGTACTTCGGCGGACTCCGCCTCGACCGGGCGAACGACCCCCAGATCGCCAAGGGCGCCGGCGTCAAGGTGGCTTCCCTGATCGACCTCGCGGCCGCCAAGGCGGAGCTGGTGCAGAGACGCGCCAGCGTCAAGGACTACATCGACCTGGACGCCGCGATCGCCCAGGGAGGCGTGTCGTTGGAGGAAGCACTGGCAGCCGCCGGAGCGGTTCACGGCCCCGCCTTCAACCCGCTCCCGACCCTGAAGGCCCTGGTCTACTTCGGCGACGGCGACTTGGCGACGGTGCCCGAAGACGTCCGCCGACGCCTGGCCGCGGCCGTGAAGGGCGCAACCCCGAGGCCCCCGAGGCGACCCCAAGCCGCGTCTCCGCGAACGGGCCTCGTCCCGCAAGGATGCGACCGGTGACGCCTCCAAGCTTCCCATTGCGGGTCACGCAAGAACTCCTGCGCGTCGCGAAGCGCATGGTGTGGTTCAAGGAGCCGGAAGAGAGCTTGCGCGACCCCGTGCTCCTTCTTTGTCACGTCATGACCTTCGGCACGGTCGCCGACGTGGCGGCAACCCGCGACCACTTCTCCGACGACCACCTGCGCGAGGTGCTTCGGCTGGCGCATCCAGGGATATTCGATGCGCGTTCGTGGGTCTACTGGCACGTCGTCCTGGGCGTCCATCCGGTTCCGCCTCTGCCGGCGCGCCGACTGCCGGAGTGAGCCGGGGGGACTTTGTGTCGGTTCACGCCGAGGCGTCGCCCCGCCTTCCACGACCCGTGTTCTCGTTGTCCACGATCATATTCTCGCCTGCACGGTGTACAGCTCGTAGTAGCGTTCGCCCCGAGCCATCAGCTCGTCGTGACCGCCCCGCTCGACGATCCGGCCGTCGTCCATGACGAGGATGAGGTCGGCGCGTCGAATCGTCGACAGCCGGTGAGCGATCACCAGCGTCGTGCGGCCCCTGGTCAGATCCGCCAAGCTCTTCTGGATCAGCGCCTCGCTCTGGGTGTCCAGGCTGGAGGTGGCTTCGTCCAGGATCAGGATGCGCGGGTCCGCCAGCACCGCGCGGCCGATCGTCACCCGCTGCCGCTGTCCGCCCGACAGCTTGACGCCCCGTTCGCCGATCACCGTGTCCAGTCCTTCGGGGAAGAGATCGCTGAACTCGTTCACGCAACCTTGCTCCGCCGCCTGCTCGACTTCGGCGTCGGACGCCGACGGTCGGGCAAGGCGCATGTTCTCCCGGATCGTGCCGTCGAAGAGGAAGTCGTCCTGGAGCACTAGGCCGAGCTGTCTGCGGTAGGACGCCAGCTTCACTTCCCGCAAGTCGATTCCGTCCACGAGCACCCGTCCGGCGTCCGGCGTCCGAAACGACGCGGCCAGGGATGCGACAGTCGACTTGCCGGACCCCGAACTGCCCACCAGGGCCACGACCATCCCAGGCATTGCCTCGAAGCCGACTCCCTTCAGAACGGGCTTGTCCGCGTCGTAGCGAAAGTGCACGTCCTCGAACGTCAGGCGTCCCCGGATCGGCGGCATCGTCACGACGCGGCGCCGATCGTCGCCTTCCTGCGGCTGCGACAACAGCTCGACCGTTCGGTCCAGTCCAGCCAGCACGTCGGTGAGTTGGACGCCCACTCCGGTCATTTGCGACACGGGCGCCACCAGCATCGCCAAGACGGCAGTGAAGGAAACGAGCTCTCCGGTCGTGACCTCGCCGGAAACGACAAGCTGTCCGCCGTAGATCAAGACGAGAACTCCGGCTATCCCCGTGAAGAAGGCGCTGCCGCAGGCCACGATGCTCGACACCTTCAGCGTCGTTGCCGTCTTGGCGAAGATCTTCATGGCGCCCGCGCGAAAAGCATTGCCTTCCAGCTTGGTCGCGTTGAAGCCCTTGATGATGCGTATGCCTCCCAGGGCTTCGTTCAGACGGCCGGTGACTTGGGACTCGATCTTGCGCCGCTCCCGGAACGCGGGGCGCATCCTCTTCAGCGCGCTCCTGGAAATCCACGCAAAGCTCACAAGAGGGACGACCGCAAGCAAAGTCATGACCGGGTCGATTTGCACAAGAAAGACCAAGGCGACGACGGTGGTGACCGCTCCGCCGACAAGCTGCACAAGACCTGCGCCGACGATGGTCGGAACTCCTTCGACGTCGTGCATGACCCGAGACACGAGGTTTCCCGACTTGGCGTGGTCGAAGAAGCGCACTGGAAGCTCGATCACGTGCTTCTGCACCTCCGAACGGAGCCCGGCGACGATCTTGTGTCCTTCGATGTCCAACAGAATCGTCAATGCGTAGGACGATGCCGCTTGAACCGCCACGGCTCCTCCGACCACCCCGGCCAGCAGGAAGAGCAGCCCGGTGTCGCCGTTGGCGATCACCCCGTCGAACAAGTACTTCGACGAAACGGGCAGCACGAGCCTCGCAAGCTGGGTGACCAGAATCAGCAGGACTCCCAGCAGAAGGAGCCACCGCCGGGGCCAAGCGATCTCGCGCAGGAGGTGCTTCAAGTTCGATCCCGAGATGGTGGTCGCGGCCATCTCCAAATCTAACCGCTTCAGTGAAAGAACCGCCCTCTCTCCACAAAGGCGCTCCTTCCGGCGGCGCCGTCGCAGCCCTTGCCGCCGCTGTCTCCCTCCGCCCGCCCCACGTTTTCCAGCCACCCGTTCAGGGCCTCGATCTTCTCCGCGATCACGTGGATCACGCCGTCCTCGGCCTGCACCTTGCCGCGACAGACCATCAGCCGCGCGGTCAGCAAGTCGCGGCGCCACCGCTCCCGCACGGACGGGAAGACGACCAAGTTGGCCGTCCCCGTCTCGTCTTCCAGCGTGACGAACACCACCTCGCGGGCAGTCCCGGGGCGCTGGCGCACAAGCACGATCCCCGCCACCGCGACCCGCGCCCCGTTCGGCAGCTGGGCCAACTCTTCCGTCGGACGCACCCCCCGTCGCGCCAGGCGTTCCCGCAGAAACGCGACCGGGTGGCGCTTGAGGGAGAGGCCCGTCGCCCGGTAGTCGGCCGCCACGTGCTCTCCCGCCGACATGGCGGGCAGTGCCGGTTCGAGCTGGACGGGCCGGGGCTGCCGGCCGTAGTCGGCTCGCCGGCTTGGCCGGGACTGTCGACTCGGCCGGGGCCGCTGGTCCGGGCGGGCTTCCGGTCGAGCCGAGTCGAAGAGCGGCAACGAGCCTTCCCTTTGCACGTCTCCTGCGGCCCACGCGGCCTGCCGACGGTCCATTCCCATCGAGACGAGGGCGTCGGCGTTGGCCAAGCGCACGAGCGTGCCTCGGGAAACCCCCGACCGTCGCCACAACTCCTCCGGCGACCAGTAGCCGTCTCCCCGCGCCGCCGCCACCAACGTCGCCTCTTCCTTCCGCAGCCCCTTGATCTGCCGCAGCCCCAGACGCAGCGCGAAGGGGCGACCCGGCCCGCGACGACGGTTGCCGGCCTGCTCGCCGGTCCTCGACTCCGCCGACTCCGCCGGTGCCGCCGGTTCCATCGGCTCCAGGACGCACTCCCACGCCGAGTGGTTGACGTCGGCGGGGCGCACCTCCACGCCGTGGTCGCGGGCGTCGCGCACGATCTGGGCCGGGGCGTAGAAGCCCATGGGCTGGCTGTTCAGCAGCGCGCATGCAAAGACTTCCGGGTAGTGGCGCTTCAGCCACGACGAGACGTAGGCCAAGAGCGCAAAGCTGGCCGCGTGGCTTTCGGGGAATCCGTAGTCGCCGAAGCCTTCGATCTGCCGGAAGCAGCGCTCGGCGAAGGCTTGGTCGTACCCTCGGCCGGTCATCCCTTCCACGAACTTGTCCCTGAAGCGGTGCACCGTCCCGTAGTTGCGGAAGCTGGCCATCGCCCGCCGCAGCTGGTCGGCCTCCGCCGGAGCGAAGCCCGCCGCGACGATCGCCACCTTCATCGCCTGTTCCTGAAAGAGCGGAACGCCCAAGGTCTTCTCCAGCACTTGGCGCAGCTCGTCGGAAGGGTAGCGCACCGGCTCCACGCCTTTGCGTCTGCGCAGGTACGGATGCACCATGTCGCCCTGGATCGGCCCAGGGCGCACGATCGCGATTTCGATCACCAAGTCGTAGAAGGTCGCCGGCTTCAAGCGGGGCAGCATCGCCATCTGGGCGCGGCTTTCGATCTGAAAGACGCCCACCGTGTCGGCGCGCTGGATCATCTCGTACACCGCCGGGTCTTCTTGCGGAACGCTGGCCAGCGTGTGGCGGACGCCGTGATGCGCCTCCAGCAGCTCGAAGGAGCGGCGTATGCACGACAGCATTCCCAGGCCCAGCACGTCGACCTTGACGAGGCCCAGCGCTTCCAGGTCGTCCTTGTTCCACTCGATCACCGTGCGGTCCGCCATGGCGGCGTTCTGGATCGGCACGATCTCGCACAGCGGTCCCCGCGAAACGACGAAGCCCCCCGTGTGCTGGGACAGGTGGCGGGGAAATCCGCGCAACTCGTCGGCGAGCGCCAGCGTCAGGGCGAGCCGGTGTTCCGACGGGTCGAGTCCCTCCTCCTTGGCCCTCGCTTCGTCCACCGGCCCGGACCAGCTCGACGTCTGGGAGAGGAGGCGGTCGATCACGTCCTTGCTCAGCCCCATCGCCTTGCCCACGTCCCGAAGCGCGCTGCGGGTCCGGTAGGTGATCACCGTCGCCGTCAGCCCCGCCCGTTCCCGTCCGTACTTCCGGTAGATGTACTGGACGACTTCTTCACGCCGCTCGTGCTCGAAGTCCACGTCGATGTCGGGCGGCTCGTCCCGCTCCGCCGAGATGAAGCGCTCGAAGAGCAAGTCGATGCGGGTGGGGTCGACGGAGGTGATGCCCAGGCAGTAGCACACCGCCGAGTTCGCCGCCGACCCCCGTCCCTGGCAGAGGATGCCCAAGCCGCGGGCCGTGCGGACGATGTCGTCCACGGTCAAGAAGTAGGGCGCGTACCCCAGCCGGCCGATGAGCGCCAGCTCCTGCTCGACGGCGGCGCGGACCTTGGAAGGAACGCCGTCCGGCCAGCGGCGGGCCGCCCCTTCCCACGCCAGCGCCTCCAGCTTTTCCTGCGGCGGACGACCGTCGTCGGACACTTCGTCGGGGTACTCGTAGCGAAGCTCGCCCAACGAGAAGCGGCAGCGCTCGGCGATCTCCACGGCGTTGGCCAGCGCCTGCGGGTGGTTGCGGAAGAGCCGCGTCATCTCCGCCGGCGTCTTGAGGTGGCGGTCCGCGTTGGGCGCCAGCCGTCGGCCTGCCGCGTCGATCGTGCAGCGCTCCCGGACGCAGGCCAGCACGTCGTGAAGGCGACGGCGCGCAGGGTCGTGCATCTCCACGTCTCCGGTGGCGACGAGGGGGACGCCTTGCGCGTCGGCAAGGGCGGCGAGGCGGGCCAGGCGGCGGTCGTCGTCGCCCCGGCGGTAGTGGGTCGCGGCCAGGTAGAGCGGCGCGTCCAGCCGTTCTCGGTACCAAGCGAGCTGCTCGGGGAAGTCGGGACCGGGCTCCTCCGGCGGCACGACAACGAAGACTTGGTCGGGGGCTGGCCAGCGTTCACCGCTTTCCGTTCGACTTCCGGCGGCCTCGCACTTCTGTCGGTTTCCGGCCTCCTCGCACTCCTGTCGGTTCCCGGTGCTTTCCTGGGCCGTTCGGCGTTCTCGGGCCGCGCAGACCACGTCCGCCCGCCACAGCCGGCACTCCCCCTTGGGCGCCCGTCGCCGTCCGTCGGTGATCAGGCGGGCCAGCCGTCCGTAGCCCGCTCGGGTCGTCGGCAGGCAGAGCAGGCTCGGCCCGTCCTCCAGATCGAGGCGGGCGCCGGCGATGAAGCGAAGTCCGGCTTCCTTGGCCTTCGTCTGCTTGGCCGCGTGGTAGGCCCGGACGACCCCCGCCAGCGTGTTCCGGTCCGTCAGCGCGACGGCCCGAAAGCCCATTGCGCAGGCCCGCTCGATCAGTTCCTCGGGGTGGGAAGCTCCCCGCAAGAAGGAGAAGTTGCTGGTGACTTGAAGCTCGGCGTAGGCGGGGGTCGGGTCGGCGGCGGAAGGCGCAGAGTCCTTGGGGACCGACGCGTCGGCGACGGACGCAGAGCTGCGGGGGACCGGGACGGTGGCGGCAGGGGCGAAGTCGGGTGCGTCGCCGGCGTCGAGGCTCACGCGAAGACTCCGTGGAGGAACCAGCGGGGCGCGTCGTCGGAGCGGTCGCCGGGAGCGTCGTTCCGACTCGTGCCGTCGCTCGCAGGCCGCGCCGCCTCTCGAAACAGCCACCAGCGCCGGCCGCTTTCGTCTTCCACCAAGTAGTAGTCCCGGGACGGAGCCGCTTCTCGCCACCACTCGCACTCGATCCGCTCGGGACCTTCGGCAAACCGCGTGCGGTGCATCCGTCCCCCGCGACGGAAGCGGGCCGGGGGCCGGCCGGGACCGGGCTCGGCGGGCACCTCCACCCGCTCCGGCGGCGACAAGAGGCGAAGCGGACGACGCCGTCCCTCGGGCCAGCCGGCGACGGCGGCGCCTCGCCCAGCGACCGGCCGGTCTTTGCCGCTGCGCCACCGTCCCTTGGGCCATCCAGCGACCGCTGCCGCCAGCGACGCCGTGGACGAGACGAGGAGCGCGCTCTTTCCGACCGCCCTTTCGGGCAGCCAGCTGCTGCGGGGCGCCGGTCGCGTCACTCGGTCGAAGCCGAAGCGGTTCCCCAGGCGGTCCAAGAGGCCGGAGAGCTTGCCGTCATGGTCGCCCATGCCGCCCATGCCGCCTTCCCGGTCCGGCAGGCCTCCGCCCGCCCAGCAGTCGGTCTGCCCCTCTCCGACGGGCTCCGCCACTTCTGCGGAGAGCGCCATCTCCTCGATCCCGAAGCCGGGCTCCACTTCGCCCAGCTTCTCGGCGAACAGGTTCATGAGGCGATCCTGCCGCCGCGTGGGGCGGCTGGTCCCGACGACCAGGCTTTGGGGCCTCCCGTCCACCCGGCAGCAGACGAGCCGCAGCCGTCGAGCGCCTTCCCCCGTTCTTCGCAGCAGCTGGCACAAGTCGCCCAGAAGCTGCTCCGTCGCCGCCCAGACGTCTTCCGCTCTGGCAACCGGCTCGGCGAAGGCCCGGCGAACCTCTCGGGGCAGAGTGGGCCGAAGGGGGACGATGGGCTCTTCCCGCAGGCCGATGGCTTGGTCGATCCGTCGGGGAAGGTCGAAGCCGAAGCGGCGGCCCAGGTCGACGGACTCCAGGTCGAACAGTGCGTGGATCTTCTCCAGGCCGAAGGACGACATGGCTTCGACGACAACCGGGTCCAGGCGCAGGGCGGCGACGGGAAGCTCGGCCAGCACGTCCCTCATCCCCTCCGGCCCGGCGGCCGCGGGCGCCACGGCAAGCTCCTCCTTGCCGTAGCGGGCCAGGGCCCAGGCGGCCCCCGGCGTGTCGGCCAGCGCCGCCCGCGAAGTCAGGCCGAGACGGGCGAGCCCCTCCCGCAGCAACTCCGCCAGCACTCGCTCGCCGTCGAAGAGGTGAGCGCATCCGCCGATGTCGAGAAAGAAGGCGTCCGGCCCGGCAACGGCGACGCGGGGCGTGAAGCGAACCGCCCATCGGGCCAGCGACTCCAGCGTGCTCGCGTCGCCCGCTGGGTCGGCGGGACGGACGACCAAGTCGGGAACGACGGCCCGGGCGTCCGCCAGGGGCATTCCCCCGACCACCCCGGCCCGCCGGGCGCGGAGGTTGACCGCCCCGACCACCATCCTGCCCCTGGCTTCGGTGACGGTGGCGAAGCACCGCTCCCGCGCCTCCGGGAGCCGTCGCGCCAGCCTCTCGGTGGGCCACCAGGGCAGCCACGCCGCCAAGATGCGTCGCGACGAGACGCGCGAGGCGGTGCAGGCGCTCATCGGTCGCGACCGCCCCAGCCGTCGCCGCCCCAGCTCGCGACCGTCTCCGCCGACCGTCCTCCCCGGCAACGGAGAAGCTCGATGCGCCATCTCGCCGCCCCGGCGCCTGGAACCGCGGTGACCCGCCAGCGGCTGGCCGCCGTCGGAACGCCCGCTCCGCCCGCGCCCGGCCTTGTCGCCGCCACGCTCCTCGCCGACGAAGCCGTCAGCGCCAGCCCCACCACGTCGGACCCTTCGGCGGCAAGCATCAAGCGCCTCGAAGCCGCAACTCCGACCGACCCGCTTTCCGCCACGACCCCTCTTGCCGCCCCGCTGCGCAGCACCTCCTCCATCGCCCACGCCACGTCGTCCGGCCGGCCCAGCCCGGAGACCACCACCAGCCGGCCCGGGGCGATCCCATAGCGGACCAAGCCCGGCGGGTACAGGTCCCAGCCTCGCGCCAGCCACAGCAGCGTCCCGCCACCGGCGCCCGCCCGAGCCAGCAGGGCGGCGCAGAAGCCGGTGGCGGCCTCGTCGCCGCCCACCTCGTGGACGCACCCCCGCCGAAGCCCGCCTTCGGGAAGAGCCGCGTCGATCTCGCGGATGCCCAGCGGCAACGGCGGATGCCGGGTCGCTCCCCCGTTCTCCAGACGATGGAGCGCGCGACGAAGGGCCTCCGGTACGGGCCGCCGAGACGCGGACGCTGGCACGGACGCGGACACCGGCACGGACGCCGATGGAGATGTGGATCGGGCAAGCATGGCCTGGCAAGATACCGAACAAAAACCGTAGTAGTCAATCCGTCGTCTCTCCCATTCGGCAGGGCGGTGCCGTGGTCGGGAGGAACGACGGCGCGCACCCGAGGGAACCTTTCGGGAAACCGGGGTATTACCTGTCACAGCGCTTCCGGTCCGGCACTCGGCCTGATTCTGGACGGCGCCAACAAAGGCCGGATACCCACCGGCTCCCCAACCAAAGGAAATCCGATGAAAAGCACCAAGTTCTTCCTCGTCGCGCTCGCCGTCTCTGCGGCGGCCTGCGACACCACCACGCGCCCTGCCCCGACGCCGGCCGGCGACCCCGCCGTCCCGTCCTCGCTGGACGCGGAGCCCCCGATCTCCTGGGCGGCTGGCGCCCTGGCCCGCAGCTTGGCGTCTGCCGATGCCCGGCTGAGCATCCTGGCCGCCATGAGAGCCTCCACCCAAGTCGAGCACCAGCTGATCCTCGGCGACTACCTCCGCAGCCCCGAAGGCGCCGGACTGCTGGCTGGCAGCGCCGCGGCGTTGGGCATGGAGGAAGCCGAGCTTCTCGCTCAGGTCGCTCGACTCGACGAAGTCGCCGAGCTGGTCATCTCGGTCCCCCTCCGGGAACACCGGCTGGCGTGGAGGGGTACCCCCCACATCGGAGTCGCGGGCTCGTGGGACCCGGACGCGCTCGACTTCGCGGTCCACGAGCCCGCAGGACGCAGAAAGGAGGCCACGAAGATGAGTCAAGTCGAGGGATACGACGCCTTCTTCTACGTGCACCCCCGAGAGAGTTGGGGAACACGCATCGGCCGCCAAGCCGACGGGCCGGGAGTCGTGATCCAGGACCCGGACGACGGGGAGACGGCGATCGTCTGGACGCACCAGGTCGGAGACCGCCCGCCCGTCTCGGTGGACTACGGGCGCTACGACTCGGAAGGCGAAGTGGCGAAGGCCGTGGCCGAGACGCTTGGGTTGTCGGTCGCGGCCTCGGAGGTCGCAGCGCTCCCCGCTGGTGTTCGCGACCCTAGCGTCACGCACTCGCCTTCCGTCCTCCACGACTTCAGGCTGCTGATTCGTGGCGACGCGGTCGGCACTGCTGAAGTCAAGACCACGCTTGCCTATACCAACGTCCACGGAACCCGGATTCGAGGATCGATTTGGGAATCGGGCGTAGAGAAGAACAAATGGCACTACGCGACGCACAGCCCCTACAGGATTCGGCCCAACATCCTGCCGGTGTCGCCGAAGCTCGGCGGCGTGAACTTCGCCGTCGCCGCCGTCGAGACCGACTGGGGTCCGGACCAGAACCTTGGCCGAGAGGTGTTCAGCTACGCGCCCGGGGGACGCATGATCAACCTGCGGCGCATCACCGTGGACCTCCGCTGGTAGAGGACAGACATCATGACGACCAACGCAACCTTCGTAGCGGCGGTCGCGGTCTGGCTCGGGTCGGCCGTCGCGGCACAGGCCGACTCGAGCCGCGCCCAGGTCCCCCCTCCGGGGGCCTGGGTGGTCCGCACCGTCGATCGCACGTCGGGGAAGTCGGTGGGCAGCGTGCTGCTCGCCTTCCCCGACCACAACGCAACCCGCATCACCAACGACCGTGGGCTGACCTCCGCGCCGGAGGCGGTCGGAACGGTGCGCGTCCTGGCCACCCGGCTGGGCTACGCCGACTTGGACACCCTTGTGCAGGTTCCCCAGGACGGCTCCGTCGTCGAGTTCAGGCTCGAGCGCGCCGCCGTGGCCCTCCCGCCGCTTACCGTGGCCGCCGAGCGCAGGATGACGTCCCGCGAGCTGCACAGGACGATGTTCGACCGAGAAGTGGTCGTGGGCGCGGTGGGCATGACGCAGGCCGAGATCAAGGCCGTGCCGACGGTCGGCGAGCCCGACGTCTTCCGAAGCCTGCAGGCTGCAGCGGGCGTCACCAGCGTCAGCGACCTGGGCGGACAGCTCTTCGTGCGCGGCGGCGACGGTGGCCAGGTGTCCGTGCTGGTGGACGGCGCGCCCGTCTTCGCGCCGTACCACATGTTCGGCATGTTCGGTGCCTTCAACGCCGACGCCATTGAGACGACCGAGTTCTACAAGGGCTCCCTGCCCGCCCGCCACGGCGGCTCCCTCTCCGGCGTCGTCTCGGCACGCCAGCGTTCCGGCGGCTCCGACCGAATCCGCGTCAGCGGCGGGCTCAGCGTGGTCGGCCTCCGCATCGTCGCCGACGGCTCGGTGCCGTGGGGCGATCTTCGGTGGATGGCGGCGGGACGCAAGGCAACCGTGGACGTGGCCAAGATCGGCATTCCCTACTCGTTCCACGACCTGAACTTCACTCTCCAGGCGCATCCGGGCGCGGCGCACCGCCTGCGACTGTCCGTCTTTGCGTCCGACGACGACTACAGGTGGCTGTTCGGCGAAAACAGGGAGTCGGCCACCCTAAACTCCAGATGGAAGAACTTTGCCGGCTCGCTCGGCTGGTCATGGGTTCGCGGCAACCGCCTTGCGGTCGACGTCACTGGCTACCACAGCCGCTACGGCGGCCGCTTGGCGCTGGGAGGTTCGTCTTCTTCGCCGGCCACGACCAGCGGCATTGAAGCCACGGGCCTGCGGTCGAGCATCTCGGTGCGGGGCGAACTCACGGGGCTTCGGGCCGGCGTTGCCGTCGAGGGAGGTCCCGTGGAGTTGATCGGCTCCGAGCTGGGCGCGTACATGACGGGAGACGCCTCCGGGTCGTACCTGCACGGTTCCGCGTTCGCCGAGGTCGAGCGATGGATTGGCCCGTTCCGGCTGACGTCGGGCGTCAGGGCCGGCGTCGAGAACAAGGCGTCGCGAGTCTTCCTCGAACCCCGGCTCGCCGCGCGCTATCGGCAAGAGAGCTTCGCGGTGAGCGCCACCCTGGACAGGACGTACCAGTTCCTCTCCGTGCTCCGCGACGCCCTGTACACCCTGCCCGGCGCCCCGATGTGGTTCGTGCACGATTCGAGCCGACCGGCGTCGGTGGCCGACGGGGCAAGCTTGGCGCTCGACCTGTGGCGTGGCGACGCCTGGACCGCATCATTGGCCGGGTGGGCCCGTCGGTTCCGGGACGTTCCGCACTGGCGAGCAGACACGTCCCGCGACTTCGGCGAGCTGGAGTTCAATGACGGATCCGCCCGGGGCTTCGAGGCAACTGTGCAACGGCACTCCGGCCAAGTTCGCGGCTGGATCACCTACCAGTGGGCGCGCGTGGCCTTCGCCGACGTCGAAGGCGCCGACTACTACCCCCAATGGGACCGCAGACACGAGGTGGACGGCACGATGTCGCTGACGCTGTCGAGCGGGATCGAGGCCTCGCTGCGCGCCGTCGTCGGAACGGGCACCCCCTTCTGGCTCCCCAGTGGGAGATACGTGACTTCGGTGTACGATCCGTACTTTCCCGCGGCGGCCAGCGTCGAGAGACGCAATCACTACACAGGGGCCTCGGGAGGCATCCCCTTGTGGTCGCAAGTTCAAGGCCGAGTACCGCTGTACGCCCGGTACGACGCGACCGTGCGCTACAAAGTGGGCTGGGGCGCATGGGAGATCGTTCCCTTCGCATCGGTCGTCAACTTGGCCGACAGGAAAAACGTCCTGCTCTACGACAGTTTCGGCGAAGGACTCGCCGGACGACCCATATACACTTCGCTCGACCAGCTGCGTCGAATCCCCTTCATCGGCATCGACTTCCGCTTCCAACCCCGAGTCCCAGAAGGAGGCTAGCCATGCGCCCCGCGTTCGTCCCACTTCTCATCGCCACGACGGTGGCCGCTTCCTGCGACGTCGTCCATCCGGAGCCTCGGCCCGGGCTCGGTGGACAGCTCGTCCTCTTCGCCATCCTCAACCCCGACTCCACCAGGCAGGCGGTCGCGGTGGCGTCCACGGACCAAGTCGACCCTGCTCTGTCGGGCGTGACTGTCCGCATGCACAAGCGGGCGCCCGATTCGGCAGGATCGGACTGGGCCTTCGTCGCCGAAGCCACGGACACTTTCCCGCGTGCGCAGGAGTTGTTCGAGAACAACTACCCATGCTTCTCCGACAAGGCCATCTCCCACTGGCAGTACTGCCTAGCGCTGCCGGTCGTCGTGGAGCCGGGCGCAACGTACAAGATCGAGGCGACTGCCGACGGGCACCCGACGGCCAGCGGCACGACCCGCGTAGTCGGCAACTTCGAAATCGACAGGACGGAGCTGTCGGGGAACGTGCTCTCGGCCTCGTGGACTCCGAGCCTCGCCGCTCACCGCTACTTGATGGGGGTAGTGTACTGGGACACGAACTGGTGTTGTTCGCCCGGGTGGTCCGCAGACTTGCCCGGCACAAGCTTCAACGCCGCGATCCCTCGGGAGGCGATCGACAGCGCTGGTCCAGTCCCCACGCTGGTCGTGTCCGCGGTGGACCGGCACTACCACGCCTACCTGACGACGGGACATGCCGGACAGCTCTTCAAGGTGCCCCCGGTCCAGAACGTGGAAGGCGGCTTCGGGATGGTGGGATCGGCCCAGCACGCCAGCCGGCCGATCGCGATCAGACCCTGAATCGAGCAACCGACAGGAACCGCTTTCGCCAAGCTCGCGAGCGAGGGCGGGGTTGACTCGCGAATGCGGCAGCCCGTCGGCGAGCCGCAACCGGGCGACCGGCAACTCCGCAATCGCCTTCTTCGCGGCCCCGGTGCTCCGAGCGGCAGCCGGATCGGTGCTGTCCTTGCGCCGGTCGTCGCAGCCGCCGGCCCTAGCTAGCCCGCATTTCTCACAACTCGTTGGAACGCCGGCTTGGGTGGCCATGAGAAGGGCAAGGGAAGGCTGAGATGGGAGGATTTGCAGGTCGCGGGGCGAGAAGAGGGGCGCAGGGACGCCCGTGGGGTGCGCGTGGGCGGAGTCCGAGGGCCCCATTTTCGGGCGGCGCAGGCACTCCGTGCACGAAGCGGCCCGGGCCGGGTATCGGCGGGAGACCGTGCCGCGGCGGCTAGGTCTGGAGCCGGGTGTAGGCCAGGGCGAACTCGTGGTGGCGAGGGTGGTTCGAGTCCATGGCGACCTTGACGCGCCGGACCGAGACCAGCACGCGCGCTCCGATCTTGAGCAACTGCGCCCGCAGCGTGGCGGCCGTGGCGCGGGCGAGGCGCGTGTTGTGCAGCGCTTCGCGCAGCTGCTCGATCAGCGCGCCGGCCAGCGCGGAGAAGATGAGCCGCAGCTGGTTGGCCGCCATGGCGGAGGCGGAGAGCCGCTCGCCGAAGAGGTCCAGCTGCTGCTCCTTGATCACGTTCTCCATGCGCCCCCGCCCACAGTAGAGGTGCTCGTAGAGAGCCCGTGCGCGGACCATCGAGCGGGGCAGCGAAGTGGCGACGAACCGGGGGTTCGCCTTGCCCGGCAGCCACTCGGCCTTGCCCACGACCCGGCGCTTCTTCGACCAGGTCTTCCGCGTCGCGTACTCGAAGTCCACGTATCGGCGCGCCGCCCGGCCCTTGGCCTCGCACTCGGCCTCGGCGTCGGCCAGGTCCCAGCCGACGGCCTCCACGAGCCGCTCGTTCTTGGCCAGTCCGAGGATGTAGTGCACGCCCCGGGCCTCGCACCAACTCATGAGTTCGTCCTTGCCGTATCCGGCGTCCGCCCGCACCACGAACTCGGTGCCCGGCCACCGTGCGCGGATCCGCGAGACGATGCGCTCGAGCTCGTCCACGGCGCCCTCCAGGGGACCCGCGTTGCCCGCGCGCAGCGCCACGCCCAGCGTGTGCCGCCCGCAGACCACGTACAGCGGCAGGCAGCAGTGGTGGCCGTAGTAGCCGTGCCAGCGCCGACCCTCCTGGGCGCCGTGCATCTCGACATCGGTGGGATCGATGTCCAGCACGATCCGACTCGGCGGCTTGCGCCGCGACAGTCGCCGACGGCGCGGACGCGCGGCTCGGCGGCGCCTGGCGCGCCGTGTGGTCGCCCGCTCCATGAAGCGGTCCACCAGCAGGTTCGACAGCGCCTCCAGATCGGCGGTGATCTTGTGGTACCGCCCCGGCGCGCCGGCCGACTGTCCGTTCTCGAGCCGGTTCAGCGTGGCCTTGCCCGCCAGGACGGCGCATCCCTTGCGCCGCGGTCCGCGCTTCTCGGCCAGCAGCGCCAGCACGGGGTCGTGGCGCAGCTGGTCGTGGTCGGCCACGTCCTCGTGTCCCAGGGCGATGCCCGTGATGCGCTGGCTCACCAGCGTCCGCACCGAGTGCTCGACGCGGCTCGGGTCCCGGTGGTCCTGGAAGCAGGCGGCGACCTGGTCGAAGAACTTTCCCGCCTCGGCCGCCTGGCGCAGGAGCAGTGCGCCGGCGTTGGACGAGACGGCCCCGCCGTCGAAGGCGGCCACCACCTTGCGTCCGCTCGAGGCTTGCTTCGAGAACGGGAACTGGGTACGCTGTGTCGGCATCGGTCTCTCGGGGTCGAGGTCGGGAATCCCTTTCACGACCTAACATAACGACCTTCGAGAGGCCGATGCCTGCCCCCACTTGTGAGAAATCCGGGCTAGCGAGTATAGGTGAGTCGCCAGATATTGACGACCTCTCGTCCAACGTCATCATATGCAACTTCCGACACCATGCCCTCTTTCACGAAAGTCATCAAGACGCCGTCACGCCACTGACTTGCCAATGTAGAGCAGGTGTGCAGGTCAACGACATCTATGCGGCTGTGGTAGTACGAAGACAGACTCCCGTCCTCGGGTGCCAGCAGTACTTGGCCTTGGGGTCCAAGGAGTTCAACCATAGCGTTTTTCCAGTCAGGCCGTCTGTAGCGAAATACGATCCAAAGGCGATGGCTGGAATCGACCATAATGTCGTGGATTTCATTCCAAGGAGGGTTCTCCCAGGTCCAAGGACCGGGAACACGTGGCCCTTCGTGCAGTACCGGTCCTGACAGTCTGCCGAGCCGCAAGCCGTCCTCTGACCATGCTTCTACAATATAGTCGTAGTAGTGGGAACTGAAGATATAGCCATCTGGACCAGTTGTGAGTCGGCGTTGTGCCGTGAAGGACGTGAGGCCCTCCGCGCCTTGAGCAAGCTCGGGGCCGGCCCCCAAGGACTTGATGGTCTTCTCGCCATCCACGACGTGGATGGGAAGGCCGATGCGCTCCTCATCTGGCATCCAAGCCTGGATGGCATAGCGACTGCCGTCAGCTACCGGCGTCATCGCCATCACGGCTGTGGCGGGCAGAGCTCTAGTTTCGCGCAAGGTCAGGTCGGGCCCGATTACGGACACCCTCGCGTTGCGGTTGTCGAAGACGTGTACTCGTCCAAGAGAATCCGTGTGCATTGGCTGTGCGAAGGCGAATTCCATTGGACCTTGGCCTGCCCGGCCGACCGCGGTAATGAAGGTGCCGGTCGAATCAAAGAGCTTGATCTGATCTCGCTGACCTACCCAGTAGTTGCCGCTGTCGTCACGCACGATGTCGCCCAGCGTGCCCCTGTCCGTCAAGAAGCCTGCGTCGTCGGCCGCACCGAGCGTCGTCGCGAGGTCGAGCTGGAGGCAAGAGGTACACGGCTCGGCAACCGTACGATCGAGTCGGCATCCGTCGGAAAAGAAGGAATGGACATCTGAGGTCTCGGGACCGCAACCAACCATCCCGGCCAACAGCAATCCGGCCCATCGAGTCGCCGCCCGCCCGATTGGGCAGGCCCAGCTCCACCGGTCCACTGGGTTCGAACGCGCTCCGGCCACTGCCGGTTCCTCCGTCTGGGTGATCCCGTGGAGCTTGGCCGCCCCGTCCATGCAGGACACAGCTGCAGTATCGCCTGCCGGCACGAGCGAGGCAACGAGGCCGGGGTTGACTCGCGAACACCCCTTCCTATCTTTCGATCCCCCCTGAACGGGCCTGTAGCTCAGGTGGTTAGAGCGCACGCCTGATAAGCGTGAGGTCGGTAGTTCAAGTCTACCCAGGCCCATCTCCACGAAAGCGGCGACACGAAGCGCCCCAGGCGGCCAATCGGCCACGCCGTGCCAACCCCCATCCTTCGGCGTACCTTGGTCGGGTACTCGCACTCCGACTCTCCCCGACCCCGAGAAGACGCCGTGAACCCCCTCCGCAACCACCTTCTGCGCGGCCCCGGCGCCCCGGGCGCTGGTCAGCGGATCAGCGCTGGCTTGGTGCCGGTCGTCGCAGCCGTCGTCGCCGCTCTCGCCGTCCCGCCCGCGCAAGCCCTGCCCCAGCCGGCGGACGACGCGCAGTCCCAGCAGCCCTTCCTCGACTCCGCCTTCCTCGCCGGCTACCACTGGCGGAACCTGGGACCCGACCGCGGCGGACGCTCGATCGCCGCGAGCGGGGTCGTCGGCCGTCCGATGGAGGCGTACTTCGGCGCCACCGGCGGAGGGCTGTGGAAGACGACCGACGGCGGCGAGAACTGGTTTCCGGTCACCGACTTCAAGATCGGCTCCGCGTCGGTGGGGGCGGTGGCGGTCAGCGAGTCGGACCCCGACCTGGTCTTCATCGGCACCGGAGAGACGTGCATACGGGGCAACATCCTCCCGGGCGACGGACTCTACCGGAGCC
This sequence comes from Longimicrobiales bacterium, assembly GCA_965204735.1. Taxonomy (GTDB): domain Bacteria; phylum Gemmatimonadota; class Gemmatimonadetes; order Longimicrobiales; family Gaopeijiaceae; genus CATQHQ01. The sequence continues at coordinate 3,753,052 of OZ242008.1, read as the reverse complement.
GGGACGCCGGAGCCACATGGGAGCATGTGGGGTTCTCGGAGGCCGACGCGATCTCAAAGATCCGCATCCATCCGACGAACCCGGAGATCGTCTACGTCGCATCGTTCGGGAAGTACAGCGCGCCCAGCGAGGAGCGGGGGCTCTACAAGAGCGCCGACGGGGGCGAGACGTGGCGGCGGATCCTCTACCGCGACGAGCGAACCGGCGCGATCGACGTCGAGATCGACCGCAACGACCCGGACGTGATCTACGCCTCGCTGTGGGAGGCGTTCCGCAAGGAGTACACGATGTCGTCGGGCGGGCCGGGGAGCGGGATGTTCAAGAGCGTGGACGGCGGCGAGACGTGGACCGAGATCACCCGCGCCCCGGGGATGCCGGCGGAGGGCGTGGTGGGGAAGATCGGCCTGGCCGTCTCCAGCGCCAACTCCAACCGGGTCTACGCCCTCTTCGAGCACGCCGACGGCGGCCTCTTCAGCAGCGACGACGCCGGGGCGAGCTGGACGCTGGTCAACGACGAGCGGCGCATCCGCCAGCGGGCGTTCTACTACACCCACGTCTTTGCGGACCACCACGACGAGGACGTGGTGTACGTGCAGAACACATCGTTCTTCCGGTCCGAGGACGGCGGCGCGAGCTACGAAGTCATCAACAACGGAACCCACGGCGACTTTCACGACTTCTGGATCGACCCGGAGGACCCGTCGCACGTGGTGGTGGCCAACGACGGGGGCGGCGCGGTCAGCTTCGACACCGGGGGACACTGGACGGAGCAGGACTTCTCCACGGCCCAGTTCTACCACGCCGTCGCCACGGCTCACGTCCCCTTCCACGTCTGCGGCTCGCAGCAGGACAACAGCACGTTGTGCCTGCCGTCGGCGTGGAACGCGAGCCGGATGGGCTTCGGGGCGCCGGCCCGGGGAAGCCGGCCGGAGAGCATCACGGAGGGGTCCATGGCCGTGGCCTACCGGGCGGGAGGCGGCGAGCCGGGCTACATCGCGCCGGACCCGCAGGACCTGGACGTCTTCTACTCGGGCGTCAACAACGGCCGCTACATCGACAAGTACAACCGGCGGCTGGGGACCACCCGCGAAGTCGTTCCCTACCCCTGGTTCTACTCCGGCGAGCCCGCGATCGACATGGTGGAGCGCTGGCAGTGGACCTTCCCCATCGTCTTCTCGCCCCTGAACCCGTCCGCGCTCTACGCCGCGTCCAACCGGCTGTGGCGCAGCGAAGACGGCGGCGCCTCGTGGGAGCGGATCAGCGACGACCTGACGCGAGCCGACCCGGCCACGCTGGGACGCTCCGGCGGCCCAATCACCGGCGACATGAACGGCCCCGAGGTCTACGCCACCATCTTCTCGGTGGGACTGGGCAAGCTGGACGAGGACGTGATCTGGACCGGATCGGACGACGGCCTTGTGCACGTGACCCGCGACGGCGGCGCCACCTGGACGAACGCGACCCCGCCGGACATGCCCGACTTCGGCCGGGTGAGCCGGATCGACCCGTCGGCCTTCGACGCCGCCAAGGCGTACATGTCGGTCCGGCGCGCGCTTCTGGACGACCGAGCGCCCTACGTCTGGAAGTCGGCGGACTACGGGCGGACGTGGACCCGGATCGACGACGGCATCCCCTACGGCGCCTACGTGAACGCCGTCACGGAGGACCCGAACCGGGAAGGGCTGCTCTACGCCGGCACCAACCAGGGCGTATACGTCTCCTACGACGACGGCGGCAGCTGGCAGGAACTCAACCCGGGGCTGCCCGTCATCCCTGTGGTGGACGTGCTGGCCGAGCGCAACGAGCTGGTGATCGGGACTCACGGGCGGGGGTTCTGGGTGCTGGACAACGCCGCCCCCCTGCGGCAGGCGACGCGAGACCTGCCCCAGCGGTCGGTCGCGCTCTTCGACCCGCCGCCGGCGTTCCGCTCCGCCAACGGCGTGGCGCTGTCATGGTGGTTTGCGGAAGCGCCCGACGACGCCAAGCTGGAGATCCTGGACGCTTCCGGAGAGCTGCTGCGGACTTTTGAGCCCGAGGCGGCGGCGTCGGCGCTGGTGCCGGACGACCCGGCGGACGAGGCTGGCGGCGACGAGCCGGCCCCCGCCGGCGGCGACCCGCAGGAGTCCAGCCGGCCCGCCCCGCCCGCCCGCGACCGATGGGCCGGACCGGCCCTGCCCGCCGAAGCGGGGTTGAACCATCTGCACTGGGACTTGAAGATCCAATCCGCCGCCACCTTCCCGGGGATGGTCCTGTGGGGCGTCCGCGCGATGGCGCCCACGGTTCCGCCGGGCCGCTACACGCTCCGCCTCGTCGCCGACGGGCGTGCGGAGACAACGGAGGTGGAGGTCCGCCGCCACCCCTGGATCAACGACGCGACCGACGCCGACTTGGCCGCACAGTACGAGTTCTCGCGCCGGATCTGGGAACGGGTCGACGCGGCCAACCGGGCGGTGATCGCGGTCCGCCGGGTCAAGGCGCAGCTCGAGGACCGCTTGGCGTCCGAAGAGGCGGCGGGCGACGAAGAGCTGGCGGCCGCGGCGCGGACGCTGGAGGAGAACGCTTCAGCCGTCGAAGGCGAGATCTACCAAGTCAGGAACCGGAGCAACCAGGACCCCCTCAACTTTCCCATCAAGGTGAACAACCGCCTGGCCAACTTGCTGTCAATGGTGGAGCGGGGCGACGGTCGGCCCAACGAGGGAATGCACGAGGTCTTCGGGATCATGAGCGCCGAGCTTCAGCGGCACCTTGATCGGCTGGCCGAAGTGTGGGAACGGGACTTGACTGCCGTGAACCGGGAGCTGGACCGGCTCGGGCTGGCGCCAGTGGACCCGTCGGCGGACAGCCCGCTGACGAGCGAGTGACGCGACGGCGGACTTGCGTCAACCTGTGCGTTGTTACGACAGCCGCAAAGCCAATCTCTCAACAGCAACCATTTCCTTCCACATCTCGAGCTGGCCCTCATTGTCTTGAGGTGGCGAAGCCACGATTCGGGTCTCACTGCTCATCTCAGTGCTGTCTCCTTGTTGTGTTGGACGATGTGCGACGAGGAGTGACCCAACAACGGTGTGGGGTCGGCTCCATCCGCGATCACGTCCATCGCCGCACGAAGCGATACCGTGTAGACCCGATAGCTACCATAGGGCAACTTGTCGAACCGGGTCACCGCGTCGTCTGCGACCTGCGACATCTTCCTGTACGATACCTCTTCCAATGCCTCTTGGAGCGTATCGTAGTACCGGTCTGGGAGCAGGCGGGGCAGGATGTCGAAGCGGACCATTTAGCTTCCCCATGGAGTACAGAAAGAGGGCGGTCGGGATGATCTTGGCGAATTGACGGATCGCCATCGCGAATTGAAGGTCGCATGCGGCGAGCCGGCGGTCTAGTCCCTTCGCGGTCCCAGGCTGCTGCCCCTCTGGCACCCGCTGCTGCCCCTGGCACCCGCTTCCCCACAAGCCCCGTCCTTGCCCGGTTCAAGATCAGTCGCCAGTACGCCTCCAGCGTCGCGGCGTCCGCCTCCCCGCAAGCTCCCAGTCCTTGCCCGGCCCCCGTCTCGGCTCCATCGTTGGAGAGCCGCCACGGTGCGCTTCGTCCCGGTTGCCGGACCGCGCCTTCGAGGACCTCGCCCAACTTGAAACGCCGATGCGCCTGACCCCGCGAGAGCAGGAGAAGCTGCTGATCTTCGTGGCGGCCGAGCTGGCCTGGAAGCGCCTCGCCCGGGGCGTCAAGCTCAACCACCCGGAGGCGGTGGCGCTCATCACCGCCGACGTGCTGGAAGGCGCCCGGGACGGTTGCTCGGTCGCCGAGCTGATGCGCCGAGGCGCCGAAGTCCTGACCCGCAAGGACGTGATGGAGGGCGTTCCCGAGATGATCCACGAAGTCCAGGTCGAGTGCACCTTTCCCGACGGCACCAAGCTGGTGACCGTTCACGACCCCATCCGATGATCCCCGGCGAGTACGTCCTGGGCGAAGGCGAGATCGTCCTGAACGAAGGACGGCGCACCACGGCGCTGGTCGTGGCCAACCGGGGCGACCGGCCGATCCAGGTCGGGTCCCACTTCCACTTCTTCGAGGTGAACCGCTTCCTCGACTTCGACCGGGCCGCGGCCTTCGGAATGCGGCTCGACATCCCGGCGGGAACGGCGGTGCGCTTCGAGCCGGGAGACGAGCGGGAGGTCGTGCTGGTGGAGTTCGCGGGCGGCCGGACGATCCTGGGGCTCAACGCCCTTGCCGACGGCCCCGCAGCTTCGGAGAAGGTCCGGCAGGACGCCCTGGAGAAGGCCTGCGCCGAGGGCTACATGGGGGCGGACACGTCCGCAAGCGCGTCCAGCTCCGAAGGCGCCGGCCAGTGAGCTTCCGCATGGACCGGCGGTCCTACGCCGACATGTTCGGGCCCACCACGGGGGACAAGGTGAGGCTGGCCGACACCGAGCTCTTCGTCGAGGTGGAGGAGGACCGGACCGTCTACGGCGACGAGGCCAAGTTCGGCGGCGGGAAGGTGCTGCGCGACGGCTTGGGGCAGTCGCCCACCGAGACCCGCGCCGGCGCCGCCCTCGACCTGGTGATCACCAACGCTCTGATCCTGGACTACTGGGGCGTCGTCAAGGCCGACGTGGGCGTCAAGGACGGATCGATCGCGGGCGTCGGCAAGTCGGGGAACCCCCACCTGATGGCGGGCGTGGACCCGGAGATGGTAGTGGGCGCGTCCACCGAGGTCGTGGCGGGCGAAGGCTTGATCCTCACGGCGGGCGGGATCGACACCCACGTCCACTTCATCTGCCCCCAGCAGATCGACGAGGCCCTTTCGTCGGGGGTCACCACGATGTTCGGCGGCGGCACGGGACCCGCCACGGGCACCAAGGCCACCACCTGCACCCCGGGCGCGTGGAACACCGCCCGGATGCTGCAGGCCGCCGAGGCTTATCCGGTGAACCTGGGCTTCCTGGGCAAGGGCAACGCCTCTCGCCCGGAGCCGCTGGCCGAGCAGATCCGCGCCGGAGCCGCGGGGCTGAAGCTCCACGAGGACTGGGGCACCACGCCGGCGGCGATCGATTGCTGCCTGAGCGTGGCCGACGAGATGGACGTGCAGGTGTGCATCCACACCGACACCCTCAACGAGTCCGGCTTCGTCGAAGCGTCGATTGCCGCCTTCAAGGGCCGGACGATCCACACCTACCACACCGAGGGCGCAGGAGGCGGCCACGCGCCCGACATCATCCGGGTGTGCGGCGAGGCCAACGTGCTGCCGTCGTCCACCAACCCGACCCGGCCCTTCACGGTGAACACGGTGGACGAGCACCTGGACATGCTCATGGTGTGCCACCACCTGGACAGCAAGATCCCGGAGGACGTGGCCTTCGCCGAGTCGCGCATCCGGGCCGAGACGATCGCCGCCGAGGACATCCTGCACGACTTGGGGGCGTTCAGCGTCATGGGGTCCGACTCGCAGGCGATGGGGCGGGTGGGCGAGACGATCGTGCGCACATGGCAAACCGCCGACAAGATGAAGCGCCAGCGGGGGCCGTTGCCGGAGGAGACGGGGTCGAACGACAACTTCCGGGCCAAGCGCTACGTGGCCAAGTACACGATCAACCCGGCCGTGGCCCATGGAATCTCGCACTGCGTGGGCTCCGTGGAGCCGGGGAAGGCGGCCGACCTGGTGCTGTGGAGTCCGGCGTTCTTCGGCGTGAAGCCCGAAGTCGTGATCAAGGGCGGGTTCATCGCCCACGCCGCCATGGGCGACCCCAACGCGTCGATCCCCACGCCCCAGCCGATCCTGGGCAGGCCGATGTTCGGCGCCATGGGCGGAGCCGTGGGTCCGACGTGCTTCGCGTTCGTGTCGGCCGCCGCCGCAGAGGCCGGGATCGGAGAGCGGCTGGGGCTGCGCAAGCAGGTCGAGCCCGTGCGCGGCTGCCGGGGGATCGGCAAGGCGGAGATGCGCCTGAACGACTACGCGCCCCGCATCGAGGTGGACCCGGAGACCTACGTCGTGAAGGCCGACGGGGAAACGCTCGCGTGCGAGCCCGCGACAGTGTTGCCGATGGCCCAGCGCTACTTCCTCTTCTGACCGCCGTGATCGTCGTGGACCGGATCGTCGGGAAGCTCTCCGACGGCGAGACCCGGCGCGTCGAGCGCGTGCCCATGGGCTGGGAGGACCGCCTGCGGAGCCGGCAGCGGGCGACCACGGACCACGGCACCGAGCTGGGAATCGGCCTTCCGACGGGCCAGGCAATGCACGAAGGGGACGTCCTTCACGAAGACGACGAGCGGGTCGTGGTCGTGGCGACGGTCCCCGAGGACGTGCTCGTGCTGCGTCCCGGGTCGCCGGTGGAGATGGGGCGCGTCGCCTTTCAGGTCGGCAACCGCCACGCGCCGATTCAGGTGAAAGAGGACCGCATCCTCACCCCCTACGACCACGTGGTCGAGGAGTACTTTCGGAAGATGGGCGTCCGCTGCGAACGCGCGAAGGAGCCCTTCACCCACGACTTCGGCGCGTACCATCACCACTGAAGACGCCTCTGCGTGGCGGCTCCTCCAGATCTCGGACTCGGCCTTCCCACGGGGCTCGTTCGCCCACTCCCTGGGGCTGGAGAGCTACGTGGCCGAGGGCGCGATGACGGATGCGCGTTCCTTGCGCGAGTTCGCCGAGAACGTCCTGCTGCACAGCACCGGCCCTCTCGACGGACCGTACTTGCGAGAGGCGCACTCCTGCGCCCAGCACGAAGAGATGGACCGCCTGCGAGCGCTCGACCGGGCGTTCTCCGCGGCCAAGCCCGTGGCGTCGCTGCGGCAGGCCAGCAGCACCGTCGGGCGCCAGTTTCTCCGCACAATGGCGGGATGCGCAGACAACGCCTTCCTCCTCCGCTACGAGGGGGTCGTCCGGGCGGGCCGCTCTCCCGGGCACTACCCGCTGGCGCTGGGGGTGGCCGCCCACGCGCTGGGGATCGGAGTCCGCCAAGCGCTGGAGTCGCTTTGCTACGGCGTCGTTTCAGGGCTGGTCTCCGCGGCGGTGCGCTTGGTGCCGCTGGGCCAGACCGACGGCCAGCGGGTCGTGGCGGAGACGGAAGAAGCCGCGGCGACGGCGGTCGAGGTCGCCCTTGCCCGGCCCGTGGAAGAAGCGTATTCGACTGGACCCGGCCACGAGATCAGGGCCATCGCCCACAAGCGGCTGCACACGAGGCTCTTCGTGACGTGACCGCGCGGGGAGACGCAACCAGCAGAGAGGAGAGCACACGATGAAGCCCGTGAAGATCGGCGTCGGCGGCCCGGTGGGAACCGGCAAGACGGCGCTGGTGGACGTGCTGTGCAAGCGGCTCCGCGACAAGTACGCAATCGCCGTCGTCACCAACGACATCTACACGAAGGAGGACGCCGAGTTCCTGGTCCGCAGCGGCGCCTTGCCCGCCCAGCGGATCACCGGCGTCGAGACCGGCGGCTGTCCTCACACCGCGATCCGCGAGGACATCTCCCTCAACCGGGACGCCATGGAGCAGCTGGAGGCCCGGTTCGCGCCCCTGGACATCCTCTTCGTCGAAAGCGGCGGCGACAACCTGGCGGCGACCTTCAGCCCCGAGCTCGTGGACGCGTCGATCTACGTCATCGACGTGTCGGCGGGCGACAAGATCCCCCGCAAGGGCGGTCCTGGCATCACCCGGTCCGAGCTGCTTCTGGTCAACAAGACGGACTTGGCCCCGCTGGTGGGCGCCAGCCTGGACGTGATGGACCGCGACGCCAAGAAGATGCGCGGCGACAAGCCCTTCCTCTTCACCAACCTGAAGGCCGGGGAAGGCGTGGACGACGTGATCGCCTGGATCGAGTCGGAGCTGCTGTTCGTGGAAGCGTGACGGCGCCGAACGCGCCGGGCGCCCCCGCGACGCCGACCGACAGGGCCGCGCCCCGTTTCGCGCAGCCCGAGCCCGCCCACGTCGGACGTCACGGCACGGCGCTGTGCGTCTTCGAGCGGTCCGGCGAACGAACCATCCTTCGCGACGCCTTCTCCAGGGTTCCCCTGCAAGTCCTGCGCCCGCTCTATCCCGAAGGCGGCGACCCGGCCCATCTGACGCTGGTCAACCCCACCGGCGGCCACGTCGGCGGCGACCGCCTCCACGCCGACGTCGCGCTGGGCAGGAACGCCCGCGTCCTCTGGACGACCCAGGGCGCCACCAAGGCGTACCGCAGCCTCGGCCAGCCCGTGGTCTCCACGATGACGATCGCAATGGAGGCGGGCTCGGCGCTGGAGGTCGTTCCCGACCCGGTCATTCCCTACGGGGGCTCGATCTACCGCCAGACGGTCGACGCCAAGCTTCACGAGACCGCCAAGCTGCTGTACGGCGAGATGCTCTACCCTGGGCGCGCGGCGTCTGGCGAGGCGTTCGAGTATGCGCAGGTCGCCCTTCGCTTCCGCGCGCGAATCGGCGACGCGCCGCTCCTCGCCGACGCCATGGACGTGCGTCCGCAAAGCTCCGGCGGCGCCTGCACTCCCACGGGCCTGGGGCTGTTCGAGCCCTACCCCTACCTGGGCTCGTTCTACGTGCTGGGCGGGGCCGGAAGCTCCCTTGAAGAGGCGGCCGCCCAGGCCGACGCGCTGCTGCACGAAGCAGAGGGCGTGGTCGGCGGGGCGAGTCTGCTGGACGGCGCCGGGGCGATGGTCCGCTGGCTCGCTGCGACGCCCGTGCTCCTCAAGCGGACCTTCGACGAAGTGTGGGCGATCGCCCGGACGGTCCACCTGGGCCTGCGGCCGGTCCGGCTGCGAAAGCTCTGACGCCCTGCGCGAATCTACGACGCCCGCGCGCATCTACCGAATTCAGTATGGTTTGGTAGATGATCGGTATCGGACTACCAAATCCGCATGAATCGGTATATCATTGGTAAGAAGGCTGCCCGCCCCTTGAGGCGTGCGGCAGGCGGGGAACGATGAGACGCGCGTCTCGCCTGTCCGCGCATCCTCGATGCATGAGAGGAAGCGATGAGACTGCCGTTGGCGCCTCCGTCGGTCGAGGAGCTCTTCCAGAGGATCGATCGAGACAGGATTCCGCAAATTGTCCATCTTCCTCCGCTGGTTGGCGGCGAGTACGCTCCTTGGGAAAAGGTGATCAGGCTCGTTCCGCCTTCGGGCCTCTCGTCGGAAGAGTGGTGGCTGGGAATCAGGCTGGCCCGCAATCGATTGCTGAACCCAGTTCCGCTCCGCGACACCGACGGAGCGCGCTTCAGGGTGGGGATGCCCGATCCCGTCCTGCGGCTGGTCCACGAGATCGACCAGCTTGCGAGCGGACGAGTGCAGATCGGAGAGGAAGTCGCCAATCCAGCCACCCGGGACCGATACGTCTTCGACTCCCTGGTCGAGGAAGCGATCACGAGCAGTCAGCTCGAGGGGGCTGCGACGACATCCAAGGTGGCCCGAGAAATGCTGCGCTCCGGACGCAAGCCCAACGACCACGGAGAGCGGATGATCTTGAACAACTTCCATGCGATGGAGTTCGCGAAGCGCAACGCGGCCGAGGCGCTGACGCCGACGCTGGTGTTCGATCTTCACCGATTGGTTGTCGAGGACACGCTTCCGGACGCGAAGAAGGCCGGGCAGCTTCGAAGCGAGGCGGACCGCATTCGGGTCATGGACCGATACGGAACCGTTCTCCACCGCCCTCCCCCGGCTCGCGAGCTCGAGGAACGCTTGGAAGCGATGTGCCGGTTCGCCAACACACGGAATCGGCCCGAGGACCCCTTCCTCCATCCCGTCCTGAGGGCCATCGTGCTGCACTTCTGGGTCGGTTACGACCATCCGTTCGTCGACGGCAACGGCCGTACCGCCAGGGCGATCTTCTACTGGTCGCTGCTCTCCCAGGGCTACTGGCTCGCCGAGTACATCTCCATCTCGCGCATCTTGCGACGGGAGCCCGGCGAGTACGGGCGGGCCTTTCTGCACACGGAGACCGACGGAAACGACCTCACGTACTTCGTCGTGCACCAGCTGAACGTGATCCGTCGCGCCGTGGAAGACCTGAACCGTTGGTTGGACCGCAAGGCGGCTCAGGTTCGGCAGCTCGACCGGCTGCTCGCCCGCGTCGCCCACTTCAACCACCGTCAGCGAGCCTTGCTGGCCCACGCGGTTCGGCATCCGGGCGCGCGCTACACGATACGATCTCATCGCCGCAGCCACGGCGTCGCCTACGACACCGCCCGCACCGACCTGCTGGAGCTGGCTGCCCACGACCTGCTGTTGCAGTGGCGGGAAGGCCGCACCTTCGCCTTCGGCGCGCCAGAGAAGCTGGAGAGGCGGCTGGCCGACCTGCGCGACGGGAACTAGTCCCCAGTCCTCCCTACCCGCAAGCCTCCACGGCCCGCTTGGCCATCACGGTCACCAGGTGGGCCCGGTACTCGGCGCCTGCGGCGTCGTCGGAGAGCATCCCTTCGGCCGGCATCGCAACGCCCGCCACCGACTCCGCCTCGAAGGACGACGCCAGCGCCGCCTCCATCTCGCTCGCGCGGAACACGCCGTCGCCCGACGCGCCGGTCACCGCCACGCGCACGCCCGCGGACCCGTCGGCCGCCATGACCCCGGCCACGGCGTACTTGGACGCCGGGTTCGGGAACTTGGCCCAGCCGGCTCGCTTGGGCACGGGGAAGCGGACCGCCGTGATCACCTCGTCGTCCTCCAAGGCGGTCAGGAACATGCCCTGGAAGAAGTCGTCGGCAGCGATCTCGCGCCGGTCCGTCGCCACCGTCGCCCCCAGCGCCAGGCACGCCGCCGGGTAGTCGGCCGCGGGGTCGTTGTGGGCCAGCGAGCCGCCGATCGTGCCCCGGTTGCGCACCTGCGGGTCGCCGATTCCCCCCGCCATGGCGGCCAAGGCGGGGATCCGGCGCCGCACCACCTTTGACGCCGCCACCTGGGCGTGTGTGCAGAGGGCGCCGATCTCGACCTGGCCGTCGGCGTCGACGATCTCGTCCAAGCCCGAGACCTTGGCCAGCGACACCAACCCGCCCGGCGCCGCCAGTTCGAGCTTCATGAGGGGGAGGAGGCTCATCCCGCCCGCCATCACCTTGCCGTCCTGCCCTTCCCGGAGCGCGCTCACGGCGCCGTCCACCGAGTCGGGGGCGTGGTACTGGAACTCCTGCATCGGTCGTCTCCTCTCTTTGCGGCTACGCCCTCTTCGCCGTCTGGATCGCCTGCCACACCCGCTGCGAGGTGGCGGGCATCTCGATCTCGGTCACTCCCAGGGGCCGCAGCGCGTCGAGCACCGCGTTGATCACCGCCGGGGGCACGCCGATCGACCCCACCTCGCCCACCCCCTTCGCGCCCAAGGGGTTGTGGGTGCACAGGGTGGTGTTGTGGCGCAGGTCGAAGGAGGGCAGGTCCGCCGCCCGCGGCATCGCGTAGTTCATGAAGGAAGCCGTCGCCGGCTGTCCGTTCTCCTCGTACCGGCACTCCTCCAGGAGCGCCTGGCCGATCCCGTGGGCCAGTCCGCCGTGGAGCTGCCCCGCCACGATCATCGGGTTGACGATCCGCCCCACGTCGTCGGAGCAGGCGATCCGCGCCAGCTCCACTTCGCCCGTCTCCGGGTCGATCTCCACCTCGGCCACGTGGGTTCCGGCCGGGAAGGTGAAGTTGAGGGGATCGTAGAACGCGGTCTCCTCCAGCCCCGGTTCCAGCCCCTCGGGGTAGTTGTGGGGCACGTAGGCCGTCAGGGCGACTTCGCCGATCGTGCGGGAGCGGTCCGTGCCCGCCACGGTGAAGGTCCCGTCGGCGAACTCCACGTCCTCCACCGACGCCTCCATCAGATGGGCCGCGATCTTCTTGCCCTTGGCGACCACCTTCTCCACCGCCTTGCAGATCGCCGCGCCGCCGACCGCCAGCGAACGGGAGCCGTAGGTGCCCATGCCGAAGGGGATCTTCGCCGAGTCTCCGTGGACGACCTCCACGGCGTCGAAGTCCACGCCGAGCATTTCGGAGACGATCTGGGCGAAGGTGGTCTCGTGGCCCTGGCCGTGGCTGTGGGTCCCCGTGAAGACGGTGACCGAGCCCGTGGGGTGGACCCGCACGCTCCCGGACTCGTAGAGCCCCGCCCGGGCGCCCAGCGACCCGACGACCGCCGACGGCGCGATCCCGCACGCCTCGATGAAGGTGGAGACGCCGATCCCCCGGAGCTTGCCTCGGGCGGCCGCCTCCTCGCGCCGAGCCTCGAAGCCGTCCCACTCGGCGGCCTCCAGCGCCAGGTCCAGCGTGGCGTCGTAGTCGCCCTGGTCGTACTGGAGCGCGACCGGCGTCTGGTAAGGGAACTCGCGGACGAAGTTGCGGCGCCGCAGCTCCACCCGGTCGATCCCGGTGGCTCGGGCCGCCTTCTCCACCAGCCGCTCCAGCAGGTAGGTGGCCTCGGGCCGACCCGCGCCCCGGAGAGCGTCCACCGGCACCGTGTTCGTGAAGAGCGCCTTGACCTCCACGTAGATCGCGGGGGTCGTGTAGGGGCCGGCGAAGAGGATGCCGTACAGGTACGTGGGCACGCAGGGGGCGAAGGTGGAGAGGTAGGCGCCCAGGTTGGCCTTGGTGGAGACCCGGAGGCCGGTGAAGGCGCCGTCGGGGTCCAGCGCCAGCTCCGCCGTGCTCTCGTGGTCGCGGCCGTGGGTGTCGGACTTGAAGGCGTCCATGCGGTCGCAAGTCCACTTGACCGGACGCCCCAGCTTCCCGGCGGTCCACGTCAGGATCGCCTCTTCGGCGTAGTGGGGGATCTTCGACCCGAAGCCGCCGCCCACGTCGGGCGCCACCACCCGCAGCTTGTGCTCGGGGACGCCCAGGACGAACGCGCCCAGCAGGAGCCGGGTGAGGTGCGGGTTCTGGCTGGTGGTGTAAAGGGTGTAGTCCCCCGTGGAGGGGTCGAAGTCGGCCAGCGCCGCCCGGGGCTCGATGGCGTTGGGGACGAGGCGCTGGTTCACGACGGCGATGGAGACGACGTGGGCGGCGTTGGCGAAGGCGTCGGCGACGGCCTCCTTGTCGCCGATCTCCCAGTCGTAGCAGACGTTGCCGGGCGCTTCGTCCCACACCAGCGGGGCGTCCTTCGCCGTGGCGGCCGCGATGGTGGCGACCGCCGGAAGCTCCTTGGAGTCCACTTCGACCAGGGCGGCGGCGGCCCGCGCCTGCTCCTTCGTGTCGGCCACCACGACCGCCACGCAGTCGCCCACGTAGCGGACCTTGTCGGTGGCCAGGGCCGGGTGGGGCGGCTCCACCATCGGCGAGCCGTCCTTGCTGTGGATCAGCCAGCCCGTGGGGATGCCGCCGACCCCCTCCATGTCGGCTCCTGTGAAGACGGCGTGGACTCCCGCCGCCTTGCGCGCCGCCTTGACGTCGATTCCGACGATCTGGGCGTGGGCCACTGGGGAGCGCAGGATGTGGGCGTGGAGCTGCCCCGGGAGGTTGATGTCGTCGGTGTAGCGGCCCCGCCCCGTGAGGAAGCGCGCGTCCTCCTTGCGCTTGACGGAGGCGCCGATGCCGGTGCCGTTGGCGCTGCCGCTGCCGTTGCTGTCCCCGTTGCCGCTCATGACGCGCCTCCCATCGCCCGGGCGCCTGCCTGGACGGCCTTCACGATGTTGTGGTAGCCGGTGCAGCGGCAGAGGTTGCCCTCCAGCCACTCCCGCACCTCGTGCTCGCTGGGGTCCGGGTTCCGGTTGGCCAGGTCCACGGCGCTCATCACCATCCCGGGCGTGCAGAAGCCGCACTGGAGCCCGTGGTGCTCCCGGAAGGCCTCCTGCATGGGGTGGAGCCCGGCCCCGTTGGCCAGCCCCTCGATCGTGGTGACCGCGGCCCCGTCCACCTGGACCGCCAGCATCGTGCAGCTCTTCGCCGAGATGCCGTCCACGTGGACGACGCAGGCGCCGCACTGGCTGGTGTCGCACCCCACATGGGTTCCGGCGAGCCCCAGGCCTTCCCGGAGCATCTCGACCAGGAGGGTGCGGTTCTCCACCTCCACCCGTCGCTGGGTTCCGTTCACATTGACGGCGATCTTCGGCATGGCGTCTCCCGGTGGGGGTCGCAGGGGGCGGTCCCGGACCGCGGTCGCGGCGCGACTGGCGTGTCGCACGTGTCGGCCCTGGACTCCGTCGGTCACTATGGGGAGGAGTGGGCGGGCGGCGCAAGCCGAGCGGGCCGAAACGGCCGGGGCGGCTGCTCGACTGTCCTGCGGTCGACTTCCCGTAGTCTTGCTTGGCAACTTCTGTGCGTCGCGGACCTGCTTCAGCTGGCCCTCGCTCGTCGAGTGAATGGAGCCGCCGCAATGGACCCTGTCCTCCTAATGTGCATAGCCGATTTCCACCTTGCGGTAACGCCAGGTATCGACGTCCATGTTGAATTGCATGTCGTAGAACGTGTGGCCGAGATCGCCGGCCGACGTCTGTTCCGTAATCGTCAATCTCACCCACGCATGGCCGTCGTCCTCCAACACCAGCCGACCAAGGGACACCGCCACTCCGTCCAGCGTGCATCGATTGTCGCCGACAGGACCTTCGCAGTGCCAACTGTCGACACTGGAGGTATGCCAACGAGGCGCAACGCTTGCCCACGCTTCGCGGGCAACAGGATCGACCGCGGCACTTGGCATGGGTTGCATCATGGTGATGACGTCCAAGTTGAGCGGGGAATCAAAAAAAGCGGCATAGAAGGAATCCAGAGCCATGGCGCTCCGACCCCGAGCGACATCGTCGTAGTACATGGCCTCGACCCGAGCGCGCGAGCGCTGGTACTCGTTCGCATGCAGCTCCAGAGCGGTCGGGATGGCGACCGCCATCAGCGCCTCCATGGGCGACGCCTCGCCTGGCAACTGGCTGTGGGGTTCTCCGCAGGCGAGCGAGAAGACGCACACGACAACCGTGGGAGCCAGTCGAGTCGCGGTCATGTCTTCTCCTCCATGCTCGAGACTCGTGGAGGGGCGCGGGTGAGTACCAAGAGTACTCCTGCCGTCCCCCGTGAGCGAGTTCGGACGGCCTCCGTCGCGAAGGCGGGAGCGTTCCGGCGGGGGCCTTGGACTCGCGCGAACCCCGATCGCGCCGTACTATGTCCCCCGACAACGCCGTCCCACCCCCAAGGAGGTGCAGATTCCGATGCTGGACGCAGAGTTCATCCAGTCCAGGCGAGGCGGCTTCACGCGCCGGAAGTTCATCAAGGGAGTGATCGCCGCGGGGGCCACGGTCTCGGCGTCGGGCTACCTCTTCCGGGGAAGCGGCCTGCTGGCGGGCGCCCCCGCCGGCGGACTCGCCCAGGGAGCCGTGGAGCGGCTGATCGCCCTGGAAGTCAACGGCCAGCAGCGGCGCGTGGACGTCATGAAGCAGGAGACGCTGGCCATGACGCTCCGCTACAAGCTGGGGCTGACCGGCACCAAGCTGGGGTGCGACCGGGCCGAGTGCGGCGCCTGCACGGTGCTGATCGACGGCGTGTCCCACTACGGCTGCTCGATCCTGACCCACTCGGTGCGGGGGCGGGCGGTCACGACGGTCGAGGGGCTGGAGGAGGAGGGCCGGCTCCACCCGGTGCAGCAGGCGGTGATCGACGAGGGCGGCTTCCAGTGCGCCTTCTGCGCGCCTGGCTTCGTCATGAGCATGGTCGCCATGCTGGAGAAGAACCCGACGCCGACCAGAGACGAAGCCGCCGAGCACTTGGCGGGCAACCTCTGCCGCTGCGCCGACTACGACAAGATCCTGAACACGGCGATGCGGGCGGCGGAGCTGTCCCGTTCCCGGGCGTGAGGGAAAGGAGACGCGACGAATGGCAGAAAACGTGATCGGCGCCGACATCGCTCCGCCGGACCTGCGGGCCAAGATCACCGGTCGGGCGCGCTACGCAGAGGACTTCCGGGCCGAGGGAATGGTCTTCGCCAAGCTGCTGCTCAGCCCCATGCCCCACGCTCGGGTGCGTCGGGTGGACACGCGGGCGGCGGAGGCGATGGAAGGGGTGCTGGGGATCGTCCGGGCGTCCGACCTGCCGGGCGAGCCGGGCCCCCGCGAGCGGGCCCTCACCGACGAGCCCAAGTACGAGGGCGAGCCGATCCTGGCCGTGGCGGCGGTGGACGAGACCACGGCTGCGGCGGCGGTGGAGGCGGTCAAGGTGGACCTGGAGCAGCTCCCCTTCGTCCTGGACCCGCTGGAGAGCCTGCGCGAGGGCGGACCCGACGCGCGACTCGACGGCAACGTCGTCAAGGACCGCGAGGTGGTCAGCTTCAAGTGGCCCGACGCCGTCTTCGACGAGGCCGGAGAGGACCGGCTGCCGATGGGCGAGCCCGCCGTCGAGTGGGCCGTGGGCGACGTGGAGGCGGGGTTCGCCGAGGCGGCCGTGGTCGTCGAGGAGACGATCGTCCACCAGTCGGTCACCCACCACCCGATGGAGCCCCGCAGCTGCATGGCGTACTGGCAGAACGGGAAGCTCTTCCTGCACGGCTCCACCCAGAGCACGCAGCAGGCCCGAAACGCCGTCGCCCGGATGATGGAGCTCGACGCGGAAGACGTGGTGCTCGTGGCCGAGTACTGCGGCGGAGGCTTCGGCAGCAAGATCGCCGGCGCGCCGATCATGACCGTGCCCGCGGTCCTGTCCCGCAAGATCGGGCGGCCGGTCATGCTTCGGATCACCCGCTACGAAGAGAACTACATCGGGCGGGCCAGGGCCGGCTTCCAGGGCTGGGCCAAGATCGGCTTCCGCGGCGACGGACGCATGACGGCGCTGGACCTCTACTTGGTGCAGGACAGCGGACCCTACGGTGCCAGCGACTTCGCCACCGCCGGCGTGGTGGCCACCGCGTCGTACCAGCCCGAGAACATGCGCTTCCGCGGGGTGCCGGTGTACACCAACACGCCGCCGCGGTCGGCCCAGCGGGCGCCGGGGGGCGCGCAGATCGTGGCCATGCTGGAGCCGCTGGTGGACAAGGCGGCCCGGGAGCTCGACGTGGACCGGCTGGAGATCCGCAAGGTCAACGCCGCCGACGCGGACGGATGGCTGGGTCCCAACCAGGGGCGGTTCACCAGCGCGCGGGTTCGAGAGGCGCTGGAGCTGGGAGGCGAGCTCTTCGACTGGGAAGAGAAGCGGCGGCTCTCCGGGCGGCGGGAAGGAACGAAGCTCACGGGCGTGGGGATCGGGCTGAGTCCCTTCACCGCCGGAAGCTCCGGCAGGGACGGACTGCTGGTCGTCCGCGACGACGGCAAGCTCCACGTCCACCAGGGAATCGGGAACCTGGGCACCCACTCGATCGCCGACACGGCCCGGGCGGCGGCCAAGGCGCTGGACCTCGCCTGGGACCAGGTGGAGATCGTGTGGGGCGACAGCCGCAAGCACCTGCCCCACAGCACCGTCCAGGCCGGCAGCCAGACGACGTTCGCCCACACCCGAGCCAACCACGCCGCGGCGGAGGCCCTGGTGGGGCTGCTCCAGGAGCTGGCGGCCCGGGAGCTGGGCGGATCGCCGAGCAGCTACCGGGTGGCCGACGGCCGGGTCTTCCGGGCCGGCAACCGCTCCGTCGGAATGGACTTCGCCCAGGCGGCCCGCCGCGCGGTGGCCCTGGGGGGCAAGTTCAGCGGCGAGGAGTACCCGGACGACCTGAACGACGCCACCAAGGCGGCGGTCCAGGGCTTGGCCGGCGAAGGACTGATCGCGGCGGCCAAGGACAACTACCCCCGCGACGGCGCCGTCTTCTCCTGGGTGGTCTCCTTCTGCCAAGTGGAGCTGGACGAGGAGACCGGCGAGGTGGAGATTGTGGACCTGGCGTCGTCCGCCGAGTGCGGAACCGTCCTCCATGCACGCAGCTTGGCGGCCCAGACCAACGGCGGCGTCATCCAGGGGATCGGAATGGCGAAGAGCCAGCGCTGGGTGTTCGACCCCAAGTGGGGCATCCCCTTCACCAAGCGCTTCTACACCGCGCGCCCGCCGGGAATGCTCGACGTTCCCAGAAGCCCGCGCTTCGCCGCGGTGGACCTGCCGGACCCCCAGACGCCGGTGGGCTCCAAGGGGATCGGCGAGCCTCCGGTGGGCGCGGGCGAGGCGGCGTACGCGTGCGCGGTGGCCGACGCCATGGGCGGACGCTGTCTCTGCCGGACGCCCCTCACGTCGGACATGATCCTGGCGGAGCTGGAAGGCCGGCCCCGTCCCTACGGACTGCTGGACACGCACGTCTGACGCCAAGACGGACGCGCCTCCGGGTCCCCTGCGGACCTTCACAACAAGGGAGATCGACAAGTGGCAGTCATTCGCGACATGATCCCGCCCTTCGAGCTCTACCAGCCGTCGGGCGTGGAAGACGCCGTTCGCCTCATGGGCGAGCACGGCGACCAGGGCTGGGCGCTGGCGGGCGGGCTCGACACCTTCGACTGGTTCAAGGACCGGATCAAGCGGCCCGAGGCCGTGATCGACCTGGGCGGCGTGGCCGAGCTCCGGGGCATCTCGGAGGCCGACGACGGTGGCCTGGAGATCGGGGCCATGACCAGCCTCACCGAGGTGGCCGAGAACGACGCCGTGGCAAGCCGCTACCCGCTGCTCGCCAGGGCCGCCGGCCTCGTGGCGACTCCCCAGATCAGGAACCAGGGCACGCTGGGCGGCAACATCGCCCAGGACACCCGCTGCTGGTACTACCGTAGCGGCTGGCCCTGCTACCGGGCCGGCGGAAACATCTGCTACGCCGCCACGCCCCGCTCCATGAACCGGGAGCACTGCATCGTGGGCGCCAGCCGCTGCGTGGCGGTGAACCCGTCGGACACCGCGCCCGCGCTCGTCGCCTTGGATGCGGAGATGACGGTGGCCAACGCCTCCGGCGAGCGGAGCTACGCCGCCCGGGAGTTCTTCATCGGCCCGGCGATCGACATCATGCGCATGACCGTCCTGGAGCCCGGCGACCTGCTGACCCGGATCCGGCTCCCGGCCCCCCGGCCCGACGCCCGCTGGTACTTCGAGAAGATCCGAGACCGGAAGTCGTGGGACTTTTCCCTGGCCAGCGTCGCGTCGGTGCTGCATGTGGACGGCGGCGTGGTGCGGGACGCGCGGATCGTGGTGAACGGTGTGGCGCCGTACCCCGTGCGCTCCGACGCCGCCGAGAGGGTCGCCCGGGGCCGTGCGCCCGACGACGAGACCGGCCAGATCGCCGGCGAGGCCGCCGTCGAGGGCGCCCGCGCGCTGCGCCACAACGACTACAAGATCGCCCTCATGCGAAACCTGGTGAAGCGGTCGGTGCGAGATGCGGCGTAGTGGTCGGGTCCGCGCGCAATCCGCACGCCCGCGCCTGATCAGCCCCGGCCTCGGCGCCCACGCCTTCGGCCGGCGCTCCCGGGTCTTCGGCCGGCACGCCTGCGGCTGGCACGCCGTCGTCCCCAGCCAGCGGAGGTAGGCAATGGACTTCCTTCGACGCGCCCTCAACCCCTGGGGCGAAGACGTTCTCGTCGGCGTCTCGTGGGACCTGATCTGGGCGGCGGTCGCGGTCGGCGCGCTGTTCGTGATCGGCCACGCGCTCATGGTTCCCAAGAAGACCGGCGCCGCGGCGGTGGACCCGGCCGAGGCGCGTGGCCTTCCCGACACGCTCCTTCGTCACACCGCCGGCGCCCGGGCGTTCCACTGGTCGATGACCGTGGCCATGTTCGTGCTGCTGGTCACGGCGTTCTTCCCGCTGCTGGGCGTTCAGTTCCCATGGGTGACGATCCACTGGATCGCGGGCTTCGGCCTGATCCTGACGGTGCTGTACCACGTCTGGCACGTCTTTGCCAAGCAGGACTTCCGCACCATGCTGGTGGGCCGCAAGGACGTCGCGGAGGGCAAGCTGGCGCTGAAGAAGGCGGTGCGCGCGACCGACGCCGAGCCGCCTCGGCCGGGCAAGTATCCTGCCGACCAGAAGATGTTCCACCACGTGGCCGGGGTCGTGACCGTGGGCGCCGTCGTCACCGGCGTGCTCATGATGTTCCGGATCGACCACGTGCTCTGGGAGCAGAACCCGTACATCTTCGGCGACGCGGCGTGGGGCGTGATCTACGTCGTCCACGGCCTGTGCGGCGTCGGCTTGATCTTCCTGGTGATCGCCCACGTCTACTTTGCGCTCCGCCCCGAAAAGAGCTGGATGACCTGGTCGATGATCCACGGCCGGATCACCCGCGAGAAGTACTTGCAGAACCACGACCCCAAGCGATGGGTGGTGCAGCCGGACGCCGGCGCGATGCGGGGCGGAAGGCCGGCCCTGGATGCCGATGGACCCCTGGGCCCTGGAGGCCATGACCCCTAGCGACCTCAAGGCCCGCGTAGACCTGATCGAAGAGGCTTACGAGTTCTTCCTGGCCTACGCCGCCCAGGGGCTGTCCGGCGATGTTGCTGACGGCGGCTCGCCCGTCGGTGCAGAAGGCTCCGACGACCATCTCGCCCCGGGCGGTCGGGTCCGAGAGTACTTGCGCCGATGCGACGAAGCGCTGACGGGACTGGCGGACGGGTTTCGCACAAGCTTGCGCAACGCCGCCGACCACGAGCACGCCATCGCCGTTCTGGACCAAGACGCGACCGCCGCCCGCGCTTTCGTTCGGCTGGCGCTGGCCCAGCCGACCGTATCCTCCCAGCTGATCGACAACCTCAACGCGTCGATCCACATGCGCGCCCTGCTCACCGACCTCTTCCTTCTGGGCGACTTGGTGGAGTAGGGGGGGCGTGAAGCCAGTACGGCCCGCCGGATAAAGACCGGTCAGCCCGACGACGACACCAACCGGAAGATGCTTTCCGCCACCCAGCGCTTGAAGGACTCGTCGTCGGAGAAGCGCTTGAAGAACTGCATGTCGTCTTCGATCGTTCCGTTGACGGCGCGCTTCAACGCCTTGTCGTGCTCGATCCGCACGTTCTGGCCGTCGGAGTGCTCTTGCGCGTTGCGAAAGGACTCGTCGGCCTTGACCGCGGAAGGCAGGTCTTCGGTGATCAAGCGGCGCACCCGGTCTTCGTCGCGCCACTGGCCGTCTCCGCCCCACCGGTCGTTGAAGTGGGCGATGATCGCCGACAGCACGTCCAGCTCCGGTTCTCGGGCATGGCCTCCGCCGTCCACGGGCACCGGATCGACCTCGTCTTCCTCTTCGCTCATCCGGATCGCCCGCACTGCCTGCTTCTCGACCCGGTAGCTGTCCATGTCGATCGCTTCGAGAACGCCCCGCGACAGGTCCTCTTCCCTCGGCGCCGGCAACCTGGGAACCAGGAAGTGGAGGAAGATCGACCGCTTCTCCCAAGGCGCGTACGGGTACGGCAGGATCGACGACAGGAAGTCGTAGGTGCGCAGGAACGCCTTGGCCTTGCCCTTGAACTCCACTTGGCCGTCCTCGTCCAAGTCGTTCACGTACACGTCGACGGCGGCGTCCAGGATCGGGTCGAGCCGCCCGCGGCCCGCGTCGCCCAGATACAGCTCCACGAACTCGTCCACGCTGGACGGGTCGTAGACTTGGCGAGCGTCCAGGGCGCTCTGCAGATCGTGGAGCCTGTCGGGGTCGGTCTCGCCCGAGAGGATCGTCGTCCGGTAGTACGGCTCGAACGCCGCCTTGATCGCGTCCTCGTCGTTCGCGAAGTCCAGCACCGCCACGTCGTGCTTTCCAGGACAGGCCCGGTTCAGGCGCGACAACGTCTGCACCGCGCGCACGCCCGACAACGGCTTGTCCACGTACATGGTGTGCAGCAGCGGCTCGTCGTAGCCGGTCTGAAACTTGTCGGCGCACACCAGGATGCGGTACGGCTCCTCGCGAAACTTGTCGGCGGTCTGGGACTCGGGGAACCCGTTCAGCGACGCCTCGGAGACGGTCGCGCCACCGTGCTCTCGCTCGCCGGAGAACGCCACAAGCGCACGGTATCCTCTCTTCCGCGTGGAGAGGTAGGCTTGCATGGTATCATAGTACTGCAGGGCGCGCCGGACGCTGCTGGCCACCACCATCGCCCTTGCCCGGCCGCCGATCTTGCGCTTCGCCAGCACTTGGTTGTGGAAGTGGTCCGCCATGATCTCCGCCTTCAAGCGGATCGCGTGGTCGTGGTCCTCGACGTACCGCCGCAGCTTCTTCGCCGCGCGCTTGGCGTCGAAGAGGGGATCGTCCTCCACGCGCTTGACCAGCCGGTAGTAGCTGCGCACGGGCGTGTAGTGTTGCAGCACGTCCAGAATGAAGCCCTCCTGGACCGCCTGCTTCATGGTGTAGGCGTGGAACGGCCTACGCTTCGGGGCATCGTCGCCGGGTTGCGGCACGGGCGTGCCGAAGAGTTCGAGCGTCTTGTTCTTGGGCGTCGCCGTGAACGCGAAGTAGCTCGCGTTGGACAGCATTCGGCGGGATTCGACGATGCGGTTGATCCGGTCTTCGAGCGTGTCCGTCTCTGTGTCGGCGTCCGCGGCGTTGTGGGCATCCTCGTGGGCGTCGGCGTCCCCGTCGGCATCGGAGTCGTCGTCCCGTTCGGCCATTGCGCCGCCCACGCTTCCCGAGCCCGAAAGCGCCTGCGACATGGCCCTCGACTGTCGGCCTCCCTGGCTGGAGTGCGCCTCGTCAATGACGATGGCGAAGGTGCGGCTGGCCTGTTGCGCCTGAATCTCGTCCAGGATGAACGGGAACTTCTGCACCGTGGAGACGACGATCTTCTTGCCACCCTCGATGAACCGGCGCAGGTCGCGGGAGCGCGTGGCGTGGCCGACAGTCGCCCCAACCTGCGCGAACTGCTTGATCGTGTTGCGGATCTGCCGGTCCAGTATGCGTCGGTCGGTGACGACAACGACCGAATCGAAGACGGGTTCGCCGTGCTTGGCCAAGCCGATCAGCTGGTGGGCCAGCCAGGCAATGGAGTTGGACTTGCCGCTGCCCGCCGAGTGCTGGATCAGATAGCGCTGTCCGGCACCGTGGTGGCAAGCGTCGTCCAGCAGCTTGCGCACCACGTCCAACTGGTGGTATCGGGGCCAGATCTGCGTCTTGCGGCGGCGTCCCGTCTTGGGGTCCTTCTCGGCCAGCGCCTGCGCGTAGTTCTCGATGATGCCGACCAAGCTGTCGCGGGACAGCACCTCCTCCCACAGGTACGCGGTGCGAAGGCCGGCGGGGTTCGGAGGATTGCCCGCGCCGCGGTCGTGGCCCCGGTCGAAGGGCAGGAACCATGAATCCTTGCCGCGCAGGTGGGTGCAGAACCGTACGCGCTGCTCGTCCACCGCAAAGTGGACTGCGCACCGGCCAAGCTCGAACAGCCGCTCGCCGGGACTGCGGTCGCGCGCATACTGACGCACCGCGTCGTGCACCGTCTGCTTGGTCAGGCGGTTCTTGAGCTCGAAGGTGGCCATCGGCAGCCCGTTGACGAACAGCGCCAAGTCCAGAGCCAGCCCTGCTTGTTCCCGGCTGTAGCGCAGCTGCCGCGTGACCGTGAAGCGGTTGGCGTCGTAGCGCGCCTTGGCCGCTTCGTTGCCGGGGGACGGAGTGCCGTAGAAGAGGCTGATCTCGCGGGGTCCGTGCTTGACGCCGCGGCGGAGCACGTCGATGATGCCGCGCTTGCTGATCTGGCCCTGGAGGCGGGCTAGGAACTTGCGGCGGGTCGGGCTGTTCGCGGCCAAGTCCAGCGCCTCGGCGGTCTCGGGCTGCGTGTCGGACAGAAAGGCCGCGAGTTGGGCCATGTCCACGCAGTGCTCGCGGTCGTAGTCGCGAGGGTCGCCGCAGGTCCAACCGGAGCCTTGGGAGTGGCCGCTGGGTGCGCCGGCGTCGTAGGCGGAGCGGGGCTCGCGGGCCTGGGAGGGGGATGTGGTACCGTCCCGGGCGGTTCCGCCGGCGCTGTCGTCGCCGGGGCCGGTCCTTGGGTCGCAGGGCGAGCCCGTCATGGCCGCGCAGATCAGGCGTTCCAGGCCGCGTTCGGTGGTATCGGTGGGCAATGGGGGTGCGGGGTCGCGGGGGTCTCTTACCCGGCACGGTTCGGAGTTCGGTCGCACACAATTGATCAACATAATGGTCACTGCCGCCATCGGCCAGCCTCGTCGTGGGTCCGAAGCGCGTATGGAAGTGCGGTCCATGGAAAGTGGACCAGTCGGCCCCCTTGGCCTTGACAGAGGCCGGGATTCGGTTCCAACCTTGCTGACTGATGCCCCGCCGTCCCAGACGGAGCGAAACCGACTTTCTGGACCTGATTGGATTGCTATGACCGCGAACTCGATAGCCCAAGCGGAAGCCAACCAACTGCTGGCCACTCCCAAGTGTCGCGTGGATGCCAAGGCATGGAGCTACCCAAGCCTCGGCGGGCGGATCGTGATTCCGTTGACGAGCACGGACAAGCGCGAGAAGTTCTGGCTTGACGTCACGCGAAACAGAATCGACATGTCGAAGGGCAGTTACCAGAACCGCGCTCGCAAGGCTGTCGTCCTTGCACGGCTCGACTTTGGCGCAAGGCCGCACCGCAACCCGGATGGCCAGCGCGTTGCGTCACCCCATCTTCATCTATACCAAGAGGGCTACGGAGACAGATGGGCTTTCGAGGTGCCGTCCGATAACTTTTCGACGACTACTGCGGATCCGTGGATCATGCTGAAGGATTTTATGGGCTTCTGCAACATCGTGGACCACCCGATCATCGAACGGGGCCTGGAGCCGATATGATTGCCGAAGTCCAACGCCTCTTGGACCAGTACTGGAACTGGTTGCAGGAGCAGACGACAATCCGAGAGGTCGGCGACTACGTCGAGATCACGACTCCCTACCTGGATCGTCACAACGACTGCTTTCAGCTGTATGCTGGCAAGCACGGAGAACGATTCATCCTTACGGACGACGGCTACGTGCTCGACGACTTGGCGCAGGCCGGTGTTGAAGCGACCAGCGGCAAACGTCTCTTGTTGCTGCAGGAAGCTCTCAACGGCTTCGGAGTCCAGGAAGTTGCGGGCAACCTGCAAGTGGAGGCCTCGCCCAAGGACTTCGGACTGCGCAAGCACAGCCTCCTTCAAGCCATGCTCGCTGTTTCGGACATGTTCTACTTGGCGTCGCCGACGGTCGGGAGTCTGTTTCACGAAGATGTGGTCACTTGGCTTGACACTTCTAGCGTCAGATACACGCCTAACGTCAAGTTCGCCGGCAAGAGCGGCTACGACCACAAGTTCGACTTCGTCATTCCGAGATCGCCGGATCAGCCCGAGCGCGTGTGCAGATCGATCAACCGGCCCGACCGAAACACGGCGCAAACCATGGCCTTTGCGTGGCTAGACACCAAGGAAGTCCGCAACCCCAACGCGGTCGCCTACGCCATCCTCAACGACGCGGACGGCTCGGTGCCACGGTCCGTGGACAAGGCGCTCGACAGCTACGGTGTGCGGACGATCCCCTGGTCGTCCCGTGAAGACGCGGTTGAGAGCCTCGCGGCGTAGGGGGCCGTTCCGCGCATTCTGGATCTGTCGCTGGACTATCGCCACAAGATCACGGCACGATGCCCACACATTTGCGCTCCAACGCCTGGACGAGTACAGAAGCCAAAAAGGGGTATTGCCGCGAATCAAGCAAGTCCGTGATCTCCGACGGCAGATGTGCATCTTTCGTTGGCAATCTCGCCGATGCCCCGCCCGGACCTCTGACGGGGATCCTTGGTACCCCCGGTAGGAACCGCCCAACCATCTCATGTTCCTTGACGATCCCATCCATGCCTCCGACAAAGACGGCAGCCATTGGGCACGTCTTGAGCATCTCTCGCCGCATGGCCGACAAGCTCGCCTCCATTGTTTCCTCCTTTTCGACAAAGTGAACACGGCCCACGCCCAGCTTTACCAGCTCTTCCGTCTCCTCGGAAATGCGATCTTCGAACCACCGCGACTGAAAGATGTCAATCGCTCCTCGTACGCCGATCTGCTCACACACGGTTAGCATGATCGGGGTAATCGTCGGGTGACCACCTGACACGAGCCGTCCGCCACGTCGCAACACAACCCGGCTAATGGCCGCAACGGCGTCAATTATCGCGGGCGCGTCGTACGGGTTCACTTTTTCTCCTCGCGATCCAACAGGAAGACTCGCTGAGATAAAAACCCGCCTGCCGCCGAGACCACTCATGGAACAGCTCCAATGCCACCAACAAAGTCGTCCAGAGTCTCCATGCCAAGCTGCCGAGGCTCAGCAATCCACTCAAGAAGAGCTTTGTCGTCGCCGGTCACCGCTACTCCCCGGTGAACCAGAGTTGCCGACGCATCGCTGTATTGTTTGTTCGCACTACGGGTCCGCTGTTGTGTGCAGTGTAGTGCTCGCAAATCGGCCGAAGTCGAAGTTGTCGAGCGTCTTGCCGGTGGGCAGCTTGGCCTCGGCGCGGTGGCGCTCGAAGCGTCGGCGCGCGAGGTCGGCCAGTTCCTGCTCGGCCAGCTGGGCCAAGTACCGGACCAGCCTTCGCGCTGTGCCCGTTCGGCGAACGGGCGCCACATGTCCTTCATGGTGGGCATGCGCAGTTCCTTGAGCATCCGGTCCACCTCGGCGTCGTCCACGACGAAGGGCTGCTTGGGGGTCATCGAGCGTCTCCTTCCATACGGCGGGCGGTGCCGTCGAGGGCCGGTCCTACGGCGGGGCCGTCGCCGTTGCGGGCGCCGAAGAGGCCGTCGTAGCGGTCCAGCGAACCTTCGCGCACGGCAGGCGCGATGTCGAGGACGCCGGGCTCGGGCTCGGCGAACTCCGTTGCGAGCGCCTTCGGGTCGGGGATGCCGCCGGCGTCGAGAACGTCGTCGATGCGCTCGGCCAGCGCTCGCTCGCAGCCCTGTTCGTGGGCGAGCGCGAGCAGGGCGACGGCGACGCGGCACGCCCTGCGGTCGCTCTGCTTGGCCACGACCTCGTCGTAGGCTCTGCGTAGGCGTCGCGGGAGAAGAGCTGGTCGCGGTGCACCCAGTCCTTCAGCGCCATCGGCTTGCGCTGGAGCGACCGGATCACGTGGCGGTAGTTGACGCCGCGCGCCCGCTTCCCCTTGCCCGGCCGCACTCGGGCCAGCACGTCGTAGCGCTTCGCGCCCAAGTACAGCTCGATGCGGTCGTCGTATACGCGCGCCGTGAGCACGTGGCCGATCATCCGCGACGGCAGCGTGTAGAACACCTTGCCCAGCGTGAAGCCGCCCGACCGCGTGACCCGCACCCGCGTCTCGCGGCACTCCTGCACCCGCTCGCGGGGCAGCGGCCGCAGCGCCTTGCCTTCCTGCTCGACCCGCCCCGCGCTCCGGCGGGCGTTGCGGCGAGCGACCACGCCGGCCACGAAGGCGCGGTACGCCTCGACCGACTCGAACTCGCGCGAGCCCCTCAGCATCAGCGCGTCGACGAGCGCCCGCTTGAAGTGGCCGTGGCTGCTCTCGACCACGCCGTTCTCGTGGGCCCGGCCCCGGTTGTTGCGCGTCGGCGTCGTCCGGTAGTGGGCGCACAGCGCCTCGTAGCGCCTGGTCTGGTCCTGCGCCGCTTCCTGCGACAGGTTCCTGAACGCCGCCGACAGGCTGTCCGTCCGATGCTCTGCCGGCGCCCCGCCCAGCGTCCACAGCGCCTCCTGCAGCCCCTCGGCCAGTGCCGTCCAGCTCTCGCCGCCCAGCACGACGCGAGCGTGCTCGAAGCCCGAGTACGGCAGCCGGAAGCGGTACAGCATGTGCCGCAGCGGCTCGCCCGCGACCGTCACCCCCAGCTTCGCCATGGCGGTGAAGTCCGAGTAGCCCCGACGACCCGGACGGTGCTTCTGCACGAACACCACCTCCCGCTCCGGACCGTGCAGCGCCTTCCACTCCCGCACCCGCCGCTCGACCGTCCGCCGCGTGCTCGCCGGCAGCTCGGGATGCAGTCGGCGCAGCTCCTCGAAGACCGCCACCGCCCGCAGCTTCGGGTTCCGCTCGAGCAGCGGCACCGCCACGCGCTCGAAGTGCCCGCCCAGCGGGTCCGGCCGCCTGCTCCCGCCCGGCTTCCGCTTCTCCGACGCCAGGCGAGGGTCCGCCTCCAGCCTGTACCCCGTCGCCCTGCTGAACCCCGCCTTCGCCCCCGCCGTCTCGACGGCAAGCCCGTCCTTCCGGTGCCTCATGTACTGCCTCGCCTGGCCATCGTTCACGTGCCGGCCCGCCATCAGTGTTCCTCCTCGTTGGGAAGACACCGATGTAGCTGGACCTCGTTCCACGATCACCGACGGCCGGCCTCCGAACGACAGGACCGAGCCCGCGTCCGAACTCCCCGACCTCAGATCACGGCCGCCTCCGGCAGTCTCATCTTGGTTGTCGCTCGACAATCTTCGCGCTAAGGACTCGGGAGCATGCACCCGCAACCTCCCGCGACGGGCCGGAGGCATCTCCGTTCGAGGCAAATGTATCCGTCTTCTCCAACTGTCCGATGGCCCGGGCCTGGTGCCGCTGGCACTGGTGCTTCAAGTGGCGCAGGTCACGGAAGGCAAGGTCGGTCGCGCCGACTCCATGCGACGTTTGCACGCGAACGATCAGGCATGGGAGGAGCTGGCCATGCTCTCCCTCCGGCGGATCACGGTCGCCAATCAACGCCGGGCACGGGCGGCCGTGGTGAGCTGGCTGCATGCGCTACTGGGCCAGCACAGAAAGCTGGACAAGAACCACGTGAAGGAGGTCGCCCTCAAGTTCGCCCATGTTGGGCTATGCCGCTCCTTCGAGCATACGCCTGGGGAGGAACTGGCGGGCTAGTGGGACTCGAGGCCGCTCACATCGTCGGGTGTCGTGGTGGCGCCGGAGTTGTCGCGGGACGGCCCAGTTTCTACTCGTGCTTCCTCTTTGAAGTCGTGTGTCTGATCCAGCCGGGGTGAACTGCCGGAGGCAGATACCACGGTCGGCTTACGGACCGTAAGGTCCTTAAGCAGGAGGTAGCCAATGCTGAATTTGTGGACTAAGTGACTGTATTCTTGTGGTGCGCCAGCGATTACATCGAAGCTGTGCTTACCAATATGAAATTGACCGCCACCCGAGCTGTTCCAGACAAGGCCGGTGATGACTAGCGACGGGGGTTGGTCGCCGGAAGGGCTTGGCTCGATCACCTTCCACCAAAATGCAAAACCTGCACATCGCTTCTTACATCCTTCCGGTGTTTGGTACACGGGACGAAGCACTCTTCCTGTACAACACAATACAATCGCAGCCATGACTGACAAGAATTGTACGAAATCGCGACTGAATTGCGCGAAGATATCAAAGAAAGTCGCAATATCGTTCATTATTCTGATGATGGCCTCCATAATCAACCTCCTGGGTTGGGTTCGTATGACTCCATGAGCCCAATCGACGTTATACCAATTGCGAGTGGAGCCCTAAAACCATGGCGAACATGTTCTCTGTGTCGTGGTTGACTAAATGCTGCGAACGCTACAACTATGCCGGTGAACACGAAAACATTGTCGTTGGTACGAAATGTCAGTACATCCCGTCTCCTAAAAGACTCGGCAAGCAATTCGCAGCCCCGTGGTAGCTTGCAGTCACCATCAATTTCCACCGTGCAGCCGATCCTGGACCTGGCAATTGCTCGGCGACATTCCCGCATCAACTGTAGAGTAATGTTACCCTTACCAAACTCCCACTCGTCAAGTACAGCAATCGGCCACCAGAGGGCGGGCTTGCCAGGTTCTTGGACAAAGAGTCCGTTGTCGTCGCGTTTGGGCTCTTCGTCTGATGCCGAGGGACCGCTGCGTGGAGCAGATTCCCGAGCTGCGTTCTCGCCCATGTCGTTCTCCCTTACTAGTACGTCGGTCACCTGCACGTGGACTCGCTCCTGCCATCGAAAACACGGGGCCTGCTGTTGTTGACCGTCGGGATCCTACACAACAATGCCAGCCCTGTCAAATGGGAGACGCTCCGCACGTGGAAGCGACTGTCCCCTCCCAGACGGCGAGCGTCGTTGCCGACGGCTCGTTAGGGCGTCGCAGTCGGGTGTCAGCGGCCATCGAAAATTGCACACTTCTTGGGGACCCGAACGTAGGAGCGGACCACCGGAGTCGGGTCCCCAAGAGTGTGTGGCCGGGCGGGCTCCAACCCCGGCGCGTGGTGACGGACGGACGCAGGGGTGCGGTCTCTGTCGGTCATGCCGACGGTGCCGGGGGGCCGGAGTTCCTGCAGCATGCAGTGCCAGCATGATCGTCCATGCCGCGACGGCGTTCATCGTGGCGAGGTCCTGGCCCCAACTCTTGGTAGTCGGTCCAGCAGCGCCGCCGCCGTCACCTCGTCGCCCAGGAATCCGTCCCCACTCCTCGAACCCCTTGTTCGACGTGACCACCGTCGAGGCGTGCTCGTAGCGCCGGGCGAATCAGCTGGAAGAACAGCGTCGCCCCGCTCCGGCTCACCGGCAAGTAGCCGATCTCGTCGACCACCAGCAGCGACGGGTGCGTCAGCGTCTTGAGCCGCTGCTTGAGGCGGCCGGCCGCCTGAGCTTCCTCCAGCGACTCCACCAGGTCGGAGAGCATGCCGTAGTAGATGTGCCGACCGCCCTACGCCGCCGCGACGGCCAAGCTGATCGCCAGGTGCGTCTTTGCCCACGCCCGGCGGCCCAGGACACGACGTTCTCCTTGCGCGCCACGAACCCTCCTCGAGCGTCTTGACCGACGGCAGACGGCTCGACCGCATCGCCGTGGCCAGCCGACGGCTGTTGCGCAACGCGATCTGCGCCGCCAGCAGCTCCTCGATCGCTTCGGCCGCCGTCCACCCGGGCCAGCACGTCGGCAAGAGCTTCGAGCGCGCCCGGCATCTTCAAGTTCGCCAGCATCTCCGCGATCCGGTCTCTGCGCGACACGGCCTTCACGACGCCGCCTCCGCGATCTTCGCGTACTCGGCCAGCGACCACCGCTCCACCGCGACGACGGGACCGCCCGACTCCGGCGCCGCCTGCCGAGCCGCGACCGGGACGACCGAGCGGTAGGGCCGTTGCGCCAACGGCAGGAGCCGGCCCCGCTCGTCCTCGAAGCGGACCACGGGACGCTGCTTCAACGTGCCGTGAACGCGAACGTTGGCCACCGTGTCGAGCCAGCGGCGTGCACGAGCGTTCAGATCGTCGTCGGAGACGAACTCCCGACCGTAGAAGAAGCTGCTGCGGACGTAGCTGATCGGACGCTCGACCTTCCCCTTCGTGTCGAGCGACAACCAAGATGAGACGGTAGCGACAACCAAGATGAGACTGCCGGAGGCGGCCGTGATCTGAGGTCGAGGGATTCGGACGCGGGTTCGGTCCTGTCGTTCGGAGGCCGGCCGTCGGTGATCGTGGAACGAGGTCCAGCTACATCAGTGCCTTCCCCAACGAGGAGGAGCGCTGATGGCGGGCCTGCACGTGAACGATGGCCAGGCGAGGCAGTACATGAGGCACCGGAAGGACGGGCTTGCCGTCGAGACGGCGGCGGCGAAGGCGGGGTTCAGCAGGGCGACGGGGTACAGGCTGGAGGCGGACCGTCGCCTGCCGTCGGAGAAGCGGAAGCCGCGCGGGAGCAGGCGGCCGGACCCGCTGGGCGGGTTGTTCGAGCGGGCGGTGGCGGCGAGCACGCGGCGGACGGTCGAGCGGCGGGTGCGGGAGTGGAAGGCGCTGCACGGTCCAGAGCGGGAGGTGGTGTTCGTGCAGAAGCACCGTCCGGGTCGTCGGGGCTACTCGGACTTCACCGCCATGGCGAAGCTGGGGGTGACGGTCGCCGGCGAGCCGCTGCGGCACATGCTGTACCGCTTCCGGCTGCCGTACTCGGGCTTCGAGCACGCTCGCCTCGTGCTGGGCGGCGAGAGCTGGACGGCGCTGGCCGAGGGGCTGCAGGAGGCGCTGTGGACGCTGGGCGGGGCGCCGGCAGAGCATCGGACGGACAGCCTGTCGGCGGCGTTCAGGAACCTGTCGCAGGAAGCGGCGGAGGACCAGACCAGGCGCTACGAGGCGCTGTGCGCCCACTACCGGATGACGCCGACGCGCAACAACCGGGGCCGTGCGCACGAGAACGGCGTGGTCGAGAGCAGCCACGGCCACTTCAAGCGGGCGCTCGTCGACGCGCTGATGCTGAGGGGCTCGCGCGAGTTCGAGTCGGTCGAGGCGTACCGCGCCTTCGTGGCCGGCGTGGTCGCTCGCCGCAACGCACGCCGGAGCACGGAGCGGGTCGAGAAGGAAGGCAAGGCGCTGCGGCCGCTGCCGCGCGAGCGGATGCAGGAGTGCCGCGAGACGCGGGTGCGGGTCACGCGGTCGGGCGGCTTCACGCTGGGCAAGGTGTTCTACACGCTGCCGTCGCGGATGATCGGCCACATGCTGACGGCGCGCGTATACGACGACCGCATCGAGCTGTACTTGGGCGCAAAGCGCTACGACGTGCTGGCCCGGGTGCGACCGGGCAAGGGGAAGCGGGCGCGCGGCGTCGACTACCGCCACGTGATCCGGTCGCTCCAGCGCAAGCCGATGGCGTTGAGGGACTGGGTCCACCGCGACCAGCTCTTCCCCCGCGACGCCTACCGCAGAGCCTACGACGAGGTCGTGGCCAAGCACGGCGACCGCAGGGCGTGCCGCGTCGCCGTCGCCCTGCTCGCGCTCGCCCACGAACAGGGCTGCGAGCGAGCGCTGGCCGAGCGCATCGACGACGTTCTCGACGCCGGCGGCATCCCCGACCCGAAGGCGCTCGCAACCGAGTTCGCCGAGCCCGAGCCCGGCGTCCTCGACATCGCGCCTGCCGTGCGCGAAGGTTCGCTGGACCGCTACGACGGCCTCTTCGGCGCCCGCAACGGCGACGGCCCCGCCGAAGGACCAGCCCCCGACGGCGCCGCCCGCCATCTGGAAGGAGACGCTCGATGAGCCCCAAGCAGCCCTTCGTCGTGGACGACGCCGAGGTGGACCGCATGCTCAAGGAACTGCGCATGCCCACCATGAAGGACATGTGGCGCCCGTTCGCCGAACGTGCACAGCGCGAAGGCTGGTCCCACGACCGCTACCTCGCGCAGCTGGCCGAGCAGGAACTCGCCGACCGGGCGCGCCGACGCTTCGAGCGCCACCGCGCCGAAGCCAAGCTGCCGCCCGGCAAGACGCTCGACAACTTCGACTTCGACCGCCTGCCCGGACTGTCCGAGCCGCTCGTCCGCGTCCTCGCCAAGGGCGGCGACTGGATCGACGACGGCCACAACATCGTCGTCCTCGGCCCGCCCGGCACCGGCAAGAGCCATCTCGCCGCAGGGATCGGCCTCGCCCTCGTCGAGCGCGGCTACCGCGTCCTCTACGCCCGAGCCACCGACTTGGTGCAGAAGCTCCAGGCGGCGCGCCGCGACCTGGCCCTCGAAGCGGCGATCCGGCGGCTTCACAAGTTCCACCTCGTCGTCCTCGACGACATCGCCTACGTCGACAAGGACCGCAACGAGACCAGCGCGCTCTTCGAGCTCGTCGGCACGCGCTACGAGTACCGCTCGCTCATGGTCACCACCAACCAGCCGTTCAGCGCCTGGGAGCGCATCTTCGCCGACAAGGCCATGACGATCGCCGCCGTCGACCGTCTCGTCCACCACGCCCACATCCTCACGCTCGAAGGCGAGAGCTATCGCCGACAAGCCGCCTTCGAACGCGCCGCCAACGCCGCCGGAGCCGACGACAAGAAGTAGCCGCCCGGCTGCCCGGCCCAACGCCCGCGCCGACGACCAACCACCTGATCGGCGCCCGGGCTCGCTTCCACAACCGCCTCCGACTCGCAACCCCGGCGCCGGCGCTCGTGCGGAAGTCCCATGAAACAACCCGAACTCAGGGGTATCCCAGGTCGCGTCCGTTCGAGATCTCGCGTTAGACGGCCAGCAGCGGCCTCGAATTCCGACAGGACCGGCCAACTCTCCGCGATCAAGCGCTTGGGCCGGATGGGCGCCTGCTCCGCCGCCTCGCTTGCCCCATGCCCAACCCCCCTCGTCTTGACCCGTTCCACCTCCGCTGCCATCGTTCCTGTCACGATCCCGGACGTCTCATCCTGATTGTCGCCGGGGTCTTATCCTGATTGTCGCTCTACAGCGGGTCGCCGTTTCTACGTTGCCGGGCAGGAGTCGGATCTTGTGACGAAACGTCGAGTCGTCCCAGCTTTGGACTTCGTGCTGCAGTGCCGGATGCCGCTCCAAGAATCGCTCGCGCGCCTTCGCCAGCGCCGCTGGCTCAAGGGCGGAAAGACGCATTCCGTTGCAGAGCTGGGCCGACCAGTCACGTTCCCGGGTCCAGATAGCCTGGGCCCTGTCCGGATACTTTGAGAGTTCGGTCCTACTGCTCCCAATCCGTACGTAGTCTGTTCTGTAGAAGCTCACGGGCTGGCCCCTGGCCGGAGCGACCTCGAAGACGACGACGCGGCCCTTGGGATGATCCAGAAGGTGAACATCGAATCCCGGATTGGGCTCGAGTCCCGCCCCGAGCCACGGAAGCAGGTCCTGGTTCCCCTTGCCCTTGGCCGTGTACGGGTTGAAGTCCGTCCCTGCGACTTCGCGGGTCTCGTCCTCAATCCCGAGGACCAGATAGCCCTTCGGCTGATCCTCCAGGCAGACCGAGTGCGCCAAGGCCGATAAGTAAGTAGGGCCCAGCTGGTCAGGCGCGCAATGGCTTCGTTTGAACTCCAGCCATTCCATATCGGAAGACCGACGGCGCAGCTGATCCACGAGGGCCACATGCTCCGTCGCGCTCAATTCGCGGTCTCCTCGTCCACGCCGGTGATTGCTCGGACGTCCACCTTCCCGGTCACCACGTCGGATATCAGACGGGTTCTGTACTCGCGAAGCAGGTCGAACATGGTTACGGACACATCCGGGGCTGTTCGCGGAACAACACCGTGGGTCGAAGACACCGTCAAGAGCTGGATCAGGGCGTCGATTTTTGCGGTCTCGCAATTGAGGTAGCGCGCAATGCCGCGCTGTTCACGTAACGGAGGATACAAGCAGATGCGATTGTCGGCGTCCGTCCGATTCAGACCAGGAATAGCAGAATCTCGCGATACCTGATCCAAATCCGCGGTTGCCAACACATAATAGAGCCATCTAATGTCTGCGTCGGTATGCCGATAGTCGACATAGTAGGTTGTGTCTATTGCGAATGTTGGTATCTCCGAGTACGCAACCTTGCCATATGACCCCTTCCTGCCGATGATCACACACGGTGCAGATGTGTTGGCTACTGAGTGAACACCGATTGGACCGTTGGAACCATATACGGGAACGTCACCGTGGGCAACGCGATCGCCAGACGACAAGGTGTCACCATAGTGTAGTCTGCAAACGTACTTCAGTCGCCTTACCTCCCAATGTTCCGGCACCTCCGCTGGTCGTTCCACGCCACTTGGCTTGTACTCCGGATAAGGAAGAAGCCCGTGTTGCTGGCTAGCGACGGTCGCTCTTGCCCTCGCGGACCGTGGCCGTTCCCGGCCCACCCGTGACGTCACTCTTCGTAGTCCTCCGGCCCCCATGGTCGGGGAGCCTTCGGGGACTTGGCCCTTGCCATCAGGTCCTACAGCTCTGGACTTGGCGTAACTGACAGGCTCGCTTGGCGTCGCACTGCTCATCGCAGCTCCAGATGGGCGGAACCTCGGCGGAATCATTCGTCCTGTTCCGTCGGTTTCCGCGGGGAGGGGGGCTTCGGCGGCTTGGCCCTCGCCGCCAGGGCCTCGAGTGTCGGGTCGCCTCCGTAGTCCTGAGATTCGTGCCAGCGTAGGCGTTCGTCGATGGTCATGTCTGCGATTTCTTCGTTGATGCGGTTCCTGATTTCGCGGAGGAGCTTTACGTAGCTGATGGACGGAGGTCTTGTTGGGCTAGTCACTGTATGCGATCTCCTCTGGCGTGCAAACCTCTATGGACGGATAGCCTCGGACGACGTTGACGGAGTTGCATACGGCAAGCCGCCGGGGATTGGCAATGTGCTTGAAGTTCCAGCTGACCAAGCGGTCGACCTCGGCCAACGTGGCCAGCGCGATGTGCTGGGCGTCGGATTGCATTGAACGGGCCAGAGCACCCGCTTCAATATAGGCGTTGGCCAACTGTTCGACTTCCCTGGTAACTTCCAGACTCTCGGTGTGAGCGACGGGTACGTGCGAAAGCACCGCTCGTACGCGTGGCGGAGCCCCCGCCAGTTCGCGGAGGACGAGCTTCGACAGGACTAGCGTGTGTTCGCCACGAACGAAGGCGTGGAACAGTCGCCGGGAGAACTCCTGAAACTCCGGATCGACACAACCGCCAACTACGCTGGTGTCAACGTACACGCGGAGGCGTGTGCCGTACAGAGGCGGCGAGGGTTCGGCCACAAGGGACGCCAGTAGAGCATCAACCCTTCGCCGTCCCTCGAGGACGCTCCTTCGGATTCGCGCCATGTTCGGCGACGGTGGCTTGGCATCCGCCATCAACGCTCGCAGCATGGGGTCCCTGTATTCCTGGGAACGGCGCCAACGACCGATTTCGTCGACCGTCATGTGCTCTATCTCCTTGCCCATGCGGTCTCGTATCTCGCGGAGGTGCTTGACGTAGCTGAAGGAACGCTTGCCGGCGGAATCAGCCATCGTCGTCTGCCGATTGTTGTGTGCGCGACGGCGACGGCTGCTTGGCCCTTGACATCAGCCGACGCAGTTTCGGGTTCTTGTACTCCCGAGACTGGTGCCATTGATGGGCCTCCTCGGGCGTCATGTGTTCGAGCTCCTTGTTGATCCGATCTCGGATCTCGCGCAGGTGCTTGACGTAGCTGAATGGCTTCTTCTCCGTAGGTTCAGTCATGGTACTCGATCTCCCGTGGTGAGCGGATGTCGATGGATTGGCGTCCTTGGACGATGTTCACGGAGTTGCAGATCTGGATCCGTCGGGCGTTCACGATGTGCTTGAAGTTCCAGCTGACCAAGATGTCGGCCTCGCCCAACGTGGCGAGCGCGATGTGCTGGGCGTCAGCCTTCATCGACGGGGCCAAGGCACCTGCATCAATATAGGCAAGAGCGAGACTATCGGCGTCGTCCGACGGCTCGATCTCCTCAATGTGCGCGTCGGGCACCTGCTCCAGGACGTCTTGGACCGCTTGTCTCGCGCCTTCCACCTCGGTGGCGGTGAGGTACGACAGAAGCAGCGTGTGGTCCCCCCGAGTGAACGCCTCGAACAACCGGCGCGAGGGCTCCCGGAACTCCTCGTCGAAGCACCCGCCCACGACGCTGGTATCCACGTAGACCCGCAATTCCGCCCCGTAGGGCATCGGCCGGGGCTCGGCGACTAGGCTCGCCAGCAGTGCGTCCGCCTGACGCCGGGTGGCCAGGATGTCCGCCCGAATCTCCGTAAGCGACCGCATCGGCTTCGGCTTGTAGAAGTGCCGGGTGAAGTTGATCTCGTAGCCCGTCTTCACCGAGTCGGCCCGGTACCAGGAGTCGGGCGCGTAGGGCAGGACCTCCCGGCGCACGAAGCTCTCCACGCCGCCGTCCTCGGTCAGCGGGACCTGTTCGGTGTCGCGCAGGTCGGGGTCCGGCTCGTACTCCACGACTACCGGCGCACCGTCCACGTCCGCCTCGAACCGGCCCGCCAGCGGGTCAGGTTCCACGCCTTTCTTCCAGGCCCGCCGAATCACCGGCGCGGCCTCCGGGTCCCGCTCCCCCTCCTCCTTCAGGCGCTTGATCTCCGCCGCCTTGTAGACGCGCTCCGGCTCGACTCCGGCGATCCGCAGCGGCCGCTCCACCGTCACCTTCTCGTATCCGAAGGCGTCGTTGGCGAAGATCTTCGACTCCTCCGTCTCCTCGAACGCCAAGAACACGTCGCTCACGCGATGGATGTCTTCGTCCGACAGCTCGCAGTTCTTCTTGCCCAGGTTCTTCCGCAAGGGCGTGAACCACTGGGTGGCGTCGATGAGCTGCACCTTGCCGACGCGGTGCTCGGGCTTGCGGTTGGACAGGACCCAGATGTAGGTCGCGATGTCGGTGTTGTAGAACATGTTCAGGGGCAGCGCGACGATCGCTTCCAGCCAGTCGTTCTCGATGATCCACTGGCGGATGTTGCTCTCGCCCTGGCCCGCGCCGCCGGTGAAGAGCGAGCTGCCGTTGTGGACCTCGGCGATGCGGCTGCCCAGCGCCGTGCCCCGCTTCATCTTGCTCAGCATGTTGGCGAGGAAGAGCATCTGGCCGTCGTTGACGCGCGTCGCCAGGGAGAACTCGGGGTTGTCGCCGTGCTGGATCACGAAGCGGGGGTCGCGCATCTCCCGCTTGCCGCCCATGCGCTGCAAGTCGCTCTTCCAGCTCTTCCCGTAGGGCGGGTTCGACAGCATGAAGTCGAACTCCTTGTCCGAGAAGGCGTCGTTGGACAAGGTGGAGTGCTCGGGGCCGCCCACGATGTTGTCCGCCGCCTCGCCTTCGCCCTTCAGAAGCAGGTCGGCC
Organism: Longimicrobiales bacterium; assembly: GCA_965204735.1. Taxonomy (GTDB): domain Bacteria; phylum Gemmatimonadota; class Gemmatimonadetes; order Longimicrobiales; family Gaopeijiaceae; genus CATQHQ01. Next base: position 3,714,826 of record OZ242008.1, on the reverse strand, counting down.
TTGCAGATCGCATAGGTCTCGGCGTTGATCTCCTGGCCGTACAGGTGCGTGGCCACCTTCTTGCCGCGCTCCTCGGCCAGCGCCTGCAACGTATCCTCGGCCACGGTCAGCATTCCGCCGGTCCCACACGCTCCGTCGTAGAGCAGGTAGGTGCCGGGCGCGACCTCGTCCGCCACCGGCAGGAAGACGAGCTTGGCCATCAGCTTCACGGCGTCGCGCGGCGTCCAGTGCTCGCCGGCCTCCTCGTTGTTCTCCTCGTTGAAGCGCCGCACCAGCTCCTCGAAGATCGTACCCATGCCGTGGTTGTCGAGGCCGGGCCGCCTGACCGTCCCGTCGGACTTGAGCACCGGCCCCGGCCCCAGGTTCACGTCGGGCGAAGTCAGCTTCTCGATCAGCGAGCCCAGCGCGTCCGCCTTGGACAGTCGCGGGACTTGGTTGCGGAACTCGAAGTTCTCAATGATCTCCTGGACGTTGGGCGAGAATCCGTCCAAGTACGCCTCGAAGTCCGCCCGCAGCCGCTGCTGGCTGGCCCGCGCCTTCAGGTCCTGCATGGTGAAGGCCGAGGTGTTGTAGAACGCCTGGCCCGCCGCCGCGCGCAGTCCGCCGTCCTGGTTGGCGACCCCGGCCTCGTCCAGCACGGCCTTCCGCTCCAGCACGGCTTTCTTGGTCGGCTCCAGCACCGCGTCCAGCCGGCGCAACACGGTCATCGGCAGGATCACATCCCGGTACTTGCCGCGCACGTACAGGTCCCGGAGCACATCGTCGGCGATGCCCCAGATGTAGTTGGCGATCCATCCGAGCTGGTCGTGGGTCATGGCTTGCCTCTGGCCCGCGTCGCGAGGTACGGCTCCAAGTAACGAGACAGCCGGGAGCGACCGGCAGACAAGCTTGAGAACTGCTTGTCGCAGACATCGCTGAACCGCGCCAGCACGTTTCGGCTGATTGATTCTTGGTCCTCAAAAATAGCCAGCGACCGAAACTGCATCTTCCATTTCTCGAACGTCAGCAGCGTGATTGTCGCGTCGCGGGTACGGCCGTCGCTGGGAAGGGCATGCAAGACAAGTGGCGGATGCGTCCCATTGATCCGGCAATCAACGGTGTACTTGCCCGCCGGGTCTCGCTCTTGATCATGCCAAGCGAAGTCCCGGCGGTCTTCTGGAACCACTTCTGACAACAGCTCGCGAAAATCGTCGGCAAAGGCAGACTTTGTTCTCGGACGCGCCACGTAGGATACATCTGAAATCTTCAGCAGCGCCTGTACGAACGAATAGAGGCATTCGCCGTAATCGCGCTTAGCTACTTCGATAACAAGTTCTCCGTCTCGATCCTCGACGCCGAACATCGTGAGTGCCTTGGTTATGAGTGCCTTGCGCCGACCCCTATACAGCTCGTCGACATCGATATCGTAGCTCATGTGCATGTATGTGTGTGCTTCGTCCGACAACAGCCATTGCGTCTTCTCTCGCTTCAAGACGATCGAGAAGCGGTCTCCGTCGTCGAACTGAAAGGGCGTGAATACGCGATATCTGTCGACACCATCGGATGCGATGCGGATCTCTGCCGCTACTTTCTGTCTAAAATCCGTCTCGATGCATTCTCTTGTCATTTAGGAGGCTCCCAGAATAGTTCCCGTTGAACGGCCGGAAGGATGGTGATGTTGCCGTTCTTGATCATGCAGTCGACAGCTTCGTCAAGGGTGCTATACCGATCCGTTGCTTCCGCATAGCCATCTTCGTCGAAGCCATGTTTCTGGTATCTCTCCGTAGCACAATGGATGTGATGGCCGTAGACAACGTTGCCTTCGATCTTGTTCTTGTGCTCATGGCTTTTGCCATTGTGCCTCATGAGACGAAACACATCGCCGGACCCGGGCAACTCTCGAGCAAGAATAACAGAGAAGTCAAGGGCATTGCTCGTATTCTGTCGCAGAATCAGCCGGTACTTCGCTCCCGAGTCGCCTTGAAGATCAAGATTCCGTTCGTTGTGGATGCGCTTGCGCGTAAGGCTGAGCGGACGACAGGTGTCAACTGAAGGCTGCTTGCGCTCCGCCAGCATCTCCATGATCTGTTGATCCGTGTACGAGATTGACACCTCTCCTCGCCTTCGAGTGGTAGGGTGCCCGCGCCAGCCGAACGTGTCGCTCATGTCTGATGCTCCATCCCGGAAGGTTCGAGGTGCGCTACCGCAAGATACCTGACTCCATGCGTCCGCCACAACCCCTTATCCGAAGCCACTGCCGTACCAATTTAGAATGTCCGGTCCTACTTCACGACCGTCCGAGGGCGGCGTCACGGTCTGCGACGCGGAGGCCGCTAGGTCCCGCCGGGCTCCCCCGTCGTCGTTGAGGGGCATCTTTCGGGCGAGCTGCGCTTCTGGCATGGCGGCCGCCACCTGATGGCCAAGGCCTTGGGGTGGTCCGGTCGGCGACGCCGAGGCCGGGAAGGAATCGCCCGTCGCGCGCACTTCCGCACCAGCGTGGCCAAGCCGTGGCCAAACGGGAGCACCGCGCCGTTCACTCCAACGGGACCGGTCCCGAGCGGTGCAGAGCCTCGTCCTGAGCCCGCAGACGGGGACGGACGGCGGCTTTCCTTGGCGATATGACGGTTCGCCCCGAGCCTCGCCCGCCGGCAGGACGATCCGGGTGCACTTCGCCACGCCTCGCGGCGTACTGGTTCGCCTGGAGCCAGCGCCTTGCTACCGTTTTACCACCATTCTACCACCAGAATGCCACCATTTTACTACCATAGTGCCTCCATATTGCTACCGTTTTGCCACCACTTTCCCGAGATCCCTTCACGCCACGTCGGTACCAGAAGCTGGCGGCATCCGCGTCCGCAACATATGTTTACCGCTCTTGGCGCGCCCAGGGGCGCCTTCGCTTGCTCGTTGCCAGCAGCAGGACCACTTCCGTGCAAGGACCCAGCACCACAGCCGCCACCACGCGGAAACGGCCGCTCGACGCGTTGCCCAGCGTCCGGCCGGACGGGTCTCCGGGCGCGGTGCCGGACGTCGCTCGGCCCCCGCTGGCCCCGGAAGGCCCTGTGCCGCCCGCGCCCGTGCCCGCGTCCACGCCGCCCGATCCGACTCCAGTTCCGTCCCCAGCCGGCGAACACGACCTGGACCGCCCCGAGTACTACCTGAACCGAGAGCTCACCTGGCTCAACTTCAACTTCCGGGTGCTGCACGAAGCCGAAGACTCGCGGACGCCGCTGCTGGAGCGGGTCAACTTCCTGGCCATCGTCGGGTCGAACCTCGACGAGTTCTTCATGAAGCGGATCGGCGGACTGAAGCAGCAGGTCGGGGCTGGGATCACCGAACAGACGGTCGACGGCCGCACGCCCGCCGAGCAGATACACGAGTGCTGCCGAGTCGTGCGCCGCCTGGAGACCCGCCAGCGCGACGCGGCCCGGGACATCCTCGCCCACTTGGCCGAAGAGAGCATCCGGGTGCTGGAGATCGACGAACTGACGCCGGGTCAGCGCAAGTGGATCCGCAACCACTACGTGCGGAACATCTACCCGCTCGTCACGCCCCAGGCCACCGATCCGGCCCATCCGTTCCCCTTCATCTCCAACCTGTCGCTCAACCTTCTGGTCGCGCTCCGCCACCCTGCCGACGACGCCACTTCCATGGCCCGGGTCAAGGTTCCCGTGGGCACCGGCATCCCGCGCTTCGTCCGGATCGCCGACACGGACGTCTGGGTTCCCCTCGAAAGCGTGATGGCCAACAACCTGGACCTCCTGTTTCCCGGCATGGAGGTGATCTCGTGCGACATGTTCCGCGTCACGCGCAACGCGATCTACGACGTGGAGGAAGACATGGCCGACGACTTGCTGGAGCTGATCGAGGCTGGACTGCGGAAGCGACGGCTGGCGCCGATCGTGCGGCTGCAAGTCAAGAGGGGCATGGACCCGGACCGCAGGCGCGTCCTTGCAAGCGAACTCGGGCTGACGCGGGACGACGTGTTCGAGGGCGACGGGCCGCTGGGGCTGCGAGACTTGGCCGAGCTTCTGGAGCTTGAAAGACCCGGCCTTCGCGACCTGCCCCATCATCCGGCGGAGCATCCAGCGCTGCTGAACGACCGGCCCGTCTTCCACATCATCCGGGACGCCGGAGCGGTTCTGCTGCATCACCCCTACCAAGCCTTCGACACGTCGGTCATGCGCTTTCTGCGCGAGGCGGTCCGCGACCCCAAGGTGCGCGCCGTCAAGATGACCTTCTACCGGATGGCGCCCCAGAGCGCCATCATCGACTACTTGGTGGAAGCGGCGAGGAACGGCAAGCAGGTGGCCGTCGTGATCGAGCTGCAGGCCCGCTTCGACGAGGCCGCCAACATCCAGTGGGCCAATGCCCTGGCCGCCCACGGCATTCACGTCACCTACGGCGTGCTGGGGCTGAAGACGCACTGCAAGCTGATCCTCGTCGTGCGCCAGGACCACGACGGTCTTCGCCGCTACGCCCACTTGGGCACGGGCAACTATCACGCAGGGACAGCCCGCCAGTACTGCGACCACGGCATCCTTACCTGCGACGAGTCGATCGGCGCGGACCTGACCGAGCTCTTCAACTACTTGACCACCGGCTACAGGCCCAAGCGCAAGTACTGGAAGCTCCTTCCGGCGCCGAAGCACCTGCGGCCCGCGCTGATGAAGCGGATTCGGCGCGAGATCGACGTGCATTCGCCGGCGTCCCCAGGCAAGCTCCAGTTCCAGATGAACGCGCTGGAAGACCCGGAGGTGACCAAGGCGTTGTACACCGCCGCAAGGGCGGGCGTGCAAGTGGACTTGATCGTGCGCGACAGCTGCCGCATCAGGCCTGGGATACCCGGCCTTTCGGAAAACATCCGCGTGGTCAGCATCGTCGGCCGCTTCCTTCAGCACTCGCGGATATACTACTTCCGCAACGGCGGCGACGAGGAGTACTACATCGGTTCCGCCGACTGCATGAGGCGCAACTTGAGCGCCCGCGTGGAGACGCTGGTTCCCGTGGAGGACGCGGCGTTGCGCGCCGAACTTCGCCACGTGCTGGACGTCCAGCTCGGCGACTCCCGCTGCGCCTGGGAGATGCGCGCCGACGGCAGCTACGTGCAGCGCGTCCCCAAGGACGACAGCGACTCGTCCACCTTCAGCGTCCTCATCGAGTGGGCCCATGCCCGCGAATTCGAGGGGAAGCGCCTGCGGCGCCGACGGCCGGCCGGCGTGGGAACGCTCCGGGACGGGCGGCGACTGGCCGATTGAGCGCCCGGCTCAGTGCCGAGCGCTGCCGGCGGCCGACGCCAGGCAGTCAAGCAGTCGCCGTACATGCGGCGAGGCGGCCACCTTCTCCGGGTCCACCTCCTTCGACGAACACCGTTACCATCTGTTGCCTCCGATCTCTCCGGCGCTCCACAGCTGGCCGAGCCGGTACTGCTTCAGCCAATGGGACAACTTCTCCGGGTCTACGCGCTCCATGGTTGTCTTGCCGTCGTGCTTCTCGCACACGACGACCACGTCTGCATCTTCCGTCAGGGCGTCGACCAACGTGTCCGAATGCGTGGTTACGACCAGCTGACACCGTTGGGACGCGTCGCGCAGCAAGTCGGCCAGCTGCGGGAGCACGTCCGGGTGAAGACCCAGCTCCGGCTCCTCCATGCACACCAGCGGTGGCGGCTCCGGATCGCACAACACCGCCAGCAGGCACAAGTACCTCAGCGTGCCGTCGGACAACCTCGTCGCGGGAATCGTGATGTTGCGTTCCTGCAAGAACAACTGGACGGCCCCGAACTGAATGTTGACGTGGTAGTCGGAGATGCCGCCGTACAGCTGATGCAGCGCCTGCATGACGGCCTGCTTGGTCTCGAAGTTCAGCGCCAAGCGGTTGAGGACTAGTCCAAGGTTGCTGCCGTCTTCCAAGAGGAAGTCGTTGGGAAGGTCTGGCTTCTGCGGCAGCCTCGGCGCCGTGTTGCGCCCGAAGGTCCACTCTCGATACAGGCGCATCTTGCCTAGCTCGCGTCCCAGATACGTGATTTCCGGATAGTGATCCGGATCCTTCCTCTGTGCCAGGATGGATTGGTCGGAATCGACCTCTTCGGGCCTGAGCTGTCGAGTTCGCTCCACATTGTCGGGGTCGCGGTAGTTCAACGTGGCCTGTGCGCGGCTCGAGGTCAGGTATATGTACGCAACTTCCATCTTGGGATATGGATGTTGGTTCTCCAGAGTTTCGCCCAACAACTTGAAACGACCGGCGCTTGCTCCAAACTCCAAGCTGTAGCGAAGCGGCTGTTTGCCCCGAGGGTTGTCGACCACAACTTCCAGGCGCGCCGAAGTGGGCTTGGGCTTCCCCCTCCACAACCAGTCCTCGACGCCTCCGCCCTCTCGGATCGGTACGCGGACGTCCGTGGGCGCGGCGCGCAGCAACCCCAAGACTTCGATGAAGTTGGACTTGCCGCATCCGTTCGGCCCGACGAGAACGTTCAGGGGCTTCATCTCCAAGGTGGTCTGCGAACCGAACGAGAGGACGTTTCTGAGAGTGACCTCCTTAAGAAACACGTGTGCCTCCGGTCGCGTGCCAGCCTTGGGACTGGAGTCCGTCGCATGCCATGGCGCAGGCCCTCCTCAGCTCACCGGCCGGTTCCTGGGCACGAGCCGGGCGGACCAGAGGCCGGAGTTGGTGTCGGAGAAGAAGATCTGGCCCTTGAAGGGCATGGCGCTCCACGTCATCGGCGAGTTGGGGATGTAGCCGGCGGGGTCGTAGGGCTTGAAGACGGCGATCTCGCGGCCTTGCGTGTACAGGTTGCCCATCAGCTCGCCGGAGACGTCCACGATGCGCAGGCCGCCTTCGTAGTAGGCTTGGTAGAGCACGTCGTCCTCGACCCAGATGTTGTGCGTGCCGTACTCGGGGACTTCGTAGCGGGCCACCATCTCCGGGGCCTCGGGGTTCGAGAAGTCGATGATCTGAATGTAGCCCTGGGTTGCCAAAGGGACGCCGTTCATGCCCGTTTCCGGGTCGTAGGGGACTTGATACGAACCGCGGCCGGCGCCCGGTCCCTCCCACGCCAAGCCCCGGCGGTTCATGATCTCGTCGCCGACGAAGACGTAGTGCTTGCCGGTGGACTCGGAGACGTAGGGGAACACCGCATGGGTTCCGCCCGTGGGCAAGGGGTAGCTGCTGACGAACGCCGGGGCCTCCAGCGAACCGCCCCAGCGTCCGTCGCCCACGTCCACCACGACCAAGCCGTTCTCCCACTCCGCCGAGTACGCCAGGCCGTCCATGACCCACACGTCGTGCAGGCGGCTGTCCGGGTGGTTGTACTCGCCGACGTAGCGAGGCGCGTAGATGTCGGTCACGTCAAGGATGACGTACTTGTCGCCGTTGGCCAGGGCGAAGACGTGGGTCTCGGTGGGGAAGGCGTTGTGCACGCCGCCGGTCAGGCCGTAGTCGTCTACTTCCGACGCGATCTGCGGATGGGCCGGGTCCGCCAAGTCCAAGATCACGACGCCGTTGCGCCGGTTCGACGCGCCCTCCCGAGTCATTGTGGCGTAGCGGGCGTCCGGGGAGACCTTCATGTCGTTTACCGAGCGGGCGTCGACCTGGATCGAGTCCGTCTTGACGATGGCGCCGGGGTCGGTCACGTCCCATACGAACCCGTAGCCGTCGGAGCGCTTGGCGCCCGTCAGGGCGTAGTCCCGGCCGTCCCGCCCCTCGAAGACCCAGAAGTCGGTGGTGCGGACCCGCTGCTCCCGGCCCTGGCCTTGTATCTCCAGCTTCTGGACCACGTCCCGGGCGACGACCCGAAAGGACTCGCGGGCGGACAAGGGCCCCGCGTCGGCAACCACCGTGTACACGCCGGGAACGTCGGCTACGAAGCGGCCGCCGATCATCTGCGCGGGCGCGGGCGGCGCCACGATTCCTTCGGGAGCCTCGTAGACGTGGGACCACTCGACAGGAGCGCCTGCGACCTCGTTCCCGGCACCGTCCCGCAACACGGCGCGGAAGTGCGCAACGTCCCCGGTGCGCAGCCGACCGGCGCCGCCCTCGATCGCCAGCGTCTCCCCCGGGAACGGCTCCGACCGGAGGACCAGCGACCCCTCCACGCCTTCCACCACCGCCGTGATCACGGCCTCGCCCGGCGCGTGGGCCGCGACCCGTCCGAAACGGTCCACCGAGGCCACGTCCGGCGTCGCGCTTCGCCATTCCACCGCCCCGTCGGGCCGAACGCTGCCGTCGGCGTGACCGGCCACGGCCCGAAGCCGCACCGTCGCGCCCACCAGCAACCGGGCGTCGCTGGCCGGGGCCACCGTCACCTGCGCCACTTCCGGCCAGCTGATCTCGACGGGGACTTCCAGCACCACGGGCGGGGCGCTGGGCAGAGCGCCCGTCCGAGGGCCGGGCTGCAGGTAGCTCGCCATCAGCGCGTACTCGCCCGCCGCCAGCGCGGTCACCACCCCTTGCCGCACCCGGACGGCCGAACGGGGACCCACCAGCCGCACGGTCGCGTCGTCGAGGCGCGCCCCGGAGCGCGTCACCGCCACGACCGTCACCCGCGCTTCGTCGCCCACGCGCATTGCCAGCGCCGGCGGGTCGGCCTCCAGCCTCACCACGGGGTCGGCGGCTTCCTGGGCCGCCAAGTCGCCCGGCGAAGACGCCAGCGCAAACGCCAGCGTGAACGCCGCCGCCGACCGCAGCGCCCACGACCTCGGGCGCTCCGTGCCCGTCACCACCTGCTTCGCCGATCCCGTCATTCGTCGCCTCCTTTTCCGATTGCGCGCCTTCTCGCCATCCGTCATTGTAGGGAACGTCCAACGTAAGGAAGCGCAAGCCCTCGCCAACAGCCACGACTCGAAAGTCCTCCATGAGCGCGAACTCCACCCGCATCCACGACCTCCTGGGCGCCGAAGCCGACGACCTGCTGACCTACCGGGCCAAGGGCTTTCCCAAGGAGAGCCTGCACCTCCCCGGCCCCGACTTCGTGGACCGGGTGGTCGCCGGAACGGACCGGAGCCCGCAGGTCCTGCGCAGCATGCAGCAGATTCTGGGCCATGGGCGGTTGGCGGGGACCGGCTACGTCTCCGTCCTGCCGGTGGACCAGGGGATCGAGCACTCGGCGGGGGCGTCCTTCGCGCCGAACCCGGCCTACTTCGACCCGAGCAAGATTGTGGAGCTGGCGATCGAGGGCGGGTGCAACGCGGTGGCGTCCACCGTGGGCGTGCTGGGAGCGTGCTCGCGGCGCTACGCTCATCGGATCCCGTTTCTGGTCAAGCTGAACCATAACGAGCTGCTGACCTACCCCAACCGCTACGACCAGGTGATGTTCGCCGGGGTCCAGCAGGCGTGGGAGCTGGGAGCCGCGGCAGTGGGAGCGACGATCTACTTCGGGTCCGACGAAGGCTCGCGGCAGCTGCAGGAGGTTTCGGAGGCCTTCCAGATGGCCCATGAACTGGGGATGGTCACCGTCCTCTGGTGCTACTTGCGCCAAGCGGCGTTCAAGGTCGACGGAACCGACTACCACGCCGCCGCCGACCTGACCGGCCAAGCCAATCACCTGGGCGTCACGATCCAAGCCGACGTCATCAAGCAGAAGCAGGCCACGGTGGACGGAGGCTACCGCGCCGTCGGATTCGGTCGGACCCACCCCAAGGTCTACGACGAGCTCGTTCCGGGCGCGCACCCCATCGAGGCGACGCGCTACCAAGTGGCCAACTGCTACATGGGACGGGCGGGCCTGATCAACTCCGGGGGTTCCAGCGGCGCCGACGACTTCGCCCAGGCCGCGCGCACCGCCGTGATCAACAAGCGGGCCGGCGGCATGGGCCTGATCTCGGGCCGGAAGGCGTTCCAGCGGCCCATGACGGAGGGCGTCCAGCTGCTCAACCTGATACAGGACGTCTTTCTGGACGAATCGATCGACGTCGCTTGACGAACTGGGTCCGGAGCGACTTGGCGGTGATCGGACCGCGGCAAAACTTCAGCGAGGCGCGTCGCCGCTGGAGATGACGATGCGCCGGGTTCGGTAGCGGACGGAGCCGACGACGCCGAAGCCGCCTTCCACGTTCTGTATCGGGTGGACCGTGAGCAACCTCGCGCCGAGCCCCGAGGTCACGAAGGCATGGAAGTGCTGATCCGCCGCCATGACTTCCACGGTCGGAGTCGGGCCCATGCTGTCCACGACCGCCTGGGGCACCGACCCCGAGAAGCTGGTGCTGTCGAGCGACACGGTCCACGCCCGGGAGCAGTTGATGCAGTCGACCCAGATGCGCCTGATCCCAAGCAAGTAGCGAGGCGCGTCGCGGGCACGGCTCCATGCCGCCTCGATCGTGTGGACGCCGTCGCGGCTGGACATCTCGGCGACCGTCACCTCGAAGTCGCCTGGAACGGTGGCGATTCCGCTCGCGGGACGGTACCCTTCCGCCACGGCCTGCACCCTGTACGTCCCGCCCGGCTTCAGGATGGCCTCGGGACCCATGCACAGCGAGTTCCAGTGCGTGTCGGGACCCGGTCTGCACGGCTTCTGCTCGCTTATTGGGATGACGGTCCCGCGAGGCGGAGCTTCGGCGCTGTAGCTTCCCAGCACTCTCCAGCCGGACCCGCCCGAGCTCGACGTGCGCTCATGGATCGTCGCTGTCGCAGCGAAGTCTTCGACCCGCTCGTCCAGAGGCGACACCTGAATCCAGTGCCGAACGGAATCGGCGTTGAGAGGGGCAAAGAGGAAGAGGCTGTTGCTGAGCCGGCCCTCGGGGAAGGTGGGATCGGCGACTTCGCCGCAGGTCGCAACTGCCGCAGCCGCGGCGAAGCAGGCGAGCTTGCGCATCGCTCGTGTTCCGTTGGCGTCCATGGCTCAGAACTCCACGTCGATGCCTCCGAAAGGAAACGGCGGCAGCTGGTCGGTGGAGCCGGTCGGAGAGAAGTAGAAGAGGACGTTCTGTCGGCCAGCCGCGTTTACCAAGGAAACAAAGGGCGTGATCTGCCAGGAGCCCCACCGAAAGGAATACCGCAGCGACACGTCGACGCGCGCATACGTAGGCAGTTGTCCTTGAACGTCCGACCACGCCGTCACGCTGCCCGAGCTTGCCAACAGTTGGTAGATGGTGGTGCGGCCGAAGCGGATTCGCGTTCGGGGATCGTACCGCATCAGGCCGAACTCTCCAAGGGGAAACCAGAACGGAGTTCCCGAGCCCACTACGATCCTGGCCGACGCGCCTAGGCCGCCTGCCACGTCCGCGGTCGTCACGGCGTCCAGCTCGTGCGTGCGGTGCCAAGTCGGGAGATAGTCCTCGCCGTCCGAGTCCGTGAACGTCGTCTGCGCCCACTGGTACGACAGCCATCCGCGGACTCGCCCTCCATGCTTGCGCAGCATTGCCTCGACCCCTCGAGCGGTTCCGTCGTGGAACTCGACGAGATCGGGAGACCTCGAACGGATCGGCCTCCAAGCAGGCTTGTCCCGGAACTGGCGCGCCCAAACCGCCGTCGACGCCGTCCATTCGTCGCCCCGCCAAGCGTCCACCGCCACGCTGGCGCCGTTTGCCGCCGATGCGGGCTGATCCCGCCCGTGGACGAACCACATCGGAGCGCCCGGCATGTAGGCGTGGGCGTCTCGCAGGTGCGACAGAAACTGGTAGGCCCGGTCTACGCTCAGGCTCACGGCGAGGGTCCGAGCCCGGTATCGCAGCGAGAACCGCGGCTGCACGAAAGTTCGGGACGCACGGAGATCGGTGCTGACGCGGATGCCCGGCGCCACCAGGAGCGGCCCGAACCATCGTTCCGCCTCGGCAAATGCCGACAAGTGCATGTAGGAACCGGAGAGGTCGCCGTGCAGATATGCCCCCGGACCGTCGCCGACGAGGTCCGCCGGTCCCCCTTCCACGACGATCCCTGCTCGACCTCCCGTCACCTCGCCTCGCAGCACTAGGTTCGCGCGCAGGCCGACTTCCGAGATGCCGCTGGCGGAGACGTCCCCCGCGTCGCCGTCGCCCGCTCGAATGTTCCCCCGATACCGGCTGTAGAACGCTGTGACGTTGCTGGTCAGGTGGTTGTCTCGGACCCAGGACCAGGAAACCGACGACACTAGGTTCGACCATGCGGAGGACAGCGAGTTGTCCGATTTCTCGGCGTACGCGTAGGCGAAGTCGTCGCTTGATCCCAGCAACGAGAACCGAACGCGGTGCTTCTCCGCCGGGTGGGCGTCCACGGCCACGTTCACGTCCTTGAACGACCACGGAATGTCCAGTCGCGCCACGTCCACCGAAGCGACGCGGCCTGCGGCCATCCAGCGGATCTCTCCCCAGGGCGCCGCCCCGTCCGCTTGGGCGCGCAGGCCCAGCAGGCTGACTCCGCCGCGGAACCTCGTGCCCTGTCGGTTCCCCGTCTTGTGGCGTGCCGACACGACGCCCGACAACACCCCGCCGTGGCGTGCCGGGATCGAGCCCCGATAGAACTCCGTGGACTCGATGGCGTCCGGGTTGAAGACGCCGAACAGGCCGAACATGTGGTACGGCGCGAAGACGGGAGCGCCGTCGAGCAGCACGGCCACTTGGTCGCCGTCGCCGCCTCGCGTGTAGAGCTGACCGTTGTAGTCGTTGACGCTCGACACGCCGGCGAACGCCTGCAGGCTTCGGAACACGTCGGCCTCGCCGACCTCCGGCACGCTCTTGATGTCGGCTTGCGTCATGCCGACGGCCCCGATGGCGATCTCCCGGTCGAAGATGAGCCGCTGGAGTTTGCGGGAAGTCAGGCTCCGCTCAGTCGCCACGGTCAGGGGCGGCAGTGGAACGGCCGCGCGTTCCATCCGAAGCACGACAACAGTGGCGGGTTCGGGCACGGAGAGGAGCGTGTCGACTTCCGCGTAGCCGAGTCGCGTCGCCAAATACGCGAACCTGGAGGTCGTCCGCCTCCCCCTGAGCATCCACCGTTGGTCCCGCCGCCAGTCCCCGGCTGTTGGTGACCCGCGTCTGGGAAAGGAGCGGGAACGCAAGCAGGACGCCTTCCAGAGGAGTTCCCGACTGGCGATCCAAGACGCGCAACGCCCAGGCCCCCGAATCGGGGACCTGGGCGTCCAGCGCGCCGGACTCGAAGCCCGCGCCCCCGCCCACGGCGACGGCCATGGCCAGCAGCGCGCCCTTGGAGTCAGGCATCAGCGTCTCGGGCTCGCGCTACTCCGCGTCGTCGGGACAGGCCTCCACCTGCTCCTCGGCGCGCGCCACCGCGTGGACGGCGAAGGCCGCTCCTTGCGGGTCCATGCAGTGGACGATCCAGTCGCCGCCGGGAACTTCCATCGGGCCGTGGAGTATCTTGCCTCCCAGCTCCTTCACCGTTTCGGCGGCCGCGTTCACGTCGGGCACGCGGAAGTACATCAGCCACGCGACGACGGGCGCCTCGGGCGGCTTGTTGAAGATCCCGCCCAAGGGGTGGGCGCCCCGGTGAAACATCTGGTAGACCCCAGCTTCGCCCATGTCCATGCGCTGGGATTCCTGCCAGCCGAAGACCTGGGCGTAGAACGGCCACGCCGCCTCCCAGTCGCTGGTGGCCAGCTCGTGCCAAGAGAACTCGCCGACCTCCGGTGGTCCGTCGTGGCCCGGGGCGTCGCCTTCGGGCTCCAGCACCGCGAACACGCCGCCCTGCGGGTCCGCCGCCACCGCGAAGCGTCCCACCTCGGGCACGGCCATCTCGTGGATCACCCTGCCGCCCAGCTCCTTGATCTTCGCCACCGTGGCGTCCACGTCCGGCGTGGAGACGTAGACGAGCCAGCACGGGGGCGTTCCCTGCTCCCGCTGCTCCTCGGTCAGCGTCATCACGCCGCCGACCGGCGTCTCGCCGTTCATCCACATGGTGTAGGGACCGGCGGCCCCTTCCCACACGGTGGTCGTCCATCCGGCCACGCGGCCGTAGAACTCCTTGGCCGCGTCCATGTCGGGGACCATCAGTTCGTGCCAGCAGAGGCGTCCGTTGGGCTTGTTCGCCATTCTTCGAGGTTCTCCTTACGCAGTGGTTGTTTGCGCGGTCCCGCGCGAGTATTTGGGGCTCGGCAAGATAGCGGGAGGCAAGGCGACTGGCGAACGTTGCCGACTCCGGGCCCGGGCCGGCCCTGCCCCGCCTGCTGCCGTCCCCCACCGAACCCCGCGCCGCCGCCGGCTAGGGCAGGGACCCGGCCTCCGCCAAGCCGGCGAGGAGGCGGCGCGCCGCGGCCCCCAGGTCCGTTCGGCCCCGGTTGTAGTTGCGGAGCAGAACGACCGTGAGCCCGGTGGCCGGCTCGAAGAGCAGGTGCGCCGTGTATCCGGCGACGGAGCCGCCGTGACCCGCGTAGAGGCGCCCGTCCACGGAAGCCACCGAGAAGCCCAGCCCGTAGCCCCGGTTCCGATCTTCCGGCGTTTGGACGGACAGCGCCTGGGCGCGCATCCGATCGCCCAGCAGGTCCACGCCGCCTCGGCCCATGACCCCCGTGGCGAAGGCCGCCAAGTCGTCCACCGTGGAGTACACGCCGCCGTTCGGCACCTTGTACCCCCGGCCCGAGTGCTCGCGGGCGGGTCCGGCAGTGTCCACGGCGCCTTCGCGACCGTTGGCGTACCCCTTGGCGAGCCGAGTCCGAAGTTCTCCACTCACCACGAAGGCGCTGCTCTTCATGGCCAGGGGGCCGAATATCTGCTCTTCGACCTGGTCCATGAACGGCTGGCCGGCGGCGCGCTCCAACGCCAATCCCAGAATCCCGAAGCCGATGTTGGAGTAGGAGTACTCGACGCCTGGAGAAGTCCGGTAGCCCGTCGAGGGGATCGATGCCAGGATGCGGGTCCTCCACAGCGCGATCGGACCCGAGGCGGCCCCCGGCAGGGCGGGTTCTCGAACGAAGCCGGCGGTGTGGCTGGCCACCTGCCGGAGCAGCGGCGAGGCGCCCGAAGGGCGGTGGCGAAGTCTTCGCGCCTCGGGAACGTGATCCTCCAACGGCGCATCCAGCGACACGACGCCATCCCGGGCCAGGACCGCCATGAGCGTCGCGGTGACCGACTTGGAGATCGAACCGACCCGGTACACCGTCCACCGTCCGGCCCTTCGTCCTTCCTCCCGGTCGGCCCAGCCGAAGCCCGCGAACCACAGGAGCACGCCGTCCCTGGCCAGGGCCGCGGTGACGCCGCCGACTGCATCGCGCTCCACGTCCGCCGCCAGCTCGCGGCCGAACTCGTCGACGACCGAATCCCAGCCCGCAGGAAGCTGGGACGACACCGGTCGGGACGACGCCGACAAGGCAGTCGCGAAGCCTAGAACGGCTGCAACGGCGCGTCGTCGTCTCGCTCTCATTTCCCTTGACCCTTTCGTTTCCGACCCCAACGTGTCAATTGATGGCAGACCTGGGCAATCTACGGGAGCGACGCTCGTGCGACACCTGATCGTAGCCAGACACGCCAAGTCCAGCTGGAGCCACCCCTCGACGCCCGACCACGACCGGCCCCTCAACGCCCGTGGGCGGCGGGCGGCGCCGGCCGTCGCCGCGGCGCTTCGGGACGCCGGGCACGTGCCCGACCTCGTCCACTCCAGCACGTCCGCCCGCACTCGGGAGACGTGGAGCTTGATGGCGCCCGCCTTCGGCGACGCCGCAGAGGCCCGCTTCCATTCCAAGCTCTACCTGGCGTCGGAGGCAGCGATCCTGGAGGTCGTCGCCACGACGCCGGCCGAGGTGAAGACGGCGATGGTGCTGGGCCACAGCCCCGGGATCTTCCAAGTGGCCTTGGAGCTTTCCCGGCGCAGCGACGAGGACGAACGTACCGCGCTGAGCCGCGGCATGCCGACCGGCACGGCCGTGGTGATAGCGTTGGACGGCGACTGGCGGGACGCGGGGCAGGGCGGCGAAATGGTGAAGCTCGTCTTGCCCCGACGACTGGAGAACTCGTGAATCGCGACCTCCAGGGCTCCGGCAGGCCCAGCCACGACCCCGGCGAAGTGGGTCGCGGCTTTGACGACGACGGCGCCGAGCCGGTCGGCCGCCCCGCGACGCCCGTCACCATCGAGGCCGTCTTCCGCGAAGGGGTCTACCCCTATCGGCGCAAGCTGAAGCGAGGCGCCTACGAAGCCGAGAAGGCCCGGCTGCAGGTGGAGCTCCTGAAGGTCCAGCGCTGGGTCAGGCGCTCCGGCACCAGGATCGTCGTGCTCTTCGAGGGCCGGGACGCGGCCGGCAAGGGAGGCACAATCAAGCGCTTCATGGAGCACATGAACCCTCGGAGCGCTCGCGTCGTCGCCTTGAACAAGCCCAGCGACGTGGAGCGGGGCCAGTGGTACTTCCAGCGATACGTCCAGCACCTGCCGACGGCCGGCGAGATCGTCCTCTTCGACCGTTCCTGGTACAATCGCGCGGGAGTGGAGCGAGTGATGGGGTTCTGCTCGGGCCAAGAGTACTTGGAGTTCCTGCGGCAGTGCCCGGAAATGGAAAGAATGCTGGTCAACAGTGGAATTATTCTCTTCAAGTACTGGTTTTCGGTGTCGCAGGACGAGCAGGCGCACCGCTTCGAGAGTCGGGAGACCGATCCGCTGAAGCAGTGGAAGATCTCGCCGGTGGACGTCGCATCGCTGGACAAGTGGCAAGAGTACACCGAAGCCAAGGAGGCGATGTTCTTCTACACCGACACCGCCGATGCGCCGTGGACCGTGATCAAGTCCGACGACAAGAAGCGGGCCAGGCTGGCCTGCATGCAGCACTTCCTGTCCAACTTGCCCTACCCGGACAAGGACTCGGCCGTCGTGACCGGACCGGACCCGTTGATCGCCGGCTCCGCCGCCCGCGTCGTGGGTCGGGAAGGGCCCATGGGCTGAACGCGACGATCATCGCCGCCATGAAGCCCGCTCTGGAACCCCCTGGCTGACCTGAACCTCAACGCCCGGCTCCACCAATCCGCGAACCGGAACGCTCGTCGCCTTGGCAGGCCAGTCGCGCAAGATGCCCCGAACTCGGCCGGTAGCCGGATCGCGCAACAGGGCCATGGAGTGATCGCTGGTTTCGTCGAGGGCCGTCGATCCCCCGGGTCCGACAAGGGTGATTCTGGCAAGCGTCGGCATGGTTTCGGCCCACTCGGAACGAAGGGGAAGCGTGAACGCGAACACCGAACGGCCCCTGCCGTGATGCACTTCTTGGGGATCGAAGCGAAGTCTGAAGAGAGGTCGCCCGTCCGCGTCTCGTCCGGTGATCTGATGGCTGCCGTCGCCCACGGGCAGCGACGGCTGGGCGTCCACCACGAAAGCCGGATTGAGCGACGGCGTGCCGTCGGCGTCGATCCAGCCCCACAGCAGCAGCGCTCGCGACTTCCTGGCAACAGAGTGGCGCCCGCCCGTAGTTTGCGTCAACGATCTGTCGGGCCGCGCATTGCCTTCGTAGTTCAATCTGTGCGACAGCGCCTTGGAGAACGTATAGTCGCTGATCCACATCGGATCGCAGGAGGCGTAGTTGCCCATCACATCCCATCCGGCAGACGGGGCAA
This sequence comes from Longimicrobiales bacterium, assembly GCA_965204735.1. GTDB lineage: Bacteria > Gemmatimonadota > Gemmatimonadetes > Longimicrobiales > Gaopeijiaceae > CATQHQ01. Next base: position 3,697,397 of record OZ242008.1, on the reverse strand, counting down.
CGAGCTCCTTGCGATGGAAGTCGTATCCTATGCTGCCTATTTGACCCTTCGAATGAGGGTAGTGATAGTCAAGGCTCCGACCCCCCGGTTGGGCGCAGGGCGCATGCAGTGCTTCCATGTTGTGAAGCAGCTCGTGGGCTATGATCCTGCCATGCGCGCTGGCCACGCTGGAACGGCCCGTGCCGATCGCTGCCCCCCAGTAGCCGTGCGGGTTGTCGAGCACGCTCATCATCCCCATCCAATAGCTCGAACCCCAGGACCCTGCCTCGTCGTCTTCCATCTTCCGAATCGCCTCGGTGTGCAGCACCACCGTTGCAGCATCATTGCTCGACGTATAGACCGGCTCGTGAAGATCAACTTTCAGCTCTTCCACGGGCGCCAACGTCCGCACCTGCCGCAGCAACTCGGAATCCTCGGCAAGACCGGCGGTAGCTTCCAAGATCGAGGAGTCCGGCTCCGCTTGCAGCAAGAACGGCACAACTGTCAACTTGAGAGGAGGAACTTGGCGCACGTCCAAGGGCGTGCAAGCCTGCAACGGATTCCCCGGCCAACACGCCCGTTCCCTGTCCAGCAAGCGTCGAAGAGAATTTCCGCCGTTCTTCGGGACGTCGTCGGGAGACGCCGTGACCACCATCTGCAAGCCGGGCCGAAGCACCCAGCCTGGTATCTCGGCATTTGCCGACGCGCCCAGATCTTCCTCGTCCACTTCAGTGGAAACCGAACGCAGCCCCTCTCCCGGGGGCACCTCCACCGCGTAAAGTGACGAGTCGCCGACAAAGAACGTCGCTTTTACCAAGGGGAATGGGGTTCTGGTCGAATGATGTCCGCCGTTCGAGCGAGCGTCGGTCACGAAGACTCGCAACAGCGCATCGCGACCGGCGATCAGCGGCACGGGAACGGATCGCGAGTGCACGGCCTGCATGAGATAGGCGGTCAGCTGCGTTGAATCCACTCGCGCCTCCGTCGGGCAGAGAGGCGAGTACTGCTGTGGAATCCCATCCAGCCATGCCCGAAAGACAGCCGTGCGGGGAGCGCACAATCCCGTGTTGCCGATTTGCAGCTCCGCCAGCCGCAATGTGGTCAAGTCCTTGGGCAAGGCGCCAACCAACTGGAGATTGCCGGCCAGCGCTAGCCGTTTCAGCTTGGTCAGATTGGCCATCTCGGGCATTACCGACCCGGACAATCGGTTGCGAGCAAGGTCAAGCTCCTCCAGTTCCGCAAGCTCCAGCAGATGAAGTGGTATCTGGCCGGTCAGTTCGTTGCCGTGCATCCTCAGTCGCCTCAGTTTCGAGAGAGACTTGAGCGTGGACGGAATGGTGCCCGCAAGGTTGTTGCCAGACAAACGCAAGTCCGTCAAGTTCGTCAATTCTCCCAATTCGGGTGGAACTGCGCCAGAGAGCGCGTTGTGCTCGAGATTCAAGTATTGCAGGCTCGACAAGTTCCCCAGCTCGGACGGTATCTCGCCTACTAGGTTGTTGTCCCATATCCTCAACTCCCTGAGCCCGTTCATTTGGCCCAGGATCGATGGAATCTCGCCGTTCAGTCCGTTCTTGTTGAGTTCAAGGCCAACGACTTGCCCGTCCTCGTCGAGGTGCACGCCCCACCAATGGTCCAAGGGAGCGTCCGTCAGCCAGTAGTCTTGCCGATCCCATAATCCTCCCCCCGTTGTAGCATAGAGAGTGGTAAGAATAAATCGGTCGTCTGGCGTGTCGCACCGGCCGCGAGTGCCGTTGTGCACATCTATGCGCCGAAGCCAGCGGTGAAGCTCCGGATCGTCGGGTACGCACAATATGGTGTTTTGATAGGACAGCTCAAGTAGATTCGGCAAGTTGGCCAGGGACACCGGCAAGCCTGCGATCAGAGCGTTGTTGTCGATTCGCAGCACTCGGAGTGCATGCATCGTGCCAATCGCCGACGAGAGCGTTCCGTACAATCCATTCTGCCGCAAGTCGATCGCTGCAACGCGGCCAAGAGAGTCGATCTCCGTGATTCCATGCCAATGATCCAGGGGACCGGGACCGAGCCACCCCTGCGATTCGTCCCATCCTGGTCCCCCGGCCTGGTGGTAGACGTCGGCCAGGGCGATCGAGTCCGGTGAATGGCACCAAGGGCCGTGGCTTTTTTCGAGCCGCCTGTTCCATTCGAGAAGCGCAGCGATTCCGGGAGCGCACAAATCATCGTTGTCGTGCCAGTCGACCATGCGTGCCGTTGTCAAGTCAGCATAACTGCTGGGAATTGTGCCCGAAAAGCGGTTGCCGTTCACCGTGAGTTGTTCCAGACTCGAGGCTGCGGACAGTTCAGGGGGGAGCCTTCCCGAGAGGTTGTTGGAGTTGATCTTGAGTCTCGCAAGCTTGTCGAGCCGGCCGAACTCCGACGGAAGGGAACCGGACAGCCCGTTGTGCGCCAGAAACAACGTCTCGAGGTGCGCGAGCTTGCCAAGATCGGGAGGAATCGGGCCCGACAGATTGTTGTGCCTTAGATCCAAGCGCTTCAAGGCGGGATGGTCGCCCAGCTCGGCTGGGAGCGGGCCCCTGAGCTGGTTGAATCCAAGGGTCAGGTCTTCCAAGGTGTCGCCCAGCTCGGAGGGCACCGGCCCCGTCAGCTCGTTCTCTCGGATGCGCAACGTCTTCAGGCGCGCGTGAGTGGCCAGTTCGGACGGCACCGGTCCTGCAAGGTTGTTCCGGGAAAGATCCAGCGACCGAAGCTCCGAAAGCTTCGCCAGTTCGTTCGGCAGCGGACCCTCCAAGTTGTTTGAGACCAGGTGGATGCTTGTCACCCGACCGGTGGAGTCGGTCTCGATCCCCCGCCAAGTGTCCAGAGGTCCGCTGCCAAGCCATCCGCCGTTGTCTTCCCACTGATCGCCTTGGGTTGTCTGGTAGAGCCGGACGAGCACGTCGCGGTCGCCCCCGACCGGGGCTTCGCTCCTGGACGGCGGCTCCACCAGCGGCGCCGGGTCGGTGCAGCCGGCCGCCAGGAGGGACGCAACAAGGGAACACCGTCCCAGGATTCCTGGTGACAGGCCCATGGCAAGGCTGCCTGCGGTCCGGCTCATGGGAGAAGCGGTCCATCCGGATGGTGTGGCAACTGCCCCGCCGCTTCGCGATATTGCCTGTTCTCCCGAAATCATCGGTGATCTCACATCACCACATCCTGCGAGGAAGCTGTGAACGATTCGATAGCGGTCGACGCCAAGCGCATCCTGCTTCGCTACGGAGCCCCGATCGTGGCGCTGGACAACGTGCCCGAAGAGGAACGCATCGCACTAGCCCGCACCATCGCCAAGACGCCTCTGCCGGAGCGAGAGGCCCGCCTCCGAATACTGTTGGAGGAAGCGGGACACGTCCAGTCGACAGAGCAGGACGAATCGGCAGGGGCGAGGAAGCCGCGCGGGCGCCGGCGGAAGTAGGGCGGCCGCTGTCCGATCTCATCGACGCGCCTCCGCGTGCAAGGACAAGGTCGGGTGCCTGTTGAGCGCGGCGGCGACGTCCTGCATGCGGGGCGCCGCCAACTCTCCGGTCCCGCGCGGATCCAGGACGTCCAGGCCGTTCTCGGCAAGAGACGCCCGCAACGCCTTCAGCACGTCCTCGACGGTTTGCTCCCGTCCCATGAAGGCGCGGGCGTGGGCCACGGCCAGAGCGACGGCCCGGGCTTGGGCGGTGGACACGATTTGGGAAACGCCGGAAAGGTCGATCCGTTGCCGGCCGAACTCCGCCGCACGGCGGTCCCGGACTCTGATGCTCTGCTGCCGGCGGCCCCTTTCGGGACGCACCGACGCCGGATTCGGGCAACGGTTTCGGGCGGGCCAACGGGCGACGACTGCGCGGCTGCGTCGGCCAGTGGGATGCGCGGCTGCCACTTCCTTGGCTCGGGCGGTCAAGTCCAGCGGACGGTAGCGGACCATGCCGATCACGAGGTCGGCCACGTCCAGGTACTCGCCGGAGCCGCCCACCACCACCAGCACGCTGGCGCCGCACTCTCGGCAGAGGCTCCGCACCCGGTCGACGAAGGGGGTGATGGGCTCGTCCCGGGAACGGATCAACTCCTGCATCCGGCGGTCCCGGGTCATGAAGTTGGCGGCCGCCGTGTCCTCGTCCACGAGAAGAAAGCGGGACCCGGCTTCGATCGCCTCGATCACTGAAGCGGCTTGGCTGGTGGAGCCCGAAGCGTTCGAGGTCGAGAAGCGCTTGGTGTCCTGCCCGTCGGGAAGCCCGCCGACGAACGGCGAGATGTCCACGCCCGCCACGGGGCGCCCCTCTTCCGCCTGCACCTTCGTTGCGGCAGAGTCCGCGACCACCAGCTCCCGTCCGTCCCCGGGACGATGGTTGTAGACGCCGCGGGCCACCGCGTCCAACAGCGTGGACTTGCCGTGGTAGCCGCCGCCGACCAGAAGCGTCGTTCCCCGGCGGACGCCCATGCCCCGCACGGGCGGTCCGTTGGGACGATCGAGCACGACGCTGAGCGTCGCGGGCGACTCGAAGAGGACGGCCTCCTTTCGGGCGAAGGGGCGGTCGTCGGTCCCGCTGCGTCGGGGGAGAAGCGAACCGTCGGCCACAAAGGCGACGAGACCTCGGTCCGGCAGCTGGTCGCGAAGGGCGTCCGCGTCTTCGGCGGCCTCGGCGTGACGGGCCACCTGGACGGGGTCGTGGGACGCGGCCCGCAGGGTGGCGTTCACCAGCGCCGGCAGCTCCTCCCCCAGCAAGCGTTCCGCGGCCCGGCCCAGGGCCTTCCTGCCGTAAGCCGGCAGCCCCACCGTGAACCGGGCCTCCAACGACCCGTCCCGCCCCACCTGAACGGCAGTGTTGGGCAGCACCACCTGCCCTGGGTCCGTCATGGCGATCTCGCCGCTCCGCCCGTGCCCGCCGACGCGACGGGCGCTGCGGGCCGCTTGCGCGAAGCGTCGGGCCAGAAAGCACGAAAGCCCCGTCCTCCGCGACGCCGACGCGAAGACGCCGGGCGGGAAGCCTGCCTGCTCCGGCGACAGAACAACCGCCATTCGGCTCGGCGGAGCGAAGGGGTCGCGTTGAACGTGCCTGACGTCCAATGCGAATCCGGGCAGAATCCAGGCTCCTTGGATCTCCCTGTACGCGGCGTAGCCCCGGCCGTCGATGCGACGCAGCGCCCGCCCCAAGTCGTCGATCTTCTTCTGGTCCTTGACGCGCATGATGATCGATCAAGATAGCGACCACCCCGCCCCCAGCCACGCCACGCCGCCGATCGCCTGCGACCCGTCGCGGTTGCCGGGGCCGCGACTCCTTTCCGATTCCAGGCCGGCGCCCGCGAAGGCCGTCGCCGGCGCTTCCACCGTGGCAGCGGTTCGTCGAGCACATGGCCGGCGCGCGCACCGTTCGGGGGAACGTCATGGCGGAAGGGGACCGACGGAGAATAACTTCGTGGTCGCCCCCAGTGCGCCCGACATGCAGCCGACCCGAGGAGTCTCCGCCGATGCCCGTCCGTCTTCGCCCTTGCCGCAAGCACCTTTCCCGGTTCTCGGCGGTTCTGCTGCTGGCGGCGAGCGCGCCCGGTTGCGCTCCTCGGAGCGAGCCGGCGCCCGGAACGCCGCCGAGCGCCCCCAAGGTCGCCGCTTCCCGCGACGGCGTGGTCGTCGCGGCTCAGCCCTTGGCCGCCGAGGCGGGCGCCCGGATGCTGACGGCGGGCGGGAACGCGGCCGACGCGGCGGTGGCGGCGGCGTTTGCCGTGTCCGTGGTGGAACCCTCGATGAACAGCATCGGAGGACGGACGCAGATCCTGGTCCGGGGTTCCGACGGCGCTGTCGCGGGCATCGACGCCACGACGCAGGCGCCGTCCACCTACGACCCGGAGACCGCTGTCCAGGCCGACTACGGTTATCCCACCGTGGGCGTTCCCGGTGCGGTGGCAGGGCTGGTTCGGCTGCTGGAAGAGCACGGCACGATGTCGTTGGAGCAGGTCATGGCCCCCGCGATCGCCTTGGCCGAGAACGGGTTCCCGATCCTGCCGGGCGAGGCCGCGCGTCACGCCGCCGGGGCCGGACGGCTGGCCGAGTTCGAGGGCTCCAGCGCTCACTTCCTGCGGGACGGAGAGCCCACGCCGGCCGGCAGCCTCTTCGTCCAGGCGGACTTGGCGGAGACGCTCCGGGCGATCGCCGTCGGAGGCGCGGACGCTTTCTACCGGGGCGCGATCGCGCAGCGGATCGCAGCCGACATGGAGGCGCACGGCGGCGCCGTCACGGCGCAGTCGCTGGCCCAGTACCGCGCCGAGGACGCGCGGATCGTGCGGGGGAGCTACCGGGGATACGACCTGGTGGGCACTCATGTGCCGGCGGCGGGCGCCGTCTCCATCGGCATCCTCCACGTGCTCGAGAACTTCGACATGGCGGCGCTCGACCCGGACGACTGGGCGGCGCTGGTGGGCGCGGCAGTGGCCGAGGTCTTCGCCCGAAGGGAGGGCCTGGGGGGACCTGAAGGCGCGCCGACCACCGACAAGGCGTGGGCGGCGGAGGTGGCCGCCCAGATCGACTTGCCCGGGGCCGAGCTCCCACGGGCGGCCATGGACTCGCCCGCCTTCGGGGCGGCCGCTGCGGCCCGGCTCGTCGCTCGACGGGCCGGCCCGGCCGACGCCGCCTTGCGCTGGCGCGTCGCCGTCGCCGTTCGCGCCGCCGAGGACCCGCCGGTCGCGTCGAGCCACGACTGGGACGGAGGCGTCTGGGGACCCGCTAGCTCCCACACGACCCACTTGTCCACCGCCGACGGCCAAGGCATGTACGTGGCCCTCACCCAGACGATCGGCCCCAACTTGGGCTCGAAGGTGGCGACGCCGGGGCTCGGCTTCCTGTACGCCGCCACCCTTGGCGGGTACCTGGGCCGCATGGAGCCCGGCGAGCGGGCGCGCTCCAGCATCTCGCCCTTGATGGTCCTCCGCGACGGAGAGCCTCTTCTCGTGCTGGGGGCCGCGGGGGGCGCCAGGATCGTATCCGCCGTGGTGCAAGCGGTGCTGCGGGTCGTGGACCAGGGGATGGACCTTCCCGACGCCCTTGCAGCCGCGCGAGTGCATCCCGTCGAGGGAGGGATCGCCATGGAGACTTCGCCTGGGATCGGCTGGACGCCGGAGACGGTCGCCGCAGTGGAGTCGCTGGGGCTGGAGGTTCAGGTCGAGGAGCGCGACGGCGCCTTCGGGCGGATTCACGGCATCTGGATCGATCCGGCAACGGGCGAGAGGGTGGGCGTGGCCGACCCGGACTGGGAGGGCGCGGCAGCGGTCCCGGGCGAGGTCGCGGTTCCCGACGGCGCCGGCGCCGGTTCCGACGGCGGCCAAGCGGGCGACGACGAGCGGCCGGGGGAGCCGGAGGAGAGTCGATGACCGGGCAGGCGGGCCGGTCGGGGCACGACGGTCGGGGCGCGCGGGCGGCCGGGGCGCGGGCGCCGACGACCGGGCGAGCGATCCGGCGGGGGCACGGCCTGCGGCCCGGCGTCCTGGGCGTTGCGCTCGCGCTGGTCTGCGCCGCTTGCGACCGCGGCCCCTTCGACTTCGTGCTCCGTGGCGGCCAGGTGGTGGACGGCACCGGCGCTCCCGCCCGCCAAGCCGACGTAGGCATCCGCAACGGCCGGATCGCCGCCGTCGGCGATCTCGCCGACGCGGTCGCCGAGCAGGTGCTGGACGCGACCGGTCTCCACGTCGCTCCCGGCTTCATCGACTCCCACTCCCACGCCGGTCCCGGCTTGGCCACCGAATCGCTCAGCCACGGAGAGCCGTTGCTGGCCCAGGGCATCACCACCGTCGTGATCAACCCCGACGGCGGCGGACCCGTGGACTTGGCCGAGCAGCGACGAGCGCTGGAGGCTCATGGACTAGGCGTCAACGCGGCCCAGCTGATCGGCCACGGCTCCGTCCGTCGGCAGTTGCTGGGCCAGGAAGACCGGCCCCCTTCCGCAGCCGAGCTGGACGAGATGAAGCGCTTGGTCCGCGAGGGAATGGAGGCCGGCGCCTGGGGCCTGTCGTCCGGCACGTTCTACGTGCCCGGAGCGTACTCGGAGAACTCGGAGCTGGTGGAGCTCGCTCGGGTCGTGGCGGAGTACGGCGGCATCTACACCAGCCACATCCGCGACGAGTCCAACTACACGATTGGCATCGACGCCGCCGTCGAAGAGGTGATCGACGTGGGACGGGAAGCCGGAATCACTGCGGTCGTGACCCATGTCAAGGCACTGGGTCCACCGGTGTGGGGCGCGTCGGCCAGGATCGTGGAGCGGATCAAGGAGGTTCGGGCCGAGGGAGTGGCGATCTACGCGGACCAGTATCCCTACTTGGCGTCGGCCACGGGGCTGTCGGCTGCCCTCCTGCCCCGCTGGGCCCAGGCTGGCGGGGAGGACGCCCTGGAGCGGAACCTGGCCGATCCCGCGCTTGGCCCCCTCGTCCATCGAGCCGTGGCGGAGAACCTGGCCCGACGCGGGGGCGCGGACCGCATTCAGTTCCGACGCTTTCGGGAGGACCCGTCGATCGAGGGACGGCTGCTTTCGGAGTTGGCGACGGAGCGCCGAGTGGACCCGGGCGACTTGGCGCTGGAGCTGATTCGCCAAGGCGGCCCGTCGATCGTCTCCTTCAACATGAGCGAGGACGACGTGCTGCGCTTCATGACCCAGGAGTGGACGATGACGTCTTCCGACGGCGATCTCCCCTCGTTCGGCGTCGGCGTGCCGCACCCCCGGTCCTACGGCGCCTTCGCCCGCAAGATCGGCAAGTACGTCTTCGAGGATCAGGTGGTCTCCCTGGAAGTTGCCGTGCGGAGCATGACCGGATTGCCCGCCGAGGTCCTGGGCATGACGGATCGAGGTCGGATCGCGAGACGCCAGGTCGCAGACCTCGTGGTGTTCTCCGACCACTTCCGCGACCTTGCGACCTTCACCGAGCCCCACCAGCTGGCAGCCGGCGTCGTTCACCTCTTCGTGGCCGGTCAGCCCGCAATCCTCGACTCCAGCTTCACGGGGACCCGGGCCGGCCAGGTGCTGGCGAAGGAGTAGCAGCAGGTTGCGGTTGGACGACAGGTTCGACCCTGGGTCAGAACTAGCGACTGGAATCCACAACTGTGATCGAGGATCGTCCGGTTGGACCGGAAGTGACCGATACGCGCTCCAATCTGTTCACATTACTGAGTGCTCGTCGTTCGAAGACGGGAACGTTGGTGCCACCGCGTCTGCGTGCCGATGGAGCCAGGAAGGCGTCCAAGCGAATCGCCCTCGCTTCCCGGCCAAGGCCGTTGCAGAACCGATAGTCTTCCAGATGGATCAGGTCGGGCCACTCGTCCAGCATCGGTCGCAAGTCCTTTGCAGTTCCTTCAAAACGGCAACTGAACCTCCAGTAATAGGACGTGCGTTCACGTCGCACGTTTCCACCGAAGACGTTGGTGAAATGATACTTCACTTCCTCTTCGGCGGTCGGAACCTCCAGGGAAGCGTAGAACACTGGAAAGGACGAATCGGAATAGCGACTTCGGAACTGTCGTCGCCATGGTTTCTTCTGGTGACGGAACGGTTCGTCGAGCAACAACTCAGATGTGTCGGGAAGTCCACTGCTGTTGATCAACTCCCTCATTTCGTCCAAGCTCTTGGAGTCGTCCATGCCGAGGTCTTCCAGAAAATCTGTGTCCTCTGGACAACTAGCCAAACGAAATACGACGCATTGCACAGAGACGGTATCAATCTGCGTGAGCAGGCTCATAATCCCGCGGCGGCCTCCACGTAGTCTCTGACATACAAGATGTTTTCCATGGATCCCTCCAGCAACAGCTCCATGGGGCGTTGATTGTGCAATTCGACATGGCGCTCGCGCAACCATTCGTTTTCAACATTCTCGTCTTGGAAAAGCGAATGCAGGATCTTGCGGATCTGATACAGGCTGGCGATTCTGTCCTTGATGTCACGACCTCGGATCTCCGCACGACCCTCAAGGATGTCGAGAACTTCGCGGGCTTCGGATTCCCCAAAGCCGAGCAACGCTCCGGCGTTCCCGCGGTTCAGTTTCCATGTCTTCAAGAGCTTGTGGACAAACTGGATCGGTCCGGAAATTCGGCGCGACGGCCGAATGCCGACAGAAACATGCAACCCAGCGTGATCCCAGCTGCTACCGCTCCATACGCGATCGAATCGCCCTGTCTGCTCGCCACGCTCGCTTGTCTCGACTACGCTCCAAGACTGACGCCAACCCTCGGTTGCCAATCCGTCTGCGGCTCGATGGCTCCCGGTGTCTGCGAAAATCGCGTTCGGCCACGGTCCAGCCACCAAGATGCCGTGGTCGTTCGACGAGGGAAAGCTCGTTGCAGCCATAGTCTGCTACTGCAACTCCTTCCACATGGAACCGGATGCGTCAATACCTACGCCCCGGAGGAACGCCTTGAACAGCGACTTGAAGTTTGCAACCGTTTCTCTGGGATCTTTGATCGCCTGGTCAGCCGTGTACTTGACGTCACATTGTGCAACGAGGCTGGAAGAACGCTTGGTGTTGGGGTAAGCACGAAAGAAGGCAGCCCAGTCCTTCTCGGCGCTCTCGGCAGCGAAACTCGCCGATGGAAAGCACCGGACGCCGGGCAGGGCGGGCAAGTCCATGTTGGTTGCAGTGTCGTAGTCGGACAGCAAGTTGCAGGCGTTCACTGTCTCGTCGACATCTAGGATCAGAACCGAATGTAGCGTCACGGCGTCTACGCTTGTCTTCGGAAAGGCTTTCTTCAAGGCGTCGCAGCTCAACACGACGATGTCAGTGCAGAGGACCGAGGCATCGTGGCTGCGCAGTTGGCGCAACTTGATAGCACACTTGGCGAGCGTTACCTCAATGACTGCGTCGCCGTTGAAGATCGAAACTTCGGCGCTTACCGAATCCATTGAGGTGCCTTCGCTTGCCCGCAGGTCGGCAAGGGAGAGGGGGAACCTCGGAGTCAGCGTGCGATAGAACGAGCCCAGAACGTCGGCCGGTCGGCCAGGTAAGTCGAACGCCGGCGAGGCAAAGTGCACCTCGTACGTAGCGTCTGCCCGGTCAATCGTCGCGGGTGCCATGGGCCTTGTCCGTTGCCGGGGTCAACAGTCTGGCTAGCTAGCTAGCTATCTGGTCCAGCCTGGGCTGGATTGGGAGATCGTAGCGAGGAGAGGCCGAGGCCGCAACCATGGCACGGAGCCCTCATTCGCCGGGAACCACACCGTGGCGTCGGAGCACGTCCAGGGTCTCGGGGATGGGCAGGGCTTCGCGGCGGCCCCAGCGGCTGGTCACCGTGACGGCCTTGAAGAGGGAGTTGTAGATCGCCTCTTCGGTGGCTTCGACGGTCGCCTGGAAAAGGGCCGACATCCGTTCGTTGGCCAACTCCTCGACGCTGCGCACCGTCGCGCCGGGCCGTCTGCGGACGCCGTCCGCCGTCGAGAAGCTGATCACGTAGTCGCCCGAGCCGTTGCTGGCGTACGAACCCGTTCGCGACAAGCCCATGACGGCGCGCCGGCCCAGGCGGATCAGGTTGCGCTGCGAAAGAGGCGCGTCGGTGGCGACCACGATCATGACCGACCCTTGGGACTCGCCGTCGCGTTCTTCGTCCGGGCGCGCCGTCCCCGGCTCTGCTTGGGGCGCCCCTTCCACCTGGGATCGGAACGCGTAGCGCCCCAGGGCCTTGCCGACGGGTGCGCCGGCGATTTGGAGGATGCCGCCGAAGTTGGACTGGACCAGCACGCCGACGGTCCACCCTCCCAGCGACTCCGGCAAGATCCGGGAGCTGGTCCCAATTCCGCCCTTCCAGCCGAACGCCGAAGTCCCCGTGCCCGCGCCCACGGAGCCTTCCGCCACGGGCCCGGTCGCAGCCCCGCCCAGCGCGGCCCGGACATGGGCCGCGGTCACAGGGCGGCTGCGAATATCGTTCAGCCCGCCGTCGTTGGTTTCGCCCACCACTGGGTTGATCGAGCGAACGCTCTCCATCCCGTCCTGCTCCAAGGCCCACTCGACCATTGCGTCGGCCGCCCTCCACACGCACAAGGTGCAGGTGAGCAGCAACGGGGTCTCCAGCTCTCCGAGCTCGGTCACCTGGGTGACTCCCAGCAGCTTGCCGAAGCCGTTGCCCACATGGACCGCCGCGGGGACCCGGTCGAAGTAGAGGTTGCCGCCGTGGGGCCGGATCGCCGTGACGCCGGTGCGCACGCGATCGCCCTCGACGACTGTCGCGTGGCCCACGAGAACTCCCGCCACGTCGGTGATGGCGTTGAAGGCGCCGGGCGGAAAGATGCCGGGCTCGATCCCCAGCTCCCGGGCGCGGGGCCGTTCCTGTGCCGCTTCCGCGAGGCTGTCCACAGGGTCCTGAACCACGGCCGCTTCCGTCGCGCCAGCCGTCGCCGCGAGCGCTGCTGCGGTCCCGCACGCCGCCGCGAGCGCCGCTCCCACGGTGAAGACTCTCGCCACAAGCAGCGCTCCCACCGAAACGGTTGTCGCAGGTGCTGCGTGTCGACGTGGCGAAAGGCGGTTTGGAAGGGGTGGGCGCGCTCCCACCGAAACGGTCCTCGTCGCCGGCGCTGCGCCTGTCGCTCCCGCTCGCTGCTTTCTCACAAGGCGCTCCTTCTTCACAGGGCCCCCGCGACCATCGACGCCAGCAGCGCCGGGTGGTACAGGAGGGAAGCTTGAAAGACTCGGCGGCAGCGTCGCTGGGTCGGCTGGAGCATGAACGCCGCCGTGGAGGTCGCCAGTCCCAGCCCCAGAACGGCCGCCGCTGCAAGGTACGGCGTGCCGGTCATGCCGAAGAAGGCGGGAAGGAGGCTGACGGGAAGCAGCGCCGCCGAGTACCCCAGCATCAGGCCTGCCACGAGGCGGGGAGGGCCGGGGGGAATCAGCTGGAAGCCGGCTCGCATGTAGTCCTGCCGCAAGTTCCAGCCCAGGGCCAGTACATGGACGAGCTGCCAAAGGAAGAGGATGGCGAAGAGCGCCACTCCCCCCGGGCCGACGGCGCCGGCGTGGGCTGTCCAGCCGATGAGGGCCGGAAGGGCGCCCGGCACAGCTCCCACTGGAGTCGCCAAGGGGGAACGCAACTTCAGGGGCGTGTAGGCGCCGTTGTACAGAAGCGCGGCCGTCGCGGCGACCAGTGCCGGGAGCCAGCCGGTCCAGAAGAAGAGGTGGCTGACGCCTGCGACCGCAAGCGCCCAGCCGAACCAGCGGGCCCGGCCGGCCGGAATGCGCCCGGACGGCACGGGACGCTGGCGCGTGCGGACCATCAACGCGTCGGGCCGCCGTTCCAGGTACTGGTTCAGCGCAAGGGCGCCGGCGGTGCTCAGGCCCGTGCCCAGCGCCACGTGGAAGAGCGTCGTCGGCGAGACGCGCGGCAGCGCCGCCATCACGTAGCCGGCTGCGGCGGTGACCACCACAAAGAAGGCGATCCCGGGCTTGACGAGCTCGAAGTAGGCGCGTGCTCCGCCGGCCGGCGGTTCGCCGTCGGACAACGCCGGGAACCCGTCGGCCCACCTGCCGTCCATGCCCCCCGGGCGCGGCTGCCCGTCCGGCGTCACAGCAGTCCTTGCACCAGCCCGCCGTCTATCTGGAGGGTGTGGCCGGTCACGTAGGACGCCGCTTCGGACGCCAGGAACGCGACTGCGGCGGCGAACTCGTCGGGTCGGCCGATCCGCCTCATGGGTATCTCGGCGGCGGCGGCGTCCCGGGCCGCCTCCGGCGTCGTTCCCTGCGCTGCCGCCCGGGCCTCGAAGAGGGACCCCAGTCGATCGGTGAGCACGAACCCCGGGGCGGCCACGTTGCACAGGATGCCTTCCGGCGCAAGCTCCTGGGAGATCGTCTTGATGAAGCCGACCACGCCCGGACGGGCCGTGTTGGAGAGGAGGAGGCCCTTGACCGGCTGCTTCACCGACACGGAGGTGATCGCCACGATCCGTCCCCATCGGTTCTTCCGCATGTGAGGCAGGGCGGCCAGCACCATCTGCACCGTGGACATCAGGTTCAGCTCGAGCGCTTCTCGGTAGGCGCCCGGCTCGAAAGCGTCCACGCCCCCGGGCGGCGGCCCTCCGGCGTTGGCGACGAGCACGTCCAGCCGGCCGAGTTCGGCGACCGTCCTCTCCACGAGCTCGACGCAGAACCCTTCGTCGGACACGTCGCCGGCGACAGGCGCAACCCGTCGTCCCGTCTCCTGGGCGATCTCGGCGGCGGTCGTCGTCAACGTCCCGGCCGACCGCGAGTTGATCGCCACGTCGGCTCCCTCCCTTGCCAGCCGCTCGGCCACCGCTCGCCCCAGTCCCTTCGAGGCGCCGGCCACCAGCGCCACCCTGCCCTTCAGTCCCAGGTCCATCTTCCGTTCTCCCTGATGGCTTCTCGCGAGAGCCCCGGCCGGCTGGCGGAACGCTTCGGACGCCGAGTACCTTGGGTCCTGCGGGCGAAACCTGCCCCGCCTCGCCGGGGTACGACTGGCAACCAGCGCCCGGACGGTCCGTGGCGCTGGAACGCCCTTGCTCAATATACCGGACAGGACGCGGGATGAACGAATCTGCCGTCGCCGTCCGGCGGCGCAAGGACCGGAAGGTGTGGCGGACCGCCATGGCGGCGTCCGTCCTCTTGCACCTTCTCGTTCTGGCGACGAGGGGGTCGCCGCCCATACCGCCTTCTCCCTTCGCCGCCGCAGGTCCCAAGACGGGAGACGATCGGGCCGCGGCCGGCGGGATGCAGGCGATGAACGTCCTCGTGCCTCCCACCGTTCCGCTGACGCCTCCCGAGATTCCCCTGCCCGTCGAGATCGAGATCGAGCCCGTGGAGATTGTGGCGGAGCCCGTCCTCGACTTCGCCGCAGTGCTGGGAGAGCGGCCGGGGCTGCCGGGCCCGCCGGGGCTGGAGGACGGAGACGGCGCGGGCGACGGCGGAACCGCGTCGGCAGGAGTGCGTCGTCTGCTCCCGCCCGCGCCTCGGGGCATGATCATTCCGCCCGCGAACAAGGGACTGCGGGGGGTCGAGGTGCAGGTGTGGGTCTTCGTGAACGAGCACGGCAGAGTGGTGGCCGACTCCACCCGCCTCGACCCGCCGACGCGGGACAGGGGCTTCAACCGCCAGTTGATGCGGGAAGCCGCCCAGTGGGTCTTCCGCCCGGGCACTCTCGACGGAAAGCCGGTCGCGGCTTGGTTCCCCTACGTCATCAGCATGTGAGCATGTGACGGGCCGGCCGCAGGTGACGGACCGGCCGCCGGCCGTATTGCGGCGCCCGTTGCTTGCGCGACCAGCGAAGCCACGCCTACTGTGGGCTTGCATCTTGCCCGACCTGGCAAGCACGTCGCCCGACACCCGACCTTTGTTGGCCGACCCGGGGCTGGAGACGACCATGGCCGGCCACTCCGATCACGCACGCCGCCGATGAGCCCAATCCGCCCCTGCCGCCTCTTCGCCCCAGCGGCGCTCGGCCTTCCGATCGCGCTCGCTCTCCCGATCGGCGAGAGCGGGGGTCGAGCCGCGGCCCAGGCGCCGCTCGGCGTCCTGACGGGAGAGGGTCAATCGGTCACCCCAGTCTACGAAGGATGGTATCCCAAAGACGACGGGAGCTACATCCTCTCCTTCGGCTACTTCAACCGGAACTTCGAGGAGATCGTCGAGATCCCCATTGGCGCCCGCAACCACTTGGCGCCCGCCGACTTCGACGGCGCGCAACCCACCACCTTTCATCCAAGGCGCCATTGGGGCGTGTTCACGGTGACGGTGCCCGCGAACTTCGGCGACAAAGCGGTCGTGTGGACGATCGACTACCGTGGAGAGCGCTACGACATCCCCGGCAGGCTCCACGCCGACTGGCAGATCGATGCCCTTGCCGGCGAAGCGGGGTCCGGCAACACGCCCCCCGTTCTCTCGTTCGCCCAGGGTGGACAGGAGGGCAAGGGGCCCAAGGGCGTGACGACTGGCCTCGTGCAGGCGACGACCGGGATGCCGGTCTCCTTAGCCGTTTGGGCCAGCGACGACGGCAGGCCTTCGGGAAGCGTCGCCAGGAAGGGCAGGATCGGGACGCCCGTGACTCTGACTTGGTTCAAGCACGGCGGTCCCGGCGACGTGTCGTTCGACCCCAAGAGCGACCAAGTCCCGGCGTCGGGCGGCAAGACGGCGACCACGGCCGTCTTCTCCGAACCGGGGGAGTACGTGTTGCGCGTCCGCGCGAACGACGCGTCGGGGGTTGCCGGCGCCGGACATGCGCAGTGTTGCTGGACCAATGGCTTCGTAAAGGTCGTCGTGACCCGCTGACGGCCGACCGGCTGCGACGCATGGGCCCAGGCCCGGCGTGCAGCACGCAAGGGAGACGCAAGGAGAACCGAAATGGACAGGAAGATCGCCACCACCGCCACCGTCGTTGTCGCAGTCGCGGCCTCCGTCTTCCTCTCGCCGCCCGCCGGCGCGCAGTCGGCGAACGGCCAAGGCCCCACTTTCGCCCGGGACGTGGCGCCGATCCTCCAGGCCAACTGCCAGATCTGCCACCAGCCCGGGTCGATCGCGCCGATCTCCCTCATGACCTACGAGGCGGTCAAGCGCTACGCCCCCCGCATTCGCGAGAAGGTGGCGGCCCGGGTGATGCCGCCTTGGCACATCGACAGGTCCGTCGGCATTCAGGAGTTCAAGAACGATCGCGCCCTGACCGACGAGGAGCTGGAGACCTTCGTCTCGTGGATCGACGGAGGAATGCCCTTCGGCAACGACGAGGACATGCCCCCGCCGGCCGTCTTTCCGGACGGGTCCGCATGGCAGTTCGCCCAGCAGTTCGGCGAGCCGGACTTGGTGGTCCGCTCCGACCCCTACACGCTGGCCGCCGAGACGCAGGACAAGTGGTTCCGCCCCGAGGTCGAGACGGGCTTGACCGAAGAGCGCTGGGTCAAGGCCATCGAGATCCGGCCCTCGTACCCCGACGGCCGCCGAATCGTCCACCACGCACTGGCGTACCTGGTGCAGGAGGAGGACCCGGACGAGATGACCGTCCAAAGCGCCGCGACGATCGGCAGCGGCTCGGCGATGGGCGGCCCGGGCCTGTTCATGGAGTGGGCCGTGGGGAAGGTCGGCGAGATATTCCCCGACGGCGCGGGCAAGCTCATGCTGCCGGGTTCGCGCATCCGGTGGGAAGTGCACATGCACGCCATCGGCCGCGAGGTTCCCGACAGCTACGTGGAGCTGGGGATCTGGTTCTACCCCGAGGACCAGGTACCGCAAAACCGCACGCGGCTTCGCATGTTCGACGCCCGCGGCCGCTCGGGCTTGGACATTCCCCCGGGCAAGATGGCGGTGACCCAGGACTTCCACGTCTTGAAGTGGCCCTCGCGTCTCGAAAACTTTCAGCCCCACATGCACATGAGGGGCAAGACGATGACGATGGAGGCGATATACCCCGACGGCCGCAAGGAAGTTCTGAGCCAAGTCGCCAACTTCCAGTGGAACTGGCACGTCAACTACATCTACGCCGACCACGCCGCGCCCCTCCTCCCCGCCGGCACCACGCTGGTGATCACCGCTTGGCACGACAACACCCCGGACAACCCCAACAACCCCGACCACACCCAGTGGGTCGGCTGGGGCGACCGCACGGTGGACGAAATGGCCCACGCCTGGGTCGACGTCACGTACCTGACGGACGAGCAGTTCGCGGCGGAGAAGGCGAAGCGCGAGGAGACGGACGAAAGGGGAGACGCGGAACGGTAGCGTCGAGCGACGATCGCAGCGCTTGCCCCTGGCCGATCCTGCAGACCGGCGCCCCCGGATTTTCGGAGCCATGCCCATGAGTCGGCCGATCACGCTCTTCACCGGCCAGTGGGCCGACATGCCGCTCGACGAGCTTGCAGGCAAGGCCGCCGCCTGGGGGTACGACGGACTCGAGCTGGCGTGCTGGGGAGACCACTTCGACGTGGCGGCGGCGCTGGACGAGCCCGCGTACTGCGACGAAGTGCGGGGGCGGCTGGAGCGCCATGGTCTCCAGGTCTGGGCGATCAGCAACCACTTGGCGGGGCAGGCTGTCTGCGACCGGATCGACGAGCGGCACAGGGCGATTCTTCCCGAGAGGGTCTGGGGCGACGGCGAGCCCGCCGGGGTCCGTCGCCGCGCAGCGCGGGAGATGGAGGACACGGCCAGGGCCGCCGCCCGCCTGGGGGTCGCGGTGGTGAACGGCTTCACCGGAAGTCCCATTTGGCACCTCCTCTACTCCTTTCCCCCGGTGCCGGCCAAGTGGATCGACGACGGGTACCAGGCGTTCGCGGCAGCGTGGACCCCCGTTCTGGACGTCTTCGCCCAGGAAGGCGTACGCTTCGCGCTGGAGGTCCACCCCACCGAAGTCGCCTTCGACGTCGCCACGGCCGAGCGCGCCCTGGAAGCCGTGAAGCGGCACCCGGCCTTCGGCTTCAACTACGACCCGAGCCACCTGGCCTATCAAGGCGTGGACTACGAACGCTTCGTCTCGCGCTTCGGCGACCGAATCTTCCATGTCCACGTCAAGGACGCCTGGTGGTCCTCCCGCCCGACCGACGCAGGCGTCTTCGGCGGCCACACCGAGTTCGGCGACCCGCGCCGCTTCTGGGACTTTCGCTCTCCGGGCCGCGGGCGCGTAGACTTCGAAGCAGTCGTCCGGGCTCTCAACCAAGTGGGGTACGCGGGACCGCTCTCGGTGGAGTGGGAGGACCCGGGAATGGACCGGGAAGAAGGGGCGGCGGAGGCCCGGCGGTTCGTGAGCCGAATGGCCTTTGCGCCGTCGCCGGCGGCTTTCGACGCCGCGTTCCACCACCGTCCGCGCTGAACCAGGAGGAGGCGCTCCGCCCGCCATGTCTTCGATGCCTGCCCCCTCTCCGACGCGCTGTTGGCGGCTCGCCTTGCCGCTGGCCTGCGTCGCCGCAGCGTGGAGCTTCGGCGCGGCTCCCGGCCAGGAGCCGGTTACCAACCGCTTGACCCCCGCGGAGGAGGCGGAGGGCTGGCGGCTTCTCTTTGACGGCGAGTCCCTCGACGGGTGGCGGGGCTACCGGCGGCAGAGCGTTCCGGCCGGATGGTCGGCGGAAGGCGGGGTCCTGGCCTTCGCGCCTCGGGCGAGCAGCGGGGGCGGCGGGGACTTGATCACGGCCGAGCGGTTCGGGGACTTCGAGCTGTCGCTGGAGTGGAAGATCGGGCCCGGCGGCAACAGCGGGATCTTCTACCGCGTCACGGAGGAGGAACGCGCGCCGTACTGGAGCGGCCCCGAGATGCAGATACTCGACGACGACGGCCACGCCGACGGCAAGAGCCCCAAGACGTCGGCGGGGTCCAACTACGCCCTCCACGAGCCGCTGAACCACGTCGTGCGCCCCGTGGGCGAATGGAACCGCGTCCGAATCGTGGTGAGCGGCGCCCACGTGGAGCACTGGCTGAACGGCGCGAGGGCGGTGGCCTACGAGCTCTGGTCCCCCGAGTGGGAAGCGGCGGTCGCCAAGACCAAGTTCGCCGAGTGGCCGCGCTACGGCAGGGCCCGGCGGGGGCATGTGGGCTTGCAGGACCACGGCGACCCGGTGTGGTTCCGCAACATCAAGATCCGGGAGTTCGACTAAAGTGCGGTCCGCCGGCAGGTCGCGCCGCAGGTCCGCCGGGGGTTATCCTTGCCGGATGACAGACCTTTCGTGCAAGCCGCGGGCGTCGCGGCTGGCGCCGGTCGCGCTCCTCGCCGTCGGCTGCGCGGAGTTGGCCACGCAGTCCGACCAGATACCGTCGTCCCTCTCCTTGGCCCCCTTCGACACCTTGGTGACCGTCGGGGGCGTGGTTGGCATCCGAGTCGCGGTCGAGGACCAGGACGGCAACCCCATGGCCGGGCCGCCGTCGTGGGCCCGGCCCGTGTGGAGCCTGTCGGACTCGGGTGCGTTGACCGTCGAGCGGGACGGCCGCGCCACGGCTCTTCGGGGCGGCTACGTCGACCTGACCGCGAAGCTCGCCGGCCTGGAGGCGTGGACGCGGCTGCGCGCCAACCCCGTCGGCGTCGCCCTGTCCGCTCCGTCCGTCTACTTGACCCAGGGCGCCCAGAACGCACAGGGGAGCGTGCCCCTCGTGGCCGGCCGACGCGCCCTGTTGCGGGTGTTCATGACCGGCCACGAGACCAGCTTCTACAGGCCCGGGGCGCAGGCAACCTTCTACCACGGCCAAGAAGCCGTTCATGTCGCGACGATGGAGCCCTCCGGCGCGTTCGTCCCCATGGAAGTGGAGGAAGATCGGCTGGACCGCAGCTTCAACGCCGTCGTCCCGGGGTGGGTCCTGCAGCCGGGCGTGGAGATGGTCGTGGACCTGGACCCGGAGGGCGTGGTGCCGCTCTTGGCGGGAAGCCAGCTCCGCGTGCCCGCCCAGGGGAAGGCCCGTCTGGACGTGAGGGCGCTGCCGGCGCTGGAGCAGACGATCGTTCCCGTGCTCGTGGCGTCGGCGCCGGACCGAACGGTCTTCAACTGGACCCGGGGCATGACGGCCGAAAGCCGCCACATGGAAGTCGCCCGCGCGTTGCTGCCCATCGGCGACATGAGGGTGGCGGTCCACGACCCCTACACCACGTCGGCCGACCTCACCACGCAGAGCGGATGGAGAGAGTTCCTGCAGGAGATCACGGCCATGTGGAAGATCGAGGGCGAAAACGGCTACTACTACGGCGTGGTGGCGCTGCCTCCGAGATCGGCTTGGGGCGGGCTGGGCTGGATCGGCTGGCCCGTCAGCGTGGGCCGACCGTCGGACAACACCTTCGCGCACGAGCTCGGCCACAACATGGGACTCCTCCATGCGCCCTGCGGCCGCGCCGGCTCGCCCGACGCCCGCTATCCCCACGACGGCGGCGACATTGGCGTGTGGGGCTACGACTTCAGAGGCCGCAAGCTCGTGCACCCGTCCCAGTACAAGGACTTGATGGGCTACTGCAACCCAAGCTGGGTGAGCGACTACCACTTCCAAAAGGCGTTCGACCACCGACTGGAAGCAGAGGCTCCGCCGCAGCGGTCGGCGGCCGGGACCGTGGCCGAGAGCACGCTCCTGCTGTGGGGCAGCGCCGACGACGGAGAGCTTCGGCTCGACCCTGCGTTCATGGTCGACGCCGAGCCGAGTTCGCCCCAGGCGGACGGTCGCTACCGGCTGGAGGGCTTCGGCGACGGCGGGCGGCAGACGTTCTCGTTTCCCTTCGAGCCCGGCACGGTGGAGCACGGCGGCCGTCAGTTCGTCGTCGCCGTTCCGTACGACTTGGATCGGGACGGCGCGCTGGAGCGGGTCGTTCTGTCGGGCCCCGAAGGCGAAGCGGTCATGGAGGCGTCGGGATCGACTCCCATGGCCATCATTCGCAACCGAAGCGACGGGCAGGTGCGGGCGATGGCGAGGAACTGGACGGGCGCGTCGGCCCTCCTGGCGCAGGACGTGGAGGTGCTGGTCAGCTACGGCTTGCCGGGAGGCGGACGATGACTCGCACGGGACGCCCGGGCGCCTTTGGCGCGATCCTCCGGGCCAGGGCCGGATTGCCTCTCCGCAGCCGCGGTTCCATGAGCGCGGCCGCGATCGGCGCGCTCCTCCTGCCGGGCGCCGTCTTCCTTTGGTCCGCTCCCGCAGCCGCCCAGACCCAGGCCGAGCTTCGGTCCGGGCTGACGGTCGGAAGCCACTCGGGCTCGGCGGCGGCCCTGGACATCTCGCCCGCGCTGTCCTTCGACCTGAGCGTCAGGCGGCAGATGTGGCCGCGCATCGCCCTCTTCGCGGGGTACTACCGAACCGCCTTCGGCTGCGAAGACGGGTACTGCAAGGATCAGGAGATCACCGTGGTCGGGAACCACGCTGCCGTGGGCGCCGAGTGGGGAAGCGGGGGCCCGTGGCTGCGGCTGGGCGTCCTCGTCGGCGCCACCAGCGCCGGCACGGGAGGCGACGCGCCGAGTCTGGGCCTGGGTGTGCTGGGCGCCGCAGGGCTCACCGTCGGCCAGGGGCGGATGCGCTTCATGCCCGGCTTGTCCTACCGCTGGATGACGGCCAACTCGGCGACGGACTCGGACCGGGCGATCGCGCTGGCCCTGGACGTGGGAGTCGGCGTGCGGATCGGCGGGAGCTGAACGAGCGGGCGCTCAGCGGAATCGAATGGCTCTCTCCCTTCGAGCGGCTTCCGGTCCTTCGACCCGCGTTCGGACGCTCTCCGTGGTGGGGCTGGCCCTGGCGACGACCGGCGGCTGCGCCGACTTGGCCTTCGTGCCCGAGAAGACGCCGGCTTCGCTGGACCTCTATCCGGCCGACACGCTGGTCGCCGTCGGCGACGTGGTCGCCTACCGGCTGGTGGTGCGCGACCAGAACGGCGACTCGATCCGGCCGCCGCCAGCCTGGGCGCGTCCGGTGTGGTCCTCCTCGGCCGAGGCGTCTCTGCGGGTGTCGCCGGAGGGGCGAGCGGAAGCTCTTCGGGGCGCCGACGCCTACGTGTCCGTGTCCGCGTCGGGCCTTTCCGCCCGCGCCCGCCTGCGCATCAACCCGCCCCGCCTGGTCTTGAACGCGCCGGTCGTTCATCTGACCCAGGGCATCCAGCAGGGCAACGGCGTCGTGCCGCTGATCGCCGGCCGGCAAGCGATGCTCCGCGTGTTCGTGACGGGCAACCAAGTCAGCTTCTACCGGCCGCAGGTCCACGCCCTCTTCTGGGAGGGCGACCGACTGGTCCACGACGTCGTCATGCACTCCGAGTCGGACGTTCTGCCCGACTACGTGGAGGAAGGCCGCCTCGATCGGTCGTACAACGCCCTCGTTCCGGGCGAACTTCTGCAGCCCGGGTTGGCGATGGTCGTGGAGCTCAACCGCGACGGCTCGGTGCCGATGGCGCCGGGGAGCACGCTGCGGCTGCCGGATCGCGGTCGGACCGAGCTGGACGTGCGCGTCCTGCCCAGACTGGAACTGACCGTGGTGCCCGTCTTGGTCGAGTCCGACTCCAACTCGCTCGTGCTTGCCTGGACCCACGACATCGGGCCCGACACCGACCACCTCTACCTGACTCGGTCCGCGCTTCCGGTCGGCGAGCTGGGCGTTCGGGTTCGAGAGCCCTTCACCACTTCGGTGGACCTGACCTCGGGCGCCGGATGGGGCAAGCTGCTGGGCGACCTGACTTTCCTTCACAAGCGCGAAGGCGAGCGAGGCTACTACTACGGCGCCGTCTCGCCTCCTCCTGGGGCCAGCTGGACCGGACTGGGCTACATCGGCGGGTTCAGGGTGAGCGTGGGCGAACCCAACGGCGCGACGTTGGCCCACGAGCTCGGCCACAACTTCGGACTTCACCATGCTCCCTGCGGAGGCGCCACCGCCCCCGACCAGGGGTACCCCTACGACGGGGGCCGCATAGGCGCATGGGGCTACGACTTCCAGAGCAGCCGGCTGGTCGATCCCTTCCTGTACAAGGACGTGATGGGCTACTGCTACCCCAGCTGGGTGAGCGACTACCACTTCAGCAAGGCGATGCGCTACCGCCTGGAGACGGAGGCGTCCGCACCAACGGACCGACACTCCACGCAACTCCCCGAGGGCGGCGCCGTTCGCGACCGGCGCCAGGTCGCCCTGGGCGACGGCGCGACGTGGAGGGCCAAGAGCTTGGTCCTGCGCGGAAGCGCCGGCGGCGGAGAGCTGCACCTGGAACCCGCGTTCTTGATGGAGATGGTTCCGACGCTGCCCACGGAGGACGGCCCTTTCAGGCTGGAGGGCTGGGGCGCAAGCGGGGAACGGCGCTTCTCCTTCAGCTTCTCGCCCACCCCGGTGGAGTTCGGCCCCGGACGCTTCTTCTTCGCCGTTCCCTACGATCCGGTCCAGGACGGGGCGCTGGCCCAAGTGGCGCTCTCGGGTCCCGACGGCTTCTTCGCGCTTGAAGCCTCGGGCGCGGCGCCCGTGGCCGTCGTCACGGACAGGACCACCGGCCGCGTGCGCGCGATCCTCCGCGACTGGACGAACGAGCGGCCCGCCTTGGCCGGCTTCCTGGACGGCGGCGCCGACGTGACGGTCAGCGAAGGGCTGCCGCCGGAGGTCGCGACGCCGGGACCGGGCGCCGACGACTGATGCCCCACCCCGGGGGACACTTCTCATCGACAGGACCGACCATGAGCTTGCTTCAACCTGCCAGCCCGACGCCCTTCTCCAAGCTGGCCGTTCTCGTCGCCGGCGCCCTGGTTGCCTGCGGTCCGGCAGACGGTCCGGAGAGCGCCCTGCCGGCTGCCGCTCCCGCCGGCTTCGACGACCTCGCGCCTTTCTTTGCGGCGTGGCGCGAGTTCGAGTCCCCTGACTTCGTGGACGGGGCGCCCGACTACTCGGCGGACGCGATGGCGGCCCAGTACGACGCCCTTCCGGCTTGGCGCGCGCGCCTCGACGCCTTCGACCGGAGCGGATGGTCCGTTGCCCAGCAGATCGACTGGCACCTGGTGCGGGCGGAGATGAACGGCCTCGACTTCGACCACCGGGTTCGTCGGCCTTGGGAGCGCAACCCCGCGTTCTACGTCATGATCTACTCCGCCCAGAGCGACGTGCCGGCCCACGAGGGACCCGTCGTTCACGGCTGGATCGACCTGTGGCAGTACGACTACCCCCTGTCGGGCGATGCCGCCGGCGAGCTGGCCGAGCGCATCGGCGCCGTCCCGGTCCTTCTGGAGCAGGCCCGGACCAACTTGACCGGCAACGCCCACGACCTCTGGGTTGCCGGGCTCCGTTCCTTCCGCCGGCAAGCCGCCGACCTGGACGACCTTGCCGAGCGGGTGGCGGGGACCAGCGACGCCTTGGACGCGGCGATCGCGACGGCCCGAACGGCGACGCTGGAGTTCCACGACTGGATCGAAGCTCGGGCGGACTTGAAGACCGGTCCGTCGGGAGTTGGGCGGGACAACTACACGTGGTACATGCGGAACGTGCATCTGGTCCCCTATTCGTGGGAGGAACAGGTCACGCTGATGCGACGGGAGCTGGCTCGCGCCCACTCGTCGCTTCGCCTGGAGGAACACCGCAACCGCGACCTGCCTCGGCTGGACCGCATCGCCACCGCGCAGGAGTACGACCAGCGGCTGAACGACGCGGTGGACGAGTACATGCGCTTTCTGGAGGAGCAGAACATCCAGAGCGTCGAGCCGTACATGGCCCCGGCCCTGCGGGCGAAGAACGGGACCTTCGCGCCCGTCGCCCCTGGCGAGATCCGCAACTTCTTCAGCGAGGTCAACTACCGGGACCCGGTCGTGATGCGCACGCATCTGCACCACTGGATCGAGCTGGCGACGATGGTCGAGTCGCCCCACTCCAGCCTAGTGCGCCGCGTGCCGTCGCTCTACAACATCTGGGACGCGCGGTCCGAAGGACTGGCCACGGGGATGGAGGAGATGGCGATGCACGCCGGCCTCTTCGCCGGGAAGCCGCGGTCGCGGGAGCTCGTATGGATCATGCTGGCCCAGCGCGCGGCGCGCGCCTTGAGCGGCCTCTACCTCCACGGCGGCGTCTTCGACATGGAGCAGGCCGTCGCCCACTCCGTTCGCTGGACTCCCCGGGGGTGGCTTCCCGACGCCGCGCTGGTGCGCAACGAGCAGCACCTCTACCTGCAGCAGCCCGGCTACGGAACCAGCTACCTGACCGGCAAGGTCCAGATCGAGGAGCTCATGGGCGAGTGGGCAGTCCAGGAAGGCGACGCCTTCACCGTGCAGCGCTTCTTCGACACGTTCTTCGCGTCCGGCGTGATCCCGACCGTCCTGGTCCGCTGGGAGATGACCGGCGCGCAGGACGGCATCTTGGAAGGAGGGCAAGGATAACCTGCTCGGGACCGGGCAGGCTCCGGGCCATGTGCGAAAAAAGCAAATCTACGCCGCAATAGAGCAAGAACGGAGGTAGCGGTCCGGTTGCAGCTCGACGATACTTGTCCCGTGGCCTCGAGAATCCGGCTCGTCGTATCGGACGGCCGAAGGGGCTGCCACCTGCGGAGGGACCGAATGGGAGTCACAGCCGGAAGGACCGGAGGAGCGGTGCGCCAACTGTCTGCTGAGTGCTGGTACTGGACCAAGCAGCATTGGTACGCGGGGACGCTGACGGTGGCGTGCAGCCTGTTCATGGCGACGTCCTGGACAGAGAACAGTGCGGCCAACGACTTCACCGGCCGGCTGGAGATGATGGCGAATCGAGGCGGTGGGATCATGGTCGTGTCTACAGTGGCGGAGTGTGCGGAGACGCTGGAATCCGTCGGCAGGCTGGCGCAACGCCTTAAGGAGACCGGAGTCGCGGTGTTGGGGCTGGTCGTCGCAGACGGTTCTTCGGAGAGCGCGCTAAAAAGAGTTATGGACCGGGCCAACGTCCGGTTTACCCATGAGTCTGTTCGGTGGCGAGAGGTTGCCGGGTTCGCGGCATGGACTGGAACACCGGTTGTGGTCGGCGTAGGCGACGACGGTCGAGTGCTCTTTGTGGAGCACGTATCGTCCACGTTGTCGCAAAGCGCCGATCTGTCCCAACTGGCCGCACGGTTGGGTGCCCAGAGGAGGGCTGAGTAAATGTGGCGTGCCATGGGGCCTGTTCTCGTCGCGACTTCACTCCTCGGGGCGTGCGGCGACCAGAGAGCGTATCCCGTCATGTCGTTGTTCTCGGAAGGCGCGGGAGAACGATCCGTGCAGGGGATCAGGTACGACACGCTTTGGGCCTACGGCGGCGCCGACGACACCGTGCTGGCCAGTCCGGGCGCGCTGGTCGCGGCCGAAGACGGTGGCGTCTACGTGCTCGACTACACGCTGCAGACGATCAGCAAGTTCTCTGCTTCCGGGACGATTGACTGGTCGTGGGGACAACAGGGCGAAGGTCCAGGAGAGCTCAAGAACGCCCGCGCGATGACTTCGTGGCGACTAGGCGGCGTAGTCATAGCCGATTCGGGGAATCGGCGGCTGGCCTACCTTTCGCCAGCTGGCACGTTGGTCCATGAACGGGCGATCAGCGACGATTCCTTTGGATTTATCACGGATGTGGTCGAACTCTCGAGCGGTGAAGTAGTCTTGAGCAACAACGGCCCGGTTCCGTGGTTGCTGTTTCAGCCCGAGACAGAAGTCGTGACGCCGTTGTCAGTGCCCTGGGACGGTTTCCGCCGAATGCATTCCATGCAATGGTCCGGCAAGACGGCAGGTGCGGCCGACAGGTGGGTGTTCGGCTTCCAGCTAGGCAACGGATTTTTTGTAATGAAATACGATTCCGTGGCCGGACACTATCCCTATGTGGAGCATGTCGACTTTCCCGAAGTCATGTCGCATTCTCCGACGCGGGGGACGACCGTCACCGGCTTCACAGCTCGAGCCACGCGCTCGGTCTATTCACTTGCCGTGAAGCACGACACCTTGCTGGTGCTTCCCGGCGGCACTACGCGAGCGCGTCGGCGCGTACTCGACAAGTACGAGGTTGCAACGGGTCGGTATGTGGGATCACAGCTGCTTCCTTGGAGAACCACCTCGGTCGCCGTGTCCGGGAACGACAAGGTGTTCCTAGTTTCTGGAGACGAGTCGGGTTTGTACCCAACAGTGGTTGCCCTTCAACTCAGGAGAGAAGGCTCATGAAGAAGAACTGCGGGCGAAACACAGTCTCGAAGCTGGCGCGCGGGCTAGCTGCACTGGCGATTATCGCCGTGGCGGCAACGGAGTTCCGCGTGTCGCCGATCGCAGCACAGCATCACCCGCCGGGTGTCTGCGGCGGCGAAACGCCGCCGACCTGCATGACGATCAAGGTCTGCACGGGGATAGACTTCCTGTGGATGAACCGGTCGTGCAAGACGCGACACTATTTCTTTCAGGAGCGATCATGATCTTGCCGATGTCCTGGCGGAGCGTGTTCCAAGTGGCTGGAATCCGGATCGTCATCAGACGTACCGCGGTCGGGTGATCACGTTGCCCGAGTTCATAAGGCATACTCATCAACAAGGGGAGAATCATGTCCGTTCTGATCATCCTGGGCGTAGCGGCTGTTGTCCTGGTCGGCGTCACCCTCCGAGTCAACGATCGCCAAGCACGCAAAGGCGGAGAGGCATTCGCGGCCGACATTTCGCCAGCACACCGGATCCTGAGGTTACTCGGCCACAAGCGGGTCTCGCCCGTCGTAGCAGACGGCCTAACCCGAGCTGGGCTGGGGATATTGGCTGCGATGTCGCTGATCAAGGCCATAGAGGACACGGCTTTCCAGCCAGCGTGGGCGCAGCCGGCAGGCTGCGGCGGTGGCTGGGATGCCTTGTGCTGGGAGTACGAGACGTGCGCTGGCTGGCTCTGGTGGGAAGTCTGCACGACATCGCTCTACTATCAGGAGGCCGAGAACGACAGTAGTGGTGGAGGAGGCGCCAACCCGGACGAAGAATCAGAAAGCGACGAATGTCTGGAAAGCATGCTTGGTGAACCGGGTCCCTGGAACTGCCCAGACGAGGCCTGAGCGAAGTCGGCGTGGACGCGAAGCAAGGCCCGGGGGCTGGTGCGAACCTCGATGCTCGGCGTTGTCGCGAGACCGGGATTTGGTGGATGGCTCCGTATAGAGACGAGGACTGGACCAGTACCGGGTTATTGGTCAGTCAGGTTACTGGGAAGTGGTTTTGGGGCCTGGATCGGTGCAAGGAAGACCCGCGACATGCCCTCCCGCGCCCATGTTTCGATCGTCAGGTTGGGGAGTTGCTTGGGGGACCGCCCGACTACCCGAACGACAAACCGAGTCCAGCCTTCCGGCCCCGACATTCCGAGCCGCTTGGCGATCGTTTTTCCACCGCAGTTCTGGCTCTTCAGCTCGACTCCCAGCAGGAACCGAATCCAGCGCACTGCCAGCGAGTATGAGTATCCTCGCGCATGGGCCAATCGGGCGAGGTGCTGTGGACTGCAGTGCAACGCCCTTGCCACCTCCTTTACGTTCCGCAGACGTCCTCCTTCCTCTCGGTGGGGAGGAGTGACGGGCTCGCCGAGACGGAGTTCCGGCGCCGAGAAACGGCCCGTCCTCCCGCTGATGCATGGCACTTGGTCCGTCACCTTCGGAAGCGGCGGCCAGATACCGTGCACAGGCTGGAAGGCGACCATGCGGAGGCCCTTCATCGCCAAGTCCGGTCCTGGACAAGCCCGCAGGAAGGGTTGGACCGCATCGTGGAACGACAGGCCGGGAGCGTCAGACGTACGGCGGTTGCTCATTTTCTGAGATCCTTGCTTCTTTGTGGGTTCCGGGCTTGGGGAGACGCACTGCTGGAGAGCCTCGTGGTGGTAACGTCGACCTCGACATCCGATGCGGCATCATACGTGGCAAGTCGGTCGTCATTACGGGGACGTGAAGCGACAACCACGGCGAGATCGAGCGACAATCAAGACGAGACTGCCGGGAGCGGCCGTATCTAACCTAACTGGCAACGGCCTTGGGTGGCGGGTGTTTCCTAGCCTGGAAAGGGCCGTGGTGATCCGTGCCGCAGCCCCGGACCTACTCCCCGCCCCCGTACAGCCGCCGGTACAGCGCCCGGTTCCGCGTCACGTTCTTTACGTAGGCGCGGGTTTCGGCGAAGGGGATGCGCTCGGTGAAGCGCAACGGGTCGGCTGCTTCGGGGAAGCGCCGCCAGCGGTTGGCTCGGGTGGGGCCGGCGTTGTAGGCCGACAGCGCCAGCGGCACGTCGCCCTCGTAGCGCTCCATCAGACGCGCCAAGTACGTGGTTCCCAGGTGGACGTTCAGCTCCGGCGTCTCCAGGAAGTCGGCGCGGAAGCCTCGGGGTCCCACCCGTCGCGCCAGCTCGTTCCCGGTGGCGGGCAAGACCTGCATGAGGCCGACGGCTCCCGCCGACGACACGACAGCCGGAGCGAACGCGCTCTCCTGCCGGATCAGCCCCGCCACCAAGTACGGGTCCAGTCCCAGCTCCTCCGCCCTGGCCGTCACAAGGTCCCGATGGGGGAAGGGGAACACGACCCGCGCCAGCGTCCGGTCCCACGGACGGCCCCGCCGATGCAGCTCCCACCCCAGCTCGATCCCGTGCCGGGTGCGCCCGCGCTCGTTCAGCGCGACCGCCAGCCCCAGGAGCAAGTCGTCCGAGTCTTCGGCGGCGCGGGCGGCGCGCACCACCGAAGCCGCATGGACGGCGGCGCCTTCGTCCAGCCCGGCCTCCTCGAGCAGCGCGAGCAGCTCCAGCGCCTCGCGCAGCCGCCCCTCGGGCGCGGGCGCCGGCGACCCCTCCGGCAGAGCGGCCGCGAACGCCCCGCCCCCGGCCTCGGCCGCCAGCAGCGCGTAGTAGGACAACGGGCTGTCCCTGCCCAGGCGGGCCAGCGCGGCAGTGGCCCACGAGACCGAATCTCCCGCCGCCTCCCCGGCCTGGGCCCCCCAGAACGCAGCCTCCTCCCACCGTCGGCCGTTGGGGAACTCCTCCAGATACCCGCGGAACACCTCGGCCGCGGCTCCAGGATCGCCTAGGGAAAGGTGTATCTGGGCCCACCGCATCCGGGCCAGTCCCGCCCGGTCCGCCCCCGACGACATCGACACGACCTGCCGGTAATGGTCCACCGCCTCGGCCAGACGGCCGCCGTCGTGGTGGTCGTCGCCGGCGAAGAAGACCACGTCCACCGCCCCGGGGTGGGCCGGATAGCGTTCGACCAAGCGGCCCTCCAAGATGCGCATGTCGCCGTGGCGCCCCTGCACGCGGCGAACGTCGGCCCATGCGCGCAGCGCTCGGGCAGCCGTCTCGGGGTCGGAGGACACCGAGAGCTCCCGGTAAAGGGCGACTGCGGCGTCTCGGTTTCGGCTCCCGTTGTAGGCGCGGGCCAGGGACATCCGCTCCGACTCGGCCAGCACGGCGCCCGCCCCCTGCGCAGCCTCCCACGCCCGCACGGCCGAGCCGTATTCGCGACCGTTCCCCAACGCCCGGGCCACCTGGCGGTAGGCGTCCGGATCGGCCCCGACGGCGTCCAGCCTCCAAAGGGCGAGGGCCGCTTCGGTGGCGTCGGCGCCCCGGGTGGCAAGGGACAAGATGTCGCGCATCGCCGAGACGGCTCGGGTGGTGTCGCCCAGGGCCAGCCGATACCGCCACTCCAGCGCCAGGACGGCAGTTCGGGGCGGCGAGCCGTCCCCGGCGCCGTCGGCGTCCTTCCCGGCCGGCGCCACGGCGTCCAGCGCGGCCAGCGCCCGGGCCGTGTCTCCCTGGGCGGCCCAGGCGTCGGCTTCCAGCCGCCAACCCCGGTTCCGCACCACGTCGTCGCCGGTCAGCGCCAGCAGTCCCCACACGGCTTCGGCCTCGCCGGACTCGGCCAGCGCGCGGGCCGCCTCCAGCGCCGTCCAGCCCGCCACCACCGGCGACAGCCCGCGCAGCTCGGCCACCGCCTCCACCGTGGCGGCCGGCGACGCCCGACCAGCCTCCATCCGCACCAAGCGGGAGCGGGCGGCCACCCCCTCGGAGCGGGCGCCCAAGCCCCCGCGGCCCCCCTCCTCCTCCGCCGCCACGAACCGCCGCAGCGCGCCGGCCGCTCCTTCGGCGTTCCCGGCCGCTTCCAGCGCCGTCCCCAAGACGTACCAGTAGCGTGGCGGAGCGTGGGCCGTGTCGGGGCGGCCCGCCGTCAGCGCCTCCACGGCGCCCGACCAGTTCCGCCACCCGGCCTGCGCCTCCGCCAGCACGAGACGGTCCTCGACGGAGGCGGACGCCAGCGGCGCCAAGTGGTCCTCCAGCGCCAAGCTCGCCCGCCAGTGCCTGCCTGCGGCCAAGTCGCGCCATACGGAGCCGGGCACGGAGGACTGGGGCGCGGCTGCCGATGCCGGAAAAGCGATCGCCGCCGAGGCCGAGGAAGCGACGATCGCCACTGGCGCCGGGGAAGCAACGACCGCCGTCGCCGAGGCCGACGAAGCGACGCCCGCCGCCGCCGGGGAAGCGACGACCAGCGCCGCCCACAGCGTCGCCAAACGGCAAGGGGAGCCGCGCCCCCGAAAGGCGCGGCCCCCCTTGTAGAGGCCGGAGGAACCCCGGCCGCGAGCCCCGTCAGGCTTCAACGGCGGCGATCAGCCTCCGACGGCCCGGCCCGTCTTCATGGCGAAGAGAGCGTCGATCATCTTCTGCGCCGACTCCTCCATGTCGATCACCAGGTGGTCGATCCGAGACACGAAGTAGTTGTGGCCGATGCTCACTGGAATCGCGATGGCCAAGCCAGCGGCCGTGGTGGTGAGGGCGACCTTGATCCCCGAGGCCACCGTCTGCGCGTCCACCTCGCCGGCGAGCTCGATCGCCTGGAACGCCTCGATCATCCCGAGCACCGTTCCGAGGAACCCCAGCAGCGGCGCCACGGTCATGATCGTGGAGAGCACGACCAGTCCGCTCTCGAGCTTGCTGAGCTCGATGAGGCCCTGGTTCTCGATGGCCTTCATGACCCGATCCGTCCCCTCGTCCTGCCGCTCCAGACCCGCGTAGAGGATGTTCGCCGCCGGCGAGTTGGACTCGCGAGTGACCTCGAGCGCCTCCTTGACCTGCTGCTGGGAGAGGAGCTCGTCGACCTCTCGGAGGATCTTCCTCGTGCTCCCGCTCTTGGAGAGCAGGTCGAAGAACTTCCAGATGATGACGAGGATCCCCACCAGGAGACACAGGCCGAGAGGCCAGCGCATGATCCCGGCGTCCGTCCACGCTTGGGCCATCTGCTCCGTGAAGGTGAGGTCCGGGCCTTCCACGCCCGGGAGCTGGAGCATGGCTCCGTAGAGAGTCGTCGTCGCGCTGGTCAAAGGAACCTCCCGCTTTCGGTCCTGGGCAGATGGTTGGAATCGGCCGCGCTCCATGGCGCGACTGCGGATTGTCGGCCCCGACGGGCCGCTCTGCAAGGCTTGCCATAATGAACCCCGCCTGCGGGGCCGTCAACCTCGACGCTGGTTTCCTTGCGGCAAGCATGGAAAATGGCGGGCCGGGCCTCTTCGGGAAAGTCCCCCGAACGACTCAGCGCCGCCATGTCCACTCTCGGGAAGCGTAGCGCGTTTCCAGTCCCGCCGCCAGGGCGGCTTCGTCGCGGCTCAGCGCGCCCGTCTCCCACGCCCCTCCGAGCATCTGCTCGAAACCGGTCCGCAGCGCCCCCACCAACTCCTCCCAGGGAGGCACGGCGCGCAGCACTTCGCCCAGCGTGACGGGCCGCAACGCGCGGGCCGACGGATCCCGCAGGGGATCGGCGGATCGACCGGCGTCCCGGCCCGCGGTCGGGGTGTTCCCATTGCGCTCTCGCCTCTCCAGGGCCAGCAGAGGACCCTGGTCCGCGGCCAGCAGGATGGAACCGTGCTGAAGGACGGCGCCTCCGATCCGCGCCTGCGCGCTTCCCACCAGCTTCCGCTTCGCCACCACGACTTCCCCGGCCACGGGTCCCGCGAAGCAGGGGCCCGCATTGGGGGCCGGGACCGCGCCTCCGCCCTCCTCGCTTCGGGCGTCCACGCCCAGCGCCCGCAGCCCGCGGACCAACCCCTGGTTGACCTTGGCGTACGCCTCGCGCACCCCGCCCAGCGCCCGCGCCGGGAAGACGATGCTGTAGGTGAGCTCCCCGTCGTGGATCACCGCCCGTCCCCCCGTGGGCCGGCGCACCACGCCCAGCTCCCGGCGGCCGCGCAGGATCTCCCGGTAGCCCACCGTGACCGGCTCGTTGCGGCCGAAGGAGAGCGTGGGCGGATCCCAGCGGTAGAAGCGCACGGTTCCCATCCCCGGCGCGCACCTCTCGGCCAAGGCGTGGTCCCGCGCCATGTTGGCCGCCCCCGATGCAGGCGGGTCCACGAGCACCCGCCATCGAATCCCGGTCACTTGGGAAGCGAGGTCGCGGACAGAAGAGGACCAAGGTTGCCGGACGAGGCCATGTCGTCAGAGAGCGAATTCGTCTCCCGGACTCATGACGCGAAGCTGCGCGCGCTCCCCCACCAGGTCGCGGAACCGCTCCGGGTCCTGCTCGATCATCGGCCAAGTGCCGTAGTGGATCGGCACCACGACCTCCGGTTCGACGAACTCGACGGCCCGCGCCGCGTCCTCCGGCCCCATGGTGAAGTTGTCGCCGATGGGAAGAAGCGCCACGTCCACTTGGCCCCGCAGGAGCCGCATGTCCGTCGTCAGCGCCGTGTCGCCGGCGTGGTAGATCCGTTTCCCGTCCACGTGGAAGAGGAACCCGCCCGGAACCGTGGTGAAGCGGCCCGACTCGTCGCCGTGCACCTGCCCGCCGTGAAGCGCCGGCGTCATCTTGACCCGCCCGAAGGGGAACTCCCATCCCCCGCCGATGTGCATGGGGTGCACGTTCTCCAGCCCCTGCTCCTGGGCGAAGCCGACGATCTCGAAGGTGGAGACCAGCGTCGCTCCGGTCTCCTGGGCCAGGGGCAGGGCGTCGGCGAAGTGGTCGGCGTGGCCGTGCGTGCAGAACACGAAGTCCAGCGGACCGGCGTCGGCGCGCTCGATCTCGGAGACGGGGCTGTCCTCGAAGAACGGATCGACGACGAAGCGGACTCCGTCTTCGGTCTCCAACGTGAACGTGGAGTGGCCGTGGAACGCTAGGGTGGCCAAGGCGATGGGCTCTCTTTCCTGGGGAAGGCTCGGCGCACGGTTCGGCTTCGGCGGTCGGGGCTAGCCGCTGGCGGGTTCGGTCTGGTAGCTCTCGACGGGCGGGCAGGCGCACACCAAGTTGCGGTCCCCGTGGGCGTTGTCCACCCGACCCACGAAAGGCCAGAACTTGTGCTCCAGCAGCCATGGCGCAGGGAACGCGGCCTGCCGGCGGCCGTAGCCGTGGGTCCACTCGTCGTCGGCGACGGCCAGGGCGGTGTGGGGGGCGTTCTTGAGCACGTTGTCCTGCTTGTCCTGAAGCCCCAGCTCCACCTGCTCGATCTCGGCCTTGATGGAGACGAGGGCGTCGCAGAAGCGGTCCATCTCGGCCTTGGACTCGCTCTCGGTGGGCTCGATCATGATCGTTCCCGGCACCGGGAAGGCCATCGTGGGGGCGTGGAAGCCGTAGTCCATGAGGCGCTTGGCCACGTCCTCCTCGGTGATCCCCGTCGCCTTTCGGATCGCCCGCAGGTCGACGATGAACTCGTGGGCCACCCGGCCGCTGCCGTGCCCCCACCAGTAGAGGATGTCGAAGTGGGCGTCGAGCCTCTCGGCCATGTAGTTGGCCGCGAGAATGGCCACCCGGGTTGCCTGCGTCACGCCCTCCCGGCCCAGCAGGGCGATGTACGCCCAGGAGATGAGAAGGATGCTCGCGCTGCCCCAGGGCGCCGCCGACACCGGTCCCGTCCCGACCGCGCCGCTGCTCGGCGTCGTTGGGTGACCGGGCAGGTAGGGCGCGAGCTCCTCCGTTGCGCAGATCGGACCCATCCCCGGGCCGCCGCCCCCGTGGGGGATGGCGAAGGTCTTGTGGAGGTTGATGTGGATCACGTCGGCGCCGTAGTCGCCGGGTCGGCAGAGTCCCACCTGGGCGTTCAGGTTGGCGCCGTCCAGGTACACGTAGCCGCCGTGGCGGTGGACGACCTCGCAGAGCTCGCGGATCCGGGCCTCGAAGACGCCGTGGGTGGACGGGTAGGTGATCATCACGGCGGCAAGGCGGTCCGCGTGCTCGGCGGCCTTCGCCTCCATGTCCTCCACGTCCACGTTGCCCCGCGCGTCGCATCCCACCACGACGACCTTCATGCCCGCCATCACGGCGCTGGCGGGGTTGGTGCCGTGGGCCGACGACGGGATCAGGCAAACGTCCCGCTCCGGCTGGCCCAGCGCCCGGTGCCGGCCCCGGATCGCCAGGAGCCCCGCGTACTCGCCTTGGGCGCCGGAGTTGGGCTGAAGGGAGACGGCCGGCAACCCGCTGATCTCGGCCAGCCACTCCTTCAGGTCGGCCACGATGCGGGCGTACCCCTTGGCCTGCTCCGGCGGCGCGAAGGGGTGAAGGCCGCCGAACTCGGGCCACGTGACGGGCGTCATCTGGGTCGTGGCGTTGAGCTTCATGGTGCACGACCCCAGGGGGATCATGCTGGTGTTGAGGGACAGGTCCCGGGACTCGAGGCGGTGGATGTACCGGAGCATCTCCGTCTCGGAGCGGTGGGAGCGGAAGACGGGGTGCTCCAGGTAGCCGCTGCTTCGGGCGAAGGGCTCTGGATACTCGGCGGGCTCGAAGAAGCCGGCCAGCTGGACGGCGGAGCCCACGGCCCCGAACACCCCGATCAGGTCGTCCAGGTCCGACGGCGCGACGGTCTCGTCGAGGGCGACGCCGATCGTGCCGTCGCCGAACTCGCGCAGGTTGATCCGCGCCTCCCGGGCGGCGGCCAGCACGAGCGCCGGCTTGCAGGCGGGCCGAACCCTCAGTGTGTCGAAGTAGATGTCGTGGACGAGCTCGTGGCCCTTCTTGTCCAGCGCGAGGGCCAGCGTCGCCGTCTGCTTGCGGATCCGCCGGGCGATCCGGCGCACGCCCTCGGGGCCGTGGTAGACTGCGTACATCCCCGCCATCACCGCCAGCAGCACCTGGGCCGTGCAGATGTTGGACGTGGCCTTCTCCCGGCGGATGTGCTGCTCCCGGGTCTGGAGGGCCATCCGGAGGGCCGGGGCGCCGTGACGGTCGGTGGAGACGCCGATGATCCGACCCGGCAGCCGGCGCTTGAACTCTTCCCGGGCGGCCAAGTAGGCGGCGTGAGGGCCGCCGTACCCCATCGGCACGCCGAAGCGCTGCGTGTTCCCCACGGCCACGTCGGCGCCGAACTCGCCGGGAGGCGTCAGGAGGGCCAGCGCCATCAAGTCCGCCGCCGCAACCACCTTCGCGCCGACTTCGTGGGCCGCGGCGCACAGATCCCGGTAGTCGTGCACGCCGCCGTCGGTGGCCGGGTACTGGACCAGCGCCCCGAAGACGGCGTCGTCGAAGGCGAACTCGGCGCTGGGGCCGACCCGCACCTCGATCCCGAGGGGCTCCGCCCGGGTAGCGACGACGCCGATCGTCTGCGGATGGCAGTCGTCGGCCACGAGAAAGACGTCTCCCCCGCGCTTTCGCCCGCCGCCGTGGAGCATGCACATCGCTTCCGCCGCGGCGGTCGCTTCGTCCAGCAGCGAGGCGTTGGCGATGTCCATGCCGGTCAGGTCGATCACGGCGGTCTGGAAGTTGAGGAGGGCCTCCAGCCGGCCCTGGGAGATCTCGGCCTGATACGGGGTGTACTGGGTGTACCAGCCCGGGTTCTCCAAGATGTTCCGCTGGATCACTCCTGGAACGATCGTCCCCGAATAGCCCATGCCGATGTAGCTGCGCCAGCGCT
Source organism: Longimicrobiales bacterium (assembly GCA_965204735.1). GTDB lineage: Bacteria > Gemmatimonadota > Gemmatimonadetes > Longimicrobiales > Gaopeijiaceae > CATQHQ01. The sequence goes on along the minus strand of OZ242008.1, from coordinate 3,660,284 downwards.
GGTTCTCCGACGCGATCTCCCGCAGGCGCTCGATCAGCTCGGCCTCGGGCGCCGCGTCGGGCAGCCGCAGGGGCCGTTCCAGGCGGATGGACGCGGGAATGGTCTCCTTGACCAGTCCGTCCAGGCTCTCGTGGCCGACGACCTTGAGCATCTGCCGCACGTCGTCGGGGCTGGGGCCCAAGTGGCGGCCCAGGAAGTCGGGCGGGTGGCTTGCGGGCGTGGACATGGCGCTTTCGGACGGAGTCCCTATTCGCTGACGTGCACCTCGTAGGCGGCCTCGTCCATCAGCTCCTCGACTTCCGAGGGGCGCTCCAGCCGAAGCTTGATCATCCACCCCTCGCCGTAGGGGTCCGAGTTGACCGCTGCGGGGTCGTCGTCGAGCCCCGCGTTGACGGCCACCACCTCGCCGGCGAGGGGGCAGTACAGGTCGGCGACGGCCTTGACGGCCTCGATCGTCCCGAAGGTCTCCATGGCGGCGAAGGTGTTGCCCGGCTCGGGGAGCTCCACGTACACCACGTCGCCCAGCTCGCTCTGGGCGTAGTCGGTGACCCCAACGAAGAAGACGCCTTCCTCGTCGGCTTCCTTGAGATACTCGTGCTCCGTGGTGTACCGCAGTCCTTCGGGAATGTGGGACATCGCCCTCTCCGCTGATGGGTGTTCCGTGGAAGCTGTCCTGGGTGTCCGTGGAAAGTGCTCCAAGCGGGGGAATATATAAAGTCGCGGGGAGCGGATGCGTCAACCCGGCTCGGCAGGTTAGATTCGAGACCCGAAGCCCGTTTGCAAGGAGACGCCGTGGCTGCGCTGGCCGAACACACCGCCTTGACCGTCCTCACCGAGGAAGAGGTCATGTTCCGCGACGCCGTTCGCGACTTTGCCGAGTCGGAGATCGCCCCCCGCGTGGCCGGCATGGACGCGGCCCACGAGATCGATTCCGAGCTGATCTCGATGCTCTTCGAGCTGGGGATCATGGGGATCGAGATACCCCAGCAGTACGGGGGCGCCGAGAGCTCGTTCTTCACCGCCACCCTGGTGGTGGAGGAACTTTCCCGGGTCGACCCTTCCGTGGCGGTGCTGGTGGACGTGCAGAACACGCTGGTGGCGAACGCCCTGCTCCGGTGGGCGACCCCGGACCAGAACAGCCGCTACCTGCCGCGCCTGGCCGAGGGCACGGTCGGCGCCTACGCCCTCTCCGAGGCCGGGAGCGGCTCCGACGCCTTCGCCTTGGCGGCGAGGGCCGAGCGCGACGGGAAGGAGTGGGTCCTGAACGGCGCCAAGATGTGGATCACCAACGGCGGAGAGGCCGGGCTCTTCATCGTCTTCGCCAACGTCGCGCCGGAGCGCGGCTACAAGGGGATCACCGCGTTCCTTGTCGAGCGGGAGATGCCCGGCTTCGCCGTGGGCAAGCGCGAGGACAAGCTGGGGATTCGCGCGTCGTCGACCACCGAGCTGGTGATGGACCACGTGCGGGTGCCCGACGAGAACGTGCTGGGCGAGGTGGGAAGGGGGTACAAGGTGGCGATCGAGACCCTGAACGAAGGGCGCATCGGGATCGGCGCCCAGATGGTGGGTCTTGCCCAGGGCGCCTTCGACCACACGCTGCAGTACGTGCGGGAGCGGGAGCAGTTCGGCCACCCGATCGCGTCCTTCCAGGGGGTGCAGTTCCAGTTGGCCGAGATGGCCGCCAAGATCGAAGCGGCGCGCCTCATGGTGTACAACGCCGCCCGACTCAAGGACCAGGGCGCGCGCTTTCTGCGGGAGGCGGCGATGGCCAAGCTCTTCGCCGCCCGGACCGCCCAAGAGGTGTCGTCGCTGTGTCTCGACCTGCATGGGGGCTACGGCTTCACCCGCGAGTACCCGGTGGAGAAGTACTACCGGGACTCCAAGATCGGCACGATCTACGAGGGGACCGACAACATGCAGCTCCAGACGATCGCGAAGGACCTGCTCCGTGGATAGCGGAAGGGGAGCCGCCGGCGCCTTCGCCGCCTTCCCCGCGGCCCGCTCCTTGGACGGCGGAAGGGGAGAGCCGTGCCTTCGCTAGGCGTAGGCGAGATCGTATTCGTGCTCGCGGTCCTCGTGCTGGTCTTCGGCGCCAAGCGCATTCCCGAGATCGCGCGGGGACTGGGGTCCGGGATCCGCAACTTCAAGGGATCGATCCAAGCCGGCCGGGAGAGCGATTCCGAGGACGTTGAGGACAGGGACGCCTAGCCGAACCGGCGGCCCGCCCGGCACTTCCCCGGAGCCCAAGACGACCCCGAGCCCCCAGGACCGCCGCCGGCTGGGCCTTCTCTTCTTGGCGGTGCTGGTCGATCTGGTCGGCTTCGGCATCGTCCTGCCCCTCCTGCCGATCTACGCCCAGGGCTTCGGCGCCGGCGGAGCGCAGGTCGGGCTCCTGGTGGCCGTCTACTCGCTGGTGCAGCTGGGGATGGCGCCGTTGTGGGGGCGCATCTCGGACCGGGTCGGACGGCGGCCCGTGCTGTTTCTCGGGCTGCTGGGGAGCAGCGCCGCCTACGTGGTGTTCGCCCAGGCGGACTCGCTGGCCATGCTCTTCGCCTCCCGGATCGTGGGCGGAATCGGCGGCTCGACCATTCCCGTGGCCCAGGCGTACATCGCGGACGTGACGCATCCGTCCCGGCGGGCCGGCAACATGGGGCTGATCGGCGCGGCGTTCGGCCTCGGCTTCGTGATCGGCCCCGCGCTGGGCGCCTTCCTGGCGGGCGTGTCGCCGGGCTCCCCCGCCGCGCCGGGCTACGCCGCCGCCGGGCTCTGCCTGGCCAACGCGCTGGCGGCGCTGGCGTGGCTCCCCGAGTCCCGTGCCCGCAAGGAAGGCTCGGCGGCGCCGACGCCCCCCTTCTCTCTGGGTGCCGCCCTGCGGGACGCGGCGGCGTCCCGGCAGATCCGCCTCGTGCTGGCCGGCTACCTGTGCATCACCATGGGGTTCTCGGCCCTTCAGCCGACCCTCTCCCTCTTGGCGCTGGAGCGCTTCGGAATGGGGGCGCGGCACGCCGGACTGCTCTTCGCGTTGCTGGGCGTGGTCTCGGCGGTCGTGCAAGGGGGGCTGGTGCGGCGGGTCGCGCCCCGCACCGGGGAGCGGCTCCTCCTGCTGGGGAGCGCGGCGCCCTTCGTGCTTGGGCTGCTGGCGGTGGGCTGGTCCCCGTCGCCCGGGGCGCTGCTGGCGGGGCTGGCGCTGATCGGCATCGGCTACGGGGGCGCGATCCCCAGCGTGCTGGGCCTCCTTTCCCGGGCCGCGCACCCGGAGCGCCAGGGAGCGGTGCTGGGGGTCGGACAGAGCGTGGGTTCGCTCGCCCGCGTGGTCGGGCCGCTCGTTGCCGGGAGCCTCTTCGACGTGGGCCACGCACTGCCCTACTTGGCGGCCGCCGCGCTGGTCCTGGCGGGGACGTTCGTGTCGGCGCGGCTGGTGCAGCCGACAGTGGACTCGGAGCCGTGACGGCGACGGAGCGCGTCCGCGTCGTCCTGCACCAGCCCCAGGACGTGGTGAACGTGGCGGGGGTGGTCAGGGCGATGGCCAACATGGGGCTGGAGCGGCTCACCTTGGTGGACCCGGCCGAGTTCGACTCGTGGCGGATCACCGGAATCGCCCACCGCACCCACCGGATCGTGGACCGCATCTGCCGGGCCGCGACGCTCGACGAGGCGCTGGCCGACGCCACCTACGTCGTGGGCGCCTCCGCCCGCCCCCGGACGGCCCGGCGCAACTACCATCGGCCTCGGGAGCTGGCCCCCCGCATCCTGCGACGGGCTTGCAAGGGGGACGTGGCGCTGGTCTTCGGGCGAGAGGACCGGGGGCTTTCCAACGAGGACCTGGACCGCTGCCACGACGTGCTGGTCGTGCCCACCGCTCCGGGCCACGCCTCCCTGAACTTGGCCCAGGCGGCGCTGCTGGTCGCGTACGAGCTGCTCTTGGCGCGCGACGGGGACGCCGACGCCATGCCGACCGGCAAGCGCTCCCTGGGGCCGGCCACCGCAGCCGAGCTGGAGGAGATGTACGGAGCGCTGGAGGCGGGCCTTGCGCGGATCGAGTTCTTCAAGGCCCGCAAGCCGCAGAGCGTGATGCGGGCGCTCCGCACGGTCTTCGGCCGAACCACCTTGGACGCCCACGAAGCGCGGCTGGTGCGGTCGATGGGGTACGAGGCGCGGAACTACGCGGCCAAGGTCGAACGCACGGCTGCCGGGAGCAGCGAACCCGCGACGGCGCCGAAAGGATCTGAAGCGTCGGCGTGAGAGCCGGCCGACGCGGTCCGACAGCGCCTGCATGACGCCACGCAGCACGTGAGGACCAGCGGGAGGCGCGCCTCGGCGTCCCGCCCGCCTACCCCGCCGGCCCCAGCCCCGCCCCCGCCGGTTCCAGCCGCACAATCGGCGTTCTTTCGCCTGCCACCCAACCGACGATCGCCACGTAGATGTAACCGTCGGGGCCCTGGCGCACGTCCCGGACCCGTCCCACGCCCTGCATCAGGGTCTCCACCGCCGTGATCCGGCCGCCTTCCACGGTGAACCGCTCCAGGCACTGGCCGTAGAGGCCGCCGGCGAAGAGGTTGCCCCGCCACTCGGGGAACTTGTCGCCCGTGTAGAACGCAAGCCCGGAAGGAGCGATCGACGGCACCCATACGTGCAGGGGCTGCTCCATCCCGTCGGCGTGGGTCGACGCGTGGATGGAGTTGAAGTCGTAGTTGACGCCGTAGCCGATCACCGGCCAGCCGTAGTTCTTGCCCGCTTCGGGCCTGTTCACCTCGTCGCCGCCCTTGGGTCCGTGTTCGGTGATCCAGGGAGCGCCCGTCTCCGGGTGGATCGCCAGCCCCTGGGGGTTGCGGTGGCCGTAGCTCCACGTCTCGGGGCGGGCCGCTCGGGGCGGGCCGCGAACAACTTGGTCGAGGACGCTCCATCTCTTCGGGGGGGCGCCGCTCTTGCCCACGAAGGGATTGTCGTCGGGCACGCGCCCGTCGTCGTGAAGCCGAACGACGACGCCTTGGTGGTCCGACAGGTCCTGGGCCGGGTGCGCGCGGAGGTTGCCCCAAATCTGGGACAGCGGGTCGTCCTGGGACAGATGGTCGCCGACGGTCAGCCACAGATAGCCGTCGGCGTCGAAGGCGAGCTTCCCCCCGAACCCCCACCTCGATGCACGAGAGACTGCTTCGAATATCTTGTCGGTCTGGATGAAGCGGTCGTTCTCGAGCGTGCCTCGAACGACGGCCGTGATCCCCTTGCTCCCGTCGCCCACCGGCTTCGCGTAGCTCAAGTAGACGAGGCGGTTCGTTGCGAAGTTCGGGTGGGGAAGGACGTCGAACATCCCACCGTGCTGGACCGCGAACACCTCGGGAACGCCGGGGACGGGGCGCGGCAGGAGAACGCCGTCTCGGACGATCCGAAGCCGGCCGGCACGCTCGGTCACCAGCATGTCGCCCCCCGGGAGAAAGGCGATCGACCACGGCTGAACGAACCCGTCCGCGACCGGGACCAACCGGTAGTCGTGGTAGGCGGAACGCCTGGGCTCCAACTGGTCGCCGGAGAGGGGCTGGGCGGCCAGCCCCGACGTCGGCAGCTGGAGAAGGACGGCCGCGACTGCGGCGAGCGTGGCAGGACGGCATGGAGACGAACCCCGCGTCACTTCAAGCCGATTCGGGCGGGTGGAAGGCCGACTCGGGCGGGCGGGCCGGCGAGGCTGGGCGTCCGCCGGAAGTTTGTCGTCGACCCGGCTTGCGGGAGACCGAGTGGACGCCGCGGCCCAGGTCGTCGGGACAAGCCCGGCCCGAACCCGAGGCGTCTGCTCGGGGCCATTCCTACCCCGCCGGCTCCAGCCGCACAATCGGCGTTTCTTCACCGTCCGCCCGCCCGACGATCGCCACGTAGATGTAGCCGTCGGGTCCCTGGCGCACGTCCCGGATCCGTCCCATGCCCCGCATCAGGGTCTCCACCGCAGTGACCCGGCCGCCTTCCACGGTGAACCGCTCCAGGCGCTGGCCGCGGAGGCCGCCGGCGAAGAGGCTGCCCCGCCACTCGGGAAACTTGTCGCCCGTGTAGAACACCAGCCCCGAAGCGCCGATCGACGGCACCCACACGTGCAGGGGCTGCTCCATCCCGTCGGCGTGGGTCGTCGCGTGGATGGCGGAACCGGTGCCGTAGTTGACGCCGTAGCCGATCACCGGCCAGCCGTAGTTCTTGCCCGCTTCGGGCCTGTTCACCTCGTCGCCGCCCTGGGGTCCGTGCTCGGTGATCCAGGGGGCGCCCGTCTCCGGGTGGATCGCCAGCCCCTGGGGGTTGCGGTGGCCGTAGCTCCACGTCTCGGGGCGGGCGTCGACCACGCCCACGAAAGGATTGTCTTCGGGCACGCGCCCGTCGTCGTGGAGCCGAACGACGACGCCGTGATGGTTCGAGAGGTCCTGGGCCGGGTGTGCGTGGAGGTCGCCCTGGGGCGGCGCCTGGCGGTCGCCGACGGTCAGCCAGAGATACCCGTCGGCGTCGAACGCGAGCTTGCAGCCGAAGTGGCCCCCGCCCTGGGAGACCGCCTCGAAGATCATGTCGGTCTGGGTGAAGTGGTCGTTCTCGAGCGTGCCTCGGACGACGGCGGTGGTCGCCTCGTTGCCGTTGCCGATCGGCTTCGAGTAGCTCAGGTAGACGAGGCGGTTCGATGCGAACTCCGGGTGGGGCAGGACCTCGAGCATCCCGCCCTGGCCCCTTGCGAGCACCTCGGGAACGCCGGGGACGGGCGAGGGGAGGAGGACACCGTCTCGCACGATCCGAAGCCGGCCCGGGCGCTCGGTCACCAGCATGTCTCCCCCCGGGAGAAAGGCGATCGACCACGGCTGATTGAGGCCGTCCGCGACGGTGACCACGCGATAGTCGTGGTAGGTGGAACGCATAGCGTCCGACTGGCCCTGGGCGGGCCGGACCGCCGGCGGACCGACGAGGGCGGACGCGGCTCCCGCGAAGAGGGCGGCGAGGGCGAGAGTGGAAGTCCTGCTGGTCATTTGGAGTCGCCTTTGGCTTCAGGAGTCCGATGGGGGGTTCGGGGTTCGATCCCCGGTCGCTTTTCCGCCGACCAATCTACAAGGCAACCGTCCCGACGGCTTCCAGCTCGACGGCCGTTCCGTAGCAGACCATCTCGGCGGCGCCGCGGCTGACTTCCGCGGACTGGAAGCGGATGGCGAGGACGCCGTCGGCTCCCATGGCTTCGGCCTCGGCGATCATCCGGTCGATGGCCTGCTCCCGGGCCTCGGCCAGCAGCTTGGTGTACTCGTGAAGCTCGCCGCCGGCCAAGTTGCGCAGCCCCGCGACAAGGTCCCGGCCCACGTGTCGCGCCCGGATCGAGCTGCCGCGCACAAGCCCCAGCGTGCGCGCGACGCGACGGCCCGCGACGGATTCGGTCGTCGCGAGGATCACCGATGCACGTGCCGGTAGGGATCGGTGCGGTACTCGCGGCAACGGTCCCAGATCACGTTCGCCAGCAGGACCAGGACGCCGATGACCACTCCCCCGGTGGCGAGCCTGACCAGGACGCTCGTGGGCGACGTGAGGAAGACCCATAGGCCGTAGCCGATCCAGGCCGCCAGCCCCGACCCGGTCAGGATCCACCCCACGGGCACGGAGAGCCGCTTCCGAACGCGGCCCCATGTCGAACCCTCGTCCCAGGGGACGAACGTCATGTCGCTGAACCCGTCCTTGATCGACTGGTAGACGGCCAGCTCCCGCCGAAGCTCGCTTGATTCCTTCAGGGAGCTTTCGACGGAACTCCTCTCTTCGGGCGCGGCTTCCCCGTCCAGGAAGCGCATGAGCTGCTCGTGGTCCGTCATGGCGTCTCCAGGAGCGCCTCGGCCAAGGCCTGGCGGGCATGGAAGAGGCGGCTGGCCACCGTCCCTTCGGGAATCCTGAGTATCCCGGCGATCTCGCCGTAGCGGAAGCCTTCCAGCTCCTTGAGCACGATGATCTCCCGGTGGTCCTCGCTGAGCTTCTCCAGGGCCGTCCACAGCCTCTCCTTGGCGAGGCGGCGTTCCAGGCGGCGCTCCGGTCCGTGCTCCGGGTTCGACGGCACGGTCTCCAGCTGCTCGCCCAGGGCCTCTCGGCTGAACCGGGCCTTTCGGCTCCGCAGGGCGTCCCGGCAATGGTTCCGCAGTATCTGGAAGAACCAGGGACCGAAGCTGCGGTTCAGGTCGAAGCGGTGCAGCGTCTGCCAAGTCTTCACGAAGGCTTCCTGGAGGACGTCCTGCGCGTCCTCGTGGTTTCCCATCATGCCCAGGGCGATCCGCAGCCCGGCCGGTTCGTACGCCCGGACGATCGGCTCGTAGAAGCGCGCGTCGCCGGCCTGGCACTTCTTCAGCAGCTCTCGCTCCAGCTCGGGCAGCAATCTCCCTCCGGTCGTGCTCGTCGCGGGAAGTCCGGCTTGCGGCGGACGACCTCCGCCGTCCAGTCCACGGGCGGGGCAATAGCTGGATGGGACGACTCGGAGGTGGAACCCTGGCGTCCGCCCGGCCCGCGTCGCACATTGCCCCTTGAGCGGACGGTTGCGCAACCCCAGCGAGAACCTTCGTCCGCCGGCAAACCCATCGCCACCCGACAAGCTAACAAGGACGAATCGACCACATGGATCCTGCCTGTTCCCGGCGTTGCCGCGCCGCCGTCGTCGCTCTGGCCGTGGCGTTCGCGGCCCTCTCCGCCCTTCCGGCCCCGGCGCTTGCCCAGGGCAACGGTCACCAGGCCGAGTACCCGGCGGGCTTCGACGAGGAGGCGAAGCACTACGCCGACGCGCTGGGACCCCTGACCCGTCCCATCACCACCGAATCCCGCCGAGCCCAGGAGTACTTCGACCAGGGGCTCCAGATGATGTACGCCTTCACGCCGCTGCGGGCGGCGCGCTCGTTCCGCCAAGCCCAGAGGGAAGACCCGGGCTGCGCAATGTGCTTCTGGGGCGAGGCGTGGGCGTGGGGACCGTACCTGAACGGGGGAATGGGTCCCGACGACGCGCCCCGGGCCTACGAGAACGTCCGGATGGCGAAGGAGCTTGCCGACAAGGGCCGGGCCAGCGACGTCGAGAAGGCGCTGATCGAGGCGATGGCTGTCCGCTACGTGGAGGAGCAGGACGAGGCCGTGCGGAAGTCCCTGGACTCGGTCTACGCCCGGGCGATGGCCGACGTGTGGGAGCGCTTCCCCCAGGACCTGGACGTGGGCACGCTCTACGGCGAGTCGCTGATGCTGCTCGAGCCCAGGCGGGGCCGGTGGGACAAGGACAAGCCGGCGGTCAAGAAGATACACGCGGTGCTGGAGGCGGTGCTGAAGCGGAGCATCGAGCATCCCGGGGCGTGCCACCTGTATGTCCACGCCACCGAGCCCACCGTCGAGCCCGGCAAGGCGGAGGCGTGCGCCGACCACCTGGGCCGGTCGATCCCGGGCGCCAGCCACATCCAGCACATGCCGTCCCACACCTACAACCGGGTCGGGCGCTGGGGCGACGCCGTCGAGGCCAACACCGCCGCGTGGCACACCGACCTGCGGGCGAACGTTGACCGGGCGTGGGCGATCTACCCGTCCCACAACCTGCACATGCTCCTCTTCGCGGCGTCGATGGACGGGCAGGGCGCCGTCGCCGTGCAGGCCGCCAAGGACTACGGCAAGATCGTGCCCGGCGGCGCGTTCTACGAGGCGATGGCGCTGCTGCGCTTCGGCCGCTTCGACGAGATCCTGGAGATGGACGACCCGCCCGACGGCGGCATCCAGCGCGGCTTCTGGGACTTCAGCCGGGGGTACGCCTACCTGCGGACCGACGAGCCGGGAAGGGCGTCCGTGTACCTGGAGCGCGTCCGGCAGGCCGCCGAGGACACGCCCGAGAGCGAGACCTTCCGGGGGCACTCGGCCGCGGACCTGCTGGGCGTGGTCGCCGGCATCCTGGAAGGCGAGCTCCTGCGCCACGAGGGCAAGACCGACGAGGCGGCAGCGGCGCTGGAGGCAGCGATCGAGACCGAGGACGGCCTGCGCTACGACGAGCCCGAGCCCCTCAACTTCTCGGCCCGCCACTGGCTGGGCAACCTGCTGCTGGAGACCGAGCGCTGGGCCGAGGCGGAGGCCGTGTTTGAGGCGGCGCTGGAGGACCATCCCCACAACGGCTGGTCGCTCTTCGGGCTGGAGACGGCGTTGCGGGCGCAGGGGAAGGACGAGGTTGCGGACGAGGCCAAGGCTCGGTTCGAGAAGGCGTGGGCCAGGTCCGACACTTGGATTTGGGCGCCGGTGTTCTGAGCTGGCGCCGCTAGCCAAGAGGGGAGCCGCCGTGCACATCGGGCTCGTCGTTGAACTCGAATACGACCCGAGCCGCCGAGGCGTGATCGTCAAGGGGCCTCGTCGACGACGGCTGGATGACACCGAGTACGACATGTGGCAAGTGCGGTGGGACGACAGCACAGTAGACTGGCGTCCAGAGTACGAGCTGCGATGTGGGCCCGAAGATCCGCCGGATCCCTGCACGCTCTTGTGGGAGGGTCGTTTCTGCGGACACTCGGAGCTTCGGCGGAACATCACGTTCTGCCAGATCGCCGGCAATGTCCGCGATCTGGTATACAGCATGGACGCCACGAACATCGACTTCTTGCCTTACCAGTACAAGCCGGTACTGACGTTTCTGGCGTCTCCCTCGAACGGGATCCTCATCGCCGACGAGGTTGGGCTCGGCAAGACGATCGAGGCTGGCTTGATCTGGACCGAGCTTCGCGCCCGATCCGACGCGCGCCGGCTTGTGGTCGTCTGCCCCGCCACGCTCCGCGACAAGTGGGAGCTCGAGCTCGGCAACAAATTCGGCGTCTCCAGTCGACAAGTAGACGCTGAAGGGCTGCTCAAGGAACTGTCGGCTCCCAGGTATCGAGCCATAGAGTCCCAGGCTCTCGTCTGTAGCATCCAGGGAGTTCGCCCGCCCAAGCTGTACGAAGACCCAGCCGTCGCCTCTCCTGCCGCCCGGTTGGCGCGTTTTCTCGAGGAGCGTGCCGGTCGCAGCAACATCATCGACCTATTGGTGATCGACGAGGCCCACTACCTCCGAAACCCGGGAACGCAGAGCGCACGCATTGGTACGCTCCTCCGGGACGTCAGCGAACATGTCGTCCTCCTGTCGGCTACTCCAGTCAACAACAAGGAGGACGATCTCTTCCACCTGCTTCGCTTGCTGGATCCCGATACGTTTTCGTCGTCTGAAGTCTTCCCCGCGGTGCTTGAGGCAAACGAGCCACTGATCCGTGCCCGGGGTCTGGTCATGGAATCGCAACCGACGAAAGCCAAGGTTGTCGAAGCCCTTCGACTGGCCGGCGGGCACGACCTCCTGCACGGCAACCGCCGTCTTCGCGGCATCATCGACTCGGTCGAGAAAGAATCGCTTGCCGACCCGGCGGTCCGTGTCGAACTCGCCAGCCGCATCGACAAGACGAACCTTCTACGGCACGTCGTTTCCCGGACCCGCAAGCGGGAAGTGCAGGAGCTTCGAGTTGAGCGCGACGTCAGCTGTCTCGTGGTCGAGATGCCCCCGGGCGGTGTCGAGGAGGAGTTCTACCGCAAGGTGACAACGTCCATTCGTCGCTATGCTATGGGCAAGGACGTAGGGGCAGGCTTCCTGCTTGCCATGCCCCAGCGCCTTATGTCGAGCTGCATGTATGCCGCGGCCAAAGTCTGGTCCAGTGATCTCTCCGACGACAAGGTGGCGCTGCTGGCCTCTGAAGCCGACAGCGGCGAAGGAGACGAGTCCAAAGTGCCGGTCCGGCCGCTGATGCACCACATCGCGGCGGACTTGAGGGGATTCGATTATCGCTTGCTAAGAGATGCCGATACCAAGTTCACGACGTTTTGCGATTGGTTGCTTGAGTATAGGACCGACTACCCCGGCGACAAAGTGATCGTGTTTTCCTACTTCAAGGCGACGCTGGAGTACCTCTCCCAGCGGCTGGCGGAAAGGCGCGTTGCCAGCCAAGTACTCCACGGAGGCTTGGCGGAGAACAAGCAACGTGCCATAGACAGATTTAGACGCTCTGCCGACACCAAGGTCCTCTTGACTTCCGAGGTGGCCAGCGAGGGAGTCGACTTGCAGTTCTCTCGATGCATAGTCAACTACGACCTTCCATGGAACCCCATGCGGATAGAACAGAGGATCGGCCGAGTCGATCGGATTGGGCAAGCGTCGTCCAAGGTCCAGATCGTCAACATGGTGTACGGAGATACCATCGACGACCGTATATACACTGTGCTTCTTGAGAAGATCGACATCTTCAAGCGGTCCATCGGCGGCATGGAAGTCATCCTTGGCAAGCAGGTGCGAGAGCTCGCAGGAGACCTGATGCGTCAAGAATTCACCAAAGAAAAAGAGAAAAAGCGAATCGAGCAGACGGCGGTGGCCGTCGCAAACCTACGCAAACAGAAAGATGATCTCGAGAGGCAAGCAATCCATCTGGTTGCACTCGAGGAAATCGTCTTGCGTGAAGTGAGGGCAGCTCACGACTTCAAGCGGCGAATCACCAGTCACGACCTCAAGGTCTATGCCGGCGACTACCTCGACCGGCATGCCGGAGAGCCGTTTGAGTTCCGAGTGGACCCCAGTGAGCCGTTGTGCGTGGAGATCGCGCTGCCGCCGAGGCTCCGAGTGGACTTGGCCCAGTACATCCAGGACGAACGGTTGCCCACAGGCACAAGCTTGACGGAAGGACGTCTGCAAGAATACGTGTTTTCGCACAAAATCGAGCATCCATCTCAGCGCAGGGAGCGCATCACTCAGTTTCATCCCTTCATTCGCTTCATCGGCAGCCAACTCAAGCCGAATTCGGGAGAATTCTGTCCCCTAGTGGCGCTTCAGCTACACACTGATCACCTCGACGACCGATGGCCAGCTGGCGATTACGCATTCGCTTTGAGGCGTTGGCGCTTTGGAGGCGGGCGACCAGTTGACGAACTTCGTGCGCGATCAGCTTGCATGGGCGACGGAGACATACTATCCGCCGGGCAATCGTGGAAGCTGGTACATGCAGGCAGGCAGCATGGCGTGAATTGGCACTCGGCCGAGTTCGACGTGGATCGGGAGCGGGCGTGCGACGTCATCGACAGGTGTCAGGCGAAACTGGAAGAGGACTATGGCCGCGTGCACAATGACCGCAAGAACGGCAACGACGACCGCATCGACTTGCAAGTGACGACCCTCGAGCGACGGGCAGCCCGCCAGCTTGCTCGTCTGCAGGAAGTGCTCCAGAAACACCAGGACCACGGGAGAACGGGTTTGGTTCGAGCGACTGAGGGAAGGATCCGTGAGGTAGAACGGCGGCGGGACACAGAAGTCGCGCAGCGCGAGTCGAAACGAAAGTTCAGGTCGCATTGGGAAGAGATGTGCGTCGGTGTAATTCGCGTGGAAGCGAACGGGAGAGCTCGTTATTAGCATGGGTTTCTTCGAGCGGCTGACGGGTTGGCTCCGGCCCGGTCGGGCGGCGAGGCAGAACAAGCACCCTCCCGCCACAACGCAGCGGAAGCCGAAGACGGAGAGCTCGTCGGGGCTTGGCTCGCGACCGTCCGGCAGAAGCGGGACCGGGCACGCCGTCTCGGGCGGAGAACGGGAGCAGCAGCTGGTGATGGGGGTGGATGTGGGGACGTCGCTGTCGAAGGTCGTCGTCTCGATGCGAGGTCGACGTGTGGCGGTCTCGTTCAATGCGCCTGGAGGCGAGGACAACCCCCATCTGCTGCCCACGGCCGTGACTGTCATGCCAAGCGGCGAGTGCCGCCTGGGAGTGCACGACGGCGCGAGTGAGTGCTACGACGACATCAAGAGGCCGTTGATCGACGGCAAGACCGACGAGCGCGTGCGGCTCCCGTTGACTGCCTTCTTGGCGTTGTTGTTCAGGCAGGTCCAGAAGAAGGTCGACGAGTCGGAGGGCAGCCTGCTGATCGGACGCTTGGACTGGCTGGTGAACTTGGGCGTCCCCACGGAGAGCTACGGCGGTGGATCGGAAGGCGTAAGGGGCTTGGTGGACGCTTATCGTCGCAGTGCCGAAGTGGCTTGGGGCTTGGCGGAGGAAATGAGATCGGACGGAACCGATAGCCCGCTGACACTTGACCGATGCAGGCAAGCGCTGCAAGGCGAGATCGAGAACGGATCGGACCGGATCAACGTTTTCCCGGAGATCGTTGCACAGGTGGCCAGCTACGAGAAGTCCAAGCAGCGTCAGGAGGGCGTGCACGTTTTGGTGGATGTGGGCGGTGGAACTCTGGACATAACTGTGTTTCAAGTGCTGTCTCCAGATGTCGAGGTCCCGATTTGGGCAAGCACCGTAAGGCCACTTGGCATGCGGTATCTGGGAGATTGGATACGCATGGGCTCCAATCACGACCTTGCATTGCCGCCCTTCAGACATTTGCCGTCGGAGGCGCGAATCGCCAAAGAGTGCGGCATCTCGCTAGCGGAGCTTAGGGATATCGTTGAGCCGTTTCACCGTCGAATCGTGTACGCCGTCGGAAAGACAATTCGCAAAACAGGCACGTTCAGCTTGCGGTGGCCAGGTCGGTTGTTTCTCGTGGGCGGTGGCGCAACCTATAAACTGTACATGGATGTAGCCAGACATTTTGAGCAGATGGAATGGAAGTTTGCGATCCGCCAAGTGCCGCTGCCCCGGCCCCATGACCTGGAGGCGCTAGCGATCGACGATGCTTGCTGGCACAGGCTTGCTGTGGCTTATGGATTGTCGTTCGATCCGTTCGACATAAGCGGCATTACGCTTCCCAAGCCAATGCCGCCCCCCGGCCCTCCACCGCCCGGTCTCCCGCCGCCATGGGTATAAGCTCCTTGCACATATAGAATTAAACGGACTCCATACAGCCGTGCCCGTGATCGCGTCGCCGGCCCGAGTCGTCGTCTACCATCTCAACTGGTTGTCGCTTGACGGACCGTTCAGCGAAGCGCCTGGGGCAGCCGCTTTACCACCAGGGTCGGCACGCCGAAGGCGTCGTACTCCGCAGTGGCCACCAAGCCGTCGGGGCCAAGTGCCAAGGGCATCGTCATCTCGTCGGATGCGAAGGTTCCGATGTATTCTCCATCCAACGATAGAACGTCGACGGGCCCGGGAGGGTACTCCTCGTCGTTTCGGGAATTGACAGGCCTCCACAGGACATCAGGATGCCGACGTTGCACCCAGATCGCTTTTGACCATCCGGCCTTCAGGCCTTCCACGACAGGAATCTCGTGATAGAACGTCAGTAGATCGGAAAGCTGCTCCGCCCCAAAGAACTCTGATCCGCCCACCTCGGCATTGAAGCTGCGAATCTGCTGCTCCTTCACAGCCTCGCGAATCTCGTCCGTTACAGGTTGAGCTCTAAACGGTCTGCGGATGATGCGTAGGAGGCGTCCGTCCCGATTAGCAACCTTGACTTCATAGGCAGCCGACTCAACATACACGATGTCGCCGCCGGCCAAGGCGTCAAAGTGAAGTTGCGGCTCAAAGAGAAGACCGCCTCTAATGGTGAGCGTTTGTCCTCCAATGTCGAGTTCGGAATTGCTGTAGGGTGGAGTCCATGCGGACAGGACAGTGTCGGTCTCGACACCGCCGGGTCCGTTTAGTCGTATGCGTGCGATTGTCCTGTCTCGGCTGTCGACAGTCCACTCTTCGCCGGACGTATCCCAAGTGACCGGGCTCACCATCAGAAAACCAGTTCCTAGGCGGTCTGGACGGATGGAGCGCGCCATGCTGCCAAAGCTAGCCGCCGGCCCAACGCCACCTGCGTCAACCATGCCGTCGAGTACGCCTTCGGAGGAAAATATATGATATGCATTGTGTCCTGGGTCGAATACCGCTAGTCGTCCATCCGACAGTGGGCTAAAATGAGGAATGCCCCTAAACTCGCCTGGACCGCCTCCAGGTTGGCCAATTGTGCGCACGGACTTGCCGTCATCACTGACCGCCATGAGCTGCACGTCGGACACGGATAGCGCGTCCAGAAGATAAAGTGTGCCGTCGTGTGCAAACTCGGTCGTGCGGATGTCGCTGAGAAGAACATCGGGCGCGCCGACACGGTACAATTCCTCAAAGTCCGCAATCAGATGCCGGTCTTGGCTGGGCAACTGCTCCTGGGCGCGCAGATTGTTAGCCATGGAGGCAATGCCGACTAGAGCGACCACGAGGGCGGTCGAAACCAGATCTACCCTCTCGGAGCCACTTCGACCGAATTGCGAATGAGTCCATCGCGTGGCTACGGCTAGCAAGCGTCCCGTCCGAGCACCGGCCACTTTAGGCGGCTTAGGCTAGGCTGGGACTTTGTGGGTTCTGCCCACTTAATAGTATAGGCCGCAGACAAACAGAAAAACACCTAGAGCAGCTAAACAGGACCTACTTCCGTAGCCAAACCTCTCGCACGCCCATTGAGCAACCTCTGCGGCTCTGAGGCAAGGATGTAGCAACGGTGCTCGGCCGGTCGCCGAAGCATCTGTACAAGGCAGCGTGCCATCCGCTGGCGCTAGCAGCAACGGCACAATATTGGTTGTAGACGCAGGCCCGGATGTCGTGCCGACGGGATCGGGCACTCGGGTTGCCGATGTTCCGCACTCGTCGCCAGCTTCGTTGCCAGCGTCGGACACGTGGTGGTCGTCGCACCCCCGCGACGTGTCGTCCACTACTGTGGCCGGGGATGCCGAGAGGAATGTGCTACCGGCGAAAACTACCACCAGGGGCAGTACGACGGTTGCTCTTCGGGTGTTGATCCCCTCCGGGTCCATCCGGTCGAGGAGGAAGGCTGCCGTGGCGGTTACGCGCCGGAAAAAGGCGAGGAACAGTTCGTGGAACGTCATGGCTTGGGTCTCCCGATGAGGTGGTTGGCCTACCGTAGGCTAACGCCAATCCCGTGCCGACACCAGTGTCCAAGGTCGCCAGTGGGTGCTGCGGAACGACCGGTCTCCACTTGGTTGCGGCTCGGAAGCCCCCTGGAAGTGGCAACCGGCACCGAGTATCGCCGGTCCATCGCTGGGCTCCTACCGGCCGGAAGCGCCCCACCCCAGCCCCTCCCCCGCCGCTCGGTACCCCTCCTCCAGGAAGTACGGAACCGCGCCGAAGTCGAACGTCCCGTAGCCCTCCAGGTTGGGCTCGACGTGGATCGTCGGGGTGGCGCCCCACAGCGACTCCAGGGTGCGGCGACGGTTGCGGATCATGATCCCCATCGCGCGCTGGTGAATTGCCACCATCCCCTCCCGCACAACGTCGGCCCCGGTCCATCGGCCCGTTCCCACCACGTCCACGGCCACCACGCCCGAGGCGCCCGCCGCCACTGCGCGGTCCACCGGCACCACCTGATCCAGCCCACCGTCCACGTAGAAGGAGCCGTCGTGTTCAAGGGGCGGGTACAGCACCGGCAGGGCGGCGGAGGCGTACAGCGCGTCCACCAACGACACGTCGGTCCGGGCGCCTGGGCCGAACCACACAGTCCGACCGGTGTCCAGGTCCACGGCGTTCACCAGCAAGGGCAGGCGCAGATCCGACCACTCCCGGGCGGGGACGATGCCCTCGACGTAGTCGCGCAGCGCGTCGCCCCGGAAGACGCTCACCGCCTTGATGCCGCTGATCCAGGCGGCGCGGCGGTTCAGCCGGATGATGTCGGAGCGCCGGAGCCCGAGAGCCACCCGGGACATCTCGGCGGGGTCCATTCCAGCGGCAATGCAGGCGCCCACGACGGCGCCGATCGAGCAGCCCACGATCCCGGCGACCGAGACTCCGGCCTCCTCCATCCGCCGCCACACGCCCACGTGCGCAAGCCCCTTGACCCCGCCGCCGCCCAGCACCAGCCAGGGCCGCGGGCCGAGAGGTCCGATCGTCGCTGGGCCGAAGTCCTTGTCCGACATGGAGTTGCCCCGCTTCCAGGCGAAGATGGCGGTCCGAGAGGCGTTGACCCCCATACCGGTAGAGGGTAACTTGCCGGGTCTGCTGGGGGGCCGCTTCAGGCCCGACGCCGCGGCCCGTCGCTCGGCCCACGGCCCAAATCGTATTCCGATTCGGAGACTTCTTGCAAATGACCGACGCTCCCATCTTCGCCGCTGCCGGCCTCCGGGCCAAGGTGGCGGACGAGGACCTCCATATTCTGAAGGGCGTGGACCTGTCGATCCGCCCCGGCGAAATCCACGCCGTCATGGGTCCCAACGGCTCCGGCAAGAGCACCCTGGCCAAGGTCGTGGCCGGCCACCCCGGCTACGAACCCACCGGCGGCTCGCTCCGCTTCCAGGGCGAGGACCTGCTGGAGATGGAGCCCGACGAACGGGCCCAGGCCGGCGTCTTCATGGCGTTCCAGTACCCCGTGGAGATACCCGGCGTCTCGATCGCCAACTTCCTGCGCACCGCCCTCCAGGCGCGCCTTGCCGACGGCGAGGAGCTGGACCTCTTCGACTTCCAGGAGCAGCTCGTCGAGCGGATGGAGCTCCTGGACATGAAGCCCTCCTTCGCGGAGCGGCCGGTGAACGACGGCTTCAGCGGAGGCGAGAAGAAGCGCAACGAGATCCTCCAGATGGCGGTCCTGAAGCCCGCGCTGGCGGTGATGGACGAGACCGACTCGGGGCTGGACATCGACGCGCTCAAGATCGTCGCCCGGGGCGTGAACGCGCTCAAGGCCGAGAATCCGACGATGTCGGTGCTTCTCATCACCCACTACCAGCGCATCCTGGACCACATCCGCCCCGACAAGGTGCACGTCATGATCGACGGACGGATCGTGGAGACGGGCGGGCCGGAAGTGGCGCTGGCGCTGGAGGCCCAAGGCTACGAGGAATACAAGGCGGCCCACGCCGCCTGACGAAAGACGAAAGGAGAGAAGCAATGCCCCAGAACGAAGTCGTTCACGGCCTGGGACTCGACGACTACAAGTTCGGGTTCGTCACCGACTCCAAGCCGGTGTTCCGCACGCGACCGGGCCTGGACGACGAAATCGTCCGCCAGATCTCGGGCCGCAAGGAAGAGCCCGAGTGGATGCTGGCTTCCCGCCTCAAGGCGCTGAAGGTCTACGAAGCGAAGCCGATGCCCGGCTGGGGCGGCGACCTCTCGGAGCTTCAGGAGACGCTGGCCCAGACCTACTTCTACGTGAAGCCCCAGGAGAAGATGGAGCGCTCCTGGGACGACGTGCCCGACAACATCAAGGAGACCTTCGAGCGGCTCGGCATACCCGAGGCCGAGCGCAAGATCCTGGCCGGAGTGGGCGCCCAGTACGACTCCGAGATGGTCTACCACTCGCTGAAGGAGGAGTGGGAGTCCAAGGGCGTGATCTTCGACTCCATCGAGGACGGGCTGAAGAACCACCCCGAGCTCTTCCGCAAGCACTTCGGGACCGTCATTCCCGCCGCCGACAACAAGTTCGCGGCCCTCAACTCGGCGGTCTGGTCCGGCGGGTCCTTCGTCTACATACCGCCGGGGGTGCAGCTGGACACGCCGCTGCAGGCGTACTTCCGGGTCAACCAGGAGCGGCTGGGCCAGTTCGAGCGGACGCTGATCATCGCCGGCGAAGGGTCGCGGGCGCACTACATCGAAGGATGCACGGCGCCGGTCTACTCCACCGACTCCTTCCACTCGGGCGTGATCGAGATCGTGGTGGAGCCCAACGCCTACTTCCGCTACACGACGATCCAGAACTGGTCCAACAACATGTACAACCTGGTGACCCAGCGGGCGCTGGTGCACGAGGGAGCGCACATGGAGTGGCTGGACGGAAACCTGGGGTCGAAGCTGACGATGAAGTACCCGTCGTGCTTCCTGGTGGGCGAAGGCGCCCACGGCGACATCCTGTCGATCGCCTACGCAGGCGACGGGCAGCACCAGGACACCGGGGGCAAGGTGATCCACGTGGCGCCGAACACGTCGTCCAGCATCGTGTCGAAGTCGATCTCCAAGGGGACCGGGCGCTCCTCGTACCGAGGCCTGTGCAAGGTCTACGACGGCGCCCGGCAAGCGCGCTCCAACGTGGAGTGCGACGCGCTCCTCATCAACGAGACGTCCCGGACCGACACCTTCCCCTACATCGAGATCGACGAGAAGAGCGCCACGGTGGGCCACGAGGCCACGGTCTCCAAGGTGGGCGACGAGCAGCTCTTCTACCTGATGAGCCGGGGGATGGACGAGGCGGAGGCGATGGCGCTGATCGTGCGCGGGTTCATCGAGCCGATCGCCAAGGAGCTGCCGCTCGAGTACGCCGTCGAGCTCAACCGGCTGATCGAGCTGGAGATGGAAGGGAGCGTCGGGTAGCGCAGATGGCGAGCAACGCGACGGCGGTTCGAGAGGAGGAGTGCCTGGAGTCGGAAGCGTCCCGGGCCTCCCGCGGGAGGCGGGCGACGGCTGTTGCCGCTGCCGCAGTGCGCGAAGCGGGCGCCGGAGACCCGCAATGGCTCCGGGCGCGCCGGGAGGAGGCGTGGGAGCTCTACGAAGCAGCGCCGATGCCCTCGACGCGATCGGAGGAGTGGCGGTACACCGACGTGGCGCGGATGCTGCCTTTGGAAGAGCTTGCGCTGGCCCTTTCGGGGGACGCAGGAGCAGGCGACGAGGGACCGGCGGGCGGAGGAAGCGCCTTGGCCAGCGCAAGCGCGCTTCCCAGCCCCCTGCGGACCGCCATGGACCGGGGCCGGGAGCGCCTTGCCGGAAGGATCGGGCTCCTGGACGGCTCGGTGGTCGCCGTGGAGCTGGACGACGAGGCGGCGGCTCGGGGCGTGGTCCTCAAGTCCCTTCGCCAAGCCGCCCAAGACGGGGACGAAGGCGTGGAGCCGCTGCTGGCCACCGAGGCCGTGCCCGCCTCCGACGGGAAGTTTCCAGCGCTGAACGCCGCCCTCTGGACCGACGGCGTCTTCCTGCGGGTGCCTCGGGGCGTCGCCCTGGACCGCCCGATCCGGCTGAGCCGCTGGGTCTCGCGCCCCGGTACGGCGGCGGTGACCCGGGTTCTGCTGGTGGCGGAGGAAGGGAGCCGGGTCTCGTTCGTGGACGAGGCGCTCTCGCCCGACTTCGAGGAAGGCACGGCCCTGGTCGCCACGGCGGTGGAGGTCTTCGCCCGGCAGGGCGCCCAGGTCCAGTACGTGTCGCTCCAGCAGCTGGGCCGCGGCGGCTTCTACTTGGCCAACCAGCGGACGCTGGCGGAGCGGGACTCGACGCTGGACACACTGAACGTCGCCCTGGGCGGCTCCGTGGGGCGGGTGGACTTGAACGCCCGGCTGCTGGGACCCGGCGCCAACAGCGACATGCTGGGCCTCTACTTCGGCGACGACGACCAGCACTTCGACTTCAACACCAGCCAGGACCACGTTGCGCCGAACGCCCACAGCGACCTCCTCTACAAGGGCGCGCTGGACGGGCGCGCGCGGGGCGTCTTCCGGGGGATCATCCGGGTCCACAAGGGCGCCCAGGGCACCGACGCCTACCAGACGAACCGCAACCTGGTGCTGTCGGACCAGGCGGTGGCCACTTCGCTGCCCAACTTGGAGATCGGCGCCGACGACGTTCGCTGCTCCCACGGCGCCACGGTGGGCCAGCTGGACGCCGAGGCCCTCTTCTACCTGATGAGCCGAGGGCTGGCGCGGGAACAGGCCGAGCGCCTGGTGGTGCTGGGGTTCCTGGGCGAGGTCCTCTTGAAGCTGCCGCTGGGCGGCGTCGCCGAGAAGGTGACGAGGGCGATCGAGGCCAAGCTGCGGCATGTCTGACGGAGCTGGCACCTCCGACGGGGGCGATGGTCCGCCGGGCGACGGCTGGACCCGGGTGGCGGCCGCGGACCACGTGCCTCCCGGCGAGATCAAGGCCGTGGGCGCAAAGGGCGCGAGGATCGTGCTGGCCAACGTGGACGGAAGCTTCTACGCGCTGGAGGACCGATGCTCCCACCAGGACTTTCCCCTGTCGTCGGGAGAGCTGGAGGGCTGCGAGCTCGAGTGCGCCTTTCACGGGGCGACGTTCGACGTGCGCACCGGGCGCGCGACCCGCTTGCCGGCGGTGCGGCCGGTGCGCGCCTACGACGCCGAGCTGGTGGATGGCGAGGTGTACCTTCGGCTGGGGTAGGACGTGTGCCCGCGCTTGGTTCGGGACCGCGCTTGGTTCGGGACCGCGCCGGACGGGGCGAGCCGAGTGAGCGGGCCCGCGGCCGGCAGCGGCGTCGGCCCCGTCGCTTCGTCGCCCTTCGACGTGGCCGCCGTCCGCCGGGACTTCCCCATACTCGACCAGACGGTCATGGGCAAGCCGCTGGTCTACCTGGACAACGCAGCGTCGTCTCAGAAGCCGCGGCAGGTCGTGGAGGCGATCGGCGCCTATTACTGCCGGGACCACGCCAACGTGCATCGGGGCGTGCACGAGCTGGCGCGCCGGGCGACGGAAGCCTACGAAGGCGCCCGGGATCGGGTCGCCCGCTGGCTGAACGCGGCCGCCGACGAAGTGGTGTGGACCCGAGGGACCAGCGAGTCGCTCAACTTGCTGGCGTTCTCGCTTGGGCAAGCTCGGGTCGGCGCGGGGGACGAGATCGTCGTCTCCGAGATGGAGCACCACTCGAACTTGGTGCCCTGGCAGCTTCTGGCGGCCCGGTCGGGAGCGAAGCTGCGGCACGTGGGGCTGACCGACGACGGACGGCTGGAGCTGGACCAGCTGGCGGAGATGCTGGGGGCTCGGACCAAGGTGGTGGCCCTCTCCCACGTCTCCAACGCGCTGGGGACGATCAACCCGGTGACCGAGATTGGGCGGATGGTGCGGGAGCGGTCCGGCGCGGCGTTCGTGCTGGACGGCGCCCAGGGAGCGCCGCACCTGCCGTTGGACGTGCCGTCGCTGGGCTGCGACGCCTACGCCTTCTCCGGCCACAAGATGTGCGGACCGACGGGGGTCGGCGGGCTGTGGGCGCGCCGCGAGCTTTTGGAGGAGATGCCGCCCTACCAGGGAGGCGGCGAGATGATCGAACGGGTGCACCGGGACCACAGCACGTGGGCCGAGGTTCCCCACAAGTTCGAAGCCGGCACTCCCAACGTCGCCGGGGCGGTCGGGATGGCCGCGGCGGTGGAGTACCTGGAAGGCGTGGGGCTGGACGCCGTGCACGCCCACGAGGCGGCGCTGGCAACGGCAGCGGTCGCGGCGCTCTCCCAGGTGGAGGGGATGCGGATCCTCGGGCCGGTTCGGGGCGGCGAGCGGGCCGGGGTCGTGCCCTTCGTGATCGAGGGGACCTCCGCCCAGGACGTGGCCACGCTCCTGGACGCCGAGGGGGTCGCCGTGCGGGCGGGCCACCACTGCGCCCAGCTGGCGGTGGACCGCTACGGTCTCACGGCGACCGTTCGGGCGTCGTTCTACCTGTACAACACGATCGAAGAAGCGGCCCGCCTCGCCGACGGCGTGCAGCGGGCCAGAGAGATGCTGCTGGAGTGAAAAAGGAGAGCAAGTTGCGTGACGCATCTTTGACCGAAGCATCCGGCCGTTCTCGGCCTTCGCGGCTGCGGGCCCATGCGGTCCCGCTTCCGGCGCTGGTCGTCCTGAGCCTCGTCGTCTCTGGGTTCGGATGCGGCGACGGCGCCGACGCCCCCGAGCCGACGCCCGACCCCCTCGTCTCCACCGAGAGTCCCATGGAGGCGCTCGGCGAAGCCGACTACGGCGACCTGGACCCGTCGGAGATCGGCATCAACACCTTCTGGACCCGGAACCGCGTGACCAACTCCGCCGCGCCCGACGAGACGGTCCGCCTGGCGGGCGTTTCGACCGAAGCGCTGGACGGATTCGACCGGGTGATCTTCTCCTTCGAAGGCGACTACGTGCCCGCGTACCGCCTGGCGCTGGGAACCGAGGACGGAGGCGGCTGCGACGGCGCCGGGGCCGGGACCGACACGCCTGCCCACTTGGCGGTGGAGCTTACCGGCGCGACGGCCGGTGCCGGCGGCCGCGCGCTGGTGGCGGACCGCGACCTCTCCCCAGGCATGTCGGTGCTGACGGCGGCGGTGCAGACGTGCGACGCCGACGGGACCGTCCGGTGGCTGCTGGGCATGGCCGCCGACACCGAGTACCGGATGCTGGAGATGAGGGGCGAGCCCAGGCTGGTCGTGGACTTGCGGCACCCGGAGGGTTGAGCGTTGCGGGCGCCGAACCGACCGATGCATAGGGGTCTTCCCCTTGTGGTTCTGGCCTCCCTGGCCGCCGCCTGCTCCCCGGCCCCCCGTCCTGCCGACGTCCTGATCCTGGGCGGTGCCGTTCTGGACGGGACGGGAGCCGATGCCGTGACGGCGGACGTGGCGGTCGCGGGAGACAGGATCAGCTTCGTGGGCGACGCCATGGCCGGAGGGGTCGCGGCGCTGGACACGGTGGACGCGGTCGGGCTGGTGGTGGCGCCCGGCTTCGTCGACATGCACTCCCACGCGGAGCTGGGAGCGGACCACGGGCGCGACGCGCGGGCGTTCCTCTTCCAGGGGATCACGAGCGTGGCGCTGGGAATGGACGGCGGCGGGGCCGACGTGGCTCGGCAGCTGGGCGCATGGACCACAGACGGAATCGGCGTGAACGCCTTCATGTTCGTCGGTCACAACTGGGTGCGCCGGCAGGTCATGGGAATGGCGGACCGGGCGCCTCGCGCCGACGAGCTGGACCAGATGCGCGAGCTGGTCCGCCAAGGGATGGACGAGGGCGCCTACGGCCTGTCGTCCGGGCTGTTCTACCTGCCGGGCAACTACGCCGAGACCGAGGAGGTGATCGAGCTGAACCGGGTCGCGGCCCAGTACCCCGGTGCGATCTACGACACCCACGACCGCGACTTGGGCGCCGCCTACCCGCCCTTCGGGTACCTGAAGTCGATCGCCGAGGGGATCCGCATCGGCGAAGAGGCCGGCACGAAGGTGATCTTCAGCCACTTCAACGCCCAGGGCGCGCACAACTATGGACGCGCCCCGGAAGGCGCGGCGCTGATCGAGGCGGCACGGGCCAGGGGCGTCGAAGTCGCTGGCGCGCATCACTCCTACACCGCCACCCAGTCGAACCTGCGCTCCTACACGGTGCCCGGATGGGCGGTGGACGGAGGCGACAGCGCCATGGTCCGGCGCTTCGACGACCCGGACACGCTGGCGCTGCTGGACGCCCAGACCCGCGAAATGCTGGCGATTCGCGGCGGTGCGGACCGGCTCCTCTTCGCCGACCCGCGCCCGGAGCTCAACGGCAAGACGCTTCGGCAGGTCGCCGACGGATGGGGCACGGACGCTCCCGAGGCCGCCCGCCGGATCCTCCGCGAGGGCAACGCCGCCGTCATGAACCTGGGCCTCTACGACATCGAAAACGTGCGCTACTTGGCCCAGCTCGAATGGATTATGACGTGCACCGACGGCCGGGACCCGGGGCCGGCGCGCCCCGTCACCCACCCCCGCGCATTCGGCTCCTTCACCAAGAAGATTCGCGACCTTGTGCTGGACGAAGCGCTGATCACGCTGCCCCACTCGATCCGCTCGATGACGGGCTTGGCCGCCGACTTCCTGGGTTGGACCGACCGGGGCTACCTGCGTCCGGGCTACGCCGCCGACGTCGCGGTGCTGGACTTGGCCTCGCTCCAGGACATGGCCACCTACGAGAACCCTCACCAGTACTCTCGCGGGACCGTGCACGTCCTGGTCAACGGCGTGTTCGCGATCCGGGACGGAGAAGCCACGACGGCGCTGGCAGGCCGCGCCCTGGTGCGTGGCGGCGGCGTCTTCGGAGCCGAATCCGGGGAACACGCCTCGGGCGGCTGACGGCCCCCTTCCCGGCGGCGTGCGCCGGACGATTTGTCCTTGCTGATCGAACATCTGTCGTGTAATTTGCAAGGATGATTCCGCGACGACACCAAGCTCGCGTGGTCCGCAGCCTCGACGAGGCGCCTGCCGTCGTCATCTTGGGACCTCGTCAGATCGGCAAGACCACCCTGGCGCAGCAGATCGCCGACACGGTTCCCGGGAGCGCCTACCTGGACCTGGAGGATCCCGCCCAGGCCGCCCGGCTCGTGGACCCGGCGCGCTACCTCGCGCACCACGCCGGAGCCCTGACGGTCCTCGACGAAGTGCAGCGGATGCCTGGGCTCTTCGACGTCCTGCGGGGCCAGATCGACTTGCGACGCCGAGCGGGGCGGCGGACCCGGCACTTTCTCTTGCTCGGCTCGGCGTCGCGGGCGTTGCTGAACCAGTCCGCCGAGTCGCTGGCCGGACGTCTGGTCTGCTACGAGCTGCCGGGCTTGGACGCCCAGGAAGTCGGCGCCGGCCCCAGCTGGGAGGGCTTCGCAATCGAAAACCTGCTTGCGGTCGCGCCCTTTGGAACCGACGCTTGGTTCTACCGCACTCGCGCCGGCGCGGAGATCGACCTGTTGCTGCTGCTGCCCGACCAAAGGCTCTGGGCGGTCGAAGTCAAGCGGGGCGCCGTGCGAAAGACCAGCAAGGGCTTCGAGCTCGCCGCGACCGACCTCGGCGTGGCCGAGCGGTTCGTGGTCCATTCGGGCGATGTCGCGTACCCGCTCTCCGAGCACACGACGGCGATGCCACTCGACGCGCTCATGACGCGTCTGGCGAATGTCGAGTAGGGGCGCGAGCTTCGGCCACGGCGCCATCCGTTCCAGCGTCAGGAAGAGGAACCGACGCAATACGGCCTAACTCTGACGTATAGCCTGCGGCGATAGACGCGGCTACTATTCTCGGCATGAACACCAACTCTTCGCTCCCTCGACGCCCGCTGCCTGGAGCTTTGGTTGCGGTTGCAGCCGCATTACTCGCGTGCGGAGACTCGGCCACGCCTCCAGAACCCCCGGACCCGCCCGTTCCGGCGTCGCTCTCCGTGTCGCCGGCGGCGGCGGCGTTCACGTATCTTGGCGAGACGGCAACGTTTACGGCGGCAATCTTGGACCAGTACGGCGCGGCGTACGCTGGCACAGTCAGCTGGTCGGGCAACGACCCAAACGTCTTCTCGATTGATGCTGACGGCGGCGTCACCGCAGTGGGCAACGGCCAGGCCACTGTTACCGCTTCGTTCCAAAGCCTGACCGACACCGCGTCGGTGACCGTGGCGCAGGTTCCAGCCGAAGTGAGCCCCACATCGGGAGCAGACCAGCGGGCCAGAGCGGGACGCACGCTGGCCGAGCCAGTGCAGGTGCGCGTGACGGATGCGGGCGGTTCGCCAGTGGAGGGCGCGACGGTGACCTTCACGCCCGGCGAAGGGCACGGAACGGCGGAGCCGGCGACGATTGCGAGCGACTCGGCGGGCTCGGCAACCACTGTCTGGACGCTTGGATCGGTCGCCGGTGGCCAAACACTGACGGCGTCGGTGGCCGCTGGACCGTCGGCCGAGATCGGAGCGACAGCGCTCACGCCGGAAGAGACGGTCGCGGCCGTAGAGCTGCTTGAGGGAGCGAACCAGCGGGCAAGAGTCGGCCGTGCGTTGCCGCAACCGATCTTGGTGAGGCTGGTGGATGCGGGCGGTTCGCCGGTGGAGGGCGCGACAGTGACCTTCACGCCCGGCGAGGGGCACGGAACGGCGGAGCCGGCGACGGTCGCGAGCGACTCGGCAGGGTCAGCGCACACGGTGTGGACTCTCGGAGACGGAATCGGGGAGCAGGTCCTGGTGGCGTCGGTCGGCGATGCGGTGCCGGCCGAGATCATGGCCACGGGGTTGCCGCCATTGCCCGTGGTGTCTATCGAAGAAGCCAGTGCGTCGGGTCGGGAAGGTGACGTCGTGACGTTGCATGTCATGATCGTCCGCGAGGGTCCTGCTCCCGACTCGGCCATCGTGGTGCACTACGCAGTCGGAGCCGACTCGGACCCGGAGTCCGCCGACGCCGACGACCAGGACCACGACCTGGGAAAGGGAGGCGGCCTGCCCGTCCCGGGGGGAGCGACGAGCGTCGAACTCCAGGTTGCGATCAACGACGACGAGGAGATCGAGTCCCCTCGGGAGACGTTCACGGTCGCCGTGTTGCCCTCGCCGGATGACGCCTACGAGGTCGGCACCTCGGCAACAGTGGTCGTCACCATCGAAGAAGGAGTGTGCGACCGAACCCCCCGGGTGCGGGCCGAGATCATGGCGCAGGTGGAATCGATCGACTGCACGTCGCCAACGGCATTCGACCTCGGCCGAGTAACATGGCTGGACTTGGCTGGACCGCAGCCGGAGCAGAGCTTGGCGGAGCCCGGGGTACCCGACATGCCCAGATTCGAGCCAGGCCGCAAGGAGTTTCTGCGTGCTGGCGACCAGCATGTCGTACCGATTGAAGTTCTCCAGCGTGCCGACTTCACAAACCTTGCCAATCTGCAGGGCCTAGTCTTGCGAGACAACGAGTTGTCGTCTTTGCCGGACGGGGTTTTCGCAAGGTTGTCCCAGCTGTCGTGGCTGAGTCTGGGGGGCAACCGGTTGTCGTCTTTGCCGCACGGGGTCTTCGCAGGGCTGTCCCAGCTGTCGGGGCTGAATCTGGGGGTCAACCGGTTGTCGTCTTTGCCGGACGGGGTCTTCGGGGGGCTGTCCCAGCTGTCGTCGCTGGGTCTGTGGGGCAACGAGTTGTCGTCTTTGCCGGCCGAGGTCTTCGCAGGGCTGTCCCAGCTGCGTTCGCTGTACCTGGATGGCAACGAGTTGTCGTCTTTGCCGGACGGGGTCTTTACAGGGCTGTCCCAGCTGCGTTGGCTGAACCTAAGGGGCAACCGGTTGTCGTCGCTGCCGGCCGGGGTCTTCACGGGACTGTCCCAGCTGGCCTACCTGGACCTGAGGTGGAATCCCGGTGCACCGTTTCCTCTAGATGTAGGCGTGACTCGCATCGATGCTGAGGATCCGTTGGCCCCGGGACCTGCCACCGTGGTTGCCACTGTGGAGGCGGGGGCCCCCTTTCCCATGGCCGTACAACTGCGGGCCGAGGGAGGTTTGCTGTCCGACAGCGTCGTTGAAGTTCAGGCCGGCAGCACTGCAAGCGGGGGCCTCACTGTTACGCCGGACGGCTCGGGGTCCCGCTTCGTAGAGATCGTTGCCACGCCGAGCTTGCCCGATACGGCATACTATGGGCTCGAAACCCGTGCCGATTTGCCCCTCGTCCTCGCTAACCCTCCAGATGTGAGGTTGGACCTTCCGGTCGTCTACCTGGTGCAGGCGGCACAGAATCATCGCGGAACGGTTCGATTGGTAGCGGGACGGCAAGCTCTGCTTCGAGTCTTCGGGACCAGCGATCTTCCCACTTCGTACAAACCCTGGGCAGTTGTGACTTTCTACTTGGGAGGCGAACAGGTTCACGAGGTTCGGATGAATCCCCCGAAAGTCTTGCCGACGCAGGTGGAGGAAGGGCGCATGGATCACTCGTATAGTGCTACGATTCCCGGGTCGGTGATCCAACCTGGCCTCAATATTGTCGTGGAACTGGATCCAGAAGGAGTCGTGCCACAAGGGGCGGGAAGCACCAGCCGGTTCCCGGCGACCGAGCGCCATCGAGTCTGGGTGAGCCGGTTGCCGCCTTTGGAAATGACTCTTGTACCTGTCCACTTCGCGTCTGACCCCAACGGAGCCCACAATTCCAAGGTAACGGAGTTCGCGCAGGACTTGGCACACCACGACGCGACCGGCCTCATGTGGTACGTCCGCAACATGTTGCCGATCGGCGATCTGCGGATTCGGGTCCGGGAGCCTTACGTGACGCGATCCGATCAAGCGGACAACGGTCTTTTCGATATGGTGGACGAAATCGCCATGCTCAGGTTCTTGGAAGCCGACGGTACAGATGAATACTATCATGCCCTCTGGGCCCGTCCCAGTGTCGTATCAAACCAGGAAGATTGGAAATGGGCCGGCGTTGCACATCTCCCTGGATACACAGCCGTCACCAATGTCTTTGACTCAGACGGCGGGGGTCCTTTTGGCCATAGTACCTTCGCGCATGAACTCGGCCACAACCTGAGCTTGCCTCACGCCCCGTGTGGAGATCCGTCCGGCGTGGACCCGGCGTTTCCGTACTCTGACGGCTCCATCGGTACGTTCGGCTACAGCTACCAGCGCGATCCCACGCCGCGGTTGTCGTTTGACGATGTACCAGTTGGCATCGTGTCTTCTACCGCCTACAAGGAAGTGATGTCCTATTGTTGGCCTAAATGGATCAGCGACTATAACTTCAAGAAGGCCATGCGCTACCGACTCGATCTGCCCGCACGGCTCCCGGCGTCGTCACGTCCCGCCGCGGGGGAGTCTCGTCAGATGCTGTTGCTCTGGGGCGGCGTTCGAGACGGCTCGTTGCGAATGGAACCTGCGTTCGCAATGGAGGCGCCTATAAAGTTGCCAGCCCGCCCTGGTCCCTATCGCCTGACAGGCGTGGCAGAAAGCGGCACAACGCTCTTCCGACTCGACTTCTCCCCGGACCCGATCGACCACGGCGGGGCGAGTTTCTTGTTCGCCTTACCCTTTGAAGAGGAGTGGACCGACGCGTTGGACCGCATCGAACTTTCCGGACCGGAGGGAACGACCTCGGTGGACCGGGACGCCGGAGGCCGTGCGGCAATGCTGGTCGACGAGTCCACGGGCCGCGTGCGAAGCATCGTGAGAGACTGGCCAGAGAGAGGTGCCGGCGCAGTCCGGCTGGGGGACGGCGGCGTGGTGGTCCGCAGGGGCCTTCCGCGGCGGTAGTGACCAGCCGGCGGGATTTCGTGGCAGCAATAACGCCCAAAACGTCGCGGTGTGGGCCGAAACTGGAGTATCCTCGAGCCGGACGGCGGTGCGACAATCAATCAATCATTCATATAGCCGCAACCCAACTTCCCCAACGCCGGGAGTCCAGCTGCAAAATGACGACAGTCACCCGCACCCTGATCAGCGCCGTAGCATGGGGCGTCACGATCCTGACTACCGTGGCCACGGTTGGCTGTGGCAATTCTGGAACGACTCCCGAACCGGAAACTCCCGAACCGGAAACTCCCGAACCGGTCGTCACGTCGGTAGTTGTGGCTCCTGGTACGGCCGAACTCGATTTCTTGGGAGCGGCTCAGCAATTCACAGCCGAAGTCCGCGACGCGGCCGGACAGGCCGTTCAGGGAGCGTCGGTGACGTGGTCTAGTAGTAGTCCGTCGGTAGCCGTGGTGAACGCGACCGGGCTCGCAACTGCCACGGGTAACGGCCACACGACGATCATGGCCGGGGTCGGATCCGTGTCTGGCGGTGCGCAACTCACGGTATCGCAGAAGCCTGCATCGGTGGTTGTGGCTACCGGGCATGTCGTTGCAGAAGCCGGCAAACAGGGTCCCGACCCTATCGTCGCCACGGTTGCCGATGGAAGTGGAGCTCCGATCGCGGGGATGAGTTACCGGTGGACGACCGACAGACAATCGGGCTGGGTGTTCCCCTCTGAGGGGACAACGGACGCGATGGGTATGATCAGGGCTTCCTGGGTCGCGGGCTGGCCTGGGGACGGACTTCTCAGATTGATGGTTGACACCATGGCGAGCCTGACAAGGGAGGTCAACACCACTTCCACTATTCCGGTTTCTAACCCTGCCGGGGCTCTTAACATCCGGATGAACCACCAAGGGCGGAGTGCCGCGTATTCGATTGACATCACGCCGCTGACCGAGCCCCCCCGTACGTACTACGCTGCAATCAATTGGGACGGCGGGTACGCCGGTTTACAACGCGCCGGGTCGCGTTACGACAGACAACTGCAGTTCTCGGTCTGGGATGTCCCCGGAGTGGGTGGTGCCGAAGTCATTGAATCAGGAGAAGGGGTCATATGCACAGGCTTTGGGGGCGAAGGCACAGGTCGAAAATGCGAACTAAACTACCCATGGAGCGTTGGATCGACATACCGCTTTGAGGTGACTGAGCGAGAAGTGAACGGGGGGAGCGCGATGACGTTGCACGTGACCGATATTACGGCTCGAGAGCGTCGCTTTGTCGGGACGCTATGGTTTGCCAGACGGACCCGGATGACCGGATTCACCATGTTCGTGGAGGACTTCGGTTACCGTAGTGTCCACTGCCTTGCCCAAGAGGTAAGGAGTGCGGCTATTCGACGGTCGATGGCGTTGATCAACAACACCTGGCAAGCCCTGACCCAGGCTACTCTGGGTCGGGCGTCAAGGGACTCGCAAAATCCGGGCACTCCGGCCTGCGCTAACCTGGATGCCCGTAGCCACTCGGCCGGACTAGAGATCGTTATTGGTGGGGAAAACGTGCGAGATCCCAATGGTTCCTTGCAGCTGGTGGTCCCAAACTGACTTCGCGATGTGGCGAGTCGTGTATATATAGGCTCGCCGGCTGGCTGTGACGGGGCTTGGAAGAAGGTCTGGAGCCGGGTCGTCCGAGGATGCCGCGTCGCTACGCGGCTCGTCGTCGTCGCGCCTAATCTGGAGCGTGCGCCGGTCGCGGCGCCAGAGCAAGGTGCGGAGCGGAGCGACCGAAATCGGCCCCGAAGAGTGGATGTCCAGGCGGGCTCCATCCCCGGCGCGTGGTGACGGGACGGACCCAGGCGTGCGGTCTCGGTCGGTCGTGCCCACGGTGCGGGGGGCCGGAGTTCCTGCGGCATGCAGTGCCAGCATGATCGTCCACGCGGCGACGGCGTTCATGGTGGCGAGGTCCTGGCCCAACTCTTGGTCACGATCCCCTCCCTCCGTCTCCAGCTCGGCCGCATGGGTTATCGGGCGTGCCAGCTGTTGCCTCGGATGTTGACCATGTGGCACCGGTGCAGCAGTCGGTCCCAGCAGCGCCGCCGCCATCACCTCGTCGCCCAGGATCCGTCCCACTCCTCGAACCCCTTGTTCGACGTGACCACCGTCGAGGCGTGCTCGTAGCGCCGGGCGATCAGCTGGAAGAACGCCGTCGCCCCGCTCCGGCTCACCGGCAAGTAGCCGATCTCGTCGACCACCAGCAACGACGGGTGCGTCAGCGTCTTGAGCCGCTGCTTGAGGCGGCCGGCCGCCTGAGCCTCCTCCAGCGACTCCACCAGGTCGGAGAGCGTGTCGTGGTAGATCCGCCGACCGCCCTGCGCCGCCGCGACGGCCAAACTGATCGCCAGGTGCGTCTTTTGCCCACGCCCGGCGGGCCCAGGAACACGATGTTCTCCTTGCGCGCCACGAACCCCAGTTCGTGCAGCGACGCGATCTGCTCCCGCTTTCACCGACGGCTGGAACGCGAAGTCGTACTCCTCGGGCGTCTTGACCGCCGGCAGACGGCTCGACCGCATCGCCGTGGCCAGCCGACGGCTGTTGCGCAACGCGACCTGCGCCGCCAGCAGCTCCTCGATCGCTTCGGCCGCCGTCGCAGCGCCGCCGTCCACGCGGGCCAGCACGTCGGCAAGAGCTTCGAGCGCCCGGTGTTACCGGCCACTGAAGATTGCACACTTCTGGCTCCTGACGAAGCGGTGGCGCGAACCCCTTGGGCTGCCCTCCGCGTGGATCGAGTACGCTGCGTCTTCATCCCAAGCCGGATGAGACGCGATGTTCAGAAGGGAGAAGCGAGTGCTGCTGCGACACTATCTCGACCAGGGGGTGCCGAAGGCGGAGATCGCCCGCCGCGTCGGCGTGAGCCGGAGGACGGTCTACCACTGGATCGAGACCGGTCAGCTCGACCGCGAACTCGACGCCGAGCCCGTGCGGTACGGACCTCGGCGACGGGCGCCGTCGAAGCTGGACCCCTACAAGGCGGTCATCGACGAGCGGCCGGCCACGTACCCGAAGCTCTCGGCGACCCGGTTGTACCGGGAGGTGCGGGAGTCGGGCTACGACGGGAGCTACAGCCAGGTCAAGCGGTACGTGCGCGGGGTTCGTCCTGGTGCCGAGCCGGAGCCGGAGCGGCGGTTCGAGACGCCGCCGGACCATCAGGTGTCAGCGGCCATCGAAAATTGCACACTCTTGGCCGTCGAAAATTGCACACTCTTGGGGACCCGAACGTAGGGAGCGGAGCGACCGGAATCGGGTCCCCAAGAGTGCGTGGCCGGGCGGGCTCCAACCCCGGCGCGTGGTGACGGGACGGACCCAGGCGCGCGGTCTCGGTCGGTCATGCCGACGGCGCCGGGGGCCGGAGTTCCTGCGGCATGAAGCACCAGCATGATCGTCCACGCCGCGACGGCGTTCATGGTGGCGAGGCCCTGGCCCCATCTCTTGGTCACGATCCCCTCCCTCCGTCTCCGGAACCGTCGTCCGACGGCTGACCCTCCAGCGCCTTGGCCAGCTCGGCCGCATGGTGTCGCGTCCGCCAGCTGTTGCCTCGGATGTTGACGATGTGGCACCGGTGCAGCAGTCGGTCCAGCAGCGCCGCCGCCATCACCTCGTCGCCCAGGATCCGTCCCCACTCCTCGAACCCCTTGTTCGACGTGACCACCGTCGAGGCGTGCTCGTAGCGCCGGGCGATCAGCTGGAAGAACAGCGTCGCCCCGCTCCGGCTCACCGGCAAGTAGCCGATCTCGTCGACCACCAGCAGCGACGGGTGCGTCAGCGTCTTCAGCCGCTGCTTGAGGCGGCCGGCCGCCTGAGCCTCCTCCAGCGACTCCACCAGGTCGGAGAGCGTGCCGTAGTAGATCCGCCGACCGCCCTGCGCCGCCGCGACGGCCAAGCTGATCGCCAAGTGCGTCTTGCCCACGCCCGGCGGGCCCAGGAACACGACGTTCTCCTTGCGCGCCACGAACCCCAGTTCGTGCAGCGACGCGATCTGCTCCCGCTTCACCGACGGCTGGAACGCGAAGTCGTACTCCTCGAGCGTCTTGACCGCCGGCAGACGGCTCGACCGCATCGCCGTCGCCAGCCGACGGCTGTTGCGCAACGCGATCTGCGCCGCCAGCAGCTCCTCGATCGCTTCGGCCGCCGTCGCAGCGCCGCCGTCCACGCGGGCCAGCACGTCGGCAAGAGCTTCGAGCGCGCCCGGCATCTTCAAGTCCGCCAGCATCTCCGCGATCCGGTCTCTGCGCGACACCGGCTTCACGACGCCGCCTCCGCGATCTTCGCGTACTCGGCCAGCGACCGCCGCTCCACCGCCACGACGGGACCGCCCGACTCCGGCGCCGCCTGCCGAGCCGCGACCGGGACGACCGAGCGGTAGGGCCGTTGCGCCAACGGCAGGAGCCAGCCCCGCTCGTCCTCGAAGCGGACCACGGGACGCTGCTTCAACGTGCCGTGAACGCGCACGTTGGCCACCGTGTCCAGCCAGCGGCGTGCACGAGCGTTCAGATCGTCGTCGGAGACGAACTCCCGACCGTAGAAGAAGCTGCTGCGGACGTAGCTGATCGGACGCTCGACCTTCCCCTTCGTCTTCGCCCGACCCGCCCTGCACGCCCGGATGCGGAAGCCCCAGTGCGCGCTGAACCGCAGGAACTCCCGGTTCTCCAGCAGCCGACCGCCCTCGGCGCGTCGGTCGCCCACGACGACCGCCCGCATCTGGTCGAAGAGCAGCTCGGCGGGCACGCCTCCGAAGAACGCGAACGCTCCCTCCAGACCCCGGACCACCGTCTCCATCGTCTGCCGCTCGTAGTACTGGAGCCACAGCATCCGCGAGTAGCCCAGCACCACCACCA
Organism: Longimicrobiales bacterium; assembly: GCA_965204735.1. Lineage (GTDB taxonomy): Bacteria > Gemmatimonadota > Gemmatimonadetes > Longimicrobiales > Gaopeijiaceae > CATQHQ01. The sequence continues at coordinate 3,624,854 of OZ242008.1, read as the reverse complement.
GCGCGTAGCGCTTGCCCCACGGCAGCACGAAGTCGGCGAAGTCCACCTGGCCCTGATGGCCCGGCGGCGTCTCGAACCGCCGCTCCGGCGCCGGCTCGGCACCAGGACGAACCCCCCGCACGTACCGCTTGACCTGGCTGTAGCTCCCGTCGTAGCCCGACTCCCGCACCTCCCGGTACAGCCGGGTCGCCGAGAGCTTCGGGTACGTGGCCAGCCGATCGTCGATGACCGCCTTGTAGGGGTCCAGCTTCGACGGCGCCCGTCGCCGAGGTCCGTACCGCACGGGCTCGGCGTCGAGTTCGCGGTCGAGCTGGCCGGTCTCGATCCAGTGGTAGACCGTCCTCCGGCTCACGCCGACGCGGCGGGCGATCTCCGCCTTCGGCACCCCCTGGTCGAGATAGTGTCGCAGCAGCACTCGCTTCTCCCTCCTGAACATCGCGTCTCCTCCGGCTTGGGATGAAGACGCACCGTACTTGATCCGTGCGGACGGCAGCCCAAGGGGCTCGCGCCACCGCTTCGTCAGGAGCCAGAAGTGTGCAATTTTCGACGGCCAGAAGTGTGCAATTTTCAGTGGCCGGTAACATCAGGGGTCAGGTGGACTTCGCCGACTTCGTGCTGCCGTGGGGCAAGCGCTACGCGCTGGTGGTGGTGCTGGGCTACTCGTGGATGCTGTGGCTCCAGTACTACGAGCGGCAGACGATGGAGACGGTGGTGCGGGGTCTGAAGGGAGCGTTCGCGTTCTTCGGAGGCGTGCCCGCCGAGCTGCTCTTCGACCAGATGCGGGCGGTCGTCGTGGGCGACCGACGCGCCGAGGGCGGTCGGCTGCTGGAGAACCGGGAGTTCCTGCGGTTCAGCGCGCACTGGGGCTTCCGCATCCGGGCGTGCAGGGCGGGTCGGGCGAAGACGAAGAGGAAGGTCGAGCGTCCGATCAACTACGTCCGCAGCAGCTTCTTCTACGGTCGGGAGTTCGTCCGACGACGATCTGAACGCTCGTGCACGCCGCTGGCTGGACACGGTGGCCAACGTTCGCGTTCACGGCACGTTGAAGCAGCGTCCCGTGGTCCGCTTCGAGCACGAGCGGGGTCGGCTCCTGCCGTTGGCGGGACGGCCCTATCGCTCGGTCGTCCCGGTCGCGGCTCGGCAGGCGGCGCGCCGGAGTCGGGCAGTCCCGGAGGCGGCGTCGTGAAGGCGGTGTCGCGCAGAGACCGGATCGCGGAGATGCTGGCGGGCTTGAAGATGCCGGGCGCGCTCGAAGCTCTTGCCGACGTGCTGGCCCGGGTGGATGGCGGCGCTGCGACGGCGGCCGAAGCGATCGAGGATCTGCTGGCGGCGCAGATCGCGTTGCGCAACAGCCGTCGGCTGGCGACGGCGATGCGGTCGAGCCCGTCTGCCGTCGGTCAAGACGCTCGAGATGGTGTCGCAGCACAGTTCCAAATCGTCGCAGTGCGAGCAGAAAATGCCGTAGTTTGGCCGACACGGCGGCGCGATACTCACTCACTCACCAACAACTTCCTTCCTCACTCCATTCCCAGATCAGGAGCCCGCCATGACCTCCCGAACCGACTCCTCGACTCCCTCGACGTTCCGCGCCACCCTACAGGCACTGTTCCGGCACCTGGTCGCCCTGTTCTGCCCCTCCCGATGGGTGGCCTGGGGCCAGAGCCCTGCCACGGCGAACCATCCCAACCGACTGGCCCCTACCAGCTTCCTGCTTGTTTCCTTGGCCGCCGTCCTGGCACCTGCAGGGTGCGACGAAATCGACGAGGCACTGACCCCGCCTTCTTCCATCGCCCCTGTACAATGCACGACTGTCCAGGATTTCGGTTGGCACTTCTCCCGCGTATTCGTTGATGACGAGGGTGAATTCGTATACATCCTATACGATCAGGCTTATACCAACAACTGTGACTACGGCACCATTGCCCGTGTCGGCCTATACTACGCGGTTGGTTCCTCACGCTACTTCACTAGTACAGCCGAGGTTGAGATTCCAGTAGGCGCAACCCGGCGTCTGTCGAATGGCCCCCTCTGCGCAGAGGAAGCTGCCGATGGCTGGTCCTCCTGCATCCTTGGGGCAGTCGACAATAACGCCGTAGCACGTAGTGGAAGAGTGACCCATGCCCTCAAGGTTTGCAGGGTATCGGAGAACAATAGTGCAGTTTGCACCTTTCCAATTCCATGACGAGGAGACACAAATAGAGTGAGTGCTGTCCACTGTCCTGATGATCGGTATTGCAATGGCCCCTCATAGACAAGCAAGTTCGGCCATGAAATGGCGACCCCGTGTGGCTCCTGCGCGTCGTCGATGCGCTCGCTCATCCACCGGTCTACTACGCCCGCTGGCGCATCTCGCGGCAGGTCCAAGTCCCGCCCCGCTCGTCACCGTGTCAGGCCGAGCCTCGACCCGCAGCACCGACTTAGTTCGCAAATTTCGCCTGATAACTGGGCTTGCACGGTCCATGTGCATCTTGCCGATTTTAGGAAACAGTAGTGCCGCAACGGCTCAAGAGTTGCTTCATCTCAAGGACGGTAGCTACTGTCTATATACAGGCCAGGGTTCTCTGGGTCATGAGGTCTACACATTCTCATCTGATGACGAAGCGAGGGGCGTGTTGCGCGATATGTTGCGTCACGTCGGAATGGGCTCGGCTAGGTTGCCTTTTGAACTACATGCAGCAAGTATCCCGAACGCAGTGGCCTATCAGGAAGGAAGCAGACGCATGATTCTGTACAACCAGAGGTTCATGCAACAGATTCGGGATCGGACTGATACAGATTGGTCAATGGTGGCAGTGCTAGCACATGAGGTAGGTCATCACGTTATGGGACACACGCTGATACCGGGCGGAAGCCGTCCACCAACGGAGCTTGAGGCCGATAAGTTCTCGGGTTTCACGCTGTCTCGCATGGGTGCAAGCATGGAAGAGGCAGTCGCGGTGTTCAATCTCTTTCCAGACGCTGGCTCCGATACCCACCCGGGTCGTCGAGCCCGGGTCGCAGCCGTCACCAACGGATGGATTGAGGCGACAGAGCTGGCAGAAAAGGATGGGCGTAGTAGTGAAAGCGAAAGCCGCTCACGGCCGTCCTCAGATCCCGAAACTGCGCAATTGGGACGAAATGTCGGTGAGCTTACAGCGACGGATCAGCGCGACGACCAGAACCGCTCGTATGACGAGTGGTGGTACAGAGCATCAGCGGGCGAAGTTCTGACGGTATCTGCGTCGTCGGATGACTTTGACACGTATTTGGTCATATTCGGCCCAAATATGGACAACAAGCCGATGGCCTCGGATGACGACAGCGGATCAGGAACAAATTCAAAAGTTACGGTTCGCTTTGACCAATCCGATCGCCATCGACTTCTGATCAGGCCATATACAGATGGGGAGTGGGGTAAGTATGAGCTCAGCCTGAGTTCGCAGGTTAGTCAGAAACAACAGACGCCGTCGACGCGCCGTCGATTGCCAATACCAGCACCAGGTGGCGAGATCGCAAACGAGGAAGTCAGTGATGATTTCGCCTGGCAGGTCGTGTTCTATTCGGATCCGAACGAATATTTTGTTACACATGAAGGACGGATTATGGGCCGAGGTACGTACGGCGGTGATGTCAGAGAGGTTGGCGAAAGAGTGTCTTCGAACGATCCTCGGTTTGCGTGGCTATACGTTATTCGCCTAGGGCCGACATATGGAATTACCGCGGAAGGGCAAGTGATTGGCACAGACATGTACAGACAACCGATCGTCATCGGGCATGTGGTGCAGTTGCCCTGAAGTCGATCAACTAGGACGCGCACAGGCACGACGTGGGTAGTAGAATCGCCGTACACTGCAAGTGTCCAGTAATGCTGGACCGATTGCGATCTTCGCTGTTGGGCGTCGAAGTGTCGTGGGCCGAGAGCTGGAACGACTTCAACGCAACCGTGGCGGAGGCGGAAGCTCTGGTCTACTATACGCCGGACTACACAATCCGGGAGGCTACCCGGTTGCGAACCCTGGTCGGTTCCTCGGTTGGCGATCCGTCTTGTGTGGTTGTCACACCGTTGTCTCTTGAGCGGCTACAGCGGCTGCGTTCGTTGAATCGCTCGTGGTTCCAGGTAGTGTGGGCGGAGGAGGTTCGCGACCAACTTCTGCCCGGGCTTCGGAGAGCCGGATGGCACAACGATCCACTTCAGTTGCTAGCCAATCGGATTCTCACCACCGCGAAGCCGAGACCAGCGGTTGAAAGGGCATTGAGGATGGCTTGTGGGCTTGATGCTGGTCGATCTTCTAGTAGTAGTAGTAATAGTAGTAACAATAATAATCCCCCCCCCCCCCCCTGTTAGTGTCAAGATGCTTTCTCGTCAAGTCTTCCTCTCGCCCGCCACCCTTAGTCGCTACTGGAAAGCCGACTTACCCATCCGGTGCGGGCTCAAGGAATTCCTCGGATGGACCATCCTGCTGTGGGCGGTTCCCCATCGCACCACGAAGTCGTGGTCCCTCATTTGCCGGGAGGGCAAGGTCGAGCGGCGCACTCTGGAGAGGCTAGCTGCAAGGCTCGTGGGATGCACGCTGGCCGTCGCGGGTCGGGAGCCAGCGCGTGTGACGGATGCGTTTGTGACATGGGTAGCCGAACGGTCGTAGTCTGGGAATTCGACCGACCGAGGCTCGCTTGTAGCGGGCGGCTCAACCGCTGTCAACGGCCATCGAAAAATTGCACACTCTTGGGGACCCGAACGTAGGGAGCGGAGCGACCGGAGTCGGGTCCCCAAGAGTGCGTGGCCGGGCGAGCTCCAGCCCCGGCGTGTGGTGACGGGACGGACCCAGGCGTGCGGTCTCGGGCGGTCATGCCGACGGTGCCGGGGGCCGGAGTTCCTGCGGCTTGCAGCGCCAGCATGATCCATCCACGCCGCGACGGCGTTCATGGTGGCGAGGCCCTGGCCCCAACTCTTGGTCACACCTCTTCCCTCCGTCTCCAGAACCGTCGTCCCGCTCGACGCCTCCGAAGAACACGAATCCACCATCTCAGACCGCGCACCACCGTTTCCATCGTCTGCCGCTCGTAGTACTGGAGCCACAGCATCCGCGAGTAGCCCAGGACGGCCACCAGCGCGTAGCGCTTGCCCCACGGCAGCACGAAGTCGGCGAAGTCCACCCGACCCTGATTGGCCCGGCGGCGTCTCGAACCGCCGCTCCGGCGCCGGGTCGGCACCAGGATGAACCCCGCGCACGTATCGCTTGACCTGGCTGTAGCTCCCGTCGTAGCCCGACTCCCGCACCTCCCGGTACAGCCGGGTCGCCGAGAGCTTCGGGTACGTGGCCAGCCGATCGTCGATGACCGCCTTGTAGGGGTCCATCTTCGACGGCGCCCGTCGCCGAGGTCCGTACCGCACGGGCTCGGCGTCGAGTTCGCGGTCGAGCTGGCCGGTCTCGATCGAGTGGTAGACCGTCCTCCAGCCCACGCAATGTCGAACGACAACCAAGTTGAGACTGCCGGAGTCGGCTGTGATGTGAGGTCAAGGGGTTCGGGCGCGGGCTCGTTCCTGTCGTCTGGAGGCCGGCCGTCGGTGATCGTGGAACGAGGTCCAGCTACATCAGTGTCTTCCCCAACGAGGAGGAGCGCTGATGGCGGGCCGGCACGTGAACGATGGCCAGGCGAGGCAGTACATGAGGTACCGGAAGGACGACGGGCTTGCCGTCGAGACGGCGGCGGCGAAGGCAGGGTTAGCAGGGCGACGGGGTACAGGCTGGAGGTGGACCCTCGCCTGCCGTCGGAGAAGCAGAAGCCGCGCGGGAGCAGGCGGCTGGACCCGCTGGGCGGGTGGTTCGAGCGCGTGGCGGTGCCCGCAACGGCGACGGCCCCGCCGAAGGACCGGCCCCCGACGGCGCCGCCCGCCATCAGGAAGGAGACGCTCGATGAGCCCCAAGCAGCCCTTCGTCGTGGACGACGCCGAGGTGGACCGCATGCTCAAGGAACTGCGCATGCCCACCATGAAGGACATGTGGCGGCCGTTCGCCGACCGGGCGCGCCGACGCTTCGAGTGCCACCGCGCCGAGGCCAAGCTGCCGCCCGGCAAGACGCTCGACAACTTCGACTTCGACCGCCTGCCCGGACTGTCCGAGCCGCCTGGGGAGCGCATCTTTCGCCGACAAGGCCATGACGATCGCCACCGTCGACCGTCTTGTCCACCACGCCCACATCCTCACGCCCGAAGGCGAGAGCTATCGCCGACAAGCCGCCTTCGAACGCGCCGCCAACGCCGCCGGAGCCGACGACAAGAAGTAGCCGCCCGGCTGCCCGGCCCAACGCCCGCGCCGACGACCGACCACCTGATCGGTGCCCGGGCTCGCTCACACAACGCCTCCGACTCGCAACTCCCGGTGCCGGCGCTCGTGCGGAAGCCTGCTCCGCGGCCCCCGCTTGCCCCATGCCCAACCCCCTCGTCTTAACCCGTTCCACCTCCGCTGACATCGTTCCTGTCACGATCCCGGACGTCTCATCCTGATTGTCGCCGGTGTCTCGTCCTGATTGTCGCTCTACCGCAACGACGGTTCTGGAGACAGAGAAAAGGGATCGGACCAAGAGTTTGCCGCTCGTCGTATCGGGGCCAGAGCATCCGCCAAAGCAGTCCTAGACCGACCTTAAGTTAGACGTCGGCAGGAATCGTCGCAGGGCGGGCGAAAACTGGAGTATATCGGTCGACGGGGCGGTGCTACACTGAATCATCGCCACACCTTCCTGACTGCCTCAAATGGGAGATCAAGAATCAACAATGACGACAGCGACAATTATCCACATCCCGATCAGTGCCGCGGCATGGGCCGACGCGGCCCTACTAGGTGATCTCATCCCGACACCTGAAGAGCCGATCGATACCACAAATGAGGAAATTCGCCAAGTCGAGGCCGTGGGCTTGGCGATCCCGTGGGTCCCGTTCGGCAAGGATCGTTGGATCCAGTCTCCTGCAGAGCCCTCTACCAACAATAACGTCGCTATGCGCGTATCCTCTTGGCCAGCCCGTGGCCATGGCCATACTAGATTGAACCTCTTTCCGTCAGCCAAAGGGAAGGAGTGACAATGACTGATGACCGGTGGACTCTCCCCGGCAGATGGACGGTCGTGAGAAATGGGCTCGTCCGCGTAGCAGTGGTCCTTGCGGTTACAGGATCGGCAATGTGTACGTCTAGTGGTGGTGACGATCCCATCGGACAAAGAGATCCGTCAATCCTGTCACTGCTGGAATCCAGTGGCGAACTCGCTATCGGTGACACAGTAGAAAGCCAGCTCCAGGTGACCAACCACCTGGTACGTACCGGTCGCCGAGTGTCAGCATGGCACTTCGAGGGAGTGGCCGGGCACAACTACTCCGTGTCGCTTCGCTCGACCGACTTCGATCCCTATCTATATGTGGTAGGGCCTTCGATCAGGAGGGTGGTAGTCGCACGTGGTGAGGACGCATACGCACTGACCGACGACGACAGTGGTGATGGCTTAGATTCCTGGATTTGTTTCACCGCGCTTGCTACTGGATCCTATAAGGTAGTAGCCGGTGCATTGGAGGCGGATACTGGCCGGTACGCCGTCGCCGTCAATACGCTCGCCCAGTGTCCCGACACGACTGAGTAGCTCGGTCACGTCGGTAGTAGCTGTGACTCTTGGCACGGCAGAACTCGATTACTGGGCATTGAGGTGATCCTGGCGAACCTCGCCACAGGCGAAGGGTCGGGTCGAGCGGATGTTCGGTACGGCCCAGGACCGGCTGGCCAAGCAAATGCGCTTGGCGCGGCCCGGCTCCACCTCGGGCGCGCCTGGCATCTTCAAGTCCACCAGTTGCGCCACGATCCGGTCTCGGCGTGACGCCGCTTCCGCGGTCTTGGCGTACTCGGCACTGCGGGGCGCTGTGCGCCCACTACGGGATGACGCCGACGCGGAACAAACGGGGCCGGACCCACAAGAACGGCGTGGTCGAGGGCAGCCCCGACCACTTCAAGCGACGCTGGACGGCGCGCTGATGCTCAGGGGCTCGGGGGAGTCGAGTCGGTGGAGGCGTACCTCGCCTTCGTGGCCGCTGTAGTCGCTCGCCGCAACGTGGATCGGGTCGGGACGGAGGGCAAGGTGCTGCGACAGTTATGCCGCGCGAGCGGCTGCCGCGGATGGTTGGCCGTGTGCTGACGGGAGCGTCTACGACGACCGCATTGCGCTGCTGGGCGAGTTCATGGAGGGCCTGGAGGCACACGGCGGCAGCACGGGAGCAGATCAAGGAGCTGCGTATGAACATGTCGCCGGCGTATCTGAAGGGGGCGCGAGACGTTTCCAGCCAGCAGGCGTGGCCGGGACGAGCTGCCGGACCCGTGCGGATCGCCCTGGAGACGGCGCGGGTGTACCAGCTGAAGCTGGTGTTCCAGGAGTTCTGGAAGCTGCCGCTAGTCCTGCAGAAGCGCATCTCGAACAATGGTGCGAGGAAGCGTCGGTGAGCGGCGCACGCGGCAGGCATCTTTGGCCTGGTTCCGCTTCCGGATCAGCAACGGGGGATACTGGAGGCCATGTAGCTCCGGGCCCGCGAGTACCGCACCGAGAACTTCATCGCCGTCGCCTACTTTCTTCTGCGGCGAGGAGGCCAAGTTTGGCGCAGTGCAGGCCGAAACTGGCGTGTTTGGAATTGCTCCGGTGCCCGATAATGGTAGCAGCATAGCTTCTCTCACACTCCACCCATATCCAATCCAAGACCCCCCGGCCAGGAGCGCCCGTCACATGACTTCCCGAACCAACTCCCATCTCCCAGTCGTTCTACTTGCGTCCGTGGCCGTCATGTACGGTGCCGTAGCGGCCATACTGGTGAGCGGAGCCACACGACAAGACTCGACCGCCACCCAGGACACGGCCTTTCACCAAGTGGACGTCATCTACGGATACTGTTACGCCGAAGTGCGTCCGGTAGGGTATACTGCCACTCTCGTCTACACCAATGCCTTCCTAGATCCTTCGTTTGGCGAGGCGGATCACAGTTACTTCGACGACATATGGGGCTATTTCATATCCGATTATCGGCGAGGCGCGGCAGCCACTCTCGGAACTGCTGTTCGTCTGACTGACGGTCCAGAATGTCTTGTCATTTTCGATACTAGATCGGAGGCACAGGACGCTGTGGATCGGCTGGTCCGTCTTGCTGTGCGACAAAGCATCAATACCCACCTCGTACCAGCCCCATCGTGGGTTCCTCAGCAATCATCGGGAAACGATAGCAGACCTTCAAGCAGTGTGAGTCCGTCATGAAGATCGGCATGCGCCTCGAGCGCGCCCGGACACGTCTTCACGACGCGGCCTGCGCTCGGGGACGCCGCAGGTGTTGAGAACGGCGTCGATGCGCTCGGCCAGCACCGCTTCGCGCCCAAGTACACGCTCGAGCTTCGGCCTTCGGTCGCGTACACCAGCTGCCCCGGGCGAGACCGGAAGCCCGGACGACGCCGGTCACGCTTGAGTTGAGTAGCCGCGGTGCCCGCCACGGCTGGGTTCGGTCAATGTCGAGCCACGTTGTCCACCACCGTCTGGGTACTCGTGCATATGGAAGTCCCGTGGCTTTTAGCATCGCCCGCACCGTCCGATGCTGGTTCGCCAGCTGGTGCAGCCGGTTGAAGCCGCAGTCCAGGCCCTTCTTCAGCACCCCCAGCACAGCTTCGACCGCCGCTCCTGTACAGCAGCTGCAGCCCCCTCAGCATCGCCGGTGATGTCGTCGTGCGACTTGGAATATGGTGAGTCGTAGGCGCGCCGGGTGGCCGTGCTAGGAGGTAGCTGGCGACTGGATACAGAAGGGCTGCGTGGGCGTTTATCTGAGGCGTGGGTCTGCTTGATCCAGCTTGCCTCTGCGGCAGTGGAGTTTCCCCGGTTTCGTGGACATGTCCGGTCCAATCTGTCGGGACAAGGAAGATTCCACGATGCCGAAGAAGCACAAAGCAGTACCCGTCGGAGTACCGGGGGAGCGACGGGACCACGACCCGCGAGCGCGAGGAGCTTGGCGGCCCGAAGGACTAGGCGGGCTCCGCCCAAGTCACGGGCCCTCTAGCACCACCTTCACCGCCCCGCTGCGATGATCGCCGGCCGTCCGCAGGGCATCCCGATACTGCTCCAAGGGGAAGACGTGAGTGACCATCCGCGCCAACGCGCTGGGGTCCGCAGCCATCCGCTCCAAGGTCACGTCGAAGGTGTGGCGTCGCTGGCCGTCCCATTCCTCCATTCCGTAGCCCACGAAGCCCTGGACCCGCAACTCCCGCGCCCACAGAAAGGTCAGGTCGAGCTTCTTCAGCTGGCTGGCGCACCCTAGCAGCACGACTCGTCCACGGGGCGACGCGACGCGAAGCGACTGGACCAAGCTGGACTCGCTGCCCACGCAGTCGAAGACGAAGGCGAACCCGCCGCCGGCATACACTTCGTCGCCGACCACGGGCATGTAGGCTCGGGCGCCCGTGTCCACCAGGGCTTGGCGAGCCTCGTCGCCCGGCATCACGGTCTCGTCGGCGCCGAGGGCGCGGGCCATCTCCACCTCGTGGGTGCGCTTCGACTGGGCAATCAAGCGACCCTCGTACCCCAGCGTCCGGAGCGACCAGACGACCGCGAAGGCGATCGTTCCGCTGCCGATCACCAGAACCGGTCCCGGCGACCGCAACGCCCCGCTGCCCAGCACGCCGTGGACGCCGATGGCCAGAGGTTCGGCGAGAACGGCCACCCGGTCGTCCAAGCCGTCCGGCACGGGAAACACCTGACGCTTGTGCGCGATCACCTGTTCACCCCAGCCTCCCGGCAGGTCGCGGTGATACCCGACGGTGAGCCCCGGCCCCAGCGGCCGACCGCCTTGCTCCGTCGACCGGCCGCGCATCCCCGTCGACCGGCCCTGCTTCCCCGCTGGCCGACCCCCCACCACGAGCGGTCCATCTTCCCCCGCCATTTCGCAAGTGGCATGAAGACCGGCGGCGCACGACCGGCACCACTGGTCCCTTGCGTAGCCTCGGGCTTCGCAATGGATCATCGGGTCGATCACCACTCGCTGCCCCGGCGACAGGTGGCCGGCCCTCGGCCCAGCTTCGACGACGCGGCCCAGGATCTCGTGACCCAGCACCGCCGGAAACGATCCGAACGGCTCCATGGCCGGGCTGGAGTTGTATGCGATATTGCCCAGGTCGCTTCCGCAGATGCCGCACAGCAGGACCTCGATCCGCACCCAGTCTTCCCCAGGAAGCGACGGAGCGGGTCGGTCCACCAACGACAGCTGGGACAATCGGCCGTGGATCGCGGAGTCGGCGACGCGCCCCAGGCTCTTGGCGAGCAGGTAGCCGGGCACGGTTACGTTGAACTCGACAGCTTTCACGAGCTGGCTCCTCCGTGGCCGTGCGACGGACGGCGGCTGCGGTCAGGAAGTATGTGGAGCGACCGGGGACCCCACGGGACGACCAGGGGTCCCACGGGGCGTGCGTGCGACCGACGGGACCACGCGCTAAAGTGGCGACTTCGCGGTGCGTTGCAATGGCGCGACACGACGGGGACGAAGCTCCAGGACAACGGGAAGCAAGGAGGCGCCGATGGACAGAACGCGGGTCGCCGTCTTGGCCGGTTGCCGTACGCCCTTCGCCAGGGCCGGCACCGACTTCGCAGGGCTGTCGGCGATTGACCTGGGACGTCACGCCGTGCGGGAGACGCTGGCCCGGGCCAACGTGCCGCCGGAGGACGTGGACCATCTGGTGTTCGGCACAGTCGTTCACGACCCCCGGGCGCCCAACATGGCCAGGGAGGTCGGATTGGCGACGCTGCCCGCCTCGGTTCCGGCGGTCACGGTGTCGCTGGCGTGCGCGTCCTCCAACCGAGCCGTCGCCGACGCCGCGAACCTGATCGAGAGTGGCCGCGCCGACCTGGTGGTGGCGGGCGGTGCCGAGTCCCTGTCGCGAATTCCGATCCTGGTCTCGGACCGGCTCTCCGGCGCTCTGGTGAAGGCGTCCCGAGCACGGAGCCTCGGGGCGCGACTTCGCGCGTTCGGACGGGTGCGCCCTCGCGACCTGATTCCGGTCCCTCCAGCCATTGCGGAGCCCTCCACGGGCGAAACGATGGGCCAAGCGGCGGAGCGCATGGCCAAGGAGAACGGCATCTCCAGGGAGGACCAGGACCGCTGGGCCTTCGAGTCCCACAGGAAGGCCCACGCCGGAATGGAGGACGGCCGATTGGCGGAGGAGATCGCCCCCGTCTACGTGCCGCCGAAGTACGACACCACCGCGGTGAGCGACAACGGAGTCCGACAAGACACCTCCGTGGAAGCGCTTTCGGGGCTCCGCCCGGTCTTCGACCGCAAGTTCGGCTCGGTCACCGCGGGCAACTCGTCGCCCCTCACCGACGGCGCGTCGGCGCTCCTCATGTCGTCCGAGGATCGAGCTCGCAATCTTGGGATCGAGCCCCTCGGCTACGTGCGCAGCTTCGCCTTCGCCGCCCTTGACCCCGGCAAGCAGCTGTTGCAAGGGCCAGCCTACGCCGCCCCTGTCGCCCTGGACCGGGCGGGCATCGCCATGGCCGACGTGGACCTGATGGAGATGCATGAAGCGTTCTCGGCGCAAGTCCTCTCCAACCTGCGGGCATGGGACTCGGACGACTTCTGCCGGAACGAGCTCGGCCTTCCCAGCCGGCTGGGCCACCCGGACCCGGAGAAGATCAACGTGATGGGCGGGTCCATAGCCGTAGGACACCCGTTCGCCGCCACGGGCGGACGGCTGACGATCACGCTCCTGAACGAGATGCGGCGCCGCGACGGCCAGTTCGGCCTGATCACGGTGTGCGCCGCCGGCGGCCTCGGCTTCGCGATGGTGCTGGAGCGGGGGTGAGACCACCGAGCTTCGTCAGGGCAACGCCGGGACCCTCAAGATCCAAACAAGCTCTACAGACAACGAAGTTGTGTAATCCACGAAGCTCCTCCGAAGTGCAGCACGCTCCTGGTCCGTTCGGGCGCGAGACTGGTCCGCAAGCACCTCGACGTCCTGGCCGGTAACTGGCAACTCTGAAGCATCCCACCGCACCAAGCGCGACAAGTCGCCCGTGGGTTCGTAGATCGCCACCTCGGGCTTGCTCTGCGTTCCAATGACGATGTTTCGCGTGCTTGCGGCGAATACGGACTTGCTTCCAAAAGCCAACGGCCCAATGTTCTTGCCGTCAAAGTAGCGTTCGTCCCCTGGCATTGTCGCCACAAGAGACGTCCGATAGTCACTGCCGAACAACTCCACGCTGACCGGCCATTGCACCGGACCCGGCGACGACGGTGGAACTTGCAAGTGCTGTGTTCCACCAACCCATCCTCCTTGAAAGCAACGAACGGCGGAAGGGGGACCGCCGTCGACGCTTGAGCGCAGCTCTCGCGTGTCAAGGACCGTGAGGTCAACCGACGAAAACGTCGTTACCCGGCCGAGAGCCGGATCGTACGCATCCAGTTGCCCCTCTCGGCACTCGGCCAACCAGTCGAGCCCGAGAAACTCGCCTGGGCCTTCGCCCATGCCCGGACTTGATGCTTCGAGCACTCCGCTTGGCGCAAAGAGCCTGACTTCGCGGGCCGCTCCGTCGGCCACCGCCACGCGATCCCCATCAAGCATGACAACCGAAGTCACGTGTGAGAAGAACTGCTCGGATTCGTCGGCTCCAATGCCTTCGGCGCCGATTACTGCTTTGCGATCCTCGTCCACAACCCATGACGGAAAGGGTCCGAAGTCGCTGACGACCGTTGTGCCGGCCGTGTCGGCACGCCCAAGATCTTGGCCACTTGCCACTGACGGGCTGGACAACTCCACGCACAAGAAACTGCCAGCCAAGGCCTTCTTCCACATTCAATCGTCTCCTCTCGGGCGGGTCGTCTGCGTTTCCCCCTACAACTGCCGACGCACCCTCTCCACCAACCGCTGGGGGAAGCGCGAGCCCACGTAGATCCGCCTGCCGCTGGACAAGGTGACCCGGGCGGCTTGGTTGCCCCGGATCGTCCACGCCGTCTTGCCCCGGCGGATTCGCAGCCCCCAGCCGCCGAACTCCACGATGGGGCGGTACGTCACCGCCTCTACGGCTTCGACGGTGGCGTACGGGATCCGCTTTCGGATCAGGTGGAGCGGACCGAACGCCACGAAGATGTGATCGCTTCGGAGCTCCACGTCCAAGCAGGACGAAGCCAGCGTCAGGAGAGTGGGGAAGAGAAGCAGAAAGCCGGAGACGAGGGCGAGCGCGCCGACGGACGCCTGCTCGCCGGCTCTGGACGCGCCCCGACCGGCGGAGTCGGCGTAGAGCTCGTGCAGCGCCAAGCCCGCTCCCAGCAGGCAGGCGCCCGAGATCAGAACCCAGAACCACGGCGGCGCCCAGGTGCGCTCGCTGTAGAGCGGCCGACTCCGCTCGGATCGCCGTCCGGTCACCCTTCCGCCACTCCCTCCAGCGCCCGCTTCACGTAGACCCGCACCATCGCCCGTCGCCATTCAGCCTCCACGATCGTGTTCTCCAAGGGACGGCACTGCTCCCACGCCCGCTCCGCAAGACGCGCCACCAGGCGGGCGTCCAGACGCCGGCCCGCGGCCAGCTCGGTCCAGCCCGACAGCATCCGGGGCCGGGCGCCCAGCGCCGACACCACGCCTGCGATACGCGCTACCGCCCCGCTTTCGTCGAAGTCGCCCACGACCGCCACCGACAGCAGCGGAAAGTCGATCGACTTGCGCTGCCGCAGCTTCCGGTAGGCGCTTCGGCGCGACGGGCCCGACTCGGGCGGAACGGGCACGAGAACTTCAACCAGCACTTCGTTGGGCGCGCGACGGGTGTTCCAGATGCCGTCGGACAAGAAGAAGTCGGCCGCGTCGATCCGCCGGGCGCCTTCGGGGCCGACCAGGACCAGCTTGGCGCCCAGCGCAATCAGGTTCGGGGGCGTGTCCGCCGAGTGAGCCGCCACGCACTTCTTGCCGACCTTGGTGACGTGGCACGTGTCGCCGTCCTTCTTCAGGCAATAGCCCAGCGCCCGGCGCCAGAACTCGGTCTGGTTGTAGTAGGTGCAGCGCGTGTCCAGGCAGACGTTGCCGCCGATCGTGCCCATGTTGCGGAGCTGGGGTCCTGCGACGAGCCCGGCCGCGTCGGCCAAGCCGGGGAAGCGGCGACGGACGACGGGGTCGCGCGAGAGCGTCGCCAGCGTCTCCAAGGCGCCGATCCGAAGCCAACGACTGGAGCCGGAGCCCCCGTCCACGAAGCCGATCCCGCGCATGGAGGCGATTCCGTTCAGCGACACGACGTGACCCGGCGTGAAGAGCCGGTGCTTCATGTTGGGCATCAGGTCGGTGCCGCCGGCGATGGGCATGGCGTCGGGGCCGTGCTCGTCCAGCAGTGCGACCGCTTCGTCCACGGTGGCCGGGCGGTGGTAGCGGAAGGGGTGCAGGCGCAGCATGGTCAGCCGTCGTTGCCGGAGCGGGCGCCGACCGAGCCGAGACCCCCGGGCTCGCCCAGCGGGCGGCCGACCGCCGCCGGGTCCACGGGCCGCGCCACCATGATGCCGTCTTGGCCGCCGATCCGCCGGATGCGCTCCGCAATGGTCTCGTCGGACAGCTGGACGTGGGACCCCACCAGGGGCGCGTGCAGGAGCCGCAGGGCGCCGTCCAGCCACACCGCGATCCCCGTGTGGGCCACATCCAGCCCCGGAACCGTGCTGGTGGCGGCAACCACGTCGCCGGTGCGGATCATGTCGGCCTTCGCCTCGATCTGGTCGGCCGGGAGGTAGAAGCGCGCAACCCGGGACAGCCGCGCCTCGACGACGGCGATCCGAGCCAGCGCCGCCGGATCGGCGAGCTGCGGGTAGGCGTCCGGGTGGGTGGACATGAAGTCGATGGGGGATTCGTCCGCCGTCCCGCCCAGCGCCTGCGAGACGTTCGTGGCCAGCCCCTTGGCCTCGGCGTCGGCGATCCACTCGCTGAAGTAGTGGAGCCGGCTGGCGTAGCCGTCGAGCGTGCCGCCTCGGTAGCGGATGCGGGTCAGTTCCTCGCGGTACGCCGCCCGGAAGCGCTCCACGTCGCCCACGACCTTTCGCGGGGCGGCGCGCACCAGCCGCGCAAGCGCCAGCACGTTCTCCACGAACGTCACGCAGTCCAGGGTCTCCAAGTTGACCACCAACCGCTCGGGACCCGGAAGCTCCAGCGTGCCCGGCTCGTAGTCCGCGCCCAGGAAGCGCTGGCCGACCGCCGCCACCACCTCGCCGAACTCCGGCGTCGCGTCCAGCCCCTGCTCCAGCGCCCAGGCGACTTGCTCTCGGGCGATCTCCCAGTCCCGCGCCGTCCCGCCGGCGGGGCGCGGCGTCGCGTCCTGTGCGAGAGCTCCGGCCGGCCAGCTTGCCCACGCGAAGACCAACGAAAAGCGGGCTGCCCACGGCGCCCTCACCGGCCCGCCTCCGGGCCAGCCGCGCCGTCAAGGGCCTTCGCCTGCAACGCCCGCCACACCCGGGGCGGCGAGAACGGGAGCGCGTTCATCCGCACGCCCACGGCGTCGTAGATGGCGTTGGCAATGGCTGGAATCGACGGGTGGAGCGGCCCCTCGCCGGCCTCCTTGGCGCCGTAGGGTCCCTCGGGGTCGATCGACTCCACGATCAGGGAGCGCAGCGCCGGCGTGTCCAGGCTGGTGGGAATGCGGTAGTCCAGCAGCGACGGCGCGTTGTGGAGCCCGGCCCGCCCCTGCTCCGCCGTCTTGAAGACCTGTTCCTCCATGATCGCCTCGGCAAAGCCCATGTACGCGGAACCCTCCATCTGGCCCTCCACCAGGACCGGGTTGAGCGCCCGTCCGCAGTCGTGAGCGATCCATATCTTCGACACGTCCACGAAGCCGGTCTCCGGGTCCACCTCCACCTCGGCCACGTGGGCGGTGAAGGAGTAGGCGGGAGATGCGCCTATTGTGGCGCCCCGGTAGCTCCCGTGGACGTCCTTCGGCGTGTTGTATGACCCCGTGGCTCCCAAGGCCCCGAAGGCCGCTTCGGCCAAGTTGAACGCCTCCCGGAGGGGCATCTGGGTCCCCGTGTCGCCCGAGCGCACCGCCAGCCCCCCGGCCAGCAAGACCTCGCCCGGCTTCGCGTCCCACTCCTTAGCCACCGCTGCCTGGACTTGCCGCTTGACCCGGCGCGCCGCGTCGATGCAGGCGTTGCCCAGCATGAACGTGACCCGCGACGAGTAGGCGCCCAGGTCCACCGGCGTGAAGTCCGTGTCGCCGGCGTACACGCGCACGTGATCCAGCGGCACGCCCAGCTCCTCGGCGACCACGTACGCCACCATGGAATCGACGCCCTGCCCGATCTCCGACGCCCCCGAGAAGACGGCCACCCGCCCCGAGCGGTCCACCTGGAGCTGAACGGCGGAGTGGGGCATCTCGTTGGGGTAGACGGGGTAGTTGGTGCCGGAGATGTAGGTGGAGCCCGCCGTTCCCACGCCGCGACCATAGGGAAGCCTGCGGAACTTGCGCCGCCAGTCGCTGGCCTCTTCGACCATTGCCAGGCACTCCAGGAACCCGTTTGACGTGACGCGGAGATCGTTGACCGTTCGCGTGCCCGCGCCCAGGGCGTTGCGCCGCCGCAGCTCGATGGGGTCGATCTCCAGCGCTTCGGCGATCCGATCCAGCTGCACCTCGAAGGCGAAGCGGGGCTGCACCGAGCCGTGACCCCGCTTGGGACCGCACGCCGGCTTGTTGGTGTAGGCGCGGGTGGAGTGGAAGCGGTACGCCGGCATCTGGTAAGGCGCGGTGAGGAGCTGGCCCGAGTAGTAGGTCGTGACCAGGCCGAAGGAGGCGTAGGCGCCCCCGTCCATGACGATCTCGGCGTCCACTGCGGCGAGCGTCCCGTCGGCCCGGGCGCCGGTGCGGTAGCGCATGTGGAAGGGGTGGCGGCCCCGGTGGGAGTAGAAGACCTCTTCCCGTGTGTAGAGGATCTTCACCGGGCGACCGGTGATCATGGAGAGCTTGGCGACGCAGAACTCCAGGTCGAAGGGCTCGGACTTGCCGCCGAAGGCGCCGCCGACGGGCGGCTGCACGACCCGCACCGTCGCCGGGTCCAGCTCCAGCACCCGGGCCAGCTCCCGGTGCAGGTAGTGGGGCACCTGGGTCGCGGACCACACCGTCACCTTGCCCGAAGGCTCGGCCAAGCCGATGGCGCAGTGGGGCTCGATCGGCGTGTGGGTGGTGCCTTCGAAGAAGTAGTCGCCCTCCACGACCACGCCGCCCGCTTCCGCCGCCTCGTCCATCCCGGCGGCCACGTCGCCGAACGCCAGCTTCACGACCTTGGTGACGTTCCCGTTCCACCCTTCCTTGCGCGGCTCGTGGATGAAGGGGCCGTCCTTGGCGGCGATCGCCTCGTGGGGGTCGAGATACGCGGGAAGCTCCTCGTATTCGACTTCGATCAGCGCCAGCGCGGCGTTGGCCGTGTCCTCGTCGACGGCGGCCACGGCGGCCACGCCGTCGCCCACGTAGCGGACCTGGTCCACGCAAAGGGGGTGTTCGTCGGGCGTCCAGGGGATGATCCCGTAGGTCGTGGGCATGTCGCGGCCGGTCACGACGGCGTGGACGCCTTCGAGGGCTTCGGCCCTGGAGGAGTCGACCGCCACGATGCGGGCATGGGGATGCGGGCTGCGGAGGATCTTCCCGTGAAGCATCCCCGGAAGCGCGATGTCGTCGGCGTACCGGGCCCGGCCGGCGGCCTTGGCCAAGCCGTCCACCTTCCGCATCCGCCGCCCGACCACGGAGAGGCCCTCGCCCGGCGGGGGCAGATCGTCCGGCGGGAGCAGGTCGCCAGGCGGGGGCAGGTTGTCCCGCGAAGCCAAGTCGTCCGGCGAGCGGCGATCGCCCGGCTCGGGAGGCCGTTGGGGGACCCCGGCGGTCGTACTCCCAGCGTGTGCGCCAGCATCTGCGGGCCGGATCATCCCGCCGTCCTTCGGGCAGCGGCCTCCACGGCGTCGTAGATCTTCTCGTACCCGGTGCAGCGGCAGAGGTTGCCCGCCAGCGCCTCGCGCACCTCCTGACGAGAGGGGGACGGGTTCCGCTCCAGCAGCGCCACCGAGCTGCACAGTATCCCCGGCGTGCAGAAGCCGCACTGGGCCGCGCCCGCCAAGTCGAACTCGTCCTGCACCGGGTGGGGCTCCGGCCCCCGAGCCAGTCCCTCGACCGTGCGCAGCTCCCGTCCCTCGGCCTCCCACACCGGCGTCAGGCACGACAAGACCGCGGCCCCGTCCAGAATCACCGTGCACGCGCCGCAGTCGCCCTTGTCGCACCCCTGCTTGGCGCCGGTCAAGCCCAGCCCGTAGCGCAGGGTCTCCAGCAGCGTGTAGTGGGCGGGGACGCCGCACGCTCGCTGGTCCCCGTTCACCCGCAGGCGAACGACCTTCATTTGCGCAGGCTTTTCCATGACGCGGCCTCCAGTCGCAACGCTCGCTCCAATATACATATGGAAGACTGCGGCTCTGCTATGGCGTTGGCTCCCGTCGCCGTACACGCGCAGAGCGGAGCAGCCACCGCCGCCGATGCGCCGAGCCCCCGGGCCCGTCGCCGGAAACCCGCACCGCAGCCACTGGAACCTACAGGTCTTCCCAAGTAGACTTACGGGCGCGACGGCGCGACGGCGCGGCTTGGCCGACAGGACGCGAGACCCCACGGAGGAAGCGAGATGCCCTATCCCGAGATGATGGTCGCCCCGATGCGGCAGGACCTGGTCCGGATCGGCTTTCAGGAGCTGCGCACCGGGGAAGACGTGGTGCAGGCGATGGACGCCATGGAAGGCACCGTCCTCGTGGCGGTCAACTCGGTGTGCGGATGCGCCGCCGGGCTCTTCCGACCCGCCGTGGCGATGGCCCTCCAGGGGCCCAAGCAGCCGGACCACAAGGTCACCGTCTTTGCGGGGCAGGACGTGGCCGCGACCGCCGAAGCCCGGAAGCAGCTGGTGGGCTACCCGCCGTCGTCGCCGTCGATCGGCCTGCTCAAGGACGGAGACGTGGTGTTCATGATGGAACGCTTTCAGATCGAAGGCCGCTCGGCGCCGGAGATCGCGGAGGACCTGAAGGCGGCCCTCGACCAGCACTGCTGAGCCGCCGGCGGGTCGCAGCGGCCCCCGGCGGCCCGAGCCACGGCTTAGTCGGCGACGGCTTTTCTGCGCTGGAGCAACGCGTCCAGCGAGAACGCCCCCGGGCCGTTGGCGCAGAAGAACAGCCAAAGGAAGCTGTAGAGGGCGGCAAGCTCTCCGCGGTTCATGATCGGGGCCAGCCAGTAGCCGTGCACCACCGCGTGGCCCATGAAGTAGGCTACCGCCATCTGGCCCGAGAGAAGGAACGCCACGGGCTTCGTGAGGAGGCCGACGATCATCAGGATGCCGCCGGCGAACTCCATGACCCCGGCGACGCCTGCCAGGCTCGCCAAGCTTTCGACTTGGTTGCCGCCCATGCCGCCGAAGAGCTTCTGGATGCCGTGCTGGAGGAAGAGATAGCCTGCGACGATCCTCAGAGCGTTGAGGACCGGTTCGTTGAAGCCGCCGCGGTTGGTCTCGCCCATCTGGTCGCTCGCTTTCCGATAGTGTGTGCCCTGGACTGCGGTTGGATGCCGCGTTCCCGATGCGGGTCCCTCGGCCACGGCATTCGAGCCGCAGCCGCCTGGTCCCGCGGAGTCCAGAGTACGCCGCGACCGGCTCGGGGGCTAGCGGCGGGGAGCAGCCAGCTTCCGCCGGGCCTTCTTCTCGACGCGCCTTCTGCGACGAGCTTCCCGCTTGGTCTCGCCGGGGTAGCGAACCACGACTTCGACGCTGCCCAGCACCGCCATCCCCTCCATCCGGATCGTCGTCGCGCCTCTGGCGCCGTGCGGGACTTCCGGCAGCCCCGGGTCGATCTGCTCGAAGCTGCCCAAGACCGCAGAGCCCGCGCACTCCACCGCGACGCCCGGCGGCACGATCACTTCCACGGAGCCCAGGACCGACCACGCCGTCAGCGTGTACTCGCCGGGCGCGAGGGTGGCCTCGCGCAGGTCGATCAAGGCCGAGGCGAAGACCGAGACGACCTGGGTGCGCCGAGCGGGCATCCACCGTCCCGTCCGCTTGGTCTCGCCGAAGACGGCGACCGCCCGGTCCGATTCCCGAACGCGGGCGGGCGGCAGGCGCTTGGGCGGTCCGTGAGCCGAAGGCGCCGGCGCGGCGTCCGAACCGCCGGCGACGGGAAGATCGGCGACCGCCCTCTCCAGCTCGCCCATCGAGACGGCCCGGTGCACCAAAGCGACCCGGCGCTCGAAGTCCTCCATCGTCAGCTGGTCCTGGGCGAAGCTCTCGGCGAGGAGGTCCACCGCTCGGCTCTTGGCCGCTTCCAGGCCTCGGACCGGCTTACTCATGTCCGATGTCCACCACCATTCCCCCGCAGCGCTTGCAGAAGTGGGCGTCGGGGTCGTGGCCCTCGCTCTCGCAGCTCGAGCAGACCCGGGCCCAGATCTCGGGTTGGCCCCGGCTGTGCTTGGGCTCGCGCTGGGCGACCAGGCTCAGCACCGCGATGCCGATCGACATGGCGATCAGGCTGTATCCGAGCAGCATCACCCCGGCTGCCAGCAGCTGGCCCGGCGCCGTCTGGGGCGAGATGTCGCCGTAGCCCACGGTCGTCAGGGTGACCACGGCCCAGTACACCGACACGGGGATCGAGGTGAAGCCCGAGTCCGGTCCTTCGATCAGGTAGATGAGGGAGCCCAGGATCACGACCAGCGTGAGCACGGTCATCAAGAAGACCGCGATGTAGTGGCGGCTCACCGACAGGGCCCAGCCCAGCGTTCGGAACGCCCCCACGTAGGAGACCATCTTCAGGACCCGGAAGACGCGGAGCACGCGCACGATCCGGACGATGGCCAGGAACCGGGTGCCGGGCAGCAGGACGCTCAAGTACGTGGGGACGATCGAGAGGAGATCGACGATCCCGAAGAAGCTGAAGGCGTAGCGACGCTTGGACTGCACCGCCGCCAGCCGGGCCACGTACTCGAGGGTGAAGCCGATCGTGAAGAACCATTCCAGTCCGTGGAGCAGGTGCCCGTAGCGCTCCGCCAACGACTCGACGGAGTCCAGCATGACGACGGCGACGCTGGCCAGGATCGCGGTGATGAGAACGATGTCGAACGCCCTCGCAGCGCGGTCGGCCCCTTCCGGGCCGGGACGCTCCGTGTAGAGCGCAAAGAAGATCTCGTAGAGCCGCCCCCTCCAGCGGGGGCCGTTGAGCGGGCGGTTGCTGGTGAACATCCCGGCCTATTCGGGACTCTCGCCTTCCGGGCTCTCGCGGGCTCCGCTGGGGCAGACTACGCCGGTTCCGCCGAGGCCGCAGTACCCGCCCGGGTTCTTGGCCAAGTACTGCTGATGATACGCCTCGGCGTAGTAGAACTCGGGGGCACCGGTGATCTCGGTGGTGACGGAGCCGAAGCCGGCGCCTGTCAGAGCCCTCTGGTACCGGTCGCGGGACGCCTCGGCAAGGTGCCGCTGCCGGTCGTCGGCAGCGAACACGGCGGAACGGTACTGGGTTCCCACGTCCGCGCCCTGCCTCATCCCCTGCGTCGGGTCGTGGCCCTCCCAGAAGGCGGTCAGGAGCGACGCGTAGTCCACGACGTCGGGGTCGAAGACGATCATCACCACTTCCGCATGTCCGGTCGATCCCGAGCAGACTTCCGGGTAGGTGGGGTTGGGCGTCAGCCCGCCCTGGTAGCCCACCGCCGTCGAGTAGACGCCCGGCACTTCCCAGAACTGGCGTTCGGCGCCCCAGAAGCACCCCATGCCGAAGTAGGCGCGCCCAAAGCCATTGGGGAAGGGGGGCTTGATGCGGTTTCCGCTGACGTGGTGAATGGTCGGAACCCTCAGTGGCTCGGCCCGGCCCGGCAACGCGTCGCCGGGGCCCGGCATTCGCAGTGTGTCGCGATCGGTGTGCAACGGACCATCTCCCTTCGATCCGACGCCGAAGTGTAACATGAAACCCTCGCATTACCTACTTTCATCGGCGGCTCGCTTGCCTTTCGGCGAAAGACCGGAAACAGTTTCACGACCAGGAGGGAATCCATGAGCAAGAGCGCCTACACGGCCCGCGCCAGCGTAGTCAAGGTCGCAGGCGTCCACCGGCGGGCCACCCTGGCCGACGGGACGCAGGTGGACTTCGGTGTCCACGGCCCCGTCAAGGCCCACTACCGGCTGGACGCGGAACCCGACCTGCCGTTGCCGGTGGATTATGTGGTCGCGGCGGCTGCCGGCTGACTCCTCGGGACCCTCAACGGCGCACTGGAGGTGCGCGGGATCCCCATGGCCGACGACGCGATCAGCGCGGAGGCCGAAGGCGTGAACGAAGTCGTGGATCGGGTCGTCGTGCTGACCAGGATCAAGGTCCGCTACAAGATCCGCGTCCCAGCCGGCGCCCCTCGGGAGAAGATCGACCGGGCGCTGGCGAGCCACGTCGCCAAGTGTCCGACGGCGCGCAGCCTCGACGGCGCGGTCGAGATCGGCTGGTCTGCCGAGATCGTCGAAGCGTAGGTCGGGCGCGACCCTGTGCGGGAGCCGCCGCCGGGAGCTGTCGTGGGCGGAGCGGCCGCAACTGCCGAGGTCGAGCGCGACCGGTGCGGGAGCCGCCGCCGGGAGCTAGCTTGACAGGACTAGATCGCCCGGTCCTTGGGCAAGGACCAGATCGCCCGGTCGGGGCCGCCCGAAGGCAGGCCGGGCCGGTTGCAAGCAAGCCACAGGAGTCGTCCCATGCCTGGTGTCCCTTCGTTCTCCATTCCGTCGTCCCGCGTCGCCGCAGCAGTCGTCGCCTTCTTCTTGTCGACCGCCGCCGCCCTTGACGCCCAGCAGCGCGGCAGCAGGAGCGCCGAAGCTGGCGGCGAAGGCGACGGCGGCGGCTTGACCGACCAAGCGCTCCTGAGCAGCATCGCGGCCAGGTCGATCGGGCCGGCCGTCATGAGCGGACGGGTCGTGGACATCGCGGTGGCCTACGACGATCGGCGCTGGCCTCGGGAGTTCCAGCTGGGCTCCCAGCCGAGGGCCGGCACGGTCGTGTACATCGCGGCCGCCACCGGGGGCATCTGGAAGTCCACCAGCGGCGGAGTGACTTGGGAGCCCGTGCTGGACGACGCCGGGGTCGGGTCCATGGGGGACGTGACCGTCGCTCCGTCCAATCCGAACGTGGTGTGGGCGGGATCGGGAGAGCCGAACAACATGCGCAGCTCGTCCTACGGCGACGGCGTGTACAAGTCCGAAGACGGCGGCGCCTCCTTCCGCCACATGGGCCTCCGCGAAAGTCAGCACGTCGGGCGGATCGTGGTGCTTCCCTACAACGAGCAGACCGTGTACGTGGCGGCCGTCGGTCCCCTTTGGGCGGCTGGAGGCCAGCGGGGCGTCTACAAGACCACCGACGGCGGCGAGACGTGGGAGGCCGTTCTGACGATCGACCAGCACACGGGCGTTGCCGATCTGGTCATGCACCCCCACGAGCCGAACGTCCTTTACGCCTCGGCGCTCCAACGTGAACGGCGGGCGTACAGCTACGTCGGAGGCGGACCCGGCAGCGGGATATACAAGACGAGCGACGGCGGCGACACTTGGAAGCGGCTCGAAGGGGGGCTCCCCAGCTCCGACATGGGCAGGATCGGCTTGGACATCAGC
The DNA here is from genome assembly GCA_965204735.1 of Longimicrobiales bacterium. Lineage (GTDB taxonomy): Bacteria > Gemmatimonadota > Gemmatimonadetes > Longimicrobiales > Gaopeijiaceae > CATQHQ01. The sequence goes on along the minus strand of OZ242008.1, from coordinate 3,600,232 downwards.
CGCTCCCGGCCGAGCACCGTGTACGCGGTCATAGAGGGCTCGGAAGAGGGCGTCTACCGCACGGACAACGACGGCGCAACATGGCGCAAGACCAGCGACATCGCGTCGATACCGTGGTACTTCGGCCAGATCCGGGTCGATCCCACCGATCCGGAGGTCGTATACCACCTGGGCGTGCGCCTCCATCGGTCCAGCGACGGAGGGGAGACGTGGGAGCGGATCGCCGACGCGGTGCACGTCGATCATCACGCCATGTGGATCAACCCGGAGAACCCGCATCACATCATGCTGGGCAACGACGGCGGCTTCTACATCTCCCACGACCGGGGCGAGACGTGGGACTTCTCGCCCAACCTGCCTATCAGCCAGTTCTATGCGGTCGGCGTGGACATGCAGGAGCCCTTCTTCGGCATCTACGGCGGCCTGCAGGACAACTCGACGTGGGGCGGACCCAGCCGGACCCGCAACGCGATGGGAATCGGCAACGCGGACTGGTACCGGATGGCGGGCGGCGACGGCTTCTTCGCCGCGATCGACCCCAGGGACCACAACGTTGCGTACGTCGAGTCGCAGAACGGCAACCTGGTGCGCTTCAACGGCCGCACCGGCGAGCGCAAGTCGATCCGACCCAGGCCGGTCCCCGGCGAGGACGACTACCGCTTCAACTGGAGCGCGCCGATCCAGATTTCGCCCCACGACCCGTCCACGATCTACTTCGCGGGCAACCACGTCTTCAAGAGCACGGACCAGGGCTCTTCATGGGAAGTGCTGGGCGAAGACCTGACCCGCGAAATCGACCGGGACAGCCTGCCGATGATGGGGTCGATCCCCAGCGACGACGCCGTCTCTCGTCACCAGGGGACGGCGGTGTTTTCCAACATCTCCACGATGCACGTGTCGTCGCTGCGTCCGGGCCTGATCGCAACCGGCACCGACGACGGCGCCGTCGCGGTCACCGACGACGACGGCGAGACGTGGACCAAGTGGACGGGCTTCCCGGGGGTTCCCGACACGACCTACGTGAGCAAGGTTCGCTGGTCCGCCCACGACGAATCCACGTTGTACGCGACGTTCGACGGCCACCGGAGCAACGACTTTCGACCTTACGTGCTGAAGAGCGAGGACCGGGGCGCCAGCTGGGTCTCGATCGCCGGCGACCTGCCCGAGTTCGGCAACGTGCGGGCCTTCGCCGAGCACCCCGACGACCCGAACCTTCTCTTCGTGGGCACCGAAATCCGCCCGTTCGCGTCGCTGGACGGAGGCGGGTCGTGGATTCCGCTGGAGAATGGGATTCCGCCGTCGCCGGTGCACGACCTCAAGGTGCACCCTCGGGACAACGCGCTGGTGGTGGCGACCCACGGCCGCGGCTTCTTCGTGGTGGACGACCTGACGCCCCTGCAGGAGGTGGCGGCAGCAAGGGCGGCAGCGGCGGCCGACCGCCCGTACCTGTACTCGACGCGGGACGCGCTGGCCCACGTCGTGAACACCGCGCCCACCACCGGCACCCACGCGGACAGGAACTACGCCGCGGAAAACCCTCCCTACGGCGTCACCGTGTCCTACGTGCTCCCCGAGGGCGCAACGGGGGAGTCGACCCTGCAGGTGCTCGACGCCGACGGTCGGGTCGCGCGGACGCTGGACGCGCCGGGAGGCGCCGGGCTGAAGCAGGTGCAGTGGGACTTGCGGCTCGATGCGCCATGGTCCGGCCCGCCGGAGCCTCGCAGCGGCGGAGCCGGCCAGGGCGGGGGGTTCGGGGGGTTTGGGGGATTCGGAGGCGGGGCTGTCGGGCCGCCGGCGCTGCCGGGCGAGTACGTGGCTCGCTTGACGGTGGCGCCGGAGGAGGGGCCGCCGACGGTGCTGGAACGCTCCTTCCGTGTCGTGCTGGACGAGCTGATCGGGATGAGCGACCGCCAGCTGGCGGAGCTGCAGGAGCTGCGCAAGCGCCACCGCGCGCTCTCGGCGACGTTGCGGATGGCGGTACGGCAGGGCGAAGCGATGGAGACCGAGCTGGACGGAATAGCGCTCGCCTTGGACCGGGCGGAGGCTGACGCCGGCGGCCTTGGCAGCGACGCCGGCGACCCGACTGCCGCCGAGGCTGGCGAAGACGGAGCGACGCCGGACCTCCGAGCCGTGGCCGAGTTGTTGGGCGAAGCCGTGGACAGCGTGCTGGACGCCCTTCGCGGAAGCGGCGGCGCCCCCGGCGGCGGAGCAGCCCGCGACGACGACGCGCCCGTTCCGCTATTGCGTCAGCTCGGCGACGCCAACGGCCTCCACCAAGCCTACGCGCCCGCCACCGAGCAGGAACGGGCCGCGCTCGAGCGTGTTGCCCCGGCCCTGGAAGAGCAAGTGGCGGCGCTCGGCGCCCTCTTCGCCCGGATGGCGCGCTTTCGCCGTGCCCTGGACGAGGCCGGAGTCCCGTGGACGCCCGGAAGGCCGGTGGGGTAGGGATCAGATCGGTTCGCCGCTGGCGCTGACGACTTCGTAGACCAAGCGAGCGCCGTCGAAGGCTTCCTGCGCGTCGGTTGGACCGTAGAACTGGCTGGGCGTGAGGTCCTCGCTCCCGTAGAACGCGAGTTCCCGGTCGCGGCGCAGGACGCGAGAGATGCGCACCAGGTCGTCGAGGCGACGCCGGACGCCGTCGGGCAGTCGGGATTCGTTCTCGAGCAGGACGCCGCTCACGTCGTGGACGCGGGGCGGAGCGATGCCTGCCTGCCGCAGCAACGCCTTGAGGCAGATCTCCACGACTTCCTGCGACTCCCGGACCACATCGGGCCAGCTCTCCTCGTCCATGAGAACACCGAGGGCCTTGAGCCGACTTCGCGCGCGGCGCAGGTAGTCGGCTGCCAAGTCAGGGTTTCTCACTGGCCTCGTTCGCCTCTTGATGCCAGTACGGCTGTCCATGCGCCTGTCGCCGCCGGAGGATGCCCGCCGCCATCAGCTCGCGAGCTTCGGCCATCCAGCGCGAAACCGCGGGACTCCGCTGCCAAAGCACCACGCCGTGCAGCGCAGCTTCCAACCAGAGCCCGCCTCCGCCGTCCGCGGCGCCGGGCCGCCCGGTGGGAAGTCGGGCAAAGTGCGGGCTCACACGGGTGCCCAGTGCCCTGACCTCGGGAGCGCGGGCTAGCGTGCGGTCCCACGCCGCGTAGCGCTCCCGGTCCAGCGCCGCACCGTCCCGGAGGACCAGGAGCACGTCGACGTCCGAGCCCGGGCCGTCCCAGCCGTGCGCCCGAGAGCCGAACAGCACCACGCCCTCCAGTTCCTCGCCCACGTTCTCCACGACGGCCGCGGCCGCGGCCTGCCAAGCTCGCGACCGGCCGGGCGCCGCATCCTCCACCACGGCCCGCAAGGCTTCGGAGCAGTACCTGTTGAGGGACTTGCCCGCGTCCTTGGCCCGGCGTCGCAGGGCACGATGCAACGCAGGGGGAATCCGCAGCAGGAAGCGACCGGATGCCGGCTTGGAGGACATGATGATACCACGATACCGTTCCGGCGCAGGCCAGTCAAACGACGTTCTCTGCGACCGGATCTCCTTCGCTTGCCCAGGGTACGCTCATAAGGAAATTGACCAACGATCGGCTCGTCCGCGAGTGCTCGTACTGAGCCCGGGGCAGTCCCTTCCAACCGATGACTTGGGACAGCGGATCACCAGGATGGTCCAACTGTCCGGCCGTTGTGATGATCGCCTTCAGGCGTTCCGCCCGGCTGCCGGACACTGCACGCCCAGGCTTCCGGTTCTCGTCCACAAACTCTGTTGCGCTGGCATAGCGCACTGGCCAAGCTGCCTCCGCCATCGGCGCCAAATGATCCTCGAGAGTTCCTGTCTGATCGTCGTCACTCCTGTGGAACACGAAACAGCCGACGGGCACGGTGTCGGTGTTCGTCCAGCTGCCGTGCCCGGCTCCGGAGAGGTCCCCAAAGTGCGGCCCATACGACTTCCGAAAACCGTCCAAGGTAGCCTCCACGCCGTCGCCGTTGGCGTCGAACAGGAACGCCGCCGCGTATCTGGACACGTCCCACGTACCAACTTCCTCAGCCACCACGGAGTCCAGCTCCGCGAGCAGCTCCATCACCGCCCTATTGTACTTGCTGCCAACGCGAAGCATGACAAAGAGCACACGACGTCTGGCGTCTTCGATCATCGACTCGAAGGCAGGCACTTGCGGGTGTGCGGCCGGCCGAAGCTGCAGGTCGCCGATGTCGTGACGTTCAAGGCGTCGAGCGACCAGCCCCCTGCGGGCCGCCGAGCTGGGGCCGAACGGGGATGGCAGTTTTGCAATCGGCCTGCCGACCCACTTGCAACCTCCAAGGGCTCCCAAGCTTCGTTGCGCAAACACTATGTCATGGCGACCTTCGCAGAAGACCAAGACCGCCTTCATCATTGAATTCCGCGAAGGTCGAAGTCCACCGCCCGGTGCAGGCGAAGCAATCTCTCTCCGTCGTACCGCCGAGCCTCTGCGCCGGCCTCTGTGCGCCGAAGCGCGTAGCCAACAATGTCGCCGGTCCGATATCCGTTGCCGACCAAAGCGTCGATCGCCTCTTTGCTGTGGGTAGTCAGGAATACCTGCACGTTCAGTTCTTCGGCAAGCATCTGAATCAGGCGCGTGAAGTCGGTCAAGAGCCTAGTGTGTATCGCGTTCTCGAATTCGTCGATCAGCAGCACGCCTCCTTGCACGCCAGCGAACAGCAGGCCGATCTCGAACACACGTCGAACGCCCTCGCCGAACGAAGACAAGTCCGGTGCCCTCTCGAAGTCCCTGTGGGTCACCAGGAAGCGGTCGAACTTGTCCGCGAGTTCAATGTTTTCCAGACCTGGGTCGACGTGCGCCCGAATGAACTCGATGATCTTGGCCTTCGTTCCTGATCTCAGGCTCTCCTTGTTGCACCGAGCCAGGACACTTGGACGGTTCGCTGAGAACGGACTCGTGAACGCCGATCGACACAACCAGTTCTGACCGTCAAAGGTGGTTCTGCGAGGCCGGTCGCTGAAGAACGTGGCCATCCCCACTTGTGTTCTTTCGCCGTATGTAGCGCCGATGGCCAATGTGAACAGCTTCGAGGTCTGATCCCCGGATGCATGGTCTCCGCTCTCCTCGGCGTCAGGGTCGAAACGGTGAGATGCAAAACGAACAGCGTTCGAATCGACTTGGTCGAAAGCTCCTCCAATGTCGATATCGTCTGGCACCTGCTCGACAAGCCACAACGGATCCGGTTCCCCCTCGATGCGGCCCCGCAATCGGATCACGTCCAACAGGGCTCGCTCGTCGTTCTGGTGTGCAAGCAAGTAAAGTGCCTCGAGCACGGACGTCTTGCCGACGTTGTTGACGCCTACGATCAGATTCACGCGCCCAGGATCCTCGAGAACCAAGCCGTCGATGCCTCGATACTTGGCGACGTTCAGCGAGCTGAACTGCGAAGCCGTAATCTCGTTGAAGGGCTGCCACGGCAAACGGCCTCCCGCGACGGGGGGACGTCGCTTGTGGGCGAGCGCGAGCCCCTGGAGTCGGCCGATAATCTGATCCACGCGGTCCAACTCGTCCGGCCCGAGTTCGCCGAGCCTCGTAGTCAGGCCGTTGACGCCGGCATCGCACGAGCCGAATGCGCGCTCGATTTCACTCTTCACCAACAACTTGCTCGACAGCGTAGCCTCTTGAAGGCTGCGGGTCTCCTCCAGTCTCTTCACCGCCAAAGGGTCGTCGATGACCTTCGCCAGCTCTCGAACCTGCGCCACGGTCGTAACTACGGGAGCGCTGCCCGGTTGCGTCTCCACCGACGAAGCGTCGTCGTCTGCCACGGAATCAACCTCTCGGGACATCCAGGAGAAGAGGCGGTCCCTGTTGGGTTGGTTCCGAGGAACGCGTTCTTCGTCGTCCCAATCGAGCCAAGTGCGCATGGCAGGGCTCCGCAGCACTTCGCGGAAGAGGTTGTATTGATCCGATCTGAAGCCGTCGCCGTAGTCGCTGGTCCTGTAGACGTCAACCAACGACAGAGTCCTGATCGACAGGTTGAACTCTAGCTTGCTTACGCCCAGTGCCCGGCAAACCGCGTCGGCGTCGTTGTCGAAGAGACCGAGCAGACTCTTCATTGCGCGTGCTCGGTTGACGGCGGGCCATCGTCGCTTGCCGGTGATGTGGTGAAGGCCCATCATGACCATGCGGTGACGTTCCTCCGCGGCCTTGTAGAGGACTACGGGCACCGCCGAGAACAAGGCAGGATCCAAGCTCCCCAGGTCGACGGCCCGTTCCTCGTGTTGGCGTTGCAAGTGCTTGAGCGTAGCGACTCGGCGATTGCCTTCCACGACGAGATATCGACGGGGCTGCCCCTGCTGCACCAAGATGGGATCGATGTCGAGCCATCCGTTTTCCTTGATGCTTGCGATCAGGTCTCGAACGAATTCGCCGTTGCGGCCCAAGACGAATGCCGTAGTGCGACGCTGCACGTCCGCCTTGAACTCTTCTCCCGGCGGAATGCGCTTGTACTCGGGATGGTCGACGATTCGGAAGTTGTTCGGATCCAGAAAGAGGTGCTGAAGCGCGATCCTCCTGCGACGCCCTTCGATGCGGTCGTCAGTCATGGACTCCTCCTCCGAGGGTCGGGGAGCCGACGGGGAGTCGCTGGCCGGTTCCCCCTAGCGCCCCTCCGCCTCCAGCGGTTCCGGGTCGACCGGGGGCTGCCACAGCTGGATCATCGGGAAGGTGGCCAGGAACCAGCGCACCGAGGCCAGGAAGAGGCCCAGGAAGCCGAGGCTGATCAGCGGCGTCAGCACGGAGAACACGGCGTCGCCCTCGTGGTGCAGCGAGGGGAAGATCAGCATGTACTGCCAGAGCCAGAGGCCGGCCAGCACGACGGTCGCGAAGGCCTGCAGGACGCGGGGGGTCTGCTTGGGGCGCACGCCCAGCAGTCCGGCGAAGGGGACCACGAAGCAAAGGACGATCACGGCCGCCGAGAGGCCGCCCCAGGGCTCGCCCAGCCGGGTTGCCAGCCACGCCTGCTCCCACTCGAGCTTCCCGTACCAGATCGGCAGGTACTGGGACCAGAAGAGGTAGGTCCAGAAGACGGTGAAGGCGAACACCAGCTTGCCCAGGTCCCACAGGACGGGCGTTCCCGCGTGCTCGTCGAACGAGGGGTCCTTTCTCTTCAGCCACACCGCCAGCACGGCGGTCGCCGCCAGTCCACCCCAGAAGGCGGCCATGAAGAACCAGCCGCCGAAGAGGGTCGAGAACCAGTGAGGCTCGAGCGACATCGCCCAGTCGAAGGAGAGAACCGTCATCACGACCACCCAGGTCAGGACCAGCGCCGGGGCCAAGCGGGTCATTCGCTGGTAGCTCCGCTCCTCCTCCACCTCCTGGCCCGCCCATCCCACGGTCAGGCGCTGCGCCCACGCCACACGTGCCGCATCCGGCCGCTGGTCCTCCGCCGACCGCCCACCGCCGGCCGGGCCGCCTGCGCCGTCCCCCGCCGAACCGGCGCGCCCCAGCGCCCCCATGTCCGGTCGCAGCGCCAAGTAGACGAAGCCGAGAGCCAAGCCGAAGAGCGCCAGCACGCCCACCGCGTTGCGGCTCACCAGGAACGGGATGTTCAGGTAGGCCGCCTTCTTCTGGACGATGGGGTCGTGCTCCATCAGCGCGATCCACGGGAAGTAGTCCTCCCGCAGCACCACCAGCATGGGGACGAAGAGCGCGAACGAGATCGGCAGGAACGCGACCAGGGCGTGGTGGAGCCGCCGGACGGGCCGGTTCCACTTGGCCTTCACGATCCACGTCACCGCCGCCACCGCCGCGCCGCCCACCGAGAGCGAGGTGAAGTAGTTCCAGTTCACCACGTAGGACTTCCACGCCAGTGCGGGGTCCGTGGCGAGGGCCACGAAGAACGAAGCGACGCCTGCGAGGACCATCGCCACGAGTGCCGTCCTGGTCGTCGCCGAGCGCTCCAGGCGCCGGACGGGAAAGGCGGGAGGGGCGTGGCCGCTGCTCATGTCAGTTGGTCTCGGCGGCGGCGCCTTGCAGCCGGCGCAGGTAGTTGACGACGTGCCACCGGTCGTAGTGGCCGATCTGGTGACCGTAGGCCGGCATGAGGCCCCGACCGACCCGGATCATCCCGTAGAGGTAGCCGTCGCTCCGGGCCACGGCGGCCTCGCCGCGAAGGGGGTAGGCGGCCAGGGCGGGATGGACCTCGAAGATGTAGGCGGTGGTTCCCGAGCCGTCGGGACCGTGGCAGACGATGCACACCCGCTCGTACAGCTCTTCGCCCCGGGCCAGGGACTCGGGCGACGCCGGCACCGGGTTGACGAGGCTGTCCACGACCTCGGGCCGGTTGGTCATCTCCAGCTGGGTGAAGGGAGGCGGCACGTCGGGGCTGCCCTCGGGCTGTCCGGTGTTCAGCTCGAAGGGGCCGGCAGGGTAGTTGCCTGCCGAGATCGGCACCGTGCCCTCGGGGGGCAGGAGGGTGTGCTCGTAGGGGTCGAAGGACGGCTGGTCCCTCATGCTCCTCCCGAACACGAACACCATGAAGTCGTCCAAGGGGACGCACGCGCCCGCCGAACCGAGGCCGAGGACGAGCAGGAGCGCCGCGAATCGTCTACGCATCGAAGCCCTCCGAGTCCTCGCGAAGTTCGTCGGGCTCGTGGCGGGCGAGGATCTCCCGCACCTCCGGGGCCCTCGTGGCGGGCACGGCCACGTAGATGCCGAAAGCGCCGTCGGAGCACGCCGGGTGGTACGCCACCTTCGAGCGGAAGTTGGGCAAGCCCGCGTTGATGAAGAGGCCGATCACGGTGGAAAGGGCGCCGAAGAGGATGGCGCACTCGAAGGCGATCACCACGTAGGCCGGAATCGAGAGGAGAGGCTTGCCGCCGGTGACCAGCGGCCAGTCCAGCGACGTCCACGAGGTGAAGCCGAAGCCCGTTGCCGCGCCGGTCAGGGCTCCCGCCAGGGTGAACACCCGGACCGGACTGTGCTTCAGCGCCAACCCTTCTTCCAGCAAGTGATGCTCCGGCAGGGGCGCAAAGGCCTGGAACTTCTTGTAGCCCGCAGCCCGCAAGGCCCGGCATGCCTCCACCGTCGCGTCCAAGTGCTCGAAGACGGCGAAGAACCCCTGGGCGTTGCCCGAACGTCTGGCCATTTACGACGTCCTCCGTGCCGTCCGAAGCGGCGGCGGTATCACTTCCTTCATCTCCGCAATCGCCACGGGCGGCAGCAAGCGAGTGAAGAGAAGGAACCAGAAGCCGAACCACGCGAAGCTGCCGATGAGAATTCCCATCTCCACCACGGATGGACGGTAGAGACCCCATGCCCAAGGCTCGTACTCGTGGGAGAGGGAGGTCACGATGATCACGTAGCGCTCGAACCACATTCCGATGTTCACGAAGATCGAGATCACGAAGAGGGCCGAGATCGACCGTCGCACCCGCTTGAACCAGAGCATGAGGGGCACCAGCCCGTTGCAGGTGAGCATCGTCCAGTTGGCCCACCAGTAGTGGCCGAACGCTCGGTTCCAGAACGAGCCCCGCTCCGGCGGCTCGCCCGAGTACCACGCCAGGAAGTACTCCGTCAGGTAGGCGTACAGGACGATCGTTCCCGTCACCAGGCACAGCTTGGCCATGGCCTCGAAGTGCTTGACCGTCAGGTAGTTCTCGAGGCCGAAGAACTTGCGCATGGGCACGGCAAGGGTGATCACCATGGCCACGCCGGAGAAGATGGCGCCGGCCACGAAGTAGGGCGCGAAGATCGTGGTGTGCCACCCGGGCACGATCGCCATCGCGAAGTCCCACGACACCACCGAGTGCACCGAGAGCACCAGCGGCGTGGCCAGCGCCGCCAGGTAGATGTACGCCTTCGAGAAGTGGTGCCACTCCCGGTCGGTCCCTCGCCAACCCAGCGAGATCAAGTGGTAGAACTTCTTCCGCAGGCCCCTGGCTTGGTCCCGGGCCGCCGCCAGGTCGGGGATCGTCCCCAAGTAGAAGAAGACCGCCGAGACGGTGAAGTACGTCGTGACCGCGAAGACGTCCCACACCAGGGGCGATCGGAAGTTGGGCCAGAGGAAGCGGGAGTTGGGGTAGGGGATCAGCCAGTAGGCGTGCCAGACGCGGCCCACGTGGATCAGGGGGAAGAGCCCCGCGGTCATGACGGCGAAGACGGTCATCGCCTCGGCGGCGCGGTAGATCGACTGCCGCCACGGCGCGCGGAAGAGGAAGAGGATCGCCGAGATGAGGGTGCCCGAGTGGGCGATGCCGACCCAGAAGACGAAGGTCGTGATGTAGACGCCCCAGCCGACCGGCGCGTTCAGGCCCGAGACGCCGATTCCCTTGTATATCTGCCAGAACCAGGAGGTGAAGAAGAGCCCCACCCCCGCCGCCGCCAAGGAGAAGAGGACCCACCACCCCTTGCCGGGACGGGAGAGGACCTTGAGGACGTCCCGGTTGACTTCGCCGTAGGACCGGACGTCCGGGTTCGGGAGAGCGCCTCGTTCCCTGCGCTCCGCGACGGTCGGCGCTTCACGCACCAGCTCTGCGGTCGCCATCTCGCTAGTGCCCGCCCTCGTCCACGTCGTGGAAGACGACCTTCTTCAGGTAGTGGACCGCCGGCTGAGTGTTGATCAGCTCGTCCAGCACCCGGTAGGTCCTCTCGTCCCGGACCGCCGAGGCCACGCGCGAATCGGCGTCCCGGACGTTGCCGAAGACGATGGCGTCCGCCCCGCACACGCTCTGGCAGGCGGTGTAGACCTCGCCGTCGCGAATGTCGCGTCCCTCCACCGCCGCCCGGCCCCCGGCGTCCCTGATCCGCTGCACGCAGAAGGTGCACTTCTCCATGACGCCGTTGTCCCGGACGGTCACGTCGGGGTTGAACTGCCAGTTCATCGGCTCGGGGATCTTCTCCGTGTAGCGGTACCAGTTGAAGACCCGGACCTTGTAGGGACAGTTGTTGGCGCAGTAGCGGGTGCCCACGCACCGGTTGTACGCCTGGGCGTTGAGCCCGTCCGGCGTGTGGTAGGCGGCGAAGACGGGGCACACGGGTTCGCACGGCGCGTTGTTGCAGTGCTGGCAGAGCATCGGCAGGAACCGGACGTCCACCGGCCCCGCATGGGACGCGTCCACCGTCTCGTAGTAGCGCTCCAAGCGCAGCCAGTGCATCTCTCGTCCGTTGAGGACCTCGGTCTCGCCGACCCAGGGGACGTTGTTCTCGGCTTGGCAGGCGGTCACGCAGGCGCCGCAGCCGGTGCACTTGTCCAGGTCGACGGCCATCGCCCAGCGGGGGTGGTCGTCGCCGTACTCGCCGAAGTCGGAGCCTGGGAGGGGGAAGTCCTCGGCCCGGCCCTCGGTGGGGACCGGGACGAAGCCGCCGCCTTCCTGCAGCTCCCGCAGCTGGCCGTGGTGGTCCTCCTGGGCGGAGTGGTCGTCCGCGCCAGCGCCTTCGTCGCCGTGGCCCAGGGCCGACAGCGCGACCGCGGGCGCCACGTTCCGGTCGTCCTGGTCGTGGGAGCCCTCGGTGGAGGCCAAGCGCCGCCACTCGCCGGTCGGCGTCACCGACACCCGGGTCGCCACCAGCGCCAGAGCGCCCGACTCGGCGTCGGCCACGGCGGGCAGAAGGGTCATGGGGTTGACGCCGGGACCGTGGGCGAACCGGCGGGCCAGCTCGCCGTACACGGTGTGGCCTCCCCCCATGGCGACGGCCACCACGTCCTCCCGCACGCCTGGGTAGACCCATGCGGGAAGCTCCACTTCGCCTTCGGGAGACGCGACCCGCACCACGTCCCCGGACCTCACGCCCAGGCGCGCGGCGGTGGCGGGGTTCAGCTCGGCCCAGGAGTGCCACATGATCTTGGAGACCGGGTCCGGGAGTTCCTGGAGCCAGGGCCGGTTGGCGTGTTCGCCCGCCCCGAAGCGCGGCGAGGGGTAGACGAGCAGGATCAACTCGCCCTCGCCCTCGAAGCTGGGCGAGTCGAAGGCGACGGCGGTCTCGGGCGGCTGGAGCGCCTCCACCTTGGCCGACGTGTCGGCGTAGGAGACCGAGCCGGCGCGCAGCAGCTCGCGCCAAAGAGCATCCGGGTCGCCCACCAGGCCCGCGTCTTCGCCGTTCGCCGCCAGCCAGCTCCGGTTGGCCGCCCGGAGGTACTCGCGGAACGTGGCCGCGCCGAAGTCGTGACCGATCCGCCTTCCCGTCTCCAGGAGGACGTCGCTCATGGGGCGGGAGTCGAAGAGGGAGATCGGACGCATGACCGGCTGCCGCACCGAGTACGTGCCCGGCGCCGGCATGGCGTCGCCCCACGACTCCATGGGGTGGGCGTCGGGAAGCACCAAGTCGGCCAGCGCCGTGGTCTCGTCCGGCGCGGTGGCGAAGGCCACCTTGAAGGGGACGTTGCCGAAGGCTTCGACGAAGCCGCTGGCGGGGGAGAGCGAGTACGCCGGGTTGGCCCCCGAGACGACCGCCACGCCGTAGGCTCCCGCGTCCATCTCCGCCAGTGCCTGGGCCAGCTCCCCGTGGGACGACGCCTCTCCGTCGGCGACGGCGTCGACGTGCATGGTGCGTCCGACCGCCCCCGCCACCGCGTTCAGGACCAGCGTCGCCAAGTTGGCGGCGGTCGCTCCGGCGTGGTGGCCGGCCAGCCCCGGTCCGAGGGCCAAGCCCCTTCCTTCGGCGAAGCCGTCGGCCAGCTCGACGAGGGCGTCGGCGTCCACGCCTGCGGCCGCCGCCGCGCTCGTCAGGTCGGTGTTGGAGACCAGCGCCGCGTACGGTCCCGCGTCGGCGCCCCGGCGGGCCAGCTCGCCGGCGACGGCCAGGGCGACCTGGGCTTCGGAGCCCGGACGGGCGGGGATCCACTCGTCGGCGTTCTGGCCCGTCAGGGACAGACGGGAGCCGACGAAGACGAAGCGGCCCTTGCGCCCGTCGGCCGTCCCGTGCATGGAGGCGAAGTCGGCGGAGAATCGGACGGGCGAGAGCCAAGTCTCCAGGAAGTCGGCCCCGAAGGAGACGAGGAAGTCGGCGTTGCCGATCTCGTACCTCGGCGCCGCGTCGACGCCGAAGGCGATCCTCGCGGCCTCCCGGAGCGCCGAGTCGTCCAGGGGATCGTAGACGACCCGCCGTCCGCCCAGCGCATCGGCGAAGCGGTTCAGGAAACCGCCCTCGGTGGGTCCCTTGGGGCCGGTCAGGAAGAGCGAGCGGCCGCCGGTTCCCAGCCGATCCGCCAGAAGCTCCAGCGCCTCGTCCCAGGAGATCGGCTCGAAGCTCCCGTTCGCGGCGCGCATCGGGGCGGCGATCCGGTCCGGGTCGTAGAGGCCCTGAAGAGCCGACACTCCCCGGGAACAGAGCCCTCCCTTGGAGATCGGATGGTCGGGGTTCCCCTCGATCATCACCGCGCGGCCCTCTCGGGTGCGGACGCGAACGCCGCAGCCGCCGGAGCACTCCCCGCACGTGGTGGCGTACCAGGTCGCGACGCCCGGCGTGATCTCCTCCGGGGGCGTCACGTAGGGGATCAGCCGCTCGACCTGGTCGGTGGAGCAGCCGCCCGCCGCCGCGCCCGCGCCCCCGGCGCCCAGGACCTTGAGGAAGTCGCGCCGTCCGAAACCGTCGCTCATCAGGCCCTCAGTAGTGGCAAACCGTGCAGTCGCGGGAAGCGCCTCGCTCCAAGTGGCAGGAGACGCACCAGCCCATCTTCAAGTTGCCGGCTTCCGGCGCCACGGCCTCCAGCACGCCCATCTCCTGGACTTGCCCGTGGCAGGTCTGGCACTCCACGCCTGCGGCCACATGCCGAAAGTGGGGGAAGGTGACGTGGTCCGAGACCTTGTATATGCGCTTCCACGGGATCGGCGTGCCCGATTCGTGGTATTCCCGAAGCTTGGCCACCTCTTCCGGGTTGGTCCTGCCCGGCACGACCTGGTGGCAGCCCATGCAGGCGTCCACGGGTGGGATCCCGGCGTCCACCGAGCGCTCGGCGGAGAAGTGGCAGTACTGGCAGTCGATCTGGAACTGGCCGGCGTGAGTGTCGTGGGGGAACTGGATCGGCTGGGAGAGGCCCTCGTCGCCTTCCTGGACGGCGGCTTCGGACTCTCCGGGAGCCTGCTGGAGACCCAGGGCGCGCCATCCCGCCGCAACGGCGACGCACAGAGCCAGAAGCAGCCCCGTCCCCGCCGTCAGCCACTGCTTGTTCGTTCTTGCGGTAGGCATCAGGTAGCCGTTGGGGGATCGGTCGAGGGGGAGCGGGAAGGAGGCGGGTCGCGCCGTGACGGCCGGCTGGTCGTCGAACAAGCCGACGCAAGATAGACTTCGGCGCGGGGGATGTCAACGAAAGTGGTTGGGCCGGCAGGCTTGCCACGGTTCCCGGCAATCAGACATGATTTGGGCGGCGGGCGCCAAGTTGCCGACGCGCCCCGGACACTCCAAGCCAAGCCTATGACGCCGCAATCGGATTCCACTCCGGGGAAGCTGCGCCGGCCGTCCGGTTCCGCCGAGCCGGACGACGCCCGGGCCGCCGAGAACCTTCATCTGACGACCTTCACGCACGACGGACGGTTCTGGGACGTCTATCTGGAGTTCGTGGAGGCCGCCGAGTCGCCCGACTCGTGCCGGGCCAAGCTCTGCTACGTCCCCGCAGACAGGCCCGCCGACGTGGAGCCCGCCCGCACCGCCGTCATCATCATCGAGGCAAGCTGCGAAGAGGCCATCGAGAAGGCGCGGGCGCTGGACCGCTACAACCTTGTCGCTCTCCTCCGCTCCGCGTCCTGACCCCGGCCCGACCGAGGGGGCTCGGCCCTTCGGCGGTCGCCCGGGCGGGTCCGACGGGGGCCGTGCGCCGCAGCTGCGCTTCCTGCTGCTGCAGGTGAGGGACGTGGACGATCCGATGGGGCCCCACGAGATCGACTCCTTCCGCCGGGCGCTGCGTCCGCTGCCGGCTCGGATCGACGTCTTCGACCTCTTGGGCGGACCGCTCCGCGAGCGCGACCTGGAGCGCTGCGACTTTGTTCTGATGGGAGGAAGCGGCGCCTACTCGGCGGCAGCCGGCGGGCCGTGGTTCGACACGGCGATGGAGTCGCTCCGGACCGTCCACGCATCGGGCGTTCCGGCGTTCGCCTCGTGCTGGGGGTTCCAGGGCATGGCCGCGGCGATGGGCGGCACGGTGGTGCACGACATGGACCGGGCCGAGGTGGGGACGCACCTGCTCACGCTCACGAAGGCGGGGCGCGACGACCCCCTCTTCGGCTACTTGGCGCCGTCGTGCAAGGTCCAGATCGGTCACGAGGACTTGGTGGAGGAGCTGCCGCGCAACGCCACCCTCCTGGCTTCGTCGGCCAAGGTGGAGAACCATGCCTACCGGTTCGACGACGCTCCCGTGTACTGCACTCAGTTCCACCCGGAGCTGGACGCGGCCGGGCTCCTGGCGCGCTTCTCAGCGTACCCTCGGTACGTGGAAGAGGTGGCCGGAACGACGGTCGAGGAGCTGTCGGAGCAGGTGGAGGACACGCCTCGGGCCGCCGAGCTGGTGAGGCGCTTCGCGGAGATGCACCTGGGGCGCTAGCCGGCGAGAAGCGGGACCACGGGCGGCAGGGCGCAGGGTCCTGTCCCCGCGCGCCCGCGGGGAGCGACTGAGCCGCCTCGACCTGCGCCTCGCGCACCTGCCTGTCCCCGCGCGCCCGCGGGGAGCGATCAAAGAGTCGAACAAGCTCGTGGCCGAGGCGATGGGTGTCCGCGCGCGCCCGCCGGGATCTCAGCTCGCTCGAATCCAGCGCACGAGCTCCTTGAGGGTTGGGCGCTTGCCCTGCATGAGGATCCCCGTTCGGTAGATCCGGCCCGCCACCCACGCCGTGCCCGCGATTGCCGCCGCCATCAGCAGAAGGGAGAGCGCCGTCATCCACGCGGGCACCGTGCCCGCCGCCGCCCTGGGGAACATCAGGATCGGGCTGAAGAACGGGAAGAGGGCCACCCATTCGATCCATTCGAAGCCCCGTCCGTTGATGGTGTTCATCTGGAGCATGAGGGGGACGATCAGGAGCATGACCAGGGGGAACTGGGCTTGCTGGGCCTCCTCTTCTCTGCTGCACATGGCGCCCACGGCGGCGAAGAGGGCCGCGTAGAGGAAGTACCCCAGGACGAAGTAGACCAGGAAGAGGAGCAGCACGCCCACCCCGGGGAGGACCGCCTGAAGCAGGTCGACGTTCTCGATCGGGAGGCGGGCGGCCGCCAGGGGAAGCCCCGCCAGGGCGAGGACGGCCACGAACGCCACCCATATCCCCAACTGGGTGAGGCCCATGGCGCCCACGCCCAGAATCTTTCCCAGCATGAGCTGCCAGGGCCGGATCGACGAGATCACGACCTCGACCACCCGGTTCGTCTTCTCGTCCAGGACGGAGCGAAGCACGTAGGCGCCGTAGATCAGCATGGTGATGTAGAGGAGGAAGGCCCCGGCGAACCCGACGACCAGGGAGACGCCCTCGTCGACGGCCTCGCCGTCGTCCTCGTCCCGCAGGGCTTGGAACTCCAGCTCGCCGCCGCCCAGGAGCTGGCGCAGGCCTGCCGGGTCCTCCATGCCCGCGAGCCGGGCCGACAGCGCAGCCTCTGCCACCACCCGCTCCGATATGGCCCGGAAGACGCGGCCGGGACCGTCCTTGCTGCGGTAGACGAAAGCGCCCTCGGCAGCGGTCACGTCGTCCAGGATCAGGTAGGCCTGGATCTCGTCGTCCTCGAGGCGGCGCTCCAGCTCCGCGGCCGCGCCGGCCGACGGCTCCGCGACTTCGATCTCCCAGCCCGCCTGGTCCAGGTCGGCGGCCACCGAAGCGCCCAGCGCCCCGGTGTAGTCCACCAGCGCCATCTCCCGTTCGGACTGCTGCGAACGCACGCCCATGAAGATGCTGAAGGCCATCAGCCCCATCATGATCAGCGGGACGGCCAGGGTTGCGATGACGAACCCCTTTGTCCGCACGCGCTCCAAGTACTCCCGTCGAACAACCACCCAGACTTGGCTCATCCGTTGTTTCTCCCCTTAAGCGCCGGAGCGGCCGGAGGCGGCTCCGGCACGGCCGTTGGCGTGCTCTCTCACGTCGGCGTTCTGCTCGTCCTCGCTCCCCGCGTGGCGCACGAAGATCTCGTGGAGGCGGGGCTCGAGCAGCTCGAAGCGCCGCAATCCGACGCCCTCGGCCACTGCCGCCGCCAGCACCTCGCCATGGCTCGCGCCCGGACGAAGCGAGAGATGGAGCGCCTCGCCCACCTCCTGCACGGTGGCCACGCCGGGCCACGCAATGCGCGGCGCAGGACCGTCGAACTCCACGGCCACCACTCCCGACCGCTCGCGCCGCTTCATCTCCTTCAGGTCCCCGTCCAGCACCTTGCGCGCCTTCGAGATCAGGCACACCCGCTCGCAGAGGCGCTCCGCCTGCTCCATCAGGTGGGTCGAGAAGAGGATCGTCGTCCCCTTCTCCCGCTGCTCCCGGACGATCGACTCCAGCACGTCCTGGTTGATCGGGTCCAGACCGCTGAAGGGCTCGTCCAGGATCAGCAGCTCAGGCTCGTGGAGCACCGTGCCGATGAACTGGACCTTCTGCTGCATCCCCTTCGACAGGTCCCGCACCTTCTTGAGGGCCCACTCCTTCAGACCCAGCCGCTCCAGCCACTCCATCGCCCGCTGGCGGACGCGCCATCGCTCCAGGCCCCGGATCTCCCCCAGGAAGACCAGCTGGTCCACAACCTTCATCTTCTCGTAGACCCCGCGTTCCTCCGGGAGGTACCCCACTCGGCTCCGCCGGGCGAAGTCGGGGACGCCCCCGAAGAGCTCCACCGAGCCCTCGTCGGGAAGAAGGATGCCCATGATCATGCGGATCGTGGTGGTCTTGCCCGATCCGTTGGGCCCCAGCAAGCCGTAGATCGAGCCCTTGGGAATCTCGAGGTCGAAGCCGGAGACGGCCGTGTGGGTTCCGAACGTCTTGGTGGCGCCGGACAGGCGCACTGCCGGTTGGTTCACGTGGCGGGTCCTGGTTGGAGGGCTGGGGCCGGCGGGGCCGGCGGTCGGGACCGCGAGCCGTCCACGCCTCTACGACGGAAAGGGCTGAAGTGTCAAGCCAAAGTAGAAATGTCCGGTAGTTGGCCAAAGTAGAAATGTCCCCCCTGATGGTGTGGACGGTGGGTTCTTCCTGAGGCCGGGGGCCAGGTGTCGGGCGCAGGACACGCGGATCCAGCAAGCCTGGGCTGGACGGCGCCGGGCGCCCTGTTCCAGGCGCTTCAAGGCCAGTGGCGGCCGGGCGAGTCGAGGTCGTCGCCGTGGCCAAGCTCTGGCCGGGTGGACGCCAACGCGGACGGGTCCGGACACTGCTGCCCCGATGGCTCGCAGTTCGCACTGAGCCTGCCAGCTCGGACGGTCGTGGTGCGCCGAGCGACCTGCGCAGCGCCGGCAAGCCTCGGAGGCACGGATGCCGACACTGCGGTCGCGTCCGACCTTTGCGGGAAGGGGAGTGCGAGCTGCCGTCCCCGCCTGCAGGCTCAGGACGAGGTCCTGCACCGCTCGGGACCGGTCCCGTTGGAGTGGGCGGCGCGGTGTTCCCGCTTGGCCACGGCCTGGGCCACGCTGGCGCTGAAGTGCTTGCGCCACGGGTGATCCCTTCCCGGCTTCGGCGGCTTGGGCCTGGGCTTGGCCGTCGCGGGCGCCGGCGCCGGCTTGGGCGTCGCCGACCGGACCGCCCCCAAGGCCTTGGGCGTCAGGTAGCAGCCGCGATGCCGGAAGCGCAGCTCGCCCGAGAGGCGCCGTTCGACGACGACGGGGGAGCCCGGCGCGACGCCGGCCGCCTCGGCGTCGCGGGCCGTGACCTGCCAGAAGCGGTTCTCGAAGCGCACGGTGAAGTCGCGGGCCACGACCCGCGTGTCCGTCTCGGCGAAGAGGGCTTCCAGATCGATGTCCTGAGGCAGCGGGCGATGGGCGTCGAGGGGATCGGCCGGCGCCACCGTGAAGCGTTCGTTCCAGAACGGAACCCACCGCTCCTCCAAGTAGCGGTTCGCCGCCTCGAGCGTGGTGACTCGCGCCAAGCGCATCTCTTTGACCAGCCGGTCCTGCGCCGTGCCGAACGTCCGCTCGACCCGGCCCTTCGCCTGCGGCGAGTTCGCCAGGACCACCTCGACGCCCAGCTTCTCCAGCGCCGTGCCGATGATCGTCCGGGTCCGCTTGCCCTCCGGGCCGAGGCGCTGCCCGAAGTGGCCCGCGTGGTCCACGTACACCGCCCTCGGCCGTCCGTGGCGTTCGAGGCACTCGACGATCGCTCGCCGATTCGCGGCGCCCGTGTCGCGCTCGACGAAGCGACCGTGCATGAACCCGCTCGTCGCGTCGTCGTGCAGCGCGATCAGCACGAGGTCGGGCGGCCCCCGGTCTTCAAGCCAGGCGTGAACCGAGCTGTCCCACTGGAGCAGCTCGCCCCGCGCGGCGCGACGCGGCCGTCGGCGCCGGTGCTTCGCCCGCTTGCGCTTGCGCTGCCACAAGCCCGCGCCCTTCCGCCATGCCCGCAGCGTCTCCGCGCTGACGCGCACGCCCAGCTCCCGCTCGACATGCTCCGCCAGAAACGTGGCGCCGAAGTCGGCGTAGTCGGGGTCCCTGGCCATGACCAGCACCTGCTCCCGCGTCTCCGACGGCAGCGACCGGTTCGACCTCCGACCCCGGAGCCCGTGCACGACCACCTCGTCGCCCGCCGCCTCGAACCGGCGGCGCACGCGCCGGAAGTGACGCTCCGTCACCCCGAAGCGCGCCGCGCCGTCGGCCGCCGCCAGCACGCCTTCGCTCACCTGCCTCAACACCGAGATCCGGTCCCGCTCCTTCAAGCTCAACTCCATTCGCTCCTCTCCCGGGCACGAGTTCGACTCCCGCCGAACATCGCCCGAAAGAGGACATTTCTATCTTGGTAAGACCGGACATTTCTAAATTGGTACGACAACGGAAAGGGCTGAAGTGTTCGGAGATGCACCGGTCGGGACTATACTTGTTGGCTGCTTCGTCCGGCGGGCAACGGCAGCGCCCCCGGTCCGAGCGTAATTCCAGCGACCCTCGACAGCCTGATTCCCATCGACCCCCAAGGAAGGACTTCTCGTGGCAATCTACCGAACGCTCTACTACGCGGAAGCCACCGTCGGCACCGAAGGGCGGATGACGATCCCCAAGACGATGCGCGAGGACTGCGGCATTGCCGAAGGGGACACCGTCGTGGTGCGGGTCGAGGAGAACTCTCGGGGCCTCCGCCAGCTGGTGCTGTGGCGGAAGGCGGCGAAGGACGAAGACTGAGGGTCCGCCCCCTCACTCCGCTCCTCCCGGCCGTGCTTCCGCCCAGCGTACGAGTTCGCCCAGGGGCCGAGCGCCGTCGTGAAGCCACCGCGCGTCGGGGAAGGGCATCTCCGACAGCGGAACGATTCGCGTGGCCCCCACCGTGGCCAGGGATTCGACGAAGCCGGACTCGCTGAAGGGTTCGTCGGGCGCTCCGGCCAGGCCCACGGTCTGAAGCGCGGGCGCCATCGGGCCCAGCGCCTCCAAGCATCCTTGCAGGTCCGATGCCGGGACGACCCAGGCCGTGCGGAAGCCCACGGGCTCGAACTCCTCCATCGTCGCCAAGACGACGGTCCAGCCGGGAGCGTCGCGGGCCGCGTCCGGCTCGCCAGAGGTCGGCGACGGCGAGCTGCGGGAAGTCCACAGCTCGACGGCGCCCGATGCGGCCTTCTTCATGGCGAGGCGGCCCCGAAGCTGGTGGAGTGCCGAGAGCGGGCCGGCGCCTCCGGGCGTCGGGGGAAGGGCGCGGTGCAGGGCGGCCAGCCGGGCCGCGAGGGCGGAGCACCACCGAGCGGCTTCCTCGCGGTTCGCCAGGAGCAGGAAGAGGTGGGCGCTGACGCAGCCGCGCTGGTCGCAGAGGGCCGCCGCGCGGGCGGCGTGGGCCGCCGATTCGGGCGCGCGCGCCGGGTCCACGACGGCGACGCCGAGGCGGTGGGCGTGCTCAACTAGGCGGGTAGTCGCGGGCGCCCGAGCGCGCACCGACTCGATGGCGGCGTCGGCGCCGTAGACGACCGCTTGATCGGCGCCGTGCAGGAGGGCCCGCTCCCAGGCGTCGTGGGCGGGGTCGCCGCCGGGCCAGTAGTGGACGGCGGCGGCGGCGCCCAAGACGGGGTCGGCCTCGCGGAGCGCCTGGGCGAAGCGGACGGTCAGCGCGACGTCGCCGGTGCCGGGCTTGGCCAGCACGGCCGACTTGACCAGAAGGGCGCGGATCATCGACGTGGCGGTCGCGCCGGGCACGCTTCCGGAGCCGATGTGAAGGGTCGCGCCGTGGCCTGCGGCGCGGACGGCCCGGTCGCCGTCGGGCGCGAAGCCGTCCAGCGCCCGGGGGTCGGGGAACTCTGCCCGCAGGAGGCGGTCGAGGGCGTGCGGCGTCCAGGTCTCCGCCACCCCTGCGAGCACTTCCCGCGCCATGGCGGGCGAGAGCGCCGCGTTGGCGGCGACTTCGCGCAGAGCGTCGTCGTTCAGGGTTCGGACGAGGGCGGTGGCGACCGATCCCAGCGTTGCCGCGATCTGCTGGACGGGGCGGGCAGCCAAGCGCCGGCTCGCGGCCCGGAGGGAGGAGAAGAGCGCGGCGGCGCGACCGGGCTCGGGGACCGGCGCACGGACCCGCGCCTGCCCGGCCCGCGCCTCGACGAAGGAGTTGGGGCGGGGCGCCTCCGGGGGCCACAGCCATCCGTCGACGACGGGGGCGTCGAAGATGCAGGCTTCGGGACGAGGCGCTTCGACGACGGACGGGTCCGCGAGGGACGCACCGGGGCGCGCGGGCTTGGTCACGACCGGCCGGGGGCCTCGGCGGTCGCCGGGCGGCTGGGCGCTTCCGGGGCGCCCATGGACCCTGTGGCACCGGCGGTCGCGCGCCGAGCGTCGGCGGTCCCAGCCCGAGTGTCGGCGGCCCGGAAGAAAGCTTCGGCCAGCAGGGAGCAGCCCCTGGGAACGGCGCCCGACGCGCGCCCGTGGAGACGAAAGCCGCCGTCTCCGGTCGTCGCCCCCACGTCTTCTGTGAGCACGGGGCAAGCGGAGCCCGCGTTGGCCAGGTCGAAGTGGGCCAGCAGTCCGGGACGGCCGGGCGGCCGCGGCGTCAGGGTGGACGGGTCCAGGGCGCGGGTTCGGACCCAAGGCGGAAACCGATGAACCCGGGCAGCCGGGGGTCCGGCGGCGCCGGCGACGGCGTCGTATGCCTGGGAGAGAAGTTCGGTCATCCCGTACTCGCTGGTCACGTGGGACTCGGGCACTCCCAGGACGGTGCGGATCCGGCGGTACAGGGACTCCCGGTCCACCTCCGCCGTCCGCGCCTTGAAGCCGCCCGTCTCCATGACTCGGGACCCGGGCGGGAGCCGGAGCCCTTCGTCCGCGGAGCCCCCGCCGGCGCCTTCGACCGCGTCCATGAGCTGGACGAGCGCGAAGGCGGTGGCCAGCAGCAGCACGGGTTCCTGGGAACGGAGGGAAGCGGCCGCGGCCCGCCGAACGGCCTCCGCGTCGACCCCGGTGTTCGCGTCGAAGGCCCAGGTCGCGGCCGACACCTCCGCTTCCCCGCAGACGAACCCCGCCATCGCCGCCAGGGACGACTCCGGCACGGCGACCGGGTTGGGGACCAAGGACACGACGCGGGTGGACCTCGTCCCCTGCAAGAGGTGGCGGCGGTAGTTGCCGCGGGCGGCGGCTCGGTAGAGGGCCAAGCTGGCGACGCGATGCTCGCCCCTTCTTCCCTGCCCCCCGGTGGTGCCGCTGGTGCGGAACACCGCCTCCGCCGCCTCCGGGCCGACGACGACGTCCCGGAAGGCGGCAGCGGGAACGGGAGGGATCTCTTCCCAGCGCGTCGGCGACCGGCAGCCCGCCGCGTCCCAGAAGCGGCGCAGCGCTGGAGTGGTCGCGCGCTGGCAGGCGTGGACCCGCAAGGCCCAGTGGTTGAAGGCGTCGTCGTCGAAGGCCTCGGGCGCCGATGCCGTCGGAGGCTGATCCGGCGCCTTGGCGGTCACGTTGCGAGGGGGCGCGCCCGCGACATCGGGCGCCGTCGCCGTCGGGCGCTGATCCGGCGCCTCCCAGCGCGCGAACCACGCGCCCAGCGCGTCGGCCAGGGCCGGCAGCGGCTCTGGAATCAGCGGCGGGGTCCCGGCCCGCGGGCGCCCACGCCTGGCCGTGAAGCGCGGACCGACGCCGAGCCGGGCCCCTGTCGGCCGGCGCCGACGCCCCGCACGGCGCGCCCGCCCCGGCGCCCGGTCTGCTCGCCGTCGCGGATCGTGTGCACGCCGCCGACGAGCACGTGGCGAACGCCCGTCGGGTACTGATGAGGTTGCTCGAAGGTGGCTCCGTCGCCGACCTGGTCCGGGTCGAACACCACCAGGTCGGCGACGGCCCCCGCGCGGACCGCGCCCCGGTCCGCCAGTCCCAGCTTGGCCGCGGGCAGGCCCGTCATCTTGTGGACCGCGGCTTCCAGCGTCAGCGCGTTCCGCTCCCGGACGTAGCGGCCGAGGACCCGCGGGAAGCTGCCGTAGCCCCGGGGATGGGGCGACGACGCCGAGAGGGGGCCGTAGGGCGCATAGGCGCCGCCGTCGGAGCACACCATCCCCAGGGGGTGGGCCAGGAGGCGCTCCGTGTTCTCCTCCGACATGCCGAAGCCGATCATTCCGACGCGGCCGCCGCTCTCTCGGATGAGGCGGACCGCGACTTCGTAGGGGTCGTCGCCCAGCTCCCGAGCGAGCTCGCCCAGTCGGCGGCCGCGGGCGCGCGGCGCGATGCCGCCGGAGCCGCTGACTTGCACCGCGTCCCACGACCCGAGCAGGGCGACCTTGTCGCGGCACGCGCGCTCCAGCGCCGGACCCTGGGACGGGTCGTCCAGGCGCTCCAGCAGCCGGGCGGCGCCGCCGGAGCGGGCGGACGCGGGGAAGAGGTTGGAGAGGCTGGTTGCGTAGGCGGTGTACGGATAGCGGTCGAAGTGGGCGTCCACGCCTGCGGTCCGGGCGGCCTCGATCGCGGCGAGGGCGGCGTCCGCTTTCCAGTAGTTGCGCTCGCCCTGGGCCTTGAGGTGCGACACCTGGACGGGGACGCCGGCGGCCCGACCCACGTGCAGGGCTTCCTCCAGGGCTGCGAGAAGCCGGTCGTCCTCGTTGCGCAAGTGGGAGGCGTAGGGGTACGGGGAGTCCCGCAGCTCTCCGGCCAGGGCCGTCAGCTCCTCCAGGGAGGCGAAGCTGCCGGGCGTGTACTCCAGTCCGGTGGAGAGGCCGACCGCGCCTTGGGCCAGGGCGCCGCGCACGAGCGACCGCATCTGGTCCACCTCGGAAGGGGTGGCGGGACGGCTCGCGCCGCCCACGACGCGGCTGCGGATCGTGCCGTGGCCCACCATCGTCGCCACGCTCACCGCCGGCCGCTCCTGGTCGATCCTGTCCAGGAAGCCGCCCAGGTCCCGAAAGTCGATCTCGACGTCCCAGCTCCGACGGTAGCGGTCGCGAACCGATTCGAAGGCGGCGTCGCCCCAGGGACCGACGGAGCTGCCGTCCTGGCCGACCACCTCCAGCGTGACCCCCTGGCGGACCCGGCTTTCCGCGGCAGGGTTGACGAGCAGCGAGAGGTCCGCGTGGGAGTGGATGTCCACGAACCCCGGGGCGACCGCCATTCCGCGGGCGTCGATCTCCGCAGCGCCGCGGGCCGAGACGCGGCCGACGTGGACGATGCGGTCGCCGGACACCGCCACATCGCCGGCAAGGGGCGGGCCGCCGGTTCCGTCGAAGACCGTTCCTCCGCGCACGACAACTTCCGGCTGGGCGCTCGACGGAGCTGCTCCGCGTCCCCGCAGCTCCGTCCGGCCAAGCGGCCCCGACCGGCCCGGCAACGAAGAGAAGGCGGCCAAGCCGGCGGTGCCCCGGGCAACGAACTCCCTGCGTCTCATCGTTCCGGCGACCTCCGGAGCGTGCTTGGCTCCAGCCCGCCGGCGCGCAGCGTCTTGGCTCGGAGGCGCGCCTCCTCTTCGCCGATCCAGCCCGTCGTCGCAGCCAAGCGCTCGTCGCACTCCTCGTACTTGTCCGAGGGAAAGTCCCCTCCTTCGGCCTCTTCCAACGCGGCCCGCAGCGCGCCCAGCTCCCGGCGGGCCTTCTCCACGGACCTGCGGAGCCTCGACAGCGCCCGGCGGGCCTCTCCTTCGACCGTCCTCATCCGGGGAAATCTACACTCGGCGGGAGCATTCGGAACGGGCGTCGGCGCGCGCGACGTCTCCGATCCGGCGCATCGTCAGTCGACGTAGGGCACGAATTCGTGGGCCAGGCCGGGCAGCTCCAGCTCGTGGGCCCGAGTGCGGGCCAGTCGAGCCAGCTCGGCGCGGGGCCGACCGCTCCGACGCGCCAAGCGCACGAACTCCAGCGCCAGGCGCAGCCAAGAGACGGGCCGCGTCGACCGAGTCTCCGCCAAGCCCCTCTTCAGCAACGCCACGGCCCGGCCGGCCTCGCCGACGCGGGACAGGTAGCGCGCGTGAAACGCAAGCAGGTCGCCGGGGGCACCTGCCTTGACGGGCGCGCGCTTCGCAAGCTCGCCCGCCTGACGGATGCGTCCCAGATCCAGCAGCAGCTGCCCATCCAGTCCGGCCAGCCTGGCGAGGAGTCGCCGGGAGATGCACTGCGTCGGCAGCTCCCGGGCTTCGGCGAAGGCGCTCTCGGCTGCGCCCAGGTCGCCCTGCCCCAGGGCCGTCGCGCCCTGCCCGAACTGTTCCAGAAAGCGGAGGCCGGGACAGTCGGTGGAGCCCAGGGCGGCGCGGTACTCGGCCATGATCTCGGCGGCCGCCTCGGAAGCGCCCGAGACGACGTGCCAGTCGGCGAGCTGAAAGAGGAAGAGAGCCCGGGCGCGGGCGTCGCGAGTCGTCGCAGCGGCCGCGCGGGCCCGCGCCACCGCGGCGCGGCCCTCGGCGGTCGCCAGCAGGCCGTTTGCGGCCAACGCCAGCACGTGTCGCTGACAGGCCAGCATCTCCTCCGCCCCGAGCTTCTCGTCGCGGACGAGCGCCATGGCCCGTCGGCTCCAGGCCACTCTCGCCGACGGCGGCCCGGAGGCGGGGCCGGCGCTTGGGTCGGCGGCCAACAGCGCCATGATCCGGCATCGCGCCGCAGGCTCTGCGCAGGCGGTCATGCCGCGAGCCCTGGCGCCGAGGTCCGCGACTTCGGCTTCGCCGCCAGGCCCTTCGGCGGGCGTCGCCTCCATTGCCTCCAACGTGGCGTCCAGGACTCGGGCGGCGAGGGTCTCCTCCTGCTCCTCGAGCGCCGTCTTCTCCAGTGCGGCCAGCGTGGCCAAGGTCGTTGCAGGCGGGTCGACCCCGAGGCGCCAACGGGCGACGGCGCTCACCAGCTCCATCTCGATCCTCGCCGCGCTCGAGAGTCCCTGGGCGTTCTTCAGGGCCTCCTCGCCCCAGCGGCGGGCGTCCGCCAGCTCCTGGGAGTCGTAGTGGGCCTGCGCCAAGCGCGCGGCAACGGAACGACCGTCCCGCTCCTGCCCGGCGTCGCGGGTCGGGCCAAGAAGTCCCATGCGGTCGGCGGGGCGTCCATGCTCGTCCGCGGCTGCCGCCGCGAAGCGGTCGGCCGGCTCGCGCCCTCCGGCTCGAGAGAAGTGGAGGGCGACTTGGTCCAGCGGCGGGCGGGAGACGGAGCGCAGCGTCTCGGCCGCGGCCGAGCGTAGCAGGGCCCGACGGGTCGGATCGAGATCGTCGTACACCGTCTTCCGAACGATCTCGTTGCGGATGCCGACGCCGCCGTCGGTCCATCGGACGAACCGAAGCCGCCTGAGGGTCTCCAACGCGGCCACGCATTCCATGCGGCCGGCGCCGGCGATCTGGCACAGCTTCCCCAGCGCGACGGTGCGACCGCAGACCGAGAGCGCGGCGGCCACCCTTGCGGCGACGGGGTCCAGCTGCGCCATGCGACGGAGGATCAGCCGGCGCATCGAGGTCGGCGCCGGCAGCTTCTCCTGGGGCCGTGCCGGGATGCGGTCGGCGGCCCATTCCTCCGCTAGTTCGATCAGGAAGAAGGGGTTGCCTCCTGCCAGCGCCGCGACTTGGTCCAGCGCCGCGTCCGACAGAGACCGGGCCGAGACGGCCGCCGCAACCTCCCGGGCCTGCTCCGCGCCCAGCCGACCCAGGCGCATCGTCGTCGCGCGAGGGTCCGCCTCCAGGTCCCGCGCGAGCCGGAAAGCCGGACCGCGCGCGGGCAGCTCCTCCGGCCGATACGCCAGCGCCAGCGTGAAGCGGTTCGGCCCCCAGCGGCGGCGAACGAGCTGAAGGACGGCCAGCGTCGCCGGGTCGGCCCAATGCAGGTCGTCCAAGAAGAAGATCGTCGGCCGATCGCGGGCGACGGCTTCGAACAAGTGCAGGAACGCTTCGCACGCGCGCTTGGCGACAGCCTCCGGGCTGGATGCAGTGGAGTTGGGCCCAGTGGAGTTGGGCCGGGGGTCCGGTCCTTCATGGAACTGGGGCATGAGAGAGAGGAGCGTGGATCGCCACGGGTCTTCGACGGCGCGCAGCAGCGCACCCGTCCAAGGCTGGTTCAGCCCTTCCAGCAGCGGCCGCAGCGGCATCTCCTGCTCCAGCTCGGCCGTGGCCGCCCGCAAGACCCGGTAGCCCCGAAAGCGCGCGCCGTGAATCGCCTCCTCCACAAGTCTCGTCTTGCCGATCCCCGCCTCGCCGCCGACCACCACGACGCGCAGGCGGTCGCCCGCCTCCCTTCCGAAGATGCTGCGCGCCACGTGCGCCAGCTCTTCTTCCCGACCGAGGAACGGCGCCTCCACCTCCAGCGGGGGCGCGGCCCTGGACGCCGCTTCGGGGATGCGGACCGCCGACTGGACGGAGCGCAGCAAGGCGGTGGTCTCCCGCTCGGGAACCCACTCTCCCGACGGCCTCGCCTGGTCGGCGAAGGCTTGATACACGGCCTCGGCCTCCCGGACCATGCCGCCCAGGGCCGTGGCCTTCATGACTCGGCGAAGCACCGTCTCGTCGTGGGGCTCGAGGCGGAGCAGCGCTTCGGCGGCTTGGCGCGCGTGGGACCAGTCGCCGGAACGCTCCGCGAACTCCCAGATCGAAAGAGCCTTCCGGCGAAGCTTGGCCCGCATGGTGGCCCTCCGCTCCTCGATCCAGCCCGCCAGCGCCCGCGTCCTTCGGCGCGGGAACGCGGAGAGGAAGCCGCGCTCCAGCAGCTGGCAGGCGTCCCCGAAGCGGGGAACGCGGATCATCTCCTCGAAGTCGTCCAGGTCGCAGCCGACGGTCCCGGCGCATACGCGGACGAACTCCCCCTCCAACGAGAGCACTCGAGCTCCGCAGCGCCGGTTCGTCTGGTAGACCAGCTGGCTGGCGCGATGACTGACGGCTCGGCGGTGCGCGTCCTCCCAGAGGAGCCGATGGACGAACGATCGCGCGAGGCGGTCCCTGCCCTCGCCGAAGACGACGGCCAGGAGCGCGGCCTGGTAGGGAGATGTCCCCACGTGGCGTCCGTCTCGCTGGAGGGAAGGTCCGCCGAAGAGTTCCAGCCGGAGTTCCGGCCAGCGGGCCACGGAGCGGCTGCCCGAAACCCGGACCTATCGGGAGATGGCAGCCTTGGGGCGGGGCGAGTCGTCCGCGGCGCCTTCGATCTGCGGCGGAACGACGGACGGGCGGGCGCGCAGAACCTTCCGGGAGATGTTTCCCTTCTCCGCCTCCCGGGCCAGCCAGCACTCCATGATCCACTCCCATCCCAACTGGGTTCGGGTGTCGAGGGGGCGGACGCCGCAGAGCCGACTCATCTGGTTGCTCAGCGAGAACCCGTCCGGGTATCCCAGCGAGACGGCTATGCTGAAGAGGCTGGCGTCAGAGTTCTGGAGCTTGATCGAAGCGCGCAGGATCCGAGCGGCGTGAAGCCAATGGGACGGCGTCGGCAGGCCGCTGCCGGTGAAGCGCCGCCCCAGAGCGCGCCGGGACATGTAGAGGTTCTTGGCTAGGGCGGTGATCGTCTGCACGTGGGCGCTGAGCTCCACGGTTCTGCGAACCACGCTCCTGGTGACGGGGTTCAGGGCGAACCCTCGCCAGTCCAGGTACTCGCTGACGGCGGCGGAAAGGGAGGCGGGCGGGCGTCGGATCACGGACGCCACGTCGGCGGGACGCGGAGCGGCGTGGTGATACGGCAGGACCGCCTGTGGGCGCGACCGCTCGATTGCCCGAAGGACCTGGGCGATGGCCAACCCGTTCTCGTCGGGCAGGACGATGGCCAGGGTCACGCCGGCGTGCCGCCCGGTCACGAAGTCGCTTCCGCTCGGCCACCCGTTCGCCGCCAAGTTCCACACCATGACCCAACCGCCTCCCCTGGGCTGGACGGGCCGCGTAGGGTCCACAGGGCGCAGGTTGCGGTACGGAGGCCGCATGAGGGAGACGATCCCCGGGCCACTCTGACGGTTCGACATCGCAGGCTCCTGGCTGAGGTTTGGTCTTGGAAACCGAAGCCTATGGAGCAGCCGTCATCGTTTGATCATCGTCCCCTCCACCTCCCCGCTCGCATCGGTCGCTATGCTCCCGCCGCCCGCCGTCCCGCCCACGCGGCGCTGAGGACCGGAGCGATCGCCGAGCTGTCGGGATGGAGCCTTCTACGCAGCGAAGCGGCCTGGGGTTCGTCCCGCGTCGACTTCCTGCTGGGCCGGCGCGACGGATCGGGCCGGGGAATCCGGCCTGCGGACGGCGGCTTGCCGGAGGACGGCGAGCGAGTGGAAGGCGGCGAGCGGGCGGCGGACGCCATCGAGCTGGGTCCGCCGGCTCCCGTGGTGGGTTAGCTTTGGACGGGCCGATCCGCCACCGCCACTGCAGGAACTCCGCCATTGTCCAGCACAGCCGTCGCTGCCGCCGCCGCCGAGCCCTCCGCCAGCCTTCTCGACGCCCTGCGCCGTCTCCGGGGACGCGCCACCCTGGGGGACGTGGTCTCGGCCACCGGCATGCCGCAGGACGAGGCCGAGTCCGCCCTGAAGAAGCTGCTGGAGACCCGTCGCGGGCATCTGGAGGTTTCGGACTCGGGCGAGCTCCTCTACCGCTTCGACCCGAAGCTCATGACCCGGGACCAGGAAGCGCTGTGGGTCCGGCTCAAGCGCGCCGCGTGGGCCGCCTTCAAGATCGGGTTCAAGGTGTGGACCGCGGCGATGCTCGTCGTCTACTTCGTGGTCTTCGTGGTGCTGGTGATCGCGGCCATGACCGCGAACCGGGACGGCGACCGAAACGGCGGCTTCGGCGGCCGGCGAGGCGGCTTCGGCCTGGGGGACTTCTTCCTCATGCACTGGCTCCTCGGCGGAAGCGGGTGGGGACGCGGGAGCCTCTACTACGGCCACCGCCACGCCGAGCGCCTTCCCAAGGAAGCCCAGCCGCCGTTCTACAAGAAGGTGTTCGCCTTCGTCTTCGGTCCCGAAGAGCCCCGGCCCACCCAGCTTCAGAAGGACCGGAGCGTCCTGCAGCTCGTTCGAGCCCGAAACGGCGTGCTTGCCACGGCCGAGCTGGTGGAGCACACGGCCCTTCCCCTGCCGGAAGCGGAAGAAGAGATGGGACGGCTGACCGGCGCCTACGGCGGCGACCCGCGGGTCTCGCAAGAGGGCGAAGTCGTCTACGCCTTCCCCGCCCTGATGAAGAGCGCCCACGGCAGAGTTCGGGCGTCGGAGCCCAAGCCGGCATGGTTGCGGCTGGAACGCCCGAAGAAGCTGACCGGGAACGCCGGGACCTCCAACGCCGTCATCGGAGGCATGAACGGCTTCAACTTGGTGGCGGGAAGCGTCTTGGGGTTGGCTCCCGCGGCGGCGCCCGGCGCTGCCGGCGCCGTCGCCGGCGCCGCCGGGGCCGCGCTGGTGGACCCGCTCTTCTTCTGGGGGCTCGGGGTCGTCCCCGTGGCGTTCAGCACGCTCTTCTTCGCCATTCCCGCCCTCCGGTCGCTGGGGCTGGCCAGGGAGAACCGGGAGCGGCGGCGGCGCAACGTTCGGCGGCTCCTGCTGGGGCTTGCGTATCAGAGGAGCGTGGGGACAGTGCGGTGGCTCTCGGTGGACGAAGCGGTCCGCCACGTGGCCCGCGGCCTGGGAGGAAAGGGGGTCTCCTCGGACGTCGCCGGGCTGACGACGAAGGAGCTGGAGACGCTGGCCGCCGAGTTCGACGCCGACGTGGCGTCGGACGACGACGGCTTTCGCTACCGCTTTCCGCAGATCCGACGGACGTTCGTCGAAGCGGAGCTGACCCGGCGCGCCCTTCGCCTGGAGGACCAGAAGCTGGGCGAGATCGTCTACTCCACGTCGGACGACGACTCGGAAGCCGCCAAGCGGGAGATGGCCGCCTTCGACCGGGAGCTGGCCGGTGCGGAGATCGACCTTTCCCGGTACTTGCCGTCCGTCGGTCGGGTCGGATACGAAGAGGACTTCGAGGTGGTGATGGACGACGCCCGAAGCCGGGCCGGCGGCGGGGCTACCTCGCCCCGCTCCCTCCGGCGACGGAGTCCGGGGCGGCAGGCAGGTCCTTGGCGATCTCGATGACGTCCCGCCACACGGAGAGGGGCTGAGCGCCCACCAGGGGCCGACCGGCCACCAGGAACGACGGCGTGCCTCGCACCCCCAGGCGAGCTCCGGAAATGACGCCGCTGCGGATCCGAGGACGAGGCCGCTCTTCCTCGACGCACGCCCGGAACTCGTCCAAGTCGGCGCCGGCTTCGGCCGCCAGCGACTCGAAGACGGGGAAGGGCTGGCCCAGGCCCTTCCAGTCGGACTGGCGTTCGTAGAGCGCGCGGCTCACCTCCATGAAGAGCCCCTGTTCGCCGGCGCACTCGGCCGCGAAGGCGGCGGGGAAGCCGTTGGGGAACATCCCGCTGACGTAGGTGACGTACTTCCAGCGCACGACGCCGGCGTTCACGAACTCCTCCATGAGGGTCGGGAAGGTCTCGGCGTGGAAGCGTCGGCAGTACCCGCACCCGTAGTCGCTGAACTCCACCACCTTCACCGGTGCCTCCTCGAGCCCGAAGTCGAAGCCGATCTCGTCCAGGGTGAACTCCTGGGCGGGCGGCACGGCGCGGGTCCCTCCCGCTGTCAGCATCGACGACGGGATCGACTGGGAAGCCGCGCCGGACGAGGCGTCGCCGCCGGTGCCGCTCGCGCCGCCGTCGGGAGATCGATTGCCGTCGCATCCGGCCGCCGTCGCCCAGCACAGGAAGGCGGCCAGCGCGACCGGCGCCTGCGCGAGCGCCGGGGCGGGCCGCCGCCTTCCGGACGGCGAAGGGGTCGCCGCCCGAAAGTCCTTCCCGTCCGCGCGCCCGGCTGATTCCACTGAAGCTGTCATCGGGTCTCCTCCTCCTTCGGTTCGTTGCTCCGCTTCGTCGACGCGGCCGGAGCGCGGCCCGTGTCCGCCGCCGGAATGTCGCGCCGCGCCTCCGCGCCCCAAAGCCCCGACTCCCTGGCCAACTTCTCCCGGATCACCACGGTCTCGGCGATCTTGTCGTGGATCGCCTGCCGGTTCGGGTCCCACCACGCCCGGGCGAACCCCAGCAGCCCGGTAGCGAACCCCGCCGCGTAGCCGCCCGCCCGCTCGAAGGACATGAGCAGCCCCAACGGCCCGCCGGTCACGCGCACGACCCGCAGGTCGAGCGCCCGCTTGCCCGGCGTCCGCCCGTCCCAGAGGGCCAGGAACAGCGTGATGTAGACGGTGCCCCAGCCGAAGACCAGACCCGCCTCGTCGGCGGCGTCGCGGATCCAGTCGAAGGCGGTCGCCCGCGATCCGTCGCCGAGGTCGGCGGCTGCGGTGTCGGCGGCGGCTACGCTGTCGGCAACGTGCATGAAGACCGCCGCAAAGGTGTCGAAGCCCGTGGCCGCCGAGTTTGGGCCCGCAGTCGTCGTGTCGGCAGTTCCCAGGGCGTCGGGGGCCTCGACGGAGTCCAGCGCCTCCACGGAGTCCAGCGCCTCGACGGAGCCCTGGATCGCCAAGGAATCTTGCGTCGTCGCCGAGGAATCTTGCGTCGTCGCCAAGGACCCTTGCGTCGTCGCCGAGGAATCTTGCGTCGTCGCCAAGGACCCTTGCGTCCCCAGGACGATCGACGTTCCCACGCCGTCCCGCGCGTCCGGGTCGTCCGCCCCTGTGGTGTCGTGGGCGGGGCTCGCCCGGATCGTGAAGCCGGCGCCGTCCGGCGTCGGGACCAGCATCCTGTTCTTGAGCAGGATGGGGACCAGCGAAACGAGCACGGTGACGACCAGCACCAGCGCGCCGCCGCAGCCGGCGGCCGCCTTTCGCAGTGGACTTGGCCGAGCGCCGCCGGAAGGGCGAACCAACACCAGGAAGAGCATCAGCGCCGCTCCGCCGAGGACGAAGCGCCATCCCAGCAGCTGCAGGCAGCCGATCAAGACCAGATCGAGAACAAGAGCCGCGAGCCGTCGCCAAGGAGCCGCGAGGGGGACGCCCAGCAGCTCGGGGGCCACCGCAAAGGCGTCGGGGGTGACGACGGACTTCGGGTCGCCTGGGCCTGAAGCGCGATCGGGGTTGCCGGCGGAGCGCCGGCGGCCGAGGCCGAGGAGGACTTCGAGCGGGGGCGTTCGCGGGGAGGAAGTCATCTCGGCAACATGTATCTTTCCCACCACTTCCGCACGAACCACGTCCAGCCGCAAGCGGACTCGCCAGAACGGAGGTTGCTCCATGCGCCCCAGGTCCAAGGTCGTCGCCAGCCTCGAGGAGGTCTACCGCGAGGCGTTCGAGAACGCCAAGACGTCCGGGGACGCCGCCCGCATGGAGGACCTGGACTTCGGCTTTCAGCGCGATCAGGTGTTCCTGGAGGTGATGCTGGACCTCCGAGACGGCCAAGCCCGTGTCGCCCCGAAGGAGTCGGAAGAAGAGCCGAGCCTTCTGGACCGGGCCAAGACGATCCGCAAGTTCGCCAAGCTGAGGACGCGGTGAAGCTCTACACGCGGCGGGGAGACGGAGGCGTCACCGGCCTGTTCGGCGGGGAACGAAGGCCGAAGACCGATCCTCGCGTGGAGGCCTGCGGCGCTGCCGACGAGCTCAACGCGGCGCTCGGCGCGGCGCGGCTTCACGTGGCGGTCCAAGGTTCCCGCAACCGGCTGGGGCGCGTCCAGTCGGACCTCTTCGCCTTGGGCGCCCACCTCTCGACGCCGCAGGAAGGGGCCGGCGCGGGCGGAGGGGCGTCGGCGCTTCCGCCTCTTCCCGTCGCCCGGGTGGCCGAAATGGAGGCGTGGATCGACGAGGCGGAGGACGCTGCGCCGCCCCTCCGCCGCTTCGTGCTGCCTGGCGGGACTCCCGGCGCCGCCCACCTGCACGTCGCCCGAGCCGTGTGCCGTCGCGCAGAGAGACGCGTCGTGGCGCTCGCCGCCCAGGCTGTCGTGGATCCCCTCGTCGTTCGCTACCTGAACCGGCTGTCGGACTACCTCTTCGCCGCGGCCCGGATGGAGAACGCCCATGCCGGGGTGAAGGACGTCGAGTGGCGCGGACCACGGTGATCCACGAGCGCGGCGAAGCCACGCCTCCCCACGGCGACCCGATCCGCTTCGACGTGCGCAGACCCGCGGAGGGCGACGCGGCGTCGGCGGTCCTCGTGGCTCACGGCTTCAAGGGGTTCAAGGACTGGGGGTTCTTCCCGCACCTGTGCGAGCGATTGGCGGCCGACGGCCGCTTGGTGGTCTCCTTCGACTTCTCCCTTGCCGGGATCGACCCGGAAACGCTGGAGTTCGCCGACTTGGACGCCTTCGGGCGCAACACCGTCACCCGCGAAGTGGAAGACCTCGAGTGGATGCTCGGCCGGCTCCGCACCGGCGCGTGGACCCGGGGACGCGCGCCGGGACCGGTGGGGATGCTGGGGCACAGCAGGGGAGGCGGCGTGGCCGTGGTGGTGGCGGCCGAAGCAGGCGGGGCCGTGTCGTCGCTCGTCACCTGGGCCGGAATCGCCTCCTTTCAGCGGTGGACGGAGGAGCAGCGCGAGGCGTGGGAGACGGAGGGAGTCGCCTACGTGGTGAACGCCCGCACCGGGCAGCGGATGCCCCTCTACAGGACTCTTTGGGACGACCTGAAGGCCAACGGCGAGCGCTTGGACGTGCTGGCGGCGGCGAGGCGGGTGCAGGCGCCCTGGCTCGTCGTTCAGGGATCGGAGGATTCGGCCGTTCCGGAGGCCGAGGGCCGGGCGCTCTCCGAGGCGGGAGCAGCCGCCCGACTTCTGGTCCTGGAAGGCGCGGGCCATGCCTTCGAGGCCGCCCACCCAATGCTGGGTCCGCCCCCGCCCGCGCTGGAAGACGCCGTGGAGGCCACGCTGAAGCACTTCCGAGAGACGTTGCGGGCCTGACGCCGACGTTGCGGGGCTGACGCCGACGTTGCTGGGCTGACGCCGATGTAGCGGCCTGACACCGATGTTGCGGGGCTGACGCCGGGGGACCGCCGAGCCGTGCTCCTGGGGATTGACGCCGGGGGACGCGAGTCGGGGTTGCAACGCCGTTGAGGTTCGGCAATCATTGAGTTCGGTCGTGAACAGCGAACCCGAGGATCGAATGACATACATCATCACCGAGCCCTGCATCGGCACCAAGGACGCCAGCTGCGTCGAAGTGTGTCCGGTGGACTGCATCTACGAGTCCGAGGACCAGTACTTCATCCACCCGGACGAGTGCATCGACTGCGGCGCGTGCGAGCCCGAGTGCCCCGTCCAGGCGATCTTCCCCGACACGGACGTTCCGCCCGAGTGGAGCGAGTACATTGCGAAGAACGTAGACTACTTCGCGTAGGCCGGCGTTGCTTCGAGCAGGCCTGCACGCCCAGGCCGAGCGCCCAACCGGGGTTAGCGGGACGTCGCGCCGCCTCCGTTGTTCCGAGAGCGAGTCCGTGGCCCGAACATCCTCGTGACCGGGCCCATCATCGGTCGAGTCGCGCCGCCGTTGTTCCGAGGGCGAGGGAGACGGCCCCTTCCCTGGGACCGCCCCCCTCTGTCGCGGGGAACTGCCTGCGGCATCCGCGCCCGGCTGGCGGGCTTAGATCCCCAGCTCCCTCAGCCTCTCGAGCCTGATCTGGCCGGGGATCGTCTCCCCAGGCGGAACTTCCTCGATCGCCGCCTCGACGGGCTCGGACCTGCCGATGCCCTGCCGAAGGAGGGCGAGACCCGCCGTCACCAGCGCCGCGGCCCCCATCAGGCTCACGGTGAACTTGCGCATGGCTCCCTCCTCTGGTTAGCGGTGAATGCGCCGTGTGAACGCCATCTTGTTCGTGCAACAACCGTGCCACTCCTTCGCAGC
This sequence comes from Longimicrobiales bacterium, assembly GCA_965204735.1. GTDB lineage: Bacteria > Gemmatimonadota > Gemmatimonadetes > Longimicrobiales > Gaopeijiaceae > CATQHQ01. The sequence continues at coordinate 3,564,025 of OZ242008.1, read as the reverse complement.
CCACTTCCCGAAGGGGCCCGGGCCCTCGTCTCGGCCTACTGCATCCTACGCTCCCGACTCGCCGAAGTTCTCGGCCGCCGCTGCCGTTCGCTGGTCGGGGAAAGGACACTTTCTTGGTCGACGTACGGAAAACCGAACACGCCCTCGATCCCGTGGAGGCGACCTGCGCCCTGATCCGCACGCCTTCGGTGAACCCGCGGATCGAGGAAGGGGGCGCCGGGGAAGCAGCGGTGGCGAAGCTGGCTGCCGGCTGGCTGAAGGGCTGGGGATACGACGCGGTTGCGCAGGAAGCGGCGCCCGGACGGTTCAACGTGGTCGCTCGCCGGGGCGGCGGAAGCACCGGGAGCGGCGGGGGCGCCTCGCTTCTCCTGAACGGCCACCTGGACACGGTCGGCGTGGCCGGGATGGAGGCCCCCTTCTCGGGCGACGTTCGCCAGGGGCGGGTGTGGGGCCGCGGCGCGGCGGACATGAAGTCGGGAGTGGCGTGCATCCTTTCCGTTGCGGCGGCGCTGGCGGACGAGGACTTCCCCGGCGAGCTGATCGTCGCCCTGACCGCCGACGAGGAGCACGCTTCGCTGGGGATGCAGGCCGTGGTCGAATCCGGAGTCCGAGCCGACGCGGCGGTGGTGTGCGAGCCCACGAGCCTGGCCGTCATGCCCGCCCACAAGGGGTTTCTCTGGGCCGAAGCCGTGACGAAGGGGCGCGCGGCCCACGGCTCCCGGCCGGACGAAGGGGTGGACGCCATCGTCCGGACCGGGCACCTGCTTGTCGCGCTGGAAGAGGAGGGCCAGCGGCTCCGGCGGGAAACGGACCATCCCCTGCTCGGCCCGGCGTCCATTCACGCGGGAACGATCAAGGGAGGGTCGGCGCCGTCGGTCTACCCCGGCCGGTGCGAAGTGGTGGTCGAGCGGCGCACGCTGCCGGGCGAGAGCCGCGAAGCGGTGACGGCCGAGCTGGAGACGGTGCTGTCCTCGGCCCGGAAGCGCTGCCCCGGCCTGGACGTCCGCATGGAGACGGTGCTGTACCGGGCCGGGACCGAGGCGCCTGCCGATTCGCCGGTGGTGGAGGGGCTCCGCCAAGCGTGCGTCCGCCACGGCCTGCCCGGCGACGTGAGGGGGATGTCGGCTTGGGTGGACGCCTGCTTCCTCAACCAAGCGGGGATCCCCGCCGTCTGCTTCGGTCCCGGCTCGATCGCCCAGGCCCACGCCGACGACGAGTGGGTGGACGTGTCGGAGATCAGGACGTGCGCCGCAGTGCTGGCGGAGTATGCCCGCCGGTTCTTGGCCGGCGACCGAGCGCCGACGAGCGAGTAGGCCCGACGCGCGTCACCTCGCCCGGCTGGTCACCTCGATCGCTCCGTCCGGGAAGTTGGTTCCGAAGCGCATGGTGGCGTCGGCGGCGCTCAGGAAGCGCAGCGAGTCGACGTCGGATACGGATATCGACTGAAGGGACTGGACGCCCCCCATGCGGGCGCCGTCCATCACGACGGTGGGCGAGCCGCCCCCGCGGGACACGAGCCAGCGAGGCCGAAGCCGCCGGATCACGTCGTGGACAGTGAAGGTGGTGTATTCGGCCAGCTCTTCGGCGGTGATGACGTTCGTGTTCCGGCGAGGTCCGCTGGAGCCCCCGCCCCCGCTGGCGCAAGCGGCCAGGACGGCGGACACGGCCAGCGCCGCGAGGACCAAGGGGACGCGAGCGCGCTTCGGGACCTGTCCGGGCTGTTCGGTGCGCATCGGGGCTTCTCCGTCGGAAGGTGAGACGCGGGCGAGGGAGAATCTTGGCGGCAACCCGCGTCGGGCTCAAGTATTGTAGGACTGCAACGCCCGTCTCGCAGCCCCGGCTCCTCCCGCCGATTCCGAAAGGACTCGAGGCCCAGCCGATGTCCCACGACGACGCCCCGCCGGCGAGCCGAACCGCAACTCGGCCCCCGACGCCGGATCCACCGGACTCCGAACCCGCTGGACCCGCTGGACCCGCCGAACCCGGACCCGCTGGACCCGCCGAACCCGGACCCGCTGGACCCGCCGAACCCGGACCCGCTGGACCCGCCGAACCCGGACCCGCTGGACCCGCCGACGCTCCTCCCGCGGGCGGAACCCTGGCGCGCGTCCTTCTGGTGCAGGCGGCGACGATGGCCCTCCTCTGGCTCCTCCAGGCCCGCTACCACGGCTGAAGAGGGGAAGACGACCGCCGCTTGCATCCTCTGAACTGGATCGTCGTTGCAGGCTACTTGGCCTACGTGGTGGTGGACGGCGTTCGCCGGGCCAAGGGCACCCGGCAGATCGAAGGCTACTTCCTCGCCAACCGGACGCTGCCCTGGTGGGCCGTGGGGCTCTCGGTCATGGCGACCCAGCTGTCGGCAGTGACGTTGATCGGCACGACCGGACAGGGCGCGACCGACGGCCTTCGCTTCGTCCAGATCTACTTCGGCCTGCCCCTGGCGATGGTGATCCTCGGGGCGACGCTGGTCCCCCTCCTCCGCGGCGCCGGGGTCTACACAGCGTACGAGTACCTGGAGCAGCGGTTCGGTCCGGGCACCCGGTCGTTCACCGCCTTCCTCTTCCTCCTCTCCAGAGGCGCGGCGTGCGGCACGATCATCGCAGCGCCGGGCGTGGTCTTCTCGGCAGTCTTGGGGTGGCCGCTGGAGTGGTGCGTGGCGCTGATCGGCGTGCCGACCGTGGCGTACACGATGCTCGGCGGCATCCAGGCAGTGACCTGGACCGACGTGAAGCAGATGATTCTCATCGTCGCGTCTCTGGCGACGGTGGTGGCGGTGCTCGTGGCGAAGATGCCCGTCTCGCCTGACGACGCGCTGCGCCTGGCAGGGGCGGCGGGACGGCTCGAGGTCTTTGACCTGTCCTTCACGGTCACGGAGCGCTACACGCTGTGGTCGGGGCTGATCGGCGGGACGTTCCTCATGCTGTCGTACTTCGGCACCGACCAGAGCCAGGTCCAGCGGTACCTGGCCGCCAAGTCGGTGGGCGCGGCGCGCAGCTCCCTGCTCATGAGCGCGTACTGGAAGATTCCGCTCCAGGCGCTGGTGCTCCTGGTCGGCGTGCTGGTGTTCGTGCACTACCAGTTCCAGCCCCAGCCGCTTCTCTACAACCCGGAGCACGAGGCGAACGTCGTCCAGGAGCGGGGCGCCGAGTACGATGCGCTTCGGGAGCGGTTCGCCGCCGCGCTGGCAGAGCGCGAGGCCGCGGCGAGAAGGGCCGTCGAGGCGAACGAGGGACCCGCCCCCGGCGCCATGGACGAGTTCCTTTCCCGGGACGCCGCCGTGCAGGAGATCCGGCGGGAGGCGCTGGGGCTTGCGGAGGCGGTGACGGGCGAGCCCTCCGACGACGTCAACTACGTGATTCCCCGCTTCGTCCTGAGCGAGCTTCCCGTCGGGCTGTCGGGGCTGTTCGTCGCGGCCGTGATCGCGGCGGCGATGTCGAGCATCTCCTCCGAGCTCAACTCCCTCTCCACGACCACCGTGGTGGACTTCTACCGTCGCTGGTTCCGACGCCGCGCCGGCGACGCCCACTACTTGGCCGTCTCCCGATGGACCACCCTCTTCTGGGGCGCCTTCGCCTGCGTGGTCGCCACCTTCATCGCGAACCTGGGATCGCTGATCGAAGTGGTGAACCGGGTCGGGTCGCTCTTCTACGGCTCCATCCTGGGCGTCTTCCTGCTGGCCTTGATTCCGCGGGCTCGCGGCAGGGGCGCCCTCGAAGGGCTGGCGGCCGGCATGGGAGCGGTGGCGGCGACCGCCTACTTCGCGCCGGAGGTGGCGTACCTCTGGCACAACGTGGTCGGCGCGGCGACGGTGCTCGGGGTCGGCTTGCTCGATGTCGTGCGGGCCGCCCTGGGACGCGACCGGGCCTAGCCTCGCCTAGAGACCCGGGTTCGGCTCGATGCGGGGAACGGCGCGGCCCCGGTAGGCGGAGAGCAGCGCGTCGACCGAGGAGAACGCCTGGAACTCCTCCAGGGTGCGCCGGGTGGGACGCATGAGGGGCAGGTCGCCGGCCCGGTGACGCGCCAGGGCGGCGCGGGGAGAAAGCCACGCGGCGTGCACGATCTCCCGCTCGTCTGCCGCGACGCGGATGCCGGGCGGGACGGCGGTCGCGAAGAAGCGCGTGTCGTAGCGGCGGGGAGACGCGGCCGGGGTGACCCAGTGGGCGACGTACTCCAGGGCGGCGCCGTCCAGCCGCAGACGCAGGCGCCGCAGGACCCGGGAGAAGGACTCGACGCCGTTCAGCAGCGATTCGCGGGCCGCGGAGAACGGTTCCCCGTCGGCCGGCGTCCCTTCGGCTGCCGCGCAGGCGACGACGCCCGTCTCCTCGAAGGCCTCCCTGACTGCCGCCCCGTAGTAGGCCAAGGCGGAAGGCGTCTCCCCAGGGTCCAAGCCCAGCCGAGCGCGGGCAGCGTCTGGATCGAGCCCGTTCCAGAGGTCGGCGAGGGCCTTGCCCCCGTCGGACGGGTCCACCCGGCCGCCCGGGAAGACGTAGAAGCCGGGAGCGAACCGGGTGACGCGGCTTCGGCGCAGCAGAAGCGCTTCCGGGCCCGCCGCCGCGTCCCTCAGGAGGACCAGCGTCGCGGCCGGCACGGGAACCGCCGCCGCGCTCGCCACTTCAGTTGCCGGCGGCGTGGCCGTCCTTTCTCGGTTCCGAGGCGGCGGCCCACCCCTTGGAGAGCCGAACGATCACTTGGGCGCCGCCGAAGTCCGCGCGGGTCCAGTCGGCGAGCTCGTGCCCCCTGGCTTCCAGATCGGCCGCCGTCTCCGCGTCGATTCCCTCGACCGCCACCGACCGCCCGGAGAAGTGGCGGAAGCGCGCCGCGTCCACTGCTTCCTGCGGGTCCATGCCGAAGACCAGCATGTTGAGGAGCAGTTGGGCGTGGCCCTGGGGCTGCATGGAGCCGCCCATGAGCCCGAACGCCATGCGGGGCGCGCCGTCCCTGGTGACGAAGCCGGGAATGATCGTGTGGAAGGGACGCTTGCGAGGCCCGACCTGGTTGGGGTGCCCGTCCTCCATCACGAACCCGGCGCCCCGGTTCTGGAGCGCGAAGCCGGTCCCCGGGACCACCACGCCGGAACCGAAGGACGAGTAGATCGAGTTGATGAACGACACCATGTTGCCGTCCGCGTCGGCGACCGCCAGGTAGATCGTCTCGGAGTCGGTGACGGCGGGGCCGGGCTCGACCCGTTCGGCCGCCGCCCGGGGGTCGATGAGCCGCCGGCGGGCGTCCACGAAGCCGGGCTCCAAGAGCGACCGGGGGTCGATCTCCATGCTCTCGGGGTCGGAGATGTAGCGGTGGAGGTCGGCGAAGGCCACCTTCTTGGCCTCGATCAGGTGATGCAGGTACTCGGCCGAGTTGTGGCCCATGCCCTCCAGGTCGAAGGGCTCCAGCAGCTTCAGCAGCTCCAGCGCCGCTATGCCCTGTCCCGCGGGCGGCAGCTCCCAGACCGTCCAGCCCCGGAAGTCGGCGCTCAGGGGCTCGACCCAGCGGGGCTGGTGGGCCGCCATGTCCTGGAGCGTGACGAAGCCGCCCAGCGCCTGGACGCCCCGGACCAGCTCTTCTCCCAGCGCGCCGCCGTAGAGAACGCCCGGACCCTTGTCGGCGATCCGGCGGAACGAACGGGCCAAGTCCGGGTTGGCGAACCACTCGCCCGCCCTCGGCGCCCGCTGCCCGTCCACCAAGTAGGTGGCTCGGGCGCCTTCGTCCGCCGCCAGCTTCTCCGCTGCCGCAGCCCACTGGCGGGCGATGATCGGCGTGACCGGAAAGCCCTCTTCTGCAATGCGAATTGCCGGCGCCAGGACCTGGGCCAGCTCCAGCTTCCCGTAGGCGTCCACCAGGGCGTGCCACCCCGACACGGCGCCGGGAACCGTCACCGCCTCGGCCCCCGACCCGGGCGTCCGCTCGCGGCCCCGGCTCCGCAACGCCTCCACCGTCATCCCGCTCCCGCTCCGGCCGCTGGCGTCGAGCCCCACCAGCTCTCCGGTCTCGGCCCACCACACGATGGCGAAGGCGTCTCCCCCGGCGCCGGTCATGTGCGGCTCCACCACGTTGAGCACGGCGGCGGCCGCCACGGCCGCGTCGACCGCGTTGCCGCCGCGGTCCATGATCGCAAGCGCGGCGGAGGTGGCCAGCGGCTGGCTCGTTGCGGCCGCCGCCCGCGGCGCGTACACCGTCGACCGGGCGGCCATGCTGTGCTGAAGGGCGTGGGCGCTCATGGGCGACGCGGACGCCACGCAGAAGAACGCCAGGGCGAGGGGCGGAAGCCGGCGCGGGCCGACGGCGCAGGACCGGCAGGGTCGGCGACGGTCGAAGAACGCCAGGGCGAGAGGCGGAAGCCGGCGCGGGAGCATTGCATCGTCCTCGTGGCTCGGGGTTGTCGTGGCTCGGGGACCGTCGGGGCCGGCGGCGGAGCTGGCCGCCGGGCGAATGTAACCGAGGCGCGGACGTCTCCGTAAGGTCTGGCAGGTGGGGCAAGGGGCAGGATAGAATGGTCGCAGGCAGGCGCCGGGTCCGATCAGGTGGCGGAGGTCCCGACGCAGGGCCGGCGACTCGCGATCAGGTCACCAAGTCACGACCAAGGCGACGGGTACATGAAGAAGCGCTTCTCGCTGCCGGTGCTTCCCCTCCGGGACACGGTGGTCTATCCGGGCGTGGCCGTGCCCATCTCGGCCGGCCGCACGGGAACGATAGAGGCGGTCCAGCAGGCGCTGGAGGGCGACCGCAGGCTGTTCGCAGTCGCCCAGCGGGACAACCAGGAGGAAGCCGATCCCCAGATCCTCTACGCCGTGGGCACGGTGGTTCGGGTCATCCAGACCCATCGCGTGCGAGGCGGCATCCAGCTCCTGGTCCAGGGGGAAGGGCGGGGCCGCGCCCTGGCGTACCTGAACGAGGGCGAGGCCATGCTGCGCGCCACCTTGGTGTCGATGGAGCGCACCCGCCCGGCGGTCGGCGACGACCCGTCGTTCCTGGCGCTGGACACGGAGCTTCGGGAGCGGGCGGCGGAGCTGAGCGCCCGCCAAGGCGTCTCGTCGGAGGCGGTCAGCCAGCTGATCGAAGGGGTGGAGGACCCGGGCGCTTTCGCGGACTTGGTGGGCTTCTACCTCGACTTGGAGACCGGCGAGAAGCAGGGGCTGCTGGAGACGTTGGAGGACGAGACGCGGATGCAGGCGGTGCTCGTCGCCGTCAAGCGGGCTCTAGTGCGCCTCGACGCCCAGGAGGACATCCAGGCCAAGGTCCAGGAGGAGCTGGGAGAACGTCAGCGGGAGATGCTCCTGCGGGAGCAGATGAAGCAGATCCGCAAGGAGCTGGGCGAGGAAGGCGAGCGGGACGAGCTGGACGAGCTCCGGGAGCGCCTCGCCGCCCTGGAGCTGGGCAAGCAGGCCCGCAGGGAAGTGGAGCGGGAGCTTCGTCGGCTGAACCGCACCTCGCCCCAGTCGGCCGAGTACCAAGTCATCCGTACCTTCCTGGAGTGGATCACCGAGCTGCCGTGGAGCGTTCGGACCGAGGACAAGCTGGACTTGACGCGGTCCCAGGAGATCCTGGAGGAGGACCACTACGGGCTCAGCGACGTCAAGGACCGGGTGCTGGAGTTCCTGGCGGTGCGGAAGCTTCAGCAGGAGAGGCTCGAGGGGACTTCCGAAGACGATGCAGCGCGCGACGGAGCCGAAGGCGCCGCCGCTGCCGACACCGCCGTTGCCGACGCCGCCGACGTTGCCGAGACCGCCGAAGCGCCCGAAGGGGCCGACGCGGGCGACGACGAGAGCGAAGCAGGCGAAGAACCGCCCACCTTCGGCGGCAAGGGACCGATCCTGCTCTTCGCGGGGCCGCCAGGGGTGGGCAAGACCAGCATCGCCCAGTCGATTGCCCGCTCCATAGGACGAAAGTACATCCGCATCTCCTTGGGCGGCGCGCGGGACGAGGCGGACATTCGGGGCCACCGCCGCACCTACGTCGGCGCCATGCCCGGACGGATCATTCAGGGAATGAAGGACGCGGGGAACAAGAACCCGGTCTTCCTGCTCGACGAGGTGGACAAGCTGGGAACGTCCTTTCAGGGGGACCCGAGCTCCGCGCTGCTGGAGGTTCTCGACCCGGCCCAGAACTCCACCTTCTTCGACCACTACCTGGGGATTCCCTTCGATCTGTCCGAGGTGCTCTTCATCGCCACCGCCAACTACGCCGACCGCATTCCCAGGCCGTTGCTGGACCGCATGGAGACGGTGGAGTTCAGGGGCTACACGGAGCAGGAGAAGGTGGAGATCGCGCGACGGTACCTCCTTCCCCGGCAGACGCGGCACTCGGGGCTCGAGGAAGGCGAGCTGGAGATCGCCGAAGACGCGCTGCTGACGGTCATCCAGAAGTACACGCACGAAGCCGGCGTGCGGCAGCTCGAGAGGGAGCTGGGCAAGCTGGCGCGCAAGGTCGCCCGCAAGATCGCGTCCGGCGAGACCGAGAGCATTGGGGTGACCGCGGAGAGCGTCGCCGAGCTGCTGGGGCGGCCTCGCGTGCACCCGGAGCGCAAGGCGAACGAGGACGCGACGGGCGTGGCCACGGGAATGTTCTACACGCCGATGGGCGGCGACATCATGTTCGTGGAGGCCTCGGTCATGCACGGCGACGGCAAGCTGGCGCTGACGGGCCAGCTCGGCGACGTGATGAAGGAGTCCGCGCGGGCCGCCCTCTCGTACGCCAAGAGCAACTACCGTGCGCTGGGGATCGAGAAGGGCGCCCTGGACGATCGGGACACCCACATCCACGTGCCCGCGGGCGCCGTGCCCAAGGACGGCCCCTCGGCGGGGATCACGATGGCCACGGCCCTGATCTCGGCGGTGTCGGGCCGGAAGGTGCGAAGCGACCTGGCGATGACCGGCGAACTCACGCTCACGGGGCGGGTGCTGCCCATCGGCGGCGTGAAGGAGAAGGTCCTGGGCGCGGTGCGGGCGGGGATACTGGAGGTGATCCTGCCCAGGGAGAACGAATCCCACCTGGAGGACCTGCCCGACGCCGTCCGGGACTCCCTGACGGTCCACCTGGTCGACGACCTGGACCGGGTGGTGGCGCTGGCCGTCCACCCGCCCCGGAAGAAAGCGACGACCCGGGCGCCGACGATGCCGGCGGTGCCGGAAGCCGCCGCCGTGGTGCCCGCCCAAGCGTAGCGGGCCGTCCGGGCCGGAGCGCGGCGGCCGGCCCGAGCGCGGCACGACGCAGGCGCTGGAGCTAGACCACCAGGATCCGCCCGCCCGGACCCGCCTCGACTTGGCCGATCTGTGCGGCGGGAACGTTTCTGGCCGCTGCCTCCTTCAGGAGCCGCGCCGCTCGATCCGGCGGGCAGGCGATCAGCAGACCGCCCGAGGTTTGGGCGTCGGCGAGGAGCAGCCTGAGGACCGCCGGAACGTCGCGTTCCCAGGAGACGTGGTTGTCGGCCTCCGCCAAGTTGCGCCGGGTGCCCCCGGGGACGTGGCCCGCCTCGGCGAGCTCCACCGCCCCCTTCAAGAGGGGAACCCGGGCGGAGTCGATCCGGGCCGACGCCCCCGACGCCTGGAGCATGGCGTGAAGGTGTCCCGTCAGGCCGTAGCCGGTCACGTCGGTGGCGGCCCGGGCGTCCGCTGCCCGGGCGGCCTCGGCGGCGTCTCGGTTCAGCCGCGCCATCGTCTCCACCGCCGCGGCAAGGGTTTCCGACGGGCACTCGCCGTTCTTCACGGCGGTCGCCACGACTCCCGTGCCGAGGGGCTTCGTCAGAACGAGGCGGTCGCCGGGTCGCGCGCGGTCGTTGGCCAGCACCTTCTCCGGATGGACCTCGCCCACGGCCGCCATCCCGTACTTGGGCACGGGATCGTCGATGGAGTGGCCCCCCAGCACCGGCACGCCCGCTTCCGCCGCCTTGTCGGCGCCGCCTCGGACGATCTCTTCGGCCAGCCCCTCGGAGAGCAGTCCCCGGGGGAACGAGAGGAGGTTGAGGGCGAAGAGCGGCGTCCCTCCCATCGCATACACGTCCGAGAGGGCGTTGGCCGCCGCGATGCGCCCGAAGTCGTAGGGGTCGTCGACGATCGGCGTGAAGAAGTCGAGGGTGACCACCAGCGCCCGGTCGGGGGCCACCAAGTACACGGCGGCGTCGTCTCCCGTGCTGGCGTCCACCAGCACCTGGGGGTCGCCGGCCGCGCGAACGGCGCCGCCCGCGACCTGCCGCGAGCCGCCCTCGTGCTCAGGTAGAAGTGGACGCAGGACCTGCGCCAGCTCGGCCCGGCCGAGCTTGCACGCTCACCCGGCCCCGTGGGAAAGGGTGCTCAGGCGGATTCGGGGCCGCTGGTCGTCGGGGTGCTCGGGCACGGCTCCGGCGAGGTCGCGGCTTAGCGGTTGAAGCAGGCCTCGGCGTTGGCCGCGGACGCCGGATGGACGATCATCTGCGCCAGTCCTCCTTCGCCGTCGTCCTGCCACTGGACTTGGAGGCCGGTCAACGCCTGCTGCGTGCCCGCCGCCTCGTGGCCCAAGGGGGCCACCGCGAAGGGTCCCATGACCGTCTCGGTGGAAACGCCGAAGAGATGGTCCCGCAAGGCCGCTTCGTCGATCTCGCCGTCCTGGCCCATCGTCGCCCGCAGCCCTTCGGCCAAGAGCTCGACGGCGCCGAAGCCGCCGGCGGCATGGTAGCCCTCCACGTCTCCGAACGCCTCCTCGTAGCGCCGAACGAAGGTCTCGCTGTCGGCAAGGGCGCCTCTGGTGCGGATCGACGGGATCCATGGCGTGTTGCCCGCGACGCACCGGGCCGCGTCGCCCGCCAGCTCGGCGAAGTTGGGGTCGGCGGGTCCGATGTTCCAACTCATGAGCTTGGGCACGTACTCGACGGCCGCGGCCGCCTTGGTGAGGCCGACGGCATCGTCCAGGTAGCCGCCCCCGACGAAGAGATCGGCGCCCGCTTCCTTCGCCGCCCTGGCCAGCGCCTCGTGGTCGGCGGCCCCTGCCGGATACGACTGGTCCATCACGAGCCGCAGGCCGTGCTCCGCCACGGCGGCGCGCACGCCCCCGGCCACCGACTCGGGGAAGCGCGTGTCTTCCCACACCAGAGCCGCCGTCGCGGCCCCGTTCGCGGCAGCGAGCTCCACCGAGCCGAGCAGGTAGGTGTGGGCCGAGTTGAGCATCTGCACGCTCCACCGGCGGTCCCGACCGACCCACAGCTCGGTGGACGCCGCCATCGCCGCGATCAACGGACGCTCCGCCGCTTCGACGACCGGAATCACGGCCTCCGTGATCGGGCTGGCGTAAGGGCCCAGCACCAGATCGATCGTCTCGTCCGCGACGAACTCGCGGTAGATCGCCGCGGCCCTCTCGGGGTCGCTGCCGTCGTCGCGGGTCGTCAGCTCCACCTTCCGCCCGCCGATCCCCCCCTGCTCGTTGAGCATCCGCACGCCGAGCTCGTAGCCGTTGCGCATCTTGCCGCCGTCGTTGCGCAGGTAGCCGGTGGCGGGGTAGGAGGCTGCGATCCGGATCGGGGCCGGCCCGTTGAAGCACGGCCGCGCCTGCGCGGCGGCCTCCGGGTGGACGATCCGTCGCGCCAAGGCGCCCTGCCCGTCGTCCTGCCACTGGACCTGGAGGCTCTTGAGCGCCCGCTGCACGCCGGCCTCCGGGTCCCCGAGGGGAGCGACCCCGTAGGGACCGGTCACCGTTTCGGCGGTGGTGGCGAAGAGGTAGTCGCGAAGGGCGCGGTTGTCGACCTCGCTGTTGGGACCGACGGTCGCAGCGGTCGCCTGCGCCAGCAGCTCCAAGGCGCCGAAGGCGGTTGCGCTGTGGGAGTGGGGCGGAACTCCCCAGCGCTCCCGGAAGCGCCGGGCAAAGGTCTCGGTGTCGGTCAAGAAACCTCGGTGGCGGAGCGAGGGCAGCCACTGGACCTGGCTGGCCACGCAGCGGGCCAGCTCGTCGCCCACCTCTTCCGCGAAGCCCGGGTCGTCGGGGCCGAGGGCGAGGCTGATCAGCCGGGGCTCGTAGCCCACTGCGGCGACGGCCCTGGTGAAGGCGATGCCGTCGTTTCGGTAGCCGCCGCCGATGAAGAGCTCCGCGCCCGCCTCCTTGGCCGCCGCGGCCAGGGCTTCGTGGTCGGCGCGGCCCGCCCGGTAGGAGCGGTCCATCACCACTTTCACGCCGGCGTCGGCCGCCGCCGCCCGCACGCCTTCGGCCACCGACTCGGGGAAGCGCGTGTCTTCCCACACCAGTGCTGCCGTGGTGACGCCGCCGCGCTGCGACGCCATCTCCACCGCTCCTTGCAGGAACGTTCGGGCCGGGTTGATCAGCTGCACGCTCCACCGCCGGTTTCGGCCGGCCCAGAGCGCGGACGACGCGGCGCCCGCAGCGATCAGGGGCCGCTCCGCAGCTTCCGTCGCCGGCAGCACGGCCTCGGTGATCGGACTGCTGTACGGACCCAGGAGCAGATCGATCGTCTCGTCGGCCGCGTACTCCTCGTACATCTCGGCCGCGGTCCGGGGAGCGCTCCGGTCGTCTTGGAGCGTCAGCTCCACGGGACGGCCCGCGATCCCGCCCCGCTCGTTCAGCATCTCCACGGCAAGGGCGTAGCCCCTGTGCATGTTCGCTCCATCGGGGCTCAGAACGCCGGTCGCCGGGTAGGTGCCCGCGATTCGGAGCGGGCGGGGGGCAATGCACGCCTCCCCGTCGGCCTGGCGTCTCGGATGGACGATCCGCTGCACCAAGCCGCCCTCTCCGTCGTCCTGCCACTGGATCAGGAGGCCCTGCAACCGGTACTGGCTGCCTGCCGCCGCCGCCCCCAAGGGCAAGACCGCGTACGGCCCCAGGACCGTCTCGACGTCCGCGGCGAAGAGGTAGTCCCGCACGGCGGCGTCGTCGATCTCGCCGTCCTCCCCCATCGACTCGGAGAGTGCCATGGAGAGGAGCTCCACGGCCCCGAACGCAGACGCCGAGCGGTAGTTCGGCGCGCCGCCGTAAGCCTCCCGATAGCGTCGCGCGAACTCGGCGCCGTCGGCGATCGGTCCCCGGGTGCGGACCGCCGGGACCCATGAAGCGTTGCCCGCCACGCACCGCGCCTTCGCGCCCGCCGCCTCGACGAACGCCGCGTCGGCCGGCGCCGTGGAGAAAGCCGCCAGCATGGGCGTGTAGTCGACCTCTTCCATGGCCCTGACGAACGCCACTCCGTCGTCGAAGTAGGCGCCGACGACGAAGACGTCCGCCCGCGCCTCCTTGGCCGCCGCGACGAGCCGTTCGTGGTCGGCCCGACCGCTGCGGAACGAGCGGGCCAGCACGATCCGCACGCCTCTGATGCCGGCCTCCCGCCGCACGCCTTCGGCCACCGACTCGGGGAATCGCGAGTCCTCCCAGACGACGGCGACCGTTCTGGCGCCCGCTTCCGCCGCCAGCTGAACGGCGCCCCGCAGCGATGCCCGCCCGGGGCTGGCCATCTGGACCGTCCACTGGCGGTTCTGTCCCTCCCAGAGCTCGGTGGAGGAAGCCAACGGCGTGACGAACGGCATCTCCGCCGCCTCCACCACGGGGATCACCGCTTCCGTCACCGAGCTGCTGTACGGACCGACGACCACGTCGATCGTCGTGTCCGCGACGAACCGCTCGTAGAGGACCGCAGCCGTGCGCGGCGCGCTTCCGTCGTCCGCCGTCACGAGCTCGACGGGCCTGCCGCCGACGCCCCCCTGCTCGTTGAGCATCTCGACCGCCAAGCGGTAGCCCCGGTGCATGTCCGTGGCGTTGCGCCGCCTGGGCCCGGTCTCCGAGATCGTGGCCGCCACCCGGATCGGATCGGGGTCGGGCGGGTTGAAGCACGCCTGGGCGTTGGCGAAGGCGGAGGGGTGGACGATCCGCTGGACCAGTCCTCCCGCGCCGTCGTCCTGCCACTGGACCTGAAGTCCCACAAGGGCCCGCTGGCCGCCGGCGTCGGACTCGCCGCGGGCGACGACTCCGTAGGGTCCCAGGACCGTCTGCGTGGAGGTGGCGAAGAGGTAGTCCCGCAGGGCGCCGTCGTCGATCTCGCCCGAAGGACCGATCGTGGCCCGGGCGGCTTCGGCGAGAAGCTCGACCGCCGCGAAGCCGCCGGCCGCCAAATAGCCCGGGGCGCGGCCGCGAGCCTGCCTGAAGCGCTCGACGAACTCGGCGTTGCTCGCCAAGCCGCCTTGGGTGGGAATGGAGGGCGACCAAGGGGTGTAGCCGGCCACGCAGCGAGCCAGCTCGCCGGCCGCCTCGGCGAACGCCGGGTCCGCCGCGCCGATCACCAGGCTCACGAGCCGGGGAGCGTGTCCCACTGCTCCCAGGGCCTTGGCGAGCTCGATCCCGTCGTTCCGGTAGCCGCCTCCGAGAAGCACCTCGGCGCCCGACTCCATGACGGCCGTCGCCAAGGCCGCGTGGTCCGCGGCGCCCACCGGGTAGGACTGGTCCAGGACGATGCGCATTCCGGCTTCCCGAACGGCCTGGCGGACGCCGCTGGCCACCGAGCTGGGGAAGCGGGAGTCCTCCCACACCAGGGCGACGGTCTCGAGCTCTTCCGCGGCGGCCAGCTCCACCGAGCCCTGCAGGTAGCTCCTGGCGGACGCCAGAAGCTGGACGCTCCACTGGCGCTGCCGATCCTCCCAAAGCTCGGGGGACGAGGCCATCGAGGCCACGAAGGGTCGTCCCGCCGCCTCCACGATCGGGAGCACTGCTTCCGTGACGGGACTGCTGAAGGGGCCGAGGAGCAGGTCGATCGTGCTGTCCGCCGCCAGCCGACGGTAGATCTCGGCGGCAGCGCCCGGGTCGCTGGCGTCGTCGCGCAGGTCGAGCTGCACGGTGCGCCCGCCGAGGCCGCCCTGCTCGTTGAGCATCTCCACGGCGAGTCTGTAACCGTCCGCCATGGCGCGGGCGTCGGCCGAGTACGCCCCTGTTTCGGCGTAGGTGCCCGCGATCCGCAGCGGCGGAGGCTCGGGCGGCTCGACGTCCGAGGGGCCGATGCTCTCGGAGCAAGCCGCGACGAGGATGGTCGAGAGGGAAGCAAGGGCTGCGACGGGCGTGGCAGCGTGGGACGGCAAGCGGCGCATGGTACCTCCGGCGGACGGTCGGCGGACGGCTTCGGCAGGGGAGCGCGCGGGCCGGCTCGCGTGACAAACGGCCAAGAATCAGCCCCTGAAGCTAGCCCACGAAAGGCGGTGGGCGGTAGGTCCGCGGCGCCGCTGGGAGCCTCCCGTCAGGAGCCGTCGCTCGCCCTCTCTTCCGCGGCGGGCCGCCTCGCCACGGCCGCCATGGGTCAAGCCGGCCGGTAGCGCGGGTTCACCACGAGGTCGCCGTCTTGATATATCTTGCGGTCCCAGGGGTAGGCGATCGTGTCGTCGGTGGCGAGCGCGAAGTAGTCGGGCTTGTAGCCCTGGGGCCGGGCGAAGCAGGTCGCGGTGCGGACCTCGGACGGGCCCACGTCGCGGACCGCGGCCAAGGCCAAGCGCAGCGTGTCGCCCGACGTGGTGATCTCGTCGACGATCAGGACTCGCCTGCCCCGAGCTTGCGAGGGCGCCGCCGACAAGATTGACGGCCGCTGGCGGACGACTTGCCCTCCTTCCCGTCGGCTGATTCTCAACGAGAAGAAGTCCGTTCGCATCATCGAGGCCACCACGGCGCCTGGGATCACTCCGGCCCGAGCAACGCCGACCACGACCTCGGGGTCGTATCCGGCGGCCACCTTGACCGCCAAGGCGCGACAGAGTTCGCCGAACATCTCCCAGGACAGGCGAAGCAGCTCGCCGCTCGGCTCCGCCGCGGGTCCCGCGCCAATGGAACGATCCAGCATCAGCTCCTCCTGGCCCCGGTTGAAGCTTCTTCCATGGACGCCGCTCTCCAGAAAGCCGTCGGGGCGAACACCAAAGCCGTCGGGGCAAACACAAAGCCGTCGGGGCGAACACCATGCTACCACGCCGCGTCGCTTCCGTCCATGCCGACGCCGCGAAGCCCTTTCGGTCCATGCCGACGCCGCGGGAACCGCGCCCGTCCGGGCCGACTGCTTCCGTCCAAGCCGGGGTTGCTCTGTCCAAGCCGGGTTACATTGAGTTCATGCGCCAGGAACCGCTGGATTCCGACCCTGCCTCCAGACTCGCCGCCGGGAGCTGAATGACGGGCGAACGGTCGAGTCCGGCGCCGACGCCGGCGGTCGCCAAGGCGTCGCGGAGAGACAGGTTGGACGCGCCCATGGCCAGCGGATCCACGACCCGCGCGCCGCGGCGGGAGTACCAGGCGGCCGCCGATCGATGCGGAGTCGCGCGCCGGACCGACCGCGTCCTGTTGCGGGTGTCCGGTCGAGCCCCGATGCGGATGCTCCACGGCATCCTCACCAACCGGGTGCCGGGACCGCCGGCGGTCGCCGACGACCCTCCGGGCGTGCTGGCGGGCGAGGTCGTCTACGGCGCCGTCCTCACGGCCAAGGGGCGCATGGTCGCGGACCAGAAGACGCTTTGGCTGGGAGCGACCGAGGCGGAGGGAGTGGGACTGGACATCTCGGCTGCCGGCCGCGGCGCGGCCCTTGCCCACTTCGCCCGCTTTCTGCCGCCCCGCATGGCGCGCGTCGAGGACTTGGCGGGCCGGACCG
Source organism: Longimicrobiales bacterium (assembly GCA_965204735.1). Lineage (GTDB taxonomy): Bacteria > Gemmatimonadota > Gemmatimonadetes > Longimicrobiales > Gaopeijiaceae > CATQHQ01. The sequence continues at coordinate 3,547,458 of OZ242008.1, read as the reverse complement.
CACTGCTCACCGCCGTGGGTCCGGAGGCGCGGGCGACGGTTGCCGGAGCCTTCGGCGCGGCGCCCGAGAGCGGATTCGCGCTCATGGACGGGGGACCGCTGGCGGGCGGCGTCTTGATCGCGAAGGGCTTGGAGCAGGTCGCCTCGTGGGACGTTTGGGTGGGCGCCGAGGGAGCGGCGCGGGCGGGGCGGCGACTTGTCGAGCACGGGGCCTCCCTTGTGGGACCGGAGGTCTGGGAAACCCTGCGGGTCGAGGCGGGCTTCCCCCGCTTCGGCGTGGACATGGACGAGAAGACGATCCCGGTGGAGGCGGGCTTGGTGGATCGAGCCTTCGACCACGAGAAGGGATGCTACACGGGCCAGGAAGTCATCGTGCGGATTCGCCACCGCGGACGGGTCAACTGGCGCCTGCGGTGGCTCCGCTTCGGCGGCGCGACGGTCGCGCCCGGGGACCGGCTCTTCATGCGCGGCGCCGAGAAGGCGTGCGGGCGGGTCACTTCCGCGGTGCGGTCGCTCCGCTTCGGCGAAGTGGTGGGACTCGGCTACGTCCGGCGGGAGGTGGACCCGCCGGCCGTCCTCAGCTTGGGGAGCGGCGAAGGCCCGCCCGTCCAGGTCGAGACGCCCGCGCCGGAGCGGCCAAGCCGGCCGCCATGTGGGCCGCCACGCGAGCGCCGTGCTCCCGGCCGTTCTCGATGAAGATCTTGTTCGCGTCGAAGCCGGCGGCGACGACGCCCGCAAGGTAGACGCCGCCGACGTTCGTTTCCATCGTCGCCGGGTCGTGGACGGGGATGCCGGTCTCGGGATCGGTCGCCACCCCCAAGCCGTCCAGCAAGGCGCTGTCCGGCAACCATCCCGTCATGGCCAGGACCCAGTCGGCCGGGTGCTCGCTGGAGACGCCCGTGGCCTCGTCCACGATCTCGACCGAGCGCCGTTCCGTTGCGACTCGGGCTACGCGCGACCGCCAGTGCATGGGGATCTCCCCGCCGGCGAGTCGGTTGTCGATGTCGGGTCGAACCCAGGGCTTCACCCCGCGGTCGAACTCCGACGCGAAGTGCACCATCCGAACTCCGACGCCGTTCCTGTGCAGGTCCAGCGCGGTCTCCACGGCCGAGTTGCCGCCCCCCACCACGACCACGTCGTGGCCGAAGTAGGGATACGGCTCCTTGTAGTAGTGGACGACGTTGGCGGGGTAGCCGTCGGGGTCCGAGCAGCCGGGCAGCTCCAGTCGGTTGGGCTCGCCGAACCCGCCCGTGGCGACCACCACCCCTCGGGAACGCAGCGGCGCGGTCGGCACCGGTCTCCCGGCCCACGGTCCGGTCCTGCGGGTATGCGTCGTGAACGTCTGCGGCGCGCCGGCGCGGGAGGGAGCCTCCTCTCGCTCCACCGTGGTCGCTTCTTCGTACTGCCGCACTGCCAGGCCATGGCGCCGGGCCACGTGACGATAGTACGCCAGGGCCTCGCGGCGGGTGGGCTTGGGCTCGGGAATTGCAAAGGGCACGCCGCCGATCTCCAGCCGCTCCGCGGTCGAGAAGAACGTCATGTAGTACGGGTAGCGGGTCAGAGAGTGGGTGATGCAGCCCCGATCCAGGACCGCGTGACGCAAGCCGTGTTCCTTGGCCGCAACCGCAGCCGCCAACCCGCAAGGGCCAGCGCCGACGATCACCAGGTCCAGCGGAGGGGCGTCGGACGGGGCGGCTCCCGGCACGGCCCAGCCGTCTCCCCGAGGAACGCTCGACGGAGGTTCCATGGAACGCTGCCGCGCCCCGGAGCTGCCGTCAGCCGACCGGGCGGGCGCCCACCACCGCCCGACCCGGAGTCGCCCCGGCCACGTTCTCGCCGTCGCGCACCACGAACTGGCCGTTCACCAGGACGTGGACCACTCCCTGCGAGTAGGACAGCTCGTCCTGGAAGGTGGCCGTGTCGATGATCCGCGCCGGGTCGAACACGGTCACGTCGGCGTCGGCGCCGGGCTGCAGGCGACCCTTGCGGCGGGCCTGCTCCGAGGTCGTCTCCAAGCGCCGGGCGGGCATGATCGTGATCCGCGCGAGCCCGTCCATGAGGGAGACGAGCCCTTCGTCCCGCACGTACCGTCCCAAGAAGCGCGAGAACGTGCCTGCGCTGCGGGGGTGAGCGCCGGGCGCATAGGGCATCCCGTCCGACGCGACCATCACGAACTCCCGCGAAAGGGCTTCGCGGATCCACTCGGGGCGCATCATGTGGATGATGACCGTGCCTCCCGACGCTCGGTAGCGCCGAAAGCTCTCCGCCGTGAGGCGTTCGCCCGTGTCCTGCCACTGGAGGTCGCCGTAGCCGATTCGGAGGCCTTCCTGCCAGCCCGGGTCGAAGATGGCCGACTGGAGACCGGTGGACGCCGCGGTGTAGGGGTACGCTTCGGTGGTCACGTCGAAGCCCCGGTCCTGGACGCCGCCGACCAGGTCCAGCACCGTGCCGATGTTCCACAGGCTGGAGCTGTTGACGTGAACGATGTGAAGGGGCGCGCCGGTGACCACAGCGTCGGCGACGACCTCCTGCATGGCGCCGACGCCCATGCTGCGGACATGGGTGTAGATCGTCGCCTGCTCCTCGGCGGCCAGCTCGAAGACGCGCAGAACCTCTTTCCGCGTCGCCCCCGGGTAGTACTGGTGCGCCATGCCGATCCCCAGCGCGCCCTCGGCGAGTCCCCGTCGCAGGGCGTCGCGCAGGGCGCCGTAGTTCTCGGGAAGCACCGGGTCGTAGCGAGCGGCCGACGCGATCGAGCTCAGGGCGCGCTCGCCTGCTTCGGGGTCGTCGGCCAGCGCGCGAACCGCCCGCTCGAGCGCGGCCGCGCGGCCGGGCATCGCCCATGCGCGGGCGGCCATGTGGGAGACGGTGGCCCCGAAGTTGAGGATCGCCCTGCCGGTGCGGCGCTCCAGGAACTCTCTCGGGCTGGCGGCGCCGCTTTCCAGCTCCAGCGCCGTCGTCACGCCGTCCCGGGCTTGGAACTCGTTCGCTCGGTTGGTCTGTCCGTGGGCGTGCAGGTCGATGAACCCGGGCGCCACCACGAGGCCGGTCGCGGCGACGACGACTTCTCCCTCCAACGGCTCCTCGGACACGACCGCGATCTCGGAGCCGCGGATGCCGACGTGGCCGACCTGGTCGAGGCCCGTTTCCGGGTCCATGACGCGACCGCCGGCCAGCACCACGTCGTACCGGTCCTGGGCGGCAAGGCCGGCGGGCGCCCAGCGCAAGGGGGACGGCCCGCCCGTGGGAGCCAGCATCGCGGCGGCGCCCGCCAGGAGCGTCGCGGCTGCTCGCGGGCTGCAAGGGCGAAACGAACGGACAGGACGGACTCCGGGGCAGAGCGGCTGTCTCAAGGTGCATCGCCTCCGATCGGCGTGTCGGCTATTATTCGCCCATGAAGATAGCCGCTCCGGTCTCGCCTGCCGACTCGAACTCCCGAGCCGATCCGTCGCGGCGGCGCCGGACGGCTGGCCACGCAGGCGTTGATCTGTCGGAGGGGTTGCGACGCTCCTACGAGATGGGGTTCGACCCGATCCGCATAGAGGATCGGCGAGTCGGATGGACGCGCCGTGCCGTGCGACGGGTTGGCCGTCTCCTGTCGCTCCGCGGCGAGGGCGTCGGCCGAGACGTGGCTGGCGCAGTCCTAAGGGGCGATCTGACGCGGGCCCGGCAGATGGCGTCGACGGCAACGCGTTCCTCCGCCCTGGCGCTGGTCACGCCGAAGTTCGTGTCGCCGACGTACCGATGTGTTTGGATCAGCACGCCCAAGGTTGCTTCTCGAAGCATCCTGGCGGCCCTGACAAGTGCAGATCCGGAGTGCAAGGTCTACCAGATGAACGCAGTCGATCTGTGCAGGGTTCGTCCGGACGTGCGGGACTGGTTTACGTTTGCCTTCGTGAGACACCCTTTCGAGCGAGCCCTCTCCTTTTGGTACGAGCTGCACGTGTCGCCCTGGAGGTACACGGAAGGACGGCGCAGGATCCTCTTTCAGAAGCGCACCGATCTCTTCGATCGCTTCTACGGCTTGGCCGACACGCAGGAGTTCGACGCGTACTGCGAGTGGCTGAACACGCCGTACGGAGCCGACCAGCACGCGGACGAGCACTTCGTGTCGATGGAGAGCTTGCTGCGCCTCGACAACGGACGGCTGCCGGACTTCGTTGGGCGGCTCGAGAGCATCGAAGCCGACTGGCGCAGCGTCGTCGCCCGCCTCGGCATGCCCGTGCCCGAGCTCCCGTTCGTGCATTCGGGAGTGGGATGGAACGCCGTTGCCGAGGACGTGCAGGCCATGAGATCGGCTCGCACCAGGCTCCTCACCGCGCGCAACAGGGAGCTGCTTTCCGTTCGGTACGCCAGCGACTTGGAAATTTGGAGGCGCTGCTAGCGGCCGACCGCGGCCGGTCGCAAGACCGGGTCGATTCCCGCCGCCGCCAAGGCGCACCCAGGGACGATGCGCTCCGCAGTCAGCAGGAAGTGGCGGTCGTCCGCCTGCCAGGTGTGGCCGACTCCGTGCCGCACCTGTATGAAGCCCGTGCCGTGAGTCCTGTAGACGCCGCCGCCGGCGCGCAGGACGTCTCTCGCAAGCTGCATGTCCTCTCCCCGAGGCACGTTCCGCCAGCCCCCGATCCGCTCCAAGTCGTCCGCCGCGATCAGCAGCGTCCCTCCGGCCAGGAGATCGGTGCGGTAGCTCTCGCCGGTCCCGCTTGCTCGCCGCACGGTTCGGTCGGGCGCCGCCAAGTAGGCGAACTCGACCGCCTTGGCCACGACCTGCGCGCCCGAGTACTCGCGGGCGAGCACCAGGTCCCAGACGTGCTCGGGACCGTACAGGTCGTCGTCGTCCATCTTGGTCAGCAGCGTGCCGCCGGCCGCCCCGGCCGCCTCGTTCAGCACTTGGCCGAGGGGCGCCGAACGGGGCGCCCGAATCGCCGTGGCAGGGAACGGCAGGGCGGCCACCTGCTCCTCGACCTCTGCAACCGCGCCTTCGTGGCCGTGAAGGGCCAGTGCCAGCTCGAGCCTTGGATACGTCTGGCTTGCAGCCGCCGCGAGTGCTTGGGGGAGCAGGGCCGGGCGCCGGGTCGCAAGCAGGATCGAGACCGCAGGCGGCCGCCGGGAGCTGCGCGCCCAGTGGCTCCGCATCGCCTCGCGACGCATCCGGATGCTGTGCAGCTCGCGTTGGTCGGCGTCGAAGCCCCTCGGGTCGACGGTCGTCAGCTTGCAGAGTTCGGGGCCCATGAGCGCTTGCAGACGGGCGTCGGCGTCCACGACGTGCACGACCACGCCGGCGGCTGCCAGCCGAGCCAACGTGCCGGCCCGGGTCGCCGGGTCGCGGTGGAACGCCCGAGCGTCCACTACGTGATGATGGCGACGCAGCCGGACGGGGTCGAGCCGACGGGCCGCGACCTCGGCCGTTGCTCCGGGCGGCTCCGTGCAGAACCGACCCAGCGCCGGCGCCTCTTCGCGGGTTGCCGGCCGCCAGTGTATCGGGTTGTAGGTTCGCAGGTCGAAGTCGAAGACGCGCTCTTCGTCGGTCGAGGTGCGTTGCCGGCGGCCAAGCGACGGAGTCGGCGCCGGGGGTCGGCGCCACGCGGCCAGCGCGAATCGGCGCCGGCGGCGAAGGAACCACCACGCGGCGTGCCGCTTGTTGATCGCGGCCAAGGCGGGAAGCCAGAGCGCGCGCCAAGCCGTCCAGCGGGCCACCCTCCAAGCATCCCCGAGGCTGCGAACGTCCCGGCGGACCCGTTGCAGGAAGGCGACGCCCCTACTATGGAAGACGCGCACCGCACTCGCCGTCCATCCCGGCGATCGCGGGAGCCCATCCCGGAGCGATGCGGTCCGCCAGCTCAAGGAAGAAGGCGTCGCTCGCCCCCCAGGTGTGGGAGCGGCCGTGCCGGACGAGCACGAACCCGGCGCCGTGAGTCGCGTAGACGACGCCGCCTGCGCGCACCACGTCCTCTTCCAGCGCCCCGTCCACTGCCCGGGGCACGTTCCGCCAGCCCCCGATCCGCTCCAAGTCCGAGCGGGCGATCAACAGCGTCCCCCCCGCCAGCTCCCTTCGAAAGGACTCGCCCTGCCCCCGCCGGACATGCACGGTGAGTTCGGCGTCCGACAGGTGCACGAACTGAGCGACCTTTCCCACCAGCGTGGCGCCCGCGTACACGCGAGCAAGCACCAAGTCCCACACGTGATCGGCGCCGTAAACGTCGTCGTCGTCCATCTTCGTCAGCAGGGTCCCGGATGCGGCCGCGCAAGCTTCGTTGAGCACGGCGCCAAGGGGCTCGTCGCGGTGCGCGCGAACCACCGTCGCAGGAACGGGCATGGCTTCGCGAGTTGCCTCGATTCCATCGAAGCCCTTGGCGTCGCCGTGCACCGCCAGCACAAGCTCGAGTTGAGGATACGTCTGTCGAGCCACCGCGTCGAGCACGCGCGGGAGCATCTCGGGGCGCTTGCTCGCCACCACGACGGACACCGGGGGCGCGTTCTTTCCGCGCGACCAAGAGGAGTGCGCTTGCAGCGCCGCGCGGCGCATGCGGATGGAGTGCATCTCCCGCTCGCCCGCATCGAAGGCGCCCGGATGCGCACTCATGAATCGATGCAAGTCGGAATCCAGAAGCGCTCGAAGCCGATCGTCGTCGTCCGCCACATGAATCACCACGCCAGCGGCCGCCAGCCGGGCCAGTTCGCCGGCGCGGCTTGCGGCGTCTTCGTGATACGCCTTCACGTCCACCACGTGGTGGTAGCGACGCAGCCGCAGGGGATTGCGTCGTCGTTCGACGCGGGCCGCGGGCGCTCCGGGCGGCAACAGGTCGAGCGGCCCGAGCGCCCCCGCTCCAAAGCTTGCATCGCACGACCACTGCACCGGGTTGAACCGTCGCAGGTCGAAGGCGGCGGCCGTCTCCGCAGCCGCCCGCGCAGACGCAGCGGGGCTCCGGCTTGGGCTTGCGGGTCGCAGGCCGAAGGCGGCGGCCGTCTCCGCGGTTCGGCGGCGAGTTGCAGCGCCCTCGCCGTCTTGGTACGGTTTTGACATGGCGAGGACTCCCAGGTTCCGCGGCGCGGTTCCTTCTGCAGACCCTCTCGACGAGCGGACGGGCGATCCCCGAGTGCCGCCGTCCACGCACGCTCATGCCCGCCCGCAAGGGAGTCAACCCCCGCACCGAAGCGTTGATCGCCGCCGCGACCACTTGGGCCTGACCCTGCTCGGGGCCGCGTTCGCGTGCTTGGGAACACTTCACGTTCTGGTTCGCACGAGCGCCTACGGGGCCGGCATCGATGTGGACAGCGTCTCCTACATCTCAATCGCCTCGAACCTGCTTGCCGGGCATGGCTTCCAAGACTTCTTGGGCAACGCTCTGCTTCCATGGCCACCCCTGTTTCCACTGTTGCTGGCCGCAGTCGGCCATCTTGCCGGGATAGAGCCCCACGACGCCTCGCGCCTGGTCAACGCCGCGGCCTTCGGGCTGACGATCCTGGCCGCGGGCCTTTGGCTGCGCCGGACGGTCGGTTCGCGCCTGCTGGCCGCTGGAGCGACGCTGGCAGTTGCGACCTCTCCCTATCTCGACCACTTCGCTTCGACCGCATTGACCGAGGCGCTCTTCGTCCTTCTTTCGCTGCTCGCGTTGATGCATCTGGACTCCTTTCTGAACCGCCGCCCAACCCGGACTTCCCTGGCCCTGGCGGCCGCGTGCTCGGCGTTGGCCGCAACCACTCGATACGCCGGCGTCACCGTTGTCGCCACGGGCGCCCTGCTGCTGCTCCTGCAACCTCGGCAACGTCTTGTCGCCAGGGCTGGACGATCGGCGGCGTTCGCGGGCGCGTCGCTGCTTCCGCTGGCCGCGGTGGCGATGCGCAATCGCTTGCTCTTCGGGCACTGGGACAAGCCCAGCGGCAACCCCGACCTGGGCCAGTCCGTCTTCGAGTCGCTTGGTCAAGTCGCCGTCTTGGTGCGCAGCGCCGTGGTTCCAGCCGGCGGACCGGAGTGGCTTGCGCCGTTGCTGTGGGCGTCCGCCGTTCTCCTGGTCGCAGTATGCGGCGCCGTCTGCGTCGCTTCGGCCGGCCGACGGTCCTCGCGACGCGCTTGGAACGCGAGTCCGTTGACGGTGCTTGGCGTGTTTTGCTCGGTGTACACGATCTTCATCGTAGTTGCAGTAAGCAGTGGGCGCGCATGGGACGCGGCAGACGGGGACGGGCCCGGGATGAGCTGGCACTTCCTGATTCCGCTCTACGTGCCGTTGCTGATCGCCGCCGCCGTCGGCGTGGACCGCTGGATCGGGCTCGCTGCCGCCGGTTGGAGGACCTGGGTCAAGACGAGCGTCGCTGGCGTGGTGCTGGCCGGAGGCGCCGGAAGCTTGGCGCTGGGAACGCGGACCAGCATCGCCCGAACGGCGCAGGCCATGGAGTCGGGGTATCACGGCAAGTTGTTCAACACGGCCTACTGGGACGAGTCGGAGACGATCCAGTACCTGCGGGAAAACCCTGTCGATGCAAGCGTGCATGCGAACTCCCGCTTCGGCCTGCTCCATGCTCAGCTGGCTCTCAAGGCCGGGGAAGACGTGATTGGGAAGTACCGCGGCTTCCCCAGGCAGCTGGAGAGGGCGAAGCAACGAATCGAGGAGGGGCAAGTCCTCCGCCTCGTGTGGTTCAAGTTCGATGCGGAGGTCGGCTTCGAGTACGACGAAGAGGACTTGCGCTCCCTGCCGAGCATGGTCGTGGAGGCGGAGCTGGCCGACGGCGTCGTGTTCCGAGCGACTTCAGGGTCGCGACGGGCCGGACGCTCGGGCCGGCCGTTCGCGGGGCGCCCTCCACCCGCTCGTTAGCCGCCAGAGGATCCGGCGGGCCGTTCTTCGCAAGAACACGGCCGCGCCGGCGACGCCGCGAACGTCCTGCACTTCCCGCAGGGCCGCCTCGCGGCGACTCGGATAGGGCGCGACCTCCAAGGACGCCGCTCCGTCGTCGCTGCGGTCGAGCGCAGCCGCCCGGACGCGCAGGCGAGAAGCGGGAACGTTCCGCACGTCCCCGAAAGCGGCGGGTTCCGCTCCCGCGCGACGGGCTCGGTGAAGCGCCCACACCCTCGTGACCGTCAGGGCGCAGCCGTCCGACAGGAGCGCCTTCATTTGGACCGCGTCGCCCAGATGCGCTTCCAGTCGATGGACAAGGCCTCGGGCGAAGACCGCGCTTCCCGGCACCTGGACATGAAAGGCGGACGCCGGGAACTCGTCGAGGATCGAACGGCGCGGGTTCACTCGCACGCGGGGGTCCGGGCCGAGCTCGTTGCGAACGTACTCGGCGCGGTCGTCGTCGTCCGGTCCGGCTTCGACCCGCACCACCAGATCGTGCACCCGGTCGGCCAGCAGCTTGGCCACGGTCCGAACAACGTGGTCCGGGCGCGGGCGCCGCGCGTCCAGCGTCACCACGTGCCTGGGCACGGCGAAGTGCCGTCCCGGCGTGGCGTGGCGGTAGCGCGGGTGGGCGATTCGGTGCGCGCCCTTGCCCCGGTTGATCCAGTTCGAGCGCTCCTTGGCCGCTCGGTGGTCCGCGCCAAGACCCTGGTGCCACGCCGTCGCCTCCCGAACGGGCACCAGCAGGCCTCCGTGGGCGTAGGCGCGGTACCCCAGCTCCACGTCTTCCACTCCCCAGCGGCGGAAGCTCTCGTCCGTTCCGCCGATGGCGCCGTAGTGCGTCCTCCGCATCCCGAAGTTGGCCCCGACGACGACGCTGAACGGATCGTCGTGCTTGGAAGTCAGGTCGGCGGTTCGCGCCAAGTGGTCCTCGACCCAGCACGCAGTCGGGGGCGGATCCGGAAAGAGGTCGGAGAGAGAGCCGGGTCGCTCCCGGATCGCATCTGCGCTTACGTCGCTGGTTGCCGCGTTCTTGCGGATTCCCACGGTCAGCGCGTCCGAGAGGACGTGATGCCACCGGGCGTGGGCGGCGATCCATCCGGCTTCCGGCAACATGTCGCTGTCGAGGAAGAGGAGGATGTCGTGAGATGCGACCCGGGCGCCCAAGTTGCGCGCTCTGGCAAGTCCAAAGCCGCGACGCGGCTGACGTGCCGTCTTGAGTCGGAGCGGGCACGCGCCGACCTGTCGGAAGGGCGGCTCCGACCCGTCGTCGACCACGACCACCTCGAAGAGTTCTCGGGGATACGACTGGCCCTCGAGCGCGGCCAAGGTCTTCTCGGTTTCGGTGGGGGTCTGGAAGTACGGAATGATCACGCTCACGGGAAGGGAAGGCTCGAAGCCGTCGAGCGGCTGCGCCTTCACGCGACGCCAATCGTTGTATCGAACCGATGTCGGCCTCGGCCTCATGGCGCGTGCGCGCGCTCGTCGCGGGCACGCCTCGCCGGCCCCACTGCCGTCCAGCGCTCTTCTCGAGCCGACCGCAGCACGCTCTCCACGAAGCGCACTCCCCGGAGGCCGTCGACGTGGTCCGGAAAATCCCGTTCCAGGGGGTCGGGGTTCGTGCCCGCCAGCGCGGCGCCGATGGTGCGCCCTGCGTTCAGGTAGATGTTGGCGAACGCCTCCATGAAGCCCTCCGGGTGGCCGGGAGGCAGGCGAGCCGCGTGTCGGGCCGCCGCCGACAAGTAGGGACTCCCTCTCGTGAGCCGCTGGGCCGGCGCGTCGGGAAGGAGCAGCCGCAGCTCGTTCGGCCGCTCTTGCCGCCAGTCCAAGCCGCCCGCCTCCCCGTAGACGCGCAGCCGCAGCCCGTTCTCCTCGCCGGCGCACACCTGGCTCACGGTGAGCACGCCCCGGGCGCCTCCCTCGAACCTGAGCAGCACCCCCGCGTCGTCCTCCATCGCTCGACCCGGCACCAAGCTGGCCACGTCGGCGAAGACCTGCTCGACCTGAAGTCCCGTCACGTAGCGAATCAAGTTGTGCGCGTGGGACCCGATGTCGGCCACGGCCGACGACGGACCGGCCTGCGCCGGGTCCAGCCGCCACGCCGCCTGCTTGTGGCCCGATTCCTCCAGGCGCTTGGCCAGCCAGCCCTGCGAGTACTCGGCCACGACCTTGCGCAGCGTGCCGAGGCGACCGTCCGAGAGTTGGCGGCGAGCTTCCTTGACCATCGGATAGCCCGTGTAGTTGTACGTCACGGCCAAGACGAGGCGAGCCCGTTCCACGGCCCGGCCCAGCTCCTCCGCGTCCGCCGCCGTCGTGGTCATCGGCTTGTCGCAGACCACGTGCACTTCCGCGTCCAGAAACGCCTTGGCGACGCGATGGTGAAGGTGGTTCGGCGTCGCCACCACCACGGCGTCGATGCGCGAGTCCTTCGGCAAGGCCCCCTCCGCCTTCGCCATCTGGAGGTAGTCGTCGTAGACCCTTGCCGGGTCCAGCCCCAGCGCCCGGCCCTGCTCCCGCGAGCGCGCCGCCGAAGAAGAGAAGGCCCCGGCAACCAGTTCCCATTCCCCGTGCAGTCTCGTCGCCGTCCGGTGGACCCCGCCGATGAAGGCCCCTGGACCGCCCCCGACCATCCCGTATCGGAGCTTCCGACCGAGGTGAGGGTTCACCGCAACCGTCGGGCGCCGCCGAGCGAAGGACTCATAGTGTCCATCGTTCCCCGCGTCTACGCGGCTCCGGCCCTGCAACCGTCGGGCGCCGCCGAGCGAAGGATTCATAGGGGGGGGGGGGGGGGGGGGGGCTTCGGCGGCGAGCGCGGTCCCGGACGTGCAGCGCGCCGAAGACGAGCGCCAGGACGCCGCAGAGAGGCACGACGTAGCGGAAGGAGACGAGTCCGCCGTGGTTCTCCGCCGGCCCCAGGAGGGCCGAGGCCCGGTCGACCGCCGGCGAAGTGGAGCCCGACGAGATCACGGCCCGAAGCGCATTGGCCGTCGCGACCGGCGGCAGCGAGCCGTTCTCGTCCACCGAGGCCAGCACCGCCGTCGTGGCGGCGAGGGCGGAGCGCAAGTCATCTCCTTCCGGTCCAGGCGTGCGCAGCGACTGGGACTCCAGAGCGCCCCGGGCTTCCGCCAGCGTCAGGACCACCGCGTCTTCCGGAAGCTCCTGGTGGGCGTGGCGGTCGGCGATCTTGCCCATCAGCGGCGACGTGCCCCAGCCCACGACGGCCATCCCCACTGCGCCCATCAAGCCCAGGGCCAGCGCACCGCCGCGGGGCACCCGCTCCGAGACGAACCCCAGCATCGTCGGCCAGAAGTAGCAGACGCCGACGGCGAACACCGTGGCCGCGGCGAACACCGACCAGGCGGAGCCCCCGGCGCTCAGCCACAGCAGCCCCGCCCCCGACGCCACCGCCGACGCCAGGAGGATTCCCGTGGGCGACAAGCGGTGCACGACCGGTCCTGCCTTGTAGCGGAGGACCGCCATCAGCCCGTTGATGTAGACGAGCACGAGTATCCCGGGCATCCCGCCCGCCTCCAGCACGGCCGGGATCCAGCGGTTGGGTCCCAGCTCGACGGACGCGGTCAGGGCCATGCACCCCAGCATGAGCAGCATGAGAGGCGTGGTCAGGGCGGCCTTGAACATCGCGCGCATCGACACGCCGGAACGCACGCCCTCCGTCGGGGGGAAGCGGCGCCCGAGCAAGAGGACGCCGTAGCCGAGCGTGGGAATCAGAATCAATCCGATCTTGAGCTGCCACCAGCCCAGCCCGGCCGCGTCCAGGGCGTACGCCGCCACTCCTCCGAGCACGATCCCGCCGGGGAACCAGACGTGGAACTGGTTGAGCTTCACCGTCTTGTCGCGGGGGTAGAGCGCCGCCACCAGAGGGTTGCAAGCCGCCTCCACCAAGCCGTTCGCCATGGCCAGCACCAAGGCGCCGGCGTAGAGGGCGCCGAAGCCGCCCGCGAAGACCATCGCAAGCGACCCGGCCAGGTGGCCGACGAAGGCCAGCCGGAGCAGGAAGCGCATCCCCAGGGTGTCGCAAAGCGGCGAGAACAGGAGCTGGGAGAGCGCGAACCCTCCCAGCGCCACCCCGGCGATCCATCCGACCTGGGCGTTGGAGAGGAGGAACTCGCCCTTCAGGTCGAACATGACCGCGCCCACCGTGGCGAAGGCCACCGACGTGGCGACGAGCGCGACGCAGCTGCCGAAGAAGAGCCGGGCCGCGTCGCAGGGCGCTTCGCCGGAGGCCCGGGCGGGACCGGGACCGGCGGCGGTCGATCCGCTCATGGGACCTCCTGGGACAAGTAGCGGTAGCTGGCCCGGGCCGACGCCAGAGGGTCGGCGGGGTCGTCGTGCTCCACGAAGTAGTGGCGCACTCCCGCCTCGCCGGAAAGGGCGAAGACGGCGGACCAGTCGATCGTGCCCGCGCCCACGTCGGCCATCCGGCCCTGGGCGTCCAAGTCCTTCAGGTGACACAGCGCAAAGCGGCCTGGGTGGTCTGCAAAGAGTTGCTCGAAAGGGACCCCGGCGACGGTCGACCAGTGGACGTCGAGCTCCAAGTCCACCAGCGACGGGTCGAGGCGCTCCAAGAGGAGGTCGTAGCCGGTCGGGCCGGAAGGCTCGGCGAGGGGCTCGAACTCGAAGTCGTGGTTGTGGTAAGCGACCCGCGCGCCCGCTGTCCGCGCCGCCGCGCCCGCGCGGTTCAGGGCGTCGGCGACGGCTCGGTAGCCGTCAGGCGTTCGCTGCTCGGCGGGGATCCAGGGCAGGACCAGCCATCGGTGGTCCAGCGCGACGGCGGCTTCCAGCGACGCCGCGAGCCCCGCGCCCGAGAGCTCCTCCATGCTCGCGTGGGCCGCCGGGGCCGCGATGCCCGCTCCGTCCAGCCACTCCCGGAGCGTGGCTGGAGCGTGGCCGAAGTAGCCCGCGAACTCGACCTCGCGGTAGCCGACGGCGGCCAGCGCGTCGAGGGTCGCCGCCGGATCGTCCGCCATGAGGGAGCGAACCGTGTAGAGCTGAATGCCGATCCGCTCCGGCCAAGCTTCGGCGCGGAGTGGACGGGTCGCTGCGCGGGCTTCGACCCCGCGCCCCGCGAGCAGGAGAGCGCCGGAGCACGCCGCCGACCGTGCCAGAAACTCCCTGCGACCGATGCGGTCTCCGTTCATGCCGATGCCGGCCGCCTCCGAAACGTGCAATTCAGGGAGGTGCGCCCGCGTCGGCCGGAGCGCCCGCGGCCCGGCGCCCTCGACCCGAAGCCTTCCGCCTCCACCGCCTCGGCGACGTCGAACTCCGCCTCCGGCGCCTTTAGGGAAGCCGGTCGCCGTCGGGCGGCGGTCCCGTGATCTGGCTCACGCCGCAGTTGGCGAGCAGCGCCTGGGCGTCCGCCTTGCCGGTTTCCGAAGGCTCGATCTGCCTCTCGCCCTGCTCCAGGTCCTCGTCCAACGACACGCCGCCGATCAAGCTGATGTCCTTGTCGGCGACCTGGGACGCCACGGCGCGCAGGTGGGTGGTGCCCGCCTGGGGGTTGTCGAAGGCGGACACCGTCAGCAGGTCCACGTAGGCGTTGCCCAGGAATATCTCCTCGACGACCCCGGAAGTCTGCTTCCGCCCTCGGACGAAGCCGATGTCGGCGTTGCCGTCCTCGATGTTGTAGCCCATCAGGTTGAGCTGCGCGATGGCGCATTGGAAGGCGTCTTCCTTGCCCGGCGACGTGACGCCCATGTAGGAGACGGGCGCGGTGGTGACGCACCCGGTCGCGAGGAGCGCGACGGCGAACCGCGGACGGACGCGCCGAGCGGCAAAGCGGAAACGGGTCATCGCCTTCACCTCTCCCGGGGGATCGAAACGCTCTTGGCTGGAGTCTGCCGCGACGCCGCCGGAGCCTGCGCCAACGCGGCCGTCGACTCCGAATCTACCCTGCCAAGCCGACGGAAGCGAGTCCGATCTTCGACCCGGCTTCAGCGCAGAGAGAACCCGCCTGCCAGCGGGTCCCCCTCCTCGGCCCGAAAGACGGCGGACCCCGTGTAGTGGGCCCGACCGCCCACCAGCACGGTGACGGCGTCGTGCTCGCCCACCCGCGCATCCTCCAGCACGCGGCCGGTGAACACCGAACCCGTCAGGCTGGAGAAGCGGCGTTCCTCTCCGGCGGCGACTTGGCCCCTCGCCCTCTGGACCGCCATGCGGGCCGTCACGCCGCTGCCCGTGGGGCTCCGATCGACCTGCCGGTCGGCGAAGACGCAGACGTTGGCGCTCGGGCGGTCCGCCCCAGTGGTTCCGTCGGTCAGGATGGCGCCGTAGAGGAAGCCCAGGTCCGGGTGCTCGGGGTGGGAAAGCTCCAGCTGGGCCCTGGCCGCGCAGGTGACGGCCCACGCCGCCTCCACGAGCGAGCGAACCGACGAGGTCCGCACGTCCAGACCGAAGCGGGCGGCCGGGAGCAGCGCGTAGAAGGCGCCGCCGTAGCCCACGTCCACCTGCACCGGGCGGTCGCCGTGCACGTGAACCGTCGCGTCCAGCGCCGCGGCGAAGGCGCCTGCGCTCTCGAAGCGCACGCCGCCGGTCCGCCCGTCCCGTACGTCCACGTGGGCGACCACCAGACCGCACGGACACTGGATCCGCACCGTCGCGACCGGCTCCGTCGCCTCCACCAGCCCGCTGTCCACCGCCCACCGGGCCACGGCGATGGTGGCGTGTCCGCACATGGTGGAGTAGCCCTCGTTGTGGCAGAAGAGGACGGCCAGATCGGCCTCCGGGTGGTCCGGCGTCACGGGAATCACGCCGTACATGTCGTCGTGGCCGCGGGGCTCCAGCATCAGGAAGCGGCGCAGGTGGTCCACGTGCTCCCGGGCCCAGCGCCGCTTGTCGAGGATCGTGGCGCCGCGAACCTCGGGGTACCCGGCCGTGACGATCCGCACCGGCTCTCCGCCGGTGTGCATCTCGCAGGTTCGGATTTCCTTGGGAAACGGCTTCGAGGGCATGGAGGAAGCTACGCGCTTCGCACCCGTCGCACAGCGAACGCCGCTCCGAACCCGGCAGCCGCCCCGGCCAGCCCCCACGCCGTCGGCGGCATCGAGTCCCATGGACCCTGGTCTCCGGCCGCCTGGGTCCAGAGCAGCGCCGCGATCCCTGCCCCGGCGGCCGCCAGCGCCTCTGCCGAACCCGGACGCCGCGAGTGCAGCCCGGCCACGACGGGCACGAAGAGGCTCACGCCCAGGAGCGAGTAGAAGATCGTCAGCGCCGAGGCCAAGTCGGGCAACGCCACCGCCAGGAGAATCCCCGCCGATCCGCCTGCCACGGCGGCCCAGCGGGCGACGCCCAGCACCTGCCGGTCCGTCGCCTCCGGGTTCGCGAAGCGCTTGTACAGGTCGCGGGAGAGGGAGGTGGAAAGCATGAAGAGGATCGCGTCCGCCGAACTGATCTCGGCCGAAAGAACCGCCGCCAGTCCCAGCAGTCCCACCCATTCGGGCACGCCCTGGGCGAGGATCACCGGCAGCGCCGTCTCCGGGTTGTCCAGGGCCGGCGCCGCCGCGCGGGCGACGATCCCCAGGGCGACCGGGAGGCAGGCGAAGAGCATCAGCGCGACCGCGCACGCCCCCAGCCCCAGGCGGACCGTTCTTTCGTCCCGGGCGCCGAAGGTCTTCTGAAGGATCCCCGGCGACACGATGAAGGCGGGCGCCAGGAGCGCCACGTAGTGCCAGCCGGAGCCGCCGTTGCCGAAGAAGTCGAGGTGGCCGGGGCGGCTCTTCGCGTCCGCCAGCAACGCGCCCACGCCGCCCACGCCGTCCGCCGCCAAGGGCACCGCGACGGCGAACCCCGTCAGTAGGACGCACAGCTGGACCAAGTTGACCCAGGCCGAGCTCAGAAGGCCGCCTGCGACAAAGTAGAGGGTCATCACGGCGCCGCCGGCGGTGGCGCCCAGCCACCGGGGGGCTCCCGCCACGACTTCCAGGATCCAGGCCATGGCGATGAGCTGGGCGGCCAGGATCGCCAGCGTCCCGAGCCAGAGGAGGGCCGTCATCGTCGCGCGCACCGTGGCGCCGTAGCGGTGCTCCAGGTAGTCGCCCACCGTGAGGAGCGAGTTGGCCTTGGCCGCCCGCCAGATCCGGGGGCCGATCCAAAGCGCCAGAACCACCGTCCCCAAGCCCGCGGAGCCGACCCACCACCACGCCGCGACGCCGTCCCGATACCCCAAGCTGGCCGCGTGCACCGTCGAGCCCGCCCCGATGTTGGCTGCCAGCAGGGTTGCCAGCAGAAGTCCCGGCCCCAGCGTCCGTCCGGCGACGAAGAAGTCCGCCGTGCCCGCTACGCGCCGGCCTATCGCCAGCCCCACCGCCGAGATCAGCGCGACGTACAGCAGCAGTCCCGCAAGAGTGGCGCTCAACGACCGAGCAAGTCCTTCACGATCCGGGCAAGTCCTTCACGGCCGGCAAGCCCGGGAGACCGGTGGCGGCCCGCACCGCCCGAAGGATCGCTTCGGCGACGACCTCGGCGGCGAGGGCGCCCACCTGCCCGGTGTCGAAGCCCGACGCGAGCCGCCCCGTGGCCAAGGAGAAGATGGCGTCGCCGTCGCCCGGCGCGTGGCTGGGCACGAGGGCGCGGGCCAGTCCGTCCTGCGCCATCTGGGCGACCTTGGTCGCTTGGGATTGGTCGAGGCGCGCGTTGGTGGCCACCACGCCGATCGTCGTGTTCAGCCCGGCGGGCTCCCTGGGTCCCTGGCCCCGGAGGATGCGTCGCGCGTCGGCGAACCCCCCCGCCTCCGCCCGAGCCCCCGCCACGATCCGACCGGTGCGCGGATCGACCACGTCGCCCACGGCGTTCACCACCACCACCGCACCCACCACGAGCCCGCTCTCCAGCGAGATCGAGGCAGTACCGGCGCCTCCCTTCATCGCCCAGGCCATGCCCCGAAGCTTGCCGACGCTCGCGCCCGCGCCCGCGCCCACGCTCCCCTCGGCCAGCCGCGCCGTCCCCTCGTCCGCCGCCGTCGCGGCCCGATAGCCGCACTCTGCTCCGGGCCGCGTCGCGGCCACCCGCAGGTCGAAGATCACGGCGCCCGGCACGATGGGCACCGTCAACCCCTCGCCGACCCGGAAGCCCTCGCCCATCTCCTCCAGGCGGCGCACCACGCCGTCGCGGGCGGCCAACCCGAAGGCGCTGCCGCCGGCCAGCAGCACCGCGTTGACCGTCTGGACCGTGGCGACCGGGTTCAGCAGGTCCGTCTCGACGGTGCCCGGCGCGCCTCCCCGCACGTCCACCCCCCCCACCGCGCCCCCGTCGGCGATCACGACCGTGCAGCCCGTCGCGGCGTCGGCATAGGTGAAGTGGCCCGCCCGGATGCCGGGCACGGCGACGATGCCGGGAGCGCGCGCCGGCTCGTCGTCGGCGACCGGAGCGGCCCGGCCCGGGTCCGTCGCCTGGGCGCCCGTCGGCTCGACGACCCCAAGCCCGGCGGCGACGAGCAAAGCGGCGACCACGCCGGCGCTGGCCCCCGCCGCCGCCGGCCCCGCAACGGCCCGTCGCAAAGGCACCACGCAGGCAAGAAGCTCCCCGCGACGATCCCCCGTCCTCATGATCTCCGCTCCCATGTCCTCATGACTTCAACCTAGCTGGTGTCTGCCAGAGAAGTCGGTTTTCGTTGGACTGACAGGGGATTCGAGGGGGTGAAGGTACCGAAGATTGGGCGGTTGCAGTAGTTTTTGAGGTTCGGGGGCCTTGCGAGGCCCTGTTTGGCGGGATCTTCGCGGAGGGTTGCTGCCATGCGGAAGGTGCAGGAGTGCCAGTTCGGTCTCGGCCAAGTGCCGATCGGCGAGATCGATCTCGATCCCAAGTCGCGCGACGACATCCCGGCGGTGCTGAGGGGGCTGCAGCTGCTGTACGAGGAGCGGCGGCCGGAGCTGTGGGCGTTGCTGGAGGCCGGCGTGTGTCCCGAGTCGGACCATCGGCTGGGCCGTCCGGGGATGGAGCTGTGGCGCATCCTCGTGCTGGGCGTGCTGAAGCAGGGTCTGGCCTGCGACTTCGACCGGCTGCACGAGCTGGCGAACCAGCATCGGACGGTGCGGGCGATGCTGGGCCACGGCGACTTCGACGTGCACGAGTACCAGTACCAGACGGTGGTGGACAACGTGAGTCTGCTGACGCCGGAGCTGCTGCGGGAGGTGAACCGGCTGGTGGTGGAGACGGGGCACCGGGTCGTAAAAAAAAAGTCTGGCGCAACGTTGCGCGGGCGGTGTGACTCGTTCGTCGCGAAGACCGACGTCCGACACCCCACCGACGTGGGCCTGCTCATGGACGCCGTGCGCTGCATGGTCCGCGAAGCGACTCGGGCGTGCGCGCGTCGCGGCATCGGCGGTTGGCGTCAGCACGCCCATCTGACGCAACAGGCGAAGCAGCTGGCCAGGCGGGTCTGCACGGCACGGCAGCGCAAGCGGTGGCCGGGCGCCGTGGCGGAGTACGTGGAGCTTTGCCGGAAGCTGGCCGACCGGGCGGCCGAGTCGGTGCGCCGGCTGGAGCGGGCGGGCGCAGGGAGCGACGAGATGCTGCCGATCCTGCACTGGCTGGGCCACGCGCTGCGGCAGGTGGACCAGGTGGAGCGCCGGTTGGTGAAGGGCGAGAAGATCGCCCACGCGGAGAAGGTGTTCTCGGTGTTCGAGCCGCACACGCGCTGGGTGTCGAAGGGGAAGGCGGGCAACCCGGTGGAGTTGGGCGTGCCGGTGTGCGTCGTCGAAGACCAGTACCGGTTCGTGCTCGGCTGGTCGGTGTTGTGGGAAGGCGAGGACGTGCATGTGGCCGTCCCGCTGATCGAGGCGGTCCGGGCGACGTATCCGGACTTGCGGGCGTGCAGCTTCGACAAGGGCTTCCACAGCCCGGCCAACCGGGCGCGCCTGGACGCGCTGCTGCCCGACGGCAACGTGTTGCCGCAGAAGGGCAAGCTGGGCAAGGCGGCCAAGGTCAGGGAACTCGATCCCGCGTTCGTCGCCGCGCGGCGGCGCCACCCGTCCGTCGAGTCGGGGATCAACCACTTGCAGCACCACGGCCTCGCTCGGGTTCGGACCCGGGGCGCTGCGGGCTTCGCCCGGAGCGTCGCCTTGTCGATCGTGGCCGCCAACGTGCACACGCTCGGCGTCTTGCTCCAGCGCCGCGAGCGGCGCGCGCTCCAGATCAGGCGCAACGCTCTCAAGAACGGAAAGCGACGACGACGGGCCGCGTAACGACGCGGCATTCTCGGACGACCGGGCTCCACCGCCCTTCCTCGGGAGGGATGCGGACACGAGTCTCCAGCAGCCCGGATCAAGCGGATCCGTGCCTCCAAATCGCTCGCGCAGCGCCTCCAAAACGCCCACGCAACCTCTTCTGGACCCGGTCGCCAGCACCTTCCAGGCCCCGTCACAGCCACTCGGCGCGCCTGGCGACTCGCCAGATCGCGCCAGACCCCTATTTTCTGGCAGACACTAGCTGAGAGAAGGCGGGCGTCCGCGAGAGAAGCTGAGAGTAGGCGAGCGTCCGCGAGAGAAGCCGCGAGCGTCCGTGAGAGAAGGCGCGCGTCCGGCGGCGTCTCCGGCGGGCGTGCCGTTCTCGGTACGGCAACTGTCCTGAAAAGTGGCCAGCGTCCGGCAATCGGACGATCTCCCGTCCTGGAGCGAGCTGCCCCCAAGCCGCGTCACAACCCCATGAACTCCAAGCGAATCAGGGGCTCGAGCCCCCCCGGACGAAACTTTGGCACGTTTCATGCAGTAAAGACGAGCAGGGCCAGCGGGAGTCGCTTCGGCGAACTCGCTCCGGCCGAGGGCATGGATTCCATGGAGCTGGAAGGAGAGACGAGATGGTGCACTTGAGGCGGCGGCCGAAGAGGACCCACGCGGGAGTGGGACTCGTCCTTTCCCTGCTGCTGATCGCGGGAGCGGGCACGGCGATCTGGACGGTGAGCCCCAGCGACCAGGAAGCGCCCGTCGTCGAGTCGCCGGCGGCGGCGCATCCCGTGGAGACGGACCAGGAGGCGGAGCCCGCTGCGGAGACGAAGACTCCCAAGACGCGGGGCGGCGCCGAAGCGAAGCGCCCCGAGGGCCGGAGGCTGTAGGGAGGCTGCAGCGGGAGCTTCCAGCGCCCCATGAACACCGGGCTCGGGCCCTTTCGGAGGCCCTTGGCCTTCACGGTCTCCCTCGTGGCGATCGAGTCCGTGGGCTGGCTCCTCTTTCCGCTTGTCATCGGCCGAGCGGTCGACAGCGCCGTCCTCGGTTCGTGGCGAGGCCTGGTCGAGCTGGTGGCGCTGTGCGTCGCGACCGTGGGCGTGGACGTGCTCCGGCGGGTCTACGACTCCCGCGCCTACGCCAAGGTCTACGTCAAGACGAGCCAAGAGCTGGCGATCCGTCAGTCCGGGGCCGGCACGTCGACCAAGACCGCGCGCCTGGCGATGCTCGGGGAAGTGGTCGAGTTCTTCGAGAACTCCTTGCCTACCCTGGTGAGCAGCGTGCTGGGACTGGTCGGGACGGTCGCGATCCTTTCGGCGCTCAGCCTGCCGATCTTCGCCGGCTGCATGATCGTGGTCGGCGCCACGGTCGCCTTGTACGGCTGGACGGGAAAGTTCACGACGCGCTGGAACGAGGCGTACAACAACGAGTACGAGCGGAGGGTCGAAGTCGTGGAGAGCGGCAGTCCGGTCCGGGTCGCGCGCCACGTTCGCCGGATGATGCGGTGGAACATCAAGCTGTCGGACTTGGAGGCGGCCAACTTCGGCGTCCTTTGGGTGCTGATGGTCGGCTTGCTGGCGTACTCCGTCCGCGCAACGGCGACCGACACGGTGGAGTACGGCGGCGTGGTGGCGGTGGTCATGTACGTGTTCCAGTTCATGGAGTCCGTTGCCATGCTGCCCCTCTTCTACCAACAATGGCTGCGGTTGCGCGAGATCGTGGGAAGGCTGGGGGAGGCGGACGACGGCACGGACGGGAACGCGACCACGAGGCGAAAGGCATGAAGGCGGGCGGCAGCGACGACGGGAGCGGAGGCGCGGCCGGGGGAGACCGACGGTGGAGCTGATGGCGCGGTACCTGGGCGTGAGCTTCTCGCCGGCGGAGACGATGCACGGGGGACTTCGGGTGTTCTACGTGCACGTCCGCAAGCGCTGCGTGGCGGCGGCGTACAGCGACGCGCCGGGGGACGGGTTCCGGTCCAGCGAAGTCACGGAGATGGCCCGCGAGATGATCGACACGGCCGTGGTCCCGTGGCTGGAGCGGTTCGATCCGGCAAGGCTCTGGTCGAGCGACGCGAAGGAGGCGCAGGCCCAGATCCTCGACGCCTTGTGGGCGGCGTACTGCGCCCACGGCGAGTCGGGCTAGTTCTTCGGCAACGGCACGGCCTGCCCGGCCGGAACGGGCGACTTGTAGGGCTTGCCTCCGACCTCCTCGGCGTGGGCGGCCTTGGCGCGGGCCAGCAACTCCTCGTCCAGCATTAGCTCCGCGCCCATGAGCGCCAGCGCCCTGGCCGCCACCTGGGCGCCCCTGACGGCTCCGGGCGTGCCGTGGGAAGCGGTCGTCGCCCACGAATGCCACGGGACGTTCTCCGCGGCCGTCGTCACGCTGAACTCGACGGTCGGCGCGATGTAGCTCACCTCGGCCACGTCCGACGAGCCGCCGTCCGCCATCGACGGAACGGGCGCCAAGTGGTCGATCGTGTCGTTCAGCCCCGTGGCCTCCACCTCCAGGAACCGTTGCAGCTCCCGGGCGAAGGCTTGGTCTTCGTCGGTGAACGACGGCGGCCCGACGCGCTCCAGGTTCGCCTGCATCGCTTCCTGCAGGGGCCGCACGAGGGTGTACGGGTGCACGCCGGTCACGAGGAAGACTTCGTGCTCGGTGCGGGTCATCTGGGCCGCGCCCTGGGCGATGTCGAGGATCCACGCGTAGTTCTCCTCGACGGCGACCCGGGTCGTGTCGCGAACGTAGTACCACGCCTTCGCGTACTCGGGGACGACGTTGGGGACTTCGCCGGCGTTGGGCATCACGTAGTGGATTCGGGCGCTGGGCTCGACGTGCTCCCGCATCATGTTCACCCCGTGGTTCATGAGTTCCACGGCGTCCAGCGCGCTTCGGCCGTTCCAAGGGTCGGCGGCGCCGTGGGCGGCCTGGCCGCGGAAGGTGACCTCGAAGTTGTTGAGCGCCCGGGCCCGGTTGTTGCTGACGGCGGTCTTCTGGCCGGGGTGCCAGACGATGGCGGCGTCCAAGTCGTCGAAGAGACCGTCCCGGGCCATGTACACCTTCCCCACCACCGTCTCCTCGGCGGGCGTGCCGTAGAGACGGACGGTGCCGGCCACGTCGTGGTCGGCCATCATGCGCTTGACGGCGACGGCGGCGGCGATCGATGCGGCGCCGAAGAGGTTGTGGCCGCAGCCCTGGCCGTGGGCGTGGCCGTCGGCCCGGGGCGCCCGGCGGGGTTCGGCGGCGTTGCCGATGTTGGGAAGGGCGTCGTACTCGGCCAGCACCCCCAGCACGGGCGCGCCGGAGCCCCAGGAGGCGACGAAGGCGGTGGGCATCCCGGCGACGCCCCGTTCAAGGGCGAAGCCTTCCTCTTCCAGCAGCTCGGCCATGTATGCGGCGGAGCGCGACTCCCGAAGCGCGATCTCCGCGAACTCCCAGAGGCGCATGGAGATCTCGGCGACCAGGTCGTCGAGGGCGGCGGCGTGGGCCAAGGCCGACTCCTTGCCTTCCTCGACGGACTGGGCGGGCGAAGCCCCTGGGGAGAGAGCGGAAGCCGCGCCGGCGAGGGCGAAGGCGAGAGCGGCGGATCGAAGTCGGTTGGGCGAGTTCATGTCGTGCGAGGGCTCGGCTTGCGGATGGTCTCTGGACCGCTGCGACGCTGCAGGGCTGGAACGTTACGGAGCGCGGACCCCGAGGCGCAACCGGGCGCGCACCCGAGACCTGCGACGCGCGTTCGGAAGCTCGATGTGCTCTGGAGGCTGGCGTTCGACTCCCGAAGCCGTAGGTTCCCATTCCTTCGTTCCCGTTGCTTCGCCTGGAGGAGCCATGAGTCGCTTCGGTCGCTTCCTTGCCCGATTCTCCGCCTTCGCCGTCGCCGCTGCGCTTGCCGGCGCGTGCGCTTCCGAGAGCCGGGTGCCTGGCGCGGCGCCGGGTTCGTCGGACGAGCCCCCCGTCTTCCGCGTGGACGCTTCCTGGCCCCAGGAGCTGCCGAACAACTGGATTCTGGGGCCGATCACGTCGGTGTTCGTGGACGCCCGGGACCACGTCTGGATCACCCACCTGCCCGAGACGCTGACTCCCGAAGAGGCCGCCGCCGTCCAGGACCCGCCGATCGGCGAATGCTGCGTTCCGGCGCCGGTCGTGATCGAGCTCGACCCGGCGGGCGCCGTCGTCCAGGCTTGGGGCGACCCGGCGACCCAGGACGTGTCCGTGTTCCCCCGCAACGCCCACGGCCTCTTCGTCGACCACGACGAGCACGTGTGGATCGGGACGTACCGCCACCACCGGGTCATGAAGTTCACGCGCTCCGGCGAACACTTGGCGACCCTGGGCGAGTACGACGCGACCGGCGGCAGCGACGACGCCGTCCTCCTCGGCGGCCCGGCCGGCGTCTGGGTGGACCCGGAGACGAACGAGGTCTTCGTGGCCGACGGCTACCGAAACCGTCGCGTGGTCGTCTTCGACGGCGAAACGGGCGAATACATCCGCCACTGGGGCGCCTACGGGGAGCCTCCCGACGACGAGGCCGAGTACGACTACGCCGCCCGCACGGCAGAGAGTCCGCCGCCGCCCCAATTCTCCACCGTGCACGGGCTGGTGGGCTCCGCCGACGGCTTGATCTACGTCGCCGACCGCCGGGGCAACCGCATCCAGGTCTTTCGGCAGGACGGCGCGTTCGTGACCGAGAAGACGGTGGCGCCCCTCACGCGGGCGTCGGGCTCGGCGTTCGTGGTGGCGCTGTCGCCGGACGAGGAGCAGCGCTGGCTGTACTTGGCCGACGGCACCAACCACAAGGTGTGGGTCCTGCGTCGGTCGGAGCTGGAGATCGTGGGCGCGTTCGGTCGGGGCGGACGCCAGGCGGGCCAGTTCATCCGCCCCCACGGGATGGACGTGGATTCGCAAGGCAACATCTACGTGGGCGAGGCGTCCACGGGCCGCCGTGTCCAGAAGTTCGTGGCGGGGGACCCGAACAGGGGCGAGTCATGAATCGCGCGACCTGCCCGATCGGCGTTCTTCTGCTGCTCGTGGCGCAGCCGCCGCGCGCCCATGGCCAAGAGCCCTACCCCTACGACGCCAACTGCAGCGCTTGGCCCGTCGTGGAAGGCCCGTACGCCGTAGGCACAACCGAGTTCGCGGTCACCGACTGGCTGCGCGGCACGGAGTATGCCCCGACGCCGACCGACTACCGACGCCTCTACGTCCGCGCCTGGTACCCGGCCGACCGCCCGGACGCGCCGAGCACTACCGACGCGGCCTCCGGCGCGCCCCCTGCTCGCCGACCGTACTTCACGCCGGTGGAGATGACGACGCTGGCAAGCGGCCTCATGACGGCGCTGGGCCAGCCAGACGACGCACTGCGCAACTGCGCCGCGCTGGCTACGAATTCATACGAGGACGCCGCGCCCGCGGAGGGGCGCTTTCCCCTTGTCGGATACAACCACGGGTACACGTCGTATCCGGCCCAGCAGACGGCGTTGTTCGAGCACTTGGCGGCGAACGGGTACGTGATCGTCTCGGTTGGGCATCCTTACGAATCGGGCGGATTGGCGTATCCGGACGGCGACGTGCTGAAGATGTCGCCCAGGATCACGCAGGACCTGCAACGGTACGGCGGCGACTTGTCTGCCCTGACGGTCCACTATCCTCCCGACTTGGCGACGGCGCTGGACGCGCTGCCCGGCTACTTCCGACGACTGCGCGCAACGTCGCTCGGGCGGCTTGCGCCCGTCTGGCGCGACGACGTGCTCTTCGTCGTGGATCGGCTGGAAGACGAGGACGTGCCGGCCAAGGTTGCGGCGCTTGCGGCGGCGACCGACCACGACGTCCGGGCCTACATGGGCATGTCGTACGGCGGCTACATCGCGGCGATGCTTGCCCAGACCGACCTTCGGGCCAAGGCCGCGGTCAACTTGGACGGCGGATATTGGACGGCGGAGCTCGTGGACGCCGACGTGCGCACGCCGCTCCTGATGCTCAACTCCGATCCGACGCAGGTCTTGGCGGGACTGCCCCCGGCGCTGGCGGACGCTCCCGTCTACCGCGGCGAGTACGGTCCCGACGCTCCCACGGCCGGCGACTTGGCCTACGAACGACTGGCCCGCGCAGGGCTTCGGCCAGACGTGCACAGGATCATGGTGCCGGGCATTCAGCACATCGCCGTGTCCGACCTGTCGGAGCTGGTGGGCGCGCCGGGCGCAGCGCCGTTCCTGGGCGACCCCGAGGTCGTCGAGCGATTCACCGCGATGCAGAACGACTTGGTCCTGGGCTTCCTGGACCGCTACCTGAAGGGGGACGATTCGGCGTACCCGGCCGCAGGGTTTCCTGCGCAAGTGCTGTCGACGCATCCGCACTTGCTCGTTCGCGACAAGGACGACATCCGACGGCAGGCGGAGGCGCTGGGATTGGCGGGCGGTTCTCGTCCTCGTTAGGAAGCCGCGTTAGCTTGACCACCTACCCCATGTAACCCAGGAAAACAGTCTCATGCGCACATTGACCCGCCCGCCTTCGACAGTTCTCGCTTGCGCGGTCCTTGTCGCGGGGCTGTCGGCGAGCGCCCCCGTCGGCGCCTCCGCCGTCGTTTCCGCCGGACCTGCGGCGTCCCACGGGGCCGTCTCCCATGGGGCCGCCCCTCCGGCCCAGCCCTTCGACACGCTTGCCTTCAAGGACCTCCGCTACCGGATGGCGGGGCCCTACCGGGGCGGCCGCTCGACGGCTGCTGCCGGGTTCCTGAACGACCCGGACCGCTGGATCATGGGCGTCACAGGGGGCGGCGTCTGGGAGTCCACGGACAACGGCGCGTCGTGGCGGAACATCTCGGACGGCTGGTTCGGCGGCTCGATCGGCGCGGTGGCGGTGGCGCCGTCGGACCCGAACGTCATCTACGTGGGGCAGGGATCGATGGACATCCGGGGCAACACCTCGACGGGGCGGGGCGCCTGGAAGTCCGTGGACGGCGGGCGCGCGTGGGCGTTCATCGGGTTGCCGGAGGCGGGACAGATCGGACGCATCGAGGTGCACCCCAAGGACCACGACCTGGTCTACGTTGCCGCGCTGGGCCACCCCTTCGGCAAGAACCCGGAACGCGGGGTCTTCCGGTCCAGGGACGGCGGAGCGACGTGGGAGCACGTGCTGGCGCTGAACGACTCCACCGGCGCGTCCGACTTGACGCTGGACAGCACGAATCCGCGCGTCTTGTACGCGGGCATGTGGCGCGGCGAACGCAAGCCCTGGGCGCTGATCTCGGGCGCCGAAGAAGGCGGCGTGTACAAGTCCGCCGACGGGGGCGACACGTGGACCAAGCTCCAAGGCGGACTGCCGGAAGGGATCGTCGGCAAGGTGGGCGTCAGCGCGTCGCCGGCGGACCCGGACCGCGTGTGGGCGATCGTCGAGGCCGAGCCGGACGGAGGCGTGTACCGCTCCGACGACGCCGGCATGACGTGGATCCGCACCAACTCCGAAAACAGGCTGCGGCAGCGCGCTTGGTACTACACGCACGTGCAGGCCGATCCCGTCGATCCGAACACCGTCTACGCGCTCAACACGGGACTGTACCGGTCCGTGGACGGCGGAACGACCTTCGAGTCGATTGCGGTGCCTCACGGCGACGTGCACGACCTGTGGATTCATCCGTCCGACCCGGCCCGCATGGTCGTGGCCAACGACGGCGGCGCACAAGTCACCGTCAACGGCGGCGAGAGCTGGTCTACCTACTTCAACCAGCCCACCGCCGAACTCTACGACGTGATCGTGGACAACGGCTTCCCCTACCGCCTGTACGGCGCTCAGCAGGACAATACGACGATCTCCGTGCCGGCTTGGTCCGACGTGAACACGTTGTACCCGAAGCAGCACTGGCAAAACGTCGGCGGATGCGAGACCGGGCCGGTGGCCCTCGACCCGGATCGGCCCCACGTCGTCTATGCGGGGTGCTACGGCGGGGTCATGGACAGGTACGACTTGTCGACGGGGCAGCGGCGCAACATCATGCTCTACCCCCAGCTTCAGCTCGGCATGGCTGCCAAGGACCTGCGCCACCGCTTCCAGTGGGTCTCGCCCATGCTGGTGAGCGCTCACGACCACCGAACCTTGTACCACGGCTCCCAGTACGTGAACCGCTCCCGCGACGAGGGCGCGACTTGGGAGACGATCAGTCCCGACTTGACCACAAACAACCCCGAGCATCAGGAGCAGTCCGGCGGGCCGATCAACGCCGACGTCACCGGGGTCGAGATATTCAACGTGGTGTTCTCAATTGCCGAGTCGGCCTTCGCGCCCGACGAAATCTGGGCCGGCAGCGACGACGGACGCATTCACGTCACCCGGGACGGAGGCGTCGAATGGACGGAGGTGACCCCTGCCGAGATGCCGCCGCTGGGCACCGTGGACGAAATCGAGCTCTCGGCCCACAGGCCCGGCCGCGCGTACGTCGCCGTGCAGAGGTACCGCATGGACGACTTCCGCCCCTACGTCTTCCGCACCGACGACTACGGCGCATCGTGGACGCTGGCGACCAACGGCATCCCCGACGACCACCCGGTGCGCACCGTTCGGGAGGACCCGGTGCGAGACGGACTCCTCTTTGCAGGCACCGAGTTCGGCGTCTTTGCGTCCTTCGACGCGGGAGACTCCTGGCAGAGCTTCCAGCGCAACCTGCCCGTCACGCCCATCACCGGAATGCGCGTCGCCCACGACGACCTGATCGTGTCGACGCAGGGGCGCTCGTTTTGGGTTCTCGACGACATCAGCCCTCTCCGGGAGATCGAGGAGGCCGTCGCCGCCGGGACCCACCTCTTCACGCCCAAGGACGTCCACCGGCTCACCAACGTGGGACCGGCCGGGCTCTCGGAGCTCAATCCGGCGCCGCGGCCGGCCGGCGCGCAGATCCACTACTACGTGGCCGACGAGCCGGAGAAAGAAGTGCGGCTCGACGTGGTGGACGCTCAAGGCGAAGTGGTACGTACGTTCACGTCCGACTCGACCATTGCCGAGGCCGAAGGCGTCGAGCACATCGACAAGGGAGCCGGGCTGAACCGAGTCGCCTGGACCTTCAGCTACCCGGGCCCCGAGCTTCCGGAAGGGGCGGTCCAGTGGGGATACGCCGGGGGCGTCGTCGCGCCGCCGGGCCTCTATACGGCGCGCCTGACGGTGGGCGAGGCAACTGCCGAACGGACCTTCCGGCTGCTGCCCGATCCCCGCGTTCCGGACGTCTCGGCGGACAGCTATCGGGAGCAGTTCCGGGTCGCCGCGCAGGCTCGGGACTCCATCAACTCCATCACCGCGGCCGTCGAGGCGCTCGCCGCCGTCCGGGAGCAGGTCGAAAGCGTCATGGAGCGGGCGCGCACGGCCGAGCTGGACGGCGAGCTGCAAGCCCTGGCGGACACTGTCGCCGACAAGTCCACCGCCGTCACCGAAGAGCTGATGCAGACCAAGAACCAGTCGCCCCAGGACCCGATCCGCTTCGAGCCCCGGCTGGACAACCAGTGGCTGGAGCTGTACGGACGGATCACCGGCGCCGACGGCTATATTTCGGGAGGTGCGGACGGTGCGCCGCACCAAGGCACGATGGAGCGTTTCCAGGACCTGCTGGAGGAGTGGGAGGACGTTCGAACCCGATACCTGGACCTGCTGGCCAACGAGCTCGCGCGCTTCAACGACGCCGTGGAACGACTGGGGCTGCCCGCCGTAGTGCTTCCCAGGCGGGCACCGGTGGTGAGCTGACGCGCGAACACACGGAAGACCGACGCGGAGGAACGAAATGAAGCTCAAGGAGGAGTTCAGGAAGTACGTGCCCGAGCAGGAGCGGCGCTGCGCGGTCGTCATCCACTCGGCGTCCACGGCTGCCGGCGTGGCTGCGGCGGCTTCGGTGATCCCCGGGTCCGACTACGTGGCCATCGCCCCGCTTCAGGTGGGCATGATCGTGGCCCTGGCCGACGAGTTCGGCGTGCCCTACACGGAGTCGGCCGTGCGCTCGACGTTGTATGCCGCCTTGGGCGGGATCATGGGCAAGAGCGCCTCCAGCATCCTGCTGCGCTGGGTTCCGGTGTACGGGAACGTGGTGCGGGCCGGGGTTGCCGCCAGCGTGACCGAGGCGCTGGGGTGGACGGTCGTGAAGAAGTTCCAGGCGGGGGGCAAGCTGCCCTGACGAGGCGCGCCCGGGCGGCGGTCCCCGGCTGGTCGACGCGGCGCTCCTGCCAACTTCAAGTCGATGACGACGGAAGCGGTTGCGAGCGTTCTCCACCACGAAGTCGTGGCAAGGGCCGGAACAGCGCCGCAAAAGCTGATGCTGGTGCTCCACGGAATATACGGTTCCGGGCGGAACTGGCGTTCCGTGGCGCAACGCTTGACGGCCGAACGGCCGGACTGGGGCGTGGCGCTGGTGGACATGCGGTGCCACGGGCAGTCGAGCGGCTTTTCCCCGCCTCACTCGCTGGAATCCTGCGCCGGCGACGTCCTCGACCTCGAGGAGCGACTGGGGCTGCGCGCCGACGCCGTGCTGGGACACTCCTACGGAGGCAAGGTGGCGCTCCTTCGCGCCCGGATGGGACGGGTCGGGCCACGCCAGCTTTGGCTGGTCGACGCTTCGCCGGGCGCCGGGAGGCCGGGTGGTACAGCGTGGCGGATGCTGGACGTGCTGCGGCGCACGGGCCCGTTCTCCAGTCGCCGCGACGCGCGGGCGGCGGTGGAGGCGGAAGACTTTCGGCCCGCCGTGGCGGCCTGGATGGCGCTCAACGCGACCCCGGACGGCGCGGAACGCTGGACGTGGCGGCTGGATCCAAGCGAGATGGAAGCGCTGCTGCGCGACTACTTTCGCACCGACGCCTGGAACGTGGTGGAGAATCCTCCTGCCGACACCGAAGTCCACGTCGTCGTCGCGACCCGGTCCAGCGTCTTCGACGCGGAAGCGACGGCCCGCCTGCAACGGGCCGCGGCGGTCGGGAGAGTTCGCTACCACGAGATCGCCGGCGGACACTGGCTCAACGCCGACAACCCGCAAGCCGTCAGCGAGCTGCTGGCGGGCAAGTTGCCGTAGAGCCCGCGTGACGCTTCGAGCCTACTTCACCAAGCGGGCAGGCGTCGGCCAAGTCGCCGTCGCGACCGCGCTGCTCGCGGTTCCGCTGCCCGGCGCCGCACAAGGTCAAGACCAGTCGGGGGCCGGCGCCGACGCACCCATCGTCGTCTCCCGACTCTCCGGCGAGATCAACCTGGACGGCGTCGTCGACGAACCCGCGTGGGAAGAGGTCGAACCGCTCCCCATGACGATGTACACTCCGGTCTTTCGAGGCGCGCTCACGGAGGAGACGGAGATCCGAGTCGCCCACGACGACCGCTTCCTCTACGTATCCGGCCGGATGTGGGACTCGGAGCCCGACCAAGTCCGCACCAACACCTTCTACCGGGACCAGTACAGCGGCGACGACATCGTGGCCGTGGTGATCGACAGCTACAACGACTACGAGACCGCCGTCTGGTTCGTGACCAACCCCGCGGGCGTGCGGAACGACCGCGCAGTCTCCAACGACGCCCAGTTCACTTCAGGAATGCCCATGAACCAGGACTGGAACTCCTACTGGGACGTGGAGACGAGCGAGGACCACCGAGGCTGGTACGCCGAGTTCCGCATTCCCTTCTCGACCTTGGGGTTCCAGACGGAGGACGGCGAGGTGACGATGGGGCTCATCACCTACCGCCTGGTGGCGCGCAAGAACGAACGTCAGACGTACCCGGCCGTGGACCCCAAGTGGGGAGGCCTCGGCTTCGCAAGACCTTCCCTGGCGCAGAGGATCGTGCTTAGGGACGTGAGGCAGTCCACGCCCCTGTACGTCACGCCCTACGCGACGGGGGGGTTTCGCCAGACCCCCTACCTGCCCGAAGTCGCCGAGATCGAAGGCGGAGCCTGGCGCCTCCAACGGGACCCGACGGCGGAAGCGGGAATCGACGTCAAGTACTCGCCGACGTCCAACCTTGCGCTGGACCTGACGGCGAACACGGACTTTGCCCAGGTGGAGGCCGACGACCAGCAGATCAACCTCACTCGCTTTGCGCTCTTCTTCCCCGAGAAGCGCCAGTTCTTCCAGGAGCGGGCTTCGACGTTCGACTTCAACACGGGCGGGGGGTTCAACCGCCTCTTCCACAGCCGTCAGATCGGACTCCACCAGGGCGAGATCGTGCGCATATACGGAGGCGCAAGGGCAGTGGGACGGATCGGCGGCATGGACTTTGGCGTTCTGAACATGCAGACCGCCGCCCACGGGGATCGGTCGTCGGAGAACATGGGCGTCCTGCGCGTGCGGCAGCAGGTCTTCAACCCCTACTCGACCGTCGGCGGAATGCTTACGACGCGCCTGGGCTCCCACGGCGGCAACAACGTGGCCTACGGACTCGACGCGACGTTGCGGCTCTTCGGCGACGAGTACGTGCTCGTGCAGTGGGCGCACACCTTCGACCAGGCTGCCGCACAAGCCGGTGGGCTGGAATCGGGCTTGATAAGGGCCCGTTGGGAGCGTCGGCGGGACGAAGGCTTCTCATACCAAGGCGAAGCGGTTCGTGCAGGGCGGGACTACTTGCCCGGGCTGGGCTTTCAGCTGCGACGGGACTTCAGCTACGGCGGCGGGCGCGTGCGCTACCGCCAGTTTCGCGACCCTGCGTCGCCCTTGCGCTCGCGGGCCGTCAACCTGCGCACCGCGCACTACTACCGCAACCAGAGCGGCGCTGCCGAGTCCAGGGAGCTCACGCCCGAAGTCGAGTTCGAGTTCCGGGGCGGGGCGCGCCTCACCGCCGGCGTGACCAGCAGCTACGAGAACATTCTGGACGAGTTCTCGATCTCGACCACCGTCGTTCCCGAAGGGGAGTACTGGTTCCACGAAGCCAACGCGCGCCTCACGCTGGGCCGCAGCCGCCCGTTTCGGGGCCAGTACGCCCTCTCGGCGGGCAGCTTCTACGGCGGCACGCGCTACGGCTTGTCGCTCGGCCCGGTGTGGAGCGTCTCGAAGCACGTGGAGGCGGAAGCGGGCTACGAGGTCAACCGAATCGACTTCCGCAGTCGCGACGACGCCTCCGGGCGCGACGACTTCCACCGTCGCGAAAGCGCCGCGACGACGCATCTGGGACGCTTGCGGCTGAGGACGGCGCTCAACCCCCGCGCCTCGGCGACCGCGTTCGCCCAGTACAGCAGCGCCACGCGGGAGACCAGTCTGAACGTGCGCTTCCGGTACCACTTCCGGGAGGGAACGGACCTGTGGGTGGTGTACAACGAGGGGCTGGACCACGCGGGGCGAGACGCTCTCGGACCCAGACGGCCCCTGTCGTCGGGGCGGACGATCATGGTGAAGTACTCCCATTCCTTCGCTCGGTGACGAACCTGCCCGCCGTGCGCGCGCTGGTCGCGTGGTGGGGCCGAAGGGTCGCGGGCATCTTGGCGCTGGACCGCCGCGGCGCAATGCGGTTCGCCTACAACGGCGACTGGCTGGCCGACCACGCCGCGCCTGCGCTCTCCCTGTCCCTGCCCAAGGAGTCGCGGTCGTTCTCCAGCGCCCGCTGCGCCCCCTTCTTCGAGGGTCTCTTGCCCGAGGGCGCCGAAAGGGACGCGGTGGCCGGCGCGTTGGGCGTCTCGCCCGAGAACGTCTTCGGCCTCCTGGCTGGAGTCGGCGGCGAAGTGGCGGGAGCCGTTTCGCTCTGGCCGGAGGGGCAGCAGCCTCCGGGGGAGGCGTCCGGCGCACCCACCACGGCCGCGGCGCCCGTCCAGCCGCTCTCGGAGGCAGCGCTGGCTCGCCTTCTGGACGCCGTCAAGACGCACGCCCTGCTTGCCAACGGGGAGGACGGCCTGCGCATGTCCTTGGCCGGAGCCCAGTCCAAGTTGCCCGTGGTGGTTGCCGGCGACGAGATTGCCCTTCCCGTTCCCGGCGGTCCGACCACCCACATCCTCAAGCCTGCCAACGAGCGCTTTCCGGCCATGACCGAAAACGAGGCTTTTGCCATGCGCTTGGCCCGCACTCTGGGACTTTCCGCGGCCCCCGTGGAACCCCGGACGGCCCAAGGCCGCAACTTCCTGCTGGTGGAGCGCTATGACCGGGCGCGCGCGCCCGACGGCGCCGTCCGTCGGCTTCATCAAGAAGACTTCTGCCAAGCGCTGGGCTTCGTGTCGCGCCGCAAGTACGCCGCCGACGGCGGACCGGGCTTCCCGGAGTGCTTCGACCTGGTCCGCCGCGCCTGCACGCGCCCCGACGAGGACGCGGACAAGCTGCTCGACGCCGCCGTCCTGCAAGTTCTTGTGGGCAACGCCGACGCCCACGGCAAGAACTACAGCTTGGTCAGGCGCGGTCCCGGGTTCGGCGACGCCGTCGAGCTCGCGCCCCTCTACGACGTGCTGTGCACGGCGGCGTACCCCGGTCTCTCTCCCAAGCTGGCCATGAAGGTCGGCGGGCGGGCCACGCTGGAGGAGCTGCGCCCCGCGGATTGGGACCGCTTCGCCCGCCGGTGCGGGCTGGACCCATCCACCGTGCGGCGGCGGGTGGCGGAGCTCTGCCAACTGGCCGCCCAGCGGTGCGGCGGCGTGGCCCGGGAACTGGCCCAGCCCGGGTTGGACCACGACGCGCTGGAAGGGTTCGCGCGGCGGACCCGGCGCCGAGCTGCCCGGCTGGAGCGTTCCACGTGAGCGGCGTCCGTCGGAGGTTCCGAGGAGTTCTCGGGCCGGTGGCCGTCGCGTCGGCCGTGGTCGTCTCGACGTTCTTTGCCGCCCCGGCCTTGTGGGACGCCGCGACCCGTCTCCCCGTCCCCTTCGCGAGCCTGGCGCTTCCCTGGCCGTACTTGGTCGGCGCCCCCCTCTTCGGGCTGTGGGACAGCCTGACGAACCTGACCATGAGCCAGCACATAGCGGTCGTGGCGTGGCTGGTCGGCCTGTACCTGCTGTGTCGCGCGCTGGCTCCTCGCGGACGGGGCTCGCTGCTGCGCCGGGCCGTCTTCGAGGTGGGGCGAGGTGCCCTGGCGCTGGCCTTTCTCTTGGCCTTCTACGCAGTCGGAGCGTACCTGCCCCGTCCCATGACCGGGATATCGCTGGACGGGCCGAACCTCGTCGCAGTGGACTTCCACTCCCACACCAACCACTCCCACGACGGAGAGAAGTTCTTCACGGCGTCCAGGAACCGGGCGTGGCACGAAGCGGCCGGGTTCGGGGCAGCGTACGTGACCGACCACTACACGTGGGCCGGCGTGGACGACGCCGCTCCGGACAACCCGGACCGCGCCGGCGAGCGGACCGTGCTCCTGAGCGGCGCCGAGCTGCGGCTTCGCAACCACCCCACCAACGTGCTCGGCGACCGGGAGCGCTACGTCTTCGCCTTGGACAGCACTTGGCACCACCTCGACCCGGACTCGCTTGCGGCGGCGCAGGCTCGGGGCGCTCCCCGGCCCGCCATGCTCTACACGATCCCGGGCCCGCTGGACGCGATCGTCCCTTGGACCCCCGCCTCGCCCGCCGGCGTGGTCGGCGTGGAGCTGAGCGACGGTTCCCCTCGGGGGCTGGAGCAGTCTCGGGCGGAGCGCAGCCGCATCCTGGCCACGGCCGACTTGATGGACCTGGCGGTGGTCGCCGGCAGCAATCTGCACGGATTGGGCCGCACCGCCGTGGCCTGGAGCGTCATGGACGTTCCGGCTTGGCGCAACATGACCCCGGCCCGCCTGGGTGAAGCCATCGAGACGACACTGCACCGCGACCGACGAAGCGCCACAGTGGTCGTCGAGCGGCGGATGCCTTACCACGACGGATCGTACCTCCGGCTGGCGGCCACCTTGCCCTGGCTGCTGTGGGAGCACTTCAGAATGCTGGCGCCGGAGGAGCGGGTCTCGTGGCTGGCGTGGGCCGTGCTGGCCTTTGCGGCCGGAAGCGCGCGCCGAGGCCGCGACCGCCCTCGGCCTCCGGCGACCGCGAACTCGTAGGAACCGGCCCCCGGCCCAGTGTTCTCCGTCTACCTTCGACTGGGCTTCGAGCACCTTCTGGACCTGCGCGCCTACGACCACCTCCTCTTCCTCGCAGTCCTGTCCGCCCCGTACCCGCCGTCTCGCTGGCGAGAGCTCCTCGTGCTCGCTACGGCCTTCACCGCGGGGCATTCCGTCAGCCTTGCCCTCGCGACCGTGGGCTGGGTTCGGCCCAACGCGCCGCTCGTGGAGTTCCTCGTTCTCGTCACCATCGCCGCCACCGCCGCGGCCAACTTGGCGGCGGCTCGTCCCCGGGCCGCGGCCTCGCCTCCAGCCTTGCGGACCCCCGCCGGCGCCCGCTACGCCGCCGCCCTGATCTTCGGCGTCGTCCACGGCTTGGGCTTCGCCGCGTTCCTCGGCCTGGCGCTGGGCAGCGAGCGCAGCCTCTTCGTTCCGCTGTTGTCCTTCAACGTCGGGCTGGAGCTGGCCCAGATCGCGGCGGTCACGGTGTTCCTGGCCGTGTCGTTCGTGGCGACGGGCGTGCTGCGGGTGCCGGCCAAGGCGTGGAACGTGCTCCTGTCTGTGGCGGGCGGGGCGTGGGCCGCGTTCCTGGCGACGTCGCGGTGGCCGTGGTGAGGGTACACGGACCGGGGGCCTGCAACACCTCTCGACTCGACATGTTGGCGTTGGCATCTTCTTTCTCGCCAGGAGGCGGATCATGTCCAAGCAGTTGAAGCAGTTCTCCGGGATGTTCACCGGCTTCCGCTGGGCGCGGCCAGTGATGATGCTTGTCCTCGCCGCGTGCGATCAGGGAACCCCTCCGCTTCCCGCGGGCACGATCAATGGGCAAGTGTCCGTTGAAGGCCAGGGAATCGACGGCGTCACGGTCGCGCTGAGCACCGGCACGTCAACCACCACGGCTGGCGAAGGACGCTTCTCGTTTACCAACGTCGACAACGGGACGTATACGGTCACGATCAGCAACTTCCCGGTCGACGCCAGCTTCACATCGACTTTCCTGCCCGCCACAATCACTACCGACGCACGAATGGCCACGCTCAACTTCAGCGGCACGTACGTGCGGACCGCGAGCATCATCGGCTCGGTGACGGTGGAACGTGCTGGCCTCAGTGGCGTCACGGTTCGGCTTTCCGGGATGGCGGAAGATTCGACCCAAACCGACGCCAGCGGCATGTACGCGTTTACGCAGCTGCGCGCCGGGTCCTACAAGGTCGAGCTTTCCGGCTTCGCAGCCGACGTGGGCTTCCCGACCACGTCCCGCAACGTGACGGTAGGCGTGGACGAGGCGCAGACGATCAGCTTCGACGGCACGTACGTGCGGACTGCGAGCATCATCGGTTCGGTGACGGTGGAGCGCACTGGCCTCGGCGGCGTCACGGTTCGGCTTTCCGGGATGGCGGAAGATTCGACCCAAACCGACGCCAGCGGCATGTACGCGTTCACGCAGCTGCGCGCCGGGTCCTACAAGGTCGAGCTTTCCGGCTTCGCAGCCGACGTGGGCTTCCCGACCACGTCCCGCAACGTGACGTTGGACGTGGGCGAGACCGAGGGGATCAGCTTCGACGGCACGTACGTGCGGACCGCCGGGATCCAGGGCCGCGTGGCGGGCGACGGCGTGGGGCTGGCGGGCGTGACGGTCAACCTTTCGGGCGTTGGACCGGCCCGGACGGCCACCACCGACGCCGCAGGCCAGTACGTCTTCGCCGAGCTTCGCGCCGGCGTCTACCAAGTCGGCATCTCGGGGTTCAGCGCGGACGACTACGAGTTCGCAACGACCTCCCAGTCGGTGACCGTGGCCCTGGGCCAGACGGCCAACGTGCCCTTCGACGGCACCCGCCTCCCCGGTGCCTGGATCAGCGGCCAAGTTGCCGTGGAAGGCATCGGCATTGGCGGTGTCGTGGTTGCCCTGTCCGGCGCCGCGGAGGGGACGGACACGACGAACGCCCAGGGACTGTACGCCTTCTCGGGCTTGGCGGCCGGCACCTACACGGTGACGATCTCCGAGTGGGATGCGGACGCGTACATCTTTGATGTGACGTCGAGGACGGTCGTGCTGGCCGACGACCAGGCGGCGATCATGAACTTCGCGGGTGCGCACGTGGCAACCGCCGTACAGAGCATTGCCGCCGTTCGGCCGAGCATCGCCGCTGTTCAGTGGTGGTCTCACGATCATCGGTGACGCTGTTGCGTTCCGCAGCCTCTGTTCGCGTCCGCTGGACTTCCGGTCGCCCCGCCACCTATCTTGCAGGACCGCTTCCCGAAGCCACGCTCGCTCAGGAGGGAGATCATGCCCGTCCCAGTCCACCGCCTCTCCGCCGGCATCCAGCGCAGGACGCCGGCCATCGCCGCTCTGGCCGCCGCCCTGCTGCTCGCGTCCGCCGTCGCGCCCGCTCTTCGCGCCCAGCAGTGGACGCCGTCGGCGCCGGGCAGCGACAACATGGACGTGCTGGGCCATGTGCCGCTGGGGCCGCGCCTCTCGGTGTCGGACCTGGACCTGGAGCAGGAGATGGACCGGCCCTACGCCTACGTCGGCAGGATGGTCTACGGCGACGTGGGTCCCAAGGGGTTGGACATCGTTTCGATCGCCGACCCCGAGCGGCCCGAGGTCCTCTACGAGTGGCGGATCGAGAACCAGGACCTGCACATGCGCACCGGCGGCATGGACGTGAAGCACTTCAAGCTGGACGGCCGCTACTACGTGGTGCAGTCCCTCCAGTTCGGGCAGGGCGGACCCAACACGGACCTGGGTGCGGTGGTGCTGGACGTGACCGGCCTGCCGGACCCCTCCACCGTCCGCGAGGTGGCGCGCATCCGCGAGCCCGAGCTTCCCGGCGGCTTCCACAACATCTTCGTGTACAAGCACTCCGACGGGCGCGTCCTGCTCTTTGCCACCGTGCGGGGGCCGTTCGCCCACGTGTACGACATGGCTCGGGTGGTGGCGGGCGACATGGACAACGCGCTGGTGGGTCGGGTGCCCGTCCCCGAATCGGCGGAAGGAAGCGGTTCCGGGCGGGGCTATCACGACTTCTACGTGGGCTACCACCCCGACACCGGCGAAGACCGCTTCTACGGCGGCGGCACGGGCGGCTACTACATCTACGACGTATCCAGCCTGGACGATCCGCAGCTGCGCATCTCGCTGGCCGGCGTCAGCGGCGTGCGCTACGGGCACACCTTCACGCCCAGTCCCGACGGCCGCTACGTGATTGCCGAGACCGAGTACCAGTACGCCCCCATACGCATCTTCGACTTGCAGCCCGCGCTGGACGGGGAAGTCACCAACATCCGCACCCCGATCTCCGCCTGGACCGCCGACTGGCAGAACCTCGTGCACAACCACGAGGTCCGCTGGCCCTACGTCTTCGCTTCGGGCTACCTGGACGGGTTGCAGATCTTCTCGCTCATGGACCCGGAGAACCCGGTGACCGTGGGCTACTACGACACCTACGTCGGCCCGCCGAACAAGGACCGCTACCCCATGTTCAACGGCGCCTTCGGAGTGGACATCCGCAACGCCGACGGCCTCGTCGTCGTCAGCGACATGACCACCGGCTTCTGGACTTTCAAGATGGAAGGCTTCAGCGGCTGGAACGGCGAAGACTGGGGCGTGCCCAACATCTCGTCGGTTCAGGACTGGGACAACGGTCCGGTCAAGCGGCCCGTGAGCTGACCAAGCGAGACGGCGATGCGCACCGCGACCACGAAGCGGACGAGCGCTGCTGTGGCGTTCGCGCTTGCGTTGCCGGCAAGCGGTTGCGAAGTCGTGCGGCCCAGCGAAGCCCGTCAGCCGACCATCTGGGGACACGTCACGCTGGACGGGGAGTTGCAGCGGGATTGGCCGGTGATCGTCGACACGAGATGCATATACACCACGCTGGACGGTGGATGGGAGCTCTTCGACAATATCGGCGGCAAGTTTCGAGCAGGCGACACGGTTGGGGTCGTGCAGCCCGTGCCGGCGAAGGACGCAACCGTCGCCCCGGATACCTATCTGGACGTGGTGGTGCCTGCCGGCGAACTCGACTTCCGCTACACGACGGTACCAGGCAAGACCGCGGTTCGTCCGACGAGCTGCGGCCCGTCGCCGTGAGTCCGGCGGAGTTCCGACCCGTGTGCGTGGTGGCCGCATGACGGTTCCCGCCCGGCACCGCGCGTTTGTCGCGGGCGCTCCGTTGGTGTGGGCGCTGGCGGGGCTCGTCGGCTCGACGGGGCCGGACGCTGTCTGCCGAGAGGCGGCCGCAATCAACGGCCCCGAATACTACCGCTTTCCGCTTGTTTCCACGGGCCGAGTTCCCGGCAGTGGCCGCGCGGCAGGGGTCGGCGAAGTGACCTTCCCTTCGTCCCCTTACGGTGTCGCGCTGGCTGCCGACGGAAGCTACCGCTACGACTTCACGGTCCGCGTCGAGCGCCTTGCCCCTGCCCGGACCGGAACCTACGTGGTATGGACGACAACCCCGGAGCTCGACCAGGTCGCCTTGGCCGGGGAGCTGTCGGACCCCGCCGGCTTCCGAGGCCAAGTGGAGTGGAACAAGTTCCTGGTCGTGGTGACGCTGGAGCCCGCCTTCGACCCGACCGCGACGACATGGAGCGGCCCCGTCGTGATGCGCGGCATGTCCCGTTCCGGCATGATGCACACAATGGCCGGCCACGGCGCCTTCGAGGAAGAGAAGTGCGCCGCGTACGGCTACGAGTGAGCTTGTTAGGTTGCCAACAAGGAGAACGACCATGAACGAAACGCTGTTTCCGGATGTCACAACTGCACGGCCGCTGATACCGGAGTATCAGACCCGAGGGAGAACATTCGAAACAGGCTTTCCTGAACTTCCTGTGGGAGAATTCGACATCATCTACGCCGATCCGCCTTGGGACTACAAGGGTCAACTGCAGCACGCTGGCCCCGGTTCTGTAGACACAGGAGGCGCAGTGCGTCACTACCCCACAGTCAAGTTGAGCGAACTCAAAGAGTTGAACGTCAAGAAAATCGCTGCTCAGGATAGTTTACTGTTCATGTGGGCTACGAGTCCACACCTGGATCAAGCCATTGATTTGGGGAAGTCGTGGGAATTCGATTGGGCAACCGTAGCGTTTGTGTGGGACAAGATGCGAGTCAATCCTGGCTTTTATACGCTCAGTCAATGCGAGCTTTGCTTGGTGTTCAAGCGAGGCCGCATCCCGCAACCGAGAGGAGCACGAAACATGCGCCAACTTGTGAGTGTCAAGCGCGGTCCACATTCGACGAAACCGCAGGAAGTCCGGAGACGCATAGAACTTATGTTTCCTGACCAACGGCGGATAGAGCTCTTCGCTAGAAGTACAGCACCTGGATGGCAGTCATGGGGACTTGAGGCAAATGGGCCGCATAGAACTATCGGATAGGGACAAGTGGCAAGACGATGCCGCGGTCGGTGGCCAGCGCGCAGAAACTGCATTTGCGGTAGCGATTCAGCGGGCCATAGAAGGGTCTGTAGATCTGGTTGCAGACAGTAAGCCAAGCGATCTAGCCGGGATGTACGGGTGGAGGTCAAGTGGACGAAAGCATGGCATTAAGCCCGACTATGCTATTCGCAGGCGTAGTACTGGCCGAACGATGTACGTGGAGATCAAGCGCCAGCAAGCCAAGGGCAATGCTCACGAACGTGCATGCAAGTATTGGGCACCCGGTATTCTGGCATCTATGCGTGCCGAGGGCAGGCAACCGCCAGATGTTATTCCATGTTGGTGGGTGTTTACAAACGGCATAGCGAACGACGAGGACTACAGGCAAGCGATACGTCATTGGTTTCGTGGATACGAGGGCCATGTCTTGCTGTGGGAGAACATTTCCGACCACGACACACTGATCCGACACTTCGATCGGCACATCAGGCCTCTCTTGGGATGATCAAGCGCCGCAGATTAGGTCGGCCCATGGGGTGCGGCGCACTTCTCACCGCACAAGCGCTGACGCCCGGCGCCCCCGCCGCCGCCCAGCAGATGGACCACGCGGCCCACGCCATGCACGACATGGGAACGGGCTGGCGGATGCCGCCGATGGACCCGAACATGCCCATGCTCCCCGGGCTGGAGAGTGCGTTGCCCCCTGTCGGCGCGTTCTTGGCGGGGGCGGGGATCGACTTGGCCACGTTGCCCGAGGCTCGGCCCAGCGAGGTCGTCCGGCTGGGGCCGGGGGACACGCTGAACGTGGACGTGACGCTGGTTCGGCGAACGCTCGCGGGCCACACGACGGCGATGTACGGCTACAACGGCCAGTACCCGGGTCCCTTCATCCAAGCGCCGCAGGGCTCGACGGTCGCGGTGCGGGTCACCAACCGGATCGAGGCGGAGACGACCGTGCACTGGCACGGGCTTCGACTGGACAACCGCTTCGACGGCGTGCCCGGCCTGACGCAGCCGCCGATCGCGCCGGGCGAGTCGTTCGTCTACGAGCTGAAGGTCCCGGACGCCGGGATGTTCTGGTACCACCCCCACATGCGCGAAGACGTGCAGCAGGACCTGGGCCTCTACGGCAACCTGCTGGTGTCGTCTCCCGACCCGGACCACTATGGCCCCGCCCACCGGGAGGAGCTGCTGGTCTTGGACGACATCCTCATGGACGGCCGCGGCCTGATCCCATGGGGCGAAGAGGCGCCTACCCACGCGCTCATGGGGCGGTTCGGCAACGTGATGCTTGTCAATGGCGCGACGGGCCACGCGCTGGAGGCCGCGCCCGGCGAAGTCGTCCGCTTCTTCATCACCAACGTGGCCAACACGCGCACCTTCAACGTGACCTTCGGGCCAGCGCGCGTGAAGCTGGTGGCGTCGGACGTGGGCCGCTTCGAGCGGGAGACGTGGGTGTCGAGCGTGGTGATCGCCCCCGCCGAGCGCTACGTGGTGGACGTGTCGTTCCCGGAGGCGGGCCAAGCCGCCATCGCCAACACCATCCAGGCCGTGAACCACTTCCGGGGCGAGTTCTACCCCCACGTGGACACGCTTGCGACGGTGCGCGTCTCGGGTCCGCCGGTTCGGGACGCGATGACCGAGGCGTTCGCAACGTTGCGAGAGTACGCCGAAGTCGCCGCCGAAACCGAGCCTCTGCGCGCTCACCTGGGCCGCCCTCCCGACCACGTGCTGGAGGCCACCGTCCGCGTCCAGGGCCTGCCCCTGCCGATCGTCCGCTCGATGGAGGCCGACACGCTGTACGTGCCCCCCATGGAGTGGAACGACGCCATGCCCATGATGAACTGGCTCTCGACCGGAACCCAGGTCACCTGGATACTGCGGGACGTTGCGACCGGCCGCGAGAACGAAGCGATCCACTGGCGCTTCAAGGTGGGCGACTTGGTCAAGATGCGCGTCTTCAACTCGCCCGATTCGTTCCACCCCATGAACCACCCGGTGCACGTGCACGGCCAGCGCTTCGTCGTGCTGGCCCGCGACGACGTGCCCAACGACAACCTGGTGTGGAAGGACACCGCGATCGTCCCCGTGGGCTCCACCATGGACATCCTGGTCGAGATGT
The DNA here is from genome assembly GCA_965204735.1 of Longimicrobiales bacterium. Lineage (GTDB taxonomy): Bacteria > Gemmatimonadota > Gemmatimonadetes > Longimicrobiales > Gaopeijiaceae > CATQHQ01. The sequence continues at coordinate 3,504,026 of OZ242008.1, read as the reverse complement.
CCAACCCGGGCGACTGGATGTTGCACTGTCACATCGCCGAGCACCTGCACGCCGGCATGATGATGCACTTCACGGTGGAGGACTGACGATGATCCCCAAGAAGAGGTCAGGCAAATGAATCTTCGTGTTGCCACGGCGTTCGCGGTCGCATGGATTGCCGGATGCAGTGACGGACGTCCCGCCACTGCTCCGGAAAGCGTCCTGACGCTCCCAGCGATTGCGGCACAGGGCGCTGTGGCCCCCCGGATCACCGCCATCCAGTTCGCGCGGGCGGCGACGGCCGGCGGTGTACACAGGTTCGGAGAGTTGGTTGTCGTGCGGGTCGCATTTGCCCAGACCGTTGTGGTAGACACGACCAGCGGTACCCCGGACGTCAAGCTGCTGATCGGCTCGGACACGGCGCGGGCCAAGTACGCGAAGCAGAACGATGATCGCAACCTGATCTTCCACTACAACGTGAAGTCGGCAGACCGAGATCTGGACGGAATGAGCATTCCGGCCAACGCCGTGGACCTCGGAGGAGGAGCGATCAAGTCGGTCGACGCAAGCACCAATGCCGATCTGTCTCACGTCGGGATATCGAACGTTGCGAGCCAGAAGGTGGATGGTCGGCCGTGGGCGTCCCAGATAGCGTTTGCTGGCGACGCGCCGGGCGACAGCTCCTACCGAGCCGACGACACCGTGCGAGTGCATGTCACGTTCGACCAAGGGGTCGTCGTTGACGTCGCGGGCGGGCGGCCTCAGCTCCGGTTGCAGGTTGGTTCGAGTACGGAGTGGGCGAGCTACCTGCGCAAGCCGACGGACTCGGCCTTGGCGTTCGGCTATGCCGTGAAGACGAGCGACGTCGACGCCGACGGCCTGAGCGTTCCATCCGACTCGGTGGACCTGAATGGCGGAACGATCAAAGCGGCATCGGACAGCACGACCGCGGCCGACTTGTCCCACGACTCGGTGGCCGCGGACGCGACTCGCAAGGTGCAGGGAAACCGCCCGCGAGCGCCTGCTCTGCAACGAATGCTCTTCATGGGCGAAGCGCCAGCGAACAACACGCATCTATGGAGCGACACGATCAGGTTGCGCGCCGAGTTCGACCGAGACGTGATCGTGGACATCACCCAGGGAAAGCCGTCGGCCAAGCTGGTGTTCACGGAGCTGCTGGGCCAAGAGGCGGACACAGTGAAGGCGCTTTACGCTCGGCACGCACGTCGCCACGTTGATTTCGAGTACACGGTGCAGACGTCGGACCGGGACGACGACGGCGCGGGCATCGCGGCGAACGCGGTGGAGCTGAACGGGGGGAGGATCTTGGCGGCGGCGGACAGCGCGACGGCGGTGGGCATTGCCCACGGGGCGGTGGCGGGGGACACGACGCGAAAGGTGGACGGGCGGCCGCGGATCGTGCGGATGGAGTTCATCAAGCACACCAATTCGGCGCCGGCGGACAGCGTGTACATGTACGGCGACAAGCTGTGGGTGACGGCGTACTACGACCAGCCGGTCGTGAAGCGCAAGCACTCGAATCCGTCGGTGAGAATCGAGATCGGAGCGGACACGGTCCCCACGATCTTCGCCAAGATTCGCGGGGAGGGGCTGGCGCTGATGATGTACAGCAGGGTCGCTCGAGGGAACCGAGCCCCGGACGGGCCGAGCGTGCCGCCGGGGGTGGTGAGCCTCGACGCGGGGGTGTGGCTCCGGGCGGCTTCGGACAGCGCTACGGACGCCAGGCTGGACCATCCCGGCGTGCCTGCGGACAGGACTCGGAAGGTGAACGGCGACCTTACGCCGATTCCTTGGGTGAGATCGGTCGAGGTGATCAGTTCTCCGGCCAACGGCGGCACTTACGGGCTGGGGGACACGGTGGACTTGGCGGCGAACATCCACAGGGGATGGGTCAAGGTGACGGGCGCGCCGGAGCTGGAGCTGACGGTGGGGACGGCGACGCGCAAGTTGCCGATGACGTGGCACGTGCCGTGGGCGCTGGGGTTCCAATACACGGTGCAGGCGGGGGACCTGGACACGGACGGCGTGAGCGTGCCGGCAAACGCGCTGTCGCTGCCGGCGGGCGTGAGGATCCAGGCTTACGCGGACACTTCGCTCGCCGCGGCGCTCGCGCATCCGGCGATGCCGGCCGACTCCGAAGCCAGAGTTGACGGCATACTTCCCAGGCTGGTCGCCGCTGGGTTCGTGAGTTCGCCCGCGGAGGGCGCCACCTACGTGTACGGCCAGCAGATTCGGACGCGAATCACGTTCGACAAGAGCGTGGTGGTGGACACCGTGGGCGGGAAGCCCCGGATGGCGCTGACGATCGGAACGCGGACGCGGCCGGCAGAGGTCGTGGTGCCGACGGCCCCCGGCACGACCTTGGACTTCACGTACACGGTGCAGACGTCGGACCGGGACGACGACGGCGCGGGCATCGCGGCGAACGCGGTGGAGCTGAACGGGGGGAGGATCTTGGCGGCGGCGGACAGCGCGACGGCGGTGGGCATTGCCCACGGGGCAGTGGCGGGGGACACGACGCGGAAGGTGGACGGGCGGCCGCGGATCGTGCGGATGGAGTTCATCAAGCACACCAATTCGGCGCCGGCGGACAGCGTGTACATGTACGGCGACAAGCTGTGGGTGACGGCGTACTACGACCAGCCGGTCGTGAAGCGCAAGCACTCGAATCCGTCGGTGAGAATCGAGATCGGAGCGGACACGGTCCCCACGATCTTCGCCAAGATTCGCGGGGAGGGGCTGGCGCTGATGATGTACAGCAGGGTCGCTCGAGGGAACCGAGCCCCGGACGGGCCGAGCGTGCCGCCGGGGGTGGTGAGCCTCGACGCGGGGGTGTGGCTCCGGGCGGCTTCGGACAGCGCTACGGACGCCAGGCTGGACCATCCCGGCGTGCCTGCGGACAGGACTCGGAAGGTGAACGGCGACCTTACGCCGATTCCTTGGGTGAGATCGGTCGAGGTGATCAGTTCTCCGGCCGACGGCGGCACTTACGGGCTGGGGGACACGGTGGACTTGGCGGTGAACATCCACAGGGGATGGGTCAAGGTGACGGGCGCGCCGGAGCTGGAGCTGACAGTGGGGACGGCGACGCGGAAGTTGCCGATGACGTGGCACGTGCCGTGGGCGCTGGGGTTCCAGTACACGGTGCAGGCGGGGGACCTGGACACGGACGGCGTGAGCGTGCCGGCAAACGCGCTGTCGCTGCCGACCGGCGTGAAGATCCAGGCTCACGCGGACACTTCGATCGCCGCCGCGCTCGCGCATCCGGCGATGCCGGCCGACTCCGAAGCCAAAGTCGACGGAGCGTCCGGCTCCGGCGACACCACAACGAATAACGTCTCGGAAACCGACCGCTTGCCCGGCGAGGGTGATGACCCAGCCGGGCCAAGGCCCATCAGGCCAGCATCGCGTTGAGCCGCTGTTGCCACTCGTCCTCGTCGACGACCTCGAAGCGCACGACCTTGTCGCGCATCGTCGGCGCGAACTCGGCCCATTCCTTCTGCTTGGCCAGCTCGGAGCACGTGTCGAAGACGGACCGCTTGTAGTCGGTGTCCTCCGACTGCTTGAGGTGCAGTCCCTTGGTCTCGAGCACGAACACGTCGCCGAAGCCCTTGTCGTCGCCTCGCTCCGCCTCGCCTTCCCGGCCCTCCGCTTTGAGCGCGAACACGAAGTCCGCGTAGACGCGCCGGGGCTTCCAGCCCTGCACGTAGTAGTCCTTGCGGCTCCGGTTCCGGTACCAGAAGAACAGCCGCGCCTGCTGGTCCAGGTACGTGGCCACCTTGGCTTCCAGCGCGTTCAGGTCTTCCTCGCTGGTGCGCTCGTACAAGTTGAGGACGAACTGGCTGCCGTCCGTCCGGTTCGCTTGCTTGCCGCTTCCGATTTCGACCTCCGACGGCGGGCGATTGAACGTCAGGTCGTCGGCTACCACCAGGAACCGCATGACGCCGCGCTCCAGCATGTCGAAAAAGACAGCCCGAGACAGTCGGTCCCGCTCTCCTTCCAGGTGCTTGCGCAGCTCTTCGAGGACGAACATGTAGCTCGTCTGCACTTGCCCGCGCGGATGCTTCTGCGCCAACGCTTCGAAGACCCTCTCGGCGGCTTCGGCGCCGCGCCATGGGTTCGGCATGACGTTCAGCAGATGGCCGGCGGCGAAGTAGTAGTCGATCACGTCTTCGCCTTCGCGCGCTGCGCCGGTGCTGGCGACGGCAGGAGCAGTCAACGCCTCTTCCTCGTCTAGTCCGGCGCGCAGGTCGAAGCTGCCGCCGCCCGCCTGGCCCAGGGGCAGGTCGAACAGCGGGCGCACGTCCACGTCGTCCCACGGAACCCGCGACAAGATGTCGGTCTCGTATCGCACGGGCCGCCAGCCGGGGCCGTCCTTGATCATGAACGCGGGCAGCACGAAGTCCCGGACGGCGTCGCGGTAGCGACCGCGCCGACGCGCCAGCACCGGTTCCCCCGGCACGAAATGCCCTTCTTCGTCGTCGGCCACGACCTTGCCTTCGAGATCCTGCAAGCCTTCCAGTCCGAAGCCCTTGCGCACTTCCTGGAGCAGCTCCGCCCCCCGGCGCTGGAAGCAGAAGACGTAGCTCTCGTCGAGCCGGGGAACGCCCGTCTTCTTGGCGTAGGGTTGACGCAAGATCCGGCCCACGAGCTGGGTCAGCGCGCTCTTCGACGCCGGGTTCGTCAGGATCGCCAAGACGTAGGCGAAGGAGCAGTCCCAACCTTCCTGCAACGCCTGCTTCGTGACGATGAACCTCACGGGGCAGTCTCTGGCCAGCAGGCCGCCGACCTCGTCCACCACCTTCAGCTCGTCCTTCTGGCTGGTCTTGACGACAACGTGCTCCGGGCGGATCTCCGGGTGGCGAAGCAGGTACTCCCTGACGTCCTCGGCGTGCACGACGCCGGGGCGGCGCTGGTCCCTCCCCGTGCGCTCCACCTGAATCAGGCAGATGGGGCGGATGTGCCGGCCCGTCTCGGCCTCGTGCAGCCGCGCTTCTTCCTCCAGCAGCTTGCGGTGCTCGATCGACGCCAGCAGCGTGTCCTCCCAGTTGGGACTGCCGCTGTTCTTGATGTGCAGATCGAGCTTGACCATCTCTTCCGCGGCGAGCTCCCGGCCCGCGATATTCACCAAGACGTTGGCGTCCCTGGGAGGCGTGGCCGAAAGCTCGACGATCATGCACGGATTGAAGCCCTCCAGGGTCTTCTTGGCGTTCCGGCTGTACGCCCTGTGCCCTTCGTCCAGCACGATCAGTGGTTGAAGCAGGCGCAGGGTGTTGCCCAGGGAAGTCTTGACGTAGCAGCCCCAGACCCCGCTCTCCTGTTCGAACGTGTCCAGGTTCGGCACCTTCGTCAGCAACTTCTTGTGGCCCTCGACATCGTCGTCCGGGGGGAAGAAGTGGTCGAAGCCGCCGCTGTCCCGGAACATGCGGAGCTGTTCCTTGGTGCGGCGGTTGGCGGAAGGCAGCATCAGCAAGAGGATGCACAGCTTCTCCGACACGTCGCGACGGGCGAAGCCGCTTGTCTTCTCCAAGACGAGGGTGCGTCCCGCCGACAACACGTCCAGCTGCTGGCGGTACGGATGGTCGCGGTCCTTCAGCGCTTTCAGAGTCTGGTTGTATATCTGCGTGGTGGGAACGATCCACAGCACCAGTCCCGTCTGTCGTCGGTGCAAGTGCGTATGGACCACGTCGATCACCTTGGTCGCCATCAACGTCTTGCCGCCCCCCGTTGGAACCTTGAGGCAGAAGGTGGGCAGCGGACGCCACAGACCGTTGCGTCGGGGCACGTAGTGGCGTGACGGACCACACTTCTCCCAGGCCTTTGCCGCCCAGTCGAATTCGAGTTCCGGATCCAGGTCGGCGACCTTGTCGCGCCACTTTGCCAAGCACTCCACGTAGTCCCGAACCGTGTCCAGGGCCCGTTTCTGGTAGTCCTTGAGGATCACTTGGCCAACCTGTCCACCGTATCGTAGATCTCGAACGGGAGCTGGGAGAAGAGAATGCGATGCTGGTGCAGCAGCTCCGCGTCCATGTACTTGGTGGGCGCAAACACAAGCCGCTTCCGGCCGCTGTCCGGCAACTTCTGTGCGATGTCGAGCGTCAGCGCCAAGTTCTTGAGCGTGTCGATGTCGGTGTCGTAGATCAGGAATACGTCCCAAAGAGTGCTCGTGCCGATGAACCACGCGTCGCGGTTCACCCGTTCGGGCTCGAACTCTTCGCCGGTGGCCGTGAAGAAGATGTAGCCAGCCAGCCTCTCGTACGCCGGCAGCCCCGACTTCTTCAGCATGGATTCCCGTCGCATCGGTCGGCCCAACTTGAAGTAGCTGAACGTTCCGCCAAGCCCAGCTGCCAGGCTCTCGTCTTTGGCTCCGGGGACGCCCTTGACGACCCGTCGCACTCGCTCCGCCGTCAACGTGTCCACGTAGTCCTCGCACTCCACCAGCACAAAGCGCCGGTTGCCCCCGTCCTCCTTGTTGAGGGCCAGCACGGCTTGGGCGGTGGTGCCGGAGCCGGCGAAGGAGTCGAGCACGATGGAATCCTTGTCGGTGGCCAGGCGCAGGATTCGCGAGATCAATTCGACCGGCTTGGCGGTGGTGAAGTTCGGAAAGTCGTCCGGGAATATGTCCAAGAGGGTCTTCTTGGCTCGTTGCGTATGTCCTACCTCCTTGTACGTCCAAATGGTCTCCGGCACCATCCCCGACTTGACCTCGGACAGGAAGCGCTTGACGGCTGGCACCTGATCGCCGTCTTCGCCCCACCATATTCGATTGTCTTCATGCATCTCCCAGAACTTCTGCTCGGAGTACAGCCAAAATCTGCCTGCAGGAGGCCCTTCGATTCTGCGTCCCCCTGGACATTGGATGGCATAGATTCCGCGAGAGTACGGGTTTCGCGCCGACAAGTCGCTCGCCTTCCAGGCCCCGCGAGGGTCGTCGTCGGGATTGGAATAGCGTTTGTCGGCTTCCTTGGTCCGGGGAAGCAACCCCAGATCGAATTGCTCCTTGTCTCTTGCGTACACGATGATGAAGTCGTGGTTTTCCGAGAAGTACTTGGCGCTGCTCTTGGGCGAATACACCTTCTCCCATATGATCGTCGCCACGAAGTTCTCTTCGCCGAACACCTCGTCCATCAGGAACCGCAGCCGGTGGACCTCGTTGTCGTCGATGGACACGAAGATCGCGCCGTCGTCGGCGAGCAGTTCGCGCAGCAGTTTCAGCCTGGGCAGCATCATGCAGCACCACTTGTCGTGGCGGGTCAGGTCGTCGCGGTCCACGACCTTGCCGAACCAGTCCTGCATCATCGGCGAGTTCACTCGGTCGCTGTAAGCCCACCCCTCGTTGCCGGTGTTGTACGGAGGGTCGATGTAGACGCACTTGACCTTGCCGTGGTAGGTCGGCAGAAGCGCCTTGAGCGCTGCCAGATTGTCGCCCTCGACGATCAGGTTGTCGTGGAGGCTGGCCTTCGGGCTGGTTCCCTTGGAGCGGACCGGCTTCAGCTCGTGGAAAGGGACGGCCAAGTGGTGGTTCTCGACGAAGACCTGTCCCTTGAACTGAAGGCGCATGGCGGTCCGGCAGCTCCAGGCGGGAAGGTCGAGGTGGTCGTCGGACGCCGCGCTGACTCGGAAGTGCGCGGAAGACTGCCTTCAGTATAGCGACCGGCTAGCCGGAGTCAACGCGGCTTGGGCCGGGAAACGGGCGGTGCGGCCGGGGTCGTGGCTCGGCATGTGCGTGGGTACCGCGTGCGCCTCCCGCCTGCTCATCCGGCCTGCCCCGCCCGGCTTCGCAGGCGTGTGGTTGCCGGGCCGCGTGGTCGCTTGCGTGGGAACTCGCTCCTACCGAGGGGGAACCCTTTCCGAATCCCGGTGTATTGGATCGGTACAGACCCGGACGCGGGCCCGCCACCGACGGCGAGCCGCAGCGGTCGGGACCGATCGCGAGGAGCAATCATGAAAGCAGCCGCATCCATCAGGGCGGCCTTCGCCACGCTGGCGCTGGCCCTCGTGGCCGTCGCCTGCGACGACGACGCCGCGCCCACCAAGCTCGCGGACGAGCCCCGCGAGCTCACCGAGACCCCCAACCCCTGGACGACGATCTTCGCCGCCGCCGAGTCGAAGGGCGGCCCGGTCCAGGTCGTCTTCGCCGGCAGCGACCGGTCCTACAGGATCCAGGACCTGGGCGAGGGCGCGAGGCCCCAGGACGATCCCGAGGGGAGCGCGGCCGTCTGCGCGGTCGAGGACGCGACGAACCGCCTCGAGCTGGACGCCTTCCGGCGGTGCATGGCCCGCGCGCTTCGGCACGACGCGTGCCGCAACGGGGGCGTCTTCGTCCTCTACCATCCGAGCCAGGCGCCGGGCAGCTGGCGCGCGGCGTGTCCCGTGCAGCCGGAAGCGGACGACGACCCCGACGACGACGAGTCGCGGGTGAACGACCCGGCCTGAGCACGGCCCTGCGAGCGGTCGGCGACTCGTCTCCATCGCCGGCCGCTCGCAGCCGGGCGTGGGTCGCGCGCCCAGCACGGCGTCCAGCGCGGGGGCCACCCCCCGGGCGAGACGATCACTCAGCAGGCGCGCCGGCACGGCTGCGCGAGACCCCCCTCCCACCGAGGGGAACCCTTTCCGATTTCCGGTGTACGGAACAGCACGGCCCCGACAGCGGGCTCGCCACCGACGACGAGCCGCAAGGCGGTCGGAACCATCATCAGCCAGGAGCAGTCATGAAAGCAGCCGCATCCATGAGGACGGCCTTCGCCGCGCTGGCGCTGGCCCTCGTGGCCGTCGCCTGCGACGACGACGCCACGCCCACCAAGCTCGCGGACGAGCCCCGGGAGACCACCGAGACCACCAACCCCTGGACGACGATCTTCGCCGCCGCCGAGTCGAAGGGCGGCCCGGTCCAGGTCGTCTTCGCCGGCAACGACCGGTCCTACAGGATCCAGGACCTGGGCGCGGGCGCGAGGCCCCAGGACGATCCCGAGGGGAGCGCGGCCGTCTGCGCGGTCGAGGACGCGACGAACCGCCTCGAGCTGGACGCCTTCCGGCGGTGCATGGCCCGCGCGCTTCGGCACGACGCGTGCCGCAACGGGGGCGTCTTCGTCCTCTACCATCCGAGCCAGGCGCCGGGCAGCTGGCGCGCGGCGTGTCCCGTGCAGCCGGAAGCGGACGACGACCCCGACGACGACGAGTCGCGGGTGAACGACCCTTCCTGAGCACGGCCCTGCGAGCGGTCGGCGACTCGTCTCCATCGCCGGCCGCTCGCTACCGGGCGCGGGACGCGGCTCGCGGGCTTCGACGTCGATTCGCCGCGATCGCTACTCCCCAGCTACATGCCGCCCGGGCATCGGTACGCGAGCATCCCCGCATCTCTCATCTCGCGCAACAGCTGGGGACCGTCGTTCATCTGGGCCAGGACCGCACGCGCCCTGCACGACACGGCGGCGTCTAGGCTCGCCATGTCGGCCAGGAACAATGTCGTGCTACCTGCCTCGATCCGTGCCAGCGACTCCAGTGCCGCTTGAGACCCCGTGGCCTCGAACACCCTGAACACAGCTTCATATGTGAGTGCGTACCACTGAACAGTGTCCGGGGGGTGCGCCGACCTCTCCAGCACTTCCCAAGCTCGCGCAGCCACCGCACTGTCGCCGTCGCCGGACGACGCCAGCGCCACGAGGCTGTCCACCAGCCAAGCCTGCTCGTCGAAGTGTCGCCACTCTCCTACACCGGTCAGAATGTTGACCGCTTGCCGGCTTGCCGCCGAGTCCCCTGCCTCCACCGCCGCCAAGATGCCGCGGAAGGGAGGCGGCAGCTGCGGCTCGATGGGGTCGACCATGATCAGTGTGTCAAAGTGTCCGACCGAACAGTGGTGGACGAGGGCGCCGCTGTCCATCAGCTTCCGCCGCAGCTCCTCGCCGCCCTCGAGGCGGTACTGGAGGATGACGTTAGCTTGACACGCAACCTCGCGGTCGCTTGCCATGACCCGCTCCAGCACGAGAGGTCGAGCCCGGTGCGGGTCGACTTCGGCCATGTAGGCCAACGCGTCCCAGGACAGTGTTGCTGCGAACACTCGCTCTATGGCCTCGTACGCACCGGTGTACGGAATGGGGTCCCCTTCTTCTGGCAACGCCGATGTCCACAAAGCCTCTAGCGCCGGGCTCAAGATCAAGCCGGTTCTCTCGTGTTCGATGGCGAGGACGACCAAGCTGTCGGCGAAGGCGTCGAGCTCGCTCCGGGGCCGATAGCCGTGTCGCTGGGTCAAGATGTCGTGGGCGTCGTCAGAGTTCCCCGACTCCCGCATGTTGGCCAGCGCGCTGGCGGGCGTCGGTATCGGCCGCGCCGCTTGGGCCGTCAGCGTCGCCGGGTCGGCCAAGCCCGCCACGAGCGCGAGCAGCCCGATGGTCACGATCTTCATCATGTTCACGACGCGCGGCGTGTTCAACCCGCAACCCCAGCTACATGCCGCCCGGGCATCGGTACGCGAGCATCCCCGCATCTCTCATCTCGCGCAACAGCCGGGGACCGTCGTTCATCTGGGCCAGGACCGCTCGCGCCCTGCACGACACGGCGGCGTCGCGGCTCGCCACGTCGGCCAGGAACAATGTCGTGCTACCTGCCTCGATCCGTGCCAGCGACTCCAGCGCCGCTTGGGACCCCGTGGCCTCGAACACCCTGAACACAGCTTCATACGCGAAGACGTACGGCTGAACAGGGTCCGGGGGGTGCGCCGACCTCTCCAGCACTTCCCAAGCTCGCGCAGCCACCGCACTGTCGCCGTCGCCGGACGACGCCAGCGCCACGAGGCTGTCCACCAGCCAAGCCTGCTCGTCGAAGTGTCGCCACTCTCCTACACCGGTCAGAATGTTCACCGCTTGCCGGCTTGCCGCCGAGTCCCCCGCCTCCACCGCCGCCAAGATGCCGCTGAAGGGAGGCGGCAGCTGCGGCTCGATGGGGTCGATCATTGTCATCTGGGTGCCGTGTACGGCCAGACACTCGTGGACGAGGGCGCCGCTGTCCGTCAGCTGCCGCAGCAGCTCCTCGCCGCCCTCGATGTAGTCCCGGAGGATGCGGTTAGCTGGACACGCAATCTCGTGGTCGCGTGCCACGACCCGCTCCAGCACGAGAGGTCGAGCCCGGTGCGGGTCGACTTCGGCCATGTCGGCCAACGCGGCCCAGGACTGCGTTGCCGCGAACACTCGCTCTATGGCCTCGTACGCACCGGTGTACGGAATGGCGTCCTCTTCTTCTGGCAACGCCGATGCCCACAAGGCCTCTCGCGCCGGGCTCAAGATCGACCCGGTTCTCTCGTGTTCGATGGCGAGGACGACCAAGCTGTCGGCGAGGGCGTCGAGCTCGCTCGGGGACCGATAGCCGTGTCGCTGGGTCAAGACGTCGCGGGCGTCGCCGGAACTCCCCGACTCCCGCAGTTTGGCCAGCGCGCTGGCGGGCGTCGGTATCGGCCGCGCCGCTTGGGCCGTCAGCGTCGCCGGGTCGGCCAAGCCCGCCACGAGCGCGAGCAGCCCGATGGTCACGATCTTCATCATGTTCTTGAGGCGCAGCGTGTTCAACCCGCAACCCCAGCTACATGCCGCCCGGGCATCGGTACGCGAGCATCCCCGCATCTCTCATCTCGCGCAACAGCCGGGGACCGTCGTTCATCTGGGCCAGGACCGCTCGCGCCCTGCACGACACGGCGGTGTCGCGGCTCGCCATGCTGGCCAGGAGCCATGTCGGGCTACCGGTCTCGATCCGTGCCAGCGACTCCAGCGCCGCTTGAGACCCCGTGGCCTTGAACACCCTGAACACAGCGTCATATGTGAGTGCGTACCACTGAACAGTGTCCGGGGGGTGCGCCGACCTCTCCAGCACTTCCCAAGCTCGTGCAGCCACCGCACTGTCGCCGTCGCCGGACGACGCCAGCGCCACCAGGCTGTCCACCAGCCAAGCCTGCTCGTCGAGGTGTCGCCACTCTCCTACACCGGTCAGAATGTTCACCGCTTGCCGGCTTGCCGCCGAGTCCCCCGCCTCCACCGCCGCCAAGATGCCGCTGAAGGGAGGCGGCAGCTGCGGCTCGATGGGGTCCATCATTGTCATCTGGGTCCCGTGTACGGCCAGACACTCGTGGACGAGGGCGCCGCTGTCCGTCAGCTGCCGCAGCAGCTCCTCGCCGCCCTCGATGTAATCCCGGAGGATGTCGTTAGCTGGACACGCAATCTCGTGGTCGCTTGCCACGACCCGCTCCAGCACGAGAGGTCGAGCCCGGTGCGGGTCGACTTTGGCCATGTAGGCCAACGCGCTCCGGGACTGTGTTGCCGCGAACACTCGCTCTATGGCCTCGTACGCACCGGTGTACGGTATGGCGTCCTCTTCTTCTGGCAACGCCGATGTCCATAAAGCCTCTAGCGCCGGGCTCAAGGTCAACCCGGTTCTCTCGTGTTCGATGGCGAGGGCGACCAAGCTGTCGGCGAAGGCGTCGAGCTCGCTCCGGGGCCGATAGCCGTGTCGCAGGGTCAAGACTGCGTGGGCGTCGCCGGAGTTCCCCGACTCCCGCATGTTGGCCAGCGCGCTGGCGGGCGTCGGTATCGGCCGCGCCGCTTGGGCCGTCAGCGTCGTCGGGTCGGCCAAGCCCGCCACGAGCGCGAGCAGCCCGATGGTCACGATCTTCATCATGCTGTCCTTTCTTGGCAAGGTGATCAGTTCTGTAGGTGGACGCCGCCCATGCTCCAGCTGCCCGACGTGAACGTCCAGAAGTTGTATGTGAGGGTCGCGCCCGTGTGCGTCCCCAGGATGGCAGTCCTGACTCGAGCATATGCTGTGTTCGCCGCCTCGCTGGCAGCACTGCTCGCATCCCTCCTGCGGTTGCGAACGATCGCGTCCCAGTCTTCGTACAGGTCGTCTGCCCTGGCCGCACTGACGCCAGCGTTCATGTGCCCTTCCTCGTGAGAACGGATGGCAGCTATGGCGTTGGTGAAGTCGCTCATCGTCGTGCACACCGTGTTTGCCTGATGGGCGTTGACTGCTACAACCACCGACCCCAAGCGGCGTTGACAGCCGGAAACCAACGTGGTGTTGCCGCCGGCCAGCGGATGCGTTGGACCGTCGGCCCGGAACATGGGGTTCAGGCCAGCTTTAAGGTCCAGTCCCGCCGATGGATTCGAGACGTAGTAGAGACCCGCCCATGGCCCCGAACCCTGCGTTACAGAGAACCCGTCCTTGTCAAACCACTCGTGGGAGCAGTTCGCTTGAACCACCGCGCCGGCACGACGACCGACGCAACTGTCCACTTCGCTGCCCGACGCCCATCCCGTCGTCACGGGCCATTGCCATCCCCGGTTCTGGACGGTCACCGTCTTGGTCAACGTGAAGCTGTTCCCGCCGGCGTTGCCCGTGACCGTCATCGTGCCCGTGGATGCTGCCCGACCTCCCCAGCTCTCGCCGTTCTGCTTCGTGTTCGTCACGTCGGAGTTCGAGAACTGCCAGCTCACGTTCGTCACCGCCGCGGTCGCAGGGTCCTTGGTGATGGAACAGGTCGCCGATTCGCCGCGACGGACGGTGGACGGACACGTCAACCCGATCGTCACTGCGGTCGTGTCTGTGGGGTCGGTGCCCTCGCCGCCTGAGTTGGGGCCGCCTCCCCCGTCGCCGCCTTCCGGCGGCTCGCAGTAGTGTCGTACCAATTTAGAAATGTCCGGTCTTACCAAGATAGAAATGTCCTCTTTCGGGCGATGTTCGGCGGGAGTCGAACTCGTGCCCGGGAGAGGAGCGAATGGAGTTGAGCTTGAAGGAGCGGGACCGGATCTCGGTGTTGAGGCAGGTGAGCGAAGGCGTGCTGGCGGCGGCCGACGGCGCGGCGCGCTTCGGGGTGACGGAGCGTCACTTCCGGCGCGTGCGCCGCCGGTTCGAGGCGGCGGGCGACGAGGTGGTCGTGCACGGGCTCCGGGGTCGGAGGTCGAACCGGTCGCTGCCGTCGGAGACGCGGGAGCAGGTGCTGGTCATGGCCAGGGACCCCGACTACGCCGACTTCGGCGCCACGTTTCTGGCGGAGCATGTCGAGCGGGAGCTGGGCGTGCGCGTCAGCGCGGAGACGCTGCGGGCATGGCGGAAGGGCGCGGGCTTGTGGCAGCGCAAGCGCAAGCGGGCGAAGCACCGGCGCCGACGGCCGCGTCGCGCCGCGCGGGGCGAGCTGCTCCAGTGGGACAGCTCGGTTCACGCCTGGCTTGAAGACCGGGGGCCGCCCGACCTCGTGCTGATCGCGCTGCACGACGACGCGACGAGCGGGTTCATGCACGGTCGCTTCGTCGAGCGCGACACGGGCGCCGCGAATCGGCGAGCGATCGTCGAGTGCCTCGAACGCCACGGACGGCCGAGGGCGGTGTACGTGGACCACGCGGGCCACTTCGGGCAGCGCCTCGGCCCGGAGGGCAAGCGGACCCGGACGATCATCGGCACGGCGCTGGAGAAGCTGGGCGTCGAGGTGGTCCTGGCGAACTCGCCGCAGGCGAAGGGCCGGGTCGAGCGGACGTTCGGCACGGCGCAGGACCGGCTGGTCAAAGAGATGCGCTTGGCGCGAGTCACCACGCTCGAGGCGGCGAACCGCTACTTGGAGGAGCGGTGGGTTCCGTTCTGGAACGAACGCTTCACGGTGGCGCCGGCCGATCCCCTCGACGCCCATCGCCCGCTGCCTCAGGACATCGATCTGGAAGCCCTCTTCGCCGAGACGGACACGCGGGTCGTGGCCCGCGACTTCACCGTGCGCTTCGAGAACCGCTTCTGGCAGGTCACGGCCCGCGACGCCGAGGCGGCCGGCGTCGCGCCGGGCTCCCCCGTCGTCGTCGAACGGCGCCTCTCGGGCGAGCTGCGCTTCCGGCATCGCGGCTGCTACCTGACGCCCAAGGCCTTGGGGGCGGTCCGGTCGGCGACGCCCAAGCCGGCGCCGGCGCCCGCGACGGCCAAGCCCAGGCCCAAGCCGCCGAAGCCGGGAAGGGATCACCCGTGGCGCAAGCACTTCAGCGCCAGCGTGGCCCAGGCCGTGGCCAAGCGGGAACACCGCGCCGCCCACTCCAACGGGACCGGTCCCGAGCGGTGCAGGACCTCGTCCTGAGCCTGCAGGCGGGGACGGCAGCTCGCACTCCCCTTCCCGCAAAGGTCGGACGCGACCGCAGTGTCGGCATCCGTGCCTCCGAGGCTTGCCGGCGCTGCGCAGGTCGCTCGGCGCACCACGACCGTCCGAGCTGGCAGGCTCAGTGCGAACTGCGAGCCATCGGGGCAGCAGTGTCCGGACCCGTCCGCGTTGGCGTCCACCCGGCCAGAGCTTGGCCACGGCGACGACCTCGACTCGCCCGGCCGCCACTGGCCTTGAAGCGCCTGGAACAGGGCGCCCGGCGCCGTCCAGCCCAGGCTTGCTGGATCCGCGTGTCCTGCGCCCGACACCTGGCCCCCGGCCTCAGGAAGAACCCACCGTCCACACCATCAGGGGGGACATTTCTACTTTGGCCAACTACCGGACATTTCTACTTTGGCTTGACACCGGCGGCTCGCAGTAGACTATCGAATACCCGATTATCTCGCTACTACTGTCCAGGCGGCTTCCGGCCCGGTGCCGGCGACGCCTTCAACCCCTGTTACCACCCCCTGCCGAAAAGGTTCCCCGGGCCAGTTCCTCCACCCCCGCCAGCCGGACCAGCGGGTTCCGGGCGGCCTCGCGGCGGAGGTCGTCGTCGAAGCCCGACAAGGAGAAGACGATCCGGACCCGGGCTTGGCGGGCGAAGCCGTAGCGGGTGGCGCGGACATGGCGCTCCACTTCGGCGAGCTGCGCCATGGAAGCAGGCTTGGAACCGGCGTGGACGTGTCCATAGCAGACCGCGCCGTTGCGGAGCGTTGCCGCCGCGGGGAAGTCGAAGCCGCGACCCCACAGCGAACCCGCCTCCCGGGCCGTGGCGCCCAAGAGCAGCCCCGCGCCGAACCGAAGGAAGTTGCGGCAGATTGCGGGGAGCGCCCGCGTCAGCACGGCGTCCAGCGCGGGGGCCACCCGCTCTGCCCAGACCGTTGCGGCCTGCCTCGGGACCAGCAGCTCCGAGCGCGCCGGGTGCACCACCGACCACCAGAACGCTTCGTGGGGGTCGGTCAGCCGATAGCGGCTCCGGCGCCCGCCCGCCCTGGCGCCCAGGGGCCGATCCGTCGCGACGAGGCCCAGCTCCCGAAGCCGCGCCAAGTAGGGACCGGCCCCGCTCCGGTTTCCCGACTCCCGGAACGCCGGATCCGAGACTTCCCGCCAGCTTTGGGCGCCTTCCGCCATGGCGCGAAGCACGGAGGCGTAGCGGTTGGGCTTTCCCACGCCCTGCCGCAGCAGCTCCAAGGGTCCCGACGTCCAGCGGTTGCCGGCCGTCCACCGGTCGCGGGCACCGCCGGAGCCCGTCATGGCCCGCCGCAAGGCGCCCTCCGGGTCGAGCCGACCCGGCACCGCCCGCCACGTCTCCGGCACTCCCCCGAAGAGCGCCCAGCCCATCAGGAGGTCGCGACCCTTCCAGCGCGGAAGCGCAACGGCCAGGTCGTAGTGGGTTCCGGGCTCCACGGACACCACCGTCACCGGGTCGGGCCAGGGTTCGGGCGCCAGACGGGCCGCCGGGCGGCGCAATGGCGAAGCGGGACGGTTCAGCTCGCGCCCCACTCCGCGCTCGCAGCTGCACAGCACCACCTGGACCCGCTGCCCACTGCGCCGCACCAGCTTCCACGCCTCGCCCAGCTCGCGCCAGAAGCGGCGGTTCACGGCCGTGATCCCCTGCGGCTCGTCCACCACCAGAACGACCGGCGCCATCGAAGGCAGAGCTTCCAGCAGGCTCCTCCAGTCGCCCGTCGCCTTGCCCGCCGGCGCCCCCGACCGACCGACCGCCGAAGCGAGCCCGTCCCCCGACGCCAGCGCAGCCGCCAGCGCGTTTCGGTTGGCGGCGTCGGTCAGGCCCGGCGGCGCGAAGACGACTCGTCGCCGGCCCCGGGTCGCCTCCAGAACGAAGGGGAGCGGCGAGAGCCCCAGCCTGCCCTCGGCGGACACCACCACCGGTCCCGGCCGCCTCAGCACCGTGCGCAACCGGGCGACCACTTGATCGAATAGCATAAGATATACTAACGAAATAAATCTTATGCTCAAGTCCTTCCCAGCGTCCGCAACGGGAAGTTAGCGTTCTCCGAACCGAGCCATGGGAGGGCCGTCCGCCAACCCACGGCCGCCCGCCAACCCACGGCCGCTCGCCAACCCAAGGCCGCCCCCAGCCAAAACCCCCGACACAAGGACCGCCACCCATGATCACCACCCGCACCCGCTTCGACTCCCTCGTCGCCGCCAAGACCTGGGCTCCCAGGGAGCGCGACCCGAGCGACGTGGCCGAGCCGAAGCTCCTGGAGCGCAACTTCGGACGACAGGTCTTCGGCCTCCGCGAGATGCGCGCCTCGCTCAAGTCCGACGTCTTCAAGCAGCTCCTCTCGACGGTCGAGAACGGGGAGCCGCTGGACTCGGCGGTCGCCGACCAAGTGGCCGAGGCCATGAAGGAGTGGGCGCTGGCCCGAGGCGCCACCCACTACACCCACTGGTTCCAGCCGCTGACCGGCAGTACCGCCGAGAAGCACGACTCGTTCCTGAAGGTGCGGAGGGACGGCACCGCAATCACCGAGTTCGGCGGCAACGAGCTGGTCCAGGGCGAGCCCGACGCCTCGTCGTTCCCCTCCGGCGGGCTGCGGGCGACGTTCGAGGCCAGGGGCTACACGGCGTGGGACCCGACGTCGCCGGCGTTCCTTCTCGAAGGCGAGGCCACGACCTACCTGTGCATCCCCACGGCGTTCTCCAGCTGGGCCGGGGACAGCCTGGACAAGAAGATTCCGCTGCTCCGCTCGATCGACGCGCTGGATCGGGTCGCCCGACGCGCCCTGGGCCTCTTCGGGCGGGACGCGAAGCGGGTCTCGGCGAGCTTGGGACCCGAGCAGGAGTTCTTCCTGATCGACCAGGAGTTCTACTACCGCCGGCCCGACCTGATGACCTCCGGCCGCACCCTCTTCGGCGCCAAGCCGCCCCGGGGCCAGGAGCTGGACGACCACTACTTCGGCGCGATCCACGACCGGGTGCTGGCGTTCATGCAGGAGGTCGAGATGGAGATGTACCGCCTCGGCGTCCCCCTCAAGACCAGGCACAACGAAGTGGCGCCCCACCAGTACGAGATGGCGCCGGTCTACGAGAACGCCAACCTGGCGTCGGACCACCAGCAGCTGCTGATGTGGAGCCTCCAGAAGAACGCCCGCAAGTACGGCTTCGTCTGCCTCCTCCACGAGAAGCCCTTCGCCGGGCTGAACGGCAGCGGCAAGCACCTCAACTGGTCGTTCGGCGCCGAGGACCACAACCTGCTGGACCCCGGCGACACGCCCCACGACAACGAGACGTTCCTCTTCTTCTGCACGGCGGTGGTGCGCGCCGTGGAACGTCACCAGGACTTGCTGCGGGCGTGCATCGCCAGCGCGGGCAACGACCACCGGCTGGGGGCCAACGAGGCGCCTCCTTCGATCATCTCGGTGTTCCTGGGCGACCAGCTGCAGGACGTCTTCGACCAGCTCGAGCAGACCGGGGCCGCCAAGGGGTCCAGCCAGGGCGGACTGCTGGGACTGGGGGTCGGCGTGCTGCCGGACCTGCCCAAGCACGCGGGAGACCGGAACCGCACGTCGCCCTTCGCCTTCACGGGCAACAAGTTCGAGTTCCGGGCGCTGGGCTCCTCGATCAGCGTGTCGTTCCCGGCCACGGTCCTCAACACGATCGTCGCCGAGTCGATCGACGAGATGACGACGGAGCTGGAAGAGGCGGTGGACGGCGGCGCGAAGCTGGAAGACGCCCTGCGGAAGCTGCTGGCCAAGGAGGTGCGGGCGTTCAAGCGGGTCGTCTTCAACGGCGACAACTACTCGGCCGACTGGGTGGCGGAAGCCGAGCGGCGCGGCCTTCTCAACCTGCGCACCGCCGTGGACGCCCTGCCCAAGATGGGGTCCTCCAAGAACCAGCGCCTCTTCGAGAAGTACGGCGTGCTCAGCCCGCGGGAGCTGGAGTCCCGCCTGGAGGTGCGCACGGAGCAGTACTTCATCAAGGTCAACATCGAGGCCGAGACGGCGGCGAGCATGGCCCGCACCATGATCCTCCCGGCGGCGGTCCGCTACCTGAACGACCTGGTGTCGATCTCCGCGAACGCCGACGGGGCCGGGGTCCGGTGCCGGGGCGTGACGTCCACGGCGCGACGGGTCTCGGGGCTGGTGGACGAGCTGGCCGACGCGCTGGACGCGCTGGACGCCCAGAACGCCGAGCTGGGCGGCGACGAGATGTCGTCCAAGGCGGTCCACATGCGCGACAACGTGATCCCCGCCATGAACGCGGTGCGCGACGTGGTGGACCGCATGGAAGCGGTGGTCCCCGACGACTTCTGGCCGCTCCCCACCTATCGCGACATGCTCTTCGTCAAGTAGCAGGCTCGCGCCGGAGGGGCGGGCTCCGGGGCCACGGAAGATGCCGGGGAACCTTGGGCGAACTCGCGGGTAGGAACGTGTGCGTCGGGGAACTCCGTCCCCGACACCCGAAGCGCCAGACAAGAGGAAGCGAGATGAAGGAACGCACGCGAACCGCCCTGGGACCGCTGGCCGTGCTGATCGCGCTCATGGCCGTCGCGGTCTGCGACGACTCGACCGCACCGACCGGCGAGGACGCCCTGACCGAAGCCGAGACCGTGGCCCTGGTGGACGGGCTGGCCGTGGTCGCCCGCCTGGTCGGCGACGATGCCGCCTCCCCCGTGCCCGCCGAATCGGTGGTCCAGTGCCCCCTGGGCGGGACCGTCGGCTTCTCGGTCACGGCCACCACCGACAGCACGGCGGCTGGTCAGGTCCTGAGCTCCGAGACCGTCGTGACGCCCCAGAACTGCCAGTTCACGGCTCGGGGCACGACCTTCACCGCCAACGGCGCGCCCGACGTGCGCCAGAGCGGCGACCTGACGATCACCGGCTTCTTCGAGCGGGTGGAGTTCGACTACGACATCGCCGGCGCCGTGGACTGGGAGACCGGCTCTCCCGCCCGGCAGGGCAGATGCTCGCTGGACCTGGACCTGACGGGGGAGGTCGAACTGCCGGGCGTCGAGTCGACCGACACGGTGGCGGTCGTCCGGGGCACACTGTCGGGCACCGCCTGCGACGCGGCCGTCAATCTGCCGCTGGACTCGATCGGCGGGAGGTAACCGTGATGACCAAACGCACGCGAGTGTCCAGGAAACGCACTCGAGTCTCCCTGGAGCTGCAGGCCGCCCTGACCCTGCTGGCCGTGGCGGCTTGCCACGACTCCGCCCGACCGGCCGACGACAACGCCCTGACCGACGCCGAGGTCGTGGCGTTGGTGGATGGGTTGGCCGTGGTCGGCGGCCTGACCGGCGTCGCAGCCGCCACCCCCGTCGTCGACCCGCCGCCGGCCGACTGCCCCCTGGGCGGCACCGCAGGCTTGTTGCGCAGGGTCGTCGCCGACACGGTGGCCCCGGTTCTGGTCCTGAGCTCCGATCTGGTCATGACGCCCCGGAACTGCCAGTTCACGGCTCGGGGCGCGACCTTCACCGTCAACGGCGCGCCAGACGTGCGCCAGAGCGGCCAGGTCAGGGTCACCGGCCACTTTGAGCGGGCGGAGCTGGACTGGGAGGTCGTCGGCGCCGTCGACTGGGAGACCGACTCTCCCGCCCGGCGGGGCAGATGCTCGCTGGACCTGGAACTGACGGGGGAGGTCGAACTGCCGGGCGTCGAGTCGACCGACACGGTGGCGGTCGTCCGGGGCACTCTGTCGGGCACCGCCTGCGACGCGGCCGTCAATCTGCCGCTGGGCTCGATCGGCGGGGGCTGAGGCCGGCGCGACGGGCTGCCCGACGGCTCCCGTGGCCGCCGTCTTCCGGGACTGGCTGCTGAAGACGCGGTAGCTTCATGGGAGCAACGGCTCCGGCGGCTCCCTGGATCGCACCAAGGCCGGGGAGCCGTTCGGAGGGCCACTCGCACGACAAAGGAGCAGCCGCAATGGAACACGCGACGAAGGACAGTGCTGGACGTTCCGCCCACTGGGCCACCGCAGGCGCACGAGCGGCAGGGGCTGTCGGGCTCCTCGCTGCGGCAGTCGGGCTCCTCGCTGCGTGCGGCGTCGCTTCCGTCGGCGGCGAGGGACAGGGAGCCGTGCGGCTGGCGGAGCCCGAGGCCGTCTTCGACCATGCCCTTTCGGTCGTGCAGAGCGTGCGGGAGATGCCCGACGGGCGCGTGCTGGTCGCCGACCCTCTGGGCCAAGTCCTGCTGCTGGTGGATATGGACGCCGGCGCCGCCGACACTCTGGGCTCGGTGGGCGAAGGTCCCGAGGAGTACCAGCAGCCCGACGCCGTGTGGTCGCTGCCCGGCGGCAGGACGCTCTTGGTGGACCTGGGGAACACGCGCCTCACGGAGATGAGCCCGGAGCTGGAGTTTGGCGAGACCCGTCCCTACGTGGTGGGCGACTTCATGCAGGGCACCATGGTGATGGCGATTCCCCAGGCGGTGGACGGAGAGGGGCGCGTCTACGTGCGGAGCATGCCCGGCATGTCGGGCCTCCAGTCGGACTCCGCCTACGTGCTGCGCCTCGACCTGGAGGCCGAGAGCGTGGACTCGGTGGCCCGGGTGAAGGTGCCGGGCACCACGCGAAGCGGCACGGAGAACAGCGAGTCGATCTCGCAGATACCGTTGTCGCCCGCCGACGCCTGGGGAGTGGCGGAGGACGGGCGGGTCGTGGTGGCTCGGGTCGCCGACTACCACCTGGAGTGGATCGCGCCGGACGGGTCCACGACCAGCGGAGAGCCTGTCGAGTACGAGCGCTTCGCCATCGGGACGCCCGAGAAGGAGGCGTGGCGGGACGCCCGGGCCGAAACCGGCGGAGGCATGAGCATTTCCGCGTTCGCCGACGGCAGCGGGAGCATCCAGTTCTCCGTGAGCCGAGGCGGCTCGACCGAAGACGAGCAGGACCTGGACAGCTACTCGTGGCCGGAAGAGCTGCCGCCGTTCTACGGCTCCCGCATTCCGGTCGATCCTAGTGGGCGGGCGTGGGTGAGGACGCGCGGGCGCGCCGACGCCCCGCCGGCGTACCACGTCTTCGGCGCTTCCGGCGAGCGGCAGCTGGTCGTGGAGCTCCTTCCGGGACGGCGCGTAGTCGGCTTCGGCGACGGAAAGGCCTACCTGGTGCGGATGGACGAGTACGGGCTCCACTACCTAGAGCGGCACGCGCTGCCGTGAGGCGGTTCGGACGATCGAGCACGGAGGCGCGACCGCCAGCGGCGACGGCGTTCCCGGGCCGGACGCACACGTGCCATGCCGTCATCTTATCTCAATCCCACGCGACACGGCGTGCGCGAACTGCTCGTAGTCGTATCTGTAGGCGCTAATGCAGCGGTCCTGGCGTCTGGCCAGAGCGTACGCCACGGTCTTGTCCCGGAAGCGGTCATGCTTGTCGTCGCCCAGAGTCTCCTCAATGGAGCGCAGCACCTCCAGGCTATGGGTCGTGACGAAGACTTGCACGTCTCGTCGCTCAGACACTATCAACAATGCCTCCATCAAGGGACCAACAGCCGTGTGATGAAGTCCACTGCCAATCTCGTCGATCAAGAGTATCTGCACGTCGCCCGCGAGGCAGACCGCAAAGATCATGGCGGCACGTACAAGTCCGCTGCCGCACATGCCAAGAGGAATCATGGCGTCTAGGCCGATGTCCACATACGCGATATCGTTCTTGGTCGCTATGCCCAATATGGATGGATTGATGGCACGAAGGCATTCGAGCAGTTCGTCTTGTCGCTTTGCGATCAGTACGTCGGAGATCGACTCGGCCTCATGTCCGGGACCAGGAACCAGCAGCCTCGCCGACAGTATACTTTCTCCGGGATCGCCCGTAACAGTCGTCGGAATCATCGTGATCTCGGCGTTGGTTACTGAAAGTCTACAACGAAATGTCCTGGGTTCGCCCGCGCCACGGGGCTGAATGACGGTCTTGTAGTGGAATTCCGTCGCCTGCAGGACCGACGAATTCGACACGATGTCCGCACGAGCGTCGGCCTCGTGGCCACTTCTTCTGGGCAACTGTGATTCGGCGTCAATCGTGAGCGCGGCATTGGACGCCGCGACCGTCAATCGACGCTCATCTCGAGGTGTGAGTGCGGACATGTCCACTTGCTGGTCAAGATCCAGGCGGTGGAGGAGCAACGCGATGTCGCTCGCGACCCGAACAACATGCTTGCGTAGATTCTGAATCCCTGTGAGCACTTGCGGTACCGGGCCCGCGAGCAACATGGCAGCCTCCAGAACCGAGGTCTTGCCGACGTCGTTGTATCCGACGATCAAGTTGAGCTGGCGCAGGTCTTCAAGCTCTAGGTGCTCAAGGCCCCGGAAGCCGCGAATCGACAGACGTTCCAGATGAGTGGAGTTCGGCATGGACTGGTCGCCGAGATCGGGGGGACAGACCGCGGACGGGAGCGAAGGGGGCGGCGGATGGTGGAGTCGCCCGGTTTGACCGAGGTCGCACGTAGGGTAACGCCGGATGGCAGGGGCGACAAGACGCGACGGTTGGGCGAGAGAGGTAGAACCACGAGCCCCGGCTTCAGCGCCCACTGGGGCTAGCGGTGCACGGCGGTCTGCCTATCTTTGTGGGACCCTGGTTCATACACGCCGAACAGATGGGCCGCTGGCGCGGCTCGATGACACGGAGCAACAACTTGACGAACGACGCACGGCAGTCCCCCGACCGGCAGGACGCGCGGACGATCGAGCGGTCCATCGGGATCGAAGCTCGTCCCGACACCGTATGGGCGATTCTGTCGCAACCCGACGGCTTCTCGCGCTGGATGGACGGCGCCGCCGCCTTCGAGGCTCGGGCCGGGAGTCCCTTCCGAGTGGACTTCCCCAACTTCGGCGTCGTGAAGGCCGGGGAGGTCGCCGCCTTCGACGCCGAGGCCATGCACTTGGCCGTCACCTGGGGTTCCGAGGAGGGTCCCCAAGCCCAGACGGTGCCCGCCGGTTCGACGCTGGTGGAGTTCCGGGTGCGGGAGACCGCCGAAGGATGCCAGGTGGACTTGCGCCACGGCGGCTTCTCGTCCGACACGGCCGCGGCGGAGCACGACGCCGGCTGGCGCTTCCATCTGGGCCGCCTGGAACTCATGGCCAACCGGGCCGACCTCTCCGCCGGGCTGGAACGCACCCTTAAGCGCTGGTTCGAAGCCTGGAACGAGGCCGACCCCGACAACCGCTTGGCGGCGCTCCGGGAGTGCTGCTTCGACGACGTGGAGTTCCGCGACGAGTGGGCGGTCGCCCGGGGCGTCGAGAGCCTGAGCCTCCACATCGACAACTGCCACCGCTTCATGCCCGGGTGGCAGATCGAGGCGGCGGGCGAGCTCCGCGTCTGCCGGGGCGAGGCGCTGGTCGGTTGGCGCTCCACGGGGCCTAGCGGAACGGTCGAGGGGTTCAACCACGTGCGGGCCGCTTGCGACGGCAGGATGCGCAGGGTGGCTGGCTTCAGCAGTTGAGGCGATGCAATGGCAACGCCAGAACAAACCCTTAGGAACGTCGAGAACCTGCTGGCCAAAGGCAGTGCGAAGGAGCCGCAGCGACTACTGACCGACCTCATTCGGCAGATGAGCGATACCGCCCTCTCGTCTTGGCGGGCCGATCTTCTCAAGACGATAGAGAAGTTTCAGCCCAAGCGCCGCCGAGAGCTGCTCAAGCTTGTAGACCAGAAGACTGCCGTGCCCTCTCTTGTTCAAGAGACCGCCAGCGATCTTTACAAGCCGGACGCTGTCCAAGCGGTTCCCGGCGGCTTGCCCGAGGAAGACGCATTTCGGCGGGACCTCGCAACACTCTCCAAGCACCACATATTCCAGTGGTCGAGTCACTACACTGCGTGCTTGACACGTCATTTCGACATCTATCTCCCGCGTCTGAAGCACCGGCCAATGGGCGAGTGCTATGCAGCTTCCGTTCGGTTGTTGCTGCACGAACACGCTTGCGACATATTCTCCAAGGGCTACGGATTTCAAGTGGAGCGCGTGGGGCAATCTACGGCGATGCATAAGTCCGTGGGCGGACTAGTGCGGTTTCTCGAGCTTCCCCTTGCATACTACTCCGCACGGTCGTCCGACGCCGTCGACAGAGATTCGGTACAGGCTCTTCGAAGCCTCTTTTCGTCGGCGTTGCTTGGCATCGTCCAGGGGTATGGGGCAGTCAAGTTCGACGACGGCCCAGGCGTTGCAGTACTTCCACGCCACTTCAGACGACTCACTCACTATCTGGCGTTCCTGGAGCCTGCCACGGCGAACATCGTCGCCGACCTTATTGCCGGCGATGACGTAGCCGATCGCCTTCGTCGAGCAGTGATTCCCTTGCTTGAGTCGCTTGAGCAGTTGATTTGCAAGGACCACGAGGATTACTATCCGCTTCCCATCTTCGGTCGCTACGTTGATCCGCTAGGCCGGTTCGAGATCGGCGTGCGAACACCCCCATCCGTGACCGCGCGCCATGCGATCGAAGCGCACGCCTACTTGGGTTATGAACACGTTACGCCGTATGTTCTCGACGAAGCGCTGGCGAACAGAGTTGCGCTTGTCGTTGCACCCTTGCCGCCCGACGTTGCGGCACACGTGTCCTCGAGTCCTCGCTTGGTCGACGTGGTGGTCAGAGCAGGTGTGTCGCAAGAAGATGTCGTCCAAGCTGCGGTGCACGCATGGGATCGAGAGATCTATGCGATGCGCAGCAGGCTCGCACAGGCGACGCCGTACAACATCGCACGAGAGTTTCCCTTGCGTGAACCGGCCAAGGCAAAGTTCTACCATGTCCAGCGCACCAGCGTGCGCGGCTTGCTTCGGACGTTCGACCGCAAAAACGGCGTGCGGCTGTGGTGCAGCGTCAGACGTAGCGGCAAGACTACCGCATGCTTCGATCTTGACTTCACTGCAGGCGACTCCGCGATAGTCCCTCAGACATGTGGAACCGATCCGACTCCGCACGGACGCCTGTTCTACGACAAGGTTTGCGAGGCCATGGCATCGAAGACTCCGATTACCAACGATTTCGTGGTAAAGATTGTTCAGGAGTGCGCGCCCGTGCCCGTGGAGGACGACCAACGGATCGTCTTTGTCGTCGACGAATACGAGACCTTGTTCGGATATCTGCACGCCGCCGCCACGGACAACAGCCTCCTGCGTTACACCATCGTTCAGCCCCTTCTCAACCAACTTGTGGAGTTTGCCCGCGACAACTTGTTGGTTTTCCTGGGCCAACAGCCGGACGCGCACTTCATCTTCATGGACCAGAACCAGCTGGCTCCCTACGTCGAACAGGATCCCTTTCCTTTGTTCGAGCACATCAGGGGGACCGGTGCGGGCGAGTTTGCACTGCTGGTTGGAAAGATACTCTCCGACCGCATTGAAGTAAGCCCACGCTTCTTGGATGCGCTCTAT
The DNA here is from genome assembly GCA_965204735.1 of Longimicrobiales bacterium. Lineage (GTDB taxonomy): Bacteria > Gemmatimonadota > Gemmatimonadetes > Longimicrobiales > Gaopeijiaceae > CATQHQ01. Next base: position 3,477,540 of record OZ242008.1, on the reverse strand, counting down.
CGCGAGACAGCCGGCCACCCGTTTCTCACGGCGAACGTGCTGTGTGTGTTTGTAGACTGGCTGATTGAGCAGCAGCGACCGCTTCGGGGCCTGCGTCTCCGCAGCAAGCATTTTCGGTCCTTTCAGGAGCAGAAGCTCGGCTTCGACCAGCTCACGCTCTACCGGGACTACAACTTCTTTCGCGAGGCGGCCAGACAGGCGATGAGCGAAGAGGGTTATCGCTCGAATCGGTGGTTGTACACCGTCTACTGGGTTCTCCGGCAGATCGCGACGACGAATCACTCGGACTTGGCTGTTTCGCGCAGCGACTTTGCGGAGATCATGGACCGCATCCCGACCCCAGGGAAGCTGCCGGATGCAAACGAGATCCTCAGGACAGCGTCGCAGGCCAACTTCCTTCGCGTGTCCGACGATCAGGTGAGCGTCAAGATCGGGACGTTGGGAAGACTGGCGGCGTCCGTGCAGCCAGCGCAGGCGTGAGCAGAGGTCAGGGGGGAGGCGGGCGGCGATGATCAAGCCACGCGACATCGTTCAGGAAATGCGGTTGCGCCGGCGAGGGCCGGAGGAGCCGCTCCGGTTCTACTGGGTTACGGCGACTCACGAGACCGAACCTAGTGGCCGAAGCGCGTTCGTCGCGGCCATGAAGCTTCTGACGTCGGAGGAGGCGGTTTGTTCAGTTTCTCCCCGGGCCAAGCGCTTCACGCATCCCGACATGATCGTGGACGATCTGGCGAGTACGCTTGAGGAGATCAAGGACGAGATGCTCGCACCGCCTCTGAAGGGCTTGGTTCAAGCGACCGGCTCGCTCGACGTGGTTGTTGTGTCGCGAAAGCGCTTCGAGCTGACCGTCAGCACGTCGCCGCTTCACCTGCCGGAGTGGTTCCCGGTGTCGCCGGGACAGCTGGTCGACGTGTCGGTTACCGACCTGACGATGCGGGCCGCGGTACCCTTGTCCGAAGTCGACACAGGCGAGCTTTGTCGTTTGCTCTTCGAGTTGGACCGGGTGCTGCTAAGACGGTTCAGGGCCGGGCTGGACGCGGCCCCGCGGTTAGTCGGTGCTTTTCTCGACGAATGCCGGGACAGGCCCGCGAAAGCGGCCTCCTACGGTGAACTGCTGACTGCCGTCGAAGAGAAGTTGGCTGTCGTCAAAAACCCGAGGTACTACCGACCGAGTACGGCCAGGGGCCCTACCCTGGTGGGTCGAATCTGGCGCTTGGCGGATGCGAAGTCGGCCAATGATCTGGTAAGGCTTGCCGAGCGCTTGGCCCGTGCTGCCCGGCTGGAGTCTGCGAGCCTGGGCGATTCTCGGGAGGCCCTGCTGACAGTGCTCGTCCGCCCCAGCCGCAAGATGCCGAGCATGGAGTCGCGATGGGCGTACAACTTGATCATGGGCGTCCGCGGGGCATGCCGGCTGATTACTGCAGCCGCGCACGCCGACGAATACGGGCGCTACCCGGCGTGGTTGTTGCGGTCGCTGTCGCTGGACCTGCGGAAGTCCCTCGACGACGCCGTGCGGGTGCTGACGAGCTGACACATCTCCTGGCGCGTGCGTCTCGGCGGCCAGACGCGCCTGATCGCTCCTCCGATCATCGGCTGATCGGCTTTCCGCCTACCCACACCGACTCTATCTCGCGGAGGTTGCGCACGTCGTCCATCGGGTTCGCCCGCAACAGGATGAAGTCCGCCCGATTTCCCGGGACCAGCCTGCCTCGGCCGGGCTCGAGCGTTCCCACGCCGTCCAGCCCCATGCACTGCGCCGCCTTCTCCGTCGCCGAGCGGAGTATCTGCTTCGGGGTCAGCCCGGCCTCCGCCATCAGCTCGAGCTCCATGTGCTCGAAGTAGCCCTGGAAGCGGCCGATCGGACCCGAGTCCGTGCCGAAGGCGATCGTGACGCCGGCGTCGGCCAGCCGCTTCAGGTTGCGCTGGGCGACCTGCAACGCTTCCCGGTACGCAGCCGTCTGGGGGGACTGGCGGAACCGCTCCTGGCGTTGCGGGTGAGTCATCGCCCGCACCTGGGCCGAGTCCACGTCCTGGGTCAGGAAGGGGTCGTCCAGGAACGCCGGGCGCTCCCCGTAGGCGAACGCCGACACCTCGCGCGTGAGGGTGGGGACGTAGCAGACGCCGGTTTCCAGGAAGAGCTGGATCGTCTCGTCGTCCACGTCCGCGTCTCGGATGCTGTGGGCGACCAGCCCGGTCCCGGCGCGCAGCAGCCCCTTGGCGTCTTCCTCGTAGAACAAGTGGGACGCGACCCGGAGTTCATGCTCGGCAGCGCGCTCGATGACGGCCTGGTAGACGTCCGGCAGCATCTTGGGGACGGTTCCCAGGTTGTCGTCGACGCGGATCTTGATCCAGTCTGCGCCGGCGCTCGCGGCCTGGTCCACGGCGACGACGGCTTCCTCCGGCGTCTCGCCGACAACGACCTGACCCGCCAGCCGCAAGCGCGCCCGCCCCAAGCTTCCCTCGCCCCAGCTGGCGTCCCGGAGATCGAACGCCGGCGGCCGAGCGCCCCCCAGGCTCACCACGGTGGTCACGCCGAAGCGGGCGTAGCGCTCCAGCTCGGCGGTCACGTAGTCGGCGTAGTCGACTCCCGAGTCCTCCCGCCATGTGCTGCCGACGTGGCCGTGGGAGTTCACCAGCCCGGGTATCATGAACAGCCCGGTGGCGTCCACGGCCTCTGCGCGCCGCTTCCGGGCCATGCGCAACACTTCCGCCGTGTCGCGCATGGGGATGAGCGACACCATCCGCCCCTCGGCGAACTGGAGCAGCGACGGGCCGGACCCCATGTTGGCGGCCGATCCGTTCCAGAACCGCACGCCGTACACGAAGAGGTCGCTGTTCTGGTCGTAGAGGATGTCGCGCTGGCTGCAGCTGCCGAGAAGGAGCGCCCCTGCGAGCAGGGTCAAGCAGGCGAAGCGGTAGGAGGCCGGACGGGCTTGGGGCTGCGTTGTCGAGGAGTCGAGCTGAGTCATTGGCGGGTCCTGTCTTCTGGCCGTGCGGTTGCGGTCGGCTTGCTATTATGGAGTCGTCGCGGAAACGTACAGCTCGCCGCCGGCTTGGCGGAACTCGCGCGCCTTCTCGTCCATTCCCGCTTCCAGCGCATCGGCTTCGGCCAAGCCTCGCTCGGCGGCGAAGCGACGGATGTCGTCGCTGATCTTCATCGAGCAAAACTTGGGACCGCACATCGAGCAGAAGTGGGCAACCTTGGCGCCTTCGGCGGGCAGGGTCTCGTCGTGGAACTCGCGGGCGGTGACGGGATCGAGGGAGAGGTTGAACTGGTCGTGCCAGCGGAACTCGAAGCGCGCCTTGGAGATTGCGTCGTCCCACGCCTGCGCTCCCGGGCGCCCCTTGGCCAAGTCCGCGGCGTGGGCGGCGATCTTGTACGCGATCACGCCGTCCTTCACGTCGTCCTTGTTCGGCAGGCCCAGGTGCTCCTTCGGCGTCACGTAGCAAAGCATCGCGGTGCCGAACCAGCCGATCATGGCGGCGCCGATCGCGCTGGTGATGTGATCGTAGCCGGGGGCGATGTCGGTGGTGAGAGGACCCAGCGTGTAGAACGGCGCCTCGTCGCACCACTCCAGCTGCTTCTCCATGTTCTCCTTGATCATGTGCATGGGCACGTGGCCGGGGCCTTCGTTCATGACCTGAACGTCGTGCTCCCATGCGATCCGGGTGAGCTCGCCTTGCGTGCGCAGCTCGGCGAACTGGGCTTCGTCGTTGGCGTCGGCGATTGAGCCGGGCCGCAGTCCGTCGCCCAATGAGAAGGACACGTCGTACTCCCGCATGATTTCGCAGAGTTCGCGGAAGTTCGTGTAGAGGAAGTTTTCCTTGTGATGCGCCATGCACCACTTTGCTACGATGGAGCCGCCCCGGCTCACGATCCCCGTCACCCTCTCGGCGGTCAGCGGCACGTACCTGAGCAGAACGCCGGCGTGGACGGTGAAGTAGTCGACGCCCTGCTCGCACTGCTCGACGATCGTGTCCCGGTAGACCTCCCACGTCAGTTCTTCGGGCGCCCCGCCGACCTTCTCCAGCGCCTGGTAGATCGGCACGGTGCCGATGGGGACCGGCGAGTTGCGCAGGATCCACTCCCGGGTCGCGTGAATGTTCTTGCCGGTGGACAAGTCCATGACGGTGTCGGCGCCCCAGAGAGCGGCCCAGCGCAGCTTCTCGACCTCTTCGTCGATCGACGAGGTCACGACGGAGTTTCCGATGTTGGCGTTGACCTTGACCTTGAAGTTGCGGCCGATGATCATCGGCTCGAGCTCGGGGTGGTTGACGTTGGCGGGGATGATCGCCCGCCCCCGGGCCACTTCGTCGCGGACGAACGCCGGGTCCAGCCCCTCGCGCACCGCCACGAACTCCATCTCGGGGGTGACCTCGCCCCGGCGGGCGTAGTGCATCTGGGTGACCGGACCGTTGCCCCGGCGGGTGGTCCGTGCCAGCCCCGGCGGAAGCTCCAACGGGTCGTCGCGCTTGCCCGCCGCGACCGTCGCCGAGCGGCCGGTGACGCGCACGTCCCTTGCCCGAATCCACTTCTCGCGCAGCAGGGGCAGTCCTTCACGCACGTCCCGGTCGCGGGGTCCGCTGGTGTCGTACACCCGCAGCGGCGGCTCGCCCCCGGACAGCCCGATCTCCCGCATCGGCACGCCCACGCCGCCCGGGCCCGGCACGAAGACGCGCTCGGACGCGGGGAAGGCGTCGCCGTAGGAGTGGGGCGCGGAGTCGGGGGTGGCGTCGGGTGCGGCGGGCGCGGCGTCGGAGCCGGCGTCTGGCGCTGCGTCGAGCGCGTTGCTGGGGCGGATCATGCCCCTAAGCTAGTCCCGCGCCCCGGCCGGACGCCAACTCCTTGGCCACCAACTCGAGCCCGGCGCGGACGAAGGCCCACTGGAAGCGCATCTGGTCCCGCACGGCCATGGCCTCGACTCCGGCGGCCCGGGCTTCGCGGGCCACCGTGGCGTCCGCGTCGTCGGCAGCGGCCTCGGCGCTTCGCAGGCGGGCCTGGTGGGCCTGGAGGCCATGTGCGGCGGGTTCGTCGGCGTCGTCTGCGGCCTCGTCGCTTCGCAGGCGGGCCTCCCACCCGGCGATTCGATCTTGCCACGCAGTCAGCGCCGGGTCGGGCGGCCCGAGTTCCTCGCCGACTCCCGGCGTGAGGAAGAGGGGCATCTCGGTCACCAGGGTCAGGGGGTCGCCGCCCAGGCGCGCACCGCCTCCATCGAGCTGGGCCGGAAGCGGGCTGCGACCTCGGGCTGGTCCAGCTCCAGGAAGTGGCGCCGCATCGCCCGCGAGTCGGGCCGGCTGCAGAACCCCCGGGCCAGGCGGTGGAATCCCTTCTCGCCGTGGCGTTCCACGTCGTGGAGGGCGTAGCCCGCGTGTTCGACCTTCTCCGCCAGTCGCCGCGCCGCCGGCTGAAAGCGGGGCCACCACGACCGCTCCACCAGGAAGTACGGGCCCGCCGCCGTGCCCATGCCGTGGAAGCTGGCGTGGAGGTGGAACGGACCTTCGTCCCGCCAGAACATTGCAACGCCCGCGTTTTCGGGACGGGCGCCGCTGTCGTCGGGGCCGCGGGGGAAGCCGAACTCGATGTCGTCTCCGGGAAGCTCTCGCTTGCGGTGGCGCAGGTAGGCGACGAAGTCGTACCGCTCGGCGTCGGGGGGCTGCCAGGCGGCGTTGGCCCGGGCGCCGTCGGGGTTGACGTGGGGCACGACGCACCAAGTCGCCGTGGCTCGCAGCTCCTTCCCCGACGGGGCCGCCAGGCAGCGGACGAGCTTGGCCAGGAAGCGAGGTCCCACCGGCTCGTCGGCGTGGCACCCGCCCACGAGGCTGACCCGAACCGGCCCCCGACCGAGCTTGTGCGCCAGGATGGGCCGTCCCTCCCGGGACCGGCCGATCTCGCGACCGGGGGGCTCCGGTCCGTCTGCGGCCAGCACGGCGTCGATCCCGTGGGCCGCCATGGGATGCTTGGTCATCGGCACCGTCAGTATATTGCCCCGCCCGACGGTCCCCCAAGCCCCCTCCTCCGCCGAACCCTGCCGCCCGCCCGTGACCCGCGCCCCCCTGCTGCTCTCCGACGAGGAAGCCGCCCTCTTGCGCGGCGAAGCCGGCCCCGCCCGGCAGCTGGCCATGCGGATCGTCGTTCGGATGGGCGAGATCCTGGGCGCCCGGGAGCTGGTGGAGGTCGCGTCGGCCCACATCGACGGCTGCCTGCACCACGGCGACGGCGGCGCCGAGTTCGCCGAGCGGCTGGTCGAGCTGGGAGGATCGACGGCCGTGCCGGCCACCTTGAACGTGGGCGCGCTGGACCTTCTCAACCCGGACCGCGTCCGTTCCACGGGCCGGCGCCGGGAGATGGCGCTTCGCCAGATGAAGGCGTACCAGGCGCTGGGCTGCCGCCCCACCTGGACGTGCGCGCCGTACCAAGCTGGCCACCGACCTGCGACGGGCGAGCACGTGGCCTGGGGGGAGAGCAACGCCGTCGCCTTCGCCAACTCGGTTCTGGGCGCCCGCACCAACCGCTACGGCGACTTCATGGACATCTGCTGCGCCATAGCTGGACGGGCGCCCCGCACGGGACTCCACCTGGACGAGAACCGACGCGCCACGGTCGTCGTGGACACCAGGGGTGCGAGCGCGGCCCTCAAGGAGCGCGATGTGTTCTACCCCGTTCTGGGCGCGTGGCTGGGAGAAGCGGTGGGCGACCGGGTAGCCGTCGTCGCCGGCCTTCCCCGCACCGTCACCGAAGACCAGCTGAAGGCGCTGGGGGCGGCCGCCGCCTCGTCCGGCGCCGTGGGACTCTTCCATGTGGAGGGGGTCACGCCGGAGGCCCCCGACCTGTCCACGGCGCTGGGCGGCGCAATGGCCGAGTCGGTCGCGACGCCCGAGCCCGCCGAGCTGCGCGCCGTCCGCGACGCCCTCAGCACCGTCGGCTCCGGTCCGATCGACGTCGTGGCCGTCGGCAGCCCCCACTTCTCCCTGGCCGAGTTCCGCCAGCTGGAAGCCCTCCTTCCGCCCGCGCCCTTCGCGGCGCCGTTCTACGTGTGCACGGGCCGCGCCGAGCGCCTTCGCCTGGAGCGGGAAGGCCGCCTTTCGCGCTTGGAGCGGGCGGGCGTGGAGATCGTGGTGGACACCTGCGTCGTCGTTGCTCCCGTACTGCCGCCGACGGACGGCGTCCTCATGACCAACTCGGGCAAGTTCGCCCACTACACGCCTTCCAACACCGGCTACGGCGTGGTCTACGGGAGCCTGGAGGACTGCGTGGCGTCGGCTGCCTGCGGCCGGGTGGTCCGCGACGAGAGCCTGTGGAACTGACGGGCACGGTGGTTCACCCGGGGAGCGCCGAGGGGCGGCTCCTGGTCATCCGCAAGCCCGTCAGCTTCTGGGGCGGCGTGGACCCCGAATCGGGCCGGATCGCAGACCCTCGCCATCCCCAGCACGGAGTGGTGCTGGGCGGTCGCATCGTCGTCATGGAGCGGACGATCGGCTCCAGCTCCTCCAGCGCGATCATGCTGGAGCTGCTGCGCAACAGCGTCGCCCCGGCCGGCGTGGTGGTCGGCGAACCCGACGCGATCCTGGTGCTGGGAGTCCTGGTTGCCCAGGAGCTCGGCTACCCCACGATCCCGTTCCTGCAGGTGGGGCAGGAAGCCGTCGCCGACCTTGCCCAGGCGGACGGCGAGCACTGCACGATACGCGGCTAGCGCTCGAGGCGGATCGGCGGAACGGGTCCGAAGGCTTGGAGGCTGGCGGTGGCGTCCCTGGGAGGCGCCAGCCGGCGAAGAGGTGCGTCAGGATGTCCAGGCGATGGCGTGCCCGGAAGTGCCCGCCGACCGCAGCCCCTCGCGGACCGCCTGTTTCGTCGCGCGATCCGTTACCCTTACCTTGTGGCGTGCGCCGTCCCCGGTCGCCGTCCGGCTTTGGGGGCCGGTGCCTTTCGCAACCCACAAGGAGGATTTCGTGTCAGCCAAGAGCTACGTAGCGGCACTGGACCACATCGTCGCCGGATCGAAGGCGCTTCTGGAAGCGGTTCCCGACGACCGGATGGAGTGGCAGCCGCACGAACGGTCCTGGACGCTGGGCAAGCTGGCGAGCCACGTGGCCAACATCCCCAGCTGGACCCAGGCCACCATGTCGATGTCCCGGTTCGACGTCGCCGGCGACGGAAGCGACGCGCCCGCCCAGCCCGAGTACCGTTCCAGCGCCGAGCTGGTCGAGGCTCTGGAGAAGAACGCCGCCATGGCGCGAGCCCTGATCGAGGGCGCCTCGGACGAGGAGTTCGCCGCGCCGTGGACGATGCTCGTGGGCGGCGAGGAGCGCTTCACCATGGCCAAGGGCGCTGTCCTGCGCGGCTTCATCCTGGACCACCTGATCCACCATCGCGCCCAGCTCGGCGTCTACCTCCGCCTCCTGGACGTGCCGGTTCCCCAGACCCTCGGGCCCACCGCAGACTTCCCGGAGATGTAGGCCGTCCGTGGACCCGGACCGCTTTTCGCTCCTGACCTTCGACTGCTACGGCACGCTGGTCGACTGGGAGACGGGGATATTGGACGCCGCGCGCCCCGTCTGCCGGGCCCACGGCTCGGACCCCCCCGACGCCCTGGTGCTGTCGGCGTTCGCCGCGGCCGAACACCTCGCGCAAGGCGGCCGGTACCGTTCCTACCGCCACGTGCTGGCGGACACGCTCCGTCGCATGGGCGTCGCACTGAGGTTCCGTCCGAGCCGCCAGGAACAAGAGGGGTTTGCGGGTTCCCCCGGGCGCTGGCCCGTCTTCCCCGACACCGTCGAGGCGCTAGGCCGGCTGGCCCGCCGCTACCGCCTGGGGATCGTGTCCAACGTGGACGACGACCTCTTCGCCGAGACGCAGCTTCGGCTCGAGACCGCGTTCGACTGGGTGGTGACCGCCCAGCAGGTGCGAAGCTACAAGCCGGCCCGCAAGCACTTCGACGAGATGGCTGCCCGCTCGAAGGTCCCCCGCAAGCGGACCCTGCACGTGGCCCAAAGCCTGTTCCACGACATCGCGCCCGCGTCCCAGCTGGGCTACGCCACCTTGTGGGTGAACCGCGCCAGCCGGGCGCCGGGGGGCGGGGCGACTCCGGCGGCGGATGCTCGGCCGGACGGGGAGGTGGGGGACATGGCGGGGGTGGCGGGGATGTTGGTGGGGGGCTGAGGGACCGAAGGCCGAGGGCACGTCGCGTGCTTGCGGCCCATCCTTCTCCTGACCAGCGATTGGGCTTGCAAGCCTGCGGCGAACAGGCGAGCTTGTTCCTTGGGCGAACTTTCTCATCGGATTCTGGAACACGAGGGCAACGTCATGAAGGTACGAGAAGCCGTCACCAAGGCGAAGGACTATATCCGCGACCTGTATACCGACGAAGACATCCGTTTCGTCGGACTGGAGGAGGTCGAATTCGACGATGAAAGCCAGGATCATGCTTGGAGAATCACAATAGGGTTTGCCCGGCCCTGGGACAGTCCGCCCAAGCACGTACTGGAAGACGCACTGACGCAGACGTTTCTGGCACGGCGTCCTCCTCCGCGACCGCCAATCCCGCGCACCTACAAGCTTGTCGTTCTGCGAGACGCCGACGGCGAGGTCTTGGCTGTAAAGAACAGGGATCCAGCTGCTTGATGACTTCCGATATTGCGCGCGAGTGGTTGGTCGACGCAAACCTGCTCGTCCTCTTGGTGGTAGGGGCAACGGATCGGTCATTGATAGCCAAGCACAAGAGACTCTCCGCTTTCGACGCTGAAGACTACAATTGCTTGGTCGAACTGGTTACTGCACCGGGCCACGTCTTTGTGACACCCAACACCCTGACAGAAGCGTCCAACTTGATAGGTCACCACCGGGAACCCGAGCGATCGCAATGCCTTGAGATGCTTGCCCATTTTATTGAGCACAGCAGAGAAGTGGTTGTTCAGAGCGCGACTGCCGCTCGCAACCGGTACTTTATAAGGCTCGGCTTGACGGATGCGGCTCTCCTTGAAGTAGCTTCTCCGGAAAGACCACTTCTGACGGTCGACTTGCAGTTGTATATTGCGGCCTTGGATAGTGAACCGGAATCGGCCTTCAACTTCCGACACATCACGGATACGCACGAATACTGACCGGATCGAAGGCGCTTCTGGAAGCATCTCACTCACGTCCTCGACGTCTAGTAGAGAGTAGGATAGTGGAGGCCGCAAGTTCATCAAGTATTCCGGGGAGATCGCCACTCTCGCCTGCGCCTGCAAGCCGAACCAGCTCCAGCAACTTTCGCCTGGTGATCTCTTCCTGGCGGTACGCCTCCAGCGCAAGGTGCAAGAAACGGGCTCGGAATTGCTCGCGCTCGCTTGCGTCGTCCGGTTCTGGAAAGCCGAAGAAGCGCCGCAGATTACGGCTGACGCCGTTCCGGTGTTGGTCGGCCAGCGCCCCGCGCTCTTCGTCCGTGATCAAGCGCAACGAGGCCAGCCGGTAGAGTACGGCAGGACAGCTGACGGTGAAGTGATGCGCCAGCATGACGATGTCGTGCATCTGGAGCCTCTGGCTCTCGGGCTTGGATCGGGTGCTGACCCGAAGCGGTGCGTTCTCGTCGTAGATATCCGTCCGCCTGCGGCTGCGATGGCCCTTCGCGAGGTCGGCGACAAAGGCACGGACACCGTCGGCCGGCATCAAGAACGATGCGGCGAACGCATTCGCCCGAACCTCTCGAAGGGCGTCCCTGTCGTCCGCGATGCTCACGGTCCCTTCCATCTCGCGATCAAAGACGAGATGGGCGTACTCGTGGGCGAACGAGAAGCGCCGCCGCAGGAATGGATGCGATCGGTTGGCCGCGACCACGAAGCCAGTTCGGGAGTCCATGAATGCGACGCCCGAGATGTCGCCGGGCATGTCGGCCAACGTCGTTCGGATGCCTTGGGACTCCAGGAGGCAGGCCACATCCGGCAGTGGTCGGTTCTCGAGCTCCAGCCGTCGCCTCTCGTCAGCCGCCACGGTTGAGCCCTGCTGCACGGCGTCCCATCGCGTTCCGGGCGGAGTGCAGGGGTACGCGGGGAACATGGGCTGCCCGCGACTCCGGCCGACCTTCCGCTCGAGGTTGGCGGTCTCGCGTCCCAGCGCCATGCAGCGGCGCAGCGACTCCATCGCGCACGGGCTGAGCGAGACCTTGGCGTGCCGGCGAAAGAGGGCGGCAATCGTCGCGGTCGGCTCGAAGTCCTCTTCCAGGAAGTCGGCCATGTCCCGACCGTAGAGGTGGGCCAGGCGGTGCAGTTCCAGCCCGGACACGCCCCTGCGACCCGCCTCCATCTCGGAGACGGCGGAACGGGAGAGCCCCAGGGCCTCGGCGACCTCGCCCTGGGTGAGGTTCCAGGCCTTGCGGGCCAGCCGGAGTCGGCGGCCCAGTTCAGCTTCGATGACGGTCATGGCTCCGTGACGTCTGGATATCGAGGGTTATTGGTCGATTTCTGCCATAATCTGCTGGATAATACAACGTAACTCGATCAGCTTGAGATGGGAAGCCCCTCGGGCAAAGGGGGACCGGTGCCGGGAGAACCGGTGCTCGACGACGCGGGGCGAGCCATCGCCTTGGCCCAGCTGCGAGCCGAGCCTTACCTTACGTCACCTACCCGGCCCGGTCGTGCGTGGTCCCACACTTGGCCGGAGCCGACCTGATGACTACCGCGACCCCGAGCCTCGAGCGATGCTGACCCGGATCGAGTCCAGAACTTCACGGCGTGGCAGTGCCTGCGCAAGCTGCCGGCCAGAATGACCGGCCTCTTCGGGCGAGCTGCGCTTCCGGCATCGCCGATCCGACCCCGACCGGTGCTTGGCCTCCGCTCTAGTGAGAGCCCACTGTCGACGATCACCATAAGGACATTTCTACCTTGGCCAGCCCTCGGCCATTTCTACTGTAGTCTAAAGAGCCGAGACAGTCATTCTCTGGCCAAGTCGCCCCCTTCGTCTTACCTTATACGATTCCCGTCGGATTCCCGGTTCCGAAAGAAGCTGTTGCCGCACGCCCCGCTACTGCCCGAATCCCCATGTGGCCCGGCGACCTTCACCAGGCGGACTCGCGCCGTTAGCTGGTCGAGGTCACGAACACGCCACCACGCCCCGGCCCGGGCCGCAGCTCGGAAGGCGGGTTCCCATTGGAAGCTTGTTCCGCTGGACGCAGGAACGGCGGATGCCATATCGACCTCCACTTCGGAGTCGAACTTGTCCGGCCTTCCTCACGGATCCGATTGCCCTAACCGGCCCAAGCCCTCGCGACTGGTTGCGGCAGAGAGCCCACAAGTACGGAGACCAGTTCAATGACGACTTCCTCTTTCTCCGTCCGCCTGTTCTATAGCTATTCCCATAAGGATGCTCAGTACCGGGACGCAATGGAGACGGCACTTGCTCTGCTGAAGAGGGAGGGTGTCTTGAAACAGTGGTCTGACAACAAGATACTTCCTGGCCATAGCATCTCAGCAGCCATAGAGCAAGCATTGCAACGAGCAAACATTGGCGTTTTCTTGCTCAGCAATCACTTCTTGGAATCAGAGGAATGCATGAAAGAGTGGCGAAGGGCGCAAGCATTGGCAACTGGTCGCAACCGAATGATTCGTGTTCCCGTTATCGTCGGCGAGTGCCCCTGGATTGACCTCCTTGCCGATGACGACATCAAGGTATTGCCTGAGGACGGGAAGCCAATTGTGGCATTTAGCGACCCTGATGTGGGGTGGAGGCAAGTGTACGAGGGAATCAAGTCCCTTATCGACACGTTGCGAACAGATTTGGCGCCAAGAGCCGACTTCCTGACACAACTACAGAGTACGGATGTCGTAGTGTCGCAACAACCAAGTACTCTAGATGATCTCTTCGTCTTCTTGCCTCTCTCTCGCTACAGTCAGGGCAAGAGCGAAATCCACGAGCTGGATGAAAGAGCCATCCGGGATGCAGACAGTCTTCTACAACTGGGACATGTTCTTGTGCACGGCGACGACATGAGTGGCAAGACGGCACTCGCCCGACACATCATTCTGTCGTTGATCAACAAAGGACAGCCGGCTCTCTTGGTCGATTTGCAGGAGGTCAAGAAATCCAGCAATGTCAACAGTGTCTTGGCTATGACCTACCACGATCAATTTTATGGTGACTACGGCGTGTGGCGAAGCCAAGAAAGCAGGATCGTCGTGCTGGACAATCTATCCTCCAAGCCGGCATCCATAGAATTTGTAGCCGCAGTTTTGGCAGAGGTCAGCACCGTCATTGTGTTGGCTAGCACCGACACATATGTATCATATTATCGAGACGATATCCGGCTAGCGAAATGTTCTGTTCTCCGGCTTCGTCCACTTACGCGCGTGTTGCAAGAAGAACTAATTCGCAAACGTCTTTCCTTGATGGGCAGCAGTACAGTGGATGACGGTGCGGTGGACCAAGTCGAAAGGCGAGTCAATGCTGTCATTAACACTAGAATCTTGCCGCGCTATCCATTCTATGTGCTGTCGATCCTCCAAACACTCGAGGCATTTATGCCTCGTGATATGGCTGTTACATCACACGGTCATTGCTATTACATATTTATAATGGCCAGATTGATGAACGCGGGGATTTCCAAGGCCGATGAAGACATAAATGTATGTCTAAATTTCTTGGAACAATTAGCATATACGATCTATTGTAGCGAAGCTGAACATGATGAGTTTTCCCAATCAATGTTTGATATGTTCGTAGCCGACTACAGAAAAAAATATGTGCTGCCGGATTCCATTCACCATAGATTGATTCATTCAGAATACGGCATTTTGACCAGCGATGGAAGATTTCAGCATCCTTACATGTATTACTTTTTTCTTGGGAGATATTTGGCAACTCACGAAGATGATCGAATAATTGAACAGATGTGCCAAGACAGCTATGTGGCAGGGAATCATCTAACGTTGCTTTTTGTTATACATCATGCAACAAATGACAAGATTATTGATGAAATCACGCTTCGGGCAATGTGTTCACTAGATGAAATACCACCGGCCCGATTAGATCCAAAGGAAACTAGGCGGTTCCAAAATATTGTCGGCAGATTGCCATCTGACATTCTTTCCGGTCGTTCGGTCGAAGCCGAAAGGCGGGCCGACCGACAGGCGATCGACAGCCGTGACACAGGCGAGGAAGAACACCTTGACGAAAGGTCTTTATCCTCGCTCAACCGGGCGATTTATCGGATACTGAAGAACAATGAACTGCTTGGCCAGGTCTTGAGAGTAAGGTATGGTAGACTGGACAAGCAACAGATTGCGACCATAGCAGAATCCATAGCGGACAGTGGGCTGAGGCTGGTAAACGTGTTGTTGACGAGTGAGGAAGACATTTCGGACCTTGCACAGTACCTACACGCTCGGGTCCCGGATCTGTCTGAACGCCGGATCAAGAGACTTCTGCAGTTCACCTCGTTCTTGTGGACAATGACGAACGTGGAACTTGTGGTGAAGGCAACATCTCATAGGGAAATCACATCAATAGTCCGCGATCTGGTTCGCCGGCAGCGCACGCCTGCTTATGACATAATCGGTTTTTTTGGTGCACTAGATAGTGCTGACAAGCTGACGTCTGAACTGCGGCAAGAATTGAAGAAGCTACTGAAGCGTCACGACGATTCCTTTGTTCGGAGCGTATTGTCGATCAGGGTGCAACACTACATGAATACACACAGAAGTAGTGCGCAGATTGAGCAAGGCGTCTGTGCAGATCTTGGGATTCGGTACAGCCACCGTATGTTGGCGGGACGGTAGGGTAGTATGGTTGTCATGGTCGGTGGTGTTTGGCGTAAGCGCTGGGATACCGAGCCAGCGGGTCTCAGGTAGCCGGTCAATAGCTGTGTTGTCGTCTCGCTCCGAACCCCAGCCGTTGCCGGACTGTCCGCCCAAGCCCGGCGACTTGGTTCAACTCCGCTCCCGCCGCTGGCTGGTTGAAGCCGTGGGGGATCCGGCGGAGCCCGGCGACTCGCCAGTAGTACACTTGGCCTGCGCCGACGACGACGCTCAGGGACAGGAACTGCAAGTATACTGGAAGTACGAACTCGACCGCCGAATCCTGAGGGACGGGGGCTGGGACAAACTCGGACAGCACGGCTTCGATGCCCCACGTCATTTTGCGGCGTTTTTCCACACGTTGCGGTGGAACTGCGTGACGGCGACCGACCCAAATCTGGTTCAGGCACCGTTTCGAGCCGGCATCACGCTGGACCCCTACCAGATGGAACCGCTTCGGAAGGCGCTTCGGCTGCCGAGAGTCAACCTCTTCATTGCCGACGACACTGGGCTGGGCAAGACCGTTGAGGCCGGCCTAATCGCTCGCGAGCTTCTGCTTCGCAAGAAGGTGAACCGAATTGTCGTGGCGACGCCTCCGTCAGTGCTGGAGCAGTGGAAGGGGGAGATGGAGGAGCGGTTCGGCCTTGTGTTCGAGATACTGGACAGGGCCTACGTGGCTAGGATGCGGCAGGGACGGGGATTCGGCGTCAACCCGTGGCGCACGCACAGCCGCTTTCTCGTGTCCCACCGGCTGCTTTCGGTGCCGGCCTACGCCGATTCGATGCGCGAATGGCTGGGACCTCTGTTGCCGGGTAGCCTTCTGATCTTGGACGAGGCCCATCACGCCGCCCCGTCGTCCGCGGGCCGCTACGGCATCGAGACCAAGTTCACTCGGGCCGTGCGCGACCTGTCGGAACGGTTCGAGCACCGGTTGTTCCTCTCGGCCACGCCCCACAACGGCCACTCCAACAGCTTCTCGACGTTGCTGGAGCTGCTGGACCCGTACCGCTTCACGCGGGGCGTCAAGATCCAGGGGAGGGGCGTGTTGGAGGACGTAATGGTGCGCCGGCTCAAGGAAGACGTTCGCTTGGTGCAGGGCGGCTTTCCGAAGCGCAACATCGTGCGCATCAAGGTGGACGGACTGCCGGCGGACGCTCCCGAGATCGTGCTGTCGCAGCTGCTGGACGAGTACCGGACCGCCCGCGAGGAGCGCCATGCCCGGGCTACGGCCAAGCAACGAGCAGCCGCCGGCTTGCTGGTGGTCGGCTTGCAGCAGCGGTTGCTGTCGTCGATCGAGGCGTTCGCTCGCACCCTTGAAGTGCACCGAAGGACGGTGCGGCGACATTGGGAGCAAGAGCTGGCGGAGGGGAAGAAGGCACCGTCTGCGACGACCGGCGTCCGCGAATCGACGAGCCCCCCGCCTTCCCAACGGGTTGCCGACCTCTTCCTGACCGCGCCGGGCGCCGACGACGAGCACGCACGCGACGAATGGACCAGCGAGCGGACCGACGACGAAGAGGCCCGCTTGGTCGAATCTCTGACCAAGGCCGGGGGAACAGCGGATGCGTCGGCGACCAAAGGCCCGTCGACACCCGACGACGCGGCCGCCGCCCAGTGGGCCAATGAGCAGCGCCTGCTGGACCGCATGCGGGAGATTGCCGAAGAGACTCGCCACCTTCCGGATGCAAAGACCCGCCGTCTGATCGACTGGATACGTCGCAATCAGTGCCCGGACCTGCCCCCCTTCGGCCGTCCGCCCCCTTCGGGAGCACGCAAGCCCCGCTGGAACGAACGTCGCGTGCTGATCTTCACCGAGAATCGGGCGGGCACCAAGTACTACCTCCGCCAAGCGCTGGAGCACGCCATCGAGCACACCGACCGAGCCGAGGACCGCATCGAGGTCATCGACGGGCTGACCCGAGGTCCCAGGCGCAAGGCGGTTCAGCGGCGGTTCAATGCGCGCCCGTCGAACGACCCTCTGCGAATCCTCATCGCCACCGACGCGGCACGGGAGGGGCTCAACTTCCAGGCCCACTGCACCGACCTCTTCCACTTCGACCTGCCGTGGAATCCGGGGCGCATCGAACAACGCAACGGTCGCATCGATCGCAAGCTCCAGCCGGCGCCGGAGGTCAACTGCCACTACTTCGTGTTGCCCCAGAGGGTGGAAGACCGGGTACTGGAGGTGCTGGTGCGCAAGACCGAAACGATCAAGAAGGAGCTGGGCAGCCTGTCCAAGGTGATCGACGACGAGGTGGAGCGGCGACTGCGCCAGGGCATCCGCCACGCCGACGCCGACGACCTGCGGCGAGCCATCGAAGTCGCCGACCTGGACCAAGCCAAGAAGCGGGCGGTCGAGGCGGAGTTGGAGGAGGCCCGCGACCGACATGACGCGCTTCGGGTCCAAATCGCCCAGTGCGACGAGCTGCTGAAGCGTTCGCGCAAGTGGGTTCGCTTCGACGCGACGCCGTTCCGCGACGCCTTGTCGTGCTCGCTGGAGCTGTTGGGCGCTCCGCCGCTGGCCCCGAACGCCGATGCCGGTGGGAACGCCGCCTGGGTCTTCCCGCGCCTGGAGCGCCGAGCCGCGACCGACCCCACGTGGACGACCACTCTGGACTCGCTGCGCGTACCGAGAAAGATCGATCAGAAGCTGGCCGACTGGCGAAGGGACGCTCCGATCCGCCCCGTCGTGTTCAAGGATTCGGGCGTGCTGACCGACGAGGTGGTGCACTTGCACTTGGAGCAACGCATGGCCCAACGCCTACTGGCTCGCTTTCGCGCCCAGGGTTTCGTGCTCCATGACCTGTCGCGTGCGTGTCTAGCCCAAACGCGGGACTCGGTTCCTCGCGTGGCGCTCTTGGGCCGCTTGTCGCTCTATGGGCAACGCGCCGAGCGGTTGCACGAAGAGCTGGTGCCGGTAACGGCTCGCTGGCTGGAGCCGTCGCGACGCAAAGGACGGCCTCTTGCGGCCCACGGGCGCACTGCCGAGTCGGTCACGCTCGAACTGCTTGACGACGCCCTGGGGGCTGACGCCGGGGCGAACGGTAGGCCGCGAACACCAAATGAGAGCGTGCAGCGTCGGCTGCTGCAAACGGCCGCTCGGGATGTGGCCGACCTCAGGCCCCGGCTGGAGGAGCGGGCCGCGGAACTTGCGAAGGATGCGAAGAAGCGCTTGGCCGAGCGCGGTGAGCGCGAGAGCCGCGACTTGCGCCAAACTCTGGAGCACCAGCGAGACCGGGTGAAGAGGGAGCTGGACAAGCACGAGAGCCAAGCCCAGCTGGAGCTTGAGCTGTCCGCCAGGGAGCGTCGTCAGCGGGAGGCCCACATGCGACACTGGCGGCAGCGCCTGGAGCGGTTCGACCGGGACTTGGAGCGGGAACCGGCGCGAGTAGGCGCATTCTACGACGTCCAAGCCACCCGGATAGAGCCGGTGGGCATTGTATACTTGTGGCCCGATAAAAACTGACTGGAGATAGGAGGATTCCCATGATCTTGCCAACCGACATCACCAAGGAAGCGGTCGTCGCTGACATCGAGGCCAGCGGACCGTCCTTGATCAAGGACATCACCTGCCGTCTGCTAGGTCTCCCGGCTAGGGACACCAAGCGCATAACGGTCACGCACGCCGACCACTACGAAAGGGTCTACAGCATTCTCAGAACGCTCGTCACCCAGCGTGTCGTCGCCGCAGAGGTGTCTGGAACCAAGCGCTTCAAGAACCAGCGTCGAGGCAAGTATTACCTGGTGGACCACGACCGGCCCGGCACCGAGACCGCAACCTCGGAGGAGACGCCCGCTGGCGGATCAAAGACGGTGATCTCCGGCGGAGGCGTGTTCGGAACGCGCAAGGACGGAGTCGTGTTCCGGTTCGCTCCCGTCTCAAGCGACCCGAATGGAGAGTGGGTCTGGCAGCGCCTGCCCGACCTGCCGCAGGACTAGCAACGGGGTTCCACGTGGCCAAGCCCGACCCGCAGATCGCGGCGCACCTGGAATGGCTCGGTTTCGTCAAGCCGACGGGGCTCGTCGTTTCACCTGTGGCGCTGGTGCGTGCCGGCGTGATTCTGAACCGTCGCGACGTGGAGGGCCAGGAGCGACTGCGGGCGTGCATTGACACCGACGATTCCGACGGCGGCTTCGCCCCTCCGCTTCCCGACTTCCGCGATTTCGCTGGGGCTGTCTTGGGCTGGAGCTTCTCGCCGAAGGGCTACGCGGGGACATCCGAATCGCCGCTTCCAGAGGAGATGGACGTTACCATGCCCGACGGCGAGACCGTGCGCCCGGACTACGCCGTTCGGACAGGACGCGACGAGTCCGAATGGCAGCTGCTTGTCCTCACGTGCCAGCCAAGTCGCGGCTTCGACCAGGCTGAAGGGGCGGACCGCACCCATGCGGCCATGGAACGCCTGTTGCGCCACACGGGAGTTACCGCAGGGCTGATCTTCAACGGCAAAGCGCTGCGATTGGTATCCGCGCCCAAAGGGGAGAGTTCGGGGTGGATCAACTTCCGCGTGGCTGACATGGTGGAGACGGCCGGACGTCCCATCAGTACCGCGATGCGTCTGCTCCTCGGCGAGTCGCGCTTGCTGACGGTTCCCAAGGACAAGCGGTTGGCCGCGCTCATTGCCGACAGTCGCAAGTTCCAGAACGAGGTCAGCAAGGACCTGTCGGAGCAGGTGCTACACGCCCTGTACGAGTTGCTTCGCGGTTTCCAGGCCGCGCACGACGCCTCTGGAGGTAGGCTACTGGAAGTGCCGCTGCGCGACAGTCCGGATGACGTCTACCGCGGGCTGCTGACGCTGACATTGCGACTGATCTTTCTGCTGTATGCAGAGGAGCGGGACCTGCTTCCCCAGGACGACGTGTTCCTCGGCGCGTACTCGCTGGCCGGGCTCCACAAGCGCCTCCGGGAAGACGCGGCCCTCCACGCCGACACGATGGACCAGCGTTACGGTGCCTACGCCCAGTTGCTGTTTCTGTTCCGCATGGTCCACGACGGTGCCCGCAGTGGTGCCATGATTCTGCCGCCCCGTCACGGCACCCTCTTTCAACCCGACCTCTACCGCTTCCTGGAGGGCCGGGGTGCACAGGTGGCCGGCGGACGCCAGATACACGAGCGCATTGAGTCGCCCCTGGTGTCGGACGGCACCGTCTACCGGGTGCTGGAGAAGCTTCTGGTGCTCAAGGGCGAACGCATCTCGTACCGGGCGCTGGACGTGGAACACATCGGCTCTGTGTACGAGACGATGATGGGATTCCGGCTGGAGGCGGCGACGGGCCAGTCCGTGGCGATCAAGGCCGCCAAGACGCACGGCGCTCCGGCCACTATCGACCTGGACTCGCTACTGGAGCAGCCGCCGGAGAAGCGCATCAAATGGGTCCACCACCACACCGACCGCAAGCTTGCCGACAAGGTGGCGAAGGCCGTTCGCCAAGCGGACACCATCGAGGCCTTGCACGCCGCCCTGGGCCCCGTTGTGGACGCCGACGCCACGCCCGACTTGGTGGCGTCGGGTGCCATGGTCCTACAGCCTAACGAGGAGCGTCGCCGTTCCGGTTCCCACTACACGCCACGCGAGCTGACCGAGCCGATCGTCCGCGACACGCTGAAGCCGGTGCTGGACCGCTTGCGTACCGACCCCAGCAAGCCGCCTACGCCCGACCAAGTCCTGGACTTGAAGGTGTGCGACCCGGCCATGGGATCGGGCGCCTTTCTGGTGGAAGCATGTCGCCAACTGGGCACCGTTCTCGTGGAATCTTGGCATGCTCACGGCAGCCCTTCCGAACCGCTGGAAGGCGACGATGAGCTGATCGCGGCTTGCCGAGAGGTTGCCCGTCGCTGTCTGTACGGCGTGGATCGCAACCCCATTGCCGTGGACTTGGCCAAGATGTCGTTGTGGCTGGCCACACTTGCCAAGGAACTGCCATTGACATTCCTGGATCACGCTCTGCGCCACGGGGACTCGTTGGTGGGGCTGACCAACAAGCAGATTGCCTCGTTCCACTGGAAAGCAAACGCGCCTACGTTCCAGCCGGGGCTGGAGGCGATGAAGGCCCAGGAGCAACTGGCGCGGGCGAAAGAGTTGCGCCGTCAGATTCGAGAGGCCGGCGAGGATTCGTCTGACTGGCAGTCACGGGACATGCTGGACGATGCCGACTCGGCGACAAGCGCGGTCCGCCGAATGGGGGATCTGATACTCGTTGCGTACTTCGACGGCGACAAGCCGGCGACCCGCGAAGCGACGCTAGGCCGTTTTGCGGACACCGTGGCCGATGGAAGGACAGGGGAATACGCTAGCTACCTGGAAGAGAAGCGAGAGGCCGACCTGCCCTTGGCCCCGTTTCACTGGGAAGTGGAATTCCCTGGAGCGTTCGACCGGAGCAACCCCGGATTCGACGCAATCATCGGGAACCCGCCCTTCGGCGGACACGTTACCGTAGTCGCATCCAATGTCATGCACTACACGGCTTGGTTGCGGTATCTCCATCCGGGAAGTGCCGGCAAGTGCGATGTTGTGGCGCACTTCTTCCGTCGAAGCTATAGCTTGTTGCGGAGAGAAGGGTGCATGGGCCTGTTGGCTACGAATACTGTTGCACAGGGTTACACACGCACAAGTGGGCTGCGGTGGCTCTGCAAGAACGGTGCCACAATTTATCGTGCCTTGCGAAGAGTTCCGTGGCCCGGCATAGCAGCTGTCGTCGTTAGCATCATACACATTAGACGTACCTGTGATTTGTCAGGAATGAAGCGACGGCTTGACGGCAGGGTCGTCGATGACATAACAGCGTTTCTGTTTCACAAAGGCGGTCATGATGACCCAGCGATTCTATCGGCAAATAGGGATCAAAGCTTCCAGGGCAGCAATATACTTGGTATGGGGTTTACTTTTGACGACAATGCAAGCCAGCGGGGCGTAGCAACATCGATTACCGACATGAATAGATTGTTGACAGACAGCCCAGGTTGTGCAGATTGTATTCGTCCCTATATCGGGGGTTCCGAAGTCAATTCGCATCCCAGACAGAAGCATCATCGGTACGTCATTCACTTCTTCGATTATCCCCGACAGCGTAAAGATGTTCCGGTGTCGTGGGCGGAGGCTACAACAGACCAACAACGTATACTTAGAAAGTCGGGAATCGTACCGATTGACTATCCGCATCCCTGCGCGGCCGACTGGCCGGAACTTCTAGCTATCGTCGAAGGCAAGGTCAAGCCAGAACGGTTACGATCCGCTAAAAAGAGCAAATCCGGACACGGAAAGCGAGCAGCCAAGTACTGGTGGCAACACTATCGTCAGGCACATCGGCTGTATTCGAGCATCAAGCACAGAGCGAGGGTCGTGGCAGTTTCTCGCGTAGGCCAACATGCGACCTTTACTTTTCTGCCCACCCGCATGGTCTACGCCAACTCACTTGTTGTCTTCCCTTTCGACACCTACGCCGCCTTCTGCGCCCTCCAGTCACGCGTCCACGAAGTCTGGGCGCGCTTCTTCGGCTCGACCCTTGGGGATGGACTCCGCTACACCCCCTCCGACGTCTTCGATACCTTCCCGTTCCCCGAGAAATGGGAGACCCAACCGTCCCTTGAAGCCATCGGCAAGGAATACTACCAGTTTCGCGCTAACCTCATGATCCGCAACGATGAAGGCCTCACCAAGACCTACAACCGCTTCCACGACCCCAACGAGTACGACTCGGCAATCGCTCAGCTCCGCGACTTTCACGCCGCCATGGACAGGGCTATCCTCGACGCTTACGGCTGGAACAGCATTCGGACCAACAGCGAATTCCTGCTCGACAACGAGATTGACGAGGAAGGGTGGGGTCACAGGAAAAAGCCCTACCGCTATCGCTGGCCGGACGATGTGCGCGACGAAGTCCTCGCCCGCCTTCTCGAACTCAACGGCAAGCGCGCTGCCGAGGAAGACCGCCGATGACCGACTTATCTGCCGATCACCGCCTGGTAACCCGAGTCAGCGTTCGCAACTACCGAAACATTGCGGCCTGCGACGTGGCGCTGGCCCATCTGTCTCTAGTGGTCGGCCTCAACGGTGTGGGAAAGAGCAACTTTCTGGATGCGATCGGCTTGGTGGCAGACTGTCTTCGTTCGTCGCTGGTGGACGCTCTTCAGCGACGCGGCGGAGCCGGGGAGATAGCGCGACGGACGACGAGTCGGACGAGACACTTCGGGATCCGCCTCGACTACAACCTTGGAGTCGCCACGGGGCACTACGCCGTTTCCCTGGGCGGGAATCGCAACGGGAAACTGGACATACGAAGAGAGGAATGTCGGCTGACCAGCCGGACTGAAACTCACTTCTGCGCACTCGAACATGGTCAAGTAACGGAATGCACTTTCACGCACCCGCCGCCCGTGCCGAAGAACGATCTCTACCTCATGCGCTTGGCGGCTGTCCCCGAATTCCGTCCCGCCTACGAGGCGTTGTCCGAAGTGTATGTGTATCGATTCAATCCAGACACCATCCGCGAGCTGCATGAACCCGAACAGGGCCCTCTGCGAGCGGACGGACGCAACATTGCAAGCGTATTGGAAGCCATCAAGCGCCAATCTCCAACGACTAAGGAAAGACTGGATCGATACCTGCAAGCCGTGGTGCCCGACTTGGCCACCGTGGACAAACTCGCGTTGGGACCCTGGCGCACGCTCGCGTTCAGGAAGATGGGGCACAAAGGGACTCGACACCGGCGCTTCCTTGCGCGAGACATGTCGGACGGCACGCTCAGGATCGTGGGCCTGCTGGCAGCCCTGCTGCAAGGCTTAGGTGCCAACGCTTCACGCCACGGCCTCATATGCATCGAGGAGCCCGAAACCGCCCTTCATCCAGGTGCGCTCGAGGTCCTGTGGGACATGCTGGCGGACGGGGCGGAGCGAACGCAGGTGGTCGCGACCACCCAGAGCGCCGACTTGCTCGATCACAAGCAGGTCCCGACGGACTCCATCGTCGCCGTCGGGTCGGACGAAGGCGGCGCACGCCTCGGTCCCATTGACGAGGCGGGGAGATCGGTGATCGAGAACGGCAACTTCACGGCGGGCGAACTGATGAGGATGGAGCAGCTTCTGCCGGACGAAAAGGCGTCGCGCTTGCGTCCGTCGCAAGTGTCGTTGTTCGGCGCGTCGGTTTCGCGATGACCCTCGACATCGCGGTCGTCGTGGAAGGAAAGGGTGAGACGATGGCCGTGCCGGTGCTCTTGCGCAGAATCGCCGGTGCTGCGACGCCCGGTCTCAATCTGAGTATCAGCGTTCTACGACGAGGAAGGCAGCTGGTGGTGAAAGAGCCGCACTTCGAGAAATTTATCGACTTGGCGGCACGACGCGTACGGCGGACGGGGCTCATCCTGGTTCTGCTGGACGCCGACACCGATTGCCCGGCGGAACTGGGGCCGCAGTTGGTTCGGCGCGCCAGGAAGGCCCGGCCCGATCGACGCACGCGGGTCGTCCTGGCCAAAGCTGAGTACGAAGCGTGGTTTCTTGCGTCGGCTGAATCGCTGGCGGGCAAGCACGGACTGCGCACGGACATGACGGCTCCCGCGGACCCGGAAGGAATTCGGGATGCCAAGGGATGGCTGAGCCGTCATCAGGCAGACGAAGGGGCGTATCGGCCCTCGGTGCACCAGACGTCCCTGACGGCGGCGTTCGACATGGCTGCTGCAAGGACCGCTCCGTCGTTCGACAAGCTGTGGCGTGACGTGACCGCCGAGTTCGGCCGCTTCCGCAGGAGAAGCCAATAGTGTCTGCGTTCCGCAGTTGGGACGGAAGGGGCTTGCCGCCGTTGAGCGGACTGGCGACCTTCAGGGCCGGAATGCACGCCGGGGTACCGCAAGGTGTCAAACCGTTGACTTGGAGGACGGAGAATTGAACCAGGCCGCCACAGACTGCCGGCTGATCAGGCGCGTCAAGATCAAGAACTATCGCAACATCGCGGCCTGCGATGTGGAGCTGCAGCAACTGGCGCTGCTTGTGGGCCCCAACGGCGCGGGCAAGAGCAACTTTCTCGACGCCATGTGCTTTATTGCCGAGTCGCTCAGCCCGTCTCTGGACGAAGCCTTGAGTCGCCGCAATGGGTTTCGAGGCGTGGTGCGCCGAACGTCCGGCAGACCGGGACACTTCGGGATTCGCCTGGACTACAGCGTTGCCGAAGGATCGGGCTACTTCGCCGTGGCCATCGCCCAGGCGACGGACGGGGGATATCGGGTCAAGCGAGAGGAATGTCTGATTGAGAAAGGGGAAGACTCCCACTTCTATGCGGTCGAGGGAGGTCGCATCCAGAAGGCTACATTTTCTTATCCACCGCCTGCGTCGGACAAGATGCTCTATCTGGTGCGGGCCGCGAGCGTCTTTGAATTCGCATCCGTGTATGAGGCACTGTCGCAAATGAAGTTCTACCGGCTGAGTCCTGAGCGGATGCGGATGACGCGACCCTCTGGCCCGGATTCGCTGCTTCGTTCGGACGGCAGCAACGTAGCGAGCGTCTTGGCCACGCTTGCAAAACGATCGCCGGAGACCAAGGAAAGACTCGATTGGTATCTGCAGGCCGTCGTTCCGGGGGTCGTGTCCGTGGACAAGCGGTCCTTGGGGTCGGAGGAACGGTTGGTGTTCCGTCAAGTAGTCCGAGAGGGCAAGCGTTATCGCAGGTTCGACGGCAGCAGCATGTCCGACGGGACGTTGCGCACGGTCGGAGTCTTGGTGGCGCTGCTTCAGAACGCCGGAGATGGCGGCGCGCATCGTCGGCTCGTTGGCATTGAAGAGCCGGAGACGGCGCTTCACCCGGCCGCGCTGGAGATGTTCATTGACATTCTTCGGGAAGGGGCGGACGATTCGCAGGTCGTCGTCACGACGCACAGTTCCGACATGCTGGATCACCCTGACACGCCCATCGGCTCGCTTCTGCCGGTGACGGCGACCGACGGCCTGGCACAGATCGGCCGGGTGGACGATGTGGGACGATCCGCTGTCGAACGAGGGGACTTCACCGCCGGCGACTTGCTGAGAATGCGGCAGTTGCGGCCAGAACCCACCGTTGCGTCGTCAAGTCGGACCCGCATTGCACTGTTTGGCCGGCAGGTTGCCGATGAAGCTTGACGTCGTAGCGGTGGTCGAGGGCCGAGGAGAGGTCGAGGCCGTGCCGGTACTGCTGAGACGGATTGCTGCCGTTGCGTCGCCCGGACTGCACTTGCGTGTTGAGACAATCCGCCGAGACCGGCAGGCTGTGGTGCGATCGCCCGACTTTGAGAATGCGATTGAGCTTGCGGCGCAACGGATTGCACCCGACGGCTTGATCCTTGTGCTCTTGGACGCGGACCGAGACTGCCCGGCGGATCTTGCACCCGAGCTGCTGCGACGTGCGCGCCGGTCGCGTTCCGACCGCAACATACGGGTCGTGCTGGCCAAGTGCGAATACGAAGCTTGGTTTCTTGCCGCGGCGGAGTCGCTGGCGGGAACGTGCGGTCTGGCAACAAGCATTTCGTCGCCCCGCAATCCAGAAGGAGTTCGCGACGCAAAGGGCTGGCTGAGTGCGCGCACGGAGTCGAACAAGCGGTATCGGCCTCCCAAGGATCAAGTGTCGTTGACGGCAAGCTTCGACATGGCGGCCGCAAGGTCCGCACCGTCTTTCGACAAGCTGTGGCGCGACTTGACCTCCGAGTTCGACCGCGTCCACAAGGCGGCCGGCTGATGTCCCGCTCCCAGGCCCCGCCCACATCCGCGGAAGTCCGCGAGCAGCTGGTGGATTCGCTGCACCTCGACTTGGTCGGCCCTTGGCCCGGCCACGCCTTCGAGGAAGAGCTGCTGCCGGGTTGGGAGCGCCCGTCCGTGTGGTACTTGACCGGCTTCCTGGTCCCTTCGGGCGCGCCTCCTGAGCATCGGGCGGACTTGGATGAGGAAGGCGAGCTGGACGAGACACCCGAACTCGCGGGCCTTGGCGAGGAGTCCAGCGAAGAGCGAAGGGCCGCCAAGAAGGCGTTCTTTCCGTCGTCGATGGGCCTGAGCTTCCTGGTCTCGCCGAGGGTCGATTCGTTGGACGTCACTGTCACCTGGGGCGACTACGAGCGAGACGTATTCGAAGGGGAGGCAACGGGTGCCGAAGGGCAGCGCAAGCCCGTCCAGGTATGGCGACGACGCCCTCGCAGAGAGACTGTATCCATGTCGCTTGGCAACGGATCGAAGCCGGTCGTCGCCAGCGTGCCGGACTCGGCGGGACTTGAGCTCCATCTGGTCTGCCGGTCGATCGGAGCGAGCGGAACACTTGCAAACAGGATGCCTGTCGGCACTCGGGCAGCTTCGGTGTTCTTGGTGAACCGCAGGGCGGCGGTCGAGAACGACGCAGAGGGCGACCGGGACACGGCCTTTGTCTTTCAGCCCCGCATCGAAGCGAGTTGCGCCGAGCCGTTCGTGGCCCGGCCGGACCCTCGGGGCTCGTCGCTCGACGACTGGGACGAGCAGGTGGCGGACCTTCACTACGCGGACTCGCCCGAGTACGCGGCCGGCCATGGCGTGTCCGCCGACTGGGACGTCGTGGACGGAGAGTGCCGGAGGGTCCGCACGGCGTGGATTCCCAGTGCCCAAGTCGAGAAGACCGAGACGATGGACGACGTGTCCGGCGCCGTATTGGCGATGGACGATCTCGGCGCGCTGACGGACGGGGACGCCGCGAAGGCTGCCCTGTCGCCGTTGGTAGACTGCTACCGTGCCTGGATCGCGGCCCGTCGCCGGGAGCTGGAGGCTTCGGACAACCAGCGCGTCGAGACGGCCCGGCAACTCCTGGACTTGGCCGAACAAGCGGGCGACCGCATGGAGCGCGGCATCTTGACGCTGGTCGAAGATAGCGACGTTCTGGACGCGTTTCGCATGGCCAACCGCGCCGTGGGCGCCGCGCTTCGGCGCCGCGCAGGGCCAAGCGAGTCGCCCCGCTGGAGGAGCTTCCAGCTCGCGTTCATCCTGCTGAATCTGCGTGGCTTGGCCGATCCTGCCCACGCCGACCGCAACACGGTGGACCTGCTGTTCTTCCCCACCGGCGGAGGCAAGACGGAGGCGTATCTGGGGCTTGCGGCCATCGCAATGGTGCTGCGGCGGCTGCGCGACGGGGGACCGGCCAAGCATCGGGGCGCGGGCGTATCCGTCGTGATGCGCTACACGCTGCGCCTGCTGACCTTCGATCAGCTGGCGCGAGCCGCAGGACTCGTGTGCGCCTTGGAGCTGGAGCGCGAGCGCGACACGGCCCGCTACGGGGAGTGGCCCTTCGAGATCGGCCTGTGGGTCGGCAAGGCGGCGACGCCCAACGTTTTGGGCCGCAAGGGCGACAGACGCCGCGACACGGCTCGCACGCGCACGATCCACTACAAGCAGGATCCGCGCAACAAGCCGTCGCCCATTCCCTTGGAAGACTGTCCTTGGTGCGGCACATCTTTCGACGAGCACTCCTTTCAACTGGAGCCCAACGACGACAACCCGCGCAACTTGCGCATCGGGTGCGCGGACTTTGCGTGCGACTTCGCCGGCGACCGTTCGCTGCCGATCGTCGCCGTGGACGAGCCCCTGTACCGCCGCCTGCCCGCGTTCGTGGTGGCGACCGTGGACAAGTTCGCCTCGTTGCCTTGGACGGGTGCGTGCGGCGTGCTGCTGGGAGGCGCGGACCACGCGGACCACGTCGGTCCCGGCGGCTTCTACGGCGCTTCGGAGCCTGGGGCCGGACACCGACTCCCCGCGCCGCTGCCTCCACCCGATCTCATTGTGCAGGACGAGCTGCACCTGATCTCGGGTCCCTTGGGCACCATGGCGGGCCTCTATGAGACGGCTATCGAAGCGATGTGCAAGAGAGCAGGCGAGGCTCCAAAGATCGTGGCGTCCACAGCCACGGTCCGCCGGGCGCAGGACCAGATACAGGCGCTGTTCGCCCGCCCGGCCACGCAGGTTTTTCCACCTCCCGGCCCGACGCGGGGCGATTCCTTCTTTGCGCGCACCGCGCCCGCGTCCGAGACGCCCGCACGCCTCTACCTGGGCATCGCCGCCCAGGGCCGTAATCCCAAGCTGGTGATGAGACGAGTCGTGCTGGCCATGATGGGCGCGGCGGAGAAGGCGTACCGGGAGGCCGGCGGCCACCGCAATGAGCACAATCCGGCCGACCCCTACATGACGTTGCTTGGCTACTTCAACAGCCTGCGTGAACTGGGCGGCGCCCGGCGCATCCTGGAGGAAGAGGTGCGCAACACGCTTCAGCGGATCGGCGCCCGGCGCCGGACTGCGGTGGGCAAGGCGTCCCGGACCGCGCCTGCTGGACTGTTCCGGAGTCGTCGCACGGTCGGCGACGTGGTCGAACTCACGTCCCGTGTCCCGACCGGCAAGGTAGCCGAGGCCCGTCAACGGCTCGGCCGCGGGTCGCATGAGAAGGGCTCGGTCGACTACGCCATCGCAACCAACATGATTTCGGTAGGGCTCGACATTCCCCGCTTGGGACTCATGTTCGTCGTGGGCCAACCCAAGACGCACGCCGAGTACATCCAGGCCACCAGTCGCGTGGGCCGCGACAGCGACCGCCCCGGCTTGGTCGTGACGTTGCTCAACGTGCACAGACCCCGCGACCGGTCGCACTACGAGACGTTCCGCAGCTATCACGAAACGTTCTACCGCTCCGTGGAGGCGACCAGCGTGACGCCGTTTGCCTCGCGGGCCCTTGACCGCGGGCTCGCGGGGGCGATCGTTGCGCTGGCTCGCCATGGCTGCGCCGCGCTCGCGCCGTTCAAGGGTGTGGAGCGGCTGGGCGACGAACGCGGCGATGTCGAGCGCCTTCTCTTGCAGGCGTTTCTCGATCGCGTCGAGCAGCAGCCGGGCGTGTTGGACGACGGAGAGCGCGCCGAGCTTGCGCGCAGCGTTCGCAATCGGATAGTGGACTTGCTCGACTCGTGGCAGCACGTGATCGACTTCTATCGCGGGGCAGGAGTGGGCGTCCAGTACCAGAAGCACGAGAAGCACCAGAAGACGCTGAAGCCGTTGCTTCGCGAGATGCTCGACCGCGACTTCGAGACCGAGCATCACGGCAAGTTCCGCGTCAACCGCTCCCTGCGAGATGTGGAGCCGGAGGTGAATGTGTATGTGCAGGAGCCGGGCGCGGCGAGCAGGCCATGAGCACCAGAGCTCACGGCCAGATTCGGAGAGGCCAGGCGATCACCACCTGGGGACCCGGCGCTCTCATCGACATGCCGCGCCACGCGGCGGTGATGGGCGGACTCGAGACGTGGCCGGGCCCAGGCCAGCTCGAGGAAGTTGTGGAGCCCCGATTGTCGCGCAAGCTGGAGGCGATGACGGGCTTGCCCTTTCCCCGGCTCTATGCACCGCCTGCCGCGGACTCGCGCAAGCCTTGGGAACCACAGCTGGGAGTTGGCGCGTGGCGTTTTCCCGAATGGTTCCTGGTACAAGAGAAACCGAAGAAAGGAGGCGAGTCCGGCTCGGCCGAGCGTCGACGACGTAGCGGTTCTCGCCGCTTGGTGCACCGCAGGGCGCTGGATGAAAGGGGTTGGTACGATGGCCGTCCCGTGGTGCCAACGGTTCACGTTCGCGCTTGCGCCCGTGGTCACTTGGACGACCTCGACTGGCGAGCCTTCGTGCACTCGGCGGATGAGAACCAGCACGACGGGTCGGCCGGCCCGAACTGCAACCGCCCCCTGTGGCTGGATCAGACCGGCACCGCGGGCGACTTGGGTGAACTCGTTGTTCGATGCGAGTGCGGGAAGCGGCGGCACCTCTACGAAGCGATCGACATATCGCGGAGGGCTCTCGGACGATGTACGGGCGCCCGTCCTTGGCTGGGAAGGAACGCCAACGAGCCGTGCAGCCACCCGACCCGTCTCCTGGTCCGCACTGCGTCCAACGCCTACTTCCCGCAGATCGTGACTGTCCTGTCGCTCCCCGACCCCGGCTCCGAGATTCGGAGTGCCGTCGACTCTCTCTGGAACGACTTGACAATCGTGGACGACGCCGGCGGCCTGGCGTTCATGAAGCGCAAGCCCGAGGTGGCGGAAGCGCTGGCCCACTTCGACGACGACCTGGTGCTCAAGACGATCGCGGAGAAGAAGGATGGACGCGCCGGCGACCAACCAGTGAAGCTTGTCGAACTCGAAGCTATCTTGAACGCCCCCGAGGGCTACGGCGACGACGCGCCCTTCGACCCCCAGTTCCACGCCCGGCGCCTTCCGGGCTCTGCGTGGCGACACGCGGGACAACCGGGCAAGTCCTCTCGACCGCGCATCGCGTGCGTCGTTCAGCTTCACCGCCTCCGCGAAGTGATGGCCCTGGCAGGCTTCACGCGCCTGGAGGCGATCTCGCCCGACATCCACGGAGAGTACGACTCTGACTCCGACATTGAGCCCGCCGCCTTGGCGCTGGTCCCGGAGTGGTTCCCAGCGGTGGAGAACCGGGGAGAGGGCGTGTTCGTACAGCTGGACACGAGCACCGTTCATGAGTGGCTCGAGCGCGACGCTGTGCAGGCTCGCTTGGCCGCCCTTGAGGAAGGCCACGACGCTTGGTGCAAGGACCGCAAGACCACGCGCCCCTTCCCTGGCGGCCCGTACATCCTGCTCCATACCCTGTCGCACCTACTTGTCCAGTCGCTGGCGATGCGATGCGGCTACCCCGTCACGTCGATCCGCGAGCGCCTGTACACCGAAAACGACCGCTACGGCATACTCCTCTACACTGGCAGCCCCGACGCCGACGGAACCTTGGGCGGCCTAGTCCAGCAAGCCCGCCGCATCGAGGACCACCTGGACCAAGCCTGCCGCGCGGCCGCCCTCTGCTCCAACGACCCCATCTGCGCCCAGCATGCGCCCGAGACTGCGCTGGAGGGCCATCTGCTCCTTGGCGCCGCTTGCCACGCCTGCGCGCTGGTCGCCGAGACCTCGTGCGAGATGCGCAACGACTACCTGGACCGGGCCTTGGTCGTGCCTGTGATCGGGATCGAGGACGCGGCCTTCTTCCCGGCGCCGGCCTGGTAAACCACCCGGACCCACCTGCCTACGGGACGATCCGGCGCACCTCCACATCGTACACGCCCAAGCCGTCCCAGCGCCTGACGAGCAGGCGGTCTCCGTCCGCGTCCATGAGCGTTGCCGAACGGGGGAGCCGCAACCGACGCACCGGCGTGCCGTCCTGTTCGAGGTTGACCCAGAGGCGATCTTTGATGCCCGGTATGTTGCGACCGCCGAGCCAGAGGGTCCCGTCGCGCCCGAGCACCGTCGCGTCGAAGCCATCTGTTCGCTCGGGCAGAGGAGCCTTCTCGAGCCGCTTGGCCATGCGTACGCGGGTAATCGCCACGAGCGCGTACAGCGAGTCCGTGACTTGGCTACGCACCTCTCCGGCAAGCTCCACGCCCGTGCCGGCGACCTCGACTTCGAGCCGTACCGCACCCATCCCGTCCCGGATGGTCAGCCTCGGGTCTCCCTCCGAGACGAACAGAAGTCCGTTCCCGGCGGCGATCGAGGTCCGGAAGCGCACAGGCGGGCGGCTGCGGCCCCGCCCACCCGCTCCAAAAGTGTAGTCCGGCCCGGCGATCGACGCGATCGGGAAGATCGAGTCGGGCGGACGCCATCGCACGACGCTGTACGGCACCCTCTGCCGCCCAGCCCGGTACTGCCCAGCAGGATACAGGTGCGCTCCCTCAAGCAGCCAGAGTTCGTCCGCCTCCGGGCCCGGCCAAGCGCCAATCGGCCCCATCATCCCTTCGAACTTGACCGTGCGCCCCTCTCCCGTTTCCGGCGAGAAGACGGAGTACCGGGTGCGCATGTCGAAGGCGAACACGGAATCGCCGGGCCATTCGTCGATCGAGGCGAGCCCCATGAACTCCAGGGGGCCCTCCCCTTTGCGTCCGATTGTTCGTTGCAGGCGTCCAAGGGAATCTAGGACGATAATCCGATGGTTGCCCCGGTCCGCGACCACGACCAGCCCGGATGCAGCGAAGAGGCCGAGGGGCTGGTTGGCCAGGAAGCCGATTTCGTCTTCGTCCAGCAGAAAGTCGGAGTCCTCGACCATGTGCCACTGCTCCAAGTCGTCCGCATGCCAAGCGACGACCGGGTGGCTGGAAGTGGGCGTCGGTTCACGCTCGGCGCAGCCAGCGACCAGCACCGCGAGGAACAGGACGACCGTGCGTCCCACTGCTCCAGCCAGGAACAGGATGCGAATCGTGTCGGTCATGATTGAACGTGGTTTATTAGGTCCGCGAAACGATCTGTCGCACTTCCACGTGGTATACGCCCAGGTCGTCGTGCGTTGTCAAGAGCAGGCGGTCTTCGTCGGCGTCCAGCACGACCACTGAACGAGGCAGCAGCAACCGACGTACCGGCGCACCGTCCTGTTCGAGGTTTATCCAGAGACGGCGTTCAATGCCCGGTATGCTGCGACCGCCCATCCAGAGAGTGCCGTCCCGCGCGAGCACGGTCGCGTCGAAGCCGTCCGTGCGCTCGGGCAGCGGGGCGGATTCGAGCCGCCTGGCCATGCGAACGGGGCTGCGGGCCACCAGCGCGTAGAGCGAATCCGTAACTCGGCTCCGCACCTCTCCACCGAGCTCCACGCCCGTGCCGGCGACCCTGACTTCGAGCCGTACCGCGCCCATCCCGTCCAGGACCGTCAGCCTGGCGTCTCCCTCCGAGACGAAGAGGACTCCGTTTCCGGCCGCGACAGTGGTGTTGAAGCGCACAGGAGGGAAGCCAATGCCGCGTCCACCGGGCCCAAAGTAGTGGTCCTGCCCGGCAATCGACCCGACTGGAGCGAGCGAGTCGGGCGAACGCCATCGCACGACGCTGTATGGCACTCTCTGGCGCCCGGCTTCGTACTGACCGGGATAGATGTGCGACCCTTCGAGTAGCCAGAGCTCGTCCGTATTCGGGCCCGGCCAAGCACCAACCGGCCCGACCATCATCCCTTCGAACTTGACTGTGCGTCCTTCTCCCGTTTCCGGCGAGAAGACGGAGTAGCGAGTGCGCATGTCAAAGGCGAACACGGAATCGCCCGGCCATGCGTTCAAGGAGGCGAGTTCCACGAACTCCAGGGGTCCGTCCCCCCTGCGTCCGACTGTTCGCTGCAGGCGTCCAAGGGAGTCGAGGACGAGTATACGGCTGTTGCCCCGGTCGGCGACCACTACCAACCCGGAGACGCCGAAAAGGCCAGCCGGCATCCCGGCCAGGAAGCCGAGTTCGTCTTCGTCCAGCACGAAGTCGGCTTCTTGGGCCAAGCTCCATTGCTCGAGGTCGTTGGCGTCCCAGGAGACGACGGGGTGGCTGGGCGTGGGCGTCGATTCCCTGTCGGCGCAGGCTGCGCCCAGCGCCGCAAGAGCGACGAACACCGCGCCGTCGCGCCCGACGACGCGCCAGGAACTGGATGTCGGCTTCATTGATTCAGCTCCAGATCGAAGAGTTCGACTCGCCACCCCCGCTCCGGGTCCCGCACGGCGACGTACAGCACCTCGTCCGCCTCCACCACCCTGCCCGGCAGAGGAAGGTCGCGTCCCAGAACTTGGCCGGACTCCAGGTCGAAGACGTCGGCTCGGTAGCTGGATTCGGCGAACGCGCTCTCTTCGGGGTTTAGGTCCTCGAGCACGACGACGACCAAGGAATCCGACAATGCATGGATTCCGGCGATGGTCGTGAAGGACTTCAACCATGCGTCGTAGTTGTCGCGCCCGTCGGGTCCGCCGAACGCCCATCGCTCCGGCTGACTCGGAAGCCTGAACGAGGACGAAGGGCCGCCGAGCGTTCCCCTGTGCTCTCCCCCTGAACCGTACCGGTGCGCCGGATAGAGAGAGTTGACGGCGACCAGTTCTGGTCCCGCCGGCCCCGCATGGGTAGTGAACCAGCCGGACCAGTACGGCAGGCTGTCCATTCTTGGATCGCGAGGGTGGAACGACGATTGAAGCGTCCCGTCGTATCCGAACACTGCGATTTCGTTGCCTGGACCTGCGGGACGCATGAGCACCGCTGCGAGCTTCTGGTCCCATGCATGGAGCTCAATGAGAAAGTAGACGCCCTGGACTGCGAAGAACGTGTCCACGGCGAGGTCGGGAGAGATCCGCGCGACGGCGCCCGACGGACTGTCGGGATCGAACGCCACCGACCCTGGAGGGGCGCCGGTCACGTAGAGGCAGTCGTCGCTCCCGACCACGACGCTTCTTGGCCGCCCGCCCGACGGTTGCTTGAAGGCGACGGGGGCGCCGTCCGGCCCGGATACGGCCGCCAAGTACTCGCCCGACGGGTCGTACTTGTGAATCCGCGCCGTGGTGCCGTCCAGCACCAAGAGGTTCCCGTCGGCGTCCACCGCCAGGTCCTCCAGCACGAGCAGCGGCGGCTTGCCGTCGCCCTCCAAGGGAATCGTTCCCGCCTGCGTCAAAGCGGCCGCCGACGGCTCCACGACCTCCGGGTCCGACGCGCAGGCGGCGCATGCGGCCAGGAGCAGGAGAGTGGCGGCCCGATGGTTCCGGCGTGACGGCACCGATGAACTTCCCTGTGCGCGGGTCTCGAATCTCGTCATGACGGGCTTCTCCTCGCCGGTGGTGGGCGGCTTTCCGGGGCCTTCCCTTCGGCGCCCACCCGTTGCGACTGCCTGGGAGACGCCGGTCGTCGCTCGCTTGGTATGTCCGAATCGGACAGGCGCTTCGGCGCTCGGGACCGCGCGGAACCTTCCGGGACCTGCTGGGTACAGGGAACCATGAACCTTGAACGCACGCAAGCCAGGAGGTCCGCGATGGACGCCCGCCCGCCCGACAAGCCCCGGAAACCGGATTCCGACCCCCCGGAACTCGAGATCGACCTGGAACTCGTCCATGCCGGCGAAGCAACCCAGTGGCGGGACTTGGTTCGGCACGTCTCGCCTGTCGTCGAACGACTCGTCGGCCTCTGGGCTGGCGACCCGTGGCAAGCGGAGGAGCTGGCGGCAGCGGCCCTGCTTCGCCTCTACGAGAAGCGCACCAGCTACTCCGGTTCCGGCCCGTTCGCCGCGTGGGCCGCCGTCGTGACCCTGAACGTGTGCCGGGCGGAGCATCGCTTGGCCAAGCGCGACCAGACGACGCCCCTGGACGAAGCCCGCACGCCGGCGCCGCCGTCGCAGGAGGGTGCGGACGAGGCGGACGAGCGCACTCGCAACCAGCGGGCCATGGCACTCGGGCGCAGCAGTGGACCGACTGGGGAAGCCGGAGCGGGAGGCCATCGTGGCCCGCTTCCTCGAGGAGCGTTCGACGGCCGACGCGGCGCGCGAGCTGGGCGTGACCGAACGGGTCGTGCGCGCTCGCGTGCAGAGGGGCCTGAAGCAGCTGCGGCGCATGGAAGACGTGGCGGAGCTGATGCTCTTGGCCGAGGCCGGGGCCTAGAGGCCGGTATGCCTCCCGTTCTCGTCCTCCAGCGCAACTCCGGGCTTCGAGCCCGCGTCCGGGCCGGCGTGCGCTCCGGGGCCGCGCATGGCCTGGTCGACGGCGCGCGGTTCGCGTCCGGATGGCGGGAACTGGGACGCCTGACCCGAGAGTTCCCCGGATCGCCGGCGTTCGTGGATCCGCATCACGGCGCCGAGGGACCGTCGCCGTCCGGGATGCTCTCCTTCCAGCGCGAACATCCCGCCTCTCCTCTGATCGGCTACGCCGCCATGGACGAGCGCCGCCGCGCCGGGCTGGGCGCCGTCCGCGTCCCTCTGGTCGCGCTGCTTGCTCCCGGAAGCGACGACGGGCTCCTGCGCATCGCCTCGACCGTGCTGCTGGCCGCCGACTACGACTCCGTCCGGCGCTTGACGGAACGCCTCCGGGCCGTGGTCCCGCGGGAAGCCCATCCGCTCGTGGAGCGCCTGATTCGGCGCACGGTCGATCCCTGCCGCGTCCACCAGCTGGCGCAGCACGCCGGAAGTTGCCGGCGCACGTTGAGACGCCGCTGTTCCGCCTGGGGACTGGCTTCCCCGCGAAAGCTCGTGGCGCTGGCGAAGCTCTTCCACGTGGAGCGGCTGGCCCGGTGGAGCGGGCGGCCTCGCGGGGCGGTGGCCTTGGCGCTGGCGTACTCCGACTACGCCAACTACAAGCGGGCCGTTCGGCGCGAGTTCGGCCGTCCGCCGTCGGCCTTCGGACGGTCGGGCGGCGTGGACGAGGTGGCCGCCCGGCTGCTGCAAGCCGCGACCGCGCCCACGTCGACGTAGGGGCCGACGCCCCGGAGTCCCGCTGCCTTCGGAGCCATGTGCAGGTCCATGGGCTCCGGCAGGAAGATCGCCGAGGGCAACCTGGAACAGGTGTCAGCTGACCGCATACTGGGTCAGCACGTATGCGTCACCCCTTCGCTTGGCGAACACGACCACGCCAGGTCCGTACCCGACGATCTCTCCGAGGCCGACGGCGTCCGCCACCACCCTCGCGCCGCGATCGTAGACGTTGACGTACTGGGTTGCGGCCGTCAGGCCGAGCGGAGCGCGAGCGAAGAGAAGCGAAGGTTCGTCCGTCCCCCCGGCGTCGGTCGGGCTGTCCACGTACCGGCCATGCGCAACGACGACCACGGCGTCCGACACCGCCGCCATTCCGACGACGAAGGTGGCTCCCTTCAGGTATTCGCGCATCTCGTCGTGGTTCTGGTCGGAGAAGGCTCCCCTTTGGAGCAACCGAGCCGGCCTCCACGAGGACGGCGCCTCCGCGATGCTGTCCAGCACGGTTCCTTCCCATGTGTACTGCCGAATCGTGTAGACGAAGTTGCTGGCGCCGAAGACGGTCGCGCCACCAATTGCGCCGACGGATCTGTGCCAGCTGGGCCAATACGGCACATCGCCCACCTCCCGCGGAAGACCGACAAGCAACTGGGCGGCGCGCTCCCCTTGCCGGGGGCCCCGCAGCATCTTCGCCGACGCTGGAAACGGGGCTCTCCACCCAGCACCGAGATCAGCGCCGGCGTCCCTCTCCCCGAGGAGCTGCCCCAGAACGTCGCTGGCGAGAGTGACGGAATTGACCACATGGAAGACGTCGTGCCACTGGACCGGTTCCTGCGCGTCGTCGGAGCACGCTGCGACGCACCACAACCCGGCCAGTGCAACGTTGCGCAAGGTCGCGCGTGCCAAGCTAGACAAGGGCCGAATGTGCCGCAGCGCCGCTGGACTTTCCCTGCGCGCGGGTCTCGGCCTGGATGTCGGTCGAGGGTCCGGTGCCCGGCCTGGACTTCCCCTGCGCGCGGGTCTCGAATCTCGTCATGACGGTTCCTGCTTCGGGCGGTGGGCAATCACCTTGAACGAATGCAAGCCAGGGTTCGGCACGCCACGCCAGTCGGTCGTCGAGCATCCTACCTGCATCTCCTCTGATCGGCTACGCCACCATGAACGGGCCTCCTGCCGGGCTGCCGAAGGCCGCGACCCCGCCCACGCCGACGCAGGGGCCGGCGCCGTGGACGCGTCGCTACCTTCGGAGCCATGAGCAGCGCACGCGCACGCCCTTCCCCCGCGCTCCAGCTTCGGGAGCTCGTCCTGCGCTTCGGCGGCGTGACCGCGCTGGCCGGGATCAGCCTGGAGGTGCGGCGCGGCGAGCTCTTCGCCCTGATCGGCCCGAACGGCGCGGGGAAGACCAGCGTGCTCAACTGCGTCTCGGGGCTCTGCCGGCCCGCCGCAGGGTCGATCTCGGCCATGGACCGGCGCGGCGCCCGCCACTGCCTGCACACCCTGCGGCCCCATCGGATCGCAGCCCTGGGAATCGCCCGCACCTTCCAGAACATCGAGCTCTTCAAGCACATGACCGTGCTGGAGAACCTGATGCTGGGCCGCCACGTGCACATGAGCGGCGGCGTGCTCTCCGGCGGCCTCTACTGGGGCCGGCAGCGACGGGTCGAGATCGAGCACCGCAAGCACGTGGAGCGCGTCGTGGACTTCCTCCGGCTGGAGCCGCTCCGCGAATCGGAGGTCGGCGCCCTGGCCTACGGGAACCAGAAGCTGGTGGAGCTGGGGCGCGCCCTCGCCATGGAACCGACGCTGCTGCTCCTCGACGAGCCGATGGCCGGGATGAACGCCGAGGAGAAGGAGTCGATGGCCCGCTTCGTGCTCGACGTGAACCAGGAGTGGGGCGTCACCGTGGTGGTGGTGGACCACGCCGTCGACGTGATCATGGACATCGCGGACCGGGTGGCGGTCATGGACTTCGGCAAGAAGATCGCCGAGGGCCGCCCGGAGCAGGTGCGGAACGACCCGGCGGTGGTGGCGGCCTACCTGGGACGGCAGGAAGGGACGGCGGCGTGAGCGGCGACCGGTCGACCGCCTCCGCCGACACCCTCCCGGGCCTCCTGGCCCGCCACGCCCAACGGACCCCCCGCCGCGTCGCCCTGCGCGAGAAGGAGTTCGGCATCTGGCAAGAGATCACCTGGGCGGGCTACCTGGCCCGGGTCCGGCGCTTCTCCCTGGGACTGGACGCGCTGGGCGTCCGCAAGGGCGACCGCATCGCAATCGTGGGCGACAACCGGCCCGAGTGGACGATCTCCCAGCTGGCGGCCCAGAGCCTGGGCGCCCTCCCCCTGGGGCTGTACCAGGACGCCGTGGCGGCGGAGCTGGCCGGGCTGCTTGAGGCGGCGTCGCCCCGGGTCGTGGTCGCCGAGGACCAGGAGCAGGTGGACAAGGTGCTGGAAGTGCGGGACGGGCTGCCCGAGCTGGAACACGTCGTCCACTACGACGACCGGGGGATGCACGGCTACGAAGCGCCCGGCCTGGCCCGCTTCGAGGCCGTGGAAGCCCTGGGCGCCGAAGCCCACGCCCACGCGCCGGACGCATTCGCCCGCAAGGCGGCGACGGTCGAGCCCGACGACGTCGCCCTCCTGTGCACGACCTCCGGCACCACCAGCCGGCCCAAGCTGGCGATGCTCTCCCACGCCAACCTCCTGGCGATGGCGGACCAGCTGCAAAGGGCCGACCCGATGACGCCCGACGACGACTTCGTGTCGTTCCTGCCCCTGGCGTGGATCGGCGAGCAGATGGTGTCGGTGTCGGCGGCGCTCACGGTCGGGTTCGTGGTCAACTTCCCCGAGGAGGCGGAGACCGTGCGCAAGGACCTGCGCGAGATCGGACCCCAGGCGGTCATGTCGCCGCCCCGCATCTGGGAGACGATGGTGTCGGACGTGCAGGTGATGGCCCAGGACTCCACGCCCCTCAAGCGCCGCGCCTACCGCTGGGCGATGAAGGCGGGCCGCGCGTCGGCCGACGCGCGCTTCGCGGGCCGGACCGAGAGCCGACGGGCGCGAACGCGACGCCGCTTGGCCGACTGGCTGGTCCTCCGGCCGATCCGCGACCAGCTGGGCCTGGACCGGGTGCGCAGGGCGTACACCGGCGGCGCGGCGCTGGGGCCGGACGTCTTCCGATTCTTTCACGCCGTGGGCGTCAACCTGAAGCAGCTCTACGGCCAAACCGAGGTGTCGGGGATCTCGGTCGTGCACCGGGACGGCGACGTACGCTTCCAGACCGTCGGCACGCCCCTCCCCGACACCGAGGTCCGCATCTCGGAGGAAGGCGAGATCCTCTGTCGCAGCCCGGCTGTCTTCCAAGGCTACTTTCGCGACCCGGAGGCCACCCGGGAAGCGCTGGACGACGGCTGGCTCCGCTCCGGCGACGCCGGCCGCTTCGACGACGGCCACCTGGTGGTGATCGACCGCCTGGCCGACGTGACGCGCCTGCCCAACGGCGAGCTCTTCTCGCCCCAGTTCGTCGAGAACAAGCTGAAGTTCAGCCCCTACGTGCGAGAGGCGGTCGTCTTCGGCGGGGACCGGGGCGAAGATCGGGCTGGCGGTCGGGCCGACAACCGGAGCGAAGACCGAAGCGACGACCGGGGCCACGACCAGGCCGACGAACAAGGCGACGACCGAAGCCACGACGCAGGCGACGACTTGGCCTTCGCGACCGCGATGATCGCGATCGACATGGAGCACGCGGGCCAGTGGGCCGAGCGGCGGCGAATCGCCTACACCACCTTCACCGACCTGGCGCGCAAGCCGGAGGTGTACGACCTGGTGCGCCGTCACGTGGCAGAGGTCAACCGGGAGCTGCCGGCGGCCGCCCGCATCCGCCGCTTCCTCTTGCTGCACAAGGAGCTCCACGCCGACGACGCCGAGCTCACCCGCACCCGCAAGGTCCGCCGCCGCCACGTGGCCGACCGCTTCCGGGACCTCGTGGACGCGCTGCACGGCGACGGCGACTCGGTGCGGGTCGAGGCCGAGATCGCCTACCAGGACGGGCGCACGGCGGTGGTCGAGCACGACCTGCGCATCGAGACGGTTGCGGCCCCGTCCGCCGCCGCGCCCTGACCGGTGGACGTCTTCCTCCAGCTGACCGTGTCCGGCCTGAGCGCCGGCATGATCTACGCCCTGGCGGCCGCCGGCTTCGTCGTCGTCTACAAGGCCAGCGACGTCATCAACTTCGCCCAGGGCGACCTCCTCCTGCTGGGCACGTACCTGACCTTCTTCGCGCTGGCCCAGGTCGGCCTCCCGTGGAGCGCGGGCGTGCTGGCCACGGTGCTGCTGGCGGTGGCCGCGGGCTTGGCGGTGGAGCGACTGGTGCTGCGGCCCCTGGTGGGCGAGCCCGTCATCTCCATGGTGATGGCCACGATCGGGCTCTCCAGCGTCCTGCGGGCCTTGGTGAACGCGACGTGGGGTCCGAGCCCCCGTTCCTTCGACTCCTTCCTGCCCGGCGGCGCCGTGACGCTGGGACCCGCCGTGGTGTCGGCGGAGCGGCTCCTCTCGATCCCCATCGCGCTGGCGGTCCTGGCGGCGCTGGGGCTCTTCTTCCGCCACGCACGCGACGGGATCGCCATGCGGGCGGTGGCCGACGACCAGCAGGCGGCCATGAGCATGGGGATCAGCATTCCCCGAACCTTCGGCGTGGCGTGGGGACTGGCGGCGGCCTCGGCGGCGGTCGGCGGCGTCATGCTGGCGAACGTGGTGGGGGTCAGCCCCAACGTCTCGGCGATCGGGCTGCGGGTCTTTCCGGTGGTGATCCTGGGCGGGCTCGACTCGATCGGCGGGGCCGTGATCGGCGGTGTGGCGATCGGCCTGCTGGAGGTGTACGCAGGCGGCTACGTGGGCCACGGCCTGAGCCTGGTGGTTCCCTACGTGGCGCTGGTGGCCGTGCTGATGGTGCGTCCCTACGGGCTCTTCGGGAAGGAGATCGTCGAGCGCGTATGAGGAGGAGCCGAGGCCGATGAGCCTGGAGTGCGGCGTCCGCCACGTCGGCTACGAATCGGCGATGGGACTGCGGCCCCGCCCGGCGCAGCGGATCCGACTCGGGCTCTTCGCGGCGGCGGTGGTCGCGTTCCCCTTCGTCGCATCCGGCTATTGGCTGGACTTGGCCAACCAGGTCGCCATCGCCACGGTCGGCGCCATCGGGCTGAACATCCTGGTGGGCTACACGGGCCAGATCTCCCTGGGCCAGGGCGCGTTCATGGCCGTCGGCGCCTACGGCGCGGCGCTGACGACGCTGAAGTGGGGAGTGCCATGGGGGGTCGGCATCGTGCTGGCGTGCCTGCTGGCGGCGGCGGTGGGCGTCTTCTTCGGCCTGCCGTCGCTCCGGCTGAAGGGACTGTACTTGGCCGTCGCCACGCTGGCGGCCCAGGAGATCGCCGAGTGGACGGTCACCCACTGGACCGCGGTCACCGGCGGCACCGAAGCCGTGGTGGCGCCGGCGCCTCGTCTCTTCGGCGCGCGGCTGAACGGAGGCTTCGAGTTCTACTGGCTGGGGGTCGCGGCGGCCGCGGGCACGGCCCTCTTCGCCGCGAACCTCTTCCGCAGCCGGACCGGGCGGGCGTTCGTGGCGATCCGGGACCAGGACGTGGCCGCCGGCGTGATCGGCGTGGACGCCTTCAAGCACAAGCTGCTGGCGTTCGCCACGTCGTCGTTCTTCGTCGGGCTGGCGGGCGCCCTGACGGCCTACTACCGCAACATCGTGGCGTGGGAGCGCTTCACGCTGGAGACGAGCGTCGTCTACCTGGCGATGATCATCGTGGGCGGTCTGGGCACGATCCGCGGCTCCTTCTTCGGGGCGGCCCTCCTCACCCTCCTGCCGGCGACGATCGCCGGCGCGGGGCGCGCCCTCCGCGACGCGGCGCCCCAGCTCGCGGCCCAGCTTCCCTACGTGCAGCAAGCCGTCTTCGGCGTGGTGATCGTCCTCTTCCTCGTCTTCGAGCCGAAGGGGCTGTCCAAGCTGTGGGGGAACGTGAAAGACTACTTTCACGTGTGGCCGTTCGCGTACCGTCGCGGCGAGACCCGCGCGTCCTGACTTCCACCCGCGCGTCGTGACCCACCGGGGAGCAAGCAAATGAAGAAGACGACCGGAGTCCGCAGGCTCCCTCGGGGCTTGCGCGCGCTCGCATCGGGCCGCGCCATCCGTTCGCGGTCGGCAGCGACGCTGTGCTTGGCCGGAGCGTTGGCGACCGCCGGCTGCGGCGGGGCCGACGACGGCAGCGGAGCGATCTGGATCGGCGCCGTCTTCGACCTCACCGGCCCGACCGCCGACGTGGGCACGGACTACGCCAACGGCATGATGGCCTGGGTCGAGTGGACCAACGGCCGGGGCGGGATCGAGGGTCGCCGGATCGACCTGGACTGGGAGGACTACGCCTACGACGTGGCCAGGGCGGAGCAGGCGTACAGCCGCATGGCGGGCCGGGGCGTCGTCGCGTTCATGGGCTGGGGCACGGGCGACACGGAGGCGCTCCACGCGAGGGTGGCCGACGATCGCATCCCCTTCAGCTCGGCCTCCCTGTCCCACCGCCTGGGCGACCCGAACGAGGCTCCGTACAACTTCCTCGTGGCCACCAGCTACAGCGACCAGTTCCGGATCGCCCTGGACTGGATCGCGCGCGACCACCAAGCCGCCGGCGAAGGCGGATCGCCCGTCGTCGCCCTCTTGCACAACGCCAGCCCCTTCGGCCTTTCGCCGGCGCGGCAAGGCGGCGCCCGCTACGCCGAGTCCAGGGGGATCGACCTTGGGCTGCACGAGATGCCTCGGGGCGCGGTGGACTACACGGCGGAGCTCTCCCGCATCCGCCGGCGCGGCGCCCGCTACGTCGTGATCCAGAACACGTCGGGACCTGCGGCCCAAGCCCTTCGGGACGCCCAGAGCCTGGGCATGGACCAGACCTTCGTGTGCCTCAACTGGTGCGCCAACGCCCTCCTCGTGCGACTGGCGGGCGACGCGGCCGAAGAGATGCTGGGGACGGTGCCCTACGCGCCGCTCACCGTGGACGTGCCCGGAACCCGGGTGATCCTGGAGCACCTGGAGGCGAGGGGAGAGTCGCCGGAGGGCAAGACCAACGCCTACGTGCAGGGGTGGTGGACGATCGCCGTCTTCGGCGAGGCGATGCGCCGAGTGGTCGCGTCCGGCCAGGAGCCGACGGGCGCCGCCGTCAAGGCCGAGCTGGAGAGCTTCGCCGACTTCGACATGGGCGGCGTCACGGTTCCCCTGACCTTCACCCCCGACGACCACCGGGGCGCCAAGGGACTTCGCCTCTTCCGGGTCGAAGGCGGTCGGTGGACCCCCGCCACCGAGTTCCTGCAGGCGCCGCCGATGCCGTGAGGGGCGGGGGCGTGGCTGACGCCGGCGGACGAGCCGCCACCCGCCCAGCCGCCAACCGCCGAGTCTCCACGAGCGCCGCCGTCGCGAAGGGGCCGGCGAGTCGAGACGTCGAAGATCGCCGACGGTGCGATCACGCCGCGAGCGCCGCCACCGTCGCGAGGAGCCCGGCGTCCGCCCCGCTTCTCAGCCTCAACAACGTGGAGGTCCGCTACGACGAGGTGATCCTGGCGCTGCGGGGTCTCTCGCTGGAGGTGGCCGAAGGACAGGTGGCCGCCCTCCTGGGCTCCAACGGGGCGGGGAAGACCACCACGCTCAAGGCGATCTCCGGGCTCCTCCACGTCGAGGACGGCCGGGTGTCCGACGGAACCATCGTCT
The DNA here is from genome assembly GCA_965204735.1 of Longimicrobiales bacterium. Lineage (GTDB taxonomy): Bacteria > Gemmatimonadota > Gemmatimonadetes > Longimicrobiales > Gaopeijiaceae > CATQHQ01. The sequence goes on along the minus strand of OZ242008.1, from coordinate 3,432,860 downwards.
TCGCGGGCGAGGAGATACAGGGGAAGGCCGCCCACCGGATCGTGGAGAAGGGCCTCTTTCAGGTGCTGGAGGGGCGAAGGGTCTTCGAGCACCTCACGGTCCTGGAGAACTTGGCCGCGGGCGCGCACACCCGCCGCGATCGGGCCGGAGCGGAGGCCGACGTGGACCGGGTGTTCGGCTACTTCCCCCGACTGGCGGAGCGCCGACGCCAGACAGCGGGCCACCTCTCGGGCGGCGAGCAGCAGATGCTGGCCGTGGGCCGCGCCCTGATGGCCCGACCGCGCATGATGCTGCTGGACGAGCCCTCTCTGGGGCTGGCGCCGCTCCTGGTCGAGAGCATCTTCGAGATCGTGGAGCGGATCAACCGCGAGGAGGGCACGACGATCCTGCTGGTGGAGCAGAACGCCCGCCTGGCGCTCTCCGTGGCCAGCCGCGGCTACGTGATGGAGGGCGGTCGCGTGGTCCTGGAGGGGTCCGCCGACGAGCTCCGGGAGAACGAGGACGTGAAGGAGTTCTACCTGGGCATGGGCGACTCGGGGCGGCGCTCCTACCGCGACGTGAAGCACTACCGGCGGCGCAAGCGCTGGCTGTCGTGACCGAGTGGGAGGCCGAGCAGGATCGGCTGGCCGCCCGAGCCGTCGCCTTCGGGGCGCAGCGAAGCCGCGAGATACGGGGACGGCTGGAGCGCGCGGGCGTGTCGCCGGAAGAGGTCGAGGGAGTTGCCGGGCTGGGGTCGCTTCCCGTGCTGGCGAAGGACGACTTGCCCGCGCTGCATGCCGCCGACCCGCCCTTCGGCGGGATGCTGGCGGTGCCGCCGGGGGCGCTCAAGCGGGTCTTCCGCTCGCCGGGGCCGATCATGGACCCGGAAGGCGACGTCCCCGACTTCTGGCGGGTCGCGCCGGCGGCCCGGGCGGCCGGGTTCCGGCGCGGCGACGTGGTCCTCAACGCCTTCTCCTACCACCTGACCCCCGGCGGACTCATGCTGGACGGCGGGCTGCGGGCGGTGGGGTGCGTGGTCGTCCCCGGCGGCGTGGGCGACGCGGCGGCCCAGATCGAGGCGGCCCGGGCCGCGGGCGTCACGGGGTACGTGGGCACGCCCCACTTCCTCCTGACGATCCTGACGCGGGCGGCGGAAGCGGGTCCGCCGCTGGCGATTCGGCGGGCGCTGGTCACCGGCGCCCCCTTGCCGCGCGACCTCCGCGACCGCCTCCGGAGCGGCTTCGGCGTCGACGTCTACCAGTCCTACGGCACCGCCGACGCCGGCACGATCGGCTACGAGTGCGAGGCCAAGGATGGCTGGCATGTGGCGGCCCAGGTCGTGGTCGAGCTGCTCTCGCCCCGGGACGGACGGCCCGTGGGGGACGACGGCGCGCCGGGCGAAGTGGTGGTCACCAGCCCGAACGAGGTCTATCCCCTCGTGCGCTTCGGGACGGGCGACCTGTCGGCGTGGAACCGCGCCCCGTGCCGGTGCGGGCGGGCGAGTCCCCGCCTGGCGGGGTTCCTCGGGCGGGTGGGCGAGGGGGTGAAGGTGCGCGGCATGTTCGTGCACCCCCGGGAGCTGGCGGCGGCGCTGGACGCCGAGCCGTCGGTGGCCCGCTTCGCCGCGACGGTGACCGACGACGGCAGCGGCCGCGACGCGCTTGCGGTGCGGGTGACCCCGGCCGCGGGCTGCCAGCCCGACCCGACGGCGCTGGCGCGACGCATCCGAGAGGCCGTCAAGGTGCGCGCGGAGGTCGAGGTCGTGCCTGCCGGGTCGGTCCCCGACGACGCCCGCCCGCTCTCGGACGAACGCGGCTGAAGGACGAGACCTTCCCGTGCCCGCAGACGCTCCCCGCCGCTCCCGGAGCCGCCGACCCGTCGGCGATTCTCTCCGCCGCCTTGGCAGCTCCCCGTGGGTCGTCGCCGGCCTTACGCTCCAGGCGTTCGGCCTCTTCGCCCTGGGAATCGGTCGCGACAGCCTCTGGATGGACGAGATGTCCACCTTGATCACCATGGAGGGCGGGTTGATCGAGGCCGTCAGGGCTTCGGTCCACGTCCACAACCAGCCGCCCCTGTACTTCGTGCTGCTGTGGCTCTGGAGCGCCGTGGCGGGCACGAGCGACGCCCTGCTCCGTCTGCCGTCGGCCCTCTTCATGGCCTCGTGCGTTCCGCTTCTCCACAAGATGGCGCGGCAGGCCGCCGGACCGTGGGCGGGCGTCTTCGCCTGCCAGCTGTTCATGCTCTCGCCCGTTGCGCTCCGCTACGCCCAGGAAGCCCGGCCCTACGCCCTCTACTGCTTCCTGTCCCTGGTCTCCCTGCACCTCCTCCTTCGGCTTCTGGACCGCGGCGGCACGGCCGAACCCGCCGTCGCCGACCCCGCCGCGTCGAAGCCCTTGCCAAGGCGACGCGAGTTTGCGGCCTACGGCGTCGCGACGCTTGCCATGTGCGCGACGCACCCCTACGCCGCGTTTGCGCTGGCGGCCCATGTGGTGGTCGTGGCGTTCCTGGGCGGCGGGCGTCGCAAGGCGTTTGCGAAGACGTGGGCCGGCGTGCTGCTCTGCGCGCTCCCGCTGGCGGTCGCCTTCGCCGTGGAGAGCTGGCGGATGAAGCACTTCCTGCACAGCCCCGACTTCGAGCTGTGGCCCGCCCCGGGGCTTGCGGAGCTTCTCGGGCTCGTGCCCCGACTGGCCTTCGGTCCGACGACGTTGTGGTCGACCGCGGCCGCGGCCACGGCCGGCTTGGCGCTTGCGGTCCTCTTCCGCCGGAGCGTCCGGGGTCCCGACCCCGACTCGCGGCTGCGCACTGTCGGAACCGCCGTGTACGCCGCCGTCGGGCTGCTGCTGCCCATGCTGGTCACCGCCGCGTACGCGAACATCTACGCGCTCCGGTACTTCATCGCGTCCATGCCGGCCCTCGTGCTCCTGGGCGTCTCGGTCTTCTATCGGGGAACGCCCACTCGGCCGGCCGCCCACGCGCTCTGCGGACTCCTTCTGGCACTGGCGGTTCCAGGTGCCGTCGACTACCACCGGACGCCGCAGCGGATACAGTGGAAGGAGGCGGCTTCCTTCGTGGAGGCCAGGCTGGCGCCGGACGACGCGGTCCTCCTCTACAGCCCCAGGGCGGAGTTCTACCTGCACGAGTCCTGGGAACGGTACTACCGCGGCGACCGCCCGCGCGGGCGAGCGCTGGTTTGGAACGCGGATCGGGAACCGCAGCGCCGCCCCGACCGTCGGCTGGAAGTCGCTCGGGCGTTGGGGGACCAGGGAAGCGCCCGAGTGTGGATCGTCGCCGCCGGCGAGAAGGAAGGCCGATCGCTGGAGGGGCTGGAAGCCGTCGTCGACCGCTTCGAGGTGACGCGCCTGGCAGCCTTCGAGGGGATTGTGGTGTACGAAGCCGTTCGCAAAGCGTGACAACCGTGTCCTGTTGCAAGTGCTGCCTCCCCGATCCAGAATGCACATGTGTGCAGTCTCCCAACGCCCCCAGAGGACGCCATGTTCGCTAGAACCAAGCCTGCGAGTCCGACTGCGGCAGGTCTCGCGCTGGCGGCCGTGCTTTCGGTTCCGTCTCTCGCGGCCGCTCAGCCGGAGCGGTGGCGGTTGGACGATCCGCCGCTGATCGAGGTCGGCCGGGGCGACGGCGTGCTGCTCCACGACGTTCACGACGCCGACGTCTTGCCCGACGGAAGTCTCCTCGTCGGCGACAACGGCAGCTCGAGCGTGCTGCGCGTGTCTCCCGCGGGCGAAGTGGTCGAGTCCTTGGGCCGGCCTGGTTCGGGTCCAGGAGAGTTCGAGATGATCTCGCGAGTCTTCGGGGTGGGCGACACCGTAGTCGCCTACGACTCCCCGTTGAGCCGCGTGACGACTTGGATTCCGGGCGTCGACAAGCCGGAAGTTCGCTCGTTGCCGACGCTGAACGGGTTCCCCACGGAGCTGATGACGGTGTTGTCGGCCCATGTGTGGCTCCTCACGTCGTTTGCGCACATGTCCAACGAGCCCAACCCGGATGCCGGGGGCTTGCGCGAAGTCTGGTCCGACATCTTCGTGTTCGACGCCGCCACGGAGACGTCGAGGACGGCTGGCCGGCGCCTGATGAACTACGACTACTTCGTCGTCGAGTTCAATCGCGACGAGGGGTACAGGACCACGACGTTCCAGACGGAGTTCTTGGGCCGGTCGCACCTCGCCTCGGTGGGGCGTCGGTGGCTGTTCGTGCCCTTGGACGACGTGGTGGTCGAAGTGTGGGGAGAGGCCGAGTCGGTTGTCGCGGGGAAGGTGCCGTTGCCCATCGAGCGACGGCCGCACCGCCGGGACGCGGGGCGGGAAGTGCGGGACAGGTGGTTGTCGAGGAGCCGCGGGCCGGCAGCGGCCACGATTCGCGAGATGTTCGACAATCTGTGGGACGACGAGCTGCCTCGGTGGGCGCCGTCGGTCGGGGACATGGTCGAGGTGGGCCGGGACGTCTGGCTTCGGCCCTTCGCCCCGCCCGCCGAAAGCGAGCCGCGCTGGGTGATCGTGGACCCGATCGAAGGAGTCGTCCGTGCGACCGCCGAAGTGGGACCCGACCTGGAGCTGCTCGGAGGCTCGGAAGATGCCGTGGCGGTGCTGGGCCAAACCGAACTGGGGGAGCAGTTCGTGCAGGTGCGCCGGATCGTCCAGGGCAGCTGACCCGGCGCCTGCGGGCGCGACGGTCGTCTCGGACCATCCCGACCTGCCATTTTGGCAGGTTTATCGGGAGGGTCTGCCATTTTGGCAGGTTTTTCGCGCAGGTCCTGCCATTTTGGCAGGTCGCGCTGCCCCTTGACGGGTAGAACGAAGCGGGTACCGGCGCGGCACCCGCAATCCTTGAAAAAGCCACAGTGATTTGGCGATTTTCAAGGAATTACCGTTCCGGTCATGATCATCGACCGGCCAGTCCCCGACATCCTGGCGGGGCCTTCATGACGCATGTCCTGCCGCCGTGGCTCGAGAACCTGCTGCCGGTGGCCGACTTGCCCGGGTTGGCAGGAGAACTGAGCGGCTAGTGGTATGTCGCCGATTGGAGTTGGCTGTTGAGCGAGGCGGGGCTATACTGCGGTCGCGAGTTGGTTTCGGCAAGGATCTCATGGCACGGAGGGAAGTGATGGCGAGGAAGCCTGCGAAGGCGTTGGAGTTGTCGCAGGAGGACCGGGCGATGCTGGAGCGCTGGCTTCGGGCGGGCAGCACGCCGCAGGACGTGGCGAAGCGCGTCCGGATCGTCCTGCTGGCGGCGGAGGGCGTGGCGAACCAGCGCATCGCGAAGGAGGCGGGGGTGTCGAAGCCCACGGTTCTGACGTGGCGGAGACGGTTCGAGGCGGAGGGTCCCGATACGGTGTGGAAGATCAGGCCTGGTCGGGGTCGCAAGCGCAGCATCACGGACGAGACGGTCCGGGCGATCGTCAAGGACACGCTGGAGAACAAGCCGGAGGGGGCGACGCACTGGAGCTTGCGCATGATGGCGAAACGCCACGGCGTGAGCCGGAGCACGGTGCAGCGGGTGTGGAAGTCGTACGGGCTGAAGCCGCACCGGACGAAGACGTTCAAGCTGTCGAAGGACCCGAAGTTCGTGGAGAAGACCGAGGACGTGGTGGGGCTGTACCGCAACCCGCCGAAGGACGGCGTGGTGCTGTGCGTGGACGAGAAGAGCCAGATCCAGGCGCTGGACCGCACTCAGCCCGGCCTTCCGCTGAAGCGCGGTCGCTGCGGCACGATGACCCACGACTACAAGCGCCACGGCACGACGACCTTGTTCGCGGCGCTGGACCCGGCGCGCGGTCGGGTGGTCGGCATGTGCACTCCGCGCCACCGCCAGCAGGAGTTCCTGAGGTTCCTCCGCCGCCTGGACGGCGAGTATCCGAAGGGCGTGGCGCTGCACCTGGTGCTGGACAACTACGGCACCCACAAGACGGCGGCCGTGAAGGCGTGGCTCGCCAAGCACCCCCGCTTCCACCTGCACTTCGTTCCCACGAGCGGTTCGTGGCTGAACTTGGTGGAGGCGTGGTTCGCCCAGCTGTCGCAGAAGCGCCTGAGGCGCGGCATGTTCACCAGCGTGAAGGCGCTGAAGGACGCGATCATGGAGCTCATCGAAGTCCACAACCGCAATCCCCGCCCCTACCAGTGGACGACCTCCGCAGACGACATCTTCCAGAAAGTCGCCAAATGTCAGGCCGTTTTGGCGACATACCACTAGCGAGCGACGGAAACGCCGTTGGCCGGCTCGGCCAGCACGGCGTCCCCCGTGTCGCATTCCGCCACGGACTTGGCATGTCCTGGGCGGCGGGACTTCGGACTACTACGGCTCCACCGTGCGCGCCCGGTTGGAGATCGTCGGCTCCAGTACCAGCTTGCGCCGCCACTCGGCGATCTGGTCCGGCCCGAGCCCCACGACCCGGCCGACCACCGCGTCCAACTCGGCCCGCACCGGACATTGGTCCATCTCCGGCCACGGTTGAAGCTCCCGGTCTTGTAGCCGGTCGAAGGTGTCGGCGAGCGCGTTCGCGTCCGTGATGCGCGGGTCGGGGCAGGGCAGCGCCCGCAGCTGGTCCAGGGAGTAGGCCGGGTAGGTGAGCTTCTTCGAGCGGCGGTTGAGGAAGAGTACCGCGCCGGGCGTCGAGTTGAGAAACGCGCACCAAGCTTTCTGCACGCGCAACGAGCGCTCGGGCGTATCGAAGCGCAAGTAGTTCGCGTGGGGCGTCACGGGCACCCAGGCGTTGCCCAGCACCGGCTGATCCAGCATGGCGGAAGCGGTGCGGACCGCCTGGGGGTTGATCTTGAGGGCAACAAGCAACCGGCTCGCCTTCGGCCACAACGCATTGCGCGCATAGTCTCCCTTGGTCGGCTTCGGTTCCGTGACGCAGTCGACCGTGGTCCTCATCGTGGTCTGCCGCCCGGTCCGGTGACGCCACATGACCGAGTACACCGGCTTCGGCTCGTGCTTCAGCGGGTTGATCATCGCTCCTCTTATGGCCTGCCCCGCCGGCTCCACCAGCGCCATCTCGCCCAGCGGCCGCAACGACGCCAGCGACTCGATCTCGGCGGCGACGAAAGCCAGCTCGCCGTCGAACCACTGGGCGGGCGACCAGTCGCCCCGGGCGATGCGCTCCTCCGGCCACTCGAAGAGCGCGTGCCACTTGTGCGGACGGCGCTCGTGGACGGCGGCCAGCCAGTCTCGGATCTCCTCGATCTCGGAGGGCAGGTCGGCCTTGCGGGCGAGTGACACGAACAACGTCGGGGCGTGGGCGTTCCTCTTCGTCTTGCGCCTGCACACCAGGAGCGACTCGTGAATGCTCGTGTTCTCCGACAAGTTGGGGCGCTTCGGGTCGTGCGTCGTCACGATCACGTCTACATGGAAGCGGCTGGCAAGAAACTTGCGCTCGGCCAGCCCCGACGTGCTGGTGCAGGCGGTGGTCGGCAGCACCTTGCCCAGGACGGCCGCGTCCTTCTTCAGCAGGACGTCCGCCATCGGCGTGAAGAAGGTACTGACGCTGTTGAAGTCGATCACTTCGCCGGCTCCCGGATCGGCCCGCTCCACCGCCGCGCGCAGCTTCTGCTCCTCGCGCTGCATCCGCTTCACGTCGTCCCTGTCGTACTTGTGGCCGCGCTTGTCGTTGGCCGTGTAGGGCGGGTTCATCAACACGGCGTTCTGGTCGCGAAGGTCCAGTGCGCCGCCGTGCCTCTCGGGCCGCCCCCGATCTACGACCCGGGCGGTCTTGGCGACCCCGAACAGGTCGGGCGCTCTGCCCGCCGCCGCGTCGCGCAAGAGTTCCAGACTGCCCAGGCGCACGGTACCGTCGGGCTGCGGGCCGTGCTGAAGCGTGTGCAGCGACATCGCCTCGTAGTTCACGCTTGGCGCGCCGAGCGTAAGGTTCGACGCGGCCAACTGGGTGGCGTGGTAGTTGATGTCCACGCCGTGGAGGGAGTGCTCTACGAGGTCCTTGTGCGCCTGGGCCAGGTTGTCGTCGTCAAAGGCGCCGTGCGCAAGCCCGCGGTCCTTGATCGTCTTGAGCGCGGCCATGAGCAGGGTGCCCGTGCCGCACGCGGGATCGAGGATGCGGAGGCCGGTGGCCGCCTCGTAGTCCGACCAGTCGACCAGGTCGGGCGAAAGCGCCAAGCCGGCGAGCATGAGCGCGGAGACGTTGTTCGTGTAGAACGCCCCGTCGCTCTCCGCGCTTCCCAGGATGCGGTGGTACAGCGGCCCCGCGTGGTCGTAGCCGAGCTCGTTGAGCGAATCCGCAAGGCTCTCGGCGCGCTCCGCGAGCACTCGGATGGCGCTTTGCAAGGCTGTTTGGGAAACGTTCGGGGGGGGGGGGGCACTTGTTTGAGAGTCGGCCACAAGAAGTGCCAGCGCGGGGCCGAAGACGGGCTCGTAGTCCTTCTCGAGGATCGACTCCCAAGCTGCTTGGAGGCGCTCCGCCGGGTTCCGGGCGCGGGCCACGGCGTCGAGTCCCGGCAGCTCGTCCCACCGCTCGGAGTCCGCCTTGAGGCGCTTGTGCAGCAGACAGGCGTTGCAGAGCAGCAAGGCGGCGACGGTTGCGATCTCCTTGTCGGGCGCCGCCGGCAGCTCCAGGACCTCTCGGGCCGAGTCGAGGATCGCTTCCTCCGCCAAGAAGTGGGCGGCCGCGGTCTTCACGGCGTCCGCAATCGTCTCGGCGGTCATCTGGCCGGGCTTGCCCAAGCCGGCTGCGGCCCCGATGTGGGTGAAGATGCTGGCGGCGTCCACGGGCGTCAGGTCAAGCTCCAGGTTCCGCTCGCGGCTGCGGCTGAAGTCGTCGCAGCGCTCCGGCGGCGGCCGGTTCTTCTCCTGCGTCTGATGGGCCGTCACGAAGCTGCCGGTCGCTTCGGCCAGCCGCTCGTCGTGGGCCTGCAACGCGCGCAGGACTTGCCCGATCGCTCGGTAGTCGTCGTCGCGCCTGGCCAGCTTGTCGGCCACGTCTTCCCCTTCTTCCAGCGCCACGGGAACGACGATGTAGCCGAACCGCTTCCCTTCGGCCTTGCGCATCACGCGACCGACCGACTGCACGATGTCGATCTGACTTGTACGCGGATCGAGGAACGAAACCGCGTCCAGCGCCGGCACGTCCACGCCTTCCGTGAAGAGACGAACGTTGCAGATCATCCGCGACTCGTTGGCGCGGTTGGCGTCGTTCAGCCAGCGGAGCTTCTCGCTGCGTTCGATTGCGCTGTGCCTCGCGTCCAGGTGCACGGCCTGCACGTCCATCGCGCGCGCGGCGCCCGCCAGCCTGCGCGTGATCTGTCCCTTCAAGGTGCGGTTCGTCGACAGCGTCTCCGCGAACCACTGCGAGCGGTCGATCCTCGAGGCGAAGGCCAAGGTGCGCGGCAAACGGTTCGGCACTTCGATGCGACCGCCGCGCACGTATCCGTTCATCGCCAGCGCGGTGCCGTAGAGGCGCAACAGGTCGTCGTTGCGGATCCGCGCTTTTTGGCCGGCGCGAGCGAGCGATGCGAGGATGCCCGGCGTCAGGTGGCTTTCGTGAACGCCCAGCACGATCACCCGGTAGTCCGACAGCTCGCCCGCCTCCACCGCATCCTTGAACTTCAGCTTGTGCAGCAACGGTCCGTAGACGCGCAAGTCGGACATGTCCACCACCTCCAAGCCCTTCTTCCTGGCGCTGCTCTTGGAACGTTCCTTGTAGATGCGCTCCGTCGCGGTCATGTAGATGCGCCGAGCAGCCCTCAAGCGATGGTGGAAGTGCTGGAAGTTGACCTTGCGGTCCGCCACGTCGATGCCGGTGGTCCGGTGGGCCTCGTCGGCCACTGCCAAGTCGAAGCCAGGCGCCCTGTGCTCGCGCTGCGCCCGCACGACCACGTCCAGGGACTGGTAGGTGCAGAACACCGCCTTGACGCCGCCCTTGGCCGCCAGATGCGCCGAAACTTCGGACGGGTCGGTCAGCACCGGGCACACCAGATCGTCCGGGCCCGCTTCGTGTCGTTCGCCCTTGCCGCCCGCCGTGCGGTCGGAGCACACGACCAGAGCCGAGATCGGGCGGACAGTGTGGGTCAGCCACTCCCGCCTTGCCTGCGAGACGAGGGAGATCGTCGGCGCCGCGAAGAGGATGCTGCCGTCGTCGGGGACCAGCCGCTCGGCGATTCGAAGCGAGGTGAACGTCTTTCCGGTGCCGCAGGCCATGACGAGCTTGCCCCGGTCGTTGCCCTGCTCCTCCATCCCGTCCACCACGGCCTCGATGGCGCGCTGCTGGAGCGGCTTGGGCAGGCGCACCTTGGCCGGCTTGCCGATCTCCAGGATCGTGCGGTCCAGCCAGTCGAGAAAGTCGATGCGGCGGACTTCCGGCCTCTTGTTCAGGATCGCCTTCTCGGCGTTGCGGTTCCAGCGGCAGGTGGAGACTATCCAGCGGAGGTCGAAGGCGTCGCCGTCCGAGGCGCTGACGAAGCTGTCCACGTCCGGCTTCGAGACGTAGTGATCGCTGGCGTAGCACTTGCACTGGACCGCCACGAGGCTGCCGTCGGTCAGCTTCGCCACGAGGTCGATCCCCGTGTCGCGGCCGTCCATGCCGGTCAGCCGAAGGCGGTCCGGCCACTCTCGCCATGTCCAGATCTCCGCCACTTGGAAGTCGGGCAGCTCCCGCGCAACCGCCATGAAGAGGTGCTCGAACCAGCGGCCCTGCTCCTCCCGCGTGGCGGCCTCTCGGAAGATGCGCTCGAAGGGCTCCCGGATGAGCTGGTCACGGCGCAGGTCGAGGGTGGTCTGGTCGCGCAAGGCTAACTCAGCGAATGCAGCTTGTCGCCCAGCGAAGCCTCGAACTCCGCTCGGCTCAACGTCTCAGAAGACCTCAGTGCCGTATCCGATCGAACTGGACCAAAGACCGGGCGTCGAGTCACAACCAACTCGCTCAATCGAGCATGATGAGTATTCTTCATGGCAACACGAACTGCTGCGAAGCCGTGTCGGTTCACGAGTTCGATGATCTCCGGCGCCATGTCGTACGTCATCAGGAAATCGACATCACTGTCGGCCAGCACGGCAAACAACCGCTGGTGGTCGATCTCGTGGTGCGCGTAGTAGAGGCGTTTCCCCGCGCGTTTCCCTCCCGCCGTGTACGGCGGATCGACGAACATGGCGACATTCTCGATCAGTGCCATGGATTCGAGACGTCCCGATCGACTTCGACCAGAACGCACCGATCCGCCAGCCCCTCGGCGGCGGCCGTCAACGACACGGTGGCGCCGCCGCAGAAAGGCTCGAACAGCACCGGAGGGGCAGATCGAGATTGGAGCCAGCTTCGTATGTGTGGAATCAACCACGTCTTGCCGCCGGGGTAGCGCAGGGGCGACCGCTGGGGCACCGACGCCACGTTTACGGCTGGAATGCTCGACACCGGAATCTCCGGTGAAGCCGGGGGCGCGGCAGGCGCCGGCGGACTCGTCGCGACGCAGGCGTGGTCCAGATCGAGACCGGGGTCGCCTACGGCCGATGGCGGTGACGGCAAGTGTTCCTCCGTGGGAGGACGCGGTGCGACCCCGAGGCACAGGCACGGGCTCGACGCGGGGCCAAGGGATCAGGTCGGAGAGGGGGGGGGGGGGGGGGGGGGGGGCTTGTGCGGACACGGTGGCGCCGACATGCGGCTCCGGTCAAGTGGAGTGCCGTTGCCCGTCTCGTCGCCGTTCTCGGGATCGGCTGCCGCCTGAGCTTGGCGCCACGAACCCCAGGCTGTCGGCGCGGGAGACGGTCCAGAAGTCCAGCGCGCTCGTCCAGCCCGCCTCGCGGAGTCACCGGCGGCTCGCCGGGCTCCGGTGCGCCGGGCGGGGAACCAGATAGCGCACGACGCGGCCTTCCTGGTCCACTACGCCGATCGGGAGGCGCAGAATGTCGTCGCCCAGGTGGACGGCGAGAGGGGATCGGCGACCCAGCGGCGCGGCCGCGGGCAGCGAGTAGCTGTCGGCGACGGCGTAGTCGACTTCCTCGAACCCCAGGTCCGCCAGCGACGCCACGGTGACCGCGCTCAAGGCGTCGGTCGGGCCGTTGACCCAGCCGGTCATGAGTTCGGCCCGGAAGACGGACTCGCGCCAGTGGCCGTTCCGCGTGCCTTCGCCGCCCAGGTTCTCCACGGGAACCTTGCCGCCCAGGTCGTAGCTCGCGCCGCCCAGCGAGTCGAAGGCGGCCGTCGCCGCTTCCCCCTCGAAGTGGGGGTCGTCGTTGTTGCTGGACGCCGGGTTGGCCAGCAGGTCCAGGTACTCCCAGAGGGTGCCGAAGCCCAGGACATGGGCCATCTCGTGGAGGACGGTGCCCTGAAACGTTCCAGCCTCGCCCTGGGCGTCGGCGTCCGCCAAGTCGAAGCCCATGACGCCGGCGATGGGCAGACCCGTCTCGCCCCGGATGAAGCACGGGCCTGCGAGTCCGAGGATGCCTCCGGGTCCGTCGATCTCGTAGACCTTCGCGTAGATCAGCAGGTCGTCCACCGCGCGACTGCCCTCGGCGCCGATCTCGAAGTGCTTCCCGCCGCACTTGTTCAGCTCCTCCTGGGACAAGCGGGTCGGGCTGAGGTCGCCTCCGATTGCCGATTCCCATATCGACACGGCCCTGTCGAAGGCTCTCCTGTGAGCGTCCGACACGAGGGACCCGTCCACATGGTGCACCACGATGTCGAAGTCGGCGGGCGCGGCGGCTGCGGCGAACGTTACCGAGGCGCCGGCCAGGGCGCCGTCGCGAACCGTGGCGGACAGGGAGTTGTCGCCGGCGACGGGTCCCATGATCCACTCTTCCGGGGCCGCCGAACCGGCCGAATCCGTGACCGTCTCGCCGCCCGTCACTTCGCCGTCGCCGGCAACGACTTCGAAGAGCACGCCGATGCCGGCCAGGCCGTTTCCGTACTGGTCGGCGACTTGGGCGCGGGGAGCGATCAGAGCCGGGGCGCCCGCTTCCGCTTCCTGACCGTCGCCCTCCAGAGCCGCAAAGCGCGAAGGCGGTCCCGGCGTCGCATGGGCGTCCACCACAGCCGGCGCGTTCTCGATGTCGCTGTTCGGCACGACCGCCAGCAAACGGTAGGTTCCCGTCGCCGTGCCCATCGTCCAGCTGTCGGGCATCGCCCGGCCCTGGGCGTCGGTGAGGCGGGACGCGCCTGCCACCTGTCCCCCGTCCTCTGCCCTGAACTCGACCTGTACGCTCGCGATCGGCGTGTCCGCGTCGTCGGTGACCAGCGCCACCGGGGTCGTGGCCACCGCCGTGCCCACCTGAGCGGTCTGTCCGCTGCCCGTGACGAAGACGACGGCTGCCGGCCTCCCGGTCGCTTCCGCCGTCAGTACGACGGAGCCCGCCGCTTCCACAGAGGCCGTCAGCTGCTGGGGTCCCGGCTCGCCCAGCGTCCACTCCCCCGGCGAAGCCACTCCGGCCGGTGTCGTGGCGGCCCGGGAGAACTCCACCGAGCCGCCGCCCCCCGTCACCTGGAACGCCACGGAGACGCCGGCCACTCCGGCTCCGTCCGCGCTGGTCACCCGCACGAGCACCGGTTCGCTCACCGCCCTTCCGGACATGCCCGTCTGCCCGTCGCCGCCGTGCACGGTCACGCCCGCCGGTACGCGGAGCGCGGGCCCCGCCTCGTCGCCGGAGCACGCCGCCGCCAACAGGCAGAAGACGCCCGCCAGAGGCTTCCTACTACGGTGGGAACGCATACGCCAGCTTCGGGGCGCAGATCGGACGGCCGTCGATCGACACGCTCGTCTGGACCGGAACATTTACGCCGGCCCTCGGCACACGTTTCTGGTCAACAGCCGACGGTGAGTCGAATTGTAATCCTGACTGCGCTTGGTCGTGTAGACCTTGCCACGGGGGTTCTTGATCAGCAGACGATTCGTAAAGTCCTTCTGGAGGTTCGAGTCGTTCGTGTACAGCAAGCGGGCGCCACTGATCTGCGCCAACGCGATCACATGCGGGTCGTCCGACAGGCAGACCTCGTGCTGCTCGAGTTCGCTGGCCCGTTCGTCAACCAGAGTGTCGTTCTCGAACCTTGCCCGCCCGGCGTTGTGGTTCTGCTGCAACCATTCGCCACACGCGGCAATCTTCTCAAGCTCCTGACGGAGCTCGCCGCCGACAACGAGGCTTCCGGGTCCGAAGCTGATCCATTCCAAGAACTTCTTGGCTGCGCCACCCTTGTCGCGACCGAACACCGCAGATGCCGCATTGGCATCCAAGATAGCGCACACGGCTACCACCCCACCGACCTATACATCTCGGTCATGAAGAACCGCCGATAGCTGGACGGCGCGTCGAGGATGTTGCCCTCGCTGTCGATTCGAAGCGAATGGATTCGCACCCCCAAGTTGCGTCTCTCGAAGAACAGGAGCGACACGTCTTCAGGCCGCAGGTCCGTCTTGCCATCCCGAACGTCCATGCGGACGCGATCCATCAAGTGGTCGCTGTGCGTCTCGACAATGAGCTGGCGACCGGCCGCCGCGGCTCTGCAAAAAAGCGTTCCCAGGGCAGCCTGGGCACTAGGATGTAGATGAACTTCGGGTTGCTGAAGCAAGAACGCGGTTGCACCGTCTTCGCGAAACAACTCGACGAGGACGGGAAGGACTTGGCTTACGCCGTACCCGACGTCGATCATGTTCCGCATCGGCCCTTTGGCAGAAGTGCCGAACTTCCTGACTTGCAGTTGAAAGGGGTCGCTGCTCCTTGCGCCGAGCCTTCGGATTTTGATTTCGTCAAAAAGGCCGGAGTCCTTCCCGAAAGTCTCCAGCTGCTTTCTTGTCTCCTGCCACTGTCGACTGTTCGCCTGCAAAGAAATGTTGGCCAGCAAGTGGGGCACGTGATCACCTTCAGGATCCCTAGCGAGGTTGGAGGGGTCGTAGGTGCGGTATGGTCGCGAACGCACTGGCGCACTGGCATAAAGCGACCCCGGCCGGTAGTCGTGAAAACAGTCGGCGTAGGCCAATTCTTGGAGGGAACGCCAGTCGTTGTCGCTCATTTTCGCAACGCCAGATTCCAACTGGTCGTTGCCGTTGCCGGCAAGGGGGCCGTGTGTCAGAAGAGAAGACAAGGAAACCAGAGGCATAGGGGACTCGCTGGGGTTCATTGGACCAATGTCAAAGGACTGTTCACCTTGTTCTGTTCCAACCGAGAGCTGCCAAGATCGACCAGGGAGCTGCCGGGCAACTTCTATCCAGACGCGACCTTCATCACTGGACAATCGTGTCTCGACGGGAAAGGCCACAGTGCCCACATCTCTAAAAACCACCGAAACACTACGCTTCTTGGGCGGCTCCGTAGCCGCTTCGAATTCGAAGCCCGCCCTAAAGCAATCAGTCCGACCGCCGTGTCCCCTGCGGTAATGGGCAATGTCGTCGAAGCTGCCAAGATCGTTGATGGGACCCTTGAACGACGTATCGCCGACGACGACAGGGTGATTCCAAAGCGCGCGGATCATGGCCAAGAACGATGTCTTGCCTGTGCTGTTGTCGCCGACGAGAAGCGTCAGGGGAGCCAACACGACATCCTGCTCCTCGCGGAAGCAGCGGTAGTTCTCCAGCGTGATCCTGTTCATGTCCGGCTCGGTGCCGAGCCGGGGCGGCCAATCGCGGCCCCGCGGTCGGTTGCGACCGATAGCAGTGACGGCATGTGTTCCTCCACAGGAAGACGCGATCCGACCCCCGAGGGGTCAGCAGGCTTGACGCGGGACCCAGGGAATCGTCGATGAGGGACGCCTTGCGCGGATACAGTCGTAGCAACACGCGACTTCGGTCAAGTGGATTGCCCCGGTGCTCCTCGTGCGGCCATCTTGTCGGCCTGCGTCTCGCTGCCAAGGAGAACCGATGCCCGGGGAACTCTCCCGTCCCGCCCGCGGTCCCCGTCCGGCCCGTCCAACGATCTCCGGGCTCGGAGTCGGCGTTGCCGGCTTGGTCGCCGTCCTCGGACTCGCCGCCTTCGGGCCGCTGCCGAATGCAGCCCCGGCCGACGGAGTCCACGCGCGCTCCGACCTTCGCCGGGGACTCTCCAGCCCCGACCGCCGTGGCCTGCTTCCCGATCCCTACCCCCGCCGCGTCGGCATCGACGTGGAGTCGTACCGCTTCGAGCTGACCCTGCGGGACGACACCGACGAGATCGCCGGGCTGGCCACCGTCGTCGCGCGCTTCACCGCCGACGGCGTGACCGAGCTCCCGCTGGACCTGACCAGCATGGACGACACCACCGGGCGCGGCATGGTGGTCGTCGACGTCGCCGCCGACGGATCGCCCGCCGCCTACGTCCACGAGAACGACGTGCTGGCGATCCGCCTGCCTCGGCCCAGCGCCGCCGGGGAGCGCGCCGCCTTCGCCGTCGCATACCGGGGCGTCCCCGCCGACGGCCTCCAGATCGGCCCGAACAAGTACGGCGAGCGGACGTTCTTCAGCGACAACTGGCCCAACAAGGCCCGGAACTGGCTCCCCACGATCGACCACATCGCCGAGAAGGCGACCTGCGAGTTCGTGGTGACGGCGCCCGCCCACTACCAAGTCGTGTCCAACGGCTTGCTGGTGGAGGAGACGGACCTGGCGGCCGGGACGGACCCGGCGACGGAGACGGGCCCGACGCCCCCGCCCGGCGCCCCGATCGGCCCAATGCGCCGCACCCACTGGAAGCACTCGGCGCCGATCTCGCCGTGGCTCTTCGTGGTCGGCGTGGCCCGCTTCGCGGTGCATCACAACGGCGATTTCCGAGGCAAGCCGGTCCAGACGTGGGTCTACGCCCAGGACCGGGACCCAGGCTTCCACGACTTCGCCGTCCCCACCAAGCGGGCGCTGGCCTTCTACGAAGACAACGTCGGCCCCTTCGCCTACGAGAAGCTGGCCAACGTGGTCTCCCCGGCCACCGGCGGGGGCATGGAGGCGGCCACGGCGCTCATGTACGGCGAGAACTCGGTCACCGGCGAGCGGAGCGTCCGCTGGCGCAACGTCGTGATCCACGAGATCGCCCACCAGTGGTTCGGCAACGCCGTCACCGAGTCGGATTGGGACGACGTCTGGCTCAGCGAGGGCTTCGCCACCTACTTCACCCTCCTCTTCCGCGAACACGCCTACGGCCGCGACGACTTCACCGACGGGCTGCGACAGGCCGCCGAGCGCGTGTGGGCATGGTACGACCGGAACCCTGACTACCGGATCGTCCACGACGACCTGGACGACATGGCCCGAGTCACCAGCGTGGCGACGTACCAGAAGGGGGCGTGGGTCCTCCACATGCTCCGCGAGCGCATGGGCGACGAAGCATTCTGGCGAGGCGTCCGGCTCTACTACGCCCGCCACATGAACGGCACCGCGTCCACCGACGACTTCATGCGGGCGATGGAGGAGGCGTCGGGGACCGACCACGGGGCGTTCTTCGACCAGTGGCTCCGCCAAGGAGGCAACCCCCGCTTCGAGGGCTCGTGGGAGTACGACGAGTCCGCCGCCGCCGTCCGCGTGGAGCTCGCGCAGGTGCAGACGACCGGCGACTTCGCCATGCCTCTGGAGATCGGATTCTACGCCGAGGGCGAGCCGTTGCCTTATCATGTCGCCACCCTGGAGATTGCGGGTGGAGGCGCCGGCGCGGGAGGAAGCCAGAGCTTCGTCGTTCCCGTGAGCGCCCGACCCGCCGCCGCCCGCCTGGACCCGAACGTCCGGGCCCTCTTCCAAGCCGACTTTCGACCCAGCCGACCCGCACACTCAGGACGCCTTCCATGAAGCGCTTCGCCCCGCTCTTCCCGCTCCTCCTCGTCGCCGCGCTGACCGCGACGGTCGCCGTTCCTCCGGCGTCCGCGTTCGCCGCGACGGTCGCCGTTCCCCCCACGCCCGCGTTCGCCGCGCCTCCGGTCCCCCAAGAAGAAGAAGAGGAGGGGGCGGACGAAGACCAGGAACAGGACGAAGACCAGGAGAAGACCAAGTCGTACGGCGACGTGATCACCGAGGACGCCGTCACCAGCGAGGGCCTCTTCGACGCCCACATGATCGACGACAAGCTCTACTACGAGATCCCGCTGGAGACGCTGGACCGCGAAATGCTCCTGCTCACCCGCGTGGCGCGCACGCCCGCCGGCGCGGGCTACGGCGGCTCCAAGGCCAACACCTCCACCGTCCGCTGGGAGCGGAACGGCGACCGCGTCCTCCTGCGGCTGGTGGGCTACGAGAACTTCGCCGGCGACTCGACGGCGGTGGCGCAGGCGGTGCGCAACTCCAACTTCGAGCCGATCGTCGGGGCGTTCGACGTGGAGGTCATGTCGGAGGACTCGACGGCGGTGGTGGCGGAGGTCACGGACCTCTTCACCAGCGACGTGACGCTGCTGGGGCTGCCCAAGTTCCGCCGGGAGCAGTTCGGGGTGCGGCGGCTGGACGGGGACCGCACGTACATCGTTCGCGCAACGGCGTTCCCCACCAACGTGGAGGTGCGGCGCGTGGTCACCTACGAAGCCACCGAGGCGCCCTCCAACGCGGCCAGCAACACCCTGTCCATGGAGATGCACCACTCCATGCTGCTGCTCCCCGACGACCCCATGGAACCGCGCCTCTGCGACGAGCGGGTCGGCTTCTTCAGCACCCGCCAGACCGACTACGGACTGGACGAGCAGCGGGCCGTCACCCAGTGCTTCGTCACCCGCTGGCGGCTGGAGCCCAGCGACCCCGAGGCGTTCGCGCGGGGCGAGCTGGTGGACCCGGTCGAGCCGATCGTCTACTACATCGACCCGGCGACGCCGCCCAAGTGGGTTCCGTACCTGAAGCAGGGCGTCGTGGATTGGCAGCCCGCCTTCGAGCGCGCCGGCTTCCGCAACGCCATCGTGGCCCGAGACGCCCCCGACGATCCCGACTGGAGCCCCGAGGACGCGCGCTGGTCGGTGATCCGCTACCTGGCGTCGCCCGTGCAGAACGCCTCTGGCCCGCACGTGCACGACCCGCGCACGGGCGAGATACTGGAGAGCGACATCCAGTGGTACCACAACGTCATGAACCTGCTGCGCAACTGGTTCTTCGTGCAGACGGCGGCGGTCAACGAAGACGCCCGCGGCGTGAAGTTCGACGATGCGCTGATGGGCGAGCTGGTGCGCTTCGTGTCGGCCCACGAGGTGGGGCACACGATCGGGCTGCAGCACAACATGCAGTCGTCGTCGGCGTACTCGGTGGAGCAGCTGCGGACGCGCTTCACCTGCGAGATGGGCGTGGCGCCTTCGATCATGGACTACGCGCGCTTCAACTACGTCGCCCAGCCCGGCGACGACGCCTGCCTCATGCCGCTGGTGGGGCCGTACGACAAGTTTGCGGTCGAGTGGGGCTACCGGCCGTTCCTGGGCAAGGACCGCTACGAGGAGCGCGAGGACTTGCGGGCGATGGTGGTCGAGATGCAGGAGGACCCGGTGTACAGGTTCTCCAGCCCCAACGGCGCCGACCCGTCGGCGCTGACCGAGGCGATCGGCGACGACGCCATGCGCGCCTCGGACTACGGCGTCGAGAACCTGAAGCGGATCGTGGACAACCTGACGGAGTGGACCTTCGAAGAGGGCGAGGACTACTCCCAGCTGGAGGAGATCTACGGCAACGTGGTGTCGCAGTGGAGCCGGTACACGGGGCACGTGGTGGCGAACGTGGGCGGCGTGGTGCGCACCCGGAAGCGGCAGGGACAGGACGGCGTGCCCTACGAGCGGGTCTCGGAGGACCGCCAGCGGCGCGCGATGGAGTACTTGAACCGGCAGGTCTTCGCCACGCCCGAGTGGCTGGTGGACGCCGACGTGCTGGACCGCTTCCAAGGCAGCGGCGCGCTGGACTTGGTGCGGGGGCGGCAGGCGGCGGCGCTGGGCCAGGCGCTGAACGTGGCGCGGATGAAGCGCCTGGTGGAGCAGGAGGCCTTCCACGGCGACGACGCCTACGCGCTGGGCGAGATGCTGGACGACCTGCGGGCCGGCGTGTGGTCGGAGGTGTCGTCCGGCAGGGAGACCGACGCCTACCGGCGCAACCTTCAGCGGGCGTACCTGGAGCGGATGGGCGCGTTGATGGAGGACGAGGACGCGATGCGGAGCGACGTGGCGCCGTTCGCGCGGGGGCAGCTGGCGGCGCTGCGAGGCGAGCTGGAGAGCGCGGCGGCGGGGGCGTCCCATCGGGCCACTCGGTTGCACTTCCTGGACGCGATCGAGCGGATCGACGCGATCCTGGAGCCGGGGGATTAGAGCCGGGGACTAGAGCCCGTGCGCGCTCGGGGGCAGCACTGAACCGCAGCACTGAAACCGAAGGACAGGCACCGACACGGAGGAAGCAATGGCGGCGGAAGGAGCAGCAGGACCCAGGGAAGGTCGTCGGCCCCACAGGCGAAACGGAGGCGTGGACGGCTTGGAGCCCATGCTGGGACGGCTGGCCGAGAACCCGGCCCGGCTGACCGCGAGCGGGCTGTGGAAGGCGTTGCGTCCCGACGAGCGGGCTCTCGCGGCCGAGTACTTTCTGGAGGACAAGGGCACGGACCGCAACGCCCTCGTCACCATGGTCGCCCTCACAAGGCGCGCCCGTCCCGAAACGGTGCGGAAGTGGTCGAACGCGAAGCTTGCCGGAGGGATGAAGACGGCCTTCTCCCTTGAGGCCAAGCTGGCGTCCTCGCTGCTCGAGCAGCTTCACATGACGGGCCGGCGGGCGATGCTCGGACGCTTCCTGGACTTGCTGGGAGCGCGTTCCCGAGAAGGACTTCCCGACTCTGCCGACAAGATCGCCGCCAAGGAGCACGAAGTGCACGCCGCGGCGGACCGGCTGATGGCGGAGTACGGCGTGCACAACGTGGTCGTCTACTTCCTGGTGCTGGCGCTTCGCCGCGCGTCGGTGGCCGACCACCTCTGGAGCTGGATGCGGCGGCTCGGCAACGGCAAGGCGCCCGAAGCCGCCGTGGCGGAGCAGGGAGCCGCTTCCCAGGCCGGCGTGGTCGGCGCTTCCCCGCCGCCTTCCAGCCGCGCCGCGCGGACCGCCCGCAGCCGCGCCTCCGGGACCACTTCAGTCCGCGCCTCCCGGATCCCCCCCAGCGGCGCCCGCGGAGCGAAACCCGGCCGCGCCTCCGGGACCAAGCTGGACCGCGGCTTGCGCGCCGGCCCGGAGGACGCCTCTTCGGATGTTCAGCGCCGCGGCTTGCGCGCTGGCCTGGAGGATGCCTCTTCGGCCGTCCCGCACCGCGGCTCGCCAGCCGGCCTGGAGGACGCCGCTTCGGCCGTCCCGCACCGCGACCCGCCCACCGGCCCAGACGACGCCTCTTCGGCCATTCAGCGCCGCGGCTTGTCCGCCGGGTCGGAGCCTGCCTCTTCGGCCGGCCCAGAGGACGCCGCTTCGGCGAGCAAGTTGCTCTCGCCCGCCGATGCGGCCCGTCCCAGGGGCGAGGCGGCGGACGCCGGCTCCCAGCGGCCGCTGACCTCCATGACCTCTCTTGACCGCTTGCTGATCCAGGCGATCCTGGACGCGGCGCAAGGCGTCTCCGGCGCCCTTTCGCGCGACGAGGTGGACCGGGCCGTGGAGGAGTTCGTTCGCCTCAACGGCCGACGGGCGCTCTCCTACTACCACGCCGGGTTCCGCGACACCGTGTTCGGAGAGTCGCCGGCGCCGGAAGGGCCGGCCCTCGACCGGGACGGCAAGCGCTTCTACTGGGCCGGCGCCATACAAGGCTGGGCGCGAACCCGATCGTGGCCGAGCATTGTTCGAGAGTACGACGGCAGAGACGTGGTCCGGGACCTGGGGGACGGTTCGGACTTTGCGTCCGCCGAAGCCGTCGAGCCCACGGTCCGGGCGCTGACCGACGAAGGCCGCTTGGCCGAGCTGGCCCGCTTTGTGCGGATGCCCGCCCTTTCCGGCCGCCTCGAGCTCTACGAGCTGCTGCTGAACACGGCGATCGGCCGACTGCGGGCGAAGGACGCCCAAGAGGCCCGACCGGTGCTCGACCTGCTTGTCAAGGCCGCCGAAGCCATGGAGGGGGACGGCGAGTCGGCGCGCGCGCCGTTGTTCCTGGAGGCGCGTCGTCGACAAGCCCAGTGCCTTCGGCAGCTCAACGAGCGCCACGGGGCCGAGGCCGCGCTGCGGGCGCTGCTGAAGCTGGAGCTGGACGAGAAGATGAAGTCGCTCGTGAAGGCCGACCTGGGACTGGTGGCCAGCGGCTTCAGCGCACTGTGGGAGGTCCGGCTTCCTCTGGCGCAGGACGACCTGGAGACGATCGTGGAGAAGCTCTCGCTCGGCGAGGAGCACTTCCGCGCGGCGGCGGCCGAAGACGTGGCCGAAGCCAGCCACGGACGCTACTGCCTGGGCGTGCTCGCCGTCGCGCGGGCCGCCGAGGGCGGGGCGGAAGCCCTGGGCGGAGACGACTACAGGGAGGCCCTGGAGCACCTCTCGAAGGCTCGGTCCGCCTTCCTCGGGCGCCGGGAGCGGTACGCTTCGATCTGCCCGGACGCCGACCTCTACCTTGGAGTCGCCAGCATCGGCAACCTCTCGCGGGAGGGGCTTGCCCAGGGACCGCAGATCATGGTCGAGGGCATGAAGGCCGGGGCGAAGCTCCCGCCCTACTTGGTCGCCCCGCTGGTGGACGCCATGGAGTTCGCCGACCAGGACGCCCAGCGCTTGGTGTACAACACCGTCGTCCGGGCCGAGGACGACTCCATGCTGGACATCGCCGCCGCCAGCGAGCCGGTGCTGGAGCACTGCCGTTCGGCGGTCGAGGCGCTTCAGGCGCGGGGGCGGAAGAGGAACCGGCCCGGCGACCTGGCCGCCGCCGACTTGCGGGCCGCCCTGCACGGCCGCGTCGCCAACGGCGAGCACGAAGCGGCGGCCGAGCTGCTCAACGACCTGGAGTCCCTGGCCCAGCGGGGCGCGGGCGCCGAGGAGCTTGCGGAGCTGCTGTCCGATCCGGCCCGCTACGAGCCCGCGTGGTCGCGGGAGGACGCGGCCATGGCGCTGGCCCACAGCCACGAGTCCCAGGGCCGCTACGACAAGGCCACGGAGATCCTCCGGGACTACTTCCACCAGTACGCCAGCCAGGGAACCGAAGCCGGGCTCCACGACGCGTACGGGATACTGCAGAAGATCAAGCAGTTCGGGATCGACCAATCCATCTACAAGGACATGCAGGACCGCTACGACGCCCTGGCGTCCTCTTCGGCGCAGGTCGAAGCCGAGGCCGACCACGACGAACGGCCCGAGGTGAAGGTGCTGATCGTGGGCGGCAACGAAGTGCAGGCGCGGGCCGAGGAACAGGTCCGCAAGAAGCTGCATCGGACCCACCCCCACGTCCGGGTCGAGTTCATCCATACCGGGTGGGGCTCCAACTGGCAGAAGCCCCTGGAGGAGTTCGTCCGCAAGCTCCCCGTCTTCGACGCGGTGGTGATCATGCGCTTCATGCGCACCGAGCTGGGCAAGCGCATCCGACGGGCGTGCGTCAACCACCCTTGGCGCTCGTGCTGGGGTCCCGGGCAGATGGCCCAGGTGGAGGCGGCGATCAAGGCGTCCGAGGCGGCGAGCCCGATGCGTCGCCCGGGTCGGTGAGCGGGGCGGGCGGCGGCGATTCTTCGGCGGACGGACTTGCCGCTGCGGTCCGCGACCTCTGCGCTCGCTTCGGCAACGAGTACTGGCGCAAGGCCGACGAGGCCCGGGCCTACCCGGAGGAGTTCGTCGCCGCCCTGACCGAGGCAGGCTACTTGGCGTGCCTGATCCCGGAAGCCTACGGGGGCGCGGGGCTCGGGCTCGTCGAGGCGTGCGTGATCTTGGAGGAGATCAACCGGTCCGGCGCCAACGCGGCGGCCTGCCACGCCCAGATGTACACGATGGGCACGCTCCTGCGCCACGGCACCGACGAGCAGAAGGCCCGGTTCCTTCCTGGCGTCGCGTCGGGCGAAGTGCGCCTGCAAGCGTTCGCCGTCACCGAGCCCGACGCCGGCTCCGACACCACGCAGATCCGTACTTTTGCCCAGCGCAAGGGCGACCGCTACGTGGTGAACGGGCAGAAGGTCTTCATCTCGCGAGTGGAGCGTTCGGACCTGATGCTGCTGCTGGCCCGCACCGAGCCGGCGTCGCGGACGACAAAGCGCACGGGCGGCCTCTCGGTCTTCCTGGTGGATCTGCGGGAAGCGGGCGACGCGCTGCGGACCAGACCCGTGCCCACGATGATCAACCACGACACCAGCGAGGTGTTCTTCGACGGCCTGGAGGTCCCGGCGGAGAACCGAATCGGCCCGGAGGGCCAAGGCTTCGAGTGCATCCTCTCGGGAATGAACGCGGAGCGCATCCTGCTGGCTTCCGAGTCCGTGGGCGACGGTCTCTACTTCGTGGACCGGGCAGCCGACTACGCCCGGGAGCGAGAAGTGTTCGACCGTCCCATCGGGCAGAATCAGGGCGTGCAGTTCCCCATCGCCGACGCGTACATGCATGTGCGGGCCGCCGCCTCGGTGCGCGACCGAGCCGCAGCGCTCTACGACGCCGGCGGTTCGCCGGGCGCGGAGGCGAACACGGCCAAGTACTTGGCGTCGCGGGCAGCGTGGAAGGCGGCGAACGCGGCGATGGACGCCTTCGGCGGGTGGGGCATGGCCGTCGAGTACGGCATCGAGCGCAAGTTTCGGGAGGCCCGCCTGTACTTGGTGGCGCCGGTGGCAAACAACCTTGTGCTTGCCCACGTCGCGCAGCACGTCCTGGGGCTTCCCAGGTCGTTCTGACCGGACACGGCAAGGGCCGCTCGTCGAATGCCGCCGCCCGAGCGCTGTCTGGAAGCCGGCAGCCGCTTTGCGGGATGCCGCTCGATCCTCTTTGTGCCGGCGGACCGCCCCGACCGGTGCGCAAAGGCTTTGGCCAGCGGCGCCGACGCCGTGTGCATCGACCTGGAGGACGCAGTGCCTCGGGCGCGCAAGGAAGCTGGGCGGGCAGCGCTGCGCGCGTTGCTGGCGGGGCGTGTGCAGGCAGTGGCGGGGCAAAGGGCGGGCGAGGCTCCCGGGGCCGGCGGGCCTGTCGGCGCCGAGCGGCCCGACGCTCCCGACCAGAGGCGGCCGTTGCTGGTCGTCCGCATCAACGATCTGGAGTCGCCGGACGGGCGACTCGACGCGGAGATGCTGTCTGACGGTCGTCTCGACGGCCGTATCGACGCGGCGATGATCCCCAAAGTGCGGGCCAGGCTGGGGTTGTGCCGGGCGGCGGAGATGCTCCCGGAGGGCTTGCCGTTGTTGCCCATGATCGAGACGGCGGCCGGTCTTGACAGCGCGAAGGAGATCGGGGGCGGCGCGGCGGCCGGCGGCGACTCGTCCAAGGGTTCTGTGGCCGGCCTCGTCTTCGGAGGATTCGATCTCCTGCTGGAGCTGGGCGCCGAGCCCGGCTGGGAGCCTCTGCTCTACGCTCGTTCCCGGGTGGTCCACGCCGCGTCGCTGGCCCGGGTCCCGGCCTTCGACATGCCTTCTCCGGTCGTCCAGGGCGACTTGGCCGGCGTGCAGGACGAAGCCGACCGGGCCCGACGGCTGGGCTTCTCCGGCAAGGCCGTCATCCACCCGGCGCAGCTCTCGGCGGTCCACCGAGCGTTCACCCCCTCCGACGACGCCGTGGCCGCCGCCAGGCGCGTGGTCGCAGCGGACCGGGAAGCCGCCGGCGGTCCGGTCGTTCTCGATGGCCGGATGGTGGACCGTCCCATCGTGGCGGCGGCCCGCGAGACGCTGGCCAAGTCGCGCGCCAAGGGGAGATGCAGCGCCTCGTGACCGGACCGCCACGGGTGCCAAGCGGGTCTGCGCAGGTCCCAGCCGATTCCGTGCGGGTGCCAGCCGATTCCGTGCGGGTGCCAGCCGATTCCGCCCGGGTTCCAGCTGGGTCCGCCCGGGTCCCATCCGGGTCCCCACGGGTCCCATCCGGGTCCGCCCCACGACTCCGAAGGGACGTGATCGACCCCTGGCCGGTTCGCGCTATGCGCGGCCTGTTGGACCAAGACCCCGCAGCCGTCTCCCCTGGCGACCCCCTGCCTCTGGGCTGGCACTGGCTCTACTTTCGCGACCCGCTGCCTGCATCGAGCCTGGGACCCGACGGCCACGAAGCACGGGGCGCGTTCATGCCGCCCGGGGACCTGCCTCGGCGCATGTGGGCCGGTGGTTCGTTGCGCGCCCTCCGCCCGGTGATCGTCGGCGAGCCTGCAGAGCTGCGGTCTCGCGTGGCCAGCGTGGTCGAGAAGGTCGGCAGGAGCGGTCGCTTGGCCTTCGCCACCGTGCGGCACGAGGTGCGGCAGGGCAGCCGCCGGTGCGTGGAGGAGGAACAGGTGATCGTGTACCGCGAGGCCGGGCCGCAAGCCCGTGCAGCACCGCGGGCGGATGCCGCCCGACGACCCGTGAAGCCTGTCCCGCCGAGGGAAAGTCCCCCGGAGGCCGCCTCGGAGCTCGACGCAGCCGCGTGGGAGGAGTCCTTTCTTCCCACCGAGGTCGCCCTCTTTCGCTTCTCCGCGCTCACCTACAACGCCCACCGCATCCACTACGACCGCCCCTACGCCGAGGCGGAGGGCTACCCCGCTCTCCTCGTCCACGCTCCTCTGGCGGTGCTCGCTCTCCTGAACGCGGCGGAACGCTGCTGGGGTGCTGCCGGCGGCTTCGAGTACCGCGCAACGGCCCCGCTCTTCGCGAACCAGCCCGTCCGGCTCGTCGGTCGAGAGGCTCCGGAAGGCCTCTCCGGGTCCCGCAAGGTAACCGAAGCGCTCGGACCCGACGGCGCCCCAAGAATTATTGGCCGATTCAGCCATGCCAATGTCCCAAGGTAGGGGCGACATTGGAGGGCGAGGGCGTCGGGAACCTAATTCGATCGGGGGTGTCCGGGACGCGGCAAGCATCCTACCTTTCGGCGAAGGAGAGTTCGGGGATGTTCGAGCAGGTGGCGGTCGGCGTGTCGGGGATCGGCGTGGTCGTGGCGGCCGTTGGGATCGCAGTTCGGTCGCGACGCGCTAGGCGTGCGGTCAAGCGGCAGCAGACGGGCGAAGTCACGGAGCAGATCGCGGTCCTCAAGTCCGCGACGGCGGAGGTTCGCCGGGAGGCGGGCGAGCAGGTCGGCGAGGCGCGAAGGGAGGCGAGCAAGATGATTGGGGAGGCGCAGCGGCAGACGAATCAGCGCGTCGAGGCGGTACGGCGAGAGATGGCGGAGGAGATTCGTCGCGAGATCCAGATTCTTCGCGACAACGACCTGCGTCAGCTCAACCAGAAGGTGGACCGGCTCGGCGACAGGATGGACAAGCGGTTCGACAAGATGGATGCCGACTTCACCGCCAAGCTGGCTGCGTTGGGCGAGGAACAGCGGGAGCTGGTTGCCAAGCTCGAGGCCAAAATGACTGCGTTCGGGGTGCGGCAGCAGGATCGGGACAAGGCCCGCGCCGAGGAGAGGGCGAAGTTCGAGGCCGAAATGGCTGCGTTGGCGGTGCAGCAGCGGGAGCGGGACGAGGCTCGCGCCAAGGAGAGGGCGAAGTTCGAGGCCGACATGGCCGCGTTGGGGGTGCAGCAGCGGGAGCGGGAGAAGGCTCGCGCCGAGGAGAGGGCGAAGTTCGAGGCCGACATGGCCGCATTGGCGGTGCAGCAGCGGGAGCGGGAGAAGGCTCGCGCCGAGGAGAGGGCGAAGTTCGAGGCCGACATGGCCGCATTGGCGGTGCAGCAACGGGAGCGGGAGAAGGCTCGCGCCAAGGAGAGGGCGAAGTTCGAGGCCGAAATGGCCGCGTTTGCGGTGCAGCAACGGGAGCGGGAGAAGGCTCGCGCCAAGGAGAGGGCGAAGTTCGAGGCCGAGCAGCGGGAGCGGGAGAAGGCCCGCGCTAAGGAGAGGGCGAAGTTCGAGGCCGACATGGCCGCATTGGCGGTGCAGCAGCAGGAGCGGGAGAAGGCCCGCGCCGAGGAGAGGGCGAAGTTCAAGGCCGAGCAACGGGAGCGGGAGAAGGCTCGCGCCAAGGAGAGGGCGAAGTTCGAGGCCGAGCAGCGGGAGCGGGACAAGGCCCGCGCCGAGGAAAAGGCGGAGCGGGACAGGGACAGAGCCGCTGCCGACGCGAAGTTCGACGCCATCCTCAAGATCATCAGGGAAGACCGCGACAAGGGGATGCGGCGCCGGGACCAAGCCGCGGACCAGCCCAAGAAGTCAGCGTAACGACACGCCCGGGGGGACGGACGCCGGTCCCCCCGGGGCGTCGTAGCCGCTCTCGCCTCCTACCGCCTCCGGTCCCAGTAGTCCACCGGGCGGTCGTCCATCCGCCAGGCGTCCGGCTCCACCCACCAGCGCTCGCCGTAGGGCGCGCGGGTCGGCCACACCTCGTCCAAGGTCGTCGCATCCCGCACGATCCCGCCCTGCACCACGTACAGGATGTCGGTCGTGTTGCGGATGTCGTCCAAGGGGTTGGAGTCGAGCACCAGCAGGTCGGCGAGCTTGCCGGGCTCGATCGTGCCGATGTCCTGCTCCGCCCCCAGGAAGACGGCGCCGTGCACGCTCGCCACCTCCAGCGCCGTCATGGGGTCCGAAGCCGACTCCACCATCCACACCTCCCAGTGCGACGCGATGCCGTGGGCCTGTCCGTGGGAGCCGATGGCACCCCAGCCGCCCGCCTCGATCACGTCCATCATGCCTAGGGCGATCAAGGGGAAGCTGTAGTCGGTCTCGGGTCGAATCCAGCGACGCCGCATGTGCGGGATCACCTGTCGCCAGGGCATCCACCGCCTCTGCTTCTCGTCCAGCCAAGCCTCGCTTTCGGCCAGGAAGTACTCCTCGTTCCACGGCCCGATGCCGCCCACGACGAACGTGGGCGAATACGTGGCGCCGGCGAGCCCCAGGAAGCGGCTCAAGTCGCCGTACATCGGCAGGTAGGTCATCGGGTGCTCGAAGCCCGTATGCCCGTCCATGATCATCCCGATGGTGTACGGGATGTCGTTGTTCTCCGACGTGACCATGAGCCCCTTGGACCGCGCGATCTCGGACACCCACTGCCGCTGGTCCCGGCGCGGCTGCAAGTACTGCTTCAGCGCCGTCGCCCCCCACGACGCCAAGCGGTTGACGTTCTGCTCGGCCGCTTCGTAGCTGGACAGCTCGTTCCGCCTGGCGCCGTCGCCCCTGTACAGCGGGTCGCCCGTGGAGAACGTGCGCGGCCCCACCACTTCACCGGCTCGGATCAGTTCGCCGCTGGCGAAGACGTTCTGGGACCACATGGAGTTGTCCAGGTTGGTCGTGACGCCGTAGGCCAAGTAGACGGCCGACTCGAAGTCGTGCTTCGGGATCAGTCCCCTGTGCTCCCGGTAGTGGTGCGCGTGCATGTCCACGAACCCGGGGATGATCGTCTTGCCCGTCATGTCCAGGGTCTCGGACGCGCCCGACGTGTCGCACTCGCCCACGCACGCGATCCGGCTGCCGTCGACCAGCACGGTTCCGCCGTCGATCACCTCGCGGTCGTGCAACGTGACGATCCGGGCGTTGGTCAGCGCCAGGACGCCTTCGGGAACGCGCCGCGGCACCTGCAGGTCGATGAAGACGGTATCGGTCGTGCCGGCCTCGGCGTCGTGCACGAAGAAGCGGCCGCCGCTGCCGTACTCCAGCTCGTCGTTCGTGCGCCAGCGGGGGTAGAGCCCGCCTTCGGTGGTCAGGCGCGAGACCGGAACCGGCGCGCCCTCCTTCTTCAGGGCCACCGGCTCGCCCCCGGAGCCGCCCGGGGGCAACGGCGCCCAGAAGACGTTGTCGCCCTCCTGGAACGCCACGCGATCGCCGTCCGGCGAGATCACGAACTCGTCGCCGAAGGGGATGGTGGCGTGCGCGCGCAGCTCCGAGCCGTCCCCGCGCACCGACATCAGCGCGGTGACCGTCTCGCCCTCCTCGGGCGTGTGGCGCGAGGGAAAGTATATGCGCCCTCCGGGGCCGAACGACGCGCGCACGATCTGGCGCCGGTTGCCCAGCAAGCCTTCGACGCCTCGGGGCAGGGTCATGATCCGCGTCTCCCCGTTGCCGTCGGCCGGCACGCGCCACAGCTCCCAGTAAGGGTTCTGCGTCGCCGAGCGGGCACGGGAAGCGGCGCCCGAACCCCTTGTCGCCACGATCTCGGAGCCATCTGGGCTCCACACCGGATGCACGTACTCGGAGGACGACGTGGTCAGCTGCTGCGGTCCGCTTCCCCCGCCGTCCGCCCGGGCCTTCCAGATGTGGCCGCCGTCCGCGCCGTCCCAAGTGGCGTAGGCGATCCACTGCCCGTCGGGAGACCACGCCGGCGAGTACTCGAAGGGGCCGGTGCCGGTCGTGAGTCGTTCGGGTTGGCCCCCGTCCGCCGCCGCGATCCACACCCGCCCCACGGCTTGGAAGGCGATCCTCGACCGGTCGGGCGACGCGCCGTACCAGCGCAGCATCTTGGCTTGGAAGGGGCTGTCGTCGATCCGGAAGCTGGCGCGGGCCATCTCGGAGACCGTGCGCTGCACGCGGGCTGTGAACGGGACGGTGGTCACGTCGCCGCTGCCCACGTCCAGCCTGCGTATCTGGCCCCCCTGCGTGACGACGATGCCCGAACCGTCGGCAGTCCATGCATACCCCGGCAGAATGCGCAGCGTCTTGATCCCCTCGGCGTTGTCGATGGTGATGGGGTCCATCGCCACGCGCTCCCGTCCCGTCTCCAGGTCGCGTATCCACAGCGCCGCGCGCGGCCCGAAGGCGTGGCCCCGGTACGAGATCGTTCCTCCGGCGATCCGCCGTGCAAAGGCCAGGTAGCGCCCGTCCGGCGAGACCTCGGCCGCGTAGGCGCTGCCGCTGGACGCGCGGACCTGCTGGGCCGCCGTGCCGTCGGTGACGCGCGTCACTTCGCCCGTCTCCAGGTCGATGCGTCGCACCTGCCAGTGCCCGGCCATGGCGTCTCGGCCCTGAAGCCCTGCCGGCCCCGTGTACACGTGGAAGTACAGGTAGCGCCCGTCCTTGGACGGCGAAGGCCACGCAGCCTGGGGCTGGTCGCCCACCACCTGCACGCCCTTGCCCCCGTCCTTGTGGTACATCCAGATGCCGCCCTCGCCCGCTCCGAACCCGGACGCCAAGCTCTGTCGCCGCACGAAGATGTAGTCGCCGTCCGCCGACCATGCCGGCTCCAAGGCGCGGACCATCGGCTCCTCGAAGATCGGGCGCGGGTTCGATCCGTCGGCGTCCATGATCCACAGGTTGTTCTGGCCTTTGCGGTCGCTGATGAAGGCGATCGAAGCGCCGTCGGGCGAGTAGCGCGGATGGTAGTGGGTCGCGACGCCGGTGCCGCCGGTGAGCAGCTCGGCCTCGCCGCCCCCGTCGGCCGGAACCCGGTAGACGTGCCCCAGCAGGTCGAAGGCGATCCAGCGCCCGTCCGGCGAGATGTCCATGGACATCCACGTGCCTTCGTCGGTGGTGAAGTCGATCTCCTTGGTCTCGCCCCGTGCAAGGGTCACGTCCCACTCTTCCGACTGGTCCTGCTGGGCGTCGTCTTGGGCGAAGATCGGGGCCGGGGACATGGCGGCGAGAGTTGCGACAGCGAATGCGGAGACGGTGAAGAATGCGGAAGCGGTGAATGCGGAAGCGTGCACTGGAGGGTCCTCCGAAAGTCGAGCGGGCCTGCCGGCGTCGTGGGGGTTGAAATAGTGACCGACGTGCGGCGGGGCAAGCCTTCGGGCTGGGCCGGCGCTGTCCACGGCGGTCGTGTGGCGATGTCCCCTGGGGCGGCTGCCCCGGACGACGATGCCCCCCTGGGGCGGTTGCCCCGGATGTTGCGGGCGCGGTAGGATGAAGGGCGATCGGGACCATGAACCGAAGAGGGCGAGGATGGAGCTTCGCCGGTCGGGTCCGTGGTCGCTCCACCGTCAACCTCCAGCCAGCGCGCCGCCAAATGACGTTCCGCTTCGAGAAAATCGGTCCCGTGGACAACGCGGAGATCACGCTGGGCGACCTCACGATCATCGCTGGTCGCAACAACACGGGAAAGACCTACTTGGTTTATGCCTTGTACGGCTTTCTCAAGCAGTGGGAAGCCTGGCCTCGTGCCGGCGTCTTCTTCCGACGCCATGCCCGCGATCCCACTCACCCTGTGACGGCGCTCAAGTTGCCCACGATCGCGAAGGCCCTTGCCGAGTTGGACCGCGCCAGCGTTCAGGTGACGCCCGCCGTGCTGGCAGACGTACGACGTCGCCTTGTCGACCAGCTCGCTCGCGACTTCTCGGCCGGTGCCCTGCCGGCCGTGTTCAGTACGACTTCGGAGGCTTTGGGAGACGCCCGCGTGTCGGTGGAGCTGAACGAGCACGACTTGGAGGGCGAGTCCCCGGCCGTCGAGGAAATGGCAGGTCTTCGCGCTGGCCGAATGACACTGCACTACAACGGACGCGAACTGGCCTTTGCCATAGATCGCGGGAGGGCGACGTCCACGCGAGACGGGTCGCGTCGCATTCTGGAGGACATGATGCATCATCTGTTGCTGCGTTTGTTCTGCTGCGAGTTCCCACGCCCCTTCATACTCTCGGCTGAACGCTTCGGAATATCGTTGTTCTACAAAGAATTGGACTTCACAAAGAGCCAGCTGGTCGACCTGCTTCAGAAGATGGGCCGAGACGACGACCGCGACAACCGAACGCCGTTCCTGCTTATCGACAAGAACACGAGCAAGTATGCGCAGCCGATAAAGGACAACATCGACTACACAAGAAACATTCACGATATGCAAAAGGAACGGAGTGCTCTTGCAGAGGACAAGCTCTTCAGCGACGTCAAGAACATCATGGGAGGATACTACAGGGCATCCCGGGATGCCATCTCCTTTCGATCCAAGGCTCGCGGAAAGAGGAAGTTCGACATCCCGTTGCATCTCGCTTCGTCTTCCGCGCGCGGACTGGCCGACCTGTACTTCTATCTTCGCCACAAGGCCGCTCGGGGCGACCTGTTGATCATCGACGAACCCGAGAGCCACCTCGACACCGGCAACCAGATTCTGCTGGCTCGCATACTCGCGCGGTTCGTGCGTGCTGGAATCAAGGTATTGGTCACGACTCACAGCGACTACCTCGTCAAGGAGATCAACAACCTGATCATGATCGGTCAGCTCGACAACGACAGCCCTGCCTTGCGGGGACTGAAGTATGCCAATGCGGATCAGTTGACTCCTTCGTCGGTGCGTGCCTACGTGGCGGACGGCCACAAACTGGCCCCCGCGACAGTGGACGAGTTCGGGATCGACATGCCTGTCTTCGACGACACGATCGACGACATCAACCGGGTGTCGAGGACTTTGGCCGCCGAAGTGCAGGCCCGCCACAACGAAGAGTAGGATGTCGATGCCGCCGGAATTTGCGGAGCTGTTGCAGAGCGTAGTACGGGACACGCACTTGAAGAGGGTCGCGTATTCGGCCGGTGCCCCGGTAGCTGACGTGGTGTTGCGCGAACGTAAAGCCGGCATGAAGTTCAGGGTTACGAACGTTCCGTCGTCCTGGACGATTGTCCGAATGAGTCGCCTGCAACATTTAAAGGGCATGAAGGACGGAAAATGGAAGCAGATATGCGACTACCTCCTGGTGATTCCCGATGGCCGGGAGTCGCGAGCGGTCCTCGTCGAGATGAAGAAGACGCTGTCGGACGCCAGACGGGCCATGGAGCAGCTGCGCTGGTCGGTTCCCGTGGCGAAGTATCTTCAGTCGCTCTGCGAGGTAAAGTCCGAGGAATCGATCCATGTCGTCCTACGTCATGTCGTGCTTGCTGAGAAGATCACCGAGCGGTTCGACAAGGAGCCGACTCGGGTGACCCGGGGCGTTCGGTTCCGGAAGGATGTCTACAAGGGAAATCAGGTCAAGACGATCGTTGGAAGATCCGTGGCCGCCAGGGAGTTGGCTGACTAATGCACCAGACACACCTTGCCCCCAAGTCGCGGCGCCCGGCCGTGGTCATCGACGTCGAGACCACGGGGTTCGGCCACGCCGACAGGATCATCGAGATCGCCGCCGTTGCCATGGACCCGGAGTCGTGGGAGACGGTGGACGAGTACGACACCCTCCTCAACCCGGAGCGGGACGTGGGCGCCACGGGCGTGCACGGGATCGCCGCGTCGATGGTGGAGGCGGCGCCGGTCTTCGGCGAGGTGGCGGCGGACTTGGCGCGGCGCCTCAACGGGGCGGTGCTGGTGGCCCACAACCTGCCCTTCGACTCGCGGATGCTGTGCCAGGAGTTCGAGCGCAACGACGTGCGGGTCGACATGGGCGCCGGCCTGTGCACGTTGCGGTCGACGCGGGAGAAGCTCCAAGTCGCCTGCGCCGAACGGGGCATCGCCCTTCCCTGCGCCCACCGCGCGCTGGCCGACGCCAGGGCCACGGCGGAGCTCGCCCGGCATTTGTGGGGCGAAGGCGCCGACCTGGGCGCCCAGCCGGTGCGCGTCGGATACGTGGCGCAAAGGCCCGGCCAGCACACCTTGCGTCGCGGGCTCGCCGACGCCGGAACGAGTCCGATGCACAGGGTCGTGGCCCGCTCCCACTACCCCCACAGCGACGAGCTCGTGTGCGCGTACTTGGACGCCCTGGACTGGGTGCTGGACGACGGCGTCATCGACAAGACCGAACGCGCCGAGATCGAGCGCCTGGCCCGCGAGTGGGGAATATCCGAACGGGAGCGGCTGAAGGCGCACCGGGACTACTTCGACTGCATCGTGGCTGCCGCCAAGCGGGACGGCGTAGTCAGCCCGGCGGAGCACGAGATCATCGCGCGCATCGCCGAACAGCTGGAGCTGACGGACGTGGACGTTCCCGGACCGACCCCGGTCGCCGGCCTCGAGAAGCTGGCGGCGGGCGCCGCAGTCTGCTTCACGGGCAGCGTCCGCGTGAGCGGCAAGAAGTGGGAGCGCAACGAGCTGGAGGCAGTGGCGCAGCAGGCCGGCCTCTGTCCCGTCGGGGCCGTCACCAAGAAGGGCTGCGACGTGCTGGTGGCGGCGGACGTGGCCACCGCTTCCGGCAAAGCCCGGGCAGCCCGGCGATACGGCAAGCCGATCGTGTCGGCGGCGGAGTTCCTCCACTGGGCCGGCGCCCGATGAGCGACGCCCAATCCGAGCCGCCTCCGGCCGCCAGGTCTAGTCCCGGGCCACCTCCGGCTTCCGGGTCGAGTCCCGACCCCGCCACGGCCGCCAGGTCGAGTCCCGGCCCACCGACGGCGCGCCCGTCAGGCCCCCGTCCCAACTCCGCCGCCCAGGTCATCTTGGAAATGCTGTACGCCCTTCTTGCGCTGGGCTCCGTGATCTTGTTCGGACTCCGTCAGGGGTTCGACCTGGACGCCGAATTTGTGGCGATGGCCGTGATCGCCGACCGGTTTGTGTGCAGCCTCTTCATCCTCAAGGCAGCGTGGGACATCTGGAAGGCGCCGAACCGTCGTCAGTGGTTGAAGTGGGGATGGGCGGACGTGATCGCATCGATCCCGGACGTGGAGGTACTGCGCGCGTTTCGGGGGTTGCGTCTCGTGATGATGGTGCGGGTCATGCGTTCCACCACCCGGAGCGTGCGGGGCGTGGCCGCGCTCTTCGACGTCGAGCGCACAAAGGCCCTGGTGGCGACGGTGTTCGCCCTCATCGTGGTGTCGGTCGTCGCGGGCAGCTTCCTCGTCCTGGGAGTGGAGAGCGCTCACCCCGACGCCAACATCCGCACCGCAGAAGCTGCGTTCCTATGGACGATCTCGACTTTGATCGGCGCCGAACCGACCGGCTTCGGCGACCACTATCCCGTCTCCACCGGCGGACGGATCGTGGCGATCTGGCTGGTCACTCTTTCGCTCGGCTTGATCGGCTCGCTGGCCGGGCTCATCTCGGCGTGGATCGAGGACGAACCGGATCCCCCGGCGAGCGGAGGCGCGCGGCCTGCCTGAGCACCATCCGCGGCGCGTAGCCCATGGGCTTGGTTGCCCTGCGCAAACCAGCCTCTCTACATCAAGTGCTCGAACTCCAGCCCGTCCCATCGGTGTTGCAGGTACTCGACCACAAGGCGCCGATGGCAATGGTCGGGCTCGTGCTCGCTGCAGAGCAGGCAGTCGCCGTCCTGGAGGAACGGCTGGCCCGGCGCCGCACGTTCCTCGGCGAGCGCGTCCTCGATCCGGCGCTGGCGCATGAGGGCGTCGAAGCGGGGTTCGTAGCCAGCCCAGTCGATCCGCTTCTTTCGATAGTCCGCCAGCAGCTCGGGCGTCGGCGCCAGGGCCGGCATGTGGATGTAGCCCACACCGCAGATCACGTCCAGGAAGTAGGCCAAGTCGTCCTTCTTGGCGAAGCCGGCGAGCTGGGAACCGGTGTTGATCCGGACGTCCACGACACGACGGAGGCCCGACTTCTTGGCCGTAGCGACGAGTTCGCCGAAGAACCGCCGCGCCGGCTTCTTGGTGAATCCGATGGTGAAGAGCTTCATTTGGGGATGCGGGGCTCGGCTGAAGCGGACTTGATGGAGTGGACATGGGGATGACGGCCGCGTGGAGCGCGAGGGAGCCGTCTGCACGGAGTGGCCGACCGTGAAGACGGGACCGGCGGGCTCCCGCGGCGTCAGCGCCCCTCTTCGATGACGGCGGCAGCCAGCTTGTAGCAGCTTCCCCCGTAGGGTTCGCCCAGATTGACGGTCAGATAGCACTCGCCGATCTCGTAGTCTCCGTCGAGCTTCGAGAGGTACTTCCTCTCGTACACCGGGTCCGTGACCCAGATGCGGTACTCCGATCCGGCGTGAGAGAAGCGAGCCTGCACACGGCGCTTGGAGTTCCCGAACGCTTCGCCCGGAGCGAACACGCGCAAATGCAACCGCTCCATGTGCACAAGCCGCAAGGAACTGGAGACGCTGTCCAGGAGGTCCCGCGGGACCTTGTCGTTGGTGCCGTTGTAGGTGCTGTGTCCGTCGATCCAAAGAGGCTCGGGCGGGTCCAGCAGGCAAGGCAGGTCGAACCAAGAGAATCTCCCCAGCTTCTTCCAGTAGCGCTCGGCGTCGAGCGTCCAGTTCTCGGTCTGCCACTCGTCCGGTTTCGGCGCGAGCACCGGAACGCTCACGATGTCGAGGACCTGCGGGTCGGTGCCGTCCTCGTACTGCCGTTCGTACTCCGAGACCTCCTGGCCTGGCCGCACGCTCACGGGGCGAATCCAGGGACCCGCCGCCTTCCCGCCGGCCAACTCCCGCCCGGCGACGCACCGGCCCGACAGCTTGCGCGAGTTGGCCAAGCAGACGATCCGCTTGACGGCGCTCACGGCCGGGCCGCCCAGATCACCAGTTGAAGCTCGACATCGCCGACCAGCCTGTACTCCGGCAACCGGCCCGACAGCTTCCGGCTCTCCTGGTGAATGATCGGAACGCCGTCGCCCCTTCGGTCCATCAAGAGTTTGCGGCCCACATCCGCGCCCGGAGCCACGGGGCATCGTGCCAGCAAAGACACCAGGAACTCGTTCCGGCAGGACTGGACAAGGTGTAGGCTGTCGGTGGACAGCCCGTTGGCCAAGCCGCCGGGCACAAGCAGCTCCAGTCGGTTTCCGAACATGTGCATCCGAATTCGGGCCCCGTGCCTCGAATAGTCGCGGTGGGCCACTGCGTTGACGAGTGCCTCGAAAACCGCCCGTTCGCTAAACTGCGGACGCTGGGACCGCCCCGTTTGCTTGGCAGCGCGCACGAGCATGTTGCGGCGGACAAAGTGCAGCGCCTCCTCGACTTGCTGGTCGATCGATCCGCCAATGTCGCGGGCGTCGCTCTGATAAGCGGTGTCCGTTCGTTCGCCGGCATAGGCGACCGCTTGTACGTAGGCATGCGGAAGCCACTTCTGCGGTTCGCGCGTGCAAAGCAGAACACCTGCGAGCGTCAATCGCGCACATCCGTCCGAGTCATCGGTCACGATTCTCATCTTGCGCAGGACGGCCAGCTCTTCCTCGGGCGTTTCGGCCATTGCGGCTGCGGCACCCTGGACGAAGCGGCGCGTCAACGAATAGTCCAGATCGCCGGGCGTCGTGTCGGGCACCGTCGATCCGTCGAAGTGCAGAAGCCCGCTCCGGCCCCGTTCTTGGGAGAGCCGCGCCAGGGCCCTGGGCGAGAGTTCGCGCTTTGAGCTCCCTAACCTGCGAAAGTAGCCGCCCGGGCTCCTGTGCACGTCGAGGCCTCGTGGCACTTCCACCCGAATCACCGGTACCAAGTGTCCCTCGGCATCGGGCGCTTCCTGCTTCAGGATGTCGGCGTCCAGCGACGGCTTCACCGAGTCGTTGCAGATGTTGCGAATCCATGTCTCCACGACGTCAAGGTGCTCGAGCGGGATGCCCTCGGCCAAGCGCGTCTTGTCGTCCACGCCCAGCACCAACGTTCCCCCTTGGGCGTTGGCCAGCGCCGCCAGCTCGTCGGCGACGCTGGCCTGGCTAGGTTCCTTGACACGTTTTCCAGACACCCGAACGCGCTTCAGCTCCAAGACGGAGTCCTCGCCCAAACGAAGGCGGCGAATCAGCTCTGAATCGTTCATGTGCGAAGCAGGTCCAGCTGGTTCGTCGCGGCGGTCTGCGAGCCGGAGTGGTTCGAGTACGTGTTCCAGTCCGGCGTGTAATCCCGAGCTTGGTTGCCCCAGGCAAACCAGCCTTCCCGCGTGCCCCGGGCAAAGAGTTCCAGGTAGGGCCCCGGACTGCACGCCTCAATGATGTCGTACTGCTCGTCGGGCTTGCGGCTGTGTTCGCGCTTCCGAGAGCGGATCATGTTCTCTTGGCGCCGACCCGGCTGCAGCGTGCGTGCATTTCGTCCTCTGACCCCGAAAAGGATCACTTCGGTCACGTTCCTGAAGTAGAATCCGACCCCCCTGCGATCGGGGCCGCCGTCCTTCCTGATCTTGTACCAAACTAGGTTCGTCTTGTACTCGAACCCCCAGCACTTCATGACCTTGAGTCCGTACGGCAGGAGCGCGTTGGGAACCCACAGATACAAATGGGCCGTGTCCGCAACGACGGATTGAACAGGCAACCCCTCGATCTCCTCGAAGGACATGGTCGTATAGCGCGACAATCGCTTGTGCTCGGGCGCCACCTTGCCCGTCTTGTTGTGGAAGCGCCAGGGCGGATCGGCCAGAACGGTGGCAAACTTCTTCCCGCCTACGGACTGGACGAAGTGGTCATGTGGTGACATTTGGTCAATCCTCCACGTAGAGAGACATGGATGGAAGATAGGCCCCGGGGTCCGCATGTCCATGGATCTGGCCCGGACGAGATTTCGAGGCCCTGAAATGTCCACTCCGATGTCCCGATTTCGGGGCTCGGGTGTCCACGCCCGAATCCCGCGCCCCACATGACTCAAGGATACCCATCCAGAAGGTTGTTTTCCCAGAGCTGGCCGGTCGAGCATTCCCCCAGCCACTCGCGGTAGTCTTCCGACTTCGGCCGTTGCACCGTCGTCGCATCCCCGTCGAGACCGAGTACGAGCAGCTTTTCAAGTTCGAAGACGTCGACGAGCAGGGACGACTGCGTGGCGACGATGATCTGCCTTTGGGAGGACAGGGACCTGATCATGCCGCCGACCAGCGAGACTGCCGCTGGGTGAAGGCCCAGCTCGGGCTCGTCGAGCAGAATGACGCTGGGCAACAGGTCCAGGGGAAGGTTGAGAAGCGTCATCAGGGCGAATGTCCGCAACGAACCGTCCGACGCAAGGTGCGCGCCGCGGGCCTTGTCGGAGCCCTTGGCCTTCCATCGCAACGTCAGGCGGTCTGGGCGCTCCTCGATCGCGAAGCGGTCGAATGGGGGCAGGACCCGACCGACGTGATAGCAGATGCTTTCGTACCGCCGCATGTCGTTCCTTTCCAGGAAGTGCAACACGGCGGCCAAATTGCCGCCGTCGCCGCAAAGGCGTCGCCGGTCGCTGGCGTCCGCGGGCGTCCTGATGCGGGAACCGTTGGAGGTGTCGTGGAAGTGGTAGCATGAGCAGCCGCCAAGAGTGGCGACGATTGCCCGTGCCGCGGAACCTGCGTCGTCGGCGTCGTCCGAGCCCGCGTCGCCCACGTCAAGGAGCTTGGCCTTGGCGTGCCCGGAACCCAGTTCCTGCCAGGGCGAACCGCTCGCCTGGTCGCCGTTGCCGCTCGGCCGGTCGCCATTGCGGAGCCGAAAGCGCTCGTCGGCGAACTCCAGGCGGTCGGGGTTCGCGTGTGTCAGGGCGAAACCCCGCGAGGACGCGGGCGGATCCAAGATCATCAAGGGGTTCGCGTGCGTCAGGGCGAAACGGTAGTCGGCACGGCCCGCCGTCGTGCGCAGCGCAAGATTGGCCTCCATGCGACGTGTGCGCCGGCGCCCGCCGAACAACTGGTCGTCCGCGCCGCCTTGCGCGTGCACGAACCTTGCCAGCCCACCCGACGGCGGCGTCAGCATCCGGCCGACCATGTCAAGGAAGCGGAAGAGGTTCGACTTGCCCGCGCCGTTCGGGCCGATCATCACGGTCGGGTTGGGCAGGTCCTCGACCTTGAAGTCGGCCAGAGAGCGGAAGCCCTTGACGTGGATCGACTCGATGGCGTTCACGGGGCGTCTCTCCACCTACCGCTCGGTCGAGAAGCGGGCTGCGGTTACGGCTGCGTCGTCACGGCGGCGGTCGAGGGCGCGAAGCTGTGCACTACTACGGTCGCAACGTCCAGTTCGTCGGTATGCACGGTCAGCAGGTAGTCGGGGCCGGCCTCGGCCAGCGAGTGGTCTGGCATCGGCGGCAGGCGGCACATGAATTCGCCGGTCGGGGAGAAGACCATGGCGCCCGACTCTGGTTCTGGTCGGCCCGGACGCCGGTAGGGAAACACGAACAGATGGCCGGCGTTGCCCATCAGAAGGCCGCTGAACGCCGGAAACTGGTCCGCTGCGGGCCGCCTCGGGCTCAGCGTCGGACCGGCGGTCCGGCTCGGCTCGCTTCTCCAGGCGTTCTGCGCGCGATAGTCCTCTCGGTAGGCGTCGAGGTCGGCGCCGCTCACCGACCTGTCGCCGGCATTCCATCGCACGATCGTGGTCAGCCGGTACTCGGAGTCCAGGACGCGGACCTCGGCCTCGCGGCCCGTGCCCATGGCGATGTGGTCGCCTCGGGCGCTGACGCTGGCCCTGCTGTCGAACACCGGGCCGATGAGGAGATCGGGCCACGTCGAATCGCGGATCTGTCCCAACCGCCGATTGGGGAGCCCAGCCAAGACGCCGACGAGCTTGCCGTCCGGGTAGTGCGCCTCCACGACCAAGGTGTCGGGGGTGTCGAACGATCTGCTGCTTCCTCGCGTCACCCAGGCGGTCACAAGCGTTCCGTTCGAGAGCACTCCGCCGCCTCTGGACGGATTGGGATAGATGGGGTCCAGCTCGACGGCACGGCTCCAGGCGCCGTCCGCGGCAAACACGTTGTAGCGCCAGGGCCGGTAGTCGCCGACCCAAAGCGTGTCGCCGGGGCGAACCCATACGTACCAGGCGTTCCTGAACTCGCCGGGGCCGTCGCCCGAGCGCCCCAAGGACCGGAGATGTTCGCCCGTCTCGTCGAAGATGCGGACTTGGTCCACCGTCGGATCGACTACGGCGACCGAACCGTCCGACAGCCGTGCAGCGCCGGCGACGTCGCCGAACAGGTGGGCCGGATCGTCCTCCCTGTTGCCGACGACGAGGAGCGGTTCCTCGCCAACCGCGCACATGGCGTCCGACGCGGACGGGTCGCTGACGACGACCCGCACTCCAGCGCTGTCCACGGCGACGACGGGACTGGATGGGGCGCTTTCGCACGAGGCGAAGGCGGCGGCCAGCAGCGACAGGGCGAGCTTGCGGGGCAAGGGAGTTTCGTTCATGGTGGGACCTGCTTGATTTGGCGGATGGTCCAACGACTGCCTTGGGAACCGCCAGCAGCGTGGCGCCGAAGTTGGCGTAGCGCAAGCGCAAGCGGGCGAAGCGCCGGAGCCGACGTCCGCGTCGCGTCGCGCGGGCTCAATGCAGACGGCGGCTTGCTCGGGGCGGTCGCCCGGCTACTGCGTCGTCACGGCCGCGGTCGGGGGCGCGAAGCTGTGCACTACTACGGTGGGAACGTCCAGTTCGTCCAAGTGCACGAGCAGCAGGTAGTCGGGGCCGGCCTCGGCCAGCGAGTGGCCTGGCATCGGCGGCAGGCGGCACAGGAACTCGCCGGTTGGGGCGAAGACCATGGTGGTGGGCCTTGATTGGCCTGGACGCGGGTAGGGAAACACGAACAGATGGCCGGCGTTGCCCATCAGAAGGCCGCTGAACGCCGGAAACTGGTCGGCCACCGGTCGCCTCGGGCTGAGCATCGGGCCGTCAAGCCGGCTCGGTTCGCTTCTCCATGCTTCCGACGCCCGATATTCCTCTCGGTAGGCGTCGACGTCGGCGCCGCTCACCGATCTGTCGCCCGCGTTCCATCGGACGATCGTGGTCAGTCTGTATGCGGAGTCCAGGATGCGGACCTCGGCCTCGCGGCTCGTGCCCATGGCGATGCGGTCGCCTCGGGCGGTGACGCTCGCTCGGCTGTCGAACACCGGGTGGATGAAGAGGTCGGGCCACGACGAATCCTCGATCTGGCCCGCCCGTTGATTGGGGAGCCGAGCCAAGACGCCGACGAGCTTTCCGTCCGGGTCGTGTGCTTCCACGATCAAGGTGTCGGGCGTGTCGAACGAGCTTGCCCTTGCTGGCGTCCTCCTGGCGGCGACAAGCAGGCCGGTCGAGAGCACTCCGCCTCCGCGAGACGGGTTTTGATAGATGGGGTCCAGCTCGACGGCGCGGCTCCAGGCGCCGTCCGCCGCAAACACGTTGTAGCGCCATGGCCGGTGGTCGCCGACCCAGAGCGTGTCTCCTGGGCAAACCCATACGAGCCAAAGCGTTCTTGAACTCGCCGGGGCCGTCGCCCAGTCGCCCCAAGGACCGGAGATGTTCGCCCGTCTCGTCGAAGACGCGGACTTGGTTCACCGTCGGATCGACCACGGCCACGGAACCGTCCGACAGCCGGGCCGCGCCTACCACGCGGCCGAAGAGGTGGGCCGGGTCGTCCTCCCGGTCGCCGACGACAAGCAGCGGCTCTTCGCCGACCGCGCACGTGGCGTCCGACGCGGACGGGTCGCTGACGACGACCCGCACTCCGGCGCTGTCCACGGCGATGACGGGACTGGACGGGGCGCTCTCGCACGAGGCGAAGGCGACGGCCAGCAGCGACAGGGCGAGCTTGCGGGGCACGGGAGTTTCGTTCATGGTGGACCTGCTTGATTTGGCGGATGGTCCAACGACTGCCTTGGAACGTAGCACCGGAGACCCTCAGTGGCAGGAGCTAGCGAAAATGGCGCGAGCGGACCTGATCTTAGGCCTCGTGAAGGCCAGCCGGACGGGCGACGATGCCCAGATTCGACGGGCCGTAGAGGCCCTGGCCGCTTGGTCCGAGTGCACCGGCGCATCTGGAGGTCACATGACGTGGCTTGAGTACCACCGTCAAAGCGAGACCCTGGCTTCCCGCGCCGATGTGGCCAGACTTTCGGGCAACGGTGACCAAGCGAGGCTCCTGTACGGCAGGGCGGCCGACGTCGAGGTGCGAGCTCTTGAAGCGCTGGACCCAACAAAGCGCCGTACACTTGGCATAACAGCCGTAAGCGCGGTCGCGTTGTACTACAAGGCCGCACAGCTGAGGACGGCCGAGAACACGGCGTGTCGTCTGCTTGCTCTCGACAATCTGCCAAGATTCGCAAGGATGCAGCTCCGCGACTTGCTCCAGGCGATATGGACTTGCCCCGACTTGGCGGACCGCCCGACGACCTGAGCCACGAACTTGCCGCAGCGGGTGTCGCGGCCGAACCTTCGTCCTGCTTGGGTCGTCTGCCGGAAAGCCGCGGGTCGCCGAACGCGCCTGCCGCGGCCTTGAGCGGGACCAGCGGGGCGGTCGTGATCCAGCGGGTCGGGGGTTCGGGGGTCGGGTGGGACGACGACGGGGCGGAACGGCGGGGATGCAGTCCACCAGTATCTCGCCGCCGGGGCTGTGCGAGGCGAGCCACTCATATGGGGCAAGAAGAGGCCGCAAGTGCCCGGATTC
Source organism: Longimicrobiales bacterium (assembly GCA_965204735.1). Taxonomy (GTDB): domain Bacteria; phylum Gemmatimonadota; class Gemmatimonadetes; order Longimicrobiales; family Gaopeijiaceae; genus CATQHQ01. Next base: position 3,388,975 of record OZ242008.1, on the reverse strand, counting down.
CACAAGGATGGGCGCGCTTGATGGATTCTCCGCCCAGTTCGTCCGCTCCAAGGCCGTATGCTTGCTCGGTACGACCGTGCCCCTGCCGGAGGTGCGACTTGCGCCGAATTCGGGCTCCGTGGTATACTTCCATCCGTCAGTTTGGCTTTTCCGACGCCCAAGGATGAGGTGACCAAATGGCAGAAGGCCCCGTGATCTCGAGAATCCTCAACGAACGCAACCAGAGTCATCCGACTCGCCAACGGCTGTTTCGTCAGCTGGAAGAGCACCTTAAGCGACCCGTAGTCACATTCTTCACGAGCTTTCGCTATCCCGTGTCGATAGACGACGTAGATGTCGAGATGATGGAGGGGTTGCTCCGCACTCTAGATGTCGCACGGGGCATCGCGATGATCATAAGCTCGCCGGGAGGCTCTGGCTTAGCCGCTGAGCGAATGATCAACTTGTTACGTACATACAGCGGCACTGACGAATATTGGACTGTTGTTCCAGGCAAGGCGAAGTCGGCAGCGACGATGATATGTCTCGGGGCAAGCAAGATTCTGATGGGACCAGCCTCGGAGCTCGGACCGATCGATCCACAAATTGTCTTTGACGACAATCGCGTGTCGGTTCACCATATCACTGACAGCTATCATAAGCTTTTTCGTGGAGCTACCAGGGCCAAAGGGAATCTTGAGCCTTATCTGCAACAATTGTCCAAGTATAGTGCAACCAACATCAGTCACCTCGAGTCAGAACGCGATCTAGCATCTGATATGGCTATTCGTTGTCTGCATAACGGAATGCTTTCCGAATACGATTCGGGTCAGATCAAGAAGAAAATGCAGGTGTTCCTGCACCCAAAGCACACGAAGACACACGGTCGTCCCATTTATTCGCAAGAGGCAAGTGATTGCGGACTTAATGTCGAACTCGTAGATTTTCAATCGGATACCTGGGCTCTGCTTTATGAGCTGTATCTCCGCACTAGTGAGTTTGTGTCCCACGGCGCGGCAAAGGCGATCGAGACATCTGTTGGGGCCTTCTACATGCCTGTTTCCGGTGAAGCAAGGTAGCGCATCATGGATCACGCGCTGACCGACGCCAAGCATGCCGAGAAGCTGACGGCAGCCCGCGAGCGCTACGATCGCATTCGGAAACGAATAGAGCCGTTTGTTGTCCCACCAAGAGCGGGCCCGCCTGTCAAAATCGGCACATGGCGACGTGGGATCGACCTCCCAGATGATTCCAACGAGCGTTACCGATTCGAGTTCTACGGACCGTAGCGTAGCAACACGTCTCGCCGGGCCGCTCAACCACCCTCCCGCAACCACTCCGCCGACAGCGCCTCCGCCTGCTCCAGCACCGTGTCGGTGGCGGCCGCCTGCTTGTCGGGCGGGTAGCCGTGCTTGCGGAGGATGCGCTTGACGTACACGCGGAGCCGGGCGCGCACGTCTTCCCGCACGGTCCAGTCGATCGTGGTGTTGCTTCGCACGGTCTTGACGAGCTCCTGGGCCATCATACGCAACGTCTTGTCGCCGAGCACCTTCACGGCACTGTCGTTGGTCTCCAGGGCGTCGTAGAACGCGAGTTCGTCGTCGGAGAGGCCCAAGTCCTCGCCGCGACGGTCTGCTTCGCGCATCTCGCGGGCCAGGCCGATCAGCTCCTCGATCACCTGGGCGGTCTCGACGGCGCGGTTCCGGTAGCGCCGCAGCGTCTGGGCCAGCATCTCGGCGAACGAGCGGCTCTGCACGACGTTCTTTCGGCCGCGCGTGCGCAGGTCGTCCTCCAGGAGCTTGCGGAGCAGGTCCACGGCCAGGTTGCGCTGGGGCATGTCCCGCACCTCGGCCAGGAAGTCTTCGGAGAGGATCGACACGTCGGGCTTGGGCAGGCCGGCGGCGGCGAAGATGTCGATCACGCCCTCGGGCGCCACGGCCCCGGCGATGATCTGGCGGACGGCGTGGTCCAGCTCCTCGCCGGGTCGGGCCGAGCCGGGCGCGCGCTTGGCCAGGGAGTCGCGCACGGTCTGGAAGAAGGCGACGTCGGCGCGGATGCCCAGGGCGTAGTCGTGGGGAACGGCCAGGGCGAACGCCTTCGACAGGGCGTCCACGGCGTCGGCCAGCCGGTCCTTCCCGTTCTCCTGGGCCAGGACGTGCTCCTGGGCGGCGGGCAGAAGCGCCAGGCGCTGGGCGGGCGCGCCCTCGGCCCACGGGGACCGGTCGAAGCCGTGGAAGATGCCGCAGCACACCTCGTAGTGCTTGCGCAGCGCGTCCACGGCGGCGTCCTGATCGACGGTCGGGCGCCCCTTGCCGCCGCTGGTCGCGTAGGTGGCCAGCGCCTCCTTCAGCTGGGGCGCAAATCCCAGGTAGTCCACCACCACGCCGCCGGGCTTGTCGCGGAAGACGCGGTTCACTCGGGCGATCGCCTGCATCAGGCCGTGGCCCCGCATGGGCTTGTCCACGTACATGGTGTGGAGCGACGGGGCGTCGAAGCCGGTGAGCCACATGTCACGCACGAGCACGACTCGGAACGGGTCGGCCGGGTCGCGGAACCGCTTGGCCATCGCCTCCCGCCGCCCCTTGCTGCGGATGTGCCGTTGCCACTCCGGCGGATCGGAGGCCGAGCCGGTCATGACCACCTTGATCGCGCCCTGACCGTCTTCCTCCCCGTGCCAATCGGGGCGCTTCGCCACGATCTTGTCGTACAGGTCCACGCAGATGCGGCGGCTCATGCACACGACCATCGCCTTGCCCTCCAGCGCTTCGCACCGCTGCTCGAAGTGGCGCACCAAGTCGTCCGCTACCATCTCCAGCCGCTTGTCGGTCCCGACGACGGCCTCCAACTGCGCCCAGCGCACCCGCAGCTTGTCCTTGCGGGCCGTCTCCTCGCCCTCGGTGACCTCTTCGAACTGCGGGTCGATCCGGGGCCGCTCGTCTTCGTCCAAGGCCAGCTGGACCAGCCGGCTCTCGTAGTAGATCGGCACGGTGGCGCCGTCCTCCACGGCGCGCTGGATGTCGTAGACGCTGATGTGGTCGCCGAAGACGTGCCGCGTGTTGCGGTCGGTCTGCTCGATGGGCGTACCGGTGAAGCCGATGAACGACGCGGCCGGCAGGGCGTCGCGCATGTGCGCCGCGAAGCCGTCGATGAAGTCGTACTGGCTGCGATGGGCCTCGTCGGCAATCACGACAATGTTGCGGCGCCTCGACAGCGGCGGATGGCGGTCGCCCTTCTGCTCGGGAAAGAACTTCTGGATCGTGGTGAAGACGACGCCGCCGGCCTCCCGGTCCAGCTTCCTGCGCAGGTCGGCCCGGTCGCTGGCCTGCTCCGGCGGCTGGCGCAGCAGGTCCTTGCACCGCGAGAAGGTGGCGAAGAGCTGCTCGTCCAGGTCGTTGCGGTCGGTGAGGACGACCAGCGTCGGGTTCTTCATGGCCGGCTCGCGGACGATCCGCCCCGCGTAGAACGCCATCGTCAGACTCTTGCCGGAGCCCTGCGTGTGCCACACCACGCCGACGCGGCGGTCGCCGGGGGGCGGCGGCTTGGGAGCGGTGTCCAGGGCGTGGCGGTCCAGCACCTCCACCAGCTCGGCGACGACCCGGACCTGCCCCTCGTGCTCGGGCGAGAGGACGATCGGCCGGAACCGGGGGTTGCGGGGCCTCAGCACGACGCGGACGTGACGCCAGGCGTCGTCAGCGCCGCCTTCCGGGGCCTTCTTGCTCTCGTACCGCTTGACGGTGTAGCGCTCGCCGGTCTCCGGGTCGATCTCGTCTTGCAGCTCGACCAGCACCGTCTTGCCCTGGCGCGTGCCTTCGACCGGCGCGGCGAAGAGGCACCACGCGCTGTCGGGGATACGGGGCTCCATGGAGTGCCCGACGACCTGGGCCACGAACATGCCCCGCCGGAGCGGGCGTCGCGGGCGAACCTTCGCCCACTTGAAGTCGTCCGCCGGAAAGTGCTGCGGGTCGCCGAACGCCCCCGCCGCGGCCTTGAGCGGGACCAGCGGCGCAGTCGTGACCCAGCGGGTTCGGGGGTCGGGCGGGACGACGACGGGGCGGGACGGCCGCGCGGGCGGGGCCTCGTCTTGGGCCTGCATTTGGGTTGCCCGTAGGGTCTCGCCGACCGCCACTTGAACGGCGTGATACTGGTGGTACCCCGCGATCTTCTTGGCCAGCTCCCCGCTTCCGTCGTCCTCGAAGACGACGAAGTCCCGGATCATGGCCAGCAGGTGTTCGGGCGCGCACAGCCCCTCGATCGCGACTTGAAGCTGGACCGCCGACGGGTTCGCTTCCGTGTCCCCGGCGACGGTGCGCCACCGCTTGAACCACTCCCAGCCGCCGGTGAGTGTGCCGAACCGGGCCTCGACGCCGTCCGACACGCCCATGAGCTCGTTCATGGCGAAGAGCGTCGGCAGCTCGGCCTTGTAGGTCCGGAGCTGGTACCAAGCGGTGTGGACGGTGGCGTCGGGGTCGCTGGGATGCTTGAGCTCGATCACGCCCAGCGGGAGTCCGTTGACGAAGAGCACGATGTCCAGGCGGCGCGTGTGCTTGCCTTCGACGACGGTAAACTGGTTGACGGCCAGCCAGTCGTTGCTGGCGGGGCGATCGAAGTCGAGGACTCGGGCGTGGTCGCCGCGGATTCGGCCGTCGGCGTCGCGGTACTCGACGGGGATGCCGTCGACCAGCATCCGGTGGAAGGCGCGGTTGCGGGTTTCGAGGGTGGGACCGGCGGGGCGGGTCAGCTTGCGGAGGGCGTCTTCGTGGGTTGCGCCCGGCAAGTCCGGGTTGAGGCGGAAGACTGCGTCCTGGAGGCGGGAGGCCAGCACGACATCGGAGTACGCCGAGCGCTCCGTCGCGGAACCACCGGGGGCCAAGGCGGGACCGTGCGCAGTGGTCCAGCCGGAGTGGGCAAGCCACTCCAGTGCGGCTTGCTCGATGCTGGACTCGTCGATGGAAGACAGTGTGTGGCTCGCGACCGTCGAATGCCGTTGGGACTCGTGACCTTGACAAGCTAGCCAGGGCTCAATGTTGGGGCGAGAATCTCGGCGTCCTCTCCTGCCCGAGATGCGGTCCGATTGCGCGGGGAACGATCGTGGCCAAGCTATTGAGTATCTTCTCTCAATGGCTTACTATTCCGTATGACCAGCTTCGAGCGCCCGCAAGTCGAGACCGTCGTCCGCCTCTTGGCCGAAGACCCCAAGCGGCTGGTGGTGGCCGTGACGGGCCCGCGCCAGACGGGGAAGACCACGATCATCCGCCAAGCTCTGGAGCGGGTCGGCCTGCCCAGCCGGTACGTCGCCGTGGATCGGCCGGGCGACCCGCTGGCGCCGCCGTCGAGGGACGACCTCGGGTGGTTGGTCAGGCTCTGGCAGCACGCTCGCCGGGAAGCCGAGAAGACCGAGCGGGGCTTCGTGCTCGCCCTCGACGAAGTCCAGTCCATCAAGGGCTGGTCGGGGGCCGTGAAAGGACTGTGGGACGAGGACCAGGCCACCGGATGCCCCGTGCGGGCGATCGTCTCCGGGTCGGCGCCGTGGTCGATGCTCACCGGCCTGCACGAGAGCATGGTGGGCCGCTTCTTTCCGGTGCCGGTTCGCCACTGGTCCCTGCCGGAGATGGCCGAGGCGTTCGACTTCAGCATGGACGAGCATCTGTTCTTCGGAGGCTACCCGGGCGCGGCGCACTTAAGAAACGACCTTGGCGCATGGCGCAACTACGTGCAGAACACCATCGTCGCCCCCACCATCGACCGCGACATCGTCGCTCTGACCCGCGTGGACAAGCCTGCCTTGATGCGTCGCTTGATGGACCTGACGCCCCACTACTCGGGACAGGTGCTGTCGTACAACAAGATGGTCGGACAGCTCCAAGACGCCGGCAACACGACGACGCTGGCCCGCTACCTCGACCTTCTGTCGGACGCGGGACTCGTGACGGGGCTCGGCAACTACTCCGCCAAGCCGCATTTGGGAAAGGCGTCGAGCCCCAAGCTGAACGTCCTCAACACGGCGGTGATGACGGCGCCGACAGGCTACACCTTCGACGAGGCCCGGGCCGACCGGGGCTTCTGGGGCCGCATCGTCGAGAGCGCGATCGGGGCACATCTGCACAACTCGCTGCAGACGGCCACGAAGCTGCACTACTGGCGTCGCAAGTCCCGCGAAGTGGACTTCGTGCTGTCGCGCGGCCCCAACGTGCTGGGGATCGAAGTGAAGAGCGGCCCGCGACGTGCGCAGCTGGCCGGCATGGACGACTTTCGGAAGCGCTTTCCCAACGCCCGCACCCTCCTGGTGGGAGCCGGCGGCGTGCCCTTGAACGAGTTCCTCTCTTCTCCGGCGAGCTACTGGCTGGACGAGCATCGTCCGCGCGCTCCATGACGTACGTAGACCGAACCGCGACCGAGTACGACCAAGACGGTTCGTCCGTCCAACCCTCTCGCCCGATCTCGGCCTTTCGGCGCGAATGGGCCTACGTGCTACTGGGCGACCCCGGGGCAGGCAAGACGACGGCCTTCAAGCGCGAAGCCCAGGCGGGCGGGGCAAGGTACGTGACCGCCCGCGAGTTCGTCCGGGGCGACCTGGAAGATGTGCTGGACGCCAAGAACGCCGTGCTCTTCATCGACGGCCTGGACGAAGTGCGAGCGGGCGGTGGCGACCCCCGTTCTCCACTGGACAAGATCGTCGCCCGGTTGAGGAAACTGGGGCATCCCCGGTTCAGGCTCTCGTGTCGGCCGGCCGACTGGGGACTCACAGACACGAACGCGCTCCAGTCCCCTCTCGACGGCGGACGGCTTCGGCTTCTGCGACTCGACCCCCTCGGCGGCGACGACGTTCGTCACGTTCTGGCTGGGTTGCCTGCGGTCCAGAAAATGGACGCCGCCGACTTTGTTCGGCAGGCCGTGGACCGGGGTCTCGGCGGACTGCTGGACAGCCCCCAATCTCTTCAGCTGTTGGCGGGCATTGTGGCGAACGGGAGCTGGCCGGCGAGCCGAACCGAAGTGTTCGAGCAGGCCTGCCTCCGACTCGTGCAGGAGGAGAATCTCGAGCACCTGGACGCGGCCAGGGGTCGCGACGCCAGCGAGTTGGGCGCCGAGCGCCTGCTCGATGCGGCGGGCCGACTGGCGGCGTTCTTTCTGCTTACGGACGCACAGGCGATCTGCAGAAGCGGCGTGGAGAAGCGAAACGACGACCTGGCCCCTGACGAAGTGGCGGACGGAGACGGGGAAGCGCTGCGTCGGGCGCTCGCCACCAAGCTCTTCACTGCGGAGTCGCCCGGACGCTTCGTGCCCGTCCACCTGCATATTGCGGAGTACGTCGGGGCTCGGTTCCTCCGCAACGTCATCGAGGGAAGAACCAGCGGCCAAGGAGCGGGACTGCCGAGCGAACGTGTTCTGGCCCTTCTGACCGGCCACGACGGCGGCATCGTGTCTGGACTTCGGGGCTTGGCCGCGTGGCTGGCCGCCCTTTGTGGGGAAGCCAGGCGGGCTCTGGCGAACGCGGATCCGATCGGCGTGCTGGCCCATGGCGATGTCGGCGGGTTCGGCGACGACGACCTGGCCGACTTGATCCGCGCGCTGGAGGGGAGGACTCGGCAGCTGTCGTGGCGGGCGTGGTCGGCACCGGCGCTCGGCTCCATGATCCGGCGAAGCACGATCGAGATGCTTTGCGCCTACATCGCAGACGACGACCGCAGCGACGCCAGGCAGGCGGTCGCACACCTGCTTCTGCGCGGCGTTCCACATGCTGCCTTGACGTCGAGGGCAGGACCGGAGCGCTTCCCGGCGACGTCTCGGTGGTTCATCGGACAACTGCTGCGCCTGGTGCGGGATCCTACTTGGCAGCCGCGCGTCAGATATGCTGGGCTTGCGGCCGTTCTCCATGCCGTGGAGAACGCCGGCCAGGGCGACGAACTCGTCCACGAGCTGCTTGAGGAGATAAAGGACGATCGGGTTCATGATCCCGACAACGAACTCCGGGGCAGAGTGCTGACCGCGTGGTATCCTGATCGTGTTCCGCCAGCGCGGATTTGGAACTACGTGCCCAAGACGACCAACCGCAGGCTGATCGCTCATGACGTGCTGTTCTGGTCCAAGGAAATCGAGCGACGTACGCGCAACGCTGATCTGCCCGCCCTTTGGGATGGCTTGATCCGCAGCAAAGCCCAGCTGCTTGCAGTGCTGCGCGAGGACCAGCTCGACAACCTTGCGCACCGCCTGCTGGTGCGGGTACTGACCGCGCACGGAGAGACGACTCCTGTGTCGCAACTGTCGGAGTGGATCGAGTTCCCGACGTGGGCTAGGCCGTCGGATTTCGGAGGACGGGACACGCCTGAGTTCCAGCGTCTTCGATCGTGGCTTGCAGCGCACCCGGCGATCTGCAAGGCCTGCCTGCTGGAGTTCCTCAAGAGAAACACCCAAAGAGAAAACCTGAACCTCGACGCTTGGCGGTACCGTCGCGGGCTCTTTGACGATTCTCTTCCTCCCCGCTTCGCCGAGTGGTGTCTTGATCACGCCGTTGAGTTGGCAAGTTCCCACGCTCCGGCGGCGCGACTCCTGCTGGAGTGGGCGGTTCCCCTTCGTCGCGCCGAGCCGCACTTCGATCGGTGGGTCGCTAGCGCGGACGCCAGACTTCAAGATCTGCCGGAGCTTCGCGATCGCCTGGCGAGCTTTGCAGAAACCGTGGAATCGGAGGTCGACCAAGCCGAGGCGACTATGGCAGAGTGGAAGCAAGAGGCAGCTGTCGCGAGAGGGCGTCGCCGCCGGGAAGAACAACGGTTCGTCGCGCATGTGCGAGAGCAGGCGAGCGACTTGGCGGCGGGCTCATGCACGCCGGCCCTTCTGGGCCGGCTTGCCAGAACGTACTTCGGGTTCGACTCCGACCCCATCGACTCGTTGCGCAACATGCTGGATTCTGACGAAAGCTTGGTGTCCGCAACGCTCTCCGGGTTCGAGCGGGTGCTGGAACGCGACGATCTTCCGAATCTCGACGAGATCGTTCGACTGGACAGTGAGGGGAAGTATTCGCGTCTCGCCTTACCCGTATTGGCCGGGCTGGCCGAGGGGGACCGGAGCGGGTGCGGCGGTCATCGGAGGTTGACGGCAGACGGAATCAAGAGAGCGGTAGGCTTCTACTACCTAACGCGCCCGGGGTGGTACCGCCCAGCGGAGGTCCCCGATTGGTACGATGAGCTGGTTCGGTCCCACGCCGAACTGGTTGCGGCAAGCCTGGTGGCCGTTCACCGATCCAAGATCAGGCGCAAGGTGCAGTGCGAGGAGCACCTGGCTCCCGTAGCCTGGGACCCCAAGTATCGGGAGCTGGCGCAGCTGGCGGTGCCGTCGCTGCTTCGCGCCTTTCCCCTTCGGTGCACTCGACCGCAGATCTTGGCCCTTCGTCACCTGCTTTGGGCATCGGTGCGGTACATGCCCGACAGCCTTGCGTCAGCGGTGGTGGCGAAGCTCGCGCGTTCGGGCATGGACGTGGCCCAGCGGACGCTGTGGCTGGGCGCCGGGATGCTGGTGTCGCCCGATCTCTACTTGGCGGCGGCGATGGAGTTCATCGGCGGGGGAGCGACCGTTCGCGTGCAGCACTTGATGGGCTTCGTCGTCCCCGACGGCCAGCCGTTGTTCTTGATGGAGTGGAGCACGGAGCAGCTGGCGATGGTGGTGCGGGGCGTCGGCGCGAGGGTCGAGCCCTGGCGTTTTCCAGGTGGCAACGAAGGGATGGCGTATCTCATGACGCCTGCCGACGAGGCGGCCGACAAGGCTCGGCACCTGCTCTCGGCCTGGTTGGACCGGCTGGCAAAGAAGCCGGGAGCGGAGGCCGCCGATGCACTGGAGTCCCTTGCGGATGCGCCCGAGCTGGCCGCGTGGCGACACGACATCCTCGAAGCACGCGACCAGCAGGTCGTGCTTCGCCGCGCCCACCTTCACCAGATTCCCACTGCCGACGAGGTGCGGAAGGTGTTGCAGGACGGCCAGCCCGCGAGCTCCGCCGACCTGCTCGCCTTGCTCGTTGCCCGCCTGGAGCAGCTTGCCACGGAGATTCGAGATGGCAACACCAACGGCTGGCGACACTACTGGAACGTAGACAGCCACGGCCGCCCGACGGAGCCGCGCCCCGAGCCCGTTTGCCGAGACGCTCTCCTGTCGGCCCTGCGGAATCGCTTCCCCACCGGCGTCAACGTCGTCGACGCCCAGCCCGAGGCCCAGTACGCCGAGGGCAAGCGGTCGGACATTCGGGTGTCCTGCGGCGGACACGCCGTCCCAGTGGAGATCAAGAAGAACACCCACCCGCGACTGTGGAGTGCGATCAACGACCAGCTGATCGACCAGTACGTGCGTGCGCCGGAGTCGAATGGGCACGGCGTCTACCTCGTGCTCTGGTTCGGCCCACGGCACACCAAGACCGTGCCCCCCTCGGGCCGTCGTCCGAAGACGCCCGAAGAACTGCGAGAGCGCCTCACGGGGGAGCTTGCGCCCGATCAGAGGCGCAAGGTCAAGGTCGTGGTGGTGGATGTGTGTGGACCTGGGGAGCGGGGGGCGTAGTAGCGGCGTCCCAACTGGCGTGGCATGGTACCGGGCTGCCTTTCGGAGGCAGGTCTGCTCCGCCCCCACGCCCAAAGTGCTAGGCTAGTCGTCGATCCGCTCACGTCGTTGCGGTTGGTGAGGACGACCAGCGTCGTGTTCCTCATGGCTGGCTCGCGGACGATCCGCCCCGCGTAGAACGCCTTCGTCAGGCTCTTGCCGGAGCCCGCGTGTGCCACACCACGCAGACGCGGCGGTCGCCGGGGGCCGGCGGCTGGGACCGGTGTTCAGGGCGCGGCGGTCCAGCACCTCCACCAGCTCGGCGACGACCCGGACCTGCCCCTCGTGCTCGGGCGAGAGGACGATTGGCCGGAACCGGGGGTTGCGCGGCCTCAGCGTGACGCGGGCGCGACGCCCGCTGTCGGCAGCGCTGCCTTCCGGGGCCGTGCCCTGGCGCGTGCCCTCGACCGGCACGGCGAAGAGGCACCATGCGCTGCCGGGGACCTGCTGCTCCATGGACTGCCCGACGACCTGGGCCACGAACATGCCTCGCCGGCGCGGGCGTCACGGGCGAACCGATTGCGCCCGCCGCGGCCCTGTCCCCGGCGACGGTGCGCCACCGCTTGAACCACTCCCAGCCGCCGGGGTGAGCGTGCCGAACTGGCCTCCACCTTCCCCCGGCGGACTTCGACATCCACATCCTTCCAAGCGACACACCGCGAGCCTCGAGTGGCCCCTTACCGACCAGAGAACGCGAACCGCTTAGTCCAACGAAGTGAAGTAGATTCCACGGAGGCGGGGGCGTACGCCACCGCCTGCAGCTCCGGGTTGCGCTTAAGCGGCGGCACCGCCACGCGCTCGAACCGCCCAGCGGGTCCGCCCGCCCGCTGCCGTGCGGCTTCCGCGAGGACGAGCAGCCCGGCGGTCCCCCGCCGACCGCCGAGTTCCCACCTGGTTGGGTGGGTGCCCTGGACTTCTCCGACGGTAGGCGAGGGTCCGCCTCCAACCTGTAAACCCGTTGCCCTGTTGAACCCTGCCCTGCCGTCGCCGTTTGGACGGCAACCCGTCCTCCCGGTGCCTTGTGTACTGCCTCGCCTGGCCATCGTTCACGTGCCGGCCCGCCATCAGCACTTCACCTCGTTGGGGAAGACCCTGTTGTAGTTGGACCTCGTTCCACGATCACCGGCCACGGCTGCCCGTAACGCCGAACGTTCCTTCCCAAGCCGACGGCAAGCTCGATGGTCGGACTCAGACAGTTGTACCAGCCCCGGCTTGCACGAGGCTATCCGCCATAGCCTCTAAACAGGGCTACTTCATTGGGCGATACCACTCCCGGTAACGCTGATAGCTCTTCTTGGTCAACAATTCTCGCTGGAAGTAACATCCTCTTCAGCCTGTTCGAGTTAATCCACTGACTACTCCACATTCTCACGGTCGTGTCACCCGCTATCACCCGACAAATCGGCTCGGAATACTCTATATTCGGCGCCGACCGTATAGCAATCCGTTGCAGCCACATCTCCATATGACCCGTATTCGGAATCTGATCGAACTTCTTCAATATCCTTTCGACAACTCTCTGCACCTCATTCTCATTCTCCAGCAGCGACAATAGTTTGCTAATGATCGCCGTGCACACTGGATATGTTCGTGGGTTATGATAGGCTATGTCCACAGTAATACCAATCAAGGGCATTGGTTCATCCCCCCGCTGCTGTAGCGATTTTGCGGATGCCTTCTTCAGTTCCTTGAAACACTCCATCAGCGCCTTACTCAAACTTCCCGAGTGCGGATACTCCCTAGCGTGATCGTGAATGATTAACAGATGCTGTTGAAATGTCCTGGCTCCCTTTGCTCGTGTGATCCAGGCTAGTTTATCATCCTTAATCGACTTCCGAATTACTTCGTCGCTACTCACCGTCTTGGATGGATTTAGTTTCATGCCAAGATCACGCAAAATTTCGGTTAGACATTTGACAATCTGACTACCATCTGATGCATTGTTCACAAAGATACGGTAGTCGTCTCGATACCGAAGTATCGTATAGCGATCCTTCGCCATGTCGAATATACACTCACAAAGCTTCACGTCAGCACGCGTGAGAACAATCTCAGCGATAAAATCCATTAGTACTGGTCCCTGAGGGATGCCATTTGTCTGACCTTCACGCATTGATCGAATGACGCGATCAATTTCGTTGCCCACCAGTGCCCGATCTCTTCTCCCCCTCCTGGCGGTTCTGTAACCGTGTAACGCCCACGGAATGGAATGTGTATAGATTGATCCGTAGCAATCTGATATGTCCACATTAACTATATGACGATAGTCAAGCGATAGCTCAAGTGACCGCTTTTCGACTTCTGTAAGCCACCGCCCAACCATCTCTGCTTGATCCTTTTGATCAGAAAGCGACACTACCGGCACGCCTAGACTAGTCAAGCCACACGTTAGAGTCGTGTTCAAGTGGTCGCACAACGTTTTCCAGTTGTTCTTGCTTGTCACTAAGTGCACGAGGTATACATACAAGGCTGGGTGCACGAGCTCAAGCGGACGCCATGTGTACCTGCCATCTCTGCCTACATAAATGGTATGACTGGTGGTGTGATCGTTGGCACCTGATCCGAAATCACTCAATCGCTTTGACCCGATAAGTCGGCTGATGTCGCTCAGTAGTCGATCAAAAGTAATGTATGGAGGGAGGTTTAGGGTGCAGTAGCTGGTAGACTTCAAGAAATATTCGAGCGCTTCTTCATGAGTTAGCTGAGTAATCTCCTTGAAGGTCGCCGTCGTAGGCTCGCCGTTCGCTCGGCCGTTCGCCTTTCTAGCCATCATCTTGCATTCCCGATGACTCGGTCGGATTCCCAGTCCTCACTTCCAAGGCGAATCAAGCTCAAGATCCCAGTTTCGGCTCGGCTATACCAGTAGCCGTGAAAGCAGTTGATCTCGAACGATTTCTAAAAGCCGTAACTCGCTAGTATAGGATCTAACGAGGTCGTCCATTGGCCTAGCCAGTGACTCGAACATGTCAATAGTCTGGCGTGGCGGCTCTACGATAGGTAGATTCGCGAGTTGCCTCTTCGTAATGGCACCAAAAACAGTTCCCTCGCCATACCGCCGGAGTGTGGCCTGCAAGGCCCGAAAACGATGGTAGGTGTATGATGTTGCGCCAGATTTGTGGACTACGCCCGCAACGCCCCTGCCTATACAACTCTCCGTTGACGCCATGTTTACGTCGCCTACGGGTGCACGGACACTCAATAGAGTATGATCCCTTGGTGCCACGCGAAGAGGGTACGTACAGCATCTTCGGAATCTCGGGAAGCGAAAATCAAATTCAGCACTTCCTTGCAAGAATGGATGACCTTCACCTTGTGTGTTATATGTATAACCGGAAGGCGATTGGCCCATTGTTATTGCGTAGCAATGACCGATTGTAGTAGTTTTCCATCCGTTCGGCAACCAAGGACGTTTCCCAACCGAACCAATCCACTCACTATACACAGCATCTACCATCTGTTCAAGCGTGAGGGCCATTTTGTGATTTAGTTGTATCTTGTCGTCTATTTCACCGAGGATCCTCGCAACGCGTCGTTGATCATCAAGACACGGGATGTTAAGACGGTACTCAGACACGTGGTCCCATTTTGCCCGCGGCATCTTGGTACCTTCCGAGCCCTGGGACGCATAGTCGGCAAAGTGCTGTGTAGCCATTTGGTAGAACAGGAATTGGTGATCTAGTCCATTTTGTGCACGGACGACCCAGATATCCGTTGAGCAAATTCCGTCATATCGGGCTAGTGCCACCTTTCGGAAGTATGGTCGCAAACCCCCGAACAATATGTCATCTCGCCTGAAGCGACTCTTCACGCTAGTCACATCGCCAGCTACACCGTGGTTGGGTACCAAAAGCTGATTCTTAGGTATGTGGCTTAGCCCAACATATGGGGTATCGTCGGGAACATCCGAAGGATCGACGTGATCACGTATCAGTGTCGCACAGTCGCCGAATCGCATCTCAGCTGTACCATCGGGTGTACGAATCTCGACTACAGGACAGTGGTTCCCGTCAATTTCTTTCTGAAACGATTCCGGTAGGTCGTCCCAAACCAACATGTCCACCTGGAAGGGAAGGTCACTCTCCTCAAAGGCCTCTCGCAGATCAGAGACTTGACCGGTCTGCTCAGGGCCGCAGAACACCACGAGATCCAAGTCGGATTGCGGTCGTGAGGTCCATGTCACCCGGGATCCATAGGCCCACACGTCGGTGTACGGCAGATGGCGTTTGATGAGCTCTACCACTAGCCGGCGTTGATCGCCAGTCAGGTCTATGTTGCTGTTCGGTCCCATGGGTGTCCGGTCAGGGTCTCGTGAAGAGCGACAGCGTCGGCGATGAAGCTACCGACGATCGCCAAGCAGTCTTCGGCCTTGGTGAGACTGTAGTCGTGGGATGTGCCCACACGATGCCGGGCGTAATCTAGCCAACGCTTCATCGGACCGTCCAGCAGGTCATTCTCGAACGCGCGACGGAGGATCGGCTTGGGGCTGTTGGGAACGTCCGGGATGCCGAGCGAATCGGTCAGATACCGCTTCAACACCTTCCACATGCAGTCGTAGCAGGTCTCGAACCGCTGGATCACTGATTCTGCGTACGCGTCACGAGTGGCTTCCGGCACGGAGGGACCGAGGCGGACGTAGTTCGAATGTTGCTCCTGGAGCCGCGCCAGGGAAAATTGGAATTTATCGTAGCTGATCATCAGGAGGTGCCATCGGTCGGGGGCGGAAATCCAAGTGTCGTCAAGTTGGCTTCGATGGTGGCGTCCAGTCGCCGGGCCTCCACCACTTGCGCCCGCCATTCGGCCGCCAAGCGCCGCATCTTGTCCTCGAAGGGCTCATCGTCTTCTTCCCTGGGCTCGACGCCTACGTACCGGCCCGGCGTAAGCATGTAGTCGTAATGGCGGATATCATCCAACAAAGTGCTCTTGCAGAAGCCGGGAACATCTTCGTATGCGTCTGCATGCTTGCCGTTGTCGCTACACCATGCGTGGTATGTGTCGGCGATCTGGGAAACGTCTTCGTCGGTGAGTTCGCGGTGGGTGCGGTCTACCATTCGCCCAAGCCGCCGAGCGTCGATGAAGAGGATTTCGCCGCGACGGTCTCGGTATTGGTGGTTGCCACTGCGCTTCCGTGAAAGGAACCACAGGCATGCGGGAATCTGTGTCGAGTAGAAGAGATGACCCGGCAAGGCGACCATGCAGTCTACCAGCTCCGCGTCCACTAGGCCTTGGCGGATGGCCGCTTCAGCCTTTTGGCGAGAACTCATTGAGCCGTTCGCGAGAACGAAGCCGGCCACCCCCTTGGGCGACAGGTGGTGCACCATATGCTGGACCCAAGCGAAGTTGGCGTTGCCCTTGGGAGGCGTACCGAACTGCCAGCGCTGGTCCTCCTTCAACCGTTCGGCTCCCCAATCGCTCACGTTGAAAGGCGGGTTAGCAAGGATGTAGTCGGCCTTGAGGTCGGGATGGCGATTTTTGTGGAAGGTGTCCCCATAGGCGACCTGGCCGTCAATTCCCCGAATGGCGAGGTTCATCTTGGCGAGCCGCCACGTCGTGTAGTTGGATTCCTGGCCGTAGATGGAGATGTCCGCCCTACTCGCCAGCGGGCCGGCAACGCTGTCGCCCGCATCACCGGTGCCATTCGGCTGCTGGTGCGCCCGGATGAACTCGACGGACTGCACGAACATCCCCGACGAGCCGCAGCAGGGGTCGTACACGCGGCCTTGGAAGGGCTCGATCATCTCGACCAGCAGGCGGACGATGCAACGCGGCGTGTAGAATTCGCCGCCACGTTTGCCCTCGGCGTCGGCGAAGCGGGAGAGAAAGTACTCGTAGACCCTACCGAGCACGTCTTTCGAGCGGGCATCCTCGTCTCCGATCCTGATGTTGCTCACCAAGTCGATGATCTGCCCAAGGCGCGTCTGGTCCAGGGATTGACGGGCGTAGTCCTTCGGCAACACGTCCTTCAGTCGCGGGTTGTCGCGCTCGACGGCGGCCATCGAGTCGTCCACAAGCCGTCCGATGCCCGGTTGCTTCGCTCTGGCCTGCAAGCTCCCCCACCGGGCCTCGGAGGGCACCCAGAAGATGTTCTCTGCCCGGTAGTAGTCCACATCTTCCGGGTCGGCGTGTTCGTCCGTCGTAAGCTCGGCGTGCTTCTCCTCAAAGGCGTCTGAGACGTACTTAAGGAAGATCAGCCCGAGGACGACATGCTTATACTCGGCGGCGTCCATCGAGCCGCGCAGGGCGTCGGCCATCTTCCACAGCTCGGCCTCGTAGCCGGTCGTGGCGGCGGAGGCTGGAGGCTGGGCTCGGGCGGGCTGTGTCATGGTGTGGACGGTGGAGGTGGTGGCGCATTACTGGAACAGCGTCAAGTATAACCCGTTTCGCGACCACCGGGCAACACCAGCGAGTGCGCCACGGACACCGCGCCCGGCCGCCCCCTTGCGCTTCCGAGGCGGAGGGCCAGATTGCTTCACACTGCCTCTTTTCCCGACTCTTCCGATCTTCGAAGGTGCCCGCTCGCCCCCCAATGGCACCGGAGAGCCAGCCGGTCACCACATCGACGTCGACTCCACACGGGAAGCCGGGGCTCGGTTCGTGGCAATCATCCAGAAGATCCGTAGTGTCGAGACGGTAAACCGTTGCCGGTTGGGGCTGGTCCACGGCTCGCCACACCATCGCTCGCGCCGTCCACCTCCGCAACTCGACCGCTCCCACGGGCCGCATCGCCAAGCTCGTCCGCGTAGCTCAGTGGCAGGCGACGGTGGCCGCCGCTCTCCGGGAGACGACCTCGTGAATCACATCTACCCCAACCACCGGCTCCTCACCCACATCCCGCCGACCATGCGCAACCGCGCCGTGGATCCCGAGTACGCCGCCCGCTTCGCACGCCGGAGGCGCAGGCCGCACGCGTCAAACTCTACTACGTGACCAACAGCAGTCAGTCAGGGATGCGCCGCTTCCGCAAGCTTGCCCGGATCGCGATACCTTCGCGATCAGCTACCTATCTACTTGCACTTCCTCGAACTCGACATCTCCTCCCCGGCTGGGCCCCCGTCAAGCCCAAGGGGCTCGGAATCCCCCTTGTCAGCCGGATACCGATGCCATCCTCCTTCTTCCTCCCCAATCGTGGCCAGGAGCCTGAATGCATCATCGTCTGGCAACTGGTGGCGCTGCGGATCGCTTTCGGTCCACACCTCGAAGCGAAGCAACTCCTTGTTGCCGTTGAACCTATCCTCACGATTGAAGTGGATTCTGGGTAACACGAACACCTTGCCTCCACGCATAGTTCGACCACAGTAGACGCCATTCTCAATCTGGACCATGTGTTCTCGAACGATGCGAGCTACCAGAAACCCGCTGCGGCCATTCTTCATCCACGGGTATGGCAGTCTGCCGCGACCATCGTCAAACACCAATGCAAGCGTCAGTCGTTTGAAGATGTCGACGGGGTGGTCTTCAACTATCCCAAGCAAGAGGAGCTGCCGAAGTATCTCGTCGCGGCAAAGTTGCCGCTTCTTCTTCACACGTGGCCGTACGCCCCAACGCCACAGCAAAGCTCCAATGCGAGGGTAGTGTGGCGACTTGTCGCCGAATCCGCTGTGCAACGTACATTCGTACTCTAGTGCGGCTGACGTTCCCCTTTGGCAGTAATCGCATCCACCTGTGGCACTCCACTTCCGCTTGGGATAGCTACGTCCGCATGTTTCGCATGTCATGACGTACGGCCAATCAGCGAACCAGTAGGTCCTCCATGCTACAATCCGGCGGGCCGTGTCTCCTAGTGGGCCATCCTGGTGTTGGATGCGCTTATACAGGATGGAAGGGATGTTTGACGGCAAAGTTCCAACGATTGCACCGCTCATCGCCCACACCAGATTAGGTGAAATCTGCAAAGCTCCACCAGCAATAAAAGCCATGACTCCTAGGGCCGACACCGAACCCATTTTGTGGTTGTTACATCCGCTTTTCAATAAACCATACCAGCTACTGGTTTTCTGCACTAGGCTTCTCAGAAGCCACCATCCGCCCGATCTCGTGCGATAGGCTGTCGACAGTCGATCCCGGCTCTGTCTTATCCACGGGACGGGCCAAAACGCCCTCATAACTCTACCTGCGACGACGGATCGGACGAACCGGAACATCGCTCTGAGGAAAGATGCGGCGACGAAGGTCACCAGGGCTACGAGCATCCCTAGACGCCAGCTTTTGAGGGCGAGCACAAATGCCATAACGTCATCTGTGGCGTCGATGATGGTGGTCCAAACGTTCATGATGCTCTCTCCTTGCTCTTAGTGTGTGCGCGCCCGGCCGTGTGCTGGGTGCGCGGGGTGGACTTCAGGCACCTGTCGCCCGGGGTCCGATACCGTCGGGCTGTTTTCCCTCGCTTGGTCGGCACGTCCTTGACCCACAGGACTGTGTCGACCGCCGTGACGACGACATCGACGAAGGCGTCGCCAGCTCCATCAAACGGGGTTGCTGAAGAGCCGTCCCGTCATCCATCCCCACACCGCCTGGACAACGCTACTGGACTCCCCCGCCTCCGGCCGGAGGCGTCCAGGTACGCGACCTCGAACACCTCGTTGGTCAGGGCTCCCAGTCGCATGCGCCAGAAGTTCTCCAGACGGGATGGATCGGCGAGGAATTCGCCAGCTTCGCTTTCCTGCTGAAGGTACAGCGTCGCAGCCGCCTTGATGATCTTGAGCGCGACGGGTGCCATCTTGCCGATGCCCGGCACGGTCCGCAGGTCGGCGGAAGGGGCGTCGAGAATCCCCCGCACATCGCCGAAGCGGCGGATCAGCTCCTTGGCCGGTTGCTTCACGTCGGAGCGGGGGATCGCCAGAGTCAGCAGCAGCTCCACGATCTCGTAGTCGGCGAAGCCTTCCAGGCCAGATTTCTGGAAGCGGTCGCGGAGTCGCTGCCGGTGCCCGGCGTGCGTGCTCACCGCCTCGGACTGCTCGCGCACCATGCCGGCCAGTCGCCCATCAAGCCGCGCAGGGCATCGGCCGTCTTCCCAGGTCGGCCTTGTGGTCCGTGGCGGCGGCCCAGGAGGGAGTGACGCAGGCGTGCGATGGCATAGGTTTTTGAAGGAGGCTTCGCGTGACTCTTGCCGATTCCCCCAAGATACCGGACCACTTGAAGGAGGGCTATCGGTGACGCCGGCGACCACCTACACCACACGGGAAGCTGTGGCTCAATTCCCGGCAATCGTCCAGCGGGTTCGCGACGGCGAGACGGTGATCGTGGCCGACGAGGGCCAGCCAGCCGTCGAGATTCGCTTGGCACCCGGGACGACGAGGGAGAAGCTGCTGGAGCTCGAGCGCGACGGCATCCTGGTGCGGACCACGATCCGCAACCGAACTCGGAAGATCGGGAAGCCGGTACCCGGAGCGTTGGACCGCTTCCTGGCCGACCGCGAGTAAGCCGCCCGGGGGACGCAAGACGAGCGTGTGCGAGCGGGGCCGAATCGGGGAGGCGGCCCGACGGCTGAGACGGGCACTGGCGCGGAGGCCGCCAGCCCCGGTCGCAGCGAGGCGACGGACCCCGGCAACCGCTGGCTGCCGCGAGGTGCACGGGGGGCGCTAGGTTCCCGAGTCGGCGATGACGGGGCCAGTCGGTAGTCGATATTGGGGCTATCTTTCGGATTTAGTATCCATAATCATACAGATCTCACATCACATATGTACCAAATCAGCTATTTCTTGTGTGACTCTAGAACCGTTCTGGACAAGACGCCCGACCTTCCCCATCTTCCGAGACATCCCCAACGCGAACCTCAACCCGACGGGAGGCAACCCAATGTTCGAGTTCGGCGAAATGCAGCGGGAGCTGCTGGCTCGGGCTCGGTGGTGGACCAAGCCAACCACTTGGCGGCTGGACGACCCGGACCTCCGCCGGGCCCGGGCCGCGCCGTTCGACTACACGGCCGGGGTGCTGGACGACTTGGAGCCCGGCGGACTCTACATCCTGCGCGGCCCCAGGCGGGTCGGGAAGACCGTCGAGGTGAAGAAGGCGATCGAACGCCTCGTCGCCCAGGGCACGAACCCCCGGCTGGTCCTCCACCTGGCCGCGGACCGCCTGGTGGCGAGGGACCTGCGCACGGCTGTGAAGGCCGCCGCCGACCTGACCCCGTCCGCCCGCCGCACCTGGTTCATCGACGAGATCACGGCGATCAGGGAAGGCTGGCCGGCCGAGATCAAGTGGCTGCGCGACAACGACGCCCGCTTCGCCGAGGACACGGTGGTGCTGACCGGCTCGTCCGCAGCCGACCTTGGCGAGTCGGTCAAGGCGCTGGCGGGTCGCCGAGGAGACGCCGCCGAGCCCGACCGCGTGCTCCTGCCCATGTCCTTTCGGGCGTTCGTCCGCGCCGTCGTGGACGAACCGCCGCCCGACGACGCCGTTCCGCCCACGGCTCTGGAGGACTTGCAGCCGCCGGTCCTCGCGGAGGCCGCCCTGGCGATGGCGCCCTGGCTGGACACGCTGACGGCCGCCTGGGGCGCCTATATCTCCGTCGGGGGCTTTCCGACGGCCGTCTCCTGCCATGTGGGCGGCGAAAGCGACGAAGGGTTCCGTCGGGACCTGCTCGACGTGGTTCACGGCGAGGCGCTTCGGGGCGCCCGATGGTCCAAGGCGCAAACCGACGCCTTCGTAAGGCGGCTGGCGCAGGGAGTGGGGTCGCCGACGAACCGAGCCGACATCGCCAACCACATCGGAGGGTCCGCTGGCCTGGTGGGGCGGCGCATTGACGCCCTGCGCGACGGATTCGTGGCATGGCCCTGCTTCCGGGAGGCCAACCTGCGGCCCAAGCTTCGCGCCCAAGAGAAGGTGTACCTCGTCGACCCCGTGTTCGCCCGGCTGACCCGCCGGCCCGAGCAGCTCAACGCCGGCCTCCTGTCGGAGCAGCAGCTGGGAACAGCGCTCCTTCGCTCCTTCGCGTGCGACCGGCCGGGAGGGCTGCTGGACTTCGACTCCGTGCTGCACCACCGCACCCCGACCCGCAAGGAGATCGACTTCGTGGGTCCGTCGTTCGGCGGCGCCGCCATCGAGTCGAAGTACGTCTCCGGCAGGCGCTGGCGTCGCGCAATCCCAACCCTGAAGGCGTCGCGCTGGCGCGGCGTCGTGGCCACCAAGGACGTGCTGGACCTCGCCGACCCCGACTTGGCGGCCTTGCCGACCGGGCTTCTGGCCTGGCTGATCGGAGGATGACATGACGGCCGGGAAGGACCCGCTGTACCGGGAGATCGAGACGAGGCTGTCCGAGCGGCTGGACCCAGTGCGGTTCGAGTGCTGCGCGGTGGAGCTTTTGCGCCCCGTCTATCTGGGGCTGGTTCCAGTTTCCGGCGGCGACGACGCGGGCATGGACGGTGCGGTCTCCATGCCGACCGGCGGACCGCCCGTGCCGCTGGTGTGCACGACCAGCGAAAACGTGATCGGGAACCTGACCAAGAGCTTGGAGTCGTACCGGAAGTCCGGCGGCAAGAGCCAAGAGGCAGTGCTGGTCACGTCCCAGGCGTTGACACCTCGCAAGCGCCGCAACCTTGAACGCCGGGCGCAAGAGATGGGCTTCGAGCTGCGGAACATCCACGACCGCAACGACCTGACTGGGCGGCTGTATTGCCATTCAGAGTGGCGGCGGGAACTGCTCGGCATTACCGGCGACTTGCCCGCGCTGTCCGTCTACCCGCGGCTTCACAACCCGCGTCACGGGGCCGACCGAGCGCTCGTGGGCCGGGACGAAGCCGCGTCCTGGGTGCTGTCTCAACGCGACGACTTCGTGCTGGTCGGCCAGCCCGGCGTGGGCAAGCGATCGTTGCTGCGGCTGCTCGCCCTAGAGGGCCGGGGCCTGTTCGTCGTCACCAACGACCTGGCGCGAATCGCCGAGGGCTGTCGCGCCGAGCGGCCCGAGTTCCTGCTGCTGGAAGATGCGCACCTGCTCGCGAAGGACTCGCACTCGCACTCTGACCTGCTGCCGGCGATCTGCAGAATGCGGTGGGAGATCGGGGCGTCCTTCAAGGTTGGCGCCACGACGTGGACCTGGCCTGACCGAAGAGTTGCAGACGCGATCGGTCCAGCTGCGGCGACCAAGAAGATCCGCTCCCTTTCAAGGCCAGATACGGCGAAGATCGTTCGCTCCGTATCCCCCAAGCTGCCCGAGAACGGTGTTGCCGAGATCGTGGATCAGAGCGAACGTCGCCCCGGTCTGGCGGCTACGCTTGCGGAGCAAATTGGTGTTCCCAATGCCGCAAGTCGTCTGGCCGACGGCCAGCTGTTGCTGGACCACCTACAGCACCGTGGTCTCACTGACAGAGATCTTGACGTGCTGGCCGTATTCGCACTGGCAGGAAGTGCCGGCGTGGCCCTCGCCACAGCGGCCGACATACTGCGGGAAGGCGCAGCGAACGTTCGCCAAGCGCTGTTCAAAGTGGCGCCCACAGGAATCATCAAGAACCGGGGCCACTACCTGGCCATCGTCAATCCAGCACTGCGCGCCGCCCTGGTCGCTCGAACGTTCTTTCAGGGACCGTCGCGTCTTTCCGTATGCGAATACCTTTCCGCGATGCCGGACCCGCGCACTGCCACGGAGACGCTGATCGACGCGCTAGCCCGGGGAGCATCAGTGCCCCACGAGCTGATTCAATCGCGACTTCCCAATGATACGACCCATGGGCCGGATCGGGAACTCTGGCAACGCTATGCAGGGACCGGGAAGACGGCAGTCAAGTGGATTGTCCAGGCACATCCTCGCCAGATCCTGACCGTCGCCCTCTGCGCGCTACGTGCCCTGCCGACAACCGTGCTGTCCAAGCTGATCTCGGCGATGTCGAGCCAGGACGAGAGCGTGCCGTCGCCGGCACACCACGACGACCTGCTAGTCGGTTGGGACACCCACCCAGCACTTTCGGCGATCCAGGAATGGATACGGGAGCCCACGCACGACACAGTACGTCGCCGCCAATGGCTCTTCGACACGCTGGCGAGTTCCTTTGAGGGTTCGCAGCAGCCGCCAATGGAATTGCACCGAACGGTGGCTTCGCTGGTGCCCCTCGTCTTCTCCCTGCGGCTTGATGCACTTGATCCGGATCCGATTAAGCTGGGAACGGTCCGGTTCGACATCCGAGGGCTGTCACCCGATCACGTCGAGCAGATCCATGCGCTGTGGAAGCTGTCCGCCGACCTGTTGCGGAAGGCGAACGCGCTCGACACGGCTCGTAGAATCGCCCAGTCGTGGGCAACAGCGCCCCGGCGCCCCGGTCGGGTCCTTCCTCCCGAGACCGCCAGGGTCGTGCAGGACTTTGCCGCACGGATGATCACGGATGTGGTCGGATGGAGCGACGGTCGACCGGGCGTTGTGCTGTGGGCCAAGCAGATCGCCGCCGAATGCAAGGTGCACGCCGCAGGACTGCCGGCAACGCCGTCGGACCTGGAAGAGCTGTTCGGAATCAGGCCCGACGCCTCGACGCTGGACCGAGACAGGGCTGTCCGCTTGGTGGCGGAGAAGCTTGCCGACCGACCAGCGGCCGCTGGCGTCGATCGGCTCCTCCATTACCAAGAGGAGGCCCGCGTCACTCTGCTCGAAGGGCCAGCCTTGCGGACGGTCGAGAAGGTTGTGCACCACATAGCCGAACGCACGCAGGAGCCGTCCGCTTGGGTGATCGCTCTTGCATCCCGGCAGGCGGATGTCCATTGGATGAAGCCGTTCGTGGACGCCATGCTGGCAAAGGGCCGGGGATGCGAAGAAGGATGGCGGGCGCTGCTGGACCGCAACGAGTACCGCGACGTAGTCGTGCAGTCTGCCATCTACCGGTCAAGGGTTCCCGAAGATGTCGTGGCATACGTACTGGAGCGACTGGCAGACCCCGACGCGATGCCGGGGGTTGTGTTCTGGAAGGATGTTCCGAATACGTGGAAGGAACGCATGCTGACCCACGAGAATCGTCGGGTCGCCGTGGTCGCCGCCCACGAGATGTATCGAGAGTACCAGGACCGTGATCCCAAGCTCCTGACCTTGTCAAGGACCGCTCGGACGTCCTGGCGCAGGGCAGTTGTCGAATCCGACGACGAAACGGTACTTGCCTTCGCCATGGAACATCATCCGGACGTTGCGAAGGCCTGGTTCCTGTCGCCCGATCGGCGACTGCCTGCGGAGCCTGGCGAAGTCTCCAAGGGCGACCTCGAGGGTCAGATGCTCGACGAGCTTCGGCGACTCGATACTTCGCTCGATACTTCGGGGAGCTCAACGCTCTACGCAGAGGCCGCCAGCGTCTTGGACTCGGACGCCAAGCTGCAGCTGGTCCGCGCTATGCCGGCCAGCACAGATCCCAGGGCGTTCGTCGCGCTCGTGGGGCGCGACCCGACACTGTACAAGGAGTTCCTGTCCCGCCGAAATCTCAAACCCATGCACTTGACCCCACTCGCGGACAGAGAGCCGAGCCTTGACTTGGCGATTACGGCCCTGGACCACGGCTACTCGCCCGAAGACATCGCCAAGCGAATTGCGACCTGGGCCGAGTGCCGTCCGGTGTTCGTAGACTTTCACGAGTTTCGAACCGTCGAGGAAATGCGGGACCCCGCGGCAGAGTGGTTCCCGGAGCCTCCCGTCGTTGCTCGCCATCACGCGCTGGCTGAGTGGGAAAGGCACTCCAATCCGGCCGTACGGCAGATCTGTCGTCTAGTCATGGAGATGGAGTTCCAGTAGGCGCTGTTCGGACGCTGGGCGCTCGGCCTGCAGGCAGCACTTCGGTTCAGGTGAGTCTTCTGCCCCCGCGGCGCCCGCGTCAGTTCGCCGACACTGCCGTCGCCTCCGCGACCGTGATCGCCGAGGCTGCGGCCATCTCCCGGTAGTAGCGGACGAAGCGGCGGGTTTCCATGGCGTCGTAAGCGGCCAAGTTCTCGGCCCAGCGGTAGCCGATCGGCTGAAAGCGGAGCCGCGCCGTCACGGTGAACGGCCCGTCGAAGCGCCCGACCGCCACCGAGTAGCGGACGCGGTCGCCGCCGGGGCCGAAGTCGCCGTCGGATCGGGCCGCGCCCCGAACGGCCGCCCTCTCGCCGGCAACTGCCGCGTCGAAGCCCTCCGGGAGCAGACGGTTGTCCTTCGCCCATGCCTCGGCCGACGCCAAGCCGGTCGTCACCCGTCCGGCGCGGTCGGTCATCACCGACTGATAGACCTGCACCTGGCGCGACGTCCGAATCTCGGCGTGGTGAGGTTCGTAGCGGTCGCCGTCCTCGTCGTGGTCGTCGCCCGCAATGCTGCCGTCGGCGGCCAGCGCACCCGATTCGAAGACGGTCCGCCCGTCGGCGTCGACAACAAGCACGTGAAGCCAGGCTCTCCTCGACGGATAGCCGGTGGGAAACTTGTGCCCCGCCCGGTTGCGCACCTCGGCGACGAAGGCCAGCCGCCTGCCCTGCCCCTCGCCGGCCTCCACGCTCACGTCGGTCACAGCCAAGCTTGCGGTGGCGCTTCGGAGGTGAGCCTCGGTGCGAAGCGCGGCCAGCTCCATCTCGGCTGGAAGCGCCGCCGTTCCCAACTCCGCGCGGTAGCGGTCGAGCATTCGCAGCATGAAGAAGTTGCCGCCCCTGAAGACGTGCCGGGAGACCTGCGGTCGGGCGCGCCCCAGCACCATCGTCACGGGCACGTCTTCCTCCACTTCGGGCATGTGGCAGTCCTGGCAACTCCGTTGTCCGGCGAAGGCGCTGGCCTGCCACTCGAGGTAGGGGACCTGTTCTGGAAACTCGGGGCCGGCCTCGCCGCCGGGCCGGACGGCGTGGGTGAACAGCGTGTGGCACGTCGCGCACAGCTCGGACGACTGCACGTGAGCCCCTTCCTTGGGAAGAAACCCCGTGGCCGAGCGCATGATCCCGGCTCCGCCCGAGTCGGGCTCGAAGGGACCGAAGACCGGGCTGCCCTCGGGCGGCGCCGACCCGTCGATGGCGAACCCCCCGGAGAAGCTCGCCTCCGTCCCCAGGTCGTCGGGCGCCACGCGATGGCAGACGGTGCACGACACCCCGTCGGCGGCCAACGCCGCGTACTCGCCGTCGTTCTCGGCAGGCAGGTTGGCGAAGACCCGTCCCTTGCGGCCTTCCTTCTCGGCGACGGCGCTGGCCATCGGCATGTGGCAACGCGCGCACTGGGCCTCGATCTCCGCCGCCGCCTCCGGATGGTCCATGACCTCGCGCCGGACCGCGGCCTGCCAATAGGGATCTCGGGCGCTGTTGGCCATCATCGACGCGCGCCAGTCGTGCCCGATCGAAGCGCCGACGCCGTTGCTGGCGGTCACGCCCTGGTGGCAGGCGATGCAACGGTCGGCCGTGGCGAACGGCGGCGCCTCCTGAGCGGAGAGGCGGCCGGCGACGCCCGGCGAAGCCAGGATGCCCGCAGCCAAGACGCAGCCTCCGAGAAGCGCGAAGCGGGAGAACCGGGCAGGAGCGGCGCACGTCACCGGGCTACCAGCCCTCCCAGAAGCCGCCGTCGAACCAGTCCAGCAGCACGTAGCTCACGAAGCGCGTGCCGCGTCCGCCCCGGGCCGTTGCGGGGATCAGCAGGCCGACGTTGGCCAGCACGTGCTGGCGCGTGTTCAAGGCGACCTGCAGCTGGGGCACCAAGTCGGCGTTCGTCTCGGCGTCGTCTCCGCCAAAGGCGCGGTCCGCCACCACTTCCACCATAGGCGTCCACGACCGCCCCCACGTGCCGCTGGCGAAGCTGCGCCCCAGGACGATGCGACCGTAGGCCCGCGCGCTTCCCCCGTCGTACATCGGCACGCGCGTCCCGGCTTGCCCCTGGAGGAACGAATCCTGGCCCAGCAGCTGTCCGACGTGCAGGAAAGCGCCTGCCGACGCTCCGCGGGGCTCCGCCGCTTCCGGGTCGGAGCCGGCGGGGAAGTGCAGGTCGCCCGACACGGACAAGATCGAGCCCGACTCGTGGCTGTGGAACACGGCGTGCTTGACGCTGATCTCCAGCTCGCCTAGCCGTGCCCGCGCGCCTCCGTCCTCTCTCCGCTCCCACTCGTAGGGAATCGCGACTTCCCATTGGCTCCTCGGGCCGAACCGCTGCTCGTAGACGAACTCGGCCCCGCCCTCTCCCGTCCCGTCCATGGGCAAGGTGGCCGAGATCACCCATTCGTCCTCCGGGTACGCCTTCCCCGTGACGAGCGGGCGCGGCAGGTTGAGTTCGCCGCGGGGCCAGTCGGCGTCCGTGCACATCGTCCGTATGTACTGCATGACGCGCTCGAGCTGCTCCGGCGGGAGCGCGCCCCGGAAGGCCGGCATCATCTCGCTGAACCCTCGGACCGGCCCTCCCTCGTGGGCCACCGCGATCCAGTCCGCGTCGGGCTCCCGAGCGGCGAAGTCGCAGTCGGTGAAGTCGGGCACTTCCTCCTCGAACGCGAGAAGGGCCGGATCGGCCCCGCGTCCGTCGGCTCCGTGGCAGTTGGCGCACGACGCCTGGTACAGGACGTCTCCCGGGGCGGACGCCAAGTCGTCGGGCAACTGGGCCTGTGCGACCGGCGGCGCGGCCAAAGCCAGCAGAGACAGCGCCGCGAGCGGCCAAGCCGGACTGGTCGTTGCCATCGTCGTCGCTGACCGGGTTAGGGCGTCGCAGCAGTTGGTCGTGTCGCGAGCTTGCGGACTTCGACGCGCGGATCCTCGATTGCCGGCCTTTCCGCACCAGTTTGGTCGCTTGCCAGTCCATAGACGACGCGAGACGGGAGCCGACCGCCTACTCGGGACGTCCATGTCGGGGAGTGCTCGCCAAGGCGATAAGACGCGACCATTGGGAGATAACCCCATGCCACAATGATCTGCCGAGCGGTTTCAATGCATGCAACACGAACTCCTTCCGCCATCTTGGACCTGACGAGGTAGTCGGCATGCCGATATCCCTGCACAAACCCCGTGTCCGCCGCGCCGGTTGAAAGGGAGGCGGTCTGGACCAGGGTATTGTCGTCGGCGCGCCATCCGGCAAAGAATGCCCGGTCGTTGATCACGCAAGCATCGGTGACGAGGCCGGGCGCCTCCACCGTCTTGTCAAGCTGCCATTCTCCTCCTGTCTCCGAGAAGAGCTTCGCGATGGCTCCGTTGGCCACCAGTACTCGGCTGTTGCCCAGCAGCTCGAAGACGCCGAAGAGGTTGTAGCGCAGCTCCAGGGGGCCGTCTCCAACGCCGCCGACGCCGCTGACGTACCCGCCTGCCGAGTCGAATACGCGCAGTTCCATGGCCAAGGCGTCGAACACGAAGACGTTCCCATTCGCATCCACGGCCACATCGCCGATCCGCCCAAACAGCTGAGGACCTTCTTCCTCCGTTCCCAGTCCGGCCACTGTCTGCGCCGCCAGCAGGTCGTCCCTCGCGGAGAGCCACGCTTCGAGCGCGTTCGCGCTCAATCCGACGGGCAGGGAGTCCTCGCCGATCAATCCGGCATCCGCGGGCGCCGCGTTCTCCGCGTCCGGGTGGATCTCCGTATCGAGAAAGTCGGCCGAGTCCGAAGCGTCCCCGCAGGCGCCGAGCGCAAGCGAGCACGTCGCCGGAAGCCCAGCGACGACCCCCAGCGTTCGGACCAACCGCCGAATTTCTCTCAAGTGCCCTCCTACCTCTCCACTCGAATCCCGACGACCCGCTGCACGTCGAACTCGTCGGCGACCACGCCGTAGAAGACGCCGTCGCTCACGGCCTTCAGCTCGAAGTCGGGCGGCAGGGGCACCGCTTCCAGGCTGTCGTCGGGATGCACGGCTCGCCAGTACGTGCGGCCGTTCCTGTCGTGCGAACCAATGTATGTCACGTCGCCGTCGTCGGCAACAACCAAGTCGGTGATCCACGGCCTCCGGCGACCGTCTCGAGCCCGGCCGCCGTGTCCATGAGGGATGCGGCCCAGTCGAGGGAACGGAGCACTGGACCACGACGGTGGTTCACCAGCGGCGGCCGTAGATTCCCTTGGCCTGGGCAGCCCACCCCAGTTGGAGCGAGGAGCGGGGACAGCCCGGCGCGGTCCCGCGAAGGGCCACGGTGCGAGGCCACTTGACTCTGGAGTCCACCTCAACTACAGTCAGTCAGTACCTGGAACGCCTGCATCCTGAGACCCGAAGGACCTCACTCAAATGATTTCCGAGGACACACTCACCAGCTTGAAGAGCAGCATTGAGTCGATCACCAACTACCGAGATGTTGATCTCGTGAGGCGAGACGACTGGGGTGCGATCACGTTCGACTCTGTCAAAGAGCACATCACATATGCAATCAACATGACTGACATCTTCCTTGACACAGATGCCGCTGGAGTCACTCACGGACCAAGCCGCGAACGATCTTCAGTTGCACATGCCCGCAGTTGCAGCCAGGGGGCTAACGAAGGGTTGCCAGAACTGGCGTCCACTCGAAGCCCAACGACCTGCTGCACGCCGAGTTCGTCGGTGACCACCCCGTAGAACACTCCGTCGCTCACGGCCTTCAGCGCGAAGTCGGGCGGCAGGGGCACCGAGTGCAGGCTGTCGTCGGAACGCAGGGCACGCCAGTAGGTACGGCCGTCCCTGTCGCGTGAACCGATGTAGGCCATGTCGCCACCGTCGCCGACAAGCAAGTCGGTGACCCCGGACCACGACGGCGGTGCTCCCAGGACAATGTCCCGCGGCACAGCATCGCCGCGCTCTGTGCGAAGCGACTTCTCGAGATCGGCCAGGTCTTGATCCGAGACCGACCGTACTTCGACCGGCACTTGGGTGCGCCGGGCAACCGCCAACCCGGTCGCGTTCGCTTGGTACCACGTCAGCTCCCCCGAGTACCCGTCCGCGACGACCAGCACCGAGTCGCCGATGAAGCTCCACGCGCCGCCGTCTCCGAAGGGGGTCGAAATGGCACCGTACGGCACGCCGTCGGCTGCGTCGTACCAGAACGCGGCGTCGGTTCGAATGGTTGCGATGGTGTCGGTCGTCTCGAGTCGCGAGAGCACGATCCGGTGGTGCGGATCGTACCTCTCTCCATGGATGAAGCGGGCGGCGGTTACGCTCACCAAAGAACCGTTTTGCAGACGGCGGGCCGTGCCCGCGTCGAACCCCCTCGGCCGAGTCCTTTCGCTGCCTGCAATGCGGCCGTCAAGGCTGAACGTTAACGTGCGTCCCGTAACCGGATCCCACGCGACGACCACGGTGTCGGCCTCAATGGCGGAAAGCGCACGTAGCTCCCCAGGTCCGTCTCCTTCGCCGCCCATGGACGATTGCAGCTTTCCGTCTGCGGAGTAGCAGAAGATCTCGAGACGGCCGGAATCGGCTATGCAGATCCACCCGTTGTCGGCGACGCTGATGTCGCCGACTCGCTGAAACCACTCCCCGTTCGGTGAGTCCAAGGCGCCGATCGACACGATGCGCGTTGGACCCTGCGCCGCGTCCGCAGATTCGGGAGTGACCCACAGCACCATGGCGACCGCCGTGGCGCACGTTCTACCAAGGGACCGCTGCGTCACCCACCCCCGCCCCGCCGAGGCACCGCCACCGGCTCCCCCGCCTCCGGGCGCACGCCCTCTTCCGCCAGCCGGTCGTACAGCGCCGGGAGCCGCCCGCTCAGCATCGCGTTCACCTGCTCGACAATCGGGGGGACCTCTTCCCACGAGCGGTCGATCCACCACAGCTGGTCGTCCGTCGGCGGGCCGCTGGCGCCCTGGATCGCGTTCCACATGAACGCGCCGGCGCTCGCGTCCCCCAACGCCTCGTCGACCTCCTCCAGGGCCTCCCGGAACGCCTCGATCTGGCCGTCCAGCTCTTCGGCCAGCGCCTCCGACAAACCGTCGCCGGCGGCCTCTACCCGCGCCTCGATCTCGTCCAGCTGCTCGCCCATCGACTCGATCCGCTCGTTGGCGCCCTGGACCGCGCCCGACAGGCGGTACGACTCCATCATCGCCTCGTGGCGCGACGCAATGACCGAACGGGACATCTCGACGCGGGGGTCCAGCCGCACGCCGACGCCCGTCTCCAGCGTGTCGGCGCCCACCGCCAGCGCCACGACGTAGCGGCCCGGCATCACCCGCGGCCCCGGTCGCATCGGCTCGCCGTCGGCCCCGTCCTCCGTCAGCCGCAGGTCCCAGATCACCTCGTTGAGGCCCGCGTCGCCCCCACCTTCGAGCTCGCGCAACACGGCCCCCGCCCGGGTGCGGATCGTGACCGAGACGCTGTCGGCCTCCGCGCCCAGCCAGTAGCGCACTCGGGCGCCCGCACTCGGATTCGGCGCAGCATAGATGCCCGGCGTCCAGCCCTGGGGGCGGTACGGGTTGTACGAAGTCGCCCGGCGCACGGTGAACAAGTGAGCGCTGGACGCCATGACCTCGGCGCTCAGCTCCGCCAGCGGCGCGACGTCGTCCATGATCCAGATGCCAAGGCCGTGCGTGCCGACCACCAGGTCGTTCTCCCGGGGATGCACGACGATGTCGTCCACCGGCACCGTGGGCAGCCCGCCGTCCAGCCGGCGCCAGGCCGCGCCCGCGTCGATCGAGAAGTACACGCCGACCTCGTTGCCCACGAAGAGCAGGTCGTGCGCGGTCGGATGCTGCGCCAGCGCGTTGACCGAGATCGCGGGCAGCCCGTCGGTGATCCGCTCCCAGCTCTCGCCGAAGTCGGCGCTTGCGTACACGTATGCGGCGAAGTCGTCGTTCCGGTGGCCGTCGAAGGCGGCAAAGATCGTGCCCGCGTCCCCGCCCGACGCCACGATGCGCGTCACGTAGGTGTGCGGCGGCAGGTCGGGCACGTTGGGCGTCAGGTCCTGCCAGGTGGCGCCTCCGTCGCGGGTTCCGTGCAGCCGCCCGTCGTCGCTTCCCGTGTAGCCGACCGCGGCGTCCAGGGGCGACTCGGCGATTGCCGTCAAGTTGCCGTAGCTGGACTGGCCGTCGTTGCGGGACATCTGCGCCTCGCTTCCCGCCACGCCCATCAGCGACAGCGTGTCCCGGTCGATCGCATAGGTCAGGTCCGGGCTGATCTCGGTCCAGCTCTGCCCCAGGTCGGCCGACCGGAAGAGCACGTTCGCGCCCGCGTACAAGACCTGGTCGTCGTGGGCCGACAGCAGCATCGGCGTGTCCCAGTTCCACCGCAGCTCGCGCTCGTTGTCGTCTTCGCCCTCCGCCGAGTCCGCCTCCGCCTCCGAGTCCGCCAAGGGCCGCGCGACGGGCCGAATCCGCGTCCGCTCCCCCGTCGCCCGGTTCACGCGGAACAGGTTGCCGCCCTGCGACTCGGCGATCATCACGTCCGAGTCGGTCGGGTGCATCACCGTGAAGAAGCCGTCGCCCGAGCCCACGTTGTACCAGTCGCGCGTGCGAATTCCCTGGTTCGACCACGTGTCCGACGGCGCGCACCAAGAACCGTTGTCCTGCAAGCCGCCGCACACGTGATACGGGTCCTGCATGTCCACGCCGATCTCGTAGAACTGGGAGATCGGCAGGTTGCGGAACTGGTACCAGTTGTCGGAGCGGTCCCAGCTCACCGACACGCCGCCGTCGCCGCCCAGGATCAGGTGGTCCGAGTCCGCCGGGTCGATCCACAGCGCATGATGGTCCAAGTGCACGCCGGCCGCCGCGTCGGGAGTGAAGTTGCGCCCGCCGTCGGACGACCGGTACATGCTGGAACCGCCCAGGTACACGCGCTCGGGGTCGTTGGGGTCCACCCATATCTGGCTGTAGTACATGGGACGATTGTTGGTCGTGCTCAGGTGCTCCCACGTCTCGCCCCGGTCGGTGGAACGGTAGACGCCGTTCTTGCGCTCGCGCTCGGGCGGCCCGCCGCCGAAGCCTTGCCCCGGCGCCCGCGGATCGGCTTCGACCAGCGCGAAGACCACGTTGCCGTTGCCCCGGTAGACGGCCAGCCCGATCCGCCCCTTGTCGCCCTCCGGCAGTCCGTCGGTCAGCTCGGTCCACGTGTCGCCACCGTCGGTGGTGCGGTGGATGCCGCTGCCGGGTCCGCCGCCGTTGAAGCCCCAGGCGCGCCGTCGCCGCTGGTACGTGGCCGCGAAGAGCGTGCGCGGGTCCGCCGGGTCCATGACCAGGTCGATGGCGCCGGTGTCGTCGTCGATGTGCAGGACTTGCTCCCACGTGTCGCCGCCGTCAGTGGTGCGGTAGACGCCCCGCTCCGGGTTGGCGCCCCACAGGTGGCCGACCGCCGCCACGTACGCCACGTCCGGGTCCCTTGGGTGGACCTGAATGCGCGCGATGTGGTGCGTGTTGGACAGCCCCAGGTGCGACCACGTGCGCCCGGCGTCGGTGGAGCGGTAGACGCCGTTGCCCCACGGCGAGCTTTGCCGGTTCTGCGGCTCGCCCGTGCCGACCCAGACGACGTTGGGGTTCGACGGCGCCACGGTCACGTCGCCCACCGAGGCCGTCGCTTCGTCCTTGAAGACGTGCTCGAAGGTGATGCCGGCGTTCTCGGTCTTCCACACGCCGCCGCTGGCGGTGCCGACGTAGAAGACGCGCGGGTCCGACTCGACCACGGCCAAGTCCGACACGCGCCCGCTCATGATCGTGGGACCGATCGCGCGGAACTTGAGGGCGGCGGTGGCCTGGGCGAAGGGGTCCGCGGGCGTGTCCATGTCGGATTGGGCGGCGGCCGGCGGAGGGGCGGCGGCCGCAACGGCGACCAGGAGACCGGCGACCGGACGGAACGGGAACGCGGACGGGCGGGAGAGAGATGGCACGACGTTTCTCCGATGGAGGCTTGGTGGAAGTGCTGCCGACGCTCTACTACAATGGGGCCGACCCTCCCAATATGCACGCCAGAGGCGGTTCGAGGCCAAGGAGGGAACCGTCGGATGGAACCCTTGGCGGAGAAGCCGGGTACGGATATGCGTGCACAGTACCTCGCAGCCAAGGAGTGCCGATGCGCACCGTGATCAAGGGTCGTCCCGTCGGCCTTCCAGCAGGCCTGCTTCCGGCCTCCGTCCGGGCTGTTCTGTTCCTCGGAGGGACCTTCGGTCCTGGCGTTCTCCGGCCGGACCTCGCCGCTCAGGAGCCGGCGCAGTTGGCCATAGCTCAAGCCCTGCGGGGCACCGATACGGTCGGCGTCCGAGCGGTGCTCGGGGACATGCTCCGAATCCCGGTGGCCGAGCAAGGCCCCGAACTGCGGGCCGCGATCGTCGATTTCCTGTTGCGACAGAAGGAAGGCAGCGAGAGTCTGCGCGACGGCCATGTCGTTGCAGAACTCACCGAAGTCGCGCTGGAGATCGCGCAAACGGGCGATCCCACAGCCATTCCAGCCCTTGCCGCCTTCCCCATGGGGGGGGTGGAGAATCTACTGGGCGCTGGTGTCGCTCGGTGAGCCAGCGCTGCGGGCCGTGCTGGAGACCGCTTCCTCGCATGCAAGCGACGAGGCCACAGTTAGCAGTGCCCTGGAGACCTTGGCGATGTTCGCTGACGAATGGGGCCCAGAAGCGTTCGACGAACACACGTACGAGGAATTGAAGGGCTTGGCCGCTCGCTACCTTCACGGTCCAACGTACTGGACGATTCTAGGCAGTTCCATCGAGTTGGCGATTCAGCTGGAGGACCCCGACCTTAGGCTGCAAGTCGGACGTCTTGCTGCCAGCGACGAGGCCGTCCGTGCTCACGGCATAAAGGAAACGTACGACATCGACCGGATACGAGAGAGGGCCGCCGCCCGGCTTGCCGACCCAACCCCGTGGTGGCGACAGTACCTCTGCGAAGTGCGGCGTCCTCAAGGAGAAAAGCGATGAACAAGGTCTTCTTGTACTGGGACAACTCGAACATCTTCATCAGTGCCAAGGACGTAGCCGTGGAGATGGAAGGGGAGGCGGCCCGATTCAGGGTGCGGATCGACTTCCGCAACCTGCTGGCGTTGGCGCGGGCCGATCGGGAGATCGAGCACGCCGTGGCCGTGGGTTCGATACCTCCGGAACTGCGGCACGTGTGGAACCGGCTGGAGAACGCGGGCGTAACCGTCCAGCTGCTGGAACGGGGCGCGATGCGCGGCGGGGAGCAGGGCGTCGACCAAACTCTCCAGACTGCGATGCTTCGAGACGCCTTCGACCACAATGGGGACCCCGGAACAGCAGTTCTGCTTACGGGCGACGGCGCGGGGTTTGAGTCCGGCGTCGGCTTCCACGCGGACTTGGAGCGGATGCACCGGCGGGGGTGGCGCATCGAGGTGCTGTCCTGGCGTCGGAGCTGCAACCGCCGGATGCGGGAGTGGGCGGAGGAGAACGGCAAGTTCGTCGCGCTGGACGACTTCTACGAGAGCGTCACGTTCCTGGAGCGTCCGGCGCCCGGCGAGCCGCTGGCCAACGTTCGGCTTCCAGTGCCCGTGGACTTCAGCAAGCGGACCTGAGCCGACGCGACCCGCAAATCACTTCGCCAAGCCGGCCGCGATCCACCGGTTGGGCTCCAAGCGTTCGGGGTCCTGAAAATAGAAAACGTCGTCGGCCACCACGTGCAGCTGGGGAGCGTCGGCGACGATCGCTTCGATGTTTCCCTTGCGGTCCATGACGACCAAGTTGTAGATAAACTCCTGTCGGGCAACCTCCCTCATCACCTGAACGACTATGTTCCCGTCCCCCATGACATGGAGGCCAAAGATTCTCCAGTGTTCCCAGTGTTCGCCCGCTGAAGATGCCTCCAGATGCATCTGCCCATCCAGCGGCAAGGGCAGCGCGTCAAGTTGAGAACCGTCCAGATCAAGCTTGTACACGCTGTCGGACATTGGCAGCACCGCCCAGATCGTATCGCCCCGCACGACCATTTCCGCGCCCAGCGCCATTGATGTGACGAAGTCGGCAATGGGAGCCGGCGCCCGCAGCGGAAGGAAGCTCCGTTCGATCTCGGTTCTGCTTGCGTTCCACACGTGAAGCATCCGCCGAGACGAGTTGCGCGCCTCTTCTGGTAAAATTCCGCCCACCAGGTATCGTTCTTCCCCGAGGTCGACGGCGTCTACTGCCAGGATGGGGATGGCCGCTATCACGGGCTCTTCGCGGAGGTCGACCGGCAGTCGCGTCAACCGCATGCTTGGAGGATCGACCACGAGCAGGCTGCCGTCGGATGCCCTGCGAGCCGAGAGTGGCGAGAGGAACTCGCCCGGACCCTGTCCCATGCGGCCCCTGACCTGGACGAGTCCGCCTTGCGTCGTATAGACTTTCACCTGAAAGGCATGCACGTCTGCCATCAGGAAGTGTCCTTGGTCGTAGCGGACGAACGGCTGCGCGGTGACGACGCTGTCGTTCTCTTCCAGGACCACGGCGTCTCTTGGGACGAAGACCTGGGAGAATGCCTTGATCTCGTCCTCCATCGTCGTCGGAAACGGAAATGACGAGGGGAGGCCGGACGGCTCGTCGGTCGCGCACGCCGTCACGACTGCGACGATCTGCAGCGTCCAGTACTTCCTGAGCATCGCTGTCGTCATCATGGTTCTGCCTCTTGGTGGAAGTGACCCTGGTGAGAGAGAGGTGGTTGGAGAGAGTGACGGCCCCTCCGTCCCCCGGAGCGGAGTCGAGTCCTCGGGGGCGCGACGGTTCGCCCGCTCGCACTGTGGTTGTCATGACGCTCGGTTTTTGTTGCAGCAGCGGCTTCCTGGGAGCCCCCAGCGGCCGCGCTCTGGCGAGGATCCGTGAGGACGTTGCAACCAAACCAGCAGGTCGTGGCAACCTCTCTATAGTACGGAGGCGCCGCACATTAGACGGCGGTGCGAATCCAGAGCGACAGGGTGACGGTCCCCTTGAGCTTCACAGAGAGGAGAACACCAAGTGTTGATTCACCGTGGACCCCCGCGACTGCAGAGGACTGCTCCTGGCGGAGGCGGGACGGTGAAGCCGATGGGCGTCGGGTGGTTCGCGACGGCGTTGTGGCTGGCCGGCCTGCCGACCCTCGCCGCGACGCCCGCCCTCGCTTCTGCCCAGGTCGTCCGAGGACGGCTGGTGGAGGCCGGTCAGGGCAACGCCGTGGGCGGCGCCATGGCGGTGCTGGAGGACCGCTCGGGCCGAGGCCGGGCGCAAGCTCTCACCCGCACCGGCACCGGCCTCTTCCAGCTCGACGCGCCCGACCCGGGCGAGTACCGAGTCCGGGCCGACCGGATCGGCTACGCGACCACCTACTCGGAGTGGTTCCGCCTCTCCTCTGGCGACACGGTGTCGCTGCGGATCGAGGCCCCGGTGGAAGCCGTCTCCCTGGAGGGCGTCGTGGCCGAGGCGGACCGTCGCTGCCGAGTGCGTCCTGCCGAGGCCATGGCCGTGGGCCGAGTGTGGGAGGAAGCCCGCAAGGCGCTGGCCGCCGCGGCCTGGACCCAGAGCCGAGGCATGTACGACTACGAGCTGCTGGACTTCGTCCGGCAACTCGACCAAAGGGGCCGCAAGGTCGAATCGGAAGACCGAGCCATAGCGCAGGGTCCGGCCAAAGCGCCTTACGTCTCACGCCCGGCCGACTCCTTGACGGCCTACGGGTACGCCCGCGTCACGGGCGACGAGTCCTGGTTCTGGGCGCCCGACGCCGAAGTCCTGCTGGCCGACTCGTTCCTGGACACGCACTGCTTCCGCCTCGTGGCAGGGGGCGACGACGCCCCGGGGCTGGTGGGCCTAGCCTTCGAGCCCGTTTCCGACCGGTCCGTCCCGGAGATCGCCGGGACGATGTGGCTGGACCCGTCCACCGCGCGGCTGCAGCGGTTGGCGTACCGCTACGAGCGGCTGGGCGTCCCTCCCGCGCTGATGGCGGCGGAGCCCGGGGGCATGGTCCGGTTCCGGGAGCTTCCCAACGGCACGTGGATCGTGGACTCGTGGAGCATCCGGATGTTCCGGGCCGGCGTCGTCGAGCATCCGCTGACCGGGCGGCCGGCGGCGACGCTGGAGGGCGTGACGGTCCAGGGCGGCGAGGTGCTGCGGGTCCACGGGCCGGGCGGCGTGGTCTTTGACGCTGGTCCAGGGCGGCGCATTGCCGGCGTGGTTCGGGACAGCCTGGGGGCCGGGCTGGCCGGCGCCCGCGTGTTCGCGCCGGGGAAGGGGCTGGAGGCGACGACGGGCCCGGACGGCGCCTTCGAGCTGACCCACCTGCAGCCGGGCGAGTACCAAGTCGCCTACAGCCATCCCTACCTGGAGGAGCTCTGGTACGCGCCCGACCCCGCCGAGGTGAAGGTGGAGGCGGACGACGCCGAGCCGGCCCGGGTCGAGTTCGACGCCCCGGCCGCCAGCGAGATCATGAAGGACGTGTGCAGGGGCATGGGCTCGCCCCGGAGCGTGCTGATCGTGCTGGCGTCGCTCGCCGTGCAGTCCGCATCCCCGGCGCCCGCGGACGATGCCCCGCCCGCGAAGCTGGTGTGGCCCCACGGCATCCTGATGGGACATGTCCGCGACGCCGGAGGGGAACCCGTCGCCGACGCGACGGTGCGGGTGCTCTCGGACGCCTACGACATGCGGATACTCTCGAAGGTGGCCACGACCCGGGACGAGCGCTCTCTCAAAGCGCTCTTGGAGCATGACGGCCAGCGAGGCGGCGCAGTCGTCACGACCAACAGCTCGGGGTTCTACCGGGCGTGCTGGGTGCCGACCAACACGCCATTGCGGGTCGCAGTGCTGGTCGACGACGAGACGCTGGTCCCTGGGCACGACGACGAGGGACAGCTGATGGCGAACGTGGCCGCCGTCGCCGAGCGCACGGTCACGATATCCCTCGAAGAGCTCCACGCAACGCTGGACCTGCGCGTCGAGGGCAACGGATCAGTCACCTCGCCGACCGCACGCTGACGGGCCGGGCGCGCGAGGGGCTCCATCCCGCGCAAGGGCGGATTGCACACTTTCCGGCCTCGAGGCATCAGGAGAGTGTCGGACCGTCACGCGGACGGTCAGCCGGCCCCCGCACAGGGAAGGCTCGCCATGGCTACCAGACCCAGCTCCACCGAACCGAGAACCAGCCCGCCGGACCGGGCCCACGCGGACCACAACGAGCACACCACGGACCGCAACGACCACACCTTCAAGAAGTGGATCAGGCTCCACCGCCCCCGCCTGCTCTCCGTGGCGGCTCGCTACGCCCACGGATCCGTGGGAGCGGAGGACATCGTCCAGAACGCTTCCGCGGCCGCCTACAACGCGCTCCACACGCTCGACGACCCCGAAGCGGCCGGTGCGTGGCTGGCCGGCTTCGTTCGCAACGTGGGCCGCCAGGAGGCCAGGAAGCACGCGCGGCAGTCCTCCCTTCTGGAGGCGTACGCCGCGACGGCGCAGCTCCGCGACTCACGCCACTCCGAGGATGCCGTCCTCGTAAAGCTGGACGTACGCAAAGCCATCGACGAGCTGCCGCAGGTCCAGCGGACCCGTCGTGATCTGCCGGTGGTTCAAGGAGATGTCCCACAAGGAGATCGCGACGACAGTCGGCCGCCCGGAGGGCACGGTCAGGTCGGACCTCTGCCGGGCTCACGCCGCCCTGCGGACGAAGCTGCACGAACTGAGCGGCGACCGATGAGGGCGAAGACCGGGGCGCCCGCCGCAACCTTGTGAGCGAAGAAGACGTGGGGCCGCCCGAAGTTCGCAGCGGGGCAAGGCGGGCTCTGAAGTCCACACTGGCGTGGACGGCGGCGGCCACGGCGCTCGTTTTGGTCCAGTACGTCGTGCGCGGGCCGGATCGGTTCTGGTGGCTGGTCGAGGCCGTGTCCGGCGACGTGGCCGGGGTGCTCTCTTTCGCAGCCGTCGCCGGCGGCGTGCGCTTGGCCGAGTTCCAGGGCCGTCGACTTCGGGCAGCTGCGGTTGCCGGAGTGGCCGTGGCCGTCGCGGCCTACGTTATGGCGGCCCTGGTCCAGCCGCTGGCGGAGTACGCCGGATTCTCGTGGGAAGACCGATACGGAGCGGACATCGAGATGTTCGGGGTCCAGATTCCGCCGGGGATCCTGCGGAACCTTGCATATGTGCTGGAAAACCCGCCGGCCGAGTACAGCATGTCCGTCGAGCACCCCGACAGGGCGTATCCGGCCAGGCTCGTCCTTTCCCTTCACCTTCCTGCGGCCACGGCGGCGATCGCGCTTCTCAACACCTTCGTGGGACTGTTGCTCGGTCGGGCGACCCGTGGGATGCGCCCGCGCGCCCGCCGTCGAACGCGGTGGTCCGTGGTTCTGGCTGGCACGATTGCCGTCGTCGTCGCCATCTTGCTGGCGCAGGGACCGAACCGGGAGTGGGAGACCGTGTCCGGAATCGTCGCGGCGTGGGCGCCGGTGCTGGTCCCGGCGGCCCAGATCGGCATCCTGGCTCTCGTGGCGCGTCGTCGCAACAGCCTTGCGCACCGCTCGATCGAGCCGTATCCAGTGGAGGGTGGACGACTCTGAGCTGGAACTGTTTCGGGCCGGAGACCCGGTCTTCTTTCGCGAGTTGAACCGCCGGCACCGGGGTTTTCTCATGGGCGTCATACGGTCGTTCCAGCACGACGCGGACTGGCGCGAGGAGCTCTATCAGCAAGTGTGGATCGCGATCTGGCAGAAGCGAAAGACGCTGCGCAAGCGCCGCAGCTTCACGGCCTGGGCGGGGCGCATCGCGCGCAACGCCTGCCTGATGGAGATTCGGGCTGGCAAGCGGCGGGCCGGCCGCCTGACGGGCCTCGAGGACCTTCCTCCGCAGTCGGAGCCCGTCGACCGGGCAGTCGACCCGTTGACCCAAGTCGAGAGGAGCGAGTTTCGGGAGCGCGTGCTCGAGAAGTTGCAGGTGCTTCCCAACGCGCAGCGCGAAGCTTTCCACCTTGTTCACATCGAGGGCCGCACTCCCAGGGAAGCGGCGGAACTTCTTGGAGCGGAGATCGCCACAGTGAGGTCCAACGTGCGTCACGCCGCGAAGCGGCTGGCCGCGCTCTTGCCGGAGTTCAGACCATGACCTGTCCCCACCTCGACCACGTCGTGGACCACGCCCTCGACCTGCGCGCCGTCGCCGGGCTCTCGGACCACGTGGCGCAGTGCGACGAGTGCCGTCACGTGCTGCGCGTCCTGAAGGAAGTCGAGGACGTGCGCGCCACCGAAGTGCCCGAGCACGTCGCCCAGCGAGCGATGGACGAGGTTACCGCTCTCTGGATCGAGGAACGGGCGCGGCCGAAGCCTTGGGAGATCGGGGCGACGGGCGCCCTCGGCGGGCTGACGGTGGTGACGACCGCCTTGGTGGCCGGCACCCTGGGCCTCGAGGGCGGCCTCCTGCCGCTGGCGGCGACGACGTTGGCGGCGGCCGTGGGAGCAGCGTGGTGGGAGTCGCGCACGGTGGAGCCGGTGGAGCCGTACCTGTCTGCCTCTACCTCTACTAGGGCAGGATAGGTCAAGACGCTGTGACGACCAATGCGGGGTACAGATGTCCGATCTGGCCGGACTACCCGGCCAGCCGTCGCGGGTACATCGACAACAAAGCCATTTGGTACGTCGATTCCCCACGGGCCGGCGGACGGTTCGATATCACGCAGATGGCGATGTTCCAGCTGGACGAAGGGAGCATCGATGCCCCTGCAAGGGCGCGTCTGACCACTCGTTTGATTGACTACCGGAAGCGAACGGGCCAGCCATTGGTCGTGGACCAAGCACTCGTGAGGAAATCAGTGTCCGGCCGCAACCTTGAAGTATCCGAGCGCGTGCACCGTCTCATGGAGTGGCTCGTCGAGTCCTCGAGATCAATCGGCCATGAAGTTTGTCTCTTCCATGAGCCAAAGGTTGGCATCGGTGCTGCTGCTACCAGGGGCGCTCCGTATGCTCTCGCCTATTCCGAGTCGACCACAGATGGCGAGCTCAAGTTCCTATGCGACGAATTGGTGAGGAAGCAGTGGGTTCGCACCACGCGGCTTCCGACCGACAGCACCTATTGCGTCGAGGTGACGGGACAGGGCTACGAAGCGTTTCGCAAACCCGATCTTCCCGACTCGAGGCAGGCGTTCGTAGCAATGTGGCTCGACAAGTCGATGGACGACGTGTATGACAACGGCTTCCGTCCCGCGATCGAGGATGCGGGCTACAAGGCAGTCAGGATTGACCGACAACCCAACGTGGACAGGATCGACGACGCCATCATGGCAGCGATCCGGCAATCTCGCTTCGTACTGGCCGACTTCACGCACGGAGACGAAGGCGTTCGCGGCAGCGTGTACTTCGAAGTCGGGTTCGCCCGGGGCCTCGGCATCGAAGTGGTCTCGACGTGTCGCGAGGATCAGATCGACAACCTTCACTTCGACACCAGGCAGTACTACCATATCGCTTGGAAGCCTGGTGCGCTCGACCAGCTGCGCCGGGAAGTCGTGGATCGGATTCAGGCCCGGGCTGGAACGGCAACCACTCGCCGGAGTCGTGCGGACTCATAATAGCAGCTCACGGGCCACCGGCCAGCCGCCAATAGAGACCCTCTGAACTGAACCAACCCTCCCGGACGAAAGTCGAATCCATGCCTAACGCGACCCGACCCGCCAGCGACGACATCCGGTCCACCGTCCACGCCCCGTCCCGCTTGGCCGCGCATGCCATGCTGCCCGCGCTTGCCGTCGCCGCCGCGCTGGCGGCCTGCGGCGACCGAACCCCGGACGGCGACGGCGGCGCTGCGCTCTCCACCACGGTCGACACCGTGGGCGAGGTCGTCCATGTCCGCAACGCCGGGA
Organism: Longimicrobiales bacterium; assembly: GCA_965204735.1. Taxonomy (GTDB): domain Bacteria; phylum Gemmatimonadota; class Gemmatimonadetes; order Longimicrobiales; family Gaopeijiaceae; genus CATQHQ01. Next base: position 3,345,882 of record OZ242008.1, on the reverse strand, counting down.
CCGCGCCCGAGTGGGAGGCGGTCCCCGTCGTGTCGATCGGGCCGAAGGACATCTCGCTCGAAGAAGGGCCGGCGGAGTTCGGCGAAGTCATCAGCGTCGCGCTGGACCCGGGCGGCGAAGCCGTCTACGTGGCCGACCGGCTCCACTGCGAGATCCGCGTGTTCGACCTGGACGGCACCTACCTGCGCACGCTCGGCAGATGCGGCGAGGGTCCCGGCGAGATGACCGAGTTCTTCTTCTCCATCGCCTGGGTCGGCGACAAGCTGCTGGCCCTCGACTTCGGAAACGGTCGCATCGGCGAGTTCTCGGCCGCCGGCGAGTGGCTGGGGCAGCGCAGAATCACCGCAGGCATGGGCGGAGGAGCCATGCAGCGCCTGCACCCCGTCGGCCGGAACGAAGCCTACGCCTTCCAGTTCGCCGAAGGGGGCTTGGGACCGCTGTACGTCGGCCACGACGGGGCGGGCCTCACGCCGGATACGGTGCCGGCGGTCCTCTCGCGGCAGGGAATCGTCGTCTGCGAGTACAACGAAGGCTGGGTCAGCTCCTTCACGGTTCCCTTCGCGTCCCTCCCCGTGCAGCACCCGGGTCCCGGCGGCGTCAGGTACTCGGCGACGACCGGCGAGTACAAGATCGCCGTGACCCGCGGAGACGACACGTTGCGGGTCATCGAACGCGACCTGCCGGCGGAGCCGATCACCGACGAGGAGTGGGACGCCGGCAACCAGGAGTTCCGGGAGTTCCGCGAGAGGACGCCGGGCGCCTCGTGCGAGCCCAGCCGACCCGAACGCCCGGTCGCGAAGCCCTTCGTCAGCGAGATATGGGTGGCCCCCGACGGTCGCCTCTGGGTCGAAGTCGTGCGCACGGCCGGGAACCGCTGGGAAGTCTTCGACGCCGACGGCGCGCTGCTGGGCCGAGTGCCGGCGCAAGAGCGAAGGGAGAGCATCGGATCGAGCACCCGCCTGCCGCCCGCGTTCGCCTCCGGACTGATGGCCACGGTCAGACAGGACAGCCTGGAGCTGGACCACGTGGACGTCGTCAGAATCGAGGAGAGGCGATGACCGGGCGCCGCTCCCGCTCCCGTCGCTCCTTCCTGGGCACGACCAGCGCCGCCGCCTTCGCTGCGGCGGCCCTCCCCGGCGCGGCGTCGGCCATCGCCGGCCGTCGGGAAGACACGCCGTCACCCAGCCCGCGCGCGACCGGCCCGAACCGCCCCAGGCAAGGTGGACGACAACCGGGACTGAACGTGCTCGTCCTGGGCGGCACGGGCTTCATCGGCCCCCACCTCGTGCGCCGCCTGCTGGAGCGCGGCCACGGCGTCGTCCTCTTCAACCGGGGCCGCACCAACACCCACCTCTTCCCGGAGGTCGAGCGGCTGGAGCAGCCGCGCGATCGCCGCGGGGCTGGCGTTTCGGCCCCTGGCGGTGACCGCCAAAGACACCCTCGACTGGCACCTGGCCCGCGAGTCGAACGGGCAGGGCGCGTTGCGCACCGGGCTGGACCGAGCGACCGAGGCTCGGCTCTTGGAGGAGTGGCGAAGGGCCGTCGGCTGACCCGAGTCGGGGGCTACTCCACCCCGACGACCGCACTCCGCCGCTCCATCAGCACCGTGTCCCGCCAGCGCCCGTCGTGGAAGCGCCCGACGCGCTCGAAGACGCCCACGACTCGGAACCCGGCCCGCTCGTGCGCCCTGATCGACGCCTCGTTCTCCGGAAAGATCCCCGCGTGCAGCGTCCATATCCCAGCGGCTTCCGACGCTTCGACCAGCGCCCCGAGGAGGCGTTTGCCCATTCCCTTGCCCCGCTCCTCCCGAGCCACGTAGACCATCACCTCGCACACCCCCGCGTACACCGGACGCGACGAAGCAGGGCTCAAGCACGCGAAGCCGACGACCCTCCCGTCCGCCTCGGCCACGATCCTGCACTCCCGGAGGCGCGCGGCGTCCCATGCCTCCCAATCCGGGACTTCCGTCTCGAAAGTGGCGTCGCCGCCGGCGATTCCCTGGCGGTAGACCTCGGCGACTGCGGGCCAGTCGGCGGCGGTCATGGGACGGAAGCGAACGGTCATGACTAGGACGGCTGAAGTCTACGGGCAGTCGCCTGGCCCCGGCTGCGACAACGTTACCCGGCTGGCTCGGGGGGCCGGTGCCGGCGAGAGCCCCTACCCCTCGAACGCCCCGGTTTGGAGGAAGCGGACCACGGCGTCGGCTGCGTGGCGGCTGTTCATGATGAAGGTGTGGGAGCGGGGCAATATCACGATGGGAACCCCAGCGACGCCGACTCTGTCCAGCGCCACGGCCCCGTCGTCGGCCCCCGGGATCACGGCGGAGCCCACGGGGTTGATGCTTCGGTTGCCCGCTACGATCCCCATCTCGTAGGTGGGCGGCGGCAGAGTCGCCGGCAGGTCCTCCTTGCCCGTGCCCAGCGCGCGCCCGGCCGGTCCCAGCATCTCGGCGGCCACCGGGTGCTTCCGAAGCCGTTCGGCCAGCTCGCTGCCCCGGCTCGGCGGCGCCAGCAGGACCACCCGGCCAAGGGCGGTCGGAGGCGAGTCGGCCAAGTAGCGGCGGATGACGATCCCCCCCATGGAGTGGCCCACGAAGTGGAGCTTGACGGCCTCCGCGCAGCAGCTCTCGACGGCGCCCGCCAGCCGCGCGGCGTGTTCCTCCAGCGGGGCGGCGCGAGAGTCGTACCCCACCGTCGTCACCTCGTACCCCGCCCATCGGAGCCGCTGGGCCATCACCGCAAACGACTGTTCCGTCCGGCCCAGGCCGTGGACGAGGACGACCGACTCCCGCTCTTCCGGCGAAGGCCGCCCCCAGCAGGCCAGGAACCCGCAGCACGCAAGGACGAGAAGCCCGGCGGCCCCCCCTGCCGACCGCCGAGCTCCCCGTCCGTTTCGGCGAGCGCCCTGGACCCGCCGAACTCCCCGTCCGTTTCGGCGAGCGCCCTGGACCCGCCGAGCTCCCCGTCTGGTTCGGCGAGCTCCCCAGACCCGCCGAGCTCCCCGTCTCGCTTCTCCTCGCGCCCTGTCCATGGGAAATGATACCCCAGGGCAGGGCAATAGGTCATCCCGCCGGCCGCGGGTCGTCCTTCCGGCCGACCCCCGGCGCGACGGGCTGCGACCCCCTACCGGATGCGCCCGTGCAGCGACGCGTGCCTCTGCCGGTACCCGGCCATGCCCGGTTCCGCCTCGCCGCCGGCGCCCGGAGCGGTGCGGGCCCGGACCGACTCGGCGAACGCCGTCAGGTGCACGACGGCGTCGTCCACCACCAGCGCTCCCGCCACCAGGTCGTCGGCCGTGATCAGCACGTCCCGGCCCATGCCCACGGCCGGGTGGTCCTCGAAGGACCCGCCCCGGATCCGGTCCAGCAGCTCCTGGGCGACGGCCCCGGAGGCCGGCGGACGCCCCTCGTCGTTGCCGTAGCGGGCCCGGTCCATGGCGTCGATCGCGTAGCTGCGCACCAACTTGGGCAGCATGGCGGCAAGGGTCTCGGGCTTGTCGAAGAGGTCCAGGCCGAGCCGCCGGTCGCCGATGGCGAAGACGGCGCCCACCTGGTCGGGAACGGCCTCGACCCGCGCGACGAACTCGTCCATTTCGGCGGCGTGGCGCTCGTAGATCGAACTCATCGCGGCAGTCGGCGACTGGGCGCGCATCCGAGCGGCCTTCGCGTCGATCTCCCGCCAGACCTCGCCCTGGTGGGAGTGCCTCGCGCCGGTCGCGCGGGCGTCGGCGTGGACGTGGCGTCGGGTCATGGCCCGGCCTTCGGCGTGCTGAAGCCGGTCGCTGTCTACGAAGTTCGGCCGGGCGCGGGAATAGGACCATCGGCCCCTTTCCACGCAGGACACGGGGATGGTCGTGGTCTTGGAAGCGGGAATGAGCATCGACAGGTTGGCTACGCGGTTCTGCTTGGCGCCGACGAGCTCCTCGCCGTCCACGACGAGGACGGGCACGTCGGCCCGGTTTTCCACGGCCAGCTCGGGTACGCTGCCGCCCTTGGACACCTCCCGGACCGTGATCAGGTCCTTCTTGAGCGCTTCCGTCAGCAGCAGGTACCGGAGCGCACCGGTGCTGGAGGAGAGCAGGGGAAAGGCGGCGAGGGCGCCGTGGGCGACGGCGTCGCCCACGGTCAGCTTGGAGATGATGGATTCCACGGTGTTCACTTGGACGGCCTCCTGTTCGGGCGTCGAGGGTTTCGCGCTGGAGTTGACAGTAGATTCCAGCTATGGACAGTATACAAGCATGACCATTGTCGTGTCAACACCTGTCGCCAGTGAACGACAGTAGACGGCGCTTCGACCAGCCCTCCCACCACGGTCCTCGGGGCTTCACGGCCACCGAGCTCGAAGAGGCTACGGGCTTCGACCGCCGGACGATCGCGTACTACGTGCAGGAGGGACTGCTGCCCCGGGTGGGCCGGCGTGGTCCCCGCACTCGCTACCCCCGCTTCGTCCGGGACCGCCTCCTCTTCATCCGCCGCGTCCGCGAAGCCGAGGAGGCCGGCGACCTCCCTCCCATGTCCCTGGACGAACTGAGGACGGCGTTCGCCCGGCTGCCGCGCCAGGTCGTCGCTGCCGTGGCCGATCGAGCCATTGCGGTGTCCAAGGAGGTGTTCGCAGGCGAGGCCGGAGCGCGGGGCGCCGCAGGTCAGGTTCGTTCCGCCTCCCAGCGGCGCCGGGCGCTGGAAGACCGACTGAGGTCCCAGCGGACGCCCCCGGACTCGGACGGACTGTCCGGAGGGCCGCCCGACCCCATGTCGGAAAGGGGCGTGCGCTACTCGCGAAGGCCCCCGTCATGGGCCGTGTCGGTCGACCGAGGAGCCGACGCCCACGCCGCGGCGACCCTCGGCGCCATCCTGGCGGCCGTGTCCAACGCGGCGCGCAGGCGCGAAGCAGCGTCGTCCCAGCCGGTGGACACGTGGATGCGCGCCGAGGTGGCGCCCGGCGTCGAGCTCTCGGTGCGGGGCGCGACCGACGAGGAGATGGAGCTCCTGGAGCAGGTCGCCGCCGTCTTGCGGTCGCTGATGTCGAGGGAAGAGGCGGAAGCCGAGCGAGCGTCCGAGGGCGACGACTAGCGGCAGGGGGATCAGCCGACCGCCACCAGCTCCAATCCGGCGTACCGGGCGATCGCGGCGAAGTCCCGATCCTGGGCAAGCACGGGCCGCCCCGTCCGCAACGCCGCCGCCGCCACCAAGCAGTCCACCATCGACCGCACCGTGCTGCCCCGCCTCCGGCAGATCCGCTGGATCAGCGCCGCATCCTCGAAGTCGGCCAGGCCGGCGGTGTCCAGCACCTCGAAGCGAGCCAGAAGCCGAGCCAGCTTGGCGGCCGCTCCCTCGCTCCGACAACCCGCCAGCAGCTCCATCGCCGCGGGGGCGGGGGTCGCGACGTGCCGTCCCGTCGCCACCGCGTCCCGGAGCGCGAGGTGAACCGGACTCCCCGTGTCCCGCAGGTACTCGACCCATGCAGAGGTGTCGACGATCACGGGAGCGGCCCCAGCTTCCCCAGCCGGCGCCCCTGGATCGCCGGGCAGCGGCGGGGGGTCGTGCGGGCAGCCCTGCGCCATGTGGACGGAAGCGGTCGGCGCCCCCGGCAGCTCACTCGCCGGTCTCGGAGAATCCGAAGCGCGCGGCCTCCAGGTCGCCGTCCCACCCTGCTCCCTGCATCTCCAGCGCCTCCGCCTTGGTCATGGGCACGACCGCGGCCCGGCGCAGGGCGTACTCGGCGGCCGTCGACCAATCGGCGAAGCCGTGGCGCCGACGGATCGCTTCGAGCAGCTCCCCCGTCACCACCAGCTCCACCTGAATGCGCCGGGCAACCCCGGGCTCGTTCCCGACCGGGGGCCGCTCCGCCGCCGACAAGCCCGATCCCTGGGGACCGGCCTCCCGCGCAACCGCCGGCCACGGCGAGCCGCCGGACCGGTCCGCCGCGCTGCCCCAACCCCGAAGCTCCCCGGCACGGACCTCCCGAAGCGCTCGCCGCACCCACGCCGAGACCGTCGTCCGGTTCCGGTCCGCGGCGTCCCGGATCTCGCCGTGCTCGGCCTCGGAGACGACCACCTGCAGCCTCTTGCTCATGATTTGAGCATAACATGCTCATGCACCATCAAGAAAGCTTCGCCCCGCCCGAAGGCTTCCCGCCGGCACCCCGAGCCCGACCGACCCTCGACCTTGACCCGCCTGCCGCCGGGGCCGATCATACCACGGCTGGCCATGCCACGGGCAGCCGATCACACCACGGGCAAGCGGCACCTCCGCAAAGGAAGCGCGCCATGATCATCAAGGTCAGGAAGAAGAGCCACGTCCCCTCCTCGGAGATCACGCCGGAGAGCGACTACCTGAACCGGCGCGGCTTCCTGGCGTCGGCAGCGGCGGCGCTGGGGACGGCGGCAACGGCCGGATCGGCGGCGGCCGCCGGAACCGCAGGCCTCTTCCAGCGGGCGGCGGCCGAAGGGGCGTCCGCCAGGGCAAGCGGCCCCGCGCTGCAGGAGCTCGAACCCACCCCCGAGAAGCTGATCACCAGCTACAACAACTTCTACGAATTCGGGCTCGACAAGGAGGACCCGGCTCGGCGCGCCCACGGGCTGGTCACGTCGCCTTGGACGATCAAGGTGGACGGGCTGTGCGCCAACCCGGCGGAGTACCAGCTGGAGGAGTTCGTCTCGCCCTCTGCGGTGGAGGATCGCGTGTACCGCTTCCGGTGCGTGGAGGGGTGGTCGATGGTGGTGCCGTGGCGGGGCTTCCCGCTGGCCGACGTGATCCGGCGCGCCGACCCCGCCGGCGACGCCAAGTACGTGGCCTTCGAGACGCTGTGGGACCCGGACCAGATGCCGGAGCGCCGCTGGAGGCCGAGGATCGGCTGGCCGTACCGCGAAGGGCTGCGCATGGACGAGGCCATGCACCCGCTGACCCTTCTCGCGACCGGGTTGTACGGGCAAGACCTGCCCAACCAGAACGGCGCGCCGATCCGGCTCGTGGTCCCGTGGAAGTACGGCTTCAAGAGCATCAAGTCGATCGTGCGGATGACCTTCGTCGCCGAGGAGCCGCCGACCACCTGGGCCACCCAGACGCCCAGCGAGTACGGCTTCTACTCGAACGTGAACCCGGACGTCCCGCACCCCCGCTGGAGCCAGTCCCGGGAGCGTCCGCTGGGCAAGTTCCGCCGCGTGCCGACGCTCTTCCTCAACGGCTACGCCGACGAGGTCGCGTCCCTCTACGAAGGCATGGACCTGAAGAAGTACTTCTGACGCCGGGCGCCCGCGGGCCGTTCCGCCGACCCCAGACCCCAGCGCCGTCGCGCCGTTCGGCGAGCGTGCGAGCCGTTCCGCCTGCCGTGAGCGCCAAGCGGCAAGTCCTCCTGCTCAAGTGGCTGACGTGGCTGGTGGGGCTGGCCCCGACGGCTTGGCTGGCGGTCGGCTTCTTCCGGGAGACCTTGGGCGCCAACCCCATCGAGAAGGTCATCCTGGTCGAAGGTCGCTGGGCCCTGGGGTTCCTGCTGGCGACGATGGCGGTCACGCCGGTTCGACGGCTCTTGGGGTGGAACCAAGTCGTCAAGCTTCGACGGCTCGTGGGGCTCTTCGCCTTCTACCACGCCTGCGTCCACTTCATGGCCTACGTGGGGCTGGACCAGTTCTTCGCCCTGGCGTACATCGTCGAAGACGTGCTGGAGCGGCGCTTCATCACCGCCGGCTTCATCTCGCTGGTTCTGCTGGTTCCCTTGGCGGTCACGTCGACGAAGGGATGGATTCGGCGGCTCGGGAAGCGTTGGCGGCGGCTCCACCGGCTGGCGTACGTTGCGGCGGCGCTGGGCGTCCTCCACTTCTTCTGGAAGGTGAGGGCCGACACATTCTGGCCGCTGGTCTCGGCGCTGGCGCTGGCTGGGCTCTTCGCCGTCAGGATCGTCCATGCCGGTCTCCCAAGCCGACGGCGGACGACCCGCAACCCCAAGGAAAGGCGGCCCAAGTGAAGCGTCCATGGCGAGGCGGGCGGAAGCGGCGACGGGGCCGCGTGGGGACGACGGCGCTGGCGGGAGCGGCGGCCGGCGCGGCCCTGGTCGCGACCCTGGTGCTGGCGGGAGAATCGGGACCAAGCGAGCCGGCGGCCGGGGGACCCGGCCCACCCTCGACCGCGGCTTCCCGCGAGTCGCCGCCCCTGATCCTGGCGCCGGCGCCCGACGCCCAGGCCCACTGCGACGTGACGGCCTACCAAGCCGACGGCGTCCCCGCCGAGTGGCACGAGTTCTACTTCACCCGCGCGGCGTACACGTCCTACGGGCGCGGTTGGGGCGGCCGGGGCGGCGCCTGGGCCACGGACTATCCCAAGGCCGACCGCCAGTTCCTCACGGTGCTGCGACGGCTGACCAACCTGGACGCCTTCGAGTGCGAGAACGCCGTCCTCCTCGACGACCCGCGGCTCCGTCGCTACCCCTTCCTCTACGCCCTGGAAGTGGGGTACATGAACCTCTCGCCGTCCGAGGTCGAGGGGCTTCGAGAGTACTTGGCGGCAGGGGGCACCCTGATCATCGACGACTTCTGGGGCTCCCAGGAGTGGCTTCAGTTCGAGCACCAGATGAGCCTCGTCTTCCCGGGCCGGCCGATCGTCGACCTGGAGATGGACCACCCCCTCTTCAGCACCTTCTACGAGATCGACGAGATCCTCCAGGTGCCGGCGTTCCGGCGCGCCTACTACGGCGGCTACAGCGAGCGCGACGGGTACGTGCCCTACGTGAAGGGAATCCGGGACGACGAAGGGCGGCTGATGGTCATCGTGAACTGGAACACGGACCTGGGCGACGCCTGGGAGTGGGCGGAGCAGCCCACCTATCCTCTGGACCGCTCCACCTTCGCCTACCAGATGGGCGTGAACATGATCGTCTACGCCATGAGCCACTGAAGGGCGCCCCGCCATGAGCGGCGTCTTCGAGTTCCTCTTCAAGTACCGGCCCGTTCTCTTCGAGGAGGGGGAACTGGCCTTCCTCTCGCCGTGGCCGACGGCCGCGGCCGGGATCGTCGCGGCCGCGCTGGTCGTGCCCGCGCTCCTCACCTACGCGACGGCCCGCGGACGCAGCGCTCCCGCCGACCGCGTGGTCCTGGCCTCGTCGCGCGCGATCCTCTTCCTGCTGCTCTTCCTGGCGTTGATGCAGCCGGCGCTGGTTCTGACCTCGGTGGTGCCGCAGCGCAACTTCCTGGCGGTGCTGGTGGACGACTCCCGGAGCATGACGATAGCCGACCGCGACGGGACCTCTAGGGCGGAGAAGGCGACAGGCCTGCTGGACCCGGAGGGCGACCTCCTCGCTGGCCTCTCGGAGCGCTTCGTCCTCCGGTACTTCCGCTACTCGTCGGCGCCGTCCCGGATGGACGGTCCCGAAGAGATGACGTACGGGGGAAGCAATACGCGGATCGGACGCGCCCTGGGCTACGCCCGGGAGGAGCTGCAGGGCGTGCCGCTGTCGGGGATCGTGGTGCTGACCGACGGAGGCGACAACAGCGGCGACCCCCTCGGCCCGGCGCTGCTGCCGTTGCGGGCGGCGTCCGTTCCGGTGTTCACGGTCGGGCTGGGCGACGAGACGATGGAGGCCGACGTGCAGGTCGGCCGGGCGGATGTGCCCGCAAGCGCGCTGGTCGGGTCGTCGCTGCAAGTGAACGTGCTGGTGGACGCCCGGGGCTACGGCGGACGGACCGCGTCAATCGTCGTGGAGGACATGGGGCGGATCGTGGCCGAAGAGGAAGTGACGCTGCCCCGGGACGGGCAGCCCCTGGTCGCTCCCATCGCCGTCGCGCTGGAGGCCGAGGGCGCCCGGGAGCTGTCGTTTCGCATCGCGGGGCAGCCCGGCGAACGGGTGATCGAGAACAACGAGGTGCGGGCCGTCGTGCAAGTCCGGGACCGCACCGAGAAGGTTCTGTACTTCGAGGGCGAGCCGCGCCACGAGGTGGCGTTCATGCTGCGCGCGGTCGAAGACGACGCCGGCGTGCAGGTCGTCCTCCTCCAGCGCACGGCCGAGAACAAGTTCCTGCGGCGCAACCTGGACGACCCGCTGGAGCTCCTGGGAGGCTTTCCGACGACTCGCGAAGAGCTGTACGGCTACCGGGCCCTGGTCCTCGGCTCCGTAGAGGCCAGCTTCTTCACCCACGACCAGCTGGAGATGATCGCGGACTTCGTGAGCGACCGCGGCGGCACGCTCTTGATGCTTGGCGGGCGACGAGCGTTCGCCGAGGGCGGGTACAAGGGCACGCCGCTGGAGGACGTGCTGCCGGTAGCGCTGGAGGAGCCCGACGGATCGACGCCCACGGAGCGCCAAGTCTTCGTGAAGGTTGCGCCGACCCCGGCGGGCGCCCACCACCCGTCGACCCGGATCGCGGGGACGGTGACGGCGTCGGCGGCACGCTGGGATTCGTTGCCGGCCGTCTCCACCACCAACTTGGTCGTGGAGCTCAAGCCCGGCGCCACCGAGTTCCTGGAGGGGAAGGTCGTGTCGGGCGCGGGGCCGGCGACCGACCGCGTGGTCAGCGCGTTCCAGCGCTACGGTCGGGGCAGGTCCATGGTCCTGGCGGTCCAGGACACGTGGTTGTGGCAGATGGACGCCACCGTCTCGCTGGAGGACCAGAGCCACGAGACCTTCTGGCGGCAGATGCTTCGCTGGATCGTCGCGGACACGCCGGACCCGGTCGAGGCCGCGCCAGAGCGGGAGTCGGTGGAGGCGGGCGAGACGGCCGTGATCGCGGCCACGGTGGCGGACGCCGGGTTCGTGGAGGTGAACGGAGCGGTGGTCACGGCCCGGATCACCACGCCTGCGGGCGACGTGCGGGCGACGCCGATGGAGTGGTCGGTGGAAGAGGACGGGCGGTACGTCGCCGAGTTCGTCCCCGAATCCAACGGGCTCTTCGAGGTGGCCGTGGAGGCCGCCGGGCGGGACTCCGTCGTCTTCGGATCGGCCCGTACCAGCGTTCGCGTGGCGCCGGGCGTCGAGGAGTACCGGGACCCGCGCCAGCGTCGCAACCTGCTGGAGCGCGTCGCCGACGAGACGGGCGGCCGCTACTACACTCTCGAGACCGTCGGCCGGCTCCCCGAAGACCTGCGCTTCACCGGCGAGGGCGTGACCGTGCGCGAGGAGCGCGACCTGTGGGACATGCCCGTCCTCTTCCTTCTGGCGGCCGGCCTGCTGGCGGGAGAGTGGGCGTACCGGCGCAAGCGGGGGCTGGCTTGAAAGGCGGGCGCCCCCCCGTCGGTCAGGTCAGCCCGAGCACGTGGGCGTACCGGTGCAGGCGGGGGCTGGCTTGAGAGCCGGGCGGACCCTCCTGGCCGTCGGGGCCGTCGCGGCCGCCTTCGGGATCGGGACCCCGGCGTTCTTCTCCGCAGCCCTCCAAGCCCAGAACACGCACGTGCTGCTGATCGCGGGACTGGGCGGCGACCCCAACTACACCGACGCCTTTCACGGATGGATGAGCCGCTTCGCCGATGCCGCGGTCGAAAGGCACGGCGTGGCCCCTGCGCGCATCGTCTACCTGGGCGAGAAGCCGGAGCTTGACCCGACCCGCATCTCCGCCCGCTCCACCGCCGAGAACATCCGTTCCGCCTTCGCCGAGCTGGGCGCGTCCATGGCCGAGGGGGACGAATTGGTGGTGCTGCTGGCCGGCCACGGAACCTTCCGCGACGGAGAAGCGCGCTTCAACATTCCCGGCCCCGACCTCTCGGCCGACGACTTCGGCTTCCTTCTGGAGGGGTTGGGCGACCGGCGCGTCACCTTCGTCAACACGACCAGCGCCTCGGGTCCCTTCGTCGAAGCTCTCTCTCGACCCGACCGGACGATCATTGCCGCCACGCGCACCGGCCGCGAGCGGAACATGACGCGCTTCGGGCTGCACTTCGTCGAAGCCTTCGCAGGCGACCACGCGGATGTGGACAAGAACTCCCGGGTGTCGATGCTGGAGGCGTTTGCGTACGCGCTGCGCGAGGTGGAGCGGGAGTACGAGGGCGACAACCAGCTGCTCACCGAACACGCCGTGCTGGACGACAACGGGGACGGTGAGGGAAGCCGCCAGATCGACGCGGGAACGGGCGCCGAGGCCGTGAACGACGGGGCCCTGGCGCGGAGCGTGTTCTTGTCGGCGGCCGGCGGCTCGGGCGTCGCAACGGCCGAAAGCGGCGCCGCAAGCCCAGCCCTTCGCGCTCTCTACGAAGAGAAGGCCGAGATCGAGTCCCGCATCGACGCCCTTCGAAGCGTCAAGGACCAAATCCCGCTGGAGCGCTACGAGGACGAGCTGGAGGAGCTCCTGGTCGAGCTTGCCCTCAAGAACCGGCAAATAAGGGCCGCTACCGACGGAGTCGCTCGCTAGCCACCACGCGACGGGCGCGCGCCGAATCGGTGCTGGCAGCGGAGGCCTGTCCGCTGTGTCTTGGCGGTCCCGTCGGGCTCGTAGCAGGTGCTCGTGTCCGGCGCGTCCTGCGTCTGCCCGTGGGCTTTGACCAGCGGTGCTGTCAGCACCCCGATCAGGCCTGTTCCTTTCCCTGTTGGTATGATGGTGCGATCATCCGTTCTGGATCGTAGATCACCCGACCACTCGACGATGGCTGCGCGTCGGGAGTGCCAATCATGTGGTCCAGGACCTTATCGTAATGGTAGTCGCTGATCCACTCGTATCCGCCGCAGTAACCCATCAAGTCGGGACTGTGAGGCCGTCCGCCGACTGCTTCTGGCGAACGTGGGCCAGCACTATAAGACCGGCCAGACTCGTTGAACTGCCACCCCCACACGCCTATTGATCCGTTGTAGTACGGGTATTCCGGGTCCAGCCAAGTATACGGCGGCCACTCCACGGGACACGGAGCGTGAAGAAGTCCCATGTTGTGTCCCAACTCGTGCCCCAGCGTTGATCCCCCAGAACAGCCTCCTGGATTCAGGTCGTCCCACGCAGCCCAACAGTGAAACGACGATACGGCCCGCGTTCCCTCTACCACCGCCCACCCCGCATACTCGCCGTCAAACGCCGGGTCAGCGCGATTGAAGAACGCCACGTAGTACTTGTGTTGCTCGTCGTACCCACTCTGGATGCTGTCCAGCGCCGAAAGCATCTGGTTCGTGAAAGGAATCGCGGGTCGACGCTCAACGACCCATGCGGGAGATGGAAACGCCTGCTCCCAAGGACGTATGAACGGATGTTCTGAACCCTGCTCGACAATAGCGTCGGTCAGAGAGTCCGTAATGGCGTTCAACGAATCAACACTGCCGTGTACCGGAACAAACACCAGCTCCAACGGCGGAACGTCTACCACATCCACCACAAGCGTAGTGAACACCGTTGACCCCGTGTCGGCAGACAGGGTCGGTCTAAAGTAGGCGAGAACCGTATCCTCGTCCTCGAAATCGATGGAGATTCTAGCCTGCACCACGCCCGACGGATTGGCGCTTAGCACTTCGCCATCCACATAGGTGTTGAACGACATGCCAGGCGAGCCCTCGCCGAAGAATGACCTGGGCAGATAGTCGCCCATGACGTCGTAGTGGATTCCAACTCTGTCGAGTCCCAGGCAGCAGCTTGGGTAACCGTACAGCGCTTGAATGTCGAAGGGCTCCAGCCAATGCTTGCGACCACAAATGCGAGCAGTCACTTCCGGTACCCGCAGAGAGTCTTTTCCCGACTCGTGGGCGGGCCATCCGTTCACCCAGACGCGGAGCAGTGCGTCCTTCCCTGCCGTCATTGGCAGACGGGTCCCATTTAGGCGCTGAACGCCCTGCGTGAGATATGCCCGCACATACACATACCCGTTGGGCGAGTTCGTTGCCTGAGCTGCCGTCTTCTCTTCGGTCGCCGGAGGCGCGACGGGCCCGTCGGCCATGTCCCCGCACCCGCCCGACGCCACGACTACGGCCGTTGCCACGACGAGCCCACGATAGTAGTAGTAGGTCCACGCAGCACGGAGCCGTCCTGCCGTCTGCATCGTCATGCCGACAACGCGAGATGAGTGGTGATGTTCTCGCCATTCTCGTCGACTTCTGGATCGGCCAACTCAAACTTGACGCCATCGCTCATGGCAACCGACAGCCGCCCTACCAGATCGTTGACGAACACCCCATCGATCCGGCTGAACCCCTCCGGCTTTGCTGACGCGAGGTCGCGCATGAACGTCATGCCATCCGTAAACGGCGATGTCGTCACGATCTTGTCGAGCCGGACCCGAAACGACTTGCCATGCATGGGATCCGACGACGCGAAGTAGAGGTGCTTCGTCGTGACCCCAAGTGCACCCGGATCGTCGAAACTGATCGGCGTATCCACAGTCCGGCCCCGACTGCCACCGACTCGGTACGACACACCCTTCATGACCCTGATGCTCGCTCCCTGCGACGTGGCCCGATACTCGCGGCCCGTTTTGCCATAGGTCGCCGGACACGCGTAGACGAGTTCCTCCGACTTCATCAGCCGGAACGGGCTGTTCCGCAGATGAAACGGAACTAACTGCCCAGCGTCGACGCCGGCGAGAATGGCCCTCTTCGCCTCGGCAAGCCTAGCCTCCTGCTCCCTGTGCTCGGCCAGCCTTGCTTGGCGCTCAAGCTCTCGCTCCTCCGCCAGAGCATCCCGCCTCGCAGCCCGAGCGCGCCTGTCTGCCTTCCACCTGTCGATCCACTTCATTCCAACTCCTCTTCTGTTCTGGTCCTCGCGAGAGGCCGACCTCCTGCGGATCGCACGGTAACGAATCGTGATCCCTCGTCTCGTCTATCTTGCTTTCAAGATGGCAGAGTCGGCAGGGAGCCGCAAAGGCGCACCGCCGCCTTCTCGTCTTCCGGTGCTTTCTCCCACTCCCAATTCCTCTCCATTACCCACCGCTCGAACCAGTCCAGCTCCACGTTGGCCTTGTAGAGGCGGTGACGAAGCTCGCGCCAGCCGTGGCCCTGGCGGGGCGCGACGTAGAGGTGCGTGGGCACGCCGTTGTGGCGCAGGCCCCGGTACATCTCCACCGACTGGGGCATGGGAACTCGGGCGTCCTCCTCGCCGACGAGGAAGAGGGTGGGCGTCGCGACCTTCCATACTTCCCGAAGGGGCGAGTCCTGCCAGTACTGATCGATGTTGGCCCCTTCCTCCCATGGCGTCGTCCCGAACCACGGCGTCCTGTAGATGCGCACGTCGCTCTGGCCGTACATCGACACCCAGTTGGCGGCGCCGGCACCGGAGGACGCGGCTTTGAAGCGGTCGGTGTAGGTGACGACCTTGTTGGTCATGTGGCCGCCGGCGCTCCACCCCATCTTCGCCATCCGCTCGCCGTCCACCAGCCCCTGCGCGATCAGGTGGTCCACCCCCGCCATCACGTCCTTGTGCGCCTGGTCGAAGTAGTTGCCCACCATATTGCGCAGAAAGTCGTCGCCGTAGCCGGTGCTGCCCCGGTAGTTGGGCTTGAGGACGAAGTATCCCAGCGACGTCAGCACCGTCTCGTAGTTGTGGGACGACGGGAAGCGGAAGCGGTCCGACGACGCCGGCCCGCCGTGGGTCTGCACGACCAGCGGACGGCGGACGCCCGCCACGTGGTCCAGCGGGTAGTAGAGCAGCCCTTCGACCTCGACGCCGTCCTCGCCCTGCCACTGGACCGCCTCCACCCGGGGCAGGCGGAAGCGCTCGGCGACGTCGGCGTTGACGGTCGTCGCCCTGGCCATTGCGCCGCCCGATCCGTCGAGCAGCCACACGTCGCCGGGCTCGGTGGGACTCGCGACGGTGACGGCCATCCGGTCCAGCGCGGGCTGGTAGCTGCCCAGCGAGACGCTGTGGTCGCCCCGCGTGATCTGCGTCGCGACGGCCGACGCCACGTTCACCGAGAACAGCTCCTGGCGCGCGCCGGTGTTGGCCTGCACGAGGATCGTCGAAGCGTCCTTCCCCCAAACCGCCTGGCTGGCTTCGTAGGGAAAGTCGCTGATCGCGGGCCGGTAGGCGGCGTCTCCTGCGGCGGTCGCGGCGCCCTCTCCACCGCGCCGGCCCTGGGCAGACGCCAAGTACACCTTGTCGTTGTAGTAGAACTCGCCCTCGGTGTTGGAGTCGGCGCGGAAGAGGACCCATTGGTTGTCGGGCGAGAGCTCCGCGCCGTACTCGGGGACGCCGTTGAAGGTGATCCTCCGCGCATCCGAGCCGTCGGTGCTCATCACCCACACTTCGCCGTCGTCGTTGTCGTCGAAGAGGGGCGAAGGACCTCTGTCGTAGGCGACCATGGCGCCGTCCCGGGAGAGCCGGAATTCGTTGACCGAGTAGTCCCCGTCGGTGATCCGCCGGCTCTCGCCGTCGGCAAGAGACACCCTCCACAGGTGCCGCTGCCTGTAGTTCTCGTCGAAGGCGTACACGTCGTCGCCGGCTTCCTCGCGCTCCTTCTGCTCCTCCGTCTTGTCGTCGAACGCCAGGAAGAAGAGCCCCTCGCCGTCGGGCGACCACGCGATCGACGAGACCGCCGTGGGGTGCTCGGTGAGCCTTCGCGCTTCGCCGCCGCGGGTGTCGAGGACGTATATCTGGTCGGCCTCGTCGTCACCCCGGTCGGCGACGAAGGCGATCAGGGAGCCGTCAGGAGACCACCGAGGGCTCGATTCGCCGTCCTCGCCGGCGGTGAGGCGCAGGTCGGGGCCGCCGTCGACCGTCGCCATCCAGATGTGGGCGACTGTCCGGTTCTTCTCCCAGTCGGCGTCGGAGCGGACGTACAGCACGCGCTCGCCGTCGGGGCTCAGCCGGGGCGACGAGATCGACGGCATGTCGATCAGGTCCACGATGCCGGGAGCGCGCTGCTGGGCGGAGGCGGGAACAGCGACCGCGCCGGCCGCCAGAGCGAGGACGGCGACGCGCGGCAGGGCAGCGGCGGACAGTGGGGAGCGGGCCATGGGGCATGCCTCGGTTCTCGGCGGAGTTCGGTGGAAGCAACATGATCCGTCCCTGCGCGAGGCGCCGCAACCGAAGGCGCGTTGTGCGTCCGTGCCCGCTCAGGTCCGCAGCAGCTGCCCCCCGTCGCACACCACGACATCGCCGGTCACGAACCGCGCGTCGGCCAGGAAGCGGACGGCTTCTACTACGTCTTCCGGCCGGCCTGGTCGATCCAGCACAGCCCCAGCCGCCTCGGCGGCGGGCCCGCGAGCAGCTCCGGCCGGGCCCTGGGCCCCACCACCGACCGCGCCCTCGCCCGGGGGAGCCAGCCGAGCGGCTGAACGAGTGGCACGCGCTGCGGGAGCCGCGCCCTCGCCCGAGGGTGCCAGCACGTGCCCCGGCGCCACGGCGTTGACGCGCACTTCGGGCGCGAGAGAGCGGGCCATCACCTTCGTCAGGTGCAGGAGACCGGCTTTCGAGACCGAGTGGTGAGGGTGGCTGGTCCAGGGTTGAAGCGCCGAGAGGTCCACGATGTTGACGACGGCGCCTTGAGCCCGGCGCAGCATCGGGGCGGCGCGGCGCACCAGGAGGAACGGCGCCCGCAGGTTCAGGGCCATCACGTCGTCCCACTCTTCGCGCGTGACGTCCAGCAGGCCGGCGGAACGGAACGACGCGGCGGAGTTGACGAGCAAGTCCAGCGCGCCGAACTCCGCGGCCACGGCGTCCACGACGCGGGCCGGCGCCTCGGGCTCGGCCAAGTCGGCCCCAACAGCCAGGCTCCGCCTTCCCAGAGACGCCACGCGCGCCCGCACTGCTTCGGCAGCGTCCGACGACGAGTGGTAGCTGATCGCGACGTCCCAGCCGGCCTCCGCCAGTCCCAGCGCAATGGCGCGCCCCACCCGCACCGCCCCGCCGGTGACCAAAGCCACGCGGGCAGGGGCCGCTTCGGCGGAGCGATCCGGGCCGGCGGAGCTCACTCCGCGCTTCCCCACCAACGGCTCGGCGGCACCCTCTCCCCCCGCCCCGCCACCCGGTCCAGCCACAGAGCGAGACGCCGCAGCGGAGTCCCGGCCAGCCATTGCCACGCCCGGCTCGTCCACCGGGCGTAGTCGCGGTTGTAGGGGCAGACGCGGACGCAGATGGCGCAGTCCGTGTTCAGGTTCGACCAGTAGCGGAAGCACTTCTCGGCGTCGGTCGTCCACTTCTCGACGCCCTGGATGTTGGATCGGTTGTGCACGACGGTGGACGGGTCCCCTCCGTCGATCGCCTTGGCCGGGCAGGCGTCGGTGCACGCCCGGCAGAGTTGGCACGTCTCCTCGACGCCGAAGCGCTGCGGCCGGTCGTGGGCCAGCGGCAGGTCGGTGAAGATCTTGCCCAGCCGCACGCGCGGACCGAACTCGCGGGTGATCAGGAGGCCGTGGCGGCCGTACTCCCCCAGGCCGGCCTTGACGGCGAAGGGGATTGCCAGCGCCGAGTCGTTCATCGTCGCCACGGCCCGGTAGCCCAGGTTGGTGACGAACTGGGCGATGGCCAGCAGCACGATCGTGTCGCGGGAGTAGCCCGCCCCCGTCGCGGCCCCGCTCAACGCCGACGGCGCGGTGCGCAGCAGCTCCCGGTCCATCGACTGGGCCACCACGATCACGTTCTTCAGCTCCGCCGAAAGCTCCTGCGGCTTCTCCTCCTCCTGCTCGCGCCCGTAGTTGTGCGTGTACACCCAGCGCTCGTCCCAGCCGGTGACGCCCACCAAGTCCGCCCCCAGCGTCTTGGCCGCCCGCTTCAGCTGCCGCGCCATCTCCTCGGGAGACTCGACGGGCGCCCGTCCAGGCGGACCCTCGCGAACCGCCGTGTATGGATCGAGGAAGCCCTCCCGCCGGTCCGCGGCCTCGTGAAGCTCGGCGAAGACGTCCGTCACGTGCCAGGAAGCGTTGCGCAGCGCGTAGTCCCGACGCCTGAAGCCGTCGGCGCCCCGCCACTTCATCTTCGGCGTGCGGTACGTCTCGTAGAACATGTCGGAGCGGTGGCTCCGCACCGAGGGGTCCCAGAACGAGCGGCAGAAGAC
Organism: Longimicrobiales bacterium; assembly: GCA_965204735.1. Taxonomy (GTDB): domain Bacteria; phylum Gemmatimonadota; class Gemmatimonadetes; order Longimicrobiales; family Gaopeijiaceae; genus CATQHQ01. The sequence goes on along the minus strand of OZ242008.1, from coordinate 3,327,008 downwards.
GTCGTCCTTCTGGGAGAAGCGCCGGAAGTCGGGACCGACCACGAAGCGGGCCTCTTCGTCCGACGCCGCGACGCTCCCGAAGGCGCCTCCGGCGTTCTTGGCGTCGGCGCTCTCGGCCCGCGCTCCGCCTAGACGCGGTAGTACTCGCGGTACCATTCGACGAAGCGGGCGAGTCCCTCGCGCACCGGCGTCGCCGGCTCGTAGCCCACGTCCCTCCGCAGCCCCTCCACGTCGGCGCAGGTCTCCAGCGCGTCCACTGTCCTGCGAGGCAGGAGCAGCCGCTCCGCCTTCCGACCCAGCAGCTCCTCCAGAATGCCGACGAACTCGAGCAGATGCACCGGACGGCCCGCCCCGACGTTGTACACCCGCCACGGGGCCTTGCTGGTCGCCGGGTTGGGCGCGCCTCCGCTCCACGATGCGTCGCCCTCGGGAGGCTTCATCGTCGCTCGGACCACGCCTTCGGCCGTGTCCTCCACGTAAGTCCAGTCCCGCCAGTGGTTTCCATGGTTGTAGAGCTTGATCGGCTCGCCTGCGAGAATCTGTCGCGTGAAGAGGAACGCCGCCATGTCGGGACGCCCCCACGGACCGTAGACGGTGAAGAAGCGCAACCCCGTCGCCGGCAGGCCGTGGACGTGGGCGTAGGCGTGGGCCATCGCCTCGTTGGACTTCTTGGTGGCCGAGTACAGGGACAGGGGATGGTCCGTCGAGTCGCCCGTGGAGAACGGCAGCCGGGTGTTGGCGCCGTAGATCGAGCTGGTGGATGCGTAGACCAGATGCTCGACGCCGCTCCGCCGACACCCCTCCAGAACGTGGGCGAACCCGACCAGGTTGGAGTGCACGTACGCCAGCGGGTTCTCCAGCGAGTACGCTACCCCGGCCTGGGCGGCCAGATGGACCACTCGATCGAAGCCGCCGGCGTCGAAGCACTCGGCGGCGGCCCGGGCGTCGCACAGGTCGATCTGCCGGAACGAGAACCCGTCGTGCTCCAAGAGCCGGGCCGCCCGGTCGCGCTTCAGCCGGGGGTCGTAGTAGGGGTTCAGGTTGTCGATGCCGGCGACTTGGTGTCCCGCTTCCAGAAGGCGACGCGCAACGAAGGAGCCGATGAAGCCGGCGGCCCCGGTGACCAGGACTCTCACGCGGGCGGGGGGAACGACCCCGGTTCGACCGAAGCTCGACCCGACGCCGCTCCGCTCGCCCGGCCGCCGAGATGCTCCGGGACGGCTCGCTGGTTAGTATGCGGCAGCACTTTCCCTCGCCTTCCCGAGCCCTTCCGCCCGAGCCGGCAATGCCGGCCGGCCAGGGCGCTCGGCACGCGCAGCGCCTTCCGCCTTCCCGGGCCCTTCCGGCCCCCCGACGCCATGACGACAGCCGCGACCACCCGCCGGCGCGCTCCCTTCAAGCTTCCCCGGCCCGCCGTCTCCGCCGCTTGGCTCGCCCAGCACTTGAAGGCGGCGGAGCTTGTCGTGCTCGACTGCTCGTGGTACCTGCCGGGTTCCGGACGCGACCCGGCCCGCGAGTTCGAAGCGCAGAGGATCCCCGGGGCCCGGTTCTTCGACCTGGACGCCAGCTGCGACCCGGAATCGCCCTTGCCCCACACGCTCCCCGCGCCGGAGCGCTTCAAGGTCCGGGCCGAGGCGGCGGGGGTGTCGGACGCCTCCTCCGTGGTGGTGTACGACGCGTCGGGCGTCAACATCAGCGCTCCGCGAGTGTGGTGGACCTTTCGCTGCTTCGGATTCGACAACGTCGCCGTCCTGGACGGCGGCTTCAAGCACTGGGCGGCGTCGGGGCTTCCCGTCGAATCCGGGCCGAGCCGCCGATCTCGAGAGACGCCGGGCGAGTTCACGCCCGTCGTCCGGCCCGAGCTGGTTCGCAGCGCGGAGCAGGTCGTGCGCGCGACGCGCGACGACGGGGTCGAGATCGTCGACGTGCGCCCGCCAGGGCGGTTCGCGGGCAGGGACCCCGAGCCCAGGCCCGGGCTCCGGCTGGGACACGTGCCGAGCAGCCGGAACCTTCCCTACACGGAGCTGGTGGACGGCGAGACGGGAGTTGGGGTCGGCAAGGACGCGCTCTCGGCGCTCCTCGAAGGCGCCGGCGTGGACCCGACCAAGAAGGTGGTCGCGACCTGCGGGTCGGGGACCAGCGCCTGCGCCCTTGCGTGGAGCATGGCCGCGTCGGGGCGCTGGGACGTGGCGGTCTACGACGGTTCGTGGGCCGAGTGGGGGGGCCGGGACGACCTGCCGGTGGAGACGGGACCGGCTTCTCTCCGGTAGGGCAGGGGCTTCTCCGCGACGACGGTGCCCCGCTGGACGCCCAGGATCCAATTGCCGGCGAAGTAGCCTCCGTCGCCCGCCAGCCGCAGCACCAACCTTCCCCTGTCGGTGTCCGCCTCGATGCGCATGTGGCCCGGACCGGTCTCGACCCGCCGAACGACCGCGACGACGCCCCCGACGGAGATGCGTCCCAGGTAGGCCCCGGTCTCGCCCGAGATCTCCATCGTGCCTTCCGACACCATGTGGCTGGCGGAGAGGACGACCGCATAGACGCCAACGGGATCGGGGATCGGGGGATCGACTTCCCGGCTGAAAGGCGCGCTTCCGGCGCTTCTGCCGATCGAGGGCGGCGCGTGCTTGCCCGAACGGTCCAGGGGACCGCCGGTCGGTCCTCCGGCGCAACCCGCCGCCAGCGCAGCGCCGAGCGGAATCAGCCGGACGAGGTTCTGGCCACCACCCAGTCGGCGACGCTGCGAATGCCGTTCATCACGCCGTCGCCCACGGCGACCAGGGTGTTGCCCAACATCGTCTGGTCGAGCCATCCGAGCCACACGGCCACGCCGACCAGAACGCCCGCCGGCAAGAGCACCTTGAGGGCGACCCGGGCGACCTCGCGGAAGACGACCCACACCAAGCCGACGGCCAAGACCAGGACCACCACCTCGCCCACGAGAGCGGGCGCAAAGTGTTCGTTCACCGCTTCCTCCCAACTCCGAAGACATCCTCGCGACTTCCGTGTCCTTCCCTACGCGGCGCCGCAGAAAAGGTGTTCACGCCGCGAACCCGCGCAGGCGGGGTGCCGAGAGGGCGCTCCGGCTCTTGGCGCCGAGGCGGTGGTTGCTACGCGACGCAGTCCTTCAGCGCCTTGGCGGCCTTGAAGGCGGGGTGCTTCCGCGCCGGCACGTGGACCGTCTCGCCGGTGCGCGGGTTGCGGGCAGTCCGCGCCGACCGCTCCCGCACCTCGAAGGTGCCGAAGCCACCGATCGAGACCTTTTGGTCCGTCCCCGCCGTGGCGAGCTCGGTTGCGATGATCCCGTCGGTCGGGTCGAAGAGGGCGTCGATGATCTCTCCGGCTCCGGCTTGGGTCAGGTCCTCGACTTGGCTGGCGAGCTCCTTGGCCATCTGGGTCTTGTTCACGCAACTTCTCCTGGTGGGTTTGGCTTGCCCGTCTCTGTGCGCTACGGGCGGGTCGAAGGCGAGTGGAAACAGCGGCTGCCGGTGCGGCGCTGCGGCACGACCCGGACTTGTGAATCTGTCACTAATCCTCGCGCAAGGGAAGAGCCTGCGCCGCGAAGAGGAAGGAGTCGCCCGTGAAGGCGGCGATCTACAGGGAGTACCGGGGGCCGATCGCCATCGAGACCCTCCCCGATCCGGAGCCGACGCCCGACGGCGTGGTGCTGCGCGTCGAAGCCAACGGCGTCTGCCGAAGCGACTGGCACGGGTGGGTCGGCCACGACCCGGACATCGTGCTGCCCCACGTGCCCGGCCACGAGATCGCCGGCGTGGTGGAGGAGGTGGGGAAGGACGTGACCCGCTGGCGGAGAGGCGCGCGCGTGTCGGTGCCGTTCATCGCCGGGTGCGGGCGGTGCGCCCACTGTCGCGCCGGCGACCAGCAGGTGTGCCGACGCCAGTTCCAGCCGGGCTTTCACGGATGGGGCGGGTTCGCGGAGCGGGTGGCGCTGCGCCACGCCGATCTGACGCTGGTGCCCCTCCCCGACGACGTGGGCTTCGTGACAGCGGCCAGCCTGGGTTGCCGCTTTGCCACGGCGTTTCGCGCGGTGCGGGCTCAGGGCCGGGTCTCGGGGGGCGACTGGGTGGCCGTGCACGGGTGCGGCGGGGTCGGGCTGGCGGCGGTGATGGTCGCGTCGGCGCTGGGAGCGGCCGTGGTCGCGGTGGACATCCGCCAGGAAGCGCTGGAGATGGCAAGGAAGGTGGGGGCGACGGCCGCCGTGGACGCGTCCTGCTCTCCCGACGTGGCAGGAGAGGTGCGGGAGCTGACCGGCGGCGGAGCCCACATGTCGCTGGACGCCTTGGGCCACCCCGACACCTGCTTCAACTCGGTCGCCTGCCTGCGGAGGCGAGGACGCCACGTCCAGGCGGGCCTCACGACCGGCGAGCACCGTCACCCCCGCGTGCCGATGGACCGAGTGATCGGCTGGGAGCTGGAGATCGTGGGCACCCACGGGATGCAGGCCCACGAGTACGATCGGATGCTGCGCATGATCGCGACGGGCTTCGTGGAGCCGGACCGCCTGGTGACCCGGACGGTCTCCCTGGAGGAGGGCGTGGAAGTCCTGAAGGGAATGGACGGCCACGACCTCGTCGGCGTCGCCGTGATCGACCGCTTCCGGCAGGACGGCTAGGGCAGCGCCTCCCGCACCGCCTCGGCCACCTGCTCCATCTCCTCCCGCGTGTTGTACAAGTGGGGCGAGGCGCGTATCCAGCCCCGGCGCAGGGACGCCACCACGCGTCGCTCCGCGAGCCCTTCCGCCAGCCGCTGCACGTCGACCCGGGGGTGGCGGAACATCAGGATGTGGCGCCTCCGCGCCGCCGTCGGGCCCGTTTCGCACCCAAGCTCCTCCAAGCGCGCCGCCAACGTCCCCACCAGCTCCGCCACGTGGGCCGCGACCGCTTCGACCCCCGCCTCCTCCAAGATGGCCAGCGCTTCCGAGAAGCCGGCGATCAACGGGTAGGCAAGGCTTCCCTCCTCGAAGCGGCCTGCCGTGTCCCGGAGCTCGAAGTGGACCCGGTCGAAGTCGAAGGCCTCGGTGGTGCTTCGCCACCCCAGCAGAGGCGGATGGACGCGGGTCGCGATCGAGCGATCCACGAAGACGGCGCCGATTCCCATCATGCCCAGCATCCACTTGTGGCTGTCGGCGGAGAGGAAGTGGACGCCTGCCTCCTTCACGTCCAGCGGCAGGGCGCCGACCGTCTGGATGCCGTCCACGCACAGCAGCGCTCCCCGCGCGCGGCAGAGGGCGCCGAGTTCCGCCAAGTCGGTGACCGCCCCGGTGGCGTACTGGGCCGAGCTCACGGCCAGCACCCTCGTGCCGGGCCTCATCGCCGCCGCCGCCGACTCGGGAGTCACGGCGCCTTCGTCCTCCTCGATGCGGTCCAGGGCGGCGATCCCCCGCCGCTCCAGGTCCATCCACGGGTAGACGTTGGACGGGTACTCGAGGGCGGTGGAGACCGTCACCCTGTCGCCCGGCCGCCAGTCCAGTCCCGACGCCAGCAGCGAGAGCCCGTGGGACGTGTTGCGGACGAAGGCGATCTCGTCCGGCGAGGCCCCCACGAGGCGGGCGAAGCGGGATCGACACTCGTCGGCCAGGGCTTCCCACTCCTCGAAGCACGGCCGGCCCGTGGTGGCGAGGGAGTCCATGAAGCGGTGGACGGCGTTCACGACCCTCGTGGAGGTGGGACCGACGCCGGCGTGGTTCAGGAAGACGAAGTTGCGCGCGACGGGAAACTCGTCGCGGAACGATCGGAGGCGGGTCATCGGTGGGCGCGCTCCTGCTCCTGCCCGGCAGGCTTCGGTCGGGCCCGCGGCGGGCGGCGCCGGTCGGAACGGCGGATCCCGTGCAGGGTCGCGGTGCGGCGCTGGGATCGGGTTCGCCGCCGGATCGCCTTGTTTCGGGTCAGGGCGTCGGGGCGCGCGTATCCCCGGTCGTGCTCCAGGTGCGCGCAAATGGCCCGGTAGCGGATCTGCGTTCCCCGGACGCCGGCGTTCTCCAGTCGCTCGCCGAACTCCCGGTCTTCCCCGCCGTAGCCCATGCGCTCGTCGAAGCCGTTGGCGGCGAGCACGTCTTCCCGCCAAGCGGAGGCGTTGCCCCCGTTCCAGCTCGGGCGAGTCGTGGTGAGGCGGTCGGCGATCGGAGCGCCGAGGCGTGGAACGGCCAGCTTGGCCGCCGACTTGAAGTCGCAGCCGCCGTGCGCTCGGACCCATCTCGGGGAGAAGACGCGCTGCGCCAGCACGTCCGACCGCGCGACGGCCACGCTGGCCGCCCTCGAGAGCCTGGCGCAGCCGCCGGAGAGGAAGCGGCCCTTCCGAGCCGTCCCGGCGTGCACCGCCAGGAAGTCGGCTCGCGGAATGCAGTCGCCGTCGGAGAAGACCAGGTAGTCGCCCCGAGACGCCTCGACCGCCCTGTTGAGCACGCGGCACTTTCGGAAGCCGCGGTCGGGCTGCCAGACGTGGCGCAGCGCAAGCCCCGAGTCCCGGAAGCGGTCCAGAAGCTGGGCGGTTTCGGGAGAGGATCCGTCGTCGGCCACGACGAGCTCGAACTCCCGGCGGCTCTGGACGGCGTATCCCCACAGGACCTTCTCCAGCCACGCCGGGGACTGGTAGGTGCTGAGGATCACCGAGACGAACGGCTTCACGGCACCAACGCCAGCCGCGGCCGCGACCGGTCGGCGTTGGGTCCTCGCCACTCGGGACCGAGGACGGAGCGGTACACGTCCAGGTAGCCGTTCACCATCGAGTCCACCGAGAACAGCTTCTGGACCCGGCGACGGCCTCTGCGGCCCATCTCGCGAGTCGGAACGCGCGCCTGGGCGCTCGACATGGCGGAGAGGTTTCCCGCCAGCTCGCCGACGTCACCCGACTTGAAGAGGAATCCGGTTTCCCCGTCCTCGACGACTTCGGGCAGTCCCCCGGCCTTGGAAGCGACCACGGGAAGCCCCGCCGCGGACGCCTGAAGAACTGCCACGCCCAAGCCCTCGGCCGTCGCGGGGTGAACGAGGAAGTCGAACGCCCCCAGCCACTTCGGCAGGTCGTTCCTGTAGCCGGCGAAGCGCAGCAGGTCGCTCACGCCGGCTCTCTCGGCAAAGCCGGCCACGGTGTTCCGGAGAGGACCTTGGCCGAAGAGCACGACCGTGGGAAGACGCCGCTGCACCAGCGCCTGGGGGTCGTTGCCGTTCTGCTCGGCGGCCCGGCGCCGGCCCACGGCTCGGCTCGGCTTGCTGGATCGACGGCGGTCGGCGGCGGTCCGCCGCCCCCTTGCCCGGTCGCGGGCGTCTCGCTTGGTGCGCCACCGAAGGAAGGTCAGCGCCTCCACCAGCTCCCGGTGCCCCTTCCGGGGGATGAACTGGGCCACCATGGCGGCTGCGGGCGCGCCGGGGACCAAGTCGAACTCTCGGTTCAGCGAACTCCGGGTCCGGGGGCTCTGCCACTCGGAGACGTCGACCGCCGACGGCACGAGCGAAGTCTTTTCCGACGGGACGCCGTTGTCCGCCAGGACGCGCCGCACCGCTTCCGATATCGCCACCACGTGATCGTAGACGGCGTACTTGCGGCGGGCGACCCAGGCAAGCTCCGAGTTGTCGACCCGGCGGGTCAGGACCGTGGGGACCTTGGCCCGCCCGGCCGCAAAGCCGCCGAAGGCGTCGCCGCCTCGCCGGGAGTGGACGTGGACCAGGATCGCGCCGGCGTTCAGGAACCGTCGCTTCATGCGCCAGACGGCGGTGAAGTCCGCCTCTCCCCGGAAGCGGAAGTCTTCCGTCGGCAGCTTCCAAGCCCGAGCCTCGGCGGCGATCTGGGAGCCCTTGGGCGCGAGCAGCAAGCTCGGCACGCCCCTTCGGATGAGGCCGCGCATCAGGTACAGCACTTGCAGCGCGCCGCCGTAGAAGCGACGGCCGGTCTCGACGTGAACGATGGTCATGAGGCTGCCTTCGACGAGTGGGAGCGGGGACGGGGGACGGCCGCCAGGCGCGCCTCGACCTCCGCCAGGACGGATTCGACGGAAAGGTCGGACATGCACTCGATCCGTCCGTCGCACACCAGCTTCCCCCGGCAGGGAGAGCAGGACCGCCCGGAGTGGAGTATCGAGACCGAGGCGCCGGGCGGATCCAGGTAGGGAGTGTTCGAGCCGAAAAGCAACACGGCCGGGCGGCGGTAGGCGTGGGCCATGTGGGAGAGTCCGGTGTCCACGCCGACCAGGACGCTGCACGCGGCCACCACGGCGGACGCCTCGGCCAGCGTGGTGCGGCCCACCAGGTCCACGACGGGCGGCGCGGGCGACGCGCCCAGCATCCGGTCCGCCGCGGCCCGGTCGCCGGGACCGCCGAGAAGGACCACGCCGAGCCCGGTGCGCTCGGGGAGGAGTCGAATCAGGCGCGACCAACGGTCCTCGAGCCAGTGCTTGTAGAAACGGGTGGTGAACGGACAGGCGGCGACGAAGCCGGCGTGCCGGGCCGTGCCGTCCGCCGGCGCCAGGCCCGCCTCCGCGAGCAGCTCGCGCGCCGACGCCGTCTCCAGGGGGCTGCGGGCGACCTCCAGCGGGAACGGTTCCGTGGGAAGTCCCAGGACCGAGGCCAGGTGAGCGTACTCCGAGGCGATCTTGCGGGGCTCGCCCGCGCGCTCCACGAAGTGCGTCATGAAGATGCGGGAGCCCTCCCGGGAGCCCAGCCCGATCCGGACCGGCGCCCCCGTCAAGAAGGCGAGAAGGCCGGTGCGAAGGAGTCCTTGAGCGTCGACGACGGCGTCGAAGCGCCGGTCGCGGAGGAGCTGGACGAAGTCGGCGGCGGCCTGCGCCAAGGCGCTCCAGCGTCCCCGCAGCAGCATCCGCTTCCATGCGATCCGCTCCCAAACGATCACTTCGTCCAAGCAGGGGTGGTGGCGCACGACGTCGGCGGCGCGCTCCTCGGCCGCCCAGGCGATGCGCGCCTCGGGGAAGCGCCGTCGAAGGGCGCGGGCCAGCGGCGAAGCGAAGACCAAGTCGCCCCGGGCCGACAGGCGGACCACGAGGATGGCGCGAGCGTGTCGGGGAATCATGGGATGAAGGTTATCATTTGCCTGGCCCATCTTGAAGAAAGCGAGCGCCTAGCAGATGACCGGAGTGCTTCGCGATCTCGTCCTGGGCGTCGGGCTGGTCGCCCACTGCGCGCGGACGCGGGCGGCGACGGGAGCTTGGCCGGCAGGTTGGCGCGACCGGGACGGCGACGTCGGTTCGGTTCCGCGGCGGGCGCCGGGACCCCGCGTGCTGGTGCACGGGGTGAGCGTCGGCGAGACCAACGCCCTGGCGCCGTTCGTGGACGCGCTGGCCGCATCGCCCTGCGAGCCGGACGTGGTGGTGAGCGCGGCCACCGAGACGGGCTTCGCCCGGGCGGGCCAGCTCCACGGGCGTCGGCGAGAGGTCGTTCGCTTCCCGCTGGACTTCACGCGGACGGCGCGACGCTTCCTGGACGCCGTCCGCCCCCGGCTGGTCGCGCTGGGCGAGCTGGAGCTGTGGCCGACCCTCGTGACCGAGTGCGCCCGCCGGGGCGTTCCCGTCTGCGTGGTGAACGGCCGCTTGTCGGCGCGGAGCTACCGAGGATACCGGGCGGGGCGGCTCCTGGTTCGCCGGCTCTTCGCCGGGCTGTCGTTCGTGGCGGCGCAGACGGAGACGTACCGGCGCCGCTTCGTGGCGATGGGCGTCCCGCCCGACCGGGCGGTTGCGACGGGCAGCCTCAAGTGGGACGCGGCGCTCCGCGCGCCCGACCCGGAGGCCGCCGAGCGGCTGGCGACGGCGCTGGGGATCGACCGGACGCGGCCCCTGGTCGTGGCGGGCTCCACGGGGCCGGGGGAAGAGAGGCGGCTCCTCGAAGACCTTCCCGCCGGGTGTCAGCTCCTGCTGGCCCCCCGGGACCCGAACCGCTGGGACGAGGTGGCGGCCCTGCGGCCGGGAATCGCTCGGCGAAGCCGTCGCCCGGAGGCCGGCTCGGACTCCTCGCGGAACGGGGGCGTCTTCCTCCTGGACACCCTGGGAGAGCTTGCCGACGCCTACCTGCTCGCCGACGCCGTGTTCGTGGGCCGAACGCTCGTTCCCATGGGGGGCTCCAACCCGCTGGAGCCTCTGGCGCTGGGCAAGCCCGCCGTCGTCGGCCCCCACTGGGAGCACTTCGAGGGCGTCGTGCAGGAGCTGCTGGACGTGGGCGGAGTCGCGGTCAGCGGCGACCCCATGAGGGTGATCGGAGAGTGGCTGGCCGAACCCGCCGCCGCCGAAGCCGTCGCCGCCGGCGCCCGGCGAGCGTTCGAGAAGAACCGGGGCAGCTCGGCCCGGACGGCGGAAATGGCGCTGAAGCTCCTGCAGCCCGAAGGTCGGCCGCGCGGCCCGGGAGAGCCTTGACGGCCCTGTCGCGTGGTCAGGGCGCCGCGACCACTCCCTCCAGGTCGTCCTCTCCGGCGCCGACGATCTCGGCGACCACGATCTCGCCGGGCCGCGCGCCCTCGGCGCCGGCCAGGAACGTCCGACCGTCCACCTGGGGGCCCTGTCCCCACGTGCGGCCCACGGCGTCCCACTCTCCTTCCCCGTTCACGCTTTCGGCGCCGCCGCCGCCCGACGGCGTCGCCGAGTCCACCAGCACCGGCAGCCGGCGCCCCACGAGGGCAAGGTTCGCCTCGTACGACGCTCCGCGCTGGTGGTCCTCCAGCCGTTCCAGCCGCTCGGCCGCCACCGCGGCGGGAACCTGGTCGGGCATCTTCGCCGCCAGCGTGCCTTCCTCCAAGGAGTAGGCGAAGGCGCCGACCCGATCGAAGCGCAGCTCCTCCAGCAGGTCGAGCATCGCCCTGAAGTCGTCTTCGGTCTCGCCCGGGAAGCCCACGACGACCGTGGTGCGCAGGGCCAGGCCGTCGATGCGGTCCCGCAGCCAAGCCACCCGCTCCCGGATCGAGGCCCGGCGCTCGGGCCGGCGCATCCGCGCGAGCACCCGGTCGCTCCCGTGCTGCAGCGGCATGTCGAGGTAGGGCACGAGGCGGGGCTCGCGGGAGATCAGCTCGGCCAGCTTTCGAGTGATCCCCGACGGGTACATGTAGAAGAGCCGGAACCACTCCACGTCCGTGCCGTCGAGCAGCGCCGCCAGGAGGTCCGGCAGGAGGGGCGCCGACTTGTCGCGCCGGCGCAGGTCCCGCCCGTACCAGGTCGTGTCCTGGGAGACCAGGTTGAGTTCCCGCGCGCCTTGCTCCGCCAGCGCCCGCGCCTCGGCGACCAGCTCCGCCAGCGGCGCGGAGCGATGAAGCCCCCGCATGTGGGGGATGGCGCAGAACGCGCACGTGTGGTCGCAGCCCTCGCTGACCTTGAGGAAGGCGCTGTGGCGGTTCTCGGAGGAGAGTATCCGGAGCGGCCGCTCCATCGTCGGCACGAAGTCGTCCGGGAGGAGCCGCCGCGCCCGCAGCTCGGGCACCAGCCGTCCCATCTCGGCGATTCCCAGGAAGAGGTCCACCTCGGGAAGCTCCGGCTCCAGCTCCCTCTGATGGCGCTGGACCAAGCAGCCCACGGCGACGACGGCCTTCACCCGGCCGCGCTCCTTGAGGGCGCACGCTTCCAGGACGGCGTCGATCGACTCCTCCTTGGCGCTCTCGATGAAGCCGCAGGTGTTCACGACCAGGACGTCGGCAGTCTCGACCTCCCGCACGACCTGGGCGCCCGCCGACACGAGGGCCGCCGTCATGTGCTCCGAGTCCACCGTGTTCTTGTCGCAGCCCAGCGTGACCACGCCCAGGCGGGGCCCGCTCCCGGAGCCGATCCTGAAAGGGCCGGCGCCGGCCGTGCGGACCTGCCGGGCCGACGGGCCGGGCGACACCGGGAAGACGGGAAGGTCTCGGGTGCGCAGCCTCACGGGGCGCGTGCGCCTGGGCGGGCTGGTCGTCCGGGGCGCGACGGGGCGTCCATCACCCTTGCGCCCTCCGGGACGCGGAAGGCGAAGATGTCGCCGTCGAGCAACGGGGACAGCTCCGGGTTGCGGAGCGTGAGGGTCCGCACGGAGCCGTTCTCCTGGTGGAGCTCGGTCCGGCGCAGAAGGTGGTCCTCCACGTCCAGCCAGAGCCGGGCGCGGCGATAGGCCGCCTCGCCCCTAGGAGCCAGCTCGACGATCCTGCACTCGCGGCCGTCCACGACGTCGGCGCCTCCGTCGCGCACCACGTACTTGGCGCCGGGGTCGTCCAGGAACTCCCGGTGGAAGTCGTAGCCGCCGGGCGAGCCGGCCACGGCGTAGCGGACCACCTGCGACGGGTCCAGGCTCGGGTAGTAGACCCAGAAGTGCTCGCCGTCGGAGATCACCATGTCGCCGTCGGGGTCGGTGAAGCGCATGGAGAAGAGGTTGGGCCGCCGCTGGCAGATCCGTCCCGCGCTTTCCACGCGCCGTCCCAGCAGACGCACGTCCACCACCTGCTCGAAGTCGGCGCACGTGGCCGGCGCCCGACGGTACCGCTCCGCGGCCGCCTCCAGGAGCTGCACGGCCGCATCGTCCGCCGCGGCGGTCGGGGGCTGCCGGGCGGCCAGGGGACGCGCGGCGAGCACGGCCGCCGCGGCCGAAAACGCCGCCAGCACGGCGAGCAGCGGGTTGCTCAACTGGGGCAGATCTCGTCCAGGCCCTCGGGACCGACCAGCACTTCCCGGGGCTTGGAGCCGTCGGGAGGACCGAGCACTCCGGCGTCGTGGAGCTGGTCCACGATTCGGGCCGCCCGGCCGTAGCCGATCCGCAACCTGCGCTGAAGGAGCGACGTCGATCCGCCTCCCTGCTGGATGCACGCCTGGGCCGCTTCGCGAAAGAGGTCGTCCCACTCTCCCGCGATCGCCCCGTCGCCGGCGTCCTCGTCGGCGCCCTCGGTCGCCCGCACCGTTTCCAGGATGTCGTCCTCGCTCCGGGTCACGCGGGCCTTGATCGCCTCCAGCGTGCCGGCTTGCTCCCGGAACCAGCCCATGAGGGCCTCCGTGTCCTCCGTCGAGATGAAGGCGCCCTGCATGCGCACCAGCCCGCTCTGGCCCGGAGGCAGGAAGAGCATGTCGCCGTGCCCCAGGAGCGAGTCGGCGCCGTTCTGGTCCAGGATGGTGCGGGAGTCGGTCTTCGACGCCACCCGGAAGGCGATCCTGCAAGGGAAGTTGGCCTTGATCAGGCCGGTGACGACGTTGACCGTGGGCCGCTGGGTCGCCACCAAGAGGTGGATGCCGATCGCCCGGGCCTTCTGGGCCAGCTGGGCGAGAGGCTTCTCGACGTCGGCCTGGACCTGCATCATCAGGTCCGCCAGCTCGTCCACCACCACGACCACGTAGGGGAGAGGACCGTCCTTGTACACCCATCGGTCCTCGTCTCCTTCGGGTCCGTCGGGCTCGGGCCGCCGCAGCGTCACGTCGCTCTCCACGCGGGCGTTGAACTCCTTCAGGGAGCGCACGCCGTTGGCGCTGAGGAGGGCGTAGCGGCGCTCCATCTCCAGCACCGCCCACTTGAGCACGCCGGCCGCGTCCTTGGGGTCGGTGACGACGGGGTGGCGAAGGTGGGGCAGGTCCGAGTACGCCGAGAGCTCGACCATCTTGGGGTCGACGAGAAGGAGGCGCAGTCGGTCGGGTCCGTTCTTGTAGACCAGGCTGGTGATGATCGTGTTCAGGCACACCGACTTGCCCGATCCGGTGGCGCCGGCGATGAGGGCGTGGGGCATCTTCGTCAAGTCGGTGACGTAGGGGCGGCCCGTCAGGTCCTTGCCCAGCGCCAGGGGGAGCGCCGCGTCGGAGCGGGCGAACGCTGCGCTGCCCAGTATCTCGCGCAGGCGCACCATCTCCGGCTCGGGGTTGGGGATCTCGACGCCCACCGCGCCCTTGCCGGGGATCGGCGCCACGATCCGCACGCTCCGGGCCTCCATCGCCAGGGCCAGGTCCGCGTCCAGGTTGGCGATTCGGTTGACCTTGACGCCGGCGGCCGGAACGACTTCGAACTGGGTGACGGCCGGCCCCGTGGTGCGCCCTTCGATCGTCGACTTGATGTTGAAGTTGCTCAGGGTCTCTATCAGCACCCCTCCCAAGCGGTCCAGCTCCCGTTCCATGTCCAGTCGGTCCCGGCGCTCGGGCGGCGCCAGGAGTTCGAGGCTGGGCCATGTCTGGGCGGCCGGCGGATCGCCTGCGCCGGCCGGAGCGGGCGCCGGCGAGGACTCGGCGCCGGCCGGCGCCGGAACGGCCGGGGGGTGGGGAGGCTGGAGTTCGCCGGGGGAAGGACTGGCGTCGCCGAGCGGTTCGATCCCCGCTCCCTCGGGCGGCGCCAAGGTCCCGGTCGTCGGCACGTACTGCCCGGCCGGCGCTTCCCAAGGAGCTTCGTCTCTTTCGGAGGGGGCGTCGAGGAGCGCCGCACCCTGCTCTGCGGCCTCCGCCGTCTCCCGGGCCGCTCGCCGCGCGGCTTCTTCGGCCGCTTCCCGGGCGGCTGCTTCCTCTGCCGCCTCGCGGGCCGCCACGCGAACCGCGCGCTCCGCCGCCCGGCGCCTGGCCGCCTTCCGCTCCGCCGAGGCCTCCCTGCGCCGCTTGGCCCGCTCGCGCAGGGCCCGCCCGCCGGCGGCGGCGCTTCCCGCCACGGTGGCGAAGTCGCGTCGGGCTCGCTTGAAGGTCCAGGCGGCGGCCGTGCCGGCCAAGGCGAGGGGGTTGACGCCGAAGGCCGCCACCGAGATGGCGACCCAGCCGGCCCCGGTGACGAACGCGACGCCGAACCAGCCGACCACGCTGCACAAGGGACGCCCGATCGCCTGGGCGCCCAGAAAGCCGGTCCAGTGACCGGTCTGGACCGCCGGACAGGTGGCCGAGAAGGGCCAGACGTAAGCCGTGGCGGGGAGGATGAAGAGCAGCCCGCCGGCGAGGATCCAAGCCCGCCTTCGCGCGTCGGGCGACCACCACTGGCCGGAGGATGCGGCGGCGGCCAAGAGGCAGAGGGGCACGGCGGCGCTGCCGGCGCCGAAGGCCGCCTTCAGCGCGGTCTGCACCGCGCGGCCGGCGGGGCCGAGAGGGTTCTTGGAGGCGGCGCCCTCTGGATCGAGGGGGCCGCCCGCGGGACCGAGGAGCGCGTCCACCAGCGCCGAGTCCGGCAGAAAGCCCCTGAAGGGACCCATCAGGTACGGAAGGAGGGCCACCCCCACCAAGAAGGCCGAGACCGCGGCGACCGCGGGAAGCGTCCGGCCCGAGTCTCCGGCGCCGATTCCCCGCAAGGCCCCCGCAACTCCCGTCCCCTCCGCCTGCCTCTTCCGCGGGGCGGAAGCGCGCTTGCCCGGTCCCCGCGCCATCTATCCCCGGGAAAGCGTGATCGCCCGGCCGGACATCACGGGCACCACCTCGTGCTTGTCCACTTCCGCGCAGAACTCCAGGTCGGACTCCATTCCCGCGTCCACCAGGGCCTGCCCGGCGGCCGCGGCCGCGAAGGTGTCGGCGTCCGGCCCGTAGACTCCGGCCAGCTCCACCGCCGCCGCCGCTCCGTCGTCCAGCACGACTTCGACCTCGGCCCCCTCGGCGATGCGGAGCACCAGATGACCGGCGCACACGGCGTCGTCCAGCGAGAAGCGGCCTTCCTTGCCGGCGCAGAGCACGGCCACCTCCGCGTCGTCCGCCACCGCCTCGGCGACGGCGTGCAGGTTCAGGAACGAAGCCGCCAGCGTCCGCTGGGCGCGGGACGCGGCCAGGAAGGCCCGAGTGCCGTTGGTCGTGGTCATGATCAGCTGCTTGTCCCCGACCACGTCGGGCACGAACTCGGCAGGGGAGTTGCCCAAGTCGAAGCCGTCGATCCGGAGACCCTTCCGTTCGCCGCAGAGCAAGATGCGGTCGCTGTCCAGCGACGCCCGCAGCGCCATGGCGTCGTCGATGGACTCGGTCGGGAATATCGTCGCCGCCCCGTTGGCCATCGCCTCCGCAATGCAGGAGGTGGCGCGCAGCACGTCGATCACGACGGCGGTCTTTCCTTCGGCAACGCGCCCTTCAAGCTCGCCGGGCGTGAAGAACACCCGCACCATCGGGCCGTCAGCCACGGCCGTTTCCGAAGCTGTCCACGAAGCTCGTGTCCACGCTGCCCTCCTGGAACGCCTTGTCCTGGGTAATGTTCGACAAGTAGCCGATCGTGGTGAAGATGCCCTCCACCACGAACGACTCCAATGCTTCCCGTCCCCTTGCAACCGCCTCCTGACGGGTGTTCCCCCAGACCACCAGCTTGGCCACCAGGGAGTCGTAGTGCGGGGGGACTCGGTAGCCGGAGTAGACGTGGGTGTCGACCCGGACGCCCGGCCCTCCCGGCTGGTGGAAGGTCGTGATCTCTCCCGGCGAGGGCGCGAAGTCCCGGGCCGGGTCCTCGGCGTTGACCCGGAACTCGATGGCATGGCCCCGGTGGACCACCTCCTCGGACGGAAACGAGAGCGGTCGGCCCGCGGCGACCCGGATCTGCTCCTTCACCAAGTCGAACCCGGTGGTCGCCTCGGTGACGGGATGCTCGACCTGGATCCGCGTGTTCATCTCGATGAAGTAGAAGTCGCCTGAAGGATCCAGCAGGAACTCCACCGTGCCGGCCCCCACGTAGCCGATCGCCAGGGCCGCCCGCACGGCCGCCTCGCCCATGGCCGTCCGAAGCCGGTCGTCGAGGGCCGGCGAAGGGGCCTCTTCGATGAGCTTCTGGTGACGGCGCTGGATCGAGCAGTCCCGTTCTCCCAGGTGCACCACCCGGCCCTGGCTGTCGCCGAAGACCTGGAACTCCACGTGGCGAGGCCGCGAGACGCATCGCTCCAGGTACACGCCGCCGTTGCCGAAGGCCGCCGCCGCCTCCGCCTGCGCCGCCCCGAAGCTCCGAGAGAAGGAGGACTCGTCCTCGGCGATCCGCATTCCCCTGCCCCCGCCGCCCGCCGCCGCCTTGATCATGATCGGGAAGCCGATCTTCCGGGCCGTCGCCAACGCGTCGTCCACGCCTTCGACCACGCCGCCGGAGCCGGGCACGACAGGCACGCCGGCGCGACGCATCGCCTTCCTGGCGGTCGCCTTGTCGCCCATCGTCCTGATCTGGGCCGGGGTCGGTCCGACGAAGGTCAGCTCCGACTGCTGGCAGATCTCCGCGAACTCGGCGTTCTCCGCCAGGAAGCCGTACCCCGGATGAACCGCTTCGGCCCCCGTGATCTCGGCCGCCGCGATGATCTGCGGAACGTTCAGGTAGGACCGGGAGGCCGCGGCGGGGCCGATGCACACGGCCTCGTCGGCGAAGCGCACGTGCAGCGACTCCCGGTCCGCCTCCGAATGCACCGCCACGGTCTTCACGCCCAGCTCGCGGCACGCGCGCACGATCCGAAGGGCAATCTCCCCCCGGTTGGCGATCAGCAGCTTCTCGAACATGCGCGGCGGCGTCAGGCCGGCTCCACGCGGAAGAGGAGTTGACCGTAGTCCACGGGCTCCGCGTTCCCCACGCAGATCTCGACGATGCGTCCGGGCGTCTCGCACTCCAGCTCGTTCATGAGCTTCATCGCCTCGATGACGCACAGCACGTCGCCCGCCTCCACGGAGTCCCCCGTCTTGACGTACGGGTCGGCCTCCGGCGACGGCGCCCTGTAGAAGGTGCCGACCATGGGCGACACGATCTCGGCCAGCCGCGTTCCGCCGCCGTCGTCGGCTTGGCCGGCAGGCGCGGAAGAGGCCGGAGGCGGAGAGGGCGCGACCGCCGCGTGGGACCGGTCCACGGCGCCGGACGGCGTCGGGGCCGGACCGGGGACGGTCGCCGGGCCCCCCGAAGGAGACTTGGCCAGGCGGATCCGCATGCCGCCCCGCTCAATCTCCAGGCTGTCCAGCGACGAGTCGTCGAGAAGCCGCACCAGGGACTCCAAGAACTCCCGGTCGATCATCTCGTCATCCGCCGGCCGGTCGTCCGCTCACCCGCGAGAGGTACTTGCCCTCCCGCCGGTCGATCTTCAGCACGTCGCCCACGTCCACGAAGAGGGGGACCTGAATCACCGCGCCCGTCTCCAGCGTCGCCGGCTTGGTCGCCCCCTGGGCGGTGTCGCCCTTGTGGCCGGGGTCGGTCCCGGTCACCTCGAGCTCGACGAACGCCGGAACCTCCACGGCAATCACGGCGCCGTCGCGGACCAAGCCCTCGCACCGCATGTTCTCCTTCAGGTACTTGAGCTGGCCCTTGCCCAGCATCTCGCCGGCGACCGGGATCAGCTCCCAGGTCTCTTCGTCCATGAAGTGGTAGAACTCGCCGTCGGTGTAGGAGTAGTTGACGGGCCTCCGCTCCAGCCGAACGCTGGCCACCCGCTCGCCGGCTCGGAAGGTCCGGTCCACGACCGCGCCCGAGAGCACGTTCTTCAGCTTCGTGCGCACGAAGGCGCCGCCCTTGCCGGGCTTCACGTGCTGAAAGTAGGTGATGGTCCAGAGCTCGCCATCGATCTCCAGCACCATCCCGTTGCGGAAGTCGGCGGTGGTCGCCATCGGTGTCGGCTCGTTCTCCTGTCGGCGGCGCCTGGGGGGACCGTCCGGGGGACCGTGAGTGCTACTTCGCGGCGTCCCTTTGCCGGAGCAAGCAGCTGCAAAGGCAACGCAACCCAGAAAGATAGCTGTCCACCCCGAACCCTGCGACCACGCCCAACGCTGCGGGGGCGATCATGGAGCGCCGCCGGAACGACTCGCGGCTCGCCGGGTTGCTCAAGTGCACTTCGACGAAGGGCTTCCCCGTGGCCAGCAGGCCGTCCAGCAGGGCCACCGACGTGTGGCCCAGGCCCGCAGGGTTGATCAGCACGCCGTCGATCCGATCTCGGACGCCGGCCAGAAAGTCCAGGATCGCCCCTTCGGAGTTGGACTGGAAGCACTCGACCCGGACGCCGATCGCCGCCGCCTCCTCTTCGACGGCCCGGTTCACGTCGGCCAGCGTCGCGGTCCCGTAGAGATGGGGCTCGCGGACGCCCAGAAGGTTCAAGTTCGGACCGTGGACGACCGCCGCCGCCAAGGACCGTCCGCCTTCGCGGGGATGCCGGGGCGCGGCTTCGGAAGCTGAAGACACGAGGGGACCCCTTCGGGAAGAAGACGACCGGGAGCCGTGCCCGGGAGCCATGCCGCCGGGCGGCGTGCTTGCCCGCCGGGAGCGAGTCGGTCGCCGGGCGCGCGAGGAAGCCGGGCGGTGTCGGGAAGCGGCCGCGACACGCCCGAAATCAAGCTGCTCCAATCAAGCTACTCGGCGACGCACCAGCGTCAACACGGGAGCGCCGCCCGCGGGCCCGGCCGACCCGCCATCCGGCGAAGCGGCCCATTGCCGAACGAGTCCCGTTGGTTGGACGAGCGGGTCCCGTCGGTTGAACGAGCTTCCCGTTGGCGGTTAGCTTTCCTCCCAACCAGAGGAGGACAGCCGATGATGCGGCAGATGCGGGACAACACGAAGTGGATCATGCTCCTGGCGGCCCTGGCTTTTGGGGGACTGATGTTCTTCGAGTGGGGGATGGACATCACGGGCCAGACGGCAGGCTCCATGGGCGTCTACGGCGAAGTGGGCCGAGTCAACGGAACGCCGGTTTCGTACGACGCCTACATGGCTTCCTACCGCTACATCTACGACCGGATCCAGAGCGGCCAGGAAGAGCCCGTGACCAACGCCCAGAACGCGGAGATCGAGGACCAGGCGTGGGACGAGGTGGTCAGCACCATCTTGATCCAGCAGGAGCTGCGAAGACGGGGGATCGTGGTCACCGACGAAGAAGTGATCAACGCGGCGCGCTTCAGTCCGCCGCCCGACCTGGCGTCCAGCGCGGTCTTCCAGACCGACGGCGAGTTCGACATCGCCAAGTACCAGCAGTTCATAGCCGGCGCGACTCCGGAGCAGCTCCTGGGATTGGAGGCGTACTACCGCGACGTGATCCCCCGAGGGAAGCTCCTGCGCCAAGTCGCGTCGGGCGTCCACGTCTCCGACGCCGAGCTGTGGGGGGCGTACCGGGACGAGAACGAGACGGCCACCGTGCGCTACGTGGCGTTCGATCCCCTGGTCCGGGTCGGCGACGACCAGATCGAGGTCACGGCCGACGACGTGTCCCGCCACTACGCCGAGAACCGGGAGGAGTACGCCTTTCCCGCGACGGCGTCCGTGATCTCCGTGGCCCTTTCCAAGGCTGCGACCGCGGCCGACACGGCGGCGGTGGAGCGGCGGGCGGCCGAGCTGCGGGAGGAGATTCTCGCAGGCGCGGACTTCGCCGAGCTGGCCCGCGAGGAGTCCTCCGACGAGGCCTCGGCCCAGGACGGGGGCGACTTGGGCGTCTTCGGCAAGGGAGCGATGGTCCCGGCGTTCGACTCCACGGTCTTCGCCGCCCGCTTGGACCGCACGACGGAGCCGGTGCGGAGCCGGTTCGGCGTGCACCTGATCGAGGTGTCGGAGCGCTGGGGACAGGACTCGGCCCGGGCGCGCCACATCCTCCTGCCCTACGAGCGCACCGACGAATCCGAGTTCGACCTCCTGGAGACGGCCGACTCCCTGGAGGAGCTGGGCGAAGCCATGCCGTTGGCGGAGGCCGCGACGGCCCTGGGGCTCGAGGTGGACACCCTGGACATGACCGAGAACTTTCCCATCGTCCCGGGCGCCGGCGAAGCGGCCGAAGGGGGAGAGTGGATCTTCGATCCCGAGACCCTGCCGGGCGACGTGAGCCCGGTCTTCGAGAACCGCGGCGCCTTCTACGCGCTGGAGCTGGTCTCGATCGACCCCGCCGGCCACCTGACCGAAGAGGAGGCCGAGCTGGCGATCCGCCAGACGCTGGGCACCGAGCGGAAGATCGCCGCCGCCATGGAAGAGGCCCGGGAGCTGGCCGCCGAGGTGCACGGCGGGCGCCCGCTGGACGAAGTGGCCAGGGAGATGGGGCTGGAAGTGCAGGAAGCGGGTCCGTTCTCGCGTCTCGAGTTCGTTGCGGGACTCGGCTTCCGCACCGCGGTCGTGGGGACCGCCTTCGGGCTCGAAGTGGGCGAGGTGTCGGGCGCTGTCGAAGCGAACCAGAACGCCTTCGTCGTCGAGAAGACCGGTTGGACGGCCGCCGACAGCGCCGCCTGGGCCGGCCAGCTCGACGAGCAGCGAACCGAAGCCGTGGCGGCGGTGCGGGAGCAGCGCCTGACCCAGTGGATCGAAGGCCTGCGGGAGTCCGCGCGGATCGTGGACCGTCGCGAAGAGGTGCTGGCCCCGGCGGACGAGGCTCAGCAGCCGGGGCTGCCGCCGGTCTTCTAGCCGAGCCGATGCAGTTGTGAAGAGGTTGTGGAGGCTGGTGAAGCGTGCCGCAAGCTGGTTGGTGGGCGCGATAGGGGACGCCTGCGGGATGCTTGTGCGCGACTTGTTTCCGTGACCGAGGAGCTGTAGGACCGGCGTCGGGCCCCGAGGCCGCTGCCCGGCCGCGTCAGCCGCCGGTCGTCAGGCGTCGCGGCTTGCCTTCGTCCCCGCCGTTCGAGCTCTCCGACTTCTTCGAGGAGTGTTCCTCGATGGAGGGCGGCACCTTGATCTCGGATTCGATCTCCCGAACCGAGGACTTGAACTCCCTGATGCCCTTGCCCAGAGACGTTCCGAGCTCGGGAAGCCGCTTTGCTCCGAAGACGAGCAAGACGACCAGGAAGATCAGGATCATTTCGCCCATGCCAAGGCCAAAGGGCATTCTCGCCTCCTGTGTCCTGTTGTCGATGCGCTTCCGAAGCCGGTCGCCACGCCCTGCGGCGTCCGGGAAGAGAAGGTAACCCCGACCGGTCTCCCGCCGCTACATCCAGGAGCGAACGAGGAACGCCACGATGGCGACGCCCACCAGCGTCAGCACGTTCAAGGCGAAGGAAATCGGACCGATCGTGAAGCCGAACGAAACCAAGTCGAAGGAGAACGGACCCAACGACGCCTGCACCGACGTCGTCAGGAAGTCCCGAGCGGTGCTGACGGGCATCAGCGCGGCCAGCTCCGTCAACAGTCCCCCGAGCGCCATGCCCAGCCCCAGGGTCCAGAAGCCGCGAGCGACGCTCCGCTTTCGGTTGGACAGCACGGCCGCGCCGACCCCTTACCGCGAACGGTCCACGGCGTAGACCACGGACTCTCGCAGGGCGTCCAAGGCGGGACAGGGGGCGAGGCCCGCCAGGGCGGCCTCGGCCGAGCCGGCGTACTCCAGCGCCTTGAGCCGCGCGTAGTCGAGACCGCCGTTGCGCCGGACGAGTTCGATGGCGTCGCGCACCTCCGCGTCCCCCGGCTCCAGCAGGGTGAACATGTGGCGCACCTGGTCCACCTCCGCGGGAGACATCTCCCGCAGGGCGCCGACCAAGGGCAGCGTGACCTTCCTCCCCCGCAGGTCGAGCCCGGCCGGCTTTCCCGTGACGTCCGCGCTGCCAGCGTAGTCCAAGATGTCGTCGGCGATCTGGAAGGCCATGCCCAGGGCCCTGCCGAAGCGTCGAAGACGTCCCCGGTACGTCGGGTTGCCCGCCAGCGCTCCCATCTCGCACGCCGCCGACATCAGGGAAGCGGTCTTGGCTGCGATGAGCCGGAAGTACTCGGCTTCCGTGAAGCTCACGTCGTCGTAGGAGAGGAGCTGCCGCATCTCGCCGACGCTCATCTCGTTGGCGGCGGCGGCCAGGACCTGCACCGCGTCCAGCTTCCCGAGGCGCGCCAGCTCCGTGACCGAGCGGCTGTACAGGTAGTCGCCCATGATGATGGCGATCTGATGCGTCCACAAGGAGTTGACCGTGGGCATTCCCCTGCGCAGCGCCGAGTGGTCCACGGCGTCGTCGTGCACCAAGGTCGCGACGTGAACCAGCTCGACCACGGCCGCCAGCGTGAGGGTCTCGTCCGGCGGGTCGGCGCCGACCTCGCTCGACAGGAGCAGCAGGGTGGGACGGAAGAGCTTGCCGGGAACCGCGAGGAGGTAGGCGTTCACCTCGTCGATCATGGCGAAGTTCGGCACCGCGACGCGGCGGATTTCCTCGGCCACCAAGTCGAGGCGGTCGCGAACCGGAGCCTGAATCAAGGACAACTCCGGAGTCGCTCGGCCCAACGCCGAAGTGGGATTGGTCATGGACGAAAGGTAATACCTGCACCGGCATCGCCGCGCCCGGTCGGACTCCTCTTCGCCAAGTAGGCCGAGAGTCGGCGGCCGAGCAGCCGGTCCTCCGACCACTCGCGGACGCCCGCGGCCCGGGCCGCAGCGGGGTTCGACAGGGGGTCGGGGATCATGCCGATCACCTCGGCGCCGACGACCCGGCCTCCTCGCTGCCCGACCAGGCCCTCGATCGCGCGGAAGACCGCCATGGGGTCGGTGGCCGCCAGATCCTCCAGGTTCATGGAGACCTGAAGCCGCCCCTGCCTTCGCAGGCGGACCCCGATCGCCCGCACTCCGACGAAGCCGCCCCCCGACTCGCGCAGGGCGGCGGCGACGTGACGGGCGTCGGCCAGGGACACGCCCTCCACGTCCACGTTCCAGGCGAGAAGGACGGGGCGGGCGCCCACGCAGACGGCCCCCGCGGACGGATGGGCGAAGCGGTGCGCGGGCCGGCCGGCGGCGTTCCTGCCGGGCAGGTCCGCTTCCCGTCGAGAGGCCGAGGAGCCCGGGCTGCGCTCGGAGCCGGCGACGGCGGCCGCAGCCAGCGCCTCGAACCCCCCGCGGCGGATCGAAGCCAGCTGCCTGCCGGGGGGCGTCGACGCCTGACCGTAGAAGTAGACGGGGACTCCCAGGCGGGCGATCCGGGCGCCCGCGCGGCGAGCCAGGCGCGCCGCCTCCGCCATGGAGATGCCGTGAAGAGGCACGACGGGAAGCACGTCCAGGGCTCCCACCCTCGGGTGGACGCCCTGGTGGCGTCGCATGTCGATCTCCTGCAGGGCGAGCTCCGCGGCCGAGACCGCGCCCTCTTCCACCGCTCCCGGCGGCCCGACGACGGTCGCCACGGATCGATGGTGGTCCGGGTCCGCGGTGACGTGGAGGACTTCGCAACCGGCGCCGGCGAAGGCCGCCGCGACGGCGTCCACGAAGGCGGGGTCCCGGCCCTCGCTGAAGTTGGGGACCGCCTCCACGACCGGAATCACCGGGGAAGGGCTGCGGATCAGCGGAAGCTCGATCCGACGTCCAGGCTGCGGTTGCCCGGCTGGGTCTGGTACGCCCAATCGAAGACGATCAGCTCGCGGTCGACCTGGTCCACGCCGGTGAAGGCGATCCGCACCAAGCCGTACCGAGTCTTCCCGCCGCCGTCGAGCGTGCGGAAGACGTAGGCCAGCGACGGCCCGACCGCGATCGGCGCCGAGGCGTAGCCGGTCCTGGGGGCCACCTCCCAAGACACGCACTCCGAGCCGGATCCCGGACCGCACTTGAGGGCCGTGGCGTATCGGCTCTCGACGTGGACCGTGGTCCCCGGTGCGGGCACGAGCCACAGCGCCGCCGAGTCCGCCTCGAGGCGGAAGTGGCGGGCCGGATCGGCGCCGGCGACCACCGCTTGGGCCGCCGAAGTGTCACGAAAACGGAACCCCGACGCCTCGGCGCTGTCCGCGAAAGCGTACACCAGCTCGCCCGCGAAGTCGGGCCGGGGAGTCGCGGAGGCGGCTTCACCACGGTCGCTCTCGTGTCCCTGCTCGTCCAGGGAGGCGACCATGTAGGCGTACGTCGCGCCGTTCTCGGCCAGGAGGTCCACGAAGCCGGGCGAGTCGGTCTCGCCCAGCAGAAAGTGGTCGTCGGCGCTGCGCTGATACACGCGGTAGACGGCGAAGTCCTCCTCCGAGGACGCCTCGTCGTCCCAACGCAGGTACACGGCGTTGTCCAGTGCGACCGCCCGCAGGCCCGCGGGAACCGGCGGCGGCACCGGGTGAGGCACCGCCACCTGCACCGAGCGGTCGCTCTCGGTCTCCAACCCCGAGTGCGGGTCCACGGCCGACACGTAGTACTCGTAGACCACGCCCGGCGACACGTTGGTGTCCCTGTAGTCGCACCACCCGCCGATGCAGCTCGTCGTCTCGCCGATCAGGACGAAGGCCGCGGCCTGCGCCCTCTTCCCGTACACGCGAAACGCCGCGCCGCTCCACGTCGCGCCCAGGCGCCAGGAGAGGTCCACGCCGCGAGCGTAGTACGAGCCCTCCAGGTCTTCCGGCGCGGCGGGGTAGTCGGACACTACCAGGAAGTCCTCCTCGCACCCGGCGGCCAAAGCCGCCAGCGCCGCCGCAACCACTCTCCGCCGTCCCATTGCCGCCTCCTCGTTCTGTTGAGGGCGGTTCCCAGCGAACCGCACGGCAGCGAATCAACTGCAAGCATCGTGCCAACGTTCAAGAACGCCGTCCCCCGGGGGCGGGGGCTCCTGGACGGCGGGGAACCTGGACGGCCGAGAGCCGGGACGGCAGGGAGCCGGCCCGAGCGCCGTCACCGGAACTCGCCCCCCGCTCGCTGCTCGTAGTCGAAGTGCAGGTCCCGGTTGTCGGAGAGGGCGACTTCGAACATGAAGCTCCAGTTGCCGGTCGCAGTCTGACGGAAGGCGAAGTCGGCCTCCCAGCGGTGCAGGTCCCGCGTCAGCCTGATCACGTGATCGTTGAAGGAGCCGACCGCCACGTTGTACGAGGTTCTCCAGTCCACCGACCACTTCTCCGTGGGCTGGAAGCGCAGAGACCCTTGCAGCATCTGATCGGCAGGCGCGTTCGAGCCCCGCAGGCGGGCCAGCGAGTAGGAGAGCGACGCGTCCCACTTCCCCGTGTCGCCCTGCCGGGGGCGCTGTCGCTGCGCGGCGTCGGCGCGGTCGTCGCCCATGCCCGGCACCACCGTGGCGTCGCCGAAGTCCGCCGTCTCCAGGCCGGTCGGGTCCCGCTGGCGCTCCTCGTCTTCCGCCGGTCCGGGCTCCGGCTCCGGCTCGTCGTCCTCGCCTCCCATCCTTCTGATCCAGCGGAAGAGGCCCGACTGGTTGTTCATCGAAAAGGACAGGTTGACGCTGGAAAGGAAGGGGGCGAAGCGCCGGCTGCCGCCGTCGGCGGTCACCCCCGAATCGTCGAAGACGCCGTGGTCGAGCGAGAGCGAGAGCCCCCGCAAGTAGTCGGAGCTGAGCTGATGGGAAAGCGTCAGGTTGTCGGCGAACCCCCGGGTGAAGTGCCCCGCCCGGCTCGCCTCCTCGAAGTCGTACGTCACCGCGCTGGTCCGAAGGGCGAGGAGCATGACCTTCTCGGCGGCCTGCACTCGCCGGGGACCGTCGGCGTCGTCGGTCGCCTCGGCAGCGGCCGAGTCGGCGCTCTCGCCGCCCTTCTTGGCTTCAAAGGTCTGAGTGATGCTGAACCGAATCTCGTTTCTCGGGTTGATCGCCCGATTGCCGAAGGTGGCCAGCTGGACCGGCGTGGGCTCCGTCGCCCGCGAGTAGTTGTACTCGAAGACCGGCGACACCTTGTGACGCAGGGCGCCGCCGCGGTAGAAGCCGTAGATGTCCGACTTGAGCTGGGCCCCGAAGGCGATTCGGGTGGGCGCGCCGACGAACCCTCCTCCGGCGGCCGTGGCCGTGTCGGAGCGGATGGAGCGGCCGGAGAACGACGCGCTCGGCGTGAGGGTCGTGGAGCCGACCAGCGTCTGCTGCCAGTCGACGCTGGTGGACCACGTGAGTTCCTGGGCGCTGAAGTCGCTCGTCTCGGAGGTTCCCGCCTGCTGAAAGAAGACGGAGCGCTGCAGGTCGGCCACGCTTCCGATCCCCCCCGCCGGCGCCCCGTCGGCAGGGTCGAAGAAGTCCACCGGAAGATCGAGGGTCGTGTTGCGGTTCCACTCCACGCTCTGGGAGATCTTGAGAGCGCCGGCGGACAGCGCTGTGTTGAGGCCGCCCCGCAAGGTCTGCTTGTCGGCCCGCCCGAAGTCGAAGGGCTCGCCGGCAGGCGGGGCAGGCTCGTCGCGGATCGAACGGGAGAAGCGTCCGGAGGCGGACCAGGTCGCGTTGTTGTAGAAGCGGGACCGGTTCGGCGGCGCAGGGAAGAGGGTGATCGTGGAAACCGAGACGTTGGCGGTGGGAAGGGTCGCCTCGACCCGGTCGTCGGAGAGGAACTGCCGGCGGCTGGCGCTGACCGAGACCTGTCCCCAGTCGAAGCGGCGGCTGAACCCCCCTTCCGAGTCGATCGACTGGGTGACCTCTCGGGGGTCGAAGGAGTTGCGGCGCACGAAGTCGGCGCTCGACGCGTAGCGCGCCGACACGCTGAGCCGGGAGCGCTCCGAGATCTCCCACTCGTGGTTGGTGTCGAAGGCCAGCTCGGTTCCGCCGCCGGTGCGCCAGAACTGACGGAAGTTCGCGTTGCCCTGAAGGAACTGGCGGGACCAGTTGTACCGAAGGCGGCCGTTGAGCCCCATGTAGTTGCCGCTCCACCAGTCGAAGGCCACCTGGGCGTCGGCGTAGTCGCCGAGCGGGAAGTAGTAGCCCAGGTTGGAGATGCGGCGGGAGTAGTTGCTGGACGCGCGGACGATGTCGTTGACCGAGAACTGGATCGGCAGGAGCCCTCGCCGGCGTCCCCGTTCGGTGCTCTGGGCAAGGAACGGCAGCGGGAAGACGCGCACGTCGGCGAAGTACAGCCAGACGCCCCTGGCCACCAAGGTGCCGCCGGGGCTCACCTTGAGCTCCCTGGCCAGGAAGTGGTAGTGAGGCTCGTCCTCCTCGCAGCTGGTGAAGATCACGTCGTGGCCGAACGCCACGTCCTGGCTCACCGACGGGAAGTCGCCCCTGACGATCCACTCCCCCATCCCGGCGTTCATGCGGGTGCGAACGTCGGTGGCCGTCCCCCGGTTCTCGCCGACGTCGAAGATCAGTCGGCGGGTCAGCACCTCTTCGCCCTGCTCCGGTCGGTACTTCGCCTCCTGGCCCATCGTCACCAGCCGGCCCGCCTTCTCGTCGAAGACCAGCGCCGAGTCGGCGGCCAGCTCCATCCCCTCCCGGGTCAAGAGCGCCTCGGTCCCGTCGGCGCCCTCGAGGGTGAGCACGCGGGACTCGGTCTCGAAGTTGGCGGAGTGGCCGCGGTACTGGACCACGTCGTATCCGGGGAGGGAGAGAAGCGCCTGCAGGACGGAGTCCGAGGCCGAGCCGTCGAGCCCCGAGCCGGCGTCGAGCGAGTCGGGGAGGAGGCCCGTCGAGTCGCCGAGACGACGGGCGACGCGCTCCAGGCGCATTCTGAGCGCGTCCTGCAGCGAGTCGCTCAGCTCGGCCTCCTGGGCGGCCAGGGAGGCGGCGCCGAAGAAGCTGGCCGGGCCGCCGACCGGGACGGACGCCGAGAACGGCGCGAGCGCAAGCGCGGCGACGGCGCCGGCGCCGAAGATCGACGCCGGGAGGGCGGGGGGCCGGAGGCTGGGCCGCCGGAACGGGTGATGTCCACGGTCTGGCCGTTCCCGCCACGCCTCGGGGGCGGGGGGCCGGGAGCTGGGCCGCCGAAACGGGGGATGTCCATGGTCTGGCCGTTCCCGCCGCGCCGGGAGGGCGGGCCGCCGGGGGCTGGGTCGCCGGAACGGGTCGAGGCGCTGCAAGGGGCCGAGCCCGCGCCGAACCCGAGGAGCCGTCGTCCCCCGTCGGCGCTCGGCAGGGCTGCCGGCTCTCCTACTCGCCGGAGGGGTCACGCGAGTCCTGCTCCCGGGCCGGGTCTCCGTGGGTGTAGGGATCGTCCTCGGGCGGGTCGGCCGTCTCCGCGGCCGGGTCGGCGGTCTCGGCAACCGCGTCTTCCGGCGGCGTCGGGCGCGGGGGCGGGTCTTCTTCCGCCGGCCCGGCGTCTCCTCGGTGCGCGTCCCGCTTTCGCCACATCAACTCCGAGAGAAGGATGCTAAACTCGTAGAGAAGGAACATTGGGAACATCATCAAGACGGTCAGCCATATGATGTCGCCGGGCGAGAGCAAGGCTGCCACGACCGTGATCAGGACGACCGCCCAGCGGCGCTGGGACCGGAGGAACGCCGGAGTGACGAGCCCCAAGGCGCTGAGGATCATCACCACCACCGGCAGCTCGAAGACGACCCCGAACGCCAACAGCAATCTGACGACGAAGCCGAAGTAGGCGGTTGCCGTGTACGTGGGCTCCAGAATGTCCGACAGGATGTTGCTGAGGAAGCGCAGCGACACGTCCAGGGCGACGAAGTAGGCCATCGCCACGCCCGCCAGGAAGAGAAGCAGGCCCAGGTAGAGCGCCGGGACGATGGCCCGCTTCTCCCGCTGGTCGAGGGCGGGCGCGAGGAACGACCACGTGTGGTAGACGACGATCGGCGCCGCCAGGACCAGGCCGATCGCCAGCGACAGCTGCAGGAAGATGAAGAACGAGTCCGCGGGCTTCAGGTAGATCAGCCCGCTGTCTTCGCCGAAGATCTCCCGGTACGGCGCGATCAGGAGCGTGAAGACGTCGAAGTAGTGGACGAGCGCCATTCCGAGGGCGGTGCCGGCGATTACGGCCAGCAGGCTCCAGAGCAGCCTCCATCGCAGCTCTTCCAGGTGCTCCAGAAAGGGCATCTCCGCTTTGGGGTTGTTCCCCTTCCGGCCGAAGAGGCCGTGCTCGAGCACTCCCTTGAGCGGGCTCATCGGCTAGGTCCCGGCCCGGCGGTCCCGGCCAGCGGGAGCTCGGCCTGGAAGCGGGCGTGGAGGTCGCGTCGCTCTCTCACGTTGAGTTCGTCCACCATCTCCTGGAACTCTTCGATGTCCTCGAACTTCCGATACACGGAGGCGTACCGAATGTAGGCGACCCGGTCCAGCGGCTTCAGCCCCTCCATCACGAGCTTGCCGATCTCAGACGAGGGGACCTCGACTCCGGCCGACTCCGACACCGCGTCCTCGACCCTGTCCACCAGGGCCTCCATCTGGCTCGACGACACGGGCCGCTTGGCGCACGCCGTGGCGATCCCCGCCCGCACCTTCTCTCTCTGAAACTCCTCGGCGCTGCGGTCCCGCTTGAGCACCTGAAGCGGCCGCTCCTCCAACGACTCGTACGTGGTGAACCGGCGCCCGCACTCCACGCACTCGCGCCGTCGCCGAATGGCCCTGCCCTCCCGGGCCGCGCGCGAGTCCACCACCCGATTCGAGATCGACCGGCAACGGGGGCACTGCATGATCCAGTTCCGCGGAATCCTAGTCCGGCCTTGCCGGTGGCGTCAGTGCGCGCGGGCCTTCACGGGCATTCCCCCAGCCGTTCTTCGGCCCGGGAGGCCAGCCGATGCTCTCCATAGGAGTTGACGACGCGGCTCAGGTACTGGGTCGCCTCGTCGCAGTTCTCGAGTTCGAGGTGCAGCACGCCGATGCGGTACAGGGCGTCGGGCACCGCGTCTGCCGCCGGGAAGAGCTCCAGGACCTTGAGGTAGTGGTCGATGGCTTCCTGGAGCTGATCCTCGTTGCTGGCCAACTCTCCCAGATGGAGGTGGGCCAAGGGCGCGAGCTCGTGGTTGGGGTGCTCGGTCACGAACTGCTCGAAGCCCCGCTGCGCCGTGGCGAAGTTGCCTCGGTCCAAGGTGCTCGCGGCGGCGGCGTAGAGTTCCTCGGCCGGGTCGGGGGCGTCCGGGTCGCTGGGCGTCGCTTCTTCTCCGGGCGAAGGGTCGTCGGGGGCGTCGGGGTCGCCTTCCTCCTGGGCCGAGTTCGCCTCGGCGGCGAGTCGGGCGGCCCGCTCCCGCTCCATCGCCAGTCGCTGGGCGTTCACCTCGCCCTGCAAGTCCTGGAGGCTGCGTTGGCTCTGACCCACCAGCTCGCCCACTCGAAGCTGCTGTTCCTGAACGGACTGAAGGCGCTGGTTGACGTCGCCCCTGAAGTCGAAGAGCTCCTCCGACACGCTGCGAAGCGAATCCAGGAGGGCTTGGTCGTGCCCGGCCACGATTCGCATCAACGCTCGGAAGGCCGAGTCCTGGCGGGCGGCCATGACCCGCACCTCGTTGCGCACCTCCGCCACGTCCTGCGAAGTGGCGCACCCCAACGCGACCGCCGCCAAGACGGCGACGGCGGCCCATCGGCAAGAACGGCCTACCGCGAACGACACCGACCCCTCCCTTCGTCCGGCCGACGACCGAGCCTCCGACGACGGCGCGGGCGACGGCGGCGCCGACACTTCTAGCGCAGCTCGTCTCCGCCGGCGGTGAGGACGAACTCCACGCGCCGGTTGCGAGCCCACGCCGACTCGGTGGAGCCCTGGGCCGCCGGACGCTCTTCCCCGTACGACACGGACGAGAAGCGGTCCGCGGCCAAGCCGAAGCCGCTCAACGCCTGGATGACCGCTTCGGCGCGCTCGTTGCCCAGGGCGATGTTGTACTCGGACGTTCCCCGCTCGTCCGCGTGGCCCTCCATGCGAAGCTCGACGTCCGGGTTGCTTCGCAGGATCTCCGCCTTGTCGCGCAGCTTGTCGAGTTCCTCCGACCGGATCGCGGACTCGTCGTAGTCGAAGTAGACGACTGCGAGGAGGGTCTGGCGACGGGCCTCCGCGAGACGGGCGGCCTCTCGTTCCATCCGCTCCCGCTCGGCTCGCTCGGCGGCCTCGGCCGCGGCCTCGGCCCGGGCGATGGAGTCCAGTCTACGTTGTTCCAGCTCCTCGGCCGTGGGTCCGGTGGGCGCGGGCGGGGGTGCCGGTTCGTTGCCGGCGCAGGCCACAGCAAGGGCCATGGCGGGGGCGAGGAGGAGCAGGCGGGTCTTGTACATCCCTTCTCCAGTCGATGAGGGTCACGAGGCGGAAGAGCGACGCAATAGTATATAGGCTAACGGCGGAACGGTCGCAAGACTAACGAGGCTGCAACAGCAGGGGCGACCAGTCCACGTCCTCGGCTCGGACCCCGGCGACCAAGGTGCGGGTCCGACCGGTCCCCGTGTCCACGACGAAGACGCCGTGGCCGCTGCGCCGCTCCCCCGTGAAGACGATGTGGCGTCCGTTGGGACCCCAGCTCGGGTCTTCGTTGTTCCCTTCGCGGGTCAGCTGGACGAGGCGGTTGGCGCCCGCGTCCAGGTCGGCGACCAGGATCTGGTAGCGCATGACGCCGCCGACGCGGGTCCGCCCCGTGTCCACCCGGCCCGCGAAGGCGACCTTGCTCGAGAGGGGGGACCAGTCCGGGTCGGTGAAGTAGCTCCGCTCGCCGTAGCGGTAGGGCGAGATCAGCTCGGCGTCTCCCCCTTCGGCGGACATGACGTAGACCTGGGGGGTGGGCGTGCCCAGCCGGTTCGAGGTGAAGGCGATCCGGTCCCCGCTCTGCGAGTACGTGGGCTGCAGATTCTTGTAGTAGCCGCTGCTGAGGCGCTCGGACAAGCAGCAGCCGCGGCGGACGTCGTAGCTGTGGAGATCGCTCCGCCGGCCGTTCAGGACGGCGAAGGTGATGGTGCGGCCGTCGGGGTGGTAGGCGGGCGTGATCTGCTGGCCCTCTTGTCCCGTTTCGAGCGGGCGGTCCGTGCCGCTCGCCGTCTCCCGTTCGTAGATCCTGGGGATGCCCGACTTGTACGACGTGTAGGCGATCCGGTCCCCCGTCGGCGACCACGTGGGCGAGACGACGATGCTCTCGTCCCACGTCAGCCGCTGCAGGTTCTCCCCGTCGGAGTCGACGGAGTACAGCTCCTTGCTGCCGCCCTCCGGGTCGCCCCAAGGCCGCATGGCGAAGACGATCCGGCTCGCGGCGATCCCGAGCTCGCCCGTGACCCAACTCACCACCGCGTCCGACGCCCGATGCACCGCCAAGCGGTAGTCCGGGTCGCCGGCGGGGGGAAGCGAAAAGCGGGCGCGCTCGCGCAGGCTGGCGAAGACGATGTCGTGGAGCTCGATCTCCAGGACGGAACCGCCGGTCCCCGTCCGCTCGAGGACGCCGGTCAGCACCCAGTCGGCGCCCAGGCCGTCCCAGAGACCGTAGTCGACGCCCTCGCCCGAGAGCGCCGGCAGGGAGTCGACCACCTCGAAGCGGTCGCTGAAGCGCAGGTCTCCCGCCACGATGCCGTGGACGGCCTCGGCTTGGCGCGCGCGGCCTTGGACGGCGCGGAAGGGCAGCACCGCGATCGGCGGGACGTAGGTCGTCTCGTAGACGAGTCCCAGCTCGACGCCGGGGATGACTTGATCCGTTTGCTGAGCCGCCTCTGCGCCGGTCGAGGGCCAGAGTGCGCCGGCGGGCGCCAGGACCGCCCCGAGGAGCGGAAGGCCAAGGGACCACCGGACATTCGCGTGTGAACGGGCGCGCATCGACGCCTCACCTTCTCTTGGGGCTGAACCTGAACAGGATCGGGAGCCGTTCGAGCGGATACTCGTCCGGCAGCGGGCCGAGGCGTCCGCTCTTTCCGACGCACTCCGCCGCCTCTTGGGCGGCCAGGTCGAAGACGAAGCTGCCGGAGGAGCGGGCCATGTCGATCTCGGCTGTCGTGCCGTCGCGGCGGATCGAGAAGCTCACCGTGGCCTCGCGGGTCTCGCTCGGGGGGCGGAAGCACCGCCGCATCTGAACCACGACGTTCTCGTAGTACTCCGGGTAGTCGCGGCTGAACGCCTCTTGCCGGACGTTCACGTCCAGCCCGCCTTCTTCCGCTTCGTCCCGCTCCTCGGTCTCCGGCGGTGTCTCGGCTTCCTCGGAGGGGATCGCGTCGGGGGGCGGCGGCGGAGCGTCGGGAGGGGGTTCCTCGGCAGGCGGGTCCTCGACTTCCGGTTCCTCGGGCTCCGGCTCGGGTTCGGGCTCCGGCTCGGGTTCCACAGGCTCCGGCTCGGGCTCCACGGGGGGCGGTTCGGGCTCGGGCTCCGGTTCTTCCGCCGGCGGTTCGGGGTCCGGAGTCTCCACCACCAGCTCGTCTTCCGGCTCGGGCGGCGCGGGCTCCTCCGCGGGCGGCGCCGGCTCGGGGGGCGGGGAGTAGATCTGGACGCTGACGACCTCGTACAGGATGTCGTCTTCCCGGAAGATCGAGGCGGCCAGCATCAGGGCGAACCCCAGCACGTGGACGGAAACGGAGGCGACCAGGGAACCCCGATCGAGAGTCACCGGGGAACCTCCCTGCCGATCAGGCTGACGCCGACGCCCTCCTGCACGGCGGCGCCGCTGATCACGTCGAAGACGGGCCCGTAGCGGGCCGCGGTGTCGCCCCTCACGTACACCATCTGCACCGACATCGAGCGGATCAGCTGGCCGAGGGCGCTCTGGAGACCGTCCCGGGGAACCGGCTGTTCGTTCAGGTACACGGTTCCGTCCCTGTCGATCGTGACGATGAGCATCTCGTCGCTCGCCGGCACGACGCCCACGCTCCCCTCCGGCAGGTCCACGTCCACCCCGCCCTGCAACACCGGCGCCGTGATGATGAAGATGACCAGGAGGGTGAACGCCACGTCCACGAGGCTGGTCACGTTGATCTCGGCTCGAACCGCCATGAACGAGCGGTCGCGGCGACGCCGGCTGCTCACGCGACCCGTGCCTTCGCCCTGCCGGCGGTCATACCAGCCGCTCCTTCGCCAGGGTCCCGATGAACTCGCTGGCGAAGCCCTGGAGCTCGCCCATGACTAGGTTGAGGCGCGACGCGAAGTGGTTGTAGGCGATCACCGACGGTATGGCGACGGCGAGGCCCGCCACCGTTGTGATCAGCGCTTCGGCGACGCCCGGCGCCACGGCGCGAATGTTGGCCGAACCGGCTTGGTGGATGCCCAGGAAGGTGTTCATCACGCCGATCACGGTGCCCATCAGCCCCAGGAGGGGTGACACGGAGCCGATCACCGCCAGCCAAGTCAGGCCGTGGGAGAGGTCGTCGGCTTCCTCGGCCTCCACCTTGTCCATCACCATGCGCAGGGCTTCGAGCTGGGTGAGGGAGAGGCCGGGCCGCGCCTCGGTTCCCTGCTGCGCGCCTCTGAGCGCGCCCGGGCGGAGTTCGTGCACGAAGGCGAGGCCGCTGCGGAAGAGGCGGGTGTACGGGGACTCGGGGAGGACCGCCAGCGCCTGCCGGGCGTCCTCCAAGCTGGCCGCGCGCTCCATCTCGTCGAGAAAGCGGTCGCCGTGGCGGCGGACGGCGCGGTAGTGGCGCACCTTGGCCAGGATCACCCAAAGCGACGCGATCGAGAAGAGTCCCAGGACGGTCAGCACCCCCAAGGTGGGGAGGCTGGCGTCGGCGACCATGTCCAGCATTCCCTCCGGCGCGTCCTGCGGGACGGCCAGGCGCGCGCTGGCGGAGGCGGCGAAGGCGAGGGCGAACGCCGAAGGGTAGGTCATGGCGGCGCCGACGCCGTTGGCCGGGGCGACGGGGCCTGTGCCGCCTTGAGGTGGCGGAAGGTCCGGTGGAGCCCTTCGTCCAAGCCGATGGTGGGCGACCATCCCAGGCTCCGGAGCTTGGACGTGGCCAGCGTCGAACGCTTGATCTCGCCGGGGCGGGCGTCCCGGGGGCGACGGCGGTCGGGCGCGCCTGCGATGCTGTGCAGGGCGTCGGCCAGGGCGTTCACGCTGGCGCCCGCCTCCGTCCCCACGTTGAACGCGCGGGAGTCGATGCCCTGGGCGGTGGAAAGGGGCGTCTCGGCCGCGATCAGGTTGGCCCGGGCCACGTCGCCGACGAAGACGTAGTCGCGAGTCTGCTCGCCGTCGCCGTAGACGAGGAGCGGTTCACCCGCCAGGAGCGCCAACGAGAAGATCGCCACCACGCCGGCTTCTCCGTGGGGATCCTGGCGGGGGCCGTAGACGTTTCCGTAGCGAAGGGCCGCGTACTCCAGCCCGTGGACCTGGCGGTAGTAGTCGAGGTACCACTCGCCGGCCAGCTTGGTGACTCCGTAGGGCGACATGGCGCTCTTCGGCGCCGTTTCCGGCGTGGGGAGCTCTTCCGGCTCGCCGTACACCACGCCCCCGCTGGAAGCGAAGACGACACGCCTGGTGCCGGCCCTGCACGCCGCTTCCAGGACGTTGATGAGCCCGAGGACGTTGACGCGGGCGTCCCGCGCAGGGTCCGCCACCGAGATGCGCACGTCGATCTGGGCCGCTTGGTGGTTGATCACCTCGAAGCGTTCGCGGCGGATCAGGCGAGCCGCCTCCTGGCTTCCGATGTCGGCCTGGAGAAAGGTCGCGTCGGCGGGGACGTTCTCGATCCGTCCCGACGACAGGTCGTCCACGATCCAGACTTGGTCGCCCCGGCTCAAGTGCGCTTCGGCGACATGGCTCCCGATGAAGCCGGCGCCGCCGGTGACGAGGACTTTCCGGCTGTCGTCGGGCATCTGCTCCTGGGTCCGGTGGGATGACGGTCCGCTGTCGGAAATCTATCGGAAACCGACGATCTGGACGAGAGGGCCGAAGCGTCTTCGTCTACGGGCGCCGGCCGTGCTATGGGGCGTCCGCGGCGCCGATCGGCTCGCCGGACACGAAGACCGCGTGGGACCTCGGACCATAGGCGACCGTCATCCGGCCGCCGCCTGCTCGTAGAGGTCGAGCAGCGCTCGCTCGCTCGCCTCAAGCGTGCGCCGGGCGCCGTCGACGTCCTCGAAGCCGGGCCAGGCCAGCCCGTACTCCCGAACGACCACTCGCTTCTCGAGGACGCCCGCCGCCTCGACCAGCGCCGCCGTCGCATCCTCGTCCACCACGTCCCCGTCGTAGAGGTCGAGCAGCGCTCGCTCGCTCGCCTCGAGCGCGCGCCGGGCGCCGTCGACGTCCGTCGCGTCCCTGAGCATCATGCACCGCGCCATGAAGCGCGCGGCCTTGACCAGCCCGGCCACCGCGACCTTCACCTCGTCCATGCCCTTAGGCCTCCTCTTCCATCAGGTCCTGGTGCCGGCCGGCGTCGAGCCCCGCGTCTCGTGATCAAAGACGCCGTCGCCTTCGGCAACCCGCCTAAGCGGCTTCCCAGGTATGATGCATGCAACTGCAGCTTGTGGCGCACCCTCAACAAGCCTTTGCCGATGCTGTTCTGATCGTGCGCCTGTGGATGGGGGGCGACGTCCCCGACAGCGTCGCCCCGGGCCTAAGGCCGGGGTTTGTAGAGCTCCTTCGGGTCCACCCACACCTTGCCGGACGGTTCGAGGGTCATTCTCCGCATGAGCTCGAAGAAGGCGTCCATGTCTTCGGCGGTTGCGCCCTTGATGGGAGGGTTTTCCTCCCACTGCCGCCGAATCTCGGGCAACAGGGAACGAGCCAGCTCCCGTTCCTCCAGGGTCGGCGCTCTCCCCTCCGGGGGGACGGCCTTCCGCTCCACGGGAGGTGGATTGGTCGGCGTGCATGCGTAGACAACCGCCGATCCAGCGACCAGAAAGACGAGGATCGACAAGAGCTGCCACCGCTTGGACACGCGCGTCCTCCTTGCTTGCGGCGTCGCCTTTGGGGTGCCCATCGGCTCCAGGCTCCGGCGAGTCGAACAGAAGCATACAAGACAAGACATCAGTCCGGCCAGCGACCCCGGCAATTCCGGGACAACCGGTTGGCCACAGGGCTCCGGGGTTCTGCTCCGGCGTCCGCCGGTACTGGCGCCCGAGAGGAGCCGCTACTGGCGACGGCTTGCCAAGCGCTTCCGCAGGCGGCGGGCCAAGTCGGCGTGAAGGGGGACGCGGAGGAAGGCGCCGGTCGTCAGGACCGCGACGCACCACGCGACGGCGGCGGCCGACACCACGCCCAGGCGGAGGAGCTCGCCGGCGTGGAAGGGGTCGGGGAGCGCCGCGACCGCCAGCAGGAGGAGGAGCGACGGAGCGGCGACGGCGGCCACGGGGCGGCCCAGCCCCCCGACGGCGGCGGCACGACGGCCGTTGGGTGCGAGTTCCGCCGGCGCGGCACGCCAGAACGCGATCGCGACCACCACATTCATCGCGACCTGGGCGGCCACCACTCCGACGAACGACCAGAGCCATGCCGCCGGGAGCAGCGCGACGGCGCGGAAGGCGTGGCCCACCACCTGCACCCGGTTCACCAGAGCGGAGCGCCCCGTCGCGAAAGCCGCTTGAAACGCCAGCTGGTTCCGGCCCTGCACCACCACGCCCGCCATGAAGAGGGCCATGCTGGCGGCCACGGGGCCGAGCATGCCGTCGCGGGCCAGCTGGCCTCGACCGAAGAGGAGGGCGGCGATCCAGGGCGACATGATCGCCACGAAGACGGCCGCCGGAAGCGCGGCGGCGGAGATGCCTTGCAGCGAGGAAGCGAGGGCGGCGGCGGGGCTGCGGCGAGCGGCGCGGTCGCGGGAGAAGCGGGCGAGTGCCACGGTGGACGCCGAGTCGTTGAGGGCGCCGTGAAGGAGGTCGTGGACCATGCGGCCGAAGACCACGGCGGTGAAGAGCCCCGGGCCCAAGGTGGACGCGGCGATCCGATACACCCACTCGCCGCCGATGGTGGCGGCGTTGCTCCAGCCCATGCCGGCCCACCGCCTCCAGACGCGCCGGGCGGCGTCGCGGTGAGGGGCCGAAGGCTCGGCGCGAGGGCGACGCGAAAGAAGCGGGGACTCCCGGCGGGACCAGGCCAGCAGGGCGAAGCAGCCCGCCGCGGCGCCTGCCGTTCCCGCCCAGCCGAGGCCCGTGATGCCGAAGCGGTCGCCCAGGACGACCAGGAGGAGGAGGGTCCCGGCGGCGGGCAGGACCGCGCGGCCCAGGGCCACCCGGCCGAAGCGACCCGTCGCCTCCAGCGCCGCCAGGGCGGTGACGGTCAGGGCCAGGAACGCCAGCGCGGGCGCTCGGATGCGCAGGAGGGCGACGGTCAGCGCGCGCTGCTCGCCGTGGTAGCCGGGGGCGAAGGCGTCCACCAGCCAGGGGGCGCTCGCAGCCGCCGCGGCCGCGACCAGCAGCGCAGCCCAGCCGAGTCGGCGCCGAACCGCCGCCAGCAGCAGCCCGCCTTCGTCCGAGCGGACTCCGAGCCCCGCGTACTCCGGGAGCACAATCGACTTGAGAGGACCGAACATGAACGCCTTGGCCAGGAAGGCCACGACGTACAGGCTCATGAAGTAGGCGTCGGTCTCGGCGCCGGCGCCGAAGAGGAAGCCGATCAGGGACTGAAGCGCCAGGCCCAGGACGGCGGCGACGACGGTCCCCGTCCCCAAGGCGCCCATGCCGTGGGTGGCGCGCATCGCGCGGGCGACGGTCCCCTAGGCGGTTCTGCCGCCTGCGACCCGGTTCCGGCGCGCGAGCCAGGTGGCGCCGGCGACGATCTCCAGCTTCACGACCTCGGCGGTGAGGCCCGCCGCGAGCGCCACGCGCAGGTGGGCGTCCACCTCGGCGCCGGACCCCTTGGGGTGCGCCAGGACGATGTGCTCGGCCCGCGCCAGCCGGGCCAGCGCCGCCAGCTTGGAGATCGGGCCAAGGACGGGCACGCCCTGCACGCGTCCCATCGCGACCCCCGAGCCCGCCTCGACGAAGCCGACGACGTGGTACTCCCCGTCGCGAGCCCTGATCTCCCGGTAGGCGGAGAGCAGCCCCTCCGAGGAGCCGGCGACGATCGTGCGCTTGCCCTCTCTGGCTTCGCGCTCGCGGGCCGTCACTTCGCCCAGTCGGCGCACGCCCAAGCGAGTGCCGGCGACGAAGAGCAGCGTGAGCATCCCTTCGATGAAGACGACGGTGCGAGGAAACGAAGGCAGGCGCAGGACCAGCACGAGGGTCGCGAAGAGGAGGGACCCGAGGAGCACGGTCCCGGCCAGGCGGAAGGTGTCGGGGGTGGACGCCAGCCGCCATCGCGTGTCGTAGATGCCCTTCAGAAGAGCCAGTCCCACCCGGAAGAGGATGAGGTACGGGAGGACCGCGGCCATGTTCTGGAGCTGGTCGGCGGGGACCAGTCCGTCGAAGCGGAGGTGGAAGGCCAGGTAGAGCGCCGCGAAGACGAGGAGCACGTCTCCGGAGACCGCGCCGAAGAGCATCACCCACCGGTACCAGGGGGAGTGTTCCCACCCCTGGCGGGAGGGCTTGACCACGAACCCCCGGAAGCGCTCCTGGACGTGGCCGTCGTAGAGGAAGGCGCCGACGTAGAAGAGGACGACCAGGAAGAGGGCGGCGCCGGCGGCGTAGGCGAGGGGAGCGACGGCGATCGCCATGAGGCCCAAGGCGCCGGCGACCACGGAGAGGGCGTAGACGGTCGCCAGCGCGCGACCGTGGGAGAGGCCGTGGGCGAGAAGGCGGTAGTTGATGTGGTCCGCCTTCCCCCGGCTCACCGGGACGCCCCGAAGCTTCCGCGTGACCGTGACGAAGGTGGCGTTGAAGATCGGCACCGCCAGCAGCATGGCGGGCGCCAGGACCGTCAGTCCCACATGGGTCATTCCCCGCCAAGAGTCCCCTATGGCCAAGCCCGCCAGGAGGAAGCCCAGGAACATGGAGCCCGAGTCTCCCAGGAGAATTCTGGCCGGGGGAAGGTTGTGGCGAAGGAACCCCAGGCAGCCGCCGGCCACGGCCCAGGCGAAGAGCCCGGTCCCGGTCCGGTCCGTCGCGAAGGCGAAGAATCCGACGAACACGGCGGCGGCGGCGGCGACTCCCGGGAGCATGCCGTCCATGTTGTCGATCAGGTTGAAGGCGTTGCACAGCCCGACGAACCAGAGGAGGGTCAGCGGAACCGCCAGCCACTCCAGGCCGGGTCCCAGCGGAAAGGTCGCGCCCGAGACGATCACGAGGGTCGCGGCCGCCAGCTGGGCCAGCAGCTTGGTTCGGGGCGCCAGCGGGCGGGCGTCGTCCCAGAGACCCGCGACGAAGAGGCATGTCGCGCCGGCGAAGACGTTGGCCAGCGGCGCCGGAGGGTAGCCGAGGGCGCCGATCGCCACGAACGCCAGGAGGGCGACGGCCCAGAGCACGACTCCGCCCCCCAAGGGCACGGCGGCCGGGTGGTTCGGGTCCGGCTTGGAGAGGAGGCCCAGGCGGGGCAGCGCCCGAGCGGCCGCGTGAGTGAGGAAATAGCCCGCGACTGCCGCGACTCCGGCGAACCCGAGGGCTGCGAGCATCAGCCGGCGGGTCGGGATCGAGGGGGCGGGCGGTCGGGTCTGGGCTGGTGGTCGGCGGGCTGGTGGCCGGCGGAGGGTTGGTCGGCGGGCTGGTGGTCGGCGTACCACTCGGCCGTGGCCAGGATGGCTTCGGCAAGCTCGACGCGGGGCTGGAAGCCCAGCAGATCCAGCGCCTTGGTCATGCGGGGGACGCGCACGTCGATGTCCGAGAAGTCGATGTTGCGGAAGACGATCTCGGAGCTGGAGCCCAGCAGGGAGACGATGCGCTGGGCCAGGTCGTAGATGGTGAGGGTGTTGCGGGGGTTGCCGATGTTGAACGTCTGGCCGACGGCGGCCGGGTGCTGAAGGGCGCGCAGGAGGGCGTCCACGAAGTCGTCGATGTAGCACCAGGAACGGATCTGGGTGCCGTCGCCGTTCACCTTCAAGGGGTCGCCCCGCTGGGCGGCGGTGATGAAGCGGAGCATGGCGTGGTCGCCCAGCCGGAGGCGTCCGAAGACGTTGAAGGGCCTGATCGTGACCGTGGGCAGCTGCCGTTCCCGGTGGTAGCAGTAGACCAAGTGCTCGCCGGCCAGCTTGGCGATGGAGTAGGTCCAGCGCGCCTCGCCCACGGGACCGATCGTGGCGGGGGACTCCTCGCCGGCGCGAAAGGCGTTGATTCCGATGACCTCGGAGGTCGAGAAGTAGACGAAGCGGTGCAGGCCGTCGTGGCCGTCCAGTGCCCGAAGCAAGTTGCGGGTGCCGGTGAAGTTGGTCTCGATCGTGTCGAGTCCTCTGGCGCGGACCTGGTCGACCCCGACGACCGCCGCCAAGTGGACGACGACGTCGTGGTCCCGGGCCGCTTCGGCCAGGCGCCGCTCGTCGAGGACCGAACCCTTCACCAAGCGCAGCGAGGGATGGTTCCACGCCCGGCTCAGGGCGATGGCGTTGCTGCGGAAGGACTGGTCGTAGAGAGTGACGTGGTTCGCGTGGACCAGGCGCTCCGCCAGCGCCGAGCCGATGAAGCCGCCGCCGCCGGTGACGAGAACCCGGTGGTCGGCAAGAAGAGGCGGGGAGGGCGGGAGACGGGGATCGGAGCCGGTCATGTTGCCTGCAATATAGCGTCTGCTAAAGGGCCTTGGCAGGGACGCCGGCGACGCGCGCCCCCGGAGGAACGTCGTCCAGGACGACCGCTCCCGCCCCGACCACGGCGTCGGCCCCGACCCGGCAGCCGGGCGCCACTGCGGCGCCCGTTCCGAGGAACGCGCGGGGCTCGACGACGACCCTTCCGGCCATGTGCACGCCCGGGCAGATCACCGAGTCGTCGCCGATGCGCGCGTGGTGGGCGATCGTGGCGCCCGGATTCACCACGACGTTGCGGCCCACCTCCACGTCCACGGTGAAGGAGGTGGCGCCCATGACCAGGCACCCGCCGCCGAACGAGACGCTGCGCGTGCGCACCGCGCCCGGGTGGACCCAGGTGGCGAAAGTCGCGCCGACGCCCTGGAGGCGCCGGCGCAGGGCGGCGCGGACCGCCGGGTCCCCCACGGCCACCAGCGCCTGGAACTCGCGCGTTCGGCCCTCCAGCCATGCGACGGCGCCCAGGACGGGGAACCCCTGGACGGAGCGGCCCCGAAGGGCGGGGGAGTCGTCCACGAAGCCGGCCAGGCGCGGGGCCGAGGCGGCGTCGGCGCCGGAAGGGGCCGCGAGAAGGGCTTCGTGGACCGAGAGGGCGTCGACGCCCA
This sequence comes from Longimicrobiales bacterium, assembly GCA_965204735.1. Lineage (GTDB taxonomy): Bacteria > Gemmatimonadota > Gemmatimonadetes > Longimicrobiales > Gaopeijiaceae > CATQHQ01. The sequence continues at coordinate 3,284,561 of OZ242008.1, read as the reverse complement.
GGTCGCCGGCGCCCACCAGCACGACGGGAGGGCGGCTCACGGACGGCGGCGGCCGTCCGCCGACGGAACGGCCGAGGCGCACGCCTTCCGATAGAGCCGAAAGCGCTCTTCCCACGTGGGGAAGTCTTGGAGGCGGCGGAAGCCCGCCTCGCGCAGGGCTCGGCGCCGGGCCGGGTCGGTGAGGACCCGAGCCAGCCCTCGAGCGCAGTCCGCCGGGTCGGCGGGGTCCACGTAGTGGGCGGCGGGACCGCAGATCTCCCTTGCAAAGTCGTAGCCGCTGGTCACGAGAGGCACCCCGAAGTGCATGGCCTCGACGTAGGAAGCGGAGAAGGACTCCAGCAGCGACGGCAGGAAGACGGCGTCGGCGTCCCGGTAGAGCCGGCCGAGCTCCGAGTGGGGCACGCGGCCCACCCGGTCGATGGGGAAGGCTTCGCCCCAGCGGCCCAGGGCTTCGCGGAACGAGCCCAGCCAAGGCTCGTGGTCGGAGCCGATCGTCATGACGAAGCGGCCCGGGCCCACGTCCAGCTCCCGGAGGCGCGTTCCGGTCTCCGGGACGACGGCGAAGTTCTTCGGGGGCTTGGGCACGCCGATGACCAAGACCTTCCACGGCCGCCGGGCCCGCCCGTTCTCGGGGGCGGGCGCTTCGTCGGAGAGGAATGCGGAGGGGCCGTTGGGCACCACCAGGAAGCGCGCGGGAGGAATCCTCCAGCGCGCCGACAGCCGGTCGGCCATGACCCTGGTCTGAACGCAGACTCGGCGTGCTCGCTTGACGACCGAGGCGGAGTAGAGGCGCCGTGCCCGGTCGTGGAGCCGCCGAGGCCGCGAGAGGCGCTTGCCCAGCCGGGAGTTCGGGTACGCCGCGGTGGAGTCGTTCCAGCCGACGACGGTGGGGGCTGGGCTGACGAGGGGACCGGCGCCGGCCGGGGTGAAGAGGACGTCGGCGCGCCACTTCCGGGCCAAGGCCGGCAGCCAGCGGTTCTCCAAGGCCAAGCGGTCGGCCAGTCCGCCTGGGCTTGCGGTCTTCGCGTCTTGCCAAGGTCGGGTCGCAAGCTTCTCGATTCCCAGGTCGGGGCGGGCCACGCAAAGCCATTCGTCGCGTCCGCCCCAGGCCCCGACGGCCCGCCAGAAGTTGGCGGCGTTCTGGAGGCCCCCGGCGGCGGAAGGCGGAAGGGGCAGGAAATTGACGAGAACCCTCATGCGCGCTCTTGAAGCTTCGTCGTGGGCGGGCGGACGGCTTCCCGCAACTTCGCCGAACGCCATGAAAGTACTATACTCACTGTTGCCTCCGGCCTCCCTGTTCGGCCTCGGAGCCCGTCTCAGCCTCGGAGCCCGTCGCGACCTTCGTCGCCTCGCCGCCGGGACGCCCGCCAAAGGACCTCGTGAAGACGCGACTTGCCGTTGCCGCGCTTGCTCTTGCAGCCCTCGAGGCGCCGGGCGGCGCCGTCGCCCAAGTGAACGAACTCCAGGACTCGGAAGATGCTCGGGCCGTCGGTTCGGCCGGGTCGCTTCTGCCGGGAGACGTGATCGACGTCCAGATCTGGCGCGAGGAGACGCTTTCGGGCCAGTTCACGGTGGACGAGTCGGGCAGGGTCGTGCTGCCCTTGATCGGCGCCAAGCAGGTGCTGGGCATATCGGCGCAGGACCTCCGGGACGACTTGGCGGCGGCGTACGCGGAGTTCCTGAACAATCCGTCGATCAACGTGAAGCTCCTGCGGCGGATCACCGTTTCCGGAGAAGTGAGGGTGCCGGGACTGTACACGGTCGACGCCACCGTGAGCATCGCCGACCTCATCGCCCAGGCGGGCGGACTCAACATGGACGCGGACGCCAACAAGATCGGCCTCTTCAGGGACGGCCAGCGCTTCGAGCTCGACCTGAACGGCGCCACCGTGGTGGGCCAAGCCGGCATCCGTTCCGGCGACCGGGTCTCCGTGGGGCAGCGCGGCTGGCTGTCGCGCAACTTCCCGTCGATGGTGGGGATCGTGTCGATCATCAGCAACGTGATCGTCGGAATCCTCATTGCGAACGCGAACTGACGGCGCGATGGAACGAAACGGCAGAGTGCCCCGGTCGGAAGCGCCTCCAAAGGATTCGCCGTTCAGGGACTTGGTGAACCTCCTCCGCCGGAACATGCGGATCATCCTGGCGTGCACGGCGCTCTCCGGCGGCGCGACGGCCTACTACGTGTGGACGGTGCGCCCCGTGTACGAGGCCGCGGCCACGATCCACGTCGACGCCAGCCGACCGATCACCCAGGAGTTCGCGTTCATCGCCGAGATGCTTCGAGCCGGCGATGTGGACACGGAGATGGCGCTGCTGGGCGCCCGCAGCTTGGCCGAAGCCGCCGTCGACTCCCTGGCCCTGCAGATCGTCTTCGAGAAGCCGTCCGACTCGGGGCGGGACGACGTGTTCTCGCAGGTCAGCGCCGGACGGGCCACGGTCGCCGAGCGCTACGACTTTCGCCGCGACGGCGAGGAGGCCGGGGCGCCCTATGTGATCGTCGACTCCGAGGGGCGCGAGGTCGGCCGGATCGCCCAGGGAGAGGCGATGGTCTTCAACGGCGCCCGCATCGTCCTGGCGGACGGGGAGCTGCCGAAGGAGTTCAGGATCAGGACGCTGGGGGCGCGGGAAGCCGTCGAATCCTTGGTGGAGGAGCTGGCCGTCGCGCGACCCATCCGCGAGGCGGCGGTGATGTCCGTGTCGTACCGGGGGACGGACCGGGCGCTGGTGGCAAGGGTTCCGAACCTGGTCGCTTCGCTCTACCTGGAGAGGCGCAACCAGGCCAAGCGACTGGAGGCCGACTCCACCGTGGCCTTCCTCGAACGGCAGATACGGGAGCACGGCGACAGCTTGCTCCGGGCGGAAGAGGCTCGGCTCAAGTTTCAGCAGGGCGAGCAGGTCGTGGACTTGGCGGCGGAAGGGGCGGCGCAAGTGCGGTTGCGCGCCGACGCGCAGGCCGAGAAGCGCAGGCTCGAGGGCGAGCTGGCGTCGCTGACCGCAGTGCTGGGCGCCATCGAGGAGCAAGGGGCCGCGACCCGCCGGGGAGCCGAGGAGAGGTCGCCCTACCGGGGGCTGGCGGCCTTTGCCACGTTCCTCGAGAACCAAGCCGTCACCGGGTTGCTGTCGGAACTCAATCGGATCGAGACCGACCGCACCGCCCAGCTGGAGCTGCGCACGCCGGCCCACCCCGAAGTGGTGGCGATGGACGCGCAGATCGCTCAGCTGGAAGGCGAGCTCTACCAGCTCGCGGTGAACTACGGGGAGAACTTGCGGGCTCAAGTCGAGTCGGCGGACGACCAGCTCGCCCAGTTCGGCCTGCAGCTGGAGCGGATACCCGTCAACACCGTGCAGCTGGGCCGCCTGGAGCGGCAGGTGGAGACCCTGTCGGAGATATACGCCACCCTTCAGTCCCGCCTCCAGCAGGCCAGGGTCGCCCAGGCGGTGCGCTCGGGCGACGTGCGGGTCGTGGACCCGGCGATCGAGCCGACCCGTCCGATCCGTCCCCGAAAGGTGCGCGGACTGGCGCTGGCGCTCTTCTTCGGCTTCGTGGCGGGGACGGGATTGGCGGCCGCCCGGGACCACATGGACGAGCGGATCCGCTCGCGGCAGGAGCTGGGCCGGCTGGCCGGCGCGCCGGTGCTGGCGATGATCCCGCGGATTGCGGGGATCAAGTCCAACGGGCGGAAGGCCGTCGCCGGGGAGCGACCGCTGGTGGCCGGGAACGCGGCGCTCCGGGGTTCGCTGGTCTCGGAGGCCTACCGGGCGTTTCGGACCAACATCACCTTCCTGAACGTGGACAGCCCGCTGCAGACGGTGCTGGTGACCAGTCCAGGGCCGTCCGAGGGCAAGTCCACGTGCACGGGCAACTTGGCCGCGACGCTGGCGCAGCAGGGCGCCGAAGCGCTCCTGGTGGACGCCGACCTTCGACGGGGGGTGATCCACCGGATGTTCGGCGGGAGCGCGGAGCCGGGGCTCACCAACGTGCTCAAGGGCGACGTGGAGCTGGCCGAGGCCGTTCGGGAAGCGGAAGTGCCGGAGGGCAAGACCCTCCACTACCTGCCCACGGGCACGCTGCCCCCCAACCCTTCGGAGCTGCTGGGCTCGGGGCACATGGCGTCGCTTGTGGAAGCGCTGCGGGGCCAGTACAAGATCGTCCTCTTCGACTCCCCGCCCCTCAACCTGGTGACCGACGCGGCGATCCTGGGCACCCTCGCCGACGGCGTCATCCTCGTGGCCCGGGCGGGGATCACCCTGCAGGGCGCCCTGGCCTTCGCCCGTGGACAGCTGGAGGCCGTGGGCGCCCCCCTGGCCGGGGTCGTGCTCAACGACGTGGATTCCAGCAGGCGTGGGCGGTACTACGGCGACGGCGACTACGGATACTACCGGCGATACTACAAGACGGCGGCGGACGCCTGACGACGCTCCCGCCGCCGGGCCGGCGCTCCGGCGAGCGCCAGCGCTGCGCGGCCGGCGTCCTGGGCGCCCGGGGTCACTTCCCGGCGACGGCCGCCCGCAGGCGAGGGTACTGGACGTGGCTCCAGACCCGCTCCTCCACCACGGCCCGAGCGGCGGCGCCGACCTTCCTCCCGTAGGCGGGGTCCTTGGCGAGGGCGAGCAAGTGGGCGCGAAAGGCGGAAGGCGAATCGGCGAAGAGGGCGCTCTCGCCGTCCCGGACCAAGTCCTCTGCTCCTCCGCCCTTCTCCAGCACCACGGGCAGGGCCGCCGCCATGCTGTTGAGCACCGAGACCCGGCCTCCGCGGCCCTGGCTCCATGCGTCCCGTCCCATCGGCGACACGGCGGCGTCGATCGAGGCCAGCGCCCGCAGCTCGTTCTCCTCCGACCAGGGGACGAAGACGACCCGGTCGGGAGGCAGAGGGCCGAGGCTGGGCGCCTTGCCGCTGCACACGACGAGCTCGAAGCCCGGCACCTCTTCGGCCACCGACGCCAGGGCGCCGGCCAGGGGGGCCAGGTAGTGCAGGTTGCGGTCGTGGCCGATCCACCCGACGCGAAACCCTCCGGAGGCGGCGCGCGCGGGGCGGGGAAAGTCCGTGAACCGGCGAGGGTCCAAGCTGGGGTAGAGCACGGCGACGTTGGAGTTGCGCTGGGAAGCGTACCGCCGCAGCGGCTCGGAGCCGACGATCACTTGGTCGGCCGCTCCCAGCGTGTCGTCCAGCCGGCGGCGACGGGCGGCGACCGTCGAGGGAGCTTCGCCGCGGGGCGCGGACGCGTAGAGGGCGTCGTCCAGGTCGTAGACGATGCGCGTCCCCATCGATTTCCACGCGTGGACCACGGCGCCGGGGAAGAGAAGCTTCTGAATCAGCACGACGTCCGACGACGATGCGCCCTGCCACGCCGCTGCCACGCACGCGACGCGCTTGCGGACGGCGGCCGGCGACCATCCCTCCGGCCCTCCGTACTCGACCCAGCGCAGGGGCGCGAAGTCCCGCTCCAGAGCGTCGCGGTAGTTCCACAGGCGGTGCCGGGTGCTGGCCGCATCTCTTGTGCCGGCGGCGACCACCAGCAGCGAAGGCTTGGTTGGCACGTCGTGGAAGCTACCGGCGAGCAGCAGCGGGCTCAACCGGGCACGGACCAGTCGGACGCGACGACCGGAGACGGACCGTGTGCGGGATAGCCGGCTTTGCAGGGAGGCCGACGGCCGCCGGACTCGATCGGATGATCGCCGTGCTGCGCCACCGCGGCCCCGACGGCGAAGGCGCCCGCACCTTCCGGGGACCCCTCGGGTGGACCGGGCTGGCGAGCGCCCGCTTGGCGATCCAGGACCTGGGCAAGGACGCGGAGATGCCCATGTCCACCGACGACGGACGGTTCACGATCGCCTACAACGGGGAAGTGTACAACTTTCCGGCGCTGCGGCGGGATCTCGTCGCCAAGGGCCACCGCTTCCGCTCGCGGGGCGACACCGAAGTCGTGCTGGCCGCCTACCGGGAGTGGGGTCCCGGGTGCCTGCGTCGCTTCAACGGGATGTTCGCCTTCGCCGTCTGGGACAGCCGGGAGCACACGCTCTTCCTGGCCAGGGACCACTTCGGCATCAAGCCGCTCTACTTGGCGCGGCTGCCGGGGGGAGTGGCGTTCGCGTCGGAAGCGAAGGCGCTTCTGGAGCTGTCCGAGCTTTCCGCCGCCGTGAGCCCGAAGGCGCTGGCGCGGTACTTGGCGTTCCTCTGGGTGCCGGAGCCGGAGTCGATCTTTCGGGGGATCGAGAGGCTTCCCGCCGCCCACTACTGCCTCTACAAGGGAGGCAGCCCGACCTGCGTCCGCTGGTGGGACCTGCGCTTTCCGCCGGCCTCGACGCCCCCGTCGGGCCGTCCGCGCGAAGTCGCCGAGGAGCTCCGGGCGCGCTTTGCGGCCGCGGTGAAGGGCCAGATGCTTGCCGACGTGCCCGTGGGCGCGTTCCTCAGCGCCGGAGTGGACTCCAGCAGCGTGGTGGCGGCGATGGCGGCCGGCGCGTCGGCGCCGGTGCGGACGTTCACGGTCGCGGTCCCGTCCAAGGGGGCGCGGAGCGCATACCGGTTCGACGACCCCGGCGTGGCGGAGCGCACGGCGAAGCGGCTGGGGTGCGCGCACCGGCCGCTGGCGCTGGAAGCGGACGTGGCGGGGCTGCTGCCGCGCTTGGCTTGGCACTTGGACGAGCCGGCGGCCGACCCGGCGGTCTTCGCCGCCTACATGGTGAGCAAGGCCGCGGCGGAGGACGTGAAGGTGCTGCTGTCGGGCATGGGCGGCGACGAGGTCTTTGCCGGGTACCGGAAGTACAGGGCCCACGACTTGGCGGTGAAGTACCAGCGGCTGCCGAGGCTCCTGCGGTCCCGGGTGGTGGAGCCGCTCGTCGCTGCGGCGCCCCTGGCGACGGGCACCCGCCTGGCGGCGGTCGCGCGGCTGGCCAAGAAGATGGCGCGCAGCGGGTCGCTCCCCCCCGTGGACAGGTTCGTTGCGGACGGAATGCGCATGAGCGGCGGAGAGGTGTCGGCGCTCCTGACGGACGACCTGCGGGACGAGGCGTGCGCCGGCGACCTCCGGGAAGCGCACCTGCGAGCCTTCGACCGAACCGCCGGCGCGGACTTCCTGGACCAGATGCTCTACGTGGACATGGCCACGTTCATGCCCAGCCTCAACTTGCTGTACAGCGACCGGACGAGCATGGCGGCGTCGGTGGAGGTGCGCGTGCCGTTTCTGGACAAGGAGCTCGTGGAGTGGGTGGCGACCACCGTGGCGCCCCGGCTGAAGCTGGCCGGAAGCACGACGAAGTACGTCCTGCGCAAGGCGATGGGCGACGCCGTGGGACGGGAGGTGCTTCGCCAGCCGAAGGCCGGCTTCGGCGCGCCGGTGGACGTGTGGCTGCGCGGCGAGCTGGCGGAAATGCTGGGGGACCTGCTTTCGCCCGAACGGGTTCGGCGCAGAGGCTTCTTCGATCCGGAAGCGGTCCAGCGGCTGCTCAGGCGCCACGAGGAAGGAAGGGAGGATCTGTCGTACCAGCTGTGGCAGCTGCTGGCGTTCGAGGCGTGGGCGGAGCGGTTCCTCGGGTAGGCGACCGGCGGCTGTCGAGGAGAAGCTGGACGGCCCAGGCGGTCCCCGCGAAGAAGATCAAGTTGTTGCCCAGGAAGCGGTGCGTGCGGAACGAAAGCAGGACGGCCAGGAAGAAGTCGATGTGCACGACGAGCCAGAAGAGGTTGCCGTGCCTTAGGAACCGATTGTAGGCGAACGCGGCGAGGGCGCCGTAGATGCCGGGCATGAAGAGCACGCCGGCAAAGCCGAAGTCGAAGTAGAGGAACCCCAGGAACGTGGGCGTGTTGTGGGTTCCGTAGAGGTAGCTGAGCTCGTCGCCCACGTTCCGGGCTTCCGGAATGAGCGTTCGGAGCAGGTCGAAGCTGTTCAGCCCCATCGTGAGGGGCGTGTGCCGGTCCAGGGTCAGCTGAAGGTTCTTGAAGCTGGCGCCCGTGTGCGCCCAGGCGGTGGCCAGGACGCCCGTGTCGACCCTGGGGTTCTGCAGCTCCGGCGCTTCCCGGAACTCTCGACGCCGAGCGGCCTCGACGGCCACGAAGATCGCGAGCCCCAGAACGGCCACCAGCGCGGCGGTGCGCCGGCGTCGGCGCGAAAGCGCGTAGGCGACGTACACGCCTCCCCAGGCAAGGGCGGCCAAGGCGGTGACCCGCACGCCTCCGAACATCAGCATCACGACGGAAGAGCCGGCGAGCGTCAACCACAAGGCCCGCCGTGCAGGCGGCTTCGACTTCAGCGCCAGCATCAAGCAAAGGGTGGCCGCAAGGATGTGCAGGTTGTACAAGTATCCCACGTAGGGGAGCTGGAAGGTCTGCCGGAGCGTGTTGACGGAGGGCGAGAAGAGGGGCACTTCGCCGGCGACGCGCACGAGCCACCACGTGGCCAGCGTCGCCACTGCGTACACTGCCAGCGCCGCCCACGCCAGGGTCGGCAGCTCGGCCAGCTCGTGCAGCCGCCTGCGGGTCGTGGCGCGTTCCGGCGGCGCGAGGCGTTTCGCCGCCAGGACGAAGCCGCCGGCGAAGGACGCCAGGGCCAAGAACACGACGACGTACGTCTGGAGCCCGAAGGGGTCGGCGTAGTAGGGCTCGTCGTACGTCTCGGACAGCCGCAGGTGCGCAAAGCCGAAGACCCCGATCCATGAGACCGTGAATACGGCCAGCGGGTGGATCGGATCGCGGGCGGCAGCAGCGATCCGCGCCGCCGCCGCCAGCGCTCCGAAGATCAACGCTGCGCCGACGAAGCTCTCCATCCGGCGGTCAGCGGGGCGAGGGGGCGCTGGGCATGGTGGAAGGTAGCGGAGGGGACTACGGCCGGTAGCGTTCCTGAAGGACCGCCGCGGAGGCGAGCATGAGGAGGAGGGAGTCGGCTGCGGGGCGGTCGGCTTCGGGAAGGGCGGGAAGGCCGTCCAGGAAGCGCAGCGCCGCCGCGTGGTCGAAGAACGGAAGCGAGTGCGTCGCGTGCCCCCGAATGAGGTCCTGGACCAGGTCGTGGAGGGGGTTGGCGCAGATGCTGGCCGACGGGGGCGCCCAGAAGGGGCGCTTGGCTCGCGCGTGGACCGCTTCGGGGACGAAGGGGCGGGCCGCGGTTCGCAGGAGCAGCTTCTCGGGGCGGGTGGCGGCCAGGAGCGGAAGGGGGAGCGCGTTGACGTGCTCGAAGAGGTGGTGGTCCAGAAACGGAAGGCGAACCTCGACGCCGTGCGCCATGTCGAGGCGGTCGGCGGCGAGGTGGTAGTTGACGAAGAGCGAGTGGAGCCAGAGGTAGAGAAGCTGGCGCGCCGGCTCGCGCTTCCGCAGGCCGGCGGCGGCGTTGCAGCGGCGGTAGAAGGCGCGGTACGGGTCGTAGCCGCGGAAGCGCCGCAGGAAGGCGGGGGCGGAGATCGACCGAAGGTGGCCGAGGCCCCGCGTCAGCCTGTCGAAGAGAGCAGGGGGCGCGTCGAGGAGCACGGCGAGGCGGGCGACCCACGGGGAGACGGCGGCAAGCGCGGGGTGCCGGCGGGACGGGGAGCGGAGGAGGCGGGGCAGCAGGCGGAGCGCCCTGACGGCCCGGGCCGCGAGACGGGACTCGGCCGCGGTGCCTCGACCCGTCCCCGCGCTCGTGCCCGCCGCGGCCCTCAGGAACTCGTAGCCGAAGAAGGCTTCGTCGGCGCCCTCTCCGGCCAGAACGGCTCGGAAGCCGGCGTCGCGCACGGCCCGGCCCAGCAGGAACCGCGCCACGCCGTGGGCGTTGTACTGGATCGTCTCGGCGTGCCAGACCGCGTCCGCGAAGTGGTCGGCCAACTCCCGGTCCCGGAGAGTCGCCACGACGTGTCTTGCTCCCACGACCCTTGCCGTCCGTCGCGCCGCGTCGCTCTCGTCGTAGCTGCGTCGCTCGAAGCCGACGGTGAACGCGGTCGGAGGCTCGCTCGCGTGCGAAGCGGCAGCGCCCAGGACCGCCGACGAGTCCAGGCCGCCGCTGAGGAGGCACCCCAAGGGAACGTCGGCGTCCAGGCGGAGGCGAACGGATTCCAGGAAGAGGCGGCGCACTTCGTCGGCCTTCTCGGCGAGCACGGCCGCGTCGCCGGCTTCCTGCCGACGGAGTTCCTGCTCGGAGGCGTCGTGGCCGCGGGTGGACGGGCGCGGCGTCCAAGACCGGTCGCCGGCGGGCCGCGGTCCGGCGCGCGGCCGGGTGCGGGGCGGGGGCCGGGGCGAAGGGGGCAGGTCCCACCAGCGCTCGATCCGGATGCCCGCGTCCGATGCCGTCAGAAAGTGTCCCGGCGGAAGCTGGGCCACTCCGGCAAAGAGGGAGCGCCGCTCGTCGGGGCACGCGTGAAGCGCTTGGTAGGCCGCGTGCAGGTCCCACGCTGCCGGAACGCCCGCCGCGAAGAGGGCCTTTGCTTCCGACGCCAAGTAGATCGCGCCCCGGTGCTCGCTGTAGAAGAGCGGCTTGAGGCCGAAGCGGTCCCGGGCGGCGAAGAGGACGCCGGAGCGTTCGTTCCAGACGGCGAAGGCGAACTGGCCGCGAAGGTGGTGCAGGCACTCGCTTCCGGCGTCTTCGTACAGGTGCAGGGCGACTTCCGTGTCGGAGCGGGTGCGGAAGCGGTGCCCGGCGGACCGAAGGCGCCTGCGCTCGCGCCTGAAGTCGTAGAACTCGCCGTTGGCGGCGATGAGCAAGCGTCCGTCTTCGCTGGCGATGGGTTGCGCGCCCTCGGGGTCGTTGATCGCCAGGCGGGCGTGGCCGAGGCCCGCGCGGCCGGAGGGCGAGACCCAGGTGCGCCGGCCGTCGGGACCCCGGTGCCGCAGCGAGTCGGTGGCGCGAACCAGCGCGCCTTTGGCAACCGGGTCGCCCCAGGAGCGCACCGCCACGATGCCGCACATCTCGTTTCGGCGCGCCTCAGGTCGCGGTGGGGGCGGGGAGCGTTCGGTCAGCGCCGGAGCGCGCAGGATCGCCGTCGGGGGCTTCGGGACCGTCGCGGCCGCGGAGCGATGCGGGGTCGCCTGCCGCCGTGCCCAGGTCGTCGATCGCCGCGACGCCGTGGCGGCAGCTGAAGCGCATCAGGAAGCGCCGCTCGCCTCGGGCCAGGTCGAGGTTGTCCGACGTGACCCGCTGAACGATCGCCCACGCCTCAAGCGTGCCCGCGTTCGGGTGGAAGCGGGCGTAGCGGGCGGCGTAGCGGGACAAGATCGCTCTCCTCACGGCCGCCAACGCCTCGGGGCTCATCTGCAGCCAAACGTTGCCCAGCAGGTAGGACTGGAGCAGCAGGTGGCGCATCGCGTCGGGGAACAGCAAGCCGGCGTCGAGGGCTTGGCCCTGCGTCGAGCCGCGCGCCGGGCGCCGGAGTTCGTAGCGAACGTGGTAGTTGCGGGAGTCGACCCAGTCGAAGAGGCGGTAGCTCTGAAAGACTCCCGCCAACCACAGGACGAAGCGGAGGGGGTTTGCCCAGCCTGCCAGCAAGCGGTCTCGTCGGCTGCGGGCCGAGGCGAAGGGCCGGCCGGGGGCCGAGTAGGGCCGGGATATGGGATGCCGCTTGCCCGCGGCCTCCCAGGCGAACATCGCCGCCAGCGCGCTCACCAGGAGGAGGGCGGCGATTGCGGAAGGGTCCAGGGGATCGAGCGGGCCGGCCGGGCCGGTCGTCGCCGGGCCTGCTTCCGGTCCGAAGCTGGGCGAGGCGGGGCGGGCGGTCTCTGGCCCGACTTGGGGTGAGGCCGCGTGGGCGGTCTCCCGTACGACCTGGGGTGAGGCCGCGTGGGCGATCTCCGGTCCGAAGGCGGTGACGAGGCCGCCGAGCATGAGAAGGTTGGCGTAGGGGATCTTGAGCGTTGCGACGATGCCCAAGTGAAAGAACGCCGCGCACGCGCCCAGGAACCACTTGGCCGGGGAGCCCGGCGGCAGCACGAACACCAGTCCGAAGAGCGGCTCCAGGAGCAGGGCGGCGTAGTTGGCTGCTCGCAGCACGGAGCGGTGGCGAAGCGTCCAGAAGCCGGGAGCGCGCGAGACGGGCGTCTTGAGGGCGGCGTGGGTCGCCGTGCCGTTCCTCCACATGGGGCTGGTGAACTTGTACGCGCCCGCCACCAGGTAGACCAGCGCCATGTTCGCCATGAAGGCGCGAGGCGCGGCGCCGGGAACGGTCGCTGTAAGCGCGCCGGCGTCGGAGCCCGCGGCCGGGGCGTGGCCGACGGGCAGCAGCACGAGCCAGAGGCAGAAGACGTGGACGATGCAGTCGTCCAGGTAGGCGACCAAGGCGTTCCAGCGGTAGGTGGAGACGGCGGCGGCGAAGAGAACGAGCGCGAAGGCTCGCGGGTGCACCCCCAGCGCCACGAGAACCGCCGCGGCGCAGGCGCACAGGTAGACGGCGCGGAAGAACCGTCGGGGCATCCACGGCTGGAAGAGGCTCCAGCGGGTGGCGGGAAGGAGCTTGGCGCAGAGGCGGTGGTCGATCAGCCCCTCCGGGTCGGTGAACTCGCCTGCGTGGCGGTACGCCTGGAGGAAGTAGACGAACACGACCGCGGCGGTCCAGACGCGCAGCAGCTCCAGGGGCATGGAACGAACCGGCGCAGCGAGAGCCGCGAGCAGGTCGTGCAAGGTTCGGGTCCCCCGCTTCGGCCCGCCCTAGTGGCGTCCCGCCGGCGGGCACGGGCCCAGGTCGGCCAGCGCCTCCAGGATCGCGTCCGCTACCCGCCGGCCTGCGCGACCGTCCAGGCGGAACGCCTGCTCCTCCACCATCTTCCGGCGGGCGTCCGCGTCGGAGGACGGGTCCCTCACGTAGTGCGCCACCGCGTCCATGAGCTGCGAGATGTCGGAGACGAGGCGCAAGCCGCCCGAGCGCACCAAGTTGGCTTGGTGGGTGAAGTCGAAGTAGCGGCGCACCGAGCGCTCGTAGGGGCGTTCGCCGCCCACGTCGAAGCGGACGCCCACGACGGGGGTGCCCACGGCGGCGGCGTCGATCGAGATCGACGACGCGGTGCTGGCGGCCACGGCGGCGTGGCAGAGGGTGTCCGCCAGGCGCTCGCTCGCCGCCCGGTCGAAGTCCCGGTCCCGGTACTCGCCCAGACGCCCCGAGCCGGCGGCGTCGACGGCCACGCCGGGCAGCTTCCGCAGCTCGCGGTAGCGCTCCGCCCGGTCCATCTGGTGCACGCGGACGAGAACCTGCAGCGAGTCTCCAAAGTGTCGCCGCGCCGCCCGGGCGATCTCCAGGGCCAGCCGAGGCTCGTGGGGCACCGTCCCCTCGGTCTGGGTCGCGTACACCAGATACGGCTTGTCGGGGTCGAAGCCGAGGGTGGCGCAGAACTCGCTTCGAGCGGCGTACGGGGCGCCGGCGTAGACGTCGTGCTGGGGCGCGCCCGTCGCCCGCACGGCTTCCGGAGGCAGGTCGTGGACCTCGATCGCTTCCCGACGCATCGTCTCGTTCCACACCGCGACGCGGTCCGGCAGCGCCGGGAAGAAGCCCTTGCTGGTCAAGTTGTCCCAGCTGGGCACGAGGACCGCCGTGGGCAGCTTGTGCTTTGCCGCCGAGATGATCAGCCAGCGGTCCAAGTAGGGCTCGGCGGCGGGGCCCCGACCGGCCGTCAGCGTGAGCACGCGAGTGCCGATCACCAAGTCGGGGCGCAGTCGCCGGACGTGGGCGCCGTAGAGGTCGGGAGCGAAGCGGCGGATCGCCCAACGCGAGAGGCGCAGCAGAGGGCGGCCGAAGCTGGAGGCGAAGGCGGCGGCGGGAGGGTGCAGCAGTCGGACGGCCGAACTGCGGGCCGACCTTGTCCGGGCGTAGATGCGGCCCGTGCTCGTGCGGCTGGAGAGGACGAGGACGAAGAGGCGGTGGACGACTTTGTCGACGAGCCGAAAGAGGCCGTCGGGCGCAGGGACGAGGGGGTGGAAGTGCACGTTCGGGGCGGCGAACTCCTTCACGAAGCCGGGCACGTGGCCGGCCCGGGTGAAGAGATGCAGCCGGACGCCGGCGTCCCGCAGCCGAGCAAAGGCGTCGGTGCGAAGGAAGTCGCGGACGCCGGCGGCCATGGGGATGCCCACGAAGACCGTCCACGGCCGGTCCCTCTCGACGGGCGACGAGCCCGCCTGGGCACGGACGGCGGACGCCGAAGCGCCGTCGGTCACGAAGCGAACCGCCGAAACCACAGCTCGGTCGCGACCCACTGCCAGACGTGAAAGGAGTTGGGGCTTCCCTGCTCCCGAAACGCGTGGAGCTCGGCCCCGACTTCCTTGGCGTCGAAGAGCCCTCGGGCGGCGAACTCGGGCGAACCGACGATCTCCTCGACGGCCCCGGCCAGAGGACCTGCGAGCCACTCCCGCTGCGGCGTGACCACGGCCCGCTTGGGCGCCCAGCGCGCGGCTTCGGCGAGCCGGCCCTTCATCGCCCGGCGCAGCACGTACTTGGAAGAGCCGTCGCGAACCTTCCAGCAGCCCGGCAGTCGGAAGGCGAACTCGACGATGCGGTGGTCCAGGAAAGGCTCCCGCAGCTCCCGCGACGAAGCCATGGACAGGCGGTCGTTCATCCGCAGCACCCGGGGCAGCTTCGTGTGCGCCAAGTCTCGGTAGAGGACGTTGCGCAAGCGGTCGGGGAAGGGCCGCTCGAACTCCGGCGGAGGACCGGCCAGCTCCCGCATCGCCGGAGTTGCGCAAAGGGGACGAAGGTGGGCGGTGCCGTCCTGGGAAACGGCTTGGGCGCGACCGTCCAGAAGGCGGCGCATCTGCTCCGTCGCCCGGCGGCGGTTCGTTCCCGACGCCCTGATCTCGGCCCGCACCCGGTCGCGGCGGCCGGACTCCAGGAGGTCCAGCAAGTGGTGCGGCAGGTAGTAGGAGTACCCGGCGAGGAGCTCGTCGACGCCCTGGCCTTCCAAGAGCACCGTAACGCCCGTCTCCCGGGCCGACTGGTGAAGGCGGTGGTAGGCGAGGGTCGCGACTCCCCCGAACGGCGCTTCCTGATGCCACGCCGCCTCGTGGGCAAGCTCCATGACCTGGCCGGCGTCGATGCGCGCCTCGTTGCGCGTCCAGTGGCGCCGTCCGGGCGCTTCTCCTGCAAAGACGGTCTCGTCGTAGGCGGGGCTGCCGAACGTCGCCGTGAACGTGTGCACGGCCTTGCCGGCCGTCGAGCGCGCCACCGAGGCCAGCAGGGACGCCGAGTCCAAGCCGCCGCTCAGGTTGACGCCCACGGGGACGTCGGCGCGCAGGCGCAGGCGCACCGAGTCGTCCAGCAGCTCGAGGAGAGTCCGCTGGACGGATCGCTTGGAGTCGGAGGAGTCGGGAAGGGGTTCCTTCGTCAAGGCGGGCAGGTCCCACCAGCGCCGAGGGCGGGGGTTGGCGTGACGTCCGAGGCGGAGCGTGAGAGCCGCGCCCGGGGCCAAGCTGCGCACGCCCTGGAAGAATGTGTCCGCGCCGTGGTCCGAACACCCGTGGACCAGATATTCGGCCCAAGCCTTCATGTTGGGGGCGGTTGGCACGCCCAGGGCCGCCAGTCCCTTGATCTCGGAAGCGAAGTAGAAGGCGCCTTGGTGGACGGCGTAGTGGAAGGGCTTGATTCCCAGGCGGTCCCGGGCGCAGAGCAGCAGCTTGCGCCGACGGTCCCAAAGGGCAAGGGCGAACATGCCGTTGAGGCGTTCGAGGAACGCAGGTCCCCACTCCACGTAGGACGCCAGCAGGACTTCCGAGTCGGTGGCGCTCCGATAAGCGCGGGGCGGAAGCACGTCCCGGAGCTCCTTGTAGTTGTAGATCTCGCCGTTGAAGACGAGCACGACCGATTCGTCCGGCGAGGTCATGGGCTGGCGCCCCGCCCGCGTGGTGTCGATGATGCTGAGGCGGTTGTGGCAAAGGGCCACGGGGTGGGCCGGGTCCAGCCAGCTTCCCCGGTCGTCGGGTCCGCCGTGGTCCTGCACGTCCAGCGCGGCCCGGATTCGGCCGGGATCGAGATCGGCGCCCACCGCCCCGGCTATCCTGCACATCGGCTCAAGTCGGGCGCTCGGCGCGCCGGACGGGCTTCTCGCCGACGGACGCCCGTCCGAGCAGGCCGGCCCTGGCCATCTCCTCCAGCGCCGAGGCGAGCCGGGAACCCGAAGCGGCGGCGTCGCGCACCCAAGCGGCCAGGGCGCCCAGGCCCTGGGCCAAGGGAGTCGTGGGGCGCCAGCCGAGAAGGGCCCGGGCGCGGGAGAGTTCGGCTTGGGCGTGGCGGACGTCGCCCACCCGGAACTCGCCGGTCACCGTCACGGCCTCGGGCGGGGCGTCGAGCTTGCGGCGGAGCAAGTCGGCCGCTTCCGAGATCGGGGTGCGCGCCCCGCCGCCGACGTCGACCACGGCGACGCTGGAAGGCAGCTCCGCGCGAAGCCCCCTCGCGAAAGCGTCCACCGCGTCGTCGACGTACACGAAGTCGCGGGTGGCCAAGCCGTCCTCGAAGAGGCGGACGCGCTCGCCCTCCAGCAGCTGCACCGAAAAGATCGACAAGACGCCGGTGTAGGGGTTGAGGAGGGACTGGCCCGGCCCGTAGACGTTCTGGAGCCGGAGCGCGAGAAGGCCGACGCCGGCCGGCGGCAGGGCGACCCGCAGAAGCTCTTCCTGGGCCAGCTTGGTGACTCCGTACGCCGACGCGGGCGACCTCCGGGCCGAAGGTCCGCTGGCGACGGCCGAAAGGGGCTCGCCCGACGGTCCGGCGGGCTCCCATCGACCGGCTTCGAGGGCGGCGCGGCTGCGGGGCCCCGGGTACACCACCTTGCCGCCCGGCGTTCGGTAGGGGCCTTCGCCGTACACCGCCCGGGACGACGCCAGCGCCACCCGCTCGGGGGCGAGCTCGCCGCGGGTGATCAGGTCGCACAGGACGGCGGCGCCGCCCGCGTTCGCGTCCACGTAGCGGCAGGTCCGGTACATCGACTCGCCCGTTCCCGTCTCCGCCGCAAGGTGCGCCACCACGTCCACCCCGCCCGCCGCCGCCTCCTTCCAGGCAGCCGGGTCGCGCACGTCGCCCCGCACGAAGCGGGCGTCGCCCAGCTCCGGCGCCGCGGCTTCCTCCCCGTGCACCGAGGGGACCAGGGCGTCCAGCACCGCGACCCTGGCGCCGTCGCGGATCAGGCGCCGCACCAGGCGCCGGCCGATGAACCCGGCGCCCCCGGTCACAAGCGCCCTCACGGCTCCGGCTCCGTGGGAGCGAGCAGCCCTGTCGGCGTCTTCCGACGCGTCACGCCCGCCCCGGGCGCCCTCACAGCTTCGGTGCCCGGTGAGCGAGCAGCTGGCGGCGTCTTCCGGCGCGTCGCGCCCGCCCCGGGTGCCCTCACGGTTTCGGCGTCCGGGGAGCGAGCAGCCCTGCCGGCGTCTTCCGGCGCGTCCAGCCCGCCCCGGGCGCCCTCACGGCTTCGCCTCCCGGGGAGCGAGCATCCCTGCCAATGCGTCCCGCAGCCGCCTTGCCTGGGCGTCCCGGTGGAAGCGCTTCGCCACCGCAGCCTGCCCCGCCGCTCCGTCCCGCGCCGCCCGGGCCGGGTCGGTCCGGTACTGCCGCACGGCCTCCAGCAGGGCCGCCGGATCGCCCGGCCGCGAGAAGACGCCCGCCCCGGCCGACTCCACCACCTGCCGGATCGGCCCGTCCACCGCCAGCACCACGGGACGCCCGGCCGCCATGTAGTCGAAGACCTTGTTCGGGTAGGTGGTGGCGAACATGGGGATGGGCTTGAGGATGGCGACGCAGCAGTCGGCGGCGGCCAGGATGCCGGGCATCTGGGACTTGGGGCGGGGACCCATGAACCGAACGTTGGGCAGCTTCCACTCCTCGGCCAGACGTCGCAGTCGGGCCAAGTCGCGCCCCGACCCCACGAAGGCGAAGAGCTCGCGGCCCGGAGCTGCCTGGCGCGCAGGGCCGCGGGCGCGCGTCGCGGCATCTTCGTCTCGGTCCGCGGCGTCCCGCGCCTCGTCGGCTCCGGCCTGGGCCCTCGCCGCCCGCAAGACTACTTCCAGGTCGTTGGGCACCCCATGGGCGCCCGCGTACAGAACCACGAACCTCCCTTCCCAGCCCAGCCGCCGTCGCCACCCCACCCGGTCGGCCGAGAGGAAGGGCGCGGGATCGACCCCGTTGGGCACCACCAGCGGCTCGCGGCCGCACTCCCGCCGCACGTGGTCCACGAACCCCGGCGAGTTGACGACCACCAAGTCGGCCCGGCGATAGAGGAACCGCTCCAACGCCTTCGCCGCTCGGACCGCCGCCGGCATGCGCAGGACGCCCAGCGCGACCGCGAAGTCGGGCCACAGGTCCCGCACCTCCAAGAGGAACGGCGCCCCCTTCAGCCGGGCCACGGCCCACGCCGCGGGCGCTTGGAAGATCGGCGGCGTGGTTCCCCACACCACGTCGACGCCCCGCGCGCGGAGCCCGGCCCCGAAAGCCGCCAGCGCAAAGCGCGCGAAGCCGACCACGCGCCCGACGAAGGTCCGGCCGTCCATGGGGACCTCCGCCCCGGCCGTCCCCGACCTCGACTTGCCTCCGGCCGCCGACGCGCCAACCCCGGTTCGCACCACGGCCAACCCGTCCGGCAGCCCCTCCGGCGGCGGCGTGGGAGCGCCCGTCAGGTAGTTGGCCGGACTGGTGACCACGGTCACTTGGTCGCCTGCCGCCGTCCACCGACGCGCGATCTCGAAGTGCCGGGTGCCGCCGGCCTCGTTCCCGGTGGCGAAGAGCTGGTGAATCAGCAGGACGTGCACGCCCTCAATAATGGACCAGCTTGAAGAGCGCCTTCTGGGCGGTTGCGCGCCGGCGTCCGGATCGGCTCCGCTGAAAGGCGTCCCAACGGGCCGCGGTGCGGCGGAACGCCTCTCGCCCGGTCAGGCGGTGGAGGACTCGAAGCTGCACCACGTGAAGGGCGTGATAGAAGGCGCTGGCCGGGTTGCGGATGCGGGTCCCCGGCAGGTCGTACATCGACCAGAAGCCCATGTCGAACCGGGGCAGGCACTCCTCGAGCGTTTCGACCCCCTGGGCGAAGAGGGCGCCGGCCTCGTCGTCGCCCGCGTGAAGGGCAAGGTCGTACAGGCCCCAAGCCGCCCAGATGAAGCCGTTGAGGATGTGGGTCGGCGGGTCCACCACCGTTTCCTCGAACCATACGCGCCCTTCCTCGTCCCAGTGGCTCACGCCGCCCCGCTCCAGCGGCGCCCGGAACGAGAGGAACGCCTCTCGCGCCGCGTCCACGTACCGCGAGGCGCCGGTCAGCCGGTGCGCCCGCGCGAGCATGGACAAGCCCTGGCCCTGGGAAAGGGCCGAGTACCACGGCGCCGTCAGCACTCCCCGGTACTCCCAGTCGAAGTGGTGGTTCCAGACCTTCAGCCCGCCGTGGTTCTCCTCCAGGTTCGCCACCAGCCAGTCGGCGGCCCGCAAGCACTTCCGGCGCCGCTCCTCGCGGTCGCCGGCTCCGGCGCGGAGCGCGTTGTAGTTTCCCAGCCCCCATTGGGCGATCGCGATCGGGTTGTACTGAAGACCGACGTGGCCGTGGTAGTCGAGCATGGGGACGCCGTGCTCGTCGAAGGGTCCAGGGTAGTCGGCCTTGGCGCGGAACGGCTGCCAGTACAGATCGACGGCGCCCGGAGCCGCCTGCTCCTCGACCTCCGGCGTGCCGTGCCAGAACGTCAGGTGGCTGGGGCGTCTCCCCGAATACGCGGAGAAGACGCGGCGCCAGTACCGGAGACGGGCTCTCACGCCGCTCCGCCCTCCCGCATCAGCAGCTCCACCAGTCGCAGGTCCAGCTCGGTGTCGATCCCCACCGACCGCTCCTCGGGCATCTCGTAGGGCCGCACTCGGTCGCCCCACATGGAGCCGCCCATCACCACGTCCCGCCGGGTCAGGTAGACGGCGCCGTTCCTCATGTAGGCGGGCGGGCTGCACTCCTGGCGCCGGAGGCCCTCGGGCTCGGGAGCGCCCCACGGTCGCAGCCATCCTCTCTCGATCCGCTTCATCAGAACCGGGTGGGTCGCGTGGACCCGCACCACCGAGACCACCGAGTCGCAGGGCCGGCCTTCCTCTGCGGGGCGCCCCTCGCCTTCCTGCGCCAAGCGCACCGCCGCCTCCACGTCTTCCCGGAGGCGGATCGGGTTCGTGGGCTGGAGGAGGAGCACCCACTCCACCGTTCTCCCGTCGTCCGCCTCCACGAACTCGACGGCGTGGCGGACGGCAGGCGCCATGGGAGACCGGTCTCCCGCCAGCGCCGGCGGCCGCAGAAAGGGCACGTCGCCCCCGGCTTCCCGGGCCACCCGGGCCGTCTCCGGGTCGTCGGTCGACACCACCGTGCGGAAGACCAGGTCCGACACCGCCTCGGCCGTCCGGATGCTGTGGACCACCAACGGCGCTCCGCCCACGATCCGCAGGTTCTTCGCCGGCACGCCCTTCGAGCCGCCTCGGGCCGGAATCACGCCAAGGATGCGCATCAGCGCGCTGGAGCGAGCGCGAGCCGGCCGGGAGCGCGTGCTGGAGTGCCGGGACGCGAGCGGCCGCGGACGGCAGTCGGCGCGGCAGCACCGGGCATGCCGATCCCCCGCCGGAACGGACCAGCGTCGAGGAAGCCGCGGACGGCAGTCGGCGCGGCAGTACCGGGCATCGTCGCCCGCGCGCTCATCAGTAAGCGATCCGCTTCTCGACCGTCGGATCGAGCGACGCCAGCAGCTCCGCGACCCGTTCCCCGGCTCGACCGTCGCCGTACAGCGCCGAGCTCGGGTGGCGTCCGTGGGCCAGCTGGGATTCGACCGCGGCCCGGACGGCCTTCCGGTCGCAGCCTGCGTCCACCACGTTGCCGGCCCGGTCGCGGCCTTCCTGGCGGCTGCCCACGTTCACCGCCGGCACTCCCAGGAACGCGCCCTCCCGAATCCCCGCCGACGAGTTGCCGACGAGGCACCGCGCGCCCAGCATCAGCCGGACGAAGTCCTCCGGGGCCAAGTTCTTGAAGAAGTAGACGTGGTCCAGGGGCCGAGTCTCGCGGTAGTGGCGGATTCCCTTCGAGATCAGGTCCGAGCCGGCGTCGACGTTGGGCCAGAACCAGAAGGTGGGCAGGGCAAGGGCCTCGACGGCGGCCAGCGTCTCGCGGATCTGGTCGAGCGCGTCTTCGTACTCGGTGGCGACAGGGTGCTGGAGGACGACCAGGTAGCCGCCGGCCGGGTCGAATGGACGGCCCACCCCGGCGTACTCCCGAAAGGGGTCGAAGGGCCGATCGCGGGCTTCCGCCGCGACCCGCGCGGCCAAGTCCACCGAAGGGCAGCCGGTCACGTGGACCGACGCCGGATCCTCGCCCATGCGGACGACCCGCGCTGCCGCCGCCTCGTTGGCGACGAAGTGGAGGTTGGACAGCTTCGTGACGGCGTGGCGCACCTTCTCGTCGATGGAGCCGGTCACCTCGCCGCCCTGGAGGTGGGCGACGGGGATGTTCAGGTACGCGGCGCAGATGGCGGTGGCGATCGTCTCGTAGCGGTCTGCGACCGACACCACCACGTCGGGCTTCAGGTTGTCGAAGATCGTGGCCAGCTCCACGACGCCCAGGCCGGTGGACTTGGCCGTGGTCACCAGGTTCTCGCCTTCCACGACCATGTACACCACCGCATCGGGCCGGAAGCCGTCGGAGCGGATCACGTCCACCGCCGGGCCGTAGCGCTCCAGCAGCGCCGACGCGCCGACGACGAGCTGCAGCTCCAGCTCCGGGTGGCGGTCCACGGCCTCCAGCACCGACTTGACCCGGGCGTAGCTGGGGCGGGCGGTGACGACGACGCAGACGCGGCGCTTGCTCACCGGAGGGCTGGGGAACGCCCGTCGAGACAGAAGCGGCGCAGGCGGCGGGCCATGTAGATCTCGGTTCGGGCCATGGACTCAAAGGTAGCCCCGCCGATGTGGGGCGTGAGGAGAACGTCGCTGCGGCGGCGGGCCAGGGCGACCAAGGGGCTGGCGCAGGCGGCTCGCGGGGCGCCGACGCCTGCCGGCGGGCGGAGGTCGGTGTCCAAGGCCGAGGGCTCGCCGCGAAGCACGTCCAGGGCGGCCCCGCCGATCCTTCCCGACTCCAGGGCGTCGACCAGGGCGTCTTCGTCGACCACGGCGCCCCGTGAGGTGTTCACCACCACGGCGCCCCGGGGCAGCGCGGCGAGCACGTCGGCGCCGACCAGCCCCTTCGTGGTCGCGTCCAACGGCACGTGGACCGACAGCACGTCGGACGCCGCCGCCAGCTCCCGCACTCCCGGCGCCCGCCCCACGCCGTCCAGCCAGCGGACCGGCGAAGGGTCGCAGGCGGCCACCCGCATCCCGAACGCGAGACCGTATCCCGCGACTCTTCGTCCCACCCGCCCCAGCCCCACGACCCCGAGGGAGCGGCCGGCCAGCTCGCGCCCCCGGAAGCGGTCCCGCTCCCATCCCCCGGCCGCGGCGTGCTCGTGCGCCCACGGGACGCGCCTCGCAAGGGCGAGGAGGATCGCCCACGTGTGCTCGGCAGTGGCGTGGACGGTGTCCAGGAACTCGCTCTCGCCCTTCAGGGAGAGCACGGCCACGCCCCGCCGTCGGGCCGCGTCCAGGTCGACGTGGTCCAGCCCGGTCGTGGGGGTGGCCACGACGCGCAGCCCGGGGGCGCGGCCCAGCAGCTCGTCGTCCACCCGGTGACCCAGCCGCACGATCAGCGCCGTCGCCCACGGCGCCGCGTCCAGCAGCGCCCGCCGGTCCATGTCCTCGAGCCGCACCTCGCCGGCGTCGGCCAGCACGGCGGCGGCCTCGGACGAGTAGCCGGCGGCTTCGGCGTTGAGGATGCGGTGGCCCGTCGCGGCGCGGCCCGTCACGGCGCCGGGTCCCTGCCGTCTCCTGCCGGGAGCAAGTCCTCCTCCCGCAGCAGGCGCCCCCCTTCGACCGCGCGCCGCAGCGTTCGCCCGGCCAGGGAAGGAATGCGGGCCGCCGAGATTCCCGTGCCCGGCTTTCGGGGGCCCAAGTCGCCGTCCGAGAGCTTGTGTCCCGCCGGAAGGGACCGAAGCGCCGCGGCGCTCTTCCCGAAGACGGCCCGCACCGCCGCCAGCTCCTCCGCCATGGCGTCCTTGTCCACCGGCGCCGCCCGTGCCGTCCGAAGGAACGCGACGCCGCGGCACAGCTCCGCCAGCTCCTCCGCCGTCACCGACGAGCTCACGTCGGGGCCGAACGCTCGACGGGAGAGAGTCACGTGGACCTCCACCACGTCGGCGCCCAGGGCGACGGCCGCCAGCGAGGGGAAGATCGTTCCCGAATGGTCGGAGAGCCCCACCGCGGCGTCGTAGCGCTCGCGCATCTGCCCCAGCACGTTGAGGCCGACTTCGTCCGGCGGAGTCGGGTAGCGGGACGTGCACTGGAGCAGCGCCAGGGCCGCCCCCGCCCGCCGAGCCCGGGCGGCCACGCCGTCGATCTCGTCCCATCCGCTCATTCCGGTCGAGACGAGGACCGGAAGCCCGGACGCCAGCATTCGGTTCAGAAGTCCAGGGGTGGCCACCTCGCCCGACGCCGCCTTCCACGCCGCCACGCCCACCCGCGAAAGCAGGTCGAAGGCTTCGTCGGAGAACGGCGAGCTCAGGAACGCCAGGCCCCGACGCCCCGCGTGGCGCTTCAGCCCCGCCCACTGGTCCCCGGTGAACTCCATCCGCCGCCAGTACTCCCAGCGGCTCGCGTCCTGGGGACTGAAGTCGACGCGCCAAGGCTCCTCGGGCGAGCTCTCGGCCCGGGCGATGTGGGTCTGGAACTTCACCGCGTCCGCTCCGGCGTCCGCCACGGCGTCGATGAAGGCGTGGGCCGTGCCCAGGCTGCCGTCGTGGGCCTGGCCCACTTCCGCGATCACCGGCGGGAAAGGCTGGCTGGCGTCCAAGGCTCCTCCGAGCGGTTGCGGGCTTCGTTGGCGGGAGCCTGCTGGCGACTGGCGCCCAGGGCTTCCGAGCGCACGCGGCTCCCGCGGCGCAAGCTGTTCGTGGGCGAGCTTGTCCGGGCTCCTTCCGAGCGCGTGCGGGCTCCCGGCAAGCCCATGGTCGCCCCAAGGCACGGCGCCCGGACTAGGGACGAGGCGCGGACGAGAACTCCATGGCGAACACCCGGGCGTCCTCCAGGGGGTCCCGGTAGTAGGAGCCGTGGACGCCGATCTCCTGAAAGCCGAACTGCTCGTACAATCTAGCCGCCCGGCGGTTGGAGACCCGGACGGCCAGGAACATCCAAGTCGCGCCCCTCTCCCGGGCCGTCTCCACCGCCTGCGTCAGCAGCGCGCGAGCCACGCCCATGCCCCGGCGGCCCGAGCTCACGGCCAAGTTGGCCAGCTCCGTCTCGCCGACCGTGGAGCGGAGCACCACGTACCCGGCCACGCCCGCGCCCGCCTCCGCCACCAGGAAGTCCACGCTGGGGCGGGCCAGGAGGGTTGCGAAGGTCTCCAGCCGCCACGGCCGGCCGAACGACTCCTTCTCGATCTCCACGACCGCGGCCAAGTCCTCCTCCTCCGCCTTGCGCACGTGGAGCGCGAGGGTCACCCCGGCCTCCACTCCCGCAGGTACTCGGGCTCCCACGAAGACGCGTCCACCGGCGTCCACGAACAGCAGCCGAGCACGGCCGCGGCCAGGGGCAGGCCGGCGGGCAAGGGCGCCACGGCGAACCCGGCGGCCTCCACCAGGCGGGCGTGGGCCTCGGCGCCGTCTCCCATGAAGACGGTTCCCAGGGGCGGGCGCCGGTTGATTGCCTGGACGATCGTCCCACCGTGGGGCGCCACGACCTCGGCGGGTCCGTCGGCGCCGACGTCGTAGCAGGCGCCGTAGACCCTCCCGCCGCGGGCGTCGAAGAGGACGTAGCGGATCTCCCGCCGACTCCGCGGAAGGGGGCTAGGGAGAACCGGAAGCGGCCCTGCCGCGGCGCCGTGGGCCGCCAGCTCCTCCTTCGGCCCGAAGAGCTCCGGCGGGAGCGCGCCGGCGTTCGGCCCCGTGTCGAGAGTCTCCACCGCAAACGCCGCCGCTCGCAGGCTCGACGTGGCGTAGAGGGGAAGCCGAAGTGCGCTCGCGAGCCCCTTGGCCGCCGCCGCCCCGATCCGCGCGCCGGTGAACGACCCGGGACCGGCGCCGACCGCCACCCCTTCCAGCTCTTCGCGGC
This sequence comes from Longimicrobiales bacterium, assembly GCA_965204735.1. GTDB lineage: Bacteria > Gemmatimonadota > Gemmatimonadetes > Longimicrobiales > Gaopeijiaceae > CATQHQ01. The sequence goes on along the minus strand of OZ242008.1, from coordinate 3,259,510 downwards.
TCGCGCCGGCCTCCGCCAGCACCGCCCGCACGGCCGGGATCAGGCCGGAGGCGTGGGCGGAGGGCGTGGTCAGGAAGCGCTGCGCCGCCACGACGCCGTCCACCGCCAGCGCCACCGAACCGACGCGCCCCGTGGTCTCGATCCCCAGGAAGCGTCCCGGCGGCATCGCGGGGCCCAGGGGCGCGCCCGGCGCCGCAGCTTCCCGACGCTCGTCGCGTCGAGGCCCGTCGTCGTCGCCGTGGACAGCTCCCGGCGCGCCCGTCGCCGCCGGCTCCCGACGATCGTCGCTGGTCACTCCGCCGCCAAGCACGCCGGCAGATCGAGGGGGGTCCCGTGGCGCCGAGCCACGGCCGCGCGCACGCCGGCCTCGCTGGACATCGCCAGCTCGATCTCCCAGCGGTCGTCCGGAAGCTCGCCCGCCGCCCGCTCCGGCCACTCCACGAGGGCAATCGACCGGTCCGCCAGCAGGTCGTCCCACCCCAGCAGCGCCAGCTCCTCCACCGACCGGACCCGATACAGGTCCGCGTGGACCACCGAGCCCCCGCCCGGCAACGGATACCGGAAGAGGATGTTGAAGGTCGGCGACGGCATCGGCCCCTCCACCCCCGCCCCCCGAGCCACCGCCCGGGCCAGGACCGACTTCCCCGCCCCCAGCGGCCCCCGCAGCCCGACGAACGCCCCCCCGGCGGTCCCGACGCCCCAGCGGGCGCCCTCCCGGAACTCCCCAGAAGCTCTGCCGACCCGCCCGCCCGGTCCACCGGCCCCGACGCCCCAGCGGGCGCCCTCCTGGAGGTCCCCAGAAGCTCTGCCGACCCGCCCGCCCGGTCCACCGGCCCCGACGCCCCAGCGGGCGCCCTCCCGGAACTCCCCCCCGAGACCCGACTGCACGCCCGCCCGAAGCTCCCCTCCGATCCGCCGGCCCCAAGCCTCCAGCCGATCCTCCGTCAGCCTCACCGCGCCGACGGCCTCGCCGCCCCCGAGCCGGTCGCCTGCACCTCCAGCAGCTGGTCCCGCAGGACCGCGGCCCGCTCGAAGTCCAGCGCCTGGGCCGCCTTCTCCATCTCCTCCTTGAGGATCTTGGCGAACTCCTCGGCGTCCACCTCGTCCACGTAGGAGCGTTCCGGCTCCGCCACCTTGGCCGCCGGCTTCTCCCTGGCGTCGGCGACCCGCGTCGCGAACTCGATCTCCTCCACGCTCTTGCGCACCGTCCGGGGCACGACCCCATGACGCTCGTTGTAGGCCATCTGCACCTTCCTCCGCCTCTCCGTCTCGTCGAGGCAGACGCGCATCGAATCGGTGATCCGGTCCGCGTACAGAACGGCCGTGCCGTTGACGTTGCGGGCCGCGCGCCCAACGGTCTGGATCAGCGAGCGGGCGTTGCGCAGGAACCCCTCCTTGTCCGCGTCCAGCACCGCCACCAGCGACACTTCCGGCAGGTCCAGCCCCTCGCGCAGCAGGTTGATCCCCACGAGCACGTCGATCCGCCCCAGGCGCAGGGCCCGAAGGATCTCCATCCGCTCGATGGCGTCGATGTCGGCGTGCATGTACCGCACCCGAATGCCCAAGGAGAGGAAGTACTCCGCCAAGTCCTCGGCCATCCGCTTCGTCAGGGTCGTCACCAGCACCCTCTCGTCCCGTTCCGTGCGCTCCCGAATCTCGGCCAGCAGGTCGTCCACCTGGCCCCGCACGGGACGCACGTCCACCGCCGGGTCCAGCAAGCCCGTGGGACGGATGATCTGCTCCACCACCACTCCTCCGCACCGCTCCAGCTCCAGCTCCCCCGGCGTCGCCGAGACGAACACGACCTGCTTCGCCAGCGACTCCCACTCCTCGAAGCGCAGGGGCCGGTTGTCGATCGCCGAAGGCAGGCGGAATCCGTGCCGGACCAGCGTCTCCTTGCGAGAGCGGTCGCCCCGGTACATCCCGTGGATCTGGGGCACGGTGACGTGGGACTCGTCCACGATCAGCAGGTAGTCGTCGGGAAAGTAGTCGATCAAGCACGCCGGGCGCTCCCCCGTCCGCCTCCCGCTGGTGTAGAGGCTGTAGTTCTCGATCCCGGGGCAGGTGCCGATCTCCAGCATCATCTCCACGTCGAAGTTGGTCCGGCTCTCGATCCGCTGGGCTTCCAGCAGCAGTCCCCGCATGCGGAAGAGGGCGACCCTCTCCGCCATCTCGTCGCGGATCAGCGGGACGATCTCCTCGATCGTGCGCCGGGGCGTCACGTAGTGGGACGCGGGGTAGATCGACGTTCGGTCCAGCGCGGCTATGGCGTCGCCCGTCAGGGGGTCGAAGCGGGTGATCCGTTCGACTTCGTCTCCCCAAAGCTCGATCCTGATCCCCTGCTCGTCGTAAGCGGGAAAGACCTCCACCGTGTCGCCGCGCACCCGGAAGGTTCCCCGTTCGAACGCCAAGTCGTTGCGCTTGTACAGGATGTCCACCAAGCCCCGGAGGATATCCTGGCGGGGCGCCTCGTCCCCGACGCCCAAGTGAAGCATGAGTGCCCGGTAGTCCGCCGGGTTCCCCAGCCCGTAGATGCACGACACGGAAGACACCACCACCACGTCGCGACGCTCCACCAGCGACGACGTGGCCCTTAGGCGAAGGCGCTCGATGTCTTCGTTGATGGAGGCGTCCTTCTCGATGTAGGTGTCGGTGGACGGGACGTACGCTTCGGGCTGGTAGTAGTCGTAGTACGAGATGAAGTACTCGACGGCGTTGCCCGGCAGGAGGGACTTGAGCTCGCCGTAGAGCTGGGCCGCCAGCGTCTTGTTGTGGGACATGACCAGGGCGGGCCGCTTCGTCTCCGCGATCACGTGGGCGATGGTGAAGGTCTTGCCGGTCCCCGTGGCCCCCAGGAGGGTCTGGTAGCGGACCCCGGACCGGACGCCGTCCACCAGATCGGCGATGGCGGCGGGCTGGTCTCCCTTGGGCTGGAACGGCGCTTCGATCTCGAAGTCGGGCATCTTCAGCCGCCGCCCTCTAAAAGCTCGCTCTCCCGAAAGCTCTCCCTGCGCACAACGGAGACGACGCCCTTCACTCGCCGCACCGCGTCCATGATCCGCTTCAGATGGTTCAAGTTCTGCACTTCCACCACGAACGCCGCCGTCATCCCGCCGTCGGTGGCGCGCATGTCGGCGTGCTGAATGTCGGTGGCGGTCTCGGTGATCGTCTTGGCCACGTCGCCCAGGAGCCCTCGCCGGTCGGTGCCCTCCATGGCCAGGTGCACGAAGAAGCGGTCCTCCCGCTCGGCCTTCCACTCGATCTCGACCCGCCGCGCGGGGTCCCGGTCCAGGTCCAGGATGTTGGGACAATCCTTCCTGTGGATCGAGATGCCGCGCCCCCGGGTCGTGTAGCCGATCACGTCGTCGCCCGGCACGGGCTGGCAGCAGCGGGAGTAGCGGATCATGAGGTCGTCCATCCCCTGGATCGTCACGCTCCGCTGGGACTTGCGGATCTTCTCGGCGATCCGCTCCAGCGCCGACGGCGTGCGCCGCACCACCTTCGCCGGGTCCTCGCCGGGGAAGAACGCCTTGATCACCGCCGCCGGGGCGATCTCCCCTCGGGCCAGCGCCGCCAGCGCGTTGTCGAAGCTGGCGAACCCCAGCGCCCGGGCGGCCTTGCGCATCTCCTCCTCGCCGGGCTTGGGAAGCCGGGTCTTGCGCAGCTCCCGCAGGAAGAGCTCGTTGCCCAGGCGCAGGGCCTGGTCGTACTCCTCCCTCCTTACCCACTGGCGGATCCGCTGGCGGGCGCGAGAGGTCTTGACGAACCCCAGCCAGTCGCGGTTGGGCCGCTGGCGCGGACTGGTGATGATCTCCACCGAGTCGCCGTTGCGCAGCTCCCTGGAGAGCGACGCGATCCGGCCGTTCACCTTGGCGCCCGCGCAGCGCAGCCCGACTTCCGTGTGCACCGAGAACGCGAAGTCGATGGGGGAGGAGCCCACGGGCAGCCTCTTGACCTCGCCCTTGGGCGTGAAGACGAAGACCTCGCCTTGGAAGAGGTCCATGCGGAGGAACTCCATGAAGTCCTCGGGTCCCCCCGCTTCCTGCTGCCACTCCAGCACCTGGCGGAACCAGGTGAGCGCCCGGTCCACGCCCGTTTCTTCGCCCTCTTCCTTGTAGCGCCAGTGGGCGGCAATCCCGTACTCGGCGGTCCTGTGCATCTCTTCCGTGCGGATCTGCACCTCGTACCGCCGCCCGCCGGGCCCGTACACGGTCGTGTGGATCGACTGGTACATGTTGGACTTGGGCGTGGCCACGTAGTCGTGGAAGCGGTCCTGCACCGGCGTCCACTTGCTGTGGATGATCCCGAGCGCCGCGTAGCAGTGCTGAATCGTCTCCGTGATGACCCGAAGCGCCATCAGGTCGTAGATGTCGTCGTAGTCCCGGTTCTGGGTGGTCATCTTCCGGTGGATCGACCAGAGGTGCTTGGGCCTGCCCGTGACCTCGGCCGGGATGCCGGCGTTCTCCAGCATCGCCTCCAGAGGCCGCTGCATCTCCAGGACGTGCCGCTCCCGAGCCCGCCGCCGCTGCCGCACCAGCTTGCGCAGGGCGTCGTAGGAGTCGGGGTCCAAGTACTTGAAGGCCAGGTCCTCCAGCTCCCACTTGACCGCGGCCATCCCCAGGCGGTGGGCCAGGGGCGCATAGATCTCCAACGTCTCCCGGGCGATCGGTGCCTGCTTCCCCGGGCGCAGGTACCCCAGCGTCCGCATGTTGTGAAGGCGGTCCGCCAGCTTGACCAGGATGACGCGCACGTCCTTCGCCATCGAAAGCAGCAGCTTCCGGTAGTTCTCGACCTGGGCTTCGGTGTGGGACCTGAAGCGCACCCGCCCGATCTTGGTGACGCCGTCCACGATCGCGCCGACTTCGTCGCCCAGGGCGTCCCGAACCCCTTGAAGAGAGACGGCGGTGTCCTCCACCACGTCGTGGACCAGCGCCGACGCCAGCGAGCCGGTGTCCAGCCGAAGCTGGGCGACGATGGTGGCCACTTCCACGGCGTGGTTGACGAAAGGCTCCCCGGACGCTCGCTTCTGGCCGGCGTGGGCGTCCGCCGCCAGCTGGTAGGCGGTCCGCACGGCGTCCACGTCCAGGCGCTCGGCGTACTCCTCCATCGCCCGGGCCAGGGGCCGGGGGAGCCCCTGGATCGCCGTGCCGCGCTGGGCCGCCGTCGTCGCCGTCGTCGTGATGGGCGTCGTCGTCATGGGTTCAATCTACGGAGTGAAGCAACTTCCCTGCGGGGCGAAGCAGGCGACGGGCTGCTCACGAAGGGGACGGCCGCTGGCCCGAATCTTGCGCAGTTCGCCCGCGGGCTCCATTCTGTCGCCAAGACGGGGCTTGCGCGAACCCCCGGAAGGACCCGACGGAGGAGATGCCGGCAAATGCGGCGTGCGATCGACGTGGACCGCAAGCAGGGGACGGAGGGACGGCCGGGGCACAGGCGGCGGGGAATCGACCAGCGGCGGGGACTCGACCGGAGACGCTTCCTGCGCAGAGCGGGTTCGGCGACGCTTCTGGGCGCGGCGGGCAGCGCCGCGGCGGCCCGGGAGCTTTCCGGCGTCGATGCGGCTGCGCCCGCTCGGCCATTGCCGGGCCCGGCCGAGTACGACTTCGACGAGGTCTACGAACGGACCGGCACCGACAGCGTCCGCTGGGACAAGGCCGTCGCGGAGTACGGACCGGGCGTGGTGGCCGGGATGGGCGTGGCCGACATGGACTTCCGGGCGGCCCCGTGCGTCACGCGGGCGCTGGCGGAACGGTGCCTCCACGAGAACTGGGGCTACCTGCACCGTCCGGCGTCGTACGCGGAAGCAGTCGCCCGGTGGAACCAGCGGCGCTACGGGCTGGAGATCGACCCGGCGGCGATCGTCTTCACGACCGGCGTGCACCCGGGGATCATCGCGGCGCTGCACACGTTCTCGCCCCCCGGAGGCCGCGTCCTCATGACCACCCCGACCTACGCCGGCTTCTACACCGACCTGCGGTTCACCCGCACGGTGGCGGAGGACTGCCCCATGGTCGTGGAGAACGGACGCTGGTCGATCGACTTCGACGACTTCGAGCGGCGGGCGCAGCGCTGCAACACCTTCATCCTGTGCAACCCGCAGAACCCCACGGGCAACTGCTGGTCCCCCGAGGACCTCGTGCGGATGGGCGAGATATGCCTGCGGCACAGGGTCGTGGTCCTGGCCGACGAGATTCACTGCGACTTCGTGACCAAGGGCGCCGCGTACACGCCCTTCGCCAGCCTGCCCGAGAAGGAGATCGTGAACAACAGCCTGACCTTCAAGTCGGCGAGCAAGTCCTTCAGCTTGGCGGCAATGAAGGTGGCGTGGTACCACACCACGAACCCCGACTACCTGGAACGGGTGAAGAGCAACACCCGCGCCGACCTGAGCACCCTGGGCATGGTGGCGACCCGGGCGGCGCTGGACGAAGGCGAGCCCTGGCTGGACGACCTCCTCGTCTACCTGGACGCCAACCACGACTTCGTCGAGTCGTACGTTCGCGACAAGATGCCGATGGTCGGCTACGCCAAGGCGCAGGGCACCTACTTGGCGTGGCTGGACACGTCGGCGCTGGCGGCCCGGATCGACGCCGAGGGGACGGCCGCCCGCGAGAGCGCCAAGGCCAGCGAGCCCGTGACGCCCGAGAAGGTCGTGCAGCGGTGGTTCGCCGAGCGCGCGGGCGTGTTCCTCAACCCCGGGTCGAGCTACGGAACGGGTGGCGGCGGCTACATGCGCATGAACTTGGCGTCGCCCCGCCGGGTGGTGAAGACGGCCCTCGACAACATGGCGGCGGCCGTCGCCGACGCATGACGACGAAGCTTCAACGACAAAGGACGACACCATGACCAAGAGCACCGCGACGCCGACCCCCGCAGGACCCGCCGGACGCTCCGACGCCACCGGACGCTCCGCCGCCGCAGGACCCGCCGGACGCCTTGCCGCCGCCGGATCCTGCCGCCGCCTCGGCGCCTTCCGCCGACGCTGCCGCCCCCGCCTCGCCGGTGCCTTCCGGTCCGCCGTCGCGACGGCCGGCGTCGTCCTCCTGGCCGGGGTTGCCGGCGCGCCCCAGGCTCGGGCCCAGTTCGACGCCGTGGGCTCGATCGACTTCCCCACGTCGGCCACGGGCAAGGCCCAGGACCACTTTCTGCGAGGCGTGGCGATCCTGCACAGCTTCGGCTGGAAGCAGGCCCGGGAGCAGTTCCACGCGGCCCAGGAGATCGACCCGGACTTCGCAATGGCGTACTGGGCCGAATCGCTGGCCTACAACCACCCCCTGGTCACCGAGATGGACCCGACCGAGCCCCGGAAGGCCCTGGCCCGCTTGGCGCCCACGCCCGAGGAGCGGATCGCCAAGGCGCCCACGGCGCGCGAGAAGGGCTTCATGCGGGCGGTCGAGATCCTCTGGGGCGACGGCGACCACGAGGCCCGGCGCGTCGAGTACATGGAGTCGATGGCCAACCTCCACGACGCCTACCCCGACGACCCGGAGATCGCAGCCTTCTATTCCCTCGCCCTGCTGGGGGCGACCCGGGCCACCGGCGACCTGAGCGAGCGGTGGAACGTCCGCGCAGGGACGATCGCGCTGAAGCTCTTCAACCAGAACCCGAACCATCCGGGCGCGGCCCACTACACCATCCACTCCTTCGACAACCCCCTCATGGCGCCCCTGGCGCTGGACGCCGCCCACGCCTTCGCCGACATCGCGCCGGCCGTCTCCCACGCCCGCCACATGCCCACGCACATCTTCATCCAGCACGGCATGTGGGAGTTGGTGGCCGGCCACAACCAATCGGCCTACGACGTGGCGGTGGAGCTGTGGACGCCCGGCGACGCCCTGGGCGACGCGGTGCACTCGCTCGACTGGGGCCACTACGGCGACCTGCAGCGCGGCGACTACGCCAAGGCGCGGGTCTGGATGGAGCGCTTGGCGGAGATGGTCCAGCACGACGGCTTCGAGGCGGGCGGCGCAAGGGGTTCGGCGGGCACGGCCCGGGCTCGGGGCGCGGTGCCCCTGCTGAAGGCGCGCTACGTGGTGGAAACGGAAGAGTGGGAGGTGACGCCGCCGACCGACGAGTCGACCGCCCACGAGCTGCTGGCCACGGGCCTGAGCGCGGCCCGCACGGGCGACATGGCGGCGCTGGAGGCCGCCGCCGAAGCCTTGGCCGACAACTCGGACGGAAGCGGCTACGACCACGTGATGCACTTGCAGGTCGACGGGCTCCTCCATGCCGCGATGGGCCATGCGGAGATGGCCGTTTCCTCCATGGACAAGGCGGTGGCCGCCGTCGAGGCCATGGCGCCGCCCCGAGGCTCGGCGAACCCGGTCAAGCCCGTCCACGAGCTCTACGGCGAGATGCTCCTGGAGATGGACCGCCCGGCCGACGCGGTCCCGATGTTCGAGACGTCGCTGGAGCGCATGCCCAACCGGCCGCGGTCGCTGTTGGGGCTGGGCAGGGCGCTGGCGGCCGTCGGCGACCGGGAGAAGGCGGTCGTGGCGTTCCGTCAGGTCGCCGAGCTGTGGAAGGGGCGCGACGGCGTGGCGGGGCTGGAAGAGGCCCGGGGGTTCGTGGAGGCGGGAGGCGGGGGACGGTAGCTGCCGTCGAAGGTCCCTCCGACTCAGGCTAAGGTTCCCGCGACTCCCGGAAGCCCCGCGCGGCGGTTGACGCCGCCGTCGAAGTTGCGACATTCGAAGCGCACAAGTGCTTCCCGTGGCCAAGTCTCCGGAATCGACAAGTCTCCCGGTATCGAAATGACGCCTCGCCTTGCCGAACAGCTGGTCAACGGGAGCTTGGCCGACTTGTTGACTGGAATGAGCGCCCGCTGGCGCGTCTTCCCGGAAACGAACTGCTTCCGAGACAGCGCCAAGTGTCCGGACATCCTTCTGACCACTTACGGGCGCCAGCCCGTGGTCGTGGAAAACGAATGGATGCCGGCCCGCACCGTCGAGGCGGAGGCGCGGTCCCGACTTGGCGAGGCTCTCGACTCGCAAAAGGTGCAGCGGTACGGGATCGTCCGCTCCGCCGTCGCGTTGCGCACGCCCCTTTCGCTCTCGACGTGCCAGACGCCCCAAGAGGTGTCCGTTGCGCTGGCCGTCGGCGCCGAAGGAGGAGGCGCCAAGCTGGAGTACGCGCTCTTCAGCGGCGCTTCGGCCGACGCCGTCGAGCGGTTTCCCAACTCCGGCTGGTTGAGCGGGACGGTGACCGACCTTGCCCTCTTCTTGGACCAAGCCGGCGTTTCGGCCGACGCCCTTCGCAAGTCGATCGGCGTTCTGGAAGCGGGCGTGGCGGACGTGATCGCACTGCTCCGGGACGCTGCGTCCCAAAGCGAGGACTGGAAGCGGCGGATCGCCCAGGCGCTCAAGCAGGACTACCACGAGAGCAAGCTGGACCAAATGCTGGGCATCGCGGCCACGATCATGATCAACGCGATGGTCTTCCAAGAAGGCTTGGCAGGCAACCAAAGCGTCAAGAACTTGGCGCAGATGCGCGCAGAAGAAGAGTTGAACCAAGCTGGCGTGCTGGCGGAGTGGCAAAGAGTTCTCCAGATCAACTATTGGTCGATCTTCCACTTGGCCCGCGAGCTCTTGGCGGGAGTGAACCCTCCCCGCGACGCCGACGATGCACTCGACGTGATCGCCGCCACGGCCGCGAAGCTGGCTGCCCTTGGCGTGGCCCGGTCCCACGACTTGGCCGGCACGGTCTTTCAGCGCTTCATCGGCGATCGCAAGTACCTTGCTTCATACTACACGCGCTCCGAGTCGGCGGCGATGCTTGCGCACATGGCCGTGCCCGAGTCGGGCTGGAAGAGCAGGCGGCGCGTCGCCGCCTTCCGCGTCGCCGACTACGCATGTGGCACCGGCACGTTGATTCACGCGGCCTACCATCGGATCAACCGCCTCCACGAAGTGCGTGGCGGATCCCCCGAGGCGTTGCACGGCCGGATGATGGAAGAGTCGCTTACCGCTTGCGACATCGTTCCGTCCGCGGCGCACCTTACGGCCGCCATGTTGTCGTCGGTGCACCCCAGCGTCGTGTACGACAACTCCCGCGTGCTCATCGCCGAATACGGGGAAAGGGCCGACAGGAGCACGGCCCTGGGCGCCGTCGATCTCCTCGGCGACACGGAAGTCCTGCCGTCGCTCTTTCCCATGAGCGCGCCCACAGCGCTGGCTGGCAAGTCGGGCAAGCGCAGCGAGTTTGCAGTTCAGGCGCCGCCGTCCAGCCAGGACTTGGTGATCATGAATCCGCCGTTTACTCGGGCCATGTCCGACTGGGAGCCGGGTGCGGAAGGACAGTGGAAGCAGTACCGCGGACTGGGCACGAGCCGAGACGTGCAGAAGCGGATGACGGAGCGGGAGAAGGAAGTGTGCCGCGGGACTTGCTATCACGGCTCGGCGGGGATTGCGTCGGCGTTCGTGGCCGTCGCGGACCGAATGACCAAGAAAGACGGCGCGGTCGCATTGGTGTTGCCGCTGACCGCCGTGCAGGGAACGAGCTGGAGGGGCGTGCGGGAGCTGTTCACCGCCCGATACGAGGACGTGGTCGTCGTCGGCGTGGCGGCAGCTCGCGGCATCGACCAGTCGTGGTCGGCGGACACCCACATGGCCGAGGTCCTGCTGACCGGCCGGAAGAGCGCCGCGCCGGCCTGCGGCAGGGGTCTCTTCGCGACGTTGCGTCGGCGGCCCGCGAACGCCATGGAGGCCACCGAGTTCGCGCGAGCGGTCCAAGCAGCAAGAACGAACGGGCGAACGAAGACGCTGGAGGGAGGCCCCTTCGGCGGCACGCCGCTGCTGGTCGGCGAAGAGCGGATCGGCGAAGCCGTCGACGCGCCGCTGGGACCGGGCCCGTGGTCCAGCGTTCCCGTCGGCGACTTGTCCTTGTGCCAGTCCGCCCATCAGCTGTCCCAAGGGCTTCTATGGCTTCCTACCATGGACCGGGCCGACGCGGCGAAGCTGTGCGTGCGGCCGGTGGGCGAGTTCGGGAACGTGGGCTGGGCCGCCAACAACATCGCCAACAACCGAAGCGCCGCATTCGACCGCTACCCGATCGTGGGCGAGCCGAGCTACCCCATGCTTTGGCGCAACGACGCCGTTGGACAAAGGCAAATGATCGTCGAGGCCGACACTCACGGCGTGGTTCGAGAAGGACGGGAAGACAAGGCGAGCCGCATCTGGAGCACCCGCAGCTGGGCTCACCACAACTGCGATCTCCGCTTCACGTCCCAGGCCCTCGCCGCGGCGTTCACCGAAGGAAGGACGATCGGCGGGATCGGCTGGCCCAACGTCCAGCTGCCCTCGCAGGCGCACGAGAAGGCGTACTGCCTGTGGGCCAACACGACGCTCGGCCTTGTCCAGTACTGGCATCACGCGAGCAAGCAGCAGGCCGGACGGGGCCGGATGCCGGTGACGGCGATCCGGCGCATGCCGTTCCTGGACGTGACGGCCCTTGCGCCGGACCAGCTCCGCGCGGCCTCGGCGCTCTTCGACGAAGTGCGCCGCTTGGAGTTCCTTCCCGCCTGCCGAGCGGACGACGACCCACTCCGCAAGAGGCTCGACGGCTGCGTGCTGCAGGACTTGCTGGAGCTGGATTGGGACGCGATCGAGGAACCGCTGGACCTGCTGCGGCGCAAGTGGTGCGCGGAGCCGTCGGTGCGGGCCGGCAAGCGCCTCCCGAGACGGGCCGGCAAGCGTGCCGCCGGTCGGAGCGCCCGCTCCCCTTGACGTCGATCCGAACGGGTCCCAATGATCCCCCGTTCGCCCCCGCTTCCCCATGCCCCGCCCTTGCTTCCGCCCGTCCTCCTTGCCCTGCCCCTGCCCAATGAAGCTTCCCTTCAAGCTCGAACAGCCGGTCGTGTTCTTCGACCTGGAGACGACGGGACTCAGCGTGGTGCACGACCGGATCGTGGAGATGGCGGCGGTCAAGATCACCCCGGAGGGCGGGCAGGACGAGCGGGTTCGCCGCTTCAACCCCGGGATGCCGATCCCGCCCGAGGCCACCAAGGTTCACGAAATCACCGACGAGGACGTGGCGGACAAGCCGCCCTTCCGCAGCCGCGCCAAGTCCCTGGCCGACTTCCTCGGCACGTGCGACCTGGCCGGGTTCAACATCCGGCGCTACGACCTGCCCATGCTCGTCGCCGAGTTTCGCCGGGCGGGCGTTCCCTTCGAGGTCGGGAACCGACGCCTCGTGGACATGCAGGTGATCTTCCACAGCAAGGAACGCCGGGACTTGGCGGCGGCCGCGCAGTTCTACCTGAATCGGGGTCACGAAGACGCGCACTCGGCTCTGGGCGACATCCGCACCACGGTATCCGTGCTGGAGGCTCAGCTGGAGAAGTACGCGGACCTGCCTCGGAGCATCGACGACCTTCACGCCTACTGCGACGAATTCGCGCCCTACGAGTCCGAGTTCGACCGATGGTTCTCCAAGACCGAGAACGGCGCCCTCGTCTTCCGCCGGGGCAAGCACCGGGGCACGCCCCTCGACGAAGTGGCCCGGACCACGCCCGACTACCTGGAGTGGATGCTCGGCCTCGACGACCTGGACCTCCAGGTCCGCGAGGCCGCAAGGACCGCGCTGGGCCGCCACGATCCCAACCAGACAGTCCTCGACCTGCCGAAGGAGCCGGAACCGAATCCATGAACCTCCCGCCTCGTCCCGCCGCCGCCCGCGAGTTCCCGTCCCGATTCCCCGGGGCTTTCCGCGCGCCCCCAGGGCTCCACATGGCTTCCGCGCCCTGCCAGGCCCGCACGCGCCGCCGCCAGTCGCCCACGCGCCGCCAGTCCCCCACACGCCGCCGAGCCCGCGGCGCGCACCACCTGCCCGGCGCGCTCCACTTGGCCTCGGCGCTCTGCCTCGCGGCCGTCGTCTTGCCGACCCGGCCGGCCTCGGCGGCGCCGGCTGCGCCCCAACGCGCCGTCGCCGAAGCCGACCTGGCCGCCTTCGCGCCGCGCCACGTCGGCCCTGCGGTGGCGGGCGGGCGCATTCACGACGTCGAGGCCTTGCCGGACGACCCGTCCACGATCTACGTCGCCACGGCTTCGGGAGGGCTCTGGAAGAGCGTCAACCGGGGCATCACGTGGTCCAACTTGTGGGAGCACATGCCCACCAGCACCTTCGGCGACGTGGCGATCGCGCCCTCGGACTCGAGAATCCTCTACGCGGGCACCGGCGAACAGCAGAACCGCCAGAGCACGTCGTGGGGGAACGGCGTCTACCGCTCCGACGACGGAGGCGTCACCTGGACCCACCTGGGCCTCGAGGAGACCCGCCACACGGGGCGCGTGCAGGTCCACCCCACCGACCCCGACGTCGTCTACGTGGCTGCGCTGGGCAACCTGTGGCGCGCGTCGCCGGATCGGGGCGTCTACCGCTCCCGCGACGGAGGCGGCAGCTGGGAAAAGGTCCTGTACGTGGACGAGCACACGGGCGCCGTGGACCTGGCGATGGACCCGAGCGATCCGAACGTCCTCTACGCCGCCACCTACCAGCGTCGGCGGCGGACGTGGGGCTTCAACGGCGGCGGCATCCACAAGACCACCGACGGCGGCGACACGTGGCGGGAGCTGACGAACGGCGTCCCCGGCGGGGACAAGGGACGGATCGGCATCGCGGTCGCCCGCACCAACCCGATGGTCCTCAACGCGCTGATCCAGCACGCCGCCGAGTCCGGGGGCTACCGGAGCGACGACGGCGGCGAGAGCTGGCAAAAGGTCAGCGACCAGAACATCCGCCCCATGTACTACTCCCACGTCTTCATCGACCCGACCGACGAGAACCGGGTGTACACCCTGGCCACTTCGTCCCACAAGTCCGAGGACGGGGGGCGGACCTTCACCGAGATCGCGTCGCGGCCGACCTACGACGTGGGCGTCCACGCCGACCACCACTCCATGTGGATCGACCCGGGCGACCCGGACCACTTCTACTTGGCGGGCGACGCCGGGCTCCACGAAACCTACGACGGCGGCGCCACCTTCCGGCGGATCAACAACCTGCCCATCGGCCAGTTCTACGGGATCGACGTGGACGACCGGGACCCCTACTGGATTTACGGCGGGATGCAGGACAACCACTCGTGGATGGGGCCGTCGGCCACGCGCTCCTGGGAGGGGATCGTGGACGACGATTGGCGGCAGAGCGGCTTCGGCGACGGGATGTACCAGCAGGCCGCGCCCGACGGCCGCACCGTGTACATCAACGCCCAGAACGGCGCATGGACGCGCTTCGACAACGCCACGGGCGACATGATGAGCCTGCGCCTCGTCGCGCCCGAGGGAGAGGACCCGTACCGCTGGGACTGGGTGTCGCCAAGCCTTCTGTCCCGTCACGACCCCAACGTGGTCTACCTGGGCGGCAACCGCCTCTTCATCTCGCGAGATCGGGGGGACAGCTTCGCGCGCACGGAGGACCTGACCCGGCGCCAGGACCGCGACGAGATGGAGATCATGGGCGTCGAGGGCCGCGAGATCGGCCTGTCGCGCAACGACGGCACGGCGTCCTACGGCGAGATCGTCACCCTTTCGGAGTCGCCCCTGGACCCGGACGTGCTGTGGGTGGGCACCGACGACGGCAACGTGCAGGTGTCCACCGACGCGGGCAGGTCGTGGACCGAGGTGTCGAGCGGCGCAGAAGGCGTGGCCGGCGGTACCTACGTGAGCCGGGTGGCGGCCTCGGCGGCGGACCCGGCCACGGCGTACGTGGCCTTTGACGCCCACCGGGACGGCGACTTCGCGCCCTACCTCTACCGCGCCGACGAGTTCGGGGCCCGCTGGACTCCCCTCCACGAAGCTCTGCCCACCGGCTCGGTGAACGTGGTGGCCGAGCACCCGGACAACCCGAACGTGCTCTTCGTGGGCACCGAGCACCACGTCTTCGCAAGCACCGACCGGGGCGAGTCGTGGGCCAAGTTCCCGGGGCTTCCCACCACCGCCTACGACGACTTGGTGATCCATCCGCGGGAGAAGGACTTGGTGCTGGGGACCCACGGCCGCTCGATCGTCGTCGTGGACGACGTGGCGCCCCTGGCGGAGTACGCGGCCGGGGGCGACGGTCCGGTCGTGCTGTTCGGCGTCCGCCGGGGCACGATCCGGAACTACTGGAAGGACACCTCCTACCGAGCCCAGGCGTTGTTCATGGGCGAGAACCCGTCGGACGGAACGCTGGTGACCTACTGGCTGGACCCGAGCCTGGAAGAAGACGCCGGGCTCGAGGGCGAAGCGCCTCGTCTGACGATCCGCAACGCGGCCGGCGAGGCGGTGCGCGTCATGGACGTGCCCGGCGGCGCCGGAATGCACCGGGTGAACTGGGACCTGCGCCACGGCCTTCCCGGCGAGTCGGAGGAGTGGGCCGCCCACGACCCCTCGGAGGTGCCCCGTCCCCTCGGCGCCCGCGGTCCCTTCGTCTCCCCCGGCGTCTACACGGTCGAGCTCTCGGTCGGCGGGACCGCGCGCGCTCGCAAGCTGCACGTGCGGGGCGACCCCGACCTGCCGCTCGCCGCGGCCGACTACCAGCGGCGCGAAGCCTTCCTGCTGGAAGTACTGGAGTTGGCCGCCCGGCTGGAAGGCGCCACGGGCCCGGCGGCAGGCTACCGGAACCAGCTTCGGCGGCTCTACGCCGCCGTCGACGGCGGCGGCGTCCGCCAGGGCACGCTCCACCCGCCGACCGCCACCCAGCGCGAGCAGCTGGAGCAGATCAAGCGCGCGCTCCAGGCGAGGGGACTCGTCACCTGACCGACGGAGCGCGACGACGGAAGCCGGCTCGTCGGCGAGCGGCGTCCTCCCTGCCGGGGCCCGCTGCGGTCGGTTCGACTCGGCGCTACCTGGCCGACCAGAGCGGAAAGCCCAGCACGAACTCCATGGAGTCGTTCGTGTCGACCAAGTACCTCCCGTCCCGACGGAAGCGCGCCTCCAGCTGTAGCGACACCCGCCCAATCGGAAGGGCGATGCCTCCCCCGAATCCCCAGGTGTTCGGCGAGTTCGGGAGCCAAACGCCTTTGATGGGGTCGTACGACTGGTCTGCGTCCACAGGGTACGCTTGGCCGAAGTATGCGAACCCGTACGGCCGCCCCCAAACGCCCAGGACGAGCCCTGCTTCGCCCGTGCCCATGTAGCTGACGTTCATGTCCGTGGTGCCCTTGCAGGCTGGCTGGCACACCCGTTGCTCGTTGACCGCGAGCATGCCGACCCTTCCGGCGACGAAGACGGCGACGCGGAAGCGGGGAGTGAAGCGCATCCACATCTCCACGGCGACGCGCAGGCCCCCCGTGGGCGAGATGGGAGCCTTCGCCTCCGACGGCGCGGTCGACACGCCTACGTAGGGGAAGGCGGAGAGCACTGCCGGATGATATGCCTCTTCCGCGTTCTGGGCCTCGATCTCGGCGACGCCGAAGCGCAGGACTCCCGCCGCGAGAACGAAGGGGAGCAACGCGGGCCGCGCCTTGGGAAAGATGCGCCGTCGCTTCACTGTGCGGGCCTCCTGTGGCAGCTAGGCTAGGCTAGGCTAGAAGAACCGGAAGCCTCCGCCTCCGCCTCCGAACCGGTTGTTGACCACGTTGTTGTAGATCGAGCCGAAGTGGAACGAGAAGCCGATCTCGATGCCGTAGTTGAAGTCCTGGCTCCGCTGCTGAAGGTCCAAAAGGGCTTCGGCGTCGGTCACGCCTTCCCCCGAAAGGTATATCTGATCGTTCACCCAGGAAATGTTTCCTTCGGCCGTGAAGTTGAGTCCCCGGGCCACGCGATACTCCACGTCGCCCCTCAGCGACACGTTGTAGAGACCCGTGTCGTGGAGGAAGTGGGACCCGAGGATCCGAAGGGAGGCGTCGCCCCATTGCTGACGCTGGGAGAGCTCGATCTCCAGCGACTGCTCCCATCGGGTTTCCCGGGCTTGGTCGTACACAGTGCGCTCGATGTAGCGACGGTGGGCGGGCCCGATCTTGTAGAACGCCGTCAACGCTCGCCGGGTCGCTTCTTCGTAGGGGAAGAAGCTGTACTCCAGCGCCGGCGTGAACTCGGCGCGGAACTCCTGGTTGAAGCGGGTGGCCCGACTGACCTCGCCCTGGACGCCCACCGACCAGTGCTGGGCCAGGGAGTAGGCGACCAAGTGCCGCAGCCCCCAGTCCGTTCGCTGGTCGATGAACGTGGGATCGTCGGTGAGGTCGATCTCGCGGCGGTTGAAGCGCACGTAGCTGCGGAAGTTCATCTTCCACGTCGGCGTGACCCGGGAGGCGCTGAAGCTGCCGTTCACCCGCTTCGTGCGTCGCGTCTCTTCGCCGTCCAGCTCGGCTTGGCCTCCCAGCCGAAAGACCCAGAAGTTCCACGGGTCCGCCACCTCTTCCTGGGCCACCACCCGGTCTCTCGGGTCGACTCCTCGCCCGGACGCGGGCGCGATCTCGGCCAGCGGCTCGAACCCCGCCGCGCTGGCGAAGTGGAGGAGTCCGACCCCAAGCGTGTAGGCGATCCCGTCCAGCGCCTCGCGCTCGGTGTCGGTCGGCAGCGTCTGGAAGCGGAGCCTCTCCTCGTAGCCGTCGGTCCCGTCGCCGATGAAGTCCAGCTGGTACTCGCGACCTCCGGCGCCCGTGGGCTGGGAGGTCATGATGAGATGCACGTCCGCCCCCTCGCGCAGGCGGACCCAGTTGACCCAGGGGAGCTCGGTGCGGAAGTAGTTCAGGTTGCAGCGCCAGCCCGAACAGTCGAAGAAGACGCTGGGACGGCCGCCGTTGACGCCTCCAGGCCGTCCGTCGTCGCCCGGCGGCTCTTGGCCGGCCAGGGCGAGGGCGCCGCCGGCCAGGAGCGCTGCGAATACGGTTGCGGCCGCGCCGGCGGGGCGCTGGGCCCGGGATCGGCTCAACGGCGACGGGTCGTTACGACGATTGCGCCCGCAAAGTGGTTCGTCCCGAAGCGGGTGGTGGCGTCGCTGGCACTGAGGAAGCGGATTTCGCCGACCTCGCCGGGAAGCAGCGTCCAGAGCTCGGCGACGCCGCCGAAGAGCTGGCCGTCCATGTACACCCGGGGCGTTTCTCGCCGGGGGTTGCGCATGGAAGCCCCGGCGCGAGCTTGGAGCCAGCGCGGCCGCAGCGCCCGCACGGCTTCGTACACCGAGCTGTGGGGCACTTCCATCAGCTCCTCCACCGTGATCAGGTCGCGGGATCGGCTGGCGCCTCCGGCTTCGCTCGACGAGACGCACGCCGCCAGGAGCACGACGACGAGGCCGCAGGCGACGGCCGCAAAGAGATCGGTGCGCGACTCCATGGTGGTCCCCTTCTTCCTGCCGGGCACGCCGGGCCGGCGTTTGCGACGCCCGGCAGATCGCTTCACTTTCTCCCGGGAACCTTCGCGACGGCCGCGCCACGGTCCCCAGCGTTCGGACCGCCCGGCCGCTCCAACGTCAACATAGACCCGAGGACCCCGATGAGAAAGCACCGCGCCTCTCTGGTGGCGCCGGTGGCGGCGGCGTTCCTGGCCTCCAGCTGCCACTCGGTCGCCGTCCGGTCCCTCCCGCCCCCGGGAGCAAGGGAGGGCATGGACGTGCGCGGCGTGGTGCTGGGCGAGGGTCCCGCCCGCGAGGTCTTCGAGTTTTCCGGCGTGGAGGCGGTCGTCTGGTCCGAGACGTCGTTGACCGTCACGGGAGCGGTGACGGTCCAGGGAGAGGAAGGTCGCGGCCGCGTGGAGACGGTGTCGTTCCCCTTGGCCGACGTGAGCGAAGTGATCGCGCGGGAGTTCGACGGCGCCCGGACGTCGCTGATCGTCGGCGCGGTGATCTTGGGCGGGTCGGTTGCGATCGCGCTCGCCGTCACGGGCCAGACCAAGGAGGGCGGGCCGATAGGCGGAGCTCGCTAGGCTAGAGCAAGAAGCCGAGCCGTTCGGCGGCTCCATCTGCACGAGGCCGGGTCAGGCTGGGGATGCGACGCGGTTGCGCAGGAGGCGGTCAACGCTCCGTCGATCCGGACAGCGCGTCGGCCCCGGCCGCGCCCGCGAACTGGAGTTCGTAGAGCCGGCGATAGAGTCCACCTGCCGCCAGCAGCTCCTCGTGGGCGCCTTCCTCGACGAGTCTTCCCTGGTGCATGACCAGGATCCGATCGGCGCCCTGGATCGTCGAGAGTCGGTGGGCCACGACCAGGCAGGTGCGTCCCTCCATCAGTCGATCGGTCGCCTCCTGGATCCGGGCTTCGATCTCCGAGTCCACCGAGCTGGTGGCTTCGTCCAGCACGAGGACGGCCGGGTCGAAGGCCAGGGCCCGGGCGAAGGAAAGCAGTTGCCGCTCTCCCACCGAGAGGCCGGCGCCCCTCTCCCCCAGCTGCTGGCCGCGACCCCCGGGCAGCCGGCGGACCAAGGGCTCGGCACCGACCGCGGCCAAGGCCCGGCCCACCGCCTCTTCGCCGATCTCCTCCGAGCCGAGCTTCACGTTGTACTCGACCGACTGGCTGAAGAGGAAGACGTCCTGCAGCACGAGGCCGATCCGGTCACGCAGCTCCGCCAGCCGCAAGCGGCTCACCGGAACGCCGTCCACCAGCACCCGGCCCCTCTGGGCGTCGTAGAAGCGCATGAGAAGGTTGATCACGGTGGTCTTGCCGGCTCCGGTGTGGCCCACGATCGCCACTCTTTCGCCGGGCGCCACCGTGAACGAAAGGTCCTTCACCACCCACTCCGGGTCCGATCCGTCCGAGTCGCCGCCGTATGCGAACCACACGTGCTCGAACCGAATCTCGCCGGGCGCGTCCCCAGGGAAGTCGAGCGGGTCGGGCGGGTCCTCGATCGCAGGCTCGCGGTCCAGCAGCCGGAAGACCCGCTCCGACGACGCCATGGCGCCCTGGAGCAGGTTGTACTTGTCCGACAGGTCCTGAATCGGCCGAAAGAACCGTCGCGCGTAGTCGAGGAACGCCGCCAGCACGCCGATCGTGACCGCCCCTTGCACGTAGCGCCCGCCGCCGTACCACACGATCAGCGCCAGCGCCACGGACGTGAAGACCTGCACGACGGGAAAGAAGAGGGCGTAGTAGGTGATCGAGCGGAGGTGCGCGGCCAAGTAGTCGTCGTTCAGGGACTTGAAGCGCTCCGTGTCGGCCCGCTCGCGGTTGAAGAGCTGAACCACCGCGATCCCGGTGAAGCGCTCCTGCAGGAAAGCGTTCAGGCGGGCCAGGCGCACGCGGATCTCCCGATAGGCGCTGCGGATCCGAGTGCGGAACACGAAGGCGGCCCACACCACGAACGGCAGGACGCTGAAGGTGACGAGGGCCAGCCCCGCGTCCATCCAGAGCATCGCCGCCACGATGAACACCAAGATGAACAGGTCGCCGAACACCGTGACCACCCCGGAGCCGAAGAGCTCGTTCAGCGTCTCCACGTCCGAGGTGATCCGGGTCATGAGCCGCCCCACCGGGTTCCTGTCGTAGAACGGCAGGTCGAGCCGCTGAAGCTTGGCGAAGATCTGCGCGCGGATGTCGTACATGACCCGCTGACCCAGCCACGTGGTGACCAGCGCTTGGGCGTACTGGAGGACGAAGGCGAGCACGGTCGCTCCGGCGTAGAGCGCCGCCAGGACCGCCAGCAAGCGGCCGTCGCTGCGAGGGACGGCCTCGTCGAGAGCGACCTTGGTCAGGTAGGGACCCACCATCGCCAGCGCCGAAGCCAGCATGAGGAAGCCGACCGCCGCCGCCACCTGCCATCTGTACGGCCCCAGGAAGCGTAGGAGCCGGGCCATGAGCCGCGAGTCGTACGCCTTGCCCAGTACCTCTTCTTCGTACCCGGTCGTCAGTTCGGACATCGCCGCCCGGTCGACGCCCCGCCCGCTCCCGTCACGGCGTCCAGCCCGTCCGCCAGCCGCTCCATCTGCTCCCGTCGGCCCACCGTCGCGCGCAGCCCGGTGCCCTCCGGCAAGCCCGCGAAGGGGCGCACCCGCACGCCCCGTTCCTCCAGCCCCCGCGCCGCGGGCGCCACTTGGTCGGGCGGCAGCGTCACGAAGACGAAGTTGGCGGCGGAAGGGGGCGCGGAGTGGCCGCCGGCGGCCAAGCGGGCCAGCAGCCACTCCCGGTTGGCCCTCGTCTCGGCCACGGTGTCGGCCAGCCAAGGCGACGTGCTGCGGTAGGCCGCGGCTGCCGCCGCGCTCGACACCGCGCTCACCGCGAATGGACCCCGGGCCTTGTCCACCTCCAGCACGAGCGCAGGGCTCCCGACTCCGTAGCCGGCGCGCATTCCCGCCAGCCCGTAGGCTTTCGAGAACGTCTTCACGCACAGCGTGCGCTCCGCCGAGAGCGCCAAGTCGAAGGGCGTCCGGTCGCCGACGCCCCGGTTGTACTCGCCGTAGGCCTCGTCCACGATCAAGACGCTCCCTGCGGCCTCGGTGCGCTCCTGCACGGCGGCGACCCATTCGTCGGGAAGCGCGCGGCCCGTCGGGTTGCTCGGGTTGGCCGCGAACACGATGGCGGGCTCGTCGCCGGCGAACGCGACGGGATCGTCGAGGCCCGCCCCCCACGGCGTCGCCACGGGCTCGTGGCCGTTCATTCGCGCCAGCATGGCGGCGGCCGGCCAGCCCGGGTCGAGGAAGCGCATCGTCGTGGGCGCCACGGCGCGCATGAGGGCGTCCAGCACGCCGGTGCCCCCCGCGCCCGTCGCCACATGGTCCGGCGAGACGCCCAGGCTCTCCGCCACCGCCTCCGCCAGGTCCTCCCCGTAAGCCTCCGGGTACTCGGAGGCCGAGGACGACCCGGACGCCGCCAGCGTCTCCAGGGCCGCCGGATGGGCGCCCCAAAGGTTGCGGTTGTCGCTCAGGTCCGCGTCCACCGGCGAGGTGTCCGGCAGGTAGCGGCCCAGCTTTCGGTAGTCTCGACGAGGGAAGCAGTCCATGACAATGGAGAGTCGGAGAAAGGCGGGAGCGTGGCAACGGCGCCGGGCCGGTTGTAGTCTCCCGTAATGAACCGACCGATACGGATCAGGGGCGCCCGGCAGCACAACCTGAAGGAGATCGACCTGGACCTGCCCCGCAACGCCCTCACGGTGATCACGGGCCGTTCCGGATCGGGCAAGTCCTCCCTTGCGCTCGACACCCTCTTCGCCGCGGGGCAAAGGCGCTACGTGGAATCCCTCTCCACCTACGCCAAGCAGTTCCTGGACCGGCTGCAGAAGCCCGACGTGGACCGGATCGAGGGGCTCTCGCCGGCGGTGGCGATCGAGCAGAGGAACCGGACCACGAGCAGTCGGTCCACCGTGGGCACCGCCACCGAGGTGTACGACTATCTGCGGCTCCTCTACGCCCGTGCCGGCCGCACCCACTGCCCCGAGTGCGACGACGAAGTGCGCCCCGACTCGGTGGGAGGCGCCGTGGACCGGATCGCCGAGGTGGCGCCGGGGACCCGCCTGATGGTCGCGTTCCCGCTGGCCAGGAGCGGGCGAGTGTCCCACCGCGAGCTGGCGCGGAACCTGCGGGCGATGGGCTTCGTGAGGGCGCTGGCCGACGGAGTCGAAGTGGACGTCGCGAACGCGGTGGACGTCGGGGACGCGGGAGAGTCGGGCCGGGGCGTCGTCGATGGAGACCCGCGTCGTCGCAACGTCGCAGTGGACGTCGGGGACGCGACGGACTCGGGCCGGGGCGGTTCCGACGCCTCCGGAGGCTCGGGCGCTCCAAGGCGCTCCGGCGGCTGCGCGACGACTCCGCCGACGGCGCCCCTGGACTTGGCGACGGCCCGGGAGGCGCTCGTGGTCGTGGATCGGGTCAAGGTTCCACAGGCGTGCTCCGCCGAGTGGCGGGAGCGCTTGGCCGACTCCCTGACCACCTGCTTCCGGGAGGGCGAGGGCGAAGCGGTCGTTCTTCGCCCGGGCGCCGCCCCCGGCGAGGAGATGCGCTTCACCGAGCGCTTTCGCTGTCCCCGCCACCCCAAGACGACCTTCCTCGAGCCCGCCCCGCGCCTCTTCTCGTTCAACAACCCCTACGGCAGCTGCCCCAGGTGCAGCGGCTTCGGCGAGACGCTGGAGTACGATCCGACCCTGGTGGTCCCCAACGAGGACCGGTCGCTGGAGGAGGGCGCCGTGGATCCCTGGGCACAGCCCCGCTACTCCCGGGAGCGCAACGCGCTTCGTCGCTTCGCCGCCCGGGAAGGAGTCTCGCCAACCGCCCCGTGGCGGGCGCTGTCCCAGCCCTTCCGGGACGCCGTGCTCTACGGAACGGAGTCCTTCCAGGGGGTGATGGACTTCCTCGTCTCGAAGGAACGCAAGCGCTACCGCGCGTACATCCGGGTCTTCCTCCGCCGCTACCAGCGTCCGAGCCGCTGTCCGGCGTGCGACGGGACGCGGCTCAAGCCGGAGGCCAGGCAAGTGCGCGTCGGCGGTCGGGAGATCGCTTCGGCGTCGGCGATGCCCCTGGAAGACCTTCGCGCGTGGCTCGCCGGGCTGGAGCTGCGGCCCATGGAGGCCCGGGTGGCGGCCACGATCCTCCAGGAGCTGTCGGCCCGCGTCGGCTTCCTGCTGGACGTGGGGCTGGGCTACCTCTCGCTGAACCGGCAGATGCGGACCGTTTCCGGCGGCGAGGCGCAGCGCATTGCCCTGGCCAACTCCTTGGGCTCGACCCTGGTGGACACCCTCTACGTGCTGGACGAGCCCTCCATCGGGCTCCACCCCCGGGACGTGGGCGCGCTGATGAGAGTGCTGGCGCGCCTCAGGGACGCCGGCAGCACGGTGGTCGTGGTGGAGCATCACGCCGCGGCGGTGGAAGCGGCCGACCACGTCGTGGAGCTGGGCCCGGGCGCTGGCGAGGGCGGCGGGGAAGTGGTCTTCCAAGGCCCGCCCGCGGCCCTCCTCTCCGCCGAGACCAGCGCCGGACGTTCCCTCTCGGGCCGGTTCCGCGCCGCACCGCCGCCCCGTCGCAGGCTGATCGACCTGCCCCGCCTCCGCCTCGAGGGCGCAGACCTCCACAACCTTCAAGGCGTGGATGTCGAGTTCCCCGTCGGCGCGATGACCGTGGTGACCGGGGTGTCGGGCTCGGGGAAGTCCACCCTTGTCCACGACGTGCTCTACCGAGCCCTGGAACGGACGCTCGGCGGGGGCGAGACGACGGCCAAGGAGCACATGGGCGAAGCCGTGGGCGACTTCCGGTCCCTCACCGGCCACGAGCACCTGGCCGGGGTGGTTCTGGTGGACCAGAGCCCGATCGGACGCACTCCCCGCTCGAACCCCGTGACCTACGTGAAGGCGTGGGGCGAAGTGCGCCGCCTCTTTGCCGCCCAGCCCGCCGCCGCCTCCGCCGGGCTCGCTCCCGGCGCCTTCTCCTTCAACGTGGAGGGAGGACGCTGCGAGGCGTGCAAGGGCGCCGGCCACGTGGCGGTGGAGATGGTCTTCATGGCCGACGTCCACGTTCCGTGCGAGCTGTGCGGGGGGAAGCGGTACCGTCCCGAAGTGCTGGACGTGAAGGTGCGCGGCATGGACGTGAGCGCGGTGCTGGGGCTCACGGTGGATCGGGCGATGCGCTTCTTCATCCGGGAACGGAAGCTGGGCCAAGCCCTCTGGCACCTTCAGCAGGCCGGCTTGGGCTACCTGCGCCTGGGACAGCCCGCCACGACGCTCTCGGGGGGCGAGGCCCAGCGCCTCAAGATCGCCCGGGAGCTGATCGGCGGCGCCAAGTCCGCGGGGCGCAAGCTCTACATCCTCGACGAACCCACCACGGGCCTTTCGGGCGAAGACGTGGCGCAGCTGAACGGGGTGCTGCGCAGGCTGGTGGACGCGGGCAACACGCTGGTGGTGGTGGAGCACGACCTGGACGTGGTGGCGGCGGCCGACTGGGTGGTGGACATGGGACCGGGCGCAGGGGCGAAGGGCGGCCGAGTGGTGGCGACGGGCCGCCCGGAAGAGGTGGCCCGGACGCCCGCGAGCGTCACGGGTCGGTACCTCCGGGGCGCGCTGGACGCGTCTCGGTCGCCGGCGGCCCCCGGCTCGCCCGCCCCCGCAGGTCGGCAAGCCGGCCGCCCTTGAGCCGCGCCCAGCCGGCCGACCGGCCCGCCTCGCGCAAGCCGCCGACCGCCGGCCGTCCCCAGGTCTCGGTGGTCCTCCCAGTCCGGGACGGCGCCGCCACCTTGGACGCGGCTCTGGAGTCCCTGGCCCGCCAGACCCTCCGCGAGTTCGAGGTCGTGGTCGTCGACGACGGCTCCGCCGACGCGACCCCTCGGATCCTGCGGAAGTGGACGGCCCGCGACCGGCGCTTTCGAGCTCTTGCAAACCCCGGCAGGGGGATCGTCCCCGCCCTCCGGCGCGGCGTGGCGGCGGCCCGTGCGCCGATCGTCGCCCGGATGGACGCCGACGACCTCTGCCGTCGCGAGAGGCTGGCGGTCCAGCTGGAGTTTCTCCGGCGCACCGGACTGGCCGGCTGCGGCGCCCAGGTGCGCTGCTTCCCGGATTCCGCCGTGACCAAGCGGGCCGCCGAGTACGCCGCCTGGCTGAACGCCATGACCGAGTGGAAGACGGTGGCGGCCAACGTCTTCGTGGAGTGCCCCTTGGCCCACCCGTCATTCATGTTCCGCGCCGAAGCCCTGGCTTCCGTCGGCGGCTACCGAGACCGGGGATGGCCGGAGGACTACGACCTCCTCCTCCGCCTGTGGCGCGCCGGTCGACGCTTCGCCTCGGTTCCCCGAGCGCTGCTGGCCTGGCGCCACGGCCCGGACCGCCTCAGCCGCTCCCACCCGACCTACTCCCTCGACGCCTTCCGGGCGTGCCGGGTCCACCACCTCCGCCGCAGCCTCCTCGCCGGCAAGGAAGGCGTCGTGGTTTGGGGTGCGGGTCCCACCGGCAAGCGGCTCGCCCTGGAGTTCCTGCGCCAGGGGGTGGCAGTGACCGGCTTCGTGGAGGTGGACCGCCGGAAGATCGGCCAGCGGATCCACGGCGCGCCGGTCCTGGACGCCGCCGGAGCCCACGCCTGCGGGGCCGTCCTGCACGTCGGCGCGGTGGCGCGCCGCGAAGGCCGACGGGCGGTGCGGCAAGCGGCTTCGCGGGCAGGCCTGGAGGAGGGCCGGGAGTTCGTCGCCATGGCTTGAGCCGGCCCCGGAAAACCATTATCCTTCAATGAGTTTCGGCGCTTCGGCCTGCCTGGGGCCGACTGTCGGGCCGCTCTCGCCGGAACCCTTCCTCACTCCCGAAGAATCGCATGGCCGACCACCCCCCAAGCGGTCCCGGCGAACGGGTCCTCGAGCGCATTCTGGAGCAGGAGATGCGCGAGTCGTTCATCGACTACTCGATGAGCGTGAACGTGCAGCGCGCCCTGCCCGACGTCCGGGACGGCCTCAAGCCCGTTCACAGGCGCATCCTCTACGCCATGTCCGAGCTGGGACTCTCCCCCGGACGCGCCTACAAGAAGTGTGCAACCGTGGTGGGCGAGGTGCTGGGCAAGTACCACCCCCACGGCGACTCGGCGGTGTACGACGCCCTGGTGCGGATGGTGCAGGACTTCTCCCTCCGCTACCCCCTCGTCGACGGCCAGGGCAACTTCGGCTCCATCGACGGCGACTCGGCGGCGGCCTACCGCTACACGGAGGCCCGGCTCC
Source organism: Longimicrobiales bacterium (assembly GCA_965204735.1). Taxonomy (GTDB): domain Bacteria; phylum Gemmatimonadota; class Gemmatimonadetes; order Longimicrobiales; family Gaopeijiaceae; genus CATQHQ01. Next base: position 3,232,995 of record OZ242008.1, on the reverse strand, counting down.
ACCGCCTTTCCATGGAGCTGCTGGCGGACATCGACAAGGAGACGGTCCGCTTCGACGAGAACTTCGACGGCCGCCTCCAGGAGCCGTCGGTCCTCCCTTCCAAGGCGCCCAACCTTCTGGTCAACGGGTCCTCGGGAATCGCCGTGGGGATGGCCACCAACATCCCGCCCCACAACCTGCGGGAAGTGGTGGACGGCTTGGTCGCGGTGATCGACGAGATGCCCTGGGGCGACGTGGAGGCGATCGTCCGGGGCCGTCCGGCGCGCTCGGAGGAAGCGTTCGACCTCTTCCAGACAGGGCGCAAGTCGGCCATGAGGAGCCGGCTGCGCGAGCTCATCCCAGCTCCCGACTTCCCCACCGGCGGCTACGTCTGCGGCCTAAGGGGAGTCCGCGAAGCGTATCGAACAGGTCGGGGCCGGATCGTCCTGCGGGCCAAGGCCGTGGTGGAGGAACACGACGACGGACCGGACCGGATCGTCGTCGAAGAGATCCCCTTCATGGTGAACAAGTCTCGCCTCATCGAGCAGATCGCCGCCCTCGCGCGGGAGAAGCGGATCACCTCCATCCGCGACCTGCGGGACGAGTCGGACCGGGACGGGATGCGGATCGTCGTCGAGCTGAAGCGGGAAGCGGTGCCCCACGTGGTCCTGAACCGCCTCTACAAGCACACCCAGATGCAGTCCACCTTCGGCGTCATCCTTCTGGCGCTGGTGGACGGCGTCCCCAAGGTGATGCCCCTCCTCGACATGCTGGCCCACTTCCTCCATCACCGTCACGACGTCGTGGTGAGGCGCAGCGAGTTCGACTTGGCGGCGGCCCAGGAGCGGGAACACATCCTGGAAGGTCTCCGCACCGCCGTGGACAACATCGACGAGGTGGTGCGGATCGTCCGGGCGTCCCAGGACGCGGCCGAGGCGGCGGTGAGCCTGCGCAAGGCCTTCGCTCTCTCGGAGCGCCAGGCCAGGGCCATCCTCGACATGCGCTTGGCCCGTCTGACGGGTCTGGAGATGGAGAAGCTGGACGCGGAGCTCGCCCAGGTGCGGGAACGCATCGCCGAGCTGGAACGGATCCTGGGCGACCTGGGCGTCCGCCTCGGCATCGTCAAGGACGAGCTGCGGGAGGTCGCCGAGAAGTACGGAGACGACCGCCGCTCGAAGATCGTGGGCGGGGTCTCGTCGTTCGACGTGGAGGACTTGATCGCCGACGAAGAGGTGGTGATCACCCTCTCTCGCCAGGGCTACGTGAAGCGCATCCCCATCGGCGCCTACCGGGCCCAGCGACGCGGAGGACGGGGGCTGCGGGGCATGGGCACCAAGGCGGAGGACTGGGTCGACCACGTCTTCGTCGCCTCCACCCACGACTACCTCATGGTCTTCAGCGACCGGGGCCGGTGCCACTGGGTCAAGGTCTGGGGCATTCCCCAAGGAAGCCGGCAGGCCCGGGGAAAGCCGATCGTCAACTTGGTCGACTTGAACGCGGGCGAGTCGGTGGCGTCGGTGGTGGCCGTGCGGGAGTTCCCCGAGGACAGGTTCCTCCTCTTCTGCACCAGGAACGGGGTCGTGAAGAGGACTCCCCTGTCGGCCTACGGCAACGTGCGGGCGGTGGGGATATACGCCGTCGGCGTGCGGGAGGGCGACGCCCTGATCGACGTCCAGCTCACCGAAGGCGACAACGAAGTGCTTCTGGCCACCCGCAAGGGAAAGGCGATCCGCTTCCGCGAGTCCGACGCCCGTCCGATGGGGCGCACCGCCGCCGGCGTGCGGGGGATACGCCTGGACGAGGGCGACGAGGTGGTGGGCATGGTGGTGGTGCGTCGTCCCGACGCCACGCTGCTGGTGGCGACGGAGCACGGGATGGGGAAGCGGAGCGAGATCGGCGACTACCGCTTCCAGTTCCGCGGCGGCAAGGGCGTGATCAACCTGAAGTCCTCCGAGAAGACGGGACCCGTGGTGGCCGTGAAGTCGGTGACCGACGACGACCAGCTCATGGTGGTCACCCGCAAGGGCGTCGTGAACCGGCAGAACGTGTCGGAGCTCCGCGTGATCGGACGAGCGACCCAGGGCGTGCGCTTGGTCAACTTGGACGAAGGCGACGTGGTGGTGGACGTGGCCAGGGTGATCGACGGGGCGACCGACGAAGACGAGGACGACCCCCAGGCGTCCGGGCCGGCGGAAGCGGGGGCGGACGGCCTGGAGGAGGCCGGCTCCGGCCCGGCCTCGGCCGGCGGAGCGAGCGGGGAAGCGTCTTCGTGACCGGCGCCCCGTCGTCCGGCGGTCCCGGGGCGGCCGCTTCGACCCCCGACGTGTCTCTCGCCGACGTGCGCGCGGCGGCGGACCGGATACGGGGGACCGTCGCGCGGACTCCCCTGGTGCCCGACGCCGACCTCTCCGAAGCAGTGGCGAGCGAAGTCCGGCTCAAGTGCGAATCCCTCCAGAAGGCCGGCTCCTTCAAGGCCAGGGGCGCGACCAACTTCTTGGGCCAACTCCCGCCCGACGAGCTGGCCCGCGGCGTGGTCACCTACTCCTCGGGCAACCACGCCCAGGCCGTGGCGTTCGCGGCGGGGCGGGCCGGCGCGCGCTCCGTCGTGGTGATGCCGACCACTGCGCCCAAGGTCAAGAGCGACGGCGCCCGACGGCTGGGCGCGCGGGTCGAGTTCGCCGGAACCACCTCCGAGCAGCGGAGGGTCCGGGCCGAGGAGATCGCCCAGGCGGAGGGGCTGGTCATGGTGCCGCCCTTCGACCACCCGTGGATCGTGGCGGGCCAGGGAACCGTGGCGCTGGAAGTCGTGGAGGAGTGGCCCGAAGTCGACATGCTGCTGACGCCGATCGGCGGCGGGGGACAAGCTGCCGGCTGCGGCCTTGCGATGCGCCGCCTGCGCCCTGAAGCGGTGGTGGTGGGGGTCGAGCCCGAAGGAGCGCCCACAATGCGGCGAGCCTTGGACGCCGGCGGCCCCGTGACCCTGGGGCGGACCGACACGATCGCCGACGGCTTGGCGCCCACCCGCGCCGGCGACCTCACCTACGCCTGCGCCGCCTCGTTCCTGGACGACGTGGTCCTGGTGTCCGACGAAGCCATCCGTCGCGCCGCAGCCCACCTGATCGAGCGCCGCAAGCTGGTGGTGGAGTACTCGGGCGCGGCCACGGTGGCGGCGCTCCTCTCGGGCGCGGTCTCGCCCCGGGGGCGCCGGGTTTGCGCCGTCCTCTCGGGGGGCAACCTGGACGCTTCCCTGCTCCGCGAGATCCTGGCGGCCGGCCCCGAGGCGGCCTGACCCCGCCGCCGCGCGTCCCATCCGGCCATTGCGCCTCCTCCTCTTCGACGTCGACGGAACCCTTGTTCGAGGCAGCCCGGCCAAGTCCGCCTTCGGCCACGCGCTGGCCGGCGTCTTCGGCACCGCCGGCCCGATCGCGGATCACGACTTCGCGGGGAAGACCGACCCTCGGATCGCTCGGGAACTGCTCCATGCGGCGGGGCTGACCAACGACGAGATCGACGCCGGCCTCCCCCGCTTCTGGGACCGCTACCTCTCCGAGCTGGCGCGGAGGATCCCGTCGGACCCGGCACGGCCCCTGCCTGGAGTGGCCGAGCTCGTCCCGCTGCTGGCGGCTCGACAGGACGTGGCCCTGGGCCTCGTCACCGGGAACCTGAAGGGGGGCGCCCGACTGAAGCTCGCCTCGGCGGGGCTGTGGGAGCGCTTTCCCGTGGGCGCCTTCGGCTCCGACCGCGCGGAGCGGAACGAACTCCCCGAGATCGCGGTCCGTCGCGCGTCCGCCCGCTGGGGCCGATCCTTCGAGGGCGACGTCGTGGTGATCGGCGACACCCCGAGGGACGTGGCTTGCGGACGGGCGGCGGGGGCGGCGACCGTGGCGGTGGCCACCGGGCGCTTCACCGCGGCCGAACTGAAGGCGGCGGCGCCGGACCTCCTCCTGCCGGGGTTCGAGGACGCGACCGGAGCGGCGGCGGCGCTGACGGGGCGGTTGATCGGAAGCCCCCTTCCGGCCCATCTTGCTATGGCGGCGCACCGCGCGTCCGCGAAGGCGTGACTCCGCGAAACACGAAGGCGAGGGGATCGTGGCAAGAAAGAGAGCAACGGGAAGTTCCGACCTGACCAAGTTCTACTTGGCGATCGGAGTGGTGGCGGTGCTCGGCGTGGTGGTCGTGGCGTTCGCCCTGCGCGACGGCGGAGAGACGGCCAGCGCGCCCGTCGAGCTGGGCGAGATCGGCGACCAGCAGCTGATCGACCTGGCTCAAGGAGTCGTCTGGGGGGACCCGGACGCCCCCGTCACGATCATGGAGTTCGGCGACTACCAGTGCCCCGCCTGCCGATCCTTCGCCCTCGAGGTCAAGCCGCAGCTGGATCTGGCGTACATCGCCGCAGGCGAAGCGAAGCTGGTGTTCCACGACTTCCCCCTGGACCAGCATCCCCACGCCTTCCTCGCCGCCCGCGCGGCCCGCTGCGCCGGCGACCAGGACCGCTACCACGACTACCACGACGCCATCTTCCGCAGCCAGGCGAGGTGGTCGACAATGCGCGACGCCGCCGGCCACTTCAGGAGTCTGGCGGACGACCTGGGACTGGACGCGGCCGCCTTCCGCGGATGCCTGGAGAGCGGCCGCCACGCCGACGTGGTGACGGCCAATCGGCGCCTGGGCGAGCGTCTCCGTGTAGGCGGGACGCCGACGATCTTCGTCCATCACGACGAGAGCGGGACCCAGCAGCTGGGCGGGTTCCAGTTCCTCGACGTCCAGCGCGCCGTGGAAGCTGCTTCGGGCAACTAGCCTGTGGCGGACGCCGCCCTGCCCCGAAACCGCATGGTCGTGGCCGTCGTGTCTCTGGGCGGCGCCTTCCTCGCGTTCTACCTGGCAGCCCACAACCTGGGCTGGGCCGGATCGATCCAGTGCGGCTCGGGCGATTGCGGGACCGTGCAGTCCTCCAGCTGGGCGTGGGTGGGGCCGGTTCCCGTCTCCGGGATCGGAGTGGCCGGATACCTGGCCCTCTTCGCGCTGGCGACGCTGGGCTTGCAACGGCGCTTCGCGCCCTCGCGGGCGGTCGCCTTCCTTCTCTTTGGCGGCGCCCTCGCCGGCGTGCTCTTCAGCGCCTGGCTCACCTATCTCGAGGCGTTCGTGATCCGCGCATGGTGCCGGTACTGCGTGGCGTCGGCCGTCGCGATCACCCTCGTCTTCGCGGCGACCCTTCCCGAGTGGAAGCGGCTTCGCCCGCGTCGGCCCGCTCGATGAAGACGTCCATGATCCCGCCGCACACGGCCGGGCTCCACGAAGTCAGGTCGTCGGTCAGGTCGATCCGGACGGTCGTGGGCGGCCCGCCGTCGAAGAGGTCCTGGGCGGCGGCAATCACCTCGCCCTCGCCGCACCCGCCTCCGATGGTGCCCGCGATCGAGCCGTCCTTGCCCAACAGCATCTTGGCGCCGGCCTTCCGGGGCGTGGACCCCTTCGTCGCCACCACCGTCGCCAGCACGGCGGGCTCGCGCACGTCGGCAAGAACATCAAGCAGCTCGCTTTCGTCCATGGCGCCGCTCCATCGAGTCAAGCAGATCGAGGACCAGCCTGCGGCCAAGCCCAGCCTCGGGGCTTCGGCCCGCATGGCAGCCCCCACGTGTCCACCAAGCTAGCACTGCCGCAGCGACGACGCCTGCCCCGAGGGGCAATCCCGGCCTCGGCCTAGCGCTGTCCCTCGGACGGCTTGGCTGCCGTGTCTTGCGCCGCCCAGTACTCGGTCCAGGCCCTGTCGCGCGCCAGACGCGCCGCCCGGCACGCTGCCGCTTCTTCCGTGCCGTGCCTGTACGACGGCGCGACGACGGCGCCCGACAGCACGCCGCCGGCGACAAAGCCCGCGAGCGGAGCCCACCGCGAGTTCTCCTCGGCGCTCGGCGCAAGAAACCCGACCGCCATGCCGGCCAGTGGAGCGAGAAGCGCTGCGGCGGCGTCCACGGTGTGGGGCACCCTGGACGGCGTGCAGAAAGCGTCCTCGGGGCCTCCGCGGGCCGGCTCCGAGTGCGCGATGTAGGAACACCCGCCCACCTGGATCAGAGCGACGCAGATCATCGCCGCGCTCCATGCTCTCTTCGTCTTCGTCATCTTCTTCTCTTTCTGTTGTTGTTCTTGGTTGGTCGCCCGTCGGCGGGCGCTCCGCGTCCCGCCGGTTCCCCGGCGAGAGCGACCGGGACTACTACGGCTGCTTGCGGCTCCCGAAGAAGTTTGCGTACGCCACGCGGCTTTCGGGCACCGTGACCTGATGCTCCGCCACATGCATCTCCACATGCTCCGGAAGCGTGCTGGCCACGACCGCCACTCCGTAGCTGTCGCCCACGGTCAGGTCCACGAACCGGTACTTGCCGGAGGCGTCGGTGGATCGGACCGTGCTCCCGTCCAGCGCAACCTGCACGTTCGGCGCAGGCACGCTGCCGATCACGACGAGGCCTGTGACGGCGCCGACGTCTTCGGGCGTCCCCACCGGATCCGAGCAGGAGGCCAGGGCGACGACCGCCAGGAAGAGGCCCGTCTTCTTGTTCGTGTTCACTCGCTGCGTTCTCCTCTGGTGTTGGGCTGGTTGGTCCCGGCCCTGCCGTTCGCGTCGCCGGTTCGGTTGGCGGCTGGCGTCGCGCAATCGACAAGCCGGCTGGCCCAGGTTCGGGAAAGACGCGGCAAAGTAGGCGGGGGGTATGACAGCCTCCGGGCCCTGCCGCGGCTCGCCGGACTCGCCTGGACGGGAGTGTCGCTCCCCTTTGCTAGACTGAAGCGGATTTGCGCACATTCACTTGCAGGAACGGAGCCGCCAGATGACCGATCGATCCGACCCGGGCACGCGACAGCCCACCAAGCTCCAGCGCTGGATCGACTTGGTGGCTTGTCTGGCAAAGCGTCAGTTCCCGCTGGAGAGGGCCGAGATCTGGAGCCAGGTCCCCGCCTACTCCCACGGGCTCGACGGGAGCGCGCAGCAGAAGGCGACCGTGCGTCGCACCTTCGAGCGCGACAAGGACGAGCTTCGGTCGCTGGGGGTGCCGATCGAATCGGTGGTGCAGAGAAAGCACTTCGGCGCCGAAGAGGTGGTCGCCTACCGCTTGGCGCCGGGCTATCGGCTGCCCGTCCTGCAACTCCTGCAAGCCGACCGGCCGGCGGAGCCGGACGCTTCGCCCTCCGGGACCGCCGGCCGCGCCCGCCTGGGTCTGCACTTCGCCTTCGCCAGGCACGAGGCGGACGCGGCCCTGCGAGGACTGCAGGAGATTTCCACCCTCCCCGCCTTCCCTTGGGCCGCCGACGCCCGTTCGGCGTTTCGCAAGCTGGCCACGGACCTGGGACCTGCTGTTCCCGCCGGCACGCCGGTGCTCTACGCGCCGGACCCCGAAGCCGTCGCCACGTCCCACCTGCTGGCCGGCCTCTCCGCGGCGCTCCGTCGGAGGAAGCAGGTGACGTTCCGGTATCGGGGCATGAGCCGGCCCGAGGAGACGGACCGCCGGGTTCGTCCCTACGGGCTCCTCTTCGAGTTCGGCAAGTGGTACCTGATCGGCCACGACGACGACCGGAAGGACATCCGCATCTTTCGCGTGGGGCGCATGAACCGGCTCGTCGCCGGCGCCCGATCGCCGGGAACGCCCGACTTCAGCCTCCCGGCCAGCTTTCGCTTGGCAGACTACTCGGGCCTCAATGCGTGGGAGCTCGGCGACATGCGGAGGGAGCCGGAGGAAGCGGACGTCTTGTTCAGGGTTCCGCGTTCGTCCTGGGCCGAGCGCAACGGCTTCGGCGAGCTTCTGGAACTCCGTCCCGGCGGCGAGCAGCTCCGACGCTTCCGGGTGCGCAACCGGAACGCGTTCCTGCGATGGATCATGAGCCTCTTGGGAGAGGCGCGCATCGTGACCCCGCCGGAGATGCACGAGGAGTTTCGCGCGATGGCCGGGTCGGTGGCGGGCGAGTACGACCGGAGCGCGTTCGACCCCGACGGGAGCGTCTCCCATGATCGGTAGGTCGGGCGCAAGCACGGCCCGGAGCCGCTTCGAACGGCTGGCCTATGTCGTTGCAGTCGCCAGCCGGCCCGGCGGGACCGACGTCGCCGCCCTCGCCAGGGACCTGGATACGACGGAAGAGCAGATTCTGGAGGATCTGCGGGAGCTGACCACTCGCGACGAGTACCGACCCGGCGGATGGCCGGGCGACATCCGCATCTTCATGGAGTCGGGTCGGGTCGAGGTCGAGCACACCAGCTTCATGGAGCGCCCCTTCCGGCTTACGGGTCGCGAGATGTTCTGCTTGGCCCTGGCCCTGCGCGGCGTGATGACCGACGCGGACGACGAGGGGCCGTCGACTGCCGCCGCCGGCAACCACTCCGGTCCGCCCGCCGGCGACCACACGGCATGGGACGCATTCCTCCGCCGCGCGGAACGCTGCTTGAGCCAGAGCGCAGATTCGGATTCGGACGCGACCCCCAACTTGGCGCTGCCCAGCCGAACTCCCGACCTGTGGGGCATCCGCGAAACCCTCGCGACCGCCGTCTACGAACGTCGGCCCTGCGCCATCCGCTACCTGAAGCCCGGGGCCGAGGCCCCGTCCCGGCGGGTCGTTCACCCCTACTTGGTCGTGAACTCGGAGACGACTTGGTATGTGGTCGCCAAGTGCACGACGGTTCGCGCCGAGCGGGTCTTCCGACTGGACAGGATTCTGTCGCTCGATCACTGCGACGGGACCTTCGCGGTGCCCGAGGAGTTCGACGCCGACGCGTACCTGACGCGCACCCCCGAGGGCTGGATCCTCGATCCGGGCAGTCGAGAGGCCGTGGTGCGCTACTCGCCCGCGGTCGTCCGTTGGATCGAGGAGCGAGCGGCGTACCGAAGCGTGTCCTTGGAAAGCCACGACGACGGCAGCGTGACGGTCCGACACAGCGTTGCCGACCCCTGGTGGCTGGCCGCTCACGTCCTCCGTTTCGGAGCCGACGCCGAGGTGCTGGAGCCCCAGGACCTGCGCGACATGGTCGCCGACGTGGCCCGCAAGATGGCGGCATCCTAGTCGCGGCCGCCGAGGAGCTGGTCCCCGCGCGTCCCCATGAAGAAGGCGGGCTCGAAGTTCGCTAGCGTCGCGTGAAGAACCGCTCCGCAACCCGCTCCTTCCGGAAGAGCGGAGCGCCGGTGCCGCCGGAGCGGTGCATGACGATCTCCGCAGCGACGGACACGGCGATTTCGGCGGGGGTCTGGCCGCCCAGGTCGAGGCCGACGGGAGCCCGCACGCGCTTCATTTCTTCGAGAGTGAACTCTTCCTGCGCCAGCTGTTCGTGCGTGGCGCGAACTCGCCGGCGGCTGCCGATCATGCCCACGTAGCCCGGCGGACGCTTCATCCGCAGGAGGCGCGCGAGGCACTCGTAGTCGAAGCGGTGGCCGCGAGTGACCAGCACGACATGGTCGGGCGGCGTCAACCTCGTGGCGGCAAAGGGGTCGCGAAAGTCGATTACGCGGACGGCGGCGGCTTCGGGGAAGCGAGCGGGGTCGGCGAACTCGGGACGGTCGTCCAGCACCTCCACGCGGAACCCGAGCATGGCGCCCATCCGGGCCAAGGGCACTGCCACGTGTCCCGCGCCCACGACCACCAGCTTGGCCGGCGGCGCGTGCAGCTCGATGTACACGGTCGCGACGCAATCGGCGCCCGCCGGGTCCTCGTAGTCGAACTCGCGACGAACCGCCCCGAACGACTCCTGGGCACGGAAGACCGTCGAAACGGCGGTTGCCACGGCGGCGTCGAGGGCAGGGTCCCCCAGCGAGCCGGTCAACGCGCCGTCCGTGATCCAGCAGCGGTTGCCCGTCAGGCCGCTGGCGGAGCGGGTCACCACGGCAGTGCAGATGCGTCGTCCCATCTTCCGGGCGGCCAAGACCGCCGCCGCCGCTTCGGCGGGAGTCGGGGCGGCGCTCAAGGGGTCGCCGACCGGCCGTCCGGGGCGCCTCTCCGACCTCCCCGGCCAGCCGGCTCGCCCTCCAGGAACCGCTCCCGGTACCTGCCGGGCGTGTCCAGGTCGTCCACGGCGCCGGGGTCGGCGACGGCAACCTCCAACACTCTGTCCGGGTCTCGCCGGACCACGCCTCTGGCGCCTTCGGGCAACTCCGCGTCAAAGAACTCGCCGGCGATCTCCATGGCGACCAGAACCGGGTGGCCGCGTTCGTCGCCAAAGCGGGGCAAGGTGATGGCCGCGCCCGTGCGAAGCCATGCATGAACGAGACGACGAACGGTCGCCGGAGCCACCACGGGGTTGTCCACGGGCGTGAACGCCACCGCCAGGGGCGGCTCGGGCAGCTTCCGCAAGCGGCTCAAGGCGACCCGGAGCGATCCGATCTGCCCTCCGGCGCCGCCGGGGTTGACCACGGCGTGTCCCGGCCCCATCGCCACTTCCCGCGCCACGGCTCCGTCCGGGCAGGACACCACTACCATCACCGGTTCGCATCCTCCGTCGGCCAGGGTGGCGGCCAAGCGGTTTACGAAAGTGGTTCCGTTGGCGTCCAGAAGCGCCTTCGGCCGACCCATCCGGGTGGAGCGCCCCGCCGCCAGCACCACGCCGGCGACTCGCCGGGCCGCCACGGGACCTTCGTGCGCGGCCTTGACTTCCGCCTCCTTGCTCACCCCGCCGCCGGGAACGCTTGATGGAAGCCTTGCCCCGACGCTCCCAGCTTCGCCACCGCGCCGCACGGCCTGAATCGGACGCCGAGACGTTCGCGCAGCGCCTCGAGCCCGGCGAGCACGTCCCGGGTCCCTCGGTCGTCCGCGTACTTCAGCGGGCCGCCCAGGAAAGGCGGGAACCCGGTCCCCATGACCATGGCCAAGTCCACTTCCCCAGCAGAAGCCACGATCCCTTCCTCCAGCGCCCGCCCGGCCTCGTTGACCATTGCCAAGACCAGCCGCTCCACCACCCCCGAGGCGCTTGCCCGCGCCCGGGGCGCGCCCAAGCCCATGTCGGCGTACACGCCGGCGTCGAAGCCGCGCTGCCTGCCCTTTCGGTAGAGGTAGAAGCCCCGTCCCCCCTTCCGGCCCAGCCGCCCCGCCTCGGCCAGCGCCACCAGCGCGGGCGCCGGCCTCATCCGCTCGCCGAACGCTTCTCCCAGAGCCGCGCCGGCGTGGGCGGCCACGTCGATCCCCACTTCGTCGATCAAGCGATACGGTCCCATGGGCATTCCAAAGCCCGTCCACGCGCGCTCCACCGCCCGCGCGTCCATTCCTTCACCCAGCATGTGCCCGGCTTCGTTGAGGCAGACTCCCAGAACGCGGTTCACCAGAAACCCGGGCCCGTCGCCGACCACCACGGGGACCTTGCCCAGCCGCGCGGCCAACGCGGCAATCGTCTCCACCGTGTCCGGGTGCGTGGCCTCTCCCCTCACCACCTCCACCAAGGGCATCTTGTGGACGGGGTTGAAGAAGTGCATCCCGGCGAACTGTCCCGGCCGGGACAGCGCCATGGCCATCTGGTTCACCGACAGCGACGACGTGTTGGTGGCCAGCACGCCCTCCGGGTCCATCGCCGCCTCGGTCTCGGCCAGCACGGCGCGCTTCACGTCGATCCGCTCCACCACCGCCTCCACCACCACCCCCGCCTGCCGGAGCCCGGCCCAGTCGAGCCCGCCGGAAACGAGCGCCATCTTCCGCTCGGCATCCCGTCGCCGGAGCTTCCGCCTCCTCACGGCGCCGTCGAAGAGCGCGCGGGCGTGGGCGAGTCCGCCGGCCACCGCCTCGTGGCGGATGTCCTTCATGCGCGCGGGAATGTCCCGAAAGGCCGCCAGCTGGGCGATCCCTCCGCCCATGACCCCTGCGCCGATCACCGCCAGCCGCCTTGCCGGCTTCGCCACGCCGCCGTCCGCCCATGGCCCCTTCCGGGCGCGCTCCCGCAGCCGGAAGAGGAAGAGCAGGTTCCCGCACGCCGGAGAGACCAGCAGCTCGCCCGCCGCCCGCGCCTCCATCTCCAGCCCGGCCGCCAGCGACCGCCCACCACCCTTGCGCAAGACTTCCAGCACCTTCAAAGGCGCTGGGTAGCGGCCCCCCGTCCGCCGAAGGACCTGCCTCCGGGCAATGCGCAGGACCACCGCGCGCCCCAAGGGAACGCCGTCCAGGAAGCGGTCCAGGGGACCCCGCGGCCTGCGTCGCTTCTTCTTGCTCCCGTCGCCGTCCGCCAACCCCATGGCGAACGTCATAGATCGGTCCTTGAACTGCTCCGCCGGAAACACCTGGTCCACCAAGCCGATCCGGCGGCATTTCGAGGCGCCGACGGGCTTTCCGGACAAGACGAGCCCCAGTGCCGCCCGCAGGCCCACCAGGCGGGGAAGGCGGGTCGTGCCGCCCCAGGCGGGCAAGATGCCCAGCTGCACCTCCGGGAGCCCCATCCGCGTGTCGTCGTCGGCCGCCACCCGCCAGTCGCAGGCCAGCGCCAACTCGACCCCGCCGCCCAGGCACACGCCCCGAACCGCCGCCACGGTAGGGACCGGCAGCCCCGCAAGCCGCGAGAACACGGCTTGGCCGGCCCGAGCCGCGTCCATGCCCTCTCTCGCGCCGGTCACGCCGGCGATCGCGTCGACGTCCGCCCCGGCGATGAACGAACCGGGCTTGCCGGACTCCACCAGCAGAGCCCGCAGGGCGCCCTGGGCGACGGCGTCCTCCGCCTGGGCCAGCACGGCGTCCAGGCGTCCCATGACCTCTTCCGTGAGGACGTTGTGGCTTCGGACGGGATCGTCGAACACGATCCGGCCGACGCCTTCGCTCCCGATCCGAAAGCGCGGATTCACCGGCGAGGCGTCGCGACGGCTCCGGAACCTCGGTCCCTGGCCTCCCGGAGAAGGGTCAGAAGATCGGCCTGACCTCTGCGTTCTCCGTGGTCAGCCTAAGCTCCATGGACGCGCCTCTCGCCACCTCGATCTCCTCGTTCCAGTAGAGCTCGTCGTAGGGGCGCTCGTAGCGCGCGTAGACCCAGTACCGGCCCGGCGCCACGTCGAAGCGGGCGATGCCGTCCACGTCGGTGGTGTCGGCGGCCTCTTCCAAGCCCGACGCCTCGATCTTGGCGCCGATCACCGCGTCCACGTCCACGTATGCCTGGTCGGCCCAGTTGTCCCGGGCGACCCTCATGCTGTCCATGCGGCCGATGGCAGCGGCCTGAAGCGACTCGAACCGCTCGAAGTCGGAGGCAACCCGCCGCTCGGCCCGCTGATACTCCGCGTTCAGGTCCGACCACTCGTTGAAGATCGCGCGGTACCGGTTCTCCGCCCGGTTCAGTCCCTCCATCGCCGAGTTCAGCTTGGCAAGGGTGTCCCGGAGCGTGTTCCACCGAGTCTCGGTGTTCCGCCACTGCTCCTGGGCCGCGGCGATCTCGTCCCGCGCCTCCAGCAGGTCCTGGGGAATCTCCGGCTCGGGCACGTCGGCGGCCCGAGTCAGCGAGTCGAAGACGTGGTCGCGGTCGTAGGGCAGAAGGCGGACTTCGATCTCGTCGAGGAGCGTTGCTTCGCCGGCTTCGCTCTCGATCTCGGCAACGATCGCGAGCTCCACCGGTCCGCAAGCCCCAAGGGACACGGAGACGACGAGGGCGAAGCCCCAGCCCAAAGTGTTTCGCATCGTGACTTTGCTCCCCCTGATGGCAGGGCTCCCAGTTGACTGGCTCGTCGGCGGCTTGGACGGCCGACCGAACCGACAAGCAAAGTAAGGACTTGGGCGGGCGGTATCAAGTTCCGTAAAGGACCCTCGCCGCCAGGCGGAGGCCCTTCGCGGCGCCTGCGACGCTCGCCGAGGACGGCGAGATCGGGGGCGTCGCCACCAACGCCTTGGCCTCTTCGGCGGACGCGCCCTGGAGCAGGGCTTCGGCGGCGGCTCGGGCGCAAGCCCCGGGATCGGCGATCCGCCGACTCCAGACGCCCCGGGCTCGACGCATCAGGGTCGCGATCCGCTGGGCGCCCGGCTTCGGCGCTCCTGCTTCGGCGCTCCCGCCTTCAGCGACCGCGGCGACGGAAGCGAGAGCTTCGTCCAAGCGGGCTTCCCATGCGCCGGCGCTTCCCCTGCTTGCCGAGAAGCGAACAAGGAGGCGCCCCGACGAGTCGATCTCGGCAGCGAACTCGTAGAGCGAAGGATCGCGAAGCGACTCGATCCAGCCTTCCAGGACGAGGCGGAGGAAGTGGGCCTGCACGAGGGTCGTGCCGCTCGGGAAGTGGTATGCCGAGCCCACCCAGGTGGTGACCAAGTCCGCCGAAACCTCGATGCGCAGCGGTTCCCTCGGGGCGAGGCGCCGACGGGAACGAAGAAGGGCGAGGCCGGGCGGCCGGGGCGGGTCTCCGCCCCGCGCGTCGGCGCCCGCGACGGCGGCAGGCGACCGGGGACCGGGCCCGACGACGACCCACGCCGAGTCTCGGACGCTGGGCGCGGGTCGGCCGGGAACGGCGTCCGCGTCCGAAAGAATCGACGCGAAGACGGAATCGAAGCCCGACTTGGGCGAGCCGTCCCGGAAAGCGGCCTCCCGGGCAAGGGCCTCGACGGCGTCTGCCAAGTGACGCGACGGCAGAGGACCGGCCGCGACGCGACGCATGGCTTGCAGGACTTCTCCCAGGGCGTCGGGCGCTGTCGTGGCCACGAAGTAGCGGCCGGATCCGTCCCGTTCCAGCCTCACCCGGGCCGGCGCGCCCGCAACGGCTTCTCCCAGGGCGGCCAGGAGCGCCCGGTCGGCGACGCGGAGCGCGCGCGCCTCCGCCGCGCTGCCGCCCGGCGCGGCCGGCAGCCCCAGAACCGCCGAGGCGGCGGGCGACCAAGCTCTCTCGACCACGAGGAGCGGCGGCCCGGACTGGTCGGCGCGCAAGCCCGCCCGGACAGGCGAAGAGAGCACGAGCACCGCCGCCGGGAGGGCCGTGGCCAAGACCGCGAGGGTTGCCCGGCTCACCCGTCGATCCGGGGGCGCGAGAGCGTCTTGCCAAGCCGGTCCAGCGCCACGGCCAGGTCGGCCGTCGTCAGCGAATCGATTCGCTTCAGGGCTCCCCGGGGCCACGCAGCGGCGTCCCGCGAGTCCGGGGAGAAGTAGCGGTCTGCCAGGGCGAGCCACCCGTCGGGCGTCCCGACCGCCGTCGCAAGCCGACGCCGAGCCTCGTCCACGCCCAGCCGCCACCACGGCTCCAAGCTCTCCTCGGTCGCCACAGCCAGCGCCGCGGCCAAGGCGGCGTCGGCGGCGTCCTCCCGCCACGCCCGCGACGTGATCCCGAGCGATCCGTCGGCGCCTTCGCGACTCGCGTGCAGGCGGAGAACCGCGCCGGGGACCGCAAGCTTCGCCAGCCCCGCCCGCAGGGCTTCGACGGCGGCCGTCGCGACCGGGTCCCCGGTGCGCCCAAAGCTGAACGTCGCCGCCGACCAGGCGTACAGCGGCGTCTTGGGCGGGGACGCCGGGCGAGAGCCGGAGGCCGCGAGGCCGGAGGGACCGGATCGGTCGCCGCTGTCGGCGGCTTCGAGGGGCGGCGCCCCGAGTCGCGAGAGGTCCGCCAAGAGCCAGGGGACGGGGACGTCGCCCAGCACGAAGACGCGAAGCCGGTCTCGAGCGTGGGACCGACGCCACAGCTCCCGCACCTCCTTCGCCCCGACGACCGGAAGCCGGCGTTCCCCTCCGTCCTTCGACCAGCTCTCCGTCAGCTCCAGGACGAGCCGCCCCTGCGGCGTTTCCGCCAAGCGGTCGAGCCGAGCCTCTTCCCGGGCCAGCGCCGCGCCGGTCCCTTCTTCGGAGGGGAGCGACGCCAGGCGCCGCGCGATCCACGCCAGTTCGTCGATGTCCCGAAGGTCGCCCACCACCTGATAGGCGATCCGGCCGTCTTCGACGCCCCCCCGCAGCGATGCGCCGATGGCCGTCGCCTGCGCCCGCGTCCGCTCCAGGGCTTGGTCGACCAGCGCCCGGGCGACTCCGTGCCACCCCGGTTCCACGGGGGCCGAGATGCGGAGTCCCGCGACGGCAAGCCCCGCCGCCCGCTCGAGGACGAGAGTGGGACCCCGGGGAAGCGCTAGAACCGAGTCCGGGACAAGGGGATCGGCAACAGGAAGATCAACCGCCGGCCCGTCCCCCGCTTGGAGCGCGCCGACTGTCCCGGCCGCAAGGAGCAGCCCAGTCGACAGGAACAACGGGTCAGAGCGGGGCGGGCTCGAGGAAGTAGCGCGTCGGGTCCACGGCGACGCCGTCGACGTGAACCTCGTAATGGACGTGATAGCCGGTCGTCGTGCCCGTGTTGCCCACGAGCGCCACCACGTCGCGCCGCTCCACGCGCTGTCCCCGTCGCACGAGGATCTTCGACGCGTGACCGTACACGGTCCGGAAGCCGTGGCCGTGGTCGATGATCACCGTCCGGCCCAGCCCCTGCTTGCGTCCCGTGAAGAACACCTCGCCAGAGGCCGTGGCCACGATCCGCTCCCCGGGTACTCCCGGGATGTCGATGCCCCGATGATTGCTGCTGCCGCCGTGAATGGGCGCCCTGCGGGGCCCGAAGCCGCTGCTGTGGGCGCCGTACACCGGCATGATCGACGGCGTGGCTTCCATGCGCGCCCGGTTGACTTCGATCGCCTCCATCGTCTCGTCGGAAGATTCCTCGAGCAGCTTGAGCTTTCGTTCGAGGAAGTCCAGGTCGTGTCCGGTCGCCGCCTCGCCCAGAGGCCGCACCAAGCCGCCGCCGGGATAAGGGCGCGCAGGACCGCCGATGCCCACGTCGTAGACCTCTTGGTCGATCCCGGCCAGCCCGGCCGCCCGCCGCAGCCGCTCGTTCTGGTCGTCGTACGCGGCGACGCGCCGATCCAGATCCTCGACCCGCGTCCCGATCTCGGCGACGCGTCCCCTCAGCTCGTCGTTCTCCCGGCTCAGCAAGGTCGCTCGGGCACGGACGTTGCTGTCCACTGCGAAGAAGGTTCCTGCGCACGCAAGGAGGACGACGGCGCCGCCAAGAGTCCACAGGAGAACGCGCACCCCGCGGGCCGACAGGGCATACTGCTTCTGGGCGCGGGCGTCGCCTCGAAGGACGATGATGGTCCAGCCGTCTCTTTTCATGACCAACCAGTGTACTTCGGGACGCCCGACCGGTCAACTTCTCCCCCCGCGGCCTCTCCCACGTCCCGCCCCCGCGCGAACGGCCCCGGAGGCGTCGCGGTCCCGCCGTCCCGTCTTCGGATCAACTGTCGACTCGCGGGAAGAGCGGGGGTCCGGGGCGGACCGACCGTCCCCCCACCGCCAGCTCGTCCAGCTCGGCCAAGCGCGGAACTCGGGCAAGCCCGATCCGTCCGGCGAGCTCCTGCGACTTCCGCGGCGCGACGGGCTCGAACATGCAGGCAAGGGCCGCGAGCGAGCGCGCCAGCGAGGCCAGGGTCTCGTCCAGCTCCTCGATGCGCTTCGGATCGCGGGCCGCCGCCCAGGGCTCTCGGCTCTCCACGAAGCCGTTGGCGGTCCGGGCGAACTCCATGGCCGCCGCCAGTCCGTCGTGGAGCCGGTACGCTTCCATGCCTTCCCGGTAGCTGCGGACCGCTCGCCGCCTCTCGTCCTCGAGCGCGACCGCCGGCGCGTCCGGAACGACGCCGCCACGGTAGCGCTTCACCATCGACACCACCCTGTGCGCCAAGTTCCCCAAGACGTTGGCGAGCTCCTCGTAGCGGGCCCGGAAGCGCTCGGGGGCGTAGGAAGCGTCGTGACCCGTCGGCATCTCCCGCATGAGGTACCACCGAACGGCGTCCGTGCCAAAGCGGTCCCGGAGGTCCAGGGGGTCCACGACGTTGCCCAGGGACTTGGACATCTTGGTCGCGCCCACGACCCACCAGCCGTGGGCCAGGATCTTTCGGGGCAGAGGCAGGTCCGCGCCCATGAGCAGCGCCGGCCAGTAGACGGCGTGGGTGGTGAGGATGTCCTTCCCCATCAGGTGGAGGTCCGCCGGCCAGCGTGAGGAGAGGGGGGCGTTGCCGAAGCCCTGCTGGCCCTTCGGCGCCTCCGGGTCCACCGCGCCGGACGCCGTCACGTAGTTGATCAGGGCGTCGACCCACACGTACGTCGTCTGGTCGGGGTCCCAGGGAAGGGGAATCCCCCAGTGGATGCGGGAGCGGGGCCGGGAGATGGAGAGGTCGCCCAGAGGCTTGGCGAGAAACCCCAGGACTTCGTTGCGGCGTCCCCGGGGCACGATCCACTCCGGGTTGTCCTCCACGTGCTTCCGCAGCCGATCCCCGAAACGACTCATCCGAAAGAAGTAGTTCTTCTCCCGGATCCGCTCGACGGGACCGCCGGCGACCGGATCTTTCCGTTCCGGGCCCACCTCCTTCTCGGTGAAGTAGCGCTCCTGGCTGACCGAGTACCATCCGGCGTACTCCCCCTCGTAGATCAGGCCGTTGTCCCGAAGGCGGTCCAGAACGGCGGAGACGACGGCGACGTGCCCCGCCTCCGTCGTGCGGATGAAGCGGTCGTGGGAGATGCCAAGGTCGTCCCAGGCCGCGCGGAAGCGCCCCGCCATGAGCTCGCAAAGCTCCCCGGGCGGCATTCCCTGGCGGGCCGCCTCCTCCTGGATCTTCTGACCGTGCTCGTCGGTGCCCGTCAGGAAGAGCACGTCCTGCCCCGCGCGCCGCCTGTAGCGCGCCAGCACGTCGGCCAGGATCGTGGTGTAGGCGTGGCCCAGGTGCGGCTCGCCCGAGGCGTAGTAGATCGGCGTGGTGAGGTAGAAGGGGGACATGGGGGCGGGAAGCTAGAAAACGCCGGGCCGGACAGCAACATTGTTAGGCATGTGTGGAATCTGCGGCACGGCCCTCTCGACCCGAGACCCCGAAGCGCGCGACCACGTGTCGGCGATGCAGCGGCGCTTGGGCCACCGGGGCCCCGACAGCGGGGGCCGGTTCGACTGCGAAGGCGCCTCCCTGGCCGTGCGGCGGCTGGCGATCATAGACCTGGAGACCGGCGACCAGCCCGTGGCCAACGAGGACGGCGCCGTGCGGGTGGTGCAGAACGGCGAAGTCTACAACTACCGGGAGCTGGCGAAGGAGCTGGAAGGGCGCGGGCACGTCTTCGGCACCCGTTCCGACACCGAGGTGATCGCCCACGGCTACGAGGAGTGGGGGCCGGACGTCTTCGCGCGCATGAAGGGCATGTTCGCCGCCGCCGTCTACGACCAGCCGACCCGGTCCTTGCACCTGGCAAGGGACCGCTTTGGAGAGAAGCCGCTCTTCTACTGGCAGGACGCAGGGCGGATCGTCTTCAGCAGCGAGGTGCAGAGCCTGCTGGAGCACCCGGACGTTCCCCGGCGGATGAGCCCGGAAGCCGTGGGCTCCTACCTGCGGCTGGGGTTCGTGCCGGCGCCGGCGACGTTCTTCAAGGACGTCATGCTGCTGCCGCCGGGCTGCCGGCTGCGGTGGACGGAAGGGAAGTGCCAAGTCTCCCCGTACTGGCGTCCCGACTACCTGCCGGACCCGGACCCGGCCAAGTGGCCGGATGCGGTGGAGCAGGTCCGAGAAGCCCTCGTCGAAGCCGTGCGGAGACAGATGGTCGCCGACGTGGAAGTCGGGGCGCTCCTTTCGGGCGGAATCGACTCCTGCGCGCTGGTCGCGATCATGCAGAGTCTGTCGGACAGGCCCGTGAAGACGTTCACGGTCCGCTTCGACGAGGCGGAGTACGACGAGAGCGCGACCGCCCGCGAGGTCGCTCGCCACGTCGGCGCCGACCACAGGGAGATGCGGGTGTCGAACTCCGGCTTCGAGCCCGACGACCTGTGGCGGATCGTGGAGCACGTTGGGGTCCCGTTTCCCGATTCGTCGGCAATCCCCACCTACCGGATCAGCCGAGAAGTGGCCAAGGAGGTGAAGGTCTGCATCGCCGGCGACGGAGGAGACGAGGTCTTCGGGGGGTACGGCGTCTTCGCGTGGGCGCCGCGAATCGAACGCTTTGCAGCGCTTCCCAGGCCGGTTCTGGCCGGGGCCGCTTGGGCGCTGGACGGCCTCGCGACGGTTCCGGGGCTGGGCGCCGGACGGCTGGCCGGGCGCGTTCGTCGGATCGTCCGCTACGCTGCCCGTCCGGCGGTTCAGCGGGCCGCCGACGTGAGCGGCGCGTCCTTCTTCTCGCACGCCGAGGCCGTCGACCTGATCCAGGACCCGGCGGCGGCGAGCGTTGCGGGCACGGGTCCGCTGCAGTACGCCCGGCTGCCGGAAGCGGCCGAGGCGTGGACTCCGCTTCGCCGCCTCATGTATGCGAACCTGGTGCACAACCTGCCGCAGGACATGCTGACGAAGGCCGACCGGATGAGCATGGCCGCGTCCGTCGAGCTGCGGGCGCCGATGCTGGATCCGGACTTGGCGGCGTTGGCAATGAGGCTCCCCGACCGCTGGCTGGTCCAGGGGCTGACGCTGAAGCGCGTGCTGCGCGAAGCCGTGCGCCCGATGCTGCCGGACACGGTCCTGTCGAAGCCCAAGACGGGGTTCAGCCTGCCTCTGCACGCCTATCAGAACAAGGCGTTCTTCGACATGGCCGACGAGCTGCTCTCCAAGCGCGACGGTCCGTTGTCGATGCTCGATGCCGACGCAGTCCGGCGGATCAAGGAGCGGGCAGCGGCGCAGCGGGAGGACGGCAGGGCGCGCAGGGCCCAAAGACCGAACCACCAGCTGTGGGCGCTGATGCAGCTGGCCGCCTGGGGCGAGCGCTTCAAGGTGAGCGTGTGACGGGGCTCACCTGTAGAGCAGGTAGGGTCGCCGGCGCTCCAGGAAGGCGTCGACGCCGTCGCCCCATCCGTCCGCCAGCTCCTGGTAGGAGGCGCCGGCATCCAGCGCCAGGCGCAGCGCGTCGGTGCCCGCCAGCCGGTCGAAGTGGCCTGCGTTCCACCTCCAGCGCTCGCCGGAGACAGCCTTGGTCTCGACGAGAAGAGCGAGGGCGGCCAGGGTGGGGTCGTACTCCGGGCCGTCCGCCACCACTCGCACTCCGTGGGACTCCACGCCGCCGAACTTGCCGTCGCCGGGGTTGGACGGAGTGAAGCGCGCGGGAACGAAGACGGCTCCGGGCACGTCGAGGGCCGCCAGCCGGATCGCTAGCTCGTCGGCGTCGAGCCAGGGCGCCCCCACTTGCTGGAACGCCCGGTCCGTGCCCCGGCCCACCGAAAGGGGCGTTCCCTCGAAGAGGCAGGTCCCAGGGTAGTGGAGGGCGCTCTCCACCGACGGCATGTTGGGCGACGGCGGCACCCACGGCACGCCCGTCTCGTCGAAGGGCATTTCCCTGGTCCACCCGTCGGCCGGGACGACCTTGAGCGTCGCGACGACCCCGAACTCGCCCACCGCCATCCGAGCGAACTCCCCGGCCGTGAGGCCGTGGCGCATGGGAACCGGATAAGGCCCCACGAAGCTGGCGAACGCCGGGTCCAGGACGTTTCCCTGCGCCGCGGCGCCGCCGATCGGGTTGGGGCGGTCCAGCACCACGAAGGGGACGCCCTCCTCGCCCGCCGCCTCCATGGCCAGGATCATGGTGGACAGGTAGGTGTAGTAGCGGGCGCCCACGTCCTGGATGTCGAAGAGGAGGACTTCGATCCCCGTCAGCGTCTCCGCCGTGGGCTTGCGAGCGTCGCCGTAGAGCGAGTGGATTGGGAGGCCCGTCCTGTCGTCGATGCCGCTCTCCACCTCCACGCCCGCTTCCTCGCTGCCCCGAATCCCGTGCTCCGGCGAGAACAGCGCCACCAGCTCGACCTCCGGGTGATCCGCCAGCAGGTCGATCGTCGGGACGCCGGCCCGGTTCCTGCCGGTGTGGTTGGTCACCAGTCCCGCCCGTCGCCCGGCGACCAGCGCCAGCGAGTCCGTCAGCAGCACTTCGACGCCGGGGCGGACGGCGCCCGGCTGGACGCCCCCTGCGTCGCCCTCGAGCTGGGGCGAGCACGCCGCCGTCGCCGCGACCAGACACGAGGCCCGCAGGCCGAACGACGCCCGCCGCCGCAACGACACGCACAGCCGCAACGACGCCCGCTGGGGCAACGACGCCCGCTGGGGCAACGACGCCCACCGGCGGACTACTCCCCCCGACGGCGACGCACTATGAGTGTTCATGTCTTCCCGCCCTTCGATGCGGCCGACTTCCCGAGACCCGAGGCGACTTCGTGACTTCCCAGGCTGCCCAGTCTTTCCGAGCGACCCGGCCTTCCCAGGCTGCCCGGTCTTCCCAGGCCGTCCGGTCTTCCCAAGCTACCCGCCGACCCGGTGCGCGCCCAACGCCCTGTCGACTTCCCGTGCGGGGCCGTCCGTGGAAGCGTCCCCCGGCGTCTGCTCCGCCGCGTGCCGCGCCAAGCTCGGCGTGCCCAGCCCTGCGCCGGCGAACGGTCTTGCGTCTGCTGGCGGTCCTGCCCGTGCTTGCCGCCTGTTCTCCCTGGGGAGAGCCCTCGCCTGCGACGCCTCCGCCGACGCCGGAGCTGGCCGCCTCCCTGGACCGCGCAGCCCGCCGCTGGGTGGACGAGACCTTGGCCGCGCTGACCCTTCGTCAGGCCGTCGCTCAGCTGGTCGTGCCCTGGATCTCCGGCGGATACGCCTCCGAAACCGATCCCGAGCTTCGGGAACTGCTGGGCTGGGCGGAGCAGGGGCTGGGCGGGGTCTCCATCTCCATCGGCGTCCCCGACGCCTACGTGGCCAAGCTCAACCGACTCCAGTCCCGAGCCCTCGTCCCCCTCCTGGTCACCTCCGACTTCGAGAACGGCGGACCGGGGATGCGGCTCAACCACAGCTACGCGATCCCGTCCCTTCTGGCCCAGGGAGGCGGCACCAGCTTTCCTCCGACGATGGCCTTCGGCGCCGCGCGAGACGAAGAGCTGGCCTTCGAATACGGCCGCGTCACCGCCGAAGAGGCACGTGCCGTGGGCGTCCACTGGCTCTTCGCCCCGGTGCTGGACGTGAACAGCAACCCGGCGAACCCGGTCATCGCCACCCGGTCCTTCGGCGAGGACCCGGAGAGCGTGGGTCGGCTGGGCGTCGCCTTCGTCCGGGGCGCGCGAGCGGGGGGCGCGCTCTCGACGGCCAAGCACTTCCCCGGCCACGGGGACACCCGCACCGACTCCCACGTGGCCCTGCCCGTGATCGGTGCCGACCGGGAGCGCCTGGACCGGGTCGAGCTGGCCCCTTTCCGCATGGCCGTGGAGGCCGGAGTGGACGCGGTGATGACGGCCCACGTGGCCGTGCCCCAGGTGCTGGGAGACGAGCGACCGGCAACCCTGTCGCCCTACTTCATGACCGACGTGCTCCGGGACGAGATGGGCTTTCGGGGCATCCTCTTCACCGACGCGCTCCGCATGGGCGCGATCACCAACGGCTACGGCGCCGGAGAGGCTGCCGTGCTCTCGCTGGAGGCGGGTTCGGACGTGCTGCTCGCCCCGGACGGGATCGGGACGACGATCGAAGCCGTGGTGCGGGCGGTGGAGTCGGGCCGCATCTCCCGGGCGCGGATCGACGTGTCCGCGCGGCGGCTGCTGGAGGCGAAAGCTCGCCTGGGGCTGCACCGGGAGAGCCGCGTGAGCCCCGACGCAGTGGCGCGCCGAGTGGGGAGCGCCGAGAACCGCGCGCTGGCCGCGCGGGCGGCGGCCAGGTCGATCACGCTGGTCCGGGACCGGGACGGGGCCGTGCCGCTGGCACCGGGCGCCTCCGTGACGAGCGTGACGTGGGCCCGCGACGGCGACCTGCTGGCGGGACGCGCGTTCGACGCCGCGCTGCGGGAGTTCGCCGGGCGGATCGAGAGCGTCCGCGTGGGGCCGGAGACGCCGTGGCCGGTGTACGACTCGCTCCTTCATGCCATTGCTCGGCTCGACGCCGCCGACCATGTGGTGGTTGCGGGGGTGTACGCGCCGCCGCGTTCCGGCGCCGGGGCGACCGTGCCGCCCCCCGCACTGCGGGCCTTCGTGGAAGGCGTGGACCGGATTCGGCCGGGCGGTGCCGTGGCGGTCTCCTTCGGCGGCCCCTACGTGCTGTCGGTGTTTCCCGGCGTCGGGAGCTACATGGTGGCCTGGGGGGAACGAGAGGTGTCGCAGCGCGCCGCCGCCCGGGCGCTGGCGGGCGTCGAAGCGATCGGCGGGCGTCTGCCCGTGTCGATCCCTCCCCTGCACCAAGCGGGCGCCGGGCTCGACCGAGACGCCGCGCCCCGCGAAGCGCGGTTGGCTCGCGCGGCGCCCGACCCCCTCCGAGAAGCCGGCTTCGTGCCGGGCGCCGAGAGCGTTCCGGCCGAAGAGGAGGCGGTTCCCGACACGGCCGGCGGTCCGGGCCGGTGGCGTCCCGCCGAGCCGCTCCCCCCGTGCCAGGACCGGCCGTCGACGCCGGCGGCCGGTCTCGCGGAAGCCCCGCCGCCGAACGAGGCCGTGCCGCCCTACGCGGCCGAAGACCTTGCCGACGTCTTCTGCGCCTTCGCCGGCATGGCCGTCTCGCCCCGGGAAGCGGACCCGGCCCGCGTCGCCATGAACGCCGACTCCCTGGCCGCGCTGGACACCGCCATCCTGGCCGCCCTGGCCGACTCGGCCGCCTCGGGCGCGGCTCTCGCGGTGGTCCGGCGGGGCCGGCTCGTGCGCCTCCGGGGCTACGGCCGCCTCGACTGGGACCCGAACGCGCCCCCCGCGACTCCGGCGTCGATCTTCGACCTGGCGTCGCTCACCAAGGTCGTGGGCACCACCACGGCGGCAATCGTGCTGGCTCAGCGCGGCGCGCTGGCCCTGGACGACCCCGTCGTCCGCCACCTTCCCTGGTGGGACGCCGGCGACCCGGCCAAGTCCCGGGCCACGGTGCACCACCTTCTCCTCCACCAGGGCGGCCTCCCTCCTTTCCGCCGCTTCTACTTGGAGATCGCCGGCCGCGACGCCTACCAGGACGCTATCGGCGCCCTGCCGCTGGACGCTCCGCCGGGCGGCCCCGCCGTCTACTCCGACATCGGCCTCATGACCGTCGGCTTCGTGGTGGAGCAGCTCTCGGGCCAGTCGCTGGACGACTTCCTGAAGGCCGAGGCGTGGGGTCCCCTGGGAATGGCCGACACGGGCTTCAACCCGCCGCCGTCCTCGTGGGACCGGATCGCCGCCACCGAGATCGACAGCGCGTACCGAGGCTACCACGTCCACGGCGAGGTCCACGACGAGAACGCCCACGCCGTCGGGGGCGTGGCGGGTCATGCAGGGCTCTTCAGCTCGGCGCGGGACTTGGCCGTCTTCGTCCAGACGATGCTCGACCGGGGCGTGGCGGGCCCCTGCCGAGCGGACGGCGACTCGGCGGCGCCCTGCCACCGCCCTCGCTTCTCGGCCTTCGCCCTCTTCGGACCGGGCTGGGTGGAGCGGATCACCCGTCGCCGCTCGCCGGAGTCGAGCCGCGCGCTGGGATGGGACACGCCGTCGGCCCGCTCTTCGGCGGGGGAGTGGTTCTCGGCCCGCTCCTTCGGCCACACGGGCTACACCGGCACTTCGATCTGGATCGATCCCGTGCTGGACCTGGGGGTGGCGCTACTCACCAACCGAGTCAACCCGACCCGGGACAACGTCAAGCACGTTCCCCTGCGTCGGCGCGTCCACGACTTGGCGGCTCGCGCGGTCATGGACACGCCCCCGAAGCGACGCGAGCCGGCCTCCGAGGAACCAGGACGGCCCCGCCCGTGACGGCCTTCGGCGGCGTGGACCTGGCAGTCGTTCTCGTCTACATCGCGGGCGTAACCGCATGGGGCGCATGGCTGGGCCGGGGCACGTCGGGCGGAACCGGATACTTCCTGGGCAACCGCGACCTCCCCTGGTGGGCGGTGATGTTCTCCGTCGTGGCGACCGAGACCAGCACCCTCACCTTCCTTTCGGTGCCGGGAATCTCGTACCTGGGAACCCTGGCCTTCCTGCAGCTGACCTTCGGCTACTTGGTCGGCCGGATCGTGGTGGCCGCGCTGCTGCTGCCGGCGTACTACCGGGGCGACCTCGCCACCGCCTACGAGCTCCTGGGACGACGCTTCGGAACCGCAACCCGCCGCTGCGCCTCGGGCGCCTTCATGGCGGCGCGCCTGCTGGCCGATTCGGTGCGGCTCTTCGCGACGGCGATCCCCCTCGCGATCGTGACCGGCTGGTCCTACCCCCAGTCGGTGCTGGTCGTGGGAGCGGCCACGCTGGCGTACACCTACTTCGGCGGCATCCGCGCCGTCGTATGGGTGGACGCGCTCCAGATGACGCTCTACGTGGCCGGCGGCTTGGTCGCGCTGGCTCTCCTCCACGGCGCCGTGGACGGGGGTTGGCCTGCGATCCTGGAGCGCGCCTCGGCGGCCGGAAAGCTCCAGCTGCTGGACTTCGACACCGATCTCGACGTCGCCTACACCTTCTGGGCGGGTCTGGCCGGAGGGGCGTTTCTGTCCATGGCGTCCCACGGCGCCGACCAGCTCATCGTGCAGCGCCTCCTGACCTGTCGGAACGCGGCCGCCAGCCGTCGAGCCCTGATCGGCAGCGGCTTCGTCGTGATCGGCCAGTTCGCCCTCTTCCTCTTCGTGGGACTCGGGCTGTGGGCGTTCTACGACGGCCGAGCCTTCGGCACCACCGACGAAATCTTCGCCACCTTCATCGTCGCCGAGATGCCCGCCGGGGTTCGCGGCCTCCTGATCGCCGGCGTCTTCGCCGCCGCCATGTCTTCGTTGTCTTCGTCGATCAACTCCTTGGCTTCGGCCAGCGCCTACGACTTCTGGGGTCCTGCGACGGGCCGCCTCGGCAGCGACCAGGCCATGCTGACGGCGGGGAGGGTCTTCACCTTGCTCTGGGCCGGGGCGCTGGTGGCGGGCGCGATCCTCTTCATCCCGCCCGAAGGAGCCGCGGGGGGCGGCGACCCGGGCGGCGCTTCCGGCCGCGCGGCTGCGGTGGAAGTGGCCTTGACCGCGGCGTCGATGGCGTACGGGGGCCTCCTGGGCGTCTTCGCCCTGGGCGTTCTTGGACGGAAGACGGGCCAGGGCGGCGCCATAGCTGGAATGACGGCGGGCGTGGCCACGGTGGTGGCGCTGTGGATCTGGGAGGTGGTTGCCTGGCCGTGGTTCGTTCTCGTGGGACTGGTGGTCGCCATGACGGTCGGATGGAGCTCGACGCACGCCCGCGCGCTGATCGCCGCCGGCCGGCGGCCGGAGCGCGACCCGTGATCTTCGTGGGCGTGGACGGCGGCGGCACCCGATCCCGAGCTCTCGCGACGGACGCCCAGGGGCGGGAGGTCGCGGTCGTCGAAGGTCCCGCCGGGCTGGTGAACCCCCGCGACCCCGCCGCCGCGGCCGCGGTCGTGGCGGAGATGGTGCGTCGGGCCGCCGAGACCGCAGGCGCTTCTCTGCCGGCGGAGAGCCTGTGGGCCGGACTGGCGGGGGCCGGACGCGAGGGTCCTCGCCGCGCCGTGG
The DNA here is from genome assembly GCA_965204735.1 of Longimicrobiales bacterium. Taxonomy (GTDB): domain Bacteria; phylum Gemmatimonadota; class Gemmatimonadetes; order Longimicrobiales; family Gaopeijiaceae; genus CATQHQ01. Next base: position 3,205,685 of record OZ242008.1, on the reverse strand, counting down.
AGGCTGCGCTGGGAGGAGCGGGAGTGGCCCGGCGCCTCGGCGTCGGAACCGACGTGGAGGCTGCAAGGGCCGACGCCTTCGGCGGGGGACCGGGGATCCTCCTGGTGGCGGGCACCGGATCCGTCGTGCTGGCGGTGGACCCCAGGGGGAAGCGGGTGACCGTGGGAGGGTGGGGCAGCCTGCTGGACGACGAAGGCAGCGGCTACCGGATCGGCTTGGAGGGGCTCCGGGAGGTGGTCCGCAGCGCCGACGGCCGAGCGCCCGCGACGACGCTGGCTCGCGCCTTCGCGCGTCCGACGGGCGTGGGCGAGCCGACGGAGCTGCCGGAGTGGGTCGCGGGCGCCGCCAAGCGGGACGTGGCCGCGCTGGCGCCGATCGTCCTGCAAGCGGCGCAGGCCGGCGACGGCGCCGCCGCGCGGGTGGTTCGGACGACGTTGGAAGGGGTGCGGGCGCTGCTGGCCGCCGCGCTGGCCCGCACGTCCAAGTGGACCGGCCCGCCGCCGCTGGCCCTCTCGGGAGGGCTCGTCCGCGAAGTCAGCGTTCTGCGCAAGCCCGTGGAGACGATCGGCGCCGAGCTGGGCTGCCACGTCCTGCCGGTCCGCGTGGTGCCCGAGCGGGGCGCCGCCGCCAAGGCGCTGGCGCTGGGACGGTAGTCCAGCCGGACCACGGGACGATGCCCGGTCCGGGAGCCGCGTTCTCCCGCCGGCGTCGGCGCCCGCGAACGCCAGCGGCTCTGCTTCGCCCGTCGCGTCGTCTTTCGGCGGCCGCGTTCTCCCGCCGGCGTCGGCGCCCGCGAACGCTCCGAACCGGACGACGGGCAGGGCGGTCCTGCCATTTTGGCAGTAGTCCTGCCGTTTTGGCAGGTGCGCGCCCGCCGCGACGGCCCAAACCGTGGCCGGACGGGCCCCGACACGCGGGCGTCCTGCCATTTTGGCAGGAAATCGGCGGCACGCTCCATGCAGAAGAGAGGGACACGCACGGCGCGACGAGCGTCGCGCACCAATCCACGCCATCCAACAACGGAGGCTTGAAGAGATGTCCCCGACCACCTGCACCAACCGCCTCGCACCCCGGCCCGGCTCCGAAGCGCTGGCCGACCTCCTGTTCGGCTGGACGCCCACGAGCGTCGTCCGGGGCTCGAGCTGGCTCCCCGCCGCCAGCGTCCAGGAGTTCGACAACGAGTTCGTCCTCGCCGTCGAGCTGCCGGGCGTGGGCGAGGAGTCCATCGAGATCGCCGTCGAGAACAACGTCCTCGCCGTCTCCGGCGAGAAGCGCGCGGAGCACGAGGCCGAATCCGAGGGCAAGCACCTCCTCCAGGAGCGCGCCTTCGGCGCCTTCCGCCGGACTTTTCGCGTGCCGGGCACGGTCCGTGCCGACGCAATCTCGGCGGAGCTGGAGAACGGCATCCTGACGCTGCGCCTGCCCAAGGCCGAGGAAGCTCGCGCGCGCAAGATCGAGGTGAGCCGCCGGGCGTAGGCGGACCCGCCGCCGACCGCTGGAGGCGAAGGCTCGCCCGGGGCCGCACAAGAGAGAACCCAGGCGCCGTGGCGCACCGAACGGGGTCCGGTCCGACAGGGCCGGGCCCCGGTTGCGCTCTTTGTCGTCGGCCGCACTGCGACAGGCAACCTTCGCCGTTCCAGTCGAGTCGGTCGTCGCGGCTGCCGCCGGGGGGCTTGCCTCGGCCCGCCGCGGCGTTCGCCGCTTGTCGTCACCCGTGCTTTCGCGACGTAGTCGTCACCCGTGCTTCGCGACGTACTGGTCGTAGATCCAGCGATACGTTCGCTCGAGGCCGGTCTTCAGCCGTATGGAGGGCTCCCACCCCAGCTTCTCGAGTATCGTTCGGTTGTCGCTGTTCCGGCCGTTCACGCCCTTCGGACGGTCGAGCAGATAGCGACGCTTCAGCTTGACGCCGGCGATCTCCTCGGCCACGTCGACAAGACCGTCGACGGCGACCAGCTCGCTGGACCCCAGGTTGATGGGTTCGACGATCCCGCTTCGGGCGATCGCCAGCGTGCCCTCGACACAGTCGTCGATGTACATGAACGACCGGGTCTGGCTGCCGTCTCCCCATATCTCGATCTCGTGGACGCCGGTGCGCTTGGCCTGCGCCACCTTGCGGCAGATCGCCGCAGGCGCCTTTTCTCGGCCGTCGTCCCATGCGCCCTCGGGGCCGTACACGTTGTGGTAGCGCGCGATGCGAGTAGGCACGCCGAAGTCTTCTCGAAAGTGCCTGCACATCCGCTCGGAGAAGAGCTTCTCCCATCCGTAGCCGTCCTCCGGCATCGCCGGGTAGGCGTCCTCTTCGCGCAGGGGCGCCACGTCGGCGCTGTCCTGCTTGTCGGCCCGGTACACGCAAGCCGACGAGGAGTAGAAGAAGCGCTCGACGCCGTGCTCCTGCGCCGCCATCAGCATGTGCGTGCTAATCAGAACCGAAAGCATGCACAGCGCCTTGTTGTTCTCGATGAAGCCGATGCCTCCCATGTCGGCGGCGAGCTGGTAGCACTCGATCACTCCCTTGCACGCCCTCATGCACGATTCGATCTCCCTAAGGTCGGCCACAACGTTTTCGGCGCCTTCGTGCACTTGGTACCACTCGCCCAACGGCTTGCGGTCCACGCACCGCACTTCGCTCCCCTCGTCGAGCACCGTGCGAGCGAGATGACCGCCGATGAAGCCTCCGGCGCCTGCGATCAGCGTCTTCATGCGCAAGGAACCTTGCGGTCCGAGCGAACGGCGACGCGGCCGGGCGAACGCGAACGGCCGCCCGGGCCGTCGCACACCGGCTTCGCGCCGCCCACCGGCTTCGCGCCGTTGATCGTCACGGAGCCTCCGCGGATCCCCAAGGGCGCCACGATGCGACCGATGAAGTCGTCGGCGCGCATGACGTGCAGCATGACCGACACGCCGAGGCAGAGCCGCCCTCGGGTCAGCTTCTCCACTCCCAAGAAGAAGTAGCGAAGAATGGGCCCGTGATGGTTCGTCGTCAGATCGGGAAACGTCCTTCTCAGCTTGGCAATGCGCTCCGGGGTAACGGGCCGGCAGTGGACGGACGACTCCCGCTTGCCCAGCAAAGTTGTTCCGATCGAATGCAGCGGCGTGGCATACGGGTCGACGCCCGCGAACCTTCCCCCTGCCGCAAGCACTCTGTGCAGCTCGGGGCCCAGGAAGTCGAACCTCATGTGATGAAAGCTTCCCGAGTGCACCAAGTCGATGGAGGCGTCCGCCAGAGGCAGCGCTTCGCCGACTCCGACGACGGCAAGGAGGCGGTCCTGCACGCCCCATTCGGCGGCAAGGCCGCAGGCGTACTGGGCCTCGTAGAGCATCGGGGTCACCAGGACCGCAAGGCGGGCGCCCGACAGCAGCATCTTCACCGCGTGCGATCCGCTGCCGCCGATCTGGAGCGCCTTCTTGCCCTCGACGGGCGACAGGTAGGCGTAGGCATCGAGTTGCGAGGTCGAGTCGTGGGGCGCGTCGACCCAGATGCGGGCAGGGTGGGGGAAGGTGGCCCCGAGAGACTCGACCTGGTCCCGGCGCCGCGTCAGGCCGCCCATGACGACGTCGTAGGACGGCCGGCTCGTCGGCTTGTTGTAGTAGGCCATCTCCTCGTAGGCCTCGGCGTACTCGGGCGCCGAGAGGTCCACCGCCTCGTGAGCGTTCGCAACGTCGGGCGGCACGAGCCTTTCGGGGCCCAGCAGCACGGGAATGCCCTTCACGATCGGGTACGCTGCGGAGTGGTCCTCCACGACGAGGGTCGGGGCGCCGACTTCGCGGTCCGCGGCCATCGGTTCGGGCGCACCTGCAGCTCGCGGCAACGGAACCCAGTCGGAGCCTCCCTCGGCGAATGCGAGCGCCTGCCCGGTGACGGGACAGCGAAGAAGGTCGGTCAAGGCCGAACGGCGAGCTGCCATACCTTCGCGACAGGCTTCAGGAACGGCGCCAGCAGGCCCCCGCGGAGTCCGTTCCTTGCCCATGCCCGGGCCACGTCGAAGTTTCCCCTGACGATCCTGGAGCTGTTTCCGCCGATCGCCATCTTCACGACTACCCTGTCGAGGTAGCGCACGTCGATGCCGACCCGGTGGATGAAGCGCAGCATCAGCTCGTAGTCCGCGGCGACCGGATAGCGCAGATCGAACGCGCCATGCCGTTCGTACACGCGACGCCGCACGAAGAACGACGGGTGAGGCGGCATCCATCCCAGGTACCACTTGGCCTTCATGCACCGTCCCGCCTTCCAATAGCGCACGATCTTGCCCCTGCGGCTCGTGTAGACGATGTCTCCGTAGCACCCCTCGGCTTCCTCCAGAAGGCTTGCCGCGTCCCGAAAGACGAACGGGTCGGCGTACTGGTCGTCGGCGTTCAGGATCGCCACCACGTCGCCGCCGGCCCTGCGGACGCCCTTGTTCATGGCGTCGTACAGGCCCTGGTCGGGCTCGCTCACCAAGACGTCGATCCTCGCCCGGTGCTTCTCGAGCGCCTCCAGCGTCGCGTCGGTGGAGCCGCCGTCCACCACGATCAGCTCCGGCGCGGGTTCGTACTGCTGAGCGAGAACCGATTCGACGGCGCGCACCACCCGCGGGTCGTTGAGCACGGGCGTGACCACGGTAAAGGTCATCTCTGCGCTCCCCGCGCCTCGCTCCGCCGCCGCAGCCGCTCCACCGTCAGCAGAAGAGTCACCGCGAACACGATCAAGAACGTGGCCACCGCCAGGATCGCCGGGCTGATCTGCTCGCGGATGCCGGCCCACATCTGTCGCGGGATCGTGCGCTGCTCCACGCCCCCCATGAAGAGCACCACCACCACCTCGTCGAACGACGTGGCGAAGGCGAAGAGCGCTCCCGAGAAGACGCCGGGCGCGATGAGCGGCAGCTGCACCTGTCGGAAGGTGCGAAACGGTCCGGCGCCCATGCTGGCGGCAGCTCGCGTCAAGTTGGCGTCGAAGCCCGCGAGGGTGGCGGTCACGGTGATCACGACGAACGGCGTGCCCAGGGCGGCGTGCGCCAGGACCAGCCCGACATGGGTCTGGGTCAGCCCCACGCTGGAGTAGAAGAAGAACATCCCGGCGGCGGAGATGATCAAGGGCGTCACCAGCGGCGAGATCAGCATCCCCATGACGAAGCGCCGAGCGGGCATGGCCGGGCTGGCCAGCCCCAGCGCCGCAAGGGTGCCCAGCGCCGTGGCGAGCGCAGTGGCCGACAAGCCGATGACGAAGCTGTTGACGAGCCCCCGCCTCCAAGCCTCGTCTTCGACCACCAGCCGGTACCACCGCAGGGAGTACGCCTCCGAATCGAATCGAAGCATCCCCTCCGTGAAGGTGAAGTACGGCTCGGCGTTGAAGCTCAGGGGGACGATCACCAGGATCGGCGCCAAGAGAAAGAAGAACACCGCCGCGCAAAAGCCCAGATGGGCGATGCGGAAGATGCGGTCTCCCGCGCTTGGAGCGGTCGTCGCGGCGGCCACGGAGCGTCAGCCCAAGCTCATGCGTTCGACGCCCACCACCCGGTCGTAGACCAAGTAGAGCGCAAGAACGCCCGCCAGCAGAATTCCGCCCAGGGCCGCCGCCAGCCCCCAATTGAGGGACGTCTGCATGTGGTAGGCGACCATGTTCGAGATGAGCTGGCCGGTACTGCCGCCCACCAGCGCCGGCGTGATGTAGAAGCCGATGGCGAGGATGAACACGAGCAGCGACCCGGCCCCCACGCCGGGCAGCGTTTGAGGCCAGTAGACCTTGCGAAAGGCCTGGAACGGGCCTGCGCCAAGCGACGCGGCGGCGCTCATGTGCAGTCGCGGGATGGAGCGCATCACCGAGTAGAGGGGAAGGACCATGAACGGCAGCAGGACATGGGTCATGGCGACGAAGGTGCCCGTCATGTTGTACACCATGGCCAGCCGACCGTCGTCGCCGATCAGCCCGAAGGCGACCAGGACGTCGTTGATCACGCCCTGGGTCTGGAGGAGGACGATCCACGACGTGGTGCGCACCAGCAGCGACGTCCAGAAGGGAACGAGAACCAGCGCCAGCAGGAGGTGCTGCCTGTGCGCAGGCGCGTGGGCGATGAGGTGGGCGACCGGATAGCCCAGCAAGAGGCACAGGAAGGTGATCCCCAAGCTGATCCACAGGGTGCGCCACAGCAGGGCCACGTAGATGCGCCGCTCCTCGGGCTGACGGGCGACGGACCCGTCGGGCAGGCGCTGCAGGTCCAGGGCGTTCAGGTAGTGGCGCGACGTGTACCGGTCTCCGGCGCTGCGGATGGCGTGCCACGTCTCGGTTTCGCCCCAGGCCTCGTGCACGCCCGTCAGCGTCTCGCGCCAAGGCGGCGCCGCGTCTTCGGGCATCCGTCGGGCCGTGCGCGTGACTACGCTCCGCAAGCCCGAGCGGATGCGGTTCACCCGGCTGGCGATCTGGCCCAGAGAGCGGGCTTCGTTCGCCTGCACAAGCTCCCGAGCCACGGCTTCGTAGGCGGCTTCGTCGGGGAGTCCCTCGCCGTCCCAGCCCTGGAGCGCCTGCATCGTCTCGGGCAGCGCGTCGGCCACCACGGGATCGTGGACGCTGCGCAGCAGCATCGTCGCCAACGGCGCAATGAAGGTGATCACGATGAACGCCAGCAACGGCAGCACGAGCAGCCCGGCGCGAAGCTTCGGCACTCCTCTCATCAACGCCTTCCGCCCGCTCGACCGCTCGCCGCCCGCTCGTCGAGCAAGTTGCTCAACGGGCCAGCCACGCCGCGAAGATCTCGTTCATCTCGTCGCCGTTGTCGCTCCACCACAGCCAGTCGCTCTTGAGCCCCCGGGCCAAGTTGTCCGGGTTGGTGGGCATGTGGGGCCTCATGTCGACCCCCGTTTCCAGGTGCGTGTCCACCAGAGGCATGGCCGACACGCGAGTCGGCCCGTACGAGATGTACTTGGCGATGCCGACCATGTGCACGGGCGACGAAGCGAAGGCGACGAACCTTCGGGCCGCCTCCAGGTTCGGCGTGCCGGCGACTACGACGAACTGGCCCACGTCCAGTATCTGGCCGTCCCAGACGATCCGGAACGGCTGGTCCTCCAGCACTTGCGCATTGAAGATGCGGCCGTTGTAGGCCGAGGTCATGACTGCTTCCCCGTCGGCCAGGAGCTGGGGCGCCTGGGCGCTGGTCTCCCACCAGACGATGTGCTCCTTGATCGTGTCCAGCTTGCGGAAGGCGCGTCGCACGCCTTCGCGAGTGCTCAGGGCGGCGTACACCTGGTCCAGGGGCACTCCGTCGGCGATGAGCGCCCGTTCCAGGTTGTCCTTGGGCCACCGCTTCATTCCCCGCCGGCCCGGAAACTTCTCCAAGTCGAAGAAGTCGGCCATGGTCGACGGCATCTGGGCGGAGAACCGGGTGGAGTCGTAGGCGTAGATCGTCGAGTAGAAGTTGGTGCCGACGCCGCACTCCGTGAGCGTTTCGGGCGCGAAGTCCTCTTCGGCGGGCGTCCCATCCTCGGCGGGCGCCAGCCCGGCAACGTCGACGGGCTCCAGCAGGCCGTCGTCGCAACCCCGCACCGCGTCCGCCAAGTCGATGTCCACGACGTCCCAGTACACGTTTCCGATGTCGGCCTGCGCTCGGATCTGCGCCAGCCCGCCGCTGTAGTCCTCCACGTTGATCTCGATGCCGGTCTCGGCGGCGAACGGCTCGAACCACGCCTTGGCGGAAGCGCGTCCGTAGGACCCGCCCCAGGTGACCACGGTGAGCTGAGCCGCCGCCGATGCGTTGCAGGGAGCGACGAACGCGGCCAGGCCGCTCGTCGCGAGAACCAGCGAGGCGGCCGAGAGGACGCGGACCCTCACCGGCGGGCCAGCCATGCGCTGAAGCGCTCGTTGAACTCGTCCTTGTGGTTGCTCCACCACTCGTGGTTCCTCTCCAGGCTCCGTCCGGGACGGTCGTTCGTGGGCATGTGGGACGCCATCTCGACGCCGGTCTCGCGGTGGACCGACACCATGGCCTGGGCCGACCGCCGCGCGGGGCTGTAGGCGATGTAGCCCGCGATCCCGGCCATGGATTCGGGACGGGTGGCGAAGGAGATGAAGCGCAGCGCACTCTCGAGCCGCGGCGTCCCCGCCACCACGACCAGCTGGTTGACTCCCTTGATCTGGCCGTCCCACACGATCTCCAGGGGCTGGCCCTCCAGCACCTGGGCGTTGAAGATTCGGCCGTTCCATGCGGTGGACATGACCACTTCGCCGTCGGCGAGCATTTGGGGCGGCTGGGCGCCCGCCTCCCACCAGATCACGTGTTCCTTGATCTCGTCCAGCTTGCGGAACGCCCGGTCGCGGCCCTGCGGCGTCTCGAGGACGGCGTAGAGGTCTTCCACCGCCACGCCGTCGGCCATCAGGGCGAACTCCATGTTGTCGTTGGGGACTCGCCGCATGCTCCGGCGGCCCGGGAACTTTTCCAAGTCGAAGAAGTCGTCGATGGTGGACGGCCTCTCGTCGGGGAAGGTCTCGGCGCTGAAAGCGTAGATCGACGAGCCCGAAGACGTGCCCACGCCGCACTCGGTCCACGTGCCCGGCCGGAAGTCGTCGGTGGCCGGCGCGCCGTCGGGGCCGGGCGCGAAGATGTCCGGGTCCAGCGGCTCCAGCAGTCCCTCGTCGCAGCCCTGCACTGCCTCGTCGATGTCCATGTCCACCACGTCCCAGTGCACGGCGCCGACTTCGACCTGCGCCCGGATCTGCGCCAAGCCGCCGTTGTAGTCCTCCAAGTTGATCGGGATGCCCGTTTCCGCCACGAAGCTCTCGTGATAGCCCAGCACGCATGCCCGGGCGTAGGAGCCGCCCCACGACACCACGGTGATTGGCTCCTGCGCGGCGGAACGCACCGTCGCAACGAACGGCACGACGGCAAGGACCCCGGCGAGGAAGGCACGACGCTGGGCCGCCGACTGGCCCCGTCCCCGTCCTTGCGCGGCTCCGCGCCCGCCCTGCGCGGCTCCGCGCCGACGCGCCCGGGCTGCACTCACGCGTCCGCCTCGTCGTCGGCGTTCAGGGCGCGGCAGTCCGTCGGCGTCCATCCGATCCGCACCCGGTCGCCCTCCAGCACCGCGCCGTGACCCACCACGTTGGGGATCTTGGCGATGAAGCCGGTGTTGCCGCACACGTCGAGCCGAAGGCGCAGGTGGTCGCCCAGGAAGGTCATGTCCAGGATGTCGGCGTCCAGCTCGTTGGTGTACTGGCCCGGAGTCGGCTGCACGGCCACCCGCTCGGGCCGGATCGACAGGGTGGTGGCGTCTCCCGGACCGCAAGGCGCCACCCGCAGCGCCTTCACCACGCGACCGGCCACTTCGACGTGGCAAATGTCGCCGTCGATCTCCGCGACCCGGCCGTGCAGCCGGTTGTTCTCGCCGATGAACCGGGCCACGAAGGACCGCCTGGGCTCTTCGTACAGGGCCTCGGGGCCGTCGATCTGCTCCACGTCGCCTCCCCGCAGCACCGCGATCCGGTCCGACATCACCATGGCTTCCTGCTGGTCGTGGGTCACGTAGACCATCGTCACGCCCAGGCTCTGGTGGATGCGGCGGATTTCGTACTGCATCTCCTCGCGCAGGCGGCGGTCCAAGGCGCCCAGGGGCTCGTCCATGAGCACTAGGTCCGGTTCGAAGACCAGGGCCCTGGCGATGGCGACCCGCTGCTGCTGGCCGCCCGAGAGCTGACCGGGTTGCCGGCCCTCCATCCCCTCCAGTCGAACCAGACGCAGCACCCGCTCGACCCGCTCCCGCTGCCGCTCCTTGTCCAGGCCTCTCACTTCCAGCGGGAACGCGAGGTTGCGGCCCACCGTCATGTGCGGGAAGAGCGCGTAGTTCTGGAAGACCATCCCGATCCCCCGCTTCCGGGGCGGCAGATCGTGCACCGAGTCGCCTCCGATGCGGATCGTGCCCGACGTGAGGGTCTCGAAGCCCGCCAGCATCATGAGGCAGGTCGTCTTCCCGGAGCCGGACGGGCCAAGCATGGTCAGGAACTCGCCCCTGGCCACTTCCAGGTTCAAGTCGCTGACGACCATGGTGCGGCCGCCGTCGTAGCTCTTGCCCACGCTCTCGAAGGCCACGTGAGCCGTGCGGTCGGCGGGAGCGACGTCGTCTTCGCAGGTCTGGCTGGGGTTCACGGGGGCGTCCTGTGGGAGAAGCGTGCGACGACAGCTTCAATGTAGCGTGCCGGCCGGCGCCCCGCACTTCGGGAACGGCGCGGGCGTGGAGGGCGGCGCTCTCCGCTCTCCGCCGCCGGCAGGCCGGGCAAAGGGTCCTCGCCCCTACCGCTCCCCGACCATCGACCGGATCTGGCGGACCGCCGCCGCCACGCGCATTTCCATGCCCACGCGGCCCAACTCCGCGGACGCCCGCGTCGGGTCGCCCGAGACGCCGCTTCCCTCGAACCCCCCGCCGGGCGCAAGCTGGTCCAGGCGAACGTGCCGGGGCTCCACGTACAGGAGGATCGACGTGTCCGAGATCCCTGCATGCCTTCCAATCGTCTCCTCCGTTTCACCCTGCTCCGTCAGCCACTCCCGGAATCCGTTGGCGGCGTAGTAGTCGCCGACGAAGTGGACCCGGGCGCCCTGCTGCTGCCACTCCTGGTTCAGGGCGTCCGCGACCGTCTCCATCCCGCGCTGGTTGCCGCCGCTGTCGCCGATGAAGACGATGTCGGTGAAGCCGTGAGCCCGGAAGCTTCGGGCCGCGTACTCCAGCAGCTTCATGAAGTGCTCGTTGGGCAGGGTGATCGTTCCCGCGTAGCGCATATGGCCGGAAGGCGGGTCCACGTCCCCTTCGGGCACGTATGCGACGGTCGGCGCCACCAGGGCGTTTCCCAGCTCCCGGGCGATCCGCTTCGACGCTTCCTCGACGATGTAGCGGTGCTTTCCCGTCACCATGTGGGGACCGTTCTGCTCGGTCCCTGCGGTGGGAAGGACGACGGTGGTGGCGCCGCCGTCGATGGCGGCTCGGACCTCGGTCCAGGTCATCTCCTCGATGAAGACGAGGGGGTCGTCGTCCGCCTGGAAGGCGCCCGCGGACGTCTCTGCCGGCTCCCCGTCGGCGCACCCGACGGCGAAGAGGGCGAGGGCGCCCGCGGCGACTCCCGACGGCCGGCGCTTCAGGACGGCGGCTCGGTCACCGGCCCTCGTCCGGCTGCCCGTCTTGGCCCGGTTGCCCGTCTTCGTCCGGCGCCCCGCCCACGGCCTAGGGACCGCCCTCATGCTGCGGGCGCGAAGCAGTAGAAGAGGCCGTTGCCGCCCGTTCCCTGCAGGTTCTGCTGGCTGCAGCCGCGGGAGGAGTGGGCCGAGTTCCACGAGGTCGGGTGCTGGCCGCCGCCGATCCGGTCGTGGTGGCCGACCCGGGCGCTCCCTTCGCCGTTGCTGGTCCAGTTGTCGCAGTTGTCGTAGTCCTCCGCGGTGAACGCCGTGCCGTCCATCTTCGACCCCGTGAGGATGTCGTGCATGTTCGGGTCGTCGCCCCGGCCGTTCACGGGCTCTCCCTTCTCGGTGAGGATCGTCTCCTTGGCCAGGTTGGCCGCGTCGGAGTGGAGTTCGTCCACATCGTCGGCGATCAGCACGCCGGCGTAGTTGTGCCAAGGTCCGTCGCCGATCCGGTTGCGGGCGTGGACGGCGGCGGAGCCGTCTTCGTCGATCGTGCTCAGGTAGGCCCTCCACCCCAGTCCGCCGGCGCCCTGGGCGTAGGCCAGCGCCTCGCAGTGGGCGTCCGCGCCCTCGAGGCCTCCCAGGTTGGCCCCGTCGCCGGGTCCCTCGCTGGTGATGAAGAAGTTCATCCGCGCGCTCTGGGCGGTTGCGGAAGCGGTCGCGGCGGCGAGCGCCGCCACGGTCAGGGCGAAGACGCCCAAGGGAGAGGAGAAGGCGGCGAGTCGCGTGCTCTTCATGATCGGCAGGTCCTTTCCGTGCGACGGGACGGGTGCTCGGGCGGTCGGCGCCTCCCGCACGAGGGTCGGCGCCGGGACGGCGCGGGGCGGGCTCAGCTGCCGGCGCGTCCCGGCCAGGGGGCGCCCTGGTCCATTGCGGAGACGGGTCCCACGCCCCTGTAGACGAACTTCTGGACGCGCTTCCCTTCGTAGGTCTCGGTGGTGTAGATGTTGCCTTGGGAGTCGGTGGCGATGCTGTGCACGGCGAAGAAGAGGCCGGGCTGGCGCCCTCCGTCGCCGAACGTCGTCAAGACCTCCAGCGACTCCCGATCCATCACGTACACCTTCATGTTCTTGCCGTCGGCCACGTACATGTACTTCTGCTCCGGGTCCCTGGAGAAGGCGATGTCCCATGTGGATCCGTCTCCAAGCGTCATGGGAGCGATCACCTTCTCGGCGACGAAGGTGCCGTCGACCCGGAAGACTTGAATGCGGTTGTTCTGCCGGTCGCAGACGTACACGTGACCGTCGGTGGACGGATCGGCGCAGTGCACGGGGTTGCGGAACTGCTGGGCGGGAGGGGCGGCCGGATCGTAGCGCCCCAGGTCCTCGTCGCTGGGTTCGTTGCCGTAGGCGCCCCAATAGCGCTTGAACTCGCCGGTGGCGATGTCCAGCACCGCCACCCGCCTGTTCGCGTAGCCGTCGGCCAGGTACGCCTCGTTGGCAGAGGCGTCGAAGGAGATCTTGGCGACCCGGCCGAAGTGCTCGCGGCTGTTGCTGTTCGTCGGCAGGCCGGCCTCGCCGATCTGCATGAGGAACTCGCCGCTGCGGCTGAACTTGAGGATCTGGGAGTCCCCCGGCCCGTTGCCGCCGATCCAGATGTTGTCCATGGGGTCCACGGTGATTCCGTGGTTGGACGCGGGCCAGTCGTACCCCTCGCCCGGCCCGCCCCAGCTGTTGACCAAGTTGCCCTCGGGGTCGAACTCCAGTACGTAGGGAGCCGGCAGGCAACACTCGCCCGTGGGCGGATCGGTGGCTGCGCCGATCTCCGTGCGCTCGTTGAGGGGCGCCTTCCGGTGGATGACGAAGACGTGGTCCCGCGAGTCCACGCCGACGCCCACCACCGAACCCAGCACCCAGTGGTTGGGAAGGGGCTGGGGCCAGAAGGGGTCCACCTCGAAGATCGGGGCGTCGGGGGCGGCTGCCGCGACGTCCTGGAGGCGGGCCTGGCCGACGTAGACGGCCGCCAAGGCCGCGACCAGAACGACGCCGATGGTCACGTTGCGCTTCATGGGGAACTCCGTGTTGAAACAAAGAGGCTCGGGAGCAGTGGCAAAGTACGACGGGAGCGAGCGGCCTGCCATGGGAGGGCGACGGATTTGCCGCGCCGTCCCGCTGGTTGCGGCCGTGCTGCTCGCCCTTCCTGCTCGGCCCGCCGCTCACGAAGTGCCGTCGGACGTGGTGGTGCGCGCCTTCGCGAAGGCCGAGAACGGCGCCCTCTGGCTGATCGTGCGGGTTCCCCTCGCGTCGATGCGGGACGCGGAGTTCCCGGTGCGGGGTCCCGGCTACCTGGACATCGAAGCCGCCCGTCCTCTCCTCGCCGAACAGGCCGCCCTCTGGCTGGGCGGCTACGTCTCCCTGTACGAAGGATCGGCCCGTCTCCCGGACCCGGTCGTGGCCGGCGTCCGCGTCTCCCTCCCGTCGGACCCGTCGTTCCGGGACTACGACATGGCCCTGGCCCACGTGAGCGGCCCCGGCCTTCCCCCCGCCACCGACCTGATGCTGGAGCAAGCCGTGCTGGACGTGGTCCTCCGCACGCCCGTCGCATCGGAGCAGTCGCGCTTCTCGATCGATCCGGCGTGGGCTCACCTGGGCGTCCGCACCACCACCGTCCTGCGGTACGTGACTTCCAGCGGCGCCGAGCGGGCGTACCAGTACGACGGCAACCCAGGCCGCGTGCGCCTGGATCCGCGCTGGCACCAAGCCTTCGCGCGGTTCGTGTCCCTCGGCTTCGCCCACATCCTGGACGGCGCCGACCACCTCCTCTTCCTCTTCTGCCTCGTGGTTCCGCTGCGGCGCGTCCGGCCTCTCGTGGCGGTCGTCACCGCGTTCACGGTCGCCCACTCGATCACTTTGGCGGCGTCGGCGCTGGGGGTGGCGCCGAGGGCCTTCTGGTTCCCGTCCCTGGTGGAGACGTTGATCGCCGCGTCGATCCTCTACATGGCGCTCGAAAACATCCTGGCCAAGAAGCTGGACCGGCGCTGGGCATGGGCCTTCGGCTTCGGCTTGGTCCACGGCTTCGGGTTCTCGTTTGCGCTGCGGGAGTCGCTCCAGTTCGCGGGCTCGCACCTGTACGCCTCCCTGCTGGCGTTCAACGTCGGCGTGGAGCTGGGCCAGCTGGCCGCCCTGGCGGTGATGGTGCCTGGGCTGGCGCTGCTCCTAGCGAAGGCGCCGCGCCCGCGGGTCGCGGGAATCCTGGCGTCGGCCGTGGCGGCCCACGTGGCTTGGCACTGGACCGCCGAGCGCTGGGGACGGCTGACGGCGTACGACTTCCGTCCCCCCGGCTGGGATGCGACGTTCTGGGCGGCGGTCCTTCGATGGATCATGCTTGCGCTGATCGTGGCCTCGGCGGCGTGGGCGCTGGCCGGAGTCCACCGGCGGCTGGGAACGAGACTGGCGGAACGGCGTTCTGCAAGGCAGGATACGGATACCGCCGAACCGGCAGCACCAATCCACTCGACCGGAGGAAACGACGATGCTTCGCACGGAGCCCAGACACCCTAGGAAGCCGGGCCGCTCCCGAACTGCTCGCAGCGGCCGCAAGCTCGCGTTCGCGCCGTCCGCGTCCGCCGTGCTGGTCGCCGCGACGGTGGGGGCCGGGGCTTCGGCTGGGCCGACCAAGGCGCAGGGGACTCTTCCCAGCCCCTACGTCGCCGTGGACGGCTGGGCAAAGCTGGACCGGGAGTGGGGCGCCACGAGCGCCGTCTACCCCGACGGCGCCGGGAACATCTGGGTGGCGGACCGCTGCGCCGCCAACCTCTGCGTGGGCAGCGACTTGGACCCGGTCATGCTCTTCGACCAGGACGGCAACTTGGTGCGCAGCTTCGGCGCCGGGCAGATCGTGTGGCCCCACGGGATCTTCGTGGACCGGGACGGCAACGTCTGGATCGCCGACGCGGTGGGCTACGCGCCGGTACCGGAAGGTGTCGGCCACGTCGTCCTGAAGTACAGTCCCGAAGGCGACCTCCTGATGACGCTGGGACAGCACGGCATCGCTGGAGAGGGCGACCAGATCTTCAACAAGCCTTCCGACGTGCTGGTCGCGCCCGACGGCCACATCTTCATCGCGGACGGCCACGACGCCGGCGGGAACAACCGGATCGTGAAGCTGGCACCCGACGGGTCCTTCGTCATGGCGTGGGGCGAGACCGGGAGCGGCGTGGGCCAGTTCCGGGACCCCCATGCCCTGGCCATGGATTCGCAGGGTCGGCTCTTCGTGGCCGACCGGGGCAACTCCCGCATACAGATCTTCGACCAGGAAGGCGCCCACCTGGAGACGTGGACCCAGTTCGGCCGCCCCAGCGGGCTGTTCATCGACGACGCCGACGTGCTGTACGCCGCGGACTCCGAGTCCAACGCGCGTCGGAACCGAGGCTACCGGCGGGGCATCTACATCGGCAGCGTGGTGGACGGCTGGGTGACGGCGTTCATCCCAGACCCGGAGCCCGACCCCGATCGCTCCGGCACCAGCGGGGCGGAAGGCGTGGCGGTGGACCGTCATGGAAACATCTACGGCGCCGAGGTCGGCCCCAGGCGGCTGCGGAGGTACGAGCGAAGGTAGCGCCCATCCGTGTTTAGGCTGTGCGCGAAGGCGGCAGCGGGAGCACGAGCGCTGCCTTGCCTACGCGCTCCTCAACCGGAGGATCTCCACGGCGAGGTCGGTCCAGCCGGCAGAGTCGGTCCGCCGGCAGGGTCCTGATCCCCAGCCTCGTGATCCTTCATCTCGGCGGCGAAGGCCTTGCGCCCTTCCTCGGCCTTGGCGAAGCCCTCCTTGTGCCCTTCCTCGGATTCTCGAAGCCCACACCCGGCAAGGTCGAAAACTCCTCGGCCTTGGCGAGGCCCTCCTTCGTCTCGGCGGCGAGGGCCTTGCGTTCGTCCTCGGCCTTGGCGAGGCCTTCCTTCGTCTCGGCGGCGAGGGCCTTGCGTTCGTCCTCGGCCTTGGCGAGGCCTTCCTTCGTCTCGGCGGCGAGGGTCTTGCGTTCGTCCTCGGCCTTGGCGAAGCCCTCCTTCGTCTCGGCGGCGAGGGTCTTGCGTTCGTCCTCGGCCTTGGCGAGGCCCTCCTTCATCTCGGCGGCGAGGGCCTTGCGTTCGTCCTCGGCCTTGGCGGCGAGGGCCTTGCGCTCGTCCTCGGCCTTGGCGAGGCCCTCCTTCATCTCGGCGGCGAGGGCCTTGCGCTCTTCCTCGGCCTTGGCGGCGAGGGCCTTGCGCTCGTCCTCGGCCTTGGCGAGGCCTTCCTTCATCTCGGCGGCGAGGGCCTTGCGTTCTTCCTCGGCCTTGGCGGCGAGGGCCTTGCGCGCTTCCTCAGCCTCGGCGGCGAGAGCCTTGCGCGCTTCCTCGGCCTCGCTGAAGCGGCGGTCGAAGTCCGCCTTCCGCACCTCCCCCCTGTGTAGGAAGAAGGTACGTGCGGAGAACAAACACGACACTGCGGCTGCGACGGCTGCGATGAAAGTACCGACTGGAATCCATTCCATTTCCCTGACCCTTTCTCGGCCGCCGTTGAACGGCCCTTGTAGCAAGTAGTGGCGAGGACGCTGGCCCCTTCAGGCCACGCTCCTCCTTGGCTCCGCGAGACCGGAAGCTAGCCCGCGTTCAGCCCGTGGACAATCGCTCGGGCGAGCCTGCAGAGCCGCTCAAGTACGATCCTCCGGACCCCGGAGCTGTCGTCAGCCCAGTCGCTTCAACGCCTTCCCCCAACCGCCGGCTTCGCCGCCGTCCCACTCCCATGCCCGGCGCAACGCCTCCCCGCGCCGTCACCAGCTCCCCCGCGCCGTCGCTGGCTCCCCTCCGCCGTCGCTGGCTCCCCTCCGCCGCTCCCTACTCCCGCTCCGGGACCCGCTGGACCGAGAAGCTCACCGGAACCAGCGTCGCCGGCTCCCCTCCGTCGCTCCTACTCCTCCCGCTCCCCGCCTCCGTTCCCGGTGCCGTCCTGACTCACCGGGGTGCTCCGCACCGTCGGGTACTCGATCCCCAACTGCTCCAGGTACGAGTCGAAGCGGGACGGGTCGTAGTAGTGCTTCTCCAGCTCGGGCTTCCATCGTCGCATGATGTCGGCGTTGAGCCAGATCGCGGGCTGGTCCTCGGGAGTAATGAAGGGAGTGTACGTCGTCTCCGCAGTCTGCACGTCGTTGAAGTACTCCCATGCATCCTCGATCAACTCGTCCTTGATCAACAAGTCCAGCACCGTCAGCGCCTGCACTTTGGCGCCCGCAACCGCGCCCTTGTGGGCAATCGGCGTGGCCATGGTGATCCCGTTGGCCCAGTGGTGCCCCGGCGTGCCGCTGACGTTCGACGGAAAGCGCAACGTGACCGTGGGCATGTTCCACGAGATGTCGCCGATGTCGTCGGAGCCGCCGCCAAGAGAGCGGCTCAAGTCGACCGGACCCTGAAGCTCGCGGATCTCCGTGGCCAGCCCTTCCTCTTCGCTGCCCAGCTCGCGCTGAATGCCCTTGGCCAGCGCAATGTCCGCGTCGTCCCAGTCGGGCAGGCCGACCCGCTCCATGTTGGCGTAGGTGACCTCCGCCACCGGCTTGTTGAAGTGGCGGCTCCACGCCGAGCCGATCGTCATTATCGTGTCGACCTGCGTGTCCGTCATGAGCGCCGCACCCTCGGCCATCTTGTTCGCGGCGTTGTAGATGGCCATGACGCCATCGTAGTCGCGCTCGCGGAAGAAGAACCAGATCGTCGCCGTTTGCGGCACCACGTTGGGCTGGTCGCCGCCGTCCACGATGATGTAGTGGATGCGGTAAGCCGGCCGAAGGTGCTCGCGCTTGTACTCCACGGCTTGGGCCATGAGCATGACCGCGTCGAGGGCGGAGCGTCCCCGCCACGGCGCGCCCGCGGAGTGAGCGGTCTCGCCGGCGAAGCGGTACTGCACGGACATGAGGGCGTTGCCTCCGCCCTGTCCCCACGACACGCCGAAGTTGTTGCTCACGTGCGTGAACAGATTCACGTCGACGCCTTCGAACACGCCTTCGCGTACGAAGTAGGCCTTGGACCCCAGCTGTTCCTCGGCGATGCCCGGCCAGATCAGCAGCGTGCCCGAGATGCCGTCGCGCTCCATGAGCTCCTTGACCGCCAGCGCGGCGACGATGTTGACGGCCTGTCCCGAGTTGTGCCCTTCGCCGTGGCCGGGCGCCATGGAGACGATCGGCTCGCGGTACCCCACTCCCGGCTTCTGGTTCGACTGGGGAATCCCGTCCACGTCGGAGCCCAGGGCGATCACGGGAGCGCCGTCCCCGTTGGACCACCGCGCAGTCCATGCGCTCGGCATCCCCGCGACTCCGAGCTCGACCTCGAAGCCTGCGTCCGCCAAGATGCTCGTCAAGTAGCGCTGCGTTTCGAACTCCTGCATGCCCAGCTCCCCGAAGGAGAAGAGCATGTCCACGATCTCCTGGACCTGCTTCGACCGGGCCTCGACCAAGCCCAGCGCCTCGTTCTTGATGCCGTCGAGGTCCTGGGCTTGCGCGACGGGTGGAGCGGGAGACGCGAAGGCCAGCGCGACGGCGACGCTTCCCAAGATCACGATGCGCGTGCGCGGCAGGGCGTGGGGCGCAACGGAGGTGGCGGAGGCGCGGGTGGCGCAGGCGCTGGCGGACTGGACGTTGAAGCGCGTGGCGGCGTCGGGGCGCATGAAGGAGTTCTCCGGCGTTGGGCGGGTCAATGGCGAACCGGGACGAGCAATGTGGGTCCGGCAGTTCCCCCTGCGCCAGATGCCGTTCCCCTCGCGCCGGACGCCTGGGCGGGTTAGTCTTACCGGTCCGCCGTCCACGGCTTTGTTGCTGCCCCCCACGTGACCCTTGAGCCAGGAGCGCCGCCCGATGCGCCGTCCCCTCGATCCTGCCGTCGCCCTCGTCGCCCTCTTGCTGGTTCCATCCGCCGCGTGCGCGCAGACCGCCGACGGAAACCCCACCGGCGACCCTCGCTTCCAGCAGGCCGAGGCCCTCTTCGAGGCTTGGCTCGACGCCAAGATGGCCTACGAGAAGATCCCCGGCGTGTCGGTGGGACTCGTCCACGACCAGGAGCTGGTTTGGGCGAAGGGCTATGGCTTCGCCCACCGGGATGAAGAAGTTCCGGCGACCCCCTCCACCCTCTACTCGATCTGCTCGATCTCGAAGCTCTTCACGTCGATTGGCGTCATGCAGCAGCGCGACGAGGACAAGTTGCGCCTGCGCGACCCGGTGTCCGACCACCTGCCGTGGTACGAAGTCGAACAGTCCCACGCCGGCGGTCCCGTCACCGTCGAAGGTGTCCTGACCCATTCCTCCGGCCTGCCTCGGGAGTCCGCCCACCCCTACTGGACCGGCCCGGAGTACCCCTTCCCGACCCGGGACGAAGTGATCGACGGGCTCGACGAGCAGGAGACGCTCTACCCGGCGCACCAGTACTTCCAGTACTCGAACCTGGGGATGGCGCTGGCGGGGCAGCTGGTGGAGCAGGCTTCGGGCACGGCGTACGACGCCTACGTGCGGAGCCGCGTCCTGGACCCGCTGGGGATGGACGACACCTTCACGGACATCCCGGCCGAGCACGAGGGAGGCCGATTCGCCACTGGCTACGCCCGGCTGAACCGATTGGGCGAGAGGCCCGAGGCGCCGTTCTTCCGGGCCCGCGGAATCGCCCCGGCGGCTGGCTTCGCCTCGTCGGTGGAGGACCTGGCCCGCTTCGCTTCGTGGCAGTTCCGCCTGCTGGAGGAAGGCGGCGCCGAAGTCCTGGACGCCAACACGCTGAGGGAGATGCACCGCGTCCATTGGGTGGACCCCGACTTCGAGACGATGTGGGGCCTGGGCTTCTCCGTCTCCCAGCGCGACGGCGAGCGCACCGTCGGCCACGGCGGCTCCTGTCCGGGGTTCCGCTCCACCTTCCAGATGATCCCCGACGAGAAGCTGGCCGGCGTCGTCATGATCAACGCCCAGGGAACCAGCCCGGATCAGGTGTGGGCGCGCATGGCGAGCATCTTCGGCGCCGCGCTGAAGGCGATTCGGGACGACCCGGGCGGCGCAATGGCGCCGTCGGCCTCGCTGGCAGGCTACGAAGGGCTGTACGAGTCCGACTGGGGCGAGACGGTCGTGCTGCGCTGGGAAGACGGCTTGGCGGCGGTGAGCCTGCCCACCGGCGACCCGCTGGACGCCCTGCGCAAGCTCCGCCACGACGACGGCGACGTCTTCCGCCGCGTCCGCGACGACGGCGACCTGGGGGAAGAATACGTCTTCCACAGAGGCGCCGACGGAGCCGTCGAACGGCTGAGCGTCCACGGCAACTTCTCGCACCGGGTGCGGTGAGCGGGAGGCAGGGGGGATTTCAGTCGAGGATGCGATGACTCGCTTTCGCGTCTTCGTCAGCAGCGTCCAGAGCGAATTCGCCGCCGAGTGCCAAGCACTGAGGGACTATTTTCGCGACGATCCCCTGATGAGGCGCTTCTTCGAGCTGTTTCTGTTCGAAGATGTTCCTGCGTGCGACCGGAGCGCGGACAGCGTCTACATGCGAGAGGTCGACAAGGCGGACGTCTACGTCGGATTGTTCGGTTGGGGCTACGGAAGCGAGGACGAGGAAGGTGTTTCGCCCACCGAGAGGGAGTTTGATCGGGCGTCGGAGCTGGGCGTGAAGCGGCTGGTGTTCGTGAAGGGAAGGGGTGATGCGGGACGCCATCCAAAGATGCAGGCGTTGATTCGCAGGGCGCAGACCGATCTCGTCCGACGACGGTTCGACTCCACTATGGAGCTGCAGATGGCGTTGTACGCCTCGTTGCTGGATTTTCTGGAGGATCGCAACGCGGTCTACCGCGGTCGGTTCGACGCGGCTCCTTGCGAAGGGGCGACAATCGGGGCTCTCGACCACGAGCGGATGGTTCAGTTCATTCGCACGGCGCGACGGGTCAGGAGGTTTGCCATGACAGAGGACGCGCCGCCGGAATCGTTCTTGGAACATCTCAACCTGCTCAGCAACGGACGGCCCACCAACGCGGCCGTGCTCTTGTTCGGGAAGTCGGTGCAGCGACACCTGCCGACCGCGGAAGTCAGGTGCGCGCATTTCCACGGGACTTGGGTCGCCAAGCCGATTCCGTCGTATCAGGTGTATCAGGGCACGGTCTTCGACATGGTGGATCGGGCCGCCGACTTCGTGCTGGACAGGATCGACCTGTCCGTCGGCACCAGGGCCGAGAGCATTCAAGCGCCCGTCTCGTACGAGATCCCCAAGGAAGTGATCGTCGAGGCGATCGTCAACGCGGTCGCTCATCGCGACTACGCAAGCAACGGGAGCGTGCAAGTCATGCTGTTCAAGGACCGCATGGAGGTCCGGAATCCGGGGACCCTTCCGACGCGGCTGACGCTCGACAAGTTGCGGGTTCCTCACAGCTCGGTGCCGACCAATCCGTTGTTGGCCCATGCGATGTATCTCGTGGCGTACGTCGAAAGGATGGGCACCGGGACCCTGGACATGATTCGCCGATGCAGCGAGGCTGGGCTGCCCGAGCCGGAGTTCGCCGTAGCGGAAGGGTTCGTCACGACCATTCGCCGCCGACGGAGGGGCCAAGCAGAGGAAGGGGGACCAAGCGGGGGCCAAGCGAATGACCAAGCAGGGGCCAAGCAGGGGCCAAGCGACGAAAGGGGGGCCAAGCGGGGGCCAAGCGGGGGCCGAGCGGCCGAGCAGAGGCTAGGCGAGGGACCAAGCGGGGGCCAAGCAGAGCTCAAGCGGAGGGCCAGGCAGGGGACCAAGCGGGGGCCAAGCGGGAGCCAAGCGGGGGCCGAGCGGAAGCCAAGCGGCGAAAGGGGGGCCAAGCAGGGGCCAAGCCTAGTGAAGACCAGGGCGAAGCAGTCCGTTGGGCGGGGGCGGGCGCAGGACTCAGCAGCCGGACCGACTCTCTCGAACCGAGATGTCCGCATCCTGCGGGCAGCTGCAGCGGAACCCGCGCCCAGGAGCATCTTGCTGGCAGCTGGCCGCTACTCGGGGCGAAGCGGAAGCTTTGGGCGACGGATCAGGCGCCTCGTCTCCCACGGGCTGCTGGAGATGACGCTGCCGGGGAAGCCGACCAGCCCGTCCCAACGATACCGGCTGACGACGAAGGGACGGACGGCGTTGATGGTTGCGGAATCGCACCGCAAGGGGGATCGCGGAAGGGGGGGCCAAGCAGAGGATCGTTGAGCCCGCGAGAGACGAAAAAAAAATCTGTCCCATCCAGCCATGGAAATGGCGCATCCTCGGTGAGACACTGAGGACCAGGGCCGGAGACCGTCCCGGCCAGCTTCGGGGGAACGGTCGATCCGCCGTCTTCCTCTTCGAGTTCCAGTCCTCCGTCGATCCGGGCATGGTCCTCAGGACGCTGCGCTACACCGAGGCCGCCTACACGGTGCTGCACACGCTCGAGCGCCAGCGCGACCCCGACGGCGCCATGCCCCTCGTGCTCTCGTTCGTCGTCTACACCGGCACGAGGCCATGGACGGCCGAGACGTCGCTGGCCGGGCTGGCCGGCAGGGAGGAGCCGTCGCCGGTCGTGGCGCAGGCGGTCGCCGGCTTGGCGACCACTCACGGCTACGGGCTGCTTGACTTGCGGTCGGCGCTGGCGCAAGGGTTGCTTCCCAGGGAGAGCGTGCTGGGCTGGGTCGCGGCGCTGGACTGGACGGACGAGCGGCTGCGTGTGGTGGGGGTGCCGGAAGAGGCACGTGAGGACATCGTGGAGCAGATCATCCAACCGAAGGAGGAGAAAGAGATGGGCCAGACCTATGCGGAGTGGGCGGAGGGCCACCGGCAGCGGGGGCTCGAGCAGGGACTCGAACGGGGGCTCGAGCAGGGGCGTGCGGAGGGCCGAGCGGTCTTGCTGCTGCGTCTGGCTTCGCGGCGGTTCGGGGCCCAGACGGCGCGCCGGCTGGAGGCGCGGGTGCGCTCCATGAGCGCCGAGCAGCTGGCGCGGGTCGGGGACGCGGTCGTGGAGTGCGACACCGCCGACGAGTTCCTGGCCGTGGCCGGCAACAGCGAAGCGGAGCGGTCGTAGCGGACGGAGTCGACGCCAAGCCGTCGCTTCCCAAGCACTGGCCAAGGGCGACCGGGGCCGCACCGCTGGGCTGACCCCAACGCTCGCCCAACCCGGTGGTGGGCTAGTGGCGGCCAAGCAGCGAACCGCTGACCCGGCGGGCCGTCCGCCGCGTGCTTGCCGGCAGTTCGGAATGCAGTCGGTGCGGCTCCTCGAAGACCGCCACCCGCCCGCAGCGGTCTTCCTCTGCTGAGCTGGGTCACGGCTCTCCAGCAGGGACTCGAGCGGGGGCTCGAACGGGGGCTCGAACAGGGGCGTGCGGGCCACGATCTATGAGCTGTATCTTCGTTCCAGCGAGTTTGTTTCCCACCAAGCAGCCAAGGCCATTGAAACCGAAGAAGGAGCATTCTTTATGCCCTTGCCCAAGCAGCAGGATGTCGAGCATGAGTGACGCACCGGAAACGGATCGGATTTCAGGGGCGCAGGAGCGTTGCGACCGCATCCTGAAGCGCATCAAACCGTATCTCGCGCCAGAGGAGGAGAAGCGTCCTCCAGAACCCGGAACGTGGCGACGTGGAATTGACCTGCCCGACGATTCCAGCGAACGCTTTCGGTTCGAGTACTACGGCCGCTACGTCGTAGAGCCTCCGGTCAGCCAGGGCGTCGCGGTCGGAGTGCAGCACGTCAGCCGGGAGGCCGTGGCGCATATCCGAACCGCGAGCTGGCCGCCGGCCGAGCTGGCCGCCGGCCGCCGGCCTCGTCCACCAGCGCACCGATCAGGGCCGACTTGGCGACGGACTCGAAGCACAGGCGATGGCCGAGGGCGTTCCAGTGGCCGTCGCCCGGCCAGTCGAAGCGGGCTCCGTTCGCCCTCCAGTGATCCGCGAACACGGGGAGCATGTCCAGGACTTCGTACCCGCCTGCCTCCGCGGCCGCCATGAAGTACTGCCGGTTGACCACCCTGTGGCTGTCTCGGACGCGCTCGAGCCCTCCTTCGTCGTAGAGGGCGAACCGAGGACCGTCCACGACGAAGGCGATCTGCGACGGCGCCAAGCCCGACATCTCCGGCAACAGATCGAAGAAGCGGTCGGTCGCGCGCCTGGAGTCCGCCAGCACGTCGGGGCGCTCCCGGACCGGTCGGGCCAACTCCAGCATCGTGACGGGCGGCAAGCCCTGCGGCCCTTCCCGCGTCCGCACCCGCCAAGCGACCTCCAAGCCGACGTTATGGGTCAGGTATCGAAGCAGGTTCGACCTCTTCCCGACGCTCCGCCACCAGATCGGCTCGGGGTGCGGCACCGTCACTAGGTCGGGCGCGCCTGCCACCAGGTCGGACGCGCCTGCGTTCTCCACAAGGCCGGCGGGGCGACCCGCCGACGCGTCCGCCCCACTTCCCGGGCCCGCGCCGCCGTCGTCGAAGTAGGCGAACGGATACCCCCACGAGTGCTTGAGCATGCTCTCGTGGAAGTCGTTCCCGACGACCACGAACACCATTCCGCGCGGACGAAACTCGTCCCGGACGTACTGCGCGTACGCCAAGTACTGGCTCAACGGAGCGCCCGAAGCGCCGAAGGAGTAGACCCGAAGGCGCGGAGAAGCGTGGTCGGCCAGCCGACCCGCGCACGTTTCTCTCCAGGGCACCATCAGGGCCTCGACGAAGCTGTCTCCGATCACCGCCGCCAAGGGGGTCGCCGCCTCCGCGTGGTAGTCTTGATCGCTGACGAACCCGTAGTTGTTGACGCGAACTCGGGTCACCACCTCGAAGTTCCACCCCCGCGACCAGAGGAAAAGACCCGGCTGGAGCCGGAAGATCGGATGGTCGCTGGTGGCGGGCGCCGAGTAGAAGGCGTCGACGACCGGGAAGGGAATCAAGGCGACTTCCAGGGCCAGCAGCGCCGCCGGCACGGAGAAGAAGGCCAGCGCCCAGCCACGCCGGCGTCCCGCCGAAGCCGGAGGCGTCCCGTCGCCGAGCCCGCGCGTCCGACCACGAGCCGGTCCCGTCTTCGTCCTCATGAGTTGCCTCGGGCTGGGAGTAGGGCGATACTCGAACATTGGACGAACCTCGGCGGGCGAACAAGAACGGCTGGCTCGGACCCGCCTCCCCACGGACAGCGAGGCAGGCCGCCTCCAAAGGGCTGCCGGACGCCCGGCCAGGGCCGCCGATGCGAAGCAAGGTCGTCACGATCGACCGCCACATCATCGACCAGGAGCGGGAGCACCCGGGCGCGTCCGGGCGCTTCTCGGCCCTGCTGTACGACATCGCCCTGGCGGCCAAGATCATCTCCCGGGAAGTCAACCAGGCCGGCTTGGTGGACATCCTGGGCAAGACCGGGGCCACCAACGTCCAGGGCGAAGAGGTCCGCCGCCTCGACGACTTCGCCCAAGAGGTGATCGTCAAGGCGATGGACCACGCCGGCCACCTGTGCTGCATGGTCTCGGAGGAGTGCGACGAGATCATCCCCATCCCCGACAAGTTCGACAAGGGCCACTACGTCCTCCTCTTCGACCCGCTGGACGGCTCCTCCAACATCGACGTGAACGTCTCCATAGGGACGATCTTCTCGGTGCATCAGAAGGTCACGGCAGGCGAAGGCGGCGCGCTGGCGGACTGCCTCCAGCCCGGTCGCCGCCAACTGGCCGCGGGCTACGTGATCTACGGCTCGTCCACGATGCTGGTCTACACCACGGGCCTGGACAGCGGCGTGCACGGCTTCACGCTGGACCCGTCGATCGGCGAGTTCCTGCTGAGCCACCCCAACGTCCGCATCCCGGACCCGCCGGCCCGCATCTACTCGGTCAACGAGGCGTACTACGCTCGCTGGTCCCGCCCCCAGCAGCGGCTGGTGGACCACTTCCGGGACATGGAAGGAGGCGGAGGGCGAGGGTACCGCTCCCGCTACATCGGCTCGCTGGTGTCCGACTTCCACCGGACGCTGCTCCAAGGGGGACTCTTCATGTACCCGCCGGACGCCCGCTCTCCAAGGGGCAAGCTCCGCATCCTCTACGAAGCCGCTCCCCTGGCCCTGGTCTGCGAGGCCGCCGGCGGCCGAGCGTCGGACGGCGAGCAGGACGTCCTGGAGATCGTCCCCCATGGCCTCCACGACCGGACGCCCCTCTTCCTGGGCTCCAGGGAGCTGGTGGATCTGGCCGAGTCCCTCGTGGGGGCCGAAAGCTGACCCTCGAGTCGGTTTTCCGTCCCCGAAGGCTGGTCGAACCGTGCTCGCCCGCATCCGCAAAACCCTTGAAGAACAAAGGAATACGCAGAATCCAGAAGAATGGCACCACTCTTGCTTCATCTTCCAGGCTCCCGGCGAGCCGGGTCCTTGAAAACCCCCGACAACCGTCTCCCACGGAAGCGCCGGCCCACCGGCTGGCGCTCTGGAGGCGATCACCATAGATTACCCGCTTGCCCGACCTTCGCGGCGCGAGGCCGGAAGGGCTCCGGGCGAGAACAGAACCCATCCATCACAGGAATGGAAATGAACAGACACAAGCTTCTGGCGCTGGCTGCGATGCTGCTCGTGCCCCTGGCTGCGTGCGACGAGGGGACCCCACCGGTTCCCACGGGCACGATCGATGGGCAGGTGTCCATCGAAGGACAGGGAATCGACGGCGTCACGGTCACGCTGAGCACCGGGCCGTCGACCACCACGGCGAGCGGCGGACGGTTCTCGTTCGCCAACGTCGACGGTGGGACGTACACGGTCACGATCAGCAACTTCCCGGCCGACGCCAGCTTCACGTCGACGTCCCAGCCCGCGACGATCACGTCCGCCGGGCAGACGGCGACGCTGAACTTCACCGGCACCTACATCCGGACCGCGAGCATCATCGGTTCGGTGACGGTGGAGCGCGCCGGCCTCAGCGGCGTCACGGTCCGCCTTTCCGGCATGTCGGACGCCTCGACCCAGACCGACGCCAACGGCCAGTACGCCTTTACGCAGTTGCGCGCCGGCAACTACGAGGTCGAGCTCTCCGGCTTCGCCGCCGACGTGGGCTTCTCGAACACGTCCCGCACCGTGACGTTGGACGTGGGCGAGACCGAGGGGATCAGCTTCGACGGCACGTACGTGCGGACCGCCGGAATCCAGGGCCGCGTGGCGATTGAGGGCGTGGGGCTGGCAGGCGTGACGGTCAACCTTTCGGGCGTTGGACCGGCCCGGACGGCCACCACCGACGCCGCGGGCCAGTACGTATTCGCCGAGCTTCGCGCCGGCGTCTACCAGGTCGGCATCTCGGGGTTCAGCGCGGACGACTACGAGTTCGCAACGACCTCCCAGTCGGTGACCGTGGCCCTGGGCCAGACGGCCAACGTGCCCTTCGACGGCACCCGCCTCCGGACTGCCGGGATCAGCGGCCAAGTCGCCGTGGAAGGCATCGGCATCGGCGGCGTCGTGGTTGCCCTGTCGGGCGCCGCGGAGGGGACGGACACGACGGACGCCCAGGGACAGTACGGCTTCTCGGGCTTGGCGGCCGGCACCTACAACGTGACGATCTCCGGGTGGGATGCGGCCGCGTACATCTTCGACACGGCGTCGAAGACGGTCGTGCTGGCCGACGACCAAGCGGCGATCTCGAACTTCGCGGGCGCGCACGTGGCGACCGCCACCGTTACGGGACACGCATTCTTTGACGCGAACCCCCAAAACGGCCAGCTGGACGCGGGCGACGAGGACACCTACGCGCTCCGTGGCTTGCAGGTCACGCTTTCTGGACCGGGCGTGAACGAAGTGAAAACCGCGCTGACCAACGCCGATGGTATGTACACATTCGAAAACCTGAAGGCCGGTAGCTATCAGGTTCTCGTAGCTGGTGAGCATTTGGATTCCGCCGATGTGGACTCGCGCGTCATGTACACCGGCACAACCTCTCTCGTAGCTCTCGAGCCTGGTGCGACCGTAGTCCAGAACCTGCCCTTCAGGATCGTCACGCAGACCATCACGATGCAGGCTATGATGGGCAATGGCGAAGACGGCAAGGATGCCAAGACTGGCGCGATGCTCCCGGGCGTCGGGATCGACTTCTACCCCACATACCAGGCGGCGGAGGCCGAAAGGCAACAGCTCGGCAAGATGGCCGTGACCGACTCGACTGGGATGGCGAAGGTCATGTTCCCGCGTGCGTCCGACACCGGACCAGGCGGCAGAATAGACCACGTTGTGTTCGCCAAGGTGGCCCAGCTCCCGCACGACGACTTGTCAGTGTCTGCCAACGAGATCTTGGAGGTCTCCTACTCGCCCAGAAGGTTGGAGACCGCGGCCGCCGAAGCCGTCCAGGTCATCAACCAACGGGCTACCTTCCAGTTCTGGGTCAAGAACGTCGAAACCGACATCGGCGGAGACGACTTCCTGGAAGGCTGGGCGTCCGAGGTTCGAACGAGCTTGGCGAACGACGGCTTCCAGAGCGCGAAGGTTTCCAACAAGGCGGGCAAGTCCACGTTCTCGGACATCCCCGCCGGTGGTCTGCCGGTGACGTACTACATCCGCTTGTCCGGCACCCAGGCGAGGGCGATGGGAGAGAGGTTCATGGGAACCCCGGAGCCCTCCGCCATCGCTTCGATGGAAAGCACGAAGAAGGTGGGTGGGGCGACGTCCACGACGGATATACCGTTCTTGGTCTACGAGTACGACGGCGTAACGTTGCCGAGCGACACCGCGGATCTCGGCGTGATGCGGGTCAAGTGGACGACCCAGACGCTGATCCTCGGCGTTCACCACGAGCGTACTCAAGTGGTGGGCTACGACCGGAACATCGTTGATGGCGACGTGCGGCCGCATGCGAACGTGGTGGGAGACATCACGCTCCAGTTGCAGACTAGGGACAGGCACGGTACTCCGCAGAACTGGAATTATCCGGGGATCGCGACCAGGACGGGTGCCGCGAGCCCGAAGGCTGACGGCACTACCGACGCTGGCCTAGTGATCTTCACCAACTTGCCGACGGCTCTAGACTTACTCGTGAAGGTGACTACGTCGGACTCGAACAAGAAGATATACGGGGCCAACGAGGTAGACACCTTCCTGGGGACTACCAGGGAACAAGCAAGCCGGGGCGCTCACTCGAGCGGTGCTTTTGGTACTGCTGGTGGGACGGGTCCATCCGTGTCGATCTGTCCCCTGGCCGGCAGCGCCAGCCGTGACGCCTGCTCGACCTTTGCTTACGGATACACCAACGGACAGGTGAGGGGTACAGTTTCGACTGCGAATTACGGTGACCTCGGCGGCCCCTTGACGAATTTTGGTCGCGATTCCGTTGTGCTCACTCTCAGGCCTATGCTTACTTTTGGCGACGGGAAGAGCAAGGACGCGAAGGTCAACAATCGCGCGGCTTGTGGCGACGTAGACGGCAACGAGCGGCTCGACGACAGCTGCACGACTGGTGCATACGTGTTCACGGGCCTTGAGGGTGGCACGTACGAAGTCACCATCAAGTCGAACTCCGCATGGAACGGTCGGTTCTCAAGGGGAGTTTCCGACACGGTGACGGTCCTGCATACTGACGTGGCAGCTGGTAGCGTCGACTCGGTAGATGCTACGGTCACCTATCAGAAGGCGATGATATCAGGGACAGTGGCTAACGACCAGAACGCCGATTCGGTGGTCTCTGGGAATGGGGGCGATGGTACGGTTCATCCCCGCGAGACTGTTCAGGGCGCCACGTTGACGCTTCTGAGGCTGAAGAGTGCCACAGACACCGTGGGGACGAGGGTGGCGACTGCCAAGTCAGATGCTACGGGCAGGTTCTCCTTCACGGGCCTTCCAGAAGGCCACTACGCCGTTGAGGGAACTAGTACGACCAGCTACAAGTTGGTCGCAAAGAACACCAGACCCGTTCACCGCACTCCGGCCTTGAGAACGACAGCGCTTCCGACCGGAAGGTTGATAACGAGTGGTGACGGTAGTGCTGGCTCGCTGCCTCACTGGAGATATGGCAGCAACCCCACCGGAGACGTGGGCCTTCCACAGACGGATGCGGATTTCGTTGTGGTGTTCACGGACGGTGTCCTCACGGGCAAGATCACAGAGCGCGACAGTCTCCAAGACAACACTCACTCGAACGTCGCTAACCAAAGGGTGTTCCTGCAAAAGTGTGGCTTGGTTTCTCTTGCGCAGGCCAACGCTACCTTCCCCATCGACACCTGCGACTCCGGCTACGACAACACCTTTGAGCGGAAGACCGCGACAACCACCGCCGCCGGCGAGTACCGCTTCGAAGGACTCGAGGAGGGTTGGTACCAAGTGTTTGTCGATCTGGCTGGGGTAGCGATTAATCGGACAAACACTGTAGGACTCGCCACTACTGGGGATATCAATCGGATCAACGGCATCCGGTTGGTGAAAGGCAGGGGCGACGCCGACTCTTTCGAGACGATAGTGCTCACTCGCAACTAGCACAGGCACGACCGCTTTTGCGACCCGGTCTTCCGGGTCGTGAAAGTAGAACTTCGCCCCCGCCCGGTTCTCCGGGCGGGGGCGAAGTTCTTTCTGGGCGGCATGACGCCGACCAGGTGCCAAGGCCTTGCACCGTCGCCGGGATGCGCCGGCGCACGTGGCGCTCCGGTGGCGGACCCTTCCCTTCGCCCCATCGTTCGCACCATGCGCGCTGTCGTCATCTCCGACTTCGGAGGGCCGGAAGTTCTGCGGGTCGCCTCCAGGCCCGACCCCGTGCTGGGCTCCGGCGAGATCGTGATGCGCGTGACGGCGTCGGGAGTCAACTAGGCGGACCTGCGACGGGGGCTGTACCGCCTCCGCCCGGCGAGTCGGAGGTGCCGGGGGCTGGAGCGTGCTGGGACGGTTCACGCGCTCGACCTAGGTGCGGCCCAGGAGGGAGAAGCGAGTGTTGCTGCGACATTACCTCGACCAGGGGGTGCCGAAGGCGGAGATCGCCCGCCGCGTCGGCGTGAGCGACCGACGCGCCGAGGGCGGTCGGCTGCTGGAGAACCGGGAGTTCCTGCGGTTCAGCGCGCACTGGGGCTTCCGCATCTGGGCGTGCAGGGCGGGTCGGGCGAAGACGAAGGGGAAGGTCGAGCGGCCGATCAGCTACGTCCGCAGCAGCTTCTTCTACGGTCGGGAGTTCGTCTCCGACGACGATCTGAACGCTCGTGCACGCCGCTGGCTGGACACGGTGGCCAACGTTCGCGTTCACGGGCACGTTGAAGCAGCGTCCCGTGGTCCGCTTCGAGGACGAGCGGGGCCGGCTCCTGCCGTTGGCGCAGCGGCCCTACCGCTCGGTCGTCCCGGTCGCGGCTCGGCAGGCGGCGCCGGAGTCGGGCGGTCCCGTCGTGGCGGTGGAGCGGCGGTCGCTGGCCGAGTACGCCAAGATCGCGGAGGCGGCGTCGTGAAGCCGGTGTCGCGCAGAGACCGGATCGCGGAGATGCTGGCGGACTTGAAGATGCCGGGCGCGCTCGAAGCTCTTGCCGACGTGCTGGCCCGCGTGGACGGCGGCGCTGCGACGGCGGCCGAAGCGATCGAGGAGCTGCTGGCGGCGCAGATCGCGTTGCGCAACAGCCGTCGGCTGGCCACGGCGATGCGGTCGAGCCGTCTGCCGTCGGTCAAGACGCTCGAGGAGTACGACTTCGCGTTCCAGCCGTCGGTGAAGCGGAAGCAGATCGCGTCGCTGCACGAACTGGGGTTCGTGGCGCGCAAGGAGAACGTCGTGTTCCTGGGCCCGCCGGGCGTGGGCAAGACGCACCTGGCGATCAGCTTGGCCGTCGCGGCGGCGCAGGGCGGTCGGCGGATCTACTACGGCACACTCTCCGACCTGGTGGAGTCGCTGGAGGAAGCTCAGGCGGCCGGCCGCCTCAAGCAGCGGCTCAAGACGCTGACGCACCCGTCGCTGCTGGTGGTCGACGAGATCGGCTACTTGCCGGTGAGCCGGAGCGGGGCGACGCTGTTCTTCCAGCTGATCGCCCGGCGCTACGAGCACGCCTCGACGGTGGTCACGTCGAACAAGGGGTTCGAGGAGTGGGGACGGATCCTGGGCGACGAGGTGATGGCGGCGGCGCTGCTGGACCGACTGCTGCACCGGTGCCACATCGTCAACATCCGAGGCAACAGCTGGCGGACGCGACACCATGCGGCCGAGCTGGCCAAGGCGCTGGAGGGTCAGCCGTCGGACGACGGTTCCGGAGACGGAGGGAGGGGATCGTGACCAAGAGATGGGGCCAGGGCCTCGCCACCATGAACGCCGTCGCGGCGTGGACGATCATGCTGGCCCTGCACGCCGCAGGAACTCCGGCCCCCGGCGCCGTCGGCATGACCGACCGAGACCGCGCGACTGGGTCCGTCCCGTCACCACGCGCCGGGGTTGGAGCCCGCCCGGCCACGCACTCTTGGGGACCCGACTCCGGTCGCTCCGCTCCCTACGTTCGGGTCCCCAAGAGTGTGCAATTTTCGACGGCCAAGAGTGTGCAATTTTCGATGGCCGCTGACACTGGTGGCTGTGGCTACTGGCAGCGCGTCTACTGGTGTCGTACCACGGTAGTTGTCCCGGCTAGCTAGCGTCGGTTCGAGGTGCCGTGCCGAAGCTGCGCTCGACCCGTCCCTCGCCTGCGGCGAGCCCGTCGTTCGTGGAAGCCGGGCTGACGCCGGGCGAGACATTGCTGATCTACGCCGTGGGCAGCGGCGTCGGGACCGCCGGGCTTCAGCTGGCGCGACGGGCCGGAGTTCGCTCGCCGTCCCCCTGCAACGCCAGGTCGGGGCCCATCTTGACCGCCTTGTTCAGCTTGGCCTGCGTGCGCGACGTGCCGATCACGCGGCACCAAGCCGTCAAGGAGGCGACGGGCGCACGAGGCGCGGACGTGATCCTGGACCTGGTGGGAGCACCGTCACCGTGTCGCGCTGGCCACCCGGCAACTGTCCCGGGCGCGCCCACGACGCGCGCGTTGCTCCACCGTCCACATGACCATGTCGGGCGTACTCGGGCCGTCGCGCGCATGACGCGCGTACCAACAGCCGCTGCGGGGCTTCCAGCCCGACGTGGTGGCTCGTCGCGAGGTGCCGCGGCTCGCTAGTTCGCGAGTCGGGCCAGCAGTTCCGCGACCGAGTCGCACTCGATGACGGCGTCCGCCGCCGCGTCCAGTTCGTCGCGTCCGTCCAGGCCGCCGATCAGGCCCGACAACCGCCCAGCCGGAGCGTTTCCTGCCGCTCCCTCGCCCACCAGGTCTCGACGACCGGACTCGCCAGATCGTCCAGGTACTCCAGTTGCGCCACGACCTCCTCCTTGCTCCTTCGTCGAGCATCGAGCTGCGTACCCACGCCAGCAACCCTTCCCTTGCCACGCTGTCGGGAGGTGGCTCGTTCCAGCAACGGGCGCAACGTGCAGGATATGGTAGCCGAACAGCGCGACGAGCGGGCCCACCTCTTAGCAGGCGAACCCGCCCCCCGCCGTCGCGAGGTGCCGCGGCTCGCTAGTTCGCGAGTCGGGCCAGCAGCTCCGCGACCGTGTCGCACTCGATGACGGCGTCCGCCGCCGCGTCCAGCTCGTCGCGTCCGTCCAGGCCACCGATCAGGCCCGACAACTGCCCAGCCGCGTCCGCGCCGAACTTCTTGGCCACTTGGCGCTCCAAGAGGGTCCTGGATCCCTCTTGGCGGCCTTCTTCCTGCCCCTTGCGGAGTATCTCCCGTCGCTCCTTCGCCCACCACGTCTCGACGACCGGACCCGCCAAGTCGTCCAGGTGCTCCAGTTGTGCCACGACTTCCTCCTTTGCTCCTTCGTCGAGCATCGTGCTGCGTACCCACGCCAGCAACCCCTCCCTTGCCACGCTGTCGGGAGGGAGCAGCGATCTCAGTGCCGCAACCGCCTCCTGAAACTCGGCGCCATCCGCCGCGTAGCGCAACTTCAGCGCCGCCTCGCGCGCCGTCGTTACATGCTCCAGCTCCTCCGCTTCCTCCGACTCCGACACCAGCACCGACTGGTGGCCCAGCGCGAAGGGCAGGAACGCCTTCGCCTCGTCCGCCAGCAGGTCTTCGAGCCGCGTCGGCGCCGTCCACGGCTCCGTCCCCACATGCACGACGATCGGCAGCACCGGCGGCAGCTGGTGCGCCTTGGTCGCCTCTTTGCCCCTGCTCATGTAGTCGTAGACCAGCGCGGTCTCGAGCAGGATCCGCACCGCCATCCGCCAGTCGGACGTCGACTGGAATTCGAAGAGGAGGACGATGTAGAACCAAGAGTCGCGAAACGGCGCCCGCCAAACGAGGTCGGCGTGGCGCAAGGTGCGCAGCTTGGGGTCGACGTGCTCGGTCGGCCCCGGCTGGAGCCCGTCGAGGTCGATGTCGGCGGCGACGTCGGCGGGGATGATCTTGCCGAAGACGTGCTTGGCCAGGAACTCGGCGACCATCCGCTTGTCGCCGTAGAAGAGCTTGGCGCTCTTGTCGTACGGCTGGCGGATCGCCGGGTTGGGAGGACCGCTCGACTCGCGGTCGGGAGTGCGGCCTCGATGGTTGCCGGTTGCCATGGACGTTGCTCGGAGGAAGCGTGGTCGGGAACGAGCGCCTCTCGGCCGGCAGCGGTGGCGGCAAGGTCCACGGCTGGCTGCGGAGGGAGCTGACGGGTTGTCTCCCAAGAACTGTCGCACTGCGAGCCCAGTGCTCAAATGGCGGAATGGGACTCCCGAATGTCCGAATGGGACGCGATCGGCTTCCGCGGGCAGACTGGCCAAGATCGCGGGAAGTGGCCGCCGCGAGGTTAGCGAGGGGCGCCGCTGCCCAAGGCGCGGCGGCCGCCTACGGCTCGGTGGGCTGGGGGCCGGGCCCGTCTCCGGCGTCCGCCCCTCGCCGCGTGCACCAGACCTCGCCGCACGCGCCGTCGATGATCAGATCGGTGATCTCGGCGAGCCGCCCTGAACCGGAGACCGTCTCCAGCAGTACGCCAAGCTCCTTCGCCGTCTCCCGACCGAACTTCCGCTCCGCCAAGCGCACCACAGCGAGCCCCGCCCCCCGCCGTCGCGAGGTGCCGCGGCTCGCTAGTTCGCGAGTCGGGCCAGCAGCTCCGCGACCGTGTCGCACTCGATGACGGCGTCCGCCGCCGCGTCCAGCTCGTCGCGTCCGTCCAGGCCACCGATCAGGCCCGACAACTGCCCAGCCGCGTCCGCGCCGAACTTCTTGGCCACTTGGCGCTCCAAGAGGGTCCTGGATCCCTCCTGTCGGCCCTCTTGGCGGCCTTCTTCCTGCCCCTTGCGGAGTATCTCCCGTCGCTCCTTCGCCCACCACGTCTCGACGACCGGACCCGCCAAGTCGTCCAGGTGCTCCAGTTGTGCCACGACTTCCTCCTTTGCTCCTTCGTCGAGCATCGTGCTGCGTACCCACGCCAGCAACCCCTCCCTTGCCACGCTGTCGGGAGGGAGCAGCGATCTCAGTGCCGCAACCGCCTCCTGAAACTCGGCGCCATCCGCCGCGTAGCGCAACTTCAGCGCCGCCTCGCGCGCCGTCGTTACATGCTCCAGCTCCTCCGCTTCCTCCGACTCCGACACCAGCACCGACTGGTGGCCCAGCGCGAAGGGCAGGAACGCCTTCGCCTCGTCCGCCAGCAGGTCTTCGAGCCGCGTCGGCGCCGTCCACGGCTCCGTCCCCACATGCACGACGATCGGCAGCACCGGCGGCAGCTGGTGCGCCTTGGTCGCCTCTTTGCCCCTGCTCATGTAGTCGTAGACCAGCGCGGTCTCGAGCAGGATCCGCACCGCCATCCGCCAGTCGGACGTCGACTGGAATTCGAAGAGGAGGACGATGTAGAACCAAGAGTCGCGAAACGGCGCCCGCCAAACGAGGTCGGCGTGGCGCAAGGTGCGCAGCTTGGGGTCGACGTGCTCGGTCGGCCCCGGCTGGAGCCCGTCGAGGTCGATGTCGGCGGCGACGTCGGCGGGGATGATCTTGCCGAAGACGTGCTTGGCCAGGAACTCGGCGACCATCCGCTTGTCGCCGTAGAAGAGCTTGGCGCTCTTGTCGTACGGCTGGCGGATCGCCGGGTTGGGAGGACCGCTCGACTCGCGGTCGGGAGTGCGGCCTCGATGGTTGCCGGTTGCCATGGACGTTGCTCGGAGGAAGCGTGGTCGGGAACGAGCGCCTCTCGGCCGGCAGCGGTGGCGGCAAGGTCCACGGCTGGCTGCGGAGGGAGCTGACGGGTTGTCTCCCAAGAACTGTCGCACTGCGAGCCCAGTGCTCAAATGGCGGAATGGGACTTCCGGATGTCCGGATGGGACGCGATTTGGCTTCCGCGGGCGGACTGGCCCAAGATCGCGGGAAGTGACAGCCCCGACGTCGCGTGACAGGCGCTCTACCGCCTTAGGCCGCCGCGAGGTTAGCGAGGGGCGCCGCTGCCCAAGGCGCGGCGGCCGCCTACGGCTCGGTGGGCTGGGGGCCGGGCCCGTCTCCGGCGTCCGCCCCTCGCCGCGTGCACCAGACCTCGCCGCGCGCGCCGTCGATGATCAGATCGGTGATCTCGGCGAGCCGCCCTGAACCGGAGACCGTCTCCAGCAGTACGCCAAGCTCCTTCGCCGTCTCCCGACCGAACTTCCGCTCCGCCAAGCGCACCACAGCGAGCCCCGCCCCCCGCCGTCGCGAGGTGCCGCGGCTCGCTAGTTCGCGAGTCGGGCCAGCAGCTCCGCGACCGTGTCGCACTCGATGACGGCATCCGCCGCCGCGTCCAGCTCGTCGCGTCCGTCCAGGCCACCGATCAGGCCCGACAACTGCCCAGCCGCGTCCGCGCCGAACTTCTTGGTCACCAGGCGCTCCAAGAGGGTCCTGGATCCCTCCTGACGGCCTTCCTGGCGGCCTTCTTGGCGGCCTTCCTGACGGCCTTCCTGACGGCCCTCCCGGCGGCCTTCTTCATGCCCCTTGCGGAGCGTCTCCTGCCGCTCCTTCGCCCACCAGGTCTCGACGACCGGACCTGCCAGGTCGTCCAGGTGCTCCAGTTGTGCCACGACCTCCTCCTTTGCTCCTTCGTCGAGCATCGAGCTGCGTACCCACGCCAGCAACCCCTCCCTTGCCACGCTGTCGGGAGGGAGCAGCGATCTCAGCGCCGCAACCGCCTCCTGAAACTCGGCGCCATCCGCCGCGTAGCGCAACTTCAGCGCCGCCTCGCGCGCCGTCGTTACATGCTCCAGCTCCTCCGCTTCCTCCGACTCCGACACCAGCACCGACTGGTGGCCCAGCGCGAAGGGCAGGAACGCCTTCGCCTCGTCCGCCAGCAGGTCTTCGAGCCGCGTCGGTGCCGTCCACGGCTCCGTCCCCACATGCACGACGATCGGCAGCACCGGCGGCAGCTGGTGCGCCTTGGTCGCCTCTTTGCCCCTGCTCATGTAGTCGTAGACCAGCGCGGTCTCGAGCAGGATCCGCACCGCCATCCGCCAGTCGGACGTCGACTGGAATTCGAAGAGGAGGACGATGTAGAACCAAGAGTCGCGAAACGGCGCCCGCCAAACGAGGTCGGCGTGGCGCAAGGTGCGCAGCTTGGGGTCGACGTGCTCGGTCGGCCCCGGCTGGAGCCCGTCGAGGTCGATGTCGGCGGCGACGTCGGCGGGGATGATCTTGCCGAAGACGTGCTTGGCCAGGAACTCGGCGACCATCCGCTTGTCGCCGTAGAAGAGCTTGGCGCTCTTGTCGTGCGGCTCGCGGATTGCCGGGTTGGGAGGACCGCTCGGCTCGCGGTCGGGAGTGCGGCCTCGATGGTTGCCGGTTGCCATGACGTTGCTCGGAGGAAGCGTGGTTCGGGAACGAGCGCCTCTCGGCCGGCAGCGGTGGCGGCAAGGCCCACGGCTGGCTGCGGAGGGAGCTGACGGGTCGCGTCCCTAGAACTGTCGCACTGCGAGCCCAGTGCTCAAATGGCGGAATGGGACTCCCGAATGTCCGAATGGGACGCGATCGGCTTCCGCGGGCAGACTGGCCAAGATCGCGGGAAGTGGCCGCCGCGAGGTTAGCGAGGGGCGCCGCTGCCCAAGGCGCGGCGGCCGCCTACGGCTCGGTGGGCTGGGGGCCGGGCCCGTCTCCGGCGTTCCGCCCCTCGCCGCGTGCACCAGAAGTTCCTCGCCGCTCGCGCAGTCGGCGAGCCCAGCCCCCGCCGTCGCGAGGTGCCGCGGCTGGCTAGTTCGCGAGTCGGGTCCGCAACTCCGCGACCGTGTCGCACTCGATGACGGCGTCCGCCGCCGCGTCCAGCTCGTCACGTCCGTCCAGGCCACCGATCAGGCCCAACAGCTGCACGGCCGCGTCCACGCCGAACTTCTTGGCCACTTGGCACTCCAGCCGGTACCTCGCTTCCCGATGGCCCTCTCGACGGCCTTCCTGACGGCCCTCTCGATGGCCTTCCCGCCGGCCCTCTTCATACCCCCTGCGGAGCGTCTCCCGCCGCTCCTTCGCCCACCAAGTCTCGACGATCGGACCTGCCAGGTCGTCCAGGTGCTCCAGTTGCGCCACGACCTCCTCCTTTGCTCCTTCCTCGAGCATCGACCAGCGTACCCACGCCAGCAACGCCTCCCTTGCCACGCTGTCGGGAGGGAGCAGCGACCTCAGCACCGCAACCGCCTCCCGAAACTCGGCGCCATCTGCCGGGTAGCGCAACTTCAGCGACGCCTCGCGCGCTGTCCAAAGCGGCACCCCGTACGCTGTCGCCCCGCGCTTCAGCTCCTTCGCTTCCCCCGCCTCCGACACCAGCACCGACTAGTGGCCCAGCGCGAAGGGCAGGAACGCCTTCGCCTCGTCCGCCAGCAGGTCTTCCAGCCGCGTCAGGCCCGACAGCTGGCCAGCCGCGTCCGCGCTGAACTTCTTGGCCACTTGGCGCTCCAAGAGGGTCCTGGATCCCTCCCGGCGGCCCCTCCGGTGGCCTTCGTCCCGCAACCTTGCCATCTCTTCTTCGATCAGCGTGTACATCTCTCTCGCCTCCGACAAAGTGGTGATCTCGAGTTCCCGCAACCAAGTCAGGATGCGCCGCTTCCGCAAGTTTCGCCTGGGCGCGGCCCGCATGTCAAGCACATGGTACGGCAACTGGACCGAGCACCGGCGCGGTAGCCCAACCCCCGCCGTCGCGAGGTGCCGCGGCTCGCTAGTTCGCGAGTCGGGCCAGCAGCTCCGCGACCGTGTCGCACTCGATGACGGCGTCCGCCGCCGCGTCCAGCTCGTCGCGTCCGTCCAGGCCATCGATCAGGCCCGACAACTGCCCAGCCGCGTCC
Organism: Longimicrobiales bacterium; assembly: GCA_965204735.1. GTDB lineage: Bacteria > Gemmatimonadota > Gemmatimonadetes > Longimicrobiales > Gaopeijiaceae > CATQHQ01. The sequence goes on along the minus strand of OZ242008.1, from coordinate 3,166,433 downwards.
GCGCCGAACTTCTTGGCCACCAGGCGGTTCTGGATCCCTCCCGATGGCCCTCCCGGCGGCCCCTCCGGCGGCCTTCGTCCCGCAACCTTGCCACCTCTTCTTCGATCAGCGTGTACATCTCTCTCGCCTCCGACAAAGTGGTGATCTTCGACAGTTCTTCTTTCGAGCCCCCCACCTTCGGGCCGCGCCCACCGTCCACAGCGCGAACGCCTCCGGGATCCGAGCGTGCTCGGGACCCGGGTACGCCTCCAACACCTCGTCCAGCACGGCCCAGACCTTCTCCACCGTGCCGCCTTCCCGCTCGAGTTCCCGCAACCAGGTCAGGATGCGCCGCTTCCGCAAGCTTCGCCTGGGCCGCGCCCGCATGTCAAACACATGGTACGGCGGCCGGACCGAGCGGTCCTGGAGCTGGGGCAGCGTAGGCGAGATCAGGTGGGCGATGTCGAGGGGGGCGTGCCACCGGTGGGGCCGTTGTGGACGACGCAGGCGACGACGGGGGGCAGGCGGTGGTGGCCGCCGGGTTGCTTCTCGGATCAGGTCCTCGTAGGTGTCGGCGACGTAGCGGCGGAGGCCGGGGGAGGGCGCTCCGGGGCCGGGGAATGGCCGATCCAGAAGCAGTATGCACCCGGGAAATGGGCGTTTGGATAGCTGGATCGGCCTATTTCGCTTGCTTCTGGCCGGCCCCGCTCGGCCTCGAAGCGGACCACGGGCTGCTACTTCCCTTCGTCGTCGCCCAACTTGCCATGCACGCCTGAATGCGGAAGCTCCAGTGCACGCCCGCAGGAACTCCGGTTCCCCAGCAGCCGACCGCCCTCGCTGCGATCGTCGCCCGCCCCCTCCGGACCCCAAGGAGCCCGCGCCGCCGCTTCGGTGGCGGACCCTTCCCTTTCGCCCCATCGTTCGCACCATGCGCGCTGTCGTCATCTCCGACTTCGGAGGGCCGGAAGTCCTGCGGGTCGCCTCCAGGCCCGATCCCGTGCCGGGCGCCGGCGAGATCGTGGTGCGCGTGGCGGCGTCGGGAGTCAACCGGGCGGACCTGCTCCAGCGACGGGGGCTCTACCCGGCTCCGCCCGGCGAGTCGGAGGTGCCGGGGCTGGAGTTTGCCGGGACGGTTCACGCGCTCGGCCCAGGTGCGGCCCGGTGGCGGCTCGGCCAGCACGTCATGGGGATCGTGGCGGGAGGGGGGTATGCGGAGAAGGTGGTCGTCCACGAGACCGTGGCCGTGGCGGCGCCCACGGGGATGGACGCGCTGCGGGCCGGGGCGATCCCGGAGGTCTACATGACCGCGTACGACGCCGTGTTTCGCCAAGCGGGACTGACGCCGGGCGAGACGTTGCTGATCCACGCCGTGGGCAGCGGCGTCGGGACCGCCGCGCTTCAGCTGGCGCGACGGGCCGGAGTTCGCGTGATCGGCACGTCGCGCACGCAGGCCAAGCTGGACAAGGCGGTCAAGATGGGGCTCGACCTGGCGTTGCACGGGGACGGCGAGTGGCACCAAGCCGTCAAGGAGGCGACGGACGCGCGAGGCGCGGACGTGATCCTGGACCTGGTGGGAGGACCGTACTTGGCGCGGAACCAAGCGGTGGTCGCCACCGGAGGCCGACATGTCGTGGTGGGGGTGCCCGGAGGGGCTCGCGGCGGAATCGACCTGCGGGCACTCATGGTTCGCCGGGCCCGGCTGCTGGGCACGGTGCTCCGGGCGCGTCCGGTGGCGGAGAAGGCCGCTCTCGCCCGCGACTTCGAGCGGTGCGTCCTGCCCGGCTTCGCCGACGGCTCGCTCGCGCCCGTCGTGGACGGCGTCTTCCCGGCGGACCAAGCAGCAGACTCCCACGAGCGCATGGAAGCCAACTTGAACTTCGGCAAGATCGTGCTGGAGTGGGGGACGCCCCAGCGCCCACTCGGGGCAGGAAATCAAACGCCGTCCCGACGGTCGCCGTCGCGAGGTGCCGCGGCTCGCTAGTTCGCGAGTCGGGCCAGCAGCTCCGCGATCGAGTCGCACTCGATGACGGCATCCGCCGCCGCGTCCAGCTCGTCGCGTCCGTCCAGGCCACCGATCAGGCCCGACAGCTGCACGGCCGCGGCCGCGCCGAACTTCTTGGCCACCAGGTGCTCCAAGAGGGTCCTGGATCCCTCCTGGCGGCCCTCCCGGCGGCCCTCCCGGCGGCCCCTCCGGCGGCCTTCGTCCCGCAACCTTGCCATCTCTTCTTCGATCAGCGTGTACATCTCTCTCGCCTCCGACAAAGTGGTGATCTTCGACAGTTCCTCTTTCGAGCCGCCCCACCTTCGGGCCGCGCCCACCGTCCACAGCTTGAACGCCTCGGCGACCCGAGCGTGCTCGGGACCCGGGTACGCCTCCAACACCTCGCCCAGCACGGCTCGGACCTTCTCCACCGTGCCGCCTTCCCGCTCGAGTTCCCGCAACCAAGTCAGGATGCGCCGCTTCCGCAAGCTTCGCCTGGGCGGCGCCCGCATGTCAAGCACCTGGTAGGGCAACTGGACCGAGCGGTCCCGGAGCTGCGCCAGCGTAGGCGAGATCAGCTCGGCCATGTCGAGGGGCGCGTGCCACCGGCGGCGGCCGTTGTAGACGACGCAGGCGACGACGGGGGGCAGGCGGGGGTCGCCGCCGGGCTGCTTCTCGCGGATCAGGTCCTCGTAGGTGTCGGCCACGTAGCCCAGGATGCGGGCGCCCATGGATGGGTCGATCCGGGACTGGAATTCGAGGAGCAGGACCATGAAGCCGGGCTGGTGGCGGAAGTCGATGCGCCAGAGCATGTCGGCCTGTCGGCGGGCGAGCTGGGAGCCGACGCGCTCGGGCGTGAGCTTGCGCGGCGTGGCGAGGTCGAGTTGGTCGACGCAGTCGGGGGCGACGTAGTCTTCGAGGACTTCGGCGATGGTGGGGGTCTGGGAGAAGAAGAACTTGTAGACTTCGTCGTGCTTGCGGCGCGGGGAGCGGAGGTTGTGGATGGGGGAGTCGGGCAACGGGGGCCTCCTTGAGCGCGGGGTTCGCGGGTTCGCGGAGGCCGGGGGAGGGCGCTCCGGGGCCGGGGAATGGCCGGTCCAGAAGCAGTATGCACCCGGGAAATGGGCGTTTGGATAGCTGGATCGGCCTATTTCGCTTGCACGCCCGAATGCGGAGGCTCCAGTGCACGCTGACCGCAGGAACTCCGGTTCTCCAGCAGCTGGCTGCCCTCGCTGCGATCGTCGCCCAACGCCCCCATCGTTCGCACCATGCGCGCTGTCGTCATCTCCGATTTCGGAGGGCCGGAAGTCCTGCGGGTCGTCTCCAGGCGGAGGGGGGTATGCGGAGAAGGTGGTCGTCCACGAGACCGTGGCCGTGGCGGCGCCCACGGGATGGACCGTACTTGGCGCGGAACCAAACGGCGGTCGCGTCTTCCCGGCGGACCAAGCAGCAGACTGCCACGAGCGCATGGAAGCCAACTTGAACTTCGGCAAGATCGTGCTTGGCGGCCCTCTTCCTGCCCCTTGCGGAGTATCTCCCGTCGCTCCTTCGCTCACCACGTCTCGACGACCGGACCCGCCAGGTCGTCCAAGTGCTCCAGTTGCGCCACGACCTCCTCCGGCGCCATCCGCCGCGTAGCGCAACTTCAGTGCCGCCTCGCGCGCCGTTGTTACATGCTCCAGCTCCTCCGCTTCCCCCGACTCCGACACCAGCACCGACTGGTGGCCCAGCGCGAAGGCAGGGACGCCTTCGCCTCGTCCGCCAGCAGGTCTTCGAGCCGCGTCGGTGCCGTCCACGGCCAAGAGTCGCGAAACGGCGCCCGCCAAACGAGATCGGCGTGGCGCAAGGTGCGCAGCTTGGGGTCGACGTGCTCGGTCGGCCCCGGCTGGAGCCCGTCGAGGTCGATGTGGGCGGCGACGTCGGCGGGGATGATCTTGCCGAAGACGTGCTTGGCCAGGAACTCGGCGACCATCCGCTTGTCGCCGTAGAAGAGCTTGGCGCTCTTGTCTTTCGACTGGCGGATCGCCGGGTTGGGAGGACCGCTCGACTCGCGGTCGGGAGTGCGGCCTCGCGGGTTGTCGGTTGCCATGGACGTTGCTCGGAGGAAGCGTGGTTCGGGAACGAGCGCCTCCCGGCCGGCAGCGGTGGCGGCAAGGTCCACCGGCTGGCTGTGGAGGGAGCTGACGGGTTGCGTCCCAAGAACTGTCGCAGGGCGAGCCCAGCGCTCAAATGGCGGAATGGGACTCCCGAATGTCTGGATGGGCCTGTTCGCCCGAAACGCCCGCTCGACCCAGCCCTTCGCCTGTGGCGAGTTCGCCAGGATCACCTCGATGCCCAGCTGGGCGGGGTCTTGCACCCGCGAGTGCTCTCCGCCACATTCCCCCCACAAACCGACAAGGCCGAGGGGGCTCACGGAAGCCGGTGCGAAGCCGGCGCGGCCCCGCCACTGTGAAGAGGTCCGGGCAACACCCCGGAATACCGACCGTTCGACATGCCACTGGGACTCCGCGACGGGTCCTGGGAAGGCGAGCGGAACGACCTCGAAGCCAGGAGACGTGCTCCTTCGGCGCCCACCAGACACCTCCGAGGGGAGGTGAGGGTGCCCGCGACCGGCGCTTGAGGCGTCGGCGTCTCCCTCTTCTTTCCTCGGGAAGGAGAGCGACATGAGACGCATCGCCCACGTTCCTTTCCCGGTCGCCTTATTGGCTGCCCTCCTGGCCGTGCCGTCGCCCACTCCGGCGGCCGGCTCCCTCGAAGCCCAGGACCAGCCGGTTCCGCTGGAGGGACTCGTGGTCACCGCGCACCGACGGCCGGCGCCCGAGTGGACGGTGGCGTCCCACGTCACGGTCGTCGACGGAGAGGCGCTGGAGCAGGCCGGAATCGAGTACGTCGCCGACGCGCTTCGGCAGGTTGCCGGGCTTGCAGTGGTCCGCAACGGCTCCTTCGGCGCCACGACTTCCGTCTTCCTGCGCGGAGGCGAGTCGGACCACGTGCAGGTCCTGCTGGATGGAGTGCCCGTCAACGAGCCCGGCGGACGCTTCGACTTCGGGGCCGTCGGCGCCGACAACGTGGAGCGGATCGAGATCGTCCGGGGACCAGCGTCCGCCCTCTACGGCTCCGACGCGGTGAGCGGCGTAATCCACATCATGACCCGTCGGGGCGCGGGCCGGCCCACCGCCGATCTGTCCTTCCAGGCCGGCAGCTTTGGAGCCCGCAGGTGGCAGGGCGGCGTCTCCGGCGGCACGGGGCTGCTCTCCTACGCCTTCTCCCTGGGACGCAACGACGCCGACGGAATCCTCCCCTTCAACAACGTCCATCGCCTGACCACGGCCACCGGGCGAGTCCATGTCCAACCTGACCTCCGCACCGACGCGAGCCTGTCGGTTCGCTACGAAGACCACCGCTTCCACTACCCGACCGACGGCTCGGGCCGGCTGGTGGACCGCAACGCCTTCGCCTTCGGGGACGCGCTGGCCGTGGCGCTCGACGCCGGGCGGCGCTGGACCGACGCCTTCGAGACCCGCCTTGCACTGTCCGTCCACGAATCCGACGGGGGAACCGACGACGCGTCCGACGGACCGGCCGACACGCTGGGCTTCTTCGGCTTCAAGAGCTTGAACGACGCGCGGCGGGCCAGGGCTGACGCTAGGGGGACTTGGCGCTTCGCCGGCGAATCGACGCTGACGGCGGGCGTGGAGCTGGAGCGACAGTCGGTTCGGGACTTCAGCCGGTCGCTCTCGCAGTACGGGACCAGCCACGGCGCCTCGGAGAACGAGCGCTCGAACCGGGCCGTCTACGTGCAGCTCGCAGCGGTTCTGGGGCAGGGGCAGCAGGAAGGGACGCCGAGGAGAGTCGGACCGCAGCGTCGGCGGGAGCTGGCATGGAACGCCGGGGCGCGGCTGGAGGACAACGAGCGCTTTGGGACGGCGGCGACGTGGAGCGCGGGAGCAGCTTGGCGTCTGCAGCCGTCCGGGACCCTGCTGCGGGTCTCCCTCGGCACTGGAATCAAGGAGCCCACCTTCTTCGAGTCCTTTGCGTCGGGCTTTGCAATAGGCAACCCGGAGTTGGAGCCGGAGCGGTCCACGGGAGTCGAGGGCGGCGTGGAGCAGTCGTTCGGGAAAGGTCGGGTCGAGATGTCCCTGACCGGCTTCTGGCAGAGCTACAGGAACCTGATCCAGTACACCTTCTCGCCGCCGGTCGCGGGCGGCCCCAACTACTACAACGTGGCCGAGGCCCGGAGCCGGGGCGCGGAGGCGGAGGCGCAAGTCGATGCGGGGCCGGTGCGGCTGAACGCGTCGTACACGTGGCTGGACACGGAGGTGCGGGACGCCGGGTTCGACGAGGGACACGGGGCCGCGTTCGTCGAAGGGCAGCCCCTCCCTCGGCGCCCGACGCACACCGTCGCAGCCGGCGTCTTTCTTCCCGTAGGGGACCGGGCGACGGTGGATCTGGCGGCGCGTCGAATCGGGGAACGGGCGGACCGGGACTTCGCGACGTGGCCCGCCGTCGCCGTCGTGCTGCCCGCCTACACCGTGCTGGACGCAGCCGCCAACGTGCGGGTGTTCGGCGGAGGCGGTCCCGGGCCGGCGTTCGTGCTGACGATCCGCGCCGAGAACCTGCTGGGCGCCGAGTACGAGGAAGCGCAGGGCTTCCCGGCGCCTGGGCGCGGCGTGTACGTGGGGGGCAAGGTCTCGTTCGGGGGGTCGAGGTAGGCCGGACGAGGCTGCACGGCCCCCTGGCGGACGCTACCTTCGTCCTCATGCCCGAACCCGCCACGATCCCGCAGCTCCTCCGCGCAGGCGCCGACTCGGCAGTCGCCCTTTCGGCGCCCGGCCGTCCCGATGCCACCTACCAAGTCCTTCGCGGACAGGTGGAGCGCACGGTGGCGGCGCTCAACGAGCGGGGAGTGGGACGCGGCGACCGCGTTGCAATCGTCCTGCCCAACGGACCCGAGATGGCGAGCGCCTTCGTCTCCGTCGCGGCGGGCGCCGTCACCGCGCCTCTCAACCCGCGCTACACGAAGCCCGAGTTCGCCTTCTACCTGTCGGACCTGGGGGCGAAGGCGCTGATCGTCGCGGAAGGCGATCCGTCGCCCGCCCGATCCGCCGCCGCCGAACTCGGCGCCCCGGTGCTGGAGGTGAGCGCCGACCCGGATCGGCCCGCCGGCGTCTTCGAGTTTGCGACCCCGCCTGTCGCCGGTCGGGCCCCGGCCGCCCGTCCGGGCATGGCGACGCCCGACGACACGGCCCTGGTGCTGCACACGTCCGGGACCACGTCCCGCCCCAAGATCGTCCCGCTCCTGCACAGCAACGTGTGCGCCACGGCCCGCCACATTCGCGAGACCTTGGCGCTGGAGCCGAGCGACCGCTGCCTGAACGTCATGCCCCTCTTCCACATCCACGGCCTCATGGCCTGCGTGCTCTCGACTCTGGGCGCGGGGGCAAGCGTGCACTGCACGCCCGGCTTCAACGCGCTGAAGGTGTTCGGCTGGTTCGACGAGTGCGTCCCCACATGGTACTCCGCCGTCCCGACGATGCACCAAGCGATCCTGGCGCGGGCCGCGCGCAACCCGGAATCGGTGAAGCGGACCAAGCTGCGCTTCGTCCGGTCCTCTTCGGCGTCGCTGCCCACCAGGGTCATGGCGGAGCTGGAGGAGACCTTCGGCGCGCCCGTGGTGGAGGCGTACGCCATGACCGAAGCCGCCCACCAGATGACGTGCAATCCCCTGCCGCCGGCTCTCCGCAAGGCGGGAACCGTGGGCCCCGCGGCGGGTCCCGAGGTCTCGGTCGTGGACGAGGACGGGACCCACCTGCCGCCCGGCGTCGAGGGCGAGGTCGTGATCCGGGGGCCGAACGTCACCCTTGGCTACGAGAACAACCCGAAGGCGAACGCGGCGGTGTTCACCCGCGGCTGGTTCCGCACCGGCGACCTGGGCTTTCGGGACGAGGACGGCTACTTCACGATCACCGGGCGCCTCAAGGAGATCATCAACCGGGGCGGCGAGAAGGTGTCGCCGCAGGAAGTGGACGAGGTGCTGATGGACCACCCGGCCGTGCAGCAGGCGGTCACCTTCGCGATGCCCCACGCCAAGCTGGGAGAAGAGGTGGCCGCCGCGGTCGTGGTGCGGGAGGGGGCGCCGCTCTCGGGGACCACCGAGCGGGTTGCCGCCGTTGCCGACCGAGCCGACGCCGTTGCCGAGCGAGCCGCTGCCGCTGCCGGCCGAGCCGAGGCCGTTGCCGAGCGGGCCGACGCCGTTGCCGAGCGGGCCGATGCCGAGCGGGTTGCCGCCGACGTCCGGGCGTTTGCCGCATCGCGCTTGGCCGGCTTCAAGGTGCCGCGCAAGGTCGTCGTCCTGGACGAGATCCCCAAGGGACCGACGGGCAAGCTGCGCAGGATCGGTTTGGCGGAGCTGCTGGGGCTGGGCGCCGCGCCCGGCGACGCGGCTCGGTGAAGGTCGCGGTCTACGGGGCTGGCGCGACGGGCGGCTACCTGGGACTCCACTTGGCCCGCTCGGGAGTGGACACGACCCTGATCGCCCGAGGTCCCCACTTGGCGGCAATGCAGCGGAAGGGAGTCACCGTGCTCGCAGCGGACGGCCCTCTCCGCGCCAGCCCCTTCTGCACCGGCGACCCGGCCGAGGCCGGCCCCCAGGACTACGTGATCGTCGCCCTCAAGGCTCACTCGGCGCCGAAGGTCGTGGACGCGATGCAGCCGTTGCTGGGACCCGACACGGCGGTGGTCACGGCCCAGAACGGAGTGCCCTGGTGGTACTTCCACAAAGCCGGCGGTCGGCTGGAGGGACACGCGCTGGAGAGCGTGGATCCGGGGGGGCGGCAGTGGAGGGGGATCGGACCGGAGCGGGCAATCGGCTGCGTGGTGTACGCCGCCACCGAGATCGTCGAGCCCGGCGTGATCCGCCACACCTACGGGAACCGCTTCACGCTGGGCGAGCCGTCGGGGGAGAAGACGCCCCGGGTGAGGGCGCTGAGCCGCGCCCTGGTCGCCGCCGGGTTGCGCGCGCCGGTGCGCTCGATCCGCGACGAGATCTGGGTGAAGCTGTGGGGCAACGTCTCCTTCAACCCGATCAGCGCGCTCACGCTTGCGCCGCTGGACCGAATCGCCACCGAGGCGGGCACCCGCACCGTCGCCAAGTCGATGATGACCGAAGCCAAGCAGATCGGCGAGGCGCTGGGCGTGCGCTTCCGCATCGACCTGGAGAAGCGGATCGAAGGAACCGCCGCCGTGGGTGCCCACCGCACGTCGATGCTCCAGGACCTGGAGAGCGGTCGCGCGATGGAGATCGATGCCGTCGTCGCCGCCGTGCAGGAGATGGGCCGCCTGGTGGGCGTGGAGACGCCGACGATCGACGTGGTGCTGGCCTTGGTGCGTCAGCGGGCGGAGGTGGCGGGGCTGTACGAGGCGGCCTCCGGAGGCGCCGGCGAACGCGTCAGCGCAGCAGCACGATCAGGCTGACCACGCTCAACGCCGAAAACACCGCGATGCTGACCATCGTGAACGTCCGGGCGAAGAGCGACGGGTAGAAGAAGCGGTCCTCCTTGGGGATGACCTTCACGCAGTAGTGGAAGTTCAGGAAGAAGATCACGGGAGCGACGAAGGTGGCCAGGGCGGAAGCGATCAGCACGAGAAAGACCGGACGCGGCACCAGGGCCACGAAGACCACCGCCGCCGCCAGCGAGTAGATCATGGTGGCCCGGTAGATGTTGTACTCGGAGAACCAGCGGCGGCGATGCTCGGCGCCGATGCGGTCCCTTGCCGTTCCCCGGAGCGCAGCGGTGGCGGGAAAGAGGTTGCGGGCGCACGCGCCGACGATGCGGGGCCAGCCGTCGAAGTAGTTGAAGGCGGTGGAGAAGGTGGCCGCGAATGCGCCGATCATGAACACGACCATCATCCACGGCCCCACGCTCCCGGTGAAGATGCCGGCGATCTCGCCCATCACGGGGCGGCCCTCGACGGCGCTGGGGTGCAGCCACACGGCCGCCAGCACCAGGAAGATCGTCGCAATCGCCATGGACACGACGTGGCCCAGCCGAAAGTCCCACAGGCCGATCCTGAAGCAGCGACGGCTGTACTCCGCAGCGCGTTCGGGCAGCCGCGAGACGTCGACGGTCAGGTCCGACGCCTTGGGCGCGAAGGGATCGAACGGCGTTGCGAGCCCCGCGTCTTCCAATCGATCTCTGATCCTGCTCATTCCGGCGCGCTTGGCCTTGCCCCATTCCGACGCCTGGAGCGACACGTCCAGACCCGTCGGCAGCAAGCCCAGCAACGCCGCGATCACGATCCACGAACCTTCCGGCGCATCGAACACGAAGAAGGCGGCCATCTCCGCCGCCGGCGCCGGGCGAACGACGTAGACGATCACGGCGGACGCGAAGAGCAGCCCGCCCGCGACCTTGGCGCCCGTCTCCAGGGCGGCGTACTGGCCCCGCAGCAGCGCCACCACCGATGCCACGCCGATCAGCGCCGCCCACGCCCAGAGCGGAACCGCCGCTCCCAGGGTCGCCGAAAACAAGTAGTACAGCACGGCGGCCGCGGCGACCAGCCTGCCCGCCTGTCCCACGGCGCACTGGACGATCGTGGTGACCAGCACGTACCAGACCGGCAGCTTGCCGGGCGCGGTGGCGTAGGCCGCAATCAGGCTCTTGCCCGTCGCGTTGGTGAAGCGGAACGCCATCTCGAAGCCGTAGTACTTGAAGACGTAGGCGACCAGAATGCACCAGAGCAGGGCGTACTCGAAGCGCCCGCCCGCCACCGGCGCGGTGACGAGGTGGCTGGTGCCGATCCCGGTCATCATGAGGATCATCCCCGGCCCGAAGTGGCGGATCAGGCTGCGCGGCCTCATGTCCGGAACGACGAGGTCGTCGAAGCTGAAGTCGACCTTCGCGTCCGCGCCGTTGCGGAGCTTCTCGGAGGCGCCGTCTCCGTTCACGACGGCGGCCTCGTCGTCTTGCCGCCGTGGACCGTCGGCTCGGCGCACCAAGCGTCGCGCAGCGCCGCCAGCGGCTCGAGCAGGCCGTCCGCCAACCCCAGCACGTCCACCAGCAGCGCCCGGTCGATCTCCTGGCGCGCGGCGTCGCGGTAGGCCTCGTTGGCGGGGAGCATCTTCACGTCCTTGAAGTGGTCGAACACCTGGCCCGCTTGGTCGATCTGGTCTTCCGACAACGCCCGCGGATCGAGGACCAGCAGGCGGGGCAGGCGGCTGATCGTCAGTATGGCCCGGCCTTGCTGCTGACGCATCCCCACCCACCAGAAGCACATGATCCCCAGCGTGCTGTTCGCCCACAGCGCCAGGGGCTTCTCCCACTCCGGCCGATCGACCACGAAGTTGGGCCACGCCCGGCCGCCGATGCTCTTCTCCGGCGTCAAGCAGGCGGCCAAGCTCTGGGACCTGAGCCCGAAGTCTCGGTTGAAGTGAAGTCGGGAGGCCGTCGCCTTCCACAGCTTGGCCGCGTGATCGTCGCACCCCTCTCGCACGACGCCCTGCTGCCTGGGGGCGACCACCAAGCTTCGCTCCCGAGCGGCGTCGTGCGACCACAGGACCGGGTAGATCGGTCGTTCCCGGGCGACGTGGACGTCGAATGGACCGCGCGGCGTGCCGTCGGGCTGCTTGCCCGAGATGTCCCGGTCGAGCTTGCCGCGCCTGCCGAGGCGGCCGAGGCGCGCCACCGGGAGATGTATGCGCCGTGCAGTGCGAGGCAGCCGCAGCTCCCCCGTGGCCAGCATCAGCATGGCGTCCGCCAACGCCGGCTCGCGGAGGGCCGCGCAACCGCCCTGCGCGAGAGGCGCGCGCACGAACGTACCTACGTCGTCGTCGCCCAGGGTGATGCGGCCGTTGCGCCCAGCGGGCAGCCGACGGACTGCCGACGCCACGGCCGCGCCCTCGGCCAGGCTGCGGGGCCGCCGGGTCAGGTTCACGAACAACACGTCGGCGGCCACGGTGGTCTCGTGCCGCCTCTTCGTAGCCACCACCAGCACCTCGCCCATGCCGGTGTCGGCGGAAAAGGCCCGGTCGGTCCTCCCGCTCGCGGCGACGGACACCACCAGCAAGTCCTCGTAGAACGCCTCCAGCACTCTCCGCGCGCCCGCCCAGGATTCGCCCTGAACGAACGCAGCCGGAAGCACCAGCGCAACGACCCCGCCCGGCTTGGTCTTCACATGGGCCAAGTCGACAAAGTACGACGCCAACCCCGCGTTTCCGGCGCCTCCCGGAGCATCGAGCCGCTTGCGCAGGCGGGCCAGCTTGGCGGACATGGCGTGCTGCTCGTCCCTGGAGGTGTCGAAGCCTGCGAAGGACGGCACGGGAATCGTAGTGGATTCGTGGTTGGTGGGCCGGGTGAAGGGCGGGTTCATGATCAGCAGGTCCCCGCTCTCGTGGGGAAGATCGCGGGACCGCGCCGTCTCGTCCTCCAGCAGGTCCAGCGAGCCGATCGACAGCGGATGTCCGCTCTCCGTCGGCTGCTCGCCGTAGGGCATCGTCAAGATGCGCGTGTTCGAGAAGGGGACCGAGGGGTGTGCGCCGGAGAGCACCGACGCCGCGAGGTGAGTCGCCGCGGGCATGATGTCCGCCGCAACCAGCACGGTCTCCATCATCGACGGATGAAGAAGCGCGTCGTCGCCTCCCTCGTGACGGTGTCGGCGGCGCAGGGATTGGTAGGCGGCGTTGAGAAGCGTTCCCGTCCCGCATGCCAGGTCGGCGATCCTCAGTCGGCACAACTCCTGCGGGTCGCTCCAATCCACGTTCAGGCGCGGAACCGCCAGCTCCGCCAGCAAAGCCGCCGACGCCGGCAAGGTGTAGAACGTCGCCAGGAACTTGCGGTCCACGATCAAGCGCTGGAACATCTGGCCCGACAAGTCGTGGGCGCCGACTCCGCCGATCGCCGCCAGCTTCGTGGCAACGGGCTCGAGCACCTTCAGCAGGTGGTTGGTCATGCGTTGCGGCACTGCCGCCAGCAGATCGGAAGCGATGCTGAAGATCGGCCAGTAGTTGATCTCGGCAAGGATGCGCGCCCAGCACCCGAGGAGCTTTCCCTTGTCCACCACGTCGGTCGAGTACATGTGGCGAAGGTCGCTCAGGTCGGGAATGTCGTGCGTGCCGGCGACCGCCGCATGAAACGTCATGGCGTTGGCGACGATCGCCATGGCCATGCGCGTCGTCTGTTCGCCGACTTCCTGATGAAGCACGCCGGCGATCCTGTCCAACGTGTTCGTCTTCTCGCACTTTGCGAAGTCCTGAAGTTGCCGCGCAGTCGCGCGCACGCCCCGCTCCAGGATCTCGGTGCCCTCGGCCACGCTGCGCTCGGAGATCGAAGCGTGCTCGATGCACGCGGCCAAGTCGTCGATGCCGCCGGCGAGCCAACCCTCCTTCGGCCAGCGGCGCGGCGCCGCCGGCGAGCCGGAGAAGGCGGCGTACCGAAACTCCGTCGTGGCAAGATGCTCCCGAAGACCGTGCCGCATCGTCCTCAGCTCCTCGGGCAGCAGCACGGCAATGGATTGCTCCACGACCTCGGAATCGGCCAACGCCCGACCGAGACGGGCGCGCGCGTCGCCCTCCACGCCCCGGCCCGGAGGAAACTCGGTCTCCACGACCACAGGCTGCGCTCCCGCGCGGCGAACCAGGATGTCGGGCCGGCGCGCCGTCTCCCGCAGCACCCTCGACTGTTCCACGCCGATTCCCTCGCGCCAAAGGGGGTGCTTGCTCCGGAGAGCTTCTCCCAAGCGACCGTTCACCACGACTTCGGCGTTGGCGGGCATGGATCACCTCGATCGTACGGGGGAGGGGCATGGTGCGTCTTCGAGTCTCCCTGCGGGCGGGAGGCGTCCTAAAGCTAACCCGACTCGCCCGCCGCCTCCCCTTTCGCAACGGACGCCTCCCCTTTCGCAACGGACGGGCAGGCGAGTAGATTTGCCGTCCATGAACTCCGCCGCCGCGATGCAGCCCACAAACACCCGGGACCCTCGGCACTACCACCGCGTGGTGGACTGCCAGTGGGGGTGCCCGGCGGGCACGGACGTTCCCGAATACATCCGGCTCGTCGCCAACGGGCAGTTCACCGAGTCGTACCTGCTCAACCGGAAGTCGAACGTCTTTCCCGGCATACTGGGACGCACCTGCGACCGCCCGTGCGAGCCCGTCTGCCGTCGCGTGCGTTTGGACGGAGAGCCCGTGGCGATCTGTCGCCTCAAGCGCGTCGCGTCCGACCTGCGCGACGACGTTCGGCCCTTCCTGCCGAAGGTCCCTCGGCAAAAGAACGGAAAGCGCATCGCGTGCATCGGCGCCGGGCCGGCGTCGCTGACCGTGGCCAACGACCTCATGCCCTTGGGGTACGAGGTCGTGATCTTCGAGAAGCTGGCCAAGCCGGGCGGCTTGATGTGGACGAACATCCCCGAGTTTCGCCTGCCCGCCAAGGTGCTGTGGGAGGAGATCGAATACATCACGGAGATGGGCGTGGACGTGCGGCTGGACACTCCAGTGGACAGCTTGGCGGAGATCGTGAGTGCCGACTTCGACGCTGTCTTTGTAGGGTCTGGGGCTCCGAAGGGGAAGGAACTGGACATTCCCGGCCGGTGGGACGCTCCGGAGCAAGTCCACATCGGGATCGAATGGCTGGAGTCGGTGCGCTTCGGCCACGTCGAGCAGTGCGGCGAGCGCGTGCTGGTGATCGGGGTCGGCAACACGGCCATGGACTGCTGCCGGACCGCCCAGCGCCTGGGCGCGATCGACGTGAAGGTGATGGCGCGCAAGACCAAGCCCCACTTCAAGGCGTCGCCGTGGGAGCTGGAGGACGCCATCGAGGAGCAGGTGCAGGTCGTCGAGAACCACTCTCCCGCCCGCTTCGTCGTGGAAGGCGGGAAGCTGGTCGCAATGGAGTTCGACGTGGTGCGGTGGCGCGAGGGCGAAGGCGGACGGCTGCGGAGCGAGAAGCTGGGAAGCAAGGTCGTCGCGTGCGACGAAGTGATCCTGGCGATCGGACAAGACACGGCGTTTCCGTGGATCGAACGCGACATCGGCATCGAGTTCAACAAGTGGGAGATGCCGATCGTCGACCGGAACACCTTCATGACGACCCGGCCCGGCGTGTTTTCGGGCGGCGACGCGGCGTGGGGTCCCGAGAACATCATCTGGGCGGTGGAGCACGGGCACCAGGCGGCGATCTCCATTCACGCGTACTGCCACGGCCGGTCCCTGGAGGAGCGCCCGCCGTACGGCGTCAACTTGACGAGCTGGAAGATGGGGCTTCACGAGTGGACGTACTCCAACGACTACGACGAATCCCAGCGGGTCAAGATGCGTCACGTGGACCTGAAGGAGCGCTTTCGACGATTGGACATCGAAGTGGAGGAGGGCTTCGACGTCGAGCAGACCCTGACCGAAGTGGAACGGTGCCTGAACTGCGACGTGCAGACCCACTTCGAAGCCGGGTTGTGCATCGAGTGCGACGCTTGCATCGACATCTGTCCGCTGGACTGCCTCACCATCACCGGCAACGGTCCCGAAGAGGAGCTGGTGCAGCGCTTGACGGCGCCGCTGCTGAACCCGGAAGAGCCGCTCTTCGTGTCGGAGGACCTGCCCCAGACCGGCCGGATCATGGTCAAGGACGAGGACTTGTGCATCCACTGCGGCTTGTGCGCCGAGCGGTGCCCGACCGCGGCGTGGGACATGCGCAAGTCGGACCTGCTGATTCCCTACGCCGGGCTCGAGGCAGGCGAGCTCCACGCCGTCGCGCCATGACCACTCGCCCGAGCTCGAACGGCGAACCGCCCGGAGGGGCCGACGAGCCCCCCGGGGAGGCCGTGCTCCCCCGCGTCAACGACTTGGCCTTCAAGATCGGAACCGTCAACGGGACCGGCTCCGCCAGCGCCAACGGCCTGCTGCGGCGGGCGATCTTCCGGATGGGGATCCCCGTGTCGGGGAAGAACCTCTTCCCGTCCAACATCCAGGGCCTGCCGACTTGGTACGAGATACGGGCGAACGCGCAGGGGCACACGGCCAGGACGGCGCGCTTCGACGTGGTCGTGGCAATGAACCCTGCAAGCTACGCCCGGGACGTTGCCGAGACGGTGGCGGGAGGCTGGATCCTGCACGACTCCAGTTGGCCGTTGCCGAGGGGCGTCGAGCGGGACGACGCGACCTTTCTGGGCGTGCCCCTGGCCCGCATGGCGGTGGACAACTTCGAGGGCGCGCGCACCCGCATCCTCATGAAGAACATCTGCTACGTGGGAGCGTTGGCGGCGCTGCTCAAGATCGACCTCGAGCTCGTGAAGGAGCTTCTGCGGGAGTCGTTCTCCGCCAAGAAGAAGCTTCTCGACGCCAACTTTCTTGCCATCGACCTGGGCTGGGAGTACGCGCAGGAGCACTTCGACTGCCCCCTGCCGGTGCATCTGGAGCCCATGTCGGCCAACGGCGACTCGATCCTCGTCGACGGCAACACGGCGGCGGCGCTGGGCTGCGTGTACGCAGGCGCCACCGTGGCCGCGTGGTATCCCATCACCCCGTCCACCTCGCTGGTGGACGCCTTCGCCGCCTTCTGCAACCGCCACCGCAAGGACCCGGACACGGGCAAGAACCGCTTCGCCATCATCCAGGCGGAAGACGAGCTGGCGGCTGCGGGCATGGTGCTGGGCGCAGGATGGGCGGGCGCGCGGGCGTTCACTTCGACCAGTGGGGCGGGGCTCTCCCTGATGACCGAGTTCGTCGGCTTGGCGTACTACGCCGAAATCCCGGCGGTGTTCTTCGACGTGCAGCGCGTCGGGCCGTCCACCGGGATGCCGACGCGGACCCAGCAGGGCGATCTGCTCTTCGTCGCCTACGCCTCCCACGGTGACACGAAGCACCTGGTGCTCTTTCCAGCCGATCCCCGGGAGTGCTTCGACTTCGCCGTGAAGGCGTTCGACTTGGCGGAGCGCTTCCAGACGCCCACGTTCGTGCTCACCGACTTGGACATAGGAATGAACGACTGGGTCGTGCCAAGGCTGGAGTGGGACGACTCCTATCGGCCGGACCGCGGCAAGGTGCTGTCGGCCGCCGACCTGGAGGAGGTGCGATCCTTTCACCGCTACCTGGACGTGGACGGCGACGGCGTTCCCCGTCGGACCCTTCCGGGCGTGCACCCCAAGGGCGCCTACGTGACAAGGGGCTCCGGCCACGACCGCTACGGGGCGTACACGGAGGACTCGGCGCCGTACTCCGACGTCATGGACCGCCTTCGCCGCAAGATCGACGGGGCGGCGGTCCACTTGCCGGCCCCGGAGGTGCAGGCGCGGGAGGGCGCCGAGATCGGGCTGGTGACGGTCGGCAGCTGTCGAGGCGCCGTTCTGGAAGCGGTGGACGAGCTGACCGCGCGGGGCGTGGCGGTGAACTTCCTTCGCGTGCGGGCGTTTCCCTTTCATCCGGAAGTGGAAGCGTTCATGGCTCGACACGAGACCAACTTCGTCGTCGAACAGAACCGCGACGGCCAGCTTCGCAAGCTGCTGATCTCCGAGACGAAGGTGGCCAAGGAGACTCTCGTGTCGGTCCTCTGCTACGGCGGACTGCCCATGAGCTGCCACCACGTGATCGACGGCTTGGCGCCCCGCTTGGGGTTGGGCGACCGCGGCGAGAGGGACGCGGCCCCGGAGCCTGCCGTGCAGGCCGTGCATGAGGGCGTCCGTTGACCCACATCGCCAAGCCCCGGATCAGTCACCCCGGGCTCGCCAAGAACCGACTGGGCCTGACGCGCCGGGACTACGAGGGATCCATGTCCACGTTGTGCGCCGGCTGCGGCCACGACTCGATCACCGCGGCAATTGTGCAGGCGTTCTGGGAGATGGATGTGGAGCCGCACATGGTCGTCAAGACCTCGGGAATCGGTTGCAGCGGCAAGACGCCGGCCTACTTCTTGGAGGAGGCGCACGGCTTCAACGCCGTCCACGGGCGGATGCCGTCGATCACGACGGGGGCCCACGCCGCCAACCGCCGCCTCATGTGCGTCGGCGTCTCCGGCGACGGCGACAGCCTGTCGATCGGCATCGGCCAGTTCGCCCACGTCGTCCGCCGCAACGTGGACATGTTGTACGTCTTGGAGAACAACGGCGTCTACGGCCTCACCAAGGGCCAGTTCTCCGCTTCCGCCGACATGGGCGCCAAGGCGAAGCGAGGTCAGGTCAACCGCGAACACCCAATAGATCCGGTGCTCCTGGCGCTGGGCCTGGGCGCCGGGTTCGTGGCGCGGAGCTTTTCGGGCGACAAGGAGCAGCTGGTGCCGATCGTCAAGGCAGGCCTTCGTCACCGGGGCTTTGCGCTGGTCGACGTGATCTCGCCCTGCGTGACCTTCAACGACCACCGAGGCTCCACCAAGAGCTACGAGTACACTCGCGACCACTGCAGCTCGGTCGTGGAAGCGGACTTCGTGCCGCCTGCCGAGGAGATCACCACCAGCTACGATGCCGGGGACGCGCGCACCGTGGTCATGCACGACGGGAGCCGCGTCCGCTTTCGGAAGGTCCCGGACGACTACGACCCCCAGGACCGCGACCGCGTGTACGCCTACGTCCGAGAGCGACAGCAGGCGGGCGAGATCGCGACCGGGCTGCTGTATCTGGAGGCGGCGGACGACATCGGCGGCAACGCTTCCGGCTCCGTGGACGCCGGCCCTGGCGCGGCCGACGCCGGTTCCGGTTCAGCCAGGGACTTCCACGGCATACAGGGGACGGTCGACGAGCCCTTGGTCAGCTGTCCGTTCGAGGTGCTGTGCCCAGGGGCAAAGGCGCTGGACCGGATCCAGAAGGCGTTCAGGTGAGCGGGGCGTTGCCCCCCTGTCCGGCCCGCCCCAACTGCGTGTGCAGCCGCGACGACGCCCCGCCCGGCAACCGCGTCGAGCCCTATGTCGTCGAGGGGGACCCGATCGCGGCGTTCGCTCGGCTCAAGGCCCTCGTGGCGAGCTTGCCCAGAACAACGATCTTGCTGGACGCCGACGACGCGCTTCACGCCGTGGTTCGCACGCGCATGGGTTTTCCGGATGATTTTCGCGTCCGGCTGCGCGCCGACGGCCGGGCGATCGATGTCCGTTCCTCATCGCGCTGGGGCTGGTCCGACTTCGGGGTGAACCGGCGACGGGTGGAGATGGTGCGCCAGATGCTGGAGGAAGCGACGGAGCAGTAGGCGCGGCGCGAACGCCGGACGCCGACAAAGCCGACGAAATGGAGCGGTCGGCCGGCTCACGTCCCCCACACCGCGACCTCGACGCCGGCCGTGGCGGTCCGAGTGTCGCGGAAGACCTTCTCGTCCCAGCGGCGCTCCTCGTCGCAGTCGAAGACGACCAAGTGCCCGGCCTCGGCTTTGCAACGGTCCATGTACGTCGCAGTTTGCTCCACCCCTTCGGCCACGGTGCGCTCCATGCCCCAGCGGTCGTGGCGAACCTTGCATTCGACCACGTACCTGCGCACGCGCTCGCCCTGCGGCCACACGACAAGCAAGTCCGTGCGTCCGTTGCCCAACGCGTACTCCCGCTCGATGCGCCCCCCGCTGTTGACGACCCGCTGCAAGAACGCCTGCAGGAGCAGCTGCGGACCCGCCTCCTTGAAGCCGTAGCGCTCGATCCAGTGCTCCGAGTTCTCGCGGTAGAACTCCTGGAACGCTTCGAGCAGCTTGCCCAGGTGCAGGGCGCCGGAGGCGTCCACGTACCACGCCGGGTCGTGGGGAAGGTCGTCTTGCGCGAGCCACGTCAGCTCCCGGGGCACCACTTCTGCGTAGACGGGGTTGGCCATGCGGATCGGCGGGTTTCGGGCGATCAGCCCCAGGTCCCGGACGTACTCCACGTCGTGCGCGGTGTAGCTGGACTCGCGGGCGCCGGTGAGGAGCGGCTCGATCACCCTCCAGACTCGGCCTTCCTTGAGCTTGTCGGTAAGCTGGTCCAGGTGGGTGTCGCGGCGCAGGATCAGCTGTTCTCGGGCCTCCAGGACGTCCTGTTCGGACACGGTGCGGGGTGGCGCCCCCGCCAGATCGCGACGGAAGCAGGTCTCGTAAGCGAGGGCGTTGACGAGCCACGGCTGGCCCTGCGTCTGGGTCCAGATCGCTTGCAGTGCGTTGTCGGTGAAAGCTTGGCCGGTTTCTTCGACGTGCTGTCCGAGCAGGGCGCGCACGTCGTCGCGAGAGAAGTCGCCCAGGCGCAGGGACTCGGCCTTGATGTTGAAGGCGCTGCCGCCCGAGACCAACGTGTTGGCGGAGCCGGAGTGGATACGGTACTCCCGCACGTCCCGGACTCCGCAAAGAATCACGCTCTGGGGGAATCCGCTGGGCCGCTCGTGATAGTCCGCGCGAAGCTGGCGCAGCACGGACAAGAGCGAATCGCCCACGAGCGAGTCGATCTCGTCGATCAACAGCACCAGCGGCCTTTTGCTGCTCTCGGCCCAACGCGCCAGCGCCTCGCCCAGGGCGCCGGGTCCGTATTCGTTCCAGATGCTGGACCAGTTGGCGGCCAGGTAGCCGTCGCCCGCTCTTCTCGCCTGACGAGCCAGCTGGCCCAAAATGACGCGAGTTGCTTGCGCCACGTCTTCGCGCATCGCTTGAGCGCCCTCGACGTTGACGTAGACGCAACGATGCCGGCCCTCGGCGTTGAGCAGACTCTGGAGCGCCAGGAGCGCAGAAGTCTTCCCGGTCTGCCGGGGCGCATGAAGGACGAAGTACCGCTTCCGATCCACGAGTTGCCGAAGCTCGGCGAGGTTCATGCGGTCCAGCGGCGGGATGCAGTAGTGGTCCTCTCGCACTACCGGCCCAGACGTGTTGAAGTAGCGCATGCAAGCTAGCGCTAGCGGTGCACCGTGAAGAGCGTGCGCATTCCCGATTCCAGGTGCTCCGAGATGTGGCAGTGCGCCATCCAGCGGCCGGGGTTGGTGATCTCGAGGAGGATGTCGGTGGTGGTTCCCGTGGGGAGGAGGACAGTGTCCTTCCAGGCCAGGTTTTCATTCGGGACCCCGTTGCGCGACAGCACCAGGAAGCGTTGGCCGTGGATGTGGAAGGGGTGCTGCATGGCGTGAAACGAGCGACGCTCGTTGTGCAGCCGCACCTTGACCACGTCGCCCACCCTAAACTCCCAGCCGATCTCCATGTTCTCCCGGCCCGTGGACGGCTCGCGCACGATCCAGCGCACTTGGTCCGACGTCGAGTTCCAGTTCATCATCGGCATTGTGCCGCTCCACTCGACGGGGTGGAAGTAGGCGGAGTCGAAGCGCATCAGGCGGTCCACGACGAACGGGACGTTGCTCGTCTCCAGCGTGAAGGTGAGCTCGTGGTCCACCGGGTCGTCGAAGTACTCGCGGAAGAGGGCGATCTCGCGAGCCGCAGGAACGTTCGTCCGCAAGCTGTCGAAGGCAATGGCTGCATGGGACGGCTCGACGCCCGGCTCGGGCGCCGCGACATGCACGACGCCCAGCGTGTCCGTCTCGGAGAAGAATGCCCCGCCCAGGTGGTCGATCCCCTGCACTCGATTGACCATGACGAAGTCGCCGGGACGCTCGAAGCGCACATGCACAACATACCGTTCGGCGGGGCTCAGCACGATGCTCTCCACCCACTCTTCCCGCTCGAACGCGCTCACGTCGGCGCCGATCACCTTCATGCGGACGCCGGGACTTGCGAACGACAAGTTGAACGTGCGCGTGTTGGACACGTTGGTCAGGTAGAGGCGCACGACTTCACCGGCGGTCGCCGACATCTCGTACTCCGGCTCGCCGTTGACGAGCATGAGGTTGCCGAAGCGCCCCATGAACGCGTGGGTCGAGCGCTCTTCGCCAAATGGCATGATCTGGTCGCCCGCCATCAGAAAGTCGTCGAGCATGACGACCTCTTCTCGGTCCGCCGGCGCATAGTAGTTGGGATGGCTCGGCTCCACTAGCATGTTCCCGTAGAGGCCCAGGTCCTTCAGCACGTCCTCGCGATGATGCGGATGATACCAATAGACGCCCGGGTCCTTGAAGAAGACCTCGTAGCGGAACGTCTCGCCTGGCTGGACCGGCTCCTGGGTGACGCCGGGCACGCCGTCGGAGGCGTTGTCGAGGCGGAGGCCGTGCCAGTGGATCGTGGTGGGCCACGGCACGGAGTTCGTGAAGTCCACGGTGACGGTCGCGGCCTCCGGCACGTGAAGGAGCGGTCCCGGGTACTGACCGTTGAATGCGTACATGACGTGATCGCGGCCCCGGATGCGACGGCGAACCAAGCCGGCCTCCAGGGCTGTTGCGTCGCCGTCTTCGAGCGGAACGACCTCGCGTGGACGGGCGAGGGGAAGGGTGGCCGGGTCGAAAGGGGCCGCGGCGGCGCCCTCCCGCACGTCTTGGCTGTTCCGACTTGGCTGACCTGCCGTCGCCGGCAGGAACGGGGCGGAATTGGGCGCGTCAAGGGCCATGAGGGCCGGGAACATGGTGAGACCGGGCATCATTGGCGGACGAGGCCACCCGTCGGGGCC
Source organism: Longimicrobiales bacterium (assembly GCA_965204735.1). GTDB lineage: Bacteria > Gemmatimonadota > Gemmatimonadetes > Longimicrobiales > Gaopeijiaceae > CATQHQ01. The sequence continues at coordinate 3,144,020 of OZ242008.1, read as the reverse complement.
GACTGGTCCGTCGCCCCGGTGGCCGTGACCCGCCATTGCCATGTCCGTGGAGGCCGCGCGCTCCTCGGCGTGTGGGCCGCCTTCTGCCGCTCCGGCGCCGTTGCCTTGCGTCCCCGTGGCGCCGATGAGGAACTCCTGCATGTCCGGCGGCGACATCCGCGCGCTGGGCGACGACGCACGCAGCACGAGTCTGCCTTCCCACTCCGACGCATCCGTCCGCGCTTCAGCCGTGACGAGGATCATGAACTTGTTCAAACTGATCTCGCCGATGCTTCGAGCGCCGTTCGACACCGGCCCCAGGTTGTGCACAACGTCGAAGAGCGGCGTGGCCAGCCAGGCGACGAAGTGCTCGTACTCTCCGAGGGTCTCCGGTTCGGGGAGTCCCTCCAAAGTGAGCACGCCCTCGTACAGGTGATTGCCGGCAACGTTGACGGCGACGCCGAACGGGCTGGGCGGCGTGCGCAGCTCCAGTCGTCCGCCGGCCGGCTCCAAGCCCGGTCGTGCTGTCAGGAACACGCAGTAAAGGTCGCGGCTGGCGAAGAGGGTGGCGCCTGGGAGAGACGGAGCGCCGTGACAGGGGGAAGAGGAGAACGCCGTCCGCACCTGCTGGCCCGACGAAAGCGCGGCCGCGGCCGGACAGGCAAGAACGCAGACCAGAACCGCCGTGAGCGGGGCCGCGACGGCAGGCAGGCCCGCACGACCGTACGGCGACTCGACCCTCGGCGCGCTTTCCCGACTTTGGAGCCGTTCTTTCCTTTGACGCTGCGATCGGCTCAAGCACGCGACGGCGGACATGGACTGGCTGGTCTCGAGGGGCCTGCTACAGCCCCGCCTCTTCCTTCACGTACTGCGCAGCTTCCAAGTGCGTGGCGAACCATACGTCGGCGCCGTGGCTCTTGATGTACCGAACCAGCTCCTCCAGCACCACGATTCGGGACCGGTGGCCGATTACGTGGGGATGCATCGTGAGCAGGAACATGGTGCCGTCGGCGAGCGCCCCGTCGAACTCGTCGATCCACACTTGCAGGACGTCCCGGGGGTTGGCGTAGCGGTTGCCGCGGGGGTTGAAGAGGGGCGCGTCGTCCAGAATCCACTCGACCGGCAACTCAACCATCCCAGTGGGCTCGCCGGCGGCGTTGATCTCGTAAGGCCGGTCGTCGGCCATCAGCGAGGAGTCGTAGAGGAACCCCATCTCGCGGATGATCGACAAGGTGTTCGGGCTGAAGTTCCACGACGGAGCCCGGTAGCCCAGCGGCCGCGTGCCAGTGGCCTCGGTCATGTAGTCCACGGCGCGCTGCAGCAGGGCGCGCTCGGTGTCGGCGTCCAAGCTGGAGTTGAGTTCGTGAATCCACCCGTGGACCGCGAACTCATGGTGTCCGGCAGCCTGTATGACCCCAATCTGGGACGGGTCGATGACCAAGCTCACCGCCGGAATGAAGAACGACGCTGGAACACCCTCCCGGTCGAGCAGGTCCACCACGCGAGGCAACGCGCGCCGCGCGCCGTACTGGCCCTGGGACAGGGACCCCACGGTCGCGTCCCCGTAGCGAAGTCCCGTCACGGTCTCGTTGTCCACGTCGAAGGAGAGCAGCACCGCCACCCGCGCCCCATTCGGCCATTGCGCAGGCTGGAGGTCCCTGCCGGCACGGACCGCGTGCACGGTCTCCCAGACGCGCTCGTCGCTCCACGTCCAGCCGGGCTCGTTCGCCTGGTCGCTGGCGGCTTCCGGCGGATACGCGGGCTGGCACGCCGACGCGACGGCCAGAAGCGTGGGCAAGGCTGCGAAGCGTCTCACGGACCCTCCATCTTCCACAGCGCGATGCCGCCGGCCTGCTTGCCGATCGACGCCGACGCCACGCGCCGGCCGGCCTCCAGGTCGATCACTTCGACCGTGCCCGGATCGCCGCCGATTCCTTCCACGGTCACGATGGCGTAGCGGCCGTCGGGGGTTGCGACCACGCCGTGAGTCACGCGCATCTTCGAGTCCAGCAGGTGCAGGCGCTTGCCCGTCGCCAGCTCCCAGACGGCGAACTGGGCGCTGCCCTTCAGCGTTGCCAGAAGCTTCTCGCCGTCGGGCGTCACGTCCAGGTTGTAGGGCGCGCCCGGCGCTTCGATTCTGCGGACGACCCGCCAGCGCTCCACGTCCACTTCCAGTATTGCGTCGTCGCGGTTGCAGGGCACGAAGACGCGACGGCCGTCGGGGTGGGGCGTGGCCCAGGTAGGAGAGCAGTGTCCGTCGGGCGGCGCCATGGCCATGTGCCCGTCCGATGGCTCGGGGGCGAGCTCGTTGCGCACCAGGTCGAGCCGCCGAACGACCCTGAGGCTCGCGCCGTCGATCTCCACGAGCTGGTTGTCCATCATGCACGCGGAGTAGTGCTTGGAGCCGTCGGAGCTGAAGCGGGAACCATGGGGCATCGTGCATGTGGTCACGTCCGCGATCGGCTCCATCGTTTCCAGGTCCACAATCGACACGGTGGAGGGGACGTGGTCGCCGTGGAAGTTGGCGTTGACCGCCAACGCGACGGCGCCGTCGGGGGGCACCGCAACGGTCGCAGGGAACAGCCCCAGCTCCGCCACGCCGACCACTCTGTCGGTGCCGGTCTCGTACTTCACCAGCTGGCCGTTGGGGAATCCGTGTCCCAGCGTCAGATACCAGTAGTCGCCGGCAGGGTCCACGAAGACGCCGTGGGGCGCCTCGATCTCGGCCGGCAGCCATCCGGTCGGAATCGTCTTCTCCACCACGAGGGCGCCCCCTGCGTCGTAGCGAAGGAGCGAGACCTGGTCCTCCGATTCGGCTGCGACGTAGACCCAGTAGGACTGGGCAGTTGCGGAGCGTGGGGCGGCTCCAAGAGTGGTGGCCGCAAGCGCGGCGGTTGCGGCAAACGCCGACGCGCCCGCCGCCGACAGATGCCGTCCAAGGAAAGACGACGCTCCTCGCCCGAAGAAAGACGACATGCCTTGCCTCAAGGAACCAGCGTCCTCCTGGGCTGAAGCTTCACCGCCCACAGGCCGGAGAAGTATTCGGCGAAGAAGAGGTTGCCCTTGTGCATCTGCGGTCCCCAGGTGAACGGCGCATTGGCCACGACGCCGTCGGGATCGTACGACTTGTACACGGCGATCTCTCGGCCCTGATGGTACAGGTTGCCCTTCAGCTCGCCGGAGATGTCCACGACCCGAAGGCCGCCGTTGTAGAAGGCGGCGTAGAGGCGGTCGTTCTCGATCCACATGTTGTGCGAGCCGGCCTCTGGGATCTCGTAGCGAGCGACCTCTTCCGGGTTTTCCGGGTCGGTAAAGTCCACCACATGGATGTAGCCCGCCATGAACTCGGGCGTGCGGCCCCTCTCCTGGCCGTCGAAGCCCGGGCGCCCGATCTCGTCGCCCATGAAGATGTAGAAGCGGCCCGTCGGGCTGACGTAGGGGAATGCGGCGTGCGTGCGTCCGCCGATGTCCCGAAAGCGTGCCATCTCGACGGGGTTGGACGGGCTGCCGCCCTTGCCCCCGCCGCCCACGTCGATCACTGCCACGCCGTCGCCCCAGTTGGACGTGTACGCGACGCCGTCCACGATCCAGATGTCGTGAATGCGGGGACCGGGCGCATCGAGCTGGAAGCGGCCGACCCTGTGCGGATTGGTCGGGTCCTCGATGTTGATGACGTCGAAGCGCACGCCGTTGTTCACCGCGTACACGTGGTTTTCGTACACAAAGAGGTTGTGCACGCCGCCGGTCAGCCCGTCGTCGTAGGTCGAGACGATCTCGACATTGCGCGGGTCCGAGCAATCCACGATCACGATCCCGTTGCGTCGGTTCGACGCGCCCTCGCGGGAGACCACGCAAAGCTTGCCGTCCTCCGACACCTTCACGTCGTTGGTGGTGCGGGCGTCCACGACCAGCGAGTCGGTCAGCACGGGGCTCGCGGGATCGGTCACGTCCCACCAGTAGATGCTCCCGTGGCCGCTGTGGGTTCCAGTGACGGCGTAGTCGCGGCCGTCCACGCCTTCCCACACCCACAGGTCGGACGTGGATACGTTGCGCACAGCGCCCTGACCCACCAGCTCCACCTCCTCGGCGACGTGACGCGCCAGCACCTCCACCGTCTCGCGGGCGGAGTGGCCGGGCACGCTGGCGGTCACCGTGTAAACGCCGGGCTTGTACGCGACGAAGCGGCCCTGGCCGTCCACTTCGGCGGGCGGGAAGTCCCCCGTGGCCACGGCGTCCGGGTTCGCCTCCAATGCATAGGCGACGGGCATGTCGTCCACTTCGGCGCCCTCGGCGTCTCGGGGCGTGCCGACGAAGTGGAGCACGTCGCCGGTGCGGTGCACCTCGCCGGGTCTGGCAGCGACGCGGCCTGCCGGCCGCTGCCCCTTCCAATGGGCGATCTCGACCTTGGCGACAGGGTTCTCGACGATTTGGTACCGGACCTCGGCCGAGACCGCTTCGGCTTGAGCGGTCAGGGTCGCGTCGCCGGTTCGGTGGGCGGTGAAGTAGCCGAAGCGGTCCACCGTTGCGACGGCGGCGTCGGAGGTGCTCCAAGTCACCTCCACGTCCCGCACGTCCTCGGCTTCGTCGATCACGCGGGCCTTGTGGCGGACGGTTGCGCCCACGTAGAAGCGTCCACTGGCTTCCGAGACCTCGATCCGGTCCAGCGGAGGGAACGCCACGGTGACGGCCACGCTGGTCGACGGCCTGCCCCCGCCCTGCGTCCTGGCCCTGGCGAAGATTCGGTACTGCCCGCCCTTGAGCGCTTCCACCTCGCCGGTGGAGCGGTCCACGGCGAGCCCGCCCCGGGGACTCGCGACGAAGAGCACGGGCACGTCCACCAACTCTCCGCCGGCGTCCACTACGCGGGCGACCACCTGCGCCTTGTCGCCGACTTCCAGGGCCAGCGCAGCAGGCTCGACTTCGACCCGGACGTCTTCCTGGGCGGGCGCGGCCTCGGGACCGACCGCAATCCCGGCCAGCGCCAGGGCGAATGCAGCTGGGGCGATCACGGTTCTTGCAGCGATGCCGGTGCGTTCCATCGTCGCGCTCCTTCCTGCGGAGTCTGCAGAGGGGGCGTGCACGGGCGGGTGCGCGTCCCGCGCCGGGGCCCAACAAGATTGACCTTCGAACCGGGGAGCGCAAATCCGGCGCGGGGCGGGGGAGCGCGCAGGCCGGGACCGGAAGAGATCGACGTGGCGGAGGGCAGTCTGGTCGTCCACAGACGCCGACCTGCTACTCTCGCCGCCACGGCCGTCGCGTGGTCTCCTCCGCCTTCCGGTCGAGCAGCGACAGGTCCCGCACCGCCTCCACGAGTCGCACGAACTCGCCACGGTAGCCACGGGGGTCGTCTCCCCGGCTGCGCTCCGCAAGAGCAATCGCGTCGTCGAGCTCCCATGTCCCGGCGTGGGGCGACTCCCGGAGCAGCATCCCGAATCCCGCCACCGCCGTTGCAAACCGAAAGTCCGCGGACGGCGAGCCCGGCTCGTCGGCGACGGCGTGTTCGAGCAACTTGCTCCGGGTTCCGTTCGGATCCTTGTAGCGCACTTTCACGTACATGAGCTCGTCGTCGAAGTCGCCCCCGTCGGGCTCCGCGAGCGGGCGCGCTTGGTAGCGCAACGAATCGACTTCGCCCTCGCGGGGAACGGGCGCACCCGCAGGCACCACTTCGTACAAGGCGGTCACCGTGTGTCCGGCGCCCAGCTCCCCGGCGTCCTTTGTGTCGTCGGCGAAGTCCTCGGCGTCCAGCAGGCGGTTCTCGTAGCCGACGAGCCGATATCCCGCGGCCCGCTTCGGATTGAACTCGACTTGCAGCTTCACGTCCTTGGCCAGCGTGAGAAGGGTGCCGCCCATCTCCTCGACCAAGACTTTCCGCGCCTCCAGGAGGTTGTCGACGTAGTGGAAGTTGCCGTTGCCGTGGTCGGCGATCTGCTCCATCTTCGAATCCTTCAAGTTGCCGGTTCCGAAGCCCAGCACGGTCAGGAAGACGCCGGCGTCGCGCTCCTTCTCGATCAGGCGCACCATCTCGGCGTCGCTGGAGGCGCCCACGTTGAAGTCGCCGTCGGTTGCCAGCACGACCCGGTTGTTGCCGCCGTCGACGAAGTGCTCGCGCGCCGTCTCGTAAGCCAACCGAATCCCGGCGCCGCCCGCCGTGCTTCCGCCCGCCTCCAGCTGCTCCAGCGCGGCCAGGATCTCGGCCCGCTCGTCGCCCGGCGTGGAGGGCAGGGCCAACCCGGCGGCCCCTGCGTACACCACGATTGCGACCCGGTCCGTCGGCCGAAGCTGCTCCACCAAGAGCGCGAACGCCTTCTTGAGCAGCGGCAGCTTGTCCGGGTAGGCCATCGATCCCGACACGTCCACGAGGAAGACCAAGTTGGCCGGCGGCAGGTGCTCCGTCTCCACCGATCGCGCGTGCAGCCCGATCCGAACCAGCCGGTGCTCGGGCTTCCAGGGCGCTTCCCACACCTCGGCGCCGACCGAGAACGGATGGTCGCCCGCGACCTCGCCCCACTTGTAGGGGAAGTAGTTGATCATCTCCTCGATCCGCACGGCGTCGATCGGCGGACGCTCGCCGGAGTGGATGAAGCGCCGCACGTTCGCGTAGGACGCTCGGTCCACGTCGATGGAGAAGGTGGACAGGGGCGACGCGGCGACGGTTCGGAAGTCGTTCTCCTGGACGTGCGCGTAGGACTCGGTGTTGAAGTCCCTAAAAGGCTGGCTGGCGAAGGCGCGCCTCCGCATCCCGGCGACGGCTTGGTCGGCGGCTCGGGGCTGCACCTGGATCTGCTCGAGCGTGGCGGCGGGCTGGAGCGCGAAATCCAGCCTCACGGTCTGTCCGGCGAGCACGGCGACGGTCTGCCGATTGTGGGCGAACCCTGCCGCCCGCGCTTCCAGGACGTGCTGCCCGGCGGGAACCCCGGAGAGCCGGTACTCGCCGTTCTGTCCAGCGAGTTGGCTTATGCCGGCGCCCACGACCACGACCTGCGCTCCGGCAAGGGGCGTGCCGCCGACGGCGTCGAGGACGCGCCCGGCGACCGTCCCAGTCTGGGCCCGGGCCGGGGTTGCGACGGCCGAGGCCAAGGCCAGGACCAGAAGCGCGACGGTCCTCGGGAATCCAGGGTCGGCCCTCGGGAATCCAGGGGCGGCCCGCTGGACCGTAGGGCGGGCGACTTGAACGGTTGCGTGCATTTGACGGGTCCTTTCGTGCCTCTCGCGAGGCTCCGGGACGGCGGGCCTCGTGCATGCCGTGGCACGTCGGAGAAGGTAGGCGGCTGGGGCGGTCGAGGCGAACCGCGGGTGCTGCGGAAGGCTTCGCAGCGCTGGGAGGACCTCGTCCGCAACTTCCGATGGAACCTTGGACGCCTCGCGGGGTTCCATTGGATGCCGCGCCGACGGGGGGATGCCGCGTTGCCGGGAACCCTCCCGCTGCCCGCGATGCACCAGCCGCAAGCCACCTTCGCCTCGGATCGCGTTTCGCTCGCTGCTGCCCCATGCAACCCCGGGGCAAGCTCGTGACATCGTATTATTATTAGTGTGTATACTCCCTACGTTTTCGCAGACCGGAGATTCGTTCCATGACCCGGAACAGCCTGGAAAGCGCGGCCGCGCGACCCGCCGGCCTCGTCCTCGCCCTCGCGCTCGCCTTCGTCCTCGGGCCGACGACGGCCGCCCCCGCCTCCGCCCAGTCCGTCGACGCGCAGCCCGTCGCCCCGACGGTCGTCCCCTCCTACTACTTCGGCTTCGCCGGCGGCGTCACCGACACGCACTCCGGCGACGTCGGACACAACCTGTCCGCCGTCCTCGGAAAACCCGGAATCTACAGCACCCTTCGGGGCCAGATCGAGGCGTCGTACTCGTCGGCGTTCGCTTCCCGGAGCTGCTGCTACAGCGAGAGCGAAAAGATCGCGGCTCTTTCGGTGATCGCGAGCCTCTTCTACGACTTCCGCAAGGGCAAGGCGTTTCGCCCCTTCGTCGGCGCCGGCCTCCTCTACCAAGTCCAATCCGTCAACAGTCACTTGGGCGAAGTGCTCGGCAACTGGTCGGGCAACGGGCTGGGCGGCCAGTGGACGATTGGGCTCGCCTACGAGATCAAGCCCCAGTGGATCGTTCAGGGGAGCCGCAGGATCGTGGCGGGAGTGCACGACCAGCAGCAGTTCCAGCTCGGATTGCGCATCGGGCGCTAGCGCCGGCGCTGGTCCAGGCCTCAGCTTCCTCCATCTGGGCTCGGCCTCCTCCGGCCGGGCCAAGGGCCGATAGGCCTGGGCCGAGGCCGGACTCTTTTCCGGGCTTCCTCGGGCGTAGGTCAGGGGCGCGGCGGTGCGACGACAAGCACGCCGAGCGAACGGAGGCTCCCCGGGCGTACGTCAGGGGCACGCCTCGGTCTGAGCGGCCGTGGCGCCCGCCTGGGCGATTCTTCCCGCCGGCGCCGTCGCGTGGACCCGACCGTCCAGCGACATCAGCGACGCGCCGGCCCGCGTCCCGCTCCCCGGCTCGAAGTACCCGAAGTGCTCCGTCATGAAGCGCTTGACCACCCGAGCGGCCCGGGCGGCGTACTCCCGGCGGTTTTCCTCCGTGTCCCGAAGCCCGGACCAGTGGTGCTCCAGCTGGATGCCGCTGATCAGCTCGCCGTCGGATCGAGAGCCGTGCTCGCGGGTGTTGTAGCCGCCCCGCCAATAGGGATCGTCGCCGGGAGACGGGTCGGACGGGCTGGGCACCGACCGCACGCCTTCTTCCTGCAGCAAGCCGCCGAAGGAAGTTGCGCCCCGCAAGAGCCGCGAAAAGGGTATGGGCGAGTCGCGTCCCAGTTCTCGGATGCTGGTGCAGCGCACTACCGCCAAGCTGTTCAAGGAGGCGTCGGGCTCGTTCAGCTTGTCGGCGGTGAGGAGGTAGCCCAGCTCGACGCGCGGGATGTCGTGGCTGTGACCGTGGACGTCCAAGTACAATCCCTCGCCGAAGGCGCCCCAGACGGTTGCGCGAGCGGTGCGGGTCAGGTCGTGGAACTCCCGCCACGCCTGTTCGGCGTAGATGTTGCCCTGGGCGGCCTCCTCGATCTCCCGGTTCGGGTCCAGCTTGCTCCGGTGGAGGTGAGAGAGAACAAGGTGAGGCGCGAAGCCGGTCAGCTCCACCAAGGCGTCGCGCATGGCAAGAGCGAGCTCCAGCGTGTTGCGATCGGCACGAAGCGTGCCCCACGCGCGGTCGGGGACCTCCCGCGGCAGCGCCACGCCTCCGTGAGAAGCCGACAGGATCAGGGGAAGCTCGCCGGGGACGTACTCCACGTAGTTGCGACGGCCGAAGTAGCTTCGTCCGGGCTCGTAATGGGCGACTTCCGCCGGGACGTACACCTCCAAGCGGGCGCTGGCCCGCAGTCCGTCCACGGATGCGGTCACGGTGGTGGCGCCGCCGGCGATGCCGACGGCGGAGCCCCCGCTCCCGACGGAGGCCACCTCGCCGTTGCCGACCGACCACTCGGGCGAGACCCGCACCAGCGCTCCGTCGGCGTCCAAGGCAATGGCCGTGAAGGTCGCCGACCCGCCCGCGCCCACGATCAGGGCTTCCTTGGGCTCCACCCTCAAGGTGGCGACCGCCGGTTCGGTGGGGGCGCCGCCGCAGGACGCCAGGAGCAGCGACGCCAGCGCCCACTTGGCTGGGAGCAGCGCCGCCGCGACCGACGACCTCGGGGCCGACCCGACGCCCGCGCACGGCTTGGCCGCCACCCGTTCGCGCGGTTCCACGACCTACGGCAGCCCGAACGCCACCAGCGTCCCGCCCTCCGGTCCGCCGGTGGCGATCACCACCAGCTGCCGACCGTCCGCGGCCAGAAACGTCATGGGGTTCGCATAGCCCGGAGCCGGGAGCCGCCCTTCCCAGATCACGTCGCCCGAGTCCTTGTCGAAGGCGTAGAGAACGTCGGAGCCGCCGGTCAGGAAGACCAGTCCGCCTGCGGTCGCAAAGGGTCCCGGCGGACCGACGACGCCCAGCCGCGCCGGCAGCGCGACCCCTGCCAGGGCCGGGTTGTTCCTGATCTCCGGGCGCTCGCCCACCGGTTCCTGCCAAGCGATCTCGCCGGCGCCCATGTCGATGGCGGTGACGGTCCCCCAAGGCGGGTTCGAGATGGGAACGTTGCCGGCCACGCGAAGTGTGCGGAAGGAACTTCTGTCTATTGCGTACTCCGCCACAGTGGTCTCGGGGTCGGCGGGTCCGATCTTCAGCAGGCTGGGCTCTTCGGAGGACTTGACGAAGAGGAAGCCGGACTCCGGGTCGAACGCGGCCCCGCCCCAGTTGCCTCCCCCCAGGATGCCGGGCATGGCGAAGGCGCCCTCCATCGACGGAGGCGTGAAGAGGGGGCCGAAGCGGTAGCCGGCGACCAGAGCTTCGGCTTCCCGGCGCAAGGCCGGAGTCAGGTCGATCAGGTCTTCCCGCGAGAACCCCTGGGCCGCGAAGGCGGGCGGGCGGGTCGGAAACGGCTGCGTGGCCGCCGTCGTCTCGCCGGGGACGTCGCTGGCCGGCACCGGGCGCTCCTCGATCGGCCAGACGGGTTCGCCCGTCTCCCGCTCGAAGGTGTACACGAAACCGGTCTTCCCGGCCACGGCCACCGCGTCCACGACCCGGCCGTCCACGGCCAAGGTCATGAGGACGGGCGCGCCGGGCAGGTCGAAGTCCCAGAGCCCGTGGTGCACCGTCTGATAGTGCCATTCCCTCGTCCCAGTGCGCGCGTCGATGGCCACGAGGGACTCGGCGTACAGGTTGTCGCCCTTTCGGTGGCCTCCGTAGTAGTCGTTGGAAGGCGTGCCGACGCCGGCGAAGAGCAGCCCCCTCTCCTCGTCCACGACCATCGGCGCCCAGGCGTTGGTGTGGCCCGTGTAGTCCCAGCTTCCGTCTTCCCAGGTCTCGTTGCCGAACTCGCCGGGCTGGGGGATCAAGTTGAACGACCAAGCCAGCTTTCCGGTGCGCGCGTCGAACGCCTGGATCGCGCCCGGCGGATCCCGAGGATAGACGAATCCGTCCCACACCCCGTTGCCGAGGATCACCAACTCCTCGAAGACAACGGGCGGCGACGTCTGCGTGTAGTGGAGCCGGTTGGTGGGCCAGATCAGATTCTCGGTCAGGTCGATCTCGCCCATGTGGCCGAAGGACTCGACGGGCTGCCCGGTGTCGGCGTCGATGGCGATCAGTCGCCAGCGGGTGTTGAGGAACAACCGCCGCTCGCCGGGGCCTTGCCATAGCGCTACGCCCCGGTGAACAAAGCCGGTGCCGTTCGGCGGCTGGCCCCACTCCACGGTGCCGGGATCGTACTCCCAATGGGGCAAGCCGGTGCTTCCGTCCAGCGCCACCACTCGGTTGTAGGGCGTCGAAAGGTAGAGGACGCCGTCGTAGGCGACGGGGGTGGCCTCGAAGTTGCCGGGACGGACCCGTTGGCCGCGGATGGGCGACATGGGTCCCGGTATGGGCTCTTCGCCGGTCTCCCAGGTCCAGGCGACTTGAAGCTGGGCCACGTTGGCGCGGTTGATCTGCGCCAGGGGGGAGTGCTTGGCGCCGCCGGCGTCGCGACCATAGAACGGCCAGTCGCCGTCGCGGACGGGGTGGGAGGTGGCGGGGGGCTGGGCGGAGCAGGCGGCCAGAGCGAGGGCCGGGGCCACGACGCGCAAAGCGGACCAGACGGCCGGCGCCATGGCCGAAGGGGCGGTCATCGACGTTCTCCAGCGGCCGCAACGACCCGTCGAGCCTCTGCCAGCGCGTCGTCCACCGCCTCGATCAGGCGGTTGCGTTCCCGTGCCGCCACCGGAGCGGCAAAGCCCCTCCGATCCGGATGGGTGCTCTCGTCGGCCAGGACGGCGGCTGGAGCCAGGCCGGGAAGGGGTCCCAAGCGCACGCCCGGATCCGGATGGTAGACGTTGAGAGGCACGTACATGACCCGATGAAGCGGTCGAAGGACCGCGACTTGCTCCAGGGGATTCACCCGGCCCGCTTCCGCCAAGCCGTCGAGACGCTCGGCGACTTTCCGAAGCTCCGCCATGCGTCCGGCCAAGCGCTCGCCGAGCCTCGTCGCGCCGCCCGACTCGTCGTCCCGTGCCGCCATGGCCTTGCCCAGCGCCGCCACTTGGTCCGATAGGCTGACCGGAAACGGAGCGCCGGTCAGCATCTCGACCAGCGCGTCGGCGTAGATGTCGGTGTCCGTCTTGAGGACCGCGCCGTCGATCTTGTCGTAGGTGTCGTCCGGCGTGTGCCACCACCAGTAGCCGCCGTCCTCCGCCAGGCGCGTGTGATTGAACTGGATCAGCGGCAGGCCGACGCCGTTGAACGCCTGGTCCGAGTTGCGGCCGGGCCGGGAGGCGGCAACCTCTGCGCCTTCCGTCCGCTCCACCACGCGGGCCGCGAACTCGCCGAAGGCTTCCGACGCGGTCGCCCCGAACCGCTTGGCGCCGATCTGCCCGACCCCGTCGATGTTCATGTACGCCAGTCCGCGTTGACGGAGTTCGGTGAAGAACTCGTCGGCGTACCAAGTCGAACCGGCGTATCGAGCGTTGCTGTGGCCCGGCCACCACGCGACCCGAAGCCCGTGGCGCAACCGGTCCCGGACCTCGTGGAAAGCCAAGGCCAGGGCGAGCATCGCCCCATTGGACGCGGCCTCGTCGGTGGCCCCGTGGTGCCATCCGTCTATGTGACCGCCCAGCAGCACGAAGGGGGCGCCGGCTTCCGAGGACGCCCCGGTCGCCGTGGGCGCGCCCGACGACACTTCCTCTGCCGCCCGCTCGTCCGTCACGCCCGGTTCCACGGTCGCCACCGCCAGGCGCATCGGCGTCCACCCCGTCCGCAGCTCGGTCTCGACCCGTAGGCGCACAGGTCCGGCGGCCTTCAGGCGGCGCAGCTCGTCCCCGGCGCTCCGCGCGATCTGGGCCACGGGAATCGTCGGCAGCCGATGGTGGTTCATCAGGGACGGGCTGCCCCAGGTGGACGTGACGATCAGCTCGTTGAGGCGCTCTTCCGGGTTGACGAAGACCACGGCCGTTGCTCCCATGCGCTCCAGCACGGTCGTGGGCACGTTGCGGGGCTGGCCGTCGACGAAGGCGACCGCGCCGGTCAGGTCGGGAAGCTCCGCGCCGAAGGCTTCGCCCTTGATCACCAACCGCTCCCCCGTGCCCGTCTCCAAGCGGGGCAGGTTCGCCAAGCCGCCCATGTCCACGGCCCTGCCCTCGACGCCGCCGGACCCCGTCGAGGCCGAATAGGCCATTGTGATGGCGCGGGGGCGAAAGTCCGTTCCGGGAACCGAGACCGATGCAGACACGGGATCGCTCGCGTACGCCACGAGCTCGTGGACGACGACGGGCACGCCGCGAGCCTCCAAGACCGCCACGATCGTGTCGATGGCGGCGTTTTCGCCAGGGCCTCCCGAAGGGCGCACGTGTTCGGCCACCGCGGCGGAGTAGGCCAGCAGGTCGTCGACGGCGATCTGGTCCTTGACCGCCCGAGCCAGCTCTTCCACATCTGCCGGCCGGTCCCGCCCCGAGCCGGCCCCCGAACAAGCCGCCGCGAGGACGCCGGTCGTCAGAGCAAGGGCGGCGGTCGCTCGACCGGCCCGCCCGCAGCTCACGGCTCGCTCCAGGACGTGGGCGGAGCGGTGCGGACCCGGCGGGGCCCGCCCGCAGCTCACGGCTCGCTCTCCGCCGGCTCGCGCCCGGGCGGGTACCAGCAATCTTCTTGCCGGCTCGTGTCCACCAGCTGGACGACCTGCCACCCCGAGTCCGACTTGTAGAGGTCGAAGGCGTCGCTGCCGCAATGGCTGAACGCGCCGTCCAGGTAGAAGGCGTACTTGGTCCACATCTGGGCGAGCCGTCCGTCCACTCGGACCGTCCAGTCCCATATGGGCTCGTCCCACGTCTGGTCCTTCTCCCTGCCCACGGCCTCGACGAAGCCGTCCACAGGGGTGAACGAGATGCCCTCGTTGGTGGCGCGTCCCAGGCGGGCCTCGGGGTGGAAGACGGCGGCGGCCAGCTCGCCGTCGTTCGTCCGCATCGCCTCGAAGAGCTGCTCGACCACCTGGACGACGGCGGCCTCCTCGGGGTGGGGCGGGGAGCTGTCGGCCTGACCCGAGCAGGCGACGGCGGGACACAGGGTCAGCACCGTCGCGAGGGCCAGGCAGGACCAGCGCCGACGGATGGGCGGGCGAGAGTGGGTTCGCATAGCTTGCGCTTTCTTGTCGAGCGAGAAAGGAAGGCCGGACGCCCCGGGGGCGAGGTCGACGAGGAACAAGTATTCACCACCAAGGGCCGGTGAGCCAGTGCGGGCCGGTGAGCCAGTGCGACACGTGGTGCGGCAGGCCGCCGACCAGCGTCGCGTCCCGGCAAGCTGGCGCGGCGCCGTAGCGGCTCACGATGTCGGCGCCGATCCCGAAGGACTGACGGCGGGCCGGCGCCGCGTCCAGGCCGGTGAGCCAGTGCGGCGGCGGCCGAACCAGCGCGGCGGCCACTGAACTCGCCGACCAGCAACGTCGGCGGTACCTTGCTCTTCCGCAGGATCCGCCGCCTGTTCCGCCCCGCGCACCGTTCGGCCATGGCCTCGCCCTCCGTTCCCTCGACGCGCCGCCCCACCGTCCCGGAGACGGAGGAGATCCTCGGCGGCTACTTCCCAGTCCTCGACCACGGCTTCGTCGCGCTCGTGGACTACATGGGCACGGACGAGGACGTGGAGCGCGCCGCGCGAGTCAGCTACGGCTACGGCACCCGCAAGCTCTCCGAGACCCGGGGACTGCTCCGCTACCTCCGCCGTCACCTGCACACCACGCCGTCGGAGATGGTCGAGCTCAAGTTCCACTGCTCGATGCCGATCTTCGTCGCCCGCCAATGGATTCGCCACCGCACGGCGTCGGTGAACGAGTACAGCGGCCGCTACTCGATCATGCCGCTTCTCTTCTACAAGCCCCAGGAAAGCCACTTCGCGCTGCAAAGCGCCACCAACAAGCAGGGTCGCGCGAAGCAGTCCGTGCTGCCGGGGTTCAGCGCCGACGGACTGGCCCCCGGCTCCGATCTCTACCGCGAGACGGTTCGACGCTGGGAGAACGCCAGAGAGAAAGCCGCGGATGACTACAGGTGGCTTGTGGACCAGGAAGTGGCCCGCGAACTGGCGCGAATCGACCTGCCCTTGTCCACTTACACCCAGTGGTACTGGAAGATCGACCTGCACAACCTTCTCCACTTCTTGACGCTTCGCGTGGACCCCCACGCCCAGTGGGAGATACGGGAGTACGGCCGTGTGATCGCAGGAATGGTCAAGCGGGTCGCCCCCCTGAGCTACGAGGCATGGATCGACTACCAAGTGATGGGGGACCGACTCTCCCGCGGCGAGCTGGAAGCGGTCTCGCGCTTGATCGCGGCGGACGACGACGGACTGGCGGCGCGTTCGGGCGCCACGTTGTCCAACAAAGCGTTGGCCGAGTGCGGCCTCTCTCCCCGAGAGATCCAGGAACTCAAGGCCAAGCTTGCCCCACGTTCGCCTTCGGATTTCGATTTCGACCTGAAACTTGCCTCCATGCGCGACGCCTCGGCCATGCAGGCGAAGGCGAACGCCGCTGTGGCGAAGCACGGGACGTCCGCGCCATGACCGTGAGCGCCGACAACGTCGGACGGTGCATTCGCACGCTGGAAGCCGCTTATTCGGCGCTCCAAGACGTCGATCGCGACGATGTAGCCCATGACGTGTTTCGCGCAGCATGCGTCAAGGAGTTCGAGGTTGTGCTGGAGCAGAGCGGCAAACTGACAAGAAGATGGCTGCGCCCCTTCTTTGCCGGTACGCGCCAAGTGGACAGGCTGCGCTTCAAGGACGTGTTCCGTCACGCCGCAAAGCATGGTCTCGTTTCCCCCGAATGCAGCGAACGGTGGCTGGCGTATCGCGATGCCCGCAACAGTACTTCGCACGAATACGGCGAAATCCTTGCCGACGAAACACTTTCCTTGCTGCCCCAGTTCATCGCCGACGCAAGGCGCCTGACGGCGGCGCTCGAATCGGATGCGTCCACGAGGGAGCAGCAGCCTTGACCGGCCGGCTCCACCTGTCGAATCGCCACCGCAAGGAGATCGTTTCGATCCTGCGCGACCACGTTCCGGGCGCCGAGGTGTGGGCGTACGGCAGTCGGGTGCAAGGCCCGAGCCATGACGGCAGCGACTTGGACTTGGTGGTGCGGGGCCGGCACGGCGCCAAGGTTTCCTTGGCCCGCCTCGGCGCCTTGACCGAAGCCTTTCAAGAATCGCGCATCCCGTTCGTCGTGGAAGCCCGGGACTGGGTGCGTTTGCCGGCGAGCTTCCATCGAGAGATCGAGCGATGCTTCGTCGTGTTGGTCGAAGGGGCTGCGGAAGAGGGCACGGACAGCGCGCAGCAAGCAGCGACGAGCGACCGGAGCGCCCTCAGATCCGGGCTTGAACCGTGTACAGCTGGTGGTACCGCCCCCGCTGCTCGATCAGTTGGTCGTGCTTGCCCCGCTCCACGATCCGACCGTCCTCGATCACCAGGATGAGGTCGGCGCGCTGGATCGTCGAAAGCCGATGGGCGATCACCAGCGTCGTGCGTTCCCGCATCAGTTCGGCCAAGCTCTTCTGGATCAGCGCTTCGCTCTCGGTGTCGAGGCTCGAAGTAGCCTCGTCCAGGATTAGGATTCGGGGGTCCGCCAGCGCTGCGCGCGCAATCGTCACCCGTTGGCGCTGTCCGCCCGACAGCTTGACGCCGCGCTCGCCGATCACCGTGTCCAGCCCGTCCGGAAAGCGCGCCGTGAACTCGGTCACGTACGCCTGATCCGCGGCCCGCTCCAAGTCGGCGTCGGGCGCGTCCGGGCGGGCGAAGCGCATGTTCTCGCGGATCGTCCCGTCGAAGAGAAAGTCGTCCTGAAGGACCAAGCCAAGCTGGGCCCGGTACGATGCCAGCTTCACGTTGCGCAAGTCCACGCCGTCCACCACCACCCGCCCCTGCTCCGGTTCCAGAAACGACGCGGCGAGCCCCGCAATTGTGGACTTGCCCGACCCCGAGCTTCCCACCAGCGCCACCACCATCCCAGGCTGCGCCTCGAAGTCGATTCCCCGCAGCACCGGCTTGTCGTCCTCGTAGCGAAAGCGCACGTCCTCGAAGACGACGTGTCCGCCCACCGGCGGCATCGACGTGTCCCGCCGAGGGTCGTCGTCCTCGCGGGGCCACGACAGCAGATCGGCGGTCCGGTCCAGGCCGGCAAAGGCTTCCGTCATCTGGGTGCCGATGTTCGCCATCTGCACCACCGGCGCCACCAGGAACCCCAGAAAGATCGTAAAGGAGAAGAGCTCGCCGACGGACAGCTCTCCACCGATCACCAAGCGCCCGCCGTAAGCCATGATCAAGACGCCGGCCAAGCCCATGAAGAACGCGCCCAAGCTCGTGACCATGCTGGACATCGTCAATGTCGTCTTGACGTTGTCGAAGATGCGCATGACCCCCGCCCGGAACACGTCCTCTTCCTTGCGCACGGCGTTGAAGCCCTTGATGATGCGTATCCCGCCGAGGGCCTCGGTGAGCCGCCCCGTGACTTCGGCCGCGATCTCGCCCCGCTTGCGAAACGCCGGTCGCAACCTCTTGAACGCCTTCGTCGACACCAGCGCAAAGCCGGCCAGCGGCCCGAGCGCCAGCAACGTCATCACGGGGCTGATTCCCATCAGGAAGCCCAGAGCCACCACCGCCGTGATCGTCCCTCCTACAAGCTGCACAAGTCCCGTGCCGACCAAGTTGCGCACGCCCTCCACGTCGTTCATGATCCGCGACACGAGTTCGCCCGACTTTGTATTGTCGAAGACTCGCACGGGCAGCTCCAGCACATGCTTCTGCACCTGCGAGCGAAGGTTGGCGATCAGGTGCTGCGCTTCCACGCTCAGCAGAAGAGTCAGCGCGTAGGACGTGGCGGACTGCACCACCACGGCGCCCGCCACCGCGCCCACCAGCCAGTAGAGCAGCTCGACGTTGGCCTCGGCGATCACGTTGTCGATCAGGTACCGGCTCGAAGCGGGGAGCACCAGCCCAGCAAGTCGATTGAAGAGAATAAGCCCGAGCCCCAGCAGGACCAGCCGTCGTCGGGGCCAGATGATCTCCCGAAAGGCGTTCTTCAGGCTGGAGCCGGATATCTTGGCCCGCTTGGTCACGTCGATCTTCCAGTCACGCCAGCACCACCGTCTTCACGTTCACGAACTCGCGGATGCCGAACTCCGACAGCTCCCGCCCGACCCCGCTGGCCTTCACGCCGCCGAAGGGCAGCCTGGGATCCGACTTCACGAAGTCGTTGACGAAGCACGACCCCGCTTCCAGCTCCGTGCGGGCGATCCGGGCGCCCCGTTCCAGGTCCTGCGTGAACACGGCCGCTCCCAGCCCGTAGGACGTGCGGTTGGCGATCCGCAGCGCCTCTTCTTCCGATCCGGCGCGCACAATGCTGGCCACTGGCCCGAAGAGCTCCTCGTCGTGGGCGGGCATCCCCGGCCGGACCCCGGCCAGCACCGTCGGCGGGTAGTACCAGCCGGGCACGTCGGGCACGTCGCCCCCCAGCAGCCGCTTGGCCCCGGCGTCGATGCTTCGGACGACCTGCGACGCCAGCCGGTCCCGCAGGTCGCGCCTGGCCAGCGGTCCCATCTCCGTGGCCTCGGCCATGGGGTCGCCCACCCGGACCGCGCCCATTCGCTCCACCACGGCCGCCTCGAACTCGTCCGCCACGGCTTCGTGCACGATCAGCCGCTTCGGGGCTATGCAGCTCTGCCCGGCGTTGATCAGCCGTCCGGTCACGCAGGCTTCCACCGTCCGCTCCACGTCGGCGTCGTCAAGCACCACGTAGGGGTCGCTGCCCCCCAGCTCCAGCACGCAGGACTTGATCTCGGCGCCGGCGACGGCGCCCACGCTCCGCCCGGCCTCGGTGCTGCCCGTCAGCGTCACGCCCTGGACCCGCCGGTCGCGCACCAGAGCCCCCGTCGTCTCCACGTCGACGAAGAGGTTCGCGAACAGCCCGCGGGGAAGCCCCGCCGCCTCGAAGGCCTCCACGACGTCCAGAGCGCACTTGGGCACGTTGGGCGCGTGCTTGAGGAGAACTCCGTTGCCCGCCGTCAACGCCGGCGCCGCGGCTCTTGCAACTTGCCACAACGGGAAGTTCCACGGCATGATCGCCAGCACCAGTCCCAGAGGCTGAAACGAGACGAAGCTGCCGGGCCTCCCATCGACGGCGCCCGCCGGCGAGTCCACGCCTCCGAGCGCCGGTGCGCCGCCGGCCTGCCCGACCGGTCCCCCCGCGACCCGCCGGTCCGCCAGGAACGCAGGCCCGTTCTCGGCGTAGTATTCGCACCCCAAGGCGCTTTTCTCCACCTCCGCCACCGCCTCGCGAAGCGGCTTGCCCATCTCCTGCGTGACGGTCTCGGCGAGCTGCCGGGTTCGGTCCCGCAGCACGCCGGCGACTTTCCCCACGACCCGGGCCCGCTCGTGGACGGGGACCCGCCGCCACTCCCGCTGGGCTCGCGCCGCCTTCTCGACCGCCGCCTCGAGCCGTTCCGGCGGAAGGAAGGGATACCTGCGAAGAAGCTGGCCGTTGGCGGGGTTTACGGTCTCGAATCGCATCGGGGCGGGGCAATGGAGCGAGGGAACGGGTTGCGGAAAGCTCGGTCGGAGGGAATCGTAACCTTGCCACGACCGACGACCTTCACAAGCGCGACGGGCGGCCGGCAACGCCGAGAAGCTTCCAGGCAAGCAGACCGACAGCCTTCGGGCGTGGAAGCCCCCAACAGGAGTCCCAATGATCGCGGCCGCCGCTCCCGCCGTGCTCCCTGCCGTTCCTGCCGTGCCCCTTGCGGCCTTGGACCAGCTCTGGTTCCAAGTCGCCGGCACGGTGTGCAACCTCCGGTGCCGCCACTGCTTCATCTCCTGCTCGCCGGACAACCATTCCTTCTGGTTCATGTCCCGCGCCATGGTCCGAGAAGCGTTGCGGGAGTCGGCGGAGATGAGCGTGAAGGAGTACTACTTCACCGGCGGCGAGCCCTTCATGAACAACGAGATGGAGGGCATCCTGGCGGACGTGCTCGCGCGCGGTCCCGCCACGGTTCTCACGAACGCGACGCTCTTGCCGCCCCGGCGGGTCGATGCGTTGCGGCGAGTGGCCGCGAACAGAAGCCACGCCCTGGAGTTTCGGGTCAGCATAGACGGTCCGACCGCGGCGGCGAACGACGCCATCCGAGGCGACGGGGCCTTCGAGCGGGCGATGGAAGGCGTGGGACGGCTGGTCGCGGCCGGCTTTCGTCCGATCGTCACGGCAATGCAGAGCTGGACCGACTGCGAGACCAGCGCCACCCTCTGCGCCTTCAGGAGCTCGTTGGCCGCCGTGGGCTACGACGACCCGCGCCTCAAGATCCTGCCCCCTCTCCTCATCGGCGAGGAGAGCGCCCGCAGTCGCGGATACGCCCCGGCCGAGCGGGTAACCCACGAGATGATGTGCGGCTACGACCTGGATCAGCTCCTCTGCACCCGTGCTCGCTTGGTGACCGCCGACGGCGTGTACGCCTGTCCGATACTGCTGGACTACCCAAGCGCTCGCTTGGCGGACACCCTCGCCGAAGCGACGCGGGTCGACGCGCGCCTGGCGGAAGCCGCCTGCTACACCTGCTACGCGAACGGCGCCATCTGCTCCAACGCGACGACCGGCGCCGCACCCTGCGGGGGCTGACTGCCAAGGGCCGGTCAGCCTCGGTCGGCGCCCTCCACCACTGCGGCCTCCGGCCAGTCGGCCGCCACCGCTCCCACCGCCTCGGCGCCGGGCCCGGGCAGGAGTCCGCCCACGCTCCACTGCGAAGGTTGCTCGACAGGAAGGTCCAAGCGCGCAAGCGGGCCTGCGCGAAGGGCCCGTAGCGAACTCCCGGCCTCGGCGTCGTCCGAGCCGGCAGGCGGTCGGGCCCCGGCGAGCCCGTCCACGGTCGCCACCGCAAACGCCGTCCCAGGCAACGCCAGCCCTCGTCCCACCGCCTTCGCGAACGCCTCCTTCCGCGTCCAGATATGGAAGAACGCGGCGGCGCGCCGGGCCGGAGGCTGCTGCGCCCACCACTCCGCCTCTTCCGGCGCGAACCGACGACGCACCACGGCCGCCATCCGTCGCACGGGCCGCACGACCTCGACGTCCACGCCCACTCGTCCCGCGGCCGGGCCTCCCGTTCCAACGGCGACGACCACCCGGTCGCCCGAGTGGGACAAGCTGAACGGCGGTCCCCCGGGCAGGAACGGCTTTCCCCGCTCCTCGCACCGGAAGCGGAACGCCTCGGGCGCGACCCCCGTTGCGCGCCCCAACGCCCTGCGCAGCAGGACCCGTCCTGCTACGAACTGCCGCCTGGCCAGCGCATTCCGGGTCCGCTCGGCCCTGGCCAGCTCGTCCTCCGAGAGTAGCGCCAGACCGCCCGGCGCGGGGCTTGCGCCGGCCGCCCGGACGTTCCCGCCGAGCGAAGCGACCCGCCCCCAGCTCACGTGCACGGCGCCCGTCCCGGCCATGGCCGTCACCCCTTGCCGGCGATCGCGCCGGCCAACGCGACCAGAGGGGGCACGGCGCCGGTCCCAGTCGTGGCCGTCACGCCCCGGCCAAGTGGCGGCCGCCGTCGCAGCCCCGCCCGGGCCGGCACGGCGCCCGTCCCGGTCGCGGCCGTCACGCCCCCCGCAGCCCCCTCCGCCCGGCGGCGAGCCAGTCGTACGTGGCCGATTGAGCAGGCGACGGCTCGGGAGGGAGCCCCACCAGCAACGCGGGTCCCTGCCGGGCGTCCGGAAGGTGCAGGATCATCTCGCCGGGGTCGGCCGGAGGACCGTAGTCGCGCGCCCGGCCCGTCGCGTCCACGGCCACGGTGCGTCCCGGGGCGGTCGCGCGAGCGATCAGCAGTCCGTACTCGCGCCACGCCGCAATGGGCTCGGCGCCCCCTTCGGCTATGGACGGAACCAGCGTGTCGCGGTAGTATTGCACCGCTTCGGCGTACCCCGCCGGGTTGGCGCGCTTCAGGTCCCGCAGGCGGGCCCGATAGTAGTCGCGAGGGTCCCGGGCGCCAGTGGCGGCCAGAGCCTCTGCGAACAGGGTGTTGGCGGCCTTCTGGAGAGTATTCATGAACGCAACTTCCATGCGCGACCGTACGGACGCAATGCGGGGTCGTCCGACGACTTCCCCGCCGTGACGGCGCCCATGCCGGGCTTCGGCCCGGTTTGGCGACGGGGCGTGCCCTTGGTGGTTGGCTTGGCCGCTCTTGCTGCGGGGGCCGCCGTTGTGGGCTGGTTGTGGGAGCCGGAGGCGGCCAGGGACTACGACAGGGTCGTGCCCCTGCAGGACGCCGCGGTCGCCGCGGCCGTGTTTGCGGCGACGTTGCTGGGCGGCTGGACGCTCGTTGGGCGCGATCTGCCGACCGTCCCGTCGCCGTCCCGGATGCCGCCTCCCCGACGCGCGGAGGTTCTCGCGGCGGCGCTGGTGATCGTCGCGGGCGTCGTCTTGGCCGCACACGGCTTGGATGCGCGCCTGGAGTGGGACGAGAGCATCACGCTGACGGCCTATGCGACGCAGCCGTTCTCCGTGGCGGTGAGCAAGTACAACGACCCAAACAACCACGTCTTGCACACGTTGCTGGTTTGGGGCGTGCACAAGCTCGCCGGATGGAATCGGGTCGCGCTTCGACTGCCCGCGTTTCTGTCGTTTTGCCTTCTCCTGCCCGCGCTGTGGTGGTTCGTGCGCCAAGAGTACGGACCGGTTGCCGCCAGGCTTGCGACGGCCCTTGCGGCGGTGTCGCCGTTCTTCCTGTCGTTCGCCGCCAGCGCCCGGGGCTACACGTTGCTGCTCCTGATGTTCGCGACGTCGCTGCTGTGCGCGCGGGCGCTGGTGCGAAATCCGGAGAAGAAGACGCTGTGGGCGGCGTGGGCCGCGGCTGTCGCCTTCGGCTTGTTCACCGTGCCGCTGATGGCGTTTTGCGCCGGGACGACGGTGGCGTGGATGCTGCTGGCCCGTTGGGGCGCCCACCGTCGCGACGCCCTGGGACCTTTTGTGATCAGGACGGCCGCATGGTCGGTCGTCGCAGTTGTCGCGGCCGCGGTCCTGTACCTGCCCGTGTTCGCGGCGAACGACGTGCTGGAGGTGGGAGAGTTTCATCGCGCGCGACGGTACTCCCTGGCGGGATCGCTTCCGCTTCCGGCGCACCCGGTCGCCATGTGGCGCGACTGGCACTTGGCTGTTCCTGCATGGGCGCAGGGCGTCCTGCTTGCGCTCGTCGTCGTCGGCGCCGCCGTTCCCGGGCGGACGGGCGGGCGAAGGGCGGCGTTGCTGTCGGCGGCCGGTATCGCCACCTGCTTGCTGCTGCTGGCGTATCCCTTCGTGCCCCATGCCCGCATGTTCATCTGGGCGCTGCTTGTGCTCACGACGACGGCGGGAGTCGGCGCGGCGGTCCTGGTGGAACGCGCCGCGTTCCGAGCGGCGGAGCGTTGGCGCGGCGTCTCGGCGGAGTCGGGTCGCCGGGCCCTGGAGTGCTGCGTCGTGGCATTGCTGCTCGGCGTCTCGTCGTGGTGGGCGACCCGGCCCGACGCGCTGATCGTGTACAGGGGCGTCTTTCGCCCGTTGCGCAGCCTTCTGGCCATGGCGTCGTCGGTCGACGAGCACATGCGCCCGGGCGACTACTTCACCGCCTGCCGTCAAGTCGAGAGGCCGACGCTCTTCTACTTGCGGGAGTCGTATCCTTTCGACGAAGAAGTGGGCGCGTACTCTGAAGCGGCGTCGCAAAGTCCTCAGAACGTCCACAGGGTGTCGGCCCCCGAGGACCGGACCGACGGGCCGGGCGGATCGGCGCTGCCCGGCTCGGCGCCGCCCGGCGAAGCGCCGACGGAGCGTCTCTTTCTGCTGGAAGCGACGACCGACGGAGGCGAGCGCAGGTGCGACAAGCAGACGTCGCCGGCCTGGGAGTCCCTTGAAGCTCAATGGCCCGACCACGAAGTGGTGGCCGCTTTCCACGACGGCAGAGTCTACGCGCTGAACGGATGGTCCGGCGCCTCGTGAAGCCGCCGTCGACGGGACGGAACTGGTTCTGGCGGTGGGGAGCGCCGCTGGCGGCCGGCGTGGCCGCGCTCGCCGCGGCGGCCGTCCTCGCGGCCCTGGCCTTGGGACTCGACGCGATGCGGGAAGTCGACAAGGTCGTCCCGCCGCGGGAGTTGGCGACCGCCGCGGCCGCTTTCGCCATTGCGCTGCTCGCATTCTGGGCGGCGATGCGGGGTGAAGGACCGGCCGCTCCTGCGCGCCATGTCGCCTCGCGCCGATGCGCGGACGCCGTGGCGGCGGCGGCAATGTTGACGGGGGCGGCGCTGGCCGCGCACGGCTTGGACGGGCCCTACGGACCCGACGAACTTCCGCTCCAGGTGCACCTGTCGCAATCGCTTGCCGGGGTCGCAAGCAGTTACGACTACCCCAACAACCACGTCCTGCATACGCTCCTGGCATGGGTCGCCCACCACTTCGGCGGTTGGAGTCGAGTCGTGCTTCGGCTGCCGGCGTTCATCTCGTTCTGTCTTCTCCTGCCTGCACTGTGGTGGTTCGTGCGCCAAGAGTACGGACCGTCGGCGGCCGTGTTCGCGACGGCGCTTGCGTCCTCGTCGCCGTACATGCTGGCTTACGCTGCCAGCGCCCGCGGCTACACGCTGATGATGCTGATGTTCGCGACGGCGCTTCTGTGCGCGCGGGCGCTGGTGCGCGACCCGAAGAGGAAGGCGCTCTGGGCGACCTGGGCCGCGGCGGTCGCGCTCGGCTTCTTCACCGTGCCGTTGATGGTCTTTCCCGCGGCGACTACGGTGGCGTGGATGTTGCTCGCGCGTCGGCGCAGATGCGGCTCCGAAGCGTTCGCGCCTTTCTTGGGCAGAACAGCGGCTTGGTCGGCGGGCGCCCTCGTCGTTGCTGGGGCGCTGTACCTGCCTGTACTGACGACGACCGACGTTGTCGGCGTGTCGGAGGCCGTTCGTGCCCGGGAGCATCAGTTGCTGGGGTCGATTCCGCTCTGGGCTCATCCAGGACAAGTGTGGCGCGACTGGCATTGGACGACGCCCGCATGGGCTCGGGGCACGCTCCTTGCACTGATCGTCGTCGGCGTCGGCGCTTCCGTTCGAGGTCTCCCGTCCGACGCGACGCGGCGGCCGGGGGCTGCGTCGCTCGTGTTGGCGACGGGTCTTGCCACCGGCTTCGTGCTGCTGGCGTTTCCGTTCCGGCCCCGGGCCCGGATGCTGACGTGGATGCTGCTGGTCTTGCTGGTCGCGGCAGGCGTCGGCGCCGCGTTCGTCCTGGAACGCCTCTTGACGCACTCGGCCGCGCGCTGGCGGGGCGCCGCCGCCAGGGCGGGTCGACGCGCGCTGGAGTGCGTCGCGCCGGCGGTGGCCGCCGGTGCGTTCTCGTGGTGGGCGCTCAAGCCCGCCAGCTTGAAGCACATCATCGATCCCTTCCATGCGCCGACCGGTCGCCTGGTCTTGACGTCGTCCGTGGACGAGCACATGCGGGCGGGCGACTACTTCACGACCTGCGGCCTGGCGGAGCATGGAACAATGATCCACGTGAAGGCTGTCCACCCCGTCGACGAAGGCGTGGCCGTCTTCTCCGAGGCGGGCAGGGACACGAGGCAGGCCGTCCATCGTCTCTCGCTTGCCGACGGATCGATCGACACGTCGCGCCGGCGGGCGTCTCGGGCCGAAGCGTCGCCGAGGCGTCTCTTCCTGCTCGAACCGTTCAAGGGCGGAACCCGTCGCAGGTGCAGGCGGGAAGCCCCGCTGCCCGGACGCTTCCTGGAAGCGCACTGGCCCAACCACGAGCTGGTTGCCGCATTCCACCACGGGAGGGTGTACGTGGTGCACGAATGGACGGAGGGAGGGTGAGGCCGCACTCGCCGGGCGTCGGCTGGTTCTGGCGGCGGGGCGTGCCGCTGGCGGCGGCGTCGGCCGCGCTCGCGGCCACGGCCGCCGCTGCCGCTTGGCTCTTGGACCTCGACGCCACGGCCAAGATCGAGATGCTGGTCGTGCCGATGCCCACTGCCGCGGTCGTGGCCGCCGCCTGCGCGGCGACGTTGTGGGCGTGCTGGGCGGTTGCAGCGCGCGACGGACCGGTCCGCCCCCCGCGACGGGCCAGCCGCCCGCTCGGCCGCGCGGAGGTTCTGGCCGTGCTCGCCGTGATCTCGACGAGCGTCTTCTTGGCAGCGTACCACCTGGACGCGCTCTACCGATGGGACGAGAGCCACACGCTCGCCTTCTTCGGGACGCGGCGCTTCTCCGCGGCCGCAAGCCAGTACGACGATCCCAACAACCATGTCCTGCACTCGATCCTGGTTTGGGTCGTGCACAACTTTGCCGGGTGGAACCGAGTCGCGCTTCGGATGCCCGCGTTCTTGTCGTTCTGCCTCTTCTTGCCTGCGCTGTGGTGGTTCGCGCGCCAGGAGTACGGACCGCGGGCGGCCGTCTTCGCGACCGCCTTGGTCGGAACGTCGCCCTACTTCCTGGCCTACAGCATCAGCGCCCGGGGCTACACGCTCATGCTGCTGCTGTTCGCGACGGCGCTTCTGTGCGGTCGCGCGCTCGTGCGGAGCCCGGAGAAGAAGGGGCTGTGGGCAACATGGACCGCAGCGATTGCGCTCGGCTTGTACACTGTGCCGCTGATGGCCTTCCCTGCCGTGACGACAGCGGCGTGGATGGTGCTGACGCGGTGGCGCACGCACGGTCGCGAAGCGCTCGGCGGCTTCGCGACCAGGACGGTTGCGTGGTCGGCCGCAGCGGTTGCCGTCGCCCTGGTCTTGTACTTGCCGGCGCTGATCGCCAGCGACGTCGTGGCCTTGGGCGACCACGTGCGCGCGAGATCGCAGTTCGTGATACGGCCGCTTCCGCTCCTCGCGCGGCCGGTCGTGCTGTGGCGCGAGTGGCACTGGGCGATACCTTCGTGGGCGCAGGGCGGCATCTTGGCGCTCGTCGTCGTCGGCGCCGGCGTTCCCGCGCGGAAGCGAGAAACACGAACGTTGCTGCTGGCGACGGCCGCGTCCCTCTCCTTGCTCCTGGCGTATCCGTTCTTGCCCCAGTCCCGAATGCTGATCTCGGCGCTGCTGGCGTTCATGCTCGTGGCGGGGGTCGCTGCCGCGTTCGTGGTGGAGCGGGCCGTGGACCATGCGAGCCTCCGCTGGCCGAGCGTCGCAGTCGGATCGCGCCGTCGCGTGCTGGAGGGCGGGGCGCTCGCGCTGGCGCTCGGCATGTCTTCGTGGTGGGCCAG
The DNA here is from genome assembly GCA_965204735.1 of Longimicrobiales bacterium. Classification (GTDB taxonomy): domain Bacteria; phylum Gemmatimonadota; class Gemmatimonadetes; order Longimicrobiales; family Gaopeijiaceae; genus CATQHQ01. Next base: position 3,116,791 of record OZ242008.1, on the reverse strand, counting down.
CAGGCCGGACGCTCTGACCGAGAACACGGACTACTTCCGCGCTCTGCGAAGTCTGCCGTCCATGGCGACGTCGGTCGCCGACCAGATCCGTCCGGGCGACTACCTTGCCATGTGCGGGAGGGTGGAGATTCGTGGCATGGCCTACGTGAGGGCCGCCCATCCCATCGAGGAAGACGTGGCTTGGTACTACCATGCCGGGAACCCGCGCTTTCGCCAACGCGTGCACAGGGTGTCGGCCGCCAAGGTCCAGATCGACGTCGTGGACGGCTCGACGTCCCATGGCGAAGCATCGCCGCGCCGACTCTTCCTCTTTGAAGCGCTGATGGGCGAAGCGCGCCCCAGGTGCTACCACGACAGGCCGCCGGCATGGCAGCTCCTCGAAGCCGACTGGCCGGACCACCAGCTGGTTGCCGCGTTCAGAGCCGGACGGGTCTACAAGCTGAACGAGTGGGGACCGTCGTGACGATCTTCGGGAGCCTCCGCCACCGCCGCGACGCAAGTCCCCGCGTCTACTGGTACTGGCGATGGGGCGCGCCGCTGACCGCCGGCCTTGGAGTTCTTGTGGCGGGGGTCCTCGCAGCGACCGCGTCATGGGACGTCTACGACTCGGTTCGCTCCTTTCCGCCCGGGGAGGTCGCGGTCGCGGCGACGGCGTTCGCCGCGGCTCTCCTGCTCGCATGGGCGGCCGCCCGCATCCACGCCGCGCCCTCGGACGGCGTCCCGAGCCGAAGGCGCGCGGAGCTCGTCGCGGCGGCAGTGGCGGCCTTGACCGGCGTCGTCCTGGCTGCGTACTACCTGGACGCGCCTCTTGGGCACGACGAGACCAGGACCCTGCTCCGCGCGGCGGAGCCGTTGTCGGTGAACGTGAGCAGGTACCCTTCGACCAACACCCATGTGCTGCACACGCTCCTGGTCCTGATCGCGCACCGGTTCGCCGCATGGGATCGAGTTGCGGCTCGGTTGCCGGCGTTCCTTTCGTTCTGCCTCCTCCTTCCCGCGCTGTGGTGGTTCGCGCGCCGGGAGTACGGATCGACCGCCGCATTGTTCGCCGCGCTCTTCGGGGCCGTCTCGCCCTACTTTGTCGAGTACGCGACCAACGCGCGGGGCTACACGCTGATGACGCTGCTCTTCACGTCGGCGCTTCTGTGCGGCCAGACCCTGATCCGGACGCCGGGCAAGAAGGCGCTGTGGGCGGCGTGGGCCACGGCGATCGGCCTGGGCTTCTTCGTGCTGCCGGTCATGATCTTTCCGGCCGCGACCGCAGTGGCCTGGATGGTGCTGGCGCGATGGCGCAGGTGCGGGCGCAGGGAGCTTGGGCCCTTCGTCGCCAAGACGCTTGCGTGGTCGGCCGCGGCGCTCGCGGTCGCGGGCGTGCTCTACGCGCCGATCTTCGCGACCGAGGGCGCGCGCGACGTGCTGGACGCTCTCACCCTCACTTACGGGGCGGAAGGCGGAGGGCTGACCACCCAATCGCGCGCCCTCCTCTTCCTTGCGCTGCCGGTCTCGACTTGGCACCACTGGCACGCAACGATTCCAGCGTGGGCGCAGGGGGCCTTTCTGGCCCTCGTGGTCGCCGGCGCCACCGTTCCCGCCCGAAGTTGCGGGCGCTCGTGGACGCTCCTTCTCGCGGTGGTCGTTCCCACGGGAGCGCTGCTGCTGCCCACGCTCTTTCCCCTGCGGCCGCGATTGGCGATCTGCGCGCTGATGGTGCTTCTGGTCCTTGCAGGGGCGGGCGCCGGGTTCCTGCTGGAGCGCGCCTTGGCCTGGATGGAGCCGCGATGGCCGGGCGTGGTCGCCGGACCGCGACGAACCGTGCTGACGTGCGGAGTCGCGGCGCTGCTTCTCGGCGCCTTCGCGACATGGACCGTCCAAGAGGCGGCCCCTCACGGTCGCGCTTCGCAACCAAGCCTCTTGAGGATGACCTCGGCGGCGGCGGGGGCGGTTCGACCGGGCGACTACTTCTTCGCCTGCTACAGAACTGCGACCAGAATCGAGGTGTACATGCGGGGCTTTCACGCCGTGCAGGAGAAGGTGCGGTCGTGGAACCCCACGCCGGGCCGGGGAACGGCGGAGAGCATCCACCTGGTGTCGGCGCCCGAAGCCCGCCCCGCGCCGGGCGCTTCGCCGTCTCGTTCGGTCGGCGCAGGGCCGGGCCGACTCTTCCTGTTCGAGGGCTGGACCAACACCAGCCCCAGGTGTCGCCCGGGAGTCGCCCCGGCGTCGGCCGTGCTGGAGGCCAACTGGCCCCGCCACGAGCTGGTGGTCGCGTTCGACCAAGGGCGCGTCTACGCGGTGGACGACTGGACCGACCAGCCCCGCTGACGCCTTTCCCCGATGCGGCGAAGGGCCCGCCCGCCGTCCTACTCGCCGGCGGCCATCGCCGCCAAGAACTCGGCGTTGGTCGAGTGGCGCGCCAGCCGCTCCGCCAGGAACTCGGCAGCTTCCGCAGCGGGCATCTCCGACAGGAAGTTGCGCAGCAAGTACACCCGGTTGAGCTCCTTGGGCGAGAGCAGCAGCTCCTCCCGCCGCGTCCCCGAGCGGTTCAGGTCGATCGCCGGAAAGATGCGCCTGTCCGCCGTCTCCCGGTCCAGCACCAGCTCCATGTTGCCCGTGCCCTTGAACTCCTCGAAGATCACCTCGTCCATCCTGCTCCCGGTCTCCACCAAGGCCGTGGCCATGATCGTCAGCGAGCCTTCGCGCCGAGCTTCGCCCAAGTTGCTGCCCCACAAGCCCCCGCCCCTGGCCTCCGGCGTTCCCCCGAAGCTCCGGGCCGACCCGAAGAACCGCTTCGGCCGTTGCAGGGCGTAGGCGTCCACGCCTCCCGAAAGGATTCGACCCGAGTGGCGAGCCAGGGAGTTGTAGGCCCGAGCCAAGCGCGTGATCGAATCCAGGAGGATCACGACGTCCCGACCGTGCTCCACCTGGCGCTTCGCCTTCGCCAACACCATCTCCGCCACTTGCCGGTGCCGCGCCGGCGGCTCGTCGAAGGTGGAGGCCACCACTTCGCCCCGGACGCACTCCTGCATCTCGGTCACCTCTTCCGGCCGCTCGTCGATGAGGAGCACGACCAGCAGCACGTCCGGGTGGTTGGCCGCCACGGCCTGGGCCACGTTCCGCAGGATCGTCGTCTTGCCCGCTTTCGGGGGCGAGACGATCAGGCCGCGCTGGCCCCGCCCCACAGGCGCCACCAAGTCGATCATCCGCATCCCCACGTGTCCGTCCGGAGTCTCCAGCGTCAGCCGCCGAACCGGGTACCAGGGACGCATCTCCTCGAACACGGGTCTTTCCTTCAAGTCGCCGGTGCCCGAGCCGTTGACGCTGTCGATCGAGCTCATGGCCAAGTAGCGCTCGCCCCGCCCCGGCGGCCGCACGAAGCCGGCGATCACGTCGCCCCTCCGCAGTCCCAGCGCCCGCACGCGATCCGGGCCCACGAACACGTCGTCGGGGCTGTGGAGGTAGCTCCACTCGGGCGAGCGCAGGAAGCCCGCGCCGTCGGGCATCACGTCCAGGACGCCCTCGATCCATGGCGCCTCGTCGCGTCGAGCGAGCCCCTGATGGATACGGAAGATCAGGTCCTGCTTGCGCAGCCCGGAGTCGTGCGGGATGTTCAGCGATTCCGCATAGCCGTGGAGTTCGGCCACGCTGCTGTTCCTCAGTGCGAATATGTCCATACGACAAGGGCGGGCCGGAGAGGCGGAGGTGCCCGATGCGGAAACGATCATAGCCGCTTGGGGACAGGTCAAGTGCACTCGTTCCGTTATCGTTCCGCATGACCGACGCTCCGATCGCCGCCCTGGCGGCCGTCGGCCGGGCGGCTCTGGCCGTCCTGGCCGCGGCGGGCCGCGCTTGGCTCCTCTCGACCGCCGCGCTCCGGGCCATGGGGGCCGCCGGCACCTGGGGACCCCATCTGATCCCCCAAATGGCCCGGGTCGGGGTGGCGTCGGTTCCCATCGCGCTCTTCATCGCCACCTTCACCGGGATCGTCATGTCCCTGCAGGCGTCCTACACCCTGACGGGCACGATCCCCCACTACTTCGTGGGCGCTCTGGTCGGGAAGGTGATGATCATGGAGCTGGGGCCGGTGCTCACGGGACTCACGCTGGCCGGTCGGGTCGGGGCCGCCATCTCGGCGGAGCTGGGCACGATGCGGGTCACGGAGCAGGTGGACGCCCTGGAGACGCTGGCCTACGATCCGGTGGCCTACCTGGTGGTCCCCCGCGTTCTGGCGGGCACCCTCATGTTCCCCGTCGTGGTGATGCTGGCCGTGGCCCTCGGGATCGCGTCGGGCTGGGTCACGGCGCTTCAGCTGCTGGACATGTCGTCGGCCGAGTTCGTCAAGGGACTGCGCCTCTTCTTCGATACCTGGGACGTGTGGTTCGCCGTGATCAAGTCGACCTCCTTCGGCGCGGTGGTGACGGGCGCGGGCTGCTTCTTCGGAATGTCCGCGGCGGGCGGAGCGGAAGGGGTGGGCGCCGCGACGACCCGCACCGTGGTGGCCGCAAGCATGATCATCCTCGTGCTGGACGCCTTCTGGGCGGCGACCCTGCTGTGAGCATCGCGTTGCGCGGGGTCCGGAAGGCGTTCGGGCCCAAGAAGGTGCTGAGGGGACTGGACCTCCACGTGGCCGACGGAGAGACCGTGGCGGTCCTGGGGCCCTCCGGGGGCGGCAAGTCGGTCCTTCTCAAGCACGTCGTGGGACTGCTGGCGCCCGACGAAGGATCGGTCGTGGTGGACGGGATGCACGTGCCCACGCTGGACCGCCGGGAGACCGCCGAGCTGCGCCGCCGCATCGGCTACGTCTTCCAGTTCGCGGCCCTCTTCGACTCCATGACGATCGGCGACAACGTGGCGATGGGCCTCCGCCGCTTGCCCGGATGGGCTCCGGGACGCGTCCGCGACCGCGTGGCCGAGTGCCTGGCCCTGGTCGAGCTGGCGGGCATGGAGGGCCGCTCTCCTTCCGAGCTCAGCGGCGGCCAGCGGAAGCGGGCCGGGCTCGCTCGGGCGATCGCCGCGTCGCCCAAGTACCTGCTGTACGACGAGCCCACCACGGGACTGGACCCGGTGACCACGACGGTGATCGACCGTCTGATCCTGCGCATGAAGAACGAGCTCGGCGCCACCGCCGTCGTCGCCACCCACGACATGACCAGCGCCTTCCGGATCGCCGACCGGATCACCCTCCTGCACGAGGGAAGGAACCGCTTCACGGGAACTCCGGACGAGGCGCGCGCCGCGTCGGACCCGATCTTGCGCGGCTTCGTCGACGGCGAGCCCACGGCCTACGCAGGCGCCGAAACAGCAATCGCTAGCGCTGGAGGACACGGATGAACCGAGGACGTGAAGCCCTGGTGGGCGCGGTGGTGCTGCTGGCCGTCGCCGTGGCCGCGGTGGGGACGATATGGATGAAGGGGGGCTGGGGAACCGAAGGCCGGCCCCTCCAAGCTGCGGCCACCGGCGTGGGCCAGCTCGCCCCGGGGGCGTCGGTGAAGTTCCGAGGCGTGACCGTGGGGACGGTCGAGAGCGTCTCGGTGGCTCCGGCGGGCGACGCCGTGCTCGTGGCGATGACCGTGCACTCCGAGCTGGCGCTGCCGACCGACGCCGCCGTCCTCCTTGCTCCCGAGTCCATGTTCGGCTCCTGGCAGGCCGAGATCGTGTCCCGAGGCGACTTTCCGCGAACGACCTTCCTCGAGTACCCGGGCGACCAGGTGCTGCCTGCCGCAGTGCTCCCGGACATGTCGCGACTGACCGCCACGGCCGACGAGATCGCCGGCAACTTGGCGACGATCTCGGAACGCTTTCAGATCGCCTTCACCGAGGAGACGGCCAGGAACGTCAGCAGGGCGATCGACAACATCCAGGAGTTGAGCGAGGGCCTTTCGGACGTGGTGGCCCAGCAGGCCGAGCACTTCAGCACCCTCGCGGCCGACTTCGACGAGTCGGCCCGGGAGCTGAGCGCCGCCGCCCGCGCCGCCCGCCTCTCCTTCGAGCGAGTGGACGGCATCCTCGCCGACGCCGAAGTGGAGACGCTGGTGGAGAACGCCGCCGGCGCCGCCGCCAACCTTCGGGAGCTGACGGTCCACCTGGGCTCCTCCGTGGAAGACTTCCGAGGCGCCGCTCGCCGCGCCGACTCCACCTTCGCCCGGCTGGACCGGCTGATGCGGACCGTGGAAGAGGGCGAAGGATCGGTGGCGCGCCTGCTCTCGGACCCCGCGCTGGCCGACGAGGCGTTCGCCGCGGTGGCGGAGATGCGGGCGCTTCTCGAGGACATCCAAGAGAACCCGGGCCGCTACCTGCGGTTCTCGGTGTTCTAGGGGGGCGCGTCCGGGCGATGGCCTACGACCGCCCCCGAGTCGAGCACAGCGCCGGCGGCGTGCTCGTCCGCTACCGGGAAGGAGCGTGGAACGTCCTGGTGATCCGCGACCCCTACGGCAAGTGGGGCCTCCCCAAGGGCCACCTGGAGCCCGGCGAGAGCGAAGAGGAGGCCGCCGCCCGCGAGGTCGAGGAGGAGACGGGACTGAAGCCCGACGCCGTGGGGCCGCAACTCGGCACCATCCACTGGACCTTCCGCCGGGGTCACCGCAAGGTCCTGAAGCACTGCACCTTCTTCCTGATGAGGAGCCGAACGGGCGACCCGGTTCCCCAGAAGGCCGAGGGGATCACCGAGTGCGGGTGGTTCCCGCTGTGGGAGGCCGCCCGCAAGATCCCCTACAGAGACACGCGGAACGTGGTGATCCGCGCCGGCGGCATGATCGAGGAGGCCGGATGGTGACTCGCGACGGCGCGAGCGACGCGCCCGGCGCTTCCGGCGGCGGAGCCCTGGGCAGCCGACCCGGCCCCGGTCCGTGGCGCGCGGTGCAGGCGGCGGTCCTGATCCTCGTCGCCGCCTTCTTCCTCTACAGCTTGCGCAGCGTCCTCAACCCCTTCGTGCTCTACTGGGTCCTGGTGGGGCTTCTGATCCCCTTCCGCGGCGTCCGGGGGCACGCTTGGATCGTCGGCCTGGCCACCGCCCTGACGCTCCTCTGGGCGCTCTCCACGGCCGGCTCCCTCCTGGCCCCGTTCTTCCTGGCGTTCGTTCTGGCCTACGCCCTGGACCCCGTGGTGGACCGAGTGTCGGCGTTCCGCCGGATCAGCCGCAGCGTCGCAATTCTGCTCCTGGCGGTTCCCGTCGCGGCCGCGGGGACGGCCGTGCTGGCGGTGGGCGTCCCGGCCTTGATCAGGCAAGCGCTGGCGATGGCGGCCGAAGCCCCCCGCGTCCTGGCCGCCTTGGAGGAGACGGTCCTGGGGCGGGTCGACCTCCCGTTGCTGGACCTGAAGGCCGTGGACGGCCAAGCTGTTGCCGACTTCCTGCAGAGCCGCCTCGCCGGGATCGCCCAGGGCGTCCAGGCCGCCGTGCTCGGGCTCGGCCGGGGGATCGCGAGCATGGTCACCGTGGCCGGCTACCTGGTCCTGACTCCGGTGCTCGGCTTCTACCTGCTCCGCGACTACGACGAGATCGTGGCTCGGGCCGGCGCCCTGCTCCCGGCCGGGGTTCGCGACCGAGCCGTGGAGTTCCTCGTCGAGTACGACGCACTCCTCTCCCGCTACCTCCGAGGCCAAGTGCTGGTCGCCCTGATCGTCGGCGGGATCACTTGCCTGGGCCTTTTTGTCGCCGGCATCCCCTACTCCTTGCTCCTGGGCTCGGTGGTGGCCGTGCTGGGCGTCGTCCCCTACCTGGGCGTGATCCTCTCGCTGATCCCGGCGGTGCTGATCGCCCTCGTCATGCCCGAGCCCGGGGTCGCGCTGATCAAGGTCGCCGTCGTCTACGCCGTTGCCCAGGGGCTGGAGGGCGCCGTCGTCAGCCCCAGGATCGTAGGCGATTCGGTGGGCCTTCACCCGGTGTGGATACTTCTGGCCCTCTCTCTCGGAGGCTTCGTCTTCGGGTTCGCGGGCCTCTTGATCGGCGTCCCCCTGGCGGTCGGCGTCAAGCTTCTTCTGGCTCGGGGGCTGGCCCGCTACCGGGCTTCGGCCCTCTTCCAGGAGGAATCTCCATGAGCGAGACCCTGGTCGTGGTCGGCTCGGGCCCCGCAGGCTGGACCGCAGCGATCTACGCCGCCCGCGCGAGCCTGAACCCGATCGTCTACGAAGGCGCCGTAAGCCGCACCATGGTTCCCGGCGGCCAGCTCATGTTCACCACCGACGTGGAGAACTACCCGGGGTTCCCGGACGGCGTCGGCGGGATCGAGATGATGACGGACTTCAAGAAGCAGGCGGAGCGCTTCGGCGCCCGGGTCGCAAGCGAGGATGTGGTGGAGGTGGACTTCTCGCGGCGCCCGTTCCTCCTCCGCTCCTCGGAGGGCGGCGAGACGCGGGCGCAGGCGGTCGTCGTGGCCACCGGCGCCAACGCGCGCTGGCTGGGCGTGCCGGGCGAGGAAAAGCTGGCCCGAAGCGGCGGAGGCGTGTCGGCGTGCGCGGTGTGCGACGGCGCGCTGCCCTACTTCAGAGGCAAGGAGATCGCCGTGGTGGGCGGCGGCGACAGCGCCATGGAGGACGCCCTCTACATGACCAAGTTCGCTTCCCGCGTCCTGGTCGTGCACAGAAGGGACGAGCTGCGGGCCTCCCGGATCATGGCGGACCGGGCCAGGGCGCATCCGTCGATCCGCTTCCTTTGGAACAAGGCCGTCGCCGAGGTGCTGGGGGACGACCTGATCTCCGGCCTTCGCCTTCTCGACACCGCGACGGGCGAGGAGTCGAGGGTGAAGGTGGGCGGACTCTTCGTGGCGATCGGCCACACTCCCAACACCGAGTTCCTCCAGGGACAGATCGACCTGAAGGAAAACGGCTACGTCCGGCTGCCCAAGCCGTGGCGCACCGAGACCAACGTCCCCGGGGTGTTCGCCGCGGGCGACGTCATGGACGACTTCTACCGCCAGGCCGTGTCCGCCGCCGGGACCGGATGCATGGCGGCCCTCGAAGCCGAACGGTTCCTGGCCCATGGCTGATTCCCATCGCATCGAAACCGGTTCCCATCGCATCGAAACCGGTTCCCACCGCGTCGAAGCCGGTTCCCATCGCATCGAAGCTGATTCCCACCGCATCGAGAAGGACTCGCTGGGCGAGGTGCGCGTTCCCGCCGGCGCGCTCTACGGCGCCCAGACGCAGAGGGCCGTCGAGAACTTCCCCATCAGCGACCGACGCTTCGGCCGACCGTTCGTCAAGGCGCTGGGGCGCCTCAAGGAGGCGGCGGCCGAGACCAACGTCGAACTCGGGTTTCTGCCGGCGGCGCTGGGCGAGGCAATAGCGGAGGCGGCGGCCGAGGTGGCGGACGGCAAGTGGGACGCCCACTTCCCGCTGGACGTCTACCAGACCGGTTCCGGCACCTCCACGAACATGAACGCCAACGAGGTGATCGCCGCCCTGGCAAGCCGCCGAACCGAGGGACGCCGGGTCCATCCCAACGACCACGTCAACTGCGGCCAGTCCTCCAACGACGTGATTCCCACCGCCATTCACCTGTCGTGCCGCTCGGCCCTCGCCGATGATCTGCTTCCCGCGCTGGCCCGGCTCCGCGACGCCTTGGCCGAGAAGGCCCGAGCGTTCGACGGAATCGTCAAGTCGGGGCGGACCCACCTCATGGACGCGACCCCGGTTCGCCTGGGGCAGGAGTTCGGCGGCTACGCCCGGCAGGCGGAGAAGGGGATCGAGCGCCTGGAGCGGGCGGGCGAAGAAATGGCGGAGCTGGCCCTGGGGGGCACCGCGACCGGCAGCGGGATCAACACCCATCCCGATTTCGCCCGGCGCACCATCGCCCGCGTGTCCGCGCGCTACGGGATCGAGTTCCGCGAGGCCGAGAACCACTTCGAGGCCCAGGGCGCCAAGGACGCCTGCGTCTCCCTGGCCGGCGCCCTCAACACCGTCGCCGCGAGCCTGATGAAGATCGCCGACGACATCCGCTGGCTGGCCAGCGGTCCCACCTCCGGAATCGCGGAGATCAGGCTGCCCGCGGTGCAGCCCGGCAGCTCCATCATGCCGGGGAAGGTGAACCCGGTCATGGCCGAGGCGCTGATGATGGCGTGCGCCCGGGCGACGGGGAATGCGGCGACGGTCACGGTCGCCGGCCAGCGGGGGAACTTCGAGCTCAACGTGATGATGCCCGTCATCGCCGACGCGCTGCTGGAGTCGATCCACGTCCTGGCGGGGGCGACGTCGGTGTTCGCGCTCCGCTGCGTCGAGGGAATCGAGGCCCGCCCCGACCGGGCCCGGGAGCTGCTGGAGCGGAACCCCGCCGTTGCGACGGCCCTCAACGCCTACGTGGGCTACGACAAGGCGGCCGAGGTGGCGAAGAAGGCGGCCCGGGAGAACCGTTCGGTGCGCGACGTGGTGGAGGAGATGGGGATCGTGGACCCCGAAGAGATCGACCAGGCGCTGGACGTGCGGGAGATGACCGAGCCGGGCGTGCCGGGACGGAAGGACTGAGGGGCGGCCCGAGCCCGGACGCCGTCGCCGGACGCCGTCGTCCGAACGCGCCTTCGGCCGGCCGTCCGGCGGCCCCGAGGAAGTTCGTCCTTGCGGATCGCCCCCCGACCGTTCATTATTCCCGAAGTGCCGGAGGGTCTCGCATTCTGAGCCAACACTGGAAGAGCCGGGACTGCCTCCCGGAGTGGACGTCACGCCCCTGCGAGGGAAGGCGAAAGCCTCGGGAAAGTCACCAACCGTTGAGCCCGGGCTTCAACACTGCGCCTCCGGTACTTGCGGAGGCCGGCGTCCACGACTGGGCGTCGGCCTCCGCGTCTTTAGGTAGGCAACGAGGATCTCCGCCCAGGAAGCGCGCACCCCCGAGGAGCCGAGGATGCCACGGGTCACCATCGTTCGCCGGCTTCACTTCAGCGCGGCCCATCGCTTGGCCCGGCCCGAGTGGAGCGAGGCGGAGAACCGCCGCGTCTTCGGCGAGTGCGCCAACCCCAACTGGCACGGCCACAACTACGAGCTGGAGGTCGCCGTGACCGGCCCCGTCTCGCCGGAGACGGGCTACCTGATGGACCTGAAGGAGCTGAAGGAGCTGGCGACCCGCCACGTCGTCGCCGACCTGGACCACCGGAACCTGAACCTGGACGTGCCCTGGCTCCAGGGGACCGTCCCCTCGACGGAGAACTTGGTCGTGGCGATCTGGGAGCGGCTCGCTCCGTTGGTGCCGCCGCCGGCCGTCCTGGATCGGCTGCTCCTGCGGGAGACCCCGCGCCACTGGGTCGAGTACTCGGGGAAGTAAGGCGGGACGGGCCGCGTGAACGTGGCGCTGGTCGACCACTTGGCGTGTCCCCGCTGCGGCCCGGCCTTCGGGCTCGTGCTGCTGGCCAGGGAGGTGCGCGAGCGGCGGGTGCGCCGAGGCGAGCTCGGGTGCCCCAACTGTCGCGACGCCTTTCCCGTGGAGCGGGGGTTCGCCGACTTGCGGCCCCCGCCGAGGAGTCCGCTGCGGGCCGATCCGGCCTCGCCGAGCGACGATGCTTCCGCCCGCTCCGCTCCTGGCGCCGCCCCGGGCCGGGCGCCGGGCGGAGGTCGAGCCGGCGACTACGAGCTTCGCATCGCCGCGGCCCTTGGGGGAGCCGCAGCAGGATCGGGCGTGCTCGTGCTGTCGGAAGGCGTTCGAGCGAGGGTGTCCCAGCTGAGGCGGTGGGTTGCCGGGGCAGAGGTGGTCGTGCTGGCGCGTGGAGGCGTGGAAGGAGCCGCCGAGGCCGGCGGCGATGCCCGCGGCGCCCCTGGGATCAGCCCGATGGCGGTCGGCGCCGCGCTGCCTTTCCGAGACAGATTCGCCCAGGGAGTCGTGTTGGCCGGCGGGGATTGGAGGCGGCTGTGGCGCGAGGCCGTCCGGGTGGCGGTGCCGGGCAGGCGGGTGGTGGCGGTCGACGCCCCGGCGGACGCCCGCGCCGCACTGGAGGGCGAAGGACTCTCGACGATCCTCGACGCCGACGGCTGGCTGGCGGCGCGGCGCGACGTCGGGCGACCCGGTTCGCCGCCGCCCCCGGTCCGCATCCTCCCTTGACGCGGCTTGGCCCGCTTCGGCACCTTCGAGGCCCATGATCGCTTTCTCGGTTCCCGCGGCGCGCCGCCGCCTCTGGGCCGCGCCCCCGGGCCGCGCGCCCGGCGCCGCCGCCCTGGTCCTGGCCGTGGTCTCGCTGCTCGGTGCCGCCTGCGCCGTCGGCGCCCGGGAGTCCGGCCCGTCCAGCACCCGGAACCTGATCACGCGAGCGGAGCTGGACGAGCTCAACGCCGACGACGTCATGGAGGCCGTGTCGATCCTGCGGCCCCACTGGCTGCGCTTCCGTCCCATGCGGACGCCCGGCACGCCGAACCCGGTGGTGGGCGTCGTGGTGGACGGCCAGCCCAGGGGCAGCCGCTCCGACTTGGCCCAAATCCCCATCGGGACCGTCGAGCGCATCCTGTTCATGACGGCGGCGGACGCCACGATCCGCTTCGGAACCGGCTTCACGGGCGGCGCCATCGTCGTCACCACGCGACGCTCCCAAGGTGCCGCGCCGGTTTCGCCCGCAGCCGCGGGACCTACTGCCGCCAGCGCCGCCGGACCTGTCAAGCCAAAGTAGAAATGTCCGGTAGTTGGCCAAAGTAGAAATGTCCCCCCTGATGGTGTGGACGGTGGGTTCTTCCTGAGGCCGGGGGCCAGGTGTCGGGCGCAGGACACGCGGATCCAGCAAGCCTGGGCTGGACGGCGCCGGGCGCCCTGTTCCAGGCGCTTCAAGGCCAGTGGCGGCCGGGCGAGTCGAGGTCGTCGCCGTGGCCAAGCTCTGGCCGGGTGGACGCCAACGCGGACGGGTCCGGACACTGCTGCCCCGATGGCTCGCAGTTCGCACTGAGCCTGCCAGCTCGGACGGTCGTGGTGCGCCGAGCGACCTGCGCAGCGCCGGCAAGCCTCGGAGGCACGGATGCCGACACTGCGGTCGCGTCCGACCTTTGCGGGAAGGGGAGTGCGAGCTGCCGTCCCCGCCTGCAGGCTCAGGACGAGGTCCTGCACCGCTCGGGACCGGTCCCGTTGGAGTGGGCGGCGCGGTGTTCCCGCTTGGCCACGGCCTGGGCCACGCTGGCGCTGAAGTGCTTGCGCCACGGGTGATCCCTTCCCGGCTTCGGCGGCTTGGGCCTGGGCTTGGCCGTCGCGGGCGCCGGCGCCGGCTTGGGCGTCGCCGACCGGACCGCCCCCAAGGCCTTGGGCGTCAGGTAGCAGCCGCGATGCCGGAAGCGCAGCTCGCCCGAGAGGCGCCGTTCGACGACGACGGGGGAGCCCGGCGCGACGCCGGCCGCCTCGGCGTCGCGGGCCGTGACCTGCCAGAAGCGGTTCTCGAAGCGCACGGTGAAGTCGCGGGCCACGACCCGCGTGTCCGTCTCGGCGAAGAGGGCTTCCAGATCGATGTCCTGAGGCAGCGGGCGATGGGCGTCGAGGGGATCGGCCGGCGCCACCGTGAAGCGTTCGTTCCAGAACGGAACCCACCGCTCCTCCAAGTAGCGGTTCGCCGCCTCGAGCGTGGTGACTCGCGCCAAGCGCATCTCTTTGACCAGCCGGTCCTGCGCCGTGCCGAACGTCCGCTCGACCCGGCCCTTCGCCTGCGGCGAGTTCGCCAGGACCACCTCGACGCCCAGCTTCTCCAGCGCCGTGCCGATGATCGTCCGGGTCCGCTTGCCCTCCGGGCCGAGGCGCTGCCCGAAGTGGCCCGCGTGGTCCACGTACACCGCCCTCGGACGGCCGTGGCGTTCGAGGCACTCGACGATCGCTCGCCGATTCGCGGCGCCCGTGTCGCGCTCGACGAAGCGACCGTGCATGAACCCGCTCGTCGCGTCGTCGTGCAGCGCGATCAGCACGAGGTCGGGCGGCCCCCGGTCTTCAAGCCAGGCGTGAACCGAGCTGTCCCACTGGAGCAGCTCGCCCCGCGCGGCGCGACGCGGACGTCGGCGCCGGTGCTTCGCCCGCTTGCGCTTGCGCTGCCACAAGCCCGCGCCCTTCCGCCATGCCCGCAGCGTCTCCGCGCTGACGCGCACGCCCAGCTCCCGCTCGACATGCTCCGCCAGAAACGTGGCGCCGAAGTCGGCGTAGTCGGGGTCCCTGGCCATGACCAGCACCTGCTCCCGCGTCTCCGACGGCAGCGACCGGTTCGACCTCCGACCCCGGAGCCCGTGCACGACCACCTCGTCGCCCGCCGCCTCGAACCGGCGGCGCACGCGCCGGAAGTGACGCTCCGTCACCCCGAAGCGCGCCGCGCCGTCGGCCGCCGCCAGCACGCCTTCGCTCACCTGCCTCAACACCGAGATCCGGTCCCGCTCCTTCAAGCTCAACTCCATTCGCTCCTCTCCCGGGCACGAGTTCGACTCCCGCCGAACATCGCCCGAAAGAGGACATTTCTATCTTGGTAAGACCGGACATTTCTAAATTGGTACGACAGCCAGCGCCGCCGGACCTATTGCCCAGGCGCACCCGTTGGAGTAGAATTCGTTGTTCGCTCCACCGTTGGAGCGCCTTTCACCGAAGCCACTTCGCGACCGAATGACGCGGCTGCCTCGAGCTACCGTATCCACGCAGGCCCCGACCCTTCATGCCGTCGCCTTGATCTTCTTGGCCGCGTGCGGCGAGGCCGACCCGCAGCTGGCCCGGGGCGAGAAGCTCTTCGACACCTGCTCGCCCTGCCACGGCGAGGACGGGGCCGGCAATCAGGTGCTGGGCGCCCCCGCCATTGCCGGCGCCTCCGAGTGGTACCTCAAGGCGCAGCTGGCAGCCTTCCGAGAGGGCCGGCGGGGGTACCACCACCAGGACGTCGAGGGGTTGCGGATGCGCCCCATGTCGCGCTCGCTCTCCGAATCCAGGGGAGACGTCGAAGCCATCACGGCGTACGTGACCAGCCTTCCCATGGCGGACCCGCCGCCCACCGGCGCGGTGCAGGGAGACGCGGAGGCGGGAGAGGACGAGTACGCCGCCCTCTGCTCGGCCTGCCACGGCCTGGACGGGCGGGGAAACCAAGCCCAGTTCGCGCCGTCGCTGCTGCACCTGAGCGATTGGTACGTCGCCTCGTCGATCCGCAAGTACCGGGACGGCGTGCGGGGGGGCGAGTCGGGCGACGTGGGGGGCGCCCTCATGACTCCCTCCGTGGCCGCCTTCACCGAGGAACAGGTCGAGGACGTCACCGCCTACGTCGTGTCGATGCGCCGCCTGCCGCCGAAGCGCGCGATCGCCGGCGCCGAGCCCGCCGCGCTGCCGCCGGTGGCCGTCGATCCTGCGGTCCTGCCCGCCGGCGTCACCACGGAGATGGTCCAGGAAGGCCAGTCGATCTTCCACGGCGCCGGAATCTGCTACACCTGCCACACCCAGGGCGGAGGGGGCGGACCCTTGGCCCCGGACCTCACCGACGACGCGTGGCTCAACGTCGACGGCGAGTATCAGTCGATTGTGGAGCTGGTCAACACCGGGGTCCCGCAGCCCGTCGAGCACCCCGGCCAGATGCAGCCGCGCGCGGGCATGCCCCTCACCGACGACCAGGTGCGGGCCGTCGCCGCCTACGTCTTCGCCCTCAGCCGCTGAGAACGCCACGAGCGCCGTGACCGACGAGAACCTACAGCCGACCGAAGGCCGTCCGACCCACGCCGAGCTGGCCGCCAAGGTGCCGCCGGCGCCCCCGGACGCCGAGAACGAGGCGATCCAGTTCGCCAAGAAGACCCTCATCTGGACCGTGCTCCTGGCGGTGGGGTTCGTCGGCACCGTCGTGGCGGTGATCCTCTGATGGAAACCACCCTCTTCGACAACCTGCTGGCCGTCGCGTCTTCCTACGCGGCCCAGATCGACGGCCTGATCCTTCTCGTGCTGATCCTGGTCGGCGTCTGGTTCGTCATCGCAGAGGCCGTGTTCCTGGGGCTCATCCTGAAGTACCGGGCCAAGCCGGGACGCAAGGCCGACTACGTGGACGGAAAGAACAAGGTCCACAAGCGCTGGATCACCATCCCCCACCTGCTGGTGCTGGTGTGCGACGTGGCGATCATCGTGGTCTCGTTCCGCGTCTGGCACCACATCAAGCTGGAGCTTCCGGAGAACCCGGACGCGGAGCTCCGCATCGTCGGCCAGCAGTGGGCCTGGACCTTTCAGCACCCCGGCCCCGACGGCCTGCTGGACACCCCCGACGACATCTTCAAGGTGGACGAGCTTCACGTGGAGGTCGGGAAGACCTACCACTTCAAGCTCGAAGCCACCGACGTGCTCCACAGCTTTTCCGTGCCCGTGTGGCGGATCAAGCAGGACGCCATCCCCGGAAGGAGCATCACCGGGTGGTTCCAGCCCACCGAAGTTGGCGTCTTCGACGTCCAGTGCGCCGAGATCTGCGGATTCGGTCACGGCGTAATGGCGGCCGACGTGATGGTGGAGACCGCCGAAGAACACGCCGCCTGGGTGGCGGCCAACGCCCCAAGCGCGCCGAGCGCGACCCAAGTCGCCGCGACGCCGTCGGCCGGCACGCTTGCCCCCGCCCAGCCCGGAGGGCCCCTGCAATGACGCAGCCCGCCGTCGCACCGGTTCGCGACCACTCCCCCGAAGACGCCCACGACGCCCACCACGGCCCCGAGGGCTGGCTGAAGTACGTGTGGTCCACGGACCACAAGGTCATCGCCATGCAGTACATGTTCACGGGCATGTTCATGGCGCTGGTGGGCGGCTTCATGGCCTACGTCTTCCGGATGCAGCTCGCCTTCCCCGGCTTCGAGGTCCCGGGCTTCGGGCTGGTCTCGCCGGGCGAGTACAACGCGCTGGTCACCAACCACGGCACGATCATGATCTTCTGGGTGGCCATGCCCGTCCTCCTGGCCGCCTTCGGGAACTACCTGATCCCGCTCATGGTGGGCGCGGACGACATGGTGTTCCCCAAGATCAACCGCCTGTCGTTCCAGGTCTTCTTCGTGAGCACGATCGTCATCCTGGCGTCGCTGGTCGTGGAGGGAGGCGGGTTCGCGGGCGCGTGGACGGCCTATCCGCCCCTCTCGGCCGACGGGACGTACAACCTCACCCCCTTGGGCAGCACGTTGTGGCTCGTGGGCGTGGGACTGGAGTTCGTCGCCTTCCTGCTGGGCGGCATCAACTTCATCACCACCCTCATGAACTCGCGGGCGCCGGGGATGCGGGCCTTCGACGTGCCGGTGGTGGTGTGGATGATCGTCATCGCCAGCATCCTCTTCATGCTCTCGGTGGGTCCTCTGCTGGCGGGAGCGATCATGCTGCTCTTCGACCAGACGCTGGGGACGGGGTTCTTCAACCCGGGGATGGGGGGCGATCCGGTGCTCTGGCAGCATCTGTTCTGGTTCTTCGGCCACCCGGAGGTGTACGTGGTGCTGCTCCCCGCCATGGGAGTGGTGGCGGAGATCATGACCACCTTCGCCAGGAAGAAGCTCTTCGCCTACCGCACGGTGATCTTCACCGTCGTCGCCACGGGCGTGCTGAGCTTCTTCGTGTGGGCGCACCATCAGTTCATCGCCGGAATAGATCCCCGGATGGCGAACCTCTTCACGATCACGACCCTCCTCATCTCGGTGCCCATCGCCGAGCTTTGCTTCATCTACATCGCCACCCTCTGGCGGGGCTCGATCACCCTCACGACCCCCATGCTCTGGGCGCTGGCGTTCGTGGCCGAGTTCCTGATCGGCGGCGTCACGGGCATCTTCCTGGGCGCGGCGGGCGCGGACATCTACTTCCACGACACCTACTTCGTCCTGGCCCACTTCCACTACACCTTCTTCCCCATCGCCATCATCGGCACGTTCGCGGCGTTCACCTACTGGTTCCCCAAGATGTTCGGGAAGATGATGAACGAGACCTTGGGCAAGGTGCACTTCTGGGGCACCGTCATCCCCTTCAACTTCATCTTCATCCCCCTCTTCGTGCTCGGGATGGGCGGCCAGCACCGGCGCATCTACAACTACGAGCACTTCGCCGAACTGGCGGGCCCGGGCTTTCAGAACATGCGCGTGATCGCCACGGTCTCGTTGCTGGTCATGCTCGCCTTCCAGTTCGTCTTCTTCTACAACTGCTGGAAGTCGTGGCGCTCCGGGAAGAAGGCGTCGCGCAACCCGTGGAAGGCCAACTCGCTGGAGTGGACCACCGAGTCGCCCCCGCCCCACGGCAACTGGCGCCCCGACGAGATGCCCGTCGTCTACCGGGGGCCGTACGAGTACAGCGTGCCGGACCGCGACGACGACTACTGGCCCCAGAACGTTCCCAACTGACCCGCCCCTCCCCCAGCCTCGACAGCCCCCAAGCCGACCGCCTCGAGACCGACCTCAGATGAGACCGATCGCAACGACCCGAGCCGCCACCGGAATCGCCACGGGCAAGCTGGCCGTCTGGTGGGTGCTGGCGTCGGAGGTGGTGATCTTCGGCGGGCTGCTGGCTTCGTACGTCATGCACCGGCTGGGGCACCCGGAGTGGGCCGACGCCGCCGTCCACACGAACCCGACGATCGGGGCCTTCAACACCTTCGTGCTGCTCTCGTCGAGCCTCACGGCAGTGCTGGCGCACCAGGCGGCGGAGAGGGGCGACGGCAGGACGGCGGCCAAGTTCCTCTACTTCACGATCGCCGGCGCCGCCATCTTCATCGGCGTGAAGTCCTACGAGTGGTGGTACGAGATCAGCCACGGCTACACGATCACGTCGAACACCTTCTGGGCTTTCTACTACTCCGCAGCCGGACTCCACGCCTTCCACGTGATCGCCGGCGCGGTGATCATGGCCTTCGTCGCCCGAGACGCGAAGCGCAACGTCGAACTCCACCGGGTGGAGCTGATCGGCATCTACTGGCACTTTGTCGACATCGTCTGGATCTTCCTCTTCCCACTGCTCTACATCGCGAAATAGGCGGACCATGGCCGCTCCCTCCGACCCCAACGCCGGCTGGCTCTCGAACCACTACGTCAGGGTCTACCTGACTTTGCTGGTGCTCCTGGCGGTCAGCATCATGGGACCCGTCCTGGCGCCCCGGCTGGGCGAGGCCGAGGTCCCCGTGCTGGGCCTGCGCGTCTCCACCTTCTTCATGCTGCTCACGGCCTTCGGCATCGCCGTGGTGAAGGCGTGGCTGGTGATCAAGCACTTCATGCACCTCACGATCGAGCGGCCGATCGCCAAGTGGTTCCTGGCGGCGTCGGTGCTCCTCTTGGCGCTCTTTTGGGGAGGGATCGCGCCCGACGTGCAGAACCACGCCGGCGCCAACTGGGAGAACGTGGCGGCCCAGGCCGCCGTGGAGCGGGGAATCCCGGAAGTCGCCCACGTCGAAGAGGCCGGCCACGGGGAGGAAGCAGACCACGCCGAGGAAGCAGGCCACGGCGCCCCTTCCCCACGGCCGTCCGAGGCGGGTCTGGTGCCCGACGCCAAGTCCAACGACAACCTGTTGCCGGGCGGGTACAACTTCACCCACGTGGCGTTCTGGTCGGTGGTGGGCTTGGTGGCGGTCGGGACCAACGCCGTGGCGATCATGCTGTCGGTCGGCGCCGGACTGCTGGCGCTGGAGACGCTGAAGGGACTGCGGGAGCGGCGACGCGCCTAGTCGCGCGCGCCGGAAGCCGAATGGTCGCCGACGCCACCGTCCTCCGCTTCCGGCCCCGGCCGAGCAAGCCGGAGAAGCTGGTGTCGAACGGCGTGCTGGGAATGATCCTCGTCGTCTTCGTGGAGGTCATGCTCTTCGCCGGGTTCGTCTCGGCGTACGTGATCGTGAAGTCCCGCGCCCCGGGCTCGGTCTGGCCCCCGCCGAACCAGCCCCGCCTTCCCTTCGAGCGGACCGCGGTCAACACCAGCGCCCTCGTCTTGAGCGGGCTCCTCCTCCTGGTCGCGCACCGACTGCACGAGAAGGGCAAGCCTCGAGTCGGCGGACTCCTTCTGGCCGCGACGCTTCTGGGGGCCGCCTTCGTGGCGCTTCAGGGCGTCGAGTGGGTCGCCCTGCTGGCGGAAGGCCTCACCCTCACGTCGTCCACCTACGGGAGCCTCTTCTACACGATCATCGGCGCCCACGCCGTCCACGCCGTGGTTGCGCTCTGCGCGCTGGGCTGGGCGACGGCAAGGCTCCGCGCCGGGCGGCTCGCCAAGGAAACGCTCTCCACCGTGGCGCTCTTCTGGTACTTCGTGGTGGCAGTGTGGCCGGTCCTCTACGTCCAGGTGTACCTGTGACCGGCGGACGGGAGTTCGGGGACGGCGGCGCGGGCAGTGCGGCGCCAAGCGGTTCGAGTCGGCGCGCGGCCCTCGGCGCGCTTGCGGCTTGCTGCGGCTCGGCGGGACTGATGGTCGCCCTCTGGCCGGAGGCGCTTCATGCCTGTCCGGTGTGCTTCGACCGGGACGACGAGGCGCGGATCGCCTTCCTGGCCACGACGGGCCTGCTGACGCTGCTGCCGCTGGGGCTGGTGGCGGGGGTGGGGGCGTGGCTGCGGAAGCGGGCCGGGCGGCAGCAGAAGCGAGGGGACGGGGACGGGTTGGGCGACGCCCAAGGAGCAGCAGGAGAACCCGAGCAGTAGGGAGAAGCCGCCCTCGCCGGGGGCGCCGGCTTGCCCCCTACCGAAACTCCCGGCGAACCGAGGTCAGCGCGCCGAAGGGGTCTTCGCCGGCCAGCCTGCGCCGCGCCTCCTGGTCGCCCTTGAGGTGCCAGTCGAACCACGTCAGGGCGTACCAGTCCCGCACCACATGGGGAAGGTACGCTTCGCCGTCGCCGCCGGCGTCGCCCGGGCCCTCGACGGAGGCCCATCCCAGCAGGTCGTAGCGTTCGCCGGGCTCGGGGTCGGCGTCCATGGCCGCGCCCCCGGTCGGCTTCCGCCGCCGCTCCGCACCGATTCCGAACGGGAGTTCGCCTCGTTCGAAGGCGGGCCACGGCACGTCCCGCATCAAGTCCTCCACCAAGACGCTGTGGTCCACGTCGCCGACGGTGACCAGCACCCGGTCCGACAGCGCGCGTCGCCACGTGCTCAGGGCCACGGGCTGCGGGTTGTCGCGGTCGGGGAGCGCGCGCTCGGGCTCCAAGGGGAACGCCTCCGCAGGGTCTCCGCCGGCTCGTCTCACCCTGGACTGGAAGAGGCCCATGAACACCGACTGCACGAAGGCGTCCTCGTCGCCGATCATCAGCAGCAGGGGCTTGCGGGCGCCCCCCGGCAGCCCTTCCTCCGTGGCCTCGCCGGCCAGCATCTCTTCGGGCGTCCACTTGAACGGCGGGCCGTTGTTGAAGCCCAGGGAGGCGGCCACGTCGGGCAAGGCGTCGGCGGCGAAGTGGGCGGTCATCGATCCCAGGGAGTGCCCGCCGACTCCGGCCGGGCCGTCGGCGATGCGCCCCGTCAGAAGACCGCACAAGTTCCGCGCGGCGCTGGTGGCGCCCATCGCCGCCAGGGCCGTTGCGCAACTCTCCCGGTCCGCGCCCAGCAGGCGCGTCGTGTGGAGCACGAGCCCCATGTCGGAAACGCGCTGGCGGAAGAGGTTGCGCATCATGGTGGTGGCGCGCTCGACGCCGCCGGGGGCGATCTTCTCCCCGTCCGGTCCGTATGCCTCCGGGGACGGAAACACCTCGTCGCCTTCGTAGTCGAAGAGCAGGCGGAAGAAGTAGGGAACGACCTTGGGCTCGAAGGCCAGGAGCCGGTAGGTGCGTCGCAACTCCTCGGGCGACGCCTGTCTGGCGTACGGCGAGTCCTCGTCGTGGAAGACCATGGCCGCGGTTCCGTCGGAAACGAACGTGGGCGCCGCCACCACGTAGCCGCGCGACGCCAGGAACTCGGCCAGCGAGACCCACAGGGCGTGGTGGCCGCTCAACCCGTGAGCGAGCACGATCACCGGAAACGCGCCGTCCGCCGGCCGCGCGTCCTGCCACCCTCCGAGGAGCTTGCCGGCGACGAGTTCGGACAGCTCGTCCATGGCGGCCCGCCGTTCCTCGGTCGCGGCGTCCGCCAGCGTGCCTCCGCCCCGAACGTGCACGAGCTCGGGGGCGAGCTGGACGAGGGTCTCGTGCGCCATCCCCGCTTCCTGAAAGAAGAGGTCGTAGTAGTTGGCGCGTCGCCCGCTGGCCGCCGGGAAGGGCGACCGCGGACCGTCCAGCCGCATCGCGCCGCTCGCGGGCGTTGCCGGATACCACAGCTGGAAGACCACCGCGCGTCTTTGGCCGCTGGCCTCGACGCGCCGCACCATGGCGCGGTACTGGGGTCGGCCGTAAGCGGCGCCCCATGGGTCGAAGCGCTGGCGAGCGTCCACTGCGACGCCGGTCGTCGTGCCCACGGCGTACTCCCCGTAGTGGACGGCGGGCGGCAGCTGGGGAACTTGCAGAAGGGCAAGGGCGAGGGACGCCGTAGTAATCGTCATGGGATCGTTCCTGCGGTTGGACTTCGTGGAAGGGGCAAGGCGGAGGCGCGCTTCGCAGGGGTGGTCCGGCGGTCGTCGCTGGTGGCGTCGTGGCCGCGGCGCAACGTGTCTTCCAGTCCGGCCAGGAAGGTGGGGTCCCCTTCGGAGATCGGACCGATCCAGCTGAAGGCGACGACGCCCTCGCGGTCGATCAAGACCGACGTTGGCAGGCCAGGGGCCCGAAACGCTTCGCGGGAGACGGCGGACGGGTCGAGGCCGATGTCGTACTCGACGCCCATTTCCTCGACGAAGTCGGCCACCGCATGCAAGTCCGCGTGTCGATCGACGGAGACGCCCAGAATGCGCAGGCCGCGGCCCTGGTGTTCCTCGTAGAGAGACTGCAGGTACGGCGTCTCGGTCTTGCAGGGGCCGCACCAAGTCGCCCAAAGGTTGACGAGGAGGGCGCCGCCCCGGTACTCGGCCAACGAGAGCGAGCGACCGCCCTTCAGGGACACGGTGGAGAACTCGGGAGCCGGGTCGCCCTTCCCCAGAGTCGGCGGGTCGGACACGGCGCAGGCCGCCTGGGACAGAAGGACGGTCGTTGCGAGCGCGAGCGCGAGCGCCCACGCGGGCACCGGCGCCGACGGACGCCGCCGGCCCGAAGCCGACGTTGGCACCGAGCGTCGATTCACTTTCCTGGGCGGGCGGGCCGGCCCCGCGGCTCGGGCGCGTCGCGTTCGCCCGGAGACTCGACGAACTGGGTGGCGAAGGGGCCGACTCCGTGCACCTGCACGATCGTCGCCTCTTCGCTCCACATGAACGCGGGCACGTCGGCGCCGATCGCCAGGTAGCTGCCTGGACCATAGGGCGTCGCGGCCTCCCTGTCCATGGCTTCGCCCAACCCGACGAACAGGGTTCCCGACAAGATCGTGATGTGCTCGGTCACCGGATGGGTGTGGGGTCCGAGCTCGAAGCCCGGCTGCACGTGGAGGCGAAAGGCGAAGGGCCGGCCCGCCGCCGAGTAGTCCGTTCCGTACAGCGGCAGGAAGCGGACGCCGTCGCTGGGCTCGCCCCACGGAAGAGCGGAGCCGTCGTGGAAGACGTTGCCCCGAGGGTCGGGATCGGCAGGGCTGCGGGCGCCGCCTTCGGCGTCTTGGGCGCTCGCCGGCGCCCCGACAAGAAGCGCCAGAAGCGTTGCTGCGACGCAAGCAGGAAGACGCGTGGCGGACATGGGCGGGCCCTCTGCGGGTCGAGTGCGAAAGCGAGATGCGTTCGGTAGAGTGTCGCTTTCTAGAAGAACGCGTGTCAAGATGACGGGGCGGGGCAAGGAAGAGAACCTGCACGGAGGCTCGGCGGCGAAGGGCGTTGCCCGACCAAGGAGGGTGGAGCATGAGCGCTGAAGAGAGTGGGGTCCCGCGTGCCAGACGCTTGGCGGCCGCGACGGCGGTGGCCGGGGCGCGCTTCCTGGTTGGAGCTCTCGCCGTGGCCGCGGCCGCCCCGCCCGGGGCGGCGCAATGGCAGAACCGGTACCCTCGCGTGCAGGGGTACGGTCACCACGTGTACCTGGAGGGGTACGAGCTGCCGATTCTGACCACGGGACCGACGGATCCTGCGCCGGCCCCCGACGGGCGGCGGATCGCCTTCTCGGCGCGGGGATGGATATGGGTGATGGACCTCGAATCGCGGACGGCCCGCCGGCTCACAAAGGGCGGCGGGCTGGACTTTCGCCCCGCCTGGGCTCCGTCGGGCGACCGGCTCGCTTTCGTGCGGGACGACGGGAGCGACACGTGGATCGTGGTCGTGGACGGCGAGTCCGGGCGGGAAGCGGCCGTCGTGGACACCCCGGCGCTCGACCTGGACCCGGCGTGGTCGGCGGACGGACGGACGCTGTACTACACGTCGGGGAGCGGCGGCACCTTGGACGTATGGACCGTGTCGATGGCGAACGACGCGACCCCGCCGGCGGCATCCCCTCGCGGGGCGCCCGCGAGCCCGGAGACGGTCCCCAACGCGGCGGCGTCCGCCGTGCAGCTCACGGCCGACCCCGGGATCGAGATGCGGTCCCAGCCCTTCCCGGACGGAGAGCGCTTCCTGGTGCTGGCAAAGCGCGGCGGCGACCGGGTCGAAGTGCGGTCCCGGAGCGACGCGGAGGTCCGCGCTCTCGTGGTGGGCGACATCGCGTCTATGGCGCGGCCCGCCTTGGATCCCGCCGGGAATCTGGTTGCGGTCGGCTGGCCGTCCAGCGGGGGCGACGGCTGGGAGCTGCGGTTGCACGGCGTCGAACAGCCCTGGTCGCCGGTGGTGCTGGCCAGGACTGGACGGGACGGTGGTCGGCCGGACGCCGGCGAAGCGGCGCCGGGCGGCCCGCCCCTTGCGCCCGCTTGGAGTCCCGATGCGGCGTGGGTGTACTTCGCGCAGGCCGACGAGACGGAGACGATGGGGCTGAAGCGGGTGCGCGCCGTCGGCGGAGCGGTGGAGGACGTGGCGGTCGGCGTGTGGGAGTGGGGAGCGGGGGTGGCGAGGCTGCGGATTCGGACCCGGAGTTCCGGGCGGCCCGACGGCCAGGGCGCCGTCGGTCCGAGAACGAGCGGCGTCGGCCCGGAAGAGCGGTCGGGCGACGGAGTTCGGGAAGGCATGACGCCGGCTCGTCTCAACGTCGTGGACGCATCCGGTCATTCCTTCGCCCCGGAGCACGGCGCAGCCCACTTCGACGGCGCTAGCGGGCGCGTCTTCTTCTACACTTCCGGGTTGGCGGAGGTCCTGGTTCCCACGGACGTCGCCGGGGTTGCCGAGGTCGAGGTGTCGGCGGTGCAGGGCTTGGCGACGCCGGAGGCGAGGAAGACGGTGACGGCGCGGGCGGGCGAAGCGACCGAGGTCGTGCTCGAGCTGGCCCCAGTGTGGGACGCGCGCGAGGCCGGGTGGATGTCGGGCGACCACCACTTCCACCTCAACTACGGCGGCCCCTACGACCTGGCGCCGTCGGACATGACGCTGAAGATGCGGGGCGAGGCGCTGGACGTGGCGACGCCCCTGCTGGCCAACCTTCACAACCGCTACGAGGACCAGGACCTGTGGGGGTGGCAGAAGTCGGACGGCCCGCCGCTGATCCGCTTCGGCCAGGAGATCCGCTCGCACTTCCTGGGACACGTCGGGCTGATCGGGGTGCCCGAGCTCCACTGGCCGTGGGTGTGGGGACCTGGGTACGAGGTCTACGGGAGCGACGACAGGACCAACGCGGAAGCGCTCGCCTTCGGGCGACGCCATGGAGGGATCGGCTACTACGTCCACCCAGTGGGAGTCGCCGACCCCTTTGCGGAGTCGAACAGGGCGAGGGTGCCGGTCGAGCTGGTCGCCGACGCAGTGCTGGGCGACGTGGACGCGCTCGAGGTCATGTGCCTGTGGAGCAGCTTCGAGGGGACCGCGGCCCTCTGGCGCCGCTTCCTGAACCTGGGAGTCGCGGTGGCGCCCTCGGCAGGCACGGACGTCATGCTGAACTTCTACCGCACAATGGCCGTGGGCGTCACGCGGGTCTATGTCGACACCGGCGGCGCCCTCGACTGGCCGACCTACTTGGACGCGCTGCGCGAAGGCCGTTCGTTCGTCACCAACGGTCCCTTCCTGGAGTTTCGGGTCGGCGGAGAGGACCGGGCGGCCCCTCGTTCCCGCAACGCCGACCGCAGCGGCGCGGGTCCCGGCGGCGTCGTGGCGAGCGGCCCCGCGCGGTGGTCGCTGGAAGTGGCGACGGCGACGGAGGTGGACACGGTGGAAGTGCTGGTGAACGGCCAAGTGGTCTTTGCCCAGGAGGGCATCGCCCAGCCCGGGCGGCGATCGTACGCGGGAACGGTCGAGCTGCCCGCCGGCGGATGGGTCGCGGCGCGGGCCAGGGGCGGCACGACCCGCTGGCCGTCGATGGACACGGCCCCGTTCGCCCACACGGCCCCGGTTTGGATCGGCGAGCGCGGCAGCACCGACCCCGAGGCGCGTCGGCAGGCGGCGGCAGAGCTGCTGGAGGTCCTCCAGGCGTCGCGAGCCCGACTGGTCGCCGGCTACGGCGACGCGCCCATCCCGCGCTTGACGGAGCGCTTCGACCAAGCGGAAGCGCGACTGCGCTCGCTGGCCGGCGGCGACGGCGGCCTCCGTCGTGGTTCCCGTCGTTCGGGGTCGGGGCGGAACCAGTGAGCGAGCGGCGGTACGACGACGAGGAAGCAGGTCTCATCCTGCGACATGCGGCGGAGGCGAGCGAGAGGGCTTGCGCCGTCGGGGACGATCCAGGCAGGGGGCTGACGCTGACCGAGCTGCGGGAGATCGGAGCGGAGGCCGGGATCGACGGCGCGCGGATCGACGAGGCGGCGGCGCTCGTCGTGGCAGGGGACCAAGGCAAGGTCGCCCGATCGAGTCTGTCGGCGGCCGCCCGTTCCGCCCTTGGAATGCCCCCGACGGTGCAGATGGAGCGGGTCGTGCAGACGCGACTGGATCCGGAGCGGCTCCCCGAGCTTCTTGACGTGATCCGCACCGAGTTCTCGCGGCAGGGCATTGTCGAGGAGGTCCTGGGGGGCTTCGAGTGGCGGGCCAGCGACGAGCTGGGCGGACGGTACGTGTCGATCCGCCCGGAAGGCGACCGGACCCGCCTCCGGGCGCTGGGCAACTACCGCAACGGGCTGATGGTGATGACGCTCGGGGTGGGTCCCATCTCTGCCGCCGCCACGGGAGCGCTCGCCGTGGCGATTGGGGCGGCGACCCCCTTTGTCGTCGTTCCCTTGGCGCTGGCCGGGGGCGCAACGGCGGCCCTGGTCCCCTGGAAGCGGCTCTTCGGCGGGCAACGGCGGTCGCTCCACCGCGTGCTGGACGCCCTGGCCAGGAAGCTCGCCGAGTGAACCAGCCGGCGTCCGTGCAAGTGTTCGGCACGCGAGGCGACGCAGGAGTGCGCAAGGCTCTGCGCTTCTTCCAGGAACGCCGCGTGCAGGTTCACTTCGTGGACTTCAGGCGGCGAGGCCCGGCGAAGGGCGAGCTGCGGCGCTTCTTCGACAGGTTCGGGGCCGATGCAATGATCGACTGGAACTCGAAGCGGTCCCGGGCCCTCGGACTCCATGTGGTCCACTACGGCTACTCGCGGTGGCTGGAGGTGGCCTGCGAGGAGCCGCTGATACTGCGGCTTCCGCTGGTGCGCCATGGCGACAAGCTCACGGTCGGCGTGGACGAAGAGACATGGAAGAAGTGGCTGGAGGACAGGGGGCCATGAACGGCGAGCCGACGCGTCGGATCGAGCTGGCGCAGGTCGTCGCGGCTTCGCCGGAGGCCGTCTTTGACGCCTGGAGCAGCGCCGAGCAGGTGGCCCGCTGGATCTGCCCCGATCCCACGGCCCGCGTCGTTGCCGACAACGACCTGCGGCCCGGAGGAAGCTGGTCGGTGCGCATGGAGACCAGCGCCGGCGCGTTCACGGCGTTCGGCGCCTACCGGGAGATCGCTCGCCCCCTGCGGCTGGCCTTTACGTGGGACTGGCGAGAGCCTCCCCAGGCGATGGGCGTCGACACCACCGTCACGGTGGAGTTCGGGGCGGTGGAGGGCGGGACGAAGGTTCTGCTGAGCCATTGCGGGTTTCCGTCGGACGAGGCCGCAAAGGGCCACGAGGTGGGGTGGAAACTGTCCTTGGAACGGCTGGCTGCGAGCTGCGGGACCTGGTGAGAGAGGCGGCGGAGCGCCCTCGGCCGACCGCGCGTTCGTTCGCGGCGCCGCTGCTGACCTTGGCCGCCTGCGGTCCCTCGTCTCCGACCGGCCCGCCGCCCCCGGACCCGCCAGGACTTCCCGCGCCCGTCGCCGTGCCCGCGAGGGGAACCGACGCCACCTTCGACGTGGCGACGTGGAACCTGCTCTTCTTTGGATCGATGTCGTCCGGGCCCATCGACGAGCCCCTTCAGCTTGCGCGGGTGCGGGACGTGATCCTCGGCGCCGACGCCGACCTTTGGGCGGTGCAGGAAGTGGTCTCGGCCGAGTCCTTCGCGGCCCTCCTGGCCGAGCTCCCCGGCTACGACGGAGTGCTGGCCGACGACCCGGCGGTGGCGGACGGCGCCGCCTTCTACCACGCTTCCGAGCTCAAGGTGGGCTTCGTGTACAAGCGGTCGGTGGTGGAGCTTGCGAACGCCCGGATCGTCCTAGGCGGCTTGAACCACGAGTTCGCCGGGCGGCCTCCGCTGGAAGCGCGAGCGCGGGTCTCGGCAGGCGGCGGCGTCCAGGACGTGGTCGTGCTGGCGCTGCACGCCAAGGCCAACCCGGAGCCCGATTCGTGGGAGCGACGGGCCGCTGCGTCCGAGGGGCTGGAGGAGTACCTGGAAGCGACGTGGCCCACCGAGCCGCTCCTCGTCCCGGGCGACTGGAACGACGATCTGGACGAATCGATCGCCAGCGGGCGGGACACGCCGTACCGCAACTTCCTCGACGCCGCGCCCCAATGGGTCTTCCCGACGGCGACGTTGGGCGCGGGGGGCGCCACTTCCGTGCTGGGCTTCGACGACGTGATCGACCACGTCCTGGCCTCCGACGAGGCGATGGCTTGGTACGAGGCCGGCTCGGCGCTGGTGTACCGCGTCGACGAGTACGTGCCGCGCTACCGGGACACCACCAGCGACCACCTGCCGGTGCTGACGCGGTTCAGGCTGCCGAGCTGACCGGAGCCGACCGCGTCACGAGCAGCGGTAGGGACGGCCGGCCTTCTCCATCGTCTCGTTGTACTCCTTGAGCACGGCGACGATTCGAGCGGCGCGGAGGCTGGTCGCGGCGACTTCGTCCCAAAACTTGACCGCCTCTTCCTCCACCCGCCGCCACTCGTCGTCGGGGATCGACGTCAGCTCCAGCTTCTCGCCCTGCGTGCGAAGACGCGCCTCGCCGCCCCAGTACCAGTGGAGCCGGTAGTAGTGCGAGCTGTCCATGCACACGCGGAACAGCTCCTGCAAGTGGCTGGGAACGGCCTCCCACGACTGGGTGTTGGCAAAGAACGATCCGCACCACGCGCCCGACAGGCTGTTGGTGAGGAAGTAGTTGGTCACGTCCGCCCAGCCGACCGAGTAGTCCTCCGTGATCCCGGACCACGCGATGCCATCCAGGTCGCCCCTGCTCACCGCCTCCGCCACGTCGTCCCACGGGAGAGTGACTGGCACGACGCCGAAGCGCGTCAGGAACTCGCCCGCCGTAGGCGTGGTGAAGACCCGCAGTCCGTCCAGGTCCGCCAACCGTCGGATCGGCTCGACGGTGTTGAAGTGGCACGGGTCCCAGGCGCCGGCGCTCAGCCACGTCACGTTCTCGACCAAGCTGTACGATTCCTCCCAGATTCGCCGCAGCCCGTACTGGTTGAAGAGCACGGGCACGTCGAGGCTGTACCGGGTCGCGAAGGGGAAGTAGCCGCCGAAGATCGACACGTCGGCAGGCGACTGCATGGAGTCGTCGTCGCTCTGCACGGCGTCCAGCACGCCCTCCTGCATCGCAGGGAGCAGCTCGGCGGTGGGCACGAGCTCGTCGGCCGTGTACAGCTCGATCACCATCTCGCCGTTGGCGACGGCGTTGAACGACTCGATCATCGGCCTGACGACGTGCTCGGCCAGCGGCGCGCCGGCGTAGGTCTGGAGCTTCCAGCGGATGGGGTTGCCGTTCCCGCAGGCTCCGAGGGCGGCGGCCGCCGCGCCCGCTCCGGCGGTCTTGAGAAAGTCGCGCTTGCTGATGGGGCGCGCAGGGCTCGTCGAGGGCCCTGGGCGCTTCGGGAAGTCGGAGCTCACGGCGCCTCCTTGCAGGTTTGGGGGAACGAGTCGGTGCTTCGTTGGGCGGATCACAACATGCTGCCAAGCCACATCGCAACAAAGGCGCCGTAGAACACGGCCATGGCCACGAGCGCCACGCGACGCCAAAGCGGCGGACGCACTTCCTTGGGCAGGAAGCGCGTGTTGATGTACAGCAAGTGGAGCGACGCGACCACGAACACGATTCCAGCCATGTTCGCGCCCAATTGGAGCAAGAAGATGGGCTGGGCGATCTTCATCGCGACCACGCCCCACAGGGCGAGCCCGATCAGGACGGCGTAGTAGACGCGTCGAGCGTCGCCGCCTCGGACCCGGCGAACGCGACGCGAGCCGGTCCAGAGGATGTCGGTGACGGCCCTGGTCATCCCCTCCACGATGTCCAGCTGGGTCTTGAAGAGCACCCATACGCCCATCAGGGCGATCGCGCCTCCGAAGATCGCCCCTTCTCGAGTGGCCATCGCGTTGGCCAGGGCGGCGGCGATCGACAGGTCGCGGATGTCGGCTCCGCTCTCGAGGTAAGTCACGTAGAGAACGGCGGGGAGCACCATTCCCAGCACGGCGCCCACGAAGTAGACGCCCCACTGGTCGGCGCGGACGATCCGCCACCAGCCGCGCCATCGCTCCTGGGCCTGGGGCGTGCCTGCGTCGAAGGTGTAGCCGGACGACGCCAGCGTCACCTTCTTCCCGCTCAGGGCCGACGGGATGTAGCCGGCCGCCTTGGCCATTCCGTAGCCCTTGTCCCTGGCCCAGTTGGAGAGAGTCAGGTTGATCACCCCGCCAGCGCCCGAGTAGGCCGCGAAGGCGCCCAGCAGGAAGTAGTCCGCGCCCTCGGGCAAGAAGCGGAAGGCGCTGATCCTGCGGTCGAAGCCAGCAAGGCCGGCGGCGGCGTCGGCCCAGGTGCCCAGCGGGACGAAGATCAGCCCGAGGATCAAGAACCCGGCGATGACGACCGAGACGAGCACCCAGTTGAGGAGCTCCAGCGTGCGCTCGATGCGCTTGCCGAACAACAGGATTGCGACGCACAAGGCGAACGTGCCCACGCCGAACAAGTAGACCAGGTCCGCATGCTCCGGGCCGGCCAAGTCGCGGAAGACCAGAAAGAAGAGCGCGCCCGCCGCCGTGCCGGCCCATCCCGGCCAGCCCACCTGCAGGAAGTACAGCAACGCGTAGAAGATCGCCCAAAGAGAAGACCAGGGCCGAGTGCGCATGAAGCCCGTGATGGCCGGTTCGCCCGTGGCGATCGTCCACCGCATCAGCTCGGTGTTGAAGACCGTCTGGAGGAAGGCGGCCGCCAGGGTCACCCAAAGCAGCACGAGCCCGTACTGCACGAAGGCGGCGGGTCCCAGGAGGTACTCGCCGCTCCCCACCGAGGCGCCCAGGACGATGACGCCCGGTCCTACCACTCCGATCCAGGCCAGCCCCTTGGGCCTGGGTGGGGCGGGGAGCGTCCGCTTCTCGAACGGGGGCAGCCCGGAACGGGCCTCGGGGGCCGTCGCGTCGAGCCGCCGCTTCGTCTCCGTCATGGGGTCGCAGCGCTGCCTTGTTGGGGCCGTCTCCGCCGGGCGCGTCGTCAACCGAGAGAACGTAAGCGGTCGGGACGAGCCGCAACAGCTTGCCACCGGCCTCTGCTGCGAGTTCCCGATCCAGCGGGCCGGCGGGGGCGGCGACGACGGGCCAGAGCGCCGTGGACACGGCCCTCCGTTCGGTTAGCTTTGGGCGAGCCGATAGCTCAGTTGGTAGAGCAACGGACTTTTAATCCGTAGGTCCTGGGTTCGATCCCCAGTCGGCTCACTCTCGCCGGCGCCGTCACCACCCGAAGAGCGCGTCCCGGCCCTGCGACGACTGGTACATCCCAGTGCTCGAATGGCCCACGCCGGGCACGACGACGGCGCGGTGGCGGTGACTCCCCGGGAAGACATGGGCGAGGGTGCGGACCAGAGCCAGCCCTCGCTGGTAGCGGTTCGGCCCTTGGTAGTTGGCGCCGCACGACTGGTCGAGGGACGCGGAGCCCGTGTCCTGGTCGCCGACGAGGACGACGGCGTCGCGGCGCAGCAGTCGGGCGAGGGCGCTGTCGGCGGTCTGGAGGGTCATGTACGGGTTCAGGGCCTGGAGGCCGTAGTGCCATTCGTCGTACTCCGGGCAAGCGAGGGCGTCGGGCACGACGTGCTCCCCCGCCCACTCCCGGACGGGCGTCGGGTACAGGTAGGTCGAGGGGTTGGCGACCACGTGTCGGAAGGCGAGGCGGTCGTGCCGGTCCTCTGCCGGGCTGCCGGCGGCGTAGCGGTGGGCGACTTGGCCGCCTGCCGAGTGGCCCGTGACCACGACCTTGGCCAAGTCGGGGAAGAGGGTGCGGTTGGCGAGCCGAGCGACGAGGGTGTCGAGAGCTTGGTACGAGCTGATCGGCGGGGCAGCGCCGCCGGCGGATGGGTGACCGCGCTTCCAGCCGGGGCTGGTCCAGTACGGCTCGTCGGGCCGGGGGGCGTCGTCGCTGGTCTGGAAGCGGGGGGCGACGATCAACGTCTCGGCGAGGCGGCCTGCCTGCTCGGCGGCCGTCACCACCCGCTCGAAGTAGGCGTGGGCGTTGCGGAGGTTCCCGTGCACGACCACGACGGCGCGGACGACGGGGGTCGGGCTGCCGGCGGCGCCCCGGTCGAGCGGGTACGTGGCGTAGTGGGGGAGGAAGGCGCCGGAGGCCAGTGCGATGCGCGCCCCGCAGCGGGCGGCGATGGTGCACGGGCCGGGAGGGTCGGGCGGGGGATCGGGAACGGGGAGCGCAGGGTCGCCGGAACCGCCTCCGCAAGCCGAGAAAAGGGTCGCGACGGCCAGCACGGCGAGGGCCGTCGGAGCGCGAGTCTGTACGTGGTTCATTGCGAGGTTAATCTAACCAGCCTGACGGGCCGGGCGAGCGGCTCGCCAAGCCGGGGAGGAATCACCCGTGCTGCAGGTTCTCTCCATGAGGAGGTGTCGCATGTCCAAGCAGTGGAAGCTCTTCGGGATCGTCGCCGCCTTGTCGGCGTGCGACTCGACCACGCCGGAAGTGGAGCCCAGCGGCATGCAGCCGTTGCCGCCTGGGGTGGCCAAGGCGGCGATCAAGGCGCTGCCGCACATACAGGAGCGGTGGGAGCGGGCGCTGAAGGAGGGTCGCTTCTTCGAGGGAGCGATCGAGGTGCTGCCGCCGCACATACAGGAGCGGGAGCGGAAGCTGTGGAAGCAGGAAGGGTGGGATGTCGAAGGTCGCCTTCCAGAGATGACAACGGAAGACATCGACCTGTTCTTCCGGGGCGATCAAGAAGGCTCTGGAGTCTCCGGACGGGGTTGGGGTCTTGTCGGCGCCTGAGCGACCGTCGGCTCGGGGCGCCGCCTTTCTTGACTCGGCCTAAACGAGGTCGATCCAGCACCTGGGCGCCCCCGGCTTCAATAACGCCTTGTTGTGGGGCGTGAACTGCACTCGCGACGTGTGGAATCTCCGGGGGCTGACTGGCGGTGCGGCGACCGTGCACCATGGTTGCACAAGGTTGGCTCTTCGCTGTCCGCGCGCCTGCGTGTCAAGCCAAAGTAGAAATGTCCGGTAGTTGGCCAAAGTAGAAATGTCCCCCCTGATGGTGTGGACGGTGGGTTCTTCCTGAGGCCGGGGGCCAGGTGTCGGGCGCAGGACACGCGGATCCAGCAAGCCTGGGCTGGACGGCGCCGGGCGCCCTGTTCCGGGCGCTTCAAGGCCAGTGGCGGCCGGGCGAGTCGAGGTCGTCGCCGTGGCCAAGCTCTGGCCGGGTGGACGCCAACGCGGACGGGTCCGGACACTGCTGCCCCGATGGCTCGCAGTTCGCACTGAGCCTGCCAGCTCGGACGGTCGTGGTGCGCCGAGCGACCTGCGCAGCGCCGGCAAGCCTCGGAGGCACGGATGCCGACACTGCGGTCGCGTCCGACCTTTGCGGGAAGGGGGGTGCGAGCCGCCGTCCCCGCCTGCGGGCTCAGGACGAGGTCCTGCACCGCTCGGGACCGGTCCCGTTGGAGTGGGCGGCGCGGTGTTCCCGCTTGGCCACGGCCTGGGCCACGCTGGCGCTGAAGTGCTTGCGCCACGGGTGATCCCTTCCCGGCTTCGGCGGCTTGGGCCTGGGCTTGGCCGTCGCGGGCGCGGGCGCCGGCTTGGGCGTCGCCGACCGGACCGCCCCCAAGGCCTTGGGCGTCAGGTAGCAGCCGCGATGCCGGAAGCGCAGCTCGCCCGAGAGGCGCCGTTCGACGACGACGGGGGAGCCCGGCGCGACGCCGGCCGCCTCGGCGTCGCGGGCCGTGACCTGCCAGAAGCGGTTCTCGAAGCGCACGGTGAAGTCGCGGGCCACGACCCGCGTGTCCGTCTCGGCGAAGAGGGCTTCCAGATCGATGTCCTGAGGCAGCGGGCGATGGGCGTCGAGGGGATCGGCCGGCGCCACCGTGAAGCGTTCGTTCCAGAACGGAACCCACCGCTCCTCCAAGTAGCGGTTCGCCGCATCGAGCGTGGTGACTCGCGCCAAGCGCATCTCTTTGACCAGCCGGTCCTGCGCCGTGCCGAACGTCCGCTCGACCCGGCCCTTCGCCTGCGGCGAGTTCGCCAGGATCACCTCGACGCCCAGCTTCTCCAGCGCCGTGCCGATGATCGTCCGGGTCCGCTTGCCCTCCGGGCCGAGGCGCTGCCCGAAGTGGCCCGCGTGGTCCACGTATACCGCCCTCGGCCGTCCGTGGCGTTCGAGGCACTCGACGATCGCTCGCCGATTCGCGGCGCCCGTGTCGCGCTCGACGAAGCGACCGTGCATGAACCCGCTCGTCGCGTCGTCGTGCAGCGCGATCAGCACGAGGTCGGGCGGCCCCCGGTCTTCAAGCCAGGCGTGAACCGAGCTGTCCCACTGGAGCAGCTCGCCCCGCGCGGCGCGACGCGGCCGTCGGCGCCGGTGCTTCGCCCGCTTGCGCTTGCGCTGCCACAAGCCCGCGCCCTTCCGCCATGCCCGCAGCGTCTCCGCGCTGACGCGCACGCCCAGCTCCCGCTCGACGTGCTCCGCCAGAAACGTGGCGCCGAAGTCGGCGTAGTCGGGGTCCCTGGCCATGACCAGCACCTGCTCCCGCGTCTCCGACGGCAGCGACCGGTTCGACCTCCGACCCCGGAGCCCGTGCACGACCACCTCGTCGCCCGCCGCCTCGAACCGGCGGCGCACGCGCCGGAAGTGACGCTCCGTCACCCCGAAGCGCGCCGCGCCGTCGGCCGCCGCCAGCACGCCTTCGCTCACCTGCCTCAACACCGAGATCCGGTCCCGCTCCTTCAAGCTCAACTCCATTCGCTCCTCTCCCGGGCACGAGTTCGACTCCCGCCGAACATCGCCCGAAAGAGGACATTTCTATCTTGGTAAGACCGGACATTTCTAAATTGGTACGACACTGTCCGCGCGCCTGCGACTCGCCAGATCGCGCCAGACCCTCTATTTTCTGGCAGACACTAGTCGCTAGCCAGACTAGTTCTGATCCAATTCAAAGCCCAGGGCGAGTCTCCGACTCCGCCCTCTCTCGGGCCGATGCGAGGCATCCCTTGTCGAGGAACGTTTCCATGTCGAACGCCAGTCCCACGTCCATAGTCCGGCCCGGCCCGGCGCCGAGCCTCGTCGCCCTTGCCTGGGCAGTCGCGGGTCTCGCGGCCGCCGGCCCGTCGGGCGCCGCCGCCCAGAACGCCCGCACCTTCGGAGAGGACCCGAACCTGGTCCACTTGGCCGCCGAGGTGGAGCGGCTCGCCGAGGCGGCGGAGGGCGTCGTGGGCGTGGCCGCGTACCACTTGGAGACGGGACGCGGGGTCGTGCTGAACGGCGACGAGCCCTTCCCCATGGCCAGCACGTACAAGGTTCCGATCGCCGTGCAGATCTTGTCGATGGCGGATCGCGGCGAGCTTTCCCTGTCCCAGCTGGTGGAGGTGCGGCAAAGCGACGTGTTCCTGACCTCCAGCGCCATCAGCGACCTGCTGGACGACCCGGGCCTCCACGTCTCCGTCCACAACCTCCTGGAGCTCATGCTGCAGATCAGCGACAACATCGCCACCGACATCCTCATGCGGGAGGCCGGCGGGTCCGCCGCCGTCACGGCCAGGATGCGCGCCGCCGGGCTGGACGGCATTCGCGTGGACCGGCCCACTTGGGCGCTGATCGCCAACTGGCTGGGTCGGGCGGACGTGAGCGAAGCCGATCCCATCGCTCCCGCCGAGTACCGCACGCTGCTCGAAGCGGAGCGCGACGACGCCGCCACGGCGGCCCTCAACGCCGTCTTCAACGCGGACCCCCGCGACACTTCCACGCCTGCGGCGATGTCGGACCTGCTGCGGATGATCTGGAATCGAGAGCTGCTGTCGGAGGAAAGCTCGGCGCTGCTGCTGGACATCATGTACCGGTGCAGGACGGGCGAAGCGAGGCTGAAGGGGGCGCTGCCGCCGGGCACGCAAGTCGCCCACAAGACGGGCACGATCGGCCAGACCACCAACGACGTGGGCATCGTCGACCTGCCCGACGGCGCCGGCCACGTCGTCGCCGTAGTGTACGTCAAGGAGTCGGAGCGCACCGTGGAGGAGCGGGAGCGCGTCGTGGCGCAGATCGCCCGCGCGCTGCACGACTACTTCGTCTTCAATCGCGGGTAGCCGATGGGCGAGATGAAGCTGGTGCGCGCCGTCGCACGACCGTTCACCTCTGCCCGCCGCACCGAGCTGATCGAGTACCTTTCGCGCCCCGACGTTCAGGGCCTTCAGGCGTACACGTTCAACGAACTGGAAGGCTTCCTCTTCTCCGTTGCCGCGTCGCCCAACCTCGTGCCGCCCTCCGAGTGGCTGCCCATGGTCTTCGGAGGCGCCGTGCCGGCCTTCGCGACGGCGGTGGAGGCAAGAATGGTCACCGGGGCCGTCATGTCGCTCTACAACAAGATCGCCGGCGACGTGACGCAACGCGACGGCATGTTGCCCGACGACATCGTCTTCACGGACGATCCCGTCGACAACTTGGACGACGACGCCCCCGTGGCCCAGTGGAGCCGGGGATTCATCCAGGGACACTATTGGCTGGAGGAGGATTGGCAAGAGCACGGGATCGGCTCCGACGAGCTGGCCTTCGTGGTGTGGACCCTTTGCTTCTTCTCCACGCCGGACTTGGCCAAGGAGTTCCAGAGGGAGTTCGGCGCGCCGATCGAGGAATCCGCCGAAAAGGCCTGCACGGTCTTTCGGTTCGCCGCCGCCCGCTACGCCGCTCTGGGCGCACAGTGCCGAGACGCCGCGCGGGATCCGATCCAGCTGGCGGCCAGCCAGTACCCGGCAAACCCCTTCAAGCCTGCCCCCCGGACGGCCGCAATCGGCCGCAACGAACCTTGTCCATGCGACAGCGGCCGCAAGTACAAGAAGTGCTGCGGCTGGATCGCCGAGGCGTGACGGGCGGCGGAGGCGAACACTCGTCGGGCGACGGGAGCGCGTCCGCCGACTCGGCAAAGCTCTCGGCGTCGTGGGTCGCCAGGCAGCTGTTGGGACGCGCTCTGTTGCCCGCCCACGCCCTGCGCCGGATCAAGTTGCGCCGCAACCATGCGCGAACGCCGACGGTCGAGGGGAACGCGCAGCTGCTGCTCTACAGCCGGATGTTGCCCGGCGACTTCCTTCACTACGGCTACTTCGACGATCCGACAACGCCGCCGGAGGCGATCAGCTTCGACGCCCTCTACCGGGCGCAGCTTCGCTATGCGCGCAAGGTCGTGGAGGCGATTGGTCCGCCGAAGCCCGGGTCGCCGGTCCTGGACGCCGGCTCGGGAATGGGCGGAATGCTGGCCGTGCTCAAGGCGGCGGGGCACGAGGCGATCGGGCTGACGCCGGACCGCCACCAGGTCGAGCACATCCGCCGGGCCTACCCCGACGTTCCCGTGATGCGCTGCCGGTTCGAAGACCTGGCGGTGGAAGAGCACGAGGGCCGCTTCGGGACCATTCTTCACGCGGAGTCGATCCAGTACATGGACCCGGAGCGGGTGTTCGGCGTGGTGGACCGGGCGCTGGCCCCAGGGGGACGGTGGATCGTGGCCGACTACTTTCGGGCGCCGACGGGCGCCGGTGCAGTCTCGGGCGACGAGAGCTTGGACGGCGGGAGCGGCCGGCCCGGCGGGGGACGGGCCGGGAACAACGCTCTCCGGAGCGAGCCGGCCAAGGCCGATCTTGCCGGGAGCGACCGCTCCGGCTGGTCGCTGGCCGCCTTTCGGGAGCGGGCCGACCGAGCCGGCTATTGCATCGCCCGCGAGGAGGACATGACGCCGCACGTCCTGCCGACGCTCGCCTTCGCGCGCCTGCTGGCGGAGCGGATCGGCCTTCCCGTCTTCGACTTTGCGACGGAGAAGCTGCGGGCGAAGCGGCCGGCCGCCCACTACGTTCTGGAACCGGTCGCGAACCGGACCCGGTGCCGGCTCCTGCGCAGCATGGACGCCCTGAGCCCGAAGCGCTTCTCGCGCCTGAAGCGCTACCTTCTGATGACGATCCACAGGAAATGACGGAGCGACGCTTCATGCGCATCAGCACCATGCACAAGGCGGTCGGGCAGCTCGGCCTGCTGCTTCTCGGCTTGGTCGGCGGCTCGACCGCCGGAACGTTCGCGTGGGCCCCGGGCGCCCTTCTCGCCCAGGAGGTCACGGTCGAGGAGTACCAGCCGCGCAACACGCTGGTCGTGCCGGGCGAACCGGTGACCCGGGCGCGCTTCCCGTTCGTCGACGTCCACGGCCATCAGCGAGCCGCGTCGATGTCCAGCGAGGACGTGGACCGGCTGGTGGGCGAGATGGACGAACTCAACATGGCCGTGATGGTGAACCTCTCCGGACGAAGCGGCGCGGCGCTGGTGCAGGGATTGGAAGCGATGGCGGGCCGTCACCCCGGGCGCTTCGTCTTCTTCGCCAACACGAGCTTCCGGGGCGTGGGAGAGCCCGGGTGGGGCGAACGAGCCGCCGCCCAGCTGGCGGAGGATGCCCGCAACGGCGCCGTCGGACTGAAGATCTTCAAGGGCCTGGGAATGGACCACCGGGACGTGGACGGCAAGCGCATCCCCGTGGACGACCCCCGGCTGGCGCCTCTCTGGGACAAGGCCGGCGAGCTGGGTCTGCCCGTCCTCATCCACTCGGCGGACCCGGCCGAGTTCTGGCAGCCCCACGACCGCTTCAACGAGCGCTGGCTGGAACTCAAGCTGCGCCCTCGGCGCATCCGTCGGCCTGACGACTACCCGCCCTTCGAGCAGATCATCGGAGAGCAGCACAGCCTCTTCCGCGCCCATCCAGGCACCAACTTCATATCGGCCCACCTGAGCTGGCTGGGCCACGACCTGGGCCGCCTTGGACGGTTGCTCGACGAAATCCCCAACATGTACGTCGGCCTGGGCGCCGTGCTGTACGAGCTCGGACGGCAGCCCCGCTTTGCCCGCGAGTGGCTGATCCGATACCAGGACCGAGCGCTCATGGGGAAGGACTCGTACAACAAGGAAGAGTTCCACACCTACTTCCGCGTCTTCGAGACCACGGACGACTACTTCGACTACTACCGCCGCTACCACGCCTTCTGGCAGATGTACGGCTTGGGCCTGCCCGACCAGGTCCTGCGAAAGATATACTACGAAAACGCGCTGAAGATCGTCCCGGGAATCGACCCCGAGTTGTTTACGGCGGAACGAGGCTGAGGCGCTGGATGTACTGGCGGACTTGAGGATGAGAAGACCACGCTGGCAAGAGAACCTCGCCAAGTCCATGACGGCAGGACAGCGTCGCGTGCTGACGGAGTACCTCTCGCGCCCGGACGTTCAGGAACTTGGCGTTTACTCGTTCGCAAAGATCGAGGGATTCCTCTTCTCGGTCGTGGCGGCGCCGGAGCTTGTGTTGCCGGCCGAATGGTTGCCCCAGGTATTCGGAGGCGAGTTGCCCGTCTTCGCGACGAAGCGGGAAGCCGAGCGGATCACCAGAGCGCTTATGTCACTGTACAACGACATCGTGGAAGACGTGATGCGAGGCAATGGTCGGTTGCCCAAGGACATTGTCTTCCGCGAGGATACGATCGACAACCTCGACTCGGACGCTCCTGTCGCCCAATGGAGTCAAGGTTTTGCGCAAGGGTACTATTGGTTGGAGAAAGACTGGGACGAGCATGACGACAAGCTTGACGGCATGGGCCTGTTGTTGTGGATCCTTGGCTTCTTCGCTGCGCCTGGCGTGGCCAAGAAGCTTTCGTCGGAAATCGGCGTGTCGTTGGAAGAGGGCGCCGCCGACGCCCGCAAGCACTTTCGCCGCGCCGCAGCCGACTATGCAGCGCTGGGCTTGGAGTGTCGGGAAGCGGCTCGTAGCAGCGGTGAGCGGACCGAGGCCCGATACCGTGTCGAAGTCGCTCCTATCGTCCTGCGAACTAGAACGCCGCGCAACAAGCGATGTCCCTGCGGCAGCGGCCGAAAGTACAAGAAATGTTGCGGCCGGAGCGGCGAGTAGCACCAAGATGCGTGGCCGTCGGCGCACGCCAGTATCAGTGGCGAAACCACCAGCCCGCCGACGGACACGAACAACGGCTTGTTGCTCTGCAACATGGTTCCTTGGATCGCGCGCCTCTCCGGTCAGTAGCGACCGATCGCGCTGAACTCCACCTTCACGGCGTGGTCGCCGCTCTCCGCGTCGCGCTCGAAGCGGATGAAGCCGTGCTCGGCAAGGCGCATCAGCTCTCGCCGGAACGTGCGGCGGGTCACGTCACGGTAGACCTGCCGCACGAAGGGCGAATCGACGAGCTCCGCAAGCGAGACTCGGCGGGACGGCTCGGCGGCGAAGGGATCGTTCGGCTCGGTTTCTTCAAGCAGGAAGCGAAGCAGGTTGTACTCTCGCTCGTTGAGAAGCCGACGGCGCTTGCTGACCCTGACGCCGAGCGCCCTCGACATCATGTCGCGATAGACCAGGCGGTTCAGCTTCGTCCGGATGAAGTTGTTGATGCCGCCAAGTTCGCTGGCGAAGCCTTCCAACCCGAACTCCACGAACGGCGCTACTTCGAAAGGCACGAATCGGCGGCACTTCTGCAGAAGCAGCTTGTACTTGTCCCCGTGGACGTAGAAGAAGTTGGAGAGACCATAGAAGCCGTGGACGTTGTAGCCGCCCTCGTAGAGCACGGCGGCCTCCACCAAGCGGGAGACCCGGCCGTTCCCGTCGCCGAACGGGTGGATCGTCGCAAGAAAGAAGTGGGCGAGGAGGGCGCGCACGACAGGATGCTCGTTGCGCACCCTGCGGGAGTTGACGAAGGCGACGAACTCGGCCGTCAGCCGCTCGACCCACGGATGAGGGGCGCCCCGGTGGACGCCCCCCAGCGCGTCGGTTCCGACCTTGACGTTGTGGCTCCGAAGCCGACCCGGCACGTTGTCCGCCTCGTCGGAGCCGACCGTCACGAGCTGATGCATGCGGAGGATGTCGCCCGTGGTCAGCGGTGGCCCGTCGCTGCCGAACCGCCTCCTGACCCACTTCTGGGCGGCTTCGGCGTTGCGAGCCTGCCGGCCGTCCCTCGTGCGCGCTGCCGCCCCGGTCTCGTCGTCCAGAACCTCGGCCACCTGCTCCTCGGAGAGAGGGTTGCCCTCCAGTCCAGTAGTGCCGCGGATCGCCCGAATCCGGTTGAGCCGATCGAGCTTGGTCTTCCAATCGGGGGGAAGGACGAGGTTGCGAGCGGCTTCCCGGTACCCGTCGATCCGCACCAGCAGCGCGGCGAGCTTCCGTGGGGAAAGTCCGATGCGGTACTCGAACCGAAAGCGGCGCCAGTCCATCTGTGACTCCTTATTTGGCAGCTTCTTCGACGACGGATAATGATTGATAACATTACGCGTTCCGCATGTCAACAGTGCTACTGTGACCAGCTATTTGACCGTCTGTTCGGCCTCGATCCATGGGTCGAACTCGGGCGGCAGGATGCGGATCAGCGCGTCGGGGGACATGTGGTAGACGTCGTGGGTGCGCTCGAGCTGGTCGAGGACGCGAATCAGGTGAACAAGTCCACCGGCTCGGCGCATGAAGCCCTGTTTCTGGCGTCCCTGATGCGTGTACAGGCGGAGAATGAGCGAGACCAGTCCTGTTGAGTTGAAGACTCGCTGGGACCTGAGGATGCGGTCGGCGATGTTGCTTCGAGAGCCAGGCGCTTGGTTCAGCAGGAAGGCCGCGTCTTCGCCGTACGCCTCGAACACGCGCCAAGCCGACCTCAAGTAGTGGCTGTGGATACTCCTCGTTGCCAAGGAGTCCCCAGGATCAATCACAACCGTTTCGTCGCCGGCCGACAGCCGAGCCGCGCCGTCCACCACCCGCACCGTGCCCTCGAAGTAAAAGATGCCCAGCCACGACCAGAACGACGCGCGGTCCATGATCTGTCGCTTGATCGGGGCCAGCCTGGGCGACAGGTACTCGCCCACCTCCCGCCGGGTTGCGAACGCGCGGGGCTCCAGGGTCGGGGCGTTGGCGAAGGGGCGGCTGTAGCGGTTGTGGAAGAGAAGATCGCGAGGCGGCGCTGGCGGCCCCGCCGGGTCGGCGCGCACGTCCGCAAGAAAGCGCAATGCTCGGGCGATGCCGCTTGCGGTCAGCTCCCGGGCCACCACGGCGCCCAGCTTCGGAGCATTCGCCTCGGCAGGCTGCGCCGCCGTCATCGCTTCCGCCTTCCGTACAGCTCCACGGCCTTGACGCGCTTCTTTGCGAACGCCGCCACGACCTGGTCAATCCACCTGTCGGCACGGGCGATCTCGTCGTCTTGGGCGTCGTGCTCCAGCACGGGCGGCGACTGGTCCGGCAGAACGTCCTCCGCCAAGTCGAACCAGGGTCTCCACGGACCTTCCATGTCGTCCGGTCGCTCCCTCCTCACCAGCAGACCGCGCTCCAGGACCGAGCGCAGGACCTGGGGCATCACAAGCGCGCGAAAGGTCGAGTCGTTGCGCACCACGTCGCTCATCCCCGCGACGCTATTGTTGATCCACAGCTCGACCAGGTCGTCGCCTTCGCCGAACTCCAATCTCCAGATTTCGCTTCCCATGTCCTTGAGCACCAGCGGCAGAATCGACTCCACGGGCCGCCGGGGCGACACCTTGTCCGCCAAGCCCAGCAGCAGCCCGGAGTCGCCCGCCCGCACGACGGCGACCCGGAATCGGCACGTCTCGGGCACGTCGCGAAGAACCCGGTCCGCTTCGGAAGGGGCAACAGGACGCCCGACGGTGCCCCACTCCCAGCGCTGGAAGGCGTTGCCGCGCCAAGCTTCCACTCGGACGCGCGCGTCGGAAGGAAAGCGGTAGCTCGAGAGGTCCAGCTTCAAGTCGAAGCAGTAGTCGGACTCTTCCGGCGAACCGTCGGGCTTCAGCCGCCGAAGCGCCACGACGGCGTGGGAACGCTGGATCGGCCGGCGGCCCGTGCTGTTGAAGTGTCGGATCACGCCTCGCCGCCTTCCTCGGTCGGCTCTTCGACCTGCGAGACCTCCACCAGCAGGTCCCGATCGTCGAAGCCCTTCACTGCCAACGAGATCGCCGGCTTCGTGACGACCACGCGCAGCTCGTTGTCGGTCACCACCTCGACCGTGCAGCCCGCGCGCTCCACGGACAAGCGGTCTTCGCGCAACGAGAAGTCGGGAGCACCGGACTTGACGCCGCTCGCAAAGCGCGAGAACGCAGTGCGGGCAGTGCCCCGGGCCACGTCGTACGCGACCCGGACCGTCCACGTCGTGCCCGCCAAGCCGTCGGTCGCTTCCGTCGTCAACGCGATGCCGCCTTGAACGCGTCGGACGCGGGGAACGGGCTTCGCCTGGGCGCCATCCAACCGGTCCCCGTCGCCGAGGGCCTTGCCGCCGCTGGTCCTTCCCCCGCGCCCCGTGATCTTCGACGGAAACAAGTCCGCCAGCGCGTCGCGCTGCTTCTCCTCGGGCTTGGCGGCAAGCTGCAGGAGGATGCGCTCCGCCGCGCGCTGGGCTTCCCGGACCCGCTCGGCCGCGGCCGGCCACCCCTTGTCCTTGAGACGGCGGGCGTATGCGTTCCACTTGTCGTGGGCAGGGCCCTCCGAGTCCCGCAATAGGTGGCCCAGCAGGGATCGGTTGTCGACCAGAGTCAGGGCCCGGGCCTGGAAGTTGTGCAGGAAGTCCATTCCCGGCACGTGCAGATGGCCGCGCACGTAGTAGTCGTGTCCCTTTGAGAGGGAGTCGTCCTTCTCCAGGAAGACGCGGAAGTGCGACAGCAGCCCGCGGACCTTGGTCCTGACGCTGAAGGCCAAGCGCTCTCCCCGTTCGTAGCGCTTGCGAACGTCGTGCACCTCGCCGGGCGGCACCGCCGGCTTCTTGCGGGCGGCCACAGCTTCCACGTCGCCGGCCTTCGGGGCGGCCGCGCCCCATGCGGCGAGCTCGATCGCCCTGGCCATCGGTCCGGCGGCTTCTTCGCCCGAGTCGGCGGAAGCGGCGCCGCAGCGGTGGACTTCCCGGCCGATCGTCTCGGCGTCGATCGTCCGAGTCCGCGCGCCCGCCGCCACGATCTCGACCACCAAGTCGCCCGCCACCACAGGCCAGAAGTACTGGGAGATCACGGCCCAGGCGAGGCGGTCCGGGTCCGTCAGCTCGTCTTCCGGGTGCGGCACCACCACCGACGTTCCCGCTTGGT
The DNA here is from genome assembly GCA_965204735.1 of Longimicrobiales bacterium. Taxonomy (GTDB): domain Bacteria; phylum Gemmatimonadota; class Gemmatimonadetes; order Longimicrobiales; family Gaopeijiaceae; genus CATQHQ01. The sequence goes on along the minus strand of OZ242008.1, from coordinate 3,072,083 downwards.
CCCGGTCCTTCAAGCCGAAGTCGGCCAGCGCTTGCTGCACGAACGCGGCATGGCTGCCCGTGTAATCGACCGGCATGGGAAGCCACGCCTCGTCGGGCTGGTCCGAGGCCGCGGCGAAGTAGCCGTAGTGCGAGTACTTCCTGCCGTTCAGCTTGTGCAGCTTCAGCATCGCCTGGCCCATGAGGAGCAGCTGGTCCTCGTCCTGCCGGCGAGTGATGCCGATGAACGCGTTGAGCTTGGAGGCGTCCGGAAACACCCACTTGCCCAGACCCCACGAGCCGCCCGCGTGCTGCTCCTTCGGCGAGATGCCGACGCTTCGGAACAAGCCCCAGAAGTCGTTGCCCTTGGCCTGCGGTTCGTTGGCGCGCACGTCGCCTCGAAGGCCCGTCGTGCCGAAGTCCTCCACGACGAGGAAGGGCATGGGGCAGTCGAAGAGGGCCTTTCGGTCTTCCAGCTCCCGCTTGTTCTTGCGCGGGGCGCCGGCGGCGTCCACCACTGCGCCGAAGTGCGGCCGAAGGCCGATCAGGTAGCGCGCCGCCCGCGTTGGCGCCAGCGAGCCGTCGGCGCCGCTGATCGCAAAGCGGACCCGCACCGGAGCGGACCCGCCGGTCCCGGCGTCCAAGGAGTTCTGGATCGACTCCCTGACGAAGCGCTTGGGCAAGTTGGCGCTGAAGAACTCTCCCTGGACGGGGTTTTCGTTGATTTCGGACGGCGACATGACCCGGAAGCGCCAGCAGGGGCTGCGGGAGCCGCCTCCGGCTTCCGACGAACTGCCGGCTTCCGACGAACTCACGAGATCGGCGGCGCCATCGTCAGCATCTCCGCGCAGAGGTCGATGGCGACGATCTCGGCTTCGTGGCTCTCTCGACATGCGCGGGCGACGTCGGTGCCGGTCTGGGCGGAGCCGGCGGCCAGGGGAGCGTTCGCCGACAGGGCGCAGAGGAGGGCGGCGAGGACGTAGCGACTCATCGATGTGGAGGTCGGCAGGCACGGGGAGAGGCGGGTCCGCCAGCGTCAAGGCGATTGGGCGGCGCCGGGGAGTCGGCCCATGGCGGCTTCGGAGTGGCGAAACGAAACACAATCGGTTCGTATCGGCGGGGGCGCAATGGACTTCGCCGCCTCGACGGACCCGGACGAGGGGCGCGGTCAGTCTCGACAAGGGACACGGTCCGTCTCGGGAGCCGTGCCCCGGCGGTACTCGGGAGCCGTGCCCCAGCAGTACAGGTGGATCGCCGCTTCAAGAAATCGGTCGGCTTGCAGTGGTCGAGAATCGGCCGGCCCGCACTGGATCGCTTATCGTTCCAGAACCGCAGACTGCGCACTTGGCCAGCACCGAACGGAGAACCCATGGCCGCACTTCGCCTGCCCGGGCTCGGCCCCATCGTCGGGCACACGACCGACACCACCAGCCGCGTCTGGGTGCGGGCGGACCCGGAGACCGACGGCGGAGACCATCCCGGCGCCGCCCGTCGCACCATGGGCGTCGTCGGCGTGCTGTCCAAGGACGGCGAGCCCCTCGACCCAGTCTTCACCGCCTACTTCCGCCTCCGCCGGGAGTTCGACCGCAGCGGCAGCATCAACTTGGGCGCGGACACGGACCTCGCCCTGGAGCCCGACGCCGAGTACGAGGTCCGAGTCGGCTGCCTGGTCCTCGACGACGCCTTGGACGACGACGACGAGTTCGAGAGCGACGAGCTCCTGCGAAGGCTCCCGCACTCCAGCGCGTGGCGCGAAGACCTGGCCCGACTCGACCCGGCCAAGGCCGGCGCCGTCGTGCGGACGTTCCCCGCCGAGGGCCGAGAGTGCGGCCGCGTCAGCTTCCTTCTGGGCTCGTGCCGCTACCCGGGCCTGCTGTGGAAGGTGCGCCACTCGGACCGCATCTTCGCCCCCATGGCCCGCCTGGCCGAAGGGCTGCCCTGCCGCGTCGACCGCGCCGCCTCCGACGCCGTTGCCTCCGACGCCGACGCCCTCGCTCCCGCCGACGCCCCCGAGGACCGGCCGCGCTTCGTCCTCATGGTGGGCGACCAGATCTACGCCGACCTCTTCAACAAGGTCATTCCCTTCGGCCGGGCCGACACCTACCGGGAGTTTCGGGACCGCTACCTGACCGCCTTCGCGTCGCCCAACGTCCGCCGCCTCATGCAGCGGCTCCCCACCTACATGATCCTCGACGACCACGAGATCGAGGACAACTGGTCCCAGGACAGGCTCCGCCGCTCGGCCAAGTACCAGCTCTTCACCATCGCCGTGGACGCCTACCTCAGCTATCAGTGGAGCCACGGGCCGCGGACGTGGGGACGCCGGCTCTACTACCGCTTCGACTGCGGCGGCTTCCCGTTCTTCGTTCTCGACACCCGCACCCAGCGCTTCGTCGAGGGTCCCAAGGGCGACCTGGCTCGGAACAACCTGCTGGGCCGCCCGACCTTGCCCGGCGCGCCTCCCGGCCAGCTCAAGCGGCTCCTCGACTGGCTGGACGAGCAGCAGGGCGAAAGGGGGAACGTGCCCAAGTTCGTCGTGACCTCCGGCGTCTTCGCGCCCAACCCCATGTCGGCCCGCACGGCCATGGCCGAGAGTTGGCCGGAGGCGCTGGAGGAGAGCGACGGCTGGCCCGCGTTTCCCGCCACCCGGGCTGCGATCCTGCGTCGGGTGGTGGACGCCGGCATCCAGAACGTCGTCTTCCTCTCGGGCGACATCCACTGCTGCAACGTGGCCGAGCTCTTCCTGACGGGCACGCCCGAGGCGGAGCGGATCAAGGCGTTCTCCGTGACCTCGTCGGCGTTCTACTGGCCGTTCCCCTTCGCCGACGGCGAGCCCTCGGACTTCGTGCACGACTCACGGGCCGAGGGCCAGGAAGACACCTTCGGCTTCGAGGACTCCCAGGGCCGCGCCGTGTCGATGGACTACCGGGCCTGGAACTTCTCCCAGGAGGACAACTTCTCGCACCTGACCGTGGACCGGGAGTCGGCGGAGCTTCGGGTGCGGGTCTACGACAGGCGAGGGCGACCGGTGAAGGAGGAAGACGGCCAAGGCCGCAAGGCGCGGCTGGACGCGAGGCTCGAGCTGGCGCCGTGGCAGTAGGCCGGCTTCCTCCTGATCCTCAGCCCTTCGGCCGTTCCACCTGCAGCTCCAGAACGTCGGCGCTCCACGTGTCGTCGCCCAGCAGGTGCTTCACGAAGTACTCGGCGCGCAGCCAGAACCAGTAGTCGCTCATGGCGCCGTACCCGTGGCGCTGGCCTGGAAAGACGAAGAAGTCGAAGCGCTTGTTGGCTCGGATCAGCGCCTCGGCCATGCGAAAGGTGCCGGCGTGGTGAACGTTGCTGTCCACGTCGCCCGTCGTCAGCAGCAGCCGGCCCTTGAGGTTCGCGGCCAGCTCCGAGTTCTTGTCGATGTCGTACTCGAAGCCGGTCACCGCGCCCGTCGAGTCCTTCACTTCCTTGACCCCGTCGTGCTTCTCGGACCAGTTGAGGTTGTACACGTCGTTGTCGTGGTTCCCCGACGACGAGACGGCGACCTTGAAGAAGTCGGGGTAGACGAGCATCGCCGCCGTGGACATGAAGCCGCCTCCCGAGTGGCCGTAGATCCCCACCCGACCGATGTCGACGAAGTCGTGGCGGTCCGCCAGCTGCTCGATCGCCGCCTTCTTGTCCGCCAGACCGTAGTCCCGAAGGTTGCCGTAGCCGTAGTTGTGGTACCACTTGGAGCGGTCCGGGTGGCCGCCCCGGTTGCCCACCGTCACCACGACGAATCCGAACTGGGCCAAGCCCTGCTCGTAGGGGTTTAGCGAAAACGACTTGGAGACCGACTCGGTCTGGGGCCCGGGGTAGACGTACGCGACGATGGGGTACTTCCGCGAGGGATCGAAGTCGTAAGGCTTGTAGACCACTCCGTACAGGTCGGTCACGCCGTCGTCGGCCTTGACCGCGTAGGGCTCGGGAAAGACGTACCCGGCCGCCTCGAGCCGCGACAGGTCGGCCACCTCCAGGTCCATGATCCTGCGTCCGGTCGCGTCGAAGAGCGCCGACGCCGGCGTCGTGTTCACCCGCGAGTAGTTGTCCACGAAGTAGCGCGCCGACTCGGACGCGACGACTTGATGGTCGAAGTCGCCCGGGTTCAGCAGGGCGAGCCCGCTGCCGTCCAGCCCCACCCTGTAGGCGTGCATGTAGTAGGGGTCTTCTCCCGCCTCCCGGCCGTTGGCCCGGAAGAGGACGTGCCCCCGTTCCTCGTCGACCCCCAAGACCGCGTCCACGTGCCACGGTCCTTCGGTGAGCCTGGCGCGCACGCTTCCGTCGGGCGCGTAGCGGTAGAGGTGCGCCCAGCCGTCGCGCTCCGACCACCAGATCAGGTCGCCTCCCGCCAGCCGACGGGGGGACTGGTGCTCGACGTACGTGTTCAGCCGCTCCTCGACGACGACCTCCACGTCGCCGGTCGCCGGGTCGGCTCGCAGCACGTCCACCCGGTGCTGATCTCGGCTGCGCCGCCAGAAGTACAGCTCGTCGGATCGGTCCGACAGCCACTTCGTGATCCGAGGCTCGTCGGAACCGCCGCCGCCGCTCCGACCGAAGAAGAAGAACCGACCGCCGCTTGCGGGGTCGTTGAAGATCCCCATGCGCTGGTCCTTCCACGGCTCGTCGTCGATCTGCGCGATCTCCCTCGACTCCACGTCGTAGACCCAGAGAGTGGTCTGAGTCACGTCCTCTTCGCCCGGCATGTCGTACTTGTACGACTCGAGCTGGGGACGCTTGGCGCCCACCGCGTGCACGACCCAGAGCTCGGCGACCTCCCGCCGGTCCTGACGAGTCAGGGCGAAGTAGCGGGAATCGTGGGACCACGTCGCGCCTGCCCTCTGCCGCTTCTCGAACTCCTTCTCGGTCTCCTCGTCGTTGTCGCCCCGACCCTGGAAGCCGTAGGCGAAGTCCTTGATGCCGTCGGTCGTCAGCTGCACTTCCTCCACCTCGACTTCCTCTTCCGCCTCGTCGGCCTCGTCGCCGGACTTGCCTCGGCGGGCTTCGAGGATATTCTCGTACTCCTCGTAGCTCATCATCCACAAGTTGAACTCGCGGCTGAAGACGACCCACGCCGTGTCGGGCGAGACGCCGGCCCAGCCGGGGTGGTTGTCGGGCGCTTCGTAGTCCTCCAGCTCCCGGAGCGCGCGCGCGGTCACGTCGTACTCGAAGTGGTGCACCTTCTTGCGGGTGCGGGGCCGGCTTCGGTTCCCGCGCTCTTCGTCCTGGTCCTCTTCCTGGTCCTCTTCGTTCATCTCGTCGTCCTCGTCGACTTCTTCGTCCTGCGAAGAGGTCACGTCGAAGTGGAGAACGTTGTCGTCGACGAAGCGAATGGCTCGGATGGGCAGGTGCTTGCCGTCCCACGGGTCTCTGGTGATTCGCGTCAGCTCGGCCGCGATCCGGTCGTTGTCGAAGATCTCCGTCTTGGCGCCTCGGGCCGGGTCGACGAGGAAGAAGCGCTTCCCTTCGGAAGTCTCCCATTCGTACCAGAACCGGTCGGTGTCCTCGATCCAGCGGGGCTGGACGCGGGTGGAGCCCACCATCTCCCGGATCTTGTAGGGGGCGAAGCGGGCGGCGAGTTCGTAGTTGGCCGGCTGGGCGGCGGCCTGGGGCTGCGCCCGGGACTGGGCCTGGACCTCCTGCGATGCCGCTCGCGGCGCGTGGACGAGTGCAGCGGCGAGAGCGACGGCTGCGATCGACCAGACGGCGCGGCCGGCCGCCTGGTCGATCGCCGCGCGGGCGACGGGGGTGCGGAAGGCGCGACGGTTCACGTGGGACCTCCGGGATGCGGGTCTCGATCTTCGTGGGCTCACTCCGAACCTACGGCCGTTCCGGCTGGGCGAAAGGCGGCCGGGAGCCTCCCGCCGAGGTCCCTCCGCCGGGAGCCCGCGACCCTTCTCTCTGGGTCCACGGGTGGTTAGCGTCCAGCCCAAGTCGCCGACAAGGAGGATCGACCGATGGAATGGACGCGCGAGTTCACTTTCGTCTTGATGGGCGTGGTTGCCGTCGCAGGGGCAGCCTGGAGGCTGAGGGCTTTCATTGAGAAGGGGTTGGCCGCTCTCGCCAAGATCGTGAGCCGTGGGTTCGAAGAGGCGAAGGAGGACCGCCGGCGGATCGAGAGGGCGGCGAGGGAAGACCGCTGGCGGATCGCGAGAGAGGCGCGGGAGGAGCGCCAGCGGATCGAGAGGGCGGCGAGAGAGGATCGCTGGCGGATCGAGAGGGCGGCGAGGGAGGACCGCAACGAGATCAGGGCGGAGGCGAAGGCGGAGCGTCAGGAGATCAAGGCCGAGATGAACCGTCGATTCATGGCTGCCAAGGGCGGGTAGGCGACGGACTCCGCCTCCCAAACGACCGCCTCCAAAAACGACGTTTCCCCTACTCGCTTCACGCCGTCGCCCAAAGGCCGTCCAGTCGCAGTGCGCTTCGGCCGTCGGCATGCCGACTTGCTTTGTCGCAGACCGTCCTGCTTGCGCACCCCGCTCGTGTCGCCTACTAATGTTGCGGCCGTCCTGGCAGGACGGATCGTTCCCGCCACTTCCCAGACAGGAGATCGATCGCAATGAGACGCACGCCAGCTTCCGAAGTCGCCCAGCACCCAAGGGGCGATGTCGCTGCACCGAGGCGGGTCGCCCGCTTCCGAGCCCGACGGGCGCTTCTCGCGGCGGTGGCGGCAGGAGCGGCGGCAACGCTCCCTGCGTCGATCTCGGCCCAGAACCCGGTCACGGGAACCGTGGTGGACGGCGCCACCCAGCAGCCCCTCTCCGGCGCCCAGGTCGTGATCGAGGGCACGGAGCAGGGCGCCCTCACCGACAACCGGGGCCGCTTCCTCATCCTGAACGCGCCGTCGGCGACGGTCACGCTTCGGGTGGTGATGATCGGCTACCGCGAAGCCACGGCCGCTGCCACGGCGGGCGAGGCCGTCACCGTCGAGCTCACGGAGACGGCGATCTCCCTGGACGAGATCGTGGTGACGGGCGTCGCCGGCGAGCAGCAGGCCCGGGCGATCGGCAACTCCCTTGGCCAAGTGGACGTGGCCAAGCTGGAGGAGCTGGCGCCCGCCATGGACGTGCAGCGGATGATCAGCGCCACGGTCCCCGGCGTGCGCGTCTCCCTCAGCAGCGGCGAGATCGGCACGGGCGGCACCACCCGCATCCGGGGCGTCGCAAGCCTCTCCCTGGGCGCGGAGCCGCTCCTGTACGTGGACGGCGTGCGGGTCAACGGCCAAGAAGCCAACTCGGCCTTCGGCTCCACCGGCTTCCGAGGCAGCAGCCAACCGAGCCGCATTTCGGACTTCAACCCCGACGAGATCGAGGACATCCAGATCATCAAGGGACCGGCCGCGGCGACCCTCTACGGCACGGAAGCGTCCAACGGCGTGATCAACATCATCACCAAGAAGGGGCGCATCGGGTCGCCGAGGATCAACGTCACCATCAAGCAGGGCGCCAACTTCTACCCGGACGTGTACAACCTCTTCCCCGAGGCCTGGTACATGTGCAACGGCGTCTCCGCCGACGTGGACGTGGACCCCCGGCTGAAGTGCACGCCGGGCGAGGTCACCCCGGTCAACATCCTCGAGATCGACCGGGACATCTACGGCAACGAATGGTTCAGAAGAGGCCACTCCCAGTCCTACGGGGCCGACGTGAACGGCGGCAGCCAGCAGATCGCCTACTTCGTCTCCGCGGACTGGGACAGGGACGAGGGCCCTGTCGTGTACAACTGGCGGAACCGGATGAGCGGACGCGCCAACGTCACCTACACGCCGAACGAGACGATCCAGGCCAAGTTCGGGCTAGGGGCGATTCGCAGCCGAGCCCAGTCCGCGTCGGCCCAGCAGCCGTTGCCGACGGCGATCATCTGGGCGTGTCCGTCCCCCGGTTGCGAGGCTGGCGACACCAACGCGCCCAGCCGCCTGGACGGGCCGTACCGGGGCTACATCGCCTACTTGCCCGAGGCCTACGAGAACGAGATCGAAGGCTTCCAGAACGTGGACCGCACCACGTTCTCCCTGGAGTTCAACCATGCGCCCTTCGATTGGCTCAACCACCGGGTCATCACCGGCGGCGACTTCTCCGAAGTCAGCAACTCCGAGCTGTACCGGGCGACGGGCAACATCGGCCAGTTCACCCCCTGGGGCCGCAAGACGATCATCAGCCTGGGCACCGCCTACTACTCGCTGGACTACCAGGCCAACGCGACGTGGAACCCCTTCGCCGGAATGGACCTGACCACCTCCGGCGGCGTTCAGTACTACTCGCGTCGCGAGGAGTCGACCCGGGCCCACGGCGAGCGCTTCCCCGTCGAGGCGTTGGAGACGGTCACCTCCGGCTCGGAGAAGCAGGCGGACGAGGACTTCCTGGAGAACAAGACCTTCGGCGCCTTCGTGCAGCAGCAGGTCGGCTGGGACGACAAGCTCTTCCTCACGGGCGCCGTCCGGGGCGACGACAACAGCGCCTTCGGGAAGGACTTCGACTTCGTCGTCTACCCCAAGTTCTCGGCGTCCTACGTGATCAGCGACGAAGACTTCTTCCGGAACTCGATGGACTTCGTCAACACGCTGAAGCTGCGCTTCGCCTGGGGGAAGGCGGGCAAGCAGCCGGACGTCTTCGACGCCATTCGGACCTACGAGCCCACGGTGGGTCCCGAGGCGGCTTCGGTGCTGACGCCGGAGAACATCGGCAACCCCCAGCTCAAGCCCGAGGTCGGCAGCGAGACCGAGATCGGCTTCGACATGGGCCTGCTCGACGATCAGGTCGCCTTGGAGTTCACTTGGTTCGACCAGACCACCAACGACGCGCTGGTGCGAGTGCCCGTGATCCCTTCGATCGGCTTCCCCGGCGTCCAGCTCCGCAACATCGGGCAAGTCGTCAACCGGGGGATCGAGCTGGGGATCAACGGGACCGTCTACCAGTCCGACAGGATGAGCGTCGGCCTGGGCGCCACCTTCTCCACCCTCTCGAACGAGGTCACGTCCCTGGGCGGCGAAGCGAGCATCACCCAGAGCTCGTCGAGCCTCAACCGCCAGTATCACGTGGAGGGCTTCCCCCTGGGGTCGATGTTCTACCGGCGCGTCCTGAGCGCCGATCTGGACGGCAGCAGCGGCCGCAACGTGGCCGTCAACTTGATGTGCGAAGGCGGCGTCACGGAACCCAACTCCAACTTCTCGTGGGGCGGCGGCGCTCCGGTGCCCTGCGCGGACGCGCCGGAAGTGTACTGGGGACAGCCGATCCCGACCCGCGAGGCCGGCTTCTACGCCGACATGAGGATCGGAGACCTCTCCCTCTACGCCTTGGTGGACTACATGGGCGGCCACCACATGAGCCTGGGGGACGTGAGCGCCCAGCACCGCTTCTTCCTCAACTCGAGGGCCATCCTGGAGCGGACGGACCCGATCCTGCTGGGGTACGAGGCGCTGGGCTCCAACGGCCTGGCCCAGTCCGGCGTCGTGCCGGGGGACTTCCTGAAGCTGCGCACCGTGTCGGCGTCGTACACGCTGCCTTCTTCGCTGGCGGCCCGGATGCGGGCGAGCCGGATCATGGTGACGTCCTCGGTGGAGAACGTGTGGACGATCTGGCAGAAGGCCAAGCACTCCTTCGGACACCCGATCATGGACATCGAGCGCAACCACCAGGGCACGGGACAGTTCGGGCTCAACGGCTACCTGCAGGAGGGCTGGCCCCAGCTCACCCGGTTCCTGACCACGTTCCGGTTCACCTTCTAGCGAGACGAGGAGACGCAAGGATGACTACGCAATCGAGAATCAAAAGGTCGGCGGCGGTCGCTTGCTTGGCGGCGGCGCCTCTCGTCTCCGCGTGCAGCCTGGACGAGATCCTGTCGGTCCACGTGCCCGGCAAGGTGCTGGAAGAGGACCTGTCGCGCCCGGCCTTGGCGGAGGTGCTCGCCACGGGCGTCGTGGCCGAGGTGGAGTGCAGCTGGAACCAGTACGTGGCCGGCGCCGCGCACCACTCCGACGAGTACGTGCCCACCTCCGGGAACCTCACTATGAGGAACTGGGGGCAGCGCAAGATATACGCCAGCGACGCGGGCTACTCGAAGGGGACCTGCGGCGGATGGGGATACCCCATGTTCACGCCCCTCCACACCGCCCGCTTCCAGTCGCAGGACGTGATGGCGAGACTCTCGGAGTTCTCGGCGGAAGACGTGGCCGCCTTGGGGCAGTTGCAGGCGACCGTCGCAGTGTGGGGCGCCTTCCCGCTCGTGGCGATGGGCGAAGGGTTCTGCTCCATGGCCATCGACGGCGGTTCCGAGCTGACGCCGGCCCAGGTCCGGACCGAGGCCGAGAGCCGCTTCACCCAGGCGATCTCCCTGGCCGAGGCGGCCGGGGACATGAACCTGGCGATGCAGGCCAAGCTGGGCCGGGCCCGGGTGCGCTTGGCGATGGGCAACTGGGACGGCGTCCTGGCCGACGCCAGCGCGATTCCCGACGACTTCGTGGTGATGGTGACCCGCGACGCGGCCGAGGCTCGACGCTACAACTACTACTACGAGCGCCTGAACGCCCCCGACGGCTTCCGCGCCCACGGCTCGGTGGCCGACGACTACCAGGACCTGTCGATCGGCGACGGCGGGATGCCGACCGAGGGCGGCGAGACGAAGGACGTCCGGGTCAACGTCAAGACCGACAACACCCAGGCGGCCGACTTCGCCACGATCCTCTGGTACCACGACAAGTACAACTCTCGCGCCGACCCGCTGCCGCTGGTCCACTGGCACGAAGCCCGCATCTACGAGGCGGAGGCGCTGGCGATGAAGGGTGACGTGGCGGGTGCGGTGGCCAAGATCAACGTGCTCCGGACGGACGCCATGTTGCCGGAGGTGGACGCCGCGGCGGTCCCCGCCGACGGGATCATGGAGTTGGTGAAGGAGGAGCGGCGTCGCCAGCTCTTCGTGCTGGGCGGCCACCGCCTGCACGACATGCTGCGCTTCGACATCCCCTTCCTGGGCGACCCCGGCTCGATCCACCCCGACGGCCGCGACCAGACGGGCGCCGAGTACGGCAACCTCACCTGCTTCCAGCTCCCCGAGATCGAGGTCAAGGGCAACGAGAACATCAGCGGCTGAGGGCTCGGGCTGAGGGCTCGCGCTCCCACACGGCGGCGGCCGATCGGTCCGAAGCAGTTGCCGCGCTCCGCGGCAGTCAGCTGATCCCCACCCTTCCCCGCACGTCCTCCAGCATCTTGGGCGAGTCGTAGCCCACGCCGTCCTTGAAGACCAGCACGACGTTGCGGACGACCGACGGGGCGGCGGTCAGGTCGCCGCTCAGGACGACCAGGTCGGCGATCTTGCCGACCTCGACCGTGCCCAAGTCGTCGAAGACGTCCAGCACGCGGGCGCCGTTCGCGCTGAGGACCTTCACGGCGTCGGCAGGCGAGAAGCCGGCCTCGATCAGCAGCTCGTAGTTGCGCTGGTCGCCGTAGCCGGGCAGCGCGCCGCCGTTGCCTGTGGGGTCCACGCCGGCCGCCAGGACGCCGCCGGCGTCGTGGAAGGCTTTCTCGTAGGCCATGGCGTTCTTCAGCCACTCGACCGGGTAGCCGGTCTCGTCGATCTGGGCCTTGCTGGCCAGGTAGTCCTCGCGGACGGCGGGCGCCATGGCGTCCAAGGTGCGCTGGTCCTGCACGGGCCGACCCTGGAAGAAGAGCTCGTACACGGCCAGCGTGGATGTCATCGGCACGCCGGCCTCGATCATCGCTCCGAACGTCTCGGCGACTTCGGGACTCGCAATGTCCACCTGGGTTGCGGACGCCAGCAGTCCCGACGGGCACTCGTCCTTCGCGCGGTCCGGCGAGTAGTCGCTGTTGGTGGGCAGGCCGTGCTCGATGTTGTCGATTCCCAGAGCTACGGCCTCGGTGAAGCTGATCGAGCACAAGTGGCCCGTCACCTTGATCCCCTGCTGGTGCGCTTCGTCTATTGCGGCGCCCAGCTCGTCGGAGCGGATGTTGGTGTACGCCTTCAGCCACGTGGCGCCTTCGGCGGCCCAGTAGCGGACGAAGCGCCGGGCCTGCTCGGGCGACTCCAGCATCGTCATGGTGGACACGCCGCCCCCGGCCGTGATGTAGGGCGCGGTGATGTGGATGCGCGGACCCGGCACGTTCCCCTTCTCGATCTCCTCCCGCAGGTTGATCTCGGCGAAGGGCTGGCGGCTGCCCGTCGTGCGCACCGTCGTCACCCCGCTTCCCAGGTAGAGCCTCGGCGCGCTGTAGGTGAGCTGGGCGGCCCGGCCCCCGGCGGCCGTGTAGTACAGGTGGTTGTGCAGCCCCACCATCCCCGGAACGAGCGTGTGGCCGGGCAGCTCCAGCACCTCCGCGCCCTCCGGGACGTCGATCTGCTCGGCGTCTCCGACGGCGGCGATCCGGTTCCCCGTGATCACGACCGTCCGGTTGCGCAGCGCCGGCCCGCCCGTGCCGTCCAGCACGGTGACGCCCCGCAGCGCCACGGTCTCGGCGTTCACGGCCACGTAGGACGCGGCCTGGGAGCCGGGGACGGGCCGCTGAGCAGAAGCGGACGTGGGGACGGAGGCCGAGGCGGACGCGCCGATGCCGGCGAGCCCGGCCGCCAGGACGGTCGGCAGGACGGAGAGGACCGCAGCCGAAGCTGCTCCGCGGGTTTTCTTGGTCGTGTGCGTTGCCATGGCTCCTTCTCTCGTTGACGAATCCGCGGCCAAGCGGCCCAAAGGGCGCAAGTTCCCTGAACCGACCCCTTGGCGGGACCGGACGGCCCTGGCCTCGCCGGAACCGGACGGCCCCGGGCTTGGCGGAACCGGACGGCCCTGACCTCGCCGGACCGGACCCCCTGGCCAAGCGCATTATGGATCGCGCACCGCGGTCGCGCCAGTGCGTCCGATCGCCTGTACAAGTGCTTGTCGCCGGCGCTGCCGGTCGGGGTCGGGGAGGTTGCGTTTGCCGCCCACCGCGATGATCGCACCTTGATGCCCTTGGTGTTAGGATGCCGCCGTTCGCGAAGCCGACTAGGGCGCCTGCCCTCGCTTCCGCTCCAGCCGGCTTCTTCCCCCGACCACGCCCCACCAAGGAACACGCCGATGACTTTCCCCTCTCCCAAGCCGCCTTCCGTCGCCTTCGTTCTCGCCTGCGCCTGCGCCTGCGTCCTGGCGAGCCCCGTTGCCCCGCCGTCGCTCCCCTGGGCCTGGACCGGCGTCCTCGAGGCCCAGGAGATCGTCGACCTTCCGGCGGAGGACCGCCTGCTGTCGCCCGACTCCTTCGAGGAGGCGTACCGCGTGGACTCGGGCACCCTGTTCAGCAGGATCGTGAGAGGCGAGTTCGATCGCGACGGCGTGCTGTACTTGCTGGACATCGCCGAGACGACAAGGCTCCTGGCCGTCGAGGCCGGCGGCGGGTCCGTGCGCGAGGTCGGGGGACAGGGCGAAGGACCTGGCGAGTTCACGATGCTCACCCACTTTGCAGTCCTTGCGGACGGGCGAGTCGCAGCCTTCGACGGCCAGCACAACGCCTACCAACTCTTCAGCGCCGAAGGAGCGTTCGAAGGGATGGTGAGGCTGGGCGGCGGGAGCGGCGTCATGGCCGCCATGGCGAACATGGGGCGGAGCGCCCGAGGAGACCGAACCGAGCCCGTCTTGATCTCGCTGAACGTGATGAGCTTGGACGTGTCCGAAATCGAATCGGGGCAAGCGACCGCCGAGCTGCGCGGACGAGCGATCGAGCGCATCGGCCTCGAAGGCGACGAGGTGGAGATCGACACCTTGCTCGTCGCCTGGGCGCCCGAGCCGGACGAGGACGCCGAGATGAACGTCGGGGGGTTCACCATGGCCTTCGGCGGCGGAGTGCGGGCGTTCGAGCCCGAGGTCCACTACGACGCGCTGCCCGGCGGCATCTTCGCCGTCTCGGATTCGTCGGCCTACGCGATCAAGGTTGCCGACGGCGCCGGCCGGATCGCGCGGGTGCTGCGTCGCCCTTTCGCGCCCCGCCAAGTCACCAGCGAGATGCGCGCTTCCGCGAAGGAAGCGTTCCGCCGTCAGATCGAGGAAAACGAGGACCTGGCCGAGATGCAGGCGATGCTGGGACCGTTCATGGAGCAGCAGCTTGCGCAGATGCGCTTCTATCACGAAGCGCCGGTCGTGACCGAGCTCAAGGCCGGGTGGGAGCGCTCGATCTGGGTCGCGCGCTCGGGCGACGAGCCGTGGGAAGACGACGCCCCGGGACCCATAGACGTGCTGACGACCGCCGGCGAGTACCTGGGAACGTTCGCCCAGGACGCCATGGACATGCCCCTTGCCCTGGGACCGGACGGTCTGGCCGCGTTCGTCGAGATCGACGCGTTCGACGTGCCTACCGTCGTGGTGAAGCGGATTCCGGAGGAGCTGCGGTAGGAACGGAAGGACCGGAGGCGTCGGGGACGCCATAGTCGGGACGGCCGGATTCGAACCGGCGACCCCCTGAACCCCATTCAGGTGCGCTACCGGACTGCGCCACGTCCCGAGTGGCGTTGGAAGGTATCCCCCGGGCGCCGAAACGGGAAGTGGAGGAGCCGCCGGCCGGCCGACGAAGGCCACCGCCGCAACCGCCGCTTGCGCGCGCGCCAGGGCCCGTCCGGTTCGCGGAGCCGCCGGGCCACAACTCGCTGGCCGCTTGCGCGCGCCAGGGCCCGTCAGGACCAGCAGCCGCCCGCTGGCTCAGGTCTTGGCCGCTTGCGCGCGCGCCAGGGCCCGTCACTCGGCCCAAGACCCGTCACTCGGCGCGGCGCCGGGCCTCCAACGCCCTTCGCATCCGACGGATCGCGGCCGGGCCCACCCGACAGCAGCCCCCCACGGCGTCGGCGCCGGCGGCACGCCACTCCAGGCACGCCGTCGCCCAGTCCAAGCGGCCGCGAGCTTGATCCGCCGACTCGTCCGTGCCTGCCGACGCGCCGGCGCCTGCCGACTCGCCCGTACCCCCCGACGCGCCGGCGCCCGCCGGTTCGCCTGTGCCCGCCTCCCCGCCCTCCGCGCCCGTCTCCGGCTCGCCCGCGCCCACTTCGGCGGCGCCCCACCGCTTCGCCTTCGGGTCCCACTTGCCCCCGGCGTTGGGGTATGCGACCACGGCCTTCTCCGTCCCCGCCGCGATCGCGGCCACCAGCTCGGTCGCATTGCCCGGCGCGGTGCAGTTGACCCCCATCGCGAACACACCCGGCGCCGCGGCCGCGACCGCGACCGCTTCCTCCAGCTCCGTGCCGTCCGCCAGCCGGCCGCGGTCCGGGCAGCTGAAGCTGATCCACGCCGGCTTCCGGAACTCGTCGGCCAAGCGGGCCAGCGCCCGCACCTCGGCCAAGGTGGGGATCGTCTCGCACGCGATCAGGTCCGCCGCGCTGCGAGCCAGCGTTCGCCAACGCCGCCGATGAAAGGACTCCAGCGCCTCCGCGCCGATCCCGTAGTCGCCCCGATACTCGCTGCCGTCGGCCAAGGAGGCGCCGTAGGGTCCCACTCCCGCTGCGACCAAGGGCCGCAACCGCCGCAGCCGCGACCGACGGCGGGCCCGCGCCCAGAAGTGGTCCCGCGCGCGAACGGCCAACTCCACCCCGCGCCCGAACGCGGCTTCCGCATCGGCCTCTCCAAGGCCCCGTTCGGCGAAGCCCTGGAAGGTGGCTTGGTAGGTGGCCGTCACGATGCAGTCGGCCCCCGCCTCCAAGAACGCCCGGTGCACGGCCAGCACCGCCTCCGGCGCCTCCAGCAGGACCTTGGCGGACCAGAGAGGATCGTTCAGGTCGTGGCCGGCGCGCTCCAGCTCGCTCGCAAGCCCTCCGTCCAGCGCCACGAAGCCCTGGGCCGCCAGGAACGGTCCGAAGGGGGAGCGCGCGACGTCTGGGCGGCGTTCTCGAAGCGCGCGGGCGCCTCGGTTCGCAGGCGGGCGGCCCGGAGGATCTGCCCGGCGGGAGCGGCTACGGCCCGTCGTCGTCCGCGTCCGCGTCTTCGCCCATGGAGTACTCGTCCACCCAGGCGTCGAGGGCGGGGCCGCCGTGGCGGTGGAAGCTGGTCGCGCCGTTTCGTCGCTCCACGATCAGCACGTCCTCCGGTTCGAACGAGTCCAGAAACGTCGAGGAGTGCGTGGTCGCGATGATCTGGGCGTGCTGCCGAGCTTGCCGGAAGAGGGACGCCACCACGTCCAGCGCCTGGGGGTGCAGTCCCATCTCGGGCTCGTCCAGCACCATGAGGAGCGGCATCGAATCGCGCGGCTGGAGGAGCAGGCTCACCAGGCAGATCGCCCGCAGCGTGCCGTCGGAGAACTGCTGCGGGCCGAAGAGCGTTCCCGAGTCGCGGTGCCGCCAGTTGAGGTGGATGTCCCGGGACTCGCTGGGCGCCAGCTCGAAGTCGTCGAAGAAGGGCGCGAGCCGGCGCGTCTGCGCCACGATCCGCTCGTAGACGGGCAACCGCTCCTGCTTCAGCCGGTAGAGGACGGCCGGCAGATTCGCGGCGTCCGGCATGATCCAGCGGTTGTCGCCCGCGAAGCATCGCTGGCGAACGCGGGCCCCTGGGGACATGTCGTGAAAGTTGAAGACCCGGCATCGGTTGAGCAGGTAGCGGATCGTCTTGGCGGTGATGTCGCCTTCTTCGGCCTTTTGTCCGACCCGCGTCTCGGGGTGGCCTCCGCCCAGCTCCACCACCTTCGGGCTGGGGTAGCCCGTCTGATGGAAGATCAGCGTCTCCTCGGAGAACATCATCGTGTCTCCGGCGACGCGCGCCAGCTTCAAGACGTAGGTGTCGGTGCCGTTCTCCACCTCGAAGTGCAGCTCCAGCTCCATCTGGGGGACTTGCTCCGGGCCGTAGTGGAGGTTGGTCCCGGCGCGACCGGTCGCGTGCAGGTATTGCTGAAGACGCCGACCCATCATCTCGTTCAGGAGCCGGAAGCAAGCGACGAGGCTGCTCTTGCCGACGCCGTTGGGACCGACCAGGACGTTGAGGTCGCGCAGGTCCAAGGCAGTCTGGCGAATGGAGCGGAAGCCGTTGATCGTCAGCCGCTTCAACATGGGCCGCATGGAGTCGCTCTCCTAGCTGGCTGGTCAGTGTCAGTAAGGGCAAGTGACATTTTGGACCAAGAATACTACGAATTCGGCGGCGGCCGCACAACCTCGCAAAGGGGCGTTTCCGGCGAAGCAGCTCGCCAAGGGACCCGCCGCCGGATCGCTCTCCGCCAGATGCGGCGCCCCCCGGTTGCGGAGTGTCCGTCGGCTAGAAGAGCGGCTCGGGGCCGGTCTCCGTCTCCCGCACCAGGGTCAGGATCGCGGCCTGGGGAACCACCAAGTACCGCGTTCCCTCGAAGCTGATCTCGACCGCGGCCTTCCGGAAGAAGATCGCAAAGTCGCCGGCCTGGGCCTGCACCGGCAGGTACCGGGCTTCGCCGGAGCCGATCTTCCACGGCTCGTCGTCCAGGTCGGCGGGCGCCCCGATCGGCGTTCCCGGACCCGTGGCCAGGACCCGTCCCCCTTGAACCGACTGCTTGTCCACTGCCGACGCCGGAAGGTAGAGGCCGACCTTGGTCCGTTCCTCGCCCTCCTCGGGTTCGATCAGCACCCGGTCGCCCACCACGATCAGCTGCTTTCTGCTCTGTCCCTTCACTTGGCTCTTCCCTTGCCTTTGTCTGCACGCGCGCCGGGCTGGACCATGCGCTGGACCGCAGTCCCCGAAGTTGAGCCGGGCCCGGTCAGGAAGTCAACACGGCGTCGGCCAGGGCGTCGGCGACGTGGGCGACCGCGGCGTCCGACAGCTCGGGGAAGACGGGCAGCGCGAGAACTTCCGCGGCCGCCCTCTCGCTGGCGGGCAGGTCTCCCGGCTCGTGGCCCAGGTCGGCGAAGCACTCCTGCAGGTGAAGGGGAACGGGGTAGTACACGCCCGAGCCCACGCCCGCGACGGCGAGCCGCTCCTTCACCAGGTCGCGGCGGGGCACCTGCACCACGAACTGGTTGTAGACGTGCCGGCCGGGCGCCTCGCGGGGCAGCGCAATGCGGGCGCGGGCCTCTTCGGGAGCCTCGCCCACCAAGCGGCGATAGAGGGCGGCGTTGCGCCTTCGGGCCTCGGTCCAGCCGTCCAGGTGCGGCAGCTTGGCCAAGACGACCGCCGCCTGCAGGGCGTCCAGCCGAAAGTTCCCGCCGACGGTCCTGTGGTGGTACCTGCGGTGCTCGCCGTGGACTCGGAGAGCCTTGAGCGCCGAGCGCCGGGCCGGGTCGCTGGTCGTGATCATGCCTCCGTCGCCGAAGGCGCCCAGGTTCTTGGTCGGGAAGAACGAGAAGCAGCCGTAGTGGCCGACCGATCCCGCGCGCCGTCCGTTCCGCTCCGCGCCGATCGCCTGGGTCGCGTCTTCGACGACGACGAGACCGCGACGCTCGGCGACCTCCATGATCGGGCCCATCTCCGCCATCTGGCCGAAGAGGTGGACGGGGATCACCGCCCGGGTCCGGCGCGTGACCTTCGCCTCGATCTGCGAGGGGTCGATGTTGAAGGTGGACGGGTCGATGTCCGCGAAGACGGGCCTGGCCCCCACGCGGGCGACGGCGCCCGCGGTGGCGAAGAAGGTGAACGGCGTGACGACCACCTCGTCGCCGGGTCCGATCCCTTCCGCCATGAGGGCCAGGAGAAGGGCGTCGGTGCCCGAGGAGACGCCGACGCCGTGGTCGCAGCCGCAGTACGCGGCGACGGCTTCCTCGCAAGCTTCCACGACGGGACCCAGGACGAAGCGCTGGGAGTCGACCACGCCGGCGATTGCGGCGTCGATCTCGTCCTTGACGGCCGCGTATTGGGGCTTCAGGTCCAGCAGGGGCACGTTCACTGCCGGGAAGCCTCGTCCTGCCTGGCGCCGTCCCGTCGCGACAGGGTTCGCCCGGCCGCGTGGGCGAACGCCTCCAGGTCGCCCATCATCCCGTCGAACTCGGCGAACGTCAGCGACTGCTCTCCGTCGGAGAGGGCCGTTTCCGGGTCCGGGTGGACCTCGACGACCAGCCCGTCCGCCCCTGCCGCCACGGCCGCGAAGCTCAGGGGCGCCACCAGGTCCCGCCGCCCGCCGGCGTGGGAGGGGTCCGCGACGACCGGCAAGTGCGTCTCCAGCTTGAGCCAGGGGATGGCGGCCAAGTCGAAGGTGTTGCGGGTCTCGGCGCCGAAGGTGCGGATGCCGCGTTCGCAGAGGACGACCTGCATGTTGCCCCGGCTCATGACGTACTCCGCGGCCAGCAGAAGGTCCTTCAGCGATGCGGCCATGCCGCGCTTCAGGAGAACCGGTCGCTGGAGCTGCCCCACCTCTTGCAGGAGGGCGAAGTTCTGCATGTTGCGGGTTCCGATCTGAAGCATGTCCACGTAGCCGGCCACCACTTCGGCGTGGCGCGGGTCCAGCACCTCGGTGACCACCGGCAGACCCGTCTCGTCTCTGGCGCGGGCCAGGATGCGCAGCCCCTCTTCCTTGAGGCCGTGGAAGGAGTAGGGCGACGTCCGGGGCTTGAAGGCGCCGCCACGGAGCAGCGCGGCTCCGGAGCCGGCCACGGCGCGCCCAGTCCGGCGCATCATCTCCTCGTCTTCCACCGAGCAGGGGCCCGCCGCCACGAGACACGCGCTGCCGCCGAAAGCGCACTCGCCCACCCGCACCTTGGTCGTTCGGTCGGCGGAGAACGCCCGGGCCGCCAGCTTGTAGGGGCGCATCACCGGATGCACGGAGCGCACGCCGGGGATCGAGAGCAGCGGGACGTGCGAAAGCCGGGCCTCGTCGCCGATGCAGCCGATGATCGTGCGGCTTTCGCCCTTGGAGACGTGGGTGCGAAGGCCGGTCGCCTCCACGCGCTCGCGTATGTGGTCGAGCTGGTCGGCGGTGACGTCCTTCTTGGCGACGATGATCACGGCGAGGGTCCTGGTCGCGTCCGAGGAGCGCGGCGCGGGCGGCGAAGCCTGTGGGCGGGAAGGGCGGGGCATGGCGGGCGAGCGCAGTCCAGCGGGCAGGCGCGGCCCGGCGTGCAGGAGCGGTCCAGCGAGGGAACGGAAGATGGCGATTTCGCCGCGAAGGTAAAGGCGCCGGGTCTCTGGCCGGCGCGGGTCCCCCGGGTTGGCGGACGCGTCGGCGCGGAGGTAGAATTCCCGACGATCGGCCCCCGAAGGTCCGCGCCCGAGTCCGACGACTGCCCCCGCCGCCGAGAGGCGACATTGCCCGAGCCCTCTGCCGACGAAATCAAGCGAACGGCGGGCGAGGAGGCGGCCCGAAGCGTTCGATCGGGAATGCGCCTGGGACTGGGGACGGGCTCGACGGCTGCCCGCTTCCTGGACGCGCTGGCCCGGCGGATCGCCGCCGGCGAGGTGACGGGCGTGGCGGGCGTGCCCACGTCGGTGGCCACGGAGGAAGCGGCCCGCGGCCTGGGCATTCCGCTGACGGGGCTGGAAGAGGCGGGAACGCTGGACCTGACGGTGGACGGCGCCGACGAGATCGATCCGCGCCTGGAGTTGACGAAGGGACTGGGGGGCGCGCTGCTGCGGGAGAAGATGGTGGCCCAGGCGTCGCGCCGGATGATCGTGATCGGCGGCGAGGAGAAGCTGGTGGCGCGGCTGGGCGAGCGGGCGCCGCTGCCTGTCGAGGTGGCGCCGTTCGGCTTCGGGTGGCACCTGGCGTGGCTCCGGCGGATCGGCGCCGAACCGGTGGTGCGGACGGGCGACGACGGCCGGCCCCGCCGCACCGACAACGGGAACGTGGTGATCGACTGCCGCTTTCCCGGGGGGATCGACGACGCGGCCGGGCTGGAGGAGCGGCTGGCGCGCCGGGCCGGCGTGGTCGAGTCCGGGCTCTTCCTGGGGCTGGCCGACGAGGCCGTGATCGCGGGGGCGGGCGGGGTCCGCCGAATCCGCAGGGGCGGAGGGGCGTCGTGAGGGCGAAGATCGCCCCGTCGATCCTGAGCTGCCGCTTCGCCGAGCTGGGCCGGGAGGTGAGGGCGGTGGAGGAGGCCGGGGCCGAGTGGATTCACGTGGACGTGATGGACGGCCGCTTCGTGCCCAACATCACGGTCGGGCCAGCGGTGACCGAGGCGGTGCGGGGGGTCGCGACCCGGACGGTGGACGTGCACCTGATGATCGAGGACCCGGACCGGTACGTGCCCGACTTCGCCAAGGCCGGGGCGGACTTCGTGTCGGTCCACGCCGAGGCGTCGCCCCACCTCCACCGCACCCTTTCCCTGGTCCGCGGACTGGGCGTGGGCGCCGGCGTGGCCCTCAACCCCTCCACGCCCCTCTCCGCCGTCGAGGAAGTGCTGGACCTGGTGGACCTGCTGGTGATCATGTCGGTGAACCCGGGCTTCGGCGGCCAAGCGTTCATCCCGGCCTCCTGCGACAAGGTGGCTCGCGCCCGGGCTCTGGTGGACGCCCGCAGACCGGGCCGGGTCGAAGTGCAGGTGGACGGAGGCGTCAGCGCCAGGACGGCGCCGGACCTGGTGAAGGCGGGGGCGACGGTGCTCGTGGCGGGCTCGGCGGTCTTCGGCCACCCGGACGGGGCCGCCGCCGGCGTCCGCGCGATCCGCTCGGCGGCGGAAAGCGTCCGTCCCGGCGAGAAGCGCGCCTAGTCGGCCGGCCGCCGCTCGCGGACGAACTCCCTCGCGCCCTCGGGAAGGAGGAGGTCGTCGGAGATGGCGGCGATCTCTTCGGCGTCCTTCCAGGCCTGCTCCAGCAGCCAGAGCTCGCCCTCCAGCGCCCGGCGCTCCTGCTCTTCGTGAAGCGCCATTTCCAAGGCCAGCTTCGTGGGCACGGGCATCTTGTTCACGTAGCCCGGGACGCCCCGCTTGTCCTGCCACCGGTCTCCCTGGGCCACGTCCAGCAAGAAGCGCTCCGGGTGGCCCTGGTCCTCGATCTGGGAGACTGCCTGCCGCACCGTCTGCTGCTTGCCGCCGCCCGCGTTCATGCGGGGGAGGATCGCTCCCGCGAATCGCTGGGCCTCCTCGCCTTCGAACCATCGCTTCCGCTTCCTCTTGCGCACCTGGAGCTTGAATCCGGGCTCGCCCTCGGCGGGCCGGATGCGGGTGCCCAGAAGGTCGGGACGCTTGAGCTTGATCCGGTCGCCCTCGTCGGTGCGCAGCTTCACCAGCGTGCGGCCGTTCACCACCACGTTCCACAAGTTGCCCACTTGGCCCAGCACGGCCCCGCTGACCACGCCCGTCACCGCGCCTCCCACGGCGACGGCGCCGATCACCAGGCCGCCGCCCACCGCGAAGGCGATGTAGCGCCGCCGGCGCCGACCGAACTGGTCGCCGTAGCGCCACGCAGCGAACTCGGGACGCAGGGGCTTGCCGATCCTCACCAGCTCCAGTCCCTCGGGGTGGCGCGCCAGGCCGATGTTCTCGCTGGAGACCCTCACCCGCGTGTCCCGGAAGAGCTTCTCGCAGGTCTCCACGGCCTCCCAGCGCTCTTCCAGAGGCGAGAGGTTCCACCGCTCGCACTTGCGGCACACGACCCACAGCCGCCCTCGCGCGGCGTCGAAGGCCAGGCGCCGTCCGACGGGGAACGTCTCGACGACCTCGTTGGCGCCCAGAGGCTTGTTGCAGAACATGCATGCGGTGTACAACGGAAGCGTCTTCTCCGCGAAGGGGAACGGTTCGTGGGCGTGTGAACCCGTGCCGGCCGGCCGCGCTCCGTCGCCCCCGCCGGAGCGGGTTCGCGGGGCGCGTGGGCTCAGATTGGAATGTACGTCGCCGAGCGCGCGATTGTTCACGCGCGGCGGGCGCGGGCTATATTCCCAGGTGTGTGCGGCGTGGTGCCGCGCGGCTTTCCGCTGTCGCCCGCAGGAGGGGCAGATCGAATGCTTGCGAGTCGTTCGCTCGCGATCCGAACGGCGTCCGCCGGCGTCGCGGCGCTTGGCCTGTCGGCGTGCTCGGACGTGGTCAAGACGTCCTACGCCTGCACCAACGGCGCACCGCTGACGCTGGGCTTCTACGCGTACTTCGAGCCCATCAGCTACAGCTTGCAAGAAGACCCGGAGTCGATGGCGTTCAACGACCAAGGGGGCTACGAGGCCGACCTGATCACGGCGCTCGAGGCCGTCGAAGGCGCCAAGCTCTCCTTCAACCGCAGGGGGATCCGCGACTGGCCCGGGATCTGGCTGCTCTCCTCGCAACCCGGCTACGACGTGGTGAGCGGCGGAATCACGATCCTCGACGAGCGGACGAAGGACGCCCAGGGCCAGCCGGCCGTCGCCTTCACTCGGGGCCACGTGGCGTTCCGCCAGTCCCTCCTGGTGCGGAAAGGCGAAGTGGCGCGCTTCGACAGCTACGACAAGCTGACCAGCGACGCGAGGGTCGGCGCCCTGGCGGGCACGACCGGCGAGGCGCGGCTCCTGCAGCTCGTGGAGCTGACGGACGAGAACGGCGTGCTGGCCCGAGGGGTCCGCGTCGAAACTCCCGGCGGGACGGTCACGGCGGACGGGACGGACGCCTACGTCGTCACCGCCTCCGACGCCTCGCCGGCACTGGAGGGTCGGACGCTCCTGCTGCCGCCCGACGACGCGCGGCCGCGGGTCGTCTACCTGGGCTACGAGCGGGGCGAGGCGGAGCTGCTCGACGCCCTGCGAAACGGCGCGGTGGACGCGGTTGCGCGGGGCGAGATCGGAAACAGCCAGGCCGCCTACACTTCCGCCGAAGCGTTCGCGATCTCGGTCCTCGACTCGCTGGTCGAGTACGGCGGCTTCACCGTGGACGCAGACGACACCGAGCTGCTGGGCTGCCTCGACGACTTCCTCGACTGGCTGACCGACGGGCGGCAGATCGGCTTCCCCGAGTGGCAAGCGGACCCCATGGTGTTCCTGAGGCGCGCGAGGGAGTGGTCGCCGGACAGCTGACCGCGGGCGTCCCCGTCGGCCCGCCGACCGAGCCGGCTCAGTGCGGGTGGCCCTCCCGGTAGTGGCGGGCCAGGGCGTCGCCGCCGAAGTCGTTTTCCAGGTCGCGCCACACCGAGTGCACGTGGTTGGCGTCGTCCTGCGTGTTGTCGTACTCGACCAGGAACGCCGGCGAGTGAATCCGGTAGTAGTGGCCTGCGCCGGGCTCGGTCGGGCCGGCCCATGCGAAGTACGTCTCGTCCAGGGCGGCGGCTTGGCGGATGCGGGCGGTCCAGGCGCGCGCGGCGTCGGCCGCCATGTTGCCGACGTACTCGGCGAGGAGGCCGAAGAGCATCTCCTGCTGCTCCTCCGTCATCTCGCCCGCCGCCAGTCCCTCGAACGACTCCAGGCGCGCCTCCCGGTCGTCGCCGGTAAGGATGTCCCTGGGCGCTTCCGACGAGATCACCGCGACCGCCCGCTGCTCGGGCGAGAGGCTTGCCACCAGGGATCGGGCCAAGTCCTCCTCCGGACCCATCGGTCGCCAGCCCGCCTTGGGACCCGACGGCACCCGTGCCGGGTTGGCGCCGATGAACGCCGGTCCGGTCACCACGAGGCGCTCGACCGGAAACGAGAAGTTGAGGGAAAGGTGATGGCCCTCGAACCGCCACGCCCACGGACCGCTCGACGAGGGCGTGCCGAAGACGGTGACGTAGTAGTCCTCCGGGTCGCGGCGATCGGGTCGGCCTTCGAGCAGCCCCAGGATCCTCTCCAGCTCGATGACGGCGTTGGCCTTCAGGTAGCCCTGGCTGCTCGTCGTCGCCTGCAGGAGCCGGTGGGCGGCGGTTCGCTGCTCCAAGGTCATCTCCTTGAGGGGCAGGCCGTTGCGGCTCCGGGGCACGAACTTCCAGTCGAAGCGCTCGCCGTCGTCCAGGGGGTAGACGGCTTGCTCGCGAGCCGGGCCGTCGAGGAGGGCAAGGAAGTCGGCGGCGGTGGCGGCGGGGTCGTTGGCGACGGCGCCCACAGCGTCGGCGTCGGGTCGCGGGTCGCCGGAAGCGCTCTCGGGCGCGGCGCTCCAGGCCAGGAGAAGGGTTCCCGCCGCGAAGACGCACGCGCCCGCGACGCCCGCGGTCGCGCCTGCCTTGATGCTCAAGGTCAGCCCTCCGCCTGGATGCGGGCCGCGACGGCCTGCACTTCGTCCAGCACCCGCAGCAAGTTGCCGCTCCACAACTTCTCGATCTCCTCCTCGGTGTAGCCTCGCCGCACCAGCTCGAGGGTCACGTTGAAGGTCTCGGAGGCGTCGTCCCATCCGGCCACGCCGCCCCCGCCGTCGAAGTCGGAGCTGATCCCCACGTGGTTCAGCCCGATCAGGTTCACCATGTAGTCGATCTGGTCCACGAAGTCCGCCACGTCCACGTCGGGCGCTTCGACCTCTTCCCCCTCGGCCGCGGCCTCGGCGGCCTGCTGGCGCGCCGCCGCCTTCTCGGCGTTCACGAACCGCCGCAGCGCCACGGTCTGCACCACGCCCCCGTTCTCGGCCACGGCCCGAAGCTGCTCGTCGTCCAAGTTTCGGCTCACGTCGCTGATGCCCCTCGCCGCGGAGTGGGACGCGATCACGGGCGCCTGGGCGATCTCCAGCGTCTGCATGATCGACGCCTTCGACGGATGGGAGATGTCCACCATGATTCCCAGCCGGTTCATCTCGGCGATCGCTTGGCGGCCCATCTCGCTCAGGCCGTCGTGGAGCCAGTTCCCGTCCTGCTCCCCGCTGTGGGCGTCGGAGAGCTGGCTGGGACCGGTGTGGGCCAGCGACATGTAGCGGGCGCCGCGGGAGTGGAACTCCTCGATCCGCGAAAGGTCCTCGCCGATGGAGTAGGCGTTCTCGACCCCGATCATGATCGCCTTCTTGCCCGATGCGACGATTCGGCGCGCGTCGTCCGAAGTCAGGGCGAGTTCGGCCCGATCCGGCGCGTACTCGTTCACCAGTCGGTGGATCGCGTCGAACTTGTCCAGGGCGTTGGCGTAGGCGGCGGCGTAGCCCTCGGCGTCGAGGGGGCCCTGCCTGGTGTAGACGACGAGCCACGCCACGTCCAGCCCCCCCGCCTCCATCTTGGGCAGGGTGAGCTGGGTCGGCAGGTCGGACGCGTAGTTGCGCTCCGCCGTGAAGTTGTCCGTGCTGATGTCGTCGTGAGTGTCCAGGGTGAGCACCCGTTCGTGGATGCCCATGGCCCGCTCCACGAGCTCCTCTTCGGTCTCGGGGGCGGGAACGTCCTGGTTGTCGACCGGCACGCAGCTCGCCGAGGCGAGGGCGAGCGACGCCAAGAGGGCAGTCGCGGCGGTTCCGGGGGCGTTCATCTCGATCCGGCTCCTGTGGGTTGGATGTAGCGTACGATTCGTCCTTGCGAGTCCACCACGCCGATCGGCCCTGGGCGAAGGTCGTCCACCAGCTCGAAGCGGCGGCCGCCCGTCCCGCCCGGGGCGTTCGGCCGGCGTGGAGCGGTCGGCTGCGAGCGGAGGCGGAGGCGGAAGCGGTCCGCGGCGCCGT
This sequence comes from Longimicrobiales bacterium, assembly GCA_965204735.1. Classification (GTDB taxonomy): domain Bacteria; phylum Gemmatimonadota; class Gemmatimonadetes; order Longimicrobiales; family Gaopeijiaceae; genus CATQHQ01. The sequence continues at coordinate 3,045,753 of OZ242008.1, read as the reverse complement.
AGTCGACTCCACGGTAGCCGATGTCCTCCAGCGAAGCGATGGTAACTTCGCTCAGCGGATTGGGCACGCCGGCGTCGAAGACGCCCGTCAGAAGCTCCGGTCCGAACACCGACTCGCGCCAGTGCGCGTTTCGGGCGCCGACGCCGCCCAGGTGCTCGACGGGAACCTTCCCTGCCGCGTACTCCGCGCCGCCCGCCCGGTCGAAGCTGGCGACCGCCCGTTCGCCGACGAAGTGGGTGTCGATCCGTGCCGACGAGACGTTCGCCGGGTTCCGCAGGAGCTGCTTGGGCTCCCACACGGTCCCGAAGCCCAGGACGTGTCCCATCTCGTGGAGGACCGTGGCCTCGAAGCCTTCCGCCGCCACCAGCTCGGCGACGTCGGCGACGTCGAAGACCATGACCCCGGTGAGCGGAAGCCCGTCGCTGCTGCGCACGTGGCACGGCCCGGCGAAGGCCAGGACGCTGCCGGGCCCGTCGATCTCCTCGGCCGAGACGTAGATGTCCAGATCGTCCACCAGGCGGACGGGTGGGTGGTCGGCTTCGGGGGCGCACGCCCTCATCGCCTTGCCGGTGACGGGCACGGGCGCAAGGTTGGCGCCGACCGCCGCCTCCCAGCGCGCTTCGGCCCGGGCCAGGAACTTCTCGGCGGCCGGGGCGATCCGGGCCGCCTGCACGTGGAGGATGCGGATGTCGAAGAAGGGGGCGAAGGTGACGGCGGAGAACGACACGGTCGCGCCGGCGAACTCGGGGGGACTCTCTGCCGTGGCGGTCAGCGTCTGAGCGGCGCCGGCGGCGGACGCGCCGATCCATGCCGGGGCCGCGGCCGTGCCGTCGGGACCGGTCGTCTCCGCGCCGCCGCCGCCCGCCAGCGAGCCGCCGCCTGCGGCCCGGAAGACGAGGTCGACGCCGGGGACGCCGTTTCCGTGCCGGTCTTCGACCCGCACCTGCGGAGGGACGAGAGCGGGGAAGCCGGCTTCGATCCGCTGGTCGCCGCCCTGGACGGCCCGCATCCGGAGCGGGGGGCCCGGTTCGGCGACGGCTCGGAACACGGCCGGGTTGCCCCGAACGCTCGGCCCGGCCACCGCCGCTGCCAGTTCCTGGACTCCCGCAACCGTTCCCAGCGTCCACGCGGCGGCGGCCGCTCGGCCCTGGGGACCCGTGACGGCTTCGGCGCCCGCGACCGTTCCCATTGCCGCGGCGAAGGCCACGTGCACGCCGGCGACGGGCGCGCCCCGGGCGTTGAGCACCTGCACCTCCGGCGCCGCGGGGAGCCGAGCGCCCACCTGGGCGCGCTGGCCCTGGCCGGCCACGATCCGCACCTCGGCCGGCACGTCGGTAGCGGTGGCCGCGAAGACGGCGGAGCCCGCGGTCGGCGCCGCCGGCACGACGGCCTCCACCCGTTGCTCCCCCACCCGGGCGCCCAGGGTCCAGACGCCTGCCGACGCAACCCCCCGAGCGTCGGTGGCGGCGCTTGGGACGGCGACCGAGCCGTGGCCGGCGCCCGCGCGGAACTCGACCGTCGCGTCGGCCACCGGGAGGCCGGTCCGGCCCACTACCCGCACCTGGAGCTCGACGGGCAGCTGCGCGCCGACCCAGCCCTGCTGGTGGTGGCCGGACTCGATCACGACGACGGCGGGGGCGGTGGGGTCGGGTCCGGCGGGGTCGCGTTCGCAGCCCGAAAGGGCCAGGAGGGCGGGGAGGGCCGAAGCCGCGACCCGGCGCGCGGTTCGGCGCAGAGCCGGCTCGGCAAGGCGCGATCGGTCGGCAAGGAGCGCCGGGACGGCCGGATTCGGCGCCGGCGCGTCGGCGCGGCTCACGGCGGCGCCTCCGGCTCGAAGACGGCCACCACCGCGCCGTGGGCGTCCACGATCCGGCGCGTCCAGCCGGGGCGGCGCCCCGGAATGCGGACCCCCTGCGCGGCGCCGGGACGGGGCACGACGTAGCGGTCGGCGGCCGCGACGTTCACGCCCGGGTAGCCCATGTCCGCCAGCGCGCCCAAGGTGACGGCGCTGAGGGGGTTGAGGGCGTCGGGGAGGAGCGCCGCCGTCATGAGCTCGGGGCCGAGCGCTCCCTCGCGCCAGCGCCACGCGGCGGGGCCGGCGGCGGAGTCCAGGGGCACTGCCGGACCGGGGTGGGCTGCGCCGCCCGCGGCGGCGAAGGCGGCCCGCGCGGCGGCGCCTCGGAAGTAGGGACCGGACCCGTCCGCGCCCAGCAAGCCGGCGCCGTCCCACAGCCGTGAAGCGCCGAAGCCCAGGGCGTGGCCCATCTCTCGCGCGGCGAGGCTCTCCAGGAGGCCGCTGCGCGAGAGGGCGGCCACGTCGTGGGCGTCGAGGTGAATGACCGACACGGTGGGGAGCGCGGCGCCGCCCCTGACGGCGCCCCAGCACCAGCCCGACTGGACGGCGGCGCCGCCGGGCCCGTCGATCGCGGCCACGACGGCCAGGACCAGGAGGTCGTCGTAGGGGATCGTGTTCGGGAAGTCGAAGCGCACCGCTTCCCGGTCCGGGTTGCAGAACTCCACGTTGTTCAAGCTGGTGGCGAAGGGCGGCAGATCCCCGACGACGGCCCGCTCCCAGCGGTTCTTGGCGGACTCCAGCGCCGCCAGCACGGCCGGGTCGATCGGCGGAGACGACTGGGGCACCACCCAAATGTCGAAGTCGGCCGCCTCGGGGACGACGGTGAGGGTCGCCGCGGCGCCCGTCAGGTCGTACCCGACCGACAGCACCGTGGCAGCCAGGGTGTTGGGAGCGCCGGCCTCGCGTCCCATCGTCCACAGCGACGCCGGCGCGACCCCGTTGCGGTCTGTGTAGGCGACGCCGGCGGGCGCGCTGCCGCCGCCTGCCAGCACCTGGAACCCGACGGCCACGTGGGGCACGCCGTTGCCGTGGACGTCGGTCACCCTCGCGGTGGGCGGCGGCAGGTAGGGGCGGCCGAGCTCCGGCGGCTCGGCGCCGCGCAGGAGACGGATCTCGCCGGGCTGGGCCGGCGTGGCGGTCACCTCGAAGACGGCCGGGTTGCCCTCGACGCCGCTTCCGGCCACCGCCGCCACCACCCGCTGGGGTCCGGCCTTGGGTCCCAGCGTCCAGCTGCCAGCAGAGGCCCGCCCGCCTTCGTCGGTGAAGGCGCGCGGCACTGCGACGCTCCCGTGCTGGGCCGCGAAGGTCACGGGCACGTACGGCGCCGGAGCGCCGGCTTCGTTCAGCACCAGCACCGCCGGCGCCACGGGCGCTTCCGAGGCGACTTCGACGCTGCCCCCGTTCCCCGCCGCGATCCGGACGGCGGCCGGAACTCCCGACGCGCCGGCGCTGAAGACCACGACGCCCGGGCCGGCCGCCGCCTCCATCCGCTGACGGCCCGGGGGCCCCAAGGTCCACCCGCCGGCGGAGGCCACCCCGGCGGCGTCGCTGACGGCCGACGGAACTTCCACGCTGCCTCCGCCCTCCACGACCCGAAAGGTCACTGCCACGCCCGCCGCCCCGCTCCCCGTCTCGTCCACCACCCGCACTTGGGGCGCCACTTCGACCGCCGACCCGGCACGGGCGACCTGCCCGTCGCCGGCGTGTAGCGAGATCGCAACAGGCCCTCCCGATGCGTCGGGCTCGGCCGCCGAATCGCAGCCCGCGCCGCCGCCGAGGGCGAGAAGGCCGGCCCAAGCCGTCCTGGCCGACGCAACCGACGCGCGGCGGGCGACAACCGACGCGTGGCGGGCGAGGGAGTGGAGCGGCTCTCGCAACGGACGGACGGGCACCTGGCGGCGTCTCCTTTGGGGGCGGTCGGGCGGCCGGCAGCCGGACGGTCGGACGGCCGGACGCGACCCCCTTGGCGGGCGCGGGAATCCGGCGACAATATCGGCGGGAGGCCGGTGGGCGGCTACCGGTCCGCACCGAAAAAGGGAACGAGGGGTGACCGACACCGTTCTTTACCGGCTTGCCGACGTGCTGATGCTCGTCCTCCACGGCTCGCTGGTCGTCTTCAACGTACTCGGCTGGGCCTGGCGAAGGACGAGACGCCTTCACCTATGGACGATCCTCGCGACGTTGGGCTCGTGGTTCGGCCTCGGCTTCGTCTACGGGTGGGGGTACTGTCCCCTCACCGAGTGGCACTGGCGAGTGAAGCGCGCGCTGGGCGCGACGGAGCTGCCCGCGTCGTGGGTCAAATACTACCTGGACCGGCTTGCCGGCTTCGCGTGGGACCCGGCCGTCGTGGACGCCCTGGTGATCGTGTCCACGACGACCGCGCTGGCGCTCTCGGCCTCCCTCACCTTCCGCGACCGGCAACGACGGAAGGGCATTCCGCCAGCGACCTCCGCCCCTTGCTGACGTCCGATCTCGAGTTCGTCGCGCCGGGCTCGGCGCCAGCGCTCACCGGTCCGCCTTGGGCCGCTCCTTGCGCAGGTGCGTCTCGAACCAGGTCATGATCCGTTCGGACACGTCCATCAGGAACTTGGGCTCCCGGGGACCGTGGGGCGTGCGCGGGTAGACGATCATCTCCGTGTCGGCGCCCATGCGGACGAGGGAGTTGTAGAACTCCTGGCCCTGGGTGAAGGGGACCCGCAGGTCCTCGGCCCCGTGGATCACCTGGGTGGGCGTCGTCACGTTCTTGATGTGGTAGACGGCGGAGTGCCTCTCGTACGTTTCGTAGTCGTCGAAGTACTCGCCGCCCATGTGGCCCGCCAAGTAGTCGCCGATGTCGGTGGTGCTCACCATGCTGATCAGGTTCGGCAGCCCGGCGCCCATCGACGCGGCCTTGAACCGGTCGGTCTGGGTCACCGCGAACGACGTCATGTAGCCGCCGTAGCTCCACCCCATCAGCAGGAGGCTGTCCGGGTGCGCGACGCCCATCTCGATCACGTGGTCCACGCCGGCCAGCAGGTCCGAGAGGTCGCCGTAGCCCCAGTCCATGAAGTTGGCGTAGCGGAACTCCTTGCCGTACCCGGTGCTGCCGCGAGGGTTGGGCCGCAGGACCGCAAAGCCCTCCTGGGCGAAGTACTGGATCATGTAGATGCCGGGCCGCCCGGTGAAGGACTGGCTGAAGACGCCGGCAGGACCGCCGTGGACGTTGAGGATCAGCGGCGTCCGGGTCCCGGCTTCGTAGCCGACGGGGTAGGTGAGCAGACCTTCCACGGGCGTGCCGTCGGGGGCGGTCCACGAGAGGAGCTCGGTGCGGCCCATCGGAGGAGCGGGCGCGTCCCGGTTCACCCGGCTGATCGGCGCAGGATCGAACTCCGCCAGCGACGTCACGTGGACTTCGGCGGGTTCGTCGGTGGTCTCCCACGTCAACGCCAGCGCTCCCGCTTCGGCCGCCAGCGCCGTGGCCCCCGCCACGCCGTCGCCGCGGGTCGCCTGCCGGGGACCGCCCCCGTCGACGGGCAGCCCGACCACGTGACGGGTCGTCCCCAGGAGCTCGTTCAGGAACACCTCCCGCGAGTCGGCCGACCAGCCCAAGATCGAGGCGCTCCGGTTCGGCGTGTCGGCCAGCCGGCGGGAGTCGCCCGTCTCCGTCTCCACCACGTACACGTCCCCCAAGCCGATCGGCTCGGGCTGGTTGCCGGTGGAGACGTAGGCGACCAGCGACCCGTCGGGCGACCAGCGGGGCGAGGACTCGACGCCGGCTCCGTCCACCAGAGGCCGCGCTTCGCCTCCGGCGGCGTCCACGACGGAGATGTCGCCCGAGAGTCGTCCCGTGTTGATGCGGGGATCGGCCTGATGCGCGAAGACGAGGCGGGTCCCGTCGGGGCTCCAGTCGAAGCTGGTCACGTGAAAGTCGCCCTCCGTGACGCGCGCCGCCTCGGCAGGCTCGGTGGCCACGGGGTCGAAGGCGACGACGTAGAGGTGGCCGTACTTGAAGTTCCGGTCCACCAGAACCACGTCGCGCTTCTCCTTCTCCGCCTTCTCCTCCTCGTCGGTCGGCGGGTCGCGCATGACGAAGGCCAGGGAGCGGCCGTCCGGCGACCAGCGGTAGGCGCCCACGCCGGCCTTGGCGTCGGTGAGCCGACGGGCCTCGCCGCCGGCCAGCGCGATCGCCCATATCTGGTTCTTGCCCGAACGCGAAGTCGTGAAGGCCAGCCACTCGCCGTCGGGAGAGAACGCCGGGCTGGACGCCGACTTGGCGCCCCTGGTGAACTGCCGGTTCCAGTTGCCGTCGCCGGCCGCCACCCAGACGTGGCTCACGTACTCGGACTTCTCGCCCTCCATGAGGGGGTCGCGGACCACGTAGGCGACGTGGGCGCCGTCCCGGGAGATCGCCACGCCCGAGATCTGCGAGTACTTCATGCTGAGCGCGGGCGTCCAGCGGTCCTCCGAGGGCGCGTCGACTTCGGGCTGCCGAGCGGAAGCGCCCAAGGGCGGCCCGGCAAGGAGGGCGGCGAGGACGACGGCCCGGACCGCCGGCCGACGCCGGTGGACGCGGGGCTTCGGAAACGCTTTCGCCGGTCGGCGGGGCGCGACTTCCAGCGCCCGTCGGTCGAGAGAGCCTGCCTGTCGAGATCCCATGCGTGAACGAACCTTTCCGAGTCTTTCCGCCGTGCGGTTCGGCGAGCCTCCAGTCGAGTGGAGCTCGGGGTTTCCCTTCGACGTTCCTGCGCTGGCGGGCGCTGCCGAAGTCGTTTTTCCGAGCGAAGTGACCATCTTCGCCGGCGAGAACGGGTCCGGCAAGTCCACGTTGCTGGAGGCGACGGCGCTGGCGGCCAAGCTGCCCACGGTCGGAAGCGCCGAGGCGGGCGACGACGGGTCCCTGGTTCTGCAGCAGCGCCTGGCCCGCACGCTGACGCTGGTCTGGCGCCGGCGCACTCACCGCGGCTTCTTCCTGCGGGCCGAGGACTTCTTCGGCTTCGCCCGCCGACTGCGGACGCTTCGCAGGGAGATGGAGGAGCGGATCGCCCAGGTGGACCGGGAGTACGAAGGACGCTCCCAGCTGGCGAAGCAGCTCGCCAAGGGACCCGCCGCCGGATCGCTCTCCGCCATGCGCTCCCGCTACGGAGACGACCTGGACGCCGCCTCCCACGGCGAGAGCTTCCTTCGCCTCTTCCGCTCGCGCTTCGTGCCCGGAGGCGTGTACCTGCTGGACGAGCCCGAAGCCGCTCTCTCGCCCCAGAGCCAGCTCGGCTTCGTCGCCATGATGAGCGAGATGGTGGAGCAGGGCGGCCAGTTCGTGATCGCCACTCACTCTCCCGTGCTCATGGCCTTGCCCGGCGCGACGATCTACTCCTTCGACTCGGCGCCGCTGGCTCGAGTGGAGTACGAGGCGCTGGAGACGGTGCAGCTGCTACGGGACTTCCTGCAGGCGCCGGACCGCTACCTGCGCCGGATATGGCGACCGGGGCGGTAGCGGCGGCCGGGCCGCCTGCCGGGTCCTACTCGCCGCCGGCCTGGGCCCCGTCCTTGCGAGCGTCGTCGCCGTCGCCGGCACGGTGGGCGCGGCTCCGCTCGCGGGCTTGGTCCCACGCCGCGTCCAGCTCCTCCAGCGCCCGGTCCAGGACGTTCTTGGCATCCGAGACGAAGCGCTCGTCCCCGGCCCATCGGAAGCAGCCCTGGAGCGTCGTCTGACCCAAGCGCGCCACGTAGCGGGCAAGGTCGGCGGCGCCGGCGACCGACGAGTGGGCGCTCCCGCAGGCGTCGTCGGCCCGGTCGGCTCCGGTGGACTCCGACGCGCGCCCGAAGATGCGCTCCACGGCGTCGCGGTTGCGGTCCAGGTGCTCGCGGCCGGCGTCGGTGATCGTGTAGACCTTCTTGCCGTCTTGGGCCTCGACGGTCACGAACCCCTGGTCGTCCAGCAGCTGGAGCGTCGGGTAGACGGAGCCGGGACTGGGCCGGTAGAGGCCGCCGGACCGCTTCGAGAGGACCTGCATGACTTCGTAGCCGTGCATGGGCCGCTCCTCCACCAGGGCGAGGATGGCGAGCTTGAGGCCGCCGCGGCCGAATCTGCGACGGGCCTGCCGCCGTCGCTGCCGGCGGCGCGGGTAGCCGAAGGGCGCGAAGACCGCGTCCAAGTCCAGGTAGTCGTCGATTCGCATTCTCCGAGTCTCCTTTGCGTGGGTTGCGGGGCGCGCAGCGTGCGTTTGCGGGGCGCTCAGGCGCGCGTGGACCGCGATGCATGTTCATCAATACGATACTATCGTAATATAGTTTCGACATATCGCTTCGACTAGCGCCGGGCTTGCTTGGCGCCTTCGCGGGCCGGTATGTTGGGGGCCACGGATCGACGACCGACCGATCTCAACCGCCGACCACTGATGACGTCTGACGCTCTGCCCATGTTGACTTCGGGGCGCAGGGCGGCTTGGCCGCTCGCCCGGACTCCGGCGCCGACGACGGCCGCCGGCTTGCTGGCGGCGCTGGCCATGGCCGCCTGCGGGGGGGATTCCACTGCGCCTCCGCCTCCGCCCGAGCCCGAGCCGGCCCGCCCCGTTGCCTTGACGGTGGCGCCGGATTCCGTGGTTCTGGGGCACCTGGGCGCGACCGCCGCTCTCGCTGCGACGATCACCGACCAGTACGGCGCGGCGTACCCGGGGACCGTCGCCTGGTCCAGCAGCGACCGGCAAGTGGTCGAGGCGGGCGCCGACGGCGTGGTCGTGGCGGTGTCGAACGGCACGGCGACGGTGGTCGCGTCTCTCGAGGGGCTGAGCGACTCGGCGACGGCGACGGTGCGCCAGCGTCCCGCGTCGGTGGAGGCGGTGTCGGGCGACGGACAGAAGGGGCGGCCCGGCCGGGCGCTGCCCGAACCCGTGGTCGTCCGGGTCGCCGATGCCGGGGGATCGCCGGTGGAGGGCGTCGAGGTGTCCTTTGCGGGCGACGGGACGGTTGACCCGGCCGCCGCCGTCAGCGACAGCGCCGGCGTGGTCGCAGCCACGTGGACGCTGGCGGAGGTCGACGGCGTCCAGGCGCTGACCGCGGCCGTGGCGGAGGGGCCGTCGGCCCAGGTCGCAGCGACGGCGGAGCCGTTTCCCGTGGTGTCGCTGAGCGTTTCCGAAGCTGCCGCGCCCGAGGGAGCGGAGATCGATCTGGCGATCGCGGTTTCGCCTGCGCCCCAGTCGCCGATCTCGGTGGCCTACTCCCTGGCTCCCGACGACGACGACTCGACCGCCGACGCGGACACGGCGGACTACGCCGGCGGTTTCCAAGGCACGACGGAGATCCCTGCGGGCCAAGCGACGAGCGTCGTTCGCATCGCCGTCGTGGACGACGATCGGATCGAGCCGACGCGGGAGGTCGTCGTCGTGACGCTGGACGCCACCGACGAAGCCGACGACTATCGGCTCGGCGACGCTCTCTCGGCGACGGCGACGATTCTGGAAGGCGTATGCGACCGCACGCCTCGGGTAAGGGACGAGATCGTCCTGTCGGTGGAAGCGAGCGACGGCTGCGCTTCGGTGGCCGACGACGACCTGCGGGAGATCGGCGAGCTGCGCGTGCGCGGGCCAGATCCCGGCGACGCCCGCCGGCCGACGACCTTGAAGGTCGGGGACTTCGACGGACTTGCGGCCCTTCGGGTTCTCGACCTGGGCGGGAACCGGCTCGATTCGTTGCCCGAAGGCGTCTTCGGAGGGCTTGCGGTCCTTCGGGTCCTCGACCTGGGCGAGAACCGGCTCGAGTCGCTGCCGGAAGGCGTCTTCGGAGGGCTGGACGCCCTGGAGGAGCTGGACCTGTCGCAGAACGCGATCGCCGAGCTGGCCGAGGGCGCCCTTGCCGGACTGGGCAGGCTCCGACGGATCGACGTGGGCGGCAACGCGTTGGTCCGGCTGCCGGCGCGCCTCTTGGCGGACGCCCACCAGGTCGAGGACGCTCGCTTCGGAGGCAACGAGATCGAAGCCTTGCCCGACAGCTTCTTCGCCGGAGCGCCCAACGTCGCCCACGTCGGCCTGGAGCGAAACCGGATCGCTTCGCTGCTCCCAGGGGTCTTCCAGGAGCTGGAGGGGCTTTCGACGTTGCGCTTGGAGGGGAACCGGCTGGCCGAGCTGCCGTCGGGGTTCTTCGAGGGCTTGACCCGGCTGACGGAGGTTCGCCTCGACGACAACCCGGGGGCGCCGTTCCCTCTGGAGCTGGAGCTGGAGCGGACCGACGCGACGAACCTGCTGGCGCCCGGGCCGGCCAGCATCGTGTTGAAGGTGGAGGGGGGCGCGCCCTTCGAGGTCGCCGTGGACGCGTCGGTCGAGAACGGGTCGCCCTCGCCCGCGCCGCTGGCGGTTCCAGCGGGCCGCAGCCGGAGCGCCGAAGTGCTTGTGACCCGGGCCGCAGGCAGTCGAGAGCCGACTCTGGTCGGAGTGGAGGAGGCGCCCGACCCGCCCGAGGGCTTCTCGGGGCTGGAGCTGCGCGTCGGGCCTTCCCTGAGCCTCTTCGCCAAGCTCGGCAACGAGGCGCCCACGCTTCGCGGGGCCATTCTGGATCACGTGATGCAGCTGGGCGGGCCAATCGTTCGCTGGGACGCGGCGCAGTACTTCGCGGACGACGATCCGACCCTGGTCTACTCGGCCTCGGCGGTCGACGAAGGCGTGGTGAGCGCCGAAGCGGACGGCGGGCAGATCGTGCTGACGGCGACGGGCGGAGGCGGGACCGTGGTGACGGTCACGGCCACGGACCCGTCGGGCGAGGCGGCCTCCCACCACTTCGAGGCGGACGTCATCGGAGCCCCCCGGGCGGGAGCGTTCGACTTCGACATCCTCTTCGCCGCGGGGCTGTCGTCGCACCAAGAGGTGTTTTGGCGCGCGGCCCGTCGCTGGGAGGGCGTCGTCACGGGCGACCTGCCGGAGGTCCTGCTGGAAGGCGAGCTCACTTGCTTCGGCCACACACGACACTACGCCCTCCTCCTCGACGATCTGCTGGTCTTGGCGGTTGCCGACGACATCGACGGCGAGGGCGGCGTCTTGGCCCGTGCCGGAGTTTGCGCGGTGCGCGAAGGCTCGCACTTGGCGGCGCTGGCGATGATGGACTACGACCCGAGCGACCTGCACAACGCGAGCCTGCACTCCGTGGTGCTCCACGAAATGGGCCACACGCTGGGCATCGGTCTGCTGTGGGAGCTCTTCGGCTTCCTCCGGAACTCCGCGAACGAAACGCCGGGCGCCGACACCCACTTCGACGGGCCGTTGGCCATAGCCGCCTTCGACGCCGCGGGAGGGTCGAGCTACTCGGGAGCCAAGGTGCCCGTCGAGAACGGGGCCGGGGCGGGATCGAACGATTCGCACTGGCGCCACGGCGTCTTCGGATCGGAGCTGATGAACCCGTTCCTGAGCCCGGGCCGGTCGAGTCCCCTCAGCGCGGTGACGATCCAGTCCCTGGCGGACATGGGCTACCAAGTTGACGTGGGCGCCGCCGATGCGTACTCATTGCCCAGCGCATCGGCAACGCTGCGGGGGCCGCCGCGTTCCGTCGTGGAGCTGGGGGAGGATGTGATCCGAGGTCCCGTGGTGGTGATCGACAAGGGAGGGCGCGTGAGTCGCGTGATCAGGCGGTGAAGAGGTTGGTCGGACGGGTAGCCAGCGCCTCGGCGTCGCCAATGTCGTCGTCTTGCCCCGGCACGTCGCGCCGAGCGCTGCCGGCCGTGTCGGCGCGCGTCGGGGTCTTCGTTGCGGCGGTCGCCGCTCTTGCGGGGCTGGGCGCGTCTGCGGCTTCCGCGCCCCTTGCCGGAGCCTCCTCTGCGCCCCAGACCGCCGTACGGATCGAGGCCGAGCCGACCAGCTTGGTCGTCGAGCGGGGCGCCCGCGCCGAGTTCGCGGTTCGCCTGCTGGACGGGCAGGGCAGGGTCGTGGACGAGCCGCTGCGGGTGGCGGCGCCCAGGCAGGGGCTGTCGCTCGACGGGACCGAGGTCACGGCGCTGGCGGTGGGCGAGTACGAGATCGTGGTCGCGACCGTCCGGCCCGGGCCCGGCGGGCGGCTGCTCCGGCTGGCGATCCCGGTGGTGGTGGATTGGCCGCCCGTGGCGCGGGTGGCGGTGACCGGCGCCGGAGCGGTGTACGCGGGCGCCGTCACTTCTCACGCGGCCGTGGCCCTGCACGCCGACGGCACGCGCCGCCCCGGCGCCGAGTTCGCGTGGAGCGTCAGCGACCCGGCCAGGGCCGAGGTGGACGCTTTCGGTCGCGTGACGGGGCGGGAGCCAGGTCCGGTGCGCGTCCAGGCCGCCTTCGAGGGCGCGACCGGCGGGTTGGAGCAGGTGGTGGCGGCGTTCCCCGGCGCCGCGATCTCGATCGAGGGCGGCGCCGAGGGCGACCAGGAGGTCCGCACGGGCGACGTCCAGACGTTCCGCGCCGTGGTGCGCGATGCGGCGGGCGCCGAGTGGACGGAGGCGCCGGTCCTGTGGAGCCACCGCTACGAGCCGTCCCAGGGGATCGTTGCGCCGCCCGCGCCGGGCCAGATCGACGGCGGCAAGTTCGTCGCCGACGTGCCGGGCGAGTTCACGGTCGTGGCCCGCTCCGGCCCCTTGCGCGCCGTCCGCACCTTCGAGGTCGTGCCCCGCAAGGTGGTCCGCTCCATGGACGTGGTGGGGCGGGGGCGCCAGGAGCGGGTGTACAGCACCGACTTCTGGGTCTTCGAGGGCGTGGACGGCCGCGACTACGCCCTGGTGGGCGCCAAGCAGTCGGACGGACACGGCTTCGTCTTCGACGTGACCGACCCCGAAAACGTGATCAAGACCGACTCCATCCAGGTCGATGCGCGCTCCGTCAACGACGTGAAGGTGTCCCCCGACGGCCGCTACGCGTCGCTGACCCGCGAAGGCGCTTCCAACCGCCGCAACGGCGTGGTGATCCTGGACTTGGCGGACCCGGCCCACCCCAAGATCGCCGCGGAGTACACGGAGGGGCTGACGGGCGGCGTGCACAACGCGTTCCCCACGAACGACCACCTCTTCGCCCTCTCCAACGGCGACAAGTACGTGATCCTGGACGTGCGCGACATCTACGACCCCAAGTACGTCTCCGAGTACGACCACCCCGACGCCGGGGTCCACGACGTGTGGGTCCACGACGGCATCGCCTACTCCGCCGAGTGGGGCGCGGGCGTGGTGGCCGTGGACGTGGGCAACGGACGCTGGGGCGGCGCAATAGACGCCCCGGTCCTGATCAGCACCCTTCCGGTTCCCACGGGCGCCACTCACGCCGTCTTCCCCTACGTGTCCGAGTCCGCCGGGAAGTTCTACCTCTTCATCGGCGACGAGATACTCACCCGAGAAGGAATGGCGTGGGAGGGCATCGGTCCCGACTACCGTCAGAAGTACGATCCGGCCACCGGGAGGGGCGGATATCCCAGGGCGAGCTGGGGCTACATCCAGGTCGTCGACTTCGACGACCCCGAGAACCCCAGGATGGTGGCGCGCTACGAAGTGTCCGAGTTCGGCACGCACAACATCTGGGTCGAGGACGACATCCTCTACCAAGCGTACTACGAGGGCGGAATGAGGCTCGTCGACGTCTCCGGCGAGCTCATGGGCAACTTGTACACGCAGGGCCGCGAGATCGCCGTCTACAAGGCCTTCGACCCGGTGGGCTTCATCCCCAACTCGCCCGGCGCCTGGAGCGTGATGCCCCACAAGAACCTCGTCTGGTTCGCCGACATCAACTCGGGCCTCTGGGCGATGCGCTTCAAGGAGTCGCCGTAGACGTTCCGCGACTCGGGCGACGGGATCGGTTGTCCGCGTTGTCCGCGCCCATCGCCTTCGCCAGCAGGCTGTGGAAGTGGTGCGTGCCGACTTCGCGGCGGGGAGAGAAGCGGCCTCGGCGGTAGAGTCGGGAGGCGAGCCCCCTGTGCTGGGACTCGACGACCTCTTCGTCCTCCATCTCGACTCGGTGCAGGTCGCCGCCCACGCCTCGACCGCGGAGCGACTCGTCCCACACGAAGGGCAGGAACGACACTCGGGTCCGGTCTTTGCCCAAGGGGGCCACGACGTTCACGGAGACGCCCCACGGATAGAAGTTCAGCATCAGGTTCGGGAAGAGCCAGAAGTAGTACGCCGCCATCGACTCGCCCGCGTCCGGGTGCTGGTCCGGGAGCTCGAACGCCGGCTCCCCGGACCGGCCCACGCCGAACTGGAGGTTCGACCACGCGAAGCGCTCGGTTCGGTAGGCGCCGTAGTCCAGGCCGGCCAAGCTGGCGCCGTGGACGTGGGGGATGTGGAACTCCTCCAGGTAGTTGTCGCAGTACAGCGCCCAGTTGGCGTCGATCAGGTACTCCCGCGCGCCGTCGGCGTCGAAGCGCATCTGGTCCAGGGGCATCCAGCCGCACCGCTCGGCGACCGGCGCGATCCATTCGTCGAAGGGACAAGCGGGCAAGGGGTCGAGGCTGGCGAAGAGGAACGGTCCCCACGTGCCGGTCGCCAGGCGCGGCAGGTCGTCGGCGGGGCACGGGAAGCCTTCCACGCCGTCGAACTCGGGCATGGAGCGGAACGAGCCGTCCAGGTTGAAGCGGCGGCCGTGGTAGCGGCACTTCAAGGTGTTGACGTGGCCTTCGCCCTCCACGACGATCGCGCCGCGGTGGGTGCACACGTTCGACAGGCAGCGCACCGTGCCCTGGGCACCCCGAACGACGACGACCGGCTCGTCCAGGCAGCCCGGGAGCAGCTCGAGCGGCAGGACGTGGCCGGGCGCCTTCAACCGGTTCAGGTCGGCGACGAAATGCCAGGCCCGCGCGAACACGCGTTCTCGCTGCAGCTCGTACGCTTCGGCGGAGTGGTACAGCGCGCCGGGCAGCGTTGCCGCCTTGCGGATGTCCGGGTCGACGCGGATATCCATGGCTGCGCGCCTACCGTTCCCCGGGCGGTGCGACCGCCCAGCCGCCGACCTCGCCGTTCGGCACCGGCGTCCATCCGGCCCCCGGCAGGAAGGGCGGCGGATAGCGTTCCGAAGACACGATCCGCGCGCCGCCCACCGTGCAGCGCTGCATCTGGAAGTACTCGGGCGACTCGTTGAAGCGGCTGGCGAAGCATACTTGCGACGGCTCGGCCAGCACGACGTTCATCGCGCGCAAGTAGCGGGTGCGTCGTTCGATCGCGCCCAACCCGCGTTCCAGCGCAAGGCGCAAGTCCCCCCGGTCGAAGCGCTGCACAAAGTTGAACACCTTCTCTGCGCCGATCCGGCCGCTCTCTCGGATGCGAACCCCGTGCATCTCGCCGTTGAAGGCGAAGAAGCGTTCCCCTTGGTGGAAGGGCATGTTGTTGTCGACACGGATCCCTTCGTTGCGAAACGCGCTCCGGGCGTGGGCCAGCAGCAAGGTCGTTCGGCCCGGGGGACGGAAGGCGTCTTCCCAGACGGGCTTGATGCTGTGATGCGTGCGCCACCGGCCGTCCTCGCGCCAAGCGCATCCCCAGCCGTGTCCCTGGTATTCGACGCTGTGCTGCGCAATCGCCGCAAAGGCTGCGAAGTGCTCCTCCATGTCGAAGCCGCCGGAAGCCTCGACGCAAAGCAGGCGACACATCCGGACGAGGTCACATTCCCCGGACCGGGATCTCGGCGCCGAAGCGGCGCACGCCTACTGCATCTCCTGGGCCGGGCGCGCGGCCGCGGGGAATCGGCCGCCCGACTTGGCGTGCAGTTCGATTCCGTCGCCGATCTTGTACAGGGGCGGAAGCGCCGTCGGCGTCTTGCCCGACACGGCAAAGTCCCCGAGAAGTGCTCCGGCGGCGGCCGTCTGGCTGGCCTCGGAGCCGCTCCACGCCAGCACGTAGGCGCGCGCGTCCGGGAACTCGGAGATCAGGTATGGATTGCCGAAGGAGACGACGACGTGGGGCACGCCGCTGCGTGCCAGCTGCTCGATGAACTCCGTCGTCTCCTCGGGCAGGGCTGCTTCGTCCGGGGAGGCGACCGCGTTCACGTACAGGCTCACGATCACCAGCGCCTGGCGTCTTCCTCGGCCGGCAAGGGACTCGTACACGTCGGCGGGGGTGTCGGCGTGCAGGTATGCGGTGGCCAGCCTTGGATAGGTCTCTCGGAGCCGACGGTTGAAGTAGCGGCCCGACAGCACGTCCGACCGGCGCCGGTAGGTGACGGACATTACGCGAGCCCGGCGGGTTCCGGCCAACGGCAACAGGTTGCGCCCGTTCTTGAGGACGGTGATCGAGCGCCGGGCCACCTCGGCAGCGGCCTCCGCGTGAGCGGGCACGCCGACCAGCCTGCGCACGTCCTCGATCGGCACAAGGCGCTTTGCGTCCAGCCCCAGCGCCTCCTTGGCCTGGAGGATGCGCCGCACCGACGCGTCCAGCCGCTCCTCCGTCAGCCGGCCCGACCCGACCGCCCGGACCACGGCGTCGATCGCATCTGCCGGCGAAGGGGGCATGAGGATCACGTCGGCCCCTGCCTGGAGCGCCCGAAGCGCCGCTTCCGCTCCGCCCCAGCCTCGGGTGATCGCCCGCATGTCCATGGCGTCGGTGAAGACGAGCCCGCCGAAGCCCATCTCGTTGCGCAGCAGGTCGGTGAGCACGGGGCGCGAAAGGGTGGACGGCTCCCGTCCTCCCGTGAGGGACGGCATCGATATGTGCGCGGTCATCACGCCCCCCAGCCCCGCGTCGAAGGCCGCTTGGAAGGGGCGGAGCTCCACCGAGTCCAGCCGCGCCCGGTCGTGGCGGATCACGGGAAGGTCCAGGTGGGAGTCCACGTCGGTGTCTCCGTGGCCTGGAAAGTGCTTGCCCACGGCAACGGTCCCGTGTTCCTGCACGCCGCGCACGAAGGCGGCGCCCAGCTCGGCCACGCGCTCCGGGTCCTCGCCGAAGGAGCGCACGTTGATGATCGGGTTCTCGGGGTTGACGTTCACGTCCAGCACCGGGGCGAAGGGAACGTGAATCCCCACTGCCCGGGCCTCGACGGCCGTGATCCGTCCCATCTCGTAGGCCAGCTCCGCGTCGCCGGCTGCGCCCACGGCCATGAGCGAAGGAAAGTCGGTTGCGCCCCCGAGCTCGGTGGAGCCGGGCATGTACATGGCGCCCCGAAGCCTGTAGCCGGCCCCGGTCTCCAGGTCGGCCGCGACCAGGAGGGGCACCTTGGAGCGGCTCTGCAAGTGGTTCAGCTTGGCCGCGACTTCCGTGGGCGAGCCGATCGACATGATCACGCCCCCGACGCCCAGCTCCTCGACCCACTCCAGCGTCTTCAGGTCGCCCTCGTCGCCCGCGCCCACGAAGTCGCCCATCAGCCAGGGCATGACGAGCTGTCCCGCCTTCTCGCGAACGGTGAGCGAGGCCAGCGTGCGTTCGGCCCATTCGAAGGAAGCGGGCGCCGCCGGTTCCGACGCCGACGGCGAACCTTGCAGCATTCCCAGGAGGACCAGCGCCGCGATGGGCGGCCAGGCCGGCCCGGACATCTTGAAGATCGACCTCATCGTTCCCCCAGGGACAGGCGAAGCCGCTGATCGGGCGGAAGACGGTCTCTCCGCCTCTGGGAAGTGCAAGCTACGAGAGCGGGGGAGCGGATTCAAGCGCGAAAGGGCGACGTGCGGATGCTTGCTTCACGACGACCCGGGTCGGCCGTCCAGGATGTCCTTCAGAGCGGCGTCCGGGGGCCAGTCGCGGCGCTGGTCGTTCACGCCCTCCGGCGCCCGAAAGAGGCGGTTGCCGGGCGACCACAGCTCCACGCTGTCGGGGTGGTCGCGGTGATGGTCGGGGTCGGTGGTGACGCGCACCGGCTCGGTGGACCCGGGCGGGGTGAAGCCGTACTCGCGGTTGCCCAGGGGCTGGACCCGCGTGTCGGGCGCGAGCAGGTCGGGCGAGCCGATCACCCGGTCCAGGTCGGTCATGGTGACGAGGGGCTCGGGGCGGGCGTCGTCGTCCAACACCTCGTCCAGCGCCGCGTCGATGTCGAACCCGCCTTCGGCTTCGCTGGCCTGCGCCTCCACGGCCTTGGCGGTCTCCCGGCGGCCCGCCGCGCTCCCGCCTTCGCCCGAGAGCACGGCCCGCGTGATCGTCCCCGGCAACCGCGCCAAGATCGGCTGCAGCCGGCCCACCATCTTGGCGAAGAGCCCGATGCGCTCCCGCAGCACCCGGTAGATGTCGGTCTCGACGGTGTCCGCGTAGTGAAGGTTCACGATGCGTATCGTCGGGTGCTGCTGGCCCACGCGGTCGATCCGGCCGATGCGCTGCTCGACCCGCATCGGGTTCCATGGCATGTCGTAGTTCACCAGGGCGCCGCAGAACTGGAAGTTGAGCCCTTCTGCCGCCGCCTCGGTGCACAGCAGCACGTCGGCCTGGCCGTCTCGAAAGCGTCGCTTGACGGTGTCGCGGTCCACGGGCCGCCAGCCGTCCGTGCCGGGCACTTCGCCGCCCCGGCCCGAGTAGCACATGAGCTTGGGGGCGGAGCCGGCACTTGTTGGGGCGGAGCCAGCGCTTGTGGGGGCGGAGCCGGCGCTTGCTGGGGCGGAGCCGGCGTCCCGCGCAGTTCCGGCCTCCAGGGCTCCCGCGTCCCCGGCCAGCTCTTCCCGCAGGAAGTCCATGGTGTCGGTGTACTGCGTGAAGACCATGACTTGGCGGTGTCCGCGCTCGCGCAGGTCGTCCAGTGCGTCCTTCAGGGCCGCAAGCTTGCTGTCGGGCGGAAGCCGGGCGATCTGGTCGAGGAGCCGTCGCACGTCCTCCGCTTCTTCGGCGCGAAGGGATTCCCGCAGCGCCTTGGCCACCGCGTCCTCGTCCAAGGCGGGGTCGTCGGCCACCTCGTCGTCGGACACGTCCTCGGCCAGGGTGGCTTCGGCGAGCGAGGGATCGGCGTCCACGCCGCCTGCAGTGCCGCCGGTTCCGCCCGCTGTGTCCCCGCTCGGCCCGCCCTCGCCCCCGACGCGCCGCTCCAACGTGCGGCGCAACGCCCGGAAGCTGCTGGCCAGCCGCCGCCGGTAGATCGTCATGACGAATCCGACGGCCCGCCGCTCCTCTTCCGACGCTTGGTTGTACGTCGTGGCGATGTACTCCTCCACCGCCTCGTACAGTTCGCGCTCGTCGGCGCTCATCTGGACGAAGCGGTCGTCCACATCGCGGTCGGCGATGCGCGTCGCCAGCAGGCCGCGCCGGTGGTACTCGCGAAGAAGCTCCCGCGTGTGCCGGGACACGAGGCGCCGCACGGGCGTGTTCACCCGCATCAGCCGGAGGGCCGCTTCGCGCTGCGCTCCCGACAGCTGGCGACGAGGCGTCTCGGCCCGGTCCCGCAGTGCGCGCACCACCTTCCGGGCCTGAAGGCGGGAGAGCCCCTCGAGCGCCCGGGCAAGCTGGGCTGGCGCCATGGCCCCGTAGCGCCGCTCCGTCGCTTGGAAGAGCCGCGCCATCCTCTCGAAGGCGGCGGGCGTGGGGTCCGCCCGCTGGGCGTGCTCGAAGAACTCGACGAACTCGGCCGGTGTCCACTCGGGCGGCAGCCCCAGCAGTTGCAGAAGGTCCCAGAGCTCGCCGGGACGGACCTGCATCGGCGTGGCCGTCAGCAGGACGAGGCCCTTCGTGCGGTCCTTCAGCCCCTCCATGAGCCGCAGAAGGGTGTTGGGAGCGCCGTCGGACGCGCCCGCCGCGCCCCGGCGTCGGGCGTGATGGGCCTCGTCGAGGACGATCAAGTCCCACGGCTCGGCGTCCTCCAGAAGCGCTTGCCGACGGTCGCTTCGGCGCATCAGGTAGCTGGACGCGATCACCACGGGCTCCTGGTGCCAACGGTCGCTGGCCGCGGGCCGGACGTGGCGGCCCCGCAAGGCGGGCGACGGGTGCCAAGTCATCTCGCCCTTGTCGTAGATGGGCCAGTTGAGGTTGAACTTCTCGTAGAGCTCGACCTGCCACTGGCGCAGCACGGCCTTCGGCGCCAGCACGAGGATCCGCTTGGCGCGCCCCGACAGCCAAGCCTGCCGCAGCAGCATCCCCGCCTGAATCGTCTTGCCCAGCCCCACCTCGTCCGCGACGAGGAGCCTGGGCGGCCAGCCGTCGTACATGCGGCGGAAGGCCCGGGCCTGATGTGGCCACGGCTCGACCGCCGCCGTCGCTTCGCCCACGCGCCCTCCGCCTCCCGCCATCGCCGGCGCCTGCTTGATGAACGACCACACGCGGTCGCGGAAGACGCGCTTGTCGGCGTCGGCGTCGCCGTAGGTCGGCGGGGATGGCTCTCTGATCGTGCCCTCCAGGCCGGGCGGCAAGCCGGAATCCGAT
The DNA here is from genome assembly GCA_965204735.1 of Longimicrobiales bacterium. Taxonomy (GTDB): domain Bacteria; phylum Gemmatimonadota; class Gemmatimonadetes; order Longimicrobiales; family Gaopeijiaceae; genus CATQHQ01. The sequence goes on along the minus strand of OZ242008.1, from coordinate 3,025,684 downwards.
CCCAGCCCGGGGCGGGTCGTCTCCTCGCGCTCTTGAAGGCGGGCGGGCGGCTTGTCGTCCTTGGGAAGGAAGCGCAGCAGGTCCCGGCGAACCGCTTCGGGCAAGGTCAGCACGGTCGCCCGTCGGGCTTGGTCGTTCCACAGCTTGTCGAAGTCGGCCTCGAGGCCTGCAACGCGTTCCCCGTCGCGCCAGCTGGTGTAGACTTGGATGCGCTCCCAGTTGTACTGCCAGCCGCTGGGGGTCTCGTTCAGACTGCCGGTCCAGGCGACTCGGTCCCCCGCCCGGTCCTCGACCACGCCGGTCTTCTCGTGGAAGATGGCGCCGTTTGGTATGGGACGGCGGGCGCCGGCGTCGCACGGCACTGCGACTTTCACCTCCAGGTGCTTGCGCGCGACCATCCACGCCAGCAGCTCCAGGGCGTCGGTCTCGTTTGGGTCGGGCGCAAGGGGGATGCTGGCCAGACGCTGCTCGACAGCGTTGCGCAGCTGGTCGCCCCTTTGGATCGCCCCGATCTCCTCCTGTTCCAGCGTGCACCCGACGATCATGCGCATGACGCCATTGTTGCGCACCAGCCCTTCGATGCCCCGCGCCGCCAGGGTCAGCGCGCCAGCGTTGAAGTATCCGGTCAGCCGGTCGTAGCGAACGGCGTGCCGGAGGGCGGGCACGTAGAAGCACTCGGCCAGTGGGCCGTCGTCCGTGGTGTAGGCCAGCTCCCACTTCCGGTCCGACAGCATCGTCAGGTCGCGTCGTCCCCTTCTTCGTCGCGCCACAGCTTGAGCTGCGCCGGCTCGGCCACCTGCTCGCCGAACGCCAGCCGCCGAAGGTTCTCCAGCACCTCGAAGTCGCTCCCCGCCGCCGCCAGCCCCTTCGGCAAGTCGAACTTGGTGACCGATTTCGGCATCGGCAGCACCTCCAGCAGCGCCTTCAACGCCGCCAGGAAGCGCGGCTCCTTGTGCAACCCGACGTTCTCCAAGTACTCCCGAGCCGCGTCCAGCGAACGGAGGCGCCCCAGATGGGCCGCCCGGTACAGCACGTCGATCATGCCCGTCGAGCCGTCCGCCGGCCCCAGGCTGCCCTTCGCCGCACGCTCGGCGCTGTCCCACAGCACCAAGTTCGCCCCGACCTTCGCCGCCGTCCGACCAACGACCTCCTTGTCCAGGTCCACGCCCACCGCGCGCGCCAGCTTCAACGCCTCGTCGTAGGGAAAGCGCGGCGCCCGGAAGGCGTCCCACGCCAGCACGAAGAACGCCGTCCGAGCGTCCATGTCGTCGCCCGCCCTGACGCGGGTCAGCTGCTCCAGCCGCCACCGCTTCACCTCGCGGCGCGCGACCTCCAGCGCGTCCTCCGGCGTCGCGGCGTAGAGGTCCTCCTTCTCGTCGAAGAGCTCCTGCTGGCGGCGACGCTTCTGGGCCCGCGTCCGCTGTCGGGGCGTTCCGCGCCGGAGCGGCCAGTGGCGCGAGAACTCCTCCAGCGCCGGTCCAAACGACGCCAAGTACAGGTCCACGCCCCGGATGTTCGCCTCCTTGAACTGGGGGATGCGCTTGCGGACGGCACGCGCCACTTCGGGCTCCACGTCCTCCCAGTAGATGGTGTCCGATTCCTTCTCTTCGCCGGTTCGCGGACGGCATACAAGGAAGACCGTGCTGTTCGCCGCCGCCTTGTCCTTGATGTGCAGGCTGCCCGGCGCCTCCGTGTTGATCGGCCACGACGCCGTGATCCTGAAGCCCGCCTCCATCAGCCCCACCGTGAGGGCGTCCCACGCCCCGGTGGCCTTGTGGGTGAACATGAGCGTCATGATCCCGTCGGGCTTGAGCACGCGACGACACTCCTGGAAGATCGCCGCCATGCGGTTCCTGGTAGTCCTTGCCGGCGCGCGCCTTGGCGCCCTTCTCGCCCTTCCAGCGGGCCGGGTTCGCGACGGCCTCGTTGTCCTTGTCGGTCAGCCGGCGGCGGAAGAGTTCGGGGAAGACGTAGCCGGCGGTCCGCTTGAGCCAGACGTAGAAGAAGTCGGACAGCTCGGCGTACATGACGTTGTCGTAGTACGGCGGGTCCATGACGACGGCGTCGATCTCGCCGTCGGCGATGTGGTCCAGGTTGTCGGCGGACTTGCAGGTGATGACGGGCTTGGGCGGGAGGGACTCGTCGGAATCGTTGTTGAAGATCGGGCCGTTGTCTTCGTCCGTCTGGGGACGAATCAGTGCCGCGAGCTCGCCGATGCACTTGGCTGTCTCCCGATTCGCCCAGTCGTAGCCAATGCCGGTGACGAGCGGTGCCATCTCGGCGTAAGACCACTTGAATGAAAAGTCGTGCTGTGAAAACACACTTGCGATCACCTCCCGGCCTGCATGCCACGAGGACATTCGCGAGTTGTAGGCCACTACCTTGTCCATCGCTAGCGCCAAGTATCCGTATGCCGCCTTGCGGAGCTCGGTAAGCCTTCCGACGTTCTGGTCGGCCAAAAGCATCTCGCGGAAGACCTCGATGCTGGTACCGTGGCACAGCAGCTGGCGTGAGGAGAACATGTCTCGCCAGTAAGGCATGCCGTACCGCAGCGGCTCTGTCGTCTTGTTGCCGTCCGGTATCCTCTCGCTCGGCACGATGTCCAGCGCCTCCCACTCCGGCAGCTTCTCCGCCAGCAGCCGCTCAATCTCATCGCCGTTGTCGTCCGACGGGCACGGAGCGCGGTAGCCGCGCACCCACCTGTCCTTGCCCCGCTTTCCCGACTTCAGCATCTTCCGCACGCGCTTTTTGCACACGACGGCGTACAGCTGGTGGCCCATCTCCCCTTCCCGCGCCTGCAGCTTGATCTCGTCGCCGTCGACCACCCGACCGCAGTCTGGATAGGGACAGTTGGCGTTCCCGCGACTCACCGTGCCCGCCGACTGCTCGTTGGCCGACTCCACGATCTGGAACTCGCAGCGACGATCGTCGGAGCCCAGCCCGTCTCCCAGGTGTGGCTGCAGCTTCACGCCCGTCCCGTCCGGCGTCAGACGCCAGTTCGGAGACAAAGGCACCACGCCATTGCAGTACGGGCAACGGACAGTGTGGGCCCAGACGTACCCGTCCGGTCGAACATCGTCGAGCGGCTCGTCGGGAAACACGCCAACGAGACGCCGTCGGATTTCGTTGACTAGCCTTGTTCCAAGTTCCAAGAATGGCTTACGAATCTCCGGCCCTAGTAACGTCGCTGGCCATTCAACCGTCGCCCGTCCGATGAGAGCAGCAACAGGGTTGAGATCGTTGGCGTATGTCGTAATAAATCCGAGCCGCATTGCTTCAAAAGGGACGGCTCCACCGCCTGCCGTCGGATCAAGCACCGTGGTGTCGCTGCCAATCGAGTCGGCCAACCAATCCGCTTCTTCCACAGACGGCGTGTATCGAAAGGCACGTATGTATCCGTACGCGTCCGCACCAAGCCGTTTTCCAGCCCGCGTCGCGACGGCGATACGCCCCTTGGCAGCCACCGGGTCCCCATGAATCCCAAGCACGTGCAGAAACCGTTCCCGATCCGCGTCCGCTGGCAGCAACGCCCCCAGCACGGCAGCTCTTGACGCCACCAAAGGCCGACGCGCCCACCACACGTGAAGCCGATTCGGCGCCGGAAACGGCGTCATCGGGGTCCGCTCGCGGGTACCCTCGATCCCGATCTCCGCGATCGGCATCCACTCCTCGATCAGCCGACGGTCACTCATGGTCCAAGGCCGCAGCGATCGCCTTCGTGTCTCCAGCACCTCAGGGCCTGCACTTGGCGGATCACGATGTATCGGCTCCGTTGGCGTCGCCATCTGCTGTTACGGTCACGTAGCGGCCGACGCTACATGCGCCTCCGAATCTTTCTACCGTCCAGTCCTGTTCTGAACCGATGCTCCTTCTCAGTCGTACAATCCCCGGCTTGCCGACCGAGTCCCTCTTGATCACCTTCTGTCGAAGCACCCTGTCGACTTCGTGGTGCAGCTTGGTTGGCGTCTGTTGACTTCGAGGCTCGGCGGTGATGTAGGCGTCTTTCGTCTTGAGCAGTATTCTCGTGAGGTCTTCTGCCGTTGGCGGAGGGCTCATTCCTTTGGCGGACGGCGTCACGACCGCCACCGGCTGTGTCGTCGTCATCTCGTTCCACACTCGTGGCTCAAAGGCGTCTTGAGACCCATGATGCGGCACTTTGACTACGGACGCACGGCCTAGGGGTCGAGTCCGGCTTTCCAATATGTCCTTCCAGCCGGCTTTCGGCAGATCGGCGCCGAGCAGGAGGGCCACACCTTCAACTTCAATCCACAACACTGCCGATGCCCGGTTGGGCGACAAGGCAGGCAGTCGCACTCCACGTCGCGTGTCGGCGGGCGACGCGCCCTTCAGGGACCTGATGGAGCCCAGAAATGCACCGTCGCTGGGCGACAAAGTCCATACTTCGCACTTCCCGTGCAGAAAGACACGACGATCGGCGATGGCAAAACAGGGATGGGAATTCCTCGCAAGCAGCGCCGTCAACGTCGCAAATATCGCGCTCACATTCGAGCTGGCAGGTGTCACAGGCTGTCCCTTCAGTGCAGCGATGATCGTTCGACATTCCTCATCGAGCAAAGCGGCGGGGCAGCAGAAAGCCGCCTTGCGGCATACGGTCGCGAGCTGTTCCATTCCGGCTATGTGGTCGTCATGCCAGTGGGTTGCTACGACCAGTGCAACAGAGGTGGATGGATCGACTTCGATGCCTTCAAGATAAGTCAGCGCTCGGGGCCTGCCCGTTTCGCGATCGATACATGAGTCCACGATAATCCATCTTCCTTCGCCAACATGGACCAGGATGCTCTCACCGTAGCCGGGCCCGATTACTGTGAGTTCAATGTCGGTCGATTTCGGTGGCTCATGCAGCTTCCTCACGATGCGAGCCAATCGCTATACTCCCGGGCCCACTTTCGAGCCTCTTCCATGTCTTCGTCGGTCAGCCTCGGCAGATCACGGAACACGATGTGCGACACTGTCGTCTTCTCGCCGGACATCGAGTACTCATATCCGATTACCCAACGAAAAATCTGGCCTAGCGACAAGTCGGCCGCATCCTTCTGGGACAATTCCTTGAGTGGAATTACGGCCGTTTCGCTTACGTGCTTGTCGCCGCGAGTGATATCCACGAGGGCCACCGTGAAATCTGCATCACCGATCTCCGCCACATAGCCCTCCCATTCTTGAAGTGGCACTATCACTACTATTGGCAACGCGATCTGCGGCGACTTGCCAGTTACCGGCGTGGGGTGAACATCGTCGGTAATGTGGACTCCATCGGCCAAGCGCTTGAGTGTATCTGTGCCGGGTGGAGGCGATGCGAGCGCTACAGATGGCAACATTTCCAGGCGCATGTCTTGATGGGGTGACAACTGGTGACGTGGCATGCGTGCTAATCCTTCTCGCGAGTGCCAGACGACATTGTTCGCTCGATTGCCTTGTCGGCACGTAAGACGAAGTCGTCGAAACGTCTTCCCAACATTTGAACCAAGTCCTTGCTCTCTCCGGGATCATTGCACTCGCTTGCGTGCTTCTCGGTGAATTCGACGCCGATCATGAACGGATCAGTGGTGCGACGCAAGTGCAGCAACGCGATATCGTCTTGGTTTTCCTGCATTACAACCACTGAACCCGGCGCGTCGCCGTCACGGCTGTTCGCTCCGTCGGTGTCAATGACAGGATGTTCGTCAAACGTCACGAGCGTTCTTGCTATCCGATCAAACACTTCGACATCCGACGGGAAGAAGATAGCGTTGCGGCTAATCGCAAATGCAGTCAGGCGAGTTGTGCGAAACAGGTGCTCGCGGAAGGCCCTGTTGACGAGGTCGAACGCTTGGATGTAGGGTGCCTGCGGGGTTTCGGCATTCATGCTCTCCGAATCTGCCCAAAACCTGAGCCAGTCGGTCGTGAACAAGATGCTGCCGCTTCCCTCTACCACCTCGGCGGCGTCCGTCATGTCACGTGGCAGCAGGTCGTGTTGTGCGAACCACGTAGGTGTGAGTTCCTGGGGATCGAACTGGCCGAACAGGCGTACGATCACGCTGCTGTACCTCGGCTCGATCCGCATCGCCCTACTTCCGTCCCGCTTCCGTCAGCAGGCACCGCAGCGCCATCAGCACCCGCCCGGGGTTCCGACGGCGCATCGCCGTGCCCAGCCAGCAGCTCGCCTCTTCGCGCTCCATGGCGTCCGCGCCTTTCCACGACGGCAAAGGGAAGGCGGCAGGGAAAGTTCGGGTTGGTCTTGCCACGTCAGCCCTCCTCCGTTCCGGTAGCCGACACGGCCGTCGATCCGGTCACGAACCGGGACAGCCGCTCCATGATCATTTTCGGGCCGTCCTCGTCCGTCGTCAAGCCGGCCTCGGAGGCGAACTCGGTCCGGGGCGAGTCGGAGCCTCTGCCTGCCGAGGATGTAGTAGAAGCTCTCGGCCAGTGGGCCGTCGTCCGTGGTGTAGGCCAGCTCCCACTTCCGGTCCGACAGCATCGTCAGGTCGCGTCGTCCCCTTCTTCGTCGCGCCACAGCTTGAGCTGCGCCGGCTCGGCCACCTGCTCCCCGAACGCCAGCCGCCGAAGGTTCTCCAGCACCTCGAAGTCGCTCCCCGCCGCCGCCAGCCCCTTCGGCAAGTCGAACTTGGTGACCGATTTCGGCATCGGCAGCACCTCCAGCAGCGCCTTCAATGCCGCCAGGAAGCGCGGCTCCTTGTGCAGCCCGACGTTCTCCAAGTACTCCCGAGCCGCGTCGAGCGAACGGATACGCCCCAGATGAGCCGTCCGGTACAGCACGTCGATCATGCCCGTCGATCCGTCCGCCGGCCCCAGGCTGCCCTTTGCCGCCCGCTCCGCGCTGTCCCACAGCACCAAGTTCGCCCCGACCTTCGCCGCCGTCCGACCCACGACTTCCTTGTCCAGGTCCACGCCCACCGCGCGCGCCAGTTTCAACGCCTCGTCGTAGGGAAAGCGCGGCGCCCGGAAGGCGTCCCACGCCAGCACGAAGAACGCCGTCCGAGCGTCCATGTCGTCGCCCGCCCTGACGCGGGTCAGCTCTTCCAGCCGCCAGCGCTTCACCTCGCGGCGTGCGACCTCCAGTGCGTCCTCCGGCGTCGCGGCGTAGGGGTCCTCCTTCTCTTGGAAGAGCTCGGACTGCCGGCGACGCTTCTGGGCCCGCGTCCGCTGTCGGGGCGTTCCGCGCCGGAGCGGCCAGTGGCGCGAGAACTCTTCCAGCGCCGGCCCAAACGACGCCAAGTACAGGTCCACGCCCCGGATGTTCGCCTCCTTGAACTGGGGGATGCGCTTGCGGACGGCACGTGCGACCTCGGGCTCCACATCCTCCCAGTAAACGTCGTCCGATTCCTTCTCTTCATCGCCGGTTCGCGGGCGGCATACAAGGAAGACTGTGCTGTTCGCCGCCGCCTTGTCCTTGATGTGCAGGCTGCCCGGCGCCTCCGTGTTGATCGGCCACGACGCCGTGATCCTGAAGCCCGCCTCCATTAGCCCCACCGTGAGCGCGTCCCACGCCCCGGTGGCCTTGTGGGTGAACATAAGCGGCATGATTCCGTCGGGCTTGAGCACGCGACGGCATTCCTGGAAGATCGCCGCCATGCGCTCCTGGTAGTCCTTGCCGGCGCGGGCCTTGGCGCCCTTCTCGCCCTTCCAGCGCGCCGGGTTTGCGACGGCCTCGTTGTCCTTGTCGGTCAACTGGCGGCGGAAGAGTTCGGGGAAGACGTAGCCGGCGGTCCGCTTGAGCCAGACGTAGAAGAAGTCGGACAGCTCGGCGTACATGACGTTGTCGTAGTACGGCGGGTCCATGACGACAGCGTCGATCTCGCCGTCGGCGATGTGGTCCAGGTTGTCGGCGGACTTGCAGGTGATGACGGGTTTGGGTGGAGGGGATTCGCCCGAATCGTCGTTGAAGATCGGGCCGTTGTTGTCGTCCGCCGGGGAATGAATCAGCGCGACGAGTTCGCCGATGCACTTGGCGGTTTTCTTGATCGCCCAGTCGTAGCCGATGCCGGTTACGACCGGGGCCATCTCTGCATACGACCATACGAATGCAAAATTGTGTCGATCGAAGGTCGAGGTGATTCTGCCTGTCGTTGACACCCATCGAGTCGCTCGACTGTTGAAATTCAGCAACGTGTCCAGAGCGATAGCCAAGTATCCGTATGCCGCCTTCCGCACCCCGGTCATTCGCCGGTCATTGCGATCAGCCTTGAGCATCTCGCGGAAGACCTCGACGCTGGTGCAGTGGCAGAACAGCTGGCGCGGGGAGAACATGTCCCGCCAGTAAGGCATGCCGTACCGCAGCGGCTCCGTCGTCTTGTTGCCGTCCGGTATCCTCTCGCTCGGCACGATGTCCAGCGCCTCCCACTCCGGCAGCTTCTCCGCCAGTAGACGCTCAATCTCCTGGCTGTTGTCGTCCGACGGGCGCGGAGCGCGGTAGCCGCGCACCCACCTGTCCTTGCCGCGTTTTCCCGACTTCAGGATTCGGGGCACGCGCTTCTTGTACACGACGGCGTACAGCCTGGTGGCCCATCTCCCCTTCCTGCGCCTGCAACTTGATCTCGTCACCGTCGATCACTCGACCGCAGTCCCGGTACGGACAGTTGGCCGTCCCGCGACCCACCGTGCCCGCCGACTGCTCCGCCACCGTGCTGACGATCTCGAACTCGCAACGCCGATCATTGGAGCCCGGACCGTCTCCCATCCGCGGGACCAGCCTCACGCCCATGCCACCCTTCGCAAGACGCCAGTTTGGCGACAGCGGTACCACACCGTTGCAGTACGGACAACGGACCGTGTGGGCCCAACAATATGCTACGACTCGAATCCCATCCGATTCCAGCGGAAACACTCCTTCATACCTTGTCTCAGTACGCTCGACAAACTCTGCGCCCAGCCCGGCAAATTCCTCTTGTATTCGACTCCCATGCGTGAGCGGCCAGTTCACCGTAGCGTCCAGCAACATCGCCGCCACGGGATTGAGGTCATTCGCAAGCGGGCGGCAGCCGACACGGACAGCCTCCACGGGAATACTGCCACCACCTGCTGTAGGATCAAGTACCCGGACCTTATCCAGGCCGCCCTTGACAGACACGCTACTACTACTATCGCCGATCCACTCAAGATCGACACCCGCCGGCGAGTACGAGAAGGCCCGCTTGTAGCCATACGGATTCGGGCCGAGGTCTTCTCCGTTTCGCTTGGCCGCGTCGATGCGGCGTCGGACCGTCACTGGGTCCCCGTGAATGCCCAGCACGTGCAGAAACCGCTTTCGGTCCGCGTCCGCGGGCAGCAATGCCCCCAGCACGGCGGCTCTCGACGCCACCAAGGGCCGTCGCGCCCACCACACATGCAGGTAGTACACGGGCGGCAACGCGGTCATGGATCGGCGCTCGCGGGTGGACTCCTCGCTCAGCTCCGCGATCGGCAACCACTCCTCGATCAGCCGACGGTCATTCATCTCCCCGGCACTCTATCGGTCACCGTGTCACTGGCAACAGCCAGCATGTCTTGAACGATGACGTCTTGGTAGTCTTCGAGAACCCTCTTCGCCACCACATGATTCTCTCGCCCCCTTGCCATGTTGCCCGCTACGGTACCGACGTTCCCCATCGCCTCCAGTATCGCTTGATAGGCGTCTTCGTTCTCCTTGATCCGTACGGACATCTGCCCATCCTGACGATCGGTCTCCACGCCTATGATGCGGCCGGAATGCTTGCCCAGACGATAGCGAACTCCATCGCCAGATAGGCGTCGATACTTCTCATCTACCATATAGTGAAACTCCGCCACGAATCGGCCGAGGCCCTTGTCGTAGCCTACTCGAATCCGGTTAGGGATGTCATAGGGAGAAACGAATACCCCAGGTTCTACATCTTCAGTCGGTTCCACGTAGCTGTCGGGCTTCACCTTGATCCAGCGTCCGAGCGTCTGTCGTGTGCTCATATTCCCTCCACCAAGTGGCTGAGTAAGCTTCGATAGGGTGACAACTGGTGATGTGGCATGCGTGCTAATCCTTCCGAATCTGCCCAAAACCGGAGCCAGTCGGTCGTGAACCAGATTCTGCCGCCTCGCTCCTCCACCTCGGTGGCGTCCGTCATGTCACGTGGCAGCAGGTCGCGTTGCGCGAACCAAGTAGGGTGAGTTCCTGGGGATTGAACTCGCCGGACAGGCGTACGGCCACGCTACGTACCTCGGCTCGATCCGCATCGCCCTACTTCCGTCCCGCTTCCGCCAGCAGGCACCGCACGCCGCCACGGGCGAAGCGGCGGAGAACGCCCGGTCCGCGGCTGCGCGTCCGAAGCTCGTACTGGGGCGCGGACAAGGGGAAGGCCGCAGGGGAAGTTCGGCTTGGTCTTGTCACGTCAGCCCTCTTCCGTTCCGGTAGCCGATACGGCCGTCGATCCGCTCACGAACCGGGACAGCCGCTCCATGATCATTTTCGGGCCGTCCTCGTCTGTCGTCAAGCCGTCCTCGGAGGAGAGCTCGTAGCGGACCGTCGAGCGGGTCCTTGTTTGTGGTCGGTCCGGGCCGAGTCGGAGTCTCTGCCTGCCGGGGCCCTGGAGTGGTAAGGAAGTGGAGAGTCATCGGTTGAACGAGAAGCCCAGCAGGCTGCCCGATGGGTCGTCGTCCGTGAGATGGAGCTTGACGTGGTGGTCGAAGTCGAAGTCGTGGCTGAAGTCGTCGCGGGGCACCATGTCAGAGTTGAAGGTACAGATGTACTGCTTGCCCAAACGGTCGCCGACGGCGTTCGCCCGCTCCAGGGCGCGTGCCCGCTGCCGCGAGTCCACGCCGTCGAAGATGGTGCTGTCGTGAATCAGAAAGTCGATCCCCTGGTGCTCCGGTCTGGACTGAAGCAGCATCAGGTCGAAGCAGAATATCTTCATCTTGTCCACGCCGTCGCTTCCGCTCTTGTCGATCTCCACATCGTATGAAAAGCCGTTGTCTCCCACGTCGATGATCAGCTCTCCAGGCGCTTCGTACAGCCTTTGCGAGTTCTCGTTGAACAGTGCAATGGCGCGGCTCCATACGGCCCTGCGCTCCTCGTGGGCTCGCTGGGCGACTTGTTCCAGGTCGCCTCTTTGCATCTTGATCTCGCGCTTCTTGGCCTCCAGCGTCCTGCGCTGGCCGATCGCGGTCGTCACTCTCTCCAGCTTCTCACGAATGCCGACGACTCGTTCTTGAAGCCGGGTCATCTCTTCCAACGCGCCGTGGGTCTTCAAGATATCAAGGTGTTCTGCCCGCTCGTCGCTCAGTGCCTTGATCTCGCGTTCACGTGCGGCAATTCGCTCCCCCAGTCTCTTGATCTCCGTCGCAAGAAACTCTCTTCTGTTTGCTATGATTTGCTCGCGAAACCGCTTCGTATCGGCAAGCTTGCGACGAACGGCGTCCGAGAACACGACACCGACTTCTTCGTACAAGCGGGTGACTGGCACAGTCGGCGGTTTTTCCTTGTCGTCCACGGATTCGCGATATCGTCGGAGCATCATTTGGTCCTTGACGTTTGCGTCGGTCAGTTCGTGGATCTCGGCCGTCAACCGGTCCGCTTCCTGCTGGATCGATGCGTACTGAGGGTGCACCCTGAAGTCGTCCAACGCCTTCCGTTCGGCGGCCAGGCGGTTCTTCAGAAGCACCCTTGTTGCCTCCATCGCGCCGATTGTGGTGCTGCCTTCAAGTTCGTTCGCGGCGTCGGCGGCCTGTTCAAGCTGCTTCACCGACTTCTCCTTATCCTTGAGCGCCTGCTGCTGCGATGCGGTCTTCCAGTGCAGGCCCAGCAAGTACGCGACGTTCACCTGCCGATTCCACGGCTGCTGTTTGTCGTGATGGCGAAACGGGTCCAAGTAGGCTGCTCCGCCCCGACGAACAAAGTAAGAAAGCAAGCTGCGATACGAGGGGCCGTACTTGCGACTCTCGTCGCCGTTCAAGCTGAACATGCGTTTGCTGAGCAGGCCGCGCCATTCGGCTTGTCTGTAAAGGCCGTCGCCGAACAGGGTGGCCAATGGTGGGGTTGCGGTCGATCCATGGTAGACGACCTTGAACTTGGTCGGTCTGTCCACCGCCCGCGTCGCCGCGAATCGCTCCTGGCCCAATGAGAACTCAAGCGTAAACTCCCACCCGGCAAGCGCGTCGATGACCAGCCCCTCGCCCTTTCGCACTCGAGTGCCCAAGCAGAAATCGATGATGTCGATCAAGGTGGACTTGCCCAGTCCGTTCCTCGTGTCCTTGTCGGTCGCCGCCTCGGTCCGGTCCGCGAGGACGATGTTGAGACCGGCCCCGAACTCCACGGCCCGAAACGACGGGCGGTTGGCGGCGATCCGATGAATCATCGCCGGTGCTTCTCCAGAAGTCCGTCGCGAAAATCCACGGCGCCGAGTGCGTACAGCATCTCCGCCGCTAGGACGAAGCGGTCGAAGGAGGCGATCTCCTCGCCTCTCACAGCTTCCCAAAGCTCGGTTACGGTCCGCGGCTGATCGAGTCGATGGAGCAACAGGGCACCGGCCGCCAGCAAGGACCTAGCCTCCGAGACGTGCTTGGTCGGCAAGATCAACGCTCGAACACCTCGCAGGCTTCGAACATGTACACCAATACGGCTATTGCGGCGCACAGGTGGCAAGGCTGGTGGAAGCCAAGCATGGAATAGGCGCTCATGAGCTCGAACAGTTCGTCTCCCCTGTGTCCGTCCTTTCTCAGCCGAAGGTATTCGGACCCGAAGCCGTTCTTGAGGCGGGCGGGCCAGTCGGGATCGCTCGACTCCATCTCGCTGACGAACCGGCGAATCGTAGATGAGAGGGCGAGTCCCATCGTGATCATGTTTCGGGAGCCGGGGCCGAGATCGTTCTTCTTGATCTTGGCGTCAGGCGACAGCAGATCAAGAGATGAATCGGTCGGCATCGGAGATGCCGAAGAAAAGTGCTCGGCCACTTCCCGCAGCTCGGGGAACCCCACGGTCGCAAATTTAGTGTCCATCGCCGCTTGGACGTTGGCTTCGTGTTCGGTCTTGATCCGGCGGAGGCGCTCAATGGAATAGGACTCGACGTCGCGATCGATGATCGCGTGACAGTTCCTGCACAGGTACAGCAGGTTGTCAACGTGGTTCCGCTCTTGTTCCGTCATCTTTGAGTCGTAGCGAGCGGAGCCCGCCCGGGCACCCGAAATGTGGGCGGCTTCCCCAATGCTCAGCGCGGACTCCGCCTCGGACGGCTGTGCCAGCACCACTTGGCAACCTGGCCGTGCGCACCTGTTTCCGCTCCTCTTGGCGAGTATGATCTTCATGGCGGCTGTGACGCTCATGCCGAAGCAACCGGAAGACAGACGAGCCGCAGATCGCACTCGTCGGCGATGTTCGGAACCAGAAGCCCGTCTTCCCAGCCCGCGATTGTCGCCTCGCCCAGCCCCGTGGCACGGGCGAAGTCGGCTCGGCTCATCCCGTGTTCCTCCTGCTGTTGCGGACTTCGGCTGGAGCGACGGTCGTCGGGCCCACCGGTGAAGACCGTTCGCGCTCCGCACTGGGCGCAAAGCAGGCCGCGATTCAAGGCTGGTTGCTGGTCACCCCGCGTCTGGTCCACTGCTACTCCCTCCGGTTCGGAACAAGACGTTGCCCTCGCAGAAGCACACCAACGACCACGAACGAATCGTAGCCCCCCCGTCAAGTGCCGCGCAAGGGCGACGTCGGGACATGATCGGCTTGCCAGATGGGACAGTCGTCTGGACATTTCAGGGGTACGAAATCCGTTGGCCGGGATTCTCGCCAGCTGGCCGTTAGCCCGGCCAACCGACATGCTGGGACGCGGACATAACGGATCGGTCATCCGATCACGCCGTCGGCAAATACCAACCGGGTGTCGGTGCCTTCTGGCCATTCTTTGAGCATCGGATGGTCGTTGCCCCTGACGATACCGGTTGCGCCTTCGTCGCTCCTCGCAAAACAAAGAATGTCCTCTGGAGACGCCAGGGACAAGAAGGAAGGAGAATGCGTGGCTACCAGTACCTGCGACTCGTACGCCGATGACAAGGACGAGTACACAGCGTCCAGCGCCAGTGGATGTATCCCGTTCTCGGGTTCTTCCAGCAAATACACTTGACCATCCTGCGACAGGTATGGAATCAGGGTCATCGCAAGAAATCGCAGGGTGCCGTCGGACACCATCCACGACGGAACCTCCAAGCCGGTATCGTAGGCAAGGGTTAGGTACACGCTACGGTTGTATTCTTGGTCCACGATTCGAATATCGTAGAGGTCTTCCAGGACGGTCTGGACATGTTCAAGCCATTCCCGATAGACCTCCGCGTCCGTTTTCCTCATGACATCAATAAGTCGATGCAGGTTATGGCCGTCAGAAGACAACCGTTCGCGATTCGAGTGTGGAGGGCTCGGCAGGCGCATCTTCTTGCTGTCGAGAAACAAGAAATCAATGCCACCACCCACCAAAGACTTTACGTAGGAGGCCATGGGAAACTTGTCGGGTGACTCTGGCAGGTTGCGAAGCGCCGAGTGCTTTGGGCCGAAGGCTATGCTCGTAGCCCAACTTTTGCCTGGGTCGTCCGAAGTCTCGATACTGAAACTGTCCGTCCCCTCGGGGGACTTGCTCAAAATCGTACGACGACCGGGGCGGGCGCCCCCAGCTAGGATTGTGCCTGGAGGTAGAGGCGGATCGGGGAAACGAGACACCTGCGAGGGAGCCACGGAACGCGGCCTGTAGGGTTCCGGCATCAACAGCCCGCGCTCGGAATCGATTTTCCATCCGTTGTCGGACTCTCGAATCGCGATCTCGTAGCGAAAGACGCGATCGTCCTTCTCCGGGGGCAGCTTCTCCTTGATGTCGTCGGGCACGTTGATCTCGAAGGCCAGCTCGAAACTCATGTTGCGCTTCGGCCTTTTCCAAACCAAGTCTTGAAAGTTCTCCGTTCGCCTCTCCGTGGCTGCGCCAACGCCTTCGCGAATCACGTCGCCCATGAACGCCATCACGTCGAACAGCGTACTCTTGCCGCTGGCGTTGGGTCCCACCAGCACATGGAACCGATCCAGCGACAGATCGACGTACCGGAGGCAACGGTAGTTCAGTGCCTGGATTCGACGGATCATGATGATGTGTCGATTCCGTTACGGACTGAGCTTGATCCGTTCACACAGAACTCTCCCGTCTGCCGCCGGCGGGTTGTCAATGTGTCGGAACGGACATCAGTTCCAATAGAGAACACCCAATTCAGTCGGTCGCACGGTCGGGTGTCGCATCGGGGCTTGGCAGTGGAACAGCAGGCCGATCGGGAGGGTCAAGCCCGAGCAGCCGCCGAGTTTCGAGTGCCCATTCCCAGGCCTCGTCCATATCTCTCTGCGTCAGAACGGGCGTATCGCGGAAGACGATTTGCGATATCGTCCGTCGCGTCCTGTTCCAGGTCGTCTTATTGTATCCGATGGACCAATGGAAGATGCTGCCCAGCCGCATCTCGTCCCGATCTTTCTCGGAAACCGCGCTAAACGGTATGGTCGCTTCTTCCTCCTCACGCTTCGCATTCGCCGTCAGGTCCAACAGGCGTGCCTCGAAGTCGTCATCATTGATTGCGATCACGGCTCTTCGCCTGATGTGGTGGGGAGGGACATGTCAAGCCAAAGTAGAAATGTCCCCCCTGGTGGTGTGAACGATGGGTTCTTCCTGAGGCCGAGGGCCAGGTGTTGGGCGCAGGACGCGCGGCTCCAGCAAGCCTGGGCTGTACGGCGCCGGGCGCCCTGGTCCGGGCGCTTCAAGGCCAGCGGCGGCCTGGCGAGTCGAGATCGTCGCCGTGGCCAAGCTCTGGCCGGATGGACGCCAACGCGGACGGGCCTGGACACTGCTGCCCCGATGGCTTGCAGTTCGCACTGAGCTTGCCAGCTCGGACGGTCGTGGTGCGCCGAGCGACCTGCGCAGCGCCGGCAAGCCTCGGAGGCACGGATGCCGACACCGCGGTCACGCCCGACCTTTGCGGGAAGGGGAGTGCGACCCGCCGTCCCCGCCTGCGGGCTCAGGACGAGGCCCTGCACTGCTCGGGACCGGTCCCGTTGGAGTGGGCGGCGCGGTGTTCCCGCTTGGCCACGGCCTGAGCCACGCTGGCGCTGAAGTGCTTGCTCCACGGGTGATTCCTTCCCGGCTTCGGCGGCTTGGGCCTGGGCTTGGCCGTCGCGGGCGCGGACGCCGGCTTGGGCGTCGCGGACCGGACCGATCCCAAGGCCTTGGGCGTCAGGTAGCAGCCGCGATGCCGGAAGCGCAGCTCGCCCGAGAGACGCCGTTCGACGACGACGGGGGAGCTTCAGCTCGACGCGCTCCGCCAGCAGCGTGGCGCCGAAGGCGGCGTAGTCGGGGTCCTGGCCATGGCCAGCACCCGCCCCCGCGTCTCCGACGGCAGCGACTGGTTCGACCTCCGACCCCGGAGCCCGTGCACGACCACCTCGTCGCCCGCCGCCTCGAACCGGCGGCGCACGCGCCGGAAGTGACGTTCGGTCGCCGCCAGCACGCCTTCGCTCACCTGCCTCAACACCGAGATCCGGTCCCGCTCCTTCAAGCTCAACTCCATTCGCTCCTCCTCCCGGGCACGAGTTCGACTCCCGCCGAACATCGCCCGAAAGAGGACATTTCTATCTTGGTAAGACCGGACATTTCTAAATTGGTACGACATGTCGTGGGGAGGGACATGGAACCTGGACGGAGCGGAGGTGGCACGGGGCACGGCGGGTCAGTGCTGGGCGGGGCGCGGACAGAGGTCGAGACCGCCGAGGTGGAAGAGAATGGCCGCGGCGAAGCGGTCCTGGTTGCGGAAGCCGCGGCACCGGGCCTTGATCGCTTGGATGCGGCTGTTGACGCCCTCGGCCGGGCCGTTGGTGGCATCGAGCACGACGGCGTTGACGATGCCCCACAGGTGCGTCCGGACCATCGCCGCCGCCTTCTCGACCGGCTCGAGCCCGGAGGCCGACGCCCATTGCAGCCAGCGCAACCACGCCGAGTGCGCCCAGCCCCGGCTGCGATATCGCCACAGCTTCGACGCCGCTTCCTTGAGCGCCCAGGCCTGGGACGTGCGCTCGACGCTCTTGCGCAACTCGGCGAACGCCAGCTTCTCGGCGTGCGTCTTCTTGCCGGCGCCCCGGAGCCACTGGTACCGCGTGCCCGCCAGCACGGCATTGCCCCGCGCCTTCAGCTCCTTGTGCTCGGCGCGCCGCACCTTGTCCACCGCGTCGCCCAGATGCTTGGCCACGTGAAAGCGGTCGAACGCCGTCTTGCTGCGCGCGTCGGCAACCCACGCCTCCGTCGCCGCCACGTAGGGCCGCCACATGTCCATCGACACGCTCTCGACCGCCGCCAGCCGCCGCTCGCCCATCGTGCGGTAGAACGCCTCCAGCGCTTCGCGGCTACGGCCCGGCGCCACGTGCAGCACGTCCTTCGTCTCCGAGTCCGACACCACCGTCACGTACTTGTGGCCCCGCTTGAACGACGTCTCGTCCACGCTCAGCCGCCGCGGCGCCCGCATCTCGCGACGCGCCAAACCCCGGCGCACCGCACGCTCCATGATCCCAGCGACCGCCGTCCAGCTCAAGCGCAGCCGCCGCGACACCGCAAGCACGCTCGCCTCGCGCAACCAGCCGATCACCAGCGACTCGAACGCCGCCGTGTACCTCGACCGCCCCTCCGCCCACGGCACCCGCGTCGTCGTCACCCCGTGCTCCGGACACTCCACCCGCGGCACGTCGTAGACCACGAACGTCTTGTGTCCCCATGCGTCCAGCCCGCGCCACTCCCGGCGCCGCACGTCGTAGCCCGGACACGTCCGCCCGCACTCCGGGCACCGCAACGGCGAGCCAGCCCTGCGCGCCAGCGTCACCCGCGCCTCCTGGCGCTCCGAATCCTCGTCCACGCGCTCGATCCGCCACTCCGGCCCCAGCCCCATCAGCCGCTCCACCCACTCCCGCATCTCCATTCGCTCTCCTCGCTCCAAAAGTCACGCCGTCCTCCCGTCCATCCTACGGCACCCACCGAAACAGGGGAAGAGCCGCGATCACATATCCCTCCCATTCTTGCAGTGCCACAAAATCTGTGTCGCTCCTTGCGGAATGAACGTCGGTAGAAGTTTCCGATTCCAGCTGGCGAACGCGAGCACCGCGCTGCTTCTGGTCCGGCTCAATCCGCATCGCCGCTACTTCCGCCCCGCTTCCGTCAGCAGGCACCGCAGCGCCATCAGCACGCGCCTGGGGTTCCGACGGTGCATCGCCATGCCCAGCCAGTAGCCGGCCTCTTCGCGCTCCATGGCGTCCACGCCTTCCGCGACGGCGATCATCCGGTCGCGGTGGCGCATCGGCGCCAGGCAGCGGAAGAGGAGGCCGATCGAGAGGGCCAAGTCTTCGGAGAGGGGGTAGGCGCGGGGTTCGCGGGTCGTTCGGGAGAGGAGCTTGACGCCGCCGCGGGACAAGCGGCGGAGGACGCGGTGCTCGACCAGGTCCAGGTTGCGGCCGCGGAGCCCGGCGATTCGCACGGGACGGGTCACGTGGGGCGTGGCGGGCGCTGGAAGCTGCCAGATCTCGTACTCGGCGAGGGCCGGTCCGCGGCTGCGCGTCCGAAGCTCGTACTGGGGCGCGGACAAGGGGAAGGCGGCAGGGGAAGTTCGGCTTGGTCTTGCCACGTCAGCCCTCCTCCGTTCCGGTAGCCGACACGGCCGTCGATCCGCTCACGAACCGGGACAGCCGCTCCATGATCATCTTCGGGCCGTCCTCGTCGGTCGTCAAGCCGTCCTCGAAGGCGAGCTCGTAGCGGACCTCGAGGCTGGTGCTCGCGGCCGCCCGCATCTGGGAGTGGAGGAACTCCTTCACCGGATCGGCGTCCTCGATCGACCCGGCGAACTCCAACTCCAGCGAGCCTCCGTCGCGGGTCTCGTAGCCTCCCTGCAGCTTGACCGTCTTGGCCGCGCCCGGCAACGAGCCCACGACGCTCATGACGCGGAGCGCCTCGTCCGCCTCGAACACGCGGACGACCAGCTTCTCGATCCGCCGGCACCCCCGGCCGCGCGCTTTCTCCCACACGCGGACGATCGCCTCGCGGAAGGGGGCCTCGACCTCGAACGGGCCGACGACCGACTGCCCGTCGCCGCCCTCCGCAGCGCCGTCCCGGTCGGTGGGCGGGGGCTCGGTCCCCGGCGCGCCCTCCTCGGCCTCTTGATCCCCGCCTCCTTCTGGCTCCGGCCTGGGCCACACGCCCTTGTTCTTTGCGTAGGCCATCGTGAGCACTACCGACTGCTCGTCGATCCGAATCGTCGCCGACGGGTCGCCCGGGCCGTAGAGCAGCTCCCCGCTCCGGTACACGTATTCGCCCTGCTCGACCCCGTTTCGCACGCCCTGCACGAAGACGTCGTCGCCCACCAGGATGGGCAGCGACGGGTCGCGCCGGAACTCGCTGCGAAGCGCGCGGGTCGTCATCTCCCCCTTGCGAAGCGGGGTCCGGTCCCGCACGTACGCCGGAGAGTCGGGCTCGTCGTCGGCCAGCCGCAGCTTGACCAAGTCCTGGAGCACGCGGACGACCTGCTGCTGCCCCGCGCCCGGCTTTTCGGAGGTCGAGGGCGCGTCAATGGCCGTGTGCGCCAGATCGACCGTGCTCTCGCCGACCTTGTTGCGCGAGGGGTAGAAGACGTGGCGGTAGCATTGCTGTATCGACACGGCCTCGTCCGTTTCCGAGCGCCGAGCCCACTCCTGCACCTTGGTCTGCTGGTGGTCCGCCAGCGCTTTCAGCCGCTCCGGCTTCTTGAGCTCCCGCAACGCCAGCCGCCGCCGCACCCTGTCCCGCATCTCCTCGCGACGGGACTCGTCCGCCGCCACGAAGACGACGTTGTTGCGGAAGAGGCGGAGCGCCGAGCCGTCCGAGCCCTTGCGCGAGTAGATTCGTTCGATCAGGTGGGGCACAAGGTCCACGGTCCCTTCGAGCGCCACGGCGTCGTACGAGACGACCACCAGCTTGGGACGGCTTTCGCCCGCTTCGTCGGCCACGTCGTGGGGGCCGCCGGGGAAGCACACGGCCTCCAGGGTCTTGCCCTCGAAGATCGTGCGGATGCCGGCGTTCAGCTGGGCGCGCACCTCTTCCGCGTCCACGTTGCGCTCCTCGCGGCGGACGATCTGCGTAAGGTTGGCCTCCGCCAGGAAGCGCATCGGCGCGCCGGGCCGGTCGTCCAGGTAGGCCGACTCGGCGACGAACTTCTTGCGGGCGTCTTCGATGAAGCTCAAGTCCGTCGCAGGGCCGAGCGCCGAGTAGCGCAGTTCGGGCGGAGACACTCCCTTCAGCGGTTCGTTGTACGCCAGCGTGTGCAGGAAGATCGTGCGCGCCGCGTACTCGGCGTAAGGAGGCAGTCCCCGGTGATGGTCGGCGTCGATCTGCTGGGCGAGCGACTTCTTGTCGGCGTTGCCGCTGGACACGTCGGCGTCGATGGCGGGCACGTACTGGGTCTGGCCCAGGCGCGTGACGATCTCTTGCCGGATGGACTCGCGGCCCGGATCGACGTGGTGGACGTGAATCGCGGTGGCGTCGTCGGGGCGGGTCTCCCAGAGGTGGTGGATCGTCCGGGCCAGCAGCCGCAGCATTCCCCGGACGCGCTGGAAGGTCTCCAGCGTGGCCGTCTTGTCGGTGAGGGTCTCCAGGACTTCGGGGTGGAAGGGGTAGCCGTCGACGAGCGCTTGCCGCGTCTCCGGGCGCGAGGCGTCGGGGGCGAGGGAATCGGCGTGGACCTTCCACAGGGCCGCGTAGGCGGACGCGACTTCGGCGGCCCGGCTTTCGTCGATGGACTTGAAGAGGCGTCGGCGCAGGACGTGGACCGTCTCGTCCTGCTCCGTGGGGTTGAGAAGGGTCGCCTTGCGGGCGGACACCTTCTCGGCTTCCTGCATTCGGTCGGCGATGAAGCTGTTCTCGTCGGCGTAGGCGTCGGTGCCCTTGCCGCCCTTGCCCACCGCCAGCGTGTACACCAAGGCGACGTTGGGGGTGCTCTCGACGGCCTTGAAGAGCGACGTGAGGAATGCCGTCAGCTGGTCCTGGCCGCCTTCCGCTTCCTGCACCTTGCGCAGGTAGACGGAGAGCTCGTCCAGCAGCACCAGGGCGGGCCGGCCGCCGAAGAGTTCCCGCAAGGTGTCGGCCCCGGGCGCAACGCGGCCCTTGTCGCTCTTGCGCACCCGTTCGTACCCGGCGTGCCCGGCCAGTGCGTACGCGATCTCGCCCCAAGGGGTGTGGGCCAGCACGCCGTCCCCCAACGCGCGCCCGTTGGCCGGGTCGGCGTTCTCGCCGTCGAAGGCCGCGACGCGGACGGGCTCCTTGGGAAGAACGGCGGGGTCCACGAACTCGCCGGGGTTCGCCACGCCTTCGAGGCCGCCCGCCGCATGGGCCAGCGCAATGAGCCCGTGGGTCTTGCCGCCGCCGTAGGACGTGTCCAGGCGGAAGATGGCGGCCACGTCGCCCCCGACCCCCGACAGGCGTCGGCACACGTTGTCGAGCAGGCTCTTGAGCCCTCGCGTGGGGTACGTGTTGGCGAAGAAGCGAGCGGGATCGCGGTAGTCGGCGCTGCCGGTGGCGGAGAGCACCTGGGCCAGGTCGGCCGCGAACTCGGCGTCGGCCACTCCGGCCATGACGTCGCTTCGCGGGACGCAGGTCTCGAATATGGTGGGGACGGTCATCTGCACGAGGGCGTGGTCGCTTCCACTTAGCTTAGCGCACCGCGGACGGCAGCCGTTTCACCACCACGACGGGAACGTCGAACTCGTCCTTGTCGACAAAGGCGGCCAGGCCGTCCGGGCCGAACGCGCGGGGCATGGCGGTCGTGCCGATCGCGAAGGTGCCGACGTAGCGACCCTCCGCACCCAGGACGTCGATCGGACCGTCCTGGCCGGGAAGCTCGCCGCTGCGGTGGACCCAGATCATGCCGGTCCAGCTTGTCTTCAGTCCCTGGACGACGGGAAACTCGGGATAGAACTCCAGCGACTCCACCCGCCGACGCATGAATTCGGCCATCTGCGCCACCATGGCGCCCCGATCCCCGCCGGTCCTTTCGGCGTCTTCGTCGATCTCCCCGACCCTGCCCATTTGACGAGCGCGTTCCGCGTCCCGTATCCGGTCGGTCACGGGGACCGGGCGCAGTGGTCGGGTCAGAACCCGGAACACGTCGCCGCCCAACGTCGCGACCTTCACGGCGTAGGCGGAGGAATCCGAGAAGGCCACGCCGTCCGGCAAGGCTCCCGCGTAGAGTCCGGGCGCCAGCGCCAAGCCTCCTTCGGGACGCCACGCCTCGGCCAACGTGTCGCGCACGGCCTCGTCGCCGTCCAGCAGAAACCGCTCGACGAACCGGCTCCGCCTCGATGCAGACTCGGCTCCGTCGGGCTGCCCCGACATGGCGCCGACCTCGCGGACGCTGAGAACGCCGCCCCCGGGGAAGGACTGCAATGCCGGGACGATCACGTACCCGGTTCCGCCGACGCGAACGGACCGCTCGAACACGCCGTCCGGGCCGAATATCTGGAATGCGCGTCGCATGATCTCGAAGGCGACCACACGACCGTCGCGCCCGACGGCCGTCACTGGCGGCCCGTCGCCGAACTCGCCCGGTCCTTCCCCGGCGTTCCCCACCGTCCGGACCAAGCCGCCCTCTCGATCCACAACTACGATCCGCGACGCCTGACCGTCCACGACGTACAGGTTCCCGGCTTCGTCGAAAGTCATGCCAGCGACGCTGCCGAAGGTCTCCCATTCCTCTCCGCCGAAGGAGCCGATTCGGTAGACCTCCTCAAAGGCCCCGTCCAGTGGTCGGTCTTCGGCAGGAAGTTCGACGACTTCTTGGCCGGCGGATCGGACGGCGCCCAAGGCCGCGAGGGCTGCCACCGGTACGGCAACGGCGAGTCCAGTCACGAGCACTGCTCCAGGGTCGGTGGGCCGAAAAACGAAACTCCAAAGTAACAGCCTGGGCGACTTGTGCCAGACGACTGATCTCCGAGGTCGAGCCCGGCTTCCATCGCGTTGCCGGCGGCTTCCGCGTTGCCGGCGGGCTTCATGCTGGCGGACGGATCGGCCGCGCGTCCGCATCGGTCCAGTAGCCGATGATCTTGTAGATCAGCTTCGCCACCAGGAAGTCGGGCGCGGCAAGGCCAGGAATGGGCGCGTGCTCCACCACGTCGGCCCCGACGACCCGGCGCTCCGCGAACACCCGCCGCAGGAAGTTGGTGGTCTGGCGCCAGTTGCCGCCGCCGGGCTCGGGTGTGCCCGTCGAAGGCGCCAGCGACGGATCGAAGAAGTCCACGTCGAAGGTGAGGTAGACTGGATCGCCCAGCGCCTCCAGCGCGTGGTCCATCCAGCCGTCGTCTTCGGCCATGGCTTCGCCCGTGAAAGCAGCCACGTTGTCGCGCTCCTGCACGACCCTCCACTCCTCCGCGCCGATCCCCCGGACGCCCACCGAGACCAGATCGACCACGTCGACCACGCGGCCCATCGCGCAAGCGTGGGAGTAGGGAGTGCCGTCGAAGGTGTCCCGCAGGTCGAGGTGGGCGTCCAGCTGGAGGACGGCGAGGCGCCCGTCGCAGCGAGCCGCGTGGGCCAGGATCGCCGGTGCCGACACCGAGTGCTCGCCGCCGAGCATGATCACGCGCCGACCCGCGGCGGCGTCGAGAACGAGGCCGAACGCCCGCTCCAGCTCGGCCATGGCTCGGTCTGCCGCGCCCCGTTCCAGCTCCAGCGCCGGGAAGGTGTAGACGCCCCCCTCGGACGGGTCGCGGCCCAGCTCCTGGTCGTACAGCTCCACGTAGCGGGAAGCGTCGATGATCGCCTGGGGGCCGCGGCGCGTGTCCGTTCCCCAGCTGGCGGTGGCTTCGTAGGGCACCGGCAGGATCCACGTGCCGGCCTCGGCGTGGGTCGCCTTGGCCCCGTCCATCCCGAGAAAGACGCGCGGGAGCTCCCATGGGAGCATGGACAGGCCCGACGGCAGGTCGTGGATCGTGTCGTCCCCCGACCGGCTCGCGGTCTCCGGGTCCCTTCGGTTCGGCGACATCTCGAAGCGCCTCCTGGCAACTTGCCTTCTTCGCCACGTCAATGGATTCTGGGAGGGAAGGCGGGCGCCGGCCAACCGCTCGCGCCTCGCACCGCTGGCCCGCTGTGCCCAAGCCCCGATCCAAAGTACCCCCACAGGAGCCGCCACCTTGGCCCATCGCCGTCGCACCTTCTTGGCCCATCGCCGTCGCACCTTCGCCGCCTTCGCCGTTGCCCTGGCCGCAGCCGCCTGCTCCTCGCCGCATGATCTCGTGATCCTGGGCGGCCGCGTCATGGACCCGGAGACCGGGCTCGACGCGCCTCGCAACGTCGGCATCCGGGACGGCGCCGTCGTCGCTCTCGGCGAAGAGGCAATAGCTGGACGGGACACGCTGGACGCGACGGGCCTGGTCGTGGCGCCCGGCTTCATCGACCTTCACGCCCACGGGCAGGATTCGGTCAGCAACCGCCTGCAAGCGCTGGACGGCGTAACCACCGCCCTGGAGATGGAGGTCGGCGTCTACCCCGTGGCCGCCTGGCTGGCGTCGCGAGAAGGTCGGGCGCTCCTCAACTACGGCGCGACGGTCAGCCACCCCGGGGCTCGGGCGAAGCTGCTGGCGGGAATCGAGTCCGGTCATCAGCCGACGCAGCCGCCGGGGCAGAGCAATGCTTCGTTCGGCTCCGAGATCATCTACGAGACGCTGGAACGGGAGCGGGTCGCGGAGCTCGCCGCGCTCATGGAGGCGGGCGTGGCGGAAGGGGGGCTGGGCTACGGCTTCGGGATCACGTACACGCCGGGGGCGTCGCGGTCGGAGGTCTTCGACCTGTTCGCGTCGGCCGCGGCCCAGGGCGTGCCGGCCTACGTCCACCTGCGGGCGGCTGGGGACAACGGCGCGCTGGACCCGTTTCAGGAAGTGATCGCCAACGCCGCGTCCACCGGGGCGTCGCTTCACGTCGTGCACCTCAACTCCAGCGCCGACGAAGAAGCCCGCGAAGCGCTGGGCATGATCCGGGGCGCCCGTGAACGGGGCGTGGACGTGACCACCGAGGCGTACCCCTACACCGCGTCGTCCACCTTCATCGAGTCCGCCCTCTTCGACTCGTGGGAGGGGCTCGACGACGCCCAGTACAGGCGGCTCCAGTGGCCGGGCCGGGCCGAGCGGCTGGACGCCCGGACCTTCCGCGAGTACAGGGAGCAGGGCGGATGGGTGGTCATCCACGGGCGCAACGAGGAGACCAACGAATGGATCACGGCTCAGCCCGACGTGATTGCCGCCAGCGACGGGATCCCCTTCCTCCACGTGGCCGTCCATCCCCGGGGCGCAGGCACCTTCGCGCGGATTCTCGGACGCTACTCTCGCGACCGGGGCTCGCTCTCTCTCATGGACGCGATTGCGAAGATGACCCTGCTGCCGGCCCGTCGGGTCGAAGGCGCCGCCCCGGAGATGGCCCGCAAGGGTCGCGTGCAGGTGGGGGCCGACGCCGACATCGCGGTCTTCGACGCCGGAACCGTCATCGACCGCGCCGACTACGACGCGCCCGACACGCCTTCCCAAGGCTTCGTCCACGTGCTGGTGGGAGGCGTGCCGGTGGTGCGGGACGGCGCAATAGTCGAAGGAGTCTTCCCCGGTCAGGCGATCACCAGCGCCTTGGGAGCCGGCCGCCCGAGCGCCGCCGCATCCGCCGAAAACTCAAGCCAGCAGGAGCAGCCATGAGCACCGCCCGCCCGTCCGTCGTTGCCCGTCCAGCCGCCGTGGTCGCCCTGGCCCTCGCGGCTTCCTCGGCCCTCGTGGCGCCCCCGGCCCTCGCGTCCCCGGCGTCCTCGGCCCTCGCGTTCCCGGCCCTCGCGTCCCCGGCGTCCCCGGCCCACGCGCCCTCGGCCCTCGCGGCTTCCCCGGTCCCTGGCCAGAACGACGCGCCCGCCCGCGCCGAATCGTCCCGTCAGCCCCTTGCGCTGTCCCAGTACCTGGAGATGGAGACCGTGTCCGACCCGCGCATCTCGCCGGACGGGAAGCGGATCGTGTACACCCGGGGCTGGATCGACAAGGTCGGCGACCGTCGCAGGTCGTCGCTGCGGATCATGAACGCCGACGGCGCCCGGGACCGCCGGCTGACCGACGGAGGCGGCGCCCGGTGGTCGCCCGACGGCACCCGCATCCTCTTCACCGCCCCCGGCGAGCCCGAAGGCTCCCAGCTCTTCGTGCGGTGGATGGATGCGGAAGGCGCGACGACCCAGGTCACGCGCTTGCAGAACGGCCCGTCGAACCCCCGCTGGTCGCCCGACGGCAAGTGGATCGCCTTCACCAGCCGGGTGAACGACAAGGCCGAGTTCGCCGGCGTGGAGCTGCCCTCGCGGCCCGAAGGCGCGGAGTGGACGGCGGCGCCGAAGGTCGTGGAGCGCGCGGCGTACAAGCGGGACCGGGCAGGCTACGTGGACACGGGGTACGCCCACGTGTTCGTCGTGCCGGCGGACGGCGGGACCCCGCGCCAGCTGACCCGCGGCGCGTGGAACCACTCGGCTCCCCGCTGGAGCCCCGACGGAAGCGAACTCTACTTCACCTCCTTCCGCGACGACGAGGCGGACCGGCCCGAGCACTGGCAAGAATCGGAGATATACGCCGTCTCGGCGGCGACCGGCGACGTCCGGCGGCTGACCAGCCGGCGGGGCGAGGACTCGGGTCCCGTCCCGTCCCCCGACGGTTCCCTGATCGCCTACACGGGCATTGACGCGCACCGCGACACCTATCGAAACCGCAAGATATACGTCATGAACCGGGACGGATCGGGCTCGCGCGTCGTCTCCGGCGACTACGACCGCCAGACCGGCGCCATGACGTGGGCGCCCGACGGCAGCGGCCTCTACTTCAGCGCCAGCCGGGACGGCTACCGGCAGCTTCACTTCGTGTCGGTGGACGGGGGCGTGACGCAGCTGACCGAGGGCAAGCACATGTTCTCGTTGTCGTCGTTCTCGAGCGACGGAACGGCCGTGGGAATCGTTTCCAGCGCCCACGAGCCGGGCGACGTCTACCGCTTCAGCCTCGCCGACCCCGGCAGCGCCGCACGTCTGACCGACGTCAACGCCGACGCCCTGGAGCATGCGCAGCTGGGCGAAGTCGAGGAAGTGTGGTACGACTCGGACGGGGGGTTCCGCGTGCAGGGGTGGATCGTGAAGCCGCCCGACTTCGACCCGTCGCGCAAGTATCCGATGATGCTGGTGATCCACGGCGGACCCCATGCGATGTACAACGGCAGCTTCAACTTTGCGTTCCAGGAGCATGCGGCCAACGGGTACGTGGTCTTGTACACCAATCCCAGGGGCAGCACGGGCTACGGAACCGCCTTCGCCAACGCCATCAACCACGACTACCCGGGCGCCGACTTTCCCGACTTGATGAACGGCGTGGACGAAATGCTGTCCCGCGGCTACGTGGACGAGGACAACTTGTTCGTCTACGGCTGCTCCGGCGGCGGCATCTTGACCAGCTACATCGTGGGCAACACGGACCGGTTCGCGGCGGCGTCGGCAAACTGTCCCATCGTCAACTGGATGTCGGCGATGGGCACGTCGGACGCCACCAGCTACATGCGCACGTTCGAGAAGCCGTTCTGGGAGGACCCGGCCGAGTGGATCGACCGCTCCTCGATCTTCTACGTGGGCAACGTGAAGACGCCGACGATGCTGCTGACGGGCGAGATGGACTTGCGCACGCCCATGGGCCAAACCGAGGAGTTCTACCAAGCCCTGCACTACGTGGGCGT
Source organism: Longimicrobiales bacterium (assembly GCA_965204735.1). Taxonomy (GTDB): domain Bacteria; phylum Gemmatimonadota; class Gemmatimonadetes; order Longimicrobiales; family Gaopeijiaceae; genus CATQHQ01. The sequence continues at coordinate 2,997,938 of OZ242008.1, read as the reverse complement.
GCCCACCGTCATGATCCGCTTCCAAGGCGAGTGGCACGGCACCAGCTCCCGGCCGTCAAACTTCATGCGCACCCAGCTCTACTTGCGCAAGTGGTTCGAGAAGTGGGGAACGCACAAGGGGCCGGCGGCCCAGTGACCCGCGCGAAGGGCGGCGCCGGATCGCGATCGCCCTCTGCTCCGCATCCTCCCGTGCAAATGATCGACGACGGGACGGCAATCGCCGACCTGCACCAGGAGGGTCGCCCGTCGGTGATCGGCGTGGGCGTGCTCAAGCTGGACGGCCAACGCGGCGTGGCGGTCGTGGACCCGGGGCCGGAGGCGCGCCTGCCCACGCTTCGTGTGCGCTTGGCCGAGCTGGGCGCCGAACTCCGCGACGTGCGCGCCGTGTTGCTCACGCACATTCACCTGGACCACGCAGTCGCCACGGGAGCGATCGTGGAGGAGGTGCCCGAGGTGAAGGTGTACGTCCATCCCCGGGGCGCGCCCCACATGGTGGACCCGTCGCGCCTGGTGGCGTCGGCGACCCGCATCTACGGCGACGCCATGGAGACGCTGTGGGGGCGGGTCGTTCCCGTCCCGGAGAGTGCGTTGCGCGAAGTCGACCAGGGCGACGCGGTGGAGGTGGGAGGCCGGCGCCTGGAGGTCGCCTACGTCCCCGGCCACGCCAAGCACCACGTGGCCTACTACGAGGAGGCGGCTGGCACGCTTTGGGCCGGCGACGCGGGCGGCGTGCGCATCGGCGCCGGTCCGACGCTCCCCGTGACGCCGCCGCCCGACATCGACGTGGAGGCGTGGAACGACAGCATCGAACGGATGACGGCGTGGCGGCCCAGGCGCGTCGTCACCGCCCACTTCGGCGTGCACGAGGACCCGGCAGCGCACTTCGCCGATCTGAAGGCCCGGCTGGCTGTGTGGGCGGAGCGGGTCCGCGAATCGCTGGAGGACGAAGCCTCCGACGCCGACAAGGCCCGGGCGTTTGCCGACCGCCTGCGCGCCGAGCTCAGGCCGCAAATGTCCGACGAGATGCTCGACAGCTACGCGGTCGCCTCCGGCTTCCCGGACTCGTGGTGGGGACTGGCCCGGTACTGGCGGAAGCGGCAGGAGGCCGAACGTTCGTGAGGTCCCCGGCTGCCGGAGGCCGCCGTGCCCATTGACGCGGCGCACTTCTGGCGTCAGGTCCGCCTCGGCGAAGACTCGGAGCTCGAGTTCAAGGAGGTCCGCTTCAAGGCGGCTCGCGTGTCGTCCCCGAAGCGGGCCGCCGTGGCCGACGAGCTGGCGGCGCTGGCCAACTCCCCGGGCGGCCGCCTGGTCTTCGGCGTTACCGACCAGCGCAACTCCCAGCCGCTTCGCCCGGACCAGATGGACGCGGTCGCCGACTTCGTGACCGAGCTCTGCACCGACAGCATCGACCCGCCACTGGACTTCAGCCTTCACCGAGTCCCGACGCCCGAGCAGCCCGACCACGGGGTGCTGGTGGTGGAGGTTCCGGCGGGCCGCGCCGTGCACCGTTCGCCGGGCGGATTCTTCCGGCGGCGGGGAAACAGCAAGCGGCCCATGGGGCCGGCCGAGATCCGGCGGCTGCTTCAGGCGCGCGACCGCTCGGACGCCGAGTCGACGGACACCCAGGTGGTCGCCGGCACCGGCGCAGCCACTCTGGACCCCAAGCTTTGGCGTCGGTACGCCAGCTCGCGGACGGGCGACGCCGACGAGATCGCGTTGAGCAAGCTCAAGTTCGTCAAGGAGGACGCCCAAGGGGTGGTCCGCGCGACGGTGGGAGGCGTGCTCTTGGCCAGCCGGGACCCCCGCGATTGGTTGCCGAGCGCCTTCATTCAGGCGGTCTGCTACGCCGGCGACCGCATGGACGGGGACCGGCAGCTGGACGCGCAGGACATTGCGGGGCCCCTCGACCAGCAGATTCGCGACGCAGTGCGGTTCGTCGAGCGCAACCGCCGAGTCGCCGCCCGCAAGGAGCCGGCCCGTCGCGACGTGCCCCAGTTCAGCGACCGCGCCGTCTTCGAAGCCCTGGTCAACGCCCTGGTCCACCGCGACTACGCCGTTTCCGGCTCCAAGACGCGCCTGTTTGTCTTCGACGACCGGCTGGAGCTCTACTCGCCCGGCGCCCTTGGCAACTCCATGAGCGTGGAGGACTTGCGAACGAGTCAGTTCACGCGAAACGAGCTGCTGGCGTCGCGACTGGGCCAGTGTCGGGTCGGAGACGTGGCGGGCGCCGGCGGGCGGCTGTACTTCATCGAGCGGCGGGGCGAGGGCGTGGGCGTGGGCGTGATCGAGGACGAGACGTTTGCGCTGGCCGGGCGCAAGCCGCTCTTCGAGGTTGTCGGCGACCGGGAGCTGAAGCTGGTCCTCCCGGCCGCCAGCCCGCCCGTGCCCGACGGCGTGCGCGTCCGGGTCGCGGTCGTCCACGCTGGCACCGGCCAACCCCTCCGCGACGTTCACGTCCTCATGATCTACCCCAACAAGACGTTCCGGGAGGCGCGCACCGACGCCTTCGGCCACGCCGACTTCGAGCTGTACGCCAAGCTGCCGATGACCGTGTTCTGCGCCGCCCCCGGCCTCGCTGCCCAAGTCGTGTCCGACTGCCGGCCGGACGACGGCGCCAGGCTGGCGGCGGAGGTGCAAATGCGTCCCGTCCCCGACGGCGGTTCCGTGATCTTCCCCAACCAAACCGGCCACGTGCCCGGGCTGCGCGGCAGGCTGAACCCCATCCGCGACAGCTTCGACCGCCTCTACGTCTACGCCGACAACGTGGCCGTCAACGGCGGTGCCGCCCAGCCAGTTCACTTCCAGCTCGGCGAGTCCCTCGAGATGACCGACGCCCGCGGGGCCACGGTCGCCGTCCGGTTCCGAGAGGTGATCGGCGCGTGCAGCGTGCTGGACTACGCCCCCGGAGCTCTCGCCCAGTGACCACGGTCGGCGACAATCGCGGCCTTGCGCTGTGCTCCCGCTTCTCCCATCTTCCACATTGGTCCCGTGTGGTCTTCAATCCGCTGGTCGAAGCAAGGGAACGACGCATCCGAGGACGGCAACCGTGATCACGCGAATCTACGTAGACAACTTCCGCTGCCTCACGAACTTCGAAGTGTCGTTGGGCGAGGCGTCCATCTTTCTGGGAGGCAACGGCACCGGAAAGAGCACCGTCTTCGACGTGCTGCGGAAGGTTCAGCAGCTGGTAGTCGGCAAGAGAAAGCTGGAAGAGGTGTTTTCCCAAGACGATCTCTCGCTGCAACAAACCGCCAGCCGACAATCAATCGCCCTGGACTTGACGCTCGACGCTGCCGAGTACCAGTACGCTCTAACAATCGGTCATCGTCAGGATCTCGGGAAGATGCGAATCGACGCGGAGACTCTTGCTTGCAACGGCCAGCCCCTGTTCAAGTTCGAAGCCGGCGAGGCCCAGCTGTATCGCGACGACCACACGGAGGGACCGCGTTATCCCTTCGACTGGACGCAGTCCGGGGTGGGATATCTGTATGAACGGCCGGACAACAAGAAGCTGTCGCGCTTCAAGCGCGAACTCGCCAATGTCGTGATTGTGAATCCATGTCCGGTGCTCTTCGAGTCCGAGAGTCGTTCGGAAGACGAGTTTCTCGACTCCACCATGCGCAACTTCGTCGGGTGGTACAGGCACACCGCACAGGAGAACATGGGCGGGGTCGCAAGGTTGTTCAGGGAACTCGCCGAGATTCTGCCTGGCTTCGATGCCCTGGTCCTCGCCGTGTCTGGCGAGAAAGCTCGCGCCCTGCGGGCTGTCTTCGGCGAATCGGGCCGTGGAAGAGACCAGAGACGGTATGCATTCCATCAGCTTTCGGACGGGCAACGATCTTTGATCGCGCTGTATTCGCTGCTCTACCTTGCCGGGGACCGGAAGATGTCGTTGTTTGTAGACGAACCTGACAACTACCTTTCATTGACAGAAGTACGGCCGTGGGCCGCAAGCGTGTCGGAAGCTCTGGGAGAGACGTTGGAACAGGCTGTCGTCATCTCGCATCACCCTGCCACGATCGACTACTTGGCCGACGGGAACGCCAAGTGGTTCTATCGAGACGGCGACGGTCCTGTACGGGTAAGGGACCAGCCCGAAGCCTCCAACGACGCATTGCTGGTGTCGGAGTTGATCGCTCGGGGGTGGGACCGGAAGCCTTGATTCGCATTGTCGTGCTGTGCGAGGACCGTCAAATGGGCGTGTTTGCGCGTCGTTTTCTGTCCAAGCGCAACTTTACTTCTCGGCAAGTCGCTTCGTTGCACTGTCCGAGGAGCGGCTCGGGCGAACAGTGGGTAAGGAAAAGCTTTCCGACGCAGTTGACGGCGGTGCGCAAGCGCCAGCACGCCTTCCTTGTGGTGATGATCGACGCCGATTCCGGTCCAACGGAGAACCGCCGGAACCAGCTCGTCCGCGAATGCCGAGAGCAGAGCGTCGCCCCACCGACGCAGGAGGACAAACTCCTCTTCGTCGTACCGCGACGGAACATCGAGACGTGGTTCGGGTATCTCGCTGGCACCGACGTCGACGAGAGAACGAGATACCCGAAGTTGCCTCGTGAAAACGATTGCAGACCGCTGGCCGATGCGCTGTACCGCATGTGCCATGTCGACCAGAAGCTGCGCGAGCCGGCTCCTGCTTCCCTGCGGGAGACGTGTCGAAGCTATCCGCGCTTGAAGCGTTGACGATGCCGGCCGTAGTAGGAACTCGGACGATGCAGCCTACCCCTCGATCGCCGCGTCCACGACCGCCCGGAAGCGGGCCAAGGGGTTGTCGCCCCGGGGGGTCTGGGTGAACACGAGCACGATCAGATTGCGCGATGGGTCCACGAAGGCGGCCGTGCCGTCGGAGCCCGAGTGGGAGAACACGCCGTCCTCCGACACGGACCAGCCGTAGCCGTAGTAGGAAGGCGCGCCCGCGGCGCCGGGGTTCGTCCTGATCTTGGGCGAGGTCGTCAGCGCGACCGCTTCCTCCGAGACGATCCGCTTGCCGTCGTAGACGCCGCCGTTGAGGAACATCTGGCAGAAGGCCGCGTAGTCGCGGGCGGTCGAGATCATGCCGCCCGAGGCGCGGACGAAGGGGACCTGGGGAGGGTCGCCCGGGGTCCAGCCGGGCGCCCACTCGCCGTCGTCGCCGCGCTGGTAGTAGACGACCGACATCCGGTCGAGCTTGCCGTCCAACTTCTCGGCCACCTCGTGGTGGTAGCTGTCGTGCATTCCCAGGGGCGTGTACAACTCCCCGTCCAGGTACTCCTCCAGCGGCTGGCCGGACGCGATCTCCACCAAGGCGCCCAGCGTGTTGTAGCCCGGGTTGTTGTAGCTGTACGTGGTTCCGGGCGTCGCCTCGGCGCCGACCGCGCCGAAGCGGGCAGCCTCCAGCTGGAGCGTCGGAGCGTCCGGATGCTCGGCGGACGGCGCCATGTACGGTTGAAGGAAGAGCGTGGGTATCCGCAGGCCGCTCGAGTGGGAAAGGAGGTGGCCGACGTTGACGAAGCCCGCCCGGTAGTTGTCCCAGCTGGACATGTGCTCGCGCACCAGGTCGTCGTATCGGAGCTTGCCGTCCTCCACCAGCATGGCGATCGCGGTGGCCACCGGCGGCTTCGTGTTGGACGCCATGCGGAACATGGTGTTGGGTTCCATCGGGAGTCGCCGGGCCTTGTCGCGCCACCCCACCGCTTCGTGGAGGACGACCTTCCCGTCCTTGGCGACCAGGAGCACCGCGCCGACCAGGTCGCCCCGGTCCACGGCCTCTCGGTAGAGCCCGACTCCGCCGTCGAGCACGGCCGCCGACATGCCCGCGTCGGCCGGGGCGGCCCGGGAGATCGTCGCGTCCTGGGGAAGCAGCGCGGCGGAAGCCCCCGCCAAGGGGACGGAGAGGGCCGCGAAGGCCACGGCGCCCGCAACGGCCAATGCAGCCGCGGCGCCCGAAACGGCCGCGACGGCTCTGGCCCCGGCGCCGCCGACGGAACGAACGAAGAGGGCGAAGCGGTTTCCGGGCGTCATGGAGGGTTCTCCGGCAAGGCGGTTGACTGGGCTGGGGACGGGGGCGGGGCCTGGCCGGCTGCGGTCGCTTGGGCTGCTGGACCGGCGTCGTCCCCGCCGTGAGGCGCGATGGCGTCACGCAGGAACGGCGGCAGCGGCGCCGACGTGAACCGCCCGTCGCCGCTTCGTTGCGCGTGGACGACGATCATGGACCCTGTTGCCGCCGGCGTCGGGTCGGGGCGCACCCGAAACTCGAACTCGTAGCCGACCTTTCGCTCGCCGGCCTTCCGCACCCGCAAGAGCACCTCCACTTCGTCCTCGAAGCGGACGGGCCGCAGAAAGTCGCACGAGGCCGAAACTCGTGGCATTCCGCGCCTTGCCCCTCCGTCCTCGGCGAAGCCGGTGCCGCCCAGCGACCTGTAGAAGGCGTGCTCGGTGGCTTCCATCAGACGGAAGTAGGCGGAGAAGTGTAGGAGTCCGGCAGCGTCGGTGTCGGCGAACTCGATCGTGTGAACCGCCGCGAACTCGGGCGCCGGGGAACCGAGTGGGACCATCCGGGAAGAGGCCATGGACCCAGGCTACTCCGCGGGCTTCGGCCCCGCCAGCGGGATCGGCCCGGCCGACTCCGGGGGTTCGACCGGTCCAAGGGGCCGGGGCCGGCCCGCCACCAGCTCCCGCAGCCGCTCCAGCGACCGGGCCGAGTTGGCCGCGAGGACCGAGCCGTGCGCCGCCGCGAGGGGGCCGCCTTCGATCCGGCCGACCGCGCCGCCGGCCTCCGTGACGAGGAGGGCTCCCGCGCCGAAGTCCCAGGCGCACAGCCGGTCCTCCCAATAGCCGTCCAGTCGGCCGCTGGCGACGTAGGCGAAGTCCAGCGAGGCCGCGCCCGTTCGGCGAACGCCGGAGGTGCGGCGCAGAGCTTGCTCCAGGGCGGCCAGGAACGGCTCGATCAGCGCCGGGAACTTGAAGGGGAACCCGGCGCCCAGCAGGAAGGCGGCCAAGTCTTCCGTGCGGCTGGTCTGGATCGGTTCGCCGTTCTCGAAGGCGCCTTCGCCCCGCGCGGCGGTCCACGACCTTCCCAGCGCATGGGCGCGGACCGCGCCGGCCAATGGTCCATCCCGGTCCCACACTGCCACCGACGCAGAGTAGAACGGGTGTCCGTGGAGGAAGTTGGTGGTGCCGTCCAACGGGTCCACCAGCCAGAGGCGCTCGTTGCCCGGGGCGCCCGGCCTGGCGCCGCCGTCCTCCTCCGCCATGAGCCCGTGAGTCGGGTGGCGCGCGCCGATCACCGCCAGCGCCGCGCTCTGGGCCGCCATGTCCACCTCCGACACGAAGTCGCTGTGGCCGGTCTTCGAGCCCACCCGCAGCCGACTCCGGTCGCGCGCCGCGTCCCGGTGGACCTCCGTCGCCGCTCGGGCCGCGTCCTCGGCGGTCGCCAGCAAGTCGGTCGTGGTCGCCACGCAGGAAGCCATGCTGGGAAATGTAGCCGGCCGGCGCCTGCGAAGGACCCCCGCTCCGACCCGATGGAACCCCTTGCTCCGACTCGATGGAACCCTTCACGGACCCCGATGGAACCCTTTCGGAATCCCGGTGTATTGGATCGGTACAGACCCGGACGCGGGCGCGCCACCGACGGCGAGCCGCAGCGGTCGGGACCGATCGCGAGGAGCAATCATGAAAGCAGCCGCATCCATCAGGGCGGCCTTCGCCACGCTGGCGCTGGCCCTCGTGGCCGTCGCCTGCGACGACGACGCCGCGCCCACCAAGCTCGCGGACGAGCCCCGCGAGCTCACCGAGACCACCAACCCCTGGACGACGATCTTCGCCGCCGCCGAGTCGAAGGGCGGCCCGGTCCAGGTCGTCTTCGCCGGCAGCGACCGGTCCTACAGGATCCAGGACCTGGGCGAGGGCGCGAGGCCCCAGGACGATCCCGAGGGGAGCGCGGCCGTCTGCGCGGTCGAGGACGCGACGAACCGCCTCGAGCTGGACGCCTTCCGGCGGTGCATGGCCCGCGCGCTTCGGCACGACGCCTGCCGCAACGGGGGCGTCTTCGTCCTCTACCATCCGAGCCAGGCGCCGGGCAGCTGGCGCGCGGCGTGTCCCGTGCAGCCGGAAGCGGACGACGACCTCGACGACGACCAGTCGCGGGTGAACGACCCGGCCTGAGCACGGCCCTTGCGAGCGGTCGGCGACCCGTCTCCTGCGCCGGCCGCTCGCTTGCCGGGCGCTGCCGTCGGAACAGACGGAAGACTCGCTACATTAAAGGCGGCGTCGCCGGCGGCAGCGTCGCTCCCGGCCCAGACGCCCTCCCTTCCTCCGCTCCGCTCCGGGGCCCAGCCCGCAATCCGCACAGTCCCGCAAGAGCGCCCCACTCAGCCATGGCAACGCCCAAGCGCGTATTCTCCGGCATCCAGCCGACGGCCGTGATGACGATCGGCAACTACTTCGGCGCCGTGAAGAACTGGGTCCGCCTCCAGGACGAATGCGAGGCCGTCTACTGCGTGGTGGACCTGCACGCGATGACGGTCGCATACGACCCGCGGGAGCTGCGGCACTCCACCAAGGACATGTTCGCGGCACTGCTGGCGTGCGGGGTCGATCCGGAGCGCGCCACCGTCTTCGTCCAGTCCACTGTGCCGGAGCACACGGAGCTGTGCTGGGTGCTGGCGACGCTGGCTTCGGCGGGCGACCTGGGACGGATGACCCAGTTCAAGGAGAAGTCGAGCCTGCTGCGAGGCGGCGAGGGCGGCGGGCGGCGCAATGGGCGGGCGGGCGGGCGGCCCGGCGACGACGACGGCCCCGGCTCGAGGCGCCGCGACGACGGCGGCGGGGCGAGCCACGACGACGGGAGTTTCGTGCCGGCGGGCCTGCTCTTCTACCCGGTCCTGCAGGCGGCGGACATCTTGGCCTACAGGGCCGACTGCGTGCCGGTGGGCCGCGACCAGTCCCAGCACCTCGAGATGAGCCGGGGACTGGCGCGGCGCTTCAACGCCCGCTTCGGCCGGGTCTTTCCCGAGCCCGAGACCCTTCACACTCCGGTCCCCAAGCTGCTGTCGCCCGCGGACCCGACCAAGAAGATGAGCAAGAGCCTGGGACCGAAGCACTACGTCGGACTCTTCGAGGAGGAGGAATCGGTGCGCCGCAAGATACGGTCGGCTGTGACCGATTCGGGCGCTCCTGCCGCCGGCGGCCAGGCGAGCCCCGGGGTCGAGAACCTGCTGGCGATCCTGGGGGCGTGCGGCTTCCAGGACGACGCGGACCAGATGCGGCGGGACTACTTCGCAGGCGCCCTCCGCTACGTCGACCTCAAGGGCCGGACCGCCGACGCGCTCGTGGCCCTGACCAGCGAGATGCGCGAGCGCCGGGCGGCCGTCCTGCGACGGGAGAAGGACTTGGACGAAGTGATCCACGCAATGGCTGGGCGGGCCAGAGCCATGGCGGGAGAGACCCTGGCCCTCGTGCGGGAGAAGACCGGAATGCTGCCCCCTGGACCCACTCCGGAGCTTGTCTAGTGAACATCGGCGGCGTCATGATCCCCGTCGTCACTCCCTTCGACCGGGCCACCGGCGAAGTGGACTTGGCGGGCCTTCGGGCCAACGTCGAGAAGTGGTCGGCGACGGGGGTGCGCGGCTTCGTGGTCGGCGGCTCCACGGGCGAGGCCGTCCTCCTGGACGAGGACGAGCGGTGCGCCACGTGGGAGGCCGTTCGGGACACGGCGCCCGACGAGCTGCTCCTGGTGGCGGGCGCCGGGGCCGAGTCCCGGCGGGCCACGGTGCGCCTGTCGCGGAAGGCGGCGGACCTGGGTTGCGACGCCCTTCTGGTGCAGCCGCCCGCCTTCTACCGGCCCGCCATGACTCCTGCCGTCGTGCGGGACCACTACTTGGCGGTCGCGGACGCCGCGCCCGTGCCGGTGATCGTCTACCAAGTCCCGACCCGCTTCGCGACGCTGGACTTTCCGTCTGGCTTGGTGGCCGAGCTCTCGGTCCACGAGAAGATCGTCGGGATCAAGGACTCCCGGGGCAAGCTCGAGCTGGTGGGCGAGCTGCTGACCGTGGCCCGGCCGGGCTTTCAGGTGCTGGTGGGGAGCGGGAGCATCCTCTACGCCGCGCTGGAGGCGGGCGCCGCCGGGGGCATCCTGGGCGTGGCCAACTTGGCGCCTCGGGAGTCCGCGCTGGTCCACTCCCGCTTCGCGGCGGGGGACGCGGCGGGGGCCGGAGCGATGCAGGAGCGGATCGCGCCTCTGCACGACAAGGTGGTCGGCGGGATGGGCGTGGCCGGGGTGAAGTGCGCGCTGGACCTGCTGGGCTGGGCCGGGGGGGCGCCGCGGCCGCCCTTGCGCGCGTTGCCCGAGGGTCGGCGGGACGAGGTGGCCGCGCTGCTGGCGGCGGCGGGCCTGCTTCAGCCCGTGCGTGCATGTCCATAGCGCTCCGGGACTGGCGGGCGACGGGGGGCGTCGGGGCGGCCGGGGCCGGCGGCGGGTGCACCGTCGTCGTGGGTTGCCAGTGGGGCGACGAGGGAAAGGGCAAGGTCGTGGACGTGCTGGCGGCGGACGCCGACGTGGTGGCGCGCTACCAGGGAGGCGCCAACGCGGGACACACCGTCCACACGGGGGACCGCGAGTTCGTGCTGCACCAGATTCCGTCGGGGATCCTCCATCCGGGCAAGCGGTGCCTGCTGGGCAACGGGGTCGTGGTCGACTTGGCGCAGTTCTTTGCCGAGTACGACAGCTTGGCGGAGCGCGGCGTGGACCCTCGGGGCCGGATCGGCGTGAGCGCGCGCGCCCACGTGGTCCTGCCCCACCACAAGGTGCTGGACGAAGAGGCGGAGCGGGTCGCGGGCTGCAAGATCGGCACCACGGGGCGCGGGATCGGTCCCGCCTACGAGGACAAGGCCGGGCGGCGGGGCGTGCGGGTGGGCGACCTGCTGGACCCACGACGGGCGCGCGAGGCGGTGGCGGCCAGCGCGGAGTGGGCGCGAAGCCGGCTGCGCGCGCTGGGAGCCGACCCGGAGCTGGTTCGGGCGGACGGCGCGCAGGGCGGTCCCGGCACGATCCGGGAGCGCTTGGCGGAGGTCGCGACCGACGTGGGGGACGAGATCGCCGACGCATTGGCTGCCGGCAAGGAGGTCCTGCTGGAAGGCGCTCAGGGCACGGCGCTGGACGTGGACCACGGCACCTACCCGTTCGTCACGTCGTCCAGCACGACCGCCGGTGCCGCCGCCGCCGGGGTCGGGATCGGACCGACATCGGTCGGCGCGGTGATCGGAGTCGTCAAGGCGTACGCCACTCGGGTCGGCAACGGTCCGCTCCCGACGGCCTTCGACGACGAGATGGACGCCCGCGTCCGCCGCCTGGGCGCCGAGTTCGGAGCGACGACCGGCCGGCCCCGCCGCTGCGGCTGGTTCGACGCGGTGGTGGCGCGCTACGCGGCGCGGGTCAACGGACTGACGGGGATCGCCGTCACCAAGCTGGACGTGCTGGACACGCTTCCGCGGCTGAAGATCGCCACCGGATACCGTCTGGACGGTCGGGCCAGCAACGCCTTCCCGCCGGTCGCCGCCGACCTGGACCGCGCCGAGCCGGTGTACGAGACCTTGCCGGGATGGCTGTCGCCCACCAGCGGCGCTCGTCGCCGAGCGGACCTTCCGCCCAACGCCCGCGCCTACCTGGACCGCATCGAGGAGCTGGCCGGCGCTCCCATCGCAATGGTTTCGGTGGGAACCCGCCGCAGCCAAGTGATCCTGAACTGATGGGTGTCCAAGCCCTGCGAAATGACAGGGCTGTCTTCACCTCAGGCCTTGCGCGCCTGTTGTCGGGCGTGACATCTTTGACCTGCTGGTCTCGCCGCCGTGCTCCGGTTCCCTACTATCCCCGCCCCCTTGGCGCGAAGTCATGACCCGTTACACCCATATATTGCCCCCCCCCCCCCCCCCCCCTTTCTCCTTCGACACCTCCGCCCGAGGCCGCTGCGCGCCGAGTAGTCGGCGCCTCCCGCGCTGGCGCGACCGGATGGGCCGGCACAGCCAGCTGGTGCGAATGTCGGTAGCGAGAACAACGCTGGCGGCCTTCGGCCTGCTGGCGGTGTTCGGGACCTCGACGCCGACCTCGCTGAGCGCCCAGGGTCAGGTAGACAGCCTGAAGATCGTCAGCTCGGCGGGGGCGGACAACACGTACGGGTTCGGCGACACCATCAAGGTAAGACTGTGGTTCAGCGTCGGCGTCGACTGGAGCTTCAACGACAATGAATCGGAGTTGAGTCTGACGATCGGGACAACGACCAGAAAGGCCTGTGCTGGGACTTCTTGCCCAGGGGGAAGACCGCCTCGCAGTGGTTTCCCGTTCAGGTGGTTGGAGTATTGGTACCACGTGGCGGCGCCGGACCTGGACGCGGACGGGATCAGCATCGCCTCGAACGCGCTGGACAACGATCTTGAGAATAGCAATACAGGACTGGACATTACCCGTACTTTGACCGCGATCACAAATGCCGCGGCGCACAAGGTGAACGGCCTCCTGGGGTTGTCGGCGCCGGCGGTGAGCGGGGTGGCGATTTCGAGCAGCGCAGGCGCCGACAGCACATACAGCGCTGGAGACACCATCACGGCACAGGTGGTGTTCGACGCGGCGGTGGCCGTGACGGGCGCTCCGCGGCTGGCGCTGTGGGTCGGAGCGCAGACGCGGCAGGCGTCCTACGCGAGCGGCACGGGGACGGACACGCTAGTGTTCCGGTACGTGGTGGTGGCCGCGGACCTGGACGCGGACGGGCTGAGCATCGGGTCGAGCGCGCTGGCGCTGAACAGCGGAACGATCCGGCGGTCGGGCACGACGCAGAACGCAGCGCTCGGCCTGGGCACGCACGCGATCACGAATGCGGCGGCGCACAAGGTGTCCGTGCCGGCGTCGGTGGGCGGCGTGGCGATATCGAGCAGTCCGGTCGTGGGCGACACGTACATGCAGGGCGACACGATCGCGGTGGCCGTGGCGTTCACGCATAATGTGACGGTGACGGGCACTCCGCAGCTGGCGCTGACGGTGGGGACGCAGGCGCGGCAGGCGTCCTACGCGAGCGGCACGGGGACAGACACGCTGGTGTTCCGGTACGTGGCAGCGGCGGCGGACGCGGACTTGAACGGCTTGAGCATCGGGGCGAGCGCGCTGGGGCTGAACGGCGGGACGATCAACGACGCTCGGGACGCTTCGGTGGCGGCGAACTTGGGGCTGGGTTCGCACGCCGTCACGGATGCGGCGGCGCACAAGGTGAACGGCGGCCTGGGGCCGGAGGTGACGGATATAGCAATCAGCTCGCCCACGGTGGGCGATACCTTTGAGCCGGGCGAGACGATCGAGGTTCGTTTGGTGTTCAACCGCGCGGTTGACGTGACCGGCACACCGCGTCTGGCGCTGGGGATTGGGAGCGCGACGCGGCAGGCGAGCTACGCGAGCGGGACGGGGACGGACACGCTGATGTTCCGGTACGTGGTGGCGAGCGGCGACGCGGACGCGGACGGCTTGAGCATCGGCGCGAGCGCGTTGACGCTGAACGGCGGGACGATCAAGACGGCCGGCCGGACGGCGGACGCGACGCTGGGGCTGGGCGCGAGCGTGGTGGTGACGAACAGCGGGAGCCACAAGGTGACGGGCACGGCCACGACGCCGGCGGTGAGCGCGGTGACGATATCGAGCACGCCGGCGAGCGACAGCACGTACGGGGGGGCGGAGTTGATCGAGGTGAAGGTGGCGTTTTCGCGGCCGGTCGCGGTGACGGGCTCGCCACAGCTGGCTTTGACGATCGGGAGCGCGACGCGGCAGGCGAGGTATTGGTCGGCGACGAGCAAGGCGGACACGCTGGTGTTCGTGTACTCGGTCGGTGTTGCCGACGCGGACACGGTTGGAATCGGCATCGGCGCGAGCGCCTTGACGCTGAACGGCGGGTCGATCAACGACGTGCGTCCGGGCGCGACGCCCGCGAGCCTGGGTTTGGGGAGCCACGCGATCACGAACGCGGCGGCGCACAAGGTGGACGGCAGCACGGGTCCGCCGCGGGTGACGGGCGTGTCGCTCAACGATGCGCCGACGGACAGCACGTTCGAGTTGAGCGACGCGGTGGTCGTGACGGTTGAGTTCACCGTTGCGGTGACGGTGACGGGCACGCCGCGGGTGCGTGTCGGGCTCGGGTCGAGCTTGCGTAACGCGTGGTACCGGAGGGGTTCGGGCACGACGTCGCTGGAGTTCGAGTACACGGTGTTCCAGACGAACGCGGACGCGGACGGGATCAGCATCGGGGCGAACGCTTTGGAGACTCCGTCCGGGTCGACGATTCGGCGGATGGGGACGACGACGGACGCGGTGTTGGGGCTGGGCATTCACGCGATTTCGAACAGCGCGGCGCACAAGGTTGCGGGCAACACGCGGACGACGCCGGTGGTGAAGGGCGTGAGGATAACGAGCACTCCGGCGGTGGGCGACACGTACTTGGGGGGCGAGGCGATCGAGGTGGAGGTGGAGTTCGTGCGGGGCGTGTACGTGGCGGGGACGCCGCGTCTGGCTTTGGCGGTCGGCGACTCGACGCGCCAGGCGGAGTACAACCGCAGGGACGCGACGTTCACGCGGGTGACGTTCCGGTACGTGGTTCAGGCGACGGACGCGGACGCGGACGGGATCAGCGTGGGGGCGGGCGCGCTGGCGGTGAGCGCGTCGGACACGATCGCGGACGGTCGGCTGTGGTCGGACGCGGCGGACTTGGCGTTGGGCTCGCACGTGTTCTCGAACGCCGGGGCGCACAAGGTGGCGGGCGACGTGCCGTACGTGACGAGCGCGTTCTTCCTGTCGGCGACGCTCGGCGGGATCAGCTACGCGAGCACGGACAGCGTGTACGGTCTCGGCGACCCGATACGCGTGGGCGTCGGGTTCAACACGGGCGTGACGGTGACGGGGACGCCGAGTCTGGCGCTGGGGATCGGGACGCAGACGCGGAGCGCTGCGCAGTGCGGCACGACAGGGGGCGGTACCATCTTGGTGTTCTGCTACACGGTGGTTGGGGCGGACAGCGACTCGACGGGGATCAGCATCGGGGCGAACGCGCTGACGCTGCCGGGCGGTGCGACGATCCGTGGGACGGGCACGACGACGGACGCGCGGCTGACTTTGACGCCGTGGAGCTTTGCGGACGCGGCGGCGTTCCAGGTGGACGGCACGAAGGAGGTGGCGCCGGGGGTGAGCGGGGTGACGATATCGAGCGACGCGGGCGCCGACTCGACGTACGGACGGACGGAGGCGATCGAGGTGGAGGTGGAGTTCGAGCGTTCGGTGGCGGTGACGGGGACGCCGCAGCTGGCGCTGGAGATCGGCAGCGACACTGTGCAGGCGAGCTACGCGAGCGGTTCGGGGACGCAGACGCTGACGTTCCGCTACGTGGTGGTGACGGCGAACAGCGATTCGGACGGGATCAGCATCGGCGCGAGCGCTTTGGCGCTGAACGGGGGTGCGATCGTGCTCGCGGGCGGCACGGCGGCGGCGAGCTTGGGTCTGGGTTCGAGTGCGGTTGCGAACGCTGCTTTGCACAAGGTGGACGGCAGCATTGGTCCGCCGGGGGTGACGGCGGTGTCGATCAGTTCTCCGACGGTGGGCGACACCTTCGAGCGGGGCGAGACGATCGAGGTGGCGTTGGCGTTCACGCCGGCGGTGGACGTGACGGGGACGCCGCAGCTGGCGCTGACGATCGGGAGCGCGACCCGGCAGGCGAGCTACGCGAGCGGGACGGGCACGGACACGTTGGTGTTCCGGTACGTGGTGGCGAGCGGCGACGCGGACGCGGACGGGTTGAGCATCGGGGCGAGCGCGTTGGCACTGAACGGCGGGACGATCAAGGTTGCGGGCGGGACGTTGGACGCTGTGCTGGGGCTGGGCGCGAGCGCGGTGACGAACAGCACGGGGCACAAGGTTGCGGGCGGGACGTTCACGACGCCGGCGGTGAGCGCGGTGACGATCTCGAGCGCGCCTGCGGCGGACAGCACGTACAAGCTGAGCGAGCAGATCGAAGTGAAGGTGGCGTTCAGCCGTCCGGTGGCGGTGACGGGCACGCCGCGGCTGGCGCTGACGATCGGGACGCAGACGCGGCAAGCGAGCTACGATTCGGCTTTGAGCAAGGTGGACACGCTGGTGTTCGGGTACGCGGTCCGTCCGGCGGACGCGGACACGGTCGGGATCAGCATAGGTGCGAGCGCGTTGACGCTGAACGGCGGGTCGATTGCGGACGTGCGTCCGGGCGCTGCTGCTGCAGCGTTGAGCTTGGGGTCGAACGCGGTGGCGAACGCTGCGGCGCACAAGGTGGACGGCAGCCAGGGGCCGCCGGGGGTCGCGGGCTTGTCGGTGACGGCGCCGCCGGGCGGTACGTTCGAGCGCGGCGACACGGTGGTTGCGACGGTGACCTTCAACAAGGCGGTGGACGTGACGGGGACGCCGCAGCTGGCGCTGGGGATCGGCGGGCAGACGCGGCAGGCGGGCTACGCATCGGGGACGGGGACGGCGGCGCTGGTGTTCCGGTACGTAGTGGTGACGGCGGACACGGACACCGACGGCTTGAGCGTGGGTGCGAGCGCGCTGGCGCTGAACGGGGGTACGATCGACGTGGCGGGGGGGACGACGGACGCCTTGCTGAGCTTGGCGCATCACGCGATCAGCAATGACGGCGCGTTGCGAGTTGCGGGCGGGACGTTCACGGCGGCGGCGGTGAGCGGCGTGTCGATTACGAGCAGCCCGGCGGGCGCGAGCACGTACGGGTTGAGCGAGGAGATTGAGGTGGAGGTGACGTTCGACCGCAACGTGACGGTGACGGGCGCGCCCCAGCTGGCGCTGACAATCGGGAGCCAGACGCGGCAGGCGGCGTACGATTCGGCGACGAGCGTGGCGGCGGGCGGGCGCGTGCTGACGTTCCGCTACACGGTGGCGGCTGCGGACGCGGACACCGATGGGATCAGCATCGGCGCGAGCGCGCTGGCGCTGAACGGCGGGACGATCTCGGACGCGCGCGACGGTTCGACGGCTGCGAGCCTGGGGCTGGGTAGCCACGCGATATCGAACAGCACGGGCCACCGTGTGGACGGTGCCCAGGGCCCGCCGGGGGTGAGCGGGGTGTCGGTCGCGTCGCCGCCGATCGGCGACACGTTCGAGCGTGGCGACACGGTGGTAGCGACGGTGACGTTCAACAAGGGAGTGGACGTGACGGGCACGCCGCAGCTGGCGCTGACGATCGGGATGCAGACCCGGCAGGCGGGTTACGCATCGGGGACGGGCACGGCGTCGTTGGTGTTCCGGTACGTGGTGGTGACGGCGGACGTGGACGCGGACGGGTTGAGCATCGGCGCGAGCGCGTTGGCGCTGAGCGGCGGAATGATCGACGTGGCGGGCGGGGCGGTGGACGCCGTTCTGGGGCTGGGCGCCCACGCGGTGACGAACAGCGCGGGCCACAAGGTCGCGGGCGGGACGTTCACGGCGGCGTCGGTGTCGGGCGTGTCGCTGACGAGTTCGCCTGCGGTGGCGACGACGTACGGTCGGGGCGAGCAGATCGAGGTTCAGGTGACGTTCAACCGTCGCGTGAGCGTGACGGGCACGCCCCAGGTGGCGCTGACGGTGGGCGCGCAGACGCGGCAGGCGGACTACGCGAGCGGGACGGGCACGTACACGCTGACGTTCCACTACACGGTGGTGGCTGCGGACGCGGACGCGGACGGGATCGAGGTGGGCGCGAGCGCGCTGGCGCTGAACAGCGGGACGCTCAACGACGCCCGCGACGGCACGACTGCGGCGGCTCTGGGACTGGGCAGCCATGCGTTGAGCACTGCTGCCGGCCACAAGGTGGACGGTACGCTGGCGGGCGCGTCGGTGACGGGCGTCGCAGTGTCGAGCACGCCGGAGAGCGGCGACACCTACGGCCTGGGCGAGCGGATCGAGGTGCAGGTGACGTTCGACCGTGCGGTGACGGTGACGGGCGCGCCGCAGCTGGCGCTGACGGTGGGCACGACGACGCGGCAGGCGAGCTACGTCGGCGGCAGCGGCACGGCGACGCTGTCGTTCGCGTACCGCGTGCAGGGCGCGGGCAGTGGCGGGAGCGGGACGGGCGGCGTGGACGCTGACGCGGACGGCGTGGGCGTGGCAGCTGCGGCGCTGACGCTGAACGGCGCGACGATCGTGAACACGGCGGACGGGGTTCGTCCGGCGGTTCTGGCGTTGGGCAGCCACGCAATCGCGGCGGCAGCGAACGACAAGGTGGACGGCACGGCGGAGGCGGTTCCGGCGGTGATGGGGATGGCGGTGACGAGCACGCCGGGGGCGAGCGGGCTGTACGGTCCCGGCGGCGTGATCCGTGTGACGGTGACGTTCAGCCGTCCGGTGGAGGTGGTGGGCGCGCCGCAGCTGGCGATCGAGATCGGGACGGCGGTGCGTCAGGCGAGCTACGTGTCGGGTTCTGGCACGCCGGCGGTGGTGTTCGAGTACGTGGTTCAGCCTGCGGACCGGGACGAGGACGGGATCAGCATCCCGGCCGACGCGCTGACTGCGACGGGCGGCGCTGCGCTGCGGATCGCGGGCGGCACGACGGCGGCGGCGCTGGACCTGGGCGAGCTTGCGATGGAGAACCTGGAGGAGCACCAGGTGAACGGGGCGGGTGGCACGGACCCGGTGTTCGGTCGCGCGGAGTACGAGTTCGAGCTGACGGAGGATGTGGCGGGGCCGGTGGTGGTGGGGACGGTGAGCGCGACGGACCCCTTCGGCGGCGAGGTGACGTACTCTCTGGCGGCGGGCGACGAGGGTCTCTTCGAGGTGGACGCGCGCACCGGCGAGGTGCGGTACGTGGGGACGGGCGAGGACGCGGAGTCGCGTTCGGAGTTCGTGATGATCGTGCGCGCGACGGCCGACGACGGAGAGCGGACGGGCGACGCGACGGTGACGGTGCGGCTGGTGAACGTGAACGACGCGCCGGTGTTCACGGCCGAGCGCTACGCCTTCGCCATGGCGGAGAACGCTGCCGGGCCGCTGGCGCTGGGCGTGGCGGAGGCGGTGGACCTGGACGAGGGCGACACGCTGACGTACCGGCTGGCGGCGGGCGACGCCGATCGCTTCGAGGTGGACGGCGCGACGGGCGCGGTGCGGTACGTGGGCTCGGGCGAGGACTACGAGGGCGCGGGACCGAAGTCGTGGGAGCTGGAGGTGACGGCGACGGACCTGGCGGGTTCGAGCGCCAAGGCGGTAGTGGCGGTGGCGCTGACAAACGTGAACGAGGGACCAGCGTTCGCCGACTCTGCGTACGCCTTCGATCTGGCGGAGAACGCTCGCGGTCCGCTGCTGCTGGGCGCGGTTCGGGCGACGGACCCGGACGGCGGCGACTGGCTGTCGTATGCGCTGGCGGCAGGCGACGCCGAGCGGTTCAAGGTGAACGCGACGAGCGGTGCGGTGCAGTACGTGGGCGCAGGCGAGGACGCGGAGACGGGCCCGGGCAGCTGGGAGCTGGAGATGACGGCGACAGACCGAGGCGGCCTGGCAGCGCGGACGCGAGTGGTGGTGACGATCGAGGACCAGAACGAGGGCCCGGTGTTCGTGGAGTCGATTTGGGAGTGGGAGCTGGCGGAGCACGTGGCGGGCCCGGTGGAGCTGGGCGCGGTCGAGGCGACGGACGTGGACGCGGGCGATACTCTCGTCTACAGCGTGAGCGGCGCGCGCGCGGTACTGTTCGACGTGGGCGAGTCGAGCGGGGTGGTGCGGTACGTGGGCACGGGCGAGGACGCGGAGACAGGTCCTGAGGGCTGGGAGTTCGAGGTGGTGGCGACGGACCGTGGGGGGTTGGCGGCGGTGGCGAAGGTGAGGGTGCTGCTGCTGGACGTGAACGAGGCGCCGGCGTTCGTGGACTCTGCATATGCGTTCGAGCTGGCGGAGAACGTGCGCGGGCCTCGGGAGCTGGGACGGGTCGAGGCGACGGACCCGGACCGCGACGACGCGCTGACGTACAGCTTGGCGCAGGGCGACGCGGGTCGGTTCCAGGTGGACGGTGCGAGCGGACAGGTGCGCTACGTGGGCGCCGGCGAGGACTACGAGGATGGTCCACCGGAGTTCGCGCTGGCGGTGCGTGTGACCGACGGCGGCGGTCTGACGGCCGAGGCGGCGGTCATGGTGACGCTGCTGGACGTGAACGAGGGGCCGGAGGCGGTGGGTTCGCTGTCGCCGCCGGTGCTGGAGGTGGGCGGCGCGCCGTGGGAGGTGGGTCTGGGCGAGTACTTCCGGGACCCGGACGGCGACGCGCTGAGCTACGTGGTGGTGTCGTCGTCGCCGAGCGTGGCGGCCGCGTCGGTGTCGGGCGCGGGGCGGCTGTCGGTGGCGCCGCGGGAGATCGGCGCGGCGGTGGTGACGGTGACGGCGACGGACGCGGGCGGGCTGACGGCGACGCAGCAGGCGAGCGTGACGGTGTCGGCGTCGCGTGCGGATCGGGCGCGGGCGCTGAAGCTGACGCTGGCGGCGTTCGGACGGTCTCTGGGGACGGAGACGGTGGACGCGATCGGCGGTCGGTTGGGGTTGGAGTCGTCGGGTCCGCCGGGCCGCTCGCACATGCAGCTGGGCGGGCGCTCGCTGAGCTGCGTCGCGTTCGACGGCGGCCGTGGCTCGGGCGGTGTGTCCAGCGGCACGGCCTCGGCCCACGCGTCCGACGCTGGAGGTGCGGCTAGTGCTAGCGGCGCGGACATGGGCCAAGGCGGTGCGGAGGGCCAGTTGGACCAGACCAGCACGGCCTCGGCCCACGCTGGCCCGGACGAAGGGGGCGCGGGCTTGGGCGGGGGCGTTTTGGGCGGCCGTTGCGGGCTCGAGTCGCTCGTGCGGAACGCAACGGGGCTGCTGGGGCTCCAGATCACGCATCCGGGCGCCGCCGGTTCGGGACTTGGCGGCATCCCGGGCGGAACGCTGGACTTGGCCACCATCCTCTTCGGCGACGGCGGAGCGGGCTTGGGCGCTGGGGGCGGTGCCCTCGGCCTGGGCGGCTCGTACCAGGGCCAGCGGGAAGAGGACGCGGGCCGCGCCGAGCGCACCCGCGGCGGCGTCGCCTTCAGTCCCCTGACGGGCCGCGACCTCCGCTCCCGGAGCTCGTTCCAGCTCTCCTTCGGCGGCGACTCGGGTGGCGAGCAGGGCAACGCCGGTGCCAACGCCAGCACCGACGCCGCCAGCCGCTCGCCCGGCGCATCCCCGGCGCAGACGGCCTCCCAGACGGGCTGGACGCTGTGGGGCCAGGCCAACGTGGGCGAGTTCGAGGGCCGCCCCGAAGACGACTTCGCCATGGACGGCCGCACCCGCTCGGCGTACATGGGCCTGGACTACCGCTTCGGCTCGGGCTTCCTGATGGGCTTGGCCGGCTCGCGCAGCGACGTAGCGGCGAACTACGAGAGCGGGATCAACGGCGTGGGCAAGACGAAGGCCCACCTGACCAGCCTCTACCCCTACGCGAGCTGGTCGTCCCAGGGCGGCTTCGGCGTCTGGGGCTTGGCCGGCGCGGGCCGGGGCGCCGCCAACGTCGGCGAGACGGGTCCTCCGACCTACGACGCCGACCTGCGGATGCGGATGGGCGCGCTGGGCGTGCGCCAGAAGCTGATGGGCGGCTTGGCGCTGAAGGCCGACGCCTTCGCGGTGCGCATGATGACGGACGCGTCGGACGTGCACGTGGCGGCGGTGACGGCTGGCGCGCAGCGTGTGCGGCTGGCGCCCGAGCTGGCGGGGCAGTGGACGAGCGGCAGCATCGCCATGCGGACGCGCATCGAAGTGGGCGGTCGCTACGACGGTGGCGACGCGGAGACGGGGATGGGCGCCGAAGCGGGCGCCGACCTCGGGTTGGTGCACGCGGGCAGCGGCCTGAGCCTGGACGCCCGGGGCCGGATGCTGCTGATCCACCAGGACCGGAACTTCAAGGAGTGGGGCGCGGCGGTGGCGCTGCGGGTCCAGCCCGGCCGCGAAGACGGCGGGCTGTCGTTCTCGCTGGAGCCGTCGTGGGGCAACGCCTCGGGCGGAGCCCAGACGTTGTGGCAGGGCGGCGCCGACGTGTGGCGGACCGCAGGTGTGCCGGGCCTGGGCGCCCCGGCTCCAGCGAATCCGGGCGGCGGCGTGCCCACCGGCGGCGACCAAGCCGGCTACGGCGGCCCCACTGGCCACGGTGGTCTCACGAGCCACGGCGGTCCGACGAGCCCCGGCGCCGGGCCGACCCACGGCTTCGGAGCGCCCCAGGACGCCCGAGGCTGGGCGCCCGACCGCCTGGCGATAGAGGTGGGCTACGGCGTTCTGCTGCCCGGCGGCGGCCGGATCAAGCCGTTCGGTCGCTGGAGCCGCGAGGGTCCGGCGGGCTACCGCCTGAACGTGGGGACCCAGTGGGCGACGCTAGGCGGCGAGACCGCCGAGCAGCAGGACCCCGGCCTCCGCCTGGTGATGGACTTCTTCGGCGAGCAGGTCGCCAACGGCTTCCAGCCCCCGGAGCGCCGCGTCGGACTTGCCGGCACGATCACCTTCAAGTAGGCCTGGGCCTACGCCTCCGCAGTCCGCCGCAGGTAGTCGTCGAAGAGGGGCACGGTGAAGCCGACGTACCCAGGCCGAGGCGCGTAGCACAAGCCCTTCTTGATCAAGTTCCTACGCAGCGGCGCCGCGGCGGCGACGCTCTTGCCCAGCTGGTCGGCCACGTCTTGGGAGCGGTGGGGTCCCGCACCGAGCGCCGCCATCGCCCTCAAGTAGCTGCGCCCGCCGTCGGTGGCACGGTCGAACCGGACTCGGAAGAATCCGTCGTCCAGCGAACGGAGCGCTTCGGGCGTTGCTCGGCGTACATCGGCCAATGTGATCGCGTCCGGGCCCTCGGTCGCGTTCCACGCGCACCGGCCCAGCTCCTGGAGGAAAATAGGGGTACCCGCCGCTGGTCTCCACAGCCTCGTCGAGGGCGTCGGGCTCCCAGGACAGCCCGGGCGCCACCGGATCCACGAGGGCCCGTCGGGCGTCGTCATGGGACAAGCTGTTGACCGTCCGGAAGGAGAAGAGGCGCTCGCCGTACGACTTCGCCTCGCCGACCAGGCCCGGAAGCGAGGGCAGCCCGGCCCCCGCCACCATGACGGGCACGGCGTTCTGGCTGACCTTGTGAAGCGCCATGCAGAGGTCCGCCAATTCGCGTCCGGGAAGGAACTGCATCTCGTCGATTGTGAAGAGGACGCCGGTCCGACGCTCGGCCGCGGCTTCGCCCAGCGCCAGCAGCAAGTCGATCATGTCCCGACCCATCGAGCCCGAGTCCGCCCGCCCGAAGGCCGGGTCGGCCGCAAGCACCACTTCGTTCCCCTCCGAAAGCTTCCAGCGGACCTGGAACGATCGGAGGACGGCGAGAGCGCTTCGCGCCCCCTCCTTCAGGCGCTCCGAGCGCGAGTACCGCAACAGCGCCGCCCGGGCCCCCGTCGCCACGAAGCCGGCCAAGCTCTCGTCGTCTCGACCGGCTTCGAAGCTCTGAAACTCCCAGCCGTGGGCCCCCGCAATCCTCTCGCACTCCCGCAGCAGGACGGTCTTCCCCACGCCTCGGAGGCCGCTGAGCAGGATGCTGCGTTCTGGATGCCCCTGCATGTACCGATGAACCGCGACGTCGAAGTCTTCCAGCTCCGGCTCCCGCCCCGCAAGCGCCGGGGGACGCGCTCCGGCGCCGGGACGGAAAGGGTTGCCGCGCTTGTCCATTCAGTGGGTCCGAACACCTTGAACGCATCCGTGGCCGAAGCTTATCTTACCGAATGTTCGAGGACCTGAGCAACAAGCTCGACGGCGTTCTGCGACGCTTCCGACAACGGGGCGTCCTGACCGAGCCGATGATCCGGGACGGGCTGCGCGAGGTGCGCCGCGTCCTGCTGGAAGCGGACGTGAACTTCAAGGTGACCCGGCGCTTCCTGGTCCGGGTCCAGGAGCGGGCCCTCGGCGAGAAGGTCCTCAAGTCGGTGTCGCCGGGCCAGCAGGTCGTCAAGATCGTCCACGACGAGCTGGCGGTCCTGATGGGGGGCGAGGGGGAGAGCGAGCTCCAGTGGTCGTCGGCGCCGCCCACCGTGATCATGCTGGTGGGCCTTCAGGGCTCGGGAAAGACCTCGACGGCAGGCAAGCTGGCCAAGCGGCTGGCCCGTCCCGGCAGAACCGTCGTGCTGGCGGCGTGCGACCTCTACCGGCCCGCCGCAGTGGACCAGCTTCGGGTGCTGGGCGAGCGGGCGGGCGTTCCCGTCCACCACGAAGACGGAGCCACCGACCCCCTTCGGGTCGCCAAGGCCGCTCACCGCCGGGCGCGGCGGGAAAAGGCGGCGGCGTTGATCGTGGACACCGCCGGCCGGCTTCAGATCGACCAGCCGATGATGGACGAGCTGCGGCAGCTGAAGCAGGCGCTGGCGCCCCGCGAGATCCTGCTGGTGGCCGACGCCATGACGGGCCAGGAGGCGGTGCGGATCGCCCAAGGCTTCGACGAGGCGCTGGACGTGACCGGTCTCGTCCTCACCAAGATGGACGGCGACGCCCGAGGCGGCGCGGCGCTCTCGATCCGGGGCGTGACGGGCAAGCCGCTCAAGTTCGTGGGGACGGGAGAAGGCCTGGACGCCCTGGAGCGGGTGGACCCGGAGCGCATGGCGGGCCGGATCCTTCAGATGGGCGACGTGGTCGGCTTGGTGGAGCGCGCCTCGGCGACGGTGGACGCCCAAGAGGCGACGCGGCTTCACAGGAAGGCGATGGGCCAGGGGCGCTTCACGTTGGAAGACTTTCTGTCGGCAATGCGCCAAGTTCAGAAGATGGGACCTCTCGATCAGCTGATGAAGCTCTTGCCCGGCGCGCCCCGCGCCCTGACGGCCGGGGCGGTGGACCCCAAGAAGATGAGGCACGTAGAAGCGATTATCTTGTCCATGACGCCCGAGGAGCGGCGACGGCCGAAGATCCTCGACGGTTCCCGACGGAAGCGGATCGCCCGCGGCAGCGGCCGGCCCGTGTCGGAGGTGAACCGGCTCATGAAGCGGTTCGGCGAGATGGAGAAGACGATGAAGCGCATGAAGGCGTTCATGCCCCGCATCTAACCCCAGGACGGCAACAGCAGATGTCAGCAAGGATTCGCCTTCGGCGGATGGGAAAGAAGAAGCAGGCTCACTACCGGATCGTGGTGGCCGACGGCAGATCCCCAAGGGACGGGCGCTTCGTCGAGAACATCGGCTACTACGACCCGATCCCGCACCCCGCCCGTCTCTCGGTGGACCTGGAGCGAGTCGACTACTGGCTGGGCGAAGGCGCCGAGGCGTCCCCCACGGTCGCGAGCTTGGTCTCGAAGGCCAGGGCCGGGGGCGACGCAACGGTCGCGCTGGCCGGGGTTGCCGCCGAGGCGGAAGCGAACGGCGCGGCGGTGGACGGTGGCGGATCCACGATCGACGGCGACACGGCCGCGGTGGACAGCGGAGCAGCCACGGACGACGCGGGGGCGACCGACGGCACGGCAAGCGACGGCAAGGCCGACGGAGCAGCGCCTGAAGCCGAGCCGAGTTCGGAGAGCGGCGCCAGCGGGCAAGCGGCCAGGAACGGTGGCGGGCAAGCCGAGGTCGCTGACCAGGCCGAGGCCGCTGACCAGGCCGACGCCGCGGGCAAGGCCGACCAGGCCGGCGGCCGGGCCGCCGCCGACTCCAGCGGGCAGTCCAGTACCAGCGGGGCCGCCGCCAGCGCGAGCGGTCGGGCGGAGGCCGCCGGGGACGGCGCCGACCGCGACGCCGCACCGAGCGCCGAGGCCGCATCGAGCGATGCCAAGTCCGAAGACGCAACCAGCCAATCCGCTTCCGAGGCCGACTCCGAGGTCACCTCCGACGCCGGCTCCCGGGCCGACTCCGAGGCCCCGTCCAGCGCATCCGCCGCCGACCCCCAGACCGATCCCGACCCCGAGTCCGGCGCGGAGCGCGGCCCGGCGGCAGAGGGCGGTCCGGCGCCGCCCAAGGAGTGACCGCGGACGGCGAAAGAGCGACAGCGGAGGGCGAATCCAGTCGGCAGCCCAGCCATCTGGTCGTCGGCCACCTCAACAAGCCCCACGGCACCAAGGGCGAGATCTTCGTCTGGCCCTTGACGGACTACCCTGCAAGCCACTTCGCCCCTGGAGCCGTTCACCTTCCCGGCGACGAAGAAGGGCGTGCGCCCGCCGACTCCCTGCCCCCACTGGTGATCGAGTCGGTCCGCCCCTATCGAAAGGGGTTCCTGGCCAAGTTCGCCGGGGTCGGCGACCGGGACGGCGCCGAACGGCTTCGGGGCCTCTACCTCTTCCGCCCCTTCGACGCGATCGACCCGCTGGCCGACGACGAAATCTTCTACCACCAGCTGCTGGGCGCGGAGGTCGCCACCCTCGACGACGTGTCCGTGGGGCGGGTCACCGAGGTCTTCCCCCTCAAGCCGGCGGACCTGCTCCAGGTCGCTGGACGGGACGGCGGCGAGGTGCTGGTTCCCATGGCGCCCGAGATCGTGGTGAAGGTCGACCGGGAGCGACGGCGCGTCTTGATCGACCCGCCCGAGGGACTGCTGCCGTGATCCGGGTCAACATCCTCACCATCTTCCCCGGCTACTTCGCCGAGCCCCTCTCGCTGAGCATCCCCGGGCGGGCGGCGCGCGCCGGCTTGGCCGAGTACAGGATCGTGGACCTGCGGGACTACGCCTCGGACCGCCACAAGACGGTGGACGACGAGCCCTACGGCGGCGGCGCCGGGATGGTGATGAAGCCCGAGCCCTTCTTCGAAGCCGTGGACCACCTGCGGCCGGAAGGCCCGATCGTGCTGCTGTCGGCCCGGGGGGCGCCCTTCGGCCACGGGGACGCGGTGCGCCTCTCGCTGGTCCCCGAACTCACCTTCCTCTGCGGACACTACAAGGACGTGGACCAGCGGGTGGCCGACCACTTGGCCACGGAGGAGCTTTCGCTGGGCCCCTTCGTCGTGTCCGGCGGCGAGGCGGCGGCTCTGGCCATGACCGACGCCGTCGTGCGGCTCCTCCCAGGGGCGCTGGGCGACCACGAGTCGGCGTCGTCGGATTCGTTCTACGACGGCGATGCGGTGTCGGCCCCGTCCTACACGCGTCCTGCCGAGTACCGGGGCCTTGCAGTGCCCGAAGTGCTGCGCAGCGGCGACCACCGCCGGATCGGGGAGTGGCGCGAAGCCGAGGTCCAGCGTCTGACGCGACGGTCGTGCGGCGACGGCGCGCGCGCGAGCGGCGGGGCGATCAGTCGCCCGGAGCCTTCTTGTCGGCCAGGAGGGGAAGGACCACGGACTCCACGTAGTGCATCGTGTCGGCCAAGTATTCGCTTGGAGGGGAGTCGAAGGTCCTGATCTTCTCCGGGTTGATCTGCACGGCCGTTCCGTCCGCGGCCGCGACCTGCGGCCACTGGGACATGACCTCCACGTAGATGCATCGCGGGTCGCTTCGCAGCACCTCCACGGAGACGTCGCGCTTGGGGTTGGCCATGG
The DNA here is from genome assembly GCA_965204735.1 of Longimicrobiales bacterium. Classification (GTDB taxonomy): domain Bacteria; phylum Gemmatimonadota; class Gemmatimonadetes; order Longimicrobiales; family Gaopeijiaceae; genus CATQHQ01. Next base: position 2,970,479 of record OZ242008.1, on the reverse strand, counting down.
GGTCTTCGGCGGCAAAGTCCGATGCGACGGTTTCGTACTTGAAGGCCACGAAGGAAGGATCGCCCACGTTCTCGCTGCCGCCGACGACCGGCAAAACGCTCCGGCTCAGGTAGGACACCGCCGAATCGCCCTTGGCGTGGAGCTGGCCGCGGACCCGGGCCTCGGCCAGCACGCGCTGCCAGCCGTCGCCCAAGACGGTGAAGACGGCCTCGCACACCAAGTCGAAGTCCTGAAAGGCCAGGTCGCTGGAACGGGGCCACTCGTAGCCGAAGAAGACGCGGAGCGGCGTGTTCTGAACCGAGCCGTTGATCTCCACGGCCAGCTTCTCCGGACCCTGGTCCCGGCCCAGCTGGATCGCGAAGGGCGTTTCGTCGTCCGGGCCCTTCGCTCCGGGCGTGTACTTGAAGGAGAGGTCGTCGGCGCCCAGGGCTTCGCAGACGGCCGAGTGGATCTCCATTCCGGTGTGGCGGGTCAGGTCCCGGGGCGGTCCAGCGAGGAACGCGAAGTTGGCGCCCCGGGTTCGATACGAGTTGGTCAGCACGGCGACTCCCGGTTGCCGCCCGGCGTCCCGTGCTCCTTGCGGCGACGGGAAGCCGGACGGCCGGTGCTGGGACTTGGGCGGCTCGCTACTTCCCGGCGCCTGGTTCGTTCCCGATGACTTGCAGGAGCGCTTCGGCGCGCTCCCGGGCTTCCTCGCCGCGCTCGCGGGCCTCTCCAGCGCGTTCCCGGAGCTCCGCAGCGCGTTCCCGGAGCGCTTCGGCGCGCTCCTGGGCTTCCTCGCCGCGCTCGCGGGCCTCTCCAGCGCGCTCGCGGACCTCCGCAGCGCGTTCTCGGACTTGCGCCGCGCGCTCGCGGGCCGCCTCGGCGCGTTCCCGGAGCTGCGCAGCGCGTTCCCGGAGCGCTTCGGCGCGGGCGCGACGGCGCTCCCGGTCGATCTGCGCGCCCGCGTGGTCCGGATCGCCCCAGTCGGTCCTGAAGTGCAGTCGGTCTGCCCGGAAGCGAAGCTCGACCTGGTGGTCGACGTCCGTGACGATGCGGCGGCAACGCCTCCGCTTGCGGACGGGCCGCTGGTCCCGGGGCGGCCGGTACTCGGTCACCGAGCCCGACTGGTCCCGCACCCGGAACTTGACGGCCACCTGCGACGACGACCCCGTCGTCTCGCACACCACCGCGTGCGAGTGTCCCTTCCCGTGCCAGTGCCCGTGTCCGTGCCCGTGGTCGTGCTTCCCCCCGAACGCCATCGTGGCCCCCAAGCCCACGACCGCGCCCCCCACGATGGCCGCGACGGCCATGAGGTCGGTCCGGTGCCTCTGCATCTTCCCCCTCCGGTTGCTAATGAGCGCCCCACCGCCGTGGAGCCGTGCCGACTACATGGTATTAGTAACCCGAAGGGGGCGAAAGGTTGCCGGACTTGCCGGACTCGGCGGGCGGGCGGGTTCCACCACGGCGGGCGGCTTCCACCATGCCGCCCTCTGCCCTATCTTTCTCGGTTGCCCTCCAACGGAACCCAACGGAACGTGCGAATGCGACGGAGAACCCCCCGATGGCCGACATCCTGCACCAACTCGACATGGAGCACGCCCGGAACGATCTTCCCGATTTTTCCCCCGGAGACACGATCAGGGTGATGTATCGGGTTCGGGAAGGGCAGAAGGAGCGCATCCAGGTCTTTGAGGGCGTATGCCTGGGACGACGTGGCTCGGGAATGGGCGAGACCTTCCGGGTGCGCAAGACTTCCGGCGGGATCGGAGTCGAGAGGGTGTTCCCCGTGAACGCCCCCACCGTCGGCGGCGTTGAGGTCGTCCGGCGCGGGCGCGTGCGGCGGGCGAAGCTCTACTATCTGCGCGACCGCCGGGGCAAGGCCGCCCGGATCAAGGAGAAGCGGACCTACCGGGCCAAGTAGGAGGCCGGCCGCGGCCCGCCCAAACAACGGCTCGCCGACAGGCCGGCGAGCGGCGGAGCGCTCGTCCGACGGGCTGGAGTACGAACGGCGGTTTTGGGACCGCGGACTCGCCCGGGTCGCCGGAGTGGACGAAGCGGGACGCGGTCCTCTTGCGGGGCCGGTCGTGGCGGCGGCGGTGGTGCTCCCCAAGGGCCTCTTCATCGACGGGGCAGACGACTCCAAGGTCCTCGACCCCGACACCCGACGTCGCCTCGCGGACCAGATACGCTCCCGCGCGATCGCGGCTTCCCTGGGCGCGGCCTCGGTGCGGGAGATCGACCGGGACAACATCCTGCGAGCCACGGCCCTCGCCATGACCCGAGCGCTGGCGCGTCTCCCCTGCCGGCCCGACCACGTGGTGGTGGACGGCTTGCCGATGCGGGGCGTGGAGTGGGAGCACGAGGCGGTGGTCGGCGGCGACGGGCTGGTCCACTCGGTCGCGTGCGCCTCCATCGTCGCCAAGGTGTGCCGCGACCGGCTGATGAACCGACTGGCCCCGCGCTACCCCGACTACCGGTGGGAGCGGAACATGGGCTACGGAACCCCAGCCCACCGCCGGGCGTTGCGGACGGCCGGCCTCACGCCCCATCACCGGCGCAGCTTCGGGCTCCTTCAGCTGGAGCTGGCGCTGGACGAATGACGTTCCCCGGCATGCTGGCGCCCACCGCAACCGCTCGGCTTGGAGCCGGCGCCGGGCCGTACAATATTGCGAGGAGCCACTCCCCCGACCTCGTTTCGCGCCAGCACACATGAACCCTCCGAAGAACCAGCGCGCCCGGCGCCGCCGCCACCCGTTCGCAGCGCCCCTGGCCGTCGCGCTGTTCGTGCACGCGGCCGCCTGCGGGCTCGCAGCGGCCCCGACGCCCGTCGTCGCGCGCGCCCAGCTCCAATCGCTCGCGGATTTGGGCTGGCCACGCCACGGGTTCGACGCGGCCGAGACCCGCCACAGCCCTCTCGCCCAGATCGACGCGGGCAACGTGCACCGGCTGGGCGTCGCCTGGAGCTGGGAGATCCCCAAGACCGGGGCGCGACTGGAGACGACGCCGATCGTCGTCGACGGCATCCTCTACGGAACCGGTCCCCGCAGCTACGTGTTCGCTCTGGACGCCGCAACCGGCGAGGTCGCGTGGAGATGGGACCCGGCCATCCCCTCGGCCGAGGAAGGCGGTCCCAGGGCGTGCTGCGGCGACGTCAACCGAGGCGTTGCGGTCGGCGGAGACAAGGTGTTCGTCGGGCTGCTGGACGGGCGCTTGACGGCGCTGGACCGGGCCGACGGCTCGGTGCGCTGGACTGTGCAGACGACGCCGGCGGGCTCCGACTACACGATCACCGGCGCGCCCCGGGTGATCGGCGACCGGGTGGTGGTCGGCAACGGAGGCGCCGAGTACGGGGTGCGGGGCTACGTGACGGCCTACGACGCCGAGACGGGCGGGCAGCTCTGGCGCACGTACACCGTTCCGGGCAACCCGGCGCTGGGCCACGAGGACGAAGCAATGGCGGCGGCGGCCCGGACGTGGAGCGGCGAGTGGTGGAGTTCGGGCGGCGGCGGGACCGTCTGGGACGCCATCGTCGTGGACGAAGACGCGGGGCTCGTGTACGCGGGCACGGGCAATGGGTCCCCTTGGAACCGGGACCACCGCAGCCCCGGCGGCGGCGACAACCTGTACCTGTCGTCGATCCTGGCGCTGGACGCCGCCGACGGCGAGATCGTCTGGCACTACCAGACCACCCCCGGAGACGACTGGGACTACACGGCGACCCAGCCCCTCATGCTGCTGGAGCTGGAGATCGACGGGCCCGGAGAGGCGCCGCGCCCGGTGATCGCGCAGGCCCCCAAGAACGGCTTCTTCTACGTGCTGGACCGCCTGACCGGCGAGCTGATCTCCGCCGAGCCCTTCGCCGACGACCTGACCTGGGCGACGCGCGTGGAGCTGGAGACGGGCCGCCCGGTGGAAGCGCCCGGCGCGCGCTACGGCATGACCGGCCGAGGCCTGTACCTCGCTCCCGGTCCCCGGGGCGCCCACAACTGGCACCCGATGTCGTGGAATCCGGATGCCGGCCTCGTCTACCTGCCCGTCCAGAACAACAACCACTACTACCAAAAGACGGAAGCGTACGAGTATCGGCCCGGGCAGTGGAACACCGGGATCGAACGGGGCGGCGAACGGCCGGAGCGCCCGCCGCTGGAGGGACCTCTCCACGTGCTGCTGGGCTGGGACCCGTCGGAGAACAAGGAGGTGTGGCGCGCCGAAGCCCAGGGGGGTCACGGCGGAACGCTGTCCACCGCGGGAAACCTGGTCTTCTGGGGGACGGGTTCTCGCTTGGTCGCCCTGAACGCGACCACCGGCGAAGAGCTCTGGTCCGCCCAGGTGGGCCCGGGAACCGCGTCGCCGGTCGCCTATGCGATCGGCGGCCGCCAGTACGTGGCCGTGGCGGCCGGTCGGAGCGCGGGCGCCGACGTGCCGCGGGTCTGGGCGTTTGCTCTCGATGCGGCGGGCGGGGACCCCGGGCCATGAAGCGGCGCCGCTGAACGAGGGCCGCCCCGGCCGGTCGCGCGCGAGCGCCGAGCCGAGCCCCGGTCCCGCCAAGCGTCGCGCTCCGCCTGCGTGTCGCCCCGGCCCGGTCGCGCGCGAGCACGAGGCCGAGCCCCGGTTATCTTTGCCACCGGCACCCGGCCGGCTTGCCGTTTCCCCACGAAGCCTCTCCGCGAAGGTCCCCGCCCGTGCGCTACCCCGTCCCGCCGCCGTCTCTGGTCGCCCTGGAGGAGTCCGTCCTCGAGAAGTGGCGCGAAGAGGGAACGTTCAAGCGCTCGCTGGACGCGACCCGGGGCGGACCCGAGTTCGTCTTCTACGAAGGCCCGCCCACCGCCAACGGTCGCCCGGGGCTGCACCACGTGGTCAGCCGCGCGCTCAAGGACTTGGTGTGCCGCTACCAGACGATGCTGGGAAAGCACGTCACCCGCATCGCAGGCTGGGACACCCACGGCCTGCCGGTGGAGCTCGAGGCCCAGAAGCAGCTGGGGATCGCCGACAAGAGGGAGATCGAGGAACGGGGCGTCGCATGGTTCAACGAGCAGTGCCGCGCCTCCGTGTTCACCTACAAGGAGGAGTGGGAGCGCTTCTCCGAGAGGATCGGCTACTGGCTGGACTACTCCCGGCCCTACGTGACGTTCCACGCAGAGTACGTGGAGTCGATCTGGTGGCTGCTGAAGCAGATGGCGGACCGGGACCTCCTCTACCGCGGCCACAAGGTCGTTCCGTGGTGCCCGGCGGACCAGACCGTCCTGTCTTCCCACGAGCTGTCGCTGGGGTACAAGGACGTGGAGGACCCGTCGCTCTACGTCGAGCTGGAGATGCTGGACGGGTCGGGCAGGCGCCTCCTCGTCTGGACCACCACGCCCTGGACGCTGGTGTCCAACGTGGCGCTCGCGGTGAACCCGGAGGTCGAGTACGTGGAAGTCGAGCACCAGGGCCGGCGGATCGTCGCGGCGCGGGACCGGGCGGCGCTCCTCTTCGGCGAGGCGAGGAGCACGCGCCCCGTGGCGGCGTCGGAGCTGGTGGGCAGGCGGTACCGGCGTCCGTTCGACCTGGTGCCCGAGGAGCGGGCCCGGGGACGCGCTTGGGAGATCGTGCCCGGCGATTTCGTGTCGGCCCAGGACGGGTCCGGGATCGTGCACTTGGCTCCCGCCTACGGCGCCGACGACTTCCAAGCGGCGAAGGACCACGGCCTGGCCATGCTCGAACCCCTTCGCGCGAACGGGTCCTTCCCCCCGGAGATGCAGCTGGTGGGCGGGATGTTCTTCAAGGACGCCGACGAACCCCTCGTCGCCGACCTGAGGGCGCGCGGAATGGTCTTCGCGTCGGAGCGCAGGGTCCACTCGTACCCCCACTGCTGGCGCTGCTCCGCGCCCCTCGCCTACATGGCCCGGCACGGCTGGTTCGCCCGCACCTCCTCGCTCCGGGAGCAGCTGCTGGCGAACAACGCGCAGGTGTCGTGGCATCCGCCCGAGGTGGGGGAAGGCCGCTTCGGCGAGTGGCTGAAGGGCAACGTGGACTGGGCCCTCTCGCGGGACCGCTACTGGGGGACGCCGTTGCCGGCGTGGGTGTCGGACGAGGACCCGGAGCGGGTCGAGTGGATCGGCAGCCTCGAGGAGCTGGCGGCGAAGGCCGGCGGTCTGCCCGACGACTTCGACCCGCACCGGCCGTTCATCGACGAAGTGACGTGGATGTGTCCGGAGAGCGGCGCGACGATGCGCAGGACGCCGGAGGTGATCGACGTCTGGTTCGACTCGGGCGCCATGCCGTGGGCACAGTGGCACTACCCCTTCGAGAACAGGGAGCAGCACGAGCGCCACTTCCCGGCCGACTTCGTCTGCGAAGCGGTGGACCAGACGCGGGGATGGTTCTACTCCCTGCACGCGATCTCCACCATGCTGGGAGCGGGTCCGGCGTTTCGGAACGCGCTCGTCAACGACCTGATCCTGGACGCCCAAGGCCGGAAGATGTCCAAGTCCCGCGGAAACGTGGTGGACCCGTGGGAGGCGGTGGCCGAACACGGCGCCGACGGCCTGCGCTGGTACATGATCACCGTCAGCAACCCGTCGCTGCCCACCCGCTACGACCCGGCGGGCGTGCGCGAGTCGGGAGCCCGCTTCTTCGACACGCTCTTCAACACGTACCGGTTCTTCGCCCTCTACGCCAACGTGGAGAAATGGACGCCACGGACGGACGCGGGCGGTTGCTCTGCGTCCGGCGACCCCGTTGCGTCCGGCGACCCCATCGCGTCCGACGGCTCCGCCGCGTCTGCCGACCCGGCCGCGTCCGACGGCTCCCCTCCGAAGCCGGCCCTGCTGGATCGCTGGCTGCTGTCGCGCCTCAACGGCGTGGTCGAGCAGGTGCGGGCGGAGCTGGACGGATACAACCCGATGCGGGCGTACCGGCGGGTGGCCGCCTTCGTGGACGGCGACCTCTCCAACTGGTACGTCCGACGCGCCCGACCGCGCTTCTGGGGCGCCACTGATCCGGCGGACTCCGATGCGGCGTTCTCGACCCTTCACAGGGCGCTCCGCACGGTCGCCCTGCTGATCGCGCCCGTCGCCCCCTTCGCGTCGGACTGGCTCCACCGAGCGCTCGGCGGCGGCTCCAGCCACCTGGAGCCATTCCCCGAAGCGGACCCCGGTCTTTCCGACGAAGCGCTGGAGTCCCAGATGGCCCACGCGCGAGCCCTGTGCACGCTGGCCCGGGCGGCCCGGGAAGAGGCCGGCGCGCGGGTCCGGCAACCCTTGGCGCGGATGCTGGCGGTGGCGCCCTCCGCCGATCCGGAAGCGAGCGGCGGGGGCCGCGCCGGTCCCTCGGCTTCCCGTCCCCTGTGCGACGGCGTGCTGCGCCTTCTGCTGGACGAGATCAACGTGAAGTCGGTGGAGTTCACGGGCACGTCGGACGGGTTCACCGCCCTGGTGGCGCGCCCCAACTTCCGGGCGCTCGGACGACGGTTCGGGAAGCTCACGCCGGTGGCGGCGGAAGCCGTCCGGCGGCTGGACCAAGAGGCGTTGGCGGCGGTTCGGGAAGGTCGTTCGGTGGAAGTGACCGCGGGCGGAGAAGCGCATCGGCTGGGGCTGGAGGAGATCGACGTGGTGGAGGAGGCCCGAGGCGACTGGGTGGTGCGCTCCGAGGGGAAGTACGTGGTGGCCCTCGATCCCTGCGTGACCGACGAGCTGCGACGGGAGGGACTGGCCCGGGAGCTGGTCAATCGGATTCAGCGGCTGCGCAGGGACGCGGGCCTGGAGATCACGGACAGGATCCGCCTGGGCGTCGCGGGAGGCGACGACGTCCGGGCGGCGGCTCTGGAGCACGAGGCCGTCATCGCCCGGGAGACCCTGGCCGTGTCGGTGGAGGTGACCGCCGGCGTCGGTCCTCCGGACGACGGGGACTTGGCAGGCGAGGGGGGGGAAGCCGGCGACGGGGGCTTGGCCGGCTTGGCGGGCGAGGCGGGCGACACGGGAAGCGCGGACGGCCGGGCTCCGGCAGGCGCGCGCCGAGCCCCGGACGAACCGAACGCCTTGGACGGCCGGGGCTGTGCCCATCGCCGGAAGGTCTTGATCGACGGGGAGGCGGCGGTTCTCTGGCTTTCGCCACTCCCCTAGGCGCGTGGCGGGGGCGGGTTCCCTGCATCGGTGGACCGCCGGCGGCGACGCCGGCGGCCGGATCGATTCCTACGTGGCGGACCACCTGAGCCTCTCGCGAAGCCGAGCCGCGTCGCTGATCGTCGCGGGCCATGTTCTTGTCGACGGCCGCCGCGCCAAGAAGTCGGACCAGGTGGCGCCCGGACAGGAGGTCGAGGCGACGGTGCCGCCTCCGGCGCCTTCCAGGGCGCAGGCCCAGGACCTTCCGCTGGAGATCGTGCATCAGGACCGCCATCTCGTCGTGGTGAACAAGCAGGCCGGGCTCGTCGTGCACCCGGCGCCGGGTCACCCCGACGGGACCCTGGTCAACGCCCTGCTGCATCACGTGGGAGACCTGTCGGGGATCGGCGGTCGGCTTCGACCGGGGATCGTGCACCGGCTGGACCGGGACACGTCGGGCCTGATCGTCGCGGCCAAGACCGACTTGGCCCACCAAGGCCTCTCCGAGGCGCTGAAGGCGCGCACGGTCGGGCGTGCCTACTTGGCGGCGCTGTGGGGCCGACTGGCCGAGTCTCCCCTGGTGGTGGACCGTCCGATCGGCCGCCACCCGAGAGACCGCACCCGCATGGCGGTGGTGGAAGGGGGACGTCCGGCCCGCACCCGATTCCGTCTCCTGGAGAGTTGGCGGGCGGCCTGCCTCTGCGAGGCCGAGCTCGCGACCGGGCGCACGCACCAAATCCGGGTTCACGCCGCCGCGATGGGCCGCCCGGTGGTGGGGGACGGCGTCTACGGCGCAGGGAGGGAGCGGGGCTTCTCCGGCGAGGCCGGCCGCTGGGCCGACGGCCTGGCCCGGCGCACCCCGCGCCACTTCCTCCACGCCGCCCGGCTCTCGTTCGTCCACCCGGCGACGGGCGCGCCGATGCGGTTCGAGGCGCCCCTGCCCCCGGAGCTGGAGGCGGCCCGGGAGTGGGCCCGCCTCGAGGCGCCTTGACGGCCAGGCCTCGATGGCCAGGTTGACTCCCCCCGGTCGTCTGGGTTAGCGTCCATCCATGAGCGCGAAGAAGAGTTCGAGAGCGAGGAAGGGTTCCCAGCTCCGACCGTCCTTGGAGCTTTCCCCGACCAACCTTTGGATTGCCCTGGGGGGCTTGGCCGTCATCGCGGCGGGGTACTACCTGCTGGGACAGGGCTCGATCTCGCTGGCGCCGGTGCTTCTGGTGCTGGGGTACGTGGTCCTGCTTCCTCTGGCCATCATCCTCTGATCGCGGGCGGCCGACCTGACGGCGGCGGGCCGATGATCTCGACGTGGAGGCCGTCCTGCTGGTCGGCGTCTCCGTCGCGCCCAAGCCCCGCGAGCCGGAGAACCGCAGCATGACCAGAGTGACCGTCGCCCTGGCCGCGGCAGCGGTCGCGAGCCTGAGCTTCGCTTCGGTGGCTTCCTCGCCGTCGCCGTCGCTCTTGCCGCCGGGTCCGGGGTCCAGCCCCGCCGCCGCCGGCGACAACGAGGTCGTGGAGCAGTACTGCGTCCGCTGCCACAACGAGAGACGGCTGATCGGCAACTTGTCGCTGGAGGAGTTCGACGCCGCCGACCCCGTGGCCGACGTGGTCGTGGCGGAGAAGATGATCCGCAAGCTCCGGGCGGGAATGATGCCGCCGCCGGGGGCCCGTCGGCCCGACTCCCAAGTCCTCCAGGGGCTGGCCGCCTCCATGGAGGACGCCATCGACGACGCCGCGGCCGGCAGCCCCAACCCGGGGAACCGCACCTTCCAACGCCTCAACCGAGCCGAGTACGAGCGGGCTGTCCACGACCTGCTGGGGATCGAGATCGACGCCGCCGCCTACTTGCCGGGCGAGACCATAAGCGCCGGGTTCGACAACATCGCCGACGTGCAGAACGTCTCGGCCACCTTGCTGGAGGCGTACCTGACCGCGGCCAGCGAGGTCAGCCGGCTGGCGCTGGGAGACGCCTCCGCCACGCCGTCCGAGTCCACCTACGAGGTCTCGCGCTACGCCGAGCAGCGTCGGCACGTCCCAGGCGCGCCGATCGGCACCCGGGGCGGCATCTCGATCGTGCACAACTTCGTGGCCGACGGCGAGTACTACTTCCGCTTGGCCTTCCAGCACGAGTCCACCGGCAACTTCTTCGGCCAGACGGCCCCCTTCGACGAGCACGTGGAAGTGTCGATCGACGGCGCCCGAGTCGCCCTGATCCCTCTGGACCGCTGGATGCACCGCCAGGACCCCATGGGCGTCGAAGTCGTCACCGACCCGATCCGCGTCTCGGCGGGGCCGCATCGCGTGTCGGCGGCGTTCCTCAAGGCGGCGGAAGGGCCGGTGGAGGACTTGACCTCGCCCCACGGCTGGTCGCTGGCCGACAAGAAGATCGGCTACTCGTACGGAATCACGGGCTTGGCCCACCTCCGGGACATGACGATCGGCGGGCCGTACAACGTGACCGGCGTCTCCCGGACCCCAGCGTGGGAGCGAGTCGCGACTTGCGGGCCCGAAGCGGCCGACGGCGGGTCGTCGCCGTCTGGAGCGTCGTCGGGTCCGGTGGTTGCCGGTGCGACGCCCCCCGCGACGGTCCCTGGAGAAGCGCTCGCCTGCGCCCGCGAGATCGCGAGCAGATTGGCGACGCGGGCCTTCCGCCGTCCGGTCTCGGAGCCCGAGATCGACCGTCTCATGGAGCTCTTCGACCTGGGCGCGGAGCAGGGAGGCTTCCACGTCGGCGTGCGCACGGTGCTCCAGGGCGTCCTGGCGAGTCCCGACTTCGTGTTCCGCTTCGAGAAGCCCGCGCCGGGCGTTCGGGCTGGAGAAGCCTATCCGGTGGACGGCCTGGGGCTGGCGACCCGGTTGTCGTTCTTCCTGTGGGGACGGCCGCCCGACGCCGAGCTGGTCGAGGCGGCCGCCGACGGCCGGCTGTCGGACCCGCAATCCTTCGACGCTCAACTTGAACGGATGCTGGCCGACCCCCGCGCCGAGGCGCTGGGCACCCGCTTCGCATCCCAGTGGCTGCGGCTGCAGGACCTGGACAAGGTCCATCCCGACGCCCTCCGCTACCCCGACTTCTACGAGCAGCTGGCGCACGACATGCGCCGGGAGACCGAGACGTTCTTCAACGCCCTCGTGCAGGAAGACGGAACGCTGGTGGACTTCCTGACCGCCGACTACTCGTACATGAACGAGCGGCTGGCTCGCCACTACGGCGTGCCCGGCGTGGCAGGAGACCACTTCCGCAAGGTCGAGCACGTCGACGCCGCGCGCCGGGGCGTCCTGGGCCACGGCAGCATCCTCACCCTCACCTCCCACGCCAACCGCACGTCTCCAGTGCTCCGGGGCAAGTGGGTGATGGAAGTGCTGCTGGGGAGCCCTCCGCCGCCCCCGCCGCCCGACGTCCCGGAGCTGGACGCCACGGCCGAGGCCACGGAAGGCCGCTTTCTGACCGTGCGGGAGCGGATGGAGGAGCACCGCGCCAACCCCGCGTGCAACTCTTGCCACCGTGTGATCGACCCCATCGGCCTCGCGCTGGAAAACTTCGACGTGACGGGGGTTTGGCGGATCAGGGACAAGGGCGTTCCGGTGGAGACTGCAGGCGAGCTCTACGACGGCACTCCCATCGGCGGTCCCGACGACCTGCGGAGTGCGCTGCTGCGCCGTCCCGAGCCGCTGGCGCGCTCCTTCACCGAAAACCTGCTGGCCTATGCCCTGGGGCGCCGGGTCGAGTACCACGACATGCCCGCCGTCCGTCAGATTGCCCGCGCCGCCCGCGCCGAGGAGTACAAGCTGGCCGCCTTCGTGAAGGAAGTGGCCCGCAGCGCGCCCTTCCGAATGGCGATGGCGCCTGCGGCGGTGGAGGACGAGCAGGCCGGGATGTAGCAGCAGCGGAGTTGCTGGCGGGTCCCGACAGGGCTCGGTACATTCCTACTTGGATGCAGTCCCGTCGCGGTCGTGGCCACGGCCGCCGAAGATCGGTCGCCCTTCGTCGCGTGCCCGGCCATGGCAGCCGGCCCGCCCGGCGGCCGCACGACCAGGAGGTCACGATCCATGCACCTGATCACCGGAACCAGCATTCCTCGGCGCACCTTCCTGCGGGGTCTGGGGGCCACGGTGTCGCTGCCGTTCCTCGACGCCATGGTTCCCGCGGGGCTGCGGGCGTCGCAGGCGGCTTCGGCGGCGAGCGGGCCTACCCGACTGGTGGCCATCGAGATGGTCCACGGGGCAGCGGGCAGCAACGAGTGGGGCGCCACGCGGAACTACTGGTCGCCCGCGGAGACGGGCAGAGGCTTCGACCTGTCGCCCAGCGCCTTGAGCCCCCTGGAGCCGTACCGCGACTACCTGACGATCGTCAGCGACACCGACGTGGAGCCGGCGGAGGCGAAGAAGCCCAAGGAGATCGGCGGCGACCACTTCCGCTCCAGCGCCACCTTCCTCACCCAGTCCCACCCGCGCCAGACCGAAGGCTCCGACATCTTCGTCGGCACGTCGCTCGACCAGATGTTCGCCAAGAGGTTCGGACAGGACACGCCGATTCCGTCGATGCAGCTCTGCATCGAGAACGTGGACCAGTCCGGCGGGTGCGCCTACGGATACGCCTGCGTCTACACCGATACCATCAGCTGGGCGTCGCCCACCGAGCCGCTGCCGATGGTGCGGGATCCGCGGGTCGCCTTCGACCAGATCTTCGGGGCCGGCGGTTCACCGGAGGAGCGGGCCGCGCGACGCATGGCCAACCGCAGCATCCTGGACTTCATCGCGGGGCGGGTCGCCCAGCTGAAGCGGACGCTGGGGCCGGCGGACCTGCTCCGCCTCGACCGCTACATGGAGAACGTGCGGGAGCTGGAGCGTCGCATCGAGACCGTCGAGGCCCGGAACGCCAGCGGCGAGGGAAGGGAGCTGCCCGAGGCTCCTGCCGGCGTGCCGGACTCCTTCGAGGAGCACGTGCGCCTCATGTTCGACCTGCAGGCCCTGGCCTTCGCGTCCGACGCGACGCGGGTCTTCTCCTTCAAGATGGGACGGGACTCCTCGGCTCGGGTCTTCCCGGAGAGCGGCGTGGACAAGCCCTTCCACCCGGCGTCCCACCACGGCGGCAACGAAGGGAACATCACCGACTTCGCGCAGATCAACCGCTACCATGTGGGGCAGCTGACGTACTTCTTCGACCGGCTGCGGGAGACCATGGACGGCGACGCGGACCTGCTGGAGCGCACGATGATCGTCTACGGCTCGCCGATGGGCGACCCGAACGTGCACAACCACAAGCGCTGCCCCCTCTTTGTCGCAGGCAAGGCCAACGGCGCGCTGGAGGGCGGCATGCACCTGCGCGCGGCCCCGGGGACGCCGATGGCCAACGTCATGCTCTCGCTGGCGCACAAGCTGGGGATGGACGACATGGAGCGCTTCGGCAACAGCACCGGCGACTTCTCGCTGGCGGTGTAGGACCATGGTGCGGTGCAGGACCGTGGTGCGGCGCAGAACCGTCGTCTGGAGCGCGGTGCTGGCGGCGGCGCTGGTCGCCTTTGCGCCTTGGACGGCTCCTGGGGCCCAATCGGCGTCGGCTCTCCAGCAGCCGACCTCGCGGACCGACGCGCCGGCCTCCGCCGTCCCCGATTCGCCCGTCGCCGACGCGGCCATGCGGGCGGACGGCGACGTCGCTCGGTCGCTGGTCGCCCAAGGGAAGGACGTGAATCAAGCCCAAGGCGACGGCATGACGGCGCTCCACTGGGCAGCCCGCAACCGGGACGCCGCGCTGGCGCGCTTCCTGCTGGCGGCGGGGGCGGATGTGGGCGCGGGGACCAGAATCGGGCTCTACACGCCGCTTCACTTGGCTGCGCAGGCCGGTGCTGGCGCGGTGGCGGAGCTGCTGCTGGCTGCCGGCGCCGATCCGGGCGCGGCCACCCGGGAGACGGGCGGCGCCCGGCCCATCCACTTCGCGGCGCAAGCGGGGGACGAGCGAACGGTGGAGGCGCTGCTCGCCGCCGGGGCGGACCCGAACGCCGCCGAGACGGCATGGGGCCAGACGCCTCTGGTCTTTGCGGCGTCGGCTGGCAGGACGGAAGCGGCGCGCCTACTGCTGGCGGCGGGCGCGGATCCGTCGGCAACCACGAAGGTGATCGACGTGGCCGAGCGGGCCGTCGCCGACCGGATCGAGCGCGCCGAGCGAAACAAGCGCCTCAAGGCGGGGGAGACGTGGGACCCGAGGTCGGCCGAGGCCGCGCGCCGGGAAGCAGAAGCGGCCCGGCGGCAGGAGGCGGCCGAGCGGCAGCAGTCGGAGGCGCGGCGCGCCCTGGCGGAGGCGGCGTCGCGGGAAGAGGGCCAGACGCGCATGATCGAGGAGCCGGAGCCCCTTTCCTACGGCGAGCTCGTCGGCGGCCACGGGGGGCTTACGGCGCTTCTGCACGCCGCCCGGGAAGGGCACGACGAGACGGTTCGGGCGCTGCTGGACGGCGGCGCGGAGATCGACCAGACCGGCGACGGCGACGGCACCAGCCCCATGCTCATGGCGCTGATCAACGGCCACTTCGACATGGCCGTGGACCTTCTGGACCGCGGCGCGGACCCCAACGTCGCGAGCCGTGCGGGCGCCACGCCCCTCTTCGCCGCGCTCAACACTCACTGGGCGCCGAAGTCGCGCTACCCCCAGCAGCACGTCTACATGCAGCAGGACCACACCTACCTGGACGTGATGCGCAAGCTGCTGGACGCCGGCGCCGATCCCAATGCGCGGCTGACCAAGCACCTCTGGTTCATGTCGTTCAACTTCGACCTGCTGCAGATCGATGCGAAGGGCGCCTCTCCCTTCTGGCGAGCGGCCTACGCGCTGGACGTGGAGGCGATGCGGCTCCTGGTGGCGTACGGCGCTGACCCGTTGGTCCCCACCGTGAAGGTGCCGTCTCGGCGCTACTCGAGGGGGGGCGAGGAAGCCGACCACTCGGGGCTGCCTCCCGTTCCCGTCGGGGGTCCGGCGGTCCACCCCATCCACGCGGCGTCGGGCGTCGGGTACGGCCAAGGCTTTGCCGCCAACGCGCACCGCCACGTTCCGGACGGCTGGCTGCCGGCGGTTCGGTACTTGGTCGAGGAGCTGGACGCCGACGTCGACGCGCGCGATCACGAAGGCTACAGCCCTCTTCACCACGCAGCGGCCCGGGGCGACAACGAACTGATCCTCTACTTGGTGGAGCAGGGCGCCGACGTCACGGTCGTGAGCCGTCGCGGCCAGACGACCGTGGACATGGCCAACGGTCCGGTCCAGCGCATCCAGCCTTTTCCCGATACCGTGGCTCTGCTGGAGAGGCTGGGGGCCTTCAACAACCACAACTGCGTCTCCTGCTAGACGGGCGCCGGCAGAGGCCATGAGCAAGCTCGCCGTCGTGCTGGTGGGAGCTGGTCTGGCCGTCGGTGCGCTTGCGCACCAGGGTCCGGCGTCCTCCCGCGGCGGCATGGGAACCGCCTACGGCGCTGGGGCGTCCGGCGGGAACGAGGGTGCGTCCGGCGGGCTCGGGCCGGTGTCCAGCGGGGCAGGGTCGGCGTCTGGCGGGCTCGGGCCGGCGTCCAGCGGGGCAGGGTCCCTCGACAACGAGGTCGTGCGGCAGTACTGCGTTCGATGCCACAACGACCGTCGGCTGCTGGGCGGCATGTCGCTGGAGCGGTTCGACGCGGACGCCGCGACGGCCAGCGCCGAAATCGCCGAACGCATGATCCGCAAGCTGCGGGCGGGGATGATGCCGCCGCCGGGCGCCCGACGACCCGACGAGAGCGTCCTGACGGGGCTGGCGGCCTCGCTGGAGGTGCAGCTGGACCGGGCGGCCGAGGAACGCCCGAACCCGGGGCGGCGGACCTTCCAGCGCCTCAACCGGGCGGAGTACGCGGCCTCGGTGCGCGACCTGCTGGACTTGGAGATCGACGCGGGCAGTTACCTGCCGCTGGACACGAAGAGCGCCAACTTCGACAACATCGCCGACGTGCAGCTCCTTTCCGCCACCTTGGCGGACGGCTACCTGCGCGCCGCCGCCGAGGTGAGCCGGTTGGCGCTGGGCGACCCTCACGTCACGGCCAGCGAAGCCACCTACCGTGTGTCCCGCTGGGATTCGCAGACGGAGCGGGTCGAGGGCGCGCCCTACGGCACCCGGGGCGGCGTCGCCGTGATGCACAACTTTCCGGCGGACGGCAAGTACGTCTTCCGCGTCTCCTTCCACCACGAGACCACGGGCGCGCTCTACGGCAACGGGCGCAACGCCCTGCACACGGACGACGACAACCCCGAGCGGCTCGAGATATCGGTGGACGGCGAGCCGGTCGCGCTGCTGGAAGTCGGCCGCTGGATGCACACGTCGGACCCGGACGGCGTGAACATGCGCACCGGGCAGGTGCACGTTCGAGGCGGACCGCGCCGGGTCGCGGCCGCGTTCGTGCGCCGGGTGGAGGGGCCGGTCCAGGACCTGATCTCGCCCCACGAGTGGTCGCTGGCCAGCACGAGCATCGCCGGCTCCTACGGCTTCACGGCGTTGCCGCACCTGCGGGACTTGGCGATCGGCGGCCCCTACGAGCCGTCCGGCGCGACCGACACGCCGAGCCGCGCCAAGGTCTTCTCTTGCCGCCCCGAGTCGCCTTCCGAGGAGCGGCCGTGCGCCCGCGAGATCGTCTCTCGACTTGCGACGCAGGCCTACCGCCGCTTCCTCGACGAGGCGGACGTGGACGGTCTGATGCGCCTCTACGATGCCGGGGCCGCCACGGCGGACGACCAAGGGCGGAGCGCCTTTGCGGGCGTGGACGCCGGTTTCGAGGAAGGCGTGCGGACCACGCTGGAGGGGATTCTGGCCAGTCCCCACTTCGTCTTCCGCTTCGAGGAGCCGACCGGTGCGGAGGAGTCCAGCGAGGCTCAATCGACCAGCGCAGGCGGTCCCGGCTCCGTCCGCGCCTACCCGATCGGCGACGTGGACTTGGCGGCCAGGCTGTCCTTCTTCTTGTGGGGAACGGGACCCGACGCCGAGCTGATGGCGGCGGCGCGGGACGGCGGCCTTTCCGATCCGACGGCGATGAGGGCGCAGGCGATCCGGATGCTTCGGGACGAGCGTGCCTCGGCGCTCTCGACCCGCTTCGCCGCCCAATGGCTCCGGTTGCAGGACCTGGAGAAGATTCAGCCCGACGTGCGGGTGGCGCCCGACTTCGACGAGCAGCTGAAGCGCTCGATGCGCAAGGAGACCGAGTTCTTCTTCGATCACCTTGTGCGCAACGACCGGCCCCTGCTGGAGCTGTACACGGCGGACTACACTTTTGCCGACGAGCGCTTGGCCAGGCACTACGGCATCCCCGGCGTGGCGGGCCGCCGCTTTCGCAAAGTGCAGTACGTCAACCCGGAGCGGCGGGGCGTCCTTGGCCACGGGAGCGTGCTCACCCTTACGTCTCATGCGGGCCGCACGTCGCCCGTCCTGCGGGGCAAGTGGGTCATGGAAGTGCTGCTGGGGACGCCTCCGCCTCCGCCCCCGCCCGACGTGCCCGAGTTGGAAGAGGAGGCCGTGGAGGACGGGCGCTTCCTCACCGTCAGGGAGCGGATGGAGATGCACAGGTCGAACCCCGCGTGCAGCTCGTGTCACCGGATGATCGATCCCATCGGCTTGGCGCTGGAGAACTTCGACGTTGCGGGGGCTTGGCGGATCAAGGACCAGGGCGTGCCGGTGGACGCCGCCGGCGAGCTCTACGACGGGACGTCGCTCGCGTCGCCCGGCGACTTGCGCGCGGCTTTGCTCAAGCGGCCGGAGCCGTTGGTACGCACCTTTACCGAAAACCTCATGGCCTACGCGCTCGGACGGCGGCTGGAGCACTACGACATGCCGACGGTGAGGCGCATTGCCCGGTCGGCCGAAGCCGAAGGGTACCGCATGTCCGCCTTCGTCCTGGGCGTGGCCAGCAGCGACGCCTTCCGCATGAAGGCGGCCGTGCCCGCAGCCGACGCCCGGCCAGCGGAACCCGAAGGAGCGCACCCATGAACCTTCTGACCGGCAGACACCTGCCCCGTCGAACCTTCCTGCGGGGCGCGGGCGCGTCGATAGCGCTCCCGTTCCTGGACGCGATGGCGCCGGCGCGGGAAGCCTGGGCCGCAACCCAGGCCCGCACGGCCATGGACAAGACCCGCCTGATCGCGATCGAGATGGTCCACGGGGCGGCGGGCAGCAACGCCTGGGGCGCGGAGCAGCACCTTTGGTCGCCCCCGGAAACGGGACGGGGCTTCGACTTCGGGCCGAGCGTGCTCAAGTCGCTGGAGCCCTACCGGGAGTACCTGACCGTCGTCAGCGACACCGACGTGCGCGCCGCCGAGGCCACCAAGCCCAAGGAGATCGGCGGCGACCACTTCCGGTCCAGCGCCACCTTCCTGACCCAGGCGCATCCAAAGCAGACGGAGAGCTCGGACGTGCTTGCGGGCACCTCGCTGGACCAGTTGTACGCCCAGCGCTTCGGACAGGACACGCCGGTGCCGTCGATGCAGTTGTGCATCGAAAACGTGGACCAAGCCGGCGGATGCGCATACGGCTACGCGTGCGTGTACACGGACACGATCTCGTGGGCGGCACCCGACGAGCCGTTGCCGATGGTGCGCGATCCGAGAGTCGCCTTCGACCAGCTCTTCGGGGCAGGCGGGACTCCGGAAGCGCGCTTGGCGAGGCGCCGGGCCGGCCGCAGCGTCCTGGACTATGTGATGAGCGAGGTGGGCGCGCTCAAGCGTCGCCTCGATCCCGAGGACGGCCGCCGCATGGACCGCTACTTGGAGAACGTGCGCGAGATCGAGCGCCGGATTCAGCGCGTCGTCGAGCGCAACGCCAGCGGCGCCGAGCGGGAGCTGCCCGAGGCCCCGGCCGGCGTGCCGGACTCCTTCGACGAGCACGTCAAGCTCATGTTCGACCTTCAGGCGCTGGCGTTCGAGGCGGACGTGACGCGGGTCTTCTCCTTCAAGATGGGCCGCGACGCTTCCAGTCGCGTGTACCCAGAGAGCGGCGTGGAGAAGGGCTTCCACCCGTCGTCTCACCACGGCGGGACCCCTGCCAACGTGCTGGAGTTCGCCGAGATCAACCGCTACCACGTGGGGCTCGTGCCGTACCTGCTGGACCGGCTGAGCCGCGTCCAAGAGGGCGACGGCACCTTGCTGGACAAGACGATGGTCCTCTACGGCTCTCCCATGGGCGACTCCAACGTGCACAACCACAAGCGCTGTCCTCTCTTCGTCGTGGGCGGCGCCAACGGGCGCATGGTCGGCGACCTGCACCTGCGGGCCGATCCGGGAACGCCGATGGCGAACGTCATGGTCAGCCTCATGCACAACCTGGGGATGGACGACGTGAAGAGCTTCGGCGACAGCACGGACGCCTTCGCGCTGTCGGGGTAGGACGAGCGCGGCGAAGATGAAGACATGGCGCAGCTTGCGCACGACGTGGCCGACGGGGGTCTGGGCGTCCGCGGGGGTAGCGATGCTGGCTTGGCCAGCCGCGCCTACTGCTGCCGGGGCATCGGTCGTAGTCGAAGCGCCTGTTTCTGCCGAGACCTCGGTTGTACTTGCGGGGCTGGTTCTGCCCCATTCGTCCGTGCTGTCCCGTGCGTCCGTGTTGCCCCATGCGTCCGTGCTGCATCACGTGTCCGTGCTGTCCCATGTGTCCGTGCGGCATCAGCGGGTTGCTTCTGGCGACCAGTCGGTCGCTTCTCCCGACCACCGGGCCGTTTCTCCCGATGCGCCGGTTGCCGACGCTGCTCGGCGGGGCGATGCGATGGCCGTGCGGGAACTCCTGGCCGAGGGCGCGGATCCGAACGCCGCCCACGGGGACGGCATGACGGGCCTCCACTGGGCCGCGTTCAACGGCGACCCCGAGGTCGCGGGCTTGCTGGTTGCTTCAGGCGCGGCGCTGGAGGCGCGGACGCGGTTGGGCGCCCACCGACCGCTTCACGTGGCTGCCAGGGAGGGCCACGGCGAGGTCGTCGCGTTGCTGCTGAAGGCGGGTGCGGATGTTGCGGCCCTCACGACGACCGGGGCGGCTCCGTTGCACTTTGCGGCGGCTTCCGGCGACCTGCCGTCCGTGTCGGCGCTGTTGGACCATGGCGCGGCCGTGGACGTCCAAGAGCCCGAGTGGGGCCAGACGCCGTTGCACTTCGCGGCGGCACGGGGGCGGACGGCGGCAGTGGAGGCTCTGCTGGCGGCGGGCGCGGACCCGCTGGTCGCGGCCCGGGTCTTGGACTTAGTGGACCGGGACATAGCGGATCGGGCCTCCGAGCGCCGGCGCCGGGCGGAGGTCGCGGCAACGAGAGCGCGTGCGATGACCGGCGAGCCAGTCGTGGCCGAGGGACAAGCGGCGGACGACAAGTCCCCTGCAAGTGCAAGTGTGCCGGTCCGCGAGACAGGAGCTCGCGAGACCCAGGCTCGGGAGGTCCAGGCCCGCGAGGTCCAGCGTCTGGAGGCCCAGGCTCGGGAGGCCCAAGCTCGCGAGACCCAGGCCCGCGAGGCCCAGCGTCGGGAGACCCAAGCCCAGGAGACCCAGGCTCGGGAGGCTCCGGCCCGTGAGGTCCAGGCCCGGCAAGCGCCCGCCCGGGACGCCCAGGCCCGACAGGCCCAGGCCCGGGAGGCTGCTCAGGAGGCGTTGGAGATTCGTCAGCGGACGGGCGAACCCGTGCCTCTCAACTTTGCCGGGCTGGTGGCGACCCACGGCGGCTTGTCGGCCGTCCACTTGGCGGCTCGCGAGGGCCACGCGGAGACGGTGTTCGCGCTGCTGGAGGGCGGCGTGCCGATCGACTTCCCCAGCGCCGCCGACGGCGCCACTCCCATGCTCATTGCCGCGATCAACGGCTACTTCGACCTTGCGGCCGCGCTGCTCCGCCGCGGGGCCGATCCCAACTTGGCCAGCGACGCCGGCGCCGCGCCTCTCTACGCCGTGTTGAACATGCAGTGGGCGCCCAAGGCCCGGCATCCCCAGCCCCTCGTCTACCAGCAGCAGGAGATCGGGTACCTGGAGCTGATGCGAGAGCTGCTCGACGCCGGCGCCGACGTAGATGCCCGGCTGCGGCGGACGCTCTGGTACACGACCTACAACCGCGACCTCCTGGGTGTAGACCGCACCGGCGCAACGCCGTTCTGGCGCGCTGCCCACGCCACCGACGTGCCGGCCATGAAGCTCCTGCTGGAGTACGGCGCCGATCCGAACCTGCCGACGATCAAGGTGCCCCAACGCCGGTTCGGCCCCCGCGACGAGACCGATCACTCCGGGCTCCCTCCGGTTCCCGTGGGCGGGCCGGCCGTGTACCCCATCCACGCCGCGGCTGGGGTTGGGTACGGGCAAGGGTTCGCTGGGAACTCCCACCGCCACGTCCCCGACGGCTGGATGCCCGCTGTCCGCTTCCTGGTCGAGGAGCTGGGCGCCGATGTGAACGCCCGCGACCACAACGGCTACACCCCCGTGCACCACGCCGCCGCCCGCGGCGACAACGAGATGATCCTGTACTTGGTCGAGAAAGGCGCGGACGTGACCGCCGTTGCCCGGAGCGGCCAAACCACCGTCGACCTGGCGAACGGCCCGGTGCAGAGGATTCAGCCCTTCCCGGCCACGGTCGCGCTGCTGGAGCGGCTGGGGGCGAAGAACAACCACAAGTGCGTGAGCTGCTGACCGATGAAGGCAACCGACGCGGCGGAGATGGTGCTTCTTGGGCGGGCGGCCAAGCCCTTACACTACAAGGAGATTGTGATGTGCTGGGAGAAGCACTATCGGAGACGCTATGGCGCTATTGTTGACAGAATCAAGGGCAAGACAATGGAAGCCACGATGGCTGGCAGAATAGGTGCTGAAGTTCGCCACCGGAAAACGAAGGGATACGCGCAACGCTTCCACCTATACGGAGAAGGCAGAATCGGCTTACTCGACGAGTTGGAGGAAAGGCTCTTGAAGCAAGCGAAGGAAGAAACACCGGAGCGTTTCGAGATGCTTGTCGAGAGACTTCTGATTGCCATGGGATTTGAGGATGTGGAAAAGACCCCACGTGGACCGGACGGAGGCATCGACGTGCGAGGGACGCTGGTTGTCGGGGACGTAGTGAGTATTCGCATGGCGGTACAGGCGAAGCGATACAACAAAGGGAGGGTGAGTGCGCCCGTGATCCGACAAGTTCGAGGTAGCCTTGGTGCCCACGAACAAGGTCTTGTCATTACAACCGGCACGTTCAGCAAACAAGCAAAGAAAGAGGCTGCGCGTCGAGACGCTTCCCCAGTCGCCCTCATGGACGGCAGGCAGTTGGCCGCGCTTCTTGCCAGGCACAACTTGATTGATTTTCAGTGATTACCCTTGCATCCGGCGAGCGCGGGTGCGACAAAGTGGAAAATCCGTTCAGCGCTTGGTGATCTTCGGCCCAACGTACACAATGTACACGGGCTCGCCGGCGCGGATCGGCCACGAAAAATGAAGTCGAATCGTCTGGCGGGCCATCTTGCCGTGCCAACCGAACAGTGCCTTCTCTCCGGGCTTGCCGGGGTGAGGAAAGGTGAGTTGCGCCTTGAATTTCTGCTTTTCCGTTTCTGCCGTCTTCGCAAAGAAAGCGTTGTCTCCCTCGATATACTGTTTGACAATCTGGTGGCCTTCCCAGGTGCGAGTCCCGTTCTCGTCGAAGCAGCCTGCCAGCCGATTCAGGATGTCGAAACGTTGCGCAAGGCGATCTGCCGTGCTCTTCGCGAACGGAATCCCGGCCAGCGGTATGAAGCAGCTGTCGCTAAACCGAAGCCGGTCGAATCGTCGGATCGCGACGTCGCGAAGCTGGCTCCAAGAGGAGAGCGGCGGAGCCGCCTTCTCGAGTGCCGACTCCAAGGCCGCCGCGTCCCACCAGTTCTGCACCTCCGTGCTCCGTTGGTCGGTCGGGTCGTCGCCAAGTCGCCATAAGACCGACACTGGCGACGCGTTCCATTTCGACGGCTCCACGCTGACCAGGCCGGTGGCAACGCCGTTGATGCTCCGATAGGCCGCTTCCCCGATGGCGGAATCCGTCACGATCTCGCCGCCGCTCTCGATCCACTCGCCCTCGCCGTGCCGATTCTCGTCCTCCCAGAACGGACCTCCGCGTGTGAACCAAGCCATGACGGCGCGACGCTCGGCTTCGGATAGGTAGCGAGCTACGGCCTTGCTCATCGGAACACCAGGCAGCGGCTCCGCCTGCGCCATCTGTCGATTGCAGTAGATGTCCCGATCCCAGCGTCGCGCCACGCTGCGCATGGCGATGAAGCCGATAAACGACATGCGGAACGACGAAGCATCCGAGAACTGGCCATGGATCGACAGGTCGTTTGCGATGAGGTCCATACAGGTCGACTCAGGACCAGCCGGCGAAGTAGTTCATGTCCCTGTCGAACTGGTCGAAGAACCCCTTGGGCCATACGTCAATGTTGCCGTGACTGTCGAGAACCGGTGTCTCGACCTGAGGCGGCCCATCTTCTGCATCGTCAAGCCGTGGACGAAAGAAGTGCACGGCGACATCGTCGCAGAGCAGCTTCTCGTCCTTGACGGCTCGCCGGACTCCGTTGAGCACATGATCGCTGTGAGTTTCCACAATCACCTGAACGCCCGCCGATGCCACTTCCGCCAGGAACTCGCCCATCTTGGCTTGTCCCGCCGGGTGCAGATGCACCTCGGGGTTCTCGATCAGCAACAGGCCGTCGACTTCGACCGACAGAGAAGCCACGACTATCGGCAGGACCTGGGTCAGTCCAAAGCCCGTATGGCCGGGACGATGAAAGCCCGTGTCTCTTGACGTCCGAACGCCCAGTCTCACGACGCTCGCCTGAGGCACGGTCTCCATCGCCAGCTCGCAGCCCGGAAAAAACCCGGCCATGCGGGCTTCGACTTGCCGCAAGCGGGTCGTTGGAACTCCGTCAACGGCAAGGCGCGGAACCACAGGCACCTCCTCTCCCGATTGAAGAACGGTGACGGTATGCTCGCCCGCTCGCCCGACCAGGGGCGCAAGCTGCGGATCCTCCAGCGGGTAATGGTCCCGAGGCCCCATTCGTTCCGCCGTCAAGTACGTCAGGTCGCGCAACCGATGGGCCAAGGAGTGGCAGGACCTGGACACGGGGAACAGCCACCGCAACCGCTCGGGCTCCTCCTCGATCTCCTTGCCTGCAGCCACGCTGGCGACCTGCATGGACATTTCGGTGCGCTCGCCGGTGAACGCCCACTCGTACACCGCTTCTTCGACCTGCAGGGCCGCGCGAAACGTTCGACGGCCCTCGACCTGATCGATCACGTCGGCGGCGGTCCCCAGCCGAACCGCGTCGCCGTTGAGCATCAACCGCGTGGACCACTCGTGTTCTCGTATCGTCTGGTGAAGCAAAGCCAGGACTTGCAGCACGGACGACTTTCCCGACGCGTTCGTGCCAGATAGAACGGTTAGCGGAGCCAAGGGAAGCTTGAGAAGCGAAAAACACTTGAAGTGACGGAGATCAAGTCGAGTGATCATCCCAGCACCTCCGCAAGCGCCTTGTCGGTTGCCTTGAAGCGATGCATGACCATCTTGGTGGCGCTCGTGCTTCTGGCTATAGAATCGATGAAGTTGTCATCTGCGAGCAGATCCTGGATGGTTTTTCGCAGTCGGTCTTCGTGCTCCCTGACCCGAGTTTCTGAGTAGCGGGACAGTCCAGTACACATGACATCCCACAGCGAAGCGTTCAACACGCTGCGCCATTCCTGGTTTGGAGCATGTCGTCGAAACGCATGCTGGCGGAAAGTGACGTAGTTGTTGACGAGACCTCTGCGCAAGTCTTCGGCTAGGGCCGACAGTTGGACTTGATCCATTTGGTTCATGTGTTGCAGCGCCGTTGCTAGAAAACCGTCCATGTCCCCACGGTAGTCCTTCAGATCCAATATGCTGAACGCGCAAAAGCGATTGACGAATTCTCGGTCCCTCATCATGTCGGGCTTCAGGCTTCTTCCTGTGGCCTTCTTGAACAGTTCGGACTGAGCTTGGTCCTTCAGGAAGCGAGTTCCGTCTCCCATGTACAGGCAGTTGCGCATCTGTTGGCGAGACAAGGGAACACCCGAATTCACCCGTTCGAAGATGTCGAGCTTTGCCCGATCGGGCACCCTGGAGTCGATCGTGTACAGGATGAGGTTGGAATCTTCGATCCGGTTCTGCAACTTGAACGACAGATCGGAGAACCGCTTTCCGTTCAGCTCGGCTCGGTCTAGAGAGCGCAACGGAAGCTCGTTGTTGAGGAAGGCGTCAAAGGTGGACAGCCGTTGAAGCCCGTCCACGACAATCATTCGGCCGTTGTGGTCCTCGGCCAAGTAGAAGACCGGCAGCGGGATCCGAAGGATCACCGATTCGATCAACTTGCTTTGCTTGTCGGCCTTCCAGATGAAGTCGCGCTGGAAGTCCGGGTCCATTACGTAGAACCGTTTCCGAATGCGGCGGACGACATCGTGGATCGTCCTGTGCTCCTGCCGAATCAGGATGTCGTCCAGCGGGTAGTCTTGCCAGGGGGAGCCGGGGTCGTAGCCGGGGTCGGCATCCGCCTCGGGCGAAGCCGGCGGAGCGGGGGGGCCCTGGTTCACGCGCAGAGGCTTGCGTTCAAAGGCGGCAGCATCGCTGGGCGAATCGGTGGTATCGTGCAACCTGATCTCCAATAGAGACGGTCGAAATCACGTTGGAATAACGAAAGATAGCATCGGCGGCGGCCCGGCGCAAGACGCGGGCCAGAGCGGCCGGCATGTAGATCATGGGTGGCCCGCTACGCCGCGCTCCTCCGCAACGTCAGCTTCAGGTAGTCCGGCGTTGCTTCGTACTCCGGCTCCACGCCGTTCTGGGCGCGCATCAGGGGGATGATCTTGTTGCGGACGCCCATCCCGCGGGCGTCGGCGTAGCCGTAGTCGCGCAGCACGTCGGAAATCAGCATGTTGCGGGGAACGCGCTGGCCGGCGATCATCTTTGCCACGGTCATGCCGTTCTGCATGGGGCCAGGACTCATGATCTCGATTCGATCCGAGTAGCGTGCGACCTCCACGTCGCCGTAGCGCGTCCAGTCCCTGTGAGCAATGGCGTTGACGATTCCTTCCCGCAACGCCTCGGGCGGGTAGTGCCACTGCCGCTCCCGGCGAAACGATCTCGCCATGTCGGCGGTCTCGCTGCACACGAACGGGCGCATCGCGTCCATCAGCCGTTCGACCAAGCCCTTCTCGACCAGCTGCCGGCCGTCGGCCAAGACGCGCCACGAGCCGACGAGCGGGCCGTCGATCACCTGATCGTCGACGGCGTCGTACGCCTTGTCCTTGCCGTCGAAGCACATCCAGCGGACGCCGGCGCTGCGCAACAGCCGACGGGGACGGTAGGCGAAGAGCGCCACGCCCGCTACCGTGCACAACGGCGGCCCGTCGGAACGTTCGGTCATGAAGCCAAGGGCGGCCAGCTGTTCGCGCCAGGCGTCGTCGTCCTGCGGGGCCTGAGGATAGCCGAGGAGTTCGACGAGGTAGTCCGCCAGCCTCTCCTTGCTCATGTCCCGAAGCTCGCTTCCGGAAACGGGCAACACGTCCGCCTGCACGAGTCCGCCGGCGGCGAAGAGCTGCGCCTGCTGCTCGCGAGTGGCGAGCCGGGACGTCGTGCCTACTCGCACGTAGACGTCCTCTCGCCCTCGGCTGCGCACCACGTACGGCTTCGTCACTCCCTGGGCAACCGAGATCACCGCCACGCGCAGGTCGTCGCCGACCGCCACCTCTTCGTAGTACGGAAGCATCATTGGGTGCACGACTTGACCGAACACGGCGTCCATGACCCAGCGCTCCAAGTCCGGTCGGCGAATCCCGCTGACGGCGCCGTCGTCCTCCACGCCCAGCAGGACGCGGCCGCCCCTGAAGTTGGCGAGTGCAACGACCTCCTTGGCCAGCTGCTCGGGCCTCAAGTCGTCGCGCTTGAACTCGACGCCCGAGTTCTCGCCGTTGGCGACGATCTCGAGGAGCTCGGCCCTGGTCATGGCGCGCGCGCCGCTGCTGCTTGACCGCCGACGGAAGCCCTACGACACGCCGCGACCCGCCAGTTGGGTCCACAGGTAGGCGTACACCAGCGCGTACATCTTGGCTCGCTGGGCCGGCGTCACGCCAGCGCCGTGGCCTCCCTCCGTGTTCTCGAAGTAGAGGACGTCGTGGCCCATGTCCGTCATCTTTGCGGCCATCTTGCGGGCGTGTCCCGGGTGGACGCGGTCGTCGCGGGTAGTGGTCGTGAACAGGGCGCGGGGATACTCGACGTCCGGCTTCACGTTCTGATAGGGCGAGTACTTGCCGATGTAGGCCCAGTCGGCCGGGTCGTCGGGGTCTCCGTACTCGGCCATCCAGCTCGCGCCCGCCAGCAGCTTGTGGTAGCGCCGCATGTCGAGCAGAGGCACCTGGGCCACCACCGCGTTGAAGAGGTCGGGGCGCTGGGTCATTGCGGCGCCCACCAAGAGGCCGCCGTTGGAGCCGCCCTGTATGCCCAAGTGCGCGGGCGACGCGAGGCCGTGGTCCACCAGCCACTGCGCCACCGCCAGGAAGTCGTCGTAGGCGCGCTGCCGGTTCTCCTTGAGCGCCGCCGTCCACCACGAAGGACCGAACTCGCCGCCGCCCCGAATGTTGGCCAGCACGTACACGCCGCCCCGCTCCATCCACGCCTTCCCCGCCAGCGCGTCGTAGCCGGCCGTGCGCGGTATCTGGAAGCCGCCGTACGCCGTCAGAAGCGTCGGGTTGGTGCCGTCGTGAGGAATGCCTTCCTTGTGCACCACGAAGAAGGGGATCTGGGTGCCGTCGGCCGACGCGACATGGTGCTGCTTCACCATCAAGCCCTCGGCGTCGAACATGTCGGGCAGCTGCTGGACGATCCGCACCGAGCCGTCTTCGTCGGCCATGTACAAAGTCGTAGGCTGAGTGAATCCGCTGTAGGTGAAGAAGAAGCGGTTGAAGCGCTCGTCGGTCGCCACCACGCCAACCGATCCCATCGGCGGCGCGGGCAACTTCTCGCCGGACCACTCGCCGTCCCGCCAAGCGTAGCGCCAGAGCTCGCCCTGCACGTTGTCCAGCACGCCGACCAGCAGGTGGTCCTTCGTCGCCGACGCTCCCTGGACGATTCTCTTGCCGCTGGACTCGGCAACGATCTCGAAGTCGCGCTCGCCGGCCAGGAAGTCGTGGACGTTCGCGGCCACCACGGTCGCAGGGGCGAACGTCCGGCCGCCCACCGTCCACTCCGAAACGGTGCGCACGACCAAGTGGTCGCCGGAGATGAAGGTGGAGGCGTCGGGCGGCGTGTCGATCCGCACAAGCTCGCCGTCCATGACCAGGTGGGTCGTGCTCTCGAAGATCGTCTGCAGGTGCGTGACCGCGCCATAGGTCTTTCCGCCGATCTCCCAAGAGCCGGCGAACACCGCCATGTCGGCGTCGTCGGCCTCGAAGACCACCGGCGCGTCGGCGAGCGCCGTGCCGCGCTTCCAGAGGCGAGCCTGGCGGGGGTAGCCCGAGGCCGTCAGCGTGCCGGGGCCGAAGTCGGTGGCCACGATCGCCGTCTCGTCGTCCACCAGCGACGCGCCGCCCTTGGCTTCCGGCAGGAAGAAGCCGTCTTCCGGGAAAGCAAGCGCCTGCAAGTCGAACTCCCGCGTCTCCACGGCGTCGGCGCCGCCCCGGGAGAGGGCGACGAGGCACCGGCGATGTTCGGGCGCAAGGCACGACATCCCCCGGTACGCCCATGGCGTTCCTTCCTCTTCGACGAGCAGGTCAATGTCCAGAACGGTCTCCCACGAGGGGTCGCCCGACAGGTAGGAGTCCCACGACGTTCGCCGGTAGACGCCCCTGGGATGGTTCCCGTCGGTCCAGAAGTTGTAGAGGTGGTCGCCTCGGATGCTCGGATAGGCGATCCGGTCCGACGACGCGAGCACTTCCAGCGCCGCCGCCTCCAGCTCGCCGAAGATCGGGAGCGCCTCGAACTCCCGGAGGGTCGCCCCGCTGCGCTCGACGGCCCAGCCAAGCGCGCGCTCGCCTTCGACCTCCTCCAGCCAGATGTAGGCGTCGTCCTGCTGGGCGGATTGTGCGGAAGCTGTCGTCGGGACGCCGGCCGCGGGCAGCGCCAGCGTCAGCAGAGTCGTCGGAACGGAAAGCTTGGCGAAGCGGGTCGGTGGCATCTGGGGCTCCATTCTCTTTCTTGGGGTCGGGGCCACCAAGACGCTACGCCCGCCCGCGAGGCGAGGCAAGCGAAGAAGGGACGCTGGCGAGCCCTCGAAGCCGCTCCCGCCTGTTGGACCGGGGCTCCCGCCTGTTGGACCGGGGCCGTTTCGGCTATTGTCGGCGTCCGGCTGCCCTTCCGGCCGCCAGGTCCGTTCCCAGACAACCGCAAGGAGCTGCGACGTTGCAGTACGCCCGACTTGGAAGCAGCGGTCTCGTCGTGTCCCGCATCGCCCTCGGCTGCATGAGCTTCGGCAGCAAGAGGTGGCGCCCCTGGGTGCTGGAGGAGGCCGAAGCCATGCCCTTCTTCCGTCGCGCCGTGGAACTCGGCGTCAACTTCTTCGACACGGCGGACGTGTACTCCCTGGGCGCCAGCGAGACGATCACCGGCAAGGGCGTTCGGGAGTACGCGAACCGGGACGAGGCGGTGGTGGCTACGAAGGTCCGGCTGAAGATGGGCGACGGCCCGAACCGGGTGGGCCTTTCGCGCAAGCACGTGATTCAGTCCTGCGAGGCGAGCCTGCGCCGACTGGGCACGGACCGGATCGACCTGTACCAGATTCACCGCGCCGACCCGAGCACCCCCGTCGAGGAGACGCTGGCGGCCTTGGACCAGCTGGTTCGCGACGGCAAGGTCCTGTACGTCGGCGCCAGCTCCATGTTCGCATGGGAACTCATGAAGGCGCTGTCGGTGTCGGAGCGCAACGGCTGGGCGCGCTTCGTCTCCATGCAGAACCACTACAACCTCGTGTACCGGGAAGAGGAGCGGGAGATGCTGCCCTTGTGCGTCGATCAGGGGCTGGGCGCGATTCCATGGTCGCCCCTGGCCCGAGGCCTCTTGACGGGCAAGCGGCAGCGCGGCCGCCACGACGCTTCTCCCCGGGACGAGTCCGATGCGCCGCTGGCCGACCACCTCTACGACCACGACTCCGACTGGGACGTGGTGGACGCCACCGTTCGGGTGGCCGAGCGGCGGGGGACCGAGCCGGTGCAGGTGGCGCTGGCCTGGCTGCTGTCGCGGCCGGCGGTCGCGGCGCCGATCGTCGGCTTCACCAAGGTGGAGCAGATCGACGGAGCCGCGGCGGCGACGGAGCTGACGCTGACCCGTGAAGAGCGCCGGGAGCTGGAAGAACCTTATCGCCCGCACGCGGTCAGGGGATGGCTGGGCGGGCCGATGCGCCTTCCGGGGATCAGCTCGTGAGCGGCGTCGCCGAAACGACGAGGGCGAACGAAGCCGGGCCGGCCGACGCCGCCGCCGACGAGCTTTCCCTGGGGCTTGCCGACTTCAAGGCCGCGCAACAGCACGTCGCGCCCTTCGTCTACCGGACGCCGATCCTGACCTGCCGCTCCCTGAACCAGGCCAGCGGCTTCGACGTCAGCCTCAAGGCCGAACTCTTCCAGCGCGGCGGCTCCTACAAGGTTCGGGGGCCCCTGAACAAGATCGCCCGGATGTCGGAGGAGGAGCGGGCCAGAGGCGTCATCTGCTCCTCGGCGGGCAACCACTCCCAAGGAGTCGCCCTGGCCGCCCGCCACTACGGGGTCCGCGCGGTGGTGGTGATGGCGGAGAACGCGACTCCCGCCAAGGTGGCCGCCACCGAGGGCTACGGCGCTCAGGTGGTCCTCCACGGCAGCATCTGGGACGACGCCGACGAGAAGGCCCTCGAGCTCGTGGAGTCGGAGGGCCTCACCTACGTCCACCCCTTCGACGACCCCCAGCTGATCGCGGGGCAGGGGACCGTCGGCCTGGAGATCATGGAGGACGTTCCCGACGCCCAGGTCGTGATCGTGCCCATCGGCGGCGGCGGGCTGATCTCGGGCGTGTCCATGGCGGTGAAGGCCGCCTCGCCGGGCGTCCGCGTCGTGGGCGTCGAGTCCTCCGGCGCCCCGGCGATGAAGAAGAGCGTGGAGGCGGGCCGGCGGATCACCTTGGACGAAGTGGAGTGCGCCATCGACGGCCTTCGCGTGAAGCGGGTCGGCAAGCACACGCGCTCCGTCGTCTCCCGGTTCGTGGACGAGATCGCGACCCTTCCCGACGCCCGCATCTTCGACGCCGTGCTGTGGCTCATGACCCGGACGAAGCTGGTGACCGAGGGGGCCGCCGCGTCCCCCGTGGCGGCGCTGCTGGAAGGACTCGTGGAGGCTCCGGCGGGCACGCGGACGGTGTGCGTGCTGAGCGGCGGCAACTTGGACGTGGAGAAGCTGCGCGGCCTCTCCTGGAACTGACGGCGGACGGCCCCAAGTGAGCAGCGGTCCGGAAAGCGGCGCGCCCGCGCGGTTCATCGTCCGGCTGGCCCCCGAGCTCACCCGCAAGTCCAACCGAGTGCGCAGGCGCTTCCAACAGCGCTTGGTCCGCAACCTCTCCGACGCCATGAAGTCGGAAGGCGCGCAGGCCAAGGTGGGCGACCGCTGGAGCCGCATCTTCGTCGAGACCAGCCAACCGAAGGCGATGGGAGCCGCCGAACGAGTCTTCGGCGTGGGGTCGTTCTCCCGCGTGGACGCGGAGGTCGCCGCCGACCTGGGCGCGATCGTGCGGGCCGGCTGCGACGCCTACCGGAATGCCGTCGCCGGCCGCAAGTACGCCGTCGCCGCTCGTCGGACGGGCCGCCACTCGTTCTCTTCCCAGGACGTGCGGGTGCAGCTGGGCGCAGCGCTGAACGAGTACGGCCAAGTGGACCTGTCGTCGCCCGACGTGACCGTTTCCGTGGAGGTCCGCGACGACCGGGCCTACCTCTTCGGAAGTCGAACGGATGGACCGGGCGGCTTGCCCGCCGGCGTGCAGGGAAGGGCCGTCTGCCTGATCTCCGGCGGCTTCGACTCGGCGGTGGCGGCGTGGCTGATGCTCAAGCGGGGCGTCGCGCTGGAGTACGTGTTCTGCAACTTGGCCGGCCCGGCGTTCGAACGCTCGGTGGTGCAGGTGGCAAAGGTCGTGGCGGACCGCTGGAGCTACGGATGCCGCCCGCGAATCCACCTGGTGGACTTTGCCGAGCCGGTGGCGGCCCTCCAGCAGGAAGTCACGCCGCGCTACTGGCAAGTCGTGCTGAAGCGTCTCATGTACAGGGCCGCAGAGGGCGTGGCAATGGAGATCGGGGCCGAAGCGATCGTGACCGGCGAGTCGCTGGGCCAAGTGTCGTCCCAGACGCTGACCAACCTCCGGGCCATCGAGGCGGCCGTGGAGCTTCCCGTCATGCGGCCGCTGGTGGGGCTCGACAAGACGGAGATCATTCGGCTGGCGGAGCGGATCGGGACGGCGGCCCTCTCCGCCCGGATCAAGGAGTACTGCGCGATCTTGCAAGGCAAGCCCGTGACGGCCGCCAAGGTCCATGCGGTGGACGCGGAGGAAGCGCCGCTGGACCCGTCGCTGGCGACCCGGGCGGCGGCAGGGCGCTCGGTGCGGGAGCTGCGAGCCCTGGACGCCGCCGACTTGGCACGGGACTACGTGCGCATCGACGAGCCCCCGGCGGGCGCTCTGGTGATCGATTGCCGCCTTCCCCAGCAGGACGACGGCTGGCGCGTTGCCGGCGCGCGGCGGGTGGCCCCGGCCGACTTTCCCGAGCTGGCGGACTCCCTGGACAAGGACAGGCGCTACGTGCTCTTCTGCGACAACGGCGTCCACTCCACGGTGCTCGCCAACATGCTCCAGACCGCCGGCTACGAGGCCTACTCCCTGCGGGGCGGCACAAGGGCCATGAAGGACCAAGTACGTGCTGCCGCCGCCGCGCCGGGCGCGACGAGCCGGGGCGGGGACGCCCCGCCGGAACCCGAGGCGCGCACCGACTCGTAAGGACTTTCCGCACCACCCAAAGACGAAAGGACGCGGACCGTGAGCGCGACCAAGATCGATCTGGGGTGCCCGTCCACGGGCGCAGGGCCGCCTGGACGGGCCGCAGCGGACCCCCGCGGTCGGAAGAGCGAGAAGCGCCGCAAGCCCTTGCGCACACTGCCGTTTCGGCTGCTGAGGGCTGTGGTGGCGGCTGTGCTGCTGGCGATCGCCCCCTTCTTCCTGCTGATCCGAGGCGGCGTCTTCGCCTATCAGGAGTGGGGATGGGAAAGCTGGCCGGCCCTGCTCGCGTCGGCGGGCGCCACGGTGCTGCTGATGTCGGCGTACGGATGGCTTGCGGGCCGCCGCGCGGGGGCGGGGAGACGGCTTCGAGGGGCGATGATCCGCCTGCCGGCGTTCGTCGTGCTGGCCTACGTCGTGTACGCGCTGGTGCACGTCGGCAGCGCCAACACCAAGTCGCCGGAGGTGCGCAGCGAGTACCAGCAGCTCCACCCGCTCCTCCGACTGGCGGCCAGCGTCGTCATCCTCGCCGACCCGGCCTCCGTGATCACCGACGCAGGCAGGACTTCCGACTTCTACCGGCGCATGGGACTGCCCCCCAACGAAGCGTCCCTTCACTTCCCCCAGGCAAACGGATTCGTCCACGCCCTGGACTTGAGGACGAACGGACGTCCGGAGTGGCGGAACCGGATCGTCGAGCTGGGCTTCTGGGCGCTGGGGTTCCACTCCCTCCGCCATGTGGGCACCGCCGACCACCTGCACGTGTCGCTGAGGATGCCGTAGCTCGCCGGGGACGTCGAGGCCGACCGCCTGCGGCGACGCGCCCCGATCCACGGCGGGTTACCTTGGGGTCATGACCGCCCCCGGCCTGTCGCGCTCCGTAGAGGACTACTTGAAGGTGATCTACTCCCTGAACGAGCAGGGAGAAGCCGCCGGCACGAGCGAGCTGGCCCGCGTCCTCGACGTCCAGCCCGCGTCGGTCAGCGGCATGGTGCGGCGCTTGGCGGCCGACGGCCTGCTGGAGCACGAGCCCTACCGAGGCGTGCGGCTGACGGCGACGGGAGTCCGGGAAGCCCTCCGGGTTCTCCGTCGCCACCGCGTCATCGAGTCGTTCCTCGTGGAACGCCTGGGATACGCATGGGAAGACGTGCACGAAGAGGCGGAACGCCTGGAGCACGCCGCCTCCGACCGGCTGATCGACCGAATGGCCGAGGCCGTGGGCAATCCGGCGACCGATCCCCACGGGGCGCCGATTCCCACTCGTCGCGGCGAGGTCGCCCCGCTCGAGGGGCGCCGGCTCGATCGGGTGGCGCCTGGGACGCGGGTGGTGATCCGATCGGTCTCCGACCAGGACCCGGAGCAGCTCAGGTACTTCGAGTCCGTGGGGCTGGTGCCCGGCGCCAAGGCCGTAGTCCAGGAGACCGCTCCGGAAAGCGATCTGGTCACGCTGGCCCTCGAGGGCCGGTCGGAGCCCCTGGCTGTCGAGGCGGGCGCGGGGACGGTGCGGGTGACAGTGGGGTAGGCCGCACGTATACTTTGGGAACTTTCCCGCACACAAGGACGATGCAGATGACGATCACCCGCGCCCGCCCCTCCGTCCTCGCCGCAGTTGCGGCCCTCGCCCTGGCCTCCTGTGCCGAAGACGCCGGCGACGAAGACGCTGCCGCCCCCGCCGAAGAGCCCTCCGAGACGGCCCTCCTGGACCCGGCGGAACTTGCCGAGACCGCGCCCGACACCTTCCGCGTCCGCTTCGAGACGACCAAGGGAGCCTTCGTCGTCGAGGTGGCCCGCGCCTGGACGCCGAACGGCGCCGACCGGTTCTACACGCTGGTCAAGAACGGCTACTACGACGATGCGCGGATATTCCGCGTGATCGAGGGCTTCGTCGCCCAGTTCGGGCTTCACGGGGATCCGGCCGTATCGTCGGCATGGCGCGAAGCGGTGATCCTGGACGACTCCGTGGTCGAGTCCAACGTTCGGGGGATGGTCACCTTCGCCAAGTCCAGCGCGCCCAACTCCCGCACCACTCAGATCTTCATCAACTTTGTGGACAACAGCCACTTGGACGCCGACGGATTCGCCCCCTTCGGCAGGGTCGTCGAAGGGATGGACGAGGTCGTGGACCGCTTCCACTCCGGCTACGGCAACAGCGTGTCCCAGCCCAACGCGCTGCAGCAGGGAAACGCGTACCTCGACGAAAACCACCCGGAACTCGACCGGATCGCAACCGCCACTTTGGTGGACCCGGCGGGCGAGTAGGCCCGTGAACGGTCCGACGGACCTTGGCATCACCCTCGGGGCCGAGGAGGAGTTCTTCCTTGTCGATCCCGAAACGCGGGACCTCTTGAAGGCGCCCCATCCGGGCATCTTCGCCGCGTGCGAACGCGGCATCGGTCCCCACAAGGTCACGACGGAGTTCCTCAGGTCCCAGGTCGAAACCAACACCCGCGTGTGCGCGTCGGTGGCGGAGCTGGCCGAAGCGATGCACGAGACCCGTCGAGTGGTCGTGGATGCCGCGGAAGAGCACGGGGCCGCCGTGATGGCCGCGTCCACCCATCCATTCGCCGCCTGGGCCGACCAGCTCGTCACGCCGCGGGAGCGCTACCGGGACTTCGAGATCGTCTACCAGGAGTCCCTGCGCCGCTTCCTGGTGGGCGGCATGCACGTCCATGCCGGCTTTGCCGACGCGGACTCGCGGATTCGGGTCATGACGGCGATCCGCCGCTACCTGCCGCTGCTCCACGCCCTTTCGGCCTCCTCCCCCTTCAACGAGGGCCGCGAGACGGGTTTCAAGTCCTTCCGCCTCAACTTGGTCGGCGCCCTGCCGCGCACCGGTCTGCCAGGTCCCCTCTGGTCGCGGGCGGAGTACGACGACTTGGTCGAAGGCTACCGGCGGCTGGAGTTCATCGAGGACGGCAGCGAGCTGTGGTGGGACATCCGCCCGTCCCACAGCTTCCCGACGATCGAGCTGCGGATATGCGACGTGTGCACGCACCTGGCCGACGCCGTGGGCGTCGCGGCTCTCTACGCCTGCCTCGCGCGGCGGCTCCTTCGCCAGGACCGGGACGGCGCGCTCCCTCCCGAGCCCCCCACCGAGATCATCGCCGAAGACCGCTGGATCGCCCAGCGCTACGGCGTCTTGGCCTTCCTGGGCGACAACGCCCGGGGCGGCGGCAGGATCGACCTGGAGGATCACGCCGCCCGGCTGGTGGAGGAGCTGGCCGAGGACGCCCAAGCCCTGGAGTGCGAGGAGGAGCTGTCCCACGCCCTCCGGATCGTCCGCGAGGGCAGCGGCGCCGACCGGCAGATCGACCACTACCGCCTTCGCCGCCTGGAGGGCGACGGCAAGGACGAGGCGCTGCGCTCCGTGGTGGACCTGATCCTGGACGAGACTCGGAAGGGACCGGCGTAGCGGACCGTTCTCGGCGGCCGCTGCCCCCGGGCCCGGTCAGCGGTCGGTCGCGGGCTTCGGCCGGCCTCCGTGCTCCTCGAACCACTTCATCAGGTAGAGCTGCGTCCGCATGAAGTTGGACGGCTTGGAGCTGGTTCCGTGGTACTCGTCGTGGAAGCGGATCATCTTGGTGGGCACGCCCAGCTGCTTCAGCGCCTGGTAGTACTCCTCGGTCTGGGCCATCGGCGTGCGCAGGTCCAGCTCGCCGGTCATGAGGATCGTCGGCGTGGTGACGTTCTGGACGTACATGAGGGGCGAGTGCTCCAAGTACTTGTCCGGGTTGTCCCAGGGGTAGCCGTGGTAGCGGTAGTAGCCCCACACGGTGATGTCGGCGTTGCCGGCGAAGCTCATCCAGTTGATCACGGGACAGCGGACGCCGGCCGCCGCGAAGCGCGTCGTGTGGCCGATCACCCAGCTGGACAGAACGCCTCCGCCGCTGCATCCGGTCACGTACATCTGGTCGCGGGCGACGTAGCCCCGCTCCAGCAGGGCGTCCACGCCCGCCATCAGGTCGTCGTAGTCCACCGACGGGTAGCCGTTGTCGATGGCGTTGCCGAAGTCGGTGCCGTAGCCGGTGCTGCCCCGGGGGTTGGTGTACAAGGTCACGTATCCGTTGGCGGCGAAGTTCTGGTAGGGGTAGCTGAAGCCGACGTTGTACATGCCGTGGGGACCGCCGTGGATGTGCAGGATCAGCGGGTACTCGCGGCTCGCGTCGAAGTCGGGCGGCTTCACGATCCAGCCCTGCACCTGCGTTCCGCCCGTCGATTCGTACCAGATCTCCTCTACTTCGCCCAGCCGCTTCCCGGCCAGCACGTCGGCGTTCACGTCGGTGAGCCGACGGATCGCGCCCGCGTCGCCGTCTCCGTCCAGCCGGTAGGCCACCACGTCGCCGGGCTCGTGGGGCGAGGTGAGGGTTCCCACGGCCTGCCCGTCCCTTGCGGCCGACGACAGCGAGAGCATGTGCACGCCCTCGGTGACTTGGCGAACCTCGCCGGAAGGCGTCGCGAAGTGCACGTTCATGCTTCCCCGGTCGCCCGCGGTGAAGTACACGCCGCTGGAGTTGGCGGCCCAGTGGACGGCGCCCACGTCCCGGTCCAGGCTGCCCGACACCAGGCGCTGGTTCCCGCCGTCCGCGTCCATCATGTACAGGTCGGTCGTCTTGTACGTCTGCGAGGTCCACGGGTAGCCCGCGTAGGCGATCGCGCTGCCGTCGGGCGACACCATGGGCCGGCCCCAGGGGCCCTTCTCGGTGGTGAGCTGCCGGATCGCGCCGGTGGCCAGCTCCATGGCGTAGACGTGGGACTCGCGGTAGCGGTTGTCCGCGTCCTCCATGAGTCCGTCGAAGATCAGCGTGCCGCCGTCGGGGGAAATGTCGTACCCCACGTTCCCGACTCCCGAGACGAAGGTGGCGCCCGCGTTCCACGAGCCGCTGGTGAGCTGCCGGGCGGTGCCGCCCTCGCTGGGGACCCGGAAGAGGTGCGTGAAGCCTTCTTCCAGGAAGCCGATCCGGTCGAAGCGGTAGTGGACCCGGTCCACGATCCGGGGCGTCGGCGTCCACTCGGCGCCCTCCGGCGCGGCGGGCAGGTCGATCGGCCAAGGCTCCGACTCGGGAACGAAGCGCTGGAAGTAGATGTGCGCGCCGTCGGGCGACCACTTGAAGTTGGACGGGGCCTCGACCTCGCGGGTGACCTGGGTCGTGGCGCCTTCGGCGTCCATCCAGCGGACGAAGATCTGGGGGCCCTCGGGTCCGCCTTCCTCTCCGGGCGCCACATAGGCGACCCGCGTGCCGTCGGGCGACCACCGGGGGCTCGACCCTTCCAGCAGGAAGCGGTTCCGCCCTCCGTCGGCGTCCATGATCCACACCGCCGACTCGAACCGGTCCGCCATCTGGTCCACCCACGACCTGGTGTAGACGACTTGGCGCCCGTCCGGCGAGATCTGCGGGTCCCCCACCCGCTCCATGTCCAGGTAGTGTCCCACCGTGAGCATGTCGTCGGCGGGCGTCTCCTGGGCGGCGCCGGGGGATGGGGCTGCGGCGGCGGTGACGAGGACGGCAAGGGCGGCGAGGGCGGCGGCGGGTCCGAACTTCATGGGGGTGCTCCCGTGTCGAGGGTCGCAAGAAAGCGCGTGGCTGAATTCTGGGGTCGGCGGGGCCGGCCCGGCAAGATCGAGCCGTCGGTCCGGCTCGCGCCAGGGCTTGCCGGTCGGCTTGGCGAAGCAGCGCGGCTGCGGGTCCGCTCCCGGCAGGCGGTTCGGCGGGCCGTGCGGGCCGTGCAGGGACCGGGCGTCCGCTCGTTGATGGCTAGCCGGTCCCGGCCTATCTTCCTGGCACGACGAGGAGAGCGTTTCGGCATGGAACTGAAGGGCTACCAGACCAGCGTCCTGGATCGCTTCGGCCGCTGGCTTGATGCGCTGGAAGCCGCTCGGCGCAAGTCGGAGAAGCTCGTTGCGGCCCTTGGAGACGACGACGTGGGTGCCATGGCCGATGCGGTCCGCAACTATCCGAAGCTTGCTTGGGAGGAGCTGGCCAGGGCGGGCGAAGTTGCAGCCGGAGCCGGCAAGTACGTCACGCGCACCGACGGCGCAGGCCGCTCGATTCCCCACGTCTGCCTCAAGGTTCCGACGGGCGGGGGCAAGACCTTGCTTGCAGCTTCGGCGCTGGAACGCCTCAACCGGCAGACCGGGCTTGCCCTCTGGATCACGCCGACCAAGGCCATCTACCGGCAAACCAAGGAAGCGCTGTGGGACCGGCGGCATCCGTACAGACAGATGTTGGAGCGCGCCAGCGGCGGAAGGGTCAAGGTGTTGGAGAAGGACCAGGCGCTCGACCGGGGGGACGTGGCCAACTACCTGTGCGTGATGCTGCTCATGCTGCCCGCCGCCAACCGCAAGAAGGGACGCGAGTTCCTTCGCATCTTTCGCGACTCGGGACGCTACCCCACGCTCTTTCCCGACGGGGACGACCTGGGAAGCGACGCGCGACTGCTGGAGGCTCACCCGGACCTGGACCAGAGTGCGGAGGGACTGGTCAAGCACAGCCTCTTCAACGCCTTCAAGCTGCTGCGGCCCGTCGTGGTCCTGGACGAAGCCCACAAGGCGTACGGTGCCAAGAGAAGGGAAGCGAACGCCGAGTTCGTGGCTTCGGTCAACCAGCTGAACCCGCGCTTGGTGGTGGAGCTGTCGGCCACGCCCAACCGCGGCGTCAGCAACTTGCTTGTGGACGTGACCGGCGTGGAGCTGAAGGCCGAGGAGATGATCAAGCTGCCCGTGCGCGTCGAGTCCTTTGTAGGCGCCGAGTGGCAGCACACGCTGGCGCAGGCCTGCGAAGAACTCGAGCGGCTGGGTGCGGAGGCCCGGGCGCTGCACACGACCGACGGTCGTTACGTCCGACCGATAGCGGTAGTGAGGGTCGAGCGCACCGGCAAGGACCAGCGCGGGGCCGGGCGCATTCACGCCGAAGACGTGCGCGAGTACCTGGTGCACAACCTGGGCGTTCCAAGCCGCGAAGTCGCGGTCAAGTCGGCCGAACAGGACGAGCTGGCCGGCGTGGACTTGCTGTCCGAGTACTCTTCCGTGCGGTGGATCATTACCAAGGCGGCGTTGATGGAGGGCTGGGACTGTCCCTTCGCCTACGTGCTGGTCATGCTCGACAACACGACCGCGCAGCGCGCCGTGACCCAGCTGGTGGGCCGCGTCATGCGCCAGCCTCACGCCCGCCGCACCGGACGAGCCGCTCTGGACCAGTGCTACGTGTACTGCTGGAACGTTCGCGTGGGTGCCGCCGTCGCCCAGGTCAAGCAAGGTCTCGAAGCCGAGGGCCTGACGGGAATATCGGACGACGTCGCCGCCGTCGGGGAGGAGCTGCAACGGGTCGCGGTGGAGCGTCGAGCGCAGTTCCGCGGCAAAGATCTGTTCCTGCCCCTGGTGCTGCACAAGGACCGGGAGGACTGGTGCAAGATGGACTACCGGAGGCACATCCTGCCGTTCATCGACTGGGGCGCCATCGACGTCTCGCCGCCCGACGACAGTGCGCCCGAAGTGGCCGGGCGCCACTCGGCCGCCGTGGACATCGGGGACTTGTCGCCGGTGCTCCAGACCCAGCCCCGGGCGCCGCAGGAGATCGAGGTCGACAAGACGATCGAGCTCTCCTGGTTCGCCAGACGACTGGCGGAGATCGTGCCGAACACGTGGCAGGCGGCGCGCATGGCCCAGGGAGTCGTCGAGAAGCTGCGCCAGTCCGGGGAAGCCGACGATTCCGTCTTCGACCGCCGTTCGCACATCGTCTTTGCCATGAGAAGCAGCATCGCCGAAGCCGTCGAGGCCCAGGCGGAGAGCGTCTTCCGCGACAAGCTTCGCCGTGGCCGCATCCGGTTCGACCTGGAGGCCGAGAAGCCGAACTTTCGCATGGTGGACAGCTATGAAATCGCCCTTGACAAGGACAACAGCGGCATTCTGGCCCGCAACGACGGCCGAGCAATTCAGATGAGCCTGTTCGAGCCCATCTACGAGAGCCACTTCGACAGCGACCTGGAGCGCAACTTCGCGCGCTACCTGGACGAGCAGCGGGCCTTGGAGTGGTGGCACCGGGTCGCCACCCGCCAGCAAGACGGATACTACTTGCGTGGGTGGAAGAAGGACCGGATCTGGCCCGACTTCGTGGCCATGGCGAGCCGAGCGGGCGATCCTGCCCACATTCTCGTCTTCGAGACCAAGGGCCGCCACCTGCGCGACAACCCGGACACCGAATACAAGCGACGGGTGCTGGACACCCTGGAGGGCGCCTTCAACTGCGGGCGAATGGTCGTGCGCGACGGTCCGGCTCGGGGGACGTTCCGGCTGGTCTTCGAAGAGGCGGAGTTTCCAGCGGCGCTTGCTGGACTGGACGCCGGGAGTTGACCCCGAAGGCGCTCCGTTGAACGTTCACCTGATCGACGGCACCTACGAGCTCTTCCGCCATCACTTCGGTGCGCCGAAGGCGATGGACTCGGCCGGTCGGCCGGTGGGCGCCGTTCGCAGCGTGGTGGGCTCGGTCCTGACGCTGCTGGAGCGGGCCGCCACCCATCTGGCGGTGGCCACTGACCACGTCATCGAGTCCTTCCGCAACGAGCTTTGGCCCGGCTACAAGACCGGGGACGGCATTGATCCCGCCCTGCTCGCCCAGTTCCACCCGCTGGAAGAAGGGCTCCGGGCACTGGGCGCGACCGTGTGGCCCATGACAGAGCTGGAGGCCGACGACGGGCTGGCGACGGGGGCGGCGCTGGCCGTCCGCGACACTCGCGTCGAGACCGTCTACCTCTGCACGCCCGACAAGGACTTGGCCCAGTGCGTCTCGGCCGACCGCATCGTTCAGTGGGACCGGCGCCGGCAAGAAGTGCGGAACGAGGACGCGGTCTTGGCGCGCTTTGGCGTGGCTCCGGCGAGCATCCCCGACTACCTGGCGCTCGTGGGCGACAGTGCCGACGGCTTCCCCGGTCTGCCCGGATGGGGCGCCAAGTCGGCGGCGACGGTGCTGCACCGCTACGCCAGCCTGGAGCGCATCCCGGCCGACGCCGGCGCATGGGACGTAAGGGTTCGAGGCGCCGAGCGGCTTGCGAGCGCGCTGCGGAACGGGCGCGAAGCGGCCCACCTCTTCCGCGATCTGGCGACGCTCCGGGACGACGCGGCCGGCAAGGACGGCTCGCCGCTCTTCCAAGATGTGGACGAGCTGGAGTGGCGAGGGGCGTTGCCCGAGTTCCAGGAGCTGGCCGCGGCGATGGGACGCCCCGAGCTGTGGCGTCGAGCGGAGCGTCTGCGGGAGTCGCGAGGGTTCCGGCGCCGCTGAACGGCCTTCCCGAGGAACCCGACAGGCCGACTCCGACCGACCTCCGCCAATTGACGCCCGCCGACCGGCGGTGCGACATTGCCGCAACCCGCTGGCCGGCCTCGCGACCGGCCCGTGCAAATGGAGTTCGTCCCCCAACAGGAACCCGCCGGGCAAGGAGGCGCGGCCATGATCCGCAAGCTGGAAGTCCAGAACTTCAAGAAGTTCAAGGTCGCGAACTTCGAGTTCGACAGGCATGTGGTGGTCGTGGGACCGAACAACTGCGGCAAGACGACGCTGCTGCAAGCCGTCGCCGTGTGGAACGAGGTTCGCGATCGTTGGATGAGCGACGGGTCGCGGGTGCACACCAGGACGCAGGAAGGCGACTACGTGGACGTCGAGATTGGTCGGCTGGAGTCGCTGCCGTACAAGGACTTTCGGTTGATGTGGCGGAATCAGGACACGCAGTCGCCAATAGTTCTGTCGCTGGCGACAAGACGTTGGGAGGTCGGCTTCGAGCTTATCTACGTGGAACAGGAGAGGCTGCGGGCTCGCCCGACAAGTAGCGTATCGGAGAGCCACTTGACCAAGTGCGGAGAAGAGCCTGCGAAGGCTGTGTATATTCCTCCGTTCTCGGGATTGACGACGCCGGAGGCCCGGGTGGCCCCGGAGACAGTGCTTGTGCGTCTTGTGCAGGACATGTTGCACGGCCGCGGCGGCAGCGTCTTGAGGAACATGCTGTTGGAGATCAGTACCGACGGCGAGAGATGGGAATCCGTGCAGGCCGCAATCAGGGATCTCTTCGGGTACGAACTGACCCACCCCAGCGGCGTGGCCGAGATCATGGCCGGATACAGGCAGTCGAACAACAACTCCGCGCTTGACCTGGCTTGCGGCGCCCGTGGCTTCCTGCAGGTGTTGTTCATCTACGCAAGTCTCTACTACACGAAGGACAGTACGGTAGTGATGGTGGACGAGCCGGACTCGCATTTGTATCTTGCCTTGCAGGAAAGCATGTACGATCGCTTGAAGACGATCGCACAATCGAACGGTCAACAGCTTGTCGTGGTAACTCATTCGGACCTGCTGATGGAAGTGGCCCGTCGCGACCTGAAGGTTCTGACCGGCGGCAAGCTCGAGGACGTCGATCGTCGGGTTGCCAAGGATGCGCTACGAGACGCGCTGAGGATGGTCAAAGTGAGAGAAGTACTGCTCGCGCAGAGTGGATTGGGAATCCTATATGTGGAGGGCGAAACGGACATAAGGATCCTTAGAGAATGGGCTCGGGCATTGGACCACCCCGCGTTGAGGTTCCTGGAAGGACCGTTGCGGAGAGCCACTGCCCGCGAGCCGAATCGATCTCGTTTTGCTTCGAACCATTTTCGCGGACTGCGGCTGAGCGTGCCGGATGTTCGAGGCATTGTGCTGGAGGATCGCAACGGCAAGGACCATGCGTCCGCCAACCAGCGACGATCGGTAAAGGGATTGACGTCGGTGCTTTGGACTCGCTACGAGATCGAGAGTTATCTGATTCATCCTCGGGCGCTGCTTCGCTTTGTCCGCCAGCAAGACGAGACCGGAACAGGTGCGGCCAAGGCCGACGAGTACATGAAGGAGTACTACAGATCGCTGTACAAGAAGCCGTTCGAGCACATACGCGCGCTGACAGGCACGAAAGGCAAGACGATCTTGGCGGACATACTTGGCAAGGCGCAGGTATACTGCGAAGAAGAAGAGTACTACCGAGTCGCTGGAGTGATGAAGGAAGCGGAA
Source organism: Longimicrobiales bacterium (assembly GCA_965204735.1). GTDB lineage: Bacteria > Gemmatimonadota > Gemmatimonadetes > Longimicrobiales > Gaopeijiaceae > CATQHQ01. The sequence goes on along the minus strand of OZ242008.1, from coordinate 2,926,441 downwards.
GTTCATCCAGAGGTGCGTCGCGTCCTGGACGCGGTGGCGAACACGCTTGGGAGTCGACCTGGTTGACGAGCGTGCGATTGACTTGACGGCCGATGCCTCGGGCTCTGCGCGGGTTTGCCTGCGGTCGCCCCAGCTGCCCGCTGCCGTTGACGCATTCCGGCTCCCCGTGCGACATTGCCATGAACCGCCGGCGACCGGCGTCGGCGCCGACCGGCCCGAAGCGAGTGGAGGAAGAGTCGGATGAGTAGGATCGTCACCGTCTTCATCGACGGCCGTGGTCATGAGGTCGAAACGGGGCTCGTGTCCGGCAGCCGGCTGCGGGCGCTCGCCGGCGCCGGCGACGACGACGCTCTCGTTCTGGTCCGCGACGAAGGGCCAGGCACGCCCGTCTCTGCCTCCGATCTCGTTCTTCTCTGCGGCGGGGAGCACTTTGCTTCGGCGGACGCGGATGAAGACGCGGCTTCGAGTCCGCCGAGCGCGGTGACGCCTGAGTTCAACGGCGCCCGAGATGTTCGCGTGGAGGGCGGCAAGGGCGTCGCCGGGGACTTGGTCGGACGCGACGACGAAGTCCCTGGCGGTCGGCTCTTCGCGGTGCTCGGCGAGAGCCCGGACGAAGGCGTGGACGTCGAGATCCCCGGCGGCGCCACGATTGTCGTCCAGACCTCGGACTCGTACTTCGTCGTGCCGCACCCCGAAGACGCGCCCGACGAGACCTTCGTGGACATCGAGGAGTGCGCGAAGCGCGGGCGGCGACCTCCCAGGGGGCGGGGGCACCGCTACCGCATCCGCGTGGACCGCGACAGGTTCGTGGTCGAGAAGCGCGTGGTCTCCGGGGCGGAGGTTCTGGCGCTGGTGGCGAAGCGACCCATCGACTGGGCCCTCAACCAGAAGCTTCGCGGAGGACGCCGGATCAGGATCGAGGCCCACGAAGAGGTTGATCTTGCCAAACCCGGCGTCGAACGCTTCGAGACCGTCCGCAGGCAAGCGCAACAAGGTTGATGGACGAGCCGGACCGCTCGTCGCCCCCCTATGCACTGCCGCCGGACGACGAGGAGTACCTGAACGCCTTCGCCGCCGAGCACGGCTCGTCCTGGAAGCGCAGGGCGGAGGGGCCCGACAACTGCAAGTGGGGCCTCTTCGTCGAGAACTTCCCGATCCCGCCGGGCTACGATCGGGAGCGGAGCACGCTGATGGTGCTGATCCCCACCGGCTATCCCGGGGCGGGGCTGGACATGTTCTACTTCGATCCGCCGCTGGCTCGGTCCGACGGCCGGGAGATCGGCGCTCTGGCGGACGAAGCGCACTTCGAGACCAGCTGGCAACGGTGGTCCCGGCACTACGACTGGAACCCCGGAGAGGACAGCGTTGCCAAGCACGTCCAGTACGTCAGGAACGAACTCAAGAAAGAAACGAGCCGGTGAGGAGCGCGCTGCTCGCCATGACCGCCGGCCAGCACCGGCGCTTGTCCGACCACCTCTTCCCCGGCGACGGCCTCGAGGCTGCCGCCGTGCTTGTGTGCAACCAGGGGACCGGAAGGCGGCGCCAGCGCCTCGTCGTCTCGGACGTTCTCCTGCTCTCCCATCGACGCTCGGAAAGGAAGAAGGACTTCGTGTCCTGGCCGTTCGCCGACCACCTCGACCCCGACCGCATAACGTCCATCGACCGAAACGGCCAGTCGATCGTCACGATTCACTCGCATCCCACAGGCAATCCGCGCTTCTCGGAGCTGGACGACCAGACGGACCGGGAGCTGTTGGACTCGATCTCGTCGTGGTTCGACGACGACAGGATCAGCGGCTCCGCGATCATGACGCCGGACTTGGCGATCAGAGCACGCACGCTGGGACCCGACGGCGGCTTCGTCGAGGCGAGCGGCGTGTCCAGCGTCGGCGAGGACATCCGCATTTGGAAGCGGGGCCGCACGGCGAAGACGGGCGTCGCGGAGCACGAAGCGCGGGTCGCCCAGGCGTTCGGACGGGGGACGCTGGACCTGGTCCGGTCGCTCCGGGTCGGCGTGGTCGGCTGCTCCGGGACCGGGAGCGTCATGATCGAGCTGTTGGTGCGCAACTGCGTCGGCGCGGTTGTGATGGTGGACGACGACGCGATGGAGCCGAAGAACCTGAACCGCATCGTCAATGGCTCGATGGCGGACGCGCTGGCGGGACGGCCCAAGGTGGACGCGCTGCGGCGGGCTGTCGAACGGATGGGCCTCGGCACGTCGGTGGACGCGCACCGTTGCTCGACGGACTCGCGGGAAGCGGTGGAGGCGCTGATCGACTGCGACGTTCTCTTCGGCTGCGTCGATACCGCGTCCGGTCGGTACCACCTCGATTGCCTGGCGAGCGCATACTGCATACCGTACTTCGACGTCGGGGTCAACTTGGACGCCGACGGCGCCGGCGGCGTAGCCGACGCGGACGCGGTCGCGCACTACGTTCATCCCGAGGGAAGCAGCCTGCTGTCCCGCGGAGCCTACACCATGGAGCAAGTCACTGCGGAGAACTGGCGGCGACACGACCCGGACCATTACGGCAGACAGCGGATCGCCGGCTACCTTCAAGAAGTAGCGGAAGACCAGCCGGCGGTGATCTCCGTCAACATGCAGGCGGCGTGCCTGGCGTTCAACGACTTCATGGCGCGCGTGCACTCGTACCGCCTCGATCCAAACCGCAACTTCGCGACTCAGCGGCTGCGGCTGGTCCACGGCGACTACGAGGCGACCGTCGATTCCGGCGACCCGCACCCGCTCTTCGCCAAGTACGTGGGCGCCGGGGACGGCAGCGTCCTCGTGCAGAACAACATCGTCCGATGAACCGCGCGGACAGCGAGGACCGGCCATGATCCGCAAGCTGGAAGTTCGGAACTTCAAGCGGTTTCGGGACGCGACGTTCGAGCTTGACGACCAGCTCGTGATCGTGGGCTCGAACAACTGCGGCAAGACGACCGTGTTGCAGGCGATCGCGCTGTGGGCCGAAGCGTGGGGCCATTGGAGCCAAGACGCCGCCGCGTCCGCGTGGCTACGCAGCAGCAGCTCCGAAGTGCGTACGTCGGCGGACAGCTATGTCGCGACCACACTTGAGACCATCCAGTCGGTGGCCGTTACGGACTTCGCCCATCTGTGGCATGACAAGAACGTGCGTGAGCCGATTGTCCTGGACATGCATGCAGGGGAATGGAGTATCGCGCTCGAACTGCATTTCAAGACCAGTGGAGCGATAGTCGTTCGCCCGGCCGATAGCGTGCGGGGCCGAGAGCTGCGAACCTGCAACCTTAATCCGTCTGCCGTCGCATACATTCCGTCTGCGTTGCGCATCGAGGAAACCGAATCGGTCTTTGAAGAGGGTGTGCTGCGGGCTAGGTTGTCGCGAGGCCGTGGCGCCAGCGTATTGAGAAACTTGTTGTTGCGCTTGTCGGAATCAAGAGCCAGGTGGAACAAATTGACGAACGAGACTCATGCTCTCTTCGGCTATGAGCTCCGGCTGCCCAGCAGAGGCGAGCCGCTCAGCGTGTTCTATCGACATTCGGACAGTGACAACTGGCTTGAGATCGCTTGCGCAGGCAGCGGGTTTCTCCAAGTCCTGCTGCTGCATTCGAGCTTGCTGTACGGTGAACCTGTAGTGGTCTTGATCGACGAGCCGGACATGCATCTGCACAGGCTGTTGCAGAATGAAGTCTATGGTCGACTTCGGAGATCACGGGAAAGCCAGCTCATCGTCTCCACTCACTCCGATGTTCTCGTAGACGCCGCAGAGCTGAATCGTCTGCGGTCGGTGACGAGTACCGGCCTGGTACGAGTGGAGCACGGTTCTTGGCTCCAGCACGCATTGCGCCTGCTGACGAACAGCGACGTTCATACGGCGGTGGCGGTCCAACGCATACTGTACGTCGAGGGCAAGACGGACGTCCCGATCTTGAGGGCTTGGGCGAAGACGTTGGATCACCCGATGTTGTCGTTTCTCGAAAGACCATTTTACCGATCCACTTCCGATGAAGGGAAGGCCTTCGCGTCAAGGCACTATAACGCACTCAGAACAATGGTGCCTTCTTGCCGGGCGATTGAGTTGCGTGACAGGAATCATCGCAACGTCGCGACCAACGACGAATACCGCCGAAGAAAGAAGCCCCGGACGCCAACCAGGATGTACTGGCGCCGGTACGAGATCGAAAACTACCTGCTCCACCCGAAGGCCATACTGCGGCTAATGGACAAGCAGGGAGCCGACGACTTGAGGACACGCGCGGCCAAGCACATGCGAGAGCAGTGGCCACCCGTGCTGCTGCGGGACGATCCCTTGGCAGACAGCCTGCTGGACAACAGCAAGGGCAAGGAGGTCATTTCCAAGCTCATGGTCGACGTGGGAGTGGCCTGGAACGACAAGGACTGCGTGGACATCGCAGAAGAGATGAAGCCGGACGAAGTGCATCCGGAGGTGCGGGAGAAGCTGGACCGGCTTGCCGAGGAGTTGGACGTAGCGGCAAGGTAGTAGGCGGCGCGCCGCCCGCTACGGCTCGGTAGGGTTGGGGGCCGGGCCCGGAGCCGCTCCCACGGTCTTCAGTATCCACTGCGCGATCAACTCCATCGACTCCACCGACCACGTCTCGTCGATTGTCGAGTACTCGCTGGGAGCTCCCGTCTCGGCGCGCTGGAAGAGGTGGTTGTGGTCGGGAAGCGCGTGGGTCTCGAAGCGGTTGTTGCCGCCGCGCCGCAGGGCCGCCTCGATCTCGCGCAGGTTCTCTTCGTAGGGGACCTGAAGGTCCTTCTCGCCGTTGATCGCCAGCACCGGAACCGCGACGCGCTCCAGGGACTCGGCCGGGTCGTAGGTCAAGAAATAGCGAAACCACGGCGTGGCCAGCCGGGCCGCCTGGGCTGCCGCCGCCTGCTCCAACGGGAGCTCGTCGGTGATCCCGGCCTGGGCGCGCTCCTCGTCCGTGGCGTTCTCCAGCGCCGTACGCACAAGCGCCTCGATCTCTTCGGACGCCTGCGCCAGGTCATCCTCCGCCTTCAGGACCTGGAAGATCTGCCGCTGCTGTTCCCGGGACTTGGCAATGGACTCTTCCGACGCGCCGTTCGCCCGGCCGATGAGCGCGCCCTGGGCGTACAGGATGCGCTCGCCGTCGACGCCGGGCCCGGCCATGAGGACGATGAACGCCACGTCGTCCGACTCGGCGGCGACCATCGGCGCGATCAGCCCTCCCTCCGAGTGGCCGGCCAAGCCGATCTTGCCCGGGTCCACGTCGTCGCGGGACTTCAGGTAGGCGACCCCGGCGCCGCGTCCGAGGCGAAGTCCCGCGAGGTGGCCGACGCGAAGTCGCCGGTGGACTCGCCCACGCCCCGGTCGTCGAAGCGCAGGACCGCGATTCCGTTGCGCGTCAGGTGGTCCGACAGCACCAAGAAGGGGCGGTGTCCCATCAGCGCTTCGTCCCGGTCCTGGGGACCCGATCCGGAGATCAGGATCACGGCGGGGAAGGGGCCGCCGGCATCGGGCCGGGTGAAGGTGCCCGCCAGCGCGTGGCCGCCGTCGGGGTTCGGGTAGGTCACGTCCTCCGCGTGGTAGGGAAACGGCTCCTCGGGATCCTGCGGGCGGCGGGGCGTGGTCGCCGCGTCGTCGCTCCCGGCATCGCGTTCGCCCTCGGCGCCGCGCTCCAGCACGAGCGGCAGGGCGGCGCCCATCTGCGTGAAGGTGCCCTCGATCGTCGTCCCGTCCTCCGAAAGGACGCCCTCGAACGCGCCGCCGACCGTTGCCATCGCCATCGCCACGCTGGCGCCGTCGACTTCGACCTCCTCCACGGGGACGGCGGCGTTGCCCTGATCCACCGAGAAGAAGGTGGCCGCCAAGCCGCCGTCGTCGTCCACCGTCACCCGGAGGCGCATCCGCAGCACGACGCCGGCGCCGGGGAGTTCGAGCGCACCGTCCCATATGCCCGCAAAGCGCTCGGCGGCGGCTCCGGCTTCCGCGTCCGGGTCCGGCAGCTGCGCCCCGGTTGCCGTCGGATGGCCCGCCAGCGTCGCAAGGGCCAGGGCGAGGGTCAGCGTGGTTGTGGTCGTCTTCACTTGCGTGCTCCTGCCGTCAAGGGGAATGGCCCCTCGTCCGAGAGGCCGCGTCCGTGTTCTTGCTGCTACGCTCGCACCACCTCCACCGTTCCCGTCCCGAAGAGCCCTTCCAGCGCCCGCAGCGTCTTGCGCTTGGGCGACACCTTGAGCGAGCGAGACCGCAGCCGCGCTCGACCGTCTGCGTCGCCCTCTTCCACCACGACCTCCACCGGGGCGCCCCCTGGGTTCTCGGTCACGAGGGCGCGGGCCTTCGCGAAGGCGTCGTCGGGCAGTCGGGCGCCCCGGGCAAGGGCGATCCGCACCGCCAGCCGACCGCTGTCGGGCACGCGGTCCATCGGCTCGGCGCCGTCCAAGAAGACGGGCGGGTCGTCTTCGTCCCGCTCCCGGTCGCTCACCTTGCCCCGAAGGAGCACGACGGCGTCGGGCTCGAGAAGTTCCCGATGAGAGCGCCAAGAGTCGCGGAACGCCAGCACCGTGGCCGTCCCGGCAAAGCCCTCGACCGTGATCTTGGCCCACTCGGCGCCGTCCCGACGAGAGACTTGGCGCGCCACGGCGGTCACCACGCACGCCAACTCCACGGTCTGGCCCAGCTTGTTCTTGAGCGCCTGGGCGCCGGCCTCGTCGAAGACCAGAGCGACGTTCCGCCAGCGGTCCAGCGGGTGCCCGGAGATGTAGAAGCCCAGCGCTTCCTTCTCCCGCGCCAAGCGCTCCCGTTCGCCCCACTCGGGCACGGTGGGCAGATCGGGCGACGGGCGCTGGGCCGACCCGCCCGCTTCGCCGAAGAGCGAAGTCTGTCCCGTCTCCGCCTCTTCCTGGCGCGCCAGCACCTCGCCGTAGGCGGCGTCGAGTCCGGCCAGCAGCTGCGCCCGCCCCCCGAAGGAGTCCAGCGCGCCGGACGCGATCAGCGCTTCGCACGCCCGCTTGTTCAGCGTCCGCACGTCGGTGCGCTCCAGCAGGTCGAAGAGGCTGTCGAACGGCCCCCCCTCCTTCCGCGCCTCCAGGATCGACTCGACCGCCGCCGACCCCACGCCCCGCACCGCCCCGAGCCCGAAGCGGATCGTCTTGGCGCCCACCACCGTGAACTTCCACCCGCATTCGTTCACGTCGGGCGGCAGCACCTCCAGCCCGTCCTCCAGACCCGGCACGTGGCGTCCCAGCTCCCCGCACTCGCCCATGTACTTGACCACGTCGTCCGTCTTGTCCACCACCGACGAGAGCAGCGCCGCCATGAACTCGGCGGGGTAGTGGCGCTTCAGCCACGCAGTCTGGTACGACAGAAGCGAGTATGCGGCGGAGTGGGACTTGTTGAAGCCGTAGCGCCCGAAGGTCTCGATCTGTTCGGACAGCCTCGCGGCGACGCCGGCGTCCACTCCCCCTTCGACGACACGCTCCTTGAAGCGGTCCAGCTCGGAACGGATCAGGCCGGCGTCCTTCTTGCCCATCGCCTTGCGCAGCACGTCGGCTTCGCCCAGCGAGTAGCCCGCCAGGTCGCTGGCGATCCGCATCACCTGCTCCTGGTAGACGATGATCCCGTAGGTCGTCCCCAGCACTTGCTCCAGCCCGGGCGCCGGGTAGGTCACCTTTTCCTCTCCCAGCTTCCGCCGGATGTAGCGGTCGGTCATCCCCGAGTCCAGCGGACCGGGCCGGATCAGCGCGTTGGTGGCCACCAAGTCGTCGAATCGGTCGCAACGCATCGCCCGGAGCTTGTCCATCGCCAAGTTCGACTCGAACTGGAAGACCCCCGAGGTGCCGCCGCCGGCCAGCATCTCGTACACCGCCCCGTCGTCGAGCGGCACGTCGTCCATCGCGTCGGAGGCGTAGGCCGTTCCGGTGTCCGGGTGCCGGAAGCCGCCCGTCCGCTCCTTCGCCGCCTGGACGGCGTCGTGGATCACAGTGAGCGTCTTGAGGCCCAGGAAGTCCATCTTGAGCATCCCGGCGTCCTCGAGGCAGTTCATGTCGTACTGGGTGACCACGTCCGGCCCGTCCTCGTCGGTCGCGCCCCCCGGCCCGGCCCCGTTCCTGCCGCTGTTTCGGCTGCCGTTCCTGCCTCCCTTCGACTGAGTGCAGATCGGCACGTACTCGTCCAGCGGCCCCGGCGCGATCACCACCCCGGCGGCGTGGACGGACGCGTGCCGCGAGAGCCCTTCCAGCGTGATCGAGTAGTCGAAGAGCTGCTTGTACTTCTCCTCCATGCCGTACAGCGCCTTGACGTCCCGTATCTGCTCGACCGCCTCGGCCACGGTGTAGCTCTTCCCCGGCTGGTTCGGGATCATCTTCGCGATCCGGTCCGTCTCGCTCACCTCGAAGCCGAGCACCCGGCCCACGTCGCGGATCACGGCGCGGCTCTTCATCGTGCCGAAGGTGACGATCTGGCCCACCGCGTCCCGACCGTACTTCCGCCGCACGTACTCGATCACCTCGCCCCGGCGCTCGTAGCAGAAGTCGATGTCGATGTCGGGCATCGAGATCCGCTCCGGGTTCAGGAAGCGCTCGAAGAGAAGGCCGTGCGCCAGCGGGTCCAGATTCGTGATCCCCAGCGCGTAGGAGACAAGCGAGCCCGTCGCCGAGCCCCGTCCCGGCCCCACGGGGACGCCGTGTTCGCGCGCCCAGCGGATGAAGTCCCAGGTGATCAGGAAGTAGCCCGCGTAGCCCGTCTTCAGGATCACGTCGAGCTCGTAGCGAAGGCGCTTCCGCACTTCCTCGGCAAGCGACCGGTCGGCCGCGGATTCGCCGCCCCCCGAATCGCCGACCGTGGATTCGCCGCCCACGGAGTCGCTACCCGCGGCCCCCGAATCGCCGCCCCCCGAGTCGCCCGAGCCCGCACTGCCGTAGCGTGCCTTCGCGCCCTCCTCGGCCAGGTGCACCAAGTAGTGGTTGTCGTCGTCGAAGCCCTCCGGCAGGGGAAAGCGGGGCAGGTGGTACTTCTTCTCCAGCGAGAGCGAGACTTCGTCGGCGATCTTGAGCGTGTTCTCCAGCACGTCGGGCCGGTCCGGGAACGCCGCCGCCATCTCCGACGGGTCCTTGAAGTAGAGGCCGTCGTCGTAGGCCAGGCGGTCGACGTCGTCTCGGTTCTTCGCCGTGCCGATGCAGACGAGGATGTCGTGGGCGCCGTGGTGCTCGTGTTGCAAGAAGTGGGCGTCGTTGGTGGCGACGACCGGCAAGCCCACTTCTTTCGCCAGCGCGAAGACTTGCGCGTTGAGTTCGGCCTGGCCGTCGGTGTCGTGGGCCTGCACTTCGAGGTAGTACCTGTCCGGGAAGGCGTTCGCGTACCATTCGGCCACTTCCCGGGCGGCGTCCGGGTTCCCGGCGGCCAAGTGGCGGGCCACTTCCCCGGCCATGCACGCCGACGAGACGATCAGCCCCCCCGAGTGGCGCGCCAGCGTCTCCCTGTCGAGTCGCGGGTGGTAGTAGAAGCCCTCCGTGTACCCGATCGAGCTCAGCCTGACCAAGTTCCGATAGCCCTCGGCGTCGCGGGCCAGCAAGACCAGGTGATACGCCGCCTTTCCGCCTTCGCCGGAGCGGCTCCGCTCTCGCCGGTCTCCCGGCGCCACGTACGCCTCCATTCCGACGATGGGCTTGACGCCTTCCCTGCGCGCCAGCTTCTGGAAGCTCCAGGCGCCGTACATGCAGCCGTGGTCGGTGAGCCCCAGGGCCGGCATCTCGAACTCCTTCGCCTTGCGGACCAAGTCCGAGAGGCGGTTGGCCCCGTCCAGCAGCGAGTACTCGGAGTGGGTATGGAGGTGGACGAAGGACACTGGGGCGACCCGCTACCGCCGCCGCATCACGGTGTAGCCGGACACCACGTCGAAGCGAAGCGCCTCCGCCGCGTCCGCACCGCCCTCGAAGGTCAGGAGCTGGTCGCCGGCGGCGAACGTCGTCCCGCCCCGATACGCCAGCGTGTCGCTCGACTGCTGGTCCGCCGGGACGTACGCGCCCGCGGTCACCGTGGCCACAGTGAGCACGTCGCCGTCGGCAGCGACGCGAACCAAGGCCTCGCCCCCTCGGGCGGGTCCGCCGTAGGTCCCCTCGTACCAGGCCAAGTCGCCGTCGAAGGACTCCGGCGCCGGGGTCCGGTCGCCCACCATGACCTTCACGATCTCTCGGGCCAGCGCGGAGGGCCCGGGCGGTCCCGTCGAGTTCACCAGCACGACGACGGCCAGCTCCTCGTCGGGCAGGTAGAGGGACTCGGCAAGGAAGCCGTTGATCCCGCCGCCGTGGTGCAGCGCGCGGTGGCCCAGGACGTCGCTGGTGGCGAGCCCCAGGGCGTAGCGGGTCCGCGTGCCGTCGTTCAGGTCGCCGGGCTCGGTCAGCTGGCGGTACGACTCCTCCGACACCACTCGGCCTCCGTGGAGCGCCCCCAGCCAGACGGCCAACTCCTTCGCCGTGGAGCACAGCGACCCGGCCGAGAACGGAACGTTGTGCACGATGAAGCCCTTGTGGACCAGCCCGTCCTCGCCGGCGTCGTAGCCCTTCGCCTTGCCTTCGTGGATCTCGGTCTCGCTGCAGTAGTGGGACCGGGTCATTCCCAGCTCGCCGAAGAGCCGCTCCTCCACGTACTCCTCGTAGTCGACGCCGGAGACCGTCTCCAGGATCTTTCCGGCCAAGTAGTACGCCGAGTTGTTGTAGATCTGGTGCTCCCCGGTCGGGAAGTCGAAGGGGTGGGCCGCGAAGAGCGCCACCAAGCTGTCCCGAGGCACGCGGCGCACGAAGTAGGGACGCGCCGCAGGCATCTCGGTGTAGCCGCGAATCCCCGACGTGTGGTCGAGGAGCTCCCGCACCGTGATCCGGTTGCCCTGGGTGGGGAAGTCGGGCAGGTACTCGCCGATCTCCGCGTCCAGGTCCACCAGACCCTGCTCCTGGAGCTGGAGAAGGCCGGCGGAGGTGAACTGCTTGGTCACGGAGCCGATCTCGTAGAGCGCGTCTTCGGGGGTGGGGACCTTCAGTTCCAGATCGGCCCAGCCGTAGGCGCGAACGGCCACGTCCCGACCCCCCGCGACCACCGACACGGAGGCGCCGGCGATCCGTCCCTCGCGGATCGGCGCCAGCACGATGGAGTCGATTGCCGCGACCTGGGTCTCGAAGCCTTCGGCGGCGTAGCCGACTCCCTCGGCTCCGAACTCGCCGACGCTCCGACTCCCCGAGCCGCCGGCCCCGGGGTCCGAGCCGCCTTCCGGAGCGCATCCGGGAAGAGCAAGGGCGAAGGCGAAGAGGACCGGAAGCGTCTTCGTGGCGTGCATTTGGGACTCCGGGGGGTGGGCGCGCGGCCCTGGGATTCGGGCGAAGGCGGGCGGCAGGGCGCGGGCGCTACAACCCGACGCAAGAGAACGAGTTCAGGATCTCCTCCAGCTGGATCATGTATTCGTACTTCTCCGCGCCGGGCGCGTAAAGCCAAGCGTCGACCAGGTACATCCGGTCCTGCTCCGGGCAGTGCACGGCGCGCAGGACGAACGGACCGGCCGCCGGGTACGCCTCGGGCGGGTTCTCCCACACGGCCTGGATCGTGTACGTCTCGAGTCCGTCGCGAACCTCCGGTCCCCCCGTGACCCGTTCCAAGTTGTTGACCTGGGGGAAGGAATAGTGCTCTTCGGCGATCCGGGCGCGCCACGCCAGCAGGTCGTCGGGTTGCAGGCCCGGCGGGATCGGGCTCTCCCATGTCACCGCGATCTGCCGGATGAGCTCGGACGGGTCCGGGTTGTCGTTGCGGAAGACGTGGACCGAATCCCGCACCGAGTGGTCGTAGACGTTGGGCACCACGAGATCGAAGCGAGCCCGCTGCCGAAGCGTGTCGCTCAGCGCTTCGTTCGGACCGGTGACGAACATCTTGGAAACCGCCCAAGCCCTGTACTGGTCGTCCAGCAGCTGGGCCACGTCGGGAGCGTGCGCGGCCGCTTCGCCGGCGTCCTGGCCGTCCGCGATCAGCACGGCGGTCACCGACTGTCCCCGGGCCCACACGTCCCTGGCCTGGAACACCCCGGCGGAAGGCGGGTCCTTGGCCTTGGCCAGCACGTCGGCCATCCACGGATCGTCGGCGGTCCCGATCGCCAGCTGCTGCTTCAGCAGTCGAAGGCGATACCACGTCTCGTCCCCCGGATCGTGGTGAGTGACGGTGAAGGTCTTCTCGTCCCGGACGGTGAAGACGGTGCGCTCGATCGCCGGCGCCAGAATCGGCTCGACCTGGGCCCAAAGCTCGGGATCGGCGGACACGACGACGCTGTTCTCGTCGCCCAGGGCGATGGGGAGGTCGGAGCACGCCCCGACCGACGCCGCCGACAACGTCGCCAGGGCAGCAAGAAGTCGGCTGGGCAGGGAGGGAGTTCGACGGTTCATCTCGCTGTCCTATATTTGGAGGCGGTGCCGGCGAACCGAATCGCCGTGACAAACACGTTAACCCCAAAGGAAGGGCTCCGGTCCATGATCCGAGGCAGTTGGCCCCCAGACCATGGGCGCGGACGAGGATGCGGCCTCCGATCCATGGTTCCAGGCAGTCGGCGCGCGGTGGTCGGCTTGGTCGTCGGAGCTTGCCTGACGGGGTGCGCCACCGGTGGCTCGGCCCCGCCGACGCAGGAGCCCCTGCCGGTCGACCAGTCTCCGCCCGCGCAGGAACCGCCGCCGGCCGACCCGCCTCCGCCCGCGCAGGACCGGGCCGCAGGAGCGCAGCCTGCTTCAGGGGCGCCCGCCGACCCGCCAGTCGGCATCTACTCCGCGGCCCAAGCCGCAAGGGGAGAGACCGCCTTCGACGAAGTGTGCGCGCAGTGCCACACGACCAGCGAGTTTCGCGGCCGGACCTTCCGGAGGAACTGGGGTCGGCGCACCGTCTACTCCTTCTTCCGCACCGTGCGCTCCACGATGCCCGACGACAACCCCGGCGGGCTGGACGAGCGAACGTACTTGGACGTGGTGTCCTACGTCATGCGGCTGAACGGCCACGACGCCGGGCCGTCGGAGATGTCGCCCGATTCCCCGATGAGGCAGGTTCGCATGGACCCGTCCGGATCCGGCGCCTGAAGCGGAGGACCGCATTGGCCGACGCGACCGACGGCCCAGGGCCGGCCCCTCGCCTGCCGGCCTCCCGACCGGCGGACCGCCCGCGGGCGTCGCCGAATCGCCCGCCGTCGCCGGACTGCCCACAACCGCCGGACTGCCGACAGCCGCCGGACCGACGCCGCTTCCTGAAGGCGGCCGGGGCAGGCGCCGGTGCGGTCCTCGCCGCCCCCTCGGCCGTGGCGTCGGAGCTGGGCGCGGCTTCGCACCCGTTGCGCAGTGCGCCCAATGCGCCGTCCGCCCCCGCCGTGCACGCCCGACACTCCCCCGACGTGGCGGTGGTGGGCGCAGGAGCCTTCGGCGCCTGGACCGCCCTTCACCTGCAGCGCTCCGGCGCCCAGGTCGTGCTGATCGACCAGTACGGACCGGCCAACTCCCGCGCCACCTCCGGCGGCGAGACCCGGGGCGTGCGCACGGGCTACGGCGGCCGCGAGCACGGCCTCCTCTGGACGCGCTGGGCCAAGCGCGCCATCGAGAAGTGGACCGAATGGGACGCCCAGCGGCAGGAGTCGCTCCTCCCCCGCGTCTTCTTCACCACGTCCGACCTGATCCTCCGGGAGGAGTGGGACGACTTCCTGGAGGAGACTCGCCGCAACTGGGACGAGGTCGGAGTCCGCCACGAGGTCCTGGACGTCGACGAAGTGGGCCGCCGATGGCCGGTGATCGACCTGACCGGGATATCGGTGGCGCTTCACGAGCTGGACGCCGGAGTCGTGCGCGCCCGCCGGGCGATCGAGTCCGTGGCGCAAGTCTTCGAGCGTGCCGGGGGCCGGATCGCCACGGCCCACGCGGAGCTGGGCGAACGCTCGGGACGACGGCTGGACTCGCTGCGCCTCCGGCCCGGCGAGCCCCTTTCGGCAGGAACGACCGTCTTCGCGCTGGGGCCGTGGTTCCCCAAGGCGTTTCCCGAGCTCATGGGCAAGAAGCTGCGCGTCCCCATGGGCCACGTCGTCTACCTGCGCACTCCCCCCGGCGACGGCAGCTACAGCTGGCCCAACCTTCCCAGCTACAACTTCCCCGGCGTGACGGGCTGGCCGGCCCTGCCTCCCGACAACCGCGGCTTCCGCGTGCGCACCGGCGGGCGCCCCCCCGACGATCCAGACACCAGCCGGCGCTGGCTGCGGCCGGAGGAGCACGAACGCCCGCTCGCCTTCGCGGCGGAGCGCTTCCCAGGCTTGGCCGACGCCCCCGTCAGCGAGACCAGGGCGTGCCACTACGAGATCTCGGCGACGCGCAACTTCTTCTTCGACCACCATCCCGACTACGACAACGTCTGGCTGGCGGGAGGCGGCTCGGCCGAAGGGTTCAAGTTCGGCCCCGTGATCGGCGAGTACTTGGCCGGCCGGATCCTGGGCACGGAGAGCGACCCGGAGCTGATCGACGCGTTCCGCCTGACGGACGCGGAGTTCGACTAAGCCCGGACCAGCCCGAAGGCGCCTTTGCAGGCAGAGCGTGCACGCATTAGCGTTGAGCAAGCTGTGGGAAGGCCGTCGCGACCTGGAGGGGCGGCCGAAACGACAGTCGCCGCCGAAGGCGACAGGAGGACACGCATGAAGAGCTCGACCATCGCTTTCCTCAGGTCCGCGGCTTCGGACGCGCTCGCTTCCCTGGCGTTCGCGACGGCGCTCTCGGCCGCGACGTTCCTGGCCCCGGCGACGCTCCCCGCCCACGCCCAGGAGCCCCCCGACACCGTGTACGGACTCGACGGGGTCGAGGTCGTGGTCGGTTCCCGGGCCGGCATCCGCAACCCCGCCGAGCTGGCGGTGCCCGTGGACATCTACGGCGCCGAGGAGCTGGCGCGGCTGGGCGAGGTCGACTTGGCCGAGGCGCTGGGGCGGATCGCGCCCTCCTTCAACTCCACCCGCTTCCAAGGGGGCGACGGCGCGGCGCTCCACGTCGCCACGCTGCGCGGGATGAGCGCGGACCAGGTGCTGGTGCTGGTCAACGGCAAGCGCCGCCATGGGGTCGCCTTCCCCAAGGTGATCGCCTCCCAGGGGCTGGGCACCACGGGCACCGACTTGCGGGCGATTCCCGTCCACGCGATCAAGCGGATCGAGGTG
Organism: Longimicrobiales bacterium; assembly: GCA_965204735.1. Lineage (GTDB taxonomy): Bacteria > Gemmatimonadota > Gemmatimonadetes > Longimicrobiales > Gaopeijiaceae > CATQHQ01. The sequence continues at coordinate 2,911,288 of OZ242008.1, read as the reverse complement.
CTGCGCGAGGGCGCGGCGTCCCAGTACGGCTCCGACGCCATCGCCGGAGTGATCAACATCGTGCTCAAGGACAACGCCGACGGCGTGACCACTTCCACCTACCTGGGCCGCACTTCGTGGGGCGACGGCGAGCGCGTCCTGGCGTCGGCCAACGCAGGGGTCCCCCTGGGCGCCGAAGGCTTCCTCAACCTGACCGTCGAGTACGGCGTCCAGCGGCCGACGACCCGCGCGGGCATGGCGCCCACGTGCTTCGGCCCGGACCCGGATTACGCTCCCTGCGCCAACGGCGGCCGGACCGCCCAGCTTCAGCGAATCGGCGAGCCGGACTACAAGGGCGCGGCGATCGCGCTGAACGCGGCAGCGGCCGCGGGCCGGTCGTCGGAGTTCTACGCCTTTGCGACCTGGTCGGGCCGCGAGGCGGTGGCCGACGGCCTCTACCGGAAGGCCGACTGGGTGCCCCGCAACGTGTCGTACGTGCATCCCGACGGCTTCTTTCCCACGGAGGAGTCGGAACTGAACGACCTCTCTTCGGTGCTGGGGCTGCGAGGCGAGTGGGGCGAGTGGTGGGCGGACTTGAGCCTGGGCTTGGGAAAGGGCGAGTTCCGCTTCAGCGCGGCGAACTCGATCAACCCCTCGTACGCCGCCGAATACCTCTCCCGCAACCCTGGGGCCACGCCCGACGCAATCGTCGGCAACTCGGGGCCGGCAAACGTCTTCAGCGGCGCTCTCGCGCTGCGCCAGATCGACGTGAACGCCGATGCGGCCCGCGACCTCTCGCTGGGGAGCACGCCGGCCCATGTCGCGCTGGGAGGCGCCTGGCGCCGGGAGAGCTTCTGGATGACTGCCGGCGAGCAGGCTTCGTACGCCTGCGGCCCCAGCAGCTCGCCGGGAAGCTTCCCCGCCGCCCACGAGCAGAACGCCGACGGCTCGGCCTTCGCCAGCTGCGGCATTCAGGGCTTTCCGGGGTACAGTCCGGCAAGCGCCGAAACCTCCGAGCGGAGCCGCAACAGCTTCGGTGCCTACGTGGACATGGAGGTCGAGCCCGCCCGCGTCTTCACCCTGGGGGCGGCCCTCCGCTTCGAGAACTACAGCGACGCGGGCAACTCCCTGACCGGCAAGGTGTCCGGCAGGATCGAGCTGGGCGAGTCGGGGGCGGCCCTTCGTACGGCCGTGTCCACAGGCTTCCGAGCGCCGCGGCTTCCCCATCGAGGCTTCAACACCGTGATCTTCCAGGGCGGCGGGGGCGGCTTGACCAGCACCGGGTTCCTCCCGGAGGGCGACCCGCTCGCCTGCGCCGACTTCGACGCCTGCTCGCTGGCCCACGAGACCTCGCGCAGCTTTACCGGCGGGTTCGTCTACTCCAACGACTCGGGCCTCCTCTTCACCGCCGACTACTACCGAGTGTCGGTGGCCGACGCGATCGTCCTCACCCAGGGGCTGGGGCCGGACCACGGACTGCGCGCCGGCGCCCAGTTCCAGGGGCGGCCGGTGGACGGCGTCTCGTTCTGGACCAACGCCGTGGACACCCGCACCAAGGGCATCGACGTGGTGGCGACTTGGCGCGCCCGGGGCATGTCGTGGGGCGCGGTGGACCTGACCGCCAGCCTCCACCGCAACGAGACCGAGATCACGAACAACCGCAACCCGGCGTTCGTGCGCGAGACCCAGACGATGCTCCTCACCGAGAACCAGCCCAAGCAGCGGATCGGGGCCGGCGTGGACGTGCGGTCGGCGAGGGGGATCGGCGCTCGCTTCCGGCTGAACCACGTCGGCTCGGTCATGTCGCCGTTCATCTTCGAAGAGCCCGTGGAGATCGACGCCGCGGCCATCGCCGACGCCGAGCTCAGCATCGAGGTCGCCGGCCGAGTCCGCTTGGCAGTGGGAGCCAACAACCTCTTCGACAAGCTCCCCAACAAGCTGCCGGACGGTCACGTGGCCCAGCTGTGGGCGTTCGACTACCCGGCCGAGTCGCCCTACGGACTCTCCGGACGGGTCTCCTACTTGCGCGCGGACCTGGCGATGTAGCGAGAAGTCGCCTGGCGGCTCAGCTCCCTCCGGCGCCGGTTCTCCCCGGCAACGACAGCGCCACCAGCTCCCCCGGCCGCCGGGGCGCCCCCACCGCCACCACCACGAACTGCCGCCCCTCGTGCATGTAGGTCATGGGCAGGCCCGTCTGGTTGGCCGGCAGCTCGATCTCGGCCACGACCTCGCCCGTCGCCTTGTCGTGAGCCCGCAGCATCCTTCCTCCCGACCCCGAGGCCGCGTACATCCCCCCGCCTTCGCCGGCGAAGAGCAGGGTACGGGTGACCAGGAGCCCGCCCCGGTCCTGGCGGCCGGTCCTTCCCACGTCCACTCCTTCCAGCGCCGGATGCTCCCGCACGTACTCGGGGGCGTCGCCGTTGGGGACTTGCCACGCGATCTCGCCGACGTTGAGGTCGAGGGCCGTGATCCGCCCCCAAGGCGGCTTGAATAGGGGCAGCCCCTGGGGGCCGCCGCCGCGCCGCAGCCGCAGCCCGCCGCCGCGCACGTAGTTCATGGACGAGAGCTCGGGGTCGCGAACCAGGGAGATCACGCTGGGGTGGGTCGCCGACTGGACGAAGAGGTAGCCGGACTCGGGGTCGAACGCTCCGCCGGGCCAGTTGGCGCCTCCCAAGGAGCCGGGGACCATGAGGGTGCCTTGGGCGCCGCCTTCCTCCGCCACCGACGGGGGCGTGTACAAGGGCCCCCATCGCAGCTGGGCGAGGATCTCTTCCGCTTCGGCGCGCAGTTCGGGGGTGAAGTCGATCAGGTCGTCGGGGTCCACGCCCTGCCGGTCGAAGGGCGGGGGCTTGGTGGGAAAGGGCTGCGTGGGCGACGTGCGCTCGCCGGGCACGTCGGTCTGGGGCACGGGACGCTCCTCGACGGGCCACAGGGGCTCGCCGGTCCGCCGGTCGAGCACGAAGGTGAAGGTCTGCTTGGTGATCTGGGCCACCGCCGGCACCGGGCGCCCCTCCACCACCAAGTCGGCCAGGACGGGCGCCGCCGGCGGGTCGTAGTCCCAGATGCCGTGGTGAACGGTCTGGAAGTGCCAGGCGCGCTCTCCGGTGGCCGCGTCGAGGGCGACCAGGCTCTGGGAAAAGAGGTTGTCGCCGGGCCGATGGCCGCCGTAGTAGTCGCCGGTGCCCGCTTCCACGGGCAGGTAGACCAGACCCAGCGCCGGGTCGACGCTGATGGCGGTCCACACGGCCGCGTTGCCCGTGTACTCCCACGAGTCCTCCTCCCACGTCTCGTGGCCGAACTCGCCGGGCTGGGGAATGGTGTGGAAGGTCCAAAGGCGCTCGCCCGTCGCCGCGTCGTACCCCCGCACGTGGCCCGGCGGCATCTCCGGCGAAGGCGGCGCGCCCCCCGACGGCAGCGCCGAGCCCACCACGACCACGCTCCCTGCCACCGCCGGCGGCGAGCTGGACCCGATCGGCGCGTCCTCCAAGTCGATCTCCCTTCCCAGCTCCAGCCGAAGGTCCACTACCCCGCGCTCGCCGAAGCCTTCGACCGGCCTCCCGGTGGCCGCGTCCAGCGCCACCAGGTGGAACCCCGGCGTGACGAGGAAGATGCGAGGACGGGCGAAGGGCTCGGCCCCGGCGCTGGTCCCGGGCCGGACCCCGGCGCCCGTCTCGGTCTCGATCGGTTCGGCGCCGGCCGCTCGGGCGCCGTCCGCCCCGGCCCGCCGCGGGTCCCAGTACGCCACGCCTCTCCCCGAGTTGCGCCGCGGTGCCGAGCGGTCTCCCTCGTCCAGGCGGTACGTCCAGAGCGTCTCGCCGGTTCCTGCGTCGATTGCGGCCACGACCCGCCGGTAGCCTGCCGTGGCGTACAGCACGCCGTCCACCATGAGGGGCGTGGTCCGGTAGTTGAACTCGGGCGCCGGACCGTAGTTGGCGGCCTTCCACCGCCAGGCGACTTCCAGCGACCCGACGTTGGTCCGGTCGATCTGGTCCAGGGGCGCGTAGCGCGTATTGCCTGGGCCGCCGCCATAGTGGCGCCACTCTCCGCCGACGGCGCCCTGCTGGGCCCGGACCGCCACCACAGGGGCAAGCGACGCGGCGACGCAAGCGGCCGCGAAGACGCTCCGTCGAACGCGGCGCCCACCGGCCTTCGCGGCGACGGTCGCCACTGCCGCCGGCGCACACGCAGTACCAGCCTTCACGGCGCGTCCTGCGGCTCGCAGCGCAACTCCGTTTCGCCCAACGGACGAAGCGGCCCACCGCCGGCAGTCGGGGGCATCTCCACGCGCTCCTTGCACTTGGCGGCTCGTCGGAGCTGGGTCCAGCGGCTCGCCGGTCGTCGCAGCCGGGCCGCTTCGCAACCGCCCGAAGCTACTCTTCCCGCCTCGGCCGACGCAAGGAAACGGCGCGACGCCAGGAAAGGCGCTCCCGTGCTGCCCGGCCTCGCGCCCGAGCGCTCCGTCTCCTTGCGCCGCACCGCCGCTCCCGGCCTCGCGCCCGAGCGTTCCGCCGCCTTGCGCCGCACTGCCGCTCCCTGTCTCCGGCGACGGGTCGCAAGTACGTTTCCCCCCGAACGCCGGCGTGGGGCGGAGGCGCGGCTGGCGGCCGAGTTGGCCCCGCCCGTCGCAAGTACGTTTTCCCCCGCGAAAGCCGGCGTGGGCTGGTAGGTCACGTTGCCCGTCGCGCCGCCGTCCATGTCGCAAGTACGTTTCCCCCGCGAAAGCCGGCGTGGGGGCCGGCCCGACCGCACCAAACGCCCCGAAACACGCCGCAGGCCGGAAGGAGGAGCCGATGCTGACCGCATACGTCGCATGCCTTGCCGTCGGGGGCGGCCTCCTGGGCCTCTCGCTCTTCGGCGACTTCCTGGACGGCGACGCGGATGTCTCCGCCGACGTGGACGCCGACTCGTTCGGCGACGCATCGGCGATCCTCTCGCTCCGCACCCTGGTCTACGCCGTCTTCGGCTTCGGGGCGGCTGGGACGGCCCTTCACCTTCTCTGGGACGGATCCCGGACCGGCGCCACCGCCTTGATCGCCGGCGCGACCGGCTTGGCCGCAGGCGCGATCGTCAGCGCCGCGTTCGGCTACCTGCGACGCACCGAGACCGGGTTCATTCCCGGCGAAGAGTCGCTCGTGGGGCTCACGGGAAAAGTCGCCCTCGAGGTGGGCCCCGGCAGCCCCGGCTTCGTGCACGTGGCGCGCGGCGACAGAAGGATTCGCGTCCGAGCCCGCGTAGACGATGCGTACCGGGACGCCGAGGGACTGGCCCAAGGCCGGCAGGTCGTGGTCGTCGAGATGAAGGACGGCGTGGCCGCCGTGGCGCCCGTGGACGTGAAGCTGCTGGAAGAGTGACCCCCGAGTCGAATCGAGTTCCGGCCCCCGCATAAGGTCCCCCCAAAGGAGAAGCTGATGGAGAACCTGATCCCCGCCGCCGTCGTGGCCGCCATCGTCCTGATGGTCGTGGTCGTGCTGATCACGACCGTCAAGAAGCTCATCGTCATCGTGCCGCCGAACCGAGCTGCCGTCCTCACGGGCCGCAGGCGCAAGCTCGCCGACGGGCAGGCCGTCGGCTATCGATCGATCAGCGGCGGGCGCACCTTTCGCGTCCCGATCATCGAGACGGTGCAGCACGTCAACCTGGAGACGATCCCTATCGAGGTGATGGTCAAGAACGCCTTCTCCAAGGGGAACATTCCGCTGAACGTGGAAGCGATCGCCAACGTGAAGGTCGCTTCCGAGCCCGAGTGGGTCTTCAACAACGCGGTCGAGCGACTGCTGGGCAAGTCGGAGGAGGAAGTGCGCCTGCTGGCCCAGGACACCCTTACCGGCAACCTGCGGGGCGTCCTGGCCACCATGACCCCGGAAGCGGTCAACGAGGACCGGCTGGGCTTCGCCAAGGCGCTGTCCGAGGACGCGGGCGAGGACTTGGCCTCGTTGGGCTTCCATCTGGACGTGCTGAAGATTCAGAACGTCAGCGACGAGCGGGGCTACCTCGAGGCGATCGGCCGCAAGAAGTCGGCAGAGGCGATCCGCCAGGCCGAGATCGCCGAAGCTCAAGCGGAGGCCGATACCCGGGAAGCCCAGGCCGAGGCCCGCCAGAGAGCCGAGGTGCGGGAAGCCGGCGCGTCGATCAAGGTGTCCGAGGCCCGCAACGCGCTGCGGGTGCGCCAAGCCGAGCTGGACCAGGAGGGCGTGACCGCCGAGAAGATCGCCCGGGTACGCGCCGCCGAGGCCGAGGTCGAAGCCGAGAGGGTCTTGGAGGAGAAGCGGGTCGAGCGCGAGGAGCAGCGGCTCCGGGCCGACGTGGTGGAGCCCGCCAAGGCCGAGAAGATGGCCGCCTTCGCCCGGGCCGAGGCCGAAGCCGCCCCGATCCTGGAGCGGGGGAAGGCCCAGGTCGAGGTGCTGCGGCGGCTGTACGCGGAAGTGCGGGCCGGCGGCGACGCCGCCTTCGCCGTTTTCATGGCCGAGAAGCTGCCGGAGCTGCTGGAGACGGCGGTGGGCGCGGTCAGGGGCGTGGACATCGACCGGGTGGTGGTCATGGACGGGGGCGAGGGCGACGGCGTCTCCAACGCCCTCAACCAGCGCGTCCGCGGCGCCTACGGAACGATGGAGGGGTTGGCGTCGGTCCTGGGACTGGACATCGAGCAGGTCCTGCGGCGCGCCGTCGGCAGCGGAAGCGCGACCCCCGCCCAAGAGGCGCTCGACCACGAGGCGACGGCAGGGGCCGCGTGACGACCGGCGAAGCGACCGCATCGTCCCACGCCGGTTACCGTACTGTGACAGGCCTTCGGCAAACTTCGCCCGTCTCTCCTCGACCGGCCCGGGCAAGATCGAGCATCGACCTCGGCGACGGATCCGGCGTCGACCCCAACCACAAGACCCCGCATCGGGTCTCGAACCCCCATGGGAGGGAGCGCACGTGAATCGAAGCGGCGCACCGAAGCGAGCTGCTCCCGTCGCGGCGCTGCTGGTCTTCGCCTGCGGCGGCTCCGACCGCGCGCAGCGCTCGGTCATCCAGAACAAGGGCTCCGACACGTTGCTGAACGTGGCCCAGGCGTGGGCGGAGGCGTACCGGGAGGTTGCGCCCGACGTGGCCGTATCGGTCACGGGCGGCGGTTCGGGAACGGGGATCTCGGCCATGATCAACGGCACCGTGGACATCGCCAACTCGTCGCGGCGAATGCGCGACTTGGAGCGCGAAGCTGCCCGGAGCAACGGCGTGGAAGCCGTGGAGTTCGTCGTGGGCTACGACGCCCTGGCCGTCTACCTCCACGAGGACAACCCCATCCGGAGCATGACGCTGGCCCAGATCGGGTCGATCTACGGCGAAGGCGGCTCCGCCGAGACGTGGTCCGACCTGGGCGTCGCGGTGCCGGGCTGCGGCTCCGACGAGATCGTCCGGGTGAGCCGTCAGAACAACTCGGGCACCTACGTGTACTTCCGGGAAGCGGTTCTGGGAGAAGGGGACTTCAAGCTGGGATCCCGGGACATGCATGGCTCCAAGGACGTCGTGGACTTGGTGGAGAACACCCCGTGCGCCATCGGGTACAGCGGCCTGGCGTACGCCACGGAACATGTCCGCATGCCCTGCATCGCGGCCGCCGAGGGCGAGCCGTGCGTCGCGCCGACGCTGACCGCGGCGGAAGACGGCAGCTACCCCATCGCCCGGCCTCTCTTCATGTACACGGCGGGTCAGCCCCGAGGCGCGGTGAAGGCCTACGTGGACTGGATCCTCTCGAACGAGGGCCAGTGCGTGATCCGGAAGCGGGGCTACGCGCCGATCGAGGACGTGGCCTGCGGATGAAGCCGGCGGCGGCCCTGGACGCCATGGACCGCCGGGACCTTGCCTGGTACGCGGACCGAGCCGCTCAGCTCCTCATCTTCACGGGCGGGCTGTCGGCGATCGTCTTCGTGGCCGCGATCTTCGTCTTCGTCACCAAGGAAGGGCTCGACTTCGTCTTCAGCGCCCTGAGCCTGGGCGAGTTCTTCACTTCCATTGCGTGGCGTCCCACGTCCAGCAACCCCACCTACGGCGCCCTGGCCCTGATCGCGGGCACGGCCAGCGTGACGGGCTTGGCGATGCTGGTCTCGGTGCCCCTCTCCCTGGGCGCGGCCGTCTACATCGGCGAGTTCGCGACCGGGAAGGTGCGAGAGGTCCTGAAGGTGCTGGTCGAGCTCCTGGCCGCGATCCCTTCGGTGGTGTGGGGTTTCGTGGGAATCACCATCATGAAGCCGCTGATCGAGGGCGTCTTCGGCGTGCCCCTGGGCCTGGGCGTCCTCAACGCCGGGATCATCCTGGGCCTGATGGCGGCGCCGATCATGGCCACCATCGCCGAGGACGCCCTGAAGGCGGTGCCGGACGCCTACCGCGAGGCTGCGGAGGCCCTTGGCGCGACCCGCTGGGAGGTGGTGCGCAAGGTCGTGATCCCCGCCAGCCGGAACGGGCTGCTGGCCGCCGTGCTGCTGGGGGTGGGCCGAGGGTTCGGCGAGACGATGGCGGTGCTGATGGCGTCGGGCCACGCCATCAACCTTCCCACGAGCCCCTTCGACTCGGTGCGGGCGCTGACGGCCACCATCGCGGCCGAGCTGGGCGACACCGCGGAAGGCTCGGCCCACTACGGGTCCCTCTTCACCCTGGGCATCCTTCTCTTCGCCGTGACGTTCGCAATCAACCTGACCGCCGACCTGGTGGTCCGGGGAATCCGCAGGAAGTAGGCTCGGTGTTCGCCCCGACGCCCCTGAACCGGCGGAACGACCGCGCCCAGGCCCTGGCCAAGGCCGCCCTCTTCTTCATGACGGTCGCTCTCGTCGTCCCCGTGCTTCTCGTTCTCGGCACGTTGGTGGTCAAGGGCGGCTCGGCGCTGTCGTGGGAGTTCCTCGCCACGCCCCCCTCCAGCGACGGCGGAGGCGGGATCGCCCTCCCCCTGGTGGGCACGGTCTGGCTGGTCGTGGTGGCGCTTCTGGCGTCGGTGCCCGTCGGCGTGGCGGCGGCGCTCTACTTGAGCGAGTACGCGCCCGACAACCTCCTCACCCGCGTCATCAACCTGGCGATCGTCAACTTGGCCGGCGTCCCGTCGATCGTTCACGCCCTCTTCGGCGTCGGCGCCTTCGTGCTCTTCTTCGGGACGGGGACGAGCATCCTGGCGGCCAGCCTGACTCTGGCGGTCATGACCCTGCCCGTGGTCGTCGTGGCCACCCGCGAGTCGCTCCAGGCCGTGCCCCGGGCGTTTCGGGAGGCGTGCTGGAACATGGGCGCGACCCGCTGGCAGACGATCCGCAAGGTGGTGCTGCCCAACTCGATCAGCGGCATCCTCACCGGCGTCATCCTGGAAGTGTCCCGAACCGCGGGCGAGACGGCGCCGATCATGTTCACGGGCGCGGTGGCGTTCCAGCTCTTCTACCCCGCAGGCGTTCTGGACGAAACCATGGCCATGTCCCTTCACCTCTACGTGATCACCACGCAGACGCCGGGCGTGGCGGAGAACGTGCCCTACGGCGTGGCTCTGGTCCTGGTCTCCATCGTCCTCCTCATGAACGCCGTGTCGATCGCGTTCCGGGTCTACCTGCGGGGGCTCAAGAAGTGGTAGCGGCGACCCCCGGCGGGAAGGCGTCTCCTGGCCGCGACGAGCCGCCGGTGGTGGAGGTGCGCGACCTGACGATCTCCTACGGGGGCCGGCCCGTCCTGCGCAACGCCAGCCTCGAGGTGCGCAAGAACGAAGTCTTCGGGATCATCGGCCCGGCCAACAGCGGCAAGACCTCGTTCTTGCGGGCGCTGAACCGCATGGACGCCTTCGACCCGGCGATGAAGGTGACGGGCGTCGTCAAGGTCGGCGGCCGAAGCGTGGCGGGGGCTCGCAACGTGTACGCCCTGCGGCGCCGCATCGGGGTCGTGTTTCCGCTGCCGGTGGGCCTGCCGCTGAGCGTCTACGACAACGTCGCGTTCGCCCCGCGTCTGCGAGGCGTTCGCAAGAGGGCCGACTTGGACGAAGTGGTGGAGCGCTGCCTGACCCGGGCCGCCCTCTGGGACGAGGTCAAGGACCGGCTGGACTCGCTGGGCAGCTTGCTGTCGGGAGGACAGCAGCAGCGGCTGACCATTGCCCGGGCCCTCTCGCAGGAACCCGAGCTCCTGCTGCTCGACGAGTTCTCCATTGCGGTGGACCCGGTCACCACCATGCGGATCGAAGACGTGCTGAAGGAGCTGCGCGCCGAGATCACGATCGTCCTGGTGACGAACTTGGTGCAGCAGGCCCGGCGCCTGGCCGACCGCACCGCCTTCTTCCTCACGGGCGAGCTGGTGGAGACGGGCGACACCGAGGACCTCTTTGCGGGCAAGGTCCAGGACCCACGCACCATCGGATACATCGAGGGACGCTTTGGCTGACGCGACCACGGGCGGTCCCGGCGTCGAGGCGGGCAGCCCCGTCGGCCGGGTCGGCGCCGGCAGCGCCCATGCCGGGGCCGCCGCTTCGGAGCTCGCCGTCGAGACGCGGGGGCTCAACCTGTGGTACGGGGACTTCCAGGCCCTCTTCGACGTGGACCTGCAAGTGCGGCGAGGGATCGTCACCTCGATGATCGGCCCCTCGGGGTGCGGCAAGACGACCTTGCTGCGCACGTGCAACCGCATCGCCGAGCGGCTGGGCTACGTGCGCACCACGGGGAGCGTGCGGGTCCACGGCCGGAACGTCTTCGGAGACGACGTGGAGATCGTGCAGGTGCGCAAGCAGGTGGGAATGGTCTTCCAGCGTCCCAACCCGCTGCCGATCTCCATCCGCGACAACGTGCTCTTCGGGTTCCGGCTCCACGAGACCGCGGTGCGGAAGGCGTCGCGGGCCGAGCGCGAAGAGGCGCTGGAATCGGCGCTGCGCCGCGTCCTGCTTTGGGAGTCGGTGAAGGATCGGCTGGATCGGCGCGCGACGGGACTTTCTCTGGAGGAGCAGCAGAAGCTGTGCATCGCCCGGCTGCTTCCGGTCAAGCCCCGCGTCTTGCTCATGGACGAGCCCTGTTCGGCTCTGGACCCGGCGGGCACCGAAGCCGTGGAGGAGATGATCCGCGAGCTGGCAGGCGAATACACGGTCCTGATCGTCACCCACAACATGGCCCAGGCGCGCCGACTCTCCCAGGAGTGCGTCTTCATGCTGCTGGGCCGGATCGTGGAGCACGGCGCAACGGACCAGCTCTTCGGCGCTCCCGCCCGCAAGGAGACCGCGGACTACATAGAGGGCCGCTACGGCTGAGGGCGCGCCGCCCGACTGGCCTCCCACACCCGAAACGGTCCTTCGCCGGCCACTTCGCGAACCTGTCGGAAGCGCCGGCGCAGCAGGTCGCCGACGGGCAGCTTCCGAAGCGCGACCAGCAGCAGACGTCCGTCCCCGGCCAACAAGCCCGGAGCTCCGTCCGCGAGTTCCCCGACCGGGCGAAGGTCGTCCCGCCGACCGGCGTGGACGGGCGGGTTCGAGACGATCAGGTCGAAGGGGCCCTCCACTGCGCCGGTCCCGTGCCCCAGCACCCGCAGCGCCGAGGGCACGTTGCGGGCGGCGGCGGCCAGCGAGATCGCGTCGGGCTCCAGCAGCTGGGCCGTGGCGCCGGGACCGGCCTTCTCCAGCGCCGCGGCGGCGAGGATGCCAGTGCCTGCTCCGAAGTCCAGGACTCGGCACGCGGAAGGCAGCGCGGCAGCCGCCGGGATCGCGCGGGCGAGGAGCCCACTGCCAGGGTCCAGCCGCCCGCATGCGAAGACGCCGGGGTAGAACGTCCACTCGCGTTCGCCCGCGCCCCAGTCCACGGCGCCCGGCACCTCCCACTCGGCCAGCCCGTCCTGCCGGGGCGGCGGGGCGAGCCGGGTCGCATGGAGCACGCGGCAGCGGCGCTTGACCAAGACCGTTCGGGGCGGCGTTGCGCCGGCCGGGAAGCGCTTGGCGGCGGCGCGGATGCCGTCGTGAACCGCGCCGTAGAGCAGCACGGAGTCCCCGTCGCCCACCCGAGCCGAGGCCGCGTGAAGCAGCATGGCCGCCTCGAGTCCCGCCCTGGGCATCCGCACCCACGCCTCCCCGAACCGCCCGTCCGGCGGCCACGAGGTGCAGATCTGGCCAGGCGAGGCGAACCGGTTCCAACGGGTCGCGGCAACGCCCGAGTCGTCCAGCGCCCGAGCAAGATCGGGCGAGGGGTCCCCCAGCACGAGGGCGGTGGAGCGGCGCGGAGCGGCGGAAGGCACGGTCGCCCGGCCGCGAACCCACTCGGCTGCCACTCGGGAGGGCGTGTCGTCGTCCGGCAGCGTCACAGAAGGGGACTGACCAAGCCGGCGGCGTTCTCTCCCAGGCGGCGCGGCCAGCTGCGGGAAGCCCACTCGGCTCCGTCCACGGCCCGGCAGTCCTCCAGGTAGCGCCTCTGGAGCTCGCGCAGGTCGGCCGCGAACGCGCTGTCGTAGACCAGAGTCGAGACCTCGAAGTTGATGTCGAAGCTCCGGCGGTCCAGGTTGGCCGTGCTGACCATTGCGAAGTCCCGGTCCACGGTGATGGTCTTGGCGTGGAGCAGTCCCTTGGTGAACTCGTGGACCTCGGCCCCGGCGTCCAGCAACGGCTGGTAGAAGCTGCGGCTGGCCAGGGAGATCAGCGGCGAGTCGTTCCGCGCAGGCACCACGATCACCGTGCGCACGCCCCGCATCGCCGCCGTGGTCAGCGCCGCGGCGGTTCCCTCGTCGGGCACGAAGTAGGGCGTGGTCAGCACCAGTTCCTCCCTAGCCATGTGCACGGCGGACTGAATGACCCGCACGAGCGCCTGGTTCTGGGAGTTGACGCCGCTGCCCACCACCTGAACCACCGTGCCGTCGGCGTGGCTGCCCGGCGAGATGGCGATCAGCCCTGCCAGGCTCTCGCCCGTGTCCATGTACCAGTCCTCGACGAAGAGCGCCTGAAGGTCGCGCACGACCGGCCCTTCGATTCGCAGGGTCGCGTCGATCCATGGCGCAAAGCGGGGCTTCGGGTGGAACGCTTCCGCGGCCAAGTTGTGGCTGCCGGTGAAGCCGATCTTGCCGTCCACCACGGCGATCTTGCGGTGGTTGCGCATGTCGAAGCGGATCGACGCGATCTGGGTGATGCGCGTGGGGAGCGCGGCGGCCACGCGAACCCCGCTCGTTCTCAGCTGCCGGCACAGCTTCGACTTCAGGAACTCGTCCGAGCCCACGTTGTCCACCAGCAGACGGCAATCCACTCCTCTGGCGGCCGCCGCGGCCAAGGCGTCCCCCACGGCGCGTCCCATCTGGTCGTCCAAGTAGATGTAGAACAGCAGATGAACGTGCTCTTTGGCGCCGCCGACGTCCCGCACCAAGCTGTTCACGAACTCCTCGGCGCCGGCCAGCAAGGTCAGGCGGTTTCCGCCACGGGGACGAGTGTCTCCCACGAGGCGCGCCAGCCTGGCGATCGACTGAACGCTGCCTGTCACGCGGGCCGGCGCCGGCGCCACCGCCCACGCCTTGCGCAAGACCCCGCCGATGCTGGCGTGAATGGTCCGATGCCGCCGCCTGCGCCGGCTTCCCGTCCGCACTTCTCCCACGACCAAGTACAGTGCGACGCCCACGATCGGCAGCACGAGGATGACCAGGATCCAAGCCGGGGACGACGGTTGGCGCACTCGCGGCCGCAACAGCACGAACACGACGAAGACGACCTGCAAGGCGACGACCGCCGCAACGAGGGTCAGCAGGGCAAAGGTGCTGATCATCTTCCCCTCCGCCCCCGTCCTTCTGCTCCGGAGGTCCGTCTAGGTGCGCCGTCCCGTGCTGACGAACACGATCGTCCGGAAGAGGATGTACACGTCCCAGAGCACGTTCCTGTGGCGAACGTAGTACAGGTCGTACTCGAGCTTGTCCTCGGCGGCGGCGGCAGACGCGCCGTAGGGATAGCGGATCTGCGCCCAGCCGGTGATGCCGGGCTTGATCGTGTGACGGGCGTCGTAGTGGGGAATCGACAGGCGAAGCCAGTCCACGAACTCCGGGCGCTCGGGACGAGGTCCCACCAAGCTCATGTCGCCGCGGAAGACGTTCCAGAGCTGGGGCAGCTCGTCCAGGTGCAGCTTCCGCATGAACCTCCCGACTTTCGTGACTCGGGGGTCGTCTTCCGAGGCCCATACCGCCCCGTTGCGCTCCGCGTCCACCATCATCGAACGGAACTTGTACAAGGTGTAGATGCGACCGTGGGTGCCCACCCGGGCCTGCTTGTAGAAGGCTGGACCGCCGTCGCTCCATCGCACGGCAAGTCCAGTTGCCAGCATCGCCGGCGCCGTCAGGATCATGGCAATCGCCGACAACAGGATGTCGCTGAAGCGCTTCAGCTTGTCGTCGAAGTTGCGCTCCCAGCCCGGAAAGCTCAACGAGGGCTTCCGCCACTTCTGCAAGAGGCGGACGGGCACCTTCTGGGAGAGCATCTCGATGCAGTTGGCGACATCCTGCACGTCGACGCCTGTGCTTCTGCACTTCCGCAGCTGGCGCACGAGAGCGGCCTGGCTCGTGGAGATCGAGTCGGCCACCGCGATCAGCTTGATTGCAGCTCCCGACATGACCGACGGAATGTCCGCAACGGGCGTGCCTCGCGGGGGTCCGCCGTTCTCCACGACCTGCACCGCCTTGGCCGACAGCGGGTTGACCGTCATCGCCAAGCGAAACGACGGAGCGCTTTCGAGCACCTCTGCCAAGCGGTAAGCGCCCTCTCCGTGGCCGACAATCGCGACCGCCTCCGGCGCAAACCTCCTCCTGACAAGATGTACCCCTGCGAAGCGCCATCCTGGAAGCAGGAAACTCACGACCAAGAAGAAGACGGCGATCGCCTGCCTGCCCACAAGAGACGAGGGCCAGACGAACTCGGCGACGGTGACGAAGAGCGCCGACAGCACCAGTCCGACCGACAGACTCATCGTCAGGCTCTTGGCGTTGTCGAATCCTTCGATGCCGTAGGCGCCGGCCACGTACAGCCCCAGCGCCATGCAGACGGAAACGGCCGGGAACGCCAGGAACGAGCCGCTGAAGGCGACGAACGGGAGGGAGGCGACGAAGGCCAGGCTCGCCGCGCAGGCGAGCACGTCGCCCAAGCCCAACAGGGCGACGGCGAGTCGGACGTTGCCGATGGGGCCCAGCGTGCCCTTGAGGCTGGGACGTTCCGTCCACGTGAGACGCGGTGGAAAGGCCGAGTCGGCGCGACGGGCGTCGGCGGCTTCGCCGTGGGCGGGGACGATCTCGGGGCGAGTCATCGAGTGGAGCCCTCCGAGCCTTGGCTAGGCTGGCGGACCCTGGGCGCGGGCGGCATGATGTGAGCGCCGGGCGTGCCCTCCATCATGATCCATGGTCGGTCCTCCGCCGGCTCGGACGAAAGTCCAGTCGATTCGGCTGTCGCTCCCGGGACGTAGATCAGCCACCGGATTCGGCCTTCTGCGGTCCCTGCCTCGGCGTCCCACACGCCGTCGAAGACGTACTGGGTCGCCGAGTGGGTGGGAATGGGAAGGTCGCCGGCCTCCATCTCCTCGAACCGGATGCGGTAGCGGTCGGCGGAAGCGCCTTGGGCGTCCAGCTCTCGGCCCCGGGCGAAGTAGGGCTCGAGGGAGTTGTGGTAGCAGGAGGTGGAGAAGCGGTCGGCGGCGGGGTTGGAGGCGTGGCACGTGATGTCGTTGGCGCCGGGCCTGAGCTCGACGAGGGCTCCGTCGGGCGTCCATCCGAGCAGCCGGGCGCCCTCCGCCTTGTCTTTGGGTGCGGCAAGCAGGGCCTGCGCCATCTGCTCGCCCTGGTTCGCCACCTGGGCGGTTGCACCTGGGCCGGGGGTGCATGCAGTGAGCGCGACCAGTCCTGCCAGCCCCAAGCCGGCTCGGTCCATGTCGTCTTCGCACCTGTTGGGGTCACGGTTGCCGCCCTTGCTCTGCCGGGTCGGCCTCTTGTCGGCCTCTTGTCGGCCTCTTGTCGGCCTCTTGTCGGCCTCTTGTCGGCCTCTTGTCGGCCTCTTGTCCAACATAACATTACATCATCGTTCGCGCGACGTCAACGGTCCGGGAAGCGCAGGATCAGCGGCTCGTGGCGCTCCGCCTCCAGGAAGCGCATGAGTCCCGCTCGGGAAACGGCGGTGGTCTTGGCGTTGTCCAGGGGGTGGAAGTTGAGGGGCTCCGTCGCCAGAAGCTGGGCGTCCAGGGCGACCCGCACCACTCCCTGGGCGTCGTTGATCACGGCGAAGGGAGAGACCGCCCCGGGGCGGATGCCCAGGTAGCCCGCGAGTCTTCGCCGGCTGCAGAACGTAAGGCGCTTCGTCCCGAGACGATCCGCGAGCCATCCCAGGTCCACCTGCCGATCGGCCAGACACGACACAAGCCAGTGGCGCTCCTTCTTGTCGCGGACGAAGAGGTTCTTGGAGTGCGCGCCCGGAGTCGCGCCCCGGAGCCGGCTGGCCTCCTCGACGGTGAACACCGGGGGATGCGCCATAGTGTGGTGGGACACGCCCAGCTCGTCGAGGCGCGCCAGCAGGGCGCAGGTTCCCAGAGGCGTTCCGCCACCGATCAGGCCGCCTCGGCTCGGGTCCGCGGGCTCGTGGTCCATGGCGAGGAAGGTAGCCCAACGAGAACCCGGAAAGTAGATTTACTTGCAACCGCAAGGCGCGCCGTTCACAGAAACCACTGAAGACGCACGAGGTGAAGCTTGATTCGACATCGACTTGGACTCTGCGCGTTCCTCGCCGGAGCGCTGGCCATGGGCTGCGGCGGCGACGACCCTGCGGACCCTCCCGGCCGGAGTCCCCCCGACATTTCGGGCGCCTACTCGCTTCAGTCCTTCTCGTCCGTCGCCCTTACCGGGGGCGCCGTCCTGAGCCCGCCCGCAGTGTCGGGCACGCTCACGCTCCAGCAGTCTGCGCCGACCGGCAGCGAAGCCATGGGCGACTTCGACCTCGACGTCACGGTGCCCGACGGCGCGGGCGGGTCCGAGCGGATCGTCGACCAGGGCAGCTACACCGTAAGGGCCGACGGCAGCTGGGAGCAGCGCGGCAACTTGTTTCAGGGCACGGGGACGTTCACGCTGGCAGGCCCCACCCTCACCGTGAACGTGACCGAGCCGGCGCTGAGCGTGTCCTCTTCCGTCTGGCGCCGACAGTAGGGCGGGAGCGGGCGTTGGCGGAGTTGGGGGTCCGGGCGGGCCGGGAGCCGGCCACGTCCGAGTTCGCGTCGGCGACGGTCGCTTGGGTGGCCGCGTGGATGCTCGTGGCGCTTCTCGCCCCGGCGCCGATGTCGGCGGACGTCCAGCAAGTGGTTCCCGTGCGCGGCGTCGTGGTCGCGGAGGCGACCGGGGAGCCCGTGGCCGGCGCGGAAGTGATGGTTCGCGGGACTCCTCTTCGGGTGCTGACCGGGGCCGACGGCCGCTTCGAGGTGGCTCTGCCCGAAGGAAGGTCGTACACGGTCGTGGTTGCGGCGGCCGGCTTCCGACCGACGGAACGCAACTTGGGGCCGCCCCCCGAGCGCCGGACGGGGGCCGGGGGCGTGCCGGTCGCGGAGACGGCAGGCGTGCTGCAAGTCGAGCTGGCCCGTGTCCTGGTAGACGTGCCTGGGCTTACGGTGACCGCCAGCCGAGAAGCTGCCGCTCCGGGCGACGCGCCCGCCAGCGTGGCGGTGGTGAGCGGCGAGGAGCTCCGACGGCGCAACGTCACGGACTTGGGCGAGGCGCTTCCGTTTGCGCAGGGGGTCACGTTCGTGGCGGGAAAGATCGACATCCGGGGCGCCCAGGGGATTGCCCGGGGCGTGGGCAGCCGGGTGCTGATGCTCCTCGACGGCCATCGCTTCCTGACAGGCGCGGAGTCGTCCGTGGAGTTCGGCGCTCTGCCGCTGCTGGACGTGGAGCGCATCGAAGTGGTCAAGGGCCCCCACTCGACGCTGTGGGGCGCCAACGCCCTGGGAGGGGTCGTCAACGTCGTGACCCGTCAGCCGTCGGGCGGCCCGCAGACGATCGTCAGGGGCTACTACGGCGTCTTCGACACGCCGGGAGCGATGGACTTCACCGAAGACGTGCTGAGCATGGAAGGACTTCAGCTGCAGCACACGCGAAGGATCGGGCGCACCAACCTTACGCTGGTCGGTGGGCGGGAGGGCTCCGACGGCTTCCGTCAGAACGGCGGGCTGAAGCGGTGGCGCTTCCGGGCGAAGGCCGTCTTCGGCGCCGAGTCCGCCAAGCCGTGGGAGGTCTTCGCGAACTGGAAGCGCGAAGAAGCAGAGGAGTTCTTCACTTGGCGTTCGGCGACGCGGCCGCTGGAAGTCGACCCGACGCAGCTGGGCGACTGGACGCGGGAGACGAACTTCGTGGCCGGCATGACGGCGGTGCCTGTCGCCAACTCCAGCATCCGACTGGAGGCTCGTCCCCAGGTCTTTCACGCGCAGTCCCGGAACTTCTTCCACGACAACGACGACTTCATCCGTTCCACCCGCTGGGGCGCGGACGTGCAGCTCACGGTGTACTCATGGGGCGCCCACGCGGTGACGACCGGGGCCGAGGCCGCCTACACCCAGGTCTCGTCCAACTTCCTGGCTCCCGACCCGGCGGTGACGGACCTGGCCGTCTTCGCGCAGGACGAATTCGAGTTCTCCGACCGGCTGCGGGGGGCCGCGGGGGTGCGAGTGGACCATCACCATGCGTCGGTGGCGGAGCGGGACTTGGCGATCAACCCGAAGCTGGGCTTGGTCTACCGGCCCTGGGACGATGTGAGCTTCCGCGCCTCCCTCAGCAGGGGATACCGAGCGCCCAGCGTCTCGGAGCAGTTCTCTTCCACGACCGTCTTCGGCTTCCGCGTGGTGCCGAACCTGGAGCTGCGGGGCGAGTCGGCGTGGGCCGGCGAGGTGGGGGCCACCGCCAGCCCATGGGAGCGGCTGTGGTTCGACGCGGGGCTCTTCTGGAGCGAGTACAAGGACCTGATCGAGGTGTCGGGCGCGTCGGGCGAGGTCTTCACCTTCCAGTTCCGCAACGTGGCAGCTGCCCGCGTGCGGGGCCTGGACGCCGGAGTGCGGGTCGGCCTCTGGCCCGACAACTTGAACCTCCACGCCAACTACCTGCTGCTCGACTCGGAGGACGAGCGCACGGAGCGGTCCCTGCCGTACAGGTCGCGCCACAACATCACCTCCACCGTGTCGGCCTGGCGCGACAGGATCGCCCTGGACATGCGCCATCGAAGCCGAGCCGAGGAGGTGCTGGCGTTCCCCTTGGACGACCGGGGAGCGATCACGGTGCTGGACCTGCGGATGGAGACCAAGGTTCGGGACGTGGTGGTGCAGGCCAAGGTGGGCAACATCCTGCAGTCCCACTACGTGGACGTTCAGGAACGCAACCCCGGGGCGACGCGCAGCTTCCGCGTGACGCTGACGTCGACGTTCTGAACGACGGGCCGCTCGCCGGGCGTCGGGCTTCCTGCCGCTGGCGGGCATCTCCGCCGGCCGAGCGCTGAGGGAACGCCTTTGGGAACGCCTCGCCGAAGCCCGCCCCTCGGGATGGAAGGGCGCTACGTCTACGACGTCGACCCGGTCGACGGAGCGCAGGCGTGGGCGCTGTTCGAGGCCTGTCGGGACGGCGACGAGGCCACGGTCCGGAAGCTGGTCGCGGACGACGCCAACCTTCTCCATGCCCAGCACTGGTACACGCAGCCGATTCACTTCGCGGTCTACGGCAACCGTCCCCGAGTGGTCCGCATCCTGCTGGACGCGGGGGCCGAGCCGGGGCGAACCCGCTTCATGGACTCGGGTTGGGGAAAGCTGCTGAAGCGGGCGTCCGCCTACGGCTTCGACGAGGTTCACGACGTTCTTGCGAGAGCCCTCCGGCAACGTTTCGGCTACGCCCCCGGCTTCGAAGAGCTGAAGCGTGCGATCGTGTCGCGGCGCCGGGACCGCGTCGACGCGGTTCTCAAGCAGGCGCCCGGCCTCGCCAGGGCGTCCGACGTCGCGGGCCGGAACGCGGTTCACTGGGCGGCGGCGACTCGGCAACCGGAACTCGTCCCCCTCTTGTGCGCGCTCGGCGCAGATCCGAACCACCGTCGAAGCGACGGCCAGACGCCTGCTCATGTCCTCTTCAACGGCGACTACGAGTATCGCGTCTGGCGCGAGCTCGAGGGCGTGGCCCATCCGGACGAGCGTGCCGTGCTGGAGGCGTTGTGGGCAGCCGGGGCCTCGACCGACCTCTCGACGGCGTGCGCGACGGGCGACCTGGAAGTGGCGCGAGAACTGCTCGCGGGCCGGCCCGACCTGGCTTGCCGCCTGGACTCGGGCCGACGTAGCCCCCTGGGGTATGCAGCCCGCGGCGGTCACGAAGAAGTTGTGCGACTGCTCTTGGAAGAGGGGGCCGACCCCAACCGGCCGGAGGAGCTTGCGCCCCGGGGACATGCGCTCTGGCACGCCTGCGCGGGCGGCCGCGCGGCCATTGCGCAAGTCCTGCTGAGCCATGGCGCGGACCCGAACTCGGCCCCGGACTCGTCGGACAGTTGCCTGGGGATTGTCCGGTCACGGCCTGGCAAGGTCGCCCGGCGCATCGAGGAGCTGCTCCTGGCCCACGGGGCCGAGACGCCTGCGTGGCACATGACCGACGACGAGCTTCGCGACGCCTTGGCGAAGGACGCCTCGGTCTGCCGGACGCCGTGGTTCGCCGAGGAAGCCTTGGCTCGCAACAACCTGGGAGTGGCCCGGCTGCTTCTGGAGAAGGACCCGGAGGCCGCCATTCGGCTGAACGGCGCCACGTTGCGCATGGGCGACCCGGACGTGGCCGTTGCGGACGCGGACGTGATCAAGCTGCTGTTGGCCGCCGGATTCGACCCCGACCGACCGGGATGGCTGGGCCAGACCGCGCTCCACCACTTCGCCGGACGCGGCGAGACGGTCGCCGTCGAGCTGGTGCTGGATCACGGCGCAGACCCGAACGTCCTGGACGACGAGCGCCGCGGGACGCCGCTGGCCTGGGCTGCGGCCGCCGGACACCTGGACACCGCGCGCCTTCTCGTTGCTCGCGGGGCCGACCCCTTGCTGCCGCGCGACCTTCCCCCCGCGACGCCGCTGGAGCGTGCCCGCGCCGCTGGACGCGACGACTTGGCTGCTTGGCTGGCGTCGGCCTGCCGTCCGGCGAAGGTCGCGCGCGACCCGAGCCGCGACGACGCCCCTTCGGCTGGTAGACCGACCGCCGACCCGGTAGACTTGGGGTCATGACTCCGCACTGGCGCCCTCGGCGTCCGGCCGCGCGTCGCGACTCGCCGCCCGCCCCGACGGCCGCCGCTTCCCTTCCCGCCTACGCGGCCGCTTGCCTGGCTCTGGCCCTTGTCGGGGTTCTGGCAACCGCCCCGGCGCCCGTCGCAGCCCAGTACCGCCTCGGCATATCGGCCGGCGGCGCGAGCACTGTGGCGCTGGTCGCCGAGTACCGCTGGGCGCACCGAGGCGTGGAAGTGCAGCTGGGCACTTGGGGCTTCCGCGACGCCAGCGTGTCGGTCACCGCCAAGCAGTACGTCGGGTCCTACGCGGTGGAGCCCTTCGTGGGCGTCGGGCTGTGGGGGATGACGGCGAGCGCCGAAGCGGGTCGGGGGTTCGGGCTGATCGCGCGCTTCCCCGTCGGATTCGAGTGGACGTTCGCGGGCAAGCATGCCGTCGCCGCGACCGTGCACCTGAACCGGGCGCTGGCCCTTCGGCGGCCCGACCCCGAGGACACGCGGCCGCCCCGGACGGCGCTGGTGCCCCTGCCCGAGTTCAGCTACCGCTGGGGGCCGTCGGAGTAGGCCCTTCGGAAGACCCGGCGGCGCGCCGACGAGCGCGAGGAGCCCCGGTCCTAGCTTGCTCCGGGAATCGAGTACTCCAGCGTCAGCGTGTGCCTGCCGTCGGCGTCCACGGCGATCTCCACGGTCCCCGTCAGCCCCTTCAGCTCTCCGGTGCCCGACCCCGGGACCACGTGCCCGGCGGTCCATGGCGTCGCCCCGGCCGCCGCAACGCCCCAGTGCTGAACGACGAAGGCGCCCTCTCGACCTTCCAGCCGTCCGACGATCTGCTCCGAAGCCACGTAGCCGGCGTTGGAAGGCCCGCCGTCGGTCTCTTTCTCGCCTGCGTTCCCTTCGCCAGCCCCAGCCTCGCCGGCTTGGCCCTCCGCTCGGCACATGAGCAGCCGGGCCTTGCCCGTTCCCTCGAGGTCGCCCCGGTAGCTCTTTCCCACGACCGCCTCTCCGAGCGCTGGTCCTCCGGGGACGCCCTCGTAGGGCTTCTGATCCCACGAGGTCACGTCGAACTCGGCGACCACCTTGGCGCGTTTGCTCATTGCGCCGCCCCTTCGGCTCCGAGCCGGTCCAGCGCCCCTTCCAGCGTCCGCACGGTCCGGTCCACGTCCTTGAGCTTGTCCAGCCCGAAGAGCCCCAGCCGGAAGGTGCGGAAGCCGATCGGCTCGCCGCATCGCAAGGGAACCCCTGCAGCGATCTGAAGGCCGGCCGCCGCGAACTTGCTGCCGTCGTGGACGCCCTTGTCGCGGGTGTGGCTCACCACGACCCCCGGCGCTCCGAAGCCGTCGGCGGCCACGCTCTTGAACCCCCGGCCCGCCAGCAGCGTCCGGACCCGGCCCCCCAGCTCCTGCTGGCGCGCCCGGGCCGTGTCGAATCCCATCGCCCGAGTCTCGTCCATGGCGTCCCGAAGCATCTTGAGGGCGTCGGTGGGCATGGTGCAGTGGTAGGTGTGGCCGTCGTTCTCGTATGCTTCCATGACCCGCAGCCACATTGCCAAGTCGCACGAGAAGCTGCTGTTCGTGGTGGACCCGATCTGCTCCATCGCGGCCGGCCCCAGCATGACCAGTCCGGCGCACGGCGACCCGCTCCACCCCTTCTGCGGTGCGCTGATCAGCACGTCGACTCCCACGCGGGCCATGTCCACCCAGATCGCGCCCGAGGCGATGCCGTCGAGGACGAACAGCGCGCCGACGGAGCGGGCGGCGTCGGCCACGGCGGCCATGTAGTCGTCGGGCAGGACGATGCCCGAGGACGTCTCGACGTGAGGCGCGAACACGACCGCGGGCCGCTCCGACTCGATGGCCCGGACCACTTCCTCGATCGGCGGAGGCGCGAACGCGGGTTGCGCGCTGTCGTCGGCGCGTCGCGCCTGGAGGACGGTGGCGCCGGAGGGGATGTCGCCGGTGTCCAGGATCTGGGTCCAGCGATAGCTGAACCAGCCATTGCGGAGCACGACGCAGCGCCGCTCGGCTGCGAACTGGCGCGCGACCGCTTCCATGGCGTAGGTGCCGCCGCCGGGCACGACGGCCGCGGCGTGCGCCCCGTAGACGGACTTGAGAGTCGCGGAGATGTCCTTCATCACCTGCCTGAACGCGGCCGACATGTGGTTCAGCGAGCGGTCGGTGAAGACGACGGAGTACTCGAGGAGCCCGTCGGGGTCCACATTTGGAAGAAGTCCTGGCATTCGTTGGGGGCCTTCGCGGGGTGAGGGGCCTTCTCGGGGTGACCTGGTGGGACGAAAACGTTACTCCATTCGACCGCCTGGGAGAATACTCTCTGGACGAGACCAGTAATGTCTGGTTGCCCGCATTTTCCGCCGGTCGTAAGTTGAAAGCGATAGGAGCGGCTGCACGGGAGGGACCTCGGTGAACGGAACGGCCACAGCGGCCACAGCGGCCTACCCGGACGCTTGTGGCCCTAGACGCCTTAGCACGGCGTGGATTCGTCTCGCTCTCGTCACAGCCTTCTTGCCGGCGTTGATCGGTGCGGCGCCGTCGGGAGCCGAAGCCCAGACGCCCGGCGTGCAACGGATTCTCTTCGTCGGCTTGGCGGAGGGCGACAGCACGTACTACCTGGGCGAGGCGGTGCGTGTGCGCGTGGTGTTCACGCAGCCGATCGCGGCGGACGTGGCGGGAGGCAGGCCGTACGTCGAGCTGACGGTGGGCGCGACGACTCGGCGCGCCGAGCTCGTCGCTTCGCCGGCGAACCGGCGGCTGCAGTTCGAGTACCGTGTGCAGGCGGACGACTTCGACGGCGACGGCGTGGGCGTTCCGGCGAACGGGCTGAAGCTGAACGGGGGGCGCGTCACGACGCAGGACGGCACGGTTGCGGCGGACGTGGCGCACGGCGCGGCGGAGGGGGGGCCGTCGCGGAAGGTGGACGGCAGCCGGTACCGGCCGCGGGGGCCGACGCTGGCTGCGGGCGGGACGAGCGTGGTCGAGGGCGGCGCGGGCGCCGAGACGGCGCTCGAGTTCGAGGTGCGGCTGGCGCCGGCGTCGGCGGACCGCGTGACGGTGGGGTACGCGGACGCGGGGAGCGGGACGGCGACGGCGGGGGTGGACTACGCGGAGATCGAGGCGGGCGCGCTGACGTTCGAGCCGGGCGACACGGTGCAGAGGGTGAGCGTGACGGTGCGGGGCGACGACGAGGTCGAGGACGACGAGACGGTGGTTCTGGCGCTGAGCGGCGCGAGCGGCGCCGAGCTGGCGACGGCGACGGCGACGGGGACGATCGTGGACGACGACGAGGCGCCTCCTCCGCCTCCGCCGGCGCCGTCGGTGCAGCGGGTCCTCTTCGTCGGCTTGGCGGAGGGCGACAGCACGTACTACCTGGGCGAGGCGGTGCGTGTGCGCGTGGTGTTCACGCAGCCGATCGCGGCGGACGTGGCGGGAGGCAGGCCGTACGTCGAGCTGACGGTGGGCGCGACGACTCGGCGGGCCGGGCTCGTCGCTTCGCCGGACAACCGGCGGCTGCAGTTCGAGTACCGTGTGCAGGCGGACGACTTCGACGGCGACGGCGTGGGCGTTCCGGCGAACGGGCTGAAGCTGAACGGGGGGCGGGTCACGACGCAGGACGGCACGGTCGAGGCGGACGTGGCCCACGGCGCGGCGGAGGGGGGACCGTCGCGGAAGGTGGACGGCAGCCGGTATCGGCCGCAGGGGCCGACGCTGGCTGCGGGCGGGACGAGCGTGGTCGAGGGCGGCGCGGGCGCCGAGACGGCGCTCGAGTTCGAGGTGCGGCTGGCGCCGGCGTCGGCGGACCGCGTGACGGTGGGGTACGCGGACGCGGGGAGCGGGACGGCGACGGCGGGGGTGGACTACGCGGAGATCGAGGCGGGCGCGCTGACGTTCGAGCCGGGCGACACGGTGCAGAGGGTGAGCGTGACGGTGCGGGGCGACGACGAGGTCGAGGACGACGAGACGGTGGTTCTGGCGCTGAGCGGCGCGAGCGGCGCCGAGCTGGCGACGGCGACGGCGACGGCGACGGGGACGATCGTGGACGACGACGAGGCGCCTCCTCCGCCTCCGCCGGCGCCGTCGGTGCAGCGGGTCCTCTTCGTCGGCTTGGCGGAGGGCGACAGCACGTACTACCTGGGCGAGGCGGTGCGTGTGCGCGTGGTGTTCACGCAGCCGATCGCGGCGGACGTGGCGGGAGGCAGGCCGTACGTCGAGCTGACGGTGGGCGCGACGACTCGGCGGGCCGGGCTCGTCGCTTCGCCGGACAACCGGCGGCTGCAGTTCGAGTATCGTGTGCAGGCGGACGACTTCGACGGCGACGGCGTGGGCGTTCCGGCGAACGGGCTGAAGCTGAACGGGGGGCGGGTCACGACGCAGGACGGCACGGTCGAGGCGGACGTGGCGCACGGCGCGGCGGAGGGTGGACCGTCGCGGAAGGTGGACGGCAGCCGGTATCGGCCGCAGGGGCCGACGCTGGCTGCGGGCGGGACGAGCGTGGTCGAGGGCGGCGCGGGCGCCGAGACGGCGCTCGAGTTCGAGGTGCGGCTGGCGCCGGCGTCGGCGGACCGCGTGACGGTGGGGTACGCGGACGCGGGGAGCGGGACGGCGACGGCGGGGGTGGACTACGCGGAGATCGAGGCGGGCACGCTGACGTTCGAGCCGGGCGACACGGTGCAGACGGTGAGCGTGACGGTGCGGGGCGACGACGAGGTCGAGGACGACGAGACGGTGGTTCTGGCGCTGAGCGGCGCGAGCGGCGCCGAGCTGGCGACGGCGACGGCGACGGGGACGATCGTGGACGACGACGAGGCGCCTCCTCCGCCTCCGCCGGCGCCGTCGGTGCAGCGGGTCCTCTTCGTCGGCTTGGCGGAGGGCGACAGCACGTACTACCTGGGCGAGGCGGTGCGTGTGCGCGTGGTGTTCACGCAGCCGATCGCGGCGGACGTGGCGGGAGGCAGGCCGTACGTCGAGCTGACGGTGGGCGCGGCGACTCGGCGGGCCGGGCTCGTCGCTTCGCCGGACAACCGGCGGCTGCAGTTCGAGTATCGTGTGCAGGCGGACGACTTCGACGGCGACGGCGTGGGCGTTCCGGCGAACGGGCTGAAGCTGAACGGGGGGCGGGTCACGACGCAGGACGGCACGGTCGAGGCGGACGTGGCCCACGGCGCGGCGGAGGGTGGACCGTCGCGGAAGGTGGACGGCAGCCGGTACCGGCCGCAGGGGCCGACGCTGGCTGCGGGCGGGACGAGCGTGGTCGAGGGCGGCGCGGGCGCCGAGACGGCGCTCGAGTTCGAGGTGCGGCTGGCGCCGGCGTCGGCGGACCGCGTGACGGTGGGGTACGCGGACGCGGGGAGCGGGACGGCGACGGCGGGGGTGGACTACGCGGAGATCGAGGCGGGCGCGCTGACGTTCGAGCCGGGCGACACGGTGCAGACGGTGAGCGTGACGGTGCGGGGCGACGACGAGGTCGAGGACGACGAGACGGTGGTTCTGGCGCTGAGCGGCGCGAGCGGCGCCGAGCTGGCGACGGCGACGGCGACGGGGACGATCGTGGACGACGACGAGGCGCCTCCTCCGCCTCCGCCGGCGCCGTCGGTGCAGCGGGTCCTCTTCGTCGGCTTGGCGGAGGGCGACAGCACGTACTACCTGGGCGAGGCGGTGCGTGTGCGCGTGGTGTTCACGCAGCCGATCGCGGCGGACGTGGCGGGAGGCAGGCCGTACGTCGAGCTGACGGTGGGCGCGGCGACTCGGCGGGCCGGGCTCGTCGCTTCGCCGGACAACCGGCGGCTGCAGTTCGAGTATCGTGTGCAGGCGGACGACTTCGACGGCGACGGCGTGGGCGTTCCGGCGAACGGGCTGAAGCTGAACGGGGGGCGGGTCACGACGCAGGACGGCACGGTCGAGGCGGACGTGGCGCATGGCGCGGCGGAGGGTGGACCGTCGCGGAAGGTGGACGGCAGCCGGTACCGGCCGCAGGGGCCGACGCTGGCTGCGGGCGGGACGAGCGCGGTCGAGGGCGGCGCGGGTGCCGAGGCGGCGCTGGAGTTCGAGGTGTGGCTGGCGCCGTCGTCGGCGTCTCGTGTGACGGTGGCGTACGCGGATGCGGGCAGCGGGACGGCGACGGCGGGCGTGGACTACGCGGCGATCGAAGCAGATACGCTGACGTTCGAGCCGGGCGAGACGCTCAAGACGGTGAGCGTCACGGTGCGGGGTGACGACGAGGTCGAGGACGACGAGACGGTGGTTCTGGCACTGAGCGGCGCGACGAACGCCGAGCTGGCCAGCAGGAGGGTGACGGGCACGATCGTGGACGACGACGGGTCCAGGCCGACCGTGTCGATCGACTCGGCCACGGTCCGCGAACCTGGGCCCGGAGAGGCGGTCGCCCTCTCCTTCACGGTGTCGCTCAGCGCGCCGTCGGCCAGGCAGGTGACGGTCCGGTACGCAGACGCCGGCACGGGCACGGCGACGCCCGGCGGCGACTACGACGCGGTGATGCCCGGCACGGTGGTGTTCGCCGCGGGCGACACGGCCCAGACGGTGGAAGTGACGGTGAGGGGCGACGCGCTGGACGAGCCGGTCGAGACGATCGTGCTGGCGCTGGCCGGCCCGGTCAACGCGGACCTTCCGAACGGCGGCGCAAGGGGCGTGGGCACGATCGTGGACGACGACGACGCGCCGACCCTTTCGGGCGACTCGCCTTCGGTCGAAGAGGGCAACGGCGAGGGCCGGCGCCTGACGTTCACGCTTGCGCTGGACCGCCCCAGCGGCCGCGGCTTGGCGCTGTACTACGCCGACGCTGGCACGGGCACGGCCACGTCGGGCGCCGACTACGAGGAAGTTGTGCCGGACACCCTCTTCTTCGAGCCGGGGGAGACGACGAAGTCGATCGACGTGATGGTCCTGGGGGACACGCTTCAGGAACTCGACGAGACCGTGGTTCTGCGGCTGTCTGCCACCGATTCGTCGCTGCTGGCGGTATCCACGGCGCTGATCGCCGGCACGATCGTGGACGACGACGGCGAAGACCTGGCGCCTTCGTTCGGCGACGCGGTGGTTCCGGCGCAGCGCTGGGTCCGGGCCTGCGAGATCCGGGCCGTGCAGCTGCCTGCGGCCGAGGGGGGCGACGCGCCTCTGACGTACGGGCTGGCGCCCGCGCTGCCTCTGGGGCTGGCGTTCGATGCCGGGCGTCGGACGATAGCCGGCACGCCCGAGCGGGAGCAGCCGGTCACCACCTACCGCTACACGGCGACGGACGCGGACGGGGACTCGGCGACCTTGAGCTTCACGGCCCAGGTCGAGTTGCTCGAATGCGGCTTGGAGGCCGACGGGCTGGACGCCGACGGGGACCCGGAGGCAGTGGATGCGGCAAGCAGCGAAACGCCGTCGATTGGCGACGCTGGAGACTTTGACGCCGAGCGGGAAACGCTTTCGGAGGACGCAACGGCGGTCTCGATGCATCAAGAAGACGATGCGGAGGGCGGTTTGGCAACCGGGGCGGTGGTTGGCGCCCAGTCGTCGGCGCTGACCGTGCAGCGGTTCAACTTCCGCGGCTTGGCGGACGGCGACAGCACGTACTATCGGGACGAAGTGGTGCGGGTGCGCGTGTTCTTCACGCAGCACGTCGCGCTGAGCACAAAGGGCGGCAAGCCCTATCTGGATCTGACCATCGGCACGACGACTCGGCGAGCCGAATTCGGCTCCAAGAGGCAGAACTACTTGGACTTCCGGTACCGGGTTCAGGCGGACGACTTCGACGGCGACGGCGTGAGCGTTCCTGCGAGCGGCTTGAAGCTGAACGGCGCGCGGATCACTGCGCAGAACGATACTTCGGCCCACGCGAACATTGCCCACGACTCGGCGGCGGGCGGCGCGTCACGCAAGGTGGACGGCAGCAAGTACCGGCCGCCGAGGGTGCGCAGCGTGACGTTCAGCAACTCGCCCGCCAGTGGCGGCACCTACGGCTACGGCGAGATGATCCAGGCCAGGGTCGCCTTCGACCGTCGCGTGTTGGTGAGCACGACGGGCGGAACGCCAAGCTTGACGTTGAAGATCGGCGGGGGCGCCAGGCAAGCGACGCTGTCCGATCGGCCAGGGACGCGGACGCGGCTGACGTTCTCGTATGCAGTGCAGGCAGGCGACCTGGCTCCCGGCGGCGCGAGCATCGCGGCCAACGCCTTGCGCCTGAACGGCGGGACGATCACGAGCGACGCCGACAGCGCCACCAATGCGGTCCTCGCCCACGGGGGCGTCAGGGCCGACCCGGCGAGAAAGGTGGACGGCAGGCCACGGATCACGAGCCTGGAGTTCTACGATCCGCCTTCGAGCGTCCCGCCGTCGGCGGGCGTGTACGGATTCGGAGAGCGGATACGGATACTGGCGCGCTTTGATCAGAAGTTGATTTTGGACGATAGGGCGTGGGTGTCGCTGGAAGTGGGGACGGACACGGTGCAGGTGCGGTCGAGCTGGAGGCTTCGGATGGGGGGCAGTGCGCTTCTATTTACGTATGTGGTGGGGCGTGGGGCGATGGACTCGGACGGCGTGCGGGTGCCGAAGGGCGCGTTGAGCCTGAACGGCGGCATGCTGAAGGCGGACTCGGACGGCGTGACGCGGGCGAGGCTGGACCATGGAGGGCTTCCGGCCGACAGCAGCCGCAGAGTGAACGGGAGCGTGAAGCCGACTCCCCGACCCGTGGTCACGTTGACCGACGATCCGCCGGCAAGCGGCAACACGTACACGTGGAACGAGCGCATAGAGGCGTCGGTCTACTTTAACGTGGACGTGCGTGTGACGGGCAGGCCGCGGCTGACGATGAACGTGGGGACGGGTACACGGCAGCTGGTCGCCGACGAGTACGGAGGGCGAGGGCCGCTGACGTTCGAGTACGTCGTGCAGGCGGCGGA
The DNA here is from genome assembly GCA_965204735.1 of Longimicrobiales bacterium. GTDB lineage: Bacteria > Gemmatimonadota > Gemmatimonadetes > Longimicrobiales > Gaopeijiaceae > CATQHQ01. The sequence continues at coordinate 2,881,220 of OZ242008.1, read as the reverse complement.
CATGGACGCAGACGGCATCAGCTTTCCGGCGAACGCATTGTCGCTGCCGAGCGGAGCGACGATCCGGTCGGCGGCCGACACGAGCATCCATGCAGCCCTGTCGCATGATTCGGTGCCGGCCGATCCGCAACGAAAGGTGGACGGGCAAAGCGTTCAGGCGCCGAAGGTGCTGCGGACCTCCATCGGCCCGCCCCCGTCGGGCGGCGACACGTACACGCGAGGCGAGACGTTCTTGGTGGGGGTGTCCTTCGACAGGGACGTGGCGGTGGACACGACGGGAGGCCGGCCCCGGGTCGCGCTGGAGATCGGGGATTCGACGCGGTATGCGACGTACCGGGGTCCCCCTCGTGGCAGACCTTGGGAGTTGCTGTTCGTTTACGTCGTGCAGGCAGGAGACCGGGACGCGGACGGCGTCAGCATCAAGGCGAACGGGTTGTCGGCGAACGGCGGCTCGATCACCCTGCTGGGCGACACTACGCCCGCGGTGCTGTCGCACATCGGGCTGTTTCCGACGGGACACAAGGTGGACGGCGGCCGCGTGGGTGCTCCGCACGTGCGATGGGCGGCGTTCAACGCTCCGGTGAAGGGGGACACGTACCTTCGAGGCGAGCGGATCGAGGTGACGATCGGCTTCGATCGTGTCGCGTCGGTGGACACGGTCGGAGGACGGCCGCGGATCGCGTTGCAGGTGGGGGACTCGACGCGGTACGCGACGTACCTGGGCCCTTCACGCGCGCAAGCGCACATCAGATTTGGCTACGTGGTGCGGGCTGGGGACACGGACACGGACGGGCTGAGCATCGGGTCCAACGCGGTGGAGCTGAACGGCGGCACGATCACGGCGCCGGGGGACACGACGGCTGCCGTTCTGACGCGCGCCACGGTGCCGACGAGCGCGGCGCACAAGGTGGACGGCAGCCGAGCGGGAGTTGCAGAAGTGCAGTGGCTGGCCGTCGGTCCGCCTCCGTCGCGGGACAGCACGTACACGCGGGGCGAAGTGCTCTACGCGAGCGTGCACTTCGACCGGGCCGTTGCCGTGGACACGACGGGAGGCCGGCCGCGGATCGCCCTCGAGATCGGGGACTCGACGCGGCACGCGACCTACTCGCATCAGTTCACGAATACGCCGGCGCGACAGGTGTTCAAGTACGTGGTGCAGGCGAGCGACCGGGACGCCGACGGGCTGAGCGTCGCGGCCGACGCATTGGAGCTGAACGGCGGTTCGATCACGGCGCCGGACGACACGGTGTCGGCGGACCTGTCGCACGCGCCGGTGGCGGCGGACTCGGCCTTCAAGGTGGACGGCGGTCGGACGGGCGCTCCACATGTGCGCTGGGTGTGGTTGAACGCCCCGGCGAGCGGCGACACGTACCTGCGCGGCGAGCAAGTTGTGGTGGTGGTGGACTTCGACCGAAGCGCTTCGGTGGACACGGTCGGCGGGCGGCCGCGGATCGCGTTGCAGGTGGGGGACTCGACGCGGCACGCGACGTACCTCGGCGCTCCGGGCGCGCGGCCGAGCTACGGCTTCACGTACGTGGTGCAGGCGGGCGACCGGGACGCGGACGGGCTGAGCATCGCGGCGAACGCATTGGAGCTGAACGGCGGCACGCTCACGGCGCCGGGCGACACGGCGGCGGCCGTTCTGACGCACGACTCGGTGCCGACGAGCGCGGCGCACAAGGTGGACGGGAGCCGAGCGAGAGCCGCGAAGGTGCAGTGGTTGGCCGTCGGTCCGCCTCCGTCGCGGGACAGCACGTACACGCGGGGCGAAGTGCTCTACGCGAGCGTGCACTTCGACCGAGCCGTTGCCGTGGACACGACGGGAGGCCGGCCGCGGATCGCCCTCGAGATCGGGGACTCGACGCGGCACGCGACCTACTCGCATCAGTTCACGAATACGCCGGCGCGACAGGTGTTCAAGTACGTGGTGCAGGCGAGCGACCGGGACGCCGACGGGCTGAGCGTCGCGGCCGACGCATTGGAGCTGAACGGCGGTTCGATCACGGCGCCGGACGACACGGTGTCGGCGGACCTGTCGCACGCGCCGGTGGCGGCGGACTCGGCCTTCAAGGTGGACGGCGGTCGGACGGGCGCTCCACATGTGCGCTGGGTGTGGTTGAACGCCCCGGCGAGCGGCGACACGTACCTGCGCGGCGAGCAAGTTGTGGTGGTGGTGGACTTCGACCGAAGTGCTTCGGTGGACACGGTCGGCGGGCGGCCGCGGATCGCGTTGCAGGTGGGGGACTCGACGCGGCACGCGACGTACCTCGGCGCTCCGGGCGCGCGGCCAAGCTACGGCTTCACGTACGTGGTGCAGGCGGGCGACCGGGACGCGGACGGGCTGAGCATCGCGGCGAACGCATTGGAGCTGAACGGCAGCACGCTCACGGCGCCGGGCGACACGGCGGCGGCCGTTCTGACGCACGACTCGGTGCCGACGAGCGCGGCGCACAAGGTGGACGGGAGCCGAGCGGCCGGCGACGTCGCGGCGGAGGAGAATCGAGCGCCGGAAGTGGTGTCGGAGATCGCGCCGAAGACGATGGAGGTGGCGAGTCCGCCGGCCGTCGTCGACTTGTCGGCGCACTTCCGCGATCCCGACGGCGACGAGCTCCGGTACTTCGCGGCTTCGGCGACGCCGCGGTCGGTGCGAGTGGACGAGGAAGGCGGCGTCTTGACGATCCATGCGGCGGCGGTGGGCCAGTCCACCGTGACGGTGAGGGCGGTCGACCCCGAGGGGGCGGAAGCCGAGCAGAGCTTCTTGGTGACGGTCGAGGCGTCGCGTGCGGACCGCGCCCGCATCCTGAAGCGCTCGCTGGCCGCCTTCGGTCGGAGCGTGGGCACGGAGACGGTGGAAGCGATCGGCGGACGGCTGGGCGCGGCGGACGATCCCACTGCAATGGGCGCGATGGGCGCGGCGCATCTTCAAGTCGGCGGCCGGTCGCTTTCGTGCGTCGGCGCCGCGGAGCGCTGCGACCTGCAGGAGCTGGCCAGGCAGGCCGCCGGGCTGCTCGGCGTGCGGCCGTCGCACGGAGCGGGCAGCCTCGCGTCGGCGCTGCGGGCGGCTGCGAAGGGAGGCCACGACGCGGGCGCACTGCGCGGGCTGGCGGACGCCTTCGGACGATCGGCCCAGATCGGCGCCGCCGGCAGCTTCGGCGCACAGGGCGGCTTGGGCACTACGGGTAGCTTGGGCGGACAGGGCGGCTTCGGCGCCACGGGCGGCCGGGCCTCGGGCCTCGGCGCCACGGGCGGGCGCGGCGACCGTCCCCGCTGGGGTCGGCTGGTCGCCATGGACCCCGTGACGCGCGACGAGCTGCTCACGCGGTCGTCGTTCCGGTTCTCGCCGGGCGCAGGCGCCGCCGGCGGCGCGCAGGCGGCGCCCGGCGGGTGGACGTTCTGGGGCCGAGCCAGCGCCGGCGGCTTCGAGGGCCGGCCCGAAGACGACCTTGCGCTGGACGGCACGGTGCGCTCGGCGTACCTGGGCGCCGACTACCGGTTCGGGGCGGGGCCGCTGGTGGGCTTGGCGCTGTCGCGAACGACGAGCTTGATCGGCTTCGAGAGCGGGATCAACGGCACGGGCACGGTGGACGCGCGCCTGACGAGCTTGTACCCGTACGCGCAGTGGTCGCCGCGCGCGGGGTTGAGCGTGTGGGGGCTGGTCGGTGCGGGCCGGGGGACGGCGGCGCTGTCGGAGGACGCGACGCGCCGCCGGTACGAGACGGGCATGGGGATGGCGATGACGGCGGCGGGCGTGCGCCAGCGGCTGACGGGCGTGCTGGCCGTGAAGGCGGACGCTTTCGAGGTGCGCACCGATGCCGACGAGGCGGAGGGGTTGGCGGGCGTCGTGGCGAACGTGCGCCGGTTGCGCGTGGCGTCCGAGGTCGTGGGGCGCTGGGGGCTGTCGGGCGGGTCGTCGATTGCTTCGCAGGTGGAGGTGGGCGCGCGCTTCGACGGTGGCGACGCGGAGACGGGCGCGGGCGCGGAGGCGGGCGCGGGGATCGGCTACGTGCACGAGGGCATCGGGCTGAGCGTGGACGCGCGGGGCCGGGCGCTGGTGGCGCATCAGGCGTCGTCGTTCCGGGAGTGGGGCGCAAGCGTCGCGGTGCGTCTGCGGCCGAGTGGCGAGGCGGGCGGGTTGTCGTTCACCCTCGAGCCGAGCTGGGGCAATGCGGCGAGCGGCGTGGCGACGCTCTGGCGGGAGGGAGCGGCAGCGGGCGCGCCCGGCGTGCCGCTGGGCGGTTCCCTGTCGCCGGCGCAGGCGGGGGGCGTGCCGCTTGCGAGCGAGCGCGCGAGCGCCAGCCGGCTCCACATGGAGGTGGACTACGCGATCGTGCTGGCGGACGGCGGGCGAATGGCGCCGTTCGGGCGCTGGGCGGTCGAGGGCGGTTCGGGGCGTCGGCTGAACGTGGGGGTCCGGCTGTCGGTGCTGGAAGCGGCGACGCTCAACCTCTTCGGCGAGGAGGTCTCGGGCGGCGCCGAGCCCGCGGACCGCCGACTGGGCCTGCAGGGCGCCTTGCGGTTCAGGTGACCCGCTGCCGCGGATGCCGGACAGACGAGAACGGCAGCTGACAACTCCCGCTTCCTTGGAATCGATCGGCGGATCCGGTACTTTCCACTCGGCCGCGACGAGCCCCCGCTCGCGCTTCCGATCGCGTGCCCGGGGAGCCGACCCCGGCGACGACGGCTCCGTCGGGCCGATGCTTCAGCGTCGGCCGCCGCTTGCAACCGAATACCGTGAAAGGCTGGCGAAGTTGACGATACCCAAGACCTTCAAGCCGTCGATCCTGGCCGTCCTGGTCGCCGGGGCCTGCGTCGACGTCGACCCCGTTGCGGAACTCGGCTACGAGCTGCACCGGACGCTGCCCCACGACCCGGACGCCTACACGCAAGGACTGCTGCTTCGCGGCGGGTCTTTCTTCGAAAGCACGGGACTCCTGGGCAAGTCCGAGCTGCGAGAGGTGGAGATCGCCACTGGCGAGGTCCTTCGAAGCCGCGAGCTGGCAGACACGCTCTTCGGCGAGGGGCTCGCCATGGTCGGCGACAAGCTTGTGCAGCTCACGTGGAAGGCGGGCTTGGCGTTCGTGTACGACGCCGAGACCTTCTCTTTGGAGAACACCTTCGAGTACAGTGGAGAAGGCTGGGGGTTGTGCTACGACGGACAGTTCCTGTACATGACCAACGGCACGAGCGCTCTGATCCGCCGGCACCCCGAGACCTTCGAGGTACTGGAAGAGCTTCGAGTCACCCGAGACGGCTTCTCGGTGCACAACCTGAACGAGCTTGAATGCGTCGAGGACGGGCTGTGGGCGAACCAGTACACGACCAACGGGATCCTGCGCATCGACAAGCAAACGGGCGAGGTCACGGGCAGACTCGATGTCCACGGTTTGTCGCTGGTCAGCGACCGGCCGTCCGACCCGGGCGCCGTCTTGAACGGAATCGCCTACGACCCGTCTACCAAGATGTTCTACGTGACCGGCAAGTTGTGGCCCAAGCTCTTCGAGATCAGCATCAGCGGAGAGTAGCCGGCGGCGGGCGTCACGCCGACCCCGCAGATCTGGAGCCCCGGTTCCACGGAGCTTCGGCGCTGGCGGCAAAGGCCGCGAAGCCTGCAGCGTCCTCCGCCGCATCGGCGATGCGCGCGACTCCGCGCCGGATGTCGTCCATGCTGTTGGCGATCGACAAGCGCAGGAACTCCTGCCCCTCGGCGCCGATCTCGCCGAACGACGCCCGATCCATCGTCGCAACTCCGTACCTGTACAAGAGGAACATCTGGAGCATCCCTGCCGGAGTCGCGCGAGCCCTGGCGGCCGGAGGCAGCGCTTCAACGGCTTCGCCCACGCCCAGTCGCCTGCACAGCTCCTCGACGTTGGGGAAGACGTAGAACGCGCCCTTGGGCATGTTGCATCGAACGCCTGGCACTCTGTTCAGCGCTGGCACGATCCAGTTCCGCCGCTCCTCGAACGCGCGCACCATCTTGCCCACTTCCTGCGCCGACGCAGGGTCCTCGTAGGCGGCCGCCCCCGCCTCCTGCAAGAAGGGAGGCACGCACGACACGATGTTGATGTTGATCTGCTTGAAGCGGTCCGCCTCGTCCGCGGTCGGCAGCAACGCCCAGCCGAGCCGCCATCCAGTCATGGCAAAGCCCTTGGAGTGGCCACTTGCGATCACCGTGCGCGTCTCCATGTCCAAGTGGGACGCGATGCTCCGATGCGCCAGCCCATCGAAGAGGATCTGCTCGTAGATTTCGTCGGAGTAGACGCGGACGTCCGGCCCGCAACGCTCGAGGATCACCGCGGCGATGCCTTCCAGGTCGTCCTCCGAGAGCACGCCGCCCGTAGGGTTGGAAGGCGAGCACAAGATCACCAGCTTGGTCCGCTTGCCAAGCAGAGGCGCCAAGTCGTCGGCGGTGAAGGCGAACTCCTTGTCGTCCGTCAGGCGAAGGGGGACCGGAACCGCCCGCGTGAAGCGCGCCCAGGACTCGTAGATGGGGAACCCCGGCGTCGGGTACACGACCTCGTCGCCGGGGTTTACGTACGTCATGAAGGTGTAGCCGATCGGAGGCTTGGCGCCGGGGGTCGCGACCACGCGGTCCGGCGTGGCGTCGATGCCGCGCGTCCGCCGCACGTGGCGCGCGACCGCTTCGCGGAACGGCAAGATGCCGGCCGGGTCGCAGTAGCCGGACCGGCCAGCGTTCAAGGCCTGGTTGGCGACCAAGTTCAAGTGCGGTGCGGAACGAAAGTCCGGCGCGCCCAGATTGAAGCGCACGACCTCCATCCCCTTGTCCACGCAACGCTGAATGTCGTCGCCCAGCTTGAAGGCGTTCTCGGTTCCCAGCAAGCCCATGCGGTTGGCGAAGAGCGGCATCGAGGGGCTCCCGTGCGAAGGGGTCGGGTCCGGGCTAAAAGGAACCGGCTCCGGGCGAAAGGCGTCGGCTCCAGGGCGAAGGGGTCGGCGCCAAAGGCTGGCGGTTCTCGAAGACGCGTCGGGCTGCGGGCCGCGGCTTGCCGGCCTGCCATGCGCGTCGGCAAGATAAGCCGGCCGGAAAACTCACGGAAGGGCCGCGTTCTCCCGCGTGTCAAGCCAAAGTAGAATGTCCGGTAGTTGGCCAAAGTAGAAATGTCCCCCCTGATGGTGTGGACGGTGGGTTCTTCCTGAGGCCGGGGGCCAGGTGTCGGGCGCAGGACACGCGGATCCAGCAAGCCTGGGCTGGACGGCGCCGGGCGCCCTGTTCCAGGCGCTTCAAGGCCAGTGGCGGCCGGGCGAGTCGAGGTCGTCGCCGTGGCCAAGCTCTGGCCGGGTGGACGCCAACGCGGACGGGTCCGGACACTGCTGCCCCGATGGCTCGCAGTTCGCACTGAGCCTGCCAGCTCGGACGGTCGTGGTGCGCCGAGCGACCTGCGCAGCGCCGGCAAGCCTCGGAGGCACGGATGCCGACACTGCGGTCGCGTCCGACCTTTGCGGGAAGGGGAGTGCGAGCTGCCGTCCCCGCCTGCAGGCTCAGGACGAGGTCCTGCACCGCTCGGGACCGGTCCCGTTGGAGTGGGCGGCGCGGTGTTCCCGCTTGGCCACGGCCTGGGCCACGCTGGCGCTGAAGTGCTTGCGCCACGGGTGATCCCTTCCCGGCTTCGGCGGCTTGGGCCTGGGCTTGGCCGTCGCGGGCGCCGGCGCCGGCTTGGGCGTCGCCGACCGGACCGCCCCCAAGGCCTTGGGCGTCAGGTAGCAGCCGCGATGCCGGAAGCGCAGCTCGCCCGAGAGACGCCGTTCGACGACGACGGGGGAGCCCGGCGCGACGCCGGCCGCCTCGGCGTCGCGGGCCGTGACCTGCCAGAAGCGGTTCTCGAAGCGCACGGTGAAGTCGCGGGCCACGACCCGCGTGTCCGTCTCGGCGAAGAGGGCTTCCAGATCGATGTCCTGAGGCAGCGGGCGATGGGCGTCGAGGGGATCGGCCGGCGCCACCGTGAAGCGTTCGTTCCAGAACGGAACCCACCGCTCCTCCAAGTAGCGGTTCGCCGCCTCGAGCGTGGTGACTCGCGCCAAGCGCATCTCTTTGACCAGCCGGTCCTGCGCCGTGCCGAACGTCCGCTCGACCCGGCCCTTCGCCTGCGGCGAGTTCGCCAGGACCACCTCGACGCCCAGCTTCTCCAGCGCCGTGCCGATGATCGTCCGGGTCCGCTTGCCCTCCGGGCCGAGGCGCTGCCCGAAGTGGCCCGCGTGGTCCACGTACACCGCCCTCGGCCGTCCGTGGCGTTCGAGGCACTCGACGATCGCTCGCCGATTCGCGGCGCCCGTGTCGCGCTCGACGAAGCGACCGTGCATGAACCCGCTCGTCGCGTCGTCGTGCAGCGCGATCAGCACGAGGTCGGGCGGCCCCCGGTCTTCAAGCCAGGCGTGAACCGAGCTGTCCCACTGGAGCAGCTCGCCCCGCGCGGCGCGACGCGGACGTCGGCGCCGGTGCTTCGCCCGCTTGCGCTTGCGCTGCCACAAGCCCGCGCCCTTCCGCCATGCCCGCAGCGTCTCCGCGCTGACGCGCACGCCCAGCTCCCGCTCGACATGCTCCGCCAGAAACGTGGCGCCGAAGTCGGCGTAGTCGGGGTCCCTGGCCATGACCAGCACCTGCTCCCGCGTCTCCGACGGCAGCGACCGGTTCGACCTCCGACCCCGGAGCCCGTGCACGACCACCTCGTCGCCCGCCGCCTCGAACCGGCGGCGCACGCGCCGGAAGTGACGCTCCGTCACCCCGAAGCGCGCCGCGCCGTCGGCCGCCGCCAGCACGCCTTCGCTCACCTGCCTCAACACCGAGATCCGGTCCCGCTCCTTCAAGCTCAACTCCATTCGCTCCTCTCCCGGGCACGAGTTCGACTCCCGCCGAACATCGCCCGAAAGAGGACATTTCTATCTTGGTAAGACCGGACATTTCTAAATTGGTACGACAGCCGCGTTCTCCCGCGGCTCCCGCTCGCGTCGATGAGGAGTTGCCGTCATGCCCGATCCCACCCGCCGCTCGTTCCTCTTGGGGATCGCCGCCGGCGCCGCGGCGCTCCCGCACTCCGCCTCGCAGGCCGGGCGTCGGGCGGACTCGGGCCGCCGCCGAGTTCCTTCGGCGCGTTCGGCGCCGGCCGCCCCAGACGACGAGTACTACTGGGAGCAGGTGCGGGCTCGCTTCTCGTTTCGGGAGGAGCGGGTTCCGATGAACGCGGCCAACCTGTGCCCGTCGCCCCGCGCAGTGGCGGCGAGGGTGGAGGAGCTGACCCGCGACATCGACCGGGACTGCTCGTTCAACAACCGGGCCAAGTTCGGTGCGCTGCTGGAGGAGTCGCGTGCCCAAGCCGCGGCGCAGCTGGGCGTCGACCCCGACGAGGTCGCGCTGGTGCGCAACACGAGCGAGGCCAACAACACTGTCGCCGCGGGCATTCCCCTCTCGCCGGGCGAAGAGGTCGTCCTTTGGGACCAGAACCACCCGACGAACAACGTGGCGTGGGACGTGCGGGCTGCGCGCTTCGGCTTCTCGGTCAGGCGCGTGTCCGTTCCGGCGCGGCCGTCCGGCCCGGGCGAGCTGGCCGCCCCGTTCCTGGCCGCGTTGTCGGACCGCACCCGAGTGCTGTCGGTCACCCACGTGTCCAACGTCAGCGGAGTCCGCCTGCCGGTGCGCGAGCTGGCGGCGGAGACCCGGCGCCGGGGCATCCACTTCCACGTGGACGGCGCACAAACGTGGGGCGCCCTGGACGTGAGCCTGCGCAAGACGGGGTGCGACTCGTACTCCGGCCCGCCGCCGTGGCGCCGGGGTGGGGCGCCGACGTCGAGCCGGACGTTGCCGGCGCCCGAAAGTTCGAGTCCCTGGGCCAGCGCGACGACGCCTGCCTGGCCGCCGTCGGAACCGCCGCCCGCTTCCATTCGGCCATCGCGCCGTCGGCGGTCGCCGCCCGGGTTGCCCACTTGGCTGCTGCGCTCAAGGAAGGACTGACGGAGGCTGGCATGACGCTGGTGACGCCGACGGCCCCTCGGTTGTCGGCAGGCGTGTGCGTCGTCCACGCGCCGGGGGACCGCCGCACGGCGGTGAACCGTCTGTACGAGGAGCACGGGATCGCGGGCGCCGCGACGGGCGGCGTGCGACTGTGCCCTCACGTCTACAACACGACCGCCCACGTCGAGCGGGCCGTGGAGGGCGTGAAGGCGCTCCGGAAAGTGATCCTGGGCTAGCGCCGAGCTGCGATGCCCTGGACCTCGAAGCGGGCATCGAAGAGCAGCGTTCCCGCGCCGATGAACGCCCGCGCCGGGTACTCGCTGGTGAAGTACGTCCGGTAGACGCCGTTGAACGCCGCGTAGTCGCCCACGTCCGACGCGAACACCTGGACGACGACCAGATCGTCCATCGTCAGGCCGGCCTCCTCCAGCAGGTTCTTCACGTTGTCCATGACCCGAACTGCTTCTGCCTCGGCGGTCTCGGGCGGGCGGCCGTTCTCCAGCCCCAGCTGCCCCGAAAGGTAGAGGGTGTTGCCGACCCAGACCGCGCCGCTGAACGGCAGGACGCCGTCGCCGTCGGCAGGGGAACGGGGACCGACGTACGAACGCGCAGGCGCTTGGCCGACCGTCGCCTCCGAGGCGCCGGCAGCTTCGGCGGAGGACGAGTCGTCGTCGGCGGGCGGGCCGTCGCCGTTGGCAGGGGCGCACGACGCCGACGCCAGCAGGCCAAGAAGGAGGGGGGCGCCGGCGAGAAGGGCCGGGAGCGTGGCGCGACGAGAAGCGGAAGCGGTTGTCGGGCTCATCGGAACGAGTACCTTGTCTCCGAGTGACGAGTGGGCGGCGGAATGGGCATCTGCGACGGTAGGCGCCCCGACGCGCCTCGGCAAGAAGCGAGGGCCGAGATGAGCGGAACGACCAAGGCGAGCCGAAGCCTCGAGTGGCGGTACCACCGTCCGGGCTGAACGAGCTGCAAGCGCACGCAAGAGTTCCTTGCGAAGAAAGGGATCGAGGCCAAGACCGTCCGGCACGCCGGGAAGGAACCGGTGGAGGGCGACGCCGTCCTGGCCCTGCTGGAGGGCGCGACCGAGCTTCGGGTGGCCAAGGGACGGAAGACCGTGCGGATCGACTTGGGCGAGGGGCGGCCCCCCGACGACCACCTCCTGGCGTTGGTGCTGGGGCGGTCCGGCAAGCTCCGGGCGCCGGCGCTGAGGGCGGGCACGGTCATCGTGGTCGGCTACAACGGCGACCTGCTGGCGTCCGTGTTCGAGGCGGAGTAGGAGGGACTGCGGCGCTCGCGCTTCGGTCGCCGGGGGGCGGCTCCCGAAGACGAAACGCCCCCGGAGGCGCAAGCACTGCTGGCCTCCGGGGGCGTTGAACCGGCCGCAACCCGGCGCGATGGCCGCTTACGGCGCGAACGTTCGATCGTGATTCGGCTAGTTGCCGAAGCGGCGACCGCCTGCCCTTGCCGGGTTGGGCTGGGTACTGGGACTGGACAAGTGATCACCTCCTTTTCTGTGGGTTCGACATCGGGCGGAACACCGTGTCCTGCTCGAAGCCGCCGGAAGCGCGTCCGCGCCCCCAGCTTGTCCTGCAAGCTAAGGTTGGAACGGGCGTGGAGTCAAGCGAGCAGCTCGCGCCGCCCGCCCGCCAAGTCGAGGCGCCGAGCAGGCAAGTCACGCCGCCCGGAAGGCCCGTCGGAACGCCAATCCGCTCACGACGACCGCGACGGTGATCCATAAGATCCCCCATGTCGTGGTCGAGATCCCGGGCGTCATCTCGGCCAGCATGGCGGCGTCGGACCGGAGGTGCGGTCGGTCGAGCACGTCGCTCTTGATGTCGAGGATCGCATAGAGGCAGCTGGTCAGCCCCAGCACGGTGAGGACGACCCGGCTGATCTTCGGCCCCAGAAGGCCGGCGGACGCCATCAGCGCGCCTCCGAAGCCCAGGCCGAAGAGGAGGCCGAACCCGCTCCTGACGTAGAGGATCGACAGCGTCGCCACCGCCGCGCCCATGAGGAAGACCACCGGCTGGTCGGGAATGCGGGCCGACCCGGCCGCGCGCAGCATCGCCACTCCCCACAGCAGACTGCCCAGGTAGCCTGCCGAGAGAGTGATGAACGCGCTTCCGCCGGGACAGTAGCAGGCTCCCCCCTGGTGCGGGTCGAGAACGATCTTCTCGATCGTGCCCCCCGTCGCGACGGAGGCGATCCCATGGCTGATCTCGTGAAGCATGACCACGAAGATCTTCATCGGGTAGATCGCGGGCGTCTCCCACAGCTGCCACAGCGCGCCGAAGTAGACGGCGAATCCGGCCAGGAAGAGCAGCTTCCCCTTGGCCCCTCCGCTCCGCGCGGCGGCTTCCGCGTCCTGATCCGTGAACTGCGTCGACTCCATGGAGCTCTCCCGAAGTCCGATGGCGAAGTGTCGTCCCCCTACGCGGCACCCGCGCTCCCGGTTCCGCTTCAGCCCGCCGAAGGGTTGGCCGGCGTCCCGCCTAGGCGGTAGCTTGGGCCGCGGAAAGTCGAAGTGGACCCCACGCGGATGTCGGCGTTGGCCGGCGCCCGTCTCGGCGGCAGCTTGCGCCTGTTCTCCCTGCCAAGAAGATGACCCGCAGATGAAGAATAACCTTGCATGGCTCGGCCGGCCCGCCGGACGAGCCGCCACGCGCCTGGGCGCCTTGGTCGCGCTGGCCGTTGCGGGGTGCGCTCTCGGCGAGATCAGAGCGCCCCAGGTCGGCGACGCGGCGCCGCCGTTCACGGCGTCGAGCCTCGACGACGGCCCGCCCTTCAGCTCCCAGGACCTCCTCGGCGGCCCCTACCTGCTCAACGTGTGGGCGACTTGGTGCGCGCCCTGCCGCCAGGAGATGCCGGAGCTTCAGGAACTTCACGACGCGTACTCGGACCGGGGCTTCCGCGTGGTGGGCGTCAGCGTGGACGGCCGCTCCGACCGACCGCTGATCGAGGAGTTCGCCGCCGAGGTGGGCGTCTCGTTCCCCCTGTACCACCAGCCTTCCCAGGAGATCATGGACCTGTACTTCCTCAACGGGCTGCCGGCCAGCTTCCTGGTGGACGCCGAAGGAAGGATCGCTCGCAAGTGGCCGGGTCGCTTCCATCCGACGGCCGACGACGTGAAGGCCGACGTCGAGTCGCTTCTGGATCCGTGACCTCCACGCGCTCCGGCCCGGCCGACGCCGGCCCGCCCCGCCCCGGCGACTGCCCCAGCTTCTACGCTCCCTATGTCGCTGCCGCGGCCGCCGCCGGCGACTCGCCCCTGGACGTGCTGGGCGAGGACATGGCCGCATGGGACGGCGTGCTGGCGCGGGTGGCGCCGGAGAGGGAAGGCCACCGCTACGCGCCCGGCAAGTGGACGGTGCGCGAGGTCGTGGGCCACGTGATCGACGCCGAACGCATGTTCGCGGCCCGGGCGCTGGCTTTCGCTCGGGGCGACCAAGCCCGCTACCCCTCCTTCGACGAGAACGACTACGCCGTCGCGTCGGGAGCGGACCGGCGCGGTCTCTCCGGCTTGGCCGAGGAGCTTCGGGCCGTGCGCCGGGCCACCGTCCTGCTCTTCGCCGGCTTGGAGGACCACGCCTGGAACCGCCGGGGCGTGGCCAACGACGTGGAGTTCAGCGTGAGGGGCGTCGCCTGGATCGTCGCCGGACACTCGACGCACCACCGGAAGGTGCTGGAGGAACGGTACCTGGAGGCTTCGTGACGGCGAGCCCGCTCCGCGTCCTCTCTCGCGCCGACATCGTCTCTCTGGTCCCCATGGAAGACGCCATCAACGCCATGGCAACCGCCTTCGGCCAGCTTTCGGCGCGGCGGGCGGAGATGCCGGTGCGCGTGGCCCTGGCCTCCGGCGGCGGCGTCAGCTTGTTCATGCCTGCCCGCCTGCAAGACGCCGGCGCGCGCGGCGTGAAGGTCGCGTCGCTCTTCCCCGGCAACCGGGAGCGGGGGTTGCCGTCGATCAACGGGGTCGTGCTGGTCCTCGACGACGACACCGGGCTGCCGAAGGCCGTCATGGAGGCCGGCGAGCTCACGGCGATCCGCACCGCGGCCGCCGCGGGGCTCGCGACGCGGCTGCTGAGCCGCCCCGAGTCGCGAGTCCTGGCGATCTTCGGCGCCGGCGCCCAGGCGCCCCGCCAGATCGAGGCCGCGCGGGCGGTGCGGCCGATCGAGGAAGTGCGGATCGTGTCGCGGGGAGGCGTGTCGGCGCGAAGGCTGGCGGCGTCGCTGGAGGGCGTCGAGGCCCTGGCCGTGGCGGACCCGGCAGAGGCGGTGGAGGGCGCCGACGTGATCGTGGCCGTCACTCCGTCGCGCACCCCGGTGTTCGACGGCGCCCGCCTCCCGGCCGGAACCCATGTGAGCGGCAGCGGCAGCTTTCGGCCGGATGCGCAGGAGATCGGCCCCGAGGTCGTGAAGCGCGCCCGGGTGGTGGTGGAGCATCGGGAGTCGGCGCTGGAGGAGGCCGGCGACATCGTGGTCCCCATCCGAGACGGGACGGTTCCCCACGACGTGATCGACGCCGAGCTGGGCGAGATCGTGGCCGGCCGGGCTCTGGAAGGGAGCGCGGGCCGGGAGCTGACGTTCTTCAAGTCCGTCGGGACCGCCGTGCAGGACGTGGCGATCGGGGCGGAGGCGCTCCGCAGGGCCGAGGCCGAAGGGGTCGGGCGGCTGGTGGAGCTCTGACCGGCCTCTACACCGCCCAGCCGTCCCGGTACTCCCGGGTCAGGTAGCGGTTGGCCTCGTCGGCGTTGACGACCCGCATCGCTTCGGCGTCGTAGTCGATCGCGCGGCCCTGGCCCGTCCGCAGCGCCACGATCCCCAGCAGCATGATCTCGGTGAGGCGGGCGCCGTAGTCGAAGGGGCACGACGCCTCGCCCCCCTCCTTGCACGCCCTGACCCAGTTCATCTGATGCGACTCCTCGATGCGCGGGTAGCGCTTCTCGACGTCGCCGGCCTCGTCCGCCAGGTGGGCGGGGAAGAGCTGCGGGTTCCGCCCGTAGGTCTCGTGCATCAGGATGCCCCGACTGCCGACGAAGATGACGCCCCCCTCGCGCTCCAGCTCCACGTGGGAAGGGAGGCCGCCGGGGCGCGGAGGCATGAGTCCGCCGTCGTACCAGTGCAGGTCCACCGGCGGCGCCGCGCCCCGGGCGGGGAACTCGAAGTGGGCGCGCATGGCCAGGGGGAAGGAGACGGGTTCGTCGTCCGAGCCGCCCCAGGGCGTCGACGTGGCTTCCACGCGGGTGGGGCAGGTCAGTCCCAGCGCCCACACCGGATGGTCGATCAGGTGCGCGCCCATGTCGCCCAGGGCGCTCGCGCCGAAGTCGACCCAGCCCCGCCAGTTGAACGGGTGGTAGACTGGGTGGTAGGGCACGTCCCTGGTGGTCGGACCCAGGTACAGGTCCCACCGCATCTGGTGCGGCAACGGGTAGTCCGCGTCCATCACGTCGGCCGCCAGCGCGTGGATCGCGCCCTGGTGCCACTGCTGGTACCAGCCCGGGTTCAGGCCTTCCTTCCACGGCCCCGGCCGGAGCACGCCCTGGGGCCAGATCGGGCGGTTGGTCCACACGTGGACCTCGCCGACCGTCCCGATCACGCCGGCCTGCACCCACTCGTTGATCAGGCGCGCGCTGTCCGCAGAGTGGCCCTGGTTGCCCATCTGGGTGACCACGCCGGTCTCCTCCGCCAGCCGGGCCAGCGCCCGCGCTTCGTGAACCGTGTACGTCAGGGGCTTCTCGACGTAGACGTGCTTGCCGGCCTCCATCGCCGCCTTGGCGACGGGGGCGTGCAGGTGGTCCGGCGTTGCGACCACCACGGCGTCCAGCTCCCGCTCCTGGTCCAGCATCTCGCGGAAGTCCACGTACTGGCGGGCCTGCAGGAACTGCTCCCGCCATCGGCGCCCCTTCTCGGAAGGGTTGCCGTCGTAGTCGACGAGCCGCTCCTGGACCCGCCGGTGCACCACGCCGAAGTCCACGTCGCAGATCGCGGCGACGTGCTCCGAGCCCAGCTCCAGCGCGTTCTCCGTTCCCTGTCCGCCGACGCCCACGATGCCCACGTTCAGCTTCTCCGAGGGGGGTCGGCGACGGGAGCTTGCCAGCGCCGCCCGGGGCGCCGCAACGGCGCCGGCGGCGATCTTGGCGCCTCGCTCCACGAAGGTTCTGCGGCTGACCGGGGTTCCGGCGCCGGGATCGAGCTTGTCGGACATCTGCTGACTCCTGCAAGTTGGCGTCGTGCCCGGGGGCTTGGCGCCCGCCGGGGCCCGTTCATGCGAACCCCGACTCTCTCTTCCGAGACGCGATGGAGGCTACGATGACCCGTCCCCGCTCCCCCAGGCAACCCTCCTCCCGGCCGGCCCGGAAGCCTTCGCGCGGTCGAGGACGTTCGCCGGCCGCTTCAAGGGCGCACGAGCGCACTCGCCGCTTCGCCTGCGTCCGTCGCCTCGTCGCGGCGTGCCTGGTCGTGCTGACCGTTCCGGCGTCGCTCTCGGCCACGTGGTCGGTGATCGCCGTGGACACGCGGACCGGCCAGGTGATCGTCGCCTCTGCCACTTGCGTGGCCCAAGAGCGCTTCGCCGGCTTCCCGGCCAAGGGCCTCATGGACATCCAGGCGATCGTCGCGCCGGGCGTCGGCGTGGCGGTGGCCCAAGCGGGGGTCGACCGGAGCCGTTCCAACCAGGAGCTGGTCTACCGCGAACTGAAGAAGCGGACGGCGCCCGAGGCGATCGTCGAGATGCTGGCGGCGGACTCCAGCTTCGAGCGGCGGCAGTTCGCGATCGTGGACATGCAGGGCCGATGCGCGGGGCACTCGGGGAGCCGCAACGGGCAGGCCTCGCTGGCAGTGGCCGACAGCGTGCCGGAGGCGGGGATCTACTTCTCGGTCCAGGGAAACATCCTGGCCTCCGACGACGTGGTCCACCAAGCGGTGGCGGCGTTCAAGGCCCAGGGCGGCGCAATGGCCGACCGGGTCATGGCGGCGATGGAGGCCGCCGACGCCCAGGGCGGCGACCGCCGCTGCACCTGCGAAGCTCCCCCGCTGCTCGAGGGCGTGGCCTGCGACGGCAAGACCTCTCATGTCGCCTACATCCTCGTGGCCGACCCCGGCGACCCGGAGGGCGAGTCGTTCAACGACGGCGAGTACTCCCTGTACATCGACGTCAACGACCAGAACGTCCGCCCCGACGAGAACGCCAACCCCGTCAAGACGCTGCGGATGCGCTACGACCGGTGGAAGGCCGAGTCCGGCCCCGGAGGAAGACGGGCGCCTCCGCCGCGGGGGTCGTGAGGAGACGTCACCCGGCGGCGGGTCGCTGTCGCCCGACGGAGGGGACGCCGGCCTGGGAAAGCTTGGGGTCCTATTGGGCGTCGCGCGCCGTCCAAGCCTCCAGCAGCGCCCGCTCCGCTTCCCGCATCGCCTCCATGGCAGCCGGTCCCCTCTCCATCTCCCGCGTGCGGAGTCCGTTGCGCATGCCGTCGGGCCGGTCGGCCAGGGCCTCTTCGTTCCACCAAGCCAGGGTGTCGCGGATCGTGTCGGCGACCGGGCGGCTGGCGTAGCCCGCGGCCACCGCGGCCGCGTTGGACACCATGTGCGCGGCGGCGAAGTCGCCCTCGGGGGGCGCCCAGATCGGGAAGAACGCCCCCTGCTCCCGAACGAACTCGAACTCCATCCAGTGGAAGGCGGCGTCGCTGCCGCTGACTTCTCGGCACGTCTCCAGCATGGTCGCCATGTCGATCTGCTCGGCCGGTCCCACGCCGTTGAAGACGCCGCCGACGCCGTCCTCCATCATGCGCACGATCCACTGCGCCAAGTCTCGGGCGTCTATGAACTGGACGGGGTCTTCGGGAGTTCCGGGCACGGCCACGTCGCCTCCGGCGGCCACCCGGACCGGCCAGTAGGTCCAGCGGTCGGTTCCGTCCCGGGGTCCCACGATGTAGCCCGGGCGGACGATGTTGGCCCGGTCGCCGAAGACTTCCTGCACGGCCTCTTCGCAGAGGGCCTTGAACGGTCCGTAGGTGGCGCCGTCCCACTCGTCCGTGTCTTCCAGCGCCGGGTCTTCCAGCCGCGCCACGTCGTACTCTTCGGTGATCCCGGGCGTGGCCAGGTCCTTGTAGGCGGAGATCGTCGAGACGAAGGCGTAGCGCCCCGAGTCGGCCAGGAGCGCGGCCGACTCGCGCACATGCCTGGGGATGAAGCCCGAGTTGTCGATGACCGCGTCCCAGGTGCGCCCCTCCAGGGCGGCCAGGTCGTTCGCCCGGTCGCCCACCAGCTTCTCCACGTCCGGGAAGAGATGGGTGTTGGTCCTGCCCCGGTTGAAGAGTGTGAGCGTGTGGCCCCGCGCCATGGCGTACTTGACCATGTGGGGACCAATGAAGCCCGTGCCGCCCAGGATCAGGATTGAGAGGGGGGACGGCGGCGCCGGCGGCGAGTCCGTCCCGGCCGTGCACGCCGCGCCGATGCCCAGCGCGCCGGCCGCGGCCGCCGTCGTCTTGAGGAACTCCCGCCTTTCCCACAGCGTGGCCCTCGGAGCGGTCGTGTCGGTTGCGTTCGCGTTCTTGGTCATTGCGCCGATCTCTTGGTGAAGCGAAGCCCTCTCCGGTGAAGGAGGAGCACGGTTGACGAGAAAGTAGCGACGAGAACAGACGCGCGAAAACATCCTGCGAAATCGATGCGGGTCGCGACCCCGCTGAACGGCGCCATCGTCCGTGCACAGGGCGCAGGCGGCGGCCTCAGCGGTTACCTTTGACGACGACCGAGCCCCCTAGCCACAGGACTCCGCGCCAAGCCGATGTCGATCGTTCGACGCTCCTTTCTCAAAGCGCTGGCCGCCGCCGGAGGGGGAGCGGTCCTTACCCCGTCCGCCGCCGGGCTGGCCGCCTGTTGCGACGCGGCGGCCCGGCGCCCGAAGGGCTCGCCGCCCACTCGTCAAGTCAAGCCCTACGGCGAACTCGTGCCCAGCCCCGAGTGCCCGGAGATCGAAATCCCCGAGAGCTTCCGCTGCGCGCGGATCAGCTCCGGCGGCGTGCCGTCGGCGGTCCGGGACGGCCTGGCCGTTCCCAACGCCTTTGACGGCATGGCGGCGTTTCCCCTCCCCAACGGCAACGTCCGCCTGATCCGCAACCACGAGATGGTGGACGGCCCCGACAAGGGGCGGCCCATCGGCTCGCCCCACTACGACGGCAAGGCCAGCGGCGGCACCACTTCCCTGGAAGTGCGCCTCTCGGCCGGCCCCGGCGGGCTGGAGGTGGAGCTGGTGGACGAGTTCGCGTCGCTTGCCGGCACGCTGGTCAACTGCGCCGGCGGCTCCACCCCCTGGGGCAGCTGGCTCTCGTGCGAAGAGATCACGTCCGGCCGCGACGACGGGTACGACCAACCTCACGGCTACGTCTTCGAAGTGCCGGCTGCCGCCGAAGGGCCGGTGGACCCGGTCCCCCTCAAGGCGATGGGACGCTTCGTGCACGAGGCGGTCGCCGTCGACCCCGACTCGGGGATCGTCTACGAGACGGAGGACGCGTGGTACGTGCCAGGTCGGGAGGACCTTCCCGGCGCCGGGTTCTACCGCTTCGTTCCGCACGAACCCGGAAGGCTGGCGGCCGGAGGCCGACTCCAGGTGATGGCCGTCACGGGCGCTCCCCGGTACTTGACCGCCCGCGACCAGGCGCCGGGAACCGTCGTGCCGGTCCACTGGGTGGAGATCGACGACCCGGACCCGGCCGCCGCCGACCACGACTCGCTGGCGGTCTTCAAGCAGGGATTGGCGAGGGGCGCGGCGGTCTTTGCGCGGCTCGAAGGCGCTTTCTGGGGCGACGAAGGCATATACGTCGTATCGACCAACGGCGGCAACGCCAGGGCCGGCCAGGTCTTCCACTACCGGCCCGACTCCGACGAGGCCGGCAAGCTCTCCCTCGTCTTCGAGTCGCCCTCCAAGGACGTGCTGGACAGCCCCGACAACATCGTGCTCAGCCCCAGGGGCGGGCTGGTGATGTGCGAGGACGGCACCGACGACCAGTACGTGCGAGGCCTGGACAAGGAAGGGCGGATCGTGAATCTGGTGCGGGCGCCGAGGGCCGGCGACGGTCCGCAGCCGGGCGAGTTCGCCGGCTCCTGCTTCAGCCCCGACGGGCGCGTGCTGTTCTTCAATCAACAAGGCTCGCGCCAGATCGGCGGCACGACGCCGAGCGCCACCTACGCGCTGTGGGGGCCATGGGAGAACGGGCCGTTGTGAGGACGGCCGGCGCGAGGGACGCCCCCCCCGACGAAGCGACGCGCGAAGCCCCGACCGACGGCAGCGCGCCCGGCGCCGCCGCGCTGGAGTGGCTCGGCGCCCTCGCCGAGCTGCTGGTTCGGTCGACCTGCAGGCACCGGGGCGAATCCGTTCCCCTTGCCCAGGGCCTGGCGGCGCTGGCGCGGCTTTGGTCCGTCGGCGGCAAGGGCGGCTCGACCCGCTCCGTCTTCTGGATCGGCAACGGCGGAAGCGCGGCGGTGGCGTCCCACATGTCGCAGGACCTGCTGAACGCGGGCGGCGTTCGGTCCCACACCTTCAACGACGCCTCGCTGATCACCTGCGTCTCGAACGACTTCGGCTACGAAAGCGTGTTCAGGAAGCCTCTTGCCGTCTCGGCTTGCCAGGGAGACGTGCTGATGGCGATCTCCAGCTCCGGCATGTCGCAGAACGTGGTCGACGCGGCACGAGCCGGGCTCGAGACGGGGATGAGCTTGGTGACCTTCTCCGCGTTCTCGCCGACCAATCGGCTCAACAGCCTGGCCGCGACGTTGTCCTTCCACACGCCCACCAGGGTCTACGGCCATGCGGAGCTGGCCCACGAAGCCATGCTCCACTCGGTGATCGACATGCTCTCCCAATCGCGTACGTGATCATTACGCGCACGCCCTACCGTGTCAGCTTGGCCGGTGGCGGGACCGACTTTCCGTCGCACTTTCGCGACCACGACGGATTGGTGGTCAGCGTCGCGATACGGAAGTACTTCTACACGTGCCTCACTTCTCGCCTGGACGACAGCGTGAGGCTCTCCTACTTCAAGACCGAGTTCGTCCGTCGCGCCGACGAGCTGAAGCATGAGATCGTGCGGGCCGTCCTGGAGTCCTACGGGCTGCGCTCCGGCGTGGAGATGGCGATGGTGGGCGAGGTGCCCGCGGGCACGGGGCTGGGCTCCAGCGGCGCCGTGGCGGCGGGCGTCGTGAGGGCGGTGCGCGCCCTGCTGAACCTGGAGCACCGACGGGAGGACCTTGCCAGGGAAGCCGTGAGCATCGAGACCGAAACGCTGCGCATGCCCTCGGGATGGCAGGACCAGTTCGGCGTCGTGTACCCGGGCCTGAAGGCGATCGAGTTCGACGGCCGGGGGGCTCGGGTCGAACCTTTGCCGCTGTCTCGGGAGAACCAGACGCTCCTGGAGGAGAGCGCCTTGCTGGTGTTCACCGGGCGCCGACGCAAGGCCGCGCCGCTGCTGGCGCAGCAGGCAGCCAGGCGGCGGGCGAACCTCGCCTGCCTCAAGTCGCTTCACCGAATCGCCGTGGAGACCAAGCGGGCACTCTCTGCGGAGCGGCTGGACGTGCGGCTGATCGGCGAAATGCTCGACGAGAGCTGGCGGACGAAGCGGAGGCTGTCGGACAGCGTCACCGACCCCGAGATCGACCGCATGCACGAGATGGGGAAGAAGGCGGGCGCTTGGGGCGGCAAGCTGCTCGGCGCGGGAGGCGGCGGCTTCTACCTCTTTCTCGTCGCCAAGGAGAAGCAACGCGAGCTGCTCTCGATCCTGGGCGACCCGCCCCGGATGTCCCTCGCCCTCGATTCCGGCGGGTGCATGATCGCGTACGACAGCCGGCAAGACGGATGACCAGGAGAGTTGCCGTGCTCGGGAAGGCGCTGCCGACAGGCCTCCTGGTCGTCGCCTCGGCGGCAGCCGCGGGGAGTGGAGCGACGGCCCAGCTGTCGGTGGGGGTGATGGCCGGGCTGAACCGGTCGATGGCCACGGGCAGCGGCTCCTCGGGCGCCGACGCGCGGACGGGCTTCATGGTGGGCGGGACGACGACCGTTCTGGTCACCGAGACGTTTTCCCTTCGGCCGGAGCTCTACTTCTCGACCAAGGGTTCGCGCTTCCGCACGGGACCTGCCGGCAGCGACGTCAGGACCATGGAGTCGGTGTCGGTCGAGATCCCGCTCTTGGCCCAGCTGCACACCGGCCCGTCGGAGCTGGTCCGGCCGCACCTGCTTGCCGGCGTTTCCCTGGGCTTGACCGTGAGGTGCAGGATCGACGGCGCCGATTGCTCCAACGATGCGAGCTTGACCCGTCGAGCCTGGGAAGCCGGGGTGGTCATGGGCGCCGAGCTCGAGGTCGGCAGGACAGCGGTCGGCGCGCGCTACGAAGCGGGGTTGCGACCGGTGGGGAAGTTCACCTGGGGGACGGAGATCTTCGACGGCGTGCTCTCCTTCACCGCCCGCTACTTCCTGTACTCCCGGAGCGAGCGGGTCCGGTAGCGGCCGTCGTCCGATCGACGCCCTGGGGCTGGAGGGCGTGGACGGGCCTTGCGGGCGGAACGGGCCCGGAGCGCTCGCCGCCGAGGACCGGGCGCGCCCGCGGACCGGCGAAGAACCCAGCCGCGAAGGCGGTTGCCGGCGCGGTCGCCACTTCCTCTGCGAGGCCGTGCTGGGTGATTCTCCCCTTCTCCAGCATGTAGACCCTCGGCGAGCCGAGGGCGCGCACGTCCTCCGCGCTGTGCGTCACAACGATTGCGGGGCGCCTTCGCTTGGCAAGGTGCGCTGCGAAGTGACGGCGGAAGCTTCGCCGGGCGGGCGCGTCCATGGCCGACAGGGGCTCGTCGAGGAGGATCATCTCCGGGTCGGGAAGGAGAGCGCGGGCCAAGGCGACCCGCTGCCGCTCGCCCCCGGAGAGCGACTTGGGGAAGCGGTCGGCGAGGTGGGCGCACTCCATCTCCTCCATCAGGGCGACGGCGGCTCGGCGCCGGTCGACGCGGCGGCTTCGGCCCGCTTCCCGTCGAGCGGCCCGGCCTGCGAGACCGAACGCCACGTTGTCGACGGCGGTCAGGTGCGGGAAGAGGCCGCAGCCCTGGGGCAGGTAGCCCACTTGCCGCTCCTCGGGCACCCGGTCGATCCCGGCGCCGGAGTCGAAGATCGTCCGCTCCCCGATTCGGATCGTTCCGGACATCGGTCGGCGAGCCCCGCAGATGGCGTGCAGAAGAGTGGTCTTGCCGGCGCCGTTGGGGCCGGCGACGACGACGGGGGCCTCGTCTCCCTCCATCTCGGCAACGAGCTGGAAGTCGTCGACGTCGACCTGCAGGGCGACCTGCCAGCGCATGGGGCTGGCGGAGGCGCTCATCGCGCGGCGAAGCGGAGAGGGAGGAGGAGGAGGGCGCCGGCCGCTGCGAGCGCCAGGGCCAGGGCAACGGCCGCGCGGGCGTCGGACTCGAGCGCGGTGTAGATCGCCAGCGGCATGGTCTGGGTCGTGCCGGGCAGGTTTCCCGCGAAGAGGAGGGTGGCGCCGAACTCCCCCATCGCCCGGGCCCATGAAAGCGCCGCCCCGGCCGCGACTCCCGGCGCCGCCAGCGGGACCGCGACGCGAAGGAACGCGCCCGACGGCGCTTGGCCCAAGGTGCGGGCGACGATCAGCAGGTCCTGGTCCACGCGCCGGAACGCGGCTGCCGCGGCCTGGACGAAGAACGGCGCCGACACCACGACCTGCGCCAGCACCACTGCGGCGGTCGTGAAGGGGACGCGGACGCCGGCGGCCGCCAGCGCCGGCCCGAAGAGGCCGTTGCGGCCGAACGTCTCGAGAAGGGCGATCCCGATCACCGCCGGCGGGATCACGATCGGCAGCTCCACGAGCGATTCCGCCCAGCGCACCCGTCGTCGGGGGCTGGTGGCGATCCACCACGCCAGGGGCGTGCCGGTCGCGACGACCACCGCCACGCTGGCCGTCGTCGTCAGGGCGCTGAGGCGCAGGGCCGGGCCGAAGAGAGGGTGGCGTACTCCCGCCAGCAGATCGGTTGGGGACGACGCGCCGGCCAAGGCGATCAGGGGGACGGCCAGGAGGAACAGCATTGGAAGCGCGGCCAAGAACGCCGAGCGTCCGGGGAAGAGCGCCGCGCCCGGCCCGAGCCTGCCCCGGCTCAATGCGCCGTGCCCGGCGACTCTGCCGCCCGCCCAGGCGCAAAGCCCCATCGGGCGAGAACCCCACGAACCTCGGGCGACAGCACGAACCCGATCCATGCTTCCACGTCCCGGCGGTCCGCGGCCCCGACGACGGCGGCAATCGCGTACTCGGCCCGGACGCCCAAGGACGGCGGCGCCGGAATCGCGAGCACCCTGGCGCCGGAGCCGAATCGGGCGGGGAACTCCCCGGCGGCTTGGGCGTCCCCGGCGGTCCAGGCCGCTCCCGCGGCCACGGCGTCGCTGCGGTACACGATGGCGGCGTCGGCTTCGCCCAGCTCGACCTTGGCCCGGGCCAGCCGAGCGCTGCTCTCGTGGGAGACGACCCGCCCGAGGGCCGCCGCGTCGAACCCCGCGCCGTAGAGAACCGTCGCCCGCGCCAGGACCTCTCGGGCGTACGCGCCCACCGGCACGGCGTCGGCGCCCAGAACCAGCCGCTCGGCCCGGGGCAGGTCGCCGAAGGACTCGATGCGCGCCGGATTGTCCGGCGGCACCACCACCGCCAGCTCGTTCGTCGCGAAGACCCGGGGGTCGGCTGCGAGCCCGGCTTCCGCCAGCGCTCGGACGTGGTCCATGTTCGCGGACGCGAAGACGTCCGCTTCGGCGCCGTGCTCGATCTGCAGGCGCAGCGCTTGGCTGCCCGCGAAGGCCGTCGTCACCTCTACGCCCGGATGGAGTTCTTCGAACCGCTGGGCCGTCTCTTGAAACGCCTCCGTCAGGGACGACGCCGCGAAGACGGTCAACGCCCGCCGGTCGCCGCCGGAGTCTGGAGTCCCTGCGCCGCAGCCCCAGGCGGCCGCGGCAGGCGCCATCGATGCGAGACGAAGCGCCCGAACCAGGGTCACGCCGCCTCCACCGTGGCGACGTGGCCGGTCAGCGAGAGGTCGTAGCCCGGCAGCACGGCCGCTTCGGCCCGCAGTCCCGGGTCGTCCAGCGCTTCGACGAGGCGCGACGCCGGCGGCCTCGAGGCCAGCTCGGCGGGGACCACCAAGTCGAAGCGCTCTTCGGCCACGGGCACGAAGTCCAGCCCCTCCGCCAGCGCCGCGCCCTCGATGGCGACTCCTGCATCGGCCGACCCTCGCCGCACCAGCCAGGCCACCTCCTCGTGGCCCTCTGCCCACGGCCCGACCATGCCCGGTCCGCAAGCGCCCGCGTCGGCCCTCAGCTGCCGGGTCAGCGCATGGGCGCCCGATCCCCTTTCCCGGCGGGCCAGGCGCAGGCCGAGCCGAAAGAGATCTCCTGCTCCGGCGATCGCCAGGGGATTGCCCGGCGGGACGACGATCCCCTGTCGCCAACGGGTCAGGTTGACCACCAGGAGCCGCCGCCGCGGCAGCGCGCGCCGCACGGCGCGAAGGTTGGCCGCTTCCCCGCCGCCGCCGCGCACGTGCAGCCCGGCGACATGCACCAGCCCCGCCGCCAGAAGCTCCAGGGCCCTGCGGTTCCCCGCCCGGAGCCACCGAACCCGGGCGTCCGCAAAGCGTCGGCCGGTCCACTGCGCGACGAGCCCCAGCAAGGGAGCGCACCCGGCCACCAGGACGTTGCGCTCGATCTTGCGGGGCGACGTCAGCGGCTGCACGAGCGGGTGGGGCGGGCGTCGCGGGTCGAGCCTGTCGGCGCTCGACGGGGACTCGGTCGCGCTCGAAGCGACGATCCCGTCCGCGGCGGTTGCCCCGGTGAACGGAAGCCGGTGGGCCACCCAGCGCCCCGCCACCCGTCCCACGGCGACCCGGGCGCTGCGGCGGCGCCCGGCGACCCGTCCGTCCTCGCGCGGCTCCGGGGCCAGGCGAACCCCCATCCCCGCCGGCGCCGCCAGCTGAAAGACGTCCTCCACCGCGCACCCCAGGACGTGGGCCAACTGCAGCCCCAGGCTGGTGGACGGCACGCTCCGGCCCGCTTCGACGGATGCGACCGTCTGGCGGGACACGCCCGCCAACTCCGCCAGCTCCTGCTGCGTGAGCCCCCGGCCCTTCCGAAGGCGTCTCAGGCGGTTGTCCAGGCAAGCGTCCGGCATCGTCGCGAGCGATTTCCCGGCAAGGAAGGGGGTGGAACAGGGAAAGCCAATGTAAATCATAGTAGGCACTTCACCAAGTCTAGTTGACGTAAGCTGGCACTGGCCGGTCTCGCCCCCCCCCCCCCCCCCCCCCCCCCCCTCCCCGATGACGGAGGCGCTCCGCAGCCGGCTACGGGCCAGGCGCAGGGCTCCAAGGTGCCGGCCGGTCTCGGGCCCCCGATGACGAGGCGCCCCCGGCGTTGCCCATCATCGCAATGCGAGATTATTGGGGAACGACCTTCCGCGATTCTTCGCTCAATGCGCCTGTGAACAGCCGGCGCTAGCTTGGGTTGCGATACGCACTCCCTTCAAGGCCAAACGCAGGCAGGCATGCTGACGCATTCTCTTCGTCGCGCACTCTCGACGCTTCTCTGGAACGTGGTCCTGCTGGGAGCGGGCGCAGCGCTGATCGCGGGCGCCGCGGAAGCGTACCTGCGCGCGACCGTGGCCTTTATGAAGTCGAGCCTGCCGCGCGAATGGGTTGCAGGCGTGGGCTTTCTCTACAAGCCCAACGTCGAGGTGCGGCATACGAACCTGCACGACTACTGGACCGTCCAGTACAGCAACAGCCTGGGCTTCCTGGACCGCGAACCCAGTTTTCCAGAGAGGGGGAGGGGGGAGGCGAGTTGCCGCGTGGTGATCATCGGCGATTCCTTCGTGGACGCGAAGGAAGTGGGCCTTGGCGAAAAGCTTCAAGTTCGGCTCGACGAACTCGCGTCCGACCACCTTCCCGAGCTCGGGATCACCACTTCGGCCTTCGCGATGTCCGGCTCGGGCCAAGTCGCGCAGATCCCGTTGTACGACAAGTACGCCCGGTTCCTGCGTCCGAGACTCGTGGTGCTGGTCTTTGTGGACAACGACTTCGTGGACAACGCGCCGCTCTTGGCCGCACTCGATCGACCGCCCTTGGGGCTGGACCCGGCGCACATGCCGACCGCAAGCGCTCAAAGGCGTTTCGACGGCACGATCGCGTTGCGTTCTCCCGACCCTCTGTACGCCAAGATCAGGTTGTTTGAGGCGTCCGAACCGTCGGCGTTCGCCCGCTTCGCGACGAAGGTGCACGACACTCTGTGGCTCGCGCGGCTTCTGCAGTCGAAGAGGATGTGGCCCCGGTTGCCGAACGACGACTTTCAGCGCATGCTGGCGGCGCTGAGCCAGCGCCCGCAGTACGGCGCGCTGCTGGCCGAGTGGACGCCGGCGGACGTTGTCCCGATGCACCAGGCGCTGGACGAGTCCGACCCGCCGCCCATGATCGCGACGGGCCTCGAGCACACGGCGTTCGCCCTGGAGCAGTGGAAGAGCTACGCGGACCGGGACGGAAGCCGCATCCTCTTGCTGGCAGCGACTACTCGCCGCCAGAGCTGGATCAGGGTGAGCAAGATGGCGGCCGCCCTGGAGATTCCAGCCCTCCACCTGGCGGAGTACGTGCGTCGCCAGGGCGCCACCATGGCCGAGGTGCGCTGGTTTGCCGACAGCCACTGGAGCCCGGCAGGCCACCGGTGGGCGGCGGAAGCCCTGCTCGAGTGGCTGCAGGCCCACCCCGCGACGTGCACGGACGACGAAGCCGAGGCCGGGCGCCAACGCTAGGCCAGCGCCCAGCTTGGCCCAGCCTGCTGCCCGCTTCCCTCAGCCGAGGTAGGGCTGGGCGGCCCGGGCCAGCGCGACCTCGATCTTTCGGATCGCCGCCGTGACCGCCCGGCCGATCAAGTCCATTCTGCGCACCAGATCGATGCGCGGCTGGGCCAGCTGGGCTTCCCGCTTGGAGAGCAGCTCGGTGAAGAGCCCGCAGGCGTCGGCGAGGCAGATGATCACCACGTCCCGGGGGTCGGGCACCACGTCGCTGAAGAGCACCTCCATGATCCGCAGCTTCACTTCCCTTTCGGCCTTGCCGTCCACGACGGGGTAGCGTCGAGACCGGAACACCCAGAGGACGCGGTCCTCCTCCACCTCGATGATCCCCCTCTCGATCAGCCTCTCGACCGCGGCCTTTCGGATCTCGTCGGCCCGCTCGGCGACCCGCTCGACCCAGAAGTCGGCGCTTCGGGCCTGGTGCGCCTGGGCGATGTCGGCCAGGGTCGGGTCCAGAAGGTCGTCCCCCGTCGGCGTCGAGTCGACCAGAATCAGCTCCTCCAGGTCGGTGTCGATCCGGTCGGCCAGCGCCAGGTCCATGAGAACGCCGCCGGAGAGGGCGTACTTGAGCGACCACTCCGGCACGCGCGTGAACTTCCCGTTCTCGTCGTGAAGGAGCAGGAGCATGATTTCTTCGGCGAACCTGAGCTTCATGGCGACCCCCGCGAACCCCGACTCGGCCGCCGGGGCCGACAACGCATGATTTCTTCGGCGAACCTGAGCTTCATGGCGTCTCTCCTCCGTTCTTTCGTCGCTGGCGTCAGAAGATGTTGGCTTCCACCAGGGCGTCGCCGGCGGGGTCCGATCCGTCGTCGCCGACCGACGCGCGCGCTCCGAATCTAGCGTGAGCGAACGCGGTTATGTCCAGCGTGCGGGAGCGGCCCTCGGCCACCAGCTCCGAGACCGCCAAGCCGGTGGCGGGGGCGTGCATGATCCCATGGCCGGAGAAGCCGCAGGCGTCGATCCACGCTTCCGCGCCGGGGTTGACGCCGATGACGGGACTGTTGTCGGGAGTGACTTCGTAGTAGCCCCACCAGCTTCCCCTGCGATCCACCCCCAGGTCTTCCCACCACGGGTAGCGCTCGACGCCGGCGACCAGGACGCGCTCGAGCCACTCCCAGTCGACTCCTTCGGTGAAGCCGCCGTGGCGTTCGTGGGAGTCGCTCTTGTGCGAGTCCAGGCCGAAGAGGATTCGGTCTCGCTCGCTCCGCAGGTAGACGCCGGTGCCCAAGTCGACGGTGAGGGGGTAGACCCGGTCGTCGGCAACGGGCGCGCTCAGGAAGATCTGGACGCGCTTGGGTCCGACTGGGACCTCCAGGCCGGCCATCCGTCCCACCACGCCGGACCACGCGCCCGCCGCGTTGACGATGTGGCCGCAGGAGAGCGCTTCGGTCGAAGGCGGGCGGCCGCTGCGAGCGGGCGGGACGTGGGAGCGGGCTTCCGTCGCCTCCACGCGCCAGCCGCGGCCGTTGGACTCGGGCCGGACGCCGACGACCGCGGCGCCGAAGCGGTACTTCACCCCGGCGGACTTGCCCATCGACACCCAGGCGTGGGTCGCCATGTGAGGGTCGATCACGCCGTCCCAGGGACCGTAGGTGGCGCCGCCCAAGCCTCCGGTGGAGATCGGGACGAAGCGGCGGGCGTCCGAAGCCTCCAGGACTTCCACCGGGGCGTTCATGCTTCGCTGGAGGGCGACCGACTCCAGGTGCCGCTCCCAGCGCTCGGCGGGCACCAGCAGGAGGTAGCCGATGTCCCGGTAGCCGACGTCGAAGCCGTGGCGCTCCTGGAACTCCCGGTAGACGGGCAGGGAGTGCATGGAGAGGGCGACGTTGGCCGGGGTGGTGAACTGGACCCGCACTCCGGCGGCGCTCCTGCCCGTGGAGCCCAGCGCCGGGGCGGGCTCGCGCTCGAGCACCGTCACTTCCAGACCCCGGGAGGCAAGGTGGTAGGCGCACGACGCCCCGACGATTCCGGCGCCGACCACCACCACGTCGGGAGCGGCGGCGCTCAAGGCCGACCGCGGGCTTGCCGTCCGTCCGGCCCGTCGGTGCAGGGCCGATCCGTCACCGTCGGCGGACGAACTCGACGCTGCCTTCGATCTCGGCGTGGAGGATCGACACGGCGCCGTCGGTGCCGATCTCGAAGCGGAAGAACTCGCGGGCGCCGCCGCCCCAAGAGCTTCGGAAGGTGTCGTAGTGCCAGTGCTCCAAGGGTCCCTCGAAGCCGGCGCCGAAGCGGGCGCGCAGCGCCCCGTCCTGCTCGACGACGACGATCTCGCCGTACATCTCGTTGTCGTAGCTGCCGGCGTAGGCCTCGGGCGCCAAGGTGGGAGGCGCGTCGGCGATCCGACCGTCCTCCACGGCCTGGGCCGCGGCCCGAGCCTCTTCCCGCGCCTTTCGCCACGCGGCCAGCATCCGGTCGCTCCAGGGAAGCTGCTCGCCGCCCTCCATCCGGTCCACCAGTCGATGGACCAGGGCGCTGGCGAAGGCGTTGGCGCCGTTCAGGTTCACCAGCAGGACGAAGCCGTAGTCGCGCTCGGGGATCATCGCCACCAGGGCGGTCATCCCGTCGATGTTCCCGCCGTGGGAGACCATCTTCACGTCCCGGTAGTCGGTCAAGAACCAGCCCAGGCCGTAGTTGAGGAAGTCGGACTCGGGCCAGATCGACGCCCACGGCTCCGTCTTGCGCATGACCATCTGGGGGGTGCGGGTCTCCAGCAGGGCCTCTTCCGAAACGAGCCGGGTCCCGGCGTGGGCGCCGGCGGATCCGAGGTGCAGCCTGACCCACTGGGCCATTTGCGCGGCGCTGGAGTTGATCGAGCCGGCGGGCCCGGCGTTGTCGATGTTGCGGTACGGAACTGCCCGCAGCTCGCCGTCCGGGGCCAGCACATGGGGCTGGGCGACGTTCTCCATCTCGGCCAGCGGCCCGAGGAGGGTGACGCTGCGGGTCATTCCCAGGGGTTCGAAGATGCGTCGCGCCACGAAGTCGTCCCAGGTGGTGCCCGAGAGGGCCTCGATCACTTCCCCGGCGGCGATCCACGTCGTGTTGTTGTACTGGAACGTGGAGCGGAGCGGGAAGGTCATGGGCTGGTGGCGGACCTGCCGCAGCGCCTCTTCCCGGGTGCGTCCGCTGGCGTACCAGATGCGGTCGCCCCGGAGGAGCCCCGAGTTGTGGCTCATCAAGTCCCGCACCCGGAGGTCCCGGGTGACGTAGGGGTCGCTCAGCCGAAAGTCGGGGAGGTGGTCGATCACCGGATCGTCCCACGACACCTTCCCCTCGTCCACCAGCATGGCCATGGCGGCGGCCGTGAACGCCTTGGAGGTGGAGCCCGCCGCGAAGATCGTGTGCTCGTCCACGGGGTCGCCGCCCTCGACGTGGCGCACGCCGAAGCCGCGGGCGTAGACGATCTGGTCGTCCTGCACGACGGCGACCGCGAGTCCGGGGACGCCCCACTCGGCGACCATCGCTTCGATCTCGCCGTCCAGGCCGGCCAAGCCCTGCTGGGCGGCGAGCGGGTTCGGGGCCAGCGGCCGGCCCGGCGCAAGGAGCGACGCCGAGGCGGCGAAGATCGAGACGGCGGCGGCCCGCGCCATCCCGCTGGGCCGTGCTCTTCTCATGATCCGCCTCGCCGAGCCAGCATGGGGCCGAGCGGACGGCCCCCGAGGAGGTGAAGGTGAAGGTGAGGCACTTCTTGGCCGCCGTGGTTCCGGCAGTTGATCATCAGCCGGTAGCCGTCCTCGGCGATGCCCTCGTCTTCGGCGATCTTCGCCGCCGCTCGGATCATCCGTCCCAGCACGGCCTCGTCTTCGTCGGTCGCGTCCGCCGCAGTGGGTATCCACTCGTTGGGCACGACGAGGACGTGGACCGGCGCCTGGGGCGCAATGTCCCGAAACGCCGTCACAACGTCGTCGCGGTAGACGACGTCGGCCGGGAGCTCGCCGCGAACGATCTTGGCGAAGATGTTGTCTCGGCTCATCGGCTTGCCTCGTTCAGGGGCGCCGCGTCGCCGTCGCTCTCCTTCGGAGGTCTCGGACGCGTCGCCTTGAGGGTGACGCCGCCGAAGAACTTGGAGCCGCTGCGCTCGACGGCGTGCTTGCCGTCGTAAAGGTAGTCCAGGAGGGCTTGGTCCCACGAGAGGCCGGCCTTCGCCACCAGCTGCATCCACTCGCCGTAGGCGGTCTCGTCGGGGGCCTCGGTGATGCCGCTCCAGATCGTGATCTTCGGGTTGAAGCCGCGGCCTCCGCTCCCGCCCGCCCTGGAGCCCTTCAGCGGCATCTCGATCAGCACGCTGTCGGTCATGGGCAAGCGGAAGACGTCGGGGTCGAACGCCGCTCCGTAACGCCGGTAGCGCGCGTAGTTGCGCTGGTTCATCTCGAACACGTCCCGGTTCGAGTTGATCCCGGCGGTGATGTACTCGCGAATCTTGAACGCCGCGTCCTTGTGCCTGGGGTACTCGGGATCGTCCAAGTATCCGAAGCCGGGCATGAACCAGCCCTTGTTGAAGCCCCAGTTGCGCTCGGTCACGCGCCCGCGCCGGACCAAGCCGGTGTACTCGGAGAAGAGCTGCACGACCTGATGGCTGGGGTAGCCGTGGGGGTTGAGGAAGACGTCGGGAAGCCAGCGTTCCCAAAGGCGGTTGCGGACGTTGGCCTCCGGGTAGACGGGGAAGTCCTCTCCCGCGCCCGACGTGACGTCCATGCCCAGGGCGCCCAGGTAGCCGGCGTGCAGGATGTAGTCGGGCGTGATCGTGTACAGGTCGTACGCCAGCTGCGCGCCGTCCGGGTTGGTGAACGGGTGGACGACGACGTTCACCTTGTCCAGCTTGGCGCGCTGAACCGAGTCGGTCAGCAGCAGCTCGGCGTGGCGGAGGACGTGGCTGGTGGACGACACTTCGTTGGCGTGCTGGCGCGCCGAGTAGACGACGGTGGGCTTGAACGTCGTGGCCTTGACCCGGGACCAGTGGGTGGCGGCGACGGGAGCCATCAGGTCCATCGCCCACGTCGTCGCGCCCAGGTAGCTGCGGCCCACCGTGTACATGGAGGCGTAGTCGAAGGCGCGGCTCATCTTCGCCAGCATCTCGTGGCCTTCGTCCGGTGGAATGGGCGTGTCCCACTGCACGATCCGGCTGCCGTCCCAGCTCCAGCCGTCGGGGAGCAGGTCGGTCCACAGGGGGCGCCGAAGGGGGGTCCCGTTGGCCGGGAGCACGGCGACGACGCGGGATTCCGGGTCCTGCTCGTGCGTCCACTCGGCCCATGCCGCGATCGTGCCGACGCCTTGGTAGGCCAGAGCCCCTTCGTGGACGCCGGCAGCCCGCATGGCCGCCAAGTTGGCCAGCGTCGCGGCGACCTGCTCCGCCGAGATCATCCGGGCGTCGATCTGCTCGCCCCGGGCCAGCACGAGGAGGGAGTCCCGCAGGTCCGCCTCCGAGTCCACCCGCACCCGAAGCTCGAGGCTGGAAAGGACGGGAGCCTTTGGTCCCGGAGCGTCGTCGGACGATCCAGGGGCGACCACCGCGCGCCTCAGGCTGGGGCGCTCCATGGCGATCTTCGGAATGTCGAGGTGCCGCTCGCCCCGCCGACCGTCGCGGGTCTGCCAGCGGACCACGACCGCGGGACGGCTCGTGGCGAAGCCGGTGAAGCGGATCCTGCCATTGCCCGGCCCGCCGTCTCCCTTGGAGCGCATGATTGGCACGATCCGTCCCGGATAGGTCAGATCCCGCCCCCGGGCGTTGCGGCCGAGCTGGTGGAAGAACTCGATCGTGCCGAAGTACACCTCCTCGTGGAGCGCGTCCATGGGCGACACGATCTCGTTGTCGATCTCCAGGCGGTAGTCCGGCTCGCTGAGCTCCAATTCGACTTCGAGGACGCCGAAGTAGGGGACGTCCTGACGACCCGCGCGAGGGTTCCCGTCGTGGCGGTCCATCACGTGGTCGTACACGGCGGGGAGAGTTCGGGACTGGAAGCGGTCCCAGAACCACTCGGGGTCCGTGACGATGCGCTCGTGGGCGAGGGTGTCGGCCCCGGAGACGGCGGTGATCCAGCCGGTGGTGACGCGGACTTGCTCGTAGTCCCGGAAGCGGTCGAAGTAGGGGCGGAGCACCCACGCCGGATCGAAGGTCTCGTCCAGGAGCAGGCGGCCGTCGGGCCCGAAGGCGCGGGCGCGGTAGACGGGCGGCGGCGCAGCGGTCGGGTCGTCGGGTTCGACGATCTCGAAGCGGATCCGCTCCGGGTCGAGTCCCAGGTCGGCGCCCAGCGCCTCGTCGATGGGGAAGACCTCGTGAAGCCAGCGGAGGGGCGTGTGGATCGCCTGCTGCGGCCACTCCTCCGGCGGCTCGTTCCTGAGGAACTCGATCACGACCTCGGCCGTCTCCTTGTCCACTAGCCGGGGACCGACCGACTCGCGAAGCCAAGAGAAGCCCTGCTTGAACGCCGACAGCACCTGCACCTCGCTGGCCTCGGGGTCGGCGCCCGCCTCCACCAAGCGCCGCAGGATCTCGTCCTCCAACCCGCGACGCACTTCGGGCGGCTCCGACAGCCGCGCCTCCAGGCGGACCGCCGCGCCTCGGCGGACCCGACCAAGAACCTGGTCCTCGAGCACGGCGCGAAAGCGGTCGACTTCCGACGGGACTTCGAAGCGGTCCTCGAAGACGAGCGAGGCGTTCTGCACGTCCCGGTCGTCTATTGTCACCTCCAGCCGCTCGGCGTCGAGGGCGGCGGCCCTCTCCCGGACCAGCGCCGCGTATCCGTCGTCCGGCTTCTCCAGGGACACGAGGACGTGGGCCGACGCCAGGGGCCGGGACGAAGCGGACGGGACCGAGGCGCGTGCAGGTGCGGCTCCGGCCGACGGCGCGTCCGGGGCCTCTTCCGCCACCTCGGCCGCGACCTTGGTCGCGATCTGGTCGAGCTTGTAGAGTCCGATGGCGGCTTGGCCCGCGGGCGAGTGTCCCGAGAGCGCGGCCCAGAGCTCGTACTCGACGTCGTCGAGCACCGGCGCGCCCTCGTCGCGTTCGTGGACGTGGGGAAAGACTTCGGCCAGCTGCCGCGCGGCCAGGGCAGCGCCGGAGCGGTCCGGACCCGTGACCACCAGGCTGGGCTTGCCGCCGAAGGCGTCGGGGACGAGTTCGATCAGGCCGTGGCCCGGGGGCACGTCGTCCAGGGCGACCCTGCCGCTGTCGACGAGCAGGGCGATCAGCCGATGGACGGCGGCGTCGGCGGCGGAGGTCCCGGATTGGGGGGCATCGTCCCGGGCGTCGGCGCCTGGGCTTGGCCCCCCGGTTCCCATCAGCACCAGCACGGGCTCCTGGGCGGGCGACTCGACTTGGCGAGGAAGCTTCGTCAGCGGCACCGTCAGGCCGGTGGACTCGAGGCCCAGGCGGGCCGCCAGCTCCAGCGCCGCATCCGAATCGGCGTCGGGGACGAGCATCGCGTCGATTCGGTCGGGGAGGTCGGCGCCTCCCAGGAGTCCATCGCTGGTGAAGACGTTCGAGAGGTCGAGGGCGTCCTTGGCCCCGGCGCCGGGCCGGCCGGGGACGGGTCCCGGAGGCGGCGGGTCGGCCAACGTGGGGAGCGTCGCTTCCTGTCCGTCGTGGGAGAGGGCGAGCGAAGCCACGTCGCGAAAGCGCAGATCGAGCGAGTCGGGCTCGGTGGCGGGGCCGTCGGCCCGGGCGGCCGCCAGCTCCAGCAGCCGGGCGAAGGCGTTGTCGGCGGCTTCTTCGGCGCCCGGAGCGTGGCGAAGCGCGCCGCCCAGGCGCACCGCGCCGTCCGCGCCGACCGACGCCCGGGAGAAGGCGACGCCGACGTCCACCGTCGCGTCGGGCGCCAGCCACTCGCCGAGTTCGTCGGCGATCTCCTCGAGCGAGGGCCCGGCAAGGGTGCCCGCGTGGGGCAGCGAACCCGCGAGCAGGCGCGCGCCCCGCAGCAGCCCTTCGTCGTCGCCTCCGGCCACCACCACCCATCGCGCGCCGTCGCCGACCACGGCGGTCACGGCGCCTTGGCCCGGCGCGGGCTCGTCGACGGCGAAGTCGGCCGGCGAATACCCGGCGTCGCCCAACGCGCGCCGGCCCACGACGACTCGGATTCTTCCTTCGCGTGCGCCTCTAGGGAGCGGCAGATCGAGCGCCATGGTCTCGAAGCCCAGTCGGGCCGCGATCTCCGCCGCCGCGGCCTGCTCGGCGGCGGTCGGGTCGGCGGGCAACAAGAAGGCGGCGCCGAGGCGGTCGGGGACGCCGTCCCGGTTCTCGTCCCGCAGGAGATGGCCGCCGCCGGGAAAGTGGGCGAAGAGGGTGGCCAGGTCGAAGGGCGGTTGGGCCTCTTGGGGCGGCACGGCGGGCTGGGCTGCCGGGCCGTTCGCGCCGCCGGGAGTCCGGGCGGCCGAAGTCGGCGTCGGCGTCGCCGCGAAGGCTGCCGCGGCCAGGGCGGCCAGTGCTGCCAGCGTGGCGAGATCGAGGGCGCGGTGCGGAGTCGCTCTGGTCACCGTATCTCCACCCGCGCCTCTTCGATCAACGCGCCCTCCAGCATTTGGTCGACCACGTCCATGCCCTCCACGACCTCGCCGAAGATCGTGTAGTTGAAGTCCAGTCTGACGTTGTCGACCAAGTTGACGAAGATCTGCGCGTCGCCGGTGTCCCTGCCTCGGGTCGAGAGCCCCACGGCGCCCCGCCAGTGGGGCCGGCTGCTGATCTCGTCCCGGCTGTAGGGGCCGTCGCCCGCGTACTCGTTGGCGTGGGGGCTTCCCCCTTGGACGACGAAGTTGGGCTCGATCCGGTGGAAGACGAGGCCGTCGAAGTAGCCCGCGTCCGCCAGTCGAGCGAAGCGGTCCGCGTTGGTCGCCGCCGAGCGGGGGAGGAGGGCGATCGCGATCTCGCCCAGCCCCGCCATGCGGAGCACGACGACGGAGCGCTCGAGCTCGCGGAGCCGGCCCGCGGCGAGCGTCGGAGCGGGAGTCAATGGTGGGCGGATGCGCTCGGCGGAGGCGTCCGCGGCGTCCGCTTGCCCGGCTTCCGGTCTGTTGGCGGTCGGACCCGTCGCCGCCTCGGCCAGGGCGGCGGCGCGAGCCGCCAGCAATGGGTCGAAATCCGCCAAGTAGGGGACCAGATCGGCCCGTTCGTAGGCGCCCGCCGCGCCCACCGCCTCGAGCAGCGCCATGCGCGCGTCCCGCGCGGTCTCGCGGCCGGTGGCGGTGAAGCGCGCCAGGGCGTCGAGCAGCTCCGGCAGGGGAAGCGCGTCGGGCGCGTGCTCTCGCAGCATCCGGACGGCGGTCATCACGAGGAGGGGGTCGTCGTCGTCGAGCTGGGCCGCGTAGACGTCCCGGGCGTCCGCCCCGGCGACGGCGCCGAGCCCGTTCAGCGCGGCGGTGCGCGCGTTGGGGTCCGGGTCGCTTGCCAAGGCGCGGAGCGCGTCCGCGTCGCCCGTCAGCGCTGCGGTCCGCGCCGCCCA
This sequence comes from Longimicrobiales bacterium, assembly GCA_965204735.1. Taxonomy (GTDB): domain Bacteria; phylum Gemmatimonadota; class Gemmatimonadetes; order Longimicrobiales; family Gaopeijiaceae; genus CATQHQ01. Next base: position 2,843,967 of record OZ242008.1, on the reverse strand, counting down.
GGCCCTTGCGAAGGGCGACCAGTGGCTCGAGAAGCGGGGAAGAAACGGCGCCGCTTCCGCGGGCGCCACCGTCGCCAGCGAGTGAAGCGCCCTTGCGGGGCGCCTCCAGTCGCTGCCGGGGCGCTCCACTTCCTGGACGACCCGGCGGAGCGCCTCGCGCTGGGCGTCGGCGTCGGGGCACGGACGGGCGGCCAGCGCGATCGCGACGATCGACGCATGGGGGGCCGGGTCGGCGAACGCCCGAAGCAGGGGCGCGCACCCGGTGCTTCTGCGCAGCTGCCGGTCGAAGGCCCGCAGCGCTTCCACTCGAACCGACATGTGGAGATCGGCCAGACCGGTGCGGATCGCCGCCGTGAAGCCGGCCGCGCCCGCCTCTTCGCCGCCGCCGGCGCCTGGCGTGGGCGTCGCTGCTCCCGCCCCCGCCACCACCACTCGGCGCACCCCGGGATCCGGGTCCGCGAGGAAGCGCAGAGCGTCCTCTCCACGCATCCGCTCGTCGTGAACCAGGGCCGCGACGGCCAGCCGGCGCGTGCGCGCCGCCCGCTCTTCCAAGATCGGGTCGCGGGTCTCGACCAGCAGGCGGACCGCCGCCGCCAGGGTACGGCCCGCCGTCCCGGCTTGCCGGCCGAGCCCGTGTCCGCCTCGCGCGAACGCCTCGATTCCCCTGGCCAATCCAAGCCGACCCGCCAGCTCGTAGTCGGCCAAGCCCGGTCGTTCCGAAGCGGCCGGCCCGGGGTCGCTCGCTCCATCGGGCAGGAGGCGCTCGGCCGCGAAGGCCAGCGCGGCGGCCGCTCCCCGACGCTGCTCGTCGCCCCGCACGCCCAATCGACCCAGGCTCGCGGCGAGCGCTCCCAGCGCCGCGGCGTCCGACTCCTCGCCGACCCGGTCCGCGAGCAGCGCCAGCGCCGCTCCCGGATCGGCTCCGAACACCGACTGGGCCGTCGCCGCCGCGGCCGCAGCCCGCACGCCGGGATCCGGGTCCTCCAAGAACGCCCCCAGCGCGTCCAGCCGACCCGGGTCCTCGAGCCGGCCCAGCGCCCGGACCGCCACGGCCCGCACGGCGGGGTCCGCCGCGCCGAGGTGATCTTGGATCCGGGCCACTCCGTGGAGTCCTCGGGCGTCCTCTTCGGCGACGATCTCGGCGTACGCGTCCCAGAACCCGGCGTCGCCGCCGCATCCCGCCGAAAGCGCCGCCACGAGGGCCGTCGCCGAGAGAGGCGTCGCGCTTCGCCACCGACGCGTCACGCCCATCCGCCATCTACGCGTCACGCCCAAGGGTCCCACCCGAAACGCTCCCAAGAGGCCTCTCCCTTCTCGTCGAACGCCACGCCCTCGTGTTCCAGAAGCGCCCGCTGCCGCTGGGCGACCCCGGCGATGCTCGACGTGGAGACGGCGCCCCGTCGATTCACGACTCGCCACCAGGGAACGTCGGTGTCGACCGGCAGGTGGCTGAGGGCGTATCCCACGCCGCGCGCGGCTCGGGGCCTGCCCACAAGCGCCGCCACGGCGCCGTAGTTGACGATCCGGCCCCTGGGGATGCGCCGGACGCAGGCGTACACCTGTTCGGAAAAGTCGGTCAACGACACGTTTGACAAGCTATTCCCGCCCTGTAGGTTGCGCCACGACCGTGGAGAACCCCGGACCCCCCGTCGGTCGGACTCCAGCGGCCCGCGGGAACCCCGGACCCCCGTCGGTCGGACCCCAGCGGCCTGCAGGGAACCCCGGACCCCGTCGGTCGGACCCCAGCGGCCCGCGGGAACCCCGGACCCCAGCGGCCCGCAGGGAACCCCGGACCCTGTCGGTCGGACCCCAGCGGCCCGCGGGAACCCCAGACCCCCGTCGGTCGGACCCAGCGGCCCGCGGGAACCCAGCCCCCCGTCGCGGGTACGACATTCGCGTGCGGGCTCGGGCCGGAACCCTGCCGGTTCGTCGCCCGCCGGCGAAAACCTGCGAACACGGAGAAAGCCGCATGATCAGAGCAGCAGTTGCAGCCGCCGCAGCCTTCGTGCTGGCGGCGGGTTGCGGAGCTGGTGGCGCATCCCGGGCTACCATCGGATCCTCGCCCCCGCCGCCCCCGCAGACGGAGCCTTCCGCCCAGCCGGAGGAGCAGCCGGAGGGCGCGCCCAGCCCGGACGCCACGACCCAGCCCGACGCCGACGCCGCGGCCCAGCCCGACGCCGCCGCGGCCCAGCCCGACGCCACCGCCGACGCCCAGGCGGAAGCCGCGTCCTTGCCCGCCCCGGCCCCCGCCGCCCGCGAGTACCCGGCGGCGGTGCGCATAGGAGCTCGGGTGGCCGACGTCCGCGCTGAGCCCGAGACGATCCGGATGCAGGTGGGCGACTCGCTCTCGATGGACGAGGACGTCGAGCTGACGGCCTACGACTTGATGGACGCCCCAGTGCGCGGGGTCCGCATCCTCGCTTCGGTGGAGTCGCGCCACGCAGTCCTGGCGGACGGTCACCTGAAGGGAGTCTCCGAGGGCGAAGCCGAGCTCCGCATGGCGATCCGGGTCCCTCCGGCCAGCGGCACCGGACCGCCGGAGATTCGCACCTTCACGGCGCCCGTGGTCGTGGCCGGGCCGCCGGTGGCCGCGGTCGAGATCGAAAGCCCCGGCGTTCGCCTGCTCGTGGGGACGATGGTGCGGCTCCAGGCGCGGGCCTACGCCGAGGACGGTTCCCCGCGCACATCTGCCGAAGTCGCGTGGAGCAGCAACAGGCGCCGGCTGGCCACCGTGGACGAGCGCGGCTTCCTCCGGGCGGTTCGCGCCGGCACGGCGACGATCACCGCGACGGCGGAGGGAGTCGAGGGCGCGCTGGACGTGACCGTCGAAGAAAACCCGGTGGTCTCGGTCGACGTGGAAGGACGCTCCCGGGCCAGGACGGGCGACGTGGTCCACTTCGCGGCCGTGGCGCGCGCCGCCGACGGCCGGCCCGTCGAAGGCGCGCCGCTGGCGTTTTCGGTGTCGTCCCTCGAGGTCCGGACAGCCATGGGAGCGTCGATCTACCCCGACGGGGCGTTCGTGGCGGAGCGGCCCGGTCTCTACCGGGTGACGGCCACGGCGGGAAGAGGGTCGGGCCAAGCCCTGGTGGAGGTCGTGAAGCGGGAGGTCGAGCACGAAGTCGTCGTCGCAGGCCGAGGTCTGGTGGCGGATCGTCCCACGTCGGACCTGTGGGCGTTCGAGGGCGCCGACGGACGCGACTACGTGTACACGGGAACTCACTCCGGCGGGCAACGGATGCTCGCCTGGGACGTGACCAACCCTTCGAACCCGGTGCTCACCGACTTCGTGGAGGTGGACGCTCGAGTCGTCAACGACGTAAAGGTCAACGCCGCTGCGACGGTGGCGGCGATCACGCGGGAGGGGGCCTCGGACCGCAAGAACGGGATCGTGCTGCTGGACCTTGCCGATCCCGCCCATCCCCAAGTCGCAAGCACCTACACGAAAGAGCTGACGGGCGGCGTCCACAACGTCTTCTTCCACGGCGCCGTCCTCTACGCAATCCACAACGGCACCAAGGAAGTCCACGTGCTCGACGTGGCGGACCCCCGCGACCCGAAGGAAGTGGGCCGCTGGGGGATCGACTCGCCCGGCAAGTACCTGCACGACATATGGGTCCTGAACGGCATGGCCTACGTCTCCTACTGGCACGACGGCGTGTACGTCCTGGACGTGGGAGACGGCCGCTGGGGCGGGACCCCGACGAAGCCGGTGGAGGTGAGCAGCTTCGCGTACCCCGAAGGGAACACGCACGTCGCCTTCCCCTACACCAACGCCGAGGGGCGCAGCTACCTCTTTGTGGGCGACGAGATCTTTGGATGCGAGGAGTGCATCTCCCGCAACGGCCATCCGGGGGACGGCTCCCGAGGGTTCGTCCACGTGCTGGACATGGAAGACCCGGCGAAGCTGCGCGAGGTCGCTCGCTACGAGGTGCCCGAAGCGGGCGCCCACAACCTGTGGATCGAGGACGACAAGATGTACGTGGCCTACTATCAGGCGGGCCTCCGGGTCGTGGACGTATCCGGGGAGCTTCGCGGCGACCTCTACCGCCAAGGCCGCGAGATCGCATGGTTTCCGACGGGGACGCCGGACGGCCACGTGCCCAACTCGCCGATGGCGTGGGGGCCCCAGCCGTTCAAGGGCCTCGTCTTCGTGTCCGACCTGAACTCGGGACTCTGGGTCTTGCGGCTGGAGCCGAAGTCCAAGGCGCGCGTCTCGTGAGAAGGGGGTTGCTCTGCTGGAGTTCGGCGGCCGCCCTCCTCCTGACCTCTTCGCCGTCGCCGGGGGCCGTCGGGCTGGACGCGTCCGTCGCCGTCCACCAGTCGCCCTCCGTCCGCTCCCGTCCCGCCGAGAGCTCGAGCGTCCAGTCGCCCGCCTACCGCGTCTACGTGGCCAACGAGTCCTCCGACGTCGTGAGTCGGGTGGCCTTCACGCCGGGCCAAGGCGCGGTGGTCGAGAAGGAGATCCCAGTGGGGATCATGCCCGGCGACAACGACGGCGCGCACGGGATCACGGTCTCGCCCGACGGCAGGTTCTGGTACGTGACGATCGCCCACGGCACGCCCTACGGCTACGTGTGGCAGTTCCACGCCGGACCCGACACGCTGGTCGCCCGCGCGCGTCTGGGCCTCTTCCCGGCGACGATGGGCGCGACCCCCGGCGGGGAGTTCCTGCTGGTGTCCAACTTCAACCTTCATGGCGACATGATCCCGTCCGACGTGTCCGTCGTCTACACCCCCGAGATGATGGAAGTCGCGCGCGTGGAGACCTGCCTGATGCCCCACGGCAGCCGGGTCAGCGCCGACGGCGCCAAGCACTACTCGGTGTGCATGCACTCCGACGAGCTGGTGGAGATCGACTTGGCGGAGTTCGGCGTCAGCCGACGGCTCAGCGTGGCGCCCGCAGCCGAGCCGAGCCGGGCCCACGCGGCCCACGAGCCGGACGCCGCTTCCCCAGGCGCCGTCTGCAGTCCCACATGGGCCGAGCCTGGACAAGGGACGGGCGCGAACCGATTCGTCTACGCGGCGTGCAACAAGCTCGACGAAGTGCTGGAAGTGGACGTGGAGCGCTGGGCGGTGACTCGGCGCTTCGCCACCGGAAAGGCGCCGTACAACCTGGAGGTCACGGCGGACGGGAAGCGGCTGCTGGCCACCTTGAAGGGCGAGCAGGGGGTCGCCGTCTACGATCTGGAAAGCGGGGCGCTCTTGGGGCGGGCCGGAACGTCCCGCCCGGTCACCCACGGCGTCGTGGCCAGTCCCGACGGACGCTGGGCCTTCGTCTCCAACGAATCGGTGGGCTCCGTTCGGGGAACCCTGGACGTGATCGACCTGGAGACGCTGGAGGTCGTCGAGACGGTCGAGCTGGAGCACCAGTCCGGCGGGATCGACTTCTGGCAGCCCCCGCCGGAAGCCGAAGTCGGTCCGACGCGGGCGGGAGCCGCACCGGGGGCGTCCAGCCGCGATCGTTGAAGACGGGACCGGGCTCTCCGACGCCGGCGCCGGACTACTCTGCCGAGCGTCGGCGGATGGTCCGTCGCCAGATCGCCCGTCGCGGCGTGGCGGACCCGAGAGTGCTGGAAGCGATGGCAACCGTGCCGCGGGAGCGGTTCGTCGCGCCGGAGTTGGCACGCTGGGCCTACGGCGACGGACCGCTCCCGATCCCGAACGGGCAGACCGTCTCCCAGCCCTACGTGGTCGCGTGGATGGCCGAGGCCCTGGAGTTGTCGGAGGACGACAGGGTGCTGGAGGTGGGGACGGGATGCGGCTACGCGGCGGCGGTGCTGGGGCGCTTGGCGGGCGACGTGTTCACCGTCGAGCGCCACGCCTCGCTGGCGGCGGAAGCGCGGGAGCGGCTGTCGGCTCTGGGCGCGCACAACGTGAGGGTCCGTCACGGCGACGGCACCGAGGGCTGGCCGGAGCACGCCCCCTACAACGCGGTGGTCGTGTCGGCAGGCGGGCCGGCGGTGCCCAGGGCCCTGCGCAACCAGCTGGGTCCCCGCGGGCGGCTGGTCGCCCCCGTGGGCGAGCGCCTCGAGGAGCAGAGCCTGGTGCGGGTGCGACGCGGACCGGGCGCCGTCTTCGTGCAGGAGACGCTGGGCCGCGTCCGCTTCGTGCCTCTCGTGGGCGCCCAAGGCTGGCCGGCGGCCGGGGACCTCCACGAATCCGAGTGACGGCATCTCGATCGGGTTGCGCGACCGTGCACGGCCGACGATCTTGCACATCGCAACCCCTACCCCCGATTTCGCTGGAGAACGCTCCCGGTCCTTCATGACCAGAACCGCCCTGCCTCCCGTGTTGGTGCTGAGCACGGGACGATGCGGCTCCACCATGCTCTCCGAGGTCCTGAACGCTCACCCGCGCGTGCTCAGCTTGTCCGAGACCTTCACGACCGTGGGCCAGGGACCGTTCCGTCGACGCCGGTGCAGCGGTGCGCACATCTGGCGGGCGTTCAGCCGCCAGTCGAAGTGGCTGCACGAGGGTCTGCAGGCCGGCTACAAGGAAGTGCTGTATCCTTTCGACTCGCCTGATGCGCGCTACACGCGCGCCGACGTCCCTCCGCTGGCGTGCACCACGCTGCCTCACCTCACGAACGAGTGCGACGCCCTCTTCGACGAGTTGGCGCAGGTTGTGCCGACATGGCCTCGGCGACGCCCCAGCAGGCACTTCCGCGAACTCTTCGAATGGCTGTGCCGACGGTTCGAGCGAGACGTGTGGGTGGAGCGGTCCGGCGCATCTCTGCTGCTGGCGTCGCGGCTCAGGCGCGACTACCCGGACGCCCGCATCGTCCACATCTACCGGGACGGTCGGGACACGGCTCTCTCGATGCGCAACCACTACGTCTTCTCCACCTTGGTGGCCACGACTCGCGCAGTCCGGTCGGTGGGCATCGACGCCGCGCGCTCGATCGCGACGAGCCGGCAGTGGAACCGCGTCAGTCCCTGGATCGAGTGGCTCGGCGGCACGCTCCTCCCGCCCAAGCGCTTGCCCTACGGCAAGTTGACGCTCGGCGACTTCGGCCGCTTTTGGAGCGCGATGGTCGAGCGCAGCCGCTGGGTGCTGGCGGACTTGCCCCCCGACGCGCTTCTGAACGTGAAGATGGAGGACGTGCAGGCCGAGCCGGAGGCGCAGATGCGCCGCCTGATCCGCTTCGTGGCCCCGGAGCTGGAGGACGACGAGTGGGTGCGCGCGGCGTCCGCGATTCCCCGGCCCACAGTTTCCAAGTTCGACGACCTGGACCTGGCGGAACAGGCGGAGCTGGCCCAAGCCTGCCGTCCCGGGCAGGCGATCCTGGGTTATCCGCTGTGACAATGCGCGCACCTGCGGCCTACGCGCCCGGATACGACAAGGCCCGCGTTCTGAACAGCCGTCTGGCCGACAACTACATCTGCCACACGTTCGTCGACGACCCCTTGGCGGACGCCGCCGTGGAGGCCCTCGCTCCCTACGGCCAGCAAGAGGCGCACCGGGTGATCGCCGCAGCAATGGAGCAGCGCGACGACGTGCTCTCCGCCGCCCCGCCCGCGGTGCAGGAGTTCTTCGCCAAAGTGTCGGCGCCGCCGCCGTGGGTGGACCTGCAAGCCTTGGTGCCGGGGATGCGCGCGTACCACCAGTACTCGGACTTGTTCATCGCCGTGCACGTCACGGGCGTGCTCGTCAGCGGCTTCTCCACATTGATCAGCAAGTCCTTCTTCAGGACCGGCAGGCTCACCGAGTACGGCGTTCGGCGCCTTCAGCAGAACAACCGCCACCTGATCGAGATTTGCCTGCCGGGCGGACTGGAGCGGAGCGGCGACGGCTGGAAGCTCTCCGTTCGCATTCGCCTCGTGCACGCGCAGATCCGGCGGCTCCTGCGCCAGCCGGGCGAATGGGACGAAGATCGCGACGGCGCCCCCATCAGCGCCGCCCACATGGCGTTCGCGTCCGCGGCCTTCTCGTCGTTGCTCGTGGAGCAGGTTCGCCGGGTCGGCGCCCGAATCAGCCAAGAGGAAGGCGAGAGCTTCGTGCAGATATGGCGCTACGTGGCGTGGCTGTTCGGCGTGCCCGAGACGATCCTCTTTCGCGACTTCGAGGAGGGGCTCGAGCTCTGTCGCATCGGCTTCTGCTGCGAACCGGAGCCCGACGAAGAAGCCGTTCTCATGGCCAACGCCCTGATCAACTCGGCGCCGCTGATCACCGGCGCCACCGAGCCGAAGAAGCGGCAAGCGATGGCGAAGTTCGTGTACCGCGTCTCCCGCGCGCTCGTCGGCGACGATCTTGCCGACCAGCTCCGCTTCCCGCCGTTGCGGACCACGGGCGTTCTCTTCCTGCTGAAGTGGCAGCACCGCTCGGCGGCCTTGCTGAGCCGCTTGCTTCCCGGCGGCCTGGCTCGCCGACGCAGCAGAAACTTCATCACGCTTCTCGAACGTTCTCTGTTCGAGCAAGCGGGCATCCCCTACAGATTGCCGGACGCCCTGGACGCCGACCGCGCCACGCAATGGTAGACCGAGCCGGGCCGAAGCGCTTTCACGATCTGGACGCCCTGCGGGCCTTCGCCATGATGCTCGGCGTCCTCCTCCACGCCGCCCTGTTCCTCTTGCCCGACCCGAAGCCCGACAACGACGTGCCGGCTTGGCCTGTCTTCCACCCGTACGCCCACGACACGCCGCCGGTGGCCAACCCGTACTCGTACCTGCTGCTGCTGATTCACGGCTTCAGGATGCCCCTCTTCTTCATGCTCAGTGGCTTCTTCACGGCCATGCTGTGGCGCAGGCGGGGGTCGCGCGCGCTGGCCGTGCACCGGCTGAACCGCATCGTCGTGCCCTTGGTCGCGGGCATGTTCACGGTGGTTCCGACCGTGGCCCTCTTCTACCCCGACGGCCACTCCGGCTTCGTCGGGTGGGCGACCGCCTGGTCGCGGGACCTCTATCACCTGTGGTTTCTCTTGTACCTGTTGCCGATGGCGGCAGCCTTCCTGGTCTTGGTGCGGATGGGCGCGCGGTTCCGGAGCCGTCTCTGGTGGCTGCTCGTCCCGGCGGTCGCGGTTCCCCAGTACACCATGAGAGAGACCTTCGGCGTCGACGTCCCCTCGGGATTCCTGCCGATCCCCGACGCGCTCCTCTACTACTCCTTGTTCTTCCTCTTCGGCGCCGTCTTCCACGAACGCGGCACGACAGTGCGCCGGTGGTGGGCCGCGGTGCTGCCGGTCGCGCTCCTCTTGTTCGTTCCCGGCGTGGCTTTTGCATATCCCGACCAGATCGCCGCGCTGAGCGCGCACGTCGACGCCGGCTGGTTCCAGATCGCGTCGGCCGCGATCCAAGTGTCGTTCGCTTGGCTCGCAAGCTTCGGCATGATGGGGTTGTTCCACTGGATCGCGGGACGCGAGCGCTATTGGATACGCTACATGTCGGACGCCTCCTACTGGATTTATCTGTGGCACCTTCCCCTGATCATCGGAGGACAGATCCTTGCGACCGATTGGGAGTTGGCGCCCCACGCGGCCTACCTGCTGATCTGCGGGGCAGCCACCGCCGTGCTCTTGGTCGCCTACCAGCTCGGCGTGCGCTACACCTTCATCGGCGCCGCGCTGAACGGCCCCCGCCAGCGACGACGGTCGCAGGACGGCTCACGTCGACCACGACGATCTTGATCTGAAGCCGCTCGGCTTCCGAAAGGTCTTCCTTCAGGCGGCGCGCCAGCTCGTCGGGGCTCTTGGGGCGCGATCCGGTCGGCGGGGTCTTGGCCGGCTCGGGGCCGCCCGAGCCAAACCAGAGGACCACGTACACGCCGTGTCCCGCCGATTCGGGATCGCGCGTGTACTTTGCCATCAACTGCTTCCGCATCGCGCTCCACAGCTCCCGATGGCTGCTCTTCTTGATCTCGATCGGGATCGCATGGGAGCCGAAGCACACCCGGATGTCTGCACGCGCCTCCTCCGCGTAGCTGGCCTCACGACGGGCGTCCACGCCGCTCGGCAGACGCCGGCGGAGGGCCGACAGCAGAGCGTTTCGGCATGAGTTCTCGTCCTTCGGCCACGGCGGGCGCCGCTCGTTCTTCCTGCCCTTGTCTTCGTTCCAGTACTGCTGCCAGTCGTCCGTGCTCGAATCACGGATATCCCTTGCCAGGCGCTCCAGCCGGTCCACGACCAGGGCCGTGAGGTCGGCGGCGCTTGCGGGCGGTCCGTCGCGGAGCACGTATTCGACTTCTTCGACGGTCGGAATGCTGTGCTCCGTGCTGTAGCGCAGCTCCAGCTGTCGCTCCAGGCCTTCCCTGAGCGTGTTGTGCCACTCCTTGAGGCCGCTGTCTTTGGACAGGCGGTCCAGCTCAAGGCTAGCAGCGGGAGTAGGGTTGTCGGCAAGGCATCCGAGGATCATGTGTTCGACCAAGGTGCTGGCATTGTCCAGCACAGTGTATCCTCCAATCCCGCCCTCGACTCCAGACCAGAAGGGGCGGTGCCTCCGGCCCAGGGTGCTCACAAGCGAGGCGACGGCCGCGGGCTCCGTGGCGGCGTCGAACAGAGGTCCGCCGTCGTACGCCTCCTGCGCCTCCCAGACGGCGTGCAGAACGTCCACCAGGTGCTTGCCACGAGCGGGTCTGCCCTTCTCGACGAAGGCGACGGCGTCGGAAACGAATTCGCTGGGCGCGACTGCGACGCCCGCGCCCAGCCAAGTGATGCGCTGGGCTCCGTTCATCTTGCGAACGGTCATCCTGTCCCGAACACGCGGCGCCACCTCCTCGGGCACATGGAGGATCGCCGCAACCAGTACCTGTCGAAGAAGCAGCAGCTGAGTGCCGTATCCCTTGGCCGGAAACGCTTTGAGCAGATCGGGCAGCGCGAGCCGCGCCACATGACGGTAGCGTTCGTCCGTCGGCAGCAGGGCGCTGTCGTCTTGCTTGGATCGGATGCGATTGCGGTGGAGCTTCACAAAGACCGTGGCGACCATCTCCGCATGCGACTCCAGCAGATCGGCAAACCACCCGGGCATCTCTGGGTCGTTCAGCGGCGTGGCAAGGTAGCACCAAGCCGCCCGTTCGAGACCTTCGCCCAGGATCCCGGGAACATCCGCCCCTCTGCGCGCCATGACGTCCAAGCCTGCCAGAAACGGCAGCGCCCAAACGGCGAACCGTCGCTCGCCGTCGAGCTTCATGATCTCTGGGATGTCGGGGCCGGCCCCGCCGGTGGGCACGCGCGCGAGCGCATTCAGCGCAACGTCGATGGCGTTGTCGTCCGATGCCAGCTTGGCGCGCAACCGGCCCGCGCCGTCGACGGGGTCTTCGCCGAAGTCGCCGAAGTAGGCCCGGCCAAGCTCGACAAGAAGTTCTTCGGGGCCTGCGCCCTTCAGCAGCGCGTCCCGGTGCTCCAGGACATGGCTGGCCAGAGTCGCCTTCCTCTTCGGCCGTCGAGTGCGGTACTGCATCTCCCTGCGTCGCCTCTCCCTATCGTGCTCGGCAAGTGCCCTGAGCTGATCGACAAGGACCGGGTCGTCGTCCACCCGCCGAAGCGCAGTCGGCAACCACTCGTCCGCCGACCTCGAGCGGCGACGGGGCTCGACGGCACATGTGACCAGCCATCGGGCGGGGTTCTCGAACTCCGCCGACATCGCCGATGCCCGCTGGAAGCACCACTCATGGAAGTCGTCCGGCTGGCCGGCGCCGAAGACGGTCTGCCGAAACTCCATCGCCTGGGAGGCAAGGTCTATCTTTTGTTTATGTGCATGCCGATGAAGGAAGGTGACGAGTAGTTCCTTCTGAACTGTTGGATGATTGGCCAGCCACTGTTGGACCGTGTGCACCGGGTCCATGCCGCCAAACCGCGCATGGATTTCGTTGTCGGGCGGCCTGTGGCTCCACATGCCGGCTCCCCAGTTGAAGGCGGCGAGTTCGATCCAGTTGTACAACTTTTCGACTTGAACGCTCCCGCCATCTGTTTCGATCGCCCGCTCCAGCAGCTCCCAGGCCAGGTCTTCCAGGGAGATGTCCCACATGTAGTCGAGTTGAGTCACCCGGGCGTGCAGGGAGTTGAGCAGCTGGCCACAGTGCCTGGGCGACGACTGAGAGAGCTGGGCTCCGATAATCGAATTGACGGGGATCGGCAGGTAGTCCCACGCCTCCTTCGGCGGAAGTTGGCCCGGATACAGGTCGCGGAACAGGTACGCTCGGAGGTCGCCCCCGGGGTCGTCCACCTTGCCCGCGTTTATGTCCTTCAGAAGCTGCAGCCTCATCGCGACCTCCTCTGAGTTGTCGGGAAGCTCGATCGCGGTGGCAAGAGCAGCGTTGCGCACCGACGGGGACCACGTCGAGTCTCGCGCCGTCGCCAGCAGCTCCTTGCCCGAGACTTGGTCGCCGCACCGCAAGGGGGCCGCTGCAACCCCGCGCAGGAGCAGCGCCATGGCTTGCTGGACGGTCTCGGAGCGGCTGTTTCCGTTCATGCAGCGCCGCAGGTCGTTCATGGTTCGTGGAGTCACCAAGCCGCCCAGCGCGGTGTACGGCAGGGTCCAAGGATTGGAGCTTGGACCGGCGTGCGCGGAAAGTCGGTCCAGTACGTGCGCCTTCTCGTCGTCGTCGAAGACGCCGATGTCGCCGTAGGCCACTACGCCCACCGGATCGAGGTCGATCAGAAGCCGCCTGGCGTCGGGGCAGAGCGCGGCCAACCAAGCTGCTACGCCTCTGAAGGGGGAGGGCACGCCGCCTCCGGCCGTCAGCAGACTCAACACGCGGGGCAGGACCGCGGTTCCCGCGACGGCCTTCTCCAAGTGGCGGGCGGCCAAGTACGCGGCCACATGCTCGTGCATGGGGATGTGGGCACCGGGCGGCGGCTGCGGAATCGAAGGTTCCTCGTCGTCGCTCAGCGCCAGCAGCCCGTGGGGCCAGCCACGCATCGACCGTTGCGGCACAAAGAGAGCCGATTCCCATGCCTGCCTCGTCGAGCGGCGGTCGCAGTCGGAGGTCTCGCTGATCAGCAGCACGCTGTCTGGATCGTCTACGTCGGAGCGGTCCCACGCGATCCCGTCCTTGTCCGCGAGCAGGTACAGAGCCGCTATGCGACTGGCCGCGTCGAGGACTCGGAGGGGCGGAACGGGTGGTCCCTTCTCCTGAACCGTCGCGTAGCGGACAGCAGTTCGGTGCTCGTCGTTGACCTCGGTGGCCAGTGCGAGGCACGCCTGCTCAAAGGTCTCGACCCGGCTCTCGGGCCACTCGTTGCCCTTGCCCATCGCCTTCACCAGCATCTCGAGCGACAGCGGGTTGTCGAGAAGGCCGTGCAACCTTCTGCTGTGCGCTACCTCGAAGAAGCCGTAGGCGGCCTTCCCCAAGCGATGATCAAGGATCTCCCGCACATCCCCTGCCGTCAGCGGGTCAAGCTGCAACACCCACATACGCTCGTAGCCCGGGACCGAGCTGATGGCTTCGATGTCGCTTGTGGTCAGCCACGCCGCCGAACGGCAGGAGAGCCTGGCGCGAGGGCCGTCCAATCGGACCAGGCAGTCGAGGATGCAGTCGAGAGGCTCGCGCACGTCGTGTTTCCCCGCCCGCACCTCGTCCAGCCCGTCGATGAACAAGGTCTTTTCCCGCCATTCCGACCTCGGGCGGGTGTGGGAGCGAACCACCTGGCGTGCCGTCAGGTAGAGGGAGTCGTCAACGTGCCCCGCCTCCGCCTTGAAAGCGGTCGTCTTCCCCGCTCCGGGGCTCCCCAGCAGCACGTAGAAGCGTTCGTCCCGGAAGTCGGACAGCTTCGAGCGGCGGCCTGGGCTCGCGTCTGGCTCGACCGTCGTCACGGTGCGCGGAACGATCACACCCATCCCTCTTCCAGCCAGTAGGACGCTGGCTCCCACAGGAATTCGTCGAGGGGCACCCCGCCGCCTCCGACAAGCAGCGTCCGGGACTTCGGGAAACGTTCCTTGAATGCCTGGAGGCCTTTCGATGTCCCATGCGTCCGACCGCTCTTCACTTCGAGTCCGAGCACGCTGGGACCTCGCGCCAGCACGAAGTCCACTTCCCGGTTGCCGTGCCGCCAGTAGTGCAGCGTCGCCGCTGGCGGAAGCGTGTTGTGAAGATGAGCCCCGACGGCGCTCTCCACGACTCTGCCCCAGAGCGTCTTGTCGGCCTTGGCCTCGTCGGGAGCGTACCCCAGCATCGCCGTCATGATCGCCGGGTCGAGGACGTTCAGCTTGGGGCTTGATCCTCGTCCGCCTGCGCGCGGGTACTTGGACAGCCCCGCTGCCAGTCCGGCGTTTCCCAGCAGCTCCAGGTAGTGGGCCAGAGTCGTCGTGTTGCCGGCGTCCTGCAGCGGGCCGAGCATCTTGTTGTAGGAAAGAATCTGACCCGAGTAGCGGGGAATCAGCTCCATCAGCTGTTGCAGCAAGGCAGGCTTGTCGACTCTCGTGAGCGAGAGGATGTCCTTGCCGATCGTCGGCTTGACGATCGACTCCACGATGTACCGGCACCAGTCGACCCAGTTCCGCCTCCATCGAGCCGCGCGCGGGTAGCCGCCGAAGTACAGGTAGTCGTCCATGGAGTAGTCGAAGGCGGCCATCTCCCGCAGCGACCACTGCCGGACGTGCACCGGCATGAAGCGGCCCACCAGGCTCTCGCCGATTCCAGTGAGCATGTCCCACGGAGCGGAGCCCAGCACGATCACGCGCAGCCGACGGCCCTCCTCCCGGTCCCGGTCCCACAGTCCCTTCACCACTCGCGACCAGTCCTTCACGTGCTGCACTTCGTCGAGCGCCAGGACGAACCCCCGCTCGTTCAATCGCGCCTCCTCTCGGGCGGCCCGCCAGACGCTGACCAGCCACTCCGCGTCGCGCCTTCCCCGACCGCTGGGCCATGGGGCCGGTTCGTCGGCGTCGGGGTCGTCGACCGCGATGTGCCAGCCGGAGATGCGCCCTCGTCGCAGGGTTCGCAGGGCGTGGCGCACGATCGTGGTCTTGCCGGTCTGCCGGGGGCCGACGACGGCCACGATCGGGGCCGACTCGCCCATGTCCAGCAGGTCGAGCACTTCCGCGACGTGGCGTCTCTCGAAGGTGTTCATGGCAGGAAGGTAGTGGAGATTCGGTTGCAAGGGAAGTCCATTGAGTAAAATCACTCAATGATATGGCTTATCGGTTCGCGAAGAAAGGCCGATCCAGCTATCCAAACGCCCATTCTCCGGATGCATACTTCTTCCGGCCCGGCCATTCCCCCGGGCTCGGAGCGCCCCCCAAGGGCCTCCGCAACCCCACCGCGCCCTACAGGAGGCCTCCCGTTGCCCGACTCCCACGTTGACCTGCTCTGCCTCCCCCGTCGCAAGCACGACGAGGTCTACAAGTTCTTCTTCTCCCATGCCCCCACCATCGTCGAACTCTTTGAAGACTACCTCGCATGCGACTGGGACGACGAACTCGCCCTGGAGTCGGCGCGCAAGCTCAACCCCGAGCACGTCGGCCCCCAGCTCGATCGCCGACAGGCCGACATGCTCTGGCGCGTCGACTTCCGACACCGGCCCGGATTCTTGGTCCTGCTCCTCGAGTTCCAGTCCCGGGTCGACCGCTCCATGCCCGCCCGTGTCCTCCGCTACGTGACCGACGTCTACGAGAACCTGATCCGCGAGAAGCCGTCCGACGCCGACTACCGGCTGCCGCCCGTCGTCGCCTGCGTGGTCCACAACGGCCCCCACCCGTGGGACGCCCGCCTCGACATCGCCGACTTGATCTCGCCCACGCTGCCCCAGCTGCGCGACCTCTCGCCCCGGCTGCCTTACCATGTGCTTGACATGCGCGCGCCGCCCAGGCGAAACTTGCGGAAGCGGCGCATCCTGACTTGGTTGAGGGAGCTTGAGCGGGACGGTGGCACGGAGAAGGTCCGGGCCGTGCTGGACGAGGTGTTGGAGGCGTACCCGGGTCCCGAGCACGCTGGGATCGCGCAGGCGTTCGTGCTGTGGGCGGTGGGCGCGGCGCGGAGTTGGGGCCGTTCGGAAGAGGAGCTGTCGAAGATCACCAACTTGACGGAGGCAAGAGACATGTACACGCAGATCGAAGAAGAGAAGGCAAGGCTGCGGGACGAGGGCCGCCGGGAAGGTCACCGGGAAGGCCACCGGGAGGGATCCAGGACTGTCTTGGAGCGCCTAGTGGCCCAGAAGTTCGGTGCGGACGCGGTCGTGCAGTTGTCGGGCGTGATCGGCGGCCTGGACGGACGCGACGAGCTGGACGCGGCGGCGGATGCCATCATCGAATGCGACACGGTCGCGGAGTTGATCGCCCGGCTCGCGAGCTAGCCCAGCCAAGATCTCTCCCGCTGTCGGGGACGGCCCCGGGCTTGCGGGTCGCGTCCAGGGTCGAGCCGAGCAGCCGATGACCCACGCCGACCTCTACCCACGCCACGCCGCCTACTCGCATGCGACTGGGACCACGAACTCGCCCTGGAGTCGGCGCGCAAGCTCAACCCCGAGCATGTCGGCCCCCAGCTCGATCGCCGACAGGCCGACATGCCCGCCCGTGTCCTCCGCTACGTGACCGACGTCTACGAGAACCTGATCCGCGAGAAGCCGTCCGACGCCGACTACCGGCTGCCGCCCGTCGTCGCCTGCGTGGTCCACAACGGCCCCCACCCGTGGGACGCCCGCCTCGACATCGCCGACTTGATCTCGCCCACGCTGCCCCAGCTGCGCGACCTCTCGCCCCGGCTGCCTTACCATGTGCTTGACATGCGCGCGCCGCCCAGGCGAAACTTGCGGAAGCGGCGCATCCTGACTTGGTTGAGGGAGCTTGAGCGGGACGGTGGCACGGAGAAGGTCCGGGCCGTGCTGGACGAGGTGTTGGAGGCGTACCCGGGTCCCGAGCACGCTGGGATCGCGCAGGCGTTCGTGCTGTGGGCGGTGGGCGCGGCGCGGAGTTGGGGCCGTTCGGAAGAGGAGCTGTCGAAGATCACCAACTTGACGGAGGCAAGAGACATGTACACGCAGATCGAAGAAGAGAAGGCAAGGCTGCGGGACGAGGGCCGCCGGGAAGGTCACCGGGAAGGCCACCGGGAGGGATCCAGGACTGTCTTGGAGCGCCTAGTGGCCCAGAAGTTCGGTGCGGACGCGGTCGTGCAGTTGTCGGGCGTGATCGGCGGCCTGGACGGACGCGACGAGCTGGACGCGGCGGCGGATGCCATCATCGAATGCGACACGGTCGCGGAGTTGATCGCCCGGCTCGCGAGCTAGCCCAGCCAAGATCTCTCCCGCTGTCGGGGACGGCCCCGGGCTTGCGGGTCGCGTCCAGGGTCGAGCCGAGCAGCCGATGACCCACGCCGACCTCTACCCACGCCACGCCGCCTACTCGCATGCGACTGGGACCACGAACTCGCCCTGGAGTCGGCGCGCAAGCTCAACCCCGAGCATGTCGGCCCCCAGCTCGATCGCCGACAGGCCGACATGCCCGTCCGTGTCCTCCGCTACGTGACCGACGTCTACGAGAACCTGATCCGCGAGAAGCCGTCCGACGCCGACTACCGGCTGCCGCCCGTCGTCGCCTGCGTGGTCCACAACGGCCCCCACCCGTGGGACGCCCGCCTCGACATCGCCGACTTGATCTCGCCCACGCTGCCCCAGCTGCGCGACCTCTCGCCCCGGCTGCCTTACCATGTGCTTGACATGCGCGCGCCGCCCAGGCGAAACTTGCGGAAGCGGCGCATCCTGACTTGGTTGAGGGAGCTTGAGCGGGACGGTGGCACGGAGAAGGTCCGGGCCGTGCTGGACGAGGTGTTGGAGGCGTACCCGGGTCCCGAGCACGCTGGGATCGCGCAGGCGTTCGTGCTGTGGGCGGTGGGCGCGGCGCGGAGTTGGGGCCGTTCGGAAGAGGAGCTGTCGAAGATCACCAACTTGACGGAGGCAAGAGACATGTACACGCAGATCGAAGAAGAGAAGGCAAGGCTGCGGGACGAGGGTCACCGGGAGGGCCGCCGGGAGGGATCCAGGACTGTCTTGGAGCGCCTAGTGGCCCAGAAGTTCGGTGCGGACGCGGTCGTGCAGTTGTCGGGCGTGATCGGCGGCCTGGACGGACGCGACGAGCTGGACGCGGCGGCGGATGCCATCATCGAATGCGACACGGTCGCGGAGTTGATCGCCCGGCTCGCGAGCTAGCCCAGCCAAGATCTCTCCCGCTGTCAGGGACGGCCCCGGGCTTGCGGGTCGCGTCCAGGGTCGAGTCGAGCAGCCGATGACCCACGCCGACCTCTACCCACGCCACGCCGCCTACTCGCACGCGACTGGGACGACGAACTCGCCCTCCATGCCCGCCCGCGTCCTCCGCTACGTGACCGACGTCTACGAGAACCTGATCCGCGAGAAGCCGTCCGACGCCGACTACCGGCTGCCGCCCGTCGTCGCCTGCGTGGTCCACAACGGCCCCCACCCGTGGGACGCCCGCCTCGACATCGCCGACTTGATCTCGCCCACGCTGCCCCAACTGCGCGACCTCTCGCCCCGGCTGCCCTATCATGTGCTTGACATGCGCGCGCCGCCCAGGCGAAACTTGCGGAAGCGGCGCATCCTGACTTGGTTGAGGGAGCTTGAGCGGGACGGTGGCACGGAGAAGGTCCGGGCCGTGCTGGACGAGGTGTTGGAGGCGTACCCGGGTCCCGAGCACGCTGGGATCGCGCAGGCGTTCGTGCTGTGGGCGGTGGGCGCGGCGCGGAGTTGGGGCTGTTCGGAAGAGGAGCTGTCGAAGATCACCAACTTGACGGAGGCAAGAGACATGTACACGCAGATCGAAGAAGAGAAGGCAAGGCTGCGGGACGAGGGCCGCCGGGAAGGTCACCGGGAAGGCCACCGGGAGGGATCCAGGACTGTCTTGGAGCGCCAAGTGGCCCAGAAGTTCGGTGCGGACGCGGTCGTGCAGTTGTCGGGCGTGATCGGCGGCCTGGACGGACGCGACGAGCTGGACGCGGCGGCGGATGCCATCATCGAATGCGACACGGTCGCGGAGTTGATCGCCCGGCTCGCGAGCTAACCCAGCTAATAGTAATAAGCTCTCTCCGCTGTCGGCGGCTGCCCGGACCGCGGGTCGCCGTCGAGCGGCTGGGTCCCCCGGCCGATCGGAAACAGGACGAATCGACGCATATACGACTGACGATTGGCCGATTCCCAAAGACAACTACATAAAGCCACAAACACGACCGCCACGTGACCAGTTCGTCCCAAAACAGACGATTAGCCGAAGTATTACCTTACGATCAGCCGAAGTTCCGCCGGGGACAACCCGAACCCCTCGTGTCCAAGGTTCAGGCCGATCAGCCGATGACCCCCCACACCGACCTCTACCCACGCCACGCCGCCCAGCCGCTCGCCGACGCGCTGGCCTACTCGCCCGCTGTGCTGGTCCACGGCCCCCGCCAGTGCGGCAAGACGACCCTGGCACGGTCCGTCGGCGGTCCCTTGGGCTACTCCTACGTGAGCTTTGACGACGACGTGGCGCGCCTGACGGCGGAGGCCGACCCCGCTGGCTTTCTGTCCGACCTGCCGGAGCGGGTCGTGCTGGACGAAGTGCAGCGCGTGCCCGGGCTTTTCGCGGCGCTGAAGGTTGCAATCGACCGCCGGCGGACCCCGGGCCGCTTCATCCTCACGGGCTCGTCCAACGTCCTGCTGGTCCCGAGGCTCTCGGACTCGCTGGCAGGACGGATGCATGTCCTTCGGCTGCACCCGCTGTCGCAGGCGGAGCTGGGGCGACCGGAGCCGGGGCCGTCGGCGTCTCCAGGCCGAGCCGTCCGGAGCGGGCCGACCCAGCCCAACGTGGGGTTCCTCGACGCCATCTTCGGCGGCGGACCCGACTTCCAGGTCGCCGAGAGGCTGGGCGCCGAGCTTGCGGAGCGGATCGTCGCCGGCGGGTATCCGGCCGCTCTCGTGCGCCCCAAGGGCCGCTGGCGCACCGAATGGTACCGGAGCTACGTGGAGACCATCGTGGCGCGAGACGTGCGGGACCTGGCCCGCATCCGCCACCTGGACGCCTTGCCGAAGCTGCTGTCCGTGGCCGCATCCGCCACCGCCCAGCTCTTCAACGCGACCAAGCTGGCGTCCACCTTCGGCGTCGGCAGGGCGACGATAGGCGAGTACGTGACGTTGCTGGAGCGAGTATTCCTGCTGAACCGGATTCAGCCCTGGCACGGAAGCAGGCTCAAGCGGCTCGTCAAGACGCCGAAGCTCCACCTGGGCGACACCGGGCTGGCGTGCACGCTGCTTGGCACGGATGCCGCCCACCTTGCCGCCGAGCGCCCGCTGCTGGGGCAGCTCCTCGAGACCTTCGTCTGCCAGGAACTTCGGCGAATGGCCAGCGGTCATCCCGAACCCCACTCGTTCCACCACTACCGTGACAAGGACGGCGCCGAAGTGGACATCGTGGTCGAGCGCGGGCGTGCGGTGGCGGGCGTCGAAGTGAAGGCCGCCGCGACCGTGAACCGCGCCGACTTCCGTGGGCTGCGCAAGCTTCGGGCGGCGCTGGGCTCCCGCTTCGCCGGCGGCGTCGTGCTGTACGACGGCGAGTTGGGCGTGTCCTTCGGGGAGGGTCTTCGCGCCGTCCCGATGCGGGCGCTGTGGGAGACGGGGTGAGGGGAGCCGGGGCAGCTCTCCCTCGGTCCACGACCAGCCGCATTCCGTCTCGGAGTCGCTCCGTCAGCACCGTCTCGTATGCACCCGCGGTCACGTCCGCAAACTTCGTCGCGACCACCCAACCGCCCTTCACAACGCGGAGGATGCTTCGAACATTTTCGGTGCCGAGCACTACGGGGGCGTGCGCAGACTCGGCGAATTCCCGGTCTGGTACCATCACTGCTCACGAGTTTTCGGAACTCGCAGGCTGACGGAGATTACTTCGTCGGCGTCCCCGAGGGCGCACACCCCCATCCAGTGTCTCCGGGCGGCGGGCTTCACGACCACCACTTCCCCCGACTCGTAAGCCCGAACTTCACGCTGACCCACGAGATAGTTGGTCAACGAGGACTCCAAACGTTCACCGATCCGGTCCAGCAGCTGCCTCAGGCTCCCATCGGGACTTACGACTTCGACAACCGATGGTCCAGGCTGGTCTTCCACGACAAAGCGCACCACCCGCAACGGTTCGCGAAGCGGCAGGTCGAACACCTCCGCACGCATTCGATGACGGTTCCTCTCTCGAAGCCAGACGTCGATGGCGGACCCGAACGCCTTCGCATAGCACACCACGTCCTTGATCGACGCCTGCGCCACCGATGCGTCCCGGCCAGCCTCCCACTGCCATGTCGCCCGAAACATGCCGTCCCGCACCACAATACGCTCCGAAGGACGCAGCTTGTAGAGTTCGAACACCTCCTCGTCGAGGGCCCGCCACTCGTCCTTGGTCACGGCCTGTCCGCCCAGCTCTCGAGCCCGGTCGACGATGCACCGGCCAACTTCCGAGGACGCGGCCTCCGCCAGATCGGGCACTGGCACCTGGGCGACATCGGCGGACATGACTCGGCGATTGGCCAGTCCCAGGGTCGATCCCGTCATGAGCAGGAACCAAGTGGCCAACGACGAACTCAGTATGCCAGCGAGAAGATGCGCAACATCCTCGTGCTGTGGAGGAAATGCGACGCCGAAGTAGGCGTTGGAATACACTGTGTCTTCCTCGGCAACGGCTACAACCATGCGAGGCATGTACTGCCTCAGAAGCATCTCCCTCATGATCAACACAGGTGCGCAAAAGATGTGCTTGTCGCGTGGGAACGTCAGTCCTGTGTGGAATCTCGTGCCAATCTTCTGGAGTTCGTCCTTCAGCTCGCCGTGTGCCCTCCACAGGTCGTCGACCAGGGTCAGGTCCCGGTGGGTACCGACGACCGCGCCCTTGAGGAAGCGCGGGTCCCGCTTCCAGTCCCAGATTGGGAGCGTGGTGACGTCGCTGGGAGCGAGATCGAAGGTGTGGCTCTTTGCTCCGGCCGGCGACCAAGGTGCTTGAACTGCCTTGATCACGGGCGGTACATCGCTACGGTGTCCGGCAAAGAGAATCATCGCGGGCATGTTGGCCTTTGGGAAGAGCCATGCGGAAAGGTTCGACAGGTTGACCAGCGTCAGCGGCGCCAGCTTCTCGATGATCTGCTGCAGGGCGCGCTGCGCCGTCTCGGCTCGTCCGAAGAAGTGATGTACGCCTAGCACCAGGCCCAGGCGGGTGTCGTCGGAGCCGTACTTCATGGCCTTATTGACGAATCTCAGGCTGGTGCCTCGAGGGCCGGATGCATCATCGTCCCGCGAGGGCGGCATGGATCTCCACAGAGGGTTGCCCACGATCAGGTCGAACTTCCCGCCCCGGTTAGCGGCGGCCAACTTGTGTTGGTCCGTCCAAACGTCGCCCACGAACAGCGTCTTGCCGATGAGGGGCCAAAACGCCAGCGCATGGGGGGGTTGCGGGTTGGGATCGAGGTCCAAGGCGGCCAAGTAGAGGCTGAATGCTGCGACCCTAATCGCGGCCTCGCTGATGTCCAGCCCGAAAACCTGCTCGTGCAACACGTACCTTATCATTAGGCCACTTGGAGGCTTCCCACCGGCACGAAGCGTCACCAGCCGCCGGAACGCTTTGACGAGAAAGACGCCGGAGCCGCACGTCAAGTCCAGCACCGTCTCGTGGCCGACGCACTCCACCATGACTTCGTCCAGCACGAGCGACACCAGCGACAACCTGGTGCAGTGCGCGTTCGTCCCGCCGGCGCTGCCCCGAATGGTCGGGTCGGCCTGAACGAACTGCTCGAAGATGGAGCTGATGAGCTCGACCGGAATGATGTCGAACTGATAGGGGAAGAGCGTCCTCTGGCCTGTGCGAGGGTCCACGGCGTCCAGGAAGTCGGCCACGCGACGCAGATGCTCAGGGCGGTCGGGGCGGCCGTTGATAGGAAACATGTCGCCATCGAAGACGTTGTGGAGCCAGTCGAAGAGCCGCCTGGCGCTCCGCTCGTCGCGCAGCACGTCCGACAGGGCGTTCCTACCGCAAAGCTCGTTCAGGAACTCGGGGGTCGCAATCTCTCTGTCGACGAGGTACTGGACAAAGATGGAGCGACCGATCAGCCCTTGGGCGTCAAGTCGCACCATGCCGCCTTGGAGCAGGTCCCGTTCGAGGCTGGCCAAGTCCGACGACAACTGCCGACTGACGCTGGTTCGTCGATGCACCCTCTTGGCTGCATCGTGTTCCCAGAAGCGACCCGTCTCCATCGCGAATCTGCCGGCAAGGTCGAGTTCTTCAAGTTTCCCGGCGAGCTTGGCGAAGGTCCGCAGGCGACTGGCCTTGGCGTCTCCGGCGTCCCGCGGCCGGGCAAAGCCGTTGTAGAGGTTGATCTTGTTCTGCGAGATCACCCAAAGCAGGGGCGACTGTCCTTCGTTCCATATCTCCCGACGCCACGTCGCGATGCGCTCCTCGGAAGGCGGCTCGGGCTCCAGCTTGAAGTAGACCGTGAGCGCCGATTCGCCCCGCCACTTGCCATTCGGCTTGAAGCTGCGGAAACGCCCATTGGCGGTCGCCTCCTCGCCGAGGGTCACGCCGGGCGCCGGTCGGCCGCCGATCAGGTAGCCCGTGGCTTCCAGGACCTCGTGGAAGAGCTGATCGCTCACGGTCCGGGCACTCGCTCCTCGTCCGCCTGCGGGGTCGCCCGCAAACGGGACCGCGAAGGCGGAGGGGCCGCGGGCCCGTGGGAGTGTCGGACAAGGTAGCTAAGGGGTCCGACATACGGTACAGCGTAGCCGGGTCGTGGTCGGTGTCTGTGCGATTTCTTGGGTAGTGGGGCAAGTTCTTGGGTAGCTGGGCTAGCTTCTTGGGTAGTGGCCGGTGGTTTCTTGGGTAGTCTGGCCCACTTCTTGGGTAGGCGACGACGTTCCTTGGGTAGCGCTGGACGCCGCGCACCTCGCCGTCGAGCCCACGCTGCGGCCAGCGGAGCCGCCCAGAATGGTTGCGGGAGTCCCACTATCCCAATAAGTTGAACGCCTCGATCATCGGACACACGGCCCGCCCCTGGGGCGCGAGCGCAAGCATGGCGAAGAAAGACATTGAGAGCTACGCGCACCGCGACAAGGAGCGCGCCAACAACCCGCCGGTCGGCCTGGTGACGCCCGCCACGGACAAGGACGCCGGCAGGAAGACCTACGCCCACGACCCCCACATCGACCCCGAACTCTCGTGGGCGGGCAAGGCCGAGCACACGTCGTTCGAGGTCCCGACCGTCTCGCTCCACGTCCACGAGCGGATCGACCCGCGCACCATCGTGGAGGCGGTCCGCAAGCGCAACGGCGACCCGGCCTCGCAGAACTCCCTGTTTGAGGACCCCGCCGAGAACCCCCCGATCCGGCAAGCCATTGACTTCTACCGCCACCGACACAACTGGACCAATCGCCTCGTCGCCGGCGACAGCCTGTTGGTCATGAACAGCCTGCTGGAGAAGGAAGGTCTGGGCGGCAAGGTGCAGATGGTGTACATGGACCCGCCCTACGGGATTCGGTACGGGTCCAACTTCCAGCCGTTCGTGGGCAAGTCCGACGTGCGCGACATGGA
The DNA here is from genome assembly GCA_965204735.1 of Longimicrobiales bacterium. Taxonomy (GTDB): domain Bacteria; phylum Gemmatimonadota; class Gemmatimonadetes; order Longimicrobiales; family Gaopeijiaceae; genus CATQHQ01. The sequence goes on along the minus strand of OZ242008.1, from coordinate 2,819,500 downwards.
TCGCGACCTCACCCGCGAACCGGAGATGATTCGGGCGTTTCGAGATACCTGGGAGCTTGGGATTCACTCCTACCTGACGTATCTGCGCGACCGACTGACATTGGCCAAGGGGCTATTGCACAACAGCGGCAGTTGTTTCGTGCAGATCGGCAAGGAGAACGTTCATAGGGTGGGTGTTCTCCTGGATGAGTTGTTCGGTGCAGAAAACCGGATCGCCACTATTTCGTATGCGACAACGGGAGGCAGTTCGGCTTTGACGATACCAGAAGTTGCCGATTATCTGCTATGGTATGCACGGGATCGCAAACAGGTGAAGTACCGACATCTATACGAACCACTTACGAGAGCTGAGGTGATCGGCCTCTTCAGCTGGCATGCGATGCTTGAGCTGCCAAACGGCGAGTGCCGGAAACTGACGGCCGAAGAAACTTCCAACCCCGACGAGTACTTGCCACAAGATGCCAGAGTTTTTGCTCGAATGCCTCTTGAATCCAAGGGAGTGTCAACGACTGGTCGCTCTGATCCCTACGAATGGAACGGCCGCATCTTCCGTTGCAGTAGCACTGGCCAATGGCGAGTATCGAAGGCTGGCCTAGATCGCTTGTCCGAACTCAATCGGCTGGAGGCGCAAGAGGGTCAATCGTTGAGATGGAAGCAATACGAAGACGAAGTTCCGGGACGGCGTATCAATAACGTCTGGTCCGCACCGATGAGAGCGCAAAATAAGCGATATGTCGTTCAGACGGACGCCGCGGCCATTCGGCGTTGCATCCTCATGACCACCGACCCCGGCGACCTGATCGTCGACCCCACCTGCGGCTCCGGTACCACCGCTTACGTAGCCGAGCAATGGGGCCGTCGCTGGGCAACATGCGACACATCCCGAGTTGCCGTGGCCGTGGCCCGCCAACGGCTGATGACCGCGCACTTCGACTACTACGAACTGGCCTATCCCGACGAAGGCGTGGGCTCCGGCTTCCGCTATCGCACCGTGGACACGGTCTCCGCCCGCACCCTGGCCTACGGCGAGCCCGCCAAGCGAATCGCTCTCTACGACCAGCCGAAGATCGACCGCGTCAAGGTCCGCGTTACCGGACCGTTCACCGTCGAGGCCGTTCCCGCTCCAATGGTGAAGCCGCTTGAAGAAGAAGCGCCGAGGAATAAGGCGTCGTGGGAAGCCGACGAGTCCGTGGCCCGCTCCGGCGAGACGATTCGCCAGAGCGACTGGCGCGACGAGCTGCTCAGGACCGGAATTCGAGGCAAGGCCGGCCAGCGCATCTCGTTCGCCCGGTTGGAGCCGTTGGCCGGAGCCCGATACCTCCACGCTGAAGGGGAAACGCGACCGGACGACTCGGGCGCCGACAGCGTTCGAGAGGGCACCGCCACGAAGGTGATGCGGACGGTCGTGTCGTTCGGGCCGGACCACGCACCGTTGGAGCAACGACAAGTCGAGCTCGCCATAGACGAAGCCCAGAGCTTGGTTCCCCGCCCAACGATCATCGTTTTCGCGGCCTTCCAGTTCGACCCGGAGGCGGCCAAGGACATCGACCAGACAAGCTGGCCGGGCGTCCAGTTCCTCAAGGCCCACATGAACGCGGACCTGCTCACCAACGACCTGCTGAAGAAGCGACGCGCCAACGAGAGCTTCTGGATGATCGGCCAGCCGGACGTCGAGGTGGAGTCCATCGCCAACGGCCAGCACGCCGGCAGATACCGGGTCACCGTCGGCGGTTTCGACTACTACAACACCAAGACCGGCGAGCTGGAGTCCGGCGGTCACGACAAGATCGCCGTCTGGATGCTCGACCCGGACTACGACGGACGAAGCCTCTTCCCCCGCCAAGTGTTCTTCCCGGCTGACAACGCCCGCCACGACTGGAATCGCCTGGCAAAGAACCTCAAGGCCGAGATCGACCCGGACTTGATCGAAGCCTATCGGGGCACGGTCTCCCTACCGTTCAAGGCCGGCAAGTATGGCCGCGCTGCCGTCAAGATCGTGGACGACCGCGGCATCGAGAGCCTGAAGCTCGTGGAGCTGGAGTGATGGCTGACATCAACATCAACATACCAGCTGTAGAGAAGTTGATCGAAGTTACCGCTAGTGGTATCGGTGCGGTCGCGGGGCCTGTGGTTGATAGGTTGACGGCAAATATGAGAGCAGAAACAAGACGCATTGAAGCGACAGGCGAAGCAGATGCCCGGCGCATTGGGGCCGTGTCAGAAGCAGGCTCCATAGCCATCAAAGCAAGAGGTCATATGAATGCTATTCAGCAGATTGGCGAAGCTCATGACAAGGCGCGTCAACCTGTTGTCGAAGAAATGATCATCGCAGACGAAATCAAGTCTCGTCTCGTGTTTCAAGAGCGCAAGAGGCAGAGCAACATATACAATGTCGTATCGATGGCTGCGGAAGAGCTTGACGGAAAGGAAGTGAGAGATCACGAAGTAGACCACGACTGGACGGCTCGGTTCTTCGCCGATGTCCAGGATGTAACGTCCGAGCAGCTGCAGTGGATCTGGGCTAGGATACTATCTGGAGAAGTGGAGACGCCTGGACGAACATCATTGCACACATTGTCTATTCTCAAAAACATGAGTCAGCGTGACGCGAGAGATTTTGCGAATTTTGGGCGATTCGTAACTGGCGACTTCGTCCTCCGTGGTGACAGATACACAGACAAGATCAGCGGCTTCCCTAGTTTCGGTACCATCCTTCATCTAGCCTCGTACGGTCTCATAATGACTGGATCCAATGTCGGGAAACGCTTCAGTTTCGAAGACACGGTTGGAGCTAAACATGCATTTGTCATGGCTCACGATAATACTGCGATCGCGATACTGGCTGACAATGACAAGAAAATTGATCTCCCAACACACACACTTACGCCATCGGGAAAGCAATTATACGACAACCTTGGAGCAACAATCGACGAATCATGCCTACATGTGTTAGCAGAGTACTTGAAGGAAAACGCAGGCGCAGAAATGGCAATGGCACCCATCATCGAATGGCGTGGTAGCCAATTTCGATACGGCCCGCTGATCGACGTGCTGTCTGGGCAACCGTACCAGGCATAGATAGTGATGTAGCCAACATGCCCCAATCCACCATCGACCGCCTCATCGTCAACTCGCCGTACGACGAACCCACCCGCTACTGGCACTACGACCACAACTCCCGCCTCTTCGACCTCAAGGAAGGCCGTCGCCCCGCCGGCTACCTGGTCGCCTCCGAAGACTCCCGCGCCTTCGACGACCCCGGCACCTTCGTAGAAATCCCGCTCGTCAATCGCATCCGCCCCCGCGTCAACAAGTGGCGCGAGGCCGGCTGGCCGGGCGTCTCCGCCGTCACCCGCCGCCTGCTCCGGCACTGGCACGACCCCGAGGAATTCGACAGCCGCCGGTTCTTCTTCTGCCAGCTGGAGGCGATCGAGACGCTGATCTGGCTGGTCGAGTCGTCGGTCGAGGAGAGGGGCGGCATCGACGTGCCCTCCGACGGCGGCGACTTCCAGCGCGTGTGCGCCAAGATGGCGACGGGCTCGGGCAAGACGCTCGTGATGGCGATGCTGATCGCGTGGCAGGTGCTGAACCGGGTCGATCGGCGGCGGGACACGCGGTTCGCGCGCAACGTGCTCGTGGTGGCGCCGGGGCTCACGGTGAAGAGCCGGCTGGCGGTGCTGGAGCCGTTTCATCCCGAAAACTACTACGAAGCCTTTCGCATCGTCCCGTCGGCGCTGCTCGACAAGCTGCGGCAAGGCCGGGTCGTGGTGCGGAACTGGCATGCGCTCAACTGGGAGAGCGACGAGCAGGTCGCCAAGCGCCGCAGCGTGGACAAGCGGGGCGCCCGGAGCGACGAGGCCTACGTCCGCGACGTGCTGGGCGAGATGTCGGGCGCCCGCGGGCTGCTGGTCGTCAACGACGAGGCCCACCACGCCTGGCGGACCCACGGCGCAACCCGGATGAAGGGCGTCGACAAGGCCCGGATCGACGAGGCGACCAAGTGGGTCGGCGGGCTGGACAGGATTCACCGGGCGCGGGGCGTCCTCCGCTGCTACGACTTCTCGGCCACGCCCTTCGCGCCGTCGGGCGGGCGCAGCTCGGAAGAGGCGCTCTTCGATTGGATCGTGAGCGACTTCGGCCTCAACGACGCCATCGAGGCCGGACTGGTCAAGACGCCCCGAGTGGTCGTGCGGGACGACGCGGTGCCCGACGCCGCCACCTACAAGTCGCGCCTGTACCACATCTACAACGACCCGGAGGTGAAGGCCGACCTGAACCGCAAGGCCGCCGCGCACGAGCCGCTGCCCGATCTGGTCGTGAACGGCTACCACCTGCTGGGGCACGACTGGCAGGAGACCGCCAAGGCGTGGCGCGAAGCCGAGATGCCGGCGCCGCCGACGATGATCACGGTGGCCAACCGCACCGAGACCGCCGCCCGCGTCAAGCACGCCTTCGACAAGGGCAGGATTCCGGTCCCGGAGCTGTGCGACCCGGCGCGCACGCTCCACATCGACTCCAAGGTGCTGGCCAAGGCGGAAGCGGAGGCCGAGGCGGCGGCGGCCGGCGGCAACGGGGCGGGGGCGGCCGGCGGCGCGAAGCCCGGTCCCAGCAACGCGAAGGAGCGCGCCGAGCTGCTCCGCCGCCAAGTGGACACCGTGGGGCGTCCCGGCGAGCCGGGGGAGCAGATTCAGAACGTCATCTCGGTCGGGATGCTGTCGGAGGGCTGGGACGCCAAGACCGTCACCCACATCATGGGGCTGCGCGCCTTCGCCAGTCAGCTGCTGTGCGAGCAGGTCGTGGGACGCGGGCTCCGCCGGACCGCCTACGAGGTCAACCCCGAGTCCGGGCTCTTCGACCCCGAGCACGTGAACGTCTTCGGCGTGCCCTTCACCTTCCTGCCCCACGAGCAGGAGGACGCCGTCCCCGACCCGCCCCAGCCCAAGACCGCCGTCCATCCGCTGGCCGAGCGCGCGAAGGAGTATGAGATCGCCTGGCCCAACGTCGTGCGCATCGACCGGTCGTGGCGGCCCCGGCTGACGGTGGAGTGGGCCGAGGTGGACCCGCTGCGGCTCGACGTCCGCACAATGGCCAACGTGGCCGAGCTGGCGCCGGTGGTGGACGGCCAGCCCGACGTGACCAAGGTCGAGACGATCGACTTGGCGAAGCTGCTGGGGGGCAAGCGGGAGCAGACGATCGTCTTCGAGGTCGCGGCCAGGCTCCTGGAGCAGGCCGTGCGCGACGGCGAGTGGACCGGAGCCCGGTCGGTCCTGCTGGCGCAGCTGGTTCGGCTGCTGGAGGAGTTCGTGCGCTCCGACAGACTCCGGCTGGAGCCGCCGATCTTCGCGCAGGACCGGCGGAAGCGCCGCATCGTCATCGCCTTGAGCATGGAGCGCGTGGTCCAGCATGTCCTGCAGTCGATCCGCCAGGAGAACGCCGAGGCGCTGGCCCCCGTCTTCGACCCCGACCGCCCGATCGGCTCCACCGCCGACATGGCCACTTGGTACACCGGCAAGCCGTGCGGCCCCACCACCCGCAGCCACGTCAACTACTGCGTCTACGACAGCGCCTGGGAGGCGTCCGACGCCTACGCCCTGGACCAGAGCCCCATGGTCCGCGCCTGGGTCAAGAACGACCACCTGGGCTTCGAGGTCTCCTACGTCCACCGCGGCGTGGTTCGGAAGTACCGGCCCGACTTCCTGGCCCGCCTGACCTCCGGCGAGACGCTCGTCCTGGAGGTGAAGGGCCGCGTCCGCGAGCCCGACCCCGTGAAGCGCCGGTACATGGACGAGTGGTGCGAGGCCGTGAACGCCCACGGCGGCTTCGGCCGCTGGCGGCACGCCGTCTCCACCGGACCGGGCTACATTCACGGGATTCTGGGGGCTCCTTGACCTGCGGCTCGTGATGGCCTAGCGTACTGCACCGTCACTGGCGGGCGCGTCGGTAGCCTCCGCCAAGCCGCGTCAACCCCCAACAGCGAACGATGCGAATGCCGCATGATGCCCGGCCCGAAGTCGAGTGGCTTGACGTCTCGCGTCTGTCGCTTGATCGACAGAACCCCCGTCTGGCGGAGTTCGGATTGACGGCCGCGACGACGGACACGGACATAGTCGCCTGGCTGTGGAAGACCATGGACGTGCGAGAGCTCGTCATGTCCATTACGGCGAGCGGCTTTCTTGCCCACGAACCCCTCATCGTCACGAAGGACAATGGCAAGTACGTCGTCATCGAAGGCAATCGGCGACTGGCCGCAGTAAAGCTCCTTCTTGACGGCGAGTTGGCCAAGAAGGTTGGCGCCTCAGTACCTGATGACCTGGGCCCGGAGGAAGCCGCCCGGTTGGCAAGACTGCCAGCCGTGATCGACACGAGACGAGACGCTTGGCGTCACTTGGGCTTCAAGCACATCAACGGACCTGCCAAGTGGAGCAGCTACGCGAAATCGAGATATGTCGCGACTGTCCATCACGAGTATGGCATCAGCCTGGACGACATTGCCCGGCAAATCGGGGACACGCACAGAACAGTTCGGCGACTGTATCGAGGCCTAATGGTTATTGACCAAGCCCGAGACGCCGGCGTGTTCAGCATCGACGACAGATGGTCCGGCCATTTCTCATTCTCTCATCTCTACACAGGTCTCGAGCACTCCGGCATCAGAGACTTTCTTGGCTTGAACGTTGCGACCATGGATGCGCCGAACCCCGTCCCAACAACCAAGCTCGAGGAACTTGGCAAACTGTGTCGCTGGATGTACGGAGACAAGACCACTCCGCCGGTGATCAGAAGACAGAATCCGGACCTGAAGCATCTGGCCGACGTAGTGGCCAACGACGAAGCCTTGGCGGCCCTTGGCAACGGTACGTCTCTTGATGATGCGTTCGAGCTGAGTCGGCCTTCGTCGAGAGTGCTCCTGGAAACCTTGGTCGCAGCGAAACAGAAACTGCAGAAGGCACGTGGCTTGGTGTCTACTGGATACGACGGCTCCAAAGAGCCGATACAGATTGCGGGAACCGCAGCCACAATCGCCGATCATCTGTACGAGGACATGGAGCGCAGGCGGGGCGTCGGAAAGAAGCGTCAGTACACGGAGGAAGGATCATGATGTTCAAGTGGCCGCATTCTCCCAATTCAAGCGCATCCACTACCGAGATCGCAGACTATGCGGAGATGGTGTGCTGGCGGGACGGCAGCGTTTCGGGCACCGAGGTAATCCGCGACATGGAGAAACTTGAAGAGAACGATTATACTCGAGGCGTGGGGGAAGAGAGCGACCTTGAGGTTCGCGTTGGGGAAGCGCTTGCAGAAGTTCGCCAGCGTGAGCAGGCTTGTGGAGCCGGGTATCCGTTTCGGCAGGAGTGCGACGGACAGGCGTTGAAGATGGACTCCGACGGTGGCAAAAGACGTCTTGTCTACCTCTACTTGCTGCTGGCCACTCGGCTCAACATGAAGGACAGCCGTCGCCATGCTTCGATCGATGGCGCGCTGCTGTTGGAGGATCTCAGTGCCGAAGTTGCAAGGGCGTATTTTGGGAAACGCGCAGAGAGTTACGTGTTTGGGTCGTCCAACCGCATGTCGTTTGGCGACAAGATCGACGACCTCTGTGCGCGTCTGAACGAGGGGGGCGGGTTCCGCAGGCAGGAAGCGCGGCCAAGTATGCGGGACGGCGGGTTGGATGTTGTCGTGTGGAAGCACTTTGCCGATCGATCTCCCGGCAAGATGATCGGATTTGGTCAGTGCAAGACAGGCACGAGCTACAGGGACAGGCTGTCGGAACTCCACGCCGACGCGTTCTGCGACAAGTGGACAATGGACCCGCCTGCCGTCGTGCCGACGCGGATGTACTTCGTCGCGGAGGCGCTGGCACGCAGCAGCTGGCGGAACGACCTGATCGATGCCGGCTTGCTGTTCGACCGTTGCCGAGTTGTCGATTACTGTGGCGGTTGCCGTGCGGAGGTACTGGCGTTGCTGTTGAAGTGGACCAATGCAGCTGCGATAGCGCATGATTTGCGACCGGTTTAGTAGTCAGCGGGACGGGACCCGAGGGGGACTGGCCAAGGGGCGCGTGCCGTCCGTCTCCGCCGCCGTTGGTCTCTTGTGGCTGCTTGCGTCGCCGTGGGGCTTGGAAGCGCGCGGGGCGTCGGGGGAAGACCGGGGCGGCCCCGCAGAGGAGGCGGGTGGGGCCCAGCAGGGGAACGCGCCGGTAGTCAGCGACGTGTACTTCACGACGACCCCGACGCGCGACTCGACGTACGAGCGGGGCGAGCCGATCACCGTTCGGGTCGTGTTCGACAGGGCGATCGTGGTAACGGGCAGCCCGCAGCTGGCGATGACGATGGGATCCACGACGCGACCGTTCTACCACTTGGCGGTGGGAAGCAACTACATCGACTTCAACGACTATACCGAGTCGACCGACCACGACTTGGACGGGATCAGCATCGGGGCGAGCGCGCTGACGCTCAACGGGGGGACGATCACGTCGAGCGACGGGACGAATGCGGCGCTGGGGCTGGGAACGCACGCTATCACCAACGATCCGGCGCGCAAGGTGCAAGGAGGTCGGCGGTCGGCGCCGCGCGTGGCAAGCGTAACGTTCATTACCGATGCGGGCAGCGACTCGACGTACACGTTCGGCGACGAGATCGAGGTCGTGGTTCGGTTCGACCGCGCAGTCGTGGTGAACCGGCACGTCACGGTGAGCGGGAGGCCGCAGTTGGCGTTGACGGTTGGGTCGCAGACCCGGCAGGCGCGCTATGAAGCCCAACCAGGACCGACGTCGAACATCCTCTGGTTCAGCTACTTCGTGCAGGCGTCGGACAGCGACGCGAACGGGATCAGCATCGGGGCGAACGCACTGACGCTGAACGGGGGGACGCTGACGCTGCTGGGCTATTCTCCGGTGAGCGCGATCCTGGGGCTGGGCACGCACGCCGTCGCCAACGCCGCAGCGCACAAGGTGGACGGCAGCCGGGGGACGAAGGTGACGGGCGTGTCGATCGCGTCGCCGGCGTCGAGCGATTCGACGTTCAAGGGGGGCGACCGGATCAAGGCGACGGTGACGTTCAGCGCGGCGGTCGACGTGGCGAGCACACGGCCCGTCCTGAACCTGGGGATCGGATCGGCGACGCGACAGGCGAGCTACGCGCGGGGCGGGGGCACGTCGTCGCTGGAGTTCGAGTACACGGTGTCGTCTTCGGACTCGGACGCGAACGGGATCAGCATCGCGGCGGACGCGCTCTGCTGCGACGGCCGGGTTCTCGTGGTGGGGCAGGGCACGACCAGAGCGGCGCTGGGCCTGGGCAGCCATGCGATCTCGAACAGCGCGGCGCACAAGGTGGACGGCAGCGTGGCGGGCGCGCCGGTGGTGACCGACGTGCAGTTCACAACGACGCCGGCGAGCGATTCCACGTACGAGGTGGGCGAGCTGATCGGGGTTCGGCTCTTCTTCGACCGGCCCTTCGCGCTGACGGGCCGGCCGCAGTTGGCGTTGACCTTCGGGTCCGGGACCGGGCAGATGTCGCCCGTGGGATGGGGCGGCAGCAACGCCATCTCGTTCGACTACTACCTGCGGGCGACCGACGTGGACACGGTCGGGATCAGCATCGGGGCGAACGCGCTGACGTTGAACGGGGGGACGATCACGTCGATCGACGGGACGACGAACGCGGAGCTGGGGCTGGGAACGCACGCGATCACCAACGATCCGGCGCAAAAGGCGGATGGACGTCGGGCGACGGCGCCGACCATTACGGACGCCTACATCCAGACTTCTGCCGGCAGCGACTCGACGTATGCGGTGTCCGAGGAGATCACGATGTGGGTCGTATTCGACCGCGGCGTCGTGATGACGGGAGAGCCCCAGCTGGCGTTGACTATCGGGTCGCAGACGCGCTACGCGAGCTACTCCGGGCCCACGCCCACGGCGGCAAGGCGCGACTTCTACTTCCGGTACTTCGTGCAGGCGTCGGACAGGGACGCCGACGGGTTGAGCGTAGGGCCGGCGCTGGTGCTGAACGGGGGGACGATCAAGGTGGCGGGCGACACGGTGAACGCGAATCTGGCGCTCGGCGCCCACGCGATCGCGAACGCCGCGGCGCACAAGGTGGACGGCAGCATGGGGACGGGGGTGACGGGGGTGTCGATCTCGTCGCCGTCGTCGAGCGACTCGACGTTCAAGGCAGGCGACTGGATCGAGGTGACGGTGACGTGGAACCGTGCGGTCGACGTGAATTTGAGCTCGCCGCCCCGCATGGTTCTGGGGATCGGGTTGTTGGACCGCGCGGCAAGGTACGCGCGGGGGCACGGCACGTCGTCGCTGGTGTTCCGGCACCCGGTGCAGCGGTCGGACTTGGACTTGGACGGGATCAGCATCGCGGCGGGCGCGCTGACCAACTGGGGGCGCGGCCGGATCTTCGCAGCGGGGACGAGGACGCAGGCGGGGCTGGGTCTGGGCGCCCACGCGATCTCCAACAGCGCGGCGCACAAAGTGGACGGCCGCAGGGTGGGCGCGCCGGTGGTGAGCAACGTCCGGTTCACGAGCACGCCGGCGAGCAGCGACTCGACGTATCACCTGGGCGAGCGGATCCATGTCGAGGTGCTGTTCGACAGGTCCATCAGCTACACCGGCACTCCGCAGCTGGCGCTGTGGGTCGGAGCGGCCACGCGATACGCCGCGCTCAGCAGCGCGTCCCTGCGCGGATCGCTGGTGTTCACTTACGACGTGCAGGCGTCCGACTCCGACCCCGACGGCGTCAGCATTGGGGTGACCGCGCTGAGGCTGAACGGAGGGACGATCACGGCCCGGACGGACACGACGGCCGCGAACCTTGGGCTCGGGTCCCAGATCACGAACGATGGCCGCCACCAGGTGGACGGGAGCCAAGTGACGGCGCCGTCGGTCGCCGACGTGCGGATCACGAGCAGGCCAGCCAGCGGCAGCACCTACGGGCTGGGCGAGCAAATCGAGGTGGCTGTCGACTTCGACCGTCCTGTCGTGGTTACCGGCGAGCCGATAGTGACACTGCTCATCGGGACCGAGTTTCCGGCGGCGCGCTACCATTGCCCGGGGTGCACAGGAGGCGCCACGACGTTGAACTTCCGCTACACGGTTCGAGCGGTGGACCGGGACAGCGACGGGTTGAGCCTCCACATCAACAGCTTGGCGCGGACCATCGGTACGATCAACTTGGCGGCGAACGGCACGACGCAAGCGAACAGGGGCTTCGGCGCGCACGCGGTCTCGAACGTTGCGGCGCACAAGGTGGACGGCAGCCGAGCGCCCGTGCCGGCGGCGACCGCGGTGCAGATCTTGAGCAGCCCGCCGGCCGACCAAACGTACGAGCTGGGGGAGGAAATCGCGTTCAGGGTGTCCTGGAATCGCGCGGTTGCAGTTACGGGCACGCCCCAACTGGCGGTGACGATCGGGTCGCGGACGCGGCAGGCGGATTACTACGAGAGCGCTTCGGGCACCCGCACCCACTTCCGCTACAAGGTGCAGGCGTCGGACGTGGACGCGGACGGGATCAGCGTCGCGACCAACGCGCTGACGCTGAACGGCGGGACGATCAACGACGCCGTCAACGATTCGGCGGCCGCCTTGACGCTCCCCCGGGCTATCCCAAACACGCTGTCCCACAAGGTGAACGGCGGTCGAACGACCCGGCCGTCGGTGAGCGCACTGTCGCTGAACAGCACGCCGGACTTCACGTTCACCTTGGGCGACCGGATCGTCGTCACGGTGAGGTGGGATCGTACGGTCGCGGTTACGGGCACGCCTCGGCTGGCGCTGACGATCGGCACGCAGACGCGGCAGGCGGAGTACGCGAGCGGGACGGGCACGAACGCGCTGGCGTTCCACTACTCGGTGGCGGCCACGGACGTGGACACGACGGGGATCAGCATCGGGGCGAGCGCGCTGACGCTGAACGGCGGGACGATAAAGCATGTCGGATCCAATGCGGTGGACGCGAACCTGGGTCTCGGGAGGCACGCTATTGCCAACAGCGCCCGCCACAAGGTGGATGGAAGTCAAGTCAGCATCATCATGCGTGGCGTGGGCGTGTCTGGCCTGAGCTGTCCCGAGACCGGCGATACTTGCGAACTCGGAGACAGGATCCTGGTCTTTGGCCTCTGGACCGACTCCAACCGACGGCGGATCGTTGGCATAGACGTCACGGGCACGCCCCAGATCGCGATTGCCGTCGGGGCGCAGACCCGCTACGCGAACTACGACGCGGTGAAGACGGTCGAGCTGGGCACGTCGGGGCCGGGCGTCGTCTACTTCTCGTACTTTGTCCAGCCGGCGGACAGGGACACGGACGGGATCCACATCCCGCCCAACGGACTGCGGCTGAACGGCGGCACGATCAAGGTTGCCGGCTCGCAACGCGACGCGCCGCTCAAGCACGCGGGGTCGCCCGTTGCAACCGACACCAAGGTGAACGGCGGCAGCTCGACGGCGCCCTCGGCGAGGAGCCTGAGGATCGTCAGCTCGCCGGCCAGCGGGGACACCTACGGGTTCTTTGAGAACATTCGGGTGCGGGTGGAGTTCAGCAGGGCCGTGGCCGTGACGGGCACGCCGCGGCTGGCCCTGGCGATCGGGTCGCAGACGCGACAGGCGAGCTACGCTTCGGGAACGGGGACGGAGTTCCTCGAGTTCGGCTACCGGGTGCAGGTGTCCGATGCGGACGCCGACGGGATCGGCGTTGGGGCGAACGCGCTGACGTTGAACGGAGGGAAGATCGCGTTGCAGGGCGACACGGCCACGAACGCGAGCTTGGCGCTGGGGCACCATGCAATCGCGAACGCCGCCGCCCACAAGGTGGACGCCAGCCAGGGTGCGCCTGGGGTCGGCGGCTTGGTGTTGGGCTCGCCGCCGGTGGGCGACACCTTCGAGCGGGGCGACACGATTGCCGCGACGTTGACGTTCAACAGGGCGGTGGACGTGACGGGGACGCCGCAGCTGGCGCTGACGATCGGCGCGACCACGCGCCAGGCCGCCTACGTCTCGGGCACGGGCACGGCGTCGCTGGTCTTCCGCTATGTGGTGGTGCAGGCGGACGCCGACGCCGACGGGTTGAGCGTCGGGGCGAGCGCGCTGGCGCTGAACGGCGGGACGATCGACGCGGCGGGCGGGACGACGGACGCGCGGCTGGGGCTGGGCAGTCACGCGGTAGCGAACAGTTCGGGCCACAAGGTGGCGGGTGGGACGTTCACGGCGGCGGCGGTCAGCGGCGTGTCGATCACGAGCAGCCCGGCCAGCGACAGCACCTACGGCTTTGACGAGGTGATCGAGGTGCAGGCGACGTTCAACCGCCGCGTGACTGTGACGGGGACGCCGCAGCTGGCCCTGACGATCGGGACGCAGACGCGCCAGGCGAACTACACCTCCGGCACGGGCACGGCGTCGCTGACGTTCCGCTACACGGTGATGGCGGCGGACGCGGACTCGACCGGCGTCGGCATCGGCGCAAGCGCGCTGGCGTTGAACGGCGGTGGGATCGCCGACGCCCGCGACGGGAGCACGGCGGCGAGCTTGGGCCTGGGCGCGAACGCGGTCGCCGCTGCCGCGGCCCACAAGGTGGACGGCGCCCGGGGTCCGCCGAGGGTGGCGGGCGTGGCCGTCGGGTCGCCGGCGGTGGGCGACACCTTCGAGCGCGGCGAGCGGATCGAGGTCACGGTCACGTTCACCAAGGCGGTGGACGTGACGGGGACGCCGCAGCTGGCGCTGACGATCGGCGCGGCGACAAAGCAGGCAGCGTATGCGAGCGGCACGGGCACGGCGTCGCTGGTGTTCCGATACGTGGTGGTGCAGGCGGACGCGGACGCCGACGGGTTGAGCATCGGGGCGAGCGCGCTGGCGCTGAACGGCGGGACGATCGACGAGGCGGGCGGTACGACGGACGCGCTGCTGGGGCTGGGCTCGCGCGCGGTAGCGAACAGTTCGGGCCACAAGGTCGCGGGCGGGACGTTTACGACGCCGGCGGTGAGCGGGGTGACGATCTCGAGCAGTCCCGGCGTCGGCGACACCTACGCCTTGGCCGAGCGGATCGAGGTCGAGGTCGCGTTCAGCAGGCCGGTGAGCGTCTCGGGCGCGCCGCAGCTGGCGCTGACGATCGGGACGCAGACGCGCCAGGCGGCCTACGCCTCGGGCACGGGCACGACCACGCTGACGTTCGGCTACGCGGTGGTGGCCGCAGACGCCGACTCCACCGGAATCAGCATCGGCGCGAGCGCGTTGACGCTGAACGGGGGAACGATCAACGACGTCCGGAGCAGCGCCACGGCGGCGAGCTTGGGCCTGGGCGCGAACGCGATCGCCAACGCCTCCGGCCACAAGGTGATCGGGACCCCGGCGGTCCCGACGGTGACCGGAGTCTCGGTCGCGAGCAGCCCGGCGAGCGGAGACGCCTACGGCGCAGGCGAGACGATCACCGTGCACATCGTGTTCCAGGTTCCGGTCGTGGTGACGGGCGCGCCCCAGCTGGCGCTGACGGTGGGGCCCGAGACGCGGCAGGCCGCCCTCGCCGGCGGAAGCGGGACGGACACGCTGGCGTTCAGCTACACGACGGTGGCGACGGACACGGACACGGACGGGATCGGGGTCGCCGCGAGCGCGCTGGCGCTGAACGGCGGGACGATCCGGAGCGGCAGGGGGACGGACGCGTTGCTGGGGCTGGGCGCGCACGCGATCGCGAACGCCGCGGGCCACAAGGTGGACGGCAGGGCGACCGCGCCGACGGTGACGGCCGTGAGGGTCGCGAGCACGCCGCTGTTTCAAGTGTGGAACGTCGGCTTGTACGGACGAGGCGAGACGATCGAGGTGCAGGTCGGCTTCAGCCTGCCTGTAAGGGTGACGGGCGCGCCCCGGCTGGCGTTGACGATCGGCGCGGCGACGAGACAGGCGGCCTACGCGGGCGGATCGGGCACGGCGACGCTGGCGTTCCGCTACACGGTTGGCCAGTCGGACCTGGACGGGGACGGGATCGGGGTCGGCGCGAGCGCGCTGACGCTGAACGGCGGTGCGATCCGGAGCAGGGCGGGCGCCAGCGCGGCCTTGGGACTCGGCAGCCACGCGATCACGGCGGCGTCGGGCCACACGGTGGACGGTCGGCAAGGAGGCGGCGCTCCGGAAGTGACGGGAGGCTCGATCGTCAGCCGTCCAGGGGTTGGAGACACGTACGGGATCGGCGAGACGATCAGGTTGCGGGTGGTCTTCAACGAGCGGGTGGCGGTGACGGGGACGCCGCAGCTGGGGCTTGAGATCGGGACGCCGACGCGGCAGGCGTCGTACGCTTCGGGCACGGGCACGACGGAGCTGGAGTTCCGCTACACGGTCCAAGCGGGGGACAAAGACGACAACGGCGTTGCCGTCCCGGGCACGTTCACCGACCTCGCTGGATCGATCAGCAGCGTCGCGTCGGGCAACAGCCTGGACACGAGCAAAGAGTATGAACGCGTGAAGACCGCGGACCTCGTCGACCACAAGGTCGATGCAGCGAGCGACAACCGGGCGTCGATTCCGATGCCGAACGCGGTGACGATCAGCAGCAGCGCCGGGAACGACAGCACCTACGCGGCGGGCGACACGATCTCGGTGCAGGTGGGCTTCACCGTCGCGGCCACGGTGACGGGGACGCCGCAGTTGGCGCTCTCGATCGGCAGCGCGACGCGCCAGGCGGCCTACGCCAGCGGAAGCGGGACGGCGACGCTGACGTTCCGCTACGCGGTGACGGACGCGGACGCGGACGCCGACGGCATCAGCATCGGCGACCTCGCGCTTGCGCTGAACGGCGGGACGATCCGGAGCGGGAGCGGCGCCTATGCCACGCTGACCTTGGGAACGCATGCGATCTCGAACGCGGCGGCTCACAAAGTGGCGGGAACGACGACGGCGCCCACGGTGAACGCGGCGTCGGTCACGAGCACGCCTGCGACGGGCGACACCTACGGCGCCGCCGAGAAGATCGCGGTGCAGATCGGCTTCCGGATCCCGGTCGTGGTGACCGGGGCGCCGCAGCTGGCGCTGACGATCGGGACGCAGACCCGGCAGGCCGGCTACGCGGGCGGCAGCGGGACCCGCGTCCTGACGTTCGACTACGTGACGGTGGCGACGGACGCTGACGCGAACGGGATCGGCGTCGCCGCCGCTGCCCTGACGCTGAACGGCGGCACGGTCCGGAACTGGGCGGGGACGAACGCGGTGCTGGGCCTGGGCGCGCACGCGATCGCGAACGCGAGCGGCCACAAGGTGAACGGCGCGGCGACGGTTCCGGCGGTGAACACGCTGACGATCGCGAGCACGCCTGCGAGCGGGGACACGTACGGCGCGGGCGAGACGATCACGGTGGAGGTGGGCTTCCAGATTCCGGCGACGGTGACGGGGGCGCCGCAGCTGGCGCTGACGGTGGGGGCGCAGACGCGGCAGGCGGGGTACGCGAGCGGGAGCGGGACGAAGACGCTGACGTTCAGCTACGAGGTGGCGGCGACGGACGCGGACTCGGACGGGATCGGCGTCGGGGCGAGCGCTTTGGCGCTGAACGGCGGCACGATCCAAAGCGGAGCGGGGACGAACGCGGCGCTGGGGCTGGGCACGAACGCGATCGCGAACGCGGGCGGCCACAAGGTGAACGGCGTGGCGACGGTTCCGACGGTGAACGCGCTGACGATCGCGAGCACGCCTGCGAGCGGGGACACGTACGGCGCGGGCGAGACGATCACGGTGGAGGTGGGCTTCCGGATACCGGCGACGGTGACGGGGACGCCGCGGCTGGCGCTGACGGTGGGGGCGCAGACGCGGCAGGCGGAGTACGCGAGCGGGAGCGGGACGAAGACGCTGACGTTCAGCTACGAGGTAGTGGCGACGGACGCGGACTCGGACGGGATCGGCGTGGGCGCGAGCGCTTTGGCGCTGAACGGCGGCACGATCCAAAGCGGTGCGGGGACGAACGCGGCGCTGGGCCTGGGCGCGAACGCGATCGCCAACGCGGGCAGCCACAAGGTGGACGGGGCGGCGACGGCGCCGACGGTGAACGCGGTGACGATCGCGAGCACGCCTGCGAGCGGGGACACGTACGGCGCGGGCGAGACGATCACGGTGGAGGTGGGCTTCCGGATACCGGCGACGGTGACGGGGACGCCGCAGCTGGCGCTGACGGTGGGTTCGCAGACGCGGCAGGCGGGGTACGCGAGCGGGAGCGGGACGAAGACGTTGACGTTCAGCTACACGGTTCTGGCCACCGACGCGGACTCGGACGGGATCGGCGTGGGCGCGAGCGCTTTGGCGTTGAACGGCGGGACGATCCAGAGCGGAGCGGGGACGAACGCGGCGCTGGGTTTGGGCACGCACGCGATCGCGAACGCGAGCAGCCACAAGGTGGACGGGGCGGCGACGGTTCCGGCGGTGAACGCGGTGACGATCGCGAGCACGCCTGCGAGCGGGGACACGTACGGCGCGGGCGAGACGATCACGGTGGAGGTGGGCTTCCAGATTCCGGCGACGGTGACGGGGACGCCGCTGCTGGCGCTGACGGTCGGCGCCTCGACCGTCCAGGCCCAGTACGTTCGGGGGAGCGGCTCCGGGACGCTCGTCTTCGAGCACGTCGTGCAGACCACGAACGTGGACGCCGACGGGATCAGCGTCGGCGCGAGCGCGTTGACCTTGAACGTCGGCACGATCCGGAGCGGAGCGGGGACGAACGCGGCGCTGGGCCTGGGCACGCACGCGATTGCCAACGCGAGCGGCCACAAGGTGAACGGCGCCACGGCCACTCCGCCGTCCGTGAACGCCGTCGCCGTCGCCAGTTCGCCTGCGAGCGGGGACACCTACGGCGCCGGCGAGCGGATCGATGTGACGGTCGGCTTCGACATCGCAGTGGACGTGACGGGCGCGCCGCAGCTGGCGCTGACGATCGGCGCCCAGACGCGCCAAGCGGCGTACCGAAGCGGCGGCGGGACGCGAACCCTCGCCTTCGAGTACGTGGTGCAGTCGGCGGACGCGGACAACGACGGCATCGGCATCGGCGCGAGCGCGCTGGCTCTGAACGGCGGCACGATCGGCAGCAGCTTCGGCGCGTCGGCGGCGCTCGGCCTGGGCACGCACGCGATTGCCAACGCGAGCGGCCACAAGGTCAACGGTGCCACGGCGACGGTTCCGGCGGTGAGCCGGGCGACGATCGCCAGCGCTCCTGCAACCGGAGACACGTACGGCGCCGCCGAAGCGATCACGGTCGAGATCGCGTTCACGACGCCGGTGGCGGTGACGGGCCAGCCGCAGCTGGCGCTGACGATCGGCGCCCAGACGCGGCAGGCGTCCTACGCCGGCGGAAGCGGCAGCAAGACGCTCTCGTTCGCCTACACGACCACGGTGGCGGACGCGGACAGCGACGGGATCGGCGTGGGCGCGAGTGCGCTGGCGCTGAACGGCGGCACGATCCGGAGCCAAACGGGGACTAACGCGGCGCTGGGCCTGGGCGCGCACGCGATCGCCGACGCGAGCGGCCACAAGGTGGACGGGACGACGACGGTGCCGGTGGTGAACGCCGTCGCGATCGCCAGCTCTCCGGCGAGCGGGGACACTTACGAGATCGGCGAGACGATCACGGTCCAGGTGGGCTTCCAGATCGCCGTCACGGTGACGGGCACGCCGCAGCTGGCGCTGACGATCGGGACCCGGACGCGGCAGGCGTCCTACGCCGCCGGAAGCGGCGCGGACTCGCTGACGTTCAGCTACACGGTGGAGGCCGGCGACTCGGACTCGGACGGGATCGGCGTGGGCGCGAGCGCTCTGTCGCTGAACGGCGGCACGATCCGGAGCGGGACGTCGACCAACGCGGCCCTGGGGCTGGGCGCGCACGCAATCGCGAACGCCGCCGCCCACAAGGTGGACGCCAGCCAGGGTCCGCCGGGCGTCGCCGGCCTGGTCTTGGGCTCGCCGCCGGTGGGCGACACCTTCGAGCGGGGCGACACAATTGTTGCGACGGTGACGTTCAACAAGGCGGTGGACGTGACGGGCGCGCCGCAGCTGGCGCTGACGATCGGCGCGGCCGCGCGGCAGGCGGCGTACGCCGGCGGGACGGGCACGGCGTCGCTGGTCTTCCGCTACGTGGTGGCGACGGGCGACGCCGACACGGACGGGATCAGCGTCGGTGCGAGCGCGCTGGGGCTGAACGGCGGGACGATCCGGCTCGCAGGGGGCACGCCCAACGCGCTGCTGGGCCTGGGCAGCCGAGCGGTGACCAACAGCGCGGGCCACAAGGTGGCGGGCGGCGCGTTGAGGGCGCCTGCGGTGACGGGCGTCGTGCTTGTCAGCAGCCCCGACAGCGCATCGACCTACGGCCTCGGCGAGGAGATCACGGTCCAGGTGACGTTCGGCCGCCCGGTGAACGTGAGGAGGACGCCGCGGCTGGTGCTGACGATCGGAGCCCAGTCCCGCCAGGCCAACTTCGTCTTGGGCTCGGGCACGGCGACGCTGACGTTCCGCTATGTCGTGGCGGCGTCGGACGCAGACTCCGACGGGCTGAGCATCGGCGCGAGCGCGCTGACGCTGAACGGCGGCACGATCGTGGACTTGCGCGACGGAGCCACGGCCGCCGCGCTCGGGCTGGGCGCGCACGCGATTGCCGACGCCGCGGGCCACAAGGTGGACGGCAGCATGGAGAAGGCCCCGGCGGTGGTCGGCGTGCAGATCGGGAGCACTCCGGCGGACGGGACCACCTACAAGCGGTCGGAGAAGATCAGAGTTGAAGTCGCCTTCGACCGGGTGGTGGCGGTGACGAACTCGCACCGTCTGGGGCTGGCGCTGACGCTGGGGACGCAGACGCGGCAGGCGAGCTTCCTGAGGGGCACCAGAACGAAGACGCTGACGTTCGAGTACACGGTGCAGCCGTCGGACGCGGACTCCGACGGGCTGAGCATCGGCGCGAGCGCGCTGACCCTGAACGGAGGCAGGGCGAACAGCGGCGCGATCCGGATCGCGGGCGGCACGGCGAACGCGCTCCTGGGACTGGGCACGCATGCGATCTCGAACAGCGCGAGCCACAAGGTGGACGGAAGCCGAATCGTTTCGCCGTCGGTGGACGAAGTGGCGATCGGCGGTCGGCGAGTCGGGGACACGTACGAGCTGGGCCAGTTCATCATCATCTTCCTGCTCTTCGACCGGGAGGTCGTCGTCACGGGGGCGCCGCAGGTGGCGCTGAGGGTGGGGACGCAGACACGGCAGGCGCAGTACTTCACCGGTTCGGCGGACCAGCTGACCTTCACTTATGTGGTGCAGGCGTCGGACGTGGACGCCGACGGCGTCTCGATGGACGCGAACGCGCTGACGCTGAACGGCGGCACGATCGCGTCGGCGGTCGACAGCACGACGGCGGCGAACTTGACGACGCAGGCGTTCGCTCCCGGCGCGAACTTCAAGGTGAACGGCGCCCAGACGACGCAGCCGTCGGTGACGACCGTGGCGTTCGGCGACTTGCCGACGGCGCAGACCTACGAGCTGGGCGACGAAGTCGTCGTCAGCGTAGGCTTCGACAGGGTGATCGAGGTGACGGGCACGCCGCAGCTGGCGCTGACGATCGGCGCGGAGACGCGCCAGGCGAGCTTCGACGAACTCGCCCGGCTGGGCGACATACTGCGCTTCAGCTACGTGGTGCGGCCGCCGGACGCGGATTCGAATGGGATCAGCATCGGGGCGAACGCGCTGACGTTGAACGGAGGGACGATCCGCCTGGGCGGAAGCGCGACGGTGAATGCGAACCTGGGGTTGGGCGCGCACGCGATCGTCGACGACCCCAACCGCAAGGTCGACAGCAACCGGGGACCGCCGGGGGTGAGCGGCCTCGCGTTGAACTCGCCGGTGGCGGACGACACGTACGGCTTGGGCGACGTGATCGAGGCGACGGTGACGTTCAACAAGGCGGTGGACGTGACGGGGACGCCGCAGCTGGCGCTGACGATCGGCGCTGCGACGCGGCAGGCGTCGTACGCGAGCGGGACGGGCACGGCGTCGCTGGTGTTCCGCTACACGGTGGTGGCGGCCGACGCGGACAGCGTCGGGTTGAGCATCGGCGCGAGCGCGTTGGCGCTGAACGGCGGGACGATCGACGTGGCGGGCGGGACGACGGACGCGTTCCTCGACCTGGGCGGCCATGCGGTGTCGAACAGCGCGAGCCACAAGGTGGACGGAACCTTGGACCGGCCGACGGTGGCGGACTTGGTCGTGGGGTCGCCGCCGACGGGCGACACCTTCGAGCGCAACGACTCGATTGCGGTGACGGTGACGTTCAACAGGGCGGTGGACGTGACGGGGACGCCGCAGCTGGCACTGGGGATCGGGACGCAGACGCGGCAGGCGGCGTACGCTTCGGGCACGGGCACGGCGTCGCTGGTGTTCCGCTACTTGGTGGTGCCGGGGGATGTGGACGCCGACGGGCTGAGCATCGGCGCGAGCGCGCTGTCGCTGAACGGCGGGACGATCGACATCGCGGGCGGCACGACGGACGCGCTGCTGGGGCTGGGCAGTCACGCGGTGAGCAACAGCACGGGCCACAAGGTCGCGGGCAACAGGTTCACGCCGTCGTCGGCGAGCGGGGTGACGGTTGCGAGCAGCCCGGCGAGCGGGGACACGTACGGCCTGGGCGAGCAGATCGAAGTGGAGGTGTCGTTCGTGCGGCCGGTGGTTGTGACGGGGACGCCACAGCTGGCGCTGGGCATCGGGACCGACACGGTGCAGGCGGACTACGCCTCCGGGACGGGCACGACGACGCTAACGTTCCGGCATGCCGTGGCGGTGGGCGACGCGGACTCCGACGGGATCAGCGTCGACGCAAGCGCGCTGACCTTGAACGGTGGGACGATCAACGACGTGCGAGGCGGCACCAGCATTGCGGCTGGGCTGGGGCTGGGCGCGCACGCGATCGCGAACGCGGCGGCGCACAAGGTGGACGCGAGCCAGGGTCCGGCGGGGGTGACGGGCGTGGCGATCGGCGACCCGGTCGTGGGCGACACCTTCGAGCGCGACGACACGATTGCGGCGACGGTGACGTTCAACAAGGCGGTGGACGTGACGGGCGCGCCGCAGCTGGCGCTGACGATCGGCGCGGTCATGCGGCAGGCGTCGTACGCTTCGGGCACGGGCACGGCGTCGCTGGTGTTCCGGTACGTGGTGGTGCAGGCGGACGCGGACGCCGACGGGTTGAGCATCGGCGCGAGCGCGCTGTCGCTGAACGGTGGGACGATCGACGTGGCGGGCGAGACGACGGACGCTTTGCTGGGGCTGGGCAGTCACGCGGTGAGCAACAGCACGGGCCACAAGGTGGCGGGCGGGACGTTGACGGGGCCGGCGCCGAGCGGGGTGACGATCGCGAGCACGCCGTCGAGCGACAGCACGTACGGGCGGACGGAGCGGATCGAGGTGGAGGTGACGTTCGCGCGGCCGGTGGTGGTGACGGGGACGCCGCAGCTGGCGCTGACGATCGGGACGCAGACGCGGCAGGCGTCGTACGCGAGCGGCACGGGCACGGCGACGTTGGCGTTCCGGTACACGGTGCAGGGGACGGACCGCGACTCGACTGGGCTCAGCGTCGGCGCGAGCGCTTTGGCGCTGAACGGCGGGACGATCGCGGACGCGCGCGACGGCACGACGGCGGCGACGCTGGGACTGGGCGCTCACGCGGTGTCCGACGCGGCGGCGCACAAGGTGGACGGGAGCCTGGGCACGCCGGGGGTGATCGGCGTGTCGTTCGCCGACGATCCGTACAACGCGGAGTACGAGCGGGGCGACGCGATCGATGTCCGTGTGTCGTTCAGCAGGACGGTGGACGTGACGGGCGCGCCGCAGCTGGCGCTGGGGATCGGCACGCAGACGCGGCAGGCGGCATATGCGTCGGGCACGGGCACGAACACGCTCGTCTTCCGGTACGTGGTGGTGCAGTCGGACCGGGACATCGACGGGATCAGCATCGGTGCGAGCGCTTTGACGCTGAACGGCGGTACGATCCAGGCGGCGGGCACGACGATGGACGCCGTTCTGGGGCTGGGTTCGCACGCGATTACGAACAGTTCGAGTCACCAGGTGAACGGCTCGCTGTTCACGGGTCTGGCGGTGGAAGACGTCTATGTCAGAAGCGCGCCGGCGAGCGACAGCACGTACAAGCTGGGCGAGCGGATCGAGTTGGATGTGTTGTTCCAGCGGGCAGTGGTGGTGACGGGCACGCCGCAGCTGGCGCTGGGGATCGGGAGCGCGACGCGGCAGGCGTCGTACGCGAGCGGGAGCGGCACGAAGCAGTTGCGGTTCCGCTACGCGGTGGCGGCTGCGGACGTGGACGCGGACGGGATCAGCTTGAGCGGGAGCGCGCTGACGCTGAACGGCGGGGCGATCAACGACGCGCGGGCCGGCGGGTCGGCTGCGGGGCTGGGCACGTCGGCGAGCGTGTTCAGCAACGACGCGGCGCACAAGGTGAACGGTGGCTTGGGCGCGCCGAGCGTAAGCGCGTTGACGATCGGCGCGCCGGTGGTGGGGGACGTGTTCGAGCGCGGCGACACGATAGTTGCGACGGTGGAGTTCAACGCGGCGGTGGCGGTGACGGGGACGCCGCAGCTGGCGTTGGGGATTGGATCGGCGACGCGGCAGGCGGGCTACGCGTCGGGGACGGGCACGGCGTCGCTGGTGTTCCGGTACGTGGTGGCGAGCGGCGACGCGGACGCGGACGGGTTGAGCATCGGCGCGAGCGCTTTGGCGCTGAACGGCGGGACGATCCGGCGGACGGGCACGACGACGGACGCGCTGCTGGACCTGGGCGCGCACGCGGTGACGAACAGCGCGGGCCACAAGGTAGCGGGCGGGACGTTCACGGCGTCGGCGGTGAGCGGCGTGGCGATAGCGAGCGTGCCTGGGAGCGACAGCACGTACGTCCGCACGGAGCGGATCGAGGTGGAGGTGTCGTTCGCGCGGCCGGTGACGGTGACGGGTACGCCGCAGCTGGCGCTGGGGATCGGTTCGCAGACGCGGCAGGCGTCGTACGCGAGCGGGAGTGGCACGAAGACGCTGACGTTCCGTTACGCGGTGCAGGCTGCGGACTCCGATTCGGACGGGATCAGCATCGGCCCGAGCGCGCTCGGGCTGAACGGCGGGACGATCGCGGACGCACGCGACGGGGCGACGGCGGCGGGGCTGGGGTTGGGGAGCCATGCGATCGCGAACGCGGCGGCGCACAAGGTGAACGGCGCCCGGGGACCGCCGGGCGTGAGCGGGTTGTCGATTGCCTCGCCGGTGGTGGGCGACACGTTCGAGCGGGGCGACACGATTGCGGTGACGGTGACGTTCACCGACTCGGTGGACGTGACGGGCACGCCGCGGCTGGCGCTGGGGATTGGGACGCAGACGCGGCAGGCGGAGTACGCGAGCGGTACGGGCACGGCGTCGCTGGTGTTCCGGTACGTGGTGGCGAGTGGCGACACGGACGCGGACGGGTTGAGCATCGGCGCGAGCGCATTGGCGCTGAACGGCGGGACGATCGACGTGGCGGGCGGGACGACGGACGCTTTGCTGGGGCTGGGCAGTCACGCGGTGAGCAACAGCACGGGCCACAAGGTGGCGGGCGGGACGTTCACGGCGGCGTCGGTGAGCGCGGTGACGATAGCGAGCACGCCGGCGAGCGACAGCACGTATGCGGAGACGGAGGAGATCGCGGTCGAGGTGACGTTCAACCGCCGTGTGACGGTGACGGGCACGCCGCAGCTGGCGTTGGCGATCGACACGCTGACGCGGCAGGCGGAGTACGTCGACGGCACGGGCACGGCGACGCTGACGTTCGCGTACCAGGTGGTGGCGGCGGACGCGGACTCGACGGGGCTCAGCATCGGCGCGAGCGCGCTGGGGTTGAACGGCGGGACGATCGCGGACGCTCGCGACGGCACGACGGCGGCGAGCCTGGGCTTGGGATCGAACGCGGTGTCGGACGCTGCTGCGCACAAGGTGGACGGCAGCCTGCCGCCACCGCCGACGCCCACCACAGGGGTACCGGAGGCGAGGGGCTTGGCGATTGGGGCGCCTGCGGTGGGCGACACCTTCGAGCGGGGCGAGACGATCGAGGTCGAGCTGGTGTTCCACAGAACGGTGGACGTGACGGGCACGCCGCAGCTGGCGCTGACGATCGGCGCGGCGACGCGGCAGGCGAGCTACGCGAGCGGCACGGGGACGGACACGCTGGTGTTCCGCTACGTGGTGGCGAGCGGCGACGCGGACGCGGACGGGCTCAGCATCGGCGCGAGCGCTTTGGCGCTGAACGGCGGAACGATCAGGGCGTCGGGCGAGGCGTTGGACGCGTTGCTGGACCTGACCGCGTACGCGATCGCGAACAGCTCGGGCCACAAGGTGGCGGGCGGCACGTTCACGACGCCGGCGGTGAGCGCGGTGACGATCTCGAGCGCACCGGCGGCCGACAGCACGTACCATCTGGGCGAGCAGATCGAGGTGAAGGTGGCGTTCGGCCGCCCGGTGGCGGTGACGGGCGCGCCGCAGCTGGCGCTGACGATCGGCGCGCAGACGCGGCAGGCGAGCTGGGAGTCGGCGACGAGCAAGGCGGACACGCTGGTGTTCGCCTACGCGGTCCGTCCGGCGGACGCGGACACGACGGGGATCAGCATCGGGTCGAGCGCGCTGGCGCTGAACGGCGGGACGATCGTCGACGTGCGAGCGGGGGCGACGGCGGCGAGCCTGGGCCTGGGGTCGAACGCGATCACGGACGCTGCGGCGCACAAGGTGGACGGCAGCCTGGGTCCGCCGGGGGTGACGGGCGTGGCCGTCGGGTCGCCGGTGGTGGGCGACACCTTCGAGCGGGGCGACACCGTTGCCGTGACGGTGACGTTCAACAAGGCGGTGGACGTGACGGGGACGCCGCAGCTGGCGCTGGCGATCGGCGCGGCGACGCGGCAGGCAGGCTACGCCAGCGGGACGGGTACGGCGTCGCTGGTCTTCCGCTACGTGGTGGCTTCGGGCGACGCGGACGCGGACGGGCTCAGCATCGACGCCGGCGCGCTGGCGCTGAACGGCGGGACGATCGATGTGGCGGGCGGGACGACGGACGCGTTTCTGGGGCTGGGCGCGCACGCGGTGTCGAACAGCGCGGGCCACAAGGTGGCGGGCGGGACGTTCACGGCGGCGGCGGTGAGCGGCGTGGCGATCGCGAGCAGCCCGGCAAGCGACAGCACCTACGGCCTGAACGAGCGGATCGAAGTGAAGCTGGTGTTCAGCCGTCGCGTGAGCGTGACGGGGACGCCGCAGCTGGCGCTGACGATCGGCGCGGCGACGCGGCAGGCCGACTACGGCTCGGGCACGGGTACGGACACGCTGTCGTTCGCCTACACGGTGGGGGTCGCGGACGCCGACAGCGACGGGCTCGGGATCGGCGCGAGCGCGCTGGGGCTGAACGGCGGGGCGATCGCCGACGCCCGGGACGGGACGACGGCGGCCAGCCTGGGCCTGGGCACGAACGCAATCGCCGCCGCGGCGGCGCACAAGGTGGACGGAACGCGGGGTCCGCCGACGGTGACGGGCGTGGCCGTGGGGTCGCCGGTGGTGGGCGACACGTTCGAGCGGGGCGACACGATTGCCGTCACGGTGACGTTCCACAAGGCGGTGGACGTGACGGGGACGCCGCAGCTGGCGCTGACGATCGGCGCGGCGACGCGGCAGGCGGGCTACGCCAGCGGGACGGGTACGGCGTCGCTGGTCTTCCGCTACGTGGTGGCGAGCGGCGACGCGGACGCGGACGGGTTGAGCATCGGCGCGGGCGCGTTGGCGCTGAACGGCGGGACGATCGACGAGGCGGGCGAGACGACGGACGCTGCGCTCGGGCTGGGCTCTCACGCGGTGTCGAACAGCTCGGGCCACAAGGTGGCGGGAGGGACGTTCACGGCGGCGGCGGTGACGGGCGTGTCGATCACGAGCCGCCCGGCCAGCGACAGCACCTACGGCGCGGGCGACCGGATCGAGGTGGAGGTGACGTTCGCCCGCTCGGTGGCGGTGACGGGGACGCCGCAGCTGGCGCTGACGATCGGCGCGGCGACGCGCCAGGCCGACTACGCTGCCGGCACGGGGACTTCGACGCTGGCGTTCCGCTACGCGGTGGCGGCGACGGACAGCGACTCCGACGGGATCAGCATCGGGGCCGGCGCGCTGACGCTGAACGGCGGCGGAATCGCGGACGCGCGGGACGGGGCCACGGCTGCCGGCTTGGGTCTGGGCGCGAACGCCGTGTCGAACAGCGCGGCGCACAAGGTGAACGGCAGCCTCGCGACGCTGGCGGCGCCCAGCGGCCTCACGGCGACGCCGACGGCCAGCGGCGCAGTTCAGCTGCGCTGGACCGATCCGAGCGACACGACGATCACCAAGTACCAGGTCCGCCACCGCAACGAGTCGAGCTCGGGCAGCTTCACGGCGTGGACGGACGTGCCGAGCAGCGGCGCGAGCACGACCAGTCACACGGTCTCGTCGCTGACGGACCAGGTGGACTACCGCTTCGAGCTCCGGGCGGTGGCCGGCTCCAGGGCGGGACGCGCGAGCTTCGCGCTGGCCCGGCCCAGCGACATCTGGGTCACCGGCGTGCAGATCACGAGTTCGCCGACCGCGGACGACACGTACGGGCCCGGCCAGACGATCGAAGTCACGGTGTCGTTCTCGGCGTTCCGTCCCCGCGTCACGGGCTCGCCGGTGCTGAAGATCGGCGTGGGGACGGCGACGCGGGACGCGGCGTACTCGGGCACCGGCCTCACGAGCGCGCGCTTCCAGTACACGGTCACGGCGGCCGACGCGGACAGCGACGGGATCAGCATCGGTCCCAACGCGCTGGACTTCACCGCCGGCTGGGTGAACACGCGCTTCAGCATCGCTTCTCCGACGATCGGCCGGTACGCGATCGAAAACAGCGCCGGCCACAAGGTGGACGGGTTGCTGGGAACGCCGGCGGCGCCCACGGGCTTCTCGGCGAGTCCGGGCAACGCGCAGGTCACGTTGAGCTGGACGGACCCGTCGGACACGACGCTCACCGGCTACCAGTTCCGCCAGGCGATTGCCACCGAGCCGTTTTCGCGCTGGACGGACATCTCGGGGAGCGACGCGAGCACGACGAGCCACGTCGTCCCGTCGCTGTCGAACGGAACCGAGTACAAGTTCCAGGTTCGGGCGCAGAACTCGGTGGGGTCGGGGCACGCGAGCGAGGAGGCGAGGGCGACTCCGACGTCGGCGCCCGTCGTGACGGCGGTGCGGTTCGTGGGGACGCCGGTGAGCGGCGACACCTACGGCGCGGGCGAGGTGGTGCGGGTGGACGTGGAGTTCAGCGCGGTGCTGACGGTCACGGGATCGCCCCGGCTGGCGCTGACGATCGGCGCCGCCGCGCGGCAGGCGGCCATGGAGCGCGTGCGGGAGCGCACGGTCCGGTTCGCGTACACGGTGCGGAGCGGGGACGTGGACGCCGACGGGATCGGGGTCGCGGCTGCCGCGCTGACGCTCGGCGGCGGCACGATATCGGGTCCGGGCGGCGCGTCGGCCCAGCTTTCCTTGGGCGCCCGCGCCTTCACGGCGAACGCGGCCCACAAGGTGAACGGGGCGACGGCGACGGCCCCGTTCGTCGACTTCGTGCAGATCACGAGCAGTCCGTCCAGCGGCGACACGTACGGCGGCGGGGAGCGGATCGACGTGCACGTTCGGTTCGGCGCGGCGGTTCCGATCACGGTCGTCGGCAGTCCCCGGCTGGCGCTGACCGTCGGAGCGCAGACGCGCCAGGCGACGTTGAGCCGCGCGTCGGGACAGTCGCTCCACTTCGGCTACGTGGTGCAGGCGGCGGACGCGGACGCCGACGGGGTATCCATCGGGGCGAGCGCGCTGACGCTGAACGGCGCGACGATTCGGAGCGGGGCCGGGGCCGCCGCGGGTCTCGGACTGGGCGCGCACGCGGTGGCCGACGCCTCGGGCCACAAGGTGTCGGGCAGCACGGCGACGGCGCCGGCGGTGAGCGCGGTGTCGATCACGAGCGCGCCGGCGAGCGGCGACACCTACGGCGCGGGCGAGAAGATCACGGCCAGGGTGTCGTTCCAGCTGCCGATCGTGGTTGCGGGGGCGCCCCGGCTGGCGCTGGCCGTCGGATCGCAGACGCGGCAGGCGGAGTTCGCCCGGCTCTCGGGCCAGTCGATGTACTTCGACTACACGGTGCTGTCGTCCGACGCCGACGCCGACGGCATCTCGATCGCGGCGAACGCGCTCTCGCTGAACGGCGGCACGATCTTGAGCACGATCGGGACGGCGGCCGCGCTGGGGCTGGGCGCCCACGCGGTGGCCAACGCGTCGGGCCACAAGGTGTCGGGCAGCACGGCCACGACGCCGGAGGCGACTTCCGTCTCGGTGACGAGCGCGCCGGTGAGCGGCGACACCTACGGCGCCGGCGAGCGGATCGAAGTGAAGGTCGGCTTCAACCTCGAGGTGCGGACGACCGGAAGCCCGCAGCTGGCGCTGGGCGTGGGCGCGGCCACTCGCCAGGCGGCGCTCCTGGGCGGCGACGGCGCCGGTCTGACGTTCGGCTACGTCGTCCAGTCGGCGGACGTGGACGCGGACGGGATCAGCGTGGGGGCGAGCGCGCTCGGGCTGAACGGCGGCACGATCGCCAGCACGGCGGGCGCGACGGCGGCGCTCGGCCTGGGCGGTCACGCCATAGCCAACGCTTCGGCCCACAAGGTGAACGGCGCCAGCGCCACGACGCCGGCGGTGGTGTCGGCGGCGGTGACCAGCGCGCCGGCCAGCGGCGACACCTACTACGCCGGAGAGGCGATCGCCGTGGCCGTCGGCTTCGACGTTCCCGTGGCGGTGACGGGCGCGCCGCAGCTGGCGCTGACGATCGGCGCGCAGACGCGCCAGGCGGCGTACGTCTCGGGCACGAACACGAAGACGCTGACGTTCCGCTACACGGTGGTTCTGGCCGATTCGGACTCGACCGGGATCGCCGTGGGGGCGAGCGCGCTGGGACTGAACGGCGGCACGATCAGGAGCGGCGTGGGAACGAACGCCGGGCTCGGGCTGGGCGCCCACGCCATCGCGGACGCGGCCGGCCACAAGGTGGACGGAACGTCGACGGCGCCGACGGTGAACGCTGCCTCGATAGCGAGCACGCCGGCCAGCGGCGACAGCTACGGCGCGGGCGAGACGATCGCCGTCGAGATCGGGTTCGACTTCCCGGTGACGGTGACGGGCACGCCTCGCGCGGCGCTGACGATCGGCGCGGCGACCCGGCACGCCGACTACGCGAGCGGCAGCGGCAACACCAGCCTTCGGTTCGAGTACGTGGTGGACGCGACCGACGCCGACGCCGACGGCATCTCGCTGGCAGCGGGGGCGCTGGAGCTGAACGGCGGCACGGTCCGGAGTTCGGTGGGCACCGACGCCGCGCTCGGCTTGGGCTCCTACGCCATCGCCGACGCTTCGGCCCACAAGGTGAACGGGGCTGCCACGGTGCCAGCCGTGACCGGCGCGACGATCGTCAGCGACGCGGGGAGCGACAGCACGTACGCCGCCGGCGACGCGGTGTCGGTCGAGGTCGCGTTCCAGATACCGGTGACGGTGACGGGCACGCCGCAGCTGGCGCTGACGATCGGGACGGGCGCCGGGCAGGCGGCGTACGCAGGCGGGACGGGGACCAAGACGCTGACGTTCAGCTACACCGTCCGGGCCACGGACGTGGACGGCAACGGGATCGCCGTCGCGGCGAACGCGCTGACGCTGAACGGCGGCGCGCTTCAGAGCGGGGCCGGCACCAACGCTGCCCTGAGCCTGGGGACGTTCGCGATCGCCGACGCGGCGGCCCACAAGGTGGACGGAACGTCGACGGTCCCGGTCGTGACCAGCGCTGCGGTCGCCAGCTCGCCGGCCGGGAGCGACACCTACGGCGCGGGCGAGACGATCTCGGTGCGCGTCGGGTTCAGCATTCCGGTGACGGTGACCGGCGCCCCGCAGCTCGCGGTCGCGGTGGGGAGCGCGACCCGGCAGGTGGCCTACGCCAGCGGGAGCGGAACGACGGCGCTGGTCTTCGACTACGTGACGCTGGCGACGGACCGCGACGACGACGGCATCAGCGTGGGCGCCGGCGCCCTGACGCTGAACGGCGGCACGATCCGAAGCGGGTCGGGCACCAACGCCACGCTGGCGCTGGGCGGCCACGCGATCGCGAACGCCGGGGGCCACAAGGTGAACGGCGCCGCGACGGCCCCGCTCGTGAGCTCGATGTCGGTCTCCAGCGCGCCGGCCAGCGGCGACACCTACGGCGGAGGCGAGAAGATCACGGTCTCGGTAGTCTTCCAGATACCGGTGACGGTGACCGGAACCCCGCAGCTCGCGCTGACGGTCGGCAACGCGACCCGCCAGGCCGACTACGCGAGCGGGAGCGGGACCGCGGCGCTCGCCTTCGACTACGTCGTGCAGACGGCGGACTCGGACTCGAACGGGATCAGCGTCGGCCCGACGGCCCTGGCGCTCAACGGCGGCACGATCCGCAGCGCCGCCGGGACGAACGCGAACCTCAGCCTCTTCGTGAACGCGTTCTCGAACTCCCCGGACCACAAGGTGGACGGCTCCTCGGCAACGACGCCGACGGTGCGCGCCGCGACGATCGGCAGCGACGCAGGGGCCGACAGCACGTACTTCGCCCACGACGCGATCGTGGTGGAGATCGGGTTCAACGTTCCCGTGACGGTGACGGGCGCGCCGCAGCTGGCGCTGGCGATCGGCGCCCAGACGCGGCAGGCGTCGTATGCGAGCGGGAGCGGCACGACGGCGCTGACGTTCCGCTACGTGGTGACGGCGGCGGACTCGGACTCGGACGGGATCGCCGTCGGTGCGAGCGCGCTGGCGCTGAACGGCGGCACGATTCGGAGTAGCGTGGGCGCCGACGCGACGCTGGGCCTGGGCTCGAACGCGATCGCCGCCGCGGCGGCCCACAAGGTGGACGGCTCCCAGGGTCCGCCGGGGGTGACGGGCGTGGCGGTCGGGTCGCCGGTGGTGGGCGACGTCTTCGAGCGGCACGACACGATTGCCGTGACGGTGACGTTCGACCAGGCGGTGGACGTGACGGGGACGCCGCAGCTGGCGCTGACGATCGGGACGGCGACGAAGCAGGCCTCTTACGCCGGCGGGACCGGGACGACGGCGCTGGTCTTCCGCTACGTGGTGGCGAGTGGCGACGTGGACGCGGACGGGCTCAGCATCGGGGCGGGCGCGCTGGCGCTGAACGGCGGGACGATCGACGTGGCGGGCGGGACGACGGACGCGGTGCTGGGCCTGGGCGCCCACGCGGTGTCGAACAGCTCGGGCCACAAGGTGGCGGGCAACACCTTCACGGCGGCGTCGGTGAGCGGCGTGACGATCTCGAGCACGCCGGCGAGCGCGAGCACGTACCAGCTGGGCGAGTCGATTGAGGTGAAGGTGGCGTTCGGCCGACCGGTGGCGGTGACGGGCACGCCGCGTCTGGCGCTGACGATCGGGACGCAGACCCGGCAGGCGAGCTACGTGGCCGCTTCCAGCACGGCGGACACGCTGGTGTTCGGCTACGCGGTCCGTCCGGCGGACGCGGACACCGACGGGGTCAGCATCGGCGCGAGCGCTTTGACGCTGAACGGCGGGACGATTGCGGACGTGCGCCCGGGCGCTGCGGCTGCTGGGCTGGGTCTGGGCGCGAACGCGGTGACGAACGACGCGTCGCACAAGGTGAACGGCAGCTTGGGGCCGCCGGGCGTGGCGGGGTTGTCGGTGGCTGCGCCGCTGGTGGGCGCCACGTTCGAGCGGGGCGACACGGTGGCGGCGACGGTGACGTTCAACAAGGCGGTGGACGTGACGGGCACGCCGCAGCTGGCGCTGGGGATCGGTTCGCAGACGCGGCAAGCGGGCTACGCGTCGGGGACGGGGACGACGGCGCTGGTGTTCCGGTACGTGGTGGTGCAGGCGGACGCCGACGCCGACGGGTTGAGCATTGGCGCGAGCGCGCTGGCGCTGAACGGTGGGACGATCGACGTGGCGGGTGGGACGACGGACGCCTTGCTGAGCTTGGCGCATCACGCGATCAGCAACGACGGCGCGCGCCGCGTGGCGGGCGGGACGTTCACGGCGGCGTCGGCGAGCGGCGTGACGATATCGAGCAGCCCGGCGAGCGACAGCACGTACGGTCGGACGGAGCGGATCGAGGTCGAAGTGACGTTCGACCGGCGCGTAGCGGTGACGGGGACGCCGCAGCTGGCGCTGACGATCGGTTCGCAAACGCGGCAGGCGTCGTATGCGAGCGGGACAGGGACGACGACGCTGACGTTCGGCTACACGGTGGCGACTGCGGATGCGGACGCGAACGGGATCAGCATCGGCGCGAGCGCATTGGCGCTGAACGGCGGGACGATTGCGGACGCTCGTGACGCGACGATGGCGGCGGGCCTGGGCCTGGGGAGCTACGCGATCGCGAACGCTGCGGCGCACAAGGTGGACGGCAACCAAGGACCGCCGGGCGTGATCGGCTTGGTCGTCGCGTCGCCGCCGACGGGCGACACGTTCGAGCGTGGCGATGTGATTGCGGCGACGTTGACGTTCAACCGTGCGGTGGCGGTGACGGGTACGCCGCAGCTGGCGCTGGGGATCGGTACGCAGACCCGTCAGGCGAGCTACGCGAGCGGCAGCGGCACGACGGCGCTGGTGTTCCGGTACACGGTGGTGACTGCGGACGTGGACGCGGACGGGTTGAGCATCGGGACGAGCGCGTTGGCGTTGAACAGCGGCACGATCCGTTTGTCGGGCGGCACGCTGGACGCGACTTTGGGTCTGGGCACGCACGCGATATCGAACAGCACGGGGCACAAGGTAGCGGGCGGGACGTTCACGGCGTCGTCGGTGAGCGGCGTGACGATCTCGAGCGCTCCGTCGAGCGGGGACACCTACGGTCTGGGCGAGGAGATCGAGGTCGAGGCGTCGTTCGTTCGCGCGGTGAGCGTGACGGGGACGCCGCAGCTGGCGCTGGGCGTCGGGACCGACACGGTGCAGGCGGACTACGGCTCCGGCACCGGCACGAAGACGCTGGCGTTCAGCTACACGGTGGCGGCGTCCGACGCCGACAGCGACGGGTTGAGCATCGGTGCGAGCGCGCTGACGCTCAACGGCGGGACGATTGTAGACGCGCGCGACGGCTCGACGGCGGCAAGCCTGGGCCTGGGGACGAACGCGATCGCGAACGCGGCGTCGCACAAGGTGGACGGCGCGCAGGGGCCGCCGGGGGTGACCGCGCTGTCGATCGCGTCGCCTGTGGTGGGCGACACCTTCGAGCGGGGCGACACGGTTGCGGCGACGGTGACGTTCAACAAGGCGGTGGACGTGACGGGCACGCCGCAGCTGGCGCTGACGATCGGCTCTGCGACGCGGCAGGCGAGCTACGCGAGCGGCACGGGCACGGCGTCGCTGGTCTTCCGCTACGTGGTGGCGAGCGGCGACGCGGACGCGGACGGGCTCAGCATCGGCGCGAGCGCGCTGGCGCTGAACGGGGGGACGATCGACGTGGCCGGCGGTACGACGGACGCGCTGCTGGGGCTGGGCGCGAGCGCGGTGTCGAACAGCACGGGCCACAAAGTCGCGGGCGGCACGTTCACGGCGGCGTCGGTGAGCGGCGTCGCGATCACGAGCGCTCCGGCGAGCGACAGCACGTACGGTCGGACGGAGCGGATCGAGGTGGAGGTGACGTTCAACCGCAGGGTGACGGTGACGGGTCCGCCGCAGCTGGCGCTGACGATCGGGGCGCAGACGCGGCAGGCGTCGTACGCGAGCGGCACGGGCACGGCGACGCTGGCGTTCCGCTACACGGTGGCGGCTGCGGACAGCGACTCGACGGGGATCGGCATCGGCGCGAGCGCTTTGGCGCTGAACGGCGGTACGATCGCCGACGCGCGCGACGGCACGACGGCGGCGGCGCTGGGGTTGGGGACGAACGCGATTGCGAACGCGGCTGCGCACAAGGTGGACGGGAGCCGGGGACCGCCGGGCGTGACGGCGCTGTCGATCAGTGCGCCGACGGTGGGCGACACCTTCGAGCGGGGCGAGACGATCGAGGTGTCGCTGGTGTTCAACCGGTCGGTGGACGTGACGGGCACGCCGCGGCTGGCCCTGGGAATCGGGAGCGCGACGCGGCAGGCGAGCTACGCGAGCGGGACGGGCACGGACACGCTGGTGTTCCGCTACGTGGTGGCGAGCGGCGACGCGGACGCCGACGGGCTGAGCATCGGCGCGAGCGCGCTGTCGCTGAACGGCGGCACAATCCGGGTTGCGGGCGGCACCCTGGACGCGACTTTGGGGCTGGGTTCGAGCGCGGTGGTGAACAGCACGGGCCACAAGGTTGCGGGTGGGACGTTCACGACGCCGGCGGTGAGCGCCGTGACGCTCTCGAGCACGCCGGCGAGCGCGAGCACGTACCAGCTGGGCGAGTCGATCGAGGTGAAGGTGGCGTTCGGTCGTCCGGTGGCGGTGACGGGCACGCCGCGTCTGGCGCTGACGATCGGAACGCAGACCCGGCAGGCGAGCTACGTGGCCGCTTCCAGCACGACGGACACGCTGGTGTTCGGCTACGCGGTCCGTCCGGCGGACGCGGACACCGACGGGCTCAGCATCGGCGCGAGCGCATTGACGCTGAACGGCGGAGCCATCAACGACGTGCGTCCGGGCGCTGCGGCGGCTGCGCTGGGCCTGGGCGCGAACGCGGTGACGAACGACGCGTCGCACAAGGTGAACGGCAGCTTGGGGCCGCCGGGCGTGGCGGGGTTGTCGGTGGCTGCGCCGCTGGTGGGCGCCACGTTCGAGCGGGGCGACACGGTGGCGGCGACGGTGACGTTCAACAAGGCGGTGGACGTGACGGGCACGCCGCAGCTGGCGCTGGGGATCGGTTCGCAGACGCGGCAAGCGGGCTACGCGTCGGGGACGGGGACGACGGCGCTGGTGTTCCGGTACGTGGTGGTGCAGGCGGACGCCGACGCCGACGGGTTGAGCATTGGCGCGAGCGCGCTGGCGCTGAACGGTGGGACGATCGACGTGGCGGGTGGGACGACGGACGCCTTGCTGAGCTTGGCGCATCACGCGATCAGCAACGACGGCGCACGCCGAGTCGCGGGCGGGACGTTCACGGCGGCGTCGGCGAGCGGCGTGACGATATCGAGCAGCCCGGCGAGCGACAGCACGTACGGTCGGACGGAGCGGATCGAGGTCGAGGTGACGTTCGACCGGCGCGTGGCGGTGACGGGGACGCCGCAGGTCGCGCTGACGATCGGTTCGCAAACGCGGCAGGCGTCGTATGCGAGCGGGACGGGCACGA
Source organism: Longimicrobiales bacterium (assembly GCA_965204735.1). Classification (GTDB taxonomy): domain Bacteria; phylum Gemmatimonadota; class Gemmatimonadetes; order Longimicrobiales; family Gaopeijiaceae; genus CATQHQ01. Next base: position 2,783,141 of record OZ242008.1, on the reverse strand, counting down.
CGACGCTGACGTTCGGCTACGCGGTGGCGGCTGCGGACGCGGACGCGAACGGGATCAGCATCGGCGCGAGCGCATTGGCGCTGAACGGCGGGACGATCTCGGACGCTCGTGACGCGACGATGGCGGCGGGCCTGGGCCTGGGGTCAAACGCGATCGCGAACGCCGCGGCGCACAAGGTGGACGGCAACCAGGGACCGCCGGGCGTGATCGGCTTGGTCGTCGGGTCGCCTCCGACGGGCGACACGTTCGAGCGTGGCGACGTGATTGCGGCGACGGTGACGTTCAACCGTGCGGTGGCGGTGACGGGGACGCCGCAGCTGGCGCTGGGGATCGGTACGCAGACCCGTCAGGCGAGCTACGCGAGCGGCAGCGGCACGACGTCGCTGGTGTTCCAGTACACGGTGGTGACTGCGGATGTGGACGCGGACGGGTTGAGCATCGGGACGAGCGCGCTGGCGTTGAACAGCGGCACGATCCGGCTGTCGGGCGGCACGCTGGACGCGACTTTGGGTCTGGGCACGCACGCGGTGACGAACAGCACGGGGCACAAGGTTGCGGGCGGGACGTTCACGGCGTCGTCGGTGAGCGGCGTGACGATCTCGAGCGCTCCGTCGAGCGGAGACACGTACGGTCTGGGCGAGGAGATCGAGGTCGAGGTGACGTTCGTGCGGCCGGTGAACGTGACGGGGACGCCGCAGCTGGCGCTGGGCGTCGGGACCGACACGGTGCAGGCGGACTACGGCTCCGGCACCGGCACGAAGACGCTGACGTTCAGCTACACGGTGGCGGCGTCCGACGCCGACAGCGACGGGTTGAGCATCGGCGCGAGTGCGCTGGCGCTCAACGGCGGGACGATTGTAGACGCGCGCGACGGCTCGACGGCGGCGAGCCTGGGCCTGGGGTCGAGCGCGATCGCGAACGCGGCGTCGCACAAGGTGGACGGCGCGCAGGGGCCGCCGGGGGTGACCGCGCTGTCGATCGCGTCGCCCGTGGTGGGCGACACCTTCGAGCGGGGCGACACGGTTGCGGCGACGGTGACGTTCAACAAGGCGGTGGACGTGACGGGCACGCCGCAGCTGGCACTGACGATTGGGACGCAGACGCGGCAGGCGAGCTACGCGAGCGGTACGGGCACGGCGTCGCTGGTCTTCCGCTACGTGGTGGCGAGCGGCGACACGGACGCCGACGGGCTCAGCATCGGCGCGAGTGCGCTGGCACTGAACGGCGGGACGATCGATGTGGCGGGTGGTACGACGGACGCGCTGCTGGGTCTGGGCGCAAGCGCGGTGTCGAACAGCGCGGGCCACAAAGTCGCGGGCGGCACCTTCACGGCGGCGTCGGTGAGCGGGGTTGCAATCACGAGCGCTCCGGCGAGCGACAGCACGTACGGTCGGACGGAGCGGATCGAGGTGGAGGTGACGTTCAACCGCAGGGTGACGGTGACGGGTCCGCCGCAGCTGGCGCTGACGATCGGGGCGCAGACGCGGCAGGCGGCGTACGCGAGCGGCACGGGCACGGCGACGCTGGCGTTCCGCTACACGGTGGCAGCGGCGGACGCAGACTCGACGGGCATCGGCATCGGCGCGAGCGCGTTGACGCTGAACGGCGGTACGATCGCCGACGCGCGGGACGGCACGACGGCGGCGAGCCTGGGACTGGGGATAAACGCGATCGCGAACGCTGCTGCGCACAAGGTGGACGGGAGCCGGGGACCGCCGGGTGTGACGGGGCTGTCGATCAGTGCGCCGACGGTGGGCGACACATTCGAGCGGGGCGAGACGATCGAGGTGTCACTGGTGTTCAACCGGTCGGTGGACGTGACGGGCACGCCGCGGCTGGCCCTGGGAATCGGGAGCGCGACGCGGCAGGCGAGCTACGCGAGCGGGACGGGCACGGACACGCTCGTGTTCCGGTACGTGGTGACGAGCGGCGACGCGGACGCGGACGGGCTGAGCATCGGCGCGAGCGCATTGGCGCTGAACGGCGGCACAATCCGGGTTGCGGGCGGCACCCTGGACGCGACTTTGGGGCTGGGCGGGAGCGCGGTGGTGAACAGCACGGGCCACAAGGTTGCGGGCGGGACGTTCACGACGCCGGCGGTGAGCGCGGTGACGGTGTCGAGCACGCCGGCGAGCGCGAGCACGTACCAGCTGGGCGAGTCGATCGAGGTGAAGGTGGCGTTCGGTCGTCCGGTGGCGGTGACGGGCGTGCCGCGTCTGGCGCTGACGATCGGGACGCAGACGCGGCAGGCGAGCTACGTGGCCGCTTCCAGCACGGCGGACACGCTGGTGTTCGGCTACGCGGTCCGTCCGGCGGACGCGGACACCGACGGGATCAGCATCGGGGCGAGCGCTTTGACGCTGAACGGCGGAGCCATCAACGACGTGCGTCCGGGCGCTGCGGCGGCTGCGCTGGGCCTGGGCGCGAACGCAGTGTCGAACGCGGCGTCGCACAGGGTGAACGGCAACTTGGGGCCGCCGGGCGTCGTGGGGCTGTCGGTGGCTGCGCCGCTGGTGGGCGCCACGTTCGAGCGGGGCGACACAGTGGCGGCGACGGTGACGTTCAACAAGGCGGTGGACGTGACGGGCACGCCGCGGCTGGCGCTGGGGATCGGTTCGCAGACGCGGCAAGCGAGCTACGCGTCGGGGACGGGGACGACGGCGCTGGTGTTCCGGTACGTGGTGGTGACTGCGGACACGGACGCCGACGGGTTGAGCATCGGCGCGAGCGCGTTGGCGCTGAACGGCGGCACGATCGACGTGGCGGGCGGGACGACGGACGCGCTGCTGAGCTTGGCGCATCACGCGATCAGCAACGACGGCGCGCGCCGAGTCGCGGGCGGGACGTTCACGGCGGCGTCGGCGAGCGGCGTGACGATCTCGAGCGCTCCGGCGAGCGACAGCACGTACGGCCGGACGGAACGGATCGAGGTCGAGGTGACATTCGACCGGCGCGTGGCAGTGACGGGCACGCCGCAACTGGCGCTGACGATCGGTTCGCAAACACGGCAGGCGTCGTATGCGAGCGGGACAGGCACGACGACGCTGACGTTCGGCTACACGGTGGCGGCTGCGGACGCGGACGCGAACGGGATCAGCATCGGCGCAAGCGCATTGGCGCTGAACGGCGGCACGATCTCGGACGCTCGTGACGCGACGATGGCGGCGGGCCTGGGCCTGGGGAGCTACGCGATCGCGAACGCCGCGGCGCACAAGGTGGACGGCAACCAGGGACCGCCGGGCGTGATCGGCTTGGTCGTCGGGTCGCCTCCGACGGGCGACACGTTCGAGCGTGGCGACGCGATTGCGGCGACGGTGACGTTCAACCGTGCGGTGGCGGTGACGGGTACGCCGCAGCTGGCGCTGGGGATCGGTACGCAGACCCGTCAGGCGAGCTACGCGAGCGGCAGCGGCACGACGTCGCTGGTGTTCCAGTACACGGTGGTGACTGCGGATGTGGACGCGAACGGGTTGAGCATCGGGACGAGCGCGCTGGCGCTGAACAGCGGCACGATCCGTTTGTCGGGCGGCACGCTGGACGCGACTTTGGGTCTGGGCACGCACGCGATATCGAACAGCACGGGGCACAAGGTAGCGGGCGGGACGTTCACGGCGTCGTCGGTGAGCGGCGTGACGATCTCGAGCGCTCCGTCGAGCGGGGACACGTACGGTCTGGGCGAGGAGATCGAGGTCGAGGTGTCGTTCGTGCGGCCGGTGAACGTGACGGGCCTGCCGCAGGTGGCGCTGACGGTGGGGGCTGCGACGCGGCAGGCGGACTACGCGAGCGGGACGGGGACGAAGACGCTGACGTTCAGCTACGAGGTGGTGGCTGGGGATGCGGACAGCGACGGTGTCAGCGTCGGTGCGAGCGCGTTGGCGTTGAACAGCGGCACGATCAACGACGCGCGGGACGGTTCGACGGCTGCGAGCCTGGGCTTGGGTTCCAGCGCGATCGCGAACGCGGCGTCGCACAAGGTGGACGGCGCGCAGGGGCCGCCGGGCGTGACGGGGTTGTCGATCGGTTCGCCTCATGTGGGCGACACGTTCGAGCGAGGCGAGACGATCGAGGTCAAGGTCGCGTTCAACAAGGCGGTGGCGGTGACGGGGACGCCGCAGCTGCAGCTGCGGTTCTCGAGCGGCTCGAAGCAGGCGGACTACGCGAGCGGGACGGGGACGGACACGCTGGTGTTCCGGTACGTGGTGGTGGCTGCGGACGCGGATGCGGACGGGTTGGGCATCGGCGCGTCCGACTTGCGGCTGAACGGTGGTACGATCCGTCGGTCGGGGACGGCGACGGACGCGGTGCTGGGGCTGGGCAGCCACGCGGTGATCCGCAGCACGGGCCACAAGGTTGCGGGCGGCACGTTCACGGCTGCGGCAGTGAGCGGCGTGACGATCACGAGCGAGCCGTCGAGCGACAGCATCTACGGACGGACGGAGCGGATCGAGGTCGAGGTTGGGTTCACGCGCCCGGTGACGGTGACGGGCCCGCCGCAGCTGGCCCTGGGGATCGGCACGCAGACGCGGCAGGCGTCGTACGCGAGCGGGAGCGGCACGACGACGCTGGCGTTCGGCTACACGGTGCAGGCTGCGGACGCGGACAGCGACGGGTTGAGCATCGCCGCGAGCGCGTTGGCGCTGAACGGCGGTACGATCGCCGACGCGCGCGACGGCACGACGGCGGCGAGCCTGGGACTGGGGAGCAACGCGATCGCGAACGCTGCTGCGCACAAGGTGGACGGGAGCCGGGGACCGCCGGGGGTGACGGGGCTGTCGATCAGTGCGCCGACGGTCGGCGACACCTTCGAGCGGGGCGAGACGATCGAGGTGTCGCTGGTCTTCAACCGGTCGGTGGACGTGACGGGCGCGCCGCGGCTGGCCCTGGGAATCGGGAGCGCGCCGCGGCAGGCGAGTTACGCGAGCGGGACGGGGACGGACACGCTGGTGTTCCGCTACGTAGTGGCGAGCGGCGATGCGGACGCCGACGGGCTGAGCATCGGCGCGAGCGCATTGGCGCTGAACGGCGGCACGATCAAGGTCGCGGGCGGAACATTGGACGCGACCTTGGGCCTGGGCGGGAGCGCGGTGGCGAACAGCACGGGCCACAAGGTGGCGGGCGGGACGTTCACGACGCCGGCGGTGAGCGCGGTGACGGTGTCGAGCACGCCGGCAAGCGCGAGCACGTACCAGCTGGGCGAGTCGATCGAGGTGAAGGTGGCTTTCGGTCGTCCGGTGGCGGTGACGGGCGCGCCGCGACTGGCGCTGACGATCGGCACGGTCACGCGGCAGGCGGACTACGCGTCGGCGACGAGCAAGGCGGACACGCTGGTGTTCGGCTACGCGGTCCGTCCGGCGGACGCGGACACGGACGGGATCAGCATCGGCACGAGCGCGCTGACGCTGAACGGCGGAGCCATCAACGACGTGCGTCCGGGCGCGACCGCTGCGGCGCTGGGCCTGGGCGCGAACGCAGTGTCGAACGCGGCGTCGCACAAGGTGAACGGCAGCTTGGGGCCGCCGGGCGTGGTGGGGCTGTCGGTGGCTTCACCGCCGGTGGGCGCCACCTTCGAGCGCGGCGACACGGTGGTTGCGACGGTGACGTTCAACAAGGCGGTGGACGTGACGGGGACGCCGCAGCTGGCGTTGTCGATTGGTTCGCAGACGCGGCAGGCCGGCTACGCATCGGGGACGGGGACGACGGCGCTGGTGTTCCGGTACGTGGTGGTGCAGGCGGACGCGGACACGGACGGGTTGAGCATCGGCGCGAGCGCGCTGGCGCTGAACGGCGGCACGATCGACGTGGCAGGCGGCACGACGGACGCCCTGCTGAGCCTGGCGCACCACGCGATCAGCAACGACGGCGCGCGCCGAGTCGCGGGCGGGACGTTCACGGCGGCGTCGGTGAGCGAGGTGTCGATCCAGAGCAGCCCGGCGGGAGGCAGCACGTACGGGTTGAGCGAGCAGATCGAGGTGGAGGTGACGTTCAACCGCAACGTGACGGTGACGGGCGCGCCGCAGCTGGCGCTGACGATCGGGAGCCGGACCCGCCAAGCGGCGTACGTCTCGGTGGCCGCCGGCAAGCAGCTGACGTTCCGGTACGAGGTGGTGGCTGGGGATGCGGACGCGAACGGGTTGAGCGTGGGCGCGAGCGCGCTGGGGCTGAACGGCGGCACGATTGCCGACGCCCGCGACGGCACGACGGCTGCGAGCCTGGGGCTGGGCAGCCACGCGATATCGAACGACGCGGCCCACAGGGTGGACGGGAACCAGGGACCGCCGGGAGTGAGCGGCGTGACGATTGCGTCGCCGCCGGTCGGCGACACCTTCGAGCGTGGCGACACGGTGGTTGCGACGGTGACGTTCAACAAGGCGGTGGACGTGACGGGCACGCCGCAGCTGGCACTGACGATCGGGACCGTGACGAAGCAGGCGAGCTACGCGAGCGGCACGGGCACGGCGTCGTTGGTGTTCCGGTACGTGGTGGTGACTGCGGACACCGACGCGGACGGGTTGAGCATCGGCGCGAGCGCGTTGGCGCTCGACGGCGGGACGATCGACGTGGCGGGCGGGACGGTGGACGCCGTCCTGGGGCTGGGCGCCCATGCGCTGACGAACAGCTCGGGCCACAAAGTTGCGGGCGGGACGTTCACGGCGGCGTCGGTGAGCGGCGTGTCGTTGACGAGTTCGCCTGCGGTGGCGACGACGTACGGTCGCGACGAGCAGATCGAGGTGCAGGTGACGTTCAACCGTCGCGTGACCGTGACGGGCACACCCCAGGTCGCGCTGACGGTGGGCGCGCAGACGCGGCAGGCGGACTACGCGAGCGGTACAGCGACGCACACGCTGACGTTCCGCTACACGGTGGTGCAGGCGGACGCCGACACCGACGGGATCAGCATCGGCGCGAGCGCGCTGGCGCTGAACAGCGGCACGATCGCCGACGCCCGCAACGGCACGACTGCGGCGGCTCTGGGACTGGGCAGCCATGCGTTGAGCGCAGCTGCGGGCCACAAGGTGGCCGGCACGCTGGCGGGCGCGTCGGTGACGGGCGTTGCGGTGTCGAGCGCGCCGGAGAGCGGCGACACCTACGGCCTGGGCGAGCGGATCGAGGTGCAGGTGACGTTCGACCGAGCGGTGACGGTGACGGGCACGCCGCAGCTGGCGCTGACGGTGGGCGCGGCGACGCGGCAGGCGAACTACGCTGCCGGCAGCGGCACTGCGACGCTGTCGTTCGCGTACCGCGTGCAGGGCGCGGGCAGTGGCGGCAGCGGCGCGGGCGGCGTCGACGCCGACGCCGACGGCGTGGGCGTGGCTGCGGCCGCACTGACCCTGAACGGCGGTACGATCGTGAACACGGCAGACGGGGTACGTCCGGCGGCTCTGGCGCTGGGCAGCCACGCGATCACGGCGGCCGCGAACGACAAGGTGGACGGCACGGTTGAGGTCGCGCCGGTGGTGGTGGGGTTGGCGGTGACGAGCACGCCGAGTGCGAGCGGGCTCTACGGTCCCCGGAGCGTGATCCGCGTGGCGGTGACGTTCAGCCGTCCGGTGGAGGTGGCGGGGGCGCCGCAGCAGGCGGGCATGTCGGCTGCGACGGCTCCGGTGCGCCTGGCGATCGAGATCGGGGCGGCGGTGCGCCACGCGAGCTACGTGTCGGGTTCTGGCACGCCGGTGCTGGTGTTCGAGTACGTGGTTCAGCCTGCGGACCGGGACGAAGACGGGATCAGCATCGCTGCCGACGCGCTGACGGCGGCAGGGGGCACGCTGCGGATCGCGGGCGGCACGACGGCGGCGGTGTTGGACCTGGGCAGCTACGCGGTGGAGAACCTGGAGGAGCACCAGGTGAACGGGGCCGGGGGAACGGACCCGGTGTTCGATCGCGCGGAGTACGAGTTCGAGCTGACGGAAGACGAGGCGGGGCCGGTGGTGGTGGGGACGGTGAGCGCGACGGACCCCTTCGGCGGCGAGGTGACGTACTCGCTGGCGGCGGGCGACGAGGGTCTCTTCGAGGTGGACGCGCGCACCGGCGAGGTGCGGTACGTGGGCAGCGGCGAGGACGCGGAGGCGCGTTCGGAGTTCGTGATGATCGTGCGCGCGACGGCGGACGACGGGGAGCGGACGGGCGACGCGACGGTGACGGTGCGGCTGGTGAACCTGAACGACGCGCCGGTGTTCACGGCCGAGCGCTACGCCTTCGACATGGCGGAGAACGTTGCGGGGCCGCTGGCGCTGGGCGTGGCGGAGGCGGTGGACCTGGACGATGGGGACACGCTGACGTACCGGCTGGCGGCGGGCGACGCCGATCGCTTCGAGGTGGACGGCGCGACGGGCGCGGTGCGGTACGTGGGGACGGGCGAGGACTACGAGGGCGCGGGACCGAAGTCGTGGGAGCTGGAGGTGACGGCGACGGACTTGGCGGGCGCGAGTGCCAAGGCGGTGGTGGCGGTGGCGCTGACGAACGTGAACGAAGGACCAGCGTTCGCCGACTCTGCGTACGCCTTCGATCTGGCGGAGAACGTTCGTGGTCCGCTGCTGCTGGGCGCGGTACGGGCGACGGACCCGGACGGCGGCGACTGGCTGTCGTACGCGCTGACGGCAGGCGACGCCGAGCGGTTCAAGGTGAACGCGACGAGCGGTGCGGTGCAGTACGTGGGCGCAGGCGAGGACGCGGAGACGGGTCCAGGCAGCTGGGAGCTGGAGGTGACGGCGACGGACCGAGGCGGTCTGACAGCGCGGACGCGTGTGGTGGTGACGCTCGAGGACCGGAACGAGGGCCCGGTGTTCGTCGATTCGAGCTACGAGTGGGAGCTGGCGGAGCACGTGGCGGGCCCGGTGGAGCTGGGCACGGTAGAGGCGACGGACGTGGACGCGGGCGACACGCTGCGCTACAGCTTGAGCGGCGCGGGCGCGGCGTTGTTCGACGTGGGCGAGTCGAGCGGCGTGGTGCGGTACGTGGGCGCTGGCGAGGACGCGGAGACCGGTCCTGAGGGCTGGGAGTTCGAGGTCGTGGCGACGGACCGGGCGGGGTTGGCGGCGGTGGCGAAGGTGAGGGTGGTGCTGCTGGACGTGAACGAGGCCCCGGCGTTCGCGGACTCCGCGTACGCCTTCGAGCTGGCGGAGAACGTGCGCGGGCCTCGGGAGCTGGGACGGGTCGAGGCGACGGACCCGGACCGCGGTGACGCGCTGACGTACAGCTTGGCGCAGGGCGACGCGGGCCGCTTCGAGGTGGACGGCGCGAGCGGACAGGTGCGCTACGTGGGCGCCGGCGAGGACTACGAGGACGGTCCGCAGGAGTTCGCGCTGGTGGTGCGCGTCACGGACGCGGGCGGACTGACGGCGGAGGCTGCGGTCGTGGTGACGCTGCTGGACGTGAACGAGGGTCCGGAGGCGGTGGGATCGCTGTCGCCGCCGGTGCTCGAGGTGGGGGGTGCGCCGTGGGAGGTGGGTCTGGGCGAGTACTTCCGTGACCCGGACGGTGACGCGCTGATCTACGTGGTGGTGTCGTCGTCGCCGGACGTGGCGGCCGCGTCGGTGTCGGGCGTGGGACGGCTGTCTGTGGCGCCGCGGGAGATCGGCGCGGCGGTAGTGACGGTGACGGCGACGGACGCGGGCGGCTTGACGGCGACGCAGGAGGCGAGCGTGACGGTGGCGGCGTCGCGTTCGGATCGTGCGCGGGCGTTGAAGCTGACGCTGGCGGCGTTCGGACGGTCGCTGGGCACGGAGACGGTGGACGCGATCGGCGGTCGGTTGGGTCTGGAGTCGTCGGGCTCCTTGGGCCGTTCGCATATGCAGCTGGGCGGCCGTTCGCTGAGCTGCCTCGCGTTCGGCGGGGGCCGTGGCTCGGGCGGCATGTCCAGCGGCACGGCCTCGTCCCGCGCGTTTGAGGACGGCGGCGCGGCCGCGGGCCAAGGCGGTGCGGACCAAGGCCATGGCGAGTCGGCTCACGCCGGCCCGGACGAAGGCGGCCCGGGCTTGGGCGGGGGCGTCTCGGGCGGCCGCTGCGGCCTCGAGTCGCTGGTGCGGGATGCAACGGGCCTGCTGGGGCTCCAGATCACCCACCCGGGCGCCGCCGGTTCGGGACTCGGCGGCATCCCGGGCGGGACGCTGGACTTGGCGGCGATCCTCTTCGGCGACGGCGCAGCCGGCATGGGCGGTGCTCCGCACGGCTCGTTCGGCATGGGCGGCTCGTACCAGGGCCAACGGGAAGAGGACGCGCTGCCCGCCGAGCGCGAGCGCGGCGGCGTCGCGTTCAGCCCGCTGACCGGCCGCGACCTCCGCTCCCGGAGTTCGTTCCAGCTCTCCTTCGGCGGCGGCTCGCCCGACGGGCAAGGCGCCGCCGTCGCGGAGGGTGACGGCGCCGACGCCGGCGTGCCCGGCGCATCCCCGGCGCAGACGGCCTCCCAGGCCGGCTGGACGCTGTGGGGCCAGGCCAACGTGAGCGAGTTCGAGGGCCGCCCCGAAGACGACTTCGCCATGGACGGCCGCACCCGCTCGGCTACCTGGGCCTGGACTACCGCTTCGGCTCGGGCTTCCTGATGGGCCTGGCCGGCTCGCGCAGCGACATGGCGGCGAACTACGAGAGCGGGATCAACGGCGTGGGCAAGACGAAGGCCCACCTGAACAGCCTCTACCCCTACGCGAGCTGGTCGTCCCAGGGCGGCTTCGGCATCTGGGGCTTGGCCGGCGCAGGCCGGGGCGCCGCCAACGTGGGCGAGCAGGGTCCCACCTACGACGCCGACCTGGACATGCGGATGGGCGCGCTGGGCGTGCGCCAGCGGCTGGTGGGCGGCTTGGCGCTGAAGGCCGACGCCTTCGCCGTGCGCATGACGACGGACGCGTCGAACGGACATGTGGCTGCCGTGACGGCCGACGCGCAGCGGGTGCGGCTGGCTCCCGAGCTGGGCGGACAATGGTCCGGCGGCAGCGTCGCCATGCGGACGCGCATCGAGGTGGGCGGTCGCTACGACCGGGGCGACGCGGAGACGGGGATGGGGGCCGAAGCGGGCGCCGAGCTGGGCTTCACGCACACGGGCAGCGGCCTGAGCCTGGACGCCCGTGGCCGGATGCTGCTGATCCACCAGGACCAGAACTTCAAGGAGTGGGGCGCCGGCGTCGCGCTGCGCCTGCAGCCCGGACGCGAGGCAAGCGGCCTGTCGTTCTCGCTGGAGCCGTCGTGGGGGAACGCCTCCGGCGGCGCGCAGACGCTGTGGCAGGGCGGCGGCGACGTGTGGCGGAACGCCGGCGTGCCGGCCCTGGGCGCGACCGGTCCGGCGACGCCGGCCGGCGATGCGCCCGGCGACGGCGACCTCGCGAGCCACGGCGATGCGACGGCGAACCGCTCCCCGACCGCCCTCGGCTTCCCGACCGTCCCGACCGGGCAGGGCTGGGCGCCGGACCGCTTGGCGATGGAAGTGGGCTACGGCGTGCTGTTGCCCGGCGGCAGCCAGATCAAGCCGTTCGGCCGCTGGAGTCGGGAGGGCACGGCCGGCTACCGCTTGAACGTGGGCGCCCAGTGGGCAACGCTGGGGGGCGATGCCGCCGACGAGGAGATCGGCCTCCGCATGATGATGGACTTCTTCGGCGAGCAGATCGCCGACGGCTCCCGACCCGCGGAACGACGCGCCGGACTCCTCGGCAGGATCGTCTTCGACTAAGGAGCGCGCCTGCCCACATCCGCAGCACAAGCTTTCCTTCCTTGTCGTCGACCTCGGCGCGCAGGCCGGCCGCTTCCCATGCACGACCACTTCGATCCCCTCGGCAAATTCATGAAGTTCGTCCTTGCCGTATTCGGCGTCCGCCCGCACGAGGAACTCCATGCTGGCCACCGCGTACCGCCCCAAAGACTTGCGACGACCTCGATCTTGTGGAACTTCGGGCCGCCTGCGAACAACCAGTTGCCAATCGTTCCCCTGACCTAACCTAACCTAACCTAAACCTAACCGACTCCGCGTCTCTGCGACGCCCCGTGGTGGGTTGACATCGGCAGCTAGATGCGCGACCTTCCTCCTGAAGTTGCCCGCACACCAGCAAGCGGCCAAGGGATCCGATGGCGTCCACCAGTCCAGTCCGCAGAGTCCCAATCACCAAGCTCAGGCTTGACCGCGAGAATCCCCGCCTAATGGCCCAAGCCGGTGGAGACTCCGAAGAAGCTCTCATAGCACGCTTGTATCTCACCGCCGAGCTAGATGAGCTACTGGAGTCCATTTCTACCAATGGCTATCTTGACATTGAGCCACTAGTTGTAACAGCCGCCGACGCCGACGCCTTGGTCGTCTTGGAGGGCAACAGAAGACTTGCGACACTTCGCCTGCTTACCGATCCGAAGCTCGCACAACGTGTGCGTCACCGGGAGGGCGTAGAGATTCAAGTACCCGACGCCGCTCCGGTAGCTTCAACCCTTACCCATGTTTCTGTATACGAGGTGCCCAGCCGGGCTGATGCGCGCACGTTTATTGGCTTCAAGCACATCAATGGTCCGGCCAAGTGGAACGCCTATGCAAAGGCAAAGTTTGCAGCTGACTGGCATAAGTCGGGAATTCCGCTCACGAAAATCGCCCGAGCGATTGGCGACAGGCATGACACAATCAAACGCATGGTATTTGCAATATATGTCTTGGAACAAGCCGACTTCGACATACAGGACATTGCTGCTCCCAAGTTTAATTTCTCACACTTGTACACTGCCCTGGCTCGTGCTCAGTACATGAGTTTTCTGGATATCCGAGCATCCTGGACAATGTATGATCCAACGCCCAACCCTGTGCCCATGGACCGCGTCACCCAACTGCACGAGGTCTTGAGGTGGATATACGGTTCCAGCAGTGACGGCGTCCAACCTGTTGTACGCGTGCAGAATCCAGACATTAAGCGCCTTGGCGAGGTTCTGGCCAACGAAGAGGCGATACTCACTCTGCGCATCAAGAAAGATCTTGATTCGGCACACGCTGCCACTGAATCCGTAGACACGAGGTTCAGAGGCTCGCTCTTCAAGGCCCGTGACAGTATTCGCGATGCGGCGGGGTCGCTGCGGGCCTACGACGGACAGAGCGAATCGCTGGTAAACGTGGCTGAGGACATTAGTGAAACAGCCAACAGTGTCCATCTCAGTATGCGACACAAGTATCGGAAAGCGACATCGAAGTGATACCGCTGTATTTTCCGATCGACGAAATCGTCGGCAACCCGAGGAACTACGAACTCGCTGCCGACTTCATGGAACTGGCGGCGTTCTCATCGGCCAGCTCGACCGCGTCCATGTCGGTAATCGCAAATGAGGCATCCATTGGGGCATCCGATGACTACCGTTACATAGCAGACGAATTAGAGGGTGATGATGATAACCCACACCTCGAGGAGCTGACTCTCGGTGTGGCGCACTGTCTCATCCAGCGAAGGGATCTACTGAACAACCTGTATCCGTTTAGCGTCGACCCGGGCAGCAATGTCCTGAAGTATCGTAGGCGGTCAGGTGCAGACGAATATGAGACGATCGGCAGAACTGCCTACGTGCTCAGCCTCTTGCTGTCCAACCTCAGGGCGGTATCGCCGATACTAAACGGATCCGATCTTCACCCGAACGAGCAGCAGGTCCGCGAGCTGAGACAGTTCTTTCAGTACTTTGCAACTGCTGCGGTAGCAGCCGACATAGGAGGTGATGCCTGGTCTTTCGGATTCCCGCGCCCAGATGGATCGGGGTTTCTTCAGAAATTAAAAGAGATATGGCAAGAGATCGGCGATGGAGCTGTGCAGATGCAGCCGGGTGCTCCGGCACGGCCCAAAGACGACCAGGTCGATGTGTTTGCAGCCCGACGACACAAGGACGGCCTGCCAGGTTTTCCCATGGTGGCGGCACAGGTTGCGACGGGCCGGAACTATAGGGGGAAGTCGATCAGCGGGCACATTAGGGTGTTTCGGAAACGTTGGTACTTGCCAGAACCGGTTACTGAGTTCACTGCATACATGGTTGTACCCTTTGTGATGGACAAGAACACGTTTATTGACACGGTACGAGTGGCGGGAAATGTATTGCATCGAACGCGAATGACCATCAGAGCGGCGGAGGCAGCGCATATTAGGGAAAATAGACAGATTGAGGGATATGAATTCATGATTGAAGCTGGTCGGTGGATCGCCCGATATCATCGAGATGTGGTCACAATGACCGAACCGGTAGATCGTCCGGGTGTCGCGGCGACGGAGCCGGGCGACATGGCGAAACAGGACTATTGCAACAGTCTGTGACGGGTCCGGAATCGACGTTGACGGCGACAGGGCCGACAAGCCCCCTTCGTTATCCGGGTGGCAAGGCGACTATGGTGGGGTTGCTACGGGAGACAATTGAGATGAATGGAGTAACAGGACGTCCGTATTGGGAACCATTTGCTGGTGGTGCAGGTGCGGCTTTGGGACTTCTCCGGGACGGGGTGGTGTCGCGGGTTCACTTGAATGACTACGATCCTTGCGTCTATGCCTTTTGGCGTGCGGCATGTGACCATCCTAAGGAATTTAGGAAGGCCATTCGCGAGGTTGACGTGACTCCCGAAGAATGGAACAAGCAGAGGGCTGTATGGAGGGATGAGGCGCACAGGTTGGAGAGGTCGTTCGAATTGGGATTTGCAACGTTTTTCTTGAACCGGTGCAGCCGATCTGGCATCATTGCCGGTTCCGCACCCATTGGCGGAAACAGACAGAAGGGGAAATGGAAGATTGGGGCACGGTTTAACAAGCAGGGACTCGTGGAACGCATACGGTGGCTGGAGAAGCACAGGGACAGAATCGTTCTTTCGAACGATGATGCTTTGAGGTTTCTGTCAGACAATCTTCCACGAGGGGGCCCACGGGAATCGATGTTTGTGTATCTGGACCCCCCATACTACACTCACGGACGTCGGTTGTACTTCAGTTCCTATCAAAGATGTGATCACCAAAGGCTGGCACGCTACGTAAAACGGCAGCGGGTTCTCAAATGGATAATGTCTTACGACGATTGTAGCTTTGTCAGCAATCTTTACGGGGAGATGGTGCGTGGTCGGAAGCAGTTTCAGTACAGTCTGCAGAGGAGGAATCGGAAGGAAGAACTGCTTATCGCGCCGTCGTATGTTCGTCTACCAGACGCGGTAGCAGGGTGTCAAGCGGGATAAGGGCTGGCCTGCCAACCCTCACAACTTGACGGCAGCCTCCCCTTGTCCGGATCGACCAGGTCAAGCGGGCTAGGGCTGGCCCGCGCATCCCTCACAACCCCAGCCCCCGCCCCCCGTACGCCTTCAGGTTGGCAGCGATCTCGTCGGCGCGGCGCTCTTCGTCCTCCTGGTCGGCAGCGGCCTCGTCGGAGTTGGTGGCGAACGGCGGGAAGGGGAAGTGCACCGGGATCGGCTCGGGGACCACGGGCTGGGAGACCACCATCGTGCCCGGCATGAAGCGGGAGGCGCGGTCCCGCAGCGACGCCGTCAGGAAGCGGTAGGCGTCGGACTCGCCGGCGTCCAGGCGGCCGGCCACCTTGATCGAGGCGTTGCGCGGCAAGGCGGGCGCCACCGCCGACGCCGCCTGCTGGGCGCCCACCAGCAGCACGCCCAGCGAACGACCCCGCTCGGCGATGTCCACCAGCAGCTCCTTGAGAGGCGAGTACCCCTGCGCGGGGGCGTACTTGTTGAGCTCGTCGAGAACCACGAAGCGGAGCGGCTCTCGGCCCGAGCCCTGCTTCTCGTCCCACACCTCGTTGAGGAGCGCGCCGACGACGAAGCGCTGGGCGTCGTTGTGCAGGGTGGAGATGTCCACCACGTGCATCCTGGCGTTCTCGCGGGAGACGGGGGTCAAGCCGCAGCCGATCAAGGGGCCGACGTGCTTTCGGAGCCGCAGAATCCGTCGGAAGAACGCCTGCTGCGTGCCGCGCTGGGTGTGGCCGAACCACTGCCGCGTCACGTCGTCCTCTTCCGACGCGATCCGCTCCACGAGCTCCACGAAGTCGCCGAAGTTGCGGATCAGCTGGCCCGCGCCCGCCAGCGCTTCCTGGGGTTCGCGATCGGCCAGCCGATCCGGGTTGTAGCCGGTGTCGCGCGGCACTTGATCGACGATCACCACGGCGCCGCTCTCGTCGCCGGCCAGCCGCCGGAGCCTGCGCAGCAGCTCGATCCGAAACTGCTGCTCGACGAAGCCGACCTGGGTGGAGCGCTCGTCCTCCGACGTGAAGCAGAACTGAAGGAGCTGCCGGCGGACGAACTGCTCGGGCGTCCAGCCGTAGGCTTCCACGTCGGCGGTGTTGCGGCTTCGGACGGCGGGCACGGCGCTCCCGCTCGAGTCGGACGCGCGCGGCGCGTAGAGGCGCACCGACTTGAACGGTCCGGGCTCGGGCACGCCCAGCGCCTCCCACTCCTTGCGCGGCGCCCGTTCCCCGTCGGCGTCCGACCTGGCGGCGAACTCGGAGTTGGCCCGGTCGATGTGCAGCAGGTCCTCGCCCTTGGTGTTGAACACCAACGCGCGCACGTTCTCGCGCTTGGACCGGCCGCCCAGCAGCTCCGTGCCGGCCGGCGTCTCCAGCAGCTGGTAGAGCAAAAAGAGCGCGTAGGACGTCTTGGTCGCGACGCCGGAGATCCCCGAGATCGAGACGTGGCCGCCGGAGCGCCCGTCCACGAAGCGCATGTCGGCGTGGACGGGACTGCCGCCGGCGTCGAGTCCCAGGGGGAGCTTGCCGCGCTTCATCTCGTCCTCGAAGAGGGCCCGCGCTCGGTGCTCGCCGGCCGCCTTGACGACGCGCGAGCCCGCGTGGGGCGAGACGAAGCGCTCGGGGACCACCCGCAGGACGCGCACCTCTGCGCGGCGCACGTGCTCGGCCGGGAGCGTGTTGTCGGCGAAGCGCCCGGTGTCCGAGGGGAACTCGGCGCCCTCCAGCCGCGAGAACAGCTCGGTGACGATCCCGTAGTGGGCGACTTGGTCTCCGTCCGGAAGCTCGGTGTCGACCAGCACCAGGTCGTCCAGCTGCACCACCTTGTCGGGATCGAGGACGACGTGGAAGGTGCGCGAGTCGCTGTCGGTGGAGCCGTCGACGAGGCCGATCCGTTGCCGGGGGTCGTCGGTTGGGGACTGGGTCATGGGCGTGGTGCGGGCTCGGGGTGGGGTAGGTTGAGGCGGCGGACGACTTCGCGGACGGCGCGTTGGGCCATGCGGGCGCTGCCCAGCAGGCGGCGAAGGCGGCGTTCCAGCCCGGCGACGGGCGTCAGGTTGACGGGGGCGCGGGCGTCTCGGTGGAGGGCGGGGACGAAGTGGGGAAGCCAGCCGGCCGCTTCGTCCACCACGGCGATTGCGGCCTCGCGTCCGGCCTCGGCTGGGACCTCCAGCCGAGCGATCCCGGCCCACGCGCCCGCCCACGGCCCGGCCGTGCCGACCCGCAGGTAGCAGGCGTACAGCCCCACCTTCGTCCGGAAGAGGCTGGAGCGCTCGCCGGGGGCCAGCCCGGGCACCCTCCGCCACTGCTCCCGGGCGAGCATCCGGCGGTGATGCGTCTTGACGTAGCCGACCAAGCCGGGGCGGGCGTCGGCGTCGCGCCCGCTGCCGCCGCGCCCCGAGGCCAAGCCGCGCCGGACGGGGTGGAGGGGGCCGTCGAAGACCGTGATCCGGCCCTCGTCCGCGAGCCGCTCGGCGATCTTCGCCTCCTGCGCCCGCATCGTGTCGCGAAGGTGGTGGCGGGCCGCGTCCAGCTCCTCCCCCTCGACGGCGAACGGCGCCCAGGACCAGCCGGCTTCGTGAGGCGGAAGCGCGACCGGTTCTCCCCCGGCGAACACGACGGCGCGGCCGGTGGTCGCATGCGCGATCTCCATGGGCCGGCCCTGCTCCGCCAGCGCGGCGCCCGCGCCCCAGCTTCCCGCCAGTCCCATGCGCGTCTCGCCGTCCGCGCCCGTCCGGGTCAGCCGCGCCTCGATCCGCATGACGCCGTCCACGAAGCACAGCCGTCGGGGCCGCTGGGCGGGCGGCGGCCTGTGCGCCCGAAAGTCGCCCCCATCCTCCACCACCTCGCACTCCAGCGCCTCGGGCGTGTCCTCCTGGGCCTCGAACCCTGCGCCGTGGCTGATCTCGAAGGGCTCCACGCCGATGGAGGGGATTGTGGCCGGCGAAGAGGGATCGATGGAGCGGCTGGAGGCGGAGGCGGCGGGAAGAGGAATGGGGCGACCCCTGGAGCAGCGGGAACGGAGTGGCGAGGGACCCGGAGCCGCCGGTCAAGTCTGATCGGTGGACCGGGTTCCCTCGAACGATGGGGCGACGCCCCCGGACGGCGGACGAGACAGATGCAGGCTGGAAACCCGGATTGCGGGACCGGGACCCGGACCGATGCCGGAAGACGTTAACCTTATAGAAGGATGGGACAGTTGCGCGCCAGCAACCCGCCCGCCGTCGCTCCCCGGCCGGAACCCAAGCCATGACCGACCAATCCGCCGCCGAACTCGCGCAGGACACGGCCGACGCCCCCAGCGGCGCCGTCCCCGCCGCCGCCGCTCCCCCCGCCGTCGCCATCACGGGCGCCAACCGGGGCGTCGGCTTGGCCGCGGCGCAGGAAGTCGCGCGCGCCGGGCATCCCGTCGTCCTGCTCTGCCGGAGCGAGCGTCGGGGCCGGGAGGCCGCCCACACGCTGGCGCCCCCCGCCGGGCCGGTCTCGCATCACGTCGTCCCCATCGACCTGGCGTCGCTGGATTCGGTGCGCCGCGCCGCTCAAGCCGTCTCCGACTTGGGGCAGCCGCTGGCGGGGCTGGTCAACAACGCCGCCGTCCTGCCCGGCGCGCGGACCGAGAGCCGCGACGGGTTCGAGCTTCAGCTGGCCGTCAACCACTTGGCCCACTTCCTGCTTTCGTGCCTGCTCTTCCCGCTGCTCGACCGGAGCCCCGGCATCGCCCGCGTGATCTCCGTCTCGTCGGGCGCCCACCATGGCCCTTCATTCGACTTCGACGACCCCAACTTCCGGCGGAAGCCCTACGGCCCGCGGGAGGCGTACCAGCAGAGCAAGCTGGCGAACGTCCTCTTCGCCAAGGCTCTGGCGTCGCGGTCCAGCGTCCAGCCCTCGGGAGGGGCGTCCCGCCCGGGAGCGGCGTCCCGCCCGACCTCGGCTTCCCGCCCGGCTTCCCTTCCCGGCGTCCACTCCCTGGCACTGGGCCCCGGCGTCTACCACACGGAGCTTCTCAAGGACTACTTGGGCGGGGGATCGACGGCCGGCGCTCCGTTCCCCGTTTCCGATCCGGCCGTCGCCGGCCCCATCGTGGCCGATCTCGCCATTGGCAGGCCGGACGAGGACCTCAACGGCGGCTACTTCGACCGAGGCGCTCCCGCCGCCCCGTCGCCCGCCGCCCTGAACGAGCGCGACCAGGAACGCCTCTGGAGCTGGAGCGCGTCCGTCACGAGGGCTCCGGAGGTGCGTGCAAGCCGCTGAAGGCTCGGCTCGCGGACACCCTCGACCAACTCGCCAACCCCGACTCGCCAACCCGACCCGCCCGCCAACCCGACCCGCCCGCCAACCCCCAATCCAAGGAGCGACGCCGTGCCCGACCGCATGGACCGAATCGTCTCGCTGTGCAAGCGCAAAGGCTTCGTCTTCCAGTCCTCCGAGATATACGGCGGCGCAGCCTCGGTGTGGGACTACGGGCCGCTGGGCGTCGAGCTCCGCCGCAACGTCGCCGACGCGTGGTGGTCCTCCATGGTGCACGCCCGCGACGACGTGGAGGGACTGGACGCCGGCATCCTCATGCATCCCCGGGTCTGGGAGGCGTCGGGCCACGTGGGCGGCTTCGCCGACCCGCTGGTGGAGTGCAAGACGTGCAAGCGGCGCTGGCGGGAGGACCACATGGACGAAGGCGCCTGTCCGCGCAAGCCGTCGGTCGCCCCCGGCGCGCACAAGGACTGCGAGATCGGCGAGCCGCGCCTCTTCAACCTCATGTTCAAGACCTTCATGGGACCGGTCGAGGAAGACGCGGCGGTCGTCTACCTGCGGCCCGAGACCGCCCAGGGCAGCTACGTGAACTTCCTCAACGTGCAGCAGACTTCGCGCCAGCGCGTGCCCTTCGGCGTCGCCCAGCTGGGCAAGGCGTTCCGCAACGAGATCACGCCGGGGAACTTCATCTTCCGCACGCGGGAGTTCGAGCAGGCCGAGATGCAATACTTCGTGGAGCCGGGCTCCGACGAGAAGTGGTTCGAGTACTGGCGCGACCTGCGGCTCGAGTGGCACAAGGAGATCGGCGTCCGTCCCGAGAGGCTGCGCCTTGCCGAGCACGGTCCCGACGAGCTGGCCCACTACGCCAAGGCCGCCCTCGACATCGAGTACGAGTTCCCCTTCGGCTGGCAGGAGCTGGAGGGCGTGCACAACCGCACGGACTTCGACTTGTCCCGGCACCAGGAGTTTTCCGGCAAGCGCCTCCTGTACATCGACCCGGGCTCGGGCAAGCGCTTCGTGCCCTATGTCGTCGAGACGGCCATGGGCGTGGGCCGGGCCGTGCTCGTGCTTCTCGTGGACGCCTACCGGGAAGAGGAGGTGGCCGGCGAGCAGCGCGTCGTGCTGGGGCTCCATCCGCGCTTGGCCCCGGTGAAGGCAGCCGTCTTCCCTCTGGTGAAGAAGGACGGGATGCCCGAGACCGCCGCCAAGCTGCACCAAGCCCTGCGTCGCGCCCGGATTCCGTCGTTCTACGACCACGCCGGCTCCATCGGACGCCGCTACCGCCGCCAGGACGAAGCCGGCACCCCCTGGTGCCTCACCGTGGACGGCGAGACCAGCGAGGACGGCTGCGTCACCGTCCGCGACCGGGACACGCTGGCCCAGGAGCGCGTCGGCCTCGACCACGCGACCGCCTGGATCCGCGAGCGCCTGGAGCAGGGGGAGGCGAACGGCCCGAAATGAAGATCACCGAGCTCCGCATCGCCAACTTCCGGTGCTTCAGGGAAGCCAAGCTGCGAATCGCTCCCGTCACCTTGATCACGGGCGCCAACAGCGCCGGCAAGAGCTCGCTGGTGGCGCCGCTGCTGGCCTGGGCCCAGACCGACGGCATGCCCGCGCTGCTGTCTCCGAACGGCCGCTACGTGGAGATGGGCGGCTTCAGGGAGATTGTGCACGGTGGGGAGGACGGGGAAGTTGGCGTCGGATTCGACATCGAAGTGGGAGCGGACGCCGATTTAGGATTCGTTGTTGATGCGACCTTCGCCGAAGGAGCGTCGTCGTCGGGCCTGCGACTGCACGAAATCACGATTGTCGGCAGCTACTACAAGATGCACATGGCATCAACCGGAGACGCGTACGAAATGACGTATGAAGTCGACCCGACCGCCTCGAGTATGCTTGCAAGGCTCGCCAAGCCTGGGAAATCCGGCAAGGGCAGCGACAAGCCGGACTTGTCTCGCGTCGGTTTAGTGGCAAGCCTTATGGAAGCATTCATTCGTAATAGCCGGCAGTCGTCGCAGGCGGATGACCGTCTGGACTCGCGACCTAAGATCACAGACAACAACAATCCATTGGAAGGCAGAATTGACTTGGCGGAGCCACTCGAACTAGTCACGGCTGACCACTTGGGCGACGTAGCCGGCAGCCATGTGTATCTTGGCCTTGTCATTCTAGCCCGGGCCTTGCAGGCGAACCTGTCCTTCGTCAGCTCCTTCCGGCTCGCCCCGCAAAGAACCTACTACGAAGTTGCCAAGGCCGACCTTGCCGTGGGGCGCCACGGCGAGAACTATGTCGAACAGATCGCCCAGTGGGAATCTGCGAAGGCGCCGGAGATCGACAGCCTGCGTCGGGACTTGGACAAGCTAGGCGTGTTGTCCAGCCTCGAGGTTGGCCGAATAGGAGCCGGGCGCATGGAGCTGAAGGGCAAGCCCAAGCCGATCTCTCCCCCGACCAACCTCACCGATCTCGGATTCGGCACGAGCCAGGTGCTGCCGGTGCTGGTAGCCGTCAACCAACTGAGCCCCGGGAGCGTCTTCGTCGTCGCCCAGCCGGAAACTCACCTCCATCCCGAGGCCCAGGCTCGGCTGGCAAGCTACTTTGTTCGGCTGGCCAAGGAGCGCAGCATAACCTTCATCGTCGAGACGCACAGCGAGTACTTGATCAACCGGTTGCGGCGGCTTGTGGCTGAAGGAGAGATCGCCGAGGAAGAGGTGTCGGTGGCACACGTCGCCAACTCGGGCAAGGAAGCCAAGATGCACCCCGTTGAACTGCGGGCCGACGGACAGATCGTCGGAGCGCCCGAGGACTTCTTCGAGACGTACATGATGGACGTGATGAAGCTCGCCATGGGGTCCTGACTCCCGATCACGGGCTCCCAATAACTCCCAAACGGAAGCAGCACAGTGAAGCCGGACTTGTTTGTAGACTCCAACGTGAGCGGTCATTTCGCAAAGCCAGTAAGGACGGACTACAAGACGCTTATCGAATGGCTGCATGACGAAGGATGCTTGGTCGTGTGCCCGTCTTTGATCCGGGAATACCACGACGCGGTCAGGGGATCGTCGGTGCCGACAACGCTTGTCGCCATAGTGAACAGACTGCAGCGGGACGACCGACTCAGGCGGTTCTCCAAGAAGGAGCTTCAAGCATTTCCGTTGCGGGAGCATGTCCGACGACAACTGCGTTCCAACCGCGCCGATCACGACCTCATCAAGGTCGTCATGCTGAGCGACCGCAAGCTCGCACTCTCCAAGGACCGGAAGCTGGCGCAAGACATCAACGACTTTCCCGGCGCCCGGTGCGAGGACGCCCCCTCGAAGATACCGTACCGCATGATGATACCATGATACCACACCGCGACTGAACTGGCGGAAATCGCCCGGCCGCAGTAGGCTGTCCGGCGGTCGACCGGCTTCCGCAGACACGGGCTCGCGACTCCGGCCTTCCGCCCGCCTCCCCGTGCGCCCTCGTCCGCGTCCAGATTCCATCCTTGCCCACGTCCGGACCCCACCCAGTCCGCATCCGGATTCCGACTCTCGTCCGCATCCGGACCCCACCCTCGCCCTTCCAAGGAGCTCCGCCCCGTGTCCACCCGATCCCAAGTCTTCTCTTCCCGCTGGGGGATGCTGGTGGCCATGCTGGGCATGGCGATCGGCACCGGAAACATCTGGCGGTTCCCGAGGATCGCGGCGTCCAACGGCGGGGGCGAGTTCCTGGTCGCGTGGGCCGTCTTCCTGCTCCTGTGGTCAGTCCCGTTGCTCGTCCTGGAGTTCGGGATGGCGAAGGCGACGCGGCGGGGCACGATCGGGTCGTTCGTCAAGACGATCGGGCCCAAGTTCGCCTGGATGGGCGCGTGGGTGGCGTGGGTGGCCACCGCGATCCTGTTCTACTACACGGTCGTCATGGGCTGGACGATCCGCTTCTTCATCGCCACGGTCGCGGGCGAGATCCCGTCGCCCTCCGAAGCGCCCACCCAGTTCTGGGACGCCTTCAACTCGACGCCGCAGGCAGTGTTCTTCCACGGCCTGGCCATGGCCATGGGCCTCTTCGTCGTGTCCAAGGGCGTCCGGGGGATCGAGAAGGCGGCCAAGGTCCTGATCCCGTCGCTCGTGGTCCTCGTGATCGTGCTGGCGATCAAGGCCGTGACGCTGCCCGGCGCCGACGCCGGCCTCGCGTTCCTCTTCACTCCCGACTTCTCCGCCCTCGCCGACGCCAAGATATGGGTGGAGGCGCTGACCCAGAACGCCTGGGACACGGGCGCGGGCTGGGGCCTGGTCCTCTCCTACGCCGTCTACATGCGCTCCAGGGAGGACACCTCGCTCAACGCCTTCGTGATCGGCTTCGGGAACAACTCGATGTCGCTTCTGGCGGGGATCATGGTGCTCTGCACGATCTTCTCGGTCATGCCGGAAGCGGCGGACGAGATCGTGGGCGCGGGCAACGAGGGGCTGACCTTCATCTGGGCGCCCCAGCTCTTCGCGCAGATTCCGGGGGGCCAGTTCTTCATGGGACTCTTCTTCCTGGCGCTGGTCTTCGCGGCGTGGTCCAGCTTGGTGGCGATGATCGAGCTGGCCGTGCGCGTGCTGATGGACCTGGGGCTCGCCCGCAAGCGCGCCATCGCGGCGGTCGGGACGACGGGCTTCCTGCTGGGCATACCGTCGGCGCTTCGGATCGGCTTCTTCCAGAACCAGGACTGGGTATGGGGCGTGGGCCTCATGCTGACGGGGCTCTTCTTCGCCTTCGCGGTGCTCAAGTACGGCGTGACCAAGTGGCGCCGGTCGTTCGTCGACACCCCGGACTCGGACGTGCGGGTGGGGCGCTTGTGGGAGTGGGCGATGCGCCTTGTGGTCGTGGAGGCCGTGGTGCTGCTGGGCTGGTGGCTGTGGGAAGCGTCCCGGGGCAAGGGCTTCGCCGAGACGTGGACGCTGATCTCGCGCTACAACGTGGGCACGGTGGCGATCCAGTTCGCCGTGGTGATCGCCGTGCTGCTGGTCGCCAACCGCTGGCTGGCGCGGCGCGCCCAAGCGGTCGAAGACGGGTGACCGTCGCGTTCCCAAGATGGCGGTCCACGACGCCTACGCCCGGCTGACGCCCTACGAGCTGCTTCTGCCCAGCCCCGACTTCGCGGACGAGCGCTTTCCCGCGATCGAAGCCGAAGCCGGAGCGCGGGGCACGGACCTGCACAACCCCGCGGCCTTCACGGTGTCGGGCCCGGTCCAGGGCATCCTGGCGGAGTTGCGCCCGGACGACGACGGCCCGGCCGCCGTCGCGCCTGAAGAAGCCGCCCCGGACGCGTCGGCGCTCCAGGGCCCGCACGTCCATGGCGAGGTCCTGTTCTTCGCCTATCACCTGTGGCGGACGGCGCGCCCGCACGGCCCCCCCGGCGTGACCCTGATCACCCAACGCACCCTGCGGAGTCTGCTGGCGGGCGCCGGCGCCGACGAGCAGGGGCGACCTGCCCCCCGTGCGCGCGCCAAGCTCGAGAGCCCGTCCGCGGCCGGCGCGTCGAACTCCGGCTGGGAACGGGCGCTCCGGGGCCGCGCGGGCTACGTGCAGCTGCCGCAGCACATGGTGTGGGCTGACGAAGCCGAGGCCGAGCGCCCGGAATCGGTGGACGGCTTCTTCTGGGCCGCCGCCCCGGAGTACGCCTTCCACTCGGCAGCGGTTGCCGGAATGCGGCAAGGCCGCCCCGGCTATGGCGTGATCCCTGCGCCTCCGCAGCCCCTGAACTCCCTTTCGTCCTGGACGACGGCGCCCGCCAGAGAGGGCGGCGGCGAGTTCTCCACCAACCTGCCCGGCGCGCAGCTGGACGGCCTCGTCGGCATCCGCACCCCCGCCGAACTCCTCAAGCTCGTCGCCCTGGCGTTGGAGCGATCTACGCGGCGTCCCCGGAAGCCGGTTCGGTCGCCTCCTGCTCCGTCGTCTGCTGCTGCCGCTCCGTCGCCTCCTGCTGCTGCTCCGTCGTCTGCTGCCGCTCCGTCGTCTCCGTCGCCTCCTGCTGCCCCGTCGTCGTCTGCCGCCCCGTCGTCTGCTGCCGCTCCGTCGCCGCGTTCGCCCTCGGCTTCGCCTCCCGCCGTCCCTTCGTCTCCGCTGCCGTCGTCGCCAGTCCCCTCGAACCTGCCCTACGTCGTCCTCTGACGCCCGTCCCGGGTGCCGGGGGTTGCCCGGCTTCAACGCCTGTCGGGGCTCGACATCTACGGCGTCCGACGCCTTGCCGGCACTCGTGGGCAACCGCAGATTGCGCTCATGCCCAGAGAATCCAAGAAGGCCCGCAAGGAACGCGCCGCCCGGGTGTACGACTTCTTGGCCGAAGAGTACCCGGACGCCAAGTGCGCCCTCCACCACCGCTCGCCGTTCGAGCTCGCGGTGGCCACGATCCTCTCGGCCCAGTGCACCGACGCCCGCGTGAACATGGTGACGCCCGAGCTCTTCCGACGGTACCCCGACCCGCCGTCGCTGGCGCGCGCGAAGCAGGAGGAGCTGGAAGAGGTGATCCGCTCCACCGGCTTCTTCCGCAACAAGGCGCGGAGCCTGGTGAGCATGGCGACGGCGCTGGAGGAGGAACACGGCGGCGAGCTTCCCCGCACCATGAAGGAGCTGGCCGCACTCCCCGGCATCGGGCGCAAGACGGCCAACGTGATCCTGGGCAACGCCTTCGGCATCGACGAGGGCGTGGTCGTGGACACCCACGTCAAGCGACTCTCGGGTCGCCTGGGGTTCACCGCCGAGACGAACCCGAACAAGATCGAGCAGGACCTGATGGGACTCTTTGCCCGCGAGAGGTGGACGATGCTCGCCCACCTGCTCATCTACCACGGCCGCAAGGTCTGCCGGGCTCGCCGGCCCCGCTGCAACGAGTGCGCGGTCTCCCACCTCTGCCGGTCGAGCGCCGTCTGATGGGCTGACGGACGAAGCCGGTTCTTCCCGAGCGTCGCCGCCGCCCTGGTAGCGGACGCCGACGCCATCGCCACCCCGAAGCCACCGCCGATGCCAACATCGCCGTCAACGCCGACGCCGACCCGTTCCGACGCCGTCGCGCTCCTGGAGGAGTGGGTCGAGAGCGAGGCGCTCCGAAAGCACATGTATGCCGTGGAAGCCGCGGTCCGCCACTACGCTGGGCTGATGGGCGAGGACGCGGAGCTCTGGGGACTGGCGGGCCTCCTTCACGACCTGGACTGGGAGAAGCACCCCGACGAGCACCCCCACGTCGGCGTCCAGCGCCTGCGCGAGCTGGGCTATCCGGACGAAGTGGTCCACGCCGTCCTGGCCCACGCCTACCCGGACCGCTCCGACGCGGCGCCCGAGACTCCCCTGGACAAGGTCCTCTACGGCTGCGACGAGCTCAGCGGCCTGGTCTACGCCTGCTGCCTGGTCCGCCCCAACGGCATCGACGACCTGAAGCCCCGGTCCGTGGTCAAGAAGCTCAAGGACAAGTCGTTCGCCGCCGGAGTGCACCGGGACGCCGTGCAGCGGGGGATCGAGTACATGGCGCTGGACCGGGCGGTGCACGTCCAGAACGTGATCGACGGCTTGCGGGGCGTGGCCGACGTGCTGGAAGTGCGAGGAGTCGACCAGGCCGCGCGGCGCGGCGCCGGACCGTGACGTGGCCGGACGTCGCCGGGTCCGTCGAGGTGCTCCGGGCGCCCGCCCCCTGCTCGCTCCGCAGCGACGCTTCGCGGTGACCAGCGCGGAGGAAGCCCGGCGCTGGCTGGCCTCGGCCGAAGACGAGCTGGAGTTCGCGCGCTACTCGGCAAGGGGAGGCTACAGCGCGCACGCCTGCTTTGCGGCCCAGCAAGCGGCGGAGAAGGCCGTGAAGGCGGTCCACTACGCCGCCGGCGCGCGGATGGTGCTCGGGTCCAGCGTGCGAAGCTTGATAGATCGACTTGATCCGCCGGTCCCGGCCCTCCGAGCAGCGACGGAGGACGCCCGCACCCTGGACCTCTACTACGTGCCGACCCGTTATCCGAACGGCCTCCCGGAAGGCACGCCCGCCGAAGCGTTCTCCGCCGCGCAGGCGGCCGGCGCCCTTGAATGCGCGGCTCGCGTGGTGGCGGTCGCCGGCGAGCACGTGCGCGCCCGAGCGAGCGACCTAGGCCCAGCAAGCGACGCCCCAGCAGGCGACGCCCCGGGAAGCGACGCCCCAGCGCGCGATGTCCCAGCAGGCGACGCCCCGGAAAACGACGCCCCGGCAAACCACGCCCCGACCGGCGAGGCCGCCGAATGAAGCTGCGCTTCGCCGACGAGATCCTTCTGCTGATCCTCGACGAGAACTCCGGGGACCTGGGCTCCGTGCCGGAGGTGCGCCTGCACCACGCTCTCGCCGGGGCGGTGCTGATGGACCTGGCGTTCGAGGACCGGATCGACACGGACCTGGAGAAGCTGATCCTGGTCAGCCCGGAGCCGCTGGGCGACGACACGCTGGACCCGATCCTGGCCCGCATCGCCAAGAGCGCCGCCGAGCCCGGCGACCGCGACCGGAACGCCGAGCACTGGCTGCGCGAGGTCGCAAAGGACGGCGAGGCGATCCGCGACTCCGCCCTGGTGCGGTTGGTGGCGGCCGGCGTCCTGGAGTCCGGCGAGGACGGGCTGATCGCCCTTTCCCAGCACGTTCGCCGCGCCCGTCGCTACCCGGCGGGCGGGGAAGGCGAGGTCCAGCAGGAAGTGCGCCTGCGGGTCATGCAGGTGCTCTTCGACGACGACGTGCCCGACCCCCGCGACGCCGCCATCATCGGGCTGGCCGACGCCTGCGGCCTCTTCGAAGGCGTGCTGGCCAAGGACGAGCTCGCCGAGGTGGCCGACCGCCTGGATGTGGTGCGGCGCCTGGACCTGATCGGCCGAACCGTCTCCCAGGTCGTCCGCCAGCTGGTGGCCGAAGCGGCGAAGACGCCCAAGGCCCGCGCGACAGCGCCGATCCCCTTCGCCAAGGGCCTGCCCGTCGTGGGATGCGCGCTGGAAGCCAGGAAGAACCTCACGGACTTCCTGGTGAAGAAGCACCTGGAGCTGGGTCCCGTCTTCAAGGTGAGGTTCCTGGGACACGAGGTGCACGTCCTTGCCGGCCAGGAGGCGAACACGTGGGTGCACAAGCAGGGCAAGCGCTACCTGCGTTCCTTCGAGCCCTGGAGCGCCTTCTTCCAAGAGCTCGGACTGTCGAAGGTGCTCACGGCGATGGACGGCGGCGAGCACGTCCGGCTGCGTCGCTTCAACGCGGCGCTCTACTCCCGAGGCCGCTTCGAGGCGCACATGAGCGCCGCGGCGGAGATCGCCCGCAGCGAGATCGACTCTTGGGCGGGCCGCTCCGTGGGCGGGGTCCACGCCATGCAGCGCATCATATCCCGGCAGCTGGGCACGATCCTGACGCACTCGAGCCCGGCCGAGTACATGGACGACTTCCTCTTCTTCTTCGACACGCTCCTGGCCACGAAGATCGCGCGCCAGCGGCCCATGTTCCTCTACGCGCGCAAGTTCAGGAAGGTGCGCGGCCGCATCGAGGAAGCCGTCGCCCAGGTCGTCGAGGAGCACAGGCCCGGGGGACGCTGGGCCGACGCCGGCGACATGGTGAACGACCTGATCGAGCTGCACGAGGCGGACCCGGTCCTCCTTCCCGAGACCGACCTGAAGTTCGCCGTGATGACCCCCTACCTGGTCGGCCTGGACACGGTGGGCGTGAGCTGCGCCTACATGCTGTACTCCCTCTTCAAGCACCCAGAAGTCATGGAGCGGGTCCAGGCCGAGGCCGACGCCCTCTTCGCCGCCGGTCCGCCGACGGCCCGGGGCCTGCGCGCGATGGAGACGACGCACCGTGTCGCGCTGGAGACGCTTCGCCGGTACCCCATCGTGCCCGTCATACCGCGCCACGTGTCCAACAGCTTCGAGTTCGCGGGCCACCGCGTGCCCGCGGGCGAGGTGCTGCTGGTGGCGGCCACGGTGTCGCACTTCGTCCCCGAGCTCTTCCCCGATCCGTACACGTTCGACATCGACCGCTACTTGCCGGAACGCGCCGAGCACCGTCAGCGCAACGCCTTCGTCCCCTTCGGGCTGGGGTCCCATCGCTGCCTGGGCGCCGGGTTCGCCGAGGCCCAGATCATCCTCAACTTCGCCACGATCGTCCACGAGGCCGAGATCGCCATGGACCCGCCCGGCTACGAGCTCGCCACCTCCACGATCCCCACGATCCGCCCCGACAAGCGCTTCCGCTTCCGCTTGGTGCGTCGGCGGCGCTGACGCGGGCCGCCCCTACTGCTCGCCCTCGGCGGTCAAGACCTGGCGCACGGCGTCCTCCATGGCGGCGACCTCTTCGTCGGCCAGCTCGGGGAAGAGTCGCCGCTTGCGCCGGGGCAGCCGCCCTTGGTTCTGCATGCAGAGGCGAAGCAGCAGCGACGCCCGGCGGTCGGGCATGTCCACGACTTCTCGAACCGCGTCGAAGGCGCGGTCGAAGGCGACGATGAAGTCGATCTCGTCCTTCACGTCGCGTTCAACGGCTTCGGCGACGCGCTCGTGCAGGTACTCGGCGAACGGCGTCGCGTCGAAGTAGCGGTAGAGGTTCGCCGTCTCGTTCCCTACGACCAACGACCCCTCGGGCGCCCACCGCCATTCGGCGAGAGCCAGCCGGGGCCGCGAGAAGGACTCCAGCACGCGGTCGTAGCCGGCCCGGTCTCGGAGGATCGCGGCGGACACGGGAAACACCACGTCGGGGGGAACGTAGCCCGTACGCGCCAGGACATGATGAATCAGGAAGCGGTGGATTCGCCCGTTGCCGTCCTCGAAGGGGTGGACGAAGACGAAGGCGAACGCCGTCGCTGCCGCCGCCACCACCGCTGGCACGTCGCCCCGGGCCACGCGCCGGTAGAGCGCCGCCCACCCGTCCATGAGGTCCGGCACGTCTTCCGGTCGGGGGCACACGAAGTGGACTTCCTCCCGGAAGCCCGAGCCGGTTCCTCCGACGAAGCTCTGAACTTCCCGCCATCCGGCGGCAGCGTAGCGAGGCTCCACGATCGCGTTCTGGAGGGCCGCCAGCGCACCCTCGTCCGTCGGCTCGAAGACGGGGGCGCCCTTGAGGGCGGCGACGAAGCGCTCGGCCCGTCGCGGAGTTGGCCTTTCCCCTTCGATGGCGAAGGATGTGCGGGTCTCCTTGGTGTACAAGTAGTTGACGGCGCGCCCCAGCACGTCGGTCCGACACGAGGCCAGAAGCTCGCGCAGGCGCAGGTCCGGCCGGCTTGCCATGGCGCGCCGCAGGGTGTCCGTCCGCCTGACGGTGACGCACATCCCCGACCCCCCGAGCAGATTGTCGGCCACGCGGTGACGGCGGGAGTTGCGACGACCGGCCACGACGTGCTTGCGGGGGTCCAGCGCTTCCGCGTAGTTGCCGCGGGTGGCGTTCTCCAAGTCGAGCGCCCGGCCGGTCAGGGTCTCGTACAGAAACCAAGCCCGCCGGCTGAGGGCGCCCGTGGGCTCCCTGCGTACCCACCCCTCGATCACTCCGGGGTCCAGGACGCTGAAGACGCCTGACAGCACCCCCATGTCCAGAGCCTCGTGACGCAACGCGAAGCGCAGGTGAGCCACGACGGAGTCTTCCAGCGAGGATCGGCGGGGATGCAGCTCCAAGGTTCGCGCGCCGCGGACCTCCGTCCGGCGGGCGCCCGAGACGACCCGACGGCTTTCCACCAGCAGCGCGGCCGCCGGCGGCGCCACTTCCCGCACCAGCCAAGCCTGGCCCAGCAGCGCCTCTTTCTCGCGCGTAGGAGACCGATGCATCCAAGTCGCTTTCGGTTGCGGGAAAGATCTTACAGGACGATTCGAAATGTGACGAAACGATTACATTTAGGCAATTCGCGTCCCAAGTCCATTACGTCCCGCCTACCAGGCATGAATGGCAGAGTTCTGCACGCCCGCCTGAGCCGCGCGCCGGCAGCCATCGTGCCGGAGTGCACTCGCGCCCATGTCGCCGTCCAGGTCCTGACGGCCTTGGCGGCGATCGTGGGCTGCGGGGGCGGCGCGGTGGAGGAGCGCCTCTTGCTGGTCGGTGCGCCTGTCGCCGAAGTCGAGGCTCCCGCCAGCGCGGTTTCGAGCGTGGCGCTGGTCTCGGAGGGCGTTGCCTGCGTGGTCGATTCCTACTTCGTTCGGATTCACTGCCTGCATCGCGACGGGCGTCCGGCCGAGGTGTGGGGGCGGCAAGGCGAGGGGCCGGGAGAGTTCGCCAGCATCCAATCCGTCGTTCGCGGGCCGCAGGGCTCGGTGGCGGTCGTGGACGGAAGCTTGAACCGGCTCACCGCCTTCCGACCTACGGGCGAGCGCGTGTCCGAGACGCGGCTTCCGAGTCTCTTCACCCCGAAGGGGCCGATGGACGCGGTCCTGGACGGCCACTACCTGCGCATCGACGGCGCCGGCCTGGAGTTCCGCCAAGTGCAGATCGACGAGGCTGACGGGGAAACGACGTGGGAGCGAGCCTTCCCGAGAGACCTTGCCTACCCCGGATGCGACGATGCTGCCGCCAGCGACGGCTTGCAGCTTCGAGGCTCGGCATTCGGGGCCGCGACGCCGGACGGAGGCGTGGTGTTCACGGCCTGCGACGGCCAGCTCGTCCTCTTTCCCGACCGAGACGGCGACTCCACGGTGGTGCTCCAGCGCCCTGCCTACGCAGGCGAGCTTCCCAACCAACGGGACGTGGACGAATTCGTGGACGCGCGACGGGGGTCGTTCCGGGGAGACCTCACCGACGCCGACGTGGAAGCCTTCCGCCGGAAGGCGAAGCAGTGGTCGTTCCTCGGTCCCATGGTCGACGACTCCGGCAGGCTGTGGGTCGTGACGAGCAGGGACCGGGACGAGTTCTCGTACTTCGAGCTCTACGTACGCTCCAACTACGTCGGTACGGTGCGAGTGTCGAGCCGGGTGGTCGGCTTCGACGTGCTGGGCGACGCCCTGGCCGTCGTGACCGAGCGCCGGCCTCTCCCCGACGACACCCGAGGGATCGACCAGCGCGCAGTGGCGTGGTACGACATTGCCGGACTGCCGTCGTAGCAGCGACGGGCATCTGTTGCGTGACGACAGCCCGCGTCGCCATCTTCCAGCCCTCGGCGCTCCACTGAAGGCTCGCGAATGTCGGAGCGCCCAACATCCTGAACCGAACGGGAGGAGGCAGCGAGAATGAGGACTGCGAACGATCGAGCGTCCGAGGGAAGGTCGCCGGAAACCACAGTGCCGAGTCAGGGCGAGCAGGATGGTCGTGGGGAAGGGAAAGCCTGGACTGCCGCATGGAATGTCGTGAATACCCCGGTGGTCATTTTGGTCTCGGTTGTTGCCGCGCTCGGCGTCTTCCTCGCGATCTTCCTGGGCCAGCTCAACCGAATGGAGGACCGGCTGGAGACGCAGATCCGTCAGGTAAAGGAGGACATCCTCCGTGAAGTAAAGGAAGACATCGTCGAACTGAGGGATTCCAACCAAGCAACCAAGGAGCTACTCTTGGTGCTGATGGGGGAACTGGAGGAGCGACTCTTGGCACAGATCGGGGAAATGGAGGAATCCATGCTTGCAAGGGAAGAGCGGCTCCTGGCGCAGATCAACCGAGGCACGGAGGAGATTGGCGAGCAGTAGAAGATCGGCTGACGGAACAGTTCCCCTCGGGTCGCTCCGGCCGAGTTCGCTCAAGCTAAGGCGACTCCGCCTCACACCCTACCCTGAACGAGCCCGTTGCCCATGACCCCTGCCGCCTGGATCACCATGATCGCCGTCATGACCTTCGTCTGGGGCGGCCTCCTGGTCGTGCTGCGCACCGCCGTCCGCAGGGAATCGCGCAAGAACGGGACGTAGCCGCCCAACCGTCCGCCCCTTGTCCAAGCGCACGGACCTCGAGTCCATACTGATCCTCGGATCCGGCCCCATCGTCATCGGGCAGGCCTGCGAGTTCGATTACTCGGGGACGCAGGCGGTGCGGGCGCTGAAGGAAGAGGGCTACCGCGTCGTCCTGGTCAACTCGAATCCGGCGACGATCATGACGGACCCGGACTTGGCCGACCGCACGTACATCGAGCCTCTCACCCCCGAGTGGGTCGCCCAGGTCGTCCGACGGGAGCGGCCCGACGCCCTCCTTCCCACCATGGGAGGCCAGACCGCCCTCAACATCGCCATGGACCTGGACGCCGACGGCTTCCTGGCCGACCACGGCGTCGAGCTGATCGGGGCCAACGCGCGCTCGATCCGGATGGCCGAGGACCGGGAGCAGTTCGCGGCCGCGATGGACCGGATCGGCCTCGCGGTTCCCCACGGCGGCTTCGCCCGCAACATGGAAGACGCCCGGCGGATCGTGGCGGACACGGGCTACCCGGCGATCGTCCGCCCTTCCTTTACGCTGGGGGGCACGGGCGGCGGAACCGCCTACAACCTGGCCGAGTTCGAGGCGCAGGTGCGGAAGGGACTGGCCGCCAGCCGGATCGGCGAGGTGCTGATCGACCGGGGCGTCCTGGGCTGGAAGGAGTACGAGCTGGAGGTGGTCCGCGACGGCGCCGACAACGTGATCGTCGTGTGCTCCATCGAGAACTTCGACCCCATGGGCGTCCACACCGGCGACTCGGTCACCGTCGCGCCCGCCCAGACGCTTTCGGACCGCGAGTACCAGACCATGCGGGACGCGGCGATCGCGATCATCCGCGAGATCGGCGTGGAGGCGGGCGGCTGCAACGTCCAGTTCGCCGTCAACCCGGCGGACGGCGAGATGCTGGTGGTCGAGATGAACCCCCGGGTCTCCCGCTCCTCGGCCCTGGCGTCGAAGGCCACCGGCTTCCCCATCGCCCGCGTGGGCGCCAAGCTGGCGGTGGGCTTCCGCCTGGACGAGCTGCCCAACGACATCACCCGGACCACGCCGGCTTCCTTCGAGCCCGCCCTGGACTACGTGGTGGTCAAGTTCCCGCGCTTCGCCTTCGAGAAGTTCCCGGGGGAGGACGACACCCTGGGCGTGCAGATGAAGGCGGTGGGCGAGACCATGGCCATCGGACGCACCTTCCGCTCGGCTTGGCAGAAGGGGCTCAGGGGACTTGAAGTCGGACGCCCCGGCTGGGTGACCGGGCGGACGCTCCAGGAAGACGGGCTGGAGTCGGATTCGGCCGAGGCCCTCCTCTCTGCGGTGCGCCGTCCCACCACCGCCCGCAAGTACCAGCTCAAGCGCGCCTTGGAGGCGGGCGTGTCGATCGAGCGGCTCCACCGCGCCACCGGAATCGACCCCTGGTTCCTGGACCAGCTGACCCAGATCGTCGAGACCGAGCGCTGGTACGCGGCGCTCGCGGAGCCCGGCCCCGACGACGTGCGCCGCATGAAGCGGGAAGGCTTCTCCGACGCCCAGCTGGCCGCCCTTCGGGACGAAGACGAAGAGGCCGTGCGGGAGCGCCGTTGGGCGTGGGGCGTCCGGCCCACCTACAACGTGGTGGACACCTGCGCCGGCGAGTTCCCCGCCGAGACGCCGTACTACTACTCGTCGTACGAGTCCGAGGACGAGGCCCGGCCCTCGGACCGCCGCAAGATCGCGATCCTGGGCAGCGGCCCCAACCGGATCGGCCAGGGGATCGAGTTCGACTACTGTTGCGTGCAGGCGGTGCTGGCGCTTCGCGAGGCCGGCTTCGAGACGATCATGGTCAACTCCAACCCCGAGACCGTCTCCACCGACTTCGACGTGAGCGACAAGCTCTACTTCGAGCCGCTGACGCTGGAGGACGTGGCCGAGATCGTGGAGCGCGAGAAGCCGGAGGGCGTGATCGTCCAGCTGGGCGGGCAGACTCCGCTGAACCTGGCCCGAGGGCTGGAGGCGCTGGGCGTCCCGATCCTGGGCACGTCGGTGGACGCCATCGACCGGGCCGAGGACCGTCGGCGCTTCGAGCGGACGTGCCGACGGGTCGGAGCCCGAGTGCCGGACAACGGGACCGCGCGAAGCGTGGCGGAGGCGCTGGAGGTCGCCCGCTCGGTGGGCTTCCCGGCGCTGGTGCGTCCGTCGTACGTGCTGGGCGGGCGCGCCATGGAGATCGTCTACGACGAGGACTCCCTGGAGGACTACTTCGCCCGCGCGGTGCGGGCGTCGCCGGACCATCCGGTGCTGATCGACCGCTTCCTGGAAGACGCCTTCGAGGCCGACGTGGACGCCCTCTGCGACGGGACCGACGTGGTGGTGGGCGGGATCATGCAGCACATCGAGGACGCCGGCGTCCACTCGGGCGACTCGGCTTGCGTGCTGCCGCCCTACCTGCTGAGCCCTGCGCAGCTGGACGAGATGCGCCGCCTGACGCGCAGCTTCGCGCTGGAGCTCGGCGTGGTGGGGCTGGTGAACGTCCAGTACGCAGTGAAGGACGGTCAGGTGCACGTGCTGGAGGTGAACCCTCGGGCGTCGCGCACGGTGCCCTTCGTGGGGAAGGCCACGGGGGTGCCGTTGGCGCGCCTGGCGGCTCGCGTGATGGCGGGCGAGAAGCTGGCGGAGATGGACGTGCCCTCGGAGCCGGCGGTCAACGGGGTGGCGGTGAAGGAAGCCGTCTTCCCCTTCAACCGCTTTGACGTGGACACCCTGCTGGGACCCGAGATGCGCTCGACGGGCGAGGCCATGGGCGTGGACGACTCCTTCGGGATGGCGTTCGCCAAGGCCCAGGTGTCGGCGGGGAACAGCCTGCCGGGGGCGCGGGAGCGCGCCGCCAAGTCCGTGATCGTCACCGTCAACGACGCCGACAAGCCCACCGTCACGCCCCTGGTGCGCCGCTTGGCCGACTTGGGGTTTTCGGTGCACGCGACCCGGGGCACCCGCGAGTACATGCGCCAGCTGGGCGTGGCGTGCAAGCGGGTGTACAAGGTGGGCGAAGGCCGGCCCGACATCGTGGACCGGATCGTGAGCGGGGAAGTGGGGCTCCTCGTCAACACGCCCCTGGGCAAGAAGTCCCAGTACGACGACTACGCCATGCGGCGCGCCGCGATCTCCTTCCGCGTCCCGTACCTGACCACCATCTCCGCCACGAGCGCGGCGGTGGACGCCCTCACCGCCACCCGCACCCGGCGGCCCGAGGTGCTGAGCATCCAGGAGCGGATCGGACGCGGCGATGCCGGGGACGAGGGTCGGGACGCGGCCGAGGTCGGGTCGGAAGCCGAAGTTGAGTCGCTGGGAACGACGTGAAGGCGAGGGCGTTGGCGGTGGTTCTCTGCTTGGGCTGCACCAGCGAGAACGCAGCGCAGGAGAGGCTGATCGAGGCGCCGGCCTTGTTCTCGTCGTCCGACAATGTTGAACGAGATCCGTCGGGGGCGGAGTTCGACACGCTGTGGGCGTTCGGCGGCCCGTCCGACACGCTGCTGGCGAATCCGCGGCTGCTCCGCCCGGACGGCGCACAAGGGCTGGTCGTCTTCGACGTGCGAAATCAGGCGGCTTGTCGGTTTGGGAAGGACGGCGAGCTGTTGTGGTCCTGGGGGACCAAGGGAGAGGGACCTGGTGAAGTGATGAACGTTCGGGCGATGGACGTGGGGGCGGACGGGTCGATTGTGCTGGTCGATTCCCGCAACCGGCGCGTGGTGCGGTTGAGCGCGGACGGACGGTTGCTTGGAGAGACGCCGGTGAGGGCGCGCACCAGCTACGTGACGTCAGTGGCTGCGCTGCGCGGAGGGAGGCTGGCCGTCGCTGAAGGAACATTCGGACCTCTTCTCGCGGTGTGGGACGGGGAAGACGTGACCGCCGCCGAGTTGCCCGGTCTCGGCGAGCCTCAACCTCTGCTGCACCAAGGCGAGCTCGTTCGGTGGCGTGACGACGACTGGGTCTATGGGTTCAGCAACGGCAACGGCTGGGCGACGTTCCGAGCAGCTCATGCGCGGGGCGTCTTCCCCTACGTGGAACACTCGGACTTCCCCAAGGCGCGACAGGTCCGTCAGGGGAACACCGTGCACATGCAGATGACGGCCAGGCCCGTCGAAACCGGACGCTCCTTGTCCGTTGTCGGCGACACGCTGTTTGTTCTATTCGGCGGCGAAACGGCAACAGGATGGGTGCTGGACAAGTTCGACCTGCAGACCGGGGCGTACCTGGAGTCCGACGTTCTTCCGCACTTTGCGAACTTCGGGGTCGTCAGCAAGGACAGGGCGTTCACCATCGAGACGTGGGATGCGTACCCTCGTATCGTGGCGCTGGCGCGGCGGTAGTCGTGGCCACCGGATTCTTCCTCCATCCCTCCGCCGTCCTCCACGACACCGGCTGGGGACACCCCGAGCACCAGGGTCGGCTGCGCGCCGTCGCCGCCGCCGTCAAGAACGACGCGGCGACGCTCGGCGATCGGGTGGAGTACGGCGAGCCGGATTCGGAGCCGGGTTCGGCGTCGGAAGAGGCGCTGGCCCGGGTCCACTCGCGGGAGCTGCTGAAGACGGTGCGCCGGGCGGTGGCGGAGGCGGAGGAGCGGGGACGGCCGGTCGGGGTCGCCGGCGACGCGGACACGATGGTCTCCGGGGCGTCCTGGGAGGCGGCGACGGGGAGCGCGGGGGCGGGGCTGGACGCCGTGCGGGCGGTGGCGAAGGGACGGTTCCGCAACGCCTTCGTGGCGACGCGCCCCCCGGGCCACCACGCCACACCGGACCGGGCGATGGGCTTCTGCCTCGTCAACAACGTGGCGGTCGCGGCCGCCGACCTCCGGGCGCGGGGCCACGCGGACCGCGTGCTGATCGTGGATTGGGACGTGCACCACGGCAACGGCACGCAAGACGTCTTCTACGAGGACCCGTCGGTCTTCTTCGTCTCCCTTCATCAGCATCCCCACTACCCCTGCACGGGCGCCGCCGCCGAAACGGGGCGTGGAAGGGGCGAAGGCTTCACGGTGAACGTGCCGCTGCCCGCCGCGACGCCCCGAGACCGCTACATGCGGCTCTTCGCCCAAGCCCTGGAGACATCTGCTTCCCGCTTCGAGCCCGACTTCGTGCTGGTGTCCGCGGGGTTCGACGTGCTGGCGGGCGACCCCCTGGGCGGCCAGCTCCTGGAGCCCGAGGACCTCCACGCCGCTACGTCGATGCTCATGGGGGTTGCGGACCGGTTCTGCGGAGGCCGCCTGGCCGTCTTCCTGGAGGGCGGCTACGACCCGGCTCGGACGGGCCAAGGGTGCGTGGCGACCCTGCGCGCGCTGGCGGGGTTGGAGTGGAGCCAACCGGGATCGAACCGGTGACCTCTGGCTTGCAAAGCCAGCGCTCTCCCAGCTGAGCTATGGCCCCAACGGCGTCGGGCGTCCGGCGCGGGGAAATCTAGCGCAGAACGCCGATCTTCGGCGCAGCAGGCCGCACGCGCCGCCCGGGGACCCAGCGTGCTCTCGGCTTCCGTCTGCTGCGGACCATCGCTGCTCGCTTCATGCCGGCCCGGCCCGGGGTGCGCACCTCCCTGGAGTCGATCCTCCACGGGCTCCGGTCGATCTCGCCGGAGCAACGCCGGCTCGTCCCATCGAAGCCATTCCTCTTCCTTAGCCGTGAGCCGGTGGCCGGGCCGTGGGTCGCTGGGCGAAGAGTCCTCCTGCGACCCGAGGGAACCCTCTGAAGAATCCGGGGTATTGCCTGTCACAAGCGCTCCCGGTCCCAGCACTTCGGCTGGCTCCGAACGGCGCGACCGGCACCAACCGGTGCCCCAACCAGGGGAACGTTCCATGAAAAGCACCAAACTCACCCTCGTCGCGCTCGCCGTCTCCGTGGCGGCCTGCGACGACGCCACGCGCCCCGTCCCGCCGACGGCCAGCGACCCCGCCGTCCGGTACTTGCTGGACGCGGAGCCCCCGATCTCCCAGGTGGCCGGCGCTCTGGCGCGTGGCTTGGCGTCCGCCGACGCCCGGCTGGGCATCCTGGCCGCCATGAGAGCCTCCACCCAAGTCGAGCACCAGCTGGTCCTCGGCGACTACCTCCGTAGCCCCGAAGGCACCGGGCTGCTGGCCGGCAGCGCCGCCGCGCTGGGCACAGAGGAGGCCGAGTTCCTCGCTCGGGTCGCTCGACTCGACGAAGTCGCCCAGCTGGTGATCTCGGTCCCCCTCCGGGAACACCGATTGGCGTGGAGGGGTACCCCACGCATCGGAGTTGCGGGCTCGTGGGACCCGGATGTGCTCGACTTCTCGGTCCACGGGCCCGCAGGAGGCAGAAGGGAGGCCACGAAGATGGGTCAGATCGAGGACTACGACGCCTTCCTCTACGTGGGTCCGCGGGAGAACTGGGGGACGCGGATCGGCCGTCAGGCGGACGAGCCCGGCGCCGTGATCCAGGACCCGGACGACGGCGAGGCGGCCTTGGTCTGGACGTATCGGGTCGGTAACGCCGAACCTCTGACGCTGGACTACGGGCGCTACGAGTCCGAGCAGGAGCTGGAGGCTGCTCGGACCGAACTGTTGGGGACGCATTCTGTGTACCAGGACGGCCAAGTCGCAGGGCACGGATACCACGATCCCTTGGTGGAGCACTCTCCTCTCCATCTCACTGGCTTCGCTTCGCGCTTCAACACCGAGTGGGGACGCGAGGAACTCGCAATCACCGTGGGGTACACGAACGTCGACGGAGTATTCGTATCGGGTACCGCGGAATTCGGAGGTGTGAGAGACAACACGTGGTACCGACGTTACAAGGAAATGCTGCCTGTGTCGCCGAAGCGAGGAGGGGCCAACTTCTCCGTCTCGGCTGTGGAGCTTGATGGTCTGAGCAGAAACGACGACCTCGGGTGGGCCTTGGTGACCCATGCCAATGGTCCCCGGACCTACAACCTGCGCGTGGGCTTCCGCCTTCGCTCCCAAGTCGCACTCAGCTGGTAGGAGCAATCGACATGAAACGCTTCGCAGCGCTCTTCGTTCTGGCCGGCACGGCGACGTGCGCGGCCGTCTTGCCCGCCGCGAGCCTGGCCCAGGTCCCCGCCTCGGGGGTCTGGGCCGTCCGCGCGGTGGACCGCACCTCGGGCCAGCCGCTGACCGAGGTGCTGATCGCCTTCCCGGGGCGCTCCGTCACCAAGCTCACGGACGACCAAGGACTCGCCAGCGGCGAGGGAGCCGCCGGCGAAGTCAGGGTGCTGGCCACGCGGCTCGGGTACGCGGACCTGGACACGCTCGTCGTGGCGCCCGCCGACGGCGGGGTGGTCGAGCTCCCGCTCGAGCGCTCGGCCATATCGCTGCCGCCGCTGACGGTACAGGTCGAACGGCAGATGACGTCCAGGGAACTTCACCGGCGCATGTTCGAGCGCGAGGTCGCCGTGGGCGCCGTCGGCGTCACCCAGGCCGAGATCAAGGCAGTCCCGGCCCTCGCCGAGGCCGATGTCTTCCGCAGCCTCCAGTCGCTGGCGGGCGTGACCAGCGTCAACGACTACACGGGCGAACTCTTCGTCCGGGGCGGCGGGGGCGATCAGGTCGCGGTGTTGCTGGACGGCGCCCCGGTCTTCGCGCCGTACCACATGTACGGCTACTTCGGCGCGTTCAACGCGGACGTCGTCGAGTCCACCGAGTTCTACCGGGGATCGATCCCGGCGCGGCACGGCGGCGCGCTGTCGGGCGTCGTTTCGGCGCGGCAGAGGACCGGCGGCCCAGGCGAAGTCAACTTGGCGGGCGGGCTCAGCCTCCTCGGCGGACGCATCGCCGCCGACGGCACGCTGCCCTGGGGCGACGTCCGGTGGCTCGCAGCGGGCCGCAAGGCGTTCGTGGACTTGGCGCGCATCAATGTGCCGTACTCGTTTCACGACCTGAACCTGGGGGTCGAGGCTCATCCCGCCGAGGAGCACAGGCTGCGCTGGTCGCTCTTCGCGTCGGACGACGACTACGCCTGGGACTTCCAGTCTGCCGGAGTAGGGCACGAGTCCTTCGGCGCCAAGTGGGCGAACTTGACCACCTCGGCGTCGTGGTCGTGGGTGCGCAACAACCGCATGACCACCGACGTGACCGCGTACCACAGCCGGTACCGGGGGAAGCAGACGTTCGGCGGCACGTCCACCGATCCCTCGACCACCAACCGCATATCCGCAACTGGACTGAAGGCGGGGTTCACGTGGCGGGGCGAACGCAAAGGCGGACGGGCGGGAATCGCCGTGGAAGGCGGCCCGGTGCAGCTCCTCGGCGAAGGCGCCGGCGCGCTCTTCGAGGGGGACCTCTCCGCCTCGTACCTCCATGCCTACGCCTTCGCCGAAGTGGAGGCGTGGCTGGGACCGTTGCGCCTCTCGCCGGGAGTGCGCGCGGCCACCGAGCGGAGGTCCGGGCGCAACTTCGTCGAGCCCCGGTTCTCCGTCCGCTTGCGCACTCCATACTTTGCCGTCAGCGCCAGCGTGGACCGCACCTACCAGTTCCTGTCGACGCTTCGAGACGCCTACACCTTGGAACCGGGCGCCCCGATGTGGTTCGTCCACGGCAAGAACCAGCCCCCGTCCGTGGCCGACGGAATCAGCCTTTCAGTGGACGCCTGGCGGGGAGAGGGCTGGACGGCCGGAGTTGCCGGGTGGACTCGCCGCTTCAAGGGCCTGCCGAGCTGGCGAGCCGGCCGCTC
The DNA here is from genome assembly GCA_965204735.1 of Longimicrobiales bacterium. Lineage (GTDB taxonomy): Bacteria > Gemmatimonadota > Gemmatimonadetes > Longimicrobiales > Gaopeijiaceae > CATQHQ01. The sequence continues at coordinate 2,741,273 of OZ242008.1, read as the reverse complement.
CCGCGATCCGCACACCCTCGCGTTCCACGACGGGCAGGCGCGCGGCGTGGACGTGATCGTCCAGCGGCATGTTGGTCGCGTGCGAGGCTGGGCGTCGTACCAGTGGGCGAGAGTGAGGGTCACCGACGCGGCGGGAGCGGAGTACCATCCGCAGTGGGACCGCCGACACGAGTTCGAGGGGCTTGTGGCCGTGGACCTGCCTCGCGAGTTCGGCATCTCGGTGCGGGGAACGGTGGGCGCCGGAGGACCGTTCTGGTACCCGGTCGGCAGCTACGCCAACCTGCGCTACGATCCGCACCAGCGCCTCGACGCCCCAACCTACGAAGGCGCGCTGCTGAGCGAGGCGGACTGGTTCACCGTGTGGTCGGACGTGCAGGGCCGGCTTCCGACGTACGCCCGCTTTGACGTGTCGGCGAACTACGCCTTCCGCTGGGGGGCGTGGGAGATCGCGCCCTACCTCTCCGTAGTCAACGTGACTGGACGCAACAACATCCTGTACTACCAGTTCGCCGGGCTCAGCGAAGTCAGCGAAGACGGGATGCTGTTCAGCGAGATCGGCGACGACCGGCTCGGCTACGTGTTCGACTACGAACAGCAACTGCCGTTCCTGCCGACGATCGGGATCAACTTCAAGTTCTGACCTGCCCCACAGGAGATCCGAAATGACAAAGCACAGGCTTGCCGGCCTCGCCGCGCTGACCGCACTCCTGAGCGCCTGCGAGGAGCTCCCGCTGCAACCCACGGGACTCAGCGACCAGCTGTTGCTCTACGCCGTCCTGAACCCCGACTCGACCCGGCACCGCATCGAGGTTGCCCCCACGGACGGATTCACCGTCCTGTCGCTGACCGGGCTGACCATCCGCATCCACCAACGAGAAGCGGCGTCGGGAGGTTGGACGCTGGTGGCGGAGTGGGACAGCGCCCGAGCCGCTGCTGCTGGGGAGCCGTTCACGGAGTGCCGCTATCCGATACCCAGCCGCGACGCGGAGTGGCCCAGCCTCAGCCCGGGGCCGCTGTGGGTCAACATGTCCGCCGGGGGTGGAAACTACTGCCTGCGACCCGAAGCCGTGCTCCGACCGGGCGCCACGTACCGGGTGGAAGCCACGGCCGAAGGGCGCGTTCCCGCCGTTGGCGAGACTCGTGTCGTGGGCGACTTCCGCTTGGAGGGCGCAGCGATCTCGAGCGGCGCCGACGCCCACTCCCTGACCGCTTCCTGGTCCGAGAGCACGGCCGCCCACCGCTACCTGATGGCGGTGAGACGGCGGTACGGGCAATGCTACAACTGCGTCAGGGCTTGGTACGCCGAAGTCGAGAACACGAGCTTCGAAGGCCGCGTCCCGCAAGCGGCGCTGGACAACGCGGGCCCGGTTCCCATGCTCGACGTCGCCGCCGTGGACCGCCACTTTCACGCCTTCCTCACCACCGGCGACCAGGGCAACCTGCACCAGGTGCATCCCGTGCAGAACGTGGTGGGAGGCTACGGCGTCGTGGGCTCGTTCGTGCACCGAAGCGGAGAGATCGCGATGAACCGATAGCGTTGGCCGTCCGCCGTCGTCGGCGCGCCCTTGCGCAGGGGGACCGCGCGAGACTGCCGGCGCCCGCCGGCGGGGTCGACCATCGGCACGCCCCTTGCGCGGGCGCGACCCGCCGGCCCGCGCGTATTGACATCGGACTTCCGGGCGGCCAGCATCATCCCGATGAGAGCCCAGCGCCGCGACCTGACCCGACCACGGGCGTCCTCCCCGCTTCCGCTCGCCCCCGCGGCCGCGCTCGTCGCCGCAGCTTGGCTTCTCCCGACGCCGTCGGCCCACTCCCAGATCTCTCCCCAGGAGCCGGGCCAGGCCGGCGCCCAGGAGAGCGAGCCGAGCGCGACGCCCCCGGAGCATCGCGCCCTCCACCCCGAGGCCCGCGAGGCGATCTCGAAGTTGCGCTCGCCCTTCTGTCCCGGGCTGATGCTGGAGGTCTGCCCCAGCCTCGACGCCCAGCTCCTCCGGGACAGCCTCGACGCCCGGGCCCGCCAAGGGGCCTCGGCGGACAGCCTGGTGGAGCGGATGGTCGCGGCGTACGGCGAGGAGTACCGCGCCTTCCCCAAGCGGACGGGCGCAGGGCTGCTGGCGTGGGCCGTGCCGCCTGCGGGCCTGCTGGCGGGGCTCGGGCTGGCCGTGGTCGCGCTCCGACGCCTGCGCGGAGCCGCTCGCGCCGGAGACCGGGGAGCCGGGGCCGGGGAAGGGGCCGCCGAGGGGACCGGGGAAGGTCTCACCAGCGAGGAGGAAGCCCGGCTCGCCGCCGCCATGGCCGAGTTCGACGCCATGGAGGAAGCCGATGCATGACGCCGCGCACGGGGTCGCCGCCGGGAGGCAGGGCGCGTCCCAGGCGTTGCTGGCGACCGACGAGGGCGTCGCCCGGGTGCAGGGCGCGCTGCGGGAAAGGGAGCTGGACGGGTGGCTCCTCTACGACTTCAAGGACCGCAACCCGATCGGGCGGGCGCTGCTGGGGCTGGAGTGGACCACCCGTCGCGGCTTCGCGCTGGTGCCCGCCGAGGGTCGTCCCCGCCTCCTGATCCACGCCATCGAGCGCTCGTCGTGGCGGCACCTGGAGTGGCCCAAGGCGAGCTACTCCAGCTGGCGCCAGATGCGGGACGGCCTGAAGGCGCTTCTGGACGGATGCTCCCGGGTCGCCGCCGAGACGTCGGAGGGCGGGGCGGTGCCGTACCTGGACCTCCTCCCCGCCGGCGCAAAGGAGATGATCCGGTCCACCGGCGTGGAACTCGTCGGTTCGGGCGACCTGGTGTCCACCTTCTACGCCGTGTGGACGCCCGCCCAGCGAGAGGAGCACGGCCGGGCTTCGGCCCTGGTGAAGGAGCTGGCCGCCGACGCCTTCCAGCGGGCCGCGGAGCGCTTGGCCGGGGGCGACTCGATCACCGAAGGCGCACTGGCGTCGTGGATCCGCGACGAGCTCGTCCGGCGAGGGGCTCCCGCCCAGCGGGACTGCATCGTCGCCATCGGTCCCACCGCCTCCGACCCGCACTACGATCCCGGCGAAGTCGGAGAGCCGATCCGCCCCGGCGACCTGCTCCTCATCGACCTGTGGGGGGCGCTCCACGACGAGTCGGCCCCCGCCGACCAGACCTGGATGGGCTACATGGGCCGCGAGCTTCCCTCCAGGTACGGGCGGCTTTGGAACGCCGTGGCCGCCGCCAGGGACGCCGTGGTGGACTCGCTCCGCTCCCGGTGGGCGAGGGGGGACGTGATCCGGGGCTTCGAGGTGGACGACGTGGCGCGCGGGGTCGTCGCGGACGCGGGATGGGGCGAACGCTTCATCCACCGCACGGGCCACTCCATCGACCGCGACATCCACGGTCGGGGTCCCAACCTGGACAACCTGGAGACCCGCGACGACCGAGCGCTGGTGCCGGGCGTCGGCTTCTCGGTGGAGCCGGGGATATACGTGCCGGGAGATGTGGGCATCCGCACCGAGATCAACGTCCACATGGGACCCGACGGCCCCGAAGTGACCGTGGACGAACCGCAGCAGGACGTCTTCCTCTTCCCCGTGGACTGACCCGGGCTTCCGTGTCCCGGGGCCGGACCCCGCCGGAGTCGCTGGTGGAGGTGGCGGTCCCCGTCCCGCTCCGCCAGACGTTCAGCTACCGCGTTCGGGGAGCCGCCCCGTCGCCGGGCACCCGGGTCAGGGTTGCCTTCCGGGGCCGGACCATGGTGGGATGGGTCCTCGGGCCCGGGAACGAAGTGCCAGGGCTGGTGGACGTGAAGGCGGTGCTGGACGCCGAGCCCTCGGTCGCCGGCGAGCTTCTGGAGCTGGCCCGATGGATCGCGGACTACTACGTGGCGCCGCCGGGGATCGTCCTGCGCACCATGGCCCCGGCCGCCTTCTCGGGCCGGTGGAAGCTGCCGAAGCCGGCGACCCGTTCGGTGGTCAGGGTGGAGCAGGAGATCGGTACGCTGGACGAGATGCAGCGGGTCTTCGGACGGGCCGCGCGCCAGCGGGAGGCGTACGAGCGGCTGCAGGGGGCCGGGGGCGCGCTGCCGGTCGCCGCAATGCTGGAGCAGGGCTTCAGCCGGGCGATCCTCGCCGGCCTCGTCCGTCGACGCGTGGCCAAGGTGGAACGCGAGGCGGTCCTCCGGGATCCCTTTCGGGACGTGCCGGCGGCCAAGGGACCAGCCCTCGTGCCCACGCGCCACCAGCGCAAGGCGGTGGATCGGCTTGCAGGCGCCCTGGGGAAGGGAGGCGCCGCGTTCCTGCTCCACGGCGTCACGGGCTCGGGCAAGACGCTGGTGTACGTCGAGCTGCTGAAGCGAGTCCTCGCCCGGGGCGAAGGCGGGGTGGCCCTCGTCCCCGAGATCGCCCTGACGCCCCAGACCGTGTCCCGCTTCCGGCAGGCGTTCGGCGACGCGGTGGCCGTCCTTCACTCGGGCCTTTCCGACGGCGAGCGCTTCGACGCCTGGCAAGAGCTCCGGGCGGGTCGGAAGAGGGTGGCGGTGGGCGCCCGGTCGGCCGTCTTCGCCCCGGTGCGGCGCCTAGGGGTCGTGGTGGTGGACGAGGAGCACGAGCCCAGCTACAAGCAGTCGGACAAGGCGCCGCGCTACAACGCCCGGGACGTGGCCGTGGTGCGGGCCGCCCGCGCCGGCGCCGTGTGCGTGCTGGGCTCGGCGACGCCGGCGCTCGAGAGCTGGGCCAACGCGGCGTCGGGCAAGTACCGCTTGATCTCGCTTCCCGAGAGGGTGGGCGGCGGCGTCCTCCCCAAGGTGCGCATCGCCGACCTGCGCAAGAAGCCGGTTGCAGGCGGGGCCGAACCCGGGTCGGGCGCCGCCGGCGCCGCCGACGCCAAAGCCAAACAGACCCATGCCAACTCCGCCCAAGCCGGCCAGGCCCACGCCCAAGCCGGCGAGGCCCACGCCCAAGCCGGCGAGACCCACGCCCAAGCCGGGCAGGTCCACGCCGACTCCCGCGACGCTCGCGCCGGCGCCCGGGACGCCCCCGCCGCGGCGGCGTCCGCCCGGGTCCCGCCCGACGACGTCCTTTCCCCCATGCTCGCCCAGGCCCTCGATCGGTGCCTCGCCCGAAAGGAGCAGGCGATCCTGCTGCTGAACCGCCGAGGCTACGCCAACGTCTGCCGCTGCCGAGAGTGCGGGGACGTGCGGCAGTGCGTCCGCTGTTCGGTCTCGCTCACCTACCACCGCAGCCGCCGCGTCCTCGCCTGCCATCACTGCGGCCACTCCGAGCCGCCTCCGCTCCGCTGCGACCGATGCGGCGGCGCCGACCTCTCCTACCGAGGGCTCGGCACGGAGCAGGTCGAGCGTGTTCTGCGGGAGTGCCTGCCGTCCGCCCGCGTGGCGCGCATGGACATGGACACGACGCGGGGAAAGTGGTCTCACCACGAGATCTTGGGCCGGCTTAGGGACGGCGCCGTGGACGTCCTGCTGGGGACCCAGATGATCGCCAAGGGACTGGACTTCCCCCGGGTCACGCTGGTGGGGGTGGTCGACGCGGACGTGGGACTTCACCTGCCCGACTTCCGGGCGAGCGAGCGCACCTTCCACCTGCTGGCCCAGGTGGCGGGACGGGCCGGCCGGGGAAGCCTGCCGGGCGACGTGGTGATTCAGACGCGGGTTCCCGACCACTACGTCGTCCGCGCCGCCCGAGCCCACGACTACCGGGGGTTCGTCGAGCGGGAGACGAAGGCGCGGGCCGACCCCGCCTACCCGCCGTTCATGCGGATGGCCCGTCTGCTCGTCCACTCTCCCGTCCAGGAAGACGCCCTTCGGAACGCCGACCTGCTGGCGGCGTGGCTTCGGAAGCGCGCCCCGAACGGCGCCGAAGTGCTGGGACCGGCCCCGGCGCCGATCGAGAAGATTCGGGGCCGCTTCCGCTGGCACGTGCTGGTCCGGGGGACTGCGGCCGGCGTGGGACGCGCGCTCCACGCCGCGGCCGACGATTTCGAGGCGGAGGGCTCCCGGGTCCGCGTCTCCATCGACCGCGACCCCTTGAACCTGATGTAGGTTGGTTAGAATCCATGGGTCGATCCGACGAGCCGCCCGGACCACTGCCGCGGCTCGCGGTCGCTCCCCGAGGCTGGGCGACCCGTCCCGACCGACCGACGACGCGACGCTCCCGCCAAGCCCCTTCGAGCACCAACACGAGCCCAGTCCCGTGAGCTGCCTGGCCCTGAACGCTTCCTACGAGCCTCTGATGATCGTCCCCGCGAGGCGGGCGGTCCGCTTGGTGCTGGAGCAGAAGGCGGAGGTGCTGGAGGAGGACGCCGCGCGCGCCTTCCGGTCGGTGCGGTCCCGTCATCCCTTCCCGGTGGTGATCCGCCTGGTGCGCTACGTCCACGTTCCCCGACGGTTCCGGCGGCAGGTGACCAACACCTTCCTCTTCGCCCGCGACGGCTACGCCTGCCAGTACTGCGGCCGCCACAAGCGGCGCCTTCGAGACAGGGAGAGCCTGACCCGCGACCACGTGGTGCCCATCTCCCGGGGCGGCGGCAACGAGTGGGAGAACGTCGTGACGGCGTGCTCCACCTGCAATCACCGGAAGGGGAGCCGGCTGCCCCACGAGGCCGGCCTGCGGCTGACCCGGACTCCGGGCGAGCCGAACCACGTGCGGCTGGTGTGGGCGGTGCGGCGGGTCACGCCGGTGCAGGCCAAGTACATCCGTCTCTTCTTCGGCGAGGACGTCGTGCCGCTGCCGCGTCCTCCAGGGGAGCAGCCGTGAGCGAGCCGGCTTCCGGAACCGGCGCCCCCGGCCGTCCGCCGTCTCCGGGGGCTTCCCCGAACCGACGCGGGGCCGAACCCCGCCCCGTGCCGCGCCCGCCTGCTCCTCCGCCGGGCCGCCCCGGGCCCGTGGCCGACGCCCGTTCACGGCAGGTCGACGTGGACGGCGAGACGTGGACGTTCCGCGCGACCGGCGCCTCGACGACCGGCGCCCGCTCCCCAGGCCCCGTTCCGCTGCTGCGGGTCGTTCCGGAGCCGCCCAGCGGCGGTGGCGCCGACGCCGACGCCGAGGACGCGACGTACGTGGTCGGCGCCCGGCTTGCCCAAGTCCCGGACGAGGCGCTGGCGGCGGTGGCGGTCGCCGCCCGAGATCGCTCCGCTCGGAAGGACGCGGTCCAGGAGGCCGACCCGACCGCGACGGCGCCCGCCGAGCAGGGTCGCCGACACGCTGCGGGACCCGCGGCCGATCCTCCCGCTGCGGTGCCTGCGACCGATCCGCCGGCTGCGAGGCCTGCGACCGATCCGCCGGCTGCGGTGCCCGCAGCCGATCCGCCGCCGACGGGGCCTGCGGCCGACCCGCCGACGACGGCGCCCTCCCCGAAGCGCCGGCAGCCGGAGCAGCCGGAGGACGGGGGGGACAGCCCCGTGGCCCGGCGACGAGCCGCTCGACGACGCCTTGCCCGGCGGACCGCCCTTCGCACTGGCGGGTGACGCCCAGGGGAGCTTCAGCGCTTCAACGAGAACGCGCCCCCGCGTGTCACAAGAAGGAATGAAGGAGCTTTCCGACACCGAACTCGTCGCCCTGGCTCGTTCCGGTGATCACGACGCCTTCGGCGAACTTGTCCGACGCTACCAAAGGCCGGCGTACTCGGTGGCGCTGTCGGTCGCCGGCAACCACCAGGACGCGGAGGACGCGGCACAGGAGGCGTTTCTGACTGCTTTGCAGCGGCTGGACGACTGTCGCAACCCGGCCCGGTTCGGCGCCTGGTTCCTCTCGATCGTCAGGAACCGCGCGCGGAACTTGGTCCGGCGCGAAAGCCTGCGGAGCGGGGACCCGATCCCCGACACCGCCCACTCGAAGGAGCCGAGCCCGGCGAAGGCGGCGCAGCTGGCTGCGCTTCGGAGCCGGTTGGAGGCGGCGTTGCAGACGTTGCCCGAGGTGCAGCGGGAGATCGTCCTCCTCCACGACTGGGAGGGATGGAAGCACGACGAGATTGCGGAGCGCCTCGGCATCCCTTCCGGCACCGTGCGCTCTCACCTCCACTTCGCAAGGAAGGCGCTGCGGACGGAGCTGGCAGGGTGGAAGGACGACGAGTAGCCAACCGAGGCCAATGCCCCCGAGGCCGACAATGAACGACGGAACCCGAATCGAAGCCCTGAAGGCGGTCGACCCGGCCTCCGCGTCCCCGCAGTACTGGGACCGGTTCCGGGCCAGGGTCCTGGAAAAGGCCGCCCTCGAGCTCGCAGCGCGGCGCACGCGGGCGCGGACGTCGGTGGAGACGGTCCTCACGGGCTGGTCCCGGAGCCTGATCCCGCTGGCGGTCGCGGCCGGCCTGGTCGCCGCCTTCCTGGCGGGCGCGATCGCCTGGAACGATCCGGCGCCGGCGGCCCCGCCCGCCATGGCCCTGGAGGACATGCTGGAGAACGAGGTCGGCGAGGGCTTCTATCGGACGATCATCAGCGGAGCGGGCGACGGCGCGCCGACGGCCTTCATGACTCTGGTGGAGGCCGGCCGGTGACGATCGCGCCAAAGCACCCCCGGCTCGTCTCGGCGGTCCTCCTGCTGCTGACCCTTGCCGCCGGCTTCGCGGCGGGGCTGGCATGGCGGAGCGGCGACGCGCAGCCCGCCCCGGCGGAAGCCCCCAGGTCCCGGGGCGACGGCCCGGAGCGCCGCTCTCTGGTCATTCACGAGATCGGCCTGGACCCGGCCACCCGCGCCAAGGTCGACGACATCATCGACCACTTCGGAGCGCAGATGCGCGCGCTGGACCGGGAGTTCGAAGAGGCGTACCGGCCAAGGCAGCGCGCGCTGATCGCCCAGGCTCGCGACTCGATCCGATCGGTCCTCACGCCGGCCCAGGTGGAGGCCTACGACTCCCTGCTCTCCGCGCGCTACGACGGGCGAGGCCGGGATCGGGGACGGGATCGGGGACGGATGCCCCGGGGAAGCGGCCGGTCCCACGACGACGGGAGGGCCGGAAGATGAAGGCCGGAGCCAAGGGCTTGCTCGTCGCGCTGTGGGCGTTCGGCGCGGCGGGGGCGGCGGCGCCCCCGAAGGAAGCGCGCGGCCAGCAGGCGCCGGCCGACACGGTGGCCCTGGAGGAGGCGCTCGAGCTCTCGCTGGTGCACAGTCCCCAGCTGGCCCAGAGCATGGCGTCCCTCGTCAACGCGGGAAGCGCGCGAAGGCGGGCCTGGGGGTCCTTTCTGCCCAACCTGAGCCTGGCCGGCGGCGCGTCGGTGCAGAGCCAGAACCGATTCGACCCCAACACGCAGCGGGTGGTGACCGGAAGCGCCGACTCGTACAACGGCTCGCTGAACCTGTCCTACCAGCTCTTTCAGGGAGGGCGGAAGTTCTCCGAGCTGCGGCGGACGGAGTCGGGAATACTCGAAGCCGAGGCGCGGACGGCGAGCCAGCGCTTCACCGTCCTCTTTCAGACGCGCAACCTCTTCGTGAACGCCCTGCGCCAGTCCGAGCTGGCTCAGGTGGCGGAGGCCCGGGTCGCCCGCGCCGACGAGAGCCTGGAGATCACCCGCACCCGGGTTCGGGTCGGCACCGGCACGCGGTCCGACAGCCTGCGCGCCCGCCTGGAGCTGGCCAACGCCCGGCAAGCCCTTCTCCAGAGCCGCAACCAGCTTCGTTCCGCCCACTTCGCGCTGGGCCGCCAAGTGGGCGCGAGCGGCCCGGTGGCGCCGAGGCTGCCCGGCAACCTGGACCCGGTGCCGCTGGCGCTGAGCGAGGAGGAGATCGTCGCCTTGGCCGAATCGACGTCGCCGGCGGTCCAGGCCGCTCGGGCGGCCGCGGCGACGGCCGGGTCGGCGGAGCGGAGCGCGCGGGCCTCGTACCTTCCCAGCGTGTCGGCGTCGTTCGGGTCGGCGTGGGCCAACCAGCAGCCCGCGTTCAGCGGAGGCACCACGAGCTGGAACTTCCGAACGTCGATGAGCTACACCCTCTTCGACGGCTTCCAGCGATCCCAGAACGTCTCCCAGGCGTCGGAGAGCCGGCGGGTGGCCCGTCTTGCGGAGGACGACGCCCGGCGCGGAGTGCGCCAGGATGTGGACGCCGCCCTTCGCACGCTGGAGACGCAGGAGCAGGCCATCGCCATCGCCAGGGAGGCGGTGCTGGTGGCGGAAGAGGACCTGCGGCTGATCCGGGAACGCTACGCGGTGCAGATGGCGACGATCCTGGACATGATCACGAGCCAAGTCGCGCTGGACCAAGCTGAAGCAGATTTGGTGTCGGCTCGGTACGACTACGTTGTGGCCAAGGCCGAACTCGAATCCATAGTGGGGAGAGCGTTGTGACGAAAACGAACGGAAGCAACGGCGACGGACGGACGGGCGCCGCCGGAAACGGCGCGGTCATCGTGACCCAGGGGCTGCGGAAGTACTACGTCCTGGGCGCGGAGACGGTGAGGGCGGTCCGAGGTGTGGACATGGAGATCGCCCAGGGCGAGTTCGTCGCCATCATGGGTCCGTCGGGCAGCGGCAAGTCCACCTTCATGAACCTGATCGGCTGCCTGGACACGCCCACCGCCGGCGAGTACTGGCTCAACGGGCGGCAGGTGTCGGAGCTCTCCGACGACCAGCTGGCGCGGGTGCGGAACCGGGACATCGGCTTCGTCTTCCAGACCTTCAACCTGCTGCCGAGGGCGACCTCGCTCCACAACGTCGAGCTGCCCCTGATCTACGCCGGAACCCCGGCCAGGGAGCGGAAGCGCAAGGCCGAGGAGAAGCTCGCTCAAGTGGGGCTGGCGGACCGGATGGGGCACAAGCCGCCCGAGCTGTCGGGCGGGCAGAGGCAGCGGGTCGCGATCGCCCGGGCGCTGGTCAACGACCCGGCGCTCCTGCTGGCCGACGAGCCCACCGGCAACCTGGACTCCCAGACCTCCCGCGAGATCGTGGAGATCCTCAAGCAGCTCAACGGAACAGGCCAGACGATCGTGCTGGTGACCCACGAGCCGGACATCGCCGCCTCGGCGTCCCGCCAGGTTCACCTGATGGACGGACTGGTCGAGCGCGACTTTCTCAACACGGGAGCGGCGAAGTGATGCGGCGCGTCGGGCAAGAGGGGACGGACTCCGGCCGGCGGCTCGGAGCCGGCGACCGGCGACCTCCCGCCGCGGCTTGGGCGGCCCTGGGGGTCTCCGTCGCGTGGGGGCTCGCCGCTTGCGCGGGTGCGGCCGAGGAAGACGGAGTGATCGTCCAGACGGCGCCCGCCGAGGTCAGGGACATGCGGATCACCGCAGAGGCCTCCGGCGAGCTCGAACCCGTCTACAAGGTCGAGGTCAAGTCGAAGGCGTCCGGCGAGATACTGCAGCTCTACGTGGACTCGGGCGACGAAGTGGAGCCCGGCACGCTGCTGGCGCGGGTCGACCCCCGGGACGTGGAGAACGCCCACGACCAGGCCACCGCCGACCTGGACGTGGCCCAGGCCCGGCTCTCGATCGCCGAGGCCCAGCTTGGGCGCTCCCAGGAGCTCCTCGACTCGGAGGTCATCACCGCGCAGGAGTACGAGCAGCAGGAGCTCGAGCACGCCAACGCCCGAGCCGCCCTCGTAAGGGCGCAGACCAACCTGGAGCTGGCCGAGCTGCGCCTGACCGACGTGACGATTCGGGCGCCCGTCTCGGGCACGATCCTGGAGCGGCTCGTCGAGAACGGCCAGGTCATCCAGTCTGCCACGGGCAACGTCTCGGGGGGCACGACCCTCTTCGTCATGGCCAACTTGGACGACATGCGCGTCCGCACGCTGGTGGACGAGACGGACATGGGGCAGCTCGTGGCGGGGATGGGCGCGACGGTGGGCGTCGAGGCCTTCCCGGACAGGACGTTCCAGGGGCGGATCGAGAAGATCGAGCCCCAGGCCGTGGTGGTGCAGAACGTCACGATGTTTCCGGTGATCGTGCTGCTGGACAACCGCTCCGGGCTGCTGAAGCCCGGGATGAACGCCGAGGTGGAGGTCCTGGTGAACGAGCGGCTGGGCGCCCTCACGGTGCCGAACAACGCCGTGGTGCAGGTTCGGGAGCTGGCGCCCGCCGCCGAGGTGCTGGGCCTCGACCCCAACGTGTCGATAGACCGGGCCGCATGGGGACCGCTCATGGCCGAGGCGGCCGCCAAGGCGGGCGTGCAGGGGTCGCCGAGCGCCGCCGGCAGGTTCGGCGCGGGAGGCGCGGGCGGAGCTCTCGCCGGCCCAATGGCGGAGGTGCGGGCCAAGGTGGAGGCGGGCGAGATCACCGTGGACTCGGCCCGGGCGATCTTTGCCGCCGCCCGAGAGAGACGCCAAGGCCGTCGCGGCGAGGGCGCGGCGGCCGGAGAAGCCGGTGGCGCCGCCTCGGACCGTCGCGATGCTTCGGAGGGTCGCGCCGCCCCGGAAGGCGCCCCGGACGGCGCTCCGGACGATGCCTCGGCCGATGCCTCGGCCGATGTGCCTCGTGCAGCCGCACCAGCGGGCCGTCGCGCCGCCCCGGACGATGCCTCGGCGCGCAGCCCCGCCGGAGGCCGCTTGCCGTCGGGCGTTGCGGGCGCCGCGTTCGGCCCCGGCGCGCTCGAAAGGGCGGCCCGCGGAGGTTCCACCGGCGACCCGACCTTCCAGCCCGCGGTCGCCTTTGTGATGGACGAGGCCGGCGTGATCGCCCCGCGCGCCGTGGTGATGGGGCTCAGCGACTGGGACTACGCCGAGATCCTGGCAGGCCTGGAAGAGGGCGACGAGCTGGCCTTGATCGGCGCCGCGCAGCTCCAGGCCCAGCAGCAGGAGCGCATGGAGCGGATGCGCCAGCGCATGGGCGGCAGGCCCTTCGGCGACTGACCGGGAAACGAGGCGGCCATGTTCATCATCAAGGAGACCGTGCTGGTGGCGATGGCCTCGATCCGCGCCAACGCCCTTCGCTCGGCCCTGACGACGTTGGGCATCGTCATCGGATCGGCGGCGGTGATCACCATGGTCGCGCTCGGAGAAGGCGCTCAGCGGCGGGTCCAGCAGCAGATCGAGACGATGGGCACCAACATCCTCACGGTGCGTCCCGGCCAGGGCTTCTTCCGCGGGGTCGCCAGCGGCAACCGACGGCTCGAAGAGGACGACGCCCAAGCCCTCCGCGACCAAGTGGGCGACAAGTACCAGATCGCTCCCGAGATCGAGTCCCGCTTCCAGGTCTCCTACCTGCGCTGGAACTCGTCCAACGAGGTGGTCGGGACGTGGCCGTCCTACTTCGACGTCCACAGCCACGAGATCGCGCACGGGCGCCTCTTCGACGAAGGCGAGGTGCAGGGCCGTCGCAGGGTCGCCGTCCTGGGGTCGAACGTGCCCGACGACCTGGGCACGCCTGGGCAGCTCCTGGTCGGCCGGACGATCCAGATTCGAGGCATCCCCTTCGAGGTCGTGGGCGTGCTCAAGGAGAAGGGCGGCGCCATGTGGATGCGGCCCGACGACCAGGTGTTCGTGCCCCTCTCCACGGCGATGTACAGGATGATGGGCGGCCGGGACCGGCTGCGCTCGATCTACGTGGCGGCGGCTTCCCCGGAGCTTCTGGACCCGGCGTGGGCGGACATCGACCGGGTGATCAGGCGCGAGCACCGCATCCTCCCCGCCGAAGAGGCCGACTTCAGCATCCAGAAGTCCTCCGACATTCTGGAGACCTTCGGCGAGGCGCAGCAGACCTTCAGCCTGCTCCTGGCGGGAATCGCGGCGATCAGCCTGATCGTGGGCGGGATCGGGATCATGAACATCATGCTGGTGAGCGTCACGGAGCGAACCCGCGAGATCGGCGTCCGAAAGGCGCTGGGGGCTACGCGGAAGACGATCCTCTTCCAGTTCCTGGTGGAGGCGCTCGTGCTTTGCGTCCTGGGGGGCTTGCTGGGGGTGCTGGCGGGCTTCGGCGGGGCGGAGGGCTTCACCCGGATCGCCGGATGGGACACGGCCGTGGCCCCGGAGGCGGTCGCCGTCGCGCTGGGAGTCGCCGCGGCGATCGGCCTCTTCTTTGGAATATGGCCGGCCCGTCGCGCCTCGCTTCTCGACCCGATCGACGCGCTTCGGTACGAGTAGCGGCCTTTCCCGCGCCCGAGCCCCTTATGGCCCGACGGCGCATACGAGCACGTCACCCTGCTGGGTTGTCCCGCGCCCGCGCCTCTTATGGACGGGGGTAGCGGACCAGCGCGCGGGCTCCTTGGCGCACTAGGTGGATCTCGTAGGGAGGCCCCTTCTCGGCCAGGGCGGTCCGCAGCGCGGCGAGCGCCGGCGTTCCTCGGCCGTCCACGGAGACGATCACGTCCCCCGGATGGAAGCCGGCGGCGGCGGCGGGCGTGCGGGGAAGCACGTCGGTGATCAAGACCCCGGCGACGCTGTCGAAGTAGCGCCCCAGCTCCTCGGTCAGGTCTCTGGCCAGCGCCCCGCCGAAGACGAAGGGGTTGTCCAGGAGGGCCGGAGTCATCATGCGCGCCTGCCGCGCGCCCTCGCTTCGGAAGGGGCGCAGCGAGGGGCCTCCGCCTCCCTCGCCGGGGAGCGCTTCGACGGAAGACCTCCGGCCCCGCTCCTGGACGCGACGGACCGCCGCCGGCGCCAGGGAATCCCCGCGCCCGGCGGGTCCGAGCCCACCGATCAGGAGATCGAAGGAGCGGGTCCGGGACCACGACCGTTCGATCTCGCCCATGCCCGATGCGGCGACCCGGAGAAGCGAGTCCATGGTGCGCAGCATGCGGGCCTGCGTTCCCGCGTAGTCGCGACCGGCAAGCTCGGCGCGGGCCATGCGACTCGGCGCGAGCCTCGTGCCTGCCGGGGGGGCCTCGCCCGCGACCACCGTCGCCTCGTGAAGTGCGTCGTCGCGAAGGAGGACGAGCCGAAGCGCGCGTCCGGGCACGAGTCCCGCCGTGAAGCGGCCCCACGTCTCCCAGCCGACGAAGGCGACGCCGTCCGCGGCCAGCACCCGGTCGCCGCGCGCGACGCCTCCCACGTCGGCCGGCCCGCCCGGGTAGACGTCGGCGATCACCACGACGATCGAGTCTCGATGCCGCCCGGGGATCGCCACGCGGACGTCGACGCGGACGCCCAGCCATCCCGTCCGCCCTCCGTCCTCTGCCGCTTGCGCGCCCGACGCGGCCGGCCCCCGTCCCGCGGCCTGCCCGCGCGCCTCGTCGGAAAGAGCGGCGACGGCGGCGCAAGCTAGGAAGAGAAGCGACTTGCTCCACGCGCGGGAGCGGAAGCAAGGACTCGCCGTCGACGAGCAGAGCCTCGCCGACCTGCTCCACGCGCGGGAGCGGAAGCACGGGGAAGGCGCCATCGGGATCAGTGCCAGAAGTCCTGGCTGGCCATTCGGAGAAGGTTCTCCTGCTCCCGCGTCGCCGAGACGTAGACGGTGTTGAGGAACGGATCCCCGGGAGACTCCTGCAGCGCTGTCTGGCTGGCGGTGCGGATCAGCTCCATGAAGTGCGCTCGGGAAGCGGGGTCCGGCGCGGCCGGCAGCAGCCCCTGGGAGCGGAGGAGGCGCTGGTAGGCGTCGAACGCTTCCGCCCACTGCTCCTCGGCGGACTCCACGGCGGTTCTCGCCTCCTCGACGGTGGCGAAGGAGGGCGCCGCCGTCGCCGCCGAGGTCGCCGGAAGAGCGCCCGCGACCGCCGTCCCGGGCGATGCGCCCCCTTGCCCGACCGGCGAGTCGCCGAGCCGGCCGCCCAGGCTCGGTCCCCACGCCGCGCCGAACCCCGTTCCCCCCGCGAAGAGCACGAGTGCCGCCGCCGCTTGCATCCACTTCCGCGACACCGCGAACCGGCGCGGGCGGCGGCGGATCAGCCCAGCGGCCACCAATCGGGCCCGAAGCTGATCCCAGCCGGCAGGGGGCGGCAGCACGGCGGGCAGGTCCTTGAGGGCGGCGGTCAGGGCCTGCAGCGCCTCTAGCTGCCGGCGGGCCTCCGGGTCCCGGTCCAGTGCCTTCCGTTCTTCCAGAGTCGGCTGCTCGTCGACCAGCCGAGCCAACTCTTCGAGCGTCAACCGTTCCATTCGAGCGTCAACCGTTCCATGCTGCGATCTCCTTGGCTTCTTGTTCGTAGGCGGCCAGCATTCGCCGCATCTTTGCGCGGGCCTTGAACAACTGCGACTTGGACGTTCCGGCGGCGATCCCCAGGTCCTCTCCGATCTCTTGATGGGTGCGGCCCTCCACGTCGTGAAGCACCAGCACCTGCCGCATCCTCGGCGGCAGCTGGTCCAGCGCCTCCTCCAGCCTCCGCTGCAGAAGGACGTCGCGGACCTGGGGGGCCACCGGTATCACCTCGGGCAACGGCGCCTCCCGCTCGCGGGCGGCCTTCTGCTTGCGCTCCAGCTGAAGGGCTGCGTTGACGGCGATCCGGTGCAGCCAAGTGGAGAAGCGCGCATCTCCGCGGAAGCCGGGCAGCGCCCGAAACGCCCTGATCCAAGCCTCTTGGGCGTAGTCCTTGGCCAGGTCGTCGTTGCCCGCGATCCGCCGGACCACGGCGTAGACGCGAGGGGCATACCGGTGGTAGAGACCCCGGGCGGCCCGTTCGTCCCCCTCGCAGGAGCGGCGAATCAGCTCGCTCGTCGACTCGGCTTCGATGGGTCGTTCCAGTTTGCTGCTCCACTCCGGCGGTTGCCGCGAGCTCCAGCAGACGCCGCTCCACACCAGCGGGAGGCGGCGGGCGCGCCGCGACGGTCTTCGATTCCGTTCAGTCGGACGCACCGACGCCGATCAGGGTTGCCCGACTCCATCATGGGTTGCCAGACTCCCCCTCGAACAGGGCCCTCCAGCCGGGCCGGCCGGCCCCGACTTCCCAAGAGGGAACTCCATCTCCAAGTTGGAGTCGGCGAGCGGGCCTTGGAGTCGGCGAGCGGGCCTTGGAGTTGGCGAGCGGGCCTTGGAGTTGGCGAGCGGGCCTTGGAGTTGGCGAGCGGGCCTTGGAGTTGGCGAGCGGGCCTTGGAGTCGGCGAGCGGGCCGCCAAGGCCGCGGAACTCGTCCCCAACGGAAGGGGGAAGGCTCGGTGGACGAAACGAAGCGCCGAGAAGGCACGGGAAGGCGGGCAGCAGCGCCGAGACCGCTCCCCGGCGCTTCCCATCTCGAATGCACGGCCACCGGCAAGACGTACGAGTCGGAGCGCTTGGCCGGCCTTTCGCCCGCCGGCAAGCCGTTCTTCGCCCGCTACGACCTGGACGCCCTCCGGGCTCGCTTTGCGCCCGACGCGCTGGCAGGGCGGTCGCCGACGTTGTGGCGGTACGCGGAGGCGCTTCCGGTGAGGGACCCGGCGTGCCGCGTCAGCCTGGGCGAAGGCTTCACGCCCCTGCTCGAGTCTCCCGCCATGGCCCGATCCCTGGACGTGGGCCGCCTGTGGATCAAGGACGAGGGCCAGAACCCGACCGGCTCCTTCAAGGACCGGGGGCTGTGCATGGCGGTTTCCCGGGCGCTGGAGCTGGGCGCGGCGGCGCTTGCGATCCCCTCGGCGGGCAACGCGGCCGGGTCGGCCGCCGCCTACGGGGCCGCGGCGGGCCTTCCGGTCCACGTCGTGGTCCCCACCGACACGCCCGCCCCCATCCTTGCCGAGATCCGGGCGCTGGGAGCGGAGCTGCGCCTGCTGGACGGCCTGATCGGCGACTGCGGCAAGGCGGTGCGCCGGGGGTGCGACGAGCACGGCTGGTGGGACCTCTCCACCTTGAAGGAACCGTACCGGGTCGAGGGCAAGAAGACGATGGGCTACGAGCTCTTCGAGCAGCTGGGGGGACGGTTGCCGGACGCCGTCGTGTACCCGACCGGCGGGGGCACGGGGATGGTGGGGATGTGGAAGGCGTTCGACGAGATGGAGCGGCTGGGCTGGATCGGTTCCCAACGGCCCAGGATGTTCACGGTGCAGGCCGCGGGCTGCGCGCCGATCGTGCGCGCGTGGAAAGAAGGCCGGGAGGACGCCGGCACGTGGGAGAACGCCGTCACCTACGCCTCCGGGTTGCGCGTGCCGGGGGCGGTGGGGGACTTTCTGGTCCTGCGGGCGCTGCGCGAGTCGGGGGGCGGGGCGGTCGCCGTGCGGGACGCGGAGATGGCGCGGTGGGTGGCGGCGATGGGGGCCGCCACCGGAGTCTTCGCCGCGCCGGAGGGCGGAGCGACCGCCGCCGCCGTCCCCAGGTTGCGCTCGATGGGCTTGATCGGAGCCGAGGACGAAGTCGTGCTCTTCAACACGGGGAGCGGGTTGAAGTACGTCGGCATGGAGCCGGTCGCGTGACGCGGCGGTCGCGCCGGCGCACGGGCCGCCGTCGGTGCTGGGCCGAGGGGCCGTCTCCGTGACGGGCTGGATCTTCGCGGCGCTGTCGGCGCTGGTTCTCGTCGCGGGAGCGATGGCGCGACGGCGGATTCTTCGCCGGACCCGGTCGGCCGCGGCCGGCCTCTCCGACGACGACGTGCGGCAGATCGAGGAGGGCGGGCTGCTCTTCCTGGAGGACGACGAGCCGCTGGACATGGACGAGATCCGCGCGGAGGAGGAACACTTCTGGGCTTCCGAGTCGTGGGACAGGGCGGAGGAGCGCTGACGATGGGCCGGCGGACGCACCGGCGCGCGGCGATTCCGCTGGCGGTGGCCTTGGCCGGGTCCCTCGCGTGCCTTGCGGGCTGCCGGGACGAGCCGCAGCCGGCGGACGCGGCGATTCCGGAGCTGTCCCGGGAGGCCCAGGCCTTTCTGGATCCCGACACCAGCCGCGGAGAGAGCCTCGGCGAAGGCGTCCACTACCACTACCGCTGGTCGCCCCGCGGTCCCTGGGCCGTCCACTTGGTCTCCGCCGACCTGACCCGGTGCGACCTGCAGCTCCGCGTCGTCCCGGCGGCCGAGGAGAACGGCCCCGACCGGCCGCGCAGGACCGTCACCGAGATGCGCCCCACGGGGTCGGTCGTCCCGGTGGCCGGGGTGAACGGCGACTTCTTCATGGAAGGGGGGATGCCCCTGGGTCCCGAAGTCACCCCGGGCACCCTGCGGGCTTCCAGCCGACCGGCCTTCGTATGGACGTCGCGGCGGACCCCCTGGATCGGTTCCGCGCAGAGGAACGGCCGCGTCATGGTCTTCGGCGCCGACACGGTGGGCGGCTCCGAGTACGCGGGCGGGCAGGTGCAGGTCGTGGGGGGCTACCCCGAGCTGCTCGACGGCGGCCTGCCCGTGGGCGACTTGGCCGTCGGCGCGCGCCCGGCGTTCGCCGCCGAACCCCATCCTCGAACCGCCGTGGGCTACGACAGCGAGAAGGAACTCCTCTGGCTGGTGGTCGTGGACGGGCGCCAGCCTCCCCGCTCGGACGGCATGACCCTGCCCGAGCTGACGGAGCTGTTGGTGGCCCTCGGCGCGGACGAGGCCCTCAACCTGGACGGTGGCGGCTCCTCGGCCATGTCCCTGCGCACCCGGCTGGCCAACAGCCCCTCCGACCAGAGGGGCGAGCGCCCGGTCGGCAACAGCTTGTGGCTGGTGGAGGACGCCAGCGGATGCCCCGGCGGCCCCGGCGGCTAGCCGGACCTGCCCTCCGCGCCCGGGAGACGACGTCCTAGGGGCCTTCCCGCGCCCACGCCAGCGAGAGCCCCACGTAGCCGCCCCGATCGGGTCCCGGCTCGAAGTAGCGGCCGCCGAAGGCGTTGACCACCACCGAAGAGGCGTAGCGCGCATTCGTGGCGTTGGTGATGCCGGCGAAGGGCGAGAGCAGGAGGCCGCCGGCCCGCAGCCCGGACGCGCCGACCCGGAGGTCCAGCAGGGCGTAGCCGTCGGCGTGGGCGTCGTTGGCGTCGTCGACGGGAACTTCGCCCCGCACCTCCAGCCGGAGCTCTCCGAACCACGGGCCGCCGCCGGCCCGAACCGCGCCTTCGACCAAGTGGGGGGCCACGCCGGGAACGCGGTTGCCGTCGAAGCGCTCCCCGTCCACCTCGAAGTCGTCGAACCGGGCGTCGGTGTAGCCGTAGGCGAAGCGGGCGGTCACCGAGCGGGAGAGGGCGGCTCGGAGTGACGCCTCGAAGCCCCGCACCCGGGACTTGCCGGCGTTGCGGTAGAACGTTCGGCCCGGCGCGGCCGGCACCTCGAAGGGCACCAGCTGATTGGAGACGAGCGACGCGAAGCCGGTCAGGTCGTAGGCGGCACGGCCCCCCAGCTTGCCGCGAATCCCGCCTTCGGCCGTCCAGCCCCGCTGCGGCTCCAGCGCCGGGTTGAGGCCGCCGGCCCGGTCCGGCTGGTTGGCCAGCTCGGTGGTGGTGGGCGTCTCGAAGGAGCGCACCACCGACGCGAAGACGCCGTGGTCTCCCAGGTCCAGGCGAACGCCGACCGACGGGCTGACCGCGCCCATGGCGCGTTCGCCCGAGTCGTCGGGGTTGTCGGGTCCGACGAAGCGGTCGTCGGCGCGGAAGCGGAAGCGGTCGAGGCGCAGCGCGGCGAGCACGTCCACTCGCCGGGTCGCGGGAAGGCGGAGCTGGCCGAAGAGCGCCAGGGCGCGCACCCGCTCCTGCTGGTCGAGCACGACGGCGCCTCGCTCGCCGCCCTCGTTGGCGAAGTTCCGCCGGTCGTCGCTCTGAAGCTCGCCCTCGGCGCCGAAGTCGAGGCGGGCCGCGCCGGACTCCCGGCCCCACTCCTTCGCGACGCTCACGCGCACTCCGCCGCCGTTGCGCGTCAAGTCCAGCACCCGCGTGGGGATCGGGTTGTCCAGGGTTCGGCGCACCCCGTATGCGGAAAAGTCCCCCTGCAGACCGCCCACGGGTCCCCGCCAAGCAACCCCGACCTGTCCTTGCCGCACGTCCTTTCGGGTCCGGCGGGCCACGTTGAACCCCCACGCCTGGTTGCTCCCTTCGTCGAAGAGGCTCGCGGGGAGGGAGCCGGGGTTGAGGGCGTTCAGGTCCAGCCCGATCAGCCGCACGGAAAGGGCGCCGCCGCCCGCCTCCCGGTCGAAGCCTGCGTTCAGGGTGGTGCGGGTCGCGCCGCTGTACGGATCTTCCCCCGACTCCGAGACGTTGTCCCGGAAGCCGTCGAAGCGGCTGCGCGCCCCGCTGACGCGGTACTTCAGCTTGCCCGCGCTGCCCGAGGTCGTGGCTTGCAGCCGCAAGAGTCCGTCGGAGCCCAAGACCGCGGCCGCTTCCGGCCGGGAGGCGCCGGCGAAGGGTTCGGCGCTGGCGAGGAGGAGGACGCCGCCTGCGCCGTTGCCGTAGAGCGCGGCGGCCGGCCCCCGCAGGGCCTCCACCCGGCCCAGCGAGCCCACGTCCAGATGGTCCAGCGTGGTCTGGCCGTCCGGAAGCGTGGCGGGAATGCCGTCCACCAGCACCTTGATCCCCCGGACCCCGAACTGGGCTCTGGCGCCGAAGCCCCGGATGGAGATCCGTTCGCCGACGGCCGGGTTGTAGCGGTTCTGCACCCGCACGCCGGGCAGTCCGTGGAGCGCCTCGTCGAGGAAGAGGCCGGCGGCCCCTTCCGAGAGATCGGGGCCCGACAGCACCGAAACGGAGAAGGGCATTCGGTCGAGCCGAACGGGGGATCGCAGAACCGAGACGACCAGGGGCGCCAGGGAGACCGTGTCCCGAGCCGGAGGTTCCTGCGCATGGAGCCCGAGTCCGGCAGCCAGGAGCGGTCCGGCCAGGAGGGGTCCGAGAGCCGGAAGAGCGAGAGAAGGTGGTCTGCTCACGGTTGACCGTGTTCGTGGGAAGTTCGGGGTTCGGGGTCCGGGCGGCGGCCGCTGGCGGGCCCCTACTTGCGCTCGACCCGCAAGTCCAATATCGCGAATGGGCGCGAGGAAGGGATCGTAACGGTGTTGCGGCTCCTGCCGACGAGCTCGGAAGGCGAGTAGGCGGCTTCCAGTCCCCCAGGACCCAGCTCGTCGCCGGCTTCCACGACCGCGACTTCCAAGGTGGCGTCCACGGGGACCCAGCAGGCCAGGTAGCGGCCGGCGGCGCCGGCGGCGACGATCACGCCCGCGCGGCCTTCCTGCAGAAGCACGTCCCGGCTCGCGGCCCCCTGGTCCGCCCTGATGCCGTAGGCCCGCGACAGTATCCGCACCTGGGCGCCGGGCACAGGCGCGCCGGCCAAGTCCACGACCCGTCCCGCGAGGATGCCCGACGAGCGGGTTGCCGCGCCCGACACTTCCATCCGCGCACCGGGCGCTTCCACGTCTCGACACGCCCGCGAGAGCGCGCGGCCCACAGTCGGCGCCGAGAAGTTGACCTGGGCCGGAGTCCCGGCGCCCTCGGCGACCTCGACCAAGAAGGGCTCGGCGCTGTAGGAGAGCCGCTCCAGGTAGGGATGGGAGAAGTTGACCGCGTACGTGCCCGGCGGCAGGCCCGCCATCTCGAAGCGGCCCTCCCAGTCGGTCTCGACTTCGGCGCCCAGCGCGTCGACCACGACCCGCGCCCCCGGCAAGCCCCCCCGCAGGCTGTCGAAGACGATGCCGGCGATCCTTCCCCCGGCCTCCGCTTCCAGAACGACGCCGTCGTTGCCGTGGACCCGCACCACATCCCCGCCCTGAAGGACCACGCCCTCCAGCTCCACCGCCAGCCGCTTGGTGAGCGGGTTGGTCGTCGTCTTGCCCCGAGGCATGCGGATGTGCCAGGAACTCACGATCCACGTGCCGTTGGGGAGCGCCCTGAACTCGACCCGGCCCCCGGGCGAGCTCCGCATGAGAACGTCGGGCAGGTCCAGGTTCCGGTAGCCGAAGTCCAGCCAGCGAAGCTCGGCGGAGATGGGGTCCACCCACAGCGTGCCGCCGACCTCCGGCACCCGCCGTCGGGGGACGGGCTCGAAGGCGAGGCCGATCAGTCCGGGCGCGTCGTCGTGGTCCTCCCTCAGTCGGAAGCAGTGGGTGTCGAGGAACGCGTCGGAGAGCAGCACGCCGGCGTCCGGCGCCCAGTACACGGATTCGTTGGCGGAGAGGCGGGCGAAGCCCTCGGCCGCAAGGGAGTCGGCGTCGCGGGCGACGAACGGCGCCTTGCGGTATCCCTGCTGGTAGGTGCGCTCCTCCGACAGCACCTGCCGTCCGTCCCGGTCCAGCCGCCGGGTCACGCCGGTCATCTCGTACTGGTACATCCCCCGGTCCTGGGTCCACGCGGCCGCGGCCAGCGCCTTCCGGGCCTCGTCCCACACCCGGGTGACCGCCAGCCCCTCCTCGGGCCTCACCCGGCAGCGTCGCCCCCCCTCGGCCCGGACCCCCTCCAGGGAGATGGCCTCCACGCTCGCTTCCAGGCCGACGACCAGCGTGTCTCCGACGGCCAGGCGGAAGGGGTCGGAGCGGGTGGTGGCGTAGCCGATCCGTTCGGCTCGCAGCCAGTACTCTCCCGGGCCGGACGCGACGAGCTCGAAGAGGCCGCTGTCTCGGGTCAGGCTCCTGCCCGCGTCGCCGCCTCCCGCCGCGACCAGGGTGACCATTGCGCCGCCCACGGGTCGCACGTCGCCCGCCTCCACGAGGCGGCCGCGAACGACCTGGGCTTCGGCCGACCGCGCAAAGGCGACCGCGCAAGCCAGCAGAGGGAGCCATGACCGACGCGCGGTCCGATGCGTCGTCCACTCGAATCCGCGCCATCTTCCCTGCCGGGTCGCCCGCCGCTTCGTCCGTCGGGCGGCCGCTCGCCCGGTACCCGCGGGCCCGGAGCTTTGCCGCCTGGACGTCGCCCGCCGCATCGTCCGTCGGGCGGCGGCTGGCCTCCTCCGCCCCACTGGACGCCTCCGAAGTGCTTGCACCATCTTCATGACCATGCGCTGCCCCCGTGCCCAACCATGTCGTCGCACGCTCACGATAGCGCATCAGGTGCGGCCGGTTCCACCGGCGCACAGGGTTCCATCAGCGGCAAGAGGAAAGGCAATGGCGCGTCCACGTGCCCGAGACGCTGCGACCCGGCGGCGCGCGGCCTTCGGCGCGCTGGCGGCCGGCGCCTTCGGAATCCTCGGCATCCACGGCGGCGCCGAGGCCCAGAAGAGCGGCTACGCGCCGGAGCGCTACTACCGGCTGGTCGGCGTCGGCGAGGTGGCGGTGTCGCCGCCGGGCGACTGGGTCGCGTTCACGGTCACGACCGTGGTGGAAGACGACAACCGGCGCCATCGCGAGGTCTGGCTTCAGCCCCTCTCCGACGGAAGGCCCGACGGCCGAGCCTTCCGCGCCACGAGCCCCACGGAGGAGTCCAGCGGTCCCCGGTGGTCTCCCGACGGCGCCCTGCTGGCGTTCTCGTCTTCCCGAGGGGGCGACCCGAACCCAATCTGGTTCCTGCGGATCGACCGGCCGGGCGGCGAGGCGTTCCACGTCGAAGGAGTCGAAGGGCCGCCGGTGTGGTCTCCCGACGGGTCAAAGATCGCCTACGTGAAGGCCCCCGCGGGCGACGACTCGGACGGAGGCGGCGACGGGGAAGCCCGGGGAGCGGACGCCCGCGAGGGGTGGATCGCCCCGGACGCCGTCAGCCGCACGCTGGACCCGGAGCGCTTCGACGGGCGGGTCGTCACCTCGATCCGCTACAAGAGGGACGGCCGGTTGTCGTTCCAGCCCCACTACTCGGTGCGGCAGAAGCGGCAGGTGATCGTCGTGGACGCTGCCGGCGGAGCGCCCCGGCAGCTGACCGAGCTGGACTTCGACGCCGGAAGCCCGGCCTGGTCGCCCGACGGGCGCACCGTGTTCTTCACCGGCGACGAGCGGCAGGACGAGGAGCTTCGCACCGAGAACTCGGGCGACATCTGGTCGGTGGACGCCGACGGAGGAACCGTGCGCCGACTGACGACGAACCCGGGCACCGAGAGCGCTCCGGCCGTGTCGCCGGACGGCCGCAGCCTGGCCTTCCTGTCGACCCCCGAACGGGGCGCCCAGACCGACTTGCTGGTGGTGGAGATCGGGGCCGGCGGCAACTTCCGGGGCCGGCCGGCCAACTTGACGGAGGCGTGGGACCTGCGGCCCGGCGCCCCCGCTTGGTCCGCCGACGGCAGCGTCGTCCTCTTCTCGGCGGGGGTGCGCGGGGACAGCCACCTCTTCCGGGCGGCTCCCGGAGACTCGGTGCGCCAGGTCACGCTGGGACCCCGCCGCCTGTCGTCGTTCTCCTTCTCCGCCGACGGCGGCGTGATGGCCTACGCGGCCACCGACGCGGCCACGCCCGGGGAGCTCTACGTGAGCCGGGGCGACGGCGCCACCGAGCAGAAGGCGACGGGCTTCAACGACGCGTGGCTCTCGGAAGTGGAGCTGATGCCCGCCGAGGAGCTGCTGTGGAACGCCGAGGACGGGACGGAAGTGCAGGGCTGGCTGGTGAGGCCGGTCGAGTTCCGGCGGGGCGGCTCGTACCCGTTGATCCTGAAGATTCACGGCGGACCCCACTCGGCCTACGGGAACACCTTCTTCCCCACGTTCCACGTCTTGTCCGCCGCCGGCTTCTTCGTGCTGTACACCAACCCCCGGGGCTCGTCGGGCTATGGACACGACTTCCAGTACGCGACTCGCGGGGATTGGGGGATCGTGGACAGGGAGGACTACTTGGCGGGAGTGGACGCGGCGCTGGCCGAGTACGCCGAGATCGACTCGACCCGGGTGGGGGTCTCGGGCGGGAGCTACGGCGGCTTCATGACCAACTGGCTGACGGCGACCACCGACCGCTTCCACGCAGCGGTCACGTCGCGGTCGATCGTCAACTGGGAGAGCTGGTGGGGCACGTCGGACGCCCAGAGGCTCACCGAGTACGAGTTCTACGGACCGCCGTGGGAACAGCGCGACCTGTACCGGCGGCTGTCGCCGATCTCCTACGTGGAGAACGTGACTGCGCCGACCCTGATCATCCACAGCGAGAACGACTACCGGACGCCCATCGGCGACGGCGAGCAGTGGTTCATGTCCCTGAAGAAGCTGGGCGTGCCCGTGGAGCTGGTGCGCTACCCCAGGTCCTCTCACGGACTCTCGCGGACCGGAGAGCCCTGGCTGCTGGTGGACCGGCTGGAGCGGATCAGAAGCTGGTTCGTCCACTACCTGATCGAGAACCCGCCGGAGGGTCGGACGGCGACGCAGGGCGGACGGTAGCGCAGGACGCCCCGGCGGCGAGGCGGCGGACCATGACGGCGGCGTCGGCGGGGGCCGACGGGCAGGCGGCGAAGGGCGGACGTGTCGCCGGAGCGCTGGACCCGTCGGCGGACGGAACGGGCTGGGACGAGGACGGGCGAGCGGCGAAGGGCCGACGCCTGGCTGGGCTGCCCCCGTTGCCGTTCGCTGGGCGGCGGGAGTCGGCGCTTGCGGCGCTGAGGGGCGGCGCCATGGTCCTGCCGGCGTCCCCGCTGCGCTTCAAGAACGCCGACTCGGAGTACCGCTACCGGCCGGACTCGGAACTCTTCTACCTGACCGGCTGGAAGGCGCCCGGGTGCGTGGCCGTGCTGCGGGGGTTCGCGGACCGGAGGCGGTTCGTGCTCTTCGTGGAGGGACGCGACGAGGAGAAGGAGCTGTGGACGGGTCCGCGCGCGGAGCTGGGGGCCGTCGAGGCCGAGTGCGGGGCCGACGCGGTGTTCGCGCTGGAGGAGCTCCCCGCCCGCGCGCCGGATCTGCTGCGGGGGGCCGACTTGGCCTACTACCGCTTCGGGGCGTCGGAGGCGTGCGACCGGGTGGTGCTGGCGGGGCTCCAGGACGGTCGGAGGCGGCGACCGCGCACCGGCCGCGGGCTGGTCGGCGTGCTGGACCCGGGCCTGATCCTGGACGACCTGCGGCTGCGCAAGGACGAGGCGGAGACGGCCCGGCTGCGGGAGGCGGCGCGGATCACGACGGCCGCCTTTCGGGAAGGGCTGGCCGTGGTGCGGCCGGGGGCGGGGGAGTGGGAGGTGGAGGCGGCGGTGGAGGCGGGGTTCCGGCGACGGGGCGCCGACGGCCCGGCCTTTGCGACGATCGCCGCCAGCGGGGCGAACGCCTGCACCCTCCACTACACGGCCAACGACTCCCGGATCGGGCCGGGCGAGATGGTGCTGGTGGACGCGGGCGCCGAGGTGGAGTGCTGCGCCGCCGACGTCTCGCGGACGGCGCCCGCGTCGCGGCGGATCGAGGGTGCGGCGCGGGAAGCGTACGAGGTGGTGCTGGGGGCTCGTCGGGCGGCGCTGGCGGCGTGCCGGCCCGGGGCGGCGCTGCAGGAGGTCCACGAGGCGGCGGCGCGAGCGGTGGCCGAAGGGCTCGTGGCGCTGGGGGTGCTGCGCGGGACGCCTGCCGAAGCGGTGGAGACCGGGGCGTACCGGCGCTGGTTTCCCCATCAGACCTCGCACTGGCTGGGCCTGGACGTGCACGACGTCGGGGCGTACCGGGCGGGCCGACGACCCGAACCGGCCCTGACGGCGGAGGCGTCGCAGCTCCGGTCCGCAGCGTCCGAGCCAGGCGCGCCCGAGCCCGTGGCGCTGGCGCCCGGGATGGCGTTCACGGTCGAGCCCGGAGTGTACTTCTCCCCAGGGAGCTGCGCCCGAGTCCCCGAGCTGGAGGGGATCGGGATCCGGATCGAGGACGATGTGCTGATCGAAGAGGACGGGGCGGACGTGCTGACCAGCGACCTGCCCGTCGACGCGGAGGCGATGGAGGAGATGGCGGCGGGATGACCACCGGCGCATCCCGGTTTCTTCAGCGCCTGTCCGAGCCCGGCCCGATGGTCGCCGTCGAGCTGCGGCCGCCCCGGTCCGGCTTGGACGCGGCGCGGAGCATGGACGTGTGGATCGACATGCACCACGCCCTGCGGCGCCTGGCGGGTCAAGGGACGTTCATCCTCCTCACCGACGACGCCGTGGGCGACCGGGAAGAGGAGAGCTTGGCCCACTTGGCGGCGAACTTGGGGGCCGAACCCGCCCCTCGGGCGACCGGCGGAACGAACCCCGGGGCGGCGGCCGGCGGTCCCTTCGGCCACGTGCTCCCCTTTCTGACGTGCAAGCACCCGCTGGAGTACTGCCGCCTCTTCGCCCGGCGGGCGGCCGACCTGGGCGTGGCGGGCGTGACGGTGGTGGGCGGCGACCGCTCGGGGGGCGCTCCCCGCTGCGTGCCCCACGGCCAAGACCTGCGGCGCATCCTGCGGGCGGACCAGCCCGGGATGGCGCTGGGGGGGTGGGCGAACCCTCACCGGGAACCGGCCGAGCAGGCCCGCTTCGTCGCCGGAGAAGACTTCGCGGCGGACTACGTGCTCACCCAGGTCGTCTCCCGCCATTCCCTTGCCCGGGTCGAGCGCTTCCACTCGGAGCTGGCCCGGCGAGGAGTCGCGCTGCCCGTGGTCCACGGCGTCTTCCTCTACCGCAGCCCGAACCCTCGCACGCTGAAGCAGCTGGGCCGCTTCTTCCCCGTGCCGGCCAACGAAGTCGCCCGCGAGTTCGCCGCCGGGGACGGCCCGGTCGAGGTGTGCGCCAAGACGATCCGGGCCCTCCGGGACGCCGGCGCCGAGAAGGTGTACGTCTGCAACCTGGGGGTTCGGGACGCCCCGGCGCTCATGGCGCGGCTCGCGTAGCCGCGGTCCGAAGCCAGCTTGGGTTCGAGCCGACCATGTGCCCTCCCTCGAACAAGTACTACCATTTTGCTACCATTTTACTACCAAAACGGCGCCATTTTGGATGCAGAACGGTGGCAAAACGCCACCATAATGGAGGAAACGCCGCTCATTCCGCACATGCGGGAACTCGGTCGCCGGACGCCAGGGCCTGCTTGATCTCGCCGACGAACGCCTCGGCCCGTGCGGAGGGCGCCACCACCTGCACTCCGGCAACGCGGCGGCCCAGCGCGTCGACCACCTCTCGCGCAACTTCCAAGCCCTCGGCCAAGGCGTGCCGGGGTCCCTGCGCCTCGGCCCGGCGCATCCGCTCCACCACGCGCTCCGGCACGTGGACGCCCGGGACCTCGTTCTGGAGGAACTCGGCCTGGGTGGCGTTCTCCAGGAGGCGGATCGTGGCCAGCACGGGAACGCCCGCTCCGTCCGTCGTCGCCGCCCTTGCCTCGTCGAGGAACGCCAAGAGGTGATCGGCGTCGAAGACCGACCGGGCGACCGCGTAGTGGACCCCCGCCTCCACCTTCCAGTGGAACCGCTCCACCTCCTGCGCCCGGTCCCGAGCGCCTTGGTTGACGACGACGCCGGCGACGAACCCGGTGGGCTCCCCCACTTCGTTGCCGGCCGGGTCCACGCCGGTGTTCAGCCCGGCCACGACGTTGGCCAGTCCGATCGCGTCGATCTCCAAGCCGGCGCCGAAGGCGGGGTAGGGGCCGCCGGCGTGGGGGTCGCCGGTGGCCAGCAGAAGGTTGCGGGCGCCCGATGCCGCCGCGCCCAGCAGGTCGCCGATCATCTCCGCGAGGGTTCGGCCCCTGCAGGTGTAGTGCAGGACGGGCTCCAGGACGCCGTCGCCGGCCGCCAGGGCCGCCGCCGCCACGGTGCTCATTCGGGCTGCCGCGCGGTCCTCGTGCACGACGGCGACATGAGCGCCGGCTTCGGCCAGTCGCCGCCGCTCGGCCGCCATTTCAGAGGCGTTCCAGCCCCGGGGAGGCGTCGTTCTGACGGCGACGACGAAATCTTCCGAATCCAATCGGGCGCCGAGGCGGGAGCGGGCTCGGAGGGGCGGACCGGCTCGGACCGCGCGGTCGGCCAAGTCGCGGACCACCCGCACCGGCGGCGTCCGGGGCTGGATCGCAGCGACCTCCTCCCGAATCCGTCGAACGTGCTCGGGCGTCGTGCCGCAGCACCCGCCGACCAGCCGAGCGCCGGCCCGAATGAGCCGGCGAGCGTACATGGCCATGTACTCAGGTCCCGCCAGGTACATCTTCCGGTCGCCCACGGCCCGTGGGAGTCCGGCGTTGGGCTGGGCCGAAAGGGGAAGGCGGGTCGTCGCGGCCATGCGCTCGACGCCGTCCAGGATCACGGCGGGTCCCACGGAGCAGTTGAGCCCAGCCGCGTCGGCGCCCCACTCCTCGGCCGCCCGCGCCGCCTGCTCCACCGTGGCGCCGAAGCCGGTCGCGCACTCCTCGCCCACGGTCGCCTGCACGACGACGGGCAGGTCGCACCTGCTCCGCACCGCCAGGAACGCCTGCTCCATCTCCGCCAAGTCGGAAAAGGTCTCCAGGAAGAACCCCTCCACGCCGCCCTCCAGCAGCCCGTCCACCTGTCGGCCGAAGTACTCGCGAGCCTCCGCCAGCGACGTCGGCCCCAGCGGCTCCACCCGCACTCCCAGCGGTCCCACCGCCCCAGCCACGCACGCCCTTCCCGCCGCGGCGCGCAGCGCGAGGCGGGCCGCCTGCGCGTTCAGCTCCTCGGTGCGCTCGTCCAACCCGTAAGACGACAGCTTGACCGGGTTGGCGCCGAAGGTGTTGGTCTCGACGATCTGGGCGCCCGCCCGGACGTACTGCTCGTGAACGTCCTCCACCAGGTCGGGGTCGGTGGCGTTGAGCTCGTCGTAGCAGACGTTCATGAAGACGCCGCGGGCGTAGAGCATCGTCCCCATGGCGCCGTCCACGACGTGGACCCGCCCGTCGGAGAGCATCTCGCCCAGGTCAGGCACCGGCGGGCCGCTCCCCGGCGGCGAGCGTCCGCGCCTCGGTCGGGGCCGGGTCGCGGACGGGACCGGGTTCGCCCACGGGACCGGATTCGCCCACCCCTTCGGCCAAGCTGGGCCCCAGCCGTCGCGCCGCTTCCTCCACGGCGACGCCGCATCGGGACGCGTACTCCTCCAGCTGGTCGCCGCCGATCCGCCCGACGCCGAAGTAGAAGCTGCCCGGATGTCCGAAGTAGAGGCCGGCGACCGAGGCGGCGGGGGTCATGGCGCAGCTCTCGGTCAGGGAAACGCCGATGCGCTCGGCCTCCAGCAGCTTGAAGATCGCGCGCTTCTGGGCGTGGTCCGGGCACGCCGGGTAGCCGGGGGCCGGGCGCATCCCCGCGTACTCCTCGGCGATCAGCTGGCGGTTGGCGAGGGACTCGCCCGCCGCGTACCCCCAGAACTCCTTTCGCACCCGCTCGTGCATCCGCTCGGCAAATGCTTCGGCCAAGCGGTCCGCCAGCGCCTTGGACAGGATGGCCTGGTAGTCGTCGCCCTCGACCTCGAAGGCGGCGGCCAGCTCCGCCGCCCCGTGCCCGGCCGTGACCACGAACGCCCCCGCGTAGTCCCGCGCCCCGGACCCCGCCGGCGCCACGAAGTCGGCCAGCGAGAGGTTCGGCCGCCCGGCCCCCTTGCGGAACTGCTGACGCAGGCAGGGAAAGACGGCCGCGGGCTCGCGCCGGGAGTCGTCGGCGAAGAGCACCAGATCGTCGCCGTCGGAGGCGGCCGGGTAGAGCCCGATCACCGCCTGCGCCCGCAAGAGCCCCTCGCGGCGAATGCGGCGCAGCAGGGCCAAGGCGTCCTCGTGGAGGCTGGCCGCCTGGGCGCCGACCTCGGAGTCGGACAGGATCTCGGGGTAGGAGCCCTTGAGCTCCCATGTGCGGAAGAATGGGGTCCAGTCGATCCGCGCGGTCAGCTCGCCAAGGTCGTAGGAGCGGGCCGCCGCCGCCGGGAGCGCGGGCGAGGCCGCCGAGCCGTGGCCGTGGGCCGCGAGACCAGCCGAGGCCGCCGAGCCGTGGCCGCCGGCCGCGAGACCAGCCGATCCCGACTCCCGGCTCGTCGGAAACATCCGTTTCCCGAGGAAGGTGGGGCGCACCGGCCGGAAGCTCTCCCACTCCAGCCGCAGTCGGTTCTTCCGGGCCGCGTCCAGCGACAGCAGCGGCGCCCGTCGCCGGGCCGCCCCGAGCCGCTTCCGACGGATCTCCCCGTACTCTTCCCGGACGGCGGCGGCGTACGCCGTCCGTTCCCCTTCGTCCAGCAGCTTGCCCACCACGCCGGGGCACCTCGAGGCGTCCAGCACGTGCACGGTGCTTCCCGAGTACCGCTCCTCGATCTTGACCGCCGTGTGCGCCCGAGACGTGGTGGCGCCGCCGATCAGCAGCGGCACGGTCATCCCGGTCCGCTCCATCTCCGAAGCCACGTGGACCATCTGATCCAGGCTGGGCGTGATCAGCCCCGACAGCCCCACCACGTCGGCCCCCACTTCCCGGGCCTTGGCCAGGATCGCGTCGGCGGGCGCCATCACCCCCAGGTCGAAGACTTCGTAGTTGTTGCACTGCAGCACCACCCCGACGATGTTCTTGCCGATGTCGTGCACGTCCCCCTTCACGGTGGCCAGCACGATCCGCCCGGCGGACCGGCCCCCGTCGCCCGCCGCCTTCTCCCGCTCCAGGTGGGGCACCAGTCGGGCCACGGCGCGCTTCATCACCCGCGCGCTCTTGACGACCTGAGGCAGGAACATCTTCCCCGCGCCGAAGAGGTCGCCCACGGCGTTCATCCCCGCCATCAGGGGCCCCTCGATCACGTGGAGCGCCCGCTCCGCCTCCTGCCGCGCCTCCTCCACGTCCTCTTCCACGTATTCGGCGATCCCGTGCACAAGCGCGTGGCGCAGCCGCGCCTCCACCGGCGCGTCCCGCCACGACAGGTCCTCCCTGTCCTCGGCGGCGCTTCCCATGTAGCGCTCCGCCAGCGTTGCGAGCCGCTCCGTGGCGCCCCCGTCCCGGTTGAAGAGCACGTCCTCCACGGCCCGAAGCAGCTCGGGCGGGATCTCGTCGTAGACGGCCACCGCGCCCGCGTTGACGATCCCCATGTCCATGCCCGCCTGGGTCGCGTGGTAGAGGAACGCCGAGTGCATCGCCTCGCGCACGCCGCCGCTGCCCCGGAAGGAGAACGACACGTTGCTGACGCCGCCGCTCACAAGCGCGCGGGGCAGGGTCGCCTTGATCCGCCGCACTGCCTCGAAGAACGCCGCCGCGTACTCGCTGTGCTCGGGGATGCCCGTGGCCACGGCGAAGATGTTGGGGTCGAAGATCACGTCTTCCGGGGGGAAGCCTTCCTGTCGCGCAAGGATGTCGTAGGAGCGCGCGCATATCTCGACCTTGCGCTCCGCCGTGTCGGCTTGGCCAGCTTCGTCGAAGGCCATGACGACCAATGCCGCGCCGTAGCGCCGGGTCAGTCGCGCCTTCTCGCGAAAAGCT
Organism: Longimicrobiales bacterium; assembly: GCA_965204735.1. Taxonomy (GTDB): domain Bacteria; phylum Gemmatimonadota; class Gemmatimonadetes; order Longimicrobiales; family Gaopeijiaceae; genus CATQHQ01. The sequence continues at coordinate 2,708,397 of OZ242008.1, read as the reverse complement.
TCCTCGCCGTCCTTGAGGCTGATCGAGTTGACGACGGCCTTTCCCTGCACGCACCGCAGCCCTGCCTCGATCACCTCCCAGCGCGACGAGTCGATCATGACCGGAACGCGGGAGATGTCGGGCTCGGCCGCCATCAGGTTCAGGAAGCGCACCATTGCCGCCTTCGAGTCCAGCATCCCCTCGTCCATGTTCACGTCGACGACCTGGGCGCCGTTGCGGACCTGCTGGCGGGCGACTTCAAGCGCCGCCTCGTAGTCCCCGTTGCGGATCAGCCGCGCGAAGCGGCGGGATCCGGTCACGTTGGTGCGCTCGCCCACGTTCACGAAGAGCGAGTCGGATCCGACGTTCAGCGGCTCCAGCCCCGCGAGCCGCGTAGCCTCGGGCAGCTCGGGAATCTTGCGAGGCTGCACGCCGTCGACGGCCTGGGCGATCGCGGCCACGTGCTCCGGCCCGGTCCCGCAGCAGCCGCCGGCGAAGTTGAGGAGTCCGGAGCGGGCGAAGCCGCCCATGGCGCGGGCCATTTCCTCCGGCGACAGGTCGTAGCCGCCGAAGGCGTTGGGCAGCCCGGCGTTGGGGTGGCAGCTGATCAGGCACTCGCTCACCGCCGAGAGCTCCTGCAGGTAGGGACGAAGAGCCTCGGGGCCCAAGGCGCAGTTGAGACCGACGGAGAGCGGCTCCGCGTGGCGCACCGAGTTGTAGAAGGCTTCCGGCGTCTGGCCGGTCAGGGTGCGCCCGCTCTGGTCGGTGATCGTGCCCGAGATCATGATCGGGATCCGACGGCGACGGTGGGCGGCGGTGGGCGTTCGGCGCGTCGCAAGGCCGTCCATCGCCTCCAGGATGGCGAAGACCGCGGCCTTGGCGTTGAGGGTGTCGAAGACGGTCTCGACCATCAGCAGGTCCGCGCCGCCCTCCACCAGCGCCAGCGCCTGCTCCTTGTACGCGACGCGAAGCTCCTCGAAGGAGACGTTGCGCGCGCCCGGGTCGTTCACGTCGGGCGAGATCGACGCCGTGCGGTTCATGGGGCCCAGCACTCCGGCCACCCAGCGAGGCTTCTCGGGCGTCCTGGCGCTGTACTCGTCGGCGGCTTCTCGGGCGACCCGCGCGGCGGCCAGGTTGATCTCCCGCACGGCGTCTTCGATCCCGTACTCGGACATGGGGAAGCGAGTCGCGCTGAAGGTGTTGGTCTCGATGATGTCGGCGCCTGCTTCCAGGTAGGCGCGGTGGATCTCGCCGATCACGTCCGGCCGGGTGAGGCAGAGGACGTCGTTGTTGCCCAGGAGGGAGCGGGCGTGGGACGGGAAGTGGTCGCCCCGGAAGTCGGCCTCCCCCAGCCGGTAGCCCTGGATCATGGTGCCCATGGCGCCGTCCAGGACGAGGATGCGCTGGTTCAGGAGGCTGGCCAGCTTGTCGCCCGCGCCGTCTTCGGTCATGCCCTCCGCCTGCCCGGGGCGGCAACCCCGGCGCGCATCAGTCCAGCCTGATCCACTCGGGGGGCGCTCCTCCGTCCAGCAGCCACCGGTAGGAGGCCTCCATCTTGTCGACGACCGGCTTCCAGCGGAAGTCCTGCCGCATCCAGGCGCGGCCCCGTCGTCCCATCTCGCGTCGCGTCGCGTCGGGCAACGCCATCGCCTTCGCGAGCGTGCGCGCCAGCTCCGGCACGTCGTGGTCGATCCACCAGCCGGCCTTGTGGTCGCGCAGTCCGCGCCAAGGGGTCTTCTTGCTCACTACGCACGGGCACCCGTGCGCCAGCGCTTCCGCCACCACGATGCCGAAGTTCTCGCCGTTGGAGGACAGGACGAAGAGGTCGGCGTCGTAGTAGGCCCGCGCCTTCGCCTCGCCGTACAGCGGTCCCACGAACTCCGCGCGTTCCAGCCCGAGTTGCGAGGCCATGGCCCTTATGCGCCGCTCGTAGCTCGGCCGCCCGTGCCCGGCGACCACCAGTCGCCACTCCCGGTGTTCGTCCTGGATGCTCTTCCACGAGCGAAGCAGACGGTCCAGGCCCTTCACGGGATGCAAGCGACTGAGGAAGAGCAGCGTCTTCGTTCCTCTCTTCCCGCGGACTTCCGAGACCGCCGAGCCCGCGCGCGGGAAGTCCACGGCGTTGGGAACGATCGCCACCGGCGCCTCGAGTCCCGCGTCGCGGATCCACCGGTACTCCATGACCGAGGCGGCATGCAGCAGGTCGGCTCTTTCGAGCCCTCGCCTCTGGAACGGCCAAAGGCACTTCTTGATCGCTCTTCTGCGGTGCCGCGTCCAGGGACCCACGCCTCCCCTAAGGGACAAGACGAACTTGGCGTTGCGGCCCGGGACGACGAGTCCCGCCGATATGCTGACCATCGTCCAGACGCCGTGGGCATGAACGAGCTCGCTGCGTTTCGCCACCCTTCTCAGCTTGAGCGGCAGCGCGACGGACACCTTGAAGGGTTCGAAGACGGACAGCACCCTGAACGCGTCGACCGTCACGCCTTCGATCGGCTCCGTGGCATGGGAAAGCAGCTCGACCTGGTGTCCCCGGGCCGCCAGACGCACGCACAGGCGAGGCACCGAGTACTCCAGCCCGCCGATGGAGGTGACGCTGGGCGCGACGTGAGCAACCCTCACGCGCCGCCTTGGCCGTCGGGGCGCACGTACCGAGGACGCTGCCCGGGGCGGCGCTTCCGGCGGCCAGCCGTGTTCCCCCTGCCGTCGCCCGTCACCTGTTTCCGTCCTCCTGGAAAAAAGGAACACCCCGACACGTTGCCACGATAGCCAAGGACGGTCCCTGCCGCACGTCAGCAGGCGAGGGCGCGACGGACGGCCGCTTCGTGCCCGACATCGCCCTGGCCCTCGTCGTCGCGCGTGGTCTGGCGCACCGATCCCTGGCGGGCTCCGCTGTTGCGGCGATAGTGTCGAAGCGTGTACGGCCCATGGCCGGACGCTGGTCGCCGCATCGCGTCGACAGCCGAATTCGCACACAGAAACTATGGGAGAGCTTGCCGATGGGACGAAGCTTGCCGATGGGACGAGACGGGTGGCGGGGGGCACGAGCGGCGCTGCTGTTGGGAACGTGGCTTCTGGTCGCTCCCGATTGGGTCGCCGCCCAGAACGACGACGCGTCCCGAGGCGGAGCGGCGCCGGTTGCCGAGATCGGAACGGCCCGCTGGGAGAGCAGCCACTCGATTGCGGTCGGCGGCGAGACCGTCGCCTACGACGCCGTGGTCGCCAGCACGCTCTTGGAGGACGCCGACGGCGCTCCCGCCGCCGAGCTCTTCTACACGGCCTACTTCCGCACCAACGGCCGGCCCTCCGGCGAGCGGCCCCTCGTCTTCGCCTACAACGGCGGCCCCGGGTCCGCGTCGTTCTGGCTCCACATGGGGATCATGGGTCCGCGTCGGGTGGTCACACCCGAGGCCGGTCCCCAGGGCGCGCCTCCGTACCCGCTGGAGGACAACGCCTACACGGTCCTCGACAAGGCCGACCTGGTGATGGTGGACCCGATCGGCACCGGCTTCAGCCGGCCCTTGGGCGACACTCCGGGCGCCGACTTCTGGGGAATCGACGAGGACGCCCGCTCGCTGGCCCAGTTCGTCCGCCGCTTCCTGAGCGAGCACGACCGCTGGAACTCGCCCCGCTACCTGCTGGGCGAGAGCTACGGCACGACCCGCTCGGCGGTGCTGGCCCGCCACCTCCAGCGCGCCAACATCGACCTGAACGGGATCGTGCTGGTGTCCTCGGTCCTCCAGTTCAACACGATCCAGTTCGCCCCCGGCGACGACCTGCCGTACATCGTCAACCTGCCTTCGTATGCGGTGACCGCCCGGTACCTGGACGCCCTGCCCGACGGCCGGCCGGAGGACCTGGAGGCGTTCATGGCGGAGGTGGAGGAGTGGTCGCTCACCGAGTACGCCACCGCGCTCCTGGCGGGGTCCACGTTGGATTCGGCCGCACGCGCCCGCGTGGCGGAGCAGATGCGCCGCTACACCGGCCTGAGCCGCGACTTCATCGAGAAGTCCGACCTGCGCGTGACCGCCCCCGCCTTCGAGGCCGAGCTGCTGCGCGACCAGGGCAAGATCGTGGGCCGGCTCGACTCCCGCTTCGTCGGTCCCGCCGGCGACGTGCTGGGAGTTCGTCCGTCCCACGACCCCCAGTCCACCGCGATCAGCTCGGCGTACACGTCGGCGTTCAACAGCTACGTCCGCGCCGAGCTGGGCTACGACGGCGACCGCGAGTACGTGCCCAGCGGCGGAGTCCGAGACTGGAACTGGGGGCGGCAAGGAGCTGGCGGCGCCTTCGTGCGGGGCGGCGGAACCCCCAACGTCGCGCCCGACCTGGCCGAGGCGATGAAGCGCAACCCCCGGCTGGAAGTCCTGCTGATCAACGGCATCTACGACTTGGCGACGCCCTACTTCGCCGCGGTGTGGACGATCGACCGCATGGGCTTGCCCCCCGAGCTGCGGGCCAACGTCCACCGCGACGACTTCGCCGCGGGCCACATGATGTACGTGGACCAGTCCCTCCTGCCCCAGTGGAAGGAGACTTTGGACCGGTTCATCGACCGAACCTCGGGCGCGTCGGCTCCGGTCTCGGAGTAGGCGAGGCGCCGGCTTTGGACACGCCGTCCCGCTAGGCCGGCCTCCGGGCCCCAGTCGCTTGCCGGACCCCCTCCCGCGCGGGCGCCCCTGGACGGACGGAGACGCTGGCCCGGTTCGGCCGGACCCCCTCCCGCGCGGGCGCCCCGTCGCGCTGCCTCGATGTCCCTGACCGCGCTGGCGCATCCCGGGCGGGGCCGACGCCCGCTTCCGCGCCCCCTGGTTGCGCTGTCTCGATGTCCCTGACCGCGCTGGCGCTGGCCCTGGGCGCAGGCGCACTTCACGCGACCTGGAACCTGATCCTCAAGGGCGCGTCCGACCGCCTCCTGGTTGCTGCGTGGGGGCTGCTCGCGGGCGCGGCGATCTTCTCGCCGGCGCTGATCGCGGCGTGGCCCGTTCCGGCGTCGGTGTGGCCGTTCGCCTGCGCCAGCGCGACGGTGCTGCTGGGGTACTACGCCTGCCTGGCCCGCGCCTACGAACGGGGCGACTTCTCGCTCGTCTACCCGGTCGCCCGGGGCGCGGCGCCCGCCCTGCTGACGCTCTGGGCCGCGCTCTTCCTGGGGGAGCGGCCGTCCGCCCTTGGGCTCGCGGGCATCGCGACGATCCTGGCGGGACTGGCGGTTGTGGGCGGCGCGCCGCTGTGGCTGGCGGCGGACGCGGCGCAGGCAAAGGGCGGGGGCTCGCGGCTGCGAGCGCTCCGCTTTCACGCTCGGGGCGCCGGCGTCGCGTTCCTCGTGGCGCTGCTGGTCTCGGTGTACACGGCCGTGGATGCGGCCGGCGTCCGCCACTGGTCCCCCTTGCCGTACTTGGTGCTGGTGTTCGCGCTCTCGGGGTCGGTCCTGGTGCCCCTGCTCGCGCTGCGGGAGACGCTGGCCGGTCGCGGCGGCGCTGAGCCCGGCCGCGCCGCGGGCGCCGAGCCCAGCCGCGCCGCCGGCCCCGAACCCGGCCGGGAAGGCCGAAGCCGCGCCCTTCACGTGCTCCGCACCGACTGGCTCCGCATCGTCGCCGTCGCCGCGATGACCCTGGGCGCGTACGCGCTGGTGCTCGAGGCGTTCCGGATCGCGCCGGTCAGCTACGCGGGGGCGGTCCGGGAGTCGGGCGTCGTCTTCGGCGCTCTGGCGGGATGGCTGCTGCTGGGAGAGCGGTTCGGCAAGGTGCGCGCGGCGGGCGCGACGCTGGTGTTCGCGGGGATCGCCCTGCTGGCCGCCCGGTAGCCCGCGACCGAGGAAGCGGCTGGTTTGCGGCCACGGCCGGATCGCACATAGATTCGGACGACCGATGTGGACCGGATGCAAAGGAAGTCTTGCGCTCCCAGCAGCCTGCTGTGCCGCACTTGCGTCCGGGTGCGGTGGCGGTCCGGATGTCGTCGGCAACCCGCCGGTGGGACCGTTGGTCCTTCCCGTGGACAGCATCCCGTTCGAAGCCTCCGACCGGGTCTACCTGGGCAACCCCTTCAGCTTGGTCGTGGACACGCTGGACGGGTCGTTCCTGGTCTCCGACTTCTTCGAGGACCGAGTGCTCCGCTTCGGGCGGGGCGGTCGCGTCGTCCAGACGTACGGCCGTCCGGGTCCCGGCCCCGGCGAGTTCTCCGACCTTGGGCCGACGTTTGTTCTGGACGATTCGGTAATCGTCGGCACCGACGACCGACGCAAGGTCTTCCAGCTGTTCTCCCACGACGACGGGAAATATCTGGGGGCCTACCGCTACTCTGGCCGGATTGGCTTGGGCGGCGTTTCGGTCACGGCGCTCGGTGTGGTCTTCGCGTCGCGGGATGTGGCGAAGAAGACGATCGCAGCGGTGTGGCCCTATCCGGATTCCGCCATGGCTTATATGGTCCCGTTGCCGGAACCCTACGTGCGCTCCGCCACTCGTCAGGACGGGGGCACCGGACGCTATTCGGCATTTCGTTCGGCGGGCAGCGTCGTCGCCTGGGAGGACACCATGCTGGTGGCGATGTCGGGGCTGAACGAGGCATATCTCGCCACCACGGCCGGACGCGTGCTGGATACCCTGCATGTGCCGGCGGTCCGGCGTCGAGGCGTGCCCGACGACATTCAGCAGCGGCTAGACGACTGGGGATTCAGATCGGCGGGCTTCGAACTCAGCTCGGCCATCAGGGGATTCCACCGTCTGGGCAGCGGGGAGATCGTGGTCATCCATCACGACGAGGTGCTGAAGGGTGTGCAGCCCACGGGGACGATCTCCGGGGACATTTACGTTACCGTCGTCGCCCGCGACCGGCAGACCGCCTGCGTGGACGGTCTGGCGCCCCACTGGGCGGAGATGCGCGCCGTGCACACGGTCGCTCGCGACACGCTGTTCCTGCTCGACCGCCGGCTGAACGCATCCGAAGACGGGCTGGAGACTCTGATCCGCGCCTACCGGATCGACACCGAGGGCTGCATGTGGTTGCCGGTAGGCTGACGCCCCGCCCCGGGTCCAGCGGCCACAGACGCACAACGGGGGCGATGCGTGCCGCACATCCATCGCCTGCGCTGTCGGCAGCTTGCTGTGCCGTGTTTGTGATCGGGTGCGGGAGCGGGTCGGATGTCGTTGTCGGCAACCCGTCGGTGGGACCGTTGGTCCTTCCGGTGGACAGCATCCCGCTTGAAGCCTCCGACCGGGTCTACCTGGGCAACCCTTTCAACTTGGTTGTGGACACGCTGGACGGGTCGTTCCTGGTCTCTGACTTCTTCGAAGACCGAGTGCTCCGCTTCGGGCGAGACGGTCGCGTCGTCCAGAGCTACGGCCGTCCGGGTCCCGGCCCCGGCGAGTTCTCCGACCTTGGACCGACGTTTGTTCTGGGCGATTCGGTAATCGTCGGCACCGACGACCGACGCGACATCTTCCAGCTGTTCTCCCGCGACGACGGGGACTATCTGGGGGCCTACCGCTACTCTGGCCGGATTGGCCTGGGCGGCGCTTCGGTCACGGCGCGCGGTGTGGTCTTCGCGTCGCGGGATGTGGCGAAGAGGACGATCGCAGCGGTGTGGCCCTATCCGGATTCCGCCATCGCTTACATGGTCCCGTTGCCGGAACCCTACGTGCGCTCCGCCACTCGTCAGGACGGGGGCACCGGACGCTTCGTCGCATTCCATTCAATGGGCAGCGTTGTCGCTTGGAAGGACACCATGCTGGTGGCGATGTCGGGGCTGAACGAGGCATACCTCGCCACCACGGCCGGACGCGTGCTTGATACCCTGCATGTGCCGGCGGTCCGTCGTCGAGGCGTGCCCGACGATATTCAGCAGCGGCTGGACGACTCGGGATTCAGGTCGGCGGGCCTCGAACTCAGCTCAATCCTTCGGGGATTCTACCGTCTAAGCAGCGGCGAGACCGTGGTCATTCACCACGACGAGGTGCTGGAGGGCGTGCAGCCCACGGGAACGATCTCCGGGAACATTTACGTTACCGTCGTCGCCCGCGACCGGCAGACCGCCTGCGTGGACGGTCTGGTGCCCCACTGGACGGAGATGCGCGCTGTGCACACGGTCGCTCGGGACACCCTGTTCCTGCTCGACCGCCGGCTGAACGCATCCGAAGACGGGCTGGAGACGCTGGTCCGCGCCTACCGGATCGACACCGAGGGCTGCACATGGTTGCCAGCAGGCTGACGCCCCGCCCGGCTCTGGGAGAGGCGACGCACTGGAGCCTCCACCGGCTCGCGAGGAAGTTGGTCATCATGGTTCATGAAGCCAGCCAATCGAGTCGCCCGACGACCAGCCGCTTCGCCCGACGGACATCCTGGCCGGCGCTGTCAGCCGCGCTTCTTGCGGCGTGTTCCGGCGATGCAGGGAACGCCCGGCCTTTCGAGGTCGAACGGCGGGACAGCGCCGGCGTCCGCATCGTGGAGAGCAGTCGCCCGGCTTGGGGGGATTCGAGCAAGTGGCACATCGACCCCGCGCCTGTCCTCGACTTGGCGGCGTCCGGCACGGGCAGCCCGCACACGTTCGACCGGGTACGCGGTGTGGTCCGCTTGTCGGACGGCTCCATCGCGGTTGCGAACGGCGGGTCGCACGAAGTCCGCTTCTATTCGCCCGACGGCAAGTTCCGTACTGCTACGGGCCGAGAAGGCGAGGGCCCGGGCGAGTTCACCAACATACGGGGCGTCTCCCGGACCACGTCCGACACGTTGCTTGTGCTCGACTACGACGGGCGCATGACGGTTCTTGGACCGGACGGAGCTTTGGCACGAGTCGTCCGCTTGCCGGGCTACGTGGTCTCCATTCATGCGTTGGGGGACGCGGAGGTCGTGGTCGTGTCCGGCTATGCGTCCATGGTCGAGTACCAAGGCTCCGGCGGAATGATTCGACGTCCCAACGCGCTCTGGCGGTACGACATCGGCGGTACGCGACTGGACAGCATCGGCCGAACCGCGGGCTACGAGGAGTACATGTTCGCCGTGGAAGGCGGACCCAGCGGGGCAGCCGTGCCGATCTTCGGCCGGAGGGCGCACGTTGCCACCCATGGCAATGCGATCTTTCGCGGCAACGGGAACGCGATGCAGGTCGAGGAGCTGGCTCCGTCGGGTAGGCTGTTGCGCATACTCCGGTTGGTCGACTACCCACTGGACCTGACGCAGGACGTCGTCGCTGCCGAACGCGCCGCTCGCTTGGGCGTCGATCCGCACCCTCTCATGCGTCAGATCGTCGCTCAACTGCCGGATCCCGAGAAGCGTCCCGCATACGCACAAGTCCGGGTGGACGCGGAAGCCGCGATCTGGCTGCGTCCGTACCTGGGCCGGAGCGAGCAGGGAGGACCGGAGGTCTGGCAAGTGTTGGATTCCACCGGTACGTGGCTTGGAAAGGTGGACGTGATGGAGGGGTTGCAGGTCATGAGCGTGGAGGGAGATCTGGTGATCGGCGTGTGGACGGACTCGCTGGGGGTCGAGCACCCGCGCGTCCATCGACTGCGACGGGATCCGTGACCACAACGTCTGCGGCAAGGGGCGGTTTGGTCGCTTGCGCCGTCCTGCACCTCGTCGGCATGGTTCACGATGTTGCGGCGCAAAGAATTCAAGGACGCGCGTCGGACGTGTGGACAGGGGGACCGATAGCTTTCGCGGAAGTCGCGTTGCTGGGTCGAGACGAACTGCCGGTCGTGGCCGCGCAGTCCGATTCCGAGGGCCGTTTCGTGCTGGAGGCGCCCGGTGGCGGCGAGTACTACGTCGCCGTGCAGCGCATCGGCTACACGACCGTCCGGTCGCCGCTGCTAGCGGTCACGGAAGGGACGACGTACGACGTGGAGTTGGAGGCCCAGCCCGAAGCGGTTCCGCTTCAAGGCCTGGACGTGTTCACGGGTCGGCAGACCGCCGAGAACTGGCTGAGTCGCGAGCTTGGCGGCCATCCGAACGCCAAGAAGGGCTTCCGACTGATCCGGGGCGCCCGACTGGAGGAGGCCAAGACGAGGAGCAAGAACAACACAGGGATGCTGCGCTGGCTGTACATTCCCGTGTCCCACGCTCGTCGCGTGTGCGTGCTTGCTCTGTTCGACAGATGCGGCCAGCTGTACGTGGACGGACGCATGGTGCCCAACGAACACATCGACAGCGTCGACATGGAGTCGATCGCCATGGTCGTCACCGTGCGGGAAGGAGGTGCACGGGTGTATCTGTTCACGTCCGACTTTGACTGGAAGACGCACTGGAACCCGCCAGGATGACGGTGAACTGCGGGCCGACAGCAAGGTCGTTGGCCGTATTTGTGGACTCTTGCAGCCTTGACCTGCTTCTTGGCTCGTGGCGCTGTCGCACAGGAGCTTCGCGGACGCACGGCGGACGCGGTTGCCGGAAGTCCCGTCGCCCTCGGGGAAGTCGCTTGCTTTCCGACGATGGCGATGCTGGTTCGCCTGGGGTTTAGGAACGAGATTGGTCGTGCACCTGCTTGAGCGCCGCCATGAGCTGTCGCATGACGACGTTGACGCACTTCTTGAGTTCACCAAGGTCGTCGCCGGCGTGGGAAGCCGTGATAAGCTTCTTGGTTCTATCCGTCAGGTCAGCGCTAGAGACGTTAAGCGTCCACTCGCCGTCTTCTGTTCGCGTTACCGCTAAGGACAAGCCTAGCCCACTTGTCCGAAAACCATCCAGGTCGGCAGCAAAAAACACCCGCAAAGACATCGCGTTCTGGGGAAGGTCATCTAGCTTGCCGGTGAAAGGTAACTGTACCTCTTGTGGCTCTCCCTCTTTCCCAACTGTCGTCAGCGTCCCTCCAATGCCGCTGCTGGAAAAGAGTGCCGCCAGCGATCCTGCCTTTTCTTGCAAGTAGCTGTACAGAGGAAGCAGAACGTCTGCGACAAAAACCTGAACCGGGACGCTTCCGCTCGAGGCCGCAACCATCGAGCGCTTGAAGACGGCGATCTCACGGTCGATGTCGTCGGGCTCTTCCATGGGTTGTCCGCGAGCGGCTCGCAAGTGCAGCTCCAGGCTGTACCGGCAGCACTCGGCGATGTACCGAATGAACCCGGCTAGGCTCCCCGTCGCCTGCGCCTGCTCGATCTCGGCGATGTATCGATCCCGGCCGTCTCGCTGGACCATGGCGATGGTGTACCCGTGCCTCATCAGGACCAAGTTCATCAATAGACGAGCCATGCGGCCGTTCCCGTCGTCGAATGGATGAATCTGGACGAAGCGGTAGTGGAAAGTGGCCGCTACGACGATGGGGTGTTCGCCCTCGGCCTCCTTGGCCCGGTACCAGTCGATCAAGTCGCTCATCATCGGCTGGACCTGCTCCGGTGGTGCAAAGAAATGCATCTCGCCCGTCTGCGTCCGCACGTTGTTGGGCATTTCCTTGTACTGGCCGACCGCGATAGGCCGCATTGCGCGTCGCCCGTCGGGGGCTTCGGCGGGCATCTCGTAGGGCTCCTTCAGGAGGACTCTGTGCAGATTGCGAACGAAGGCTTGGTTGAGCGCGTCGCCCTCTCCAACCGCCTCCTCGACCGCCTTCACAGCGTCGTCGTGGCCTTCGATGTCCAAGTGGTCCCGCATAGGCTTGCCGCGAGCGGTGAGGCCGTGGAGGATCAGTGTCCGCGTCTCGCCCAGGGTCAGAGCGTTCCCTTCAATGGCGTTGGAGTGGTAGTTCCACTCGATCCGCAACTTCTGCGTCAAGCGGCCGACCGCGTCCGGCGACAGAGGACGAAGGCTGTCCAGTTCGGCCTTCAGTCGGTCGATCTCGGCGATGGTGTCGGTTGCCATAGAGAGGCGCCCCATTTGCTGAGAACGGGCCGGAACCTTTGCAACGGAACCGGACGTCACCTCGTGGCGGAGAGGGTAGCCTGGCAGATCGACGAAGACGAGACAAACATTCGCATCATCAAGACGTCACTTACGGGCCATGGCTCGGCGACGGGCTGACTCGTCCCGGCTCCGGGCTCCACACGGGACGTTGGGGCCGGAGTGCGGAACGGTTCATGAGGACGGCGAGCCAGCTCCCTCCGTCCACGGTTCTTCCGCCATCCCCTGGAGCCGCCGGAGCGTCTCGCGCTCGATCTTGCGCGCCTCTTCCCGAGGGTCCTCCTGGGGCATGTTCCTCAGCCTCTCCAGCGTGCGCCTCTGGATCTCCTGGGGATCCTCCTCGACCCAGAATCTGGTCCTCATGTCATCCTCGCAAACAGAATGAGACTTGGGACGGTGGTGTCTCCTTGGGCAAGGTAAGCTACCGGGTCTTGGCCGGGGGTCAACCCGCTCCGTGGTCAACTCCTGGCGGAACCGAAGAACGCCGCGTCGGGGTGGCCGAGCACGGGCACGACGAGGGCGCGGTCGAGGTAGTCGTTGCGCATCTCGCACGACGTCTCGGCGACGAGGGCGCAGCCATGGCACGCCGCCCCATTCAGCAGCCTGCCCTCCATGTCGTCGGCACCGGGCAGGTGCTGGGCGCACACCGGGTCGTTCGAGCAGAGCGCCCCCGTCTCGCGGGCGTGTTCCAGGTGGTCCTCGATGCTGCGGGCCTGCTGCACGAGGCCGCCCAGCGTCCCCTCGGCATCGGGGCTTCCGGTGTACAGGAGGATGCCGAAGCGAGCGGCGGCGTCGGCGTAGACGCGCTCACGGATCGCGCTGGCCGGGTAGCCGCAACGGATCGCCAGGGAGTGGATCAGCAGGTGGGAAAGGGTGTGCAGCAGGACGTAGGGGCCGCCCGGGAAGTCGCGCTTGGTCTTGCGGGTCGCCTGCCATCTCTCGTGCCCCTTGGCGAGCTGGGCCACCCGCTCCTGGACCGCTGACCGCTCCTGCCACGCGGCGACGGCGTCGGCGTCCAGCTGCACGAACACGCCTTCGCCTCGGTTCTCCACGGCTGGGAACCAAGACGGATCGCGCGCCAAGTCCGCACGCACCACGTCGGTCTCGAGTTCGCCGTGGATGTCGGGCGTGACCGCCTCGAAGCGCGTGAAGCCGACGAGCGCCAGGACTTCCCGCAGGCGATGAAGCCGGACGACCGACGCGACTTCCTTGGAACGGCCCGAGCGGCGCCATAGTCGGTCGGGAAGCCGCCGGGCGTGGAAGTCCGGGTCGATGGGCGGGTCGTCCCGGAAGCCTTCGGGGGCGGCCAGGATGGCGTCGAGTTCGACCTGCTTCACGGGGCGGTCCGCGTCCGCGCCGGCCTTCACGGCGCCGATCGCCTCCAGCACCTGTTCGTCGGAGAACGGCTCCAGCAGCTGGGCCACCTTGGGCTTCTTCTTCATCAGCGCCAGCTCCGCCGCGTCGTCCACGATCCCCAGGTCGTCCCACAGCTCGACGACGGCGCCTCGCACCGCCGACCCGGGGTCAGGGAGCGACAGCACGCTCACGATCTGCGGGAAGTAGGCGTTGGTGGCGGTGCGGACGAGGAGACGGGCCGGCTGGCCGCACGGCTCGCCTGCGTCGCTGCCCAGCCATGGACGCGCCCCCGTGCACCTGCCAAGGGCGTTCAGCTCCGGGTCTCCGGCTTCGTACAGGCGGCGGCTCTTGCCGCACCCGCATCGCACCACAAGGTCGGACAGGTCGCCCGAAGTCCCCCGCTCTTCGAGCCACAGCTGACGGGGCAGCCCGCCCAGGCATGGATCGTCGTCGTCGGGGTGCACGAAGCGCCGCCAGTCCAGATCGTCGATGTGGCCTCGGGGGCAGGCGCGAACGAAACGGGTGGCGACCACGGGCCGCCCGTCGAACCTGCGCTTCTCGTCGAGGTGCTTGCGGTGCACGAGCCGGCGGTCGCCCGTATGGCTCTCCTGCACCACGAACCACTCGGGAAAGCGACGCGCCCCGATCTTCGGCCCCGACCCCCGAAAGCCGTCGTCCGCTGCCGGGGGAGCGTACAGCCTGGGAGCGTGCACGCCGGTCATGTGGTCGAGCTTGGCCGTGAGACGCGGCTCGAGAACCTCCTGCAACCCACCCTCGCCGGGCCAAGTCTCCACCCCGCCCATGATCGCCGAGTGGTGCGGCAGGTCGATCAGGGCGCCGGGTCCCCAAGTGGAGACGACTTGGCCGCGACGGATGCGGCCATGGGCCTTGCTCGCGGACTTGGGGCTCGTGACGCGCCCTGAGCCCGGCTCCTCTAGGGAGACGGCGACCTCCGGCTCCACGTCGCGCAGGGACCGGTTGGCCCGGAAGTGCCGGTGGCTCTCGGACTCGAACTCGGTGTCGAGCATCTCCCGGAGAAGCGGCGGCAGCGGCGGCTGTTCGTACTTCTGGTATTGGACGCCGCCGCCCGCTTGCCGGTAGTCGTCGGCGACGGCGCCCCACGAGTCGAGCAGATCGACCACGCGGGCCTGCACGCTCCGAACGAGTTCCCGGCGCTCGTCGTCGTCCATCGGCTGGCACTCCACCCGTTGCCGGAACACGGTCAGCAGCCGGTGCTCCAGCTCCGCCCTGGCGTCTCCGATCCGGCCGGCGCCGTTGGCCGGCGTCAGCACGCGGTCCGAGTGGCGGGCCAGCCCCACCAGCGCTCCGGCCAGTCCCCGGTCCAGCGCCCGCGTCGAGAAGGGCGTGACGCTGGTGACCTCCACCGACCGGTAGAACGTCTCGTGGTAGCTGCGGAAGCGCTCGTAGTGCGACCGGTCCCGGGGCCGGTACATGCCGAGGAGCGTGACGACCAGTCCCGGACGGCCATGGTCCCGCCCGACGCGGCTGGTCGCTTGGATGTACTCGGCGGAGGTCTTGGGCTGGCCCTGCACGACCATCAGTCCCAGGCGCATGATGTCCAGCCCCACCGAGATCATGTTGGTGGCGATGGCGCAGTCGACCGGAGCGGAGCCGCTGCCGGCGGGCGGGCCGAACGAGCGGCCCAGCCGATGACGCGCTTGTGCAACCTTGTTGGTGGGTACGCGGGACGTGAGCTCCATCACCTCGCGGAACTTCTTGCGGCTCCAGAACAGCCCCTGTCCTTCCCCGACTCGGCGGCGGTCGCCGATTCGCTTGAGGGTGTTTCCCACTTCCTCTTCGAGGATTCTGCGCGCCCCGCCCAGCTCTCGGAGGCTGTTGAAGTAGCCCACGAGGGTCATGTACGGATCGGCGGGGTTCGGATGGTTGCGCGGTCCGCCGCACTCCCGGTACGCCTTCTCGGCCGCGCCCATGAGCGCCAGCACGACCCTTCGCATGATGACCTTGGGGTTGCGCCCCTGGGCGGCGATGCCCACGTAGCGCCGGGCCGGAAGTTCGTCGCTGGAAACTGTCTTGGCGAAGAACGAGTCGCGACGGCTCGGTCCATGCGGCGGGAACACTTGCGTCTCCGGCCGGGCGAACAGCGCTTGGACTTGGTTTGCGGCTTGGCGAACTGTGGCGGTGGAGGCGACGATCTTGGGGCTGCCGGGGGAGTCGGTCTCGGCGTTGGCCGTGCACAAGGCCTCGATTGCGGTCTCGTAGAGGCCCGCCATCGTGCCCAGGGGTCCCGAGATCAGGTGAAGTTCGTCCTGGACGATCAGGTCCGGGGGCGGCACCGGTGCCGGAAGGGGGCGGCCGCGAGCAGGGTCGGCGGGACCGTAGAAGCCGTGCTTGTCGGCCCGGTCGGCGCCGCCCAGGAGCAGGCCGCAAGGGCCGGTCCACGGCAGAGCGGCGAACTTGTCCACGGTTGCGACCAGGAACGCAGGCAACCGACGGTAGAGCGGCTCGTCCACGGCCACGATGGGCAGGGGTCGGTCGCCGCTGAAGTCGCAGTCGAAGTTGGTGCAGACGATGCGCAGGTCCCGCGGCTTGTCGCTGTCGGGCAACAGGTCGAAGGCGTCGGGCTGGAAGCGCTTGCCGCACCACGGGCAGTCCTCCAACGGAATCGGGGCGGGCCTGCCCAGTGGGTTTTCCTTGTAGCGGAGCGTCTTGGATCGCGCCGACCCCGACGACGCCTTGCCGCCCTTGCGGCCCATGACGTTGGGGGTCGCCGCCTTGCCCACCCAGATGCCGATCTCGAAGGGCCACTGGCCGTAGCGCGTGGGGTTGCCTTCGCGTTCGAGCTCCAGCGCGCACACCAGTCCGGCGGCGCGCGTCAGCTGGTCGAAGGTGAGGAGGCGCAGCGTGTAGCGCATGACGACGCAGACGCCGGCTCCTCCGTGACCGCCGTCGGGCTCCCGGTTGCGCAGGCGTCGCAGGACCATTGCGGTGGCCGCCAGTCCCAAGTACGCCTCGGTCTTGCCGCCGCCGGTGGGGAAGAACAGCAGGTCGACGATCTTGCGGTCGGGGTCGGCGGGGTCGGCTAGTCCCGGCAGGTTGAGCAGGACGAAGGCCAGCTGGAAGCTCCTCCATTGCGGACCTTCGGGGTTGGCGTCGTCGTCGAGGCGCTGGCGCAGGGCGCGGGCGACGGATCGGTTGGCCACCCGGAAGGCGTCCAGGACGGCTTCGTCTTGCGACAGGAGTTGGACGCCTCGCTCGATGCGGTCGGCCGCGGATTCGGCCTGTTGCACCAGCTTCTCTGCGGTCTCGCGCCGGCGGCCGGGCAGAGCGGCGAGGTCGTCCCTTTGCGCGGCAATCCAGGCGCGGTACTCCGCCACGACGGGCGCAAGGGCGACCTGGGCGGCAGCACCGTCCCGCAGGGCGCCCAGGGCCTCCATGCCCAGCTCCGCTCCATAAACTTCCTGGGTCTTGACCACCTCGACTTCGGCGCTGGGCATCCAAGCCGTGCGCACGCGCCGGCAGACCCCGTCCGCGTCGATCTCCCACTCGCCCGAGACGCCATGGCCGGTCGCGTAGCTGGGGGTGTCGGCGTAGTGGAGATCGGCAACCTGCTCGTCCCACTCCTCGGCGCTGAAGCCCCTTGGATTCGGCCGCGGGACGAACGGCTGGTCGCACTTGACGGCAACCTCCGGCTGGAAGACGTAAGTCGTGTCCCGGTCCCGGTCCCCCGGCGGCGCTGGCCAGCGACCGTTGACCAAGAAGACCGACAGGGCTCGCGTGCCTTCGGGAATGCCGCCCAGGAACTTCGCCACGTCGACGTCCCGCTCGACGATGTGGAGACGCAGGCCGTCGGAGTCCGGGACTTGGTGATCGGTCGCGGCTTGCCCTCGCCCCAACGGCACGCGGACCGTCGCTCGGCGCGGAAAGCGCTGCCACACCTTCTGCTTCTCCGGCCCGTCCGCCCGCCGGTAGTCGCCCCACGACACGACGACCTTCAGAGCGCTCGCCTCCGCCGCCGCCAAGAAGCTCAACCCCATCGACGACGGGAAGAAGCCCTTCTTGGCCGCCCTCCGGTCTTCGGCGGACTCCTCCGACAGGCCCGGCGACGCCGGCGTTTCTCCCAAGTCGTCTTCCTCGTCGAGGTCGGCGGCGTCCTCGGGGGGCGCGTCCGACGGTATCAGGAAACCGGTCAGATACCAGACCGACGGTCGCCACCGCTGGGGCAGCATCTCGTCGGCGAGCCGGTGGCCCGGCGGGGGGCCGACCAAGTCCAGAAGGAGGGCCTCGGCAAGGCGTTCGCGGACCTCGGGGGAGGTCATGTGGTTGGCCCGAACAAGGTTGCCTCGACCATCTCTGGAACCGCGCCTCCGAGATCGGGCCTTACTTGATCATGGCGCATGAGTTCGCCGACTGTGAACATCTTCTCTCGAAGTACCGACTGCCCCACCTCGTCAACAGGCCCTATGCGAGTGCGTCCACCGCGCACCGCGACCGCGACGACCGACTCCGCCGGAACGTCTTCTTCGTCCAACAGGTCCGAGTTCTGTGTGCTGACCACTATCTGTCTTCGGTCCGATGCATCTTCGAGCGCCGCAGCAACAAGGCCGGCGACCGTCGGGTTCACGCCGGCATCGGCCGCTTCAATCCCCACAAGCCCCCCGACGGGGTCGCCTTGCTGGAAGGCGGCCAGCAGTACGCCCAACGCGCGCAACGTGCCATCCGACATGCTGTGCGCCCAGAACCGCAACTCCTGCCCCGAGCCGTCTCCTTCCTGCACAAACTCAACCGTCTGCCGGTTGCCGACGACCTTCTGGTGGATCGACAGCAAGCCAGGCACGATTCTGGTCAAGTACTGGACGACATAACCTTTGGTCTCGGGCGCCCCATCCTCCATGGCTCTCAACACGCTTGCCGCATTGCTTCCGTCCGGCATCAGGCGAGCCCCCGGATCGCGGGAAACGATTCTGCGCATCGCGCTGGGGCTGAGCCGATAGACGCACATGCTCCGAATGTGCTCCGATACACCCCGAAGCACTGGGTCGCCTGCGCCATTTGCCAAGTACAGGCGATCTGCGCCCGCATGTCGATCGGACTGGTCCGAACTTTCCAAGAGCCTGCCTGCCTCCACGCGAAAGCACGGCGAATGTGACGGACTCTTTGTTCTCACAAGACACTCTTCTGTACCGATCTCATGCGTGTCGTCGGAACTATGCACCACCGTGAACGCATAGTGCCCAGCCTCCCCCAAGTACTCGAACTCGATCCTGATTCCGAAGCACTTCGCCTCTCCGCCGCGCCAGACCACTTCCGCAAACCCGTCGCGGGCGTGAAGCGCTTCGCCCACCGACGTCCGAAGGGAGTCCGCGACGAACGACAGCGCGTCCATGAAGGTGCTCTTGCCGGATCCGGTGGGCCCGACAAGATAGGTGAGAGGTCGCAACGCTACGTCGCTGGCGGCGTGGCTCCGGTAGTGGTAGAGCTTGACTCGGGTGACCATGAACTGCCGGGGTGTCCATTGCGCCGGGCTGTCGGACATCATCGTCTCCTCTTCGATTCGTGCTCGGCGCGGTTGGCGTTGAGTTCGAGGAGGCGGGCGATCACGTCGTTGCGGACGTCGTTCGGCCAGCGGCAGCGATAGGGCTTCTTCCTGCGGCCCCATTCCTCCTCGTCGATCTCGTAGTCGAGCAGGAAGTTGCAGTCCGTGGAAAGGTCAGACCATCCGTAGGCATCGAGGACGGCGCGATCCATGGCGGCGTGAAGCTCGCGGAGACGGGCGATGGCCATGTCGTGCTCGTTCGGGTCGTGGAAGCGGTTGTAGGTCTTGGTGAGCCCCTGGTCGTTGCGGACCATGAGATCGGCGCGGAATTGATAGTACTTCTTGCCGGCGGCTTCAAGGCACGGGTGGGTCTCCCAGTTCTCGGGGAAGGGGAAGGTCTCGAAGACGTCGGAGGGGGTGTAGCGAAGTCCGTCCCCAAAGGACGAACCGAAGAAGCGCGCCCAGACTTCGTGGATGCGCGACTGAAGGGTGCAGAACGCCGAGTAGGTGTCGACGGGGAAGACGATCATGGACTCCGCATAGACCATTCCGTTCGGAAGGAACGCGAAGCTTGCATGTTGGCCGACTCGCGAAATGGCCAGCACGCGTTGTTTGCTGATGATGCTGGAGTGCAAGCCTGGACGTTTTTCCGCATAGTGCCACCACCGTTCGCGAAGTGCCTTACGATTCTGGTAATCGCGCTCCGGCTTGACCTTATCCCTCACGATGCCCAGCAGCTCCGGCCAGTCGGCGGCCACGGGACCGGGATAGTCGCTGGGCACCACAGGCTGGCGTCGCAGCTCGTTGCGCCGATCAGCATCCGCCTCTTCCCACGTCTCGCCAATGTCGGCTCGCCGCAATGGCCAATCGCGAAAGTTGATCACGTAGCGGTGGTGTTGGTGCGTCGGATCAGTGTTCACCTCCTGACCACCAATGTACGGAAAGATGACCTCTTCGGCCCTGGGATCGTCCTCGATCAACTGATGCATCTCGGTCAGCGGCGTTGCCACCCCCTTCTTGTCCGTGTCGTCAAAGGTGAAGCCCATGCCGAGGACGATACTACCCTGAAAGCTCTTGCCGGCGTTCGCCCTCAATCGCGCCGGATCGTCGTGACCACCACGATGAAACAGGAAGGCCGTGATCTGATCGACTTCGCGCCCGTCAAGCGTCTTCCTTCCAGACAACTGGCCCTTCGCAACATGCAAGATGCTCACCACCACGGCGGCCAGTCCCGGCCACTTCACTCGCGTCGTGGCTCGGTATATCTCGCCGCCGTGTTGGCATATCCAGCGAAGTCCGGTCGAGCGCGTATCGCCTTGGGCAATCGTGTTGGTCGCGATCAGACCGAAAGCCCCGCCATCGCGAGTCAAGTCGAATGAACGACGGAAGAAGTGGGCCACCAGGTCGGCGTTACCATGGCTGTCTGCGTGAACTTGCTTCAGCCAGAGGGGATAGTGGTCCACATTTGCGGCCGCCACCGAGTTCTTCCCAGCGAATGGCGGATTCCCAACGATCGCGTCGAACCCCGGACTTCTCTTGTCGAACACCTCTGGGAACTCGATCTCCCAGTGGAACGGTGCGAGAGGTGGCTCCCCGCGACACCGGTCGTCCAGCCAGCTTGCGTAGTCGCGCACCGTCCCGTCGTCGACGGCGTTTGCAAGTTCGGCCCTTGCCGTCTCCCTTTTGCTTGGCTTGCCGCCCTCGAAGAACGCGGCAACCACCAAGTCGCCCAGAAACTTGGCATCGTCCGCGTGCGACTTCGCTTCGCGCCACAGTTCCCGCTTCTTCTCGTCGGGCATGTCGTCCCCAGCCTCTCGAATGCGTCGGCGACAGTCGCTCGCCTTCGCCAGATGCTCGTCCGCCTTCATCGCCTCGAATCCGGGCGCGAAGTTCGGCGCCTCGCCCTTCCAGTGAAACGACCTGATCTGGCGTCGCGAGAGCCCCACGAGCGAATCGCCGTGACGCAGCGCGTGATCCAGGAAGGTCAAGGGATGGTCCCTCGCCAGAGTCACCAGCCAGAGGGAGAGCTTGGCCAAGTCCACAGCCACCGGGTTGCGATCCACGCCGTAAAGGCAACGCTGGGCCACCATGCGACGGGCCATCACCTCCTCGGTCTCGCCGGGAGGGATCCGGGGCACTACGTCATGAGCGCGCCAGGACTCGACAAGGGCCTCCCCAAGTTGGCGGCAGGCTTCGACGAGGAACGCGCCAGAGCCCATGGCCGGGTCGCACACCTTGAGGTCGAGAATTTTCGGGGGGGGGGGGGGGGGGCCGAGATGGACCTGAGCGCAATCGGTCCAGCACCGGCCTCAACGTCTCCCTTACGATCGGTTCGGTCAGCTCCCGGGGCGTGTAGTGGGAACCCGAGCGGCGACGCTCTTCGCTGGGCTGCAGCACCATGGCGCCCGCGTGCACAAGGTCCGGCGTGGCGTGCTTGTCGACGACGGAGTCGAGCGCGGCGTGGAGGGCGTCGAGAGTGTCAGCGGCGCGGACGGCGCTGTCCGTCTTCTTGCTGGTGGCGATGTTGCGATCAGTCCGGTCGCGAATCCACTTGGCCCGCTTGCCGGGCGCTTCGGCCAGCAGCGCTTCCAGATCGACGGTCGTCGGCGCCCCGTGCTTCTTCCCCGCCTTGACCGCAACCGACCGACCCTGGGCCGTCCGAAGCCGGAACCCCATCATCGTCTCGTAGACGGAGCCGATGTGCTCCACGTCCAGTGCTCGGTACGAGATGCGCTCGCCGTCCAGCACGAGCAGCTTGTCCAGCACCCGGTGCACCGTGCCGTCGGACACGAGCGGCGCTTCGATCCGCTGGTGAGGCTGTCGGCCCCCCGCAACTTGGTTCGTGCGGCCCTCCAGAAAGCGGTAGCGGTCGGGATCGAAGAGGGCGCCTTGGCGGCGCGTGAGCGTCATCGTCCCGGAGCGAGCGCCGTCGTGCACCATGCGGAAGAGCGCGAGAAGCTGCGCGTAGGCGCCGTACCGCTGGTCCATGGTGTCGGGGTGGAGCGCGGCGTCGGCGGTCAGCCGCTTGTGCAGCCCGGCGATGGAGTAGGCGCCGAGGAAGGTCTCGTTCTGGGGCAGCATGTCCCGTTCCTCCGCGTACAGCAGAAAGATGAGGCGGAGGACGAGGGCGAGAAGCCCCCGGTACACTTCGTCCGGCTGCCCTCGGTCGTCGCGAGGATGGGCAGGGTCCAGGAAACGGCCCAGCAGCAGCTGTTCCGGCGAAGCGTCGTGGGCGGCCTGGAAGCCGCGCAGCAGCTCGTAGAGGGCGTGCAGGACCTGTTCCGACAGGCGCTCGCTGACCTCGTTCTGGTACTTGCGGCTCTCCTCCAGCAGTCCGGCAAGACGCTTGGCCCGACCGACGCCCAGAAGCCTGTTCTGGCCCAGCAGCAGGCGCATGGCGGTGCAGATTGGGCGGCCTGCGGTCTGGGTCATGTCGCGCACGCGGAAGTCCAGCCAGCCCGAACTTTCCCCTTTTGGTGCCGACACCAGCCGCAGCGTGGAGCCGTTGCACAGAAGGCCGGCGGGCGTGTCCGTCTGGCGGAGCAGCCGTTCCATGCTGCCGTGGGGAGAGAGGTCGGGACCGCCCTTGGTGCGTTGCGCGTGGTCCAGGTCTGCGGCCGGCTTGCAGGCGTAGACCAGCAGTTGCCAGTCCGACTCTCCACGACCCGTGCGGACGGCGTAGGTGGGGCGCAGGACATCGCCGGAGTCGGGGAGCGAAACTTCCAGTTCGGGCGGGATGGGGCTGTCGTTGGTGCCCGCGTACCCGTGGGAGGAGAAGTTCCAGTCGAGTACCCTGGTCGCAAAGGTGCGGAAGTCCGGTATGTACGGCTCGGAGTGCGGCGACGCGCCGTTATGCGGCTCCGCTACGCACTCGTTCAGTCGCTGCTGTCCTTCCGAGTCCCGGCGGTTGAGGACCGCGCCCGCCCTGACCAGCGCCGGGGCCGACACGACAAGCCCGGTGGGCCGGACGAACCCGATCCATTCGAGGTGGGCGGCGACTTGGGGGTTGGGATTCGGCATGGTAGCGAGCTATCTCGGTGCAAGTACGTGGACCCGTGTCGACCGCTACAGCTACGTGTCTTTCCGCCAACGTCTCGCGTCCCGTACGATCGCCTCCTCTAAATAGCGCGGGTTCGTGGCCAAGTCGGGGGTTCCGCTTCGGACGCACCCGATCAGGTCGCCCGCCAGCTCCAGGCAGCTCATTCGCGCCGAACTCCGCGGCCGATACTCGCCGGGCTCACTCGGGTCCGCCGTAGACCGCGCTTGGTCCGCGACGGACTCGGCAGCGGCCAGCGCCTTCTCCACGACCGCATGGACGAATGCCGACTCGGTGACGTTGCGACGCTCGGCTTCTTCGGAGAGCCGGGCGCGCATCTCGGGCGGAAGATCAAGGGTAAGCGGCGTCATGGCGGCCAATCTAGCCTTCGCCGTCGGGGGACGCCAAGCAGGTACGGGAGCCGCCCGGGCGCGAACTCGGGTCAGTTCGACTCGGGCCACAGGTACACCACGCCGACCGGCTCCACGCGACGGGCGCGGACCTGGTAGAACTCGCGGATGCGGTCCGGCTCCTCCGCCAAGTCGCGGTCGAACTGGTCCAGTCGGCGGCGCCAGTGACGCACGTCGGCGTCCAGCTGCCGGGCCTCTGCCGGGTCCAGGCCGAGGGCGAGCTGGGATTGGCCGTCCTCGTGCTTGGCCAGCTCCTCGGCCACTCGTTCGCGCTGGCGCCGGAGGATCTCGCGAAGGTCCCTGCGCTCGGCCTCGCCCCGCTTGGCAAGGCGTCGTTCGGCCACGCTGGCAAGCTCGTCGGCCCGCTCCTCCAACTGGGGCTTCAGGTCGGCGACGTCCCGGGGGAGCGCCGCGGACAGCCTGCGCCGGACCGTCTCGTTGGGGAGGCGAGCGCCGGTCCCCAGCGATGCGTTCAGAAGCTCCAGCGAGCGCGCCTCCGCGTCACGGGCATAGGCTCGGAGCGGAGCGGCGCGGCGGCTCGGGTCCGTCCACCGGGCGGCGACCGCGACCAGCACTTCGTGGAGCCGCTCCGCCCGGCTGCCGTAGAGGCACAGACGACCCAGGAGGACGACGCGCGGGGTCGAGTCGCGGGCTTGGGCGAGGCAGGCGCGGGACAGGTCGAAGCTGACGAACCCCTGCGCGCGGAAGCGGGCCAGCAGCCGTTGAGCGATCCGCTGTTCCAGGTGAAGGTGAACCGTTTCGTCGGAGAGCACGCCGGCGTCCTCGAAGACGACGGGGCGGATCGGGGCGTCGCGGCGCCACTCGGCCAGCTTCTGGCCCATCTTCATCGGCGCTCGCAGCGAGTCGAGGGTGGCGGTCCAGCTGGGGTCGGTGGCGCCGCGGCGTCCCAGGGGCGGAAACGTCCACACCGGGCGGCCGTCTGCGTCCCGGCCTTCGGCGAGCGGCGGCGCGTGCATCATCTCCAGGGCGCACGAGAGGGCCTGCCGGAACGGCTCGGCCTTGAAGCCCACCCACTGCCGGGAGCGGGCGAGAAGGCTCCGGCAGCCCTCGATCTGATCGGCCAGCTCGTCCTGCCGGTCGCGGGCGTCCTCCAGCTCCTCCATGGCGGCCCGCTTGCGCGACGCGTCCAGGTCCGCGCCCTTGATCTCGGCCCGAAGGGCTTCGGCGTCGCGACGGCGGATGCCGGCCTTGCTCAGGCGGCGCTCCACGTCGGCGTCGATGACCTTGGACAAGCTGCCCAGCTCGCGCTGGATCGTCTCGGTCTTCTCGACGAGCACTTCCAGCACCCGGTCCTCGAACCGCTGGGGCAGCACGAAGTAGTGGCAGTTGACCTCCGATGCGGGCTGCAGCTTGCGGTCGATCCGGCCATTGCGCTGCTCGATGCGCCCCGGGTTCCACGGCAGGTCGAAGTGGAAGAGGTCGGTGCAGTGGGCTTGGAAGTTGAGCCCCTCTCGGGCCGCGTCCGTGGCGATCAGTATGCGCAGCGGATCGGCCTCGGGGCGGGCGTTGAAGCGCCGCTGCACTTCCCTTCGCCTCGCCCCGCTGGTGAGCCCGTCGATGACCTCGATGCGCTCTTCGCCCCGATCGGTGCCGCGGACGGCCCTTTCCAGCACCTCGCGCAAGTACCGCTTCGTGCCCTGGCGGTTCTCCGTGAAGATCAGGACCCGGCGGTCGTTCCACTTGGGGAGTGCGTGGGCGACAGGCGGATCGTCCAGCGCCAGTCCGAGGGCAGCCGCCGGCAACGCCTTCCCGAACGGCGGCAAGTCGGGACACTGGTTCTCCCGAATCCAGTCGATCAGGCGAAGGGTCTTGGCGTCGGGTTGGTAGCGGGCCTCTTCCGCGATCCGCTCCATCTCGTCGAGCAGCCGCTGCTCGTTCGCCCATTGCGCCGCCTCCCGGTCCTCGGGGACTGGCTTCGAGCCTGCCGCTGCTCCCGCTTCCGCCGCCAGCGTGATCGCCTCGATCTGGGCGGCTTCCTCGGCTTCGGCTTCAGCGTCGTCCCAGTCGGCCCGTTCGTCGTCGGCGTCCGGGGGCGCAAGAAAGATGTCCAGCCCCGTCGAAGACGTGCGTCCGGACGCCGATGCGGCGCTGGTCGGCCTGCCGGCCGGCAATGAGGCTTGCGTCGGCTCGGCGTCCGGTTGGCCAGGGGCGTCGGCCCGGGCTGACCGCGCCCCGCTCTCGGCCGCGTCCTCTCCCGGCGCCGCCCGCGCCTTCTCCCAGTGCCTCTGCACCGTTGCCCGGTGGACCTTCAGGCTGCGAGCAAACGCTTCGACGGACGACAGCAGCCGCTGCTGCAATCCGACCACCAGCAGTCCGGCGGCGGCTCTCGCTCCCTTTGGCGCATCGGCGTGGCGCGCTTCCCGAGCGGTCCGGTACTCGTCCAGCAGTCGGGACAGGGCGATCTCCGGGGCGTCCTCGGGCAATCCGTCGATCTCGATCCGCACCACGTTGCGCTTGGGGAAGCCGCCCTGCACTTGGCGGACGTCTTCCTTGAGGCGGCGCACCATGACGTCGTCCAGCACGCGCTTGCCCCGGACCTTGACGCCCCGCGTGAAGCGGTAGGGGTCCAGCAGCTCGAGCAGGGTGGCGAAGCTGTTGGAGTGGCCGTTGTGGGGCGTGGCCGACAGGAAGAGGCGATGCTCGAAGCGACCGGCCAAGTCGCGCACCGCCCGGGTGAACTTGGTCTCGATTCCGTAGCGTCCGCCCGACGAGGGCGCCGCGTGATGGGCTTCGTCCAAGATCAGCAGGCTGCCCGGCGACATCGGACCGAGCCACTCCCGCATGGGGTCGGCGTACGCAGGGTCCGCCAGCAGCCGGTGCGACACCAGGAAGCGGCTGTGGGTGCGCCACGGATTGACGCCGAAGCCGCGCTCCCTTCGCATCCGCGAGACGTAGGCCCGGTCCAGGACCTCGAAGACGAGGCCGAACCGCTCTTCCATCTCCCCCTTCCACTGCTCCAGCACCGAGGGAGGCGCGGCGACCACGATCGTCTTCGCCTTCTTGCGCAGCAGGAGCTCGCGGGCGATCAAGCCGGCCTCCACGGTCTTGCCCAGCCCCGTGTCGTCGGCGATGAACAAGTTGACCCGCGGCAGGCGCAGCGCCTTGCGCAGGGGCTCCATCTGGTAGGCGTCGAGGCGGATGCCGGCCCGGAACGGAGACTGGATCAACCGCGGGTCGGTGGCGGTGACGCAGTTCCAGCGGAGGGTGTGGAAGAAGGCGGCAAAGCGACGGGGGTCGTCGAAGCCCCGCTTGCCCAGCGCGTTCCAGCCCTCGTCGTGGAGGATCCGGCGGTCCAGTTCGCACTCCCAGAAGACTTGGAGCGCTTGGCCCTGGGCGTCGTCGTCGGCGCAGGCCAGGCTGACCACCGGCGAGCCGCCGGGCTCCTCCACCGCCTCGACCAGCCATTGACGGGACCGCACCCGCACCAGCTCCCCGGGCTCCGGCGGTCGGTCGGGAAGGCGCGCGTGAATCATGGATACACCGCCTCGGCGGCAGCGCCCGGTCCCCTTCCGACAGCTTCAGCGTCTTCGCAGGAGCCGGCGTGGTGGCAGAATGCCACCGTTTTGCTACCGTTTTGCCACCATTCCACTACCATAATGCCTCCATTTTGCCACCATTTTGCTACCACTTTGCCACCGGTTCCCGACATGCCCCAGCCATCTACCACTTCCGGTCGACCTGCTGCCGCACGGCGTCCAGCAGGATCACGAGCCGGGCCAGGGTTGCTTCCCGATCGATGGGAGCCGCGTAGGCGCCGACTCCCTCGTATCGAAACTCGACGGCATACGGGGTAAAGTCCGCAAGGTCCTTGAACGCGGCCGTCGGGGCGCCCTTGGCTTCGAGGAGCCGGAGCAGCGTGTGGAGGCTGTGGGTCAGGGGATAGGTCTCGCCCAGCGCGGCGAGCCACGCCTTGAAGGCCTTCTCCGCCGCCTGCTGGACATGGAACCCGAACGACTCGTCCGGCGCCCCGGCCGTCATGCTCCTGAGCGTGAGAACGTCGCGTTCGGCGGCGCGGAGCAGCATTCCGGCGCACTTAGGGTCGCTCATACACGACCCTGCCTTCCCGGAGCGCGCGCGCCAGGACGTGGTTCAGGGAGTCGCGCCAGTACTCCACGTCGGCGAGGGAGTAGACCAGAACGTCCGCCGGGACGACGAAGGCGGAGAGGGCGCCGTAGAGCCTGACGAGCTCGCTGTGCCGGCTGCGCTCCGGGCCGAACGGCTCGGCTTCGATGACGAGCAGGTCCACGTCCGAGCGCTCGGTGGCGGCCCGACGGCCCCGAGAACCGAAGAGGACGACCTTCTCCGGGTCCACCTCGTTCACGATGGCCTCGACCATCTGGCCGATCACGGCGTCGTCGACTTGGGCCATCCGCCCGCTGTCCGGCTATAATGTGGCGAGGTTCGCGGCAACGGCCGGGCCGCCGGCCGCTGCCCGCCCCGCCGGGGTGGTGAAATCGGTATACACAGGGGACTTAAAATCCCCCGGGGCAATCCCCATGCGGGTTCGAATCCCGCCCCCGGCACTCGGAGCGGCGCGCCGCCTTCGCCGCCGGCCCGGCGTCTGCGGTCCCGAAGCGCCTCCACGGACGCGCAATCAGTTCCTCCGGTACGAGCGGACCGGGGGCAGGCGCGCCCCTGTGCCGCCCGACGGCTCCTCTTCCGCCGCCACCGGCATCCGCAACGTGCCGATCCCGTCGATCGTCGCCTCGATCACGTCGCCGGGCTGGAGGAACCGCTGCTCGCCCCGCACCGCCGTGCCCATGCCGACGCCGCCGGAAGTCCCGTTGTTGATCACGTCGCCGGGGAAGAGCGTGATGATCGACGAGCCGTACTCGATCAGCTCCCACAGGGTGTGGATCATGTCGCCGGCGCGGGCCTCCTGCATCTGCTCGCCGCCCACGCTCAGGGTCTGGCGCAGGTTCTCCATGGGGTCGCCGTAGAACTCCTTGGGCACGATCCAAGGTCCCATGGGCGCGAAGGTGTCGTGGCCCTTGCCGACGAACCAGTCGGAGCGCAGGGGGTTGCCGCCGGGGGGACGCCCGCCCCGGTCCGAGATGTCGAGCGTCACGGTGTAGCCGAAGACGTGGGCCTCGGCGTCGTCGGCCGAGACGTACTTGGCGGCCCGCCCGATCACCGCGCCCAGCTCCACTTCCCAGTCGGTGCGGTCGCGCCCCCAGGGGATCACCACCGAGTCCCCATTGCCGATCACCGCGCCCCGGCTGGGCTTCAGGAAGAGGTAGGGCACGCCCCGGTTCTCCCGACGCTGGCGGCGCGCCTCGGTCCGCTCCTCGGGCGTGCCGGTCTCCTCCACGTGGCTGTAGAAGTTGACCGCCGCGTTGAGGATCTTGCCCGGGTACATGATCGGCGGCAGCGTCCGCACGTCCTCCACCGCGTGGACGAACCCGGGCCGCGCCCCCTCGGCCAGCATCTCGTTGGCTGCCAAGTGGTTCACGATCTCGTAGAGACGCCGCTGGACGCCGTACTCGTAGCGGCCGATCAGGTCGAGCATGTCGGCGGGCGCGGGGAACGCCGGATACGCCGGGCTGCGCTCCAGCGCCCGATTCGCCTCGCCGATCTCCACCACGAGCGCGTCGCGGAGCACGAGCCCGACCCGCGGCGCGCCGTCGATCTCGAAGGTGCCCACCTTGAAGGGCTCGGCGACCGCCGGTTGCCCGCGGGCGCGCTCCGCCCCGGCCCCGACGGCTGCGAGGGTGGTCGACGCGACCGCAAGTCGCAGGGCGATCCGCATGGCTCTCTCTCCTCTCCGAAGGTGCTTCCGCGTTTCGATGGCGCGCTAGCTTTCTAGCTTCCCGAGCCGCCGGCCGTCAAGCGGCGCCCCGACGTCTCCCGGGCGCGCGCCCAGCGGCGTCGGCACGACCACGCCACGCGCCCTGGACAACCAGCAAGAGTTCGCGAACGTGCCCAATCCACGAAGCGGGTCGGCGGTGGCGGCGCCGGCCGTGCCGGTCGCCGTGGCGTTGGCCGCCGCTCTCCTGGCGGGGCCGACCGCCGCCCGCGCCCAGTCGAACTGGAGCCTGCACAAGGTGGACGCGTCGCCCGCCGCCGAGCCGCCGAGCCTGGACGGCGTGCTGGACGAGGCCGCATGGCGCGCCGCCGGGCTGGCGGCGGCGTTCGTGCAGCAGGAGCCCGACGAGGGAGCGCCCGCCAGCGAGGGCACCGAGGTGCGGGTCCTCTACGACGCCGAGACCCTCTACTTGGGCGTGACCGCCTACGACGGGTCCGGCGACGCCCTCACCGCCACCGAGATGCGGCGGGACTCGGAGCGCATCCTGGAGGAGGACAACGTCCAGATCGTGCTGGACACCTTCAAGGACGCGCGCTCGGCGTACATGTTCGCGACCAACCCGCTGGGCGCGAAGCTGGACCAGCAGGTCTTCAACGAAGGCGAGGGCGCGCGCATCGGAATGGCCACGTCCAACATCAACCGGGACTGGGACGGAGTGTGGCACGTGGCGGCTCGGGTCGGCGCCGACGGCTGGGTGGCCGAGATCGCCATTCCCTTGGTCACCCTTCGCTTTCCCGACGCCGACACCCAGAGCTGGGGCTTCAACGTCATGCGCAACGTCGGGCGCAAGAACGAGCAGTCCTTCTGGGCGCCGGTGCCGAAGGCCTACGGAATCTCCCGCGTCAGCTTGGCCGGCAGCCTGGACGGGATGACCGGCCTGAACCGAGGACTGGACCTGCGGATCACTCCGTTCGCGACCGGCGGGGGCAGCCGCTTGCTGGAAGGGGGCGCGACCCGCAGCTCGTTCGAGCCTGACGTGGGACTCGATCTCAAGTACGGAATCACGCCGGGCCTCAACTTGGACGTGACCGTCAACACCGACTTCGCCCAGGCGGAAGTGGACGACGAACAGGTCAACCTGACCCGCTTCCCACTCTTCTACCCCGAGAAGCGGGATTTCTTCCTGGAGAACTCGGGCCAGTTCAACGTGGGCTCCGTCACTCCCTTCAACCGCCTGGTCGACCTGTTCTTCAGCCGCCGGATCGGCATCACCGACGCCGGCGAGAGCGTCCCGATCCTGGGCGGCGCTCGACTGACGGGGAAGGCGGGACGGCACGACATCGCGATCATGGACGTGCAGACCGGCCGCGCCCACGGCCGCTCCGGCGAGAACTTCCTGGCGGCGCGCTACGGCCGGAACTTCCTCTCGCGCTCCCGGATCGGCGGGCTGTTCGTCAACCGCGCCGAGACCGACGGCGCCCGCTTCAACCGCACCTACGCGGTGGACATGACGCTGGCGCCGCACCCGGCGTTCACGGTGGTGGGGTTCATGGCGAAGACCGAGACGCCGGGGCTGGAGGGCGACGACGCCGGCAGCTACCTCAACGCGACCTGGCTGGACGACCGCTGGCGGGTCTACGGCGAGTACGCCGGCTTCGGCGACGACTTCAACCCCGAGACCGGATTCCTGCCCCGACGCGGCATCCGCACCACCAAGCTCCACCTGGAGCGCAACCCCCGGCCCGGCCGCTGGGGCCTCCGCGTGCTGTCGCCGATGGTCAACTTCACGCACACGACGGACCGGAGCGGCCGCCTCCTCTCCCGCCGCTGGCACTACATGGTGGGCACGCGCTTCGACAACGGTGCCTACTTCAACGTCTGGTACAACGACCACTTCGAGCGGCTCGACGTTCCCTTCGCCCT
This sequence comes from Longimicrobiales bacterium, assembly GCA_965204735.1. Taxonomy (GTDB): domain Bacteria; phylum Gemmatimonadota; class Gemmatimonadetes; order Longimicrobiales; family Gaopeijiaceae; genus CATQHQ01. The sequence continues at coordinate 2,677,594 of OZ242008.1, read as the reverse complement.
GGGCGGCGTCGAGATCGGGGCAGGGGACTACCACTTTGGCGAGTGGCGCTTCTCCTTCGACAGCAACCCGGCGCGCCGCGTGTACTACGGGATGGTCTACTCGCCGCAGACGTTCTTCGGCGGGACGCGCACCGACGCCAGCGCCAGCGTGGGCGGACGGCTCACCAGCCAGCTCGCCGCCGAGGCCCGCTGGTCCCGCAACTGGGTCTCGCTCCCCGCCGGCGACTTCGACGTGGACTTGGCGTCGCTGCGGATCGACTTCGCGATCTCGCCCGCCGTGAGCTTCAGGTCGGTGGCCCAGTACAACTCGTTGACCGACCAGTTCGGTGCCAGCGCCCGCTTCCGCTGGACCTACCGGGCCGGGAGCGACGTGTACCTGGCGTACGACCAGCTTCAGCGAGAGTCGGGAGCGCCGGGCGAGTACCGCCGCCGCCAGCTCATCGCAAAGGCGACCTTCCTGGTCTCGCGGTAAGCCGGACTGGTCTCGCGAGTAGCCGGACTGGTCTCGCGGGTAGCCGGGTTGGTCTCGCGAGCAGCCGGACCCGCGGCTACAGGATCGCGTCCACGTGGACGTGGAACGAGAAGCCCGGGTCCGGGCCGTTCAGCCCTCGCGCCAAGTCGAAGCGGAGGAGCCCGTCGAGGACCGTGACTCCCAGCCCCACGCCGTAGAGCGCCTGGCTCGCCTCGAACTCTCCCGCGTCGCCCGCCCACCCGGCGTCGCCGAAGAGGCTGGCCCCGACGGCGTGGTAGGTGCGCGCAACTTCCAGCCGCCCCCGCCCGAAGGTCGCTCCCGAGGCGGCCGCCGGCTGGAACCCCCGGAGCGTGGCGGGTCCGCCCAGGTACCACGCGCGCTGCACCGGAGCCCTCCCCCACACGTTGCCCGCGGCGGCCTCGACCCCCAGCCGCCACGCGCTCCACTCCCCGCCCGAAAGCGGAACGGCGGCCCTCGCAACGGCGCCGGCCTCCAAGTACCGGGACCCTTCCTCTCCGTCGCCCAGGGGCCGCCACACCGCCGCCCGCGCACCCAAGTCCACGCCGAACTGGGCGGCGGTCGGATCGGCCCCCCACCACGGCGCCGCCCGCACCTCGACGCCGGCCTCCGCGACCTCGTCGGCCGCCGGGTTGGGCCGGAAGGACCAGCCGTCGCTGAACGCCTTGAAGAGCGCGAAGTTGGTGTGGCTCCGCACGGCGGTCTGGCGCTCGCCGAAGAGCCGCAGCTCGTACGACTCCCGGGCCACGGCGGGAGGCCGCCACGCGAAGCTCGCCCCGGTGGCCCGGTAGTAGTCGCCCCAGTCGTTGCCCAGGAAGAACGCGCTGGCCGAGGCGCCGGGGCCGAAGTACGACCCCTGCCCGTCCGTCGCCCGCAGCTCGTGGAAGAGTTCCAGCGAGAGGCGGCGGAGCACGGTGGAGCGCTCCAGCTCGATCCGCACGTCGGGACGAAGGTTGGCCAGTCCCAGGACGCCCGTGGCCCGAAGCGCGTATCGGCGGCCCAGGCCGGCCTCGATGCTGCCTCCTCCAGCCGGCCCCTCGACCCGGTTGTAGCGGAACGGCCCCAGCTCGTAGCGGACGCGGTCGGTCAGGAGGGGAGGGGCGGGCAGCCTGGCCAAGCTCTTGACGTACGCCTCCAGCTCGCTGTCCGACGGGAACCCCGCCGCTTCTTCCCAGATCGGCGGCGGCAAGTGAGGAGAGTCGGCCACGCGGCTGCGCTCCTCGGGCACGATGAGGAGAGCCTCCCGGGTCTGCGCGGGTCCCTCCGACTCGTCCATGAGCTCGTAGGGCACGTCGCCTTCGGAGAGGAGGCTCGCGAGGAACGCCATCGCTTCGGCCCGCGTCTCGAAGTGGACTTCCTGCGGGGCGCCGTGTCCAGCTCCCGGCGCCGACGCGCCCGCGGTCGTCGGGTCGGCAGCTGACTCGCGGGCCGCCTGGTCCTCGCGGGCCACCTGGTCCTCGCGGGCCGCCTGGTCCTCGCGGGCCGCCTGGTCCTCGCGGGCCGCCTGGTCCTCGCCGGCTGCCTGGTCCTCGCTGGCCCGCTCGTCCTCCGTCGCGACCGCCTCGATCTGGTACGACACGTCCATCGACACGGGCACCTTGATGATCCCCGCGGCGGCCTCGCCCTCGACCCTCATGCTCCGGGGCAGCCACACCTTGAAGTCCCACAGGCCGTAGTCCACCGCGATCATCTTCAGGTCGAAGGTCCACGGCTTGAAGAGCCCCGGCACCCATCGGACGGCGTCGCGCGCTTCCTCGGTCTGGAGCTCGGGCACGTCCCGCATCGCGTCGAACTCGCGACTGAGCCGGTAGACCGCCCGCACCAGCGCGCCGGAACCGGGCTCGATCCAGAGGGCGCCCGTGATCCGGTGGGAGTCGGCCTCCCGCGGCAGGACTATCAGCTCCACGGCTTCCAGCCGCCGGCCGTCCGGGAAGCGGACCGTCAGCGTGTCGCCGCTCCGGAAGCGGTAGAAGGCGTCCGCGTCGTCGGCCAGGGGGTGGGCGAACCAGAAGGCGTCGCCGGATTCGTAGCTGCCCCGGTCGTCCACGTCGACGCGCATGTACTCCTCGTCGGGGTCGGCCAGCCCGAAGAGCAGTCGGTCGCCGCCCGGCTGAAAGGGCTCGTCGAAGGGAAGGTCGTCCAGCCAGTCCAGGTCGCCCTCGCGGACGGCGATGTCGCGGCCCGGATAGCTCGAGCTCGTGCCCAGCACCTGGACGACGGGATCGTGGTCCCGGTCCCAGAACGCCCGCACGGCGGTCTCGTTGCGGTAGACGACCCGATCCTTCAGCGGGGTGCGGATCGCCGCCGCCACCCGCTGCTCGATCCGGGCCGTGTAGCGCAGGACCGACTCGTCCAGCGTGCTCCAGCGGTCCACCGCCGCCACGTAGAGGTCCCGGGCCACGGGGTCCAGGAAGGTGTCGGCGGCGTACCGGCCCCGGGGGAGCTGGGCGTCTGCGCCGACGTGCGCGACCGACGGGGTGAGCGCCGCCCCCGCCGCCAAGGCCAGCCGCAACGCCGCCCCCGGCGCCCTCACGAGCCGTTCCCCTCTTCGGCCGCGCCCCAGAAGCGCGCTTCCCGGAACTCCTCCCACGAGACGTAGCGCCACGGCGTGCTCGGGTCGCTGTCGGGGAACACGAAGATCCCTCGGCCTTCCTCCAGGTCCGGCGATTCGGACATCCGGAAGCTCCGTCCGTCCACGAGGGTCACGCGGGCGCCTGCCTCTTGGCCCTGCTCGCCCCGCTCGATCCGCTCGATCCGCTCGATCCGTCCGAACTCGATGGCGAACTTGACCTCGTCGGACCGCCCCTCGAACACCTCCCACGACCACTCGTGCTCCCCGTCCCAACGGATCCGCCCCGCGATCTTCTCGCCGTCCTGGGTGGCGATCGTGCCGACCAGCGCCCGGCTCCCCGGAAACGAACCGTACTCCGCGTGGCCGTCGGCGGGAGGGTGGAGGCGCAGAACGCCGAACTCGTCCCACTCGACCTCGACCATCCCGATCGAGGGATCGAAGACCCGCACCCCTCGGTTCCCGTCGTCCACGTCGTTGGTCCCGTGCATCTCCAGCGCTTCGCCCGACTTCAGGACCACTCGCGCCCCGCCCAGGCTTCGCTCGATCGACGCGATCTCCGCGAAGGCGATGTCCCGGTTCTTTCCGTCCTGGTCCCGCCCGTCCAGCACCTCGTCCCCCAGCACCTCGTCCGAGTCCCACGCCACGTAGCCAGTGAAGGCGCGCCCGAAGCGGTCCTCGACGGTGCCGTGGAGGCGCGACGCCTCGGGCCGCGCCCCCGTCGGAGGAGCGGCGAACTCCACGCGCTCGATCTCGCCCCACGCCAAGCGGCGGCGGTCGCCCCCGGGCTCCTCCACGACGAGAGCCAAGCGGTTCCGGTGCGGCCTGGCGACCCCCAGCGTCTCTCCTCGCGGCGAAGGAGGCGCCCGAACGCCCGAACGCCCCCGGCGCGCGCCCGACAGATCGTGCTCGTCGGCGTTGGCGCGCACTTCCGAGTCGCCGCCGTCGGGGCGCAGCTCCAGGGCGACGCCGCCGTCTTCCAGGACCGTCACGGACGCCAGCCGCCCGAAGCGGATCGGCGTGGGAGCCCGAAAAGGGAAGTCCGGGTGCTCCTCGTTCCACGAGACCCGCCAGCCCCGCGCCTCGATCGTCCGAACGGGCCGGCTCGTCTCCGTCGCTGCCAGCCAGTCCTCGTAGTGCTGGGAGATCGCCGCCGCCCTTCCTTCGAAGAAGTCGACCCAGCTCGCGGCGTCGTTGGCCTCGCGCCCGCGCCACTGGAGGAATCCTTCGTAGCGGTCGCCGGAAACGGTCACGACGCGGCCCCAGATGCGGTCCTCGTCCTGGGCCGACGTCGGGCCGGCGAGCGCGGTCGCGGCGACGAGCAGGATCGCCGCCGCAAGCGCGACCAGCGCCGAAGGGGCGGTCGCGGGAGCGCGGGCGGGGCAGGCGGGGGTGTCGCGAGAAGAGAGCCGGGACATGACGCCTCGCCCGTCAGCGGAGTTTGGAGCGGGGGGCCGGTGGCAGCGGCCACGACGAGCCTCCCTTACGCCGCTCCAGGACAAGCGGTTTCCGGCCGACCGTCCGAGGTCGGGGCCTCAACGACCGTGGCGCTCCAGCTCGACCCGATAAGTCACGTAGCGCACGGAGCCGTCCGGCTTGACGACCACCCGGCCGGTCAGTCCCGGCTCTGGCCAGCCGCCGTAGAAGCCGTTGAAGCGTTGGCTGGCCACGATCCGCCCGCGCCGCCAGTCGATGACCTCGACCGTCGTGTCGTAACGCAGGTCGGGGTCCCGGTGCTCGTCCGCCTCTGCCCATCGGTCGCCCGCCGTGAAGACGACCGCCCAGAGCAGCGAGTCGTCGGCCGCGATCTGGCCGACGGTAGGGGTCGGTCTTCGGCCGTGAGCGCCCACTTCGTCGATCGATATGGACGGGAACCACTCGGCGTCGCGGCGCAAGGTGCGAAGCAACGTGTTCGGCTCCCAGAGCTCGAACTCGTAGGCAGTGAAGTGACGGGCCGCCCAGACCGCGCGCCCAGGTCCGGGAGCGATTGTGCGCGGCTCGACGTGGCCTCCCAAGGGAAGTTCGCCGGTCAGGGACCCGAAGGACTCGACGACCGTGCCTTTGTCGAGATCGATCAAGTGCAGCGGGTATCCCACCTGAGCAGGCGACCGGATGTCGGCGGCGTGGACGGCCAAGGAGCCGCCGACGTGGACCGTATAGCTCCCGATCGGTTGCCAACCTTGGGGCTGGACTCCCCGCAGCAGCTTCCCGGTCCAGTCGAAGGTCTGGATGCGTCCCAGCCCCTGGTCCGTGACGGAGAAGATGCCGTCTTCGATCAACGCCAAGGAGCCCAGGATCTCGAACTCTCCGGGGCCGGCTCCTTCGCGGCCGACTCGTCCCAGGAAGCTCCCGTCGGGACCGAACACCAGAATGTGGTTGGACGACATGCCCACCAGATAGAGGCGTCCGGAGGCGTCCTTCCACGATCTTGCCATCGTCGTCTCGATCATCCCGTCGCCCGAGTCTTCGCCGTACTCGCCGTCGGGCACGAGGGCGATGCCGCAGCGTGCCCGGCACGGTTCCAGGACCGTCGCGTCGGGGGCTTCCTGCGTCGCAACGCCGGGGGACGCCGCCCAGATGCCGGTCGCGACGACGGCCGGCAGGGCGAAAAGCCTGCGAGAGGCCGGACGCCGCCAGGTCCCGAGTGCCGCCCGTCCGTTTCTCCGATTGAAGCGCGTCATTCCAGGACCTCCTGGATGTGGAAAGGCGTTCGACCGGGCAGCAATCTCGGCCGGCGCGGCCGCGGCCGCACGCGCTCCAATTCGACCCGATAAGTCACATAGCGCACGGAGCCGTCCGGCTTGACGGCCACCCTGCCGGTCAGGCCCGGCTCCGGCCAAGCCAGGTAGTAGTCGTCGAAGCGTTGGCTGGCGACGATCCGTCCGCGACGCCAGTCGATGACCTCGACCGTCGTGTCGTAACGCAGGTCGGGGTTCTGGAACCCGTTTGCCTCCGCCCACCGGTCATCCGCCGTGTAGACCAGGACCCAGAGCAGCGAATCGTCGGCCGCGATCTCGCCTACGGTCGGACTCGGCCGGTCGTCGTGACCACCCACTTGGTCGATAGAAACGGGCGGGAACCACTCGGCGTCGCGCCGCAAGGTGCGGAGCAAGGTGTTCGGCTCCCACAGTTCAATCTCGTAAGCGGTGTAGTGGCGGACCGTCCAGACCGCGCGTCCCGGCCCGGGGGCTATCGTGCGCTGCTCGAGGTGGCCTCCCAAGGGAAGCTCTCCCGTCAGGGAGCCGAAGGACTCGAGGATCGTGCCGCTGTCGAGATCGACCAAATGCAGCGGATAGCCCACCTGAGCCGGCGATCGGATGTCGGCGACATGGACGGCCAAGGCGCCGTCGACGTGGACTGTGTAGACGCCCCTTGGACTCCAGTTCTGGGGTTGGACCCCCCGTAGCAGCTTCCCGGTCCAGTCGAAGGTTTGGATGCGCCCCGTGCGCATATCCAGGACAGAGAAGACGCCGTCGTCGATCAGTACGACGGAACTCACGTCCCTGAACTCTCCAGGGCCGTCTCCTTCGCGACCGACTCGCCCCAGGAAGCTTCCGTCGGGACCGAACACCAGAAGATGAGTGGCCGGAACGCCAACCACGTAGAGGCGGCCGGAGGCGTCCTTCCACGACGCTGCCCTCGTCGTCTCGATCATCCCGTCGCCCGAGTCTTCGCCGTCGGGCACGAGGGCGATGCCGCAGCGTGCCCGGCACGGTTCCAGGACCGTCGCGTCGGGGGCTTCCTGCGTCGCGGTGCCGGGCGACGCCGCCCAGAGGACGGTCGCGACGACGGCCGGCACGGCGAACAGCCTGCGAGAGGCCGGAATCCGCCGGGTCCCGAGTGCCGCCCGTCCGTTTCTCCGATTGAAGCGCGTCATTCCAGGACCTCCTGACGGAAGGGCGGGTAGCGAAGTCGCGACCATTCTTCATAGTGCCGGCCAAATAGTCGGGACAAGTGCCGGCCAGCACGTGGGCGTAGCGGAACCGCCGAAGCCGACGACTGACGCGCACACTATATTGGGAGGCGTAGAATGCTCCGTTCGATGGGCGGCGGCATACCACTGCCGATCCCCCATGCCCCAAAGGTCCCCGAACCGCCGGTCAGCCATGATGAACGTTTCCAGCCGTCGCAACCCCGTCGCTTCCCTCTTCGCCTTCGCCTCGTTCGCCCTCGCGTCCGTCGCCTGCGGCCCGTCGGACGGCGGCGAGGAGCCGGCCCTCGAATCCGACGCCCTGGAGACGCCCGCTGGCGCCGGGGCCGACGCCGAGGCCGCTTCGAACCCCCGCTTCGGCGTCTGGCAGCTGGAATCCGACCGGCCGCCGCCGTACAAGAACGTCATGACCTACGAGCCCTGGGGCGACGGCGGCATGAAGATCACGGTGGCCACCACCAACGCCGAGGGCGAGGAGTCGGAGTGGAGCTACACGACGCTCTTCGACGGCGTCTTCCGTCCGGTCGCGGGCCAGGAGAACGCCGAGAGTGCGGTGGAAGTGGTGGACGAGCGCACCAACCGGATCCTGAACCGGCGCAACGGCGAGGTCGGCCAAGTCATCGTCAACGTGCTCTCGGAGGACGGGAACACGATCGACAACGAGTACCGGCGCACGCTGGCGGACGGCACCGAGAGCGTGAGCCACGCAATCTACCGACGCATTCGCTGAGGCCGGCGCCGGCGCCGTCGGACGAGCCCGGCCGGATCAGGCCACAGGTCCCCCGGCGCCCAGGGGAACCTGCAGGAAGAACCGGGGGATCTCGGCGCGAAACGCCGTTCCGTCCCTCTCTCGGAAGTGGTAGAACCCTTCCATGTGGCCGTTGCGGCTCTCCAGAATGCAGTAGCTGCAGTACTCGTGCACGTCGCCGGGCTCCAGCATGGGGGACTCGCCCACCACGCCTTCGCCCTCCACTTCCTGGTCGCCGGCCACCGGGTCGTGGATCTTCCAGTGGCGCCAGTAGAGCTGGGCGGGCTGATTGCCCACGTTCTCGATCCGCACGAAGTAGGCGAACACGTGGCGGTCCGGTGGCGCGGAGTGGCCGTGGGAGTACGCGGGCTCGACGCTGATCCGCATCCGGTCGGAGACGACGGGCGGGCGTCGGCCGGGCGGCGGGAAGGCGGGCTTGATCACGGGCGGCTCGGCGTGTTCGCGTGATGATGAGGCGATGAGCAGTGTCGGCGTCGATTCCCACGACACTACTAAACCGACTGCCGGGCCGACGCGCAACCCTCGGCGCAGCCTCGGCTGCCTCCCTCCGGTTCCGATTGCCGACGCCTCCGCCAGCAAGAACCTGCAAGAGGCGCGCCGGCGAAGAGACGTCCTGTCCCCTTGACCGGAGGCAACTGGCGTTCGATTGTCGCAACGTGGTCCGCCGCCTTTCCGCCGGTCCGTCGCCACCTTGCCCCGGAACGAGGGTTCCCATGCTTCGCTTCAGTTGGCCTGCCCTTGCTCCGCGGGGCCGATCGACTCTCTCCGTCGCCCTGGCCGCCTCGTCGCTGGCGGCCCCGGCAGCGTCCGCAGACGCAGCCCTCGCAGGCCAGGGGGCCCCGGCGCCCCAAGCCGGGGTCCAGGCCGTGGCCGCCCGCCTTGCCCCCGAGATACGCCGCGCCATGGTGGAGGGCCGCATCCCGTCGGTGGCCGTGGCCCTCACGGACCGCCAGGGCGAGCTCTGGAGCGCCGCCTTCGGCCAGTCGAACCTGTGGGCGCGCACGCCGGCCACCACCCAGACCGTCTACCTGATCGGCTCCACCTTCAAGGCCCAGTCCACCGTCGCCCTCCTGCAGCAGATGGAGCAGGGCAAGTTCGGCCTGGACGACCCGGTGCGCGACCACCTGGAAGACCTGGTCGTTCGCGGCGAGGATCCGAACGATCCCGTCCGTTTCCGCCACCTTCTGACCCACACCTCCGGGATGCCCGTGGACTTCGGCCCCCACGCGGTGTGGGGAGACACGTCGCCCCTCTCGCTGGACGCCTACCTGCGAGACTCCCTGCGGGTGGAGTCGCCTCCGCTGGAGGGCGTGGTCTACTCCAACATGGCCTACTCGCTGGTCGGGCGCTTGGTCGAGAAGTTCTCGGGCAGGCCCTACAAGGAGTACGTCCGCGACAGCGTGTGGGGACCGCTGGGCATGACCTCCACCGCCTTCGACCCGACGCCCGCAATGGCCGAGCGCCTGGCCTTCCCCTACGTGCCCGACGAAGACACCGGCCGCAACGCGCCCGCGGTTCGGCTGAAGGCCAACGTCTGGCCGGCGGGAATCGTCTACGGAACCGTCCACGACCAAGCCGCCTGGGTCCGCTTCAACTTGGGCGACGGGGCCTGGGGCGACGGCAGGCTGCTGGAGCCGGAGACCTTGGACGAGATGCACACGCTCCAGTACGAGCAGTTCGCGGGCGAGCCGATGGGCGGCGGATGGGGCCACGACAACCCGGGGTACGGCCTCACCTGGTGGGTGTCCGAGCGCGCCGGCGAGCGCTTCTTCGCCCACTCCGGGAGCGTGCCGGGCTACACCGCGTTCGCTTCCGGCAACAGGACTCGGGGCTTCGGCGTCGCGCTCCTCACCAACGGCAACCGGGCGCACCCCCACTTGGTCGAGATCGTCGACTTGGCGCTGGACCTTCTGGCCGAAGAGCTGGGCGAGTCCCGCTAGCGAAGGGCGGCCGCCATGCTTCAGATTCCCGCCGTTCCCGAGAACTGGCCTTGGGCGATGGGCGCCCTCGCCGGCCTGGCCCTGATCGCGTGGATCGCCGGCCGAACGGCGGCCCGGCTCATGAACGGCGCCGCCCGACGCATTGCCGAGCGCACCCGGTCCACGTGGGACGACCGGCTGATCGAGCGACGGGTCTTCACGCGGGTCGCCCGCGTGGCGCCGGCGCTGATCGTCTACTACGGGATCGGTCCCGCCCTGACCTTGCCGGACGTGGGGCTGGTTCCCGCCGAGGGCGCGGCGGCGGCGCTGTGGACGCTCGCGCGACGGGTGTCGGCGGCGTACGTGGTGGTTGCGCTGGCGCGGGCGTTCAAGGGGTTCCTGGACGCCGTCAACGACATCTACAACCAATCCTACGCCGACGCCAAGTCCCGGCCGGTCAAGGGCTATCTGCAGGTGCTCAGCCTGCTTGCGTACATCGCGGCGGGGATCGTGGCGGCAGCGGTGCTCCTGAACCGTTCGCCCCTGGTCTTCCTCTCGGGGCTGGGGGCCTTGGCGGCGGTGCTGATGCTCGTCTTCAAGGACACGATCCTGTCGCTGGTCGCCAGCGTCCAGATCATGTCCAACGACATGATTCGGATCGGCGACTGGGTGTCGATGCCCCAGGCCAACGCCGACGGCGACGTGATCGACATCGCCCTGCACACGGTCAAGGTCCAGAACTGGGACAAGACCATTTCCACGATTCCGACGCACAAGTTCATCAGCGAGTCCTTCAAGAACTGGCGGGGGATGTCGGAGTCGGGCGGTCGGAGGATCAAGCGCTCCTTGAGCATCGACATGAACTCTGTGCGTTTCCTGACCGACGAAGAGGTGCAGGCGCTGTCCAGGCGAGAGGGGTTGCGGGACTACATGCGGCGCAAGCGCGACGAGATCGGCCGCCACAACGCCGCCAAGACCGACGCGGCAAGGTCGGCCGTCGCCGAGGCCGTTGCCGGGAAACCGGAGGCGGAAGCGGTTCGCTCGGAAACCCGGCCCGAACTCCGCCGACTCACCAACCTGGGAACCTTCCGCGCCTATGTGCTGCGCTACCTGGAGACGCACCCCGGCATCCACGACGAGATGACGCTCCTCGTGCGGCAGCTGGCTCCGGGACCCCAGGGCGTGGCAATCGAGGTGTACTGCTTCGCCGCCGACACGGCATGGGCCAGCTACGAGTCCCTGCAAGGCGACATCTTCGACCACCTGATCGCAGTGTTGCCGGACTTCGCCCTGCGGGTCTTCCAGACCCCGGCGGGGAGCGACATGCAGGAGCTGGCGGCAGGGGCCGCGCGGACGGCTCGCGCCCCGGCCCGGCCGGCGTCGGCCTAGAGGAATATGCCGCAAGAAGTCGCCTTTCCCAGCCCGGCGTTCCCGCCGACGGCGCTTGCGGTGCTGGCGCTGGCCGCATGCTCCTTTGCGCCGAAGCCCGAGGTGCCGGCGCCCGCGGCCTCGCTGCCCGCGGCCTTTGAAGCAGGCGACGCCGGAGCAGAGCTTGCGCCTGCCGAACTCGCCGCCCGCGCGCCGCTTGCCCACGTGCCGCTGGAGTGGTGGACGGCGTTCCGGGACCCGGTGCTGGACGCCGTGGTCGACACCGCCCTGGCGTCCAACTTCGACTTGGCCGCCGCCGTGGCCCGGGTGCGGCAAGCCCGGGCCCAGGCCGGGGTCGCCCGCGCGGCGCTGCTGCCCGCCGTTCAGCTGTCGGCCGGCACCAGCGACCAGAACGCCCCGGCCAACACCGGGCTGGGAAGCCGGATCCGAGCGCTTGCGCTGGGCCGAACGGGAGGAGACTCGGCCTCTGCGACGCCGGCCCTGGACCGCTTCGCCTTCAGCACGTGGTCGGTGGGCGTCGACTTCTCCTACGAGATCGACTTCTGGGGCCGGGCGCGCAACAACGCCAGGGCCGCGGGGAGCGACCACCTGGCGACGGAAGCCGACTTCGAGACCGCTCGCATCGGCGTGCTGGCGGAGACGATCACGGCCTACTTCGAGATCGCGGCGCTCCGGCGGCAGACCGCCCTGGCTCGCGAAACGTCGGAGGTCCTGGCGGAGCGGGAAGCGCTTGCGGAGACCCGCTACGACCGGGGCTTGGCCACCTCGCTCGAAGTGTACCAGCTCCGGCGGGACCGGCGCGCCGCCCAAGCTGCGCTGTCCGCCGTGGAGAAGGCCCTCGCCGTCTCCGAGGGGCGCTTGGCCGTCCTCTTGGGGCGCTACCGCAAGGACTTGGCCGCGGTCTTCCCGGACTCGGGCGCGCCTGCGCTCCCCGGCGCCGCTGCGCCGCCTCTTCCGGTCCACGCCGGCACGCCCGCCCAGCTGCTGCAGCAGCGCCCGGACGTGGCCGCCGCCTACCGACGGCTCGAGGCTGCTCGCTACCGGGTCGGAGCACGTCGCGCCGAGCTGCTTCCGTCGTTGTCGCTCTCCGGTTCGCTCGGCGTCCAGTCCGCCGACGCCGGGGGGCTCTTCGATGTGGACCAGTGGTTCCGCAACCTCTTGGCCAACTTGACGGCGCCGCTGCTGCAGGGCGGGCGGCTGCGGAGCAACGTCGCCTTGGCCCAGGCCCGGTTCGAGGAGGCGGCCGCCGCCTACGGGCGTGCCGTCGTCACGGCGGTTCACGAGGCCGAATCCGCGCTGACGGCGCTGCGGAACGAACAACGGCGCCACGACTTCCTGGCCGCGCAGATGGTGGAGGCGCAGGCGTCCGCGGACTTGCAGGCGGATCGATACGCCTCGGGAGTTGGCGGCTACGCGGGATGGTTGGACGCCCATCGGACCCTGCTGGGCGTGGAGTCCGAACTTGCCGGGGCCGGGCGGGACTTGGCGCTGGCCCGGCTGGCGGTTCACCGGGCGCTGGGAGGCGCATGGACCGCGGCGGACCGCTTCCCGGAGCCGCGCATGGTCCCGGGGCCGGGCACGACGGGCGGGGGCGCCCAGCTCCGCCCGAGGGAGGGCGCGTGGTGAGCCGGGGTCGCAACCTCTTGCTGGCGGCCGCCGTCTTCCTGGGCTTCGCGGTGGTCGCGGTCTTGATGGTGCTGTTCCGTCCCGACCCTCCTGCCGCACCCTCGCCGTCCCGGGTTCCCTACGTCTCCGTCGCGCCGGCTCGGGCGGGGGCGGGGCCGATCCCGGTCCACGGCGCCGGCACCGTGCGCCCCCGGGCCGAGGTCGAGGTGGCCGCCCAAGTGGCCGGCAAGGTGGTGTGGGTGGACCCGGCGTTCCAGAGCGGCGGCAGGGTCCGCCGGGGACAGGTTCTCTTCCGCGTCGAGGACGCCGACTACCAAAACCGGGTCCGCCAGGCCCGCGCCAACGTGGCGGCCCAGCAGGTGGCCCTTCTGCAGGCGCAGGAAGAAGTCCGCATCGCGCGCTCCGAGTACGAGCGGTTCCGCAGGCGCCGCGCGGACGAGGCCGAGGTCGAGGAGGCCAGCCCGCTGACCCTGCGCGAGCCCCAGCTGGCGGCCGCCCGCGCCGCGCTCGCTCGGGACAGCGCCGCCCTGGCCGACGCGGAGCTGGCCCTCTCCCGCACCGAGGTCCGAGCGCCGTTCGGGGGCATCGTCAGAAGCGAGTCGGTCGCGCTGGGCCGGTTCGTGGCCCCCGGCCAAGCCGTCGGGCGCCTCTACGCCGCCGACGCCGTGGAGGTGGTGGTGCCGCTGGCCGACGCCGACGCCTCGCTCCTGCCCGGACTCTGGGAGCTGCGGGCCGGCGACGGGGACCGACGCATGGCGGCCCGAGTCTTCGCTCGCTTCGGCGACGGCAGTCGAAGCTGGGCCGGCTACGTGGACAGGGCCGAGACCGCCCTGGACGAGCGCACGCGGACGGTGCACGTGATCGTCCGGGTCCCTGGTCCGTTCCGCGGCGGCGGCCCGCCCCTCCTGGTGGGCCAGTTCGTGGACGCGCGCATTGACGGCGGCGCGGCCGAGCCGTGGTTCGCCTTGCCCCGTCCGGCCCTCCGCGCCGGCGACGAAGTCTGGGCGGTCCGCGACGACAGCGCGGTCGCGGTCGTGCCGGTGCGCGTGCTCCAACGTCCCGAGGACTCGGTGCTGGTGGCCGGCGACCTGCGCCCCGGCGAGTCCGTCGTGGTGGGCGGCATCTCCTTCGCCACCGAAGGGATGATCGTGCGAACCCGCGGGGCGGCGCCTCCCGACGGCAGGCCGTGACGCAACCGCCTCCGGCGCGTGGTCCGGTCGCCTTCATGGCCGGGCACGGCGTCGCCGCCAACCTGCTCATGCTCTTCATCGTGGCGGCCGGGCTGGTCTCCATGACCGGACTGGTGCAAGAGGTCTTTCCCGAGTTCTCCACCGACCAGATTCGGGTTTCCGTGCGGTACCCCGGCGCCACGCCCGAAGAGGTCGAGGAGTCGATCGTCCGGAAGATCGAAGAGCAGATCGGCGGCGTGGACGGGATCGACGGCTTCTCGTCCACGGCGGCGGAGGGCAGGGGCTCCGTCGTCGCCGATCTGGAGGACGGAGCGGACGCAAGTCGCGTCCTGGACGACGTCAAGGCCGTGGTGGACCGCATCCAGAGCTTCCCGGCGCGCGCCGAGCGCCCCGAGGTCGTGGAGACGACCAACCGCCAGACCGTGATGCAGCTGGTCCTTCACGGAGACGTCTCGGAACGCGCGCTCAAGGAGCTGGCGTACCGCACCGAAGACGAGCTGGCGGCGCTCCCCGCGGTTTCGTACGTCGAGACCCGCGGCGTGCGCCCCTACGAAATCTCGATCGAGGTTCCCCTTCGCCGGTTGCGGGCGCTGGGCTTGACGCTGGAAGACGTGACCGCCGCCGTGCGGGCTGGATCGCTGGACCTGTCGGCCGGGGCCATCGAGACGCAGGCGGAGCGGGTGCGCATCCGCACCACCGGGCAGAACTACCGGCAGCACGACTTCGAGGAGATCGTGGTCTTGAGCCGGACCGACGGAACCGTGGTTCGCCTGGGCGAGATCGCCGTCGTCCGGGACGGCTTCCAGGACGCCGACCTGGTGAGCCGCTACGAGGGACGGCGCGCGGCGTTCGTCGACGTGTACCGCACCTCTTCCGAGCGGGTGCTCGAGGTGGCGGCGGCCGTCGAAGAGCACCTGGAGCGCCACTTGACGCCCTCCCTTCCGCCGGGCGTCGAGATCGAGGTGTGGGAAAACTCGGCCGACCTCTTCCGCGACCGCTTGGGCGTCCTGCGCAAGAACGCCTTCCTGGGCCTGCTCCTGGTGATGGCCGCCCTCGCTCTGTTTCTGGAGCTTCGACTGGCTGCCTGGGTCGCTGCGGGGATCGCCGTCTCCTTCGTGGGGACGTTCGCCCTCATGCTGGCCCTTGGCATCTCGATCAACATGCTGTCGATGTTCGGCTTCATCTTGGCCGTCGGAGTCGTGGTGGACGACGCCATCGTGGTGGGCGAGAACATCTACGCCGAGCGGCAAAGGGGGGTCGGCGGGCTGGCGGCCGCCGTGCGGGGAACGCAGCGCATCAAAGGGCCGGTGATCTTTGCGGTGCTGACCTCGATCGCGGCGTTCTCGCCCTTGCTCTTCCTGCCGGGCACGGTCGGCAAGCTGGTGGGCGCCATTCCTGTGATCGTCATCAGCGTGCTGGCGCTTTCGCTGGTCGAGTCCCTCTTGGTGCTGCCCCGCCACCTTTCGCACCTGCCCGACCCCGGCGCGCCGCCCGCCGGCAACCCCGCAGCCCGCTTTCTGGCGGCGGCGCGCGCCCGTGTGGACCGGGGCACGAAGCGGTTCGTGGCGGGCCCGCTGGACCGAGCGTTGCGGATCGCCACCGGCCGGCCCCTGCAGGTGATCGCGACGGGCGCGGGAATGGTCTTGCTGTGCTTGGCCGCCGCGCCCGCCGGGATCATCGGCGTGGCGTTCTTTCCGTCGAGCGAAGCCGACGTTGTGCGGGCCCGGCTGGAGATGCCCGAGGGCACCACGGGAGCGCGGACCGCCGAGGTGGCGCAGACGCTGGAGGACGCGGGTCGCCGCGCCGCCCGGCGCCTGTCGGAGGGCCGACCGCCCGCCGCGCCGCCCGTCGTGGCCGGGGTGAACTTCATCTTGGGCCAGGAGGCGCGCCGACAAACTCCGTTGCGCGGCAACGCCGACGAGGAGCCGCGAGCGAACATCGCCACCGTGGAGTTCAAGCTGCCGCCGGCGGACGAGCGGGACGTGTCCGGGGCCGCCGTGCTGGACGCCTGGCGCGAAGAGGCCGGGCCGTTGTGGGCCGCCGGACCCACGAGCCTGACGTTCAGCGCCGAGCTGATCAACCTGGGACCCGCCGTCGAGGCCGAGCTCTCTCACTCGGACGCGCAGGTGCTGGAGCGGGCGGGCGCCGCCGTCGCGGAGGGCTTGCGCTCGCTGGAAGGCGTCTACGACGTCCGGACCGACCAGGACCGCGGCTTCAAGGAGATCCGCATCGAGCTGCTGCCCGAGGCCCGGACGCTGGGGCTCACGCTGGAGGGGTTGGCACGCCAGGTCCGCTCCGCGTTCTTCGGGAGCGAGGCGCTCCGCGTGCAGCGCGGTCGAGAGGAGGTGCGCGTCTACGTGCGGCTGCCCGAGGACGAGCGAGACGCCGTCGCCTCCGTCGAGCAGCACTTGGTGCGCACGCCCGCCGGGGCCGAAGTGCCCCTGGGGCGCGTCGCCGCCCTGCGCTTCGGCAGCTCGCCCGCGACGATTCGCCGCAAGGACGGCCGGCAAGTCGTGGCCGTCACGGCCTCGGTGGACCCCGGCACGACGACCGCGGGCCAGGCCGTGGCGCACTTGGAGGAGTCGGTCCTGCCGGCGCTGGCGGAGCGGGAGCCGGGCTTGACGTGGGCGTTCGGCGGCGAACAGCAGGAACAGGCCGAGTCCTTCAGCGCCATGGGCCGCGGATTCGTCATGGCGATGCTGGCGATCTACGCCTTGCTGGCGATCCCCTTCCGCTCCTACACCAAGCCGCTGATCGTCATGTCGGCGATTCCCTTCGGGATCGTCGGCGCCGTGCTGGGCCACCTGCTCCTGGGGCTGGACCTGAGCATGTTGTCGTTCCTGGGGATCGTCGGACTGGGAGGCGTGGTGGTGAACGACGCCCTTGTGATGATCGACTTCATCGGCAAGCGGATCGAGGAGGGGATGCCGGGTCGCGAGGCGATCGTTGCGGGAGCGAAGGCCCGCTTCCGGCCCATCTTCCTGACGTCGCTGACCACCTTCCTGGGCGTGGCGCCCCTCGTCTTCGAGCGCAGCCTGCAGGCCCAGTTCCTGGTGCCGATGGCGGCCTCGCTGGGGTTCGGGATCGTCTTCGCCACCGTTGTGCTCATGATGGTCGTCCCGGCCCTCGCCACGATCCACCACGACGCGGGCGAATGGTGGCGAAGCCGGACGCGGACCGCGGTGAGCTAGTAGGGCGGGACGCTGCCCTGGGAGAGATCAGCGACGTCCTGCGCAGCGCCCTGGGGAAGCTATGCTGGGGCGGGCTGACCCCGAGCCTCGTCCGACGCCCACATCACGAGCCGAAGCTCGTTGCCGTCGATCAGCGCATACTCGGGCAAGCGGCCCGAAAGCCTGCGGGTCTCCCTGCGGATGATGGGCACCCCGTCGCCCCTGCGATCCATCATGTATCGGCGCCCCAGCTCGAGGCCGGGATCGACGCGACGACGCGCCAGCAACGACACGATCAGTTCGTTGCGGTTGTACTGACGCAGGTGCATCGTGTCGGGCGTCAGCGTGTTGGCCAGTTCGCCAGGCACGTACAGCTCCAGCCGGTCCCGGAACATGTGAAGCCGAATGCGGGCGCCGCCCATCGAGTAGTCGCGATGCGCGACGGCGTTCACCAGCGCCTCGAACACCGCTCTTTCGCTGAACTGCGGCACCTCCACGCGTGCCGTTCCCTTGGTCGCCCAGTATCGCATGTTGCGCTTCACGAAATGCCACGCTTCAAGCACTTGCTCGTCGATTGGCCCCTCGAAATCCCTGGCGTCGGCCTGATAGTTGACGTCCTCCCGCTCTCCAACGTAGCTGACCGCCTGAATGTAGGCGTGACGCAACCAGCGGACAGGCTTGGCGGTGCACAACAGGACTCCGGCCAGAGTCAGCCGTTGCCCGGCCTCCGTTTCGTGGGCCACGATGCCAAGCTTCGTCATGGCGGCGGGATCGTCCTCCTCGTCTCCGATCGGCCGCAGGAACCGCGTTGCAAGCTCTGGATCCAAGGCGTCGACCCCGGTCCCCGGAACAGGCGACTCGTCGAACCTGACCATCCTGCTCTGGCTGCGTGCCTGATACAGCCTGCCAAGAAGTTCGGACGACATCCGACGCTTCGAACTGCCAATGCGCGTGTAGAACCCTCCGGGGCTCCGATGAACAAACAGCCCACGCTCCAGTTCCACGCAGATTGCAGCGACGAGGCTGCCATCCGCCCCCGGCAACTCGACCGCGGTTATCAATGGTGTGATCGGAGGCTCAATGGCATCATTGCATATTTCCTGCAGCCATGACTGTACCGCCTCCAGCCGATCAAGAGGTACACCAACGACATCCCGAGTCTTGTCGTCTACACCAAGCACAAGCAAGCCACCCCGGGCATTTGCCATGGCGGCGAGTTCGTCCGCCACGTCATTTCGAGCAGGGCTCCTTACCTTCTGGCCCGCCGTCAGCACCCGCTTGAACTCCAGCGTCGAGTCCGCTCCGAAGCGTATCCTGCGGACCAGTTCCGCCGGGCTAAGCATCGTCAAGGTGCGGTCATTCCGTATCCTTGCGAGACGGATCACGGTCGGCCGCCCAGCACGTTCTTCTGCCAGAGTTCTCCGGTCGAGTATTCGTCGAGCCACTGACGGTACTCGGCATCGTCGACTCTGTGGGCCGTCGTTCGGCCGTTCTCCAGCTCCAGCACTACGATCTCGTCGAGGCGGAAGTTGTCCACCAGCAGCGGCGACTGGGTGGCTACGATCACCTGCCGGTCCATGGCGACGGAGTCGATCATGGCGCCGATCAGCGTGATGGCCACTGGATGCAGTCCCAGTTCCGGTTTGTCCAGGAGCAACACGCTGGGCAGCATCTTCGGCGGCAGGTTCAGCAACGTCACGAGCGCGAAGAGGCGCAGCACGCCGTCGGAAGTCATATGAGTTCCCACCGTCTTGTCCATGTCCTTGTGCCTCCACCGCAGCTGTACCTTGCCGTATTCTTCCGCGATCTCGAAGCGGTCGAAGACCGGGACCGCAAGACCGATGTAGCGGCAGATCAACTTGAATCGCGGCTTGTCCTCGCGCTCCAGCAGCGACAGCACCGGAGCGAGATTCGCTCCGTCGCCACGCAGACGACCGGAATCCGCGCCGTCCCAGCTGACCTTCGTCCTCGAGTCGAACGATGTATCGTGGAAGTGGTACATGGGGCAACGCCGAAACAGTCCAACGAGAGCGCGCGCGGCTTGGGGTCCTGGGCCGCTGCCGTTGGTTCTCTCCGCGACTCGTGCTTCTCGATAGCCGCTGTCGTCGATCCGTTCCCACGATAGGTCGGCCGACTTGCCGGACTTGGCGACGCGGTATGCTTCCTCCGCGAAGACGAACTGGTCGCCAGTGGTGCATTCCAGCGCAAAGCGGTACTCGACGCGACCGCGAGCGGTGCGGACATCGACCTGGGCCTTGATGCCCGGCGTCGTCTTGCGGCCTCCGAACAGCTGGTCGTCGGCGCCGCCGTGAAGGGCGACGTACTCGCGCAGACGCCGGAGATCGACCATCCAGCTCATCATCTCGAGTAAGCGCATGAGGTTGGACTTGCCCGACCCGTTGGCTCCGATCAGGACAGTCGCCCCCTGGGGCAGGTCGTTGATCTCCACGTCCGCAAGGGACCGGAAGCCTTTGACGCGAATGGATTCGATTGCGTTCGGCACTTTTAGCCCTCTCCGCCTCCAGCCAATTCCGCCTCTGTCAGCAACTAGTCGACAGTCAGTGGACAAGATAGCTGAACTCCTGACCGGACGCAAGACCAACGTTCGTCCCTCACCGACACCAGCACCCTGGTGGCCGCCGTGCGTTGCATGGCAGACGGGAAGCGGGTAGCTTGGACCGATGAGCACGGAACCGGGGTCGACCGGGTCGGTTCGCGACGGGCACGCTATCGTGGACAACCGCGTGCGCACCGTGGGCGAGTTCCTGCGGGGCCGCCTCCAGGCCGACGCCGCGCTCTCCGCCGTGTCGGCCTACTTCACGATCTACGCCTATGGAGACCTGCAGGCCGAGCTGGAGGGACTCCGGCGCCTTCGCTTCCTCTACGGCCAGCCAGCGGGCGCGGCGTCGGTGGACCCGGCGGAGGGAGAGGACAAGGCCTACCGCCTGACTCGCGACGGCGCCTTGGAGCTGCGCGGCGCACTGACGCAGAAGCCGCTTGCCCGCGCGTGCGCTGAATGGATCAAGGAGAAGGTGGAGGTGCGCACCGTGCGCAAGGCCAACTTTCTGCACGGCAAGATGTATCATGTCGAGCACGCCGACGGCGGCACCGGTGCACTTGTGGGCAGCTCCAACTTCACGCGGGGCGGCCTGGGCTTCGGCGCCAACCCCAACATCGAGCTCAACCTGGAGGTTCGCGACGGCGCCGACCGGACCCGGTTGATTCAATGGTTCGACGCTCTCTGGCACGACGAGCGGCTCACTCGAGATGCGAAAGAGGAGGTGCTGGCTGCGCTGGAGCGCCTGGGCAAGGACTACTCGCCCGAGTTCGTCTACTACAAGACGCTCTTTCACGTCTTGAAGGACAGGATCGACGAGCGGGGGCATCGAGACGGACTTGTGCAGGACGTGCACCTGCACGACACGGCCGTTTGGCAGGCGCTCTACCGTTTTCAGAAGGACGGTGCGGTGAGCGCGATCAACCGGTTGCTCGAGCACAATGGGTGCATCCTTGCCGACAGCGTCGGGCTGGGGAAGACGTGGACGGCCTTGGCGGTCGTGAAGTTCTTCGAGATGCGCAACGAGCGCGTGCTGGTGCTCTGCCCCAAGAAGCTGAAGGAGAACTGGGTCCGCTACACGTCGTGGGCGGGGTACGACAACAACCCGCTGGTCGAGGACCGGCTCGGCTACGCCGTGCTGGCCCACACGGACTTGAGCCGGTACCAGGGCAGGGCGGACGCGATCGACTTGGCGAAGTTCAACTGGGGCGCGTTCGACCTGATCGTGATCGACGAGTCGCACAACTTCCGCAACGAAGGTCGCGACCGTAAGGACGAGGCTGGGCGGGTGGTGCGTCGCAGCCGCTACAACCGGCTGCTGGAGGAAGTGCTGAAGGACGGCGTCCACACCAAGGTGCTCATGCTCTCGGCAACGCCCGTCAACACGGGCCTTCGCGACCTTCGCAACCAGGTCTATCTGATGACGGAGAAGCGGCAGGACGCGTTCCGCGACAGTCTTGGGATCGGCAGCGTCCAGAGCTTGTTCGGCGTGGCGCAGAAGGCGTTCCAGAAGTGGGAGAACGACTGCAGGGCCACGGGGAAGAGGGACAAGGCTCGGCTGCTCGAACGGTTGGGCGCGGACTTCTTGGCGTTGCTGGACGCCGTCAGCATCGCGCGCTCCCGCGACCACGTGCGGCGCTTCTACCCGGAGGTCGAGGCCCGGATCGGCGGCTTCCCGGAGCGGGCCAGGCCGGTGAACCTGCATCCGCCGACGGACAGCGAAGGCGAGCTGTCCTACGACGCGCTCCACGCGCGCATCAGCGGCTTTCGGCTGGCGGTGTACATGCCTTCGCAGTACGTGCGGGACACGTCGGCGCTCGACGCCGAGAAGGAGCGGCTGCACTTCGACCAGCGGGACCGGGAGCGTTGGCTGATCGGAATGATTCGGGTCAACCTGCTCAAGCGGCTGGAGAGCTCGGTGCACTCGTTCACGCGGACGATGGAGCGCATCGTCGCGAAGATGGACGCGCTGGACGAGCGCATCGAAGCGTGGATCGAGAAGCCCGGCAACCAGCAGATCGACCTTCTCGCCAGCGACGAAGAAGACGACCAGGGCGACGAGGAAGACGAGGAGTTCACGCTGGGCAAGGGACGCAGGTACAAGCTCGCCGAGCTGGACCTGCAGGCTTGGAGGGAGGACTTGCAGGCGGACCGACGAACGTTCGGGGCGATCCTGCGGCAGGTTGTCCGCGTCGACGTGGCGCGCGACGCCAAGCTGGCCGAGCTGAAGCGGACGCTGGCGGGCAAGGTGGCGGAGGCGCCTGCGGACAAGGACGGGCGGCCGAACCGCAAGGCGCTGGTGTTCACGACGTTCTCCGACACGGCCCACTACCTGTACTGCAACGTCGCGGAGTGGGCGCGCGCGGAGCTCGGCGTGCACGTGGGCTTGGTGACGGGCAGCGGCGACAACCGCGTCACCGTCGGCTCGCCGAGCTTCGCCGGCATACTCGCGCGCTTCGCGCCCGTGGCCCAGCTGAGCCCCCGGCCCGCGGAGGAGATCGACGTCCTGATCGCCACCGACTGCCTGTCCGAGGGCCAGAACCTGCAGGACTGCGACTTGGTGGTGAACTACGACGTTCACTGGAACCCGGTTCGCCTCATGCAGCGCTTCGGACGGATCGACCGGATCGGCAGCCGCAACCAGCAGGTCGCCATGGTCAACTTCTGGCCGACTCGGGACCTGGACCGCTATCTGGACCTCAAGAACCGGGTCGAGGCCCGGATGGCGCTGGCGGACGCGGCGGCCACGGGGACCGACGACCCGCTGGCGCTGGAGAAGACGAACGGCGCCAAGGAGGCGGCCCAGCACGAGCTGAGCTTCCGCGACCGGCAGCTTCGCCGCCTTCGGGAGGAGAGCCTGGACCTGGAAGAGGTCGAGGACGGCATCTCGATGAGCGACTTCACGCTGGACGACTTCCTGGTGGACCTGCTCAACTACCTGCAGGAGAACCGGGAGGCGCTCGAGTCGGCGCCCTTCGGCGTGCAAGCGGTGGTTCCGCCTGTTCCCGCCGCCGGCGCGGGCGAACCCGCTGACGCGTCTCCCGCACGGGTTCGTCGCGGCGCTATCTTCTGTCTGAAGCAGAAAGACGGGGCGCGGAGGACGCCGAACCGTCTCCAGCCCTACTTCCTCGCCTACGTCCGCGACGACGGGAGCGTCCGCTATGCGTTCCAGCAGGCGAAGCAGACGCTGACGCTCTTCAGCGCGCTGGCTCGGGGACGGACGGAGGCGCTGACGGAGCTGGCGAGCGCATTCGACCGAGAGACCGGCCACGGCCGGGACGTGGCCAAGTACGATCGAATGATCGGCGCTTGCCTGCGAAGCTTGGTGGGCACGTACCGGCAGGCGGAGATCGGCTCCTTCGTCGGGGCCCGGGGGAAGTCGCTTTCCACTCGTTCGCGCCGGCCCGCCGCCGCGGCCGACTTCGAGCTCGTGACGTGGCTCGTGATCATGGAGAACCCCAAGCAATGAGCGATATGCGATGAGCGAAGCGGAGAGGACGATCCGAGACGCGCTCCGAGACCTTGCCGACGGATCGCTTGCAGATTGCACCGAAGCCCTGCTCGGCACGCTCGGCTACCGCAGCGACCGGACGATCGACTTCCCTTCGGTCGCCGTCTTTCTCGAGGACGTGGACGCCAAGGGCAAGCTCGCCGCCGGCCAGCTGGCCACGTTCGAGCAGTGGGAAGAAGTGGACGTCGTCTTCCAGGTCACGAACGACGAAGTTGCGGGGACGCGCGACCGGTTCGCCGAGCGCCATGCCGCCGACCTCGTCGGCTCGGGCCAGCCCACTTCCCGCCAGTTCGACCAGGGCGTGGCGAAGTCGTTCTTGTTCCTTGCCGTGGACTTGAAGCCCGGGTGCCGCTCGCGCTCCGAGCTCGCCGCCTCCACCCGCGCCGTGAACCGCATCTTCCCGATGCCCACGGTCGTCTTCTTCCGACACCGAGACGAAGACGGCGCGCAACCGCACCTCACCATCGGCGTCGTCCATCGGCGGGTGCACAAGTTCGACCCCGACAAGGACGTCCTGGAACGCGTGTCGCTCATCAAGGACGTGAGCCTGGAAGAACCTCATCGCGCGCACCTTCAGCTGCTCTCGGAGCTTGCGCTCGGTCACCTGATCGAACAGCGCGGGGTGTCCAACTTCGACCAGCTCCTTGCTGCATGGGAAGCCGTCCTCGACACGGGCGAGCTGAACCGGCGCTTCTACAAGGAGCTCTTCGGGTGGTTCCAGCGAGCGACTCGGGAGTGCGCCTTCCCCGACGACGGAGTGGGCGAGGGCAACGCCGAACGTCACGTCATCCGGCTGATCACTCGCCTGCTGTTCGTCTGGTTCCTCAAGGAGAAGCGCCTGGTGCCCGACGCACTCTTCGACGAGGAGTTCGCCCGGAGCCAGCTGAAGCATCACGCGGACGACGCTACCGACTACTACCGCGGCGTGCTGCAGAACCTGTTCTTCGCCACGTTGAACACGGAGATACGCCGCCGGGCGTTCAGCAAGAAGGACCAGAGCACGCATCGAGACTTCACCAGATATCGTTATCGCGATTTGCTCCGCGACCCCGACGGCTTCGTCGGCAAGCTCAGTTCCGTTCCGTTCGTGGACGGCGGCCTCTTCGACTGCCTGGACGACTTCGCGCACGTGGGCGGCGGAGGTCGTCGCATCGACGCGTTCACCGACAACATCGACCTCCCGAACCACGGCGGCGCGCTGTCGGTCCCGGCCCGGCTGTTCTTTGACGAGCACGGCCTCTTTCCCCTGTTTCGCCGCTACAAGTTCACCGTCGAGGAGAACACGCCGCTGGACGAGGAAGTGGCGCTCGACCCCGAGCTGCTGGGCCGCGCGTTCGAGAACCTGCTGGCGTCCTACAACCCCGAGACGCGGGACACGGCCCGGAAGGCCACGGGCTCGTACTACACGCCCCGCCGCGTCGTGGAGTACATGGTGGACGAGGCGCTGGTGGCCCACTTCCTCGCCAAGGTGCGTCCCGACGACGGCGACCGGAGTGGGATGGAAGCGCGACTGCGCGACTTGGTCGCGAAGCAGAGCACCGATCCCGGTTTTCCCGTCGGCCACCAGTTGCGCGACGACGAGATCGAGCCTCTGATCGACGCCATCGACTCCATGAAGGTCCTGGACCCGGCCTGCGGTTCGGGGGCATTCCCCATGGGCGTCCTCCAGAAGCTCGTCCTGGTCTTGGCGCAGGTCGATCCGGACAACGCACGGTGGAAGGCGCGGCAGCTGGTGCGCGCTCGGCAGATCCTCGACCCTGTTGCCCGGACGGACGCCGTGGCGGCTGTGGAGAAGAGCTTCTCGCCGGAGCGGGGATACGGCGACTACGGCCGCAAGCTGTACCTCGTCCAGAACGTGATTCATGGGGTCGACGTCCAGCCCATCGCCTGCCAGATCGCCAAGCTGCGCTTCTTCATCTCGCTGGTGATCGAGCAGCAGTCCAACGACGACGCGGACGACAACTACGGCATTCAGGCGTTGCCGAACCTGGAGACTCGGTTCGTTGCCGCAGATGCGCTGATCGGGCTGAAGGGCCCGCCGGAACAGACCCTCCCCAACACGAAGATCAAGGGCCTGGAAGAGGAGTTGGAGCAGGTCAGGTCCGACTGGTTCGACGCCCGCACGCGAGACCAGAAGTGGGAGCTGAAGAAGAAGGACAAGCGGCTTCGGCAGCGGCTCCGCGAGGCGTTGATCGAAGACGAATGGAGCAAGGAGGCCGCCAATCTGATCGCCGACTGGGACCCCTACGACCAGAACACGCACGCACGCTGGTTCGACCCGGAGTGGATGTTCGGCGTAAGCAGCGGCTTCGACATCGTGATCGGGAACCCACCGTACGTGGAGTCTCGAAACAGCCTGCTGTCGCCGAACATGAAGGACCTGTACGGAGAGCAAGTAAGGCTGGACTGGAAGGAGACCCTGCCGAGAGGCAGCGACTTGCTCATTTACTTCTATGCCCGCGGTTTTCGCGTCTTGTCGGCTGCCGGGCACGGGTGCTTCATAACGCACAACGGGTGGCTGAGTACGGACTACGGAAAGAAGTTTCAGAAGTTCTCCCTGGACAAGGCGTCGTTTGCTAGAATCGTCGACACTTCCGACAAGTTCTTCTCTGACACCAAGAGCCAGAACATCAACGCTGTGATAACACTGTTTTCGCGGACCCCGGGCGAGAACATCGAGTACGTCGTTGCCGACTCCGACACGATGAAGCACGGCGACCCGAAGGAGATTCGTGCCGCCAGCGACATGAAGTGGGGCCACCTCATAGCGATGCCGGAGTACTTTGCGAACGCGCTGCACGAGATGTCGCTTCGCCGTGATCGCCAAGAAGACCAACAGCGCGTAAGGTTTGGTCAGGGACTCAACTTTCCCAAGCACAGACTCGGGGCCAAGAACGCGACGGTGCCGATTCTACTAATGGGCCGGGCAAATTTTGTCGCCAAGACGGCAGTGGATCGCATACCATCGTCCATTGCCCGTACCAAGGACAAGGTTCCCGCACTTGTAATGCCACGAGGGGTAGGGAACAAGCACTATTGCACCTTCAACCTGTGCAAGGCGTTTACCTACAGCGCCGTGGAGCTGTACCTGCCTGTCGAGTTTTGGCAATCGGACCTGCACTACTGCTTGTGGGCCTACATGAATTCGTCGATCGTGTGGCTGTACAGGGAAACTACGGGCCGAAGGAACCTCGGCGGTGGGTTGCTGAAAGCCGAGGCGACGGACATGAAGACGTTGCCGATCGACTTTCGCTTCGACTTCGCGGACGAAGCACGGGCCGTATTCGACGTATTGAAGGAGCGAGAGCCGCTGCCGGTGGCCCAAGAAGTACGCACGGACGAGCACTTGTCCATAGACGAGATGGTGTCGAAGTTTCTTGGGCTGGAGGACCGGCAGGAATTCATTCGCCAGGACTTGGTCACGCAGGTTGCCTTCCGAACCGAGAGGGCGAAGACAACTCCACCACCCCTCAGCTCAGCGACCTGACCACGAGAGACGATGTGGCGACCAGGACGCCGGCGCCCAGCGCCACTTCCATCGTCATGGGCCCCTTGAGGAGGGCCGGGCGGCGGCTTCCGTCCAAGGCCGGACGAACTACGCGCCAGTTGTAGAAGCCCAAGCCCATCATGAGGGCAACCGCGACCGTCTTCGACAGCAGAGACCGTCCCCACGGCGTGCTCCACAGTTGGGAGAAGTCGTCCAAGCGCAGCCAAGCGCTGGTCGTTCCAGTGGCCAGCACCAGGGCGACCGCCACCACGGCGATCCGCGCAAACGCCCCGACCATGGCGGGCAATCCGTGGAAGGCGCCAGGGAAGACGTATCCGTCGCTGGTGGACACCTCTCGAGCCATCAGCGCCGGGATCCCCGCGACGAACATGCAGAAGAGCCCGCCCAGCCACACCGACCCAGCGACGACGTGCAGGTAGAGGGAGGCCACGGCAAGCCCCCGGGGCTCGGCCGCCCAGGCGTGCCCCGAGACGGCAAGCCCCAGCGGCAGCAGCAGTATGCCGGCGGCGGCGACCACCCAGCCGATGGTGCGCCGCCCCAGGGGACGGGCCCGGATCAGCCCAACTGCGGCCAGAATCCCGCCGCCCACGTGAAGCCACCAGCCGCCGCCCCACGCGGTTTGCGACGTCGCCAAGCCCACGCCGCGCACAGGGTCGTCGGGGAAGTACGTCCACACCTGGACGCACAGCCGAAGCGGCACGGCAGCCAGCGCCGCGGAGCAGCTTGTCATCGCGATCTGCCACGTCCGCCCGAGCGCCAACATGAGCACGTCCGAAAACTCTCCCGCCCGGCTCATGGGCGAAAGCACGAGAACACGAAACGCCAGGGAACCGATCAACCCCACGATTCCCACGTAAGACAACAGCCGGCTGCCAACGGACAAGAGGCCGACAAGCCAAGGACCGCCGCCGGCCGCGTCCCCGCGTTCTGGCGTTTCCCTCTGCTCCGGGCCTCCAGGCCCAGAGTCGCTGGCCGGCGACTGGGCCAGCACCGCGCCCTCGGCGTCGTCGAGGCCGCGGGCACCGTGCACGGCCGCGGCATCGCTGGCCGGCGACTCGGACGGCACCGCGCCCCCGGCAGCTTCGGAAGCGTCCAGCCGGGCATGAAGCGAGCCGACGCCGGCCCATCCGACGAACGCCGGCAAGAGGATCAGCCCGCAGGCCGCGAACCGCGTCACCCAAGCCCGCCGCGCCCCACCGGCCCTTCGCTGCCGCGTCCTTCGCCGCCTGGTCCGGCGGTTCTCTCCCAGCCCACGCGCTCCGGCGCGCCTCACCGGGTCGCCCGCCGCCCTACTGCGCGGGCACCCCGTGCTTGATCGCCCACTCCATCGCCTCGCTGAAGCGGTCCAGCTCCTCCAGCGTGGTGTAGACGCTGGGCGAGATGCGCAGTCCCTCGCACTCCTCGTGGCCGATGGCGACGTTGATGATCCGGTGCTCCGACCACAGCCACGCGCTCAGCGCCGCCGTGTCCAGCCCCTCCACGTGGACGTTGGCGATTCCGCAGGCGAAACCGGGCTTCCGGCTGGTGTTGAGGCTGACGCGGTCGTCTTCTAGCAGCCGGTTCGCCCAGTAGTCCCGCAGGTAGACCAGACGGGCGGCCTTCCGGTCGCTTCCGATCCCCTGGTGGAAGGTCAGCGCCTCGCCGATCGCCAGGTAGTTGGCCGCCGGGTGCGTGCCGATCTCCTCGTACTTGCGGATGTCGCCGTCCATTCGGTCCGGCGCCGCCATCAAAGGCCACACCTTCGGAATCTCGTCGCGGCGAACGAAGAGGAGCCCCGTCCCATGAGGCGCGAAGAGCCACTTGTGCAAGCTGGTGGAGTAGTTGTCGCACTCCAGCTCCGTCAGCTTGAAGGGGAAGTGGGCCATGGCGTGGGCGCCGTCCACGATCACCGGCACGTCGTGGCGCCTGGCCATCCGCACCACGTCGCGGACGGGGAGGATCTGCCCCGTCAGGTTGATCATGTGGCACATGAGGATCAGCCGAGTCCGGGGCGTGATCGCCTCCTCGAAGCGCCGGACCACCTCCGCCGGCTCCTCGGCGGGGACGGGGACCTGGATCTGCCGCATGACGATGCCCTCCCGCCGCTCCCGCTGCCGGAAGGTGGTGAGCATCCGTCCGTAGTCCTGCGTGGTGGTCAGCACCTCGTCGCCGGCCTTCAGGTCGTACCCGAACTGGCAGGTCTGCAGCCCCTCCGAGGCGTTGCGGGTGAACGCGACTTCCTCGGCGTCCACGCCCCACTCCCTTGCCATGCGCGCCCGGACCCCTTCCCGCTGGGGCTCCAGGATCTTCCACATCGTGTAGGTGGGCGCCTCGTTGGAGTAGTCCAGGTGGCGCTTCATGGCGTCCTGGACGAACGACGGCGACGGGCTGACCCCGCCGTTGTTCAGGTTGACCAGCGACCGGTCCACGGTGAAGGCCCGGGCGACTTCGGCCCAGAAGGCTTCGTCCGAAGCGGTTTCGGCCGGCGAGCCGGGGTGGCGGGCCATCTCCGCCGCGATCTCCCTGGCGCTTCCCCGAAGCGACGGGAGGCTGGTCGCTCCAACAGCCGCGACGGTGGTTCCCAGGAAGCGTCGGCGAGTGGTGCGGCTGGGGGTTGTGGTCATGTGCGGCGCGTGCTCCTCTGGTCGGCGGGTGCGCTGGACGAATCGGCGGGTGCGATGGACGACGCGACTCCACGATACGACGGCTCCGGATCAACCCGCAACGTCCACGGCGTCCCGCGTCTCCATCGACGCGGCCGATCTCCCCGGGGAAGCCACTCCACGCCAAGGGCAGCGAGTCCACTCGAACCCGAAACGGACTAACTTCCGGGCGAACCCCCCGCAGACCCGCTCGCCGTCCGCCCATGATCCGAGTCCGCTTCCTTGGCACCGCCGCGGCCCGCCCCACCGTGGCGAGGAACGTGGCGGGCATCGCCGTCCTTCGAGAGGGCCGCTCCCTCCTGTGGGACTGCGGAGAAGGCACCCAGCGCCAGATCATGCGCTTCGGGACGGGCTTCTCGTTCTCGGAGATCTTCGTCACTCACGCCCACTCGGACCACTTCCTGGGCCTGCCCGGCCTCCTGCGGACCATGGGACTCCAAGGCCGGGAAGAGGGCATGACGATCTACGGACCCCGTGCCGCCCAGCGAGTGCTGGCCCGGGCCGTGCACCTGGGAGCGGAGCGCGTGTCGTTTCCCGTGGAAGTGAAGGGCCTCGCGCCCGGCGAGCGGGTGGACTTCGGCGGCTGGGCGGTCCAGGCGTTCCCGGCGGACCACGGGATCCAGGCGCTGGGCTACGCCCTGGTCGAAGAAGCGCGGCCGGGACGGTTCGACGTGGACGAGGCGCGGCGGCTCGGCGTGCCGGACGGTCCCCTCTTCGGGCGCCTGCACAGGGGCGAGGCGGTGGAGGTGGACGGCCGGGTCGTGAAGCCGGAGCAGGTGGTGGGCCCGCCGAGGCCGGGCAGGAAGGTCGTGTACACGGGCGACACCCGCCCCTCGCCGGAGACGGTCGAGATCGCCCGGGGCGCGGACCTACTGATGCACGACGCCACCTTCGGCGCCGAGGAGCGGCGGCGGGCCAGGGAGACCGGCCACTCGACGGCGGCGGACGCGGCCGGGGTGGCGGTCCGCGCGGGCGTCAAGCGCCTGGTCCTGACCCACGTGTCGGCCCGCTACTCCGACTCGCCCCAGCTGCTGGAGGAGGAGGCGCGGGCGGTCTTTCCCGCGTCTCGGACGGCCCACGACGGCCTCCGTCTGGAGGTCGGGTTCCGTGAGCAGGAGTGAGTAGGAAGGCCGGCGCCCCGCCCGTGGCGGGAGGCGGGGACCGAGCGCCGGCGAGCCTTCCGGCGGGGTGCCGCTCCGTCGTGGTCGTGGGGCTGGGAGTCATGGGAGGATCGGTCGCGAAGGCGTTGCGGCGAAGAGCGCCGGAAATCCCGGTGTACGGGATCGACCCCGACGAAGACGCCCGCGCCCTGGCCGCCGGCGACGGGGTGCGGCTTGCCGACGGACTGGCGGAGTGCGCCATGCCGGGCGCCGTCGTGGTCTTTGCCGCGCCTCTGGACGCGACCGAGGCGCTGGTGGAGTCGGAGGCCCCGCTGTGGAGCCGGGCGGCGCTGGTCACGGACGTGGCAAGCCTCAAGGCGCCGGTGGCGGCGGCTGCGCGCCGAGGGGCGGAACGGGCCGGCGCGGGAGCGAAGCCGGGGCGGAACGGGGCCGTGGACCGCGTGTTCGTGGGGGCGCACCCCATGTGCGGCTCGGAGCGCTCCGGCTACGCGGCGTCCCGAGCCGAACTCTTCGACGGCGCGCCGGTGTGGCTCTGCTCGGGGGCGCCCTTCGCCCACGCCTCCACGTCGCCCGCCCGCGCCTCCGCCGGACTGCCGGACGTTCCCTCCGAGCCCGGCGCCCGGTCCGCCTTCGACAGCGCGGCGGCGTTCTGGCGCCTCCTCGGCGCCGACCCTCGCCCCATCTCCGCCGAGGCCCACGACCGCGCCATGTCGTGGGTCAGCCACCTTCCCCAGCTGGCGGCGTGGGCCCTCGCGGGAACCCTGGAAGACGCCGGGTTCGCTCCTTCCGACCTGGGGCCCGGCGGAGCGGAGGCGACGCGTCTCGCCGGCTCCGGTCCGGAAGTGTGGGGACCGCTGCTGAACGCGGCGGCGCAGGAGGACGCAACTGCCCTAGCGGCGCTGGAAGCTCGGGTCGCCGGCCTTCGGCGGATGCTCGAGGCGGGGGACCGGAAGGCCTTGAGGGACGCGATCCTGGCCGGGCGCAGGTGGAGGACGAAGCGCTGATGACGACCAAGACGCGACCGCCCGCCGCCTCGGCCCCGTCGACCGCCGCCCACGACGGCCCCGCGCCGGCGATCCGCGTTCCGGGCGACAAGTCGGTGAGCCAGCGGGCACTGATCCTGGCGGCGACGGCCCACGGCGAGAGCCGCATCCACGGCCTTCTGCGCAGCGCCGATCCGTTGGCGACGGGGCGGGCGCTTCAGGCGTTGGGGGTGGAGATCGACGCCCTCGAGGGACCTGCGGAAGCGCCCGTGCGGGTCCGCGGGACCGGCTTGCGGTCGTGGAGCGAGCCCACGGCGGCTCTGGACTTGGCCAACAGCGGCACGGGAGCGCGTCTGCTGGCGGGCGCGCTGGCCGCGCAGCCCTTTTCGGCGGTCCTCGCGGGCGACGCCTCTCTGGTCCGCCGCCCGATGGAGCGAGTTGCCGGGCCGTTGCGGCGGATGGGCGCGTCGATCTCCTACCTGGACCAGCACGGCCGACTGCCCCTCCGCATCCGCGGCGGCGATCTCCGCCCAATCTCCCACCACGCCCGGGTGGCGAGCGCCCAGGTCAAGAGCGCGGTCCTCCTGGCCGGCGTGGGCGCCGGAACGGGAGCCGAGGTGGTCGAGCCCAGGCGCTCCCGAGACCACACCGAGCGGATGCTGTCGGCGATGGGCGTCGACGTGGAGGAAGCCGAGCGCGACGGCGGCTGGGCCGTCCGCGTCGCGTCGCCGCCCGCCCGCCTGGCGCCCCTGGAGATGACGGTGCCCGGCGACTTCTCGTCGGCGGCGTTCTTCCTGGCGTGGGCGGCGCTGGCCGGGACCGCGGCCCGCTCCGGACCGGCGCCGGCCGGCGCGCGAGCCCTTGTCGTCCGCGGCGTCGGCCTTTCGCCTACGCGCACCGGGCTGCTGGGCGTGCTCGAGCGCATGGGAGCGTCCGTGAACGTCTCGTCGGCGGCGTCGCTGGGCGGGGAGCCGGCCGGCGACGTGCGGGTGGAGGCTGCAGGAGAGCTCCGCGCCGTCGAAGTCGGCGCCGCGGAAGCGCTGGCCTCGATCGACGAGCTGCCCGTCGTGGCGGCGCTGGCGGCCCGCGCCCATGGGGTCACCCGGATCACCGGGGCCGCCGAGCTTCGCGTCAAGGAGTCGGATCGCATATCCGCCCTGGTGGGCAACCTCCGGCAGATCGGCGTCGCAGCCGACGAGCTGCCCGACGGCCTCGAGGTCGCAGGCACTCGCCGGCCGCTGGCGGGTCGGGTCCGCTGCTTCGGCGACCACCGCGTCGCCATGGCGTTCGGCGTCTTGGGGGCGACGCCCGGGTGCGAGATCGAGGTGGACGCCCCGTCCGTCGCCGACGTGAGCTTCCCGGGCTTCTGGCGACTTCTGGAAGAGGTGGCCGGATCGGGCCGCGCGCCGTGAGCACGGGCGACCCCGGCCGCCCGGGTCCGTCGGCGAGGCCCCCCCGTCGGTCCCCGTCCGCCTGCTTCGTCGTCGCCGTCGACGGCACCGCCGGCGCCGGCAAGTCGTCGACCGCCAAGGGCGTGGCCGACCGACTCGGCTTCCGCCACCTGGACTCGGGCGCGATCTACCGAGCCGTCGCGCTGCGCCTTCTGGACTCGGGCCTGGAGGCGCGCGCCCTGGAGCAGGTCGCCGAGTCCGATCTGGACGCCCTGCGCCTCCGCGTGAAGTGGCAGGGCCGGTCGATGCAGGTCTGGGCCGCCGGACGACGCATCCCGAACCGGGAGCTTCGGACCGAGAAGGTCACGGACGCGGTCTCGCCGGTGTCCAGCGTTCCGGCCGTGCGCGAACGCCTGCTGGCGCTCCAGCGGTCCGCGGCCCAGGGCCCGGGTCTGGTGGCCGAGGGACGCGACATGGGAACCGTCGTCTTCCCCGAAGCCCAAGTGAAGGTCTTTCTGGTGGCCGACGCCCGAGTGCGGGCTCGACGCCGCCTGCTTCAGACCGGCCAGCGCGCCCCCTCCGCCGAACGGATAGAAGCCGAGGCCGCCCGACTGCGCCGTCGCGACGTCCAGGACTCGTCGCGGCAGACCGCGCCCCTGGCGGCCGCGCCGTCCGCCGTCCGCCTCGACACCACCCGTTCGAGCCCCGAGGAGCAGGTCGACCAGATCGTCGAGCTCGTGAAGGACCGAGGCTTCCTCGTGGCGCGGCGCCCGGCCTAGACGACGCAGGCGCCCGGAACGCGCCCGCCGCGTCGCCCCGCTCTCGGGCGGCCAGACCACGCGCAGGCGCGGCCGAAACCATCCGAGGATATCCGCCGTAAGGGGTCGCTCACGTGCATGGCAGCAGGGCGCTTCCTCCCTGCCGCTTGAACGTGTCGCATCAAGGCGGTTATCTTTCAAGTCTTTCCGTCTCGGTCCCCCCTGTGGCCGTGCAGAGCAGGACCGCGACCCGACAGACGACCCCGGAGCCCCGCAGCGGGACGGCTCCGGCAAGCTGGTCCGTCCATTCAGCCCGGTCCGCCCGCCTGGATTCGCACAGGGCCGGACGAGGTCAACCTGGAGCGCGGGTCCCGTCCGGGAGCCCGCGAAGCACGCAACCATGAGCCAGACACCAGAATCCCCGTTGCCGGAGAACCCCGAGTCGGAGGGTTCCAGCGGCCTCTTGCCGGACACTCTCTCCCCCGAGCTTCTGCACGACCCGTTCGGCCAGGAAGTTCTCGACGTCTCCCGCGCCGACTTCGAGGCGCTCCTCGACGCCCATCAGACCGCCCGCGGCGACATCCGGGAAGGACAGATCGTCAAGGCCAGGGTCCTGCGGACCACCGAGGCCACCGTCATCCTGGAGTTCGGCTTCAAGAGCGAAGGCGCGGTCTCGCTCGACGAGTTCAAGGACGCGGAGTCGGTCGAGCCGGGCGAGGAAGTCGAAGTCCTTCTCGAGAGCCTCGAGGACGACGACGGCGTGGTCGTCCTCTCGAAGAAGAAGGCCGACTTCCTGCGGGTCTGGGAGCTGATCCGCGACGCCTACGACAACGACCGGCCGGTGAAGGGCCTCCTGAGCCGGAAGATCAAGGGCGGGGTCACCGTGGACATCATGGGCGTGGACGCCTTCCTCCCGGGGTCGCAGATCGCCCTGCGTCGGGTTCCCAACATCGAGGACCTGATCGGCGAGACCTACGAGTTCAAGATCATCAAGCTCAACAAGCGCCGGCGGAACATCGTCGTTTCTCGGCGGATCCTCCTGGAGCGGGAAAGGAAGAAGCAGCGCTCGACGCTGGTCAAGGAGCTTCTCGTCGGCCAAGTGCGGGAGGGCGTCGTCAAGAACATCACCGACTTCGGCGCCTTCATAGACCTGGGCGGGATGGACGGACTCCTTCACATCACCGACATGTCCTGGGGCCGCGTCGGCCACCCCACCGAGCTCGTCGGAATCGGCGACGTCATGGACGTGAAGGTTCTGGACATCGACTGGGACCGGGAGCGTCTCTCCCTGGGGCTCAAGCAGCTCATGCCCTACCCGTGGACCGACATCGCCGAGCGGTACCCGGTGGGAGCCAGGGTTCGGGGCAAGGTCGTCTCGATCACCAACTACGGCGCCTTCGTGGAGCTTCAGAAGGGCGTCGAGGGGCTGGTCCACATCTCGGAGATGTCTTGGACGCGCAACGTGCGCCATCCGTCGAAGCTGGTGTCGATCGGCGACGTGATCGAGTCCGTGATCCTCAGGGTGGACTCCAAGGAGGAGAAGATCTCCCTAGGGATGAAGCAGATCGAGGAAGACCCGTGGCTGGGGCTGCCGGCGAAGTACCCCTCGGGCGCCAAGCTGACGGGAACCGTCCGCAACCTGACCTCGTTCGGAGCGTTCGTGGAGATCGAGCCCGGGATCGACGGCTTGGTCCACGTCTCGGACATGAGCTGGACAAGGCGCGTGGAGCACCCTTCGGAGATGGTCCGCAAGGGCGACGAGACCGAAGTGATGGTGCTGGACGTGGACGCCGACAACAAGCGGATCTCCTTGGGGATCAAGCAGCTGCACGAAGACCCGTGGCCGGTCTTGGTCGCCCGCCTGTCCAGGGGACACGAGCAGGACGGCGCGGTGGCAAGGATACAGGACAGCGGCGTGGTGGTGGACCTGGGCGACGACGTGGAGGGCTTCGTCCCCGGCTCCCACGCGGGCGTGGACGCCGACGCGCTGGAAGAGTACTACAGGGCCGGCGAGACCGTGCCCGTCAGGGTGATGGCGTCCGACGCCATGGAGCGGCGGATCGTGCTGGAGGTCCTGAAGCCGCCGAAGCGGCAGCGGAAGCAGGCTCCGGCGCCGGACGGGGAACCGCCGGCAGAAGAGGCGGAACCGGCGTCGGCCGTCGAAGCGCCGGAGGACGAACCAGCGCCGGAGGAAGGCGAAGCGGGCGAGGTCCCGACGGATGCGCCCGCGGAAGCAGACGCCCCCGCCGAGGGCCCGGCGTCGGAAGAGGTGAACGCGGACGCCGGGGAATCCGACGACGATGCGGCGGAGGGCGAGGAGGCGTCTCCCGGGGACGCGGAGACCAGCCCGGCCGAGTCCTGACCCTGGACGTGAAGGCGAGACCGCTCGGGTTGCTGCTGGTCGGCTGGGCGCTGGGCTGCGCGGCGGGAGCGGTTCACCCGCGCGACTCGGGTCCGCCGTCTTCCGGCGACCAAGCGGCTTCCCTTGCGCCGGCCGAGTCCCGCGACACGGTGGACGAGCCGGCGGAGACCCTCTTCAGGGCAGCCAGGTACCGCGAAGCCGCTCGCGCCTTCCTTGCGCTTCCTCCGGGGGACCGGACCGCCCGGGCGACCGAGCGCGTGGCCGCGGCAGTGTCGCGCCTGGGTCGTCACGCAGTCGAGGAGCTGGCCGGCATGGCGGACTCGGGGTACGTGCGCTTCCGCGACCCGCGCTTCGGCGCAGTCGCCGCCGAGCTGGCCCTGCGGTTCGCGCTCTCTGGCGAAGCCGGAGTCTCGCAACGCTACGCCGCTCAGGCGCGGACGGCGGGCGCCGACGCCCTGGACGCGCAAGTGGCCCCGCCCGTCGTAGGCGTCGTGCTCCCCTTGACGGGCAGGCCGCGGGACCAGGAGTACGCGGACCTCTTCCTGGAGGGCGTTCAGGTGGGCGTCGCGCTGGCTCGGCAGGGCGGCATGGCGGTCGAGCTGGTGGTCGAGGACGGCAGGGGCACGGCGTACGGCAGCGCCCAGGCGGCGTCGGCTCTGGCGGCCCGAGGGGTTGCCGCCGTCCTGGGTCCCCTCGCCGGCGACAACTTGACCGCCGTCGCGGACGTTCTGCCCGACGACGTGCCTCTCTTCTCGCCCACCGCCCGACTTCTTCCGCCGGGCCGCCTCGGCGTCCACAGCCTCGCGGCCGGCGGCCCCTCCGCGGCGCGCACGCTGGCGGCGGCGCTCTCCGGCCTGGGCTACGTCGACGCCCTCGTCGTCCACTCCCGCAGCCCGGCTCGCTCCATGGAGGCCGCCGCCTTCCTCGACGAGTTCGCCGGCGCGGGCGGCTTCGCCCGCAGGATCGCCTACGAGCCCGGGACCACCACCTTCGAAGAGCCCCTTCGCGAAGCCGGGCTCATGGCCCCGGAACTCCTGGTCGTCCTGGCGCCTCCCGAGGACCTGCTGCTGCTGGCGCCCCAGATATCGTTCTTCGAGCTCGACGACACGGACATCCAGGTCGCGGGAACGGCGGGCTGGACGGATCCGCGAGTGCTGGAAGAGGTCGACCGGCGCCACACCGACCACGTCGTGGCGGTCAGCGCGGTCCCTCCCGGATCGACTTCGGAGCGGTCGGCCGAGTTCACGGCCGCCTACGAGGACCACCTGCAAAAGGCGCTTCGCAGCCCCGTTCCCGCCGCCGGCTTCGACCTCCTCCGGATCGCCTTGGCCGCTTGGGCCGAGCGCGCGCGCACCGGGGCGGGTCCAGCCGCGGCGCTGGCCGGACTCCACCGCTTCGAGGGCGCGACCGGCGCCTACTCGGCCGCGGGCGGCTCCCTGACGAAGGAGTTCTTTCCGGTGCGGCTCCTCGACGGCGCCGTCCACCCGCTGGAACCGCAGGAAGCCGGAGTGGTCCCCGCCGACGCCGGTCCCGGCGCCCGGGCTCCCGTCGGCCGCTGATCCGATGAGCCGCGCTGCCCTGGAGCGTCTGGAGGCGCTCCGGCGCGAATCGGCGCTGGGCGGAGGCGAGGCTCGCCTGGAGGCCCAGCGCCGGCGCGGCAAGCTGTCGGCCAGGGAGCGTCTGGACCTTCTCCTGGACGCCGAGTCCTTCGTGGAGCTGGACCGATTCGTCACCCATCGCTGCAGCGAGTTCGGCTTGGCCGACAAGAAGGTTCTGGGCGACGGGGTGGTCACCGGCTGGGGCACGATCCGCGGACGTCTGGTGTACGTCTTCTCCCAGGACTTCACAGTCTTCGGCGGCTCCCTCAGCGAAGCCCACGCCGAGAAGATCGTGAAGGTGCAGGAGATGGCGCTGAAGAACGGGGCGCCGCTGGTGGGCCTCAAC
Organism: Longimicrobiales bacterium; assembly: GCA_965204735.1. Lineage (GTDB taxonomy): Bacteria > Gemmatimonadota > Gemmatimonadetes > Longimicrobiales > Gaopeijiaceae > CATQHQ01. The sequence goes on along the minus strand of OZ242008.1, from coordinate 2,639,764 downwards.
GACTCCGGGGGCGCGCGCATCCAGGAGGGCGTCGTGTCGCTGGGGGGCTATGCCGACATCTTCCTGCGCAACACGCTGGCGTCCGGGGTGATCCCCCAGATCAGCGTCGTGCTGGGTCCGTGCGCCGGGGGCGCCGTCTATTCGCCGGCGATCACCGACTTCGTGTACATGGTGCGGGGGACCAGCTTCATGTTCGTCACGGGGCCGGGCGTGGTGAAGGCGGTGACTCACGAGGACGTGGACATGGAGGGCCTGGGGGGGGCCGACGTCCACGCCGAGACTTCGGGCGTGGCGCACTTCGCCCACGACACGGAGGCCGAAAGCCTGGACGCCGTCAGGGAGCTGTTCCGCTACATCCCCCAAAACAACGCCGAACGACCGCCCGCCGGCGACGGCACAGACCCCCACGACCGGCGGGACCCGGCGCTCCTGGAGATCGTCCCCGAGAACGCCAACCACCCCTACGACGTGCTGGACGTGATCCGCGCAGTCGTGGACGACGGGGTCTTCTACGAAGTCCACGCAGGCTTCGCCCGGAACTTGGTGACCGGGTTCGCCCACTTGGGCGGTCATGCGGTGGGCGTCGTGGCCAATCAGCCGGCGGCGCTGGCAGGCGTGCTGGACATCGACGCCTCCGACAAGGGGGCCCGCTTCGTGCGGTTCTGCGACGCCTTCAACCTCCCTCTGGTCGTCTTCGAGGACGTGCCCGGGTTCCTGCCCGGCACCAGCCAGGAACACGGCGGGATCATCCGCCACGGCGCCAAGCTCCTGTACGCCTTCTGCGAAGCGACGGTCCCGAAGGCGACGGTCGTCACCCGCAAGGCGTACGGCGGCGCCTACGACGTAATGAATTCCAAGCACGTCCGAGGCGACGTGAACTTGGCTTGGCCCTCCGCCGAGATCGCCGTGATGGGTCCCAAGGGGGCCGTCGAGATCCTCTTCCGGAAGGAGATCGCCGCCTCCGACGACCCGGCGGCCGCCACCGAGGCGAGGATGGCCGAGTACCGGGAGAAGTTCGCCCACCCCTACGAGGCCGCGGCCCGAGGCTACCTGGACGACGTGATCGACCCTCGGGAAACGCGTCCCCGACTGATCAACGCCCTCGACATGCTCTCCGCCAAGCGGGACTCCAACCCTCCGAAGAAGCACGGAAACATCCCGCTCTAGTCTAGTCTAGTGGTGGTGTGGGCGAGCGTTGGGGTCAGCCCAGCGGTGCGGCCCCTGTCGGCTTTGTCCAGCTTGGGAAGCGACGGCTTGGCGTCGCCTCCGTCCGCTACCGCCCCTCCGCGTCGCCGTCGCCGGCCACGGCCAGGAAGTCGTCGGCAGTGTCGCACTCCACGACCGCGTCCCCGACCCGCGCCAGCTGCTCGGCGCTCATGGAGCGCACCCGCTTCTCCAGCCGTCGCGCCGTCTGGGCCCCGAACCGCCGCGAAGCCTGACGCAGCAGCAAGACCGCTCGGCCCTCCGCGCGACCCCGCTCGAGCCCCCGTTCGAGCCCCTGCTCACGTCCCTGCTCACGTCCCTGCTCGAGTCCCTGCTCAAGTCCCCGTTCGAGCCCCTGCTCGAGTCCCTGCTCAAGTCCCCGTTCGAGCCCCTTCTCGAGTCCCTGCTCGAGTCCTTGCTGGAGCCCCTGCTCGAGTCCCCGCTGCCGGTGGCCCTCCGCCCACTCCGCATAGGTCTGGCCCATCTCTTTCTCCTCCTTCGGTTGGATGATCTGCTCCACGATGTCCTGACGTGCCTCCTCCGGCACCCCCGCCACACGCAGCCGCTCGTCCGTCCAGTCCGCGAACGCCTGCCGCTCTGGAAGATAGTCCGGGCCGGCCCACTGCTCCGCCATGCTCTGGTGCACCGCCGGAAAGTTCGTCCACGGGTCCTCCTCCAGTGCCGCGACCCAGCCCAGCACGCTCTCGCTGGGAAGCAACCCTTGCGCCAGCGCCGACCGCAAGTCAAGCAGCCCGTAGCCGTGAGTGGTCGCCAAGCCAGCGACCGCCTGCGCCACGACCGGCGACGGCTCTTGCCTGCTGGCCAGCCCGGCCAGCGTCGTCTCGGCCGTCCATGGCCTCGTGCCGGTGTAGACGACGAACGAGAGCACGAGGGGCATGGCGCCGTCGGGGTCGCGCTGGCGCTCGAGCGTGTGCAGCACCGTGTAGGCGGCCTCGGTGTAGCGCAGCGTCCTGAGGACCATGCCCGGATCGACGGAGGACTGGAACTCGAAGAGGAGGACCGCCGATCGACCGTCCTTGAACCGGACGCGCCAAGCGCAGTCGCAGAGCCGGCGTCGCAGGTCGGGGCCCACGGTCTCGGTGGGGAAGGGGTCGGCGGCCGGCAGGTCGAACTCGTCGGCCCAGCCCATGGCCGCGAGGTCGCGGACGAGGGCCACGCCGCCGCCCGTCGTGTTGAAGAGGCGCTTGTAGCTCTGGTCGTGGCGGCGGCGTCCCGTCGTGGGGAGAGAGGGTGGTTCGCTGGTGGAAGGGTCCATGGCGGCGGCTCCAGTGCGTCCGAGACGAGAGGCGCTTCGGAGGCGTCGCGGACGGAGTTCCCCCGAAGCTGGCCGGGACGGTCTCCGGCCCTGGTCCTCAGTGTCTCACCGAGGATGCGCCATTTCCATGGCTGGATGGGACAGATTTTTTTTCGTCGCCTCTGGGGCTGACCCCCGTGATGCAGGACAACCGTTCTACTACCGTTTTGCCACCATTACACTACCATAATGCCTCCATTTTACTACCATTTTGCTATCATTTTACTACCATTTTGCCACCACTTTCCCACTTTCCCGAGAGCCCCTCCCCCCTTCCCCAACAGAGACTTCCCTTCCCCCGACAGAAGCGGACAACTCTTCTTCGCCTTTCCCGCGTCCCATTGTTCGCAGCCGGAAGTCGCTTCAAGACAGGCTTCAGGTCGCTGCATGACGCTTCAATTCAAGACAGAGGGAGGACGAAGGATGAAGGGAACGGCGAAGCTGGGACGGGTCGGCGTGGCGGGAGCACTGGTCCTTGCCTGGGGGATCGGTGGCGCATCGGCGCTCGCGTCGGCCCAGGAGGAAGATCGGCGACGGGCACGACAGGGAGCGGCGCGGGCGCCGTCGGGGTTCTTCGACGGCCGGCGCCCCCCCGTGCTGGGCGTGCTGCTCTCCATGGAGATGGAGCGCGAGCTGGACTCCGTCGGCGTGCGCGTGAGCGGGGTCCGCTCCGGCGGTCCCGCGGCGGAGGCGGGGGTAGAGGCCGGCGACGTGATCGTGTCCTTCGACGGTCGCGGTCTGGGCCTTCCCTTGGACGAGGCCGTCGAACGGGAGTTCGAGGACGAGCGCTCCTTTCCGGCTCAGCGGCTGATCGCCCTGCTGAAGGACGCCGAAGCGGGCGAGGCCGTGGAGCTGGTCGTGCGCCGCGACGGCGAGGAGCTGACCCTTGCGGCGACGCCGGAGGAGTGGGAGTGGACGGGCGACGCCAGGTGGTCCGGCTTCGGGCCCGACTACCCGGAGCGCCTTCGCGACTTGGGGGACCGGCTTCGGGACAGCCGCAACTGGACCATCCGCATGCAGCGCCTCCAAGCCCCGGACATGTCGGACTTCAACGCCGTCTTGCGCATTGGGCGAGGCCGCGTTCACGGGCTGGACCTGGTGGCGATGAATCCGGAGCTCGGGGCCTACTTCGGGATCGAGACGGGAGTTCTGGTGGCGGACGCGGACGACGCCTCGGCCCTGGGGCTGCGCCCCGGCGACGTGGTGGTCGGAATCGACGGCCGGGAGGTGGAGGACGAGGAGGAGTTCCGCCGCATCCTCCGTTCCTACGAGGAAGGCGACGAGATTCGGTTCCGCATCTGGAGGGACGGCGAAGAGACGACCGCATCGGGCACGGTCGAGTAGCCCGCGCCCGACGAGAGCGCCGCCGGGCGGGGACCGGGACCGCTCGACCTTCCCGGCGGTCTGCTCGGCCGAGCGGTGCTGGGCGCCACGGCTCGACCTCCGCCGTGGCATTGCGCGGCTGAAGTCTGCCGCGACAATGCCAAGCCCACGGCTCGCCCTCCGCGTAAGGACCATTGACCTTCCGCGGGGGCCGGCGGCAATCTTTCTTGGAGTCGGGCGCCCCCGGAGCCGAGTCGGCGCCCCGGAGCCGGGCCGGGCGCGGGAGCACCTCCCGCCTTTCGTCCCCCGCGCCCGGCGTTCTCCAGCCCATCCAGCCCAGGAGTGGTCGCAGCCCGTTGATCGAGTCCGTGCTGGTGGCCAACCGGGGCGAGATCGCCTTGCGGGTGATCCGGGGCGCCCGAGCGCTGGGGGTTCGCGCGATCGCCGTCTTCTCGGAGGCGGACCGGACGGCGCCCCACGTCCTTCACGCCGACGAGGCCTACCCGATCGGCCCGGCGCCGGCCGCCGAGAGCTACCTTGCGATCGACAAGCTCCTGGCCGCGGCCGCTCGGTGCGGCGCTTCCGCGCTCCATCCCGGCTACGGCTTCCTGGCGGAGCGGGGCGACTTCGCGGAGGCGGTGGAGCGGGCGGGGATGATCTTCGTGGGCCCGTCTCCCGCCGCGATTCGCGCCATGGGCGACAAGACGGAGGCTCGTCGGCGCATGAGGGCCGCCGGCGTGCCCGTCGTGCCCGGAACGGACTCGCCGCTGGCGTCGGGCCGAGATGCGGAAGAAGCGGCCCGAGAGACCGGCTTCCCCGTTGTGCTCAAGGCGGCCGCCGGCGGAGGCGGAAAGGGGATGAGGGTCGTCCGGGAGGCGAAGGAGCTCCGGCCGGCCTTCGAGGCCGCCGCCCGAGAGGCGCAGGCGGCGTTCGGCGACGGCCGCGTGTACGTCGAGCGCTTTCTGGAGCGCCCGCGCCATGTGGAGATGCAGGTGTTCGCCGACCACCAAAGCAACGTTGTCCACCTGTTCGAACGGGAGTGCTCGGTCCAGCGCAGGCACCAGAAGCTGCTGGAAGAGGCCCCGTCGCCCCTCCTGGGACCCGAGGAGCGCGAGCGAATGGGCAAGGCGGCGGTGCGCGCGGCCCGAGCGGTGGAGTACGTCGGGGCCGGAACCGTCGAGTTCCTTCATCACGACGGCGAGTTCTTCTTCCTGGAGATGAACACGCGCCTTCAGGTCGAGCACCCCGTCACCGAGATGATCACGGGCCTGGACTTGGTGGAGTGGCAGATTCGGGTCGCGTCGGGCGAGCCGCTTCCCCTTCGCCAGCAAGAGGTTCCCCTGCGGGGACACGCGATCGAGTGCCGGATCACCAGCGAGTCCCCGTTCGACGGCTTCCTGCCTTCCACCGGCGTGGTGCGGGAGCTGACCGTGCCCGGCGGTCCCGGCGTCCGCTGGGACGGGGGAGTCGCCGCGGGCGACGAGGTCGGCCTCCATTACGACCCGTTGCTGGGCAAGCTCGTGGCCCACGGACGGGACCGGGCCGCCGCCGTCCGGCGGATGAAGGCCGCGCTGGCCGAGCTGCGGGTCGGGGGCGTGTCCACCAGCGCTCCCCTCCTGGCCCGCGTCCTGGCGGAGCCGGACTTCCTCGCAGGACGCTTGTCCACCAGCTACCTGGACGACCACCCGGCGCTCTTCGAGGACGCTCTCGCCGACGGTCGGCGGGCCGCACTTCTTGTCGCCGCGGCCCTCCTGGAGCACAAGAGGCGCAGCGAGCGCTCCGCTGGTCGGATTGGGGAGGCCGGGCGGCGGTTTCCGGCCGGGCAGCGCTTTCCGGCGTGGCGTCGGTCCCCGGCGTACGGCCAAGGACTCGACGCGGCCGCCGGTCCGGCATCCGCCCCGTCCGGCGCTCCGGCGGCGGCTGGCCCCGCACCCGCCGGCCACGCCCGCTACGTGGTCGCCCTGTGCGGGAAGGAGCACGACGTGGTCGTCGGTCCGGACGGCAGCGTGCAGGTGGACGGCCGCCGATGCGAGGCGTCCCTGGCGACTGCGGGCTGCCCCGGCGGCTGTTCCCTGCTGATCGACGGCGCCTCCCACCACGTGCTGGCTCGCCATGCAGGCGCCGGCTCGGGCGCCTGGGAGCTGGAGCTGGACGGGCGCGCCTTCGCCCTCGAGGCGCTGGACGCGCGCGCCGCGGCCGTGCGAAGGCTGGCGGGCGCGGCCAGGGTCGCCCGACCCGCCCCGTCCCTCAAGGCGCCGATGCCCGGCATGGTCGTTCAGGTCGCAGTCGCCGAGGGCGACGTCGTGGATGCGGGCGATCGGGTAGCGGTCGTCGAAGCGATGAAGATGGAGAACGAGCTGCGGGCGACCGCCGCGTCGCGCGTGGCCAAGGTGCGGGTTTCGCCGGGGCAGGCTGTGGAGAAGGACCAGGTGCTCGTGGAGTTCGGCGAGGCGGAAGGCTCGTGAGCGAGTCGTCGATCGACGCGCAGCCCGACGGCTTCGACGCTGCGCGCGACCTGGGCAGGCCGGGCGAGTTTCCGTTCACCCGAGGCGTCCACCGCGACATGTACCGGGGCCGGCTCTGGACGATGCGCCAGTACGCCGGCTTCGGCACCGCGGAAGAGACCAACCGGCGCTACCGCTTCCTTCTGGACAAGGGAACCACAGGTCTCTCCGTCGCCTTCGACCTGCCCACCCAAATGGGATTGGACTCGGACTCGGCGACGGCGACGGGCGAGGTGGGCCGCGTGGGCGTGGCGATCGACTCCGTCGCCGACATGCGGTCCCTCTTCCGCGGCATCGGCATGGACGGCGTGTCGTGCTCGATGACGATCAACGCCACCGCCCCAATCCTGCTGGCCCTGTACGTGGCCGTCGCCGACGAGCAGGGCGTGCCCAGGGACCGGTTGCGGGGGACCGTCCAAAACGACGTGCTCAAGGAGTACGTCGCGCGGGGCGCCTACGTCTACCCGGTCGAGCCCTCCCTTCGCTTGGTGAGCGACCTGATGGCGTTCTGCGCCCGGGAGCTCCCGAAGTGGAACGCGATCTCGGTGTCCGGCTACCACATCCGCGAGGCCGGCTCCACGGCCGCCCAGGAAGTGGCGTTCACCCTCGCGAACGGGCTGGAGTACGTGGAGCGCGCCTTGGCCGCCGGCATAGGCCTCGAAGAGTTTGCGCCGCGGATCTCCTTCTTCTTCGCCGTCCACAACGACCTGTTCGAAGAAGCGGCCAAGTTTCGGGCCGCGCGACGGGTGTGGGCGCGTCTCATGCGGCAGCGCTTCGACGCGTCGGACCGCTCCTGCCGGCTCCGCTTCCACGCCCAGACCGGCGGCTCCACCCTCGCCGCCCAGCAGCCCCTCAACAACGTGGTCCGGGTCGCCGTCCAGGCGCTGGCGGCCGTTCTGGGCGGCGCCCAGTCGCTTCACACCAACGGCTACGACGAAGCCCTCTCCCTGCCCTCGGCGGAAGCGGCGGCGCTGGCCCTGCGCACCCAGCAGATCGTCGCGTACGAGTCGGGCGGCGCCACCTGGGCCGACCCGCTGGGAGGCGGCCGCTTGGTCGAGCGCCTCACCGCCCAGGTCGAGTCCGCCGCGCTGGCGCTGATGGCGCGGATCGAGGAGATCGGCGGGGCGTCCCGGGCGATCGAGTTCATGCAGGACGAGATACACCAGTCGGCGTACCGCTTCCAGCTGGAAGTGGAGTCGGGCGAGCGGACGGTGGTGGGCGTGAACCGCTTCCGAACCGACGAAGCCCACGAGCCGCCGCCGGGGCCGGACTACCGAGAGATGGAGGCGCGGCAGGTGCGCGCGCTGGGCGAGTTCAAGGCCGCCCGGGACGGGGGCGCCGTGGCCCGGCAGCTGGAGCGGGTTCGGGCCGCGGCCGCAGGCGAAGTCAACCTGATGCCCGTGATCGTCCGGGCCGTGAAGGCCGACGCGACCCTGGGCGAGATCAGCGACGCGCTGCGCAGCGTCTGGGGCAGCTACGCAGGAGGGGACGCTTCCGGTGCGCAGCTCTAGCCAATCCAGCCCCGCGCGCTTCTTCAACACGACCGGTCCGGTGAAGCCGGCCCGCCACTACCACGTGCCGCCCCTGGAGCGCATGGACCTCGCCGAGTTCCGGCGGCTCGTGGCCGAAGAGCGGTACTTCGTCCTCCACGCGCCCCGCCAGACGGGCAAGACCTCGGCCCTGCTGGCGTTGCAGGACCTCCTGAACGACGAGGGCCGCTTCAGTTGCGCCTACGTCAACGTGGAAGGCGGACAGACGGCCCGCGAGGACGTTGCTCGAGTCGTGCGAGCGGTGCTGAGCGAGCTGGCTGCTCGAGCGGACGACGCGCTGGGCGACGGATCGCTGGAGGAGATCTGGCCGGAGGTCCTGGCCAAGCGCGGTCCCGACACCGCCCTGCGGGTGGCGCTGACCCGGTGGGCGCGGGCCGCCCCGAAGCCTCTCGTGCTCCTGATCGACGAGATCGACGCCCTGGTGGGGGATTCTCTCCTCTCGGTGCTGCGGCAGCTTCGGGCGGGGTACGACCTGCGCCCCGACGGCTTCCCCCAGAGCGTGGTGCTGTGCGGGGTGCGGGACGTGCGGGACTACCGCATCCGTTCCGGTTCGGCCGACACGTTGGTGTCGGGCGGCAGCGCCTTCAACGTCAAGGCGAAGTCCCTTCGGCTGGGGGACTTCAGCCGGGAAGAAGTGCGGTTCCTGCTGGGGCAGCACACGGAGGAGACGGGCCAGCCGTTTGCGGAGGAAGCGTTGGAAGCGGTTTGGGCGCGGACCCGGGGCCAGCCGTGGCTGGTCAACGCGCTGGCCTACGAGGTGTGCTTCGAGGGAGAGGGCGGGGCCGATCGGTCGAGGCAGATCGCGGAGGCCGACGTCGTGGCGGCGCAGGAGGCGCTGATCCGCCGGCGGGAGACGCATCTGGACCAGCTCGCGGACAAGCTGAGGGAAGAACGGGTGAGGCGGGTAGTGGAGCCGCTGCTGGCCGGGGGCGGCCCGCCGGAGTTCTCGGGCCGAGACCTGGAGTACGCCCGCGACTTGGGGCTGGTGGCCGTCGACATGCCGCTTCGCATTGCCAACCCCGTCTACGCCGAGGTCGTGCCGCGGGAGCTGACATGGACGGCTCAGGAGGGGATGGCCCAGGACCCGTCATGGTATGCGGGCCCGTCGGACGGCTTGGAGATGGAGAAGCTGCTGGCGGCGTTCCAGGAGTTCTTCCGGGAGCATTCGGAGCACTGGGTGGAACGTTTCCAGTACAAGGAGGCGGGGCCGCAGCTGCTCCTGCAGGCGTTCCTGCAACGGATCGTCAACAGCGGAGGCAGGATCGAGCGGGAGTACGGGCTGGGGCGCGGGCGGACCGACCTGCTGGTGTTGTGGCCCGCGGCCGACGGCGGGAGACGGACGGGGCAGCGGCCACGGGAGCACAAGTACGTGGTGGAGTGCAAGGCGCTGCACAAGGGCCTGGAGCGGACGGTGGCCGAAGGGGTCGAGCAGACGGCCCGCTGCATGGACCGGTGCGGCGCCGCCGAAGGGCACTTGGTCGTCTTCGACCGACGGGAAGGACGGAGCTGGGAAGAGAAGACGTTTCGGCTTGCCCGGACCGCCCAGGACGGAACCGAAGTCGGAGTGTGGGGCATGTAGCGCGAGGCCGTCTTCCTCCGGCGGCGACGGAGGCGCGCCCATTGCAGCGTTCCCGCGTTACCTTAGGTCCCGGCGTCCCGCGTCACGTCAAACCAGCCGCCACCAGATGCCCACCTACGAGTACCGATGCCCGGCGTGCGCTCTCGAGTTCGAGCGCTTCCAGCGGATGAGCGACCCGCCCGGCGCGCCGTGTCCCGACTGCGGCCGGACCGCCGAGCGCCTCATCTCGGCCGGGGGCGGACTCCTCTTCAAGGGCGAGGGGTTCTACATCACCGACTACCGCTCCGACGCCTACAAGGACAGGGCGAAGCAGGACGGGGGAGAGAGCAAGAAGGAAGGCGAGGGCGGCCGAAAGGACGCCGGCGGGAAGTCGGGCCGCGGGAGCGGCGCTTCCGGAGCCGGCGCGGAGAACGACGCCGGCGCCCGAGGAACGCGAACCAAGAACGGCGACGCCGGACGCCAGGACTCTCGCGGGGCGGAATCGAAACGCGCGGGATCGCGTCGCGCCGGCTCGCCGAGCCCCAAGGACGTCGGTGAGCGGCGAGAGGGGTAGCAGGTCCTCGTTGGCCGAAAGAGCCGCATGAACCCTTCGCTGGAAGAGCAAGTCGCCGGCGCCGTCCGGGCCGCCGTTGCGGAGCTGGGCGCGCCGGAGGCCGACGTCCAGTTGGAGCGCCCGAAGGACCCGGCCCACGGAGACTTGGCGTCCAACGCGGCGCTGGCGCTGGCGTCCAAGCTCCGACGCCCGCCCCGGCAGATCGCCGAAGCGCTTGCGGAGCGCGTGCGCGCCGTGCCCGGCGTGGACCGGATCGAAGTCGCCGGGCCCGGCTTCCTCAACTTCTACCTGAGCGCCGATGCGGTCGGCTCTGCGGTCCAGCGCATCTTGGCCGAGGACGCGCGCTACGGCCGGAGCGACGAGGGCCGTGCCCGACGGATCATGGTCGAGTTCGTGTCCGCCAACCCCACGGGTCCCCTCCACTTGGGGCACGGGCGCCAAGCGGCCCTGGGCGACGCAATCGCCAACCTCCTCGAATGGACGGGATGGCGGGTCCATCGGGAGTTCTACTTCAACGACGCCGGGCGTCAGATGGACCGATTGGCCGCCAGCGTCCGCGCGCGGTGCCTTCAGGCCCTGGGCCAGGACGAGCCCGTGCCCGAGGACGGCTACCACGGCGAGTACGTGGCCGAGATCGCGCAGACGCTGCTGGCCGAACGCTCGGTCGTGCTGCCTCTCGACGACGTCCGGCGCTTTGCCGTGGCGCTTCTTCGCCGCGAGCAGGAAGCGGATCTGGAGGCGTTCGGAGTCCGCTTCGACGAGTTCTACTCGGAGAGCAGCCTCTACGAAGACGGCAGGCTGGCCGACACCCTCGACGCCCTGGAAGAGACGGGCCTCGCCTACCGCCGCGACGGAGCCCGCTGGCTTCGCACCACCGAGTTCGGAGACCAGAAGGACCGGGTCATGGTCAAGCGCGACGGATCGCCGACCTACTTCCTTCCCGACGTGGCCTACCACATGTCCAAGTGGGACCGGGGCTTCCACCACGTCGTCAACGTGCAGGGCGCCGACCACCACGGCACGGTGGACCGGGTCCGCGCCGGGCTTCAAGCGCTGGGCCGCCCCCCGGGCTACCCCGAGTACGTGCTGCACCAGATGGTCACGGTGGAGCGGGACGGCGAGGAGGTCCGCTTCTCCAAGCGCGCCGGCTCGTACACCACGCTGGCCGACCTGGCGGCCGAGACGGGCGCCGGGGTGGCGCGCTACTTCTTCCTCATGCGCCGTCCCGAGGCCCACCTGACCTTCGACCTGGACGTGGCGCTGGACCAGTCGGAGAAGAACCCGGTCTACAAGGTCCAGTACGCCCACGCCCGCCTCTGCCGGCTCATCGACTTGGCGCGGCAGCGGGGGTGGACGCCGGCGGCGGTGGAAGCCGCCTCCGCCGAGCGCGGCGCCCCTGTCGCCGGCTCCTCCCGCCGTCCTGCTCCTCCTGCCGCCGGCGCCCAACTCGACGGGCCGACCCTCTCCCTTCTTGCGCACCCCCTCGAGCGCGAACTGGCCGGCCAGCTGGCGGAGTTCCCCGGCTTCGTGGCCCGGGCCGCGGCCGCCCGCGCCCCGCAGGTCGTGTGCGGCTACCTGGAGAAGACGGCCGGGGCGGTGAACTCGTGGTACCAGGCGGGCCACCCTTCGCGCCGCCCCGAGCTGGCCGCGCTCTCGCCCGACGACGACCGAGTGCGGAGCGCGCGCATGGCTCTCGTTCAGGCGGCCCGGATCGTGCTCCGCAACGGCTTGACGTTGCTGGGCGTGCCCGCGCCCGAGCGGTTGCGCCGCCCGGCGGACGCCGACGCGCCGCGGGACGGCGGGAGCGGGTAGCGTGTCGGCGCTCGTCGTGGGGAGCGTTGCGCTGGACACGGTGGAGACGCCCTTCGCCCGCGCCGAACGGGTGGTCGGCGGATCCGCGGTCTTCTTCGGCGCGTCCGCTTCCCGCTTCGCGGACGTTCGGGTCGTGGCGGTGGTGGGAGACGACTACCCCCTGGGCCGCCTCCGCTTTCTGGAAGAGGCCGGCGTGGACCTGCGCGGGCTCGAGCAGGCCCCCGGCGAGAGCTTCTTCTGGGCGGGACGCTACCGGGAAGAGTTCGCGGTTCGCGACACGTTGGAGACCCGCCTGGGCGTCTTCGGCGCCTTCGACCCCGTGGTGCCGTCCGCCTATCAGGACTCGGAAGTGGTCTTTCTGGGGAACATCGACCCGGCGCTGCAGCTCCGGGTGCTGGATCAGGTGGCGGCCCCCCGGCTCGTGGCCGCCGACACCATGAACTTCTGGATCGCCGGCGCGCGCGACGCTCTGATGCGCCTCCTCTCGCGCCTGGACGTGCTGCTCGTCAACGACGAGGAGGCCCTTCAGCTCTCCGGGTCGCCGGATGTGGTCCACGCCGCCGAGTGGATCCGCGCACAGGGGCCAAAGCTCGTCGTGGTGAAGCTGGCCGAGCGCGGCGCCGTGCTCTTCGCCGACGGATGGAGCTGCGAGTGCCCGGGCCGGCCCGCGGCCAGGGTCGTGGATCCGACCGGCGCCGGCGACGCCTTCGCCGGAGGGTTCATGGGCCACCTGGACCGAGTCGGGGCGGCCGTCGGCGACAAGCGCGCCCTCGAGGCCGCGATGGCCTACGGGGCGGTCATGGGCTCGTTCGCGGTGGAGGCGTTTTCGGCGGACCGCCTCCGGGACGTCGGCGCCGACGAGGTCGAAACCGCGTTCCGAGCGCTCGGCCGACTCCGCGAGGCGCCTGCCGGAGCGGGTGCGTGACCGGCCCCGGCCTGACCTACCAAGCGGCGGGCGTGGACCTGGACGCCGCCGAGCGCGCCAAGCGCTCCCTCGGACCGATCCTCGCCGCCACCCGAGACGCGAACACCCTTTCGCGCCCAGGAGCGTTCGGCGGCGCGTACGCCGTGCCGCCCGGCATGGAGGCCCCGGTGCTCGTGGCCAGCGCCGACGGCGTGGGAACCAAGCTCCAAGCGGCCTTCGCATCGGGCCGCCACGACACGGTGGGCCGGGACCTGGTCAACCACTGCGTGAACGACGTCCTGGTCCAAGGCGCGCGCCCCCTCTTCTTCCTGGACTACCTGGCGACCGGGAAGATGGACGGCGAAGTCGTCTCCCAGATCGTCTCGGGCGTGGCCCGGGCCTGTCGCGAGAACAGGTGCGCGCTCCTGGGAGGCGAGACGGCCGAGATGCCCGGCTTCTACGCGCCGGGCGAGTACGACCTGGCGGGCTTCGTGGTGGGGGCGGCGGAGCGCGCGCGGCTGATCGACGGCGCCCGGGTCGCTCTGGGAGACCGTCTCGTCGCGCTCCCTTCGACGGGCCTCCACACCAACGGCTACACCTTGGCCCGCAAGATCGTCTTCGAGCGCATGCGCCTTCGGCCCGACGAGCCCTTCCCGGGCGAGGACGCCACCGTCGCCGACGTCCTGCTGCGCGTCCACCGGTCGTACCTGAACCCGGTCGAACCGCTGCTGGACGGCGGCCAGATCAAGGCGATGGCCCACGTGACCGGCGGCGGGATCGAAGGCAACCTTCCCCGGGCGCTGCCGGAGGGAACGGGCGCGCGGATCGACTGCCGGTCCTGGCAGGTTCCCAACGTCTTCCGAAGACTGGCGGAGGGCGGCGGCGTCGAGGCGCGCGAGATGTTCCGGGTCTTCAACATGGGGGTCGGCTTGATCCTGGTTGCATCCCCCGAGGCGGCGGACGACGTGCTGGCCGAGCTGGACGACGGCGCCTGGGCGCTGGGCGAAGTGACGGACGTTCCCGGCGTCCGCTTGGACGGGGTCGGGCACGACGAGGCCGAGCCGGCGCGACCGGACCCCCCGGTGACCATCGACGGTGACGCCGGATCGCAGGGCGTCGGGCGCGACCAGGCCGAGCCCGCGCGGCCGGACCCGGAGAAGGCGCCGTGACGTTCCGCCGCCGCGTCCTCGTCTTCTGGGCTTGTTGTCCGCTGGCCACCTTTTCCGCGGCGGCAGGCCAGAGCGACGCCCTTCCCCGGGGGAGCGCCAGGGGCTTGACGGAGTTGGCCGAGCAGTGCGCGCCCGCCGCTCTGGTCCACTGCCGGGAGCTGGCGCTGGCGGCGATGGCGATCCAGCGGGGCGCCGGCTTGGCGTCGGCGCTGGGCAGCGACGTGCCGGGGACGCCCAGCACCCTGGGGCGGCGGCTCGGCCGCGTTCCCCGAACCAGCTTCTCGCTCTCGGCGCTGGGGGTGCGGACGGCCATGCCCCGCGTGGCGGGCCGTTCGCTGGAAGACCTGCGGCAGGAGCAAGGCTTCTTCCCTTGGGGCATGCGGGTCGGCGCCGCCGCCGGCCTGCTGGACGGCTTTCGCCTCATGCCCAACATGGGCGGCGTCCTTTCCCTCGACTTGACGGCCTCCTACTCCCTGGTGCGTCTGCCGACGGGCGCGGGCTTCGGCGGCTCGTCCCACGGCTTCGGCGCCGGGGCGCGGCTTGGCCTCGTGCGCGAGTCCTTCGTGCTGCCCGGCGTCTCCGTCTCGGCGACTCGGCGCTGGCACGGCGCCGTTCGCGCGGGATCGACGGAGGACGACGACCCGGCGACGGAGGTCGAGACGGGGCTGACGGTTTCGTCGCTGAGGGCCACGGCGGGGAAGAACTGGTTCGTGATCGGCGTCATGGCGGGCGCCGGGTGGGATCGGTACGAAGGAGACGCCCGTGTCGCCTTTTCCTCGACGAACGGCGACTCGGCGTCGGCCGAGGGTCGAGTTCGATCGGACCGGCTGCTCTACTTCGCCGCGGCTTGGTTCAACTTCGTGATCTCCCAAGTCTCTCTCGAAGCCGGGCTCGCCGAAGGCGTGGACGATCCGTTCTCCGCCGACCGGCAAGGGGCGCCGTTCGACCCCGCCCGGCGCACGTGGTTCGCCTCCGCCGCGTTCCGGGTCACCCTTTGACCGCCGCCGACCGGCGGCTGCTGGCCCGCGCCGTGGAGATCGCGCGCAGGGGCTGGGGGCGAGTCCATCCGAACCCGATGGCGGGCGCCGTCGTGACCCGGGACGGTCGGGTCGTCGGCGAGGGCTGGCACGAGGAGTTCGGCGGCCCTCATGCGGAAGCCGTGGCCCTGGCAAGGGCGGGAGACGCCCGGGGGGCCACCCTCTACGCCAGCCTGGAGCCTTGCGCGCACCAGGGGAAGACTCCGCCGTGCGCCGAGGCGGTGCGCGACGCGGGCGTGGCCAGGGTCGTCTACTGGGCGGCGGACCCGGGGCGCCGCTCCGGCGGGGGCGGAGCCTGGCTGCGGCGCCGGGGCGTTCAGGTGGACGGTCCTTTTGGCGACCCCGGGGAGTGGGCGGCGGAGAACCCGGCGTTCTTTCACGCGGCGAGCTCGGACCGGCCCTACGTGGCGATCAAGCTGGCCGCCAGCTTGGACGGGCGGATCGCTCCTCCGGCAGGCCGACGCGTCTGGCTGACGGCGGAAGAGGCCCGGCGCGAGGTTCACCGCCTTCGCGCAGGGTTCGGCGCCGTCATGGTGGGCACGAGGACATGGAAGGCCGACGACCCGCGCCTCACCGCGCGGGGGCCCGTCGCCTCTCGGATCCCCCCCCTGCGCGTCCTCCTGGACCGACGGGGCGAGCTGCCGAACGACGCCCGCGCGCTGGACGCCCGCCTGGGCCGGCCCCCGCTCGTCGTCGCGGCTCCCGACGCGGCGGCCCGGCTCCGGAAACGGCTCGGAGATCGAGCCGAGGTCGTGGAAGCGCCCCTGGCCACGTCCGACGACCCGCTCCATCGCTCCGGCCAACCGTCGCCCGTCGCCCGGCCCGCGCCGGAAGGCCGTCCCCCGCCCGGACGGCCCGCGCTGGACGGCCGCCCTCCGCCCGTCGCCCGGCCCGCGCCGACCGGACGGCCGCCTCCGCGCCCCCGGCTGGAGTTGGCCGCCGTGCTCCAGCTCCTCGCCGCCCGCGGCGTGGACAGCGTCCTCTGCGAAGGCGGAGGCCGCTTGGCAGCCTCGCTCCTCTCGGCGGGACTGGCGGACCGTCTCTACTACTTCGTCGCTCCTGTCCTCCTCGGCCCGGACGCCGTGCCCGCGTTCCCGCTGAACGGCTCCGGCGGCGGGGCCGTTCCCGAACCCGCCAGCGTCCTCGAGGGCTGGACCTCCCGGCTGGCCCCCGTCCGCTACGGCGCCGACACCTTGGTCGTCCTGGACCGGGAGCGCTGACGTGTTCACCGGCATCGTCGAGTCCGTGGGCACGATCGCCCAGGTCAGCGAGACGGAGGGCGGCCGCGCCCTGGTGGTCGAAGCCGCCTTCGCCGCCGAGCTGGCGCCGGGTCGTTCCGTCGCCGTGGACGGCGCCTGCCTGACCGTCCGCCGAGTGCACCCGAGCCTCGCGCCGTCCTTCTCCGTCGAGGCCGGCCTTGCCACGCTGGACCGCACCGTGGCGGCGAGCTACCGACCGGGCGCGCGGGTCAATCTGGAGCGGGGCGTCCGGGCCGGGGACCGCTTGGACGGCCACCTCGTCCAAGGCCACGTGGACGGGACCGGCGCGCTCCTGGACCGCGAGACGCGAGGGAGCACGCGGTTCATGACCTTCCGGCTCCCCGACGAGGTGTCGGCCGTCACGGTGCTCCACGGCTCCATTGCGATCAACGGCGTCAGCCTGACGGTCGACGGACTTGGTCCCGGCTCCGTTTGCCAGGTTGCCGTCGTGCCCCATACGTGGAAGCACACCAATCTTTCCGCGCTCGCGCCCGGCGACCCCGTGAACGTGGAGGCGGACCTGGTGGGCAAGTACGTGCAGCGCGTCCTCGGCGCCCGCAACCTGGACCCGTAGGGAAGGCTTCCTCATGCCTCTCGACACCATTCCCGACGCCATTCGCCACATAGCCGCGGGCAAGCTGGTCATCGTCGCCGACGACGAGGACCGGGAGGACGAGGGCGACTTGGTGTGCGCCGCGGAGAAGGCGACGCCGGAGCTGATCAACTTCATGACCCGCCACGGTCGCGGCCTCGTGTGCGTCGCCCTCACGGCGGAACGGGCGGACACCTTGGAGCTTCCCTTGATGACGGACCGCAACACCGATCCCCAGGGCACCGCCTTCACGGTGTCGGTGGACGCCCATAGACGCTTCGGCGTCACCACGGGCATCTCGGCCCACGACCGGGCCAGGACCGTTCAGGCCCTCGTGGACCCGGCCTCCGTTCCAGGCGACCTGCGGCGCCCCGGCCACGTCTTTCCGCTTCGGGCGCGCAAGGGCGGCGTGCTCCGCCGGGTGGGACAGACCGAAGCGGCCGTGGACTTGGCCCGCCTCGCCGGCCTCGCGCCCGTCGGAGTCATCTGCGAAGTCCTCGCCGAGGACGGCACAATGGCCAGACGGGACGCGCTGGAAGCGATGGCCGCCCAACACGACCTCAAGTTCGTCACGGTCGAGCAGCTCGTGGCCTACCGCCTCTCCCGGGAGCGGTTGGTGACGCGGGTCGTCGAGGCGCCGCTCCGCACCGCGTGGGGCGAGTTCCGCGTGCTGGGCTACAAGAGCGAGATCGACGAGCGGGTCCACTTGGCGCTGGTGAAGGGCGCGCCGGAAGGGAAAGCCGGCGTGCTCGTGCGGATGCACGCCGAGAACCCCCTGGCCGACACCTTCGCCTCGCTGGACGAACCCGGCGGCAGCCTCCTTGCCGGTGCCATGAGGCGGATCGAGGCCGAAGGAGAGGGCGTGGTCGTCTACCTCCCCAGACCCCACTCGGGGGAACGCTTGCTGGAGCGGCTCCGCGCCGCGGCCGGCGACTCCGGTCCCGACCAGGCCGCCGACCCCGGCTCCGACCAAGCCTCCCAGGCCGGCGACCCCGGCCCCAACCAGGCCTCCCAAGCCGCCGACCCCGGCCCCGGCAACCCCCAGCCCGTGCCGCGGCAGGCCCTTAGAGACTACGGAATTGGCGCGCAAATCCTTCTGGACTTGCGACTTGCGTCAATCCGCCTCCTGACCAACAGCGCCCGTCGCATCGTGGGCCTGGACGGCTATCGCCTGGAGATCGCGGGCCGCGTGCCCCTTTCCGGCCCGGCGGCTGCCGACGGCCGCGGCCGGCCCGACGCCGACGACGAGGCGTCCCGCCGAAGACGCTGGGAACGGCGGTGGGGACGATGAGGCCGCGGCCCGACGCCGCCGCCGAGGCGTCCCGGTGAGCGCTCCCCCCCGGATCGCCTTGCTGGTCGCGCGCTTCAACAGCATGGTCACCGAGGAGCTCCTGGCCGGCGCCCGAACCCGCCTTCTCGCCGAGGGCGTTCCCCCGGACCGGATCGACGTCTACCGAGTGCCCGGCTCGTGGGAGCTGCCCCAGGCCGCCCGGTGGATATCCGAGTCCGGCCGTCACGACGCCCTGATCGCCGTCGGATGCGTGATCCGCGGCGAGACCGCCCACTTCGACCTGGTGGCGGGCCACGCCAGCCGCGGGCTCGGAGAGGTCGCGCTCGCCGTCCGCATCCCCGTGGTCTTCGGCGTGCTGGCCACCAACACCCCCGAGCAGGCCTTCGAGCGCGCCGACCGCGACGGAGCCGACAAGGGCGCCGAGTTCGCCGAGGCCGCGCTGGAGATGCTGGGGCTGGTCGAGCGGACGACCTGAAGTTGGAACCGCTCACCCAACAGGAACGCCGCGACCGAAGCCGCACCCGGGCCTGGTTCCTCCAAGTCCACTACCGATGGGAGGCCGAGGGCCGGAACTGCACCATGGAGCACGCGCTGACCGCCACGCTGGAGCATCGCCTGGTCTCTCCCCGGCGACGCCCGTACCTGGAGCGGCTGGTGGGCGTCTTTGCCGACAACCGGGAGCGGATCGACGCGGCAGTTGCCTCGGCCATGGAGAACTGGCGGATGGACCGCCTCTCCTTCATCGACCGGGGCATCCTTCGGCTTGGGGCGACCGAGATCATCTGCATCGGCGGGGTGCCGGGCCGGGTGGCGATCCAAGAGGCCGTCCGGCTGGCCCAGCGCTACGGCGGCGACGACTCTTCCCGCTTCGTCAACGGAGTCCTGGACGCGGTCTACAAGTCGGCCGGGGGCGACGACGCCTCGACCGCCAGCGAGGCGACCCTCTTCCTCGTGATCCTCTTCCTCGTGATCCTTCCGCTGGGGTCGGCGGCCGGGGGCGACAGCGCCGGAACCGAAGGCGCGTCCTTCGCAACTCGCCAGCTCTGCTCCCCGCGCCCGTGACCTCATGCTCCGCATCCTCGTCGTCAACTGGCTGGACCGCCTCAATCCGGCGGCGGGCGGCGCCGAGGAGCACCTGCACCAGGTCTTCGGCCGCCTGGTCCAGCGCGGGCATCGGGTCACGCTGCTGTGCTCGGGCTGGCCCAGGTGCGAACGGGTGGCCGACGTGGACGGCGTTCGAGTCCACCGAGCGGGCCGCCGCTACACATTCAACATCGCCGGACCCTTGGAGTACGAGCGCCGACTGGCGGACGAGCCATTCGACGTGCTGGTGGAGGACCTGAACAAGGTTCCCATTCTGGCGCCCCTCTGGACCCGGGCGCCGGCTCGCCTCCTTCTGGTGCACCACCTCTTCGGCGCCACCGCCTTCCGCGAGGCCAACTGGGTTCTGGCCGGCGCAACGTGGCTCTTCGAGCGCGTCGTCCCGACCGCCTACCGGGGCCTTCCCTGCGTCGCCGTCTCCGAAAGCACCCGGGACGACCTGCTCCGGAGGGGGCTGGAGCCGTCCCGCTTCGAGGTCGTCCGCAACGGCGTGAACCTCGATCGGCTCTGGCCGGCGTCGAAGCGGTTCCCCGAGCCCACGGTCGTCTTCCTGGGCCGGCTCCAGAAGTACAAGCGGGTGGACTTGGTGCTCCGCGCGGCGGCCCGGCTGACGGACAGGGGAACGCCGCTCAACGTCGTCGTCGCGGGGAAGGGACGCGCCCGGAAGGATCTGGAGCGGCTGGCCGCGGGGCTGGGCATGGGCGACCGGGTCCGCTTCGCGGGCTTCGTCCCCGAGGACGAGAAGCGGGAGCTGCTGTCCAGGTCGTGGGTGCACGCCCTCGCCTCTCCCAAGGAGGGCTGGGGGATCGCCAGCGTCGAAGCGTCGGCGTGCGGCACTCCCACCGTTGCGTCGGACTCGCCGGGACTGCGGGAGACGGTCCGCCACGGGGAAACGGGCCTGCTGGTGCCCCACGGCGACGTGGACGCCCTGGCCGCGGCTCTGGCCCGCGTGCTGCCGCCCGACGCAAGAGACGCCATGGGCCGGGCGGCCCGGGCGATGGCCGAGACCTTCACCTGGGACCGGACGGCGGACGCGTTCGAGGGTCTCTTGGAATCGGTAGCGGCCGGCGGCGGTCCAGGTGCCGGAGGAGCTTCAGCCGCCCAGTTCATGGGACGCACGGGGCCTCCAGACCAGCCCCGAGGCGACGACGGACCAGCCCGGAGGAGACAAAAAAATCTGTCCCATCCAGCCATGGAAATGGCGCATCCTCGGTGAGACACTGAGGACCAGGGCCGGAGACCGTCCCGGCCAGCTTCGGGGGAACTCCGTCCGCGACGCCTCCGAAGCGCCTCTCGTCTCGGACGCACTGGAGCCGCCGCCATGGACCCCTCCACCAGCAAACCGCCCAATCTCCCCAAGCCCGAACGCCGCCGCCACGACCAGAGCTACAAGCGCCTCTTCAACACGACGGGCGGCGGCGTGGCCCTCGTCCGCGACCTCGCGGCCATGGGCTGGGCCGACGAGTTCGACCTGCCGGCCGCCGACCCCTTCCCCACCGAGACCGTGGGCCCCGACCTGCGGCGCCGGCTCTGCGACTGCGCTTGGCGCGTCCGGTTCAAGGACGGTCGATCGGCGGTCCTCCTCTTCGAGTTCCAGTCCTCGGTCGATCCGGGCATGGTCCTCAGGACGCTGCGCTACACCGAGGCCGCCTACACGGTGCTGCACACGCTCGAGCGCCAGCGCGACCCCGACGGCGCCATGCCCCTCGTGCTCTCGTTCGTCGTCTACACCGGCACGCGGCCATGGACGGCCGAGACGACGTTGGCCGGGCTGGCCGCCAGGGAGAAGCCGTCGCCGGTTGTGGCGCGGGCGGTCGCCGGCTTGGCGACCACTCACGGCTACGGGCTGCTTGACTTGCGGTCGGCGCTGGCGCAAGGGTTGCTTCCCAGGGAGAGCGTGCTGGGCTGGGTCGCGGCGCTGGAGGAGGACCCGTGGACGAACTTTCCGGCGGTGCACCAGAGCATGGCGGAGCAGTGGGCCGGCCCGGACTATCTTGCAGAGCGGCAGGCGTTCGCGGACTGGACGGACGAGCGGCTGCGTGTGGCGGGGGTGCCGGAGGAGGCACGTCAGGACATCGTGGAGCAGATCATCCAACCGAAGGAGGAGAAAGAGATGGGCCAGACCTATGCGGAGTGGGCGGAGGGCCACCGGCAGCGGGGCCTGGAGCAGGGTCTCGAGCGGGGACGTGAACAGGGGCTCGAACGAGGACGTGCACAGGGGCTCGAACGGGGGCTCGAGCAGGGGCGTGCGGAGGGCCGAGCGGTCTTGCTGCTGCGTCTGGCTTCGCGGCGGTTCGGGGCCCAGACGGCGCGCCGGCTGGAGGCGCGGGTGCGCTCCATGAGCGCCGAGCAGCTGGCGCGGGTCGGGGACGCGGTCGTGGAGTGCGACACTGCCGACGAGTTCCTGGCCGTGGCCGGCAGCAGCGACGCGGAGGGGCGGTAGTGGACGGAGCCGACGCCCAGCCGTCGCTTCCCAAGCGCCGGCCAAAGGCGGCTAGCTAGCTAGATTCCGGGGGCCGCCACCGCGAACAAAGGAGAAGCGACCGTGACGACACGCGCGCCGACCACGCGCATTACGGCTCAGGGCTGCGAGATCACCCAAGCCGACCGAGATCGGGCCGAGGACCTTGCCCGGCGGTGGCCCCGCTTCGACCCGGCAGTCATGGACGTCCACTTCGTCTTCCAGCCCGAGGGCCGTTCCTGCTGCGCCGAGGCGATCGTCTCCAGGCCCCGGCGCGAGCCCGTGGTGGCCAAGGGCCGGGGGCCGGACTTCCGCGGCGCGCTGGACGAGCTGGACCAGCACGTCAAGCGGATCCTCGCCCGGGACCGCAAGCGCCGCAAGGATTTCCGCCCGCTGACGGGGCCGGACGTCTCCCGCTGATCCCGGTGATTCCCCGGGTCACCGTCCGGCAACTCTTCGAAGCCAAGGAAGCTTCGCTGGAGATGGAGCTGCTGACGCCCGGAGTCCCGCTGGAGGGCCGCATCGAGGACTCCGACGTGTCGAGCCCCGGTCTGTCGCTGGCGGGGTACACGGCCCGCTTCCCGGAAGGGCGCGCCCAGGTCTACGGCAAGACCGAGATGAGCTACCTGTCCACGCTGGACGACGCGGAAGTGCGGGAGCGGCTGGACGCGGTGTTCGTCCACCACGTGCCCGCCGCCTTCGTGACCCGGGGCCAGGACGTGCCCGCGACCTTCCTCGCCGCCGCCGAGCGCGCGTCGGTGCCGGTCTTCCGCACCCGGCTGGCCACCGGCGACTTCTACCGCGCCCTCAAGCCCTACCTGGAGGACGTCCTCGCTCCCACGACGACGATTCACGGCTCCCTGGCCGACGTGTACGGGATCGGCCTCCTCTTCACCGGCCCCAGCGGAATCGGCAAGTCCGAGTGCGTCCTGGGTCTCCTGGAACGAGGCCACCGCATGGTCGCCGACGACCTGGTGTTCGTCTCCCGCCGGGGCGCCGACGTGCTGCTGGGCAGGGGCAGCGAGCTTCAGGCGTTCCACATGGAGATTCGGGGGCTCGGGATCGTGGACGTGGCGTCGATCTTCGGAACCCGGGCGGTTCGCCAGCGGAAGAGGGTGGAGGTGATCGTGGACCTGCAGCCGTGGGACGAGACCCGGTCGTGGGACCGAACCGGCCTGGATCGGGAGTCGGAAGAGGTCCTGGGCGTCGAGCTTCCCCGCCTGACGATCCCCGTCAACCCGGGCAAGAACTTGACCGTGATCGGCGAAGTGGTGGCCATGAACCAGCTCCTCGCCTACTCCGGGGTGGACGTGCCGCTCCGCTTCGACGAACGCGTGCGTGGCGCGACGAACCCGCAGGCCTCGCTGATCGAGGACTACGAGTGACATGCACGCTGAAGGCCAGGGTTCCCAACCTCCTC
Source organism: Longimicrobiales bacterium (assembly GCA_965204735.1). GTDB lineage: Bacteria > Gemmatimonadota > Gemmatimonadetes > Longimicrobiales > Gaopeijiaceae > CATQHQ01. The sequence goes on along the minus strand of OZ242008.1, from coordinate 2,616,691 downwards.
GGGATGCACGCGCGCCCCGCGGCCGCGTTCGTGAAGCTGGCCGGCCGCTTCCGCTCGTCGATTCGGGTCACGAAGGGAGACGTGACCGTGAACGGCAAGAGCATCATGGGCGTGCTCATGCTGGCAGCGGAGCAGGGGAGCGTGCTGGAGATCGCCGCCGACGGAGAGGACGCCGCTTCCGCCTCGGAGGCTCTCGCCGGGCTGGTGAGGGACGGCTTCGGTGAGTAGGAACGGCCCCGCCGGGCCTAGCCCCGTGGTGCTGGAGGGGCTGGCGATCTCCGAGGGAATCGCCGTGGGCCGGGCTCGCCATGTGCGCTGGGAAGTGCCCCAAGCGCCTCACGAGGTGGTCGGCCCCGCTGGACGCGACCGGGAGATGGAGCGCTTCCGCGAAGCCCTGGAGTGGGCGAAGCGTCGCCTGCTGGAAACCAAGGCCGACACGGAGGCCCGCCTGGGCGCCGTCGAAGCGCGCATCTTCGACCCGCAGATCCTCATGCTCGACGACCCCCAGGTGGTCGACGGCACCCGCCGCTACATCGCCGAGAACCGCCTGACCGCGGCTCGCGCCTTCGACTGGCGAATGCTGGAGCTCAAGGAACGGTGGGCCCGTACTTCCCACCCCATGGTGCTGGACCGGCTCAACGACCTGGAGGACCTGAAGCTGCGCGTGCTGGGCCGCCTCATGAGGCTGCCGGACCCGTGGGACCTGGGCGGCGCCGCGGGCGTCGTGGTGGTGGCCCCGGACCTGACCCCCAGCTTCGCCGCGCGCCTCGACCCCGCCCGGGTGGCGGCCGTGGTCACTGAAGAGGGGACCCGGGCGGCCCATTGGGCGATCCTGGCCCGCGCGCTGCGGATTCCGGCCGTCGCCGGGCTGGCGGGCGTGTGCGACAAGGTCCGGGACGGCGTCGAGGTCGTCGTGGACGGCCGCGGGGGCCAAGTCGTGGCCTCGCCGGGCCCGGCGGAGAAGCGCCGCTTCGAGCGCCGACGCTCCGCCCTCGCCGGCCTCGGAAGGGAGATCGCGGCGCTGGTCCGCCAGGAGTCGGCCACGCTGGACGGGAAGCGGATCGTCCTCCGGGCCAACCTGGACCTTCCGGGCGAAGCTGCCGCCGCCCGGGAACACGGCGCCGAGGGCGTCGGCCTCTTCCGCACCGAGTTCCTGGCCGTCGGGCGCAGCACGGTCCCCGCCGAAGACGAGCAGTATCGCGCGTACCGAACCGCGGTCGAGGCCTTCCCGGACCACCCCGTCGTCATACGAACCTTCGACCTGGGCGGCGACAAGTTCCCCCTCTTCCTCCGGATGCCCGCCGAGAAGAACCCCTTCCTGGGGCGGCGAGGCGTCCGCATCTGCCTGGACGAACCCGAGATCTTCGCCACTCAGCTGCGCGCCCTCCTGCGGGCCGGCTCTCACGGCGACCTGCGCATCATGCTGCCCGTGGTCAACACCTCCGGCGAGGTGGAAGCGGTGCGGGAGCTGTTGGAGAGCGCCGCCGCCCGCCTGCGGGAGGCGGGCGCGACGTTCGCCTCGTCGGTCAAGCTGGGGATCGCCGTGGAGACGCCGGCGTCGGCCCTGAACGCCGCCCGGCTGGCGCCTCACGTGGACTTCTTCTCCCTGGGCACCAACGACCTGATCCAGTACACCCTGGCGGTGGACCGGAACAGCGCCCGCCTCTCCGGCCTCTTCGATCCCTTCCACCCGGCCGTGGTCCATCAAGTCTCGGCCGTGGTCCACGCGGCCCGCTCCGCCGAGATCGAAGTGGCCGCCTGCGGCGAGATGGCGGCGAGCCCGCTGGGGGCCGTCCTCCTGCTGGGACTCGGCGTTCCGGTGCTTTCGGTCGCCTGGCCCTCGCTGCCGGAGATCAAGAAGTTGGTGCAGGGTCTCCGCCTCTCCGACGCCAAGCAGGCGGCGCTCCAGGTCCGAAGCGCTCCCAGCCGCGCCGCCGCCGAGTCCGCCCTGACCCAAGTCCTCATGGCGGCGCCGGAGTACCGCCCCTTCGCCCCGGGCCCTTGACGGCGCCCGGCACGCCTCCCGACGACCGCTCGGCGCTCCGTGCCTCCCCGGCCGCGCCGGCCCGGCCGCGCAACACGCCAACCATTCCCCGCCTCACATGACGCCTGCCTCTTCGCCCCAGCGCCTCTTCACCTCCGAGTCCGTGACCGAAGGCCACCCGGACAAGCTGGCCGACCAGATATCCGACGCCGTGCTCGACGCGATCCTCGCCAAGGACCCGCAGGGCCGGGTCGCCTGCGAAACCGTCCTCGCCAAGGGCATGGCCCTGGTGGCGGGCGAGATCACCACCAGCGCCCATGTGGACGTGACGGAGATCGCGCGCCACACGATCCTGCGAGCAGGGTACGACTGCCCGGCCTACGGGCTGGACGGCGACACCTGCGCGGTGCTCTCCGTCCTGGGCAGCCAGTCCCGCGAGATCGGCGAGGGCGTGGACAAGGGCGGCGCCGGCGACCAGGGCATGATGTTCGGCTACGCCTGCGACGACACGCCCGAACGCATGCCGGCGCCGATCACCTACGCCCACAAGCTGGTCCAGCGGCTCTCCGAGGCACGTCGGTCCGGCGATCTTCCCTGGCTGCGGCCCGACGGCAAGGCGCAAGTCACCTTCGAGTACGACGACGAGCTGCGGCCCCAGCGGGCCGTAACGATCGTGGTCAGCGCCCAGCACGACAACGGCGTGCCCAGGGAACGGATCGAGGAAGCGATCAAGCGGCAGGTCGTCGATCGGGTGATCCCGGCCGGGTTCATGCACCCGAAGGTCGAGTACCACATCAACCCCGCCGGCAGCTTCGTCGTCGGCGGCCCCCACGCCGACGCCGGCCTCACCGGACGCAAGATCATCGTGGACACCTACGGCGGCATGGGACGCCACGGCGGCGGCGCCTTCTCCGGAAAGGACGCCACCAAGGTCGACCGCTCCGGCGCCTACGCCGCCCGCTGGGCCGCCAAGAACCTGGTCGCCGCCGGGGCCGCGCGCCGCTGCGAGGTGCAGCTGGCCTACGCCATCGGCGTGGAGAAGCCGGTGCAGGTCCACGTGGACTCCTTCGGCACCGGAAGCTGCCCCGACACGGAACTCTCCTGCGCGGTGAAGGCTGTGTTCGACTTCCGTCCCCGGAGCATCGCCTGCGCGCTGGGGTTGACGGATCCGATCTTCCGCCCCACTGCCGTCTTCGGCCACTTCGGCCGGGAGCCCGAGACGGCCGACGTGGCCGGCCGCCGGGTCCAGTACTTTTCCTGGGAGCGCACCGACCGGGTGGACGAGCTGAAGAGCGCGCTCAACCTTTAGGGAGCCACGGGGGACCAGGAGCCACGGCGGATGGAGGACCAGTGACCGAAGTCAGGGTGCAGAGCGTCAAGTACGACCGAAGGTCCAGCACGCCGGTGGTCGTCCTCAAGGAGACCGACGGCGACCGGGTGCTGCCGATATGGATCGGCCAGAGCGAGGCGAACGCCATCGCCATGAAGATGGGCGGCGTGGAGCTCCACCGGCCCCTCACCCACGACCTCTTCGCCTCGATCATGGCGGGGCTGGACTGCGCCCTGCAAAGGGTGCTGATCACGCGAGTGGAGGACAGCACCTACTTCGCCGAGCTGATCATCGCCAAGAACGGCGACTTGGTTTCCATCGACGCCCGGCCGTCCGACTCGATCGCCCTGGCGTTGCGGGCGAAGGCGCAGATCTTCGCTGACGACTCCCTCCTCGTGACCGTGCCCGCCGAGTCGGAAGGGGAAGGAGAGGAAGCCGAAGAGGAAGATCGCCGAATGAGCGGCGAGGCCCTCGAGGAACACCTGCGCAAGATGCGCCCCGAGGACTTGGGCCGCTTCGACCGCTGAGCCGGAGCCGTCCCCGAAGCGGGCGTCGCCGGTCGCCCAAGCAGCTGGAGGCGGCCGGAACGCCGCCCGCCGCGCCTTCCCCTCGGGCGACCCGCCCAGCTCCTGCGACCGCCTTTGTCGCTGCGGCCCGCCCAACCGCCCTTGCGGCCGCCTTCCTCGTGGCGGTCCCGGGCGTGCACGCGAGCGCCGCAGGCTCCCAAGCCGCCGAGCAGGCGCCGCCTGGAGTGAGTCGCGCGGACCAACCGGCCGGTGGCTTCGTCCTTCAGGGCCGACTTCAAGTCGGCGACGAGCCAGCCGTCGGCGGCAGCGTAGTCCTCCACCGGGTCTCGGCGTTCTTCACGGGCGAGGTGGACAGCGCCGCGGTCGGCCCCGGCGGGGCGTTCGAGCTTCGCGTTCCCGAGGCGCCGGCGCTGGGCGGGGGCGACGTGTACTTCGCTTCCGCCCGCTGGGACGACGTGGTGTACTTCGGCCCGGCCATCACCGAACCGCCCGAGCCGGGATCGGCCTACGTCGTCCAGGCGTATCCGGCCGCCGAAGCCGGAGACGCGCCGCCGCCGGTGCGGGTCAGGAACCTCTTTCTGGAGCGCGCCGAGGCGGGGCCCGGCTGGCGGGCCCTCGACCTCTTCGAAGTGCGAAACGCCGGCGACGCGACTCTGGTGACCGGACCGTCGGGCGCCACTTGGTCCTACCCGCTGCCTCCGGGCGCCGTCGAGTTCACCGTGGGCGAGAGCGACCTCTCACCGGACGCGGCCAGCTTCTCCGCCGGCAGGGTCAGCACGTCGGCCGCGTTGCGTCCCGGCGAGAGCGTCTACCTCTTCCGCTACCGGGTTCCCGGCGACGTGCTGCGCATCCCCCTGGAAGGCCCCACGGCTTCCATGGAGCTTCTGATCCGCGAGCCTGCGGGCGAGCTGTCGGTGCAGGGGTTGGCGGCGGCCGAACCCGTCGAGCTGGAGGGCGCCACCTACCGCCGCTTCGCGGGGCGGGAGATGGCGCCGGCCACCGTGGTGGTGCGCCGTGGCGCGGCGGCTTCGGAGCCGAGCTCGCCGATCCCCGTCCTGGCCGCCGCCCTGGCGATGGTCCTGGCCGTCGCAGGCGCCTTCGTCGCATCCCGCCTGCACTCCCCCCGCGGGCTCCCCGCGGAAGCGGCCCGGCGGCAGAGCCTCGTGGAGGTCGCCGAGCTGGACGAGGCGGCGAGTGCCGGCAAGGTCGGCCCAGAGGAGCACGTGCGCCGGCGAGAGCAGATCCTGCGCAGGCTCGGGAGCTGAGGCGCCCGCTCCGTGTCTCCGGCGAAGGCCCGTGCAGCCGACCCGCGGTTCGGTCGCGGAGACGGCAGGCCTGGGGAGCCCGCTTCGTGTCTCCGGTGACGACCCGCGCCATCCTCCTCCGCTCCCATCCCTACTCGGAGAGCAGTCGGGTCCTGCGCTTCTACACCCGAGTCCTGGGGCTGGTGAGCGTCATGGCTCGGGGCGTCCGCCGCGGGGCGTCGAAGGGCAGGGGCGCCCCCGGCACCTTCGGCGAAGGCGTTGCGGTGATCCTTGTGCGAGAAAGCCGCGAGCTTCAGTCCCTGCGCGAGTTCACCCCGCGAAGCGCCCGCATCGGTCTCGCCGCCGACCTTCAACGGTTGGCAGGTGCCTCTCTTGCGGCGGAGCTGGTGCTTCGCCACGCGGGCCAGGAGCCCCACGCGGGACTGTACGACCTGCTGTCCCGGGGCTTGGACCGCCTGGAGCGCGCGCCGTCCGCCGCCCTCGCGACGGAAGTCCTGGCCCTCGGCTGGTCGATCGTCCACCTCTTCGGATTCGGTCCGGAGCTGGCGGCCTGCACCGGCTGCGGCCGCACCCTGGACGGCGACGAGATGGCACGCTTCGACCTGGACGCCGGCGGCGTCCGCTGCTCGGCGTGCGACGCCCCCGGCGGCTCTCGTCGGATCGGCCCCGGCGCCCGCGCCCAGATCGCCTGCTTTCTGAAGGGGGACGCCTGCCCGCCGACGGCTCCTTCCTCCGGTGCCTCGGCCCCTCCGCCGCGCGACGCCGCGCCCCCCTCCGGACGCCCGGCCGGGACGCGGCTCGACAGCCCTCCGCCGCGCGACGCTGCGCCCCCCCTTCCCGTCGCCCCCGCCCACCTGGCCCTTCTCGACGACTTCGTGACCCGCCACCTGCTGGAGGGACGCCGCCCGGACTCCTTCCGCTTCCTGCGCCCTTCCGGCCCTGCCGCGCCTGCCGAACGCCCCCCGCCCGCCGGCCGCTCCTCGCCCGCCCACCGTCGCCCCTTCGACCGCCGTCGTCCCGCGGACCGCCGCGCCCCCGATGGGCCGTAGTCTCGTCCTCGGCACCGCCGGTCACATCGACCACGGCAAGACCGCCCTCGTGCGCGCCCTCACCGGCGTGGACACCGACCGGCTGGCCGAGGAGAAGCAGCGGGGAATCACGATCGAGCTCGGGTTCGCCCGCTACGCGCCCGTCGAGGGCGTCGCCTTCGGCGTCGTGGACGTGCCGGGCCACGAGGGCTTCGTGAAGACGATGGTCGCCGGCGCGACGGGAATGGACGTGGTCCTTCTTGCAGTGGCGGCCGACGAGGGCGTCATGCCCCAGACCCGAGAGCACCTGGCCATCGTCCGGCTGCTGGGGGTCGCGGAGATCGTCGTGGCCCTTACCAAGGCGGACCTTGTGGACGCCGAGTGGCTGGAGCTGGTGCGGGAAGACATGGCCGACCTCCTTGCGGGCACGTCGTACCGCGACGCGAAGGTCGTGCCGACGTCGGTCGCGACGGGCGACGGGCTTCCGGCGCTTGCCCAGGCTCTGGTCCACTGCGGAGGTCGGGCCCGGCGTCGCGACGAGGACGACCTCTTCCGGCTGCCCGTGGACCGGGTCTTCGCCGTGGAAGGCGCCGGCACCGTCGCAACGGGCACCCTCTGGTCCGGCTCGCTGACCCGTGGCGGCGCCGTGCGCATCCTTCCGGGCGAAGGCCGAGCGCGAGTCCGAGCCCTTCAGGTTCATGGAGAGCAGGTGGAGGCCGCCGTGGCCGGCCAGCGCACCGCCGTCGCCCTCACGGGGGCCTCCGTGCGCCGGGGGATGATCGCCCGAGGCGACGTGCTCGTCTCCGATCCCAGCTGGCGCCCGTCGATGATGCTCACCGTCGAGCTGGCGTGCCTGCCCGACACCGGCTGGCGCGTCGAGGCCGGCCAGCGCGTGCGCGTCCACCTGGGCACGATCGAGGTGATGGCCCGCGTCGCGCTCTTCGGCGCCGACCAGATTCCGCCGGGGACGGCCGCCTTCGCCCAGCTCCGCCTGGAAGGCCGGGTCGTGGCCCGCTGCGGAGACCGTCTCGTGGTCCGTTCCTACTCCCCCGTCACCACCATCGCGGGCGGAGTCGTGCTGGAACCAGCGCCCCCCAAGCGCAAGCGGCTGGCGGACCAGGAGCGGCTCGCGCTGAGCCGGCTGGCCCGGGGAGGCCAAGAGGCGGTCGACGGCGCCGCGGTCCTGGCAGGCTGGAGCGGAGTGGACGAGAGCGACCTGGGGATGCTCGCCGGCCCCACCCGCGGCCCGTCTTCCGACCCGGACTCCGCGGCTTGGTCGTGGGACGGCGCCCTCTTCGCCCCCGAGATCGTCGCCGACGGGGAGTCCCGCATCGTGGCGGCGGCCGCCGACCACCACCGCCGCCGCTCGCTGGAGGCCGGCGCGCCCCTCGACGTTCTCCGCCAAGCCCTTCCCCCGCGAAGCCGCCCCAGGCTCGCCGACGGCCTGGCAGCCCGCCTTGCCGCCGCCGGGCGTCTGGTCGTGTCGGGAGGAACCGCCCGCCTGCCCGGCTTCGAGCCCGTCCTCTCCCCGGACGAAGCCGCGCTGGCGGAGCGCTTGACCGCGCTTCTGCGCGAGGCGGGCCTGCAGGGCCCCACCACGGCGGAAGCGGCCGCCCACGCGGCCGACCACCCCAGGACGGCCGCGGTGCTCGACTTCCTGGCCGCCAAGGGTCGGGCGCGCCTGCTGGGCGACTCCTACTGGGTCGCGACGGAGACGCTGGCCGAAGCGGCCGTCCGGGTCGCGGGAGAGCTGGGGGGAAGAGAAGGGCTGGGCCCCGCCGACTTCCGAGAAGTCCTGCCGGCGACGCGCAAGCACCTGATCCCGGTCCTGGCGTACTTCGACGCCACGGGCCTCACCACCCGGGCGGCCGGAGGCCGGCGGGTGGCTCGGAAGCTGCCGGAATCCATTGGTCGACCGCTCTCCGGTTGACCGCTGTCGCTGGGGTCGCCTATTGTATAGCGACCCGAAGGTCCCATTGTCGAGCCCGGAGGGCCATAGCACGAACGCTACCGACTGATGTTTCCAAGCCTTGCCATGCGGGCGTTCTGCCTTGCCCTGGTCTCCTGTCCGGCCAGTGGGGCCGCTGCCCAGGAGCCGCCGCCCCCGGACGAGAGCGACAGCGGCTTTCGTCTGGAGCAGAACTACCCGAACCCGTTCAACCCCGAAACGCGGATCCCCTTCCACCTCTCCGAGGAGCTCTTCGAGGACGGGGAGCCCGTCACGGTGTCCGTGCGCATCTACAACATCCTGCAGCAGTTCGTGGTCGCCCCCTTGGCGCTCGGCTACCCAGGCGGAGACGGGTTGCCGCTCCTCCAGCTGGAGTACGGCTCCCCCGGTCGCTACGAAGCCTACTGGGACGGTCGCGACCGAACCGGGGCCCACGTGGCGTCGGGAGTCTACCTCGTCCAGATGGTGGTCGAAGGCAGGGCCGCGTGGCGAAAGATGTTCGTCACCAAGTAGCGACGAACGCATCGGAACCGCATCGACGCCCGAAGATGAAGCCTCTGCCCTTCCCAGTTCCGGGCAACCCCGAAACGCCCCTCCTGCTGGCGCCCCAGGCCGGCGTGTCCGAATCCCCGTTCAGAAGGTTGTGCCGCACTTTCGGCGCCGACGTGGTGCTGACCGAGTTCGTCAGCGCCGAAGGGATCGTGCGGGGCAATGCCAAGACGGCGGCCTACCTGCGCTTCGACGACGAGGAGCGCCCCATCGGAATCCAGATCTTCGGGGCCGACCCCGGCGCCATGGGCGAGGCGTCCGCGCTGGTGACCGAGACGTACGCCCCCGACTTCGTGGACATCAACTTCGGTTGTCCCGTGAAGAAGGTGGTGAAGCGCAACGGAGGCTCGGGCTGCTTGCGCGACCTGGGGCTGGTCCGCCGGATCGTCCGAGCCGTGGACGACGCCACGCCCCTTCCGGTGACCGCCAAGATCCGCTCGGGCTTCGACGAGGCCGGCCGGGATCCGGTGCGGATCGGCTTGGCCTGCCAAGACGCGGGCGCGCGCATGGTGACCCTCCACCCCCGCACCCGGGCCGACATGTACTCGGGACGAGCCCGTTGGGACGAGATCGGGGCGCTGGTCCGGGCTCTCCACGTTCCCGTGGTGGGGAACGGCGACGTTCGCGTCGGCCAGGACGCCCTGCGCATGAAGGACCGGACCGCTTGCGCCGGGATCATGGTCGCCCGCGGCTCCCACGGCGCGCCGTGGCTCTTCCGCCAGGCCCGCGCGGCGCTGGACGGCAGGCCCGTTCCCGGCGAGCCGACGCCCCGGGCCCGCTTCGAGATATGCGTGCGCCACACCGAGAACGCCGTAGCCTTCGAGGGCAACCAGGAAAAGGCCGTGCGGGACTTCCGCAAGCACCTGGGCTGGTACACCAAGGGCCTGCCGGGGGGCCGCCGGCTGCGCCAGGAACTCTTCCGCGCGACCAGCTTGGGCGAGGTGGCCTCGGCGCTGAACGGCTACCTGCGGACGGACGAGGCGAGCTCTGCATGTTGGACTTGACAGGACTCCTACGGATTCGCATACTGTAGCATCGCACACGCCAGCCAGCCTGACCAGGCTGAACTGAACTGAGTGAGACGGAGCCTCCAATGCTGGAAGAAGCAAGATCAGAAGCCTGTCAGTCAGTCAAGCCAAATTTGCCCCCCCCCCCCCCCCCCCTTCCCCGGGGGGCCGGCCGACTGGCTAGCCTAGCCCGAGCGTTTGAGGCCCGCGCGATGCCGGTAGCCAGAACCGCAATCGCGGTCCTCGGCCTGCTCCTACTACTAGTGGGGCCGGGCTCGCTGAGTGCCCAAACCACCCTACGGGTGGACAGCATGAAAATCGTCAGCTCGGCGGGGACGGACAGCACATATGGGCTGGGCGACACCATCAAGGTGAGGATCTGGGGTAACGAAACCATAGACTTGTCTTCGGGGTACGTCCGAATGAATTTGTCGATTGGGTCGGCGACGCGAGTAGCCTGCGCAACTACTTCCAGCAGTGGCGGCGATTGTCCACAGTTGACGTCCAGGACTGATGGTGGTACTGACTGGGTGGAGTTCTTGTATATTGTGCAAGGAGGGGATTTGGATGAGGACGGAATCAGCATCGCCGCGGACGCGATACACCGTTTTCAGCTATATGACAACAATGGAAACCAGGGCAACAAGGCCGTGACCCCGATCACGAACGCTGCGGCGCACAAGGTGGACGCCACCGCTGGGTATCCGAAGGTGACGGGGGTGACGATATCCAGCAGCGCGGGCGCCGACAACACGTACAATGTTGGCGACACGATAGCGGTGACGGTGGCGTTCGACTCGACTGTGGCGGTGACGGGCACGCCGCAGCTGGCGTTGGGGATCGGGAGCGCGACGAAGCAGGCGAACTACGCGAGTGGGACGGGAACGGCGTCGCTGGTGTTCCGGTACGTGGTGGTGGCGGGCGACTTGGACGCGGACGGGATCAGCATCGGCGCGGGCGCGCTGGCGCTGAACGGCGGCACGATCAGGCTCGGCACGAAGGACGCGGTCCTGAGCCTGGGCAACCATGCGATCGCGAACGCGGCGTCGCACAAGGTGATCACGGCGCCGAGCGTGAGCGGCGTGAGCATCACGAGCGACGCGGGGAGCGACAGCACGTACGTGCAGGGGGACACGATCAGCGTCGTGGTCGTGTTCAGCGACTCGGTGGACGTGACGGGGACGCCGCAGCTGGCCCTGACGGTCGACACGCTGGCGCGGCAGGCGGACTACGTTTCGGGGACGGGGACGGATTCGTTGAGGTTCCGCTACGTGGTGCCGGGGACGTCCAACGACAGGGACGCGGACGGGATCAGCGTGGACTCGACGGCGCTGACGCTGCCGTCGGGGGCGACGATCAGGCGGGCGGGGTCGAGCACGGTGAACGCGACCCTGGGGTTGGGGGCCCACGCGATCGGCGACGACAGGAACCACCAGGTTGCGCGCAGGCCGTCCATGGCCCCCATACACTTCCCGATCGAGACGGACCCGGGGAGCGACCGCACGTACGCTGCGGGCGACTACCTCGCGTTGCGGCTCACGTGGAACGACCGGGTGGACAAGCCGACGTGGCAGCAGATGAGGCTGGCGATCGAGATCGGGGAGGACACGGTGACGGCGATGCCGTTCCAGCAGAACCCCTGGGCCGTATGGTTTCGATACTTGGTGACGGAGGCGGACTTGGACGAGGACGGCATAAGCTTGCCGGCGGGCGCATTGACGAACACGGGCACCGTCCGCCTCGAGGGCACCTTGGTTGACGCGGACAACTCGCTTGCAGCCGTGACTCTTACGGACACGGTCACCCACAAGGTGAACGGCGCTCAGGCGGTGCCTCACGTGACGAACACGACGATTGAGAGCGAAGCGGGGAACGACAGCACGTACGCTCGGGGCGACGTGATCGAGATCGGCCTCTGGTTCAGCGAGAACGTGGACGTGACGGGCTCGCCGCGGCTGGCGCTGGCGATGGGGACGGAGACACGGCAAGCGGTCTACTCTCTGGGGAGCGGAGGCAATTCGCTGGTGTTCCGCTACTTGGTAGGGCCTGGGGATGTCGACTCGACGGGGATCAGCATCGGCTCGAGCGCCCTGACGTTGAACGGCGGGACGATACGGCGGGCTGGCAGCGTCGTGAACGCGTACTTGGGCTTGCGGGTCCACAGGGTCGCCGAAGCTGCGGCCCACAAGGTGGATGGTTTGGCGGGGCCGCCGGCGGTGGTGCGGATGCCGATCACGAGCGATGCGGGGACGGACAGCACGTATGCGGCGGGCGACACGGTGCAAGTAGCGGTGGTGTTCAACGAGAGCGTGGACGTGACGGGCACGCCGCGTCTGGCGCTGGGGATCGGCGTGCAGACGCGGCAGGCGAGCTACGCGGGCGGCACGGGGACGGATTCGCTGACGTTCCGCTACGTGGTGGCGAGCGGCGACGCGGACTCGGACGGGTTGAGCATCGGGGGGAGTGCGCTGGGGCTGAACGGCGGGACGATCAGAAGGGCGGGCGCGGCGGTGGACGCGACGCTGTCGATAGTGAACTTCGTTGTGGCGAACGCGGCGGCCCACAAGGTGCTGACGTCGGGCGCGACGATCGTGACGGGCACGTCGTTCACGAGCGACGCGGGCGCCGACAGCATCTACGTGGAGGGGGACACGATCGCGATAGAGGTCGTGTTCAACCGAGCGGTGGACGTGACGGGTACGCCGCAGCTGGCGCTGATAATGTCGTCGACGGTGCAGGCGAGCTACGTGTCGGGGACGGGCACGACAACGCTGAGGTTCAACTACGTGGTGGCGCCGGGAGACAACGACACGAACGGGATCAGCTACGGGCGCAATGCTCTGACGCTGAACGGCGGTACGATCAGAAGGGCGGGCACGGACGTGTACCTGAGCTTGTGGAACCACGTCGCCACGGACGACCGTGCGCACCGTGTGTGGGAAGTGCCCAAGATAGCGAGCGTTACGTTGCCCACCGGCGCGGGGTCCGACGAGACGTGGGCCATGAGCGACATCATCGACTTCTTCGTGGTGTTCGATCGGACGTTTAATGCGGCGGTTACGACGGCGAATTCGGGCCTGTGGCTGACGATTGGAGAGAATGTCCGCGAGGGCTACGTTCAGAACGTCAACCCTGGCACGAGAACCATTCACTGGCGGTACAATCCGGTGCTGGCCGACTTGGACGCGGACGGGCTCAGCGTCGACAGCATGACGGTGGGCGGAAGCGACTACATCAGGACGCCCGGAGCGCCGGCGGGCGCGGCGAACGCGTTCTTGGACTTCACGCCGCTCGTCAACCTCTCGGCGCACAAGGTGAACGGCGCTCAGGCGGTGCCTCACGTGACGAGCGCGTCGATTGCGAGCAACGCGGGGAGCGACGGCACGTATGCGTTGGGCGACACGATCGAGGCGGGACTGGTGTTCAACGAGAACGTGGACGTGACGGGAACGCCGCGGCTGGAGCTGACGATCGGGACGCAGACGCGACGGGCGAGCTACGCGAGCGGGACGGGCGGCGATTCGCTGACCTTCCGTTACGTGGTGCAGTTGGCCGACTCGGACACGACGGGGATCAGCATCGGAGCGAGCGCGCTGACGCTGCCGGCGGGGACGACGATCAGGCGGGCGGGGTCCGGCACGGTGAACGCGTACTTGGGGTTGCGGAGCCACGCGATCGCGAACGCGGCGACGCACAAGGTGAGCGGCTCGCAGGGGTTGCCGATGGTGACGGGGCTGGCGATTTCGAGCGACGCGGGCGCTGACAGCATCTACGCCGCTGGGGACACGGTGGAGGTGACGGTGACGTTCGACTCGACGGTGGCGGTGACGGGCGTGCCGCAGGTGGCTCTGGAGGTCGACACGCTGACGCGGCAGGCGGCGTACGCGAGCGGGACGGGCACGAACTCGCTGGTGTTCCAATATGTGGTAGTGACGGCGGACAGGGACTCGACGGGGATCAGCATCGGGGCGAGCGCATTGGCGCTGAACAGCGGGACGATCAGGGCATCGGGCGGCACGACGAACGCGTACTTGGCGCTGGGGAGCCACGCGATCGCGGACGCGGCGGCGCACCAGGTGTGGGGCGCGTACGTTCCTGTAGTGGCGAGCGTGTTCTTCTTGGACGCTGACAACACTGGGCTTTCGTACGCGAGCACGGACAGCGTGTTCGGGCTTGGGGACGTGATTCGGGTGGGCGTCGGGTTCAACGTGGCGGTGGACGTGGAAGCGGGTGCGCAGCCGCCGCGTGTGGCGCTGGGGATCGATTCGCAGACGCGGCAGGCGTCGTACTGCGACAAGTCGGGCGAGACGATCGTGGTGTTCTGCTACACGGTGGTGGCGGCGGACAGGGACTCGACGGGGATCAGCATCGGGGCGAACGCGCTGACGTTGCCGTCGGGGTCGACGATCCGGCGGCAGGGCACGACGGGGGACGCGAACCTGTCTTTGTCGCCGTGGAACTTTGCGAACTCCGTGCTGTTCCAGGTGGACGGTGGCAAGGAGACGGCGCCGGGCGTGAGCGGCATGACGATAACGAGCGACGCGGGTCCGGACTCGACGTATGCGGCGGGGAACGTGATCGAGGTGGAGGTGGCGTTCGATCGGGCGGTGACGGTGACGGGCACGCCGCGGTTGGCGTTGCGGATCGGGAGCGACACGGTGCAGGCGTCGTACGCGAGCGGGACGGGCACGGACGTTCTGGCGTTTCGGCACACGGTGGTGGCGACGGACGTGGACGCGGACGGGATCAGCGTGGACTCGACGGCGCTGGCGCTGAACGGCGGGACGATCGTGCTGGCGGGCGGGACGGCGGCGGCGAGCCTGGGGTTGGGGTCGAACGCGGTGACGAACGCTGGGGCGCACAAGGTGGCGGGCAACGCGCTGTATGTGACGGGGTTGACGATAGACGCTCCGGTGGTGGGCGACACGTTCGAGCGCGGCGAAACGATTCGCGCGGTCGTGGTGTTCAGCGGTCCGGCGAGCGTGACGGGCACGCCGCAGTTGGCGTTGAGGATTGGTTCGCAGACGCGGCAGGCGGCATACGCGAGCGGCACGGGCACGCCGTCGCTGGTGTTCCAGTACACGGTGGTGCAGGCGGACGTGGACGCCGACGGGTTGAGCGTGGACGCGGGCGCGTTGACGCTGAACGGTGGCACGGTCAGGCGTCAGCAGACGACGGTGAACGCATTGCTGGACTTGACGGGGCGGACGATAGCGAACCATTCGGGCCGGAAGGTGGCTGGGGGTACGTTGACGGCGGCGACGGTAGCGGGCGTGTCGATATCGAGCGCTCCGGCGAGCGACAGCACGTACGGCCGGACGGAGCGGATCGAGGTCGAGGTGACGTTCAACCGTCGCGTGGTGGTGACGGACACGCCGCAGGTCGCGCTGACGATCGGTTCGCAGACGCGGCAGGCGGAGTACACGAGCGGGACGGGGACGAAGACGCTGACGTTCGGCTACGCGGTGGTGGCGGCGGACGCGGACGCGAACGGGATCAGCATCGGGGCGAGCGCGTTGGCGCTGAACGGCGGTACGATCTCGGACGCTCGCGACGGTTCGACGGCTGCGGGCCTGGGCCTGGGGAGCTACGCGATCGCGAACGCTGCGGCGCACAAGGTGGACGGCGCGCAGGGGCCGCCGGGCGTGACGGGCTTGGCCGTCGCGTCCCCGCCCGTGGGCGACACGTTCGAGCGTGGCGACGTGATTGCGGCAACGGTGACGTTCAACCGTGCGGTGGACGTGACGGGTACGCCGCAGCTGGCGCTGGGGATCGGTTCGCAGACGCGGCAGGCGTCGTACGCGAGCGGCACGGGCACGACGGCACTGGTGTTTCAGTACACGGTGGTGACTGCAGACGTGGATGCGGACGGGTTGAGCATCGGGACGACCGCATTGGCGCTCAACAGCGGGACGATCCGGCTGTCGGGCGGCACGCTGGACGCGACTTTGGGGTTGGGCACGCACTCGGTGACGAACAGCACGGGGCACAAGGTAGCGGGCGGGACGTTCACGGCGTCGTCGGTGAGCGGCGTGACGATCTCGAGTGCTCCGTCGAGCGGTGACACGTACGGTCTGGGCGAGGAGATCGAGGTCGAGGTGACGTTCGTGCGGTCGGTGAACGTGACGGGCACGCCGCAGCTGGCATTGACGGTGGGGGCTGCGGCGCGGCAGGCGGAGTACGCGAGCGGGAGCGGGACGGCGACGCTGACGTTCGGCTACGAGGTGGTGGCGGCGGACGCGGACGCGGACGGGATCGGCGTTGGCGCGAGCGCGTTGGCTCTGAACAGCGGCACGATCAACGACGCTCGGGACGGTTCGACGGCGGCGAGCTTGGGACTGGGATCGAGCGCGATCACGAACGCGGCGTCGCACAAGGTGGACGGCGCGCTCGGACCGCCGGGTGTGACGGGGTTGGCGATCGGCTCGCCTCATGTGGGCGACACGTTCGAGCGTGGCGAGACGATCGAGGTGAAGGTCGCGTTCAACAAGTCGGTGGCGGTGACGGGTACGCCGCAGCTGGCGCTGGGGGTCGGGAGCGCGACGAAGCAGGCGAGCTACGCTGCGGGCACGGGGACGGACACGCTGGTGTTCCGGTACGTGGTGGTGACGGCGGACGAGGACTCGACGGGGATCAGCATCGGCACGAGCGCGCTGGCGCTGAACGGCGGGACGATCCGCGTGTCGGGCGGTACGACGGACGCGGTGGTGAGCCTGCGCGATCACTACGTCACCGACAACGGGAACTACAAGGTTGCGGGCGGGACGTTCACGGCTGCGGCGGTGAGCGGCGTGACGATTGCGAGCGCTCCGTCGAGCGACAGCATCTACGGACGGACGGAGGTGATCGAGGTCGAGGTTGGGTTCACGCGCCCGGTGACGGTGACGGGCGGGCCGCAGCTGGCTTTGGGGATCGGGAGTCAGACGCGGCAGGCGTCGTACGCGAGCGGGAGCGGGACGAACACGCTGGCGTTCGGCTACACGGTGGTGGCGACGGACGAGGACTCGACGGGGATCAGCATCGGCGCGAGCGCGCTGACGCTGAACGGCGGTACGATCGCCGATGCGCGGGACGGATCGACGGCGGCGAGCCTGGGACTGGGTTCGAGCGCGATATCGAACGCGAGGGCGCACAAGGTGAACGGGAGCGTTGGTCCGCCGGGGGTGACGGCGCTGTCGATCAGTTCTCCGACGGTGGGCGACACGTTCGAGCGCGGCGAGACGATCGAGGTGGCGTTGGCGTTCACGCGGGCGGTGGACGTGACGGGCACGCCGCAGCTGGCGTTGACGATCGGGAGCGCGACCAGGCAGGCGGAGTACGCGAGCGGGACGGGCACGGACACGCTGGCGTTCCAGTACGTTGTGGCGTCGGGCGACGCGGACTCCGACGGGTTGAGCATCGGCGCGAGCGCGTTGGCGTTGAACGGCGGGACGATCAAGGTTGCGGGCGGTACGCTGGACGCGCTGCTGGCGTTGGGGTCGAACGCCGTGACGAACAGCGCTGGACACAAGGTTGCGGGCGGGACGTTCACGACGCCGGCGGTGAGCGCGGTGACGATATCGAGCGCGCCGGCTGCGGACAGCACGTACAAGCTGGGCGAGTCGATCGAGGTGAAGGTGGCGTTCGGGCGACCGGTGGCGGTGACGGGCGTGCCGCGTCTGGCGCTGACGATCGGGACGCAGACGCGGCAGGCGGCCTACGATTCGGCGACGAGCAAGGCGGACACGCTGGTGTTCGAGTACGCGGTCCGACCGGCGGACACAGACACGGTCGGGTTGAGCATCGGCGCGAGCGCGTTGACGCTGAACGGCGGGACGATTGCGGACGTGCGTCCGGGTTCTGCTGCTGCGGCGTTGAGCTTGGGGTCGCACGCGGTGACGAACGCTGCGGCGCACAAGGTGGACGGCAGCCAGGGACCGCCGGGGGTGGCGGGGTTGTCGGTGGCTGCGCCGCTGGTGGGCGGGACGTTCGAGCGCGGCGACACGGTGGTTGCGACGGTGACGTTCAACAAGCAGGTGGACGTGACGGGCACGCCGCAGCTGGCGTTGTCGATTGGGACGCAGACGCGGCAGGCGGGCTACGCATCGGGGACGGGTACGGCGGCGCTGGTGTTCCGGTACGTAGTGGTGCAGGCGGACGTGGACACGGACGGGTTGAGCGTGGGCGCGAGCGCGTTGGCGCTGAACAGCGGGACGATCGACGTTGCGGGCGGGACGACGGACGCGTTGCTGAGCTTGGCGCATCATGCGATCAGCAACCACGGCGCGTTGCGAGTTGCGGGCGGGACGTTCACGGCGGCGTCGGTGAGCGGCGTGTCGATCGCGAGCAGCCCGGCGGACGGGAGCACGTACGGGTTGAGCGAGGAGATCGAGGTCGAGGTGACGTTCAACCGCCACGTGAGCGTGACGGGCGCGCCGCAGCTGGCGCTGACGATCGGGAGCCAGACGCGGCAGGCGGCGTACGATTCGGCGACGAGCGTGGGGGCGGGCGGTCGAGTGCTGACGTTCCAGTACACGGTGCAGTCGAGCGACTCGGACGCGAACGGGTTGAGCATCGGCGCGAGCGCGTTGGCGCTGAACGGCGGTACGATCTCGGACGCTCGCGACGGTTCGACGGCGGCGGGCCTGGGGCTGGGCAGTCACGCGATCACGAACGCTTCGGGCCAGGCCGTGGACGGGAGCCAGGGCCCGCCGGGCGTGAGCGGCGTGTCGATTGCGTCGCCGCCGGTCGGCACGACGTTCGAGCGTGGCGACACGATCATCGCGACGGTGACGTTCAACAAGGCGGTGGACGTGACGGGGACGCCGCAGCTGGCGCTGACGATCGGCGCTGCGACGAAGCAGGCGAGCTACGCGAGCGGGACGGGCACGGCGTCTTTGGTGTTCCGGTACGTCGTGGTGACGGCGGACGTGGACGCCGACGGGCTGAGCATCGGCGCGAGCGCGTTGGCGCTGAACGGCGGGACGATCGACGTGGCGAACGGCACGGTGGACGCCGTTCTGGGGCTGGGCAGCCACGCGGTGACGAACAGCGCGGGGCACAAGGTTGCGGGCGGGACGTTCACGGCGGCGTCGGTGTCGGGCGTGTCGCTGACAAGTTCGCCTGCGGTGGGGACGACGTACGCGCGGGGCGAGCAGATCGAGGTTCAGGTGACGTTCAACCGTCGCGTGGCGGTGACGGACACGCCGCAGGTGGCGCTGACGGTGGGCGCTGCGACGCGGCAGGCGGACTACGCGAGCGGGACGGGCACGCACACGCTGACGTTCCGCTACACGGTGGTGGCTGCGGACGCGGACACCGACGGGATCGAGGTGGGCGCGAGCGCGCTGGCGCTGAACAGCGGGACGATCAACGACGCTCGGGACGGCTCGACGGCGGCGGCGTTGGGACTGGGCAGCCATGCGTTGAGCGCTGCTGCGGGCCACAAGGTGGACGGCACGCTGGCGGGCGCGTCGGTGACGGGCGTCGCGGTGTCGAGCACGCCGGAGAGCGGCGACACGTACGGCCTGGGCGAGCGGATCGAGGTGCAGGTGACGTTCGACCGTGCGGTGACGGTGACGGGCGCGCCGCAGCTGGCGCTGACGGTGGGCACGGCGACGCGGCAGGCGAGCTACGTCGGCGGCAGCGGCACGGCGACGCTGTCGTTCGCGTACCGCGTGCAGGGCGCGGGCTCGGGTGGCAGCGGGACGGGCGGTGTGGACGCCGATGCCGACGGCGTGGGCGTGGCTGCTGCGGCGCTGACGCTGAACGGCGCGACAATCGTGAACACGGCGGACGGGGTACGTCCGGCGGTGCTGGCGTTGGGCAGCCACGCGATCGCGGCTGCCGCGAACGACAAGGTGGACGGCACGGTCGAGGCGGTGCCGGCGGTGATGGCGATGGCGGTGACGAGCACGCCGGGGGCGAGCGGGCTGTACGGTCCGAGCAGCGTGATCCGCGTGACGGTGACGTTCAGCAGGCCGGTGGAGGTGGTGGGCGCGCCGCAGCTGTCGATCGAGATCGGGACGGCCGTGCGCCAGGCGAGCTACGTGTCGGGTTCGGGCACGCCGATGGTGGTGTTCGAGTACGTGGTGCAGCCTGCGGACCGGGACGAGGACGGGATCAGCATCCCGGCCGACGCGCTGACTGCGACGGGCGGCGCTGCGCTGCGGATCGCGGGCGGCACGATGGCGGCTACGCTGGACTTGAGCGGCCACGAGGTGGAGAACCTGGAGGAGCACCAGGTGAACGGGGCTGGGGGCACGGACCCGGTGTTCGGTCGCGCGGAGTACGAGTTCGAGCTGACGGAGGACGTGGCGGGGCCGGTGGTGGTGGGGACGGTGAGCGCGACCGACCCCTTCGGCGGCGAGGTGGCGTACTCGCTGGCGGCGGGCGACGAGGGTCTCTTCGAGGTGGACGCTCGCACCGGCGAGGTGCGGTACGTGGGGACGGGCGAGGACGCGGAGTCGCGTTCGGAGTTCGTGATGATCGTGCGCGCGACGGCCGACGACGGGGAGCGGACGGGCGACGCGACGGTGACGGTGCGGCTGGTGAACGTGAACGACGCGCCGGTGTTCACGGCCGAGCGCTACGCCTTCGCGATGGCGGAGAACGCTGCCGGGCCGCTGGCGCTGGGCGTGGTGGAGGCGGTGGACCTGGACGAGGGCGACACGCTGACGTACCGGCTGGCGGCGGGCGACGCCGATCGCTTCGCCGTGGACAGTGTGACGGGCGCGGTGCGGTACGTGGGCGGCGGGGAGGACTACGAGGGCGCGGGACCGAAGTCGTGGGAGCTGGAAGTCACGGCGACGGACCTGGCGGGTTCGAGCGCGCGGGCGTTGGTGGCGGTGGCGCTGACGAACGTGAACGAGGGACCAGCGTTCGCCGACTCTGCATACGCCTTCGATCTGGCGGAGAACGAGCGTGGTCCGCTGCTGCTGGGCGAGGTGCGGGCGACGGACCCGGACGGCGGCGACTGGCTGTCGTACGCGCTGACGGCGGGCGACGCCGAGCGGTTCAAGGTGAACGCGACGAGCGGTGCGGTGCGGTACGTGGGCTCCGGCGAGGATGCGGAGACGGGTCCGGGCAGCTGGGAGCTGGAGGTGACGGCGACGGACCGAGGCGGCCTCACAGCGCGGACCCGAGTGGTGGTGACGCTCGAGGACCAGAACGAGGGCCCGGTGTTCGTCGAGCCGATCTGGGAGTGGGAGTTGGCGGAGCACGTGGCGGGCCCGGTGGAGCTCGGCGCAGTGCAGGCGACGGACGTGGACGCTGGCGACACGCTGCGCTACAGCTTGAGCGGCGCGGGCGCGGCGCTGTTCGACGTGGGCGAGTCGAGCGGCGTGGTGCGGTACGTGGGCGCTGGCGAGGACGCGGAGACGGGTCCTGATGGCTGGGAGTTCGAGGTGGTGGCGACGGACCGTGCTGGGTTGGCGGCGGTGGCGAAGGTGAGGGTGCTGCTGCTGGACGTGAACGAGGCGCCGGCGTTCGTGGACTCCGCATATGCGTTCGATCTGGCGGAGAACGTGCGCGGGCCTCGGGAGCTGGGACGGGTCGAGGCGACGGACCCGGACCGCGACGACGCGCTGACGTACAGCTTGGCGCAGGGCGATCGTGGCCGCTTCGATGTGGACGGGGCGAGCGGGCGGGTGCGCTACGTGGGCGCCGGCGAGGACTACGAGGACGGTCCGCCGGAGTTCGCGCTGACGGTGCGGGTGACGGACGGCGGCGGTCTGACGGCCGAGGCGCGGGTCGTGGTGACGCTGCTGGACGTGAACGAGGGGCCGGAGGCGGTGGGATCGCTGTCGCCGCCGGTGCTCGAGGTGAGCGGCGCGCCGTGGGAGGTGGGTCTGGGCGAGTACTTCCGTGACCCGGACGGCGACGCGCTGAGCTACGTGGTGGCGTCGTCGTCGCCGGACGTGGCGGCGGCGTCGGTGTCGGGCGCGGGGCGGCTGTCGGTGGCGCCGCGGGAGATCGGCGCGACGGTGGTGACGGTGACGGCGACGGACGCGGGCGGCTTGACGGCGACGCAGCAGGCGAGCGTGACGGTGTCGGCGTCGCGTGCGGATCGGGCTCGTGCGCTGAAGCTGACGCTGGCGGCGTTCGGACGGTCGCTGGGGACGGAGACGGTCGAGACGATCGGCGGTCGGTTGGGTCTGGAGCCGTCGGGTTCGCCGGGCGGTTCGCACGTGCAGCTGGGCGGGCGCTCGCTGAGCTGCCTCGCGTTCGGCGGCGGCCGTGGCTCGGGCGGCGTGTCCAGCGGCACGGCCTCGTCCCGCACGTTCGGTGACGGCGGCGCGGCTGGCGACGCGGACGCGGACCAAGGCCCGGGCGAGTCGGCCGAGGCCAGCACGGCCGCGGCCCACGCCGGTTCGGGCCGTTGCGGGCTCGAGTCGCTGGTGCGGGACGCAACGGGCCTGCTCGGGTTCCAGATCACGCATCCGGGCGTGGCCGGCGGCAGCGCCGGCGGGACGCTGGACTTGGCGGCGATCTTCTTCGGCGACGGCGCGACCGGCATGGGCGTCGCCGGGAGCGGCTCGCTCGGACAAGGCGGCTCGTACCAGGGTCAGCGGGAAGAGGGCGCGTTGCCTGCCGAGCGTGAGCGCGGCGGCATCGCGTTCAGCCCGCTGACGGGCCGCGACCTCCGCTCCCGGAGCTCGTTCCAGCTCTCCTTCGGCGGCTCGGGCGGCGAGCAGGGCAACGCCGACGCCGATGGCGCCGACGCCGCCCCTTCGCAGACGGCATCCCAGGCCGGCTGGACGCTGTGGGGCCAGGCCAACGTGGGCCAGTTCGAGGGCCGCCCCGAAGACGACTTTGCCATGGACGGCCGCACCCGCTCGGCGTACGTGGGTCTGGACTACCGCTTCGGCTCGGGCTTCCTGATGGGCCTGGCCGGCTCGCGCAGCGACGTGGCGGCGAACTACGAGAGCGGGATCAACGGCGTGGGCAAGACGAAGGCCCACCTGACCAGCCTCTACCCCTACCTGAGCTGGTCGTCCCAGGGCGGCTTCGGGATATGGGGCTTGGCGGGCGCGGGAATGGGCGCCGCCAACGTGGGCGAGGTGGGTCCTCCGACCTACGACGCCGACCTGCGGATGCGGATGGGCGCGCTGGGCGTGCGCCAGAAGCTGGTCGGCGGCTTGGCGCTGAAGGCCGACGCCTTCGCCGTGCGCATGATGACGGACGCGTCGAACGGACATGTGGCTGCCGTGACGGCCGACGCGCAGCGTGTGCGGCTGGCGCCCGAGCTGGGCGGGCAGTGGACGAGCGGCAGCATCGCGATGCGGACGCGCATCGAGGTGGGCGGTCGCTACGACCGGGGCGACGCCGAGACGGGGATGGGCGCCGAAGCGGGCGCCGACCTGGGGTTCACCCACGAAGGCAGCGGGTTGAGCCTCGACGCCCGTGGCCGGATGCTGCTGATCCACCAGGACCGGAACTTCAAGGATTGGGGCGCGGCCGTGGCGCTGCGGATCCAGCCCCGCCGCGAAGACGGCGGGCTGTCGTTCTCGCTGGAGCCGTCGTGGGGCAATGCCTCGGGCGGAGCGCAGACGCTGTGGCAAGGCGGCGCCGACGTGTGGCGGACCGCGGGCGTGCCGGGCCTGGGCGCGCCGGCTCCGGCGGCGCAGCCCGGCGCCGTGCCCGCCGGCGGCGACCAAGCCGGCCACGGCGGCACCACCGGTCCAGGTGGTCCCGCGAGTCCCGGCGCCGGCCCGACCCACGGCTTCCCGTCCGCCCACGGCTTCGGAGCGCCCCAGAACGCACGAGGCTGGGCGCCGGACGGCTTGGCGATGGAGGTCGGCTACGGGTTGGCGCTGCCCGGCGGCGGCCAGCTCAAGCCGTTCGGCCGCTGGAGCCGCGAAGGCGCGGCCGGCTACCGCCTGAACGTGGGGACGCAGTGGGCGACGCTGGGCGGCGAGACCGCCGAGCAGCAGGCCTCCGGCCTCCGCCTGGTGATGGACTTCTTCGGCGAGCAGGCGACCGACGGCTTCCAGCCCCCGGAACGCCGCGTCGGACTTGCCGGCACGATTACCTTCAAGTAAAGGTCCCGGGCTGGCTGACCCAAGACGGTCAAGTCAGGTTACAATGCAAGGGAAGAGTCCAAGCGGAAGAAGACTCCAAAGCGGAAGTCGATGGGAATCGAAAAAGAAGAGATCGTCAAGAAATACCAGCCCCACGACCGGGGCTGCGGGGCCGTCCCGGTTCAGGTTGCCCTGCTCACTGCGCGGATCGACCACCTCCGCGATCACTTCGCACTCCACAAGCACGACCACCACAGCCGTCGCGGTCTCCTCAAGATGGTCGGCCGCAGACGCCGCCTGCTGGAGTACCTGAAGCGCACCGACCTGGAAGGGTACCGGGAGCTGATCAAGGACCTCGGGCTGCGCCATTGATCCGAGCAACGGCGGGCGGGCGGTCCATCGCCAACCTTCCGCGCCGGCAGCAGCCTCTCACGGCCGTCCACTCGGGCGGCATCCCCGGAAAGACAAGATGATCACCAGAATCGAACGCCAGTTCGCCGGAAGGCGGCTCGTGCTGGAGACCGGCCGAATGGCACGCCTTGCGCACGGCGCCTGTCTGGTTCAGTTCGGCGAGACTGTCGTCCTCGTCACCGCCACGGTGCAGGACCGGCCCACCCATCTTCCCTTCTTCCCCCTGACGGTCGAATACCGGGAGAAGACCTACGCCGCGGGCAAGATCCCGGGCGGCTTCTTCAAGCGGGAAGGCGCGCCCCAAGAGAAGGAAGTCCTCTCGGCCCGCCTCACCGACCGCACGCTGCGCCCGCTCTTCCCGAAGGGCTTCTTCCACGAGACCCAGGTCCACGCCACCGTCATGAGCGCCGATCAGGAGAACGACGCCGACGTCCTGGCGCTGGTTGGAGCCTCGGTGGCGCTCAACAGCTCGGCGATTCCCTTCCGCACGCTCGTGGCGTCGGTCAGGATCGGCCGCATCCAGGGCAACTGGGTGGTCAACCCCACCTTCAAGCAGCTCGAGTACGCCGACGTGGACATCGTGGTGGCTGGTTCCGCCCAGGCGATCGTCATGGTGGAGGGCGGGGCCCTGGAAGTGCCGGAGAGCGAGATCCTCGAAGGACTCCAAGTCGCCCACGAGGCAATACGGGAGCTGGTGGAGATCCAGGAAGAGGTCGTTGCGGTCCACCGGAAGCCCGAGATGGAGTGGACGCCCAAGGCTCCCGACGCCGAAGTCCAGCAGCGGGTGGAAGAGTTGGCGGCGGACCGAGTGGAGCGGGCGGTTGCGACCGCCGACAAGCAGGAGCGCTCCCGGGCCCTCTCCGCCGTCGTGGACGACGTCCTGGAACGCATGGTCGAAGACGGCGCCGACGCCTCCGAGGTCGAGAGCGACGTGCGCGACGTGGTGCGCTCCCTCGAGAAGAGGAGCGTCCGCGCCCGCATCGTCGCCGAAGGCGTGCGCGCGGACGGACGGGGGCTCGACGACGTCCGCCAAGTCGAGTGCGAGACCGGCGTCCTCCCCCGGACCCATGGATCGGCCCTCTTCACCCGAGGCCAGACCCAGTCGCTCGGCGCCGTGACCCTGGGCACCTCGAGGGACGAGCAGCGGATCGACTCCATCGACTCGCCGGAGCAGGTCACCAAGTCCTTCATGCTCCACTACAACTTCCCGCCGTTCTCGGTGGGCGAGGCCCGGCCCATCCGCTCGACCTCCCGTCGCGAGAAGGGCCACGGGGCCTTGGCGGAGCGGGCGATCCAGCCGCTCCTGCCCAGCTTGGACGACTTCCCCTACACGATCCGGATCGTCTCCGAGATCCTGGAGTCCAACGGCTCCTCGTCGATGGCGTCGGTGTGCTCGGCGTCGCTCTCCCTCATGGACGCCGGCGTCCCGATCAAGGCGGCGTGCGCGGGCGTCGCCATGGGACTGGTGGCCGACGAGGGCCGGGTGGCCGTTCTCACCGACATCCTGGGACTGGAGGACGCCCTGGGGGACATGGACTTCAAGGTGGCGGGCACTCGCGCCGGCGTGACCTCGATCCAGATGGACATCAAGATCGAAGGCCTCACCACGGAGATCCTCAAGGAGGCGCTGGAGCGGGCACGGAAGGGTCGGCTGCACATCCTCGACCGGATGGACGCGGCGCTGGCCGCGCCTCGCCAGGACCTCTCGCCCCACGCCCCCCGGATCGTGTCGATTCGGATCAACCCGGAGAAGATCGGAGAGATCATCGGGCCGAAGGGGAAGACGATCCGCTCCATCCAGGAAGAGTCGGGCGCCACGATCGAGGTGGACGACGACGGCGTGGTCAAGGTCGCGGCCGTCTCGGCCGAGGCGGGCGCCCGGGCCAAGGAGATGATCGAGGCGATCGTCCAGGACCCGGAGGTGGGCCGCATCTACGAGGGTCCGGTGAAGAACACGACCACCTTCGGCGCCTTCGTGGAGATCATGCCCGGCGTGGAAGGGCTCTGCCACATCTCCGAGCTGGCTTCCCATCGCGTCGCCCGGACCGAAGACGTGGTGAACCGGGGGGACACCGTTCGGGTCAAGCTCCTGTCGATCGACGGGAAGGGCCGTCTGCGCCTCTCCCGCAGGGCCGCCGCGGCGGAAGAGGGCGAGCCGGGCGCCGGTGGGGCGGGCGGCGGAAGGTAGGCGCCGCGTTCCTCGCCCGGCGGTGCGCCTCGGCAACGGCGTGCAGGTCCTTGCCGAGGAGATGGCCGGCGCGTCGTCGGTGGCCGTTGGGGTCTGGGTGCGGCAGGGCGCCGCCTTGGAGCCCCCGGAGCTCGCGGGGTCGAGCCACCTGCTGGAGCACATGGTCTTCAAGGGGACCAAGACCCGCTCGGCCCGGACGATCGCCCTCTCCCTGGAGCGCGTCGGCGGCGCCCTGGACGCCTACACGTCGCGGGAGCACACCAGCTACCAAGCCCGGTCGCTGAGCGCCCACCTTCCCCTGGCGATTGAGGTTCTCTCGGACCTGATCCGCAACCCGGCCCTGCGGCAGGAAGACCTGGAGAAGGAGAAGGCCGTCGTCGCGGAGGAGATCGCCGCCGCGGAGGACACGCCCGACGACGTGGTGTTCGACCTGCACGGCGAGCGGCTCTGGCGGGGACATCCCTACGGAGCCCCCATCCTTGGAACCCGCGCGTCGGTTGCGGCGCTCGCCCGGAAGGACTTGGCGAACCTCCGCGCCACCGCGTACACCGGCGCGAACATCGTCGTGGCCGCCGCAGGCGACTTGGAGTGGCGGCGCTTCGTCGACCTGGCGGAGAAGTGGTTCGGCGAGATCGAGCCCGGCCGCCGGCTGCCCGACCCGCCGGCGCCGGCGGGGGCCGAGGCCGGCTCGGACCGACTGGAGCGCGACTCGTCTCAGATGCACTTGGTGACGGGGTGGACGACGCCGGGCCGCGCCCACCCTGGTCGCTACGCGAGAACCCTGCTGTCGGAGGCCCTTGGCGGCGGGATGAGCTCTCGGCTCTTCCAGCGGGTGCGCGAGGAGCTGGCGCTGGCCTACTCGGTCTACTCGTTCCACTCTCTCTACTCCCGCGGCGGCGTGTTCGGCGTGTACGCCGGGACCCGTCCCGGGGCCGAAGAGGCCGTGCTCGCGGCGGTGGCGGAGGAGTACGGCCGCTTTCTCTCGAACGGGCTCGCCGGCGCCGAGCTGGCGGAGATCAAGGAACAGGTCAAGGGACGCGTGCTTCTTTCCTTCGAAGGGCCGAGCGCCCGAGTCCAACGGCTTGCCGGCCTTGCTCTTGCCGACGAGCCCATCGTCTCCTTGGAGGAGCTGGCGACGCGGGTCGACCAGGTGTCGGCGGAAGAAGTGGCCCAAGAAGCCGAGGCCGTGCTCCATCCGGCCCGCCAGTACGTCCTCTGCCTGGGTCCGGCGCCTTCGGCCGCGACGGCGGGCTCCCTTGCCGCGGCGCCGCGCCCGGCTCCCGAACAACCAACACCCACGTCCTGCCAGGAGTGAAGCGTCCACCATGCTCGTCGGCGTTCCCGCTGAGATCAAGAACAACGAATACCGCGTAGCGATCACCCCCGCCGGGGTGGAGGCGCTGGCGGCGGCCGGCCAGGAGGTCGTGGTCCAGGCCGGAGCCGGCGGCGAGAGCGGCTTCACCGACGACTTCTACCGTCGCAGCGGCGCGGAGGTCGTCGTCGCGGCCGAAGAAGTCTGGTCCCGAGCCGACATGATCATGAAGGTCAAGGAGCCGATGCCGTCCGAGTGGCCCTTGATGCGGCAAGACCAAGTCGTCTTCACGTACTTCCACTTCGCGGCCTCCGAGGCTCTTACCCGAGCGGTGATGGAGAGCGGGATCGTGGCCGTCGCCTACGAGACCGTCGAGTCGCCCGGCGGCGAGCTCCCCCTGCTGACTCCCATGAGCGAGGTGGCGGGCCGGATGGCGGTGCAGGCGGGCGCCAAGTACCTGGAGCGGCCGGCAGGCGGTTCCGGGGTCCTGCTCGGCGGCGTTCCGGGCGTGGCGCCGGCGAAGGTGCTCGTGCTGGGGGGCGGAGTCGTGGGCGCGCAGGCGGCCAGGATGGCGGCGGGGCTTGGCGCCAGGGTCGCCGTCATGGACGTCTCGCTGCCCAGGCTGCGGCACCTTGCCGACGTGATGCCCGCCAACGTGAGCATGCTCTACTCGACCCGCTACGCGGTCCGCAAGCAGCTCGTGGACGCGGACTTGGTGGTGGGCGCGGTCCTCCTGCCGGGCAAGAAGGCGCCCAACCTGGTCCGTCGAAAGGACCTGAAGACGATGCGCCCGGGTTCCGTGATCGTGGACGTGGCCGTGGACCAGGGCGGCTGCGTGGAGACGATCCGCCCCACCACCCACGAGGATCCGGTCTACCGAGTGGAGGACGTGGTCCACTACGGCGTCGCGAACATGCCCGGCGCGGTGCCCCGTTCGTCGACTCTGGCCCTTGCCAACGCCACGTTGCCCTACGCCGTCCAGCTGGCCCGCAAGGGGTGGCGCAAGGCGTGCGAGGACGATCCGGGCTTGGCTTGCGGAGTGAGCGTGGTGGACGGCAACGTCGTGCACCAAGGAGTGGCCGAAACGTTTGGGCTGCCCTTCGAGGCGGAAGGCGCGCCGGGCGGCAGGACCGATGTCGCCGGCTGAGCCGCAACGCCGACGGGCCGCCGCCGAGTCCGCGGGCACGGCGTGTCCGCCCGTTCGGTTCAAGAGGTTGGCCACGAACCCCGACCTGCCCCTGCCGGCGCCGAAGACCGAAGGTGCCGCCGGCTACGACGTTCGGAGCTGCGAGGACGTGCGGTTGGAGCCCGGCGAAGTGTGCGCGGTGCCCACGGGCCTCGCCATCGAACTCCCGCCGGGGATCGAGTGCCAAGTGCGGCCCCGTTCCGGGCTCGCCGCCCGCTCTCGCGTGACCGTGCCCAACAGCCCGGGGACGATCGACTGGGACTACCGGGGAGAGGTCAAGGTCCTCCTCCACAACCTGGGCCAGGCGCCGGTGGACGTGCGCCGAGGCGACCGGATCGCCCAGCTCGTCTTCGCCTGGTGCTTGTCGCCTGCAGTGGAGGAGGTGGTCCAGCTCTCGGGGACCCGGAGAGGCGCAGCGGGGTT
This sequence comes from Longimicrobiales bacterium, assembly GCA_965204735.1. GTDB lineage: Bacteria > Gemmatimonadota > Gemmatimonadetes > Longimicrobiales > Gaopeijiaceae > CATQHQ01. The sequence continues at coordinate 2,587,533 of OZ242008.1, read as the reverse complement.
CGGGAGCACGGGCGACGGATGACCCGCAGGGCGAGCAGAGCGGGTCCCAGGGAAGGCGTGGCGGGCTTCCCTCAAGGGCGTACGGCAGGTTGCCGTCAAGGGCGTGCAGCGGGCTCCCCCCAAGGGCGTGCAGCGGGCTTCCCCGCAGGGCGTGCAGCAGGCTTCCCCCAAGGACGTGCAGCGGGCTTCCCCCAAAGGCGCGCAGCGGGCTCCCCTCGAGGGCGCGCAGCAGGCCCCCCTTACGTGATGGCTTCAAAGTTGCTAAATTGCCGCGTTGATCTCGCCGCGCGACACACGTGTCCCAAACTCGAGCCCGTCGCGGCTCGCCACGGCTGTTGAAGCCCATCTTCAAGTGGTTCAACTCGCAACGGCTGGTCCCGACGAGCGACATCGGGGTCGATCTTGGGACAGCCAACACCCTGGCCTACGTCAAGGGTGAAGGCGTAGTCCTGAACGAGCCGTCGGTCGTGGCGGTGGAGCGGGGCACCCGGAACATCCTGGGAGTGGGGCTCGAGGCCAAGCGGATGCTCGGCCGAACCCCTGGCGGAATCGAGGCGATTCGCCCTCTCAGGGACGGGGTGATCGCAGACGTGGACATCACGGAGCTCATGCTCCGATACTTCCTCAAGCAGGTCATGAGGAAGCGGGTCTTCCGGGTCAAGCCCAGGGTCGTGGTGGGGGTGCCTTCCGGAATCACCGAGCTGGAGCGGCGGGCGGTGCGTTCCTCGGCGCAGGCGGCGGGCGCCAACAAGGTCTACATGGTGGCCGAGCCCATGGCGGCGGCGATCGGCGTGGGTCTGCCCATCGAGACGCCTCGCGGCAACATGGTCATCGACATCGGGGGCGGCACGACCGAGATTGCGGTCATCGCGCTGGCGGGGATCGTCTCCGACACGTCGATCAGGATCGGCGGCGACGAACTCGATCAGTGCATACTGACCTTCCTCAGGAAGAACTACAACTTGCTCATCGGCGAGCCGACTGCCGAGGCGATCAAGATGCAGATCGGATCGGCGATGGAGACGGAAGACGAGCGGGAGATCGAAGTGAAGGGCCGGGACCTGGTCTCCGGGATACCGAAGATGGTCCCGATCCACTCCCAGGAGGTTCGGGAGTGCATGATGGAGCAGATCGGCTCCATCGTGGAGGCCGTGCGCGCAGCTCTCGAGATCACGCCTCCCGAGCTGGCGTCGGACATCGTGGACCACGGCATCGTCATGACGGGCGGCGGGGCGCTCATCCGAGGCCTCGGAGAGCTGATCGCGCTTGAGACCAACCTGCACGTGAAGGTGGACGACGAACCCACCACGTGCGTGGTCCGGGGGACGGGCCGCATCTTGGACGAGTTCGCCAAGTACCAAACGGTCTTGGCAACGTAGTCCTTCGACATTCCCGGAGCGGGCAGGAGGGCTGGCATGGCGGTCCGGGCGAGCGACGACTGGGGCAGCGGCAGGATCGACTTCTTGGCGACCCTTCTCCTGGTCATGGCGTCGGCGATCCTCATGAAGCTGCCGGAGAGGACGCAGCACGCCGTGGGCGAAGCCGTCAGGAGCTCGGTGCTGCAACCCTTCCTGGCGATCAACGGCGCCGTGACCCGGTACAAGGCGCGCGCCATGGACTACGACGTGCTCAGAGCCCAGTACGACTCGCTGCTGACCTTGGTGGCGGCCCGGCGAACCTTGGCCGAGGAGAACCGGCAACTGCGCGGGCTGCTGATCCTTCCCCAGCGCCGGCCCGGCCGGTTCGTGCCGGTGACCGTCGTTCGACCGGGCACGACCGCCGCCGGCAGCGTCTTCTACATGGACGCTGGAGCGGCGAGCGGGATCGAGCAGTTCGACGCGGTGGTCACGGAGACGGGCCTGCTGGGCCAGGTGCAGGACGTGCGCGCCCGCTCCGCCACGGCGTTCGACTGGTCCCACCCCGACTTTCGGGCCTCGGCCATGAGCGCCGACGGAACGGCCCACGGCTTGGTGGAGCCCGTTCGGGGCGACTACCGCGAGCAGGACCTGCTGCTGCTCCGCGGGACGGCCTACCTGTCGGGCCTGGAGACGGGAGTGGAGATACTGACGTCCGGCCGGGGGGGAGCGTTTCCAAGGGGGGTCCTCATCGGCTGGGTCATGGGGGTCGCCGAGACGTCGGCCGGATGGAGCGCGAGCTACTACGTGCAGCCCGCCGTCCATCCGGGGTCGGTGACTCACGCCTCCGTGGAGATCGGGCCGCTCCCGAAGCCGGCGGCGTTCGCCTCCGACTCCACCGGGGTCGCGCCCGATTCCTTGCCCGCCGCGCCCGACTCCTTGCCCGCGCCCGATTCCCTGGCCGTCCCGGCTGACTCCCCGGCTGTCCGGCCCGACTCCCTGCCCGCCGCGCCCGACTCGCTGACCGCGCCCGATTCCTTGACCACGCCTGATTCCCTGCCCGCCGCGCCCGACACGTCGTCCCCTGCACCCGACACGGCGTCGAGCGCATCCGCTGCCGGCGCCGCGAGCGGTCCCCCATGAAGCCCCCGATGGCGCTGCTGCTGCTCGCCCTCTTCGCGATCCACATGCTGCTCCGCGCCGGCCTGGGCTTCGGGGCCGGGTCGCCGGACTTGGCGATGGTGGCGGTTCTGGTGGGGAGTCGTGTCATGGACACGCGATCGGCGGCCGCGACGGGGTTTGCCGTCGGCTTGACGGAGGACGCCCTCGCCATGAGCTCGTTCGGCGCCTTCGCCCTGGCAACGACGCTGGCCGGAGCGGGCGGCGCCCGCTTTCGAGACTACTTCGTCGGCGAATCGCTGCCCTTCCTGGCCACCTACTTCTTCTTGGGCAAGTGGGGACGGGACGTGCTTGCGTGGTCGGTCTCGGGCCCGGGCCGCCCGGAGTTCGCGCGGCACGTTCTTCCGGACTCGCTCGTTGCGGCGCTGTACGCGGCCGTGGTGGGCGTGGCCGTCCTGCTCTGCTTCCCCGCGCACTCCAGGAACAAGCAGTGAGCGGCTACCGTCCCCTCGAGCAGAAGACCCAGGCGACGTTGGCCCGGGTGGCCGCGATCGTCCTCCTCGGGATGCTGGCCGCGACCCTCTTCCGCGGCCAAGTCCTGGGTTCCTCCGAGTGGCTGCTTCAGTCCGAGTCCAACCGGCTGCGCTCGCTCACCGTGCCTCCGCCCCGAGGCATCGTCCGCGACAGGGCCGGGCGGGTCCTCGCCGACAACGCTCCGGGATACTCGATCTCGATTCTGGCGTCGCGGCCCGACTCCGTGGTGGCGACCCTCGTCAAGCTTCGGGAGCAGCTGCCGATGGAGGACGAGCGCTTCCGCCACATCGAGGGAGTGGCCCGGGCAAACCCCTACCAGTCAGTCCTCGTGTCGCCGGACGCCCCCTTCGACGCCGTGGCGGCGATCGAAGAGCGCAGATCGGTGTTTCCGGGAGTGCTGATCGAGTCGCGCCCGAAGCGGCGCTATCCGGCCGGCTCGGTGGGCGCTCACGTTCTCGGGTACGTGGGAGAGGTGAGCGAGGAAGAGCTGGAGCAGCCGGAGTTCGAGCGACTCGAAGCGGGCGCCGTGGTCGGAAAGGCCGGCATCGAAGCCGAGTACGAGGCGCAGCTGCAGGGAAAGGCCGGCACGCGGTACGTCGAGGTCGACGCGGTGGGCCGGATCAGCTCGTTCCGGGGGGGCGCGGCGGGCGTGCCCGAGCAGGCCGGATCGGACCTGGACTTGGCTCTGGACCTGGACCTCATGGAGTGGATCCACCACATCTTCCCGGAGGAACACGCCGGCGCGGTGGTGGTCCTGGAGGTCGAGACGGGCGACGTGCTGGCGCTCTACTCGGCGCCGGCGTTCGACCCCAACCTCTTCGCCGGCGTGCTGGACCCGACGGAGTGGGACCGGCTCAGCCGAGATCCGACCAGCCCCCTCATGAACCGGGCGGTCATGGGAAGGTATCCGCCCGGGTCCACCTGGAAGCTTGCCAGCGCGGCGATCGCTCTGGAAGCCGGCGTCGTGTCCCCCAAGGAGCAGATGCCCGTCCCATGCCGCGGCCGGTTCCGCTACGGCAGCCGCACGTACCGGTGCTGGAAGCCCGAGGGCCACGGGGCCTTGGACCTTGCCGGGGCGATTCAGCACTCGTGCAACGTGTACTTCTACCAGCTGGGACTGCGCATCGGCCTCGGCCGCATGCTGGAAGGCGGCAACCGAATGGGCTTCGGCGACCGGTGCGGCATCGATCTTCCGCAAGAGGAAGCCGGCATCTTCCCTGGCGGCAGGGAGTACTGGGTGAACCGCTTCGGGTACGCCCCATTCGAGGGCGAGGTGCTCAACTTGGCCTTGGGGCAGGGGCCCAACTCCCAGACGCCCCTGAAGATGGCCCAGTTCTTCCTGGCGGTGGCCCGCGACGGCTCGGCGCCGGCGCCGGCGCTCCGAAGGTCGGCCGCGACGCCCGACGGCTGGCGGCTGGAGATATCGGCGGAAAGCCTGCAGGAGCTAAGGGAGGGACTCCGTCGCGTGACGGCGGCGGGCGGAACGGCCCACATGGCGTCGCTGGAGCACTTCGACCTGATCGGCAAGACCGGCACGGCCCAGAGCGGCGCCGACCAGCCGGACCATGCGTGGTTCACCGCGATCGCGGGACCCTGGGAGGGCGAACCCGAAGTGGTGGTGGTCGTCCTGGTCGAGTTCGGCGGCAGCGGTTCGAGCGTCGCCGCGCCGGTGGCCGCCAAGACGGCCGACTTCTACCTGCGGGGCAAGCACGGGATCCCCCGGGACACGATCCAGACCCGGCTGGAGCACATCCGCGCCGGCCGGAGCGTCGCTTGGTCCCGCACCCGTCCGGGTCCGTGACGAGCCGCTGGCAGCCGCCGTGGGGTCGGCAGCTGCCCTTCGCCGCGACGCTGCTGATCCTCTCGATCGTCGGCGTGGCGATGATCTACTCCGCGGGCCAGCTCGACGTTCCCAGTCCCGTGACCAGCGGGCTCTGGCTCCGCCAAGCGGTGATCCTCGGCGCCTCGATCGTCGCCTTCATGGCGGCTTCGCGGATATCGATCCTGTGGTTCGAGTGGGCGGCGATGCCCGCCTACGTTCTCGCGACGGCGGTGCTGGCGGTCACCCTCTTCATTGGCACAGGCTCCGGCACGGCCGCGGGCACCAAGAGCTTCATCGCTGTCGGAGGCTTTCAGTTCCAGCCCGCCGAGGCGGCCAAGATCGCCACCGTCCTTGCCTTGGCGAAGCTGCTGGCGGCCCGGGAGGAGCCTCCTCGATACCTGCGGGACCTCCTGGTTCCGGCGACGCTCGTGGGGCTGCCCCTGGGACTGGTCGTCCTGCAACCGGACTTGGGCACGGCGCTCGCCTTCGTCGGCATCTTCTTCGCCGTTCTCTTCTGGGCCGGCACGTCGTGGCCCCTGCTCCTCTTCGCGGCGTCGCCGGGGCTCGCCCTCGTCCTTTCCTTCGACCTCCTCGTCTGGTCCGTGTACATCGTGGCCGTGGCCACGGGCCTCTACCTGTACCGCTACCGCCTCTACCTGGTGGAGTCGGTGACGGTGATCCTGGCCAACGTGGCCGCGGGCGCGGCGGCCCTGCCCCTGTGGAAGTCCCTGGCCGACTACCAGCGCAACCGCATTCTCGTCTTCCTGGACCCGGCCCTCGACCCGCGAGGCGCCGGATACCAGCTGGTCCAGTCCAAGGTGGCCGTGGGGAGCGGCGGGCTCTTCGGCAAGGGCTTCACCGCCGGATCCCAGAAGCGGCTCAACTTCCTGCCGGAGCAGCACACCGACTTCGTCTTCAGCGTGGTGGGCGAGGAGTTCGGCTTCGTGGGCACGGTAATGCTGCTCTTCCTCTTCGGAGTGCTCTTCTTCCGCATGATCGGCATGGCGGAGATCTCCAAGACGCCCTTTGCCGGCCTGTTCATCTTCGGTACGTTCGGGGCGTGGCTGACCCACGTCTTCGTCAACGTGGGCATGACCCTCGGACTCGTGCCCGTCACCGGAATACCCCTGCCGTTCATCAGCTACGGGGGGTCGTTCCTCGTCATGTCGTGGTTCGCCGGCGGGATCGTGGCCAAGCTGGCCGACGAAGACCCGTGACGAACCCCGTCGAAGGAATCGGAGCGCCGGCTTGGCTTGGTTCAAGACCCAGAAGAAGCCCCTGACGTCCGAAGGGCGCCGGGACCTTCCCGCGGACGTCTTCAAGAAGTGCGACGGGTGCGGCGAGATCCTGTACCGGGAGCGCTTGGTCCGCAACCTCCACGTGTGCCCCGAGTGCGGCGCCCACTTTCGCCTTGCGGCGAGCGGCTACGTGGAGCTCCTCGCCGACCCCGGGTCCTTCGAGGAGACGGACGCTTCGATGGCCAGCGCCGACCCCTTGGAGTTCGCCGACCTGAAGTCGTATCCGGAGCGCTTGGCGGCGGCCAAGGACAAGACGGGCCGCACCGAGGCGGTGTGGACGGGCCGAGCGCGGATCGACGGCATCCCCTTTGCGCTGGCCGTCATGGACTTCGCCTTCATCGGGGGTTCCATGGGGTCCGTGGTGGGCGAGAAGATCGCCCGCGCGGGGCGCGACGCGCTGGAGGGCGGGACCGGACTGGTGGTCGTGAGCGCTTCTGGAGGCGCCCGCATGATGGAAGGCATCTTTTCCCTCATGCAGATGGCCAAGACCTCGGCGGTGCTGGCGCGCCTTCACGAGCGCCGGCTGCCCTACGTCTCCGTGCTGACGCACCCGACCACCGGCGGCGTGACCGCTTCCTACGCCATGCTGGGGGACGCGAACTTGGCCGAGCCCGGCGCGCTGATCGGCTTCGCCGGTCCCAGGGTCATCGAGGAGACGATCAAGCAGGAGCTGCCCAAGGGCTTCCAGAGCGCCGAGTTCCTGGAGGAGCACGGCATGGTGGACCGGGTGGTGGACCGTCGCCAACTGAAGGGCGCCGTCGCGACGCTGCTCCGGCACATGCACGCGGGCTGGGAGGAGCGGGGCTGAAGGCGGGGGCGCCTGGGCCGGACCCCCTTGCCGGAGAGCTCTTCCCCGGCCGGGAGCTGAAGGTCGATTGGGGGCTGGAACGGATGGAGACGGCCCTGGCGAAGCTGGGGGACCCCCACCGGCGGTACTCGGCGCTCCACGTGGGGGGCACCAACGGGAAGGGGTCGGTGGCGTCCACGTGGGCGTCGGTCCTCCACTGCGCGGGCAGAAGGACGGGCCTCTACACCTCGCCGCACCTGTGCTCGGTCCGGGAGCGGGTCATCGTGGACGGCCGTCCCCTGGAATCGGCCCGTCTGGTCGAGGCGGCCGACCGGCTCCGCCCCCTGACCACGAGCCTGGGCATGTCCTTCTTCGAGGCGTCCACGCTGCTGGCCTTCGTGCTCTTCGCCGAGGAAGGGGTGGACGTGGCGTGCGTCGAGGTGGGGCTGGGGGGGCGGCTGGACGCGACCAACGTCGTGGTCCCCGAAGCGACGGCGGTGACCAACGTGGCCCTCGACCACCAGGAACACCTGGGGCGCTCGCTGGCCGAGATCGCCGGAGAGAAGGCCGGGATCGCCAAGGCGGGCGTTCCCTTCGTGACGGCGGAAGCGCGTCCGGCGGCGCTCGCCGTGCTGAAGGCCCGGGCTGCGGCGGTCGGGGCTCCGTTCCACCGCGTGGACCCGTGGCGGGACGTGTCGGAGCTGCGGCTGGGACCCGACGGCACGCGCTTCGCGGTGCGGACCGAGCGCTGGGGGGCGCTGGAGCTGGAGACGCCTCTGCTGGGCGCTCACCAAGCCGTCAACGCGGCGGTGGCGGTTGGCGCGCTGGAGCTGCTTTCCCGGCCGCCGTCGCGGGCGGCAGTGCAGGAGGGGGTCGCCTCCGTGAGCTGGCCGGGACGCGGCCAGATCCAGCGGATCGACGACCGCCTCTTCGTCTTCGACGTGGCCCACAACAAGGCGGGGGTGGGCGCGCTGGCCCGCGTTCTCGCCAGCCTGGCGCCGCCCCGGCCCCTCGTGGCGCTGGCCGGCATCCTGGGAGACAAGGACTGGCCGCGAATGCTGCCGCCCCTGGTCGACTTGGCCGACCACGTGGTGTTCACCGTCCCGGCGTCGGCCCCGCCCGAAAGGATCTGGGACCCCCACGCCGCGGCGGAGCGAGTGCGGGACGACACGCCGATCGAGGTCGAGCCCGCCATCGGCGCCGCCTTGGATCGAGCCGTTGCCCTCGCCGTCGAAGGCACCGTCGTGGTCACGGGATCGTGCTACACCGTCGGCGACGTTCTGACGATGCTGGGGATGAGCCCGTTCGGGACGGAGTGAGACGGGGTGCTTCGCTACCTCTCCAGCACCAAGCGCGCGATCCGCTCGACGCCCAGGCCGGTCTCGAAGACGGTCCAGAGCGTGTCGCCGCGGACCACGGGCGCAGGAACCAGCTCCGAGGGGAATGAGATCTGGGCGCTTCCGCGGTAGACTAAACCCGGGTCGAAGACGTCCAGGACGATTTCGTCCCTCCAGGGCGGCGGCACGTCCCGGCCCTCGTCGCCGAAGCCGGACTCCAGCGGCGCCGGCACCGACTTCCCATACCGAAACACCCATAGGCCTCCGTCAGGAGTGGGAAGGAGGTGGCGGAAGAAGGGCTTGTACTCTGGGAAGCCTTGGCCGTGCCATGTCTTCCACGTGCGACGGGTGATGGGGTCGAGGCGGGCAAGGTAGTTCAGGCGGGCGACTTCGTAGTCGCGGTGCCCCCCCGAGAACTCGGCGGGCGGCCCGTCGAGCGACAGGGTGGCCGACACGGCCCCCGGCTCTCCGTTCAGGACCTCCACAATGGGGATCTTGGAGCACCCCGCCGCCGCCTTGCCGTCGGCCAGAACGGTCCAGACTGGCCGGGGCGGGTACGGGGCCACGCCGTCGCCGACCGTCGTACCGACGCAACCGACGAGATGGCGCCGGGGGACGACCATCGTGTCGAGGGGCTCGCCAACCGAATCGACCCGAACGACTGCCGGACGTCCCGCCAGTGCCACGCCCAAGGCGAACGTACTGTCGGACAGCTGGGAGAGCAGGGGCCTGTAGCCGTGGGGCCGCCTCTCGCCGGGGTCGTCGTGGTCGTCGGTCCACTCCCGCACGAGCCGTCCCGCCGAATCGAAGACGCTGATCCGACGGCTCCAGGCCCCTCGCAACGCCACGCCTCCGCCCCTCAGCGGTGCGACCGCCTGCACGTGCTGGTACTCGCCGGGGCCCTCCCCACGCCTTCCGTAGCGGCCCTGGAACTGTCCGTCCGGCCCGTACTTCTTGACGCCGCTGTCGTCGTCGTGGAGGTCCAGCACGAAGACGGAGTGGTCCGGCGCTACCGCAAAGAGACCAATCCGACCGAAGGTGTGCTCGTCGTCGCCGGCGACCTTGCCCACTACTTGATCCAGCCGCAGCGTCCAGCTGCCGGCCTCGGCGCCTGCTTCGCGGTCGCGATCGCGGTCGCACGCCGTCAGGCCGACGGCCAGCGTCGCCAGGAGCGCAAGCCGCCTGTCAGGCCGCGAGGGCGTCACTGGCCGCCACAGCGTCATTGGGCCTGGGCTTGCGCCAAGCTAGCGGCGAACACTGTCGAGAGCGGGACATTTGCGGTCGTCTCCCCGCGGCACCCCACGACCTGCAGCGACCTGCGCTCCTGGTTGAAGAAGACTCGTGCGGGGTGACCCCGCAACAGCTCTTGCACCTCCGCGGCATTAGACGCCAAAAGTTGCGGCCGTCGCCAGAAGGAGGCCTGCCACGCCTAGGGTCCTTATCATTCTGTCCTCCTGTCCTGTTTGCGTCCTCTGGACTGGCCGACTCCTCCTGCCCTTGTCCTGCTTAACGGTCGAGACGCTGTTTTCTACTATCCGTGCCTCGCGGTCCGGGCGCCAACTTCGCGGTTCCGGGTCCACCTCGTGGCCCCTACCTCGGGGCTACCTACCTAGTGTCTGCCAGAGAAGTCGGTTTTCGTTGGACTGACAGGGGATTCGAGGGGGTGAAGGTACCGAAGATTGGGCGGTTGCAGTAGTTTTTGAGGTTCGGGGGCCTTGCGAGGCCCTGTTTGGCGGGATCTTCGCGGAGGGTTGCTGCCATGCGGAAGGTGCAGGAGTGCCAGTTCGGTCTCGGCCAAGTGCCGATCGGCGAGATCGATCTCGATCCCAAGTCGCGCGACGACATCCCGGCGGTGCTGAGGGGGCTGCAGCTGCTGTACGAGGAGCGGCGGCCGGAGCTGTGGGCGTTGCTGGAGGCCGGCGTGTGTCCCGAGTCGGACCATCGGCTGGGCCGTCCGGGGATGGAGCTGTGGCGCATCCTCGTGCTGGGCGTGCTGAAGCAGGGTCTGGCCTGCGACTTCGACCGGCTGCACGAGCTGGCGAACCAGCATCGGACGGTGCGGGCGATGCTGGGCCACGGCGACTTCGACGTGCACGAGTACCAGTACCAGACGGTGGTGGACAACGTGAGTCTGCTGACGCCGGAGCTGCTGCGGGAGGTGAACCGGCTGGTGGTGGAGACGGGGCACCGGGTCGTAAAAAAAAAGTCTGGCGCAACGTTGCGCGGGCGGTGTGACTCGTTCGTCGCGAAGACCGACGTCCGACACCCCACCGACGTGGGCCTGCTCATGGACGCCGTGCGCTGCATGGTCCGCGAAGCGACTCGGGCGTGCGCGCGTCGCGGCATCGGCGGTTGGCGTCAGCACGCCCATCTGACGCAACAGGCGAAGCAGCTGGCCAGGCGGGTCTGCACGGCACGGCAGCGCAAGCGGTGGCCGGGCGCCGTGGCGGAGTACGTGGAGCTTTGCCGGAAGCTGGCCGACCGGGCGGCCGAGTCGGTGCGCCGGCTGGAGCGGGCGGGCGCAGGGAGCGACGAGATGCTGCCGATCCTGCACTGGCTGGGCCACGCGCTGCGGCAGGTGGACCAGGTGGAGCGCCGGTTGGTGAAGGGCGAGAAGATCGCCCACGCGGAGAAGGTGTTCTCGGTGTTCGAGCCGCACACGCGCTGGGTGTCGAAGGGGAAGGCGGGCAACCCGGTGGAGTTGGGCGTGCCGGTGTGCGTCGTCGAAGACCAGTACCGGTTCGTGCTCGGCTGGTCGGTGTTGTGGGAAGGCGAGGACGTGCATGTGGCCGTCCCGCTGATCGAGGCGGTCCGGGCGACGTATCCGGACTTGCGGGCGTGCAGCTTCGACAAGGGCTTCCACAGCCCGGCCAACCGGGCGCGCCTGGACGCGCTGCTGCCCGACGGCAACGTGTTGCCGCAGAAGGGCAAGCTGGGCAAGGCGGCCAAGGTCAGGGAACTCGATCCCGCGTTCGTCGCCGCGCGGCGGCGCCACCCGTCCGTCGAGTCGGGGATCAACCACTTGCAGCACCACGGCCTCGCTCGGGTTCGGACCCGGGGCGCTGCGGGCTTCGCCCGGAGCGTCGCCTTGTCGATCGTGGCCGCCAACGTGCACACGCTCGGCGTCTTGCTCCAGCGCCGCGAGCGGCGCGCGCTCCAGATCAGGCGCAACGCTCTCAAGAACGGAAAGCGACGACGACGGGCCGCGTAACGACGCGGCATTCTCGGACGACCGGGCTCCACCGCCCTTCCTCGGGAGGGATGCGGACACGAGTCTCCAGCAGCCCGGATCAAGCGGATCCGTGCCTCCAAATCGCTCGCGCAGCGCCTCCAAAACGCCCACGCAACCTCTTCTGGACCCGGTCGCCAGCACCTTCCAGGCCCCGTCACAGCCACTCGGCGCGCCTGGCGACTCGCCAGATCGCGCCAGACCCCTATTTTCTGGCAGACACTACCTAGTTCAACCTCGCGGCCCCGACATCGAACCGCACGACCGCGCCGAATGCTAGATTCCACTGATGCCCGCCACGAAGACGTTCTCCCGGCTCCCCGGCTTCCGCGACTTTCCGCCCGTGGAGATGGTTGCGCGCCGCCGCATCTTCGCTGCGTGGCGGCGAGTGGCCGCGCGCTACGGCTTCGAGGAGTACGACGGACCGCCTCTGGAGCCGCTCGGGCTGTACGTGGAGAAGAGCGGCCCCGAGATCGTCGAGCAGCTCTACGAGTTCGAGGACAAGGGGGGACGCCGGGTCGCGCTTCGGCCTGAGATGACGCCGACGTTGGCGCGGATCCTGGCCGAGCGGAGCAGGGGGATGCCCAAGCCGATCCGCTGGTTCTCGATCCCCCAGCTCTTCCGCTACGAGCGCAGCCAGCGCGGACGGCTCCGCGAGCACTTCCAGCTCAACGTGGACATACTGGGCGAGCCGGGGACGGCCGCCGACGCCGAGGTCCTGGCCGTGGCGATCGACGCCGTGAGGGCACTGGGGCCGACGGACCGCGACTTCGTGGCCCGGGTCAACGACCGCCGCTTGGTGGACGCCGTGCTCGACGCCCTGGACACGCCCCGGGAGGCGCGGGCAGGCGTGCTGGCCGCCGTGGACAAGGCCGAGCGGGCGGGCCGGGACCGCACGCGGGAACGGCTGGAGGGACTGGGGCTGGCTCCGGCCGCCGTCGCGGGGCTGCTGGACGTGACCGCCGACGGAAGCTGGGACGGGCTGCGGCGCCGGTTCACCCACCGCCCGGAGGTCGTGCGAGCGATGGCGCCCCTGGAGGAGTACCGGTCGATCCTGGCGGCGATGGGCCTGGGAGAGTACGTGCGCTTCGACTTCGCTGTGGTGAGGGGACTGGCCTACTACACCGGGATCGTCTTCGAGCTCTTCGACCGGGCGGGCGACTTCCGAGCAGTTTGCGGCGGCGGACGCTACGACCGGCTCTTGGAGCTCGTGGGCGGGGAGCCCCTTCCGGCGGTGGGCTTCGGGATGGGCGACGTGGTGCTGGGGGAACTCCTGCGGGAGCGGGACCTGCTGCCCGACGCCGAGCCGGGGTGCGACTACTACGTGGCGTGGGTCGGCGACGAGCAGCGAGCTTCGGCGCTGGGAGCCGCGCGCCGCCTGCGCGAAGCGGGGTTCTCGGTCCTCTACTCGCTGCGCTCGCAACCGGTGGGCAAGCAGCTGAAGGCCGCCGGACGGGCCGGCGCGGCGCGGGCGATCATCGTCGGCCCGGAGGAGGCGGCGTCGGGCTCGGTTGCCGTCCGGCAGATGGACACCGGACGCCAAGAGACCCGGTCTCTGGACGCGCTGGCGGCGGAAGCCGGTGGGCCGGGCAAGCGTCGGTCTTGCGACCGGGGATGAGTGCCCGCGGAGCCGGCGCCGAGGGAGGTCGAGACGCCGGCCGAGGCGCGCCGCCGCCTGCCGCCCGAGGCCGTCACGGCGACCGCGACCGCAAAGACGCCCGCGACCTGCCGGACCCCGAGGCTCTCCGCCGGGTGACCGATCGGGCGATCCGCCGCCTGGGGATGATGGAGACCTTGATCCTGGCCGGCGCGGCGGTGGCCGCCCTGGCGGGAGGCGCGCTGGCGGCGTTCCTGGCCGCGAACGCCTTCGGATGGCCGTTCCGTCCCGCGTGGGCGGCGGCGTCGCTAATCTTCTTCGTGGCGCCCGGAGCCGCAGCCTGGGTCCGAAGCGCGCGGAACACCACAAGCGCGCGAAGACTCGGAACGCCCGTGCCGTCCGGGCCGGGCGAAGCGCCGAGCCGCAACAAGGCGTCCCCATGAAGAAACCCGCACCCGAGTAGACGACGGATGGCGAAGAAGAAGGGACTGACCCCGAGGGCCGACGACTTCAGCGCGTGGTACAACGAAGCGGTGCAGCAGGCGGAGCTGGCCGACTACTCCCCGGTGCGCGGCAGCATGGTCATCCGGCCGTGGGGCTACGGCATCTGGGAGAAGATGCAGCGGGCGCTGGACGACATGTTCAAGGCAACGGGCCACGCCAACGCCTACTTCCCGCTGCTCATCCCCATGAGCTTCATCGAGCGCGAGAAGGAGCACGTGGAGGGCTTCAAGCCCGAGCTGGCGGTGGTCACCCACGCTGGGGGGAAGGAGCTCGAGGAGCCCTACGTCGTCCGGCCGACCTCCGAGACGATCATCTACGCCATGTACGCCAAGTGGGTCCAGAGCTACCGGGACTTGCCCCTGCTCCTCAACCAGTGGGGCAACGTGATGCGCTGGGAGCTGCGCACCCGCCTCTTCCTTCGGACCGCCGAATTCCTCTGGCAGGAAGGCCACACCGCCCACGCCACCGGCGAAGAGGCCGAGGCCGAGTCCCTGCTGATCCTGGGACTCTACCGCCGGTTCATGGAAGAGTGGATGGCGATGCCTCCGGTCACGGGGCTCAAGACTGACGCCGAGCGGTTCGCAGGCGCCGTCCGCAGCTACGCCTGCGAGGCCCTGATGCAGGACGGCAAGGCGCTCCAGGCCGCGACTTCCCACATGCTGGGGCAGAACTTCGCCAAGCAGTTCGGCCTGACCTTCCAGAGCGAGGAGGGCCGGGAGGAGCACGCGTGGAACACGTCGTGGGGCGCGTCGACCCGGCTGGTGGGGGGACTGGTCATGACGCACGGAGACGACGCCGGCGTGGTCGTCCCGCCGAAGCTGGCGCCGACCCAGGTGGTGGTCGTGCCGATCGCGCGCGGCGACGAGGAGGCCGCCACGACGACGGAGCGGGCGCGCCGGATTGCCGGGGAGCTGGAGGAGTTCGGGGTGCGGGCCTCGGTGGACGGCCGCCGGCACCTCTCGCCGGGGGCCAAGTTCTTCGAGTGGGAGCGGAAGGGGGCGCCGGTGCGGGTCGAGATCGGTCCCCGGGACATGGAGCGGGGCCAGGTCGTGGTGGTTCCCCGCGTCGCGGCCCCCGGCGCGCCCCGCAAGGAGCCGGTGGCGGAGGCGGACGCGGTGGCCGGGATGGGCGCTCGCCTGGACGAGATGCAGGAGCGTCTGCGGGCCGATGCGCTTGCCCGCCGGGAGGCGGGCTCCGTGCGGCAGGAGGTCGGGTCGGCGGAGGAACTCGCCGAGCTGATCGACGGCGGCGCCGGCTTCGTGTACTCGGGGTGGAGCGGGGACCCGGCGGCGGAGGCCCGAGCCAAGGAGGTGGCGAAGGCCACGATCCGGGTTGTGCCGGACCTGGAGTTTCGGTCCGAGACGCCCCCGACCCGGTGCCTGGGCGGCGGCAAGGCCCGCATGGAAGTGGTGTGGGCCCGGGCCTACTAGACGGCCCCCGCACGGACAAGATGCGAGCACGGGCGTGCTGACCAAGGTCGGCGGGACCCTTCGATGCGGCGGCCGCTGCCTCGAGGAGCTGGCCGACGAGCACGGCACGCCCCTCTTCGTCTACGACGGCGGACGGGCTCTGGCGCGGCTCGCGACCCTTCGCGCCGCCTTCGCGCCGTTGGAGCCCCTGGTCGCCTACTCGGTCAAGGCCAACCCCAACTTGGCGCTCCTGCGCGCGATGGCGGGCGCGGGGGCCGGCGCCGACATCGTCAGCGGCGGCGAGCTCTACCGGAGCCTGCAAGCAGGTGTGCGGTCCGCGCGGATCGTCTTCGCCGGCGTGGGGAAGACCCGCGAGGAGATGCGGATGGGGATCGAGGCGGGCATCAAGTCGTTCCACGTCGAGAGCGAGCAGGAGATGCAGGCTCTTGCCGAGGTGGCGAAGGGCTTGGGCAGCGCTTCGGACGACGGTGCGGGACCGGCCGTCCCCGGCGCGCCTCTTGGTCCGGACCCGGCCGTCGCGGCTCCCATGGGGGTTCGCGTCAACCCTGACGTCTCCAGCCCGACCCACGACTACACCCGCACCGGCCACGCCGCCGCCAAGTTCGGCGTGCCTCCGCAACAGGCCGTCGGGCTCTTCCGGCGGGCGGGCGCCAGCCCCTTCCTGCGCCCCGTCGGCGTCGCCGTGCACCTGGGCTCGCAGATCAGGGACCCCGCGCCCTTCCTGCGCGCGCTCGACGTCGTGCTGGACGTGGTGGACCGGGTACGGCGCGACATCGGGCTGCGGCTCCGCTACGTGGACCTGGGCGGCGGCTTCGGGATCGCCGACGGCGAAGCCGGGGAGCTCGACGTGGCCACCCTGGGGCGAGACGTGGCGATGCGGCTGAGGGCGCGCGACCTGGAGCTCGTGCTTGAGCCCGGCCGCTTCCTCGTGGGCGACGCAGGCGTCCTGGTGACCAGGGCGCTCTACGTCAAGCGCGCCGGAGGCAAGACGTTCGTCGTGACCGACGCCGGAATGACCGAGCTCATCCGCCCGAGCCACTACGGGGGCGTCCACGCCGTTTCGCCGGTCCGCGACGACGGGCACGGGGCCGTGGAGCGGGTCGACGTGGTGGGGCCGGTGTGCGAGCAGGGCGACTTTCTGGCTCGGGACTGCCGACTGCCGCTGCCGTCGCCGGGAGCGCTGCTGTGCGTGCAGCAAGCGGGCGCCTACGGATTTGCCATGGCCTCGAACTACAACTCCCGCCGCCGCCCGGCAGAGGTGCTCGTCCTCGACGGCGAGGCCCGGGTGGTCCGCCGTCGCGAGCGCTGGGAGGACCTTGTGCGGGGCGAAGCGTCCGAGCCGGCCCAACCGTGGCCCGACGTGCTCCGGCGAGCGCGCCGTTCCCCGGAGGACCTTGCGCGAGGCGAAGCGGCCCATGCCTGACCGCGTCCTCGTCCTGGACTACGGCTCCCAGTTCACCCAGCTGATCGCCCGCCGCATCCGCGAAGCCCGCGTCTACTGCGAAATCCACCCGCCCACCCGCTCCGCCGACTGGGTGCGCCGCTGGGAGCCCAAGGGAATCGTCCTGTCGGGGGGTCCGTCGTCGGTCTACGAGCAGGAGGGCCCGGGACTGGACCCGGCCCTGCTGGCGCTCGGCGTCCCCGTGCTGGGCATCTGCTACGGAATGCAGCTGATCGCACGGGCCGAGGGCGGCGCCGTGGCGCCGGGCAGGCGCGAGTACGGCCGCGCCGACCTCCGGGTCCACGAGGCGGACGGGCTCTTCGCGGGCTTCGGGGCGGGCGACGAGCGCGCGCAGGACCTGCTGGGCGAGCCTGGGTCCGAAGCCGGCGCCGACGGCCGCGGCGACGGGGAAGCCGTCGTGGTGTGGTGCTCCCACGGCGACCACGTGGACCAACTCCCACCGGGGTTCGTCGCCACCGCGTCCACGGCCGACTTGCCGGTGGCGGCCTTCCGCGCCGTGGACCGGCCCCTTCACGGCGTGCAGTTCCATCCGGAGGTCGCCCACACGCCCCGGGGCGGCGAGATCGTCGCCAACTTCCTCTTTCGCATCTGCCGGTGCGTCCCGAGCTGGACGTCGGGCGCCTTCGTCGCGGAGGCGGTGGAGCGGATCAGGGAGCAAGTCGGCGACCAGCAAGTCCTCTGCGGTCTCTCCGGCGGCGTGGACTCGTCGGTGGCCGCGGCGCTGGTCCACACGGCCGTGGGCGACCAGCTGCTGTGCGTCTTCGTGGACACGGGGATGATGCGCCGCAACGAGCGCCGGGATGTGGAACGGATGTTTCGCGACCACATGGGCATCCGCCTGACGGCGGTGGACGCCTCCGCCGAGTTCCTCGCGGCCCTTGCGGGGACGGAAGAACCGGAGCGGAAGAGGAAGATCGTCGGCGAGACCTTCATCCGCGTCTTCGAGCGGGTCGCCCGCGACTCTGCCGGAAACGCCCGTTTACTGGTGCAGGGGACGCTGTATCCGGACGTGATCGAGTCCCTGCCCGTCCGCGGACCGTCGGCCACGATCAAGACGCATCACAACGTAGGCGGTTTGCCCGAAGAGTTTTCGTTCGACCTGATCGAGCCTCTCCGCGAACTCTTCAAGGACGAGGTGCGCGAGGTCGGCCGAGCCCTGGGGCTCCACGAAAACTTCATCGCACGTCATCCGTTTCCCGGCCCCGGGCTGGCGATTCGGGTCCTGGGCGCGGTGACCGAGGACCGCCTGCGCGTCCTGCGCCACGCCGACGAGGTGTACCTGGAGGAGATACGCGCCGCCGGCCTCTACGACGAGATATGGCAGGCGTTCGCGGTCCTCCTGCCCGTGCAGTCGGTGGGGGTGATGGGAGACGCTCGAACCTACGAGAACGTGGTCGCGCTGCGGGCCGTGACTTCCCGCGACGGCATGACCGCCGACTGGTACCCCTTCGATCCTGCGTTCCTGGCCCGCGTCTCCACCCGCCTGATCAACGAAGTGAAGGGCGTCGGCCGGGTGGCCTACGACATCAGCTCCAAGCCGCCGGCGACGATCGAATGGGAGTAGGAAGAGGTTGCACGCGACGCCGGCGAGCTTGGGACGCCCCCAGCTGCCACTGGCCCACCACCGGGCTGGGCGAGCGTTGGGTTCTGCCCATCGGTGCAGCCCCTGTCGTCATTGGCCAGTGCTCGGGAAGCGACGGCTTGGCGTCGCCGCCGTCCGCTACCGCCCCTCCGCGTTGCCGTCGCCGGCCACGGCCAAGAAGTCCTCGGCAGTGTCGCACTCCACGACCGCGTCCCCGACCCGCGCCAGCTGCTCGGCGCTCATGGAGCGCACCCGCTCCTCCAGCCGTCGCGCCGTCCGGGCCCCGAACCGCCGCGAAGCCAGACGCAGCAGCATGATCGCTCGACCTTCCGCGCGCCCCTGCTCGAGTCCCCGCTGCCGGTGGCCCTCCGCCCACTCCGCATAGGTCTGGCCCATCTCTTCCTCCTCCTTCGGTTGGATGATCTGCTCCACGATGTCCTGACGTGCCTCCTCCGGCACCCCCACCACACGCAGCCGCTCGTCCGTCCAGTCCGCGAACGCCTGCCGCTCTGCAAGATAGTCCGGGCCGGCCCACTGCTCCGCCATGCTCTGGTGCACCGCCGGAAAGTTCGTCCACGGGTCCTCCTCCAGCGCCGCGACCCAGCCCAGCACGCTCTCCTTGGGAAGCAACCCTTGCGCCAGCGCCGACCGCAAGTCAAGCAGCCCGTAGCCGTGAGTGGTCGCCAAGCCAGCGACCGCCCGTGCCACGACCGGCGACGGCTCCTCCCTGCCGGCCAGCCCGGCCAGCGTCGTCTCGGCCGTCCATGGCCTCGTGCCGGTGTAGACGACGAACGAGAGCACGAGGGGCATGGCGCCGTCGGGGTCGCGCTGGCGCTCGAGCGTGTGCAGCACCGTGTAGGCGGCCTCGGTGTAGCGTAGCGTCCTGAGGACCATGCCCGGATCGACCGAGGACTGGAACTCGAAGAGGAGGACCGCCGATCGACCGTCCTTGAACCGGACGCGCCACGCGCAGTCGCAGAGCCGGTGCTGCAGGTCGGGGCCCACGGTCTCGGTGGGGAAGGGGTCGGCGGCCGGCAGGTCGAACTCGTCGGCCCAGCCCATGGCCGCGAGATCGCGGACGAGGGCCACGCCGCCGCCCGTCGTGTTGAAGAGGCGCTTGTAGCTCTGGTCGTGGCGGCGGCGTTCCGGCTTGGTGAGAGTGGGCGGTTCGTTGGTGGAGGGGTCCATGGCGGCGGCTCCGTTGCGTCCGAGACGAGAGGCGCTTCGGAGGCGTCGCGGACGGAGTTCCCCCGAAGCTGGCCGGGACGGTCTCCGGCCCTGGTCCTCAGTGTCTCACCGAGGATGCGCCATTTCCATGGCTGGATGGGACAGATTTTTTTTCGTCTCCTCCGGGCTGGCCCATCGTCTCCTCCGGGCTGGCCCGGAGAACCCCCGCGCGTCCCGTGAGCAAGGCGTGCCGAAGCTCGCCGGCGCGCCTGGACCGGGAGTACCCGAAGCCGATGAGCTTGCGCTTCCCGCGTCAGAACGCCGTGTC
This sequence comes from Longimicrobiales bacterium, assembly GCA_965204735.1. Taxonomy (GTDB): domain Bacteria; phylum Gemmatimonadota; class Gemmatimonadetes; order Longimicrobiales; family Gaopeijiaceae; genus CATQHQ01. Next base: position 2,567,982 of record OZ242008.1, on the reverse strand, counting down.
GATGCTGACGTAGGGGCGCCACTTGGCGTCCACCGGTGCATCGCCGGCCGCGGGGAACTCCCGAGCCAGGTCGATCCGAAGGCCGCCGGGCAGGAAGACGCCCGCGCCCGCCGAGAGGAAGGACGTCCCGTCGCCAGGGGGCTGTTCGCGCCAGGCGCGGAGCCAGTCGACAAAGACCGACAGCCGCGCAAAGCGAACCCGGAGCTGGAGGTCGGCGCGACCGCGCACCGCCGTCCGTCCGGCGAAGCCCTGCGCCGTCCGTCCGCGGAACCATCGCCCGTCGGCGGCGCCCAAGAGCCATGGGTCGGTGCGGCGCGGGCCGCCCCAGGTGCGGGCGGCGCCGGCTTCCAAGCCCAGGGAAGCGCGCCGGCTCGCAAAGAGGAGCGCGGTGGCGGTCGCGGCGGCCCGAAGCGACGGGTCCTCTTCGAGCGTTCCCCGAGCGGAGAGCTCCGCGCCGCCCTGGACGAGCCGGGAGCGAGTGCCTCCCGAGCCGCCCCACCACGGCTTCCACGCCGCCGTGGCTCCTGCCCGCACGGCGGCAGGACCGTACTCGTCGTGGCGTTCGGCGAAGAGGCTCAGCGAAGTGGACTGGCGGTTGCGCCGGGCCGGCGACAGCCGGACGCGCACCCCGTCGGCGGCGTACCAGATCGGATCGGCGGCGGGGGCCGTCGAGGCGTCGCTCGCCGCAACGCTCGTCAACCGGTAGTCGTGGTACGCGGACGCTTGAAGCCGCCAAGTCGGGAAGCGGGCGTCGAAGGACAGGAAGACGCTCGGCTCGGCTCGGCGAGTGCCCGCGCTGGCCGAGAGAGAAGCACGTCCCCACGAAGCGCGTCGCCAGAGGCGCGTCCCGACCACCACTCCCCGCGCGGAAGTGTAGGACAGCAGCCGAAGGGTCAGCAGCGGGGGCTCGAAGAACCATGGACTCGGCTCGTTCGCGGCCTTCGCTTCGGCGTCGTCGCCCCCGTCGCCCCCGCCGACCTCGATCCGCGCCAGCTCGGACGCCAGTTGGTCCAGTGCCCCGCCGGGCGCGTGGGGGGCGGGGTTCCACGAGACGGGCAGGAAGAGCTCGTCTGGCGAAGCGACGTCCAGCTCGCTGGGCACGACGAGGACGGCCCCTTCGTCTCCGGACGCTGCGAGCACGCTGTCCGTAGGCGCCTTCCATCGCGCGACCAGCTGCGTCGACGGAATCGCGTCCGCCTCCTTCACCTCCTCGATCTCGAACGCCGTCTGGGTGGAGAAGCGGACGTGCATCTCCGGCGGCGCTTGATCCCAGTCCAGAAGAAAACTCTGATCCTCGACCAGGGCTTGATGCATCGTCAACGTCAGGGACCGAGGCAGCCACCACCGAGACTGCCAGAGCGAGTAGTCCACGACGACCGACGAGATCGGGTACTCGATCAGGGGCAGGGCCCGGTTCAGTCCGGCGTTCAGCAGCCGGCCCAGGCCGCGGGCTCCCGTCCTGCTTCCACTGGGCCGGCGCGTTCCGCCCACCGAGTCCACGTCTGCCGGCCCTTCCCGAAAGTCGACGTCGATCCCCGGGGTCCATCCGTCCGCGCTCCACAGGCGGAAGGTCGTTTCGCGGTCGATCTGCTTGGCCGGAGCGAACGCAACCCGGGCCACTCCGTGGCTCTCCGGCTCGATCCACATCGTGGACGCCAGGAAGCGGATGCTGCGGAAGCGGGGCATGGCGGTCACGGCCACCGTCCGCACGATCTCTCCCGCCGGAAGCGTCACCGAGGCCGTGTCGCCCGAGCGGTAGCGGTAGAAGCACTCGGCCCCCGTGTCCAGCGGCGTGACCACCGAGGCCGTTTCGACGGAATCCAGCGCCATCAGCGCCTCGAGTTGCCGGAGTCCGAAGCGGAACGGATTCCCGTGCGGACGCTCTGCCACTTGCCGGGCGAGGACCGAGTCGGCGTCGGACAGCGCGGGGTGGCGGACCCACCGGCCCTCGAGCCGGACGACCGACGACGCCCTGCTGGACCACCGCACCCGGGCGGCCCAGCGAACGTCCTGCAAGACGTGGCTGCGACGGCCCGCTACGAGCTCCGCCCTTCGCTGCCCGTGCAGGCGGGCCGTCCAGGAGCCGGGCGCCGAGCCGAGCCGCCCCTTTGCGCCCTCGACCAACCCGTGGGCGACCTGGTCCGGATAAGCGTCGAGGCAAGCGTCGCCTTCGCCCGCGACGGGAGGAGGCCGCTGGCCGAGAGCCGGTACGGCGATCGCCAGCCCCGCGAGGGCCACCCACGGGCGCGACGCGCCCCACGACGCCCGTGCGAAGCCGGCCCTGCCCAAGGCCTTGCGACTCCGACGGCTGGACCCTCTCCGCCGTGGAGACCAAGCCAGCCAGCCCAAGGGCCGCCCGCGTGCGTCGCTACCCTGACGTGGGGTTCTGCTGCTCGTGCGTGCCGCCAAGGGCCGCCCGCGCGCGTCGCTACCGGCTCGAGTCCGGCTGCGCGCGGATCTCCTCCAAGCGCGACTCGATCTCGTCCCACACCTCCTTCATGAACGCGACGTTGCCGCCGTGGGTCGCGGCGAACTCGAGAAGCTCCTCCGGATCGACGCCTCTCTCGGCCAGGATCCGCTCCCTGTCCGCGGGCGAGATCACTCCCGACGCCGACTGGAGCCCGGCGGCCCGCAACGCCACGTAGGTCTCGACGAACGCCTCCCGGGTCAGGCCCGCGTCCGGGGAAAGGTCTTGGCAGGCGCCGGCCGCGGCCAGGGCCAGGGCGAGGCCGACTGCGACCCGCGCCCGCCTCACTTCGCCCGCCGGTCTCGGACCGCCGCCCGCCACAGGAGCAGGCAGAGCCCGACGAACGCGACGGCGCCCGCGATCGAAGAGAGAGGCGCCCACGCCTCGTCCATCCACCCGTGGCCCACCGTCCACGACGACGCCGGGTCCGGGTTGCCGGTGATCTGGGTGACCGCGTAGATCGCGCCTCCGATCAGCACGCCCACCAGCGCGGCGCCCGCGATCAGCCCCGAAGCGAAGAGGACGCCCCGCTCGCGCTTCTCGGTCCCCTCGGCCTCGTCGCCCTTGTACTTCCGCGCCAGCCCCATCCGCATCAGCCCGCCGACGAAGATCGGCGTCATCAGCGACACGGGCAGGTACACGCCGACGGCGAACGCCAGCGAAGGCAACTTGAACACGAACTCGGCGACCGCCGCGATCCCGATCCCCAGCAGCACGAACCCCCAAGGCAGGGAGGCGTCCAGCACGCCGTCGATCACCAAGCTCATCAGCGTGGCCTGGGGCGCGGGCAGCCCGTCCACCGTGCCGAGCCCGTAGGACTCGTTCAGCACCACGAGCACGCCCCCCATGACCGCCGCGCTGGCCAGGACGCCCATCATCTCGCCGACCTGCATCCTCTTCGGCGTCGCGCCCACCAAGAAGCCCGTCTTCAGGTCCTGGGAAGTGTCGCCCGCCACGGCCGCCGAGATGCACACCACGGCGCCCACGGCCAGCACCGCCACCTTGGCCCCGGCGCCCCCGTCGTTCAGCCCCAGGGCGACCCAGATCAGCGACGTCAGGATGAGGGCCGCGATCGTCATCCCCGACACCGGGTTCGACGACGAGCCGATCAAGCCGACGATCCTGCTCGAGACGGTCACGAAGAAGAAGCTGAAGACGACGATCAGCAGCGCCCCCAACGGTCCCACGGGCACTCCGGGCCACAGCCAGAGGGCCACCGCCATCAGCGCCGCCAGCCCCAGCACCAGCCGCATGGGCAGGTCCTGCTGGGTCCGGGGCAGCCCGGCGTCCGCGCCGCCGCCCGCGTGGGCCAGCCCCAGCTTGAAGGACTCGACGATCGTCGGCAGGGACTTGAGCAGCGTCACGATCCCAGCGAAGCCCACGGCGCCCGCGCCCACGTAGCGGATGTAGTTGTTCCAGATCTCGCCGGACCCCAGAGCCGACATGGGAACCCCGGCCGGGTACACTACCGCGTCGCCGCCCCAGAGGTCGATCAGCGGGATCAGGACCAGCCACGCCAGCGCGCTTCCGCCGAACATGATCGCGGCGATCCGGGGGCCGATGATGAAGCCGACGCCCAGCAGCTCGGGCGTGAAGCTTCCGCCGATCTCCGCCTTCCGGGGAAGGGGAAGGGCGGGTTCCTCGTTCCAGAGCGCAAGCCCGCGGCTGTTGGCCAGCGCTTGGTAGAGCGCCCCGACCCCCAGTCCCGAAAAGAGCAGTCGGGCCTTGCCGCCGCCCACCTCGCCGGCGACCTGGACTTCGGCGCACGCGGTGCCTTCCGGGTAGGGCAGCTTCCCGTGCTCGCGGGCGATCAGGTAGCGCCGCAGCGGGATCATGAAGAGGACTCCCAGGACGCCCCCGAAGCCGGCGATCACCGACACCTGCAGCAGGTCCACCACGATCGCGGGATCGCTGCGCTGCCAGATGAAGAGCGCGGGCAGGGTGAAGATCACGCCGGCCGCCACCGATTCGCCCGCCGACCCGATCGTCTGGACCATGTTGGTCTCCAGGATCGAGCCCCGGCGAAGCGCCCGGAAGACGGCCACCGCGATCACCGCCGCCGGGATCGACGCGCTCACCGTCAGGCCGACCTTGAGGCCCAAGTAGGCGTTGGCCGCGCCGAAGACGACCGACACCACGAGCCCGACCGCCACCGCCCTCGCGGTGAGTTCGGCCAGCGACTTCTCCGGGGGCACGTAGGGGCGGTACTGGTCGCCGTCGACGACCTCGTAGGCTTCGGGGGGAAGGCCCTTGCGGACCGGGGGTTCGGCGGGCGCCGCCATTCTTGGCCTCCTGGGGATGGACTTGCGGTCCTGCTACTTGCTCTGCGACGCCTCCGCGTCGGCCGCCTCGGCTGCGGAGAGGGCTCGGGCGTACCACGAGAGGGTGTCCAGGAACCGGACGAAGGCGGCTTCGTACCGCTGCTCCATGGCGTTGCCGTCCTCGTCGAAGCTTTCGCCCACGTTGGACACGGCGACCGCCGCCACGGGCACGGCCTTCAGCCGCAGGAAGAGAAGCTGAAGGTGGTTGTGGACCTGCACGCCGCCGAAGCCGCCGCCGGACACGGTGACGATCCCCACGGGCTTGCGCTCCCACTCGCCCCGCAGGTAGTCGAGGGCGTTCTTCAGCACGCCGGGGATCGATCCGTGGTACTCGGGGCTCACGACCACCACGCCGTCGGACTCGGCGACGGCCCGGGCGAACGGCACCAGTCCGGGGGGCGGGTCGTCGCGCATGTGCAGACGCTCCTCCATGATGGGGAGGTCGATCTCGGCCAAGTCGAGGAGGGGCGCTTCCATTCCGGCTTCCTGCAACCGTCTCTGCATGAAGCGGGCGACTCGAATCGACAGTCGGCCCCGGCGGACGGAGCCCACGATCACGGGCATGCAGGGGGCGACGGGGCTCATGGCGCGCTCCGTTTCAGGGCGCCCCGGTCCACCTTGCCCAGGTGGGTGCGGGGCATCTCTTCGAGGAAGTGGATCTTTCGCGGGTGCTTGTAGGACTGCAAGCGCCGGGCCAGAAGGCGCCGGACCGCTGCTCCGGCCCGCTCCGCGTCGACGCTCGCCGCAGGGACCACGAACGCTTCGGCCACGGCCAGCCCGTCGGCCGTCGTGGTCCCGACGACCGAGGCTTCGCTCACTTCGGGGCACTCCAGCATGCACTCCTCGACCTCCGTCGGCGACAGCCACTTGCCCTTGACCTTGAGCAGATCGTCGGCCCGGCCGCGGTAGGCGAAGCAGCCGTCGGCGTCGCGGGTCATCATGTCGCCCGAAACATACCATGGTCCCACGAACGCCCGCCGAGTCTCCTCGGGCCGCTGCCAGTAGCCGTTCCCCAGCGAGCCGCCCCGAACGCGCATCCGCCCCACCTCGCCGGGCGCGGCCTCTTCGCCCCGCTCGTTGCGCAGGCTGACCTCGAAGCCGGGGACGGCCCGTCCCAGCGTGCCATGGCGCGCTCCCCCCGGCGGGTTGGAGATGAAGACGTGCCACATCTCGGCGGTCCCCAGGCCGTCGAGGAGCTCGACGCCGAAGGCCTCGTCCCAGCGGCGGTGCAGCTCGGGAGGCAGGGGCTCGCCGGCGGACGTGGCCAGGCGCAGGCAGCTCAGGTCCTGCCCGGCGGCCTCCGGGTGCGACACCATGTAGTTCACCATGGTGGGCACGGCCACGAGGATCGTGGGACGGTGCCGGGCGATCTGGCGGAAGAGCTCGTCCACCGTGCACCGCTCCGGGAAGAGGACTGCCGATCCCCCGGTCGCCAGCGGGAAGAAGAGGTTCGACCCGGTGGCGTAGCCGAAGTACAGCTTGGGCGCCGCCAGCGCGACGTCGTCCGGGCCGTAGCCCAGGAACTCCTTGGCGTAGCGCCCGGTGGAGTTGACGAAGGAAGCGTGACTCTGCACCACGGCCTTGGGACGGCCGGTCGTGCCGCCGGAGAAGAGCCAGACGGCGGGATCGCTCGGATGGGACGGGAAGTTCTCGAAGTCGGGGCTCGCGGCGGCGACGGCCCGGTCGCCGCTGGCGGCCCGGCGGCGGGGCGAATCGCGCTCGCTTCCGACGGGGCCGCTGCCCCGGCCAACAGGGCTGCCGCCCCGGCCGACGGGGTTGCCGTCGCGGCCGACTGGACCGCCGTCCCGGCCGACTGGACCGCCGTCGTCGAGGGGTCCCCCCATCGTCAGCAGCCCGGGGGCGTGGCGCGCGCCCTTGGTCGCCTCGCGGAACGTCGCCGCCTGGTCCGCGTGCACCACCGCTGCCTTGGGCCGAACGTAGTCGAAGAGGTCGCGGATCCGGTCGGCGGGGAGCCGCGGATTGACCATCACTGCCACCGCACCCCGCTTGAGGGCGCCGAAGAGCGCCGCCGCGAAGTCGGGCACGTCGGGCAGGGCGACGAGAACCCGCTGCTCCGGCTCCACGCCCCGCTCGGCGAAGACGTTGGCGAAGCGGTTGGCCCGGGCCTGGAGCTCGCCGTAGGCCACGGCGCCGTCCCATGTGCGGATCGCGGTCCGCTCGCCCATGCCTTCCCGGATCCGGTCGTCCAGAAAGTAGTCGGCGATGTTGAGGCGGCGGGGCGGATGTCGGGTCATTCGGCGGGGAGCTCGGGAGATGTGGCCCGGCTTGGCGCCAGCGCGGCGGGCGGGGCAACGAATCGTGCAGGTGCTGCCTGGGCAAGCCGGGGCCGCGTGCCTGCGACGGCCGGGGCAGGGTCGTCCTTGCTCCCGCCGACGCGGTCGGGGCCGCGTGCGCGAGCCGGCGGCATTCTTCAGATTAGGGACCATGAAAGGCTGGTCAATGGACGAACGGGAGTGGGGACACGCGACATGGACCGCCTTGGCGGCGGCCGGGCTGGGACGGGGCGGGTCGCCCGCGATCGAGAACGACTCGGCGTTCCGGCCTCCCGTGGTCGCCCTCCTGCCCGTAGGCGCCGTGGAGGCTCACGGACCGCACCTGCCCCTGGCCACCGACGTGATCATCGCCCAGGCGGCGGTCCACGCGGCGCTCGCCGAGCTCGACGCCCTCGGCTTCCGTCCGCTGGCGCTTCCCCCGTTGGCCTATGCCGCGGCGCCGTTCGCGGCCGAGTTCCCCGGCACGATCTCGATCTGTCCCGAGACGGTGTCCGCGCTGGTGAGCGACATCGCAGCGGCGTTGGCCGGGCAGGGCGTGGCGGCGATGGTCGTGGTGAACGCGCACCTGGACCCGGCCCACTTGGCGTCGCTTCGGCAGGGGGTCGCCGACTGCGAAGGGCCGGCCGGCGCGGGCGAGCCGAGCGAGCGCGTCATGCCCGTGATCTTTCCCGACGTCACGCGCAAGCCGTGGGCGCTGCGCCTCACCGACGAGTTCAAGAGCGGTGCCTGCCACGCGGGGCAGTACGAAAGCTCGGTGTTGATGGCGGCTGCGCCGGCGCTGGTGCGCGAAGACGCCCGGCGGACCCTGCCTCCCCGCCCGATCTCGCTCTCTCTGGCCCACAGGAACGGAGCCGCCACCTTCGGCGAGGCAGGCGTCCCAGAGGCTTACTGCGGCGATCCGGCCGCCGCGACGCCCGAAGAGGGAGCCGAGACCCTTGGGGTCCTGGGCCGGATCGTCGCGGACGCGGTCGCGGAACGGCTGGGCGTCGCCGGAGCGTGCCGGGCCCCACGACCACCGGGCTCCAACGACGACGAGGGCGTCGCGAAGACGGTGGAGCCCCGGAGCGGAATCGGCGCCTGCGGACCTCGACACGACGCCAACGACCACGGCGCCGCGAAGGCTGTGGAGCCAGCCCCGGCCGGCGGTCGGGTCGGCTCGCTCGAGCCCGGGCCGGAGCGCCTGCCGTGAGGCTGGCGGAGAAGACCGCGGTCGTCACCGGCGGCGGCCGGGGCATCGGCCCGGCGGTGGCGCAGACGCTGGCGCGAGCGGGCGCGCGGGTCGTGGTCGTCGCCCGAAGCGCGAGCGAGATCGAGGCCGTGGCCGCCGACCTGCGCTCCCAGGGCGCCCGCGCCCACGCCGTCCCGTGCGACGTCTCCGACGCTGCGTCCGTCCATGCCCTGGCCAAGCGGACACGGCAGCTCGCAGGCGCCGTGGACATCGTCGTCAACAACGCGGGGATCGCCGACTCGGCGCCCTTTCTCAAGGTGACGTTGGAGCAGTGGGAAGCCGTCCACCGGGTCAACGCCACGGGACCCCTTCTCGTCTCCCAGGCCTTCTTGCCCGCCATGCTGGAACGGCGATGGGGCCGCATCGTCAACGTCGCATCGGTTGCCGGCCTCTCCGGCGCGCGCTACGTCACCTCGTACTCCGCCTCCAAGCACGCCTTGCTGGGGATGACCCGCTGCTTGGCCGCCGAACTCGCCGGCACCGGCGTCACGGCCAACGCGGTCTGTCCCGGCTACGTGGACACCCCGATGACCGACCAAGCCGTCGCCAAGATCGCCGGCCGCACGGGCAGAAAGCCCCGGGCGGTCCGCGAAGAGGTTGCGGGAACGCTGCCCGACGGCCGACTGCTCCAACCCGCCGAAGTCGCTCACGCGGTCGCGACGTTCATGGCGGACGAGGCGTCGTCGCTGCAGGGCGCCGCCCTGGTGCTGGACGGCGGCGTTCTCCTGCGATGACCACCGAAGCGTCCCCGGCGCGCCCGAGCGCCGAGCAGCAGTTCGAGTCCGCTCCCGGGGTCTCGGCCGGCGCCCGCGACGAGCGAGCCGCGGCTTGGTCGATCGTCAACCCGGCGGCCCTGGGCGCTCCGAGAGGCTGGAACAACGGGATGCTGGCGCCCGTCGGGGGCCGCCTCCTCTTCGTCGCGGGCCAGATCGGCGCCGGCCCGGACGGCGGGATCGCCCAGGGGCTGGCGCAGCAGTTCGGCGCGGCACTGGCCAATGTGGCCCGGGTGGTGGAGAAGGCCGGGGGCCGGATCGCGGACGTGGGCCGCCTCACGATCTTCGTGACCGACATGCCCACCTACCGCGCCTCCCTCTCCGAGGTGGGCGCCGAGTACCGGGCGGTGTTCGGCAAGCACTTCCCGGCGATGTCCCTGGTGGAGGCGAGCGCGCTCGTCCACCCGGAAGCGCTGGTCGAGGTGGAGGCGACGGCGGTGCTTCCGGCATGAATCGAGCCGCCCCCCGACGACACCTGCGGACGACGCTGACGGACAAGGCCTTGGACGCGCTTCCGGCATGAATCGAGCCGCGCCCGCGACGACCCCGGCCGGCCCTGCGCTCCGATCCTGGACCACATGGACGGTCCCGCCAGCCGCCATCCGGGCGCCGACTCGGCCGGCCGGCCCCACGCTCCGAGCCCCGGCCGCATGGGCCGCGGCGACCCTCGTCGCCCTTGCCGCGTGCACGGGAGACCTGGCGGGTCCCGGCGGTCGGACCCCGGCCCGAATCGACTTGGCCGCCCCGTGGGCCACCGCGTCGATCGAGGCGGTCGGGGGCTCGCCCGACCTGGTGGCCGAAGGGATCGAGCGGGCGCGCCTGAACCACCGCTTGCAGAGCCTGCTCGTGGTCAAGGACGGGCGACTGGCGGTGGAGGAGTACTTCGGAGTCGGACACCCCGACAGCCTTGCGGACGTCCGCTCCGTGACCAAGAGCGTCGTTTCGGCCCTGGCCGGCGTTGCCCTGGAGCGCGGCGAGATCGTGAGCCTGGACGACCCGGTGGCCGGCTACCTCGCCCCTGCCGTCGGCGAGATCGGCCCCGCCAAGCGGGAGATCACGTTTCGCCACCTGCTGACGATGACGAGCGGCTTCGAGTGGGACGAGAGCGGAGGGTTCGGTTCCTACTCGGAGTGGATGCGATCCGACGACCACCTTCGCTTCCTGCTGGATCGGCCGCTGGCCCATCCGCCCGGAGCCCGGTTCACCTACAACTCCGCCGCCGTCCACCTGCTGGGCGTGGCCGTCGAGCGCGCGACCGGGATGCGGCTTCCCGAGCTGGCCCAGGACGCCCTCTTCGGTCCGACGGGGATCGCCCTCGGGCGCTGGGAGCCCCTGCCCGGCGGATACCACAACGGCGGCGCGGGACTCGACCTCCGTCCAAGGGACTTGGCCCGCTTCGGGCAGCTCTACTTGCAGGGCGGCGCCAGCCTCGACCGGCAGATACTTCCTCGGGAGTGGGTGGACCTCTCCTTCCGACCGCACTTCCAGTGGCGGTCCGACTTCGGGGCGCTGGCCGGCATCTCCTACGGTCTCCTCTGGTGGAGGGTGCCCGAGGCGCAGGAGCCCCTTCACTTCGCTTGGGGGTACGGCGGCCAGTACGTCTTCGTGGTTCCCCGCCTGGACCTGGTGGTCGTCGCCACCAACGACTGGCGCGGCGTCGGCCGAGACGGAGGGGCCGAGCGCTACGAGCGGGAGACGGTCCGCGTCGTGGTGGACTACCTAGTTCCGGCGTTCCGATGAACCGAGCCCTGTGCGCCCGACCCGCTCCGCGGACCCGCCGGCCGACCGGGAGCGCCCGTTGGAGCTGATCGCCCCCAACTCCTTCCTGCTGGACTTCGACGACGCCACCGCCGTTGCGCGCATTACGCTCAACCGGCCGGAGCGGCTCAACGCCCTGACCTTCGAGGTGTACGACGAACTGCGATCGACGTTCAGGTCGCTGGACGCGGCCCCGAAGGTCCGGGCGGTGGTGATCACCGGCGCCGGGCGCGGGTTCTGCACCGGGGGCGACGTGGAGTCGATCATCGGCGCCCTCTTCGAACGGGAGTACGAGGGACTGCTGGAGTTCACCCGCGCGACGTGCGACTTGGTGCTGGCGATCCGCAGGTGCAGGAAGCCCGTGATCGCGGCGCTCAACGGCACGGTGGCCGGGGCGGGCGCCGTGATCGCCGCGGCGTGCGACGTCAGAGTCGCCGCCGAGTCGGCCCGCATCGCCTTCCTCTTCACCCGGGTCGGGCTCTCCGGCGCCGACATGGGAGCGGCGTGGATGCTCCCGCGGATCGTCGGCCTGGGACGCGCCACCGAACTTCTCGTGACGGGCGATTTCGTGGACGCCCACGAGGCCCACCGGATCGGCCTCTACAACCGGGTCGTGCCGGACGCGGACGTGCCGACCGCCGCTGCCGAGCTCGCCGAAGCGCTTGCCCGAGGACCCTCTTTCGCCCTGGAAGTCACGAAGGACGCCCTCAACCGCGAGGCCCACATGGAGCTGGAGGGCGCGCTGGAGGACGAGGCCCGCGCCCAGGCCGCCTGCATGCTGAACCCCAACTTCCGGGAAGCGTACAACGCCTTCCGGGAGAAGCGGTCCCCGCGCTTTGAGTGAAGGGGCGGAGCGCGGCCACGGCGTCTTCGACGGCGAGGGACTTTCCCTGGAACCCGTCGCCGCGTTCCTGGAGCCGCGCCACCGAGAGTACCGAGAAGAAGTGGCGGCGTTCTGCCGCCGGCGCCTCCGCGACGCGCCCGACCCCGACGACGACGCGCTCGCCCGGCAGCGCACCCAGGAGCTGGTCGCCCTCATGGGCCAAGCCGGGCTCTTCCGGCCGATCGCGACCCGCGACGTGCGGGGGTGCCTCGTCGCTCGGGAAGCGCTGGCATGGTGGTCGCCCCTGGCGGACGCGGCCTTCGCGCTGCAAGCGCTCAGCGCCACCCCGGCCCTGATCTTCGGCGACGAAGCGGCCAGCGACGCCGACCCCGGCCACGCCGACCTCCACCGCGCCGACCTTGGTCACGCCGACCCCAGCCACGCCGACCTCCACCGCGCCGACCTTGGTCACGCCGACCCCAGCCACGCCGATCTCAACCGCGCCGACCGCGGTCACACCGACCGCGCCGACCCTAGCCACGCCGATCTCAACTGCGCCGACCTTGGTCACGCCGACCGCCGTCACCCCGACTGCGCCGACCCCAGCCCGGTCGCGTGGAGCGCCCGCGCGCTCTCGGGCCAAGCCGTGGGCGCCTTCGCAATGACCGAATGGGACGCGGGTTCGGACGTCGCTTCGATCGCAACGACCGCGGTACGCGACGGCGACGACTACCGCATCGACGGCGGCAAGGCGTTCATCTCCAATGCGGGTATCGCCAAATTCTATGTATTATTTGTCAAGACTGGCTCCGCAGCGACCAATTCCCGTGAATCTCTGTCGTGCTTCGTGCTTTCAGCGGACAAAATAGGCATTGATTTTGTCAAAGAACTTGTCATGAGCACGGCGCATCCCCTCGGCGAGGTTCGGTTCGACGGCTGTCGGGTTCCCGCGACGGCTCGGCTGGGCGACGAGGGCGACGGCTTCAAGATCGGCATGGCCACGCTGGACCGGCTCCGTCCCACGGTCGCCGCCGCGGCCAACGGCATGGCCGGGCGGGCGCTCTGGGAGGCGGTCCGCCACGCCCGGACGCGGGAGCAGTTCGGACGGCCGCTGGGCTCCTTTCAGCTGGTTCGCCAGAAGCTGGCCGACTCGGCGATCGACCTGACCGCGGGACGGCTGCTGGCGTACCGGGCCGCCTGGGAGACCGATCGCGGCGCGGAGCGGGTCACGGTGGAGGCGGCGATGGCGAAGGCGTTCTCGACCGAGGCGGCCCAGAGGGTCGTCGACCGGGCGGTGCAGGTGCTCGGGGGCAGGGGAGTGCTGGCCGACCATCCGGTGGACCGCCTCTACCGGGCCGTGCGCGCACTGCGCATCTACGAGGGCGCCACGGAGATCCAGCAGCTGATCGTGGGCGGTGCGCTGGTGAAGGGGACGCCGTGATCCAGGGCGCGGCCCAGGCCAGGCCGGACAGCGGCGGCAGCCGGGCTGTCGGTGCGGCCGGGACGCCCTGATCCAGGGGACGCCGTGAGCGGGAGCGCGCCGTGCGGATTCACGTGATCGGAGGCGGTCCGGGAGGCCTCTGCGCCGCCGTTCTCCTCAAGAAGGCCGACCCCAGCCGCCAAGTCCACGTCTTCGAGCGCAATGCCCCGGCTGAGACCTTCGGCTTCGGCGTGGTCTTCTCCGACGACACGCTGCGCGAGGTGGCGGCCGCCGACCCCGAGACCCACGCCGCCATTGCGGCGCGCTTCCACCACTGGGACGACGTCCACGTCCACTACAAGGGCCGCCGGCTGGATTCCACCGGGCACGGCTTCGCCGGAATCTCCCGCCGCGAGCTCCTCCTGCTGCTCCACCGCCGCTGCCGCGACTTCGGCGTGGACCTCCGCTTCGAGTCGGCGTGGACGGGCTTGTCTCCCCACTTGGAGGCGGCCGACCTGGTGGTCGCCGCCGACGGCGCGGGCAGTCGCGTTCGGACGTGCTTGGCCGACGCCTTCCAGCCCGAGACCGACCTTCGCCCCAACCGCTTCGTCTGGCTGGGCGTCGCCAAGCCCTTTCCCGCCTTCTCCTTCTACTTCAAGGAGGACGAACACGGCCTCTGGCGGGTTCACGCCTACCAGTACGACGACGCCGGCCGCTCCACGTTCATCGTCGAGACCACGGAGAACGCATGGCGGCGGGCGGGCATGTCGGTCGACCACGAGCCCACCACGATCTCGTTCCTCTCCCGGCTCTTCGCCCGCGAGCTGGGGGGCTGCCCGCTGGTCGGCAACCGCTCCCGCTGGCGCCGGTTCCCGACGATCCGAACCGCGCGCTGGTCCACTTGGGCGTCGGCGGGCGGCACGCACTCCGATGCGTTCCCGACTGCCGAGGCCGGCCCCGCAGAGCCCCCAAGCGGCGCCGGCGCCCACGTCGTCCTTCTGGGCGACGCCGCCCACACCGCCCACTTCTCCGTCGGCTCCGGCACCCGCCTTGCCATGCTGGACGCCATCGCGCTGGCCGGGGCCCTCGACCGGCACGACGACGTGGGCGAGGCCATGGCCGAGTACGAAGCCGAGCGCCGCCCCGCCGTCGAGTCGCTCCAGCGCGCCGCCCAAGCCAGCCTCCAGTGGTTCGAGGACACGGAACGCCACATGCGCCTGGAGCCGATTCAGTTCGCGTTCTCGCTCCTGACGCGAAGCCTGCGCGTCTCCCACGAGAACCTTCGGCAGCGGGACCCGACGTTCGTCGAGGAAATGGACCGCTGGGTCGCCCGCAAGGCCGAGGAGCAGGCGGGTCGGAGCATCGCGCGCCACGAGGCCTCGCTGGGGATCCGGCGGGCGCCCGGCGACGCCCGACCGCCGCCGCCCCTCTTCACCCCCTTCCGGCTGCGGGAGCTCGTCCTGCCCAACCGGGTCGGCGTGTCGGCGATGTGCCAGTACTCGGCCAGCGACGGCGCCGTGGACGAGTGGCACTTGGTCAACCTGGGCTCGCGGGCCGTCGGCGGAGCGGGGCTGGTGATGGCGGAGATGACCGCCGTGGACCGGCTTGCGCGCATCTCGCCGGGTTGCGCGGGCCTGTACAAGGAAGAGCACGTGGGCGCGTGGCGTCGGGTGGTGGAGTTCGTGCACCGCCGCACCCACGCCAAGATCGGCGTCCAGCTGGGCCACGCCGGCCGCAAGGGCTCGACCCGCCTCCACTGGGAGGGCGCCGACGAGCCGCTGGAGCAGGGGGGATGGCCGATCGTGTCGGCGTCGCCGATCGGGTACTTCGACCACAGCCCCGTTCCCGCCGAGCTGGACGAAGACGGCATGGACGCGCTCGTGAACGACTTCGCCCGGGGCGCCGCCATGGCGGAGGAGGCCGGCTTCGACATCGTCGAGCTCCACATGGCCCACGGCTACCTTCTCGCCAGCTTCCTGTCCCCCTTGACCAACCTGCGGCAGGACGAATACGGCGGCGGCCTGGACGGTCGGCTGCGCTTCCCGCTCCGAGTGCTGGCGGCGGTGCGGGCGGCGTGGCCCGAGGAGAAGCCCGTTTCGGTGCGGCTCTCGGCGGTGGACTGGTGGCCCGGCGGCAACGAGCCGGAGGACGCCGTGGAGATCGCCAGGGCCTTCAAGAGCTGCGGATGCGACGTGGTGGACGTCTCGGCGGGCCAAACCGTCCCTTGCCAGCGGCCCCGCTACGGACGCCAGTTCCAGACGCCCTTCGCCGACCGAATCCGTCACGAAGTCGGGGTCGCGACAATGGCCGTAGGAGCGATCTCGTCGTTCGAGGACGTGAACGGCATCGTCGCTTCGGGCCGGGCCGACCTCTGCCTCATGGCGCGCGCGCACCTCTGGGACCCCTACTGGACGCGGCACGCCGCCTACGCCCTGGGGTATCCCCCGGCGTGGCCCGACCAGTACGATCAAGCGTTGCAGGGGTTCACCCCGCGGCTGGGGATCGGCGGGGACGGCAGACCCTCGGCGGGAGCAAGCCAATGAGCGACAACTCCAGCTTCGTCACCTACCAGACCTACCTGAAGGTTCCCGAGCTCCTCTCCCTTCAGTCGCCCCTGTCGGACCCGGAGGAGCACGACGAGATGCTCTTCATCGTGGTCCACCAGGTCTACGAGCTCTGGTTCAAGGTCGTCCTGCACGAGCTCGACCACGCGGGCAAGCTCTTGGAGGCGGGAGACGCGTCGCGAACCGCTGGCACGCTCAAGCGCGTCCTGACCGTCCTCAAGGTGCTCGTCGCCCAGCTGGACATCCTGGAGACGATGACGCCGGTGGAGTTCCACTCGTTTCGGGACCGCCTCGAGTCCGCCAGCGGCTTCCAGTCGGCCCAGTTCCGGGAGCTGGAGTTCCTGCTGGGGCGCAAGCAGCCCGGGATCATGCGGGGGTTCCCCGACGACTCTTCCGAGCGCGGGCGGCTGGAGAGCCGGTTCGACGCGCCGTCGCTGTGGGACCGGTTCGTCCGCTTCTTGGCGGGCAGGGGATACGCCGTGCCGACCGACGTGCTGCAGCGCGACGTGACCGAGCCCGTGGCGCCCAGCGAGAAGTTGCAGGAGACGCTCGTGAGCATCTACCGGACCGATCCCGAGCTGTCCAGCCTGTGCGAGCGCTTGGTGGACTTGGACGAGGGGGTGCAGGAGTGGCGCTACCGTCACGTGAAGATGGTGGAGCGCACGATCGGCGGCCGCCCCGGCACCGGAGGCAGCTCGGGCGCGGCCTACCTGCGCTCCACCCTCGGCGCTCCGGCGTTTCCCGACCTGTGGGCGGTCCGCTCGTCGCTGTAGCTTTCGGCGGGCAGGCGTGGCCGCTCCGGCGCGTACGCCGCCCCTCCCCGACGTGCGCTTGGCAAGCGTGTCGCCCCGACCCCAAGACGACGGAGGCGGGAAACAAATGACGGTCGCAGAAGCGACGCCCGGCGGGCAGCCCAACCCCGCTTGCGTGAAGTTCCAGAACCTGTTGCGCGAGCTGTTCCAGTTCGAATCGGCGGACCTCGACTTCGGCGTCTACCGCATACTGAACCACAAGCGCGACGTGATCGAGAAGTTCGTGGTCGAGGACCTGCCCGCTGCCGTCGAAGAGGAGCTCGACCGAGGCATCCTCAAAGAGCAGGCTTGGGCGGCCGAGGAGATGGAGGAAGCGGCCACGCAGATCAAGGAATACATTGCACCCGACGCCATCGCGCCCGACGGATCGCTCAAGTCTCCCCACGACGACACTGTGCTGGGTCGCAAGTACCTCCGCTTTCGGGAGCTGTCGTTGAGCGGCGCCAGAAGTCGGACGGCGATCGAACTCGACATCTACAACCACCTGCTCACCTTCTTCGGCCGATACTACGACCGCGGCGACTTCATGTCCCAGCGCCGGTACTCGATGCGCCAGCGCTACGCCGTCCCGTACAACGGCGAAGAGGTTCTTCTGCACTGGTCCAACAAGGATCAGTACTACGTCAAGACGGCGGAGGTCTTCCGCGACTACGCATTCAACGCCAAGGGCGTCAGCGTCGCCTTCCGCCTGGCGGCCGCCGACGTCGAACAGGACAACGTCAAAGGCGACCGGCGCTTCTTCGTGCCTCGGATCGACGAGATCGCGTGGGACGACCAGGCCTCTCACCTTGCGGTTCCGTTCGAGTACCGCCCGTTGACGAAGGACGAGAGCCCCGGCAACAGCAAGAAGGGCGTCAACGGCGCACAGGAAGAGATCATTGCTCGCACGCTCGTCGCGATACCGGAGCACCTGGCGAAGACGAGCAACGCTACGCGCGCACACGCCGCCCTGACCGCGGAGCGCCGAACCACGGCCGGCGGGGAAGTGGTGACGGTTCTCGAGCACCACCTTCGGCAGTACACCAGGCGCAACACGTCGGACTACTTCGTTCACAAGGACCTGAAGAGGTTTCTGACCGGCGAGCTCGACTTCTACCTCAAGAACGAAGTCATGAACGTGGCGAACGTCCTGACCGCCGGCGAGGAAAGATCGGAGGGCTGGTTTCAGACGGTGCGCGTGATCGGAACCGTGGGCCATAGGATCATCGACTTCTTGGACCAGATCGAGTCCTTTCAGAAGATGCTGTGGGAGAAGCGCAAGTTCGTAACGGAGACCCAGTACTGCGTCACGCTAAGGTGCATAGGCGAAGCGTTCCACCCGGAGATCGCGGAGTGCGAAGAACAGTGGAACGAGTGGCGCGAGCTGCTGTGCGTGGACGAAGAACGCCTCGACCTCTTCAACTCGGCCCAGGACAAAGCGGGCGCGCGGCTGGCCTTCCTCCGGCAGCATCCGACGCTCGTCCTCGACACGCGGCACTTCTCCCAGTCGTTCGTCGACCGGCTTCTCGGCTCGTGGGAGGACCTGGACGGCATGACCGCCGGCACGTTGGTGCACGGCGAGAACTGGCAGGCGCTCGGCCTGTTGGAGGAACGGCACCGGGGCGAAGTGGACTGCATCTACATCGACCCGCCCTACAACACCGGCCAGAACGAGAAGTTCGTCTACAAGGACAACTATCGGCACAGTTCGTGGCTGTCGATGATGAACGACCGCTTGGCCGCTTCGCGGAGGCTGGCGTCCCGGCGCGCGGGCATCTTCGTCAGCACCGACGACGGGGAGTACGCCGTGCTGCGAGGGGTCCTGGAGCAGACGTGGGGCCGCGAGAACTTCGTGGCCGACGTCATCTGGAACAGTCGCAAGTCGGTGTCCAACGACGCGCTGATCTCGATCTCCACCAACCACACGACCTTCTTTGCCGCCGACAGGCCGTTCCTGGAATCCAAGAAGACGGAGTTCCGACTGCCGCGCGTCGACTCGAAGTTCTCCAACCCGGACGACGATCCGCAGGGGCCTTGGGTCCTGGACCCCATGGACGCGCCCAATGTTCGAGAGAACCTGCTGTATCCGATCGTCAACCCCGAGACGGGCGAAGAGCACTGGCCGCCGGAGGGCCGATGCTGGCGGTTCGACGCGGCCAAGACGGAGCGGCTGCTCGCTGCCGGCCAGATTGTGTTCGGGCGGTCAGGCAGGGCCAAGCCGATGTGCAAGCGCTACCTGCGGCACGCACGCGCCAAGGGCATGGTGCCCACGACGCTGTGGGACGACGTGAAGACGACGACCGACGCCACCAAGCTCTTGCTGAACCTTTTCGGAAACGGCGAGATGAGGGGGCTGATCGACGAGATCAAGCCCAAGCCGACGCAGCTCGTGGACCGGTGCGCCGTGTTGCTGGCGCGTCACGACGGAACAGTGCTGGACTACTTCGCCGGCTCCGGCACCACGGCACACGCGGTCGTCGATCTCAACCGCCGCGACGGGGGCACCCGGCGGTTCGTTCTGGTGGAGATGGGAGAGTACTTTGACCAGATGCTCCTGCCTCGGCTGAAGAAGGTCGTCTTCGCGCCCGAGTGGAAGGACGGCAAGCCGAAGCGCGTGGCGACGCCGGAGGAAGCGGCGAGGGGGCCGCAGGTCGTCAAGTACGTGCGGATCGAGAGCTACGAGGACGCGCTGAGCAACATCAGCTTCGACGGCGAAGCGGGCCAGCGGGCGTTGGAGCTCGAAGGCTACGTCCTCAGGTACATGCTCCGGTGGGAGACGAAGGACAGCGCGACGCTCTTGAACGTGTTCGATCTGGACAAGCCCTTCTCGTACAAGCTTCGTGCGGGGGCGAACGGCCAAGTGCGCGAGGTCGTCGCTGACCTCCCGGAGACGTTCGCCTACCTGCTGGGCCTTCGCGTGGCGACGCGCCGAGTCCACCACGACGACGGACGGCGGTACCTTGTGCACGCCGGAACCGTCGGCAGGCGGCGGATCGTCGTGATCTGGCGGGACACGGAGGGCTGGGCCGAGGCGGATTTCGTCCGGGACAAGGAGTTCGTGGCAGCCCAGAAGTTCGCCGAAGGGGCCGATCAAGTGCTCGTGAACGGGAGCTCTCTCATCCGCGAAGCGACGGCGCTGGACCCGCTCTTCAAGAGGCGCATGTTACGTTCGGGAGGTGCGTCGTGACGAAGCGGGCCTCGAAGGCGAAGCTGGATCGGCGGCTAGTCCTTCTTGCGTGGCTTCACGAGCAGTTCGGCTACAAGACGAACCAAGAAATGCTCGCCGACTTGAAGGAGTGCGCGGAAGGCTACGACGACACCGGAAGGAGCTATGTCCACAGACGTCTGGAGTCGCGGGGACGACGCACGAAGGCGCCTCCTGAGGACTTGGCCCGCTACGACCAGAACATTCGGACCCACCTGCGAGCCGTGAACGAGGGGCGTGGCCGACCGATCGTGTTCCGCTACTTCCAGCACGCGGCGGCGTTGTACACGGAGCTCTACTTGGACTGGGCCCTTCGGCGTCCCGCGGATCTGGTCGAGTCGCTGAACGAGGTGGCTTACAAGCGCAACCAGTACAAGACGTACGACGACCGATTTCCGACGATCCAGGCGTCGGACCTTCGCCGACTCGCCTACTGGATGGCGACGGGCAGCGGCAAGACGCTGATCATGCACGTCAACTACCGCCAGTTCCTGCACTATAACGCTCGGCCGCTGGACAACATCGTCCTCGTCACGCCGAACGAAGGCCTGACCCGCCAGCACATCGCCGAGATGCGCGCGTCGGGGATCCCGTGCCGGCGCTTCGACCTTGACGACAGCGGCCTGCTGGCGCTCGACAGGGACGCGGTGCAGGTGGTCGAGATCACCAAGCTCGTCGAGAAGAAGCGGGGCGGCGGCGCCAGCGTTCCCGTGGAGGCGTTCGAGGGCGTCAACCTGGTCTTCGTCGACGAAGGGCACCGAGGCACGGGCGGCGAGGCGTGGCGGAAGGCGCGCGAAGCAGTCGGGAAGGGCGGCTTCACCTTCGAGTACAGCGCCACCTTCGGCCAAGCCCTGGCGTCGGCGCGAAACCAGAAGCTGACGGCGGAGTACGGCAAGTCGATCGGCTTCGACTACTCGTACCGATACTTCCACGGCGACGGATACGGCAAGGACTTCCGCATCCTTAACCTGGGAGAGGAGGGGGAGCAGGACGCGACGGACACGCTGCTCCTCGGCAACCTGCTGTCGTTCTACGAACAGATGCGGGCCTTCGACGAGCACGAGCCCGCGATTCGGTCCTACAATGTCGAGCATCCGCTGTGGGTGTTCGTCGGGGGCACCGTCAACGCCGTCTACTCCCTGCGAAAGCAGAAGAGAAGCGACGTGCTGACTGTGGCTCGCTTCTTCCATCGCGTGCTCGCGAACCGGGAAGGCTGGGCGGTCGAGACGGCGGCCAGGCTGCTGGAAGGCGGCAGCGGACTGCGAAGAGCCGACGGGCGGGACGTGTTCGCGGACAGGTTCGCGTCCCTCCGCGAGGACGGTCTGTCGGCAGAGGCCCTGTATCGGGACGTGTTGGCGCGAGTGTTTCACGCATCGGCCTCGGGCGGTCTTCACCTGGGGCAGATGCGCGGCAGCCGGGGCGAGATCGGCCTTCGGGCGAGCACGGCCGACCGGTGCTTCGGCGTGATCTACATCGGCGACGTCGGGGCGTTCGTCAAGCTTGCCCGGGCGGACGACCCGGGCTTCGTCTTCGAGCACGACGTCGTCGGCGACTCGCTCTTCGAGGGCATCGCCGATTCCGAGGGCGGCGTCAACGTCCTGGTCGGCGCCAGGAAGTTCATGGAGGGCTGGAACTCCTGGCGGGTCGCGAACATGGGGCTGATGAACATCGGTCGCACCGAGGGTTCACAGATCATCCAGCTCTTCGGACGCGGGGTTCGCCTACGCGGCAAGGGCTTCGGCCTCAAGCGGAGTTCCGCCCTGGACGGCGAGCACCCTCCCGACGTGAAGCTCCTGGAAACCTTGGACATCTTCGCCGTCCGCGCCGACTACATGTTCCAGTTCCGCAACTACTTGGAGCAGGAAGGCGTGGACACAGGGGACGTGCTGGAGCTTCGTCTGGACGCGAAGCCCAACCGCGCGTTTCTGGACCGGGGCCTGCTCGTTCCCCGGATGCCCGACGAACGCTCCTTTGTGGACGAGGAAGACGTGTTCTTCGAGCGCGACGAGGCGATCCGGGTGCGCGTGGACAAGTCCGTGCGCGTGCGCACTCTGGACGCCGACGAAGACGGCATTAGGGACCGTGACGCCTGGTCGGGGCGCTCCCAGTCGATCCCGGCGGCGAGCCTTGCCCTGGTCGACTGGCAGAAGGTCTATCTGGAGCTTGTCGAGTATGCGGACAGCCGGGGACTGGCGAACCTGGCTCTCGGCCCCCAAGCGGCGAGGCGGATCGTCGAGGCGGATGAAGGGCGCGCGCTCTACGACCTGATCGCGGACGACCACGTTTCGGTCCCCCGGAGCTTCGAGGACGTGCAGCTTCTTGAAGATGCCGTGCTGACGGTTCTGAAGAAGTACGTGGACAAGTTCTGCCGCGTCCGTCGCGAGCGGTGGGACACCGAGCAGGTCGTGTACGACAAGGTGAGCGAGCGAGACGCGAACTTCCCTCGTTACGCCGTCCGAGTGCCTCGTGGCGAGACGGCGCTGGTGGAAGCGATTCGGGAGCTGATCGCGGACGGCGACCGCATCTACCGAATGGCCACGGCGGACCTGCCCGGCATCTACTTCGACCGGCATCTGTATCAGCCGCTGCTGGTCGATCGGGACGCCCGCATCCGGACCACGCCTCCGGGGCTCAACGCCGGCGAAGCGCTGTTCGTCGAGGACCTGCGTGCCCGGTGCCGAGCGCACGGGGGCGACTTCGGCAAGGGACGGGAGCTCTTCCTGTTGCGAAACCTGACGCGGGGCAGGGGAATCGGCTTCTTCGACACCCGCGGCTTCTACCCGGACTTCATCCTGTGGATCAAGGAGGGACCGGCCCAGCGGGTGGTGTTCGTGGAGCCCCACGGCATGGTCCATGCGGGCGCGTACCGGCACGACGACAAGGCCCGCCTGCACGAGCGCCTGCCCGCGTTGGCCCGGAAGGCCGCCGCCCGGTCCCGGCTGGACCACGTCTCCTTGGACTCGTACATCGTTTCGAACACGCCCTACGAGGAGCTGCGCCGGTCGTACGACGACGGTACGTGGACGCGCGAGCGATTCGCGCAGGCCCATATCGTCTTTCCGGAGCGCACGGACGAGTACGACTACATCTCGATCATCCTCGGACGCCGGGCCGCCGCCGGTGCGGCCTGACGACCTGGCCCGCCGCTACGCCCGATTCCGAGTCGGGGAGCGGGTCCTGCTTACGGGCCATTCGCATCAAGCATGGCCCGACGTGGCCTTCGACGCCCAGCAGCAAGCTTGGCTGGACGCGGCCGATCTGGTGGACGACAAGTGGGATCGAGCGTTCGCGATGGCCGACAAGGTGCGCTCCGGCTTCCGGCGGCTTCTCGACGACCCGGACGGCCACATCGCCCTGGGCCAGAACACGCACGAGCTCGTGACCCGCTTTCTGTCGGCGCTGCCCCTGCGGGAGCGTCCGCGCCTGGTCACCACCGACGGGGAGTTTCGCACGATCCACCGCCAGCTGGGCCGGCTGCGCGAAGAGGGCGTCGAAGTCGCGGCGGCGCCCGCCGAAGCAGATGTCGCCGACCGGCTTGCAGAGGCAGTGGACGACCGGACGGCGGCGGTCCTGCTTTCGTCGGTGCTCTTCCGCGACGCCACGATCGTCGAGGGCTTGGACCGCGTCGCCGAAGCCTGCGCGCGAGTGGGCGCCGAGCTTCTCGTGGACGCCTACCACTCCCTGGCCGCCGTTCCGTTCTCGGTGCGCAAGATGGGGCTGGACGGCGCGTTCGTGGTGGGCGGCGGCTACAAGTACTGCCAGCTCGGGGAAGGCAACTGCTTCTTGCGCTTCCCGACGGCGTGCGCCCTCCGCCCCGTCCTCACCGGCTGGTTCGCTGAGTTCGGGGCGCTGGCCGAGCCTCCGGCGCAAGCGACCGGCGCGCCCGATGCACCGCCAGGCGTCGGCGGCCCTCCATGGCCGAGCACTCCGACCCGATACGGCGCCGGCCACCTCCGCTTCGCCGGATCCACGTACGACCCCACGAGCCACTACCGCGCCGTCGCCGTCTTCGACTTCTTCCGGGAGCACGGCCTGACCCCCGACCGGCTTCGAGCCTCGGGCCTGGCCCAAATCCGGCGCTTGGCAGAGGCCGTCGACGGGCTCGACCTCGATCCTGCCGTCCTCTCCCGCGACCGGGCCGTTCCCCTCGATCGCAAGGGCGGGTTTCTCGCGCTGACGACCCCCTTCGCCGGCGAGTTCGCCTGCTCCCTGCGCGGCCGGGGCGTCCACGTCGACCACCGGGGCGCCCTCCTCCGCCTGGGGCCGGCGCCCTACGTCACCGACGCCCAGCTGGACGACGCGGCCGTGGCCATCGGCGAAGTTGCGGCCCGCTTCGACCCGGCCGATGCCGCCGGCGTCGGCGTCCGCCCGCCTCGTCCATGACGCCGCCCCGCTCGACCTTGCCGACGACGCCGCTCCGGTCGCCCCAGCGCGACGCCGGCCCCCGCCAAGGAGTCGTCCAGGGCCGAGTCCACTTCGGCGACAACCTCCCCGTGCTGCGGGAGATGTCCTCCGGCTCCGTCGATCTGGTCTACACGGACCCGCCCTTCAACACGGGCCGCGCCCAAGCCCGAACCCGCCTGCGGACCGTCCGCGACGACGCCGGCGACCGCACGGGGTTCGGGGGCCGGCGCTACAGGACCGTCCGGGGCACGACCCGCGCATTCGCCGATTCCTTCGACGACTACGGCTCCTTCCTTGCGCCCCGGATGCGGGAAGCTCACCGCCTGCTGGCGCCCACCGGCTCCCTCTACCTGCACCTGGACTACCGCGAAGTCCACTACGCCAAGCTCCTGCTGGACGACATCTTCGGCCGCGAGTGCTTCGTCAACGAGATCATCTGGGCCTACGACTTCGGCGGTCGCCCCAAGCGTCGGTGGCCCGCCAAGCACGACAACATCCTCTTCTATGCCAAGGATCCCGACCGCTACTTCTTCGACGCGGAAGCCGTCGAGCGGATCCCCTACATGGCGCCCGGGCTGGTGGGACCCGAGAAGGCCGCCCGCGGCAAGCTTCCTACCGACACTTGGTGGCACACCATCGTGCCCACCAACGGCAAGGAGCGCACCGGCTACCCCACCCAGAAGCCCCTGGGAGTCGTCCGGCGCATCGTGCAGGCGTCCTCCCGGCCGGGCGACATGCTGCTTGATCCCTTTGCGGGCAGCGGAACCCTGGGGGCGGTCGCCTTCGAGCTGGGCCGGCGCTTCGTCCTCGTCGACGACAACCCGGAAGCGCTGGACGTGATGACCCGGCGATTGGGCGGAATGGAGGGCGTGAAGTTCGTGTGAGCTGCGGCAGGGGCTGCCTACTTCCCGAGGCTTCGGAACCAGTCCCGATCGACCGTAACCTGTTCTACCATCTCAACCTTCAGCCCCAGCTTGTATTTCTTCATGTCGTCCAGTAGCTCGTTCCTGTCCACCAACCTGATCGGTGCCTTGCCTTCCGCCTCCGCCTCGGCCACCGCCGCCTTGGTGAACCCTCCGGGCGCGATCAAGATGCCCTTGTCGCCCCGGCGCGACTTCAACGCACCCCTAAGTCTAGCGACCTCCGGCGATCCAACCTTTGCCGTGTTCCAAAGCTTCGCTTCGATGCGCACCTTGCTGTCGACCAACGGGAAGCTTACCACCACATCGAAACCGCCGTCACCGCGCGGTGGTGTCACCTTGGGCTTGGCACCCGTGAGTCCCTTCGCCCACGCCGCGACCAAGTGCTCGAACTGACTCGGCGTCAGCTCGCGAATCGCTTCCATCGCGTTGTCGCGCCATGTCTGTGGTCGCTGCCACGTGCCCGTGGGCGGGCCGTCTTCCGCGCTTATCCGGTAGACGGTGACGCCCGACTGCTTGCCAACGATCGTCAACTTGCCGGCCCGCAGCAATTCAGTCTTGAGGCCCCAAAACGAGTTGTTGAGTTTGCGGCCTGTTCCCGTGAGTTTCTCGCTTTCCGGGTAGCCGGTCATCTCGCGGAACACGGCCAGAAAAGTGCCCTCGAAGCCGGCCTTGCGGCGCTGAAGTTCGGCGTACAGCTCCCGCAACAGCGGGGCCCCTTTGGCCTCGCCGTCCACCCGCGCCTTGATCTTCGGCCAGTCGCCGTAGAGTTCGGTCACGTCCGGAGTCCGTCCGTCGGGCTGTCGGCCTATCGGCCCGATCTCCAAGTCGCCGACAGCTTGACCCGCCGGCCGCGGGCGCTGTGGGTGAAGCCGTCGTAGTTCTGCTCCCAGGCGACGAAGGGGGGGTCCGCGTCCAGAAGGTTCACGGCGGAGAGGGCCACGTCGAAGCTGCCCGTGGAGCGCCGCAGCAGGCTCAGGTCCCAGGTGAGCCAGCGGTCCACGTTCTCGTACTGGGAGCCGACGAACGCGTCGTTCACGTAGGACGCGACCGTGTTCATGTAGTTGACCAAGCTGTAGTCGCCCTGATGAACGCCCAGGGAGAAGCGCATCTTCCAGCGGGGCAGCGGGGGAGCGATTGGGCTGCCCCAGTTGAGCTGGCCCACCGCCGACTGGGCGTCCAGCAACCCGACGGACAAGCTGGGTTGGTCGGGACTGGCAAGGGAGAGCTCCCTCACGTCGTAGCTGCGAGTGTAGGTCCCGTCCATGCCCAGAGACACGATCCCTTCGCCGGCCGGCATGCGGGCGCTGGCGTGCCAGTCGAGTCCCGACGTGGTGATCCCCGGCCAGTTGGCCATGTCGAGTCGGATCCGCTCGATGTTGCGGCCGTCGCACGAACCGTCTCGACGGTTGCCCGGGCAGGTGATCAGGTGCTGGACGATCTCCCGCGCCAATCCCCCCGAGTCGTACGCGCTGGCTATGGAGTTGTACGGGAGGATCTCGATCATGTCGCGGAAGTCGTAGGCCCAGTAGTCCACCGACGCCCTCATGCGCGGCAGCTGCAAGCTGAGCCCCGCGTTGTAGGTGAACGCCTGTTCCGGCTTGAGGTCCGGGTTGCCGTAGGTGTCGGTCGCCTTGTACGTCCCGACCTGGGACACGTACGCCGAAGCCGTGTTCTGCTGCGGGTGCACATCGTCCACCGACGGCGTGCGGAAGGTGGTCTGGACGGACACGCGCAACGCCAGCGGATCGGCGATCTGAAAGCGCATGGCCAGCCGAGGGTCGAAGCTGCTGGCGCTGCTGTGGAACTCGTAGTTGGCGGCGGCCTGGGCGCTGAACCGGTCGCCGAACGTCATCGGCACCTCGAGGAAGAAGCGGTGCACCGTCTGCGAAGCGTCGTACGGGTAGAAGCCGTTGGTGAAGGTGAAGGCGCCGGCCTTGTCCACGCAGCTCTTGTCGCCCAGCACCGGACACGGGTTCACGTCGAGGTTGCCGGCGGCGTTGGGCGTCCCGGTCACGGCGAACCGACGGAACTGGTAGCCGGCGGCGAAGTTCGCCGTGCCTTCGGCGAGAGTCCCCTTCATCAGCACGTCGCCCACCAGCAGGTTGGCCGCGCCTTCCAGGTCCACCTCGTCGTTGATCCAGTCCAGGAGCTCCGGCGAGTTGGCCAGACTCGCGTTGTAGCCCGGATTGGCTTGGCCCTCGTAGGTCGCGCCGGGCTGGGCCGAGTGCTGAAGCGCGTTGCTGAAGGGGTTGTAGTACATGCAGGCGCCCTGCCCGGCGACCGCCCCGCCGAGGGGTCCCAAGGCCATCCCCGAGGG
This sequence comes from Longimicrobiales bacterium, assembly GCA_965204735.1. Classification (GTDB taxonomy): domain Bacteria; phylum Gemmatimonadota; class Gemmatimonadetes; order Longimicrobiales; family Gaopeijiaceae; genus CATQHQ01. The sequence continues at coordinate 2,540,694 of OZ242008.1, read as the reverse complement.
GCTGGACGGATCGACCACCACGTTCACGCCGCAGCCGGGACCGCCGAAGCCGCGAAACGCCAGGAACTTCCGGTAGGCGTACTCGGACGGGATGTTCACGTTGCCCGAGGCGCGGGAGAAGCTTGCGCCCACGTCCAGCGTCAGGTCCTCGCCGCCCAGCTCTCCCACCACCCGCTCCATCGACGCGGCCAGGCGCTGCGTAGTCGACTGCCGGGACAAGATGCGGCCGGGACCGCTGTTCCCCACCAAGCGGCCGTAGTAGTACCAGTCGTTCGCCAGGCAATCCGACGGAGAGGCGAAGCCGCCCTTGCTGCGCCAGTCGGGGTTGTTGCAGGCGTCCACGCGGCCCGGGTGATCGGGGGCGACCCGCCAAGCGTCGGTGTACTGGTAGATCGGCGGATAGGAAGGAGTGGTCAGCCACTCGGGCTGCGCCGCAAGGGCGAAGAGCCCCTCCACGTGATAGCTGCCCTCGTCGCCCCACTCGCCGTTGAGTTCGGCGAACGCCCGCACGTGGCGAGTCGCCTGCTGCAAGTCGTCCCAGGGCTGGTAGCGGAAGCGGCAAGTCTCGTTCTCGACGTGGCCGCCGAACTGCTGGCACGCCGGGTCCACGAAGACGCCGCCCTCGCCGCCGAAATGGGCGCCCACCAGGGCTGCCGAGAACTCTTCGCCCGACTCGTCACCCGTAAGTTGCGGAACGATGAACGCGCCGGGGTTGCCGGTGTAGGACCAGGAGCCCGCGCCAGCGATGAACTCTCGAAGCGCCCAGTCCCTGTCCCGCACGTTGAGGGCTTGGCTGACCAGCACCTCGGCCGAGACCACGGCGTGGGAGCTCTCGCCGACGGGAGCGCCCCAGATCGCGCCCGCGTTGGTGTTGCCGGAAGCCGCGAAGTACTCGTGGGCCGCCTCGACTTCGAAGCCCTCGAAGTCGCCTCGGGTCAGGAAGTTGGCGACCCCGGCCACGGCGTCGGAGCCGTACACCGCCGACGCGCCCTCCTTGAGCACCTCGATCCGGTCGACGGCGATCGACGGAAAGGCGTTCACGTCCACGAACCGGCCGCCGTACTGGCGCACCGGAATGTACGTCTGGCGCCGCCCGTTGAGGAGCACGAGCGTGCGGGAGGAACCCAGCCCGCGCAGGTTGACGTTCGCCACGGTCTCGGGCATGGAGCCGGCCTGCTTGGTGTTGTACCAGCCCTGGCGCTCGCCCAGAGTCCCGTGGCTGGCCCCCAGGTTCTTGAAGAAGTCGGTGGCTTGCGGCGACCCTTGCTCGGCCAGCGTGCGACGCCCCGACACGGAGACCGAGTAGGGGAGCGTGACGGGGGACTCCTCGAAGGCGGTCCCGGTCACGACGATCTCGACCAGCTCCAGCGCCGTCGAGTGAAGCTGCAGGTCGAGGGTCAGGGTCTGCCCGTCCGCAACCTCGATCGTGCGCACCACGCTCACGTAGCCGATGAGGTCGACCTGAAGCTCGTGGGCGCCGGCCGGGACGCCCGGCAGGACGAAGCGGCCCCCGTCTCGGGACGTCACGCCGATGCTCATGGCGGGGATGTAGACTTGGGCCGCCGCCAGCGGCTGGCCTGTGCCCGCGTCCGTCACCACGCCCACGACGGTGGCGTTCTGTGCTTGCAGCGGAGCGGCGGCGACGGCGGCAGCGAGGAAAGCGGCAGCGACGCAGCCGAATCGGGGGCGAAGCCCGAGCGTTGCGGGGAGCTTGGTCATGGATGGTCTCCTGCGGTCCGGCGGAACTGCTTGGGGTGGGGTGCCCGCGGAAGGGCAAGTGGCGACTGCCTGCGGCAACGAACGATATGGAGTAGCGTGCGGCTCGGCGGCAGCGCGACGATGTGGAAGATTCCGCATAAGAGATTATTGTCCAGAAGCTTGCGGCTGTCAACGCCTTGCCCCTGCCGCCAACGTTCGCCCCCGCCGCCGGTCTCGCCCTGCCGTCCGCAGGGCGCCCTCTCCGTCTCCTTGCTGCCGCCTCCGGCCCCTCGTTGCCCGCCGTGCGAACCGACCGCATCCGCAACTTCTGCATCGTGGCCCACATCGACCACGGCAAGTCCACGCTGGCGGACCGCCTCTTGGAGGCCACCGCGACGCTCGACAGCCGTCAGATGCGGCAGCAGGTGCTGGACTCCAACGAGCTGGAGCGCGAGCGCGGGATCACGATCAAGCTCCACGCCGTCCGGATGACCCACCGCGCCAGCGACGGACGCGAGTACGTCCTCAACCTGATCGACACTCCCGGCCACGTGGACTTCGCCTACGAAGTCTCCCGCTCCCTGGCGGCGTGCGAGGGGGCGATCCTGGTGGTGGACGCGACGCAGGGCGTCCAGGCCCAAACGCTGTCGAACCTCTTCCTGGCCCTGGACGCGGAGCTCGAGATCGTGCCGGTCGTCAACAAGATCGACCTTCCCGGCGCCGAGTCGGAGCGCCGGCGCCACGAAGTCGCCGACCTGATGGGGATCGACCCGGATTCGGTGCTGGAGGCGAGCGCCAAGGAAGGCAGCGGAGTGGAGGCGGTCCTGCAGGCGGTGGTGGAGCGCATCCCGCCGCCCGCCGGCGACCCGAGCGACCCGCTCCGGGCGCTGATCTTCGACTCCTGCTACGACCAGTACCTGGGAGCCGTGCCCAGCGTCCGGGTCTTCGACGGCACGCTGCGGCCGGGCATGTCGATCGGCTTCGGGGCCGTGGACGCCCGCTACGAGGTCACGGAAGTGGGCCACATGCGCCTGGGACGGGTCCCCTGCGCCTCGTTGGGCCCGGGCGAGGTGGGGTACGTGGTGGCGGCGATCAAGGCCGTCTCCGACACGCAGTCGGGCGACACGATCCTGGACGTCGCCGACAGGGCCGCCGAACTCCTCCCGGGGTACCAGGAGGTGCGGCCCATGGTCTTCGCCGGCCTCTACCCCAGCGACTCCGACGACTACGAGGAGCTGCGGGACGCCCTCCACCGCCTTCGCCTCAACGACGCCGCCCTCCACTTCGAGCCCGAGACGTCCCGGGCTCTGGGCTTCGGCTTCCGGTGCGGGTTTCTGGGCCTGCTGCACCTGGAGATCGTGCAGGAGCGGCTGGATCGGGAGTTCGGCGTGAAGCTCGTTTCCACCGTGCCCAACGTGAAGTACCAAGTCGCGCTGGCGGACGGCAGCCGGGTCGTGGTCGAGAACCCGTCGATGCTTCCGGACCGGGCGCTGGTCGAATCGGTGGCCGAGCCCGTCGTGAGCGCGCGGATCGTGGCGCCCTCGACCTACATCGGCAACGTGCAGAAGCTCTGTCACGAGCGGCGGGGCGTCTTCAAGTCGATGAGCTACCTGGATCCCCATCGCGTCGAGATGGAGTTCGAGCTTCCCCTGGCGGAGATCGTGCTCGACTTCTACGACCGGCTGAAGAGCGGAACCCGAGGCTACGCGGCCCTGGACTACGAGTTCCTGGAGTACCGACCCGGCGACTTGATCAAGCTGGACGTGATGGTGAACCGGGAAGCCGTGGACGCCTTCTCGGTGATCATCCACCGAGAGAACGCCTACCGCCACGGTCGCGCCCTGGTGCGCAAGCTGAAGGCGCTGATCCCTCGGCAGCAGTTCGAGGTGGCCCTGCAGGCGGCCGTCGGCAATCAAGTCATTGCCCGCGAGACGGTCAGGGCGATGCGCAAGAACGTGACCGCCAAGTGCTACGGCGGCGACATCACCCGCAAGCGCAAGCTTCTGGAGCGCCAGAAGGAGGGGAAGAAGCGCATGAAGCAGGTCGGCTCCGTCGAGATTCCCCAGGAGGCGTTCATGGCGGTGCTCCGGCTGGACGACGAGCGCGCTTGACGCGCGCGGTTCCTGTCCCCGACGCCGGCCGCCACCGCCCGCGCTGGATCGCCGGCGCGGACATCGGCGGCACCAACTTGGTGGTGGGGCTCGTCCCCTTCGACGGCGGGCGACCGGCTGGAGTGCGGACCGAGCCCACCCGGCCCCGCGAGGGACCCGCGGCGGTGGCGCGGCGGATCGCCCGAATGGTCCGGGAGCTGGCTGCGAAGGCGGGCGCCCGCTTTCCCGACGACGTGGCCGGGATCGGCGCGGGCTCGCCCGGACCCTTGGACCTGGACTCGGGGACCGTGCTCGAGACGCCCAACCTGGGTTGGCGGTGCGTCCCGCTCCGGGACCTGCTGGTCGAGGCCGTCGGCGTGCCCGCGACCCTGCACAACGACGCCGACTGCGCCGCCTACGGCGAGTGGTGCCGGGGGGCGGGGCAGGGCGCCCGCTGCTTGGCGTGCCTGACCCTGGGCACCGGGATCGGCGGCGGCATCGTCCTGGGCGGTCGAGTCCACCACGGCGCCTCGGGCGCCGCGGGCGAGGTCGGCCACACCTGCGTCGAGATGAACGGGCGGCTCTGCGGCTGCGGCGCCCGGGGCTGCGTCGAGGCGTACGCGTCGGGCTCCGCGATCGCCGCCCGCGCGGTCGAGGCCGGTTTCCGCCTGGAGGGTTCCGAGCCCGTCTCGGCGGAAGCGGTGTGCCGCGCCGCAGCCGTCGGCGACCCCCGCGCCGCCCGGATCGTGTCGGAGACGGGCACGATCCTCGGCGTGGCGGTGGCCAACTTGGTGCACGTGCTCAATCCGGACGTGGTGGTGCTGGCAGGAGGCGTGGCGAAGGCGGGGGAAGCGCTCCTGGCTCCCCTGCGCCGGGAAGTTCGTCGCCGAGCCTTCGCGTCGGCCGCCGCGGCATGCCGCATCGTTGCCGGGGCGCTCCCGGAGACCGCCGGTGCAGTGGGCGCCGCCGAGCTCTTCAGGCGCGAGCGAGCGTGCGGCGAGCACGCCCGTCGCCGAGCCGGAGTCGGCTGAATCGCCGCCGAACTTTCTCCCTGCCGGGCGCGCCGAGGAAGACGGAGGCCGCGCACCGCGTTATCTTCGGTCGCGAACGGACATGGGTTCGGTCGCGCACGGACGTGGGCCGCTCCCGCTTCTCCGGTCAGATGAACGAATCCGAATTCGAACCTTCTCCCGATCGCTCCGCGTGCCCGCCGGCCTGACATGCGCGTGGTAGAGGTGCCCGCCTCCCTCGACTACCGCAACGTCGAGACCATCTACAAGAGCGCGCCCCTGGACGAGCCGGGTCCGGTCCTCTTCGACGCGCGCCGGCTCCACTGGACCGATCCCAACGGCATCGCGGCGCTCCTCTCCGCCGGCAGGGCGGTCCGGGAGAGCGGCGGCAGCCCGCCGAAGCTCTCGCCGCCGACCGACTCGAAGACGGCCAGCTACCTCGACCGGATGGGCTTCTTTCGGGCCGCCGCAGAAGTGTTCGCCCCGCCGCTGCCCGGCCCCCAGCGGGCGCCGCGCAGCGAGTCCCCCGTGCTCCTGGAGGTCACGCCGGTCGCCTCTCACGGCGACGTGCACACGGTCGTGGACCGAGTCCAGGCCCGCGCGGGGGCGATCCTGTCCCGCACGCTGGGCTACCCCCGGTCGGCTGTGGTCCAGTTCTCGGTCATGCTGTCGGAGGTGTGCCAGAACATCGTGGAGCACGCCGAAGCGCCGGGGTGGGTCGCCGCCCAGAGCTACAACTGGACGAAGCGCTTGGGACGCCGCGTGGTCGTCATCGCGGTGTCGGACTTGGGACGGGGGTTCCGGGCGTCGCTGCACGACGAGCACTCGGAGCGCTTCGGCGACCGATGGAACGACGCCACCGCCTTGGAAGCCGCCTTCCTCATGGGACTGACCCGCTTCCCGGACATGGGACGGGGGCAGGGGATCCAGCAGATCCGCAAGCAGGTGGGCCGCTGGGACGGCCTCTTCTCGGTGCGCAGCGGAACCGCGCGGATCGCCGACTCGCCCTCGTGGAGCAGCGCCCCCCCGCTGCAGGAAGGGCTCGCGCCGTTTCCGGGCGCCCAGATCAACATCGTCCTTCCCGAGCACCGAACCGACGATCGGACGGCATGATCAGCCCCATCCGCATCGACGTCTGCGCTCTCGCCCGGAGCGCGCCCGCGTCGGGTCGCCCGCACCTGGTCACCAGGCCCACGGGAAGGGCGGTGCGCAAGGCGATCGAGGGACGCTTGGCGGCCCCCCCGGTCGAGCCCGCCGCCGGCTCGCCCGTCCGCTCCTCCGCTTCGGCGGCGCTGGTCTCGCTGGTGGACTTCACGCGCGTGCACGTGATGGACTTCAGCTGCGCCGACGAAGTGGTGGCCAAGCTGCTGCTCCGCTACCTCGGCCCGAATCGGCCCCGCAACGCCTTCTTCCTCTTCCGCGCGGTCGCCGAAGCGCACCGCCACGCCCTGAAGGAGGTGCTCGGGCGCCAGGGACTTGCGGCGGTCTGCGACGTGGGAAACGGGCGCTTCCGGCTTCTGGGCCGCGCCTCGCCCGGCGAGCGGGAGGCGTGGGGGACGCTCGAGCGGCGCAGGCGGATGGGGCCTGGAGACGCGGCGACGGCTCTTGGTTCCGAGGGCGCGCGTCGCATGCACGGGCTGGCGGAGCGCCGCCTGGTCTACGTTGATGCCGGCGGGGCGGTGTCGGCCCTCAGCGCCTTCGCAGCCAACGGCGACGGCCGGCCGTGAGTGCCCGAGGCGCGGGCCGCGAAGAGGTCCGCAACGAGCGCCCGGGCGCGGCCACCCGAGCGGTCCACGCCGGCCAGCTCCCGACGGTGCCCGGCGACCCCGTGGTCCCTTCGATCGCGCGCAGCTCCACCTTCCATTGGTCCGGCCCCGGCGACGGCCCGCTGCTGTACAGCCGCTACGGCAACAACCCGAACCAGCTCTCCGCAGCGGGGAAGATCGCGGCCCTGGAAGGAACCGAAGCGGCGCTGGTCCTTGCCAGCGGCATGGGCGCCACGGCCATGACCCTGCTGGCGCTGGCCGAAGCGGGAGACCATGTCGTCGCCAGCCGCCACATCTACGGCGCCACCTACGCGCTGCTGGCCCAGGAGCTTCCCCGGCGCGGCACTGCCACCACCTTTGTGGACCCCTCCGACCCCGGGGCTTGGGCCGCGGCGACGACCTCTCGCACGCGGGTGGTCTTCCTGGAGCTCCCCACCAACCCCACCCTGCGCGTCTTCGACGTCGCCCCGGCCCGCGACGCCGCCCGGGAAGCGGGCGCGACCCTAGTGGCCGACGCCACCTTCGCCACGCCCGTCAACCTGCGCGCGGCCGACCACGGGGTGGAGGCGGTGATCCACTCGGCGACCAAGTACCTGGGCGGCCACTCGGACCTGATCGCCGGCGCCGTGGCGGGCTCCCGCGCCCTGATCGAGCGGGTCGCGAAGATGATGAAGCTCTACGGGCCGTCGATCGATCCGCAGGCGGCGTGGCTCCTGGAACGAGGCATCCGCAGTCTTCCGGCCCGGATGGAGCGCCACAACCGCTCCTCCCTCGCCCTGGCCCAGTGGTTCCAGGAACTGGACGGCATTGCGCGGGTCGTTCATCCCGGACTGCCCAGCCACCCGGACCACGAACGCGCCGCGGCCCTGCTCGACGGCTTCGGCGGCATGGTCTCGATCGTGCTCGAAGGCGGCGGGCCGGCGGCGGACTCCTTCTGCGCCGCCCTGCGGCTCGCGCTGCCCGCGCCCTCGCTGGGGGGCGTGGAGACGCTCGTGTCGCAGCCCCGCTACACCTCCCACGTGGACATGAGCCCCGAGGAGCGGAACGCGCTGGGCGTTCCCGACGGCTTCGTCCGGATTTCAGTGGGCCTCGAGGACGTGGAGGACCTGAAGGCCGACTTCGCTCGGGCGGTCGCCGCTTCGCGGCCGTGACGTCGTACTGCCTGCCCGTCCGTCGCCGCCTCGTGCTCCGTGATCCCCTGCTTCGCGCCCCGTGACTCGCTGCTTCGCGCCCCGTGATCGCTACTCCGCGCCCATGAAGGGGTACCGATAGTCGGTGGGCGGCGCGAAGTTCTCCTTGATCGTCCGCGGGCTCGTCCAGCGCAGCAGGTTGAAGATGGAGCCCGCCTTGTCGTTGGTTCCCGACCCCCGGCTGCCGCCGAACGGCTGGTGCCCCACGACGGCCCCCGTGGGCTTGTCGTTCACGTAGAAGTTGCCGGCGGCGTAGCGCAGCCGCACCATCGCCTCGCGCACGGCCGAGCGCTCCTGGGCGAAGACCGCTCCGGTCAGGCCGTAGGGCGACGTCGAGTCCACCACCTCCAGGGTCTCCGCCCAAGCGTTGTCGGGGTACACGTACACGGAGATCACGGGGCCGAAGATCTCGTCGCACATGCTCTCGTGCCTCGGCGTCATGGCCCTCACGATCGTGGGCCGAACGAACCACCCGTCGCCGTCCGAGTACGTTCCTCCCGCCACGATCTCGGCGTCTTCCCCGGCGGCGGCCCGATCCACGTACCCGACGATCTTCTTGAAGGCGTGCTCGTGAATCACCGCATTGACGAAGTTGCGGAAGTCCGTCGGGTCCCCCATGGGCAAGGCGTTGGTCTCGTCCGCCATCGGGTCCCGGAGCTCGCGCCACAGCGACTCGGGCACGTAGGCGCGGGAGGCGGCGGAGCACTTCTGCCCCTGGTACTCGAAGGCGCCTCGCACGATGGCGGTCCGCAGGGCGTCGGGGTCCGCCGAGGGGTGGGCCAAGATGAAGTCCTTGCCGCCCGTCTCGCCCACGAGCCGCGGGTACGACCGGTACGACGCGATCTGTCGGCCCACGGTCGTCCACAGCGAACGAAAGACCTCGGTGGAGCCCGTGAAGTGGAGGCCGGCGAACTCCGGGTGGTGGAGCGCGGCGCCGGTGATCTGGGCCGGGTCGCCGGGGACGAAGTTGACCACGCCCGGCGGCAGCCCCGCTTCCTCCAGCAGCTTGTAGGCGAAGTAGCTCGAGAGAACGGCATGGGACGACGGCTTCCACAGCACTCCGCAGCCCATCAGCGCCGGAAGCCCGGCCAAGTTGCCGCCGATCGCCGTGAAGTTGAACGGACTCACGGCGTAGACGAACCCCTCCAGCGGCCGGTAGTCCAGCCGGTTCCACTCCCCTCGGGCCGAGGCCGGCTGGTGGTCGTAGATCGCCTCGGCGAAGTGGGCGCCCCAGCGGTAGAAGTCCACCAGCTCGCAGGCCGCGTCGATCTCGGCCTGGAACGCCGTCTTGCTCTGACCCAGCATCGTGGCGGCGTTGAGGACCGGCCGCCACTTGGTCGCCAGCAGATCCGCCGCCTTCAGAAAGACGGCCGCTCGATCTTCCCACGGCCACGACGCCCACTCCCGTCGCGCTTCCGCCGTTTCGTCGATCGCCCTCGTCGCTTCCGTCGCGCCCCCCTGGTGCCAGACGCCCAGCTCCAGCCCGTGGTCGTGGGGAGCGGAGACGGGGTGCGTCTTGCCCGTGCGGACCTCTCGGCCCCCGATCACCAGCGGAATGTCCAAGCGCCGATCCGACATGTCCTTCAGACCGGCCTTCAGCGCGGCCCGTTCGGCGGTTCCAGGAGCGTAGGAGAGGACGGGCTCGGGCTTGGGAGGGGGAATGCGGATCGTTCCGGACATGAGCCTTCCAGTTGTGGTGGACGTCGCGCGGACCAAGAAGCGCCGGGCGGCCCGTTCGGACGGCGGCGGCCGGCTGGTGGGGCCCGCGACGGTCGGGAAGAGCGTCAATGTCGCCCGACGCTTGCGAGCGGGTCAAGGCGGCGGAGCCGTTGACGGCCCGAAACGCCGGAAAGTACCTTTCATTGGAAGGGGCCGGAGGCGGAACGCCGGTCCGAGCCTTTGCCAGCCTGGCGACGACAGCATGGGGACCAGGGACCGGATCGAAGAAGTGCTCGCAGCCATTCGCCCTGCCATTCGCTCCGACGGAGGAGACGTGGAGCTCGTGGAGTGGAGCGAGGAATCGGGGAGGGTGGAGGTTCGACTGATGGGCGCCTGCGAAGCGTGTCCCATCTCGATGATGACCCTGAAGGAGGGGATCGAACGGCGGCTCCGGGCGGAGGTGCCCGAAGTCCTGGCCGTCGAAGCCAGCTGACCCTCGCCATGAGCGACAGCGTGCTTGCCGACGCGGTGACCCGCGCTCTGGCCGGCGTCGTGAACCCGACCAGCGGCAGCGACGTGGTCGCCGGCGGACAGGTGACCGACGTCGCGGCCGGAGACGACGGACGAGTGCGCTTCGCCTTCTCCCTTAGGCGAGGGGACCCTGGGACGCTGGCCCGCGAGGTGCGGGCGGCGGCGGAGGCGGTGGACGGCGTGAAGGCGGTCAAGGTCGACGTTCGCCTCCCTCGGGCGTCGCCCCCGAGCGGCGACGGGTCGGAGGGCGCGTCCGGAGCCGCGTCGGGCGTGCGGGCTGGACGGGGCGGCCTGCGACCCGGGTCGGTGCCCGCGCCCACGCCCGCTCCGGGCGTTCTGGCGGGCGTCAAGCGGATCGTGGCCGTGAGCTCGGGAAAGGGGGGCGTGGGCAAGTCCATGGTGGCCACCAACCTGGCCGCCCACGCGGCGGCGCGGGGGTGGGCCGTCGGCCTGATGGACGCCGACATCTACGGCCCCAACATTCCCGTGATGTTCGGCGAGGAGCGGCGCCCGGCGGTGTCCGGAGCGAAGGGCTCGGAGAAGATCGTGCCCCTGCGGACCCATGGCGTGAGCCTGATGAGCCTCGGTTTCCTTCTCGAGCGGGAGCAGCCCGCGATCATGCGGGGGCCCTTGATCGCCGGCGTCCTCAAGCAGTTCGTCGAGCAAGTGGCGTGGGGGCCCCTGGACCTGATGGTCGTGGACATGCCGCCGGGCACGGGAGACGCGCAGCTCTCCCTGGTTCAGACCGTCGAGCTGCAGGGGGCGGTCATGGTCACGACGCCCCAGAAGGTGGCGACCGGAGACGTTCGCCGTGGCATCAAGATGTTCGAGCGGGTCAACACGCGCGTGCTGGGCGTGGTCGAGAACATGCGGGGGTTCCAGCTCCCGGGCTCCGACGAAGTGGTGGACCTCTTCGGTCGCGGCGGAGGGGAGGAGCTTGCAAGGGAGCTGTCGGTGCCGTTCCTGGGCGCCGTGCCCCTCGACTTGGCGGTCCGGCGAGCCGGCGACGAGGGAAGGCCGACCGTGTTGTCCGCCCCGGAATCCCCGGCCGGGCTCGCCCTCCGGCGGCTTGCCGATCGGGTGATCGAGACGCTGGAGAACACGCCACCCCGGCGCTGAATCGGGCTGTTGCGGGGCCGGTGTTCGCGGCCTGCAAGGGTTGCGGCAGGGGCTGGGGCTAGTCGCTCTCCAGCCAGCGGCGGTCGGACGGAGAAAGTGCGCCGTATCGGCGGACCTTGGAGACGATCTTCAGGACGACCCAGCCCAGGAACATGAGCGGAGCGACCTTGAAGAGGAGGAAGCCTGCGATCCCGAGGGTCAGTCCCAGCAGCGACCCCACGACCGAGAGGACGATCCAGACCACCACGAGGCTCACGATGCCCACGGCCAAGAACGTCAAGAGCGTCGAGATCATGCTTTCTCCTGCGGGCTTCCCAGGGTGAAGGTCGACCAGTCGGACAACCCGTCTTCTACTCTAACGCAATCTCGCGGGACCCGCACGAGTTCTCGGGACCCGCACCAGATTCTCGTCTCGCGGACCGGAACCGGTTCCCTGCCAGCGGCGACCCGCACGAGTCTCTCACGGGACCCGCACGAGGTCGATGCTGCCCAGCGCGGCGGAAATGTCGATCTCCACCTTCCGTGGGGCGCTTTCCCAGTTCGGCGAATGCCAGCCGTCGCCCTGCTTCGTGAGGCCGTCGATGCTGACGGACGCCAGGAACGTGTCCCGGTTCCGGAGGCGCACGCCCAAAGCTTCCGGCACGCGTATGCTCAGCGCCCCCAAGCCCATCTCCAGCGTGAGCCGAGAGTCCGCCGGCCACTCGCCGTCGAGCTCCAGCGCCACCGACCCGAGTCCCGCCTTCACCACGACGTCCTCGGCGTTGAGGTTGCCCACGCCTTGGATGCGAAAGTCGGCGACTCCCACGTTGAACGAGGCCGAACGCATCCGCTCGCGGTTGGCCTGGTAGATGCGGAGCGACGACTCGGAGGCTCCGGTGCTCATCTCCAGGCTTCTCACTGCGAGGCCCGTGAGGTCTATGTCGCCCCGTCCCGCGGCGAAGGACAAGTTCAGGTCCAGGGGGACGTCCGGGGCCAGTTCCAGGTCCAGCGAGTTGTCGAGGGCCCACTCGCCGGAGTCCATCCTCCGCCGTCGCGAAGTCCATCCTCCGCCGTAGGCGTCCCCGGACACGCCGATGCGAAGGCGCCCCGCCTCGTACTCGGCGAGCGGCTCGGCGGCCTGCTCGTCGTACCGCAAGGCGATCCGGTAGAGGACCCCGAGCTCGCCGCGCCGCAAGGTCAGCTCTCCGACGCCGTACTCGAGATCGACCCGCAGCTCCGATTCGCCGACGACCTGCCGCGACGACGCCACTTCCTTCCAGCTTTGCCCACGCGCTTGCGACGCCGTCGCGACGGCCAGCGCGGCCAGCGCCGGGGCGGCAACCCCCCGCGAAAGAGAAGGCGTCGTCACGAGTCCCTCCCGCGCGACGAGTCGTCCTCCAAGTCGGCGTCCTCGATCTCCGACGACCAGTGGTCCGCGTCGAGGGTGTCGGCGAAGGCGTACTCGCTGCCCGAGCGCCGGCCGCCCCTCGTGATGATCACTGCCCCGAGGCCGACGACCACGGCCGCCATGCACCCGAGCGTTCCCAGCACCTGCACGAGTCCCCCGAGCCACCACCCGACCCACGGCACGGCGCGAACGACGGCGCCGACGGCAAAGGGCGCGGTCAGCGCCGCGATCCCCACCAGCTTCACGTGGACTGGATTGTGCCGGTCCACTCTTTCGAGCTTGGAGATCTCCTGCTTGAGGACCCATCGGCCGACATGGCCGCTGGCCGCCACGTAGCCCACCGCGCCCGCCGCCGCCACCACGACCGGGTAGAGGGGCACCCAGGCCAGCAGGACCGGAATGCCCACGATGGTGACGGCCAGTACCACGACGCCCAGCACGTAGAGGGGAAGGACGAGGAAGCTTCCGGCGAACCCGACGGCGGCGCTTCGGGCCGGGTTTGTCCCGACGACCTGGGCCACGGCGTCCACTCGGTCTCCCGCAAGCCGGGTCGAGAGCAGGGCCAAGCAAGCCAGGAACAGGAAGGAAAGGGCAGCTTCGAGGACGCCCTTCGTCGCGTCGACGATGCGCGAGGCCAACTCCCACCCGCGGTCGTCGCGCCGTGCTTCCCTCCGGTCGTGCAGCGGCCCCGCCTCGACCGCTCCCCGGCCGTCGCCCCCGCGCGGCACTTGGATCACTTGGCCCAGCAGCGAGCCGCCCCGATGCTCGAGCTCGGCGTCCACGAGGCGCACGTCCCCGTCCACCCGTCCTCCCTCTTCCAGCCGGACCGTCCCGTCGACCACGATGGCGTGTCCGCGGATGCGCCCGCGCACGCTCAAGTCGCCGTCGGCGACGAGAACGCTGCCGTTCACGGAAGCGCCTTGCGGAACCACCCGGTCCTCGCCGACGGCGAACACGAGGGACTCCATGTCCAGTTCCGCCGCCCCGAGCCCGGGGACGTGTCCGTGCCTGAGCATGAAGCCAAGCATCGCCCGAGCCCGATCCTCGTCCCGGTCCTGGAGGCGTTCCCAGGCGGGGGCCGGATCGCGGCTCGGCGCTCTGTCCCCGGTCGCCTCCGCGAGCGCTCTTTCCAGCAACCGGTCCACGTCGGCCAGTATTGCCCGATCGGTTTCCGGCAGTTCGTCCGGCCGCCAGCGGGCCAGCGCGCGGGCCAGAGCTTCGGCGCTCAGCGGGACAGCTGCCTCCAGCAGCTCTCGCCACGCGCGGTCGACAGCGTCCCCTCGTTCGTAGCGGCCAAGGAGAGAGCCGTTGGCGGTGGCGACGCCGTCCGAGAAGTCGATCTCCAGTTGGTCGCCGCCGGAGAACTCGAGGTGCAGGGAGGCGGCGCGGGACGAGACCTCCACGCGGTTGGCCACGATCGGCCTTTGCTGTCCGTCGACCGCCATGGGTGGAGCAAAGAGCAGGCTCGCGACGCAGGCGGCCTGGCCAGTCGGGCTATGCAGGCGCATGAAGTCTCTCCGTTCCCCAAACCTTGACGTTCTTGTACAGGACCCATGCCGACGCGAACGAGAGCGCGGCGAAGGCCGCAAGTCCCGCCGCGACAGTCGGAGCCGCGGCCGTCGCGCCGTCCAAGAGGCCTTGGGAGCCCGAGTTCCACAGGCCGGCGGTCCAGCTGCGGGCCGTGCTGGTCGCCAAGTCGCCGACGAAGGCGCCTGCGAGCCCGAAGACCGCGTCGATCTTGGCCGTGGCGAACGAGGCCACGACGGAGAAGGTCACCAGCGGGTTCGAGAACACGACCCAGGCGACGGCGGCCACTGCGGCGACCGGTCCGAACGCGACTCCCGACGCGGCGGCCAAGCGCTCCTGACGGCGCGGCAGCGCCTTCGTCGTCCAGTCGGCGACCGCGGCGGCCCAAGAGCGGCCGGCCAGCGCGCGAGCGGCGGGCGTGCGGGCACGAGCGGCGGGGACTCGCGCCATGACCCTGAAGGGGAACCCCGGCGCGGGCTCCAGCGCCGGGAGGCGTTCCAGGCGCTGGTGGAGGCGCTTCCATGCCGCCAGGGAGGCGGCCGCCTTCGGGTCCGACGCGACGTAGGCCGTCATCCACGCGGCCTGCCGTCGCGAGAGCTCGCCTTCCACCAAGGCGGCCAGCGGGTTGCGGGCAACCCCGTGGTCGCTGCCCGCCATCCAACTCCAAAAGCGGGCCCAGGGCGAGGCCGGAAGGCGGAAGCGGGCCATGGTGCGCACCGCGAAGTCCGGCGACGGCGAGAGCTCGCGCAGCGTTCCCATCGCCCGAAGGAACGCGCGGGCGGCCGCGAGTTCGGCGGCCAGGGCCGAGTCCCGCTTCACGTCGGCCTCGAAGGCGGAGCGCTCCTCCGCGTCGAGTTCGCCGTCCAGGTACGCGAACGCCCTTTCGGCCGACGCGCTCGGCGGGCTCGGTTGTCGGTTGACTGCGTTCACCACGGGGCTCCTGCTCGGGTTGAGCCCTCTACGCCCGGCGTGGGCGCAGGGTTTCACGTCGGCGAAGCGGCTTGGGGGGCTTCCTCATCGCCTGGGATCCAGATGGGAAAGGGCCTCTTGAAGCTCCAGACGCGCCCTGTGTATGTAGGTCTTCACGGTCCCAAGGGGCAACTCCATGATCTCGGCGATCTCCTTGTAGGAATAGCCCTCCACATGGCGCAGAATGGTGACGCTCTTGTACTCCGGCCGCAGCTGGCCGATGGCGGCTTCGATCTCGCTGCCCAGCTCGCGGTTCTCCACGTAGGTGTCGGGGCGCTCGTCGGGCGACTCCAGGTCCAAGCTGGTGCGGGCCTGCTCGTCTTCCGTGACGGCGTGGGGCGCGCCGTGGATGGAGACCGTGTCCAGGCGCTTCCTGCGCAGGTGGTCGATCGTCAGGTTGTTGGCGATCTTGAATATCCAGCTCGAGAACTTGTAGCGGGGGTTGTAGCTGCCGATGGCGCTGAAGGCCCTGATGAAGGTCTCCTGGGCCAAGTCCTCGGCCAGCGCGCGGTCCCGAACCATGCGGTACACCAGGGCGAAGACGGGCTTCTCGTAGCGGGAGAGGAGCTCGCGGAAAGCGCTTTGGCGCCCCGCGGCCGCCTGGGCCGCCAGCGCCTGGTCGCTGGGAACCGAAGTGTCCATGGGCAAAGGTACCACTCCCGAAGGGGTCCGCCGCTCTTCAAGCGAAGGGGGGCGCCGCTCTTCAAGCTCTACGCCGTTTCTCGGAAGCGCCTTCTATCTTGTAGTTCCCTCCGCACTTCTCGGCCCGCTGGTTCGGCCGACGCTTCCCGCTTCCGTCAGGAGTCGCCGTTGGAAGGTTCGCCAGACGCAGCTCCCGCCCAGCGCCGCGCCCGAGCGGCGCGGGTCCGGACCCTCTTCAGCGAGATCGCGCCGCGCTACGACCTGCTCAACCACGTGCTCAGCCTGAACGTGGACAAGCGGTGGCGCCGTCGCGCCGTGGCCGAGCTGCAGTGGGAGCGCGACCCCGCCGGGACCTACCTGGACGCCTGTGCCGGGACCTTCGACCTGTCGTTGGAGCTGGCCCGGCAGTCCGGCTTTCGCGGCCGAGCGGTCGGCGCCGACTTCGCCTTCCCCATGCTCGCTCGCGGGCTCTTCAAGACGAGAGGCTCACGGGTCCGGCCGCTGTGCGCCGACGTCGAGCGGATGCCCTTTCCGGACGGTTGCTTCGCCGGCGCCACCGTCGGCTTCGGGGTGCGCAACCTGTCGGACTTGGGCGCGGGGCTGAGGGAGCTGCGACGCGTGCTCGCGCCCGGGGGACGCTTGGTCGTGCTCGAGTTCGCCACGCCGCCGGGCCGCGTCCTGCGGGCCGCCTACCTGCTCTACTTCCACCATGTCCTGCCTTGGGTGGGACGGGTGGTTTCGGGCCACCGCTGGGCCTACACCTACCTGCCCGAGTCCGTGAAGGGCTTCCCTGGGCCGGAGGCCCTGGCCGAACGGATGAAGGAGGCCGGCTTCGAAGCCGTGCGCTGGTCGGCGCTCACCGGCGGAATCGCGGCAATTCACACCGGCGCCAAAGCGGCGGCCCCCGCCGCCGACGGCCCTGCTCGAGGTCCGGCAGGACGACGACCTGGTCCTTGACGGCGTCCAGATCGGCCCGAAGGCTTCGCCTCTGGGCGCCGAAGAGGTTGTGAAGCCGGCGACGGCGGTCCATGTAGGGATGGACCATGATCTCGACCCGGCGCGCCGTCTTGCCCAACAGCGAACGCACGTCGTCGATGTCTCCGAAGTACCTCGTGTCCGCCATCCGCCTCAGCCGCAACCGGGCGTTGAACGCCGTCCCGTACAGTCGGTTCGGGTGCCACCAGGGCCGTGCGCCCGCATTGACCGACAGCCGCACCGACGGTACGCCCCACGGCCTTGACAGCCGAAGGAGAATCGTCGCAACCGGCCAGTGCTTGTGAATGTGCCGATGCGAGTCCAGCCGCAAGGGACGCATGCCAGCTTCCCGATATCGGCGATACTGGGCTTCGCACTCGACGGCCACGGCCTCTCGCTCCCGATTCGTCAGCGAGAAGCACGGACGCCGCGGCCACGCAAAGACGCCGTCGCGACAGAACTTCGCATGGCTCCGTATGGGCTCCGTCAGCGGCGTTCCCTCGGCCAAGTTGACATGAAGACCAATCTTGTCTTGGAGCCCATGTCGCCGCGCGAGCCTGCACGCCTCCTCGAAGCCCGGCATGTTGACGATGAGCGACGCGCCCGAGAGCATGCCGGCTTCGAACGCCGCGACGACGCCCTTGTTTACTCCGGCGGACAGACCGAAGTCATCCGCGACGACAAGTACCGGCGTCCTCATGCTCTACCCGAACGATCCCCGACCTAGGGGGTGCATGTTGGGCCGACAACTCGATTCGCACATGCTTGTCGCCCTTCTCCACGACCTTGAATCCGATTTCGACCAGGACCTCCCAAAGCTTGCCATTGCGCGGCGTGGCGTGGAACACTGCCCTGATTCGAGCGCGCGACTCGCCCGCCGCGAAGTGTTCTTGAAGCCAGCCGACGACGGCATGCTCCACCCTCTTGTGCGCGACGCGGCACGACATCACGAAGTCGAGCAGCATCGGAGCATCGTCGTCTCGTCTCACGGCCACCACGCCGACAAGCCCGTAGTCTCCATATCGGTCTCGGCATCGGAGGGCGAAGATCGACATCCGTGGGTCGGCCAGCAACGCCAGGAACTCGTCTTCCGTGTATCGGCGAGTGGCAAGGTTGAGCTGGTTCGAACGATGGAGGAGCTCCAGGCAGCGCGTCTTGTCGCGTTCCAGCCGGGGGCGGAAGATGGTGGCCACGAGCCTGCACTGCGCCAAGAAATCGTCCGGGTCGTCGCTGAAGCGCGTGGACTCCGTTCGTCTGCGCGCCTCGGCAACGTAGGACCTTCTTCGGAGGCGGCTGGCGTCGGTGACGGGAACGTCGAACTCGGCGCGGTCGAGGAGGGTTGCGACGTCGGTCTCGGCGTACGCTCGCACGTGAGGGAGTTCGTTGACGACTTCCGCGCGCTCGGCCGGAGAGTCGTCGATGAACGCAATGGTGTCGAGACCGATGTCGAACTGCTTCGCTATCTTCGGAATGTTGCGGCTCTTGGGCTCCCAGTTGATCGCCGGGAACAGCAAGTACTCCTCCAGGCGCAGGCTGGTGATCTTCTGCCACGCCGATTCGTGGTCGTTCTTGCTGGCGACGCTTTGCACGATCCCGCGCTCGTCCAGCCGACGAATCAGCTCCAAGACCTCGCCTCGTGGCGAGACGGCGTCCGGACCGTCCTCCGCCAGCGTTCCGTCCCAAAGCGTGCCGTCCAAGTCCCAGACGACGCACTTCACCTTGTCGGCGGGACGGAGGTGCGTCCGGGCGTGGAGGGTGTACTTTACGAAGTCGAGCCAAGTAAAGACGACTTCGCATTCCCGGTCTGCGTCGGGATACAACTGCATTCGAAAGGGCGACTCGCCGTCCAGCTCGAACTCCCTGGCCGGAATGCGAACCAAGTTGTGTCCGCTGTGGAGGGAAAACGCGCTTCGATGCCTGACGCGACGGTCTTCATGGCACTCCAGCACCATTCGCACCGAGCGGTCGGACTCGTTCCAAGCCTCTACGACAAGATCGTCGAAATCGGCGATGTCGTGTCGAAACCGCCACCGGCCGAGTTGGTGCAGCGCTCGTTCGCGGAGCTTGCGGTAGCCCCGGTTAAGCTTCATCTGCGGGTTCAACGGACGCATCAGCCGAGAGAGCGACGTGAGGGGCTTCAAGATTGCTCGATCCAGGCCGGCGGCCCAGGCCAGCAGGCGGGGCGACATGCCGCCGGGGGCGATGCGCGCCTCCAGCTTGCCCCACCGTCGGAAGGAGATTCGCGCCCCGAACGGGAAGAGTCCCGAGAAGGCGGGATCGGGGCAGATGCCGTACCTGAACCGCGCGCACTGCCGATCCTCTCGCGCAACGTACAAGGGGCAGACGGCGTAGCACTCCGGGACGGCGCACTCGACGCAGTGTTCCTCCCACAGAAGCACGGAAGCCATGTCCACGTGCCAGGGTCGAAGGGCGGAGTCTCGTCGGTCGCGCACGTAGGGCGTCGGACCAGCGGGCGGTCGTTGCCACTCGGTCTGCCACATCGACTCGCTTGCTTCCTCCGGAGGATCGTGGCGCGGGGCCTTTGCGCGAAGACGGCGCCGGGGCGCACCGACGACAGACAAGGTACGTTCCCCGTCAACGACAGGGGGCCTGTTGTCGGCCGGGCCGCAGCGGCGCTTCTTGAGGACGCGAAGGCGGGGCGGGGGCCGTGCCCAGCGCCTCTACGGGTCCCAGTTCCGAAGGGGAGCCGTCGAACCGGGATGTGTCGCCGACCAGCAGGATCGTCATCCGCGACGAGTCGACTTCTCTCCGGTACACCTGCTGAACGGCGGCCGGCGTCACCTCGCGCACGCCGGCCAGGTAGCGCTCCAGCCAGTTCGCGGGCAGGCCGAGGCTGCGGTAGGTCATCTGGCGGGCCACGACTTGAAACGGGGTCTGGAAGTTGAAGACGAAGCCGTTGACCACCTCGTCGATCGCGAGGGCGACCTCCTCTTCCTCCAGCGGCGCCGCGCCGACCGAATCGATCTCCGCCAGAAGGAGGCGGGCGGCGGCGAGAGTGCTCTCGGGCTTGGTGCGGGTGACGGCGCCCACCAATCCGTCGTGCGTCGCCGGAGTCGTCCACAGCGACGAGGCGCCGTAAGCCAGCCCCTCCCGGGTGCGCAGGACGGTCGAGAGGCGGCTCGACAAGCCCGAAGCTCCGAGAACCGAGTTGCCGACGCGTGAGGCGAAGTACTCCGGGGAGTCCGACCGCCGCAGCGAAGACGCGTGAGCCATGACCAAGACGCTCTGCTCGATCTCCTTGTGACGCACGAAGACGCCCGGCGCCCGCCGGATATCGGGGACCGGCTCGTCGGGCAGCGGGCCCGGGCACGACGGCCAGCCGTCCAGCATCCTCTCCAGAAGCTCCAGGGCGCGGTCCCGGTCCACGGCGCCGGCTGCGCCGAGGGTCATGTTGTCCGTGCAGAAGACGGCTTCGTGGACGAACCGAAGCCGCTCCGGTGAGAGGGCGTCGGGCGTCAGGTCGGCGGGTCCGGTCGTCCATCCCACCGGGTGGTCGCCGTACATGATGTGGTTGAAGAGCTGGAAGGCCAGCGAGGCCGGGTCGTCCGAGCGGCGGCGCACCCGCTCCAGCTCGGCGCCGCGCCACTGCTCGACCTGGGCCGAGTCGAAGCGGGGACGGCGCAGCATGTCGGACCACAGGGCGACTGCTTCGTCGGCGTGCTCCACCAGGGCGTTGACCCAGGAGGACGCTCCGCCGGCGCCTTGGCCGAAGCTCATCGAAAGGGCGAGCATCTCGATCCGGTCGTCCACCTCGTCGGGCGGCAGTTCGACCGTGCCGCCGGTCCGCAGAAGGGCGGGCATCCCGGTGGCCGCGGCGAGGTGCTCTCGCGGGAAGCGGCCCGCCCCTCCCCTGAACGCTGCGTAGAAGGTGACCAGCGGCAGCTGCGGGTCCTGGACGAAGTACACGGGGACGCCCTTGACCTCGGCAGCTTCCGCTCGAAGGGGCGTGAACCGAAGCTGGGGGTAGCGGAGGGCGGCGATGCGCTCTCGCACGGAGTTGCGGGACGCGGCCGACTCGCCCGCGTCCGAGCGCTGGGCGGCGACGGGGAGCGTCGCCACGGCGAGGGCGAGCCACGCGGCCGCCGCGAGGGCGAGCCACGCGGCCGCCGCGAGGGCTGCCCAGGTCGCGGATGCGAAGACGGCGCGGACCCCGCAGCGGACGGCGCCGGCGTCGGTCCGACGAACGGCCTTCGTGGTCACGGAGGCGGCGCTCGCTTCATGACGGCCACCGTCCGGGTCCGGGAGACCAGATACTTGCGGGCCGCCCGCTGGACGTCCGCCGGGGTCACGTCCAGGATCCGGCGGGAATCGAAGAAGGTCTGCCGCCAGTCGCCCAGAGAGGCTTCCGACTCGGCGAGCTGCTGGGCCAGCGCCAAGTTGGACGCGAGCCGCCGAAGCTCGCCGGCCCTGACTTGGTTCCTGATTCGGACCAGCGCCGCGGGTTCGGGGGGCGCCGCCTTGAGGCGGTCGATCTCCTCGTAGACGGAAGCTTCGAGTTCCGCTGGGCCGTGAGGCGCCCGAGGCACCGCCGACAGCATGAAGAGACCTGGATGGGCGAACCCTGGTCCCAGGTAGGCGGCGACGTGAACTGCGGACCGGTCTCCGGCGACCAGCCGCCGGTAGAGACGCGTCGTTCGGCCGCCGGTGAGGACGGATGCCAGCATCCGCAACGCCGGGGCGTCCTCGTGAGCGCCGGAGACGGCGCGCCAGCCGATCATCAACCGGGGCTCGGCGTCGAACTCCACCACGATCCGGCGTTCGCCCGCTTGCGGGGGTTCTCGCGCGGTGACGGGCGGCGCCCGTCGCCCGCCGGGGAGCGCGCCGAAGTACTCCTCGGCCCACGCGCGTATCTGCTCCGCGTCCACGTCTCCCACCACGGCGGCGACGGCGTTGCGGGGCCCGTAGTAGCTCCGGAAGTACGCTCGGCTCTGCCGTCGGGTCAGCGTCGCCAGGTCGGAGGCGTGTCCGGCGACGGGGACGCCGTAGGGGTGGACCTGGAAGGCGGTGGCCAGGAAGGCGCTCTCCAGCACGCCCCCGGGGCTGGTCTCCAGTCGCAGGCGGCGCTCTTCCTTCACCACGTCCAGCTCGGTGTGGAACTCGCGGAAGACGGGATCGGCCATTCGGTTCGACTCCAGCGCGAACCACAGCTCCGTCCGGTTGGCGGGAAGCTCGACGAAGTAGCGCGTCGACTCGTGGCTGGTGACGGCGTTGAGGCCCCGGGCGCCTTCCGCCGAGAGGATGCGGTCGAACTCGTTGGGCACGACCAGAGCGCGAGCCTGGTCCTCCAGCGCGCCGATCGACCGCCGCAAGCGCCGCAGGCGGGCAGAGTCCGGACGCGGCGCCGCCTGCTCCAGAAGCAGCGTGTCGTGGGCCGCGTCCATGGCGTCGAGAAGGACCGCCTCGCGGGCAGGGTCCGTGACGCCGATCTCGCTCGATCCCTTGAACATCATGTGCTCGAGCACGTGGGCGATCCCGGTGTTGCCCAGGCGCTCGTTGACCGACCCCACCGGGTAGTGGAGGACCAAGGCCACGGTGGGGGACTGGCGGCGCTCCAGGACGAGGAAGGTCATCCCGTTGGACAGGACGTGGCGCACCACCGGGAGCGTCTCGCCGGGAGAGGGGCCCGACCGGGACGGGCCGGGTTGGCCGAGGGCCGCCAGGGCGGGCAGGGCCGCCAGCAAAGCCGCCGGGGCAGGGAGACCCGACTTCACCGCGGCGCTTCTCCGCCGAGCCGAGCCGCCGGACGGACGGGCCTGGCCATGGGGTGGATCGAGCGGAGATCGTGGCCGGCGCCCTGGCAGCGAGGACAGTGGAAGGCGGATCGGCCGGTGAAGACGGCCCTGCGGATCGGCGCGCGGCAGCGAGCGCAGGGCTCGCCGGCGCGTCCGTAGGCGCGCAGCTCGGGGCCGAATCCGCCCTCTGCGCCGTCGGCCGTGCGGTAGTCGCGAAGCGTGGTGCCCCGGGCGCGGATGGCGTCGCGCAGGACCTTGCGCAACGCGCGGTGCAGGCGGGCCGCGGACGGGGGATCGACGGCGTCGGCAGGAGTGCGCGGATGGATCCGGGCCGCCCAGAGCGCTTCGACGGCGTAGATGTTGCCGACGCCGGCGATCCGCTTCTGGTCGAGGAGCAGGTTGCGCACGGGCGACCGGGAGCGGGCCAAGATGCCGTGGAGCCGCTTGGCGGTGAAGGACCGCGCCAGGGGCTCGGGCCCCAGGCTTCGGGACCAGCGCCGCCACTCGGGCGCGGCCAGAAAGGCCACTCGGCCGAAGCGGCGCGCGTCGTCGTAGACGAGGAAGCCGCCGTCCTCCAGGCGAAAGAGCACGGCCGGGTGGGTGCTCGCGGCCCGATCGGGAAGCAGGCGGCCCGTCATGCCCAGGTTCACCACGACCCGCGACGAGTCGCCGAGCGAGAGCACCACGTTCTTGCCCCGTCGGCCGGCGGCGCCGAAGCGCTTTCCTTCGACGGCGGCTGCAAGGCCGTCCGCCGGGCCGTCCACCACGTCCTCCCGGAGCACCGAGACCCGGGCCACGACCCGGCCCGGAAGGACCCGATTCAGCCCCCGCGCGATCGTCTCGGCCTCGGGAAGCTCGGGCACGGCCTACTCCAAGGCGACTGCGGTGCCGCAGGCCGTCACCATGAGCATCCCTTGGCCGGACCCCAGGACCTCGTAGTCCAGGTCCACCCCCACGACGGCCTCGGCGCCCCGGGCCGCGGCCTCGTGCGACATCTCCCGCAGGGCGTGCTCCCGGGCCGTGCGCAGGGCGTCCTCGTAGGCGCCGGAGCGGCCGCCCACGATGTCGCGGATGCCAGCCAGAAGGTCCTTGAAGATGTTGGCGCCGATGATCGCTTCGCCCGTAACGATCCCCAGGTATTCGCGGATCGGCCGGCCCTGGAGTGTGGGCGTGGTCGTGATGGTCATAGATGGTCTCCTCTCGTTGGGGCTTGACGGTTCGGGTCGGCGTATCTACATGCGCGGACGCGGGCGCCGGCCCTGCGACTCGGTTGCAGGGCGCCCCAGCCGGCGCCGCGACTCGCGCCAGCCGATGTCGCGCCGGAAGCGCTTGCCCTCGAACTCCACCGCTTCGGCGGCCGCTCGGCTGGCGTCGCGAGCCGCCTCGAAGTCCCGATCCACCGCCGTGACTGCCAGGACCCGGCCCCCCGAGGTCGCGAAGCTGCCCGGCGCGGGGCCCGTCACGGTTCCCGCATGAAAGACGTGGACCCCTGGGAGCGAGGGAATGGAGATCGGCAGGCCCTTGGGACAAGGTCCCGGGTACCCGTCGGCCGCGACCACGGTGGCGACCGCCGCGGCGTCGCGGAAGACGGGCGCATGGCCCTTCAGCCCGCTCCCCTCGGCCACCGCCAGCATCGGCTCCAAGAGCGACGAATCGAGCAGCGGCAGCACCGCCTGGGTTTCCGGGTCGCCGAAGCGGCAGTTGAACTCCACCACCTTGGGACCTTCGGCGGTGATCATCAGGCCGGCGTAGAGGAGCCCGCGGAAGGGAGAGCCGGACTCGGCGAGCGCCCGCAGCGTCGGCGCCACGATCCGTTCGCCCACCTCCGCCAGCAGCGCTTCGGTGACGAAGCCCACCGGCGCATAGGCGCCCATCCCGCCAGTGTTCGGTCCCGTGTCGCCCTCGCCGATCTGCTTGTGGTCCTGCGAGGGCAGCATCGTCGCGAACGCCTCCCCGTCGACGATGCAGAACACCGAGAGCTCCTCGCCCTCCATGCACTCCTCGACGACCACTTGCGCGCCTGCCGACCCGAACGCTCCGCCGAGCATCCGCCGCGCCGTCTCCGCCGCTTCCTCCACCGAGCCGCACACCACGGCGCCCTTCCCGGCCGCCAGCCCCGACGCCTTCACCACCACCGGGGCGCCCACCGACCGAATGTGGGCCTCGGCGGCCTCCGGCTCCGAGTGGACCCGATACCGGGCGGTGGGCACTCCCGCGTCGCGCATCAGGTCCTTTGCGAACGCCTTGCTGGACTCGATCCGGGCCGCCCCCGCCGACGGCCCGAAGACCGGCGTGCCCGCGCCCGCCAGCTGGTCCGACACGCCCGCGGCCAAGGGCGCCTCGGGGCCGATCACCGCCAAGTCGATCCGCGCCCGGGCGGCCCACGCCGCGACGCCCCCCACGTCGTCCGGCGAAAGGTCCACCGCGGTGCACAGCCCGGCCATCCCCCCGTTGGGGCGGGTTGCAAAGAAGGCCGCGTCCGGGGCGTCCTTCCGAAGCTTCCAAAGCAGCGCGTGCTCCCGGCCGCCGGCGCCGACGATCAAGATGCGCATCAGGCGGAAGCCCGCGACGGGGCGCCGGGTCGTCCGCCGCCCGACGGCTTCCTCACTTGCGGAAGGAGTCGCGGAAGTTCTCGCCGACGCGCCGGGCGGCGCCCGCCATCTGGCCGAAGAAGTCCTTTGCGCCCTCCCGGTAGGCGCCGGCGGCCTCGGCCAAGTCTTCCTTGTACGCCGGGTCCGGTTCGCCTCGGCGCTGGTAGTCGCCGCGGACCACCCGGTCGTATGCGCCTTCCTCGATCCACGCGCGGAGCTCCGACACCCGCAGGACCCAGAACGGATGGCTCTGCCCCAGCAGGTTCAAGACCTTGAAGACCTGGTCCGCCATGTCGCCCGACGCCCGGTACTCCTCTGCTTGCCGGATGAACTCGGCCAGCGAGGTCTCCTCGTCCTTTCCGCCGCCGGCCATCTTGAGCATCGTGCCCATGACCTCGGTCGGGTCCTGGAGCGCCAGCAGCCCGGCTCGGTCCGCCGAGAGCTCGGCCTTGCGCGACCACTCCAGCAGCCCGACGAGGATCGCCCGAGCGGCGATTCCCACGATGGGGAACCCCAGCCCCGCAAGCCGGATCAGCAGTTCGGTCATCGTGCGGTAGAGCACGTGGTCGCTCAGCACGTGCCCCACCTCGTGTCCCAGCACGTAGGCCACCTGGCGATCGTCCAGCAGCTGGATGGCGCCGGAGTTGAGGATGATGAAGGGCTCCTCCATTCCGTAGGCGCCGGCGTTCACGACCGGGTTCTGGGAGATGAGCAGAGGGTAGCGCTTGGGCGCGTCCAGCGTCCGGCAGACGTCTTCGTAGAGGGACCAGATGCGGGGAAACTGATTGGGCCCCACGCGGACCGCGTTGGCCTGGAACGCCAGCCGGATCGGCTTCTCGCCGAAGAAGCCGAAGAGCGTGCGCAGCACTTGGTCGAAGAGCGGGAGCCTGCGAAGGGCGGCCAGGGCGGCCCGGTCGGCGCTGTGCTCCCACGCCCGAGAGGAGATGTCCGTGAGGATGCGGGTTGCGGGGGCGTCGCCGTCGCTGCCGTGATCGTCCGTGGCCATCGTCGTCCTTGTCGTTGGGGGCCGCTTGCCGACAGCGGCCGCGTGGGTCCCGGCGCCCGGGCCGGCTCGGCTCCGTTCGGTTCCCCGTCAGGGGTCCAGCGCCCGCTCCAAGTCGCGCAGCAAGTCCCTCGCGTCCTCGATTCCTACGGAGAAGCGCACCAAGCCGTTCCCGATTCCCATCCGTCGCCGCCTTTCCTCGGGCACCGAAGCGTGCGTCATGACGGCGGGCACCGAGATCATCGACTCGACGCCGCCCAGGCTTTCCGCCAAGCGGAAGAGGCGGGTGCCCTCCACCAGCCGCTTCGCCGCGTCGGGCGCCAGGTCGGCCGACAGCATGCCCGAATAGCCGCTCATCTGGCGCCTGGCAAGGGCGTGCTGCGGGTGGGACGGCAAGCCGGGGTAGTGGACGGCCCGCACGGCCGGCGCCTCCTCCAGGAAGCGGGCGACGGCCATGCCGTTCTCGTTGTGGCGCTCCATGCGGAGGTGCAGGGTCTTCGTGCCCCGCAAGGTCAGCCACGAGTCCATGGGACCGGGGACGGGCCCGGTGGACTTGCGGACGAAGCGCAGCTCGTCGGCCAATGCGTCGTCGTCGAGGACGAGGATGCCGCCCAGCACGTCCGAGTGGCCGTTGAGGTACTTGGTCGTGGAGTGGACGACCACGTCCGCGCCCAGGGCCAGAGGGCGCTGGTTGAAGGGCGACGCGAACGTGTTGTCCACGCAGAGAAGGGCGCCGCCCCCATGCGCAGTCTCGGCCACGGCGGCGACGTCCGCGATCCGCATGAGGGGGTTCGACGGGGTCTCGGCCAGCACCAGCCGCGTGTCGGGGCGGAGAGCGGTCCGCACGGCGTTCAGGTCGCGGCAGTCCACGAGCGAGACGTCCATGCCCAGGCGGGCGAGCACCTGCGTGAGCATCCGCGTGGTGCCTCCGTAGGTGTTCTCCTCGCTGACCACGTGGCCGCCGGCGGCGACCGTCTTCGCCAGGCACTCGAACGCCGCCAGCCCGCTGGAGAAGGCGATCCCGTGGGCGGCGCCCTCGAGGGACGCGATGTTGGCCTCGGCCGCTTCCCGGGTCGGGTTCTGGAGGCGGGCGTACTCGTACCCCCGGTGGCGGCCCAGGCCTTCCTGCACGTAGGTGGACGTCTGGAAGACCGGGGTCGTGATGGCGCCGGTCGTCGGCTCCGGCGCCTGGCCGGCGTGGACGCAACGGGTGGCGAAGCGCGAGGCGTCGGCGGCGCCGCGGCCTGCCGGAACCGGGTCCTCGGAGCCAGTGCAGGGGGCGGTGGGGGTCAAGACGGAAACGGCTCCATCGGGAGGAAGACGTGGCGGCCGACCACGGCGAACCAGCTGGCGGCCGACCGCGGCGAGCGGCGACCGCCGGCGGCCGGTCGCGGCCGACCGCCCTCCAATCTAGCCGATCCCGGCGCCCCCGGCGTTGCCCATCCTCGCAATCGACCGCCGACCTGCTCTGGACGCCGATCCCGGCGCCCGCGGCGTTGTCCCGGCTTGCGCGACGGTCGGCGCGGCTGCGCGAGCTTTGACCGCCGGGCGCCCGCCCGGCTAGCTTCTCCCATGCCCGTCCACCTTCCCTCCGGCCTCATGGCCAGCGTCTCCGGCTTCCGCGGGAAGGTCGGGGAGTCGCTCGGGCCCGGATTGGCCGCGGGCCTTGCGGCGGCCTACGGCAGCTTTCTCCAGGAGGAGGGGGACGGGGACTCCGTGCTGGTGGGGCGCGACACTCGGACCTCTGGGCCGATGCTCCAGCGGGCGGTGGTGGCGGGGCTCCTCTCGGCGGGCTGCCGGGTCACCGAAGTGGGCGTGGTTCCGACGCCGACGGCGCTGCTGGCCGTGGCGGACGCCGGGGCCGCCGGGGGAATCGTGGTGACGGCCAGCCACAACCCGGCCGAGTGGAACGCCCTCAAGCTCGCCGTCGGGGCCGGAACGTTCTTGCCGCCGGAGCGCATGGAGCGCTTCATGACGTTCCTCCGCACCCGCGACCCGGCGCCGGCGCGTTGGGACGCGCTGCGCAACGCCGACCGCGACGACGGGGCGGTCGCCCGTCACCTCGAGCGCATCCTGGCTCTTCCGTTCCTGGACGTCGACCGGATCCGGGACGCGAAGATCGCCGTCGCCCTGGATTGCGTGAACGGCGCGGGCAACGCGATCATGCCCCTGCTGCTGGAGCGGCTGGGCTGCCGGGTGGAAGCGATCGGAGCGACGCCCGACGGCCGTTTCCCCCGAGACCCGGAACCCACCGCGGCGAACCTGCGGGAGCTGTGCGAGCTGGTCCGCGAGACCGGCGCCCAGGTGGGCTTCGCGGTGGATCCGGACGCGGATCGGCTGTCGCTGGTGGACGAAGAGGGGCGCCCCCTGGGCGAGGACCTGACCCTGGCCCTGGCCGCCGAAGTCGTGTTGCGCCGCCGCCCCGGGACGGTCGTCGCGAACCTCTCCACCAGCCGGGTGGTGGAGGACGCGGCCGCCCGCCACGGCTGTCCGGTGGTTCGGGCGCCGGTGGGCGAGATACACGTGGCGGCGCGGATGATCGCCGAAGGCGCCGTGGTGGGCGGGGAAGGCAACGGAGGCGTGATCGTGCCGGCGCTTCACCACACCCGGGACGCGGCGGCCGCGGCGGCGTTGATCCTCCAGCGCCTGGTGGACGGCGGCGAGCCGGAAGGCGGTGCGACGCCCTTCGCGCCCGCAGAGCCGGCGGGAGCCGGGACAGCTGCGGCGCCGGCGAGTCGGACTCCGTCGTCGCTCGTCGCGCAGCTTCCCGCATACCGAATCGTCAAAGAGAAGACGAGCTTCCGCAGGGAGAGCCTGCCCGCCGCGTACGACGCCCTTCTGATGGGTCTCCCCGAAGGCCGGACGGACCGGAGCGACGGGCTCCGGATCGAGTGGCCGGAGGCGCGCAGCTGGCTCCACGTCCGGCCGTCGGGCACCGAGCCAGTGGTGCGCCTCATCGCCGAAGCTCCGGCAGGGGCGGCGGACGCCGGAGACGAAGCCGCCGCTCGGCGAGTGGTGGACCAGGCCGCCCAAGCGCTGGCCGAACTCCGTCCCCTCGAGCCGTCCGCCGACGCCGGGCGATAACTTCAGCTCCATGTGCGGAATCATCGGATACGTCGGACCCCGCGAGGCGGGACCCATCCTCATGGAAGGGCTCAAGTGCCTGGAGTACCGGGGCTACGACTCGGCAGGCCTGTCGGTCCTCACGCCCGACGAGGGCTTGGTCACCTGGAAGCGGCCCGGCAAGCTGCGGGAGCTCGAGCAGGTCGTGAACGGACGCATGCCGGCGGGAAGCTGCGGCATCGCCCACACCCGCTGGGCCACCCACGGTCCGCCGACCGAGGCCAACGCCCACCCCCACCTCTCTTCGGCCGGCGACATCGCGCTGGTCCACAACGGGATCATCGAGAACGCCGCGGTCCACCGTCCCCGGCTGGAGGAGCTGGGCTACGAGTTCCGCAGCGAGACCGACACCGAGGCGCTGGTTCACCTGGTGGACTTCGCCTTTCGGGAAACCGACCTGCTGGAAGACGCGGTGGCCGCGGCCCTCTCCCAGGTCGAGGGCACCTACGGGGTCGCCGTGGCCAGCTCCCGCGACCCGGGCAAGCTTGTCGTCGGACGCCACGGGAGTCCCATCCTGCTCGGGATCGGACGCCGGGGCGAGTACCTGGTCGCCTCCGACGCCTCCGCCATCGTCGCCCACACGAAGAAGGTGATCCGACTCAGGGACGGAGACTCGGCGGTGCTGGGACCGCGCGAGTACCGCACCTTCGACCCGGCGGGCCGCGCGGTCAGGCGTCACCTTCACGTCGTCGCGTGGGACGCCCAGGCGATCGACAAGGGCGCCTGCGAGCACTACATGCAGAAGGAGATCCTGGAGCAGCCCTCGTCGCTGCGGGAAGTGATGCGGGGCCGGCTGCTGGAAGAGGAAGGGTCGTCCAAGCTGGGAGGCGTCTCGGTGCCCGACGCGGACTTGGCGGCGGTGGACAGGATCGTCGTCACCGCGTGCGGCACCAGCTGGCACGCCGGGCTGCTGGGGGCCTACATGCTGGAGGACTTGGCCCGGGTGCCGGTTGCGGCCGAGTACGCCTCCGAGTTCCGCTACCGAAACCCCGTCCTTTCCCGGAAGACGCTGGTGATCGGGATCAGCCAGTCGGGAGAGACGGCGGACACGATCGCCGCCCTGCAGGAGGCCAAGCGCCGGGGGTGCCCGACGATGGGGATCGTCAACACGGTGGGATCGAGCATCGCGTCGCTCACCGACTTCGGCATCTACCTGCACGCGGGACCCGAGATCGGGGTCGCGTCCACCAAGTCCTTCACCAGCCAGGTCGTCGCCCAGGCGCTCTTCACGCTCTACTTGGCCCGTCGGAGGTCCATGTCGATCCTCGAGGGGCGAGAGCTGGTCCACGCCCTCAGCCGCTTGCCGACGCTCCTGGAAGAAGCGCTGAAAGTGGACGGCCAGATGCGGGAGATCGCCCGCCGCTACAGCGAGGCGCCGAACTTCCTCTACCTGGGACGGGGGTATCAGTTCCCGGTCGCCTTGGAGGGAGCCTTGAAGCTGAAGGAGGTCAGCTACATCCACGCCGAAGGCTACCCCGCCGCCGAGATGAAGCACGGACCGATCGCGCTGGTGGACGAGGACATGCCGGTGGTGGTGCTCGCGCCCCAGGACCCGGTGTACAGGAAGACCCTGGCCAACATCCAGGAGATCAAGGCCCGTCACGGTCGAGTGATCGCCGTCGCGACCGTTCAGGACGGCGAAATCCACGAGCTGGCGGACGACGTGGTGATCGTGCCCGGAACCGTGCCGGCGCTGATGCCCGTGCTGACGGTCGTGCCTCTGCAGCTGCTCGCGTATCACGTCGCCGTGATGCGGGGCTGCGACGTGGACCAGCCGAGAAACCTGGCCAAGTCCGTCACGGTCGAGTGAGGGCGGGGACGCGGGACCGCCCGTCGGCGTCGGCCGGTCCCCGGTGAGGGTCGTCGTCCAGCGGGTGTCCCGGGCGAAGGTGGCCGCGGCCGGGGACGTGGTGGGCGAGATCGGGCCGGGACTCCTTGCGCTGGCGGGCTTCGCGCCGGGCGACGACGAGGTCAAGATCCGGTGGATGGCCGACAAGCTGGCGGGTCTCCGGATCTTCTCGGACGAGCGGGGACGGATGAACCGCTCCGTGGTGGACGCGGGGGGCGAGGTGCTCGTGGTCAGCCAGTTCACCTTGTACGGCGACGCGACCAAGGGGAGGCGGCCCTCGTTCGCAAAGGCGGCGCCCCCCGAGGTCGCCGCCCGGCTGTACGAGTCGTTCGTGGCCGCCCTGGGACGGCGTCTCCCCCGGCCCGTGCGGACGGGCCGCTTCGGCGCCGCCATGGAGGTGGCGCTGGTCGCCGACGGCCCCGTGACCCTTCTCGTGGAGCGCTAGCCGTGGGCTGCCCGGGGGCGGGCGCGGGCAAAGGCGGGCCGCCCGCGATCGTGCTTGCGTCCGCGTCTCCCCGGCGGGCCGAGGCGCTGCGGACGCTCGGCCTCGCCTTTGCTGCGGCGCCGGCGGACGTGGAGGAAGCGCGGCGCCCCGACGAGCCCCCGAGGCGCTACGTGGAGCGGCTGGCGCGCGAGAAGGCGGAGCGAGTCTCTTCGACGGCCCCCGCGCGCCTCGTCGTCGGCGGCGACACGGTGGTGGAGCTCGACGGCGAGGTGCTGGAGAAGCCGCGGTCGGACGCGGAAGCGGTCGAGATGCTCTCGGCGCTCTCGGGACGCGTGCACGTCGTGTACACCGGCATGGCGCTGGCCTGGACGGGAAGGCTGGCGTCGCGAGTGGCCACGGCCCGCGTCCGCTTTCGGCCGGTCTCCCGAGAGTGGGCCGAGGAGTACGTGGCGACGGGCGAGCCGATGGACAAGGCCGCGGCCTACGGCATCCAGGGAATCGGGTCGGCGCTGGTGGAGCACGTGGAGGGCGACTACTGCGCCGTGGTCGGCTTCTCGGTGGTCGCCTTCGTCGGGCTGCTGACCGAGCTCGGACTCGACTACAAGCCGGGCAGGATCGAGTCGGCGGGCGGCGGGGCGTCGAGCAGCGCGCCGGCGGGCCGACCGGACGGCCGCCGGGAGCTGCGCGGCGTCCCGTGAGCGCCGAAGCCGTCCTGGCTCTGGACCAGGGCACGACGGGCACGACGGCGCTCGTCGTCTCGGCCGACGGGCGGGTGACGGGACGCGCCTACTCGGAGTTCGCCCAGCGCTTCCCGGCCCCGGGCTGGGTCGAGCACGACGCGGAGGAGATCTGGCGCGTCGCCGTGAAGACGGCCCGGCGGGCGCTGGCGGCGGCGGGAACCCCGGTGCGGGCGGTTGGGATCGCGAACCAGCGGGAGACGGTGGTGGCGTGGGACCCGGAGACGCTGAAGCCCCTCCACCGGGCGATCGTGTGGCAGGACCGGCGCACGGCGGAAATGTGCCGGACGATGAAGGAGGCGGGCCACGAGCCGATGGTCCGCAGGCGCACGGGGCTCCTCCTGGACCCGTACTTCTCCGGCACCAAGCTGCGCTGGCTCTTCGACGCCAGCCCGGAGCTGGCGGCGAGGGCCGAGGCGGGCGAGCTGGCGGTCGGCACCGTCGACGCTTGGCTGGTGGCTCGCCTGACCGGCGGCGCCGTGCACGCCACCGACCCCACCAACGCCTCCCGCACCCTCCTCTACGACCTGGACGAGGGGAGCTGGAGCGACGAGCTGCTGGACGTGATGGGCGTGCCCCGGCGGGTCTTGCCGGAGATCCGTCCCAGCTGCGGCGACTTCGGCGTCGCGACGGGCGACGCCCTGGGCGCCGAGCTCCCCGTCCTCGGGGTCGCCGGTGACCAGCAGGCCGCGCTGTGGGGCCAGGGCTGCTGGGCGCCGGGAGAGGGGAAGTGCACCTACGGCACGGGCGCCTTCCTCCTCTTCCACGCGGGGCGTCGCAGACCTCCTTCCCCTGGCGGGCTTCTCGTCACCGTCGCCTGCGACGCCTGGGGAGGCCCCGCCTTCGCCTTGGAAGGCTCGATCCTGGCCGCGGGCGCGGCGGTGCAGTGGCTCCGGGACGGCCTGGGGCTGCTGGACGACGCCGCCCGCAGCGAGGAGATCGCCCGCTCCCTCGACGACAACGGCGGCGTGTACATGGTGCCGGCGTTCGCCGGGCTGGGGTCGCCCCACTGGTCTCCCGACGCCCGGGGCGCCGTTGTCGGCCTCACCCGGGGAACCACGGCGGCCCACCTGGTCCGCGCCGCGCTGGAGTCGATGGCGTACGGCGCCCGCGACGTGGTGGAGGCGATGCGCCGGGACGCCGGAGTGAGCGCCGAGCGGGTCAAGGTGGACGGCGGGGCGGCGCGGAACGACTGGCTGATGGAGTTCGCGGCAGGCGTGCTGGGCGTCCCCGTCGAGCGTCCGGCGATGGTGGAGGCGACCGCCCTGGGCGCGGCCGGCCTGGCGGGTCTTGCCGCCGGCGTGTGGTCTTCCCCGCAGGCGTTCCGGGCCGCCTTCGCCGGCGGCCGCGTCTTCCGTCCGGCAATGGAGCCGAAGGAGCGGGCGGCGCTCCTGGAGGGTTGGGACGCCGCCGTGCGGGGCGCCCTGGCGGCGACGGTCCGAGAGGGAGTAGATTAGCAACGCTCCTGTCTTCTGAAGGCACTCGCCGGGGCCGCAACGGGCCCCAATCGCCGCAACGGCTCTTTCGGGCCGGGAGGAGGCAACCCGCGATGAGAAATGGACGCTTCTTCGTTGGTCTCGTCGGCGTCGGGGCCGTGGTGGCCTACCTGATGTGGACCGGGATCAGCGCCAGCATGGTGTATTACCTGACGCCCTCCGAGCTGCTGGCGCGCATCGAGGCCGACCCCGCCTTCCGCCAAGTCGGCGTAAAGGTCGGCGGCCGGGTCGTCGAGGGCTCCTGGGACCGGCCGGCCGGAGCGGGCAGCGTCCACGAGTTCGCCGTGGCCGACCTGGAGAACCCCGAGACGGTCTTCTCGGTGCGGTACGAGGACGTGCTGCCCGACACCTTCAACGACCGGGCCGAGGTCGTGCTCGAGGGCAGCTTCGGCGCCGACGGCGTCTTCCGGGCCCACACCGTCCTGACCAAGTGCGGCAGCCGCTACGAGGCCGCCAAGGAGGAGCTGGCTGCGTGACGGTCCTGGGCGAGACCGCCCTGTGGACCGCGCTCCCCATCGCCCTCTGGGGGACGGCGGTTTCCTTCGCCGGGGGCAGGACCGGGCGCAGCGAGCTGGTGCTGAGCGGCGAGCGCACCGCCTACGCCGTCACCTTCCTGCTGCTGCTGGCTTCGTTGGGCATCGTCGCCGCCTTCGTGGGCGGCCGCTACGAGTACTGGTACGTCGCCAACTACTCGAACCGAGAGCTGGACACCTACTTCAAGGTCGCCGGCCTCTGGGCGGGACAGCGCGGGTCCCTGGTCTTCTGGACCCTTCTGCTCTCCGCCTTCACGAGCATCGCCGTCTTCCAGAACCGGGCGCGCAACCGCGAGTTCATGCCCTACGCCGCCGGCGTCCTTCTCGCGATCCTCTCCTTCCTGCTGGTGGTTCTTCTCTTTGCCGGCGTGAACCCCTTCGAGCGCCTGGACTTCACCCCCGCCAACGGACGAGGCCTCAACCCCCAGCTCCAGAACTACTGGATGACGATTCATCCGCCCACGCTCTACCTGGGGTTCACCGCCTTCGCCGTTCCTTTCGCCTTCGCCGTTTCCGCCCTCCTCGCCAACCGCCTCGACTCGCGCTGGATCGCCGTCGCCCGCCGATGGATCCTGCTGAGCTGGTTCTTCCTGACGCTGGGGATCGTCTTCGGCATGAGATGGGCGTACGAAGAGCTGGGCTGGGGCGGCTACTGGTTCTGGGACCCCGTCGAAAACGCCTCGCTGCTCCCCTGGCTGACGGCCACCGCGTTCCTTCACTCGATCCAGATACAAGAGAACCGAGGAATGCTGAAGGTCTGGAACATGGGACTGGTGGCGGCCACCTTCCTGCTGACGATCTTCGCCACCTTCCTGACCCGCTCCGGGCTCATCGAGTCCGTCCACAGCTTCGCCGAGAACTTGAAGATCGCCTACATCTTCCTCGGCTTCATGGGCGCGACCGCCGCCTTCTGCGCCGTGCTGATCGTTCACCGCCTGCCTTCCCTGGGCAGCGAGAGCCGCATCCAGTCGTTCCTCTCCCGGGAGTCGGCGTTCCTCTTCAACAACTTGCTGCTGGTGGGGATCGCGTTCGCGGTGATGTGGGGCACCCTCTACCCCCTGATCACCGAAGGCGTCTTCGGCCAGAAGATCAACGTGGGTCCGCCGTACTACAACCGAGTCAACCTGCCCATCGGGCTGATCCTCCTGGCCCTCATGGGGATCGGCCCGGTGATCGCCTGGCGGCGGGCCTCGCGACGGAACCTTCGCAAGAACTTCCTCCTGCCGTGCGCCGCCGCGGCCGCCGTCCTGGCCGTGCTCTGGCTGACGGGCGTTCGCCACGGGACCGCGCTGGCCACCTTCGTCGTCTCCGCCTTCGTGATGACCACGGTGGCCACCGAGTTTTGGAAGGGGACCAGGGCTCGGGCGCGAATCGCCGGAGAGGGGCATCTGCGGGCGTTGCGGGGCTTGGTGCGGCGCAACCGGCGGCGCTGGGGCGGATACGTGGTCCACGCCGGCGTCGTGATCCTCTTCACGGGAGTGGCGGGGTCGGCCTTCGACGTCGCCCAGGTCCACGAGATGGCGCCCGGCGAAACGGCCGCGATCCGATCGGCCTTCGGCCACGAGTACCGCCTGACCTACGAGAGCCTTTCCCACTCTCGGCCCCGAGCCAGCGACGACGTGCCCGAGAACGACTGGCGGTGGACCGCCCTGCTGACGGTGCGCAAGGACGGCGAGCACGTCGCCGCGATGCGGCCCGAGCGCCGCTACTATCCGGTCATGGAGGAGTCGTCCACCGAGGTGGGCATCCGGAGCAGCCTGCTCGAAGACCTCTACGTGATCCCGCGGGAGGTGGACTTCGGCAGCGGAACCGAGCGAGCCTCCTTCGAGTTCAAGGTGCTGCCCCTGGTCCCGTGGATATGGTTCGGGGGAGTGGTGGTGGCGTTCGGCACGCTGGTGGGGCTGTGGCCCGCCGCCGGAGCGCACTCCGGGGTCCGGGCGCCTGGCGGTCGTCGTCGTGCGCCCCGGTCGGCTCCTTCCGGAGCAACGGGACGGGCCGCGTGACGGCATGACCCTGGTCGGGGGCGTCCTCCTGGCCGCCGGCATCCTGCTCTACGTGCTGGAACCGGTGCTGTCCGGCCGGAGCGCGCTCCTCTACGACGGGGAGGACCAGCACGACGAGTCCGCAGCGCGTCGGCGGGTCGCGCTGGCGGCCCTTCGCGACCTCGAGTACGACCGGGCCACCGGGAAGGTCGACGGCGAGGACTACGAGCGGCTCCGGGCCGAGCTCTCCCGAGAGGCGCTTCTCCGCCTGGGACCCGAGACGGTCGGGACGGATTCGCCGGCGGCCCGGGCCTCCCAGGCGCTGGAGGACGAGATCGCGACGATCCGGCGGGCGCTTCGGGAGGGACTGCAGTGCGCCGGTTGCCGTCGCCTCAACGAGTTCGGGGCCAAGTACTGCGGCAAGTGCGGCACGCGGCTCCATGCCTCCCGGGCTGCCGTCGCCGCCGACGGGGAAGACGGAGAACGCCCTTGACCCTGGAGGGGCGCGGCCTGGTGTGCGACTACGGACCCGCCCGCGCCCTGGACGGCGTGAGCGTGTCGGCGGACGCGACGGGCGCGCTGGCGGTGTTCGGTCCCAACGGCGCCGGCAAGACGACGCTGCTCAAGGTGCTCAGCGGCGAGCGGAAGCCCGACGCGGGCGTGGTGCTCCTGGACGGCGAGCCCGTCTCCGGCTCGGACCCGGCGTGGCGGGCCCGGGTCGGGGTGGTCTCGCACCGCACGGGGCTGTACGCGAAGCTCACCGTGGCCGAGAACCTGCGCTTCTTCGCGGGGCTGCACGGTCGGGCGGCCGGTCGGCGGAAGGCCGACGCCGCCCTGAAGGCCGCGCTGGACCGGGTCGGGGCGGGGGCGTTGGCGGACGCCCGCGTGGGCGCCCTCTCGCGGGGAGAGCGGCAGCGGGTCGCCGTGGCGCGCACCCTCCTCCACGACCCGGAGGTGGTCTTCCTGGACGAGCCGTTCACGGGCCTGGACCTGGGCGGCGCCGCGCTCCTGGAGGCGGCCCTTGGCGAGCTCGCAGCCGCCGGCCGGATCGTGGTGCTCGCGACCCACGACATGGCGCGGGGGCTCCGTCTCGCCGACCGGTTCCTGGTGCTGCGGGAGGGCCGAAAGGCGCTGGAGGGCGCCGCCGCGTCCCACGAGGCCGGCGACTTGGCGGCGGCGCTCGACGGCGGCAGCGTCGGCCCCGCCGCCGTCGGCTCCGCGGAAGTCTCCCTGGCGCCAGCGGGAATCCGATGAGGCAACTGCGCTGGACATGGCTCTTCGCTGCCAAGGACCTGCGGGCCGAGTTCCGCTCCGGCGGGCGGCTGCCGGCGATGGCGGCCTTCGTGGTCCTGGCCGGCTTCCTCTTTGCCGTGTCCCTGGACCGGACCCAGGTCCCCGGACGCAGCGTGGCCGCCGGCCTGCTCTGGCTGGTGGTCCTCTTCGCCGCCACCGCCGGCGCCGGACGCGCCTTCGACCTGGAGGACCGGGACGGCGCCTTCCGCCACGTTCTGCTCTCTCCCGCGTCCCGGTCGTCGGTGTTCCTGGGCAAGACGGCGGCGAACCTGGTCCTGATCTGGATCGCGACGGGGCTCGCCTTCTTCGCTCTGACCGCGTTCCTGGGCGTGCGCTCCCCCGGTCCACTGGCGTCCCACGGGGCGGTCCTGCTGCCCGGCACCGTCGGCTTGGCGGCGGTCGGCACCCTCTTCGGGCGCGTCTCCAGCCACAGCTCCCTGGGCGACACGCTGCTCCCGGTCCTGGCCTTTCCCCTTCTGACTCCGGTGGTCTTCTTCGGCGCCACGGCCACGACGCGCCTTTTCCTGGGCCGCCCTTGGCCCGAAGTTTCCGGTCCCGTGCGGCTCCTGTGGGCCTTCGCCCTGGGGTCCCTCGCCGCCGGCGCCGTTCTGTTCCGCCACGTGGCGGAGGAGTAGAGGAAGCCGCCCGCCAGATGAAGCCGAGAAGCGCCGCGCCCTGGGGATTCCGCCTTGTCGCGGCAGGCGTCGCCGCGGTCCTGGCCGTCCACTGGATGGTGGCGTTCTGGGTGCCCACCGAGGCGTCGATGGGGGTGGTCCAGCGAATCTTCTACGTCCACGTTCCGGCGGCGTGGACCACGTTCCTGGCCTTCGGCCTGGCCGCCCTCGCCAGCGCCGCAGATCTCTGGCTCGACGACGAACGGGCCGACGCGGCGGCGGTTGCGGCGGCGGAAGGGGGACTGGTCTTCGGCGCGATCATGCTGACTTCGGGTCCTCTCTGGGCCAAGATTGCATGGGGTGCCTACTGGGAGTGGGACCCCCGCCTCACTCTCACCCTTGTTCTGTGGTTCACCTACGTGGGGTACTTCCTGGTCCGGGGCTCGGTTCCCGATCCGCGCAAGGGGAGGCGGCTCGCGGCCGTCGTGGCCGTGGTCGGCGCCCTGAACATCCCCTTGATCCACGTGAGCGTGAGCTGGTTCAGGTCGATCCATCCCGACGCCGTGGTGATCAAGCCGGAGGGACCGACGCTCCACCCCGACATGCTGACCACCCTTCTCGTGTCCCTGGCGGGCTTCACGTTGCTCTTCCTGGGACTCTTCTGCCTCCGGTACTCGGTCGAACTCCTGAGCAGACGCCGGACCCCGGCCGCCGTCGCGGGAGCCGACTCGCGGACCGGAGCTCCTGCCGGAGCCTCGCCATGATCCGACGCGCCTTCCTTCTGCTTCCCCGTCTCCTGCTTCCCGGCCTGCGGGCCGGCGCCGTCGCCCTCGTCGTCCTTGCCGGACCAGGCGCCGCGGCAGGGGCCGAGGAGCTTGCGCTCCAGGCCGAAGCGGGGCGGGGCGCTCTCCGTCCGTACGTGCACGTCTTCGCCGCCTACGGCGTCGCCTGGGCGCTGATCCTGGTCTGGGTGTGGCGGATCGCAAGGGGGCTGAAGCGAGCGGAAAAGGGCATCGAGGGCGTGGGTTCGCTCCCCGATCCGAAGTGAAGCTGGTCTGTCGTTCCCATCGGAAACGATTATCTTCAAGACAAGTGCGCCTGCCGGACCGACGGGCCCCTGCCCCCAGCTTTGTCCGTGGGTTGCGAGCACCAGGATCTTCGGACCCTTCAGCCGAGAGTGAACAGATGACGTTCGGTTCTTTCGTCCTCCCCGCCGGCGCGGCCGCCCGCTGCGGCGTCGCCGCCGTCCTGGTCCTCGCCGTCGTCGTCCCAAGCGCGTCCTCCCAGTCGTCGAAGATGCCCAGCACGCTTCGCTACGGCTCCGGCCTGATCGACGTGCCTGCGGCCTCCGTGCTGCCGCACTTGGCGGTGTCCGGCACCTACTCGGGCTTCGGGCTCTCCGTCTCCGACCGACTGGTGGTGAACCGAGCGGGCGAGGTGATCGCCACCGACGGCCCCTTCGAGAAGTGGCTCTCCGACGGCTCGATCGCGCTGGGCCTCTTCGACGTGGCCGAGCTGGGCGTCACGATCCAGCACTACGACGACGCGAACGAGGGCGGGGACCTGCTGGGGGCCTTCGCCCGGCTCTCCGTCCTTCCGGCGTCGGTCGAAGGTCTCGACTTGGCCGTGGGCGCGCGGTACGTGACCTCGCCCACCTTCGATCCGGCGACCGACGAGTACCGTCCCAACCGCCTGGGATACCCCGACGCCCGAATATGGAGCGAGGAGACGCGGGAGTTCTCGTCCAACCTGACTCCCTATGCGGTGGCCACCGCCCACTTTCCGGGGATCGAAGCCGGATTCCTTCCCGAGCACGACTTCTCCCTCACCGTCGGCTGGGGCGGCGGGCTCTTCAGCGCCGGCAGCAACCTCGACTTGTACGGCGACGCCGAGTCGGACGGGATCTTCGCCGGGTCGGTGATCCACGTCGGCTTGGGCGACGACCGCCTCCTCAACGTGACGGCCGAGTTCAACGGCTTCGACGTGAACGCCGGCTTGCAGCTGGACATGGGAGGGATTCGAGTCGGGGCGTTCGCGCTGGGGCTGAACTACAACGAGCACTCGACTTTCCGGAGCCGCAAGCTCGGCGTCCTCGCCTCGGTGGCCTTCTGCGGAGCGACGGGCGGCCTGTGCAAGCCGCGGCTGGCCGAGCGCCCCATGCCCGACACGGTGACGCTCCCGGCGCCGCCGCCGGACACCGTGGTGATGGAGCGCACCGTCGCGCCGCCCCTGCCCACGGGCGCCTCGGCCACGATCTGCTTGGCCACCGGCCTTCAGGCGCAGGTGACGATCACCGCCCAGGGCGACACGCTGGTGGGTCCGAGCCGGGTTTCGATCTCGGAGCTGAGGCCGGCCGTGGACTTTGCGGGCGCCTACGCCCAGGGCAGGGAATGGTTCGCCGGCGACGAGCCCATCGAGTTCGAGGAGCGCGAGTACAGCAAGTCGGGCGAGCCCCTCCGACTGGAGTGCGCCGACATCGAGCGGGTCGGGGAGCACCAGGGCGTTTCCTTGTTCGCGGACCGTTCCCGCGAGCGTCCGTTCGACATCGTGTACGTGCCCGTCTCGCCCGGCGTGTGGCAAGGCTACGAGCACGGCCTGCAGCGGACCCGGGGCGAGTAGCGAGCCGGACTCGGGAGCGGACCCGGCCCGGTCGGCCGTACCGACGTCAGGTGGCGATGCCCAAGAGGCGCGCCGCCTCCGGCGTCAGGTCGTCGGCCGTGTCGATGTCCGACTCCACCTCCAGGTACGTGGTGCGCAGCCCCGTTCGCCGGGCTCGCTCCGCGGTCTCCCACAGGACGGCGGAGGTGCTCCACGGGACCGAGCGGAAGAGTTCGGGGCACGGCTTGCGAAGGGCCATGAGGTAGTAGCCGCCGTCGCTGGAGGGACCTAGGACGACGTCGGCCGTCTCCAAGGCGTCGATCGCCCGGACGACGGCGCTCGAGTCCACGGCGGGCGCGTCGGTGCCCACGACGACCACCGGACCCCCACCCTCGAAGGCTTGGTCGAACATCCGCGACATCCGTGCTCCCAGGTCGCCGGCGCCCTGGGGGAGGTAGCGTCTGGCGGCCTGCGCCTCTCCCGAGTCGCGCTTGGCGGGCCTGGGATCCGGTTGCTCCAGCCACCGCCGCACTTCGTCCTCCGCGTCCGGGGGGTCGAAGCATACGACGCTCTCGGCGGGAGCGTCGGCCAGCTGGTCGACGATCAGCCGTCCCATGCGCCTGTATGCGGTCGCGGCCGTCTCCGCTCCCAGCGCTCGGGCCAGCCTCGTCTTCACCGACCCCGGACGGGGCGCCTTGGCGAAGATCAGCAGGGTGGCGGCCCGAGGCTTCGAGCTTCGCCGTCGGAGTCGCGCCCGGCGGGTCGGATACGCCGCCGCCAGCCCCGAAGGCTCGGCGCCCGCCAAGAACTGCGAGATCAGCCAAGCGTTTCGGAGCCACGCCCGGAGCCTGCCCTCCTCCTCGTAGCGCCGGGGGCTGCTGACCAGGTGGGCCGGAAGGCGGACCAGCTGGCCGGCGTCCCGCAGCCGACGGGCCATGATCACGTCCTCCATGATCGGCTCGTCGGGCCAGGGACCGGCGCGAAGGAAGGCGTCTCGGCGGACGAGCAGCCCCTGGTCGCCGTAGATCAGCCCCAGGCGCTCTTCCCGCAGGCGCTGGCCCCGCTCGATCAGCCGGTAGAAGAAGTGGGGGTGGTCGAAGGCGAGGCTGAAGAAGGCCGCCGGGGCCGGATCGGGTCCGGCCTTGTGGCGCCGAACGTGAGACTCCAGCGCCTGGACGGCCGCCGAGTCCAGCCGCGAGTCGGCGTGGAGGAAGAGGAGCCACGGCGAGCGCAGGAAGGCCGCGCCGGCGTTCATCTGGCGCGCGCGTCCCGGGCGGCTTCGCATGACCCGGGCGCCGCCGGCCCGAGCGGCCTCGACGGTTCCGTCCGACGATCCCCCGTCCACGACCACGACTCGGTTGGGCAGCGACAGCCTCGAAAGGTCGCCGAGAAGGGCGGGAAGGGCCTCCTCTTCGTCGATTGCGGGGATCACGATGCCGACTTCGAGGCTCTCCGCGCCTTGGGCCGAGCCGTGGACGGCCGGGCCCGCGTCCCGCGACGGTCTCCAGGACCGATGCGCGCGCCGGAGAGACTCGCCCTTGCCCGCCGAGGGCGACGACGGGCGCTCTATCGCGACACGTCCGTCGAGCTGTCGTTCAGGGTCCAGTCGTATTCGAAGAACTCGAGCTTGGCGTTCGGCTGCTCCAGCGCTTCCCGCAGTGCGCCCTGGGCGTAGGCCGCCAGGAACGACAGAACCCCCTCCTCTCCGCCGAAGTCTTCCTTGTACCACTCCAGCACCTTGTTGACCCGCACCACGGAGCGCCCGTGGGCGCGGGCCACGGAGAAGTGGGTCGAGTCGGCCATGAAGTCGGCGACCCGCTGGTCGAGCTGCCGGTCGATCGATTCGCCCTCGTAGGCCTGCGGGACCAGAGGCGGGCAGCTGCGGGCGGCGCAGTTCACGGCGAAGTGGATGCGCGGGTCGCCCATGGGGCGGACGATCTCGTGCTCGATCTCGTCCTGCGAGCGAAGCGCCCCGGCCACCGGGCAGTGGGGTCCCGTGAACACGTCCTCGATCTGCCACACCGAGTTCTCCGGCCGTCCCGCAGCCCGGTTCCGAAGGCCCCGGAAGCCGCCGGCGGGCGCAATGGGGTAGTGCTCGATCACCCGCTTCAGCATGCAGGCGTTGTAGGCGTTGATCCAGAACGCCAGCCGCTCCCGAGTCGGTGCGGTCTCCAGCGCCGCCGCCTTCGTGGCCGCCAGCAGCTGGAGGTAGGCGGCCAACCCGGTCGGGCGCTCGTAGCTCTCGGCCAGCCGGAGGTAGTCCACGCTCCCGTCCGCCTCGACGACCGCGGAAAGGACCCGGGTCAGGGCGTCGTGGCCGGGAAGCCCGGTCGCGTCGTGGTCGGGGGTCGGTTGCGGGGCCGCGGCCGCGCCCGCCGCGCCGATCCCCAGCGCCGCCGCCACCGCCAAGCTTCCCATGCCCGGAAGGCGCGCGCCGCAGCGCTTCAGGATCGCCGGCAGGAAGCTCAGCAGCGCAAGGAGGCCGCCGGCGAGGAAGAGCCGCGCCAGGGCGTCTCTGGACGCCTCTTGGGAGCCCCGGAGGAGGGCCTCGGCGAAGAAGGTGTAGACGGCAGTCCCCGGAAGGAT
The DNA here is from genome assembly GCA_965204735.1 of Longimicrobiales bacterium. Classification (GTDB taxonomy): domain Bacteria; phylum Gemmatimonadota; class Gemmatimonadetes; order Longimicrobiales; family Gaopeijiaceae; genus CATQHQ01. The sequence continues at coordinate 2,497,528 of OZ242008.1, read as the reverse complement.
GCCGATCGCCGTCGCCGCCGCGTAGGTGGACCACTTCATGGGCAGGAGTCCCGAACCGAAGTTGAGGACGTTGAACGGCACCAAGGGGATCAGGCGGAGGGTCAGGAGCCCCTGGAAGCCGTGGCGACTCACCGCGGCGTCCAGCCGGGCCAGCGCCTTGGAGTCGCCTCCGGCCAAGCGCCGCACGGCGTCCCGTCCCAGGCCCCGGGCCAGGGCGAACGCCCCGTTCGCGCCCAGATTGGCGGCGACGGCGTTGTACAGCGTCCCCCACGCCAAGCCGAAGACGGCGCCGCCGGCCAAGGTGAGGACCGTGCCCGGAACCGCCAGCGCGGTGGCGACGGCGTAGGCCGCGATGAAGATCACCGGCGCCCACGGGGCGTTGCGAAGCTGCTCGACGGCGGCCCCGACACCCTCGCGGGTCAGGTACTCGCCGACGGGGGTGAAGCGGGCGGCCAGAAAGCCTCCGACCACGATCAGCACGAGCGCCGCCAGCCGAAGCGCGGCCCCCCTGCGGCCGGACGCGGTCCTTGGCGCCTGAGCCCTGGCTTCCAGAGCGCTGGCCTCCGGAGCCCGGTCCTCCCGAGCCCGGTCCTCTACTTCAGCCACCGGATCGCTCGCTTGAGGGCACGGCCGGCCAGCGTGTCCAGTCGGGACCGCATGTATTCGCCCGATGCCCGCTTCACTCCCTCCGCCATGGTGGGGTAAGGGAAGGTGGTGTCGGCCACCTGGGCAAGGCTCAGGCCGTGCCGCTTGGCCATCACCAGGGGCAGGATCATCTCGCCGGCGCCGTGGGCGACGACCGTCGCGCCGAGCACCTTTCCCCTCCGGTCTGCCGAGACCTTCACGAACCCGACCGCCGTGGCGTCCACGATCGCCCGGTCCAGGTCGTCCATCTGGTAGCGGTACGTGGTTCCGCCCGCCGCTGCGGCCTCCGCTTCGCCCAGCCCCACCCGGGCCACTTCCGGGTCGGTGTAGGTGACCCAGGGCACGTGGTCGTACGAAACTCGGGCCCTGCCCGGCACGACGGCGTTCCGAAGCGCCGCCTTGGCCATGTGCTCGGCGACGTGGGTGAACTGAAGCCCGCCGGTCACGTCGCCCACCGCCCAGACGGAGTCGGCCGACGTCCGCAGCCATCGGTCCACCACCACCGCCCCCCGCTCCGTCCGCACGCCCGCCGCTTCCAGCTCCAGCCCGTCGGTGCACGGCTGCCGCCCCGTCGCCACGAACACTCGGCCCGCCGCCACCGCCTCGCCGTCGGCCGTCTCCACCGCCGTCCGGCCGTTCTCGGCCCGGACCCGCGTCGCCTTCGTCCCGGTGCGCACGCCGATCCCCTCCGCCTCCAGCAGGCGCTGCATGAAGGCGGACACGTCCGGGTCCTCCCGCACCAGGATCGACGGCGCCATCTCCAGCACCGTCGTCTTGGCCCCCAGCCGCGAGAACACCTGGGCGAACTCCAGGCCGATCGGTCCGCCGCCCAGCACGACCACCGACTCGGGAAGCTCGTTCTGGTCGAAGACCGTCTCGTGGTTCCAGTGCCCGGCCTCGGCCAGCCCCGGAATCGGCGGCGTCGAAGGAAGCGCGCCCGTGGCGAGCACGATGCGCTTGGAGCGGATGCGGCCCACCCCCTCGACTTCCACCGTGGTGGCGTCGAGGAAGCGGGCGGCTCCGAAGTGAACGCCGACCCCCATCTTGCGGAACCGCTCCGGGTCGTCGTGGTGCGCAACCGTGGAACGCGCCGCGCGCATCCGCTCCATGACGGCCCGGAAGTCGCGGTTGCCCCCCTTGGACGGGCGGAGACCGAGGGCTGCGGCCTGGTCCATCTTCCGAGCCAGGCGAGCCGACGCGATCAGGGCCTTGGAGGGCACGCACCCGGTCCAGAGGCAGTCGCCGCCCAAGGCGGTCTTCTCGACGATCGCAGGACGCATCCCCAGGTAGGCGGCGCCGGCGGCGGCGACGAGTCCTCCGGTGCCGCCGCCGACGGCCACCAAGTCGTAGGCGCGGGTTGGTGCGGTCATCGGCGCGTCCGTCTTTGCGGGAAGCAGCGTCTTGCGGGGAGCAGGCTGCCGGGCCGCCCGGGGCTCGCACTTGGCCGTCCCCGGGAGGGGCCGCCCGGTGGGTCCGTCCCGGCGGCGCCGAAATCTAGTCCCATCCAGGCATGGAAACGCCCACCAGGACTCCTACCTTGTCAGAGGAGGACTTGAACTCCGGGGGTATTTCGCTTTATCTTCGGTTCAAGGCCCGCTCGCGTTTCACGAACGTCCACGCCCGCCGATGGGCTCGGTCGCGCCTTCCGGCGCCGTGACTCGCTCCCCCCACAAGAGGGCTTCGACCCCACAGGAGAGTCTCACCGATGAGCAGAACGAAAGCATCCAGCAAGAACGGCCTGGAGGCCAAGCAGAAGGAAAAGGCCCTCGCCACGGCCGTGACCCAGATCGAGCGGTCGTACGGCAAGGGGGCGATCATGCGCATGGGGTCCGACGGCGCCGCGCTCCAGATCGGCAGCATCTCCACGGGGGCGATCAACGTGGACGCGGCGATCGGCATCGGAGGCGTGCCCCAGGGCCGGATCACCGAGATCTACGGCCCCGAGTCGTCGGGCAAGACGACGCTCTGCCTCCACGTCATCGCCAACAGCCAGAGGGCCGGCGGCATCGCGGCGTTCATCGACGCCGAACACGCCCTGGACGTTCAGTACGCAAGGAAGCTGGGAGTGAACGTGGACGACCTGCTGGTCTCCCAGCCCGACACCGGCGAGCAGGCGCTGGAGATCGCCGAGGTCCTGATCCGCAGCAACGCGGTGGACGCGATCGTGGTGGACTCGGTCGCAGCGCTGGTTCCCCGCGCGGAGATCGAAGGCGAGATGGGCGACTCCCACGTCGGGCTCCAGGCGCGTCTCATGAGCCAAGCCCTTCGGAAGCTGACCGGGGCCGTGAACCGCTCCAACTGCGCGGTGATCTTCACCAACCAGATCCGGGAGAAGATCGGGGTGATGTTCGGTTCGCCCGAGACCACGACGGGGGGGCGGGCCCTCAAGTTCTACGCTTCGCTGCGGATGGACATCCGGAGGATCGGGGCGATCAAGGAGGGCCAGGAAGTCATCGGCAACCGGACCCGGGTCAAGGTGGTCAAGAACAAGTGCGCGCCTCCCTTCAAGCAGGCCGAGTTCGACATCCTCTACGCGCAGGGGATCAGCCACACCGGGCTCCTCATCGACCTGGGCGTGGAGCACCGCATCGTGACGAAGTCCGGTTCGTGGTTCTCCCTGGACGACCTGCGGCTGGGACAGGGAAAGGAGAACGTCCGAGGCTTCCTGGCCGAGAACGAGGACGTGGCGAAGGAGATCGAGGACCGCCTGCTGGCGGCGCTGGGGATCGGGGAGCCCGAAGATCGGCAGGACGCCGAGGCCGGCGGAGCGTCGAAGTCGGATTCGGTCGGCGCTCCCGCCTCCGAGCGGAGGGAAGGGCCGGCGGTAAGGGTGGTGTAGCCGAGGCCCGGGCCGGGCGGCGCCGGATGGGGCGGGACGGGCCGGTTGGACTAGCTTTCGGAGTCCAGTCCTCCCGCGGTCTCCGTCCGGCGCCGTTTCGTCGGTTGCCGACGGCGCCTTCCGTCTCCCCGCCTGCTCTTCCGCCTTGCCGATCCCATGAGAGCCGCTCAGGTCCGCCGGAAGTTCCTCGATTTCTTCCAGGCTAGAGGTCACGAGGTCCGCCCCAGCTCCCCGCTGGTGCCCGCCGACGACCCCACCCTGCTCTTCACGAACGCGGGGATGGTCCAGTTCAAGGGAGCGTTCCTGGGTCGGGACGAGCTGCCGTTCCGGCGGGCGGTCACCTCGCAGAAGTGCGTGCGCGCGGGAGGGAAGCACAACGACCTGGAAGAAGTGGGGCGGACGGCGCGGCACCACACCTTCTTCGAGATGCTCGGGAACTTCTCCTTCGGCGACTACTTCAAGCGCGAAGCGGTCGAGTACGCCTGGGAGTTCCTGACCGGGGACCTGGGGCTGGACCCGGATCGCCTCTTCGTCACCGTGCACCGCACCGACGGCGAGGCGGAGGACCTCTGGGAGAAGGTGGCGGGCGTGCCCCGGGAGCGGATCCACCGACTGGGCGACAAGGACAACTTCTGGCAGATGGCGGACACGGGGCCGTGCGGTCCCTGCTCCGAGGTGCACTACGACCTGCGGCCCCGGGAGGATCGGGCCGTCGCGCCGGGCACGGCGGAGTTCGAAGCCCGAGGCGAGGCCGGCGAGTTCCTGGAGCTCTGGAACTTGGTGTTCATGCAGTTCGACCGGGACGAAGCCGGGACGCTGCGTCCGCTGCCGGCGCCCAGCATCGACACGGGGGCGGGGCTGGAGCGGCTGGCGGCCGTGCTTCAGAAAGCCGACGCCAACTACCACACGGACCTCTTCCTGCCGTTGCTGGACCGCGTGGCGGAGGCGGTGGGGCGCCCCTATCGGCCCGGCGCGCAGGAAGGCGTCTCGTATCGGGTGCTGGCCGACCACGCGCGGGCGGTGGCGTTCCTTCTGGCCGACGGCGTGTTTCCGTCCAACGAAGGGCGCGGCTACGTGCTGCGGCGCATCCTGCGCAGGGGCGTCCGTCACGCCTGGCTGCTGGGACGCCGGGAGCCGACCCTCGACGCCGTAGTGGACGCCGTGGCCGCCGAGATGGCGGACGCCTACCCGGAGCTGGCCGCCCGGCGGGAGCACCTCCTGGCCACCACCAGGGCCGAAGAGGAACGCTTCCTGGCCACGATCGGCGAGGGAACGGGACGCCTCGACGCCGTGGCCCCGCCCGTGCCGGAAGGAACCCGGCCTCGTCCCGTGGTCGCCGGCGCCGAGGTGTTTCGGCTCTACGACACCTTCGGCTTTCCCGCGGACCTGACCCGCCTCATGGCGGGCGAGCGGGGCTGGGACGTGGACATGGAGGGCTTCGAGGCGGCGCTGGCCCAGCAGCGGGAACGTTCCCGGGCGGATCGGACGGCCGGGAGCGGAGAGGGCGCCGACTCGGGCCGGAGCGCCTTCGCCTGCCAAGAGGTGGCCGACGATGCGCGTCAGCGCTTTGCGGGCTACGAAGCGCGTTCGGCGGCCACCAGGGTGATCGGCTTCCGGCGAGGGGGCGGCGCCGTGGAGATGGCGCTGGAGGACAACCCCTTCTACGCCGAGGGCGGCGGCCAGGTGTCGGACCGGGGGCAGGTGCGGGGCGACGGCTGGACGATGGAGGTGGAGGACGTGGTCCGGGACGGCGACTTGACGTGGGTCCGAGGACGGCCCGGCGCGGAGTTCTCCGCAGAAGGCGGGGAGTTGGTCGGGTCGCAAGTGGTCGCCCAGCTCCACGAAGGTCCTCGCCACGACACCGAGCGGAACCACACGGCCACGCACCTCCTGCACGCGGCCCTTCGCGCGGCTCTGGGCGGCCACGTGGCGCAGCGGGGCTCGCTGGTCGCGCCGGACCGCCTCCGCTTCGACTTCGCCCACACGGCCCCGATGACCGCCGACGAGGTCGCGTCGGTGGAGGCCCGGGTCAACGAGGCCGTCTGGGCCGACCACCCCGTTCGGACCGGCGTCAGGCCCTTCCAGGAGGCGGTGCGGGCCGGGGCCATGGCCCTCTTCGGCGAGAAGTACGGCGCCGAGGTGAGGGTGGTCGAGGTGCCGGGCGTCAGCATGGAGCTGTGCGGGGGAACCCACGTGCGCCGCACGGGCGAGATCGGCCTCTTCTCCGTCGCGTCGGAAACGGGCGTCGCGGCGGGCGTGCGCCGGGTCGAAGCCGTGACTGGCCCGACCGCCTTCCGGCACTTGGCGGCGTATCGGCGCCGGATCGAAGGGCTGGCAGCCTCCCTCAAGACGCTGCCGGAGAACTTGGAGCGTCGCGTCGCGCAGCTGCGGGCCGAGAGGGCCGGCCTGCAGGCGATGGTGGCGGAGCTGCGACAGACGGGCGGGGGCGCGGAGACGCTCGCCGAGACCGGCTTCCGGGTTGACGGCCGGCCGGGCACGTACCGAGGCGTTCGCCTGAAGGTGCAGGGGGCGGGCGACGCCCGAAGCTGGGGAGACGCCTTCCGCCGGTCGTCGGACCTGGCCGTGGCCGTCGTGGCGGCGGAGATGCCCGGCGGCAAGCACGCCCTCTTCGCCTTCGCCACCGACAGCGCCGTCGCGGCGGGAGTCCGGGCCGACGCGGTGGTGCGCGCGGCCGCGGCGGTCGCCGACGGTCGGGGCGGGGGACGGCCCCACATGGCGCAGGCCGGGGTCGGCGACCCCCGGAAGGTCGGGGACGCGGTGGCGGCCGGAGCGAAGTACGTGAAGGGCCTGAGTCGGTGATCGCCGCCGGGACCCCCGGACCCCGGCCGTCCACGACGCGCCGATGGATCGACTCCCGCGAGCCGCCCGTGCCGGCCGCCTTCCGCCCCCACCTGGAGGCAGGGGGCGTGCTGGAGGGGGCGCGCGAACTCTCGGTTGCCGCGCTCCTCCGCGCCGCGGAGACGGCGATGAGGTCGTGCGCCCAGCAGGACCCCGGAGAGAGGGCCGCGGCCTTCTCCCTCTTGGCCGCCGACGCCCACGTCACGTTCGCCTGTCTTCTGGTCCTTGCGGAAGGCGGCGGGGGCGAAGAGCTGCGTCGCGTCGCCCGCCAAGTCGGTGAGATGGACGTCGAGCGGCGCCAGTGAGTTCCGGCTACGGCGACTTTCACAGCCATCTGGTCCCCGGCGTGGACGACGGCGCCCGCACCTTGGACGACTCCCTCGACGCCATCGGCCGCATGACCGACGCCGGCGTCCGGCGGATCGTCGCCACGCCCCACCTCCGGGCCTCGCTGACTCGGGACGCCGAAACGCTGGAGGTCATGGACCGTCAGTGGGAGGTCGTGAAGACGGCGGTGTCGGAACGCTACCCCGACCTGGACTTCCGCCGGGGGTTCGAGATCAAGATGGACGTGCCGACCCCGAAGCTGTCGGACCCGCGCCTGCGGCTTGGCGGAACCCCGTTCGTGCTGGTGGAGTGGCCCATGTTCCAAGTTCCTCCGCGGACGACCACCGTGCTGGCGCGGCTGCGGGAAGCGGGCTGCGTGCCGATCGTCGCTCACCCCGAGCGCTACGCCGGGATCGATCCCGATCTGGAAGTCGTCCGTTCCTGGAAGGACGCCGGGGCCTACCTTCAGTGCAACTACGGGTCTCTCGTGGGACAGTACGGCGCCGCGGCGGCCCACTTGGCCCTCCGGATGCTGGCGGCCGGCCTCCTCGACTACCTCTCGTCCGACTTCCACGGACGCCCCGGCTACCGGCTCTACCTGGAGCCCGGAGTGTCGGAAGTGCTGGCCCAAGGCGGCGAGGAGCAGGCCGCGCTGCTTGCCAGGACGAACCCCGCACGTCTCTTCCGAGGACTCGCCCCGCTTCCGGTGCCCCGCCTCGAAGTGGCCAAGCCCTTGGCGCGCCGGATGACGACTTGGTTCCGTGCCTGACGAAGCCCTGCATCGGGACGTGGACCGGCGACCGGCGACCGACGGGTTGGACCTGGGGCTCGTCGGCAAGCGGGCGCTGGTGACCGGCGGCTCCCGCGGCGTCGGCGCGGCGACGGTTCTGATGCTGGCCAGGGCCGGAGCCGACGTGGGGCTTTCCTACCACAGGAGGAAGGCGGACGCCCGAAGCGTCGTCGCCCAAGCGAGGTCGCTGGGCGTCCGAAGCTGGGCCGAAGGCGGGGACCTCTCCGACCCGGCGGTCGCGACGCGCCTCTTCGACCGCCTGGACGCCGAGTTCGGAGGCCTGGACATCTTCGTGGGCAACGCGGGGACGTGGCCGGTCGCCGACGTTCCCTTGTCGGAGATGGAGGAAGGCCGCTGGCGGCGCACCGTCGCCGTGAACCTGGACTCGATCTTCTACACCACCCGCGAGGCCCTGCGCCGAATGACCGACGGCGGACGGGCGGTTCTGGTGAGCTCCACCGCCGGCCAGCGGGGCGAGGCGTACCACGGCGACTACGCCGCGACCAAGGGCGCCCTGATCTCCCTGGTGAAGGGGCTGTGCGTCGAGGTGGCGAGCCGGGAGATCACCGTGAACGCCGTCGCCCCGGGGTGGGTGGACACCGAAATGTCGGAAGCGCCGCTCTCCGGAAGCGGGCGGGCGGCGATCGACGCTGCGATCCCGCTTGGGCGGGTGGCTTCCGCCGAGGACGTGGCGGGTCCCATCGTGCTCCTCTGTTCGGCTCTCGCGCGCCACGTCACGGGCGAGACCCTCAACGTGAACGGGGGCGCCGTCCTGGCGGGGTGACGATCCGGCTGATGGTTCCGGCGGCCGTCCGCGAGCTGACGGAGCGGCTGGAGCGGGCGGGCCACGAAACGTGGACCGTCGGCGGAGCGGTGCGCGACTCGCTCCATGGGAGGGACCCGCGGGAGGATTGGGACTTGGCGACCCGGGCGACCCCGGCCGAGATGCGACGCGTCTTTGGTCGCACCGTCCCCTTGGGTCCGGAGCACGGCACCCTGGGCGTCTTCGGCAGCAACAAGGTCATGTACGAGATCACCACGTTCCGCCGGGACGTGGCCACGGACGGTCGTCGAGCCGTCGTCGCGTTCGCCGACACCCTGGAGGAGGACTTGGCCCGGCGCGACTTCACGGTGAACGCCATGGCGTGGCATCCGATCCGCCGCGAGCTGCGCGACCCTCACGGAGGACTCGACGACTTGCGGGCCCGGGTCCTGCGCGCCGTCGGAACGCCGGAGAACCGGTTTCGGGAAGACTACCTGCGCGTCCTGCGGGGGCTGCGCTTTGCCGGGGCGATGGAGCTGACGGTGGAGCAGCGCACGTGGGAAGGGCTGGTGAACGCCGTTTCCGGGCTGGGCCGACTCTCGCAGGAGCGGGTGCGCGAGGAGCTCCTCAAGGTGATGGCCGATTCGACGCCGTCGCGGACGCTGCGCCTCTACCAGCGCTCCGGCGTGCTGTCGGCGGTCCTGCCCGAGCTGGGGCCGATGGACGCCGGCGCGTACGCGGCGGTCGACGTCACCCGGGCTCGACCGACCGGCCAGGCAGCCTACCGGCGGGTCGCAACCCTGCTGACGTTGGGGCTCGAGGCGGCGGGAAGGTCGGGCGGGTCGGCTAGGGCCGCCGCGACCGAGATCCTGCGGCGCCTCCGCTTCTCCAACGCCCACCGGGAACAGATCGCCGTCGTCGCAGCCGGCGGCCGCGGACCGAGCGCCGACGTGTCGGCCGGCGCGGCGGCTCGACGACGCTGGGCCGCGCAGATCGGACCCCAGCGACTCGGAGAGGTCTTCCGCGTATGGATCGCCGCCCACCGGGCAGGACAGGGCGGCGCGGCCCCGACAGCGGAGCTGCTGCGCGTGATCCGCGCGGCCCGCCGGGACTTGCGAGACGGCGTTCCCACGTCGGTGGCGGGGCTGAAGGTCGGCGGCCGCGACCTGATCGCGCGGGGCTGGTCGCCTGGACCGGCGGTCGGGAGCGTGCTCCGACGCCTTCTCGAGGCCGTCTGGGAGGACCCCCGCCGCAACGAGCCGGTCGCGCTGCTGAAGTTGGCCGAAGCCCATCGGGAAGCGGATCGCCTTCCAAGAGTCCCCTCCGCCCGCGGTTCCTCCTCGGCCAACGCCGGGACCGCCCGCCGGGATCCGTCCGAGTGAACGACACGCTCAACCTCTTCCCGCCAGGAGAACGCCGGTCGGCAGGCGACGTCGCCAGCCCCACGGCGGGTCGCGCCGCCCACCGAAGCTCCTCCGCCGACCCCGCCTCGGCTCCCGCCGACCGCGCCTCGGGTCCCGCCAATCCCGTCTCGGCTCCCGCCGATCCCGCCGTCCCTCTCGCCGCCCGCATGCGTCCTCGCGTCCTCGCCGAGTTCCGAGGCCAGGACAAGGTCGTGGGGAAGGGCGGCCCGGTCCGCGCGATGATCGACCAGGGCCGCGTTTCCAGCTTCATCCTCTGGGGACCCCCTGGGTCGGGCAAGACGACCCTGGCACGCCTGGTCGCAGAATCGGCGGACGCGGCGTTCGTGCCCTTCAGCGCGGTGACGGAAGGCGTCGCCCGGGTTCGCCGAATCATCGCCGAGGCCCGGACCCGACGACAGGCGACGGGCCGCGGCACGATCCTCTTCTGCGACGAAATCCACCGCTTCAACAAGGCCCAGCAGGACGCCTTCCTTCCGGTCGTCGAGGCAGGCGAGATCGTGCTCGTCGGCGCCACCACCGAGAACCCCAGCTTCGAGATCGTCCGTCCGCTCCTCTCCCGAGCGCCGGTGGTGGTGCTGGAGGCCCTTTCCCAAGCCGATCTGGTCGCCGTGGTCGACGCGGCCCTCGCCGACAGGGAGCGGGGTCTGGGCAAGACGGGGGTGGACGCGCCGCCCGAGGTCGTCCAGCGCATCGCCGAGGCCGCCGACGGCGACGCCCGAAGGGCGCTGGGCGTTCTGGAGCGGGCGGTCCAGCTTCTGGCGCAGGCCGCCGACGCTCCCTCCGCAGGGAGCGAGCCGCCCGGCGAACCCACGGCGGCCAAGGACGGCGAGACGGACGGCCGCGCTCTGTCGCTCTCCCACGTCGAGACCGCGATTCAGCATCGCTTCGCCGCCTACGACAAGGCCGGGGACCAGCACTACGACCACATCTCGGCGCTTCACAAGTCCGTCCGCGGAGGCGACCCCGACGCGGCTCTCTACTGGCTGGGCCGGATGCTGGACGCCGGCGAGGACCCCATGTACGTCGCTCGCCGACTAGTACGCATGGCCGCGGAAGACGTGGGGCTGGCCAACCCCGGCGCCCTGGCGGTGGCGATGGCGTGTCGGGACGCCTACCGCTTCCTGGGCTCGCCCGAGGGGGACTTGGCCCTGGCGCAGGCGGCGGTCTACCTGGCGTCGAGTCCCAAGTCCAACCGTCTCTACCGAGGCTGGGGCGAAGCCCTGGCCAAGGCCCGGGAGACGCCCGCCGCTCCCGTTCCCGTTCACCTGCGCAACGCTCCCACTCCGCTCATGAAGGAACTGGGTCACGGCGAGGGGTACCTGTACGACCCGGACCAGCACGGGGGCGTGTCGGCGCAACGATACCTGCCCAGCGCCGTCGGGGACGCGGTCTTCTACCGTCCGGGAGACGCGGGATGGGAGGCTCGGGCGAAGGAACGCCTGGCGAAGTGGCGCGAGGCGAGGCGACAAGGAGGCGGCCGATCCCCACGGAGCTCCTGAACGAGCGCGTCCCCGTCGAGCGGGCCGTCCTGGTGGGAACGCCCGACCAGTCGGCGCCTGCCGGCGAGGCCGCCGAGCACTTGGCCGAGCTGGGACGCCTGACCGACACGGCGGGAGGGGTCGTGGCCGGCACGATGGTGCAGCGCATCCGGTCCCCCCAGCCTCGCTACTACCTGGGCAAGGGGAAGGTCCAGGAGCTGGCCGAGCAGGTCCGCGCGCTGGACGCCGACCTCGTGGTCTTCGACGACGAGCTCACGCCGGCCCAAGGCAAGAACCTGGAGGACCTCCTGAAGGTGCGGGTCGTGGATCGGACCGAGCTCATCCTGGCCATCTTCGCCAACCGCGCCCGGACCTACGAAGCGCGAATGCAGGTCGAGCTGGCCCAGCTTCAGTACCTGCTCCCCCGCCTCATGCGGATGTGGAGCCACCTCTCCCGCATCCGAGGCGGGATCGGCCTTCGGGGACCCGGCGAAACCCAGCTGGAGACCGACCGCCGCCTGGTGGGCGCCCGCATCGCCGAGCTTCGTCGCAAGCTTCGCGTCGTTGCCAAGGCCAGGGCCACGCAGCGCAAGGGCAGGGAAGGACGCTTCCGGGCGGCTTTGGTCGGCTACACCAACGCCGGCAAGTCGTCGCTCCTGCAAGCGCTCTCCGGCGTGGATCAGTTCGTGGAGGACCGGCTCTTCGCCACGTTGGACTCGTCCACGCGCTTGGTGCGGCTGGGGGCCGGCCACGAGGCGCTCGTCACCGACACGGTCGGCTTCATCCGCAAGCTGCCGCACCACTTGGTGGCTTCGTTCCGTTCGACTTTGGAGGAGGCTCGGGAGGCCGACGTGCTTCTCCATGTGATCGACGCCTCCCAGCCGACTTGGCCAAAGCAGCAGCGGGTAGTCGAATCGGTCCTGAAGGAGCTCGACCTGCTGGACCGCCCCCGGATCCGAGCCTTCAACAAGACCGACCTGCTGACCGGCGACCGGCTGCTGGCGCTGAAGCGACAAGCGACCTCGGGCGCCGGCGAGGCGTCGGCCGTGTTCGTCTCCGCTCGCGTCCCCTCCACCTTGACGCCCCTCCGAGACCTGCTGGCCGACCGGGTCCGGGGGCGACTGCGCCGCGTCCGCGTCCATCTCCCCGTCGCCGACGGCAAGACCCTGGCCGCGCTCTACCGTGAGGGCGAAGTGCTGTCGCGCACCCAGGTCGACGGAACGGTCGAAGTGGTCGCCCGCGTGCCCGCCTCCCTTGCCGGGCGCCTGAGCACGACCCGTGGCGTCCGCGTCGCGGCGGTAGGCAATGCGCTGGACCCCGGTTAGCTTACAGTCAACCAGTCCCGCCTTGTGGAGAAGCACCGATGGCCATCGCCGCCGCCCTCCAGTCGCAGATCAGACAAAGAAAGCACGAGAGGGAGCAGAAGAAGCAGCGAGGCCAATACATGACGCCGCGATCTCTTGCGAGTCGGATTGTCGCCGCGTTGCCACTTGAAGACTACCAGCGCATTCTGGAGCCGTCATGTGGAGACGGCGCGTTTCTTTCCGCCGTCGTCGATCAAGCCGGCAAGCAGCGACGAGCACGCGCTGATGATGGAGAGTGGGAGTTGATCGGCGTTGAGGTGGACGACTGCTTGGCCCAGCGAGCTCGAGCGACGATCGCGGACTGCGGCGTCCCAGGCGGAGTCGTTGCGCGAGTTTGCAACGTGGACTTCTTTCGGGCATACCTAACAGGGGCAAGTTGCGACGGACCCGACGGCGCAGTGAGGTTCGACCACGGGAGCTTTGATCTTGTCGTCGGTAACCCTCCGTTCGGCGGTACGTTCGATAGAGAAATCGAGGATGTGCTGGACAAGCGCCTGGGCAGGCGTCTTGGCATGAAGATAAAGAAGGAGACCTACGCATTCTTTATTGTAGCGTGCGTAGACCTGCTGAGATCGCAAGGCCGGCTGACGTTTATTTGCAGTGACACGCTGCTCACAATTCCGACGATGGCGGGACTTCGGAAGTTCTTGATGAGTCGCGGCGACGTGACCCTCACGGGCATCGACGTCTTTTCCGACGAGACGAGCTACCCGATGCTGTTGCTGGACTTCGTGAAGGGAGGAACCAGAGAACGCCTCGTGCGAAACACCGAGGTCATTGAGGTCCGGTCGGTGATGTCAACCCCGAACCTGTCTTGGGGTGTGGACGCAGAGGCTGCACGCTTCTTCGACGGTCCGTTGCTGGGAGATCGATTCGTGGCGACGAGTGGCATGACGACTGGCAATAATGCGTTGTTTGTCCGTAAAGTTGTCGACGGAAATCGGCTCGAGGAACCATTCGAATTTGAGTTTCATCAAGTGCCTGTTACGGTCGAGTACGAGATGGACCGCGCGCGACTGGGGCGATTGTCAACTAGGCGAGTGGAGATGCTTGCAGAAGCGGAAAGGGCGGGCGAGACCGAACGGCGAGTTCGTATCGTGAGCCGTGACGAGCCTGCCGTGATCCAGCTGCCGGACTCGCGATACGCACCCTACAACAAGGCCAACGGCCGCATAGTGTACTCGGATCCCACGCACTACATCTATTGGGAGGATGAAGGAGATGCCGTGTTGACACACAAGCGGACGGGGAATTGGTACCTGCGTGGCGTGGGAGGACGGCGATACTTTGGTATGGAGGGGATCTCTTGGCAGCTTGTGGCGGCGCAGTTTGTTCCGCGATACCTGCCGGCGGGATACATTCTGGACAGCGGAGCCCCGTGCGCGTTCTTGCGCCAGGGCGAGGACCGCGAGGAACTGTACTTTGTTCTTGGCTGGCTTCTGTCGGACACTGCGAACAGGATACTGAAGACCGTGGTCAATCACACCAGGAATATACAGAGCAAGGACTTCGAGCGGATGCCGTATCCTTGGTGGGTGGGCGACGAGGGTCGTGCCAGGGTTGTCGAAGAGATTCGCGCGATGATCGCCGATGCACAGAAGGGCAAGGTGTGGCACAGGAACGACGATGCAGTGCAGAGGGTGGGAAGAGCGTTCGAGTGGAGAAGCAAGGCTGGTGGGGCGAGGCGGCCGGGCAGAGGGACCAGTGGCGATGGACGGATCGACGGGGTTTCGGTGGGACTCTTTGGACATGGCGGATTGAACGCCTGAGCGAGAGGACGGTTCGGAGATGAGGCTCTACATCAACATCGACCACGTGGCCACGGTTCGGCAGGCGCGCCGCACCGACGAGCCGGATCCGGTGCGCGCGGCGGTCGTTGCCGAGCTGGGCGGCGCGGACGGAATCACCATCCACCTGCGAGAGGACCGGCGCCACATCCAGGACCGAGACGCGCGGCTGCTGGCGGAGACGGTGCGCACCGGGATCAACTTCGAGCTGGCCGCGTCGTCCCCCATGGTCGACATGGCGCTGGAGGTGGCCCCCATGCAGGCGACGCTGGTGCCCGAGAAGCGCGAAGAGGTCACGACGGAAGGCGGCCTCGACCTGGGCTCTCCCCAGGTGCGGGACTCGGTGGGAAGCGCCTTGCGGCGGCTCGAGGCCGAAGGTGTTCGGACGTCGTTGTTCGTCGATCCCGACAGGGGGGCTCTGGACCAGTCGGCGCACCTTGGCGCTCACGCGGTCGAGCTTCACACGGGGGAGTACGCGAACGCGTCCGGGAACACCGAGAAGGCGGCCGAACTTGCTCGACTTGCGGACGCCGCGGTCCACGCCCACGCCGTCGGGCTGGCGGTGCACGCAGGCCACGGCCTGACCTACGAGAACGTGGAGCCGGTGGCAGCCCTTCCGCACGTGGAGGAGCTCAACATCGGCCACAGCGTGGTGTCGCGGGCGATCTTCGTTGGCCTGGAGCGGGCGGTCCGGGAGATGAAGGAGATCGTTCTGCGGGCGCCGAAGCGCGTGGGACGACCGGGCCGCTGGACGCCGCCGGTCGGGTTCTAGCGCCAAGCCGGTGAAGGGGTGGAAGGCGGCCGCCGGGCTGGCGCTCGCGGCCTTTCTGCTTTGGTGGGTGTTTCGCGACCTGGAGTTCGCGGAGCTCCGGCGTCAGGTTCGCGAGGCCGACCTCCGGGTCCTCGGGGCGGCGGTCGCGGTCACCACCTTCGGGTTCGCGGTGCGCGCCGCCCGCTGGCGGTTCTTTCTGGCGCCCGTGCAGCGCCGAAGCCCCTTCGCCTCCCGCTTCGCCGCCGCATGCATCGGCTTCATGGCGAACAACCTCCTGCCCTCGGGACGCGTGGGCGAGTTCGCCCGCGCATACGCCTACAGCCGCCTGGAGCCCGTTTCCGCCCCCACGGCGTTCGCGACGCTGGTCGTGGAGCGCTTTGCCGACGGAGTGGTGCTCCTCGTGCTTCTCTTCGTGGTCGCGACGACCCCGGAGTTTCCGGCCGCCTCGCTTCCCGCCGAGGTGGTGGCCGGCGTCTGGGGCATGTCGAGCGTCCTTGGGGCCGTGCTCCTCTTCGCGCTCGTCCTGCTGGCGCTTCCGGAAAAGAGCGTCGGCGCCTTCGGCCGCTTGGCGCAACGGCTGCTGCCCTCCCGATGGGCCGCGACCGCGACCCGCGCCCTCGCCGGCTTCCTCGAGGGGCTGGCGACGCTTCGCAGCTGGAGGCTGGCGCTTCCGGCAGTGGCGTGGACGTTCGGCCTCTGGCTTCTCCAGTCCCTCTCGCTGTGGCTGGGCTTCGTCGCTTTCGGGATCGACCTCTCCTTCGCCGCGGCGGTCTTCCTCAACAGCGTCCTCGCCTTCGCCGTCTCCGTGCCCGCCGCTCCGGGCTACGTCGGGACCTTTCACTGGGCCGCCAGGCTGGTCTTGGTGAACGTCTACGGGGCGCCGGAAGCGGCGGCCGTCGCCTTCGCCACCGCGTGGCACCTGGGCAGCTTCGTTCCGGTGACGCTCATGGGTCTCTGGTACCTTCGCCGCCTGGACCTTTCGTTCCGCGACATCCGCAGAGGCGACGCGTCGTGACCCAGGTCTCGGCGTGGTGTCCCGCCAAGGTGAACCTCTTCCTGCGCATCCTGGCCCGCGAGGACGCGGGTCTTCACCAGATCGAGACGTTCTTCCAGGCAATAGGGCTGCGGGACAGGGTGACCGTGCGCACCGCCGGCCCCGGAATCGCCTTCCGCGCCGTCACCGCCGAGTGGGCCGCGCCGGGGCTGGGCGACGTCGCCGGCGAGGTGGGGCCGACGCGGGACAACACGGTGGTCAGGGCCGCGCGAGCCTTCTTCGCGGCGACGGGAACGACGCCGTCGGTCTCTGTCGAGCTCGCCAAGGCCGTCCCCGCCGGAACCGGGCTGGGCGGCGCCTCGTCGGACGCGGCAGGAACCCTCGCGGCCCTCAACGCGCTCCACGACAGGCCGCTGAAGACCGACGCCCTGGTGGCGCTGGGCGGCCGCATCGGCGCCGACGTGGCGTTCTTCTGCACGGGCGCGGCCTCCGCGCTTGCCTGGGGAAGGGGGGACCGGGTGCTGCCGTGTCCGCCCCCGCCCCCGGCGCCGCTGGCTCTGGTGGTGCCCCAAGGTCGGGTCGCAACGGCGACGGCCTACCGAGAAGCGTCGGACCGACTGAAGCTGCCCCCGGGCCCGGCGCGTCTTCGCGGGTTGGACTCGGGCGACTGGAGGCCGCTCGCCGCGTTGGCCGCTCGCCTGGGCAACGACTTCGAGCCGACGGCTTTTCGGCGCTTGCCGGCGCTGGCCGCCGTCAAGTCTGCGCTGACCGACTCGGGGGCGGTCGCGGCCGGGCTGACGGGCAGCGGATCGGCCCTCTTCGGCGTCTTCAAGACGGACGAGGCGGCCCAGCGGGCAGTGGAGCGGGTCGCCGCCATCGACGGCGTGGCCGCCGCGCTCGTGGTCCCCACCCTGGACGTCATGCCTTCGCCCGCGACGAAGGAATAGGCGGGCGCGAGCGACGTCGAGGAAGGAGCGGAGCGGGCAACCCGGCGGCGGCCGGGCTGTGAAGGGGCGGCCATCTGCGCTACTATCGAAGCGTGGGTCGTGCTTGGCCAGGTCACGAAGCCGTGTCCAGCCCGCCAAGCGCCTCCCGTCCCGGGGCGCTCGCTCGCACGTCCCGGCCTTGGCCCGTCGTCTAACGGCAAGACACCGGTCTTTGGAACCGGTGATGGTGGTTCGACTCCACCCGGGCCAACTGGCCGCCGCCTCCGCACGCGGGGAGCGATCCGGCCCTGACCGTTCCAGACAGCACCCCTCCCGGCCGCCTCCGCGTGCGGGGAGCGATCGGATGCATCATTGAAATCTGTGCGCCATCTGTTCATTTTTCAATGATGACCACTTCCCGAACGACGACCGACGTTCCCCGAGAAGACCATCTGCGGCGCGTGCGCCTGCTGCTGGGCGAGTCTCCCGTCGTCGCCCTTGTCGGCCCGCGACAGGTGGGGAAGACGACCCTCGCGCGACGGCTCGCCGCCTCGCACGGAGCACCAGTCGCCTGGTTCGATCTGGAGGACCCTGTCGACCTCGCCCGGCTGGCCGAGCCCGGCCTGGAGCTCCGACCCCTCCGCGGCTTGGTCGTGCTGGACGAGATTCACCGCCTCCCGGACGTATTTGGACTTCTTCGGGTTCTGGCGGACCGACCCGGGGTTCCCGCCCGCTTTCTCGTGCTGGGGAGCGCATCCCCGGAGCTCCTCCGCCAGAGTTCGGAGACTTTGGCCGGCCGGGTGGCGTTCCACGAACTCGACGGCTTCGGGCTGAAGGAGGTCGCCGACGCCGACCGCCTGTGGCTGCGGGGAGGTTTCCCCCGCTCGTACTTGGCCGGCTCGCTTCCCGCCAGCCGCCGTTGGCGCGACGACTTCATCCGCACCTTCCTCTCCCGGGACGTGCGGGAGTTCCAGGCCGGAACGTCGCCGGTCACCCTCCGGCGCTTCTGGACGATGCTGGCCCACTGGCACGGTCAGGTGTGGAACGGATCGGAGTTCGGCAGGGCGTTCGGCGTCGCTCACACCACGGTGCGACGCTATCTGGACCTGCTGACCTCCGTCTTCGTTGTCCGACAGCTTCAGCCCTGGTTCGAGAACATCGCAAAGCGGCAAGTGCGCTCGCCAAAGGTGTACGTCGGCGATTCGGGAATCCTGCACGCGCTGCTGGGGTTGACCACCCGCGAAGACGTGCTCTCGCATCCAAGGGTCGGCGCGTCGTGGGAGGGCTTCGTGGTGCAGCAGATCACCCACCTGACGGGCGCTTCGCCGGAGCAGTGCTTCCACTGGTCTACGCACACGGGCGCCGAAGTGGACCTGCTGATCGTCGACGGCACGCGACGCCACGGCTTCGAGGTCAAGCGCTCCGAGTCGCCCCGCCTGACCCGCTCCATGCGTTCGGCCATGGACGCGCTGAAGCTCGACCGGCTGGACGTCGTGCACGCGGGCGCGGCCGACTACCGCCTCGCGGATGGCGTGCGAGCCGTGCCCTTGAGGCAGCTGGCCCAAGTCCTGCAGCCCGTGGGACCGTCGATCGAGTGAGCCGGCTTGCTTGCCGTCCTGCCGCCTTCTATCCTGTTGCCCGCCCGAGCAGCTGTTCCCGCCCACCCGTCCCCCCAAAGACCACCTTATGAACGCAGGGCCCGCGACGAGCGCAGTACCGCCGACGAGCGCAGGGCTGTGAGGGCCGTCCCCGTTCCCTGCGGCCCCGCCGTCACCGAGAGCGAGCGCCGGGCGCTGGAGAAGGTCAAGGCCGGCCTGATCTCCCTGCCAGGTGACGATTACTGGTGTTTGCTGACAAATCTGATGTTCTCCGTCACTCACCAGCTTCAATCCGCAGAGATCGACATGGTGGCGATCGGCCCGCCCGGCGTTCGGGTGGTCGAGGTCAAGCACTGGAGCGACGCCCATGCCGACATGGCGGAAGACGAGGCCGACCGGATCACGACCAAGGCCAGCAAGATCGGCACCACGCTCCGCAGGATCGTGCCCAGCCTTCCTCATGTGGACGGCGTGGTCCTGCTGACCCGTCCGGCTTCCAAGGTGAAGCGGCTGACGAGCCGCAGGAAGGTGAGAGGAGTCGAGTTTCATCCTCTGAAGGAGTGGCGGTCGGCGCTCCGGCCAGACGAACCTCCGGTGCTTTCGCAGCAGCAGGTGAAGAGGCTGGCGAAGGAGCTGACGACCAGAAGCGGAATCGCCATCGACGGCTCTCTGCCGCTCAGGAGGCTTGCCGGCTACGTGAACCTCGAGCTGCAGACGCCGGAGGAAGAAGCGTTTCACCGCATCTACAAGGGGATGCACTCGTCGCGAAAGGATCGGGTGTTCCTCCACCTGTACGACATGTCCGCCGGCGTGGCGGGAAATCCAGAGCGGGCGGCGCGGCGCGAGCACGACGCGCTTCACCATCAGCTGTCGCGCTTCCGGTGGGCGCCCCGGATCCTGGACTCGTTTCAGGACGCCCCGGGGTACCGCGGCGAGATGAAGTTCTTCACGGTCGTGGACCCGGCCGTGCCCAGCGCCAAGGAGCGGGCTGCCGACGAGTCGTGGGGACTGAAGCAACGCCTCGACTTCGCCCGCCAGGCGATCATTGCCGTAAAGGAGCTTCACGAATCGGCCGACGGGCTGGGACTGGTGCACCGGAACCTGTCGCCCCGGACGATCCTGGTGAAGCACGACAACTCGCCGGTCCTCACCGGATTCGAGCATGTTGGCACCCCTGTGGCTCACAGCCCGAGTCTCGCCGGATACCAGGTCCGCGAGCACGACGAAGGCGTTGCGCCGGAGGTGCGGGAACACGGCCTGTCCGCCGCGGACCAGCGCTCCGACATCTACTCCTTGTGCGCGTCCCTCCACGTGCTCTTCGCAGGCTACGAGAGCAGCGACGGCTGGCAGGCGCCCGAGGTCAAGAGCGTCCTTGCGAGAGGGCTGGGCCCGCCGGAGGACCGTCCGTCTCTGGAGGAGCTGGCAAGCGAGTTCGCAGCGTTCCTGGGGCAGGATGTTCCGCGAGCGGCTGTTCCCGCGGCTCGGTTCTGGACCGAGGATCAGGAAGTGCGTTTCCGGAACGGCACCTACCGCGTGGTGGCTCGCCTGGGGTCGGGGGGAGTGGGGACCGCCTTCAAGGTGGTCGAGCTTGACGACTCCACGGGACGGGAAGTGGGCACGTTCGTCGGCAAGGTCGTGAGCGACGAGGCGACCGGCGAGCAGGTTCGCCAAGGCTATCGACGGGCTCGGCAGCCGGTGAGCCGGCACCCGGGGCTTGCCGCCGTCTTCGAAGTCGCGCCGGAGTGGCGGGACAACGAGTTCGTTGCCCTGGCGACCTGGATCGAGGGCTCGGCGCTGGCCGACTATGGCGGCGTGGTCCCACTGCTCGCCGAGGACCAGGACGAGGAGGCTGAGGAGCTGGTTCTCCGCTGGCTGCGCGAGATGTGCGAAGCGTTGGCCGTGCTGCACCGCAACGGGTTGGTGCACGGAGACGTGAGCCCGGGCAACGTCATCGTCTCCAGAACGCAGGACTTCGGGCAGCCGGACCAGACGAAGAACCACCTTGTCCTGACCGACTACGACTTCGTCACGCCCATCGGCGAGTCTCCGGTGTCGCCCGGCGCCGTCCTATACGGCTCGCCGAACCGCGTTCGCAAGGGAGAGGCCCAGCCGTCCGACGATTTCTTTGCGCTTGCGGCCAGCTTCTTTCATGTGCTCTTCGACAAAGAGCCCTTCGTTCACGACACAAGCCAAGTGAAGGAACGCGGTCTGAACTGGGAGCACGGGAACCGAGCCGCCTATCCGCGGGCGGCCGAGTTCATGGATCGCGCCACCGCCCCTGATTCCGCCCAGCGCTTCTCCTCGGGCGCCGAAGCCATCGAAGCGTTGAAGACGCCGCGTCCTGCCGACGCCGCCGAAACCCAGGAGCCGCCGGGGGACGATCAGCCGACTTCTCGCGAGATCGACGTTTCGGCGCCGTCGCCTCCACCTCCTGCGCTGCCGGTCGTCGCGCCCGCCGAGCGCTCGCCGAACGAAGCCGAGTGGCTGTGCTCCCTGTTGCAGTCCTACCCCGGTTCGCGCTGGGGCAACCGGGAGACCCGCGGCCTGGACAGCGATTTTGCGAAGCGTACCTACGTCGAGACGGAACTCGAGAAAGTTCTCTACGACGAAGTGCGGGGCCGGCAGGTGCGCCTCGTGGTGCTATGCGGCAACGCAGGCGACGGCAAGACCGCGCTGCTCCAGCACTTGGCCCAGAAACTTGGACTTGGCAGCCACCGTTCCGCCAAGCGCATTCTTGAAGGGGTGGTCGAGGACGGACTTCGCGTTCGCGTGAACCTGGACGGCTCGGCGGCTTGGGAGGGTCGTTCCGCCAACGATCTGCTGGACGACTTCCTGGCGCCGTTCCAGGACGGCCCGCCAAAGGAAGACGTCGTGCACCTCCTGGCGGTCAACGACGGTCGCCTGCTGGAGTGGATCGAGCATGTCGGGGAAACGGCACTTACCCGTGCCCTGCTGGAACGCCTGGGCGCCAACGCTTCGGCCGACGACCAAGCTTCGGCCCAGGACCACATCGCCTTCTACAGCTTGAACGACCGCTCCCACGTCGGAGGGATCGACTGGAACGCCGGGACGATCAAGACGGACTTCCTGAACCGCTTGGTGGACAGCCTCTACGGTGGCGAAGACGCTGTCGCGAAGTGGGAGCCCTGCGTCACGTGCTCCGCCCAAGACGCCTGCGGCGTGTATCAGACGACCCGGCTCTTTGGTCCCGCCGGCCTTTCGGAGGACGACAAGTTGCGAACGACGGCTCGCCAGCGTCTCTTCGAAGCGTTGCAGGCCGTTCACTTCCGGGGAGAGACCCACATCACCGTCCGCGAGCTCCGTGGCGCCCTGGTGTACGTTCTCTTCGGCACCGAGTACTGCTCGGACTACCACGAGGGGAAGGCCGGCAGCGCCTCCCGGGCTTACTGGGACAGGGCTTTCGACCCGTTGTCGCCGGCCCGCCAGGGCGAGGTGCTGGCCGAGTTCGTTCGCTTGGACCCGGCTCTGGACGCCGATCCCAAAGTCGACAGAAGGCTGCTCCTGGAGCAGGACGCCCCAGACGGTCGAGACGCCTCCCGGCGACTGGCGTCCGCCCGGCGACGGGCCTACTTCGAGACGAACGACGTCGGCTTGACCCAGGGACGCCACATCCGGCGTTTCCGAGAGGCGCCGTTCCTCGACGCCGAAGCCCGCGCCCAGCTGCGCACCGATCTTTGCCGCGGGATCGCGCGTCTGGGCGACCTGCCAGCGCAGGCCTTGCGGCGCGACGACGTGGTTCCCCTTCGCATTCAGCCGCGCACCCCCACCGAGACCGCGTTCTGGTCCGAAAAGCCGATTGCGCGATTCCGGCTGGAGTCGGAGTTGCCACCCCCGACGGCTGACGGAAATCGGTCGTTCCCGAGGGGACCACTCTCTCTGCTTCACCGATGCGTCCATCTCGTCTATCGGCGCGACAGCGGCCTGGAGGAACGACTGCGCATGGGCGCGGAGCTCTTCCACCGTCTTCTGGAGCTCGGGGAAGGCTACCAGCTTGGCGACGTCTCGACGGACGACACCTTTGCGAACCTCTCGATATTCCTCCAGCGCCTCCTCCGGGAAGACGACCGGGAGCTGGTGGCCTGGAACCCGATCCGCGACGATGCGACCTACCGGATCAAAGCCGTGATCGACCGAAGCGAGCCGGGCTCTCCCCGCCAGCGGCTAGTGATCGAAAACGAAGGAGGCGACCATGAGTGACGCCGTGGGGGCCACGCCCCGGGAGGTGGCGGCCGAGGTGCTCGGTTCCCGGATGACCAGGGAGATATGGTCGCACAGCTACGAGAAGGTCCTGCCGATCTCGGTGCTGGCCTTCGATCTGTCCGCCGTCTTGCCGGCCGTCTTCTACATGTTTCGCTTCGGCCAGCGTCGGGGGCCGGGCCGCTTTGTCGAGACCTTCGGGCCTGCGGAGGGCACCAAGAGCCACCGGAAGCGCAACACGACGGTGCAGTCGGTGGCCTCGAGCCTGGCCCGCGAGGACGCCTCCGACTTCCTTGGGTTCAAGGGCGAAGTCGAGAAGGCGATCTTGGGCGACCTCCTGCTGTGCTACTGCCTGGAGAACCGAGGATACGAACTGGGCCGATCAAAGCCAATCCAGCGCGTGGCGCCCGCCCACTACATGGCGGCATGGATCGACCTTCCAGATCATGTTGTGAACCTGCGCCACGTTCCGGAGACAATCGTTGCCATTCTGGCGAATCAGAAAACGGACTACGTCCGAGAGACCACAAACGGCGGCAAGCGCACTTGGTTTCCTGTCGTGGGAAGACCAGAGGACGACATTTTTACCGAGAACGTCCTTCTCAGGGCTGTCAGCAAGGGAATGCGACGTCGCTCCACAGTTGGCAACCTGGCAGCCGACTGCTTCGACGAAGACGAGGCGGTCGGCATCGACCAACTGCTGACGATCCGACTCGCGCAGGCGCTAGAAGCGGCGCCGGCGTCGATGAAGGGAAAAGGCGGTGCTGCGATTCCCAACAGGCGTCCCATAGCGTTCCAGGTCTCGAGGGCGTTCTCGGAGGACATCCGCAAGTTCTTGCGAGCGTATGAGTCAAGCGTGCCCAGGCAGGCGTTCGTGGAGATGACCGAGTCGTGCATGGCCGTAGGCCTCTCGTCGATCGTTGCCGGTGTCGTGGAGGTCGTGCTGGGCTGGGCTGCCACGGGAGATTTGGCGGACAAGTCGCCTTCGTCCGTGTTTGTGGACACTTCGGCAGGAGCGGACCGAGGGCTTCGGAGCATCGCGGAACAGTCGATGGACGAGTACCTCCGCAAGCTCGAGCGTCTCCCGGTCGTGTTGATGGCCCTTCGACTGCTTGACTATCGGAGTCGCAACAACAGTGCGGTGCAGAAGCGTTTCAAGAGGGACGAGCTGTCCTCGAGTCCCGTAGCAAAGGAGTGGATTGACTTCCTGGGCGAGGTGGTTCACGATCGGTGTCGGGAGTCTCGTCGAATCTTGGACGGCTTTGACGATCTCTCTCTCGAGCTGGCCGAGGCAAGCGAGAACGACTACCCCGCCGTTGCCGAGGAGTTGCGCCGCGCTGACGTTCAACCCAATCCCGTATGGCGGCTGGCGGAGGCGCTGACGTCGTGGCAAGGTCGGAAGATACAAACGCACATGCGTGAGCTTGTGGATTCGTCGCTGCACATGGATCGTCCGAACGGCCTGGCAACCAAGCGTCGGACCAGGCGCAAGGCGTCCGGCTCGCCTGGCCCCCAGAGCCGCGTGGTGCGGTCGATGATCTTCACCGATACAGTCTTGGAGTACTTAGTGCACCGCCATGTGCTGCCATCGGGCTCGGGCAAGAGTCTTCGTGCGGTGTCGTTCGGGGAATTCATCGCCGTCCTTCGCGAGCGGTACGGCTTCTGCGTCGACCAAGCGCCGCCGGGAATGATGGTTTCCAACGCCGTGTTGCAAGCGAATCGGAGCTGCCTGGAGCGTAGACTCCGGGACTTAGGCCTTCTGGTCGGAGTCAACGACGCGGAAGCGATGAAGCGCTTGCGACCTCGGTTTGGAGAGAAGCCGTGACGCGGCCAAGTGGGAAGTTCGGGTTTGACGATTGGACCTACGCCCACGGGAGTTTGTTTGCGGCGTCGTTTGCCAAGATCCTCGGCGAGCCGGGGCCCGGCACGATGGCGTTCGTCCGGTGCCTGACCCCCGATGTCGTGGTGCTGCTGGCGCACGACGCCAACTTCGACCTGAACGAGTGGAAGATACTTCGCGTCGCGGACGCTGCCGACGCCGAGTCGCGTACGATCACGGCGGACTGGGCGGTCGAACTGCGGGAAGCCAAGGAAGGCCAGACTCTGCTTCTCGTGGACACGGATCGCGCTGGCGCCGGGATGGACGGCATCTACAACGCAGCCCAAGAGGTTGACGAGCAAGAGCTGTTCGGTATCGCACACCCGACCGCCGCAGGAGAGATAACCAAGCAGCTGTCGAGGAAGCACCGAGAGTACGCGGAGAAGGCCGTCGGCAAGGCCCGCGCAGTTGGCGGCAGGGACAGCGTGTCGCCCTGGACGATCTACGACTTCTACTGCCGGGTTGCCGCAAACAAAAGGCATGCAGGCGCCTACCTGCACCTGTTGGGACTGTGGCCAGTTGCAGGTCGGCTCGGACAGGAATCGGTGGACGATCTCGACACCTCGCAACGGTTTGTCGAGCATCTCTTTGGCTCCGGCGCGTCGGGACTCATGCCCGCCGAACGCATCGCGACCCTGCGGCTCCTCGACCCCACGGATCGGCAGCTCGCAGACCTGGAGCGCTTTCTCCGCGACGAAGTACCAAAGCTGCGCCAAGAAGCCCTCGCGGCGCTGTCGGAGAAGAGACACCTGTGGGTAAACGAGCTGCAGGTGGAAGACGCCTTCGACGAGATTCGCGAAATCCAGCTCCTGCCCTGGCGCAGCAAGACCGGGCGCATGCTGAAGTGGAGCGGACTGGCCGAACCCGTCGCTGCCGACGAGCCGCCGCGGCTGATCGTCGATCCGGACTCGACCCAAGACAAATCGAAGCTCGAGGTCCGCTGGAAGACTCGTCCGGCGCGCCTGCCCAAGGAATCGGTCCACTACCGGGTGAGCGTGATGACCGCGACAGGCGACGACGAGTTGGCCTACCGAGAGGTCGTCCACAAGGGGACTGCCACTGAGAAGTCCGCGTTCGTGGGAGAAGACTTCGCGACGCTTCCCGAAGATGCAGTGGTGCCGGCCCGGGTCGTGGTCCAGGTTCCGGGCGCGGAAACCGTGGCACGGCAGGCGACAGAGGATTTCGAGATACGCTTCGGCCAACCGGCGGAGTCCGAGGTCGGCGTTGGGGGAAGGCTCCATCGCACTTTTGTCGAGGGGCTGATCGACCTTGGCAGTCGGGAAGAGGTTGCTCGGCTGACGTCTCTCGACGGCGGGCGGCCTAAGAACGCCAAGGGCTTCCTCAAGTGGAGGTCGCCCACCAAGCGGATCGGCTTTCGCGTCCAGAGGCCGTCGCTGATCAAGGACGTCGAGGAGCAGTGGCGGATCAGCGGCGGCGTAGTCGGCCGTTGGCGGGTGAAGGTGAGGGCGTCCGGGGAACGGGTGGGCTACCCGGAGTTCGTTCCGCTGGCTCGTCCGGAAGGCGTGACGGCCGGCCATTGGGCGAAGATGGAGAAGACCTGCCAGAAGATGAGGGCCCGCTTCGACGACTTTGGCGGCGTCGGTCAGGTCTACGACGACCAGGTCCTCGGATTCGCGGACGTGACGGAGTACCTGAGGGCTTGGACGGCTCTCCTATACGAGGCGGCGGACGATCCGACCCTGGCGCTGGCCAACACCGTCGAGGTCCAGTCCCAGTCCGGTCGGCTCGTCGGCTTGATCGTCCTGCCCGGCCATCCCCTGAGGGTGGCGTGGCACGTCGCCTACGACAACTTGGTGCTCCACGCCGCCTTCTCCGAGCAGATGCGCCCGCGGGACATCCGAAAGGAGTTCGGCGTGCTCGACGGGGCCATGTTCCCTGCGATGCTTCCGGGACTCGAGCCGCACTACGCCTTCGTCTTTGCGGACACGCTGGGGTTTCACGCCGTCGGGATGGTCCCCGACAGCGACAAGGAGCCCAAGGCCACCGTGTCGGTTCTTCGCCGGGCTCTCGGGGACAAGGAAGACGCCAGGAGCGGCGCGGAGCCCAGCGTCGGGACACGGAGCGCCGACGTGCTCGGGACCGAGATACTGAAGTACATGGAGTGCCACGACGGTTGCCGCACCCTCCGCGTTCACGCCCTCAGGGCCGGAGACGGGCGCACCGTTGCCCGGGCCCTTGGCAAGGCCGCCAAAGAGCTGGACGAACAGGAGCGCAAGGAAAGCGACAACGGGACCGGCGACCGCGCCGGCAAGGGGGTGTCCTTCGTGTTGGAGCTGTACCCCTCGCAGAGGACGCGAGAGGCTGGCATCGTCGGCAGGTTCATTGCCGAGCGCCAAGAGAGGCGAAGGCGCAGGGCGGGGACCGTGGCCGACCAAGACCGATGGCTGCTGAAGTCGCTGAGCTTGCCCGGCGGCGTTCGGGTGCCGCGCCTTCGCTGGGCTCGCAAGGAACAGGCCGAACCGGCGGAGCCGGCTCATCTGGCGATCGCATTCGACACGTTCGAGTCTCGGGTTCACGCGGACGACGCCGACCCGAGGAGTCGACCGTTTCACGCGTTCGGGCTGCTGTCCTTCTTCGACAGGGAGTACTGGAGCTCGCCCGAACCGAACTGGCGCAGCGCGGTCCCTGCATGGAACGAAGGGGACAAGCATCCGGGCAACCGAACCCACACCGACCGGCTCATGCGGTTGCAGAACCACGTCCAGCGCCTCGTGACCCAGGGACTCGGCGCCGGCGAGGGCGTTCCCGTCCTGCGCACGCGCATCTCGGGCGACAAGGAGGCCAGTCTGGCGACTCTGCACAAGCTTGCCGACTGGGTCGTCACGCTGGACCGAAACGCGGGGGTCGAGTACTTCGATTCGCCCAACGACAACAAGGAGATTTACGACGCCTACGTGATCGACTGCGTGCCGGAGAGGGAGGACCTGGGGTGCCTCCAGCTGATCACGTCCACTACCAACTTGGACGAGGTCCAGGGGTTGCTGAACCAAGCGCTGGATCGGATGGGACTCAGCCGCAGCCGCAGCAACGCCGAGTTCCTCATGAACCAGCTCAAGGCGCTCAGCGGCCGCCTGGCGATCAGGCTCACCGGAAGGAACGTGCCCGCGTCGGAACTGATCGCGCTGGCCCTTGTCCAGGCGAAGTGCGCCGCCAGCGAAGCCGGGAACCCGTGCTGGACGTCGTTGCGCGACGGGTTCTTCGTGCCGGTCGACGACGTGCGCGACCTCCTCCCGCCGTTGGCCCCGACGACGGGGGCTTCCCGCGGCGTCCCGCGACCCGACATCATCTACGTGACGAACGCGCCCAGGAAGGGCCTGATGTTCCGGTTCGTCGAAGTTAAGTACCGGCGGCACCTGCGCACTGCTCGGTCGCTCGAGGTGACGCGAGCCGTCCGCAAGCAGACCGCCTCGCTGCGCAAGGGTTGGTTCGCCTGGTACAACGACGCTGCTGCCCAGTCGTTTCGGGCGGTCCGACGCGCCAAGCTGGCCCGCG
Source organism: Longimicrobiales bacterium (assembly GCA_965204735.1). Taxonomy (GTDB): domain Bacteria; phylum Gemmatimonadota; class Gemmatimonadetes; order Longimicrobiales; family Gaopeijiaceae; genus CATQHQ01. The sequence goes on along the minus strand of OZ242008.1, from coordinate 2,469,352 downwards.
TGCTGCGGTTCTATGCGGACAAGGCCCGCAGGCACGCTCTCGCAGACGAACGGCATCAAGCCCTCGTTGCCGAGATCGATCGCATGGTGGGGAAGGGAGACGCCTACGCTTTCGTCGACGAGCCGGGCGCCGACCTCGGCTGGGTGTTCTGTCCCGAGTACGCCGAGTCGGCGCCCCAGCGCCTTTCGCCGCCCGACGACGACATCGGCGTCTACCTCTTCGGTCCCAGCGGCCTGCCCGACCTCGAAGGGCGACGCCGGTCCCCGCGACCGCGTTCCAGCGGCGTACCGGAGCCCGACCACCCCGTCGGGCAACCGGTGGCCGAGCCGACCGGGGCCGAGCAGCCCAGCCTTGAGCCCGATGTCGCTTCCGCGACCAGCAATGCCCCGTCGCCTCCTCTGTCGGGGGAACCGGCTGCACTCGCGACGACGGTGCAGAACGGGGGCGCCGTCCGGGATCAAGCCCCGGCGTCGCCGCGGGAGTCCGCCATCGTCCTGGGCGCCGACCGGTTCAAGCGCGAGCAAGTCACTTGGAAGCTCACCGTCAAAGGCAATCCGCACCTCTTGGTGGCGGGCTTGCCCGGCATGGGAAAGACCACCTGCCTTCTGAACCTGTGCCGCCAGATGCTCGACCACGGAGTCCGCCCCATCGTCTTCTCGTACCACCAGGACCTGGACGAGAAGCTGGAAGAGATCGTGGGCTCGATCAGGTTCGTCGACTTCGACGGACTCGGCTTCAATCCGCTGCACATCCCCGACCGGACGGCTCACCGGCCTTACCTCAATGTGGCGGGCGCGCTGCGCGACATCTTCGTCGCGATCTACCCGGGGCTGGGGGACCTGCAAGGGGAAGCGATTCGGAGCGCAGTCAAGGAAAGCTTTGTGCGGGAGGGGTGGGCCGACCCCGGCGTCGATCCGACGGAGCTCCGGGAACCCCCGTTCAAGCGGTTCTTCGAGATCCTGGCGGACCAGGAGAACCGGGACAGCGGGCTGGCGAACCTGCTCGTGCGCTTGGAGGAGCTCAACGACTACGGCTTCTTCGATGTGGGGAAGGCCCACGGAAGCCTGTGGGAGAGCGGGGAGCCCACAGTCATCCGCATCCACCGCAGCCAGAGCGACGGCCTCCAGAAAGCCTTCTCGTCGCTGATCCTCTACGGCCTCTACAAGGACATGTTCCGGCGGGGAGTTCAGGATCGGATCACTCACGCGGTCGTCTTCGACGAGGCCCACCGGGCCGCGCGGCTGAACGTCGTTCCCACCATGGCGAAGGAGTGCCGGAAGTACGGCGTGTCGCTGGTGCTGGCGTCGCAAGAAGCAAGGGACTTTCACAAGTCCGTCTTCTCGGCCGTGGCCAACTACTTGGTGTTGCGGCTGACCGACGCCGACGCCAAGGCGCTGGTCAGGAACGTGGCCGACTCCCGGCAAGAAAAGGCGTTGATCGACAAGATCAAGCAGATGAAGCGCTTTCGGGCTCTCTACTTTCGCGAAGGAAGCGCGCTCCCGGACCACGTCGACCTGCTGAACTACACCGACCCTCTCTGACTCCCCCGCCTTCCGACACACGCGCCACCAAGAGCCGGTCCAACTCGCTGCTCCGCAAAGCCATGCCCGCCTGGAAGCCCATCTTGGACTACGAGCAGGAGCCGGACGCTCTGGCGAGCGACTCCGTGCGCCAACTCGACCAGGAGTGGCAGGCGTCGCGTGCGTCCGCCACGCGCCCCGGTACCTCCCGGAGCCGACTCGACCGCTTCCTTGAAGAGAACGCCCGGGCCTGGGCCATCGAGACGGGACGCATCGAGGGCTTGTACGACCTGACCCGGGGCTTGACGGAGCAGCTCGTCGCGCGCGGCTTCGAAGCCGTCGTGGTGGGGCGGGAAGAGTCCACGCTGTCGGCCAAGGAACTCGGCGCGCACCTGGAGGACCAGCGGCGAGGCCTCGACATGGTCTTCGACGCCGTGGCCGGCCGACGTCCGCTCTCGAACGGGCTGATCTGCGAGTGGCACGCCTGCATCACCCGCTCCCAGGACACCGCCACGGGCGCGACCGTGTCCGGCCGACGCGTCGAAGTTCCGCTGCTCAAGGGGAAGTACAAGGTTCGCCCCAACAACCCGATCACCCTGTCCGGCGACCTGCACGAGTATTGTCCACCGGAGCAGGTGCGCTCCGAAATGGACCGGCTGCTGGCGATGCACGAAGCCCACATGGACCAAGGGACGCCGACTGAAGTCGAAGCCGCATGGCTGCACCACCGCTTCGTGCAGATTCATCCGTTTCAAGACGGCAACGGACGAGTCGCGCGGGCTCTCGTCGCCTACCTCTACGCACGCCGCCATTGGCCGCCGCCGGTGATCGACGCCGACGCCCGACACGGCTACTTCGACGCCCTGCAAGCCGCGGACACGGGAGACTTGCGTCCTTTCGTGCACTTCCTGGCAGTGCGCACGGTGGACGCCTTGATCGCGGCGACGAGACGCTTGCTGCCGTAATGCCTCCATTCTACTACCATAATGCCACCATTTTGCTACCATAATGCCACCACTTCCCCGAGAGCCCCCGCCAAGCCTAGCCGGGCCCAGCTAGCGCCGGGTCTTCCTCACCAGCTCCTTGAACTGCGCCCATGTCCCTGTCCGTCGGGTCGCTGATCCCAGCTAGCGCCGGGTCTTCCTCACCAGCTCCTCGAACTGCTCCACCAGGGTGTCGGCGTCGGAGCCCAGCCGTCGCTTGTCCTGAGGAACGACGCCGACGCGGGACCCGGGGGCCTCGCTTCCGGCGCCTGTGGACTCCGGGCCGTCCGCACCGTCCCTGCCGTCCTCTTCCGCCTCCGGCATCCCCTTCATGCTGTGGAGCCGCAGCCATCCGTCGAAGCGCCGGCTCCAGCGAACGACGGCGTAGAACCGCCTGGGTCGCCGCCCGCGCCCGGACAGGATGTCCACGACGATCGCAATCACCGACAGGTTGATCGCCAGCAAGTCCCTGACCCCTTCCAGGGCCAACTTCAGCTGGAACACCAGGAAGTCCCGGACGGCCACGCCCCGAGTGACCTTCGCGACCGACTTCTTGCGGCTCTCCCTCACTGCGGCGCTCCTGTCCAACCGTTCACCAAGTACGCGGGCCCCTCGGCAAAGTGCGCGACGACTTCGTACCCTGGCCAGTACGCCTCCAGATGCTCTCGGGCCGTGGAGACCGCGCTCGTCGAGGGCGCGCGGGCGTCTTCCGGGTCGAACAGGAAGAACCGCCCATCCGGCGCCGGGACGGACGGCGCGTCCGACGAAGGCGAGAGTTGGTGGACCGGCCACCCGCGCGCGTTCGGCACGGGCGGATACCGGCCCACGTGGGCCTCGATCTCGCGGAAGTTCGCGGCGTATGCGATTGCCTGGTGCGCGCCGTTGCTGGCGGCAAAGTAGTCGCCCGACCGCATCTGGCCTTCGACCGACGCGATCATCTTCTGCAGAACCGGGTACCCCGGCGTCTGCCCGCCCAGGTACCCGTGCCGCGACGCGACTCCGGGCCGGCTCGCCGCCCACGTCAGGGCGACGAGCAAGAGGACCACGGCGCCGCACTGGACGTTCGCCAAGCTTGGCGCGCCGCCGCCCGGCCAACGGGAGCGGGTCCGCGCCACGGCCCGCTCCAGGACCAGGGCGGCGCCCGCGCCCGCGCTGATCGTCAGCAGCAGCAGCGTGGCGACTGCGAAACGGGGAGCCTGCGGAAATGGCTTCGTCAAGCACAGCAAAGCCGGGGCAGCCAGGACGGCCGGCAAGAAGGTCCCCCGACGCCCGCAGCTTCGGCCCGGCACCGCGGCTCCGACAAGGACCAGCGCCAAGAGCGCGCCTCCGGCCCAGGCAGGAAGGGCCGCGTGCCAATCCCGCCAGACGCGCACGACGTCCTCCAGCGTGTCCACGGTGAGCTTGTTGGACAGCGGCCCCACGGCCCGGCCGATCAAGGAATCGGTCACGCCCGCGGTGCTCGCCAGGGCCGGCGCGTAGAGAACGCCGGCCAGCACGACCGCCGCGGCCGACCAAGCCGCCGTTCTGGCCAGGAAGGGCCAGGCCGCCTCGTCGCCACCGCATCTGCGCCGACGCGCCAGCAGCATCCAGATCACCGTGGTGGCGGCGGACCACGCCATGAGCGGTATCGTGAAGAGCCCCAAGCCCACTGTCGCCGCCCACGCCGCCCAAAGCGCGCTGTTGCCCGTGGTCGGTCGACGGACGAGCGCCTGTCCGCACAGCAGCGACGCCACGGCGAAGAGCATCATGAGCGTGTAGCCCCTGGCGCTCGTGGCGACGTTGACGAGGTAGGGCGAAGTGGCTGCGAGAGTGGTCGCGAACGTCGCGGCCGTGCGTCCGTACTCGCGCTTCGCGAACCACCACAGAGCTGGAAGCAGAAGGCAGAACGACAGGAACGCCGGCATCCGAAGAACGACGCGGTTCCAGCCGCCGACCTGGTGGGCGACCCAAGCCAGCAGCGTGTGCAGCACATGGTTGTTCACGGCGCCGTAGTCGCTTGCGGCCACGGCGAAGGGCTGCGCGACGTACCGCACGATCGTTTCGCTCTCGTCGACTCGAAGGGGAAAGTCCAAGTTGCGGGCGGCCAGGACGATGCCGGTCGAGACTGCGGCCGCGGCGAGCCCGCCTTGGACCAGGCCGATGCGCGACCCTGCCGGGCGGGGAAGGTCCGCCCCCCGCCGGGACGGGTCGAGCAGGGCCCAAGACCCGAGCAGCACCGCTGCGAAAGCGGCGGCGGCCGTCGCCGCCTGCCCGAGCGCGTCTGTCGAAGGAAGCTGAGGGACGCGGCCGAAGGCCCCCGCCGACGCCAAGCCCAGGGCGCCTGCCGCGAGCGCCGCCAAGCCGCCGACCAGCAGGGCGCCCCGTCGCCAACGCGAACCTGCCGGCTTCTTGCGGGACTCGTTCATCTGCGCCAATTCTGCGGGGTTGACCGGTCTTGCGGCTTGAACCTTTGCCCAGTGCGCGCGTGCCCAGCGCGTGCGATCGCGGCCCAACTAATGTCGCCCGGCCTCCACCCTCGGCAACCTGCCCCCGGCAACCCTGCGGACGGTCGAAACGAGGATGCTCCCGCCTCCGATGCTGTCCTGGCCCTTCCTGGCCGCGTCATGGGTGCCGTTCGGCGTCCAGTCTCCCGACTCCGCAGCCCTGCGCGACGAGGCCCGCAGCCTTCAGGTCCGCTTCGAGCGGCTGCGCGTGCGCGAGCTGCCCCGGACCTTGGGCGGACGCTCCCACGAGTGCGACACGACCATTGGCCGGCTTTGCATCTGGGACGACGGCGACGACGAGTGGACGCCCAGGCCCGAGCCGCCCACGGTCGGGCGAGCACGTCGCGAGCTCCTGGCCGCTCTTGCCGACCTGGCGGAATCCATCCCCGGCGACCACTGGATACTCGGACAGCGCATGCGCTACTTGGCAGAAGCCGGGCGACTCGAGGACGCCGAGGCGCTGGCAAGAGCGTGCCGAGCGCCCGACCGTTGGCGTTGCGACGCCTACCTGGGCTTCGCCCTCCACCTGCAGGGCCGCGCCTCCTCGTCCGCCGCCTTCGACCGGGCGCTGGCCGCGATGCCGACCAATCTCAGGACCGAGTGGACCGACCCGACGCCCCTGCTGGACCGTTCCCTTCGCGAGTGGGTCGAAGACCAGCCCGACTGGGCCCGCGCGGTGGCTCGCCTCTGGACCCTGGCGGACCCCCTCTTCGTGGTGACCGGCAACGACCGCTGGACCGGCCACCTGACCCGCAGGACGTACGCGATGAGCAGCGAGGCCGCCCGCAACCCCCACGGAATGCAGTGGGGCGACGACCTGACCGAAGCCGCCGCGCGCTACGGCTGGTCCGTCGCGTGGGAGAAGGGATGGCCGCAAGGAGGCAGCGCCGCGGTCCCGGTGGTGGGTCGCGACCCGCCCGCCGCCTACCGGACGTTCCCGCCGGCCGACGTGCTGAGGCCGTCGAAAGACGACGCCGTGGTCGCGTGGGAGCCGCCGCGCGGCCACGCCCGAACGGCGTACCTGCCGCCGTACCTGGATTCGCTGGGCGTCCTCGCCGGGCAGGTCGGGCGCTTCTGGCGGCGAGACGGCGTCCTGATCGTCGCCGCGGCCGCCGTGCCCGAGTGGCCCGACCCGCCGCTCGGCTCCGCCGCCCCCGGCGCTGTCCCCGTCGTCGGCGAGCAGCCCTCCGGCGCAGGCGGGGGCAGCCCAGCTCGGCGCCGCCCGACCGCGGGCCTCTTTCTGGCAGGCGGCGGCCCGGCGGACGGCGACGGCTTGGCCCTCGACCTCCGCGCCGTCCCCGACTCCACCGGCGCTGTTCGCGTCGCCGGCAAGGTCGCGCCGACGGCCTGGGGAGTCGCGAGTCTGGAGATCTGGGATCGGGACCGGCGCCGCGCCCAGCGGCTGCGTGCCGGGATGAGCCTCGGCGCCGTGCCGCCGGACGTCTTCGCCGTCTCCGACCTGATGCTCCTGGAACCGCTCCGTCGGCTCTCGCCTTCCGCCTCCGCCTCGTCTTCGGAGGGCGTGCCTTCGTCGACGTCCGAGCCCGTGGACGGGGCGGGGGCGCCGAGGGCGTCCGGCCTTCCCACCAACTTCCAGGAGATGGTCGAGTCCCTTCGCCTGGGCACGGAAGCCGGCGGAAGCGAAGCCCTGGGCGTGGCGATCGAGGTCTACGGCCTCGGCTACCGTTCCGAAGCCGTCGGGTTTCGCGCCTGGGTGGAGGACCCCGACCCCAGCGCCCTGCGCCGCCTGGCCCGCCGCCTCGGCCTGGCTGGTCCCGCGGAGAAAGTCGCCGTCCAGTGGACGGAAGCGGGCCCTAGCCGGCCCGGCCCCCTCTTCCGCGCCTTCAGCCTCCGTCTGCCGGGAGTGGAGCCCGGCGCTTGGCAGGTGGCGGTCGAAGTGTCCGTCCCGGGCCGCGCGCCGCTGGTCCGCAGGCGAGCCTTCACGGTCGCAGAATCCCGGCCTTCGCGCTCGCCCAGCCCCCGTTGACCCGCCTTCCAGCGGTTCCTATGTTACGCGGCTGTGGTCAAGCGTAGCCGCCGCTTGCCTTCGCCTCCCAAGACGCCTTCCCGCCTCCCAAGACGCCTTCCTCGGGGCAACCCCCAAATGGACGACACCTACAGTCGCGGGCCGCTGCTCCTCCTTTCGGGGCGCGCCAACCGCCCCCTGGCCCAGGCGATCGGCGCCAAGCTCGGCACGTCCACCGGGGCGGCCAAGATACACAACTTCGCCGACGGCGAGATCTTCGTGAGGATCGACCGCAACGCGCGGGGCAGGGACGTGTTCATCGTGCAGCCGACGACCGCCAACGGCGACAACATCATGGAGCTGCTCCTGCTCATCGACGCCGCCAAGAGGGCGTCGGCGGCCCGGGTGTCGGCGGTCGTCCCCTACTTCGGCTACTGCCGACAGGACCGAAAGGACCAGTCCCGAGTCGCCATCGGGGCCAAGCTGGTGGCCAACCTGATCGCCGCCGCGGGGGCCGACCGCGTGGTCAGCATCGACTTCCACCAGCACCAGATCCAGGGGTTCTTCGACATCCCCGTCGACCACCTGTACGCGGCGCCGGTCTTCACCGGCTACTTCCTCGGCAAGCGCTTGGCCGACCCGGTGGTGGTCGCCCCCGACGTGGGCTCGGCGAAGATGGCCCGGGGCTTCGCCCGGCGGCTCAAGGGAACGTTCGCCATCATCGACAAGCGGCGGCCGGCGGCCAACGTCTCCGAGATCGTGAACGTGGTGGGCGACGTGGAGGGCCGGAGCTGCCTCGTCGCAGACGACATGATCGACACGGGGGGGACGATCGTGCAGGCCGTCCGCGCCCTGAAGGAGCGGGGCGCCGGGCCCGTCTACGTGGTCGCCACCCATCCCCTCCTCTCCGGCGACGCGACGGCGATGCTCTCGGCGGCCCCCATCGAGGAGCTGGTGATCACCGACACCATCGCCGTTCCTCCCACCAAGAAGTTCCCCCGCATGAAGGTGCTCTCGGTGGCCGGCCTCCTGGCCCAGGCCATCGCGTCGATCCACTCCAACGAATCGGTCAGCGAGCTCTTCGAGTACACGGAACGCGAGGACCTGCCCAAGGTCGCGCTGGCCTGAATCCGGAACCCACATGGAAGCAACGCTCAAGCTCGAGCCCCGCGGCGAAGCCGGAAAGGGGACCGCCCGCAAGCTCCGCCGGGCCGGCAGGATCCCTGGGATCGTCTACGGCGGAGGCGAGGCGCCGGTCATGGTCTCGCTGGAAGCCGCGGAAGCCCAGCGGGTCTTCCACTCGATCTCCGTGGAGAACACGATCCTGCACCTCTCCCTGGGCGACTCGACGGAGCGGGCGCTGGTCCGCGAGGTCCAGACCCACCCCTACCGTCAGGACATCCTCCACGTGGACTTCCTTCGCATCCGGCGGGGCGTGCCCATCGAAGTGCAGGTTCCCGTGCACCTTTCCGGCGTGGCCGCCGGCGTCCGCGTCGACGGAGGCAGGCTGGACCAGGTCACCCACGACATTCCGGTGAAGTGCGTGCCCTCCAAGATCCCCGAGTCGATCGAAGTGGACGTGACGCCCTTCGCGGTGGGCGACGTGCTGCGGGCCGGGGACCTGACCCTGCCCGAGGGGGTGGAGAACCTGGCCGATCCCGGACTGGTGATCTGCGGCATCGCCGCGCCCGTCGTCGTCGCCGAAGAGGAGGACGAGGAAGCGGAGGGCGTCGAAGAAGGAGCGCCCTCCGAAGACGAGGCGGAAGCGGAAGGCGAGAGCTGACGGGGCGGCCGGCTCGACGCCCGTTCCGACGCAAGAGACGCAGAGTGGAGACGCAAAGTGGACCCGTCCCGCCTCGCGCCCGTTCCGAAGGTCGTCGCCGGCCTCGGAAACCCGGGGCCCGAGTACGACGCCACCCGCCACAACGTGGGCTGGTGGGTCGTGGACCGCTTCGCCTTCGACAGCGGGATCGGCCCCTTCGAGCGGCGCAAGAGGGCGCTCGAGGCGTCGGGAGAGCTCCGGGGACGGCCGATCCGCCTCCTGAAGCCCCGCGCCTACATGAACCGCAGCGGCACGGCGCTCGTCGCGCTCCGGCAGACCGAGGGGTTCGAGCCGGCGCGCGACCTGCTGGTGGTGGCCGACGACGCGGCCCTCCCCGTGGGCAAGGTGCGCTTCCGGCGCAGCGGCGGAGCAGGAGGGCACAACGGCCTCAAGTCCGTCCAGGCGGCGCTGGGCACTCGGGAGTACGCCAGGCTTCGGATCGGCGTGGGCGTGGCGCCGGCGGGCGCGGAGATGGCCGACTGGGTCCTGTCGCCGATGCCCGAGGAGGACGAGGAGGCGGTGGTGGAGCTCCTCCCCGAGCTGAGCAAGGCGGTGGGCGTCTGGGCGGAAGAGGGCGTGGACGCCGCCATGAACCGCTTCAACCGATGAGGCGCAACCGGGTCCGGAGCGACGGACTCGCAAACTCGCAGACGCAAGGAAGGCAAGTAACGTGACCGAGCTGCTGTTGCCTATGGCCGAGTGGTCCTGGGCCGCCGGCGTCCTGGGGCTGCTGGCCGCCCTGGGCGTGTACGTGTACGTGAAGGGCCAGCCGGGCGGCACCGACGCCATGACCGACCTGGCGGACCAGATCCACGACGGCGCCATGGCGTTCCTCCGCCGGGAGTACACCGTGCTGGCCGCCTTCGTGGCCGTGGTGGCGACGCTGCTCTACCTGGCCATCGGGCAGGGAACGGCGGTCGCCTACGTGGCGGGCGCCGCCTGCAGCGTGCTGGCCGGCTTCTTCGGCATGAAGGCGGCGACCCGGGCCAACGTGCGCACTTCGGCCGCGGCCAACGCGGAGGGGCAGGGCAAGGCGCTGCGGGTGGCGTTCTTCGGCGGCGCCGTGATGGGCCTCTCGGTGGCGGCTCTGGGCCTGCTGGGGATCGGCGTGCTCTACGCGATCCTGGCCGCCGGGGCGATCCCAGGCACCGACGAGCTGCCCGGCTTCGCCGAGATCGTGTCGGGCTTCGCAATGGGCGCGTCGTCGATCGCGCTCTTTGCCCGCGTGGGCGGGGGCATCTTCACCAAGGCCGCCGACGTGGGCGCCGACCTGGTGGGGAAGGTGGAGGCGGGCATCCCGGAGGACGACCCCCGCAACCCGGCCACGATCGCCGACAACGTGGGCGACAACGTGGGCGACGTGGCGGGCATGGGCGCCGACATCTTCGAGTCCTACGTGGGGTCGATGGTCGCCACGATCGCCATCGGCGCGACCTCGGCGGCGCTGGCGGCCAGCACCGTGCAGGCGGTGGCGCTCCCGGTCGTGACGGTGCTGGTGGGGCTGTTCTGCTCGCTGGTGGCGATCGGCGCCATGAAGCTGCTGGAGCGCTCCGAGCCGGGGGCCGCGCTGCGCAATGTGACGTTCATCGCCGCGGGGCTCTTCCTCGTCCTCATGTACTTCGTGGTGCAGGCGATGGACATGACGATCCTGGACCCGGCCACGGGCGCGACCAAGTCCCCCATGGGACCGTTCTGGGCGATCCTGGCGGGAACGCTGGTGGGCATCCTCGTGGGCGTGGTGACCGAGTACTATACCGGCGCCCGTCCCGTGAGGAAGATCGCCGCCTCGTCGGAGACGGGCTCCGCCACCAACATCATCACCGGGCTCGCGGTGGGCATGGAGTCGACGGCGGTGCCGCTCCTGCTGATCTGCGGCGCCATCTTGGTCTCCTACGCGGCCTGCGGCCTCTACGGCATCGGCATCGCAGCCGTGGGAATGCTGGCGACGGTGGGCGCCACCATGTCGGTGGACGCCTACGGCCCCGTCGCCGACAACGCCGGCGGGATCAGCGAGATGGCCGGCCTGGGACCCGAGACCCGCAAGGTCACGGACTCGCTGGACGCCATCGGCAACACGACCGCCGCCATCGGCAAGGGCTTCGCCATCGGCTCCGCGGCCCTGACCGCCCTGGCGCTCTTCTCGGCCTACGCCTCCAACGTGGGGCTGCAGGAGACGGGGATCGACCTGACCAGTCCGCTGGTGGTGGTCGGCCTCTTCATCGGCGGCATGCTGCCCTTCCTGGTGGCGGCCTTCACCATGACGGCGGTGGGCCGGGCCGCGGCCGGGATGGTGGACGAGGTGCGGCGCCAGTTCCGGGAGATCCCCGGGCTGATGGACGGCTCCGCCAAGCCCGACTCGGCCCGCTGCGTGGACATCTCCACGCGGGCCGCCCTCCGCGAGATGCTCCTGCCCGGCGTGACCGCGGTGCTGGCGCCGGTCGTCGTCGGCCGCTTCCTGGGGGTCGAGGCTCTGGGAGGACTGCTGGCGGGCGCGACGGTGACGGGCGTGCTGATGGCGCTCTTCATGGCGAACGCCGGGGGCGCGTGGGACAACGCCAAGAAGTACATTGAGGGCGGCGCCCACGGCGGCAAGGGCTCCGACCCCCACAAGGCCGCGGTCGTGGGCGACACCGTGGGCGACCCCTTCAAGGACACCTCCGGCCCGTCGCTCAACATCCTGATCAAGCTGATGAGCGTCGTGTCGCTCGTGCTGGCGCCGTGGTTCCTGGCGTGAGGCGCGCGCGTCGCGGCGCCCCCTCCTTCGACTCGGCCGTCGCCTTCGCCCAGGACCTGATCCGCATCCCGTCGCTTCCCGGCGAGGAGAGAGAGCTGGTGCGGCGCGTCGTGGCCGAGATGGAGGCGCTGGGCTACGACGAGGTGTGGACCGACGAGCTGGGCAGCGTGGTGGGCTTGATCAAGGGCGGCGACGGGCCGTCGGTCATGCTCAGCGCCCACCTGGACATGGTGTCGGCCGGCGACCTGGACGAGTGGGAGCACCCGCCCTTCGACGGCGTGATCGCCGACGGCTGCCTTCACGGACGGGGCGCCATGGACATCAAGGGGCCTCTGGCGCTCCAGACCCATGTGGGCGCGGCCATGAAGGGCAAGGCGGCCGGCGACGTGATCGTGGCGCACCCCGTCTTCGAGGAGCGCGGCGGCTGGGGCATGGACCACCTGACCCGCCGCGACGGTGGAGTGCGGCCGGCTGCGGTGATCATCGGCGAATCCACCAACGGCGACATCGCGATCGGCCACCGGGGCAGGGCGGAGATCGAGATCACGGTGCGGGGCCTGGCAGGCCACGCCTCGGCGCCCGAGCGGGCCAGGAACGCCCTGGACGCCCTCCCGGCGGTTCTGGCCGGCGTGGGCGACTTGGCCCGGCGCCAGGACGAGGACCCGGTTCTGGGCTCGGCCTCGGTGGCAGCCACCGGAATCCACGCGACCCCCGCCAGCCTCAACGTGATCCCGGACCGGGTCACCGTGACCCTGGACTGGCGCATCCTGCCGTCGGACACGAAGGAGAGCCTGCTGGCGCGAGTGCGCGAGGCGGTGCAGCCCAGGCTGGACGCCGCCGGAGAAGCGGGCGCGGTCGGGGAGTGGGGCGCAGCGGAGTTCCGCCTCGCCACCGAGCGGCAGCGGGCGTACACCGGCATGGAGGAGGAACGGAGCATACTGAGCCCAGGCTTCCTCATGGACCCGGCCCATCCGGTGGTGCAGGCCGCGGCTCGCGCCGTGGGAACGCGAAGCGCGCAGGCGGGCGGGAGCAGTCGCCCGGCCCGAGTCCGCCCCTGGACCTTCGCCACCGACGGCGGCTGGACCTGCGGCGTGCGCGGCATTCCCACCATCGGCTTCGCCCCCGGCCTGGAGCGCCACGCCCACACCAACACCGAGCGGCTGAAGCTGGAAGACGCCCGCTGGGCCTACGGCAGGTACTTGGCGCTGGTCCCGGCGGTGCAGGCGGCCGTCATGGAGCCGGGAGCCGCGACCGCCTGATCGACCGCGTAGACGCGGTTCAAGATGGTTTCAGCCGCGCCCGGTCCGGCGAGTGCTGGCCATGGTCGCTTCGAGAAGCACGTAGGCTCGGGGTCGACCGCCTACGCCATCGGCACCGTCGGCAGGATCTGCCCGTCGATCCGCTCGAAGATCTCGTCCAGGCTTGTTCCCGTGATCGTCAGGCCGTGGTTCTTGAGTCCGACCACGCAGCGGGCGGGGTCGTCGGCGTCCCGCACCAGGTCCGCCACCGCCTGGCCCAGCTCCCGGGTCCCGCAGGGGAAGTTGAACTCGGTGGACGGGATGCCGTCCATCCAGCCGTGGACGTGAAGGATCGCCCCGACCGTGGGGTGCTCCCGGTAGATCATCCAATGCTCGATCGCGTCCACCGACACCCGCCGGGGCTCCACGCCGGGGGGGTGGCCGACCCGCATCCCGTTCCGCTCCGGGTCGTAGTCCTTCACCATCAGGATGTGGGCGCCGATCTCGCGCAGGTTGGACTTGTCCACCCCGCTGGCGCTCATCCAGAACCAGTCGTCGTCGAAGCGCGCCGACACGTTGCCGTACGAGAGGCCGCCGATCCCGAAGAGCCGCTTCACGTGACGGAAGTCCCTCTCCGGCAGGAGCTTGTCCATGGGGAAGGGGGCCGGCAGCAGGTCCAGGCCGTCCAGCTTCTTGCCGGCCCGGTAGATCGACTCGGTGATCTCGTCGCCCTCCCACAGCTCCCTGGGCAGGTCGGGCTCGAAGAAGTTCTCGATGACCAGGGTGGACGACGCCAGGGGATGAATCCGGTCGTACACCTTGTCGAAGTAGTGGGCGCGGTTGGCGTTGCCCGAGACGATGTAGTGCCCCTGCTCCAAAGTGACGAAGTGGACGTCCGGGTCGCCGTGGGGGCCCGGCACCAGTCCCACGGCCAAGTTCGCCAGCGCCCGGATCAGCGTGGGGTAGCCTTGCGGGATCGGGTCCGTGAAGGGGTCGGGAAACTCGGTGACGGCGCACACGAAGACCGACTGGGCGTGGCGGCGCACCGGCCGAGGCTCGTTCCTGGGAAAGAAGTTGACGACGAGCTTGGCGTCGGACGCTTCGTCGATGTAGCGATGGCCCTGCGATTCCATCACCCTCCGCAACCCCTCGGCGAACCAGCCGAAGGTGTCGCTTCGCGAAGCGCCGGCGAATGTGAAGTCCATTTAGGATGTGAAGTCCATTTAAGGGAACGCGCCCTTTCGTTTCGTGGGCCGCCGCCGACCTCTCCCCGGCTCGGCGCAACGGTCGCGCGGCCGACCCCGGAGGACCGCCCGCAAGGCCCTATCGTACAAAAGGCGGGCCTCCTGCGCCAGAAGCAAGCCCGCCCCTTCCGCTCCCTGTCAAGCCAAAGTAGAAATGTCCGGTAGTTGGCCAAAGTAGAAATGTCCCCCCTGATGGTGTGGACGGTGGGTTCTTCCTGAGGCCGGGGGCCAGGTGTCGGGCGCAGGACACGCGGATCCAGCAAGCCTGGGCTGGACGGCGCCGGGCGCCCTGTTCCAGGCGCTTCAAGGCCAGTGGCGGCCGGGCGAGTCGAGGTCGTCGCCGTGGCCAAGCTCTGGCCGGGTGGACGCCAACGCGGACGGGTCCGGACACTGCTGCCCCGATGGCTCGCAGTTCGCACTGAGCCTGCCAGCTCGGACGGTCGTGGTGCGCCGAGCGACCTGCGCAGCGCCGGCAAGCCTCGGAGGCACGGATGCCGACACTGCGGTCGCGTCCGACCTTTGCGGGAAGGGGAGTGCGAGCTGCCGTCCCCGCCTGCAGGCTCAGGACGAGGTCCTGCACCGCTCGGGACCGGTCCCGTTGGAGTGGGCGGCGCGGTGTTCCCGCTTGGCCACGGCCTGGGCCACGCTGGCGCTGAAGTGCTTGCGCCACGGGTGATCCCTTCCCGGCTTCGGCGGCTTGGGCCTGGGCTTGGCCGTCGCGGGCGCCGGCGCCGGCTTGGGCGTCGCCGACCGGACCGCCCCCAAGGCCTTGGGCGTCAGGTAGCAGCCGCGATGCCGGAAGCGCAGCTCGCCCGAGAGGCGCCGTTCGACGACGACGGGGGAGCCCGGCGCGACGCCGGCCGCCTCGGCGTCGCGGGCCGTGACCTGCCAGAAGCGGTTCTCGAAGCGCACGGTGAAGTCGCGGGCCACGACCCGCGTGTCCGTCTCGGCGAAGAGGGCTTCCAGATCGATGTCCTGAGGCAGCGGGCGATGGGCGTCGAGGGGATCGGCCGGCGCCACCGTGAAGCGTTCGTTCCAGAACGGAACCCACCGCTCCTCCAAGTAGCGGTTCGCCGCCTCGAGCGTGGTGACTCGCGCCAAGCGCATCTCTTTGACCAGCCGGTCCTGCGCCGTGCCGAACGTCCGCTCGACCCGGCCCTTCGCCTGCGGCGAGTTCGCCAGGACCACCTCGACGCCCAGCTTCTCCAGCGCCGTGCCGATGATCGTCCGGGTCCGCTTGCCCTCCGGGCCGAGGCGCTGCCCGAAGTGGCCCGCGTGGTCCACGTACACCGCCCTCGGACGGCCGTGGCGTTCGAGGCACTCGACGATCGCTCGCCGATTCGCGGCGCCCGTGTCGCGCTCGACGAAGCGACCGTGCATGAACCCGCTCGTCGCGTCGTCGTGCAGCGCGATCAGCACGAGGTCGGGCGGCCCCCGGTCTTCAAGCCAGGCGTGAACCGAGCTGTCCCACTGGAGCAGCTCGCCCCGCGCGGCGCGACGCGGCCGTCGGCGCCGGTGCTTCGCCCGCTTGCGCTTGCGCTGCCACAAGCCCGCGCCCTTCCGCCATGCCCGCAGCGTCTCCGCGCTGACGCGCACGCCCAGCTCCCGCTCGACGTGCTCCGCCAGAAACGTGGCGCCGAAGTCGGCGTAGTCGGGGTCCCTGGCCATGACCAGCACCTGCTCCCGCGTCTCCGACGGCAGCGACCGGTTCGACCTCCGACCCCGGAGCCCGTGCACGACCACCTCGTCGCCCGCCGCCTCGAACCGGCGGCGCACGCGCCGGAAGTGACGCTCCGTCACCCCGAAGCGCGCCGCGCCGTCGGCCGCCGCCAGCACGCCTTCGCTCACCTGCCTCAACACCGAGATCCGGTCCCGCTCCTTCAAGCTCAACTCCATTCGCTCCTCTCCCGGGCACGAGTTCGACTCCCGCCGAACATCGCCCGAAAGAGGACATTTCTATCTTGGTAAGACCGGACATTTCTAAATTGGTACGACACCGCCCCTTCCGCTCCCGGCTTCGTCCGCGCTATCTTTCGCCAGCAGCTTTGCCCGCTCCGTCCGGGAACGGCGGAGCCCGCCAACCCACCGCGGTCCGAGGGAGCTTCCCGCGAAAATGCGAGCATACGAGATCGTCTACATTCTGGACGCCGGCCTGGAGCGGAGCGCCGTGGACGCCAAGCTGGAGACCTTCCACGCCGCGCTGGACGGCGAGGTCTCCGCCGTGGACCACTGGGGCCTCCGCCAGCTGGCCTACCCCATCGGCAAGAGGACGACCGCCTACTACGCCGTCGTCCACGTGGAAGCCGACCCGACCTCTCTTCCCGAGCTGGAGCGGCTGCTGCGCCTGGACGAGGAGACGGTGAGGCACCTGATCGTCGCGAACGAGGGCCAGCCCACGTCGGGGGCTTCCGTCCTGGCGGATCCTCCGACGGTCGCGCAGGACGAAGGCGGGGACCGGGGCCCCGAAGCAGCCGAGGGACAGGCGCCTGCGGGAGCGCCCGCCAAGGACGCCCCGAGCGACCACGCCGACGAGGCCCGCAGCGCCCGCCAGGAGGCGGAGAGCGCCGACGAAGGCGATGCCGTCGTCCGCCAGGCCGCGGCCGCCGCCCAGGGGACTCCCGCCGCCGCCCGTGGGGACGCGGGCGGCTCCGAAGGCGAGCAAGCCGGCGAATCGGACGGGGCGGAAGAGGCCGCCGAGGCGCCGCCGCCCCGCTCCGGCCCTCCCGAGTTCGCCGGCGCCCGAGGCCGTCGCCGTCGCCACGAAGGGCCGCCCATCGTCCTCCTCAACTACAAGGACGTGACCACCTTGTCCCGCTTCCTGACGGAGCAGGGCAGGATCCTCCCGAAGCGCACCACCAAGGTGACCGCCCGCTTCCAGCGCCGCCTGGGCGCGGCGATCAAGCGGGCCCGATACCTGGCGCTGATCCCGTACATGAAGGATCACGGGGCCTGACATGAGACTCATCCTGCGCGAGGACGTGGACCACCTGGGCTCGACCGGCCAGGTCGTGAACGTGAAGCCCGGGTACGCCCGCAACTACCTCATCCCGAAGGGGCTGGCCTACCGGGCCACCGAAGCAGCCGTCAAGATGATCGAGGAAGAGCGCCGCCGGCAGGACGAGCGGGCGCGCCGGGACTACCTCGAGGCGCGGCGCCGCGCCTCCCAGCTGGAGGGGAAGACGTTCGCCGTCCAAGCCCGGGCCAGCGAGGAAGGCAGGCTCTTCGGCTCCGTCGGCCGGCGGGAGATCGCCGAAGAGGCGACGCGGTCCGGAACCGACTTCGAGGTGGATCCGCGGCACGTGGCCCTGGACGAACCGATCAAGGCCGTGGGCGAGTACCGCGTCGCCCTCCGGCTGGGCTCGGAGGTGGAAGTGGAAGTGCGCGTCGTCGTGGAGGCCGAGCAGGTTTGACCGCCTCCGAACGCGTGCCCGCCGAGGTCCGGGCCGCGGTTCGCTGCGCCCTCGACAGGAAGGCGGAAGAGGTCGTGGTCCTGGACTTGCGCGAACTCTCGTCGGCCACCGACTTCTTCGTGATCGCCAGCGGTCGTTCCGACGTGCAGGTAAAGGCCATCGCCGACCACGTGCTCGACTCCGCGAAGGCGGCCGGCGTCCGTCCCGACCATGTGGAAGGCAAGGACGACGGGCGGTGGATCCTCCTCGACTACATCGACTACGTGGTCCACGTCTTCCACGCGCCGGTGCGGGAGTTCTACAGGCTGGAGGCCCTCTGGGGCGACGCCACGGCGCTGCCCATGGACGAGCCCCCGCCTTCCGCCGACGCCGACCACTCGGAGGCTCCCGTCCCTGGTCCACGGCCGCCCGGCGGCCAAGCGGCCCCATGAAGCTGCGTTCCCTCCGCGTCCACGGCTTCAAGTCCTTCCCCGACTCCACCCGCATCGAGTTCCACGACGGGATCACCGCCGTGGTGGGACCCAACGGCTGCGGCAAGTCCAACATCGGCGACGCCATCCGCTGGGTGCTGGGAGAGCAGCGCCCCTCCGCCATCCGGGGAGCGAAGATGGAGGAGGTGATCTTCCAGGGCGCCGCGTCCCGCAAGCCGGTGAACCGGGCCTCCGTCGCCATGGCCGTCTCCAACGAGGACGGCGTGCTGCCCACCCCCTTCGAGGAAGTGGAGATCGGGCGGACCGTCTACCGGGACGGGGGAAGCGACTACACCCTCAACCGGACCGCCTGCCGCCTGCGCGACATCGTCGACCTCTGCCGGGACACGGGGCTCGGCGCCAACGCCTACGCGGTGATCGAGATCAAGATGATCGACGCGATCCTCTCGGAGCGCACCGACGAGCGCCGCTCCCTCTTCGAGGAGGCGGCGGGAATCGGGAAGTACAAGGACCGGCGTCGCGCGGCCCTGCGCCGGCTGGAGACCTCCGAGGTGGACCTTCAGCGGGTCGAGGACGTGATCGCCGAGGTCCGCACCAAGGTGCGCTCGTTGGCCCGCCAGAAGGGGAAGGCCCAGCGGTGGCAGGAGCTGCGCGCCCGGCGCCTGGGCGTCGAGGCGGCCGTGGTGAGGATCGACTTGGAGCTTCTCGACGCGCGCTTGGCCGAGCTGGACGGGCTGCTCGAGAGCGGACGCGAGGAGGGCGCGGGGGTTGCGGCCCGCCTGGGAGCGGCCGAGGCCGACCTGGAGAAGGCTCGACTGGCGCAGATCGACTCGGAGAAGGGGCGAGTGGAGGCCGCCGGACGGTTCGACGCCGTGCGGACCGAGCTGGCGGGCGTGGAGACGGAGGTGGCGGTGGCCCGGGAGCGGATCGCCGCCGCCGAACGCCGGGCGGAGCAGGTCGCGACGGAGCAGGAGCGGCTGGCCAAGCTCCGCGTGCGTTCCCAGGACGAGCTGGCCGGATACTCGGAAGAACAGGCGCAAAGTCAATCTGCGCTTGAAGTTGTGCAGTCCGACCTAAAGGATCGCAGCAACAAGGTGGCCCAGGTTCGCGGGCGACTCGACGCCGCCCGGCGCGAGCTTCGCGAGCTGGAGGAGCGCGTCCGCGCCGTCTCCACGCGGATCGCCCGGGCGGAGGGGAACCGGACGGCGGCGCGCATCCAGGAGGAAGAGCTGGGGCGGCGACTCGAGCGGCTGGCCCGCGACGCCCGGGAGGGCGCGGGGGCCTTGAAGGAGCTTCGGAGCCAGGGCGACCTCTTCTCGGTGCGCACGACCGAGGCGGCGGCCAAGGCGACCAAGGCCTCCCGGGAGTTCGACGGCAGTCGGCGGCGGCTGGAGCTGCTCCGGGAAGAGCTGCGCCGGGCGCGGGAGCGGGAGCGGAACGCGGAAGCCGGGCTTTCCGCCCTGGACGCCGAGCTCGCCGCCCTTCGGCGGGCGGTGGAGGCCGGCGAGGGAACGGAAGCGCTGGCCGCGGCCGCCCGGGGGGCCTTCCCCGAGCTGGTCGCCGGGGCGTTGCCCGACTTCGTGCGGGTCGCCGGCGCTTCCGCGCGGGTCGTGGACGACGCCCTGGGCCGCTTCGGCTCGGCTCTGGTGGTGCGGAACGGGGGCGCCGTCGAACGGCTGGAGGAGTGGTACTGCTCCGGCGCCGTGGCCCAGGCCCCTCTTGCGCTTCTGCCCCTGGACGCAGCCCCTCGGCCGCGGGGCGCGCTTCCCGCCGGGGTCTCGGCCTACGGCGAGGGCGCCCCCTGGGTTCGGGCGCTGCTGGGCGGCGTGGACGTGTCCGGCGCGGACGTGTCCGGCGTCGCGGAAGGGACCGTCGCCGCCCGCAGGTGGGCCGACTCCCTCGGCACCGTCCATCTGCTTCCCGGCCGGGCCGCCGGCGACGCGGGTGCCCTTGAGCGCCGAGATCGGATCGAGTCGCTGGAGACCGACCGGGAGGCGGCGCGTCGGGAGCTGGAGGATGCGCGGTCGGCGCGGGCGGCCCTCGAGGAGGACCACGCCCGCTGCGAGTCCGAGACCGACACCGCTTCGGAGCGCCTCCTCGAGGCCCGGGACGAGGCCCGCGCCGCCGACTCGGAAGCCGCGGCCCACACCGACCGCCACCGTCGCCTGGACCGCCGTCAGGAGGAGCTCGCCCGTCAGCTGGCCGGGACCAAGGCGGCCCGGGAGAAGGCCGCCGCCCGGGAGCGCGAGGCGGAGGCGGAAGGCGCCCGCCTCGTCCAGGAAGAGAGCGATCTCGCGGTGCGCGTGGACGAGCGCCGGACCGCCCTCGTCGCCGTGGACGCCGAGTGGGAGCAGGCCCGCGACGCCGAGTCGGAGGCGGCGATCCGGGCTGCGCGCCTGGAGAGCCAGGTCGAGCGTCTGCGGGGCCGGGTGTCCGACGTTTCCCAGGCGATGGAGCAGGCCGCCTCGGGGACGGCCGAGCTCGGCCGCGAGTCGGCGCGGCTGGCCGACGAGCTGGAGGCGGCGCGCCGGTCCAGCCGGCAGGGCGGGGAGCGGGCGGAGCGGCTCTTTCGGGAACGCGACCAGGCCAAGGGCGTGCTGGCCGAGCGCGACGAAGCGCTGCGCGAGGCGTCGGAGGCCGTCATGGAGGCCGAGCGCCGGGTGCGGACGATCCGCCAGGCCGAGCGGGAGGCCGCCGACGCGGGGCACCGGCTGGAGCTGGAGCGCCAGGACGCCCGCAACCGGGCGGAGCGGGTCCGGGAGCGGCTGGAAGGGGAGTGGGGCCGCCCGCTGGAAGCGCTCCTCGAGGAAGCGGAGCCGGTGGAGGGCGCCGCGGACGACCTGCGCGCCGAGCTTGCCGAGATCGTCGAGCGCTTGGCCAAGATCGGTCCGGTGAACATGCTGGCGGTCGAGGAGCACGCCGAAGAGAGTGCTCGCCTGGAGTTCCTCTCCCAGCAGCAGGAGGACCTGGCGGCAGCCAGGGACGACCTCCGCGCGGCGATCCGACGGATCAACGCCACCGCCACGGAGCTCTTCATGACCAGCTTCGAGGCGATCCGAAAGAACTTCCAGGACACCTTCCGGCACCTCTTCAGCGGCGGCGAGGCGAGCCTTTGGCTGGCGGACCCGGAGAACCCCCTCGAGTCCCCGGTGGAGATCCATGCGGCCCCGCGGGGCAAGCGCACCCAGCGGATCGACCTGCTCTCCGGCGGCGAGAGGGCCCTCACCGCCCTTTCCCTCCTCTTCGGCATCTACTTGGTCAAGCCCAGCCCCTTGTGCGTGCTGGACGAAGTGGACGCGCCCCTGGACGAGTCCAACATCGGCCGCTTCATCCGCCTCCTCCAGGGCTTCAAGGCCCGCACCCAGTTCGTGGTGATCACCCACAACCCCCGCACCATCGAGGCGGCGGACTGGATATACGGCGTGACGATGGAGGAGCCGGGCGTGTCGTCGATCGTCGGCGTCCGCCTGGAGCAGCCGCAAGACCAGGCGGGCGCCGCCGCCGGCTGATCACGGCGGTCCCGGCGACGAGCCGCCGGAGACCACGAGCCGGCGGCTGCGGAACCTGGCCGACCCGACGACCCCGTAGCCGTTCCGCACGTTCTGGGCGGGGTGGACGGCGTGCAGGATGCCTCGGTGACCCGTGGTGAGGTAGTCGTGCAGGTGCCGGTCGACCGCCGCCACGTCCAGCATCGGGTCCCGTCCTGCGCTGTCGACGGCCAGGTCGGGCACGTCGCCCGCGAAGTGCAGCCCGTCGACGACGCTGTACCACGGCTCGTTGCAGTTCGAGCAGAAGGTGGTGCGCAGCCTGATGCCCACGAAGTAGCGGTGGGCCGACATGCTTGGGGCCCAGTCGGCGGACAGCGCGTACGTCCCCTGGCTTCCGGAGATGGCCGCACTTTGGACTTCGAAGTCGCCTACCACCGTCGTTTCGCCCGACGCGCCTGCCCGACCGTCCGCCGTGGCCTCGACACGGTAGGTGGCGCCCGGCTCCAGGCGGGCCTCCGGGGCCAGGCAGTACTTGTGCTCTGCCGGGACGATGGTCCATGTGGCCCGCATCCGCGGCTGCCCGAGGTCGCTGGCGCTCCAGCACTGGTCTCTGTCGGTCAGAGACGCGCCTCGGGCGGCGGCCCGCGCGCTGTCCCACTCGGCGACGAGGCTCCACTGCGGTCCGTCGGGGCCGCGGTTGCGCTGGTGGATCGTCGCTCGCACGCCCGAGAGCGTCGGGCGCGAGTAGTGGTCGACCGCTGCCACTTCGACCAGATGGCGGGTGGAGTCGGCGTTGAGGACGGCGAAGAGGATCAGCCCGTCGCTCAGCGCATCGGGGTACTCGCCGGGGCCGGTTGCGTCGCCGCACCCGCCCACGATCCCGGCGACGGCCGCAAGACGAAGCAGCGTCTTCGTCGGTGTGGACAAGAACATGGGTTCGCCTCGCTTTCTAGAACCGAAAGTCGATTCCGATGGAAGGGAAGAGCGGCATCTGCCTGCCGTGCTGGAACGCTTGGTGCGGCCCTCCTCCGTCGTCGCGAACACCCACGAAGTCGTACCGCAAGACGTTCTCGCGGTTGCCGGCGTTGACGACTGCGAGGTAGGGAATCACGTCCCACGAACCCCAGCGGAAGGCGCGACGCGCCGAAAGGTCCAGGCGAGCGTAGAGCGGAAGCCGGCCTTGGGTGTCGGACCAAATGATCAGCTGGTCGAGGTAGCTCATGTAGCTTCCGCCTCCGAGCTCTCGTCCTCGCGCTCGCTGAGTGGACCCGAAGCGAAGCGCATCGTACGAACCCGCCGGGAACCAGAACGGGGCGCCGGTGCCTACCGTGGCCCGCAGCGACACTTCGACGCCGC
This sequence comes from Longimicrobiales bacterium, assembly GCA_965204735.1. GTDB lineage: Bacteria > Gemmatimonadota > Gemmatimonadetes > Longimicrobiales > Gaopeijiaceae > CATQHQ01. The sequence goes on along the minus strand of OZ242008.1, from coordinate 2,446,677 downwards.
CCGGCGCATCTGCGGCCAGCACCGCGTCGAGTTCGTGACGGCGGTCCCACTGGGGCGCGTACTCCGATCCGTCGGCGGCGTCGAACGCCGCCCGCGCCCATTGATACGACATCCAGCCGCGCACCCGGCCCGAGTGCCTCTGCACCATGACTTCGAGGCCGCGCGCCCTGCCGTCCTGGTATGCGACGCCCGACGGGTCCCGCGTCAGGACGGGACGCCAGTAGGGCGCCGCTCGGAACCGCCTGGTCCAGCCCGCCACCGAGGCCGTCCACTCCTCGCCCCGCCAAGTGTCCACCGACACGCTCGCGCCGTCGGAGGCCGAGGCCGGCGCTTCCCGACCGTGAAGGAACCACATGGGAGCGCCCGGCTCCAAGGCGACGGCGTCCCGCAGCACCGACAGGAACTGGTACGTCCGGTCCACGCTGGCGCTCACCGCGAAGGCGGAGGTGCGCAGCCGGACCGACAACCGCGGCTCGAGGAAGTTGCGCCCCGCCCGCCGCTCGCTCCCCGCCCGGACCCCGGGCGCGATCCTGACCGGACCGGCCCATGCCTCCATCTCGGCGAACGCGGAGAGGTGCTGGTACGAGGCGGAGATGTCGCCGTCCACGTAGCCGCCCGGTCCCCCGGCGCTCCGAAGCGCGACCGGGCCGGCCTCCGCGGCGACGCCGGCTCGCCCGCCGATCTGGTCGCCCCGAAGGGTAAGCCCGGCACGGAACCCCGTTGCCGAGATGCGGTTGGTCGTCACCGGCGAGAACGAGGTGCCCCCGGTCGTCCGCTCGCCGTCGTAGCGGCTGTGGTAGGCCGTGACTTCGCCGGACAGCCGGTGATCCGGCACCCACGACCAAGTGGCCGAAGTCGCCAAGTTCGCCCAGTCGGAGGTGAACGACGTGCGGTTGCTGAGCCCCCAGTCGAACTCGTCGTCGGACGCGAACACCGAGAGGCGCAGACGATGCACGTCCGCAGGGAATGCTTCAAGGGAGAAGTTCAGGTCGTGGAACGAGTAGGGAACGTTGATCTGCGCGACGTCCACCGACGCCTTGCGGCCGGCGGCCAGCCAGCGGAGTCCTCCCCACGGCGCGCTCCCGTCGGCGGCGAACCGGACGCCCAGCAGGCTGACGCCGCCGGCGAAGTGGGTTCCGTCGGCGCTCCCCGTCTTCTGGCGAGCCGCCACCACGCCGGACAACGCGCCGCCGTAGCGGGCCGGGATCGAGCCCCGAAAGAACTCGGTGGATTCGACGGCGTCGGCGTTGAACGCTCCAAAGAGTCCGAACATGTGGTACGGCGCGAAGACCGGCGCCCCGTCGATCAGCACGGCGACCTGGTCGCTGCCGCCGCCCCGCACGAAGAGCTCGCCGGAGTAGTCGTTGACGCTGGAAACGCCCGCGAGCGCTTGCAGGCTGCGCAGCACGTCCGTCTCGACCATCGGCGGCACGGCCTTGATCTCGGCCTGGGTCATCCCGACGGCCCCGACGGCAACCTCCCGGTCGAAGACGAGCCGATGCAGCTCGATGGACGTCATGCGGCGCTCGGCCTTGACGGTCAGCGGCGCCAGCTCGACGGCGGAGCGCTCGAGGGCTAGCACGACGACACCACCCGGCTTCGGGACGGCGACGAGCGTGTCCAAGTCGGCGTACCCAAGCCGCCGGGCGACCACTCGGACGGTGGCGTCCACTCCGTGTCCATCCACGAGCCCTCGGTCGTTGGTGACCCCGCTCGCGCCGTGTGCCGGGAAGTCCACGAGCACGCCGCTCACCGGCTCGCCGCTGGGCCGGTCGACGGTTCGGACCGCCCAAGCCCCCGAGTCGGGGACCTGGGCGGCCAACGTGGGGGACGGTGGCGCTGCGCTTGCCAGGGCGGCCGCGATGAGGAACTGCTTGGTGCCTTTCATGTTGCGTTTCCGGTGCGGGCGGCGTCTTGGGCCGCCGCCCCTTCGGTTGGTCCCGGGGGCCGGGGTCGGCCCGGTCCGCTTGTGCCCGTACTTCTTGCTACTCCGGTCGGCGGCCAAGGTTCCCGGTGAGGTGTCCCGCGGCTGCGCGAGCGGGTTGACCGCGCCCGGCGCGCCGATGTTTCTTCAGGTATCGGGGGAGTTCCTTGCCGGGTTCCCCGGGTTCCGACGGACCAGAGGGCGACAAGACGGATGACGGGGGGAGATCAGGAGCCTTCTGGACATCGCCGTGCCGGGGAAGGACGGCGTGGAAGCGGTCCGCCGGCACGCGGCCCTGGGGCTGGGAGCCGACGGCGCCGGAGGGCCGCGCCCGGGAACCCGCCCATCCTCACCGTGATCGGCTCCGGCACCCTCGTGCCTTCGGCCTCCCGCTCGTCGCCCTGCTGCCTTCTGGAAGGCGCCGACCGCGCCGCCCCCGACCGGACCGCCGCCGCCCCGGAGCGAGCCGACGCGGCGGCGCCCGACCCGGCCAGCGCCCGCACGCGAGTCCTGCTGGACGTCGGCCCCGGCGCCGTTCACGGCCTGGCCCGGCACGGCAAGCCGTGGTGGGCCGTGACCCACGTCGTGATCAGCCACTACCACACCGACCACTTCGGCGACCTCCCCCACCTCCTCTTCGCCCTCAAGTCGGCGTCCCCGACTCCCAGGAAGCGACCGCTCCACGTGCTGGGACCGCCGGGCCTCGCCGACCGCGCGAAGGCGCTGCGGTCCGCCCACGGCGACTTCATCGTCGACCCCGGCTTCCGGGTCGCCTACCACGAACTCCCCCGGGACGGCCGCTGGACCGACCGCCCGGCGGGCTTGGCGCTGCACTTCGCCCCCACGCCCCACGCCGACCACTCGGTGGCCGTTCGCGCCGAACTCGACGGCGCGGCCCTGGGCTGCACGGGCGACACGGGACCCGAACCCGCCCTGGGACCGTTCTTCCGGGACGTGGACGTCCTCGTCGCCGAGTGCGCGTACGGGGACCCGCCGCCCGCACCCGGACACCTCACCCCGCGCTCCGCAGCCGCCCTGGCCGGCGCCGCCCGCCCGGGAACGCTCGTCCTCGTCCATGTCTACCCGCCGCTGAAGCCCAGCGCGGCGCCCGGACTGGTCCGCGCCGCCGGCTACGAAGGCGCGACCGTGGCCGCCGAGGACGGCGACCGCTTCCGCCTGGGCCAGCCGGGCGCGCCGCCGCTCGGGGCCGCCGACGCCGCATCCCCCAAGACGCCCAACGAGGCACTCCAATGCTGATCGTGATGGACCACCGGGCCACGCCCGAAGAGATCGACCGCGTCGTCGACGCCATCGGCGAGATGGGCTACGGCGCCCAGCCCATTCCGGGACGCCAGCGCACCGCCATCGGCTTGGTGGGCAACGACGGCCGGGTGGAGTCCGCCCGCCTCGAAGGACTCCCCGGCGTCCGCGAGGTGATCAAGGTCAGCAAGCCCTACAAGCAGGTCTCCCGGGAGTGGCGGGACGAGGACACGCTCGTGGACGTGGGCAACGGGGCGGTCCTGGGAGGCCGCGAAGTCGTCCTCATGGCCGGTCCGTGCGCCGTCGAGGGCCGGGACCAGATCCTCGGGATCGCCGCCCAGGTGCGCGACGCCGGCGCCAGCGTGCTGCGGGGCGGCGCCTTCAAGCCCCGCACGTCCCCCTACTCCTTCCAGGGGCTGGGCGAAGAGGGACTGGAGCTGCTGGCCCTGGCCCGAGAGCGGACCGGCTTGGCCGTCGTCACCGAAGCCGTGGACTCGGAGAGCGTCGCGCTGGTGGCGCAGTACGCCGACATCGTCCAGATCGGCGCCCGCAACATGCAGAACTACCCCCTACTCAAGCGTGCGGGGAAGGCGGGGAAGCCCGTGCTCCTCAAGCGCGGCATGTCCGCCACGATCAACGAGCTCCTCCTGGCCGCCGAGTACTTGGTGAGCGCCGGCAACCCCAACGTGATCCTCTGCGAGCGGGGCGTCCGCAGCTTCGACACCCAGACCCGCAACCTCCTCGACCTGACGGCCGTTCCCCTGGTCAAGTCGCTCACCCACCTGCCCATCGTCGCGGACCCGAGCCACGGCACAGGCGTCCGCACCAAGGTCACCCCAATGGCCCGAGCCGCGGTGGCCGCCGGCGCCGACGGCCTGATCGTCGAGGTGCACCCGGACCCGCCCGCAGCCCTTTCCGACGGCGCCCAAAGCCTCTATCCGCAGCAGTTCGCCGAGCTGGTGGCCCAGTGCGGCCCAATCGCCGAGGCGATCGGCCGGTCGCTGGCCGCCTGCGGCGGGCGCGGGACGTGACGAGATCCCGCGCCGGAGCGCCGGGCCGAGCCGACAAGCACGAGACCGGCCGTCGCGGCGAAGAGCTGGCCGCCGAGCACTTGGTTGCCGAGGGGTGGACCGTCCTCGCCCGCAACTACCGCGCCGGCCCCAAGGAGATCGACTTGGTGGCGTCGAGGGGGCGCACCGTCGCCTTCGTGGAGGTGAAGACTCGGACCACCCGCTCCGGCGGACCGCCGCTGGCGCCGGTCGGCCGTCGAAAGCGCCGGGCAGTGGAGACCGCCGCCCGACGCTGGATGCACGAGCACGGCCCGCGCGCCGCCACCTACCGCTTCGACGCCGTGTCGATCGACCTGACCGGTCCCGAGCCCCAAGTCGAGCACTTCCCCGACGCCTGGCGCCCAGGGGATTGACCCCCGCCCCGCTGCTGCTACCTTTAAGCGCGCCCCAGGCCCGCGGAACGGGAGCCCATGAACTCCGTCAGGGCCCCGCAGGCAGCAGCGGTAAGTGCGGTGAACGTTGTCGCGGCCAGCCTGGGGCGCCTCGTCCCCTTCTCGGCCGGCGGCCCCCGGCGGCGGCCCGCCAACGACGGCGCCCTTGTCCTACCTCGCCCTCGCCCGAAAGTACCGGCCCCGCCGCTTCGGCGACGTCTCGACTCAGGAACACGTTTCCGAGACCCTCAAGCACGCCCTCTCGGGCAACCGGGTGGGTCACGCCTACCTCTTCTGCGGCCCCCGGGGCGTCGGCAAGACCACGCTGGCCAGAATCCTGGCCATGGCCCTCAACTGCCCGGAGCGCGCGCCCGACGGCGAGCCCTGCGGCGAGTGCGAGAACTGCGCCCGCATCTGGGGGGGCCACACGTCGCTGGACGTGGTGGAGATCGACGCCGCCTCCAACCGGGGCGTGGACGACGCCCGGGAGCTGCGGGAGCGGGCCATGTACGCCCCTTCCGAGGAAGGCCGCCACAAGGTCTACATCCTCGACGAGGCCCACATGCTCACCCGCGAAGCGTGGAACGCCCTCCTCAAGATCCTGGAGGAGCCGCCTCCCCGGGTGATCTTCGTCTTCGCCACGACCGAGGCCCAGAAGATACAGCAGACCGCGTCGCCGATCCTGTCGCGCTGCCAGCGGTTCGACTTCAGGCGCATCGGGGCCGGCGACATCGTCGCCCGCCTCTCCGAGGTCCTGGACCGGGAACGCATCTCCCACGAGCGAGACGCGCTGCGGGCGATCGCTCGCAAGGCCGACGGCGGAATGCGCGACGCCCTGTCCCTGCTGGACCAGGTGCTGGCGCTGTCGGACAGCGACGTCTCCACCGAAGCCGTCGAGCGCGTGCTGGGCGTGGTCGCCGAGCAGCGCTACCTGGAGCTCTTCGACTTGGTCGCGGAGCGCCGTCACGGATCGGTCTTCGACTTCGTGGAAGAGCTTCTGGACGACGGGTACGACCTGGTCGAGTTCTATCACGGGCTGGCGGAGCGCATCCGCATGCTGCTGCGCATCTCCCTGGACCCGAAGGCGGAAGCAGGCGACGTGGGAACCGAGACCCGCAAGGCGTTCGCGAAGCGCGCCGCGGCCTTCGCCCCGGGCGACCTGGTCCGGATGCTGGCGATGGCGTCGGAGCTGGAGGCGGGGGGCAGCCTGCGCCGCACCGGCCGGCCCCGCGTCCTGATCGAGATGCTGCTGCTCCGCATGAGCTACCTGGACCGGACCGTCGAGCTCGAGGAGATCGTCCAGGCGCTCGGCGGCGCGCCCCCCGGGGACCGGTCTCCTCGCTCGACGCCGGCGCAGAAGTCCGCCCTCCCGCCGGCCGCTCCCCGAGAGCGCGCCCGCGACCGGCCCGTCGAAGTTCGCAGGGGCAACGCGGGCGAGGCTCCCGCTCCAAGCGGCCGCAAGCCCAGGGTGACCCAGGACCACGTCAGAAAGTCCCGCATGGAGGCCTTGGTCAAGCGCGCCCCGTTCCTCGATCAAGCCGTCGCTGAACTGGACCTTCAGCTGGCGGAGTGACGTTCCAGCCAACAAGCGAGAAGGGCAATGACGAACATCCAGCAGGTCATGAAGCACGTGCAGGCAAGGATGCAGGAGTTCCAGGACGGGCTGGACGCCCAGGTTCTGGAGGCGTCTTCCGGGGGCGGGATGGTGACCGCCCGGGTGTCCGGCAAGGGCGACCTCAAGAGCCTCGAGATCGACCCCGCCGTCATCGACCGCTCCGATCCGGAGATGCTCGAGGACCTCATCGTCGCCGCCGTGGCCGCCGCCCAGAACGGCGCCCGCAAGTTCTCGGAAGAGCAGATCAGACGCACGGCGGGCGGGCTGCCCGGCCAGCTCTCCGACCTCTTCTAGGCCGAACGCGCCGGCCGTGTCGTCGATCGACAGCCTTGCCCAGGAGTTCGGCCGGCTTCCGGGGATCGGGACCAAGACTTCGGCCCGAATGGTGTACCATCTTCTCAAGGGGCCGAAGGCGGACGTGCGTCGACTGGCCTCCGCGCTCGCCGAAGTGGCCGACCGCGTCAGGCCCTGCCGGGTGTGCGGAAGCTACAGCGACGACGAAACCTGCGGCGTGTGCCGGGACCCCGCCCGGAACTCCAAGGTGATCTGCGTGGTCGAGGAGGCCTACGACGCGGGCGCCATCGATCGCAGCGGCATGTACCGAGGCGTCTTCCACGTCCTGGGCGGCCGGCTGTCGCCCCTCGACGGCGTGGGTCCCGAGAAGCTCAACATCGACGGGCTGGTGAGCAGGGTGGGCGGTTCGGAGGAGGCCGAGGAAGTGATCCTCGCCACCAACGCGAGCGTGGAGGGCGAAGCCACCGCGGTCTACGTGGAGAACCTCCTGCGTCCCTTCCCGCTGCGGGTCACCCGCTTGGCCCGAGGAATCCCCATGGGGAGCGACCTGGAGTACGTGGACGGGACCACGATCGGCGAGGCGCTGGCGGGACGGCAGGAGATGAGGGGACCGTGAGCGGCAGGTGGAGGCGGACGGCGCTCTTCCTGCTGGGCGTCGGCGCCGCCGGCGCGGTGGCGGCCCTCGTTCTTCGCGACCAGGTCGAGCGGCACCGCCGCGACCTCTTCAGCCCCAACGCGTTCCGCCGCTTGGCCGCGATCCGCCACCTGACCGGCGAGCCCGCCAGCATCGACGCTGTCACCCTGCTTCGGGATTTCGCCGCGTGGGAGCCCCGGCCGATCCTTCGGGGACAGGCGAACGCCGTCCTGACCCGCATGGAGGCGGAGCTGCGGCGCAGGGAAGACGACGCTTGAACCTCCCCAACGCGATCACCGTGGCCCGGATCGCCGCGTGTCCGGTGATCTTCGCGCTGGCCCTCTCGTCGTCGGTCGGCGCCCGCTACGCCGCCTTCGCGGTCTTCGTCGCGGCCGCGGTGTCGGACTTGTGGGACGGCTACCTGGCCCGCAAGCACGGGCTGGTCACCGACGTGGGCAAGCTGCTCGACCCGATGGCCGACAAGCTGCTGCTGGCGTGCACCTTCATTCCCCTCTACATGGTCGCCCAGCGGCCCGGGGAGGTGGACCAGGTGCCCGTCTGGGGAGCGCTGCCCCTCTGGGTGCTCTTGGTGGTGTTCGGACGCGAAGTGCTGATCACCCTCTTCCGCAGCTGGGCATCCAGGCGCGGCGTCGTGATCTCGGCCGGCAAGTCGGGGAAGCGCAAGACTCTGATCCAGAACTTGTTCGTCGGCGGGCTCCTTCTCTGGTACCCCCTGGCCCGCACCGGGGCCGACGCGGGCTGGTCCGGCGGGCTCTGGTCGTCGTGGCGGACGTTCCACGCCGGCTGGATCGCCGTCACGCTGACGTTCGCGCTGGTCATGACCGTATACTCCATGGTGGACTACCTCTGGAGCTACCGCGCCCTCGTGCAGGGGCGGGCGTAGCCGTGGACCGGGGAGTCGTCCGCTACCGATCTGCCCAGGCCCTGGTGGAGCATCTCGCCATATCGGCGGCAACGCTGGGCCTGCGCCTGGCCACGGCCGAGAGCTGCACCGGCGGCTTGGTCGCCAAGATGATCACCGACGTGCCCGGCGCTTCCACCCACTTTCTCGGCGGGATGGTCGTCTACGGCAACGAGGCCAAGGTTCGCCAGCTCGACGTGAACCCGAAGGACATCGAAGAGCACGGGGCAGTCTCCAAGATCGTGGCTCTCCAGATGGCGTTCGGGGCTTGCAGGCGCTTCTCCGCCGACCTGGCCCTCTCCGTCACCGGGATCGCGGGGCCGGACGGAGGGCGTCCCGGAAAGCCCGTCGGCACGGTGTGGATCGCCGTGGCCCAGTCCGACGGAACGGGCGAGGCGCGCCTGGAGCACTTCGAGGGCGGACGCAAGATCATCCGCGACAAGAGCGCCGCCGCGGCGCTGCGACTGGCCGCCGAGGCCATCGCCTGGCGGGTCAGGTGACCTGCCCGACGCCCAGGGACACGCGAAAGGACTGACGGGGACCAACAGCACATGGCACGCAAGAAGACGACCCGAGATGCGACCACGGACGGCCTCCTCTTCGACCCGGGTGCGGCTCCCGCCGGGGAAGCGGAGGCGTCTCCGGCCGCCGACGCAGACGCAGCCGCAGCCGACGGCGCTGCCGCCCCCGACGAGGCCCGGCCCGCCGCCGCTTCCGCCTCCGACGACGCGGCTGCCTGTGCCGACGCGGCCGCCCCCGCCGACGCAGCTGCCTGTGCCGACGCGGCCGCCCCCGCCGACGCAGCTGCCTGTGCCGACGCTGCCGCCCCCGACGCAGCTGCCCCCGACGACGCGGCCCGCCCCGACATCCACGCCCACGCCGCCACCGAGCCCGAAACAGACGCCGCCGAGATCCACGCCCACGATTCCGGGGTCCACACCCCCGACCCCGACCCCCACGCCCCCGACTCCGACCCCCACATCCACGCCCCCGACCGCCACGCCCCCGACCCCCACATCCACGACTCCGACCCCCACGACCCCAGCGAGCCGGACGAGGCGGCGCGTCTCCGAGCGGAGCGGGACCAGTGGCGCGACCGCCACCTTCGCTTGGCCGCCGACTTCGACAACTACCGGAAGCGGTCGGACGAGCGGATGCGGACGCGGTGGGAGAGGGCCCAGGCCGACCTCGTGTCCCGTCTTCTCGATCCGATGGACGACCTGCTCCGCATTTCGGAACTGGGGCCGGAGACCAGCGCCGCCGCCGATGCCGTCCTCGAAGGCGCAGCGCTCGTGGAACGCAAGTTCTTCCGAATCCTGGAAGAGGTCGGCGTCGAGGTGGTGGACCCGCAGGGCGAGCCCTTCGACCCCAACGTCATGGAAGCGATGATGCGGGCGCCGGCCGACTCCGAAGAAGACGACGACGTGGTGGAGCGCGTCTTCCAGAAGGGCTACGTCCTCAAGGGGCAGCTCCTGCGCCCGGCTCGGGTCAGCGTCTACAAGGCGGGCTAGCGGACCGGGGCGGACGATGACGAGAACGGACAAGGACTACTACGCCATCCTCGGGGTCGACGAGAAGGCGGGCCCCGACGAGATCAAGAAGGCGTACCGCCGGCTGGCGAAGCGCTACCACCCGGACGCCAACCGGAACAGTCCGAAGGCGGCGGACCGCTTCAAGGAGGTGGGCGAGGCGAACGCGGTTCTCTCCGACCCGGCCAAGCGGAAGAAGTACGACCAGATGCGGAAGCTGGGCACCTTCGGCTTCGGCGGCGTGCGGGGCGCGCCCCGGAGCGGCGCCGCGCCGTCGACTCCCGCCGGCGGCTTCTCCTTCGAGGACCTGGGAGGATTGGGCGGCTTCTCCGACATCTTCTCCTCGATCTTCGACCGGGGGAAGAAGGGGCAGCCGTCCAAGCCCAAGGGCCCCCAGAAGGGCCGCAGGGTCGAGTACAGCGTCGAAGTGGACTTCCTCACGGCGGCCACCGGCGGAAAGGTGTCCCTCTCGGTGCCGATCACCGAGGACTGCGCGGCGTGCAGAGGGACGGGGGGCGCGCCGGGAACCGAGTGGAAGCGCTGCGACGAGTGCGGCGGCTCCGGCAGCGTGTCCTTCGGCCAGGGCGGCTTCGCCGTCAAGCGCCCCTGTCCCGCCTGCGTGGGGCGGGGGCGGAAGGCCGCGCGTCCGTGCGAGGCGTGCACGGGCGCTGGAGAGGTTCACCAGAACCGCAAGATTCAGGTCGCCGTGCCGCCGGGCGTGGAGACCGGCTCGAAGGTGCGCCTGACGGGCCAGGGGGAAAGGGGCGAGAAGGGGGGCGCGCCGGGGGACCTGGTCATCACCTTCAAGGTCGAGCCCCACAAGCTCTTTCGCCGCGAGGGCCTGGACGTGCACGTCAAGAAGCGCGTGAACATGGCCCAGGCGATCCTGGGGTCGAAGATATCGGTGGACACGATCTCGGGGAGGCGCGTCGTTCTGCGCGTGCCGCCGGGCACGCAGTCGGGGACCCGCTTCCGCATCCGAGGACAGGGCGTCAGGGGGAAGGGACGCACCGGAGACCAGTTCGTCGAAGTCGTGGTGAAGGTGCCCGATGCCCTGACGGTCGATCAGGAGGACCGGATCAAGCAGTTCGCCGCTTCGGCGGGGATGGAGTGGTAGCGACGGCCTCCCCGTGGTCGGCTGCGACGCCGTCCGGGGCCGCCTCGCTCCCCGGGTCGGGAGCCAACGCCGCGACGGCCGCGTGGGCGATCCGCCCCCCGCCGAGCACCCGGTCTCCGTCGAAGAGCACGCTCGACTGGCCCGGCGCCGCAGCCGGGGCCGGCTCCTCCAGCACGAGCGCCAAGCCGCCTTCTCCCATCGACTCCACGCGGCAGGCCAGGGCGGGCGCCCGGTAGCGCACCTGAACGCGAATCCGCGCCCCTGGGGACGGGGGCGCCGTCAGCCAGTTCAGCTCCCGCACCACGATTGCGCGCACGTCGAGGAGTGCCCGAGGACCGACCACCACCTCGCGCGTGGCGGGCCGGATCTCCAGCACGAACCAAGGCTCGGGCCTTCCGCCGCCGATCCCCTTGCGCTGTCCCACGGTGAAGCTCGAGTAGCCGTCGTGGCGGCCCACGACGCGACCGGTCCAGTCCACCATCGGGCCGGGAGAGAGGGCGGGGTGGGTCGGCAGGAGCCGCTTCTGCAGCAGGTCCCGGTAGTCCCCGGTCGGGACGAAGCAGATCTCCTGGGACTCGGGCTTGTCGGCGGTGGCCAGTCCCAGCGCCCGGGCGCGCTCCCGGACGGCGGCCTTCTCCAGATCGCCGACGGGGAAGTGGAGCCTGTCCAGCAGCTCGGCGGGCAGGCCCCAAAGGAAGTAGGACTGGTCCTTGGCCGAGTCGCGGCCGCGAAGCAGCCGGGGCTCTCCACCCGAACGGTCCAGGCGGACGTAGTGGCCCGAGGCCACGCCGTCGCAGCCCAGGGCTCGGCCGCGCCTGAAGAGGTCGCGGAACTTGGTGTTGGAGTTGCAGCGGACGCAGGGGTTGGGCGTTCGCCCCCGAGAGTACTCGTCCACGAAGTCGTCGATCACGTCTCGGGTGAACTCGTCCTCCACGTCGAAGACGTAGTGCGAGACGCCCAGCTGGTCGGCCACCCGTCGCGCGTCCCGTATCCCGTCCAAGCCGCAGCACGTCTTGGTCGCTTCGGGGGTTCCGCTGTAGCAGAAGGTCTTCATGGTGGCCCCGACCACCTCGTGGCCGGCCTCCACCAGCTCCGCCGCGGCCACGGACGAGTCCACTCCCCCCGACATGGCGACCAGAATGCGCTGCCGCCGTCCCCCGACGCCCCTTGCCGCGCGGTCTGCGCCGACCGTCCCCCCGCCCGCGACGCTCACGGCTCGGCCAGCGCCCGGGCCCGCCCGACGGCCTCCGCCACCGCCTCCACCAAGCGGCCCACGTGGCGGCGCCGCGTCAAGCGGCCGAAGCTGAGGCGCAGGGACGCCGCCTCGTCGCCCGGGTAGAGAGCCGCCAGCGCGCGGCTGGGCCCCGACGCCCCGCTGGCGCACGCCGACCCCCCCGACGCCGCGACGCCCGCCGAGTCCAGCGCCGCCAGGAGGGTGTCGGAATCGGCGCCGGGCACCCGCAGCGCGGAGATGTGCGGCGCCCGAGGAGCGTCGGCGCAGGCGACCTCCAGCGCCGGAACCCCCTCCTCCTCCGCCCCGCCGAGAAGCCGCGCCTCCACCTCGTCCCGCAGCGCCCCCAGGCGCTCGGCCTCCGCCGGCCTCTCCGCCACCGCCAGCCGCAGGGCCACGGCCAGCCCCGCCGCCCCGACCACGTCCTCGGTTCCGGGCCGCAACCCGCCTTCCTGTCCGCCGCCCACGTGGAGCGGGGCGAGCGCCGCCGGGTCCTTGGCGACGAGCACGCCCACCCCCATGGGCCCTTGGATCTTGTGGCCCGTCACGGTGAGGAGGTCCGGCGCGGCCGCCGACGGCGCGCCCGCCGCCTCCTCGGCGACCGACACGGCAACCTTGCCCACCGCCTGCACCGCGTCGCTGTGGAACGGCACGCCCTGGGCTCGGCACTCGGCCGCCGCCCGAGCCGCCGGCAGCGCCATCCCGGTCTCGTTGTTCACCCACATGCACGAGACCACCGCCGGCCCTTCCGCCAGCGCCCGGCGCAGGCCGTCCCAGTCGAGCTCCCCGCCCGCGTCCACCTCCACCACCACGTGCCTTCCTCCCTCCGCGACCACCTGACGGGCCGCCTCGAACACCGCCGGGTGCTCCACCGAGGACGTGACGACCAGCGGAGAAGCGACGCCCTCGGCCCGGGCGCGCCTAGCCCGCCCCAGCACGGCCAAGTTGTCGGACTCGGTGCCGCCGCGAGTGAAGAACACCCGGCCCGGCGTCGTGCCCAGGGACTCGGCCGCCGACTCCCGGGCGTCTTCCAGCCGACGCCTGGCCCGCCGCCCCCAGCCGTGTCCGCTCGACGGGTTCCCGAGGCTCTCGTCGGCGCACTGCCGCATGGCGTCCCGGACCTCCGGCCGCAGAGGCGTGGTGGCGGCGTGGTCGGCGTAGATCGGTTCCAGTGATCGTCGCATGGGAGAGCTCGCGCGGCGTTGTTCGGCGCCGCCGCCCGGTCTTGCCGGCGGCAGGCTCGTCTCCGAAAGTTGGCCAGATCGCTCCGCGGTGGGAACGACGGGCCTCGGGCGTTCGTTCGCCTGCCTTGGCGCGCCGCCCGTCGGTCCCGTCCACTTCCGGGCCGCGTCGCCGGCCCGCGCTCAAGCCCTGGGAGGGCAGCCCAAAGGTCATGCCGCACGCAAACGACCAATCCAGGATCGGCGAACTCCTCGGCGGCGGCCTGATCGTCGGCGACCGCGAGAGGCAGGAGGACGAATACATGGCGGCGAGCTTCGACGCCGCCGACACCGACGGATGCGCCCTCCTCGTGGTGGTGGCAGACGGGATGGGGGGACACGCCGGAGGCGCGGAAGCGAGCCGGCGAGCGGTTGCAGGCTACTTCAAGACCTTCGGGGACCCCGGTGCGGACCGCGGCGGGAACGGCGGGGAAGGGGGCTTGGCGAAGCGCCTCCGAGTCGCCCTGGACGGAGCCAACGATGCGGTGGGAAAGGACCGATGGAGCCGGCGGGAGCTCCTCGGAATGGGGTGCACGCTGGTTGCGTGCGCCGTGACCGAGAGCGGGAAGGCTCACTGGGTCAGCGTGGGAGACTCGATGCTCCTGCACCTGCGCGGCGGTTCCGGCGGGACGATCGCGCGTCTCAACGAAGACCACTCGGCTCGCCCGGAGTTCGAGGAGATGGTGCGCGCGGGCCGGATGACGCCGGAGGAGTTCGAGACCGCCCCGGTCCACCAGCTGTACTCGGCGGTCATGGGCGGCCGCATCGAGATGATCGACGAAGGGGCGCCGCCGGTCCAGCTCGAGCCCGGCGACCGGATCGTCGTCGCGACCGACGGCCTGGAGACCCTCTCCCACGAGGAAGTGCAGGAGCGCTGCGGCGAGGACCGCGCCATGGCCGAGGTCGCCGGGGAGGTGCTGGCGGCGATCAAGGCGCGGGCCAAGCCCCACCAGGACAACGCCACGATCGTCGCCTACCGTCACCCCGCCGGACCTTTTCCCGGCCGGGTCGGGAAGGAGCGCCGCCGCCTGCTCGGCCCCCGCCGGTAGCCCCACCCCTGCCTCCACGGTCCAGGTGCGAGAGGGGCTTCAGCCGCCTTGTTCACAGGACGCACGGGGGTCTCCGGGCCCGCCCGCGAGAGACGAAAAAAAATCTGTCCCATCCAGCCATGGAAATGGCGCACGCACGGTGAGATCCTTGGGCCAGAGCCGGAGACCGTCCCGGCCAGCTTCGGGGGAACTCCGTCCGCGACGCCTCCGAAGCGCCACTCGTCTCGGACGCAACGGAGCCGCCGCAATGGACCCTTCCACCAGCGAACCGCCCTCTCTCACCAAGTCGGAACGCCGCCGCCACGACCAGAGCTACAAGCGCCTCTTCAACACCGTGGCTGCCGTCGTGGCCCTCATCCGCGACTTGGCGGCCAAGTGCTGGGCCGACCAGCTCGATCTGCTGGCCGTCGATCCCTTCCCCACCGAGACCGTGGGCCCCGACCTGCGGCGCCGGCTCTGCGACTGCGCGTGGCGCGTCCGGTTCAAGGACGGTCGATCCGCCGTCTTCCTCTTCGAGTTCCAGTCCTCCGTCGATCCGGGCATGGTCCTCAGGACGCTGCGCTACAGCGAGGCCGCCCACACGGTGCTACACACGCACGAGCGGCAGTGCAACCCCGACGGCACCATGCCCCTCGTGTTGTCGTTCGTCGTCTACACCGGCACGAGGCCGTGGACGGCCGAGACGACGCTGGCCGGGCTGGCCAGCCGGGAGGAGCCGTCGCCGGTCGTGGCGCGGGCGGTGGCCGGCCTGGCGACCACTCACGGCTACGGGCTGCTTGACTTGCGGTCGGCGCTGGCGCAAGGGTTGCTTCCCAGGGAGAGCGTGCTGGGCTGGGTCGCGGCTCTGGAGGAGGACCCGTGGACGAACTTTCCGGCGGTGCACCAGAGCATGGCGGAGCAGTGGGCCGGCCCGGACTATCTTGCAGAGCGGCAGGCGTTCGCGGACTGGACGGACGAGCGGATGCGTATGGTGGGCGCGCCGGAGAAGGCACGTGAGGACATCGTGGAGCAGATCATCCAACCGAAGGAGGAGCAAGAGATGGGCCAGACCTATGCGGAGTGGGCGGAGGGCCACCGGCAGCGGGGCCTGGAGCAGGGGCTTCAGCAGGGGCTCGAACGGGGACGTGAGCAGGGGCTCGAACGGGGACGTGAGCAGGGCCTCGAGCGGGGACGTGCACAGGGGCTCGAGCAGGGGCGCGCGGAAGGCCGAGCGGTCTTGTTGCTGCGTCAGGCTTCGCGGCGGTTCGGGGCCCAGACGGCGCGACGGCTGGAGGCGCGGGTGCGCTCCATGAGCGCCGAGCAGCTGGCGCGGGTCGGGGACGCGGTCGTGGAGTGCGACACTGCCGACGAGTTCCTGGCCGTGGCCGGCGACGACGACGCGGAGGGGCCGGTAGTGGAGTAGTGGACGGAGGCGCCGTCAACGTACATGCCCGGCACGCCACCAGCGCGCCCTGCGCCATCGAGCCCTCGCCGGCCAACGCCCCACCCCTGCGCAGGCTGGCCCAATCAGCTGGGCGGGCTCATCTTCGGCTGTTGGCGCTGCAACACTCCGGCCCCACCCCTCCGGCGTCGCGCCCGACCGATCGGGCGGGCCCTCTCCCTTCCGTCTCACGCCTTCGGGTCCCCTATAAATGAACCTGCACGAGTACCAAGCGAAGGAGCTGTTCCGTCAAGCCGGGATGCCCGTGAACCCGGGCGAAGTCGCCACCAGCCCGGACGAAGTGCGAGCGCTGGCCGAGCGCTACGGCGGCGTCGTCGTGGTCAAGGCGCAGGTGCACTCGGGCGGGCGGGGGAAGGCAGGCGGCGTCAAGCTGGCGGACGGCCCCGACGAGGCCGCAGAGCGCGCCCGGGCGATCCTGGGCATGGAGATCAACGGCCTTCTCGTCGAGAAGCTGCTGGTGTCGCCCGCCGAAGAGATTGCGACCGAAGCCTACGTGGGCGTCCTCGTGGATCGAGACGGCCGATGTCCGGTCTTCATGGTGTCGGCCGAGGGCGGCGTGGACATCGAGGAAGTGGCGGCCACCAGCCCGGACGCCGTCCACAAGGTGCGGATCGACCCGCGCTACGGGCTGCTGCCGCACCAAGCCCACTGGATGGCGACCCGCCTCTACGACGATCCGGGCTTGGTCCGCCAGTGCGCCAAGGTCCTGTCGGGTCTCTACGCCGCCTTCACGTCGAACGGCGCGTCGATGGCCGAAGTCAACCCGCTGATCTCCACCGAGGACGGCCGGGTCAAGGCGATCGACGCCAAGGTCAGCATCGACGACAACGAACTCTTTCGCCGCCCCGCCCTAGAAGCGCTTCGAGACGCGGGCTCGGAGGACGCGGGCGCCGCGCGGGCCAGAGAGGCCGGCCTGAGCTTCGTCAAGCTGGACGGCAACGTGGGCTGCTGCGTCAACGGCGCGGGGCTGGCGATGGCCACGATGGACTTGGTCAAGTACTACGGAGGCGAGCCCGCCAACTTCCTGGACATCGGCGGATCGTCCAACCCCGACAAGGTCGTGGCGGCGCTCGAGATCATCACCGCCGATCCCGGCGTCAAGGTGATCCTCTTCAACATCTTCGGGGGCATCACCCGTTGCGACGACGTGGCCAAGGGGATTGTCGAGGCCGCCGGACGGATCGACATTCGAGTTCCCCTGGTCATCCGCCTCACGGGAACCAACGAGGAGCTCGCCCGGGAGATCCTGGCCGACGCGGGGTTCGAGGCCGCCCGCTCCATGGACGAAGTGGTGGAGAGCGCCGTCCGCTTGGCGGGCTGACCCAACCCAGCAACTGGACGATCCCAGCAACTACTAGACGATCGATGTCGATATTCGCAGACGAGAGCACCCGCGTGATCGTGCAGGGGATCACCGGTCGAGACGGCTCCTTCCACACGCGCCAGATGATCGCCTACGGCACGCGCGTGGTCGCGGGAGTGACGCCGGGGAAGGGCGGGCGGCGCTTCGAGGGACCGGACGGCGGCTCCGTGCCCGTCTTCGACACGGTGGCCGACGCGGCGGCCGAGACCGGGGGGGCCGACGCCGCCGTGGTCTACGTGCCGCCGGCGTTCGCGGCGGGGGCGATCATGGAGGCGGCCGACGCCGGCGTCGGCTTGGTCGTGTGCGTGACGGAAGGCATCCCGGTGCTCGACATGACCCGAGCCCACGCCCTTGCAAGGGATCGCGGATGCCGCGTCCTGGGACCCAACTGCCCGGGGCTGATCTCTCCCGGCAAGGCCAAGCTGGGCATCATCCCCGGCAACATCGTGACGCCGGGTCCGGTGGGGCTGGTCTCCCGCTCCGGCACGCTGACCTACGAGGCCGTCCACCACCTTACCCGCGACGGGCTGGGACAGACGACCTGCGTCGGCATCGGCGGCGACCCGCTGATCGGCACCACCTTCGTGGATTGCCTGAAGGCCTTCGCCGCCGACCCGGACACCAAGGCGGTGGCCCTGATCGGCGAGATCGGCGGCACGGCCGAGCAGGAAGCCGCGGAGTGGGCCGGCCGGCGGCTGAAGATTCCGGCGGTCGGCTTCATCGCCGGCAGAACCGCGCCTCCGGGAAAGCGCATGGGCCACGCCGGCGCGATCATCAGCGGCGCCGCGGGCACGGCCGAAGAGAAGACCAAGGCGTTCGAGGACAATGGAATCCCGGTGGCCAGGCGCCCAGCCGAGATATCCAAGCTGGTCGGCGAGCTGCTGGGTCGCTGATCCAGCGGCCCGGCGGCAGACCGCTCGCGCACGGCGGCGCGGCCGCGCCCGAGGCGTTTCCGCCCCGAGCCGCCGACGCCCGAGTCCCATGGCCACGACGCCTCCGACGACCACGACGCCATGAAGCTCGGCGACATGCTGGCGGAGCCCCGAACGGCCGCCGGGATCGGAGAGGACCGCCCGGCTTCCCTGGACGCCTTGGCCGCCCGGCTCGGCCGGTCCCACCCCTTCGCCCAGGCCCTTCGTCGCGCCGCCGACGCCGGCCAGGTCCCCCGAGACCTGAAGCTCGCCGCCGGCTTCCGGCTCCTCGACGTGGGCGGGCTCCGCGCCGAGGCGGCCGAAGGCGAGCCCGGACTGCTGCTGGGAGTCTCAGGTCCCCTGGACCCTCCTGGGTCGCCCGGCGAGGGTCCCCCAGACGCTCCCGGGTCGGCCCCCGCCCCCGACCTCTTCCCCGCTCTCGACCTCTTCGCCCCCCACGACTCGCCGGACCCGGCGGCGCCCGTCGAACGGGCGGCTTGGATCGTCTGGGGGCTCTCGGTTCCGTCCGTCAACCTCTTCCTTGCGCCGGCCCTGCGCCGCCTCTCGGCGGACCTTCCCAAGCGACGGACGCGGAGCGACCTGGACGGCCTGCTGTCCTCCAGCGAGTTCGCCCGGACGAGCGTGAAGGAGCGGGTTGCCGTGGAGGACGTGGTCGCGCCGCTCTCCTACCGGGTCTACCCCGACACTTCCGTCGCCGACGTTCAGCACCTGATGCTCGGACGGGCGCTGTCGGCGGTTCCCGTGGTGGGCGGGCAGAGGGAGGTGATGGGGGTGATCACGGCGGCAGACCTCCTGCCCCACGTCCTCCCCCGCCAGGAGGAGAGCCCGGCGGGCGCCGCGCATCTGGTCGCCCGGGACGTCATGAACCGCTCGGTGCTCTGCGTGGCGCCGGAAGAAGGGCTGGCCGAGGCGGGCAGGGCAATGGTCGAGCAGGGCGTGGCCCAGCTTCCGGTGGTCAGGGACGGCGAGATGATCGGCTTCCTCGGCCGGGCCGCCGTGATGCGCGCCTTCGCCGACACCGTGGCCGACTCCTCGGCGCGAGCGAAGCGGACGACGGGAGCGAACGGTTGACGCCGGTCGAGAACGTTGATTGCGTACAACTCTCCGCAGCGCCGCGGCGCCCGTTCCCCACGCCCCCCGCCGAACACCCTCGATGAGCCAGACCCTCGCGATCATCAAGCCCGACGCCACCGCCGCCGGGCACGCCGGAAGGATCATCGCCCATCTCGAGTCGTCCGGCTTCGCTGTTCGCGCCCTGCGGATGACCACCCTCACCCAGCTCCAGGCCCGCTCCTTCTACGAAGTCCACAGGGAGCGTCCCTTCTACCCGTCGCTCGTCGCGTTCATGACCTCGGGTCCGTGCATTCCCATCGTCCTGGAGGCCGAAGACGCGGTCGCCCGTCTTCGCCAGGCGATCGGCGCGACCGACCCGGCCCAGGCCGCCGAAGGCACCGTCCGCCGGCTCTACGCCGAGTCCGTCGAGCGCAACGCGATCCACGGCTCCGATTCCAACCAGAACGCCCGTCGGGAGATCGGCTTCTTCTTCTCCGGGTCGGACGTGCTGGAACGGTCCCGTCCGCGTTGACGCGCTCCCGCCCCTCGTTGACGCGCCCCCGTGCGGTCGGCTACTCTACTCCAAGTGAGATGCTGACGGTCGACTTGCTTCGCCTCTGGAGGGAGCGGACGCTCCCGGTTCGCGGGGCGATAGGACCGGAGGCCGGGCTTTGGAAGGGCTCCGGGATCGCCTTCGCCGAACCCGTGGACGTGACGGGCGCCGCCTCGATCGCGGCCGACGGCGGCGTCCTGGTGCGGGGTTCCTGGAAGTCCGTCGTCGACCAAGAGTGCGGTCGCTGCCTGGAAGAACTTCGTCTTCGCGTCGGAAAGCCGATGAGCCTCCTCTACATGCCCCGGGACAGATGGGAGTCGGTCGAGCGGGACGACCCCGACGTGCGGCTTCTGGACGACCGGGCGAACACGCTGGACTTGAAGGACGCGATTCGCGAGGAGGTCCTGCTGGAGGCGCCGCGCTACGTCCTCCCGGCCGAGGGGGACGACGGCCGCTGCCTAGATTGCGGACGTCCCGTCGAACGCTTCCGCGCAGGGCCGAGAGAAGCGGAGACGGAGACCGACCCCAGGTGGGCGGCGCTCCAGGCCCTGCGCTCCGACCAAGCCAACTAGAAAGGAAAACCCACCGTGGCCGTTCCAAAGAGAAGGGTCTCCAAGCAGCGAAAGCGGAAGCGCCGGACCCACTACAAGGCGCGGGAAGCGACCTTGGGCACGTGTTCGAAGACCGGCGACCCCACGCTCCGCCATCGGGTCTGCCCGACTTCGGGCATGTACCGGGGCAAGCTGATCTTCGAGCCCAGGGAGGACTAGCCCCGCCCTGGAGGAAGGGCACGCGCAACCGACGCCGATGCGGATCGCCCTCGACGCGATGGGGACGGACGACGCTCCGTCCGTGGAGGTGGCCGGCGCCGTTTCCGCCGTGAGCGCGGACCCGGAGCTGCGGGTCCTCCTGGTGGGCGACGAAGCCGTCGTCGCCGAGTCGCTGAAGCAGTACCCGGACACGGATCGGATCGGCCTCGTCCACGCGCCGGACCGGATCACCTCCGCCGACGCCCCCGCTCGCGCCCTTCGGCGTCGGCCCCGGTCGTCAATCGGCGTCGGACTGGGCCTCCAGAAGTCGGGCGACGCCGACGCATTCGTCTCCGCCGGCTCCACAGGCGCCGTGATGGCCGCCTCTCTGCAAGTGCTTCGCTCGCTGGCCGGAGTGGACCGGCCCACCGTCGGAGCCCTGCTGCCCACCTCCAAGGGACCCACCCTGCTGGCGGACTCGGGCGCCAACATCGAATGTCGGCCTGGGCAGCTCCTGCAGTTCGCCCGCCTCGGCGCGATCTACATGCACGACCTGCTGGGCGTCGCCCGCCCTCGCATCGGGCTCCTCAACGTGGGCGCCGAGCCGACGAAGGGTTCCGAAATGGTCCTCGAGGCCCACCGCCTCCTCTCCCGCAGCGACTTGCGCTTCGTCGGCAACGTCGAGGGGCGCGACATCATCCATCACCCATGCGACGTGCTGGTCTGCGACGGCTTCGTAGGCAACGTGCTCCTCAAGTTCTACGAGTCGGTGGCCGGGTTCCTGGTGCACAAGCTCCGCTCGCGCATGGACCCGGAGCGGATGAACGACGGCATCGAAGAGGTCTTCCGCATGTTCGACTACACGGAGCGCGGGGGCGAGCCCCTTCTGGGCGTGAACGGCGTGAGCATCATCTGCCACGGCGGGTCGCCTCCCAAGGCGATCGGGGCCGCGATCGGCGTCGCGGCCCGGGCCGTGCGCCGAGACATGGTGGCCCACATGGCGCGGGACTTGGCGTCGTGAGCGGCGCGCCCACGGCCCGGATCGTCTCCACCGGCCGGCACCTCCCGGAAAGGGTCCTCACCAACGCGGACCTGGAACGCATGGTGGACACCAGCAACGAGTGGATCGTCGAACGGACGGGCATCCTGGAGCGGCGCTTGGCGTCCGACGAGACCACGCCGGTGGACATGGGAGAGCGGGCCGCCCGAAACGCGCTGGAGAAGGCCGGAGTGGCGCCGGCCGACGTGGACGCCCTGATCGTCACGACGGCGACCCCGAACCACTGGCTGCCCTCCACTTCCTGCGAGATCCAGTCGCGGATCGGCGCCTCCCGGCGGTCGATGGCGTTCGACCTCCACGCCGCCTGCAGCGGGTTCCTCTACGCGCTTTCCGTGGCCGAGGGCTGCTTGGCGGCGGGCCGGGCCGAGACGGTGCTGATTGTGGCCACCGAGAAGATGTCGTCGATCGTGGACTGGGACGACCGGGCGACGTGCATCCTCTTCGGCGACGGCGCGGGGGCGGCGGTGGTCCAGCGCGCGGAGAACGGACGGGGAAAGGGCGCCGGGCAGGGCCGGCCCGACGGCCAAGGCATCCTCTCCAGCTTCCATCGCTCCGACGGCGACATGGCGAGCCTCTTGCAGCGGGCGGCCGGCGGCAGCGCCAAGCCCCTGGACGAGGAGGCGGTGCGCAAGAAGGAGCACCTGCTGCGGATGTCGGGCCGCGAGGTCTTCAAGTCGGCGGTGAAGTCGATGGCGGCCGCCGGGACCCGCGTCCTCGACGACGCGGGCATGACGAGCGACGACGTGGACCTGATGGTGCCCCACCAAGCCAACATTCGGATCATCGAGTCCACCGCCCGGTACTCGCGAATACCGATGGAGAAGGTGTTCGTGAACCTGCACCGCTACGGCAACATCTCGTCGGCAACGATTCCCGTGGCGCTGGACGAGGCCGAGGAGGAAGGACGGATCGGGCCGGGGTCTGTCGTGCTTGCCACGGCGTTCGGCGCGGGGCTGACCTGGGGCGCCATGGCCCTGCGGTGGTAGGCCGAGGTCCGGTGGCAGGCGCAGGTCCAGTGGCCGGCGGAAGTCCGGTGGCAGGCGGAGGTCCAGTGGCCGGCGGAGGCGCGGCGCCCGGCCAAGATCCAGTGGCGGAATCGGGACTCGCCGCTCCGTGAGCGTCGGACTTCTCTTCCCTGGACAGGGCGCCCAGCACGTGGGGATGGGCCGGGAGCTGGCCGAGGCGCACCCCGTCGCGGCCCGCACCTTCGAGGAAGCCGACGACGTCCTGGGCTTCGCCCTCTCCCGCCTCATGTGGGAAGGCCCGGCGGACGCCCTCACCAGCACGGAGAGCGCCCAGCCCGCGCTCTACGCGCACTCGACCGCCGTCTTCCGAGTGGTCCGGGAGCGACTGGGGCCGGTGGCGGCCGCGGCCGGACACTCCCTGGGCGAGCTCTCGGCCCACTGCGCGGCAGGCACCTGGTCGTTCGCCGACGGGCTGCGGGCGGTCCGGCGCCGGGGCGAGCTGATGGCCCGAGCGAACGACACGGCGCCGGGGACGATGGCGGCCGTGATGGGCATGGAGCTGGAGGCGGTTGCCGCACTGTGCGACCAAGCCCGGGAAGAGGGCATGGTGGTGGTGCCGGCCAACCTCAACGCCGCCGGGCAGGTCGTGGTCAGCGGCCAAGCGGCCGCCGTGCAGCGGCTCGCCGAGGCCGCGAAGGAACGGGGGGCCAGGAAGGTCGTGGCGCTGGACGTGTCGGCCGCGTTCCATTCGCCCCTCATGGGACCGGTCGCGGACGAGTTCCGGCAGCAGCTCGCGGCGACGCCGATGAAGCCCCCGTCGTTCCCCGTGGTTTCCAACGTGACCGCCGAGGCCGTGCCAGGGGACCCGGCCCCGATCCGGGAGCTTCTGGTGCGCCAACTCACTTCGCCCGTCCGGTGGACCGAGTGCGTGGCGCGGATGCTGGAGCTGGGCGCGACCCGCTTCGCGGAGCTGGGGCCGGGCAAGGTGCTGACGGGACTCAACCGGCGGAACGCCAAGGGAGCGCTCACCGAGCCCCTCGGCTCCCCGGCGGCCGTTGCGGCGCTGAAGGCCGCCCGGTGAACCCGGCAAGCGGGGAGCTGGCGGGCCAAGTCGCCCTCGTCACCGGCGGCTCCCGGGGGATCGGACTGGCCGTCGCCCACGCCCTGGCCCGCGGCGGCGCCCAGGTGGTGGTCGCCGCCCGGAACGGGGAAGGCGCCGCCGCCGCGGCTGCGGAGCTTCCGGGCAGGGGACACTCCGGCCGCGCCTGCGACGTGGCCGACCCGGCGGCGTGCCGCGAGACTGCGGCGTCCGCCCAGAGCGAGCACGGACCCGTGTCGATCCTGGTCAACAACGCGGGAATCGCTCGCGACGGCATCCTGCTACGCCTCCGGGACGACGACTGGTCCCAGGTCCTGGACACCAACCTGAAGGGCGCCTTCAACATGATCCGCG
The DNA here is from genome assembly GCA_965204735.1 of Longimicrobiales bacterium. Taxonomy (GTDB): domain Bacteria; phylum Gemmatimonadota; class Gemmatimonadetes; order Longimicrobiales; family Gaopeijiaceae; genus CATQHQ01. The sequence goes on along the minus strand of OZ242008.1, from coordinate 2,422,872 downwards.
CCGTCGCCCGCGGGATGATGAAGCGCCGAAGCGGGTCGATCGTGAACGTCAGCTCGGTGATCGGCCTCGTGGGCAACGCCGGACAGGCCAACTACGCCGCCTCCAAGGCCGGGCTCCACGGGCTGACCAAGGCCGTCGCCAAGGAGCTCGCCTCGCGCAACGTCCGCTGCAACGCCGTGGCGCCGGGCTTCGTCCGAACCGACATGACCGCGGGCCTGGACGACTCCCGGGTCGCCGAGCTCAAGGGGCGCATCCCCCTGGCGCGGCTGGGAGAGCCCGCCGACGTGGCCGGTCTCGTCCGGTTCCTGGCGGGGCCGGAAGCGCATTACATTACCGGCCAAGTCGTCGCCGTCGACGGCGGCATGGCGATGTAGGCGCGCCTCTCGCGTCGCGGCGAAGTTCCCCGCCCATTCCCACCAGCCCCTCGCCCACGAAGCCCGATCCCAAAGAGAGTCATCATGTCCGACAGCACGGAAGCCAAGCGCAAGGAAACGCAGGCCAAGGTCAAAGAGATCATCATCAACGAACTCGGGGTCGAGGCCGACAAGGTGGGCCCGGACGCGTCGTTCATCGACGACCTGGGCGCCGATTCGCTCGACACGGTCGAGCTCGTCATGGCGTTCGAGGAGGAGTTCGAGATCGACATCCCCGACGAGGACGCCGAGGAGATGCGGACCGTGGGCGACGCCGTCGCCTACATCCAGAAGAAGGCGTAGCCGCCGACCCGCCCGATGACAGCGCAGCGGCGGCGGGTGGCCGTCACCGGGATGGGCGGCCTGAGCCCTCTCGGACTGGACCTGGAGTCCACCTGGGACGGACTGCTGGCGGGCGTTCCCGGCGGCGGCCCCATCACGCACTTCGACGCGGGACCCGAGTTCGCCACGCGGATCGCCTGCGAAGTCAAGGGGTTCGACCCCGCCGCCCACATGAACCGGCGCGAGGTCCGGCGCTACGACCGGTTCGCCCAGTTCGCCCTTGCCGCGGCAGACCAGGCGATGGCGTCGGCGGGGCTCTCGGGTCCGCCCCCGGGCGTGCCGGCGACCGCGTTCGGCGTGATCGTCGGGAGCGGCGTCGGGGGCATCGACACCTTCGAATCCAACTGCCGCACGCTGGTGGCCCGGGGACCTGGACGGGTCAGCCCGTTCTTCGTGCCGATGTTCATCCCGGACATCGCCGCCGGGCTGGTCTCGATCCGCTACGGGCTGCAGGGCCCCAACTACGCCACCGTCTCCGCGTGCGCGTCGAGCGCCCACGCCATCGGCGACGCGGTGCGCTTCATCGAGCGCGGCGACGCGACGCTCATGCTGGCGGGAGGCACCGAAGCCGCGGTGACGCCCCTGACGATCGCCGGCTTTGCGTCGATGAAGGCCATGTCGACCCGAAACGACGACCCGGAGGGCGCCAGCCGGCCCTTCGACGCCGGCCGCGACGGCTTCGTCATCGGCGAGGGCGCGGCGTGCCTGGTGCTGGAGGAGATGGAGCACGCCCGCGCCCGGGGCGTCCCCGTGCTGGCGGAGATCGCGGGCTACGGCACGTCGGGCGACGCCCACCACATCACCGCGCCGCCGCCGGAGGCCCACGGCGCCCAGCACGCCATGCGGGCGGCGCTGAACGACGCCGGCGCCGGCCCCGAGGACGTGGACTACGTGAACGCCCACGGCACCTCCACGCCCCACAACGACGCCACGGAGACGGCAGCCGTGAAGGCGGTCCTGGGAACTCGCGCCCACGCGATCGTGATGGGCTCCACCAAGTCCATGACGGGACACCTGCTGGGAGCGGCCGGCGCGCTGGAAGCGGCGATCTGCGTGATGGCGTGCCGTACCGGGAAGATTCCCCCCACGATCAACTTCTCCGAGCCCGACGAGGCGTGCGACCTGGAGTACGCTCACGGCGGGCCGATCGAGCGTCCCGTGGCGCTGGCCCTGACCAACTCCTTCGGCTTCGGCGGCCACAACGCCTGCCTCGCCGTCCGGCGGCACGAGGAAGGGCGGGGCCGGTGAGCGGCGGACCGGCCGTTCGGGTCGGCGCCGGCTACGACTCCCACCGCTTCGATCCGGAACGCCCCCTCGTGCTGGGGGGCGTCCTCTTTCCGGACGCTCCCGGCTTGGCGGGGCACTCCGACGGCGACGCGGTGGCCCACGCAGTCGCCGACGCCGTGCTGGGCGCCGCTTGCTTGGGCGACGTCGGAAGCCACTTTCCGCCGGGCGCCGAGGCGTGGCGCGACGCCGACTCCATGGAGCTGCTGGCCAAGGCCGTCGCGCTGGTGCGCGGGGCCGGGTGGAGGATCGGGAACGTGGACGCGGTGGTGGTGTGCGAGCGGCCCCGGATCGGCCCCCGGGCGGGCGAGATGCGGGCCGCGCTGGCACGACGGCTGGGCGTCGGCGCCGACGACGTTTCGGTCAAGGGCAAGACCAACGAGGGGATGGGCTGGATCGGGCGGGGAGAGGGCCTTGCGGTCCACGCGGTCGCGGTCCTGGGCGCCGGGAGAGCCGCCGCGGCCCCGGGTCCCGACTAGGAGACGCCACCGTGGAAGAGGCGCTCGCCTACCTGACCGGCTTGCCGTCCCTTCTCGTGTACGCCCTGCTGGGCGCCGGGGCGGCGGTGGAGAACGTGCTGCCGGTGGTTCCCGCCGACACCTTCATCGTCGCCGGCGGCTTCCTGGCCGGGCTGGGCGCGGTGGACCCGGCCGCCGCCTTCGGGGTCGTGTGGGCGTTCAACGTGGGCGCGGCCACGGCCGTCTACGGGGCCGGACGCCGCTGGGGGCCGGGGCTCTTCCGCCGGGGCTGGGGACGAAGGCTCCTCGCCGAGGACCAGCTGGCCCGCCTGGCGTCCTTCTACGAGCGGTGGGGCGTCGGGGCGGTGTTCGCGGCAAGGTTCCTGCCCGGATACCGGGCGCTCGTGCCGGTGTTCGCGGGGGTGACCGGCCAGCCGCCGGGTCGGGTGGTGGCGCCGCTGCTGGCGGCTTCCGCGATCTGGTACGGGGGCCTGGTGGGTGCCGGCTACGTGGCGGGCAACAACTTGGACGCCGTGGCCACGGCGGTCAGGAACATGAACGCAGGTCTGCTGGCGGTGGCGGTGGCGCTGGCCGTGCCGCTGGCGGTGGCGTGGCGAAGGACGCGTCGCCGACCGCCCCGAGGGACGGGGCGCGGACCGCTCGACTCGCGGGGCGGCGGCTCCCAAGAGACGGGGCGCAGGCCGCCCCCGGAGCTGCGGCGTGGCGCGTGAGTCCGACGCCGACGCGCTCCGGCGGCGGTTCTACGTGGAGCCGTTCCTGGACTACCTGGTGCTGGAGCGGGGGCTGCGTCCGCGCTCCGCTGCTTCCTACGAGAGCGACGTGAAGCGCTTCCTGGCGTTCTTCTCCGACGCGGACGCGGGAGTCGCCGGCCCGCGGCCGTCGCAGATCGGCCACCACGTCCTCCACGACTACCTGGCCCACCTTCGGGCCAAGGGAAGGGCGTCGTCGACGATCCGGCGGGCCCAGTCGTCGCTGCGGGCCTACTTTGCCTTCCTGACGGCGGAAGAGATCGTCGCCGAGGACCCGACGGAGCGCATGGACGCTCCCAAGCCGGGGAAGAAGCTGCCCGAGTTCCTGACCCAGGCCGAGGCCAAGCGCGTCATGGAGGCGGTGGACCCCGACTCGCCCGTCCACTGGCGCGACCGGGCGGTGCTGGAGGTGCTCTACGCCACCGGGATGCGGGTGAGCGAGCTGACCGGCATGTCCGTGGCCGACGTGGACCTGACCGACGGCAGCTGCCTGGTCTTGGGCAAGGGCGGAAAGGAGCGCTTGGCGCCCCTGGGGTCGGCGGCCGTGAACGCGGTGCGGCGGTACCTCTCGGCACTTCGTCCGAAGCTGGACAAGGGACGCGGCGAAGGCGCCCTCTTCCTGAACCACCGGGGCGGACGGCTGACCCGCATGGCGGTGTGGACGATCGTCTCCCGCTCGGCGAAGCGCGCCGGCGTCGAGCGCAGGATCACGCCCCACACCCTCCGCCACAGCTGCGCCACCCATCTGCTGGAAGGCGGAGCCGACTTGATGGCGGTCCAGGAGCTGCTGGGCCACGCCGACGTGGCGACCACCCAGATCTACACCCACCTGAACCGGGAGCACCTGCGTCAGGTCCACCGGGAGCACCACCCGCGAAGCCGGAGTTGACCGGCTTGACTTGGTTGACCGGCTTGACTTGGTTGTACCGTGATGCCATATATTGCTATCGTGGAGTGACTCGGAGATTCGCCCTTGCCATCGCCCTGAACCAAGTCGAGACGGAGACGACAACAGTGACGAGCGTCCGTACGCGCACCCCTCTTGTCTACCCCCCCCCCCCCCCCCCCCCCTCCCCCTCCCTCCTGCAGCGAGCGGCTGTCGTGCCTGATCCGCATCGGAGGGTCGGCCTGATGCTGTCGGCAGGGCGTACTGCGCTGGCGCTCCTGGGCCTTCTGGCGGCAGCCTTGCCGTCGGTGCCCTTGAGCGCCCAGACGGCGCCGAGCGTGAGCGGCGTGAGCATCACGAGCGACGCGGGGAGCGACAGCACGTACGTTCAGGGGGACACGATCAGCGTCGTGGTCGTGTTCAGCGATTCGGTGGACGTGACGGGGACGCCGCAGCTGGCCTTGACGGTCGACACGCTGACGCGGCAGGCGGACTACGTTTCGGGGACGGGGACGGATTCGTTGATGTTCCGCTACGTGCTGCCGGGGTCGTCCACCGACAGGGACTCCGACGGGATCAGCGTGGACTCGACGGCGCTGACGTTGCCGTCGGGGGCGACGATCCGGCGGGCGGGGTCGAGCACGGTGAACGCGACCCTGGGGTTGGGGACCCACGCGATCGGCGACGACAGGAGTCACCAGGTTGCGCGCAGGCCGTCGATGGCCGCGATACACTTTCCGATCGAGACGGACCCGGGGGGCGACGACACGTACGCTGCGGGCGACTACCTCGCGTTGCGCATCACGTGGGACGCCCGTGTGGACAAGCCGACGTGGCAGCAGATGAGGCTGGCGATCGAGATCGGGGAGGACACGGTGACGGCGATGCCGTTCCAGCAGAACCCCTGGGCGGTATGGTTTCGATACTTGGTGACGGAGGCGGACTTGGACGAGGACGGCATAAGCTTGCCGGCGGGCGCATTGACGAACACGGGCGCCGTCCGCCTCGAGGGCACCTTGGTTGAGGCGGACAATTCGCTTGCAGCGGTGACTTTGACGGATACGGTCACCCACAAGGTGAACGGCGCTCAGGCGGTGCCTCACGTGACGAACACGACGATTGAGAGCGAAGCGGGGAACGACAGCACGTACGCTCGGGGCGACGTGATCGAGATCGGTCTTTGGTTCAGCGAGAACGTGGACGTGACGGGCTCGCCGCGGCTGGCGATGGCGATGGGGACGGAGACTCGGCAAGCGGTCTACTCTCTGGGGAGCGGAGGCAATTCTCTGGTGTTCCGCTACACGGTAGGGCCTGGGGATGTCGACTCGACGGGGATCAGCATCGGCTCGAGCGCGCTGACGTTGAACGGCGGGACGATACGGCGGGCGGGGTCCGTGGTGAACGCGTACCTGGGCTTGCGGGTCCACAGGGTCGCCGAAGCTGCGGCCCACAAGGTGGATGGTTTGGCGGGGCCGCCGGCGGTGGTGCGGATGCCGATCACGAGCGATGCGGGGACGGACAGCACGTATGCGGCGGGCGACACGGTGCAAGTAGCGGTGGTGTTCAACGAGAGCGTGGACGTGACGGGCGCGCCGCGTCTGGCGCTGGGGATCGGCGTGCAGACGCGGCAGGCGAGCTACGCGGGCGGCACGGGGACGGATTCGCTGACGTTCCGCTACGTGGTGGCGAGCGGCGACGCGGACTCGGACGGGTTGAGCATCGGGGGGAGCGCGCTGACGTTGAACGGCGGGACGATCAGGCGGGCGGGCAGCACGACGGTGGACGCGTCGCTGACGACAGTGAACTTCGTTGTGGCGAACGCGGCGGCCCACAAGGTGCTGACGTCGGGTGCGACGATCGTGACGGGCACGTCGTTCACGAGCGATCCGGGCGCCGACAGCATCTACGTGGAGGGGGACACGATCGCGATAGAGGTCGTGTTCAGCCAAGCGGTGGACGTGACGGGTACGCCGCAGCTGGCGCTGATAATGTCGTCGACGGTGCAGGCGAGCTACGTGTCGGGGACGGGCACCGCAACGTTGAGGTTCAACTACGTGGTGGCGCCGGGAGACAGCGACACGAACGGGATCAGCTACGGGCGCAATGCTCTGACGCTGCCGTCGGGGGCGACGATCAGAAGGGCGGGGGTGAATGTGTACCTGAGCTTGTGGAGTCACGTCGTCACGGACGACCGTGCGCACCGTGTGTGGCAAGTGCCCAAGATAGCGAGCGTTACGTTGCCCAGCGGCTCGGGGTCCGACGAGACGTGGGCCATGGGCGACATCATCGACTTCTTCGTGGTGTTCGATCGGGGCATAGACGCGTCGGTTACGACGGCGGGTTCGGGCCTGTGGCTGACGATTGGAGAGAATGTCCGCGAGGGCTACGTTCAGAACGTCAACACTGGCACGAGAACCATTCACTGGCGGTACAATCCGGTGCTGGCCGACTTGGACGCGGACGGGCTCAGCGTCGACAGCATGACGTTGGGCGGAAGCGACTACGTCAGGACGCAAGGAGCGCCGGCGGGCGCGGCGAACGCGTTCTTGGACTTCACGCCGCTCCTCAACCTCTCGGCGCACAAGGTGAACGGGGCTCAGGCGGTGCCTCACGTGACGGGCGCGTCGATTGCGAGCAACGCGGGGAGCGACAACACGTATGCGGCGGGCGACACGGTACAAGTAGCGGTGGTGTTCAACGAGAACGTGGACGTGACGGGAACGCCGCGGCTGGAGCTGACGATCGGGACGCAGACGCGACGGGCGAGCTACGCGAGCGGTACGGGCGGCGATTCGCTGACCTTCCGTTACGTGGTGCAGTTGGCCGACGCGGACACGACGGGGATCAGCATCGGAGCGAGCGCGCTGACGCTGCCGGCGGGGACGACGATCCGGCGGGCGGGTTCCGGCACGGTGAACGCGTACTTGGGGTTGCGGAGCCACGCGATCGCGAACGCGGCGACGCACAAGGTGAGCGGCTCGCAGGGGTTGCCGATGGTGACGGGGCTGGCGATTTCGAGCGACGCGGGCGCTGACAGCATCTACGCCGCTGGGGACACGGTGGAGGTGACGGTGACGTTCGACTCGACGGTGGCGGTGACGGGCGTGCCGCAGGTGGCTCTGGAGGTCGACACGCTGACGCGGCAGGCGGAGTACGCGAGCGGGACGGGCACGAACTCGCTGGTGTTCCAATATGTGGTAGTGACGGCGGACAGGGACTCGACGGGGATCAGCATCGGGGCGAGCGCATTGGCGCTGAACAGCGGGACGATCAGGGCATCGGGCGGCACGACGAACGCGTACTTGGCGCTGGGGAGCCACGCGATCGCGGACGCGGCGGCGCACCAGGTGTGGGGCGCGTACGTTCCTGTAGTGGCGAGCGTGTTCTTCTTGGACGCTGACAACACTGGGCTTTCGTACGCGAGCACGGACAGCGTGTTCGGGCTTGGGGACGTGATTCGGGTGGGCGTCGGGTTCAACGTGGCGGTGGACGTGGAAGCGGGTGCGCAGCCGCCGCGTGTGGCGCTGGGGATCGATTCGCAGACGCGGCAGGCGTCGTACTGCGACAAGTCGGGCGAGACGATCGTGGTGTTCTGCTACACGGTGGTGGCGTCGGACGTGGACACGACGGGGATCAGCATCGGGGCGAACGCGCTGACGTTGCCGTCGGGGTCGACGATCCGGCGGCAGGGCACGACGGGGGACGCGAACCTGTCTTTGTCGCCGTGGAACTTTGCGAACTCCGTGCTGTTCCAGGTGGACGGTGGCAAGGAGACGGCGCCGGGCGTGAGCGGTGTGACGATAACGAGCGACGCGGGTCCGGACTCGACGTATGCGGCGGGGAACGTGATCGAGGTGGAGGTGGTGTTCGATCGTGCGGTGACGGTGACGGGCACGCCGCGGTTGGCGTTGCGGATCGGGAGCGACACGGTGCAGGCGTCGTACGCGAGCGGGACGGGCACGGACATTCTGGCGTTTCGGCACACGGTGGGGGCGTCGGACGTGGACGCGGACGGGATCAGCGTGGACTCGACGGCGCTGGCGCTGAACGGCGGTACGATCGTGCTGGCGGGCGGGACGGCGGCGGCGAGCCTGGGGTTGGGGTCGAACGCGGTGACGAACGCTGGGGCGCACAAGGTGGCGGGCAACGCGGTGGTTGTGAACAGGGTGACGGTAGACGCTCCGGTGGTGGGGGACACGTTCGAGCGCGGGGACACGATTCGTGCGTTCGTGGTGTTCAGCGGTCCTGTGGCGGTGACGGGGTCGCCGCGGTTGGCGTTGCGGATCGGGAGCGCGACGCGTCAGGCGAGCTACAACAGCGGGGCGTCGGGCTCGTGGTTCCTGGTGTTCGACTACGTGGTGGCGAGTGGCGATGCGGACGCGGACGGGTTGAGCGTGGAGGCGGGCGCGTTGACGCTGAACGGAGGCACGGTCAGGCGTCAGCAGACGACGGTGAACGCGTTGCTGGACTTGACGGGTCGGACGATAGCGAACCATTCGGGCCGGAAGGTGGCTGGGGGGACGTTCACGGCGGCGTCGGTGAGCGGGTTGTCGATCGCGAGCAGTTCGGTGGCGGGCGACAGCACGTACAGGCGGGGCGAGGAGATCGAGGTGCAGGTGGTGTTCAACCGGTCGGTGGCGGTGACGGGCACGCCGCAGGTGGTGCTGACGATCGGTACGCAGACGCGTCAAGCGGGGTACGTGTCGGGGTCGAGCACGGCGGACACGCTGGTGTTCCAGTACGTGGTGGTGCAGGCGGACGCGGACACGGACGGGTTGAGCATCGGGGCGAGCGCGTTGGGGCTGAACGGCGGGACGATCTTCGACGCTCGGGACGGCTCGACGGCGGCGAGCTTGGGTTTGGGGGCGCAAGCGGTGGCGAACGCGGCGGCGCACAAGGTGGACGGGAGCGTGTTGCCGCCGCCCGTTGTGGCGAGTGCGGCGCTGACGGGCTCGAAGGCTGTGTGGGCTTCCCACTTCCATGCGGGGGCGTGGATACAGGTGACGGTGACGTTCGACAGGGCGGTGGACGTGACGGGTACGCCCCGTGTGGCGGTGGTGATCGGGAGCGCGACGCGGCATGCCGAGTACGCGTCGGGGACGGGCACGACGGCGTTGGTGTTCCGGTATCTGGTGCACGGCTACGACAACTCGGGTGCGGACCCGTACACGGTGGCGCGGGATGCATTGACGCTGAACGGTGGCACGATCAACGAGGCTGGGAGCAGCAGGGCGGCGATCCTGGACTTGAGGAGCGGGCTTACGGGCGAGAGGGTGAGCCCGGGCGAGTTGCGGGGTCCGAGCGGCTTGACGCTGAACACGCCGAGTTCGGGCGACACGTACGCGATAGGCGAGACGATCGAGGCGACGGTGACGTTCTCCGGCGACCTGGTGGTGCTGTCGGGGCCGCAGCTGGCGCTGTCGATTGGCGACTCGACGCGTCAGGCGACGTGGACAGCCGGAGGCGGGAACCGGCACGGGAGCTTCACGTTCCGTTACGTGGTGCAGGCTTCGGACATGGACGCGGACGGGATCAGCATCGCGGCGAATGCGTTCAACGGCGGGAATCTTCAGTCGTGGCCACATGCGCGCGGGCCGTTCAGGGGCTTGGGTGTGCTGGCCGTGGCGAACGACGGGACGCGGAAGGTGGACGGCGGCCAGGGGGCGGTCGTGGCCGGGTTGTCGATTGGTTCGCCGCTGGTGGGCGACACGTTCGAGCGGGGCGAGACGATCGAGGCGTCGGTGGTGTTCAACACGGCGGTGGAAGTGACGGGGACGCCGCAGCTGGCGCTGGAGGTCGACACGCTGACGCGGCAGGCGGACTACGCGAGGGGCACGGGCACGGACACGCTGGTGTTCCGGTACACGGTGGTGGCTGCGGACTCGGACACGGTCGGGATCAGCATCGGTGCGAGCGCGTTGACGCTGAACGGCGGCACGATCCGGCAGGCGGGCACGACGAGGGCCGCGTTGCTGGGGTTGGGCAGCCATGCGGTGACGAACAGCGCTGGACACAAGGTGGCTGGGGGGACGTTCACGGCGTCGGCGGTGAGCGGCGTGTCGATCACGAGCGTACCGTCGAGCGACAGCACGTACGGTCGGACGGAGCAGATCGAGGTCGATGTGGAGTTCACGCGGGCGGTGACGGTGACGGGTGCGCCGCAGCTGGCGCTGGAGATCGGGAACGACACGGTGCAGGCGGCGTACGACGCGAGCGGGAGCGGGACGAACACGCTGGCGTTCAGCTACACGGTGGTGGCGACGAACGAGGACTCGACGGGGATCAGCATCGGCGCGAGCGCGCTGACGCTGAACGGCGGTACGATCGCCGACGCGCGGGACGGAACGACGGCGGCGAGCCTGGGACTGGGTTCGGCCGCGATCTCGAACGCGGCGGCGCACAAGGTGAACGGGAGCGTTGGTCCGCCGGGTGTGACGGCGCTGTCGATCAGTTCTCCGACGGTGGGCGACACGTTCGAGCGCGGCGAGACGATCGAGGTGTCGTTGGCGTTCACGCGGGCGGTGGACGTGACGGGCACGCCGCAGCTGGCGCTGACGATCGGGAACGCGACCAGGCAGGCGGAGTACGCGAGCGGGACGGGCACGGACACGCTGGCGTTCCAGTACGTGGTGGCGAGCGGCGACGCGGACACCGACGGGTTGAGCATCGGCGCGAGCGCGTTGGCGTTGAACGGCGGGACGATCAAGGTTGCGGGCGGTACGCTGGACGCGCTGCTGGGACTGGGCGCGAGCGCGGTGGCGAACAGCGCTGGACACAAGGTTGCGGGCGGGACGTTCACGACGCCGGCGGTGAGCGCGGTCGCGATATCGAGCGCTCCGGCGGCGGACAGCACGTACAAGCTGGGCGAGTCGATCGAGGTGAAGGTGGCGTTCAGTCGTCCGGTGGCGGTGACGGGCACGCCGCGACTGGCGCTGACGATTGGCACGCAGACGCGGCAGGCGGCCTACGATTCGGCGACGAGCAAGGCGGACACGCTGGTGTTCGGGTACGCGGTCCGACCTGCGGACGCGGACACGGTCGGGTTGAGCATCGGCGCGAGCGCGTTGACGCTGAGCGGCGGGTCGATTGCGGACGTGCGTCCGGGCGCTGCTGCTGCGGCGTTGAGCTTGGGGTCGCACGCGGTGACGAACGCTGCGGCGCACAAGGTGGACGGCAGCCAGGGGCCGCCGGGGGTGGCGGGGTTGTCGGTGGCTTCGCCGCTGGTGGGCGGCACGTTCGAGCGTGGCGACACGGTGGTTGCGACGGTGACGTTCAACAAGCAGGTGGACGTGACGGGCACGCCGCAGCTGGCGTTGTCGATTGGGACGCAGACTCGGCAGGCGGGCTACGCTTCGGGGACGGGCACGACGTCGCTGGTGTTCCGGTACGTGGTGGTGCAGGCGGACGTGGACACCGACGGGTTGAGCATCGGTGCGAGCGCGCTGGCGCTGAACAGCGGGACGATCGACGTGGCGGGCGGGACGACGGACGCGTTGCTGAGCTTGGCGCATCATGCGATCAGCAACGACGGCGCGTTGCGCGTTGCGGGCGGGACGTTCACGGCGTCGGCGGTGAGCGGCGTGTCGATTGCGAGCAGCCCGGCGGACGGGAGCGTGTACGGGTTGAGCGAGGAGATCGAGGTCGAGGTGACGTTCGACCGCCACGTGAGCGTGACGGGCGCGCCGCAGCTGGCGCTGACGATCGGGAGCCAGACGCGGCAGGCGGCGTACGATTCGGCGACGAGCGTGGGGGCGGGCGGTCGAGTGCTGACGTTCCGTTACACGGTGCAGTCGAGCGACTCGGACGCGAACGGGTTGAGCATCGGTGCGAGCGCGTTGGCGCTGAACGGCGGGACGATCTCGGACGCTCGCGACGGTTCGACGGCGGCGGGCCTGGGGCTGGGGTCGCACGCGATCACGAACGCTTCGGGCCAGGCCGTGGACGGGAGCCAGGGCCCGCCGGGCGTGAGCGGCGTGTCGATTGCGTCGCCGCCGATCGGCGACACCTTCGAGCGTGGCGACACGATCATCGCGACGGTGACGTTCAACAAGGGAGTGGACGTGACGGGCACGCCGCAGCTGGCGCTGACGATCGGCGCTGCGACGAAGCAGGCGAGCTACGCTTCGGGGACGGGCACGGCGTCGCTGGTGTTCCGGTACGTCGTGGTGACGGCGGACGTGGACGCCGACGGGCTGAGCATCGGCGCGAGCGCGTTGGCGCTGAACGGCGGAATGATCGACGTGGCGAACGGCACGGTGGACGCCGTTCTGGGGCTGGGCGCCCACGCGGTGACGAACAGCGCGGGCCACAAGGTTGCGGGCGGGACGTTCACGGCGGCGTCGGTGAGCGGCGTGTCGCTGACGAGTTCGCCGGCGGTGGCGACGACGTACGCGCGGGGCGAGCAGATCGAGGTGCAGGTGACGTTCAACCGTCGCGTGGCGGTGACGGACACGCCGCAGGTGGCGTTGACGGTGGGCGCTGCGACGCGGCAGGCGGACTACGCGAGCGGGACGGGCACGCACACGCTGACGTTCCGCTACACGGTGGCGGCGGCGGACGCCGACACCGACGGGATCAGCATCGGCGCGAGCGCGCTGGCGCTGAACAGCGGGACGATCAACGACGCCCGCGACGGCTCGACTGCGGCGGCGCTGGGACTGGGCAGCCACGCGTTGAGCGCTGCTGCGGGCCACAAGGTGGACGGCACGCTGGCGGGCGCGTCGGTGAGCGGCGTTGCGGTGTCGAGCACGCCGGAGAGCGGCGACACGTACGGCCTGGGCGAGCGGATCGAGGTGCAGGTGACGTTCGACCGCGCGGTGACGGTGACGGGCGCGCCGCAGCTCGCGCTGACGGTGGGCACGGCGACGCGTCAGGCGAGCTACGTCGGCGGCAGCGGCACGGCCACGCTGTCGTTCGCGTACCGCGTGCAGGGCGCGGGCAGTGGCGGCAGCGGGACGGGCGGCGTGGACGCCGACGCCGACGGCGTGGGCGTGGCAGCTGCTGCGCTGACGCTGAACGGCGCGACGATCGTGAACACGGCGGACGGGGTTCGTCCGGCGGTGCTGGCGTTGGGCAGCCATGCGATCGCGGCGGCGGCGAACGACAAGGTGGACGGCACGGTCGAAGCGGTTCCGGCGGTGATGGCGATGGCGGTGACGAGCACGCCGGGCGCGAGCGGGCTGTACGGTCCGCGCAGCGTGATCCGGGTGGCGGTGACGTTCAGCAGGCCGGTCGAGGTGGTGGGCGCGCCGCAGCTGTCGATCGAGATCGGGACGGCCGTGCGCCAGGCGAGCTACGCGTCGGGTTCGGGCACGCCGGCGGTGGTGTTCGAGTACGTGGTGCAGCCTGCGGACCGGGACGAGGACGGGATCAGCATCGCTGCCGACGCGCTGACTGCGACGGGCGGCGCTGCGCTGCGGATCGCGGGCGGCACGACGGCGGCTGCGCTGGACTTGAGCGGCCACGAGGTGGAGAACCTGGAGGAGCACCAGGTGAACGGGGCTGGCGGCACGGACCCGGTGTTCGGTCGCGCCGAGTACGAGTTCAAGCTGACGGAGGACGTGGCGGGGCCGGTGGTGGTGGGGACGGTGAGCGCGACCGACCCCTTCGGCGGCGAGGTGGCGTACTCGCTGGCGGCGGGCGACGAGGGCCTCTTCGAGGTGGACGCTCGCACCGGCGAGGTGCGGTACGTGGGGACGGGCGAGGACGCGGAGTCGCGTTCGGAGTTCGTGATGATCGTGCGCGCGACGGCCGACGACGGTGAGCGGACGGGCGACGCGACGGTGACGGTGCGGCTGGTGAACGTGAACGACGCGCCGGTGTTCACTGCCGAGCGCTACGCCTTCGCCATGGCCGAGAACGCTGCCGGGCCGCTGGCGCTGGGCGCCGTGGAGGCGGTGGACCTGGACGAGGGCGACACGCTGACGTACCGGCTGGCGTCGGGCGACGCCGATCGCTTCGCCGTGGACAGCGTGACGGGCGCGGTGCAGTACGTGGGCTCGGGCGAGGACTACGAGGGCGCGGGACCGAAGTCGTGGGAGCTGGAAGTCACGGCGACGGACCTGGCGGGTTCGAGCGCCAAGGCGGTCGTGGCGGTGGCGCTGACGAACGTGAACGAGGGGCCAGCGTTCGCCGACTCTGCGTACGCCTTCGATCTGGCCGAGAACGAGCGTGGCCCGCTGCTGCTGGGCGAGGTACGGGCGACGGACCCGGACGGCGGCGACTGGCTGTCGTACGCGCTGACGGCGGGCGACGCCGAGCGGTTCAAGGTGAACGCGACGAGCGGTGCCGTGCGGTACGTGGGGTCCGGCGAGGATGCGGAGACGGGTCCGGGCAGCTGGGAGCTGGAGGTGACGGCGACGGACCGAGGCGGCCTGACAGCGCGGACGCGGGTGGTGGTGACGCTCGAGGACCGGAACGAGGGCCCGGTGTTCGTCGAGCCGATCTGGGAGTGGGAGCTGGCGGAGCACGTGGCGGGCCCGGTCGAGCTGGGCGCGGTCGAGGCGACCGACGTGGACGTGGGCGACACGCTCGTCTACAGCTTGAGCGGCGTGGGCGCGGCGTTGTTCGACGTGGGCGAGTCGAGCGGCGTGGTGCGGTACGTGGGCGCTGGCGAGGACGCGGAGACGGGTCCTGATGGCTGGGAGTTCGAGGTGGTGGCGACGGACCGTGCGGGGTTGGCGGCGGTGGCGAAGGTGAAGGTGCTGTTGCTGGACGTGAACGAGGCGCCCGCGTTCGTGGACTCCGCGTACGCCTTCGAGCTGGCCGAGAACGTGCGCGGGCCTCGGGAGCTGGGGCGGGTCGAGGCGACGGACCCGGACCGCGACGACGCGCTGACGTACAGCTTGGCGCAGGGCGACGCGGGCCGCTTCGCAGTGGACGGCGCGAGCGGGCGGGTGCGCTACGTAGGCGCCGGCGAGGACTACGAGGACGGTCCGCCGGAGTTCGCGCTGACGGTGCGGGTGACGGACGTGGGCGGACTGACGGCGGAGGCTGCGGTCGTGGTGACGCTGCTGGACGTGAACGAGGGGCCGGAGGCGGTGGGGTCGCTGTCGCCGCCGGTGCTCGAGGTGGGCGGCGCGCCGTGGGAGGTGGGTCTGGGCGAGTACTTCCGTGACCCGGACGGCGACGCGCTGAGCTACGTGGTGGTGTCGTCGTCGCCGGACGTGGCGGCAGCGTCGGTGTCGGGCGCGGGCCGGCTGTCCGTGTCGCCGCGGGAGATCGGCGCGTCGGTGGTGACGGTGACGGCGACCGACGCGGAGGGCTTGGCGGCGACGCAGCAGGCGAGCGTGACGGTGTCGGCGTCGCGTGCGGATCGGGCGCGTGCGCTGAAGCTGACGCTGGCGGCGTTCGGTCGGTCGCTGGGCACGGAGACGGTCGAGACGATCGGCGGTCGGTTGGGTCTGGAGCCGTCGGGTTCGCCGGGCCGCTCGCACGTGCAGCTGGGCGGACGCTCGCTGAGCTGCCTCGCGTTCGGCGGCGCTGGCGCTGGCGTGGTCGCGGTCGCCGAAACGGACAGCACGGGCGAGGGCGGCGCGGCCGCGGCCCACGCCGGTTCGGGCCGTTGCGGACTCGAGTCGCTGGTGCGGGACGCAACCGGCCTGCTCGGGTTCCAGATCACCCATCCGGGCGTCGCCGGCGGCAGCGCCGGCGGGACGCTGGACTTGGCGGCGATCCTCTTCGGCGACGGCGCGGCGGGCTTGGGCGCCGCCGGGAGCGGCTCGCTCGGACAAGGCGGCTCGTACCAGGGTCAGCGGGAAGAGGGCGCGCTGCCCGCCGAGCGCGAGCGCGGCGGCATCGGCTTCAGCCCGCTGACGAGCAGCGACCTCCGCTCCCGGAGCTCGTTCCAGCTCTCCTTCGGCGGCGGCTCGCCCGACGAGCAGGGCGGCGCCGACGCCGACGGCGCCCCGGCGCAGACGGCCTCCCAGGCCGGCTGGACGCTGTGGGGCCAGGCCAACATCGGCGAGTTCGAGGGCCGTCCCGAAGACGACTTCGCCATGGACGGCCGCACCCGCTCGGCGTACGTGGGCCTGGACTACCGCTTCGGCTCGGGCTTCCTGATGGGCTTGGCCGGCTCGCGCAGCGACGTGGCCGCCAACTACGAGAGCGGGATCAACGGCGTGGGCAAGACGAAGGCCCACCTGACCAGCCTCTACCCCTACCTCAGCTGGTCGTCCCAGGGCGGCTTCGGGATATGGGGCTTGGCGGGCGCGGGGATGGGCGCCGCCAACGTGGGCGAGCAGGGTCCCACCTACGACGCCGACCTGAGGATGCGGATGGGCGCGCTGGGCGTGCGCCAGAAGCTGGTCGGCGGCTTGGCGCTCAAGGCCGACGCCTTCGCCGTGCGCATGATGACCGACGCGTCCGACGTGCACGTGGCGGCCGTGACGGCCGACGCGCAGCGGGTGCGCCTGGCGCCCGAGCTGGGCGGGCAGTGGACGAGCGGCAGCATCGCCATGCGCACGCGCATCGAGGTGGGCGGTCGCTACGACCGGGGCGACGCGGAGACGGGGATGGGCGCCGAAGCGGGCGCCGACCTGGGGTTCACCCACGAAGGCAGCGGGTTGAGCCTCGACGCCCGTGGCCGGATGCTGCTGATCCACCAGGACCGGAACTTCAAGGATTGGGGCGCGGCCGTGGCGCTGCGGATCCAGCCCCGCCGCGAAGACGGCGGGCTGTCGTTCTCGCTGGAGCCGTCGTGGGGCAATGCCTCGGGCGGAGCGCAGACGCTGTGGCAAGGCGGCGCCGACGTGTGGCGGACCGCGGGCGTGCCGCGCGTGGGCGCAATGGGTCCGACGGCTCCGCGCGGCGCCGTGCCCGCCGGCGGCGACCAAGCCGGCCACGGCGGCGCCACCGGTCAAGGTGGTCCCGCGAGCCCCGGCGCCGGCCCGACCCACGGCTTCCCGTCCGCCCACGGCTTCGGAGCGCCCCAGGCCACACGAGGCTGGGCGCCGGACGGCTTGGCGATGGAGGTCGGCTACGGGTTGGCGCTGCCCGGCGGCAGCCAGCTCAAGCCGTTCGGCCGCTGGAGCCGCCAGGGCGCGGCCGGCTACCGCCTGAACGTGGGGACGCAGTGGGCGACGCTGGGCGGCGAGACCGCCGAGCAGCAGGCCTCCGGCCTCCGCCTGGTGATGGACTTCTTCGGCGAGCAGGCGACCGACGGCTTCCAGCCCCCGGAACGCCGCGTCGGACTTGCCGGCACGATCACCTTCAAGTAGTCCAGCCCTGCAATCGGGGCGAATCGCCCCGCGCGCGCCGTCGGGCGGCCAGCCTGGGCCGGCGAGTGGTCCACCGTCGGAGCGAATCGCCCGCCCGCGCGTCGGGCGGCCCCGGTTGCTCGGCCGGTCCACCGGGGCTCGGCCCGCCCGCGTGCCCCACGAGCCGGCTTCCCCATCCGGTCCGTTCTTGGTACATTCGGAGTGCGACGGCCGACGCGCGTGCCCTCCAGGCGGCGAGATCGGTTCGGTCGCGGATTGACAACCAGGGGGCGACACGGTTTCGACGTGTTTGGCGACTTTGCGGCTGCGTGCCGAGGTTCGGGAACCTCGCGAAACCTCCCGAGAACCAATCAAACGCCAACAACGACTTGGCCCTGGCTGCTTGATCCAAGCAGCCCGCTTCACGGTCCGCCTGCCCGAGGCAGGCCGACGAAGCGTCGACGATTCGGGCTGGCTTGCCGGTTTCGGCTACTGAACCGGCAGGCGAGACGCCAGGTGGCTAGCCTCGGAAGGGTGGTTCGCCGACCCCTCCGGACGTGAACCGAACGGCGATCTACGCACGTAGAGGCTTCGAGGGAACCTCTCGCGGACGCGGGTTCGACTCCCGCCGCCTCCACTTCCACTTCACTCTGCCGGGCTGGCGGAGTGCCGACCAGCCCGGAGTCTCGTCACGTGAAGCGCAAGCTTGCGATCCTCGCCGCCTGCCTGCCGGCGATCCTCGTAGCGGACATCCTCACCAAGCGGTGGGCCGTGGCGGCGCTCCCCGGCGCTCCCCGTCCGGACTTTCTCGGCGGGCACGTGCCCCTCACGCTGGCCTACAACCGGGGGGCGGCCTTCGGTCTCTCCGTCGGCAACGACCCTCGCTGGTTCTTCATTCCACTCACCCTCCTCGCCCTGGGGCTGATGCTCTCCCTGCTGATCCGAACCCCCGGGACCGACAGGGTTCGCGTCTTCGCCCTGGTCCTCGTCGTCTCCGGCGCCCTGGGCAACTTGATCGACCGCGTTCGCTGGGACCGGGGGGTGGTGGACTTCATCGGTCCGGTGGACCTGCCCTTCACCACCTGGGACTGGCCGATCTTCAACGTCGCCGACATGGCGATCTCCTGCGGTGCGGTTCTCCTCGCCGTCTCCTTCTGGCTGGAGGAGAGACGGCACAAGCGGGCGGAGCGGGCAGAGGGTCAGCCGGCCTCGGGTTCGGCCCCCTCCGGCTCGCCCGGCTCGTAGACCAAGTACTCGATCCGGCGCCGCCTGACCTTCGCGATCCTGAGGCGTCCGGGGCCGGCGGCCACCGAGTCTCCAGGCCTTCCCACCCGGTCCAGGGCGCCGAAGACGTAGCCGCCCACCGTGCCGTACTCCTCGCCCAGGACGATCCCCAGCCGCTCCTCCACTTCCTTCGTCGGCGCGCCTCCCCGGACGCCCGTTCGCCCATCCGCCAGATCCTGAAAGTTCCCGGGCTCGTCGGCTTCGTGCTCGTCGCGGATCTCCCCGACGATCTCCTCGATCAGGTCTTCCAAGGTCACCAGCCCGGCCGTGCCGCCGAACTCGTCCAGCACGACGACCATCTTGGTCTTCGTGGCCCGCATCTCCTGGATCAAGTCCTCCACGGGCTTGACCGCAGGCGAGAACTGGGCGGGCCGCGCCACCTTCCGCACCCGCTCCCGTCCTTCCCGGTCGGCCCGCCACAGGTCCCGTGCCAGCAGGACGCCGACGATCTGGTCCAGGCTCGCCTCGTAGACCGGCAGCCGCAGCTTGCCCCGGTCCAGCATCACGTCCATCGCCTCCCTCACCGTCGCCTCCGCCGGCACCGCCACGATGTCGATCCGGGGCGTCATCACGTCGCCCGCCGTGATCTCGTCCAGCTGCATGACCTTGGACATCACCTGGAACTCGTCCTCGTCGATCGCGCCTTCCCGGCGCCCGATCTCGGCGAGCACCTCGATCTCCGCCCGGCTCACGGTCGCTCGCGGCTTGCGCGCCGCCCCCGTCCAGCGGCTGACCAGCCCCAAGGGCACGATCACCGGCTTCAGCGCCACGACCATGGCGCGCAACAGGTGGGCCGAAGGCTTGGCGAGCCCCTTCCAGAAGGTGGCGCCGATCGTCTTGGGGATGATCTCCGAGAAGACGAGGACGGCCAGGGTGAGGAAGGCCGAGAAGACGCCGATCCACACGTCGCCGTAGGTCCGGGCGACGATGGCGCCGGCCCAAGCCGCGCCGACGGTGTGGGCGACGGTGTTCAGGGTGAGGACGGCGGCGATCGGCTCGTCGATCCGCTGCTTCATCCGGGCCAGCAGCTCGCCCGTTCGGTCGCCCCGGTCCTGAAGCAGCGCCACGTAGGCCTGGTTCACCGAGAGGAGGACCGCCTCCAGCACCGAGCAGAGGAAGGAGATGGAGAGGGAAGCGACCACCACGACTGCGAGAAGGATCAATCGCCGCGCCGGATCACGGGGAACGGAAGCTTCGACCGGTGCGCCGCGCCGGCCAGGACGGCGGCGACTTGCCGCAACCGCCAAGGTGATTCTAGGGTTGTTCCATGGCAAGGATAACGGGAACCGTCTCCATCTTCGTCGCCGGCGCTCTGGGCGCCTGCCCGGCCTTCTGGAGCCCTGCGGCCGCCCACTCGGCCCAGGCCCAGGCGCCGCAGGCGACCTACTACGTCTACGTGGGCGCCGAATCCGCCGATCTTCTGCACCGGATCCGCTTCGGCCCGGAAGGGGCGGCCGTCGATCGCACCGTCGTAGTCGGCGAAGCGGCCGCCGAGACGGAGGGCCCCCACGGCCTCCGCTTCTCGCCCGACGGACGCTTCCTCTACATGACCACCGGCCACGGCGTCCCCAGCGGCAAGCTGTGGAAGTACGACGCAGGGCCGGACACGCTGGTCGCCGATCCCATACCCCTGGGCCACTTCCCCGCCACGCTGGACGTGACCCCGGGCGGCCTCTACGCCTTCGTGGCCAACTTCAACCTCCACGGCGAGACCACCCCCTCTTCCGTGTCGGTGGTGTACGCCCCCGGCATGGTCGAGGTCGAGCGGATCGAGACGTGCGTCATGCCCCACGGGGCCCGCCTGGACGCCTCCGGCGACTTCCTCTACTCGGCGTGCATGATGGACGACCAGATCGTCGAGGTGGACACCCGCACCTTCCAGGTGGCGCGACGGTTCTCGGTGGACCCCGGCTGCTCGCCGACGTGGGCGACGCCCGTGCCCGGGCGGGGCACCGTCCTGGTCGCCTGCAACCGCCTCGCCCGCGTCCTCGAGATCGACCGCGAGTCCTGGTCCCTTGCCCGCACCCTGGCGACCGGAGAAGGCCCCTACAACCTGGACGTGGTCCCCGGCTCGAACCTCTTGATCGCGACCCTCAAGCAGGGCGGCGCAGTCCAGTTCTTCGACCTGGAGGCGGGCCGCTCCCTGGCCGTGACCGCATCCTCCACCACCGTGACCCACGGCGTGGCGACGAGCCCCGACGGCCGATACGCCTTCGTCTCTGCCGAAGGGGTCGGCTCGCAGCCCGGCAAGGTGGACGTCTTCGACCTCTCCACCTTCGAGAGGGTCGCCGACGTGGCCGTGGGAGAGCAGGCCGGCGGCATCGCGTTCTGGAAGATGGTCGGCCAACCGGAAGACGGTCAGCCAATCGGCGCTGCGACCCGGTCGTCGTCCCACGTGAAGTAGTACGTCCGCTCCCTCCCGCTCCGCGTCTTCAGGTGGACCAAGTTGCGCTGGTCCTCGAACATGTTGAAGAGGACCCGGTTGCGGATGCCGATCCTTTCGGTTCCAGGCGGCAGCTCGTAGCGCAGGCGGTACCACCACATCACCTCGTCGATCCGGGCCGCTTCCTCGACGCCGCGCTCGGCCAGGACGCCCGCCAGCGGTGCGCCGCCGGCCTCGAACACCAGCATCTCGCCGATGTAGCGCGCGACCACCGAGTCCGCGCCCGGCGTCTCGGCCAAGCGGAAGTCCATGTCGGACTCGCTCTCCATCACGGCGATCTGCAGGTCGTCCCAGAAGAAGCGGATCCGCACCTCCATCGACGCCCCCGAGACGATCACGTCGGCCACCGACAGACGGAAGGGGTGCGCCGGCTCCACGTCCCGCAACACCGGCCCCTCGGCCAGCAACACTGGCCCCACGATCAGCCACCACTTGAAGTTCACGGGGTCGGGCCTCCTCGCTCCGTTCCGCTCGACGCGGCTTAGCTTACATTCCAAGCGTCCGTTCGCAACCATCCAGGGAGGCGCGCCCGTGCCCCGCACTCGTCCGCGACGGCTCTTCCACGCAACGGCGATCGCGGCTCTCGTCGCCGCGTTCCCGACGACCGCCGCCCGGGCCCAGTTTCGGGTCGGCGCCCACGCCGCGTACCAGACCAAGATCGTCGGCGGCGACTTCGGCGCCGGAGGCCGCCTCGAGCTGGACCTGGACTTCATCCGTCCCGGAACGACGCTGGCCGGCGCCTACGACCACTTCTTCCTGGACTGCGACCAATGCAGCTCCTACGAGGTCGGCGGCCAGCTCCTCTTCGGCCCGGGACCCCTCTACGTGGGCGGCGGGGCCTCCTACCGCAGCTTCGACCCGGGCGACGACACGCCCATGCTGGAGCCGAGCAACGAGTGGGCGTTCAGCCTGATCGCAGGCGTTCGGTTCCCCCAAGTGCCCGTGGTGACGCCGTTCGGAGAGTTCCGCCAGCAGCTCGGCGGCGCCGTCAACCGGCAGACGATCGCCGTGGGCGTCCTGGTGGGCGCTGGCGAAAGGCGGCGACCGCCCGCCGGGCCCCCCGGTGCGCCCCGATCGCGCATCTCGAGCCCGGGGCTGTGACGGGAAGCACCTTCCCCGTCCGGCCCGTCCAAGCGGTAGGCCGCTGGTGGGAAGCATGGGCCGGGCACGCCGGCCAGATCGCCCAGCTGGTCTGGTCGACCTTCGTCGCGTCGCTCCGCCTTCAGGTGTCGCTCCGCGAGTTCGTGCGGCAGATGTACGTCATGGGCGTCCAGAGCATCCCGATCGTGATGGTCACGGCAGTGCTCTCCGGGATCGTCACCTCCCAGCAGGGCGGCTACCAGTTCACCTCCACGATTCCCCTCTACGTGCTGGGCAGCGTCACCGTCACCAGCATCGTCTTGGAGCTGGGTCCGGTCTTGACCGCGGTCGTCCTGGTGGGCCGGGTCGGCGCCCGCATCACCGCGGAGCTGGGCACGATGGTGGTTTCGGAGCAGATCGACGCATACCACTCGCTGGGGCGCGATCCGGTGGTTGTCCTGGGCGCCCCCCGAATCCTGGCGGGCCTTCTGGTCATGCCCCTGCTTGTGGGCTTGGCCAACGCAGTGGGCATGTTCTCCGGAATGGTGGCCGCCGACCTCTCCCTGGGGCTCAGCTACGAGACCTTCTTCTACGGCGCTCGCCTCTTCTGGCACTCGTGGGACCTGCTGTACTCCCTCATGAAGGCGACGGTCTTCGGCTTCGCCATCCCCGTCATCGCCATCCACATGGGCTTCCGCACCACCGGCGGTGCCGCCGGCGTGGGGCGCACCACCACGTCCTCGGTCATGTTTCAGACCCTGACCGTGCTGATTCTCGACGCCTTGTTCCCGCCTCTCTTCCTGCAATGAGCTCGGTTCGCCCCCGAAGCGAGCGAGGTCGTCGCGCCGGCCCCCGGCCGTCCGGCGAGGGCGCCGCGAGCGTGATTCGCTTCCGCAACACCCACAAGGCGTTCGGTCACCCCGTGCTGGCGGGCGTCGACCTCGACGTGGCGCCGGGCGAGATGTTCGCGCTCTTCGGCCCGTCGGGCACCGGCAAGAGCGTGCTCCTCAAGACCACGATCGGCCTGGTGGTCCCCGACCGAGGCGACGTGGAAGTGGACGGTCGCTCCGTGTACTTCGGGGAGAACGGCTCGCTGGCACGGGTTCGCCGGCAGGTCGGCTACGTCTTCCAGCACGCCGCCCTCTTCGATTCCATGGACGTGTACCAGAACGTGCAGATGGGGTTGCCGCCGGACCGCTTGCGGCGCATGAGCCGAACCGAGATCGCGCGAGCCGTGTGGAAGGCCCTGGAGCGGGTCAACCTCGAGCCCGACTCGGTGCTCTCGCTGTTGCCGGCGGAGCTCTCCGGGGGAATGAAGAAGCGCGCCGGCATTGCCCGGGCGATCGTGGGACGGCCCAGCATCCTGCTCTGGGACGAGCCCACCACCGGCCTGGACCCCGTGAACACGGCGGCGGTGGAGCGCTTGATCACGGACCTCTCGAAGGACCTGCAGGTCACCTCCATGATCGTGACCCACGACGTGGAGGGCGCCCTCTGGATGTGCGATCGCGTGGCCATGCTGGAAGGCGGCCGCATCCGGTTCTGCGGAACGCCGGAAGCGTTCCGGACCGACGCCGACCCGGTGGTGAGGGCGTTTGTCGACCGGGCGGCCGCCGAGGCCGCTCTCGACGTGGTGGAGACGACATGAGCGACGCGAGGGCGAAGATGAACGACCAGAGCGCGCCGGGAGCCCGGCGCCTTTCCGACCAGGAGGTTCTTCGGGCGGTGCCGCCCACGGCCGGCGCCCGCCACTTCCGGGTCGGCTTGTTCGTGATCCTGGGGATCGCGGGCTTCTTCACGATCCTCTTCCTCATGACCAGCCCGGCCACCTTCCGGGGGCGCTACATGCTGGTCACCCGCGTGCACGACGCCCAGGGCATCCGCAAGGGCGATCCGGTCCAGATGCGCGGGATCAACATCGGGCGCGTGCACCGCTTCGCGCTGGAGGGCGACAGCGTGCTGATCACCCTCGAGGTCGAAGGCGAGTGGCAGGTTCCGTCCGGCTCGCGCTCCGAGCTCCTTTCGGGGGGGATCCTGGGCGGCACCGTGGTGTCGGTGGTCCCCGGGCCGGGACCCGGCGCCCTCGCGCCCATGACCGAGCTGCCCGGCGCCGCGGTGCCGGGAGTGTTCGACTCGGCGGGCGACCTGGCCGACGACGCCGGCGACGTGCTGGGGCGCATCCAGGCCCTGCTCTCGGATTCGGCCGTGGCGGGGGCGGGCGCCGCCGTGTCGTCGTTGCGCGACCTCTTGGACGAGCTGGCGGCGGTCACCGCGAGCCAAGCCGACGAGGTCCGCTCCCTCTTGGCCGCCCTGAACCGGTCGGCCGAGAACGTGGAAGGCATCACCGGAGCCGAAGCGTGGGGGCGGACCTTGGCCTCCGCCGACTCGGCGCTGACCGGCATGAGCCGGACTTCGCGCGCGCTGGAGGAGTCGGTGTCGTCGCTCAACGCCGTCCTGGCGCGGATCGAGCGGGGCGAAGGAACCCTGGGCCAGCTTTCGGCGAACGACTCGCTCTACCACTCCCTGGACGCCGCCGCCCGGAGCCTCAAGGACCTGTTGGACGACCTGAAGGCGAACCCGAGCCGCTACTTGTCGATCAGCGTCTTCTGACGTGGGCGGCAGGCGGAACGGGGCGAACGTCCATGCCGGAGCCGAGACGGAGTTCGCGACCGCTCGCCGACGCTACCAGCCGGGGGCGATGTGGAAGCCCCAGTGCCAGCCCTTCTCGGGGCGTTGCCACGGGTAGACGTAGTACCCTTCCAGGATCACGAACCCCAGGACGTTGAAGCGGGCCGAGAACCCGCTCGACGCCAGGGGAATCCGTTCCGCCGAGTTCCGCGACCAGCGCAGCTCTCCGGGCCGCTCGCTGTCCCACGCGTACCCTACGTCGGTGAAGGCCGTCAGCTCGATCGGCACGTACGGGAAGTTGATCATCCCGAACTCCTCGATCCCCGTCAGAGGCAGGCGGAGTTCCAAGTTGACCACGCCCAGGCGCTGTCCGAACAGCCGGTCCAGCTCGGGGCAGGTGGAGCCCGCGCGGCTGACCGTGCAGTCCTGGTTTCGGTCGAAGGAATCGAAGGCGTAGCCCCGAATCAGCGTCTCGTAGCCCAGGAAGTACGGCGAGAGCTGCTTCTCTTCGAGCTTCTGGATGTCGCCGTATCTGCCGAAGTGGAGTCCGCGGAACGCCAGCGTCGCGGGGCCGCCGTTGTTGAAGTAGCGACGGTAGTCCGCCGTGATCGACTGAAAGCCGACGGTGCCGTGGTACGCTTCGGCGGCGACCCTGAAGCGCGACCCGCGAACGGGACTCGTGAACGCGAGGAACGAGTTGTCCCCCACGAACGCCAGGGAGACGGACGCCAAGTTCAGCGGATCCCGTTCCAGGGCGTTCAGATCCGTCCGCTCGAAGTTCACGACCCGTCCGAAGGGATCGGTGTAGTACGTGTCCCGCTCCACGTCAAAGCTGTAGCGGGTGAACCCCAAGCCGGCTTCGAGCCGGCGCGTGGACGACAGGGGAAACGCCACCAGCCCCCGTGCCGCGTCGATGAAGATCCGTTCGCGGACGATGTTGAAGGAGTTCTGCCCAAAGCTGAAGTACTGGCGGACGTAGGGCGTGTGCTGCACCCCCACGCCCCAGTTCCAGCGCTTCCTCTGGTTGAGGTAGAAGACTTGGCCGCCGATGTCCTTGATCGTTCCGTTGGCGTTCAGGGACACCCCCAGGGAGCGGTCGCCGAGCATGTCGCTGAAGAAGGCGTACGCGCCGCCGCCGATGTACGAACCGAACGCGTCGGCGCCGACCCCGATCGTCGGCTGGCCCACGTAGTCCAGCTTCAAGGAGGGACTGTACTCCTCCGCCTGAGCGCCGGTGTACACGCTGTCGGAGACGAGTCCGGTAAGGGCGTCGTCCAGATAGCCGCCCACCCGGCTGCGGATCGCGGGCGCTCCCGGGGGAAGGAGCCGCCCGGGGCGGGGCCCGCTCGCGTCGGCCGCCACGTCCACGTAGGTCGAGGTCTCGTCGGGCCTGGCCGTGTTGACGATGTAGCCCCGTTCGTGGAACACGGAGAACGCCAGCAGGTCCTGCTGCGGAGAGTAGGAGATCGCCGGCGAGAGCATGGTGATCCCGCTCACGCCCGTGACTGCCCGCGTGATCCGCAGCATCTCGCCGCTCGCCAAGTCCAGGTGGAAGACGTCCGGGAAGCCGTCGGGGTCCGACACGAAGAAGATTCCGCCGCCCGTCCGGTCGTAGACGGGGTTCACGTGCTTGGCGCCGGCGAAGACGGTCAGGGCCTCCACCTCCAGCGTCTCCACGTCCAGGAACGACAGGACGTAGTTGCCGAAGCTCAGCTGCGCGAAGTCCGTCCCCGGGCCCCGGTCCGACGTGAAGGCCAAGGTGCGGCCGTCGGGCGACCAAGCCGGGTGCATGTCCGCGTGCTTGTCGTTGGTGAGCTGCTGCACGCCCCCCGTCTCCAGGTCGTACACGTACAGGTCCGTGATCCCGCCCTTCAGCCCCGAGAAGGCGATCCGCCTGCCGTCGGGCGACCAAGCCGGGTTCTGGATCGCCCCGAGCTCCTCGATCTCGATCCGCTCTTCCAAGGCGCCGGTGGCCACGTCCAGGATCGCCAGCTGGTTGTTGCCGCCCGCCAGGATCACGAACGCCAGCTTCCGGCTGTCCGGGGACCAGGAGCCGCTGGTGTCCACGTAGCGGATGCCGTCGATGTAGGGGGTCTGGTTCCTCTGCAGGGGCCGGAGGATGCGCCCCGTCTCCACCTCGGCCAGGAAGAGGTCCATCGAGAAGAGGTCCCGCTCCGACTGGAAGACGATCCAGCGCCCGTCGGGACTGATCGAGGGCGAGATGTTGGTCCGCCCGGCGCCGCACTCCTCGCACAGCAGAACGTCGCCGGTCTCGTGGGGATCGGTCTTGCCTGCCATCAGGGGCCGGTACTCGGCCTCCACCGCTTCCCACCACTGCATCGCCAAGGTGTCCTCGGGCATCCCGAACACCTGTTCGATCGCCGCTTCCCATCCGGTGCGCAGCGCCGTGCGGAAGAGGTCCTGCACGGCGTCGTCCCCGTAGGTGCCCCCCAGGTACGAGATCAGTCCCTGGCCGAACCTGTACGCGAAGTACTTCCGGTTTCGGGTGATCTCCTTCAGGGTGGGCTTGTCGTCCCGCAGAAGGTGGTCCCGAAGCCACATGGCCGTGTGCGGGTGGTTCCGGCCCATCGACATGTACTCGGCCATCCCCTCCACCACCCACAGGGGCATCTGGGCCAAGTTCATGATCCCGCCGCCGGACTGGCTCTGGGAGATGTTGTACTGGAAGGCGTGGACCAGCTCGTGGCCCAGGATCCTGTCCGTCTCCCGGTAGGAGGCGGTCAGGGGCATGATGACCCGGTTCTTGAGGGATTCGGTGACGCCGCCCGTGCCCTGGCTGATCGAGCCGGACAGCGTGTTGGTCTGCTGGAAGTCGGGGTGGTCCGCGTAGATGACCAGGGGCTTCCGGTCGTCGAACTCGTGCTGGAACGCCCGGGCGAAGCGCTCGTACCAGCGCTCGGCGAGGCGGGCGATGTCCTCGATGGCGTCCTCGGCGTCGGGGTAGTAGTGGATCTCCCAGTTGGCCGTGGTCAGGACCTTGAAGTCGAACTCCTCGTACTGGACCTTGTTGCGCCCGAAGTACTGGGCCGAGGCCGAGGCCGGGAGCGACGCGAGGAGCGCGAGGACTCCGGCGACGGCGGCCCGGGCGGCGATCTTGGAGCGAGTCATGAGGCCTTCCTTACCCTTGGTGGTCGCGATGTGCACCACTCCATTACCCTACGTGGGGCGCAAGGTTCCACTTACCATACCGGGCCGCGTTCCCTGCGCCAAGTGACGCCGCCCCTTCGGGCCAGGCGCGCGTCGTGTTCCGCACCGTCTCGCCGCACCTTTTTCGCCGCCCCGCCGGGGAGCGGGGAGCTCCGCCACGCACTGCTTATGGAGTACGCCATGACTGCGCCGACGATGCCGCCGGCAGCCCTCCTGCGGGTCGCCGGGCTGACGGCCCTGCTGGCCCTTGGATCAGCAGCCTGCGCCCAGGACGAAGCCACGTCCTTGCCCGGAGGCGTTCCTTCCCCCGCCGGACCGGGCAGCGGCCAGCCCTTCCTGGCGTCCGCCGGCGACGGCGTGTGGATGAGCTGGATCGAATCTGCTCCGGGCGGCCATCGGGTCGCCGCCGCCTACTACGAAGACGGTTGGGGTCCGGCGAAGACCGTGGCCGAGGGCGACGACTTCTTCGTCAACTGGGCCGACTTCCCGTCGATCCAGCCCGTCGGCGGGCGTCTGGTGGCCCACTGGCTTCAGCGCGGCGGCGGTGGGGGGACCTACGACTACGGCGTGCGCATCGCGTGGTCGGGGGACGGCGGGGCGACATGGTCCGAGCCCTGGACTCCCCACGACGACGGAACCCCCACCGAGCACGGCTTCGTCTCGTTCTTTGCGACGGAGGACGGTCCCTGGGCGGTGTGGCTCGACGGCCGCGCCATGGTCGAAGAGGGCGGCCCAATGTCGTTGCGGGCCAGGCGGCTTCCCTGGGGCGGTCGGCCCGGCCCGGAAGCCGTGCTGGACGCCCGCATCTGCGAGTGCTGCCAGACCGACGCCGTGCTGGCGGACGGCGTGCCGGTCGTGGCCTACCGCGACCGAGGCGAAGGGGAGGTGCGCAACATCCACGTGACCCGGCTCCTGGAGGGGGGCTGGACGGAAGGAACTCCCGTCCACGACGACGGCTGGGCGATCGGGGGCTGCCCGGTGAACGGCCCTGCGCTGGCGGCCCGGGGACGCTGGGTAGCGGTGGCGTGGTTCACGGCGCCCGACGACGACGGCCAGGTCAACGTGGCCTTCTCCGGCGACGCCGGTGCCACCTTCGACCCTCCGGCGCGGCTGGACGGCGGCCGTCCCCTGGGCCGAGTGGACGTGGTCCTGCTGGACGACGGCGCCGCCCTGGCGACTTGGCTGGAGCGGGGCGCCGACGGCGTGTCGATCGCAAGCCGCCGCGTCGCTCCCGACGGCGCCAAGGGTCCCCTTCGGCGCTTGGCCGCCTCCGACGCGGCGCGGGCGTCGGGCTTTCCGCGCATCGCCCGCCTGGGTCCGGACCGCCTCATGCTCGCCTGGACCAGCTTGGAGGAAGACGGGCGCGTGCGCACCTCGATCTTGGAGCTGACGGAGTGGGAGGCGGGGGCGCCCTCTTGACCGACCCCCCCTCGCGCTTCGCGGAAGTCGCCGCCCGCTTCCCCGACTGCCGCGCCGTCGTGCTGGGCGACGTCATGCTGGACCGCTACGTGGAGGGCCGGGCCCACCGGGTGTCGCCCGAAGCTCCCGTCCCCGTGGTCAAGGTGGAAGGCGAGTGGGACGCGGTGGGCGGCGCAGGGAACGTGGCCGCCAACGTCCGCGCGCTGGGCGCCGAGTGCGACCTGGTCGGCGTCGTGGGCGACGATCAGGCGGGCCTGTCGATCCGACGCGCCCTGGAAGCCGCGGGCGCCCGCTGCGACTTCGTGCACGCGCCGGGCCGCTCCACCACGGTCAAGACCCGGGTCCTGGCCCAGGGCCAGCAGGTGGTGCGCGTGGACCGGGAGGAGGACGAGTCGCACGCGCCGGCGGTGGGCCAAGAGCTGCTGGAGCGCCTTCGAGAGCGGCTCGCGGGCGCCCAGGTCCTCGTCCTGGCGGACTACGACAAGGGGACGCTCGCCGACCCGGTCGCGGGCACGGCGGTGGAAGCGGCCTCGGAGGTGGGCGTCTCCGTCGTGGTCGACCCGAAGCGGCGCAACTTCTTCGCCTACCGGGGCGTCGCCGTCTTCAAGCCCAACCGGAGCGAGCTGGAGACGGCCCTGGGCGAAGCGGCCCGCCCCGGCGACGCCGAATGGATGGACGCCGCCCGCCGCCGCATCGGCTGCGACCACCTGCTTCTGACGCTGGGGTCCGGCGGGATGGCCCTCGCCTCTCCAGGCGGAGTGCTGGACCGAGTGCGGGTCCAGGCTCGCTCCGTGTACGACGTCTCGGGCGCCGGCGACACCGTGTCCGCCGTCGTGGCCGTCTCCTTGGCTGCGGGCGCCGCAATGGCCGAATCGATCCGCTGGGCCGGTCACGCCGCCGCCGTGGGACTGGCCCGGACAGGGGTGGCCACGGTCGCGCCGGAGGAGATCCGGATGTCGCTTCGGGAGGCTCGGGGGAGAACTTCCGGCTGACAGACGCCCACCCGGCTTCCAGGCGTCGGGCCTTGGCCTCAAACTTCGTCCCCGGGGACTGGCAGACCGGTCCCTTCCTCACGACATTGTACCCAACGCTCACGGGAGGAAGCCATGTGGAACATGGTGATCGCCATCGCGACCTGCATGGGCGCGTTGGCCAGCGGGGCCGGCGTGATGGTGGCCGTCGTCGGCGGGAGGAGGGAGCTCGTAAGGCTCCGCGAGAGCCAGATCGACCACGTCAGGTCGGCTGTCGATGCCGTCAGGGAGCGGATAGACCACCTGGGGTCGAGGCTGACCGACGAGATCCAGGAGGCGAGAGCCGAAGCCCGGGCCGAGGTGCAGGCCGCGCGACAAGAGGCTCACGCGGACTCGCAGGCGACGCGGGAGGAAGCCCGGGCGGACGCGCAAGCGGCGAGAGCGGAAGCGCAGGCGGCAACCGAAAGGGCCTATGCCGAGGCGCGGGCGGCCCATGCGGAGGCGCAAGCGGCGACCGAAAAGGCCCGAGCCGAGGTGCAGGCGGCGAGGGAGGAAGCCCGCGCAGACGCGCAGGCGGCCAGGGAGGAGGCCCGGGCGGGCGCGGAGGCGGCCCGAGCGGAGACGCAGGCGGCCAGGGAGGAGGCCCGGGCGGACGCGGAGGCGGCCCGAGCGGAGACGCAGGCGGCGAGGGAGGAGGCCCGGGCGGACGCGGAGGCGGCCCGAGCGGAGACGCAGGCGGCGAGCGAGAGGATCCGAGCCGAGTTGCAGGCGACGAGCGAGCGAGTCCGAGCCGAGTTGCAGGCGGCGACCGAGAAGGCCCGAGCCGAGGCGCAGGCGGCCAGGGAGGAGGCCCGAGCCGAGGCGCAGACGGCCAGGGAGGAAGCCCGCGCAGACGCGCAGGCGACCAGGGAGGAGGCGCAGGCGGCGACCGAGAGGGTCCGCGCCGAAGTGCAGGCGGCGGCCGAGAGGGTCCGAGCCGAGTTGCAGGCGGCGACCGAGAAGGCCCGAGCCGAGGCGCAGACGGCCAGGGAGGAAGCCCGCGCAGACGCGCAGGCGACCAGGGAGGAGGCGCAGGCGGCGAGCGAGCGAGTCCGAGCCGAAGTGCAGGCGGCGACCGAGAAGGCCCGAGCGGAGGCGCAGGCGGCGGCCGAGAAGGCCCGAGCCGAGGCGCAGACGGCCAGGGAGGAGGCCCGCGCAGACGCGCAAGCGACCAGGGAGGAGGCGCAGGCGGCGAGCGAGCGAGTCCGCGCCGAAGTGCAGGCGGCGAGGGAGGAGGCCCGTGCCGAGGTGCAAGCGGCCCGAGCGGAGGCGCAGGCGGCGAGCGAGAGGGTCCGAGCCGAAGTGCAGGCGGCCCGAGCGGAGGCGCAAGAGGGCCATCGAGCGCTGATGGCGCATATCGAGTCCGTGCGGGCGGCGGGCGAGGAGAGCCACCGGACCCTCCTGGAGAAGATCGACTCCGTGCGGACGGCGGGCGAGGAGAGCCACCGGACGCTTGTCGACAAGATCGAGTCCGTGCGGCTGGCAGGCGAAGAGAGCCACCGGGCGCTTCTGGACAAGATCGAAGCAGTCAGAACCGAGGCACGGGACGACAACCGAGCGGTTCAGGCGCAGGTCGATGCGTTCCGCGTGGAGTTCCGGGAGGAAATGCGGACCACGAAGTCCGACATACTAACGGCGATCCACGGGTTTCGGGCTGTCCCGGCCGCCTCCGCTCCTGCGGTTGTGAAGGAGCCGGAGGGATCCTATGGGTCGGAAGGGTACGACGAAGACGACCAGCCCTCGGAAGGCGAGGACGCCCAGACCCCCGAAGGTGGCGGCTAGGCCGCGCGGGCCGGATCGAACGAATCCGGAGATTCCTCCGCGGCGGGGTCCCCGCCTACCTGCACACTCAGACCAGAACCATGGAGGCATGGCCCATGCCGCAGATCGACACCGCGAGCACCGACGACGCCCCCGGCGCCATCGGTCCCTACTCCCAGGCCGTCGTGACCGACGGATGGATATTCGCGTCCGGGCAGATTCCCCTGGACCCCGAGACCGGCGAAGTCGTCCAGGGAGACGTGGGCGTCCAGACCGACCAAGTGCTCCAGAACCTGTCCGCCGTGCTGACGGCCGCCGGCGGCAGCATGGACACCGTCGTCAAGACCACCGTCTTCCTCTCCGACATGGCCCTCTTCGCCGAGATGAACGCCGTGTACGCCAGCCGGTTCGGCGACCACCGGCCGGCCCGGGCCACCGTGGCCGTGGCGGGGCTTCCCAAGAACGTGGACGTGGAGATCGAGGTCGTGGCGCGGGTGGCTTGACCGGCGCTTCGCGCCCGCCCGGCGCACAGTGCTTGACACGAGCCCACCGGGGCGCAACCCTATCTATCTATACAATGTCGCTCAGCCGTGTCACCACTTCACCCGAAAGGACCACTCAATGACACGTAGCTTGTCGGAAGCAGCCCCCAGAACATGGGGCCGAGGGTTCGGAGCGGCGCTCGTTGCCGCCCTCGCCCTCGCACCAGCCGCCCAGGCCCAGACCGGAACCGTCATCGGGACGGTGACGGAATCCGGGTCCTCGCGGCCGCTCGAGTCGGCCCAGGTCTTCATCGAGGGGACCGGCGCCGGCACCCTGACCAACAGCAGCGGACGCTTCGTCCTGGTGAACGCGCCTGTGGGCGAGCACGCCCTGACGGTTCAGCTGGTCGGGTACCGCGAAGGTTCCCAGACGATCACCGTCGGAGCCGGCGCGACCGTGACCGCGAACTTCGAGCTCGCGGTCACCGCCATCGCCCTAGACCAGATCGTCGTGACCGGGGCCGGCGTGGCCACGGAGAAGCGGAAGCTGGGCAACACGATCGCCACGATCGACGTAGCCACCGTGGAGAACGCGCCGGTCTCCGACTTCAGCCAGCTGATCGCGGGTCGCGAGGCCGGCGTGGTCGCCCTGCCGTCGTCGGGCTACACAGGCGAAGGCGCCCGCATCCGCATCCGGGGCAGCGCCTCGCTCTCCCAGGTCAACGAGCCGATCATCTACGTCGACGGCATCCGCGTGGACCGCTCGGCCGTCCAGAACTTCAACGGCCAGGGCAACCCTTCCCGCCTCGACGACATCCCGCCCGAATCGATCGAAAGCATCGAGATCCTCAAGGGCGCCGCGGCGGCGACGCTGTACGGCACCGAGGCGTCCAACGGCGTCATCCAGATCTTCACCAAGCGGGGGACGGCCGGCGCGCCCAAGTTCACCCTTCAGGGCGACTGGACCGGTATCTCGGTGCCTACCAACCGCATCTTGCCGGTTGCCGACTTCGCAGGTCGCGTTTGCCGGACTCCGGGCTGCACCGGCGACGGCGACGCTGGGCGGCTTTCGGATGCGATCGCGCGCATGCAGACGCGCTGGGGAGGCTCGGTCAGCGCTTTCGAGCCCATCGAGCGCGACATCATCCCGGAGCTCCTGACGACAGGCTTCGGCCAGACGTACTCGGGCTCCGTCAACGGCGGCTCCGAGGGCTTCACCTACTTCGTGTCGGCTCGGCTGGCGATGGAGGACGGTCCCTACGACGCGGCACAGAACTTTGAAGTGGTCGAAGGGGTCGAGCCCGAGACCGACACCAACCGGCGCGCGTCGATCAACACGAACTTCACGATCGTTCCCAACAGCAACGTGCGGATAGGCGTGACGATGCTCTATTCGGACATGGAGCACCACACGCCGGACAACTCCAACAACATCTACGGCGTGTTCTCCTCCGCGCTGATGTCCCAGCTGCGCCTTGCCCACGAAGTGCCGGACGCGAACAACCGGGTCAACAAGTACGGACAGCCGGCCTTTGCGACCCTTCGCGAGAACATGTACCAGCTCAACTTCGTGAACTCGCAGCACTTCGCCGGAACGACCACGATCTCCTACACGCCGATGGAGGCCTTCCGCCTCGACGGCACCTTCGGCGTCGACTTCACCTCCGACGACGCGGTCAGCTTCCGCCCTTATCGGTGGAACGTGGACAACTACTCGGGCTCGACGCCCGACGGCTCCCGCAGCGTCAACGAGGACCGCAGCCGAGAGATCACGGCCGACCTGAAGGGCTCGTACGTCTTCAACACGGACCGAATCGAGAACACCCTGCTCTTTGGGACGCAGGGCTTCCTCCGTCAGAGGCAGTCGGCGGGCGGAAGCGGTCGCGACTTCCCGGGCCCCGGCCTCGAGACCTTGTCGGCTCTGGGTTCCGAGGGCTCCTACGAAACTTGGCTGCGGGTGACTCAGATCGGCGGATACGTGCAGGACCAGGTCGGCTTGGACGACTGGGTATTCCTGACCTTCGGCGGTCGCTGGGACGCGAACTCCGCCTTCGGCGAGGAGTTCGAGACGGCGTTCTACCCCAAGGCGTCCCTGTCGGTGGTCCCCAGCCAGTACTTCGACGCCTTCGGCGGCGACGTTCTGTCGACCCTGCGGATCAGGAGTGCATGGGGACGGTCCGGCCTGCAGCCGGGCGCCTTCGACAAGTTCACGACCTTCTCCTCGCTCGGCTCCGAGGCGGGCGCAGGGGTGCAGCCCAGCAACCTGGGCAACAGCGCCTTGCGGCCCGAAGTGTCGACCGAGTGGGAGGTCGGCGCCGAGATGGGCTTCCTCGACGACCGCTGGTCGCTGGACGCGACCTATTGGAACCGAACGGTGTCCGACGCGATGGTGGCCCGTCAGTTCCCGGTGACCGGAGGCTTCACGCGCACCCAGCTCGACAACATCGGCGAGTTGGTCGGCTCTGGGCTCGAACTCGCGGTTCGCGGGTCGGTGGTCCAGAACCGCTCCCTGTCCCTCAACGTCTTTGCCAACACGGCGACGCTGACCGAAGAGATCACGGACCTGGGCGGCGCTCCGCCCCTGAAGACGGGGGGCTCGTACCCGCGCTACCGCAACTTCCTCACGAGCGGCTACACGCCGGGCGCGTTCTTCGGCGCCAAGATCGCCGACGTGGAGATCCCGCTGAACATCCTCGCTCCCCAAGGAGGAGAGTGCAGGGTGCCCACTCGCGCGGAGGCCCTGGAGTACTTCAGCCAGCCGCGGAACCCGAACAGCTTCAAGCCCATCGCCATCGGCAACTCGGACTTCGGCACGCCGAACGGCGGCTACGCGTCCAACAACTGCGGCGCCGGCCTGCTGGAAAGCTACCTGGGCAAGCCCACTCCCGACTACGCGGGGTCCTTCGGCTTCAACATGTCCTTCCTGGACAACTTCGAGCTGAGCTCGATGATGGAGTACAAGATCGGCCACCAAGTGCAGGACCTGTCGGGCATGTTCCGCCGGGCCAACAACTTCATCGGGCGCAACACGCCGCGCTCGGCCGAGCTGTACGCGATCATGCTCAACCCGGCTTCGTCCGCCGAACAGCGCCTCGACGCCGCGATCGCTTGGGCGCACGAGATCGAAGGACTCTCGCCCATGAGCGGCATGAACGGGGTCTACGACGCCAGCTGGATTCAGTGGCGGGAACTCTCCCTGACCTACCGACTGCCTTCGGATATCGTCGAGGGGTGGGGCCTGTCCACGGCCACGGTCAACCTGGGCGCCCGCAACCTGCGGCTCTTCATGTTGGGCGACTATACCGGCATGGACCCCGAAGGGAACGTGCTGGGACGGTGCAACTCGGGTTTGAACTGCAACTTCCTGGACTCGACGGAAGGCTGGGGGATCCCGATTCCGCGTCGGTTCATGTTCACCACCCGCGTCACGTTCTAGGAGGGACGGACAGATGAAGAGATTCCGGACTATCGGAGCGCCCGCTGCTTGGGTGGCGGCGCTCGCGCTCGGAGGCTGCGACCTCCTGGACGTCAGCAACCCCAACGACCTCGTGGAAGCCGACGTGAGGCAGGAGGCTGCTGCCAACGCCGTCGTGAACGGGACGCTGACGCTGGTCTCGTCGTCGGTCTCCCAGTCCTGGCAGCCCTACCTCGTCGCTTCCGACGAGATGAGCTGGATCGGCTCGCGAGACGCTTGGCTCTCCCTCGACCAGGGCTTCGTCGACGATCCGAACAACGAGTTCATCGACGGTCCCTTCCCGGCGATGGGACAGGGACGGTGGATGGCCGACGAGGCGATCGAGATCCTGACGGAGCACGTGGGGAACAACTCGGATTCCGAGTCGCTCAGGACGGATCTGGCCCGGGCCAACATGTACGCTGGCATCATGTACATGGTCATCGGCGAGATCCAAGAGGACTTCGCCTTCTCGGACAAGACCGAGAGCGGCGCCCCGGTCGGCGACGCCAACATGTATCAGGTGCTCGACGGCGCCATCACGCGCTTCAGCGACGCGATGACGGGCTTCGCCGCGTTGGGCAACAGCGAGATGGAGGTAGCTGCCAGGGCGTTGCGGGCTCGGGCCCGTCAGTCGCGTGCGATCTGGGACGAGATCAACCCGTCGCCGTCGGGCGACGGACTGGCCAGCTCCTCCGAAGCCGGGGCGGACGCCGCGGCGGTGATCGCCGCCGTTGGCGGAAACGAGGCCGACTGGACGTTCAACCTGAGTTTCTCCAGCGCCAGTCGCACCAACTCGATGGCGAGCTGGGTCAACGACCGCAAGGAGAACCAGATCGACGTCTCCGTCGCGACTCGCAACGCCCAAAACGACATCAACGGCATCGCCCTCCAGGACCCGATCGACACGGTCGACGATCCTGCGGTCATCAAGTGGCTGAACCAGTGGAAGGGCGGCAACTACATGGACAAGGGGGGGGTCTACCCCGACCTGACCTTGGTGTCGTCGAGGATGATGCACCTCATCCTGGCCGAAAACGCGCTGGCTGGCGGGGACGACGCGACGTTTACGGAGCACGTCAACCACATCCGCGCGCTGGACGATCTGACGCCCTTCAGCGGCCAGGTCGACAACATGGAGATGCTCCAGCACACTCGCCGGGTCAATGTGCTGCTTCAGGGCCTCCGCCTCGCCGACATGTACCGGTGGGGAATGTCCGATCCGCAGTGGCAAGGCGCTGCTGCGGCAACGACAAGGCCGGGCACGATGCTCCCGATCTCGATCATCGAGATTCGGGCGAACTGCCACCTCAACGGCCAGGGCTGCGGCGGCTGACCGCCTTGCAGACGCAAGGCTAGGCTCAGCCCTGCCGGCCAGCTGAAATGGGATCGGGCGCGTCCGTGACGAGCGCTGTCGCGGGCGTGCCCGTTCCCTTTCGTGCGATGAAGCGGACGAAGCGTCGCCTCGCCCTTGCCGCCCTGGTCCTCTTCGCCGGGCTTCTGGGGTGCGAAGCCTTCACCGACCCCACGCCGTCGAACATCTCGTTCGAGATGCGGGGCGACGCGGGCAAGCAGGTGCGGGTGATCTACTCCAAGCAGTTTGTGGCGGGAGCCACCGAGACCGGGGTCACCCGAGTGCAAGTGGTCGCGGCAGACACGGTGTTGTACACGTTGCCCGTGGACACGCTGATCGACATCTCCGTCGAGCGCAGGTGGTTCGTCCAGGCCGAGTCCGTGCAGGGAGACACGCTGGCGGTGAGCGTCCGAATCGACGTGGACCGCCGCAACTTGCTCTCCGAATCAGGCGGCATATTCCCAGGCGAGCCGTGGCACTTCGTCTACGCCTTCAACCATCAGTACACTCGCGCCCTGGACGTGGAGCTGTGACGGCTGCGCCCGAAGCGCTGGCGGGCGCGCGTCGAACGATGCGCGTTGTCGCCTTCGGCTTGGGCGCGTTCCTGCTGGCGGGCTGCTACCGGTACATCCCGGTCGAAACGCCCGCCCCGGGGACGGTGGCCAGGGTTAGGGTCCCCGTGCAGTCCGCCGTCGCCGATCCCAACGCACCCCCCGAAACCGTTTCGGTCGAAGGATCGGTCTTGGCGTCGGGGGACACCTTGGTGCTGGCGGCCCGCCTCAGCCGCGACATCAGTCCGTTCCAGCAGTACGTCCGCTTCGACACCTTTCGCGTCGCCAGCGCCGAGCTGGCGAGCGTGGAGCGCAAGGAGTTCTCGATGGGGCGAAGCGTGGGGCTCGGCGTGGCGGTAGCTGGCGGCGCGGCGCTCATGGCCGTCGCCGCGCTTGGCATTCAGGGAGGCGGCGACGGCGCAGGGGACGGAGACGGCGACGGTACTTCGGGATTCACCGTGCCCCTCTCGGCCGCGGCCAAGTTCGTCCTGCGCTGGCTGGGTCGCTGACGGGCCCTGGTGACGCAAGCGTCGCCGGAAAGGGGCAGGAGATGGGACTCGAGTGGATCGACACCTGGCCCGGGCTTGCCGGCTTCGTCGCGGCTCTGGCGTGGCTCGGCAACCAGAACCGGCGGATTCTCAAGTTCCTCGAGCATCCGTTCGCGGCAGTCGACAAGCCATTCGCGGCAGTTGACAAGCGGTTCGTGGTGGTCGACAAGCAGTTCACAGCGATCGCCCAGCAGTTCAAGTCCACGGACGAAAAGATCGAGTCCATCAAG
The DNA here is from genome assembly GCA_965204735.1 of Longimicrobiales bacterium. Lineage (GTDB taxonomy): Bacteria > Gemmatimonadota > Gemmatimonadetes > Longimicrobiales > Gaopeijiaceae > CATQHQ01. Next base: position 2,384,111 of record OZ242008.1, on the reverse strand, counting down.
GCCGAGTTCCGCGCCGAGATCGATGCTCTGCGGGCCGAGATGCATCGGAGCATCAGAGAATCGGAGCAGCGGAACCTCGCGTTCGTCAACAAGCGGCTGGACGACATGAACAGGCGGCTGGACGACATGAACAAGCGGCTCGACGACTTCAAGGACTTCGTGCTGGCCCGGATCGAGAGCCCGCCTCGCCGGACGGCCTCGCGGAACCCCGTGCCCGCTTCCGAGGCATAGAGGCCCCGGGGCCGAACGGCAGCCCCCACTTCCAGGCGCTTCAGCCCGCGGAGGACGATCGTGGGCCGGAACTCGGGAGGTCGGCCGTCCAAGCGCAGGTCGCCGATCTCCGTGTCGACGACGACGAAGCGCCCGTCGACCTGCACGGGGGAGTCGAAGACCGCCACCGCCCGCAGCTCCGGTTCCGCTCGAGCAGCGGTGCCGCCACGCGCTCGAACCGCCCACCCAGCGGGTCCGACCGCCTGCTCCCGCGCAGCTTTTACTTCTCCGACGGCAGGCGAGGGTCCGTCTCCAGCCTGTACCCCGTCGCCCTGCTGAACCCCGCCTTCGCCGCCGCCCTCGGTTGTCGCTACCGTCTCACCTTGGTTGTCGCTCGACAGACCAGGAGCGGATCAAGCTTCGACGGAAAATTTAGTCCCATCCAGACATGGGAACGCCCATATCTGGAGCCCATACTCCTGCTAGGCTTCCCAAGCACGGTGGAGTCGCAGTACCTTCACGCGCATGGTGACGCAAGCGTCGCCGGAAAGGGGCAGGAGATGGGAATCGAGTGGATCGACACCTGGGGCGGGCTTGCTGGCTTCGTCGCGGTTCTGGCGTGGCTCAGCAACCAGCACCGGCGGACTCTTAAGTTCCTCGAGCATCGGTTCGCGTCGGTCGACAAGCAGTTCGCGTCGGTCGACAAGCAGTTCGCGTCGGTCGACAAGCAGTTCGCAGCACTCGACAAGCGGTTCGCGGCGATCGACAAGCAGTTCGAGACAATCGCCCAGCAGTTCAAGTCCACGGACAAGAAGATCGAGTCCATCAAGGCCGAGCTCCGCGCCGAGATCGATGCTCTGCGGGCCGAGATGCATCGGAGCATCAGAGAATCGGAGCAGCGGATCCTCGCGTTCGTCAACAAGCGGCTGGACGACATGAACAGGCGGCTGGACGACATGAACAAGCGGCTCGACGACTTCAAGGACTTCGTGCTGGCCCGGATCGAGAACCCGCCTCGCCGGACGGCCTCGCGGAACCCCGTGCCCGCTTCCGAGGCATAGAGGCCCCCGACCGAACGGCAGCCCCCACTTCCAGGTGCTTCAGCCCGCGGAGGACGATCGTGGGCCGGAACTCGGGAGGTCGGCCGTCCAAGCGCAGGTCGCCGAACCGCTCCAGGAGCGTCTCGAAGGCGACGCGGGCTTCCAGCCGGGCCAGGGGGGCGCCCAGGCAGTGGTGGATGCCGCGTCCGAAGGAAATGTTGCCGGCGTCGGAACGGGTCACGTCCAGCTCGTCGGGGCGGTCGAACCGTTCTGGATCGTGGTTGGCGCCGCCGATGAGCAGGGCGAGCCGACTGGACGCCCGCACCTGCTTGCCGCCGATCTCCGTGTCGTCGACGACGAAGCGCCCGTCGACCTGCACGGGGGAGTCGTAGCGCAGCAGCTCCTCTACCGCCGCAGGGATCAGCTCCGGTCGCTCCCGCAGCAGCGCCATCTGTTCCGGGTGGCGGAGCAGCGCCAGCGTCCCGTTGCCGATCAGGTTGGTGGTGGTCTCGTTGCCGGCGACCAGCAGGAGGCGCAACATGACCTTGGTCTCGTCGGACGTCAGGCGGTCTCCCTCGTCCTCGGCCTGCACCAAGCGCGTCACCAAGTCGTCTCGCGGCTCCTTCCGACGCTCCTCGATGATCCCCGAGAAGTACTCCGCGAACTCCTTCTCGGTCTGGAGGACGTGCTCCTTCTCTCGCTCCGAGATGATCGGCTCCAGCACTCGGGCGAACCGGTCCGACCAGAGCTTGAAGCGCTCCAGGTCGTCCGCCGGCACGCCGATCATCTGCGCGATGACCAGAGTCGGCAGCGGCCCGGCGAACGCCGACATCAAGTCGAACCGGCTTTGGTCCCCCACTGCGTCCAGCAGCGAGTGCGCCGTGGCGCGCACGAACGCCTCCGCCTTGGCCACGGAACGAGGGGTGAACGCCCGGCTGACCAGCCCCCGCAGGCGAGTGTGGTCCGGCGGGTCAAGCGACAACATGCTCTTCCGGAGCTTGCTCCGGGTCTTCAGCTGCTTCGGCGTCCCGCCCTTGGCGAGGTCGTTGCTGAACCGCTTGTGGTCGCGGAGGATCCGGTCCACGTCCTCGTAGCGGGAGATCACCAGCTGGCCCGTCAGCGGGCTGAAGTGGTACGGGTCCTTCTCCCGGAGCCTGCGGCACGCCGGGTAGGGATCGGCCAGGTAGTCGGGCGCCAGCGGCCACCATGCGACCCCGTAGCGGAACCGCTCTTCGGCCAAGCGGGCGCGGATGTAGATCGGCCGCACCAAAGACTGAACCGCGCTCTTGAGCGTCATGGGCGTAGTATCGGGGCGGAGCGGAGACGCCGCCAGCCAAGGCGGCGGTGTGGGCGGTCGGCGGACCGGATCGGGCGGCTCGGCTGCCCAGGCTTGGATCGCCGACGCCGGCGCCCGCGGGAGAGCGCCTGGGCAACTTGGACCATCGGGCGTTGCCACGGGCTGGCAAGCAAGGTTAACTTAAGTTTACCTTTGCGGAAAGAGCATCCATGTCGACGCACCGGAGTAACCAATGTCCCAGACGATCAACGTCAAGACGCTCAGGCACGGAATGCGAGAGGTGGTGGAGCGCGTGCGCAGGGGCGAGGAGTTCACGGTGCTCTACCGCAGCCGGCCCGCGTTCAGGATCGTGCCAGTGGACGGAAGCTTTGGCGCTGGCACGCCCGAGGCCGATTCGCTCTACGATGCCGGCGCGGTCGGACGATCTGGGGACGGGCTGACGGCCGCCGATCACGACCGGGTCCTCTACGGCGATTCCGATGCGTAGGGAGAGGCTGTTCGTCGACACGGCCGGCTGGATGGCGATGGCGGACGGCGCCGATCCGATGCACGCGGCATGTTGCAGCGCTCGCGATTCCTGGATGATCGGCGGCGGCGTCCTGGTGTCGACCGACTACGTGGTGGCCGAGACGCTGACGCTCGTTCGGGGACGGCTGGGCTTGCCGGCCGCGGAGCGTTGGTGGGCCACGGTGGACGCGAGCCGTCGGCTTCAGTGGATGCGGATCGGCGCTGCCCGTGCCGAAAAGGCGCGCCGTTGGTTCTTCACCTGGAAGGACGAGCGCTTCTCGTTCACGGACTGCACCAGCTTCGTCGTGATGGAGGAGATGCGCATTCGCAAGGCTCTGACTACGGATCAACGCTTCTCCCAGGCAGGGTTCGAGACCGTGCCCCAAGCCGGCTGCTAGGTCGCATTCCCGCCCCTTGTCCCGTATAATGCAGGTTCCCTCGTCGGGCTCCGCGCCTTGCTTCGGCGGCCGACACGCTCGCATCCGCTTCCTCCTGGTGCCCATGAGACGCGCTCCGAACTTCCGTACTGCCGCTTCCGTCCGCGGTGCCCTCGCAGGCTCCTTCGCCGTCGCGGCCGCCCTGGCGTTCGTCGCGACTTCGGCCGGCGCCTTCCGGGCCGCCGGGCACGAGGCCGCCTTCGCCCAAGCCCAGGACGCCGCGCACGCCTACTCCGAAGACCTCTGGGGCGGGCTGGAGTGGCGGAACGTGGGACCGCCCCGGGGCGGCCGCTCCATCGCCGCGGCGGGCTCTGGCGCGCGGCCCTTCGAGTACTACATGGGCACCACCGGCGGCGGACTTTGGAAGACGACCGACGGCGGGCAGAACTGGGAGCCGGTCACCGACGGACAGATCGGCAGCGCGTCGATCGGCGCGGTGCAGGTGTGCGAGGCCGATCCGGACGTCGTGTACATGGGCACCGGCGAGACCCAGCTGCGGGGGAACATCCAGCAGGGGGACGGGGCCTACAAGTCCACCGACGGCGGCGAGACGTGGGAGCACGTCGGCCTGCGCGAGACCCAGAACATCGCGCGCATCCGGATTCATCCGGAGGATTGCGACGTGGCGTGGGCCGCCGCCTTCGGCAAGCACTCGGCCGACAACCCCGAGCGGGGCGTCTTCAAGACCACCGACGGCGGCGAGAGCTGGCGCAAGGTCCTCTACCGGAGCGAGAAGGCGGGCGCCGTGGACGTCAGCGTGGACGCGACCAACCCCGACGTGCTCTACGCCTCGGTGTGGGAGGCGTGGCGGCGCTCGTGGGGCATGTCGTCGGGCGGCGACGGGAGCGGGCTCTTCAAGTCCACCGACGGCGGCGAGAGCTGGACCGAGATCACGGACAACGTAGGACTGTCGGACGGCCCCGTGGGCAAGATCGGCGTCGCGGTCTCGCCTGCGAACCCCGACCGGGTGTGGGCGCTGATCGAGCACGAGCCCGACGGAGGCGTCTGGCGCTCCGACGACGCCGGGGCCACTTGGGAGAAGGTGAACGACGAGCGCAAGCTGCGACAGCGGGCCTTCTACTACACCCGCGTCTACGCCGACCCCAACGACGAGAACGTGATGTACGCGCTGAACACGGGACTGTACCGCTCACGGGACGGCGGCGAGACCTTCCCCCGGGGCATCCAAGTCCCCCACGGCGACAACCACGACCTCTGGATCGCGCCCGACGACTCGGACCGGATGGTCAACGCGAACGACGGCGGCGCCAACGTCTCCTTCAACGGCGGGCGCACGTGGACGGACCAGGACTACTCGACGGCCCAGTTCTACCGCGTGATCACCACCGAGCACACGCCGTACCACATCTGCGGCGGGCAGCAGGACAACTCCACCGCGTGCATCCCGGTCCGGGGATGGAACCAGATGGCGGCGCGGGGGCCGGGGAACCGGTCGTGGTACTACGCCGTCGGCGGCTGCGAGAGCGGCTACGTGGCGCCGAACCCGATCGACCTGGACGTCTTCTACGCCGGATGCTACGGCGGGGCGCTCTCCCGCTTCGACATGGCCACGGGCGCGACCCGGGCCGTCAACGTGTGGCCCGAGAACCCCATGGGGCAGTCGTCGGAGGACCTGATCGAGCGGGTCCAGTGGACGTTCCCCATCGTCTTCTCTCATCACGACCCGGAGGTGCTCTACACGGGCACGCAGAAGGTCTGGAAGACGACGACGGAGGGGCAGTCGTGGGAGCAGATCAGCCCCGACCTGACCCGCGCGGACCCGGCGACGATGGGCCCTTCGGGCGGCCCGATCACCAAGGACCAGACCGGCGTGGAGACGTACGCGACCGTCTTTGCCGTCGCGCCGTCCTACCACGACCCGGAAGTGATCTGGGCGGGCTCCGACGACGGGCTCGTCCACGTGACCCGCGACGGCGGGACGAACTGGACCAATGTGACCCCGCCCGACGCGCCGGATCACGTGCGCATCAACACCATCGAAGCGTCGCCCAACGCCCGGGGCAAGGCTTACGTCTCCGGCATCCGCTACCTGGTGGACGACGACCGGTCGCCCTACGTGTGGAGGACGGAGGACTACGGCGCCACCTGGACGAAGATCGTGAACGGGCTGCCGGGGGACGACTTCATCCGCGCCACCCGCGAGGACCCGAAGCGGCCCGGGCTCCTCTACGCGGCGTCGGAGCGCACGGTGTACGTGTCGTTCGACGACGGCGGCCGGTGGCAGCCCCTCTCGCTGAACCTGCCGGTCGTGCAGGTGTCCGACCTGGTCGTGGAGGAGAACGACGTGGTGGTCGCCACTCACGGGCGGTCGTTCTGGGTCCTGGAGAACGTCGGGCCGCTGCGGCAGATGAACGACGAAGTGGCGGCGGCGGAGTCGTGGCTCTTCGAGCCGACGGACCCGGTGCGGGGGATCGACCGGGGCGCGAGCTTCCAGTACTACTTGGCGGAGGACGCGGAGCGGGTCGAGATCGAGGTGCTGGACGCCGCCGGCGAGGTGGTCCGCGCCTTCGAGGGCGTGGCCAGCGACGAGGAGGAGGAAGAGGAGGACGAGAGCCCCTTTGCGCGCTTCTTCGGGGGCGGCGGCGCCGCCACGCCGTCGGTGAAGGCGGGGGCTCATTCGTTCCGCTGGGACTTGCGCTACCCGGCGTGGACCGACTTCAACGGGCGGATCATGTGGGCGGCGCGTCCCATGGGACCGACGGCGGTTCCCGGCAGCTACACCGTGCGCATGACCGTGGACGACGGCACGCCCCAGGCCCGCGACTTCGAGGTCCTGGTCAACCCCAACCTGGAGGGCGTGACGGTGGCGGACCTCCGCGAGCGCTTCGAGCTGGCGATCGAGATTCGGGACCGGGTGTCGGCGGCCAACGAGGCGGTGATCAAGGTCCGCGACATCGAGGGCCAGATCGCCGAGCGGCTGGAGGAGACCGACGAAGACGAGATCGAGGAGCAGGCCGAGGTCGTCGAGGAGAACCTGAACGTGGTCGAGGCCGAGATCTACCAGGTCCGGAACCAGAGCAACCAGGACCCCCTCAACTACCCGATCAAGCTGAACAACAAGCTGGCCGCGCTCCTGGGCGTCGTGGAGAGCTCCGAGAGCCGGCCCACCGACCAGTCCTACCAAGTCTTCGAGCACCTGTCGGCGCTGCTGGACGAGCAGATCTCCCAGATGGAGATCGTGATCCGCCGCGACCTGGGCGCCCTCAACGACCTGCTGATCCGCGAGGGTCTGGAGCCTATCGAGGACCGGCGGCTGGTGAGCTGATGGGCAGACGGCGGGAGCGGGTGCTGGGCCGGCGGGGGTGGAGCCGGCTGGCACGGTGGCGGCGAGCGGGCCTGTCCGCGCGCCGGCGGACGGGCGGAGCCGCGTTTGGGTCGGCCGTGATCGAGGCTTGCGCAGTGGTTGCTGCAGCCTTGGTCGCGACCGGATGCGCCTCCGGCTCTCGTGAGGTGCCGAGCCCCTTCGAGGGTGGTGGCGGTGGCTCCGGCAGCATTCGCGTCAACGCCGTCAACAACAACTTCAACGAAGCCACGGTCCGGGCGCTCTACCACGGCGAGCGCCGGCTCGGCATCGTTCCCGGCAATGGCCGCGCGTCGTTCAACATGCCGTGGCCCGCGATCAACGACCTCCGCGTCCGCATCGACCTCCTGGCGGGCGACCGCTTCACCACCAACCGCATTGCCGTCGGCCCAGGGGAGACGGTGTATCTGACGATCGAGAGCCCGGTGCACAGGTCATGGCTGCGCCGGTAGGGGAGGGGAGAACGTGATGCAGGACGGGAGCGCCACGGACCGCGAGGAGATCGCCGACGATGCTTCAGCACCGGTGAACTACGAGGAGTGGTATCGCGAGCGTTTCGGGGACTCGCGTGTCTGGCTCCTGGCTGCAGGTCCCGATGGCACACTCTGGGAGAACTTCAAGGACTCCGGCACTGCATCCGTGGGCTGGGAGGATATCGGTGACCTGCGCAGCCACAAGTCCTGGGAAGAAATACTGAACGCTTTGATCGCAACAGGCCAATACAAGAAAAGACCTACGAACATCGCGAGAGGGCTTAGCGACTTTCGGTGGAAGATGAAGATTGGCGACACGATTGTTGTTAGGCATGGGACCAAGGCCATTCTCGGCGTGGGAAAGATAATAGGCGGTTACGTCTATGATGGCAGTAGCCAGGGCCATCGGCACACACGGGCAGTGAAGTGGGATGCACTCGAATCACCAGTGAGCATTCCGGTCGGAAATCGAGGAATCGCGAAAAAGACGTTGACCGACTTCACCCCCTACAAAGATTGGCTCTACATTATGTTTCGGCTCATCGATCCCGTGACTCCAGTTGACGAGCCATACACCGTGCAACACGCTCTGACTGACTTGTTTGTGCGCGACGAGCATTTCAATCGCATTCTCGACATGCTGAAGTTGCGCAAGAACCTGATCCTGCAAGGGCCGCCGGGAACCGGAAAGACGTTCATGGCGCGAAGGCTTGCTTGGTGCCTGATCGGGTCGAAGGACTCCCGTTCCATCGAGATGGTGCAGTTCCACCAGTCCTATGCGTACGAGGACTTCGTTCAGGGCTACCGGCCGACGGAAACCGGAGGGTTCACCCTGCGACACGGAGTGTTCTATAGATTCTGCGAGAGAGCCAGGGGAGACAAGGACACGCAGTACGTCTTCATCATCGACGAAATCAACAGAGGCAACATATCCCGCATCTTCGGCGAATTGCTCATGTTGATAGAGGCCGACAAACGGGAGAAGCAGTACGCGGCCTCACTCACATACGGGTCTCCGAGTGAACGGTTCTTCGTCCCGCCGAACGTGTACATCCTGGGCATGATGAACACGGCGGACCGCTCCTTGGCGGTTGTGGACTATGCGTTGCGTCGCCGCTTCGCCTTTGAGGATCTGGCGCCTGCGTTTGGCAGCCCCGTCGGACAGATTAAGTTCAGGAAATACCTTGGGGACAATGGAGTAGATGAAGACACGATCGGATTGATCCAAGACCGAATGGCCGACCTCAACAAAGAGATTCGGAAAGACGCCGAACTTGGACGGGGTTTCGAGATCGGACACAGCTATTTTGTTCCTGGAGGCCCTGAGGAGGAGGTTGATGGTAAAGCGCATGACTGGTATGTCAAGATCGTCGAGACCCAGATCGCACCGCTGCTTCGCGAGTACTGGTTCGATAACCCGGGCAAGGCGAAGCAGGCAATCAAGGAGCTGCTTGAGTGAAGGACATACCCATACGTAACCTGTACTATCTGCTGTGCTACGCATGGGACTTCGCAGAGGAACGGGACACGAGGGTGCTGGACGACGCTGGCGAGCTCTCGGCCGTACAGGACCTCCTGGGCAAGGTGTTGGCGACCGGCACCAATCGGCTTCGTCGACGGGGCATCGACCGGGGCTACGTCGAGCGCAGGGAGGACTTGGCGGGGATCCGCGGCAAGCTGGCGGTAAGCGAGACGGCCAAGCGGGCGCTCCGGGCTCGAGGTCGAGCGGCGTGCGACTTCGAGGAGCTGTCCGTGGACATTCTGCCGAACCGCATTCTACGGTCGTCTCTCGATTCGCTCAGGAGGTTGGGGAGACGGAGGCGGGGGACGCGGGGCAAAGTGACGGGGCTTGACGGTGGAGTGCGACAGGAAGTCGTGTCTGCGTACCACAGATTGGGGGGCGTGTCGGTCGTCCCCCTGCGGCGACGGACCTTTGGGCTGGTTCAACTGGACCGAAACCGTCGTCTGTACCGCTTCCTGCTTTCGGTGTGCCGGTTGGTGTACGATAGTCAGCTGGTGGATGGGAGCAGGCAGGATCGGACGATCTTTGTGGACTTGCGGACTGACAGACGCAAGATGTGGCGGCTGTTCGAGAATTTCGTCACCGGCTTCTACCGGCGGGAGCAGGAGAAGTTTCGCGTTAATGCTGGGGGAAAAGGCATTTCGTGGTGCGGAAGGGAGGGCGCCACCGACGAGGACCGTGCCCTGATCCCTCGGATGGAGGCGGACATTATCCTCGAATCGAAGGACCGGCGGATCATCATGGACACGAAGTACTACGGAGAGGCGCTGGCTGGACGCTACGGCTCCGCCAAGCTCAAGTCCACCAACCTGTACCAGCTGCTGACGTACATGCGGAACCGGCAGGCCACCAAGCCCGACGGGCCGAGGCACGAGGGCATCCTGCTGTACCCGCAAGTGGACGAGCCGGTGGCGGCCGAAGTCCGCCTCGAATGCTTCCGCATCCAGGCCTGCACGATCAACCTTGACCAGTCCTGGCAGAAGATCCACGACGACCTGCTTGAGATTCTTCGCCGGCCGTCGGCCCTGACTGCCGTATGAGTAACTCGCGACGCGCCCGATCTAAGGCGGGACCTGCCAACCCGGCCCTCACCGGCGGCTTCCAGGCCGGCCAGCTCCCGTGGTGGCTCCCGGCGGTGCTGTACGTGGGCGCGACCGTCGTGCTCTTTGCCGAGTTCATCTTCTCGGATGCGATGCTGTACGGCGGGGACACGATCCAGGCGGGGGGATACATGGCCCGGGCGTACTTGGCCGAGCGCCTGGCGGCCGGGGACTTTCCGCTGTGGGGGACGCGACAGTACGGCGGCATACCGTTCTTCGAGTCGCTTTCGGGGGGGGACGCGATCTACCCGACCAGCCTGCTGTACCTCGTCTCCGAGCCGTACCGCGCGGTGGGGTGGAAGCTGGTGCTGCACGTGCTGGCGGGCGGCTTCTTCATGCACGGCTGGGTGCGCAGCTTGGGGCTCGACCGGCGGGCGGCCACCGTGGCAGGGCTCGCGTGGCTGCTGGCCCCGGCAATCGTCACGCTGGTGCTGCCGGGCAACGACGGGAAGCTGATGGTCGCATCGCTCGCGCCTCTGGTGTTCTGGGGCGCGGAGTCGGTCATGCGAAGGCCGTCGGCCCGGAGCGGGGCGGGGCTGGCGGGTGCCGTGGCCCTGACGTGCCTCACGACGCAGTTCCAGACGTCCTACTTCCTCTTCGGCTCGGTGGGGGCGTATGCGGTCTTCCGCACCGTCCAGAAGTGGCGGAAGGGGGCGACGGGCGCTCGACGCTTCTACCCCGCAACGATCTTTCTTGGGAGCGCGCTCCTCGGCGGCGGACTGGCGGCGTTCCAACTGCTTCCGGCGGCCAGCTACGTGGGAGACGCGTCCCGGAGGACCGCAACGACGGTGGACGCGTCCCCCGAAGCAGCACGTGCCTACTCCAGCTCCTGGTCGCTCCACCCGGAAGAGGCCGTCGCGCTGGTCGTTCCCGAGTTCGTCGGCAACAGCGCCGCCGACGCCGCGTGGGCCGAAAGCACCTACTGGGGGCGCAACGCGGTCAAGCTCAACCACGAGTACGTGGGCGTCACGGTCCTGACGCTGGCGCTCTTCGGGCTGGCGGGAGCGTGGGCGCGGACCGGGAAGGGGTCCCGCAAGGGACGACCAAGAGGATCGCGAAACAGGCAAGGGGCGTCCGGGGCGGGCGCGGGAGCCGAACGGGGCGGGCGGCATGGAATGGGCGGGTCATCGTCGGGCGCGTCGGCGGGCCTCCGCTGGTTCATGGCCGGGATGGCCCTGGTCTGGCTCTTCTTCGCCCTTGGCGCGCACACGCCGGTGTGGAGGCTGTTCTACGAATTCGTGCCGGGGATATCCCTCTTCCGGGCGCCTTCGCTGGCGGCGTTTCTGGTCAGCTTCGGCGCGACGACCCTCCTTGCCGTCGGCGTGGACGACCTGGTGCGGGCCAAGCCGTCGCCGGGGGCGTTTCTGACAAGCGTCAGGGGGCGAGTGCTGCTCGGGGCGGTCGCGCTTCTGCTGCTCGGGCTGATTCTGCAGTCCACCGGCGCGCTGGAGCGCTTCTGGACGACCGTGGTGCATCCGGGGGCCGGCGCAGACGCGCAAGCCTCGGCGGCGCTGGCCAGGCTGGAGCCCTTCGCCACCCGAGGCTTCGGGATCGCGCTCGTGCTGGCGGGGTTGGTCGCGACGATCCTCTGGGCGGTCATGGAAGGGAAGGTGTCGGCAACCGTGGCCGTCGTCGTCGCGGCGGGCTTGATTGCCCTGGACCTGGGGCGGATCGACCGGGCATTCATCCGCAACTTCGACTTCCACGCATGGGCGGCCCCGGACGCCAACACCCGCTTCCTGGCCGATCAGAAGGAGCGCGCGCCGCCCTTCCGAGTCGCGGACCTGCGGGGGAGCATCCAGAACGTGGAGTACGCCATGCACGGGCAGGATCTCGTGGGCGGACACCACCCGAACGACTTGGCGCGCTACCGCCAGCTGCTGGGACTTGCAGGCAGCGAGGTGTCCGGGGCCAACACCAACCACCCCAACGTCCTGCGGATGCTCAACGTCAAGTACGTCGTCTGGCCGTTGGGGCGGGCGGGACGACCCCCCTGGGAGGGCGCCCAAGCACTCAGCACGACGGCCGGAGGCGGCGAGGCCGTCTACGCTTACCCGGGACTGGAGAAGGCGTGGGTCGTGGGGTCTGCCACCGTCGTGGACGACGACGAGGCCGCCCTGGCCAGGGTTCTGTCGCGCGACTTCGACCCGGCCAGGGAGGCGGTCGCGTCCCGGCCCGCGCCCGAGTTCTTCGGTGCGCTGGCCGCTCCTTCCGGCGAGGAGGTTGCGGAGGCGGCCGGTGCCGTCGTCTGGGAGACGGCCGAGGCCGACTACCGGCGGATCCGCGTGACCAACCACAGCCCAGGACTGCTGATCGTCTCCGAGAACTGGTTCCCGGGCTGGGTGGCGGAAGTCGACGGCGCGCCGGCCGAAGTCCACCGGGTCAACGTGACCCTTCAAGCCATTGCCCTGCCCACGGCGGGCGAACACGTGGTCGAGCTGCGCTACACGGCGCCCACGGTGGCGCGCGCGCTTCGGGTCAGCGTGGCCTCGGCCCTTGCGGTGGGACTCATGCTGGCGACTCCGCTGCTGGCCCGGTTCTTGGGCCGTCGCCCGAAGACCCTGAAGGTGCCCCAGACCGGGGACTCGAAGTGAGCGACGTCGCGTCAAGCCACCTGTCGTCTCCTCGCTCCCGGCCGACTTGACGACCATCCCCCGCTCTGGGCAATCAGGCCCGCCCGCAGAGGCCAACGAGCAGTCGTCGGGAGCGAACGACACAGCGTCGGGGGCTAGCGACAACAGCACCGCCGTCTATGCAAAGTACGGCGTGCTGGCTGCCAAGCTGGCGCTGACGGTGCTGGTCACTTGGTTCGTGCTGCGGAGCGTCGACGCCCAGCTGTCGGAGATACGCGCGATCGACTGGACGTTGGTGCAACTGGACGTGCTGCTCCTGCTCGCGTCCTTCGCAGCGCTGTTCGGGGAACTCGTGCTGGGCGGCTGGGTGTGGCGAAGGTTGGTGAAGCGACTTGGGGGACCTCTTGTCCCCCTGCACACGGCCGCTGCGATCCTCATCCTGGCCAACTTCGGACGGTACGTTCCGGGGAAGGTCCTGAACGTCGTCGGAGTGGCGGTCCTGGCCAAGAGGGCGCTTTGTCCTGCGCCCGTCGCAACCGCGGCGTCGCTCTACAGTCAGCTGATGCACCTGGCAGCGGGCGTGTTCGTCGGTGGATGGGCGGTGCTCCAGCTGTCGGGCGTCACCTGGGGATCAGTTGCGGCGATGGGGGCCGTCGTCCTGCTGATCTTGGTCGGCCTGACGCGCTCCGGACCCGTGCGAGCGACGCTGGAGTGGGCGGTGAGGAAGCTCCATCGACGCCGGCGGTCCGAGGTCGAGTTCGACCCGCGGTCGGTGGCTGGGCTCGCGCCGCTGCCGTGGATCGCCGCGTTCGCCGGCAAGTGGTTCGTCTACGGGCTCGCGTTCTTCTTGCTTGCCAGAAGCATCGGCGCCGACGGCTCCTTTCTGTTCTGCACGACCGTCTTTGCCGGCGCGTACTTGGCGGGCTACGTCGCCGTCTTCGCCCCGGCAGGGGTCGGCGTTCGGGAGGCTGCGATGATCGCCATGGCGGAGCCCACGCTGGGTCTTGAGGCGAGCGTCGTTCTGGCCGTCGCCCAGCGTGCGTGGATCACCGCGTTCGAGCTGATCGCGGCCCCGGGCAGCGTTGCGGCGCTGTGGCGGGCGAAGCCGTCAAGCCGGACGCGGGAGGGCCGGGCAGGGTAGCCCAGAGGCGTCGGCGGTCATCGGCGCACCTCCGCCGTGATGCTCATCGACGCTCGTTGTCCGCTTCCGCGACGCTGGCGATGGCGTCCAGCTTGTCCCTGACTTCCGGCGCGATCTCGGGCTCGGGGACATGCACTCCCAGCACATGGAAGTTCGTCTTGGCGACCAGATTGGGCAGGCCGAGCTTGCGGAAGTAGGTGCGGAAGACCGGCGTGAGGAAGTCGTCGCTGACCTTCAGGTCGGGTCCCCATGGCGAACCTTTGCCGAGCGTCTCCAGGGCTGCCTTGGTTTCCGTGATCGCTTCCTGCATCGCGCGGGCCCTCTTGTCGACCTCGCCACCGACAGACAGTGGGACGAGAGCGTCCTTCGCGGCGGAAGCCGCTGCCGAGGCCGTTGCATACGCCTCCAGCGTGGTGCGCTGGCAAAGGTAGTTCTCGATCTCGCGGCGCTCCCACATGAGGCAACGCACTGGCGGCACCTCCGGCAAGGACTTGAGCCGATCGAAGATCGCCACCGCTCGCAGCGTGGGGACCGCTTCCTTGAGGCCGTGGAAGTGCCTCGCGACTTCACCGGGCCGGTTGCCGACGTAGTGGACAAAGGGCCGTTCCAGCGCTCGTTGCGCGTCTTCATGACCTAGCCGGCGCGCGAACGTCCGCAACACCGCCAAGTCCGTCGAGCCCTCGACGTAGAGCACCCAGCCGGTTTGTTCGGCTTGGTAGTAGTCCTGGAAGCCGATCTCCTTCAGTGCCTTTGCGACCTGGCTGCCCCGGTTGTCGATGCGGTGCGGCCGACCGACGAAGGCCACCACCACGTCGCGCCCCGCGGCCTCGTTGAGCACCACTTCCGAGTGGGTCGCCGCCACGATCTGGCTTCCTGTCCTCTCGGCAGTCTCGGCGAGGACGCCGTAGATATGGCGTTGCCGAAGGATCTCCAGGTGGGCGTCGGGCTCGTCGAGGAGGAGAACCGCTCCTGGGTTGGCGTGCATGTACGCCAGGAGGAGGAGGGTCTGCTGAAAGCCTCGTCCAGACGCCGACAAGTCCAGGCTCGTGCCGCGCTCCTGGTAGGTCATGGCGACTTCGCCCCGTCGAGGCAAGTACTGTGGCGGATCGATGTGGGCGCGGAAGAGGCTCGCCATCCGCGTGACGATTTCTTCCCAGTGCTGAGGGGCCGACTGATGCACATTGTGGCACAGGTTGCGTAGAACTTCCGCAGTACGTCCCTCGCCGACTCGCACGTCGATGGCTCCAGCGTCCAGCCGCACCTCGGTGGCTGCCAAGCCGGACATGGGAGGCAGGTAGGCGATGCGGACCTGGGTCGCGGCCTTGGGCACGGGCATCCGCTCGGGCGTCCGGCCCCCGTTCAGGCGGAGCGGTCTGCAGTAGAGCGACTCGGGGTTTGCGTAGTCGAACTCGAATCCGCACTCCCACCGCTGGCCGTCGGCGACTCCTTCCACCACGATCTCGACGCGGATGTTGGCCGTGGTCTGCTTGCCCTTGATCTTCCGCACGTCGCGGACGTGCAGCGCGCGCCAGAGCAACTTCGCTTCGGGAACTGGGACCGCCACCAAGTCTCGGCGGTTGACGGTCACCCCGGGTCGCTTCTCGGGGGTCTCGCGTCCCAGCCGCTTGTCGGCCCAGCGCTGGACTCCGGTTCCCCACAGAGCCATCGCCTGAAGAGCGGTCGTCTTGCCCGAGTTGTTGGGTCCCACGAGGACGACGGGGCTCCCGAGCTCGACTTCCACGTCGTCGAACCGCTTGAAGTTGCGGACCGTCAGCTTCGTCAGCACCGGCCGGCGCTCCTCGCCACGGCTGGCTCATGAGCTTCGTGCGTCGCTGGAACCCGGTATGGCACGCGCACGCCCCTCTTGCAAGATTCGGTTTGGCCGAACCCGATCTTACACTAGGCGCCGCCCTCCCGCAACCCCGAAGCTCGGAGTCCGGCGACGGTGCCAGCGAGTCCGCTGCGCGCACCGCTGTCCTTGGTTCGTGCGGAGCGTCCGGTCGCGCAGTTGCGCTTCGGGCCAGGAGCGGTTACCGTGGAGCGATGTTCGCCAGGCCGCCCGAGCAAGGGGCTCCGTAGAGTGACGACCGATAGCCGGACCACTGACGCCTTGGTTGCCGTCGAGGCCGAGGACTTTGGGCCGATTGCGAGCGCACACATCGACTTGCGGCCCTTAACCGTGTTTGTGGGACCCAGCAATACCGGCAAGTCCTACATGGCCATGCTGATCTACGCGCTGCATCGCCTTGTCAGCGGTCCATCTCAACGACACATTCGTCACAGCCATGGACGCTCACTTCTCGACCTGGGTCAGAAGGCATCCTTGTCACCCGCGTCAGCTCATGACGTGCTGGCGGGTGTGAATGCCATGTCGGCCGGCCGGTCTCCGCTTCACACAATACCGCCGGCCATGGTGGAGCATGTTCGCGCACGGCTGATTGCCCAGCCTTCGGCACCCAAGGCGCTGGCCGACGAGGTGGTGTGGTGTCTTGGGTTGCGCGACACCGCTACACTGAGTCGTCGCAACGGAGACAGATGGGCCAGTGTGACGTTGAACACGAGAGTGCCGTTGCGCCATGAGTCTCCTTTAGGGTACAGCTATCAGTATACATTGGGCCCAGGGGAGGGATCGGTCATGGCCGACATTCCAATGAGTTTGCAGTCTGGAGTAGATCACTCAGCACTGAATTGGTTCTACTTTGCCGCGTCCGAGACTACAGCAATGATCGAGGATCTCAAGCCGCCCGAGGAAGTTCAACAAGAGCGTGCACGGGTCATGCTTGACAACCTGACCGACTCTGTGTTTCGATCAAGCCTTGGGCCCCTTGGTCGTCCCGCGCACTACCTTCCGGCGGACCGTTCAGGCATCATGCACGCTCACACCGTGGTTGTACGGTCACTGATCGACCAGGCATCCCATGCAGGAATTAGACAGCCCGAGAGCCTGCCGATGTTCTCTGGCGTGCTGGCAGACTTTCTGGCACAACTGATTGATCTGCCACGCCGAGGCTCCCACGCTTCTCTTGAGGCACTCGCCGGCGAGCTGGAGAGTAGCATGCTAAGCGGTGAAGTTGTCAGCGAGAAGTCGGAAGTCAACTATCCCTCGTACCACTATCGCCCGCGGGGGTGGCAGAAAAGCTTGCCTCTGATGACGGCGTCTTCAATGGTGTCGGAGCTGGCGCCACTTGTCCTTTTTGTGAAGCATGTCGTTCGGAAGAACCAAGTGCTGATCATCGAAGAGCCGGAGTCGCATCTGCATCCTGCCATGCAGGTGCAACTAGCTCGCTTCTTGGCCAAGACGGTGCAACACGGCGTCCGAGTGATCGTTACGACGCACAGTGAAGTTGTGCTGGAAACCCTGGCCAACGTGACCGCCGTCGGGCAGTTGCCGGAAGATGCCCGGCAAGGATTGCCTGCGTCGGAGACTGCGCTGTCGCCCGGGGATGTTGGGGTTTGGCTGTTTACATTGGACGAGACAGAAGGTGGCTCGACGGTACAGGAGATCGGTCTCGACGAAGGTGGTGGGACATACCCTGTGGGGTATGACAAAGTGAACGAGGCACTGTACAACGATTGGGCCGACATTCTCGACCGGCGAGAAAGGGTTCGGTCGCGTTGAAATCGGCGGTTTCGATCATGACAGCCCAAATGCACGAGAGATGTATGGTCAATACATGCTCAAGACGGGGCTGTACTGTCGATCTGGCCAATGCGCCATCGCCTTACGTGCTGATAGACATTGACCGGTGCGCTGCGGTTGACTCGGAACTGAAGGGGATGGACGGCGAACGATGCGATTACGTCTTTGTAGGCGAGAGTAAGGACAACGGATGGGTCGTTCTGATGGAATTCAAGGGTGGGGCCAACGTGCGGTACGCCAAGGCTGTACGGCAGTTGGCCGCGGGCGCGCGCTGGACGGAGCGGAAACTGGCGGAGCACCAGTGCGTGTCGAAAGTCGTGCCGGTCGTCGTCGTCGAGAAGGGATTGATCCATCGCAGGGACCAGTATAGACAACTGAGGCTCCGCCCCGTCGAGTGGGGAGGAAAAAAACGGCCCGTGCGATTGCTCCGGTGCGGCGAACGCCTGGCGAACATATTCCAGCTTTAGCCAACACCGCGCACGCAGCACGCCAAGAGCCGAGTCGCGCAGCGCGCCGGGCGCCGCCTCACGCGCCGTAGGGCACCCAGACGTTCTTGACGCGAGTGGCGTGTCGCAGGACGAACTCGCAGTCGCGGCCGGAAAGCGCCGTCCAGTCTACCACGCCGTCCTGGTCCGCCCACACCCGCTTCAGGTTGCCGGCGGAAAGACGCTCGGCTTCGGCGGCCAAGTCGTCGCCGGCCAGCTCCCAGAGCTGATCCACGTCGTCGTGGGCCGCCAGCGCGGGGACGATCTCCCCGTGCAGACCCGACAGGATGTTGACGACGCCTGGGGGTATGTCGGAGGTCTCCAGCACCTGCACCAAGTCCAGCGCGGCCACTGGGAACCGGGCCGGCGCCAGCAGCACGACGGCGTTGCCCTGCGAAAGCGCGGCGGCCAACGGGCCGGCGACGCCCGCCAACGGCGCCTCGTCTCCGCAACGGATCGCCACGGCGCCCACCGGCTCGTTCATCGCCAGGACCACGTTGCGGAAAGGGGTCGAGTGCACCCGCCCGTCGTGCTTGTCGGCCCACGCCGCGAAGGTGAAGATCGCGCGCACCGCCGCCTCCACCTCGCCGGCGGCCTTGGACGAGTCCCCGTCGGAGCCGCCCGCTGCCCGCTCCAGCGTCGCCGCGAAGCCCTCGGCCCGCGCCGCCAAGTTCTCCGCCAGGTAGTAGAGGATTTGGGCGCGGACGTGCCCGCTGGCCGCCGCCCACGCTTCACGAGCCCTTCGAGCCGCCTCCACGGCGTTGCGAACGTCCTTCCGGTTCCCCCGAGGCACCTCCGCGAAGGGCCGGCCGTCCCCGTCCCGGACCAACAGCGAGTAGCCGCCGTCGGGGCGCGCCTGCTTCCCCCCGATCCACAGCTTCCGGGTCCGATCGACGGCATCGTCGCCGAAGCCAACGCCAGCGGCAGCGCCGTCGGGCGCCCGGTCGCCGCCCTCCGAGACGCCAACGCCGCCGGCCAGCGCCCGCCCCCGCTGCGCCACCACCGGCTTCAGGTACTCCCACATCCCCTCGCGGCCGCCCTCGCGCCCGAAGCCCGACTCGCGGTAGCCGCCGAAGCCGGACGCCGCGTCGAACAGGTTGGTGCAGTTGATCCACACCGTCCCGGCCTTGATCGCCGGCGCCACGTCCAAGGCCAGGTTCACGTCCTCGGTCCACACGCTGGCCGCCAGCCCGTAGCGGGTGTCGTTGGCCAGCGAGACGGCCTCGGCCGGCGTGCGGAAGGTCAGACTCACCACCACCGGCCCGAACACCTCCTCCGTCGCGATTGCGCTGGACGGGGGCGCGCCCGTGCACAGGGTGGGCGGAAGAAAGAGCCCGCGCTCCGGCATCGGCACGGAAGGTTGCCAGACCTCCGCGCCGTCCGCCCGCCCACCCGCCAGGTAGCCCTCGATCCGGTCGAGCTGGCTGGCGTCCACCACCGCCCCCATGTCCGTGGACTTGTCCAGGGGATGCCCAACCCGCAACCGCTCCATCCGCGCCCGCAGGCGACCCAGGACGTCGTCCTCCACGCTCTCCTGGACGAGGAGCCGCGACCCGGCGCAGCACACCTGACCCTGGTTCAGCCAAATCCCGTCCACCACCCCCTCCACGGCCGCGTCCAGGTCGGCGTTGTCGAAGACCACGAAGGGGGACTTGCCGCCCAGCTCCAGCGACAGCCCCTTGCCCGTCCCGGCCGTCGCCCGACGGATCTCCCGCCCCACCTCGGTGGAGCCGGTGAACGCGACCTTGTCCACCCCGGGGTGACGCACCAGCGCGGCGCCCGCAGCCCCGTCTCCCGTCACGATGTTGAGCACGCCCGGCGGCAGCCCCGCCCGATCCGCCGCCTCCGCGAAGAGAAGCGCCGTCAGCGGAGTGTGCTCGGCGGGCTTGAGGACCACCGTGCACCCGGCGGCCAGCGCCGGAGCGACCTTCCACGCCAGCATCAGCAGCGGGAAGTTCCACGGGACGATCTGACCCGCGACCCCGGCGGCCTCCCACCCCTCGAACTCGGCCTCCGCCAGCTGCGCCCAGCCCGCATGATGGTAGAAGTGGCGAACCGCCAGGGGCACGTCCATGTCCCGGGACTCCCGCAAGGCTTTGCCGTTGTCCAGCGACTCGACCACGGCGAAGAGCCGCGAGCGCCTCTGGAGCTGCCGGGCGATCGAGTACAGGAAGCGAGCCCGCGCGTGGCCGTCCGTGTTCCGCCACGAAGCCAGCGCCGCGCGAGCGGCCGCCACCGCCCGGGCCACGTCTTCCGCCGTGCCGTACCGGAACCGGGCCAGCAGCCTCCCGTCCGCGGGGCATCGGGTCTCGTGCAGCGGCCCGTCGCCCGCGGTCCACTCGCCGCCGACGTAGTGCCCGAAGACCCGCTCTCCGCCCTCCAGCCACTCGGTCGCCGCCTCGTCGCTCTCCGGGGCCGGGCCGTACTCAGGGTCCAGGAACGCTTCGCGGACGCCAGTCACGACCGTCCGCCCCTGCCCAGGCCGCGTCGGCAAACGGTCGTCTCGGTCGTCACCATGGGCTCTACCCCAGCGAGTGGCGGTGGAAGGCCGAGTACCGGCCGGTGACGTGGTGCTCGAGTTGCCGCTCGATGTCGGCCAGGAGGGAGCTGGCGCCGATCCGAAAGAGCGCCGGGTCCAGCCACTCGCCGCCGAGCTCCTCCTTCACGAGGACCAGCCACGACAACGCCTCCTTGGCCGTCCCGATCCCCCCCGCCGCCTTGAGGCCGACTCGGAAGCCCGTCGCCCGATGGTACGCCCTGACCGCCCGCGCCAGCACGAGGCCCACCGGCAGCGTGGCGTTCACCGTCTCCTTGCCGGTGGAGGTTTTCACGAAGTCGGCCCCAGCCATCATCGCGACGATCGCCGCCTTCCCGACGTTGCCCAGCGTCCCCAGCTCGCCAGTGCCCAGGATGACTTTGACGTGGGCGTCGCCGCACGCCTCCCGGAACGCCGCCACCTCGGCGTGGAGCCCCTGCCAGTCGCCCCGAAGCGCCAGCCCTCGGGTGATCACCACGTCCACTTCTGCGGCCCCGGCCTCCACGGACTCCCGGATCTCGGCGATCCGCGTCGCCAGCGGCGAAAGACCCGCCGGAAAGCCTGTCGACACCGCCGCCACCGGCACGCCGCTGCCCTCCAACGCGCTCAAGGCCGCCGGCACCAGCCGATGATACACGCACACCGCGGCCGCCCGAAGCTCGTCGGGGTCGACTCCCAGCGCCGCCAGCAGGTCCCCACGCACGGGCCGTCGGGCCTTCCCGCACAGCCGCCGCACCCGTCCCGGCGTGTCGTCTCCGGCCAGCGTCGTGAGGTCGGTCGTCGCGATCGCCCGCAAGAGCCACCCGGCTTGCGCGTCCTTCTTGACCGACCGTCGCCCCGCCAGGCTCGCGGTCCGCCGCTCCGCCGCGCTCCGGTTGGCCCGGACCCGGCGCACGAGGTCCAGGTCCAAGGGCGTCCCCGGGTTGCGGACGCCGGCGTGAACGGCGGCAGCGGCGGGCGGATGCGGGTTCACGAAGGCGCGGTCTCCAGCGTGCCATGGGGGAACGTCGAGGAAGGGGAAGGGGGGACGGGTAGCGCAGGAAGGCTCCCGCAAGCGAAGATAACGTGTCGCCCGAGCGACTTCCCCCGGCCTCGCCCGAGCGGCTCCCCCGGCCTCGCCCGAGCGGCTCCCCCGGCCTCGGCCAAGCCGACGCCGCCCCGCATCGCCCACCGCAAGAGGACGCCCAATGCCGGAGCGCCGCGGGCCCAACGGCCCCCCGAGCCGCTTTCCGCAGCTCGTCGTCAAGGTCGTCGGGGCGGCCGCGGCCGCGTTCTACAAGGTGGACCGCCACGGACCGCCGCTCCCGGACGGCCCGCTCCTGGTAGCGGCGAACCATCCCAACAGCCTCCTCGACCCCGTTCTCGTCTTCCGTTGCAGCGAGCGCGCCACCCGCCCCCTCGCCCGCGCGCCGCTCTTCGACAAGGCGCTGCTGGGGACGATCATCCGCGCTCTGGGCGCGATCCCGGTCCACCGCCGGGAAGACGATCCGGAGAAGATGCACCTCAACGAGGGGATGTTCCGCGACGCGACCAAGGTTCTGCTCGACGGCGGCGCGATCCAGATATTCCCCGAGGGGCGCAGCCACTCCCAGTCCAGCTTGGCCGAGTTCCGCACCGGCGCCGCCCGCATCGCGCTGCGCGCCGAGGACGCTGCCGGCTGGGGCCTGGGACTCTCGATCGTGCCGGTCGGGATCACGTACTCGCGCAAGGAACGGGCGCGCACCTCCGTCGCCGTGCGCTTCGGCAGCCCCTTCTCCTGCGCGGACTTGAGCAACGCCTACCGCCACGACCCGATGCTGGCGGCGCGGATGCTCACCCGGCGGATCGAGGCCGCCGTCCGCGCCCTCACCCTGAACTTCGTCGACCCTCGCGACCGGAAGCTGGTCGAGATCGCCGAGCAGATGTACGTGCGGGAATCCCGGTGGGTGCCGTGGCGCGCCCGCGAGCGGCTGGGGACCCGCTTCCCCCGTCTTCAGCGCTTCGCCGCCGGGCTGGAGTGGATCCGCCGCGAGTCCCCGGAGGAGCACGACGCCCTGGTGGCGAGGGTGGAGCGCTACGCGGCCCTTCACGCGGGCGTCGGGGCCGGGAAGGGGGACGTGCCCCCGCGCTACGGCCTGACTCCGGTGGCCCGCTACATCGCGGTGCGGGGGAGCGTCCTGCTGCTGACGCTTCCCGCGGCTGTGGCCGGCTTGCTCGTCTGGGCGCCGGTGGTCCGACTTCCGGCGTTCGTGGTCGCCCGGGTCAAGCCCGACTTCGAGGTCGAGGCCACCTACAAGCTGGCGACGCTCCTCTTCGGCGGAGCGCTGGCGTGGGCCGTCTGGGCGGCGGCGGGCTACGTCGCGGGAGGCACGGTCGCCGCGGCCCTCGTCGCTGCGGCCGTTCCGGTCTGCGGGTACGCGACGGTCCAGTGGCTCGAGCTCGCCAAGGAAGTGCGGGAGGACGCGACCCTCTTCCTCCGCCTTCACGGCCGCCCCGAGGTCCGCCGGCAGTTCGCCCGCATGCGAAGGGAGCTCGCCGCGTCGTTCCATCAGGTGGAGCGGCGCTTGATGTCGGCCCAGGATCGCGGCAACGTGACTTCGTCCGCCCTGGCCCACGGCGACATGACTTCGTCTGCCCAGGCCGGTGGCGAACGAGAGGCAGGAGTGGCGTGACGAAAAGCGGGGGCGGATCGGGACTGGTGTTCCGTCTGGTCTTCAAAACCAGTGCGTCCGGCTAAAACCCGGGCGGGTGGGTTCGATTCCCACACGCCCCCGCCATCGTCCCCGTCCCCTGGGACGGTCCACGTCGTGGTGAACCCCGCTTCGTCGGGAGGGCGGGGTCGGAAGGCCGCTCGCCGGCTCGTCGCGGCCCTCGACGAGGCGGCCGTGCCCCGACAGGTGCGCTACACCGAGGCGCCCGGCCACGCGGCTCGGCTGGCGACGGAAGCGACGGCGGAAGGGGCGGAACGGATCATGGTCGTCGGCGGAGACGGAACCGTCCACGAGGTTGCCGGCGGACTGCTGGCCGGCTCGCCTGCTCACATGCCGCCGCTGGCGGTCTTCCCCGTGGGGACAGGCAACGACTTCTTTAGAATGGTCCGTCCCAACGGCGAAGGGACGGGTCCCCAGGACGCCGCGGCGCTCCTGAAGGACGGCATCGTGGAGCGCTTCGACGTGGGCCGAGTGCGATGGGAGAACGGCGAGAGGGTGTTCGTGAACCTGCTGGGCGTGGGCGTGGACGTGGAGGTCCTGCGGCGACGGGCCAAGTACTCCCGGCTTCGAGGGCTGGCCCAGTACTTGGCCGCGTTCCTCGACGCCGCGTCGTCGTTCGAACCCCCGGAGCTGCGGATCGAGACCGAGGGCCCGTCGAGGAGCGCCGAGCTCCGTTCGGGTCGCGGCGAACTCCTTTCGGGGCGCACGACTCTCTTGGCAGTCACCGTCGGCCCCTCGATCGGAGGCGGCTTCATGATCAACCCGGAGGCTGCCCCCGCCGACGGCCAGCTCGACCTCTGCCGGGTCCACGCCCTGGGCTGGCGGCAAGTCGCCAGCTTGGTCCCCAAGGTGGTCCGGGGACGCCACGCCGGGTCCCGCCACGTCACGATGCGCCGGATCAGCTCCGCCTCCATCCGCGCCGCCGGAGGGAAGCCCTTCCGCTTCGAGCTTGACGGCGAGCTCGTCCCGGGGACCGCCCAGGAGCTCCGCGTGGACGTGTTGCCCTGCGCCCTGCCCGTGCTGGTGCCGCGCCGTGGCTGACGTTCGCCGACCGCTCCCGTGCTGGCGCCGCGCCGTGGCCGACGTTGGCCGACCGCTCCCGTCGTGGTGCCGCGCCGTGGCCGGCCTCCGCGGACCGCTGCTGGCTTGGCGCCAAGTCCCGACCGACCTTCGCCGGCCGCTCCTGGCCGCCCGCGTTCTTGCCGGTCGCGCACACCCGGTTGTCCCACTGGCGGCTGTCGCGCTCGGCGTGCTGGTCGGGCCGCCCGCCCGCGCCCAGGCGCCCCCGGACTCGCTGGCCGCCGCCCGCGCCGACTCGCTGGCCGCCGGCGACACCCTTGCCTCTGTCGCGTCCCCCTCCGATCTCGACTCCGCCTCGTCCCAGGGCCCCAACACCCGCGGCGCCTTCATACGGGGCGTCGTCCTTCCCGGATGGGGCCACACGGTGTCGGGCGCGACGGGGCGCGGCGCCTTCTACTTCGGCGCCGAGTCGCTGGCGGCGTGGATGCTCTTCAAGACTTGGCGACGGCTGGAGGCCGCGCGGGAGCAGGCAGGCCTTCTGGAGCGCCGGATCACCGCCGAATTGGAGGCCCGGGGCGTGACGGACTTGGAGGAGATCGAACAGGCGCTGGAGAGCGACGAGGAGGTGGGCCGGTTGCGGGGACTCGTAGCCGCCCGGGAGGACCAGAGGGAGGACTGGCTCGCTCCTGTGATCTTCGTCATGCTGGTGTCCGGCGTGGACGCCCTGGTGTCGGCTCACCTCCAGGACTTTCCCCAGCCGTTGACGGTCGAGGGCGATCCGTCCACGGGCCGCGTGGAGGTGGGCGTCCGGGTGCCCGTGGGGCGGTAAGCGGTGGAGCCGAGAACGCCGAACCGACGCCTACTGCCGCCACTCGCGAAGTTCGGGCGCCCCCGACTCGGAGACCACGACGTAGGAGCGGTGAGCCACCCAGTCTCCCGAGTTCACGTAGTAGCGGCCGGGCGCGGCCTCGTGCACCGCGGGCATGTGGCAGTGGCCCAGCGCGACGATCTCCAGGCTCGGGTCCTCCGCGAGCCGCGACGCCGCCCACCCCGCCAGGAAAGCGGCCCGGCCCTCGCTTGGCTCGCCGGCCCCTTCCAGTTGGCGCCGCGTGCCGGAGACCCGACGGGCGACCCAAGCGCCCACGTCGGGGTGAAGCCAACGAAAGAGCAGGCGGGTCGCGCGCCCGCGCAGGACCAGCCGGACGAGGCGGTAGCCCAAGTCGCCCCGGCCCAGCCCGTCGCCGTGGGCCAGGAGGACGCGCCGACCCGCCAGCCGGAGCCGCAATGGGTCCTGGTGGAACTCGACTCCGATCCGGGTCCGCAGGAAGTCGCCGCCCCACCAGTCGTGGTTGCCGCCCATGAGAACGACCGGAACGCCCGCGTCCACCAGCTCGGCCAGGAGCGCCAGGACCCGGACGTGCTCGCCGGGGACCACGCTCCGGTACTCGAACCAGAAGTCGAAGAGGTCGCCGTTGACGACCAGCCCGCTTGCCGATTCCTTCACGTGGAGGAGCCAGCGTCGGAAGGCCGCCTCGGTCGCGGGAGGCACGGCGCCCAGATGGACGTCCGACACCATGAAGACGGGCTTGGACGGCATGACCGCCGAAGCTAGACGGAGAGGGCGAAGGGGGACAGGCCGGAGCGCCCACGGGCTTGCCCGGCCGGACCGACGTCCCGGCGATGGAGACGGATCAAGAGAGGATACAGCCTTGCCGGCCCACCGGCTCGCCCGGCCGGACCGACGTCCCGGCGGGGCAGGGCGGCGCCGGCTACGCGTTCCAGATCGGCGCCGTCCCCAGCCGCCAGGGCGGCGGCGCCGGGACGGAGTTCGCCGGACGGCGGCGACCGCGGCAACGGCCGCGTCGCTGGGCGCGTTCGCCGCCACGGGATGCGGCGGCGGCGCCCGGTCCCTTCCAGAGCCCCCAGCGCCGACCGTCGCGAGCCTCCGCGACCCGCTCCTCGTCGCGCAGGCTTCCAGTCGCCCCCGCCAGCCCAGCCGGCTTCTCTTCTCGTGGAGCGTCCGCGAGCCCGACTTCCGCGGCGCCGGCGCCGGCGTGGCCCGGGTCGAGCCCCCCGACCGAGCCCGCCTC
Organism: Longimicrobiales bacterium; assembly: GCA_965204735.1. GTDB lineage: Bacteria > Gemmatimonadota > Gemmatimonadetes > Longimicrobiales > Gaopeijiaceae > CATQHQ01. The sequence continues at coordinate 2,358,028 of OZ242008.1, read as the reverse complement.
GACCTCTTCCTCGACAACGGCGAGACGGCCGGCGTCGCCGTCCTCGTGGGGGACGAGCTGCGCATCCCCACGGCCGTCTCCGACGACCTGATCCCGCCGCCGCCCCTCCTCTGGGCGGTCTTCGGCGTCTTCCGCCCCGGCCTCGACGCGGCGTTCGTGGACGGCGCCGTCGCCGATGGGACGCTGACGGCGGAGTACGCCCTGCCCGCCGCAGGCCGCGTGCGCTTCCGCGTGGAAGGCGGAACCGTCCGGGAGGCCGAGCTCGTCGAGAACGGGCGCGTCGTGGAGCGCGTCGAAACGTCCGACCGGCACGACGGCTCCTACCCCGCCGAAGCCGCCTACCGCAACTTGCCCGCCTACCGCGAAGTGAAGCTCGAACTGGAATCATTCGAATATGTGGACCCGTTTCCGCCCGACATCTGGAGTCCCTCCGGTTCCTGACCGCTGCCGGGACCGCCGCGGCTCGAGGGGCAGCGCCCGCGACTCGGGCGACCGCGCCCAGGGGGACCCGATCGGCCGCCCGGCCTCCAGGGGCCGCCTCGCTCCCGTGCTGGCCGCCGTCGCCCTCCTGGCGGGCTGCAACTACTCCTTCCGAAGCGGCGCCGGGCTTCCGGAGCACGTCCGCACTCTGGCCGTCCTGCCCTTCGAGAACGACACGAACCGCTTCGAGCTCGTCCAGGAAGTCCACGACGCCCTCCTGCGGCAGCTTCCCCGGGCGCTGGGCCTGACCCCCGCGGGCGAGGAGGCGGCCGACGCGGTGATCAGCGGCACGATCCGCAGCTACGACCTCTCTGCGCCTCTCTACAACCAGGGCGGCCAGGCCGGCAGCGTCCAGGTCCTTCAGCGCCAAGTGGTCCTCGTGGTCGAGGTGGAGCTGCTGGACAGGGCGGAGAACCTGATCCTGTGGGACCAGTCGTCGCTTCGCGTCCAGGGACAGTACCTCGACGCGACCGAGACCGAGGACGACGGACGGCTGGAGGCGATCGAGCTCCTCGTGCAGGAGATAGTGGACGGGGCACAGTCCAACTGGTAGATTCGCCCCGAGCGAAACGGACAGGCCGCCTCCCGCCGTCCAGGGCCGGAGCGGCCGGCCTTCCCAACTCCCCCTCAAGAACTCCCGGATGCGTTCACACGTGACTAGAGCGGCCGGAGTGTGGGTCGTCCTCTTCGCTCTCTGGCTGCTCCTTTCCGGCGTCTACAAGCCCCTGATGCTCGCCTTCGGGGTCGGCACGTGCACCCTGGCCGTCTTCGTCGCCCTTCGCATGGGCACGCTGGACGAAGAATCGGCCCCCTTCCGCTTGGCTTGGCGCGCGCTCGCCTACGTCCCGTGGCTGATCTGGGACATCCTGCGGTGCAACGTCCAGGTGGCGCGCATCGTTCTGTCGCCCCGGCTTCCCATCGATCCTGCGATCGTCCACTTCCGGGCGTCGCAGCGGACCGACCTGGGCAGGTTCGTCTACGCCAACTCGATCACCCTGACTCCCGGCACGGTCACCACGGGCGTCGTGGGCGAAGACTTCGAGGTCCACGCCTTGTCGCGGGACATGGTCGACGGCTCCGAGGAGAACGAGATGAACCGCCGCGTCGCCGCCCTCGAAGGGGCGGATTCCTGACGGTGTTCGCCGTCGCCGCCGCGGCACTCCTCGCCGCAATGGCGCTGGCCGTGGTCCGGGCCCTCCTTGGACCGACGGCGTACGACCGCGTCCTCGCGCTGAACAACATGGGCACCAAGACGGTGGTGCTCATCGCGGTGCTCGGCTTCCTGGCGGGCAGGCCGGACTTCCTGGACCTGGCTCTCGTCTACGCGCTGATCAACTTCATCGGGACGGTGGCGGTGCTGAAGTACGTCGAGTACGGCAACCTGGGAGCGGCGACGCGCCCGCCGACGGTCGCGCCGGTCCCCGACGATCGACGCGCCCTGAAGGCGGACGAAGTCTGACGATGGAAGCGGCGCTGAACCTGCTCAGCTGGGCCTTCGTCCTGGGAGGCGCCTTCTTCACCCTCGTGGGGACCGTGGGGCTCCTCCGGCTTCCCGACGTCTTCGCCCGGATGCACGCCGCGGGGATGACCGACACGATGGGCGCCGGGCTGATCCTGGCGGGACTGTGCTTCCAGGGTAGCGGCCTGACGGCGGTGCGCCTCCTGCTGATCCTTGCGTTCCTGTGGTTCACCAGCCCCGTCTCCACCCACGCCCTGGCCCGGGCCGCCCTCCAAGGAGGTCTCCGGCCCCTGGCAGGCAGCGCGGCCCGGCGCGGCCCGGCGCCGCGCGCCCGCCCCCAGGCCGACCCGGAGGGAGGCTCGCCATAGAGACCGCGGCCGATGTCGTCCTGCTGACTCTGCTGGCGGCCACCGCCCTGGGCCTCGTCAAGGTCCGCAACCTCCTCGCGGCGGTGATGCTGGCGGGGATCTACTCGCTTCTCTCGGCGGGCCTCTTCACCGTGATGGACGCGGTGGACGTGGCCTTCACCGAGGCGGCGGTGGGCGCGGGCATCTCCACCGTCCTCTTCCTGGGCGCGCTGGCGCGGGTCGGGCGGCGGGAGAAGGAACCGGCGCGACCGGGACGCCTCCGGGCCGTGCCGCTGGCCGTGGTCCTGACGACGGGCGCGGCGCTGATCTACGGGACGATGGACCTGCCGCCCTTCGGCGACCCCTCCAACCCGGTCCACCATCACGTGGCCGACCACTACCTGGAAGAGACCTACCACGAGATCGGGATTCCCAACGTGGTGACCGCCGTGCTTGCGTCCTACCGGGGCTACGACACCATGGGCGAGACGACGGTGGTGTTCGCCGCCGCCGTGGGAGCGATGCTCCTGCTGATGGGAGGCGCGCGCCGGCGCGAGAGGCCGGCGCCGTCGGGCGAGGGGACCGAATGAGGGAGGAGCTGGTCCTCCGGGTGAGCGCCAAGGCGCTGGCGCCGTTCATCGTCGCGTTCGCGCTGTACGTCCACTTTCACGGCGACTACAGCCCCGGCGGCGGGTTCCAGGCCGGGGTGATCCTGGCGGCCGCCTTCGTTCTCCTGACCCTGGTGTACGGAGTGGAGGCCGTGCAGCGCGTCCTGCCGCCGCGCTTCGTGCAGGCGTGCGCGGCGCTGGGCGTCCTCCTGTACGCCGGCACCGGCGTGGTCACGATGATGCTCGGCGGCGCATACCTGGGCTACGGGGTCCTGGCCCACGACCCGGAGCACGGCCAGCACTACGGCATCCTCCTGGTGGAAGCCGGCGTCCTGGTCACCGTCTTCGGGGTCATGGCGACGGTCTTCTACCTCTTCGCGGGCCGAGACGGGGCCGCGCCCGGCGACCGGACTGCGCCCAGCAAGCGGAAGCCGGCCGGCGAGCGGAAGGCGGCCGACGAACACCGCGCGCCTGGCGCGTCCGGCGCGCCCGGGGGCGAGGAGGCGGACGCGTGAGCGAGCTCTGGTCCCACATCGTCGCCAGCTACAACTACTGGATCGTGGTCTTCCTCATGATGACGGGCTTCTACGTCCTGATCTCCCGGGGCAACCTGATCAAGAAGCTGATCGGGCTGGGCGTCTTCCAGACGTCCGTGTTCATGCTCTACATCAGCTTGGGCAAGGTCGCCGGCGGCACCGCGCCGATCCTCGTGGACGACCCGGAGGCCGTCTACTCCAACCCGCTTCCCCACGTGCTGATCCTCACCGCCATCGTCGTGGGCATCGCCACCACCTCGGTGGGCCTGGCCCTGGCCGTGCGGATCAAGGAGGCCTACGGGACGGTCGAGGAAGACGAGATCAACGAGATCGAAGCCGGCATGGCCGAGTGATGGCGGACCACCTTCCGATCCTTCAGGTCGTCGTTCCCCTCCTGCTGGCCCCGGTGTGCGCCCTCTTGCGCGACCGGCGGATCGCCTGGGGCGCGGCCGCCCTCGGAAGCTTGGCGGCCCTGGGAATCAGCCTGCGCCTCCTGTCGACGACCGCGGCTTCGGGTCCTCTCTCCTACGCCATCGGCGACTGGGCCCCGCCCTGGGGAATCGAGTACCGGATCGACGTGGTCAACGCCTGGGTCCTGGTCGTCGTCTCCACGATCGCGGTCGCGGTGGCGTCCTTCGCCCGGGCCAGCGTGGAAAGGGAAGTGGACGAACGCCGCATCCCCCTCTTCTACGCCGCCTACCTCCTCTGCCTGTCGGGGCTGCTGGGCATCGCCGCCACCGGCGACGTCTTCAACGTCTTCGTCTTCCTCGAGATCTCGTCGCTCTCGGCCTACGCCCTCATCTCCCTGGGACGGGACCGCCGCGCCCTCACGTCGGCGTTCCGCTACCTGATCATGGGTTCCGTCGGCGCCACCTTCATCGTCATCGGGATCGGGCTCCTCTACGCGACGACGGGGACGCTGAACATGGCGGACCTGTCGGAGATACTTCCCCAGGTGTGGGACGCCCGCACGGTCAAGGTGGCCTACGGCTTCCTGGCGGTCGGGTTCTGCCTCAAGCTGGCCCTCTTCCCCCTCCACCTCTGGTTGCCCAACGCCTACGCCTACGCCCCCTCGGCGGTCACCGCCTTCATGGCGGCCACGGCCACGAAGGTGGCGGTCTACATGCTGCTGCGGTTCTTCCTGACGATCTTCGGCCCCGCCTTCTCCTTCGACGTCATGGAGCTGGACCGGCTCCTCCTCCTGCTGGCGCTGGCCGCGATCGTCGCCATGTCCCTCGTGGCGATCTTCCAGACCAACGTGAAGCGGCTGCTGGCCTACTCCTCGGTGGCCCAGATCGGCTACATGATCCTGGGGCTCTCCTTCGCCTCCGTGACCGGCCTGACCGCAACGCTCCTGCATCTCTTCAACCACGCCCTCATGAAGGCCGCGCTCTTCATGGCGCTGGGCTGCGTCGTCTATCGGATCGGGTCGGTCCGGATCGAAGCCATGGCCGGACTGGGCCGACGGATGCCGCTCACGACGGCGGCCTTCGTGGTCGGAGGGCTGAGCCTGGTGGGGGTGCCCCTGACCGTCGGCTTCGTGAGCAAGTGGTACCTGATCCTGGGCGCCCTGGAGCGGGGGTGGTGGCCGGTGGCGGTCGTCGTGCTGATCGCGTCGGTGATGGCGCTGGCGTACGTGTGGCGGGTGGTTGAGGTCGCCTACTTCCGTTCTCCGTCCTCCGAAGAAGCCCTGGCGGAAGGCGAGGCGCCCTGGAGCCTCCTCGCCCCGACGTGGGCGCTGGTGGCGATGAACGTCTACTTCGGCATCGACGCCGGGCGCACCGTCGGGGTGGCCCAAGAGGCTGCCCGAGCCCTGCTGGGGACGACGCCGTGATCCTCGTCCTCTCCCTTCTCGTGCCCGCCCTGGCGGCGGGGCTGATCGTTCTCCTGCGCGCCCGGCCGAACCTGCGCGAGGGCGCCAGCCTGGCGGCGGCGGCGGTCCTCTTCGGGATCGTGCTCCGCATCCACGGCGCCGTGGCCGAGGGCGCCCGGCCGAGCCTCGTGCTGGCGGAACCCTTCCCGGGCATCCCCCTCGTTCTGGAGGCGGAACCCCTGGGAGTCCTCTTCGCCCTGGTGGCGTCGTTCCTGTGGATCGTCACGACGCTCTACTCCATCGGCTACATGCGGGGCCACCACGAGAAGAACCAGACGCGCTTCTACGTCTTCTTCGCCTACGCCATCGCCTCGGTGATGGGGGTCGCCTTCGCCGGCAACCTCTTCACCCTCTTCGTCTTCTACGAAGTGCTCTCCCTGACCACCTTCCCCCTGGTGACCCACGCCGGAACGGAGGCGGCCAAGCGGGCGGGGCGGACGTACCTGGGGATCCTCTTCTCCACGTCGATCGTCTTTCAGCTGCTGGCGATCGCCTGGACCTACCACGCCGCCGGCACGCTGGAGTTCCGGGCCGGGGGCATCCTCGACGGTCGGGTGGCGGCGGGGGCGGTTCCGGTGCTGCTGGGACTCTTCGTCTTCGGGATCGGCAAGGCGGCCGTGATGCCCTTCCACAGGTGGTTGCCCGCGGCGATGGTGGCGCCCACCCCGGTCAGCGCCCTCCTTCACGCCGTGGCGGTCGTGAAGGCCGGCGTCTTCGCGATCCTCAAGGTGACGGTCTACGTCTTCGGGATCGACTTCGTGGCCGCGACGGGCGCCTCCGTCTGGCTCATGTGGGTCGCGGCGGCGACGATCGTCCTGGGCTCCCTGGTGGCGTTCACCAAGGACAACCTGAAGGCGCGGCTGGCCTACTCCACCGTGAGCCAGCTCTCCTACGTGGTTCTGGGGGCGATGCTGGCGAACAGCTGGGGCGTCGTGGGGAGCGGGATGCACATCGTCATGCACGCCTTCGGCAAGATCACCCTCTTCTTCTGCGCCGGCGCGATCATGGTGGCCGCCCACAAGACCGAGATCAGCCACCTGGACGGGCTGGGGCGCGCCATGCCCGTCACCTTCCTTGCGTTCCTGGTGGGCGCCCTCTCCATCGTCGGCCTGCCTCCGGCCGGCGGCTCGTGGAGCAAGTGGTTCCTGGGCATCGGCGCCCTGGAGGCGGGGCAGGCGGGGCTGGTGGCGGTGCTCATGCTCAGCTCGCTGCTCTCGTTGGCCTACTTGGTGGAGATTCCCGTGCGGGGCTTCTTCCGCCCGCCTTCCGGGCCGCCGCCGGCGCCGGGGATCCGCGAGGCGCCGGCGCCGTCGGTGGCCGCCATCGCGGCGACGGCCGTGGCGTGCCTGCTGCTCTTCGCCTGGCCGGAGCCCTTCTACCGCCTCATGACCATGGTGACCGGACAGTGACGGGCCAAGGCGGACCCCCGTCCCCCGCCGTCGGCCGCGACGCCGACCGCGCCGTGGCGCGCGAGAAGGGCCACGACCGCGCAGCAAGCCACGGCCACGGGCCCAACAGCGTGCCCGCCCCCTGGGCCAAGCGGATCCTCTGGGGCCTCTTCGTCCTCTGCGCGGCCCTGGCCCTGCTGGACGTTCCGGCCCTGATCCGCCACTGGCGCCACGAGGAGCACCCGTGGGAAGCGTTGCCGATGCTCTACCCTCTGTGGGGCTTCGCGGGCATATCCGTCCTGATCCTGCTCTCCAAGGGACTCCGGCGCCTGGTGATGCGGCCGGAGCACTACTACGAGGGCAGGGGCGCCGGGGGCGGGGACGCTCGGGCCGACGACGCCGCAGCCTACGACGCCGGAGCCTACGCCGACGCCCCCGAAGCCGAAGCCTACGCCGAAGCCTACGACGCCGGATCCGGAAACGCCGGAGCCGACGCCCCCGAAGCCGAAGGCGCGGACGGCGCCGGCGGAGACGCGAGCCGTGCCTAGCAGCCTTCCCCCGTTCCTCGTCTTCTTCGCCGGGGCGGCGCTGGTTCCCCTTGTCCGAGGACCTGCGCGGAAGGCGCTCCTCCTGCTGGTTCCCGTCGTCGGCGCGCTGAACGTGTGGGGAGTTCCGGCGGGCCACGAAGTGCCCTACCAACTCTTCGGCTACGACCTGCTGGCGGTGCGGGCCGACCGCCTGAGCCTCCTCTTCGGCTACCTCTTCCACTTGGCGGCGTTCATCGCCGTGGTCTACTCCCTCCATCTGGGGAAGAAGGACCACGACACGGTGCAGCACACGGCGGGGCTGGTCTACGCGGGGAGCGCTCTGGGGGCGGTCTTCGCCGGCGACTTCCTCACCCTCTTCGTGTTCTGGGAGCTGCTGGCGATCAGCTCCGTCTTCCTCGTCTGGACCCGCCGGACTCCCGCGTCCCTCCGAGCCGGGATGCGCTACCTGCTGGTCCACGTGGTGTCGGGCGTGACCCTCCTGGCCGGCGCCATGGTCCTGGCCCACGAAAGCGGCGACCTCTCCTTCGGCTTCGTGGGACTGGACGGCCCGGCCGGCTGGCTGATCTTCCTCGCCCTGGGCGTCAAGGCGGCCTTCCCCCTGGCCCACAGCTGGCTCATCGACGCCTACCCGGAGGGGACGGCCACCGGCACCGTCTTCCTGAGCGCCTTCACCACCAAGGTGGCCGTGTACGCCCTGGCCCGGGGCTTCCCGGGCACCGAAGTCCTCGTCTACGTCGGCGCGGCGATGGCGTGCTTCCCGATCTTCTACGCCGTGATCGAGAACGACCTGAGGCGGACGCTGGGCTACTCGATGATCAACCAGATCGGCTTCATGGTGTGCGGCATCGGGGTGGGAAGCGCCCTGGCGATCAACGGCGCCGTGGCCCACGCCTTCAACGACGTGCTCTTCAAGGGCCTCCTCTTCATGGCCATGGGAGCGGTCCTGCACGTGACGGGGAAGACGAAGGCGTCGGAGCTGGGCGGTCTGTACAAGACGATGCCGATCACGGCCACGCTGTGCATCGTCGGGGCGGCGTCGATCTCCGCAGTCCCCCTCTTCAACGCCTTCGTCTCCAAGTCCATGATCATGTCGGCCCTCGTCCACGAGGGGCACCTGTGGATATGGCCGGTCATGCTCTTCGCGTCGGCGGGCGTGGTCGAGCACGCGGGGATCAAGATCCCGTTCTTCGCCTTCTTTGCCCACGACTCGGGGATCCGCGCCAAGGAGCCCCCTCGCAACATGCTCGCCGCCATGGCGCTCGCGGCGGCCGCGTGCGTCTGGATCGGCGTCAGCCCCGGAGTCCTCTACGACCTGCTGCCCCACTCGGTGGACTACCAGCCCTACACCTGGGGACACGTCCTCACCCAGCTTCAGCTGCTGGCCTTCGCGATCGGGGCGGTGGCGGCCTTCCAGCTGTGGAAGCTCTACCCGGCCGAGATACCGTCGGTGAACCTGGACGCGGACTGGAGCTACCGTCGGGCGGCGCCGTGGCTGGTGCGACGGGTGGGCGGCGCCGCGTCGTCGTCGGACGCGGCGTTCAGGCGGGCGGCGACGGGCGGCATGCGCAGCGCGCTCCGGGCCGCGTACCGAGTCCACGGTCCGTTGGGGTCGCTGGCCCGAAGTCGGCCCGCGGGGAACATGGTCCTGTGGGTGGCGATCTTGCTGGCCGCGTTCCTCCTCTTCCACTTCCTGTGACGCCGGCGAGGTTCGCCTGAAGCCGTCGCCCAGGGCTGTCCGCCGGCGGGCGCCCGGCCACCGGAGGGCGGCGTGGCGCGCCTGACGATCGGCGTCTACGGGCCGGCCAAGGGGACCAGGCTGGAGGGCGTCCTGGGGGACGACGCCCGGGCCGACTTCCGCTCCCTGGGCTCCGGCGGCCCGTCGGAGGACTTTCCGAGCGGCACGCCCGAATGGCTCCAGGTGCTGGTGCAGGGAGACGTGGACTTGGCGCTCTGCCCCCTGGAAGCAGTTCGGGACACCCTGGACGAGCGGATCGAGATCGTGGGCGTTCCCGAGCGCGGCGACTTCCGCGACGCGCTGCTGGGGGCTGCCGGCGAGCCGCGGCCGGCGCTGGACGCTCTTCCCGACGGGGCCGCGGTGGCGGTGGCGGACCTCCGGGCCGCGGGTCTGCTCCGGGCCCGCCGTCCCGATCTCAGGCCGGTCCCGGCGACCGAGCTGGCCAGCGACCTGGCCCTGCTGGACGACGGCCGCCTGGCTGCGGTGACGACCTCGCTGAACCGGGTTGCCGGAACGTCGGACGAGCGGCGGGTCGGCGAGGTCCTTTCGCCAGAGTACTGGGTTCCCGCCCCGGGGCAGGCGGCGCTGGCCATCTTGGCTCGCCGGGGCGAAGCCGGGACGATCGAAGCCGGCGGGCGGCTGGTCAACCGCCACATCACGCGGGCGGTTCGCGCCGAAGTGGCGGTGGCCCGCGCCCTGCGGTTGCCCGCCGACTCCGGCCTGGGCGTTGCCGGCCTGTCGTTCCAGGGGGGCCTGCGCCTAAGGGGAATCGTCGTGAGCGCGGACGGCCGCCGGCTCGTTCGAGCAGCGGTCACGGCGACCGAAGACGGCGTGCCCAACCCGGCGGCGCGACTCGCCGAGGCGTTGCGCCGGCGAGGCGCCGAGCTGGACGCCAACGGGCTGCCCGCGCACCGCCGGCCCGCGCCGGCCGACGACGCCCCGCCTGTGCGGTGACGGTCCACGACGCCCTGCCCGCGGGCCGCCGGCCCGCGCCGGCCGACGACGCCCCGTTCGCGCCGAACCACGGCGCCGCGCCCCCGGTCCCGCCCGCGCAGTGACCGACCCGGCCAGGTGGGCGGGTGCGGCGTTGACGGCCAGCCCCGCCCCGCCCGCGCAGTGACCGACCTGCCGTGACCGAGCCGGAAGACTTCCCCCGCGCCCCCGACGCCAAGCTCCTCTCCCGCGCCGAAGCCGTGGCGCGCTTCGGCCCTCGCCGCGCCTTCCGCCTCGTCTTCACCAACGGGTGCTTCGACCTCCTTCACCGAGGCCACGTCGAGTACCTGGATCGATCCCGGCGGATGGGCCACGCCCTGCTGGTGGCCGTCAACACCGACGCTTCGGCCCGGCGGTTGAGGAAGGGCGCCGACAGGCCGTTCGTCCCAGAGCGGGACCGGGCGACGGTCGTCGCGGCGCTGGAGTCGGTGGACGGCGTGACGCTCTTCGACGAAGACACCCCGGAAGCCCTGGTCGCCGAGCTGCGTCCCGACGTGCTGGTCAAGGGCGGCGACTACACGGCCGGCGCGGTGGCCGGCGGCGCCCTCGTGAAGGCGTGGGGAGGCGTGGTGGCCACGGTCCCGCTGGTGGAAGGCCGTTCGAGCACGGCGCTGGTCGAGAGGATCAGGGAGAGCGGTTGAAGCTCGTCCTGGCGACTCGAAGCGCCCACAAGGCGGCGGAGGTCCGGCGGATCGTGGCTGCCGCGAACCACGCCCTCGCGACCGCCGCCGGCGCGGACGGGGGCGCCCGGCGCCTGCGCTTGGTCGGGTTGGACGAGGCAGGCGTCCCCGAGTCTCCCGAGGAGGATGGGCTGGAGCGGTTCGACACCTTCGAGGAGAACGCCGTGGCCAAGGCGGAGTGGTTCGCCCGCCTTTCCGGCCTTCCCACGGTCGCCGACGACTCGGGCCTGGAAGTGGAGGCGCTGGCCGGCCGGCCGGGCGTCCGCACGAAGCGCTTCGCCCCCATGGAAGACTACCCGGGCCTCTCCCGGGACGAGGCGAACAACCGCCATCTTCTGCGTCTGCTGAGGGGCGTTCCCCGGGCACGTCGCGGCGCCCGGTACGTGTGCGTGGCCGCCTTGGCGCTGCCCGGCGCCGCCGACCCGCCCGCCACCTTCCGCGGCGAAGCCCCGGGGCTGATCGTGGAGAGCCCGCGCGGCGCCGGCGGCTTCGGCTACGATCCCATCGTCCTCGCCCCGTCCGCGAGCCGCACCTACGCCGAGCTGGCCCCCGAGGAGAAGGACCGGCGCAGCCACCGAGGCCGCGCCTTCCGCGCCCTGGCCGCGCACCTGGCCCGAGCGGGTCACTGCACGAAGACGAGCCTTCCCCGAGCAGGCAGGATCCGGGCCGCCACCCAGTAGAACGCGAAGTGGACCGGCAGCGCGAACGCCGCCCATTCGCGGTTGTCCTGCGTCAGCCCCGGGACCAAGGACAGCAGCAGCGCCCCCAGCGCGAGCGCCGTCGTCGTCGCGGCCAGCCTTCGCGTCCAGGGGCCCGTCTCCATCTCCCGAGACGCTCGGGGGAGCAGGAACGCCAGCCCCAGCGCGAGGGGAGTGAAGACGACGATGTTCCAGTTCCAGTAGAGGAACTCGTGGTCGGTCCAGTGCATGCACAGCAGCGCCAGCGACACCACCGCACAGAAGGTGGACCACGCCGCCCCCGCCGCAGCCAGGGCCACCCGTCCCGTCGCGCTCCCGCCGCCGGCCGAGTACCCCGCCATGGCGACGACGATCGCGAACGCCGCCCCGAACATGGGGAAGAGCACGTTGAAGGGCGGAGGATCTTCCAGCTCCGGCGCCCGCGTCGACTCCACCCAGAGCTCCTGCGCGCGCACCACCGGGGTCCGGCTTCCGTCGGCGTGCCGGATCCACGTCTCCGTCAGCGCGTCGCGCAACTTCGCCGGGACCCACATCTCCTCCCAGCGGCTCGTCGCCTCGTCGCCCCGCGGACCGACGAGCAGCTGCAGCCCCAGGTAGGCCACGGCGCTGGGGGCGGTCAGCCGCCGAGTATGGTCCCGCCACGTGGCTCCCGAAGGCGCCTCCTGGGTGGCGGCCCGAAGCTGTCCGTCGAGAACCGCGTCCAGGGCGTCCCGGAGCTTGGTGGAGCAGTTCTCGAGGTAGTAGTGGTAGCGGTACTCCCGGTTCTCGGGGCGCGTCGCCAGCAGGAGCATCCGCAGCAGCTCCGCCTTCTGCTCCGCGCCCAGCGCCAGCTCCTGGGCCCACACCTCTCGGTTCGCGGCCCGGGCGCCGGCCAAGGTGGACTCCAGCGGCCTGGCGTCGACCCAGTAGGTCATGCGCCCCTGAACGAACCGCCAGGCGTAGCCGGGCGCGTTGAAGTCGAATATCCCGTAGTTGAACGCGGCTTCGTATCCGCTCGTCGAGTCCCGGATCACCAGCGCGTTGTGGCCGAAGAGCTCCCAGAGCCGGTCGCCGGGACCCACGGTGAGGAGGTGGACCGAAAGGGAAGCCCCGGCGACCGAACCCGCCGCGGAGTCCGCCGCCTGCGCGGGGGACTCGCGAGCCCCGGCCGGCTGCGCCGACAAGCCTCCCGCCAGGGCAACCGCAAGGGCCCCGCCTACCGCAACGGCGCCCGATCCGCGACGTTTCGACACCACGAAGCGAGTGGCGGGGCGTGGCGCAGCCCGGCAGCGCGCCTGCTTTGGGAGCAGGAGGTCCCCGGTTCGAATCCGGGCGCCCCGACTGCCGAGCCGCAGGCGGTCCGCGGACTTTCCCGGCCCGGCCGCGGACCTGCCTCCGGCGCCGCGTCCTGGAGCTGCCCGCGGAGGTGTCGGAGCTGCTCGGGGACGCGTCGCCAGAGGTTGCCCGCTGGGCTTAGGGCGAAAGGCTGAGGCCGAAGACCAGGAACGACCGTTCCGCGTCCGGGTTCACGATGTAGGCCACGTTCACCGGCAGGGAGAACGACTCGGTGATCTCGATGGGCTTGGCCACCGTGATTCCCATGTTCACCAAGGCGGCGCCGTCGGTTCCGTAGAATCCGCTCTCGCCTCCCACCACGCCCGCGTGGATCCGCACCTCGAAGCTCTCCACCTCGAAGGGGACCCCGGCCTCGACGTACAGGGAGCTCTCCCGGCTGGCGTCCTGATCCTCCGTGTCGGGGGAGAACGCCAAGCCGGCGAGAAGGTCCACCTTGCCCGAGTAGGAGACGTACGGCTCGAAGGTGTGGGCCCGCCGGTTCAGGAAGCCGTAGCCGCTCGGCCAGTCGGGATCCGGTGCGGGAAAGTAGTAGTCGGTGAAGCCGATCGTCACGGCGCCGAAGCTGTAGGCGACCCACAGGTCGCTCTCGTTGGAGCCGGCGCCGTCGGCGGCCACCGACCACGATCCCCAAGCCCCGACCTCGAACCCGCCATGGGTGAACGAGAGAGAGGGCTGGATGGACATGGACTCGCCGAAGTCGGCGCCACGCCAGACGTAGCGGCTCACGATGTCGGCGCCGATCCCGAAGGACTGGCCGCGGGCCGGCGTCGCGCCCAGGACCGAAGCGCCGAGCGCGCCGGCGAGGAAAAGGCAGCGCAGGCCGACGACGGATATCCTCTTCATTCTGCAGGTCTCCTGATCTTGCGAAGGTTGCCCTTCTTGGGGGTCGAGAGGGTTGGGAAGGTTCATCAGACCGTCAATCAAATTCATCAGGCCGTCAATCAAAGCAAGTGCCGCCTCCCGTCTCCGGGCAAGGGGGGCGGCGGGTCACGGCCACCGTCGTGTCCAGGGTGGACGCGGCGGAGCCCTGGTAGACGCCCCGGGTCGGAGGAACGTCGGCGTAGTCCCTGCCCACGGCCACCCTCACGTGGCGCCCGTCCCTCTCCGTGTCGTTGGTCGGATCGAAGCCGATCCAGCCCGCCTGCGGCAGCCAGCACTCGACCCACGCATGGCTCTGGCCGGTGGCGGCCTCGCCGTCGTCGGGACCCAGGTAGCCCGACGCGTACCGGCACGGAATGCCCCACCTCCGGAGGATCGACGCCATCACGTGGGCGTAGTCCTGGCACACTCCTTCGCCCGTCTCCAGGATCCGCTCGATCGGCGAGTCCACCTCCGTGGCGCCGGGAACGTAGCGGAACGTCTCGTGCAGCTTGGCCCGAAGCGCCTGCACCGTGGCCGCGGGGTCGTCCCCGGGGGACATCCCGTGGGCCGAGATGAAGTCGTCCAGCGCGGGGGCGTGGGGCCGGACGAAGCGGCTGGCATGAGTCATTACCCAGAACTCGGGGGCGTCCGCGACGCGCCGCAGCGCCGCCCAAGCGTCGGAGCCCAGGCGGTCGGGCACGGCCGCCGGAAGGCCCACCTCGACCTCGGACCGGGCGTGGATCGTCATGCGGCGGTGGGGGGCGGGCCGGTCCATGAAGTGTCCCCGGTTGCCGAAGGCGTCGACGAACTCGAAGAGCGTGCCCGGAGGGTCGGTGACGAGCGAGAACTCCCGGACCGCCTGCCCCCGGTCCTGGATCGGATGCAGGTAGAGGGTGGCGACCGAGAGGCGCACCGGTGCTTCGTACCGGAAGTCGATCCGGTGCTCGACCGCGTAGCGGCAGGTTGGGGCGGGGAAGGGGGTCACGAGGCCGCGCCCAGCGCCGGGTAGTCCACGTAGCTTCCCAGGATCAGGTCGTGAAGCGCGGCCCCGTCCCGCTCCAGGGCCGCGAAGAAGCTGACGCCTCCCGGCTCGGCGGCGCGGTCCGGCGCCTCGATCTCGACGGCGGCCGCCAGCCGCAGCGCCGCTCGATGGGGCGGGGCCAGGGGGTAGCGCGCGCCCTTCGGGTCGATCCCGGCCAGCAGGTCGCCGGCGCGCTGAACGCAGAAGCGCAGCGAGCGCGGAACTTCCGGGTTGCGGATCAGCAGGTCCAGGACCTTCTCCCGGCGCACCGCCATCGAGTGGGTTCGACAGTAGAGCTCGTAGGCGTCGCAGATCCGCAGCAGGTCCGACCAAGCCGGAGCGGCTGGCCCGCTCCCGTCTCGACGGCCGCGGTCGTTCCACGTCTCCAGCAGAACCGCCTGCTGGCTGGTCCGCTCCACGAACCGGCCGAGCTCCATGAACCGCCACGCGTCGTCCCGGGGCATTCGGGCGTCCACCACCCCCGCCAGGAGGCGCATCCGGTCGACGACCTCGCCCACCAGACTGGCGGGGCCCACCGCCCAAGCTTCGGCGAAGTCGTTCTCCCGCAGCCACAGGAAGCCCTGGTTGAGGCACGTCCAGACCTTCAGCGGCAGCTGGGGCCGTACTTGCCGGGCGTTCTCCCGGGCCGCCGCCCAGCACGACAGGACCGAGTCCTGGTTCGCCCTCGCCTCCACCAAGCTGCCGGCCAGCGTGTAGGCGTCGGCGACCAGGAAGACCTCGGCCTCGTCGGCGTCCTCCGAAACGTCGGGCACCGGCTGGCGAAGCGCCCGGTAGAGCGCGCTCCACCCCGCCGCCAGCTCGTCCGCCGGAGAATCGACCAGGCGCGCCAGCTGGCGCACCAGCAGCCGGGACGTGTGCTCCGTCCGCTCCAAGTAGCGGCCCATCCAGTAGAACTCTCCGGCGACCCTTGCCAGCATCGGCTTCTCCGTTCCCCGCGGGCGTCAGGCCTTCAGGACCCAGAGGTCCTTGCAGCCGCCCCCCTGGCTCGAATTCACCACCAGGCTGCCCCGGGGCAGCGCCACCCGGCACAGACCGCCGGGCACCACGTGCTGCTCGTTGCGGCCCTGGAGGACGAAGGGACGCAGGTCCACGTGGCGGGGCTCGAGCCTCCCGTCCACGAAGCACCCGGCCCGGGAGAGCGCCAGCACCGGCTGGGAGACGTAGTTGGCCGGGTTCGCCTTGATCCGCTCGGCGAAGTCGGCGCGCTCCCCGGCCGAGGCGTGGGGGCCGATCAGCATGCCGTAGCCGCCGGAGCCCGCCACCTCCTTCACCACCACCTCGTGCAGGTGCTCCAGCGTGTACGACAGTCCCTCCGGCTCCCGGCAGAGCCGCGTGTCCACGTTGGCCAGGATCGGCTCTTCGTCCAGGAACCAGCGGATGATCCTGGGCACGTAGGCGTACAGGCCCTTGTCGTCGGCCACGCCCGTTCCAGGAGCGTTGGCCAGGACCAGGTTGCCCGCCCGGTAGACGTGGAAGAGCCCTGCCGCGCCCAGCATCGAGTCGCTGCGGAAGGAGACCGGATCCAAGAAGTCGTCGTCCACGCGCCGGTAGAGAATGTCGATGCGCCGCAGGCCGGCGGCGGTGCGGGCGTAGAGGACCGCGTCTCGCACCACCAGGTCCCGGCCCTCGACCAGCTCCGCTCCCATCTCGCCGGCCAGGAAGGCGTGCTCGTAGTAGGCCGAGTTGTATCGTCCCGGCGTGAGAAGCGCCACCCGAGGCTCGTCGCCGCCCGTCCCCAGCGACGCCAGCGTGGCGTAGAGGCGGCGAGCGTAGCCGGACACCTCGCGCACTCCGTGCTCCCGGTAGAGGGTGGGGAAGGCCCCCTTCATGGCGGCTCTGCACGCCAGCATGTACGACACCCCGGAGGGCACCCGCAGGTTGTCCTCCAGCACCGCGAAGCCGTCTCGGGTGCGCACCACGTCGGTTCCGCACACCGCCACGTAGATGTCGTGGGGGACCTTCAGCCTCCGCATCTGCGCGCGGTACTGAGGGCACCCGAACACCAGGTCGGCCGGCACCACGCCGGCACGCACGCACCGCGCGTCGTGGTACACGTCCTTGACGAAGAGGTTGAGGGCGCGAAGGCGCTGCTTCAGCCCCCGCTCGACGTGGTCCCACTCGGCGGCGGTGATCAGCCTCGGCACGCAGTCGATGGGGATGATCTGCTCCGAGACCTCTTGCTTGCCCAGGACCGTGAACGTGATCCCTTCGTGGAGGAAGCGGCGGGCGACCCCCGCCTGCAGCTTGGCCAGCTCCTCCGGCGGCGTCGCCGCCAACGCCCCGGCCAGCCGCCGGCAGGCAGCCCGAGGCTTCCCGTCCTCCCCGAACATCTCGTCGTGGAAGGCCGGGTCCAGCTCGTAGTGCCCGAAGGCCCCGGACCCCGCTCTCTGGCTCGCGGGATCCGGGGCCGCCAGGTGCTTCCCCATTTGCGCTCGGCGCCTAGATGCTTGCTCGGTCGGGCTCCCTGTAGTCCGCCCCGTCGTCCGGGTCCACCATCAGCACGAACTCGGGGTAGGCGTCGATTCCCAGCTCGGCGGCGTCCTGTCCCAGCTCCTCGACCTGCCGGCTCACGCGCACGCCGATCGTCTTGTCCAGCGCCATCCACACGACCCACGACACCGAGAAGACGAAGACGCCCACCGACAGCACGCCGACTGCCTGGACGCCAATGTTCGCGCCGCCGAAGATGCCGACGGCCAGCGTTCCCCAGATGCCGGCGAAGAGGTGGGCGGGAACGGCCCCCACCACGTCGTCCAGCCGGAAGGACTCCAGCAGCCTGAGGCCCGCCGTGCAGATCACGGCGCCCACGGCGCCCACCAGGATCGCGTGGCCGCTGCCGATCACGTCGGGGCCTGCGGTGATCGACACCAGGCCCGCGATCGCCCCGTTCAGGGCGGCGAAGAGGTCGATGCGCCCCAGGATCGGACGGGACACGGCCAGCGCCGCCAGGACGCCCGCGGCCGCCGCCAGGTTGGTGTCCACGATCACGTTGCTCATGGTGACGGCGCTGCTCGCGTCGCCCAGGGCCAGCACGGAGCCCCCGTTGAAGGCGAACCAGCCCAGCCACAAGATGAAGACTCCCAGCGTGACCGTGGGAATGTTGCACGGAGGCGTGGCCTTGACCGTTCCGTCGGCCCGGAACTTGCCCCACCGCGGGCCGACCACCAGGATCCCCGCCAGTGCGGCCCAGCCGCCGGTGGAGTGGACGATCGTCGAACCGGCGAAGTCGGCGAACCCCATCTCGGCGAGCCAGCCCGCGCCCCACGTCCAAGAGCCCACGACGGGGTAGATCGCCATGGTCAGGATCGCCGTGAAGGCGAAGAACGACCAAAGCTTCACCCGCTCCGCCAGCGCCCCCGACACGATCGACGCCGTGGTGGCGACGAAGACCATCTGGAAGAACCAGTCGGACATGACCGCGTAGCCGTTCTCCACGACCGTCGCGGTTGCCCCGGCGTCGCCGTCCAGGAGGGCCTGCTCCGCCTCGGACGGTCCGTAGAAGAACTCGAACGACCCGATCCAGCCCCCGGCCTCGCCCCCGTACATCAGGTTGTACCCGAGCGTGTAGAAGGCCAGCCCGGCGACGGAGTAGAGGCCGATGTTCTTGAGGCAGATCACGGAAGCGTTCTTGGAACGCACCGAGCCCGACTCCAGCATCGTGAAGCCGGCGCACATCCACATGACCAGCGCTCCCCAGACCAGGAAGGAGAACGTGTTGAGGACGAACTGGGTCTCGGTGGTCTGGGCGACGGCGACCGCGGGGGCCAGCAGAAGCCCGAGGGCGGCCAGGGCGGCTCCGGCGAGGGCGGCGCGCCGGGCGAGCCTGCCGCGGCCAAGGATTCCTGCTTCGGTTCCGTTCATGTGATGATCTTTCTCCGTTCCCGTCTCCGTCGAGGAGCGGGGTATGAGTGGCGCGCCCAAGCAAGGGGGCAAGGGAACGAAGTCATGATAGGACTTCGGGCCGCCGCCGCAAGGCGGGGGAGCCGCCGGCCATGGACTCTCGCCCCGGTCCGTCCCGAAGTGGGCTTCCCCGGGCCACCTTGGATCTCGGGCCGGATACGCTGGCGCCGGCGCCTGCGGCGGCCAGTGAGTCGGCGCATGGCAGTATGGTGGCGCATGGCGAGATGGTATGGTAGTATGGCAGTTTCGGGCACTTGACTGACGTGACCGAGGCCACGAACAACGCCGTCCCCATGAATTCGCTCTTCGCCGAGTCTGCCATGACGAGCACTCTACTGCCCCCCCCCCCCCCCCCCCCCCCCCCCCTTGCGACCGGCCGGCGCGCGCGTTCTGGACGCACGCGATGCCGGTAGCGAGAGCCGCGCTCGCGGCCCTCGGCCTGCTGGCGGCGTTCGGGACCACGGCGCCGGCGCCGCTGAGTGCCCAGGCCGCGAACCTGGACAGTCTGAAGATCGTCAGTTCTGCGGGTTCGGACAGCACGTACGCGGCGGGCGACACCATAAAGATCAGGGCGTACTGGTCGCTCTCCGTAAACGTCTACACCGACAATCAAGGTATCCCCTTGAGGATTACGATCGGGTCGGTCAACAGAGATGCGGTGCATGGCATCATTAGCGGCTTTGGCTCGGCTGCCCCCTCCTCCGCCGTAACCCCGGACGGAGGGGTAAGCTGGTTTGAGATGTGGTACCTTGTGCAGACGTCGGACATGGACGCGGACGGAATCTCCACCCACTCGTTTCACGCCAATTCCGTGGAAACCACCGCATCAGGCGACTTCGCCAACCTGAGCTTGGGCAGCCACGCGATCACGAACGCAGCTGCGCACAAGGTGGACGGCACCCTGGGGTATCCCAAGGTGACGGGGGTGACGATCAGCAGCAGCGCGGGTTCGGACAACACGTATGATACTGGGGACACGATTGCGGTGACGGTGGCGTTCGACTCGACGGTGGCGGTGACCGGCACGCCGCAGCTGGCTTTGGCGGTGGGCGACTCGACGCGGCAGGCGAACTACGCGAGCGGGACGGGTTCGACGTCGCTGGTGTTCCGGTACGTGGTGGTGGCGGCGGACTCGGACACGGACGGGATCAGCATCGGCGCGAGCGCCTTGTCGCTGAACAGCGGGACGATCCGGTTGGGGACGAAGAACGCGATCCTGAGTTTGGGCAGCCACGCGATCACGAACGCGGCGGCCCACAAGGTGGGTGTTCAACCGGTCACGGTGACCGGCGTGGTGGTGGCGAGCACGCCGGTCGCTGCGGACAGCACGTACGGTCGGGCGGAGCGGATTCGGGTGGCGGTGGCGTTCAGCGGGAACGTGGACGTGACGGGGACGCCGCAGCTGGCTTTGGGGATCGGCACGCAGACCAGGCAGGCGGGCTACGCGAGCGGGACAGGCACGGACACGCTGGTGTTCGAGTACGCTGTGGTGGCGGCGGACACGGACGCGGACGGGATCAGCATCGGCGCGAGCGCGCTGGCGGCCCCGTCCGGCGCGACGATCAGGAACGCGGGCACGACGGTGGACGCGACGCTGTCCCTCGGCGCCAACGCGGTCACCAACGCTGGTGCGCACAAGGTGAACGGCGCGCTGATCGTGCCGAGGATATCGGCGGTGACGTTCTTGAGCGGCGCGGGGACGGACTCGACGTACGCTGCGGGCGACAACATCAACGTGCGGGTTCAGTTCGACCGTGCGGTGGTGACGCCGAACTTCGTGGGCAACATGACGCTGAACCTGGAGATCGGGGACAACGTTCGGGCGGCGGGCTGGTACTCGAAGGACGCGGACGACGTGTTCTTCCGGTACACGGTGACGCGGGCGGACTTGGACGCGGACGGGATCAGCATCCCGGCGAACGCTTTCAGCAACTTCGCGGCGCCGATCACGCGCGTGGGGGGCACGGCGCGGGCGGACTTGTCGCTGGGCGCGCACGCGGTGGCGAACGCTGCTGCGCACAAGGTGAACGGCTTGCAGGGCGTGCCGGTGGTGGCGGGCGCGGGGTTGGCGAGCGTGACGGGCTCGGACAGCACGTACGGGGTGGGCCAGCGGATCGAGGTGTGGGTGAAGTTCAGCGAGGCGGTGGACGTGACGGGAACGCCGCAGGTGGCGTTGGGGATCGGGGCGGCGACGCGGCAGGCGGGCTACGCGGGCGGGACGGGGACGGATTCGCTGACGTTCCGTTACACGGTGGCGGCGACGGACGCGGACGCGGACGGGTTGAGCATTGGCGCGAGCGCGTTGGGGTTGAACAGCGGGACGATCAACAAGGCGGGCGCGACGGTGACGGCGGAGCTGGGACTGGGTTCTCATGCGATCGCGAACGCTGGGGCGCACAAGGTTGCGGGCGACCGTCCGGTGGTGACGGGGGTGTCGATTGGCGATGCTCCGACGGACAGCACGTTCGAGTTGAGCGACGTGGTGGTCGTGACGGTGGAGTTCGACGTTGCGGTGACAGTGACAGGCACGGGCGCAAACAGGCCGCGGGTTCGGCTCGGGATCGGATCGAGTTTGCGGAACGCGCTGTACGTGAGGGGTTCGGGGACGACGTCGTTGGAGTTCGAGTACACGGTGTTCCAGACGGACGCGGACGCGGACGGGATCAGCATCGGGGCGAGCGCTTTGGAGACTCCGTCCGGGGGCACGATCCGGCGGATGGGCACGACGACGGACGCGGTGTTGGGTTTGGGCATTCACGCGATTTCGAACAGCGCTGCGCACAAGGTTGCGGGCAACACGCGGACGACGCCGGTGGTGAAGGGCGTGAGGATAACGAGCAGTCCTGTGGTTGGGGACACGTACTTGGCGGGCGAGGCGATCGAGGTGGAGGTGGAGTTCGTGCGGGGCGTGTACGTGGCGGGGACGCCGCGTCTGGCGTTGGAGGTCGGCGACTCGACTCGACAGGCGGAGTACAACCGCAGGGACGCGACGTCCACGCGGGTGACGTTCCGATACGTGGTTCAGGCGACGGACGCGGACGCGGACGGGATCAGCGTGGGTGCGGGCGCGCTGGCGGTGAGCGCGTCGGACACGATCGCGGACGGTCGGCTGTGGTCGGACGCGGCGGACTTGGCGTTGGGCTCGCACGTGTTCTCGAACGCCGGGGCGCACAAGGTTGCGGGCGACATTCCCTACGTGACGAGCGCGTTCTTCCTGTCGGCGACGCTCGGTGGGCTGTCGTACGCGAGCACGGACAGCGTGTACGGTCTCGGCGACCCGATACGCGTGGGCGTCGGGTTCAACACGGGCGTGACGGTGACGGGGACGCCGAGTCTGGCTTTGGGGATCGGTGCGCAGACGCGGAGCGCTCCGCAGTGCGGCACGACAGGGGGCGGCGTCATCCTGGTGTTCTGCTACACGGTGGTTGGGGCGGACAGCGACTCGACGGGGATCAGCATCGGGGCGAGCGCACTGACGCTGCCGGGCGGTGCGACGATCCGTGGGACGGGCACGACGACGGACGCGCGGCTGACTTTGACGCCGTGGAGCTTTGCGGACGCGGCGGCGTTCCAGGTGGACGGCACGAAGGAGGTGGCGCCGGGCGTGAGCGGGGTGACGATATCGAGCGACGCGGGCGCCGACTCGACGTACGGCCGGACGGAGGCGATCGAGGTGGAGGTGGAGTTCGAGCGTTCGGTGGCGGTGACGGGGACGCCGCAGCTGGCGCTGGAGATCGGCAGCGACACTGTGCAGGCGAGCTACGCGAGCGGTTCGGGGACGCAGACGCTGACGTTCCGCTACGTGGTGGTGACGGCGAACAGCGATTCGGACGGGATCAGCATCGGCGCGAGCGCGTTGGCGCTGAACGGGGGTGCGATCGTGCTCGCGGGCGGCACGGCGGCGGCGAGCTTGGGTCTGGGTTCGAGTGCGGTTGCGAACGCTGCTTTGCACAAGGTGGACGGGAGCATTGGTCCGCCGGGGGTGACGGCGCTGTCGATCAGTTCTCCGACGGTGGGCGACACCTTCGAGCGGGGCGAGACGATCGAGGTGGCGTTGGCGTTCACGCCGGCGGTGGACGTGACGGGGACGCCGCAGCTGGCGCTGACGATCGGGAGCGCGACTAGGCAGGCGAGCTACGCGAGCGGGACGGGCACGGACACGTTGGTGTTCCGGTACGTGGTGGCGAGCGGCGACGCGGACGCGGACGGGTTGAGCATCGGGGCGAGCGCTTTGGCGCTGAACGGCGGGACGATCAAGGTTGCGGGTGGGACGTTGGACGCTGTGCTGGGGCTGGGCGCGAGCGCGGTGACGAACAGCACGGGGCACAAGGTTGCGGGCGGGACGTTCACGACGCCGGCGGTGAGCGCGGTGACGATCTCGAGCGCGCCTGCGGCGGACAGCACGTACAAGCTGAGCGAGCAGATCGAAGTGAAGGTGGCGTTCAGCCGTCCGGTGGCGGTGACGGGCACGCCGCGACTGGCGCTGACGATTGGGACGCAGACTCGTCAGGCGAGCTACGATTCGGCTTCGAGCAAGGTGGACACGCTGGTGTTCGCGTACGCGGTTCGTCCTGTGGACATGGACACGGTCGGGATCAGCATAGGTGCGAGCGCGTTGACGCTGAACGGCGGGTCGATTGCGGACGTGCGTCCGGGCACTGTTGCTGCTGCGCTGAGCTTGGGGTCGAATACGGTGACGAACGCTGCGGCGCACAAGGTGGACGGCAGCCAAGGGCCGCCGGGGGTCGCGGGCTTGTCGGTGGCGGCGCCGCCGGGCGGCACGTTCGAGCGCGGCGACACGGTGGTTGCGACGGTGACGTTCAACAAGGCGGTGGACGTGACGGGGACGCCGCAGCTGGCGCTGGGGATCGGCGGGCAGACGCGGCAGGCGGGCTACGCATCGGGGACGGGGACGGCGGCGCTGGTGTTCCGGTACGTAGTGGTGACGGCGGACACGGACACCGACGGGTTGAGCATCGGCGCGAGCGCGCTGGCGCTGAACGGGGGTACGATCGACGTGGCGGGCGGTACGACGGACGCCTTGCTGAGCTTGGCGCATCATGCGATCAGCAACGACGGCGCGTTGCGAGTTGCGGGCGGGACGTTCACGGCGGCGTCGGTGAGCGGCGTGACGATCACGAGCAGCCCGGCGGGCGCGAGCACGTACGGGTTGAGCGAGGAGATTGAGGTGGAGGTGACGTTCGACCGCAACGTGACGGTGACGGGCGCGCCCCAGCTGGCACTGACAATCGGGAGCCAGACGCGGCAGGCGGCGTACGATTCGGCGACGAGCGTGGCGGCGGGCGGCGGCGTGCTGACGTTCCGCTACACGGTGGCGGCTGCGGACGCGGACACCGACGGCATCAGCATCGGCGCGAGCGCGCTGGCGCTGAACGGCGGGACGATCTCGGACGCGCGCGACGGTTCGACGGCTGCGAGCCTGGGGCTGGGCAGCCACGCGATATCGAACAGCACGGGCCACCGTGTGGACGGTGCCCAGGGCCCGCCGGGGGTGAGCGGTGTGTCGATCGCGTCGCCGCCGATCGGCGACACCTTCGAGCGGGGCGACACGGTGGTTGCGACGGTGACGTTCAACAAGGGTGTGGACGTGACGGGCACGCCGCAGCTGGCGCTGACGGTCGGGACGCAGACCCGGCAGGCGGGTTACGCATCGGGGACGGGCACGGCGTCGTTGGTGTTCCGGTACGTGGTGGTGACGGCGGACGTGGACGCGGACGGGTTGAGCATCGGCGCGAGCGCGCTGGCGCTGAACGGCGGAATGATCGACGTGGCGGGCGGGGCGGTGGACGCGGTTCTGGGGCTGGGCGCGCACGCGGTGACGAACAGCGCGGGCCACAAGGTCGCGGGCGGGACGTTCACGGCGGCGTCGGTGTCGGGCGTGTCGCTGACGAGTTCGCCGGCGGTGGCGACGACGTACGGTCGGGGCGAGCAGATCGAGGTTCAGGTGACGTTCAACCGTCGGGTGGCGGTGACGGGCACGCCCCAGGTGGCGCTGACGGTGGGCGCGCAGACGCGGCAGGCGGACTACGCGAGCGGGACGGGCACGTACACGCTGACGTTCCACTACACGGTGGTGGCTGCGGACGCGGACACGGACGGGATCGAAGTCGGCGCGAGCGCGCTGGCGCTGAACAGCGGGGCGATCAACGACGCCCGGGACGGCTCGACGGCAGCGGCGTTGGGACTGGGCAGCCATGCGTTGAGCGCGGCTGCGGGCCACAAGGTGGACGGCACGCTGGCGGGCGCGTCGGTGACGGGCGTCGCGGTGTCGAGCACGCCGGAGAGCGGCGACACCTACGGCCTGGGCGAGCGGATCGAGGTGCAGGTGACGTTCGACCGTGCGGTGACGGTGACGGGCGCGCCGCAGCTGGCGCTGACGGTGGGCACGGCGACGCGTCAGGCGAGCTACGTGGGCGGCAGCGGCACGGCGACGCTGTCGTTCGCGTACCGCGTGCAGGGCGCGGGCAGTGGCGGCAGCGGGACGGGCGGCGTGGACGCTGACGCGGACGGCGTGGGCGTGGCGGCTGCCGCGCTGACGCTGAACGGCGCGACGATCGTGAACACGGCGGACGGGGTTCGTCCGGCGGTTCTGGCGTTGGGCAGCCACGCGATCGCGGCGGCGGCGAACGACAAGGTGAACGGCACGGTGGAGGCGGTGCCCGTGGTGGTGGGGTTGGCGGTGACGAGCACGCCGGGCGCGAGCGGACTGTACGGTCCGCGCAGCGTGATCCGGGTGGCGGTGACGTTCAGCAGGCCGGTGGAGGTGGCGGGGGCGCCGCAGCAGGCGGGCCACATGTCGGCTGCGACGGCTCCGGTGCGGCTGGCGATCGAGATCGGGACGGCCGTGCGTCATGCGAGCTACGTGTCGGGCTCGGGCACGCCGGTGCTGGTGTTCGAGTACGTGGTGCAGCCTGCGGACCGGGACGAGGACGGGATCAGCATCCCGGCCGACGCGCTGACTGCGGCAGGCGGCGCACTGCGGATCGCGGGCGGGACGACGGCGGCGGCGCTGGACCTGGGCAGCTACGCGGTGGAGAACCTGGAGGAGCACCAAGTGAACGGGGCCGGGGGCACGGACCCGGTGTTCGGTCGTGCGGAGTACGAGTTCGAGCTGACGGAGGACGAGTCGGGGCCGGTGGTGGTGGGGACGGTGAGTGCGACGGACCCCTTCGGCGGCGAGGTGGCGTACTCGCTGGCGGCGGGCGACGAAGGTCTCTTCGAGGTGGACGCTCGCACCGGCGAGGTGCGGTACGTGGGGACGGGCGAGGACGCGGAGTCGCGTTCGGAGTTCGTGATGATCGTGCGCGCAACGGCGGACGACGGGGAGCGGACGGGCGATGCGACGGTGACGGTGCGGCTGGTGAACGTGAACGACGCGCCGGTGTTCACGGCGGAGCGGTACGCCTTCGCCATGGCGGAGAACGTTGCGGGGCCGCTGGCGCTGGGCGTGGCGGAGGCGGTGGACCTGGACGAGGGCGACACGCTGACGTACCGGCTGGTGGCGGGCGACGCGGACCGCTTCGAGGTGGACGGCGCGACGGGCGCGGTGCGGTACGTGGGCTCGGGCGAGGACTACGAGGGCGCGGGACCGAAGTCGTGGGAGCTGGAGGTGGCGGCGACGGACCTGGCGGGTTCGAGCGCGCGGGCGGTCGTCGCGGTGAAGTTGACGAACGTGAACGAGGGGCCAGCGTTCGCCGACTCTGCGTACGCCTTCGATCTGGCGGAGAACGCTCGCGGTCCGCTGCTGCTGGGCGAGGTTCGGGCGACGGACCCGGACGCTGGCGACTGGCTGTCGTACGCGCTGACGGCGGGCGACGCCGAGCGGTTCAAGGTGAACGCGACGAGCGGTGCGGTGCAGTACGTGGGCGCAGGCGAGGATGCGGAGACGGGCCCGGGCAGCTGGGAGCTGGAGGTGACGGCGACGGACCGAGGCGGCCTGACAGCGCGGACCCGAGTGGTGGTGACGCTCGAGGACCGGAACGAGGGCCCGGTGTTCGTGGAGTCGATCTGGGAGTGGGAGCTGGCGGAGCACGTGGCGGGCCCGGTGGAGCTCGGCGCGGTCGAGGCAACGGACGTGGACGCGGGCGACACGCTGCGCTACAGCTTGAGCGGCGCGAGCGCGGCGCTGTTCGACGTGGGCGAGTCGAGCGGGGTGGTGCGGTACGTGGGCGCTGGCGAGGACGCGGAGACGGGTCCTGAGGGCTGGGAGTTCGAGGTGGTGGCGACGGACCGGGCGGGGTTGGCGGCGGTGGCGAAGGTGAGGGTGCTGCTGCTGGACGTGAACGAGGCGCCCGCGTTCGTGGACTCTGCGTACGCCTTCGATCTGGCGGAGAACGTGCGCGGGCCTCGGGAGCTGGGACGGGTCGAGGCGACGGACCCGGACCGCGGCGACGTGCTGACGTACAGCTTGGCGCAGGGCGACGCGGGCCGCTTCCAGGTGGACGGGGCCAGCGGGCGTGTGCGCTACGTGGGTGCCGGCGAGAACTACGAGGACGGTCCACCGGAGTTCGCGCTGGTGGTGCGGGTGACGGACGGCGGCGGTCTAACGGCCGAGGCTGCGGTCGTGGTGACGCTGCTGAACGTGAACGAGGGGCCGGAGGCGGTGGGCTCGCTGTCGCCGCCGGTGCTGGAGGTGGGCGGTGCGCCGTGGGAGGTAGGTCTGGGCGAGTACTTCCGGGACCCGGACGGCGACGCGCTGAGCTACGTGGTGGTGTCGTCGTCGCCGAGCGTGGCGGCCGCGTCGGTGTCGGGCGCGGGACGGCTGTCGGTGGCGCCGCGGGAGATCGGCGCGACGGTGGTGACGGTGACGGCGACGGATGCGGGCGGGCTGACGGCGACGCAACAGGCGAGCGTGACGGTGTCGGCGTCGCGTGCGGATCGGGCGCGGGCGTTGAAGCTGACGCTGGCGGCGTTCGGACGATCGCTGGGAACGGAGACGGTCGACGCGATCGGCGGTCGGTTGGGTCTGGAGTCGTCGGGTTCGCGGGGCCGTTCGCACGTGCAGCTGGGCGGGCGCTCGCTGAGCTGCGTCGCGTTCGGTGGCGGCCGTGGCGCGGGCGTCGCGTTCGACGGCACGGCCTCGTCCCACGCCGGTGCGGGCTGGGGTGGGGGCGTTTCGGGCGGTCGTTGCGGACTCGAGTCGCTGGTGCGGGACGCAACCGGGCTGCTGGGCCTCCAGGTCACCCATCCGGGCACCGCCGGGTCGGGACCCGGCGGCACCCCGGGCGGAACGCTGGACTTGGCCGCCATCTTCTTCGGCGACGGCGCAGCGGGCTTGGGCGGCGCCCCGAGCGGCGCCCTCGGCCAGGGCGGCTCGTACCAGGGCCAGCGGGAAGAGGACGCGGGCCGTGCCGAGCGCACGCACGGCGGCATCGCCTTCAGCCCGCTGACAGGCCGCGACCTCCGCTCCCGGAGCTCGTTCCAGCTCTCCTTCGGCGGCGGCTCGCCCGACGGCCAGGGCGGCGCCGACGCCGATGCCGCCAGCTCCGCCAGTGCCTCGCCCGGCGCGTCCCCGGCGCAGACGGCCTCCCAGACGGGCTGGACGCTGTGGGGCCAGGCCAACATGGGCGAGTTCGAGGGCCGCCCCGAAGACGACTTCGCCATGGACGGCCGCACCCGCTCGGCCTACCTGGGCCTGGACTACCGCTTCGGCTCGGGCTTCCTGATGGGCTTGGCCGGCTCGCGCAGCGACATGGCGGCGAACTACGAGAGCGGGATCAACGGCGTGGGCAAGACGAAGGCCCACCTGAACAGCCTCTACCCCTACGCCAGCTGGTCGTCCCAGGGCGGCTTCGGCATCTGGGGCTTGGCCGGCGCGGGGCGGGGCGCCGCCAACGTGGGCGAGATGGGTCCTCCCACCTACGACGCCGACCTGCGGATGCGGATGGGCGCGCTGGGCGTGCGCCAGCGGCTGGTGGGCGGCTTGGCGCTGAAGGCCGACGCCTTCGCGGTGCGCATGATGACGGACGCGTCGGACGTGCACGTGGCGGCGGTGACGGCTGGCGCGCAGCGGGTGCGGCTGGCGCCCGAGCTGGGCGGGCAGTGGACGAGCGGCAGCGTCGCCATGCGCACGCGCATCGAGGTGGGCGGTCGCTACGACGGTGGCGACGCGGAGACGGGGATGGGGGCCGAAGCGGGCGCCGAGCTGGGGTTGGTGCACGCGGGCAGCGGTTTGAGCCTGGACGCGCGAGGCCGGATGCTGCTGATCCACCAGGACCGGAACTTCAAGGAGTGGGGCGCGGCGGTGGCGCTGCGGGTCCAGCCCGGCCGCGAAGACGGCGGGCTGTCGTTCTCGCTGGAGCCGTCGTGGGGCAATGCTTCGGGGGGCGCGCAGACGCTGTGGCAGGGCGGCGGCGACGTGTGGCGCAGCGCGGGCGTGCCGGGCCTGGGCGCGCCGGGTCCGGCGGTGCAGCCCGGCAGCACCGTGCCCGCCGCCGGCGACCAAGCCGGCCACGGCAGCCCCACCGGTCAGGGAGGTTCCACCGGCCACGGCAGCCCCACCGGCCACGACCCCACCGGCCACGGCGGCCCCACTGGCCACGGCGGTCCCCCGAGCCACGGCGTCGGGCCGGCCCACGGCTTCCCGTCCGCCCACGGCTTCGGAGCGACCCAGGACGCCCGGGGCTGGGCCCCGTCCCGCCTGGCGATGGAGGTCGGCTACGGGTTGGTGCTGCCCGGCGGCGGTCGGATCAAGCCGTTCGGCCGCTGGAGCCGCGAGGGCGCGGCCGGCTACCGCCTGAATGTGGGGACGCAATGGGCCACTCTGGGCGGCCAAACCGCCGAGCAGGACCCCGGCCTCCGCCTGGTGATGGACTTCTTCGGCGAGCAGGCGGCCGACGGCTTCCAGCCCCCGGAACGCCGCGTCGGAGTCGTCGGCACGATCACCTTCAAGTAGGCGCGCGCTTGACCGCGGATTCGCCCCGGCGAGAGGTCGGGGGCTAGATTGGTACTGCACCAACTTCGCCCCGACCAACCCAAGGACGACGAATCCCCCATGACCCACCGTGCCCTTCGACACTCGGCCGGCGTTCTGGCAGCGATGGTCCTGGCCGCCGGCGCGGCGGCGCCCTCCGCCGCCCAGACCTTCACTGCCCGCAGCGGGTCCAGTGTCACACTGGGCGCGCGAATCCAGGCCCAGTACGAGATGCCGGGCCCCAGCGCCGCGCCGTCCAGCTTCTTCATCCGCCGAGCCTGGGTCACCATCGACGGCTCCCTCAACGACCTGGTGGGGGGACGCCTCCAGTTCGACGCCCAAGGGTCCACCACGCTGGAGGCGTATCTCGCCCTGACGCCTTCCGAATCCTTCCAGCTGCAGATCGGCCAGTTCAAGCGGGCCGTCTCCTACTTCTGGCTCGCGGCCAACTCCGACCTGCCCCTGATCGAGCGGGACGGTCGGGTCACCGGCATCGACGAGTGTCCCGGCGTGGGGGGCGTGTGCTCGTTCGGCAAGCTGACCTTCAGCCTGGGCCTGGACGGCTACGAACCCGGCATCCTCGCCACCGGGCGGTTCGCGAACCGCCGCTTGGGATACCGCTTCACCCTGACCAACGGCCAGGGCATCAGCAAGAAGGACGTGAACAACGCCAAGTCCGCGTCAGGCCGGCTTTCCTACTTCTTCGGCGACCGCGGTCGGCTGTCCGCGTACGCGGCCATGGACGAGACGCTGGGCTCCGAGGACCAGACGCTGCGGGTTCCCGCCTACGGCATGGAGCTGGAGGTCGGCACGTGGCGCGACGGCCCCCACCTCCTCGTGAACGGCACAACCGGCCGGAACTGGAAGGTGAACGACGAGGCGGGCTTCTCGGCCTTCCAGGTCATGGGGCTGTGGTACGTGCCCCTGGCGGAGGACCGGGCCTTCGCGGGAGTCGAGCCCCTCTTCCGGCTGAGCTGGGCCCGCACCGAGAACGACGAAGGCGCGAACGTGAGCGGTCTGGTGGTCACGCCAGGGGTCATGCTGTACGCCGCGGGCAGGAACGGCATCTCGGCCAACCTGGACTTCTATCGGACGATAGAGAACCAGACCGAGTGGTCCTTCAAGGTGCAGGCGTTCACCTTCTTCTAGGGGTCCCCTGGCTTCTTCCGGGTCCCCCGGCTCCATCTCCCAGGGGCGGTCGCCCGCAAGTTGCCCGCCGCAAAGGGGTGCCAGCCGGGGGGCCGGAGCCAGAAAGCCGCCCGCCGCAAAGGGGCCAGCCGGGGGGCCGGCGCCCGCAAGCTGCCCGCCGCAAAGGGGCGCCAGCCGGGGGGCGCCGGAGCTAGAAAGCTGCTGGCGCGCCGGAGCCAGGCTAGGCTAGAAGCTGGCTTCGGCTTCCGCCGAGGTGTCGAAGACCTTGGTCAGGCGCGTGAAGCCGCTGACCTCCAGCACCTCGCGGATGTGCGGCGGGACTTGGCACATCGCCACGCCTCCGCCGGCCGCGTTGGTCTTCTTGATGGCGACGAGGAGCGCGCGGAGGCCGGCGCTGCTGATGTAGCTCAGCTCGGAGCAGTCGACCACCAGGTGGTTGACGCCCCCTTCGATGATGGTGCTGAGTTCCTGGTCCAGGTCCTTCGCGTTGGCGGAGTCGACCCGGCCGTTCACGGCGGCCACCGCCGTGTTCCCGGAATGCGTCGTGGTCACTTTCATGGATTGGCGTTCTCCGAGGGAGCCTCCAGGGGCTGTGAGAGGGTAAGGCGGTTGCATCCGTCCACTCGCTCGTAGGTGAGCGTATGGACGAACGTCTTGGCGAGGAAGATGCCGAGGCCCCCAATGGGGCGCTCTTCGGCGTCGAGGGAAAGATCGGGCTCCTGAGCATCGTGGAGCGGGTCGAACTCGGGTCCGTTGTCCTGGACCCGAACCTTCAGCCACGCGTCGTCCATCTGCATCGTCACCCTGACGCTGGGGTCTTCGGCGCCGTCGGGAAAGGCGTAGCTCACCACGTTGGTCAAGACCTCGTCCAGAGCCAGCTCGAAGCGCTGCACCATCTCGACGGGCAATCCGTGCTCGGCTGCGAAGTGCTCGAAGAGCTTGACCACGCGCCTCGGTTCGGCCTCGTCCAGCTTGACGTCCGTCTTCACCTTGGGACCCACGCAGCTGCTTCTCCCGGCTCGGCCTTCCCTCATTCGACCTCCCGGCCGAGGTGGCGACGGAAGGCTTCGTGCACCTTCTCCTGCGTGCCCCGCAGCTTCGACTCCAGCTCGTCGAAGTCGTCGCATTCGAGGGCGTTGGCCAGCTTGCTGCGAAGTGCCTTCGGGGCCGAACGCACCGAGTCGCTTCCGCTCCATGCGAGCCTCAAGATCGCTTGGATGGCACGCTGCATTCCAACCGCGTCGGCCAAGAACTCGGCTTCTTCGGCGTCCAGGAATCCCGCGCCTGCAAGGGCCCGCAAGCATGCAACGGTTCCCCCGGCCAACACCTGGGGGTCGTGCTTCGCATGGAGCAACTGAAGATACTGGGCGACGAACTCCAAGTCCACAAGTCCGCCCCGCACGTACTTGAGCTCGAAGGGCTCGGTGGACGGGTACTCGGCGGCGACCCGCCGACGCATCTGCGCCACGTCCCGGAGCAGCTCGTCCGGGTCGCGGTCGCGGGTCAGGACCCTCCGGATCTCGGCCTCCGCAGCCGCTACCGCCGCAGGGTCCCCCGCCACGACCCGGGCCCGGGTGAGCGACATGTGCTCCCACGTCCAGGCAGCTCCTGCGTGGTACTCGCGGAAGGCGCGAAGCGTGGTCACCAGCGGTCCGCTCTCGCCCGAAGGCCGCAGCCGCATGTCCACCTCGTAGAGCTTGCCGGCCGCCGACCGGGTCTGGAGGGCGGCGATCAGCCGCTGCGCCGCCCGGGCGTAGAAGCGCCGGGCCTCGACGGGCTTGGGTCCCAGGCTCTCCCGCGACTCGTCCTCCACGTCGGCGACGAAGAGGAGGTCCAGGTCCGACTCGAAGGTCATCTCGAGGGCGCCCAGCTTGCCCATCGCCACCACGGCGCACGAGCTTCCCGGCACCTCGCCGTGGCGCTCCCGAAGCTCGGCCAGCACGTCCCGCAGCAGAACCTCTATCGACACCTCGGCGATGTGGGAGAGGGACGTGGACGCCTCGTCCACGGTGACCAGGTTCTGCAACGTCTGGACGCCGACCTGGAAGCGGCGGTCGTCCGCCCACGCCGCCGTTCGGGCGCTCCGCTCCTCGGCGCCCGCCACTTCCTCCAGCTGCTCCTCCAGCTCCGCGACGAGGGATGCCCGGTCGGGAAGCGGCAGGAAGAACGACGGGTCCAGCACCGCCTTCAGCAGACGAGGGTGGGCGCCCAGCGTGTCCGCGATCCGGGGGGCGCTTCCCATCACGACGGCGATGAGGTTGAGGAGCCAGGTGTTGGCCCGAAGCATGGAGAAGAAGGAGACGTCTTCGGGGAGGGCGTCCAGGAACTTGTCCATCCGGGCGAGCGCCCGGTCCGGGTCGGGGGTCTTGCCCAGCGCGGCGATGATCTCGTGGAGGATCTCCCGGACGATCGTCCGCGCGCGCTCCGTGCTCGTGGCCTCGTAGCGGCCCTCGGCCCAGCCCCGGAATATCTCCACGGCGGTGAGGGCCCGGACGAATCCGGCGGCCTCCAGCTTCGCCACGGCGTCGGAGGAGCCCTCGGGACCCTCCAGGATCGTGGCGGTGATGTCCTGCTCGCTCTCGGGGACGTTGAAGCGGGTGCGGTAGAGGTCGTGGACCTGATCGGCCGAGCGCTCGACCATCCCCGACAGCTCTTCGGCGGACGAAAGCCCCATGAACGCGGCCACGTGCTCCAGCCCGTCCGCCGTCTCGGGGAGCTTCTGGGTCTGGTCGTCGTTGATCATCTGGAGGCGGTGCTCGACCCGCCGCAGCAGCAGGTAGCTCTTGCGCAGCGTGGCCGTCTCCCGGGGCAGGACGTGGTTCTCCTCCTCCAGCGTCTCCAGCATCGCCAGCAGCCCGGCCCCCCGCAGCCTGCGGTTGCGCCCTCCGTAGGCCAGCTGGTGCATGTGGACGAAGAACTCGATCTCGCGTATGCCGCCGCGTCCCAGCTTCACGTCGTGACCTGCCGCCGAGACGGCGCCGTGGCCGTGGAAGTCGTGGATCTGCTGACTCATCGAGCGGATCTCCTCCACCGAAGTGAAATCGAGTCCCTCGTCCCAGATGAAGGGCGACAGCCGCGACAGGAACGCCGCGCCCGCCTCCAGGTCCCCGCCCACGGGGCGCGCCTTGATCAGGGCGGCCCGCTCCCAGGTGCGCCCGAAGGTGTTGTAGTAGTTCAGCGCGAACTCCACCTCGATCGCCGGAGGGGTGGACGACGCGTCGGGACGGAGGCGCAGGTCCGTGCGGAAGACGTATCCGTCGGCGGTGCGCGCCTGGAGGATGCGGGCCAGGTCGCGGGTGACCCGGACGAAGCAGTCCCGCAGGCTCCGCGAGCCGGTGTACTCCACGGCATCGGGGTCGTAGAGCACCACCAAGTCGACGTCGGAGGAGTAGTTGAGCTCGCGGGAGCCGTGCTTGCCCATGGCCAGCGCGAAGTACCCCCAGCGCCTGCTGCCTCCGGGCGACTCCTCCTCGGGCAGCTTCATCTCGCCGCGCCGCACCCGGTCCAGCAGCAGGTGGGAGACGGCCAGGCGGACGGCGTGGTCGGCCATGTCCGAGAGGAGCGCGCAGCACTCCATGACGTCGGCGACGCCGAAGCAGTCCCACGCCGCCGCGACCACGGCCACCCGGCTCCGCTGGAAGCGCAGGAACTTCATGAGCTCGTCCCGGCCCATCGTCGGATCGGCCTCCGCCAGCTCGTTCCGAATCCTGCCGACCACGGCGTCCGGCGAATCCTCCACCAGGCTCTGGGAGAACTCCAGGTCCCGGAGGAGCAGTCGAGTCAGGTAGGGGCTGTTGCCCAGCAGAAACGAGAAGAAGACCCGGCCCTCGGGGGACCCCAAGGCCTCCCCGAGAGCCGTCCTTCCCGTTCGCTCGGCCGCGTCGCGCAACCGGGACAGCCCTGCCGCCGCGGCTTCCTCCCTGTGTCCCCGAAGGCTTCCGAACCCGGGAACGCCTGCCGCAACGGCAAGCACGCCGTCGGTCGTCACGCCGTGCTCGGCCGTGGTTCTCGCTGTTCGTTGCGGTTCGCGTCTTCCCCAGCGGTCACGGCGAGAAGTACATGTCGTACTCGACCGGGTGGGGCGCCTGCTCGAACCGCACCACCTCGTCCATCTTGAGCTCGACGTAGGCGTCGATCTGGTCCTTGGTGAACACATCGCCCCGGGTCAGGAACTCGTGGTCCGACTCGAGGGCGTCCAAGGCGTCCCGCAGCGAGTGGGAGACGGTGGGGATGTCCTTCAGCTCCTCCGGCGGCAGAGCGTAGAGATCCTTGTCCATCGGCGGGCCGGGGTCGATCCGGTTCTCGATGCCGTCCAGCCCGGCCATCAGCATGGCCGAGAACGCCAGGTAGGGGTTGGCCGTGGGGTCCGGGAAGCGGACTTCGACCCGTCGGGCCTTCGCCGACGTGACGTGGGGGATGCGGCAGGAGGCGGAGCGGTTGCGGGCCGAGTAGGCCAGGAGCACCGGCGCCTCGAAGCCCGGCACGAGGCGCTTGTAGCTGTTCGTGCTGGGGTTGGAGAAGGCGTTGATCGCCCGGGCGTGCTTCATGATCCCGCCGATGTAGTGGAGGGCGGTCTCCGAAAGGTCGGAGTAGCCCGTTCCCGAGAACTGGTTCTCGCCTTCCTTCCAGACGGACTGGTTGCAGTGCATCCCGGAGCCGTTGTCGCCGACGACCGGCTTCGGCATGAAGGTCGCCGTCTTGCCGTGACGCGCCGCCACGTTCAGCACCACGTAGCGGTACACCTGGAGCTTGTCGCCCATCATCGTCATGGGGGCGAAGACGATCCCCAGCTCGTGCTGGCTGGCCGCGACCTCGTGGTGGTGCTTCTCCACGGCGACGCCGGCGTGGTTGAGCGCCTTGAGCATGTCGCTGCGGACGTCCTGCACCGAGTCCACCGGCGGGAGGGGGAAGTAGCCGCCCTTGGTGCGCGGCCGGTGGCCCTTGTTCCCGCCTTCCAGCGCGCTGCCCGTGTTGTAGGGGCCCTCCACGTCGTTCAGCCGGAAGAAGGAGTGGTTCGGGTCGACGCCGAAGCGCACGTCGTCGAAGAGGAAGAACTCCGGCTCTGGGCCGAAGTAGGCCGTGTCGCCGACTCCCGAGAAGGCCAGGTACGCCTCGGCGTCCTTGGCGGTGGAGCGGGGACAGCGGGAGTAGCGCTCGCCGGTCGTGGGCTCGTGGACGTCGCAGATCAGATAGAGCGTCCTGTCGGCCATGAAGGGGTCCATGGCGGCGGTCCCGGGGTCCGGAAAGAGAGCCATGTCGGACTTGTCGATGCTCTTCCAGCCTGCGATGGAGGAACCGTCGAACATGATTCCGTCCTCGAAGGCGTCCTCGTCGAAGGCGTCCGTCGTCAGGGTCACGTGGTGCCAGCGGCCGCGGGGATCCGTGAACCGCAGGTCCACGAACTCCACGTCCCGGTCTCGGATCGTTCCGAGCACTGCGTCGATGTCTGCCATCTTGCGGAGTGGTCTCCTCATGGGGCTGAAGGGATTAGGTCGCGCCGGTCGGGTCCGCCCGTCCGCGCGGCAACATTGTACAAGATTCGACGGGGACTGTCCACCTTGCGCAGGGGTCGTCCGCCGGGAGGCTCGGGAGACGCCGGGAGGCTCCAAGCTGTCCACCTCGCGCAGGGGCCGTCCGCGGCACGGCGAGGCGTCCGGAGTCCGCAAGCGGTTCGATGGACGGGGCGCTACATTTGTTGCATGGGGTCGTCCACCCGGGGCGGCCGCCCTCCTTCATCCCCAAGCCGGCCCCCGGCGGACGAAGAAGGCCCGTCGGGGGGACGCGGAGCGATTCCGAATGGCGAAGATCCTGGTCGTCGACGACGAACCCGATCTCGAGATACTCCTGACCCAGAAGTTCCGCCGCAGAATACGGAAGGGCGAGATCGACCTGGTCTTCGCCCAGAACGGCGTCCAAGCCCTGGAGAAGCTTCGGGCCCACAGCGACGTGGACATGGTCCTGTCGGACATCAACATGCCCGAGATGGACGGCCTCACCCTGCTCCACCAGCTCAACAGCCTCCACCTGGACCTTCGGGCGGTGATCGTCACGGCCTACGGGGACATGAAGAACATCCGCACCGCGATGAACCGCGGCGCCTTCGACTTCGTGACCAAGCCGATCGACTTTGACGACTTGGACACCACCATCTCCAAGACCTTGGCCCACCTTCAGGTCATGCGCGACGCGCTTCGGTCCAGGGACGAGCTGGTGGCTCTGCGCCGGGAGTTGGGGGTGGCCGCCAAGATGCAGGAGTCGATCCTGCCCACCGACTTCCCCGACGACCCCCGCTACGACCTGCACGCGTGGATGACGCCGGCCCAGGAGGTGGGGGGCGACTTCTACGACTTCTTCAAGCTGGAGAACGACCGGCTGGCGATGGTGGTCGCCGACGTGTCCGGGAAGGGCGTGCCGGCGGCTCTCTTCATGATGGTCAGCCGGACCTTGGTGAAGGGAACGGCGATCGGAAACCCCGATCCGGCCAAGTGCATGGCCGAGGTGAACGACCTGCTGGCCGAGTCCAACGAGGAGTCGATGTTCGTGACCGTCTTCTACACCAACTTCAACCCGTCCAGCGGGCTGCTGGAGTACGCCAACGGAGGCCACAACCTGCCGTACGTGGTGAAGGCGTCGGGCGAGGTGAGGCAGGTGGAGAGCGAGTCGGGGCTGGTGCTGGGTGTGATCCCCGACTTCGAGTTTCCGGGCGGCAGCATCGAGCTGGAGCCGGGCGACACCTTCTTCCTCTACACCGACGGCGTCACCGAGGCGATGAACGAGGACGGCGAGGAGTTCGGCGAGGACGCCCTGGCCAACTCGCTGGGCGAGTGCGCCGGCGCCAGCGCCGAAGACGTGAGGCGCCATGTGGTGAAGGCCGTGAAGGCTCACGCCGGCGACGCTCCCCAGTCCGACGACATCACCTGCTTGGCTCTCAAGTACGTGGGGCCCGAGTGAGCCGGCGAGCCGGGAGGGCGAGGGGCCCGGGGCCGGGCGGACGCGGCTTCGGGCGGGGCGTCGCGCTCTGGCTGGGCGGCTTCGCCAAAGCGGGCGGTGTTGCCGGGCTGGCGGCGGCGGGCGTGCTCGGGCGGGGCGTCGCGGCCCAGGAGCCGTCCCAGGAGCCGTCGCAGGGAGTGTTCCCCGATTCGATCGTCTTCGGCCAGTCGGCGGCGCTGTCGGGCGACGCCATGGCGCTGGGCGCCAACATGAACCTGGGCATCCGGGCGGCGTTCGAAGAGGCGAACCGAGACGGGGGCGTGCACGGCCGGGCGCTTCGGCTGATCGCCCGCGACGACGGCTACGAGCCCGAGGCCGCCGCCCGCAACACGGCGGAGCTGATCGAATCGGGCGTCTTCGGCCTGATCGGCGCGGTGGGCACCCCCACCTCGACGGCGGCCGAGCCGGTGGCCAGCTCCCAGTCGGTGCCCTACATCGCGCCGTTCACGGGGGCCGAGTTCCTCCGCGCCGACGAGCGCCCGTCGGTGGTGAACGTGCGCGCTTCCTACTACCAGGAGACCGAGGAGATGGTGGCGCGCCTGACCGGCTCCCCTGCGAACGGCGACCTGGGCTTCGATCGGATCGCGATCCTGTACCAGGACGACAGCTACGGCCGCGCCGGCCTCAGCGGAGTGCGGATCGCCCTGGGCCGGCGCAACATGTCCCTGGTCAGCGAGGGCACGTACATGCGGAACACCACGGCCGTGAAGCGAGCGCTTCTGGACATCAGGGAGGGACGCCCTCAGGCGGTGATCGTCATCGGGGCGTACCGACCGACGGCGGTCTTCATCCGATGGGCGCGGCGCCTGGGGTTGAACGCGGTGATCGTCAACATCTCCTTCGTGGGCAGCAACGCCTTGCTCAACGAGCTGGGCGACGCGGGCAACGGGGTGGTGGTGACCCAGGTGGTGCCGTTTCCCTCCGACCTGTCGGTTCCCGTGGTGGCGAGCTACCATGCCGCCCTCCGCGCCGTGGCGCCGGCCGCGGTCCCCGGCTTCGTCTCGCTGGAAGGGTACTTGGCCGGACGCCTCGCGGCGGAAGTCCTGCGGCGGCTGGAGCCCGACGAGGAGCCCACCCGGGTTAGGTTCCTCGAAGAGCTTCGCGAGGCCGGCCCCATCGACCTGGACGGCTTCCACGTGGAGTACGGGGAAAACGACAACCAGGGCTCCGACGAGGTGTTTCTGACGGTCATCCGAGGCGGCAGGTTCCAGCCGGTGGAGCGTCTTTCCCGATGAAGGCCGCGGGTCCCCCGAAGGGACTGGACCAGCACGTCCAGGCGGCGTTCGAGTGGGTTCTGTCGATCCTCCCCGAAGGCGTGAGCGAACGCGTGCGCAAGGTCACGGGCGGGCGCTTCGGCATCGGCAGCCAAGTCGTGGTGGGGCTGGGGGGCGGCGTCGTGCTGACCCTGTGCGCCAGCTTCCTGGCTCTGGGCCTGATGACGATCCTGGGCAACCGCCAGGAGGAGGTCACCGACGGCCACATGCCGGCCCTGGTCGCCGCCTTCGCCGTGGCTCGAAGCACGTCGGATCTCGTCCAGGCCTCGCCCCAGCTGGTCGCCGCCGACACGCCCGAGGCGCTGGAGACCGTCTGGCAGACCGTGCTGGCCGTGGAGGAGGACCTGGGGCAGCAGGTGGCCGCCATCACCCAGGAAGAGGGGATGACCGAGGGCGCGGCGCCCATGCTTCGGCTCCTCTTGACCCGGACCGAGGAGATCAGGACGTCGGTGGACCGGAGGCTGGAGCACGGCGCCCGGCTGGCGGCCCTCGACGACGAGATCGAGGCGGTGGACCTGAGCATCTCCAACTTCCTCGAAGGCGAACTCGACGACCAGGAGTTCTTCATCGACACGGGCTTGCGGGAGCTGACCGACCAGCCGGCCTCCCGGGGGGCGCGGACCGCCCAGGTCGAGCTGGACCGGCACCGAGCGCTCGTGGACCTGCGCGTCGCCCAGCGCGCGGTCGTCACCGTCATGTTCCAGGCGATGTCGGAGGACCTGGTCACCCAGCTGGGGGCCAACCAGGAGCGCTTCAACACCGCGTTCAGCCAGCTCGAGGCGGGGCTCGGCGAAGTTCCCCCGGCGCTGGCCGAGCGGCTGCGGCC
Source organism: Longimicrobiales bacterium (assembly GCA_965204735.1). Classification (GTDB taxonomy): domain Bacteria; phylum Gemmatimonadota; class Gemmatimonadetes; order Longimicrobiales; family Gaopeijiaceae; genus CATQHQ01. The sequence continues at coordinate 2,318,373 of OZ242008.1, read as the reverse complement.
CCGAGTGAACGCGTTGCGGGCGCTGTACGACGGCGCCTCGGACGGCGTGCTGACGACCCGCCGAATGTGGCTGGAGGAGATCGCGCGCTCCCAGGAGTTGCTGGTCCAGAACCGCCAGACGAGTTCGGAGCTGGTCGAGCAGGTCAACGAGGCGGTGGGGAACGCCGAGGGCGCGGCCCGAACCGCCGCGTCCGATTCGGGCGCGCTGCTGCGGTTGGGCTGGTGGCTGATCCTGACCGTCAACGTGCTGGCGGTGGCCGCCGCCGTCGTCGTGGGCTGGAAGTTCTTCGGCGAGCGGCTGCTGGCGAGGGTCCAGCACCTCTCGGACGCCATGCGGCGCATGACCCAGGGCGACCTGAGGGTGAAGGTCGAGATCACTGGCGACGACGAAGTGGCCGACATGGCGGCGGACCTGGAGGTCTTCCGCAAGCACGCCCTGGAGGTGCAGCGCCTCAACTTGGTCGAGAAGCTGGCCAGCGAGGTGCAGGCCAAGAACGAGGCGCTGGAGGAGACGCTGGAGAACCTGCGGCGCACCCAGCAGCAGGTGGCCCAGCAGGAGAAGCTGGCCTCGCTGGGCGCCCTCACCGCGGGGATCGCCCACGAGATCCGCAACCCGCTCAACTTCGTGAACAACTTCGCGGCCCTCTCGAAGGAGCTGATCGACGAGCTCCGAGAGGAGATGGAGGACGACGAGAACGGCGAGATCGACCGCGAGTACCTGGAAGAGATCCTGGGGGACCTGAAGCTGAACGTCACCAAGGTGCGCGAGCACGGGGGGCGCGCCAACCGGATCGTGGAGGGGATGCTGGCCCACTCCCGGGAGGAGGCGGGACAGCCCGAGGAAGTAGACGTGAACCAGGTGCTGGACGAGTACGCCAAGCTGGCCTACCACGGGCTCCGGGCCTCCGACTCGATGTTCAACGTGACGATCGAACGGGAGTTCGACGAGGACGCCGGCAAGGTCCACGCGATCGCCAGGGACCTGAGCCGCGTCTTCCTCAACGTCATCACCAACGCCTGCCAGGCGACGGAGATCCGGCGCAAGAGCGGCGAAGAGGGCTACTCGCCCACGGTCGTGCTCCGCACCAAGGGCGAGGAGGACCGCGTGCTGGTGTCGATCCGGGACAACGGCACGGGCATTCCCGAGAAGGTGGTGAAGAAGATCTTCGACCCCTTCTTCACCACCAAGTCCGGCACCAAGGGCACGGGACTGGGGTTGTCGATCTCCCACGAGATCATCCAGGAGCACGGCGGGAGCCTCCGGGTCGAGACCAAGGAAGGCGAGTTCACCGAGTTCACGGTGACGGTGCCCAGGAGGTATGCGGGGGAGTAGTCCCGCCGGCGTCGCGGGCGCCCCGCCCGTCAAGGGACTTGCCGCCTTCCGCCCCACGGCAACGGAGCTTCGCGGGCTCCTCTCCCTCGCGGCGCCGGTGGCCGTGGTGCAGGTGGGAATGGTCATGCAGGGGTTGGTGGACACGGCGATGGTGGGCCGGGTCTCCGCCCCCGACCTGGCCGCGGTGGCGCTGGGGAACCTCTACTTCTTCGGCGTGTCGGTCTTCGGCATGGGGGTCCTCATGGTCCTCGACCCCCTCGTCTCCCAGGCCTTCGGCGCGGAAGACCGGAAGGGGATCGAGCTGGCGATTCAGCGAGGCGCCGTCCTCGGCCTGGTCCTGACCGCCGTCTCGTCGCTGATGCTGGCTACGGCGGGGCCGGTTCTGCGCGTCCTGGGACAGCCGGACGACGTGGCGCCGATCGCGGCGGCGTACAGCCGAGCCCTGATCGCGGGGATGCTTCCCTTCTACGGCTTCGTGCTGCTGCGTCAGACGTTGCAGGCGCTGGGGAAGGTGGCCGCGATCGTGGTCGTGGTGGTGCTGGCCAACGGCCTCAACGCCTTGGCCAACTGGGTCCTGGTGTTCGGCAAGTGGGGCGCGCCGGCGATGGGGGCCGTGGGCTCCGGCTGGGCCACCGCGATCTGCCGCTGGTTCATGCTCGCGGCCGTCCTGGCGATGGCGTGGCCGACGCTGCGGCCCTACCTGCGCACGGCGCGGCGGGAGGCGCTGGCCCGGGGACCGCTGTGGCGGATGGTTCGGCTGGGGGCGCCGATCGGGCTCCACTTCGTGCTGGAGTTCGGCGCCTTCGGGGCGATCGGGATCTTCATGGGATGGCTCGGGCCGGTGGCCTTGGCGGGCCATCAGATCGCCCTGAACCTGGCGGCCCTCACCTTCATGCTGGCCGTGGGAGCGGCCCAGGCGGCCGCCGTGATGGTCGGCGCCTCGGTGGGGGCCGGCGACCCGGATCGGGCTCGCCGCTTCGCCGGCGCCTCGGTGCTGGTGTGCTGCCTGCTGATGACGATCACGGCGGCGGTCTTCCTCTCGCTGCCCAACGCGCTGGCCGGGCTCTTCGCCGATCAGCCGGAGGTGGTGGCGGTCGCGGCGGCGCTCATTCCCGTGGCGGGCGTCTTCCAGCTGTTCGACGGCATCCAGGTCGTGTGCGCAGGGGCGCTTCGGGGTGTGGCGGACACGTTGCGGCCCCTCGTCTACAACCTGCTGGCGTTCTGGCTGGTGGGCCTGCCGGTGAGCTTGTGGCTGGGCTTCTCGGCGGGGACGGGGCCGGTCGGGCTGTGGTGGGGACTGGCCGTCGGGCTGGGCATCGTGGCGCTTCTGCTGCTGGGGCGGACGTGGCGGCGGTTTCGCCGCCCCCTGGCCCGCTTCGCGACTGGGACGTGAGGGGCGGCGCGGAGGGGGTGGGGCCGGGGGCAAGGCCTGCGGAGAGCCGGTCGGGGGCGGAGGCCGGTCGGCCGGCGGGGGCGCGAGCGAGGCCGTCGGAGCCAGTGGAGCGGCGGATGCCGGTCGTTCGCACGGCCCGCTACTTCCAGGCGGGCGAGGTGTCGCGCGACACGCGCCAGGCGTGGTTCGTCTGCCACGGCTATCGGCAGCTGGCGAGCCGGTTCGTGCACCCCTTCGCGGGGCTGGTCGAGCTGGGAGCGGTCGTGGTGGCGCCCGAAGCCCTGAGCCGCTTCTACATCGATCCGGCGCCGGGGCGCCACGGGCCGGAGGACCGAGTGGGGGCGAGCTGGATGACCCGCGTGGACCGGGAAGCCGAGATCGGGGACTACGTGCGGTACCTGGACGGGCTCGCGGCGCGGGTTCTCGTCGGCGCCGGCGCGCGGACGAAGACGGTGGCGCTGGGGTTCTCCCAGGGGGTGCACACGGCGGTCCGGTGGGCGGCGCTGGGAAGCACGGCGATCGACGAGCTCGTGCTCTGGGGCGCCTACCTGCCGGGCGACTTGGCGGTGGGCGAGGGGCTGCGCAGGCCCCGGCTCACCCTGGTGTTCGGGGACGAGGACCCCACCGCCGATCCCGGCTTGGCGTCCGAGCAGGACGAGCGGCTGGCGGCGGCCGGGATCGAGCCCAGGCGGGTCGCCGCCCCCGGCGGACACCGGGTCGACCGCGAGGTGATCCGTTCGCTGGCGGAGACGTTCGGGGAGTGAAGCCGGCGGGGGCGCCTGGAGGACGGCGGGCGTCGGGGCCTTCCCTGCGCCCAGAGGCTGGTCCGCGCCCTGGAAACCCGGTGCGCCGACGGCTCAGAACTCGCCGACGAAGCGGATCTCCGGCTCCAGGTCGTAGCCGGTCTCCTTCAGCACCGTGGAGCGGGAAAGGTCGATGAGCTTTCGCACCTCCGCGGCGGTGGCCCCGCCCAGGTTGACGATGATGTTGGCGTGCTTGTGGAAGATCTGGGCCGCCCCGTGGACGCGTCCCTTCAGTCCGCACTGGTCGACGAGGCGTCCGGCGCCGATCCCCTCGATCTTCTTGAAGATGGACCCCGCGCAGGGGTAGAGCCAAAGGTCCGGGTGGCGACGGTCGCGCCACTCCAGGTTCTCGCGGATCACTCGTCGCAGCTCCTCCACGGGGGTCGGGACCAGCTTCAGGGTCACGTCGAGCACCAGGTCGCCCGTGTCGTGGATCGCGCTGTAGTCGTATCCGAAGCGGAAGTAGTCGGCGGCCACCCGGCGAACCGTCCCTGCCGGCGTCAGGATCGTGGCGCCTTCCATGACCTCTTCCCAGAAGACCGTCCGCTCGCGCTCCGGGGCGGGAGAGAGGAAGTGGAGGTTCTGCCAGACCGCCCCGCCGACGGTGCTGGGGATCCCCACGAAGTGGTGGATGCCGCCCAGGCCGCGAGCGACCACGGCGTTGATCAGGTCCGGGAAGGTGTCCACTCCCGCCCCGGCCACGACGCGGCCGCCCGGAAGGAAATCGACGCCGCCGACGGCGCAGCGGATCACGACGCCCCGGAACCCCCGGTCGCCGACCAGGATGTTGGCGCCGCGCCCCAGCACGAAGAAGGGGACCCCGAGCTCCCGGGCCGCGGCCACCGCCAACGCCACTTCGCCGGGGGTGCGGGCGCTGCAGTAGAGGTCGGCCGGGCCGCCGATCTTGAAGGTCGTCCTGGGTCCCAAGGGGACGTTTCGGCGGACCCGTTCCGGGCCGACCGCGCAGACGTACTGATCGAGGATGGAGGAGTCGAGGACGGGCACGGCGGCTGGCGGGCACGCGGGTTGAGGGAACCGAGGCTCAATCGTACATCTTCCCGTACCCGCGTCCAAGCGAGGGCGTTGCCCCAGACGGCTGTTGCTCAATAGACGGTTTGGCGGTTTCGCTCGACGAACGTCGAAGCAGGCGACAATCAAGCTTCCGAGAGCAGCCGGTGTCGGACTAAATTGTCGCGGTTGCGGGGGTCTGGGTCTCGTCCCGCACTTCCTCTCTTCACGGGAGCGTCATGTCGGAGCACGACCGGGCGATCCGGGTGCTGGTGGCGAAGCCGGGCCTGGACGGCCACGACCGGGGCGCCAAGGTGATCGCCGCGGCGTTCCGGGACGCCGGCTTCGAGGTGATCTACACCGGGCTCCACCAGACGCCCGAGATGATCGTCGCGGCGGCGGTGCAGGAGGACGTGGACGTGGTGGCGATGTCGGTTCTCTCCGGCGCCCACATGACCCTCTTCCCCAAGGTGCGCGAGCTGCTGGTCGAGGAAGGGCTGGAGCACGTCCTTCTCACGGGCGGCGGAATCATCCCGACCCAGGACGCCGAGCAGCTGGCGGCGAAGGGGGTGGGACGGCTCTTCGGCCCGGGCGCCACCACTGCCGAAGCGGTGGCGTACGTGCGGGAGTGGTTCGCCCAGCGGGAGGACCCGTACTAGGTGAGCGGCCGCGACGGCGCCCGAGGCTCGGCCGGCCGGCCCGCCCGGCCGTCGGGTCGGATGGGGGAGCTGGGCCGGGAGCTGTCGGAGCTTCGCGAAAGGCTGCGGCTCGGAGGCGGCGTCAAAGGTATCCGCCGACAGCACGCAAAGGGAAAGCTGGCGGTGCGGGAGCGGCTGGAGCGGCTCCTCGACCCGGGGACCACGTGGGCCGAGGTCGGCCTGCTGGTGGCTCACGACCGCTACGAGGGGAAGGCGCCCGCGGCCGGGGTCGTGACGGGGGTCGGCGTGGTGGCGGGCCGGGAGGTGGTGGTGGTCGCCAACGACGCCACGGTGAAGGCCGGGTCGTGGTGGCCGGAGACGATCAAGAAGATCCTTCGGGCGCAGGAGATCGCCATGCGCTGCCGAGTGCCCATCGCGTACTTGGTGGACTCGGCGGGCGTGAACCTGCCGTACCAGGGCGGCGTCTTTCCCGGGCAGTACGGGGCCGCGCGGATCTTCTACTACTGCTCGATGATGCGCCGCTACCTGAAGGTGCCCCAGTTCGCGGCGGTGATGGGTCCGTGCATTGCAGGGGGCGCGTACCTGCCCGCGCTCTCGGACGCGATCGTGATGGTGGAGGGGACCAGCTTCATGGGGCTGGGCGGTCCCAACTTGGTGAAGGGCGCCACGGGGCGGACGGTGGGGCGGGAGGAGCTGGGGGGCGCGGCGGTCCACACCCAGGTGAGCGGCGTGGCCCACTACCGGGCCAAGGACGACGAGGCGTGCGTCGCCAAGCTGCGGGAACTGGTGGCGGGGCTGCCGGAGACCGGAGCGCGGCGGGCGACGGGCACGGCCGGACCGAGGGAGGCGGGCGGAGCGGGCCGAGGGGGAGGCGCGGGCGCGCCGGCGACGGCGTTTCGGCCCCCTTCGCGTGCCGCCGAGGAGCTGTACGAGATCGTTCCCGACGACCACCGCCAGCCTTACGAGATGGAGGCGGTGCTGGAAGCGGTGCTGGACGGCGGGGCGCTGGCCGAGTTCCAGCCCGAGTACGCGGCCGAGTTGATCTGCGGCACGGGCGCCGTCGCCGGCGTCAACGTCGCAGTGCTGGCGAACCGACGGGGGATCGTGAAGGACGCGCGCCCGGGTCCGCCCCGCCTGGGCGGCATCTTCTACACCGAGTCGGCGGAGAAGGCGGCGTACTTCATCGAGACGGCGAGCCGACAGGGGACTCCCCTCCTCTTCGTCCAGGACGTGTCCGGCTTCATGGTGGGAACGGAGGCCGAGCACAGCGGGATCATCCGGGCGGGCGCCCGCTTCGTGGAGGCGATGGCGACGGCGGTCGTCCCCAAGCTGGTCCTCACCGTCAACCACGCCTCGGGGGCCGGCTACTACGCCATGGCGGGGCAGGGCTTCGACCCCGACTTCGTCCTCTCGCTGCCGACGGGGCGGATGGGGGTCATGGAAGGCGAGAGCGCGGCCACGGCCCTCTTCGGCGCGCAGGTCGAGCGGCTGGCGGCGGAGGGGAAGGCGCCCGACGCCGAGACGGCGGCCCGGATGGAGGAGGTGCGCGCCGAGTACGACGAGCAGCTGAGCGCGATCTACGCCGGCGCGCGGGGGTTCGTGGACGCGGTGGTGCTCCCCGAGGAGCTTCGGGACGTGCTGACGCTGCTGCTGCGGGCGGCGCTGAACAACGCGGGGCCGCACCTGGGCGCCTTCGTGCTGCCGCCGGGGCTGGCGGAAGCGGGGGCGCGGCACGCGCCGCCGCCGCGAGGGACCCGGGGGGCGCGGTCGGAGCCGTTGGCGGGGTCGGCGGGAGACGGCGGGGCGTGACCGGGCCGGTGCGCATCGCCAGCGGCCAGGGCTTCTGGGGCGACGACCTGGACGCCCCGGTCCGGCAGGTGGAGGGAGGGCCCATCGACTACCTGGTGCTGGACTACTTGGCCGAAGTGACGATGTCGATCATGCAGAAGCAGCGCGCTCGCGACCCGTCGGCCGGCTACGCCCGGGACTTCGTGCCGCTGATGGAGCGCATCTTTCCGGCGTGCGCGGCGAGGAACGTCAAGGTCGTCACCAACGCCGGCGGCGTGAACCCTGCGGCGTGCGCCCAGGCCGTCGCCGACGCTGCGCGGCGAGCGGGGGTCGGGGGCCGCGCCAGGGTCGGCGTGGTGGCCGGCGACGACCTCATGGACAGGCTGGACGACCTGCTGGCCGCGGGCCACGCCCTCGAGCACATGGAGACGGGCGAGCCGCTCGCCGCCGTGCGGGACCGGGTCCGGAGCGCCAACGTCTACATGGGCGCGCGGCCGATCGTGGCGGCGCTGGCGGGCGGCGCCCAGGTGGTGGTGACCGGGCGCTCCACCGACACGGCGCTCACCTACGGTCCCATGGTGCACGAGTTCGGCTGGCCTTGGGACGCCCACGACCTCTTGGCCGCCGGCGTGGTGGCCGGACACGTGAACGAGTGCGGCGCCCAGGCCACGGGGGGCAACTGCTCGGCGGAGTGGTGGACGCTGCCGGAGATGGCCCGGGTCGGCTTTCCCATCGTCGAGGCCGAGCCCGACGGCTCCTTCGTGATCACCAAGCACCCGGGTTCGGGGGGCGCGGTCACCGCGCGCACGGTCAAGGAGCAGCTCGTCTACGAGATGGGCGACCCCAAGCAGTACGTGACCCCCGACGCGACCGCCGACTTCACCACGGTTCGGCTCTCCGACGAGGGCGGCGACCGGGTGCGCGTTCACGGGGTCCGCGGCGGCCCTCCCACCCCCTTTCTGAAGGTGTCCGTCGCCTGCTCCGCCGGCTTCAAGGCGGTGGGCTCCCTCGTCTACGCTTGGCCCGACGCGGCGGCCAAGGCCCGGACGGCGGCCCGCATCCTCAAGGAGCGGCTGGACCGCCTGGGGCTGGCGTTCGACAAGGTGCTGGTGGAGCTTGTGGGATGGGACGCGACCCACGGCCACTTGACCGGCGAACCGCCGCCGGACCTGCCGGAAGTCCAGCTTCGGGTCGGCGTGCGGGGGAGCGAGCGGGCTGCAGTGGCGCGCTTCGCCCGGGAGGTCGCGCCCCTGGTGCTCACCGGGCCGCCGTCGGTCACCGGCTTCGCCGGCGGGCGTCCGGCGGTGCAGGAAGTCGTGGCGTACTGGCCGGCGCTGATCGACCGCGCCGCCGTGGAGCCCTCCCTGGCCGTCCGCTTCATCGACGCATGAGGACCTGCGCTTGACGACCGTCGCAACGGGCGCCGCCGGTGCGACCGGGCTTCGCCCCGACGGGGCGGTGGCCGCCGTGCAGCTGCTGGAGCTGGCTCACGCCCGCTCGGGCGACAAGGGAGACACGGCGAACGTGGGCGTCATCGCCTACGACGAGGAGGACTACCCGCTTCTCGTGGAGCAGCTCACGGCGGAGAGGGTCAAGGAGCACTTCGGCGACCTGGTGAAGGGTCCGGTGGAGCGCTTCGAGCTTCCCAACCTCCACGCCCTCAACTTCCTGCTCCACGAGGCCCTGGACGGAGGCGGCACCGTCTCCCTCATGACCGACGCCCAGGGGAAGGTCTTCAGCACGGCGCTGCTCCGGATGCGGATCGAGGCGCCCGCCGAAGTTGCGGAACGGGTGCGAGGCCGGGGACGCCCGTGACCGGGGCTGAACGGCTCGTTCTGGCGGAAGTGGCCGACGGCGTGGCCCGGGTCACGCTGAACCGGCCGGGGAAGCGGAACGCGCTGAACGCGGCGATGGTCGCGGAGCTCGCCGGTCGGCTGGCGCGGCTGGGCGACGACCCGAGCGCGCGAGTGATCGCCCTCCGGGGCGCCGGGGGCGACTTCTGCGCCGGCGCCGACTTGGCCGAGCTGGCCGAGTCCCGCGACCAGGGGCCGGAAGAGGGACTGGCCCAGGCCCAGCGGCTGGGGGACCTCTTCGTCGCGATCCGAAGGCTGCCGAAGCCGGTCGTGGCCGTCGTCGAGGGCCGGGCGCTGGGCGGCGGGTGCGGACTCGCTTCGGCGTGCGACCTGGTGCTTGCCCACGAAGACGCTCGCTTCGCCTACCCGGAGGTGCGGATCGGGTTCGTCCCGGCGCTGGTGACGGCCGTGCTGCGCAGGAAGGTGGGCGAGGCCGCCGCCTTCGAGCTGGCCGTGGGCGGCCGCGCAATCGACGCGGCGGAGGCCCGGCGCATCGGCTTGGTCAACCGGGTCCTTCAAGGGGCCGCCTTCGATGGCGCCGTCGACGAGTACTTGGCGGAGCTGGCCGACCGCCCCCCGACGGCCGTCGCTCTCGCCAAGCGGCTTCTCTACGGCATGGAGGGCGCCTCGTTCGAGGACGCGGTGGCGCGCGGGGCGGAGGTCAACGCGATTGCCCGCTTGACCCGGGAGTGCCGGGAAGGCGTGGACCGCTTCCTCTCGCGCAACGACGGCGGCTGAGCGCCGTGTTCCGGCCGTCGCGAAGCCGCTCGGGCAAGGACGACCCGCACGTCCACTGGAAGGTGCGCCTCTTCGGCGCAGGCGCGGCCCTCGCCCTCGCCGGGATGGGAATCGGGATCGGATGGCTCGTCTGGGCGGGGGTCGCCGTCCTCGGAATCGGACTCGTTCTCCGCTTCCTGCCTGGTCGCACCGGGGAGTAGACGCGCCCCCGCCCATTCCGCCATGTCCGAGTCCCGCGCGATGCCCCTTATTGGTGGGCATGGAAACGCTGGGGGCGGGCAGGGAGTCGGTGCAGGCGGGCGAGGAAGCTCGGCGGGCGGGCAGGGAGCCGGTGCAGGCGGGCATGGAAGCTCTGGGGGCGGGCAGGGAGCCGGTGCCGGCCGGCGAGGAAGCTCCGGGGGCGGGCAGCGGGTCGGTGCAGGCGCGGGCCCGCGCCGTGCTGCGCAGACGCTTCGGCTTCGACGGCTTTCGTCCCGGCCAGGAGCGCCTGGTGTGCGCCGTGCTGTCGGGCCGCGACGCCCTCGGCGTCCTTCCCACCGGCGGCGGAAAGACGCTCTGCTTCCAGCTGCCCGCCTTCGTCCTGGACGGCGTGGTCGTGGTGATCAGTCCCCTCATCTCCCTGATGCAGGACCAAGTCGACCGCGCCCGTCGCCTCGGCCTCCGAGCCGCGTCCCTCACCTCCCAGGACCCCGAGCCCGATCAGCGCCGCGCCGAGAAGGCGGTCCTGGAGAACCGCCTCGACCTCCTCTTCTGCTCCCCGGAGCGACTCGAGGCGGCCAGGCTCCGAGCCCTGCTGGGCCGGGCCCGCGTCTCGCTGATCACCATCGACGAGGCCCACTGCATCTCCGAGTGGGGTCACGAGTTTCGTCCGGCGTTCCGCCGAGTCCGGGCCCTGCGTGCCGTCGCGCCCGCCCCCGTGCTCGCCGTGACCGCCACCGCCACCCCCGCCGTCCGCGACGACATCGTGCGCGTGGCTGGAATGAAGGAGCCCCTCCGCGTCGTCACCTCCTTCGACCGCCCCAACATCCGCTGGCTGGTCGATCGGCGCGCCCCCGGCGCCGAGAGGGTCCGCGCAATCGTCCGGGCGGTTCGCGGGCTGCCTCCCGACTCGAGGGGAAGAGCGGTGATCGTCTACGCTCCCACCCGCCGGCAGGTGGTCGCCGTGCGTCGGGCGCTGGCCGGGCTCGGGGTCGTCGGAGACGCCTACCACGCAGCCCTTCCAGGGGAAGAGCGGCAGGCCGTCCAGCGTCGCTTCATGTCCGGCGAGTCCAACGTGGTCGTGGCCACCTGCGCCTTCGGGATGGGCATCGACCGAGGCGACGTCTGCGCCGTGTTCCACTACGCCTTCCCCGGCTCGCTCGAGAGCTACTATCAGGAAGCGGGGCGGGCAGGACGCGACGGCGCTCCCTCGATCGCCGTGGGGTTCGTCGCAAGGAGCGACTGGCGGGTGCCCGAGTCCTTCCTGGACCGCTCGTTCCCGCCGGAGCGGGAAGTCCTGGACCTCCTGCGCAAGGTCAAGTCGGCCGCCCGGCGCGCCGGCAGGACCGCGCGGGAAGGCGTCCCCGCCTTCGCCGCCTCGGTCTCCGGCCCCGCCGCCCGCGTCCCCGACCTCGGCCCCCGCGACCTTGCCGGCCCCGGCGGCGCCAACGTGCCCCACGTCAAGTGGCTTGCCCGCTCCGGCGCCCTCCGGCTGGCCCCGGCGCTTGCCGAGTGGGTCGAGAGCTGGCCGGACGGGGAGGCCGCCGGACCTCCCGCCGAACCGGGTCCCGCCGCCGTCGTCACCGGCGCTTCCCCCGACCTGACCTCTCTCTCGGCGGCTCGCGCCCAGTCGCTGGAACGCCTCCGCGCCATGCGCAAGTACTGCGGGCGCCTGGGGTGCCGACGCGCCTCGCTTCTGCGTTATCTTGGAGAAACGCCCGCCCGGCGCCGTTGCGGATCGTGCGACCTGTGCGAACGCCGCGGCTTGGTCCCGGCGCCCCCGTAGCCCGAGCCCCCTTGTCGCAGACCGCCCGTCGCCCGCCCATGGACCCCTACCTGGACCCGGACCACCGCGACCTCCAAGCCCAGGTTCGGGACTTTGCGCGGGAGTCGGTCGCCCCCGTGGCCCGGGAGCTGGACGAGACCGCCCGCTTCCCCTGGGACAACGTCAAGGCGATGGGCGAACGGGGTTGGCTCGGCGTTCCCGTTCCGAAGCGCTTCGGCGGGATGGGCCGCGACTACCTCAGCTGCGTCCTGCTGGTCGAGGAGCTGGCCAGGCACGACGCCAGCCACGCGATCACCGTCTCGGCCCACACCACCCTGGGCACCATGCCGATCCTGACCTTCGGCACCGAAGAGCAGAAGGCCCGCTTCGTCCCCCTGCTGGCCACCGGACAAGTGCTGGGCGGCTTCGGACTCACCGAGCCCGGCGCCGGCTCCGACTCGTCGGGCGCCCGCACCCGCGCCGTCCGTCGCGAAGGCGGCTACGCGATCACCGGAAGCAAGATATTCATCACCCACGCCGGCGTCGGCGAGGTCTTCACCGTGACGGCGGTGACGGACCCGGCCAAGGGCCACCAGGGAATCACCAACTTCGTGCTGTGCAAGCCCACCGTGGACCTGGAGGAGGCCCGGCGAACCGGCGTGGGCCACCGCCCCGATCTTCCCTACGCCAAGGGCGTGAGCGCGGGCGAGAAGGAAGACAAGCTGGGCTGGCGCGCCTCCGACACCCGGGAGCTCCACATGGAGGACGTCTGGGTGAGCGAGGACCAGCGCGTCGGCGAGGAGGGGCAGGGGTTCGCCAACTTCATGAAGACGCTCGACGCGGGGCGGATCGCCATCGCCGCTCTGTCGCTGGGGCTGGCCCAGGGCGCCCTGGACGCCGCGGTGGCGTACGCGGCCCGTCGCCGCCAGTTCGGTCGGCCCGTCTGGGAGTTCCAGGACGTGCGCTTCCCCCTGGCCGCGCTGGCGGCGGAGGTCGAGGCCGCTCGGCGCCTGGCCTACCACGCGGCGTGGCTGAAGGACGCGGGACGGCCCTTCGCCAAGGAGGCGGCAATGTCCAAGCTCCTGGCTTCGGAGCTCGCCACGAAGGCGGCGCGGAGCGCGGTCCAGTGCATGGGGGCCGCGGGCTACACGAGCGAGCATCCGGTCGAACGGATCCTTCGCGACGCCAAGGCCTGCGAGATCGGGGAGGGAACGAGCGAGATCCAGAAGATCGTGATCGGCCGTCACCTGCTGAAGGAGCTGGGCTCGTGAGCGCCCGCGCGCGATCGGCGCCTCCGGCACGGCGGGACGCCGCGGAAGAGGTTCGTTGACGCGGGAGATCCTCGTCAGCGCCTCCGAACAGGAGTCCTGGGTCGCGCTGAAGGAAGACGGCAGGCTCGCCGAGCTCATGTTCGACCGGCCCGGCCGGGGCCGCATGGTGGGCGACGTCTTCCTGGGCCGGGTGGACGCGGTCCTGCCCGGCATCCAGGCCGCCTTCGTGGACATCGGCGAGGAGAAGGCGGCGTTCCTCCACGCCTCGGACGTGGACGACGGGGACCAGGGCAGGGAGCGGAGCGCCCGGGGGCGGGAAGGCGGACCCGAACCCCGGCGCGAGCGCGGAGGCCGCAAGGGCCGGCCGATCCAGGACGTGCTGAAGAGGGACCAGTCCCTGCTGGTGCAGGTCACCAAGGAGTCGATCTCCACCAAGGGCCCTCGGGTCACGACCCAGATATCCCTTCCGGGACGGTTTCTCGTGTACCTGCCCCACGCCGGCAACGTGGGCGTGAGCCGCAAGATCGGCGACCGGGGCGAACGGGCGCGCCTTCGGGAGATGGCCCGGGCGGTGGTCGGCGAGGGTCCGGGCGGCGTGATCGTGCGCACCGCCGGCGAGGAGCTCACGCAGGAGAAGCTGGAGCGCGAGCACAGGGAGCTTCGCCGCCTCTGGGAGGCCGTGAAGCGGAGCGCCGAAAGGACCCAGGCGCCCGCTTTGGTGCACGAGGACGCGAAGCTGGTGTCGGGAGTGGTCCGGGACTTGTTCACCGACAAGTTCGACGCCGTGACGCTGGACAACCGGCGGCTCCACCAGCAGGTCCTCGAGTACGTCAAGACCTTCGATCCGGAGTTGGCGGACCGCGTCCACTTCTACGACGGCAAGCGGCCCCTCTTCGACCACGCCGGCATCGAAGAAGAGATTCAGCGCGCCTTCCGCCGCCGGGTCGATCTGACGTCCGGAGGCCACGTGATCATCGAGCAGACCGAGGCGCTGGTCTCGGTGGACGTGAACACGGGACGCTTCACCGGCAAGAGGAAGGACCCGGAGGACACGATCCTCGAGACCAACCTGGACGCGGCCCGGGAGATCGCGAACCAGCTGCGGCTGCGGGACGTGGGGGGCATCGTCGTCATCGACTTCATCGACATGGAGCGGCCGGAGAGCCGTCACCGCGTGCTCCACGAGCTCCGCAGCCGCCTGGGGCGGGACCGAGCCCGCACCCGGACGTGGGAAGTCTCCGAGCTGGGGCTGATCGAGATGACGCGGCAGCGGGTGCGTCCGTCCCTCCTCCACTCCCTCACCGAGCCCTGCGCGGCGTGCGGCGGCACGGGCCGGGTCTGGACCGCCCCCACCCTGGTCCGCGAGATCGAGCGCTGCGTCCGTCGCGCCGCGGCCCTGGGCGGCGAGAAGCAGCTGCTCGTCCGGGTCCACCCTCAAGTGGCCCTTCAGGTCATGGAGTTCGAGCCGCGCTTCGTGCGCAACTTGGCGCGCCGCACCCGGCTGCGGCTGGACCTCCGGGACGACCCCCTGCTGCGCCACGACGAGTTCCGCATCCTGTCGGGGAAGGCCCAAGTGGACGTGACGGAGAAGTACCGAACGGCGTAGGGTCCGGCGTCCTGCGGCGGGCGCCGTCGTCTTCCGGCTGCGCCGGCTTCCTTATCCTGCGGCGTCGCTTCCCGTCGCCGGCGAGACCCGAGCCCTGACCACGAACTGCACGCCCAGCTCGTCCACCACCACCGCCCACAGGAAACTGCCCCGCACCACCGGCTCGACGTCCGCCGACAAGCGCGTTCCCCAGGTCACCGTGCGCGTCAGGCCGCCGTCCGGCGCGAGCACGTCGAACGCCGTCTCGACGTCGGGCAGGGGGGTGCGGACCCATGCGTACCCTTCGGCGGAGGTGAAGACGTCCAGCACCAGCGGCTTGACGTCGGGGATCCGGGACAGATCGAAATCCACGCCGTCCGGCGCTCCTTCGCGGATCACGGCCTCCGCCGAGTCCCGCTCCGCCGGAGAGACCGGGACCGGCGCCCGCTCCACCACAGCCGCGAACGCGGTGTCGCCGCCGGGGGTCCACTTGGCGATCCGATAGGCGGGGCTGCCGCCGGTGGTGGACCAGACGTCGCCCGACGGGTCGATGTGCACGACTTCGCCGGCATACCACGGCACGCCCCTGCACCCCATGCCGCCGGAGAACGACCAGCAGAACGCCGAAGGCTGGTCCAATGGATCGCTGAAGTCGACGCTGCCCGGCATCGGCAGCGACGTCGCTTCGGTCATCGTCTGGTCGTA
Source organism: Longimicrobiales bacterium (assembly GCA_965204735.1). Taxonomy (GTDB): domain Bacteria; phylum Gemmatimonadota; class Gemmatimonadetes; order Longimicrobiales; family Gaopeijiaceae; genus CATQHQ01. The sequence continues at coordinate 2,303,274 of OZ242008.1, read as the reverse complement.
GACGCGGAGGACGTTGCGCCAACGAGAGCTCTCGCCTTCCTCGGCGGGGTAGAAGACGCGCCCGTCGGACGCCATCCGGCCGCGCCAAAGCCAGTGGAACGCGGAAGTTTCGAAGCGGAACGAATCGACGAACCCGTTCTCCGCGTCGAAGACGGAGATGCGCCCGGCGCGTTCGTCGGCCACCCATAGGCGGCCGTCCGGCGCCAGCATCAGCCCGTTGGCGTCCTGGAACTCGCCGGGTCCCTCGCCGGCCCGACCGTGGGTTGCCAAGTAGGCGCCGTCCGAGCCGAACACGCGGACTTCCCCGGCCAGGGACTCCAGCACGGCGACCCGTCCGTCGTCCAGGACCGCCAAGCCCTTGAGCCTGGCGAACGACTCGGCTCCTTCGCCGCCGGCCGTGCCGATCCGCATCTCCTCGACCAAGGTCCATCCGGGTGTCGCAGGGGGCGTGCTGACGACGCGCTCGACGCCCGACGGCAAGGTGTCGCGAACGATCGCCCCGTCGCCGGAAGAGGAACTTTCGCAGCCGCCGAGGAGCGCGACGGCGAGGACGGCGATGGTGGCTGCCCGTACGCGAGCCCGGGCCGTGTCGAATGCGTTCACCGAAGCCTTGCCTCGTCGTGGTTGCGGGAAGTGTCGTGCGCGGAAAGCTGAGATCCGGTCTGGGGCCCCGCAAGGTTGACCTCGGCCCCGCCTTTGGTAGCTTGAAGGCGGGCGTTCCATCTCACGCTCTCGCGGATTGCAGCCCGCGGGAACGTCGGACGTCCTCGGCGGGCGGCAGGATCGACTCCAGACGCGCAGGGAACGCTCATGTTTGCGGTATTCAGGACCGGGGGGAAGCAGTTTCGGGCGGAGCCGGGGGCCACGCTCCTCGTGCCCACGTTGGCCGCCGAGCCGGGCAGCACGGTGACTTTCGACGACGTGCTGCTGGCGTCCGAGGGCGACCGCATCGCCGTGGGCGCGCCCACCGTGGAGGGGGCGCAGGTGAAGGCGGAGGTGGTGGCTCACGACCGCACCAAGAAGATCGTCGTCTTCAAGCGGAAGCGGCGGAAGAAGTACCGGCGGAAGCAGGGGCACCGGCAGGGGTTCACGGTCGTCCGCATCGGCGAGATCGTCGTCTAGCCAGGGAGGCTGAAGGTGGCGCACAAGAAAGGCGTGGGGTCGTCCCGCAACGGTCGGGACAGCAATCCGAAGCGGCTGGGCGTCAAGCGCTTCGCGGGACAGCGCGTGCGGGCGGGCAGCATCCTGATCCGCCAGCGGGGCACCAAGTTTCATCCCGGCGTCAACGTGGGCCGGGGCAGGGACGACACGCTCTTCGCCAAGGCCGACGGCGTAGTGAAGTTCGAGAACCTCCGCCGACGGCGGGTGGTGTCGGTCTACGCCCCTCCTGGTCCGGCGTAGGGAAGGGCGGCCCGTCCCGAATCCGAGGTCGTAATCCGGCAGGACAGGAAAGGAGCCCAGATGGAGACCCTCCCAGGCAATTTCTGGACGATTGCGACGGTCGTGCTGTCCGCATTCGCGTTGCACTTTGCGGCCAAGGCCGATCGTCGAAAAGACTTCGAGCAGGCCGAAAGGCGACGAGCGGAGGGCGAAAAGCGGCTCGCCGAACAGATCGCCCAGGTGGACCAGCGCGCCGAGAGGCGGCAGGGAGAGGGCGAGAAGCGGCTCGGTGCCCGGATCGATAGTCTGGAGAGGCGGGTCGACGAGAACCATCGAGAGCTGTCCGCCGCGCTGGCGGAGACGAAGGCGGCGGTCAAGGTCTTGGGCGCCAAGCTCGACGAGCGTTAGGGGGGCGGCCGGTCGTCGGCGTTGGAACCGTCGGCGTTGGGCGGGGAACTCGGCTTCGACTGCTCGTCTCGGGCCGAGGCCATGACCTTCCACACGAGCTCGCGCACCATTTCGTCGTCGATTCCCTCGGCGCGAGCCGCCTCGGCGGCGTGACGGGCGACGGCGGCCTCTCGGGCCGGGTCCGTCACCGGCAGCCCGAGCCGCCGCTTCAGCTTGCCGACCCGCTGCACCAGATCGCGCCGGCGGGCGATCACCGTGACGAGCTCGCGGTCGCACTCCAGAATCTCCCGGCGAAGGCGCGCCAGCTCCGGCGGCGGCCGGCGGGCGGTCGCGTCGATGCCCGGCGCCGACTTCGGGTCCCGCGCACTCTTCGGGTCATGCATCGGCTTCGCAGTCACGCATCCACGTAGCTGCTCGCGTGCTCCGGGTCCTGGGGCTTCCCGGCCAAGCTCGCGCCCACCAGCACCGGGACGTGGACGAGCAGTCCCAGGATGCCTTCGTGAACGCCCAGCGGCTTCCACTCGGGCATCAGCAAGAAGAGCGCGGCCACCGCGGAGCCGGCCACCAGCCCGGAGACCACGCCGGCGGTCGTCGCGCGGCGCCAGTACAGCGCCGCCAGCACGGCTGGCATGAACTGGCAGATGATCCCGTAGGACGCCAGCAGCAGGTCGACCAGAGACGACGAGTCCGAAAGCGCCAGCCAGTAGGCAACCGCCCCCACGGCCACCACGAGTGCGCGAATGAGGTTTCGCTGGGCCTTGTCCGAGAGCCGGCGGAAAGGCTGTACGCCGTCCTCCACCACCACGGAGGCTCCCGCGTGGAGGAGGGCGTCGCCGGTGGACATGGAGGCCGAGAGCGCGCCCGCGCAGAAGAGTCCCACCACCAGCGCCGGCAGGTCGGTGCGCAGGATCAAGAAGGGGAGGATGAAGTCGGAGCGCTCCGGCGACTCGGGGAAGAGCACGCCTGCGAACCCGATCAGGAAGACCGGGATCAGGAAGAGCTGGAACGTGGGGAAGAGCACGACCGTGCGGCGGATCGTGTCGTCGTCCCTTGCGGTGAACGCCTTCATGAAGAGGTGGGGAAGCATTGTGAAGCCGATGGCGCTGACGAGGATTGCCGAAGAGTACGATCCCCAGCTCCATGCGTTACCGTCCCCGTCCAGCCCGGGCACGGTCAGCAGCTCGGGACGGGCGGCGAGGATCTCCTCGAACATCGGACCGACGCCACCGTAGAGCCGGTAGGGCAAGTAGATCCCCAGCACCCATGCGATCGTCAGCATGAAGACGCCTTGGAAGGTGTTGGTCCATCCCACAGCCGACACGCCGCTCGCCAGGACGTAGACCATCACGATCCCGTAGGCGACCGCCGCCCCTGCGGCCAAGGGAACGGCCCCGTCGGTCACGGCCTCCACGACGATCCCAGCGCCCCTCATCTGGATGGCGACGTAGGGCACGAACGAAACCAGCGTCAGCGCCGCCATCAGCGTCGACAGGCCTCGGGACGGGAAGCGCCCTACCAGCAGCTGGGCCTGGGTCACGAAGCCGAAGCGGCGGCCCAGGGCGGCGGCCTTGGGTCCGATCGCGTACCACGGGGCCATGCCCAGCACGCCGTAGGAAAGGATGTAGAAGGCGGCCGCGCCCCGGGAGTACGCCCAGCCGGGTCCGCCCAGGAAGGCGAAGGCGGAGAAGACCGACGCCCCGGTGACGAAGTACATGACCAGCAGGCCGAAGTTCCTGTCGCCGGCCACGTAGCCCTGGACGCTCTTGGACGCCCGGCGGCCCGCCAAGAGACCGACCGCCAGCGTCGTCGCCAAGTAGCCGACGATGACGACGGCGACGAGCGCGACCCTACTCACCAGAGGGCTCGCGCCTGACCGATTCCTCGGGCGGAGTGTGCGCCGAGCCCGCCGGCGCCTCGCCGCGGCTCCGCCTGCGCGCCGCCTCCATGCGCCACAGCACGAGGAGGCTGCCGACCAGCCAAGCCGCCACCCACGCCATCTGGCGCGGCATCCCGAGCACGAAGGGCGACGGGACGTTCACAAGCGTCTGGCCCGGCCACGTGACGGCCGCGGCGAAGGCGAGGTGGTAGGCCCAGGCGATCCGGACCCATGTGGCGAAGGGCATTTCGACGCTCCGTGGGCATCGGGAGCCGGAGCCGAGCATCCGCCCGGCCGAGTCGGCTCAAGTGTGCGATCGGCCCAAGTGTACGGCGTCGCCGCCGCTCGGGCCAACGCGCCGGTAGCCGGCGGCCGACGCCGGGCCAACGCGTGCGGTGGAGCAATGTGGGCGCGCCGGCTGGTCACCGCCGCATGCGGGCCGGGGTCAACGCGCCCGTGGACGATGCCGCGAGGACGATCCGGTCGCAGAGATCACTATCCGGTCAACGCACGCGGCCCGGGGACGAGGGCAACGGTAGCAGCCAGGCGGCCCGGCGTGTATCATTCGTCAGTGTCTCCGCCCCCCCCCCCCCCCCCCCCCTTTGTTTGGTCCCCCGCAACCGTCGCGATGCCAGTGATTCGAGGAACGGGCGCGCGCTTGTTCGGCTTGCCGGGTTCCGATTGGCGCCAAGCCTGGCATCAAGCCAAGCGGTCTTGCGTGGTCGCGGCCCTCGCGTTCGCCGGAGTTGCGTCGGTGTTCGCCCCGGCAGGCCCTGCCGCCGCTCAGGCGCCTGCGGCGCCGACCGGGTTCTGGGCCCACCAAGCCACCACCTCGTCGATCGATCTGGGCTGGGACAACCCGGGCAACGCGGCGATCACCAAGTACCAGTACCGCTACGCCTTGTACAGAACCAATCTCCCCAATCAATGGACGGACGTCGCAAGCAGCGACAGCAGCACGACTTCGGCCACGGTCGGAGGCCTGAGCAGCCCCAGGCGGTACCAATTCGAAATCAGGGCCTGCGCCGGCGCTGACTGCGGCGGGGCGAGCAGGACGAGAGTCAGTACGGCCAACGTGCCGATCAGCGGCGTTTCGATCACGAGTTCGCCGACGGGCGACACGTACGCCGCCGGCGAGACGATTGTGGTAGCGGTCAGGTGGAATAACAGCGTCCGCTACGCTGGTCTGAGCCATCCGTACCTGGACATCACGATCGGCGGCGCCAGCCGACGGGCGACATGGAACTACACCGCTCGTGGTCAGGCCACGCATACGTTCAGCTACACCGTCCAAACGGCGGACGTGGACAGCGACGGGATCAGCATCGGTCCCAACGCGCTGAGCGACGCCGATCTCTTCTACGCCTGGGGCGGCCACCCCACCATGACGATCGGCCGGCACCGCATCGTCGACGCCGCCGGGCACAAGGTCAACGGCGCGCTCGCCGCCCCGGCCGCCCCCGCCGGGCTAGCCGCGACGGCGGCGCCGGGCCAAGCGACGCTGACGTGGACCGACCCCGGGAACTCCACCATCGGCAGCTACGAAGTTCGCCACGCCCTGGATACGGCCAGCTACCCGTCGAGCTGGACGACGATCGCGGGCAGCGACGCCACCACCACCCGCCACGTGGTCCGTCCGCTGACGAATGAAAGCAAGTACAAGTTTCAGCTCCGGGCCAGGAACGGCGCCGGGGCCGGCTCGACGAGCGAAGCCAAGGCGACGCCGACCACACTTCCGCTGGTGTCGGCAGTGCGCTTCGTCGGCACGCCTCTTGCGGGCGACACCTACGGCGCCGGCGAGGTTGTCCAACTGGAAGTGCAGTTCAGCGCGCCGATCGCGTTGACCGGCGCGCCTCGGCTGGCGCTGACGGTCGGCAGCGCCGTGCGCCACGCCGCCTACGAGAGCGTCGGGTCGAACAGCATCGGGTTTCGGTACGTCGTGCAGGCGGGGGATTCGGACTTGGACGGGATCGGCGTCGCCGCCAACGCGCTCGCGCTCAACGGCGGGACGATCAAGGAGGTCGGCGGAACGCGGAACGCCGGGCTCGGCCTGGGGGCCGCCGCCTTCTCGGCCAATGCGAGCCACAAGGTGAACGGCGCCTCGGCAACCGCGCCGAGCGTGAGCGGCGTGCGCATCACCAGCACTCCTTCGTTGAGCGCCCAAGTGTACGGGGGCGGCGAGCTGATCGAGGTGGAGGTCGAGTTCGCTGCCGCGGTTCCGATCCGGGTCGTCGGCAGTCCCCGGTTGCAGATCGCTTTCGGCGGCGGGCCTGCGTTCGCGACGTTGCGCAGAACGTCGGGCCAGTCGCTGCACTTCGGGTACGTGGTGACCAGCCGCGATCTCGACCCCGACGGGATCAGCATCAGGACGACCGCCCTGCAACTGAACGGCGGGACGATTCGGAGCACGGCCGGCGCCGCCGCGAACCTGGATCTGGGAAGCCACGCCATATCCAATGCGTCGGGCCACCGGGTGGTCGGGACGACCGCCACCACGCCCACCGTGAGTTCGGTGGCGGTCGTCGGCGCGCCGGCGAGCGGAGACACCTACGGCGCCGGCGAGGCGGTTCGCGTGGAAGTCGGGTTCACGGCGCCGGTGACGGTCACCGGGAGCCCCACCGTCTCCTTGACGGTCGGTTCGCTGGCCAAGACGGCCGCATATCAGAGCGGGAGCGGCAGCAAGAAGCTGGCCTTCCGCTACGTCGTGCGGTCGGCGGACAGGGACGCGGACGGCGTCTCGGTGTTCGCCATGGCGCTCAACTCCGGCACGATCCGGAGCGCGGCCGGGGCGAACGCCACCTTGGCGCTGGGCGCTCACGCGGTCACCAACGCCTCGGGCCACAAGGTGAACGGCAGCACGGCGACGGTTCCCGCGGTGCGCGCGGCGTCGATTGCGAGCGCGCCGGCCAGCGGCGACACCTACGGAGCGGGCGACACGATCTCGGTGCAGATCGGCTTCACCACGCCGGTGAGCGTGACGGGCACGCCCCGCGTGGCGCTGGGAATTGGCGAGAGGACCCGGCACGCCGAGTACGCCAGCGGAACCGGGACCGGCACGCTGACGTTCAGCTACGTTGCGCGCGCGACGGACCGGGACCGCGACGGAATCAGCGTCGGGTCCGGCGCGCTGACGCTCAACGGCGGGTCGATCGTCAGCGAGTCGGCCCAGAACGCCACGCTAGGCCTGGGCACGCACGCGATCAGCAGTGCCTCGGGCCACAAGGTGGACGGGAGCAGGACGATGCCTGCGGTGACCAACGTTCTCGTCACGAGCAGGCCGGACAGCGGGGACACCTACGCAGCGGCCGAGACGATCTCGGTGCGGGTGTCGTTCGGGTTCGCCGTGACGGTCACGGGCACGCCCCGGCTGGCCCTGACGATCGGGAGCGCCACCCGTCACGCGGCCTACGCGAGCGGGAACGGAACGAGCGCGTTGACGTTCAGCTACGAGACGCTCGCGACGGACTTGGACGCGGACGGGATCAGCGTGGGCGCGAACGCGCTGGAGCTGAACGGCGGAAGCATCCGGAGCGGGACGGGCGCCGCCGCGACGCTGGGGCTGGGAAGCCACGCGTTCTCCAACGTGCCCGCCCACAAGGTGAACGGGACCAGGACGGTGCCGGCGGTCGCCTCCGTCGCGATCGCGAGCAGCCCGGCGAGCGACAGCACCTACGGGGCGGGAGAGACGATCTCGGTGCAGGTCGCGTTCAATCTGGCGGTGACGGTGACGGGCGCCCCCCGACTGGCGGTGACGGTGGGGAGCGCCACGCGCTACGCGGCCTACGCGAGCGGGAGCGGTTCCAAGACCCTCACCTTCAGCTACGAAACGGTGGCCGGCGACCGGGACAACGACGGGATCAGCATCGCGGCCGGCGCCCTGGGGCTGAACGGCGGCACGATCCGGAGCGCGGGGGGCGCGACCGCCGCGCTGGCCTTGGGCACGCACGCGATCTCGAACTCGGCGGCGCACAAGGTGAACGGGAGCACGACAGCGCCGACGGTGGCGTCCGTGACGATCTCCAGCACGCCGAGAGGGGGCACGTACACGCTGGGCGCCACGATCTCCGTGCAGGTCGGCTTCAGCATCGCCGTGACCGTAACCGGGACGCCTCGGTTGGCGCTGACGATCGGGAGCGCCACGCGACAGGCCTCGTACGCAAGCGGGAGCGGGACGAAGACGCTCACCTTCAGCTACACGGTGGTGGCGGCGGACAGGGACGGCAACGGGATCAGCGTCGGAGCGACCGCGCTGGGGCTCAACGGGGGCACGATCCGGAGCGCCACGGCAATCAACGCCAGGCTGGGCCTGGGCGGCCACGCGATCTCGGACGCCTCGGACCACGCGGTCGACGGACGCAAGGTGGCGGCGGCGCCCAGCGGGCTGACCGCCACCCCTTTGGGCGCCACCCAGGCCAGGCTCGACTGGATCAACCCCGGCAACAGCTTGATCACGGGGTATCAGTATCGCTACCGACCGTCGGACGGCGGTGCTTTCACCGGGTGGACGAACATTCCTTCCAGCAGTGCGACGACGACCTCCGGCGAAGTCACGGTATCGAACGGAGGCCGGCCCTACCGGATCGAACTGCGAGCCACGGTCGGTACCGCGGCGGGAGACGCGGCCTTCACAACGATCGGCCTGTTCAGGGCCCGGATCAACCGGGTCGAGATTACAAGCAGCCCTCGGACCGGGGCCAGCTACCGCACTGGAGAAGAAATACGAGTGAGGTTCCACGTGATCGACGGACATGACATCGATTCGGACTCATGGGGACCTATACTCAGTTTGCAAATCGGCAGCAGTACACGCACGAGCCAGGGCGAGAGTGGAGGCCTTACGATGCATTATACCTATTTCGACTACCGTTACACCGTTGTGAGCGACGACCACGACCCGGACGGCATCAGCATCGGACCGAATGCACTGGACTTCGGTACCTGGGACCCCCAAGCGTTTACGTACACCAGAGAGCTCTACGTCTACCGGCCAAGCTTCAGCCTAGTCTCCCCGGCGATCGGCACAAATCAGATCGTCAACGCCCCCGGCCACAAGGTCAACGCTTCTGCCACGCCAACAGGATCGGTTCCCGCGGCGCCCACGGGGTTGACCGCGACTCCGGGCAATGCGCAAGCGACCTTGAACTGGACCGATCCGCAGGACACCACGATCGTCGGCTACCAGGTCCGGCACGGGCCGGCGGCTGGTTCGTACTCGGGCTGGACCGACATCTCGGGAAGCAGCGCGACCACGACCAGCTACACGGTGGGGTCGCTGACGAACGGCGCCGCGTACAAGTTCCAGGTGCGAGCGGCGAACGCCAACGGGACCGGCTCGGAGAGCTCCGAAGTCAGGGCGACGCCGGTCGCCGTCACGGTCGTCAGCGGCGTGCGCTTCGCCAACGGGCCGCGCACCGGCGACACGTACGGGGCGGGAGAGGTCGTTCGGGTCGAAGTGGACTTCAGCGACTCGGTCGCCGTGACCGGCGAACCGCTGCTGGAGCTGACGATCGGGGACAGCGTCAAGCAAGCATTTGGCGTACGCCTGCCCTCTCGGCCCAGTACGATCCACTTCCGCTACACGGTGGAGACGGCCGACGTGGACGCCGACGGAATCGGGATCGCCGCGGGCGCCCTGAAGCTGAACGGCGGGACGATCATCGGCGTCAACAGCAGGGCGGCGCTGCTCGGCTTGGGGGCCTACGCGTACGCGGCCAACGCGAGCCACAAGGTGGACGGGAGCACGGGCACCGTCCCGAACGTGGACCTGGTTCGGATCACCAGCACGCCCGTCATCGGCGACGTTTACGGAGCGGGCGAGCAGATCGAGGCCGAGGTGCGGTTCGGCGCCCTGGTGCCGATCCGAGTCGTGGGCGCGCCCCGGTTGGCGCTGGCGATCGGGGACTCGACCCGGCAGGCGACGCTGACCCGAACGGCGGGGCAGTCGCTGCACTTCCGCTACACGGTGCGCTCCTCGGACTCGGACGCCGACGGGATCGGGATCGCCGCGGGTGCCCTGACGCTGAACGGCGGGACGATTCGGAGCACGGTCGGCACCAATGCGAGCCTGAACTTGGGCAGCCATGCGATCACCGCCGCCGCGACCCACAAGGTGACCGGCAGCAGCGCCACCGCGCCCGCCGTGACGGGGGCCGCGGTCACCAGCACGCCCGTCAGCGGCGACACGTACGGAGCGGGCGAGAAGATCGGGGCGAGCGTCACCTTCAGGCTGCCGATCACCGTGACCGGCAGCCCGCAGCTGGCGCTGACGATCGGGACGCAGACGCGCCAGGCCACGTACCTGCGGACGGCGGGCCGGACGCTCCACTTCGAGTACGCCGTGCAGGCGGCCGACCGGGACGCCAACGGGATCGGGATCGGCGCGAGCGCACTGACGCTCAACGGCGGCACGATACGGAGCGACGCGGGGGCGGCGGCCACGCTGGGGCTGGGCAGTCATGCGCTCTCCGACGCGTCCGGCCACAAGGTGAACGGCGCCGTCGCCCCGAACCCGTTCGTGAGCGCCGTTCGGATCGCGAGTCGGCCGGTGGCGTCCGCGGACAGCTACGGAGGCGGGGAGCGGATCGAGGTGGAGGTGGAGTTTGCGGCGGCGATCGCGATTCGGGTCTCCGGCGCTCCGCAGCTGGCGATCGGCATCGGGAGCCAGACGCGCCAAGCGGCGTTGCTCGAGACGACGGGTCAGGTGCTGCGCTTCGGCTACGTCGTGCAGCGGGCGGACTTGGACGCGAACGGCATCAGCATCTTGGCGGGCGCCTTGGCGCTGAACGGCGGGACGATCCGGAGCGCCGCCGGCGCCGGCGCGGTCCTGGGCTTGGGCGCCCACGCGATCGAGGACGCCGCCGGCCAGAAGGTGTTGGGCTCCAACAACGCCACTCCGGCCGCGACCTCGGTGGAGATCAGCAGCTCTCCGGACGACGGCGACACCTACGGAGCCACCGATACGATCTCCGTGGCCGTCGGGTTCAACGTGCCGGTGACCGTGACGGGAACGCCGCAGCTGGCGGTGACCATTGGAAGCGGTACCGGGCAGGCGTCCTACTCGAGCGGCAGCCAGACGAAGACGCTGACGTTCGACTACGAAGTGGGCGCCACCGACGTGGACGCCGACGGGATCGGCGTCGGCGGGAGCGCCCTGACCCTGAACGGCGGGACGATCCGGAGTGCCACGGCGGCGAACGCGACGCTGAGCTTGGCCGGCCACGCCATTGCGAACGCGGCCGGCCACAAGGTGAACGGCACGACGACCGCGCCCACCGTCTCGTCCGTGGCGGCCGCCAGCCAGCCGGCGATCGGCGGGTCGTACGGGGCGGGCGAGACGATCTCGGTGCAGGTCGGGTTCGACTTGGCCGTGACGGTGACGGGGACGCCGCAGCTGGCGCTGTCGCTGGACGCCGACACGGTGCAGGCGGCCTACGCCGGCGGGAGCGGGACGAAGACGCTGACCTTCGACTACACGGTGCGGGCGACGGACCGGGACGCGGACGGGTTCACCGTCGAGCGCGGGGCGTTGACCCTGAACGGCGGGACGATCCAGAGCGCCGGCGGGGCCGATGCGGCGCTGAGGCTGAACGTCGAGCTGCTGAGCGACCAGATCGACGGGAGCGTGACGCCGCCCGAGGTCGCCTCGGCGCGGTTCGACACGAGCCCGGCTTCGGGAGACACGTACGGCGCCGGCGAGCTGATCGCGGTGCGGATCGGCTTCCAGATTCCGGTGACGGTGACGGGGAGCCCGCAGCTGGCGCTGGGGATCGGGGCCGCCACGGTGCAGGCGTCGTACGCGGGCGGGAGCGGGAGCAAGTCGCTGGCGTTCAGCTATGTCGTGCAGTCCGCCGACGTGGACGCGGACGGTGTCAGCGTGGGGCCCACCGCGTTGGCGCTGAACGGCGGGACGATCCGGAGCGCGGCTGGAACCAACGCCAGGCTGGCGCTGGGAAGGACCCACCAGATCACGAACTCCAGCGGCCACAAGGTGGACGGCTCCACGGCGACGCCGCCGTCGGTGACGGGGGCGAGGGTCGCGAGTTCGCCGGCCAGCGGCGACACGTACGGGGGCGGCGAGCGGATCGAGGTGGCGGTCGAGTTCAGCATTCCCGTGGTCGTGACGGGCGTGCCCGAGCTGGCGCTGACGATCGGAGACTCGACGCGGCAGGCGTCGTACCTGATCGGCAGCCGGACGGAGACCCTGACGTTCGGCTACGTCGTTCGGGCGACGGACGTGGACGCCGACGGATTCTCCGTCGCGGACAGCGCACTGTCGCTGGCCGGCGGCACGTTGCAGAGTTCCTTCGGGGCCGCGGCGGCGCTGAGCTTGGGCAGCCACGCGCTTGCCGGCGTCGCCGCCGGGAAGGTGAACGGCGCGACGGCGACGGTGCCGGCCGTGGTCTCGGCAGCGATCTTCAGCGACGCGGGAAGCGACAGCACGTACGGCGCCGGCGACGGGATCGCGGTGCGGATCGGCTTCCAGATCCCGGTGACGGTGACGGGGGGCCCGCAGCTGGCGCTGGGAATCGGGACCGGCACGGCGCAGGCGTCGTACGCCGGCGGGAGCGGGACGAAGACGCTGACGTTCCGCTACACGGTGCGGGCGACGGACGTGGACAGCGCTGGGATCAGCGTGGGCGCGAGCGCGCTGTCGCTGAACGGCGGGACGATCCGGAGCGGCACGGGCACGAACGCCGCGCTGGGACTGGGCGCGAATGCGATTGCGAGCGCCGCGGCCCACAAGGTGGACGGCGCCACGACGGTTCCTGCCGTGCTTGCGGTGGTGATCGCCAGCGACGCGGGCGCCGACAGCACGTACACGGCGGGCGACACGATCTCGGTGCAGGTCGGCTTCCAGATTCCGGTGACGGTGACGGGGAGCCCGCAGCTGGCGCTGGGAGTGGGGGCCGCCACGGCGCAGGCGTCGTACGCCGGCGGGAGCGGGACGAAGACGCTGACGTTCGACTACGTGGTGCAGGCGGCGGACGCGGACAGCACCGGGATCAGCGTGGGCGCGAGCGCGCTGGCGCTGAACGGCGGGACGATCCGGAGCGGCGCCGGGACGAACGCGGCGCTGGGGCTGGGCACGCACGCGATTGCGGACGCCGCGGCCCACAAGGTGGACGGCGCCGGGAGTCCGCCTCGGGTAGACGGGGTGGCTGTCGGGTCGCCGGTGGTGGGCGACACCTTCGAACGGGGCGAGGCGATTTCGGTCACGCTGACGTTCGACAAGGCGGTGGACGTGACGGGGACGCCGCAGCTGGCGCTGACGATCGGCGCGGCGACGCGGCAGGCGTCGTACGCTTCCGGCACGGGGACGACGTCGCTGGTCTTCCGCTACACGGTGGTGGCGGCCGACGCGGACGCGGACGGGCTCAGCATCGGCGCCGGCGCGCTGGGGCTGAACGGCGGGACGATCGACATGGCGGGCGGGACGACGGACGCCGTGCTGGGGCTGGGCTCTCTTGCGGTGTCGAACAGCTCGGGCCACAAGGTGGCGGGCGGCACGTTCACGGCGGCGGCTGCGAGCGGCGTGACGATCACGAGCAGTCCGGCTAGCGACAGCACCTACGTCCTGGGCGAGCAGATCGAAGTCGAGGTGACCTTTGCCCGGCCCGTCGCGGTGACGGGGACGCCGCAGCTGGCGCTGACGATCGGCGCGGCGACGCGGCAGGCCGACTACGCCTCTGGGACGGGCACCAAGACGCTGTCGTTCGCCTACGCGGTGGCGGCTGCTGACACCGACGCGGACGGGATCGGCATCGGCGCGAGCGCGCTGGGGCTGAACGGCGGGGCGATTGCCGACGCCCGGGACAGCACGACGGTGGCGAGCCTGGGGTTGGGCGCGAACGCGATCTCGAACAGCGCGGCCCACAAGGTGAACGGCGCGCGGGGGCCGCCGGGGGTGACGGGGTTGGCGGTCGGGTCGCCGGTGGTGGGCGACACCTTCGAGCGGGGCGACACGATTGCCGCGACGGTGACGTTTAACAAGGCGGTGGACGTGACGGGGACGCCGCAGCTGGTGCTGACGATCGGCGCGGCGACGCAGCAGGCGGGCTACGCCAGCGGGACGGGGACGGCGTCGCTGGTCTTCCGCTACGTGGTGGCGAGCGGCGACGCGGACGCGGACGGGCTCAGCATCGGCGCTGGCGCGCTGGGGCTGAACGGCGGGACGATCGACGTGGCGGGCGGGACGACGGACGCGCTCCTGGGCCTGGGCGCGCATGTGCTCTCGAACAGCTCCGGCCACAAGGTGGCGGGGGGCACGTTCACGGCGGCGGCGGTGAGCGGCGTGGCGATCGCGAGCAGCCCGGCAAGCGACAGCACCTACGGCCTGAACGAGCGGATCGAGGTGAAGGTGGCGTTCAGCCGTCGCGTGAGCGTGACGGGGACGCCGCAGCTGGCGCTGACGATCGGCGCGGCGACGCGGCAGGCGGAGTACGCTTCGGGCACGGGTACGGACACGCTGTCGTTCGCCTACACGGTGGGGGTCGCGGACGCCGACAGCGACGGGCTCGGGATCGGCGCGAGCGCGCTGACCTTGAACGGCGGGGCGGTCGCCGACGCCCGGGACGGGGCGACGGCGGCCGGCCTGGGCCTGGGCACGAACGCAATCGCCGCCGCGGCGGCGCACAAGGTGGACGGAACGCGGGGTCCGCCGACGGTGACGGGCGTGGCCGTGGGGTCGCCGGTGGTGGGCGACACGTTCGAGCGGGGCGACACGATTGCCGTCACGGTGACGTTCCACAAGGCGGTGGACGTGACGGGGACGCCGCAGCTGGCGCTGACGATCGGCGCGGCGACGCGGCAGGCGGGCTACGCCAGCGGGACGGGGACGGCGTCGCTGGTCTTCCGCTACGTGGTGGCTTCGGGCGACGCGGACGCGGACGGGCTGAGCATCGGGGCGAGCGCGCTGACGCTCAACGGGGGGACGATCGACGAGGCGGGCGGGACGACGGACGCCGCGCTCGGGCTGGGCTCTCACGCGGTGTCGAACAGCTCGGGCCACAAGGTGGCGGGCGCGACGTTCACGGCGGCGGCGGTGACGGGCGTGACGATCACGAGCCGCCCGGCCAGCGACAGCACCTACGGCGCGGGCGACCGGATCGAGGTGGAGGTGACGTTCGCCCGCTCCGTCGCGGTGACGGGGACGCCGCAGCTGGCGCTGACGATCGGCGCGGCGACGCGCCAGGCCGACTATGTTGCCGGCACGGGCACGAAGACGCTGGCGTTCCGCTACGCGGTGGCGGCGACGGACAGCGACTCCGACGGGATCAGCATCGGGGCCAGCGCGCTGACGCTGAACGGCGGCGGAATCGCGGACGCGCGGGACGGAGCCACGGCTGCCGGCCTGGGTCTGGGCGCGAACGCCGTGTCGAACAGCGCGGCGCACAAGGTGAACGGCAGCCTCGCGACGCTGGCGGCGCCCAGCGGCCTCACGGCGACGCCGACGGCCAGCGGCGCAATCCAGCTGCGCTGGACCGATCCGAGCGACACGACGATCACCAAGTACCAGGTCCGACACCGCAACGAGTCGAGCTCGGGCAGCTTCACGGCGTGGGCGGACGTGGCGAGCAGCGGCGCGAGCACGACCAGTCACACGGTCTCGTCGCTGACCGACCAGGTGGACTACCGCTTCGAGCTCCGGGCCGTGGCGGGCTCCAGGGCGGGACGCGCGAGCTTCGCGCTGGCCCGGCCCAGCGACATCTGGGTCACCGGCGTGCGGATCACGAGTTCGCCGACCGCGGACGACACGTACGGGCCCGGCCAGACGATCGAAGTCACGGTGTCGTTTTCGGCGTTCCGCCCCCGCGTCACGGGCTCGCCGGTGCTGAAGATCGGCGTGGGGACGGCCACGCGGGACGCGGCGTACTCGGGCACCGGCCTCACGAGCGCGCGCTTCCAGTACACGGTCACGGCGGCCGACGCGGACAGCGACGGGATCAGCATCGGTCCCAACGCGCTGGACTTCACCGCCGGCTGGGTGAACACGCGCTTCAGCATCGCTTCTCCGACGATTGGCCGGTACGCCATTGCCAACAGCGCCAGCCACAAGGTGGACGGACTGCTGGGAACGCCGGCGGCCCCCACCGGCTTCTCGGCGAGTCCGGGCAACGCCCAGGTCACGTTGAACTGGACCGACCCGTCGGACACGACGCTCACCGGCTACCAGTTCCGCCAGGCGATCGCCACCGAGCCGTTTTCCCGCTGGACGGACATATCGGGAAGCGACGCCAGCACGACGAGCCACATCGTCCCGTCGCTGTCGAACGGAACCGAGTACAAGTTCCAGGTTCGGGCGCAGAACTCGGTGGGGGCGGGACACGCGAGCGAGGAGGCGAGGGCGACTCCGACGTCGGCGCCCGTCGTGACGGCGGTGCGGTTCGTGGGGACGCCGGTGAGCGGCGACACCTACGGCGCGGGCGAGGTGGTGCGGGTGGACGTGGAGTTCAGCGCGGTGCTGACGGTCACGGGATCGCCCCGGCTGGCGCTGACGATCGGCGCCGCCGCGCGGCAGGCGGCCATGGAGCGCGTGCGGGAGCGCGCGGTCCGGTTCGCGTACACGGTGCGGAGCGGGGACGTGGACGCCGACGGGATCGGCGTCGCGGCGGCGGCGCTGACGCTCGGCGGCGGCACGATATCGGGTCCGGGCGGCGCGTCGGCCCAGCTTTCCCTGGGCGCCCGCGCCTTCACGGCGAACGCGGCCCACAAGGTGAACGGCGCGACGGCGACGGCCCCGTTCGTCGACTTCGTGCAGATCACGAGCAGTCCGTCCAGCGGCGACACGTACGGCGGCGGGGAGCGGATCGACGTGCACGTTCGGTTCGGCGCGGCGGTTCCGATCACGGTCGTCGGCAGTCCCCGGCTGGCGCTGACCGTCGGAGCGCAGACGCGCCAGGCGACGTTGAGCCGCGCGTCGGGACAGTCGCTCCACTTCGGCTACGTGGTGCAGGCGGCGGACGCGGACGCCGACGGGGTATCCATCGGGGCGAGCGCGCTGACGCTGAACGGCGCGACGATTCGGAGCGGGGCCGGGGCCGCCGCGGGTCTCGGACTGGGCGCGCACGCGGTGGCCGACGCCTCGGGCCACAAGGTGTCGGGCAGCACGGCGACGGCGCCGGCGGTGAGCGCGGTGTCGATCACGAGCGCGCCGGCGAGCGGCGACACCTACGGCGCGGGCGAGAAGATCACGGCCAGGGTGTCGTTCCAGCTGCCGATCGTGGTCGCGGGGACGCCCCGGCTGGCGCTGGCCGTCGGATCGCAGACGCGGCAGGCCGAGTTCGTGCGGCTCTCGGGCCAGTCGATGTACTTCGACTACACGGTGCTGTCGTCCGACGCCGACGCCGACGGCATCTCGATCGCGGCGAACGCGCTCTCGCTGAACGGCGGCACGATCTTGAGCACGATCGGGACGGCGGCCGCGCTGGGGCTGGGCGCCCACGCGGTGGCCAACGCGTCGGGCCACAAGGTGTCGGGCAGCACGGCCACGACGCCCGAGGCGACTTCCGTCTCGGTGACGAGCGCGCCGGTGAGCGGCGACACCTACGGCGCCGGCGAGCGGATCGAAGTGAAGGTCGGCTTCAACCTCGAGGTGCGGACGACCGGAAGCCCGCAGCTGGTGCTGGGCGTGGGCGCGGCCACCCGCCAGGCGGCGCTCCTGGGCGGCGACGGCGCCGGTCTGACGTTCGGCTACGTCGTCCAGTCGGCGGACGTGGACGCGGACGGGATCAGCGTGGGGGCGAGCGCGCTCGGGCTGAACGGCGGCACGATCGCCAGCACGGCGGGCGCGACGGCGGCGCTCGGCCTGGGCGGCCACGCCATAGCCAACGCTTCGGCCCACAAGGTGAACGGCGCCAGCGCCACGACGCCGGCGGTGGTGTCGGCGTCGGTGACGAGCGCGCCGGCCAGCGGCGACACCTACTACGCCGGAGAAGCGATTGCCGTGGCCGTCGGCTTCGACGTTCCCGTGGCGGTGACGGGCGCGCCGCAGCTGGCGCTGACGATCGGCGCGCAGACGCGCCAGGCGGCGTACGTCTCGGGCACGAACACGAAGACGCTGACGTTCCGCTACACGGTGGTCCTGGCCGATTCGGACTCGACCGGGATCGCCGTGGGGGCGAGCGCGCTCGGGCTGAACGGCGGCACGATCAGGAGCGGCGTGGGAACGAACGCCGGGCTCGGGCTGGGCGCCCACGCCATCGCGGACGCGGCCGGCCACAAGGTGGACGGAACGTCGACGGCGCCGACGGTGAACGCCGCGTCGATAGCGAGCACGCCGGCCACCGGCGACAGCTACGGCGCGGGCGAGACGATCGCCGTCGAGATCGGGTTCAACTTCCCGGTGACGGTGACGGGCACGCCTCGCGCGGCGCTGACGATCGGCGCGGCGACCCGGCACGCCGACTACGCGAGCGGCAGCGGCAACACCAGCCTCCGGTTCGAGTACGTGGTGGACGCGACCGACGCCGACGCCGACGGCATCTCGCTGGCAGCGGGGGCGCTGGAGCTGAACGGCGGCACGGTCCGGAGTTCGGTGGGCACCGACGCCGCGCTCGGCTTGGGCTCCTACGCCATCGCCGACGCCTCGGCCCACAAGGTGAACGGGGCTGCCACGGCGCCGGCCGTGACCGGCGCGACGATCGTCAGCGACGCGGGGAACGACAGCACCTACGCCGCCGGCGACGCGGTGTCGGTCGAGGTCGCGTTCCAGATACCGGTGACGGTGACGGGCACGCCGCAGCTGGCGCTGACGATCGGGACGGGCGTCGGGCAAGCGGCGTACGCAGGCGGGACCGGGACCAAGACCCTGACGTTCAGCTACACCGTCCGGGCCACGGACGTGGACGGCAACGGGATCGCCGTCGCGGCGAACGCGCTGACGCTGAACGGCGGCGCGCTTCAGAGCGGGGCCGGCACCAACGCTGCCCTGAGCCTGGGGACGTTCGCGATCGCCGACGCGGCGGCCCACAAGGTGGACGGAACGTCGACGGTCCCGGTCGTGACCGGCGTTGCGGTCGCCAGCTCGCCGGCCGGGAGCGACACCTACGGCGCGGGCGAGACGATCTCGGTGCGCGTCGGGTTCAGCATTCCGGTGACGGTGACCGGCGCCCCGCAGCTCGCGGTGGCAGTAGGGAGCGCGACCCGGCAGGTGGCCTACGCCAGCGGGAGCGGGACGACGGCGCTGGTCTTCGACTACGTGACGCTGGCGACGGACCGCGACGACGACGGCATCAGCGTGGGCGCCGGCGCCCTGACGCTGAACGGCGGCACGATCAGGAGCGGGTCGGGCACCAACGCCACGCTGGCGCTGGGCAGCCACGCCATCGCGAACGCTTCGGGCCACAAGGTGAACGGCGCCGCCACGGCCCCGCTCGTGAGCTCGATGTCGATCTCGAGCGCGCCGGCCAGCGGCGACACCTACGGCGGAGGCGAGAAGATCACGGTCTCCGTCGTCTTCCAGATACCGGTGACGGTGACCGGGACCCCGCAGCTCGCGCTGACGGTCGGCAACGCGACGCGCCAAGCCGACTACGCGAGCGGGAGCGGGACCGCCGCCCTCGCCTTCGACTACGTCGTGCAGACGGCGGACTCGGACTCGAACGGGATCAGCGTCGGCCCCACGGCCCTGACGCTCAACGGCGGCACGGTCCGCAGCGCCGCCGGGACGAACGCGAACCTCAGCCTCTTCGTGAACGCGTTCTCGAACTCCCCGGACCACAAGGTGGACGGCTCCTCGGCAACGACGCCGACGGTGCGCGCCGCGACGATCGGCAGCGACGCCGGGGCCGACAGCACGTACTTCGCCCACGACGCGATCGTGGTGGAGGTCGGGTTCAGCGTTCCCGTGACGGTGACGGGCGCGCCGCAGCTGGTGCTGACGATCGGCGCCCAGACGCGGCAGGCGTCGTATGCGAGCGGGAGCGGCACGACGGCGCTGACGTTCCGCTACGTGGTGACGGCGGCGGACTCGGACTCGGACGGGATCGCCGTCGGCGCGAGCGCGCTGGCGCTGAACGGCGGCACGATTCGGAGCAGCGTGGGTGCCGACGCGACGCTGGGCCTGGGCGCGAACGCGATCGCCGCGGCGGCGGCCCACAAGGTGGACGGCTCCCAGGGTCCGCCGGGGGTGACGGGCGTGACGGTCGGGTCGCCGGTGGTGGGCGACGCCTTCGAGCGGCACGACACGATTGCCGTGACGGTGACGTTCGACCAGGCGGTGGACGTGACGGGGACGCCGCAGCTGGCGCTGACGATCGGGACGGCGACGAAGCAGGCCTCTTACGCCGGCGGGACCGGGACGACGGCGCTGGTCTTCCGCTACGTGGTGGCGAGTGGCGACGTGGACGCGGACGGGCTCAGCATCGGGGCGGGCGCTTTGGCGCTGAACGGCGGGACGATCGACGAGGCGGGCGGGACGACGGACGCGGTGCTGGGCCTGGGCGCCCACGCGGTGTCGAACAGCTCGGGCCACAAGGTGGCGGGCAACACCTTCACGGCGGCGTCGGTGAGCGGCGTGACGATCTCGAGCACTCCTCCGGGCACCGACAGCACCTACGGGCTGGGCGACGTGATTGAGGTGCAGGTGACGTACACGCGCCCGGTGGTGGTGCAGGGCACGCACCTCCTCAAGCTTGCGGTGAACATCGGGACGCAGACCCCCTACGCGTCCTACGCCTCGGGCACGGGCACGAAGACGCTCACGTTCCGCTACACGGTGCAGGCATCGGACTCGGATTCCGACGGGATCGGCCTGCCTGCCCGCGCGCTCACGCTGTCGGGCGCGACGATCTCCGACGCGCGGGACGGAACGACGGCGACGAGCAACGGCTTGGGCACGCACGTGATCACGGCCGCCGCGGCCCACAAGGTGGACGGCAGCCAGGGCACGGCGGGCGTGACGGCGCTGGCGATCGGCTCGCCGCCGGTGGGCGACGCCTTCGAGCGGGGCGACACGATCGTCGTGACGGTGACGTTCAACAAGGCGGTGGACGTGACGGGGACGCCGCAGCTGGCGCTGGGGATCGGCGCGGCGACGCGCCAGGCGTCCTACGCTTCTGGCACGGGCACGGCGGCGCTGGTCTTCCGCTACGTGGTGGTGCAGGCGGACGCGGACGCCGACGGGCTCAGCATCGGGGCGGGCGCTTTGGCGCTGAACGGCGGGACGATCGACGTGGCGGGCGAGACGACGGATGCGCTTCTGGGTTTGGGCAGCCGAGCGGTGTCGAACAGCTCGGGGCACAAGGTGGCGGGCGGGACGTTCACGGCGGCGTCGGTCAGCGGCGTGTCGATCACGAGCAGCCCGTCCAGCGACAGCACCTACGGCTTTGGCGAGCAGATCGAGGTGCAGGTGGCGTTCAACCGCCGCGTGAGCGTGACGGGGACGCCGCAGCTGGCGCTGACGATCGGCGCGCAGACCCGGCAGGCGGCCTACGCCTCCGGCACGGGCACGACGACGCTGACGTTCCGCTACGCGGTGGGGACGGCGGACTCGGACTCCGACGGGATCGGGATCGGCGCGAGCGCGCTGGCGCTGAACGGGGGTGCGATCGCCGACGCCCGGGACGGGAGCACGGCGGCGGGCCTGGGCTTGGGCACGAACGCGATCGCCGCCGCGGCGGCTCACAAGGTGGACAGCGCCAGGGGTCCGCCGGGCGTGGCCGGCGTGGCCGTTGCGTCGCCGGTGGTGGGCGACACCTTCGAGCGGGGCGACACCATTTGGGTGACGGTCACGTTCAACAAGGCGGTGGACGTGACGGGAACGCCGCGGCTCTTCCTGACGATCGGAACGCAGACCCCCACCGCGTCCTACGCCTCGGGCACGGGCACGACGGCGTTGCGCTTCCGCTACGTGGTGGCGGCGGGCGACGCGGACGCCGACGGGCTCAGCGTCGCGGCGAGCGCTTTGCACCTGGCCGGTGGCACGATCGACGCGGCGGGCGACACCACGAACGCGAGCCTGAGCCTGGGCGCCCATACGCTGTCGAACAGCTCGGGCCACAAGGTGGCGGGCGGGACGTTCACGGCGGCGGCGGTCAGCGGGATGTCGATCACCAGCAGCCCGGCCGCCGACAGCACGTACGGTCTAGGCGAGCAGATCGAGGTGCAAGCGACGTTCAGCCGTCGCGTGAGCGTGACGGGGACGCCGCAGCTGGCGCTGACGATCGGGGCGCAGACGCGGCAGGCGGAGTATGCGTCGGGCACGGGCACGACCGTTTTGACGTTCCGCTACGCCGTGGCGGTGGCGGACGCGGACTCCGACGGGATCGGGATCGGCGCGAGCGCGTTGACGCTGAACGGCGGTGCGATCGCCGACGCGCGCGACGGGAGCACGGCGGCCGGCCTGGGCCTGGGCGCGAACGCCGTCACGGCCGCCGCTGCCCACAAGGTGGACGGCGCCCAGGGCGCGGCGGGCGTGACAGGCGTGTCGATCGGCGACCCGGTGGTGGGCGACACCTTCGAGCGCGCCGACACGATTGCCGTGACGGTGACGTTCAACAAGGCGGTGGACGTGACGGGCGCGCCGCAGCTGGCGCTGACGATCGGCGCGGTCACGCGGCAGGCGGCGTACGCTTCGGGCACGGGCACGGCGTCGCTGGTGTTCCGGTACGTGGTGGTGCAGGCGGACGCGGACGCCGACGGGCTCAGCATCGGCGCGAGCGCGCTGTCGCTGAACGGCGGGACGATCGACGTGGCGGGCGAGACGACGGACGCTTTGCTGGGCTTGGGCAGTCACGCGGTGAGCAACAGCACGGGCCACAAGGTGGCGGGCGGGACGTTGACGGGGCCGGCGCCGAGCGGGGTGGCGATCGCGAGCACGCCGTCGAGCGACAGCACGTACGGTCGGACGGAGCGGATCGAAGTGGAGGTGACGTTCGTGCGGCCGGTGGTGGTGACGGGCACGCCGCAGCTGGCGCTGACGATCGGGACGCAGACGCGGCAGGCGTCGTACGCGAGCGGCACGGGCACGGCGACGTTGGCGTTCCGGTACACGGTGCAGGGGACGGACCGCGACTCGACTGGGCTCAGCGTCGGCGCGAGCGCTTTGGCGCTGAACGGCGGTACGATCGCGGACGCGCGCGACGGCACGACGGCGGCGACGCTGGGGCTGGGCGCTCACGCGGTGTCCAACGCGGCGGCGCACAAGGTGGACGGGAGCCTGGGCACGCCGGGGGTGATCGGCGTGTCGTTCGCCGACGATCCGTACAACGCGGAGTACGAGCGGGGCGACGCGATCGATGTCCGTGTGTCGTTCAGCAGGACGGTGGACGTGACGGGCACGCCGCGGCTGGCGCTGGGGATCGGTTCGCAGACGCGGCAGGCGGCGTATGCGTCGGGCACGGGCACGAACACGCTGGTGTTCCGGTACGTAGTGGTGCAGTCGGACCGGGACATCGACGGGATCAGCATCGGGGCGAGCGCTTTGACGCTGAACGGCGGTACGATCCGGGCGGCGGGCACGACAATGGACGCCGTTCTGGGGCTGGGTTCGCACGCGATTACGAACAGTTCGAGTCACCAGGTGAACGGCTCGCTGTTCACGGGTCTGGCGGTGGAAGACGTTGTTGTTCGGAGCGTGCCGGCGAGCGACAGCACGTACAAGCTGGGCGAGCGGATCGAGTTGGATGTGTTGTTCCAGCGGGCAGTGGTGGTGACGGGCACGCCGCAGCTGGCGCTGGGGATCGGGAGCGCGACGCGGCAGGCGTCGTACGCGAGCGGGAGCGGCACGAAGCGGTTGCGGTTCCGCTACGCGGTGGCGGCTGCGGACGTGGACGCGGACGGGATCAGCTTGAGCGCGAGCGCGCTGACGCTGAACGGCGGGACGATCAACGACGCGCGGGCCGGCGGGTCGGCTGCGGGGCTGGGCACGTCGGCGAGCGTGTTCAGCAACGACGCGGCGCACAAGGTGAACGGCGGCGTGGGCGCGCCGAGCGTAAGCGCGTTGACGATCGGCGCGCCGGTGGTGGGCGACGTGTTCGAGCGCGGCGACACGATAGTTGCGACGGTGGAGTTCAACGCGGCGGTGGCGGTGACGGGCACGCCGCAGCTGGCGTTGGGGATTGGATCGGCGACGCGGCAGGCGGGCTACGCGTCGGGGACGGGCACGGCGTCGCTGGTGTTCCGGTACGTGGTGGTGGCGGCGGACGCGGACGCGGACGGGTTGAGCGTCGGGGCGAGCGCTTTGGCGCTGAACGGCGGGACGATCCGGCGGACGGGCACGACGACGGACGCGGTTCTGGACCTGGGCGCGCACGCGGTGACGAACAGCGCGGGCCACAAGGTAGCGGGCGGGACGTTCACGGCGGCGGCGGTCAGCGGCGTGTCGATTGCGAGCGTGCCTGGGAGCGACAGCACGTACGTCCGCACGGAGCGGATCGAGGTGGAGGTGTCGTTCGCGCGGCCGGTGACGGTGACGGGGACGCCGCAGGTGGCGCTGGGGATCGGTTCGCAGACGCGGCAGGCGGCGTACGCGAGCGGGAGCGGGACGAAGACGCTGACGTTCCGTTACGCGGTGCAGGCTGCGGACTCTGATTCGGACGGGATCAGCATCGGCGCGAGCGCGCTCGGGCTGAACGGCGGGACGATCGTCGACGCACGCGACGGGGCGACGGCGGCGGGGCTGGGGTTGGGGAGCCATGCGATCGCAAACGCGGCGGCGCACAAGGTGGACGGGGCCCGGGGACCGCCGGGCGTGAGCGGGTTGTCGATTGCCTCGCCGGTGGTGGGCGACACGTTCGAGCGCGGCGACACGATAGCGGTGACGGTGACGTTCACCGACTCGGTGGACGTGACGGGCACGCCGCGGCTGGCGCTGGGGATTGGTTCGGCGACGCAGCAGGCGAGCTACGCTTCGGGGACGGGCACGGCGTCGCTGGTGTTCCGGTACGTGGTGGCGAGTGGCGACGCGGACGCGGACGGGTTGAGCATCGGCGCGAGCGCTTTGGCGCTGAACGGCGGGATGATCGACGTGGCGGGCGGGACGACGGACGCTTTGCTGGGGCTGGGCAGTCACGCGGTGAGCAACAGCACGGGCCACAAGGTGGCGGGCGGGACGTTCACGGCGGCGTCGGTGAGCGGTGTGACGATTGCGAGCACGCCGGCGAGCGACAGCACGTATGCGGAGACGGAGGAGATCGCGGTCGAGGTCTCGTTCAACCGCCGTGTGACGGTGACGGGCACGCCGCAGCTGGCGCTGGCGATCGACACGCTGACGCGGCAGGCGGAGTACGTCGACGGCACGGGCACGGCGACGCTGACGTTCGCGTACCAGGTGGTGGCGGCGGACGCGGACTCGACGGGGCTCAGCATCGGCGCGAGCGCACTGGGGTTGAACGGCGGGACGATCGCGGACGCTCGCGACGGCACGACGGCGGCGAGCCTGGGCTTGGGGTCGAACGCCGTGTCGGACGCCGCGGCGCACAAGGTGGACGGCAGCCTGCCGCCACCGCCGACGCGCACCACGGGGGCGCCGGAGGCGAGGGGCTTGGCGATTGGGGCGCCTGCGGTGGGCGACACCTTCGAGCGGGGCGAGACGATCGAGGTCGAGCTGGTGTTCCACCGAGCGGTCGACGTGACGGGCGCGCCGCAGCTGGCGCTGGCGATCGGCGCAGCGACGCGGCAGGCGGAGTACGCGAGCGGCACGGGGACGGACACGCTGGTGTTCCGCTACGTGGTGGCGATCGGCGACTCGGACGCGGACGGGATCAGCATCGCGGCGAGCGCGCTGACGCTGAACGGCGGGACGATCAGGGCGTCGGGCGAGGCGTTGGACGCGGTGCTGGACTTGGGCGCGTACGCGATCGCGAACAGCGGGGGCCACAAGGTTGCGGGCGGGACGTTCACGACGCCGGCGGTGAGCGCGGTGACGATCTCGAGCGCACCGGCGGCCGACAGCACGTACCATCTGGGCGAGCGGATCGAGGTGAAGGTGGCGTTCGGCCGCCCGGTGACGGTGACGGGCGCGCCGCAGCTGGCGCTGACGATCGGGAGCCAGACGCGGCAGGCGAGCTGGGAGTCGGCGACGAGCAAGGCGGACACGCTGGTGTTCGGGTATGCGGTCCGTCCAGCGGACGCGGACACGACGGGGATCAGCATCGGGTCGAGCGCGCTGGCGCTGAACGGCGGGACGATCAACGATGTGCGGGCGGGGGCGACGGCGGCGAGCCTCGGCCTGGGGTCGAACGCGATCGTCAACGCGGCGGCGCACAAGGTGGACGGCAGCCTGGGGCCGCCGGGGGTGACGCACTTGGCGGTCACGGCGCCGCTGTCGGCGCAGACCTTCGAGCGGGGCGACACGATCATCGCAAGCGTGCGGTTCAACAAGGCGGTGGACGTGACGGGTACGCCGCAGCTGGCGCTGGGGATCGGGAGCGCGACGCGGCAGGCGTCGTACGCGAGCGGGACGGGCGCGACGGAGCTGGAGTTCCGCTACGTGGTGGTGCAGTCGGACGCGGACGCCGACGGGATCAGCATCGGCGCGAACGCGCTGACGCTCAACGGCGGGACGATCGACGTGGCGGGCGGCACGGCCGACGCGCTGCTGAGCCTGGAGCGCCTCGCGATCAGCAACGCCGCAGGCTTCCGCGTGGCGGGCGGCACGTTCACGGCGCCGGCGGTGAGCTGGGCGGGGATCACGAGCACTCCGTCGGACGGGAGCACGTACGAGCTGGGCGAGCAGATCGATGTGACGGTGACGTTCAACCGCAACGTGACGGCGACGGGCGCGCCGCAGCTGGCGCTGACGATCGGGAGCCAGACGCGGCAGGCGGCGTACGACTCGGC
The DNA here is from genome assembly GCA_965204735.1 of Longimicrobiales bacterium. GTDB lineage: Bacteria > Gemmatimonadota > Gemmatimonadetes > Longimicrobiales > Gaopeijiaceae > CATQHQ01. Next base: position 2,276,831 of record OZ242008.1, on the reverse strand, counting down.
GGCGTCGGGCAGCCGCGAGCTGGAGTTCCGCTACGTGGTGGCGGCGGGCGACGCGGACGCGAACGGGATCAGCGTCGGGGCAAGCGCGCTGGCGCTGAACGGCGGGACGATCGTGGACCCCCGCGACGGATCGACGGCGGCGAACCTGGGGCTGGGCGGAAACGCGATCGTCGACGCCGCGGGCCATGCCGTGGACGGCAGTCGGGGGCCGCCGGGGGTGAGCGGAGCGTCGATTGCGTCGCCGCCGACCGGCGACACGTTCGAGCGTGGCGACACGGTTGCGGCGACGGTGACGTTCAACAAGGCGGTGGACGTGACGGGGACGCCGCAGCTGGCGCTGACGATCGGGACGCAGACGCGGCAGGCGTCGTACGCGGGCGGCACGGGGACGGCGGCGCTGGTGTTCCAGTACGTGGTGGTGCAGGCGGACGCGGACGCGGACGGGTTGAGCATCGGCGCGAGCGCGTTGGCGCTGAACGGCGGGACGATCGACGTGGCGGGCGGGACGACGGACGCGGTGCTGGGGCTGGGCAGCCACGCGGTGAGCAACAGCACGGGCCACAAGGTTGCGGGCGGGACGTTCACGGCGTCGTCGGTGAGCGGCGTGACGATATCGAGCAGCCCGGCGAGCGGCGACACCTACGGCCTGGGCGAGCAGATCGAGGTCGAGGCGTCGTTCGTGCGGCCGGTGAGCGTGACGGGCACGCCGCAGCTGGCGCTGGATGTCGGGACCGACACGGTGCAGGCGGACTACGCCTCCGGCACGGGCACGAAGACGCTGACGTTCAGCTACACGGTCGCGGCGTCCGACGCCGACAGCGACGGGATCAGCATCGGCGCGAGCGCTTTGGCGCTGAACGGCGGGACGATCGTGGATGCGCGCGACGGCTCGACGGCGGCGAGCCTGGGCCTGGGGTCGAGCGCGATCGCGAACGCGGCGTCGCACAAGGTGGACGGCGCGCAGGGGCCGCCGGGGGTGACCGCGCTGTCGGTCGCGTCGCCCGTGGTGGGCGACACCTTCGAGCGGGGCGACACGGTTGCGGCGACGGTCACGTTCAACAAGGCGGTGGACGTGACGGGCACGCCGCAGCTGGCGCTGACGATCGGCTCTGCGACGCGGCAGGCGTCGTACGCGGGCGGCACGGGGACGGCGTCGCTGGTCTTCCGCTACGTGGTGGCGAGCGGCGACGCGGACGCCGACGGGTTGAGCATCGGCGCGGGCGCGCTGTCGCTGAACGGCGGGACGATCGACGTGGCGGGCGGGACGACGGACGCGCTGCTGGGGCTGGGCGCGAGCGCGGTGGCGAACAGCACGGGCCACAAGGTTGCGGGCGGCACCTTCACGGCGGCGTCGGTGAGCGGGGTCGCGATCACGAGCGCTCCGGCGAGCGACAGCACGTACGGTCGCACGGAGCGGATCGAGGTGGAGGTGGCGTTCAACCGTAGGGTGGCGGTGACGGGTACGCCGCAGGTGGCGCTGACGATCGGGAGCCAAACACGGCAGGCGGCGTACGCGAGCGGGAGCGGCACGACGACGCTGGCGTTCCGCTACACGGTGGCAGCGGCGGACGCAGACTCGACGGGGATCGGCATCGGCGCGAGCGCGCTGACGCTGAACGGCGGTGCGATCGCCGACGCGCGCGACGGCGCGACGGCTGCGAGCCTGGGACTGGGGACGAACGCGATCGCGAACGCTGCTGCGCACAAGGTGGACGGCAGCCGCGGTCCGCCGGGCGTGACGGCGCTGTCGATCAGTGCGCCAACGGTGGGCGACACCTTCGAGCGGGGCGAGACGATCGAGGTGTCGCTGCTGTTCAACCGCGCGGTGGACGTGACGGGCACGCCGCGGCTGGCTCTGGGAATCGGGAGCGCGACTAGGCAGGCGAGTTACGCGATCGGGACGGGGACGGACACGCTTGTGTTCCGGTACGTGGTGGCGAGCGGCGACGCGGACGCGGACGGGATCAGCATCGGCGCGAGCGCTTTGGCGCTGAACGGCGGCACGATCCGGGTTGCGGGCGGGACGCTGGACGCGACCTTGGGCATGGGCGCGAGCGCGGTGGTGAACAGCACGGGCCACAAGGTTGCGGGCGGGACGTTCACGACGCCGGCAGTGAGCGCGGTGACGGTGTCGAGCACGCCGGCGAGCGCGAGCACGTACCAGCTGGGCGAGTCGATCGAGGTGAAGGTGGCGTTCGGCCGACCGGTGGCAGTGACGGGCTCGCCGCAGCTGGCGCTGACGATCGGGACGCAGACCCGGCAGGCCAGCTACATGGCCGCTTCCAGCAAGGCGGACACGCTGGTGTTCGCCTACGCGGTCCGTCCGGTGGACGCGGACGCGGACGGGATCAGCATCGGCGCGAGCGCGTTGGCGCTGAACGGCGGGACGATTGCGGACGTGCGTCCGGGCGCTGCGGCAGCTGCGCTGGGTCTGGGCGCGAGCGCGGTGACGAACGCGGCGGCGCACAAGGTGAACGGCAGCTTGGGGCCGCCGGGCGTCGTGGGGCTGTCGGTGGCTGCGCCTCTGGTGGGCGCCACGTTCGAGCGGGGCGACACGGTGGCGGCGACGGTGACGTTCAACAAGGCGGTGGACGTGACGGGCACGCCGCAGCTGGCGTTGTCGATCGGTTCGCAGACGCGGCAAGCCAGCTACGCGTCGGGGACGGGGACGACGGCGCTGGTGTTCCGGTACGTGGTGGTGCAGGCGGACGCGGACGCCGACGGGTTGAGCATCGGCGCGAGCGCGCTGGCGCTGAACAGCGGGACGATCGACGTGGCGGGCGGGACGACGGACGCCTTGCTGAGCTTGGCGCATCACGCGATCAGCAACGACGGCACGCGCCGCGTGGCGGGCGGGACGTTGACGGCGGCGTCGGCGAGCGGCGTGGCGATCACGAGCGCTCCGGCGAGCGACAGCACGTACGGTCGGACGGAGCGGATCGAGGTCGAGGTGACGTTCGACCGGCGCGTGGCGGTGACGGGCACGCCGCAGGTCGCGCTGACGATTGGTTCGCAGACGCGGCAGGCGGACTACGCGAGCGGGACGGGCACGACGACGCTGACGTTCGGCTACACGGTGGCGGCTGCGGACGCGGATGCGAACGGGATCAGCATCGGCGCGAGCGCGTTGGGGCTGAACGGCGGGACGATTGCGGACGCTCGTGACGCGAGCGAGGCGGCGGGGCTGGGCCTGGGGTCGAACGCGATCGCAAACGCCGCGGCGCACAAGGTGGACGGCAACCAGGGACCGCCGGGCGTGAGCGGCTTGGTCGTCGCGTCGCCTCCGACGGGCGACACGTTCGAGCGTGGCGACGTGATTGCGGCGACAGTGACGTTCAACCGTGCGGTGGACGTGACGGGTACGCCGCAGCTGGCGCTGGGGATCGGTACGCAGACCCGTCAGGCGAGCTACGCGAGCGGGAGCGGCACGACGTCGCTGGTATTCCAGTACACGGTGGTGCAGGCGGACGCGGACGCGGACGGGCTGAGCATCGGGACGAGCGCGCTGGCGTTGAACAGCGGGACGATCCGTCTGTCGGGCGGCACGCTGGACGCGACCCTGGGGCTGGGCACGCACGCGATATCGAACAGCACGGGGCACAAGGTTGCGGGCGGGACGTTCACGGCGGCGTCGGTGAGCGGCGTGACGATATCGAGCGCTCCGTCGAGCGGGGACACCTACGGTCTGGGCGAGGAGATCGAGGTCGAGGTGACGTTCGTGCGGCCGGTGAGCGTGACGGGCACGCCGCAGCTGGCGCTGGGCGTCGGGACCGACACGGTGCAGGCGGACTACGGCTCCGGCACCGGCACGAAGACGCTGGCGTTCAGCTACACGGTGGCGGCGTCCGACGCCGACAGCGACGGGTTGAGCATCGGCGCGAGCGCGCTGGCGCTCAACGGCGGGACGATCGTCGACGCGCGCGACGGCTCGACGGCGGCGAGCCTGGGCCTGGGGTCCAGCGCGATCGCCAACGCGGCGTCGCACAAGGTGGACGGCGCGCAGGGGCCGCCGGGGGTGACCGCGCTGTCGATCGCTTCGCCGGTGGTGGGCGACACCTTCGAGCGGGGCGACACGGTTGCGGTGACGGTGACGTTCAACAAGGCGGTGGACGTGACGGGGACGCCGCAGCTGGCGCTGACGATCGGCGCTGCGACGCGGCAGGCGAGTTACGCTGCGGGCACGGGCACGGCGTCACTGGTCTTCCGCTACGTGGTGGCGAGTGGCGATGCGGACGCGGACGGGTTGAGCATCGGCGCGAGCGCGCTGGCGCTGAACGGCGGGACGATCGACGTGGCGGGCGGTACGACGGACGCGCTGCTGGGGCTGGGCGCGAGCGCGGTGTCGAACAACACGGGCCACAAAGTCGCGGGCGGCACGTTCACGGCGGCGTCGGTGAGCGGGGTGGCGATCACGAGCGCTCCGGCGAGCGACAGCACGTACGGTCGCACGGAGCGGATCGAGGTGGAGGTGACGTTCAACCGCAGGGTGGCGGTGACGGGTACGCCGCATCTGGCGTTGACGATTGGGGCGCAGACGCGGCAGGCGGAGTACGCGCGCGGCACGGGCACGGCGACGCTGGCGTTCCGCTACACGGTGGCAGCGGCGGACGCAGACTCGACGGGCATCGGCATCGGCGCGAGCGCGCTGACGCTGAACAGCGGTGCGATCGCCGACGCACGCGACGGCGCGACGGCGGCGAGCCTGGGACTGGGGAGCAACGCGATTGCGAACGCTGCTGCGCACAAGGTGGACGGCAGCCGCGGGCCGCCGGGGGTGACGGGGCTGTCGATCAGTGCGCCGACGGTGGGCGACACCTTCGAGCGCGGCGAGACGATCGAGGTGTCGCTGCTGTTCAACCGGTCGGTGGACGTGACGGGTACGCCGCGGCTGGCGCTGACGATTGGGAGCGCGACGCGCCAGGCGATCTACGCCAGCGGGACGGGCACGGACACGCTGGTGTTCCGCTACGTGGTGACGAGCGGCGACGCGGACGCGGACGGGTTGAGCATCGGCGCGAGCGCTTTGGCGCTGAACGGCGGGACGATCCGGGTCGCGGGCGGGACGTTGGACGCAACGCTGGGGCTGGGCGCGAGCGCGGTGACGAACAGCGGGAGTCACAAGGTTGCGGGCGGGACGTTCACGACGCCGGCGGTGAGCGGCGTGACGGTCTCGAGCACGCCGGCGAGCGCGAGCACGTACCAGCTGGGCGAGTCGATCGAGGTGAAGGTGGCGTTCGGCCGTCCTGTGGCGGTGACGGGCTCGCCGCGTCTGGCGCTGACGATCGGTTCGCAGACGCGGCAGGCCAGCTACATGGCCGCTTCCAGCACGGCGGACACGCTGGTGTTCGGCTACGCGGTCCGTCCGGCGGACGCGGACGCGGACGGGATCAGCATCGGCGCGAGCGCGCTGACGCTGAACGGCGGAGCCATCAACGACGTGCGTCCGGGCTCGACCGCTGCGGCACTGGGCCTGGGCGCGAACGCAGTGTCGAACGCTGCGGCGCACAAGGTGAACGGCAGCCTGGGGCCGCCGGGCGTGGTGGGCTTGTCGGTGGCTTCGCCGCCGGTGGGCACGACGTTCGAGCGTGGCGACACGGTGGCGGCGACGGTGACGTTCAACAAGGCGGTGGACGTGACGGGCACGCCGCGGCTGGCGTTGGGAATCGGTTCGCAGACACGGCAGGCGAGTTACGCTTCGGGGACGGGCACGACCGCGCTGGTGTTCCGTTACGTGGTGGTGCAGGCGGACGCGGACTCGGACGGGTTGAGCATCGGCGCGAGCGCGCTGGCGTTGAACGGCGGGACGATCGACGTGGCGGGCGGGACGACGGACGCTTTGCTGAGCTTGGCGCACCATGCGATCAGCAACGACGGCGCGCGCCGAGTCGCGGGCGGGACGTTTACGGCGGCGACGGCGAGCGGCGTGGCGATCACGAGCAGCCCGGCGAGCGACAGCACGTACGGTCGGACGGAGCGGATTGAGGTCGAGGTGACGTTCGACCGGCGCGTGGCGGTGACGGGCACGCCGCAGCTGGCGCTGACGATTGGTTCGCAGACGCGGCAGGCGTCGTATGCGAGCGGGACGGGGACGAAGGGGCTGACGTTCGGCTACACGGTGGTGGCTGCGGACGCGGACGCGAACGGGATCAGCATCGGGGCGAGCGCATTGGCGCTGAACGGCGGAACGATTGCGGACGCTCGCGACGCGAGCGAGGCGGCGGGGCTGGGTCTGGGGTCGAACGCGATTGCGAACGCTGCGTCGCACAAGGTGGACGGCAACCAGGGACCGCCGGGGGTGATCGGCTTGGTCCTCGCGTCGCCGCCCGTGGGCGACATGTTCGAGCGTGGCGACGTGATTGCGGCGACGTTGACGTTCAACCGTGCGGTGGCGGTGACGGGTACGCCGCAGCTGGCGCTGGCGATCGGTGCGCAGACCCGTCAGGCGAGCTACGCGAGCGGGAGCGGCACGACGGCGCTGGTGTTCCAGTACACGGTGGTGACTGCGGACGCGGACGCGGACGGGTTGAGCATCGGGACGGGCGCGTTGGCGTTGAACAGCGGCACGATCCGGCTGTCGGGCGGCACGCTGGACGCGACTTTGGGACTGGGCACGCACGCGATATCGAACAGCACGGGGCACAAGGTAGCGGGCGGGACGTTCACGGCGTCGTCGGTGAGCGGCGTGACGATCTCGAGCGCTCCGTCGAGCGGGGACACGTACGGTCTGGGCGAGGAGATCGAGGTCGAGGTGACGTTCGTGCGGCCGGTGAACGTGACGGGCCTGCCGCAGGTGGCGCTGACGGTGGGGGCTGCGACGCGGCAGGCGGACTACGCGAGCGGGACGGGGACGAAGACGCTGACGTTCAGCTACGAGGTGGTGGCTGGGGATGCGGACAGCGACGGCGTCAGCGTCGGCGCGAGCGCGTTGGCGTTGAACAGCGGCACGATCAACGACGCTCGTGACGGTTCGACGGCTGCGAGCCTGGGCTTGGGTTCCAGCGCGATCGCGAACGCGGCTGCGCACAAGGTGGACGGCGCGCAGGGTCCGCCGGGTGTGACGGGGTTGTTGATCGGTGCGCCTCATGTGGGCGACACGTTCGAGCGAGGCGAGACGATCGAGGTCAAGGTCGCGTTCAACAAGGCGGTGGCGGTGACGGGGACGCCGCAGCTGCAGCTGCGGTTCTCGAGCGGCTCGAAGCAGGCGGACTACGCGAGCGGGACGGGGACGGACACGCTGGTGTTCCGGTACGTGGTGGTGGCTGCGGACGCGGATGCGGACGGGTTGGGCATCGGCGCGTCCGATTTGCGGCTGAACGGTGGTACGATCCGTCGGTCGGGCACGGCGACGGACGCGGTGCTGGGGCTGGGCAGCCACGCGGTGATCCGCAGCACGGGCCACAAGGTGGCGGGCGGGACGTTCACGGCGTCTGCGGTGAGCGGCGTGACGATCACGAGCGAGCCGTCGAGCGACAGCACGTACGGTCGAACGGAGCGGATCGAGGTCGAGGTGACGTTCACGCGCCCGGTGACGGTGACGGGCCCGCCGCAGCTGGCCCTGGGGATCGGCACGCAGACGCGACAGGCGGCGTACGCAAGCGGGAGCGGCACGACGACGCTGGTATTCGGCTACACGGTGGCATCGGCGGATGTCGACTCGACGGGGCTCAGCATCGGGGCGAGCGCGCTGGCGTTGAACGGCGGTACGATCGCCGACGCGCGCGACGGCACGACGGCAGCGAGCCTGGGACTGGGGAGCAACGCGATCGCGAACGCAGCGTCGCACAAGGTGGACGGCAGCCGGGGACCGCCGGGCGTGACAGGGCTGTCGATCAGTGCGCCGACGGTGGGCGACACCTTCGAGCGTGGCGAGACGATCGATGTGTCGATGGGCTTCAACCGTGCGGTGGACGTGACGGGCACGCCGCGTCTGGCGCTGACGATCGGGAGCGCGACACGGCAGGCCAGCTACGCGAGCGGGACGGGCACGGACACGTTGGTGTTCCGGTACGTGGTGGCGAGCGGCGACGCGGACTCGGACGGGTTGAGCATCGGCGCGAGCGCGTTGGCGCTGAACGGCGGGACGATCCGGGTCGCGGGCGGGATGCTGGACGCGACGCTGGGCCTGGGCGCGAGCGCGGTGACGAACAGCGCGGGCCACAAGGTTGCGGGCGGGACGTTCACGACGCCGGCAGTGACTGCGGTGACGGTGTCGAGCACGCCGGCGAGCGCGAGCACGTACCAGCTGGGCGAGTCGATCGAGGTGAAGGTGGCGTTCGGTCGTCCTGTGGCGGTGACGGGTTCGCCGCGTCTGGCGCTGACGATCGGCACGGTCACGCGGCAGGCGAGCTACGAGTCGGCGACGAGCAAGGCGGACACGCTGGTGTTCGGCTACGCGATCCGTCCGGCGGACGCGGACACCGACGGGATCAGCATCGGCGCGAGCGCGCTGACGCTGAACGGTGGAGCCATCAACGACGTGCGTCCGGGCGCGACTGCTGCTGCGCTGGGCCTGGGCGCGAACGCAGTGTCGAACGCGGCGTCGCACAAGGTGAACGGCAGCTTGGGGCCGCCGGGCGTGGTGGGTTTGTCTGTAGCTGCGCCGCCGGTGGGCACGACGTTCGAGCGGGGCGACACGGTGGCGGCGACGGTGACGTTCAACAAGGCGGTGGCGGTCACGGGCACGCCGCAGCTGGCGTTGTCGATTGGGACGCAGACGCGGCAGGCGGGCTACGCGTCGGGGACGGGGACGACGGCGCTGGTGTTCCAGTACGTGGTGGTGCAGGCGGACGCGGACGCAGACGGGTTGAGCATCGGCGCGAGCGCGCTGGCGCTGAACGGCGGGACGATCGACGTGTCGGGCGGTACGACGGACGCGCTGCTGAGCTTGGCGCATCATGCAATCAGCAACGACGGCGCGCGCCGAGTCGCGGGCGGGACGTTCACGGCGGCGTCGGCGAGCGGCGTGTCGATATCGAGCGCTCCGGCGAGCGACAGCACGTACGGTCGGACGGAGCGGATCGAGGTCGAGGTGACGTTCGACCGGCGCGTAGCGGTGACGGGGACGCCGCAGGTCGCGCTGACGATTGGTTCGCAGACGCGGCAGGCGAACTACGCGAGCGGCAGCGGCACGACGACGCTGACGTTCGGCTACACGGTGGCGGCTGCGGACGCGGACGCGAACGGGATCAGCATCGGCGCGAGCGCATTGGCGCTGAACGGCGGAACGATTGCGGACGCTCGTGACGCGAGCGAGGCGGCCGGGCTGGGCTTGGGGTCGAACGCGATTGCGAACGCCGCGGCGCACAAGGTGGACGGCAACCAAGGACCGCCGGGCGTGACGGGCTTGGTCGTCGCGTCGCCGCCGACCGGCGACACGTTCGAGCGGGGCGACGTGATTGCGGCGACGTTGACGTTCAACCGTGCGGTGGACGTGACGGGGACGCCGCAGCTGGGGCTGGGGATCGGTACGCAGACCCGTCAGGCGAGCTACGCGAGCGGGAGCGGCACGACGGCGCTGGTGTTCCAGTACACGGTGGTGACTGCGGATGTGGACGCGAACGGATTGAGCATCGGGACGAGCGCGTTGGCGCTGAACAGCGGCACGATCCGGCTGTCGGGCGGCACGCTGGACGCGACTTTGGGGCTGGGCACGCACGCGATATCGAACAGCACGGGGCACAAGGTGGCGGGCGGGACGTTCACGGCGTCGTCGGTGAGTGGCGTGGCGATCACGAGCACTCCGTCGAGCGGCGACACCTACGGGTTGGGCGAGGAGATCGAGGTCGAGGTGACGTTCGTGCGGCCGGTGAACGTGACGGGCACGCCACAGCTGGCGCTGACGGTGGGGACCCGGACGCGCCAAGCGGAGTACGCGAGCGGGACAGGCACGAAGACGCTGACGTTCAGTTACATGGTGGTGGCTGCGGACGCGGACAGCGACGGGTTGAGCGTCGGCACGAGCGCACTGGCGCTGAACGGCGGAACAATCGCCGACGCGCGGGACGGTTCGACGGCTGCGAGCCTGGGCTTGGGTTCCAGCGCGATCACGAACGCGGCTGCGCACAAGGTGGACGGCGCGCAGGGGCCGCCGGGCGTGACGGGGTTGTTGATCGGTTCGCCTCATGTGGGCGACACGTTCGAGCGAGGCGAGACGATCGAGGTCAAGGTTGCGTTCAACAAGACGGTGGCGGTGACGGGGACGCCGCAGCTGGCTTTGGGGATCGGGAGCGCGACGAAGCAGGCGAGCTACGCTGCGGGCACGGGCACGGACACGCTGGTGTTCCAGTACGTGGTGGCGGCTGCGGACGTGGACGCGGACGGGATCAGCATCGGGGCGAGCGCTCTGGCCCTGAACGGCGGCACGGTCCGGCGGTTGGCCACGACGACGGACGCGGTGCTGGGACTGGGCGCGAGCGCGGTGGCGAACAGCACGGGCCACAAGGTGGCGGGCGGCACGTTCACGGCGTCTGCGGTGAGCGGCGTGGCGATCACGAGCAGTCCGTCGAGCGACAGCATCTACGGACGGACGGAGCGGATCGAGGTCGAGGTGTCGTTCACGCGCCCGGTGACGGTGACGGGTGTGCCGCAGCTGGCGCTGGGGATCGGTTCGCAGACGCGGCAGGCGGCGTACGCGAGCGGGAGCGGCACGACGACGCTGGCGTTCGGCTACACGGTGCAGGCGGCGGACGCGGACAGCGACGGGTTGAGCATCGCCGCGAGCGCGTTGGCGCTGAACGGCGGTACGATCGCCGACGCGCGCGACGGTTCGACGGCGGCGAGCCTGGGTCTGGGGAGCAACGCGGTCGCGAACGCTGCTGCGCACAAGGTGGACGGCAGCCGCGGGCCGCCGGGCGTGACGGCGCTGTCGATCAGTGCGCCGACGGTGGGCGACACCTTCGAGCGGGGCGAGACGATCGAGGTGTCGCTGGTGTTCAACCGGTCGGTGGACGTGACGGGGACTCCGCGGCTGGCGCTGACGATCGGGAGCGCGACTAGGCAGGCGAGCTACGCGAGCGGGACAGGGACGGACACGCTGGTGTTCCGCTACGTGGTGGCGAGCGGCGACACGGACGCGGACGGGATCAGCATCGGCGCGAGCGCGTTGGCGCTGAACGGCGGGACGATCCGGGTTGCGGGCGGCACGCTGGACGCGACGCTGGGCCTGGGCACGAGCGCGGTGACGAACAGCGGGGGCCACAAGGTTGCGGGCGGCACGTTCACGACGCCGGCGGTGAGCGCGGTGACGGTGTCGAGCACGCCGGCGAGCGCGAGCACGTACCAGCTGGGCGAGTCGATCGAAGTGAAGGTGGCGTTCGGCCGTCCTGTGGCAGTGACGGGCTCGCCGCGTCTCGCGCTGACGATCGGCACGGTCACGCGGCAGGCGGACTACGAGTCGGCGACGAGCAAGGCGGACACGCTGGTGTTCGGCTACGCAGTCCGTCCGGCGGACGCCGACACCGACGGGATCAGCATCGGCGCGAGCGCGCTGACGCTGAACGGCGGAGCCATCAACGATGTGCGTCCGGGCGCTGCGGCCGCGGCGCTGGGCCTGGGCGCGAACGCAGTGTCGAACGCTGCGGCGCACAAGGTGAACGGCAGCTTGGGGCCGCCGGGCGTCGTGGGCTTGTCGGTGGATGCGCCGCCGGTGGGCACGACGTTCGAGCGGGGCGACACGGTGGTTGCGACGGTGACGTTCAACAAGGCGGTGGACGTGACGGGGACGCCGCAGCTGGCGCTGGGGGTCGGTTCGCAGACGCGGCAGGCCGGCTACGCATCGGGGACGGGCACGACGGTGCTGGTGTTCCGGTACGTGGTGGCGCAGGCGGACGCGGACGGCGACGGAATCAGCATCGGCGCTAGCGCCTTGGCGCTGAACGGCGGGACGATCGACGTGGCGGGCGGGACGACGGACGCCTTGCTGAGCTTGGCGCACCATGCGATCAGCAACGACCGCGCGCGCCGCGTGGCGGGCGGGACGTTCACGGCGTCGTCGGTGAGCGAGGTGTCGATCCAGAGCAGCCCGGCGGGCGGCAGCACGTACGGGTTGAGCGAGCAGATCGAGGTGGAGGTGACGTTCAACCGCACCGTGACGGTGACGGGCGCGCCACAGCTGGCGCTGACGATCGGGAGCCGGACCCGCCAAGCGGCGTACGTCTCGGTGACCGCGGGCCGGCAGCTGGCGTTCCGGTACGAGGTGGTGGCTGGGGACGCGGACGCGAACGGGTTGAGCGTGGGCGCGAGCGCTTTGACGCTGAACGGCGGTACGATTGCCGACGCCCGCGACGGCACGACGGCAGCGAGCCTGGGGCTGGGCAGCCACGCGATATCGAACGACGCGGCCCATCGTGTGGACGGGAACCAGGGCCCGCCGGGAGTGAGCGGCGTGACGATTGCGTCGCCGCCAGTCGGCGACACCTTCGAGCGTGGCGACACGGTGGTTGCGACGGTGACGTTCAACAAGGCTGTGGCGGTGACGGGCACGCCGCAGCTGGCGCTGACGATCGGTGCTGGGACGAAGCAGGCGAGCTACGCAAGCGGCACGGGCACGGCGTCGTTGGTGTTCCGGTACGTGGTGGTGACGGCGGACGCGGACGCGGACGGGCTGAGCATCGGCGCAAGCGCGTTGGCGCTCAACGGCGGTACGATCGACGTGGCGGGCGGGACGGTGGACGCCGTTCTGGGGCTGGGCGCCCACGCGGTGACGAACAGCGCGGGGCACAAGGTTGCGGGCGGGACGTTCACGGCGGCGTCGGTGAGCGGCGTGTCGCTGACGAGCTCGCCGGCGGTGGCGACGACGTACGGTCGCGACGAGCAGATCGAGGTGCAGGTGACGTTCAACCGTCGCGTGACCGTGACGGGCACGCCGCAGGTGGCGCTGACGGTGGGCGCTGCGACGCGGCAGGCGGGCTACGCGAGCGGGACGGGCACGTACACGCTGACGTTCCGCTACACGGTGGTGCAGGCGGACGCCGACACCGACGGGATCGAAGTCGGCGCGAGCGCGTTGGCGCTGAACAGCGGGACGATCGCCGACGCCCGCAACGGCACGACGACAGCGGCGTTGGGACTGGACAGCCACGCGTTGAGCGCGGCTGCGGGCCACAAGGTGGACGGCACGCTGGCGGGCGCGTCGGTGACGGGTGTCGCGGTGTCGAGCACGCCCGAGAGCGGGGACACCTACGGCTTGGGCGAGCGGATCGAGGTGGAGGTGACGTTCGACCGGGCGGTGACGGTGACGGGCGCACCGCAGTTGGCGCTGACGGTGGGCACGGCGACGCGGCAGGCGAACTACGCCAGCGGCAGCGGCACGGCGACGCTGTCGTTTGCGTACCGCGTGCAGGGCGCGGGCAGTGGCGGGAGCGGGACGGGCGGCGTCGACGCCGATGCCGACGGCGTGGGCGTGGCGGCAACCGCGCTGACGCTGAACGGCGCGACGATCGTGAACACGGCGGACGGCGTTCGTCCGGCGGTGCTGGCGTTGGGCAGCCACGCGATCGCGGCGGCCGCGAACGACAAGGTGGACGGCACGGTCGAGGTTGTGCCGGTGGTGGTGGGGATGACGGTGATGAGCACGCCGGGAGCGAACGGACTGTACGGTCCGCGCAGCGTGATCCGGGTGGCGGTGACGTTCAGCCGTCCAGTGGAGGTGGCGGGGGCGCCGCAGCAGGCAGGCCACATGTCGGCTGCGACGGCTCCGGTGCGCCTGGCGATCGAGATCGGGACGGCGGTGCGGCACGCGAGCTACGTGTCGGGTTCGGGCACGCCGGTGCTGGTGTTCGAGTACGTGGTTCAGCCCGCGGACCGGGACGAGGACGGGATCAGCATCCCGGCCGACGCGCTGACTGCGGCAGGCGGCGCGCTGCGGATCGCGGGCGGCACGACGGCGGCGGTGTTGGACCTGGGCAGCTACGCGGTGGAGAACCTGGAGGAACACCAGGTGAACGGGGCGGGCGGAACGGACCCGGTGTTCGGTCGAGCGGAGTACGAGTTCGAGCTGACGGAGGATGTGGCGGGGCCGGTGGTGGTGGGGACGGTGAGCGCGACGGACCCCTTCGGCGGCGAGGTGGCGTACTCGCTGGCGGCGGGCGACGAGGGCCTCTTCGAGGTGGACGCTCGCACCGGCGAGGTGCGGTACGTGGGCAGCGGCGAAGACGCGGAGGCGCGTTCGGAGTTCGTGATGATCGTGCGCGCGACGGCGGACGACGGGGAGCGGACGGGCGACGCGACGGTGACGGTGCGGCTGGTGAACGTGAACGACGCGCCGGTGTTCACGGCGGAGCGGTACGCCTTCGCCATGGCGGAGAACGTTGCCGGGCCGCTGGCGCTGGGCGTGGCGGAGGCGGTGGACCTGGACGAAGGGGACACGCTGACGTACCGGCTGGTGGCGGGCGACGCCGATCGGTTCGAGGTGGACGGCGCGACGGGCGAGGTGCAGTACGTGGGCTCGGGCGAGGACTACGAGGGCGCGGGGCCGAAGTCGTGGGAGCTGGAAGTCACGGCGACGGACCTGGCGGGCGCGAGCGCCAAGGCGGTGGTGGCGGTGGCGCTGACGAACGTGAACGAGGGGCCAGCGTTCGCCGACTCTGCGTACGCCTTCGATCTGGCGGAGAACGCTCGTGGTCCGCTGCTGCTGGGCGAGGTTCGGGCGACGGACCCGGACGGCGGCGACTGGCTGTCGTACGCGCTGACGGCGGGCGACGCCGAGCGGTTCAAGGTGAACGCGACGAGCGGTGCGGTGCAGTACGTGGGCGCAGGCGAGGACGCGGAGACGGGCCCGGGCAGCTGGGAGCTGGAGGTGACGGCGACGGACCGAGGCGGCCTGACAGCGCGGGCGCGTGTCGTCGTGACGCTCGAGGACCGGAACGAGGGCCCGGTGTTCGTGGAGTCGATCTGGGAGTGGGAGTTGGCGGAGCACATGGCGGGCCCGGTGGAGCTGGGCACGGTCGAGGCAACGGACGTGGACGCGGGCGACACGCTGCGCTACAGCTTGAGCGGCGCGCGCGCGGCGCTGTTCGACGTGGGCGAGTCGAGCGGCGTGGTGCGGTACGTGGGCGCTGGCGAGGACGCGGAGACAGGTCCAGAGGGCTGGGAGTTCGAGGTGGTGGCGACGGACCGTGCGGGGTTGGCGGCGGTGGCGAAGGTGAGGGTGCTGTTGCTGGACGTGAACGAGGCGCCTGCGTTCGTGGACTCCGCATATGCGTTCGATCTGGCGGAGAACGTGCGCGGGCCTCGGGAGCTGGGACGGGTCGAGGCGACGGACCCGGACCGCGGCGACGCGCTGACATACACCTTGGCGCAGGGCGACGCGGGTCGGTTCGATGTGAACGGCGCGAGCGGGGTGGTGCGCTACGTGGGCGCCGGCGAAGACTACGAGGACGGTCCGCCGGAGTTCGCGCTGGTGGTGCGCGTCACGGACGCGGGCGGACTGACGGCCGAGGCGGCGGTCGTGGTGACGCTGCTGGACGTGAACGAGGGTCCGGAGGCGGTGGGCTCGCTGTCGCCGCCGGTGCTGGAGGTGGGCGGTGCGCCGTGGGAGGTGGGTCTGGGCGAGTACTTCCGGGACCCGGACGGCGACGCGCTGAGCTACGTGGTGGTGTCGTCGTTGCCGGACGTGGCGGCCGCGTCGGTGTCGGGCGCGGGGCGGCTGTCGGTGGCGCCGCAGGGGATCGGCGCGGCGGTGGTGACGGTGACGGCGACCGATGCGGGCGGGCTGACGGCGACGCAGCAGGCGAGCGTGACGGTGTCGGCGTCGCGTTCGGATCGGGCGCGTGCGCTGAAGCTGACGCTGGCGGCGTTCGGTCGGTCGCTGGGGACGGAGACGGTCGATGCGATCGGCGGTCGGTTGGGTCTGGAGTCGTCGGGTTCGCTGGGCCGTTCGCACGTGCAGCTGGGCGGGCGTTCGCTGAGCTGCGTCGCGTTCGGCGGCGGCCGCGGCTCGGGCGTCGCGTCCAGCGGCACATCCTCGTCCCGAGCGGTCGGGGACGGTGGAGCGGCTGGCGTCGCGGACGCGGGCCAAGGCGGTGCGGACCAAGGCCAGGGTGCCTCGGCCCCGGGCCAGGGCGGCCCAGGCCAGGACGGTTCGGACCAAGGCGGTGCGGACCAAGGCCATGGCGGCTCAGGCCAAGACGGTTCGCGCCAGGGCGGCTCAGGCCAAGACCAAGGCGGCTCGGACCAGGCCAGCACGGCCTCGGCCCACGCCGGCGCGGGTTTGGGCGGGGGCGTCTCGGGCGGCCGCTGCGGCCTCGAGTCGCTGGTGCGGGACGCAACGGGGCTGCTGGGGCTCCAGATCACCCACCCGGGCGTCGCCGGTTCGGGACCCGGCGGCATCCCGGGCGGGACACTGGACTTGGCGGCGCTTCTCTTTGGCGACGCCACGGCGGACATGGGCGGCGCTCCGCACGGCGCCCTCGGCTTGGGCGGCTCGTACCAGGGCCAGCGGGAAGAGGACGCGCTGCCCGCCGAGCGCGAACGCGGCGGCATCGCCTTCAGCCCGCTGACGGGCCGCGACCTCCGCTCCCGGAGCTCGTTCCAGCTCTCCTTCGGCGGCTCGCCCGACGGGCAAGGCGCCGCCGTCGCGGAGGGTGACGGCACCGACGCCGGCTTGCCCAGCGCGTCCCCGGCGCAGACGGCCTCCCAGGCCGGCTGGACGCTGTGGGGCCAAGCCAACGTGGGCGAGTTCGAGGGCCGTCCCGAAGACGACTTCGCCATGGACGGCCGCACCCGCTCGGCCTACCTGGGCCTGGACTACCGCTTCGGCTCGGGCTTCCTGATGGGCTTGGCCGGCTCGCGCAGCGACATGGCGGCGAACTACGAGAGCGGGATCAACGGCGTGGGCAAGACGAAGGCCCACCTGAACAGCCTCTACCCCTACGCCAGCTGGTCGTCCCAGGGCGGCTTCGGCATCTGGGGCTTGGCCGGCGCGGGGCGGGGCGCCGCCAACGTGGGCGAGACGGGCCCCACCTACGACGCCGACCTGGACATGCGGATGGGCGCGCTGGGCGTGCGCCAGCGGCTGGTGGGCGGCCTGGCGCTGAAGGCCGACGCCTTCGCGGTGCGCATGACGACGGACGCGTCGAACGGACATGTGGTTGCCGTGAAGGCCGACGCCCAGCGGGTGCGGCTGGCGCCCGAGCTGGGCGGGCAATGGTCCGGCGGCAGCGTCGCCATGCGGACGCGCATCGAGGTGGGCGGACGCTACGACCGGGGCGACGCGGAGACGGGAATGGGCGCCGAAGCGGGCGCCGAGCTGGGCTTCACGCACGCGGGCAGCGGCCTGAGCCTGGACGCCCGTGGCCGGATGCTGCTGATCCACCAGGACCGGAACTTCAAGGAGTGGGGCGCCGGCGTCGCGTTGCGCCTGCAGCCCGGACGCGAAGACGGCGGCCTGTCGTTCTCGCTGGAGCCGTCGTGGGGGAACGCCTCCGGCGGCGCCCAGACGCTGTGGCAGGGCGGCAGCGACGTGTGGCGGAACGCCGGCGTGTCGGGCCTCGGCGCGGGCCTGGGCGCAGCGGGTCCGGCAGCGCCAGGCGGCGGCGCTTCCGCCAACGGCGACCCGGCAGCCCAAGGCGATGATCCGGCGGCCGGCCTTCCGGTGGTTCCCGGCCCGGCAAGCAACGGCCTTTCCGCAACCAGGGCCGTCCCCGGCTGGGCGCCCGAGCGCTTGGCCATGGAGCTGAGCTACGGGGTGTTCCTGCCCGGCGGCAGCCAGCTCAAGCCCTTCGGCCGCTGGAGCCGAGAAGGCCCGGCCGGCTACCGACTGAACGTGGGAACCCAGTGGGCGATCTTGAGCGGCAAGGCCACCGAAGATGCCCAGGCGCCGGGAATGAGCCTGCTCCTCGACTTCTTCGGAGAACAAGTCGCCGACGGTCGCTTGCCTTTGGAACGCCGCCTAGGACTCCTCGGCAGGATCAAGTTCGACCAAGACTGAGGCCCGGCGTCCGATGCCGCCTGCCCGCGTCCCCGCCACGCATGATCTCGCGCCAGGCGTCCACGTCGTCGTCGGCCGGCGCCCGATGCCGCTTGCCCGCGTCCCCGCCGCCGTCGCGACGCTCCTGTGGCTGTCGGCCTCGGCCTTCCCGACGCCCTCCGCCGCGGAAGAACCCCGCCTCGCGGCCCCGCACCACCACCAAGACTCGGCGGCGCTGCGGATCACCTTCCTGGACGTGGGACAGGCCGACGCGATCGTGATCCAGGCGCCCGAGGGACGGACTGCCCTTGTGGACGCGGGCCGCCGTTCTCCCGTGAACGCGATCCGAGCCCTCGGCGTCGAAGAGATCGACCTGGTTGTCGCCACCCACGCCCACGCCGACCACATCGGCGGGATGGCCGACGTGCTGCGCGCCTTCCCCGTCCGCTACTTCATGGACAACGCCCTTGCCCACACCACCCGCACCTATCGGCGGCTGATGGACGAAGTGGAACGGCGCTCCGACATCGTCTACCTTCTTGCCGAGCCCCGAACCATCGCCCTGGGCGCCGCCTCCATCGAGGTGCTGCCCCTGCCGCCTCCGGGACCAGCACGAGACCAGAACAACCGCTCCGTGACGCTGATCGTGCGCCACGGCCGCTTCTCGGCTCTCCTCAGCGGCGACTCGGAGATCCGCCAGCTGAACTTCCTGGTCGCGCGTGGAGCTGTGCCCCCGGTTACGGTCCTCAAGGCGCCGCACCACGGCAGCCACACCGGCTTCACGCCAGCGTTCGTGCAAGCCGCCCGTCCCGAGGTCGTCGTGATCTCGGTGGGAAGGAACAACCAGTACGGACATCCTCGGCCGCAAGCCCTGACGGCGTTTTCGTCGTCGGCGCTCTCGTCCGGCGCCCGGCCTTTGTACCGCACCGACCGGGACGGAACGATCACGGTCCTGGGCTTTCCCGACGGTGCCCACCGGGTCCTGCTTGGAGACCCGCCACCCGGAGGACGACATTGAGCGAAGCGCAACAACCAGCCCCGGCGCCGGCGGACCGGCGGACTTACGTGGTGGACGCTCCCGAGCGGCGTGAAGGTGCAGGCGATCCCGAGCCGGCGCCGGACCGGCGGACCTACGTGGTGGACCGGATCGAGGCCGGCGTCGCGACATTGGTCGCCGACGAAGAGCCGGTTTCGGGCGCGTCGGGCGACGTGGAAGTGCGGGTCGAGGAACTCCCCTTCCAGGTTGCGGAGGGCGACGTGCTGCACGTGCCCACCAGGCCCGACGGCATTCTCGTCTGGGGGGCTGCCGCCACCGACCCGGCTGCGCGTGCCCGACGGCTCGCGCAGGCGGAAGAGAGGTTGGCACGCCTAAGAAAGCGAGATCCGGGCGGCGACGTCGTGCTCTGATCCGCGCCCGAGGGAGCGGGGGAGCGATCCCGACAGCCGTCCCCGTTCAGCCATGGAAGCGGCGACGCGCCCTTGAGCTTCGGGAGGTTGCGTGATGGCGTTCCGGCGGCCGTCCCCGTTCAGCCATGGACGCGGCGACGCGCCCGCTACCGTCCCCTGAACGTCGGCCGCCGCTTCTCCACGAACGCGGCCACGCCCTCGCGCCCGTCCGCGGATCCGAAGGCTTCCAGGAAGAGT
Organism: Longimicrobiales bacterium; assembly: GCA_965204735.1. GTDB lineage: Bacteria > Gemmatimonadota > Gemmatimonadetes > Longimicrobiales > Gaopeijiaceae > CATQHQ01. The sequence continues at coordinate 2,257,282 of OZ242008.1, read as the reverse complement.
TCCCTCTCCACGGCCAAGCCTTCCTTCAACGGAAGCTCCATGGCCCCGCGAACGGCCTTCTTGACCAAGCCCAGCGCCACCGGACTCCAGCGCGCCATCCGGCCGGCCACCTCTCGAGCCTTCTCCAGGTGGCGACCCTCGTCCACCAAGAACTCGACCAGACCGATGCGGTGCGCTTCCTCGGCGTCGATCAAGTCGCCGCACAGGCCCATGCGCATAGCCTGTCCGGGTCCCACCACTCGGGCCAGCCGCTGGGTCCCTCCGGCGCCCGGGATCAGTCCCAGGCGGATCTCGAACTGGCCGAAGCGGGCGGTGCGGTCGGCGACTCGAACGTCGCAAGCGAGCGCCAGCTCGTTGCCGCCGCCGATGCAAAGGCCGTGCACGGCGCAGATCACCGGCTTGGGAAAGTCGCCCAGGGCGTCGTAGACGCGCCGCTTCCGGTAGACGGCGCGTTGCTCCTCGGCCGTTCGAGCGGCGAACTCCGCCACGTCGGCGCCCGCCGCGAACGCCTTCCCGTCCCCTCCGTGCACGATGGCCACCTTCACGTCGGCGGTCTCCGCCAGCGCGTCGAAGGCGCTCGACAGCTCGCTCCGCACGGTCTCGTTCAAGGCGTTGAGCTTCTCGGGCCTGTCAATGGCCACTTCGGCCACAAAGGCCCTCACCGACACCTGGATCGACCGAAAGCCCGTCCACGAATCGGAGCCTGCCGCCGGGACGCCCTCGGGGCCAGCAAGGGGGTTGCCCCCGGCGCTCACGCGTGGTCTCTCCACTCGTAGAGCAGGGCAGGCGCGCGCCCCGCTGGACCGTCTGGCCCTCCGCCGCTCACCCGTCTTCTCTCCAATCGTAGAACCCCCGACCCGTCTTCTTCCCCAGCCGTCCGTCGGCCACCATCCGCTCCAGCAGCGCCGGCGGACGGAACGCCTCCGACCCCAGCGTCTCGTGAAGATACGCGGCGATCCCCAGGCGCACGTCCAACCCCACCAAGTCGGTCAAGCGCAATGGACCCATGGGGTGACGGTACCCCAGCACCATCGCCTTGTCGATGTCTTCCGGCGAGGCGACCCCGGCCTCCACCATGCGGATCGCCTCCAGCCCCAGCACGATCCCCAGCCGGGAAGACGCGAACCCGGGCGAGTCCGCCACGACCACCGGCTCCTTCCCAAGCCCCCGAACGAACCCGACCGCGCGCTCCAGGACGGCCGGGTCCGTCCGCCTCCCCTTGACGACCTCGACGAGGGCCATGATGTGGACCGGGTTGAAGAAGTGGAGCCCCAGGAAGCGGCCGGGCGCCGGCACTCCTTCGGCGATCTCGGAGACCGACAACGAGGACGTGTTGGTGGCAAGGATCGCGTCGTCGGCGACCAGTCCTGCGACTTGGCGGAAGAGCTCGGCCTTGACGGAGAGGACCTCGGGCACGGCCTCGATCACCAGATCGGCGCCGGCGACGGCACGGCCCACCTCGACGGCGGCCGAGATGCGCGACAAGGCCGCCTCGCGCGCCCGCGCTTCCACCTTCCCCAAGGCGACGCCCTTGTCGAGGTTGGCCCGGATCCGCGCGACGGCGCGATCCACCTGCCCGCCGTCGGCGTCGTGGACGGCCACCCGATGCCCGGCCAGAGCAGCGACCTGAGCAATTCCGTGGCCCATCGTCCCGGCGCCGATCACGCCCACCTTGCCGATCACGCCGTCCCGCGCGCTCAAGTTCGCTCCACGCGGAGCAGCACGTAGTCGCCGGGCGTCACGCGCCGTCCCGCGCGCTCAAGTTCGCCCCGCGCGCTCACGTTCGCTCCACCACGGCGGCGATTCCCTGGCCCACCCCGATGCACATCGTGGCCAGTCCGAGCCCGGCCTCCCGCCGTGCCATCTCGTGCACCAGCGTCGCCAGAATGCGCGCGCCCGAGCACCCCACGGGGTGGCCCAGAGCGATGGCGCCGCCGTTGACGTTGACGATCTCCGGGTCCAGTCCCAGCTCCCGCACGCAAGGAACCGCCTGGGCCGCGAAGGCCTCGTTCACCTCCGCTAGGTCCAGCTCGCCGACGGCCGCGCCCGCCCGCTCCAGGCAACGCCGCGACGCCGGGATCGGGCCGGTTCCCATGCGATGCGGCGCCACGCCGGCCACGGCCGTGGCCCGCACCGAACCCATCGGTTCCAGGCCGAGCGCCCGAGCCGTTTCCGCCTCCACCACGAGGAGCGCGGCGGCGCCGTCGTTGATCCCCGACGAGTTGCCCGCAGTCACGCTCCCGCCCTTCTCGAACACCGGCCGAAGCCGCGCCAGCGCCTCTGCGGTCGTCCCCGGCCTGGGGTGCTCGTCCCGCTCCACCGCCACCGGCTCGCCCTTCCGGCCCGGCGCCGTCACCGGCACGATCTCCGCGTCGAAGCGCCCGGCCTCCTGCGCCGCCGCCGCCCGCCGCTGGCTCTCGGCCGCGAAGGCGTCCTGCTCCTCGCGGCTCACCCCGAACTCCCGGGCCACCGCTTCCGCCGTCTCCCCAAGGCTCATCGTCCACTCGGGGGCGAAGCGCGGGTTGGGAAAGCGCCACCCCAGCACCGTGTCCGCCACCTGGGGCGCGCCCCGGGGCCAGCCCCGCTCCGGCTTCAGCATCACGAACGGCGCTCGGCTCATCGACTCGACCCCGCCCGCCACGAACGCGACGCCCTCGCCGGCCCGCACGGCGTGGAAGGCGGCGGCCACCGCCTGCATCCCCGAGCCGCAAAGCCGGTTCACGGTCTGTCCCGGGACCTCCACCGGCACGCCCGCCCGCAGGAGCGCCATGCGGGCCACGTTCCGGTTGTCCTCGCCCGCCTGGTTGGTGCAGCCGAAGATCACGTCGTCCAGGCGAGCGGCGGGAAGCGAGGGGTTGCGCGCCAGCAACGCCGAGATCGTCGTTGCCGCCAAGTCGTCGGGCCGCACCGGGGCCAGCGCCCCGCCGTGCCTTCCGACGGGCGTGCGCACGGCATCCACGATCCACGCTTCCCGCATCACCCACGACCCCCCGCGGCCAAGCAGGCCGCCGCCCGCGCTTCCGCCGCAGCTCCGCCGGCCGTCCACGCCCGCGCCCTCGCCGCAGCTCCGCCAGCCCTCGCCACTCGCGCCCTCGCCGCAGCTGCGCCAGCCATCGCCGCCCGCGCTCCCGCCGCTACCGGTCCAGCGCCACCCAGACGCTCTTCAGGTGGGTGTACTTCTCCAGCGCCGTCTGAAATCCCAGGTCTGGTCCGAAGCCGCTTTCCTTCCAGCCGCCGAAGGGCGACGCCGGGGAGTACTGGTTGTAGGCGTTGACCCAAACCGTGCCCGCCTCGATCTCGGCCGCCACCCGGTGCGCCTTGCCCACGTCCCGGGTCCAGACCCCCGCCGCCAAGCCGTACAGCGTGTCGTTCGCCTTGGCCACAGCGTCCTCCACGTCTTCGAAGCGGATCACCGCGGCCACCGGCCCGAAGATCTCCTCGCGGGCGATCGTCATTCCCGGGTCCACCTCGGAAAAGACCGTGGCCCTCACGAAGTTGCCGCGCCCGTCCACCGTCGCCCGCTCCCCCCCGGCCACCAGACGCGCGCCCTCGCGCTTCCCGGCCTCGACGTACCCCGCGACCCGCTCCAGCTGGGCCTCGCTCACGATGGCGCCCAGCCGCGTGGACGGGTCCATCGGGTCGCCCACCGTCGTCCGCTCCGCCCGCTCCGCCAAGCTCTCCACGAACTCGTCGTGGACCGACGCCTCCACCAGGATCCTGCTCCCCGCCGCGCACACCTCGCCCTTCCCGTAGAAGACGCCGGTGGACGCTCCCTTCACGGCTTGACTCAAGTCCGCGTCGGCAAAGACGATGTTGGGCGACTTGCCCCCCAGCTCCAGCGAGACCTTCTTGAGCGTGCCGGCCGCCTCGCGCATCACCGTGCGGCCCGTCTCGGTGGAGCCGGTGAACGAGATCGCGTCCACTCCCGGATGGCGCACCAGCGCCGCCCCCGCGGTCTCGCCGTAGCCGGGCACTACGTTCAGCGCGCCCGGCGGGAACCCGGCCTCGGCGGCCAGCTCCCCAAAGCGCAGCGCCGTCAGCGGAGTCTCCTCGGCGGGCTTGAGCACCACGGTGGCGCCGCACGCCAGCGCCGGGGCCGCCTTCCACGCCGCCATGGAGAGGGGGAAGTTCCACGGGACGATCGCCCCCACCACGCCCACCGGCTCCCGCAAGGTGTAGTTGAGGAACGGGCCCGGGACCGGAAGCGTGTCGCCCTGCACCTTGTCCGCCATCCCGGCGTAGTAGCGGAGCGTGAGGGCCACCGAAGGGAGGTCGATCTTGCGGGACTCGAAGTAGGGCTTGCCGTTGTCCCGGGTCTCCAGCAGAGCCAGCTCGTCGGCGTGGGCGTCCACCAGCTCCGCCAGCCGCCAGAGCAGCTGAGATCGCTTGTGTGGACTCGCCCGCCGCCAGCGCGAGTCCGCGAACGCCGCGCGCGCTGCCTGCACCGCCCGATCCACGTCCTCCTCCCCGGCTTCGGCGACCTCTGCGATCACTTCGCCGGTGGCCGGGTTCACCGTGGGAAAGACGGCCCCGCTCCGGGCGTCGGCCCACTCGTTCCCGATCCAGAGACGGTTGGCCACGGCGTCTCCCATCCGTCTAGCTCCCTGCGAACGCGGCCCGGCGCTTCTCCACGTAGGCGGACAGGCCCTCGCGGGCGTCGCCGCTGGCGAAGAGCTGCTGCTGAAGCTCCCGCTCCAGGGCCAGGGCGGTCTCGAAGGGGACTTCCGCGCCCGTCTGAACCGAGCGCTTGATCGCGCCCACCGCCTTGGAGGCCGTGGCGGGCGGACAGAACCGGCCCGCGTACTCCACTACTCGCGCCATGAAGTCGTCGCGGGTCTCGCTCTCCCACACCTCGTGGACGATCCCCAGCTCCTTCGCCTCGTCGAAGCCGAAGGTCCGGCCTGTCGCCATCAGCTCGATCGACTTGGCCTTGCCCACCAGCCGCGACAGGCGCTGGGTTCCCCCAGTCCCCGGGAGCACCCCCAGGTTGACTTCGGGCAGCCCCGTCTTGCTCCGGCCCGCCCGGGCGATCCGGATGTCGGCCGCCATGGCGATCTCCAGCCCGCCGCCCACCGTGTGCCCGTTCAGGGCCGCGATCACCAGCTTCGGCGTGTGCTCCAACCGGTTCAGCGTCTCGTTGGCGTGGAGGCAGAAGTAGTACTTGAACCCCGTGGTCACCTCGGCGAGCATCGCGATGTTTGCTCCCGCGGAGAAGAACTTCTCGCCGGCGCCGGCGACCACGATCACGTGGACGGAGTCGTCGAAGCGCGCCCGCAGGACCGCGTCGTCGAGCTGGCGCATCATCTCGTGGGTGTACGTGTTGGCGGGCGGGTCGTCGAGGGTCAGGACGGCAACGCCGTCGGTGGCGTCGTAGCGAACGAGAACGCTGTCGGTCATGGGGGTCACCTGTTTTGGGTGGCGTGAACGGGCTCCGGCGTCGTCAACGGGCTCCGGCGTGAACGGGCTCCGTCGTCGTCGTAAGATAACCAGCAGGCTCCGAGAGGCCGGGCCGCTGGGACGCCGAGGCCGGCGCTGCGACGGCGAGCCGCTGCCGGGCGGAAGCGGTGTCGTTGCCGTAGATTGTTTCCGGGCGCGACAACGTAGCTTCGACGAAGGCAGGAGCGCCGCTGCCGGCCTTGGCTTCGCCCGGGCGGCAGGCGGCGAAGCAGAAGGGCGTCGAAGCAGAAGGAGGATGTCCAGTGACCACGAGACTTCCGACCACCCCAGAGGGGTCCGCTGCGAAGGGCGTCGCCCGGGCCCGAACCGTCGCGGGCGCCCTGGCGGCCGCGCTCGTCTTGGCCGCGACGTTGCCGCTCGGCCAGCCCCCGCAAGCAGTCGGTCTCCAGCAGGCAGGCGCTCCCCAGCAAGCGGGCGCTTCCCAGCAGCCAGACCAGCTCGTCGTAGTCCGGGTTCCCGTCGCCGGGACCGTGGAAATGGGGCTTGCTCCGTTCATCGAGCGGACGCTGGAGGAGGCCGCCGCCTCGGGGGCGCGGGCCGTGATCCTGGACATCGAGACGCCGGGCGGGCGCGTGGACGCCGCCGAGCGGATCGTCAGCGCCGTGGGCCGCTCCCAAGTGCCCGTCCACGCCTTCGTCAACATGCACGCCTACTCGGCGGGAGCGATGATCGCCCTCTCCGCCGACCAGGTGCTGATGCGGCCCGGCGCCGTCATGGGGGCGGCGACGCCGGTGGACGGGCAGGGAACCAAGGCGTCGGAGAAGATCGTGTCCGCAATGCGGGGTCGGATGCGGGCCTTGGCCGAAGCCAGGGGACTGGACCCCCGGATCGCCGAGGCGATGGTGGACGAGGAGCTGGCGGTGGAAGGCGTGGTCGAGGCGGGCAAGCTCCTCACCCTCACCGCCGAGGAAGCGGTGGAGCTGGGCTACGCCGAAGAGGCGGCCGACTGGGACGGCGTGCTGGAGCGCCTGGGACTCGCGTCCGCCGACGTCGTGGAGGCGCGGGTCAACTGGGCCGAGCGGCTGGTTCGCTTCTTCACGAACCCGGTCATCGCGCCCTTCCTTCTGTCCCTGGGGTTCCTGGGCCTGATCGTCGAGATCAAGACGGCGGGCTTCGGGTTGGCGGGCGCTGCGGGGCTTCTCTCCCTCGCCCTCTTCTTCGGCGCCCACCTCCTGGTGGGGCTCGCCGGCGCGGAGGACCTGATCCTCGTGGGCGCCGGCGTCGTCCTGGTGCTGCTGGAGGTGCTGGTGATTCCCGGCTTCGGCGTCTTCGGCGTGCTGGGGGGCGCGGCCTTGCTGGGCGGCGTCTTCCTGGCTCAGCTGGGAGACCTCCCGACCCGACAGGACTTCACCAGCGCCGGCGGCGTGCTCGGCGCGTCCGTCCTGATCGTGCTGGTCCTGGCGTGGGCCCTGGTCCGCTACCTGCCCGGCAGCTGGCGGCTCAAGCGCAGCGGCGTGCTCCTCCCCGAGTCCACCGACCGTCGCGAGGGCTACATCTCGGCCAGCGTGCGCCCCGAGCTGGAAGGCGCGGAGGGGGTCGCGATCACCGCCCTGCGCCCCGCCGGCATGGGACTCTTCGGAGACGAGCGGCTGGACGTGGTCTCCGAAAGCGAGTGGATCGAGGAAGGCACCCGGATACGGATCCAGCGCGCCGAGGGGTACCGCCACATCGTCCGCCCGATCGAGTCCGCCTGAAGCCGTTGTCCCGCGACCTGGGTTCCCCCTAGTTCATCCAACTCTCCACCGACTCAAGCAACCGGAGCGCTCTCCCCCATGGAACTCTTCCCGATCCTGATCCTGGCGCTCGTCGCCGTAGGCCTCGCCGTCCTGAGCTGGGCCGTGCCCGTCCGACTGTGGATCGAGGCGCTCTTCGCCGGCGTCCGGCTCGGGCTGGGCAGCTTGGTGGGGATGCGTCTCCGCAAGGTCAGCCCTCCTGCGGTCGTGCGGCCCCTGATCGCCTCCACGAAGGCCGGCCTCCCCCTCGACGTGTCCCACCTGGAGGCGCACTACCTGGCCGGGGGCGACGTGGACCGGGTGGTGCGGGCGCTGATCAGCGCCGACAAGGCCAACATCGAGCTTCCGTTCCAGCAGGCCGCCGCAATCGACTTGGCGGGCCGCGACGTCTTCGAGGCGGTGCAGGTCTCGGTGAACCCGAAGGTGGTGCAGACGCCCCGGGTGGCGGCGATGGCGAAGGACGGCATCCAGCTGATCGCCGTGGCCCGGGTCACGGTGCGCGCCAACATCAACCGCTTGGTCGGGGGCGCCGGCGAAGAGACGATCCTGGCCCGGGTCGGCGAGGGGATCGTGTCGACGATCGGCTCCGCCAACAGTCACAAGGCCGTGCTCGAGAACCCCGACGCGATCTCCAAGACCGTGCTGCAGAAGGGGCTGGACTCGGGGACGGCGTTCGAAATTCTCTCCATCGACATCGCCGACGTGGACGTGGGGAAGAACATCGGCGCCGAGCTCCAGACCGACCAGGCCGAGGCCGACAAGCGGGTGGCCCAGGCTCGGGCCGAGGAGCGGCGAGCGATGGCGATGGCCCAGGAGCAGGAGATGAAGGCGCGGGTCGAGGAGATGCGCGCCGAGGTCGTGGCGGCGGAGGCGAAGGTTCCGCTGGCGATGGCGGACGCCTTCCGCAGCGGCAACCTGGGGGTCATGGACTACGCCAAGTACCGCAACGTGGAGTCCGACACCCACATGCGCCGCGCCATCGCCGCCGGCGACCCCGACTCGCCCGCCGACTCCGAGTCCTAGTCCCGCCGGACGCCGAGCCCGAGTCCGCCAGCCGAGGAGCCGCACATGGGCGAATACCAGATCTGGGTCCTGGTCGTCGTCGTCGTCCTGTCGATCCTGGACGCGGTGGTGAAGAAGGCGAAGAAGCGCGGCCTGGGCCTGCCCGAAGGGGACGAGCCGTCGGGCGCTGGCGAGGTGGAGCAGGAGCGTCCTCGCCCTGTGCCCGGCCCGGACGGAGCCCAGCGGTTTCCGGGTCCGGTGGCGGCTCCCGGTCCGGAAACGGCCAGGCCGGGGCCGCGGGACTCGACGCGGAGGGGTCCGCAACCTCGCCCGCAGCCTTCCACGGCCGCCCCTCGGTCGGCGGGAAAGCGCCAGTCGGCGTTCGACATCCTGGTCCCGCCGGAGATACGGAAGGAGCTGGAGGACTTGGTCTCGGGCGGCAAAGCGGAAACCGGGCGCCGGCCTCCCTCGCCGACCCGAGCGTCCGGCCCGGGTGAGCCGACGGGGAGTTCGGCGCCGGGCCCGCCTTCGTTCCCAGTGCCCGGCCATGCCCGGGAAGCGAGCGGGGGGTGGGATGCGACGCCGGAAAGGGACAGGGCGCCGAGGCCCGTGGAAGTGCGTTCAAGAACGCCGACGCCGGACGTCCGGTCACGGGACTCGCGCCTGGATGCGACCCCGAGGGTAGCGCCCGGGCCCGCCCGCCAGACGTCGGGCGATCGGTTGTCTCCGGAGCCCGCCCCGATGCTGCCCGGCGCCGACTACGTGCCGACGCCGGACGCCCGTCCGCCCAACGCGAACGAGATGGGGTTCGGCACTGTGGCCGGGTTGCGGCGCCTTGTTGTGGCGCGGGAAGTGCTGGGCCCTCCCGTCGCGTTGCGCGACGACGGGTCAGAAGCGATCGGCAGGTAGGTGGTCGACACCGACCGAGGCCGGCCGCCGTGGCGGGGCCAGCCTGTCGGCATCGCTGGGGGCCGCTCGGGTCCCCCAAAGGCAGTTTTCCGCAAAGGAGGTTGTCTTATGTCCAGGTCGAAGAAGGCTGCCTGTTACGGGGCGTTCGCTCGGGTCGGCGGGCGCGTGGTGGCGCGGTCCGTCATGGCCCTCGTTCTCATAGCCAGCGGCGCGGTCCTCGCATGCGGGGGCGACGCCCCCATGCCGGACCAGGCCGTTGAGGATCAGGCCGTCGAGGGGGTCAGCGCAGAGGATCTCGCAGATCTGGCAGCGGCTCATGAAGACCTGCTTCGCTCGTACAACGACGGCGTGCTGTCCGAGCGGGCGCGTGTCTTTATGGAGTTGACCTTGGCGGCTCATGAAGAGCTGCTTCGCTCGTACAACGGCGGGGTGCTGTCCGAGCGGACGCGTGTCGCCCCGTCTTCCCCGGAAGGGGGAGGGGATGATCTGCTGGACGCTTGGCAGAAGGCTGAACGAGCAGATCGCGAAAAGGGTCTGTTCTTTCCTGGGGATCCAGAAGCAGGCGCTTTTCCACTGTGGAAATCGGAGGAAGGCTCTGCTTCGCCCAAAGGGTCGCCACGGTAGCGACGCCCAAGACGAGTCCCCGGGTGTTCAGCTTCTGCGAGTTCTTTGCCGGTGGCGGGATGGCCCGCATGGGGGCTGGTGCCGCGATGGAAGTGCCTCTTCGCCAAATGACTTCGACCCAAGGCGTGGAGTGGAGATGACCAACCTGCTATATTCGACCGACCGATACATGCCGCCAACGGTGCTGTCCTTCGGCGTTCGCCCACCTTCCCGGAGCTTGGCCAAGATGAGCTTCCATTTCGCCCCCCCCCCCCCCCCCCCCCTTCGCCATAATAAGTATTCGCCATCTCGGACGAAAGCTGGATGCAGGTGGCGTGCCATGTGGGTAGTGCGAAGGCTTCTTTCGGCTCTCGGCCTGGCGCTGGTGGTCGCCGGGCTGGTTGCCGCCGGGTTGCCGGTCGCCGCGAGCGGCCAGGCGCCGAACGTGAGCGGCGTGTCGATCAGCAGCAACGCGGGCGTCGACTCGACGTACGCGGCGACCGACGTGATCGGGGTCGAAGTTCGTTTCGACCAGTCGGTGGACGTGACGGGCACGCCGCAGCTGGCGCTGACGATCGGCGCGGCGACGCAGCAGGCGAATTACGCAAGCGGGACGGGCACGAGCACGCTGACTTTCCGCTACACGGTAGCGACCACGGACGTCGATGCGGACGGGATCAGCATCGGCGCGAGCGCGCTGGCACTCAACAGCGGTACGATCCAGATCGCGGGCGGCGCGACGGCCGCGAACCTGGGGCTGGGCACCCATGCAATCTCGAATGCGACGGCCCACAAGGTGCAGGGCGACGTTCCCGCCGTGGTGTCCGTTTGGTTCCTTCATCCGACCCGCGGAGTCCAGATCCTCCTAGCGAACCTCGAACAGGCCGACAGCGTCTACGGGGTGGGCGACCGGATCAGGGTGGGCGTCAGATTCAGCAGGGACGTGAGCGGCTCGGGAACGCCGCAGCTGGCGCTGAACATCGGGTCGCAGACGCGGAGTGCGCCGCTGTGCAACTCAGTGGCGTCCTTCTTGATCTTCTGCTACACGGTCGTGGCGGCGGACAGCGACTCGGACGGGTTGAGCATCGGCGCGAACGCGCTGACGCTGCCTGGCGGAGCCCGGGTCGTTGCCGCGGGGACGACGACGAACGCCGACCTGTCGCTGGCTGACCACCAGGTCACGAACAATGTGGCCTTCAAGGTGGACGGCACCAAGGTGACGGCGCCGGTCGTATCCGCCGTGGAATACATCACCGCACAAGGCGCTGTCATGACGCAGGCTGCGGCGGACAGCACCTTCGGGCTGGAAGACGTCATCAGGGTGAAGGTGACGTTCGACAGGCCGATCAGCTGGCACACTCAGTGGCCGCGGCTGGCCTTGACCATCGGGGCGAACACGAGAAGCGCGACCTTCTACGCGTTTACCGCCCACTCGCTGTACTTCAACTACACGGTCGTGGCGGCGGACAGGGATTCGACCGGGATCAGCATCGGCGCGAACGCGCTGACGATACCCGGGGGCGCGATCCGCCGGCAGGGCACGTCGACGAACGCGATCCTGTCGCTGGCGGCGCACGACAACACGGACAATGCTGCTTTCAAGGTGGACGGCACGAAGGAGGTGGCGCCGAACGTGAGCGGCGTGTCGATTGCGAGCGATCCGGGCTCTGACAGCGCGTACGCGGAAGGGAACGTGATCGAGGTCAAGGTCGACTTCGACCGTCCGGTGGACGTGACGGGAACGCCGCAGGTGGCGCTGGGGATCGGGACGCAGACGCGGCAGGCGGGCTACGCGGCGGGCACGGGCACCAATTCATTGCGGTTTCGCTATACAGTGGTCGTGGCGGACGCGGACGCGGACGGCATCAGCATCGGCGCGAGCGCGTTGGCGCTGAACGGCGGGACGATCGAGCTCAAGGGCGGATCGGCGAACGCGAACCTTGGTTTGGGCGGCCACGCGATCTCGAACGCGGCGGGGCACAGGGTGACGGGCGACGTGCCCTACGTGACGACGATCTTTATCGCGAACCCGCAGGGGGTGCAGATATTCCATGCCGGCACGGACAGCGTGTTCGGATCGGGGGATGTGGTTCGCGTGATCGTTGGGTTCAACACGAACGTTCGTATTGCGACGACGACGGCGACGCAGGCGCAACTGGCGCTGGGGATCGGGACGCAGACGCGGCAGGCCCCGCTGTGCGGCCAGAACCCCAGGTTTGCGTTCTTCTGCTATACGGTCGTGGCGGCGGACAGGGATTCGACGGGGATCAGCATCGGCGCGAACGCGCTGACGTTTCCTGCCGGGTCGGGGGCCTACATTCGGCGGCAGGGGACGACGACGGACGCGAACGTGTCGCTGGCTGACCACACGTTCACGAACAATGTGGCCTACCAGGTTGACGGCACGGTGGAGGTGGCGCCGAACGTCAGCGGCGTGACGATCAGCAGCGACCCGGGCGCTGACAGCGCGTACGCCGAAGGGAACGTGATCGAGGTCAAGGTCGACTTCGACCGTCCGGTGGACGTGACGGGAACGCCGCGTGTGGCGCTGGGGGTCGACACGCTGACGCGGCAGGCGGAGTACGCGGCGGGCACGGGCACCAAGTCATTGAGGTTCCGCTATACAGTGGTCGTGGCGGACATGGACACGACGGGGGTGAGCATCGGCGCGAGCGCGTTGGCGCTGAACGGCGGGACGATCCGGATCGCGGGCGGCACGACGGCCGCGAACTTGGGGTTGGGTTCGAACGCGATCTCGAACGCGGCGGGGCACAAGGTGACGGGCGACGTGCCCTACGTGACGGACATGTTTTTCGTGAACGCGCAGTGGACACAGACCTTCCAGGCGGGCACGGACAGCGTGTTCGGGCTTGGGGACGAGATTCGGGTGGCCGTTGAGTTCAACACGAACGTTAGGATTGCGTCGACGACGGCGACGCAGGCGCAGCTGGCGCTGGGGATCGGGACGCAGACGCGGCAGGCTCCGCTGTGCGGCCAGACCGTCAGATACGCGATTTTCTGCCATACGGTCGTGGCGGCGGACAGGGACTCGACGGGGATCAGCATCGGCGCGACCGCGCTGACGTTCCCTGCCGGGTCGGGGGCCTACATTCGGCGGCAGGGGACGACGACGGACGCGAACGTGTCGTTGGCCGGATACGAGGTCACGAACGACATGGCTTTCCAGGTTGACGGCGCCCAGGAGGCGGCGCCGAACGTGAGCGGCGTGTCGATCAGCAGCGACGCGGGCGCCGACTCGACGTACGGGACAGGCGACACGATCGAGGTCAAGGTCGACTTCGACCGCCCGGTGGACGCGACGGGAACGCCGCAGGTGGCGCTGGGGATCGGGACGCAGACGCGGCAGGCGGACTACTCTTCGGGCACCGGAACGCGCTCGTTGAGGTTCCGCTACACGGTTGCGGCGACGGACAGGGACACGACGGGGGTCAGCATCGGCGCGAGCGCATTGGCGCTGAACGGCGGGACGGTCCGGATCGCGGGCGGCACGGCGGCCGCGAACTTGGGGTTGGGGACGAACGTGATCGCGAATGCTGCGGCGCACAAGGTGGACGGCGCGCAGGGACCGCCGGGGGTGACGGGGGTGTCGATGGGTTCGCCGCCGACGGGCGACACGTTCGAGCGGGGCGACGCGATAGTCGTGACGGTGACGTTCAACCGTGCGGTGGCGGTGACGGGCACGCCGCAGGTGCGGTTGTGGCTTGGCGCGGCCACGAGGTCGGCGGGCTACGCGAGCGGCAGCGGCACGGCGACGCTGACGTTCAGCTACACGGTGGTGCAGGCGGACGCGGACGCGGACGGGGCCAGCATCGGCGCGAACGCGCTGGTGCTGAACGGCGGTACGATCCGACGCATGGGCACGACGACGGACGCGGTCTTGGGGCTGGGCGCGAGCGCGGTCACGAACAGCGCGGGCCACAAGGTGTCGGGCGCGACGTTCACGGCGTCGTCGCCGAGCGGGTTGGCGATCACGAGCGCTCCGGCGGCGGACGCCACGTACGTGCAGGGCGACACGATCGAGGTGGAGGTGTCGTTCGTGCGGCCGGTGACGGTGACGCTCCCGGTCCCGCAGCTGGCGCTGGCGATTGGCGACTCGACGCGTCAGGCGACCTATGCGAGCGGGAGCGGCACGAAGACGCTGGAGTTCCGGTACGTGGTGGCGGCGTCGGACGCGGACGGGGACGGGATCGGCGTCGGGTCGAGCGCGCTGACGTTGCAGGGCAGCGGAACGATCGTGGACGCTCGGGACGGCTCGACGGCGGCGAGTTTGGGGTTGGGGAGCCATGCGATCGCGAATGCTGGGGCGCACAAGGTGGCGGGCGACGTTCCGTACGTGACGAGCGCGTTCTTCATGTCGGCGACGCTGCTCGCCGGGATCAACTACGCGAGCACGGACAGCGTGTACGGTCTGGGCGACCTGATTCGCGTGGGGGTCGGGTTCAACACGGGCGTCACGGCGACGGGGACGCCGAGTTTGGCGCTGGGGATCGGTTCGCAGACGCGGAGCGCTGCGCTGTGCGGCACGACAGGGGGCGGCGTCATCTTGGTGTTCTGCTACACGGTGGTTGCGGCGGACGCGGACTCGACGGGGATCAGCATCGGTGCGAGCGCGTTGACGCTGCCGGGCGGCGCGACGATCCGTGCGACGGGCACGACGACGGACGCTCGGCTGACGTTGGCGCCGTGGAACTTCGCGGACGCGGTGGCGTACCAGGTGGACGGGACGAAGGAGGTGGCGCCGGTGGTGAGCGGCGTGTCGATCACGAGTGCGCCGGCGAGCGACAGCACGTACGGACGTACGGAGGCGATCGAGGTGGAGGTCGAGTTCGAGCGTTCGGTGGACGTGACGGGCACGCCGGGGGCGACAACTCTCGGGACGCCATACGTGTTGATCACCGTCGGGAGCGTGAGCAGGTTCGCGTATTACGCGGGGGGTACGGGCACGCGGACGTTGAGGTTCGCGTACACGGTGGTGGCTGCGGACGCGGATTCGACGGGGATCAGCATCGGTGCGAGCGCTTTGGCGCTGAACGGCGGCGCGATCCGGATCGCGGGCGGCACGACGAACGCGAGCCTGGGCTTGGGCACGCACGCGATATCGAACGCTGCTGCGCACAAGGTGGACGGCAACCTGGGACCGCCGGGGGTGAATGCGCTGACGATCAGTTCTCCTGTGGTGGGCGACGTGTTCGAGCGTGGCGAGACGATCGCGGTCGAGCTGGAGTTCAACCGCGCGGTGGACGTGACGGGCACGCCGCGGCTCGCGCTGACGATCGGTTCAGCGACGAGGCAGGCGAGCTACGCGAGCGGCACGGGCACGACGGGGCTGCTGTTCCAGTACGTGGTGGCGAGCGGCGACGCGGACGCGGACGGATTGAGCATCGGAGCGGGCGCGCTGACGTTGAGCGGCGGGACGATCCGTCTGGCTGGCGGGACGCTGGACGCGACGTTGGGGCTGGGCGCGAGCGCGGTGACGAACAGTGGCGGCCACCAGGTGTCTGGCAGTACGTTCACGACGCCGGCAGTGACTGCGGTGACGGTGTCGAGCGCTCCGGCGAGCGGTCAGACGTACCAGTTGGGCGAGCAGATCGAGGTGAAGGTGGCGTTCGGGCGACCGGTGGCGGTGACGGGCACGCCGCGGCTGGCGCTGACGATCGGGACGGTCACTCGTCAGGCGGTCTACGATTCGGCTTCGAGCAAGGTGGACACGCTGGTGTTCGGGTACGCGGTTCGTCCTTCGGACGCGGACGCGGACGGGCTCAGCATCGGCGCGAGCGCGTTGACGTTGAACGGCGGTGCGATCGCCGATGTGCGGCCGGGCGCTGCTGCTGCTGCGCTGGGGCTGGGGTCGAGCGCGGTGACGAACGCTGCGGCGCACAAGGTGAACGGCGGGCTGGGACCGCCGGGCGTGACGGGCCTGACGGTGGCGTCGCCGCCGACGGGCACGACGTTCGAGCGCGGCGACACGGTGGTTGCGACGGTGCGGTTCAACAAGTCGGTGGACGTGACGGGGACGCCGCAGCTGGCGCTGGGGATAGGCGCGCAGACGCGGCAGGCGGCGTACGCGTCGGGCACGGGGACGACGTCGCTGGTGTTCCGGTACGTGGTGGTGGCTGCGGACGTGGACGCGGACGGGTTGAGCGTGGGCGCGAGCGCGTTGACGCTGAACGGGGGGACGATCGACGTGGCGGGGGGAACGACGGACGCCCTGCTGAGCTTGGAGCACCAGGCGTTCAGCAACTTCCTGGTGGTGAACGGCGGGACGTTCACGGCGGCGACGGTTGCGGGCGTGTCGATCACGAGCGCTCCGGCGAGCGACAGCACGTACGGCCGGACGGAGCAGATCGAGGTCGAGGTGACGTTCAACCGGCGGGTGATGGTGACGGACACGCCGCGGGTGGCGCTGACGATTGGTTCGCAGACGCGGCAGGCGGAGTACGCGAGCGGGACGGGTACGAAGACGCTGACGTTCGGCTACGTGGTGGCGGCGGCGGACGCGGACGCGAACGGGATCAGCATCGGCGCGAGCGCATTGGCGCTGAACGGCGGCACGATCTCGGACGCTCGCGACACGACGATGGCGGCGGGCCTGGGCCTGGGGAGCTACGCGATATCGAACGCCGCGGCGCATAAGGTGGACGGCGCGCAGGGACCGCCGGGGGTGACGGGGTTGGTCGTCGCGTCGCCGCCGGTGGGCGACACGTTCGAGCGGGGCGACGTGATTGCGGCGACGGTGACGTTCAACCGGCCGGTGGACGTGACGGGGACGCCGCAGCTGGCGCTGGGGATCGGTACGCAGACGCGGCAGGCGTCGTACGCGAGCGGCACGGGCACGACGGCGCTGGTGTTCCAGTACACGGTGGTGACGGCGGACGTGGACGCGGACGGGTTGAGCATCGGTGCGAGCGCGCTGGCGCTGAACAGCGGGACGATCCGGCTGTCGGGCGGGACGCTGGACGCGACCTTGGGGCTGAGCACGCACGCGGTGACGAACAGCACGGGGCACAAGGTGGCGGGCGGGACGTTCACGGCGTCGTCGGTGAGCGGGGTGACGATCTCGAGTGCTCCGTCGAGCGGGGACACGTACGGTCTGGGCGAGGAGATCGAGGTCGAGGTGACATTCGCGCGGCCGGTGAACGTGACGGGCACGCCGCAGCTGGCGCTGACGGTGGGCGCGGTGACGCGACAGGCGGAGTACGCGAGCGGGACGGGGACGAAGACGCTGACGTTCGGCTACGAGGTGGCGGCTGCGGACGCGGACAGCGACGGCGTCAGCGTCGGCGCGAGCGCGTTGGCTCTGAACAGCGGCACGATCAACGACGCGCGGGACGGTTCGACGGCGGCAAGCCTGGGACTGGGATCCAGCGCGATCGCGAACGCGGCGTCGCATAAGGTGGACGGCGCGCTCGGACCGCCGGGTGTGAGTGCGCTGTCGATCGGCTCGCCTCATGTGGGCGACACGTTCGAGCGTGGCGAGACGATCGAGGTGAAGGTCGCGTTCAACAAGGCGGTGGCGGTGACGGGTACGCCGCAGCTGGCGCTGGGGATCGGGAGCGCGACGAAGCAGGCGAGCTACGCTGCTGGCACGGGCACGGACACGCTGGCGTTCCGGTACGTGGTGGTGACAGCGGACGTGGACGCGGACGGGATCAGCATCGGCACGAGCGCGTTGGCGCTGAACGGCGGGACGATCCGGGTGTCGGGCGGTACGACGGACGCGGTGGTGAGCCTGCGCGATCACTACGTCACCAACAACGGGAACTACAAGGTTGCGGGCGGGACGTTCACGGCTGCGGCGGTGAGCGGGGTGACGATTTCGAGTGCTCCGTCGAGCGACAGCATCTACGGACGAACGGAGGTGATCGAGGTCGAGGTTGGGTTCACGCGCCCGGTGACGGTGACGGGCGGGCCGCAGCTGGCTTTGGGGATCGGGAGTCAGACGCGGCAGGCGTCGTACGCGAGCGGGAGCGGGACGGCGACGCTGGTGTTCGGCTACACGGTGGTGGCGGCGGACGAGGACTCGACGGGGATCAGCATCGGTGCGAGCGCGTTGGCGCTGAACGGCGGGACGATCGCCGACGCGCGCGACGGCACGACGGCGGCGGGCCTGGGACTGGGGAGCAACGCGATTGCGAACGCGGCGGCGCACAAGGTGGACGGCAGCCGGGGGCCGCCGGGGGTGACCGGGCTGTCGATCAGTGCGCCGACGGTGGGCGACACCTTCGAGCGGGGCGAGACGATCGAGGTGTCGCTGGTGTTCAACCGGTCGGTGGACGTGACGGGCGTGCCGCGTCTGGCGCTGACGATCGGGAGCGCGACCAGGCAGGCGGCGTACGCGAGCGGGACGGGTACGGACACGCTGGTGTTCCGGTACGTGGTGGCGAGCGGCGACGCGGACGCGGACGGGTTGAGCATCGGCGCGAGCGCGTTGGCGCTGAACGGCGGGACGATCCGGGTCGCGGGTGGGACGCTGGACGCGACGCTGGGGTTGGGCGCGAGCGCGGTGACGAACAGCGCGGGCCACAAGGTTGCGGGCGGCACGTTCACGACGCCGGCGGTGACTGCGATGACGATCTCGAGCACCCCGGCGAGCGCGAGCACGTACCAGCTGGGCGAGCAGATCGAGGTGAAGGTGGCGTTCGGGCGACCGGTGGCGGTGACGGGCTCGCCGCGGCTGGCGCTGACGATCGGGACGCAGACGCGGCAGGCGAGCTACGTGGCCGCTTCCAGCAAGGCGGACACGCTGGTGTTTGCCTACGCGGTCCGTCCGGCGGACGCGGACACCGACGGAATCAGCATCGGCGCGAGCGCGCTCGTGCTGAACGGCGGCACGATCGCGGACGTGCGTCCGGGCGCTGCGGCTGCGGCGCTGGGGCTGGGCGCGAGCGCGGTGACGAACGACGCGTCGCACAAGGTGAATGGCAGCTTGGGTCCGCCGGGGGTGGTGGGGCTGTCGGTGGCTGCGCCGCCGGTGGGCGCCACGTTCGAGCGGGGCGACACGGTGGTTGCGACGGTGACGTTCAACAAGGCGGTGGACGTGACGGGGACGCCGCAGCTGGCGTTGTCGATTGGTTCGCAGACGCGGCAGGCGGGCTACGCATCGGGGACGGGGACGACGGCGCTGGTGTTCCGGTACGTGGTGGTGCAGGCGGACGCGGACACGGACGGGTTGAGCGTGGGCGCGAGCGCGTTGGCGCTGAACGGCGGGACGATCGACGTGGCGGGCGGAACGACGGACGCCCTGCTGAGCTTGGCGCACCACGCGATCGGCAACGACGGCGCGCGCCGCGTCGCGGGCGGGACGTTCACGGCGTCGTCGGTGAGCGAGGTGTCGATCACGAGCAGCCCGGCGGGCGGCGGCACGTACGGGTTGAGCGAGCAGATCGAGGTCGAGGTGACGTTCGACCGCAACGTGACGGTGACGGGCGCGCCGCAGCTGGCGCTGACGATCGGTTCGCAGACCCGCCAAGCGGCGTACGTCTCGGCGACCGCCGGCAAGCAGCTGACGTTCCGGTACGAGGTGGTGGCTGGGGACGCGGACGCGAACGGGCTCAGCATCGGCGCGAGCGCACTGGGGCTGAACGGCGGCGCGATTGCCGACGCCCGCGACGGCACGACGGCAGCGAGCCTGGGGCTGGGCAGCCACGCGATATCGAACGACGCGGCCCATCGCGTGGACGGCGCCCAGGGACCGCCAGGGGTGAGCGGCGTGTCGATCGCGTCGCCGCCGATCGGCGACACGTTCGAGCGTGGCGACACGGTGGTCGCGACGGTGACGTTCAACAAGGGTGTGGACGTGACGGGCACGCCGCAGCTGGCGCTGACGATCGGGACCGTGACGAAGCAGGCGAGCTACGCGAGCGGGACGGGCACGGCGTCGCTGGTGTTCCGGTACGTGGTGGTGACGGCGGACGCGGACGCCGACGGGCTGAGCATCGGCGCGAGCGCGCTGGCGCTGAACGGCGGGACGATCGACGTGGCGAACGGCACGGTGGACGCCGTTCTGGGGCTGGGCGCCCATGCGGTGAGCAACAGCTCGGGCCACAAGGTTGCGGGCGGGACGTTCACGGCGGCGTCGGTGAGCGGCGTGTCGCTGACGAGTTCGCCGGCGGTGGCGACGACGTACGGTCGGGGCGAGCGGATCGAGGTGCAGGTGACGTTCAACCGTCGCGTGAGCGTGACGGGCACGCCGCAGGTGGCGCTGACGGTGGGCGCGCAGACGCGGCAGGCGGACTACGCGAGCGGTACGGGCACGCACACGCTGACGTTCCGGTACACGGTGGTGCAGGCGGACGCCGACACCGACGGGATCGAGGTGGGCACGAGTGCGCTGGCGCTGAACAGCGGGACGATCGCTGACGCCCGCAACGGCACGACTGCAGCGGCTCTGGGACTGGGCAGCCATGCGTTGAGCGCTGCTGCGGGCCACAAGGTGGACGGCACGCTGGCGGGCGCGTCGGCGACGGGCGTCGCAGTGTCGAGCACGCCGGAGAGCGGCGACACGTACGGCCTGGGCGAGCGGATCGAGGTGCAGGTGACGTTCGACCGTGCGGTGACGGTGACGGGCGCGCCGCAGCTGGCGCTGACGGTGGGCACGGCGACGCGTCAGGCGAGCTACGCCAGCGGCAGCGGCACGGCGACGCTGTCGTTCGCGTACCGCGTGCAGGGCGCGGGCAGTGGCGGCAGCGGCACGGGCGGCGTGGACGCGGACGCCGACGGCGTGGGCGTGGCTGCTGCGGCGCTGACGCTGAACGGCGCGACGATCGTGAACACGGCGGACGGGGTTCGTCCGGCGGTTCTGGCGTTGGGCAGCCACGCGATCGCGGCGGCTGCGAACGACAAGGTGGACGGCACGGTCGAGGCGGTTCCGGCGGTGGTGGGGATGACGGTGACGAGCACGCCGGGCGCGAACGGGCTGTACGGTCCGCGCAGCGTGATCCGGGTGGCGGTGACGTTCAGCCGACCGGTGGAGGTGGCGGGGGCGCCGCAGCAGGCGGGCCACATGTCGGCTGCGACCGCTCCCGTGCGATTGGCGATCGAGATCGGAACGGCCGTGCGGCACGCGAGCTACGTGTCGGGCTCGGGCACGCCGGTGCTGGTGTTCGAGTACGTGGTGCAGCCTGCGGACCGGGACGAGGACGGGATCAGCATCGCTGCCGACGCGCTGACGGCGGCAGGCGGCGCGCTGCGGATCGCGGGCGGCACGACGGCGGCGGCGCTGGACTTGAGCGGCCACGCGGTGGAGAACGTCGAAGAGCACCAGGTGAACGGGGCTGGAGGCACGGACCCGGTGTTCGGTCGCGCGGAGTACGAGTTCAAGCTGACGGAGGACGAGTCGGGGCCGGTGGTGGTGGGGACGGTGAGCGCGACGGACCCCTTCGGCGGCGAGGTGACGTACTCTCTGGCGGCGGGCGACGAGGGTCTCTTCGAGGTCGACGCTCGCACCGGCGAGGTGCGGTACGTGGGGACGGGCGAGGACGCGGAGTCGCGTTCGGAGTTCGTGATGATCGTGCGCGCGACGGCGGACGACGGAGAGCGGACGGGCGACGCGACGGTGACGGTGCGGCTGGTGAACGTGAACGACGCGCCGGTGTTCACGGCCGAGCGCTACGCCTTCGCGATGGCGGAGAACGCTGCCGGGCCGCTGGCGCTGGGCGTGGCGGAGGCGGTGGACCTGGACGAGGGGGACACGCTGACGTACCGGCTGGCGTCGGGCGACGCCGACCGCTTCGAAGTGGACGGCGCGACGGGCGAGGTGCGGTACGTGGGGACGGGCGAGGACTACGAGGGCGCGGGACCGAAGTCGTGGGAGCTGGCGGTGACGGCGACGGACCTGGCGGGTTCGAGCGCGCGGGCGGTCGTGGCGGTGGCGCTGACGAACGTGAACGAGGGGCCAGCGTTCGCCGACTCTGCGTACGCCTTCGATCTGGCGGAGAACGCTCGTGGTCCGCTGCTGCTGGGCGAGGTGCGGGCGACGGACCCGGACGGCGGCGACTGGCTGTCGTACGCGCTGACGGCGGGCGACGCCGAGCGGTTCAAGGTGAACGCGACGAGCGGTGCGGTGCGGTACGTGGGGTCCGGCGAGGATGCGGAGACGGGTCCGGGCAGCTGGGAGCTGGAAATGACGGCGACGGACCGAGGCGGCCTCACAGCGCGGGCGCGTGTGGTGGTGACACTCGAGGACCGGAACGAGGGCCCGGTGTTCGTGGAGCCGATCTGGGAGTGGGAGTTGGCGGAGCACGTGGCGGGCCCGGTCGAGCTCGGCGCGGTCGAGGCGACGGACGTGGACGCTGGCGACACGCTGCGCTACAGCTTGAGCGGCGCGGGCGCGGCGCTGTTCGACGTGGGCGAGTCGAGCGGCGTGGTGCGGTACGTGGGCGCTGGCGAGGACGCGGAGACGGGTCCAGAGGGCTGGGAGTTCGAGGTGGTGGCGACGGACCGGGCGGGACTGGCGGCGGTGGCGAAGGTGAAGGTGGTGCTGCTGGACGTGAACGAGGCGCCCGCGTTCGCGGACTCCGCATATGCGTTCGAGCTGGCGGAGAACGTGCGCGGGCCTCGGGAGCTGGGACGGGTCGAGGCGACGGACCCGGACCGCGACGACGCGCTGACGTACAGCTTGGCGCAGGGCGACGCGGGCCGCTTCCAGGTGGACGGCGCGAGCGGGCAGGTGCGCTACGTAGGCGCCGGCGAGAACTACGAGGACGGTCCGCCGGAGTTCGCGCTGACGGTGCGGGTGACGGACGCGGGCGGTCTGACGGCGGAGGCGGCGGTCGTGGTGACGCTGCTGGACGTGAACGAGGGGCCGGAGGCGGTGGGCTCGCTGTCGCCGCCGGTGCTGGAGGTGGGCGGCGCGCCGTGGGAGGTGGGTCTGGGCGAGTACTTCCGTGACCCGGACGGCGACGCGCTGAGCTACGTGGTGGTGTCGTCGTCGCCGGACGTGGCGGCGGCGTCGGTGTCGGGCGCGGGGCGGTTGTCGGTGGCGCCGCAGGCGATCGGCGCGGCGACGGTGACGGTGACGGCGACGGACGCGGGCGGCTTGACGGCGACGCAGCAGGCGAGCGTGACGGTGTCGGCGTCGCGTTCGGATCGGGCGCGTGCGTTGAAGCTGACGCTGGCGGCGTTCGGACGGTCGCTGGGCACGGAGACGGTGGACGCGATCGGCGGTCGGTTGGGGTTGGAGTCGTCGGGTTCGCTGGGCCGTTCGCACGTGCAGCTGGGCGGGCGCTCGCTGAGCTGCGTCGCGTTTGGCGGCGGCCGTGGCGCGGGCGGCGTGTCCAGCGGCACGGCCTCGGTCCGTGCGTTCGGAGCCGGTGGCGCGGCTGGTGGCGCAGCCGCAGGCCCAGCCGGTGCGGACCAGGGCCAGGGCAAGTCGGGCCAGGGCGCCTCGGCCTCGGGCCATGGCGGTTCGGGCCAAGGCGGTGCGGACCAAGGCCAGGGCGAGTCGGCCCACGCCAGGACGGCATCGGCCCACGCTGGCCCGGACGAAGGCGGCGCGGGCTTGGGCGGGGGCGTCTCGGGCGGCCGTTGCGGACTCGAGTCGCTGGTGCGGGACGCAACGGGCCTGCTCGGGTTCCAGATCACGCATCCGGGCACCGGGTCGGGACCCGGCGGCATCCCGAGCGGGACGCTGGACTTGGCCGCCATCTTCTTCGGCGACGGCGCGACGGGCTTGGGCGGCGCTCCGAGCGGCACCCTCGGCTTGGGCGGCTCGTACCAGGGCCAGCGGGAAGAGGATGCGGGCCGCGCCGAGCGCACCCGCGGCGGCGTCGCATTCAGCCCGCTGACAGGCCGCGACCTCCGCTCCCGGAGCTCGTTCCAGCTCTCCTTCGGTGGCGGCTCGCCCGACGGCCAGGGCGGCGCCGACGCCGATGCCGCCAGCGGCTCGCCCGACGCATCCCCGGCGCAGGCGGCCTCCCAGGCCGGCTGGACGCTGTGGGGCCAGGCCAACGTGGGCGAATTCGAGGGCCGTCCCGAAGACGACTTCGCCATGGACGGCCGCACCCGCTCGGCGTACGTGGGTCTGGACTACCGCTTCGGCTCGGGCTTCTTGATGGGCGTGGCCGGCTCGCGCAGCGACGTGGCGGCGAACTACGAGAGCGGGATCAACGGCGCGGGCAAGACGAAGGCTCACCTGACCAGCCTCTACCCCTACCTGAGCTGGTCGTCGCAGGGCGGCTTCGGGATATGGGGCTTGGCGGGTGCGGGAATGGGTGCCGCCAACGTGGGCGAGCAGGGTCCGACCTACGACGCCGACCTGCGGATGCGGATGGGCGCGCTGGGCGTGCGCCAGAAGCTGGTGGGCGGCTTGGCGCTGAAGGCCGACGCTTTCGCGGTGCGGATGATGACGGACGCGTCGGACGTGCACGTGGCGGCGGTGACGGCCGACGCGCAGCGTGTGCGGCTGGCGCCCGAGCTGGGCGGGCAGTGGACGAGCGGCGGCGTGGCCATGCGCACGCGCATCGAGGTGGGCGGTCGCTACGATCGGGGCGACGCGGAGACGGGGATGGGCGCCGAGGCGGGCGCCGAGCTGGGCTTCACGCACGCGGGCAGCGGGTTGAGCCTGGACGCCCGTGGCCGGATGCTGCTGATCCACCAGGACCGGAACTTCAAGGATTGGGGCGCGGCAGTGGCGCTGCGTATCCAGCCCGGCCGCGAAGACGGCGGGCTGTCGTTCTCGCTGGAGCCGTCGTGGGGCAATGCCTCGGGCGGCGCGCAGACGTTGTGGCAGGGCGGCGACGACGTGTGGCGGAGCGCGGGCGTGCCGGGCCTGGGCCCGTCGGCGCAGCCCGGCAGCGGCGTGCCCGCCAGCGGCGACCAAGCCGGCTACGGCGGCGCCACCGGTCAAGGCGGTCCCCCGAGCCCCGGCGCCGTGCCGGCCCACGGCTTCCCGTCCGCCCACGGCTTCGGAGCGCCCCAGAACGCACGAGGCTGGACGCCGTCCCGCCTGGCGATGCAGGTGGGCTACGGCGTTCTGCTGCCCGGCGGCGGCCAGGTCAAGCCGTTCGGTCGCTGGAGCCGCGAGGGCGCGGCCGGCTACCGCCTGAACGTGGGGACCCAGTGGGCGATGCTGGGCGGCGAGACCGCCGAGCAGCAGGCCCCCGGCCTCCGCCTGGTGATGGACTTCTTCGGCGAGCAGGCGGCCGACGGACTCCAGCCCCCGGAACGCCGCGTCGGACTCGTCGGCAGGATCGCCTTTGACTAGCCGAGCCTAGCACAGCAGACACTGGAGCCTGTGCTGGAGTCGACAAGGGACGGGGTCAGAACCTGAACACCGCCAGCAGCTGGGGGATCACTTCGTCGGCGTCCTCGGCGCCGTACTTGTTCAGCCAGACGTGGAACTCGGTGCCCACGAAGATCCTCCCCTCGCTTCCCGACACGGACTTGCCCACGTCCCATCGAAGCTGAGGCTGGAGCAGCACCCAGTACGGCGCGCGCTCGCCGGTCTCCACGTCCCGGCCGCTCTGCCACTCTCCGTGGCCCTCCAAGGAGAACGACGCGCCGCCGACATCGAAGGGCAACGCCCAGTTGAAGTCCACGATGTGGCTGTTGCCGGTCTTGGGCGCCCCGCCGTCCTCCAGCCCGGCGCTCCGGTCGACCACGAACGTGTAGTCGATGTTGGCGAACGCGAAGCCGGGCAGGTTCATGGCCAGCCGCACTCCCGGCGTGAACTTGAGCACCTTGGCCTGGGCGCCCCAGTTGACGCCGCCGATCGGCCCGACGCTCCGGATCGCTCCTTCGGAGAAGGCGACCGCGCTCAGGTAGGTGTACCACTCGCCGTAGATGTCACGGTTCGCGATCCCCGCGCCCTCGCAGCAGCTCATGTCCACGAAGAAGAAGTTCTCGCCGCGGCTCCACCCGCTGGCATGCTGGAAGGTCAGGATGTGCTGGAACCCCGTCGGGCTCACGGGGTGATCGCGCAGGGCGCTGCCCCCCTGGTAATGAACCTCTGTCGTGCTCCACTGGGCCTCGGCCGGTCCCGCCGCCGCGACCACGGCGACTCCCGCCGCAGCAAGTGCCGCTCCCGGCCCACCGCGCCGGCGACGCGCCCGCCCGCCTGCCGCAGCAAGCGCCGCCCCCGGCCCACCGCGCCGCTTCACGATGTCCTCGAGGCGATCGGGGTTCGTCCGCGCTCCGCCTCGACCGCCGCAAGGATGCCGGCCCACGAAGAGTCCTCGTCGCCCTGGTACGCCACGATCAGCTCCCGCGAGAGGTCCACCACGCTCCGGTAGGCGTAGACGGCCAACGCCGCTCCGCGCTGAGGGATCCGCCGATCTCCCCAGTTGGGCGTGATCGGGTCCACGGACAGCGGCCTCTCCCGCAACCCTCGCGAGATCATGTGCAGGTCGCCCGGCTCGAAGGTCGCCGCGGAACGGTCCGTCGAGAACGTCACCAGAAAGAGCATCGGCTCCTCCCCGCGCGTGCCTCCGCCCAGCTTCGGCCGGTGCGCGGCCGCGATCCGTTCCAGCCGCCGCCGCGCGTCCGGCGCCGCCGCCTCCAGGACGCGAGCGGCCAAGGGGGTGACCTCGATCCGCAGGTCGCCCGACCTCATCCGCACCGAGATCTCGTCCTGGCGCAGCGACCCGGAGCGGCCCGCAACGACCTCGCCCGCCGCCGGCCGAGACGCAAGCGCCGGGGCCAAGGCGTCGGGGGAGGGCGCCCCGAGCGGGCGGGCGGGGGAGCAGCCGGCCAGCAGGGCCGTCGCGAGAAACGCCGCGACTCCGCGCGCCCCGCCCGACAACAGCGTTCTCACGATCCGTCCTCCAGCAAAGCTTCCATCGCCTCCAGCAGCTCCGCAGCGCCTTCGCCCGTTCGAGCCGAACTCTCCACGACCTGCTCCTCTCCGACGCCGAGGCAACCCGCAACCGGGCCGGCAAGGCCGGCCTCCCGCTGCCGAAGCTTCAACTTGTCCACCTTCGTGAGAACAAGCAACGTCGGCACTCCTGTCTCCGCCAAGTACTCGACGAACTCGCAGTCGCCGGCCGTGGGCGGATGGCGGGAATCCACCAGATACGCGACCCCCTTGAGCGACCGACTGCCCACCAAGTACTCCCGGACCAGCCGCCGCCACCGATCGCGAACGGAGCTGGGCGCCTTGGCGTACCCCGACCCGGGCAGGTCGACCAGGAAGAACGCCTCGTTGACCCGGTAGAAGTTGAGGGCCTGCGTCTTGCCGGGCGACGCCGACACCCGCGCCACGCCGCGTCGCGTCCGCCCCAGCAGCCGGTTCACGAGGGACGACTTGCCCACGTTGGAGCGTCCCGCGAAGGCGATCTGCGGCAGCTCGCCCGGCAGCGGTTGCCCCGGCGCCACGACCGACCCGGCGAACTCCACGGTGCGGACGATCACCAGCCGGCCCCTCCTGCCGCCGAACCCCTCGGCCGCCCGGTCCGCTCCTCACGAGACGGCAGCACCCATGCCTCCCGGCCCCGGCAAGCCCGTCGCCGCTTCCGACCCCTCCCGCGCCCGGGACGAGGCCGCGGCTTCCCGCGCACCCCGACCGCGAGGCCGCGCCAGCGCCTCTCCCAGCACTTGGTCCATCGTGTCCAGGGGCACCATCTCGACTCCGTCCCGGACCTCTTCTGGAAGCTGCTCGATCTCCAGGGCGTTGGCGGCCGGCAGCAGCACTCGCTTGATCCCCCCGCGAAGCGCCGCCACGGCCTTTTCCTTGATCCCGCCCACGGCCAGCACCCGGCCCCGCAGGGTGATCTCGCCGGTCATCGCCACGTCGGCGCGCGTCGCCGCGTCCGTGAGCGCCGAGATCAGGGCCACCGCGATCGTGATCCCCGCCGACGGCCCGTCCTTGGGCGTGGCGCCCTCCGGGATGTGGATGTGGAGGTCCAGCTCCTTGTGGAACTGCTCCGGCAACCCCAGCCGCCTCGCCCTGGAGCGGGCGTAGGTGACCGCCGCGAACGCCGACTCCTTCATCACGTCGCCCAGCGTGCCCGTCAGCTGGATCTTCCCCGAGCCCGCCACCGCCGCCACCTCCACCTCCAGCACTTCGCCGCCCGCCGCCGTCCACGCCAGGCCGCACGCGATCCCGGACCGATCCTTGCCTTCCTCCCGCCTCGGAGGTTGGCGGGGCGGGGGACCGAGCAGCTCCGCCAAGTCCTTCTCCTCGATCACCCTCGGCGCCGCCGCCGCGCCCTTCGCCGCCACCCCTCGGGCCAGCTTCCGCGCGATCCGCGACAGCCGCCTCTCCAGCTCCCGCACCCCGGCCTCCCGGGTGTACCGAGTCACGACCGCCTGCACCGCCTCCTCGGTGATCTCGGGGCCGGAAGACCCCAGGCCGTGCCGCTCCACCTGCCGGGGCCAGATGAAGCGCCGTGCGATCGTCCGCTTCTCCGTGTCCAGGTAGCCGGGCAGGCGGATCACCTCCATCCGGTCCCGAAGCGGGCCGGGAATCCCTCCCAGCGTGTTGGCGGTGGCCACGAAGAGCACGTCCGACAGGTCGAACTCCAGCTCCAGGTAGTGGTCCGTGAACGCGCGGTTCTGCTCCGGGTCCAGCACCTCCAGGAGCGCCGCCCCGGGGTCCCCGTGAAAGTCGCGGGCGAGCTTGTCCACCTCGTCCAGAAGGAACACCGGGTTGCGCGCGCCCCCTTTCCGCATCCCCTGCAAGACCCTTCCCGGCAGCGCGCCCACGTAGGTGCGCCGATGGCCTCGTATCTCGGCCTCGTCGCGCACCCCGCCCAGGCTGACCCGGACGAACTTCCGGTCCAGGCAACGGGCGATGCTCCTGCCCAGCGACGTCTTGCCCACGCCCGGCGGCCCCACGAGGCAAAGGATCGGCCCCTGCAGCTTGCCCACCAGCGAGAGCACGGCGATGTGGTCCAGGACCCGCTCCTTGACCTCTTCCAGTCCGTGATGCTCCGCCTCCAGCACTGCCGCCGCGTGCTTCACGTCCAGGTTGTCCCGAGTCTCGCCCTCCCAAGGGAGCGCCAGGATCCAGTCCAGGTAGCCGCGGATCACCGAAGCCTCGGGGGCGACCGAGCTGAGCTTCCTCAGCCGCTTGAACTCCTTCTCGACCCGATCCCTGGCGTGGGCGGGCAGGGGAGTCGTCGCGATCGTCCGCTCCAGCTCGGCCCACTCCGGGTCCGCGTCGGGGGCCGGACGCCGCAGAGCGCTCAGCGGATCGTCCAGGGGGTGCCGCCCCGCTCCCCCTTCCAGCCTGAAGCCGATCTCGGCGTCCAGCTTGGCGTGGACCCGCAGTATCTCGTTCTCCCGAACCAGGATCTCGCGCAGGACCCGGTACCGCGCCTCCCAGTCGCGGGTCTCGAGGAGCTCCTGCTTCTCGGCGGTGCCCACCAGCAGGTGTCCCGCCATCAGAAGGGACCGGCGCACCCGGTCCGAGTCCGCCGCCACCAGCTCCGCGACCTGGTCCGGGACGTTCTCCGACATCTGCACGTACTTGCGGAAGGCGCGCTCCACGTCCTCGACCAGCGCGCCCAGCTCGGCTACGCCGCTCGCGGCGACGCGCTCCTCCTCCCTCTCCCTCTCCCACGACGACAGCAGCCGCACGCCGGCGCGACGCCCCGAGTCGTCCCCCTCCTCCGGCCAGCGCTCCACGGCGGCCCGCCCCAACCCCTCCATGACCACGCGCGCCGTCCCGTCGGCCAGCCTGGACGACCGCAGGACCCGAATCACCGTGCCCGCCTGGAAGAGGTCTTCCGGCCCGGGGGCGTCCACCGCCGGATCCCGCTGGGCCACGAGGAGCGCGAGACCGTCGCCGGCCTCGGCATCCTCCAGCGCCGCCACCGACGGAGGCCGTCCGACGAGCAGGGGCACGACCATGTAGGGGAAGTAGACCAGGTCGCGAAGCGCGATGAACGGAAGCGCGTCGGGAATGTCGAAGGAGCCGTCTACCCTGTGGAGCGTGGCCATCGGCGGGGCGCCGCGCCGATCAGGCTTCCTTCCTGCGGGCGTCGGGCCGCAGGACCAGCAGCGGCGGCACGTTTCCGGCGACGCTCTCGGGCGTGACCACGACCTCGCGCACGTCGTCCCGCGACGGCAGCTCGAACATCACGTCCCGCATGACCCGCTCCATCACCGCCCGCAGCCCCCGGGCGCCGGTGCCCCGGTCCAGGCAGCGTCGCGCGATCTCCTGCAGGGCGGCCGGATCGAAGGTGAGGCCGGACCCGTCCATCTCGAACACCTTCTGGTACTGCTTGACCAGCGAGTTCTTCGGCTCCTGGAGGATGCGCACCAGAGCGTCCTGGTCCAGCTTCTCCAGCCCCACCGTCACCGGCAGCCTGCCCACCAGCTCGGGAATCAGCCCGAACCGCTGCAGGTCCTCCGGCTCGAGGTGGTTGATGGGGTTCCCCTCCATCTCCTTCGGGACGCCCTGCTCCTCGTCGCCGAAGCCGATCTGACGCTTGCCGATCCGCCGCTCGATGATCTTGTCCAGTCCCTCGAAGGCGCCCCCGCAGATGAAGAGGATGTTCTTCGTGTCGATCTGGAAGTACTCCTGCTGCGGATGCTTCCGCCCGCCCTGGGGCGGCACGTTGGCCACCGTTCCTTCGAGGATCTTCAGCAGCGCCTGCTGCACGCCCTCGCCGGACACGTCTCGCGTGATCGACCGGTTCTCGGACTTGCGGGCGATCTTGTCCAGCTCGTCGATGTAGACGATCCCCTGCTCGCAGTCCGACAAGTTGAAGTCGCTGGCCTGCAGAAGCCGCACGAGGATGTTCTCCACGTCCTCGCCCACGTAGCCGGCCTCGGTCAAGGTGGTGGCGTCGGCGATGGTGAAGGGGACCTGAAGCGTGCGCGCCAGGGTCTGGGCCAGCAGAGTCTTGCCCACTCCTGTGGGGCCCACCAGAAGCACGTTCGACTTGTCGATCTCGACGTTGTCCAGGATCCCTTGCCGGTGCACGCGCTTGTAGTGGTTGTACACCGCCACCGAGAGCGACCGCTTCGCCTGCTCCTGGCCGATCACGTACTCGTCGAGGATCTCCTTGATCTCCTCGGGGACCAGGCTGCTGGCGGCCTTTTCCCGGCTCTCCCGCTCTTCCTCCTCGGCGAGGATCTCGTTGCACAGGGAGACGCACTCGTTGCAGATGTAGACCGAAGGCCCGGAGATGAACTTCTTCACCGACTCCTTGGACTTGCCGCAGAAGCTGCAGCGCAGGTGCTTGTCCGACATCGGCGCCCCCTACCCGCGGCCCTTTGGGCCGTCGTCGTCGCCGTCGCCCGCCTCGCCCTCGTCCTTCGTCAGCACTTGGTCCACCAAGCCGTACTCCACGGCTTCCTCGGCGCTCATCCACCGATCCCGGTCCACGTCGGCGGCGATCTTCTCGATCTCTTGTCCCGTCGTCTCCGCCAGGATGCGGTTGAGGCGCTCCCGCGTGCTCAGCACCTCGTTCGCCGCGATCTCGATGTCCGCCGCGGTCCCCCGGTAGCCGGACGACGGCTGGTGCAGCATGATCCGCGAGTTGGGCAGCGCGTTCCGCTTGCCCTCCTGCCCCGCAGAGAGGAGGACGGCGCCCATGGAGGCCGCCATGCCCACGCAGTAGGTGGACACGGGCGCCCGCAAGTGGTTGATCGTGTCGTAGATCGCCAGCCCGGAGTAGACGCCGCCGCCCGGCGAGTTGATGTAGAGAAAGACCTCCCGCCCGGGGTCGTCGGCGTCCAGAAAGAGCAGCTGGGCGATGACGATGTTCGCTACTTGGTCGTTGATCTCGCTGCCCAGGAACACGATCCGGTCCATGAGGAGGCGGCTGAAGATGTCGTAGCTGCGCTCGCCTCTGCTCGTCCGTTCGATCACGTAGGGCGGGAAGATGGCCATCCGGGGGCGTTCTCCTTGGCGTGTGGGCGACCGATGGGCGGTCGTTGGGTCCCCGTTCAATGGAGTCCCGACTGCCGCCGGAGGAAGTCTCGAACGTTCCGGGCCGTCAACTGCTGCTGAATGGCGTCGAGGTTGCCGGCGCGCTGAAGCGCGGAGTAGACGTCGGCCGGGGACTGCTGGGCGCGCTCGGCGATCGCCTCGATCTTGGCGTCCACGTCTTCCTCCGACGCCTCGAGCCCGTGGTCCTCGGCCAACCGGTCCAGGAGAAGATCGCGCTTGGCCGTGAACTCGGCTTGCTCCCTCAGCTCTTCCTTGAGCCTCGCCCGATCCTCCGGGGACGCGTCGTCCGGCTTGCCGCCGCTGTCCTCGACGATCCCGTCGATGATGGCGTCGGCGACCTGGTCCACCAGAGACGCGGGCACGTCGAAGTCGTTGGCTTCCACGAGCATGCGGACGAGCTGCATGTCGCGGCTCTCGTCCAGCTTTTCCTGATGGAACTCTTCCAAGGACTCCCGGACCGCCTTCCTCAGCTCGTCCACCGTCTCGTAGTCCATGCCGCGGGCGAAGTCGTCGTTCAGCTCCGGCACTTCCCGGACGCGCCTCGCGATCAACCGGATCCGGAGCCTCCTGGTCTCGCCCGGCGCCCCTGCCTCCTCTCCGGGGAACTCCACGTCGAACTCGCCCTCCTGGCCGACGGTGAGCGTCCGAATGGCGTCCTGGACGCCTGGAAGGGCTTGGTCGCTGCCGAGGATGAAGCTGTACGACCGGCCTCCCTCGTCCTCTTCCTTGCCGCTTCCGCCCTCTTCCTCGCCCGCGTGCGCCACGACGACGCTCACCACGTCCCCAACCCGAGGCGGCTCGTCGTTGGAATCGACTTGCCGCAACGGCGCAAGCTCGTGCCTCAGGCGCTCCATCTGGCGCTCGACCTCGCCGTTGAGCGGGGGCATGCCCGGCGGAGGCGGCACGACGAACCCGCCGACGCGCTTGATCTCGACCTCGGGCGCCACCTCGAAGGACGCCTTGAAGGTCACCGGCCCTTCCGCGTCGCACTCCACGACGTCGACCTCGACGGGGGAGATCGGCTTCAGCCCCCGGGACTTGATGACCGCCAGGGCGGAGGCCCGGACCAGCTTGTCCATCGCCTCCTCCAGCACCAGGGTCCCGAACCGCTGGTTCACGAGCCCGGTCGGCACCTTGCCGTCCCGAAAGCCCTTGATCCGCACCCGTCCGGCCAGCTTTTGGGACGTGGATCGCCTGGCGGCGTCGGCCAAGTCGGCCGGGACGACCACGTCCAGGAAGCGCATGCAGTGCTCGGCTTCGGTCACGGTCGCCTGGAGCCGCTTCGCGTCCACGGGCGTCATCCGCCTCAAGTCGATGATCGTCACGGCCGGCTCCGCAGGGCGCACGCCCAGTGCGAAAGGGGGGACTCGAACCCCCACGGCCAAGGGCCACAAGATCCTAAATCTTGCGCGTCTACCAGTTCCGCCACTTTCGCTCCGTCATGAACGCCGGAGTCGGCAACCTCCCGCCGGCATTGTGAGTTCCGCAACGAGCATCGGCTCCGCAACGAACGAGCATCGGCTCCGCAACGAACATTAGAATAATGGAAGACGAGGAATCCCGCTTGCACGGGACCCCTCAACGGCTGGCCCGCCCCGGCGACCGGCCGCTTCTCCGTCCCAGCGGCCGGCTGCCGCCAAGCCGGTGGCCGGACCACTTCCGGCCGCCGGGGCGCCGGCGGTCCGCCCCCTACCGGCGGGTCCGCATGTTCACGACGCTGGGGTCGCCTGAGCCGCACCGGGCCAGGACGGACACCACTTCGCCGGAACCCACGTCCCGCAAGGCCTCTTCCACGTCGCCGGGGTCGTTCACCGGGCGGCGGTTGATCTCGCGGATCACGCACGACCGGGGGCGGATTCCGCGCCGGTCCGCCGGTCCGCCCCGCTCGACGTCGGTGACCAAGACCCCGTCCGCGTTCTCGAGCTGCATGGCGTCGGCGATCCGCGGGGTGACCTCGGCGACCTCGATTCCCAGCTTGTCGGCGGTCCGGCTCTCGGGCTCCGGATACGACTCCTCGGCCTCCTCGGAGAACGGCGCCTCGGCCAGCCGGACCGTCACGTCCCGCGGAGAGCCGTCGCGATAGATCGTGATCCGCACCCGGTCGCCGGGCGCCCGCAGCGCGATCTTGTGCTGCAGGTCGTTGCTCGTGCGGACCGGCGCTCCGTCCACGGCGGTGATCACGTCCTCCTGGGCCAAGCCCGCCTCTGCCGCGGGAGTGTCGTCCTCGACTCCCTGCACCAGCGCCCCGGCGATCTCGGGCAGGCCGTACACCTCGGCGTCCACGTCCGTCACCGGCGCCATGCGCACGCCCAGGTAGGCCCTTCGCACCCGCCCGTACGCCACCAGGTCGTCCATGATCCGGTGGGCCAGGTCTATGGGAATCGCGAAGCCGTAGCCGACGTAGTAGCCCGTGCGGCTGGCCAGCGCCGCGTTGATCCCGATCACCTGTCCCCGGAGGTTGACCATCGGTCCCCCCGAGTTGCCGGGGTTGATCACCGCGTCGGTCTGGATGAAGTCCTCGATGGCGAAGCCGGCCAGCTGTCCGTCGGGCTCGTCCTCGCGCAGCTCCCGACCGATCAGGTCCAGGCTTCGTCCCCGGGCCGAGACGATCCCCGCCGTGACGGTGTAGTCCAGCGAGTTGCCGGTCGGGGTTGCGCTGGGCCCCAGGCCCGGGTTGCCGATCGCCAGCACCCACTCGCCGACCCGCACCTCGGCGGAGGAGCCCAGGGACGCCGGCGCAAGGTTCGGGCCGTCGATCTTGATCACGGCCACGTCGGTGGTCGGGTCGGCCCCCACCAGCTCGGCGTCCAAGTTGCGTCCGTCGCGCAGGATCACGCTGATCTCCTCCGCCTCCGAGACGACGTGGTTGTTGGTCATCACGTAGCCGTCCTCGGTGACCACGAACCCGCTGCCGCCCGCGGTCACCAGCTCGCTCCGGCCCGGGTCCGGCCGGCCCCGGAAGAAGTCGTCCAGCGACATGCGGCGAGACGCCTGCTGCCGCCGGCGGGCCTCGATCCGCACCACCGACGGCGTGACCGCGTCGGCGATCGCCACGAAGGCGTCGCTCAGGTCCAGGGCGGGCCGGACCGCCGCCGCGGCAAGCTGCGGCTGGGTTTCCACGAGGGCGGCCGCGGGGGCGTCCCGCGAGTCCATGAAGCCGAACTGGGCCGCCAGTCCGATCCCGCTCAGGAACGCCACGGCCACCGCCAGGGCGATCTTGGTCTTCATCCTCAGGAGATCGTGGTCTCCACGCCTGGTGCTCACGTCTGCTTCCTCCTTGGGCTCGCTGGCTCGGCTACTTCTTCTCCTCGTCGACGATCTCGTAGTCGGCTTCGACCACGTCTTCCTCGTCGGCGGTTGCCTCCGGGTCCGGGGCGGCTCCGTCGCCGTCCGCCGCCTCGTCGCCTTCGGCCGAGTGGTCCGCTTCCGCCGTCTGGGCCTGGTACACCTCCTGGCCCGCGGCGCTGAAGGCCTGCATCAGCTCGTCCCGGGCCTCGTTGATCTCGGCCACGTCGCTCCCCTTCAGAGCCGCCTTGCCCCGCTCGAGGGCCGCGTCCAGCCGTTCCCGGGTGCCTGCGGCGACCTTCTCGCCCCACTCCTTCGTGTCCTTCTCCACCTGGTACACGAGCGAGTCCAGGTGGTTGCGCGCCTCGGCCTGCTCCCGCCGCTCCTCGTCCTTGGCGGCGTTGGCGTCGGCGTCCCTCACCATCTTGTCGATCTCCGCGTCGCTGAGGCCGCTGGACGCCTCGATCCGCACCTTCTGCTCCTTGCTCGTGGCCCGGTCCTTGGCCGCCACGTGGAGGATGCCGTTGGCGTCGATGTCGAAGGAGACCTCGATCTGGGGGACGCCCCTAGGCGCCGGCGGGATGCCCGTGAGCTGGAACTTGCCGATCGTCCGGTTGTCGAGCGCCATCTTCCGCTCGCCCTGGAGGACGTGGATCTCGACCGTCGTCTGGCTGTCCTCGGCGGTGGAGAAGACCTCCATCTTCTTGGTGGGGATCGTCGTGTTCCGCTCGATCAGGGGCGTCATGACGCCGCCCAGCGTCTCGATTCCCAGGGAGAGCGGCGTCACGTCCAGCAGCAGCACGTCCTTCACGTCGCCCGCCAGGACGCCGCCCTGGATCGCCGCCCCGACCGCCACCACCTCGTCGGGGTTGACTCCCCGGTGGGGCTCCTGCTCGAAGAAGTCGGCGACCACCTGCTGAATCTTGGGGATCCGGGTCGAGCCGCCCACGAGCACCACCTCGTCGATGTCGGCGGCG
The DNA here is from genome assembly GCA_965204735.1 of Longimicrobiales bacterium. GTDB lineage: Bacteria > Gemmatimonadota > Gemmatimonadetes > Longimicrobiales > Gaopeijiaceae > CATQHQ01. The sequence goes on along the minus strand of OZ242008.1, from coordinate 2,221,457 downwards.
GCGAGGCCGGCGTCGGACAGCGCCTTCTCCATGGGCGGGATCGTGCGCTGCACCAGCTCGTCCACCAGGTGCTCGAACTTGGCCCGCGAGAGCTGGTAGTTGAGGTGCTTCGGTCCTTCGGACGTGGCGGTGATGAAGGGCAGGTTGATGTCGGTCGAGGTGGTCGACGACAGCTCCATCTTGGCCTTCTCGGCCGCTTCCTTGAGCCGCTGAAGCGCCATCGAGTCCTTGGAGAGGTCGATCCCCTGGTCCCGCTTGAACTCTGCGACCAGCCAGTCGATCAGCACCTGGTCGAAGTCGTCTCCGCCCAGGTGGGTGTCGCCGTTGGTGGCCTTCACCTCGAACACGCCGTCGCCGATCTCCAGGATCGAGATGTCGTAGGTGCCGCCGCCCAGGTCGAAGACCGCGATCTTCTCGTCCTTCTTCTTCTCCAGCCCGTAGGCCAGGGCCGCCGCGGTGGGCTCGTTGATGATCCGCATGACCTCGAGCCCGGCGATCTTGCCGGCGTCCTTGGTGGCCTGGCGCTGGGCGTCGTTGAAGTACGCGGGCACCGTGATCACGGCCTGGGTCACGTTCGTGCCCAGGTAGTCCTCGGCGGTCTGGCGCATCTTCTGGAGCACCATCGCCGAGAGCTCGGGCGGCGTGTAGTCCTTCTCCCCGTTGGGAAGCTTGACGGTCATCCGGTCGCTGGCGTCCCGGTCCACCGCGTAGGGGACGCGTCTCCGCTCCGCCTCCACCTCCGAGTAGCGCATTCCCATGAAGCGCTTGATGGAGAAGACGGTGTTCTCGGGGTTGGTGATCGCCTGGCGGCGGGCGACTTGGCCCACCAGCCGCTCTCCGTCCTTGGCGAAGGCGAGCACGGACGGCGTGGTGCGGCCGCCCTCGGAGTTGGGGATGACGACGGGCTCGCCGCCCTCCATGACCGCGACGACCGAGTTCGTGGTGCCCAGGTCGATGCCGATGATCTTGCTCATGCGCTGGTTCGTCCCTTTCGATGCTGGGGAGCCGGGAGGCCGGCGGAGGCCGGAAGGCGGCGGGAGCGGCCCGGAAGCCGTCGTGCGTCCGCGTCCCCTCGGCGTGTTCTGAAGCTAACGGCAGACAGGTTACTGCAATGAACGTGCCGGGCTTGAGGGCCGCCCGGGCGGCAATTCCTGCCATTTTGGCAGGTTTTTGGGGCGCAGAGGGGCGAATTCCTGCCATTTTGGCAGGTTTTGGGCTGGGCGAGGCTGCTGGACTCGCCCGGTCCCGACCTGGGGTTGTAGGATTGGGAGTCCACGCGAAGGCGACCCCGACCTGCGGAAGACGGATGGGCGAGGAGCGGCTGGACGGCGCGCTCATGGCACAGTGATCAAGACGAATCCACTCGCGCGACGCCCTGGGCCGAGGGGCCGTGGGCTGGGGAGGCGTGGGCTGGGGGGCGGAGTTCAGCCGGCGCGCCGAGCCGGAAGGTCGATGGCTCGGGTCCTTGCGTCGACCGTCGCGGCGGTGGCGCTGGCAGCGCCGCAGACCCGCGCCCAGAGCGGAACCGTTGCGGGAACCGTCTCCGACGCGGCCACGGGCGCGCCTCTCCCGTCGGCTCAGGTCCACATCCCGGGCTTGGGCGTCGGCGTGCTGTCGAACGACGACGGAAGGTTCGTGCTCTCCGGCGTCGGGGCGGGCGTCCACGAGCTCCACGTGCAGCTGATCGGCTTCGCGAGCTTCGTCCGCACCGTGACCGTCGCCGACGGAGAGACGGCGACGCTCGACGCGCGGCTTCACTCCACGACGCTGGAGCTGGTCGAGATCGTCGTGACCGGCACCGCCTTCGAGGACTCTCCCGTCGCCCTCCCCTACGCGGTCGCGGTGTCGAGCCGGCGGAGCCTCGCCGAACAGGGGTCGCCCCAGGCCACGGACTTCTTCAAGAACTTGAGCGCCAGCCACGGCGGCCTCGGCGAACGGCACAGCTTCGCCAACACGGCCCAGCCCGCCGCCGTGCCCGAGACGATCGCCAGCGTGAACCTTCGCGGCCTGGGACCCTCGCGGACGCTGGTGCTGCTCAACGGCCGGCGCCAAACGTACGTGCCGGTGCGGATGTACGGAGGCCGCTTCGTGGACGTGAACTCGTTCCCGTCGATCGCGCTGGACCGGATCGAGGTCCTGAAGGAGGGCGCGTCGGCCGTGTACGGCTCCGACGCCGTGGCGGGCGTGGCCAACTTCCTCACCAGGAACGACTACGAGGGCTGGGAGCTCGCGGCGTCCCACGAGCGCTACGCCGCCTCCGGCGCCACGAGCGTCGGCGCCATCTGGGGCCGGCCCGTCGGGGAAGGCGCCCACGCCGTGGTCTCGGTCGAAGCGCTCCAGACCCGGCGCCTGAAGGTTGCGGACCGCGACTTCGCCCTGGCGCCCTTCGTTCCGGGAGCCGGCGGCTGGTCGTTCGTCGGCAATCCAGGCGCGTTTCTCTTCCCGCAGCTCGACGGCGACGAGGGTCCCAAGGAGTTCGCCGCCGCTCTTCGAAGCGCGCACTTCGGCGGTCGAGTCTTCGTGGACCGGGCGTGCGAGGGCTTCGGGGGACGTCGCGAAGACGAGACCTGCCGGATGCGCTACCAGGCGTGGGACGACTTGCAGCAGGCGTCGAGGTACGTGCGTGCCTTCGGCGAGCTCAACGGCGCGTGGGGCGACGGAGGCGGCTACCACGTCGAGGCTCTCCTTCCCCGGACGGCGACGCCCAAGTGGTCCACCACGCCCTCCTTCGCGCCGATCTACCAGTACGACGGCGCCCACTTGGTGGGGCCTGACAACCCAGGTCGGCGCCGCTTCTGCAGCGAAGACGCCCAAGCCGCGGGGTTCGCCTCGGCCGCCGCGTGCCTCGAGGACGACTGGTACTTCTACGGGCGCACGATCGGCAACAGCGGTCCCGCGCGCACCGTGTCGCGATCGTCGCAGACCCTGCGCATCGCGGCCTCCGCCCACCGCGCCGTGGGAAGCCTGGCCGGGGAGGACTTGGCGCTGGAAGCGGCCGTCGGCTGGTCGCGCGCCGCGGGCAACGTGAGCCTCCCCGCCGAGTACGCGCACCGCCGCTTTCTCGCGTTCCGCGGCTTCGGCGGTCCCGAGTGCGGCGTGGACGTGGTGGTGGACGCGTCGAGCCCTTCGGGGATGGCGCTGGGACCGCTGAACGGCGCAGTGGCGGGGCAGGGCGGCTGCATGTGGTTCAACCCCTTCAGCAGCGCGGTCCAGTACTCGCAGCAGCCCGGCGCGCCGTTCGAGACCAGGGCGAACCCGGGCTACGTCGCGTCGCTGGCCAACCCCCCCGAGCTGCGCGCGTGGCTCTTCGATCAAGTCGACCTGCGGAGCAAGACCAACCTGGCGGTCGCCGACGCGGTGGTGAAGGGCGCGCTGGCGCCGGGCGTGGCCAGCTTCGCGGCCGGTTATCAGTTCCGCTGGTTCGGCGTCTCGGCGCGGCCCAACGACGCGGGCAACCTTGCGATCAACCCTTGTCCCGTTCTGGGCGACCAGAGCTGCAGCGCGAAGATCGGCCCGTTCAGCCTGATCAACGGCTTCTACGCGGACGACGCCTCGCAGACCGTGCACCGCTTCTACGCCGAAGTCCCCCTGACCTTGGGCGACTGGATCAGCGCCCAGGCCGCCGCCAACTACGAGTTTCACGACTTGGCCAGCAGCTTCGACCCCAGGTTGGCGCTGCGCGTGCGGCTCTCCGAGGCGATCGCGCTGCGCTTGTCGGTGCAGACGACGTTCCGCGCGCCTTCGGTGGACGACGTGAACGAGCTCCAGAACACGGCGGCCGTGTACGTGCCCGAAGCCGAAGCGTGGCGGGCCGCCGACAACTTCGGGAACCCCGGCCTCGAGCCCGAGCAGGCGTTCACGTACAACGTCGGCGCCAGCCTCCGTCTTTCCCGCGTGCGGGCCGCGGTCGACTACTGGAGCTACGACTTTCGCAACCTGATCGACGTGCTGCCCTACGCCGGCGTGGCGCGACTGTACGACGCCGGGGGCGCGTCGAGGGAGGCGGTCAAGGAGTTCGTCAGCTGTCCCGACGGGCCCGGCACCGGCACGTGCGCGTCGACGGAGATCGAGCGGATCAGGGTGGGACTCGTGAACTGGCCCGGCGCAGAGACCTCGGGGATCGACTGGCACGCGAGCGCGCGGCTTCCGGTCGGGCAAGGCGTGGTCTCGCTGGGCACGGACGGGACCTACACGCGCGAGTACCGAGTCAGGGCGCTGAAGGTGAACGGGGTCGAGCTGCACGGCGAGCAGTCGGCGGCCGGCCGCTTGAACTGGTTCAACCCCGTCGCGCCGCCTCTTCCCCGGTGGAAGCTCCGGTTCTCGACCGGCATCCATCGGGGCGAGTACAGCTTGGCAAGCTGGACGAACGTCGTCTCGTCCTACGCCAACGAGGAGTTCGTCGGCACCCGCTACGAGACGATCCCCCGGGTCGCGACGTGGGACTTGAGCCTCCTGCGACGCACCGGCCGGGGCCTCGACGTCGCGTTGACCGCCGCGAACCTGCTGGATGCGCCGGCGCCGTTCGTGGCCTGGGAGCACGCCTTCGACGCCTTCACCCACAGCGCCCGCGGGCGCAGGGTCAAGCTGTCGGTCAACTGGAAGGCGGGCGGCGGAACCTTCTGACCGGTTCGGGGTTGGATAAGTGTCGGTCACCTCCACGCAAGGAGCTACCCATGAAGACCGACTTCTTCTCGAAGAACCCGGCTGTGCCGCTGCTCGCTGCCGCCCAGCTCGTCGGAATGCGCTTGTCGAGGCGCATCAGGCGGGGGCTGTCGGCCTGGGCTCCGGTGTTCGCAAGCGCCGGAGTCTTGGCCGTCGGCTCGTGCTCTCTGCTGGAGAACGACGTGTGCTGCTGGCTTGAGGTGTATCCGTATCTCGGCCATCCGACCGGGAGCGCGTACAACAGCTCGCTGCTCGATTCGGCGGGCTTGGCAGGCATCGAAGTCGGAGTTCTCGGCAAGACGTTCGTGGCCGAAGACTTCGAGCCTTCGACGATCGGAGCGGCGACCGCGCGGCCACGGCTTGCGGTTACGGAATCCGGATCGGCGTCGCTCTGGGTTCGTCTTGCGCAGGGGAGCGGCGAGGCAGCCTCGGGCACGATGTCGTGGACGCTCAAGGACAACACCAAGTGGGTGCTGCTGATCGAGCGTGCCAGCCGGCCCCTGTTGGTGGACGAGTTCTACGACTACCAGGACCGCTGCCTTGTGAACATTGCTCCGTGTCAGTACAAGCGCCTGCCGATTCCCGAGGACCTTGCGAACTATCCGGGCGAGTACCTGTGGCTGGTGCTTGTGGAGTACCCGGCGAAGGTGCCGGACGGGGCAGTGTACTAGCGAGCCGGACCGGCTCGGCGCGCCGGCCAAGGTGCCGGCCGGAGCGATCCGCTAGCTTCCCATGGTGTGTCTCGCGTGGCTGGTCCTGGCTTCCATGCCGAGGCGGGCCCGTCCGCGCGTCTTCCCAAGGGGCTCCATGTCCAGACTCCGCTGCGCCGTCGCGGTCCTCGCGGCCGTGGGGACGGCCGTTGCCCTTCCGACTTCAGTCGCCGCCCTTCAGGAGGCCGGCGGCGTCGAAGCGGGGGCAGGACTCCTGTCGCGCCTCCGTGGCCTGCTGGGGCTCGTCCTGCTGACCGTCGCCGCGTGGGCGATGAGCACGAACCGCAAGCAGGTCCCGTGGCGGGTCGTCCTGTGGGGCCTCGCGCTGCAGTTCCTCTTCGCCGTGGTGATCCTGCGGACGCCGATCGGCGCCGGCGTCTTCGATGCCGCGAACCAGGCCGTGCTGGCAGTGGTCGGGTACACGCTGGAAGGCGCGCGCTTCCTCTTCGGCGACCTGGTGTGGAACACGGTTCCGGTGGGGACGGGCGAGCCGGGAAGCGGGGAGTTCGCCGCCGAGGGACGGATGGTGGCGCGCACGGGCGCCTTCGTCGCCTTCAACGTCCTGCCGACGATCATCTTCCTGGCGTCGCTGATGACGATCCTCTACCACCTGGGCGTCATGCAGCGCCTGGTGGGCGGGATCGCCTGGGTCATGAGGCGCACGATGGGGACCAGCGGCGCCGAGACGCTGTCGGCGGCCGGCAACATCTTCGTGGGCCAGACGGAAGCGCCGCTGCTGGTCAAGCCCTTCGTGGACCGGATGACGCGCTCCGAGCTCATGGCGGTCATGACCGGGGGCTTCGCCACGGTGGCGGGGGGCGTGATGGCGGCCTACGCGGGGATGCTGGTGGCGTTCTTCCCCGACATCGCCGGACACCTGATGGCGGCGTCGGTCATGTCGGCGCCGGCGGCGCTCGTGGTGGCCAAGTTGATGGTGCCGGAGGAGGAGACGGCGGAGACGGCGGGCGGGCTCGCGTCCAAGGTCGAGCGTCCCGACGTGAACGTGATCGAGGCGGCGGCGAGAGGGGCGGGGGAGGGCCTGCAGCTGGCGCTCAACGTGGGTGGCATGCTGCTGGCGTTCCTGGCCCTGATCGCGCTGGTCAATGGGGTGCTGGGCTGGGCCGGGGGGCTGGCCGGCTTCGACGACCTCTCGCTCGAGGGCGTGCTGGGCGCGCTGCTCGCGCCGGTGGCGTGGGTGATGGGCGTGCCGTGGGAGGACGCGGCGGCCGTGGGCTCGCTGATGGGCCTCAAGACGGTGGCCACCGAGTTCGTGGCGTACCTGGGGCTGGCCGGGGAGATCTCCGAGGGCGGCCTCTCGCCACGCTCCGCCACGATCGCCGCCTACGCGCTCTCGGGGTTCGCCAACTTCTCGTCGATCGCGATCCAGATCGGCGGGATCGGCGGGATCGCGCCCCGGCGCCGGAAGGACCTCTCGCGCCTGGGGCTGCGGGCGATGATCGGGGGCTCCGTCGCGGCGTTCATGACGGCTGCGATCGCCGGCGTGCTGATTTGACGGCGGGTTCCGACTTGCCGGCGACCCCCGGGTCCGGCGGCGGTTCGGCGACGGCGGGCGAGGGAACGGCCCGGGCGGCCGCCGACTCCTTGCGGGAGCGCATCGGCTGCCGGCCCCGGCTGCACGTCGTCCTCGGCTCCGGCCTGGGGAGCGTCGCCGACGGCGTGGAGGATCCGGTCGCGGTTCCCTTCGCCGAGCTGCCGGGGTTCCCCCAGCCGACGGTGGAGGGCCACGCCGGCCGCTTCGTGGCCGGGCGCGTCGCCGGCGTTCCGACGCTGGTTCAGCAGGGGAGGTTCCACTACTACGAGGGATGGGACTCGGAGGTGGTCGGGCTCCCCGTGCGCACCGGCCACGCTCTGGGCGCGCGCGCCCTCGTCCTCACCAACGCCGCCGGCGGGATTCGACGGGACCTGGAGCCGGGCAGCCTGATGCTGATCGACGACCACCTGCACCTGGGCTTCCGCTCCCCCCTGGCTGGCCCCGTTCGGCGGGGCGAGGCCCGCTTTCCCGACATGAGCCGGCCTTACGACCCGGAGTTCATGGCCTTGGCCGAGTCGGCGGCGACCGAGACGGGAACGCGGCTCGTCCGGGGCGTGTACGCCATGGTCCTGGGACCGTCGTTCGAGACGCCGGCCGAGGTTCGCGCCCTGCGGGCCGCCGGCGCCGACGCGGTCGGCATGTCCACGGCGCCCGAGGCGGTGGTCGCTCGCGCCCTGGGGCAGCGCGTCCTGGGGATCTCGATGATCTCCAACTGGGCGGCCGGGCTGGCCGAGGGGACCCTGGACCACGAGGACGTGATGGCATGGGCCGACAGCGCAGGCCGGGCGTTGGCGCCGCTGCTGGAGGCGACGTTGCCGAAGATGGCGGACCTGGAGGCCGCGGACGACGAGCCGGCCACCACGCCTGCCGACCCACGCCCGGGAGCCGCCGCGAGGCAAGCGCTCGCGACCTGATCTCGTGATGCTTGGGCTCCGAGTCCGCGTCGCCGTCTTGGCCTGCGCCGGGACAGTCCTTGCGTGCGGTCCCGCCTCGATCGACACAGACGAAGCAGCCCACGGGACCGCCGAGACCGCGCCTGCTGCCCCGCCAGGCTGGCCCCTGGAGGTCGGCGACACGATCGCGACAACCGCCTTGCGCGACTTGATGCCTCGCTTCCGGCCGATGACCTGGGCTCCCGCGACCGACCTCATGCTCAACCCGGACTGGTACGAGCCCAGGATTCGGGCGAGCACGTATGGCATCGCGACCTTTGAGCCCGTTCTAATGGAAGTTCCGCAGGGCTACGACCGTGGATGGGTCTTCGCCTGTCCGCCGGAGGGCTTCGTGCTTCCCGACGGGGTCGAGGCGAGAACGCAGGACGGGGCTCTCGTCATCGATCTTCCCCCCGAGATTCCGTGCGACCCGGACAAGCGGTTTGTGCCAGCGGAGATATACGTGGGCCAAGTCCGATGAATGGTCGTGGTCCCCTTGTCGCCCCCGACCGAGAGGCCGTGCGTTTCGCCGGGCGGGGTTGTCGCCGATCACATGCCCCACACCGCGATCTTGGCGCCGCTCTCGGCGGCTTGTTCGTCGCGGAAGACCTTCTCGTCCCAACTGCGCTCTCCGCTCCGGTCGAAGATCACCAAGTGGCCGGCTTCGGCCTTGCAACGGTCCATGTACGCCGCCGTCTGCTCCACGCCCTCGGCCACGGTGCGCTCCAAGCTCCGGCGGTCGTGGCGAACCTTGCACTCGACCACGTACTTGCCCACTTGCCTCCCCCGAGGCCACACCACGAGCAAGTCCGTGCGCCCGCTGCCCAGCGCGTACTCCCGCTCGATCCGCCCGCCGCTGTTGACGACCCGCTGCAGGAACGCCTGCAGGAGAAGTTGCGGTCCCGCCTCCTTTAGGCCGTAACGGTCGACCCAGTGCTCCGAGTTCTCGCGGTAGAACTCCTGGAACGCTTCGAGGAGCTTGCCCAGGAGCAGGGCGCCCGAGGCGTCCACGTACCAAGCGGGATCGTAGGGAAGGTCGTCCTGGGCGAGCCACGTCAGCTCCCTGGGCACGACCTCTGCGTAGACGGGGTTGGCCATGCGAATCGGCGGGTCTCGGGCGATCAACCCCAAGTCCCGGACGTACTCCACGTCCCGCTCCGTGTAGCGGGACTCGCGACTGCCGGCGAGGAGCGGCTCGATCACGCGCCATACCCGGTCCTCCCTGAGCTTGTCGGTCAGCTGGTCCAGGTGCGTGTCGCGGCGCAGGATCAGCGTCTCCCGGGCCTCCAGCACGTCGGCCTGGGTCACGGTGCGCGAACGGTCCCGGGCCAGGGCGCCGCGGAAGCACGCCTGATAGGCCAGCGCGTTGACGAGCCACGGCTGGCCCCGGGTCTGACTCCAGACCGCTTCGAGCGCGGCGTCGGCGAACGCTTGGCCGGTTTCCCGGGTGTGCTGTCCGAGCAGGTCGCGCACTTCGTCCCGCGAGAAGTCGCCCAGGCGCAGGGACTCGGCCTTGATGTTGAAGGCGCTGCCGCCCGCGACCATCGTCTTGGTCGAGCCGGACCAGATGCGGTAGTCGCGGACGTCCCGCACGCCGCAGAGGATCACGCTTTGCGGAAAGCCGCCCTCGGGCCGCAGGTGGTAGCCTGCCCGGAGCTGCCGCAACACCGCCAAGAGCGAGTCGCCCATCAGCGTGTCGATCTCGTCGACGAGCAGGACGAGCGGCTTGTCGCTGTGCCGCGCCCAACGAGTCAGCGCCACCCGCAGAGCGCTGTGTCCGCCGCCCTTGGCGAGCACGCCCGGCCACGTGTCCGCGAGGAACCCGTCTCCCAGCGTGTCGTGGGCCGCTTCGGCCAGCTCGTTCAGGACGGTGCGAATCGCCGCGTCCACGTCTTCGCGGGCCGTCGTCGCGCCCTCGACGTTGACGTAGACGCAACGGTAGTCGCCGTCGGCGTTCAGCCGGGCCTGGAGCGCCAGAAGAGCAGAAGTCTTGCCGGTTTGCCGGGGCGCGTGGAGGACGAAGTAGCGCTTTCGGTCCACCAGCTGCCGGAGTTCGGCAAGGTTCACCCGGTCGAGAGGCGGGATGTGGTAGTGGTCCTGGGCCACGACCGGACCCTCCGTGTTGAACTCTCGCATCCGATGCTTGCTCGCCGGTCAACTGGAAGTGGGCCGGGACCTGCCGGCTGGAAGTGGGCTGGAAGCTGCGGCAGCCCGGAAGAGGAGCGCCGCTTTCCACGCCCGAGTGCGTCCGGAGAACCTTGTCCAGCTTGTCGTAGGTTGCAAGAGGCCCGCCCCCCGGCCGCCCATCGTCATGACTCGGCGATGACGCCGACGTGCAGGTTGCATCCGTTTCGAGGACGAACGGAGCGACTCTCGGCACTGGGTTCCAAAGGAGTGCGTCATGACGCGAATCGGGGCGAGCGGGCGGCAGGACCAGCGCGACAGCGTGCGTGCGGCGAAGAGCAGGGGAGCGCGGGCTCTGGGAAGGGCGGCGGCGCAGGTCGCCGTCGGAGTCCGGCTTGCTGTCGCCCTGGTCGCTTGGGCGTGCGGCGGTGCGACGCCGGCCCGGACGCCGTCTCCCGCGCCGGGCCTCCAGACGCCGGAAGCGCCCGCCGGACCCTCGGAGGCCGTCGAGTCCTTTCTCGAGGCGGCCACCCGCCGGGACTTGACCCGGATGGCCCGGTCGTTCGGGACGGGGGACGGCCCCGTCGCCGAGACGGGGGGCGCGGCGGGCTGCGCGCTTCGCCGGCTGGGCTCGTGGGTCGGACTCGCGGAGGCGTGCCCGCGCTGGGCCGACGTGGAGCTCCGCATGGACCTGCTGGCCGCGGTGCTGGACCCGGCGGCCTACCGAGTGCGCGGCGAGGAGCAGGTCGCCGGCAGGGAGCGTCCGACCGTCCGCGTGCTCGTGGACCTGAGCACGGGCGGGCGCGAGGTGCCGGGGGTGCCCTTCGTCGTGGTCCTGGCCCGAACCGGCTCGTGGCTGGTTCAGGAGATCGAAGTGGAGCGCCTGACCCGGTGACCGGCGGCCCGCGCTCCCTCGCCGCTCACCGGACGGGCGGCTTCTCCACCAGCTCCACCAGCACTCCCCCCGTCGAGCGGGGGTGAAGGAAGGCGATCCGGTGCCCGCCCCGGCCCTTCATCGGCTCGGGCGAAGTGAACTCGAAGCCCCGGGCCGCCAGCCTCTTCATCAGGGCCGCCACGTCCGCGGTGCGGTAGGCGACGTGATGGAGTCCCGGGCCCCGGCGCTCCAGGAACCGGGCGACCCCGCTGTCCGGCTCGAAGGGCACGATCACCTCCAGCGCGTCGAGGAAGCGCACGTCCACCCCCTGGGACTCGACCCGCTCCACGGCCGTGGCCGGCCCGCCGGCCAGCTCTTCGAGAAGAGGCAGCACGTCGCCGAACGAACAGGCGGCGACGGCCACGTGGTCGAACTTCAAGTCGTCCATGGGCTCGTTCGGGTTCGGGCGTGAGCAGGCTGGCGAATCGGTTAGCTTACGATACCCAATCCAACGAGAGGCGGCGGAGCGGGCGGAGCGCCCGAGCTCGCCGTCGCCGCACCCAGACAACGACGGCTCCGGACCAAGCTGGTCCAGGGAGGGAAGCAAGTGGCGGACGGCATGAACGTTCTGACGGTGACGGACGACAACTTCGCGGGAGAGATCGAAGGCCACGACGGCTTGGCGCTGGTGGACTTCTGGGCCGAGTGGTGCGGCCCGTGCAGGATGGTCGGCCCGGTCGTCAGCGACTTGGCGGACGAGTACGCGGGCCGGGTTCGCGTGGGCAAGCTCGACGTGGACGCGAACCAGTCCACCTCGATCCGCTTCGGGGTCCGGTCGATCCCCACGATCCTCTTCTTCAAGGGCGGGGCGCCCGTGGACACGGTGGTCGGAGCGGTGCCCAAGGCCGTTCTGAAGCGCAAGATCGAAGAGCACCTCTGATCCGGAGGGGCGGCTGAAGTTGGCGGACGGGCGGCTCTTCGTCGTGGCCACGCCGATCGGGAACCTGTCCGACCTGACGACCCGAGCGGCCGAAGTCCTGACGGCGGCGGCCCACGTGCTTGCGGAGGACACCCGGCGCGCGCGCATCCTCCTGCGCCACGCCGGCTCGTCCGTCCGTCCCCTCTCCCTGCACGCCCACAACGAAGCGTCCCGGATCGGCACGGTGCTCGGCTGGCTGGCCGGAGGCGCGGACGTCGCTCTGATCTCCGACGCGGGCACGCCCCTGCTCTCGGACCCGGGCGAGCGGCTCGTGGGGGCCGTGGTGGCGGAAGGGGGCGACGTGGTGCCGGTGCCGGGGCCGTCCGCGGTTCTCGCGGCCCTCGTCGCTTCGGGCCTACCTTGCGTCCCGTTCACTTTCCTGGGGTTCCTGCCCCGCAAGTCGGGGAGGCGGGAGCGTATGCTGGACCGAATCGCCGCCGCGTCCGACACCACCGTGCTCTTCGAGTCGCCGGTTCGCTTGACCGGGCTGCTGGACGACTTGGCGGAACGCTTCGCGGAGTCCCCGCCGGGAGGCGCGGGCGCCGGGCGAAGGGTGGCAGTGTGCCGGGAACTCACCAAGCTCCACGAGGAAGTCGTCCGGGGCGCCCCTGCGGAGGTCGCGCTGCGCTTCAAGAAGACGCCGCCCAAGGGCGAATCGACCGTGGTGGTCGAAGGGCGGCGGGCCGGGAGCCGACAGATGGGTCGCCGGGAAGCCCGCGAGCTGGCGGCCGGCCTCCTGGACGAGGGCTTGTCGCCGACGGCGGCCGCCAAGGAGCTGGCGAAGCGGACGGGGCTCCTCCGGGGCGACGCCTACGACGTGGTTCGCCGGGCGAGGGAAGCGACGTGAGCGGGCGCGCATGGGACGAACCTGATCGCGCAGCCACGAGTCGAGGACGTTGACGACGTGAGCGGCCGCGCGCATGGGACGAATCGGGAAGCAGGACGTGAACGGGCGCGTGCCGCCGACGTGGCCCGACGCCGAAGCTGGCCATCGAGGCTAAGGCGGAGCCGCAGCGCATGGGACGCCCCCGCCGCCGTGGCCCGACGCACCGTCGCGGCTGCCCTCGGCGCGGCTGCCCTCTTCGCCGTGGACGCGCCCGCCGCCGCCCAGGCGTCGGGTCCCGCGACCGTCGCGCGCCTTCGGTACGACGGGGGCGGCGACTGGTACGCGAACCCGTCTTCGCTTCCCAACTTGCTGGCGGCGGTGCGGGAGCGGACGGGCATTCCCACCGCGCAGCGGGACGTGCCGGTCGGCCCCCAGGACCCTTCGCTTCGCGACTACCCGTTCCTGTACATGACAGGTCACGGCAACGTCCGCTTCTCGCCCGACGAGCGGCTGGCGCTGCGGCGCTACCTGCTGGGCGGCGGCTTCCTCCACGCCGACGACAACTACGGAATGGACGAGTCGTTCCGCCTGGAGATCGCCCGGATCTTCCCGGACAAGGAGCTCGTGGAGCTGTCGTCGGACCATCCGGTCTTCAAGTCGCCCTACGACTTTCCCGACGGGCTTCCGAAGGTGCACGAGCACGACGGCGGCCCGCCGCAGGCCTTCGGCGTCTTTCACCAAGGCAGGCTCGTCGTGATCTACACCTACGAAACCGACTTGGGCGACGGCTGGGAAGACGCCGACGTGCATCGGGACCCGGAGGAGACGCGGGAGGCGGCCCTGCGGATGGGCGTGAACATCTTCGTCTTCGCGATGGCGCAGGGGGCGTGGAGCTCGTGAGGCGAGGCGCAAGGACGCAGGCGGAAGCCGGGGTCGGGGGGAGCGGGCGGAGCCCCGGACCGGCCGGGCCCCGCATCCGCCAGACGGTAGCGGACGTCCGGCGGCACGTCTTTCGGGGACTGGCGGTCGCAGTCGCGGCATGGTGCGGCTCGGCGCTCCTGGGGCTGATGGCGCTGGCCCCCTGGCTGTCGGGGAGCAGCGGGTGGAGTCCCGGGAGCCCGGTCCCCCTGCTGGTGGTCGCCGCGGCGCTGGCGGTGGCCGCGACCGGCTTCGCGGCGTGGCGGAGGATGGGAAGGTGGTGGGGCGCCGACCATCGCATCACCCGGGCCATGGACGCCGTGGCCGGGCTCGACGAAGGCGCGACGCTGGGGAGCCTGGAGCTGTACCGCTCCGCGCCCGACGGCACGTCCCCCGGGTTGCGCGAGCTGGCGCTGAACTTGGTCGGCGACCGGCTTCACGGCGGTCCGAAGGCGCTCTCGGGCAAGCTGGGCCGGGGGGCCGAGACGATGGCCAAGCGGGCAGGCGCGTCGCTGGCGCTGGCGGCGCCCTTGGTGGCGCTCGTCGCAGCGCTGGCTCCGGCCCGCGCCTTCAGCGCCTGGAACGGCCTCCTCCATCCCTTCGCGGTGCTGGCCGAGCCCGTCCTGCCCTCCTTGTCGCTGGCGCCGGGCACCGTCGAGGTGCGCCGGGGCGCGGTCGTGGAGGTGGTCGCGAGGGCGCCGCTGCGGGACAGCGTCGTGCTGCGATGGGACGCGACGGGCCAGGTGGCCGGCGCCCGAACCGTGCTTCTGGACGATGGGGAAGGGCGGTCGGTCCTGCCGCCGGTCGCCGCCGAGACGCGCTACTGGGTCGAGGCGCCCGACGGCGCCCAGAGCCCGGTGCACGTCCTGACGCCCGTGGACCCCCTCTTCGTCGGGACGTTCGCGCTGGAGGTGGCCTACCCCCCGCACACCGGGCTCTCCGACGAAGAGCATCGCAACGAGGCGCCGCCGCTCGCGCTGCCCGCCGGCACGCTGCTCCGCATCCGGGGCGAGGGGAGCCGCCCGATCGGCAGCGGCGCGCTGGTGGACGAGGAAGGACGCACGGCGCTGGCGTTCGCCGTGGACGGCCCGCGCTTCCAGGGGTCGTGGACTCCTGCCCGCTCCGGCGTCTACTCCTGGGAGTTCAGCGACGCCGCGGGCGACCGCGCCGCAACCGCGCCGGAGCCGCTGGCGCTGGAGGTGTCGCCCGACCGGCCGCCGCAGATCGAGATCGCGTACCCGGGTCCCGACACGGTCCTGCCCGTCGACATGCGCCAGCCGCTGGTCGTGCGGGTTCAGGACGACTACGGCGTCGAAAGGGTGGAGATCGTGGCCCGCCGGGTCGCCGCCTTCGGCGAAGCGGGCGAGCCCGTGGTGCGGGGCGTGGCTCTGGGAGGCGTGGAGGGAGCGATCGTCCGTCCTGTGCTCGACGTGTCGGAGTGGAAGCTCTCGCCGGGCGACGTCGTGCGCTATCGGGCCAGGTCGGTGGACAACCATCCGTCGCGGCAGACCGCGGAGACTCGCGAGCACGTCCTGCGGGCGCCGGAGGTCTCGGAGGTGGAGCGGGCCGCTCAGGAGGAGCTGGACAGGGCCGCCGAAGAGGTGCGGTCGCTGGCGGAAGAGGCCGAGCGGGCGGAGCAGGAGGCCCGAGAGCTTCGGTCCCGGAGCGAAGCCGAGGGCGAGGGCCGGCGAAGCGGAGAGGAGAACGGCTTCGAGGCGCGGGAGGAAGTCGCCCAGGCCTTGGAGCGGCAGCAGCGCGTGACTTCGGCGGTGGACTCGCTCCAGCGGGAGCTGGCCGAGCTGCGGGAGGCCCTTCGGGACGCGGGAACGGCGGACCCGGAGCTGCGCGACCGCATCGAGGGGCTGGAGGAGCTCCTGGAGGACGCGGCCTCCGACGAGCAGAGGGACGCCCTGGCCCAGCAGATCGAGCGGCTGTCGGAGATGGACCCCGAGGCGTTGCAGGAGGCCCTGGAGCAGATGGTGGCGGCCCAGGAGGAGCTGCGCCGGCGGCTGGAGGCGTCGGTCGAGCAGTTCCGCCAGGCGGCGCTGGACCAGGACTTCCGGGCCACCAGCCGGGAGGCGGAGGAGCTGGCGGAGGAGCAGGAGCTGCTGGCCGAAGCCATGGGCGAGGAGGGCGACGACGCGCTCCGGGCCGAGCAGCAGGCGGCGCTGGAAGGGCGCGCGGGAGAGCTTCAGGAACAGCTGGAGGCGTTGCAGCGGCGCTTGGCCGAAGCGGGGGAGCAGGACGCAGGGGCCGGAGTGCAGGAAGCGCGGCGCCAGCTGTCCCAGGCCCGTCGGCAGATGGCGCAGGCCGGCCGGATGGCGTCGCAGGGGCAGAGCCGGAGCGCGTCGGAGGAGGCTGGCGAGGCGGCGGGCGAGATGGCGCAGGTCTCCCAGGAGCTGAACGAGGCGATGATGCAGATGCAGCAGCAGATGATGCAGGCGCTTCAAGACGCGCTGGGCCGGACCGCCTTGGACGCGCTCTCGCTGGCCCGCCGCCAGTCGGAGCTGCGGGGGGAGATGGTGGGCGCCACGGCGTCGGAGCTGGCGGCGCTGCGGGGCGACGAGGCGGCTCTCGCACAGGGCGTCCGCAACCTGGCCGAGAACTACGCCGCGGAGACGGAGATGGCGGCGCCCGGCGCTCGGGACCTGATGACGGCGCTCGGGGAAGCGATGGAGCAGCTCGACCGCACCGTCGAGGCCATGGAGCGGCGTCGCAGCCGGGGGCCGCCGCCGACGGCCAGCGCGGAGGCGGTGGTCCGCGCGCTGAACGAAGTCGCCCGCTTGGCGATGACCTCGGGGCGGCAGGGCGAGTCCCAGGGCGCGGCGACCGCCTCCGAGCAGATGATGCAGCAGCTTCAGCAGCTGGCCCAGCAGCAGGGCGAGATCATGCAGGACGCGGCGTCGCTCTCGCCGATGCGGCTGGGCGAAGAGACGATGAGCCGGCAGGTGGAGGAGATGTCCGCCCGCCAGGAGGACGTGGCCCGCGAGCTGGGCGAGATATCGGAGTCCGAGGGTGGCGAGGAAGAGGGCGAAGCCGACCCGCTGGGAGATTTGTCGGCGATGGCGGAAGAGGCCGAGCGGCTGGCGGAGGCGCTCGCCGGCGGACGTCTGGACCCGGAGGTGCTTCGGCGTCAGGAGCGCCTCTTCCACCGTCTCCTGGACGCGGGACGCACCCTGGAGCGCGACGAGGAATCGGAGGAACGAGAGTCGGAGGCCCCCGGCGACTTCTCGCGGGAGGACGCCGGACCGCTCACCGAGGACGACCTGGACGTGCTGCGCTTCCGGCTTCCGAGCGGAGCGGCGCTGCGCAGGCTGCCGCCGGCCCAGCGCGCCCTCGTGATCAGCTACTTCGAGCGGCTGAACCGGAACGGCGAGCCGGAAGCCGAAGCCGGCTCGACCCGGCCGGCCGGCGACCGGTGACGGCCTCGACCGAGGCTCCGAGGCGGACGGGCCGCCGTTCTCGCTGGATCCGTCGCGGGGCGCCGCCCGGCTCCCACCGGTCGCTCGGAGCGGCGAAGCGGCTCCTGCTGGCCGCGGCGCTCGGCGTCGGCGGGTGGCTTGCGGTGGTCCCCGAATCCGCGGGGGCGGGCCAGCGCCGGCTGCCCCGCGTCGAGGACCGGATGCTGCGGGACGCTTCCGCCCAGGAAGCGCGCGGGGAGTTGGCAGGCGCCGAGGAGACGCTGCGCGAGCTCCTTCGTCGGCGCCCGAACGCCTCTTCGGCGGTGCTGGCCCTGGAGCGCGTCCTTCGGAGCGCGGGACGGCTCGCCGCGGTGCTGCCCGTCGCCGACGCGTTCCTGGCGGCCGACCCGTCGTCGGGCGCCGTCTGGTCCCTCAAGCTCCGGGCGCTGGTCGAGGGCGACTCGCTCGCCGCCCTGGAGGAGACGTCGAGCGCGTGGGCGCGGGCCGTTCCCGGGTCGCCGGCGCCGTACCGGGAGGGCGCCCGCGCCTACCTCGAGGCCGGCAAGGCGGAGGAGGCCGCGGCGCTGATCGAGGACGGCTTGCGGGCGCTGGGAAGCCCGCCGGAGCTCTGGGTCGCGCTGGGCGACGTGCACGTCTCCGCCGGGCGGTTCGAGGCCGGGGCCGAGGCGTGGGCGCAGGCGCTGGGGCGCGACCGGGCTCGGACCGGGGACGTGCTTCGCCGCCTGGAGGAGCTGGGCGACGGTCCGGGCGAGGGCGCGCCGGGGGATCGGGCGCGGGCCGCCGGGGCCCTGGTGGCGGCGCTCGGGGCGCCGACGGCCACGGCGTCGCAGCTGGAGGTCGGGGCGGAGGTCGCCCTGCGCGAAGGGCTGGAGGACGACGCCCGGACGATGGCCGAGACGGCGCTGGAGGGGTTCGGCGACCGTGAGGGACGGGGCTACCTGCGCGGCTTCGCCCGCCGGGCCGAGGAGCTGAACCGCCCCGGGAGCGCCCTGTGGGCGTACTCTCGGCTGGGCGAGACGGCGAGGGACGAGGCGGAGCGCCGCGCCACCGACGAGCGCATGGCCCCTGTCGCCCTGGCGGCGGGGGACACGGCGGCGGCGCTGGGCGCCCTTTCGCGCGTGACGGCCTCGCACCCGCCCGGCTCCGACGCCCGGCGCGCGGCCTGGACGGCGGAGCTGGCGCTGCGCGTCGCCGCCTCCGACGTGCGGGAAGTGCGCGAGGCGCTCGCCCGCTACCGGGACGAGTTCCCGGACGCCGAGGAGCTCGACCGGCTCTCCGCGGCGCTGGCCTCCCGTCTCATGCGGAGCGCCGACGTCGCCGGGGCGATGGAGGTCCTCGCCGGCATCGACGGGCCCGGCGCCGCCCTGGAGCGCGCGTTCCTCCTTCTGGAAGGCGGCGCAATAGCCGAAGGAGCGGCCGCCCTGCAAGAGTCCCTGCCGGAGCTGGAGCCCGCCCGAGCGACCGAAGCGCTCGCCCTGGCCCTGACCCTCGACCGCCTCACGCCCGTCGGCGCTCTCGTGGTGGCTCGCGCGGCCGTGGCGGTGCACCGGGGCGCCCCGGCGGAGGCCGTCGGCGCCGTGCAGGCCGGGGCCGAAGCCGTCCCGGAAGCCGACCGGCCCGCGGTGCTGGCCATGGGGGCGCGAACCGCCGCCGCCGCCGGGCTCGACCGTGCCGCGACGGCGTTCCGCCGCGCGATCGTCGCCGACCACGCCGACGCTCCCGAGTTCGCCGAGGCGGCGCTGGAGCTGGCCAGGGGGCTCGCCGACCGGCCCGAGGGCGGCGAAGAGGCGGCGCGGATCCTGGAGGAGCTGATCGTGGCCCACCCCGAGAGCCCGGTGGTCCCCGGCGCCCGCCGGGAGCTGGAACGACTTCGCGGGGGACGCACGTGAGCGCCGCTCCGGATTCGGGCCGTCGCCGCAGGAGCGGTCGCGCCTGCGACAAGCGCGCGGACGCCCCCTGCCGTCGCCCGCTTCTAGTCGCCCTGCGGCGCTTCTCGACAGGCGGAGTTCTCTGCCTCTTGCCAGCGGTTCTTCCCGCCCCGGGCGCCGGGCAGATGCTTCTGGTCCCCATGGACCGGACCCAGGCCAACCACCTCAAGGCGTACGGGCTGGCGTACTCGGCGCTGGAGCGGGGGGAGCGGGCCGAGTGGCTCCTGAACTACCAGGGCGGCTCCTTCCTGCTCGGCGACACGGAGGCCACGCGGCGGACGGCGGCCCTGACGGGAGTGACGGTCCAGTCGGTGGGCGCGGCCGACGAAGCCCGCATCCGAGGGAGGATATCGGTCTCCAACATGGAAGCGGTCGTGCTGGAGAAGGCCACCCGCATTGCGATCTACACGCCGCCCAACAGCGCTCCCTGGGACGACGCCGTGACGATGGCGCTGGAGTACGCCGAGATCCCCTACGACCGCATCTGGGACGCCGACGTGCTCGGAGACGACCTGGGCGAGTACGAGTGGCTCCACCTGCACCACGAGGACTTCACGGGGCAGTACTCGAAGTTCTACGTCACCTACGCGGGCGCGCCCTGGCTGGAAGAGGAAGTGGCGCGCAACGAGGAGGCGGCGCTGGCCCTGGGCTACGCCGACGTGCCCGCGCTGAAGAAGGCGGTGAGCCGCCGAATCCGGCGGTACGTGGAGGAGGGCGGCTTCCTCTTCGCCATGTGCTCGGCGCCCGAGACGCTCGAGCTGGCGCTGGCGGCGCGCTCGGTGGACATCGCCGCCGCCTACTCCGACGGGACGCCTCCGGACCCGGACGCAGGCGCGAAGGTGGACTGGGGCCTGTCCATGGCGTTTCGGGACGCCGAGATCCAAGTCGCCCCCTCGGTGAACTCCTTCTCCGACATCGACGGCCATCAGGTCAACACGCCGTGGCGAAAGGAGCTGGGCGCGTTCACTCTCTTCGAGTTCTCCGCGAAGTTCGATCCGGTGCCGGCGATGCTCACCCAGAACCACGAGTCGGTGCTGTCCGACTTCTACGGGCTCACCACCTCCTTCTCCATCGACCGCCTCAAGCCCGGCGTGGTCCAGCTGGCGACGGAAGGGCCGTGGGCCAAGTACATCCACGGCGTGGCCGGGGAAGGGACCTGGACCTACTACGGGGGCCACGACCCGGAGGACCCGGAGCATCAGATCGGCGACGCCCCCACCGACCTGGCCCTCCACCCCAACTCGCCCGGCTACCGGCTGATCCTCAACAACGTCCTCTTCCCGGCCGCGAAGAAGAAGAAGCTCAAGACGTGACCGCCTTGCCCCTCCGGCTGGCTCCGGAGGCCGCGCGGGTCGTTCGCGACGAGGTGGCCCGGGCCGGCGGTCGGGAAGTCTCGTTCCTGGCCGAGGTGACTCGCGACCGGGTGGTCGTCAACCCCAGGGCCGTCGCCCGGGGGAGCCGCTCCGCGGTGCTTGCCGTCGCCCGGGACGCGCCCGAGGGCGGGTTGATGATCCACAACCACCCGTCGGGCGTCCTCGATCCGTCGGACGCGGACCTGGACGTGGCCGCCCGCCTTCACGACGAGGGGCTGGGCAGCGCCATCGTCAGCAACCGGGCCGACCGGATGTACGTGGTGGTCGAGCCCCCGGCGCCGAAGCGGATCGAGCTGCTGGATGTGGACGAGCTGGAAGGCGTCGCGGCCCCCGGCGGGGCGATGGCTTCGATGGCGGGCTACGAGGACCGGGCGGGCCAGCGGGCGATGCTGCGCTTCGTGGCGGAGCGCTTCAACGAGGGCGGGACCGGGCTGGTGGAGGCGGGGACCGGGACGGGCAAGTCGATGGCCTACCTGGTGCCGGCGGCGCGGTGGGCGGTGCGCAACCACGAGCGGACGGTGGTCTCCACCAACACGATCAACCTTCAGGAGCAGCTGGTCCGGAAGGACATTCCGCTGGCCGAGGAGGTGCTGGGCGAAGAGATCAGGTGGGCCCTGGTGAAGGGCCGGGCCAACTACGTGTCGATCCGTCGGGCGTTCCTGGCGGGGGAGTCGGCGGCCACTCTCTTCCGCAGCGACCGCTCCGACGAGATCGCGGCGGTCCTGGAGTGGCTCCGCAACACCGACGACGGCTCCCTGGCCGACCTGGGCTTCGCGCCCGCCCCCGACGTCTGGGAGGAAGTCCGCAGCGACACCGACGCCTGCATGCGCGCCCGCTGTCCCTACTTCCAGGCCTGCCACTACCAGCGAGCGCGCCGCAGGGCCGCCGCCGCCGACCTGCTGGTCGTCAACCACGCCCTCTTCTTCTCCGACTTGGCGGTCCGGATCGCCACCGACAACTTCCGCGACGCGGCGGTCCTGCCCCCGTACAGGCGCGTCGTCTTCGACGAGGCCCACCATCTGGAGGACGCCGCCACCGACCGCTTGGGCACCCAG
Organism: Longimicrobiales bacterium; assembly: GCA_965204735.1. Classification (GTDB taxonomy): domain Bacteria; phylum Gemmatimonadota; class Gemmatimonadetes; order Longimicrobiales; family Gaopeijiaceae; genus CATQHQ01. The sequence goes on along the minus strand of OZ242008.1, from coordinate 2,200,102 downwards.
GCCACTCGGGCCGGGCTCTTCCGAGCCGTCTCCCGTCTCCACCGGCAGGGAAAGGGCGTGCTGCCCTCCATCGAAGCGGCGGCCCGCTCCGCCGTCGGCCCCCAGGAGGCGGAGGCGCTGGCGGCCCGCTTCCGCCGGACCCGGAGCAAGGTCGAGGAGCTGCGGAAGGCCCTCACCGAGTTCTTCGGCTTCATGGAGCCTTGGGCCGAGGAGCGCGCCGGACGCGGCCCGTTGCGGCTGGGAGCGCCGGGCGGGTCGGGCGCCGGCGGGGCCGCCTCTTCCGCCGGGTTGGAGCCCACGGACGATTCGGCGGTGGCCGAGTCCCTGGACCGGGCGCTCGCGTCGCTGGCGGACGTGCGGCGGGAGCTGGAGTCGCTCTACGACCGCTTGGAGGGGGAGGAGGAAATGGCCCCCGAGCTGGAAGGCCGCCTGCTCGACCTGCGAAGTTCGTCGAACCGGATGGATCATGCGGAGACCGCCCTGCGCCGCTGCCTCCTCCCGGGCCCGGAAGACGGCCCGCGCATCGTGCGCTGGATCGAGCTCCGGCGCCCCCGGCGGCAGGCGGGCCCGGGGCCCGGCTCCGGCGAGCGGGCCGCTTCGGGCGGGATCGGCCGCGTCGGCAACTTGGTGATGGCCACCGCCCCCGTGGAGCCGGGCCCCATCTTGGCCGAGCACCTCTTCGGCGCCGCGAAGACCACCGTCCTCACCTCGGCGACCCTGACCGCCGACGGCGGCTTCGGCTACCTGAAGGACCGCCTGGGCCTCTCCGGCGGCGGCCCCGGCCCGGCGGCGCGCGCGACGACGCCCACGTTGCTGGACAGCGACCCTCTCCCGCCACCGCCCGACCCTCTCCCGCCCCCTGCCGAAGCCGCCTTCGACTCGCCCTTCGACTACCGGTCCCAGGCCTGCTTGGTGGTGCCCACGGGCCTGCCCGCGCCGGGCCGGGAGCGGGACGCGGGCGACGCCTACCACCGCGCCGTCGCCGGCGTGGTCCACGACGTGGCGGAGCGCTCGGGCGGGGGCCTCTTCGCGCTCTTCACCTCCTACGCCGCGCTGCGGGGGGTGGCGCGGGAGTTGCGCGCGCGCGGCGCCGAAGCCCGCTGGCCGCTCCAGGTGCAGGGCGAGGCCGACCGTTCCGCGCTTCTCCAGCGCTTCACCGAGTCGGGGGCGGCCGTCCTGCTGGGCACGGCGTCGTTTTGGGAGGGGGTGGACGTGCCCGGCGACCCGCTCCGCGCGCTGGTGGTCCAGAAGCTGCCCTTCCGCGTGCCCACCGAGCCCGTCACCGAAGCCCGGGTCGAGGCAATGGAGGAACGGGGCAAGAACTCGTTCTGGGAGTTCATGGTCCCCGACGCCGCGATTCGCCTCAAGCAGGGCGTGGGCCGCCTGATCCGCCGCCGCACCGACCGGGGCGTGGTCGTGCTGCTGGACGACCGCATCCTCCGGAAGCGCTACGGCCGGGTCATGCGGGAAACGTTGCCGCCCATGCCATTGGTCAAGGGACCATGGGCCGAGGCCCGACGCCACGTGGAGGCGTTCTACGGGGGTCGTCCAGCTCCGGCGGCCGGGCGGTGAGCCTGCGATCTCGGTGCTGCTGTTGGGCCGATGGGGATATTGTCGTCACCCCGGCGTTGCGGTCGTCACCCCGGCGTTGCGACCAGGCGGGTCGCCAGTTCTTTGGCCGGATGCCTTGACCTTGTCGCGGGTGCCTTTGACCTTATCGGTGTCGCCGTCGCCCGCCACCCCCCTGGCCGCCCGCCACCCCCTGGTCGGCGCACCTCATGGTGAAGTAGGAGAGTTCATGTCCCCCCCCCCCCCCCCCCCCCCCCCCTGGATTTTCCCGGGGCGACTTCAGTCAGCAACCTGGATCGGGCGCTCGGTCTTATTATTAGGTCTGCCCTGATGCCGGCAGCCAGAACCGCGCTCGCGGCCCTCGGCCTGCTGGCGGCGTTCGGGATCGCGGCGCCGGCGCCGCTGAGCGCCCAAAACGTGGACAGTCTGAAGATCGTCAGCTCGTCGGGTTCGGACAACACGTACGCGGCGGACGACACCATCAAGATCAGGGCGTACTTCAGTGCCGGTGTGGACTTTGCCCAAACCGACGGTGCGGCCGTGCATATGACGATCGGGACGACAACCAGGTACGCACGGGCGAGGGGTGGAACCGGAACGTTCACCGCAAATACCCCACTTCCAGGATACAGCACTGGGTTCAGCTGGATAGAGTATTGGTACCTTGTGCAGACGTCGGACGCGGACGCGGACGGGATCAGCGTCACCCAGATGGGTCCTCACGATCTGGACGGTGCCGCCAGTGGTTCACGAATCAACGAGAGCTTGACGGGCAAGACGATCACGAACGCTGCGGCCCACAAGGTGGACGGCGTCCAGGGGTATCCCAAGGTGACGGGGGTGACGATATCCAGCAGCGCGGGCGTCGACAGCACGTACTATGCTGGGGATACGATTGCGGTGACGGTGACGTTCGACTCGACGGTGGCGGTGACGGGCACGCCGCAGCTGGCGCTGTGGATCGGTGCGGCGACGCGGCAGGCGAACTACGCGAGCGGGACGGGCACGGCGTCGCTGGTGTTCCGGTACGTGGTGGCGTCGTCGGACGTGGACGCGGACGGGCTCAGCATCGGCGCGAGCGCGTTGTCGCTGAACAGCGGGACGATCAGGCTCGGCTCGAAGAACGCGATACTGAGCCTGAGCGGCCACACGATCGCGAACCCCGCGGCCCACAAGGTGCAAGGGGGGACGGCGAGGCGGACGGTGACCGGGGTGGCCGTGGCGAGCACGCCGGTCGCTGCGGACAGCACGTACGGTCGGGCGGAGCGGATTCGGGTGGCGGTGGCGTTCAGCGGGAACGTGGACGTGACGGGGACGCCGCAGCTGGCTTTGGGGATCGGCACGCAGACCAGGCAGGCGGCCTACTCGAGCGGGACGGGCACGGACACGCTGGTGTTCGAGTACGCGGTGGTGGCGGCGGACACGGACGCGGACGGGATAAGCATCGGCGCGAGCGCGCTGGCGGCCCCGTCCGGCGCGACGATCAGGAACGCGGGCACGGCGGTGGACGCGACGCTGTCGCTCGGCGCCAACGCGATCACCAACGCTGGTGCGCACAAGGTGAACGGCGCGCTGATCGTGCCGAGGATATCGGCGGTGACGTTCTTGAGCGGCGCGGGCACGGACTCGACGTACGCTGCGGGCGACAACATCAACGTGCGGGTTCAGTTCGACCGTGCGGTGGTGACGCCGAACTTCCTGGGCAACATGACGCTGAACCTGGAGATCGGGGACAACGTTCGGGCGGCGGGCTGGTACTCGAAGGACGCGGACGACGTGTTCTTCCGGTACACGGTGACGCGCGCGGACTTGGACGCGGACGGGATCAGCATCCCGGCGAACGCTTTCAGCAACTTCGCGGCGCCGATCACGCGCGTCGGGGGCACGGCGCGGGCGGACTTGTCGCTGGGCGCGCACGCGGTGTCGAACGCTGCGGCGCACAAGGTGGACGGTTTGCAGGGCGTGCCGGTGGTGGCGGGCGCGGGGCTCGCGAGCACGACGGGCTCGGACAGCACGTACGGGGTGGGCCAGCGGATCGAGGTGTGGGTGAAGTTCAGCGAGGCGGTGGACGTGACGGGGACGCCGCAGGTGGCGTTGGGGATCGGGGCGGCGACGCGGCAGGCGGGCTACGCGGGCGGGACGGGGACGGATTCGCTGACGTTCCGTTACACGGTGGCGGCGACGGACGCGGACGCGGACGGGTTGAGCATTGGCGCGAGCGCGTTGGGGTTGAACAGCGGGACGATCAACAAGGCGGGCGCGACGGTGACGGCGGAGCTGGGACTGGGTTCTCATGCGATCGCGAACGCTGGGGCGCACAAGGTGGCGGGCGACCGTCCGGTGGTGACGGGGGTGTCGATCAGCGATGCTGTGGCGGACAGCACGTTCGAATTGAGCGACGTTGTGGTTGTGACGGTGGAGTTCGACGTTGCGGTGACGGTGACGGGCACAGGTGCAAACAGGCCGCGGGTTCGGCTCGGGATCGGCTCGAGTTCGCGGAACGCGCTGTACGTGAGAGGTTCGGGGACGACGTCGCTGGAGTTCGAGTACACGGTGTTCCAGACGGACGCGGACACGGACGGGATCAGCATCGGGGCGAGCGCTTTGGAGACTCCGTCCGGGGGCACGATCCGGCGGATGGGGACGACGACGGACGCGGTTCTGGGCCTGAGCGGCCACGTGATTTCGAACAGCGCGGCGCACAAGGTTGCGGGCAACACGCGGACGACGCCGGTGGTGAAGGGCATGAGGATAACGAGCACTCCGGCGGTGGGCGACACTTACTTGGGGGGCGAGGCGATCGAGGTGGAGGTGGAGTTCGTGCGGAGCGTGTACGTGGGGGGGACGCCGCAGCTGGCCTTGGCGGTCGGCGACTCGACGCGTCAGGCGGAGTACAACCGCAGGGACGCGACGTTCACGCGGGTGACGTTCCGGTACGTGGTTCAGGCGACGGACGCGGACGCGGACGGGATCAGCGTGGGAACGGGCGCGCTGGCGGTGAGCGCGTCGGACACGATCGCGGACAGTCGGCTGTGGTCGGACGCGGCGAACTTGGCGTTGGGGTCGCACGTGTTCACGAATGCGGCGGCGCACAAGGTTGCGGGCGACATTCCCTACGTGACGAGCGTGTTCTTCCTGTCGGCGACGCTCGGCGGGCTGTCGTACGCGAGCACGGACAGCGTGTTCGGTCTGGGCGACCCGATACGCGTGGGGGTTGGGTTCAACACGGGCGTGACGGTGACGGGGACGCCGAGTCTGGCGCTGGGGATCGGCGCGCAGACGCGGAGTGCTCCGCAGTGCGGCACGACAGGGGGCGGCGTCATCCTGGTGTTCTGCTACACGGTGGCTGCTGAGGACGCGGACTCGACGGGGATCAGCATTGGGGCGAGCGCGCTGACGCTGCCGGGCGGCGCGACGATCCGTGGGACGGGCACGACGACGGACGCGCGGCTGACTTTGGCGCCGTGGAACTTTGCGGACGCGGCGGCGTTCCAGGTGGACGGGACGAAGGAGGTGGCGCCGGGCGTGAGCGGGGTGACGATATCGAGCGACGCGGGCGCCGACTCGACGTACGGCCGGACGGAGGCGATCGAGGTGGAGGTGGAGTTCGAGCGTTCGGTGGCGGTGACGGGGACGCCGCAGCTGGCGCTGGAGATCGGCAGCGACACGGTCCAGGCGAGCTACGCGAGCGGTTCGGAGACGAGGACGCTGACGTTCCGCTACGTGGTGGTGGCGGCGAACAGCGATTTGGACGGGTTGAGCATCGGTGCGAGCGCTTTGGCGCTGAACGGGGGTACGATCGTGCTCGCCGGCGCCACGGCAAACGCGAGCTTGGGGTTGGGTTCGCACGCGATCGCGAACGCTGCTTTGCACAAGGTGGACGGGAGTCTGGGTCCTCCGGGCGTGACGGCGTTGTCGATCAGTTCTCCGACGGTGGGCGACACCTTCGAGCGGGGCGAGACGATCGAGGTGGCGCTGGCGTTCAGCCGTTCGGTGGACGTGACGGGGACACCGCAGTTGGCGCTGGGAATCGGGAGTGCGACGCGGCAGGCGGGCTACGCGAGCGGGACGGGCACGGACACGCTGGTGTTCCGGTACGTGGTGGCGAGTGGCGACACGGACGCGGACGGATTGAGCATCGGCGCGAGCGCTTTGGCGCTGAACGGCGGGACGATCAAGGTTGCGGGTGGGACGTTGGACGCTGTGCTGGACCTGGGTTCGAATGCGGTGGCGAACAGCACGGGGCACAAGGTTACGGGGACGTTCACGACGCCGGCGGTGAGCGCGGTGACGATATCGAGCGCGCCGGCGGCGGACAGCACGTACAAGCTGGGCGAGCAGATCGAGGTGAAGGTGGCGTTCAGTCGTCCGGTGGCGGTGACGGGCACGCCGCGGCTGGCGCTGACGATCGGAACGCAGACGCGACAGGCGAGCTACGATTCGGCTTCGAGCAAGGTGGACACGCTGGTGTTCGCGTACGCGGTTCGTCCTGTGGACATGGACACGGTCGGGATCAGCATCGGTGCGAGCGCGCTCGCGCTGAACGGCGGAACGATTGCGGACGTGCGGCCTGGAGCGCCGGCTGCGGCGCTGGGGCTGGGCGCGCATGCGGTGACGAGCGCTGCGGCGCACAAGGTGGACGGTAGCCAGGGGCCGCCGGGGGTCGCAGGCTTGTCGGTGGCGGCGCCGCCGGGCGGCACGTTCGAGCGCGGCGACACGGTGGTTGCGACGGTGACGTTCAACAAGGCGGTGGACGTGACGGGGACGCCGCAGCTGGCGCTGGGGATCGGCGGGCAGACGCGGCAGGCGGGCTACGCATCGGGGACGGGCTCGGCGGCGCTGGTGTTCCGGTACGTGGTGGTAACGGCGGACGCGGACACCGACGGCTTGAGCGTGGGCGCGAGCGCGCTGGCGCTGAACGGGGGTACGATCGACGTGGCGGGCGGTACGACGGACGCCTTGCTGAGCCTGGCGCATCATGCGATCAGCAACGACGGCGCGTTGCGAGTTGCGGGCGGGACGTTCACGGCGGCGTCGGTGAGCGGCGTGACGATCACGAGCAGCCCGGCGGGCGCGAGCACGTACGGGTTGAGCGAGGAGATCGAGGTGGAGGTGACGTTCGACCGCAACGTGACGGTGACGGGCGCGCCGCAGCTGGCGCTGACGATCGGGAGCCAGACGCGGCAGGCGGCGTACGATTCGGCGACGAGCGTGGCGGCGGGCGGCGGCGTGCTGACGTTCCGCTACACGGTGGCGGCTGCGGACGCGGACACCGATGGGATCAGCATCGGTGCGAGCGCGCTGGCGCTGAACGGCGGGACGATCTCGGATGCGCGCGACGGTTCGACGGCTGCGAGCCTTGGGCTGGGCAGCCACGCGATATCGAACAGCACGGGCCACCGTGTGGACGGCACCCAGGGCCCGCCGGGGGTGAGCGGGGTGTCGGTCGCGTCGCCGCCGATCGGCGACACGTTCGAGCGTGGCGACACCGTGGTGGCGACGGTGACGTTCAACAAGGGGGTGGACGTGACGGGCACGCCGCAGCTGGCGCTGACGATCGGCGCTGCGACGAAGCAGGCGAGCTACGCGAGCGGGACGGGCACGGCGTCGTTGGTGTTCCGGTACGTGGTGGTGCAGGCGGACGCGGACGCGGACGGGTTGAGCATCGGCGCGACCGCGTTGGCGCTGAACGGCGGAATGATCGACGTGGCGGGCGGGGCGGTGGACGCGGTTCTGGGGCTGGGCGCCCACGCGGTGACGAACAGCGCGGGGCACAAGGTTGCGGGCGGAACGTTCACGGCGGCGTCAGTGAGCGGCGTGTCGCTGACGAGTTCGCCTGCGGTGGGGACGACGTACGCGCGGGGCGAGCAGATCGAGGTTCAGGTGACGTTCAACCGTCGCGTGGCGGTGACGGGCACGCCGCAGGTGGCGCTGACGGTGGGCGCGCAGACGCGGCAGGCGGACTACGCGAGCGGGACGGGCACGCACACGCTGACGTTCCGCTACACGGTGGTGGCTGCGGACGCGGACGCGGACGGGATCGAGGTGGGCGCGAGTGCCTTGGCGCTGAACAGCGGGACGCTCAACGACGCCCGCGACGGCACGACTGCGGCGGCGTTGGGACTGGGCAGCCATGCGTTGAGCGCTGCTGCGGGCCACAAGGTGGACGGTACGCTGGCGGGCGCGTCGGTGACGGGCGTCGCAGTGTCGAGCACGCCGGAGAGCGGCGACACGTACGGCCTGGGCGAGCGGATCGAGGTTCAGGTGACGTTCGACCGTGCGGTGACGGTGACGGGCGCGCCGCAGCTGGCGCTGACGGTGGGCACGACGACGCGGCAGGCGAGCTACGTCGGCGGCAGCGGCACGGCGACGCTGTCGTTCGCGTACCGCGTGCAGGGCGCGGGCAGTGGCGGGAGCGGGACGGGCGGCGTGGACGCGGACGCCGACGGCGTGGGCGTGGCAGCTGCTGCGCTGACGCTGAACGGCGCGACGATCGTGAACACGGCGGACGGGGTTCGTCCGGCGGTTCTGGCGTTGGGCAGCCACGCAATCGCGGCGGCGGCGAACGACAAGGTGAACGGCACGGTGGAGGCGGTGCCTGCGGTGATGGCGATGGCGGTGACGAGCACGCCGGGCGCGAGCGGACTGTACGGTCCCCGGAGCGTGATCCGTGTGACGGTGACGTTCAGCCGACCAGTGGAGGTGGTGGGCGCGCCGCAGCTGTCGATCGAGATCGGGACGGCCGTGCGCCAGGCGAGCTACGTGTCGGGTTCGGGCACGCCGGCGGTGGTGTTCGAGTACGTGGTGCAGCCTGCGGACCGGGACGAGGACGGGATCAGCATCGCTGCCGACGCGCTGACTGCGACGGGCGGCGCTGCGCTGCGGATCGCGGGCGGCACGACGGCGGCGGCGCTGGACTTGAGCGGCCACGAAATGGAGAACCTGGAGGAGCACCAGGTGAACGGGGCGGGGGGCACGGACCCGGTGTTCGGTCGCGCGGAGTACGAGTTCGAGCTGACGGAGGACGTGTCGGGGCCGGTGGTGGTGGGGACGGTGAGTGCGACGGACCCCTTCGGCGGCGAGGTGGCGTACTCGCTGGCGGCGGGCGACGAAGGTCTCTTCGAGGTGGACGCTCGCACCGGCGAGGTGCGGTACGTGGGGACGGGCGAGGACGCGGAGTCGCGTTCGGAGTTCGTGATGATCGTGCGCGCGACGGCCGACGACGGGGAGCGGACGGGCGACGCGACGGTGACGGTGCGGCTGGTGAACGTGAACGACGCGCCGGTGTTCACGGCGGAGCGCTATGCCTTCGCCATGGCGGAGAACGTTGCCGGACCGCTGGCGCTGGGCGCGGTGGAGGCGGTGGACCTGGACGAGGGGGACACGCTGACGTACCGGCTGGCGGCGGGCGACGCCGATCGCTTCGCGGTGGACGGCGCGACAGGCGAGGTGCGGTACGTGGGCGGCGGGGAGGACTACGAGGGCGCGGGACCGAAGTCGTGGGAGCTGGAAGTGACGGCGACGGACCTGGCGGGTTCGAGCGCGCGGGCGTTGGTGGCGGTGGCGCTGACGAACGTGAACGAGGGTCCAGCGTTCGCCGACTCTGCGTACGCCTTCGATCTGGCGGAGAACGAGCGTGGTCCGCTGCTGCTGGGCGCGGTTCGGGCGACGGACCCGGACGGCGGCGACTGGCTGTCGTACGCGCTGACGGCGGGCGACGCCGAGCGGTTCAAGGTGAACGCGACGAGCGGTGCGGTGCAGTACGTGGGCGCGGGCGAGGACGCGGAAACAGGCCCAGGCAGCTGGGATCTGGAGATGACGGCGACAGACCGAGGCGGCTTGGCAGCGCGGGCGCGTGTGGTGGTGACGCTCGAGGACCGGAACGAGGGCCCGGTGTTCGTCGAGTCGATCTGGGAGTGGGAGTTGGCGGAGCACGTGGCGGGCCCGGTGGAGCTGGGTGCGGTCGAGGCAACGGACGTGGACGCGGGCGACACGCTGCGCTACAGCTTGAGCGGCACGCGCGCGGCGCTGTTCGACGTGGGCGAGTCGAGCGGGGCGGTGCGGTACGTGGGCGCTGGCGAGGACGCGGAGACGGGTCCTGATGGCTGGGAGTTCGAGGTGGTGGCGACGGACCGGGCGGGGTTGGCGGCGGTGGCGAAGGTGAGGGTGGTGCTGCTGGACGTGAACGAGGCCCCGGCGTTCGTGGACTCCGCGTACGCCTTCGAGCTGGCGGAGAACGTGCGCGGGCCTCGGGAGCTGGGACGGGTCGAGGCGACGGACCCGGACCGAGGCGACGCGCTGACGTACAGCTTGGCGCAGGGCGACGCGGGTCGGTTCCAGGTGGACGGGGCCAGCGGGCAGGTGCGCTACGTGGGCGGCGGCGAGGACTACGAGGACGGTCCACCGGAGTTCGCGCTGACGGTGCGCGTGACGGACGTGGGCGGTCTGACGGCCGAGGCGGCGGTCGTGGTGACGCTGCTGGACGTGAACGAGGGGCCGGAGGCGGTGGGTTCGCTGTCGCCGCCGGTGCTGGAGGTGGGCGGCGCGCCGTGGGAGGTGGGTCTGGGCGAGTACTTCCGGGACCCGGACGGGGACGCGCTGAGCTACGTGGTGGTGTCGTCGTCGCCGGACGTGGCGGCGGCGTCGGTGTCGGGCGCGGGGCGGCTGTCGGTGGCGCCGCGGGAGATCGGCGCGGCGGTGGTGACGGTGACGGCGACGGACGCGGGCGGCTTGACGGCGACGCAGCAGGCGAGCGTGACGGTGTCGGCGTCGCGTGCGGATCGGGCGCGTGCGCTGAAGCTGACGCTGGCGGCGTTCGGTCGGTCGCTGGGCACGGAGACGGTGGACGCGATCGGCGGTCGGTTGGGTCTGGAGTCGTCGGGTTCGCTGGGCCGCTCGCACGTGCAGCTGGGCGGGCGTTCGCTGAGCTGCGTCGCGTTCGGCGGCGGCCGTGGCTCGGGCGGCGTGTCCAGCGGCACGGCCTCGGCCCACGCTGGCCCGGACGAAGGGGGCGCGGGCTTGGGCGGGGGCGTTTTGGGCGGCCGTTGCGGGCTCGAGTCGCTCGTGCGGAACGCAACGGGGCTGCTGGGGCTCCAGATCACGCATCCGGGCGCCGCCGGTTCGGGACTTGGCGGCATCCCGGGCGGAACGCTGGACTTGGCCACCATCCTCTTCGGCGACGGCGGAGCGGGCTTGGGCGCTGGGGGCGGATCCCTCGGCCTGGGCGGCTCGTACCAGGGCCAGCGGGAAGAGGACGCGCTGCCCGCCGAGCGCACCCGCGGCGGCGTCGCGTTCAGCCCTCTGACGGGCCGCGACCTCCGCTCCCGGAGCTCGTTCCAGCTCTCCTTCGGCGGCTCGGGCGGCGAGCAGGACAACGCCGACACCCACGCCGGCGCCGCCAGCCGCTCGCCCGGCGCGTCCCCGGCGCAGACGGCCTCCCAGACGGGCTGGACGCTGTGGGGCCAGGCCAACGTGGGCGAGTTCGAGGGCCGCCCCGAAGACGACTTCACCATGGACGGCCGCACCCGCTCGGCGTACCTGGGCCTGGACTACCGCTTCGGCTCGGGCTTCCTGATGGGCCTGGCCGGCTCGCGCAGCGACATGGCGGCGAACTACGAGAGCGGGATCAACGGCGTGGGCAAGACGAAGGCCCACCTGACCAGCCTCTACCCCTACGCGAGCTGGTCGTCCCAGGGCGGCTTCGGCGTCTGGGGCTTGGCCGGCGCGGGGCGGGGCGCCGCCAACGTGGGCGAGACGGGTCCGACCTACGACGCCGACCTGAGGATGCGGATGGGCGCGCTGGGCGTGCGTCAGCAGCTGGTGGGCGGCTTGGCGCTGAAGGCCGACGCCTTCGCGGTGCGCATGACGACGGACGCGTCGAACGGACATGTGGCTGCCGTGAAGGCCGACGCGCAGCGGGTGCGGCTGGCGCCCGAGCTGGGCGGGCAGTGGACGAGCGGCAGCATCGCCATGCGGACGCGGATCGAAGTGGGCGGTCGCTACGACGGTGGCGACGCGGAGACGGGGATGGGTGCCGAAGCGGGCGCCGACCTTGGGTTCGTGCACGTGGGCAGCGGCTTGAGCCTGGATGCACGGGGCCGGATGCTGCTGATCCACCAGGACCGGAACTTCAAGGAGTGGGGCGCGGCGGTGGCGCTGCGGGTCCAGCCCGGCCGCGAAGACGGCGGCCTGTCGTTCTCGCTGGAGCCGTCGTGGGGCAATGCCTCGGGGGGCGCGCAGACGCTGTGGCAGGGCGGTGCCGACGTGTGGCGGAGCGGCGGCGTGCCGGGCCTGGGCTGGCCGGGTCCGGCGGTGCAGCGCAACGGTGTGCCCGCCGCCGGCGACCAAGCCGGCCACGGCAGCCCCACCGACCAAGGCGGCCCCACCGGCCACGGCGGTCCCGCCGGGCCAGGCAGTCCCACGAGCAACGGCGACGGGCCGACCCACGGCTTCCCGTCCGCCTACGGCTTGGGAGCACACCAGGACGCACGAGGCTGGACGCCCGACCGCCTGGCGATGGAGGTAGGCTACGGCGTGGCGCTCCCCGGCGGCGGCCGGATCAAGCCGTTCGGTCGCTGGAGCCGCGAGGGCGCGGCGGGCTACCGCCTGAACGTGGGGACGCAGTGGGCGACGCTGGGTGGCGAGACCGCCGAGCAGCAGGCCCCCGGCCTCCGCCTGGTGATGGACTTCTTCGGCGAGCAGGTCGCCAACGGCGTCCAGCTCCCGGAACGCCGCGTCGGAGTCGTCGGCACGATCACCTTCAAGTAGGCCGCAGCAGGTCCAGCCCCTCCGCGGTTTGGCAACGGACGCCGATCTTGCTTTGGCGCGCGTCGCTGCTCAGCTTTCGCCCATGGCAGTCCGTTCGGTCAGCTCCCCGCCGCCGGCCCGGCCCGACCCGCCTTCTTCGCCGCCTCGACCGCCCTCGGCGCGGCACGCCGGCGCCAGGCTCTTCCTCGGCGACGCGCTTCAGCTGTATTCCCAGTGGCCCAGCCCCGTCGTCATCGTCTCCGACGGAGCGTACGGGGTGTCCGGGTTTCCGGGAGACAGCCCCACGCCGGCGGGGCTGGTGGAGTGGTATCGGCCCCACGTGGCGGAGTGGTCCACGGCGGCGACGGGCGAGACGACGCTCTGGTTCTGGAACACCGAAGTCGGGTGGGCCACGGTTCATCCGCTGTTGGTCGAGTTCGGATGGGTGTACGTGGGATGCAACATCTGGGACAAGGGGATCGCCCATGTCTCCGGCAACACGAACTCAAAGACGCTGCGCAAGTTTCCCGTGGTAACCGAAGTATGCGCCCAGTACGTGAAGGCGCCCAGGTTCGTGGTGAGCGGTCGAAGCCTCGGCGTCAAGGAGTGGCTGCGGTGGGAGTGGGAGCGGTCTGGCCTGCCCTTGAGCCGGTCGAACGAAGCCTGCGGCGTCAAGAACGCCGCGACGCGCAAGTACCTGACCAAGGACCACGTCTGGTACTTCCCGCCCCCGGAAGCGTTTCAGCGCTTGGCCGACTATGCAAATGCTCACGGCCATCCCCACGGCCGCCCATACTACTCCGTCGATGGACAGGTTCCGTTGACGGCCGCGCGTTGGGCACGGATGAGATCGAAGTTCAATCTCCGTCTTGGGGTCACCAACGTCTGGTCGTCGCCTGCGGTTCGAGGCGAGGAGCGAGTTCGTCGTCGGGACGGCTCGGGCAAGTTCGTTCATGCAAACCAGAAGCCGAAGGAACTGATGTGGCGAATCGTCGACGCGGCCTCCGATCCCGGAGACGTCGTGTGGGAACCCTTCGGAGGCCTGTGCACCGCCGCCATGGTCTGCGCCGACACTGACCGCGAGTGCTATTCGGCGGAGCTGCTCCCCGAATACCATGCCGCTGCAGTGCAGCGCCTGAAGGACGGCTTTCAGCTCCGACTGATCTGAAAACGGCTTCCCTCGTGTCCGCTCCTCCTGTTCGGCATTTTCCAGGGCCCTCTTGGCACCACCATCACCTTTTCGAGCGAGTGCGAGAGGCTGTGTTCGCGGTGCCCGGCAACTTCCGATCCGACGTCGTGATCCGGGGTGTCCAGGCCGGCGATCTGTTCAACCTGAACGCTCTGCTCGGAGCTGCGATTGAAGAAGGCGTAGTCGAGACGCTCAACGCGCTTCGCCCACTTTGGGATGCAAACGAGCAGTACGCCATGTACTCGTTTGTTCGGCAACCACAGACGTTTCCAGACGTCCGGCTTCAGCACTCCGCCGACCCGTCCAACGTGATCCTCGGCATCGAGTTGAAGGGGTGGTATCTGTTGGCGAAGGAAGAAGCGCCCAGCTTCCGGTTCTTGGCTACGCCGGGGGCGTGCGCCCAGGCCGACTTGTTTGTCGTCTACCCCTGGCACCTGAGCGAGGTCGTCTCCGGCGTGCCTCGGCTGGCTGCACCGTACACGGAAATGGCACGGTACGTGGCCGAGTATCGCAACTACCACTGGGAGCACGTGATGACCCATCGCAAGTCGGCGACAGTGGTCGTGTCGGATCGCTCAGATCCGTATCCGGCGAAGGGCGACGAGATACTCGATCGCGCCGAAGACGACTCGGGGCGAAACTTCGGAAGAATAGCGCGTTGCGGCCTCATGGACGAGTTCGTGACCGCCGCCGGGGGCCGTCTATTGTCCGGCATCCCCGCCAAGCACTGGCGTCGATTCCTCAAGGTGTTCACTGAGACGGCCACCGCCGCCGACGCTGAACGCGTCATGGCAAAACTGGGCTGAGCCGAAGAGAGCAAGCCCTACTACGGAATCGCGATCTTCGGCCCCCTGCGCAGCGACCACCCCGAGTTCACGAACGCCAGCGCCTTCTCGAAGTGGTAGTCGCTGATCCATTCCGAGCCGGTGCCGCAGTAGCTCATCAGGTCGGGAACCTCGTTGGCGACCACTTCGCCCGTGCTCGGCCGGTAGCCCCACACGCCTATGGTGCCGCCCGAGTAGGGGAAGCGCGGGTCCACGTTGGCCGGGCCGCCGCAGGGCGCGTGCATGAGCGACAAGTTGTGGCCGATCTCGTGGGCGAACGTTCCCGCAGCCCGTCCGGGCCGGTCGATGCCGATGAACCCGACCGCGGTCGGATGCGAGAGGTAGGCGCACCCGGCGTAGGGGCCGCCGGTGTCCGACGCCCAGTAGTTGAAGACGCCGTAGTAGAAGCTGTTCTGGTCGCCGCTGCGTCGGGCGTCCAGCAGGTCCAGCCACGTGCAGATCGAGCCGTGGGCGGCGGGGTCGATCCGCATGGGCTCCCGCACCTCGAGCGTGAAGTGGCCCAGGGGCAGGGACTCCAGCGCGAGCGTGAAGAAGGGGTCGGCCCGGTCGAGCTGGCCCACCCGGGCGTCCAGTCGCGCGTTGGCTGCCTCGTCGCCGGTGTGGAACGGGATCACGACCAGCCGAAACTCCTTCGCCGGGTGGTGGACCGCCAAGCGCTGAAAGTGGGTGTAGGAGCTCTCCGGACTCAGCGAAAGGCGGGCGGCGGGGCTGAAGTGCGCCTGCGTCGTGATGTGAAGCCCGTTGCCGGGCACGACGACTCCGTCGGGGAAGAGGACGTTGTAGGACGAAGACAGGTCCCACTCCTGGACGGTCTCGGGCAGCCCGGTGTCGTTGCGCGGGCGGCCTCGCTCCAGGCGAAAGTGCTTCCTGACGGCGCCGCCGGGGGCCTCGGCTACGACGTCTGCGGTCACGGAGTCGGGCCAGGGGCGGGGCAGCGTGGACGTCACGAAGGCCCGAAGCATCGAACGCTTGCCCAGCACCAAGTCGACGGTGCCGTCCCTTCGCTGGACGGACTGCACCACGTAGGCCGTGGTGTTGACCCGCGCAAGGCCGCCCTTCCACTGACCGTTCACGACGACGCGGGCCACGGCGTGTCGAGCGGCCTGGAACTCGACCCGATCGAACACCAGCCCGGATTCGCCGACGGAGGGAACGACGGTGACGCCGTAGCGTCCGGAGCGCAGCTTCTCTCGGGCGAACCACGCCCGTCCGGTGGCAGGATCGGAAGTGGACTGGAACTCGATGGGAACCGGCAGGAACGTCGCCGTGAGCCGCACCAGGCGAAAAGGGGTGGGATCGACGGTCGCGCCGTTGATCGTGACCAAGCCTGCGACGGCCGACTCCCTGATCCACTCCCCGACGGCGTTGTGCAGCAGGGTGTCGCCGGGAGCAACCCTGACCAGGCTCCGGTCGAACGCCACTTCTTCGTCTGGCTCGGCCCGGGCGCCGAGGAAGTACGACCCGGCCCGCAAGCTGTCGAATGCGAAGCCTGCGCCGCCCTCCGGCAACCTGAACGCGGCACGTCCGCCCGGCAGGAGCTGCGAAGAGAGCACGACCAGCCTGCCGGGCGTTCGGTCTTCCAATCCGTCGATGAGGACCGAGCCTCGAATGGCAGCTGTGCGGAGCCATGCGCCGTTCAACGTGTCCACCACCGCTTCGCCGCGCTCCAGCACGAGCTCCAGCGTGTCGAAGCGCAGGTCGGCTTCGTCGGTCAGGGGCCGTGCCGTGAGGAAGTACCTTCCCGCCGGAAGGCTGTCGAAGACGAACTCCGGACCAGGCGACTCGCGACGGGCCTCGATGGCGTCGCTGGACAGGACCGCCGTGCGGTTCGCCGGTTCCCCTTCGACGACGACCACGCCCCGGATCGAAGCCGTGGGCAGCCATGCGCCGGCAAAGGTCAGCGTCGCATGGGGCGCGTCCCGGGTCACGACCGCCGCCTTGGCAACGCTGTCGAAGCGGGTCAGCGGGGGCGGCGCGATCGCGGCCGTGTACTGGCCCGCGTCAAGTTCGGTGAAGGCGAACCGGCCGCCGGCGTCGGTCCATTCGCTCCGGTCTCCAGGCGCCAGCGTGGCGCGAACGCCCTGAGCAGCCCGACCGTCCACTCGCACGAACCCCGAAACCGAGCCGGCGAGGGGCGGATCGGGAGAAACGGGCGTCGGGTCGGGCTTGACGAACTCGGGCGTGTCGCAGGCGGCGAGGACAAGGACGGCGAGCGCCCGGACGCCCCGCCAAGGCCAGGACCGACCGGGACGGCGTCGCGTCAACGTCTGCGAAAGCCGTCGTGGCGGACGGTGTCGCGGCCCGCAACAGGCGCCGCCCCGACCGCGCCCTCGCCGTTCTGGAACTCCAACACGCGCCGGCAACGGTTCGCGGCCTTGTAGCTGCGGCCGGCTTCGACGAGGAACGAGGCCCCCACGGCAATGCCCACCGCCAGCTGCAGCGCGTCGTAGCCGCCGCCCAGCGAACCGTCCTCCAACCGCTTGAAGGTGAAGTCGTTCGCCATGCGGTCCATGTCGACTTGAAGCCCCCAGACGAGGGCCCCGGCGCCGACGACTCCGTCCACTGCCGAGAAGACTCGCGACGAGTCGCAGAACGCCGGGTTCGGCCCGCGCTCCATGAACTTGCCGGCGCACCCGCCGCCGACAAGGGCCGCCAGCAGCGCGAGGGAAGGAAGACGGGAAGGAGAGCGACGGGAGCGGAAGGGCTGGGGCGTCTGCATGGGGCGCGAGGGGTTCGGGCAAAGGGGCGCGCAACCGGACCAACCAAGGCGGCACGGCTGCGGTTTCGCGATGCGGTTTCGCGAACAACCGGGCAAGCTACGCAGGGGGTGCGACACTCCCCGACTCGGCCGACTCGGCCCGCCGTGATGGGCGGGTCCATAGCCGTAGTAGGACACCCGTTCGGTGCGACAGCGCTCGACTCGGCCGACTCGGGCCTGCCACCCGAACCGTGGGACTGATCGGCGGGGAAAACCCGGTGCGACAGCACCCGACTCGTCCCGCCGGGCGTCACTCGGCCGGACCTGGCACTGTTCGGTCGGCCCGGACCTGGTCGGCGGCCGGACCTGGCACTCTCGGCCGCCCGATTCGGCGGGCTGTCCCCCGGTCGGCGGGCTCGACCCGCCCGACTACGACCCGACGGAACCCCGGGCGCAGCACTCCCGTCCACCGTTGACCCTTGGTGCCGGGCCGGTAGATTCCAACGGGCGCGGCAACCCTGGCTCCTCGACCCGGCTCCAAACTTCAATCCCTCGGAGCGTGCTCCCACGATGAAGAAGGCTCTCGGCTTCCTTGCTGGACTCGGTCTCCTCTCCCTCGCCGCCGCCGCGGCCCGCACCGCCTTCCTCGGATGGGGCGGAGGCCACTCGGACGTCGGGTTCTGGTGGACGGTCATCGCGGGCTTCCTGGGCATCGCGGCCGTCGGCGCGCTGGTCGGCACTGCGATCCACGCCCGGTCGGAGTGACGTGGCCGGCCGGCCCAGCAAGATCGTCTGCGTCGGGCGCAACTACGCCCTGCACGCGGCGGAGCTGGGCAACACGGTCCCCACGGAGCCCCTGATCTTCCTCAAGCCGCCGTCGGCGCTGATTCCTTCGGGAGCCGCCGTCCGCGTGCCCCCCGACGTCGGCCGGGTGGACTACGAGGGCGAGATCGGCTTGGTGATCGGCCGGCGTTGCCGGCGCGTGTCCGAAGACGAAGCGTGGTCCTTCGTCGGCGCCGTGGCGGCGGCCAACGACGTCACTGCCCGCGACCTCCAGCGGATCGACGGACAGTGGGCGCGCGCCAAGGGGATGGACACCTTTTGCCCCGTGGGCAATCCGGTCGACGCGGCGGCGGTGGACCTCTCGAGCCTCTCGCTCGCGACGCTGGTCGACGGTCGGGAGCGCCAGCGGGCCAGCGCCGACGAGATGGCGTTCTCGCCCCGGCGCATCGTCAGCTTCGTCTCCCACATGATGACCTTGGAGGAAGGCGACTTGGTGCTGACCGGCACGCCCGACGGCATCGGCCCCCTCTCTCCCGGCGAGACGGTGACCGTCGAACTCTCCTGCGGCTCCAAGGTGACCAACGCCGTGGAAGCGGGCGATCCGATCTCGCCCGGGGGAACGCCCACTCCCCCGGCGGGGTAGGAGCCTCACCATGCGAAGCGACGCGGACCACCCCCGGGGCTCGGATCGCCCGGCCCGGCCGGGGCCGGCGGCAACGCGCTCGAGGGACCACCCCGAAGGCTCGGATCGCCCTCCTTCGGACCGCGGCTCCCGGCGCCCAAGCGGCCCAGCGCTTCCGAGCAGCCTCTCCGCCCCGGCCCGGCCCGTCCGCCGCCGGGGCCGCCGCGCGACGGCCGTGGGCTTGGCTCTCTCGGCGCTGGCCCACGTCCTCGCCGTCGTCGTCTACTCCTTCTCGACCGCGCCCGCCGGTCGCCCGGCGCTGCCCCCCGCCTTGCCTCCGCCCGCGTCGCCCGACGGCATCGAAGTCGTGCGCCTCGTGGAGGTCGAGGGCCGGCTGCCCGGCGACCCGACCGACCCGAGCGAGATCGAGACCCCCGACGACCCCGACGTGGCCCTGGAGCTGCAGACCTTCGAGGACGAGGGTCCACGCTTTCCGGGACGCTACCGCTCCGCCGCCGAGCGCCTCCGCGCCGTCATCGACGATCCGCGCCTGCTGAACGTTCTCGATCCGGGGCCGATCGAGCCCACGCCGGAAGAGGCCCTCGAGCTTCGCATCCTCGCGGCCATCGAGGCGATGAACGACTCGGCGACGGCCGAGGCGGCCCGGGCTCGGGCTGCCCTCGACTGGACCCACACCGACGAGGACGGGGGCAAGTGGGGCGTCACTCCCGGCCGCCTGCACCTGGGCGACATCACGATCCCGCTGCCCTTCGGCTTCGGCCCCCCGCCCGACTACGACGGCGACCGCGCCGAGATGGCGTTCCGCCTGTCGGACATCGATCGGGCGGCGGGCTCCACGGCTGCCCGCCAGTCCTGGAAGGAGAGGGCCGAGGTCATGAGGCAGCGCCGGGAGGCTCGCCGGCAGGCGGAGATCGAGGCCAAGGCGAAGGCCGAAGCCGAGACGGAAGCCGAGGAAGAGGAGGGCGAGGGCGAGGAGGGCAAGCCGCCCCCCGTGATCAAGCCGGACACCACCCGCGCCGCACGCTCGCGTTGACGCTCCCGACCGTGTTCGACCCCCGGGCCGTGGAGCCCCGGGTCCTCCGCTTGTGGGAGGAGAGCGGCTGCTTCCACGCCGACGCCGAGGCCGTGGAGGCGGCCGGCGATCCCTACGTCATCGTCATCCCGCCGCCCAACGTGACCGCCGTCCTCCACATGGGCCACGGACTCAACAACACCGTCCAGGACGTGCTGATCCGCTGGCGCCGGATGCAGGGTCGGATCGCGCTATGGGTTCCGGGAACCGACCACGCCGGGATCGCCACCCAGAACGTAGTGGAACGGCAGCTGGCGGCGGACGGAAAGACCCGCCACGATCTGGGGCGCGAAGCGTTCGTGCAGCGGGTGTGGGAACACGTGAAGCGGACCGAGGGCCGGATCGTCGACCAGCTCAAGCTGATCGGCTGCAGCTGCGACTGGCGCCGTACCCGCTTCACCTTGGACGAAGGGCTCTCTCGCGCCGTCCGCGAGATATTCGTCAGTCTCCACCAGCGCGACCTGGTCTACCGCGGCAAGTACATCATCAACTGGTGCCCGCGCTGCCTCACCGCCCTCTCCAACGAAGAGGCGGAGGCGTCCGAGTCGCAGGGCGCCTTGTGGCACGTCCGCTACCCCTTGGCGGCGGGCAACGAAGAGGTTGCCGCCGCGGCCCTGGCCGCCGGGGCGAAGGCGGTGGGGAGGACCAAGGGCGGCCGCTGGTTCCTGACGGTCTCCACGACCCGCCCCGAGACGATGCTGGGCGACACGGGAGTCGCCGTCGCGCCCGACGACGAGCGGTATCGGGCGCTGGTGGGAGCCTCCGCCGAGCTGCCGCTGACGGACCGCGCCGTCCCGGTGGTGGCCGACCCCCACGTGGACGCAGCCTTCGGCACGGGGATGGTCAAGGTGACCCCGGCCCACGACCCCGCCGACTTCGAGATCGCGTCGCGCGCCGGCCTGGAGGTGCTGGACGTCATGACGGAGCGGGCGGTGATGAACGACCGCGCCCCGGCGGCCTTCCAGGGCATGGATCGATTCGAGGCCCGGAAGGCGGTGCTGGCGGCCCTGGAGGAGGCCGGCCTGCTGGCGGGCCGCGACGACCATGTCCACGCGGTGCCCCGCTGCTACCGCTGCGACACGGTGGTGGAGCCCCGCCTGAGCGAGCAGTGGTTCGTGCGGATGAAGCCCCTGGCCGAGCCGGCCCTGGAGGCGTCTCGGAGCGGCGCCGTCTCCTTCGTTCCGGGGCGCTGGACCGCCGTGTACGAGCAGTGGATGGAGCACATCCGCGACTGGTGCATTTCGCGGCAGCTGTGGTGGGGCCACCGCATTCCGGTCTGGTACTGCGGCGAGTGCGGCGAGGCGACGGCCCTCCGAGACGACCCGGACGCCTGCCCGAAGTGCGGGGGACGCGACCTCGAGCAGGACCCGGACGTCCTGGACACCTGGTTCTCGTCGTGGCTGTGGCCGTTCTCCGTCTTCGGATGGCCGGAGAAGAACCGGGACCTGGCGGCGTTCTACCCGGGCCACGTGCTCTCCACGGCGCCGGAAATCCTCTTCTTCTGGGTCGCCCGAATGATCATGGCGGGCTTCCACGCCATGGGCGACGCCCCCTTCGGTCGGGTCTACCTCCACGGCACCGTTCGGGACAAGCACGGGCGCAAGATGTCCAAGTCCCTGGGCAACGGGATCGATCCGCTGGAGGTCGTCGAGCTCTACGGGGCCGACGCGCTGCGCTTCACGCTGGTGGCGAGCGCGGGGGTCGGCGCCGACATCCGGCTGGACCACCAGGACCTGGAGGCGGCGTTCGCGCCGGGCCGCAACTTCGTCAACAAGCTGTGGAACGCGGGCCGCTTCGCGCTCATGAGCCTGGGGAGCGCTCCGGTGGCGCCCTTGGCGGACGTGCTGGGCGGGTCCGGCGGCGCAGCCGACGGCTCGGCGGGGTCGGGGGCCGCGTCGTCGCCGGAGCCCGTGGCTCCCCTGCGGCTGGAGGACCGGTGGATCCTCTCGCGGCTCCAGTTCGCGGCGGGACGCGCCGACGAGGAGCTGGAGGAGTTCCGCATCCACGGGGCGGCCGAGGCGCTGCGGGAGTTCTTCCGGGGCGAGTTCGCCGACTGGTACCTGGAGACGGCGAAGGACCGGCTGCGGGCGGAAGGACCGGACCGGGAGCTGGTCCGCTCCGTGCTCGTCCACGTGCTCGACCGGACGTGCCGGCTCCTGCACCCCTTCGTCCCCTTCGTGACCGAGGAGCTGTGGGGCCGCCTGCCCGGGCGTCGCGCCGAGGACGGTCCCCTGGCCGCCGCCCGCTGGCCGGCGCCCTCGCCCGAGCTGGCCGACCCGGACGCCGAGAAGCGCTTCGGCCGCTTTCAGGAGCTGGTCGTCCAGGTTCGCGCGATGCGCAAGGAGTACGGCGTGGGCGAAGGCAAGGAGGTCGTGCTCCATGCGACCGGCGGCGGGGCGGCGGCGCTGACGGGCAGGGGAGCCGCGTTGCGGCGCTTGGCGCGGGTCGGGCGGGTCGAGACGACGAAGCCCCCGCCGGAGACGGCAGGTGCCAGCGCGGTGCTGCAGGACGGCACCGAGGTCTTCGTCCCTCTGGAGGGCGTGATCGACGTGGCCAAGGAGCGCGACCGGCTGGCCGCCGAGATCGACCGACTGGCCGCCGGGCTCAAGGGCGCCGAGGCCCGCTTGGCCAATCGGAACTTCACCTCCAGGGCGCCGCCGCCCGTGGTGGAGCGCGAGCGGGAGAAGGCCGCGTCGTGGACCGATCGGATCGCCAAGCTGCGGGAGAAGCGGGCGGCTCTGGGCGGCGGCGGGTCGTCGGACGGCCGGTAGGGGCAGGACTGCCGTGGTCCGCAGCTCCAGGCGGCAAGTCTCGACGGCGGCTTCCGCCACTCTCTCGCGCTGGACAGACGGGGCCGGCGTGGTTCGCCGGCTTCTGGTCCCCCCGATCGCCGCCTGGGCGTGGACGCTGGCCGGGGGCTGCGCCCGTCCCGAGCCTCCTCGCGGAGGTCCCGAGGACCGCATGCCGCCCTACGTCGTGGAGAGCGTTCCCGACACCTTCGCCACGGTGCCGGACGGCGTCGATCTCCGCGAGTTCGAGTTCCGCTTCAGCGAGCGGATCAGCGAACGGCCTTCCTCCGGCGTCATGGACGACGCGGTCGTCGTGTCTCCCTCCGCCGGAAACCTGCGCGTGAGCCACGGTCGCGACGGGATCAGGGTCCGCGCCCAGCACGCGCTCGAGCCGGGCCGGGTCTACAGGATCACTGTGCTGCCGGTGATCAACGACATGTTCGGCAATCGTCTCCGCGACCCCTTCGACTTGGTGGTCTCCACCGGCGGCGAGTTCGTTCCCAACGTCTTGGCCGGGTTCGTGGAGGACCGAGTGACGGGAGCGGCGGTGGACGGCGTCCGGGTTCAGGCCCGGTTCCCCGACCAGGAGGGCGCGCCCGTGCACTGGAACTACACCGGCAGCGAAGGGGTCTTCTCCTTGCGCTACGTCCCCTCCGGCGCCTTCGAGGCCCGGGCGTGGCAGGACCGCAACCGCAACGACTCCCTGGATGCCGGCGAGCCCCGTTCGGAGTGGCGGCGGGGAGGGCTGGCCGCCGTCCCGGACACCAGCTTCGTCGTGCTGTCCCTGATCGAGCCCGACACCACCGGGGCGCGGCTGGCGAGCGTCTCGGCGGAGGATTCGGTCACGATCCGGTTCGAGTTCGACGACCACCTGAACCCGTGCACGCCTGGCATCGCCGTCTCGGGCTTCGCGCGCTGGGAGGAAGCGGAGGGCGATACCTTGTCCAGCTCCCTGCGCATCTTCCAGGAACACGAGCACCGGCGCTGGACGGCTCTTCGCGCCGACTCCGCGGCTCGCGCCGAGGGCAGGACGGAAGGCGACCCGCCGCCGCCGATGACCGTGGGCGACTGCACCAACGCCCACTACCCCGACGAAGCCGTGGGCCTCTCGGGACTGCTCCTTCCCTCCCAGTTCCTGGTCGGTGTGCTGGAGGAGGGGTTCCTGCGCCCCGGCGTGCCCTACATGGCCGGCGTCGCTGCGGTCGCCAACTTGGCCGGCGCGTCCAGCGGTGAGAGCGCGGCGCTGGTGGTGTGGGAACCTGCGACGGACAGCGCGGACGTCGCGTCGGACACGACCTCGGCAGAGGGCGCCCCGGTCCCGGACTCTGGAGGGGCGGCCCCGCCGGCGGACAGCCTGGAAGCCCCGTCGGACAGCGTGCAGCTGCTGCCGGACACCGCGCCGGACGCGCTTGGGGCATCAGCGTCGGACATGCATCCGGCGTCGGCAGACAGGCATCCGGCATCGGCGTCCGAGATGTGCCCCACGGCGCTCGACGCCCGTCCCGTGCGCGACGGCGCCGACCTCCGCTCCTGATCCGCGTGGCGGTCCCTCCCGAGATCGACGACCCCCGCCGAGCCGTGCCCGGCGTCGACCGGGTCCTGGCTCGTCCCTGGTGCCGCGCCCTGGTCGCCCAGCACGGCCGTCCGTGGATCGCGGCCCGGGTGCGCGCCGTGCTGGAGCGGCTCCGCGCCGGCCAGCATCCCGCCCCGACCGCCGATCAAGCGCTGGCCGGCTTGGTTCGCGCCGAGGTCGCCCGGGCGAGCGCCCCGTCGCTGCGGCCCGTCGTCAACGCCACGGGAGTGGTCCTGCACACGAACCTGGGCCGAGCGCCCCTGGCGGCCGAAGCCCGGGCAGCGATGGCGGCCGCGTCGGGCTACGCCAGCGTGGAGTTCGACCTGGCGGCCGGAGAGCGCGGCTCCCGATACGCGCACTGCGCCCGGCTCCTCGCCGAACTCGCCGGCGCCGCCGACGCGGTGGTGGTCAACAACGGGGCGGGCGCCCTGGCCCTGGCCCTGGCGTCGCTGGCCGGCGGGAAGGGCGTCGTCGTGTCTCATGGAGAGCTGGTCGAGATCGGGGGCGGCTTCCGCATCCCGGAGGTGGTGGAGGCGGCGGGGGCCAGGCTGGTGGCCGTGGGCACGACCAACCGCACCCGGCCGGCCGACTACGCACGCGCCGTGGAAGGCGGCGACGTGGGCGCCGTCCTCAAGGTCCACCGCTCCAACTTCCGCATGACGGGCTTCACGGGAGAGGCTGGCCTCCGAGAGCTGGCCCAGCTCGCTGCTTCCCGCGGCCTGCCCCTCGTCCACGACCTGGGCTCGGGCTTGCTGGCGGACGCCGCCGAGCTGGGGCTTCCCTCGGAGCCGACCCCGGCGCAGAGCATCGCCGCCGGCGCGGACGTGGTGGTCTTCTCGGGCGACAAGCTCATGGGCGGGCCGCAGGCCGGCGTCCTGGCCGGGTCGCAGGAGCACGTGGCCCGGGCGAAGGCGCATCCCCTGTGCCGGGCGTTGCGCTGCGGCAAGACGACGCTGGCCGGGGTGGAGGCGACCCTGATCCTCTACCGCGATCCCGAGCGGGCTAGGGAGCGCGTGCCGGCGCTTCGCATGATCGCGGCGACCGCGTCCGAGCTGGAGCAACGCGCCCGCGCGGTCCTGGCGGGCGTCCCGGGGCTGGACGCCGAAGTCGGGGCGGGGGAGTCGTTGGTGGGCGGCGGCACCTTCCCCGGTGCGGGGATCCCCACTGCCGTGCTTCGCGTGCCCGCGCCCGGCGCCGACGCCGACGCCTGGTTGACCGCGCTTCGCACCCACGATCCGCCCGTTGTGGCCCGGAGCCGAAGCGGCAAGGTCGTTCTCGACTTCAGGACCGTCCTGCCCGAGCAGGACGCCGCGGTCTCGTCGGCCCTGGCAACGGCGCTGCGCGCGACGGCGCCCCGGCAGTGACGCCGCCGAAGCCCCGTCGCGCCGTCTTCGTCGACCGAGACGGGACGATCATCGAGGAGCGCCACTACCTCTCGGACCCGGCCGGCGTCTCCCTGATCCCAGGGGCGACCGACGCCCTTCTGCGGCTTGGGGAGATGGGCTTCGCCCTGGTCCTGGTCACCAACCAGTCCGGGATCGGGCGCGGACTCTACGGAGTGGACGACTACCGCCGCGTGGCCGCCGAAGTGGAGCGGCAACTGGCCCGTGCCCACGTGGTCATGGACGGCGTCTACTTCTGCCCCGACGCCCCCGGCGGCGATCCGGCGACCACCTGCCGGAAGCCCAGCACGCTGATGCACCGCACCGCCGCCCGCGACCTGGGGCTCGTCGTTCGCGGCTCCTACTGCGTAGGCGACAAGGCGAGCGACGTGGAGCCCGCCCGGGCGCTCGACGGCACCGGCATCCTGGTCCGCACGGGCTGGGGCCGGGAAGTGGAGCCCACTCTGCCGCCGGAACACCTGGTAGCCGACGACTTGGCCGCGGCGGCCGAGCTGGTGGCCGCGCTGGAGGGCCGCGCCGCCTCTCCCCGCCAAGCCCCCTGACGCCCCGGCAGACTCGCAAGTACCGCCAACTTGCTGGTCGCTAGTTCGCGAGTCGGGCCAGCAGCTCCGCGACCGAGTCGCACTCGATGACGGCATCCGCCGCCGCGTCCAACTCGTCGCGTCCGTCCATGCCACCGATCAGGCCCGACAACTGCACGGCCGCGGCCGCGCCGAACTTCTTGGCCACCTGGCGCTCCAGCCGGAGCCGCGCTTCCCGATGGCCCTCCCGGCGGCCCCTCCGGCGGCCTTCGTCCCGCAACCTTGCCATCTCTTCTTCGATCAGCGTGTACATCTCTCTCGCCTCCGACAAAGTGGTGATCTTCGACAGTTCCTCTTTCGAGCCGCCCCACCTTCGGGCCGCGCCCACCGTCCACAGCTTGAACGCCTCGGCGACCCGAGCGTGCTCGGGACCCGGGTACGCCTCCAACACCTCGCCCAGCACGGCTCGGACCTTCTCCACCGTGCCGCCTTCCCGCTCGAGTTCCCGCAACCAAGTCAGGATGCGCCGCTTCCGCAAGCTTCGCCTGGGCGGCGCCCGCATGTCAAGCACTTGGTAGGGCAACTGGACCGAGCGGTCCCGGAGCTGCGCCAGCGTAGGCGAGATCAGCTCGGCCATGTCGAGGGGCGCGTGCCACCGGCGGCGGCCGTTGTAGACGACGCAGGCGACGACGGGGGGCAGGCGGAGGTCGCCGCCGGGCTGCTTCTCGCGGATCAGGTCCTCGTAGGTGTCGGCGACGTAGCGCAGGACGCGGGCGCCCATGGAGGGGTCGATCCGGGACTGGAACTCGAGGAGCAGGATCATGAAGCCGGGCTGGTGGCGGAAGTCGATGCGCCAGAGCATGTCGGCCTGTCGGCGGGCGAGCTGGGAGCCGACACGCTCGGGCGTGAGCTTGCGCGGCGTGGCGAGGTCGAGTTGGTCGACGCAGTCGGGGGCGACGTAGTCTTCGAGGACTTCGGCGATGGTAGGGGTCTGGGAGAAGAAGAACTTGTAGACTTCGTCGTGCTTGCGGCGCGGGGAGCGGGGGTTGTGGATGGGGGAGTCGGGCAACGGGGGCCTCCTTGAGCGCGGGGGTTCGCGGGTTCGCGGAGGCCGGGGGAGGGCGCTCCGGGGCCGGGGAATGGCGGTCCAGAAGCAGTATGCGTCCGGAGAATGGGCGTTTGGATAGCTGGATCGGCCTATTTCGCTTGCACGCCCGAATGCGGAGGCTCCAGTGCACGCTGACCGCAGGAACTCCGGTTCTCCAGCGGCCGGCCGCCCTCGCTGCGATCGTCGCCCAACGCCCCCTCCAGGCCCGACCCCATGCCGGGCACCGGCGAGATCGTGGTGCGCGTGGCGGCGTCGGGAGTCAACCGGGCGGACCTGCTCCAGCGACGGGGGCTCTACCCGCCTCCGGCCGGCGAGTCGGAGGAGACCGTGGCCGTGGCGGCGCCCACGGGGATGGACCGTACTTGGCGCGGAACCAAGCGGCGGTCGCGTCTTCCCGGCGGACCAAGTAGCAGACTCCCACGAGCGCATGGAAGCCAACTTGAACTTCGGCAAGATCGTGCTGGAGTGGAGGACGCCCCAGCACCCGCTCGGGGCAGGAAATCAAACGCCGCCCCGACGGTCGCCCCGCAGGAAGCCGCTGCCCACAGGCGTTCCTGGCAGGGTGGAGCGCACTTGGGCGCACGGGGGCGTCGGAGCGACCCGGGGGTCGAAGAGGGCTGCAACCGATTCTTCGCGGCTGGCGCTAGCCCAACCCCCGCCGTCGCGAGGTGCCGCGGCTCGCTAGGGCTAGTTCGCGAGTCGGGCCAGCAGCTCCGCGACCGAGTCGCACTCGATGACGGCATCCGCCGCCGCGTCCAACTCGTCGCGTCCGTCCATGCCACCGATCAGGCCCGACAACTGCACGGCCGCGGCCGCGCCGAACTTCTTGGCCACCTGGCGCTCCAGCCGGAGCCGCGCTTCCCGATGGCCCTCCCGGCGGCCTTCGTCCCGCAACCTTGCCATCTCTTCTTCGATCAGCGTGTACATCTCTCTCGCCTCCGACAAAGTGGTGATCTTCGACAGTTCCTCTTTCGAGCCGCCCCACCTTCGGGCCGCGCCCACCGTCCACAGCTTGAACGCCTCGGCGATCCGAGCGTGCTCGGGACCCGGGTACGCCTCCAACACCTCGCCCAGCACGGCTCGGACCTTCTCCACCGTGCCGCCTTCCCGCTCGAGTTCCCGCAACCAAGTCAGGATGCGCCGCTTCCGCAAGCTTCGCCTGGGCGGAGCCCGCATGTCAAGCACTTGGTACGGCAACTGGACCGAGCGGTCCCGGAGCTGCGCCAGCGTAGGCGAGATCAGCTCGGCCATGTCGAGGGGCGCGTGCCACCGGCGGCCGCCGTTGTAGACGACGCAGGCGACGACGGGGGGCAGGCGGGGGTCGCCGCCGGGCTGCTTCTCGCGGATCAGGTCCTCGTAGGTGTCGGCGACGTAGCGCAGGACGCGGGCGCCCATGGAGGGGTCGATCTGGGACTGGAATTCGAGGAGCAGGACCATGAAGCCGGGCTGGTGGCGGAAGTCGATGCGCCAGAGCATGTCGGCCTGTCGGCGGGCGAGCTGGGAGCCGACGCGCTCGGGCGTGAGCTTGCGCGGCGTGGCGAGGTCGAGTTGGTCGACGCAGTCGGGGGCGACGTAGTCTTCGAGGACTTCGGCGATGGTGGGGGTCTGGGAGAAGAAGAACTTGTAGACTTCGTCGTGCTTGCGGCGCGGGGAGCGGGGGTTGTGGATGGGGGAGTCGGGCAACGGGGGCCTCCTTGAGCGCGGGGGTTCGCGGAGGCCGGGCGAGGGCGCTCCGAGGCCGGGGAATGGCCGGTCCAGAAGCAGTATGCACCCGGGAAATGGGCGTTTGGATAGCTGGATCGGCCTATTTTGCGGTTGCGATCCAGGGTGCGAGCGAGTGGGTCGGGCACGGCTCGCTTGGGCCGCAACTCCCATGCCTCCGCCCCTCGACCTGCCGCCCCAGACCTTCCAGCCCGTCCGACATTGCGGCGGTTGGCCAGCGTTGACCCTACCCTTTCAGCTGGGTAGCTTCCCGACCGGAGACGGAACCGCAAGCCACCCGCCAACGGAGCGCGAAGGCTCGGCCATGCAGCTGAATCTTACCCCGCACGCCGCCGAGAAGGTGCAGGGATTTCTCGAGGAGCACGGGGGACGACCGGGGGCGGGGTTGCGGGTCTCGGTCCTGCCCGGCGGATGCTCCGGCTTCCAGTACGGCGTGGAGATCAACGACGCCCCCGAAGGCGACGACGAAGTCCTCGAGCGGCAGGGCGTCCGCATCTTCGTGGACCCCTTCAGCGCCCAGTACCTGGAGGGCCTGGAGATCGACTACGTCACTTCGATGATGGGCTCCGGCTTCTCCTTCAAAAACCCCCAGGCCACGGGCGGCTGCGGCTGCGGAAGCTCCTTCACCGTCTAGGAAGGACAAAGCGGCTTGATTTTCTCCTTCACCGGCGGCCCTTTCGCCCAGAACACCTTTCTGGTCGCCTGTGCCGACGGCCGCTCCGCCGTGCTCGTGGACCCCGGCGCCGCCGCCCCTTCGGCCCTGGCCGCGGCCAAGGCCAAGGGTCTGGCCATCGAGGCGATCCTCCTCACCCACGCCCACTTCGACCACATCGAGCGGGTCGCCCTGGCCAAGCGCGAGACGGGCGCGCCGGTCCACCTTCACCCGGCCGACCGTCCTCTGTGGGACGACGCGACCGCCCGCGCCGCCGCCTTCGGCGTGCCCTTCGAGCCGCCCGAGCCGCCCGATGCCGACCTGGTCGCCGGCGACGCGCTGACCTTCGGCGGCTCCGAGTTCCGAGTCGCCTTCGCCCCCGGCCACGCGCCGGGACACGTGATCTTCGTCTCGACGACAGAGCCCGTGGCGCTGGTGGGCGACGTGATCTTCAATGGCTCGATCGGTCGCACCGACCTGCCCGGCGGCGACCACCGCACGCTCATCGAGTCGATCCGCACCCAGGTGCTGGTCCTTCCCCACGAGACCCGGCTGTACCCCGGGCACGGACCCGAGACCACCGTCGGTCGCGAAGCCCGCACCAACCCCTTCGTGGCCCCGGTCTACGCCGGCCAGTTCGCGTGACGCGAGGCGACTCGCCCGTCCAAGTCCCCGTCGCCGTCTTCGCCTCGGGCTCCGGCACCAACTTCCAATCCCTCCTCGACCGGGAGGCGGAGGGGGCGGCCTACCGGATCGAGCTGCTGGTGACGGACAGGGCGTGCGCCGCCGAGGGCCGCGCGCGAGCCGCGGGGAAGGCGGTTCGCCGGGTGGGCTTTGACGACTCGGGCGCCAGCGGCGATCCGACCGCCCAAGTGCTGGCGGCCCTGGAAGGGGCTGGCGCGCAGGCGATCCTCTTGGCCGGCTTCGTCCAGCTGTTGCCCGCCCCCGTCTGCCAGGCCTACCGGGGCAGGGCGCTGAACGTTCACCCGGCGCTGCTTCCGTCGTTCGGCGGCAAGGGGATGTACGGCGCCCGGGTTCACGAAGCCGTGTTGCGCGCCGGTGCCAAGCTCTCCGGACCCACGGTCCACTACGTGAACGAGCGCTACGACGACGGCGAGATCGTGGCCCAGTGGCCGGTGCCGGTGCTTCCTGGCGACACGCCCGCCGCCCTGGCCGCCCGGGTGCTCGAAGTGGAGCACGCCCTCTACCCGGAAGCTGCCGACGCGCTGGCCCGCGGGATCGTCTCGGGGTCGGCGCCGCACTTTCGGTGGCCGGGACGGGGTCTCGGCGCGGCGTCGGGGGCTGGACCGGCGGTCGGCAAGGCCTTCCCTGCGAATCGGCGTCCGGACGACGACGACCTTCGACGGCTGGTGGCGGAAGCCTTCGGGGGCGGTGTTGGCTAGGCGCCGGGCCCTGATCAGCGTCTCCGACAAGACCGGAGCGGCCGCCTTCGGAAAGGCGCTGGCGGAGATGGGCTGGGAGGTGCTCTCCACAGGAGGTACGGCCCGCGTGCTGGCGGAAGCCGGAGTTCCGGCGACGGAGGTCGGCGATGCGACGGGCCACCCGGAGATGATGGAGGGCCGGGTCAAGACGCTGCACCCCGCGGTCCACGCCGGCGTCCTCGCCCGTCGCCGGCGCCCGGACGACATGAAGGAGCTTGCCCGGCACGGCTACCGGCCCGTCGACCTGGTCGCAGTCAACCTGTACCCCTTCCGACAGACGGTGGCCGCCCCCGGCGCGAGCCACGAAATGGCCATGGAGAACGTGGACATAGGCGGCCCGGCGATGCTCCGCGCGGCCGCGAAGAACCACCGGGACGTGTGGGCGGTGGTGGACCCGGCCGACTATGGCAAAGTCCTGCGGGCGCTGGCGGACGGCGACGAGCGCAACCAAGAATCGGCGGCGCTGCGGCAGCGGCTTGCGGCCAAGGTCTTCCTGGAGATCTCGTCCTACGACGCAGCCGTGGCGGAGTACCTGGCGGTCGATTCGCGGCCCGGCGCCTCCCGGATCGACTTGGCGCTCCAGCGCAGCGGGACCCTCCGCTACGGCGAGAACCCAGACCAGGCGGCCGCCTTCTACGTGCCCGCGGGCGCCGGGGCGGGGAACAACGGGACTGCCGGCGCGCCCACCGGCCTGGCCGCGCTCGTCCAGCTCCAGGGCAAGGAGCTCTCGTACAACAACCTGCTGGACTTGGACGGGGCGCTCCTCGCCCTTGCCCCCTTCGCCTTCGCCCGGGAGCCGGCGGCGTGCGTCGTCAAGCACACGGCGCCGTGCGGCTTGGCGCTGCGCCCCACTCTGGCCGAGGCGTTCGCCCGCGCCCGGGACACGGACCCGGTGTCGGCGTTCGGCTCGGTGATCGCGACCAACCGCGCGGTGGACCGCGAGACGGCGTCCGCCGTCGCTGGGATCTTCGTGGAGTGCGTCGTAGCTCCCGCCTTCACCTCGGAGGCGAGAGAAGTTCTTGCCGCCAAGAAGAACCTGCGCCTGCTGGAGTTCCCGGCTCGGGCCGAGCCCGCCGAGCCCCACCCGGCCGAGCCCGCCGACGCCAGGTGGTGGCAGGAGGCCGGCGAGCTCGTGCGCGCAGGGGCGCGCTTCCTGGCCCGTGCCGGCTCCGGCGCCGCCCCCGGCCTGCCGACGATCAGGTCCGTCTACGGCGGGGCGCTGGCCCAGTCCGCCATGGCGCCGCCCTTCCACGGCCCGTCGCCCCGGTGGAAGGTGGTCACCCGCCGCTCCCCGACCTCCCGCGAGGCGCGCGACCTCTCCTTCGCGTGGGCGTCGGTGGCCAGCGTCAAGTCCAACGCCGTCCTGCTGGCGAAGGACTGCGCCACCGTCGGGATCGGCGGCGGCCAGACCAGCCGCGTGGACTCGTCCCGGATCGCCGTCGCCAAGGCCCGGGAAGCCGGCCTCGCTGCCGAGCTGCAGGGCGCGGCCATGGCCTCCGACGCCTTCTTCCCCTTCCGCGACGGCGTGGATGCGGCTGCTGCGGCGGGCGCCCGCGCGATTGTCCAGCCTGGGGGCTCCGTGCGCGACCGCGAGGTCGTCGAGGCGGCCGACGAGCACGATATCGCCATGGTCTTCACGGGACGCAGGCTGTTCCGCCACTGAAGGCTGGCTGCTCCGGCGCGCGCCTCGCCTTGAAGCTTCCCGCCTCCATGGCCATCTTCTTGTTTGCCGAAGGAGGGGTGGCAGAGCGGCTCAATGCACCGGTCTTGAAAACCGGCGTCCGCCAAACGGACACGTGGGTTCGAATCCCACCCCCTCCGTGGAGCGACAGCGAACGGAGGGTTGGGGTTCGAACGTGTTCGAGCCGAAGCGGGCGCCGCTTGCGGCGGCCTGCGGAGACAGCCCCCTTGGGGGCAATCCCACCCCCTCCGTGGAGCGGCAGCGAACGGAGCCGACACTTGCCAAGACAGACCCGCGCAGCGGACGTCGGCGGCGTGATCGTGGGCGGCGACGCCCCCGTCGTCGTCCAGTCCATGACCAACACGGACACGGCGGACCCGGCCGCCACCGCCAGCCAGGTCCAGCAGCTGGCGGAGGCGGGCAGCGAGCTGGTCCGCGTCACCGTCAACAACAAGCAGGCCGCAGCCGCCGTCCCGGAACTCTTCGAGCGCCTCGCCGACGCCGGATGCGCCGTTCCCCTGGTGGGCGACTTCCACTACAACGGCCACATCCTGCTGCGCGACTACCCCCGGACGGCGGCGCTCCTGGCCAAGTACCGGATCAACCCGGGCAACGTGGGCACCAGCCGCCGGGACGAGAACTTCCAGTCGATCGTCCGAATCGCCGTCGAGAACGGCAAGGCGGTCCGCATCGGGGTCAACTGGGGCTCGCTCGACCAGCGGCTCCTCACCGAGATGATGGACGCCAACGGACGCCGCGAGAACCCGAAGGACGCGGGGGACGTGCTCCGGGACGCCATCGTCGAGAGCGCGGTTCGCTCTGCCGACCTGGCCGTCGAGACGGGCTTGTCCCCGAACCAGATCGTGCTCAGTGCCAAGGTGTCGGGAGTGCGGGAGCTGATCGCCGTCTACCGGCAGCTCGCCCCTCTGCGGGACCACGCCCTCCACTTGGGCCTCACGGAGGCCGGGATGGGCTCGAAGGGGATCGTCGCCACAGCCGCCGCTCTCTCGCCTCTCCTCATGGACGGGATCGGCGACACGATCCGAGTCTCCCTCACGCCTCGCCCCGGCGGAGACCGTGCGGAGGAGGTCCGGGTCGCCCAGCAGATCCTACAGTCGCTGGAGATACGCAGCTTCGAACCCCAGGTCACGGCGTGCCCCGGCTGCGGACGCACCACCAGCACGTTCTTCCAGGAGATGACGGAGGACGTCCAGGGCCACATCCGGGAGCGGATGCCCGAGTGGAGGCGCCTCTACCCGGGCGTGGAGGACCTGAAAGTGGCCGTGATGGGTTGCGTGGTGAACGGCCCCGGCGAATCCAAGCACGCCGACCTGGGCATCTCGCTGCCCGGGAACTCCGAGGCGCCCAAGGCCCCGGTCTACGCCGACGGCGCCCACCTGCGGACCCTGAAGGGGGACCGCATCGTGGAGGAGTTCAAGGAAATCCTGGACGGGTACGTGGCCCGGCGGTACGCTCGCTCGTGAGGTCTCGCAACCGCCGGCGAGCGTGGCGGGCTCCGACGGACACGGCGGAGGAGGAGTTGAATGAGCACTGAGGGAGAAGGATCCGAAGCGAGGTTGCTGGCGACCGAGATCGCCTTCTTCGATCGGAACCGCGAGAGGTTCGCCGAACGCTATCCCGGTCGGTACCTGCTCGTTCGCGGTGACGCCCTCGTCGGACACTTTGACACGTACGAGGCAGCCGTTGACGAGGGCGCCAGGAAGTTCGGGACGGGTCCCTTCCTTGCCCGGCGTGCTGGCGAGGACGCCCCGATTCTTTCGGCTCCCGCCTTGACGCTGGCGTTGCCGCTAAGTTGCCGATAATCAATGTCAGAAGCAGCTCGGATGGCGCGGGTGGACCGCCGGGGCAGGTGACGGTGGAAGCGTCGCGTGCAGAGCGGACGCTGCTCTTCGGCGACGGCGCGGCGGGCCCTGGGCGGCACTTCCTTCGGCCCGCCCCAAGCAGCTTCGCAGTCGCGCTGGTCGCTCGTCTTTGGAACGTCGCGTAAGGACCTCCTCGGCAGGGCAAGTGGTTGCCGGGCGATTGGTTCCGGTTGCACATTTCCGCCCCGAACGGCATCCAGGGAACCATTCGCGCCTCTTCGGTGTCTGACGACTATAGGAGGTCGTTCGGACGGCCTCGACGCGACTGCCGCAACGCGAACCCAAGGGAGCTTCGATCATGGCCTATTCCCGAACGATCCTGCGTTGGTTCACCGTCGTCATCGGCTTGGGGCTGCTCGGGGGCGCGATCTACTGGCGGCTCCGGCCCGAGCCCGAAGCCGAGGCCCAGGCGTCGGGCGAACCCCAGGAGCACGCCGAAGTCGTCGAGTCGGTCCAGCAGCAGTTCAACACCGAGCTCCCACAGCCCGTCCGCGGCGTCGCGGCGCTGCAGGACACGCTGTGGATATCGGTCAACGCCAACGGGCGGGCCGCGGCGATCCGCTCGGTGAAGCTGACCGCCCAGGTCGAGGGGCGCGTCGCCCAGGTCGAGGTCCGGGAGAACCAGTACCTCGGCGAGGGCGACCTGATGGCACTGGTCGACACCGCCGAGTACGCCCTGGAGGTGGCGGCGAAGGCCGCGGCGCTGCTCAAGGCCGAGGCCGACTACCAGGCCCGAGTCCTCTTCGACGAAGAGATCGAAGACGACGAGGTCCGGGCCAGCCGAGACCGCTTCGCACGCTCGGCCACCGGGCTCGACCAGGCCCAGGTGGAGCACCGCCGCGCGCTCCTGGACCTGGAGAAGACCGCCGTGCGCGCTCCCTTCGGCGGCCGGGCCGCCGACCTGAAGGTCGTTCCGGGACAGCTGGTTCGAGCGGGCGACGAGCTTGTCACCCTGGTCGATCTGAGCCCCATCAAGGTGGAGCTCCAGGCCCTTGGGACCGAGGTCGTCAACCTGCAGGAAGGACGGGTCGCCGAGCTGACGTTCACGGCCTTTCCGGACACCACCTTCACGGGGCGGATTCAGACGATCAACCCGGTGATCGACCCGACCAACAACACGGCCCGGGTCACCGTCCACCTGCCCAACGCCCGGGGCCGGATCAAGCCCGGAATGTTCGCCGAGGCGGAGCTGCAGGCCCGCAACTTCCCGGACCGCATCCTCGTGCCCAGGTCCGCCGTCCTGGAGAGAGGAGACCGGCGCACCATGCTCTTCGTCTTCGAGGAGGGGAGGGCCAAGTGGCGCTACGTGACGACGGGCCTCGAGAACGACGAGTTCATCGAGCTCGTGGAGGGCGACGAGGACTGGGTCGCGCCCGGCGAGATCGTGCTGGTGGACGGCCACCACTACCTGACCCACGACGCGGCGGTGCAGCTCGTGGACGACCCGGCCGCCGCTGGCGGGAGACCGTCCCGATGAGGCCCGCCCGGTCCTGGGCGCGCGCAGCCGTCGTCGGAGCGATCTGCACCGCCACCGCTCTGGTTCCGCAACTCCATGCCCAGAAACAAAATAGCAGTCCTCGCCTCAAGCAAAGCGTCAGCACCGGCGGCCTGGGCGCGGACCACGGGCGCGACGGGCGAGCCACCGTCCTCTCTCTGAAGGACGCCCTGCGCCGGGCCGCGGAGCACAACCCCCAGTACCGGCAGGCCCTGAACCGCATGGACCTGGAGACGCCGCAGCGACGGGAAGCGTGGGGCGCCTTCCTCCCGAGCCTCGACCTCCGCTACGGCACGGGCCAGAACTTCCGCCGCGAGTCGGTGGCGATCGACTTCTTCGGCAACACGCTGGAGAACCCGGACCTGCGCACCCGGATCAGCTCGAACGCCAACCAAAGCATCTCTCTGAGCCTCGACGTGCTCCAGGGGGGCGCCCGCTTCCACGCGGTCGACGAAGCTCGCGCCCGGGCGCGCACCACCCGCCACGCGGGCCGGAGCGAGCTCAACCGCGTCCTGGCCGACGTGCAGGTCCAGTTCCTCCTCGCCCAGCGCCACAAGGGCAGGCTGGCCGTCGAACTCGACCTTCTCTCCGCCCGAGAGCGCGACGTCGACGTCCAGACGAGGCGCTTCGAGCTGGCGGCCGTGGGACGGTCCGACCTCTTGGCGACCCAGCTGGAGCTCGAGCGCCAGCGCGCTGCCGTCACCCGGGCCCGAGGCGAGTACAGGAAGGGTCTCCTGGCCCTCCACAGGGCGATCGGCGACCCCGAGATCGGCGAGCTGGACGTGGAGGAACAGCAGCCCGAGGTGTTCGACCCGGCCGGCCTCGACCTGGACGGCCTCGTCGCCGCGGCGTTGCGGGACAATCCCAAGGTCGAAGAAGGCGAAGCCGCCCTGGCGATGCGGCAGGCCGCCCTCAAGAGGCAGAAGGCCACGCGCTGGCCGCGCCTCTCGCTCAGCTCGAACATCTACCGAAGCGTGAACGGCGAGGACCGGAGCGCCCTCTTCGCCCTCAATCCCAAGGACATCTACGGCGGCCTCTCCCTTTCCGTCGCCGTGCCGCTCTTCACCCGCTTCCAGACCTCTCGCGCGATCGCGGACGCCGACGTGGAACTCCGCAACGCCAACGAAGAGATCGCCCGCCTCCAGCTGGAGGTGCGGGAGGACATCCACGCCCGCTACGTGGACCTGGAGACGGCGTGGGCGACCCAGCAGGAGCGGGACCGCCAGCTGGAGATCGCCAGCGAGCGGCTCCGCATCGTGCGGGAGGAGTACGAGCTGGCCACCAAGAGCGTCGAAGACCTGCAGGCCGCCGTGCGGGAAGAGGCGTCGGCCCTGCGGGACGCGGTGGACCAGCGCTTCGAGTTCGCGGCGGCGCTGGTCAGGCTCCACGAGGCCGCCGGCGTCGTGGCCGTGGAAGCGGGAATGAGAACCGGCGGCGACGCGGAAGGGAGCTGACCGGTGTCGATCCCCCGGACCTCCACGCGGCGCCCGGTGGCCGTCGCCATGCTCGTGCTGGCGGTGGTGCTGCTCGGCGCGATCTCCTACGTCAGGCTGCCGATCGACCTCCTCCCCGACGTGAGCTTCCCGCGCCTGGTGGTCCACACCGGCTACCCGGACGTGGCGCCCGCCGAGGTGGAGCGCCTTGTGACGGAGCGGATCGAGTCCCAGGCGGCGGCGGTGCCGGGCGTGGAGAAGGTCACTTCGGTCTCCCAAGAGGGCGTGAGCCTGGTCACCCTGCGCTTCGCGTGGGGCACCGACATGGACTTTGCCGCCCTCAACGTGCGGGAGCGGCTGGACAACATCCGCGACGCGCTTCCCGAAACCGCCGAACGTCCGACGATCCTGCGGGTCGACCCCCAGGCGGAGCCGATCCTGACGGTCTCGGTGGCCGGCGGACGAGACCTGTGGCAGACGAAGGAGATCGCCGAGACGGTCTTCCGGCGGCGGCTCGAGCAGCTGGACGGGATCGCCCAGGCGTCGGTCACCGGCGGACTGGACCGGGAGATCCAGGTCGAGGTGGACCCGGCCCTGCTGGAGGCCTACAACGTCGGCCTCGACGAAGTCTCCGAGGCCCTGGAAAGGGCGAACTACTCGGCGCCGGGCGGGACGATCCTGCGCGGCCGCTACCGCTACCCCCTGCGGACCCTAGGCGAGTTCCAGACCGTCGAGGAGATCGAGGACGTGGTGGTCAGCCGGGAGCAGGCGGGCCGTCCGCTTCCGCCGGAAGAGCGCCGCGAGGGCGAGGAGGCCGAGACCACGGACCGGCTGGTGCGGCTCTCGGACGTGGCCCGGGTGGTGGACGGCTACGAGGAGCGGGAGTCGATCGCCCGCTACGACGGCGCCGAGTCGGTGGGCGTCCTGGTCTTCAAGGAATCGGGGGCCAACACGGTCGCCGTCTCCGAGCTGGTGCAGGAGACCCTCGACCTGCTCCGGGCGCAGTACCCCGAGTTCACCGTCGAGATCGCGTCCAACCAGGCCACCTTCATCGACGAATCGATCAGCAACGTGGTCCAGGCGCTGATCCTGGGGGGAGCGCTGGCCTTCGCGATCCTCTTCTTCTTCCTTCGCGACCCCCGCTACCCGGTGGCCGTCGCCCTGGCGATCCCGATCTCCGTCGTGGCCACCTTCTCCCTCATGGAGGCGTTCGGCGTCTCCCTCAACATCATGAGCCTGGGGGGACTCGCCCTCGGGGTCGGGATGCTGGTGGACAACTCCATCATCGTCCTCGAGAACATCTTCCGGCACCGGGAAGGCGGGATGCCGATCCTGGACGCCGCCGCCAAGGGCGCCGAAGAGGTGCAGGGCGCGATCACCGCCTCCACCCTCACGACGATCTCGGTCTTCGGACCGATCATCTACGTGGAAGGGGTCGCCGGCGAGCTCTTCGGGGCCCTCTCCCTGGCGGTGGCGTTCTCGCTGCTGGCCAGCTTGGCCGTCGCCGTCACCCTCCTGCCGACGATGGCGGCCCACTTCGTCGGCAGGCGACCCCGGACAGACGCCGACGGCTCGGCCGCCGGCCCCTGGCCCCTCGTCTACTGGCGCCGTTCCAGGCGGCCCGCCGGCCCCGGGGCCCTGCGGGCAGCGGGCCGCGGTGCGCGCCACGCGTTCCGGGCGGTGGTCTGCGTCTTCCTCTGGCTGGTCTACGTGCCGTTCTGGGTCCTGCGCGCGCTCTGGCGCCTGGTCCCCCAGCTGGTCCGCTACTGGGCGGCGTCGGCGGGCGGCTTTCTCAAGGCGGCCCTCGCCCCGCTCTTCGGCGCCTTCGACCGGGCGTTCGACGCCTTCGCGGCCTGGTACCACCGGAAGCTGGGACAGGCGCTGGACCGCCGAGGCACGGTGCTGGCCGCCGCCGCGGCGGCGCTGGCCGGCACCGTTCTGCTGGGCAGCTCGCTGGACCGCGACCTGCTCCCCGACGTGGACCAGGGCGCCTTTGACGTCCGGGTCGAGCTTCCCGAGGGCACGTCCCTGGAGGCGACCGCCGAAGCCGCCGAGGAGGTGGAGGGCAGGCTGCTGGGGGACGCCGAAGTGGCGGCGGTCTTCAGCCGCGTGGGCAGGGACGTGCAGGGCGCCCAAGGCGAAGCGGCGGGGGTCAACACGGCCCTGCTGCAGGTGCGCCTGGACGACCGGGCCGTCACCGAGGAAGTGGTCCGCCGGTCCCGGAGCGGGTCGTCGGCGGAGCTGGCCGGCTTCCTCTCCTTCGAGACCGGCCAAGCCACGGCGCTCGGCCAGATCCTCGGCGGCAGCGAGTCGGACATCGCCGTCCGCGTCCGGGGCGAGGACCTGGAAGAGGCGTACGGCTTCGCCGAGGCCGTGCAGGCCCGGATGCGCGGCGTGGCCGCGGTCCGCAACGTCCGGATCGGCTCGGAGCGGGGCCAGCCCCAGTACCAGGTCTCCATCGACCGGGAAGCGGCGGCCCGCTACGAGATCGAGCCGCGCTCGGTGGCCGAGACGATCGAGAACGCCATGCGGGGCGACCGGGCCACCGAGTTCGTGGACTTCGACCGCAAGATCGCGGTGGTGGTGCGCTTGCCGGACGCGCTCCGCCACGACGCGTCCACCTTGGAGGCGCTGCAAGTGGACGGCGTGCCCCTCCGGGAGCTGGTCCAGGTGCGCGAGACGGTCGGCCCAGCGGAGATCCGCCGGGAGGACCAGGGCCGGGTCGTGACCGTGTACGCCGACGTGGCGTCGGGCGGGCTGGCGGAGGCCATCGCCTCGGTGGAGGCCGCCCTTGCGAGCGTGCAGCCGCCCTCCGAGGTTCGCCTCGAGGTGGGGGGCGAGAACGAGGAGATGCGCCGCTCCTTCCGCGACCTGACGTTCGCCTTCGGCTTGGCGCTGCTGCTGGTCTACATGATCCTCGCGGCCCAGTTCGAGTCGTTCGTCCACCCCTTCACGATCCTCATGGCGGTTCCCCTGGCCCTGGTGGGCGCCGTGCTCGCCCTGGCGCTGGCGGGGCAAGGGCTCAACACCATGAGCCTGATCGGGATCGTGATCCTCGTCGGCATCGTGGTGAACGACGCCATCGTGAAGGTCGACTTCATCAACCGCGCCCGAGCGCGCGGCAGCAGCCTGCGCGACGCGATCCTGGAGGCCGGCGAAGTGCGCCTGCGCCCCATCGTCATGACCACGGCGACCACCGTGCTGGGACTCACGCCGATGGCGCTGGGCATCGGCCGCGGCGCCGACCTGCGGGCGCCGATGGCCGTCGCCGTCATCGGCGGGCTCATCGTGGCCACGGCCCTCACCCTGGTCGTCGTCCCCGTCGTCTACTCCCTGGTCGAGGACCTGCGCGCGCTTGCGACGGGCCGCTCCCGCGACGCGGCAGCCCCGTCGCCCGCGCCGCTCCCGGCCGGAGCGGGCTCGCCGTGATCCGCACCAGCATCCGCCGGCCCGTGGCCGTGGCCATGGGGTACTTCGCCGTCGCGCTGCTGGGCGTGGCGGCTTGGCGCAACCTGCCGGTCGAGCTCCTTCCCGACACCCAGCTGCCCCGCCTGACCGTGCGCGGCACGTGGCCCGGCGCATCTCCGGAGACCGTGGAAGCGTTCCTCACGTCGCCCGTGGAGGCGGCGATCCAGCTGGTTCGCGGCGTGGAGAAGGTCACCTCGGTCTCCCGCGAGGGCGAGGCGGCGATCGACGTGGAGTTCACCCGCGAGACCGACATGGACTTCGCCCGCCTGGACCTGTCGGAGCGGCTGGCCACGCTGGAGGAGAAGGAGCTGCCGGCCGGCGTGCGCCGAGTCCTGGTGGAGCCCTACGTCCCCCAGGACTTCCGGGACATCCGGCGCGCCTTCCTCGAGTACACCTTCACGGGCCCGCGCACGCTGGAGTCCCTTCGCGAGCACCTGGACGACGTGGTGGTCCCCGAGCTCAACCGGGTGGAGGGCGTCTCGGTGGTTCGAGCCCGGGGCGGTCGGGAACGGCTGCTGGAAGTGGAGCTCGACCGGGAGCGGATGGCGGCGATGGGCGTGTCGGCGCCCCAGGTGGCCGGCAAGCTCATGGACCTGGACCTGGTGCGCGAGGCGGGCAGCGTGCGCGACGGCGACCGGGAGTGGACGGTCACGATCCGCAACCGTCCCGGTTCGGCCCAGGACATCCGCAGCGCGATCGTCAGCGGCGCCGGGGGCCGGGTCGTTCGGGTCTCGGACGTGGCCGTCGTCCGGGACACCTACGAGGACGTCCGCAGCCACTACCGGATCAACGGCCGTCCGGCGGTCAGCCTCTCCCTCTACAAGGAGATCGGCACCAACACCGTCCGCGTGGCCGACCGGGTGAAGGAGCGGCTGGCGATCCTGGAGCGGAGCAATCCGCCCAACACGCGCTTCATCCTGGACTGGGACGAGAGCCGGGACATCCGCCGCCAGCTTTCGGACCTGCGGAACCGGGCCGCCGTGTCCGTGTTCGTGATCTTCGGGGTGCTGCTGCTCTTCCTCCGCTCCTTCCGCTCCGCCATGGTGGTCTTCGCCACCATCGCCTTCTCGATCCTCATCGCCCTCAACCTGATCTACTTCACCGGCCTCTCCCTCAACATCATGACCCTGATGGGGCTGGCGATGGGCTTCGGGCTGATCGTGGACAACTCCATCGTCGTGCTGGAGAACATCTACCGGCGATGGCAGTCGGGCGAGCGCGCCGAGGACGCCATTCGCAACGGCGCGTCCCAGGTCGTCCTGCCGATCATGGCGGCGACGGCCACCACCCTGATCGTCTTCGTTCCCTTCGTCTACATGCAGGACGAGCTTCGGGTCTTCTACGTGCCCCTGGCCGTCGTCGTCGCCCTGACCCTCCTGGCCTCGCTGGCCGTCGCCTTCACCTTCATCCCGGCGCTGGTCAAGAAGCTCCTGCCCGCCCGGGCCGAGTCGGTCGCCGCAGGGGGCGCCGGCACGGGGACCACGGGCGCCCGGCCGATCGACCCGGGGGAGACCGCCGGGCGTCGCGCGCCCCTGTACGAGCGCTTCTACCGCGGCTTGGTCGTCCGCACCCTGCGCTGGCCGTGGATCACGGTGGCGATCGGCCTGGGCGCCCTGGGCGGCTCCTACTACCTCTTCGACGAATACGTGACCAAGGGCCGCATCTGGGGCGGCGGATGGGGCAACGAGACCTACATCAGCATCATGATCCGGCTTCCCCGGGGCTCGGACATCGAGCGCACCGACCAGTTGACGCGCTACTTCGAGGAGCGCCTCCGCCAGATGCCCGAGGTCGAGCAGTTCACCTCCAACATCTCCACCGAGAACAGCTACACCAGGGTGACGTTCCCCGACGAGCTGGAGACCACCGCGGTGCCCGTGGCGATCAAGGACCAGCTCTTCGCCTTCTCCCTCCAGTTCACGGGCGCCGAGGTGCGGGTGCACGGCTTCGGCCCCTCGTTCTACGGCGGCGGCGGATCGGCCCCCAACTACACGATCCAGGTGCTCGGCTACAACTACGAGATGGTTCGCGACATCGCCGAGGACCTGGGCAAGCGCCTCTCGCGAATCGCTCGCGTCCGGGAGGTGAACACCAACGCTTCCCGGAGCTGGTTCCAGCGGGAGCGCGCCTCCGAGTTCGCCGTGACGATCGACCGGGACGTGGTGGCCAGCCACGGGCTCACGGTGGAGGACCTCTCCCGGCAGGTCCACGCGGCGGTTCGGGGCCAAGTGAGCATGACGACCCTCAAGATCGGCGGCGACGAGGTGCGCTACGACGTGAAGCTGGAGGGCAACCGGGAGGTGGACCTGCTGGACCTTCGCCGGGCGCTGGTCATGACGAACGTCGGCCAGCCCGTGCGCCTGGGCGAGCTCGTCCGGATCGAGTCCCGCGAGGTGCTGGCCGAGATCAACCGCGAGAACCAGCAGTACGAGCGTTCCGTGGCCTACGAGTTCCGGGGTCCCTACAAGCTGGGCGACTTGGTGCACAACACGGTGATCGAGTCCACCGAGGTGCCCCCGGGCTACACGGTGAAGAAGGCGGACCGCTGGCGATGGTCGACGGAGGAGAAGTCCCAGATCCGGCTCGTGCTGGGCGTCTCGATCTTCTTGGTGCTGATGGTCACGGCCGCGCTCTTCGAGTCGCTCCTGCTGCCCCTGTGCGTGCTGCTCGCGGTTCCCATGGCGCTGATCGGCGTCTTCATGATCTTCTTCTTCACCGACGCCCACTTCACCCGGGAGGCGTGGATCGGCGTGATCATGATGGGGGGCATCGTCGTCAACAACGCGATCCTGCTGGTGGACCACGTGGGCAGGGTGCGGCGGGAGCGGGGCATGGCCCTGCGGGCGGCGATCGTCCAGGGGACGGTGGAGCGGGTGCGCCCGATCCTCATGACCTCCACCACCACCATCCTGGGGATGCTGCCTCTGGTCCTCTTCAGCGAGACCGCCAACTCCAACATCTGGAACGCCCTGGCCTACGCGCTGATCGGGGGACTCCTCACCTCCACCTTCCTCGTCCTGACGGCCACGCCGGCCCTGTACTTCCTCTTCGAGCGGCGCAAGGAAGCGCGCGCTTGAGGCTCCGCTTCGCCCCGTCTCCCACGGGCTTCCTTCACGTGGGCGGGGCCCGCACGGCCCTCTTCAACTGGCTCCTGGCCCGACGCCACGGGGGCGCCTTCCTCCTGCGCATCGAGGACACGGACCGGAGCCGGAGCCGGCCCGAGCACGTGGACGCCATCACGAACGGGCTGGCTTGGCTGGGGCTGGAGTGGGACGAGGGGCCCGTCTTCCAGGCCGACGGCGCGGAGCGGCACCGGCGGGACGCGCTGCGCCTGCTGGCCGAGGGCCGCGCCTACCGCGACTTCACGCCCCAGGAGGAGTTCGCGAGGGCGCGGGACGCCGCGGTGGCTGCGGGCGCCGGGGCCGTGACGCGCCTTTCGCGAGAGCTGGCGGCCCGGGTCCCGCTCGACGAGGGGGAGCGCAGGGCCGCGGCGGGGGAGCCCTTCGCG
This sequence comes from Longimicrobiales bacterium, assembly GCA_965204735.1. Taxonomy (GTDB): domain Bacteria; phylum Gemmatimonadota; class Gemmatimonadetes; order Longimicrobiales; family Gaopeijiaceae; genus CATQHQ01. Next base: position 2,155,879 of record OZ242008.1, on the reverse strand, counting down.
CTTCGCTTCCGGGTGCCGGACGGAGCCGTCTCCTGGGACGATCTGGTGCACGGCTCGACGCGCTTCCGGAACGCCGAGATCGACGACTTCGTGATCCTGCGGAGCGACGGCGCCCCCACCTACAACTTGGCCGTGGCCTCCGACGACGCCGACGCCCAAGTCACCCACGTGATCCGGGGCGACGACCACATCTCCAACACTCCCAAGCAGATCCTCCTCTACCAAGCCCTCGGCCGCCAACTCCCCGCGTTCGGCCATCTCCCCATGATCCTGGGCCCCGACGGCAAGCGCCTCTCCAAGCGCCACGGCGCCCAGTCGGTGGAGTCGTACCGCGAGGAGGGCGTGCTCGCCGAAGCGATGGTCAACTACTTGGCGCTGCTGGGCTGGTCCCCCGGAACCGACGAAGAGGCGATGACGAGGGAGGAGCTGGCGGCCCGCTTCTCCATGGAGCGGGTCCTCAAGAAGGGGGCCGTCTTCGACCCGGAGAAGCTCCGCTGGTTGAACGGCCGGCACATCGCCGGCATGGAGACGGAGGCGCTGGCCGGGCTGCTGCGTCGCCGGCTCCCGGACGCCGCCGCGCTCCCGGCGCCGGCGCACCTCCGCATGACGGCGGCGCTGGCGCCCCGGAGCCGCACCTTGGCGGAGATGGCCGAGGGCGCCCGGCCCTACGTCGCTCCCCTCTCCGGCTACGACCCTAAGGCGGCCCGAAAGACGTGGGGCCGGAACCCCGACCAGGCCGCGAAGACGCTGTCGGCCGCGAGGGAGACGCTGGCCCGCGCCGCCTGGCACGACGACGCCCTGGAGGCGGAGCTTCGCGGCTTGGCGGAGGCGCTCGGGATCGGGGCGGGGAAGCTCTTCCAGCCCCTGCGCCTGGCGCTCACGGGGCGCTCCGCCAGCCCGGGGATATTCGACGTGCTGGCGATCCTTGGACGGGAGCGTTCGGTCCGTCGGGTGGATGCCGCCCTCGCCGCCCTGGGCGGCGGCGAAGTCGATTGCAGCCCGTCCGTTCGGGGTGTATGATTCCCGCCCTCCCCGAACCGCCGTCCCCGCCTCGATACCAGATGCCACTCGCTTCCAAGTCCGGCCCGGCGACGTCGCCTCGAGCCGCCCCCGCTCCCGTCGCCTCCCGACTGACCGGCATGGAGCGCGAGATCCTGGACTTCATGGTGCGCTACCTGCGCGCGAACACCTATCAGCCGTCGATCAGGGAGATCGGCGAGCGGTTCGGCATCAAGAGCACCAAGACGGTTTCCGAGCACCTGCGGTCGTTGGCGGAGAAGGGGTTTCTGGAGCGGGACCCGTCGCGGTCTCGAGCGGTCAGGATCGTGGGGCTGGACCTTGGTCCCCCGACCGTCAACGTGGCGTGCTACCGCGACTTGGCGGAGGCGGCCGACGGGGCGGGCACGGGAAGCGCCCCGTTGCGCCTGGCCCTCGACCGGCAGCTGGTCGGCCGCAAGGGGAGCTTCATGGTGCGGAGTCCCGGCGACCGCCTGGCCGCCGCGGGGATCGACGAAGGGGACTTTCTGGTGATCGAGCCGGTCGCGGCAGAGGAGTTGGCGGACGGCGAGATCGTGGCCGCCAGCCTGGACGGAGCCTCCGGGTACTACCGGCTGCGGCGAACGACCACGGGAATCTCGCTCTACCCCATGGAGGGAGGCGGCATGCCGGCCGCCGCGGCGACGATGGAGGAATCCGATCGGCGGCCGGCGATCGTCGGACGGGTGTCGGCCCTCTACCGCCGGGTGGGCCCGTTGCCCTTTACGGCCGCCCTCACCGCCCACTAGCCGCCGTGTCGGCGCCAGCGGGCCGCTCTTCGGCGCCTGCCGGCGCTTCGTCCCCGCCTTCCCCCGGCGCCCAGGACCTGGCCTGGATGGCCCGGGCGCTGGAGATGGCCCGCGTCGCCGCAATCCGGGGCGAAGCGCCCGTCGGCGCGGTGATCGTCCGCGACGGCCGCCTGCTGGCCGAGGCCCACAACCGCACGGCGGCGTGGTCCGACCCGACCGCCCACGCCGAAGCGGTGGCGATCCGGAGCGCGGCCCGTGCGCTGGGCGACTGGCGCCTGGAAGGATGCACCCTCTACGCGACCCTGGAGCCCTGCGCCCACTGCGCCGGCGCCGTCGTGCTGGCCCGCCTGCCGCGCCTGGTCTACGGCGCCCCCGACCCCAAGGCAGGGATGGCCGGCAGCTTGGGCGACCTGGTCCGCCACCCCCGCCTCAACCACCGCGCCGAAGTCCTTGCCGGCGTTCTGGCCGACGAGTCCGCGGAGCTGCTGAGAACGTTCTTCCGCGCCCGTCGGGGGCGACGCCGGCGGTAGGACGCCCCGTCGCGCAGGACCGCGCGCGAAGTGCGCGCTACGTCTCCGCCCGCCTCCCGTCCGCCTCTTCCACCTCCGGCACCGGCGTCCCGAAGACCCGCAGGAAGACGGCCAGCAGCGCCACGCCGGCGGGCAGGGCGATCCACACCGGAAGCCCCAGCGCCGTCCCCACGTTGCCCAGCGCCAGCCCCACCGCGCCCACCAGCATGGCGTACGGCAGCTGGGTCCGCACGTGGTCCACGTGGTCGCACGCCGCGGCCGTGGACGACAGCACCGTGGTGTCGGAGATCGGCGAGCAGTGATCGCCCCAGATCGCTCCCGCCAGCACCGAGCTCACCGAGCCGAGCAGGATGCCGTACTGGGCGCCGTCGGCGAAGCCGGTTCCGCCCGCCAAGGAGACGACGAGGGGCACCACCAGGGGGATCATGATCGCCATCGTCGTCCACGACGTGCCCGTCGCGAAGGCCATCGCCCCCGACGTGACGAACACCACCGCCGGGAGGAGGACGAGGGGAAGGTTGCCCTCGAGCAGCTGGGCGAGGTAGCCCGCGGTGCCCACGTCCGTCGTCACCGCTCCCAGGGCCCAGGCCAGCGTCAGGATCACCATGGCGATCATCATGGCGCGCACGCCTCCGGTCCAGGCGTCCACGCACTCGTGGACCGTGAGCAGCCGCTGCGACACCGAGAGCGCCAGGGCGACCAGGCATCCGGCGAACGAGCCCCACAGCAGCGTGCTGAAGGGGTCCGACGCGCCGAAGACGTCCATCAGCGAGGCGTCGGGACCCGCGCCGGCGCGCCCGGTCGCGTAGAGTCCGCCCAGGACGACCGCCACCACCGTCAGCACGGGCAGCGCGGCGTTCCACCAGCGAACCGGCGTCCCTTCCTTGGCCTTCAGGAAGCTGCCCGACGTGTCGGTCGCGGGCGTGGCGCCCGGTCGGTTGAGCCCGTCGCCCTTGGCGGCCCGGGCTTCCGCCTTCGCCATGGCCCCGAAGTCGCGGTTCGTCGCCGACGTGAGCAGGACGAAGGCCATGGCCAGGAGCGGGTAGAAGAGGTAGGGAATCGTCTCCAGGAAGACGGCGAAGGGACTGATCCCGGCCAGGAAGGCGGCGTCCGCGCCCTGCGCCTCCGCGGCGGCCGCCTCCAGTCCCCCTCCGATCAGCGAGATCTCGTAGCCGACCCAGGTCGACACGGGCACCAGGGCCGCCACCGGCGCCGCCGTCGAGTCCACCAGGTACGCCAGCTTCTCGCGGGAGATCCTCAGCTTGTCGGTGATGGGCCGCATCGTGTTGCCCACCACCAGCGTGTTGGCGTAGTCGTCGAAGAAGATCGCCAGGCCGGCCAGGGCAGTGGCCACCTTCCCTCGGCGACGGTTCCTCGCCAGGGGCGCCACCGCCCGGACCACTCCCAGGGTGCCCCCGTTGCGGCCGATGATCCCCACCATTCCGCCCAGCATCAGGCTGAAGATCACGATCTGGGCGTGGCCGCTGCTCGTGTCGGCCAGCGCCGAGACGACGTACTGGTCCACCAGGCGCCAAGTGGCCTCCACCGGGTTGTAGCCCGACACCGCCAGCGCCCCCAGCCACACCCCCGCCACCAGCGCCGTGATCACTTCCTTGAAGACCAGCGCAAGCAGGATCGCGAAGAGGGGCGGAAGCACCGAGAACCACCCCGGCGCGTAGGGACGGGAGAACTCCTCCACCGATTCGCCCGCCCGCACCGAGAGGGGCAGCGCGTCCCGGGAAGCGACGGAGATATCCCGGAACTCCCGCACTTCCCCGGCGTCCACCGCTCCCGACGCCAAGAGGGCGCCGTGGGCGTCCCGAACCTCCACCAGGGCGGAGAGGCCCGGCTCTCCGTCCGCCGCGAGGGGTTGCCCCTCCACGGACAGGGAGAAGGGCACCGACCCCAGCACGACCTTGGGGCCGTCGCTCACGCGCTGGCCGCTGGCCGCGGCCGGGAGCGCGAGCGCGAGCACGCCCAGCCAACAGGGGAAGTGTCGGGCGAGCGTCCGGGGACGGGTCGCTCCGCGTGTACGCGAGATCGGCGCTTGGAGACGGAACATCGGCACTCCTGGGCAGGGTCTTGGGCCGTTCTCCATCATGTTGGACTGTCGTTCACATGGCAATTACCTTTCCCCGCCGTGAACCCAGGCGCGAACCCAGACAGCCCCCCGGCCGGCCCTTCCGTCCCGTCGGCTGCCGAACTCCCGGCGACTTCGCCGACGCCCACGGTGCTCATGGACGCCGGCGCCGTCCGGCGGGCCGTGGACCGCATGGCCCACGAAGTCCTGGAGAAGGCCGGCGGCGGGCGCGACCTGGTCTTGATGGGCATCCAGCGCCGGGGGGTCGACCTGGCCGCCATGATCGGCGCCGAGGCGGCCGCCGTCGAGGGCGAGCCGGTTCCCACGGGCACTCTGGACATCACCATGTACCGGGACGACCTCATGGCCCTGGGCCACCTGCCCCGGGTCGGCGAGACGCGGCTTCCCCCGGGCGGCGTGGACGGCAAGGCGGTCGTGCTCGTGGACGACGTGGCGTACACGGGCCGCACTGTGCGGGCGGCCCTCAACGAGCTCATGGACTTCGGTCGTCCAGCGCGAATACTCCTCTGCGTCCTGGTGGACAGGGGAGAGCGGCAGATGCCGATCCAGCCCGACATCGTGGGCCGAATCTGCCAAGTGCTGCCCCGCCAGCGCGTGGACGTGCTGGTGCCCCGCGTGGACGGCAGCCTGGCCGTCGTGGTGACCGACACGACGCCGCGATGACCCCCGAGACGCCGCCGCGACGGCCGGACGCTTCGCCCGCGCGACTCCGCGCCGACCCCCGAGGCGCCGCGCCGACTCCCGAGGCGCCGCGCCCCCACGCCGCCGCGCCGACCCCCGAGGCGCCGCGCCCCCAGGCCGCCGCGCCGACCGATCCAGCGCCGGCCTTGGGCAAGGACCTGGTCGGCTTGGAGCGCCTCTCGGCCGGCCAGATCCTGGGCATCCTGGACTTGGCCGGGCGCTTCAGGGAGATCTCGGACCGCCCGATCAAGAAGCTGCCCGTCCTGCGGGGCAAGACGATCGTCAACCTCTTCTTCGAGCCCTCGACGCGCACCCGGATATCGTTCGAGTTCGCCGAGAAGCGCCTCGGGGCCGACACGGTGAACATCGGGGCCAGCCGCTCGTCGGTGTCGAAGGGCGAGACGCTGGTGGACACGGCCCGCAACCTGGAGGCGATGCGGATCGACATGGTGGTGGTCCGCCACTGGTCCGCCGGGGCGGCCGCGTTCCTGGCCGACCGCATCCCCTCCAACGTGGTGAACGCCGGCGACGGCGCCCACGAGCACCCCACCCAGGGGCTCCTGGACCTGCTCACGCTCCGGGACCAGTTCGGGAGGCTGGAGGGGCTCCGCGTCTGCGTCGTGGGCGACATCCGCCACTCGCGCGTGGCCCGGTCCAACATCTTCGGCCTGCTCAACACCGGCGCGAAGGTGGCGGTCTGCGGGCCTCGCACCTTGGTGCCGGCGGGGATCGAGGAGCTGGGCTGCCGGGTCTTCGCCCGGGTGGAGGAGGCCATAGAGTGGGCCGACGCCCTCAACGTGCTCCGCCTCCAGCTGGAGCGGATGAAGGGGGGGTTCGTTCCGTCGCTCCGGGAGTACAACCGGGTCTTCGGCGTGACCCGCCGCCGGCTGGCGCGGGCGCCCCGGAACCCGGCGATCCTCCACCCGGGTCCGATGAACCGGGGCGTGGAGATCGACTCGGACGTGGCCGACGGGCCCCGCTCCGTCATCCTCCGCCAAGTGACCAACGGCGTCGCCGTCCGGATGGCGGTCCTGGCGCTCCTGGCGGGCCGGGAGTCGCATGCCCCGGCCGCACCGCCCGCCGTCGGCCGCCCGCCGGTGCCGACCGCCGACCACTCTCCAGTCGAAAGCGCCAGCCGATGATCCGACTGCTGGGTCCGAGCAGGCCGCGGCCGCCTGGCCGCCGCTGCCGCCCGGTCGGGAGCGCGAGCCGGTGACCCGACTGCTGGTGCAGGGAGGCCGGGTGATCGACCCGGTCCAGGGGCTCGACGCCGTGTGCGACGTGCTGGTCGAGGACGGAAGGATCGCCGCGGTCGGCGAGAACTTGGCGTCGACTGCGCCGCCGGAGGGCTCGCCGCCCGCGAAGTCGATCGACGCCGTCGGCCTCGTCGTCGCGCCGGGCTTCGTGGACCCTCACGCCCACCTCTGCGAGCCCGGCTGGGAGCACTGCGAGACGATCGCTTCCGGCGTGGCGGCCGCGGCGGCGGGCGGCTTCACGGCGGTGTGCGCCATGCCCGACACCGACCCGCCCGTGGACGATCCCGCTGCGGTCGGGTTCGTGGTGGCGGCTGGACGCCGAGCCTCGGGCGCCAGGGTCTTCCCGGCGGCGGCGGTCACGGTCGGCAGGGCAGGGGAGCGCCTCACCGAGTTCGGCGAAGTCGTGGAAGCGGGAGCGGTGGCCGTGGGCGACGCGGGCCGCGCGCTCCGCTCGTCGGCGCTGATGCGCCTGGCCCTGGAGTACGCCCAGTCGTTCGGCGTTCCGGTGCTGGCCCATTCGGAGGACCCCTGGCTGGCGGAGGGCGCCGTCATGCACGAGGGGGTCGTGTCCACCCGCCTGGGTCTGCGGGGCAAGCCGGGCGCCGCCGAGGAGATCGGCGTCCACCGGGACTTGGCGCTGGCCGAGGCGACGGGCGGCCGCCTCCACCTGCAGCGGGTCTCCACCGCCGCCGCCTGCCGGCTGATCCGCCAAGCGCGGGAGCGCGGCGTGCAGGTCACCGCCGAGGCGACCCCGCACCACCTGCTTCTCTCCCACGACCTGCTGGACAGCTACGGCTCCAACTACAAGGTGGACCCGCCCCTGCGGCCCCTTGGAGACGTGGAGGCGTTGCAGGCGGCCCTGGCCGAAGGCGCGATCGACGCGGTGGCCACCGACCACGCGCCCCGCCACTACGACGAGAAGGAGCAGGCGTTCGACGACGCCCCCTACGGCGCCGTGGGCTTCGAGACCGCCTTTGCGGTCCTCCACACCGATCTGGTCCTGAAGGGCGTCACGGACTTGCCCACGCTGATCGAGCGCATGTCGGCCGGCCCGACGCGCGCCCTGGGCCTGCCCGGCGGCGGCTTGGCCCCGGGCTCCCCGGCCGACCTGACTCTGATCGATCCGAAGGAAGAGTGGGAAGCGGACCCCGACTCCTTTCTCTCCAAGAGCCGCAACACGCCCTTCGCGGGCCGGCGCCTCGTGGGCCGGGTGGTCCGAACTGTAGTGGCGGGCGAGACCGTCTGGGGGCTGGACAGTTGACCCAATACGTTCTCGGCGCTGAAATCGCAAGCGGGCCGGACCCCAGCCTCGCCGCGAGAATCGAATGCGCCGACAACCTGGACTTTCTTGCAACGTTGTCCAGCGATTCGATGCATCTGGTCGTCACTTCGCCTCCCTACAACATCGGCAAGGCGTACGAAACGCGCACAAGCCTCGACCGCTACTTGGAGGAACAGGAGGCGACCGTCGCCGAGTGCGTGAGGGTACTTGATCCCAAGGGGTCGATCTGTTGGCAGGTTGGCAACCACGTGCGCAACCGCGAGGTGTTTCCCTTGGACATTGTGCTGTACGACGTGTTCAAGTCCCACGGACTGAAGCTGCGCAACCGGATCGTGTGGCGCTTTGGCCACGGACTGCACTGCACAAAGAGGTTCTCCGGTCGATACGAGACCATTCTGTGGTTCACGAAGTCGGACGACTACTACTTCAACGTCGATCCGGTTCGGGTCCCCTCGAAGTACCCCGGCAAGAAGTACTTCAAGGGCCCGAACAGGGGAAAACGGTCGGGAAACCCACTGGGCAAGAACCCCTCGGACGTGTGGGACATCCCGAACGTAAAGGCCAATCACGTCGAGAAGACGACGCATCCTTGCCAGTTCCCAGTCGAGCTCGTGGAGAGGCTGGTCTTGTCCATGACCGAACAGGGAGGCTCCGTCTTGGATCCCTACATGGGCGTCGGATCGTCTGTGGTGGCAGCCCGCAAGCACGGACGCGCCGCCTTCGGTTGCGACGTAGTCTCCGAGTACGTCGAGATCGCCCGTCAACGCGTCCGCGACCTGGACGCAGGCGTACTGCGAACCCGCCCCATGCACAAGCCGATTTATGATCCCGCCTTGCCCAAAGGGGGCCATTGGGCAGGATGCTCTATTCCCCGATAGACAGACATGATCCGAGGAATCTGGTTGCGTTTCGGGGACTACGGATAGAGCGAGTCGGCGTGCGGCGATGGGGCTCGGTTGCCGGTTGCACCGATCGGCAATGCGATCTACGATCCGTGCCATGATCGCCCGCACCCTCGAGCCGAGCCTGCGCCGTGCCGCCCGCCAGTCCCCGGTGGTCGCGGTGACCGGCCCGCGCCAGTCGGGCAAGACGACCTTGTGTCGTGCGTGCTTCCCGGACCACGACTACGTGAGCCTGGAGCCGCTGGACGGGCGCGAGTTCGCCGAGACGGACCCGAGGGGGTTTCTGGCCCAGCACTCCGGCCCCGTGGTGTTCGACGAAGTTCAGCGGGCGCCTGGCCTCTTCTCCGGCGGACGAATGGCTGGCCGGGTACGCCGACACGTATCGTCCAGCGGGATGTTCGCCAAGTGCTCCAAGTGACCAACCTGACCGCCTTCACCACCTTCCTGCGCTTGGCGGCGGGGCGCACGGCCCAGGAACTCAACCTGTCGTCGCTGGGGTCCGACGCGGGCGTGGCCCACGCGACCGTGCGAGCATGGCTCTCGGTGCTCGAAGCCAGCTTCGTCGTCTTCCGCGCGGCCCCGTGGCTGCGGAACTTCCGCAAGCGCCTGGTCAAGGCGCCCAAGCTGCACTTCGTGGACTCGGGGCTTGCGTGCCGGCTGCTGGGAGTTCGCGACCCCGACCAGCTGCGCGTCCACCCGCTGCGCGGCGCGCTGTTCGAGAGCTGGTGCGCGTCCGAGATCCTGAAGGCGCGCGTGCACCGAGGCGAGACGGACGGCCTCTTCCACCTTCGCGAGGCGAGGGGCGTGGAGCTGGACTTGGTGGTCGAGTCGGCCCGACGCACGATCGCCGTGGAGGTGAAGTCGGGCGCCACCGTCACGTCCGAGTTCTTCCGGGCGCTGAAGACGTTCCCGGAACGCGCCCGACGCGCCAACCCGCACCTGGAGCCCGTCGCCCGGCTGGTCTACGGCGGCGACGGCCCGCTCGGTCGGCGGAGCGGCGCCGAAGTCGTTCCCTGGACCGCCATCCAAGACGTGGAGTGGAGATGATCAACGGCGGCGCCGTTCGGATGGCGGCCCTGGCGCTCGGGCGCTTGGTCGGGGAGCCTTTCGGACCATTGCGCCTCCCCATCTGCAACCTCTACTGCTATATTCGACCGACCGATACATGCCGCCAACGGTGCTGTCCTTCGGCGTTCGCCCACCTTCCCGGCGTTCGCCCACCTTCCTGGAGCTTGGCCAAGATGAGCTTCCATTCGCCCCCCCCCCCCCCCCCCCCCCCCCCCTGTCGCCTTTCAGTATTCGCCATCTCGGACCAAGCCCGGATGCAGGTGGCGTGCCATGTGGGTAGTGCGAAGGCTTCTTTCGGCTCTCGGCTTGGTGCTGGTGGTCGCCGGGCTGGTGGTCGCCGGGTCGCCGGTCGTTGCGAACGCCCAGACGCCGAACGTGAGCGGCGTGTCGATTTCCAGCGACCCGGGCGCTGACAGCGCGTACGCCGAAGGCAACACGATCGAGGTCAAGGTCGACTTCGACCAGTCGGTGGACGTGACGGGAACGCCGCGTGTGGCGCTGGGGATCGGGACGCAGACGCGGCAGGCGGACTACGCGACGGGCTCGGGCACCACGTCTTTGAGGTTCCGCTATACAGTGGTCGTGGCGGACGCGGACGCGGACGGCATCAGCATCGGCGCGAGCGCTTTGGCGCTGAACGGCGGGACGATCCAGATCGCGGGCGGCGCGACGGCCGCGAACTTGGGGTTGGGGACGAACGCGATCTCGAACGCGTCGGGGCACAAGGTGACGGGCGACGTGCCCTACGTGACGGCCATGTTTCTCGTGAACTCCGCAGGGACGGAGATATTCCATGCGAGCACGGACAGCGTGTTCGGGCTTGGGGACGAGATTCGGGTGGCCGTAGTGTTCAACACGAACGTTTTTTCGGTGGAGGTGCAGCCGCCGGCGCACCTGGCGCTGGAGATCGGGACGCAGACGCGGCAGAGCTCGGTGTGCACCCGCACCGCCTCGATTGCGGTCTTCTGCTACACGGTCGTGGCGGCTGACAGGGATTCGACCGGGATCAGCATCGGCGCGAACGCGCTGACGATACCATCTGGGCACTACATTCGGCGGCTGGGGACGACGACGGACGCGAACGTGTCGCTGGCTGACCACACGTTCACGAACAATGTGGCCTACAAGGTGGACGGCACCAAGGTGGCGCCGCCGTTCGTGTCTGCCGTGGAATACATCACCGCACAAGGCGCTGTCATGACGCAGGCTGCGGCGGACAGCACCTTCGGGCTGGAAGACGTCATCAGGGTGAAGGTGACGTTCGACAGGCCGATCAGCTGGCACACTCAGTGGCCGCGGCTGGCCTTGACCATCGGGGCGAACACGAGAAGCGCGACCTTCTACGCGTTCAACGCCCACTCGCTGTACTTCAACTACACGGTCGTGGCGGCGGACAGGGATTCGACGGGGATCAGCATCGGCGCGAGCGCGCTGACGATACCCGGGGGCGCGATCCGGCGGCAGGGCACGTCGACGAACGCCAACCTGTCGCTGGCGGCGCACGACAACACGGACAATGCTGCTTTCAAGGTGGACGGCACGAAGGAGGTGGCGCCGAACGTGAGCGCCGTGTCGATCAGCAGCGACCCGGGCGCGGACAGCGCGTACGCGGAAGGGAACGTGATCGAGGTCAAGGTCGCCTTCGACCGTCCGGTGGACGTGACGGGAACGCCGCAGGTGGCGCTGGGGATCGGGACGCAGACGCGGCAGGCGGGCTACGCGGCGGGCACGGGCACCAATTCATTGCGGTTTCGCTATACAGTGGTCGTGGCGGACGTGGACACGACGGGGATCAGCATCGGCGCGAGCGCTTTGGCGTTGAACGGCGGGACGATCGAGCTCAAGGGCGGATCGGCGAACGCGAACCTTGGTTTGGGCGGCCACGCGATCTCGAACGCGACGGGGCACAAGGTGACGGGCGACGTGCCCTACGTGACGACCATCTTTGTCGCGAACCCGCAGGGGGTGCAGATATTCCATGCCGGCACGGACAGCGTGTTCGGATCGGGGGATGTGGTTCGCGTGATCGTTGGGTTCAACACGAACGTTAGGATTGCGACGACGACGGCGACGCAGGCGCAACTGGCGCTGGGGATCGGGACGCAGACGCGGCAGGCCCCGCTGTGCGGCCAGAACCCCAGGTTTGCGTTCTTCTGCTATACGGTCGTGGCGGCGGACAGGGACTCGACGGGGATCAGCATCGGCGCGAACGCGCTGACGTTTCCTGCGGGGTCGGGGGCCTACATTCGGCGGCAGGGGACGACGACGGACGCGAACGTGTCGCTGGCTGACCACACGTTCACGAACAATGTGGCCTACCAGGTGGACGGCACGGTGGAGGTGGCGCCGAACGTGAGCGGCGTGACGATCAGCAGCGACCCGGGCGCGGACAGCGCGTACGCGGAAGGGAACGTGATCGAGGTCAAGGTCGACTTCGACCGCCCGGTGGATGTGACGGGGACGCCGCAGGTGGCGCTGGGGATCGACACGCTGACGCGGCAGGCGGGCTACGCGGCGGGCACGGGCACCAGGTCTTTGACGTTCCGCTATGCAGTGGTCGTGGCGGACGCGGACGCGAACGGCATCAGCATCGGCGCGAGCGCGCTGGCGCTGAACGGCGGGACGATCCGGATCGCGGGCGGCACGACGGCCGCGAACTTGGGGTTGGGGACGAACGCGATCTCGAACGCGGCGGGGCACAAGGTGACGGGCGACGTGCCTTACGTGACGACCATGTTTTTCGCGAACCCGCAGGGGGTGCAGACGTTCTTTGCGAGCACGGACAGCGTGTTCGGGCTTGGGGACCAGATTTGGGTGGCCGTTGGGTTCAACACGAACATTAGTGCTCCGACGACGACGCAGATGTATTCGCAACTGGCGCTGGGGATCGGGACGCAGACGCGGCAGGCCCCGGCGTGCAGCACCGCCGCCAGGTTTGTGCTCTTCTGCTACACGGTCGTGGCGGCGGACAGCGACTCGACCGGGATCAGCATCGGCGCGACCGCGCTGACGTTCCCTACCGGGTCTGGGGCCTACATTCGGCGGCAGGGGACGACGACGGACGCGAACGTGTCGCTGGCTGGATACGAGATCACGAACAACATCGCTTTCCAGGTTGACGGCGCCAAGGAGGCGGCGCCGAACGTCAGCGGCGTGTCGATCAGCAGCGACGCGGGCGCCGACTCGACGTACGCGACGGGCGACACGATCGAGGTCAAGGTCGACTTCGACCGCCCGGTGGACGCGACGGGGACGCCGCAGGTGACGCTGGGGATCGGGACGCAGACGCGGCAGGCGGACTACGCGGCGGGCACCGGAACGCGCTCCTTGAGGTTCCGCTACACGGTTGTGCCGACGGACAGCGACGCGACGGGGGTCAGCATCGGCGCGAGCGCTCTGGCGCTGAACGGCGGGACGATCCGGATCGCGGGCGGCACGGCGGTCGCGAACCTTGGTCTGGGCAGCCACACGATCACGAACGCGGCTGCGCACAAGGTGGACGGCAATCTGGGGCCGCCGGGGGTGACGGGCGTGTCGATCGGCGATGCTCCGGCGGACAGCACGTTCGAGTTGAGCGACGTGGTGGTCGTGACGGTGGAGTTCAACGCGGCGGTGACGGTGACGCCCACCACAGGCGCAAACAGGCCGCGGGTTCGGCTCGGGATCGGGTCGAGTTTGCGGAACGCGCTCTACGCGAGGGGTTCGGGGACTGCGTCGCTGGAGTTCGAGTACACGGTGTTCCAGACGGACGCGGACACGGACGGGATCAGCATCGGCGCGAACGCGCTGGAGACTCCGTCCGGGTCGACGATCCGGCAGATGGGGACGACGACGGACGCGGCGTTGGGTTTGGGCGCTCACACGGTGACGAACAGCGCGGCGCACAAGGTGGCGGGCAACACGCGGACGACGCCGGTGGTGAAGGGGTTGAGGATAACGAGCAGTCCTGTGGTGGGCGACACGTACTTGGCGGGCGAGGCGATCGAGGTGGAGGTGGAGTTCGTGCGGGGGGTGTACGTGGCGGGGACGCCGCGTCTGGCGTTGGAGGTCGGCGACTCGACGCGCCAGGCGGAGTACAACCGCAGGGACGCGACGTTCACGCGAGTGACGTTTCGGTACGTGGTTCAGGCGACGGACGCGGACGCGGACGGGATCAGCGTGGGCGCGGGCGCACTGGCGGTGAGCGCGGCGGACACGATCGCGGACGGTCGGCAGTGGTCGGACGCGGCGGACCTGGCGTTGGGCTCGCACGTGTTTTCGAACGCTTCGGCGCACAAGGTTTCGGGCGCCGTACCGTACGTGACAAGCGCGTTCTTCATGTCGGCGGCGAACACCGGGATTTCTTACGCGAGCACGGACAGCGTGTACGGTCTGGGCGACGAGATACGCGTGGGGGTCGGGTTCAACACGGGCGTGACGGTGACGGGCACGCCGCGACTGGCGCTGGGGATCGGTTCGCAGACGCGGAGCGCTGCGCTGTGCGGCACGACAGGGGGCGGCGTCATCTTGGTGTTCTGCTACACGGTGGTTGCGGCGGACGCGGACTCGACGGGGATCAGCATCGGTGCGAGCGCGCTGACGTTGCCGGGCGGCGCGACGATTCGTGCGACGGGGACGACGACGGACGCGCGGCTGTCGCTGGTTCCGTGGAACTTCGCGGACGCGGTGGCGTACCAGGTGGACGGGACGAAGGAGGTGGCGCCGGTGGTGAGCGGCGTGTCGATCGCGAGTGCGCCGGCGAGCGACAGCACGTACGGACGTACGGAGGCGATCGAGGTGGAGGTCGAGTTCGAGCGTTCGGTGGACGTGACGGGCACGCCGGGGGCGACAACTCTCGGGACGCCGTACGTGTTGATCACCGTCGGGAGCGTGAGCAGGTTCGCGTATTACGCGGGGGGTACGGGCACGCGGACGTTGAGGTTCGAGTACACGGTGGTGGCTGCGGACGCGGATTCGACGGGGATCAGCATCGGTGCGAGCGCTTTGGCGCTGAACGGCGGCGCGATCCGGATCGCGGGCGGCACGACGAACGCGAGCCTGGGCTTGGGCACGCACGCGATATCGAACGCTGCTGCGCACAAGGTGGACGGCAACCTGGGACCGCCGGGGGTGAATGCGCTGACGATCAGTTCTCCTGTGGTGGGCGACGTGTTCGAGCGTGGCGAGACGATCGCGGTCGAACTGGAGTTCAACCGCGCGGTGGACGTGACGGGCACGCCGCGGCTCGCGCTGACGATCGGTTCAGCGACGAGGCAGGCGAGCTACGCGAGCGGCACGGGCACGACGGGGCTGCTGTTCCAGTACGTGGTGGCGAGCGGCGACGCGGACGCGGACGGATTGAGCATCGGAGCGGGCGCGCTGACGTTGAGCGGCGGGACGATCCGTCTGGCTGGCGGGACGCTGGACGCGACGTTGGGGCTGGGCGCGAGCGCGGTGACGAACAGTGGCGGCCACCAGGTGTCTGGCAGTACGTTCACGACGCCGGCAGTGAGCGCGGTGACGGTGTCGAGCGCTCCGGCGAGCGGTCAGACGTACCAGTTGGGCGAGTCGATCGAGGTGAAGGTGGCGTTCGGGCGACCGGTGGCGGTGACGGGCACGCCGCGGCTGGCGCTGACGATCGGGACGACGACTAGGCAGGCGGTCTACGATTCGGCTTCGAGCAAGGTGGACACGCTGGTGTTCGGGTACGCGGTTCGTCCTTCGGACGCGGACGCGGACGGGCTCAGCATCGCAGCGAGCGCGCTGACGTTGAACGGGGGTACGATTGCGGACGTGCGGCCGGGCGCTGCTGCTGCTGCGCTGGGGCTGGGGTCGAGCGCGGTGACGAACGCGGCGTCGCACAAGGTGAACGGCGGGCTGGGACCGCCGGGCGTGACGGGCCTGACGGTGGCGTCGCCGCCGACGGGCACGACGTTCGAGCGCGGCGACACGGTGGTTGCGACGGTGCGGTTCAACAAGTCGGTGGACGTGACGGGTACGCCGCGGCTGGCTTTGGGGATCGGCGCGCAGACGCGTCAGGCGGCGTACGCGTCGGGCACGGGGACGACGTCGCTGGTGTTCCGGTACGTGGTGGTGGCTGCGGACGTGGACGCGGACGGGTTGAGCGTGGGCGCGAGCGCGTTGACGCTGAACGGGGGGACGATCGACGTGGCGGGCGGAACGACGGACGCCTTGCTGAGCTTGGAGCACCAGGCGTTCAGCAACTTCCTGGTGGTGAACGGCGGGTTGTTCACGGCGGCGACGGTTGCGGGCGTGTCGATCACGAGCGCTCCGGCGAGCGACAGCACGTACGGCCGGACGGAGCAGATCGAGGTCGAGGTGACGTTCAACCGGCGCGTGATGGTGACGGACACGCCGCAGGTGGCGCTGACGATTGGTACGCAGACGCGGCAGGCGGAGTACGCGAGCGGGACGGGGACGAAGACGCTGACGTTCGGCTACGTGGTGGTGGCGGCGGACGCCGACGCGAACGGGATCAGCATCGGGGCGAGCGCGCTGGCGCTGAACGGCGGCACGATCTCGGACGCTCGCGACGCGACGATGGCGGCGGGCCTGGGCCTGGGGAGCTACGCGATTACGAACGCTGCGGCGCACAAGGTGAACGGCAACCTGGGGCCGCCCGGGGTGACGGGGTTGGTCGTGGCGTCGCCGCCCGTGGGCGACACGTTCGAGCGTGGCGACGTGATTGCGGCGACGTTGACGTTCAACCGTGCGGTGGACGTGACGGGTACGCCGCAGCTGGCTTTGGGGATCGGGAGTCAGACGCGGCAGGCGTCGTACGCGAGCGGCACGGGCACGACGGCGCTGGTGTTCCAGTACACGGTGGTGACTGCGGACGTGGACGCGGACGGGTTGAGCATCGGGACGAGCGCGCTGGCGTTGAACAGCGGGACGATCCGGCTGTCGGGCGGGACGCTGGACGCGACTTTGGGGCTGAGCACGCACGCGGTGACGAACAGCACGGGGCACAAGGTTGCGGGCGGGACGTTCACGGCGTCGTCGGTGAGCGGCGTGACGATCTCGAGCGCTCCGTCGAGCGGTGACACGTACGGTCTGGGCGAGGAGATCGAGGTCGAGGTGTCGTTCGTGCGGCCGGTAGTGACGGGCGGCGCGCCGCAGCTGGCGCTGACGGTGGGGGCTCGGACGCGGCAGGCGGAGTACGCGAGCGGGACGTTCACGAAGACGCTGACGTTCGGCTACGAGGTGCTGGCGGCGGACGCGGACTCGAATGGGATCAGCATCGGCGCGAGCGCGCTGGCGCTGAACGGCGGCACGATCAACGACGCTCGGGGCGGTTCGACGGCTGCGAGCCTGGGCCTGGGATCGAGCGCGATCGCGAACGCGGCGTCGCACAAGGTGGACGGCGCGCTCGGACCGCCGGGCGTGAGCGCGCTGTCGATCGGCTCGCCTCATGTGGGCGACACGTTCGAGCGTGGCGAGACGATCGAGGTCAAGATCGCGTTCACCAAGGCGGTGGCGGTGACGGGTACGCCGCAGCTGGCGTTGGGGATCGGGAGCGCGACGAAGCAGGCGAGCTACGCTGCGGGCACGGGCACGGACACGCTGGTGTTCCGGTACGTGGTGGTGACGGCGGACGAGGACTCGACGGGGATCAGCATCGGCACGAGCGCGTTGGCGCTGAACGGCGGGACGATCCGCGTGTCGGGCGGTGCGACGGACGCGGTGCTGAGCCTGCGCGATCACTTTGTCACCGACAACGGGAACTACAAGGTGGCGGGCGGGACGTTCACGGCTGCGGCAGTGAGCGGCGTGACGATATCGAGCGCTCCGTCGAGCGACAGCACGTACGGACGTACGGAGGTGATCGAGGTCGAGGTTGGGTTCACGCGCCCGGTGGCGGTGACGGGCGCGCCGCAGCTGGCGCTGACGATCGGTTCGCAGACGCGTCAGGCGGCGTACGCGAGCGGGAGCGGGACGGCGACGCTGGCGTTCGGCTACACGGTGGTGGCGGCGGACGAGGACTCGACGGGGATCGGCATCGCGGCGAGCGCGTTGGCGCTGAACGGCGGAACGATCAACGACGCTCGGGGCGGCACGACGGCGGCGGGCCTGGGTCTGGGGAGCAACGCGATATCGAACGCTGCGGCGCACAAGGTGGACGGCAGCCGCGGGCCGCCGGGCGTGACGGGGTTGTCGATCGGTGCGCCGACGGTGGGCGACACCTTCGAGCGTGGCGAGACGATCGAGGTGTCGCTGGTGTTCAACCGGTCGGTGGATGTGACGGGGACGCCGCGGTTGGCGCTGACGATCGGGAGCGCGACCAGGCAGGCGGCGTACGCGAGTGGGACGGGTACGGACACGCTGGTGTTCCGGTACGTGGTGGCGAGCGGCGACGCGGACGCGGACGGGTTGAGCATCGCAGCGAGCGCATTGGCGCTGAACGGCGGGACGATCCGGGTCGCGGGCGGGACGCTGGATGCGACGTTGGGGCTGGGCGCGAGCGCGGTGGCGAACAGCGCGGGCCACAAGGTTGCGGGCGGCACGTTCACGACGCCGGCGGTGAGTGCGGTGACGGTGTCGAGCACGCCGGCGAGCGCGAGCACGTACCAGCTGGGTGAGCAGATCGAGGTGAAGGTGGCGTTCGGTCGCCCGGTGGCGGTGACGGGCTCGCCGCGGCTGGCGCTGACGATTGGGACGGTCACGCGGCAGGCGAGCTATGTGGCCGCTTCCAGCAAGGCGGACACGCTGGTGTTCGGATACGCGGTCCGTCCGGCGGACGCGGACACCGACGGAATCAGCATCGGCGCGAGCGCTTTGACGCTGAACGGCGGCACGATCGCGGACGTGCGCCCGGGCGCTGCGGCGGCGGCGCTGGGGCTGGGTACGAACGCCGTGTCGAACGCGGCGTCGCATAAGGTGAACGGCAGCTTGGGACCGCCGGGCGTGGTGGGGATGTCGGTGGCTGCGCCGCCGGTGGGCGCCACGTTCGAGCGGGGCGACACGGTGGTTGCGACGGTGACGTTCAACAAGGCGGTGGACGTGACGGGCACGCCGCAGCTGGCGTTGTCGATTGGGACGCAGACGCGGCAGGCCGGCTACGCATCGGGAACGGGCACGACGGCGCTGGTGTTCCGGTACGTGGTGGTGCAGGCGGACGCGGACACGGACGGGTTGAGCGTGGGCGCGAGCGCGTTGGCGCTGAACGGCGGGACGATCGACGTGGCGGGCGGGACGACGGACGCCCTGCTGAGCTTGGCGCATCACGCGATCAGCAACGACGGCGCGCGCCGTGTCGCCGGCGGCACGTTCACGGCGTCGTCGGTGAGCGAGGTGTCGATCACGAGCAGCCCGGCGGGCGGCAGCACGTACGGGTTGAGCGAGCAGATCGAGGTCGAGGTGACGTTCAACCGCAACGTGACGGTGACGGGCGCGCCGCAGCTGGCGCTGACGATCGGTTCGCAGACCCGCCAAGCGGCGTACGTCTCGGCGACCGCCGGCAAGCAGCTGACGTTCCAGTACGAGGTGGTGGCTGGGGACGCGGACGCGAACGGGTTGAGCATCGGCGCGAGCGCACTGGGGCTGAACGGCGGCGCGATTGCCGACGCCCGCGACGGCACGACGGCGGCGAGCCTGGGGCTGGGCAGCCACGCGATATCGAACGACGCGGCCCACAGGGTGGACGGTGCCCAGGGACCGCCGGGGGTGAGCGGCGTGTCGATCGCGTCGCCGCCGATCGGCGACACGTTCGAGCGTGGCGACACGATCATCGCGACGGTGACGTTCAACAAGGGTGTGGACGTGACGGGCACGCCGCAGCTGGCGTTGACGATCGGCGCTGCGACGAAGCAGGCGAGCTACGCGAGCGGGACGGGCACGGCGTCGCTGGTGTTCCGGTACTTGGTCGTGACGGCAGACACCGACGCCGACGGGTTGAGCATCGGCGCGAGCGCGCTGGCGCTGAACGGCGGTACGATCGACGTGGCGGGCGGCACGGTGGACGCCGTTCTGGGGCTGGGCGCCCATGCGGTGAGCAACAGCTCGGGCCACAAGGTTGCGGGCGGGACGTTCACGGCGGCGTCGGTGAGCGGCGTGTCGCTGACGAGTTCGCCGGCGGTGGCGACGACGTACGGTCGGGGCGAGCAGGTCGAGGTGCAGGTGACGTTCAACCGTCGCGTGGTGGTGACGGGCACGCCGCAGATGGCGCTGACGGTGGGCGCGCAGACGCGGCAGGCGGACTACGCGAGCGGGACGGGCACGCACACGCTGACGTTCCGGTACACGGTGGTGCAGGCGGACGCCGACACCGACGGGATCAGCATCGGCGCGAGCGCGCTGGCGCTGAACAGCGGGACGATCGCCGACGCCCGCAACGGCACGACTGCGGCGGCTCTGGGACTGGGCAGCCATGCGCTGAGCGCTGCTGCGGGCCACAAGGTGGACGGCACGCTGGCGGGCGCGTCGGTGACGGGCGTTGCGGTGTCGAGCACGCCGGAGAGCGGGGACACCTACGGCCTGGGCGAGCGAATCGAGGTGCAGGTGACGTTCGACCGTGCGGTGACGGTGACGGGCGCGCCGCAGCTGGCGCTGACGGTGGGCACGGCGACGCGGCAGGCGAGCTACGCCGCTGGCAGCGGCACGGCGACGCTGTCGTTCGCGTACCGCGTGCAGGGCGCGGGCAGTGGCGGCAGCGGGACGGGCGGCGTGGACGCCGACGCCGACGGCGTGGGCGTGGCAGCTGCTGCGCTGACGCTGAACGGCGCGACGATCGTGAACACGGCGGACGGTGTACGTCCGGCGGTTCTGGCGCTGGGCAGCCACGCGATCGCGGCTGCCGCGAACGACAAGGTGGACGGCACGGTCGAGGCGGTTCCGGCGGTGGTGGGGATGGCGGTGACGAGCACGCCGGGCGCGAACGGACTGTACGGTCCGCGCAGCGTGATCCGGGTGGCGGTGACGTTCAGCCGACCGGTCGAGGTGGCGGGGGCGCCGCAGCAGGCGGGCCACATGTCGGCTGCGACGGCTCCGGTGCGGCTGTCGATCGAGATCGGAACGGCCGTGCGTCACGCGAGCTACGTGTCGGGTTCGGGCACGCCGGTGCTGGTGTTCGAGTACGTGGTGCAGCCTGCGGACCGGGACGAGGACGGGATCAGCATCGCTGCCGACGCGCTGACGGCGGCAGGCGGCGCGCTGCGGATCGCGGGCGGCACGACGGCGGCTACGCTGGACTTGAGCAGCTACGCGGTGGAGAACCTGGAGGAGCACCAGGTGAACGGGGCGGGCGGCACGGACCCGGTGTTCGGTCGCGCGGAGTACGAGTTCGAGCTGACGGAGGACGAGTTGGGGCCGGTGGTGGTGGGGACGGTGAGTGCGACCGATCCCTTCGGCGGCGAGGTGACGTACTCGCTGGCGGCGGGCGACGAGGGTCTCTTCGAGGTGGACGCTCGCACCGGCGAGGTGCGGTATGTGGGGACGGGCGAGGACGCGGAGGCGCGTTCGGAGTTCGTGATGATCGTGCGCGCGACGGCGGACGACGGTGAGCGGACGGGCGACGCGACGGTGACGGTGCGGCTGGTGAACGTGAACGACGCGCCGGTGTTCACGGCGGAGCGCTACGCCTTCGCGATGGCGGAGAACGTTGCCGGGCCGCTGGCGCTGGGCGTGGCGGAGGCGGTGGACCTGGACGAAGGGGACACGCTGACGTACCGGCTGGCGTCGGGCGACGCCGATCGCTTCGAGGTGGACGGCGCGACGGGCGCGGTGCGGTACGTGGGGACGGGCGAGGACTACGAGGGCCCGGGACCGAAGTCGTGGGAGCTGGAAGTCACGGCGACGGACCTGGCGGGTTCGAGCGCCAAGGCGTTGGTGGCGGTGGCGCTGACGAACGTAAACGAGGGACCAGCGTTCGCCGACTCTGCGTACGCCTTCGATCTGGCGGAGAACGCTCGCGGTCCGCTGCTGCTGGGCGCGGTTCGGGCAACAGACCCGGACGGCGGCGACTGGCTGTCGTATGCGCTGACGGCGGGCGACGCCGAGCGGTTCAAGGTGAACGCGACGAGCGGTGCGGTGCAGTACGTGGGCACGGGCGAAGATGCAGAGACGGGCCCGGGCAGCTGGGAGCTGGAGGTGACGGCGACGGACCGAGGCGGTCTGGTTGCGCGGACCCGAGTGGTGGTGACGCTCGAGGACCGGAACGAGGGCCCGGTGTTCGTGGAGGCGATCTGGGAGTGGGAGTTGGCGGAGCACGTGGCGGGCCCGGTGGAGCTCGGCGCGGTCGAGGCGACGGACGTGGATGCGGGCGACACGCTGCGCTACAGCTTGAGCGGCGCGAGCGCGGCGCTGTTCGACGTGGGCGAGTCGAGCGGGGTGGTGCGGTACGTGGGCGCTGGCGAGGACGCGGAGACGGGTCCTGAGGGCTGGGAGTTCGAGGTGGTGGCGACGGACCGTGCTGGGTTGGCGGCGGTGGCGAAGGTGAGGGTGCTGCTGCTGGACGTGAACGAGGCGCCGGCGTTCGTGGACTCTGCGTATGCCTTCGATCTGGCGGAGAACGTGCGCGGGCCTCGGGAGCTGGGACGGGTCGAGGCGACGGACCCGGACCGCGGCGACGCGCTGACGTACAGCTTGGCGCAGGGCGACGCGGGTCGGTTCCAGGTGGACGGCGCGAGCGGGCGTGTGCGCTACGTGGGCGCCGGCGAGGACTACGAGGACGGTCCGCCGGAGTTCGCGCTGACGGTGCGCGTGACGGACGGCGGCGGTCTGACGGCCGAGGCGGCGGTCGTGGTGACGCTGCTGGACGTGAACGAGGGTCCGGAGGCGGTGGGGTCGCTTTCGCCGCCGGTGCTGGAGGTGGGCGGCGCGCCGTGGGAGGTGGGTCTGGGCGAGTACTTCCGGGACCCGGACGGCGACGCGCTGAGCTACGCGGTGGTGTCGTCGTCGCCGAGTGTGGCGGCGGCGTCGGTGTCGGGCGCGGGGCGGTTGTCGGTGTCGCCGCGGGAGATCGGCGCGGCGGTGGTGACGGTGACGGCGACGGACGCGGGCGGCTTGACGGCGACGCAGCAGGCGAGCGTGACGGTGTCGGCGTCGCGTGCGGATCGGGCGCGTGCGTTGAAGCTGACGCTGGCGGCGTTCGGACGGTCGCTGGGAACGGAGACGGTGGACGCGATCGGCGGTCGGTTGGGTCTGGAATCGTCGGGTTCGCCGGGCGGCTCGCACGTGCAGCTGGGCGGGCGCTCGCTGAGCTGCGTCGCGTTCGGCGGCGGCCGCGACTCGGGCGGCACGTCCAGCGGCACGGCCTCGGCCCACGCTGGCCCGGACGAAGGCGGCGCGGGCTTGGGCGGGGGCGTCTCGGGCGGCCGTTGCGGACTCGAGTCGCTGGTGCGGGACGCAACGGGCCTGCTCGGGTTCCAGATCACGCATCCGGGCACCGGGTCGGGACCCGGCGGCATCCCGAGCGGGACGCTGGACTTGGCCGCCATCTTCTTCGGCGACGGCGCGACGGGCTTGGGCGGCGCTCCGAGCGGCACCCTCGGCTTGGGCGGCTCGTACCAGGGCCAGCGGGAAGAGGACGCGGGCCGCGCCGAGCGCACCCGCGGCGGCGTCGCGTTCAGCCCGCTGACAGGCCGCGACCTCCGCTCCCGGAGCTCGTTCCAGCTCTCCTTCGGTGGCGGCTCGCCCGACGGCCAGGGCGGCGCCGGCGCCGATGCCGCCAGCTCCGCCAGCGCCTCGCCCGACGCATCCCCGGCGCAGGCGGCCTCCCAGGCCGGCTGGACGCTGTGGGGCCAGGCCAACGTGGGCGAGTTCGAGGGCCGTCCCGAAGACGACTTCGCCATGGACGGCCGGACCCGCTCGGCCTATGTGGGCCTGGACTACCGCTTCGGCTCGGGCTTCCTGATGGGCTTGGCCGGCTCGCGCAGCGACGTGGCGGCGAACTACGAGAGCGGGATCAACGGCGTGGGCAAGACGAAGGCCCACCTGACCAGCCTCTACCCCTACCTGAGCTGGTCGTCCCAGGGCGGCTTCGGGATATGGGGCTTGGCGGGCGCGGGGATGGGCGCCGCCAACGTGGGCGAGATGGGTCCGACCTACGACGCCGACCTGCGGATGCGGATGGGCGCGCTGGGCGTGCGTCAGCAGCTGGTGGGCGGCTTGGCGCTGAAGGCCGACGCCTTCGCGGTGCGGATGATGACGGATGCGTCGAACGGACATGTGGCTGCCGTGACGGCCGACGCGCAGCGGGTGCGGCTGGCGCCCGAGCTGGGCGGGCAGTGGACGAGCAGCGGCGTGGCCATGCGCACGCGCATCGAGGTGGGCGGTCGCTACGATCGGGGCGACGCGGAGACGGGGATGGGCGCCGAGGCGGGCGCCGAGCTGGGCTTCACGCACGCGGGCAGCGGGTTGAGCCTGGACGCCCGTGGCCGGATGCTGCTGATCCACCAGGACCGGAACTTCAAGGATTGGGGCGCGGCGGTGGCACTGCGGGTCCAGCCCGGCCGCGAAGACGGCGGGCTGTCGTTCTCGCTGGAGCCGTCGTGGGGCAATGCCTCGGGCGGAGCGCAGACGCTGTGGCAGGGCGGCGCCGACGTGTGGCGGACCGCGGGCGTGCCGGGCCGGGGCGCGCCGGCTCCGGCGGCGCAGCCCGGCGGCGTGCCCGCCAGCGGCGACCAAGCCGGCTACGGCGGTCCCGCCGCGCCAGGCGGTCCCGCGAGCCCCGGCGGCGTGCCGGCCCACGGCTTCCCGTCCGCCCACGGCTTCGGAGCGCCCCAGAACGCACGAGGCTGGGCGCCGTCCCGCCTGGCGATGCAGGTGGGCTACGGCGTTCTGCTGCCCGGCGGTGGCCAGATCAAGCCGTTCGGTCGCTGGAGCCGCGAGGGCGCGGCCGGCTACCGCCTGAACGTAGGGACCCAGTGGGCGATGCTGGGCGGCGAGACCGCCGAGCAGCAGGCCCCCGGCCTCCGCCTGGTGATGGACTTCTTCGGCGAGCAGGTGGCCGACGGACTCCAGCCCCCGGAACGCCGCGTCGGACTCGTCGGCAGGATCGCCTTTGACTAGCTGGCCCTAGGCCGGCCCCTAGGCTGGAGCGGCCTCAGCAGATCCAGCACCTCCGCCCGGTCGGGCAGGCGGTTCGGCCCTTCCAAGAACGGTCGTGCGTCGGCCGAGAGATCGTCCCACGAGAGCGTCGCGAGGCGGCGCGCGGTTGCCTCCTGCCAAGCGCCGGGCAGCAACAGAGCCCGGCCCGACTTCGGACCCTGGCGCAACGCGGCGGAGAGCAGCTCCAGGTTCGGCTGCGGCCACTCGGGATTGCTCAAGTACCACGCCAAGTCGTACACGTCGCGGCCCTTGGCGAACGGCCGACGCAGCACCGCGTGAACCTTCCCGGCCAGCAAGGAAGCCCGGTCGTGATGCCACAACCGGAGCGACACGTGGCGACGGACTAGGCGCGTGCGCGCGACCGCGCCCGCCGGAGGGTTCGTGTCCACGTCGATCTTGACGGCCAGGACTTGGTCCCGGTGCGGGGACAAGCCGGTCTCGTACAGGATGCCGGGAAACCGCAGCCAAGCCGCATGGACTGCACCGCGGTCGCGAACTGCCGTCCGCACCTCGTAGCCCTCACGCCGAAACTGCTGCTGAACCGTCGCAAGCCAGCCGCGGAGGTCGTAGTTGGATCGGTCACCCTCCAAGGCGAAGTCCAAGTCCTCCGAGTACCGGGGCAGGTTGTAGAGAAAGCGGACCGCAGTGCCGCCCTGAAACGCCAAAGTCGCGAACGCGCCCGCCCGCCCCATGCCCTCCAGAACCCGCGCCTGCAGGTACTCCCGGGCGACGTTGCGTCCGGCCAGCGGATCGGTTGCCCGAACCAATAGCCGAAGGTGGTCCTTCATCACTCCAGTTCTTCGTAGGCCAGGGCTGGATCTTCGGCCAGGGCGCGGAGATGGCGGACCGCCCGCTTCAACTTCGGGCTGGCTGCCTTGGCGGCAAAACTCTCCAGCGCGGCCATCGACAACGCCTGGGCGTCGAGGCGCAGTCCGCCGATCCACGCCGGGTCGTCGCCCCCCGACTGCAGGTAGGCCAAGTCCAGGAACGCCTTCTCGGGGCTGGCCACGAAGGCGTGCTGGCCTCCGCCCAGGGCCGTCCGCCGGTAGCCGAAGAGCATCTCCGGCTTGACGCGGCGGAACGAATAGCGACCCAGCGGCGTTTCGCGGAGCCTCGGCCTGACCGACCCGACGCTGGTGACTTCGGCAACGTGCTCCGGCACGGCTCCCGCAGCGGCAAGCGCCGACACTCCGCTCACGTAGGATCCGGGAACCATTCGATTGGCCACGAGGAACGGGTGGGGAATCGTCTTCCGGTACGGGGGCGCCAGGGCGTAAAGCCCCCTGCGCAGCTGGTGCAGGCGGCCGGCGGCGGACCAGCGCACCAGTTGCCCGGCCAACCCGGCCTCGCGACCGCGCCCGGCCTTCAGCAGACCCGTCTCAAAGACGGGCTCGTCCTCGACGATCTCCAGCAGTTCTGCGAACTTCATGGCAACAAGTTAGCAAATAACATCGATTGACGCATTCATATGGCACTGCTTTGTGGATGTCGTAGTTGGCCGGCATCGGGCGGAGGGGCGACAGCGACCGTCGCGACCATCATCAGCCACGTCCGCCTGTCCTCGTAGTTGCCCAGCATCGGGCGGAGGGGCGGTAGCGACCGAGGCGACGCCAATGCCGTCGCTTCCCGAACGATCCGGGCGACGCCCGGACCCGCCTCAGGCCAGGGCGCGGACCTTCCGGTTGAGCTGGGACTTGATCCTGGCGGCCTTGTTGGGGTGGATCAGACGGCGGGCGGCCGCCCGATCGAGGAGCGCGACGGCCGCGCGACGGGACGACTCGGCCTGCTCGTGCGAACCGGCCTCCTGAACCCGCCGGATCGCGGTACGGATCTTCGACCGCGCGGCTCGGTTGCGGGTCCGCGCGGCCCGGCTGAGTTCCATCCGCTTCTTGGCGCTCTTGATGTTCGGCATCGCAAACTTGCTCAAAGTTGCTCGTGGGTTCCGTGGCCGCCGAAACGGCGTTCCGCGGCCGAACGAGGCGTTCCGCGGCCCGACGACCAGCGAGCCTGCAAGCTAGAATCGCCAATGAGGCCGGTCAACCCCTCGCCCCGGTCCTTCACCGGGACCTGGACCGCGGCCCCGGAAGCTGCGCCGGGACCTGGACCGCGACTCCGGAAGCTGCGCCGGGACCTGGACCGCGACCCCGGAAGCGGCGCCGGGAGCTGGGCCGCGGCTTCGAGAACTCGCCCAGGAGTCCCTTTTCGGCCCCTCGGCGAACCGGGGCCGTTTCCGCTAGCTTGACCCCATGGACTTCTTCTACATCGTCCCCGTTCTTCTGTTCTCCATAGTGGTCCACGAGGTGGCGCACGCTTGGCAGGCGCTCCGGGAGGGCGACACCACGGCAAGGGACCTGGGACGGATCACGCTGAACCCGCTGCCCCACCTCGACTTGACGGGCTCGCTGATCGTCCCCTTCCTGCTCTACCTGCTTCCGGGCGACTTCATCTTCGGCTGGGCCAAGCCCGTGCCCGTGAACCCGGCCAACTACCGGGAGTACAGAGCGGGCGACATCCGCGTCTCGATGGCCGGGATCGTGTCGAACCTGATTCTTGCGGCCGCGTGCGCGGCGCTGCTCGCGCTGCTCTTCCGCGTGGGGGGAGAGTCGTGGACCACGAACGCCGTCGGCCGAGCGCTGGCCACGCTGGCGACCTACGGCGTCCTCGTCAACTTGGTTCTCGCTTGGTTCAACTTGGTTCCCGTGCCGCCGCTGGACGGCTCCCACGTCGTCCGTCACCTCCTTCCGCCGCGGCTGGCGGTCCTCTACCAATCCGCCGGGCGCTTCGGGATCGGCGTTCTGGTTCTGATCGGCGTCCTCTTCCGCGACGCCTTCGCCGTCTTCTTCGCGCCCGTGCTGCGGGCGTTCGACTGGATCATGCGGATGGCGGTGGGATGAGCAGTGCCGCAGCGGCTGTTCCGGCCGCGTCCGCCGGCGAGGGCTTGCTGGTCGTGGAGACCGACCGCTTCCACGGACCGCTGGACCTGCTCCTGCACCTGATCCGCACCCAGGACATCGACGTCTTCGACATTCCCATCGCCCGCATCACGCGCGACTTTCTGGCCGCCGTCGAAACTCTCGTGGAGACCAAGCTCGACGAAGCCGGAGAGTTCCTGGAGATGGCCGCGGCGCTGGTGCGCATCAAGGTCGCCATGCTGTTGCCCCGGCCCCCCGGCGAAGAAGACCACGACCCCCGGGCGGAGCTGGTGCGGCGACTGCTGGAGTACGAGCAGGTGCGGGAAGTGGCTGCCCGCTTCCGCGCGGCGGAGAACGACCAGGGCCGCCGCTTCGCGAAAGGATGGGTGCCGTCCCGGCCCAAGCCCCAGATCGCCGAGGCGCCCCTGGAGGTTGCATGGGACCAGGTCTACGCGGCCGCCCTGCGGGTGGAGCCGCCCCGGGACCGAGAACCGGAGCACCGCATGACCGCCCGAACAGTCTCCATGCGGGACAAGACGGGCCTCATCGTTGCCGCCCTGCGGCGGGTGAAGCGAATCGAGTTCGGCAGCCTGGTGGCGCCCTGGAAGGACCCGATGCACGGCGTGATGACCTTCTTGGCGGGCCTGGAGCTGGGAAGGCGGCGGGTCGTCGCCCTCAGGCAGAGCCGCCCGTTCTCTTCCCTCTGGCTCTACCCAGGGCGCCGGATCGCCGACGGCCCGGAGGCCGAAGAAGCCCCGCCGCCGACCGCCGACGCTTCGCCAGCAGCCGACGCTCCCCCGCCGACCTCGACGCCGCCGACCGACGCTCCCCCGCCGACCTCGACGCCGCCGGCCGACGCTTCCCCGCCGACCGCTTCGCCACCAGCCGACGCTTCCCCACCGACCTCGACGCCGCCGGCCGACGCTTCCCCGCCGACCGCTTCGCCACCAGCCGAGGCCGCGGCATGAACGACGCTGCCGTGGTGGAGGCGGTCCTCTTCGCCAGCGACGAACCACTGGCGGCGGCGGAGATCGCTCGGGCCGACGAGGCCTTGGACGAAGACCGGGTCGAGGCGGCGCTTGCCGTGCTCAAGGCGGCGTACGACGACTCGGGCCGGGCCTTCGAGCTCCGGGAGGTGGCCGGCGGCGTGCAGATCGCGACCCGTCCCGAGTTCGCTCCCTACCTGGAGCGCTTCGACACCGTGGCCAAGCCCACCCGCCTCTCCGGACCCGCCTTGGAGGCGCTGGCGATCGTGGCCTACCGGCAGCCGATCAGCCGGGTCGAGGTCGAGTACGTGCGCGGCGTCAACTCCTCCGGCGTGATCCGCACCTTGCTGGACCGGGAGCTGATCGTCGTCGTCGGGCGGGGCGAAGGCGTTGGCCGCCCCGTACTCTACGGCACCACCCGCCGCTTCATGGAGCACTTCGGCTTCGCTTCCCTGGACGACCTGCCCCGGCCCGAGGAACTCCCGGTCGTGCTGCGCGAGCGGACGCCGTTGACCGACTCGGGAGCAGCCGCGGACGGACCTCCGCTGGAGGGGGAAGGGAAGGCCGCGCCGGAACCCCGCGACCCTGTGGCCGCGGTCCTGGCCCACGCGGAAGGCGCGGGCGGGGACGGCGACGACTTGGACTCGGGTTCGCCCTCGGACGCGGCGAAGGACAGCGAGGAAGGGGCCGCAGAATGAGTCGCCGACGCGGCAGTCGCAGTCCTCGGAGCGTCCAGCCCGCCCGCCCGCGCGAGAAGCGGCAAGGCGCCGGCGCCGCGGCCGCCGTCCCGGCCCGCGTCCGCGTCCAGCGGTACCTCTCCCAGGCCGGCGCGGCTTCTCGCAGGCAGGCCGAGGCTCTGATCGGCGAGGGACGAGTGGCCGTCAACGGCGAGCCGGTCGCGGAGATGGGAGTGCGGGTGGCCCCGGGGAAGGACGTGGTGGCCGTGGACGGCCGGGTGGTGGAGCCGGCGCCCCTTCGCTGGCTCGTCTTCCACAAGCCCGTCGGCGTTCTCTGCACGCGGAGCGACCCTCACGGGGGCGAGACCGTCTACGACAGGCTGCCCGAATGGACCGCGGGCCTGCGCTACGTGGGACGCCTGGACCGGGACACGTCGGGCCTGCTTCTGATGACCAACGACGGCGCCCTGGCCGCCGCCCTGACCCACCCCAGCAGCCGCGTCGAGCGCGAGTACGTGGCGACGGTCAAGCGGCCCGTGACGGCCCAGGTGATCCGCGCGGTCAAGGCCGGGGCCGAGCTGGAGGACGGATTCGCCCGTCCCAAGCGGGTCCGCCGAACGCCCCTGGAGAGCGGCGAGTGGGGCGTGAGCTTGGTGCTGACCGAAGGACGCAAGCGCGAGGTTCGCCGTCTCCTGAAGGCGGTGGGCTGCCCGGCGTCGGCGCTCTGCCGCGTCCGCTTCGGTCCCTTCCGCCTGGGCGGCCTGCCGACCGCGCGCTGGCGCCCCGCGCGCCCATCCGAGATCAAGACGGCCCGCGCCGAAGTCCGCCCGCGTCGAGGCGGCCGGCGACGAGGCCGGCAACCGCAAAGGAAGTCCCCATGACTCCTTCCTCCGCCGTCGTCGTCGACCACCCCCTGGTGCGCGACAAGCTCTCCCGCCTCCGCGACCGACGCACGCCCACGAAGCGCTTCCGCGAGCTGGTGAACGAGATCGCCATGCTCATGACCTTCCAGGCCACCCAAGACCTGGAGGAACGGGAAGTGACCGTCGAGACGCCCCTGGAAGCCACCCGCACCACCCGCGTCCGGGAGGCGGACGTGGTGGTGGTGCCCATCCTGCGGGCTGGACTGGGCATGCTGGAAGGCGTGCTTCGGGTGATTCCTGGCGCCAGGGTCGGCCATGTGGGCCTGGAGCGCGACGAGCGGACCCTGGTCGCGACCCGCTACTACGCGAAGCTGCCCTCCGGTGCCGAGCACGCGCGCCACTTCCTGGT
The DNA here is from genome assembly GCA_965204735.1 of Longimicrobiales bacterium. Classification (GTDB taxonomy): domain Bacteria; phylum Gemmatimonadota; class Gemmatimonadetes; order Longimicrobiales; family Gaopeijiaceae; genus CATQHQ01. The sequence continues at coordinate 2,125,383 of OZ242008.1, read as the reverse complement.
GGACCCCATGCTGGGCACGGGCGGCTCGGCCTCGGCGGCGACGACGTGGCTCAAGGAGCGCGGCGTCCGCGAGATCCGCTTCCTCTGCGTGCTGGCCGCTCCCGAAGGGCTGGAGCGCCTGCGCGGGGAGCACCCGGACGTCCCTGTCCTGGCCGCCGCCGTGGACCGGCGCCTCAGCGAGGCCGGCTACCTGCTCCCCGGACTGGGCGACGCCGGCGACCGCATGTTCGGCACCCTCTTCGCCAAGTTGTAGGGGTCCCTCCGCAGGGGTCGGTCGGGGGACAGTCCGCGGGTCGGCGGCGGCCCGGCAATGTCAAGCCAAAGTAGAAATGTCCGGTAGTTGGCCAAAGTAGAAATGTCCCCCCTGATGGTGTGGACGGTGGGTTCTTCCTGAGGCCGGGGGCCAGGTGTCGGGCGCAGGACACGCGGATCCAGCAAGCCTGGGCTGGACGGCGCCGGGCGCCCTGTTCCGGGCGCTTCAAGGCCAGTGGCGGCCGGGCGAGTCGAGGTCGTCGCCGTGGCCAAGCTCTGGCCGGGTGGACGCCAACGCGGACGGGTCCGGACACTGCTGCCCCGATGGCTCGCAGTTCGCACTGAGCCTGCCAGCTCGGACGGTCGTGGTGCGCCGAGCGACCTGCGCAGCGCCGGCAAGCCTCGGAGGCACGGATGCCGACACTGCGGTCGCGTCCGACCTTTGCGGGAAGGGGGGTGCGAGCCGCCGTCCCCGCCTGCGGGCTCAGGACGAGGTCCTGCACCGCTCGGGACCGGTCCCGTTGGAGTGGGCGGCGCGGTGTTCCCGCTTGGCCACGGCCTGGGCCACGCTGGCGCTGAAGTGCTTGCGCCACGGGTGATCCCTTCCCGGCTTCGGCGGCTTGGGCCTGGGCTTGGCCGTCGCGGGCGCCGGCGCCGGCTTGGGCGTCGCCGACCGGACCGCCCCCAAGGCCTTGGGCGTCAGGTAGCAGCCGCGATGCCGGAAGCGCAGCTCGCCCGAGAGGCGCCGTTCGACGACGACGGGGGAGCCCGGCGCGACGCCGGCCGCCTCGGCGTCGCGGGCCGTGACCTGCCAGAAGCGGTTCTCGAAGCGCACGGTGAAGTCGCGGGCCACGACCCGCGTGTCCGTCTCGGCGAAGAGGGCTTCCAGATCGATGTCCTGAGGCAGCGGGCGATGGGCGTCGAGGGGATCGGCCGGCGCCACCGTGAAGCGTTCGTTCCAGAACGGAACCCACCGCTCCTCCAAGTAGCGGTTCGCCGCCTCGAGCGTGGTGACTCGCGCCAAGCGCATCTCTTTGACCAGCCGGTCCTGCGCCGTGCCGAACGTCCGCTCGACCCGGCCCTTCGCCTGCGGCGAGTTCGCCAGGATCACCTCGACGCCCAGCTTCTCCAGCGCCGTGCCGATGATCGTCCGGGTCCGCTTGCCCTCCGGGCCGAGGCGCTGCCCGAAGTGGCCCGCGTGGTCCACGTATACCGCCCTCGGCCGTCCGTGGCGTTCGAGGCACTCGACGATCGCTCGCCGATTCGCGGCGCCCGTGTCGCGCTCGACGAAGCGACCGTGCATGAACCCGCTCGTCGCGTCGTCGTGCAGCGCGATCAGCACGAGGTCGGGCGGCCCCCGGTCTTCAAGCCAGGCGTGAACCGAGCTGTCCCACTGGAGCAGCTCGCCCCGCGCGGCGCGACGCGGCCGTCGGCGCCGGTGCTTCGCCCGCTTGCGCTTGCGCTGCCACAAGCCCGCGCCCTTCCGCCATGCCCGCAGCGTCTCCGCGCTGACGCGCACGCCCAGCTCCCGCTCGACGTGCTCCGCCAGAAACGTGGCGCCGAAGTCGGCGTAGTCGGGGTCCCTGGCCATGACCAGCACCTGCTCCCGCGTCTCCGACGGCAGCGACCGGTTCGACCTCCGACCCCGGAGCCCGTGCACGACCACCTCGTCGCCCGCCGCCTCGAACCGGCGGCGCACGCGCCGGAAGTGACGCTCCGTCACCCCGAAGCGCGCCGCGCCGTCGGCCGCCGCCAGCACGCCTTCGCTCACCTGCCTCAACACCGAGATCCGGTCCCGCTCCTTCAAGCTCAACTCCATTCGCTCCTCTCCCGGGCACGAGTTCGACTCCCGCCGAACATCGCCCGAAAGAGGACATTTCTATCTTGGTAAGACCGGACATTTCTAAATTGGTACGACACGGCGGCGGCCCGGCAAGCTTGCCTGGAGCCCTGTGTTCTTCTAGCCTTTGTCGGGCCCATAGCTCAGTCGGTTAGAGCAGCGGACTCATAATCCGACGGTCGGGGGTTCAAGTCCCTCTGGGCCCATCCAGCCGCACCCGTCCGTCCGTCGAAGCCGCTCGGCAGCGTCCATCCGCCGAACACCGAGGAGTGCTCCCCTTGCCAAGCGCCCGCTCCGCAAGGTCCAGCCTTCGCAGGCTCGCCCTGCTTGCCCTCGCCGCCGGCGTGACGGCGACCACGGGCGCGGGCGCCGTCTTGGAGGCGCTTGCGGATCATGACGGGCCGGGAGCGCCCATTCACGTGGAGTCGCCGGAGGACGACGGATGCCCCGGGGCCCACAACCATCTCTTCTGCCAAGTGGCGCGCTCGCTCTCGGGCTCCGCGACCGCCCCGCGCCAAGAGGCCAGGTCGACGCCTGCGCCGTCTCTCCTCGTTTCTTTCCCGAGCGTTGCCGAACGCGGTCCTCCTGGGCCGGCGTTCCTGACGGACTGCGTCGTCCCCCGAGGTCCGCCGCTCGTCTGATCTGCCTGGAGCTTCCCCCTCCAGCCCCCCGCACAATCGCAAGCCTTGCCGGAAACGGCCCTTTCGCCGGAGACGACGATGGTCGTTCGGCAGGGCGTTCCCTACCTGTCTACGCCCGGCGTGCGCCGTCCTGCCAAGGCGCCCGGCTCGGGTCCCCTCGGAGAAGTCGAAGATGCACCGGTCCCGCCTCGCCATGCGGCTCCCTGCTTGCTGCGCCCTCGGGCTCGCGGCGGCAGCGACGTGCGCGCATGCGGCGTGGGCCCACGCTCCTGCGGGATTCGGCGGGCCGGCAGCCCGCTCCGCCCAGACTTCCGGCCGACAGGTCGTCCACGGGGTCGTCCGCGACGCCGAGACGGGCGCTCCGCTGACCGGCGCCGTCGCCACGCTGGTCGGGACGCGCCGCTCCGCGCTGACCGGCAGCGACGGCGCCTTCCGCCTCCAGCTGACCGGCGCCGCCGCCGACCAGGCCGTCCGAGTCGGGCGGATCGGCTACCGAAGCCAGATCGTCGAGCTGGTCGGGGAAGGCGCCCGCGGCCCCGTCGTGGTGGAGCTCGTCCCGTCGCCCATCGCGCTCGCCGGGGTCGTGGTGACGGGCGCTCTCACGGCGCGGACGGCCGAAGAGACGCTGCGCCCCGTGAACGTCGTGGCGGGCGAGGAGCTTCAAGGCCGCCTGGAAGGCACCGTGGCGAGCGCCTTGGAGGGACAGCCGGGGCTTGCCGTCGCAACGATGGGACCGGCCACGGCCAGCCCCGTCATCCGCGGCTTGGGCGGCGACCGCGTCCTGATGCTGGAAGACGGCGCGCGGGTCGGCGACGTCTCCTCCAGCGGATCGGACCACGCCACGGCCTTGGACGCCTCCACGGCTCGCAGGGTGGAGGTCGTCCGGGGGCCGGCCGCGCTGCTGTACGGGAGCAGCGCCCTGGGAGGGGTCGTCAACGTCATCCGCGACGAGATCCCCACGACCGCCCCGGAGCGGTTTTCCGGCTCGGCGTCGCTGGCAGGGAGCACGGTGAGCGGGTCGGCGAGAGGGAGCGCCGCCGCCACGTTCGGAGTGGCCGAGCGCGTGCCTCTGCGCGTCGAGGCGTCGGCGCGCCGTGCAGGAGACTTGAAGACGCCCGCCGGCGTCCTGGGCAACACCGCCGCAGACACGTGGACCGCCGGCGCCGGGGCGTCGTACCTGGGCCAGTGGGGCCACGCGGGCGCCTCCTTCCGGGCCTACCGCAACGACTACGGCATCCCGGGCGGGTTCGTGGGCGGCCACGAGGCGGGGGTGCGCATCGAGATGGAGCGCGTCTCCACCAAGTTCCGCGGGGTCGTGGACCAACCTGCCGGGCCCTATCAAAGGATCGAACTCCGGGGCGTGCACACGTGGTACCGGCACCAGGAGATCGAGCCGCCCGACATACTGGGCACCTTCTTCAAGCTCCAGGCGACCAGCGCCGAGGCGTTGGCGGTTACTTCGCCCACCGGATCCTTCTCGGCGGGCGCGTTGGGCTTTCGGGCGTCGCTGGAGGACTTCGCGTTCGGCGGCGACGTGGCGACCCCCGACACCCGCCGCACCACGCTTGCCGCGTTCGTCTTCCAGGAGATGGACTTCGATCCGATCCGAATCGAAGGCGGGCTGCGCTACGACTGGACCAGCGCCGACCCGCTCCGGGACGACCCGCACTCCGAGATCGGGCACATCCGAGACCGAGCCTTCCGGGCCATGTCCGGGTCGCTCGGGATCATGTACCGCGCGGGCTCGGGCGTGGTCGTGGGGGCGACCGCCGGTCGCGCCTTCCGCACGCCGGACGTCAACGAGCTCTACTCGGAGGGACCGCACTTGGCGGCCTACTACTTCGAGGTCGGCAACCCCTCCCTGGAAGCCGAGACCGGCAACGCGACGGACCTCTTCGTCCGCTACGGCGGAGAGCGGCTGCGCGCCGAGGTCACGGGGTTCTACAACGCGATCTCGGGCTACGTCTACGGGACGCGAACAGGCGAGACGAGCCGCGTGCAGCTGCCGATCTACCAGTACCAGGGCAACGACGCCGTGATGGCCGGGTTCGAGGCCGCGGCGGAGTGGGACCTGGGCCGGGGCTGGGCCGTCCACGGCGCCGCTTCCTACGTGCGGGGCGAACTGGAGGACACCGGACGGCCGCTCCCGCTCATCCCCCCGCTTCAGGGGCGGGCCGGAGTCGAGCACGAGCATCCCGCTTGGTTCGTCCGCGGCGAGACCGAGTTCGCCGCCAGACAGGACCGGGTGGACGAATTCGAAACGCCCACCGACGGGTACGTCGTCCTTCACGCCGCCGCCGGCGTCCGCGTCACGCTGGCGGGTCGCCTGCACGTGATCACGGCCAACCTGCGCAACGCAACCAACCAGACCTACCGAAACCACCTCTCCCGGGTCAAGGAGATCATGCCCGAGGCCGGGAGGGGACTTTCGCTTGCCTACCGCGTGGTCTTCTGACCTCGCGCGTCGCAAGTGCAGCACCCAACTCGCTTCTACCCACGCACCACTCACGCACCAAAAGAGGAGAACGCAGAATGAGGAAGACCTGGACGAACCGCTTCGGCGTCGCGGCCCTCGCCGCCATCGTCGCCTTCGCTGCCGCGTGCAGCGACGACCCGACCGAGCCCGACGACGACCACGCCGAGCCCGAAGGCGTCCATGTGCTCTTGGACGGCACCGTGGTCGCCCGCTACGACGGCGACGCGCAGTCCTGGACCGGCGAGCTGGAGGTCGAGATCGGCGAGAGCGGCATGGTCGAAGTCCGGTTCGTGGATCACGACGGCGATCCGATCCCGATCGACGACGACCTCTACCTCGAGGTCGACGTGGAAGACACGGACATCGCGGAGTTCCACCACGAACCCGCCCCAGGCAGCTTCACGGGCCACTTCGACGGCAAGGTCGAGGGCGAGACCGACGTAGTATTCAAGCTCATGCACGGTACCGTCGGCTCGGGGCACTCGGACTTCACCACCACGGCCGTGCACATCCACGTCGAAGCCCACAGCTGATCAGGAACCACTCTTCCTGACGCCGCAACACCGCAGCACGTCCGCCGCTCCGGCGCAGGCTTGTCCATGCCTTGGGCGCTGATCCTGGGCGCCGCCTCGCCGGCGGCGGGCGTGCTGCTCTACGCTTGGCTCCACGAGCGCCCCCGCATGGCGAGGGCGGTGGACATGTCCGTGTATGTCGGCGTGCCCCTTCTGGTGGCTTGGCAGGTCCTTCCCAGAGCCTGGGACCAAGGTTCGCCGCTGCCGGTGGTGGCGGTCTTGCTGGGATTGGGCGCCGTAACGGCGACGGAGCGCGTGCTCCACCGCCTCGCGGCCCACAAGTTCGCTGCGCGCACCGACGACGCGGCCATCGTGGCCACCCTCCTGGGCATCGGGCTCCACGCTCTGCTGGAGGGGACGGCCTTGGCCGCGGACACCATTGTCGTCGCCGTGATCTTTTTTGTGCAAATCACCGCGACCACGCCCGGCTACGACGCCCTTGCCGCCAACATCGCGATCCACCGGATCCTGGTGGGCCTGGTGATCTGGTGGCTGGTGCGCCCCCGTCACGGACCGGTGCTGGCGGCCCTGGCCGTCGCGACGATCCCCGTGGCCACCGTGGTCGGCTACTTGGCCGCCGGCGACGTCGTGGCGAGCGCCCGCCCTGGCGTCGTGCTCTACCACTCGTTCGTCGCCGGCACTCTGCTGCACGTCGTCTTCCACCAGGGCCGCCGCGACCACGACCACGGCTCGGGCTGATGAGGTCTGTCCATCGTCGCCTCGACGAATCGGACGACGGGCTGGAGACCCATGTGCGCCCCTACCGGATCGACACTGCCGGCTGTACTTGGCTCGCGCTGGAGTAGTCAGTCGACGCGCCCTTGACCCGATCCCCTTTCGCTCCCATCGTTCCCGTCACGGTCCCGAGCATCTCATCTGGAGGGCCGTGGCTTCGCGGAACGACGTCCAGGCGTAGGGACCGGCTGAATGGCCAAGATCGAAGGAATCAGAGTCACCAACTACCGGGTTCTCCGAGACGTCACGCTCGGCAAGTTGTGGAACACTCAGAAGGTCGATCCGCTGACTCCGCTGACGGCGGTCATCGGCAAGAACGGAGTCGGAAAGAGCTCGTTGTTCGACGCCTTTGGATTTCTGGCGGACTGCCTAAAGCTGGGTGTCGAGGCAGCATGCGACGCACGTGGCCGCGGCGGCTTTCGGCGCATCTTGTCCCAGGGGAGCGTAGGGCCGATAGAGTTCGAGGTCTACTATCGACAGGACTCCGGGGCTCGTCCCATCACCTATGAGCTTGCCATCGACAGCGATCGGTCCGGTCGTCCCTACGTCTCGAGCGAGCGCCTCAGGCAGCGGCGCAAAGGCCAAAGACACGGTCGGCCGTTCTCGTTTTTGATGCTGAGCGACGGCAGGGGCGTGGCTTGGAAGGGAGATGCGCCCGGCCTGGAAGAGGTGCCAGGGTTTGAGGTGGACAGCTTGCTAGGCGGTTCGGATCCCGACAAGGGCGGTACAGTCGAGGAAAGCGCCGCGAGGGAAGAAGTGGCGCTCGACGACAGTCGCAGATTGGGCATCGCGACCCTTGGTGCGCTTAAGCGACATCCCCGCATTTCGTCATTTCGGCAGTTCGTTGAGGGTTGGTACCTAAGCTATTTTGCTCCAGATGCTGCCCGCAGCCTGCCACTGGCTGGACCGCAGAGGCATCTGAGCGTCCACGGCGACAACCTGGGCAATGTGGTTCAGTTCATGGAACGCCAACATTCGGCGCGGTTCAAGGGTGTCCTCAGGAGGATTGCCGAGAGGGTGCCTGGCGTCGAGAAGATCGACACCGACCGCAGCCCGGATGGACGTCTGCTTCTTCGGTTCAACGACAAGGGATTCCAAGAGCCCTTCTACGCGCAACAGGTGTCCGACGGAACCCTGAAGTTGTTCGCCTACTTGCTCATGCTGGAGGACCCCGCGCCACCGCCCTTCATCTGCGTCGAGGAGCCAGAAAACGGACTGTATCACCGTTTGCTCGAGGTTCTTGTGCACGAGTTTCGAGATCAGGCGACGAGGAGGCGAAACGCACCTCAGATCTTTGTCACTACGCACCAGCCCTACCTCGTTGATGCGCTCAGCCCGAAGGAAACGTGGATCCTCGAGAAGGGGACCGGCGGATTTGCGACGATCCGTCGGGCGAGCGACGACGCCGTCGTCGAGTCAATGGTGAACGAGGGCCTTCCGCTCGGCAGTCTTTGGTACAGCGACTATCTGGACTGAGGGAATCGGGCGATGCACTTCGAGGTGCTGGTGGAAGACAGATCCGGAAGCATCGTGGTCGACAACGTGTTGCGGGCGGTCTTGGGCGGGAACGGAGACAACCACTCGTGGAGGACGCACAGCTACAAGGGCCTGGGACGCTTGCCCAGAGGCTTGCACGGACAAAGCGATCCGTCCAGTCGAATCTTGTTGCAACAGCTACCCAGGATCATGCGGGGATACGGGAACAGCTTGTCACGTGACTCGTCGGCCATGGTTGTGGTGGTCGACCTGGACGACAGGGACTGTTGCTTGCCAATGCCGTGCACGCGGGCGGGTCGGCCGAGGTCAAGAGGGCCGGCTGGCCGGCCGCCGGGCAGGCGAAGTGCCAATGGGCCGAGAAGATCGGTCCGTTGATGAAGCCGGAGCGAAACCGGTCGCCCAGCTTCAAGGCCTTTCAGGACGGCGTGCGACGGTTGGCGGATGGCGGCCCCGGGTCGGGCGGCGACCCCGACGCTCGCCGACGAACGGGGCCGGCGTAGCCGCATGGATGCGTCGAGCCCCGTCGACCCAACGCAACTTGGTGGCCGCGAAGCCACCGCGCGGCGTATGGACGCGCCCGAGGCTGGGAACGTAGCTTTGGGGTTCGGTGCGCTGGAACCCGAGCCGCCCGTCGCGCCCAGCGCCCGCCACAACCCAGGAGGAGTCCTCATGCGCGTCCGCTCCCTCGTCGTCGCCGCCGGCTTGGTCCTTGGCGCCGTCCTTCGTCCGCCCCCGGTCGCCGAGCCCGCGACCGCCCAGGAAGTCCCCACCTCCGCGCTTCAGGCGATGAAGTTCCGTCACATCGGGCCGGTGGGGAACCGAGTCACGTCGGTGGCGGGGGTGGCCGGCGATCCGCTGACGTACTATGCGGGCGCGGCGTCGGGCGGGCTCTGGAAGACGGAGGACGGGGGCGTCAACTGGCGGCCCGTCTTCGACGACCAGCCGGTGCACGCCATCGGGGAAGTGGAGGTCGCGCCGTCCGACCCGAACATCGTGTGGGCCGGAACCGGCGAGCCGTTCATCCGCTCCAACGTCTCGATCGGCAACGGCGTCTGGAAGTCGCTGGACGCCGGCGACACGTGGACCCACATGGGACTGGAGGGCACGGGGCGGATCAGCCGGATCATCGTGCACCCGACCAACCCCGACATCGTGTACGCGGCGGCGATCGGGCACGGCTACGCGCCCCAGCCCGAGCGGGGCGTCTACCGCACGCTGGACGGCGGCGCCACCTGGGAGCACGTCCTCTTCGTGGACGAGGAGACCGGCGCCAGCGACCTGGTGATGGACCCGTCCAACCCCCGCACCCTCTTCGCTGGGACGTGGCAGATCGCGATCCGCACCTGGACGCGCACCTCGGGCGGCCCCGGCAGCGCCGTCCACGTCTCCCGCGACGGCGGCGCCACCTGGACGCGGCTGGAGGGGAACGGCCTGCCCACCCGCGAGATCGGCAAGATCGCGCTGTGCATGAGCGCCGACGACCCGGGCCGCATCTACGCCCTGATCGAGACGGGCGACGCCGTGCCCTGGGAAGGCGGCGACACCGACGGCGGCGAGCTGTGGCGCTCCGACGACGGCGGCCGCCAGTGGGCGCTCACCAGCTACGACCGCGACTTGGCCGGCCGCACCGCCTACTACACGCGCTGCGAGGCCAACCCCGACGACGCCGACGAAGCCTACTTCCTGGCGGCGGCGTACAGCACCACCCTGGACGGCGGCGTCACGTCCACGGCGGCGCCGTTCCTGCAAGGGCCGGTATGGGACCACCACGACATGTGGATCGATCCGCAGAACGGCGACCGGCAGATCGTGGCCGGCGACGGCGGCGTCGCCATCTCCCGCAACCGGGGCAAGACCTGGTACCGCCAGCAGCTGCCGATCGCGCAGATGTACCACGTGACTGTGGACAACGCGGTGCCGTACCACGTCATGGGCAACCGTCAGGACGGTCCTTCGACTCGCGGGCCGAGCAACAGCCGCACGGGCGGCCTCTTCCTGGGCGGCATCCCCCGGGGCATGTGGCAGACGGTGGGCGGCGGCGAGTCGGGGTTCGCCACGCCGGACCCGACGGACCACAACATCGTCTGGTCGAGCGCGTCGGGGGCCGGAGGCGGGGGCGGCATCGTGTCTCGCTGGGACGCTCGGACGCGCCAGTATCGCGAAGTCGAGGTGTGGCCCGAGTCCACGATCGGCCAGCCAGCCGACAGCCTGCGCTACCGCTTCCAATGGACCTTCCCGTTGCTGATTTCGCCCCACGACAACAACACCGTCTACGTGACCAGCCAGCACGTCCACCGCACCACCAACGGCGGCCAAAGCTGGGAGGAGATCAGCCCCGACCTTACCACGAACAACCGGGAGCGCATGGGGATCAGCGGCGGCCTCACGCCCGACAACATCGGCGTCGAGTACTGTTGCGTGATCTACGCCTTCGACGAGTCGCCCCTGGAGCCCGGCGTCTTCTGGGCCGGCACCAACGACGGCCTGATGCACGTGAGCCGCGACGGCGGCGCGACCTGGACCAACGTCACCGAGAACATTCCCGACCTGCCGCCCGACGGCGTGGTGCGGGGGATCGACGCCTCCAGGTTCGCGCCCGGCAAGGCGTACATGGTGGTCGAGCATCATCAGGTGGGCGACTTCGACGCCCGCGCCTACCGCACCGACGACTACGGCGAGAGCTGGACCCCGATCACCGACGGCATCGACGACGGCGTGCTCAGCTACACCCGGAGCATCCACGAGGACCCGGTGCGCCCCGGCCTTCTCTACCTGGGGACCGAGGCGTCGCTGTACGTGTCGTTCGACGACGGGGACCGCTGGCAGTCGCTCCACACCAACATGCCGCGCGCGCCCATGTACGGGCTCGTCGTGCAGGAGCACTTCAACGACCTGGTGATCGGCACCTACGGCCGCGGCTTCTGGATACTGGACGACGTGACGCCCCTCCAGCAGCTGACGGCGGAAGTCGCCGCCGCGCCCGCGCACCTTTTCGCTCCCCGGCCCGCGTACCGCTTCCGTCCGGTGTCCGAGCCCTTCGCCATGTTCGACGACCAGTCCGACGGCGAGAACCCGCCCTACGGCGCCTCGATCAGCTATTGGCTCGCCCAGGAGACCGAAGACAGCGTGAAGATCGAGATCGCGAACGCCCAGGGGGACGTGGTGCGGACGCTGGAGGGCACGGGCCAAGCGGGCGTGAACCGAGTGTGGTGGGACCTGAACGGCGAGCCGGCCACCGAGATCAAGTTGCGCACCAAGCCCCTGTACGCCGACGACATCGACTTGGGGCCCGAGCGCTGGCGGCCCTTGCCGGGCGTGCTGGGCGGGCCGGGCCAGGGTGCGGCGGTGATCCTCCAGCCGCCGGGGGAGTACGAGGTCGCGCTGAAGATCGGCGGGGCGGGGGAGCCGGCCGGCGACGACTCCGGCGAAGGATCGAGCATCGAGTCCGCCGGGGACGAGCCTTCGGGCGACGAACTCCTGGCCGGGGGCGCCCTTGTCCAGACCCTGGAAGTTCGCAAGGACCCCCACTCCGAAGGGACGCTGGCCGACATCCGGGTCCAGCAGGCCATGCTGGAGGCGCTCCGCGCCGACTACGAGACCGCCGCCGAGCTGGTCAACCGGGTGGAGTGGGTGCGCCGCCAGCTGCGGGACGCCAAGGCGGTGCTGGAAGACCGGGACGACGACGCCTCGAGCGCCTTGGCCGCCGCCGCCGACTCGCTGGACGAACGGCTGATCGCGGCGGAGCAGGGACTCTTCCAGATGCGGGCCACGGGGACCGGCCAGGACGGCATCCGCTACCCGACCCGCGTGATCGAGCGCCTGGGCTACCTCTTCGCTACGGTGTCGGTGGGCGACTTCCCGCCCACGGACCAGCAGGGCGAGGTCCACGCCGTGCTGCGGGAGCGTCTCCTGCGCATCCGCGACGAGCTGGAGTCCCTCCTGGGCGACGATCTGGCCGAGTTCAACCGCCGCGTCCAGGCGCTGGGGCTGGGCGTGATCTCGTGAGGTGTGCATGACTGCCGAGCCGTATCGGGTCGTCGAAGTGACGCCGGCCTGGGCCATCAAGCCGGAACCCATGGGAGCCAAGAGGAAGATCTGGTACCGCGATCCGACAACGGGCGACCGGTTGCTCTTCAAACATCCACGCCCCAATACCGGCGAGCACTGGGCGGAGAAGATCGCCGCCGAAGTGGCCAGCGAAATTGGTGTGTGCCACGCGGAAGTGGACTTGGCCGTATACGACGGAGTAAGGGGATCCGTAACGAAGGACTTCACCACCGACAACAAGGTTCTCCGCCACGGCAATGAACTGCTGCGCAGAGCGATTGACGACTACAATCCAGACCGAACATATCATCAGCCAGAGCATACACTGGCGAACATCTTTGCCGCGGTAGACGAAGTCTTTCGTGTGTCTGGCAGACTGACGGCACGCACGACCCTGGCGAGCTATCTGATCCTCGACGCGCTTATCGGAAACACGGATCGCCATCATGAGAACTGGGGCGTTCTTGCGTCGTCATCAGCTAACGACCGTCCCTGCATGGAAGTGGCGGTGGCACCGTCGTTTGATCATGCATCTTCGCTTGGCCGGGAGCTGACGGACGCTCGTCGCGAACAGCTGCTCAATGAAGACCGCTTGAGCAACTACTTGTCCAAGGGACGTGGCGCGATCTACTGGTCGGCTGACGCCAGTCGCGGGCCCAGTCCTATGGAGCTGGTGCGACGGGCATCGGAAGCATGGAAGAACGTCTTTGCGCCTGCCCTTGTGAAGGTTGCTGCCGTATCTCCCGATGCGTGGCAGCACATCGTCGGGAGAGTACCCCCCTCCTGGATGACGGCGACCGCCCGCAGGTTCGCATGCGGGGTACTGAGATGCAGTCAGGGTAAGCTGAGGGCACTGTCGCTGTGAGCCAGCGAACTCTCTTCCTGGCATGGCAGGACAAACGGGGTACCAGCCGACGGTGGTTTCCGGTGGGCCGGCTGGACATCGATCCGACGCCGATGCATCGATTTCGATACATTCGGGGGGCGCTTCGGGCGCAGGCGGACAGTGGTTTTCCGCCGTTGCTGGAGTTTCCCGACCTATGGCGGGAGTATCAGTCCACGGCTTTGTTCGGGGTGTTTGGAAATCGAGTCATGGCGCGAGGAAGACCTGATCGCCTGGAGTACCTTGCGAATCATGGTCTCCAAGGGAACGCAGAGCCCTTCGAGATACTGTCGGTCAACGGGGGCAGTCGAATAACCGACACCTACGAGGTGTTCCCCAAGATCACGCCCGACGCCGACAGCAAGTTTAGTTGTCGCTTCTTCCTGCATGGCTGGCGGCACGTGTCCGACAGCGAAACCCGGATTGCTGCATTGAGTCCGGGCGAGGCTCTCGACATGTTTGTGGAATTCGACAATCCGGAAACCGGTGAGGCGGTGCAAGTTCGGTCGAGAGATGGCGGCTTGCTTGGGTGGACGCCTCGGTACCTTGTCGCGGACCTAATCGAGGGGAGTCGCGTGTCGTCCGATCTTGTCGAGGACACCCCGCCTACGAATGTCAGCGATACGTATCGGGCCGCTGTCGTCCGCATCAACGACGTACCGGCACCGTCCAGCCAGCGCCTTTTGATCGAACTAAGCGGCCGCTGGGTCGGCTGCGAGCCGATGAGTGGGGAGGACTTCGAGCCTTTAGCCTAGCGGAGATGATCTCCCGCGAAGTCCAGGACAAGCTAGACCTTGTGGAGGAACTCTTCGGCCGCCAGTGACCCGCGCCGGGGCCCAGCTGAGATCAGCCTCCCGACGGCTCGCGGGCCCGCGCCGCCGTCCGCCCGAACGATTGTCCGACCTCGCCGGACACGCGGAAGCGGCGCTCGACGAAGCCCTGCCAGCCGTCGGGCTGCGCGTTGAAGACGTTGTCCACTCCGGCGATCAGGGCGAAGTGCCCGCCGCCGATCTCCAGGGCCGCGGCCAAGTCCAGGGCCGCGAACCGCCCTTGGGTGCCGACGCGCTCGAACGCGCTCTCTGGGCCGACGCCGACGATCGGGGCGCTGCCGGTCAGGTGGCCCGTCGCGTCCAACTGGAGGCGTCCGGCGGTCCACGCGGCCCGAACGCGAGCCGAGTGCTTGGCCTGCCGGTCCAGCGGAAGGTCGGGTCGAAGGGAGCGCGCGTCCAAGTAGGCGTAGGCGGCGACGAACTCGCCGGCGCCCGCAACGGCGCGCAAGTCGAGCTCGAAGCCTCGGGTTACGGCATCGGCCACGTTGCGCGGCGAATAGATCGCCAGCCCGCTGGGCGCGTGTCCCACGAGCCCCGATTCGATCAGGTTCTCGATCCGGTTGGCGAAGAACTCGACGCCACCCCGAACGTCTGGAAGCGGCTGCCACTCCACGCCCCCGGAGAGGTTCCACGACCGCTCGGGCTCCAAGTCGGCAAAGCCCCGAAGCACGTACCCGCCGCCCAGGTTCACGAAGTTCCACGCCAGCTCCTTGAACGACGGCGCGCGGAAGCCGCGAGCCACCGCGCCCCGCACCAGGACCCGGTCCCCCACCGCTGCGACGGCCCCCAGGGAAGGGGAAGCGGTGGAGCCCCAGCGGCTGTTCCGGGTGATTCGCGCGCCTGCGGTCAGCACCGTCGCCCTCCCGGCCGCGACGGTCCCGGCCGCCGACCGCTCCGGGCCGCTCAACCGCCAGGCGTCCTGCACGTACAGCTCGACCTGCCGGTCCTCCGCCCGGTCCTCGAGCAGCTTCTCCGGCGAGCGGATCCCCCGAAGGGCGCCCTCCACGCCGGCGTCGAAGCGATGGTCGCCCCATGTCGCCGAGTAGGCCGCCGTCGCCTTGGCCAGGCGTTCCTGCTGCTCGGGAGCGCCGCTCCCGGCGATCGGCGCATCGCCCCGAGCGCTGCGGTAGAGGTGGTCGTAGTCGTGAGCGAAGACTCGCCCCGTCCACTCGCCCCGGTCCGTCCGGCGTCGGGCTTCGATCCACCCGGCGACTCCGGTGTTGTCGTTGAAGCCCGAGAAGCCGGCGCCCACAGGCCACCGCTGTCGCTCGCGGAGGAGGCTCGCGTCGCCGCGCACCACCCACCTTTCGGCGGCGAACCGGATGCTCGACCGAAGGTCCCACACCCGGGCGAAGGCGCTTTCCCGGTCGACGACGCCCGCCACCCGGTCCTCCTGCCGCCAGCTTCCGCTCACTCGGTAGGCGAGGCTGCTGCCCGGGGTCGGCCGACCGCCCCCGCTGGCTGTCGCTTCCGCCTCGAGTCGGCCCGCGCCGCCCGACGACGCGCGTGCGTCCACGCGAAAGCCCGGCGCCGGCGCGCTTGTGACGACGTTCACCACGCCTCCCACGGCGTCGGAGCCGTAAACGGAAGACAGTGGACCCTTCACCACCTCGATCCGAGCGACTCCGGTCATCGACACGCGGCTCAAGTCCCGGTTCTCGATCAACGCGCCGCCGGCCGGCTGCCCGTCCACCAGCACCAGCACCCGCGGCCCACCGATGCCCCGGATCGAGATGCTGGAGCCCGTCGGAGTTCCCCCGGTCACCTGCAAGCCCGGCAACCGTGCCAGGAGTCGGTCGGCGGACGCTGCGCCGGCGGCGCGGATCTCGGCGGCGCCGACGCTTTCTACGTGCAGGGCGACTTCGGAGCGGCGCCGACGGCGGCCGTCGGCGGTGACGACGATCTCGTCCAGCGCAAGAGGGTCGCGAACGAGGACGATCCGCCACTCCAGCGCCTCCGCGTCTTGCCGGGGCAGCGCCCGGGTTCGATATCCCAGCGCTGAAACCTCGACGCTTCCGCCGGGTCCCCACGACGCTTCCGGCTCGAACCAGCCGCCGTCGTCCGCGATCGCTTCGGCCGAGCGGGCTCCGGGCCCGATCCACGCCACCAAGGCGCCGGGAACCGGAGTGCCCGTCTCTGCCTCCGTCACCCTGCCGCGAACCCCCTCCGCCGACGCCTGTCGCTGCTCGAGGCCACGGACCTCCTCCGCCTCCGCCCGTCGCTGCTCGAGGCCGCGGACGGGAGCGACGGCGCCCGCCCAAGCCGCCGCCCCGACACCGGCGAGGGCGATCCAGCGAAGCCCCCCGCCGCGTGCGAGAGAGCCTTGCTCCCGTCCTGCGCGAAGACGGTCTGGGCCCGGCCCTGCGCGAAGACGGTCTGGGCCGACTCCAGTCACCGGAGTCGCAGGAACCTCACGGTGGGGAAGCCCGACTCGCCGCCTGCGGAGTAGTAGCCGACGACCTGGACCTTGTAGACCTCTTGGTCGGTCCGCACCAGGAAGACGTTGTAGGTCGGCCAGAGCCGGTTGCCGCCGTTGATGTTGTACCAGAAGGTCCCGCTCGCGTCTTCCACGGTCGCCGGGAACGCCCCGCCGACGGCGGACAGGAAGCCTCCGTACTTGGGCGCGTCGGCGGCTGTCGTCAGGGCCGTGAAGTCCTCGGTGGCGGCAAGGGGAAAGGTGCCCGCTCCGCAATCGGCGTTGACCTCGATTGCCAGCGCCGGCGTCGCCCCGAGGTCCCACGCGCAGGCGTTCGGGCCCTGCACCTGTCCGGGACCAAGCGCCCGGCCTTCGGCGAGAGCGACGTATCCGGGTCCCCGCGTCAGGTCCACCGCAACGGTCCGGGGGTTGCCCAGGGCGCCGCCCGGGTCCTGCCGCCGATGTTCCACGACGAGCCCGACGGGCCTCTGCCCCTGCATCGTCAGCTCCGCGACACGGAAGACCGCGTGACCCCGGCCCGATCCCTCCTGCACCTTCCACGCCGCCCCGGGGTTGGCCACCACCGTGCCCGCCCGCCCGTCGAACCGGAACCAGCTGGCGCCGGGGTCGGGCACCACGTCGTCTTCCACGAAGGTCGCGCCGGCAATGTCGTCCGCCGTGACCGCCTGGAACGCGCTGTCGCCGTCGGCCTCGTCGAGAGCCGCCACCTCTTCCTGGGTCAGCATGGCGTTGTTGCCCAGGTTGGCGCCCGCGACCGAACCCGGTCCGCTGACTCCGCCGTTGAGGCGCACGGCGAAGCGTCGGAAGCTCATGTGCCACGCCGTGGAAGCGGCGTCGGGGGAGTTCGTCAGCGTTCCGCCGTCGGCCAAGCTCAGGTAGGCGGGGCCGTCGAGGGAGGAGGCGTCGATCGTGATCGTGCCTTCCTCGAAGACTTCGTCCGGCGTGGCCACCGTGTCCTCGCAGGCGGCGGGAACGAGAGAGATCACCGTCGCGGCGGCCATGGCCGCGACGTAGCAGGGGTACTGGATGCTATTGCGCATGGTCTTGAAGACCCTCGGTTCAGAAGGTTGGCTCGCGCCCCCGTGCCGGATTGGCGGAAAGGGCGCAGGAAGCGAGCGGCGACGGCAGGCCGGCAGAGCAGAAGCGCTCCGTGGCCCGTTCGGCGACCCACTCGGTGATCAAGGGATGGGGAAGGAGAGCGGGACCGCTGTCGTAGGCGAGCCCCCGGAGCACCTTTGCGTAGGGGCCGAAGCCGTGGAGACGGTAGGGCAGCACGACGACCCGACCGTGCCTCTTCCGCATCTCGTCCACGGCTGCTCGGATGCTCCGTTCCGCCGCCGTCCTGGCCTCGGCCCAGTCCTCCCGCAGGGCGGCGACGCGAACCTCCGGATGCCCGGCCGTCCGCAGCTTCTCCGCGGTGCGTTCCATGGCGGCGAGGAGCCGGTCGTTCTCGTCCTCTGCGCCCATGCCGTGGGCCAGCAGAAGCAGCCCGGCGTCTCGTTCGGAGGCCGCCGCCTCTGCCCGTTGCTCCAAGATTCCCGTGGCCGCCCTGGAGCCTGCCAAGCCGTCGGGGTCCACGAGGACCCTTGCCTCCGTGGCCAGCGGCCGAAGGTCGGTTCCGGCGGTCATGCGGTGTCCGATCATCCCCCAGGGAGGCGGATCGGAGCGCAGCCCGAAGAGGTACTCGGTCTGGTGCAGAAACGAAGCCCCGGACAGGAAGAGACGGATCACGGCCACGTTGCTCGCGCCTTGTGCCGCAAGGCTGTCCAGTCCCGCCTGGAGCGTGCGGGGGTCCGCCATGCCAAGGGCCAGGACGAGGGGGATGCGGTCTCGGAGCGGAGCGACCGCTTCGGCGACTGCGGCGTTCCACTCGGCCCCGCCGCCGTGTGCCATGACGAGCACGCCGATTGCGGGGCCGTCGCCGGCTGCGGAAACCGGCCGTTCGACGATGGGCGCACTGACGCAGGCGCCTGCCGAAAGGGCTCCGAAGGCGGCGAGCAGGGCTGCGGGACGCCGGGCGACGCACCGGCGGCTGGACCGTTTCGACTCCGACACTGGCGATCTACCTTCTCGATGAAAATGAGAATCGTTCTCAACTAGAACGAAGGCGACGGAGTATGAAGGAACGGAAACGACAGGTCAACCCCCGGCTCCGTCCGGCGTGACCGTCAGCCGATCACCGACATCGACCGTCGGCCTTCGGCGCCACGCGGCGCCCACCCCAACCGTCCGGCGTGACCGTCAGCCGATCATCGACATCGACCGTCGGCCTTCGGCGCCACGCGGCGCCCACCCCAACCCGTCCGGCGTGACCGTCAGCCGATCACCGACATCGACGACTCGTAGTTCGCGGTCCGCCGGCGGCTGAAGAAGCCCAGGTCGCAGACGCGCCCCGTGCGCGGCAGCGGGACGGCCAGCGGGTCGGCGTCGTGGTCGCGGCCCGCCTCCACCGCATCCACCAGCTCGGCCATTGCGCGGCCCGCCACCGGAGCGTTCTTGAACTGGTTGCCCGACGTGCCCACGGCCATGTAGAACCCGGGCAGGTCGGACTTGTCGTAGATGGGGAGCCAGTCGTCGGACACGTCGTAGAGGTCCACGACGCCGCTGGGCTGCCCGGGGATTCCCAGTCCCTTGATCCGCTGCGCCTCGCGCATGACCTGGGTCTCCCACTGGCGGGTGAAGTTGGCATTGTAGTCGTCGGGGTCGTCCACCCAGGCGCGGGCGTCGCACTCCGGGT
This sequence comes from Longimicrobiales bacterium, assembly GCA_965204735.1. Classification (GTDB taxonomy): domain Bacteria; phylum Gemmatimonadota; class Gemmatimonadetes; order Longimicrobiales; family Gaopeijiaceae; genus CATQHQ01. The sequence continues at coordinate 2,106,436 of OZ242008.1, read as the reverse complement.
CTTCGGAGCCGATGACGACGTGGTTGCCCGTCGTCGGCCTGGAGTAGCAGCCCACGTCGCCGTCGGAGACCAGGGGCGCCACCTGCTCGTACTCCACTTCCTTCGGCGCCGGCACGTAGCAGACCTCCACCTTGAGGGGGCGGGTTCCCACGTTCATGCCGCCCGTCACGCCGGCCAGGGCGTTCACCGCGCCCGAGTGGGGACCCGCGACGTTCACCACCACCGGCGCTTCGATCTCTTCGCCCCCGGCCAGCCGCACGCCGGCGACCCGTCCCGCCTCCCGAAGGACCTCCACGACCTCGACGCCGAACCGGAACCGTCCGCCGTGATGCTCGCACGCGCGCTGCAGGTTGTGGCAAGCCAGCGTCGGATCGTCCACGTAGCCCGACTCCGGCAGGTACACGGCTCCGTCTATTGCGTCGCCCGTCGGTTGTCCGAAGCGCTCGTCGTCGATGGGAACCGGGGGACCGTAGGCGGCCGCGTCGAGCCACGGGAAGCGCTCGCCCGTCTGTCGCGCCGTGAGTTCCTCGTAGGGGACGCCGAGCTCGTCCAGGCAGCGCATGACGCGCGCCAGCCGGCCGTTCCGCTCGTTCTTGACGACCAAGCATCCGGTGTTGACGTACTTTGCCAAGCCCTTCTCGTCCGGCGCGCCCAGCCAGCGCCCCCAGTCCAGCCAGTGGAAGTAGCTCTCCCGGGCCATGGCGCAGCCCTCGAGCGTCGAGTAGTGGAAGCGAACGATGGCGCAGCTGCTGCTCGTGGAGCCGAAGCCGGCAGCGGCGCGCTTGTCCACGTTCAGGGTACGGCGGCCCGCCTTCGCCAAGTGGAAGCCAACGGAAGCGCCGATGATCCCGGCTCCGATCACGATGGCGTCGTACTTCCGGTCCATGTCGGCCTCTTCCGTTCCTGCGCTGGTTCACGCTTCGGCCCCGGCAGGCTGCTCGGGCGGCGGCAAGATAGCCCGCGAGACTGTTGACATGCGAGACCGCAAGGCGATTCTTCCCGTCATGGCTTTCACCCTTGCTTACCTTGGCCCCGAGGGCACGTACAGCGAGCAGGCGGCGCTTGGGTACGGTCCGGAGGCTCGCCGGGTGCCCTTCGGGAGCATCCCGGCGGCGATCCGGGCGGCGGGCGGCGGCGAGGCGGACGAGGCGGTCGTGCCCATCGAGAACAGCTTGGAGGGCGCCGTCACTTCGACGACCGACCTTCTGATCCACGAGACGGCGCTGAAGATCAAGCGCGAGATCGTTGTCCCGATCCGCCATTGCCTGGTCTTGCCTCCGGGCGCCGACCCGGCCCAGGTGGCCGTGGTCTTCTCCCATCCCCAGGCGACGGCGCAGTGCCGCGGCTACTTGGGGCGGCGCTTCCCCGAGGCGGGGTTCTCGGCTTCGCTCAGCACCGCCGCCGCGGTAGGGGACATGCTGCGCAGCGACCGGCCCGCAGCCGCCGTGTCCAGCCGTCGCGCCGCCGAGCTCTTCGGCGCCGAAGTCGCCGCGTCCGGAATCGAGGACGCTCCGAACAACCAGACCCGCTTCGTGGTCTTGGCGGCCGCCGACGCGGAGCCCACGGGCCGCGACAAGACGTCCGTCTGCTTCGACTTCAGCCACGACGGCCCCGGGATCCTTCACAACGCCCTGGGCGCGCTGGCGTCGCGGCGGATCAACATGCTCAAGATCGAGTCCCGCCCCGACAAGCGAAGCCCGGGCCGCTACTACTTCCTGCTGGACGTGGAAGGACATCGGACCGACCCCGCCGTCCACGACGCCCTTGCGGACATTGCCCGGCCCGCCGCGTCGTTCAAGGTTCTGGGTTCGTATCCCAGGGGCGATTGAGGGGTGGGGGCGGCGGCATGCATGTTGAAGGCTTTCCACGCCACGGCCCAACCGATCGCTACGCCGACTCGGGGGCTGCTGCGGACGCCGATGGAGTTGACACGTGACCGGAGAGAGGCGATGATTCAGCGTGCCGCCGCACCGGAGGGCTCGCACGCACCAGAGATCCCAAATGTAGAGGAGGCTCTAGATTGGCCAAAGATGGGAGGGAGAAGGTCACAGAATGGACGATCCATCACACGACGGACGGTGGACACTCTGTAGACCGGCAGGAGTTCAGAGCATTCCTCCAGAGCAAGCAGGGGCGTGACATGATCGCCAAAGCTGCCGGTGCGGTGAGAGTTCAACCGTTGGCGGGAAGAAGGAGTCGGACACCTTCATCGGTCGACGCGCAGGGGCAGTCATAACAGCAGACAAAACGATCTGCATCACCATAAGATACAAGGAGCAGTGACATGGGGTTTGGTTTCTTCTTTGTGCCGCTTGTTAGCGGCTATCTCTTTCTACGATACTGCAACTACACACGATTTTCCATTGGTCGCGAGAGCGGATACAGGTTGGTTTTTGAGTCTGCCGCTGTGGGGTTGATTCTCCTCGTATTGGCCAGACTTCTTGTATATTGCATTCTGCACAAGCATGTTCTCGAAAGCCGACTTGCGAACTGGGATGACTTGCGCCGCTTCCATATTCCGGTACATTGTTTGTCGCGTTTGTGCTCGGTCCACTCATAGCGGTTGTTATCAATCTGCTGTATGACAGGAATAGCGGGGCGGAGCGAGCGGTGCGCACCACGGGCAACTACCTTGAAGCCGTTTTCCTGGATTCCATGAAGCCAACGCAGCTGGTAGAGTTAACGCTTGCAAGCAATAAGGTGTATGTCGGATGGGCGCTGGAAGCCAAGGTAGCCAAGCCCGAACGCAAATTTGTCGAGATCTTTCCGCTCTATAGCGGCTATCGTGATCGTGAGACCTAGGAACTGGTGCTCACGACGAACTATGCCAAAGCATTACTGATGCATCTCGATGAGTTGGGAGACGATCATCAGGACAAGTTTCGCGTTGTGATCCCAGTGGCCGAAATTCGGACGGCGCGCCCCTTTAGCTTCAGGTATCGCTCCTGGTTCGTGGAGCGCAGGAAGCCAATGCGGAGTAGCTCGGCCCGTCCATCGCCCCGCTGCCTCAGGACATCGACCTTGAAGCCCTCTTCGCCGAGACGGACACGCGGGTCGTGGCCCGCGACTTCACCGTGCGCTTCGAGAACCCCTTCTGGCAGGTCACGGCCCGCGACGCGGAGGCGGCCGGCGTCGCGGCTGGCCGCCCCGTCGTCGTCGAACGGCGTCTCTCGGGCATTGCGGTTGCTCCCTGCGAGCCATTGGGATACAACAGTGTCTGGACCCGTCCGCGTTGACCTCTACCCGGCCAGAGCTTGGCCACGGCCTCCTACGTCGCATGGCGGATTTCGTATGCCGCGGGGGAGTCGTAGCCCAGGGCGGAGTGACGTCGCCGACGGTTGTAGAAGCACTCGACGAAGTCGGCGATCGCTCTCCGGGCCGTGTCTGGGTTCGAGAAGATGCGTCGGCTCAGCAGCTCGCGTGCCAGCGTGGCAAAGAAGCTCTCGCACATGGCGTTGTCGTAGGGGTTGCCCGGGGTGCCCATGGAGAGTCGGACACGTGAGGTCTGGCAGCGTTGGCCGAATGCGTGGGAGGCGTACTGCGTCCCCCGATCGGAGTGGTGCACGACGTCCATCGGGCACCGACGCCGGACGGCCATGGCGAGCGCACGCTCGACCAGCTCGGATCGGACGTGGGTCTCTGCAGCCCAACCCACGATCAAGCGGCTCCAGGCGTCGAGAACGACGGCGACATAGAGGCGCCCGGCCTCAGTGGACACCTGGGTGATGTCGGCGACCCACAGTTCGTCACGGCCCGCGGCTCGGAAATCCCGATTCACCAAGTCCGGTGCCGGGCAAGCGGCCGGGCGGCGGCGTGACCGGGTTGCTGTCCTCCTCCGTGCGCTGGAGCCGCTGATGCCCATTTCTCTCATGAGCCTGGCGACGCGCTTCGGCGACACCTTCTCGCCCCGTGCCTTCAGATCGGCGTGGATTCGGCGGCGACCGTACGTTTGCCGGCTGTTCCTCCAGATGAGGTGTATCTGTTGCCGAAGTACGGCGTCGCGACGTGCCCGAGCGGACGGCGGCCGTTTCAGCCAGGCGTAGTAGCCGCTTGGCGAAGAGTTGAGCAACCGACACATGGCGCGGACGGGGAGGACTTCGCTGTGAGCCTTCATGAATACGAACGCGTCTTGTGGAGCGGTCTTTGCTCCGCCGCGAAACCAAGTTGCCGCCGCAAGCAGGATGTCGCGCTCCTGCCGGAGGCGCCGGACTTCGTTCCGCAGCTGACGCTCTGCCGACCGCTGCTGAGTCGTGATGCCGTCGGTCCGCTGTCCATGGTCAAGCTCGGCTTGCCTGATCCATCGTCGGATCGTTCCCGCCGAGGGTTTGAGGTCGCGGGCCAGCGCATCGGGCGACAGACCCGTGCGGTGCGCCATACCGACTACGTCCCGCCGGTACTCGGCCGTGTATCGGGTGCGGTTCTCCACTATCGTGCGTCCTCCTTTCCGACCAATCTGAGATGTCCGCAAAATCGGGGCCATTCCACTTCAATGAGGCCCCGGCTCGGTGGCCGGGGAAGAGCGCCGCAGACCACCAAGGAGGAGACGATGACGGACGGCTTCAATGAGGCCCCGGCTCGGTGGCCGGGGAAGAGCGACGCGTACGATGACCGGGCCCAGTTGTATCGCGAGCTTCAATGAGGCCCCGGCTCGGTGGCCGGGGAAGAGACTTCGGAAGTTGAAGCCCCTCGTCTTCCGGAAGGGCTTCAATGAGGCCCCGGCTCGGTGGCCGGGGAAGAGGGCGGTCACCGCCCGGCGTCCTCGTCGGGCGCGGTCGCTTCAATGAGGCCCCGGCTCGGTGGCCGGGGAAGAGAAGAAGAACCCGGTAGTACATACATAGAACGAGTAGGGCTTCAATGAGGCCCCGGCTCGGTGGCCGGGGAAGAGGGCTTCCAACTTCGCCCTTGTCTTGGGGCGACAATGGCTTCAATGAGGCCCCGGCTCGGTGGCCGGGGAAGAGGCGTATTTACGTTCGCAACCGTTGTCTTACGGTACAAGCTTCAATGAGGCCCCGGCTCGGTGGCCGGGGAAGAGAGCGTACTTCGGTATCTATTCGGTTGGTAGGTAGTTGAGCTTCAATGAGGCCCCGGCTCGGTGGCCGGGGAAGAGAGGCGAGCTTGCGCGCCACGTCATCCGCTACGTCGGCGGGCTTCAATGAGGCCCCGGCTCGGTGGCCGGGGAAGAGACAGGATATTCGCCAGCGTCCATAACTTCCGCATATCGGCTTCAATGAGGCCCCGGCTCGGTGGCCGGGGAAGAGCTTCCCGCTAACTCATAAAGCCTTCCCGCTAACTCATGCTTCAATGAGGCCCCGGCTCGGTGGCCGGGGAAGAGGGAAAGCAATGCGTTGCGCGGCAACGTCACTTCCGGCGCTTCAATGAGGCCCCGGCTCGGTGGCCGGGGAAGAGCTGGATGGAAGATGAATGGGTTCCTGGTGCTGAAGCTACTGCTTCAATGAGGCCCCGGCTCGGTGGCCGGGGAAGAGTGGAGTGAAGTGTCGGTCGGTCGGCAATAGGGCCGGGCTTCAATGAGGCCCCGGCTCGGTGGCCGGGGAAGAGGACGGTCGGCGTCGGCGAGTCGGCGTTGCGCGTCCAGGCTTCAATGAGGCCCCGGCTCGGTGGCCGGGGAAGAGCCCGGCGCGTTCGCCGAAGCGATGCTGGACAGCGACACCGACGCTTCAATGAGGCCCCGGCTCGGTGGCCGGGGAAGAGGGAAGTCGGCGCGGATGCCCGCCCACTACGCCCGGGCCGCTTCAATGAGGCCCCGGCTCGGTGGCCGGGGAAGAGTCTCCGTGTCGTCATCGATTCCGGCTTGCCGCCGGAGCTTCAATGAGGCCCCGGCTCGGTGGCCGGGGAAGAGGAGCTGGCCGCCGCCGCGGACGAGATCGTCGAGGCGCTTCAATGAGGCCCCGGCTCGGTGGCCGGGGAAGAGGGCTCGCCGCCCGTGTCGCCTGCGACGGCCAGCGCCAGCCGGCTTCAATGAGGCCCCGGCTCGGTGGCCGGGGAAGAGCGGCGCTGTCCATCGCAAACGCCAGGCACATCGCATCGCTTCAATGAGGCCCCGGCTCGGTGGCCGGGGAAGAGATGCGAACGGATTGAGGGTCTTTGCGACGATGGACGTCGCTTCAATGAGGCCCCGGCTCGGTGGCCGGGGAAGAGTTCACGCCTCCGAGCAGCGACGCGAGCACGCACAAGACGCTTCAATGAGGCCCCGGCTCGGTGGCCGGGGAAGAGCATTACGTGTCGAGGCTGGCGAAGCCGGGAGAAAGCCGCTTCAATGAGGCCCCGGCTCGGTGGCCGGGGAAGAGAGGGCGAAGCGCATGATGCGGTACCGGCGCGCCACCGTGCTTCAATGAGGCCCCGGCTCGGTGGCCGGGGAAGAGAGTTGCCGTGCTGTCGCGGGGTCCAAAGCCCCTGCCTGCTTCAATGAGGCCCCGGCTCGGTGGCCGGGGAAGAGGCGCAAGCAACGCGGAGACGCTGGCCGCAATATTGACGCTTCAATGAGGCCCCGGCTCGGTGGCCGGGGAAGAGGAGCCCCGATCTTGGTACCATTAGATTGTAGGTTGAGCTTCAATGAGGCCCCGGCTCGGTGGCCGGGGAAGAGGGAGGACGTGGCGAAAGTGGGCCAGCCTCGACATGGCTTCAATGAGGCCCCGGCTCGGTGGCCGGGGAAGAGACCGCGCCCGGCGGAAGGCGAGCCTCCGGGCGTAGATGCTTCAATGAGGCCCCGGCTCGGTGGCCGGGGAAGAGCACCGGGGCGTCCGCAAGGTCCTCCGGGGCCTCGCCCGCCGGCTTCAATGAGGCCCCGGCTCGGTGGCCGGGGAAGAGACCGACGACCGACACGGGCCGGAAGCTCCATGGCGAGTGGCTTCAATGAGGCCCCGGCTCGGTGGCCGGGGAAGAGACCGGAATGGGTCGATCAGCCGCTGATGCCCGCCGCGCGGCTTCAATGAGGCCCCGGCTCGGTGGCCGGGGAAGAGAGGGCGGCTGGGATTGCAGACGAGCGGGGCTGGGCTTCAATGAGGCCCCGGCTCGGTGGCCGGGGAAGAGCCCGGTAGCCTCCCGCATAGAGACGGCGCAACGGAGACGCGCTTCAATGAGGCCCCGGCTCGGTGGCCGGGGAAGAGGAGCCCCGCCCTTCCCCGGCGTCTCCCCCGGCGCGGGCGCTTCAATGAGGCCCCGGCTCGGTGGCCGGGGAAGAGGGTGCGCTTCGAGGCCCCGGCTCGGTGGCCGGGGAAGAGTGGGGGCTCCGTGGGCCGGGCGGGCTTCAATGAGGCCCCGGCTCGGTGGCCGGGGAAGAGACACCTACCCGCAAGTCCTTCCAGGACAAGAACTTCCAGCCCCGTTTGCGAGCGGCCCTGGTCGGCTTGCCCCCGCGGGCACCGGACAGTACGGCCCGGACACCTGTGTTGTCAAGAAACGGCTGCGGAACCACACGCGAGGCGGCGTTTGCGACCGCTGTCGGTCGTTTCGTCCGCGCCCGAGCGGTCGCGCAGGCAACGGCAGACAGCGACGCGGCCTACACAACGGTCGCCTGCCGCTTTGGAGCCTCGTAGGTCCTTCCCATGCTTTCGACCAGCGGTTCCACCTTGTCCGCCGGTCCCATGTCAAGGATCAGAACGTGGTCCTCGGACGAATCGATCATGTCGTTCAGCCGAGTCGCCATCTCGGCCCGTCGCCGTCCCGTTAGTCTGCACTGGAAGACGGACAACTGCAACCAGTACCCGTAGCCCTTCATCGCCGAGAAGACTCGCTGCCACCTCTTGGGGTCGGCGATGTCGTACGCGACCACGTACAGACGTTCCTTTGCCATCGCGACTACCTCGGCAGGAAGTGCGGATAGGGCGACACCTCGCCTTGAAAGTGTCGCGCCAAGAGCCGCGCCTGCACTTCAATCATGCGCCGCATGGACACCCTGTACCCAAAGACTGGATGCGTGGTCTCCTGGTCCATGCGCCGCTCGAACGCCTTCAGGAACGTCCTTCGGCCGCCGGGCTTGAGGGAGCAGGCCGGACCGTTGAACACGAAGTCCGCAAGGCTCACCTCGCCGTTGTTGATGACTTGAATGACGCACGAATCGGCCACGATGGGCCGAAACGGCTCCATGAGGTCCAGCGCCAGGGCCGGCCGACCGTGCCGAGGCCGGTGGTACATCCCGAGGTACGGATCGAGGCCGACAGTGGACAGCGCGACCGCAAAGACCCGCGTCAGCACGGCGTAGGCCAGCGAAAGGCAAGCGTTCACGGGGTCCGTCGGAGGACGACGGTTCCGCGTCTCGAAGGAGAACGCCAGCTGGCCGGACTTCGCCTCCGCCATCATCCGCCCGAAGTGGGCGAAGTAGACGGCCGCCGCCTCTCCCTCCATCCCCAGCAGCTCGGGCACGTCCTTGGCGAACTGCGCCTTCCGGGCGATCCGCTTCAACCCCGTCAGCGCGTCCGTCTTGTCTTCCGATCCGCGCTCCGGTCGCCAGTTGCGGCGCAGCATCGTGCGAGAGTTGCGAACCTTTGCCGCCACCAGGGAGCGGGCGAACTCCAGGCTCCGTCTTGAGTCGAACGCGGTCCTGTACTGCGCCTGCCGAACGTCCACGTTCCCATGGCCAGTGCCGACCGTGTGCCCGAGGAACCAGCTGCCCGTCGAGAACCACGACACCGGAATCTCCGCCCGCATCAACGCGTGCAGGGCCGGTGTGGTCACCGAGACCGGTCCGTAGACGGACACCTGCGAGACATGAATCATCGGCACTTCAAGCACGCCGTCCTCCGTCTCCACCAGCAACGAGTCCCCTCGCTTGCGAACCTTGGACCCCGGCGCCTGCACGTGCAGGGGAAGGGCCGGGTCGTCCGCCGGGTTCAGCGGGCGCGGGGGGTATCCCTTGCGGAACATGTTGGTCTCGTCCGGCAGGCATATCCCCGCCAGCGAGCACCGCGGACACTTCCGGCTGTTCTCCAGGGGCGGGGGACGTCGGCGAGCCGACGCGGCCAGCCGAAGCCCCGCGATCGCGTCCAGCGTCATGCGCCGCAGCTCGTCGTCCAGCTCGATCCGCACCCTCTCCCTCGACCCGACGTACCAGAGTGCCCCCTCCTCGACACGGTACCCGTTGTCCTCCAGGATCATGCCCTGCACGCAAATCTGGACCCGTTCCGGGTCGTAGGCGCCGGCCGCCACGTGCGGTCGCTTGCCCTTCTTGAAGTCCACGGGCACGGCCACTCCGTCCGACGCCTCCACCACGTCCATCTTGGCGATGACCCCAAGCCGGTCCGACGACATCATGACCGAGCGAGCCTTGGCTCTGTCCTCGTCCAGCTGGTCCGGCGCGGGCAACTTGCCGCCGCCCTTGTCCACGAGCGCGTGTGCCCTCTTCCCCTGGGCGGTGTCCGCGCTGTCCGCCCACTCGCCCTCGACCCACTCCAGGTACGCCAAGCGCGGGCAGTAGGTCCATTCGTTGACCATCCGGGCCGGCGTCAGAGGAAGGCCGTGGTCCGCCGGAGGAGGGGGAAGGGGAAGAGTGAGCTGGTCGTTCTGGCTTACCCCATGGCGGTTGCCTCCGGTTTCCTATCGGCTCCGGGACTGCGCTCCCGTGGGGCTCTGGGGACTCATGCCATGTCCCAGCCAACAGGGTTGGACGGATTGGTCCAAGTTACTCTCGGGGGACCAAAGGAACCATACCCTCCATGAGAAGACCGTCGGATCGTGGACGTAAGGACCTGACGCACAGAGCACGAGCGTAACCAGCTTGCCCCTCTCTGCTCGCCGGCAGCGTCCGTCCCTATCTGTGCAAGCACTGATCGTACCGAATTGAGCGACATCGGCCTCGTCCACAGTGGCCACGAGAATAGGCCTCGTTTCCAGTCGCCAGAGCAGCTCTGCGTCAACGTCCGATCCCGGCCGGCTTTACGATCGGCAAACACTGGATAGAGGCTCATCCCCAGTATCGCAAGTGCCTCAGCACCGGGATTGGTCTGCTTCTTTTCCTTCGATGGATCGTCCGGCCGAAGTGCATAGACCCGGTCGTCCACTATGTCCCATCCCATGGACGGAAGCTTGCTGTGATACGCCCACGGCCCCCGAAGATCGGCAACCACATCATCTTGGGTGACGTGTCCTAGAATTTTGCGAGCTTCCCTCAAGAAGACCACTTGACCTGCGGCAAAGTACAGGTCCGATGGTTTCGCTGCCCCACCGCGATCGACACTGCCTTCTGCGACTACGGCTGGTGGGAACTGTGGTCTCGCATGATCTTGACACTGGCCTAGGTACTCACGCAAATCATCGGGAGATAGCTTCAACGAATCTGCCTTTGGCATCGATGTACCGTCGTTCCTTGTCGGGTTCATGGCTTTGCTGTGCTGCCACTCCCGACATACTTGCATTGCTCGTTCCGCGATCCGATCTATACCAAAGTCGGCATCGACCACTGCCCGGGGCGTGACGTCGTCGGTCCACCACAGGCAAGGTGATCTTTCGTCACAGGCAAATACAACCTGTATGCCTAGAGCCGCAAGGTGCCCGAGGGGATTTGTTCCCTCCAAGCCGTCCAGCCGAATTCCGTCGGTCATCATCTTGATGCGGCCTCGCTCTCTCGATGGTCGGCAAGGCGAAGAATCGTCTCCAACCAAGTCAAGCCGTAGTAGCCGTACCTCTTGACCAAGCGCCAGAAGCGGTCCGCCATATCGGAAGCAAGCGACGTGTCGACCCAATTGGACTCGGCTGTCAACACGTGCTCACGCCACGTGTGTTGTAGCAACTGCGGCGGGATATCCTCTTGTATTGGCAGCAGAGGACGCCCGTAGCCGTGATGAGTGCCAATGAGGTGAAGAACAAGCTCGGGGTCATGAGCTTGGTCCAGCACCGCTTGGTCTGACTGGACCATGGCCAAGCTTGCAACCTCGTGCCGCATTCCGGTTGGGTACCGACGGACACGTCTTGTTCCGGGTCGCGACTTGGCCAACGGTTCTTCAAGCATTGCCAACTCGACAGGATCGCCACCCACCAGCTGTTCCTGAAACCGAGAGTCCACTTTACCAATATCGTGAAGCTGTCCGGCCAGGCGAAGGTCCTCCACAAGTTCGAGAGGCAATCCAAGCGCTTCTGCAAATCCACCCGCTCGCCGGGCAACGCCTTCCAGGTGGGACCGCAACGAAGCTCCGCTGCCTTGCATAGAGTTGGACTCGTCGGAACCGTCCATAGTCCCGTCGTCCACGCGTAGCTGTGACAGAATGTAGTAGGCGTCATCCCCAGTGCCGACCGAATCGATCGCATATCTTTCTCCCAGCGCGGTCGCGATCGAAACACCGGACTCGGCATCTGACTTTCGCCGCAGCCTCCTGAGCCACTTGTCGATCCGGTCGCGTCGTGGATCAACAGCCTCAACCTCGTCGCTAGGTCTGGGTGGGGATGGCCAGTCAGGTGCCAGGCGGGAGATGAGGTCAGGTTCTAGTCGTAACGTTGCCCGCCGACGGTGCGCAATCTGTGCCTCGTCGCCAAGGTCGGGCACATCCTCTTTGCACTCTGGGTCCCAGGTGCCCGCCCGTATGCCTCCTTCTGTGGCCTCGACAACTAAGACGTCTCCCGGCCGAAGGCCGTCGGCCGATACGGGAGTAAAGTCGGTGTCCATCCCCTTCCAGCGAATGCACCTCCGGGCACTTGACCCATACGAGACGCCGCCGTCGTCCGGGAACGACGATGGGACGTCACTGATGTCGGCCTCGTCTTCTCCCCGTAACCAAGCCCTAGCGGCACCTAGTGGAACCTGAAGATATTCCAACTGACGTGGCGGAACTAGCCGTAGCACTTCTGTTGACATGTCCTTCCGCCATACGATCGACACTTCCGGCGAGACGGCGGATTCCATGCCATGAAGAAACCAATCGACCCTTGGTTGCACTAGGGGCTCGGGATTCGTCTGAATCCAAGCGTCCATATGCGTCTGAAGAAGAAGAGGTGCTTTGTCTTTTGGCGCGGTCGCTCCTTTCGGAAAGTCGGCCAAGGCCAGGGGGCTGACGTCTACACGATCGTCACGAACACGATTACCCAGCTCTTCCCAGGTGACCTTCGTAGACTCGCCGTAGATTGGGTCGGGCTTCTCTGCCGCAACGACAGATTTCGGCCCCAGAATCACCGCTGGCGCGGCGTGACCGGTCCGCTGGGAGTAGGTGCCGCGTCGGTCTAGACGGCCGAACCGCTGCCGTAAGCTATCAACTGCCGCGCACTCGGTAATGAGAGCGTCGAAGCTGAAGTCGGCACCGACTTCAATGGCCTGCGTCGCGACTACTACGGTGGTCTCCCCTGGACCATGGTCGCGGCTAGGATCGACAGCGGGTGCGATCTCCTTCAGGGCCTTGATCCGGTCAAGTGGCCGCATCCGTCCGGTAATCAAATAGGCAACGTAGCCCGCGTCCTTGAGCGCAACAAAGGTCTCGCGTGCTGTCCGAACGCGGTTGACGACGATGCCGATACTTGACGCACCGGAGTCCGTTTTGGAGGTTGCCATCGACTTCACCTCTCTCACAATTCGGGCGGGCATCACCTTGTGGTTCTGGACATCGATGAGCGCAGCTTCCTTCTTTGTCCGAACCCGTCGGCCGAGCTCCGCGCATTCTTCTAGGTCATCCATCGGATCTAGCTGGAATCGACGGGCGTCGGCCCTACTCGGCGTGGCAGACATCTCGACAACGGCGAAACGTCTCGGAAGCTCGTTCTCGGGCTCAAATGCGCGTACTTGGCCGAGGGTTTCCGCGAAGGGGACGCTCAGGTGTACCTCGTCCAGTATTACCAAGCAGTCGTTTCCCGCTAATCCAGCGTGTATTGGGCGCATTCGTGGACTCACTGCGCCGTACCCGCGAAACAGCAGTCGTGACCCGAACTGGTCTACGGTCGACACCAGTACCCACGGCTCATCGGGTCGGCGAATCCAAGCGTTGTCGATGGGGATGCCACCCCGCAACGCAGCCACGCCCAGGGCATTGCCCCCGTCACTCAGTGCCCGTAGTCGCCTGCCTACAGACCCCAAGAGGGGTGCATCAGCGACCTTCAACTCTTTGGCGATATGCAACGCACGTTCGCAGACCTGGTCGACCACGATTCGGCGGTCGATAACAAAGACGACGCGCCGGGGGAATGTCTCCGGCCTTGCGGCGAGAGTAAAAACAGCCGTGTCTAGGACTGCTGTCTTTCCGGTTCCGGTGGGAAGGTCTATCACCGCGGGCCAGTGGCCGTCCCGAAGCACCTGTTCCGTCAGTCGTCTCTGCCACGGAAACGGTTCTTGGCAGTGGAGTTGGCGGAAGAACTCCGGAAAATGGTCGGCTGTCAACGGCTTATTGTTCATCGCCACCGTCCCGACCGGCACCTCCAGCTTCATGCCTTCTAACCGGATACATGAGTCCCAGTCCCACAAACCGGCCAGCACCTAGCATCAGCGGTCCGAGGACTTCGTGATCAAAGGTGATCGCCGCGTGCACGAGTTGCCGCCGCACGGGCATCCGGTCCTTGCCCGGTTGACGAAAGGGCGGAAATGCGTGAGTCGCTCGAACGCCCGTGACGAATGGCGCGAGACTGACTTGCGCACCCGACGGTTCCGGCAGACCCACATGCATGACCGCCGCCCGAACGGAAGTCTCAGCGGCCAGCCACGCTCTGGCCCGGGCCGATGACGTGCCGCCGCGAAGTCTCCCGGGGTGTCGCGGCAGAGCAATCGGCGTGACCGAAGCCCAGTGCCTACTGGGGCCACGCCAACTATGGCGACCCAGGGTGGCCAAACCACGCCCCCGCAACCTCCTCAACCCAATTTCATCCTGACGACCGAAGACCAACTTGAGGTCTCGGCCGCGGGCTTGGCGCTCCCACTTCCCTACGGCCCGATACAAGGAGTGGCGGGTAGCTTGGTTCACGCCGTTGGGTACCGACACGGCAACCCCCAGTAGCCGCCCGTCACCGTGAGCCCGGCCAGCGAACGGAAGAGGCAGAAAAGCAACGTGAGGTTCTGACGTTGGACGTCCATCGGGCGTGTGGCCGCTGAGTCCCTCGGGAATGGGCTCGTCCGCGAAGCGGAATATCGCAGACCGCAGGGCCGTAGCGACCTCGACCGTTCGCATGGCGGGAAAGGCGCGCGAGCCGTGAAGGAACTCGAATACGAGCCAGTCGCCCGCTGTGTTGGGCTCGTCTTCGGCCGTAGTAGAAGCACGAGGCTGTGCTTCACTGTACCGGACTTCCACGTAAGGGAGCGCTCTCGGCAAGATGCCCTGGTGACTAGCAAACCGGCGCTCAAGTTCGGCAAGCTGGCCGCGCTGAACATGGCGAAGGTTGTTGGTGCCGGTCGGAGAAGGTAGCAGATTCGCATCGGGAACAGCTCGCACGACTCGACACGATACCAGGGACGAGGAGTGCCCCAAGCGAGTCAACCGCGCCGCCAGCCCATCAAGAACCTCGCGCGCTTCTTCGGTTAGGTCGCGATCCCATGTGAACGTGACGCGAGGAGACGTGGTGCCTGAGTCGCCCGCCACGGGAACACAAACCGTCATCGAAGGAAAGTGCCGTTCTCGTTTCTGTCGACCCTCTGGAAATAGTTGTTGGGCCATTTCAACGTTGGTGTTCCCTGGATCCGAAACTTGCGAGCCAACGTCTCTTAGCTTCGCGAGCTCCCTCCGCATCCGCTCTACGTTCCGGGTCGTTTCGCCATCGGACGCGGTCAGTGCCTCGTCAAGCCTCCTCGTCGTCTGACGGATCCGTTCGGCCTGTCGTTGTTGCCACTTCCTGCCCACGATGGCCGTGTCGTTCACCGGTACGAAGTGCGACACAACTTTCCGCGGAACGACTTCCAAGTTGGCTGCGATCGCTGGCGGCCCCAGGGCTTCCAGCCACTCTAGGACACGTCTCTCGTCCTGACGGGGTTCGTCCGAATCGGCCCATGTCGCCACAAGAGCCGAGAAAAGGCGCGCCGGATGAGGAGGCCACTCCGGCCGACGGCGGTCATCGTGCGACGTGGCCACATATCGACCCGTCAGGAAGTTGACCTCAATACCGAAGCCACTTGCCTCCATTCCTGGGCTGCTATTCGCCCGGCTGTTTGGTGGCCGCGACCTTGCGGCTCCTGCGGATCAGCTCGATTAGCTTTGGTGCCGGCATCAGCCGAATCTCGGCAGTCTCCCAGCCGATTCCCATCTGCTTGGCGTGGAGGGCGGCTTCCTTGAGGATCCGCGCAGCGCTCTCGCGGTCCACCTCCACTTGCTCGTGAGTCGAGCCGTCCCGGCCCAGCAACTCCAGGCGTGGCGGGTGCGTGGGAAGAAGTAGACAACGGGAGCGCAGATCGAAGTCCATCTCGTGCTGGTACGCGATCGCCGCGACTCCCAAGGCTGCGACGGCCGTGCATGCTGCGGTCCGAGTGTCTCGATCATGCCCCTTGAACCGAAGCTTTCGCAGTGCTGCAAGCGAAATCACCGCAGTCTGCAACGCACTGGAGATGGTCACGCCGCCTGCTGCTGCGTCGATGGTCGGGGCGACGTTGCCGTGGTTGATCTTGGAGGGCTGGCCAGCTTGCCCGCTCTCGCTGCCCCTGGAAGCAGGGACCGGCTTCCCTTTCTTGGTCTCGGCAGAACCAGGGTCGTGCGTCCAGACTTCGGCTGGGTCCTTGCTGTTGAACACGCGGTCGTCCGCCGCGACCTTCTCGATCTGAAGTGGGTCGATCCGGCTGCCGACCTTCTTGCCGACCGAAGCGTCGAAGCCCACGATCTCGGAGACGTACGCACGCTGAAACTTGGCGCCGAGCCCACCCTTCGGACCTGTCGAGTCCCACTGACCGAACAGCAGGGCTGTGGGCGAGTACCGGTAGAGGTCAGTGGCATTGCGCGGACTGGCGTCGGTAATGGCACGCCCGATGTCGGACAGGCGGAACAGCGTGCCGTCCAGTAGGCTGTCGCGAAAGATGGCGTCGGCGAGCCTATGGGGTGCCTCCAGCACCGTGAGCTTGTCGTAGTCCGTCACGCCACCGTCTTCGGAGAAGTCGACGTACGGAACAGGAAAGCTGAGTTCGCGGTCTTCCCATCCCGCAAGCAGGGCCAGCTCGGCGCGATTCGCCTGGGACGCGACGGAATCCAGCAGAACGGTAGTGGTGGCTTCGTTCGCGTCCCCGACTTGGCGGTCTTCGACCGCATACTTGTGGTCGGCGCGCCCGTCCACGGCGTACGAGGGCGGGAAGACCTTGTCGCCGTCGCCGCCAGCCGGTTGCAGAGTCAGCCGCGACCGCAGGGCCACGGCGTTTCCGGCCACGGCGTCGCGGAGCCGTTCGAACGTCAGTTTCGCCATCGGTTGCCGTCCTCGTCAGGGAGGGAATGGGGCAAGAATCTTCCCACCAAGATAACCGAGATGGTGACATCTCGCCATGAGTTCCCCGACGGGGCTGGCCCCCGTACCGCCCACTCCGTCCGGCTACTACACGGCGGAACCACCTCGCTCACCCGGGCGTACGTGGTCCCGTTGCCAGGTGCCCGTGGAGGTGGACGGCGGTCAGGAACCACAGTCCCTGGACGGTGGAGGTCCGTGCCGAAGAACTCCAGCTCGTGGCCCGCCGTGACAAGGTCGACGGCGGCTAGCCCGTTGCGCCCCGCCCCGCGCCCCGTCCAGTCACCGTCGAGCGCAGGCGATATTCCCGCCTCTATCCGGCTGCCGAGCCGAGTCGGATCCCGAGAGCCCTCATCATGTCGAACATGTTCACGCAATCGACGCGAAAGTCCTTCGCCTTGCAAATGTCCGGAATCTTGACATTTGTGTGACTTTTCGGTTGCGATACTTCGTTCGTCACAACGCGAAGGTCTTCAACGATTGCATATGCGACAAGCCACCCGTCGGCCCCGCGACCTAGCCTGTCCAGTGCCGTTTGCCGATACTCCTGACGCGAGGCCCATACCTGGATCCGGCGATATTCCTTGGCCACGTCGTTCCTCTCCGTCGACATAAAGAATCTTGCGTGATTGTCCGTCCACTCCGATATCCAGTCTTCCTTCTTGGCGATCTCCGCTTGAACACGATCTATGCTCAGCCATTGCTTGGACTTCGCGCACTCGACTAGCTGGGACCAAAATGTTGGCGCAATGTCATCGGGGTAGTACCGAGCAAGGTCGATGAAGACGTTGGCGTCCACAACAAATGCTGGACCGTTGTACATTTACGCCTCGTCAATACCCAACTGGTGAGCAAATTTCTCAAAGGTCTTTCCGTACAGACCAGTGAGTTCGTATGCCTCCAAGTACGGCAACTTGCCGCTCCTGGCGGCGGCGATGACCGCACCGGCAAAGGTGATGCCGACACGCATGTTCTGCGTGCCGTAAAAGTTGCCGCCGCCGGCCGAGGTAGTCTGGTGTTCTCTATTCTGCCAATCCGCGTAGAACGTGCGGAAGGCCGGTTTGTCGATGAGGCCGGAGTCCAGCGCGCGACGGGCGGCGACGACTACGCTGACCTTGAAGCGGTGTCCTAGGAATTCGAACGGATGGTCTGTGCGCTTCGCCCGCTCCCATTGCTGTCGCAATGCCTGCGACGGCACAAGGAACTCCGCGGCCACGCGATTGCAGGCCCTCTCGGTGGCGTCTGCGGCCGGCTGGAGTTGGCGGAGGTCAAAGGCTGCGCTGCTTCCGAAGAAGACGTGCGCCAGCTCGTGAGCGAGCGTGAACATCTGGGCTGCCTGGGCGTCGGCGCCGTTTACGAATACGAACGGCGCATACTCGTCGGCGAGCACGAATCCGCGAAACTCCGATACGTCGAGCTTACGACGGGTATTGTTGCCCACGACGCCGTTGGAAACGACGAAGACGCCAGCGCGTTCCATGCGATTTCGCAGGCGAGCCAACGCTTCTTGCCAGGTATGCTGTCCTTCGGCCCAGTTCGAGTCGATGTCGAGGACGTCGCGCATGTTGTCGACCACTACCTCGACAGAATCGTGAACTGTGGCCGAGGCAACGTACGGCAACCGAGCGCAGCCTTGTTCGATCAAGTGGCGTCGCATCCACATCTGGCGTCTCTCCAGCATGTAGATCGTGTCCAGCAGGTCGGGGCTAGGGTTGCGAGGCGCGGCGTCGCGTTCGCTACGGTAGTGCGGGATCGGGATCTTCTCCTCGGGCGGATCAGCCAGAAAGAGATATCCGAAGGGTACGAACGTGGCTCTGGCGAAGTCCTCCAGTTGCTTGAAGGTGGGGGACAGCTCGCCGTGCTCCCATTCGATGAGCTTCGGGAATTTGCGGAGCAGGTCGGTCTGGCTGATTCCAGCCCGCTCGCGCGCCCATGTCAACAGCTTCGGATCAACGTCGGCGCGGGTCATGGGCGGCACCCACCCGTCACCGAACTCAGCTCCCAAGGTGCCGCTTCGGCGTAGGTCGAGTTGGCGATCCGAAGCCGCCTGTCGCGGGCGACCAGCCCCAAGTGTCGTACGTGCTCCAAGTCGTGTTCCGACAGTCCCAGCGCATGAGCGCCCGCCAGCAACGGCTCGACCACCTGCCGCACCCGCTCTTCCTGAAGATTGTCCGCCAGTTGGTCCAGATGGGGGTCGCGGCGCAGGGACAGGGCCTCGCTGACGGTCATCACGTCGGCCTCCTCGATCCGCCGCCTGCGATCCATCGTACCTTCCCCTCGAAGCAAGCCTCGTAACAAGCAAGCGCGTTGACCAGCGACGGCTGGCCACATGTCTGGGCCCACAGCACCGACGTCTTGCCCGTCTGACGGAGCGTGTGGAGCACGAAGTACCGCTCCTCGTCCACTAGCCGCCGGAACTCCGCAAGGTTCATGCGGTCCAGCGACGGTATGTGGTAGGGGCACGCCAGCTTGGCGGGTCCCGTCGTGTTGAAGAAGCGCATGGCGTCAAACTTCGCTCACGCGACGGGGCGGCGCAAGGAAGTGGGGGGCCCCCTACTCTCGTCCGGCAGGCAGATCCCCGCCAGCGAGCACCGCGGACACTTCCGGCTGTTCTCCAGGGGCGGGGGACGCCGGCGAGCCGACGCGGCCAGCCGAAGCCGCGCGATCGCGTCCAGCGTCATGCGCCGCAGCTCGTTAGCATTCAGGCTGTTCGCCGCAAGCTGATGCTGCCGTGAAAAGGCCGAGGCCAAAGTGGCTGCCGTAGCCGATGGCCAGCGGACCCTCGATTGGTTCTGGAAAGCGAATCTTGAGCAGGGTGCCGGCGGCGTCGGGCTGCACTTCCCGGCCACGGGAACGAAAGCGGTGGAAGTGGATCGCACGTCGCTCGGTCCCACCGACTACGATCTTCTTGATTGGTGCCACTTCGACTCCGGTCGATTCGTAGCCGCGACGTGCCAACAATCGGCGGACCTCGCCGAGATACCCGGCGCCCTTCAGGTGACCGCTGGCCAGGAAGGGCGTGCTGCTGACCCAGCGACGAGATCTCCCGAAGATGCGTGCGCCACCGGCGAAGTCGGCCGGCTGGCCGAAGCCTTCGAGCGCGAGCCGCCATTCCTTGCGCGCCCGCGGGTCGGCCTCGGCACCTTCGGCTGGCTTCGATGTCAGCCACAGGCGCGTGATGCGGTCGAGCTTCGCCCGAACGTCGTCGGTGATTCCAGAAGCGACGTACACCGACACGTGATCGATCAAGCCGTCCCCGTCAGCATCTTCCGGCAGCCAAAACGCGTGCGAGTGCGATGGATCCTTGAGGGGTTTCCCGTCGGCCCCTCGGCCAGATATCTCCGAGGGCGCCCTGGGCCGTCTCCGGCCTCCGGCGGTCTCGTCCGCTTCCCAGCCGAACTGCGCGAGTGCGGCGAGACGCATCAGTTCGCCGATCTTCACGGCGTCCTCGATGCGCGGGAGCGGTCGTCCTGCCAAGAGAAATCGTGCTACGGTAGGCAACTTCTGTCCCCTCAGAGACGATTGGCGTTTGGCAAACCGTCGAGGCACAACACCTGGAGCGGCTGTCGGGGCACGAGCGTAAATGACCTCCTGGGCGGCCGGGGGCTGGCTCCATCCACGGTCCTGATAGTCGGCCGTGTCCAGGGTGAGCGCGTCGACGAGACGCACAGGTAGCGTGTGCGCCTTACGACCTTTGCTGGTGAATTCCTTCGCGAGCAGCGCGGTAGCCCGTCGCGCCGTCAGCGGTCGGTTGGCCTTCTCCTGAACTGCCCGCGTCCTCTCGTCGATGATCCGTTGCCGTTCCACCGAATACGCACCTGGGCTGAGCGGGGCGATCAGTCGCACGGGGTCGCCGTCGAAGGCCGTGGACGCTGGACAGCAGTTCCGGTTGCCGTGCCACTCCGCCAGCGCCTCGCACTCCGTCCAGCTCTCCGCGCGGCCAAGGTATCCCATGGCGCACGCGAGATCTTGGGCGAGCTCGAAGGAGGTGGGATCGAGCGTCACGTCCGGCCAGCAAGCGACCAGGGTCGCGTCCACAGGCAACCGAAGGAAGGCGTCGAAGACAAGCGTCGTCCTCGCGCGGCCGTCCTTGGCCAACCCGCTGATCGGCATGTAGTGGCGCGTATGGGCGTGGATTGCGCCCTCTGGCAGGCTGTACTCCGGCAACGACGTCGCCAGGGCATCGATCAGGCCTGCGAGGTCCCCTTCAGACCAGCGCGAGTGGTCGCCCTTCCGCCAGTAGGTCGCGATGAGGGCGCGCAGCACCCGCCATGGCTCCGGCGGCCAAGCTACGTCGGCTTCGTTGACGTTGCGTCCCCATGGCGTCGCGTGGTAGCGGCCCGCGGGAAAGCGAAAAGATAGGGCGAACACGTGCTCACTTCTCGTACTTGACGGTGAGCACCCGCTGTTCGCCGAAGGCACCGTTGGCTCCGACGGCTTCGATCAGGCTCGGCAGCTCGGACTCGACGTCCTTGAGGTCCGGCAGGTCGAAGTCGCCGGGTCGCGTGACCGTGAACTCGACTGCGTCGAGGTCGCAAGCCGTCCGGAGTCGCAGACCCTCGGCGAGGAACGTCTGGATCTTGAAGAGCGCGAGCATGATCAGCAGTCGCTCGACCTGGTCTCCAAGCCCAAACGCCCGTATCTGCCGAAGGTCCAGGTTGAAGAAGGCCGTGATCTTCTCGGCCACCCACTCGTCGCGGGCAAAGGGCACGTTGCCGAAACCCTTGGCAGTGTCGCCAGACGGGTCCACGCCGTCGTTCTTGACCCCCCCGCTGGCCGCCACCTTGGCGTTCTCTGCCTCAACGAAAGCTGACAGCGAGCGAGGCAGGCGAAGACGACCTCCCGCGAGCTGCTTCTTCGCGAGAAAAACGCCGTGGAGAAGCGCGTTCGTGTCGAATTCCAGAAGGACCTTGGCCAACTCCCGAAGGTCGACCCGCCCCTCCTCCATGCTCGCGAGACGCTCCTTCAGCATCTCGAACACCGTCTTGTCCTTGCCTTCCAGGATGTAGGGGGAATTGAGGCGGTGCGCTTCGATCAAGGAGTTGGTGAGTGGCTTGCCGTCCTTGTCCTCGACCTTCACGACCGGCAGGCCCCGAAGCGGCGCGACCCAGTCGTCGGAAACGGTGTCCCAGCAGACTGTCTCCAGGCGGTTGGCCATCGACTGCGCGCTCTCGACAAGCACGGTCCTTCCGTGTCCATCCGGCGAGTCGTATACGGCGTGACCGAGGTTGGGGAAGCCCGTCGGCTGGAAACGGGTGCCCTGCACCGGCCGCAGTGTGGCCTCCAGCAGCAGGCGCGGCGAGGCGGCGAGGGCGGTGAGATCAGCAGGCATGTCTCGTGTTCTCCGTGGCTAGGTTGTCGTCGTCGGGCCGGGGATACGCCCGGTCAATCAGGCTGGAAAGTGCCTTGTTGCCAATGGGAATCAAAAGTGCGGCAGCAAGCCGATCTGGGGCAATCCCGGCGCCGATGCGGCTGGTGCCCTCGCGTGTGCTCCGGCTAGCGGACCGGGCGGGATCGAAAGGGGACGGCAGGCCGGACGCCCGAGCACGCGCCAAGGCTCTGCGCACAGCAGCGTCGATCGTACGTCCGTCCGAACTGCCTGCACCAGAACGCAGACGTGCCACGATGCCTGGAGGCACCCGCATCCGCGGCGGCTTGTCGGCCAGAACACCGATCTCGTGGAGAGCGTCGTCGGGCGTGAAGATCGGTTTCAATGCGGCGTAGGCGAACGGCGCAGGTTGATGGCCGTCACTAGCGGGCGCCGAGCGCAATCGACCCGGCTTCGTCCATACTAGGCCGGCGAGCAACGCGGCGCACCGGGGATCGTCGAAGTCGCCCGAAAGAAAGGCCGTTACGTCGCTCAACCGCGCCCAGATGGCGGCGCCAAGCGGCTTGGGGTTGTCGGCCAAGCCGCGAATCGATGCCTCCACCAGTCTGCGCTCCAGTACCGCGATCAGGTTCGACACTAGGCCGCCGCTGCCCCAAACCACCGTTGGCGGCTTGTCACCTGCTGCCCACGCCCGCCGCTGACTCATCCGTCCTTTGTGGAAGAAGCGGCCCTCGTCAATCGGGGCAAGGTGGGCCGCCATCGGAGGCGCCATCTCGGACTGCGCAGGTGCGACATCACCCGCGAGCTTTGGACGAAGGCCAATGCTCGCAAGGGCGGCGGCGGTCCGAAACTCTGGACTGCCGTCGTCGGCTTCCCGAATCCACATCGAAGACAGCAAGGGCGGCGGCGTGCGCACTGCTTCCCGACCGGAAGGACTGAGTGCCAGCCAAGCCACGACGTCCCCGACTGCTACCAACGTCTTCTCAAGCCCGTCGGACGAGCTCTCCGTCAAGCCGAATAGCGCATCCTCAAGTCGCTTTACAGCCCTTCGGGCCCGGCTGGGCTGATCTCCGGCTCGGCCAATACGTCTGACGCGATCCAGCCATCCACCGGCATCCAGCTCGGCAACGAGTCGTGCTCCGATCGAAGGCCCAACCGTACGACGACCTATCGGTGTTGCCAGATAGGTTCTCCCAGCCCGCATCAAGAATCCGAAGCGTTCGAACTCTCGGAAGCCGCGGCTGACACCAAGAGTTGCGACCGCCCGTGCGAAGTCGAGTCCGTCTCGTGCCGATCGGCCATTCAAGATTGCGCGACCTTCGCCAAAGACCGAGTCGATCTCGCAGTATCGGGCCGGGTTCGTCCATAACGGGGCCCAGAACTCGGCTCGGGCGTCGTTCTCGTCCGGGGTCTCCACTCCCCCCCAACCCGCGCCGACCGCTCGTACCGTGAAAGGGAAGCTAGCTCCAGAACGGGTGGTAGCCCCACCACTGCCAGCCGTCTGCTCATGCCGTCGCGTGGCAGTGCCCGCAAATGCAGCAGCCCCTTCCAGCATGAGAACAAAATCCCAAGGGTTGGACTCGCTCTTGGAACTGAATCCAGTGGTCGCATTCTGCCCACCAGCCGAACCGGGTGCAAACTGACCAATTGCATCCGTGCGAAGTCCCTGGATCGACCGTGCAAACAGCGTGCCCTCAAGAAGCCGTGCCGCGCCGGTCGTTGGTTTGCCCGTGGATGCATTGAAGAGCCCACCATTCCGGGAGACCAGGCGCCGTGAGTAGTTGTTCGTGAACTCCAACCGACCGTCGTTGCCGCCTGTGCCAAGGAGTTCTGGATACGCGAGTTGGCTACCCGAAAGCGCAAGGACCGCGTCGATCCACGGAAGCGCCAAGTCCGATAGCGTCGCCCTGAGCGTCGCTACCAACTCGACCTTGGCAGCCCCGTCGGGTTTGTTGGCCAACCCTAGCCCGTGCAACGCATTTCTGGCGGTCTGGACGGCCGAGTTGTAGTTCTCGAAACGTGGCGCGACGTCGTCGGCTGCCAGTTGGTCGAATCCATCCTTGTTGTCGTTCGGATAGTAGCCGCTGCCGCCGTTCCATGGCGCGATGATGGGACTCGGCGCATAATCGTGAAGAAAGAAGCGCAGAAGACCGTCTCGGCCCAAGGTTGTTCTCAGATGGAACTGCTCGTCCTCCCACCACCCGCGGGCGTGAGGGTCGGCCGGCCTCCCGGACACGTGGTTGGCAGGGGACGAGATCAGGCGCAACACCGCGAGCGCCTTCAGGTAAGACGCCAAGGGCGTTGGGGCGCATCCGCGCAGGGCCAGCAACTCACTGTGCATCGTAGCCCCCTTCTCGTTCCTTCTTGGATGCGCGCCAGTCGGCGACCCGCAGGAGGGTCTCCATCCAAGCTAAGCGGAAGGGCCCGATTCGGGACAGCAGTTCGTGGGTGCGCTCCGTCCAGCTCTCGCGCGTGATTTCGTTCCAGCCGATTTCCATGATCGACAAGTGGAGCGGCCCTCCTGGCCAGCGCTCGTTGTCGTCCAAGTCAAACTGAGGCAGTTCGTCATCCGCCCAGATGCCTCTGGCGAAGCGTGCTCCGGCACGGTCGCCGTCTGGTGCCCGTTCGAGGGGCAGTGCCCGGAGGTTCATCCGTACCTTGCCGTGGTGGGCAGCGATCAAGTAGGCGATTAGGTCGGCGTCCCTCGACCATCTCTCGTGGCCAAGGAACGCCAGGGCAGAAGCGAGTTCGTGGCGAAAGTACGGGCGGCTGTGGCGGGCGTGTCCGACGGTCTTGGCGAGCAGTGCTTCAGGAACGTCACGGTCGCCAAGACCGCGACGCATGGTGTCCTGGAAGACCTCGTGGGCCTTACCGAGGTCGTGCCAGCGGGCGGCGCGGTTGACCATGGCCCGCAAGCCATGGTCGACGTCGAGCGCATCGCAAAGCCCTTCCGCTTCTTGCACAACGTGCCCGAGATGGTCGGCGAGGGAAACCACCGCGTTGATCTGGCTCAGTTGGTCCTCGTCATGCCCCTCCGTCTCGGTAGGAGCTGGGGAAGAGGAGTCGGCCGGCTCCACGACCGGATTCGGGACGTCCTTCGGATTGCCCGTGAAGCCAGTCATTGCCGAGTAGCCGCCAGCACTCCGATCTGCAAGCAGCACCAGCCCCGGCCAAGGCTTCTCGCGAAACACCATCCATCCTGGTGGGGTGGTTTCCGATCCTCGTCCTTGCGTCGCCTGCGGGTCCCGTCGGAAGACCCGGCCGTTGGCATGCTTGTGAACCTTCTGGAGCCACGTCGCGGCAGACCGTATAGACACGGCGCATATCTCTTCCCTCGTTGGACGTGGCGGTTCGGTTCCTTCGACGGGGAGATCGCGCCAAAACACGCGAATGTCGGTGTCGTCCGCGTCGCGTACGTAGGGCGAGATGTCGACGTCGAAGCCCGTCAGGTCCGGATCGGTGTCGAAGAGATCGTCAAGGTCTTTGCGTCGAATGACTCGGCGCGGTGGCTCGGGACTGTCCGGCGCGACGAGATGTACGGAAGCCACATCCGTCAACTTGGCAAGGTGCTCGCGCCCCAATCGAAGCTCGTCGACGGAGTAGGGCAACGCCAACTTCTCAGCTTCCTTGTCCGACGCTACGCCGTCGTCCACGGCACCAAGCAGGTCAATCCAATGAACGTCCGCTCCGTCAGGCACCTCCGCATAGCGGTTGGTGCGACCAAAACGCTGAATCATTGAAGACCACGGCGCGATTTCGGTGAACAATGCGGCGGCAGAGATGTCGACTCCGGCCTCCACCGCCTGCGTGGCAACGACGATCTGCCCAGCTTCGTTCGTGTCCGTTTTGATCTTATCCATCTCGCGCTGGCGGTCTGCCGGGCGAAACCGCGAATGAATTAGGACCAGCGTCGGTGCCAACTGTCCCAGCTTCGCGGTCTGCGTGTCAAGTGCCCGATAGAGCTCCTGGGCCCGGTCCACTCGGTTGACGATGGCCAGTGTCATTGACCCCAACCGACGTCCCCGGAGAACCGCATCGGCGAGTTCACGAACGTAGTTGTCGATATTGGTCTTCTTCGAGGACGCAGGTGCCACTGGTGAGCGGTGCAGCCTCTTGGTGGCGCGCGCCAGCCGTGCGAGCCTGTCGTCTCGGGTAGTTCTTGGGTCAACCGTGCACACCGACGTTGCCGGCGGCGCGGGATGATCGACGGTGGCCAGCCAACTGGGATCAAGCGTCGCAGAGAGCCAGAGGCTGCGGGAAGGCCGGCCGCGACCGATGCTAGGCTTCTCCCCCCGAGCCGTTTCGCTTCTGCGGAAGGCCTCAAGCTGGGCGGAAGTCGCCCGGCCGGCCCCCATCAGCTGGACTTCGTCGAAAACCCACTGGGCATCCTCGTGGAGCAGTGCGAACTCCATCGGCCAAAGCGCCCTGGACGACGCATAACCGCGCATCAGCGCACGGCTCAGCAACATGTCCTGGGTGCCCACGACCACGGCGGGCCGTTCTGGTGCCTCCAGCCAGTCGGCGGAGGTGGTCCCGCCCATGAGCACATGGACCTCCGCGGGCCTCGGCAGCTGCCTCGCCTCGTCAATTTCGGCCAGCTTGTCGAACCAGTCCCTGACCTTCTCGGCCGTTTGTTCGACCAGCGTGCGCATCGGAAGGCACCAGATGAGCCGTCGCGGTGTTTCGGCGGGCCGATTCAAGCGGTGTGCCGCCCACCCGAGCGTCACGGCGGCGGTCTTGCCCGATCCAGTCGGGGCGATCAGGACCCGCGGCCAGTCGTTGGACGCAAGTGCAACCTGCCACTGATAGGCACAACGGCTGGGGCCGAACGCGTATCGATAGACTTGCCGGGTGTCCATTGCCGCCGTCTGAAGTGCCGGGGTGAGGGGCGAGGAAGCTAGAGTGCCTGCTACTACTATAACCCTCTCCGGTGACATCGCTCCAGTGGTGGTGTCGGAGGGTTCGGCCCGCAGATGGTCTCCTGCTAGGCAGGAGCTTGGGCGGCGCTGGGTGGGCATCGACTTGAGTCGGAGGGTTCGGCCCGCAGATGGTCTCCTGCTAGGGGGGGGGGGGGCGTCGGCGTCCCGCACCGTGGTGATCGCCCTGCGGTGCCGGCTCGCTGCCTTCGGTCCCTTCCTCCCCCATGAGGCGGACGACCCCGGCCGTCACGGCGGCGTCGGCCAACGGTCTATCCCCGCCCACACGGGGAAGCCCGGGCCGCAGCCTCGGTGTCCAGCATGCCCTCGGGTCTATCCCCGCCCACACGGAAGCCGGGTCGCTCGCCCATGGCTCACGACGACCGCCCGCATCTGGTCGAAGAGGACGGCAGCCCAAGGGGCTCGCGCCACCGCTTCGTCAGGAGCCGGAAGTGTGCAATTTTCGACGGCCAGAAGTGTGCAATTTTCAGTGGCCGGTAACAATCCCCGCCCACACGGGGAAGCCTCTTGCCGGGGGCTCGACCTCTGGGATGACCAGGGTCTATCCCCGCCCACACGGGGAAGCCGCCAAGCGGGGCGAGCGGGCGACGGACGCCAAGGGTCTATCCCCGCCCACACGGGGAAGCCGACCGCCGGCCGCCAGGTAGAAGGCGAATCGCGGGTCTATCCCCGCCCACACGGGGAAGCCGTCCACCTCGACCGTCGCGCCCACGTCGGGCCGGGTCTATCCCCGCCCACACGGGGAAGCCGAGTGGGGTCTGTGGCCCGCGTGGTTCGTCTCGGGTCTATCCCCGCCCACACGGGGAAGCCTCGTGCGCATCGAGGCTGCCGCCGGGGACGTGGTGTCTATCCCCGCCCACACGGGGAAGCCTCGTAGCTCAGCGCGCCCGTGCCGCCCACTGCAGGTCTATCCCCGCCCACACGGGGAAGCCGCGTCAGGAGCCGGCCCCCATATGACGATGTGGGGTCTATCCCCGCCCACACGGGGAAGCCGTCAGCGGAGACCGAAGCGTGATGCCCACGAAGGGTCTATCCCCGCCCACACGGGGAAGCCGGTCTCGCGGCGGCGGCGAGGAAAACGAGTTATGGTCTATCCCCGCCCACACGGGGAAGCCTGGTCCGAGCGTCCGTCATCATGACCCGAATCGGGTCTATCCCCGCCCACACGGGGAAGCCCAAGCAATAAGCTTTATGGGCGCATCTTCCATGGGTCTATCCCCGCCCACACGGGGAAGCCGCACGCGCCCACGGCGTACCCCGGCGCGCCTACGGTCTATCCCCGCCCACACGGGGAAGCCGACTGGGCCAAGGTCGAGGCCCACGACGCGCTGGGTCTATCCCCGCCCACACGGGGAAGCCGGTCGGGGATCGAGGACGCCGGGCCTCCCCGGCGGTCTATCCCCGCCCACACGGGGAAGCCCGGCGGTGCGCAGCCAAGGCGTTCCCCGCCTACGGTCTATCCCCGCCCACACGGGGAAGCCCTCCTGCTGGTCCGTCAGTCCCTGCTCCGTTGGGGTCTATCCCCGCCCACACGGGGAAGCCGACGGGCCGGTCCGCCCGCCGCGCATCTGAAGCGGTCTATCCCCGCCCACACGGGGAAGCCCGCTCTCCTGTGCCCCGGTCTCGGCCGGGGACGGGTCTATCCCCGCCCACACGGGGAAGCCGTACCGGTACCACAGCAGCAGCGATCTACGGACGGTCTATCCCCGCCCACACGGGGAAGCCGTACCGGTACCACAGCAGCAGCGATCTACGGACGGTCTATCCCCGCCCACACGGGGAAGCCGGCCCGTGCTCCGCGATGCGCCGAGCAGGCGGGGGTCTATCCCCGCCCACACGGGGAAGCCTCCCGGATCGCCGTCGCCATCGCCTTGGTCAGCGGTCTATCCCCGCCCACACGGGGAAGCCTCGCGGTCGCGGATCACGCGCCGACGGATGAAGGGTCTATCCCCGCCCACACGGGGAAGCCACCGACTGCCCCATGCCCAGCTGGCTGGTTCGCGGTCTATCCCCGCCCACACGGGGAAGCCATGGCCCGCGACTTCCGCTTCGGCAACGGCCGGGGTCTATCCCCGCCCACACGGGGAAGCCATCCGCCGGTCCGACGGGCACTGCCAGGTCTTCGGTCTATCCCCGCCCACACGGGGAAGCCACGTCGGCGCCGAACTTGTCGATGGCCGCCTGCGGTCTATCCCCGCCCACACGGGGAAGCCGTGTCCGGATCGTAGATGCGCGGCCCGGTCGGAGGTCTATCCCCGCCCACACGGGGAAGCCAACCCGAACGACCTGCACCGCGACACGACCGAGGGTCTATCCCCGCCCACACGGGGAAGCCGAGCGCGAGACAGCCGCGCAGTTGGAAGCTCCAGGGTCTATCCCCGCCCACACGGGGAAGCCCGCGCGCGGCTGGTGGACAAGAAGGGCTGGCACGGTCTATCCCCGCCCACACGGGGAAGCCTCGGCGGCGCTGAACGTCAGCCCGTAGGCGAGCGGTCTATCCCCGCCCACACGGGGAAGCCGATGTACGCCCGCCCGCTTGCCGCCTTCACCGCGGTCTATCCCCGCCCACACGGGGAAGCCGGGGCAGAGCTCGAGGTCTGCACGCCCGTCGACGGTCTATCCCCGCCCACACGGGGAAGCCTACGCCGCGTCCGGATCGCACGCCCGCGCACGGGGTCTATCCCCGCCCACACGGGGAAGCCTCGCCGACCCGTCGGGGGTCCGTCGGGGGTCCCGGTCTATCCCCGCCCACACGGGGAAGCCACGGTGCGGCGGTCGCTGCGTGACGCGATCCGCGGTCTATCCCCGCCCACACGGGGAAGCCCAGGGTCTCGGTCCGTCCAGTCATCTCGTCCTCGGTCTATCCCCGCCCACACGGGGAAGCCGAACTCATCGGCGCCGCCGTCGGTCGCGCCTTGGGTCTATCCCCGCCCACACGGGGAAGCCACGAGCCGCGCCGTGAGCCTGGCGCGACGCTGGGGTCTATCCCCGCCCACACGGGGAAGCCGCCGTCGCGGCCGCACGGTTCAGCGCGCGCTACGGTCTATCCCCGCCCACACGGGGAAGCCCGATGTTCGCCTCCTGCCGGTCCACGGGGTCCAGGTCTATCCCCGCCCACACGGGGAAGCCGCTGCCTGGCCTGAAGCGATGCCCGACGGCCTGGGTCTATCCCCGCCCACACGGGGAAGCCCGGCCCCAGCCGTCCTCGTCCATGTCCGACGCCGGTCTATCCCCGCCCACACGGGGAAGCCTCGTGCCGCGCGCGGTCACAGGGTACTCGATCAGGTCTATCCCCGCCCACACGGGGAAGCCGTGGATGCCGATGCTCTCCGCATCGCGCCACGCGGTCTATCCCCGCCCACACGGGGAAGCCCAGGGGGAAGACATTGATCCGCGCCTTTGCATGGGTCTATCCCCGCCCACACGGGGAAGCCACCGCGATTGCCGATGTGGCGGAGGACTGGCTGGGTCTATCCCCGCCCACACGGGGAAGCCTCGTGGGCGATGCCCTGTCCCACCCACGACGGAGGTCTATCCCCGCCCACACGGGGAAGCCCATCGCGCGCGCGCCTTGGCCAGGCGGCGGGCGGGTCTATCCCCGCCCACACGGGGAAGCCAACGGCTGTCCCAACCAGCCCGACGACTTGGGCGGTCTATCCCCGCCCACACGGGGAAGCCGGTGGTGACGCGATGATCCGCCACGGCGACAACGGTCTATCCCCGCCCACACGGGGAAGCCCCGGTCTACTCGGGCAGCCCGGAGGCGTGCAGCGGTCTATCCCCGCCCACACGGGGAAGCCGCGACCGCAAGCTCGTCGAGATCACATTCAAGTGGTCTATCCCCGCCCACACGGGGAAGCCTCTTTACAGTGCTGTCACGTTCCTCTA
This sequence comes from Longimicrobiales bacterium, assembly GCA_965204735.1. Taxonomy (GTDB): domain Bacteria; phylum Gemmatimonadota; class Gemmatimonadetes; order Longimicrobiales; family Gaopeijiaceae; genus CATQHQ01. The sequence continues at coordinate 2,075,953 of OZ242008.1, read as the reverse complement.
TATACATCAGCCAGAAATGAGCCCCCCTACTACAGCCTCTTCACCAGCAGAACGCCGTCGGCGTTGCAAATCTCCTTTGGCGGCTCGCCCAGGAACAGCAGGCTGAGTCCACCGGGCATCGCACTGTCTCGCCACGCCATTGACACCGAGCCTCGGCCCAAGAATGTGTACCACTTTTCCATGACATCCCAGATGCGGTCCCGGACGGCCTTCGACAGCGTCGGCGCGACGTAGACTCCCGGAGCGATCTCGAGCATCGCGGACGCCAAGAAGCCACGGTAGCGGGCTTCCACGTCTCTCGTCACGACCACCGTCATGGCCATCAGCTGGGTAGCTCCGTGGACGCCAAGAGGTCCTTGATTCGAGCAATCATCTTCGGAATCGTCTGGCTCTTCGCGAGCGTCCGCCCTACTCCCCGGCGCGTCACGCGCTCAATGCTCAGTGCCGGCTGGGCATCGACCTTCTTCGCGGCCTTGAACGCAACGGGGATCGTCACCGAGTCCCGGAACAAGTCAGCAATGTCCAGGACGAAAGACTGACTTGGATGCTCGTGCACGAATCCAAGCTGAGGTATCGTCGCGGTAGCCGTAACCGCAATCGCTGCCGCCGCCTCCACGGCGGTCGCCGCATGGTTCAGAGCTTGGTTAGGCAAGTCCGCCGCCGTCGGCCGTGACCGGTCGTAGCGGCGCCCCTTCCATTCGATTCCAACCCGCAAAGCAATGAGCCTATAGCTCTCGCGCATCCGTGCTCCCTCGATGCCGCGCAACGCCGCTATGCTCCTATGCGGAACAACTTCCCCAAGACGCCATGCGTACATGCGTCTAGCCAGTGCCACACGAGTATCAATGTCGCTCCAGGCCACTGCCTGTCGCCTGGCAAGCTCCGATCGCCGAGCCACTACTAACGGCGGGGCCGTATACAGCCGAACCCCGTCCTCGCCGACCGCCGCTAGCGCGGTCCCGTGTCGCCCCAAGAGCCTGAGGGCGTCGTGACTCACGGTAGAACCGGGGCCAAGCAGGATCATAGACACGCTTTGGAACGGAACTGCGAAGACACCAGGACTCAGTGGGTCGTCGGGAGTCTTGCGGGCTCGCCGAGAAAACGTAAGGGTGCCGTCCTTCGCTGTCAGGCTTCCACGTGCAAGCCACAAGAGCCCGGCGCGATCTGTATGGGGAATTCGTGCGGTATCAAGCCCCAGCCGACCCAGCAACACTCGGAGATGGCCCTACGCTACGCCGGCTCCGGCCGCTACCAAGCAATGCGGCGGAACCAACTACGTGCCTGCATTTCTCTGACGCCGGTTTGCGGGACGAAGGAGAAGCATCCCGTAGCCATAAGCCTTGTGTCTACCAACGCCCTGTCGCAACGCCTGCGCAAACCGCACAGGGTCTCCAATCTCCAGCTCGCCCTGAAGGATGGCGTCGGGACCCTCCACAACCGTTGGCCCCCGCAGGGCTTTGACGCGTCGGAAGGACGTGAGTCGACACACCTTCACCTGGGCTGCGCTCGACAGTCGGGCAACCAGCCACTCTCGGTAACAGTGTTCACGTTGGGCAACGCCTCCTGAAGGAAGTGAGGGCGAGGCGGCAGCATCGCCCCTTGAGCTCCGAAGCTTATCCAGCCAATACGCATCCACCTCGGATCCCTTCTTCACCACCTTGTTGTGCTTGGCATCTCGAATGTCCTCGTAGACTCGGCGAACCGGGCGCGCTCGCAAATCGAAACCCAGCAACTGGCCGGGCCGAAAGGCTGGGGGCATCAGCTTGGTGCGAATCTCTACGGGTCGAATGATTGAACAGAATTCTGGAGGTGCGACCGTGGTGGCCGTCTCACGAAGGACACGCCCGTCGTCGGACGCGTACCCATAGAGCGTGCCGGTGCGGCGTCGGTCGGACCAGAACATTCTGAATGGTTGCAGTGCCCCTTTTCCGAACATGCCCGACAAGAGCACATGCAGCGCCCATCCGTCGTCGAACGTTCCTCGTCGCATGAGTCCGCGCTGGCCCGCCGCCCACTTCATCAGAGCGTGGACGTTGATCGGTGCGCTAACCATATGCGTGCCCATTTCAATTTCCTCCACGCGCCTTGATCCTACCCTCGCAGATGCGTCTGGAGCCACCATGGAGCCCAGTGCGCCAGCTTCGTTCGTCCGTCACGTCTCGAACAGTCACGTCCCGAGTGCCGTCCGTCACCGTCCGATCCTGATGTTCCGCCGACCAAGGCCAAAACGCCCGGTACTCCATGTCGGGCGGACCGTCTGCAGGCGTGCACTTCTCAAGGGCCGCGCAGACGTCGCCGGCCTCGACGAACCCAGAGAACACTGGACCGGCCGGCAAGCAACACTTGCGCCCAATGAACAACGGGCGGACCGGCCGGGCAACGGCTTCGGCAAGCTGGTCCAGAGTTGGATCGTCGGCCTCGGGTTCGAGGCGCGCCACGACGGACATGCGCAGGTCGGCGTGATAGTCGCGATAGCGCTGGTGCGACCCGTCGTAGGTCTTCGGCCCGCCGTCCCTAGAAAAGACGGAGCCGCGGGTGGTCCACGCTCGATCGTCCTTGCGCAGCGCCGCCGTCTGATAGTCGGTCATCCGACGAAGGGTTCCGTCGTCTTCCCAAAGAACTCCGAAGACGAGACGATCTTGGAGGCCCTGGTGCTCGTCGGCCATCGCCCGAGTCCATCCCAGGGCATTTGCCAGCAACCCCGTCATCATCGACAGGGCAGGGAAGTCGCGAATGACCCCACGGGCGTCGACGGACTCGCCGCCGAACGACGCCATTGGACCGACGAGGCGCAGATGCATCCAACGCATCTAGCGGTTGTCCCGCGTCGCATCCGCGATCTGTCCGCCCGCCCAGACGGCAAGGTCGGGAAGCGACAGCCTCTCGCCTTTCGGCACATCTGCGTGTCCCGAGACACTCATCCAGCGCCGGCTCTCATCAGCGCCGAACGCCGCGTCGACCGATGCGAGGTGATCTCGAGCCGCCTTCTCGGCGTGCTTCATCGTTGGTCGGGACGGTCTCCGAAACGCCTCAGCCAAGCTACGTGGCTGGCGCTCTCCGGCCTCGATCAGAATCCACAACGCGTAGCCGTATGGTGCCGTGGAGCCTAGCTTGGCGCCCGGCGATACCGTGGCGATCAGGTGAACGAGCCGCTCCGTTACGGTTCCGGCCATGGCTTCGTCACCACCGAGGTTGGCCAACAGCATGGCCCGGTCGACCACCACATAGCCATAGAAGATGCCGGAGGTCAGCTCCGTCTCGCCGATGTGGTCCGCACCGGGATCGTCCTCGACCCGTGCCAAGTCGTCCACGACCGTGAAGTAGTCGCTATCGCTCTCCTCGGCATGGACGGTGAACGCGTGCGCCACATGAACAGCCGCGTCGATGTTCGCCTCCGGGTCGGAGGTGACCATGCGACCGAAGAGGGCCGAGACGAGCCCGCCGGGCAACGTCGTGCTCTCGCGAAGGGCCTTCAGGTTCGCCCTGGAATCCTTGACCCACGCCTTCGCGGCCTTGCCCGCGGCCGTGGAGTCGCCGGCGTGCTCTTCCGCAAGCCGTTGCGCTTCCCTAGCCAGGTAGTCGATCTCGGGATCGCCCAAGAGCAGCGGCTGGCGATTGGACCTGTGGTCCCCCTTCTCGCCGTATACTGCCTTCTGAAACTCTCCCTCTATCGCGTCGACCACCGGGCCGTCGTGGTGGTCGCGGAGCGGTTGGATGACCCTCCGCGTCACCGTTTCCCTGGAGCGGACGGCAGCTACGGCACCATCGATCCTGTCAAGTGCGTCCGAGCTGTCTGCCACGCGCCAGTGTCGCTTCAGACACTGGGACGAGATGCGCGTCCGGATCGCACCGCCGTAGTTCATTCGCTTGGCGTGTCCGGCGTCGTCGCGGTTGAGCAGGGCTGCCGAGTAGCCATGGAGCGTGTGGATCTGAAGGAACCGGGTGTCGCTCATGTCGAAGTTTCCTCTTGCCGGTGTGGGGTGGATTGCCGGGCCTCGGCGCGGTAGTACTCTCTGGCGATGTCCTGAGCAGGCTTGTCGCTGTTCTGGTACAGCACGAAGCGAGCCAGCGTCGTCAGGTCGAAGCGGTGATGTCCAGAGGATGCCAGCCTGCGGCAGGTGCGAACGATCAGTCGCCGGCGCGCATCGGTCCGAGCGTTCAGCAGATGCGCCAACCGAAGTTCGGATAGTCCGGCGTCAAGAAGCGCCACGCCCATCGGCACGGTCCGGTCATGGCTCGACTGCTTCTTGGGATCTTGGCCGCGAGGGGTCAGAACGGCTATCGATTGGATGATCGTCTTCCAGGCTTCACTCTCACCCCGCAGCCCGTCCTGCTCCAACTGCGCCACCAGCTGCCAGTATGCCGCCGTACCGGACCCTTTCTTTGGACTGCGTCGCAAGGCCGCGGCAGGGCCGGGACCGAGGCGTGCGATTCTCTGCGCCACCCTAGGAACGATTCGCTCCAGCGGCATGGAAGCAGGGTCAGTCATGGGTTTCCTCCTTGTGTTCGAGTATCTCGGGCTGATCTCCGAACTGGCTGCCCAGGCGCCGCAACTGGCCTTCGAAGCTGCGGAACGCCCTGGCACGCGCCCGGTGACGGTGGATCGTGGAGCCCGGCACGGCATCAACTGCTTCGTTCAGCAACTTCCTTGCTGTGGCTATGAGGTACCTGGCGAACCTAGCCCGGACGGCGGGCCGCTCGCCGTCGGTGGCGAGGTACCGATCTTGAAGCTCCGAAAAGAACCATGCGTCGGCGATGCCGTCAAGCCGACGACCGAAGGGATATGCCTGTTCCCGATCCGCTTTCGTGATCTCGCTTGCCTCCTTGCCTCCACTGGCGGCGGTCGCGACGCCGAACCGAAGGGCCTTTTGGACTTCGGCGATTTCCTTGATCAAGTCTTCCGCGATCTTCGCGAGCGTCACGCTGGTGTCCCCGCCGATGAGTGCTCTTGCCGTTCGGCCGGCGAGGACGACGCCAGTCCGCTCATGGTAGCCCTCGGTCTTTCCCTGGCCGGACGCCATCCCCCGGGCGACCAACTTCCATTGAGCGCACGAATTCCCGTCTCCGGCCGGGACCTTCATGGCTGCTGGGAGCTTGAAGAGCTTGGGGTTCCTGAGAATCAAGTCTGCCAGGCGGTCGTATCGGAACCCTACAACCGAGACGGAGAGAGCCGCTGAGTCTTCCCGCCGAATTGGTGTCCAGAAGTCACCCAGGTTGCCGTTGGCTGTCTTGGCGGCGACCCGCGCCGTGGTTGAGGTCGCAGTTCGGGCCACCATGCGGCCACCCTCCCACACCAGTCGGACTCTGCGGCAGACTTCGAGGAAATAGGGGTCGAGGTCTTTCAGCCGGAGGGCGGTCTTGCCGTCCCAGGGCTCGGCCCAGAGCAGAGCCAGCCCATTTTCGGGTTGGTAATAGTGGTGAAAGTCCTCCAGGAGGCGGTCCCGGTGCTGGAGCATCCTGTCGACATCGAAGAACACGTGAGCCCCAAGTCCTCCTCCACTGGGGGCGAGCCCCAGGCACGGTCGCGACGAGTACCCTCCGTTCATCCGAGCGATGCCGTAGTTCCCCGCGCCCCCGAAGCCAGCCATCGTCTGGAGGCTGATCAGGGCCATGATCCAGTCCTCTGGACTCGCCCACTCGGCGACCTGCTGCTTGAGGTCGTGGTTCTTGGACGTGACCAACAGGTCCAAATCGTCGGGCGTTTCCCTCCGTTTCCGGTATGCTTCCAGCCCTTCGGGTGCTGGCGTCTGCATGAAGGCGGGCCGCGTCGGGTTCTCCACGACCAGCTGCCACGGCTCGTCCGCCTCCCACTCCGAGGTCAAGCTCCGAAGCAGGGCTCGCCACGATTCCGCCTCGTTCGGGGGTGGCCGGCGTCCTGCCCAATGAAGGGCGACCACGGCAAGCTGGGCCAAGAACGCGTGCCACCCGTGGCGTTGGTGCGGCCGCAGAGCGGGGAAGGCGGCCACCCGGTCCTCTACCAGGGCCGCATAGATGGCGGGCAACGACATCCCCTCGACGACGCCCGTGTCCAGCCGAACCCGAATCAGCGGGTCGCGGAGAAGGTCATTCATGGTCGCCGCCAGTGGCGACGGTGCCCCCGCTCCGGCGGGGAAGGAGGCTCTTCGACCCCAGACGCGGCACACCACACGGGATTATCTCCGGCCCTTCCGGAGTGCGCCGTGGCCTGTCGCTGTCATGGCGGACGACTTCCGCGCCCAGTCCGGCTCGAAAGCCCAGCCCACGATAGGCACCTTCCAGCCCGACCTGGAATCGGATTCCGTCAGGTATCTTCGTTTTCGTTTCGCCGATCATCTCTTGTTCTCCCCCCTGTGGTTTATGGGACCGAAACGGATGAAGAATCCATAGCGAACCGGCTCGCAGAGGTCAACCCCACACCCCAGACGCTGCAAACCACACCTTTAGACACTTGGCTAAAAGCGTCCTGGGGATGACCTCAGCGCCGGATCCGACGGATTCCGCAACGATCATAGCTGAAGGAACGATCTCCCACCCGAAGGACCAGCACCCCGTCCACCTCCGTTACCAAAGCCTGTTCCACCTCCTCCCGGCTGGGCAGGCTCGCTCCGCCCCGGAAGAAGTGGGCCGGAAGGCTAAACGTCCGAACCCGGGTCCCGAACGGACCGATGGCGGAATCCGGCAAGCGGATCCGGCAGGCATCCTCTCCGAGTCGCGTAGCGATCTTCTCGTCCGTCCCCGGGAAGGCCAAGGCATCGTCGAACCGCTGGTGCCGGTCCAGGGCGTTCTCGCAGGCGACCCGCCTCTCCTGAGCCCTGCGCCCGAACTCCTCCTGCTCGTTCGTGATCCAGCGGTTACCGAGGCTCTTCGCCAGTTCGTCCTCCACCTCCGGGTGCGTGGCCCGTTCGACCAGTTGCCGGTTCATTGCGGGAATTCTCCAGTCCGCGCCGCTCCCGATCTGTCGGCGAGTCGCTTCGAGGACCAGCAGATTGCGATACACGCCTATGCCTCTCGCGGCCCCCAGGCCATATCGGGTCAAGCGTCCGTCCAGGCCCGACTCAAGGCCCTCTGCCGGCGTCAGCACCAGACACTGGGCCGTCGAACACGAGTCGGGCCGGTCCCTGTTCTCGGAGTGGCGGTGCAAGCGACCGATCCGTTGGAGCAGGACATCCATGGGGCACAGGTCGGAGATCAAGTAGTCGGCGTCGATGTCCAGGGACTGCTCGAGGGTCTGCGTGCCAACTACCACGCGCCCTCCGGTGGGGCGCGACTTCCCCAGCGAGCCTTCGACAGCCTCGTCGAGGCGTTCCCGGTCCTCTGCCGCAAAGCGGCTGTGATGAACCGCCTCCCGACCGCCGACTTGGAGCAGGAGATGTCCTCCGCCCTGAGTCCGAATCGCGTCGTAGACCTGCACCGCGCTCCTGACCGTGTTGCGGACGACGAGGACCTTGGCGCCGTCCCGGGCACGACTCAACGCCTCGACAGCGATTCGGCCCGGATCGTCCAAGAAGGGAGCAGCTGACACCGATACCGACTTCTCCACGCCGCAGTCTTCGATGGCGTCGACGACCGGGGGCTTCTCGTTGCCGGCGAGTGTCAGGGCGGGGTACGGATACCGCTCGGCCTCCGACCGCGCCGGCGGGCGAACTCGCCTTCGCCCAGTAGACGCACTCGTCAGGTCCACGCGAGCCACCGAACCCAGCGTCGCCGACATCAACAGGGCGTGCCCACCGACGGCCAAGTGGTCCCGCACGACACCCCGCAACACTTCCGTCATGTAGGCGTCGCTCGCGTGCACTTCGTCCACCACCAACAGACTGCGAGCAAGGGCCGCGCCTCGATAGTGCGCCCATTTGACTTGAAGCCCAGCCAGCAGGGCCTGGTCGACCGTCCCAACGGCAGAGGTAGCGCAGAGGAACTTGCGGGCCGCCTCCGCCGCCCACCTGGCCCGAAGCGTCTCCTCGTCGGGCGTGTCTCGCCATTGGACCTCAAACCTGCCCTTCCGGCGTCCCTCCGTGGTCCCGACGACGATCCGGTATCCCGGTATTGCAAGCACCGTCTCGTTCCACGATCGATCCCCAAAGAGGCGCAACAGGGCCTCGTGGACCCGCCGGTGCAGCTGCTTCGCCGCCGCCCGTGTGGGCACCGCGAAGTAGAGACCGTCCACTCGGCGAGCACTCCAGAGGGCGGCAAAGCGAAGAATGGCTGCCTCCGTCTTGCCCGAACCCGTCTCGCTCTCGAGGATCAAGAGTCTCTGGTCGAGGGATGCATCGAGCGTCGCCGTTTGGAGTGGTCGGGGCCTGTCGTAGCCGAACAGTGCGCCCACATCGATCGTCGCCAGCCGCGAGGACCGGCCGTCCCGGCCGAATCCCCGTTCCGACACGGCCTTCTGGGCCAGCTCTCGGGCACGCTCGATGTAGGTCGGGTCGCGGATGGGCTCGTACGGGAAGCTCCGCTCGTTCGATCCGATCTGGTCCGCGACGCCCACCGTCCCCGCGAAGAGGTGAGCCAGCTGAGGAGCGTCCGGCAACTCCGGTCCGTCCGTGAAGGCAGTGGGAAACCAGGATCGGCACTTCTCGCCCAGCATTCTTGCGGCGTCCAGGGGGTTGTAGCCGTTGGTTTCTCTCCAGAGGGCTGGGGGGTTGCCGTCGTATCGGACAGCCGGCCTTCCGTGGTGTGCCAAGGACGCCCGCAGGAGCTGTTCGAAGGGGCCGCAGCCCCACGCCTGGGCCATCTCGTCCAGTCCCAAGGCCGTCATGTATCCTGGCCGCTCCAAACACCAGAAAGCCTCACGGATGTGCCCTGCTCTGGGCGGGAGCCCGGTCCTGTCGGACTCGAGCTTGAACTGAAAGCCTGCGTTCAGCTTGCCGAAGTCGTGCAGGAACGCCAGGACCGTCAACCGCGCCCGCGTTACGTCGCCGAGGGCGTCCGCCTGTACAGCCGCCTTCCGAAAGCGATCCAGCAGCACGCGATCGTCCAGCAACGCCTCGAAGCAGGCGGCCACGTCCGCGCAGTGGTGCTCCAACCGATGATATTGCCCCAACTCCTCGTCGTGCTTCCCCCAGGGCAGGACGGCTTGCTTGCCCCTCACCTCACGTCTCCTGCCGCTCCACGGTGGCAACCGTCTGGCTGGTCCAGGGCCAGAAGAACCGGTTGCCCGGGCGACCGGGGAGGTGCAGGGCCAGGACCCGCGGCTCCCTGGACCGCCGAGCCGACCCGAAGCGACGGACGCTCACCGTGAGCGCGCCGAACACGTTGCCGGTGGGAGTGTTCACCGCATCCCACGGCTCCGGTCCGTTCCGACGGTTGGCGAACGGAGGAGGGAATGGCCTCGTGGTTCTCCCGAGAGCCCCGCGCCTCGGAACTGATTGACGGGTGCCGCGAGGATTCCATGATCCCGGCCTTCACTGCGTCCATGGTCCCGGCCTCCACTGCGGTCGAATTGAATCCTATCGTCGCCGATAGTCGTAGTTCGCACACGAGCCCCGAGACGTCCGACCCTCGCACCTCGCCCTCCCAGGTTGCGGCCCTACCGAACGCTTGGCAATGGCGTGGATGCCGGGGGGTTGACAGAGCGAGCGTAGGAGGTCATGATTCAGGTACGGTCGCACCGGAGACCCGCGTTGCGCCGGCAGTCCCGTAGCGGAGAGGTAGGTTGGCCAGAAGGGGAGGTAGAAGTCACCGAGTAGTAGACGCTGTGTCAGACGACGCGCTGAGAACGACACGAGTTCCACAAGAGTAGAGTAGAGTATCTGGAGCGATGATGTAGTAGTAGTAGGGTTTGGATGTTTCGTTACTGTGTCGTGTGTTTGTGGTAAAGAATTCTGAAGATACAAGAGCAATCATGGCTGAATCGAACTAGTAATCGAGCTGTAAAGCAGTCTGGATGTCAAGACAATAACAACCATCCATTTCGACGAAAGGAAAAAATGGACGCTAGCGTACGACTCCATATGTTATCAAATAATCAGTTTTTCAATATGAAAATAGACAAGATATTCCTAAAAAGAAAGGAAAGAAGGTGAGCAGATATCCGAACGGATACCCGATGGAACCGTTGCCGCTGCGTATGAGGTTGATGCTCCGCTACGGCGCAGGGAACGGCCCAAGATCCTCTCCTCCCGCGGAACGCGGTGGAATTCTGATCTGATACTGGATGTGGCGAACCCGTCCCCGGTGTGTCGGCAGAAACTGGGCAACTCCTGGGGACGGGTTCGTTGCACCCTTCGAGACACCCGGATCCGGCGAGCTCACCGGCGTTGCTTCAGACGGCCGGCCAAGCCGTAGGGCGCTGTCAGGCTGCCACCCTCACCCCTCCCCCCGACTCCACGGCGGCACCACCTCGTTCGCCCGGGCGTAGGTGATCCCGTTGCCCAGGTGCTCGTGGAGGTGGACGGTGGTCAGGAACCACAGCCCCTGGACGGTGGAGGTCCGGCCGAAGAACTCCAGCTCGTGGCCCGCCATGGCGGGGTCGACGGCGGTCAGCGCTTCCCGCAGGTGGACGAACGAAGCCTTCATCTCGTCGATGATCGCCTGCCGGTCGGTGATGCTGGCCTCGAACGCTAGGACCGACTGGTAGTCGGTGGCCACGATCTCGGTGTGCTCCGGCACCGGAGTTCCCGCCATCGCCGGCAGCAGGTAGTTGTCCGCCGTGACGTGCATGAACAGCTCCCCGGTCGAGCGCACGCCCTCCATGGGCCGCCAGCCGTAGTGCTCCTCGCTCATGGCCTCCGCCAACCCCACCAGCTTCTCCTCCACGGTGGCCAGATCGGTCTCGATCTCGGCGAAGACGGACGGCGGGGCGGGGTGCTCGTCGGCGGACGATCCCGCCTCGCCGTAGGCCTCTCCGGCTTCGGAGGCTTCCTCGGCGGCCGGGGCGCACGCCCAGCCAAAGCTGGCCAGCGCGACCAGGGACGGGAGAAGGGCGGGGGACGGGAACGCGTGTCGGATCTTCATCTTTCGGGTCGAACTCCTTCTGGAAGCGATGCGGTCGGCGGCGTGCGGACGCACGCGAGTCCCGTAAAGCTATGGTCGACCGAGCGACGGCGCACTTCCCATACTGCCGCGCGGCTGCCGCGCCCCCTCTCGCCGGTCGTCCTGCGCGGCCCAGGTCGACGCCCCCATTGACCTTCGACGGAAACGTTACGTACCTTTATCGTGTCCATTTTTCGTTCCTGCGAACGCGAGGTCAACCCGAAGATGAGCAAGACCATCGGAGCCGCGGCATTCAAGGCGACCTGCCTTCGGGTCATCAAGCAGATCAACCGGGACGGGGAGTCGGTCGTCGTCACGAGGCACGGACGGCCCGTCGCCGTCGTGTCGCCGGCGCCGGCCGACGCCGGGAGTCCGCTCTTGGTCGGAGCCATGCGGGGATCGGTGCTCGGCTACGACGATCCGTTCGAGCCCGCCGCCGACCCGGCCGATTGGACCGCGCTTCGTTGATCGTCCTCGACACCCATGTGCTCGTGTGGGTTGTGGACGGCAGCAGGCGACTGGGAGCAACTGCGCGCGATCGGGTCAACCAAGCCGCGCGCGCCGGAGGCGTCGGCCTTTCGGCGATCACGCCGTGGGAAGTTGCCCTGCTGGCGGAAAAGGGCCGTCTCCGGCTGGGGCGCGACGTCGCCGCTTGGCTGGACGAAGCTCTCGCTCTGCCCGGATTGCGCTTGATCCCCATCGACCCCTCCATCGCCGTGGCAAGCGTGGGCCTGCCGGGAGACCTTGGCGCCGATCCCGCGGACCGCTTCATCGTCGCCACGGCGCGACACCTTGGCGTGCCGCTCGTGACCGCCGACAGAGCCATCCTCGCCTACGGCCTTCAAGGCCATGTCCGCGTACTGGACGCCCGCCGCTAGTCGTGACCCGCAACTTGGTCCCCTCCGCGCTCGCCTGCTCGCTCGCCCTCGCCCCAACGACCCTCGCCTGCCGCCCACCAGCCCAGCAGCCCGCCGCCCAATGGCCCGGCGCCGAGTGGCCCGTCTCCACCCCCGAAGCCGAAGGCCTGGACCCCGCCGCCATCGACTCCCTCCTGGCCGACATCGACGCCGGGCGCTACGGCCTGATCGACCACTTCCTCCTCATCCGCAACGGTCGCGTCGTCGCCGACCGCCGCTGGGACCACGCCGAACGCTACGCCGAGCTCCTCGCAGCCCAAGAGGACACCACCGCCCACCAGTACAACTACGACCACCCCGCTTGGCACCCGTTCTACCGCGACACCGACCTCCACACCCTTCAATCCGTCACCAAGAGCGTGACGTCCGTGGCGTTCGGCATCGCCGTGGACGAGGGCCACCTGCCCGGCGTCGAGTCCCCGGCGTGGCCCTACCTGCAGGCCTACCAGCCCGACACGTCGGATCCGAGGCGCGACGCCGCGACGCTGGAGGACTTCCTCACCATGCGCAGCGGGATCGAGTGGGCGGCCCCCGGCCAGACCTACGACGACGCCACCCACCCCACGGTGGTCCTCGAGGCCAGCGACGAGTGGATCGCCTACGCCGCCGGCCGCCCCATGGCGGAAGAGCCCGGAACCCGCTTCGACTACAACGACGGCGTGAGCGTCCTGCTGGGCAAGATCGTCCGCGAAGCCACGGGCACGAGGATGGACGAATGGGCGGCGGAGCGGCTCTTCCGCCCCATCGGGATCGACGAGCACTACTGGAAGGTCACCCCCGACGGCGAGGCCGACACCGAAGGGGGACTCTACCTGGCGCCGCACGACCTGGCCCGGATCGGCTACCTCATGCTGCGCGGCGGCCGGTGGAACGGCCGGCAGATCGTCTCGGAAGCGTGGGTGCGGGCCTCAACGTCTCCCGTCGTTCCCGACGTCGCCCCCGACAACGACCGCCCCGACACCGGCTACGGCTACCAGTGGTGGGTCCCCGTCCACCGCGACGGCGAGCCCGTCGTCTACGCCGCCAACGGCTACGGCGGCCAGTTCCTCCACGTCTCCCCCGAGCACGACCTGATCTCGGTCTTCAACGGCTGGACCCTCCACGACCAGCCCGAGCTCTCCAGCTGGACGGCTTTCCAAGAACGAATCCTGCCGGCGGTCAGGTAGGCTGTGGGACATGGTCGCAGGCCGTCGTCGGGCGAGCGGCCGGCCCACGGTCCAGGCGGCCCTGAGCCGGGCCAGTGCTAGCCCGAGCCGGGATCGTCGCCGGCTGCCCGGGGCAGCAGGTCGCGGCCGCTGTCGGAGTCGACAACCAAGTCGGCTCCTTCGTCGACGCGCTCCCCGTCCGACACGCTCTCCAAGACCGCCTCGATCGCCTCCGCCGTCTCTGCCCCGAACTTCTGCCGCGCTTGGCGCACCAGCACTGCCCGCAGCCGATGTCGCGCCAGCGCCTCGCCTTCCCGGAGACCCTCCTTGCGGCCCTCCTCCCGTCCCTCCTCGCGGCCTTCCTCCCGTCCCTCCTCGCGGCCTTCCTCCCGACCCATCTGCCGTGCCTCCCGCCACTCGGTGGCCCAGAACGCCTCCACTACTGGGCGCCCCAGGTCCTCCAGCTTCCGCAACTCCGCCATGTATTCCTCCTCGGCTCCGTAGTCGATCAGCGAACTCCGCACCCACGCGACCAGGGCCTGTCGCGACGGGCTGTCCTCGGGCAACAGCTGCTGCAATGTCTCCAGCGCCTCCTGAAACTCTCGACGGTTCCGCGCGTAGCGCAACTTTAGCGCCGCCGTCCGGGGAGTGTCCGCCCGCTCCAGCGTCCTCGCCTCATCGGCCTCCGACACCAGCAGGAACCTGCCGCCCAGGGCGAAGGGCAGGAAGGAGGCCGCCTCGTTCGGCAGGAGCGCCTCGAGGCTGGTGGGCACGTTCCACGGCTCCGTTCCCACGTGGACGACGATCGGCAGCACCGGCGGCAGCCGCTTCTTCCTCTGTACCTGCGGGTCCTTGAGAGCCTCCTGGTACAAGAGAGCCACCTCGAGGAGGATCCGGACCGGCATCTGCCAGTCCACGGTGGACTGGGCCTCGAAGAGGACGAGGAGGTAGAGCCAGGATTCGCGGAAGGGCACCCTCCACACCAAGTCCACGTAGCGGGCGGTCCGGAACTTGGGATCGATGTACTCCGTCGACGCCTTGACGACTCTTGAAACGTCGACCTTGGGCAGCAGATCGCGCGGGAGGTGCTTGTCGAGGAACTCCCGCGTCATGGCGGGGTCGCCGTAGAACTCCTTGGCGTTCTTGTCCTTGGGCTGATGGATCGCCTTGCGGCGGACTTCCTCCGGGGAAGATGTTCGGTCGGGCAACTTCTCCATCTCCGGTCCGTATGTGTGCAAGGTGGGCTGGTCCTTAACCATTGCGACCGCCGATGGGCGTCTACATGGCTGGATGGGACCGAGTTGGTACCTTTCATTCACGGGACTCGCCAGCCAGCCGACACACGCCGGAGAAAGCCGTCATGACCGCACGCCGCTCCCGTTCCCGCGCCACCTCCTGGCCCGGCCCACTGGTTCGCACCGGCCGGGCCGCCTCCAGCCTCCTCTTCCCCCTACTGGCCGCCGCCTGCGACCTCTCTCCCCGCGGCGACGCTCCGGTCTCCATCGACTTCGAGCGCTACGAGCTGGACAACGGACTGGAAGTCGTCCTCCACGTGGACCGCTCCGACCCGGTGGCCGCCGTGGCGATGACCTTCCACGTGGGCTCGGCCCGCGAGATCGAGGGGCGCACCGGGTTCGCCCACCTCTTCGAGCACCTCTTCTTCCTGGACTCGGAGAACCTGGGCGCCGGCGGACTCGACCGCCTCATGACCCGCATCGGCAGCTCCACCAACGGCTCCACGAGCCGCGACCGCACCAACTACTTCGAAGTGGTGCCGATCGACGGGCTGGAGAAGGCGCTGTGGGCCGAGGCCGACAAGCTGGGATTCTTCATCAACACCGTCACCGAATCGGTGGTCGCCAAGGAGAAGCAGGTCGTCAAGAACGAGAAGCGCCAGGGCGTGGACAACCGACCCTACGGCCACACCAACTTCGTCGTGGACCAAGCGCTGTACCCCGAAGGGCACCCCTACCGGTGGCAGGTGATCGGCTCGCTGGCGGACCTGGACGCTGCGACCCTCGCCGACGCCAAGGAGTTCCACGCCCTCTGGTACGGCCCCAACAACGCGACGCTGGTGGTGGCCGGCGACGTCGACGTGGGACGGACCCGGGAGTGGATCGAGAAGTACTTCGGCGAGATACCGGCCCGCGAGACGCCGCCGACGCTGGACCCGCCCGCCGTCGAGCTCGCCGAGACCCGGCTCCTCTTCCACGAGGACAACTTCGCCCGCCTGCCCCGTCTGACCATGGCGTGGCCCACCGTCCCCCTCTACCACCCCGACTCCTACCCGCTGGCGGCGCTGGCCGCCCTCCTGACCGACGGCAAGTCCACCCCCATGCACAGGGTCCTGGTGGAGGAAGAGCAGCTCGCGCCGTCGGTGTCCGCCTTCAACGCCTCGCAGGAGCTGGCGGGCCGCTTCACCCTGCAGGCCGGCGCCTTCGCCGGAACCGACCTGGACGACGTGCGGGCAGCGGTCGAGACGGCGTTCCGTCGCTTCGAGGAGGAAGGCGTCCCCGAGGCCGAGCTGAGGCGGGTGAAGGCGGGGACGGAGACCGCGTTCTACCAGCGGCTCTCGAGCGTGCTCGGCAAGGCGTTCCAGCTGGCCCAGTACGCGATCTTCGCCGACGACCCCGGGTACGCGGCGGAGGACCTGCGCCGGACCCTGGCCGTCACCGAGGCCGACGTGATGCGCGTGTACGAGACCTATGTCGCCGGCAAGCCCTACGTGGCGACGAGCTTCGTCCCCAGAGGCGAGGCCCCGCTGGCCATTGACGGGTCCCAGCGCGCCGAAGTGGTCGAGGAGCCGATCGTCCAGGGCGCCGAAGCCGAGTTCACGGTGGTCCGAGGCGAGGAGCGCACTCCCCAGGGCGCCTTCGACCGCTCGATCGAGCCTCCCTTCGGCCCGTCCCCCACGCTGCGGGCGCCCGAAGTTTGGCGGACCGTCGTGGGCGTCCCCGGCGAGCCCGCCTCGACCGCCAGCCAACCGCCCCCCGCTGCCGGCGCCTCGTCCGCCGCCTCGACCGGAGTTCCCGCCCTCGGCATCGAGGACCGCGAGATCCCCGTCGTCGCCTTCGAGCTGCGCTTCCGCGGCGGCCTGCTCCTGGAAGACCCGACCCGCCTCGGCGTCGCCAACCTGCTGGCCGAGACGATGCTGGAAGGCACCGCCCATCGCACCCCCGAGGAGCTGGAGAACGCCATCGACCTCCTGGGCGCCTCGATCAGCGTGTCCTCCGGCTCCCAGAGCTTCACCGTCTCCGGCAGCGTGCTGGCCCGCAACTACGCCGAGACGATCGCCTTGGTGGAAGAAGTCCTGCTGGAGCCCCGCTTCGACCCGGAGCGCTTCGCCCTCGCCCGCCAGCGGGTGGAGAACGGCATCCGGCGACAGGAAGCGAGCCCCAACGGCATCGCCGCCCGCGCCTTCGCTCGACTGCTCTACGGCAACCAGGTCCTGGCCGAGCCCGCCGCGGGCACCCTGGAGTCGGTGGCCGCCGTCACCCTGGACGATCTGAGGGCGTACCACCGGACGGCCCTCGTGCCCTCGCTGGCGGCCTTCCACGTCGCCGGGGCCGTCTCCCAGGAGGAAGCGACGGCCCCTCTCGCCCGCTTGGCCGAGCGCTGGACGCCCGCCCCCGCCCCCGACTTCCCGCCGCCGCCCATGTGGTCTCCGGACCGCGCCGGCGTCTACTTCGTCGACGTCCCCGGCTCCAGCCAGTCGGTGCTGGCGATCGGCCGCCTCGCGCTGGCCCAGACCGACGACGCCTACTACCCGGCCACCGTCATGAACTTCCGCCTGGGCGGCGGCGGCTTCGCGTCCGAGCTGACCCTGGAGCTGCGGGAAGGGAAGGGGTACACCTACGGGATCGGCTCCGGCTTCCAGGGCACCGACCTGCCCGGCCCCTTCTCGATCCGCTCCTCGGTGCGCTCCAACGTCACCCTGGAGTCGCTGGAGCTGATCAAGGAGATCGTCGAGCGCCACGGACCCGAGTTCGACGCCCAGGACCTGGAGACCACCCAGGGCTTCCTGCTCCGCGCCAACGCCCGGGCCTTCGAGACCCTGGGCGCCAAGCTCGGCGTGGTCCGCGCCGTCAGCGTCTACGGCTTCGAGCCCGACTACGTGCTGCAGCGCGAACGGATCGTCCGCGAGATGACGGTGGAGCGCGTCCGCGAGCTGGCGGCCCGGCACCTCGACCCGGCCGGCATGGTATGGCTCGTGGTGGGCGACGCCGACACCCAAGCGGCTCGCCTCTCGTCGCTGGGCTTGGGAGCGCCGATCATGCTGGACCGCCACGGCAGGCCGGTCGGCTGAATGGCGAAACGCGCCGGCGGGGAAGCCGCGTCTCTGCGCTTGACCGGCGGCTCTTGCGCGCCTACCATCCCGAACGCGAGAGCAGGACCAACCGCAAGGAGAGGCCCTACTTGAACGACCGCGTGACGCGGCCCACATCCCCGACCAGAAGTGTGTTCGCGACTTTCGCGACGACTCCGCTGGTGCCAACGGCCCTTCTTCTGGCGATCGCGACCCTGCTTCCCGCGGCCGGCGCCGCCCGTGCCCAGGAGGCCCTCGCCGACCCGACCCCCGCCGGCGAGCGCGCCACCGCCGACGACGAGCCCGGCACGGCCGTCGCCGCCCGCACCGCCGCGCCCCCGGTCGTCGACGGCGTGCCCGACGACCAGGCGTGGCTGGCGGCCGCCCCTCTGACCGACTTCGTGCAGCGCGAGCCGGCCGACGGCCAGCCCGCCTCGGAGCGGACCGAGGTGCGCATCCTCTTCGACGACGAGGCCGTCTACGTGGCCGTGTGGGCCTACGACTCCCGAGCCGACGCCATAGTCCCCGGCGAGTCGATCCGCGACTACGAGATCAGCGACGCCGACGCCGTGCTCATGATCTTCGACACCTTCAACGACCAGCAGAACGGCTTCGTCTTCGGCACCACGCCCGCGGGCATCGAGTACGACGGGCAGGTGGCGTCGGCGGGAAGCGGCGGCGGCTTCTTCCTGGGCGGCGGCGGAAACCGGCAACGGCGCTTCCAGGCCGGGGCGGGGGGCGGCTTCAACAAGAACTGGGACGGCAGCTGGACCGTCGCCACCTCTCGCGACGAAGACGGCTGGTACGCCGAGTTCCGAATCCCCTTCAGCACCCTCCGCTACGGCTCCGAGACCGACACGTGGGGCTTCAACGTCTCTCGTCGCATCCGCCGTCTCAACGAAGAGGACTTCTGGTCCGCGGTGCCTCGGGAGTTCAACCTCTACCGCTTGGACTTCGCGGGGCAGCTGACCGGAGTCGAGCCGCCGTTCCGCCTCTCCGGAACGATCACGCCCTACGTGCTGGGCTCGACGGTGCGCGACTACCGGGACGCCGACCAGGGCGGGTTCGACCAGAGTGCCGAGTTCGGCGGCGAGACCAAGGTTCAAGTCACCCAGGGCCTGACGCTCGACATGACCGTCAACACCGACTTCGCCCAAGTGGAGGTGGACGACCAGCAGGTGAACCTGACTCGCTTCTCGCTCCTCTTCCCCGAAAAGCGCCCCTTCTTCCTGGAGAACGCGGGCTTCTTCGCCGTAGGGGGAGGAGGCGCCGACCTCTTCTTCAGCCGCAGGATAGGCATCTCGGGCGGACAACCGGTTCCGATCAAGGGCGGGGGCCGCCTCTCGGGCCGAACCGCCGGGCTCAACCTGGGCCTCCTGCACATCCGCACGGGCACCGACGTGGCCGGCGACCCGGAGAACCACTACTCCGTCGCTCGCGTGGCCAAGGAGCTGCCCAGCCGCTCGCGCATCGGCGGCATCTTCGTGAACCGCGGCAGCAACGTGGACGGCGACTACAACCGCACCTACGCGGTGGACGGCCGCCTCGGCCTGGGCGACCAGTTCACCGTCTCTTCCTTCCTGGCCCGCACCGAGACGCCCAGCCTGGACGGCGCCGACATGGCCTGGGACGTGACGGCAGGCTGGTCGAGCCGCAACTGGCGCGCCAACGCGACTGCTCGCGAGATCGGCGAGAACTTCAACCCGGAGGTCGGTTTCCTGCCCCGCAACGGCCACCGCTACTACCAGTTCTTCGGCATGTGGTACTGGCGTCCCTCCAGCTTCCTCCGGGAGGTGCGCCCGCACGTCTCCTACTTCACGTACCGGACGATCAGGGACGGGGTGGCGCGCGGCTTCAACGAGTCGTCGCGCTGGCACATCGACAGCCATTGGGCTTGGCCTTCGGGGATGGAACTCCACACCGGCGCCAACTACGTCACCGAGGGCCTGTACGAATCCTTCGGGATACCCGGAACCGACGTGGTGGTGCCCGAAGGCGACTACAGCGGATGGGAATCCCAGATCGTGTTCTTCACCGACCGGTCCCGGGCGCTCTCCCTGAGCACGCGCTTCAACTGGGGCGGCTTCCTCTCCGGCAGCAAGCGAACCACCAGCGGCGACGTGACGATCCGTCGCGGCGCGCGCTCCAGCGCGACGTTCCGCGTGGCCTACAACGACGTGCACCTGCCCCAGGGCGACTTCACCACCACCCTGGCGGGCGTCAACCTGGGCTACTTCTTCACGCCGAGGATATACGTCCAGTCGCTGATCCAGTACTCGAACCAGATCGACCAGTGGTCGGCCAACATCCGCTTCGGCTGGCTCAACACCGCCGGCACGGGCCTCTTCGTCGTCTTCAACAACGTCCACGGAATCGAAGGGATCAAGGGACCCGTAGGCCGTTCGGTCTTCCTGAAGTTCACCCGCCAGCTGAACGTGTTCGGCGGGTAGCAGGGGCGACCCGGGATGAAGCTCCTGGAGTTCCTGGCCGACAAGACGTTCAGGATACCGTCGTATCAACGCGACTACTCCTGGGGACGCACCCAGGTCGACGACTTGCTCAACGATATCGACGAGGCTGTGCAGGGCAAACTCTCGCACTACCTGGGGACGTTTGTACTATCGCGAGCGGAAGACGACGGACCATTCGAGGTCGTCGATGGTCAGCAGCGGCTCACGACGCTCGTCCTGGTCGTAAGCGCACTCCTGAAGCAACTACCGAAACCCGAGCAAGGAAAGTTTGCTGCCATCTTGATCAAAGGCATGTTCACGGACGACCTTAGGCTGCACTTTGGAGCCAACAACGATTTCGTGGCCAAGCTGCTGAGCGACGATGATTGCCGCCCCGTCCGCCGGATCCGGCGACAAACTGCGGATGGCGACCCGTTCGAGCTCACCGGTGGCAGGCGACGACTTCGTGACGCTTATCAAATCGCATGTGACCGGGCCCAATCTCTGCATGAGGATGGTGGCGACGACCGGGTGCGGCGGTGGATCCAGACCATCACAAGAATGGAGGTCATCCAGTTCAGCGCCAACGACACAGGCCGTGCCATCCGCATGTTCCAGACGATCAACGACCGAGGCCTGGCGCTGTCTGCAATGGACAAGGCGAAGGCCCTGCTGATCTATTACTCCAATCGCTACCTGGACGGCGAGCTGGACGAGGCGATCAATCGGCGGTTTGGAGAATGCTTTGTTGCCTTTGACCGCATAAAGGAACTCGTTCGGAATGAAGAGTACCGAGTAGATCACATATACGCAGCCAACTTTTTGGAGGATGAGGTTCTTCGATACCACTACCTTGCCTACGACCATCCAGAGGTTGCAATTATAGGTGGTGGGGAGTACAAGGTTTCTGACCGCACCGTGCTTGACGGACTTCTGAAACAGACGATGCTCAAGCATCGCGACGACGGTAGCACTCTCAAGTCGTTTATCGATGACTATACTCACGATCTCTGCGAGTTTTTTCGGGCGTTCCGAGAATTGGTGGAACGGATCGAGACCGACGCAAGGCTGTATAGGCTATTTGTCGTGCTCGGCTTCTCCGCAAGGCTGTATCCACTCTTGATCCGTCTTCATCAGCGAAGAATTCTGGAGAAGGCATTCATTGATGACGGGCCGGATTTGCTAAAATGCCTGGAGGTCTGCGACATGCGGGTGTACAAGATAGGGAGGAGCAGCTCGGCTGCGGACATTGGGAAGCTGTCGCATAAGTCACGAACCATGGAGGCACCAAGTATCGGAAACTGGCTTAGGTGGATTTCACTAAAGTTCATGCCTGAGCATGTTCTACGGGAAGTCTTGACCGCCTCGACATTCGGCGACGCCGGACTGGGTCACCTGGTGATAAGGTACGACGAGTACCGCCAAGGCAGGCCGCATACCTTGGACCAACTGAGAGAATTGGTTCGGAAGAAGATTACTAGAGAGCACATCTTGCCTTCCGACCCCGACCTGTTTGATGTGACTAGCTACGGATTCGCCGACCAGTACGAATACTGGGAACACGTCGACCGACTTGGCAACATCCTTCCACTGACAAGCAGGATGAACTCAAGGTGTGGCCACAAGAGTCCGCAGGAGAAGATGGCGGCAACGGAGTTGTACAAAGCATCTTGCTATGTCAGTGTCAGAAAATTCGCAAGTTGTCCGAGGTACGGAGGCACATTCGACAAGGCTGCCTTGGTCGAGAGGACGGAGCGGCTCGCGTCTTGGGCGATGGAAAGGTGGCGCCTGTGGGACCAGGCGCCGTCGTCGCCAACCGACTAGCCGGAACCCTCCTCCTCCGCGTTCGCCGCCTCGAAGGCTTCGGCGAACTCCGCCAGCTTCGCACCCAGCGCGGTCCCCATGGCCGCAGCCGTGCCCGCAGCCTCGGAAACGCCCACCGCGGTCGCGTACCAGGTCACCGCCTCCGAGTGGGTGATCTGGGTGTCGCGGATCATCTGGGTGGCCTGCTGGACCCGGACGGAAACGGAGTAGCCCACCACGCCCGCAACCCCGCCGCCGCACTCGAAGGTGACGCGGAGCTCCGGGAGGCCCGGCGCGGCCAGCATCTCCTCGCGGGTCAGCAACGGCACGCCGGCTTCGCTCAGCGCGGCCTCGGAGTCGGCTCGAACGGACTCGGCCGACAAGCCGGCGCCCTGGCACGCCTCGTTGGTCTCGGCCCGGACGTGCACGCCCTCCAGCCCCTCCAGCGTGTAGCGGTTCCACTCCGTGTCCTGGGCGGCCGCCGGGGCGGGGAAGGCCGGAAGCGCAGCCGCAACCGCGACTACAACCACCGCTGCGCTCAAGCGATAGACGCCGGCCATCGCTAGAGGCTCCCCCCGCACGACCGGCACTCATGGCTGTTGCGGGAGCCGAGCTTCTCCAGCAACGCCACCGTCGCCGGATGGGGCTGGGCGCGCTGCTCGGGGCTGTTGGCCAAGTCGGCCGTGGTCTGGCCCCGCCGGCTGATCGCGTGGACGTCGGCGCCCTGGGAGACCAAGTACAGGATCGTCTCGTTGTCGCCCCGGGCCGCCGAGTGGTGGATCGCGTTGTAGCCGTCCTTGTCGCGAAGGTTCGGGTCCACGCCCACCTCCTCGATCAAGTACCGCACGGCCGGCAGCCAGCCGTCGGGCACGGCACGGTGCTGTTGCGCGACCCGCGACGTGCCAAAGCCGACGCCGGAGGCCGCGTGCAGCGGATGCACCGCCGGGCCGCCCACCGGGACGGGCGGCAACCCCGACGGGTCCAGGGGAGCATCTTCGGGCCGGGTGTCGGGGAAGTTGGGGTCGCGGAAGCGGCGTCGGTCGGGAAGCCGCATCGTCCAGATCTCGGGGTCGGCGCCGTGCTCGACCAGCAGGCGCATCGCGTCCACGTCCGTCGCGTAGGCGGCGCGCCAGAAGGGCGTCGCGCCCGTGAAGTCCACGCCCATCCGCCCGGCGTTGTAGGCGGCGTACCAGATGTGGGTGGTGGTCCGCTGGTTCGGGTCCGCCCCGGCCTCCAGCAGCAGCCTCATGAAGTCGAGGTACCCGGTCTCCTGCTGGCGAAACGCCTGGGGCTGGGGATACCAGGTCCGCAGCGACCACTCGATGTTCAGCGTGGCGAAGAGGGGGCCGGCGCCGTCGTCGCTGACCTGATTCGGGTCTGCGCCTCGCTCCAGCAGGTCCCGCGCCAAGTCGTAGTTGCCGTTGACGACGGCCACCAGCATGGGGGAAGAACCGTCGCCCTCCGTGGGCTGGTCGATCTCTGCGCCTCTGTCGGCCAGCAGCGCCGCCGTGGAGCGGTAGCCCTCCCGCGCCGCGTAGTGGAGCGCCGTGAAGCCGCCCTGCTTCCCGATCTGCTGGGCCGAGGTGAGGGCCTTGACCGGGGGCTCCGGCGGCAGTTCGGGCTCCACGGTCTCGGCGGCCTGCCCCTGGGACGGCTTCGCCGGATCCGCTTGCGGGCGAGCGGGAGCAGCCGGCTGGGGCGCCCCGGGAGCTTGTCGCTGCGCACCGGGTTGCTGCGGCGCTCCCGGTGGCGGTTCGGACTGCGCTCCCGGCGCCTCCGGCTGCTGCTCCGGTTCCTCCGGTTCCTCGGCCGCCGCCCGCACCCGCGCCCGCTGCCGCTGCTCGGCGCGGAGGCTCTGGTCCAGCGCCTCGTAGTCCTTGACCCGGGTCGCCAGCGACGGGTCGGCGCCCGCGTCGAGCAGCGCCCCGACAGCTCCGTCCGCGCCCCGCGCCGCGGCGAACATGAGAGGCGTGCGCTCCGAGAACCCGTCCCGTGCGTTCGCGTCGCCGCCTCGGGCCGCCAAGGCTTCCACCACCTCGGCCGCGTCGGCTTCGGCGGCGAAGTGCATGGCCGTGACGCCGGTGGCCGTGAACACGTTCGGGTCGGCGCCCGTCTCCAAGAGAAGCTCGGCTACTTCCACATGCCCCGCCCGGCTGGCCAAGTGCAGCGGCGTGTACCCGCCCAGGCGGGTCGCGGCCCGGACCGTGGCGCCGGCGTAGAGCAGGGCGCGCGCGATCTCGACGTCGTTGCGGGACGCCGCCCAGTGGAGCGCGGTCATGCCGTCGTTCTGGGCCGCGTTCACGTCGGCGCCTTGGCGCAGCAGCGTGCGCACCGCCTCCACGTCGCCCCGCTCCGCAGCGTCGGCGACCGGGGAATCGGCAACCGGCGCCGAGAGCGCCGCCGTCCCGACCACGGCTCCGACCAACGCCGCGAGCCGAAACGCGGTGCGAAACCCGTCTGCGGTCGTCTTCCTCATCTGCTGCCTCCGGCTAGAAGGCGAAGTGGCCGGTGCTGTTCCCGAACTTCTCCACGTCGGTCGCGCCCAGCTTGTGGAGCATGGCGAGCATGACGTTGGCCATGGGCGTGCCCGGCGTGGCCCGGATGTGCCGGCCTCCCTCCAGCGCGCCGTTGGCGCCGCCCACCAGGAAGAGGGGGCAGCGGGCGTGGTTGTGGAGGTTGCTGTCCGCCATGGCCGAGCCGTACACGACCATCGTCTTGTCCAGCAGGCTCCCGTCGCCCTCGACCGAGTTCTGAAGCTTCTCCAGGAAGTAGGGGACCATCGACACGTGGTACTCGTTGATCTTCGCGAACTCCCGCACCCGCTCCTCGCGGCCGCCGTGGTGGGACGCCGCGTGGAAGGGCGTGTCGACGCCGGACTCGGGGTAGACCCGGGGCGAGGCGTCGCGGCCCAGCTTCAACGAGAAGACCCGCGTGACGTCCGACTGGAAGGCCAGGACCTGCAGGTCGAACATCAGCTTCACGTGCTCCTCGAAGGAGTCGGGCACGCCCACCGGCGCCTCGGGGATCTGCCGCTCTTCGCCGCTGGCGTTCTGCGCTTCGATCCGCTGGATGCGCTGCTCCAGCTCCCGGATGTTGCCGGCGTACTGGTCCAGCCGGTGCGCGTCGGCGGGCGCCAGCTGGCGCCGGAGCGACGACATCTCGCCCATCACCCAGTCCAGGATGCTCCGGTCCGTGTCCAGGCGCTCCGCCCGCTGCTCGGCGGTCCCTCCGGCGCCGAAGAGCTGCTCGAAGACGGCCCGGGGGTCGCGGATCATCGGCAAGGGCTGCGTGGGGGACGCCCAGCTGATCGTGTCGGTGTAGACGCAGGCGTAGCCGTAGGCGCATCCGCCGGCCTGGTCCACGTTCTCGATCGACAGCTGCAGCGAGGGAATCGGCGTCTCCTGGCCGAACCGCTGCACGTACATCTGGTCGAGCGAGGTGCCCACGTGGACGTCCGAGCCCTCGGTCTGCTTCGGGTGCGCCTGGGTCAGGAAGACCGCGCTGGTGCGGAAGTGGTCGCCGCCGATCTCGCTGGGCGCGTAGGCGTCGGCCATCCGGGCGTCGGTGTCGCTGACGATCGTCAGGTAGTCCCTGAACGGCTCGAGCGGCTTGAGGCTGGTCGGCGACAGGTCGAACTCCCTCCCCGTCGCGGCCGGCGCCCACAGGTTTTGGGACGCGCCCCAGTCGTTGCAGCCCGCGGCGCCGTGCACCTGCTCGATGCACACCAGGCGCGTGCTGCCGGCGGCCCTTCCGGCTTCCGTGGTCGCCCAGCGGCGCCCCGCCGGGATCATGGCGTCGAGAAGGGGAAGGCCGATGGCCGCGCTGGCGCCCTTGAGCATGGCGCGACGGGAGACGTGCTTGCCGGTGAGGATTTCCATCGAGGGTGCCTCGTGGGTGGTGGCTACGGTTGTTGGGGCAGAGAGCTCGGGAAAGGAAGGCCGTGGGACCGGGGATCGGGACCGACTCCGGCTTGCTCCTCGGCCGAGGCCGAGGCCCTGGCCATGCGGAACGCCGGACTCGTCGCCACGCCCAGCACGAACGACGACATCCGGTAGTCGTTGGCCGACGCGTCCTGGGTGATCTGTCGGATCGTGGGCATGTCGAAGTACTCTACGCGCCGCCCCAGGGCGTAGGCCATGAGGTTCTCGGCGAAGGTGCGGTAGAACACTTCCCGGTAGCGGAGCAGGGCTTCGCGAAGATCGTCGGGCCCGGCCAGCTCCACGCCGTCGTACATCACGCCCACCGGGTCCACGGGGTTGCCCCCGTCCCGGATCCGCCACGCGCCGGTCACGTCGAAGTTCTCCATCGCCAGCCCAAGCGGGTCGATCGCCGAGTGGCACGAGTTGCACGCCGGGTTGGCCCGGTGCATCTCCATTCGCTCCCGCACCGTCAGGAAGCGCCCTTCCTCGGCCGCGGCCGTTTCCTCGAAGGCGGGAATGTCCGGTGGCGGCGGCGGCGGCGGCGCGCCCAGGAAGACTTCCAGGACCCACTTGCCCCGCAGCACGGGCGAGGTCCGGTCCGGGTGGGAGGTGAGCGTCAGGATGCTGGCGTGGCCCAGCAGCCCCCGTCGGTGGCCGGCGGAGTGGGAGACCCGCCGGAAGTCGGGGCCGGTGACGCCGGCGATCCCGTAGTGCCGGGCCAGCCGCTCGTTCACGAAGGTGTAGTCCGCGGTGAGCATCTCGGTGACGGGCCGGTCGTCCTTCACCAGGTGGTGGAAGAAGAGCTCCGTCTCCCGGTGCATGGCGTCGGCCAGCGTCTCGTCGAAGTAGGGGTAGGTCAGGGCGTCGGGGTGGATCTTCTCCAGGTCCTGCAGGCGAAGCCATTGGGCGGCGAAGCGGGTGGAGAGCGCTTCGGCCCTCGGGTCGCCGAGCATTCGACGTGCTTGACGCTCCAGCTCGGCGGGCTCCGAGAGCGCTCCCGTCCGGGCGACTTCCATCAGCGCCTCGTCGGGCGGCGCCCCCCACAAGAAGAACGAAAGGCGCGACGCCAAGTCCAAGTCCGCGATCTTGTACGCTCCTTCGGCCCCCTCGGGCTGCTTCTCCAGGCGGAAGACGAAGTGGGGACTGGCCAGCACGGCCTGAAGGGCGGTGCGGACTCCGGCCTCGAAGCCGCCGTCGGCCGCTCCCTTCCGATAGAAGCCCAAGAGGCCCTCCACGTCGCTTGCGACGGCCGGGCGCCGGTACGCCCGCGACGCGAGCCGCTCGACGATCTCGCGGGCGCAGGGCTCTTCCTCCTCCGGCGCCGTGGGCCGACAGGTGAAGATCGAGCGCCGCGCCGGGGTGTCGGAGACGCCCGTGACGCCGAAGGGTCCCAGGATCGTGACGCGCTGAAGGTGCTGTTGGGTCGTGACGCCCAGGCCGATCCCGATCTGCCCGTCGGCCAGCGTGTGGTCGATCGGCCGGATCAGGTCGTCCACGACCCCCTCGAACTGGCGGACGAACGCCACCGACACCCGCTTGGGTCCGGCGGTCACGTAGATCGAGTCGCTCCGGATGTTGAGGCCCGTGGGCTCGGACTCGGACATCCAGCGGTCCACGTCCAGGAGCGCCGTCCGGGCGCCGTCGATCGAGACCTCCATCTGCTCGAAGCCGAAGGTGCGGCCGAAGACCTCTCCCTCGACGGCGGCGTAGGGCATGACGTGGAAGACGTACTTGCCGTCGGCGGGGAAGTTGTGCACCACCGAGAGTCCGCCTCGCGTCCCGACCGGGGCGCCTTCCGCGCGCTCCTTCTGCGAAGCCACGCGGGGAATGCGGTAGATCGTCGAGCCCACCTCGGCTTCCGGGTCGCCCAGCGCCAGGCGGCTGATCCGGCCCGCGGCCCGCAGGTAGCCCTCCATGACCGTCGCCGACGGCATCTGCACGTCGGCGATGTTGTCGAAGTTGGCGCTCTTGGTGTCCAGCGGGAGGAAGGCGCCCACGTCCACGTCGATTCCCAGCAGGTGCTTGACCGCCGCGGCGTACTCGGCGCGGTTGAGGCGCTGGAAGGTGCGCCGGCCCGGATCGGGGTTCTCGGCCGCGATCCGGTCCATCTCGGCCTCCAGCTCCACGGCCATCGCCGAGAGCACGTCCGCCTCGGGCCGACGAACTCCCCGGGGCGGCATCATCCCGGCCCGAAGCTTCCTGATCATCTTCTCGACCGTCGGGCGCCGCCCCTCGACCTCGGCGACGTCGAAGCCTTCGAGCACCAAGCCGCCGACCTGCCGCCGCTCGCTGTGGCAGCGCAGGCAGTACTCCTCGACGACCTCGTTCGCCACGGGTTCGTCGGCCCAGGACGACACGCTCGCCGGCCCTGACGGGCCTCCCTGGGGAGCGGGCCTGGCGAAGC
Source organism: Longimicrobiales bacterium (assembly GCA_965204735.1). Taxonomy (GTDB): domain Bacteria; phylum Gemmatimonadota; class Gemmatimonadetes; order Longimicrobiales; family Gaopeijiaceae; genus CATQHQ01. Next base: position 2,048,058 of record OZ242008.1, on the reverse strand, counting down.
CGATGCCGACGACGCCCGCCGCCGCCAGCGCCAAGGCGTACTTGCTCATACGGGCGTCCTCCGGAAAAGTCCGTCGGCCCCGAGGCGCGCCAAGCGCCCGGCTAGGGAAGACACGCGCGGCGCACCGCCGGAACCACGTTCGCTTCCTTCCAGTATACAGAGATCGGGCCGCTGGTACAACAGTGGGCCGCTCGTACAACCCGCGCGGGTGTCCGGCAGCGGGTCCGTGGGGGTCCTGGTGCGGGTGTCCGGCAGCGGGTCCGTGGGGGTCCTGGCGGTGCGGGTGCCCGGCAGCGGGTCGGTGCGGGTCCCGGCGGTGCGGGTCCCGGCAGCTTGACGGCGTCGCTGCGGGGACTCCGGCGTCCCTACGGGGACTCCGACGGTGGCGCGGCCCGTCGTTCCTCCCCTATCATGCGAGGAGCCGCAAGGAGGTCCGAGGAGCCGCAAGGAGGTCGATATGCTGGGAGACTCGGTTGTGCCGGCCCGGCGCCGTCGCGTGCGGGACCGACGGAGCCCGGGACTCGCCGTCGTTCGGGCAGCTCTCCTGCTGGCTGGGCTCCTGCCGGCCGGGCTCCCGACGGCGGCCGGCGTCCAGGTCGCGGAGGGCGGTGCCGATTCGGTGCTGATCACCGCCTACGTGCGCGATTCGGTCAGCAGGGAGGCGCTGGCGGGCGCGGTGATCGAGCTCTCCGGCGTCGTCGGCCGCCACGTCACGGACCTGGACGGACGGGCATCCTTCGACGCCGTGGTGGGCGAGTACGAGCTGGTGGTGCGCAGAAGCGGCTACGAGCCGCTCCAGGGCGGCTTCAGCGTCCGTCGTTCGGGCGACTTCGTCCTTCGCATGGTTCGGGCCGACGTGGACGACCCGGCGGCCCCGTCCCGGCTCGTGGTCGCCGTCGCCGACTCGGAGACGGGGCGGCCCGTCGAAGGCGCGGCAGTCTCGCTGCTCACCGGCGAGACTCGCCCCACAGACGCCCGCGGCGCGGTCGCCTTCGACGACCTGGCCCCGGTCCTGACGCGCCTGACGGTGGAGATGATCGGCTACGCGCCTCGCACCGAGCCCGTCGTCCTCCACCCGGGACGCACCACGGCGGTGCGGGTGGGGATGGCCGTGAAGGCGATCGAGCTGCCCCCGGTCGTCGTCGAGGTGCGCTTGCCCCTCCTGGAGGCCCACGGCGTGTACGACAGGCTGGCAAGGGGGATCGCCAACAGGGTGCTCACGCGGGAAGCGATCGAACGGCAGGCGTCGCATCGGATCTCCGACGCTCTCCGTCACGTGCCAGGGCTGGAGGTTCGCCGCGAGGGAGGCCTGCTCAGTTTTCCGTCTCGGGCCGTGGTCTACGCCCGGGGGTGCGAGCTGTCGGTCTGGGTGGACGGAGTCGAGTTCAACCCGGACGTCGAAGGCTCGGTGGACATCGACCAGATCTCGCCGGAGTGGGTCGAGCTGGCCGAGGTCTACTGGGGGACGCGCACGCCGATTCAGTTCAGCGCGCAGAACGACTGCGGCGCCGTGCTCATCTGGACGAGGCACGGGCGTCGAAGGCAGCGGCCGGGCGGTCGCGGGCGGGCGGCGACTTCCATGGGCGGTTAGCTTGACGACGTGCCGGCGGCGAGACGGCCCCTGCGGGGACGCGGCCCTCGGCGACTGCGCGCGACCGCCTTGCGTGGGACACGCCCCCCTGGAGGACCAGATCGGATGACCGAACTTTCCGCGGGCGCGCCGGCGCCCGACTTCTCTCTGACGAAGGAGCTGGGCCAGAAGCCCGTCACGCTCTCGGACCAGCGGGGCCGGCCGGTGGTGCTGATGTTCGTGCCCCTGGCCTTCTCCGGCACCTGCACGGAGGAGCTCTGCCACGTGTCGGAGAACTGGAGCACCTGGGGCGAGCTGGACGCCGAGGTCTTCGGCGTCAGCATCGACTCTCCCTTCGTCAACCAGAAGTGGGCCGAGGAGATGGGCGTCCCGTTTCCGGTCCTCTCCGACTTCAACAAGGAGGCGGCCGCCGCCTACGGGGTCCTTCAGGAGGACTTCTTCGGCCTGCGCGGCGTGGCCAAGCGCTCGGTCTTCGTGGTGGACCGGGAGGGGCGGATCGGCTGGAGCTGGCAGAGCGACGACCCGGGGGTGCTGCCTCCCTTCGACGAGATCGTGGAGGCGGTCCGGGAGCTGGATTGACCCGGAGGATGGTTCGCGTGGCCTCGGCGACGTTGGGCGTTGCGGCAGCAGCCCTTCTCATGGGGGGGTTCGCCCACGCCCAGGCCCAGGCGCCCGTCGTCTTCGCGGGCCAGATCGTGGACACCTACCGCGGGGAGCCCGTGGAGGGCGCGGTGGTGGTTCTGCCCGAGACGCGAAGGGTGGACGGATCGACGGTCACGGGCGTCTCGGACGCGTCGGGCCGCTTCAGCATTCCCGACGTGCCGGCCGGACCCAGCCTGGTCTCGGTCGCCCGGCTCGGGTACGCGGACCTGGAGCAGGTCCTCGACATCCGGGAAGGCCAGTTCGTCGAGGTGGCCCTGATCCCGAAGCCCGTGGTGCTTGAAGGAATCGAGGTCTACGTGGACAGGCTGGAGAGCCGGCTGCGAAGCTTGCCCTTCGCCGCCAGCACCTATCCCCAGGCCGAGCTCAGGTTCGCGCCCGACATGAGCGTGGCCGAGTACTTGAACAGCCGTCCCGGCTTCGAGTTCGTGCCCTGCTTCGTGGGCGCTTCCGGCCCCGTCTTCGCCCAGGGACGGGACTGCATGCGCACCAGAGGGGTCACCCCCCAGCGTCCGCGCATCTTCATCGACGACGCGCCGGCGTTCGGCGGCGTGCAGGAGCTCGCGTCCCTGCCCACGACCGAGGCGTACCGGGTCGAGGTGATCCGGGGGTGCGGCCAGATCAGGGTCTACACCATCTCCTACGCCGAGGGCTCCGCCAGCCGTCTCCGGCCCCTGCTTCCCATCGTCTGCTGACCGGGAGAGCGCCGCAAATGCCCTTCAGCCAGCTTGGAGAGGCTCCGGGCCTCCGTCTCCTCTTCACCCTTGCGGTGATGGTGGTGCTGGTCTACGGGCTGCGCTTGGCCCAGCCGATCGTGATGCCTTTCGCGGTCGCCGCGTTCCTGGCGATCATCAGCCTTCCCGTCGTGTTCTGGCTGAGCAAGAGGAGAATTCCGACCTACCTGGGGATTCCCCTCACGGTGCTGGCGGTCGCTTCCGTCTTCGGCTTGGTGATCCTTCTGGCCAGCCAGCAGCTGGCGGAGCTCCAAGCCCTCGGCCCCGCCTACGGACGGGCCCTTTTCAGCCAAGTCGAGAACTCGTTCCTGCGGCTGATCCAGCAGTGGCTTCCGGGGGAGCTGCAACCGGCCGTGGACAACGTCCGGACCAGCGTGCTGGGCGTCCTCAACGACTCCCTCCTGGCCGTGGCGGGAGGCACGTTCACGAGAGCGCTGTCCTTCGTCACCACGACCTTCCTGGTCTTCCTCATCCTCGCCTTCGCCCTCGGCGAAGCCGCCGTCTTCCCGGCCAAGCTGCGGGCGGTGGCCGGCGATCGGCTGGCCTCCGACGAGCGCCTGGGCAAGATCGTGGACGAGGTTCAGGGCTACTTGGTCATCAAGACGCTGGTGAGCTTGGCCACAGGCTTGGTGCTGGGCCTGTGGACATGGGCGATGGGCCTGGACTCGCCGCTGCTGCTGGGGCTGATCGCCTTCGTCCTCAATTACGTGCCCACGATAGGCTCGGTGATCGCTTCGGTGCCGGCGCTGGTGGTGGCGCTCGTGGACTTCGACGTCGCGGGCTCGGCGATCGCCGGCTTCGACGTGCAGCGCGCCGTCGTCGTGGGGCTGGGCTACTTGACGGTGAACGTGGTGTTCGGCAACTGGCTCGAGCCCACCCTGCTGGGAAGGCGCCTGGGCCTCTCCACTCTCGTGGTCGTGCTCTCCCTGGTCTTCTGGGGATGGCTGTGGGGACCGGTCGGCGCCCTCCTCTCGGTTCCCCTGACGATGATCGCGAAGATCATGGCCGAAAACACCCGGGACCTGAAGTGGGTGGCCGTGCTGCTGGACAAGAACCCTCCCCCGGACGCGTCGACGGACGCCCGGGCGGCGGCAGGGGAGCAAGCCGCGACGCCGGGAGACGCCGTCCCGAAGCCGACGTGAGGCTCTCGGGCCTCGATCGCCTGCCCGGGAGCGCCCGGATATGGATCTTCGGGGCGGAACGCGAGATCGGAGGAGCGGAAGCCGCCCGCCTGCTGGCGGCAGTGGACCGCTTCCTGGATCGCTGGACGGCCCACGGGACGCCGTTGCGAGCGGCGCGGGAGTGGCGCTACGACAGGTTTCTGATCGTAGGCGTGGACCAGGAGGCCGCGCCGCCCAGCGGCTGCTCGGTCGACGACTTGACCCGGGCGCTTCGGGCCGCCGAGGGGGAGTTCGGCGTGCGCTTCCTGGGAAACGAGACGGTTTGGTACCGGGACGACGCCGGCAGGGTTCGAGGGGCGTCCCGACCGGAGTTCCGGCGATTGGCCCGGGCGGGAGGAGCCACGGCCGCCTCCATCGTGTTCGACAACTCCATCACCGGGCTTGCGGAGCTTCGCGGGGGCCGCTGGGAGGGACCGGCCTCGGAGCGCTGGCAGGCGGCCTTCTTCAAGGCGCCCTAGGAGGCTTGGACCCGTCGCGACTTGGACGCGTCGCGGCCCGACCGACGCCGACACCCCCCACGAACGCTTGGGGACCCGTCGCGGCTTGGCGTCGCGATCGCCGACGGGCGGCTGAACGCAACAACGGCCGGCGGGTGGGGGAACCCGCCGGCCGTCGAGCCGCGACTTGGCGGAAGCCCGGCTCTTGCAGGAGCAGCGGGCGGCCGCCAGGGCGGGGCTAGGCCATCGCCGCCTCGACGCGGATCACGTTTTCCGCTGCCGGTCCCTTCGGGCCGTTGACGAGATCGAACTCGACGCGTTCGCCCTCGGCCAGGCTCCGGAATCCGTCTCCGGCGATGGCCGAGTAGTGGACGAAACAGTCCCTCTCTCCAGCCTCCGGGCTGATGAACCCGAAGCCCTTCGCGTCGTTGAACCACTTCACGGTTCCCGTGGTCCGCATCCTCTTGCTCCTTCGCTCTACATGTTGCACGGCTTCCGTAAAGTGCCTTGCGGAAGGCCGTTTCGGCGCTATCCGGGCCTCGTGCCCGGTTCTGTGGGCAACGCCGATGCTGAAAGGTACACGACGCGGGGCTCCGGCGTCAACCGGGCCCCTGCGACGGCGCTCCAGAGCGTGTCGCCAAGTGCGGCACGTCCGCGCCGGCTTGCGACGGTGCTCCAGGCCGCCCGGCGTCGGGTCGATCCGCGCCGGCGGTCGATTCGCCGGAGCGGCCGTCTTGGTCTGTTTCGGTTATCCCTTAGATTTGGCCTCTGCAGCCGACGATTACCCGCACGGACGGAAGCGCAATGGGTGGACATGGAGGAGGCGGTCGGGCCAGGCAGCTCTTGTCGGCTGCAGCCGTCGCCGTCTTGACGACGGTTGCGGCGGCCGAGCCGTCGGGCGCTTCGGCGGGGAGCGCCCAAGGATCGGGCCGGCAAGCCAGAACCGCTTCCGACCTGGGGTTGGCGGACGACCCCGCGACCCTCAGCCGCGTGGTGGCGGTGGCGCTGGAGCGCAACCGGGACATCTTGGACGCGGGCTACCAGGTCGCGCTCGCCCGAAGCCAAGTCGCCGAGGCGTGGAGCGCGTTCTACCCGAGCGTCGACTTCTCCAGCTCCTTCACCCGGAACGTGGCGCCCCAGGTCAGCTTCCTGCCGGCCCAGATCTTCGACCCCAGCGCCTCGGAGGGCGATTTCATCCCGGTCCAGTTCGGGGCCGACAACCTCTGGAACCTCTCCGTCGAGGCGGAGCAGTCCCTGCTGGCGCCCGGCGTCTTCGCGGGCTTGGGAGCCGCCGGGCGGTACCGGGGACTGCAGCAGGAGGCTCTGCGGGGCCGAACGCAGGAGGTCGTGACGCGAGTGCGGATCGCCTTCTACGACATGCTCCTGGCGCAGGAGGACGTGCGCCTCACGCAGAACTCCCTGCAGCGGGTGCGCCACTCGCTGGAGGAGACCAGCGCGATGGAGGCGGCGGGGCTGGCGGCGGCCTACGACGTGCTGCGCCTCGAGGTGGAGCTGGCGAACCTGGAGCCGACCCTGGGACGCGCGGAGAACCGGCTCGTGTCGGCGCGGCGGGCCTTGGCCGCCGAACTCGACCTGGATCCCGAGTCGTCGCTCACGGTGGCGGGCGACTTGGCCGAGATCGACCTGGACGAGATCGGCCGCAACTCCCCGGCCAATCAGGACATCCTGACCTTCGCGGGCGTGCCGGAGGACGGCGGCTGGGCGGCGGACGAAGCTCTCGCCTTGGCACGGACGCCGGGCGCGTCCGCCTATCGGTCCGACCTGCGTCAGCTCCAGCTTACGGAGGACCTTAGAACGGCGGAGCTCCGGATCGAGCAGGCGGGGTACCTGCCCACCGTCACGGCGTTCGGCACCTACGGCCTGGCGGCCCAGCAGAACGGGTCGCCGGACTTCTTCGGGTCCAGCATGCAGCGCGGCTCCACCAAGCAGATCGGCCTGCGCGTGAGCGTTCCCATATTCTCGGGGCTCAGCCGGAACGCTCGGATCGGCCAGCGCCGGGCCGCCCTTCGCCAAGCCGAGATCCAGACCCGGGTCGCGCGAGACCGGGCGGAGGTCGAGCTGCGCAACTTGGTGGATCAGGTGCGCGAGGCCCGGGAGAGGGCGGCCGGACAGCGGAAGGCCGTGTCCCAGGCCCGTCGCGGCTACGAGATCGTGACGGCGCAGTACGCCGAGGGCGTGAGCAGCCAGCTGGAGCGGACGGACGCGGAGGTGGCGCTTCGCCAGAGCGAGTTCAACTACGCCGAGGCGGTGTACGACTACTTGGCCGCGCGGGCTCGCCTCGACCAGGCGTCGGGACAGGTGCCGATGGTGGACGTGGCCGGGCCGGGCCGGGCCGGCTCGCAATGACGACAACAGACGACGGGAACGACCGGGTGAACACAGAAGCTCTTGGGGCGGGGTCGCGGGCGCCGACTGGCACGGACGCCCGGAGCGCCCTCGCGCTCCTCTTGGCGGCGGCTGCGGGGCTCGCGGCTTGCGGCGGAGACGGGCAGGCGGGCGCGTCTTCGGCGGACGACGGCGTGCAGGCCCTTGTCCGGGTGGTCAACGTGGAGGTGGAGGAGGTGCGGTCCCGGCAGTTCGTCCGAACCGTGCGGCTGACCGGCGTGGCGCAGGCCATGCGGGACGTGGTCGTGTCGGCGGAAGAGGCCGGAGTGGTGCGCCGGATCGTCCGCGACCAGGGACGGGAGGTGCGCCGAGGCGAAGCCATCGTGCAGCTGGACGACGCCATCCTCGCGGCCCAGGTGCGCAACGCCTCGGCCCAGGCGGCCATGGCCCAGGAAGTGTGGGACCGGCGAAGGAAGCTCTACGAAGAGGACGAAGTCGGCTCCGAGATGATCTACCTGGAGGCCAAGTACTCGGCGGCGCAGGCCCATGCCAGCTTGGAGGCGCTTCGGGAGCGACTCAACCGGACCGTGGTGAGGGCGCCCGTGGCCGGCATCTTGGACGAGCGCCTGGTGGAGCTGGGCGCGGCGGTCGTCCCCGGCGCTCCCGTGGCCCGGATCGTGCAGGTGGACTCGATCAAGATCACCGCCGGCGTGCCCGAACGCTTCGCCCTGGACGTGGTGGACGGGACGTCGGCCTCGGTCGAGTTCGACGTGCTGGGCGGCGAGTCCTTCGAGGGACGGATCACCTACGTGGGTGCCACGGTGGACCCGGAGAACCGCACTTTCTCCGTAGAGCTCGTCCTCCCGAACCCGGGACGCCGAATCAAGCCCGAGATGATCGCGGAGATCACCGTCGTGCGCCAGGAGATCGAAGGGGCGATCGTGGTGCCGCAGCAGGCGCTGGTGTCGATGGAGGAAGGGTACGTGGTCTTCGTGGTGGAGGGATCGGGCGAAGGCGCCGTGGCCGCGGCCCGCCCGGTGCAGGTCTTGGCGGGGCAGGGGAACGAGGCCGTGGTCGGTTCCGGGCTCGACTCGGGCGAGCGGCTGGTGGTGGTGGGCCAGCAGGGCTTGACCGCGGGCGACCGAGTGCGGGTCGTGGCCGGGGCCGGAGGGGGGGACCGACGTTGAGCGAAGAAAGGAGCTTCAAGGAGTTCCGCCTCACTTCCCTGGCGGTGGACCACTCCACGTCGGTGATCGTGCTCTTTCTCTTCGTCACCGTGGCCGGACTGCTCTTCTACCGGGCGATCCCCAAGGAGTCCTTTCCCGAGGTGGAGATCCCCAACATCGCGATCAACACCATCTACCCCGGCGTCTCTCCGGCCGACGTGGAGAGCTTGGTGACCCGGAAGATCGAAGAGGAGCTGAGCTCGATCTCCGACATCAAGGAGCTCGCCTCCACCTCCGTCGAGGGCTACTCCTCCGTCGTGGCCGAGTTCGAGTCCGACGTGAACATGGACGAGGCCCTGCAGAAGGTTCGGGAGAAGGTGGACTTGGCGCGGCCCGAGCTGCCCGCCGACGCCGAGGACCCGTCGATCATGGAGTTCTCCGCGGCGGAGATCCCGGTCATGCAGGTGAACTTGGCCGGAGGCTACGGCCTGGTCCGGCTGAAGGAGCTGGGAGAGGACCTGCAGGAGCGGATCGAGTCGATCCCGGCCGTGCTTAGGGTGGCGCTCCGCGGCGGGCTGGAACGGGAAGTGCAGGTCGACGTCGACTTGGCCAAGCTCAAGTACTACAACGTGTCGTTCAACGACGTCCTGGACGCCATCCGCTTGGAGAACGTCAACGTGCCCGGCGGCTCCATCGACGTGAACGGCCTGAAGTACTTGGTGCGGGTGGACGGCGAGTTCCAGGACCCGACGCTGATCCGGGACTTGGTGGTGAAGACCGTGGGCGGGCGCCCCGTCTACGTCCGCGACGTGGCGGACGTGGAGTTCGGCTTTGCCGAGCGCGAGACCTACGCTCGCCTGGGGGACAAGCCGGTGGTGACGCTGGACGTGGTGAAGCGCTCCGGCGAGAACATCATCGCCACCGCCGAGGCGGTTCGAGCCGAAGTCGACGCCATGCGGCCTCTCTTCCCTCCGTCCACCGAGGTCTCGATCACCTCCGACCAGTCGGAGGACATCGAGGAGATGGTCATGAGCCTGCAGAACAACATCATCTCCGGGCTCGTGCTGATCGTGGGCGTCCTGCTCTTCGTGCTGGGCCTTCGCACGTCGGTGTTCGTGGCGGTGTCGATCCCCACGTCGATGTTCCTCTCCTTCGTGGTCCTCGGCTTGATGGGCGTCTCCATGAACATGGTGGTGCTCTTCTCCCTCATCCTCGCCCTGGGGATGCTGGTGGACAACGCCATCGTCGTCGTGGAGAACATCTACCGCTTCGTGGAAGAGGGCTGGGACAGAAAGACGGCATCCAAGAAGGCCACCGGCGAAGTGGCGGCGCCGGTGATCGCCGCCACCGCCACCACGCTCGCGGCCTTCGCGCCCTTGCTCTTCTGGCCGGGCATGGCGGGCGAGTTCATGAAGTACCTGCCCATGACGCTGATCGTCACGCTGTCCAGCTCCCTCTTCGTGGCGCTGGTCATCGTCCCCACCCTCTGTTCCATCTTCATCAGGCCGGAGAACGCCCCCCGTCGGCCCATGAGGCGGCGCGCGCGCCTGGGCCTGCTGATCGTCGCGGGGCTCTTCCTTCTGGTGGTCGCCCTCGTCAACCCCTTGACGGCGCTCCTCTTCGGAGTCGCGGGGGGAGGGCTCTGGCTCGTTCACGCCAAGGTCCTGGACCGAATGGGAAAGGCGTTCATGGCCGGCGGGATGCCTCGGTTCGTGGCGTGGTACGAACGACGCTTGAAGTGGTCGCTGGCCCACCGTTTCGTCATCCTGCTCATCTCGGCGCTGGCCCTGGGGGGCTCGATTGCGGCCTACCTCCTGCTTGCGCCCCCGGTCGAGTACTTCCCCGAGGACATTCCGCCGGGCACCATGTTCGTGGCCATCGAGGCGCCGGTGGGCACGTCGGCGCGAGTGACCAACGGCTACGCCTCGCGTCTCAAGGCCGAGCTGGCGGGGATCGCCGGCATCGACGACGTCGAGTCCGTCGTGACCACGGTGGGCTCCACCGGCGGGGGCAACTTCATGGAAGGGGGCGGACCGTCGGGTCCAGAGGCTGGACGAATTACCCTGAGCCTTGTGGAGTACCGGGCACAGCAGTTCGACCCCTTCGCCACCCTGCAGGAGATGCAGGAAAGGGTGGGAATCGACTTGGCGGGCGCCGAAGTGCAGGTCGACAAGGTCACCGAGGGACCGCCCGGCGGACCCCCGGTGAACATCGAGATCGTGGGAGAGGACCCGGAACGGCTGCGAGGGCTGGCGGACCTGGCGATCGGCGTCATCGAGGCCTCCCCGGTCTACGGGCGCTTGGTGGGGCTGGAGAGCGACATGAACGACGCGCGGCCCGAGCTGCGCGTGGCGGTGGACCGGGAGAAGGCCGGGCTCTACGGCCTCTCCACCAACGAGGTGGGGTTCGCGGTGCGGGGCGCCATCAACGGGATCGAGGCGGCGAAGTACCGGACGGGCAACGACGAGTACGACATCATTGTGCGTCTGAGGCAGGAGGACCGGGACGACTTGGCCGCCCTGGGCGACCTTTCGGTGTTCTCGGACGGACAGCAGGTGCCGCTCCTGTCGGTGGCGGATTGGGCCGTGGACCAGGGCTACGGGTCGATCAGGCGGAAGGACATGGACCGAGTGGCGACGATCAGCGCGGAAGTCGCGGCAGGGTTCAACAGCAACGCCGTCCGGGCCCAGGTGGAGACGGTGCTGGCCGGGTTCTCCGAGGAGCTGCCGCTGGGCTACTCCATGCGCTTCACGGGCGAGCAGGAAGACCAGCAGGAGGCGATGTCGTTCCTCTTCACCGCCTTCATGGCGGCGCTCATGCTGATCGCGCTGATCCTGGTCTCGCAGTTCAACTCCGTAGTCAAGCCGCTGATCATCCTCTCGTCGGTGATCATGTCCACGGTGGGCGTTCTGGTCGGGCTTCTGGTCTTCCGGATGCCGTTCGTGATCATCATGACGGGGGTGGGCGTCATATCGTTGGCCGGGATCGTGGTCAACAACGCCATCGTGCTCATCGACTACATCGACCTCCTGCGCAAGCGCGACGGCATGGGCCGGCGGGAAGCGCTGGTGCAGGGGGGCAAGACCCGGTTGCGGCCCGTGCTTCTCACGGCCTGCACCACGGCGCTGGGCTTGATTCCCCTGGCCATCGGCCTCAACTTGGACTTCTTCGGTCTCTTCTCCAGCCTCGCGCCCGAGTTCTACTGGGGTGGAGAGCAGGCCGCGTGGTGGGGCCCGATGGCAGTGGCGGTGATCGTCGGGATCGTCTTCGCGACGTTCCTGACCCTGGTCCTGGTGCCGGTGCTGTACAGCTTGGTGGACGACTTGGTCGTGCACTTCCGCGGGCACTACGTGAAGCCGCCGCCGAGCTTGGGGGAGATCGGCTTCCCCTCCGCCGTGCCGCCCCGCTTGGCCCCGGTTGCCGAGAAGGGATCCCCAGTCGTTGCCTCCACAAGGAGCTGAAACGTTGACCCCGACACTGCTTCAGATCGCCCTCGCGACCTCCCTCGTCCCCTCGCGGCGTCGCGCGCCGGCTCCCGCCGGCCGGCGCTGGGCCGGTCTCCGGTCCGCCGCCGTTCCCGTCCTCGCCGTCCTGGCGCCGGCCCTCTTCGGCGGCTGCGTCCCTGCGGCGCCGCCCGCCCAAGAAGACAACTCCGCCCAGGCCGTGGTGGAGGCCCAGAACGGGATGGTGGTGTCGGCGTACCCCGACGCGAGCGAGATCGGCGCCGAGGTGCTGCGCAACGGCGGCAACGCGGTGGACGCGGCGGTCGCCACCGGCTTCGCACTGGCGGCGACTCACCCGACGGCGGGCAACATCGGCGGCGGCGGCTTCATGGTGATCCGCTTCCCCGACGGGCGCGCCACGACCTTCGACTTCCGGGAGAAGGCGCCCCTGACGGCTCACCCCGAGATGTTCCTGGACGAGAACGGCGAGTACTCGTCGGAGATCCACCACTACAGCCACTTGGCCGTGGGCGTGCCGGGCACGGTGGCGGGGTTCGCGCTGGCCCACGAGAGCTACGGCTCGGCGGAGTGGCGCGACCTGGTCGAGCCGGCCGCCGAGCTGGCCCGGGACGGCTTCGTGGTGAGCGAGCGCCTGGCCGCGTCGCTCGAGCGCATGCTGCCCCGCTTCGAGCGGTACCCGGCCACCCACGCCCAGTTCTCCAAGGACGGCTCGCCGTACGAGCCCGGGGACACGCTGGTGCAGGCCGATCTGGGCGCCACCTTGGAGCGGATCCGCGACCAGGGCCGAGACGGCTTCTACGCCGGAACCACGGCCCGGCTCCTCGCCGAAGAGATGGAGCGGGGCGGCGGAGCGATCACCGAAGAGGACTTGGCGCGATACGAGGCGCAGGAGCGCGCGCCCGTGACGGGCGCCTACCGCGGCTTGGACGTGATCAGCATGCCGCCTCCGTCCTCCGGGGGCACGGCTCTGGTGGAGATGCTCAACGTGCTGGAGGGATGGGATCTGGCGTCGATGGGCCACAACAGCCCCGAGTTCGCGCACCACTTGGTGGAGTCGATGCGGCGGGCGTTCCGCGACCGGGCGACGTACTTGGCCGATCCGGACTTCGCCGACGTGCCGGTGGACCGCCTGACGAGCAAGGAGTACGCCGCCGAGCTCCGGGCGGGGGTGGAGGCGGGAACGGCGGGGGCGTCGAGTCCCGAGGACGTCTCTGCGGCCGCCACGGCGCCCGAAAGCATGGAGACGACCCACTACTCGGTGGTGGACGGCGAGGGAATGGCCGTTTCGGTCACCTACACCCTGGAGGGCGGGTACGGTTCGTTCATCACCGTGCCCGGCGCGGGGTTCCTTCTCAACAACGAGATGGGCGACTTCAACGCCCGGCCCGGACTCACCAACGAGCAGGGCCTGATCGGCACCGAGCCCAACTTGGCGCGGCCCGAGCAGCGCATGGTGTCGTCGATGACCCCGACCATCCTGGCCCGCGACGGCCGGCTCGTGGCGGTCGTGGGGAGCCCGGGAGGGCGCACGATCATCAACACGGTGCTCCAGATCGTGCTGAACGTGGCCGACTTCGAGCACTCGCCCGCGGAGGCGGTGGCTGCCCGCCGTCTCCACCACCAGTGGCTGCCGAACGTGGCCTACCTCGAGGAAGGCTACATGTCCGCCGAGCAGGCGGCGGCGCTGGAAGCCATGGGGCACGCCGTCGAGTGGCGAAGATCGCAGGGGATCGCCCACTGCATCTTCGTGGACGGAGCGTCCGGAGCGCTGGTGGGCGTGCCCGACCCCAGGGACTCGGACGGCACGGCGGCGGGATACTGAGCCCGGGGCGGTCGCCTCACTCGGCCAGCAGTTGCGACGCCAGCCGGCTGGCGGCGCGGGGGTCCGCCTTGCCGTCGGTGCGCTTCATGACCTCGCCCACGAAGAAGCCCAGCAGGCCGGCGCGTCCGTTCCGGTAGGCGGCGGCCTTCTCGGGGTTCTCGCGGACGATCTCGTCCAGGAGCGTGGTCAGCACGTGCTCGTCGGCGATCTCGGCGAGGTCCAGCGAGGCGCGGACCTCCTCGAACGTGCCGCCCTTGGCGAGGAGCGCCGAGAGGACGATGCGGCCCTGGCGCCGGGAGAGGCCGCCTTCGTCCACCGTCCGCACCAGCGCTGCAAGCGCAGAGGGCTCCAGGCGCGCGCTTCCGGCTTCGTGGCCGCCGGAGAGCCCGGCCACTTCGTTCACCACCCACGACGCGACGGCGCCGGCCCCGTCGGGGTAGCTGGGAAGGACGGCGCGGAAGAGGGCGTCCAGCTCGGGGGAGGAGGCGAGGCTTGCGGCCGCGGCGTCGGCGACCCCCAGGGCGCCGAGCTCGTCGAGCCGCGCCCGGTTCTCGGGCGGCGCCGGCCCGGTCGGCGTCGCCGTCGCCGGAGCGTGTTCGCCAGCCGTATGCCGGCGATCCGGATCGACCGGCGTCGGCCCGGCGTGCGTCGAGATCGCCGTTGGGCGTCGCGGTTCGCCGTTGCGTCGGCTCGGCGTCGGCTCGGCCCTTCGACCGCCGCCTCTGCGGCCGTGCGCTTCGCGGCTCGCCGCCTGCCCGGGCGCCGCCTCCGCAGCCCGTCTCGTCCAGCCGTCGCGAAGGGGCACGGTGCGGTTGAAGACCAGCCGCCCCGGCCGGGAGTCCGCCGGATCGGAGAAGAAGTACCCGAGCCGCTCGAACTGGTAGTGAGCCCCGGGAGGCGCGTCCGCCAGGCTCGGTTCGACGAGGGCGCCGCTTGCGACCCGCTCCGAGTCCGGGTTCAGCGCGTCCATGAAGTCGCCCTCGGCCAGCGGGTCGGGCGTCGTGAAGAGCCGGTCGTAGAGCCGGACCTGGGCCGGGACGGCCCGCCGCGCCGACACCCAGTGCACGGTGCCCGCGACGCGCCGGCCGCGGTCCCGGGCCCCGCGTCCGTCCACCACTTCCGGCTCGAAGGTGCAGCGGAGCTCGGCAACTCCGCCCGTGTCCGGGTCGTTGGCGACCGAGTCGCACCGGATCAGTCCAGCGTGCTTCAGGCGCACCCAGCGGCCCGGCGAGAGCCGGCGAAAGCCGGACGGCGGCTCTTCGCGGAAGTCGTCGCGGTCGATGTAGACGACCCGGCCGAAGGGCAGCGTTCGAACGCCCGGCGTTCCGCCGGCGGGCTCCGCCACGTCGGCGGGGAAGCGGGGCGCGGTCAGGGATTCCTCCTTGCCTTCGGGCCAGTTGGTCAGGACGACCCTCAGCGGCTCCAGCACGCAGAAGGCCCGGGGCGCGATCCGGTTCAGGTCGTTCCGCACGGCGTAGTCCAGCTTCCCATGGTCCACGCGGGAGTTGACCTTGGCCACGCCCACCATCTCGCACAGCGAGCGGACCGCAGCCGCCGTGACGCCTCGTCGCCGAAGCCCGGCCAGCGTGGGCATCCGGGGGTCGTCCCAGCCCCGCACCCGCCCTTCTTCCACCAGCCGCCGCAGCTTGCGCTTGCTGGTGACCACGTACTCCAGCACGAGGGGCGCGAACTCGGTCTGCTCCGGTCGAGGCGAGGGCGCGTCCACGTGCTCCAGCAGCCAGTCGTAGATCGCCCGGTTGTTGTCGAACTCCAGGGTGCACAGGGAGTGGGTGATCCGCTCCAGCGAGTCGGAGAGGCAGTGGGCGAAGTCGTACAGAGGGTAGATCGGCCACCGGTCGCCGTGGCGGTAGTGGCTCGCATGACGGATCCGATACAGAATCGGGTCGCGCATGACCATGTTCGGATGGGCCATGTCGATCTTGGCCCGAAGGACGTGGCGCCCGTCGGGGTACTCGCCGGCCCTCATGCGACCGAACAGCTCGCGGTTTTCTTCGACTGCGCGCTCCCGGTAGGGGCTGTGGACGCCCGGCCGGGTCACGGAGCCCCGTCGCTCGCGGATCTCCGCCTCGGACGACGAGTCCACGTACGCCAGCCCCTTCTCCACCAGGACCAGTGCGAACCCGTAGAGCTCCTCGAAGTAGTCCGAGGCGTGGTAGAGACGCTCGCCCCAGTCGAAGCCGAGCCAGCGGATGTCCCGCTTCATCGCCTCCACGTACTCGGCCTTCTCGGTGTCCGGGTTGGTGTCGTCCAGCCGGAGATGGCATCGGCCGCCTGGATGCTCGGCGGCGATTCCGAAGTTCAGGCAGATCGACTTGGCGTGGCCTATGTGCAGGAAGCCGTTGGGCTCGGGCGGAAACCGGGTTGCGACCCGACCGCCGTGCTTCCCCGTGGCCAAGTCCCGCGCCACCATGCTCCTAATGAAGTCCATCTCCCGCCCAGCGTTCTCCGTTGCCTTGCGGGCTCGCCGCCCGGTCCTTGCGCCTTCGCTCAAAGGACGGACTTTGCGGCAGGCCCCGGCGCGCGGGCGCGGCCATCGGGACTTCGGTGGTCCGTCGTTCTCCGAGCCCCAAGGTAACTTGCCGGTTTCCGCCCCGACGAGGAAGGAAGACCTCATCATGTTCAGACGATCCAGCCGACGCCCCTTCAACCAGTCCAGCCCCCTCGCCCTTCGCCGCTTCGCCCTCGCGCCGGCTTTCGCCTTCGCGGTGGGGGCGGGAGCGCTCCACCCGTCCGTCGCCCAGGCCCAGCGCACCCAGAAGCCGGTGCTCCACGGCAAGGAGTGGATCGCGATCACCGGGAAGCCCCTGGGCGCGACCGCCGGGGCCATGATCTTCCTCGACGGCGGCAACGCGGTGGACGCGGCCGCCGCCATGCTGGCCGCGACCGCCACCATGTGGGACGTGCTGGGCTGGGGCGGCGAGACCCAAGCCTTGGTGTACGACCCGAGGACCGGGACGGTGACCGGCGTCAACGCCCTCGGGGTCGCGCCCACCGGCGCCACGCCCGAGTTCTTCGAAGAGCGGGGGATGGACGTGCCTCCGGCCTACGGACCCCTTGCCGCCGTCACGCCGGGAACCCCCGGCGGCCTCATGGTGATGCTGGCGGAGTGGGGCCGCCTGAGCTTGGCCGAGGTGCTGGCGCCTGCCATCGACATGGCCAAGGGCTATCCGATCGAGGCGCAGGCCGCCGACGCCATGGAGCGCGAGAAGGAGCGGATCGCCGAGTGGCCCTACTCCAAGGCGGTCTTCCTGCCGCGCCACGGCGAGGAGCGAAGCGCCCCCGAAGCCGGCGAGCTCTTCGTGCAGGCCGACTTGGCCCGAACGCTGGAGAAGCTGGTGGAGGCCGAGGCGGAGGCGCTGGCTCGGGGCGCGGACCGGCGCGAGGCGATCATGGCGGCGTACGACCGCTTCTACCGAGGCGACGTCGCCGAGGAGTTCGTCCGCGGCTCTCGGGAGCAGGGAGGTCTTCACACTCTGGAAGACCTGTCGCAGTGGAAGGTGCACCTGGAAGAGCCGGTGAGCGCGTCCTACAAGGGCATCGAAGTCTACAAGCTTACGACCTGGGTTCAAGGACCAGTTCTGCTTCAGGCCCTCAACATGTTGGAGGGCATGGAGTTGGCTTCGATGGGCCACAACTCGGTCCGCTATGTGCACGCCCTCTACCAAACCATGAACCTGGCCTTCGCCGACCGCGACTTCTACTACGGCGACCCGTACTTCCCGCCGGCCGAGCCCGTGAAGGGACTGCTCTCCAAGGAGTACGCCCGGGCGCGCGCCGAAGAGATCGACTGGGAGCGGAACGACCCCGACGTCCTGCCCGGGGACCCATACGCCTTCCAGGACGGGGTCAACCCGTTCCTGCACCTCGTCGAGGGCTGGCATGCGGAACCCTCGGCGACGCCCGAGACGACCGAACCCGCCTCCGGCGCCGAGTTCGAGGAAGCCTTCTACGCGGGCACGACTTCGATCCAAGCCGCCGACGCGGAGGGGTGGGTCGTGTCGGTGACGCCTTCCGGGGCGTGGATCCCCGCCGTGATCGCCGGCCGCACCGGAATCGGCATGAGCCAGCGGATGCAGAGCTTCGTTCTGGACGAGCGCGCGGGTCCGTACAACGTGCTGGAGCCGGGCAAGCGTCCCCGCGCCACCCTCACGCCGTCGCTGGCGCTGAAGGACGGCAAGCCGTTCCTCTCCTTTGCGGTTCAGGGAGGCGACGGCCAGGACCAGAACCTGCTCCAGTTCTTCCTCAACGTGGTGGAGTTCGGGATGAACGTGCAGGAGGCCGCCGAGGCGCCCAACTTCAACAGCTACCAGATGCGGAGCTCGTTCGGCGCCCACGAGTCCCGGCCGGGACGGCTCCTCCTCAACGACGAAGCTTCCTCTTGGATGCGCGCGCGGCTGCGGGAGATGGGCTACGACCTGACCTTCGCGTCCAGGACTTCGGGACCGATCAACGCGATCTACTTCGATCCCCGCACGGGCACGATGTGGGGAGGCTCCAGCAACCACGGGGAAGACTACGGCATTGCCTGGTAGCTCCCAGACGCGGCGCGACGCCGCCCGGGCACGAGTCCGCGACGCCCACGGGAGCGCCCGCGACGCCCCGGCGCGCGCCCTCGTCGTCGCCGGCGAAGGCCACTCGCCCGTTGCCGGCTTGCTCGCCAAGGCCGATCCCGCCTCGTGCCTGCTGGTCCTGGGCCACGGGGCGG
This sequence comes from Longimicrobiales bacterium, assembly GCA_965204735.1. GTDB lineage: Bacteria > Gemmatimonadota > Gemmatimonadetes > Longimicrobiales > Gaopeijiaceae > CATQHQ01. The sequence goes on along the minus strand of OZ242008.1, from coordinate 2,029,931 downwards.
GAGCGCCCATGACCCACCCCTTCATGGAGGACCTCTCGGCCGCCCTCGTGGCAGAGGGCGTCTCGGTGCTCCGCTTCAACTTCCAGTACGCTCAGGAGGGCCGTCGCCGACCCGACCCGGTCCGCCGCCTCCTCGCCGTGGCGGCGTCCGCCCTCGTCGCGGGCCGGCACGCCGCCGCCGACCTGCCCCTCTTCGCAGGCGGAAAGTCCATGGGCGGACGGATGCTCTCCGAGCTGGCCGCGCGCCAGGCCGAACCCCCGACGTCCGAGCCGGCCGCGGGCGCGCCGGCGCCCGTGGGCGAAGCGGCGCCTTCGATTCCCGCGCCGAGCTCCGATCCGCTCCACTCGCAGCTGCCCAACGTCGCCGGGCTCGTCTTCTTCGGCTTTCCCCTCCACCCGCCGGGCCGTCCAGGGACGGCCAGGGGAGACCACTTGGCACGGGTCCCCTGTCCGATGCTCTTCCATCAAGGCGACCGAGACCGGCTCGCCGACCTGGCCCTCCTCCGTCCCGTGCTCGACCGGCTGGGCGCGAAGGCGTCGCTGCGCGTGGTGGAGGGAGGCGACCACTCCTTCAAGACCCCGAAGCGCCTGGGCCGCGATCAGGCGGACGTGCTGGGGGAGATGGCTCGGGAGACCGCCGCGTGGACGGCCACGGCGGCGCCGTGAGCGGCAACCCCCTCCTGGATCGGGGCTTCCTCGTCCCCTTCGACCGGATCGAGCCCGGCGACGTGGCGCCCGCGGTCGACGAGACGCTCAAGTGGGCGCGCCGCCGCTTGGACGAAGCGGCCGCGGACGAGACCGCGCCCGGGGCGGCGCTGGCGGGGGTCGACGCCGTGGCGCAGGAGGTCGCCCGCACTTGGGCGCCGGTCTCCCACTTGGCCAACGTGGCCGCCACGCCGGAACTCCGCCGCGCGCACGCCGCCGCGCTCCCCGAAGTCGTGCGCTTCAGGAGCCGCCTCTTCCACCACGAGAAGCTGCACCGGCGTCTCCAGGCCTTTGCCGCCTCGCGCGAGGGCAGGGCGCTGGCCGGCCTGCCCAGGCGCCACCTGGAGAAGACGCTCCGGGAGTTCCGTCGCGCCGGCGCCGACCTCTCCCGCGACCGCAAGGCGGCCCTGGAGGAGATGCGGGTCGAACTCTCGGAGCTGGGCCGGAGCTTCGAGGAGAACCTCCTGGAGGAGACGGCCGCGTACGAGAAGCTCGTGACCGACCGCGACGCGCTGGCCGGACTGCCGGAGGCGGCCCTCGAGCGCGCCTCTCGGCTGGCCGAAGCTCGCGGCCAGGAGGGGTGGCTGGTCACGCTGGACATGCCCAGCGTCGACGCCGTCCTCCGCCACGCCTCGGACCGCTCCCTGCGCCGGGAGGTCCACGCGGCCTACCTGGACCGCTGCACCGGCGGCGAGCGGGACAACCGCCCCCTGATCGCCCGAATGCTGGAGCTGCGCCGGCGAATCGCCTCGCTGCTGGGGTACGACGACTTTCCCAGCTACCGCTTGGAGACGGCGATGGCCAAGTCGGGCGGGCGCGTCCGGACCTTCCTGGACGAGCTGATCGCCGCCACCCGGCCCTTCCACGACCAGGACGTCCAGGAGCTCCAACAGTGCGCCCGCCGCTTCGGAGCGGGCGCCCTGGCGCCGTGGGACGTGTCGTTCCTGATGGAGAAGCTCCGAAAGGAGCGCTTCGACCTGGACGACGAGGCGCTTCGGCCCTGGTTCCCCCTGGACGAGGTCCAGTCCGGCCTCTTCGAGATCGCCCGCCGCCTCTTCGGCCTTTCGGTGAAGCGGGCGGACAACCCGGCCGTCTGGCACCCGGACGTCTGCTTCTTCGAGGTGCGCGACGACACGGGGCGCCACCTGGGCTCCTTCTACGCCGACTGGTTCCCCCGCGACACGAAGCGGCAGGGCGCTTGGATGGACGCCCTGATCGCCGGAGGTCCCAGGGCGGGCGCCGTGGACCCCAGGGCCGGAGGCCCGGCCTGCGAAGGCTTCGATCCCCACCTGGGGTTCGTCGGCGGCAACTTCAACCCGCCGACCAAGGCCGGGCCGTCGCTTCTCACCCACCGCGAAGTCCGCACCCTCTTTCACGAGTTCGGCCATCTGCTGCACCACGTGGCCTCCCGGGTGGAGATCCCCCAGCGGGGCGGAACCAACGTGGCGTGGGATTGGGTCGAGGTGCCCTCCCAGATCATGGAAAACTGGACGTGGCGCGCCGAGGCCCTGGACGTCTTCGCCCGCCACCACGAAACCGGCGCGCCGCTGCCTGCCGACACGGTGGACCGGCTGGTCGCCGCTCGCCGCTTCATGGGCGGCTGGTCCCAGATGCGGCAGCTCTCCCTGGCCAACCTGGACCTGGAGCTCCACCGAAGCTGGGACGCCGAGACGCCGGTCATGGAGTACGCCGCCGCGACGCTTCGGCCCTTCGTCCCCTCGGACCGCTTCGTCGAGCGCCACGTCCTCCCGTCCTTCGCCCACCTCTTCGGCGGGGGATACGCGTCCGCCTACTACTCGTACCTCTGGTCCGAGACGCTGGAAGCCGACGCCTTTTCGCGCTTCGAGGACGAGGGCGTCCTGAGCCCCGTCGCGGGCCGGGCCTTCCTCGATTCCGTCCTCTCCCAAGGCGACCGCCGGGAGCCGGACGAGCTCTTCCGAGCGTTCATGGGGAGAGCCCCGAACACGCGCGCGTTGATTCAGCGAAACTTGGGGACTACTTTACAAGGCGACGGCCCCTCTCGAACTCCGGACGCCCCTTCACGGCCCTCGGCGGTTCGACAGCGAAGAGAGCGCGGATGAAGACACGAGCAGGAACCGCCGGAAAAGAAGGCAACAAGCTCCCCACCGACCGAGAGCGGTCGATGACCCGCCGTTCCATGTTGCGGTTCGGCGTCGGAGGACTCGCGGCGGCCCCATGGCTCGCCCTGCCGGCCAAGTCGGGAAGGGCGCCGACGCCTCTTGCCGCCGCCCCGAACCGCGCCGGCTCCGCTGCGCGCTCCAACCCCTTCGCCCAAGACGACGACAAGATCGTGCTGGGGGTTTCGGCCGCCTTCAACGGACCATCCCGCGGGTTGGGAATCGAGCTCTACCGGGGCGCGCAGGCGTACTTCGCCCACGTCAACCAGGCGGGCGGCGTGAGGGGCCGCCAGATCGTCCTGAAGATGTACGACGACGGATACCAGCCCGACCCGTCGGTCCAGAACACGGTGCAGCTGATGATCGAGGACCAGGTGTTCCTCCTCTTCGGCTACGTCGGAACGCCCACGGTGACCCGGGTCCTGCCCCTGCTCAAGAAGTTCCAGGACGAAAACGTCTACCTCTTCTTTCCCTTCACCGGCGCCCAACCGCAGCGGGAACCGCCCTACGGAGACTTCGCCTTCAACTTGCGGGCCTCCTACCGGCAGGAAACCGCTGGACTGGTGGACAACTTCGTCCGGATCGGCCGAAGGCGCGTCGCCGTCTTCTACCAGGCCGACGCCTACGGACGGAGCGGGTGGGCCGGGGTTCGCCGAGCGCTGGCGGTCCACGGCGGACGGATCGCGGGCGAGGCCACCTACAGCCGCGGAGAGAAGTTCACCGGGACGATGCGCCGTCAAGTGGAGATCCTCCAGTCGGCCCAGCCCGACGCCGTGATCTGCGTCGGCGCCTACGCCGCGTGCGCCGCCTTCGCCCGCGACGCCGTGGACCTGGGGCTCCGGGTCCCGATCGCCAACCTCTCCTTCGTGGGAAGCGAGAACCTCCTGCAGCTTCTGTCGGAGGGCCGCGAGGACGCGCCCCGCTACACGCGGCTGCTGGTGAACTCCCAAGTGGTGCCCAGCTACGAGGACGACGCGATGCCTGCGGTGAGGCAGTACCGGGACTTCATGGAGCGCTACGATCCCGCCGTGCCGGAGGAGATCGTCGACGAGCCGTACACGCCCTTCGCCCACAGCTTCGTGAGCTTGGAGGGCTTTCTGAACGCGAAGCTCATGGTGGAGATCCTGAACCGACTGGGGGACCTCCCCCAGCGCTCCGGCCTGGAAGAGGCGGTCTATTCGGTCAAGGACTACGACTTGGGCGTGGGCGAGCGCGTCTCCTTCGGACCGGAGCGTCGCCAGGGCCTGCAGCGCGTCTACTACACTGTCGTGGACCAAGGACGGTTCGTGACTCTGGACGACTGGGAAGCGAGGCTGGCCTAGCGTGAAAGTCCGCAAGCTCTTTCAGAAGACCCTCTTCGGCGTCTTCTCCCTCTTCGGCTTGATCGTCCTCTCCACGTCGATCCTGTGCATCTACACCGTCGACAAGCACCTCTCGGAAGAGTACGAGAGCAACAGCCAGAGCATCGCCAAGACGATCGCAGACTCCAGCGTGGACATCCTCCTGAACCGCGACATGTCCACCCTCCAGTCGCTGATCGACCAGTACCGCGAGCTCCAGGGCATCCGGTACATCTACATCGTCAGCGAAGCGGGCGAGGCCCTGGCCCACACCTTCGTCCCCGGCATACCGGAGCAGATACGGGACGAGATCCGCGCGAACGAGGTCACCTCCGAGACGATGGAGCGGAGCCTCCCCGGGATCGGCGACTTCGTGGAGGTGGGCAGTCCGATCTTGGCCGGCGTGGCGGGCACCGTCCGCGTGGGCATGGACACGGACTTGGTGGCGCTGAAGGTCCAGCGGGCGATCGGCCAGCAGGCGGCCCTCATCTCCATCATCCTGGTGATCGGCGTCCTGGCCGCGATCTGGTTCGTCAACTTGGCGGCCAAGCCCCTGGGCGAGCTGCTGGGCTTCGCGGTGGAGTTGGCCCGGCGCCCGGACGCCGGCGGCGCCGGAGGCAAGAAGGTGCTGGAGCGCGACGACGAAGTCGGGCAGCTGGCGAGGCTCTTCGTCCACTTGGCGGGAGGCGTCGAAGGGGGCGGACGGCGGAGCGCGCCTCCGGGAAGCGCGAGCTAGCAGGCAACGCCGATGTCGAGAAAACGGGGGCCCTCGCGAGCCCTGGTCGCCCTCTTCTGCACGCTCCTTCAGGTCTGCTTCGGCACGGTCTACGCGTGGAGCTACTTCGGCACCATCCTGGTTCGCCAGTTCAACTGGACCCACTCCCAGACCTCGATGGCGTTCAGCATCGCCATCTTCTCGCTGGGCATCTCCGCGGCGTGGGCGGGGTCGGCGCTTCCCCGGGTGGGGCCGCGCAAGCTGGCGGTGGCCGGGAGCCTGATGTTCTCGATCGGCTACATCATCGCCGGCGTCGCCCTTCGGCTCGACATGGTGCCGCTCTTCTACCTGGGCTACGGCGCCATAGGGGGCGCGGGGATCGGCTTCGGCTACGTGACCCCGGTCGCCACGGCGGCCAAGTGGTTTCCGGACCGCAAGGGACTGGTGACGGGGATCGTGGTGATGGGGTTCGGCGTCGGCGCCTTCCTGCTGAGCAAGGGGTTCGCTCCGTTCCTGGTCGAGTACACGGACGGCGACTTGTCCAAGGTCTTCATGTGGCTGGGCGTCCTCTTCGCCTGCATCCTGGTGCCTTGCAGCCTCGTGCTGAGCAATCCGCCGGGCGAGCCCGTCGAGCAAGCCGCGCAGTCCCGAAGCCGGAGCGAGTCCTACGGTCCCCGCGAAGTGTCGGTGCGGCGCTACTTGGCGTCGTCCGAGTTCGCGATCATGTGGGTGGTCTTCTTCTTCAACATCGCCGCGGGCATCTCGGTGATCAGCTTCCAGTCCGAGCTGCTGCAGGAGGTGTGGGGGTACGCCGATCCGACTCTGGAACCGGCCACGCTGGCCGCCTACGGCGCCACCCTGATCGCCGTGAGCTCGCTCTTCAACGGGGTCGGACGGCTCTTTTGGGGACTGCTCTCGGACCGCTTGGGCCGCGTCCAGGTCTTCCGCGTGCTTCTGGCCAGCCAGATGATCGTCTTCGGCCTTCTCATGACCGAGGAGAACCCGTGGGTCTTCTCCGCCCTCGTGTGCTACGTCCTCCTGTGCTTCGGCGGCGGCTTCGCCACCATGCCGTCGTTCGTGCTGGACGTCTTCGGCGGCAAGCGGATGTCGGCGGTGTACGGAGCGATCCTGACCGCGTGGGCGGCCGCCGGGATCGTGGGGCCGATGTACGTCGGGTACCTCAAGGACACCTACCCGGATCGGGCGGTGATGTACTGCTTCCTGGTTGGCATCCTGATGCTGGGCGCCGGATACGTCTTCTCCTGCCTCCTCAACGACGACCGCATCCGCCTCGAGCGGCCGACGATCGAGAACACCCTGCGCCGCTACGGCATCTCGGCGTCCGATCAGTCCTGATCCGGCAGGACCGGCCGCGTGCCCCTACGGAAGGACTGCGCGCGTGCCGGCCGGGTCATGGAGTCGGCGACCGCTGGGCAAGCAGGGTCGCGCGAAGGCCGTCGAGGCTGCGGCCCAAGTCCGGCTTCAGCGCCAGCAGTCCGTCCAGAGGATCGGTCCCTCGGCGGGCCATCCGCTCCGGCACCGTCTTGATGTTGTGGTCGGCGATCACTAGGCGCCCGTTCACTTCTTCCCATTCCAAGGGCGTCGACACCGGGGCCCGGGGCAGGGGCCGCACGCAGTAGGGCGCCACGACCAGCCGGCCGTGGCCGTTCTGCACGAAGTCCACGTAGACCTTTCCCTCGCGCTGCTCGGGACGGCGGGCCACGGTGGCCGCGTCGGGCAGCTCCCGAACGGCCGCCAGCGCCAGGATGTTTCCCAGGCGTCGGGACTGCTCGTAGGTGGCTTGGCGGCCCAGGGGAATCATGACGTGGAGCCCGGTGGAGCCGCTGGTCTTGACGAACGCGGGGAGTCCGATCTCGTCGCACACTTCCTTGAGGAAGAGGGCGATCCTCGCCACGTCCGAGAACGGCGCCTCCTTGGGGTCCAGGTCCAGGACGCAGTAGTCCGGTCGCCCCAGGTCGGCAGTTCGGCTCTGCCACACGTGAAGGGGAATGCTGGCGCTGTTGGCCACCCACAGCAGGGACTCCAGGTCCTCGGCCACGAAGTAGTCGAGCTCGCGCTTCGACCCCTCGCTGTAGACGCGGATCCGCCGAATCCACTCCGGCGCGTGCTCCGGCGCGTTCTTCTGAAAGAACGACTTGCCGTGAATCCCGTCGGGGTAGCGAGTGAGCACCAGCGGTCGATCCGCCAAGTGGGGGAGCAGCCACGGCGCCACCGCTCGGTAGTACTCCACCAAGTCCCTCTTCGCGTATCCGTCGTCCGGCCAGAAGGGCTTCTCCAAGTTGGAGAAGCGGACCGCCCGCTCCGATCCGGCGGAAGCGGTGGGCGGCGCGGGCTCCGGCAGCGCCCGGCTCCACTCGGCGGCGCCACACTCCTCCGGCGACTTGTCGTCGCGCAGGCGCACGAAGGCGGGCTCCCTCAACAGCCCCGCCGCCGAGACTTCCTTGAACTCCACTTCGGCCACCAGCTCGGGCGCCACCCATCGGTCGCGCTCGGTGTTCGGCGCCTTCTCGCCCCTCGGCGGCCTCGCCTCGGGCATGGCCCGCAGGCGGTCCCCCAGCTCCCGCAGGAGCGCCTCCGAGAAGCCGGTTCCCACCCGACCTGCGTACACGAACCCCTCGTCGCCGCGCACTGCCAAGTGGAGGGCGCCGAAGCCCCGGATCCCCCTCTTGGGTTCGGTGAAGCCGTGAATCGCGAAGTCGCCGGAACGCACTTGCCGCACCTTCAGCCACGAGCGGCTGCGGCCGGCCACGTAGGTCGAGTCGGCGCGCTTGCCGACGACGCCTTCCAGCCCCAGGTCGGTCACGTGGCGGAACATCTCCTCGCCGCGCTCGGCCACGTGGTCGGAGTAGCGGAGCGGTCCGACCGTGGGAAGCACCTCCCTCAAGAGCTCCTTCCGCCTCAGCAGCGGCAGCTCCCTCAGGTCGTGTCCCTCGAACGCCAGCAGGTCGAACGCCCAGTACGTGGCGGGCAGGCGCAGCGCGGCCCGTTCCGCGTCGGCTTGGCGAAGAATTCGGCCCCTCTTCTGGATCAGCCCGAAGCGCGGGATTCCGGTCTCGTCGGCCACCACCACCTCGCCGTCCATCGTCAGCGAGCGGTAGGGCAGGCCCCGCAGCGCCCGGGCAACCTCGGGGAAGGTCGCGGTCAGGTCGTTTCCGTTGCGCGAGACCAGGGTCGCAGCTCCTCCCGAAGAGTCGGCCAGCAACCGGTAGCCGTCGTGCTTGATCTCGAAGACCCATCCCTCGCGGGAAAAGGGCTGGTCGCTGCTCTCGGCCGTCATCACCGCGATCTCGGTCGCCCTCGCCGAGGAAGCGACCGCCCCCCAACCGACGCACCGCTCGCGCAGCTCCGCCCCGAAGTCGCCCCCCTCGCCGAGCTCGTCCACGGTCAGCCCCGAGAGGATCGAGTCGTCGGGGTAGTCGCCGGTGGACCCTGCCGGGTCTTCGTAGGCGTCGCGCTCCTTGATGAGGAGCCAGTGCTTTCCGGCCCCCGCCTTCGTCCGCACCAGCGTCCACCGCCCCCGCAGCTTGTAGCCGTTCAGGTCGAAGAGGAGCTTGCCCTTCTTCATGCCTTCGCCCGGGTCCTCCACGGGAACCCACGTGCCCCGGTCCCACACGATCATGGCGCCGGCCCCGTAGTTGCCCTTGGGGATCACCCCCTCGAAGCTCGCGTACTCCAGCGGGTGGTCCTCGACGTGGACGGCCAAGCGCTTGTCGGCTTGGTTCGGCGAAGGACCCTTGGGAACGGCCCAGGAGACGAGCACGCCGTCCATCTCCATCCGAAAGTCCCAGTGGAGGGCGGTGGCGCTGTGCTTCTGGACGACGAAGAGCCGCCGCCCGAGGGCCTCGCTGCCGGGACCCGCGTCGCCCGGGCGTCCGCCGAAGGGCTCGCCGGTTCCCGACGGCGACCGCTTCGCCCTGTAGTTGTCGAGGCGGCCGCTTGACTCGGGGCGTCCCGAGGCGTGCCCCGCGGCTTCGTTCGGCGCGCCCCCGCCTGGTCCAGCGCCCGCCCTTGATCCTTCCGCCTGGGCCGTCATATGTTTCCTCCCATGAGCGCTCGACCGATTGCCGCGTCCACGATCTCCTTCGGGTTGGTCTCCCTGCCGGTGAAGCTGTACGCCACCGGGCAGTCGTCGGCAAAGGTGCGCTTCAATTGGATCAACAAGGAGACGGGAGCCAGGGTCAAGCAGCAGTACGTGGACGTGCAGACCGGCGAAGTGGTGCCTCGCGAGAAGATGATCAAGGGGTACGAGTTCGCCAAGGACCAGTTCGTGACCTTCGAGGCCGACGAGCTCAAGGCTCTGGAGGCCCAGTCGAATGACTCGATCGAGATCGTCGAGTTCGTCCCGGCCAAGGAGATCGAGCGCCTCTACTTGCAGCGCGCCTACTACCTGGGCCCGGCAACGGGGGGCGCCCGGGCGTACCGGCTGCTGTCGGCCGCGCTCCTGGACTCGGGGAAGACGGCCGTGGCGCGCTACTCCGCGAGGGGGAAGCAGTACTTGGTGGCGATTCGGCCCGAGAAAGAGGGGCTGGTCATGGAACAGCTCCTCTACGCCGACGAAGTTCGCTCGTTCGAGGACGTTCCCAGGGAGGACGGGGAGGTGGCCGAGGCGGAGCTGGCCCTGGCGCGTCAGCTGGTGGACCAGGCAAGCAGCGACTCCTTCGACCCGTCCCTCTACAAGGACGAGGTCCGGGAGCGGGTGATGGCCCTCATCGAGCGGAAGATCGAAGGCGAGCAGATCACGGTGGCGCCCGCCGCCGAGCCGGACACGAAGATCATCGACCTCATGGAGGCGCTGAAGGCCAGCCTGGAGGGGAAGGCGGACCGCTCCTCCTCCGCCGGCGAGCCCGAGAAGCTTCAAGCGACGGGCACGACCGGCGCCTAGTCCGGCGCCGCCTCGCCCGGGAGAGGTCCGTCAGCCTCTCCTGCCCTCGCGGAAGATCCACACCCTGATCAGCACTGCGCCCCACAGGAGGCCGACGCCGCCCCACACCAGCTTGGCCTGCAAGGGCGGGAGCTCCAGCCCCGCCTGGATCACGAGCCCGCCGCCGGCGATCAGCGTCAGGGTGCCCACGAAGAAGGCCGTGTCCTCCCACTGGGAGCGTCGGTCTGGCATGACGGGCTCGTCTTCCGGGTCGGAGAGCGATTCTGCAGGCGGCTCGCCGCAGCGGGCGGGACCGCGCGGCCGAGAAGATTCCGCGTTCGGCAAGCTTCAGGAATGTCGCGCCGTCCGGCCCGGCCCGCCACCTCTCCCGCGGGGGCGTGCGGCTGTCAAACTGCCGGATCGGCGGCAATCTGGCGCCGCCACCTCTCCCGCGGGGGCGCGCGCCTGGCAGCGGCGAGCGGGCGCCCTCCCCGGCCCGACGAGGGGCCCGGACTCCGGCGACGGGCATCCCGCCCGGTCTCTCCGGCCCCGCGTCCTGGAACGGCCTCGCCTTCCGCGGTTAGCTTCCGACGTCGCGATGCGCCCGTAGCTCAGACGGATAGAGCATCGGCCTTCTAAGCCGAGGGTCCCAGGTTCGAGTCCTGGCGGGCGCGTCCGGGCGGTCAGCCCGCCGTCGGGACCGCCTCCATCAGCATGCCCAGCGCGTTGTCCAGCGCGCTCCGGCCCGGACCCGATCCGCTGTAGTGGCCAAGGCGCACCACCACCAAGTCGTGGCTGGGGACCACGATGGTGTACTGCCCTCCGGCCCCGGCCATGAAGAACGCGCTCTCGGGAACGGGGAACTGCCCGGCCTGGTTCACCCAGAAGAAGCCGCCTCCGTACTGGTGGCGCCCGTCGGCCTCCCACCCGGGGGCCAAGGTGGAGACGTACTCCACGTACCCCTCCGGCAGGAGCCGTTCGCCGTTCGCCACGCCGTCGGCAAGGTACAGGGCGCCCAGGCGAGCCCAGTCGCGCCCGCTCCCGAACTCGTAGCCCTGGAGGAGGAAGTTGCCGTAGGGATCGGTCTCGGGAATCAGGTTGCGGATGCCCAGCTTGTCGAAGAGGTGGCGCTGGGGGAACTCGTGGTAGTTCTCGCCGAGACGCTCCACGCCCAGGCGGATCAGGTAGTTGGTGATCACCGGATCCGAGTTCCGGTAGCGGCCGACGGTTCCCGGCTCCCATTGGAGATCCTTGCTCGCCGCCCACTGGAACGAGTTGACGGTGCCCGTGTAGACGTAGAGGTGGTCGGGGTAGCCGACGGAGGGGTCGTAGCCGGGGTCGCTGCGGTTGCGGAAGCGCAGCCCGGACGACATGCGCATCACGTCGCCGATCCGCACGGCCTGCCGGGGGTCGCCCTCGGACTGCCACTCGGGAACCGGGGCCGGTTGCCAGAGGTCGTACACGCCCTTCTGGATCAGCACGCCCATCAGGGTCCCCGTCAGGCTCTTTCCCATCGACCAGCTCTCCAAAGGAGTCGCGTGGTCGATCCCTTGGCGGTACCGCTCTCCCAGGAGCCGTCCCCGGTGGACGACCACGAACGCCGCGGTGAGGGCCTCGGGCGGATCGAAGGCGGCGTCCACCGCCTGCGCCACCTTGTCCATGTCCACGTCGGCGGGGAAGGGCTCGCCGGGAAGGAGGTCGCCCATGGGCCAAGGAGCGGTCTCCGGGTCCGGCAGGTCGGCCTCGATCTCCACGGCGTCGTAGAAGGGCTCCGACTCGCCAAGGGGGAGCGCGACGCAGCCCTGCCCGCCGTGGAGCTTGGCCGAACGGACCGTTCCGTCGGGCAGCGCGAGGTGGACGCGCTTGTTCTCGAAGTCCACCACCGTGTCGGTCACCGCCGCCCGGGGTTCCCTGGGGGACGAGAAGAAGCCCGTGTTGGCGGCGGCGAACGCCGGGTCCAGTCCCGAGAGGAAGACGTTCGAGCAAAGGACCTTTGCGAATCCGGCGGTGTGATGGAGCATGGAGTCGCCGGGCGGGACGACCCATTCGCCGGGAATCTCCAGGGCCTCGCCCCTGGCGGCGACGGCGGCCGCGTCGCTGCCGGCGGGGAGAGGGGCGCCTGCTCCGTCGTCGGCTTGGAAGCCGTCGTCGGGGGGAGCGCATCCGAACGCGACGAACGCGACGGCGGCCGAAAGGGCGGGTCGGGGGATCATTCCGTTCACTCCATGGTCGTGGGGTCGCACCCAGGCCGCGCGTCGGCGCGCGGGCTCCAAGCAGGCCGGGCGGGAAGGGGCAGAGTACGAAGGCCGGCGCCGGCGGGGCAAGCGGGTCGGCGGCCTCGGCGGGGCGAGTGCAGCCTGGCGGGCTTGCGCGACAGAGCCGATGACCTACCTTCCTTCTTCCGGCTCGGCGGTCCGTTCGTCGTTCTCGTCGTTCGGGAGTTCGGCGGCGCCAGCTTGTCGGGGGCGCCCTTCCTCGGCCGGCGTGGAAGCCGCTTCCGGCCTGCCGGGGGGACGACTTCCAGGCCGCCGGGGGGGACGATGGTGGGCGTAGCTCAGTCGGTTAGAGCGCCGGATTGTGGTTCCGGAGGTCGCCGGTTCGAATCCGGTCGCCCACCCTTCGCTTCGGCCAGGGCGTTGACAGCCCTGCCGGGCCGTTGTACCCTTCAAGCTTCCCAGCGACGCCTTGGGGCGGCTCCATCCACACGAGCGGTTCCCGGGTCGCTTCGGTTCCGGGGCTCCCGAGCCCCAGCGCGGTTTCTTGACAGTCTAGGTCATGAGAAGCGGGCGGGCCCCTCCGCCGGCGGGCACTGTGTCCTGCCGGTTTTTCGCCGGTCTTCGGTTTCGGCCGGGGTCTTGGCGATGGGGTCAACCAACGCAGATTCCGAACAAGGGACCTGAAAGAAGGTCCGGTGTTCGCAAGAGCTGTTCAAGCGATCTATCACGGAGAGTTTGATCCTGGCTCAGGACGAACGCTGGCGGCGTGCTTAACACATGCAAGTCGTACGAGGACGGGGGGCAACTCCCGAGCCGAGTGGCGAACGGGTGCGTAACACGTGACCAATCTGCCCTTGGGAGAGGGACAACCTGGGGAAACCCGGGCTAATACCGCATGACGTGCGGCCGTCGCATGACGGCGGCACCAAAGGGGGCCTCTGCTTGCAAGCTCCCGCCCAAGGAGGAGGTCGCGGCGTATCAGCTTGTTGGTGGGGTAACGGCCCACCAAGGCTACGACGCGTAGCGGGTCTGAGAGGACGATCCGTCACATTGGGACTGAGATACGGCCCAGACTCCTACGGGAGGCAGCAGTGGGGAATATTGCGCAATGGTCGAAAGACTGACGCAGCGACGCCGCGTGTGGGAGGAAGCCCTTCGGGGTGTAAACCACTGTCAGGTGGGAAGAACTTCGCGAGTCCAAACAAGGCTCGCGGCTGACGGTACCACCAGAGGAAGCGCCGGCTAACTCCGTGCCAGCAGCCGCGGTAAGACGGGGGGCGCAAGCGTTGTTCGGAATTACTGGGCGTAAAGCGCGGGCAGGCGGTTCGTTAAGTCTTTTGTGAAACTCCGGAGCTCAACTCCGGACATGCAGAAGATACTGGCGAACTAGAGACCGGTAGAGGCTAGTGGAATTCCTGGTGTAGCGGTGGAATGTGTAGATATCAGGAAGAACACCAGTGGCGAAGGCGGCTAGCTGGGCCGGGTCTGACGCTCATCCGCGAAAGCGTGGGGAGCAAACAGGATTAGATACCCTGGTAGTCCACGCCGTAAACGATGGGCACTAGGTGCCGGGCCTATAGACGGGGTCGGTGCCGGAGCTAACGCATTAAGTGCCCCGCCTGGGGAGTACGGCCGCAAGGCTGAAACTCAAAGGAATTGACGGGGGCCCGCACAAGCGGTGGAGCATGTGGTTTAATTCGAAGCAACGCGAAGAACCTTACCTGGGCTTGACATCTTGGCGAAACCTCCTGGAAACAGGAGGCCTCCCTCGGGACGCCATGACAGGTGCTGCATGGCTGTCGTCAGCTCGTGTCGTGAGATGTTGGGTTAAGTCCCGCAACGAGCGCAACCCTTGCCCTATGTTGCCAGCGGATCATGCCGGGGACTCATGGGGGACTGCCGGTGATAAGCCGGAGGAAGGTGGGGACGACGTCAAGTCATCATGGCCCTTACGCTCAGGGCTACACACGTGCTACAATGGCCGGTACAAAGGGCTGCAACCTCGCGAGGGTGAGCGAATCTCAAAAAGCCGGTCCAAGTTCGGATTGCAGTCTGCAACTCGACTGCATGAAGCCGGAATCGCTAGTAATCGTGAATCAGCTACGTCACGGTGAATACGTTCCCGGGCCTTGTACACACCGCCCGTCACGCCATGGAAGCCGGGAGTGCCCGAAGTCCGCGACCCAACCCTCGGGAGGGAACGGCCGAAGGCAAGTTTGGTAACTGGGGCGAAGTCGTAACAAGGTAGCCGTAGGGGAACCTGCGGCTGGATCACCTCCTTTCTGGAGTTTCGAGTAGGGGCGGTTTCTCTCGAGGACCGGTCCCGAAAGAATCTCGTGTCTACCCGCCTGCTTCTCATGACCTTGGACTGTCTCCCCCCCGCGGGAGCCCGGCCAGGCGCCCTTCCACTCCGGCCATGCACCCATCCACGGAACCGAGTCGGTCGAAGAGCGCTCCGGGGCAGTCGGCGCGGGCTGTCGGCCCGCGTCCCGCGGCGTCGCGCCCGCCGACTCGGGCTGGGTTCGTAGTCCTGGCCGGTCTGCCCAACGCGGGCAAGTCGACGCTGCTCAACGCCCTGGTGGGGCGTCCGCTCGGGATCGTTGCCGCCAAGGCGCAGTCGACGTGGCAGCGCGTGACGGGGATACGCACGGAGCGCGACGTCCAGATGGTCTTTGTGGACACGCCCGGTTTCGTGGACGGCCCCAGCCTCTTTCACCGGTCGATGGCGACGGAGACTGAGGCGGCCCGCCACGACGCGGACGCGGCCGTCGTGGTCGTGGACGGCGCGAGGAGCACTTCCGCCGGAGAGTGGAGGCGCTTGGCGGGCTTCCTTCGCGGAATAGGCTGTCCGGCCGCGGCGGCGGTCAACAAGTCGGACCAGGGCGCCTTCGCGGCGCGGAGGGCGAAGGGAGCGGCCCGGCGTCTCGGGCTGCCGGCGTTCGCGGTGTCGGCAAGGGAGGGCGCCGGCTTGGAACCGCTCCTGGCCTTCCTGCGGGCGAAGCTGCCGACGAGCCCGTTTCTGTACCCGAAGGACGACCTTGCGACGGCGCCCGTGCGGTTCTTCGTTCAGGAGATCGTCAGGGAGGCGGTCTTCGGCCTGTACCGCCAGGAAGTGCCGTACTCGGTCGCGGTGCGCGTCGAGGAGCTTCGGGAGAGCGAGGACCCGGTGTACGTGGCGGCGGTCGTCTATGTGGAGCGGAACTCGCAGAAGGGAATCGTGGTCGGCAAGGGAGGTGCGGGGATCAAGGCCCTGGGGCGCGACGCCCGGCGGAAGATCGAGGACTTTCTCGGTGCTCGCGTGTACCTGGACCTGTGGGTCAAGGTGTCGGACGGGTGGCGGCGGAAGAGGGAGACTCTGATGGCGTTCGGATACGCGGTTCCCGATGAGGGGGAGTAGGGCGGCGGCCCGCAGGCGCCCGTGGGCCGCGCGGAGGGCGCGGACGTGGCCGGCGCTCCACGTCGCCGCGGCGCTTCTCGCGGGAGCGGCGCCGATGGACGCCGGCGGCCAGAGCGGGGAAGGCGCGCGCGCTCAGGAGGGCGCGCTCTTCCTTCTGCTGCCCGTCGGCGCCCAGGGGGTCGGCCTCGGAAGGGCAATGACGGCGGTGTCAAGCGGCGAGGGGGCGTTCTGGAACCCGGCGGCGCTGGCCGAGCAGGCCCGTCGGCGGGTGATGGTGTACAGAGGCGAGCAGCTGGTCGGCGAGGCCATTGCGGTGAGCGGGGTTTTGCCGTGGGAGGGGGCTGGGACCTTCGGCGTCTCCTATCTGCTTCTGAACGCGGGCGACCAGGACATCCGGGACCCGCTCGGCAACTTGCTGGGATCGCTCTCCGTGTGGAACCACGCCGGGATCGTCAGCTTCGCCACCTCGTTCCCCGGAAACGTTCACGTCGGCGTCAACTTGAAGCTCGTTCAGTTCCGGATCGGTTGCAGGGGCGACTGTCCGGACCTGGAGACCACCAGCACCGCGTACGCCGTGGACGTGGGTCTTCAGGCCCAGCCCTTCGACAGCGTGCCGCTGCGCTTCGGCTGGATGGTGGCTCACGCCGGAACCGAGTTCCAGATCCGGAACCAGGAGCAGTCCGACCCCCTGCCGACCCGAGTGCGGCTGGCGGCGGCCTACGAGCTGCTTCACCTGTTCGTGCCGGACAACTCCATGGAGCTCTGGCTGGCCCTGGAGACGGAGGACCGACCGCGGGACCTGGGGTCGCCCTCGTTCTACGCCGGACTGGAGTTCTCGGCGGCGGCGCTCTTCTCGTTGCGGGCGGGCTACGTGGGGGGCCAGCTGGATCAGACCAACGGCGCCTCGGTGGGCGTGGGGTTCCGCTTCGACCGCTTCGACCTGAACTTGGCCAAGTCGCTCGCCCGATCCCTGCTCACGGGAGAGACGGAGCCGGTTCACGTGACCTTCGGAGTCGCGTTCTGACCGTGGTCCAGGCAAGGGATGGTCGTCGCGTTCGTGGGCTGCGGCTGGTCGCGACGGCGCTGGCGGCGGCGTGCTGCGGCCTTGCGACCGCGCCCGCCGGGGTCGAGGGCCAGCACACGGCCGGTCGCAACCGGGCAACCGCCGAGTCTCCAGCGACCGGCGCTCGGGTTGTCGGCATAGACGTTGACCGTCAGCGTCGCAACCGCACAACCGCCGAGTCGCCTGCGACCGTGTCCGCCGGGGTCGAGCCCCAGCCGGCGTCGAGGGAAGCGGCGACCTGGGGCGGCGCGGCCCAGTGGGGCGCTTCGCCGTTCCGGCCCGCCGAGCTTGGGCAGGGAGAGGCGTTCCTGTCGTCGCTGGTCCTTCCCGGCTTGGCCCAGCGCCGCATGGGGCAGGGGCGGTGGATCGCGTACGCGGGGCTCGAGGTCCTCTCGACCGTGCTGTACCTCCGTTCGCGAAGGGAAGCGACGCGGGCGCGGACCGCCTACCGGGACTTCGCATGGGAGGCCGCGAGGGCTGGGCTGAGCGACGGTCCGCGTCGGGACGGCGACTTCGACTACTACGAGACGTTGTCCCAGTGGCCGGGCTCGGGGGCCTGGGACGCGAACGCCGCCCTTCCAGGTCTTCAGCCCGAAACCGACCCGTCCACCTACAACGGATCGGTGTGGGCGCTGGCGACCGCGATCTTCGGGGTGGATCCTGCGGCGCCGGAGAGCTCGCCGGGGCACGCTCGCGCGCTGGAGTACTACCGGACGCGAGGGTACGGCTCCCCCTTCCTGTGGGCGTGGTCCGGCGGGCCGGCGGACCGGGAGCGCTTCGGCCGCCTGATCCGGCAGAGCGACGAATGGTTCCGGGATGCTCGTCGCGCCCTCTGGATCGTCGGGGTCAACCACCTCTTGAGCGCGGTGGACGGACTCGTCGTCGTGCGCCTCAGGAGCCGCCCGGGGACGGAACGCATCGAAGTGGCGGTGTCGGCCTGGACGCCTTGAGTTGACGGTCGAGCTGGCCGTGGCCGGCCCGGGGGCGGGCGCCGTGGTCGGCGCTGAGCTTGCCGGCAGCCCCGCCGGGAGGCGGATCGTCTGCGTCGCGCCTGCCGGCTCGCCGTGCCTGGCCTTGGTGGCGGCCTACGCCGCGGGGCGCCCCTTCGTGCCGACGGTAGCGTCTTCCTTGCGGGATGCCGTGCCCCTGGTCCGCAGCCCGCCGCCCCCGGCCGCGGTGGTGGTGGAGTGGCCGGGCAGGAGGGGCAGGGCGGCGGCCGGCGCGGCGTCCCAATCGGAGGCGGAAGCGCTCTGCCGCAGGCTGAAGGGCGATCCGTTCACGGCCACCGTGCCCTTGGTGGCGCTGACCCGGGGCGGCGCGCGGTTCGCCGAGGAGGCCGTCGCGGCCGCTCTGGAGGCGGGCGCCGACGAGGCGCTGGCGGCGCACCTGTCGCGCCGGGAGAAGCTGTTGCGCCTGGACAGGACGCTGCGCCGATCTCGGCGGGACTTGGCCGTGCACCCGGCCACGAGGCTGCCGGGAGCGCCGGAGATCGGCCGACGCCTGGCGGAGGAGATCGCCGCCGGCCGGTCGTTCGCCCTCTGCCACGCGGACCTGGACCACTTCAAGGAGTACAACGACCGCTACGGCCCCGCCGAGGGCGACAAGACGATCCTTCTGGTCGCCTCGATCCTGCGGGACGTGGCCCGCGCCCTGGCGCCCGTCGGCTTCGTGGGCCACGTGGGCGGCGACGACTTCGTCCTGCTGACGACGCCGGAGCAGGCCGCCCGCTGCTGCGACGAGATCGTCCGCGTCTTCGGCGAGGCGGTGCCGCTTCGGTACGACCATGCGGACCGGCGCGCCGGGGGCTTTGCGGCGCGGGACCGCTGGGGCTCGGTGCGCCGGATCCCCCTCATGACGCTTTCCATCGGCGTCGCCGCAGGTCCGGCCGGGTCCTTCGCGAGCCCGTCCCAAGTCCTGGCGCTGGCCGGCAGAATGAAGGGCCGCGCCAAGAGGTCGCCCGGCAACGCATGGCTGGCGGGGCGCCACGAGCCCGGCGGCTTGTCTTATTTTTCGCAGTCGATGCTGGCCCTTCGCCGGCCCGCGACCACTCCTGGCGAGAAAAGTGCGGAAGCTCATGGGAACCGTGCAGGAACAAGCCCGTCGCTGCGACCCTCAGCGCCTCGACGCCCTCGCGCGGCGGATCGAGGAGCTTCGGGGGTACCTTTGACGTCGACGGGCGCCGCGAGCGAATCGAAGCTCTCGACGCCGAGATGGCGGCCGCCGGCTTCTGGGACGACCAGGAGCAGGCCCGGGGGGTGATCGACGAGGCCAACCGCCTAAGGGGCTGGGTGGGGCCCTGGACGGCGCTCCACGGAAAGGCGGCGGAGCTGGCGGAGCTGATGGACCTGCTCGCGGACGACGAAGACGAGGAGCTGGAAGGGGAGTTGGCCGGAGAGCTCGGGAAGCTGGAAGAGGCGCTGGACCGGCTGGAGCTTCGGACGATGCTCCAAGGCGGCGACGACCACCGGGAAGCCATGGTGACGATCCATCCCGGCGCCGGCGGCCTGGAGTCCCAGGACTGGGCCAGGATGCTCTGGCGGATGTACGCGCGGTGGTGCGAGGGCCGAGGGTACGGCGTCGAGGTGCTCGACGTGCAGCCGGGAGAGGAGGGGGGGATCAAGAGCGTCACCATGGAGGTGGCCGGCGACCACGCCTACGGGTACCTCCGGGCGGAGAGCGGCGTGCACCGCTTGGTCCGCATCTCGCCCTTCGATTCCCAGTCGCGGCGGCACACGTCCTTCGCCTCCGTGTTCGTTTGTCCGGTGCTCGACCGGGAGATCGAGGTCGAGATCGACGAGGCCGATCTCCGAATAGACACCTTTCGGGCGTCGGGAGCGGGCGGACAGCACGTCAACAAGACGGACTCGGCGATTCGGATCGTCCACGAGCCGACGGGGATCGTGGTCTCCTGCCAGCAGGAGCGCTCCCAGCAGCGGAACCGCTCCACAGCGATGAAGATGCTCCGGGCCGCCCTGTACCAGCGCGCGCTGGACGACAAGGAGAAGGAGAAGCAGGCCTTGGAGGCGTCGAAGACCGAGATCGCGTGGGGCAACCAGATCCGGTCGTACGTCTTCGCGCCGTACACCTTGGTGAACGACCACCGCACCGGGCTGAAGAAGGGAGACGTGGCGGCCGTCATGGACGGCGCTCTGGACCCCTTCATCGAGGCGTTCCTGAAGTCCGCCGGGAGGGCGGCGTGAGCCGAGTCCTGAAGGATCGGCTTCAGAAGCTGGCGGCGCTCCGGGAGCGGGGCGTGGAGCCTTTCGCCTACTCCTATCCGGTCACGCGGCGCGCCCTCCCGTCCGTCCGGCGCTTCGAGGAGCAGGAAGCGGCAGGCGACCTGACGGACGGGCGCGGCGAAGCCGGGCGGTGGGCGGGCCGGATGGTGGCTCTTCGCTCCCACGGGAAGAGCGCCTTCGCCGATCTGGAAGACGCCACGGGCCGAGTGCAGCTCTACTTCCGCCGGGACGTGGTGGGCGCCGACGCCTTTTCCCTTCTGGAGCTGCTGGACCTGGGGGATTGGATCGGCGTGGAGGGCAGCCTCTTCCGCACCCGCATGGGAGAGGTCACGATCCGCGTCGCGCGCCTTTGCCTCCTTGCGAAGTCCCTGCGCCCCCTTCCCCTGGGCAAGGTCGAGGTGGACGAGGCCACGGGCGAGAGCACGACCCACTCCGGCTTCGCGGATCGGGAGGCGCGCTATCGGAGGCGCTACGCCGACTTGGCGGCCAACCCCGAGGTGCGCGACGTCTTCCGCGCTCGAAGCCGGATCGTGACGGCGGCGCGCCGGTTCCTGGACGACCTGGGGTTCGTGGAAGTGGAGACGCCGGTGCTGCAGCCCCTCTACGGCGGCGCTTCGGCACGGCCCTTCACGACGCGGCACTTGGCGCTGGACCGCACGCTGTACCTGCGGATCGCCGACGAGCTCTACCTGAAGCGGCTGATCGTGGGCGGCATGGAACGGGTCTACGAGATATCGAAGGACTTTCGCAACGAGGGCGTGGACCGCTTCCACAACCCCGAGTTCACCATGCTGGAGTTCTACCAGGCGTTCGCCGACTACGAGGAGATGATGGAAGCGGCGGAGCGCCTCTTCGCAGCTCTGGCGGAGGCGGCCGGGGGCAGTCGGCGCGTGGTCTACCAGGGCGCCGAGATATCCTTCGACGCGCCCTTCGCCCGGCGTCCGTTCGTGGACGCTCTCGAGGAAGCGCTGGGAAGGGACCCCCTGGGGGCGCCGGTGGACGAGCTGCGCGCCCGGGCGGAGGAAGCGGGCGTCGAAGGAGTGGAAGGCGCGGGTCGGGGGAAGCTGATGGACGCCCTCTTCGGCGCCCTGGTCCAGCCTGCTCTGGTCCAGCCCACCTTCGTGACGGACCACCCCCGGGAGCTGAGTCCCCTGGCGAAGGCCAAGCGGGGCGCGCCGCACCTCTCGGAGCGCTTTGAGCTGTACGTGGCCGGCCAGGAGATGGCCAACGCCTTCAGCGAGATGAACGAT
The DNA here is from genome assembly GCA_965204735.1 of Longimicrobiales bacterium. Classification (GTDB taxonomy): domain Bacteria; phylum Gemmatimonadota; class Gemmatimonadetes; order Longimicrobiales; family Gaopeijiaceae; genus CATQHQ01. The sequence continues at coordinate 2,008,987 of OZ242008.1, read as the reverse complement.
CCCGTCGCCCAGCGGGCTCGCTTCGAGGACCAGGCGGCTCTCCGCGCCGCCGGCGACGACGAGGCCCAGCCGATCGACGAGGACTACATCCGGGCGCTGGAGCACGGCATGCCCCCGACCGGCGGCGTGGGCATCGGGATCGACAGGGCGACGATGGTCCTGACCGACCAGGCGTCGATTCGGGACGTGATCCTCTTCCCAACGCTGCGGGAAGCCGAAGCGGACGCGCGGGCCGGGCGGGCGCCGTGAAGCGGACCGTGCTCTTGCGGGAGCCTGCCCGTGTCGTGCTCTTGCGGGAACGTGCTCGATGAGTCCGACCGAGCACCGGGACGGCGCCGCCGGCGCCGGGACCACTTCCCGCACCCGCTTGGCTTGGTTCCTTGCGCGCCGCTACTTGGGAGCGACCCGGAAGGGAGGCCGTCTCCTGTCCTTCATCACCTGGATCGCGCTGGGAGGCGTGGTCGTGGGCGTGACGGCGCTGGTGGTCGTCATCGGCGTCATGACGGGGATGCAGAACGAGCTGCGGGAGAAGATCCTCGGGTCCAACCCCCACGTCATGGTGCGCCAGTCCGGGCCTTCCCTCCGCCTGGACGACTGGAAGAGAGTGGCCGAGACGGTGGCGGACGCCGAGGGCGTGGTCGCCGTCTCGCCCGTGGCTCTGACCCGGGTGTCGCTCTTCCGCTCGGAGTACGCCGAGGTGGTCTACCTGTACGGGGTGGACCTGAAGGGGACCGGACCGCCGGTCACCGCGATCGAGGACAGCCTCCGCAGCGGTCGCATCCCCCTCTCCCGACGGCCGAACGGACTAGTGCCCGTCGCGCTGGGAAGCGGAGTGGCCGCCCGCATGAACCTCTACCCGGGCGACACGGTCACCGTCGCGGCGCTGGAGAACTTTCGAGTGGGCCTGCTGGGAGAGGTCGCGCCCAAGATGGTCCAGTGGGAGGTGACGGGAGTCTTCAGCACGGGGATGTACGACTACGACTTCCGAAACGCCTACGCCTCGCTGAGCGACGTGCAGGAGCTGCTGGACATGGAGCCCGGCGAGGCGTCGTTCGTGGGGGCGCAGACGAAGGACCCGTGGAGCGCCGAGGCCGTCGCGGACTCGATCGGCACGGCGCTGGGGGGATGGCCGTACGCAGTGGACCCCTGGACCCGCACCAACCGGCAGCTCTTCTCGGCGCTGAAGCTGGAGAAGCTGGCGATGGCGGTGATCCTTTCGCTGATCGTCCTCGTCGCCGCCTTCAACATCGTGAGCACCCTGGTGATGGTCGTGGTCAACCGGACCCGAGAGATCGGCATCCTGAAGGCGATGGGACTCACCCGTCGCGACACGCTGCGGGCGTTCCTCTTCCAGGGACTGTGGATCGGCGTCGCGGGAACCGCGGCTGGAACCGCCTTGGGGCTCGTCTTGTCGGTGCTGATCGAGCGATACGGGCTGATCCCCATTCCGCCCGACGTGTACTTCGTGGACCGGCTGCCGGTAGCCCTTTCCCCGTGGGACGTGCTGTGGATCGTGGGCGTCAGCCTCCTGGTCTCCCTGGCTGCGACGATCTACCCGGCACGGCAGGCGTCGAGCCTCGAGCCCATCGAGGCGATCCGCCATGAGTGAGGCGAAGGCGGCGGCCGCGGACCCGGCCAAGGCGCGCCCCCCTGTGGAGGCCGAGGGGCTGCACCGGTCCTACGCCGGCGTGGCCGGGCCTCCGCTGCACGTGCTCAGAGGGGTGGACTTCGTCGTGGAACAGGGGGAAGCGGTGGCGATCACGGGCGCCAGCGGAGCCGGGAAGTCGACGCTGCTGCACCTGCTGGGCGCACTGGACCGGCCCAGCGGCGGATCGGTCCGGATCGGGGGGACCGACACCCAGTCGCTGGACGACAGGGCGGCCGCCGAGCTGCGGAACCGGCGAATCGGCTTCGTCTTCCAGTTCCACCACCTGTTGCGCGAGTTCACGGCCCTCGAGAACGTCATGATGCCCGCCCTCATTCGCGGCGAGATCGAGAGCACGGCCCGGCAGCGCTCCAGCGAGCTCCTGCTGCAAGTCGGCCTCGGCGACCGCTCGAGCCACAAGCCCGCTCAGCTCTCCGGTGGCGAGCAGCAGCGGGTGGCGGTCGCCCGGGCCCTTGTGAACCAGCCTCTCGCGCTCCTGGCGGACGAACCCACGGGCAACCTCGATCCTCGCACCAGCGAGGGCCTGCACGAGATGTTGTTCGGGCTCAAGGCGCGCCGTGGAGTTGCGCTTGTAGTGGTTACGCACAACCGTGAATTGGCGTCCCGAGCGGAGAGAGTCCTGCGGCTGAGGGAAGGGGTTTTGGAAGATGTCTGATCCCAAGAAGCTCTGCGACGGCGAGGGCTGCGAGAAGACGGCCGTTGTCCACGTGACCCAGGTAGTGAACGGAGTGGCGTCCCATCACCATCTGTGCCGGGCTTGCGCCGAGGCCAAGGGGATCAGCGCCTGGTCCGGGCCCGCCGCCGACGTGTCCGGGTTCCTCGCCCAGCTGGGCGCCGGCGAAGCGGGCTCGCCCGAAGCCGCCGACGAACCCTGCTCGTTCTGCGGCCTGACCTTCGAACGCTTCAGGGAGACCGGCCGGCTCGGGTGTCCGCAGTGCTACACTTCCTACGAGCCCAGCCTTCGCCGCTTGCTGGAGCGAATCCACGGCGCGGCCCAGCACGTCGGAAAGGTGTACCTGCCCCCCGACTCGGCGGCGGCCGACCTCGACAAGCAGCTGGTGGCCCTCCGCTCTCGCCTGCAGCGCGCAGTGGAGGCCGAGGACTTCGAGCGGGCAGCCGAGCTGCGCGACCAGATCCTCGAACTGGAACCGACGGGATGAGCGACCTCGACCGAATCGCCGACTACGGCCTGGAATGGCTCGACGCCGCGGGACCCCGGGCCGACGTCGTCCTGGCGACCAGGGTGCGGCTGGCCCGGAACCTGCAAGGCCATCCGTTCGGGTCCAGGGCCCGGGACTCCGATCGGGAAGCCGTCTACAAGGCCGTGGAGGACGCGGTGGCGGGGGCGCGTCCCCGCAACGCCGTGCTCTACCGCATGGACCGTCTCGGCGAGCGGGCCCGGAGCATCTTGCTGGAAAGGCACCTGATCTCCAAGGAGCTTCTCGGAAGGAAGCGGACCACGCCTCCGACGGCGGCGGCCGTGGCCGCGACGGCAGGCGATCCGGTGAGCATGATGGTCAACGAGGAGGACCACCTGCGCCTCCAGGCCCTTCAGTCCGGCCTGCGCTTCGGAGAGACGTGGCGGCTGGTCGACGAGTTGGACGAGGAGACCGGAGAACGGCTTCCGTTGGCCTACCACCCCGAGTTCGGCTACCTCACGTCGTGCCCCACGAACACCGGAACCGGGCTGCGGGCCTCGGCGCTGGTGCACTTGCCCGGCCTAGTGCTGACGAAGGAGTTCGACAAGGTCCACCAGGGCATCTCCCAGCTCGGCCTTACCCTCCGCAACCTTCACGGAGAAGGGTCCCGGCCCATGGGAAACTTCTTTCAGGTTTCCAACCAAACCACGCTGGGCAAGAGCGAGGAGGACCTGGTGGCGCACTTGGACCGGATCGTGGGCACAGTGATCGAGACGGAGCTGCGGGCGCGACGCGTCCTGCTGCGGGACGCCGCCAACGTGACCGAGGACAAGATATGGCGAGCCTACGGCCTGCTGCGCCATGCCCGCGCCATGGCGTACGAGGAGCTGGTCAACCTGTTGTCCGGCGTCCGGCTGGGCCTGTCTCTGAAGCTCCTTCCAGGGCCGCCGGCGCACACGCTCAACAAGCTGATGATCTTCACCCAGACGGCTCACCTCAACGAAGCGGCGGGACGGGAGCTGGCCGTGGCCGAACGCCAAGCCCAGAGGGCTCGGTACGTTCGCGCGGCGCTGGCGGACGAGGCCGCCACTTCCGGTTCGAGCGGCGCAGGGCGAAGTTAGTAGCATGAACTACAACTTCACGGAGAGGGTGCGCAAGGTCTTGGCGATGGCCCGCCAGGAAGCGATCCGCCTGCAGCACGACTACGTGGGAACGGAGCACATCCTGCTGGGGCTCGTGCGGGAAGGCGAGGGCGTGGCGGCCCACGTGCTGGGCAACCTGGACGTGGACGTCGAGAAGCTCCACGAGCGGGTCGAGGGCGCCGTGCGCAAGGGCAAGGCCACGATCGCGCTGGGCGAGCTGCCGTACACGTCGCCGGCCAAGAAGGTGCTGGAGTTCGCCATGGCCGAGGCACGGGAGCTCAACCACTCCTACGTGGGCACGGAGCATCTCCTCCTCGGCCTGCTCAGGGAGAAGAAGGGAATCGCCGCGCAGGAACTCAACGCTCTGGGCGCGACGATCGAGGAAGCCCGAGAGGAGACCCTCAAGGTCCTGGGCTCGGACATGAGCTCGGCGGCGGCGGTCGCCGAGACGGGCGCCGGCGGCGCGTCCGCTTCTCGGCCGGGCGGAAGCAAGGCCAAGACCAAGACCCCGGCCCTCGACCACTTCTGCCGCGACCTGACCGACTTGGCGAAGCGCGGCGAGCTGGACCCCATCATCGGACGGACTCAGGAGATCGAGCGGGTCGTCGAGATCCTCTGCCGCCGCAAGAAGAACAACCCGGTCCTGATCGGCGAGCCCGGCGTGGGGAAGACGGCAATCGTGGAAGGGTTGTCCCAGCTCGTCGCCCGGGGCGAGGTCACCGACGCTCTCAAGGACCACCGGCTCCTGGCGCTGGACATGGCGGCGGTGGTGGCCGGCACCAAGTACCGGGGCCAGTTCGAGGAGCGGCTCAAGGCGGTGATGAACGAGATCTCCCGACACAAGAACGTGGTCCTCTTCATCGACGAGCTCCACACGCTTGTGGGCGCGGGAGCGGCCGAGGGGGCGATCGACGCCTCCAACATGCTCAAGCCGGCGCTGGCCCGGGGCGAGCTGCGCTGCATAGGCGCGTCCACCCTGAACGAGTACCGGAAGTACGTGGAGAAGGACGGCGCCCTGGAGCGGCGCTTCCAGCCGGTGGTGGTGGACCCGCCGAGCGTCGACGAGACCGTCGAGATCCTCCAGGGACTGCGCGGCCGGTACGAAGCCCACCACCGGGTGGTGATCCCCGACGAGGCGCTGACCCACGCCGCTCGCCTCTCGGACCGGTACATCACCGACCGGTACCTTCCCGACAAGGCCATCGACGTGATCGACGAGGCCGGCGCCAGGGCCCGGATCGCCAGCCAAGTCTCGCCCCCGGAGGTCGAGGAGCTCAAGGGGGCCCTGGCGGCCGTGGGCGAGCGCAAGGAGACCGCCATCCGGGAACAGGACTTCGAGCGCGCCGCCCAGCTCCGGGACGAGGAGCGCGACATCCAGCGGCGGATCAAGGAGGAAAGGACCGCCTGGGAGGAAGAGCGGAAGCGGCACCGCCCGGCCCTCACCGCCGAGGAGGTGTCGTTCATCGTGAGTCGCTGGACGGGCATTCCCCTGACGCGGATCAAGCAGGCGGAGACGGAGCGGCTCGTCCACATGGAGGACGAGCTTCACAAGCGGGTCGTCGGCCAGCACGACGCCATCGCCGCCGTCTCGAGGGCGATCCGTCGGAGCCGGGCGGGGCTCAAGGACCCGAGCAGGCCGATCGGCTCCTTCATCTTCTCCGGGCCCACCGGCGTCGGGAAGACGGAGCTGGCCCGCACCCTGGCCGAGTTCCTCTTCGCCGACCGGGAGGCGCTGGTTCGCGTGGACATGAGCGAGTACATGGAGAAGTTCTCCGTGTCGCGCCTCATCGGCGCGCCCCCCGGCTACGTGGGCTACCAGGACTCGGGCGCGCTGACGAAGGCGGTGCGCCGCCGGCCGTACTCGGTGGTTCTCTTCGACGAGATCGAGAAGGCGCACCCCGACGTCTTCAACATCCTCCTGCAGGTGCTGGACGAAGGCCACCTGACGGACAACTACGGCCGGGTGATCGACTTCCGGAACACGGTGCTGATCATGACGTCCAACTTGGGCGCACGGGAGATATCGAAGGGAGGGCTCGGCTTCCGCGCGGCGAACGCGGTCTCGGGGTACGAGAAGATGCGGGACCAAGTGACCGGCGAGATCGAGCGCGCCTTCAACCCCGAGTTCCTCAACCGGGTGGACGACATCATCGTCTTCCACCCGCTGGGCCGCGCAGAGATCGCGGAGATCGTCCAGATCATGCTCGAGGACGTGCGGGCGCGGCTCTCGCGGGACGGAACGACGATCGTCCTCACCGACGCCGCCGTGAGCTTCCTCGCCGCTCGCGGGTACGACGAGAAGTTCGGCGCCCGGCCCCTGAAGCGGGCGATCCGACGCTACCTGGAGGAGCCGCTCTCCGAGAAGATCCTGATGGCCGAGTTCGGGGACGACGAAGAGATCGTCGTGGACGTGATGGAAGAGGAAGAGGCGCTTTCGTTCGGAGCGGCGGCGCCGTCGAAGACGTGATGGGGGTCGAGAGGCCGTTCGGATCCACGCCGACGCTGGCCGTCGCCGTGGCGGCGGCGCTCGCGGGCTGGCTCCCGGCAAGCCTCGCGGCCCAGGATCCGCAAGGCGACGGCTTGGTGCGGATCGATTCGATCGCGGTCGAGGGAGTCGTGCGCTTGGCGGCGGAGGACGTGGCCGGGATCGCCGGATTGGCGCCGGGCGCCCTTGCCACCGGCATAGACGTCCAGCGGGCGATCAAGAACCTGTGGGCGACGGGCCAGTACGAGGACTTGGCGGTGAGGATCGACGAGTCCTCCGGGCGCAACGTGCTTGTGATCGAGGTCGAGGAGCGGGCCTTGACCCGCCTCGTTCGGATCACCGGGCTCGAATCCATCTCCGAGGGCGACGTCGTCGAGGAAGCGGGGCTCGAAGAAGGGGCTCCCCTCTCGCGAAACGCGATGGCCAAGGCTCGGGCGTACATCCGCGAGGAGCTGCGCCGCCAGGGCGTTCCCTTCGCTCGAATCGACGACCGGCTGGCGCCCGTCCCCGGGGACGAGGGACGGGTGGACGTGGTGCTCGAGGTCGACGAGGGTCAGCGCGTGGTGGTGGCGCAGGTGACCTTTGCCGGCAACGAGCGCTTCTCCGACGACGACTTGCGGGGCGCGATGAGCACGAAGCCCGAGAGCTTTCTCTGGTTTCGCAGCGGGGACTACGACGACATCGACTTCGAGGCGGACTTGACCGAATCGCTGCCCGAGTTCTACGGCCGGGCCGGCTACCTGGACTTTCAGGTGCTGGGAGACACCCTGATCGTGGACCCTGAGTCGGGCAAGGCCCGCATCGAGGTGGCGGTGGAGGAAGGCCCCCAGTACCGGGTGGCCGACTTCGCCGTCGCCGGCGCCAGCGCCTTCGAGGCGGAACGCATCGAGGCGTTCTACGACGACGACTCGGGAGGCATCCTGGCGGCGCTGGGGTTCGGCGGGGACGACGAAACGGAGCTGGGGCGGATCTTCGACGTGGCCGCCTTCGAGGAAGCGGCCCAGCAGGTGCGGGAGCTCTACGCCAACGAAGGCTATCTGTACGCCCAAGTGGAGCCGTACTGGGAGGCGACGGGCGAGGAAGCGGGCGGGCACCCCACGGTGCGCGCCGGCTGGCGCATCCGGGAAGGACCGCAGGCGTACGTCAACCGCATCGTGATCGAGGGCAACGACTTCACCTACGACCGGATCATCCGGGAGAAGATCTTTCTCCTTCCGGGCGACGTGTACAGCCAGGCGCGGCTCGTCCAGTCGTACCAGAACGTCCAGTCGCTGGGCTTCTTCGATGCGCCCATGACGCCTCCCGAGATCGTGACCCAGGAGTCGGGAGACGTGGACATCGTGTTCAAGGTGGCCGAGAAGCAGACGGGTTCGGTCCAGTTCGGCACGGCCGTGGGCGGGGGCGTGGGACTCTCCGGCTTCCTGGGATACGACCAGCCCAACCTCTTCGGCCAAGCCAAGGCCGGGAACATCCGCTGGGACTTCGGGCGCTGGATCAACAGCTTCACCCTCAGCTTCACGGACCCGGCCCTCCTGCAATCCACGGTGAGCGGCTCCCTCTCCCTCTTCAACTCCACCGACCGCTTCTTCCAGTTCGCCACGGGACGCCGGCGCAGGGCGGGGTTCAGCACCAGGTTCGGCGTGCCCTTCCCGGGATCGCTGCGCACCAGGGTGTTCCTGGGCTACTCCCTCTCCCGGACGAGCTACGAACTCTTCCAGAACGTGGACGACGAGTCCCTCTTCGGCTTGCCGCCGGGCACCCTCAGCTCGATCTCCGTCGGAGCGACCCGACGCACTCTCAACCACCCCCTCTTTCCCACCGCCGGGTCGATGCAGACCTGGACCGCCGAGTTCAACGGAGGGCCCCTGGGGGGAGCGGGAGACTTCGTCAAGCACACCGCCGAGGCCCAGTGGATGATCCCGGTGGGCGGGCTGGGCGGCGACGGCGCCACGCCCGGGGGCGTCCAGTTCGCGGTAGGGGTCGGCGTTCGGGGCGGAGCGCTCTTCGGCGACGCGTCCCGCTTTCCCTTCGAGTCCTTCTGGATGGGCGGCGTCCAGTTCGGAGAGTCCCTGCGGGGCTACGACGAGACTTCGATCACGCCCAGGGGGTGGTTCGCCGAGCGGGGACAGGACATCGCCCAGGTCAATCGGCTGGGAGACGCCTACTTCTCGTCCACGGCGGAGCTGAAGGCGGTGATCAACACCAACATCGGCCTCTCCGCGTTCTTCGACGCGGGCAGCCTGTGGGAGGACCCGGCCGACCTCGACACGTCGAGGCTCTACCGGGGCGCGGGCTTCGGAGTGCAGCTGGTGACGCCCTTCGGACCGATCGGGCTGGACTACGCCTACGGCTTCGACAAGGCCGAGCCGGGCTGGCAGCTGCACTTCAAGATGGGCCCGAACTTCTAGATGAGCGGTTGCCAGAAGCCCCGTCCAGGGGCGAAGATGTCTTCTTGCCGTTCGGCGTCTTCGCCGCGCGGCCTTCCAAGGACTTCAATTCGGAGATCGGCATTCATGCGCCTTTTGCGTTCGTGCGTCCTCGCTTTGTTGTCGACGGCGGCAGCCGCCCCCGTCGCGGCGCAGTCGGCGAAGATGGGCTGGGTCGACACCAACGTCATCCTGCGGGAGCTGCCCATGGCCCAGGACGCCCAGAAGACGCTGGAGGCGTCGCTTCAGGGCTACACCGCGGAGATGCAGCAGCTCATCTCCGACCTGCAGACCCTGGAGCAGGAGTACAGGCAGCAGCAGATGACCATGACTCCGGAGAGCCGGCAGGCGAAGGAAGAGGAGATCCTGACGCGGCGAAACTCCATCCAGCAACGCAACCAGGAGTTGGACAACCAGGCTCAGCAGCGCCGAGCCGAGGTCTTCCAGCCCGTCATGGAGGCGATCACCGACGCGATCGAGGAGATCCGGGTCGAGGGCGCCTACGCCATGATCCTGGACGTGGCGTCGCAGGCGATCTTGTCGGCCGATCCGTCCTTGGACCTGACCCAGGAGGTGCTCACCCGTCTTCAGGAGCCGACGGGGACCGGCGCCTCCGGGGCCGGCGAACAGCCCGGAAACGCAGGAGGGCGATGACCGGCCTGTTCCGGGGCGGAGGCCGGCGCCGAAGCTTGCGGCCGCGAGAAGACCCGGCGACTGGCCCTCGGCCGACCCGATGCTGACCCTGGCGGAGGCGGCGGAAGTCACGGGAGGTCGAGTGATGGGCGACCCCGGCGCCGCCTTCATGCGCATCGCTCCGCTGCGCGACGCGGAGCCCGACGACATGGCGTTCCTGGCCGACCGACGTTACGCCGGGGAGCTGCGGTCGTGCCGGGGCCGCACCCTCCTCGTCGCCGAAGGGCTGAGCTCGGTGAAGGGCGGCCCCTTCGATCGGCTCGCCGTCCACGACCCCCACGCCGCGCTGGTGGCGCTGCTGCCGCTGCTGCACCCCGAGCCGAAGACGGAGGCGGGCGTGCACCCGTCGGCAGTGGTGGATCCGTCGGCGAGGCTGGCCGATGGCGTCTCCATAGGGGCGGGCGCCGTGGTAGAGGCGGCGGCCAGGATCGGAGAGGGGAGCCGCATCGGCGCCAACTGCGTCGTAGGGGCGGGCGCCCGGATCGGCGCCGGCGCGCTGCTGCACCCGAGCGCGACGATCTGTGCGGGCGCGACGCTGGGGGACCGGGTGATCGTCCACTCGGGCGCCCGGATCGGCGTGGACGGCTTCGGCTACGTCCAGTCGGACGGCGCCCACGTGAAGGTGCCCCAGGCCGGCGGCTGCGTCGTCGAGGACGACGTGGAGATCGGCGCCAACTGCACCATCGACCGGGGCTCGATCGGGCGGACGGTGATCGGCGCCGGGTCCAAGCTGGACAACTTGGTCCACGTCGCGCACAACGTGACGATCGGCCCCCGGTCGATCTTGGCGGCCCAGGTCGGCATCGCGGGGTCCACTTGCGTCGGGGCCGGCGTGTCGATGGGGGGACAGGCCGGAGTGATCGGCCACCTGAAGATCGGAGCGGGAGCGCGCATTGCTGCCCAGGCGGGCGTGATCGGCGACGTGGCGCCCGGCGATACGGTCTCCGGGTATCCGGCCAGGGACCACAAGCGCTACCTGCGGGCGATGGCCGTGGTGATGCGGTTGCCGGAGCTCGCGAAGCGGATCGGGTGGATGGAGCGTCGCCTGGCCGGCGACGAGGACGCAGCGGCTCGCCGCGAAGGCCTTCGGGACGTGGTCGCCTGATGGCCCGGGAGAAGCAGCACACCGTCGCGAAGGCCGTTGCGCTGGAAGGGATCGGCGTCCACTCGGGCCTGCCCAGCCGAATCGAGATCAAGCCGGCTCCGGCGAACTCGGGGATCGTATTCCGGCGAACCGACTTGCCGGGGCGGCCGGAGATCCCCGCCGTCCTCGACAACGTGACGAGGACCCACCTGGGAACGCACCTGGGCGCCGGCCGAGCGGAGGTCCTGACCGTGGAGCACGTCCTCGCGGCCCTGGCCGCGCTCGAAGTGGACAACGCGGCGCTCGACCTGGAGGGTCTGGAGCCCCCGATTGCGGACGGGAGCTTCGCGCCCTACGTGGAGGCGGTGCGGACGGCGGGTCGAAGGATGCAGGAAGCGGAGGCGACGGTGATCGAGATCTCTTCGCCGGTGGCCGTGGCCCCGGGAGAGCATGGTTCCTACGTGGCGGTGCCCGACGACGGCTACCGCATCTCCGCGACGATCGACTTCGCCCACGAGGCAGTGGGCCGCCAGTACGGCGCCTTTGCCGTGGACGCCGGCGGATTCCAGGCGGGGTTGGCCCAGGCGAGAACGTTCGGCTTTGCGGCCGACGCGGACGCCCTGCACGCACGCGGACTGGCCCTCGGAGCTTCCCTGGACAACACCGTGGTCCTCGACGAAGAGGGCGTGCTCAACTCCGAGCTCCGCTTCCCCGACGAGTTCCTTCGCCACAAGGTCGGGGACTTGGTGGGCGACTTGGCCCTGATGGGCGGCCGGTTCCGAGGCCACGTCGTCGCAGAGCGGCCCAGCCACGGCGGCAACGTGGAACTCGCCCGGGCGATTCGTCGGCAACACGACCGGGCCGGTCGAGCGAACCCGATCGGCATCCGTCGCATCATGGAGTACCTGCCGCACCGCTACCCCATGCTCCTGGTGGACCGTATCCTCGAGCTCGAGCCGCGCAGGCGCATCGTGGGGCTCAAGAACGTGACGATCAACGAGCCGTTCTTCGGCGGACACTTCCCCGAGCACCCGGTCATGCCGGGGGTGCTGGTCGTGGAGGCGATGGCCCAGGTCGGCGGCTTGCTGCTGATGGACTCGGTCGAGGACCCTCAAGACAAAGTGGTGTACTTCATGTCGCTGGACAACGTGAAGTGGCGCCGGCCGATCACGCCGGGGGACCAGGTGGTCTTCGAGCTGGAGATGCTCAACCTGCGTCGTCAGACGTGCAAGATGAAAGGAACGGGAACCGTGGACGGACAGCTCGTGGCCCAGGCCGAAATGACTGCCAGAGTCGTGGACAAGTGAGCACGGCGACGAAGCAGGACGCCGCGTTCAAGGTTCACAAGACCGCCATTGTCGACTCGACCGCGGAACTCGGTCCCGGCGTGGAGATCGGGCCCTTCGCCGTTGTTGGGCCTGGAGTCCGGCTGGGCGCCAACAGCAGGGTAGGCCCCCGGGTGCTGATCGAGCGGGACACGGTCGTCGGGACCGACTGCCGGATCGCCAACGGCGCGGCGCTGGGGACGGACCCCCAGGACATGAAGTACGAGGGCGAGCAGACCTTCCTGGAGATCGGCGACCGCACGATGGTGCGCGAGTTCGCGACGCTGAACCGGGGGACGGCGGCCTCGGGCCGGACGGTGGTGGGCTCGGACTGCCTGCTGATGGCGTACAGCCACGTGGCCCACGACTGCGAGCTGGGCAACCACGTGGTGATCTCCAACGCGACCAACATGGCCGGGCACGTGGCGATCGGCGACTGGGCGATCGTGAGCGGACTGGTGGCGGTGCACCAGTTCGTGCGGATCGGCGCGCACGCCTTTGTGGGCGGCGGCTCTCGGGTGCCGCAGGACGTGCCTCCGTACTGCCGCGCCGTAGGGAACCCGTCGCCGAAGCTGTGCGGGCTCAACACGGTCGGGATGGAGCGCAGGGGCGTCTCGCCAGGAGTGCGACGCCGACTCAAGAAGACGTACCGGCTGCTCTTTCACTCGGGCATGAACCTGGGCCAAGCGGTTCGGGCGGCGGCGGCCGACGAGGAGCTGGCTTGCCCGGAAGTGGGATACTTGCTGGAGTTCGTGCGGCGCAGCGAGCGCGGCGTCGTTTCCTGACGGGGAGCCGAGTCGTCGTCGACGGCGCCGGAGCCGCGCTCGGAAGGACGCGCGCGCGTGGCCCGACGCCCAGGGTGGGGGTGGTGGGCGTCGGGAAGCTGGGCCGCCACCACGCTCGTGTGGTGCGGGAGCTGGACGGCGTGGCGGCGGCCGGAGTGTTCGACGTCGACGCGGAGCGCGCGGGGGCCGTCGCCAAGACTCTGGGCGTCGCGGCGAGACCGTCGCTGGAGGCCCTCCTCGAAGCCAGCGACGCCGTGGTGGTGGCCGTGCCGACCCATGCTCACGAGGCCGTGGCCACGGCATCGGCGCGGGCCGGCGTGCACGTCTTCGTCGAGAAGCCGCTGGCCCCGGACCTGGATGCCGCGGACCGGATCGTCGCAGCGGCGCGAGAGCACGGAGTAGTGCTGCAGGTTGGCCACGTGGAACGCTTCAACCCGGCGGTCTTGGCGGCGGCGCCGTACCTGGACCAACCTCTCTTCGTCGAGTCCCATCGGCTGGCGCCCTTCACCCCGCGCTCGTTGGACGTGGCCGTGGTGCTGGACTTGATGATCCACGACGTGGACTTGGTCTGCGGCTTGGTGGACCAGCCCGCGACCGGAGTGAAGGCGGCGGGAGTCGCCGTCCTCTCCCGCTATCCGGACATCGCCAACGCCCGCGTGGAGTTCAGGGGAGGCGCCGTGGCCAACCTCACGGCCAGCCGGATCTCGGCCGGCAGGATGCGCAAGCTCCGGCTCTGGCAACGCTCCGGGTACATCTCCCTGGACTTGGCTGCCGGGCGCGGCGAGTTCTTCCGGCTGAAGGACGGAACCTCGGCCCTGGAAGGACCCCGGCTCCCGGAGGGGGCCGAATCGCTGGCCGGGATATCTTCCGTCGTGGAGCGCATTCCCCTCCAGCACGGGGGCGCCGAGCCCCTGGCCGCGGAGCTGAGCTCGTTCCGGGACGCCGCGGCGGGACTGGCGCCGCCGCCCGTGACGGGCGAGGATGGACGGCGAGCCCTTCGCCTGGCGCTGGCCATCGAACAACGGATCGAGGAACATGTCGCTCATACGCGTTCGGCGTCGTCGCAAGCGAGAGTGGATCGACGCCAAGAAGGGAATGGCCCCTAGCACCCAGGTGGTGCTTCTGCTCGTGGTCCTGGCGGCTCTCTGGTACCTGGGGCGGGCGTTCTGATCCCACCCGAGGCCCGGAGCCCCCGCAGAGCCCCGTTGCCGCGCCACGCTCTCCGGGGCGGGGAGACCGCCGCGACCCGCCCGGCCCGCCGCCCGCGGCTGAGCAAGGTCATGATCTTGGCCGGGGAGCCGTCGGGGGACGCCCACGGCGCCGGGGTGGCCCTGGAGATCAGGCGCAGGTGGCCCGACGTTGCGCTCGCGGGCACGGGCGGTCCCCGCATGGCCGCGGCCGGGGTCCAGCTGGTGGAGGGGCTGGACGCCCTGGCGGTGATGGGCTTTGCGGAAGTCGCTAGGAGGCTGCGGTTCTTCCGCGAGCTGGAGCGTCGCCTGAACGCGCTCTTGGCGGAAGGCGGCTTCGACTTGGTCGTTCCCGTCGACTACCCGGGGCTGAACATGCGGATCGCGGAACGGGCGGCCGAAGAGGGCGTGCCGGTCCTCTACTACGTCGGGCCCCAGGTCTGGGCCTGGAAGGCGGGGCGAGCCAAGCGGCTCTCCCAGATCGCGGACCGGATCGCCCTGGCGCTCCCCTTCGAGCCCGCGCTGTACGGGCCTCACGGAGGACGGGCCGTCTTCGTGGGTCACCCGCTGCTGGACGACCCGGCGCCCAGGGACCCGGACGGCTTGGCGCGGGAGCTGGGAATCGAACGCGGCGAGCGCGTCCTGGCCCTCTTTCCCGGCTCTCGCCGCCAGGAGCTGGAGCGTCACCGGACCCCCTTCGTCGAGACGGCCGCCGAGCTGACGAAGCGCGTGCCCGGCTTGCGCGTCGTGGTGGGCAAGACGCCTTCGCTTCCTGCCGCGGCGTACCGCGGGCTTCCTTTTCCGCTCACCGAGGACGGCGCCTCCTTGCGGGCACTGGCCACGGCCGGCCTGGTCAAGTCCGGCACGGGGACGCTGGAGGCGGCCTTGGCGGGGATGCCCTTCGTCGTCGCCTACGTCGCCCATCCCTTGACGTGGGTCCTCGCCCGCCGGCTGGTCAGGGTGCCGCACGTGGCCTTGGCGAACTTGGTGGCGGGACGGCGGGTGGTTCCCGAGTTCCTTCAGCGCGCCGCGACCCCTTCCGCCATGGCCGGGGCGCTGGAGCCGCTCCTCGACGAGCTCCACCCGCGGCGCCGGACGACGCTGGACGGCCTGGCGTCCGTGCGCCACGCTCTGGGGACGCCCGGGGCGGCGAGGAGGGTCGTCGACTTGGCGGAGGACATTCTGGCAGAGCGACGATGAGCGCCGAAGGAGCCGGCGTCCGGGGCGGGGCCCGAGGACGGATTCGCTGGGCGGTGCAGGAGCTGTGGGCGGACGAGGGGCTCGGGGCGGGCCGGGCGGCCTTTCTCGCCTCGCTCGCGCCCTTCGAAGCGGGCTTTCGGCTGGCGGCGGCGGCCCGCAACGCGTGGCACGACCGGGCGCGACCGGCCCCCGCGCCGGTCCCGGTCGTCTCCGTGGGCAACTTGGTGGCGGGCGGGACGGGGAAGTCGCCAGTGGTTCGCTGGCTGCGCCAATGGTTCGCCGGCACGGGCGCTCGCGCGGCGGTGGTGTGCCGAGGCTACGGCGGCGACGAAGCCGCCATGCATCGGCGGTGGTTCGGAGGAGACGCGGTCTTTTCGGGCCCTTCCCGGGCGCAGGGCGTGCGCCGCGCGTGGGAGCGCGGATGGGAGCTGGTCCTGCTGGACGACGGCTTTCAGCACCGGAGCGTCCACCGGGACCTGGACATCCTTCTCGTGGCGGCCGAAGATCCGCTCCGGGTTCGCCTTCTCCCTCGGGGGCCGTACAGGGAGCCGTTGTCGGCGGCCAAGCGAGCCACTCACGTTCTGGTGACCCGGCGCAGCGCCTCTCGGAAGACGTCGGACGCGTGGCGGGCCGCGGTGGCCCGCGCGACGCCGCGAACGCCCGTCCTGCAAGCGGAGATGGAGATGGGGGAGTGGACCGATCTGGACGGTGCGCCGACAACCCCTCCGCCGGGCGACGTGCTGGCCGTTTCCGCCATTGCGCGGCCGCGCGA
Source organism: Longimicrobiales bacterium (assembly GCA_965204735.1). Taxonomy (GTDB): domain Bacteria; phylum Gemmatimonadota; class Gemmatimonadetes; order Longimicrobiales; family Gaopeijiaceae; genus CATQHQ01. The sequence goes on along the minus strand of OZ242008.1, from coordinate 1,993,083 downwards.
CTTCCAGAAGGGTCTGCGGGGTCTGCTGCCGTCGGCCCGCGTGGAGGCGGCGCCCTTTGCCGACCACCACCCCTACTCGCGCCGGGACGTGGACGCGCTGCTGGCCCGCCGGGCCGGCAGGACCGTGGTCTGCACCGAGAAGGACGCGGTCAAGCTCTCCGCCTTCCCGGAACTCGCGCCCCACTGCGTGGCGGTGGGCTTCCGGGTCGTCGGCGAGCCTCCCGACGCCTTGAGCAGCGCCTTGGCGGACGCGGCGCAGCGCCGGTGCGGGTCTCCGTAGTCGCCGTCGGCCGTCCGGGACCGCTGGCGCCGGCGATCAGGGAGTACGAGCGACGCGCCGCCCGCTACTGGCGGCTCGAAGCGGCCGAGGCGCCCGCCGCCCGGGGGACGAACCCGCGAGCCGCGCTGCGCCGAGAGGCGGAGGCCGTGCGGAAGAGGCTGCGCGACGGGTTCTCTCGCGTGGCGCTGACCCGGGAGGGCGACCGCTGGTCGTCGCGGGAGCTGGCGCGCTGGCTGGAGCGCCTCGCGACAGGGGCCGCGCCCGGCGTCCACTTCCTTGTCGGCGGCGCCTTCGGCATCGAGCCGAGCTTGCGCGATGCGTGTTGCCGGCGACTCTCCCTTTCCTCTCTGACCCTGCCTCACGACCTTGCCCGGCTGGTGCTGGCCGAGCAGCTCTACCGCGCCGGAACGATCCTCCGCAACGAGCCGTACCACAAGGGGCCGATTTGACGCGAACACGGGGAGACGCGGCCGTGAAGCCCTGGTTCCAGGATTGGTTCGGCGAGGACTACTTGGCGCTCTATCCCCACCGGGACGGGGTCGAGGCGGGCCGCGCCGTTCGACTCCTGCAAAAGGCGACGGGGTGGGGCAGAGGCGCCCGGGTGCTCGACCTGGGGTGCGGCGCCGGCCGCCACCTGGCCCAGCTCCGGCGCATCGGGTGGGCCCCGGTCGGGATGGACCTTTCGTTCCTCATGCTGGGCGCCGCCAAGCGAAGCGCGTCCGACGTTCCCCTGGTCCGGGGCGACATGCGGCGCCTGCCCTTTCGGCCGGAGTCCTTCGACCTGGTCGCTTCCTACTTCACGACGTTCGGCTACTTCGACGACGAGGCCGACGACCACCGGGTGCTCGGCGAAGTCAGGCGCGTCCTCTCCCCTGGCGGAGCCTTCTTCCTCGACTTCATGAACGCCGACCAGGTGGTGGCGAACTTGAAGATGGAGGACCGGCGGACCGTCTCCGGCGCCGCCGTCGTGCAGGAGCGACGGCTGGTGGAAGGGGGCAGGGTCGTGGAGAAGCACATCCGAATTGCCGCCCGCGACGGAGCTCCGGAACGCTCGTTCGTCGAACGGGTGCGGCTGTACCGCCTTCGCGAGCTGGATTCGATGCTCGCCCAAGCGAGCTTGGCGTCCCGATCCGTCTTCGGCGGCTACGACGGCGCCCGCTTCGGATCGACGTCCGCCCGCTGCATCGTCCTGGCCGAAGCCGTCTGATGCGGATCGCGCGGAGACCCTTCGGCGGCTCGGCGCTGGTGCGAGACTACCTGGAAGGCGTCCCAGCCGCGGCCGAGTTCTACGCCGGCTCGCCGTTCCGCGCGGAGTCGTACCGGCGAAAGGCGCGGGAACTCGACCAGATGGACCCGGGAAGGGCGCGCGCGGCGGCATCCATGATCCGCCCCGTCGGCCCCGAGGCGTCCGCGCTCCTGAAGGAAGTGGCGGCCGGCGAGGGCTACTTCGTCACGACCGGGCAGCAGCCCGGCCTCTTCGGCGGTCCTCTGTACACGCTCTACAAGGCCCTCTCCGCGGTCCGCCTGGCGGAGAGCCTTGGACAGCTCCTGAGCAAGCCCGTCATGCCCCTCTTCTGGGTGGCGTCGGACGACCACGACTGGGAGGAAGCAAGCCAGGCGGGCCTGCTGGACGGCGCCAACGAGCTTCGCCGCCTCGATCTGGGTCCCGAACCGGGGCTGGCCCGGCGAGCCTTGGCCGAGACGCCCCTGGGACCCGCCGCCTCCGAAGTCGCGACCACCTTGGCGGAACTCTTTCCCCGCAACGACTTCCACGGCCGCTACGTGGCTCTGCTCCGGGACTCGCTGCGCCCCGAGGCCACGCTGGCCAGCGCCTTCGCAGCCCTCATGAGCGATCTGCTGGCGAAGACCCCGGTCGGAGTGGTGGACGCCGCGGACCCCGACGTCAAAGCGGCCTCGCGGCGTCTCCTCGAAGCCGAGACCGAGGAGCCGGTCGCCTCCGAGGCCGCTCTTGCCCGGACCGCCGCCCAGCTCCGCGAAGCCGGGTACGAACTGCAAGTCCCTCTGATGCCGGGCGCGGCCAACCTCTTTCTCCACGGCGAAGAAGGGCGGGACCGGCTCGAGCGGGCGGGCGACGGCTATCGGCTGCGCCGTTCTGGTCGCCGGCTCTCCCTGCGGCGGGTCCTGGAGGCGGTCGCCGCCGACCCGTGCGCCGCGTCGCCCAACGTGCTTCTGCGTCCGGTCGTCGAGAGCGCTCTCTTTCCCACCTTGGCCTACGTCGGCGGTCCCGGCGAGGTGGCGTACTTCGGCCAGCTGCGGAGGCTCTTCCGGCGCCATGGCCTGGAGATGCCCGTCGTGGCGCCCAGGGCTTCGCTGCTGATCGTGGAGCGCAAGGTGGCGAAGATCCTGGAGAGGTTCGACTTGGAGGCGGACGACGTGCGGGACTTGGACGGGCTGCTCGGGCGCTTGGCCAGGGAAGGAACGCCGAGGGAGTTGAGGAAGGCGATGAGAAAGTGGCGCGGAGCCGTGGACGAGGCGGCGAAGGAGCTGGCGGCGGCCGCCGTCCGGGTGGACCCGACGCTGAAGGGCGCCGCGACCGCCGCGCGCAACGCGAGCTTCGGAGCTCTCGGGGCGCTGGAGAAGAAGATCGCCCGAGCCGTGAAGCACAAGAACGAGACCGAGTGGCGCCAGCTCGCCAAGACCCGAAGCAACCTCTGGCCCGGCGGAAAGCCGCAAGAGAGGGTCCTGGGGCCGCTCCAGTACGTCATGCGCTACGGCCCGGAGTTCGTCGCCCTCGTGCTGAACGAACTCGGACCCGCCGCGGTGGACGGCCGCGTGGTTCTCTTCCCGCCGAAAGGGTAGCTTTCACCGATGATCTTCACAGTGGTCGTCCTCGTCCTTCTGATCCCGATCCTGGCCATCGTGCTCGACTCCCGGCTGGGCAAGGCGATCGCCGCTCGCATCGAACGCAGGAACTTTGCAGGAGGCGACCGGGCCGCCCACGAGCGGCTGGCCTTTCTGGAGGGAGAGGTGGAGCGTCTCGGACGGGAGGTCGAGCGCCTGGACGAGGCGGGCCGGTTCACGCAGAAGCTGCTGGCGGACCGGCAGGGACCGGACGGCCTTCTCCCCGGCAGCGGAGCTCCGCGGCGACGCCGTCCCGGCAACGAGCCCGGGGCCTGACCGCCCCCGCCGGTCGCGCCTGAGGTGGCGGCTTCGCGGGCGGCTTCCGGGATCCTCGTCAGCCGGCTCGTCGGCTTCGCCCGGGAGTCGGCCGTCGCTCACTTCTTCGGCGCCGGCTACTTGGCCGATTCCTGGCGGGCGGCCCTTCAGATCCCGAACGTCGTGCAGAACCTCCTGGGAGAGGGGAGCCTGAGCGCTTCCTTCGTTCCGGTGTACGTGCGCCTGCTGGAGGAAGGCAGGGAAGAGGAGGCGGGAAGGGTCGCGGGCGCGGTTCTCGGCTTGCTGGCCGCGACGGCGGGAGGCATGGCGCTGCTGGGCGCGTGGGCGGCGCCCTGGCTGCTGGCGCTCGTTCCGGGCTTCATCGGCGACGCGCGGGCGGACCTGGTGGTCGCGCTCCTCCGCGTGCTCTTCCCCATGACGGCGGTGCTGGCCCTCTCGGCGTGGACTCTGGGGATCCTGAACAGCCACCGGAAGTTCTTCGTCGCCTACGTGGCCCCGTCGTTGTGGAGCCTCTCGATGCTCGTCGTGCTGGTGGCGTTCGGGACCTTCGCGGCGGGCGGGAGCGGAATCGGGGGGCGAGAGCTGCTGGTCGCGCTGGCGTGGGGCGCCTTCGTCGGCGGCGTCCTCCAGCTGCTCTTCCAGGTGCCCTTCGCCGCGCCTCACCTGAAGCGCCTCCGGCTCTCCGCGAACGCGCGGATCGCCGAGGTCCGGGAGGTGGTCCGCAACTTCTTGCCCGCGATGGCGTCCCGTGGCGTTGCGAACCTTGGCGCTTTCGTGGACCTGCAGCTGGCGTCGTGGTTGGCCGCGGGCGCCCTGGCCCGGCTGGGGTACGCCCGGATGCTCTACGTGCTGCCGCTCTCGCTCTTCGCCCTCTCGATCGCCGCCGCCGAGCTGCCGGAGCTCTCCCGGGACCGATCCGCCGGGCCGGCGGCGGTTCGAGCACGCACTGAACACGCCGTTGCGCGGGCTCTCTTCTGGCTGATCCCCTTTGCCGCCGGCTACATGGCCCTGCGAACGGAGGCCATGGCCGTCTTCCAGGCGTTCGACGGGATCCTGGGAGAGAGCGCCTTCGCGGACCAGGACGCCGCCGCGACCGGGTGGGTGCTGGCGGCGTTCGCCGTCGGGCTGCCGGCGACGGGGGCCTGCCGAGTGATCTCCTCGGCCTTCTTCAGCCTGGGCGACACGCGCACCCCCGCCAAGATCGTCGCCGCGCGGATGGTGGTGGCCGCCGCCGCCGGGGCCGCCCTCATGTTCCCGCTGGACGGCCTCTCGGTCGGCGGGCGTCCGTTGGGGGCGGTGGGGTTGGCGGCGGGGGCGGCCCTGGGGGGCTGGCTGGAGCTCTGGCTCTTGCGGCGGCGGCTGCGGGAGCGGCTCGCGGGCTTCTCCTTCCAGCCCCGCCGGCTGCTCCTGGTTGCAGGCGCCGCTGCGGCCGCCGTCGCCGCCGGTCTCGCAGCGAAGGCGCTGCTGCCGCCCCTTCCGCCGGTCCTCCGGGCGCTGGGCGCCGCCTTCCCCTTCGCCCTCGTCTACCTCGCCGTCGCCGAGTGGACGGGCACGTCGCCCGTCGGCGTCCGGGGCCGTATCCGCCGCTTCCGCCAGTGACCCCGCCGCCGCTTCCGCCAGCGACCCCGCCTTCGGCGACGACGACCCGGGGCGTGCCCTTCGACCTGGCGCACGCCGCCCGGCTGCCGGTCCGCCCCGGCGTCTACCTCTTCAAGGGGGGAGTCCGGCGCGAAGTCCTGTACGTGGGCAAGGCCAAGTCCCTCCGCGCACGCGTGCAGTCGTACTTGCGAAAGGGCGGGGACGCCAGCATCAAGACCCGCGAGCTCGCGCGCCGGACGCGACTCGTCGAGACCCTCGTGGTGGGTTCGGAGGCCGAAGCGCTGATCCTGGAAGCCAACCTGATCAAGGAGCACCAGCCACGCTTCAACATCCAGCTGCGCGACGACAAGAAGTACCCGTACATCAAGGTCACGGTGCAGGAGCGCTTCCCCCGGGCCTGGGTCACCCGCCACGTGCGCGAGGACGGCTCCCGCTACTTCGGCCCCTTCGTCTCGGTCGGGCGGGTGCGCCAAGCCCTGGAGGCCGTGGGCCGGCTCCACTTCGTCCGCTCGTGCCGCTACGACCTGCCGTCGGAGGCGCCGCCCCGTCCATGCCTGGACTACCACATCGGCCGATGCCGCGCGCCGTGCGCCGGGCGCCAGAGCGAAGCCGAGTACCGACGGATGATCGACCGCATCGTCCAAGTCCTCTCCGGCGACGTGGCCGAAGTTCAAGCAATGCTTGAAGAAAAGATGCACAAAGCTTCTTCCAACATGGAGTTCGAGAGAGCGGGCCATCTCCGCAACGTCTTGGCGGGGCTCGACGGCATCGCTCGTCAGCAGCGGGTCCAGAGCCTGGGCGGGGGAGATCAGGACGTGCTGGGGCTGGCCCGGGACGGCGAGGCTGCCGCCGCGGCGCTGCTCCGGGTGCGCAAGGGGCTCCTCATCGGCCGCGAGACCCACATGATGACCGGCGCCGAAGGGGAGCCCGACGAGGCCCTTCTCGGCCGCTTCGCCGCCCACGCGTACCTTTCCGGCGGCGACGCCGTGGTCGACCGACTTCCTCGGGAGGTGCTCCTGCCGCTCGGCTTCGCGGACCAGCAGCTGCTGGAGGAAGTCCTGAGCAGGAAGGCGTCCCGCAAGGTGGTCGTCCGCGTGCCTCGGCGAGGCGCCAAGGTGCGGATGGTGGAGCTTGCCGTCGCCAACGCCCGGCACGCGCTGGCGGACCACGCGCGCAAGGGCGACGCCCCGGCCCCGCGCCCCGACGACGTCCTCTTCGAGCTCCAGGACCGCTTGGGCCTCAAGGTGGTGCCGCGCTTGATCGCCTGCTTCGACGTCTCCCACACTCAGGGCGCCGAGACGGTGGCCGCGGCCGTGCTCTTCGAGAACGGCGAGCCCCGGAAGTCGGGCTACCGCCACATGCGCGTCAGGGGCGAGTGGGGGAACGACGACTGCCGCTCCTTGGCCGAGGGCGTCGGCCGCTACTTCGCCCGCTTGGCCGAGGGCGACGGGCCCCTGCCGGACCTGGCCGTGATGGACGGAGGCCGGGCGCAGCTGGCCGCGGCGCAGGAGACCCTGGCGCAGTTGGGGCTGGGCAGCGTCGCCGTGGCGGCCCTGGCCAAGCGGGAGGAGCTGGTCTACCTGCCGGGCCGGACCCAGGGCCTTCGCATTCCCCGGACCGCGCGCTCCCTCCACCTCCTGCAGCGCGTCCGGGACGAGGCGCACCGCTTCGCCTCCGGCTACAGCCGCAAGCTCCGCTCCCGCCGCACGATCCGCTCGGAGCTGGGCGACGTTCCGGGCGTGGGGCCCAAGCGACAGCGCGCCCTCCTCTCCCGCTTCGGTTCGGTGCGCGCCGTCCGGGAAGCCAGCGCCGAGGAGATCGGCCGGGTGCCGGGCTTCAGCGACGCCATGGGCGCGCGCATCCTGACTTGGCTGAAGCGAGGCTGAAGGAGACGGCCCCCGGGGGCCGGAGGTTCGGCGCCGAGGCAGCCGTCGACCGTCGGGGTCTCGGGCCGCCGGCCCCGTTCGCCTTTGACCTCTGCCGGCGCCGCCCGTAGATTTCTTTGACCGCTTGCGCCTCCCTCGTCGCCGAGGAGACGCGGCTCGCTACGAAACGACTTCAGGAGGATTCGGCGTGAAGAAGGCTCGGTTCGAACTCCCGCTGGTCGCTGCGACGGCCGTGGTCCTGGCCGGGTGCGCGTCCGGCTCCGGAGGAGGAGGAGCGGCGGAGGAGGGAACCCGCCCAGGGACAACAGTCACACCCGCAGCGCCGAGCTCTTCCTGACCCAGGCCCAGACCCTCGGCGACGCCACGAAGTACACGGACGCGCTGAGCGCGGCGAACAACTCGATCCTCGAGGAGCCCACCAACCCCCGAGGCTACTTTCAGGCGGGCCGCGCCCAGGCCGGCATGGAGGACTACGTCGCTGCGGACACCCTCTTCGAAAGGGCGCTGGAGCTCTACCCGGCCTACGCCGAAGAGGTGCGGATCGAGAGGGAGAACGCCTGGATCGCCTTGTTCAACAGATCGATCGAGCCGATGAACGCCGGCGCTCCCGAGGACGGGATCCGCTTGCTGGAGATGGCCGAGACGATCTTCCCCGGGCAACGTCCCGAAGCCCTGATCAACCTGGGCGTCGGCTACAGCAACGTGGACCGGAACGACGAAGCCGTGGACGCGTTCGGGGAAGCGCTGGAGCTCATCCGCAACCCCCGCTTGGAGGGCGCGGACAGCGCCACGGTGGCCGGCTGGGCCGAGCAGGAGTCCAGCGTCGCCTTCAACCGGGCCCAGCTGCTGAGCCAGTTGGAGCGCTACGACGAGGCGGCGGCCGAGTACCAAGCCTACCTGGAATCGAATCCAAGCGACGTGTCGGCCCTCTCCGCCCTGGCCGCCGTCATGTCCTCGGCCGGCCGGCCCGACTCGGCCCAGGCGATCTACGACCGCCTCCTCAACCAGGACGAGCTCGAGCCCCGCGACTACTTCAACATCGGGGTGGGTCTCTACGGCGCCGAAGTCTTCGACCAAGCCGCCGAGGCGTTCCGCAAGGTGGCGGAGGTCGGACCGGAGAACCGGGACGCCGTCTACAACTACGCCCAGTCTCTCTTCGAGGCCGAGGACTGGGAGACCCTCCTGTCGGTCGGTCGGGACCTCGTCGACCTGGACGGATACAACAGCAACAGCTACCACATCCTGGCGCGGGCGCTGATCAACACCGGCGACGAGCAGGAGGCCGTTCGCGTCCTCCAGGCCGGGGAAGAGCTGCCGTTCAACCTGGAAAACAGTCGGCTGGAGCCCCGGAGCGGCGGCGGGGGCTCGGTGGAAGCCGAGCTGATCAACAACTCCCTCGCCGCCGGCGAGACCGTCACCGTGCGCGTCCACTTCGTCAGCGACGACGGCGTGGTGATCGGGTCCACGGACATACGGGTCGAAGCGCCCGCGCCGGAGGCCGCCGAGCCCTTCCGAGCCGATCTGACCAGCGAGGAGAACGTTCTGGGCTTCTACTTCGAGGTCGTCGAACCTGCTTAGGAGACTTCATAGACCGAGACAAGCCGTCGCGGGAGTAGCTCAGTTGGCAGAGCATCAGCTTCCCAAGCTGAGGGTCGCGGGTTCGAGTCCCGTCTCCCGCTTGCCGTCTTCCCACCTCCAACCGGAGTCCCACGTCATGCGCTCGCGCTTTCGACCGCTGGTCCTCGTTGTCGGCCTTCTCCTGGCCGGCGCGCTTCCCACGGCAGGCCAGCTTCCCGAGGACGAGCTGCGGAGCCGGGTGGAGTCGGCCCGGACCTCCACAAGCCTGACCACGCTGCTTCAAGGCGCTTCCGCGGCTCGAATGCTGGGAGACTTCGATGCCGCCGCGGAGATCCTGAACCGGGCCTCCGACGCCCGCGCCCAAGCCGAGGCCAACTGGGTCAACGAGAAGATCTTCCTGGCGCTCGCGTCGGGCGAGGGCGTCAACGGAATGCAGCGGGCGTTCCGCGACGCGCGGGCCCAAGTTCGACTGACGCCCGTCCAGATCGCCGCCATCACCAACACCTTTCCCGCGCTTCTCGTCGGGGGCGAGTTCGACGAGATGATCATGAGCCTCTCGGCGGACCATCCGGACCCGGGCTACCGCTGCGCCTGCCAAGCCCAGAAGGCGTGGGTCCACAAGGTCGCCGGCCGGCAGCACGAGTCCCGCGTGGTGTGGGGCGAGCTGGTGGCCGCTTGGGACCGCAACCCCCTGAGCTTCGAGGACCCGGACGCCCAGGCCAACTGGCAGGGACAGTACGCCCGCAACTTGGCAAGGGCGGGGCGGACGGCCGACGCCCGTCGGGAGCTGGAGAAGGCGATGTCGATGCCCGTGACCGACGAGGGCCGGCCCATGGTGCAGCGCCGATGGGCGCAGACCTACGCCGAGCTGGGGCAGGTCGACGAAGCGGTCGGGCTGCTGGAGCCCCTTCTCGCGGGCTCCACCCTCGTCACGGTCCACAGCTTGTCGACCCGGTACGCCTGGGAACAGGTGCGGAACAACCTCGTCTTCCAGGAGATGCTCTCCCGGCACCGCTGACCAAACCGCGCCGGCTCGTCCCCCGCCGGACGGCAGTCGGCGCCGAGGATCAAGACCCGTGGTGCGAATCGGCGAGATCGGTCCCGGCTCCATAGCCGAGGCCCTGGAGCTGCGGATCGGGACCCGCATCCTGTCCGTCAACGGCGAACGGGTCCGCGACGGCTTGGACTTCGCCTTCCTGGCTGCGGAGAGCGAGCTGGAGATCGAGGCGGTCGGGCCGGAGGGCGACGCGGTGGTCCACGAGGTCTCCCGGGACCCGTCGGAGAGCCTGGGCATCGTTCCCGCGCCCGACAAGGTCCGGGAGTGCGCCAACGAGTGCGTCTTCTGCTTCGTCGACGGGAACCCGCCCGGCGCGCGACCCTCCCTCTGGCTTCGCGACGACGACTTCCGCCTTTCCTTCACGCACGGCAGCTACGTCACCCTGACCAACCTGGGGCCCCGGGGTCTCCAGCGCTTGGTGGACCAGCGGATCTCGCCGCTGTACGTGAGCGTCCACGCCACCGACCCCGACGTGCGCATCCGCCTCCTGAAGAACCGGCGGGCGGGCTTGATCATGGAGCAGCTCCGCCGCCTGCTGGGCGCCGGCCTGGAAGTGCACGCCCAGGTCGTCCTCTGTCCGAGCTGGAACGACGGCCCCGAACTCGACAGGACGATTCGCGAGCTCTACGCCCTGGGCAAGGGCGTCCTGAGCCTTTCCGTCGTGCCCGTCGGCCTTACCCGCTACAACCTGAACCGCCCGACGAGACTCCTCTCCCGGCGGGAGGCCGCAACGGCGCTGGAGCAGACGGCGGCGCCTCGGCGGACCGCTCTCCGGGAGCGCGGTCGTTCGTGGTGCTACGCAGCCGACGAGCTCTTCCTGATCGCCGGTCGAGACGTTCCGCCCGCCGGCTACTACGACGAACGCTCCTTGCTGGAGAACGGAGTGGGCGCGCTTCGCTCCTTGCTGGACGCTTTCGAAGCCGGGAAGGAGTCGCTGTCGCCCATCCCCGGCGTGCAACGGGTGCGGATCGCGACCGGCCGCTCCATGGGGCCCTTCTTCGAGCGGATGGCGCCCGCCGTCTCCAGGCGGATGGCGTGCGAGGTGGAGGTCGTCGCCGTCGAGAACCGCTACTTCGGCCCGACGGTGACGGTGGCCGGACTGCTGGCCGGAGCCGACCTGGCTCGGGAGGTGGGGAAGTGCCGCGCGGGGGACTTGGTGCTCTTGCCCGGCGACGCGCTGAACGCCGACGGCCTCTTCGTCGACGGCGCCGCCCTGGCGGAGGTGGAGGCGCTCCTGTCGCCCGCCGTCGTCGGGACCGGGATGGAGCTGGTGGAGGCGCTGTCGGGGCGTCCGCCGAGAGCTCCGTCGTCGGCGGACCCCGAGCCGGGGCGTGAGGCGCCGGCCCCGCCGTCGATCGGGTGAGCGTGCCGGTCGTGGCGGTGGTGGGCCGCCCCAACGTGGGCAAGTCCGCCTTCTTCAATCGGGTCGTGGGGCGTCGCGAAGCCATCGTGGACGACGTCCCCGGAGTCACCCGCGACAGGAACTTCGAGCAGGCGGAGTGGACGGGCCGCTGGTTCTTCGTCGTGGACACGGGCGGCGTCGTCGAGGGCTCGGACCGGGCGATGGACCGCCTCATCCGCCGCCAAGCGATGACGGCGGTGGACGAAGCGGACCTGGTGCTCCTCCTGGTGGACGCCAAGACCGGGGTGCATCCCCTGGACCAGCGCCTCGCAGAGGTGCTGCGCAGGTCGGCCAAGCCCGTTCTGCTGGTCGTCAACAAGGTGGACAACCTGCCGACGGAGCGCACGCACCTGGATTTCTGGAGCCTGGGCATGGGCGAGCCGCTGCCGGCCAGCGCGGTGTCGGGCCGGGGCGTCGGCGACGTGCTCGACGCCGTGGTCGACCGCCTTCCCCCCAGCGGGGCGGAGCCGGCCGAGGACGACGTGCGGGTGGCGGTGGTGGGCAAGCCCAACGCCGGCAAGTCGTCCCTGGTGAACCGCATCTTCGGCGAGGATCGGGTCGTGGTGAGCGAGGCGGCGGGCACCACCCGAGACCCGGTCGACCACGCCCTCCGCTACCACGGGCGCACTCTCGCCTTCGTGGACACGGCGGGGATCCGGCGTCACGCGCGGATCAAGGACGCGGTGGAGTACTACGCCTGGCTGCGCACGGCCCGGGTGGTGCGAAAAGCCCACGTGTGCCTCGTGCTGGTGGACGCGGCCGAGGGCTTCCACGTCCAGGACGCGAAGGTGGCGGAGACGGCGTGGAAGGCGGGGTGCGGAGTGATCCTGGTGTGCAACAAGTGGGACTTGGTCGAGAAGGACGGTCGCACGGCCCAGGAGTTTCGGCGGGAGGCAGGCGCGCGGATCCCCTTTCTGAAGGAGGTGCCCTTCCTCTTCGCGTCGGCCCTGACGGGGCTGCGGGTCCGCAAGTCCTTGGAGTTGGCGCTGGAAGTGGCCGAACGGCGAAGCCGGCGGATCGCCACCGCCGAGGTCAACGAGGCCGTGGAGGCCCTGGCCCGCCGAAGACCGCCGCCGCACGTCCGCGGGCGGCCCCTGCGCTTCAAGTACGCGACCCAAGCGCAGACCGCGCCCCCGACCTTCGTGGTGTTCGCCAACTTCCCAGGCGACGTGCCCGCCCACTACCGTCGCTACATTGCCAACTTCCTTCGCGCCCGATGGGACTTCACGGGAGTCCCGATCCGGCTCCGGTTCCGAAAGAGCGGCGAGTCCAAGCGGTGACGAGCATCCCCTTGCTTCTGGTTCTTGCGGCCTACGCCGCCGGGGCGGTCCCGGCCGCCCACTGGATCGGCCGATGGTTCTTCGGCAAGGACCTGCGCACCCTGGGCAGCGGCAACCTGGGGGCGACCAACGCCTACCGGATGCTCGCCCCCTGGGCCGGAATCGTCGTCGTGGCGTTCGACGCCTTCAAGGGCTTCGCTCCGGCGTGGTGGTTCCCCAGGTGGGACGGCCAGGAGGGGGCGGCGTGGGCCGTCGCCTACGGCGGCGCGGCGGTGGCCGGCCACGTCTTCTCGTTCTGGGTGCGCTTTCGCGGCGGGAAGGGGGTGGCCGCCGGCGCGGGCGTGCTCGCGGCCCTGGCGCCCGCGGCGCTCGGGGCCGGCATCGCGGCGTGGCTGGCGGTGGCGCTGACGACGCGGATCGTGTCGCTGGCGTCGATCGCCGCCGCGGCGACGGTGTCCTTGTCCGCCTGGCTGCTTCCGCCGGCCGGGCTGGCGCCGGACGGAGGTCCGGTCGTCAAGGTCTTCCTCACGGCGATGGGGCTCTTCGTCATGTGGGCGCACCGCTCCAACATCCGCCGCCTGCTGGCCGGCACCGAACACCGAATGGGCGCCTCGTGACGCCGGTGCGCGTCGCCGTCGTAGGGGCAGGGGCGTGGGGAACGGCGCTGGCGAACCTGCTGGCCGGGTCCGGAGCGAAGGTGAGGCTCTGGGCGCGGGAGCCGGAGGTGGCCGCCTCGTTCGCGGAGCGGCGCGAGAACGCGCTGTACCTGGAGGGCGTCCCGCTGAACCGGGAGCGCTTGGCCGTCGGCAACTGCCTGGCGGACGTGCTGGAGGGCGCCCGGGTCGTGGTGTGGGCGTGTCCGGTGCAGTTCTCGGCCGCGCTGCTGGCGCAGGCGGCGCGTTCGTTGCCTGCGGACGCCGTGGTGGTGACGGCGTCCAAGGGGATCGAGGCGGCCACGCTGCGAAGGATGGACGAGATCTTCCAGGAGACCCTCCCGGCGGAGCAGCACCGCCGCCTTTGCGTGCTGTCGGGTCCCAGCTTCGCTCGGGAGGTCGCGACGGGCGCGCCGACCGCCGTCGTGGTCGCCAGCCGAAGCCGGAGCGCCCGGCTCTCCGTCCAGCGCCTCTTCCAGACGGAGCGCTTCAGGGTCTACACCAGCCCGGACGTGGTGGGCGTGGAGATGGGCGGCGCCCTCAAGAACGTGGTGGCACTGGCCGCCGGAGTGGCTGCCGGGCTGGAGCTGGGGCAAAACGCCGTGGCCGCGCTGATCACCCGGGGGTTGGCCGAGATGACTCGGCTGGGCGTGGCGGCAGGTGCGCAGCCGGCCACCTTCGCCGGGCTCGCGGGGCTGGGCGACTTGGTGCTGACCTGCACCAGCGGGCTCAGCAGGAACCGAAGCGTCGGCTTCCGCCTGGGACGGGGAGAGCCCATCGAGACCGTCCTGGCCAAGATGCGGACCGTGGCCGAGGGCGTGGCGACGGTCCGCGCGGTGCACCGTCTGGCGCAGCGAACGGGGGTCGAGATGCCCGTCGCCGAAGAGGTTCACCGGATCGTGGCGGACGACGCCGACCGGCTCGAGGCGCTGGGCCGACTGATGACCCGCGAGCCCAAGTCGGAGATTCTGGACGCCGCGGAGAAGTGGACGGGCGCCGTCGCGGACGAGCCTGTCGCCCTCGCGGCCTCCGTCCCTCGACCGCAGGGGAGGTGAGTCCCTTGGAACCGATCGCCAAGAAGACGTACTACTCCGTGTCGGAGGTCAGCGAGCTCACCGGCCTGAAGGCCCACGTGCTGCGCTACTGGGAGACCCAGTTCGACGTGATCTCGCCCAGCAAGAACCGGGGAGGAACTCGCGTCTACCAAGCCGAGGAGATCGAGCGCATCCTCCTCGTGAAGCAGCTCCTCTACGAGCGGCGGTTCACGATCCAGGGCGCCCGGCAGAAGCTGAAGGAGATGCGGCAGGAGGGAAAGGTCGCCGAAGCCCAGAAGCAGAACGTGGGGCCCGCCTTGCTGGCGGCGATCAAGGACGGGCTGGAGGCGGTCCAGGACGTGCTGACCCTCTCCGACGGCGACCCCGCGGCGGTCAGGGCGGCCGCTTCTCCCGCCACCGCCCCTTCGTCGGCCGGAGACCGCCGGTCGCCTGCCGGCAGCAGGCCGGCCGCCGACGCCCCCCCGTCGGCCGAGAGCCCCTCCGAGCCGGACTGAGGAGTCGAGAGCCCCGAGTGCGCATCCTCTGCACCAACGACGACGGCTACCTCTCCCCCGGGATCAGGATCCTGGCCGAGGCCGCCCATGCGATCGGCTCGGTGGACGTGGTGGCGCCGGACCGGGAGCGCAGCGCCTCGAGCAACGCCCTCACCCTGCACAACCCCCTGCGGAAGCGACGCGCGCCCGACGGAACCACGATCGTGGACGGCACGCCCACGGACTGCGTGATCCTTGCGGTGAACGGACTGCTGGACGAGCGCCCCGACCTGTGCGTCTCGGGGATCAACAACGGCGCCAACCTGGGCGAGGACGTGCTCTACTCCGGCACCGTGGCGGCGGCGATGGAGGCGACGATCATGGGCATCCCCGCCGTGGCCGTCTCCTACGTGGGCAGGAACGTCGAGGAGCTGGAAGGGTGGCAGCCGGTGGTGTCGCGCCTGCTGGGCCAGATCGCGGCCCAGGGAATCCCCGAGCACGAGCTGCTCAACGTGAACCTGCCCTCCAGGATGCCGTCGGAGGTTCGGGGAGTGAGGGTGACCACCCTCGGACGGCGCCGCTACTCGGGCGAGCTTACCCGCGACCTCGATCCGTCGGGCCGAGAGTACTACTGGATCGGCGGCGGGATCACCAGCTGGCAGGGCGGTCCCGACTGCGACTACCGGGCCGTCGAGGAGGGGTACGTCTCGGTGACGCCGCTCCACCTGGACCTGACCAGCTACCCCCGCCTCGACGAGGTGCGGAGCTGGGACCTGAAGCTGTGAGGCGTTGGGCCGGCATCGCCCTTCGCGGCGCCTGCATGGGCCTGTCGGACGCCGTGCCCGGCGTCTCCGGCGGGACGATGGCCCTCGTGCTGGGCATCTACGCCCGGCTCGTGGACGCCGTCAGCGGAATCGGCGGCGCCATGCTCCGTCGGATGCGCACCCGCCGCTTCTGGCGTCGGGTCCGGGAAGAGCTGCGCCGCCCAGCGGGACGCGAGCCGGCCGCGCCCGCCGACGACCCGGACGGGGCCGACGCCGGGCGGGCGCTCCTGCTGGCCTCGCTGGCGGTGGGCCTGGTTCCCGCGCTGGTGGGCGGCTCGGCCGTGCTCCCGTCGCTGCTGAGCCTCTACCCGGCCCAGATGAAGGGCCTCTTCCTGGGACTGGTCCTGGCGTCGGTGACGATCCCCGCTCGTCAGGTCGGGCGGTGGCGCCCCGTCCTCTGGACGCTGGCGGTCGGCGCGGCCCTGGCCACCGCGTGGTTCGTGGGACTGCCGGAGCGCACGACGGGAAACGCCCGGGGCACGGTCGTGCTGCACTTCGCCGCGCCCGTCGCCGAGGAGGCGCTGCTCACGCCCCGCAACGTGGCGCTGGCCGTGCCCGGAGCAAACGGGGTGGAGGTCGTGTACGGGCCGGCGTCCACCACCGCGGTTCCGGCGGGCTCGACCTCGGCGCGGCTGGACGTCGTGGCCCGGATGGCCGGCAGCGCCGGCAACGCGGCGCCCGGTTCCGTCCACGAGGTGGAGCAGAGCCCCGTCGAGGTCGCGTCGGTGTCCCAGCCCGAGGCGATGCGGGGCGGGCGCGACCCGAGCCTCGCCTTCGTCTTCCTGGCGGGCGTGCTCGCGATCTCGGCGATGACGCTGCCGGGCGTTTCCGGCGCGTTCGTGCTGCTCCTGCTGGGCTTGTACCACTACGCCACCCATGCGCTGAAGGCGGCGCTGACGGGGGGCGACCCGGGCTCCGTGCTGGTGGTGGCCACCCTGGTGGCGGCGATGGGAGCGGGGCTCCTCACCTTCGCCCGGGCGCTGCGCCGCCTCTTCGAGCGGTGGCGCGAAGAGACCCTGGCCGTGCTCGTGGGGCTGATGGCCGGGTCGCTGCGCAAGCTGTGGCCGTTCGTGGAGCACGCGCCAGACGGCCGCGAGACCCTCTCCTGGCCCGCTGCGAACGATCCCGCCCTGGTCGCCGCGACCCTTCTCTTCCTGGGGGGCGTCGGCGTCGTGCTGGTTCTGGAAGCGGTCGGGCGCCGGTCGCGCTCATGTCCCCGCCAGGACTCGAACCTGGGGCCTACTGCTTAGGAGGCAGTCGCTCTATCCACCTGAGCTACGGGGACCTTGTTCGGTAAGGTCGTCGGTCGAGAGTTCGAGTTCAACCCGTCCATGGGGGCCCGAGAAGCGGTCTGCGGTCTTGCCCGTACTGGGAAGGCGTGGCCAGATTGGTAGTCGAATTCACCGGGCACAGGAAGGGACGACGGATGAGCGAGCGAAGCGAGGGGCGCGGTTCGGGACACGGAGCCGTCCCCGTGGCGCCGGTGAACGTGACGGTGAACTTGCCGTCCGGCGCAGTGCCCGGGTCCGGCGGCTTGGCGAACCGGGGCGTAGCGGCGGACCCGGACCAAGCCCCGTACTCCACCGGCCTGTCGTACGGCCTCTGGTGCGCCGGCCTTGCGGGCGCCTGCGGGATTCACCGCTTCTACATGGGCAAGATCGGCACCGGAGTCCTCTATCTGGTGACCTTCGGACTCCTGGGGATCGGACAGGTCGTCGATCTCTTCCGGATGAAGTCCCTGGTGAAGAACGCCAACATCCGGGACGGGCGCATCCCGCATCCCCGTCAAGCGGCTCGGCTCTCCGACGTCCACCTCAAGCCGGGAAAGCCGGACGCCAAGGGGCTGCCGCCGATGGACCTTCAGCAGCAGCTTCTCCACGCCGCGCTCCAGAACGGGGGCGAGCTCACCGTCACCCAGGGAGTCATGGCCACGGGCAAGGGGTTCGACGAGGTCGAGAGCACGTTGACCGAGATGTCCCACAAGGGCTACGTGGACGTGGACAACGCGCCGGGCTCGGGCGTCGTCGTCTATCGCTTCCCGGAACTGGAGAAGCGCCCGCAGCTGAAGTCGGTTTAGGTCCAGGCGACCGGCGCGACACGGGCGCGACGATTCGCCACGCCACGCACAGCACTCCGCACCAGAGAGGTCCGGCCAGATGACCGCTTCCACCGCCTTCCTCCTCGCAGCCGCGCTCCAGCTCCCGCAGGCGGCGCCCGCCCGCATCGACGTCGCGCCGGGGCGGGTCGCTCTGCAGGTCGGAGGGACCGCCTCCCTGGCGGCCACGGCGATCGCGGCCGACGGCTCCGCCATCGACGGCGCGGCATTGACGTGGTTCGCGCCCGAGCCCGAGGTCGCCGGCGTGGACCAGGCGGGGCAGGTCACGGGCGTCTCGCCCGGCGAGGCCCGGGTCGGCGTCCGGGCAGGGAACGTGATGGCGTTCGCCGTCGTCGTGGTGGAGGCCCTCCCCGTGGCCCGGATCGAGGCCTCGCTGCCGGTGGACGCGCTGCTGGCGGGGACGAGCGCGCCGATTCGGGTCGTGGCGATGGACGCGGCCGGCGAGGTGGTGGACGGCGCCGCCCCGACGTTCGCCTCCAGCGACGACCGTGTGGCGGGCGTGGACGCGGCCGGGCGGGTGCACGCGCGGGCGCCGGGCCGGGCCGAGGTCGCCGTGGTCGCGGGGCGGGCCCGGGCCGTGGTGCCGGTGCAGGTGCGCGACGGCGCGGTGGGCGCGGTGGCGGTCTCGCCCGACGACGCCCAGGTCCGCACCGGCGACGTGGTGCGCTTGCAGGCGCGGGCGTCCGGGGCGCCGACCCTCTACCCGGCGTGGAGCGTGGACGGCGTCGGCGCGCAGATCGAGGCCGACGGCGCCGAAGGCGTCTTCGTCGCCGAGGAGCCGGGCGCCTACCGGGTCACGGCGCTGGTGGGCGAGGACCGGGCCGTCAGCGCGTTCGTGCGGGTGGCGGCGCGCATCGACGAAGCCGAGCTGGTGAAGGTCGGCCGGGGCGCCGCCGCCGACCACCACTCCGGCGACACCTGGGTCTTCGAGGGCGCCGACGGGCGCGACTACGCCTACGTGGGAACCTTCATGCACGATTGGATGAAGGCTTGGGACGTGACCGACCCGTCGTCCCCCGTCCTCACCGACTCGGTGCAGCTCGACGCCCGCCGGATCAACGACGTGAAGATTCAGGACGGCGCCCGCATCGGCGTCCTCACGCGGGAAGGGGCTTCGGACCGCCGCAACGGGATCGTCGTCCTCGACCTCTCGGAGCCGGCCCGCCCCTCGATCGTCTCCGAGTACAAGCGCACCGTCCCCGGGGGCGTCCACAACGTCTGGATCGAGGGCGACCTGGTGTACGCCGTCCACAACGGGACGAGCGACATCCACATCATCGACGTCTCCGATCCCGCGGCCCCCGACGAAGTGGGGCGCTGGGGCTTGCCCGACTCTCCCTCCAAGTCCCTCCACGACGTGATCGTTCAGGACGGCTACGCCTACCTGTCGTACTGGGACGACGGGGCCGTCATGCTGGACGTGGGCGCCGGCACTCACGGCGGCACCCCCACCGAGCCGGCCTTCGTGTCCCGCTACAAGTACCCGGCGGGCAACACGCACACCGCCTGGCGGGCCGGGCGCTACCTCTTCGTGGGCGACGAGATCTTCCCCCAGCAGTGGGACGCCGACGCCCCCATCGAGGCCCGGGGCTACGTCCACGTCCTCGACATGGAGGACCCGGAGAACCCGGTGGAGGTGGCGCGCTACGAAGTGCCCGAGGCCGGCGCCCACAACATCTGGGTAGAGGGCGACCGGTTGTACGTGGGCTACTACCAGGCCGGACTGCGGGTCGTGGACATCTCCGGCGAGCTGCGGGGCGACCTCTACCGCCAGGGCAGGGAGGTCGCCGTCCTCAAGACCACCGACGCCGAATCCACCGTCCCCAACTGGGGCATGACGTGGGGCGCCCAGGTCCACAAGGGGAACGTCTTCACGTCGGACCTGAACTCGGGCCTGTGGATCGTGAAGCTGGTCGAGGGCCAGCGGATCATTTCCTGATCGCCGGGTCCGGGGCGTCCCGCCGGCCCCTCGACTTCCGGGGCGCCTGCCGTCGCGTGCGGCCGCTGGCGTGGCCGACCCCGGCGATTCCGCTCAACGGCGCCGACGCCGACCGCGTAGCAGGCGCGCCTCCCGGCTCCGTGTTCCTCAAGCTGGAGTCGCTCCAGCGCACCGGCTCCTTCAAGATGCGGGGCGCGGCCAACCGCCTGGCCAAGCTCTCGCCGGAGGAGCGGGCTCGGGGCGTCGTCGCCGCTTCGTCGGGCAACCACGCCCGGGCGGTGGCAGAGGCGAGTCGGCTGCTGGGCGTCCAGGCGACGGTGTGCGTGCCCGACTGGGTGGACCCGCTCAAGTTGCGCGCCATCCGCGCCGCACGGGCGCGCGTCGTCCTGGCCGGCCCCACCTACGACGACGCCGAAGCCCGTGCCGTCGCGCTCGCGGACGACGAAGGACTGGCTCCGGTGCACCCGTTCGACGACCTGGACGTCATCGAGGGGCAGGGGACCGTGGGGGTCGAGCTTCTGGACCAGCTTGCGGGCCTGGAGGAAGTGGTCGTGCCCCTCTCCGGCGGCGGGCTCGTGGCCGGCGTCGGCTTGGCCGTCAAGGAGCGCGGCGTCCGGGTGGTGGCCGTCTCCGCCGAGCGCGCATCCGTCATGCACCGCAGCCTGCTGGAGGGCCGGCCTGTCCAGATGGCGGAGGAGAAGACGATCGCATCGGCGCTCTCCGGCGGCATCGGCATGGAGAACCGCTACTCCTTCGAGATCGTCCGGGAGGTGGTGGACGAGCACGTCGTGGTCTCGGAGGACGTGGTCCGGAGGGCCGTGGCCCGGGCGTTCCGGGAGCGCCGTCTGGTGGTCGAGGGGGGCGGGGCAGTGGCGTTGGCCGCGCTCTGGTCGGGCCACGAGCCCCGGGGCCGTGCGGCCGTGGTCGTCTCGGGCGGCAACCTTGCCCCGGCGCTGCTGACCGAGCTGGTCGGGTCCGGAACACGCGCCAAGGCGGCGCCCTGGTCTTGATCAGCTCGTTGCCGGGAGAGCCCTTGCGCTTCGCGATCCCGCGCGCGCACCTTGGAATGATTCCAACGCCGATCTGCTGAATCGACCAGGGGATTGCCATGACCGACACAGCTAGGTGGGTTGCCGGGATGTCGCGGGCGACGCTCGTGGCATGGACCCAGGCCAAGCGTCACTGGTACGCCGGTGCTCTGACCATCGCCTGCGCCTTGTTCACCCTGAGCCACGGGACCAACCAGAAGGAGGCGTCCGAGTTCCAGGGCCTCCTGCAAGATCTGGCTCATCTCGGTGGCGGTCTGCTGGTCGTTTCTTTCGCGCTGGAGTGCAGTCAGACCATGACCGCCATCGACGACATCGCCCGGCGAGTCCAGGCCGCCGACATTTCCGTCCGCGGCTTGGTGATCACCGACGGATTGGCGCCAAGCACGTTGTCGACGGTGCTGGAGGTTGCTGCAAGTAGCTTTCCCCACATCCCTCAACAGACCGTTCGGTGGCGAACCGTCCGCGCCGTTGCCGAGGTCGCGGGAACCCCGGCCCTGATCGGCGTGAACAGCATGGGCCGAATTCTCTTTGTCGACCATCTTTCGCAGCTCCTGGAGGGTGACGCCGAGGCGGAGGCTCATCGCTTGGTCACACGGCTGGGAGGCTCAGGGTGACGCGATGCGGGCTTGCCGTCGTCGCCGCATTGGTTGTCGGATGCGGCGGCGGCCACGAGGAGGAACGTACTTCCGCTGAGCGAGTCGCCCCGGCAGGCGAAGCGACACCGCTGTTCACGGAAGGCCAAGGCGCCCGCATCGTGCATGCCGTCGCCTACGACACCGCTTGGAGCTTCGGAGGTGCTGGGGACACTTTGCTGGACACGCCTGCGAGAATGGCAGTCGCGCCGGACGGGGGCGTGTACCTTCTGGACCTCGGTGCGGACCGAGTACTGCGGATCGCGGCAGGTCGCCTTGCGTGGTCGTGGGGCAAGTCGGGGCAAGGGCCCGAGGAGCTTGGTAACGCCCGTGCGATGGCCGTGGACGTGAACACCAACGGGCCGGTCCTCGTGGACTCCGGCAATCGCCGGATGGTTTGGCTGTCGTCCGATGGCGTTCTGTTGCGCGAGCAGCCGTTCGCGGGCAACGTGTTGACGACGGAGGACATGGTCGCTCTCTCGGACGGAAGCGGATACGTAGCGTCAACTTTCGGCATGGACGGGATCAACCTGCTGCACGTCTCTCGAGACGGCGAGAACCGAACACCCGTTACGCCCGAGTGGTCCGGGTTCAAGAACTTCGAGTGGATTCAGTTGGACATGGCCTTGTTTGCAGGCCGCGGCGATCTGTGGGGCCTCGGATTCAAGACCGGCAACGGCTTCTTTGTGGCGACTGGCGATTCCGTGAGGCCGCATCCTTACGTGGAGCACACGGACTTTCACGAAGTAGCGGTGCGGGAATCCGCCGGGACGAAGAGCATCAGGTTTGTCGACCCGACTCGCCGGAACGCCGCGCACGATGCAGACACGCTGGGGGACACGTTGTTCGTGCTGGCCAGCGCGTCCGACGGACCACGAGTACTGGACTTGTACTCGCTGCCGAGCGGCGTCTACGTGGAGAGCCGTTCGTTGCCTGGGAGAACAGCATCGTTTGCTATGGCAGGGGACACCGTTTTCGTCGTTGATGTCGAAGGCTTGCTTCCGACCGTCAGCGCACTCGTGCCGCGGCTCGTTCCACCGTGATGCGGAGAGCCAGGCTGATGGCTGCGCTACTGCTGGCAACGGCGTTCTTGGCGGTCTCCGGCTATGCCATTCAGACCAGCATCTCGCCCGGATGCGCGGACCAGCGGCGGTCGTGTTCGGCACGCAAGGGGAACATGTGTCGGGCCGTATCACGATACGACAAGGACGCAGGAGAGTATCGCACCATAGCGGAAATGCACTATGAGGAGATGCCGTGAGCTTCTCCGCTTCAACGCCCTGTCGCACCCGCGCCAAGGGCATTGGAGTTGTGAGGCGCGGAATCGAGATGGCAGCCGCGACGGCGTCGTTGATCTGGAGTCGAACGAAGTCTTGCTGGTACGCCGGTGCGTTGACTGTTGCCTGTGCGCTGTTCACGCTGAGCTACTGGATCGACGGGAGGGAAGCTGCCAAGCTCCAGGGCCATGTGCAGGAGGTAAGCGAAGGAGGCGGCGGCTTGATCGTGGTCTTCTTTGCGATGGAGTGTAACCAGACCATGAGAGCTGTCGTGGACGTTGCCCGGCGAGTTCAGCGCGGCGGAGTCTCTGTCCTCGGACTGGTGGTGACCGACGGTCCAGCCCCTGTCCCCGGACTGACCGACACTCCACCGCCGCAGATGCCGGCGATAGTAATGAGAAGGGCTGACGAGGTCTTTTCCGACATTCCGCATACGACCATCCGTTGGCGAACCGTCAGTTCCGTCGCGGAGGTCACGGGAACTCCCGCGGTGATCGGCGTGGACGGCGCAGGCCGGATTCGCTTTGTAGATTACGTTCCGCATTACTTGTGGGAGGATCGAGATGCGGAGGCCCGCCGTCTGCTTGCCCGCCTGGGGGGAGCGGCACCCGTACCAGGGGAGAGTTCATCGTGATGCGTGGAGTCAGGCTGATGGTTGCGCTACTGCTGGCAACGATGTTCTTGGCGGGCTCCGGCTATGCGATCCGGACCAGCATCTCGCCCGGATGCACGGACCAGCGGCGATCGTGTTCGGCACGCAAGGGGAAGATATGTAGGGCCATAGTAGGACGAGTAGACGGAGAGACTCGCACCATAGCAGAAATGCACTTTGAGGAAATGCCGTGAGCTTCTCCGCTACGGCGCTCTGACTCGACCTCGTGGATGCACGCGTTGCAGGAAGACCGTGATGAGCGACACAGTGTTCAGGACCACCACCGCCGAGCTGTGATCCTTGATCCGTGACATCGAGTCCGGCCTCATTGGGCTGCCCGACATCCAGCGGCCGGCGGGCGACGCCCCCTACCGCACCCGCGCCACGACCACCCGGACGACGCCTCCCGTCGCACGCACCTCCACCTCGATGCCGTTGCCCCGACCGTCGGACTCGAACTCGTGGATGCGGATGCCGGCGGGAGCCAGCCCGGCGCGGTAGCTGCTGCTCTCGAAAGGCGCGGGCGTGGGGCCGAGGACGGGCCACGGGTAGCGGCCGGCGGGCTGACCCGGTGGCCGGAAGAGGTCGGAGGTGGCGGAAGGGAAGTCGTAGGTCGCGAACGAGCGGACCGGCTGGGGCGCCGTCGTTCCGTTGAGCATCATCGCGGTCGCGTACTCCGTGATCAGCGCGGGCATGGCGCTGTTGGTGGCAGAGTTGATGCCGCCGGCGCCGGCGGACGCCAGGGAGTCGTTGAGCGACGCGAAGAAGACGCCCTCCGCCAAGTCGGCGGCGCCGCCGTAGGCGTCTCCCAGGAACCTGTGGAAGTGCCACGACGTGCCGTAGTAGCTGTGGTCGTCGGTGGGGTTGGTGGTCAGGGAGTTGTACTCCTGCGTGTACGACCTGACGGTCCTGGCCAAGCGCAGGAGCACCCCGAAGTTTTCGGGGGTGATGACGGAGCCGCTGCGCGGCGGGTAGGCGTCGCGGGTCAGCACGGCGCCCACGGGCACGCCGCCCGTCGCAGCCATCGCTCGTCGCGACGAGACTTCGGCGGCGATCTCCGCCGTGCCCTCCTCGATCCAAGTGGGATGGAAGGAGCGGGCGCGCAGCCTGTGGTAGAGGGAGACCACGTGCTTGACCTCGTGGACCATCGTCGGCATCGCTTGGTAGTGGCCGTTGTCGGGCGCTGCGCCGACGGCGTGGAACTGGTCGGCGTTGAAGTACACCAGCTCCATCTCGTTGGACGACGCGCATTCCGTGGCTTCCAGGAAGTCGCCCAGCCATACGAACGCGGCGTTTTCGTCGCCCACCACCGGCGAGACGAAGACGACGACCCTGCCGTCGCCGTTGATGTCCTGGACGCCGCCGAAGTAGTCGTCGATCGTGCCTGCGCCGTAGGCGTCGTAGTAGTCGAGCACCTGACCCACGTCCGCTTCTGCGATGGGCTCTTCGGCCCGTTGCGCCGAGTCCTGGTAGACGGCCAGGTGGGCGTTGTAGCCGACCAGGAGCGCAGCGGCTGAAGTGGGAGCAGGGGGCGAGCACCTGTCGTTCCGGTCCGCGTCGTAGGGAAGGAAGACGAGGCGCTCCGGCGGGGGTCGCAGCTGCGCCGCGGCGTCGTGGCGGGCCGGGTCCGCCCGGCGAAGGTCGGGAAGGACGGCGTCGGAGCCGAAGCGCGAAAGCAGGCGCGCGGCGTCCTCGTGCAGACGGGCGTGGAGTCGGGCCGTGGCGTCGGCGCGCCGGGCCGCCTCTTCCAGCGACGGGAGGAGCTGCGGGGCGGGGCGGGGGAGAGGGAGGAGGGTGGCGCCGGAGGTGGCCGACTGCGCCGACTCGTCATGGGCGCCGGGCGTCGGCCGTCCGGCGATTTCCACGACCCTCAAGGCGACGTCGGCAAAGGTCAGGTCTTGGGAGAAGCCGGTTCGCACCAAGCCGACTCGATACAGGTCGCCGGCGCCGCCGGCCGGGATGAAGGGCGGGCAATCGGAGGCCGCCGCCACCGGGCTTGTCGCATGCACGCCTCCGGGTTCCAGGGCCAGCGGGGCCTCGCAAACCACCATGGCCAAGTCCTTCCTGGCCTCAAGCCCCGAGGCGTCCCGGACCAACACCGAGAACGTGCTGCTGCCCAGCCCCTCCGGGGTTCCCGAGATCGTGCCGTCTTCGCCCAGCGCCAAGCCCGCGGGCAGCCCACCGTCCGCCAGCGACCAAGCATAGGGACTCGTTCCTCCTATGGCTTCCAGCGTTGCCCAATAGTCCAAGGAAAGGCGGGCCCGCTCCAAGCGCGCGGTGCCCACCACCAGCAGCACTTCCGTCGCGGTGGCGACGAAGTCGGCCTGGAACTCGTCCGACGTGGCCCGCAAGACCTGGACGCCCTGGAAGTGTCCCAACGTCCAGCGCGTGGACGCCTCGCCGTCGCTGTCGGTGAGTGCGCTGCGGGGCGTGATCCGGCCGCCGCCCGAGACCACCTCGAACCGCACGGCGACGCCCGGAACCGGTGCGCCCCCGGCGTCGGCGACCCGCACAGTGGGCTGCTCCGGCAGGACCGACGCAGCCGGCGCGGTCAGCGAGTCGCCCGCCACCTTGGCCATGCTGGCCGGACGCAGCTGCACGACCAGCGACGCCGTGCCGGAGACCGTCTCGTGAACGGCTCGGATGACCGCCGTGCCCTGGCCGACGACCGTCGCCAGCCCGGTGGCGGACACGGTCCCCACCTCTCGATTGCCCGAAGACCACGTCACCGGCGCCCCCGGAATGGCGGCCCCCTCCGCGTCCACGACGCGAGCCGCGTACTGCACCGTCGCGCCGACGGTCTCGGCGGTGGCGGATGCGGGCGTCACCACGACCTCGGCCGGAACCGGCGGCGCTTCGTCGCCGCACGCGACTGCGCCCGCCGCGCCGGCCAGAAGCGCAGCCCGGCCCACGAGCGACGCAGCTCGCCAGCGGCCGCCCGGCGCCGCGCTCCCGCCTCGTTCCACGCCGTCCACCTCGCCTTGCCCAGACATGGGTCGCCGCCTACCTCACCTTCCCGGAGAGGGATCAGTAGGCCAGGGCATAGGCTTCCCGTCGGGGGTCGGCCGCCGCGGTCAGCGTTCCGTGCTCGTGGTCGATCACGATCATCTGGGCGCCTCCGAACGTCGCCGTCCATCCGTGCACGACCTGCACCTCGTGGCCCAGCGCCGCGAGCGCCGCCAGCACGTCGGCGTCCACCCGGTCCTCGATCGCGACCGCCAACCCTCCGTAGCTGCGGAAGCGGGGCGCCTCGACCGCCGCCTGCGGGCTCATGCCGAAGAGGCGCAAGTTGTTGACGATCTGGGTCAGGGACTGGACTTGGCTGTCGCCGCCGGGCGTGCCCAGGGTGAAGGCGAGGGCGCCGTCGGGAGATGTGGCCAGCAGGGGCGTCAGCGTGTGGTAGGGACGCTTGCCGGGCGCCACGACGTTGGGGTGGCCCTCGTCCAGGGTGTGGAGCGATCCCCGGTTGTGGAGGACCACGCCGGTCACGGGCTCCAGCAGCCCGGAGCCGAAGCCGTGAAAGAGGCTCTGTATCCACGAGACGGCGTTGCCCCACTGGTCCACGGCGGTGAGGTAGACGGTGTCGCCGCCGTCGTCGAGGACGAGGGAAGCGCGAGCGCCGGCGGGCGCGCCTGCGGACAGGGCCGACCTGGGGGACTCTCCGGACGGAGCCGCCCCGCCGGCCCCGTAACGAATCCCAGGCTCGACGACCACCGCGGCCGCGCCGGGATCGACCTGCTCGGCCCGATCCGCCAGGTAGCCGGGCGCCAGCAGGTCGTCCACCGGGATCTCCGCGAAGTCGGGGTCGGCGGCCCACTGGTCCCGGTCCGCGAAGGCGAGCTTCTTGAGCTCGATCAGGGTGTGGAGGTACTCGGCCGAGTTGCGGCCCATCTCCTTCAACGGGCGACGGGCGGCCATCCCGGCCAGGGCCAGCTGCGCGATCCCTTGCGTGTTGGGCGGAAGGACGTGAAGCCGCGCGCCCAGGTACTCGCCGGACAGGGGCTCCACCCAAGTGGACTCGTGCGACCTGAAGTCGTCCGCCGTCAGCGCGCCGCCCGCCGAATCCACGAACGCCGCGAGGCGCTCCGCCGTCGCGCCCTCGTAGAACGCCGTCCTTCCACCTTCGGCGACTGCCCGCAGGGTGGCGGCCAGGGCAGGGTTCCGCAGCAGGGAGCCCACGGGCGGGGCGTCGCCGCCGGGCAGGTAGAGCGCCTTGCCGGGCTCGTTGAGGGCCGATCCCTGGGCCTCGAAGTCGGACGCCAGCCGGGTGGACACGGGAAAGCCGTCGTGGGCGTAGTCGATCGCGGGGGCCAGGAGCTCGTCCAGGGGAAGGCTCCCGAAGCGGGAGTGGGCGTCCACCCACGCCGCGACCGCCCCCGGCACGGACACGGACATCGGTCCCGTCTCGGGGACCGCGTCGTGGCCCCGGTCCCGGAAGAACGACGGCTCGGCCTTGGCGCCGGCGCGTCCGCTGCCGTTGAGGGCGTGGACTTCGCCCGACTCCCCGTCGTAGAAGAGGGCGAAGGCGTCTCCTCCCACGCCGTTCATGTGCGGCCTTGCGACGGCCAGCACGCCGGCCATGGCGAGAGCCGCGTCGGTCGCGTTGCCGCCCCGGCGCAGCACGTCGATCCCGGCGGCCGCGGCCAGGGGATGGCCCGCCGCGACGGCGCCCCGGGTTCCGCGCACGTCGGGACGGTTGGTCGCAGGAAACACGGTCGTCGCAGGGTCGGCCGCATCGGCCGCGTCCGGGTCGTCGGACGGCGGCGCACAGCCGCCGAAGGTCGCGGCGACGGCAACGCCCACGGCGAGCCGGGCCGGAAGGGCTCGAATGATGGTTCGCATTGGACTTGGGTTTCTCCGGCGGCTGATGCCAGCCTTGCTAATGGGCTCGGGCGGGCGGCCGCGGCACGGGAAGTGGGTTGCAGAGCCGTATCAATAAACGCGTGCCAGGTGCGCTTGGCACAGCCCGCGCGCCTTGGTTAGCTTTCCGCATCCGTCGATTCGGCAGGCCTTCATCGGGTGTTGGCCTCCTCTGCGCACTTCGCTTCGCGCGTCTCGAATTCCAGCAGTTGCGCGTGGCTTCTGTCCGCAGTCTCCGCCGCTTGGTCCACGTATCCAGAGTCCAGGAGGGACCTAGCTTCGACGGCGGCGTCGATTGCTTCTTCCAGGATCCGCGTCCCCGTCGTGTCGGAGGTCCCGCATCCTGGCCATGGCGTGCCCGGGGCGAACAGCATGGAGTCGATCTCCGCCAGCAGGCGTTCGACGTCTTCCGCCGATGCCGCCGGCGTGGAGTCGGGTGCCTCTGCGGGCGGCGTCTCGGCCGGGGCCGGGGGTGGCGTGGTCTCGGGCCGCGCGCGGGTCTCTGGGGCCTCGCCGCATCCGAGTGCCAGGATGCCGAGTGCGAGGATCGTCCTCTTGGTCATGCGGCATCCTCCGTCAAATGGGAGCGTGGCTTCGAGCGCGTCGTCGATTGCGGCTTCCGGCTCTGCCGGCGGTCGCCATCCGTTGAGATTCCCTTCGGGGCGCCAGGTTCACGGGCTCGAAAGGGATCGGTTCACGGGCTGGTCCAGAAGATCATGGTCAGGACAAGGCGACGGCGCCACCCGCCGCTCCGCCTGCTGGAAGCCGGGCTTCGACTCGACATCGAAGACGCGCGACCGCGGACGCCGGTCGTCGAGTTCCTTCAAGAGGCCAAGATGTTGACCGGAGGCCAAGGCAGGGACTAGCTTTTTCACATGGCCAGCTACCGGAAGCCGGGGACTCGTCCCAAGAAGTCGGGGAGCCCCGCGGACCAGGACGACGCCTTCGTCGCCACGACGCTCGAGGTGAGCCAGTGGGCCCAGCGCAACCGGCCCGTGCTCACCCTCGCGATCGTTCTGGTGGCGCTGGGCGCGGCCGGGATATTCTACTACGGACGGTACAAGGACACGCTCAACGCCGGCGCCGCAACCCAGCTGGAAGAGCTGCAGCGCAGGCTGGACGGCGGCGACCAGGCCGGGGTGCATGCCGACCTGCAGCTCTTCTTGGAGAGGTTCGGCAGCACGCCCTTCGCCGGCGAGGCGCGGATCGCGCTGGCCCAGGTCAGCACCGAGCTGGGCGATCCCGACGGCGCCGTCGACGTGCTTGCGCCGCTGGCGCGGGACGTGGAGAGCCCCCTCGGCGCCCAGGCGGCGGCGCTCCTGGCTTCGATCTACGAAGACGTCGGCAACGCGGAGGCGGCGGAAGGACTCTACCTGCGCTTGGCCGAAGGAGCCCGCCTCGGCTTCCAGGTACGCGATGCGCTGGCCGACGCGGCTCGGTTGCGGCAAGAGGCCGGGGACGCCGCCGGCGCCGTGGAGCTGTACGACCGGCTGCTGGACGAGATGGTCGAGGCGGACCCGGACCGGAGCTTGGTCCAGATGCGCCGGGCCGAGGTCGCGGTGGTGGCGTCGCGGGTGGCGAACGAAGCCCCTTAGGCAAACGAATCCCCTCGGCAACGGAGAAGGACACCAAATGATCGCTGTCGACCATTGGGGCAGAGGGCGTCGCGGCTGGGGAGCGGTCGGCTGGAGTCGTGCCAAGCCCTGGTGGTTCGCGTGCATCCTCGCGCCGATCGTGGTCGGATGCGCCGACGGAGGCTCCGAGGACGGCGAGGACGGCGCCGCCGCTGGACGCGACGACCAGGCGGGAGAGCTCGTCGAGCCGTTCACGGAGGACCGGGAGCTTCGCGCGACGCGGACCGTGGCCTACGACACGGCTTGGAGCTTCGGGGGACCCGGCGATACGCTGCTGGCCTCGCCGCACAAGCTGGACGTCGCGTCAGACGGCGGACTCTACGTCCTGGACGTGCGGGCCATGAAGGTCTTGCGGATCGACGGGGGCCGCTTGGCGTGGGCGTGGGGAAGCTCGGGCCAAGGACCAGGAGAGATCGGCAATGTTCGCGCCATGACCGTCGATCCGCGCACCGACGCTCCGTTCCTCGTGGATTCGGGCAACCGTCGGCTCGTGTGGCTGTCTTCGGACGGGACTCTGTCGCGCGAGCAGCCGTTCGCGGGTCAGGCGCTGATGACCGAGGACGTGGTCGCTCTGGCCGACGGGAGCGGCTACGTGGCGTCGTTCTTTGGCATGACCGAGACGCGCGGCGTGCTGGGGATCGACCTGATGCGAATCCCATCGGACGGCGAGAACCCCGCCGTCGTCACCCCCAGCTGGCCAGGCTTCCGGGATCTGGAGACGATCCAGTTGGACATGCTGGTGTTTGCCGCGTCCGGCGCTTCATGGGGACTCGCGTTCAAGACCGGACCCGGGTTCTTTCTGGTCGCCGACGACGCCACCCGTGCCCATTCCTTCGTGGAGCGGATGGACTTTCCCGAGGTGACGGCCGGCGAGCAGACGGAGGAAGCCACCGAGACGAGGAGCGTGTGGTTCGCCGAGCGGCCGACCGAATCTGCCTCCGACGTCGATACGGCGGGCGACACGCTGTTCGTGCTCGCCGGCGACTCCGACGGCCGAGGAGTCCTCGACCTGTACTCCATGGCGACCGGCCGCTACTTGGAGAGCCGGCTCCTGCCCGGCAGGTTCCTTTCGTTCGCCTTGGCAGGCGACACGACCTACGTGGTCGACCAGAGCGGCGTCGTTCCCAGAATCCTGGCGCTCGTGGCGCGGGAGGGTCAGTAAGAAAGGATCACGGGGCGGCGCGCCGAATCAAGGTTCGCATAATATGTATTATGTAAAGTTGTAGATTGGGATTGAAGGGGCGGCGGCCGACCTGGACTTCCCGTCCGCCGCCGCCGAGCTCCCCCGCTACCGGAAGAGACCTTCGACCCTCTCCGCCAGCGTAGTTCCCAGGGGGGCGTTGGACAGGTTGGCGACGATCGCGACGATCGTTCCCGTGTCCCGGTTCAGCGTGAGAACGGTGGTTCCGCCCACCGAGCCGCCGGTGTGCGACACGACGGTCTCGCCGTGCTCGTTGGTTGCGGTTCGCCAGCCGATTCCGTAGCCGGTCTCCTCTCCGCTGGACAGCCGCTGGGACGTGAAGAGGACCGCCAGCGTCTCGTCGGTCAGGAAGCCCGAGCCGTCGATGTGGGCCGCCGCGAAGGCCACCAAGTCCTCGGGCGTGGACAGGAAGCCGCCTCCGGCCCACTTGTAGCTGTTGTCCACGAAGGGCGCGTTGACCACCGGGCCGTCGTCGCCGGCGCGGACGTAGAAGCGGGTCCGATGCGGAATGATGCTGTCGGTGTGGCCGGCCACGGTGTGGCGCATTCCCAGGGGCCTGAAGACTGCTCGGTCCATGTACGGCAGGAAGGGTTCCCCGCTGGCGCCCTCCACCACGGCGCTGATCAAGTTCCACCCGTAGCTGGAGTACGAGTAGCGAGCGCCGGGCTCGGCAATGAGGGAGTCGTCCTGGAAGATCGCCAGCCCGGAGAGGACGGTGGGATACCGCGCGGCCGACAGGTTCTCGTTGCCCCGGTAGTGGCGGACGCCGCCCAAGTGCCCGGCGAGCTGGCGGGTCGTGACGGGCCAGCGCTTCTCCGGGAACGACGGGACGTAGCGCTGCACCGGCGCGTCCAGGTCGAGCGACTCGGCTTCCATCAGCAACCCCATGGCCGCCGCCGTGATGGGCTTGGACACGCTGCCGACCCGGAACTTGGTCAAGGGCGTGACGAGCACGCCATGGGTCAGGTCGGCGAACCCGAAGCCCTCCGACCACAGCACGTCCCGACCCTTCCCCACGGCCGCCGACAGCCCTGGGATCGACCCTGCGGCCACCACCGAGTCGAGCAGCGCGCGAGCCTCCTGCACCGCCTCGACGTGGGCTGCCGCAACCGCGTCCCCGGCAACCGCCGCCCCACGCCCGACTTGGGCCGCTGCCGCGTCGGCGCCGGCGGCCGGCAAGAGGAGACCGAGCGCGAGGACCCCGAACGGCCGGAGCGTTGGACCGCGACTGAACCAGAGCGGCGGCCCCCAACGGAACCGGCTCGACGGAGCGCGCTGGAGCGGTGCGGAAGTTCGAGTGGGCGTCATGGAGTCGCTCTCCGGGGCGGGAGTCATCGGGCGAGGAAGCTGCGCAGGACGAAGACGAGGTTGGCCGGTCGCTCCGCCAGCCGCCGGACGTACCAGGGGAACCAGTGCTCGCCGTAGCTGATCAGGACCCGGACGGCCTTCTTCGCGGCGGCCAGACGCTTCTGTTCTTCGCGGGCAATGCCGTAGAGCATCTGGTACTCGTAGGCGCCGTCGCCGAGTCCCTCCTTCGCGGCCCACTCGTCGATCCGACGGATCAGGGCGCCGTCGTGGGTGGCGAGGGCGGCCCGCGTCCCGGCCTTCCGGGCGTCGTCGGCCAGCATCCGCACCGCCAGGTCGAAGAACGCTTGGTCCACGGCGGACTTGTCGGGGAACGCGACGTCGGCCGGCTCGGCGTAGGCGCCCTTCACCAAGCGGACCGCAGCGCCCAGCGGGATCAGCGACTCCAGGTCCTCGGGAGTCCGGCGAAGGTACGCTTGCAGGCATATGCCGAACCTGGGGTGGTCGGGACGGATCGCGTGGTAGAGCTCCAGCGTCGGGTCCACGTAGGGGCTGGACTCCATGTCGAGCCAGACCCAGTTTCCCGTGGCTTCGGCGGCCTCGGTCAAGCGCCGGAGGCTTCGCTCGGCGACGGCCGCCCCCAAGTCGAGTCCCAAGTGGGTAGGCTTGACCGAGAGCTCGGCGTCCAGACCGCGTGCCGCGACGGCGGCTGCGGCCTCCGCGTAGTGGTCCGCAACGGCTGCGGCCTCCGCCTCGTCGGCGACGTTCTCGCCCAAGAAGGTGATCAGCGTGGGGATGCCGGCGCCCCGCTCCAGGCGTTCGGCAGCCTCCAGGGCGTCGGCCAAGGTCTCGCCGGGCATGAACCGACGGACGGCGCGCTTGACGAAGCCGTAGCGGGGCAACGTCCCCCTGCACCACTTGCTTTCGGAGATTCGCAGCAGCGTAGACCTGAGCATGGCGGCGGAAAGATGGCCTATCGTCGGGTCAGGCGCCAACAGCGGAGCCGGAGCCCTCGGCGTCGGGGGCGCCGTCGTCCGGCCGCCCGAGCTGGCCGCTCAGCTCCGCCAGCGCCTTCACCAAGCGCTTCAGGGCTTCGTCCAGCGCGGCCTCGCGCTCCGGCCGAGTGTCGTGACGTCCGAAGTGGATGGGCGCTCCGAAGCGGAGGACGACCGGACGGCGTCGCGGGCGGCGGCTCCAACGCGGCCAGGCGTCGAAGGAGCCCGCCACGCCGCAGGGAACCACCGGCACGCCCGCCTTGAGGACGAGTCGGACGGTGCCTCGCCGAAGGGGTTGGAGCGTCCCGTCCCAGCTTCGTTCGCCCTCGGGGTAGACGCACACCGCCTCTCCTCGGTCCAGCAGGCGAAGGGCGGTGCGCACGACCTGCGGGTCGACGCGGTATCGTCGCGTCGGAACCGCGTTGATGCGGGGCAGCAGCCAAGCGGAGACGGCCCCGGACGAGAATTGGGTGCTCTTGGCGAGCGAGTGGAGCGGACGAGGGCAGTTGGCCTGGATCAGGATCGGGTCCAGCACGCTCTGGTGGTTCGCCACGAGGAAGAACGGTCCCTGTCGGGGGATGTGCTCCCTACCCTCGACGGTGAGGCGCGTCATGGCCACGGAGAGTCCCTTCGCCACCGGCCAGAAGAACTCGTACCAAGTCATCGACGGCGACGAGAGCGACGCGCGGACGGCGAGAGAAGGTCGGGGGCCGAAGAAGAAGTCCCGGTCGGGGGCAGTCGGCGCACGAACGGGGCTACCGGGTCGCGATGCGGGGCTGGAACTCGTGGACGAACCCCCTGCCCGCCCTTCGGTACGCCTCCCGCACCAGCTGGCGCAGCATGTCCTCCCAGCGCTTGGGCGAGTCCGTCGCGAAGCGCAGCTGCACCATCTGGTCGCCCGGCAACGAGAGCTGCAACGACGACGAGGACGTCTGCACGGCGCGAAGCTCCAGAAGGCTCCAGCGACCTGAACGGCAATCCGACGGCGCGCTGCTGCGAGCGTCGACGCTCTCGATGGCGACGGCCTCCCTGTCCACGGTCACGGTCGCAAGGGCGGGCGCACCCATCGTCTCGCTGTAGCCCCGCAGCTCGCCCCGTCGCCAGACGGGCTCCTCGCGAATGCGCCAGCACACCGTCGCTTGCGCCGAGTAGCGGAAGGCGTCGCCGACCTGGTCGCCCAGCCCAGCCCCAGCCGCCTCCGCCAGCGTTCGCGCCTTCTCCCGGCGCGGCCCGGCGCCGGGGGAGGTCGCGAAGATGCGGCCGCGCGTCCGCTGGACCCGGAAGCCGCAGGCGCCGCACCACGCCCGGTCGCCCTTCCCCGCCATCGGGTCGTGCCCGCATTCGGGACAGCGGTAGCAGAAGTCTGCGAGGCCCACGTTCCCTTCCCCAGGTCAGAGTCGTCCCGCCAGGCTGGCCATGCGGAGCTTCCACACGCGCCAGACCGCCTCCCACATGATCCGCTTGGACATCTTCGACTCTCCGCTGCGCCGCTCCGTGAAGACGATGGGCACTTCCCGAACGGCCAGTCCGGCGCGCCAGACCCGGAACTTGAGCTCGATCTGAAAGCTGTAGCCGCTCGACTCGATGCAGGCGAGCTCCACGGACTCCAGCGCCTTGCGGCTGTACAGGTTGAATCCGCCGGTGGCGTCGCTGACGGGCAGGCCCGTGACCGTTCGAGCGTACCACGAGCCGAAGAGGCTGACCAGCAGGCGGCCCATGGGCCAGTTCACGACCCGAATCTCGCCTCCCAAGTAGCGGGAGCCCACGACCACGCCGGCACCGGCGCTCTCGGCCACCATGGCGGGCAGCATCGCGGGCGGGTGGGAGAGGTCGGCGTCCATGGACACAAAGAGGTCGAAGGGGCGTTGCAGGCCCCACGAGAAGCCGTCCACGTAGGCGGTTCCCAAGCCGAGCTTGCCCGGCCGGCGGAGGGCGTCGACGCGAGCGTTCGCAGCCGCCATGGCGTCGGCCGCCTCTCCGGTGCCGTCGGGCGAGGCGTCGTCCACCACGAGGACGTGGAACGCGGGCCCCTGGGCCAGGATCTCGGGAACGACCCGCGAGAGGTTGCCGCGCTCGTTGTAGGTGGGCAGGACCACCAGCACCCGGTCAGCCACGGCGGCCCTCCAGGAGGCTTCGGTAGACCTCGAGGTGCCGGTCCACGAGACGCGCGTTGCTCCAGCGAGCCACCACGCGGTCGCGGGCCGAGGCGCCGCGCTCCGAGAGCCGGGGATCCGACAGCAGCTCGACCACCTTCTCCGCCATCGCCTCCGAGTTTCCGGGCGGAAAGAGGCCGCCCACGGCGTCGTCCACGATCTCGGGCAGGCCGCCCACCGCCGACGCCGCGACCGGCAGGCCGCACGCCATGCACTCCAGGGCCGCCACCGAGGTGGCCTCCACCAGGGAGGGAAAGACGGCCAAGTCTCCGGCCAGGAGCTTCGGCATCTGGGCGTGAGGCCGGGCGCCGAGGAACTCGATCCGGTCGCCCACGCCCAGCTCGACCGCCAGCCCTTCGAGCTTGGAGCGCTCCGGTCCGTCGCCGACGACCGCCGCCGTCGCATCGACGCGGTTCGCGATCAGCGGCATGGCCCGGACGAAGAACTCGACTCCGTTCTTGGGGAAGAGACGCCGGGGGACGACCAGCCGGCGGACGCCGACCGCGGGCGCGCCGCTGCCGGAAGGAGGGTCGCCGGCGGGCCGGAAGAGCTCGGTCTCCACGCCGTTGACCAGGACTTCGACTTTGGTGGTTGATCCGATGCTTTCTCCTACGTCGGCTATCTCCTTGCTCGCTGCGAAGTTGTGGTTGCTGAACTCGATCAGATTTCCAAGTGCGGGCGCCAGTAGCCGCCGGGCGGCGAGGCGGAGGAAGTGGGAGGTGTGGAGGGTCGTCACCAGCGGCGTGCTCCGGCCCGCCAACGCCAGGGCGCAAGGAAGGATCGACGGAAACGCCTGGGCGTGCGCCACGTCGGCGTTCTCGGCGGCCTCTCGGGTTCGGGGCGTGGAGCCGACCGCATGGGCGAACCAACCCGAGGGCGTGCGCGACGGAAGCGGAGTGCGCAGCACTCGGATGCCCTGGAAGTCCTCTTCCTCGGGCAGCTCCGGGCGCGAGCGGGAGGTGACCACGGTGACGGCGTGGCCGCGCTCCGCCAGCCCCCGGCACAGGTAGTGGACGTGGCTCTCGAGCCCTCCCACCTCCGGCGGGAAGTACACGCAATGCACGAGGACGTTCAGGCGCCGGTCCACTCTTCCGTCTCCCGAGGCGCGCCGGCCAGGTCGGCGAGGAGGACGTCGGCGATCCGCTCGCCGGCCCGGCCGTCGCCGTAGGGGTTGGGCACGTCGGTCTTCTCCGCCCCGTCGAGGCGCGCCGCGGCCTCGGCCACGATGCGCTCGGGGTCGGTGCCGACGAGGGTGGCGGAACCGACCTCCACGCCTTCGGGGCGCTCGGTGACCTCGCGCAGCACCAGCGCGTGCACGCCGAAGGTGGGCGCCTCCTCCTGGATTCCGCCCGAGTCGGTGAGCACGAGGCTGGCCCGGCGGAGCACCGCCAGCAGGTCGCCGTAGGAGAGGGGGGCGACGAGGTGGACCCGCGGGGCGTTCCCGAGCTCCCGCGCGGCCGGCTCCCGGACGTTGGGGTTGGGATGGACCGGGTAGAGGACTTCCACGTCGTCGAATCGGGCGGCCAGCTCCCTGACCGCGCCGAACACGCCCTCCAACGGCGGGCCGAAGGACTCGCGGCGGTGGGCGGTCAGAAGGACGAGGCGGGACGCCCGGGCGCCGGCGGGCGCCTCGGCGCCCAGGACGCGGGCCACCACGGGATCCTCGACGGGCTGCGGGGAGGCGTTCGTCGCCTGGAGCGCGTCGACCACCGTGTTTCCGGTCACGAAGATCCGCTCGGGCGGGACCCCTTCCCTCTTCAGGTGCTCCGCGGCCCGCGGCGTGGGCGCAAAGCAGTAGTCGGCCAAGCAGTCCGTCATCCGTCGCAGCATCTCTTCCGGGAAAGGCGCCCACTTGTCGTGGCTCCGCAGGCCGGCTTCGACGTGGGCCACCTTGCCGCCCTCGAAGAAGGCGGACACGGCCGCGAAGAAGACGCTGGCGGTGTCTCCCTGCACCACCGTGGCGTCCGGTCGGAAGTCGGCCAGGACGCCGGGAAGGCCCTCGAGGCACGCCCGGCCCACGTCGTGGAGGGTCTGGCCGGAGGTCATGAGCTGCAAGTCGTAGTCCGGTCGGACGCCGAAGGCCGAGAAGACCTGGTCCACCATCTCGGCGTGCTGCCCGGTCAGCGCGACCCGGTGCTCCGAGAGTCCCCGGGCCTCGAGCGCGCGGACCACCGGCGCCATCTTGATCGCCTCGGGCCGGGTGCCGATCACGGAAAGGATCTTCGGACGCGGCATCGGGTCGGGAGACGGCCGTCCTAGCCGTGGTCG
Organism: Longimicrobiales bacterium; assembly: GCA_965204735.1. Classification (GTDB taxonomy): domain Bacteria; phylum Gemmatimonadota; class Gemmatimonadetes; order Longimicrobiales; family Gaopeijiaceae; genus CATQHQ01. The sequence goes on along the minus strand of OZ242008.1, from coordinate 1,955,777 downwards.
CGGCGGGAGGGGTCGTCCGCCGGGGCGTTGCGACGGGACTTGCGGAGCGCTTCGATCTCTTCGTGGATCGACGCGACCATTTCGGCCAGGAAGCCGGCCACGAAGCACAGGGTGCCCACGGTCACCAGCAGGACGACCAGGTAGAGGAGCGGGCGAAAGCCCTGCCCCATCGCGAAGCGGGCGTAGAACGCCGCCATGCCGACGAGCACGCCGGCGCCCACGAGGAGCAGCCCTGGGAAGCCGAACGCCGTCATGGGCTTGCGGGAGAGTCGCTGCCGGAACCACACCGCAGTCAGGTCCAGCAGTCCGCCGACGACTCGGGTGGGCCGCGAATACTTGGACCTGCCCGCGCGCCGGGGATGAAGGGCGATGTCGATCTCGGTGACCGTGAAGCCCTCCATGTGGGCCATGACGACGAAGAAGCGGTGCCAGTCGTGCCGAAGCCGCACTTCGTCCAAGATGTCGGCGCGGAACGCCTTCATCGAGTTCAGGTCGGTCACGGGAACGTCGAATATTCTTCGGCTGAGGGCGTTGTAGAGCGACGACACCGCGCGCTTGTCGTAGGCGCCCACCTTCCGGCCGGCGACGATGTCCCAACCCTCCTCGAGCTTGTCCAGGAAGCGGGGGATCTCCTCCGGCAGGTGCTGAAGGTCGGCGTCGAAGAGCACCAGGTACTTCTTCTCGGTGGCGGCGGCGGCGGTGAGGAGAGCTTCCGTCTTCCCCTTGTTGCTGCGATGCCGCAGGACATGGAGGTTGCGCCATCCCCGGCCTTCGGCCTCGGCCAGGTCGCCGGTGCCGTCGGACGAGCCGTCGTCGACGAGGATCACTTCGCCGGCAAGGCCGTGGGCGTCGAAGGCGGCCTGGACCTCGCGGATCAGGTCGGGGACGTTCGGGGCCTCGTCGAACGCGGGCACCACCAGGGCGAAGTCTCGGTAGGCTCGCGGGACGGTGCGTTCGGGGCGGTCGGCCAATCGAGGAGAATCCTTGCGTGGGGACGGTGTCGAGGTCAGTAGCGCCTTCGCGCCCGTGCCACGGGAATGTCCAGTTGGGTGCGGTACTTTCCGACCGTGCGCCGAGCGACCTGAATGCCTTCCAACGCCAGAAGGCTTACGATAGCCATGTCCGTCAAGGGCTGCTGCGGGTCCTCGGCGGCCACCAGGCTGCGGATCTTCTCCTGGACGACGCGGGTGGAGACTTCCCCGTCGTCGCCCGCTAGCCCGCGGGAGAAGAAGTGCTTGAGAGAGAACACGCCCCGGGGCGTCTGGACGTACTTCTTGCTGGTGACTCGGGAGACGGTGGACTCGGACATCTCCAGGTCCTCCGCCACGGTGCGCAGGTTCAGCGGCTTGAGGCGCTGGGGTCCGTGCTCGAAGAACTCGTGTTGCCGCTCCACGATGAACCTGGCGACCGCGAGCATCGTCAGGCGACGTTGCTCGACCACCTGCAGGAGCCACGCGGCGGCGTTCATGCGGCTGGTGATGAACTGCTTGTTCTCGTCCGTGAACTGGCCGTTGGCCACGATCTCCCGGTAGTAGGGCGAGATGCGCAGCCTGGGCATTCCGGCGTCGTTGGCGAAGACCATGTACTCGCCGCCGACCTTCTCCAGGATCATGTCGGGCACGATGTAGTGGCTGGTTCCCTGGGAAAGTTGCCGACCGGGCTTGGGGTCCAGCTCGCCGATCTCGTCCTTGGCGGCCTGTATCTCCTTCGCCGGGACGCCGAGGGCTCGCGTGATCTCGGTCCAGCGGTGGTTCATGAGGTCGTCGAAGCGAAGATCGACGATTCGGTGCGCCAGGGACTCCTCCCTGCCCAACCGGCCAAGCTGGATCAGCAGGCACTCGCGCAGGTCCCTGCCTCCCACGCCGGGCGGGTCGAGCCCCTGCACCATCGCCAGGGCCGATTCGATCTCCGCGGGCTCGTAGGGAACCAGAAGGCGGGCGATCTCGTCTTCCGCGCCCGGTTCGTCCAGTTCGGCGAGTCGGCGGTCCAGCCCTTCGGCCACCTCTTCCAGAGAGCAGGACAGTCGCCCGTCGTCGTCGATGTTGCCGATGATCTCCCAGGCGGCCATGGATTGGCGCGGATCGACCTGAAGCAGCGCCAGCTGTTCCTCGAGATGGTCGTGAAGGTCCGGCACGTCCACCGCCGCCGGCTCGGCGTAGTCGATGGGTTCGTACTGGCTTCGGGTCCCTCCTGCGTCGAAGCCGCCCAGGATGATCTCCTCCCAGTCGAACTCGGCCTCCGGATCGTCGTCCGCCTCGTCCGGAAGGGGCTCCTCGATCTCTTCCGCGTCGACGCCCCCTTCGTCGCCGGCGGAGAGCTCGAGGCACGGGTTGGCGTAGACCTCTTGGCGCAGGTGCTCCAGGAGGTCCGCTCGGGACATGTCGAAGAGCTCCATCGCCCGGTAGAGGCGCGGATTGGCCGTGACCTCGGGGCGAGCCTTGCGGGTCTGGTCCAGTCCCCGGTCGCCGCCCATTCCCCCGTCGCCGCGGGCCATTCGACGGTCAATCCGAGGGACGGGAGAAGCGCTGTCTCATGCGGGCCGTGAGGGACGGGCCCAGATAGAGATCGGCGACTTCGTCGTTCCAAACGAGCTTCGATACCGTCCCGGCAACGCGAATCCTGCCTTCGTACATGATGTAGGCGCGATCGACGATCTCCAGGGTCTGCTCGACGTTGTGGTCCGAGATGATCACGCCGATCTCCCGCGTGCGAAGCTGCGTCACGATCTCCTGAATGTCGTTCACGGCGATGGGATCGATGCCCGCGAACGGCTCGTCCAGCAGCATGAACTTGGGCCGCTGCACCAGCGCCCGCGTGATCTCCACCCTTCGCCTCTCCCCGCCCGAAAGGGAATATGCCTTGGCGTCGCGCAGGTGTCCAATGGAGAGTTCCGCCAGAAGCTGCTCCAGCCTTGCGGCGCGCTCCCTTCGCGGGATGTCGACCGTTTCGAGGATCGCCATGACGTTTTGGGCGACCGTGAGGCGGCGGAACACGGACGGCTCCTGCGCCAAGTAGCCGACGCCCATCCTGGCGCGCCTGTACATGGGCACGGGGGTGAGTTCGGCGTCGTCGAGGAAGACCCTTCCGGCGTCGGGCGAGATCAGACCGACCAGCATGTAGAAGGTGGTCGTCTTCCCCGCCCCGTTCGGGCCGAGCAGTCCCACGATCTCCCGTTGCCGAACCTGAATGTCCACGTCCGACACCACGCGCCGCTTCCGGTAGATCTTGGTGAGCTGCTCGCCACGAAGGACGGCGCCCGGCGCGGCGCTCGCGGGCTCGGAGAGCGGAGCGCCCGCGGCGGCGATTCGGGCCGGTGCGCTGCTTTCTTGGGTCACGTCCGTCTTCTCCAGGGATGGACGCGCGGCGCGTCGGGGGCCGCGGGAAGAGCCGAGGGAGCCGTGGGGGCGGCCGGACGGGGGGCGGAAGCGGCATTGGAGGCGGAGACGGCCGTCGTGTCCGGCGCCGCCGCGGAGTCGGCTGCGGATGTGGAGTCCGCCACCATCGCAGAGTCGGCCTGGGGATCGGGCGGCAGGGGCTCCAGGTGGTACCCGACGGTCTGGCCTTCGACCAGCATGCGGACCACTTCGCCGTCGGCCAGGTGCATGGTGATCCGCTGGCCCTGGGTCCAGTGCAGGGGCGGCGGGCCTGTCGGCTGCTCGTCGGGGGCGATCGTCGTGTCCGGCGGCACCCTGTACAGGCTTCGCGCACTGCCGGCCGCGACCAGCGTCTCCAGAAGGGCGCGACCGGCGGCCCGTGGGCGGGTCCCGCCGTCCCGGCCGGGGCCCGGCGGCACGAAGTCGGCCACGATCGTGTCGCCTTCCATCCAGTCGTTGCGGGCGACTTCCGGCAGCTCCTGGTCGGCCGAGTCCGTCCGGACCGCCACGGCCCGGGCCGTTCCCACGGCGGTGAGCACTCGAAGGACTTGGCCCGGCGAGAGGACTTCGATGGAGTCGGCGACCAGCGTCAGGTCCTCGGCGTAGGCGGCCGGGCGAGGGAGCGAATCGGGCGCGTCGGCGGGGTCGGACCGCTCGGCGGCGGCAGCGGCGGCGGCCATCTCGGCGACGCGGACTTGGTCCCCCGGGGTCATGCCGGCGACGTCGGGCGGAACGGCGGCGGGCGCGGCGGGGGCCGTCGCCAGGGCGACGAGGCGGCCCAGGTCGCCGTCTTCCAGGAAGAGTCTGATCGCCGGCGCCTCGATCGCGACGGCCGCCCCGGCCAAGGCGGCGTCGCCGCTGGCCAGTATGTTCTCGTTTCCCGGCGACGCCGGCGTGATGGAGATCGACTCGGCATCCAAGTCGAAGCGGCCGTCTCCGACCCGAGGCTCGCCCCGCATCGACATGGCCCCGGATTCCTGATCGTAGAAAAGGGTATCGCCGGTTGCCCGAAGGGCGTCCCGGACCAGCACGACGTCGTTCACTGCCCGAAACGCCCGACGCCCCTCGACAACGAAGCGCTCCGCGTCGATCTCGTAGGGCGGAAGCTCCTTGGCCGGCGGCAGGTCGGCGGGCGGATCCTCCTCCGGCGCCGGCGTGGCGGACGGAGCCTCTTCGGCGAGGACGTCCTCTGCGGAGGCTTCGTCGGCGGCGGGCGGGTTGTCGCTGGAGGTCTCCTCGGTCGGCGGATCATCGGACCGCGCCTCTTCGCGGGACGCTTCGGACGCAACCTGCGGATACACGGTCGCATGGGGGCGGCCGCCTCGGACCGTCATTTCGTCCACGGCCCGATGCTCGGATTGCCGGTAGTAGTCCAGCTCCTCGCCGGCGACGACCGTTCCCGTGTTCTTGTACTCGACGCGGGAGCCGTGGGTCGCGCGCAGGTAGCGGGCCTCGCCGAAGTAGATTGCCTGCCCCGCCTCGAGGATCACCTCCAGGTCCTCGAAGCGGACTCGGCCGTAGAGGTTCAGCGTGCTGTTGGTCTCGAACCCCACGGCCGAGTCGGCCACGATTCGGACCCCGTCGGCGCAACGGTAGTCCACGCCCCCGGACGCATAGTGCGTGTAGGACCCGACCGTGTTGCGGGCGCTCAGCGTGTAGCCCCCCACCTCCACCAGCCGGCACGCCGTTTGTCCCGCCGCTCCGGCATGGAACCCGCCGACGCCCGTCGCCGCTCCCGCCGTCGCGATCAGCGCCGGCACCGCCCAGCCGCGACCGTTCCGACGCCGGTTCCGCGTCACTGGCCGGGGCACTGGCCCTCCCGGGCGCCCAGGATCCTCAGCTCGTCGAAGGCGAGATCGGACCTGAGGCCGTCGCCCTGCATCGTGCAGCCTCCTTCGCGCATCGTGACGGTCGAGTCGGTTTCGATCCTGCGCTCACGGCTTCCGGCGAGGACGAAGCGCAGCTCGGCGCTGCTGATCTCGCGGCCCTCCGAGGGGATCGACAAGGCCGCGTTCCCCGACGCCACCAGCTCTTCGCCGGCCATGTCCATGCGGCCCCTCTCCGCCGTGATCACGGCGCGGCGGCTACCGCCCTCGCCGACCACTTCCAGGGTCAAGCCCATCAGGCGGACGCGGGACGAGTCGTCCCACATGTACATGCTGTCGGCCCGCAGCAGCGCCTCTTCCACGCCGTTGCGCGAGAAGCGTCTGGTGACGCCGTACGTGACGTGGTCGGCGCCGGCCGCGGAGAGCTCCGCCGGCGCACTCTCGCCGGCCGGAGTGCCGCACGCCGCCAGTCCTGCGGCCAGGACCGCCCCTGCAAAGGTCGCGTTCGACGCCGGGGGCGCTTTGCGTCCGCCTCGGGCGGACAGCGCCCGTCGGGGGTTGCGGCTCGGGTTCGCCGTCCTCACGCCGCGCCCGCCCGCAGCAGGTCGTGGAGGTGCACGACGCCCGCCAGGGCCCCGGCGTCGCTCACCACGGGCATCGCCATGATCCCGTGCTCCTGCATCCGCCTCAGCGCCGCAGCCGCCAGATCGTTCGGGGAAGCCAGCCTGGGCGAGCGGGTCATGAACTCGGCCACAGGCACGTCCAGGAAGTCGTCGGTGCGCTCCATCAGGCGGGTGAGGTCGCCGGCGGTCACCACGCCCACCACCTGCTGAACCTCGTCGACCACCGGGACCGTGCCCCGCATCCGCGCGAGGGGCACGACGATCTCCCGGGCCACGGCCCCGCTGGACACCGACGGGTAGCGGGCCGACTCCATGATGTCCCCTACCTGCAGGGTCAGGCGCCGGCCCAGCGCTCCGCCGGGGTGGATCCGCGCGAAGTCCTCGGGCCGAAACTCGCGCCGGCCCAGGACGGCCACCGCCAAGGCGTCGCCCGCGGCCATGGCGGCCGTGGTGGACGAGGTGGGCGCCAAGTCCATCGGACACGCTTCGGCCGCCACGCCGCAGTCGATCGCGGCGCCGGCCCGGCGTCCCAGGGGAGAGTCCTTGGCGCCGACCAGGGCCACGACCGGCACGCCGCCGGCTTCGGCGAACTCCAGCACTCCTTCCAGCTCCGCCGTGGAGCCGCTCTTGGAGAGGAGGACCATCACGTCCGACGGGCCCACGATCCCCAGGTCGCCGTGAAGCCCCTCCACCGGGTGGAGAAAGACGGCCGGCGTGCCGATGGAGGTGAGGGTCGCCGCCACCTTGCGGGCCACGATCCCCGACTTGCCGACTCCCGACACCACCACCCGGCCGCGGCAGGAAGCCACCAGCTCCACCGCCCGCACGAACTCGACGTCGAGGCGTCCGGCCAGCGACGCCACGGCCTCGGCCTCGGTCCGCAGCACCCGCCGGCCTTCCGCCAGGATCGGGTGCAGGGCGGCGTCAGCCTCCGCGGTCGCGACAGTACTCATCCACGAGCTCGTCCCACTGTCCCCGCGCCCGCAGGAGGGCCTCGGCGAACTCCCGCGCGGCCCCCTGCCCTCCCCTGCGCGCGCTCTTCCACGTCGCGACCCGGCAGACCTCCGGCACTCCGTTGGCCACCGTGGCCGGCAGCCCCGCTTTCCGCATGAGGGGCAGGTCGGCCAAGTCGTCGCCCAGCACGGCCGTCTCGCGCCACTCGACCTGCTTCGCCGCCAGGATCCGCTCCACGGTCGGCATCTTGTGCGCGTTGGGGTCCTGGTGAACGTCGGCGATGCCCAGCTCCGCCGCCCGCAGGTCCGTGGCCGGCGACACCCTTCCCGACACGATCGCCACGTGCAAGCCTGCCCGCCTCATCATTCGGACCGCGATGCCGTCCTCCACGTGAAACCGCTTCATCTCGAAGGGCGCGCTGCCGTCGCCGACGTAGATGCCGCCGTCGGTGAGGGTGCCGTCCACGTCCAGTACGACGAGGCGGATGCGCCGGGCCGTTGTCTCCGGGATATCTGCGCCGCTCATGGATTCGTCTCGTAGGAAAGGGCTGGATTCGTCTCGCAGGAAAGGGCCTGCCGTATCGCCGCCACCTGGGCCAGCGTTCCCGACAGCGCGGCAAGAGGCAGCATGTTGGCCCCGTCCGACGGCGCCGCCGACGGCTCCGGGTGCGTCTCCAGGAAGAGGCCGTCGCAACCTGCCGCCGCCGCGGCGCGAACCAGGGCGCCGACGTGCTCGGGCGACCCACCGGAGGAGCCGTCGTCGCCGCGGCCCGGGCGCTGCACCGAGTGCGTGGCGTCAAAGACGACCGGGACGCCGGCGGCTTGCCGGATGCGGGCGAACGAGCGCATGTCCACCACCAAGTCGCCGTACCCGAAGACCGATCCCCGCTCCGTGACCAGGACCGGCCCGCCGCCGCCCGACCGGACCTTCTCCACGGCGCCGGCCATCGCTTCCGGCGACATCCACTGCCCCTTCTTCACGTTCACCGCCTTCCCGGTGCGCCCGGCCGCCACCAGCAGGTCGGTCTGGCGGCAGAGGAACGCGGGGACCTGAACCACGTCGGCCACCTCGGCCGCGCGCTCCGCCTGGGCCGGCTCGTGAACGTCGGTCAGCACCGCCACTCCCGTCTCCGCCTTGACGGTCCGCAGCCGCTCCAGTCCCTCTGCCAAGCCGGGACCCCGGGGGGACCTGAGACGAGACCGGTTCGCCTTGTCGAACGAACCCTTGAAGACGACCGGCACTCCGACGGCGGCCCCGGCGGCCTTGACCGCTTTCGCGACCGCCACGTTCAGCTCGTCGTCCTCCAGCGCGCAGGGTCCGGCGAAGAGGGTGAAGCACTCCGGGTCGAACATCCGGGTCAGCCCCCGACGGCCGCCGCCGGACGCGCTGCCTTCGCCTCGGCGCGATCGGCGCGACCCGCCGCGCGAGCCGCCCCCGCGCCCACGAACGCCGCGAAGAGGGGGTGCGCCCGCGTGGGCCTGCTCTTCAGCTCGGGGTGGAACTGTCCGGCCACGAACCACGGGTGGCCCGGCAGCTCGATCATCTCCACGAGCTTGCCGTCGAGGGAGGTGGCCGAGACGCGCAGCCCGCCGGCCCGAAGCGCGTGCCGGTAGGCGTTGTTGACCTCGTAGCGGTGCCGGTGGCGCTCCACGATCCGCGACGCGCCGTAGACGTGCTCCGACAACGTGCCCGGGCGCACCAGGGCTTCGTAGGAGCCCAGGCGCATCGTGCCGCCCTTGGTGATGACGTTGCGCTGCTCGTCCATGAGGCAGATGACCGGATGGGGCGAGTCGGCGGCGAACTCGAACGAGTGGGCGCCCTCCAGCCCGCACACGTTCCGCGCGAACTCGATCACGGCGCACTGGAGCCCGAGGCAGATGCCCAGGAACGGAAGGTCGTGCTCCCGAGCCCAGCGGATCGCCGCCACCATCCCCTCGATCCCTCGGTCGCCGAATCCGCCGGGAACGAGCAGCCCGTCGTGGCCGGCCAGGAAGTCGGGCTGCGACCCGTCCTCCAGCTCTTCGCTGGGCACCCATTCGATCTCCACCTCCACGTCGTGGGCGATCCCGCCGTGGACCAGGGCCTGCTGAACGGACTTGTAGGCGTCCACCAGCTCGGTGTACTTGCCCACTACGGCGATCCGGACTGCGCCCCGGGAGGGGGACTTGATCCGCTGCACGATCCCCTTCCACCGAGCGAGGTCCGGGGCGGGCGCGTCGACGCCGAAGCAGGCGAGGACGAAGTCGTCCAGGCGCTGGCGGCGCAGCTCCAGGGGCACCTCGTAGATCGTCTCCACGTCGAGCGCCTCGACCACGCCGGCCGGGTCCACGTTGGTGAAGCTGGCGATCTTTCCCCGGATATCGTCGTCCAGGGAGTGCTCGGTGCGGCAGATCAGCGCCGACGGCTGAATCCCGGTCTGCATCAGCTCCCGCACCGAGTGCTGGGTCGGCTTGGTCTTGAGTTCGCCCGCCGCGGCGATGTAGGGCACCAGCGTCAGGTGGACGTGGACCACGTTGCCGGGCCCGACCTCCTGTCGGAACTGGCGGATCGCCTCCAGGAACGGAAGGCTCTCGATGTCGCCCACCGTGCCGCCCACTTCGCTGATCACCACGTCGCAGCCGTCGGCCAGGCGATACATGCACTGCTTGATCTCGTCGGTGATGTGGGGGACCACTTGGACCGTGCGCCCCAGGTAGTCGCCCCGTCGCTCGCGACCGATGACCGTCTGGTAGATGCGGCCGGTGGTCGTGTTGTTGGCCTGGTGCAGGTTGGCGTCGATGAAGCGCTCGTAGTGGCCCAGGTCCAGGTCGGTCTCGGCGCCGTCCTCGGTGACGAACACCTCGCCGTGCTGGAAGGGGGACATCGTGCCCGGGTCCACGTTGATGTAGGGGTCGAGCTTCTGGAGGGTGACCTTGAGGCCGCGCTCCTTGAGGAGGAGCCCCAGGGACGCGGCGGCGATTCCCTTCCCCAGCGAGGAGACCACTCCGCCGGTCACGAAGACGTAGCGGGTCGGGCTCGCGCTCACCTTTCGGGCCGCCGTTCGATCATCCGTTCGCCTCGCTCTTCCCGAGCAGCTCTTCCATGCGGCGGAGGTCCTCCGGCGTGTCCACGCCCCGGGCCGCCTCCGCCACCACGGCGGCGCCGATTCGCATTCCAAGCTCGAGGGTCCGCAGCTGCTCCAGTCCCTCCTCCGTCTCCAGAGGCGAAGGCCCCGCGGCGACCCAGCGCTCCAGCGCCCGCCGACGGTACGCATAGACCCCGACGTGACGCAGGTGCGGTCCCCTGCTCCAGTCGTGGTTCTGGGCAAAGCCTTGCCGCCTGTGGGGAACAGGCGCCCGAGAGAAGTATAACGCACTCCCGCCCCGTGCTCGCGCCAACTTCACCACCGACGGGTCGGCCAGCTCGGCCTCGGTGCGCACCGGGGTCGCGCAAGTCCCCACGTCGAAGCCCTTGCCGACCATGGAGATCGCCGCCTCCACCGCTTCTGCCGCGACCAGGGGTTCGTCTCCCTGGACGTTGACGACCGGGTCGAAGCCGCCGCCGAGCCGCTTGGCCGCCTCCCACGCCCGGTCGCTTCCCGATCTGTGGTCCGGCGAGGTCATGACCACCTCCGCCCCCTCCCGGCGGCAGGCGTCCGACACCTCCGGCGAGTCGGTGGCGACCACCAGGCGGTCGAGGCAAGTCATGCTTCGGGCCCGTCGCCACGTCCACACGATCAGGGGGACCCCGAGGAGGGGCAGCAGAGGCTTGCCCGGCAGGCGGGTGGAGCCGATGCGGGCGGGAACCACGCCCAGGACCTTGCTCACGGGCTGTTCGAGCGCGGGCCCGGGCTGTTCGAGGGCGGGCGCGGGCCAGACGGGCGTGGTCGCGAGGCTCCCGCTTCGGTCCGTCCGGGCATCCGCAGGAAGTTGGCCAGCAGGCGCTGTCCGTTCTCGGTGAAGCACGACTCGGGGTGGAACTGGACGCCCCACACCGGATGCTCCCGGTGGCGCAGGGCCTGGATCTCGTCCTCGTCGGCGGGGTCGGCGCTCCACGCGATGGGGATCAAGCCCTCCGGCAGGGGCGCGGACGACACCAGGGAATGGTAGCGAGCGACCACGAACGGCGACGGCACGCCGTCGAAGAGCGGGTCGCCCTTGTGGACCACGGGGCTGGTCTTGCCGTGGACCGTTCGGACGGCGCGGACGGTCTTCCCCCCGTAGGCCTCGCCGACCGCCTGGTGCCCCAGGCACACGCCCAAGGTCGGGATGCGGGGGCCGAAGCGGCGGATCGCGGCGACGCTGATCCCCGCCTCCGCCGGCGTGCAGGGACCCGGCGACACCACCAGCCGGGTCGCCCCGGCCAGCTCCAGGGCGTCGGGCGTGGTGGCGTCGTTGCGGAAGACCTGGGGCTCCTCGCCCAGCGCGCCGAACGCCTGCACCAAGTTCCAGGTGAAGGAGTCGTAGTTGTCGATGACGGCCAGCATCGCCGTAAGATACAGGACCGATGAAGATCTTCGACAAGTGCCTCGTCTGCGGCGGGGAGTTTCCTTCCAACGACGCCCTCGAGCACATGGCGCGGGGCCGGCGGGTCGCCTACGACCCGGACCGGGGCCGCCTTTGGGTGATCTGCGCCGCCTGCCGTCGCTGGTCGCTGGTTCCCCTGGAGTCTCGCTGGGAGACGTTGGAAGAGCTGGAGAAGCTGACGGCGGACGAGGGGCGGCTGCTTTCCAGCACCGAAAACGTGGCGCTCCTGCGGGCGCGCAACCTGGAGGTGGTGCGGGTCGGCCGGGCCCGGCTCCCGGAGGAGTCGTGGTGGCGGTACGGACGGGAGCTCCATCGCCGGCGCGAGCGCACCCGCCGGCTGGCGGCGACGGCGTCGGTCGGGGGCGCCGTGGCGCTTGCCGGGTCCCTGGCGGCCGGGGGCGTCAGCATGCTTGCGGCGTGGTTCTTCTTCAACAAGGGCGAGGCGGTGGTCTCCGGCGCTCGCTGGATGCGCTTCGGCTCCACCGCTTGGCAGGGGCGCGGGGAGTGCGAGGCCTGCGGCGAGGTTCACGGCAAGTTTCCGTTCTCGAGACGGGACCGCCTGGTGTGGAGCGCGGACGTGCCGGGCGAGGAAGGCGGTCGGGGGGTCGGCGTCGGAGCGATGAAGGCGAGTGTCCCCTGCCCTTGGTGCGGGCAGCCATGGGTCGAGGTACGGGGACGGGAGAGCGTCGCGATGCTGCGACGGGTGCTGGCCTACCACCACTTCTCCGGCGCCCGCGAACGGAGGATCAGGGGGGCGACCAAGCTGGTGGAGGCGGTCGGCGGGGCCGAGCGGCTTCCGTCGCGCATTCTGCCGGGCGGCAAGACCCTGCACGGCATGGGCCGCACGGGCGCCGTGGCGCTGGAGATCGCCCTTCACGAAGAGCAGGAGAAGCGCCTGCTCCGGATGGAGGTGGCCGAGCTGGAGGACCGCTGGCGACGGGAGGAGGAGCTGGCGAAGATCATCGACGGCGAGCTCACGGACGTTCCGCTTGTCGAGGCGCTGCGCCGGAGGGTCGCGGGAACCGAGTGGCTTCCGTAGGCCCGCACACGGCGATCCAGCAGACCACGCCCACGTCGTCGGCGGTGACGGGCTGTCGTTGCGGGGGTGGTGCGACGATTCGGAGGCCGAAGGAGCGGACGACCTCGGCGATTCGGAGGGCGGCGTCGCTGCGTGTGATCTCGTTGCGCTCGGTCTGGCGCTTGATCTTGCCCAGCGCCCGGCGGACGGGCTGGCTGCGGCCGACGCCCAGGGCTTGGTAGGCGGTCTCGCCGTCCAGAGGCAGCGTCACGGCCGGGTCCGCCAACAGGGCCACGGCCCAGGCTTGCACTTCGCCGACGGAATGGGAGCGGGCACCGCCGCCGGCTTGGGCTCCCGGCGTTGCGACGGCGTTGTGCTCCTCGACGATCGAGTCGGCCGCTTGTTCCCACGCCTTCTCCAGGTCGAGCTCGGGCGGGGCGTCCACGCCAGGGGCTGATCCGGGGTCGATGCGACGGAGGATCGCCGCGGGTTCGGCGAGCACGCCGTCGGCGTCCACGTAGCGCCAGTAGCGCTCGCTCCCGACCCGGCAGGCGAAGAAGATGCCGGGCGCGCCGGACGACGGGACGCCCGGACCTTGTCGAAACGCCGCGCCGACGCCCCAGGGCAGCTTGCGCAGCTCGTCTCCCCTTCCCTCTGCGAGCTCTCGGCGCAGCTCGGCGCGGAGGGCCTCGTTGCTGGGGCCGCGCGCCCGCGCCTCTTCGCGGGTGCTGTCTTCGTCCAGCAGGGTCTCGTCGCCCTCGGCCAAGCGGGCCGCGTAGGCGCGCATCTCGTCGTCGGCGTCGTCCACGACCTGCACTTCCATGCCGAAGGGCCGCGCGGCCATGATCTTGCGGCGGATCGCACGCTCCAGCTTCAAGATCACCTCCAGGTCGCCCGGCTCGGGCAGCATGGTGGTCAGGTGCACGTCGGCATGGGGGCTCTTCAAACGGATGACGCGACCGTAGCGCTGCACCATGCGCTGCGGGTTCCACGGCATGTCGTAGCTGACCACGGCCGCCGCTTGTTGCAGGTTCTGGCCCTCGGACAGGACGTCGTTGCTCAGCAGCAGGTCCACTTCGCCGTCGGGCGGCCGGTAGCCGGGGCGCACCACGGTATCGGGGCAGAAGCGCGACAGCATGGCGGTGCGCTGATCGGGGTTCGTCTCGGCGCCCACCACGGTCACGCGGCGGCGGCCGGCAACGGACTCGGGCAAGTGCTCGTCCAGGTAGCGAACCGTGTCGGCGAAGGTGGTGAAGACGGCCACCTTCTTGGACAGCGCCTCTTCCAGCACGCGGCGAAGAAGGGCGAGCTTGGGGTCGTTCTCGGGGCGCAGCGCGGCCAAGCGCGCCTGGATCTGCTCCAGCAGAGCGACGTCGTGCTCCACGTGGTCGCGAAAGACCGGGTCGTAGTCGCCGACGGGTTCCGCGTCGCTGTCGTCGTCAAGCGCTTCCTCCACCCACTGGGCCAGGGCGGACTCGTCCAGCTCGTCGTGCGCGGCGCGAAGGGAGTTGCGGCCCGGCACCCGTCCCGCGTCCCACGCCTCCAGGAACGCCCGGTGCGCGTTCAGCATCCGCCCGACGGTGAGCAGGCAGGCGTGCCAGCACGACTCCAGGCGCTTGAGCACGCCGGAGCGCAGGAGGGCGCTGATCACGACTTCGCGCTGTTCGAGGGCGCGGGTCCGGTGGTAGCGGCTCCGGCAGTAGCGGGCCATGTACAAGGCGTCGATGCGCTCTGCGACGTAGGTGGCCAGGCCCGTGGGCGCGTCGTGCTGCTGGTCGCGGCGCTCGGCGGTGTGGCCTGGGCCTGGGCCTGGATCGGCGTCGTCCAGGTCGTAGCGCTCGGTGGTCAGGTGCGGCTTGGGGAAGGTCACCGGCGTGCCGTCGGGAAAGACCGCGTCCGGGTATTCGCGCACGATGAACCCCCGGTCCCGGCGCACGCTCACCATGTCGGCCAGCCCGAACAGAAGGTCCGGGTTGAGGTTCTGGGCGTCGTGCTGGTTGGCACCGGCGCGCAGGAACAAGGTCGAAAGCGACGGGATGCCTTCGCCTTCGAACGCTCGGTCGTGGCGGGCGAACGCCATCACCAGGTGGTACAGGTCCCAGAGCCCGTTGTTGATCGGCGTGGCGGTGAGCAGCACCAGGTCCTTGGGCTGGCCGCCCAGCAGGCGCGAGAGCGCGCCGTACCAAGTGGTGCTCGGGTTGCGGAGCGCGTGGGCCTCGTCGAACACGACCAGCCGGTAGGCGTCCTTGTCGTTGGCCAGCGCCGGCTTGCCGGGGGCGCGTCCCGGACCGGCCAGCCCGAGCCCGGCCAGCTGCGGATCGCCCGCGAACTCCTGATAGCTGACGATTTGCGCAGGCAGTCGAGTCTGGTGAAGCCGATCCTGCCAGTGGTCGCGAAGCTGCGCCGGCACCACGAGCAGGACGTGCTGGCCCCGCCGGACGGCGTACTCCTCCACGAACGCAAGGCCGATTTCGGTCTTGCCCGTGCCCACGCCGTCGGCGTAGACGACACCGTGGCGGCGGCGGACGATGGCGAGCGCGCGCCGGAAGCCGTCGTCCTGGAAAGGGGCCAGCTTGACGGCGTTGGGGGACGGAAGGTCGTCGTCCTCGTCCAAGTCGTCCCCCAGAAGCTCCAGCAGCGCGCGCAAGTAGACGGTGCGGGGGTCGAGGAGGCCGGGGTCGGGAAAGAACAGCTCGCGAAGCCGCTCCTTGAAGTCGTCCGATTCCTCCCACAGCCCATCGAACCATTGCACCGCCCGCTGGGCCACGGGCGGATCGTAGTGGACCAGTCCCAGCTCCAGGTTCAGCCACATGCCTGCCGACGTCAGGTTGGCGGAGGTCACCAGCACGGCTCGCGCGTCGCCGGCGTCGCCGAACAAGTACGCCTTCCCGTGAAGAAACTTGTGCACGTAGCGCCGCACCGCCACGTCGGGCCGATCCAGCCACTTCTCCACCGCGAGCAGCTGTTGCAGCGCCCGGCTGGGCGGAAAGCGCGACAGGTCTCGCTGGTCGCCGAGCGCCAGCAGCGTCCGTTCGAAGAGGGTGGCCGGGACTTCGTCGCCGATCCCGGTGGGCATGGCGCCCAGCAGAAGGCGAGTCCCGCGGTCTCGGTCCTCGGCCAGCGCGGCCAAGTGGCGCAGACCGCCCAGGTTCACGTAGCCCGTGGCGACGGAGAGGCCGTGGCGGTCGTCGAAGTCGCGGGCGAGGTAGGCCAGGGCGTCGCCGTGGTGGGCGGCGTCGGCCTGGTTGTCGAGGAGGGAGGGGCGTTGGGTCATGATTGCATTAGCGGGCTTGGCCGAGCAACGCGGCTTGAGTCGGCCTCTCGGCAGGGGCGTGCGCCGAAGGAATTTACCGGGGAGCTCCGAGTTGTCTCAGGCGTTCGCGTCCCGCCGGCGTGAGGCGGTACCGCTGCTTGCTGCTGCGCGGCTTGTCCGGGATCGTCATTTCGATCAGCCCGGCTCGCAAGGCAGGGAGCAGGTAGGCTTCGCGGAAATGGATCCGATGTCTGAGGCCGAGTGCCTCTTGGATGCCCCGCCTAGTCATTTCCCCCGACATCACACGGAGCAATCGGACTTCAAGACCAACTTGTTCGGTGACTTGTCTGGTGGCGCCCTCGACTTGTTCGGTGACTTGTGTGGTCGGGTCCTCAACTTGATCGGTCGCTTCCGCAATTTGATCGGTGATGGCCCCGGGGACTTCTCCGGCGCGTCGCGGGCCGCTCCCTTCTCGCACGACCGGACGCACTTTCGGGTTCGGCCGGAAGGTGACGGTGACGAAGCGGCCTGCGTCGAACTCCGGTTCCGGGCAGTCCTGCTGTCGGGCGCCGTCTCGGATGCGGCGGATCCCGGTTCCCGCCTTCTCGATGAAGTCGATGCGATGAAGGAGGTCCGCAATGAGCGGGTTTCGCCGAATGCTCACGTGTCCGAGGTTGGCCGGGGTCAGGCCCTTGGGCAAGCCGCCAGGACTGATCACCTTGATGCGATCCGTATAAACCTCGACGAAGACGTTGGCGCCCTCGAAGAACCAGTCGCGGTGCATGACCGCATTGGTGACGGCCTCTCGCAAGGCCTCCATCGGGTACTCTGGGATGTTCTGCCGCCGCAGCCCCTTGATTCGGTAGGCCATGCGAGTGTTGCGCTCAATGAACCGCATGGTCTCCTCAATGTCCGCCGCGATGCCCGCGTCGAAGTCCTTGCGGTCCAGGATGTGGACCTTGTCGGTTCCCTTCCCCAATAGGCAGGTGACGTAGGCTTCCGGAAAGAAGTGCCGCACCTTCTTGGCAAAAAAGAGCACGCCGGCGTTACGGAACAGCAAGCCGTCGCCCGTGCGCTCGGCGACTTCGATGTTGACCAGCACGTCTTCCACGGCCGAACCGCCCGTGATGCCCGACAACCGCATCCAGCCGTCGAACTTCTCGCGGTCGAAGTCTTCCGGATAATTGAAGCGTGGACAGGGAGACAGGTCGAACCGAATGGTGCCCTCGGCCCGAAAAAAGTCGCGGATCTCGTCACGGCTCATCTTCTGGGTCACGGCGCCCTGTCGCCAGAAGAAGCCGTCGCTGCACTGCACGGGCTTCGCGTCGCTCTCGCGAACATGAACCACGAGCACACCGTTCACGGGTTCGACCAGCACCCTGACCGACGGGTCGCAGTCGCGGGCGATGTTCTGGATGCGGGCACGCAACGCATTGCCGTCCTCGACCCCAATCATGCGGCCGTCGTCATCCACGCCCACAAGAATCTTGCCGCCGATGGTGTTGGCCAAAGCGACGATCCCCCTGGCGAACGACGACGACACGCGCTCCTTGAACTCCAGCGTAGTGCCCTCGCCTTGCTGGACGAGGATCTCGAGATCGGCCGCGGTCATGTGGGCGATTGGCCGAGTTGCGGGGTCATACGGGCCATTGCGCAGGAAACTGAATGCGGCTTTCGGTGTCGTGCTGGGTGGACGGAATGAGCCACTGCCTTGGCACATGGTTCAGGATTCTCAAGCCGCCGTACCAGCGTCGGCGACAGATACAGGGACTCGACGGTTTGGCGGGCTTGACCCAGCAACGTCGCTTGAGTCGACCTCCCAGCGGGGATGCAGATGTGATGCAGCTGAAGGCTACGAGGCAACAGCTTGCCATGCGCCTTGTCGCCAGTCCTACCGTCGTAGCTGACGACGTAGGACAACCCCAGCTCGTTCATTGTGCGTAGTGTACGGACGAACTCGTCGTAGTCGACGCCATCGCAATACCGTCTGTCCCGCGCTTGCGAAGTGCCTTGGTACGGCGGATCGAAATACACGAGATCGCCCGGCGTGGATTTCAGTGCTATTCGTCGATAGTCCATCGACGACAACGATGTCCGGCCTGTCAGCAGCCGGTGTACGCCGAGCATCTGCCGTCTCATGACCGAAGGCCTCATTCCGGCTCGGCGGTTGTCGGGACTCTGGTTGAAGGCTCCGTCGGCGTTATATCGGACGGACCCCTTCACGATTCGGGCCAGCAGATAGAGAAGATGGCTCGGCTGATGTGACTCGTTGAACTCCCTGCGCACGCCGAAGAAAAATTCCTTCATGTGAGGCTGCTGGTCGCGCCACAGGCGAGCGTAGTCGGCAACGAGTTGTTCGGGCCTCTCCACAATCTCCATCCAAAGGGCCATCAGAGGTGCGTTCAGGTCGTTGATCCAAAAGCGCCTTGCCAACCCATGGGTCGCGGCGGCGATCGACACGGCGGCCGAGCCGCAGCAGGGCTCCACCACCCGATCGATGCCCGGCGGAAAGTAGGGCAGGATGAACTTGGCGATCCCCCGCTTGCTCCCCTGGTAGGGGAACGGATGCGGGGCCGTTGTGCGGGTGCTGATCTTTGTTTCCAGCCTGCTCATGTCGCCGGCGCTCCTTCCTGGCGTGTGTCGCATCCATCAAGCCAGCACCGCCCGTAGTCCACGGCGGCGTCTGACGCGGCGTCGCGGGTGCCTCGTAAGTAATCTGGCGTTCTGGACGTGAAGAGCAAGATCAGTGCCGCCTTCCGGCGTGTGGCCCAGCTAGTAGTGCTACTACTAGAGAGGCGCGTGAACCGAGTTGCCGTGCCAGCTGCCTACTCACTGACGCCCACCACTTTTGACAATGTGGCCCGCGATTCGCTTTGCAGCAGGGATTGCCCGCGGACTCCCAACGCAAAAGATCAACTCGAACAGTGGCGTGTTGGTTCGCGTGCGGAGAGTTGCTGTGTCTTCCATAAATCGATTACCGTACAGCTCTCGCAAACGATTCTTGTATGTCTGAAGAAGTGCCGTTGTGCCCCTTTTTCTCTCGTCTTGGGCGTCCAGTCCACCAAACAGGCTATATTGAGGGCTGGGTCCGTACAGGTTTTGCCAGCTCTCGTCTCCATAGATCCGCGTCAGGATAGGTCCATGTTTTTCGGGCAGTCCCTTCCGAGTCAGCATGCGCATGACTGCCATGGTAGGAAACAGTATCCAGGTGTCAAGAGCTTCGGAGCTTGCGACTCTTTCGATTGTGAGCCATTCTACCTCCGTAGCGAACGGATCGATAAAAAGAACGCCCCTGTGTGTTTGCCAGTTACGGGAAATACTCTGCAGAAAGCAGTTGGCATCTTCGTTCAATATCTTAATTCGTTCGTCTTCGTCCGCGTTCATTCGCTCTGCCAGCTTCGTGCATTCGTGTACATCTTTTTCGACAAGCAGTATCTCGTCAAAGGGTCTGTCGACCACGCGCTTGGCCCTTATGGCTGATCCCTCTAGGAACTGTCTTTCCTCTTTATCGCTTTTTTTAAGATTGATGATCCCGGAACCAGCGAAGGCATCAATGTACATCAGTCGGAAGTAGTCCTTTTTCTTGAGGGCGGTGGTGTATGCATTGAGGTACCGTTCCACCATGTCGAGCTTATCTTTCGTCCAGTCGCCGCCAAATCTGCCCATGGCTCAGTCTCCTTTGCGTGTCAGTGGTTGGCGGATTTCGCCGGTTTTCGGAAAATCATCCCAGGTCGTACCGTCCAATTCCCGTCCACCCGCCTTCGGTGTTCGGCCGCCCCACTGCTTGAAGAAGAACGGCACGCCGCTAGCGGCACAATCGTCCCGGACGGTGCGCGGCCACTCGGGGGCCATCTGGCGAGCATTGGGGCCACTCTCGCCGCCGACGATCACCCAGTGGAGCCTTGGAGAGGCGTCCTCGGCACCGAGAGCGGAGGGGCCACCATTGATGGGGGCATCGCGACGGGCAGTGTCGCGGCCGCGCAGGAAGCCGGACAGGTCTAGCGGCCCGATCAGGGGCTCGCAACTCAGAAAGCGCACGGCGGCCCGGACGGCCAGGAGGTGCCGCACCCGGTAGGCCACCGACTGGTCCTCAACGGACGTGCCAATCCAGATTTGGGACGGGAGCCCGGCCGGGAACAGGTCGGGGTTCCGTCGAACGAACTTGGCGGCCCTGGCTGGACGCTTAGTCAGGATCTGGTAGACGTGACGGCCGATGTCGAGCATCACCTGGAAGCAGCGACGGACGAACTCGTCCGGGACCTCCTTGTGGAAGAGATCCGACATGGAGTTGACGAAGACGCGGCGGGGCCGTCGCCACGACCCTGGGACTGACAGACGGTCGGGCCAGAGGCGCACGGCGAAGGGGTTACGTCGGTTCGCCGCCGTGTTGACCACGGGTAGCCGGGCGCGGTAGGTGGTCGCCAGCAGTCGGTTCGACAGGCGCTCGGCGTAGCAGTGGTCGCAGCCGGCCGAGACGGGGGTGCATCCTGTGGTGGGGTTCCAGGTGGCGTCGGTCCACTCGATGGCGGTGCGTTCGGGCAAGGACGGCTCCTAGGGCGGAGGGTCAGCGGAGGCTGGCTCGGCGGCCCGGAGCCCGAAAGGTAACTGTTCGGTGTTTGTTCGGCAATCACATGCGGTCTCGATTACGACACCCGGCGAGACTTCCTCCGACTCGGCGATGGTCGAGTCGTCGAGGTACAGAGCTTCGGCGTTCTTGTCGACAGGCAACTTCATCAGACCAGGGCCTTGAGCCACCGACTCAATCCCATTCGGTACGCCGGCGGCAGCGCGTTGTGCGTGAAGTCCTCGTAGATCACCCCCAGGTCGTCTGGGCCGAGACCCCAGGCCCGGGCCACCCGAGCGTCGATCTCCAGGCGCAGCTCCATGCGGTCGGCGTCCAGCAGCGGGCCGCACTCCACGCCGGTCTCGCGGGCGAAGTCGGCGAAGTGGTCGTCCACGGCGGACAGACGGGCGGCGGCTCGGGCGATCTGGGCGTAGTCGTCGTCGGTCAGGGAAGGCACGTAAAGGCCCTCCAGCAGGAAGAAGCTGACGTGGAGTTCGATGAAGCGGCGGGCCTGCCAGTCGAAGGGCAGGCTGTTCATGATGCCCAGGCAAGCGGCCCGCGCCAGCCGTTCTCCGGTCGGAAATGACAAATAAGGGGCAGTATTTGTCAAGAAGACGCCTTTCGGGACCAAACAGGCGATCACGGTGCGCGAATTCGTGCGGTTCGTGACATCTCGAAAGCACAATCTGTCGCGGCAGATGTCAGCCAAGACCGACTGCCTGCGTTCGGCCACGGGCAGGTCCGGCGCGAGCAACGAACCCGAGCCGGGCCTGGGCTTTCGCACTTTGGCCCAGAGCGCGTCGGTCGGAGGCAGGGACCGCTCGCCGTACCCGTGCGGATCGTACTGGCCGAAGCTCTCGCCCTTCCAGAGACGGGCGTCGCCGTCCCGGGCCCACAGCTTCTTGTCGTTGGTCTCGTGCAGTTCGGGGACAGGGAAGCAGGACCAGCGCCCGTCGGCGCCGCGAGGGAAGAGGCTGCCTGTGCGGACGCGGGCCAGCAGATCGGCCTCGGCCTGGGAGCGGACCAGCGGCGTCTCCCATTCCGGCCCGAAGGTGGACGGGGCCAAGCCGACGCCGGGGCTGGCCGCCTGCTCGGCCCACATGCGCTTGGATTCAGCGGTGCCGGCCACCGACACCAAGTGGTCCGCCGCCGGCAGCCCGCGCTGGGCAACGACCAATGCGATTGAGTATTGCGGGTGCGTGTCGAACGCCCACCGTCCCCGGTTCAGCAGGAAGTCCACCCGGCGCGTCGTCGATCCTCGATAGAGCCACTTGCGGAACTCCTTGGAGCCCTTGGCCACGAACGCGGTCCTCGGCAGCACCACGCCGGCGAACCCGCGCTCGCGCACCAGCATCCGGTAGCGCTGGCAGAAGTACTTGTACAAGTCGGGGTCGCCGCCCATTGGATCGTAGTCGCTGCGCTCCGGGTCCGGTCCCGCCAGGGCTTGCCGATAGTTGCGAGCCTGCGCTTGCCGAGCCTCCAGCCTCTTCTCCAACTCCGGCCGCTCCCGCACCAGCTCCCCCACGCACTCCCGCCGCTCCTTCTCGGCCAAGGCCGCGATCCCGGGCCGGTGCAGCCCGTAGAACGACAGCTCCTCGACCGTCACTTCCTCCCAGGGCGGGTTGCCGACCACCACGTCGAACCCCGGCGACGACCGCGAGAACACCTGCGGGAACGCCAGCGGCCAGTGGAGGAAGCAATGCCGGTCGGCCAGATCGCGGGCCTTGCGCACGAGCGCGGTCCGGCGGTCGCCCGAGATCACGGCCGCGCCGTTGGTCGCCACGTCTTCGCGCGCGCCGGCCAGTCCAAACTGCTCCGCCGTCCACAGGTCGAAGAGCCGCTTCATCCCCTCGGTGGCGTCCCACGCCTCTTGGTCCGCCGCTTGGCTGGCCGCGACCTCTTCGGGCGTGCGGTCGTCGATCTCGGCCAACTTGTGCACCGCCGCCGCGGCCTCGTTCAGCGCTTGCCGCAACGGCTCCCGGAAGAGCGGGGCTTCGTCCAGCAGCGGCTTCGGGTCACCCACGCCGATCAAGGCGTCGCCCACCACCACGTTCCGTCCCAAGTACGCCAGCGACAGGCCGGGCACGAACGACGCCAGCCACAGCGACAGCGCCGCCACCTCGACGCCCATCGCGCTCCGGTCCACGCCGAAGACGCAGTGCTTGACGATCAGACGGCGGAGCAGGGCCGCGTCTTCGCACGCCACGCCGGGGGACGCGCGGCTGCGCAGTCGTTCCAGCGCATCCAGCAACGGCGGCAGGGGGTGCTCGGCCAGGAAGCGCACGGTCATCTCGGCCAGGGCGTCCGCGACCTGCACAAGGAAGTGCGCGCTGCCGCACGCCGGATCCACGACCGCGAACGACAGCAGCAGCTTGGCCGCCGCCTCCGGGTCCGTCTTCGCCTGGTCCGCCACTTGCGCCAAGTGCTTCTTGAACGGCGGCTCCACGGCCCCCTTCACCAAGTGGCGCACGATCTCGACCGGCGTGTAGTAGACGCCTTCACCCTTGCGACCGCCCGCGTGGGTCTGCCACAGCAAGCCGCCCGGAGTCACTTCGGCCGCGCCCGGCGACGGCGCGCTCACGTAGCGGTCCCTCTTGGCGTCGTAGCGGAGCGGGCGGTCGGCCAGCGACAGGCGCAGGCCCAGCAGGGACTCGTAGGTGTGGCCGATGTGGGCGATCTCCAGCGTCGAGAAGTCCACGCCGCTCCCCTGCTCGGCGTCGTGGCCGACGGCCGCCAGTACGCGCCCGAACTCGGGGTCGCGCAGCTCCATCCGCTCCAGCAGCTCGGCGCCCGCGAAGTCCTTGGCCGCGAAGAGCGCGCCGTTGTAGGCGGGCACGTCCCAGGCGGGATTGCCGGAGCGCATCGCCTTGACCAGCCGCACGAACCCGTCCCACAGCGCGGACGACGCCGGGCTCAGCTTGCCCTTGGTCCGGTGGGCCTCGTTCACGAGCTCCGACAGGGACGCCTTCTTGTAGGACTCGTTGTTCATCGGCAGATGGCCCGCCGCCTCCGCAAAGAGGATGAAGACAGCGCGGAAGACCAGCGTCATGGCGGCCTTCTCCAGCTCGTCGCGCTCGCGTCGTCGTGCAAGGTCTAGGCCGTGCTCCTTGGCCCATCGCTCCATGTCGACGGCCAGCGCGGGGAGAGCCTCTTGGCGGATCGTGCGGTCCAGGCGGGCGTGGAGCCGGACGCCGAATTTGATCGCCTCCTGTTGCAGATCGGCGAAGCCGTTGCCGGCCAGGGACGCGGGCGCCAGCAACGCCAGGAAGCCGCGCCGGTCGTCGCCCAGCAGGTCGTCGTCCAGTTCGAGCCAGTGGCGGGTGCCACCGGGGGACTCCGTGTCGAACAGGCGGAAGCAGCCGCCGAACGTGAGAATGCCGTAGCGGGCGCCCCGTTCCTTGCAGTCCGCCGCCAGCAGTCCCTCGGGCGGACGGCCGTCGCTGTCCAGCCGCGCCAGCGCGCTCGCCGTCTTCTTGGGATGCACCACCGCCACCGGCCGGCCTTCGTGGACGGCCAAGTAGCCCCGTCGCGGCAGGCGGTCCAGTCGGTAGCCCAGCGCTGAAAGGGTCCGACGCCACGAACTCGGCGCCGGCGGGAGGTCGGCCACCGCGCGGCGGGCGGCGCTCCAGCGAGCGGGATCGCCCCTGAAGCGGGATTCCAGGGTGTGGCGGGTGAGGAGGCCGTTGAGGGCCAGCCCGTCGCCTGCGGCGCGGTTCAGCTCCGCCGTCAGCCGGCGCACGGCCTCCAGGGGCGACAGCTCCGCCAGCGACTCGAGCGACTTGGCCAGGTGGCCGGTGTCCACGGAGCGCACCGGGCCTTGGTGGGTGACCGGGCCCAGGACGCGGAGGCGGCCGGGGCGCTTGGGGTCGTCGGCCAGCAGCAGGCAGCGCCGGGCGACGCCTGCGGACAGCGCGCGCCAGTCGGTCCGCATGGCGGCGTCGGTGGTCGATGCCGAAGCCGCAACCTCGACGTCGCCGACGGTGGCGCGGGGGAACGCTTCGCCGTTGCGGGAGGCCAGCGGGCGCGCCACGCCTTCGCGCACCAAGCGGCGGATCAGATCGGGAGCAGTCACGGGAACGGAAGGTATGGTTCCAGGACCTTGGCGCACAGGCTGCGGGCCGAAGCCCAGGTCAAGAGGAAGTGCCGCAGGGAGCGAATCGAGGCCCTCCTTCCCTACTCCACGACCTCCAGGCTCCACAGGCCGAAGATGTCGTTCCCCTCTGCCACGAAGCGGCGACGCGCCATGTCCAGATACTCCGGGCTGACTTCCACGCCGACGCTGTTGCGACCGGCCAAGGCGGCGGCCAGCGACGTCGTTCCCGTTCCCAGGAACGGGTCAAGAACGGTGTCGCCCACGAACGAGAACATCCGCACGAGGCGGCTGGCGAGTTCCAGTGGATAGGGGGCGGGATGGTCACGGGTCGATGCGCCCGGCAATGTCCATATCTGACGGAACCACTTGCGGTGATCTGCTTCGGAAATGACGCTCATGGCTCGGGCCGCGGGCGACGGGCTGCGGTAGCCTCCGGGCTTGCGCTGCATGAGAATGAACTCGATGTCGTTCTTGACGATGGCGTTCGGTTCGTAGGGCTTGCCGAGGAAGCCGCCGGGTCCCATCTCGAACTCCGCGTTGGCGATCTTGTGCCAAATGATCGGCGCCAGGTTGTCGAGTCCCATTCGGCGACAGGATTCCTGAATGCTCGCATGGAGCGGATAGACGACATGTCGGCCGTGCCGTCGCCGGGAAAGACAGACGTCTCCCACGACGACGACCAGACGACCTCCAGGCACCAGCAAGCGGCTGCACTCGTGCCACACCTTGGCAACTTCCGCCACAAACGCGTCGTAGTCGGCCACGCGACCCAGCTGGTCTGCGCCGTCCTCGTACTCCTTGAGCGTCCAGTACGGCGGCGACGTAACGACCAAGTGGACCGGTCCCTTCACGACTTGCGACAGGCGCCGGGCGTCGCCCCGTACCATCCGATGCCGCGACGGCATCTCCCGCAGGGCGTTCGCGACTCGTGCCACTTGCTTGGGATCCTTGGCCACCTGTGGCAAAGCGGTCTTCAGGGAGACCTCGGAAAGATCGACGCTTGGCAAGTGTTGGTCGACCAGCGTGGCAATCGTATCCATCTCCTAAGCGTCCCCAATCGACGGGTTTCTCCGGCGAACCTGCTCGACCAGGCAATCGAAGAAGCCCCGCCCTCCTTCTTCGCCAGAGCGGAATCTAACGTGACGCGCACCCTGCGGCGAAGATCCGATGGAGGGAAGGCATCGGGCAAGTGGACCGACTTGACCGAGTTGACCGAGCCGGGAGTATCCATCCAGAGCAGTCTAATCTGAACGACCAGTCGAACAGGAATGTGGCCAGAAGGAGGTCTTCAGCCGTGCTGACAGTCGGAGCCTACCAAGCCAAGACGCGCCTCTCGGAGTTGCTGGGCCGGGTTGCCGAGGGCGACAGCATCACGATTACGAAACACGGACGCCCCATCGCGCGGCTGGTACCCGTGGAAGAGGACGTTAGGCGGAGGGCTTCCCGAGCCGCGGAGCGGATTCGAACACGGCGCGCGCGTCTGCGTACGGTGCCGCTCGCAGAGCTGGTGCGCTCCGTTCACGAGGGACGTCGCCATTGATCGTCTTGGACGCTTCGGTCGCGCTGTCCTGGGTCACTGAGTAGTCTGGATTTCCTCACAAAGTGGGTGGCAGGCATCGGCATCTCCAAGGTCGATAGTAGCCTGCGTCGACCGCCGGCGCGGTCGTTCGCTCGCCTGCTGTGGTCTGCCGGCCCGACTTAGTCCGGCAGCTGGCACCACTGGCACGCCGCGCCGATCGGCACCCGCCGGCCTGCCTTCTGGCAGCAGCCGCACCCGTACTTGCCGAAGGCCCACAACGCCGGATCAAGAGCGGCGCACGTGCCGGCGATCCCCGGGGGTCCGCCGAAGCAGGCCGCGTCGACCGCCGACTTCCAAGCCGCCCGAATGACCGGCTTGGCCCTGGACATGGGCAAGCCGGTCGTGCTCGCAACGCCCAAGTTCTCCGTGACTCTGCGGACATGGACGTCCACTGCGACGGGAACGACGTGGATGTTCTCGACTTCAGCGCCCCCGGGCGCTGTCATGACGCGAACCCACAGGGGACCGAGCTTCTGGCCCCGAAGAAGCGGATACCGGGGACGCCCCTCGCTGCCGGCCCTGCGCAGGTCCTTCAGCAGCTCGCGCGCATCTCCCTTTCCCTGCTCCACCAGCTCCGCCACGGCACCTTCCCCGGCGTGCAGGCTGGAAGCGATCGTCCTCCAAGCAGCGGAGTCGTCGTGGTGGCGCTGGCTCACGCGAGCGGCGGACAGCATCTCGCGCAGCTGGTCCGGTGGCATGACCGACGTTTCCGCGGGATCGAAGGCTTCCGGCCGAAAGGCCAGCATCTTGGCCGCGTCGCTCCACAGTCTGTTCGAGTCTCTCGCCCGATCCATGGCCGAAACGAAGGTCAGGAACCGCCGCACCGTCAGGTCGTCGCGCTTCAGATGGTGCTTCAGATGGTAGACCGCCTTGACCTCCGGCATCGCCGACCAACCGGCCGGGCCTATTCCTCTTGCAGACAGGTCGAACCGGTCGGCGTAGAAGTCGTCTGCGATTGCGGCTACCAAGTACGCATTCCTCTCGGTCGGCGACGCCACGGCGTCCTCCTCTGTAGTAGAGCGACAATCAGGATGAACCCTAGCGACAGTCAAGATGAGACATCCAGGATCGTGACAGGCACGATGGTAGCGGAGTGGGATTGGGGTCAAGGCGAGGCGCTTCAGTCGCGCTGTCCTGGGTCCTGGTCGACGAGAGCATGCCAGAGGTTGAGGAAGCGATGCTGCAGGTCGTCTGGAACGGCGTTGTCGTTCCCAGGACCGACTAGCCTGCCCCGCTAGTGGTATGTCGCCGATTGGAGTTGGCTGTTGAGCGAGGCGGGGCTATACTGCGGTCGCGAGTTGGTTTCGGCAAGGATCTCTTGGCACGGAGGGAAGTGATGGCGAGGAGGCCTGCGAGGGCGTTGGAGTTGTCGCAGGAGGACCGGGCGATGCTGGAGCGCTGGCTTCGGGCGGGCAGCACGCCGCAGGACGTGGCGAAGCGCGTCCGGATCGTCCTGCTGGCGGCGGAGGGCGTGGCGAACCAGCGCATCGCGAAGGAGGCGGGGGTGTCGAAGCCCACGGTTCTGACGTGGCGGAGACGGTTCGAGGCGGAAGGTCCCGATACGGTGTGGAAGATCAGGCCTGGTCGGGGTCGCAAGCGCAGCATCACGGACGAGACGGTCCGGGCGATCGTCAAGGACACGCTGGAGAACAAGCCGGAGGGGGCGACGCACTGGAGCTTGCGCATGATGGCGAAGCGCCACGGCGTGAGCCGGAGCACGGTGCAGCGGGTGTGGAAGTCGTACGGGCTGAAGCCGCACCGGACGAAGACGTTCAAGCTGTCGAAGGACCCGAAGTTCGTGGAGAAGACCGAGGACGTGGTGGGGCTGTACCGCAACCCGCCGAAGGACGGCGTGGTGCTGTGCGTGGACGAGAAGAGCCAGATCCAGGCGCTGGACCGCACTCAGCCCGGCCTTCCGCTGAAGCGCGGTCGCTGCGGCACGATGACCCACGACTACAAGCGCCACGGCACGACGACCTTGTTCGCGGCGCTGGACCCGGCGCGCGGTCGGGTGGTCGGCATGTGCACTCCGCGCCACCGCCAGCAGGAGTTCCTGAGGTTCCTCCGCCACCTGGACGGCGAGTACCCGAAGGGCGTGGCGCTGCACCTGGTGCTGGACAACTACGGCACCCACAAGACGACGGCCGTGAAGGCGTGGCTCGCCAAGCATCCCCGCTTCCACCTGCACTTCGTTCCCACGAGCGGTTCGTGGCTGAACTTGGTGGAGGCGTGGTTCGCCCAGCTGTCGCAGAAGCGCCTGAGGCGCGGCATGTTCACCAGCGTGAAGGCGCTGAAGGACGCGATCATGGAGTTCATCGAAGTCCACAACCGCAATCCCCGGCCCTACCAGTGGACGACCTCCGCAGACGACATCTTCCGAAAAGTCGCCAGCTGTCAGGCCGTTTTGGCGACATACCACTAGCCTGTCGCCTGCGTCGACCGCCGTCGCGGTCGTCCGCTCGCCTGCCGTGGTTTGCCGGCCCGGCTTAGTCTGGCAGCCACTGGCATCGCTGGCACGCCGCGCCGATCGGCACCCGCCGACCTGCTTTCTCGCAGTTAGCGCACCCGTGCTTGCCGAAGGCCCACAACGCCGGATCAAGAGCGCCGCACGTGCCGGCGATCCCCGGGGGTCCGCCGAAGCGCGCCGCGTCGACCGCCGACTTCCAAGCTGCCCGAATGACCGGCTTTGCCTTGCGCATGGGCAAGGAGGTCGTGCTCGCAACGCCCAGGTTCTCCGTGACCCTGCGGACATGGACGTCCACTGCGACGGGAACGACATGGATGTTCTCGACTTCAGCGCCTCCAGGCGCTGCCATGACGCGAACCCACAGGGGACCGAGCTTCGTGCCCCGAAGAAGCGGATACCGGCGACGACCCTCGCTGCTGGCGCTGCACAGGTCCTTCAGCAGCTCGCGCGCATCTCCCTTCCCTTGCTCCACCACCTTCGCCACGGCACCTTGCCCGGCGTGCAGGCTGCGAGCGATCGTCCTCCAAGCAGCGGAGTCGTCGTGGTGGCGCTGGCTCACGCGAGCGGCGGACAGCGCCTCGCAAAGCTGGTTCGGCGGCACGGCCGACGCTTCCGCGGGATCGAAGGCTTCTGGTCGCAAGTCCAGCATCTTGGCCGCGTCGCTCCACAGCCTGTTCGAGTCCCGCGCCCGATCCATGGCCGAAACGAAGGTCAGGAACCGTCGCACCGTCAGCTCCCGCTGGCCGTCACGCCTCAGACGGGCGACCGCCTTGACCTCCGGCATCGCCGACCATCCGACCGGGCCTGTTCCTCTCGCTGCCATGTCGAGCCGATCGGAGTAGAAGTCGTCCGCGATCGCGGCTGCCAAGCCTGCATTCCTTCGGTGCAGCCTATCAGCCACGGTGCCCTCCCCGGTCGTCTGCGCCGTCACGCCGAACTCCGCGGTCGCCGGGTGCGATGCTGGAATCTGCATCACTTCGCCGGAGTCGTATCAACCGAGACAGGTTCCTTTCTTGCTGATCGAAGAAACCGTCAGGCCAAGAATCCAAAGAGCCGTCCGCTCGCACCTTCGGAGAAGCGACCTGGAGGCCCGCACTATCGCGACGGAAGAAGTAGACCACCACGTCTTCAGCAGACACGATCTTCTCCGCCACCGCCAGTCGGATGCCGTCAAGCACGTGATCGCTGTGCGTCTCCAGTATGACCTGCCGGCCGTCTGCGGCAGCCCTGGCCGCGAGTTCGGCGACATTCGTCTGTCCCCCCGGATGCAAATGAGCCTCCGGATTCTCTATGATCACCAGATCGTCACGCTGCGCGGCCAGCAATGCCACGATAAGGGGCAGAACGCAGCTCACGCCAAAACCGATGTTGTTCGCCCGAAACGGCTTGGTCCTTGCGTCCCACTTCTGCTCGAACGAGTAGCCCGCTGCGGCAAGATCGGCAGCCGACACCGACTCGGAGGCAAGCTCGACACCAGGACTGACAGCGGCAAGCCACGCATTCGTCTGGGCCAGAAGAGTGGTCCTGGACGCCGCCGGATGGCGAAGGGCCGGGGCCACCATATCGTCCTCGTGCTGTCCCATGAACCAAAGGACGGCCTAGCCACGCTTCCCGAGCGGCGTGCCGGCGGGGGCGCCCTCCGCCAAGTGGGGCAGCGTCTTGCGGGGACCGAGCCGATCAGCCGACAAGTAGAACATCGAATCCCGCAGGAGCGACCGTTCCCTGGCGAGCTCCGATCGTTCCCCATCATGAGCCGCAACAGGGCCGGCCAAGTAAAAGTCCGTGCCGTCCGGGCCGAAGTCGCCGCACAGTTCGGTATCGTCCTCGTACCGTGTTCTCAACTTGATTTGATCATCGTCGGCCCGAGCGTAGAGAACGGAGAAACTGACCCCCGGACGGGGCTCCCGCCACAACCGGTTGGGGAGCCCCGCCCCTTCCCCTGGAGGAATAATGACCAAGCGACAACACGGCCTTCTGGCCCTGGCCCTGGCCTGCGCCCTAGCCATCACGTGCTGGGCCGATCACGTGACCGACACGGCGGCCCAGACGCCCCAAGAGTGCGAGCTTCCCCCGAGGCACCGGCTTCGGGCGGCATACGCCTCCATGGAGCACGACATCGCGGAGTCCCTGGGCGGCTTGCCGGTGAGGCTCCCGTACAGCGATTCGGTCGCAACCAGCCTGCACCAGACCGACGTAGAACACCGGGTAGCCCTTTCGGAGGTCCGGGAGCACGCCTGCGCCGAAGGTTGGGGCTTGCGGGAGTGGAAGTACTTCGCCGCGTTCCCGCCCAACTTGACCCTGGCCCTGCCCCGCGAGAACCGCGTGCGGAAGAACGACCGGGGAGAAGCCGAGTACGTCTCGCCGAGGAACGCCTGCGCCTACATCCTGGCCCGAAGGTACGTCTTCGACCACTTCGGTATCGGGCAAGACGAGGACGACAGGCGAGCCGCCGAGAAGGTGATCCGGGCGCAGGACTGCAATGGGCTATGAGCGGCACGCTTGCCAAGAAGTGACCCAGCAACGCCAAGAAGTGACCTAGCTCCGTTGCCAAGAAGTGACCCAGCATTGAGTAAACCCACTCAACGGCGAGCTTTTCGTCCTTGCGAATCGAAAGGGAGGAACCTTGCAGATTGAAAACTTTGTCTACTTGGGGGCGAAGTTGTCGGACAGATTCTCCCGAGATTCTGTCCCTACCGTTCAATCCGCCAAAAGTGCCGATGTCGAGAAGAGGTCCACGCCAACTCTTGCTGTCCGGGACAGTACCGCAGTTGCGAAGCGCCAACAGTCCCTGAATGACGCTGCTCTTGCCCGTGCCGTTCAGCCCGGCGAGTAGAGTAAGTCTGCCAATACTGAACGTCTCATCGTCGAAACACTTGAAGTTGCGCAGGCGCAGCGTTCTGATCATTGATCACCTCGTTGATGATTCGCTCAACCCGGCGGACACAGGCATGGCGATCTTGAGCTGGAAGGTCGGGCTCGGGTGCTCGGGGCAGATCCCCAGCATCGCTGCCGGGATGTTCAAGCGTCGCAACCGGGGAGCGGGAAGTCAACTCGCCGCCGAATAGTCCACCGGACGCAGGTACGACTCGCCGATCGCGGTGTCCGAGAGCATGGCGACCGTGGGCGGGCGTCGCTTCCAGTGGGTTCCCGAAAGCCGTCCGTGCACCCGCTCCACGTCGGTGGGCGGGAAGCCGGCCGCCACCAGCGCTTCGGGGGCATGGCCCTGCAACAGGCCGCTCAGGATCGGGTCGGCGCGGCGGTAGGAGATGCCCAGCTCGTCCTCGTCGTGAACGCCGGGGACCAAGTCCGGGCTCGGGGGCTTGGACACGATCTCGTCGGGGACGCCCAGGTGGTGCGCCAACGCCAGCACCTGGGCCTTGAAGAGGTCCCCCAGTGGGTTGACGGGGGGCGAGTCGTCGGCGTGCCACGTGAAGTACCCCAGCAGGCGCTCGCTCTTGTTGCCGGTTCCCAGGGGAAGGGCGTCGAGCTTGGCCGACTGGTCGAAGAGGACGGCCGCCCGGACGCGGGCCGCGAAGTTTCCCTGCCTGACGGGCGTGGCGTCGGGTTCGTGGGCGCCGACGTAGCCGTCCACGACCCCGGCGACGGGCAGGGTCCTTTGACGGGCACCGGCGGCCGCAACGACCATGGCGCCGTGCTCCAGGCTCTCGGGACTCGATGTCGAGTGCGGAAGGAGGAACCCGAAGACGTTCTCGGCCCCCAGCGCCCGGCACGCCAGGAAGAGAACCACGGCCGAGTCCACGCCGCCGGAGACGCCGACGACCACCCGCTCGAACCCCCGGCGGCGCACCACCTCGTCTTGCAGGAACGCCACCAGGGCCGCCTCCACCAACGAGGCGTCGATCTCCAAGGACGCGACGAGCGCCGCAGGACCGGCCGCAGCGCCGGGGAAGGCTCGGGACGGCTCGGCGCTCCGGCCGTCGGCCTGGGGAGCAGCGGGAGCCGTCCCGACCGCGCTTCCCTGCCCCGCCGCCCGGTCCAGGGACCGCCGCAGCACGGGCAGCACAGCCCGCAAGTCCGCAAGGAAGGGCCTGCGGGCCCGGACCCGCGCGATCTCGCCCAACGGGAGTTCCGCGCCCACGCATCCGGCGGCGAAGAGCGGTCCCCGGGCGAGCAGCTCGCCGTCGGGACCCCACGCCGTCGATCCGCCCGAGAACAGCTTCCCCCCTTCCGACCCCGCCAGCTGGGACGCCAGCACGAAGACTCCATGCTCGCGGGCGGCGCACGACCCGAGACGGTCCCATGCGCGAAGGTTGGACGGCAGCGGCGCCGGAGCGGGGCGCGGTTCGGTCCGGCCCAAGGGCGGCGCGACCGCCGCAGGGGCGGCGGGCAAGGGCCGAAACCCCCTCGCCGGCGACGCCGCCACGCACAGCACGGCCTCGGCGCCGTCCAAGGCCAGCACGGTGGCGGGCAGGCCGTGCCACAGGTCCTCGCACACGAGCATGCCCATCCGCCCGAAGCGCGTGTCGAACGCTCGCAGGTCGCGGCCGGGCTCGACGAACCGCCCCTCGTCGAAGAGACCGTAGGTGGGCAGGAAGAGCTTGCGGTGGACGTGAACCACCTCGTACCGGCACCCGCGCGGCGTCAGATAGGCGGCGCTGTTGCAGAGCCCCTGCCGGTCCCGCTCGTAAAACCCCAGGACCACGTCGCAGCCGCAACCGGGAGGAGGCTCGCCCATCGCTTCGACCAGCTCGCCCCGGGACAGCGCCACTTCCTCCACGCCGCCCTCCAAGACGTAGCCCGAGAGCGCCGACTCCGGGAAGACGACCAGGTCGGCGGCCGGGTCGAGCATCGCCTTGGCCGTCTCGACGTTCCTCCTCACGTCGCCCTTGGCGGGCTTCGTCTGGGCCAGGACCGCGCGAAGGGGACGCCCGGAAGCTGCGGATCGACCGGAGCTCGTTGCGGATGGAGTGGACCTCATGGACTCGCTCGGAAGCTTGCAGGGGGCTCGATGGGCGTTGCGTGGAACCGGCGCCGGTTCTCTCCGGCGGCTCGCGACTCCGCGCTGGGACTGTTCCCAGGAACCACTTCTTTGCATAATGATCAGGAATCACTTCGGCCCTGGAAAGACAACCTGATGCCCCTCGTTCTCCGCTCGGCGCTCGTCGTTTCGGCCGTCGCGCTCGCCTGCTCTTCGGCTCTGCCCGGCGCCGCCCAGGACGCTCGCCGTCCACCGCCCGCCGACCGAGCCGCGGTCGTGGGCCAGTCCGACGCCTACCGACGCTTCCTCGAGGTCTTCGGCACGATCGCCCGGAACCACGAGTCGGCCCTGGCGGACTCGGTCCTCTGGCAGCGCGCCATCGACGGGTTGATCGAGCAGCTGGACGACCCCTACGCCGTCGTCTTCACGCCCGAGGCGTACGACCAGTTCGAGGAGAGCAACAACCGCGACTACGCCGGCATCGGCGTGCAGATCTCCCAGCTGGAAGGGCTGGTCACGATCACCGCCGTCTTCAAGGCGACGCCGGCGGAGAAGTCCGGGCTGGTCCTCGGCGACCGGATCGTCGAAGTGGAGGGCGTGGACGCGACCGAGTGGTCTCTGGACCAAGCCAGGGACGCGATCCGCGGAGAACCCGGATCGACCGTCCGCCTCCGCGTGGCGCGCGACGGCTTCAGGGACCTGATCGCGGTGTCGATCGTACGCGACAACGTCCACATTGCCGCCGTCGAAGCGACCACGCTCGAAGGCGGGATCGCCCACGTTCGGGTCGACCAGTTCGCCCGCAACGTGGCCCAGGAGCTCGCCGAAGCCCTCGTGGACGCTTCGGAGGCCAACGCCATCATTGTGGACCTGCGGGGGAACCCGGGCGGGTACCTGACCGAGTCGCTGCTGGTGGCGGACATCTTCCTGGCGCCCGGCCAAGCGGTGGCCAGCGTCGGCCAGCGGGACGGCAGAGGCGGCGTGGCGGAGCAGACGTACAACGCCGACAAGCCGGCGCTGATCCCGAACAAGCCCGTGGTGGTCATGGTCGACCGCTACACGGCTTCGGCCGCCGAGATCGTGGCCGGCGCCTTGCAGGACCACGACCGCGCCGTCGTGCTGGGCGAGCGGACCTTCGGCAAGGGGGTGGTCCAGACCCTCTACCCCCTCAGCGACGGGCGTCGGATGCGCCTGACCACCGGGACTTGGTACACTCCGCTGGGCCGCTCGCTGCACCGCAAGCGGGACCGCCACGGCTTTCCCCTTCCGGAGGCCGAGGGCGACACGGTGCGGGTTGCCACGGCGGCGGGACGGCGGCTGCGGAACAGCGGCGGCGTCTTCCCCGACCTGGAAGTGGCGCGCGACACGGTGGCCGCTGCGGTGCGGACGCTTCAAGAGCAAGCCGCCGAGACGCAGCTGCAGCTGGGCCTGAAGATCGAGGAGCACGCCGTGGCCATGGCCAAGGAGGCGGTGGCGACCGGGAACGTCTCGCGCTTGCCGTCCGCCGCCTTCGACGACCTGGCCCAGGCGCTGGTGGACGCCGGGATCGACGAGGAGGTCGTGGGCGCCCCCGCGGCGCGGGCGTGGCTGAACTGGTGGGCCGAAGGCCGGTACCTGACCCGCGCGGGGGCCACGGCCTTGGCCCTGACGTTGCAGGCCGAGCGCGACCGCGTGCTCTCCGAGGCGATCCGCCTTGCCGAGTCCGCCGCAACCCAAGCCGACTTGTTCCAGCTGCTGGAGGAGACCCCGGTCCAGCCGTCCGACGCCCTGCGCTAGGCCTGCTCGCTCGCGTGGCGTCAAGGGCGCCCGCCGCCAAGCAGGGTTGGGCAGCCCAGCTGCCGACGGGTCCGACCGACGTCTTCGGCGATCTGGGCTGCTAGGTCGACGGGCGACCGGTAGTCGCGAACGGGTCGCAGGAAAGCGGCAAGCTCCAGCTCCGCCCGGCGACCGTAGATGTCGCCGTCGAAGTCCAGCAGGTGGACCTCGACGGACTCGCCCGCTCCCGGAAAGACGGGCCGCGGCCCGACGTGAAGCGCACCCATGAGACGGCGGCCGGCGACCTCGGTCCAGCAGGCGTAGATGCCCGGCGCCGGGACCAGCTTGTCGGGCCCCGAGAGCTTGAGGTTGGCGGTGGGAAAGCCCATTTCCCGGCCCCGGCCGTGTCCCCGGACCACCGTTCCCGCCAGCGAGTAGGGGCGGCCAAGCGCTCGGTTCGCCTCGGCCAAGCGCCCAGCCGCCAGCGCCTGTCGGACGAAGGACGAAGAGACCGCGGCTTCCCCGGCGCGGACCGGGGGCGTCACCTCCAGCGCGAAGCGCCCCTTGGCGGCGATGCGGCGGAGGACGTCGGCGTCGCCCGCCCTGCCCTTGCCGAAGCCGTGGTCGTGACCGATCACCAGCTCCGTCATGCCCAGGCCGTCCAGCAGGACCTCCTGGACAAAGCGCTGCGGGGAGAGCTCCTTCAGCGCGGGGGTGAAGGCGAGGAAGACGGCGTAGTCCAGGCCCGTCTCGGCCAGCAGACGCTTCTTTTCGCCCGGCGTGGTCAGCAGCTTGGGCGCTCGGGCCGGCGCGACGACACGCAGCGGATGAGGATCGAAGGTGACCAGCACGCTTCGGCCGCCCTGGGACCGGGCCCGGTCCACGATCTCCTGGACGACGGCTTGGTGCCCCACGTGCACGCCGTCGAAGGCGCCGACCGTGGCGACCACGGGGAGGCCGTCGCGGGGCAGCGCCCCGGCCGCTCCGGCGGACTCGGCGCGGCAGCCCAAGCTATCCATGGAGGAAGACCTTTCGCGGCTTCAGCGTCCCGTTCGCCAGGACCCCCACGGCCACGAGCGCGCCGTCGGAGCGCAAGCCGACGACCGGGGCGAGTGGAGCAGCGGCGCCGAAGCCGCCGCCCGAACCTTTGACGACGGACTCCGCGCCAGCGACGCTCGGCGCAAGCGCAGCCCGCCCGCCGGTCGCGGGCTTGACGGCAACCTCTCGGCCCCTTGCCAGCTTCGCGACTGCCTCGGGAGCGACCTCCACGCAAGGAAGGTGCGCCAGGGCGTCCGCCGGGGCCACCCAGGCCTTGGCCGCAGGACGGCCGGCCTTGAGGCTCTCGATCGACGCAGCGGCCTCTACGCCCATGGCGCCCACCCGGGTCCGGCGAAGCGCAGTCAAGTGGCACCCGGTGCCCAGGTGGGCCCCAAAGTCGGCTGCCAAGCTGCGAACGTAGGTTCCGCTCGTGCACGCCACCCGAAAGCGGACTTCCGGCAGCTCCACGGCCAGCACGTCGAAGGAGCGCACCGTCACCGTCCGCGCAGGGATGCGCACGTCTTCTCCGCGCCGAGCCCGCCGATGGGCCGGTACGCCCCGCACCTTGACCGCCGAGTAGGACGGCGGCGTCTGGGAAAGTTCGCCGGTCAGCTCCCTCGCTGCCGCCAGAACCTGTCCCTCGTCGACTTGCCGCCAGCAGTCGTCCTCCGAAACGAGGTCGCCCAGGTGGTCGTGGGTGTCGGTGGCTGCGCCCAGGCGCGCAACGGCGTCGTACTCCTTGTCGAGACCCACCAGGTACTCGAGCAGGCGAGTGGCGCGTCCCGTCCCGAGGACCAGCAGGCCGGTGGCGAAGGGGTCGAGGGTTCCGGCGTGCCCCACCTTCACGCCGCCGAGGGCCCGCCTGGCGACGGCGACCACGTCGTGGGACGTGGGACCGGCCGGCTTGTCCACGAGGAGGAT
Source organism: Longimicrobiales bacterium (assembly GCA_965204735.1). Taxonomy (GTDB): domain Bacteria; phylum Gemmatimonadota; class Gemmatimonadetes; order Longimicrobiales; family Gaopeijiaceae; genus CATQHQ01. The sequence goes on along the minus strand of OZ242008.1, from coordinate 1,918,868 downwards.
GCCCATCGAGGGCGACGGACCGCTCAAGGATCCGTCGGCAGGGGCTCCTCCGCAAGCGTCCGGGCCTCGTCCGCCGACGCGTCGTGCCCCGAGGCCTCTGCCCCCCGCGGCAGCACCTGCTTGAGGATCTGCTCGATCCGGCTCCCGGACTCGGCGGAGTCGTCCCGCAGGAAGCGCAGCTCGGGCATCCTCCGCACGCGGAGCTCCCGGGCCAAGACCGAGCGCAGGAAAGAGGCGGAGCGGGCCAGGGCGGTCATCGTCCGCTCCTGCTCCTCCGGCGTTCCTTGAGGCGCGACGTAGACCCGGGCCAGCCAGAGGTCCTCGGTCACCTCCACGTCGGTGATTGCGAGCGGGCCCACCCCCGGGTCCCGCACGATCGTCGCGATCTTCGTGGACAGCTCCCGGCGCAGCTGCTCGCCTAGGCGAACGCGACGGCGCGACATCAGAACCGCTCCACGGAACTTCCCGCGACCCGGACCCCTCGGGCGTCGGCCACGAGCCGGTCCACCGAGGCGAGGACCGAGTCGGCCTGCGAGTTGTGGGCCGCCAGGAACGCGACCGAAAGCACGGCACGATTGCGCTGGTCCTGAAGGCCCGACTCCACCACGGACACGTTCATCCTGCCGAGGCGGTCCTTGAGCGAACGGACGACGGACCTCTTCTCCTTGAGGGACGCGGCGCCGGGGAGGAGCAGATCCCATGTGGACACTGTGACGACCACCGCCGGGAAGGAGCCTTCAGCTCTGTCCCGCGACGGCAAGGGTGCGGGCGAACTCCTCGACGCGGTACGTCTCGATCACGTCGCCCACCTTCACGTCGTTGAAGTTGGCGATCCCGATGCCGCACTCGAAGCCTTCCTTCACCTCCCGCACGTCGTCCTTGAAGCGCTTCAGGGAAGAGACTTCGCCCTCGTAGACGACGCCCCCGTCGCGAATCACCCGAGCTTGGCCGCTGCGACGCATGACCCCGTCGGTGACGAAGCTGCCCGCGATCGTGCCCACGCCCTTGATCTTGAAGACGACCCGGATCTCGGCCGCGCCCACCACGCTCTCCCGCCGCTCCGGCGCCAGGAGGCCTTCGAGGGCGTTCTTCACGTCGTCCACAGCCTCGTAGATGATCTCGTAGATGCGGATGTCCACCTTCTTCCGGGCCGCCGACTGGCGGGAGCCCGTGTCGGGACGGACCCGGAAGCCGATGATCACGGCGCCCGCGGTCAGGGCGAGCATCACGTCGGACTCGTTGACGGCCCCTACGCCCCTGTGGACGATCTCGACCCGAACCTCGTCGGTGGAGAGCTGCTCCAGCGAGTCGGAGAGCGCCTGCACGGAGCCGTCCACGTCGCCCTTGATGACCACCCGCAGGACTCCGGTCTTGCCGGCGGCGAGCAGCTGCGAGAAGTCGCCCAGATTGATGCCCTGCTCCTTGATCCGAAGCTGCTTCTCCCGATCCAGCCGCCGCCTGGCCCCGGCGACCGACGCGGCGTCGACCGAATCCATGACCTGGAAGGCGTCGCCGGCTCGCGGCACGCCCGACGAGCCAAGTATCTGGACCGGGATTCCCGGACCCGCTTCGTCCACCGCGTTGCCGCGCTCGTCGAGGAGGGCTCGGACGCGACCGTCGTGCAGCCCCGCCACGAAGCTGTCGCCCACCCGAAGCGTGCCCTTCTGGACCAGGACCGTCGCAAGGGGTCCCTTCCCCACGTCCAGCTCGGCCTCGACGATGGTGCCCGCGGCCTCCCGCGCAGGGTTGGCGGTCAACTCCAGCAGCTCGGCCTGGAGGACGATCTTCTCCAGCAGGTCGTCCATTCCCTGGCCGGTCTTGGCCGACACCTCGGCCACCATGGTGTCGCCGCCGAACTCCTCGGCGGTCACGCCGTGCTGCAGAAGGGTCTGCTTCACCCGGGCGGAGTCGGCGGCGGGGAGGTCGATCTTGTTGACCGCCACCACCATCGGCACGCCGGCGTTCTTCGCGTGGCTGATCGCCTCCACGGTCTGGGGCATGACCGCGTCGTCCGCCGCCACGACCAGCACCACCAAGTCCGTAAGCTCGGCGCCGCGGGCCCGCATGGCGGTGAAGGCGGCGTGGCCGGGCGTGTCCAAGAAGGAAATGGTGCGGTCCCCTTCCATCTCGACGTGGTAGGCGCCGATGTGCTGGGTGATTCCACCGGCCTCGCCCGCCACGACGTTGGTGTCTCGAATCCGGTCCAGCAGTCGCGTCTTGCCGTGGTCCACGTGCCCCATGACCGTGACCACCGGCGGTCGGGGACGGAGGTCCGCCGGGTCGTCCTCGTCCTGCGCCTCCGGCCCCGGGGCGTAGTCGGTCTCTCGGACGGCGACGAAGCCGAAGCCTTCGAGCAGCAGCTCGATCTGGTCGAAGTCGAGACGCTGGTTGATCGTCACCATGAGGCCCATGTTCCTGAAGGCCGACCCGATGATCTCGGTGGGCGGCGTCTTGATCAGCTCGGCCAGCTCGGCGACGGTGAGGTACTCGTTGACCCGAACTTGCTTGGCCTCGGCGGCGAGGGCTTCGGCGGCCCTCTCCTCGGCGGCGGCCCGCATCTCCTTTTCCGTCGCCAGCGCCGCCTTTCCCTTCCGCGTTCTCTTGCGGCCGCCCTTGATCTCGGCCAGCACCCGCTGGACGTTCTCCTTGGCGGCAAGTCGGTCCGCGGCCGGCCGGCGCCTGCCCTTCTTCCGCTTCTGCTTCTTGCGGCCGTCGGACGTGTAGCCCTCGGCCTGGATGCGCACCTTGCCGCCCGGTCCCGCGCTGGCGGCCGGCTTGGGTCCGTCGGCCACGCGGGCAGGCTTCCTGGGGGCCCCTTCGCGCGCCGGCGCCGGTCTGGCGGCCGGGAGAGCGGCGCCGGGCGCGGCGGCTTGCGGCGGAGGCGGAGGAGGAGCTGCGGCGCCGGCCTCCGGCGCGGAGGGACTTTCCGAGGGCGGACGCGGCCCCTCGGAGGGCGGCGAAGGCGTGACCGAAACCGCTGCCGCCCCGGAATCGGTGGCTTCCTTGGCGGACTCCTCCTCGGTCGCCGTCTCGACCTTCCGCTGGGCCCGTCCCGGCCGGGCCGACGGCGGACCGGGCGTAGGCGGTTCGGTCGGAGCCGCGGCTTCCTCGGAAGAGGTGGACGCGACGGAGCCGTCGGCGGGAGCGGCTTCGGTCTTCGGCGCCCCGTCGACGGGCGCAGCCGCTTCAGACGGGGCGACCGCTTCCGCGCGCGCCGCGGCCTCGTCTTCGGGCGCGGCAGCTTCGGGTGCCGCACTCGCGGTCGGGGCCGCCTCCGGAGGAGCCTCGGACGGCTGGGCGTCGGGGGCTCGGCGGGCGCTGCGCTGCGCCGCCGACGCTCCCGCCTTGGACCTGCGCGGCGGGCGACGGCGACGGCTCGTCGGCTTGCTGGCCCGCACCGCCGCCTTCATGACCTCCGCCGCGCTCCCGCGCCCGGCCCTGCGCTCCCGCTCGAGGCGAGTTCGGATCCGGGCCACGTCGGCGTCGGCCAGGGGGGCGTCGGGGTTGCCGACCCGAACGCCGGAGTCCCTCAGGAACCGGAGCAGCATGTCGGGCGCGACCTTGAGGTCGACCGCGAGCTCCTTCACCCGCACGGCGCCGTCCTCCTTCGCGTGCCCGCGGCCCTACGATCCGTCCGCATCTTCGCCGCTGCCGGCCGCCGCGCCTGCCGGATCGCCTTCGGCCGTGGCCGGACTCGAGGCGACGGCAGTCAGTTCGTCGACCAGGGCGACCAGGTCCAAGGCCGCTTCCTCGGTGATGCCGTCGATGGCCAGGAAGTCGGTCCGGCCCAAGTCGATGATGTCCCGGAAGCTGTCGTGGCCCGCTCCCTTGAGGGCCGTCAGCGTGCCGTCGTCCAGGGCCAGCTCGGTCAGCGGAAAGTCGGAGGTCTCGTAGGACTCCTCGCCGGCGTCGGCGAAGATCGACATGTCCGACCCTCTGTCCACCCACTCCCGGGAGCCGTAGAGGTCGATCTGCCAGCCGATCAGCTGGGAAGCGAGGCGCACGTTCTGGCCGTTCCTGCCGATTGCGAGCGAGAGCTGGTCTTCGTCCACGATGGCGGTGATCACCTGACGCTCCGCGTCGGAGACCACCTTCGCCACCCGCGCCGGCGCCAGCGCGCGACGGGCGAAGATCTCGGGCTCGGGGTGCCACGGCACGATGTCGATCCTCTCGCCCCCGAGCTCCGAGACCACGGCCTGCACGCGGGAGCCCTTCAGCCCCACGCAGGCGCCCACCGGGTCGATCGACTCGTCCCGGCTGTGGACGGCGATCTTGGTCCTTCCTCCCACCTCCCTGGTCAGCTCCTTGATCTCGACGATTCCCTGGTAGATCTCCGGCACCTCGAGCTTGAAGAGCGAAGCCACGAAGAGGGGATCGGCGCGCGACAGGATCAGACGCGGGCCGCGGGTCGTCTCCTCGACCTTCTTGAGCACGGCGCGGATCGACTCGCCTTGGCGAAAGCGCTCGCGGGGATTCTGCTCCTTCCACGGAATGACCGCCTCGGCATCCCGCGAGCGGTTCAGGATGAGGACCAGCTTCCCCCGTTCGATCTGCTGGACTTGGCCCGAGAGAAGCTCGCCGACTCGCCCCGAGTACTCGTCGCGGATGCGCTGCCGCTCGCCTTCGCGGACCAGCTGCACGATCCGCTGCTTTGCCGCCGTCACGGCGTTGCGCCCGAACTGCGAGAACTCGACGGGGATCTCCATCACGTCGCCGACCTCGTACGTCTCGTCGTCCCAGCGCGCTTCGTCCAGGGAGGTCTCCGTCGCCGGGTCCTCGACCGCCTCGACCACGCGCTTGAGGACGACCATCTCGATCTCTCCCGCCACGTCGTCGATCGTGATCTCCGCATCGACGTTGGGACCGTATATCCGCGCAAGGCCCGCGTGGATCGCGTCTCGGATCAGCTCGTTGACTTCCTCCGGCTCGAGGCTCTTGGAAGCGGCGATCTCGCGGAAAGCGGCAAGGACCTGGCCCGAGTCGATCATGGCGTCCTCCATTGGTGAACCAAGTGGGCGGCCTCCACCTTCGACCTGGGAACTTCGACTTCGTCGCCCTCGCCCAGGCGCAGACGGATCGCGGCGGCGCCGTTCTCGTCTCCCGCGAGGCCCAGCAGCTCTCCTTCCAGCCGGAGCGCCCGACCGCAGAGCGCTTCTCGGCCCCTCACCGCAACGCGCCGTCCTCGAAACCGGTCGAAGTCCCGGTCCTTTGCGAGGGGTCGGTTCAGGCCCGGCGACGAGACCTCCAGCACGTACCTTCCCGGCATCTTGGCCTCGGCTTCCAGCCAGGGCTCAAGGATTCGGCTCACCTTGGTGCAGTCTCCCACGGAGACGGGCCGGTCGAGGGCGGAGCGCTCGATGCGCAGCCGCAGCACGGGACGTCGCGACGATCCCGCCCACTCCAGCTGCACCAAGTCGTAGCCCAGGCCGGAGAGCCGTTCCTCCATTCGGGCCTGCACCTCCAACCGGTCCGGCTTCGTGTCGCGGCTTGTCGCCATGTGCTGCTCCCCCGGGTAGACGGGACAAAAAAAGCAGGGGCCGCCCTCTCCCCCACTTCCAAGGGACCGCGCGAGCGGCCCCGCCAGCACAAGTAGGATAGCCGAAAAAGGGCTTGCAGTCGAGCCCCGGCTACTCGATCCTCTCGATCTCGGCCCCAAGGGCTCCCAGCCGCTCGTCGATCCGCTCGTAGCCCCTCTCGATCTGGCCGGCGTTGCGGATGCGGCTCGTGCCGCGGGCGCCGAGGGCGGCGATGAGCATCGCCATGCCGGCCCGGATGTCGGGGCTCTCCACGACGCCGCCGCGCAGCGCCGCGGGTCCGATCACGATCACCCGGTGCGGGTCGCAGAGGATGATGCGGGCGCCCATGCTCACCAGCTTGTCGGTGAAGAACATCCGCGACTCGAACATCTTCTCGTGGATCAGGACCGATCCTCTGGCCTGGGTGGCGGCCACCACAGCGATCGAGGTGAGGTCGGCGGGGAACGCGGGCCACGGCCCGTCGTCCACCTTGGGCACGTGTCCGAAGGCGTCCATGCGGACTTCGGGCGTGGCGCGGCCGTCGACCACCAGCTTTCGCCCGTCGACTCGGCACTCGATGCCCAGCCGGCGGAAGCCCAGCAAGGTCGAGTCCAGGTGCTCGACCGGAGCCTCTTCGATCACCAGCAGGCTCTTGGTGACGGCGGCCAGACCGATGAACGACCCGGTCTCGATGTGGTCGGAGCCGATCTCGAAGTCGGCGGCGCCCAGCTCGGACACGCCGTGCACGACCAAGGTGGAGCTGCCGATGCCGCCGACCCGCGCCCCCATGGCGTTGAGGAGCCGGCAGAGGTCCTGCACGTGGGGCTCCGCCGCGGCGTTGCGGATCGTGGTCTCGCCCTCGGCGAGCGTCGCCGCCATGACCGCGTTCTCGGTGGCGGTGACCGACGGCTCGTCCAGGAAGACGTCGGCGCCCCTCAGCACCGGAGCTTCCACCGTCAGGTCGCCGGAGGCGTCCACCGATCCGCCCAGGGCCTGAAAGGCCAAGAGGTGGGTGTCCAGTCGGCGGCGGCCGATCACGTCCCCCCCGGGAGGCGGGAGGGAGACCTTGCCGAAGCGGGCCAGGAGGGGACCGGCCAGGAGAACGGAGGCGCGAATCCGCTCGGCCAGGGCCCGGTCGGGCCGCTCGGCCGCCACGTCGGCGGCGTTCACCTCGACGGCGTTGGGGCCGGTCCAGGCGACGCGGGCCCCCAGCGACTCCATGATCTCCAACAGAGTGAGCACGTCGCGGATTCGGGGCACGTTGCGAACGACGACCCGTTCTCCCGACATGAGGGTGGCCGCCAGGACGGGCAAGGCGGCGTTCTTGTTCCCCGCTGGTCGGACGGATCCGCTCAGCCGGCGGCCGCCGGCGACCACGAACGTAGGCATGACGGGCAAGATACCGAATTCCCCGCGGCGCTTGTAGCTTCGGAGGATGCCTCAAGACACCGTCGTCGTCGCACTCGCGCGGGGCGCCCTGGAATCGGCGGCCGGCTGGGTCCTGGTCGGCTTGGCCGCGCTCTTCGTGGCCGTCCTGGTCGTGCTGGTCCTCGTGCTGGGCGAGCTCCGAAAGCTCTCCAAGGGCTGGAGCAAGTTCGTGGCCGAGACCACCGAGGACGCCCAGCCCCTCCTGCGGCACGCGGCGAGCGCGGCGCGGAACCTGGACCGGGCCGCCGAGGCCGTCCGATCCGAAGTGGTGCGGGCCACCAGCGCGCTGGGAGGGATCGCCGGCGGGCTGGACGACGCCGCGCTCCACCTGCGGAAGCGGCTGGCCGAGCTCTCGGCGCTCCTGGACTTGATCCAGTCCGAGGCGGAGGAGGCGGTGCTCGACGCGGCGGCGAAGCTGCGGATCTTCCGGCGCGGGGCCGGCTTGCTGCAGCGGGCGAGCAAGGGGAGCGCGGCGCCCGAAGCCGCCCAGGCCGCCGACGCGCCCGAATCTGGCGAGGCCGACGACGCGGCGGGCGACGGCAACCCGGGAACCGCCGGCCTGGAAGGCGACTCCGCGCCGCGCGCCGGCGGCCCGCGGACCCACGGCATGGACGGCGACGCCCCGCCGGGCGGCGGCCGGATCGACGGCGCGGAACGCGGCGCGGAAGCAGACGGCGGGACGGGTCAGAAGTAGTCCTTCTGCAGTCCGGCGTAGCGCACCAGCAGCTTCTTCCGTCCCGCATCGCCGAAGTCCACCACCACCTTGAGGTCGCGGCCGAAGCCCGCCAGCTCGACGATGGTGCCGGAGCCGAAGGTCTCGTGCACGACCCCTTCGCCCTTCCGGTAGCTGGGACGGTCCTGGTCGAACTCCTCGTCCCCGTGGGCCGTCCGTCCCGCCCAACCCCCCCGCTCCGTCCGTCCTGCCGTCCGCCCTCGCCAATCCGCGACGGCGCCGCCGAAGCCTTGCCGCCCGGCCCGCCCTCGCGAAGGCGCTTGGGGCGTGGTCTTGGTCTCCAGGTCGCCGGTCAAGACGCTTGCGAAGCTGGAGAGGGGGCTGAAGGCGACCTCGCCGGCCCTGCGCCGGCGCCGGGCGTGGGTCAGGTAGAGCTTCTCCCGGGCGCGGGTCGCTCCCACGTAGAACAGCCGTCGCTCCTCCTCCAGCAGCCGGCGTTCGTCGTAGGAACGGGCCAGGGGGAAGAGGCCTTCCTCCATGCCGCTGATGAAGACGACGGGGAACTCCAGTCCCTTGGCGCTGTGGAGCGTCATGAGAGCGACGGCGTCGGCGTCGGGGTCGTGGCGGTCCACGTCGGCCACCAGCGCCACCTGCTGCAGGAAGAGGTCCAGGTCGGTGAAGGCGTCCCGGTCCTCGTCGTCCTCCAGCTCGGCCTGGAAGTCGCCGGCGCCCGCCACCAGCTCCCGCACGTTGTCGGCCCGGTCTTCGCCGTCCGGCCCCTCGTCGCGGAGCACGGCGAGCAGGCCCAGCTCGTCGACCAGCTCCTCCAGCAGCTGCCCCACCGACGTGGCGGCGGCCCGAGCCGAGTACCTGCGGACCAAGCCGGCGAACTCGACCAGTCCGCGCCTGCCCGCAGGGGGAACTCCCGGTGCCCGGGCCGCCTCCGCCGCGGCCTCCAGAAGCGTGATGGACGACCCTGCGGCGAAGGCCCCCAGCCGCTCGAGGCTCACGCGTCCAACGCCCCGCCTGGGGTAGTTGGCCACGCGCGCAAAGGCGTCCCGGTCCCGGGGGTTGGAGATCAGGCGAAGGTACGCCAGGACGTCCTGCACCTCCCGGCGCTCGTAGAAGCGCACGCCGCCGACGACCTGGTAGGGCACGCCCCGTCGGCGGAACCCGTCCTCCATGGCCCGGGCCTGGGCGTTGGTGCGGTAGAGAACCGCGAAGTCCTTGTGGTCCAGCTGCGGGTCCGCAAGCATCGCGCGCTCGATCTCGGCGGGGATCCACGCCGCTTCGTCCACCTCGTCCGCAGCTTCCAGGCAGGTCACGGGCGGACCCTGGGCGCGGTCGGTGCGAAGGGTCTTGGGCTTGCGGTCGCGGTTCTGCCGGATGACGGCGTTGGCGGCCGACAGGATCACCGCGGTGGAGCGGTAGTTGCGCTCCAGCCTGACGGTCTTGGCGCCCGGGAAGCCCTTCTCGAAGTCGAGGATGTTCCGGATGTCGGCGCCCCTCCAGCCGTAGATGCTTTGGTCGTCGTCGCCCACCACCATCAAGTTGCCTCCTTGCCCGGCCAGAAGCTCCAGCAGCCGGAACTGGGCGTGGTTGGTGTCCTGGTACTCGTCCACCAGCAGGAAGGCGAACTGCTCCCGGTACCCCGCCAGCAGCTCGGCGTTGTTCTCCAGAAGACGGACCGGCAGCGCCAGAAGGTCGTCGAAGTCCACCGCGTTCTGCTCTCGAAGCGCGGCTTGGTAGACGGGGTACACCCGCGCCGTGTTGCGGAGCACGAGGTCGTGGTCGAGTCCGTGGTCGCGCTCGAAGGCGGCAGGGCCCACCAGCTGGTTCTTGGCGGTAGAGATGTGCGTCCGGAACCCCTTGGGCGACCAGCGCTTCGGGTCCAGGCCCGCGTCGGCTGCCGCGCGCTTGACCTGTCGCAGGGACTGCTCCGCGTCGAGGATCGAGAAGGTGGGGCGGAGGCCCGCGAGAACGGCGTGGCGTCGGAGCATCCGGGCGCCGAGGGCGTGGAAGGTGCCCAGCCAGATCCCCCGGGGGTCGGCGTCCAGCATGGCCGTCACGCGTTCGCGCATCTCGCCGGCCGCCTTGTTGGTGAAGGTGACCGCCATGATCCTCCACGGAGGCACCCCGTGCTCCGCCACCAAGCGGCAGATGCGCGTTGTGAGGACCCGCGTCTTGCCCGAGCCCGCCCCCGCCAGGACGAGGGCGGGACCTTCAAGGTGCTCGACGGCCTCCCGCTGCTCCGGGTTGAGGGCGACGCCGGCGTCGATGCGGTGTTTCGACATGGACCGGGAGAGGCGGCGGGGCTCGGCGACGACGCTTCGGAGGGCGGCCCGAGCCGGTCAGGAGCCGGATGCCCGGGGGAGCCGGACCTGGAACGTAACGCCCCGCTCCCACCCGTCCAGCAGTTCGATCCGCCCTCCGTGGACGCTCTCCACGATCCGTCGAGCGAGCGTCAGGCCCACGCCCCATCCGCTCGACTTGGTGGTCACCCCCGGATCGAATATCCGGTCCCGGATCTCGGCGGAAACGCCCGGCCCCGTGTCCCGTATCCAGAGCACCACCCAGCGCCCCTCGGCCGGGCGCGCCGAGATGGTGATCGAGCCGCCCGTCCCCGCCACCGCGTCCAGGGCGTTCTTGACCACATTCTCCAGCGCCCAGGCCAGCAGGACTTGGTGGCCCTGGACGTCCGGCAGGTCCTCGGGCACGTCCACGTGGAGCGCGACGCCCGGGCCGAGCCGGGGCAGACGGGCCTCCATGTACCCCCGGAGCTCCCCGATCACGTCCCGAAGGGAGACGCGACCCAGCTCCAAGTCCCTGCCTATGAGCTCGAAGCGGCGGCTCACCCGTTCGAGCCGCAGCATGTCCTCCTCGATGGCGGCGGCGATCTCCTTCCTGGTCATCCGGCCGGGGCGGTCCTGGGCCGGGAGCCCCAGCAGCTCGGCCCATCCCTGCAAGGAGCTGATGGGGGTGCCCAGCTGGTGGGCCAGCTCCCTCGCCATCGCCGTCCACGCCTGCTCCGTCGTCGCCCTCCGCTGGTAGCGAAAGACGGTGACGGCCAGGAGCACGGTGATGAGGAGACCCGCCGCCCACAGGAAGGGCATCCACTGGAGGCGGGCGGCTTCGGAGGTGATCCCGTAGTGCACCAGCTGGCTGCCCGCGTCGCCGACCGGCGAGTTGCGGGCGTCGAGCACCTCCCTTGCGTACTGGAGTATCCGTTCCTCTTCGTCGGGCGTCGGCGGCGAAGAGACGGGGAAAGGAAGGTTTGCCGAGGTGTAGTAGAGTCCCCCCGGCTCGGTGGTGACGACGAAGGGCACGCCAAGCTCGACCAGGAGCTGCTGCAGGCGCGCCAGCGCGGCCAGCTCCGCTCCCGGCTCGGGACTCGTCAGCCCCTGCTGCACCTCCGCGTAGATGCGGGTGAAGGTCTCGGCGTCGGCCTGCCGCGACCGCACGATCTCGGCGGTGTAGACGATGTACCAAGCCATCAGCACGATGAAGAGGAGCCCCAGGGCCGCGGGCCAGGTCCGCGACGTGGCGGCGGTCACGCCCCGCTACTCCTCGGCGTCGATCTCGATGAAGCCCAGGACGGATTCCAGGACCTCCGGGAGCCGCACCGAGCCGTCGTCCTGCTGGCCCGTCTCCAGAAGGGCGGCCACCACTCGGGGCAGCGCCAGCGCCGATCCGTTGAGGGTGTGCAGGAACTCGGCGCCGGCGCCCGGGGACGGGCGGAAGCGGATCTTCGCTCGCCGGGCCTGGAAGTCGGTGAAGGTGGAGCAGCTGGACACCTCCAGCCATCTCTCCACGCCCGGCGCCCACACTTCCAGGTCGTAGGTCATGGAGGCGGAAAAGCCCAGGTCGCCGCTGGCCAGGAGGACGACCCGGTGCGGCAAGCCCAGCAGCTCCAGGGTTCGGGCCGCTTCCCCCACCAGCTCGTCCAGCGCGGCGCCGCTTTCCTCGGGCGACTCGAAGCGGACCAGCTCGACCTTGTCGAACTGGTGAACCCGCAGCAGTCCTCTCGTGTCCTTGCCGGCCGCCCCGGCTTCCCGTCGGAAGCAGGGCGAGTAGGCCACGTACTTTCGGGGCAGCGATCGCCCCGCCAGGATCTCGTTCCGGTGCAGGTTGGTGACGGGGACCTCGGCCGTGGGGATGAGCCAAAGCCCGTCCCGACGGGTCGCGTAGGACTCGTCGGCGAACTTGGGAAGCTGGCCCGTGCCCGTCATCGCGTCCTCGGTCACCAAGTAGGGGACGCGCACTTCCGTGTATCGGTGCTCTTCCGCGTGAAGGCGGATCATCCAGTCCACCAGCCCCCGCTGCAGCGCCGCGCCCTTGCCCCGCAGGACGGGAAAGCCGGAGCCCGACATCTTGGCGCCCCGCTTCAGGTCCAGTATCCCCAGCGACTCGCCGATCTCCCAATGAGGCCGGCCGGGGCCCGGCGCCGGCCTTGGCGTCCCCCACTCCCGGACGACGCGGTTGGCCGAATCGTCCCCTTCGGGCACCCGGGGGTCCGGGAGGTTGGGGATGCCCGCCAGCTCCGCGGCGACCCATTCGTCCGCAGCGGCCACGACCGCGTCCAGCGCCTGGATGCGGTCCCCGACCTCCTTCATGCGGGCGATCTCGGCCTCGGCGTCCTCGCCCCGTCGCTTGGCCGCGCCGATCTCCTTGGAGACCCGGTTTCGCTCGGCCCTCAGGACGTTGGCCCGGGAAAGGGCCTCGCGCCGCGCCGAGTCCCTTGCCCGCAGCGCTTCGATCCGTTCGGGCGCCTCGGACAGCTTTCTTCGCGTCAGCGCCTCGGACACGCCGGCGGCGTCGCGGCGCACGCGCCCGATGTCCAGCACCGAGGATCAGTCCGGTGGAACCAAGCTGCGGTTGTTGCAGGCGCCGCTCACGTCGAACTGGAAGACGATCGTCCTCGCGGCCACGTCGACCACCAGCGGCTCGATCTTTCCGTAGTAGTTGCACTGGGTGCCGAAGAGGCCCGGATGGCGCCGGGTGCGGACGGCGTACACCTGTCCCGCAGCGATGGGCACAGGCGCGTCGGAGACGTACTCCGACCTGTCGGCCGGCGCCTGCTCGGCGGAGAGAAATGTCTCGCCGTCCAGCGTGGCCACCCCCGACTGGGAGACGATCCCCAAGGCGCCCGGCGGCAACCACACGAACGCGCCGTCCCGGACGTCCACGGCCAAGTCCCACGAGCGCCCCGTCGTCGGAGCCTCGACCCGGACCGGAGTCCGCGGGAAGAAGTCGAAGGCCGAGTGCAGGTTGGGCGTCGGGTGGGAGAGGGCGAAGAGACGAACCGTGTCGGGGTTCGCCTCCCAGCGCACGGCGAAGGGGTCGTCGCTGCAAGCGGCCGGCAGGACGGCCCCCGCCACGGCCGCGACAAGGAAGCTGCGTAACCTCATGTCCTCGATGCTAGCCGCCGGCGCCATGCCGGTCAACACTGCCGACGATCTCCGAATCGGCGTCTCGGCCGCGTGCGCGCGGTTCGCCGGTTGATGTTCCCGTATCCGGGTCTGTTCCAGGCGTCCCGGCCGCCTGCGCGCGGTTCGCCGCCAACAAGAAGTCCGCGACCCGGAGCCGTACAAGGTCCCAACTGCGCACGCGGGCTCCGCCGGCCCGGCGTCGAGCGCTTCGAGACCGTCCACAGGGTCCCGGCCGCCTGCACGGGTTCGCCGCGCCTCGGTCCGACACTGGCGAAGCCGGCTCGAGTTGCTGGGGAAGCCGAACTTGAATGTCCAGGCGCCCAAGAGTAGTCTCGGAGGCCGGGCTCGCCGGCCCGGAGACGCGCGGCTTCCGGCGACGCCGGCGGCTTCGGCGCCCGGTCGCTGTCGGCGGCCGCCTCGACCACGCGGAGGTGCTTCGTGACATCCCGGCTCGACGCTTGGGTGACGATACTCGCCGGCGGCGCGGGATCCCGGTTCTGGCCCCTGAGCACGCCCGAGCGGCCCAAGCAGCTCCTGCCCTTGGCCAGCCCCAACCCGCTTCTGGTGGACACCCTGAATCGGTTGCGGGGGTTCGTGCCGCCGGAGCGGGTCAAGGTTCTCACCCAAGAGAAGCTGGTCGAGCCGCTGCAAGCGGCCGCCGGGCTCGACCGAGCTTCCTTTCTGACGGAGCCTCCTCCGGGCGGGGGCACCGCCTCGGCGCTGGTGCGCGCGGCCTGGGAGATCGCCCGAGCCGACCCCGAAGCCGTGCACGTCTCCCTTCACGCCGACGCGGCCGTTCGACCGGACGCGGCGTTTCGGGAAGTCCTGGCGGCGGGCGTGGAGCTGGCGAGGAAGGAACGCTTGCTGGTGACCGTTGCGGCGCCTCCCGATCGGCCCGAGACCGGCTACGGCTACCTCGAGCCCGGCGAGCTCCTGCCCGCGCCCGAGGGACACCGGGCGTACCGCGTGCGCTCCTTCGTGGAGAAGCCCGGCGCCGAAGCCGCCGCCCGGTACGTCGAGAAGGGGTACCGATGGAACACGGGGATCTTCGTCTGGCCGGTGAAGACCTTCCTCGCCGAGGTGGAGGCCCAAGCGCCCAAGATCGCCCGCGCCCTGCCCCATCTGGAGCGGGGCGACGCGGCCTCCTACTTCCGGGACGCCGGGACGGCGGCCGTGGACGTGGCGGTGCTGGAACGGAGCCGTCGGGTGGGCTCGATCGACGCCACGTTCGAGTGGGAGGACGTGGGCAGCTGGGAGGCCCTGGCGAGGATCAGGCAGGCCGATGCATCGGGCAACGTCTGCCACGGCGACGTGCAGACCGCCGAGGCCCGGCGAAACATCGTCTTCGCCGAGTCGGGCCGCGTGGTGGTGGCGGGAGTGAGCGACCTCCTGGTGGCGCGGGCCGGCGAGGTGACCCTGGTCATCCCCAGGAGCGAATCCGCCAATATAAAGCGATACTTGAATCAAGTCGATCTAAATGATGATTTAGATTGTAGTTGACGATGTTTCACCTACTTGTTCTTGACGACCAGGAAGCACGATGCTGGCTTCCCTTCGCCCTCACGCGCCCGGTGGGCGAGCTCCTCTTCGGCACGGAGACCCTGCGGGCCCGAGCCGAGCGGGCGCTCGGCCGAGCGTGCGAGGGTCATGTGGCGGACTCGAGAATGGCGGGCTTCCGGGAAGAGGGGGTCCCGCCCTGGGCGACGGGCGCCGAGGTGGGCGCGGACGGCGGGCGTCTCGTGCTTTCCAGCCGTTTCGTTCCCGACGCCGGCGGCGGCTTTCGCGACGAACTCCTGCGCCGGCTGGGCGACCGCCCGCTCCTGCTGGCCGCCCACCGCCGAGGCGGCGAAGAGGAAGCCCCGGACGGGCCGTTCCCCGCCGCGGCGGCGGGCGGTTCTCCCATCGGCGCCGCGACGGCGGGCGCGTGGCTGCCTCCCGGGACGCCATTCCCCCGGCGGCTGACCGCCGGCCTCTACCCCGACTGGCCGACCGTGCCCGTGGCAGGACGGCTGCTGCGCTCGCCCTGGGAGCTGATGGACGCCAACGAGGACAGGATCCGCGCGGACGCGGCACGGTTCGCCGAGACCGACCCGCCCGCGTCGGTCCATCGTCTCGGCAGCGGCCGAATCGCCCTCGGCGAAGGGGCGGTCGTGGAACCCGGCGTCGTGCTGGACGCCACTGCCGGCCCGATCGTCCTGGAAGCGGACGTCCATGTGCGCGCCCACTCGCGGGTCGCGGGGCCGTTCTACGCCGGAGCTGGCACGACCGTCCTCGGCGGCTCCGTGTCCGCATCCAGCCTGGGGCCGTGCTGCAAGGTCCGCGGCGAGGTCGAGTCCACGGTGGTCCTGGGCTTCGCGAACAAGGCCCACGACGGGTTTCTGGGCCGCTCGATCGTCGGGCGCTGGGCGAACCTGGGCGCGATGACCACGAACTCGGACCTGAAGAACAGCTACGGCCTCGTTCGCGCCCGCGTCCGGGACCGGGTCGTCGACACCGGACTTCTCAAGGCCGGATGCCTCCTCGGCGACCATGTGCGGACCGCGATCGGCACGCTGCTGAACACCGGCTCGGTCGTGGAGGCCGGCTCCTGCCTCTTCGGGGGCGGCTTGGCCCCCAAGTACGTGCCTCCCTTCTCCTGGGGCGCGGGGAGCGGCGCCGCGGAGCACGACGTCGAGCGGTTCCTGGCCACGGCGGAGCGGGCGATGGCGCGGCGGGGCGTGGAGCTCTCCGACGGGATGCGCGGTCTCTACCGTCGCGCCTTCGCCGAGACCGCCTTCCTGCGCGGGAGGACGTCCGCGGCGGGGCGCCCCGCCGGCCGTTCGCGCCCAGGCTGACCCAGGTGCGCTTCTCGGTGCTGGGAAGCGGGAGCGGCGGCAACTCGACCCTGGTGGCCGCCGGGTCGACGCGCATCCTCGTGGACGCCGGGTTCAGCGGCCGGGAGCTGGGCAAGCGCTTGGCCGTGCTCGGCGCCTCCCCCGGCGACTTGGCCGCCATTCTGGTGACCCACGAGCACGGGGACCATGTGCGGGGCGCAGGCGTGTTCGCCCGGGCGCACGGCACCCGGCTGCTGATGACCGCCGCGACCCGACGCGCGTGCGCGAAGCTCCTCCGGGGAACCGAAGACGTGGCCACCTATCGCCCCGGCCACCCCTTCACGGTGGGCGACGTGCTGATCGAACCGTTCGTCACGGTCCACGACGCCGTCGAGCCGGTGGCGCTCGCCCTGGTCGAACAGACGAGCGGCCTTCGCCTGGGCGTCGCCACCGACCTTGGCCGGCCCACGGCGCAAGTCAAGCACGCGCTGCGCGGATGCGACGGGCTGATCGTCGAGGCCAACCACGACGAGGTGCTTCTGTGGTCCGCCGGGTATCCGGCCGCCGTCAAGGCCAGGATCGCTTCGAGCCACGGCCACATGTCCAATCAAGCGGCGGCCGCCTTCGTCGGCGAGGTCTTCGGCCCCAGGCTGTCGGCGGTGGTGCTCGCTCACCTCTCCGAGGAGTCCAACACCCCCGCGCTGGCCCGAACCGCCGTCGACGCCGTCCTTCGGTCCAAGGGCTACCGAGGGCTGGTGGAGGTGGCGCCGGCGCACGAGCCCACCGCTTGGCTCGACTTGGCCGCGCTTCGGCGCGCAGCCGCTCCCGTCCAGTTCTCGCTCTTCTGACGCGCCGGCGCCGCACCCGCCGCCGTCCGCCGGCCTGGGGCGGAGGGCTCTACAGCCCGAAGAAGCGCAGCACGTCGTTTCCGATGGCCCACGCCATGATTCCCAGCACCACCACGAGGCCGACCTGGCTCCAGCGAAGGCGCTGCTTCACGGTCAGCTTCCGGCCTCGGACCAGCTCGATGCCCAGGAACACCATGTGGCCGCCGTCCAGCACCGGAATCGGCAACATGTTGAGGACGGCCAAGTTGATGCTGAAGAGGGCCATGAACTGGAGGTAGGTGGAGATGCCGGCCTCCGCCGCCCTTCCCGACACGACGGCGATGGTGCCAATGGAGCCGACCTCGCGCGGGGACACGTCCATGGTGAAGAGGCGGCCCAGAAACCCGAGGATGAGGCCGGTCGTTCCCACCGTCTCGGCCACTCCGGCGGCGACGGCCTCGCCGGGCCCGACCGGGATATCCACGGTCTCGACCATCGAGCTGACCCGGAGGAGACCCACCCGCTCGCCGTCCGGGCCCTCCGCGTCGTCCAGCACCGCGACCCGGGTCAGCCCCGCGTCCCCCCGCCGCACCCCCAGCTCCACTCGCTCCCCGGGGCGCGCCCACAGCTCCCGCTGCAGGTCCCCCCAGTTCGACACCTCGGCGCCGGCCACGCTGGCGATCACATCGCCCACCTCCAAGCCGGCCGTCGCCGCCGGTCCTCCGCGCTCGATCGCGCCCACCTTGGGGGGAAGCCACATCTCCAGCGACGCCGCCAGACGTCGGCGTTCCGCTTCGTTCGCAGGCCCGTCGATCCGCAGGACGGCCGACGGTTCCTCCGTGACGACCTGAAGCGGGCCTTCCGGGGCGTGGACGAAGGCGTCGAGGAGGGCGCCCCACGACTCGGGCGTCTCGGACCCCACCCGGACCACGGTGGCTCCCGGGGCGATCCCGGCAAGCGCCTCGGCGCCGGCGGGCAGCGAGTCCGCCTCGACTGCCTGGACCCGGGTCGTGGCGTAGTCCTGGCTTCCCCAGACCGCGTACACGCCCGTGTAGACCACCAGCGCGAACAGCATGTTCATGATCACGCCCGCGGAGATGACGAACGCCCGAGCCCAAAGGGGCTTTTCGTCGAAGTCGCCCGGGTGGGGCTCCCGGGGAGCTTCGGACGCCTCGCCGCCCTCGATTCGCTCCATCATCTCGTCGTTCATCCCCTGCATCTTCACGTAGCCGCCCAGCGGAACGACTGCGACCACGTATTCGGTTCCCTTTCGGGTAAAGCCCCACAAGCGGGGTCCCAGACCGATGGAGAACCGCTCGACGCCCACTCCCACGGCCTTCGCGGCCCAGAAGTGGCCCAGCTCGTGCACTAGAATCAACACGCCCAGCAGGATTATCGTCGCCACGACCATCGTCATCTTCGTTCCTCCTTTGCTTCGCGGGAAGCTCTAACCGGTCCGGCGGGCCGTCGCCTCGACTTCCGCCGTTGCCACGCGGCGAGCGCTCGCGTCCGCATCGAGCACCGATTCCAGGTCGTGGGCCGATCTCCCGTCCAGCGCCTCCAGAGCGGCGGACACGACCCGGGCCATGCCCGAAAAGGTAACCCGTCTTCGGAGGAACGCTTCGACCGCGACTTCGTTGGCGGCGTTGAAGACCGCCGGCGCGGCACCGCCAGCACGGCCCGCCGAGACGCCCAGCTCGAAGAGGGGGAAGCGCCGGCGGTCCACCGGCTCGAACTCCAGGGGCGACGACGCCAGTGGATCGAAGGTGCGCAGCGCCGGATCGGCGGCCCGGTCTGGCCAGACGAGGGCGTGGAGCACGGGCAGCTCCATCGTGGGCTCGCCCAGCTGCGCCAGCACGGAGCCGTCGACGAGCTCGACGAAGGAGTGGACCACGGAGGTGGGGTGGATCACCACCTCGATCCGCTCGTAGGGCACGCCGAAGAGGAAGTGGGCCTCGATCACTTCGAGCGCCTTGTTGGCCAGCGTCGCCGAGTCGATGGATATCTTGGCGCCCATCTGCCAAGTGGGGTGGCGGAGCGCCGTCTCGGGGCCGGCCGCCTCCAGGCGCGCCGGCGAGGCGTCGCGAAACGGTCCTCCGCTGGCGGTCAGGATCACCCGGTGAAGGTCCTTCGGCGCGGCGCCGGCCAAGCACTGGTGGATCGCCGAGTGCTCGCTGTCCACGGGCACCAGCTCCCCGCCGCCCCGGCGAGCCGCCGCCGTCACCAGCTCGCCGCCGGCCACCAAGGATTCCTTGTTGGCCAGCGCGCAGCGCTTCCCCGCTTCAAGGGACGCCAGGGTCGCCCGCAGCCCCGCGGCTCCCACCACCGCGTTGACCACGATCTCCACCTCGGCAAGGCGGGCGATCTCCTCGACGGAGCGTGGACCCGACCTCCAGCCGGCCCGCGCAGGGGCGCGGGCGTCCAGCGCAGCCGGGTCGGCCACCGCCACGTGGGCGACCCCGAACTCCGCCGCGAGCGCTTCCAGCCTGTCCACCGAGCGCGCGGCGGCCAGGGCCGCCACCTGGAAGCGCTCCGGGTGCCGGCGGGCCACGTCCAGAGTCGTCATGCCCACGGAACCCGTGGCCCCCAGGACCGCCACCCTCCGTCGCGTCAAGGCAGGACCTGGATCACGAGGATCAGCGCATAGGCCAGCGGGATCGTGAAGAAGAGTCCGTCGAAGCGGTCCAGCGCGCCCCCGTGCCCGCGCAGCAGCGCGCCCGAGTCCTTGACGCCCGCTTCCCGCTTGAGGACCGAGATCGCCAAGTCGCCGACTTGGCCCGCGACGCCCAGCAAGAGGCCGACGGCCGCGCCGGCCAGCGGAGTCACCGGGAAGTTCCGGTACCCGTCCAGCACGAAGCCGGCGACGAGACCCGCGGCCACCGCTCCGGCCAGTCCGGCGATCCCGCCTTCCACCGTCTTGCCCGGCGATATGCGGGGGGCAAGGCGCACTCGGCCCAGCTTTCGCCCGGCGAAGTACGCCGCAGTGTCCCCCGCCCAAGTCACCCACAGGGGAAAGATCAGGAGGAGCGCCCCCTCCCAGGGTTCGGCGGGAAACGTCCCCCGGGCCTCCGGCAGGTTCCGGAGGAGGATCGCGAACGAGAGCGTGCCCCCGGTGTAGAGCGCTCCCGAGACCGTCGCCGACGCCGACAGGAGCGGCTCGTCTTCGATGCGTCGGTTGAAGACGACCGCCGCGGAAGTCAGCAGTCCCAGCACCATCAGAAGCGCCAGCGCCAGGCCGCCCCACTCCGAGAACACGAGATCGTGCTGGGCGGCCAAGACCAGCACCGCGGCGGCCGGGATGCCGAACCAGCCCAAGGGCTGTCCGCTCTTGGCGGACGCCAGCGAGTAGAACTCGTGGGCCGCCACTGCCGCCAAGAACGCGACCAGGCCCGCCAAGAACCAGCCCCCCACGAAGGCGGCGCCGCACCCCAGCGGAAGGCCGACCACTGCGACGAACACCCGCGAACGCAGCTCAGGCGACATCGGCCGACGATTGGCGACGCCGAAGCGGCGGGCTCACGCCGTCGTGACCGTGCCGAAGCGGCGGTCGCGGCGCTGGTAGTCGAGCAAGGCCCCGTAGAAGTCTTCTCGGGTGAAGTCGGGCCAGAGCACGGGCGAGATGTGGAGCTCGGTGTAGGCCACTTGCCACAACATGAAGTTGCTTATCCGAAGTTCGCCGGAAGTGCGGATCAGGAGATCCGGGTCCGGAAGGCCTTTGGTGAAGAGGGCGGCGGAGAAGCGGGAGGCGTCCACGGACTCGGGCGCGAGCCGTCCGGCCCGCGCCTCCGCCGCCAAGTTGCGCGCGGCGCGGACGATCTCTTCCCTCCCTCCGTACGAGATCATCAGGTTGAGCCGCAGCTCGCGGCCGCCGCGGGTCGTCTCCTCGATCCGGCGCACGGCCCTGCGGGAGAGGGCGTCCAGGCGCTCGGTCTCTCCCAGGACCCGCACCTCGACGCCCTCTCGGGCCAGGGCGCGACGCTCCTTCTCGACGTACATCTGAAGGACGCCCATGAGCGCCGCGACTTCGGTCTTGGGGCGCTTCCAGTTCTCGGTCGAGAAGGCGTAGAGGGTCAAGATGTCGACGCCCGCGGCCAAGGCCGCAGTCACGGATTCCCGAACCGCCTTCATTCCCTCGTGGTGCCCGGCGTGCCTCGGAAGACCCCGCGCCCTCGCCCAGCGACCGTTGCCGTCCATGATGACCGCCACGTGGCGCGGCACGCGGCCGCCCACTCGGATGCCGTCCAGAGGGCCGGAGTGGTCCGGCGGCCCGTCAGGCATCGCTGAACCGAGAAGGCGAGGTGGTCGCGAGCTTCTTCAGATCGCCATTACCTCCCTCTCCTTCGCCTCCAGGAGGAGAGCGATCTTCTTGCCGTATTCGTCGGTGAGCTTCTGGACTTGGTTGCGCAGCCTCATCGCCTCGTCCTCGCCGATCTCGTGGTCCCGGAGCCGCGCCTTGATCTCGTCGTTGGCCGCGTGGCGGGCGTGGCGGACCGAGACTCGGCCGTCTTCCGCGAGCTTGTGGAGGAGGCGGGCGTACTCCTTGCGCCGATCTTCCGTCAGGGACGGGATGGGCACTCGAACCAGCGACCCGTCGTTGGAGGGGTTGAGGCCGAGTCCCGAGGCGCGCACGGCCTTCTCCACCGCCTCGAGCAGCGAGGGGTCGAAGGGCTGGACCACAAGGAGCGAGGGATCCGGGGCGGTGATCGTGGCCACTTGGTCGAGAGGCATCTGGCCGCCGTAGGCGGGCACCCGGACCGAGTCGAGGATCGCCGGGGTCGCCTTGCCGGTCCGCACCGTCGCGAACTCCCGGCGCACCGCGTCCAGCGCGTCTTCCATTCTGTTCTTGGCGTCTTCGGGCAAGCGCACCTTGCTTCCTTCCCGGGGCCGATCCGCCCCTCTTCTGCGGACGGGGATCAGGACACCAGCGTGCCGATCCGGTCTCCGTGGATTGCGCTTCGCACTGCGCCCTGGTCTTCCAGGGACAGCACGATGATGGGCAGGTCGTTCTCCCGGCAAAGGGAGACGGCGGCCGCATCCATGACGCGCAGGTCGCGGGACACCACCTCCCGAAAGGAGATGTCGGAGATGAACTCGGCCGCCGGGTCCGTGGAGGGGTCGGCGGTGTACACCCCCATGACCTTCGTGGCCTTGATCACCACGTCGGCGTCGATCTCCATGGCGCGCAGAACTGCCGCCGTGTCGGTGGAAAAGTAGGGGTTGCCCGTGCCGCCGGCGAAGATCACGACCCTGCCCTTCTCCAGGTGGCGGATCGCTCGACGGCGGATGTAGGGCTCGGCCACCTGCTCCATCCGGATCGCCGTCATCACCCGGGTGTCCACGCCCTTTCGCTCGAGCAGGTCCTGAACCGCCAAGGCGTTGACGATCGTGGCGAGCATCCCCATGTAGTCCGCCGAGACCCGGTCCACCCCCTCCCTGCTCGCGACCGCGCCGCGCACGATGTTCCCGCCGCCGATCACCAGCCCGAGGGACACGCCCAGGTCGTGGATGGCCCGCACCTCGTCGGTGATTCCGTCGACGACGTGCGGGTCCACGCCGTAGCCCCGCTCCCCCGAAAGGGCTTCGCCGGACAACTTGAGAAGGACTCGGCTGTAGCCGGCGCTCCTCTTCACGGCCGGACGGGAGTTCACGGCCGGACGAGAGGCTATGCGCCGATCTGGAAGCGGGCGAAGCGGCCGACCTGTATCTTTTCCCCGGTCTTGGCCGAGACGCCGGTGACCAGATCCCGCACGGTCCGGTCCGGGTCCCGCACGTACGCCTGCTCCAGCAGGACCCTTTCCCTGCGGAACTTGGCAAGCTTGCCCTCCACGATCCGGTCTCGGACGTGGTCCGGCTTTCCCTCCTGCGCCACCTGCTCCAGGTAGACGGCGCGTTCCCGCTCCACGAGCGCCGGGTCCAGTCCCGACGCGTCGACGGCCACGGGGTCGGCGGCGGCCACGTGCATGGCCAAGTCCCTGGCCAAGCGCTGGAACTCCTCGGTGGCGGCCACGAAGTCGGTCTCGCAGTTGAGCTCCAGCAGGACGCCGATCCGCCCGCCGTGGTGGACGTAGCTGGCCACGACCCCCTCGTTGGCGGCCTTGCCGGCACGCTTGGCGGCCTTGGCCGCGCCCTTGCTGCGCAACAGGTCGATCGCCGCCTCGACGTCGCCGCCGGTCTGCTGCAACGCCTTCTTGCACTCCATCATTCCCGCGCCCGTGCGGTCGCGAAGCTCCTTCACCAGCCGCGCGCCGATCTGCATCGTCGTTTCCGTCCCCTCTAGCCGCCGGCCTTGGCGCCGCCCCCCGGACCCTTCGACCCCGGACCCTTCGACCGACCGACGGCGCCCGGCCTGGGCCGCCGCCTCTTCGGCGGCCGGCGGCGGCGCGGCTCCCGCCCGTCCGCGGACTTCTCGCCGGTCTCGGTGGAGTACGTGGTCGCCTCCATCTCGACTTGGCGCTTGCGCTGCTCGTCGGGCACCTGGCGACGCGCGCCCTGAACGGCGTCGGCGATCGCGCCCACGATCAGGCTGACGGAGCGGATGGCGTCGTCGTTGCCGGGGACGGGGTAGTCGATGAGCTCGGGGTCCACGTTCGTGTCCGCGATCGCGACCACTGGAATCCCGAGCCTGTGCGCCTCGCGCACCCCGATGATCTCCCGCTTCGCGTCCACCACGAAGACGGCGCCGGGAAGGCGGGCCATGTCGCGCACGCCCTGGAAGTACTTCTCCAGCTTCATGCGCTCCCGCTCCAGGAGGAGACGCTCCTTCTTGGTGTAGAACTCGAAGGCGTTCTCTTCCTGGCCTCGCTCCAGCTCCTTCATTCGACGGATCTGGCGGCGGATCGTCTGGAAGTTGGTGAGCATTCCGCCCAACCAGCGCTCCGTGACGTAGAGGGCGCCGCACCGGGCCGCCTCTTCCTCGATCACCGTCCTGAGCGCCCGCTTGGTGGAGAGGAAGAGCACTCGTTCGCCCTTGAGGACGACGCGGCGCAACGCCTCCTGGGCGGCCTCGAGGCGATCGAGCGTCTTGCGGAGATCGATGATGTGGATGCCGTTGCGTTCGCCGAAGATGTACGGGCGCATCTTCGGATTCCAACGCCTGGTCTGATGACCGAAGTGGACCCCGGCCTCGATGAGTTCGTTCAACCCCACGGCTGGGGCGGCTTGTTCCATGGGTCGACGCCTATCGCTTGCTGAACTGGAAGCGCTTGCGCGCCTTGGGACGCCCGGGCTTCTTGCGCTCCACCTTGCGGGCGTCCCGGGTGAGCATCCCGCTCTCCCGCAAGGGCCTGCGCGCTTCTGCGTCGTCGGCCGCCAGGGCTCGGGCCACCCCCAGCCGGATCGCGTCGGCTTGGCCCGTCAGGCCCCCGCCCCGAACGCGAACCTCCACGTCGAAGCGGCCTTCGGCGTCGGCCGCCCGCATCGGGTCCTCGACCCGCGTCCGGTGGGCCGGTCGCGGGAAGTAGTCGTCGAGGCCCCGACCGTTCACCTTCCACTTCCCGGTGCCCGGGCGAAGGCTGACGCGCGCGACGCTGGTCTTCCTCCGACCGACTGCCCGGCACGACTGCGAAGCGCTCACGACGCGCGCCCGGCGCGGATCTCCAGCGCTCGGGGGTTCTGGGCTTGGTGCGGGTGGGTCGGTCCGGCGTACACTCGGAGCTTTCGACGCATCCTTCGGCCCAGCTTGTTCTTGGGGAGCATCCCCCGGACGGCCAGCTCGATCACCCGGTCGGGGAACCGCTCCAGCATCTTGCGGAAGGGAATGTGCTTCTCTCCGCCCATGTAGCCCGAGTGGCGGAAGTAGGTCTTCTGCTCCGCCTTTCGACCGGTAAGTCCGACCTTGGCGGCGTTGACCACGATCACGTGGTCGCCAGTGTCCAGGTGCGGCGTGTAGATCGTCTTGTGCTTGCCTCGCAGCACCCGGGCGACCTCGGTGGCCAGCCGGCCCAGAGGCTTCCCTTCGGCGTCGACGACCCACCAGCTCCGGCGGATGTCCCCTTCTCGCGGCGTGAAGGTTCTGTTCACTGTCGTCCCGTTCTCGGCGTCTTGGCTTGCCGTCCCTGCAGCCGGCGTCCGGCGTCTGCGGACGCGCGTTCTCCAGGAATCGGCCTGAAGGTCCAAAGCCTGGAATAATACTCCACGGATCGGGACGATGTCAACGGCCGGCGGCTAGTGAATGTCAAGCCAAAGTAGAAATGTCCGGTAGTTGGCCAAAGTAGAAATGTCCCCCCTGATGGTGTGGACGGTGGGTTCTTCCTGAGGCCGGGGGCCAGGTGTCGGGCGCAGGACACGCGGATCCAGCAAGCCTGGGCTGGACGGCGCCGGGCGCCCTGTTCCGGGCGCTTCAAGGCCAGTGGCGGCCGGGCGAGTCGAGGTCGTCGCCGTGGCCAAGCTCTGGCCGGGTGGACGCCAACGCGGACGGGTCCGGACACTGCTGCCCCGATGGCTCGCAGTTCGCACTGAGCCTGCCAGCTCGGACGGTCGTGGTGCGCCGAGCGACCTGCGCAGCGCCGGCAAGCCTCGGAGGCACGGATGCCGACACTGCGGTCGCGTCCGACCTTTGCGGGAAGGGGGGTGCGAGCCGCCGTCCCCGCCTGCGGGCTCAGGACGAGGTCCTGCACCGCTCGGGACCGGTCCCGTTGGAGTGGGCGGCGCGGTGTTCCCGCTTGGCCACGGCCTGGGCCACGCTGGCGCTGAAGTGCTTGCGCCACGGGTGATCCCTTCCCGGCTTCGGCGGCTTGGGCCTGGGCTTGGCCGTCGCGGGCGCCGGCGCCGGCTTGGGCGTCGCCGACCGGACCGCCCCCAAGGCCTTGGGCGTCAGGTAGCAGCCGCGATGCCGGAAGCGCAGCTCGCCCGAGAGGCGCCGTTCGACGACGACGGGGGAGCCCGGCGCGACGCCGGCCGCCTCGGCGTCGCGGGCCGTGACCTGCCAGAAGCGGTTCTCGAAGCGCACGGTGAAGTCGCGGGCCACGACCCGCGTGTCCGTCTCGGCGAAGAGGGCTTCCAGATCGATGTCCTGAGGCAGCGGGCGATGGGCGTCGAGGGGATCGGCCGGCGCCACCGTGAAGCGTTCGTTCCAGAACGGAACCCACCGCTCCTCCAAGTAGCGGTTCGCCGCCTCGAGCGTGGTGACTCGCGCCAAGCGCATCTCTTTGACCAGCCGGTCCTGCGCCGTGCCGAACGTCCGCTCGACCCGGCCCTTCGCCTGCGGCGAGTTCGCCAGGATCACCTCGACGCCCAGCTTCTCCAGCGCCGTGCCGATGATCGTCCGGGTCCGCTTGCCCTCCGGGCCGAGGCGCTGCCCGAAGTGGCCCGCGTGGTCCACGTATACCGCCCTCGGCCGTCCGTGGCGTTCGAGGCACTCGACGATCGCTCGCCGATTCGCGGCGCCCGTGTCGCGCTCGACGAAGCGACCGTGCATGAACCCGCTCGTCGCGTCGTCGTGCAGCGCGATCAGCACGAGGTCGGGCGGCCCCCGGTCTTCAAGCCAGGCGTGAACCGAGCTGTCCCACTGGAGCAGCTCGCCCCGCGCGGCGCGACGCGGCCGTCGGCGCCGGTGCTTCGCCCGCTTGCGCTTGCGCTGCCACAAGCCCGCGCCCTTCCGCCATGCCCGCAGCGTCTCCGCGCTGACGCGCACGCCCAGCTCCCGCTCGACGTGCTCCGCCAGAAACGTGGCGCCGAAGTCGGCGTAGTCGGGGTCCCTGGCCATGACCAGCACCTGCTCCCGCGTCTCCGACGGCAGCGACCGGTTCGACCTCCGACCCCGGAGCCCGTGCACGACCACCTCGTCGCCCGCCGCCTCGAACCGGCGGCGCACGCGCCGGAAGTGACGCTCCGTCACCCCGAAGCGCGCCGCGCCGTCGGCCGCCGCCAGCACGCCTTCGCTCACCTGCCTCAACACCGAGATCCGGTCCCGCTCCTTCAAGCTCAACTCCATTCGCTCCTCTCCCGGGCACGAGTTCGACTCCCGCCGAACATCGCCCGAAAGAGGACATTTCTATCTTGGTAAGACCGGACATTTCTAAATTGGTACGACAGCCGGCGGCTAGTGAAAGTAGCTTTCCAGGAACCGAGCCCTGGTCGGGTGACGGAGGCGGGCCAGCGCCTTCTCCTTGATCTGGCGGACGCGCTCCCGGGTGACCCCGAGCAGCGCGCCGATCTCCTCCAGAGTCCTGGGCTCCTCGTCGTCGAGGCCGTAGTAGAGACGCAGGACCCGCGCCTGTCGCTCGTCGAGGGTGGAGAGGGCCGAGTTCAGCATCTCCGCCAAGGCGTTCTCGAAGACGTGCTCGTCGGGCCGGGGGGAGAGCTGGTCGGGCATGTAGTCCATTAGGCTGTGCTCTTCCCCGGGGCCTGCCGGGGCGTCCAGCGAGAGATGGGACTGGGAGACGGCCAACGTCGCGTCCAGGATGCTCTGCGAAAGGTCCAGCCCGTCGGCCAGCTCGTCCAGCGTGGGCTCCCTCCCCAGGTCCTGGCGCAACGACGACTTCCGCTGCCCGATCCGATGGAGCGCCGCGGCGCGGTTGAGGGGCACGCGAACGATTCGGCTCTGCTCGGCGATGGCCTGGAGGATCGCTTGGCGGATCCACCACACCGCGTAGGTGACGAACTTGATCCCCTTCCGCTCGTCGAACTTCCGGGCCGCCCGAATCAGCCCCACGTTGCCTTCGTTGACCAGGTCCTGAAGCGGGACGCCCTGGTGTCTGTACTTCTTGGCAACCTTGACCACGAACCGCAGGTTGGAGCGGATCAGCTTGTCCAGCGCGTCCTCGCTTCCCCCTCGGACCTCCTCGGCGAGCCGCGCCTCCTCCGCCCGGTCGATGAGCGGATAGCGGCGGATCTCGTCCAGGTACCGCCTGAAGGACACCGAGTCGGAGCCGGAAGTCGCGCTCATCCACCTTCCTCGCTGGAGCGGGAACCGTCGCTGAAGCGGGAATCGACGCCTGCCCAGAGGCACCGCGAGCCCCGACGAAGAAAGAGCCGAGAAGCACGCGTCCGCGCAGGCGCTCCAAAGTTCGCGATGGAAGGCTTTCGCTGGAAGTGGCCGACCGGTGGCAGGGCGCACCGGCGGCCGGGGCCTCAGGCTCGGCGAGCGGCCCGCGACACGACCCCGGCCACCCAACCAAACACGGCCCCGGCCACCCACCACGACGTCGGCGTCCCGGTCCGCCGCCGCGCGGGCCGCGCCGAAACCTCCCGGCTTCTACTGGCCGGTCGCCTGGGAAGCCCGCGAGCGGGGAGCCCGCAGCCCGTGCTTCTTGATCTTTTGGTGGAGGTTTCCGCGGGCCAGCCCCATCCGGGAGGCGGTCTCGGAGACGTTCCACCCGCTGGCGCGCAGCTTCTCCTCGAGGAACGCCTTCTCCGCCGCCGCCTTGAACTCCCTGAAGGAGTCCATCGACGCGATGCTTTCCGCGAGTCCCTTGCCTTCCCCGTCGCCCGGCCCCACCTGGAGCACGTCGGCCCGCTCCACCGCCTCGCCGGGACTGAGGATCAGCAGTCGCTCCACGGTGTTCTTGAGCTCCCGGACGTTTCCTGGCCACTCCTGCCCCTCCAGCGCGGAGATCGCTTCCGGGGCGAAGCGCTTTCGGGGGACGCCGCTCGTCCGGCTCAGGTGGTCCACGAAGTGCGTCACCAGCATCGGGACGTCGTCGCGGCGGCTGCGCAGAGGGGGCATCCGAATGGGAACCACGGCGAGCCGGTAGTAGAGGTCTTCGCGGAAGCGTGCCTGGGCCACCTCTTCCTCCAGGTCCTTGTTGGTGGCCGAGACCACGCGGACGTCCACGGGCACGGGGCGCGTTCCCCCCACCCGCGTCACCGCGCCTCCCTCGAGCGCCTTGAGGACCTTGGCCTGGGCCGCAAGGGACATGTCGCCCACCTCGTCCAGGAAGAGGGTGCCGCCGTGGGCCTGCTCGAACTTGCCGGGACGGCTGGCGACGGCGCCGGTGAACGCGCCGCGGACGTGGCCGAAGAGCTCGGACTCGATGAGGTTGGCGGGGATGGCGGCGCAGTTCACGTCCACGAAGGGCTTCTCCGCCCTGGGCGAGAGACGATGGAGGGCCCGGGCGGCAAGGTCCTTTCCCGTGCCGTTCTCTCCGGTCACCAGGACTCGGGCCAGGGTGCCGCCCACCATCTCGATCCGTTGCAGCACCGCCTGGATCGCCTCGGAGCCGCCTACGATCTCGTAGCGGACCTCCACGTCCTGCTTGAGCCGCTCCACGCTCTCCGCAAGGCCTCGGACCATGAGGGCGTTGCGGAGGGTCAGATGGAGCCGGGCGGTCTTGAGGGGCTTTTCCAGGAAGTCGAAGGCGCCCTTCCTGGTCGCCTCCACCGCCGTGCTGATCGTGCCGTGTCCCGAGATCATGATCACGACCGCTCCGGGATCTTCCTCCTTGATCCGTTCCAGCGCCTCCAGTCCGTCGACCCGCGGCATCTTCACGTCCAGCAGCGTGACGTCGGGCCTGAACCGAGCGTGTTCCTCGAGCCCGGAGGGGCCGTCGGGGCAGAGGCGCACCTGGTGCCCGTCGTACTCCAGGAATTGCTGGAGAGCACGTCGGATCGACTTTTCGTCGTCGACGACCAGAATCTTCGCCATGGCTCGCGACGCTACCGCGCCGCCTCGGAGGGCGGGGCGGCGACCGGCGGGGACGACGGCGCCAGATCGGCCCCGACGGGCACGGCGGTCGGGCGCAGCGTGGCGTCCACGCCCTGCACCGCGGCCGCCACGTCTTCCTCCGACGACGCCCACCCCAGGGAGAAGCGCACGGCGCCTTCGTCGGAAGTGCCCAGCATGGCGTGGACCTCGGGCGCGCAGTGAATCCCGGCTCGGGTCTGGACGCCGTGCTCCCGGTCGAGGCGCTCGGCCAACGTCGCGGCGTCGATGCGTCGGGAACGCACCGTCACGACCGGCACTCCCTGCGGCGCTGGAGGAGAAAGCACGTCGAGCCCGCGCACCGACGCCAGGCCGTCCCGGAGGCGGGCCTTCAGGGCCATCTCGCGGGCGTGCACCTTCGCCACGCCCTCGCGAGCGAGGAAGCGGCACCCGGCCAGGAGGCCCGCCAAGCCCGGCGCATTCCCGGTTCCGGCCTCCAGCCGGTCGGGCATGGTGGACGGCATCTCCCGGCGCCTGGAGTCGCCTCCCGTGCCGCCGACGCAGAAGGGGGCGACCTGGACCTCCTCGCGCACCCACAGTCCTCCGGTGCCCTGGGGGCCCAGCAAGCCCTTGTGCCCCGTGAAGGCGACGACGTCGGCGCCCGCCGTCGCGAACTCGGCCTCGACGTGGCCGGCGCTCTGGGCGGCGTCGGCGATCACGACGGCGCCTGCCGCGCGGGCCAGCCGCGCGAGAGGCTTCAGCGGCGCCGTGGTGCCCAGCACGTTGGACGCCGCATTGACCGTCAGCGCCGCGGCGCCGTCCAGCAGGCGGGCGGCGGCGTCCATCTCCACGCCGCCGTCGGGGTCGCCGGGAATCGTCCTTACCTCGACGCCTCGGGTCCTGGCCAGGTAGTGGGCGGGACGCAGCACGGCGTTGTGGTCGTACTGGGTGACGACGAGGACGTCGCCGGGCCCCAGGAGGCCATGGAGCGCCGTGTTGAGTGCGTGAGTGGCGTTGTGCGCGAAGGCGACCCGCCCCGGGTCGCCGGGGAGGGCCAGCGTCCGGGCGACTGCTCGGCGGCACCGGAAGGCGATCCTGGCGGCCTCCACCGCCCCCGAGTGTCCGCCGCGCCCCGGGGTGCAGCCCACGCCCCGCAAGAAGTCGGCGACTGCGTCCACGACCTCGGGAGGGCGCACTGCCGAGGTGGCCGCGTAGTCCATGTAGTGCTCCATGCCCGGGAGGCTAACCCGGACGAAACCCCACTCGCAACCGCAGGGCTTCCGCCACCGTCCGCACGTCCAGCCGCTCTTCGCCGGCCAAGTCGGCGATCGTCCTGGCCACCCGCAGAGTGCGGTGGACCGCCCGGGCCGAGAGGCGGAACTTGCCGACGCCCTCGTCGACGAGCTGGGAAGCCTCGGGCGTCAAGGGACAAGCGGCCATCAGGTCGCGGGCAGGGAGCTGCGCGTTCGCCGGACTCCCGTTCTCGGCCCCGGCGCCGCCCCAGCGCGCAGCCTGTCGCCGGCGGGCCTCGAGGACGAGCGCCCGAGCGTCGTCGGAGCTCCGGCCCGAGGGGCCGACCGTCCCCTCCAGCTCCCGCCAGCTCACGGGACCCATGGGCACGTGCACGTCGATGCGGTCCAGCAGGGGACCCGACACGCGGCCGCGGTAGCGCGCCACGTCCCGGTCGTGGCAGATGCAGTCGTCGCCTCCCATGCCGCAGGGGCAGGGATTCATGGCGGCGACGACTTGGAAGCGCGCCGGAAAGGTTACCGAGTGCCGGACTCTGGCGATCCTGACTCGTCCGGACTCGATGGGCTGCCGGAGGGTTTCCAGGACGCGGCGGCCGAACTCGGGAAGCTCGTCGAGGAAGAGCACGCCCAGGTGCGCCAAGCTGATCTCTCCCGGGCGGGGAGGGTTCCCGCCTCCGATGAGGCCGCCGGCCGAGATCGTGTGGTGGGGCGACCGAAAGGGACGGGTCGTCTTGACGGGCGCCTCTGCGTCGAGAAGCCCGGCGACCGAGTGGACGCGGGTCACCTCCAGGGACTCGCGCTCCGAGAGCGGCGGCAGGAGCCCTGCCAGCCGGCGGGCGAGCATCGTCTTCCCGGCGCCCGGCGGACCCGACATGAGAAGGCTGTGGCCCCCCGCCGCGGCGATCACGAGCGCCCGCTTCGCCATCTCCTGTCCCCGCACCTCCAGCAGGTCCGGGCCGCTCGCAGGGGAGGCGACGGGAGGCGGGGCGCTCCTGGGGCGGAGCACGTTTCCTTGCCTGAGGTGCGCAACGAGTTCGCCCAGGTCGGCGACTCCCAGGGTCTCCAACCCGGGTGCTGCCGACGCCTCGCGGACGTTCCCGAGGGGCACGAAGAGCCGTCTCCGCTTCTCCGCGAGGCAGCTCATGGCCAGGGCGATGGCACCGCGAATCGGGCGCACCGATCCGTCCAGTCCCAGTTCGCCGACGAAGCCGCTCCCTTGCAGCGATTCGGGCGGGACCTGCCCGCAGGCCGCCAGAAGTCCGACGGCGATGGGCAGGTCGAAGCCGGAACCGGACTTGGGCAGGTCGGCGGGAGCCAAGTTGACGGTGACCCTGCGGGGCGGCAGGGGCATCCCCGCTTGAGCAAGCGCGGCGAAGACCCGCTCCTTCCCCTCCCGCACAGCTCCCGCCGGGAGACCCACGACCGTGAATACCGGAAGGCCCGACTGGACCTTGACCTCGACTCTCACGGGCTGGCCTTCGACCCCGTGAACCCAGTAGGAATGAACGACGGCGAGCATGGCTGCGGACCTCCGGCAGGGGTGGAACCACAGCATACCAACTTGAGCGGGACGTTTGGATGGCTGGATCGGCCAATTTTTTCGACCGCCGTCGGGGCGCCCGCGAGCCGCGGAAGTTCTCCCGCTGGCGGAACGGGAAAGCGCGCGGCAAGTTGTCGCAGCCGTCGAAGCGAATCGGCCGCGCCCCCGACTGGCGCTCGGCCCGACGGCGCCCACCGACGAGGAACGACATCCATGAGAATCGCTGTCATGACGGAGAGCCGCCCCGGCGAACGGCGGGTGGCCCTCGCCCCCAGCGCGGTGCGGGAGTACCAGAAGCGCGGGTGGACGCTTCGGATCGAAGCAGGGGCCGGCACGGCGGCGTCCTTCGCCGACGACGACTTCCGGGAAGCCGGCGTGGAGGTGGTCGCCGGCAGAAGGGCCGCGCTGGAGGCTGCCGACTTGGTCCTGAAGGTCCAGCCGCCGTCGCTGGACGAGGTGGCGGCCCTGCCCCGCGCGTGCGCACTGGCCTGCCACCTGAACCCCCTTGGCCCCACCGACGCGATCGAGGCGCTGGCGGAACGCGAAGTCTCCTCGTTCGCCGTGGAGCTGGTCCCTCGGATCACCAGAGCCCAGAAGATGGACGTCCTCTCGTCCCAGGCGACGGTGGCCGGCTACATGGCCGTGCTCCGGGGGGCGGGCGCCGTGACCCGCTTCCTGCCCATGCTCACGACCGCCGCCGGAACGATCCGCCCCGCCAAGGCAATGATCCTGGGCGCGGGAGTGGCGGGTCTTCAGGCCATCGCCACGGCCCGGCGGCTCGGCGCGGTCGTGTCGGCGTTCGACGTCCGGCCCGCGGTGAAGGAGCAGGTCCAGAGTCTCGGCGCCCGGTTCCTGGAAGCCGATCTGGACGAGGGCGTCGAGGACGAGGGCGGCTACGCCAAGGCCCTCTCCGAAGAACAGCACCGGCGGGAGCTCGAGCTGATCGCGGCCCACGTCCCCGAGATGGATCTGGTGGTGACGACCGCCCAGATCCCGGGCAAGCCGGCGCCGGTGCTCGTCACCCGCGAGATGGTGGCCTCGATGCGGGCGGGAAGCGCCGTCGTGGACCTTGCCTCCGAGTCCGGCGGGAACTGCGAGCTGACCTCGGCCGGGAAGACGGTCCACCACGACGGCGTGGCGGTCATGGGTCCAGCGAACCTGCCGGCGGAGCTGCCGTACCACGCCAGCGAGATGTACGCCCGGAACTTGGCCGCCTTCGTCTGCCACCTCTTCGACGACGAGGGCGCAACCAACCCCGACGACGAGATCACCGCCGCCGCGTGCGTGACGCGAGGCGGGGAAGTCGTGAACGAGCGGGTCAGGACCAACCTGGCCGGCGCAACGGAGCAGCAGCGATGAGCGAGATGCTGATCGGCCTGTACGTGTTCGTGCTGGCCACGCTGGCCGGCAAGGAGGTGATCTCCAAGGTCCCCCCCACCCTTCACACGCCCCTCATGTCGGGCGCAAACGCGATCTCGGGGATCGCCCTCATTGGAGCCCTGGTCGTGACGGGCGCGGCGGAGACGCCGGTGGTGCGCTGGCTGGGCGTGGCCGGGATCGTCATGGCCACGGTCAACGTGGTCGGCGGCTTCATGGTCACCGACCGCATGCTCCGCATGTTCAGGAAAGGCTGAGCCGTGGACGCCGCAATGATCGCCCACCTCGCCCTTCTGGCGTCGGCGTTCCTCTTCGTCTCGGGGATCAAGCAGCTCTCGTCGCCGGCCACTGCCCGCTCCGGCAACGCCCGAGCCGCCCTGGCCATGCTCGTGGCCGTGGTGGTCACGGTCCTCCAGAACCAGATCCTCAGCTGGCCCACCGTCGCGGCGTCCGTGTTGCTGGGAACGCTGGCCGGCGCGCTGCTGGCCCGGACGATCAAGATGACCGCGATGCCCCAGCTGGTGGCCGTCTTCAACGGCTTCGGGGGAGGCGCGTCGGCGGCGGTGGCCGGGGCCGAGTTCCTCCGGGTGGCCGGCGCCGGGGGCGAGATGACGGCCGCCTCGGGAGCCACGATCATCCTGGGCACCCTCATCGGCGCGGTGACGTTCTCCGGCAGCTTCGTCGCCTACGGCAAGCTTCAGGGCGTCGTCACCGGCAACCCGGTCACCTTCCCTCTTCAGAAGACCGCCAACGCGGTCCTCTTCCTGGGGATCCTGACTGCGGGCGTCGCGTTCACCGTGGGCGACCCCAGCCCCGAGACGTACGTCGCCCTGGCGGTGGCCGCGTTGGCGCTCGGGGTCTTGCTGGTGATCCCCATCGGGGGCGCCGACATGCCGGTCGTGGTGTCGCTCCTCAACTCCTACTCGGGACTGGCGGCGGCGGCCACGGGCTTCGTCCTGGGCAACATGATCCTCATCATCGCCGGCGCCCTGGTGGGCGCGTCGGGGCTGATCCTCACTCGGATCATGTGCAAGGCGATGAACCGCTCCCTGGGCAACGTGGCCTTCGGCGCGTTCGGGGCCGAAGGACCCAAGGCGCAGCTCAAGACCGGCGAACGCCCCGTTCGGGACGTGGACGCGGAGCAGGCGGCGATGATGCTGGCCTACGCCGGGTCGGTGGTGGTGGTGCCGGGCTACGGGCTGGCGGTGGCCCAGGCCCAGCACGAGCTCAAGAAGGTGTGCGACCTGCTGCAGGAACGGGGCGCGACCGTGCGCTTCGGCATCCATCCGGTGGCGGGGCGGATGCCGGGCCACATGAACGTCCTCCTGGCCGAAGCCGACGTGTCCTACGACCAGCTGCTGGACCTGGACGAGATCAACCCCGAGTTCGACTCGACCGACGTGGTGCTCGTGGTGGGCGCCAACGACGTGGTGAACCCGGCAGCCCGCGACCCGGACTCGGTGATCGCCGGAATGCCGATCCTCGACGTGGACCGGGCGCGCGCCGTGATCGTGATGAAGCGCTCGCTCAGCGCCGGGTTCGCGGGGATCGACAACGACCTCTTCTACTTGGACAACACCTCGATGTTCTTCGGGGACGCCAAGCAGGCCATGTCGGACTTGGTGCGGGAGGTGCGGGAGGCCTGAGCCGAGAGCCGACCAGCCGGTCGCGTCTTCAGCGCTCGCCGTCGGGCCTGCGCAGCCGGAGGCGAATCCGCGTCCCCTTCCCCACCTCGCTCTCGGCTTCGACGGAGCCTCCCCACGACTCCACCAGGCGTCGAACGATCGCCAAGCCCAGCCCGGTGCCCGACGAGCGCGTCGAGAACTTGGGCTCGAAGACGCGGGGCAGGAGCGCCGGCGGGATTCCCGACCCCTCGTCCTCGACCAGGATCGTCGCTCGGGCGCGCGGATCGTCTCCGTGCTCCGCCGAGATCCGGATCGAACCCCCCTCCGGCATCGCCGCGCGGGAGTTCTCGATCAGGTTCAGGAGCACTTCCTTCAGCTCGTCGGGCCGGCACATGACCCGGGGCAGCTCGCCGTCGAGGAGGATGCGCGTCTCCCCGCCGCCCCGATACAGGTCCAGGACCTCGCTCGCCACGGACCGGGCGTCCACGGAGGCGACCGGTCCTTCGCTTCCGGCGCCCGGCGACGCCATCCGCAGAAAGCTCCGGGCGATCGCCGCGAGGCGGTCGATTTCCTTCAGGACGACCTGGACGTTGGTCTCCAGAATCCGGCCGAAGTCTGGCCTTCGGTCGTTCCACGCCCGGCGCAGGTGGTCCACCGAGAGGGAGATCGGAGTCAGGGGGTTCCGCATTTCGTGGGCCGCCTGCTTCGCCATCTCGCCCCACGCCAGGATCCGTTCGCTTCGAAGCTCGTCGGTCACGTCCTCCAGGTTCACCACCACCCCGCCGGGATGTCCTTCGTGGGTGATCCGCTTTGCCCGGCCCCGAACCCTCCGTCCCTCCCAATCGAAGACTCGGGCGACGCTCGGGCCCGTTGGTCCGCTCTCGCTTGGACTGTCGGCGCCCGGCGCATCGCCGCCGCCGGCGCTTCCCGCATTCTCGCCCGTCGAGTCCCGCCGCAGGTCGTCCAGCCACCCGGCGACCTCCCCGGCTCGACCGCCCCGCGGAAGCGCGTCGCCAACTTCCAGCCGCGTCTCGAGCAGCGCCTGGGCCTGGGGGTTGACGACCGTGACCTGCCCGGCGGAGTTCACGGCCACCACCCCCGTGGCCACTTCCTCGACGATCGCCCGGGTGCGCCGGGTCGACCGGACCAGTTCCTGGCGGGTCTCGTCCAGCCGAAGCACCATTCGGTTGAAGGCCGCGAAGACGGCGCCGAACTCGTCGACCCGATCCTCCGGCAAGCCCACGGCCAAGTTGCCTTCGCCGACCCGGTCCGAAGCGACGCGCAGCTCCTTCAGGGGCCGAGCCAGGGCCCTGCCCACGAAGAACGCCAGCACCAGGGACAGAACGGGAGTGAGCACGAGCGCGGCCAGCAGCAGGTCGGCCACGTCCCGTCGCCGAAGGGCCGCCGCGCCGGCCCGCAGGGGAATCGGGGCGGCCACGACGTCGCCGTCGGGAAGGCGGCGGTACGCCACCACGTATCGCCACTCCCCCAGGCTCGCGACCTTCTCGGCGCCCAACCGCTGGCCCCGCCGCAGCGCGTCGTGGATCTCCGGGTCCACCCACGTCTCGTAGAGCCCCAGTTCGACCAGCTCGTCCACCGAGCCGCCCACCAGCTCGCCGTCCCGATAGTCCAGCAGGTCCGCGCCGACTCGTCGGGCAAGGGACTCCAGCGAGCCGCCCTCTTCCGAGTAGGCGGCCGCGATCTGGTTCACGACCCTCTGCGCCAGGGTCGTCGCCGTCCGCTCCGAAGCCCCGGTAAGGCTGGTGTTGGCCAGCACCCAGAAGAGCACGCTGGAGAGAAGAAAGAAGCCGAAGAGCGTCACCGTGACCCGGGAGCGGAACGAGGTGGCGAAGCCGTGCCAGCGAGGCTTGGCGGCCAGGCGGGCCCCAGGCGTTCTCGTCCCAAGAAGCCAGAGCGCCGAGACCGCCGCGAACGCGGGGGCCAGCGCCAAGACCGCGCGGGCCAACATGACCCACCAGTTGGAGATGCTGATCACGTGGAAGACGGAGTACGCCCCGTCGGGGTAGGAAACCACGCTCGCGGCGCGCCATCCTTCGTCGTTGCGGCGCCACTCGACGGTCGGCGGACCCGGCGGCGGTTGCCGGTCGAGCCGGACCAGGCTCAAGAACTCGGGGTCGGTCCCGCTCTCCATGGAGGCGAAGAGGGGCCCCAAGGCGGAAGGCACGGGGATCGTCCGGCGGGGAGGGACGGTGCCGGTGAAGAGACGACCGCCGGCGAGGCGAAGCGACACCAAGTGGCTGCCGTGGAAGCCGTGAGGCGCGTGGTAGCGTCGGAGGGCGGCATCCGGAAGCGTCAGGACGACCTGGTCGACCCAAGCGGGACGTTCCTGGGTGGTTCCCAGCTTGAGTTCGTGCACCGGAACGCCCTCGGCGGACCAGAGAGTGAGGAGGACGGGAATGCTCTGTGCCGCCAAGCCGCTGGACGTCCAGGCCCCGTAGAGGACCTCGAGGTCGTCGACGCCCAGCCGGTCGAGGGAGTCGGCGTGTTCGGCGACCCGGTTCAGCGCCCGGTCGATCCCCGGGTCGGCCACCACGCCCAAGAAGCCCAGGCGGCGCTCCGCAACCGACTTCCTCGCCTCCGTGCGCATCGACCAGGCGAAGGGAAGGACCGCCGTCCCCGCCAGGGCCAAGGCGCAGGCCCACCGGGCGTACGAGCCGGGGCGGAAGCCGGCGAGGCCGACGGCGATCAGAAACGCGGGCAGCGCCCACGCCGCCGCCAGAGCCGCCGGGGGGGCGAAGCCCGTGCGCACGCCGGCGGCAACGGCCAGGGAGAGGGCGACCGAGACCCCGATTCCCAAGACGGAAAGAAGAGGCCGTCCGGTGGAGCCGCCGCCGTTGCGCCCTCGACTCCCGGACAGGACCAGCGCTGCCGCGACTGCTGCGCCGGACAACGTCGTCGCGACGGCTTGAAAGACCACCCACGACGTTTCCGACATGCCCAGAAGGTCGATCGACGCCCCGGCCTCGAACCACGTCAAGGTCAGGGGAAAGGCGGCGGCCGCGACCAGCGGCGCAAGCCACGGGCCGCCCACTCGCCCTTTCCACAGATGGGCAGCCCGCGCCGACACGAGGACGAGGGCGCAGGACAGCGCCAGCACTCGCCCCATCGTAAGCGGCACCGGACCTGGCAGGCGGAACGCCGCCGAGTCGGCCAGGTACGCCGGCAGAAAGGCGTCGTCCAAGGGCAGGAGAGCCGCCGCGGCCAGGAGCAGGAAGAGCGCGTACCGGGTGCGGCGGGGAGGAGCGACGACGAACTTCACGATCAAGGCAAGCGCGACGAGCGCGGCGGCGATTCGCTTCCAGAAGCGCTCGTGGGCCGTCCGCCGGTCGGTTTGGTCCCGGAGAGAGACGCTCCACGCCGCCACGTCGTCCGCTCCCCCGCCCGCCGCCGAAGCGACCTCGATCCGTTCCCCGGTTCGCTCCCGCATCCGGGACGCGAAGTCGCCCAGCCCCGAGAACGGCTCGGGCAGGTCCGAGCGCATCAGCGCGGCGACGACCGCGACGCCCCCGTCCGCGACCGGCGCGGCGAAGTACAGGTAGGAGAAGAGGGTGCTTCCGCTGAAGTGCCGGGCCCGGCCGTCGAGGACTTGGTCGGGAAGCCTGCCGTGGTGGCTTCCCGCCCAGGTCTCGAGGCGCCTGTCGCTGCCGAAGACCGCGACGGCCGTCGCGCCGGAGGGCGGCAGCAAGGCGCGGAGGGAGTCGTGCAGCGCATCCCGGGAAGACGCCGCGGCAGCCGCCCGCGCGGCCCGCTTCGCCGCCGCGTCGCCTCTTGCCGCCAGCGAGTCCAGCTCGGTTCGCACGGTCTCGTCCACCTGCGCCTGCCGATGGAGTTGGTAGGCGGACCAGTCGGTGGAGAAGCGGCGCTCCCCCGCGATCGAGACGAACCCGGCGGTCGCGGCGCCGGCCAGCACGACGCAGGACGCCAGCCGGCGCAGCTCCACGCCCGAAGCGGCGGCCCCCAAGACGCAGGCCGCGGCCCCGGCCAGCGCCCACGGCGAGGCCGCCCGCATCCACAGAAGGACGCACACCCAGCCCGCGGCCAGAAGGAGTTCCGACGCCGTCGAGCGAGCGGGGCCGCTTCCGGCCGGCGCGGCGTGGTCTCGGCGCTTACCCATTATCATTCAACGTAATGTACCGGTCACTCCGCCCATCCCGCCTTGGCCGCGCCGCCGCAGTGCGGGCGGCGTGCGTCGTCGCGGCGATCGCGCCCGCCTTCCTCCCTGCCGAGGAAGCCTCGGGGCAGCGCGTGGACAGGGGCGCCTTTCAGCTGTACCTGAACGGCCGGGAGGCGGGCACGGAGGAGTTCGAGATCCAGTGGCGGGGAGAGGGCGACGACCAGCGCGCAACGGCCACGGGCGCCGTGGCGATGCGCGACGGCCCCACGCTGGTCACGACTCTGGTGGCGCAGGGTCGGACGCTCGTCGTCCGCAGCTACCGGGCGCTCCGCTTCGAGGGTCCCGACACGCTGGCCGTCACGCTGGAGCGAGCGGGAAGCCGTCTCGACGCCCTGACCCAGGGGCCGTGGGGCGAGGAGGTCCGGGAGTACCGCGCCCCGCTCTCCACGGTGATTCTGGACGAGGGGGTCGCCCACCACTACTTCGTGCTGGGGGCACTTCTCCAGGGCCGGCTTTCCTCCCTTCACGTGCTGTCGCCCGTCTCGCAGAAGGAAGCCTCGGCGGAGGCGGACGCGACGCCCGAGACGATCCAGGTGGACGGCGGCCCGATCGCGACCACCCGGGTTCGCCTCAGCTTCGGAGACGAGGAGCGGCTGGCGTGGTTCGACGGCAGCGGTCGGCTGGTGCGGGTGGAGGCCCCGGCGGGGGGCTTCGCGGCGGAGCGCGTCCTGGGCATCGGCGAAGCGGCGACGCCGTGGCGAAGCGGCGACGTTTCCAGGGAATGAGCGTCCCGGCGGCCCCGTTCGTACCGAAACCGGGCTGCGGACGCCTTCGTACAGTGGCCCGGCGCCTGCGCTCGACTTCACGGCGCCGGCCGGGCACGCCGTCTGTGGGCGGGAACCCCGTGCCGTCCTTACGCGAGAACCCCAAGGAGCTGGTCCTGGCAATGTCATACCGTCCTGCGGCATACAGCCGAAACGCAATCCGAAGTGGAGGGGCGGGCGCCTTGCTCGCGACGGCCTTCGTGCTCGCCGGGCTGTCGGCCGGACTTCTCCGTCCCGCGGCAGGCCAGCCCGTCCCGGGCCGCGAGCAGGTCCCCGCGTCGCTGACCCTTGAAGACGCCCTGCAGGTCGCCCTTCGCAACAACCCTGCGGTGCAGGTCGCCCGCAACGACGTGCCCGTCGCCGACTGGAACGTCCGATCCGCCTACGCCTCCTGGCTGCCGTCGGCGTCGGCGAGCTCCAGCCTCTCCTGGCAGGGCGCGGGAGAGCAGCGCTTCGGCAGCATCACCGCCGAGCAGCTGGGGTTCCAGGACCAGCCCTCCTTCTACTTCAGCTCGTACAACGTGGGCTTCAGCTACTCCATGGACGGGCGAACCCTCCTGGCCCCGGGACAGGCCAAGCGCGACCGAGACGCCACCCGCGCCCAGGTGAGCGTCGCGGAGGCGAGCCTTCGCCTGGGGGTGACCAAGGCGTATCTGGAGGTGCTGCGGCAGATCGAGGAGCTCAACCTCTCCGAGCGGGAGATGGAGAGGGCGCAGATCGACCTGCGGCTGGCCCAGGGAAGACTGGAAGTGGGGTCGGGCAACGCCATCGACGTGCAGCAGGCCGAAGTCGCCGTGGGAAGGGCCCAGGTCTCGGTGCTCCAGTCCCGGACCGGGGTTCGGACCGCCCGGATCAGGCTCCTTCAGCAGATGGGCGTGGAGTTGGCGGCGGAGCCGTCGTTGGCGACGACCTTCGTGGTTGCCGAGCCGAGCTGGAGCGCGCGCGACCTCTACGAGTCCGCCCTCGGCGACAACCCCGGGCTGCGGTCCCTGCGGGCGACGGAGGAATCGGCCCGATACGGCGTGCGCATGGCCAGGTCTTCCTACTACCCGTCGATCTCCCTCACGACCGGGTTCAGCGGCTTCACCCGCCAAGCGAGCAACACCGCCAGCCAGGAGGCCCAGGCGATCGCCCAGGGGCAGGCGGCGATCCGCCAGTGCCAGACGCTGAACGACCTGACGGCCCGGCTGGCCGACCCTCTGCCTCCCCAGAACTGCTCCCGGCTTGCCACCCCGGACGCGGCGATCCAGGCGATCCGGGACCAGAACAACGCCTTTCCCTTCAGCTTCACGAACTCGCCCCCGTCGGCGGGGCTTACGGTGTCGGTGCCTGTCTTCCAGGGCCTCTCCCGGCAGCAGAACGTGGAGGCGGCGAAGGCCCGGCTCTCGGACAGCCGCCATCAGCTGCGCGAGCAGGAGCTCGCCCTGCGGGCCGACGTGGAGTCGCGCCTGGCGATCGTGCGGACGGCCTACGAGACGGCCGTGATCGAGGAACGGAACCAAGCGCTCGCGGACGAACAGCTTCGCTTGGCCAGGGAGCGGTACCGGCTGGGGATCTCCAGCTTCATCGAGTTGGCGGAGGCGGAAACGGTCAAGGCCAGAGCCGACCGGGCCCGGGTTCTCGCCGTCTTCACCTATCACGACGCAGTCGCCGACTTGGAGGCCGTGGTCGGCGCCCCTATAAGGAACCCCTGAGGACACCATGCGAACCAGAACCAAGGTCATCGTCGGAACCGGCGTCGTCGCCCTCTTTGCAACTGCGGCGGTCCTCGGCTCCAACGGCTCCCGAGCGACGGGGACCAGCGCCCGGATCGAAGGAATCGAGAGGAGAAACCTGGTCGAGACGGTGACGGCCAGCGGCAACGTGCGGGCGCGGCGCAAGGTGGACATCAGCTCCGACATTTCGGCGCGGGTCACGGAGATGCTGGTGGAGGAAGGCGAGGAGGTGACCGAAGGGCAGGTGCTTCTCCGCCTCGACCCCACGCGCTTCCAGGCGAGCCTGAGCCGAAGCCAAGCCGCGCTGCTTCAGGCCCAGGCCCAAGTGGCGCAGGCTCGGGCCAACTACCTTCAGGCGCAGCGGGACGCGCAGCGGCTGGCAGACCTTCGGGCGCGGGACTCGCTGCTCGTCAGCTTGCAGGACGTGGAGAACGCCCAGACCCAGGAAGAAGTTCAGCGGTCGCTTCTGGAGTCGGCCGAGTACGGGGTGAGCCAGTCCCAGGCGGCGGTGGAGGAATCCCGCGACAACGTCTCCAAGACGATCATCCGGGCGCCGATGGCCGGCCGGGTCACGCGCCTGAACGTGGAGGAAGGCGAGACGGTCATCGTGGGAACGATGAACAACCCGGGCAGCTTGGTGCTCACCGTCTCGGACCTGTCCGTGATGGAGGTGGTGCTGGAGGTCGACGAGACCGACGTGCCCGGCATTCAGCTCGGGGACAGCGCCACGGTGGAGCTGGACGCCTTCCCCGACCGCGACTTTGCCGGCGTGGTCACCGAGATCGGCAACAGCGCCATCAGGTCGCCCTCCGCGTCGGCCGGCACTGGGCAGACGCCGACGATCGACTTCGAGGTGGTGGTCACGCTCCGGAACCCGGGGGTCGAGCTTCGCCCCGACCTGTCGGCGACCGCGGACTTGGTGACGGCCACTCGCGACGACGCGCTGAGCATCCCCATCATCGCTCTGACGGTCAGGGAGCTGTCCCCGGACTCGGCGGCGACCGCGGGCGCGTCCGGAACCTCCGGCGCCGCCTTCCCGACCGGCGACGACAAGGCGGCGGACGCGCCCGTGGAAGTCGAGGGAGCGTACGTCGTGCGCGACGGCAGCGCGACGTTCATGGCCGTGGAGATCGGCATCGCGGGTCAGGAGTACTTCGAGGTGCTGTCCGGCTTGGCCGAGGGAGACACGGTGGTGAGCGGCCCCTATCAGATCGTGCGGACGCTCGAGGACGGCGACCGAATCCGGGCCTCCGACCCGGACGAGGACGAGGGCGACGGCGCCGACGGCGGCAACTGACCCGGGCCATGAAGACGCTCGAAGGAGTCCGGCTGGCCACGGAGCAGATCCGCACCCAGAAGCTCAAGAGCTTCTTCAGCCTGCTGGGCGTGAT
The DNA here is from genome assembly GCA_965204735.1 of Longimicrobiales bacterium. GTDB lineage: Bacteria > Gemmatimonadota > Gemmatimonadetes > Longimicrobiales > Gaopeijiaceae > CATQHQ01. The sequence continues at coordinate 1,875,745 of OZ242008.1, read as the reverse complement.
CGTGGGCGTGATGTTCCTCGTCCTCGTCGTGAGCATCGTGGAGGGCGTGGACCGCTACATGCGGACGACTCTCGTCGAGAGCTTCATCGGCGTCAACACGGTGACGGTCCTCCGGTGGCCGCGAAACGACCTGAACACCTCGGACGAGCAGCGCCGGGCGTGGGCTCGGGCGCCCAGGCTGACCTACGACGATCTGGATCATCTCCGGGAGCGGGTCGCGCTGCCGGCCGTGGTCGGCGCCCAGTCCGCCAGCGGGGGCCAGCTCGAGTCGGCGAGCGGCCTCAAGGTGGAGAACGTGAGGATCGTGGGCGCCACGGCCGAGATGTTCAACATCCGCAACTGGGTCGCCGAGGAGGGACGGGTGTTCAGCCAGGCCGAGGACGAACAAGGCAGGCCAGTCGTCGTGCTCGGCCGCTCCACGGCCGACGTCCTCTTCGGAGCAGTGGACCCGGTGGGCAAGGAAGTCCGCATTCGCGGGTTCCCCTTTCGCGTCGTCGGCGTCCTCGAAGAGCAGGGCTCGTTTCTGGGACAGTCCCTCGACAACATCGCCGTGGCGCCCGCTCGGTCGCCGGTCCAGAGCTTCACCAACCCCCGGGGAATCGTCGACCAGATCGTGATCAAGGCCAACACTCCGGAGCTTGTCTTGCCCCTGCAGCAGGAGGCGGAGGAGATCATGCGGATCCGGCGACGGCTCCGCCCGGGCGACCTGAACGACTTCGCCGCGGAGACGACTGAAGGGACCCTGGGGTTCTGGAACCGGATCAGCACGGTCCTCTTCACCGCCCTGCCCGGCCTAGTGGGCACTTCGTTGGTGGTGGGCGGGATCGTGATCATGAACATCATGCTGGTGACGGTCATGGAGCGGACTCGGGAGATCGGCATCCGAAAAGCGATCGGCGCCAAGCGCCGCGACATCTTGGTCCAGGTGCTGATCGAGACGGCGACGCTGTCGGGCATCGGGGCGGTCTTCGGCGTGGCGACGGGGTCCGCGGCCACGGTGCTGGTGGGGGCGGTGTCGCCGCTTCCCGCCGTCGTGGCTCCCAAGTGGGCCGCCCTCGGAGTGGTCTTGGGGCTGGTGGTGGGCGTGGTGTCCGGGGTCTATCCGGCGGCGCGCGCGGCGAGGCTGGATCCCGTCGATGCGCTTCGGTACGAGTAGCGAGCGAAAAGAGGAGCCGATCGTGACCGAACAGAGGGTGAGTTCCAAGGGGAAGGTCTTTCTGGAGGGTGCGCGGGTGGCGGTCGAAGCCTTGCGGGCCAACTGGCTGCGGGCCGCCTTGGCGGTGCTGGGCGTAGGGGTCGGCACGGGGGTCGTGGTGACGATCGCCGCGGTCGTGACGGGGATCCGCACCCAGGTCATGTCGGCGTTCGACTCCGCGGGACCGGACAACTTCATGGTGATGCCCTTCGACATGTCGGACGTGCGGGCGGCCTTCGACGGATCCGGGCGTCCCCCTTGGTTCGACAAGCCCGACATCAGCAACCGCGAGGTGCGGCGCATTCAGAGCCTTCCTGCGGTGGAAGAAGCAATCGCCGGCTACGAGTTCCGAGCCTCGGTCCGCTTCGAGTCGGATTGGCTGTACGACGTCAGCTGGCGCGGCGCGTCGCCGGGATGGCCCTCGTACACCCCGGGCGGCTTCGTGAGCGGGCGGGACTTCACGGTCGCCGAGATCAATCAGGCCCGAGCCGTGGTCGTCCTCTCCGAGAAGTTGGCGGAAGTGCTCTTCGGACACCTCGACCCGATCGGCAAGCGGGTGCGAGTGAACGCCGGCCGGCGAGCGGCGAACGAACTCTTCACGGTGGTCGGCGTGTACTCCCTGGCCGACAACTACTTCGGCGAGATTCAGGAGAACTTCGCGGTGGTGCCCTACACCGCCGCCGACAAGCGGCTGAAGGCACGCGACCGGTGGACGTTCATGAGCGTGCAGGTGGTGCCGCGGGAAGGCGCGGCGATCGAGGCCGAGCACCAGATCGTCTCCACGCTGCGCTCGATGCGCGGCCTCGGACCGGGCGAGGAAAACAACTTCGCGACAGTCAAGGCCGAGCAGATGGTGGATCTCTTCAACCAGCTCACGACGATGTTCTTCGCGGTCATGCTCGGGCTTTCGTCGATCGGGATGCTGGTGGGCGGGATAGGGGTGATCGGCATCATGCTCATCTCCGTCACGGAGCGGACTCGCGAGATCGGCGTTCGAAAGGCGTTGGGAGCGACCCGCCGGGAGATCATGTGGCAGTTTCTCCTGGAAGCGTCGTTCCTCACCGCACTGGGCGGCGCTGCCGGGCTGCTCGTTGGATGGGGCGCGTCGTCCGCCGCCGCCGCCCTCACCCCCCTTCCCGCGCGCATTCCCCTTTGGTCCGTCGGGGCCGCAATCGGCCTCGCCGCTGCCACGGGGATCGTCTTCGGTCTCCTTCCGGCGCTGCGCGCCTCCAAGCTCGACCCCGTGGACGCGCTGCGCTACGAGTGACCCGGAGCGTCCCGCCGTGATCGAGCCGCTCGACGTCCTGGCCGTGACGGCCCATCCGGACGATGCCGAGCTCTTGTGCGGCGGCGCTCTCCTGAAGTCGGCGGACGCCGGGGAGCGCACGGGCGTGCTCGACCTGACGGCCGGCGAGGCCGGGAGTCGCGGAAGCCGGGAGTCCCGGGCGCAGGAGGCGGCAGCGGCGGCCGAACTCCTGGGACTGGCGGACCGTCGCTGCGCCGGACTGCCGGACGCGGGGCTGGTCGACGACCGGGAATCCCGCGTCGTCGTGGCCCGGGCAATCCGTGCTCTTCGACCCAGGGTCGTCGTCACCCACTGGCCGAAGGGGCGCCATCCCGATCACGAGGCGGCGGCGCGCTTGGCCCGAGACGCCTCCTTCCTGGCGGGCCTGCGCAACTTCCCCGGCGGCGGATCCGCCCACCGTCCCGAGAAGGTGGTGCACGCCCTGGCGTTCCGAGAGGATGCGGTGAAGCCCACCTTCGTGATCGACATCGGCCGCCAGATGGAGCGAAAGCTCGCGGTTCTCGCGGCATATGGCACGCAGTTCAGGCGCGCGAAGGGCGCCGGCGAGGTGTTTCCGGGCGGGCGCAGGCCGTTCTTCGACCAAGTGCGAAGCGCGCACGCCTGGTACGGCTCCCTCATCCGCTGCGAATACGGCGAGCCCTACTGGACCGAGGAAACCACCGAGGCTTCGACCTTGGGCCGGCTCGCCACGGCAACCTTCTGAGGAACCGGCAAGCAGCGGTGGCGGATCCCCCTACTGTCGATGCGGGGGGATCCGCCGGTGCGTCCGCGTGGTGCCCCTAGGGGCCGGCGAGCCGCCTCGCCAACTCGCCGGCTTCCTTCGGGATTCCTGCTATGCTAGGGACGGAGCTACGCGACCGGGCCGCAGCAGTAGGCGCCGACTCCCGGGCAGTCGAACATGCACCACTCGATGGACCACAACGCCAGGACCGCTTTGTCGCCGTACACGCGCTGGGCCGTTGCCTCGACGCTCGGAGCGTCAGCGAACTCGGCCGTGAAGGGGCCGACGGCGAGCAGCCCCGCCGCCAACGCGCCTCCCTTTGCCAGTCTTGCGATCGAAGCACGCCGGCCAGTGGTCTTCTGTCTTGTCTTCATGACTTTCTCTTCTCCTTGTCTTGATTGATTGGGGTCTGCGCCTTGGGCCGCCCGGCTACACGACGGAGGTGCCGCAGCACCGGCCGTGACCCGGACAGTCACCCGTGCACCTCTCGAATATCCACCACCCTTCGACTTTCTTGGCAGCCCGGTGCTGGGCAGCGGCTTCGACCGCAGGCGTCGCCTGCGGAAAGTCGCCGGCAGCCGGCGCTCCGGCCAGCGCGAAGAGTGCGAAGCCCGCTGCCTTGACGGCCGTCCTCGCGCGGCTCCTCTTGTTGGTTTCTCTCTTGGGTGCTCTCATGGTCTTGCTCCTTGGGGTGTGTTGACTGCGTTCGGGCGCGGCCGCCCCGAAGTGGACGGCCGCGCCGTCACGCCCTCGACGGCTATCCCTCGTTGGTGGGCAGCTCGGCCAATGTGGCCACGACCCACTTGTTGGGGTGCACCGAGGACGGATCCTGGAAGTAGAACACGTCGTCGGCGACGACGTACAACCTGGGAGTGCCCGCCTGCTTCCACAGGTCGTTCCCTTCCCGGTCGACGATCAAGAGATCGAAGACCGCATCGTTGCCACGGGTCTGCATGGCCTGGACCGCGATCCTCCCGCTGCGCAGCGGGAACACGTTCATGATCTGCGTAGTGGCGTCGAACTCTTCCCGCATGGACACGGGATCGCGGATGACTTCGCCGCCTTGCGGTCCGCTTCCCGGACGGGGCAGGACAAGCGGGTAGGCGGCAAGGCGATTGCCCTCGAGGTCGTACTTGTAGAGCGTGTCCGAAAGGGCCCAGGCCGCCCATATGGTATCGGCCTCCGTTACCGCCACCACGCCGGACATCGTCATGGCCAGCGCCTCGAGCTCCTCCGGAACTCTCATGCGCAGGAAGCTCCGCTCGAACTCCTGGGTTCCTCGGTTCCAGAAGTGGAGGAAGCTTCCCTCCGGGCCGTCCGGGCGGTTGAGACCGGCGATCAAGTAGCGCCCGTCGCCCATGTCCTGGGCAGCGAGCAGCCCGACGTCGGGCAGATCGGCAACCTGGACCGAATCAGGGTTGCCCGATGCCAAGAAGGTCAGGCGCGACATGCCCACGTCGGCGACCACCAGCCCGCCGTCGAGCGTCCGATGCGCCGTCATCGGGAACTCGAACTCGCCTGGACCTGCTCCTCTGCGTCCCAGGTTCGCCCGGAGCGCCCCGTCCACGCCGTACACGCGGACCTGTCCCTCCATGGGCTCCGCGACCAGCAGCTCGCCGGGACCGCCGACGGTCACCATGGGCTGGACCGTCAGCACTTCGTCGGTCTCTTCCAGCTCGATAGAGCCGACGACCTCGAAGACCCCCTCCAGCGCGGCGAGCGACGGCGTCTCGGAGGTCGAAGCGGAGGGCGTCGCCGGAGGGGACGGAGGATCGGCCCGGTCGCAGGCCGACAGCGTCAGCGCGACGACCAGGACTGGGAAGACCCGACCAGACGGAATTGATGGCTGACGCGCCCGAGGGGCAACGTCGGTTGCGTTCGTCTTCTGGCGGCTTCCTGCGGGTGCGTTGGTCTTCACCGGCGACTCCTTCTTCGCTTCTGTCGGGGACGGGCAACAGACCGCCGGCGCCTATCTATATGCGTCCGGCGGCTCCGGCCCGAGGGATGGGGCGAGGGACTCCAGCCTAACGAGTCATGGCGTCGAACTCCGACTCCCAGTATGGGAAGGTGGGCTTGTCGTAGGCGCAGCAGCGGCCCAGGTAGCACGACCACACGCAGAGCTGGAAGGGTCCGTACACCAGCTTCATCTTGACGTGGTACTGAGCCTCCGCCCGCCCGTCGAGCGCGGGTCCGAACCCGGCGGCCGGGCTTGCGGAAATCACGGCCAGGGCCAAGCCCGTCGCGGCCACCAGGGTCTTCGCCCGGCTTCTCTTTGCACGCTTCTCCGTTCGGTTCGTCATTGGTTGTTCTCCTTGCGAGTTGTGTGTGTGCTGTTCGGCTCTTCGTCCGCGTCGACCGACTGGGCGAGGCGGTGCAGGACTGCGTCCAGGTCGAAGCGGTCCCAATCGGGAACGCCGGGGGCAGCGGGGTCGGGCACGGCAGCCGTCACGGTGGTTCCCGACCGCCCCACCAGGTACAGCGCAGGAAGCGGCGCGCCTCCGCCGAACTCCCCGGCGTGCGCCTTCCGCGTCTGCATCAGGATCGTGGCTTGGATTCGCTCCGAGGCGAGGAACCCTGCGACCATCTCCCGATCGGACGCACTGCCCGGTCCGACCGCCGCCACCACCGTCTTCAGGCCGCGGAAGCGGCGTTGAAGCCGCCGGACAACCCACGACGACTCCGCCAGCTTGCAGGTCAGGCAATCCACCGAGTTGAACGCCCAGACCAGAGCCGGTCCGCTCCCGGACAGCTGCAGCGACGGCGGCGCCGGGTCGCCCACGTCCAGGGGCGCCGATCTGTTCGGCCCGCCTCCGGCACAGGCGGCAAAGGCCACGCCCGCCAGAACCGCAACCGTCCCCTGGCCGCCGATCGCCGCCAACGTCCCCGGCGAGCGACCGCGCAGCGCTTCGGCCGGCGACGAATCTCCGTGTGAGGAACCAGTTGCCGTCGAACCGCGCGCCACGCGGGCGCGCCAACGGCTCCGTTCGGTTCGCGTCTTCGCCATCTTCGCCTCCATCGCTTGGGTCCGGGTGTCGGGAGACAGCCGTGCTGCCCGCCCTGCGGGCTGGCGGAACCCCCGATCACGGCGGTTCTTTCCACCGACGGCTTAATGATGGCGACCGGAAATGGGCGTTTGGATAGCTGGATGGGACTATTTTTTTTTTCGGCCCGACGCTTGCCGAAGGTTGGCCGTCGGTCCGGCGGCTCGCCGCCGCGCCTCCCGCGTCGTGGTACCACGGTATCACCGTACCGGTCGGCGTCGACCCGGCCAGCGAGCGTCCACCTCGCAGCCCGGGCGTCCGCCATCGTGCACCGTCGGGCAGCCCACCAATCCAAGGCGCTCCCGGACAAGTGCGTCAGTCGTCGTGCCGCGACGCCGGCTGCATTTCCATAACCAGCAGCCGGCCAAGACGATCTGCCCCGGCCTCCCAACTCCCCTCCGCGCGAAGCAGCACCTGGTCACCGCGAGCATCCAAGACGTCCCACTCTTGCGGTGCGTCCAGGCGAAACTCAACAACCCGTCTCTCCGTGTTCCATACTTCCCAAGTGGCAACCGAATCCGTCGGCGGCACGAACCGCTTCAGCCACACTCTCGACTGCCCGTCCACCACCAGATCTGCGATCGCCGGCGGCGTCCAACTCACCGGCGCCAAGTCGATCGCCATGCGACTGGCACGATCAAGAGCCATGAGTTGCTCTCGATGCCGACCGGATACCATGTCCATCAAACCGTCCATCTCCTGGTCCATCAGATTGCGCCGCCTCAGCCGACTCCGCTCAATTCGAACGTCATCCTCAGTCACGACAACCGATCGCAGTGGCGTCGGCAACAGCGGCCTGTAGTTGCCCTGCGTGTCCAGCACCCAGATCGAATCTGCGTCGGTTTCCGCAACAATCACCTTGTCGGCGCCGAGTGGAGCGCTGAAAACCGTTTCACCGAAAATCACATCCGTCTCGACATTGCCCCGAGCGGAGTCCTCGCGAACAGCAAGATAGACACGTTCTGCTCCCCCAACCTGCACGACGGGTTCCGGGTCTCCACCGGGCCGAATCAGCGAAAACTCTAGCCGTTGACGATACGACATGCCGCCCACGTTGCCGAAGCCGGCCCCAATGGCCCGTTGCCTCAACACGGCCACCCCATCTTCGACGCCAAGTGCAGCAAGTTCCCACGGCGCCGTCATAAAGCCGGCGGGCAACCCAAGGGGTATGCGCTCAACTGCCGTCCCCGTTGTCGAGATGGTGACGACCTGAGAGGACTCGCCGTGCCAAGCGACCACTCGGCCATCGGCGCCTGCCCGCACCAGCGTCATGCCCCCGATCCCCGAAAGTCCCAGCGCCTCTGCAGTAACCGTCGCCACTGATCCATCGACCACGTCGACAAAGACAAGCGTGGCGTCCGCATGCTCCGGACCGGCTGCTGCAAATCGATTCTTCCCTGTAAAGAGCGCAGATGTCGCATCAATCGCCGACATTCCAGGATCCGTGACGAGGTGCGAGTCAAAGAGCGGCGGCGAGGACAGGCGCCGTTCAACAATCCTCTGGTCCCCTGCCCGCCCCGACACTCCGACTACGGCGCCGACCAGAGCAAGTACGCGAACGAGCCGGTGGTGGTTCACGACTCGCCAGCAAGCCGCCATACTGTGATGCTGGTCAACCCCAACTCGGTCGTGCTGCTGGTCAAGACAACGTCGCCCGCCGCATCCAACAGCTGGTCTCCTGGGGACACGCTCACCACAGCGGATAGAACTTGATCATTCAGGTCCCACAGCTCCCAGTAAGCCGCCGTATCGGTTGGCATCGCGTATCGCTGCATCCACAGCCGTCCTGCGACGTCCACGAACATGCCGCTGATTCGCGGGGCAACGGTGTTGCCAGTGGCTTCCCTCGTCCATCTGATGTGGTCGCTGGCATCAAAAGAACTCGGAGATCTGTTGCGCTCCCGCAGTCTTGTGGTCTGCTGTTCTTTCCAAGATGCAAGGTCCTCTTCAGATGCGATTCTTGCGGGAGGAAGGGGAATTCGTCGAACTACGGTTCCCGCCGTATTCACGACGACTGCACTGTCTTTGCTCGTATCGGCTACGTACAGCTTATCGTCATGAAAACGCTGAACAGATCATGAGCAAACGGGACGTCCACGGTACTGAAGGAAAAGCTGTGCGCGTCATCTGCACTGTGGTTCATTCGCACGCTCTCTCGACCCTGGCCGTGCGCAATTGTTAGGGATGACCGGGAGGCGACGTCGAGAGTGACGAGCCAAACATTCGGTCGATACAAGCCATCTGGCCGCGGAACGACCCATGGATCGGAATCGCGTACAATCAGTGTGCCGGTCGTCGTCAGCCCGACGACCCTGGGCACGCCCGGACCGCCGGTGAGCGGCGACACGTCGTAAGCTATGGTTCGGATCGCATTTCCGTCCGGATCAAGTACTGTTGCACGCAGTGCTGCCCAGTCGTCAACTATCACATTGCCCCGGCCGTCTCGAAAAACCCCACCAACCACCTGAAACTCTCCGGGCCCCTGGCCATGGCCGCCGACCGTGACGATCTCTCGCCGATCCACGTGTACAAAGTTGAGCGTCCTCGCAAGGGCGTCGGCGTATACGAACAGATTCGAGTTGAGAAACAAGCCTCCTCCCAACTTGCCGAGTTTCGTCGATGTCGATGAATCGACGCTGTCCGAGTGAAACAACACTTCACCCAGCTGCTTGATCGGCGTGTCGTCCGTGATCGAAGTGGAGGATCGCGTGACTTGGCGGCTCCTCGCCAGGAGGCCCGACAGCAGCGCCGACAGTACTTACCAGTATGGCCAAGGTTACGGTCGTGCCGAGGCGGTCCCCGGCTCCACGCTTGGAGTCCGGGCGCCTCACAGGCGGACGCCTCGGGCCCGAAGCCAGCGTTCCAGCGTCTCGCGGATCTCCCCCAGGCGCGCCTCGGTGGCGGCTTCGCAGCGCACCGTGATCGCCGGTTGGGTGTTGGAGGCCCGGATCAGCCCCCAGCCGTCCCCGAACAGCACCCGGGCGCCGTCCAGCGCGATCACCTCGTGGTCGCGGGCGAAGTACTCCCTGGCGTCGGCCACCAAGCCGAACTTCTCGGACTCCGGCACGTCGATCCGCATCTCGGGAGTGGAGGCGTACGACGGCAGCTCCCGCACCATCTCGGCCAACGAACGCTCGGACCCGGCGATCATCTCCACCAAGCGGCAGGCGGCGTAGAGCGCGTCGTCGAAGCCGTAGTAGTCGTCGGCGAAGCAGATGTGGCCCGAGAGCTCGCCGGCGATCGGAGCCCCGGTCTCCCTCATCTTCTCCTTGACGAGCGAGTGGCCCGTCTTCCACATCACGGGCACGCCGCCCGCCCGCTCGAACACCTCCGGCAGCGCCTGGGAGCACTTCACGTCGAACACCAGCTGGACGCCGGGGCCGACCCGGCGGAGCATGTCCAGGCCGAAGAGCAGCAGCAGGACGTCGGCCCGGACGATCCGGCCCTCTCCGTCCACCACGCCGATCCGGTCCGCGTCTCCGTCGAAGCCGATCCCCGCCTCGGCGCCGTGGCGGCGAACCTGGGCCGCCAGCTCGCGGACGTTGTCGTCCACCGTGGGGTCCGGGTGGTGGTTCGGGAACGTGCCGTCGGAGTCGCAGTAGAGGGGAACCACCTGGGCGCCCGCCGCCTCCAGGAGCTCGACAGCCACCACCGCGCCGGTCCCGTTCCCGCAATCCACCACGACCTTGACCGGCCTGGCGGGACGGAAGCGTCCCGCGACCGCGGCGACATAGGCGGGCAGCACGTCCACCTCTTCCACGGCGCCGGAGGCCGAGCGCCCGTCCGCCGCCGCCGACTCGCCGGGCGAGGTCGGGCCGGCCACGTCCGCCGCCGGTCCCTGCGCCGGCCTCATGCGTCCCGAGCGGATCCGCGCCAAGAGCGCCTGGATCGCGTCGCCGTGAAGCGACGCCTTCGCCACCGTCATCTTGACGCCGTTGTACTCGGACGGGTTGTGGGACCCGGTGACCTGCAGCGACCCGTGGGCCGCCAGTTCGTGCTCGGCGAAGTAGGCGACCGGGGTGGGCACCGTTCCCAGCCGCACCACGTCGCAGCCGGCGGCGTGGACGCCCCGCGTCAGCCCGTCCGCCAGGGAGGGCGACGAAGGTCGGTTGTCCTGACCCGCCACCACCTTGGGGACGGCGCCTCCCAAGCGGTCCCGGAGCTCGGCGCCGTAGGCCGCGCCCACCGCCTCTGCGATCGCCGGGTCCAAGCTCTCGCCCACGATCCCGCGAATGTCGTACTGGCGAAAGATTCCGCCGGGGACTGCGGCTGGGTCGATCCGGCTCGGCTCAGTGCCCGGCAACGCTCTCTGCCAAGCCGTGCACCGCCTCCATCGCCAGCTCCAGGGGGGCGCCGGGGAAGACGCCCGTCAACAGCACCACTCCGGCGCCCACCAGCAGGACCACATGGGCGGCCATGGGCACGGCGAGGCGCTCGGGAACCGTCCCCGTCGCCTCCGGGGCGTCCTTCATCCACATGTACCAAGCCACCCGCAGGTAGTACCAGTAGGACACCACCGTCGTGAGGACGAGGATCACCGAGAGAACCCACAGCTGCGCTTCCGCCGCGCCCTGGAGGAGGAAGAGCTTGGCCATGAAGCCGCCCGTCCCCGGGAAGCCGGCAAGGGAGAGCAGGAAGAGGGTCATGAGGACGCCCAGGAGCGGGTTGCGCCAGCCGAAGCCGGCGAACTCCTCGATCTTCGAGCCGCGATCGGAGCGGCGGCCCGCCGCGATCAGGACGGCGAAGGCGCCCACGTTCATCACCGTGTAGACGAGGAGGTAGAAGAGGAGCCCCCCTGTCGCCGCGTCGTTGCCGGCCACCAATGCCACGAGGAGGTAGCCGCCGTGGGCGATGGAGGAGTAGGCCAGCATTCGCTTGACGTCCGACTGGACGACGGCGATCAGGTTGCCGACCACCATCGTCGCCGCCGACAGCCACCAGAGGATCGGCGCCCACTCCGCCGACGCGCCGCCCAGCCCTGCGATGAATATCCGCAGGAACGCGACGAAGGCTGCGGACTTCACCGAAGCGGCCATGAAGGCAGTGACCGGCGTGGGCGCCCCTTGGTAGACGTCCGGGGTCCACATGTGGAACGGCACCGCCGACACCTTGAAGGCGAAGCCGGCCGCCAGCAGCGCCACGCCCGGCAGCAGCAGGCCCCGAGAAGCCGTGCCCTCGCGCACCGCGATCGCGATCTCCTGGATGTTGGCGCTCCCCGCCGCTCCGTAGACCAGCGCGATCCCGAAGAGGAGGAAGCCGCTGGCGAAGGCGCCCAGGAGGAAGTACTTCAGACCCGCTTCCGCCGAGCGCAGGTCGCGACGGTTGAACGCCGCCAGGGCGTACACGGCCATGGACATCAGCTCCAGGCCCAGGAAGACGATCATCAGGTCCCGGGCCGACGCCATGAACATCATCCCGACCACGGCGAAGAGGATCAGCGAGTAGTACTCGCCGGCCTGGAGCCGGCGCCGAGCCACGTAGTCCAGGGAGACCACCACGGCGAAGGCGGCGCCCAGGAGGAAGACCCAGTTGGCGAAAAGGCGGAGCCGGTCCACGGCGATCATCGCGTCGGTCCCGTCTTCCGTCGCTCCCGAGTACAGCCAGCCGTTGGCGACGGCAGCCGCCGCCAAGCCGGCCAGCGCAATCCAGCCCAGCTCCTGGCCCGGCCCGTTCTGCCGCTTCCCGGAGACGCCCGCCAGGAGCACCGCCATGCCCGTGGTCGCGAGCACAGCCTCCGGTGCCATCGCCAGCAAGTAGTGGAAGCCCGAGGAGTAGTCGATAAGCATCGGGGTCACTCGTCGTTCGCGTCGCGGAGGAACGCGGGCGGATCGTTCCTCGCGAACGGAGCGGCCAGCGTGGACGGAGCGGCCAGCGCTGGCGGATCGATCAGCTCCGGCGGAGCGGCCAGCACCAGCGGAGCCGCCAGCGTCAGCGGATCGACCAGCGCCGGCGACTCGGCGAGGGCAAGGGGACCGGCGGCCTCGGGCGGATGCACGGACTGCATCGGCGCCTCGGCGGGCGGCTCCGCGGGCTCGACCGCCTGGACCCGCGCCAGCTGGCCGACCGACGGCATGGCCGGCGCGGCCGCGCCGGTGCGGGCAGCCTCCACCCGCTCCAGGACCCGGTCCACGCTGGGACCCATCCGGTCCAGGAAGGGCGTCGGATGGACGCCGATCCATATCATCAGGGCCAGCAACGGCGCCATGATCGCCGTCTCGCGCCGGGAGAGGTCGGGGAAGCTTCGGTTCGCAGGATCGGCGGGCGGGTTGAAGAGGAGCCGCTGGACCATCGGAAGCATGTAGTAGGCTGCGAAGACGACCCCCGTCGTCGCCGCGACGGCCGCCGCCGGCCGGGTCTCGAAGGCGCCCAGCAGCGCCAGGAACTCGCCCACGAAGCCGCTGGTGCCGGGCAACCCGATCGACGCCAGCGCCGTGATCACGAAGGCGGTGGCGAAGAACGGCGCGGTCCGTCCGATGCCGCCGAACTCCTCGATCAGCCGGGTTCGGCGCCGCTCGTACATCATGCCCAGCAGAAGGAAGAGGGCGCCGGTGGAGACGCCGTGGCTGATCATCACCACGAGCCCGCCCTGGAGGCCGTTGACGGTGAGGGCGAAGACGCCGATCACCACGAACCCCATGTGGGCCACGGAGGTGTACGCGACCAGCTTCTTGGCGTCGGGCTGGACGGCGGCGACCCACGCCGCGTAGACGATCCCCACGACGCCCAGTGTCAGCATGACCGCGACCACCACCGGGTGCTGGGCGGCCTCGGGGAAGAACGGGAGCAGAAAGCGAAGGAAGCCGTAGGCGCCCATCTTCAGCAGCACCGCCGCCAGGATCACCGAGCCGGGGGTGGGCGCCTCCACGTGGGCGTCGGGGAGCCAAGTGTGGAGCGGGAAGACGGGGACCTTGATCCCGAACGCCAGAGCGAAGGCGGCGAAGAGCCAGAGCTGCTCCCGCAGGTCCAGGCCGGTTCCCAGGAAGGCGTCGTAGGAGAACGAGCCCGAGCCCCCGGCGAAGTACATGTAGAGGATCGCCACCAGCATCAGCAACGACCCCACCGCCGTGTACAGGAAGAACTTCACCGCGGCGTAGATCCGCCTCTCGCCGCCCCATATCCCCACGATGAAGTACATGGGAACCAGGGTGAGCTCGAAGAAGACGTAGAAGAGCACCAGGTCGGTGGCCAGAAAGACGCCGACGACGCCGGTCTCCAGCAGCAGCATCAAGGCGTAGAAGGGCTTCCGCCGCTTGGTCACGTAATTGAAGGAGCCCAGGATCGCGATGGGGGTCGTGAACGTGGTCAGGATCACCATGAACAGGGAGATCCCGTCCAGCCCAAGCGCGTACTCCACGCCCCAGGCCGGTATCCAGGGCGCCGAGGACGCGAAGGCGAACCCGCCCCCGGTCGGGTCGTAAGCCCACCAGAGACCCGAGCTGAGCACGAAGAGAACGGCCGACCACCGAAACGCCAGGCGCTTGGCCCGCTCCTTGGGCGCCGCCAGGACGTGAACCGCTCCGGCGAGGGGTCCCCACACCAGCGCGTGGAGGATCCAGCTTTCGTACCCGAACGACGCGAGGAAGTCGGTCATGGCGTCAAGGCAGGAGGACCGCCGCCCCGAGGACGAGGAGGACGCCCAGGGCCAGCACGAATGCGTACATGTTCACCTGACCGGTCTGGAAGATGCTTGCGATCCAGCCGACGACTCGGGTGAACTGCGCCGTGAAGTTGACCGAGCCGTCGATCACGCGCTCGTCCACGACCTTCCAGCACCAGCGGGAGGCGGCCAGAACGGGGCGAACCACGATTCGGTCGTAGGCTTCGTCGAAGTACCACTTGCGGTGCAGGAATCGGACGACCGGGCCGGCGGGCGCCGGATCGTCGGCGGCCGTCGCGTAGGCGCGGCGCCCCAAGACCCGGAAGGTGGCGACCACCACGAGCGCAGCCGCGGCGGTGGACGCGAGGGCCCAGGCGAACTCGCCGCCGCCGACGGGCGCCGACTTGGAGGCCGCCCCAACGGCGCCGACCTGAATCTCCTCGGCGGCGTGGATCACAGGTCCCAGCCAGTGGTGCAGCCACTCGACGGGGACGGCCCCGAAGAGGCCCAGGACGGTCCCGTGCAGCGCCTCGGGCACGTTGAGGAAGCCGCCCACCACCGAGAGCGCGGCCAGGACCACCAGCGGCACGGTCATGACGCGGGGAGCCTCGTGGAGGCGCGACGCGCCCGGTCCCGCGCGGCTGGCCCCGTGGAAGGTCATGACCATCAGGCGGGCCATGTAGAAGGCGGTGAGGAGGGCCGTGACCAGGGCCAGCGCCCAGTACGCCTGGTAGAGTCCTCCGAAGGCGTTCGACTCCGCGCCGGCCCACGCGCCCGCGTACCAGATGATCTCGTCCTTCGAGAAGAAGCCGGCGAAGGGCCATATCCCGGCAATGGCCAGCGTGGCAACCCCCATGACGGCCCAGGTGACGGGCATGCGCTTCCGCAGTCCTCCCATGTTCCGCATGTCCTGGGGGTCCGGCGCGCCGTGGCCTTCTTCTCCGTGGGCCGTCGCATGGTGCATGGCGTGGATCACCGCCCCGGCGCCCAGGAAGAGAAGCGCCTTGAAGAAGGCATGGGTCACCAAGTGGAAGACCGCGGCCGCGTACGCTCCCACTCCCGCGGCCAGGAACATGAAGCCCAGCTGGGAGACCGTGGAGTAGGCCAGCACCTTCTTGATGTCGTGCTGCTTGAGGGCGATCGTCGCCGCCACGAACGCCGTGAGCACGCCGACCCCCGCCACCACCGCCTGGCTCGCGGGAGCCAGCGCGTAGAGGGCCGACGAGCGCACGACCATGTACACCCCGGCGGTGACCATGGTGGCCGCGTGGATCAGCGCCGACACGGGCGTCGGTCCCGCCATGGCGTCGGGCAGCCACACGTGGAGCGGCACCTGTGCGCTCTTCCCCGCCGCGCCCAGCATGAGCAGGAGGGTGATCGCCGTGACGGTCGCGCCGCCGTAGGCGAACTCTCCTTCCGCCCCGGCCGCCACCGACACGAAGTCCAGCGTCCCGAACGCCTGGAAGATCAGGAAGACCGCCAGCAGGAAGCCGAAGTCGCCGATTCGGTTGACGATGAACGCCTTCTTGCCCGCGTCGGACTTCTCCCGGTCGCTGAACCAGTAGCCGATCAACAGGTAGCTGCACAGCCCGACGCCCTCCCATCCCACGAACATCGTGGCGTAGCCGGACCCCAGGACCAGGACCAGCATGAAGAAGACGAAGAGGTTGAGGTAGGCGAAGTAGCGGGGGTAGCCCGGGTCGTCCCTCATGTAGCCCACGCTGAAGACGTGGATGAGGAAGCCGACCCCCGTCACCACGAGCATCATCGCCAGCGAGAGGGGGTCCAAGTGGAGGGCGGCGTCGACGCGCAGCGTCTCGGTGGCGATCCAGGTCCAGTAGGGACCGGCGATCACCGGCTCCTCCAGGTGCGCCCCCAGGGCCGTCGCGAAGTTCACCGCCGCCAGGACGAAGGCCCCCGCCATCACGCCGGGGCCGATCCAGGTGGGCAGCGTGTGGGTTCGGGGCCGAACCGCGCCGGCGAAGGGGTCCCACTCCTTCCCCGCTCGCACCGCGGCGGAGGAGCGGCGGGACGCCGAGAGAGCCAGGAGCGCGTTGGCGACGAACCCCAGGAGGGGCAGGAGGACCACCAGTCCGGGCAGGAAGGGCTCCCAGTGGGCGGCCCCCTGGGGCGCAACGGCCGCCATGGCCCGCACGGCCGACTCGACCTCGGCCGCCGCTCCCACGGCCAATTCGCCCGCGGCCGCCGCTCCCAGGGGCGGGAGAACGGAGGTCAGCACGGCTTCCACGGAGGGCGTCGAGCTACCATCTCAGCAGGCTGAACTTCTCCACGCCCACCGTCTGGTAGTGGCGGAAGATGGAGATGATGATCGCCAGCCCGACGGCGGCCTCGGCGGCGGCCACGGTCATGACGAAGAACACGAAGACCTGTCCTTCGATCCCGACGTGACGGGAGAGCGCCACGAAGGCCAGGTTGACGGCGTTCAGCTGAAGCTCGATGCACAGAAAGACGATGATGGCGTTGCGGCGCACGACGACGCCCAACGAACCGATCACGAAGAGCACTGCGCTCAGGATCAGGGCAGGTTCGACCAGCATCGTTCCCACGTCAGTTGCGGGGCTTGGCGAGGGCGACGGCGGCCACGACGGCCACCAGCAGGAGCAGTCCGGTGAGCTCGAAGGCGATCACGTAGTCGGTGAAGAGGGGATCGGCGATGGCGCCGACCGCCCCCTTCTCCCGGACGGCCGCGTCGATCGCCTCGCCCGCGGCGCCGTCCCCGAAGCCGGCATCGGCGGCATCGGCGAAGCGGGTGGCCAGGGCGCCGGCGGTGAGGCCCGCGACCACGAAGGCCAGAAGGAACCAGAGCCCGAACTTCACGTCGGCCTGGTAGTCGTGGCCCAGGTTCAGGAGCATGATCACGAAGAGGAAGAGGACCATGATCGCCCCGGCGTAGACGATCACCTGCACGGCGGCCAGGAAGTGGGCCTCGAGGAGCACGTAGATGCCCGCCACCGAGGCCAGGGTGGCGATCATGAAGAGGAGGCTCGCCACCGGGTTGCGCCCGATCACGACGCCGACGGCGCTGCACGTCGCCGTCACCGCGAAGAGGCCGAAGAGGGTCCAGGTCATTCGGAGCGGGGGTCCGAAGGGTCCCAGAGAAGGGTCGTGGGGTGGTCCTGCTCCATGAGCCGGTCCAGGTCGTACACGAAGCGGTCCCGCGTGTACTCGGCGTTCTCGAAGTGCCGACCCACGTGGATCGCCTCCACCGGGCACACCTCCTGGCACATGCCGCAGAAGATGCAGCGGAACTCGTCGATCTCGTAGACGACGGGGTAGCGGTTGCCCTGGTCGTCCTCGCCGCCCACCAGCCGGATGCAGTTGGCCGGGCACACGGTGGGACAGAGGCCGCACGCCACGCACTTGGGCCGTCCGTCGGCGTGGACCTCCATGCGGTGGGTGCCCCGCCAGCGCGGATGGAGCGAGGGCTGCTCCTCCGGGTACTCGAGCGTCACCGACTTGGGACGCACCATGTGCTTGAAGGTGAGGCTCATTCCCTTGAGGGTGGCTCGCATGTACGACGTGCGGCCCGCCTCGGGGCGCTCCATGACCTTGACCGAGATCGCCATCTTGCCGTCAGCCGCCTTTCCAGCTTGCAGGGGCGCCGTCGGGAGCAGCGGGCGCCGTCGGGGTTCGTTCGGGCGCGGGAGAGGCGGCAGGCCGCCCCGGGCGCCGCCGATGGGCGCCGCCGATGATCCGGTCCCGGTCCACGACGAAGAGGAACGCGAAGGTGGCCAGCCCGCTCACGCCGGTAAGGGCCAGCCCGTAGGCGAACCCGAAGGGCACGCCCAGCTGGTCGAGCACCAGCATGGTCCCCGCGACGAGCACCACGTAGCCCAGGGCTGCCGGAAGCAGGACCTTCCACCCCAGGTGCATCACCTGGTCGTAGCGGAAGCGGGGCAACGTCCACCGCACCCATATGAAGAGAAGGAGGAAGAACGCCGTCTTGGCGCAGAACGACGCCAGCGTCAGAAGGGTCACCAGGACGCTGGGCGTGGCGGGGATCGGCGCCCCGGCGTCGTCGAAGCCTCGAATCAGCGCGCCCTGGTGGTGGAACATGTCGTCGCCGGTCCAGAAGGGAACGTCCCAGCCGCCGAAGAAGAGGGTGGCCATCAGCGCCGACGCCGTCACCACGTGGGCGTACTCGGCGATGAAGAACATGGAGAACTTCATGGACGAGTACTCGGTGTGGTATCCGGTGATCAGCTCCGACTCCGCTTCGGGCATGTCGAAGGGCAGGCGGTTCGTCTCGGCGAACGCCGACACGACGAAGAAGACGAACGCCAGGGAGAGGGGGAACGCGAACCAGAAGTCCAGCTGCTGCTGCCTCGCCACCACCTCGGTCAGGGTCACGTTGCCGGCAAGGAGGAGCACGGCGACCAGGCTCAGTCCCAAGGCCACTTCGTAGGACACCATCTGGGCCGACGCCCGCAGCCCTCCCAGGAACGCGTACTTGTTGTTCGACGCCCACCCGCCCAGGACCAAGCCGTACACCGCCAGCGAAGAGAGGGCCAGGACGTACAGGACGCCTATCGGCACGTCGGCCACGATCATGTCCACCGTCCCCCACGGCGTGGGCAGGGGAGCGGCGAAGGGCACGACGGCAATCGTCGCCAGCGCGGGCGTGATCGCCAGCGCGGGCCCCAGAACGAAGTAGAACTTGGACGCCGTCCCGGGCATCGTCTCTTCCTTCAGGATGTTCTTGATCCCGTCGGCGATGGGCTGCAGGAGACCTTGGGGACCCACCCGGTTGGGGCCCAGGCGGTCCTGGATGAAGGCGGAGACCCGCCGTTCCGCAAAGGTCATGTAGGCCACCACCACCATCACCACCGTGAAGACCAGCAAGACCTTGACCGTGCCGATCGCCAGGAAGGCCATCGGCGAGAAGTGGTGCATCTCGTTCATGGAGCGCGCGCTCCGGCCGGCTCGGCCGACGCCGGGGCCGCAAGGGGCGCTCCGGCCAGCCCCAGGGCGTCGTACTCCAGTCCGGCGAACGACGGGTGGTCGGCGGCCAGCGACGCGAACGCCGCGTCCGCGCGGGCGTGGGGGCGACCACTGCCGAGCGCCGCTGCGAGAGCCCCCAGCACGAGCCAAGCCGGCCGGGCCGTCGCCGGAGGCCGCAGGGCCTGCTGGAAGCGCTGCACCCTTCCCTGCGCGTTCACGAACGTCCCCTCCTGCTCGGCGCAGGTCGTGACCGGCAGCACGAAGTCCGCGTTTGCGGCGGCGGGCGAGTCGTGGGTCCCCAGGTAGACGAAGAGGGCGGCGCGGGCGCCGAACTGCTCCGGCTGGTCCGGCAGCTCGTCCCCCAGGACCAGAACGACTCCGTCGTGGTCCGCCGCTCCTTCGAGCCCGCCCTTGCCCTGGTCGTCGCCGGCGCGCTCGAACCCCAGCAGCCCGGCGCCGTCCACGTTGGGCGCCAGGTCCCTCCGGCGGATCAGCAGGGGGAAGCCCGGCAGCGGCTCCTCGTCCTGGGCGCGGGGCGAGCGGAAGACCCGCCCCTTCACCGTCCCGGCGGCCCGGGCCACCGCGTCCAGCGCGGCAAGTCCCTCGTTCGGCCACAGCGGCGAAGCGACCGCCAGCACCTCCGCGCCCCGCACCTCCTCGATCCGTCGGCGAAGGCGGCCCAAGGCGTCCCGCCAATCCGCGCGCGCCCGTTCGGGCGCCCGGCCCACCAGCGGCGCGGCAAGCCGGTCCGGGCGGTTGAGCCACTCGTAGCTCTCGCGCCCGTAGTCGCACATCCAGTGGCCGTTGACCTCCTGGTTCTCCCGGGGCTTGACGCGCTGGACCAAGTTGTCTCGGGTGTGGAGCTCGATGTTGCAGCCCTGGCTGCAGCCGGCGCACACCGAAGGCGTGTGGTCCAGGTCCCACGCCCGGGCCTTGTGCAGGAACTCCTTGGAGACCAGCGCGCCCACGGGGCAGATGTCCACCACGTTGCCCGCGAAGGCCGCGCCCTCCAGGCCCTCGTCGAAGAAGGTGTCGATCACCGCCCGGCTCCCCCGCTCCACGACCGTGAGCCGAGGGTCGCCCGCCACTTCCTCCATGAACCGGACGCAGCGCGTGCACATGACGCACCGGTCGCCGTAGTAGAGAACGTCGCCGCCGAAGTCGTCCCGCCCGAAGACCCGCTTGGGCTCTCGTGCCCGCCCGTGCTCCCGGCCTTCCGCGAAGACGTAGTCCTGGAGCTTGCACTCGCCGGACATGTCGCAGATCGGACAGTCGAGGGGGTGGTTGACCAAGTAGAACTCGAAGACGCCCTTGCGCATCTTCACGGCCGCGTCGCCGTCGGTGCGGACCACTTGCCCGTCCTGGGCCGGCGTCACGCAGGCCGGCTGGAGCTTGGGCGCGCCCTCGACCTCCACCAGGCAGACCCGGCACTGGGCCGGCACCGAGAGTCCCGGGTGGTAGCAGTAGTGGGGAACCTCGATCCCGGCGCCCGCCGCGGCCTGGAGCAGCGACGCGCCCTTGGGCGCCACGACTTCGCGCCCGTCGATCGTCAACGCGACGGTTTCGGGCTTGCGGCCGTTGTCCGGCATTCGGGGGCTCCCGTGCTCGTGGGTCAGGCGGCGCCGACGCGCTCGCCCCGGCGGATGAGGGCCAAGTAGTCGTCCCGGAACTTCTCGATCGAGGAGATCACGGGCGCGGCCAGCGAGTCGGAGAGGACGCAGATCGTGGTTCCCGTCATCTGGTCCGATATCTGCAAGAGCGTCTCCAGGTCTTCCTCGGTGCCCCGGCCGTCCTCGATGCGGCGGAGGATGCGCGCCGCCCACGACGTGCCCTCGCGGCAGGGAGTGCACTGCCCGCAGGACTCGTGGGCGTAGAAGTCGGCCATCCGGCGCACTTGCTTCACCACGTCGGCGGTCTCGTCCATGACGATCACCGACGCGCACCCCAGCATGGAGCCTGCCGCCTCGACCCCTTCGTAGCAGAGCTCGCAGGCGGCGCACTCCTCGGCGTGCATGATCGGCACCGAGCTGCCCCCCGGAATCACGGCCTTGAGGGCGGCGCCGTCGCGCATCCCGCCGCACACGTCCTCGATCAGCTCCATGAGGGGGAAGCCCAGGGGAAGCTCGTAGTTGCCGGGCCGCTTCACGTGTCCCGAAACGCAGAAGAGCTTGGTTCCGGGACTCTTCTCGGTCCCCCACTGCCGGTACCACTCTCCGCCGTGACGAGCAACGAGGGCGGCGGCGGCCAGGGTCTCCACGTTGTTGATCGTGGTCGGCATTCCGAAGACGCCCGAAGCCGCCGGAAAGGGAGGCTTGATCCGGGGTTCGCCGCGGCGCCCCTCCAAGGAGCTCATCAGCCCCGTCTCCTCGCCGCAGATGTACGCGCCGGCGCCGACGTGGAGGGTCACGTCGATCTTCACGCCGGAGCCCAGGACGTCGTTCCCCGCCAAGCCCGCGGCGTAGGTCTCCTCCAGCGCCTTGGCCAGCACTTGGGTGGCTTCGAAGAACTCGCCGCGCAGGTAGACGTAGCAGTGGGCGGCGCCGACGGCGTACGCGCCGACCAAGCAGCCTTCGATGAGCAGGTGGGGCGTCCAGCGGATGATCTCCCGATCCTTGAAGGTGCCGGGCTCCGACTCGTCGGCGTTGCACAGCAAGTAGTGGGGCCGCTTGGCGTCCTTGGGCATGAACGACCACTTGAGTCCCGTCGGAAAGCCCGCGCCGCCCCTGCCCCGCAGCCCCGACGCCTTCATGTCGGCAAGAACGGCCTCGCGGCCGATCTCCAGCGCCCGCGCGATCCCCTGGTAGCCCCCCCGGGCCTTCCAGCCCTCGAGGGTGCGGGCCGCCGGGTCGCCGAAGGCGTCGCTCATCAGGCGAACTTCCTTCTCGTGGCGGTAGGGGTAGGCCATCTCGGTCCTCTAGAGACGGGCGGACCGGCCGTCGCCCGGCGCCGCGTCGTCGGCCTCGGCCTTCAGGCGCTCCAAGATGGCGGGCACGTCGGCGGCGCTCACGTCCTCGAAGTATCGGGAGTTGATCTGCACGCAGGTCGGGAAGCCGCACGCCGCCAGGCACTCGGCCTCGATCACGGTGAAGTTCCCGTCCGCCGAAGTCTCCCCCAGCTCGGCGCCGACATGATCCAGAAAGGTCGCCAGCACCTCGTCGGCGCCGCAGAGGTTGCACGAGATGTTGGTGCACACCTGGACGAGGAACCGGCCCACGGGACGCTTGTTGTACATCGTGTAGAAGGTGGCGACGCCCCGGACGCCGGCCCGGTCCAGGTCCAGCAGCCCGGCCACCTCGTCCATCGTTTCCGGAGAGACGTGGCCCCGCACCTCCTGCGCCATGTTCAGCACGGGCAGGAGGGCGGCCCGGCTCGTCGGGTACCGCTCCTTGATCTTGCTCAGGCGCTCCTTGTAGGAACCCTCGAAGAGGGGCGCCGACGGGTTCTTCTTCGTCAGCATGTAGGGCAGGCTCGGGGCGGCGCCCGGGTGTCCGCCGTCGAGGGGCCGCTCTCCCACGTACGGGTCGCCGCGGACCTGGGCCTCGGTCAGGTCGAACTCGCCCGTGTTCCCGGCCCACCCGGGGTTGCGGAAGGGGGCGTCGCTCACCGGTCGATCTCGCCGAGCACGATGTCCAAGCTGGCGTTGATCACGATCAGGTCGGCCATCAGGTGCCCCTCCGAGAGCTTGGGAATCGCCGACAGGTTGACGAAGGACGGGGGACGGATCCGCCACCGCACCGGCTTGGGGCCCCCGTCGCCCACCACGTACATCCCCAGCTCCCCCTTCGACCCCTCCACCGAGAACCAGCAGTCCTCGGCAGGCGCCGGAATGCCCTCGGTGATCAGCTTGAAGTGATGGATCATCGACTCCATGTCGGACATGCAGTCGGTCTTGGAAGGCAGGCTGATCCTCGGGTCGTCCACGTCCATCGGCCCGCCGGGAAGCTTGTCGAGCGCTTGGCGCAGGATGCGGATGCTCTGGCGCATCTCCTCCATCCGCACCAAGTAGCGGTCGTAGCAGTCGCCGTGGCGGCCGACGGGGACCTCGAAGTCGTAGTTCTCGTAGTCGTAGTAGGGACGGTCCTTGCGCACGTCGTAGGCCACGCCGCTGGCGCGCAGGTTGGCGCCGGTGAGGCCGTGGTTCACCGCCTCTTCCGCCGAGACGGCGCCGACGCCCTGGGTGCGTCCGACGTGGATGGCGTTGCAGGTGAGGAGGCCGTCGATCTCGTCCAGCGTGGCGGGCAGGTCGTCGGCGAACTCGCGCACGCCCTCGGTCCAGCCCTCGGGAAGGTCGGCCATCATCCCGCCGATGCGCGTGGCGGAGGTGGTGATCCGGGCGCCGGTGAGCGCCTCGTGAAGCTTGTAGACCTTCTCCCGCTGCTGAAAGGCGTACAGGAAGGGGGTGAAGGCGCCCACGTCGATCGACCACGTGCCCAGCCAGAGGAGGTGGGAGAAGATCCGGTCCATCTCCATGCAGATCACGCGGGCGACCCGGCAGCGTTCCGTCACCTCGATGCCCATCAGCTTCTCGACCGCCATCACGTAGGCGCAGTTGTAGATCAGAGGCGCCAAGTAGTCCATCCGGTCGGTGAGGGGCACCACCTGGTTCCAGGTGCGGTACTCGCCGAGCTTCTCGAAGGACGAGTGGAGGTAGCCCAGCCGGGGGGTCACCTTGACCACCGTCTCGCCGTCCAGCTCCACGACAAGCCGCAGGACGCCGTGGGTGGCCGGGTGCTGGGGACCCACGTTCACCAGCATCGTGTCCGAGTCCAGCTCGGGCTCCGGCACGTCGAAGGGCTCGATCGGGCTGGCGACCAGAGCGCCGCCGGGTCCCATCTCGGGGTTGCGGGCGACCGCGTACTCGGCGGTGGTCGCGGCCATCAGCGGGCGCCCGGGTCGTCGGTTCCGGGCAGGGCGCTCGGCGTCGACGCGTCGGCGCCCGAGGCGGGAGAGTCGGACGGAACGCCGGGAGCGGCCAGCTGCGGGACGCGCTCGGCGATCTCTCCGGGAGCGTAGTAGTCCTCCGGGTCCTGCGTCAGGGCCCGGCGAGTCTGCTCGGCCCGGGAGAACCGTCCCCGCAGGGGAAAGTCCTTTCGGAGCGGATGGCCCTCGGCGTAGTTCTCGGGCATGAGGATGCGGCGGAGGTCCGGGTGGCCGCTGAAGCGGATGCCGAAGAGGTCGAAGACTTCCCGCTCCAGCCAGTCGGCTCCGCTCCAGACGGCGGTGGCGCTGCCGATCTCCAGAGCGTCCAGAGGGAGCTCGCACTTGATGCGGAGCGCTTTCCGGTTCGGGATCGACCACAGCTGGTAGACGACTTCCAGCGGACGGCCGCCTCCGTGGTCCACCGCGGTCACGTCGGCCAAGTGGTCGTATCGCTGCTGCGGGTCGCCGTGGAGCCACGCCAGGACCTCGACGATCCGGCCCGGGTCCACGTAGACCACGTCCTGGTCGCCGGCGCACACCTCGCTCCGGAGCACCGCGTCGGCGAAGCGTTCGCGCAAGGCGTCCACCGAGTCGTTGAGGGGCCGCAGGCTCTCCGTCGCGACGGCGCTCGCGACGGCGGCTTCGGCAGGCGCGGGACCCTCGGCCACCACGTCGAAGGGGTCGGCCGGCCGGGCGTCGAGCGCCACGTCGCCTCCGGCGGGCGGGAGCTGGCCGTTCGCGGGCGCCGATTCTCCCATGGCGCTACGGGAGGCGGTCCGCGGCACGGCCCACCGCGCTGGTCTCCACCGCTCCGGCAACCTGGTTCTGGTGGGTGGAGTTGCCGAACGGCCCCGTCAGGTCGGCCACGTCCTGCCCTTCGGCCCGGGGGCGGCCCGTGGCTTCGGGGTCCTCCGCCCGCAGCTCGGCGTGGCGCGCCAGGGTCTCGCCCCGAATCTTCTCCTGGACCATCATCAGGCCGTAGATCAGGCCTTCCGGGCGAGGCGGGCAGCCGGGGATGTACACGTCCACCGGCACGATGGTGTCGATCCCTTGCACCATCGAGTAGACGTCGAAGACGCCTCCCGACGACGCGCACGCCCCCATCGATATGCACCACTTGGGCTGCATCATCTGGTCCCATATGCGCCGCAGGACCGGCGCGAGCTTGTAGGGCACGCGGCCCGCGCAGATGAGCACGTCGGCCTGGCGGGGGCTGAAGGACATGCGCTCCATGCCGAAGCGGGCCAGGTCGTAGTTGCTCGCCGCCGAGGCCATCATCTCGATGGCGCAGCAGGCGGTCCCGAAGGGCATCGGCCAGAGCGAGTGGCGTCGCGCCCAGTTGACCACGAAGTCCAGCTTCGTGGTGAGGAAGGTGGGCGACCCGGAGCCGAAGAGGGCCGGCTGCTTCACTCCCATTCCAATCCGCCTTTCTTCCACTCGTAGACCAGCCCCACGGCCAGCACCAAGACGAAGACGACCACCGCCACGAAGGGCCCCCAGCCAAGCTCCCGCATCCGCACGGCCCAGGGAACCAGGAAGATCGTCTCCAGGTCGAAGACGATGAAGCTGATCGCGACCATGTAGAACTTGACCGAGAACCGCGCCCGGGTGTCCCCCAGCGGGATCATGCCCGACTCGTAGGGCATGGACTTCTGGGGCGTCGGGCGTCGGGGGTTCAGGACGTGGGAGGCGATCACCATCCCGATCGTGTTGAGGACCGAGACGCCGAGAATGACGAGGATGGGGGCGTAGGACCGGGTCATCGACCGTCCGGGCGGCTCCCAAAGGACTTGCGAGGCATGTGAAGCGTTCACGAACGCGGACGGCCCAAGATACCCAGGAGCGCGGAACGATTCAAGCCCTCGCGCAAAGGGGCTGGTCGGCGGCCGGCACCCGCTTGGCGGAGTCTCGCGCGCCGGGCTAACTTGGCGTCGCAAGGAAGTGCCGCTCCCCCTCGGAAGCCGTCCGCTCACGCCTGGTCGACGCCCTGCTCCTCGAAACCCCTCCCCGCACTGCGCATGCCCGTCAAGAGCGACCGCTGGATCCGCCGCATGGCCCAGGAACGCCGGATGATCGAGCCCTTCGCGACGAGCCAGGTCCGGGACGGAAGCATCTCCTACGGACTCTCGTCGTTCGGGTACGACATCCGGGTCGCGCCCGAGTTCAAGGTCTTCACCAACGTCCACAACTTGGTCGTGGACCCCAAGTCGTTCGACGAGCGGTCGTTCGTGGACGTGGCGGAGCCGGAGTGCATCATCCCGCCCAACTCCTTCGCGCTCGCCCGGACCGTGGAGCGCTTCCGCATCCCCCGGGACGTGCTGGTGCTCTGCGTGGGCAAGAGCACCTACGCCCGGTGCGGGATCATCGTGAACGTCACGCCTCTCGAGCCCACGTGGGAAGGCTACCTGACCCTTGAGATATCCAACACGACGCCGCTGCCGGCGCGCATCTACGGCGGCGAAGGAATCGCCCAGCTGGTCTTCCTCCAAGGCGACGAAGCGCCCGAGGTGGCCTACGCCGACCGGAAGGGAAAGTACCAGGGCCAGGCGGGCGTCACCCTGCCGAAGCTGTAGAGGCGTGGCGGTGCGCTCCCTCGGCGGCCGCGCCCTGAAGCGCGCCGCACCCGCCGCTTCCCTGGCCGCCCTGGCCATGGCCTGGCCCGCCCCGGCCCCGTCCCAGGAGACGAGCGTCGGGCAACCCGCCGCCGCGCTGACCGGGTTCACCGGGACCCGCGCCGCCGAGCAGGCCGCGTGCGAGCGGCGCTTCCTTCCCCTGCCCCGCAGCGACTCCTTCCGGGAGCACTTGCGGACGATCACCGAACGCCCGCACCCGGCAGGTTCCGAGGCCCAGCGACAGGTGGGCGAGTACTTGGCCCGGGCCATGGAGGCGGCGGGGCTGGAGGTGGTCTCGCACGCCTACGACGTGTACCTGCCGCTGCTCACCGACGACGTCGAGGTCCACGTCGTGACGCCCGTCGCCATGCGGCTCTCCAACCGCGAGCCCGCTCTGGACGAGGACCGCTTCTCGGGCCACCCGGAGCTGCTGAACGGATGGAACGCCTTCTCGGGAAGCGGCGACGTCACGGCGGAGGTCGTGTACGCCAACTTCGGGCGGCGAGAGGACTACCTGGCGCTGGACTCGATGGGCGTGTCCGTGGCGGGCAAGGTGGTCGTGGCCCGCTACGGGGGAAACTTCCGCGGCTACAAGGTGAAGTTCGCCGAGGAACGGGGCGCCGCCGGCGTCGTCATGTTCAACGACCCCGGGCCTCGACGCCCCGACGCGCTGCTGCCCTACCCCGAAGGCCCCATGATGAGCAGCCAGACGATCCAGCGCGGATCGGTGCTGACGTTGCCGTGGACCGGCGATCCGCTGACCCCCTTCGAGCCCGCCCTGCCCCTGGACGGCGAGCGGCAAGTCGACCGCCTGGACCCGTCCGAAGTCCCCTTCCACACCATTCCCGTGCTGCCCCTGGGCTACGGCCCGGCGTCGGAGATCCTGACCCGCATGGAGGGGCGCGAGGCCCCGGAAGCGTGGCAGGGCGGCATCGAAGGCGTGACCTACCGGATCGAGGGCGGGAGCAGGCTCACGGTGCGGGTGCGGGTCGACCAGCCCAAGGCGCTGACCCGGGCGGTCAACGTCGTGGGGACGCTCCGGGGCGCCGAGTTCCCGAACGAGTGGTTCGTCCTGGGCGCCCACTACGACCCGTGGGGCTTCGGCGCCATCGATCCCAACGGCGGAACCGCCATGCTGCTGACGCTGGCCGAGGCGCTGGGCGAGCTTGCGGACGCGGGTTGCCGTCCCCGGCGCTCGATCATGATCGCGCACTGGGACGCCGAAGAGGCGGGGATCATCGGCTCGACCGAGTGGGTCGAGGAGTTCCGCGAGGAGCTGGAGGCCAACGCCATCGCGTACATCAACGCCGACGGCGCGGTGTCGGGGGGCAACTTCGGCGCCTCGGCCTCGCCGTCGCTGAAGGCCCAGATCGTGGAAGCCACCAAGGCCGTCGCGTACCCGGGCAGCGGCGGAAGCGTGCACGAGCGGTGGATGGAGCGGGCCGGGAGCGACGCCGACGAGCCTTCGCTGGGCAACTTGGGCGGCGGAAGCGACCACGTGGCGTTCTACACCCATGCGGGGGTGCCTTCGGGGGCGCTCTCCAGCGGCGGTCCGGGGGGCGTCTACCACTCCAACTACGACAACTTCGCCTGGTACGAGCGCTTCGGGGACGTGGACTTCGTCTTCGGGCCGATGGTGGCCCGAGCCGACGGAGTGCTGGCCCTGCGCTTCGCCAACGCCGACGTCCTGCCCTACGACGTGGAGCGCTACGCGGCCGACGCGCGGACGCACTTGGCGGGCCTGCTCGAGGCCGCGGACGCGCGGGGACTCGACGTGGCCTTCCCCAGGCTGGCGGCGGCCGTGGACGACTTGGAGGACGCGGCCGGCGACTTGGCCGCGGCGCGGGACCGCTGGACCGCCTCGGACGAGGTGAGCGCCGCGGCGGCCGAGCGGGTCAACCGGGGGCTGATCGGGCTGGAGAAGGCTTGGCTGAACGACCGGGGACTGCAGGGCCGACCGTGGAGCCGCTCGCTCTACGTGTCTCCCGACCCGTTCTCCGGCTACGCGTCGTGGATGCTCCCGGGACTGCGCTACGAGATCGAGACCGACAACCGAGCCGCGCTCCCCGGGTGGGAGCGGGTGTACGTGAACGCGGTGCGCGAGCTGGCGGCCCGGATGCGCGCCGTGGAGCGGACGATCGAAGAGAGCAGGTGACCGGCGGCGGGCCGAGGGCTGCGGGCGGACGGTTGCACGAACGACGGCGGACTCCGCCCGCGGGTCGCCGCGGTGGTGCGGTCGCGGCGGCAGGCGATCGGGGCCCACGGCGACGACGGCCGGCTGCGCCGGCGGGTCACGGTTCGACGGCCAGCAGTTCGAAGTCGTAGACGAGGACGGCGTTCGGCGGGACGCGACCGTCGGGAGAGCCCACGCCTCCGTAGCCCAGCACCGGAGGCGCCACCACCTGCCGAACGCCGCCGACGCGCATCCCGTCGAGGCCCAAGTCCCAGGCGGCTATGGTCTGGCCGCTTCCCAGCAGGTAGTAGTGCTGCCCGTCCACCAGGCTGACGTAGGCGCCGGGCAAGAAGACGCTCGCCGGGTAGATGCCCCGATCCACCGGAGTTCCGTCGTGGAGCCAGCCTTCGTAGCTGAACCGAATGCCCGTCTGGGAGCGGACCGGGTCGCCTTCGCCCTCCACCCGGTCGCGGACGTAGAGGCCCGAGGGCAGGAGGGTCATCTGCGAGATGTCGACGCCCAGCTCGGGAGCGAAATCAAGCTCCTCAATCTTGGGGGGCTCGGGCCGAGCGGGGCCGTCTCCGCCGCACGCCCAGAGCGCGAAGCACGTCGTGGCGAGCAGGGCGGCCGCCCGGGCTGCCTTCGGCTTGGCGGGCTCCACTTCCGGGGGGTTGCGGTCCATGGGCTTGTCCGGCGTGTGCGGAAGGCCGAGAATCGGTAGCAATCTACGGCAAGGAGACGTGCGATGAGCAACGAGACGGAGACGACGAAGCCGGCGGCGCGGTTGGCGGCCGCGGCAACAGCGACGGCAGTGGCCGCGACGACAGCGGCGGCGGCGCGGTTGGCGGCCGCGGCAGCAGCGACGGCAGTGGCCGCGACGACGGCGGCGGTCGCCGTGGGAGCAGTCGCAAGCGGATCGCAGACCCGGGACGGTCCTGACGGCGCCGCCGCATCCGCCGCGAGCCAGGGCGGCTCCGACCCGGCCGCCGTCGCTCTGGTGGACGGCTGGATCGAGGCGCTGGGCGGCATGGAGACCTACTGGAAGCTCCAGAGCGCGGCGTACACGCTGACCACCAAGCTCTACGACCCGGCGAGCGGTCGGCTCCGGCGCGCGCGCCCGCGCTACGTCGAGATCGCCCGGCTCGACACGGGAGAGGCGGCGCGGATCGAGCGCTGGGAAGGGAACGACTTCATCCAGCACGGCTTCGACGGCCGGGTCGAGTGGGCGTCGATGAACGGCGAGACCCTCTCGGCCGGGGACAAGGACTGGGACGAGGCCCGGTATGTGGCCAGCGACGTGTTCTACTGGATCGGCCTGCCGTTCAAGCTCAAGGACCCGGGCGTTTTCCTGCATCACGACGGCGCCGACGACGAGGGCCGCCAGCAGGTGCGGGTCACCTTCGGCGAGGGCGTGGGCGACCACGACGACACGTGGTTCTACGCCTTCGAGGAGGGGCGCGCGACGCCCGTGTCGATCGCCTACCGAGAAGAGGGCCGCACCAACGTCAGCCGCACGTACTGGGAAGACGTCCGAGAGGTGGACGGCTACGTCTTCGCGGGCCGTCGCGTGCACGTGAACGCAGACGGCGCCGTGTGGAAGGTGCTGGAGACGACCGAGTTCGTGCTCAACCCGGAGGTGGACCCGGAGCGCTTCCGGTCGCCCTGACCTTAAACGATCCCGCGCGAACTCGTCACCGCCCCCCGTCCAACCCCGTCATCGTGGCGCGCACGTGGGCGGCGCTCTTGGCCAGCGCGGCCTTCTCGGCGCCCGTCAGCTCCACCTCGACGATCTCCACCAATCCGCCCTCGCCCAGCTTGCAGGGCACGCCCAGGTAGATGCCGCGCTCGCCGTACTCGCCGTCCAGGTAGGCGGCGGCGGGCAGGATGCGGCGCTGGTTCTTGACCACGGCTTCGGCCATCTGGACCGCGGCGGCCGACGGGGCGTAGTAGGCGCTCCCCGTCTTCAAGTGGCCGACGATCTCGGCGCCGCCGTTCCGCGTCCGGTCGATCAGCGCCTCGAGCCTGTCCGGCGCCACGAGCTGGGTCAGGGGGATCCCGCTCACGGAGGCGTAGGAGGCCAGCGGCACCATCGTGTCGCCGTGGCCGCCGAGCACGAGGGCCTGGATGTCCTGCACGCTCACGTCCAGCTCCATGGCGATGAAGGCTCGGAAGCGGGCCGTGTCGAGCACTCCCGCCATGCCGACCACCCGCTGGCGGGGGAAGCCGGTCGCTTCCTTCATGACGTACGCCATCACGTCCAGGGGGTTCGACACCACGATCACGACGGCGTCGGGTGCGACCCGGGCGATCTCGCGTCCCACGGAATGCACGATCCCGGCGTTGGTGCGCAGCAGGTCGTCGCGGCTCATCCCCGGCTTGCGCGCGATCCCCGCGGTCACGACGACGAGGTCCGAGCCTTCCGCCGGCCCATAGTCGCAACAGCCCACGACCCGGGTGTCGAACCCCTCCACCGGGGCGCTCTGCCACTGGTCGAGGCCCTTCCCTTGGGGAACTCCGTCCACGATGTCGACGAGGACGACTTCTTGGCAGAGCTCCTTCTCGGCAACGCGCTGGGCGCAGACCTCGCCTACGTGACCTGCGCCGACGACGGTGATCTTCCTGGCTGACATCTCTTCCCCGAGCTTGGTGGTGACCGGAGCGTGCACGCACGCGTGCGGAAGCAAGATGCAGCCGCGCTCACTCGAAGGAGGACCGCATCGTGCACGCGCACGCGGACAAGGGCTTGGAAGCTACCCCCCCGTCTGGGAGAGCGCCACCAAGCCCCCGGACCCCGTCGCGGATCCCTGCACCAGGAGATGCTTCTCCGGCTTGATTCGGAGGGTCTCGGCGACGAGCGGCGCCAGATCCTCGCCCCGTCGCAGGGCGTCGCGCAAGGGCGTCTGCATCTCGCCGAAGAGGCAGGGGCGAAGCTGGCCGTCGGCCGTGAGGCGCATCCGGTTGCAGCGGCTGCAGAAGTTGTGGCTCATGGGCGTGATGACGCCGATGGTGCCGCGTGCGCCGGGGTAGGCGTAGTACGTGGCGGGGCCGTTGCCCGGAGGACCGCCGACGGGCGCCAGGTCGTCGACCGCCCGGAGGGCCGCCAGGGCCTCGTCGCAGGAGAGGAAGTTGGACGCGCTGAGATCCAAGTTGGACTCGGTGGGCATCACTTCGATGAAGCGCACGTGGAGGGGACGATCGCGGGAGAGCTGGGCGAAGGCGGGCACCTCGTCGTCGTTCTGGCCGCGCATCAGGACGACGTTGATCTTGATCGGGTCGAAGCCGACGGCGTAGGCGGCGTCCAGGCCCTCCAGGACCTTGGCCAGGGCGCCGGGCCGGCGGGCGATCGCGTCGGCGCGCTCGGGACGCAGCGAGTCCAGCGAGATGTTCACGCGCGAGACGCCGGCGTCGCGCAGCGCTCGGGCCTGCTGGGCGAGCAGCACGGCGTTGGTCGAGAGGGCGACGTCCTCGATCCCCGGGATCGCCGCGAGCTGGGCCACGAGGCGAGCCAAGTCCTTGCGCACCAGGGGCTCGCCGCCGGTCAGGCGCAGGCGCCGAAGGCCCATCCCGGCCATGACGGCCACGATCTCGGCGATCTCTTCGTAGGTCAGGATGTCGTCGCGGCGCAGCCACGGCAGTCCCTCTTCGGGCATGCAGTACACGCACCGCAGGTTGCACTTGTCGGTGACGGATATGCGGAGGTACTCGATGCGGCGGCCGAAGCCGTCCACCATGGCAGGGGCGGAGCGGCCGCCGGCTTCGGAGGGATCGGCCGCGGCGGAGCGGCGGCCGAGCGGGGTCCGGGGCGCCCCGGAAGGCCGCCAACTCACTCCGCGCCTCCGGCGGCTGCCGGGACCCGCCCTTCCAGCCATTCGGACGCCCCGTCCACGTAGCGCTCCCGCTTCCACACCGGAAGGCGCTTCTTGACCTCTTCCATCACGTAGCGCGCGGCTTCGAACGCCTCGGCGCGGTGGGGCGTCGACACGGCGACGGCAACGCTGACCTCGCCCACCTTCAGGTCCCCCAGCCGATGCACCGCCCCGACGCGAACGCTTCCCGCCCGCCCGGCCGCCTCTCCCACGATCGCCGCAAGCTCCTCGCCAGCCATCTCGGCGTACCCCTCGTACTCCACTCCCGAGACCGGACGCCCCTCGTTGGCGTTCCGCACGACGCCCAGGAAGAGCACGGTCGCGCCGTCCTCGGCGCCGCCGACCTGGGCCAGCGCCGCCGACGGGTCGATGGGGTCCGTGGTGATCTGGCTCCAAGGCATTGCTGTGCGGCTCATCCCCCGGCGACGGGCGGGATCAACGCCACCTCGTCGCCCTCGGCCAACTCGGTCGTTCCGTCTGCGTACTTCCGGTTCACGGCCACCGCCACTTGGCTCGGCAGCCGAGCCAAGCCTCCTCCGCGCTCCCGCAACGCGGCCAGCAGCGCATCCACCGTGGAGCGCTCCGGCAACGAGACCACGGCGTCCCGCGCCCCCGCCAGCTCCCGGTGGGCCGCGAAGAAGAGCACGGTGACATTCACTTCGTTCCCCTGCGAGCCGTCGTCCAGCGGAGCTAGACGGGGGACTCGCCGGCGAAGGCGCCGGGCGGCCAGGAGGACGAGTCCGACCGGGAGTCGGAGGCGGCGATCGAGTGGTTTCCCGGCGACGGACCGGGCGACGGAAACGACCACGCCGGATCGGAGAACGCCGGCGCCGAGGGCGGGAGCGGACCGTTCGCGACCCGGTCCCGAAGGATCTTCGAGGGCTTGAAGCCGGGCACGGAGCGCGCGGGAACCTGCACCGGCTCGCCGGTCTTGGGGTTGCGGGCCGTCCGGGCCTTGTGCTGCCGGATGCTGAACGTGCCGAAGCCCCGTATCTCGATGCTGTCGCCTTGAACGAGGGCGTGCTTCACGGCGTTGAGGAACCCGTCCACGACCAGAGCGCAGTCCCGCTTGGTGACGCCAGGTCCGATCGCGTCCGCAACTTGTTCCACGAGGTCGGCTTTCGTCATTCCCTTCCTCCGGGGTGTTTCGCGCCTCCGGGGTGCCTCGCGAGGGACCCGATGCCAACGGAGAAGTAAGCCGGCGCCCCCGGCGGCGTCAAACGTCGCACGTGGCGGTCGTCGGTGTCGGGGGCCGCGGCTTCCGCTGCCGGCGCCCGGCCATGAGGGACACGAAGTCGTCGAAGAGGTAGCGGCTGTCGTGGGGCCCCGGCGCGGCCTCCGGATGGTACTGCACCGCCATCACCGGAAGGCTCCGGTGGGCGACGCCCGCCACGGTCCCGTCGTAGAGGTTGCGGTGGGTGACTCGAAGGTCGGGCGCGCCGGGCACTTGGTCGCCCTCGCCGCCCTGCACGGCGAAGCCATGGTTCTGGGAGGTGATCTCGACGGCGCCTCGGGCGGGGTTCACGACCGGATGGTTCCCGCCGTGGTGGCCGAAGGGCAGCTTGTACGTCTCGCCGCCCCAGGCCCGCGCGATCAGCTGGTGGCCCAGGCATATGCCGAAGACCGGCACGCCCCGGCCGGCAACCTCTCGGATCGTCTCGGCGGCGCGCTCCACCGCCGCCGGGTCTCCAGGTCCGTTGGAAACGAAGAGGCCGTCCGGCTCCAGGGCCAGCACGTCGGCGGTGTCGGCGCCGGCGGGAAGCACGGTGACGCGGCATCCCCGCTCCGACAGCGACCGGGGCGAACTCGCCTTCACCCCGAAGTCGAACGCCGCCACGTGGTACTTCTCGTCTCCGGCGGCGGGAACCACGTAGGGCTCGGCCGTGGAGACGCCTCTCGCCAACTCCATGCCCTCCATCGCCGGGTGGGCCCGTATCCGCTCCAGGAACGCGTCGGGGGAAACGTGGCCGGGGGCGATGCCGCCCCGCATGGCGCCGGCGCTGCGGAGGTGGCGGGTCAGCGCCCGCGTGTCCACTTCGCGAACCCCGACGACGCCGTGCTCCGCCAAGTACTCCTCCAGCGTGCATCGACTCCTCCAGGAGCTGGGCGCCCGCGCCGCCTCCCTGACGACGAAGCCCGACACCTGAGGCCGGGCCGACTCCTGGTCCTCGTCGTTGAGCCCGTAGTTGCCGATCAGCGGGCAGGTCATGACGACGAGCTGGCCGGCGTACGACGGATCCGTCAGAACCTCCTGATAGCCGGTCATGGCGGTGTTGAAGACGACTTCGCCCACGGTCTCGTCCTTCGCGCCAAGCTGCAGGCCGTCGAAGCGGCGCCCGTCTTCCAGCATGACGTAGGCGGTGGTTCTGGAACGAGTCATTCGGCGGCGTCTGGTCGGCGGCAGGGGCGCGCGTCGGCGGGGCGCGCACGGGGAATTGTAGCCGCCCCCCTTCCGGCGTCAAAGCACCGGCCTATCTTCCGGCGGACCGCCCGGGCCCCACGGCTCGGGCCGGCGACCCGCCTGCAGCCGAAGCTCCGGAAATGCCTCGCAACCCGCCTCGCGTCGTCATTCACGCCGACGAGTCCTGCCTGGGGAACCAGTTTCGGGACACGGACCGCCCCGGCGGAGCCGCCGCCCTGATCGAAGCCTGGAAGGACGTGGCGTGGGTGCGGCGAGACGTGTGGACTTCGAGCCCGGCGACCACGAACAACCGGATGGCCCTGGCCAGCGCCGTCATGGCTCTGGACGTCCTCAAGGTGCGCTGTCGGGTCCGGTTCGTGTCCGACTCCCAGTACTTGGTGAAGGGCGCGTCGGAGTGGATGCCCGGCTGGAAGCGACGCAACTGGAAGCGCAAGGCCGGACCGATCGAGAACTTGGCGATGTGGAAGGTCCTAGACCGCTCGGCAGGCCGCCACCAGATGACTTGGCAGTGGGTCCGGGGCCACGCCGGCGACCCCAAGAACGAGTACGTGGACCACTTGGCCTCGCGAGCGGCGAAGGAGCAGTCCGCCTCTCCGGAGCCGATTCCCTCGGGGTTCGACGAGTGGCTGAACCGGCAACGCGAAGAGCGGGACCGCTTCTGGGACTACTTCGAGTTCGCGCCGCCGAAGGCGGTGGGCGGGTCCGGCGCGGCGAGCCCTGGACCCGGGTCGCGCACCCGGCCGTAGCCGAACACCTGCCGCATCGCCGCGACGACCGGCGGGCGCGCCTCTTCGGGGGAGACGTCGCGGCCCAGCAGCCGGGAGAGGCTGGTCACGGGACGGTTCGCGATGCCGCACGGAACGACGGCGCCGAAGTACGCGAGGTCGGGGTTGGCGTTGAGAGCGAAGCCGTGGGACGTGATCCAGCCCGAGGAGACGCGGATGCCGATGGCGGCCACCTTGGCGCGGGCCACCCACACGCCGGTTCCGGCCGAGTCCCGCTCGCCCTCCACTCCCATCGCGGCCAGGGCGTCGATCACCACCTGCTCCAGGCTTCGCAGGTAGCGATGCAGGTCCTTGCGGTCCGGCTTCAGGTCCAGGACGGGGTAGCCCACCAGCTGGCCGGGGCCGTGATAGGTCGCGTCTCCTCCCCGCCCCGTCCGGTGGAGGCCGATCCGGCGGGCCGCCAGCTCTTCCTGCGAGAGCAGCACGTGGTCCTCGCGGCCCGAAGAGCCCAGAGTGACCACATGGGGGTGCTCGAGGAGCAGAAGCGTGTCGGGCGCTTCGTGCCGACGGCGCTGGTCCACCAGCCGGGACTGAAGGGCAAGCCCGTCCTCGTAGCCGACCCGTCCCAGGCGCCGAACCACCAAGGTGCGGTCCGCCCACGACGGCTTCCTCGGCGTGGGCTCGGCGGCAGTCGCTGCTTCGCGGGCCACGGGGACAACCCGGCCGGCCGACGGCTCAGGCGTCTTCCGGGAACTCCTCCAGCGTCGCCTTCAGTCGCGAGAGGAAGCGAGCCGAGTCGGCGCCGTCCACGATGCGGTGGTCGTAGCCCAGGGAGAAGTAGGACCGCTTGCGAACCGCGACCAAGTCCTCGCCCGTGCCGGGGTCGGTCAAGGCCACCACCCGCTTGTCGATCGAGCCGGTCCCGAGGATCGCCGAGGTTCCCTTCGGGATCACCGGCATCCCCACGACGGTGCCCAGCACGCCGGGGTTGGTGATGGTGAACGTGGCACCCTGTATCTCGCCGAGGGAGAGTTGCCGCGACCGGGCCCGGCCGGCCAAGTCGACGATCTTGCGGGCAATTCCGACCAAGCTCAGGTGGTCGGCGTCGTGCACCACGGGAACGATGAGGCCCGGGTCCAGGTCCACTGCCACTCCGATGGAGACCGAACCCCGGTGGACCACGTTGTTCCCGGACAAGGCGCCGTTGACCATGGGGAAGTCGCGCAGGATGCGGGAGCAGGCCCACGCCACGAACGCCGTGTAGGAGACGCGAGCGCCCCTCTCCGCCCAGGCCGCCTTCTTCTCCCGGCGGATCTTGTCCACCGCAGTGAAGTCGATCTCGATGACGGAGTGGACGTGGGGGGCGATCCGCTTGGCCAGCACCATGTGCTCGGCGGTGAGGCGGCGAACCTTGGTCATCGGCTCGACCTGGTCTCCCTCCCGAACCGGGAAGACCGGGTGGCGGACCTCTCCGAGGAAGCGGTCCCAAAGGTCGTCGCCGGCCGGGGACCGGACCGGAGGCGCAGACGGACGCGGGGCGGAAGGCTGGGTCGGTGGCTGGGACGGAGGCTGGGTCGGATGTGGGGACGAAGGCGCGGACGGACGCGCGGGCGACGGCTCGGTCGGCGGCGCGTCGGGCGCGGGCGCCGAGGGCGGCACCGCGACGGAGTCGGGCGCCGAAGGGGCGACGGGCCGTTGTTCGGACGCCGAAGGGGCGACGGGCCGGCGCTCGGTCTCCGAGGCCTCCGCCGCGTGCGGCCCGGACGCCGAAGGCTCGTCCACCGTCGCGCCGGCTCCGGCCTCGATGAAGGACAGGATGTCCTGCTTGGTGACCCGTCCCAGGTGCCCGGTCCCCGGAACCTGCGAGATTTCGACCCCCGCCTCTGCGGCGATCCGACGGACCACCGGCGTGGAGCGGGTGCGCAGCCGTTCCTCGCTGGTCGTCGTGCACTCGGACTCGGGGGCGGCCGCATCCGCCGCGGGCTCAAGGGCGGCGGCGTCCGCCGGAGACTCAACGGCCGGAGGGGGAGCAGCGACGGCGCCGGACCCGGCCGTGGAGACTCGATCCGCGGTGCCGGCCTGGCCGGCGACCGGAACCGGCGAGCCGTTGCCGACCGGCGCCACGCCCTCGGGGTCGATGAAGGCGACGACGGTCCCCACTTCCACCGTCTCGCCCTCGGCGACGCGAACCTCGGCGAGGACGCCCCCGGCGGGCGACGGTATCTCGGCGTCGACCTTGTCGGTGGAGATCTCCAGGATCGGCTCGTCCCGCTCCACCGGGTCGCCGGGACGCTTCAGCCACTTGGAGACGGTCCCTTCCGCTATGGACTCGCCCATCTGGGGCATTGGGACTTCGATGCGCGACACGAACCCTGCTCCCGTCGGTGTTTGCTCCGGCTCTCGCACGAGACGTCAGTACTCTACAAGGTAACGGCTCGCGGCCACCACATCGTCCGGCGAGGGCAGGAAGTAGTCTTCCAGGCGACCGCTGTAGGGCACCGGCGAGTCTATGGCGGTGACCCGGAGGATCGGCCCGTCCAGCCATTCGAACGCCCGCTCGTTGACGCGCATCGCGATCTCGCCGGCGATCCCGCCCGTGCGGGTGTCCTCGTGCACGATCAGCAACTTGCCCGTCTTCCTGACCGACTCGGCCACCGCTTCGTCGTCGAGCGGCAGGAGCGTGCGCAGATCCACGACCTCCGGGCGAACTCCTTCCTTGGCCAGCTCCCTCGCGGCCGCCAGGCAGTGGTGCACCGCCATGCCGTAGGAGACGATCGTCAGGTCCTCTCCCTCGAGGGCGGTGCGGG
This sequence comes from Longimicrobiales bacterium, assembly GCA_965204735.1. Classification (GTDB taxonomy): domain Bacteria; phylum Gemmatimonadota; class Gemmatimonadetes; order Longimicrobiales; family Gaopeijiaceae; genus CATQHQ01. The sequence continues at coordinate 1,837,398 of OZ242008.1, read as the reverse complement.
CCTTTCCTAGGGGAATCGCATAGTCCTCCCGGGGCAGAGTCTCCCGGCAGTGCGGTGCTCGGTAGAGGACCTTGTGCTCCTCGAAGATCACCGGGTCGTCGTCCCGTATGGCGCTCTTCAGAAGCCCCTTGGCGTCCCGGGGGTTCGACGGGTACACGATCTTCAGGCCCGGCGTGTGGAAGAACGCCATCTCCACGTTCTGGGAGTGGAAGGGCCCGCCCCGGGCGCCTCCGCCCACTGGCCCCCGCACCACCATCGGCAGCGGTCCGGCGCCTCGGTACCTGGAGGTGGCCACGTAGTTGGTGAGCACGTCGTAGGCGGGAGAGACGAAGTCCATGAACTGCATCTCGACGACGGGCCGCAGGCCCATGTGAGCGGCGCCGGCGGCGGCGCCCGTGAAGCCGCCCTCCGAGATCGGCGTGTCCACTACCCGCAAGGGGCCGAAGCGATCGAGAAAGCCCTTCGTGACCTTGAAGGCGCCGCCGTACGCGCCGATGTCCTCGCCCATGAGGAAGACGCGCTCGTCCCGCTCCATCTCCTCCCAGAGGGCCTCGGCGACAGCTTCCAGGACGGTCGCGGGCTCTCCTGCGCCGGTTCGGGAGACTTGGGCGGGCCGGGCCGGAGACCGGGAGGTGGACGGGATCGACGGCCGCGACGGCGCGGACCCAGGGCGATCGGGCATCCTAGCGAGCGGGGGCTGCGTCCCAGAGCGCGGCTTGGGCGTGGGCGCCGCGTCGAGGCCACGGCCTTCGTTCGGCGGATCCGCCGGCCGCGCCCCAGAGCACGGCTTCGGCGCCGTCGCCGGAGGCACGCGCCGCGACGTCGGGGCGCGGTGGTTGCAGGCGAGTCCACGGGGGCGCGGGCGCCGCGTCGGCGGTCACGGGACAGAGGGCGTCGCGAGGGTGCGGCTCAGGCTCCTTTCGCAGTCGCGAGGCCGCATGATCCACGCCCGCCCGGGCCGCCTTCCGGACCGCGTCCAGCCGCTGCGCCGACACTCCGCCCGCCGCGGCCCAGTCGATCAGCGCGTCGTGGCCGGCCCACCGGGCGCCGACCTGAGGCGCGACCTCCACCACCAGCGGCCCGCCTTCGGCGGTCACCCGGCGCCTGGCGCCGGAGAGCGTCCGCAGCACTTCCTCGAGCGGCTCGGAGCCGATCCGCTCCGTGGGCGCGCCGTAGTTGGCCGCGACTTCCGCGACGCCCGGCGCGCGATCGGCGTCGGCGCCGGGACCGGTCACCAGCGCCGCGATCAACGGCACGCCCGAGGCCGCCGCCAGACTCATGCCTTCGTGCCACGCCCCCGTCTCCACGGCGGCGAAGTCCTCGAAGACCAGGGCCGCCCGGTCCTCGTCGCGCTTCCGGAAGGCCAGGGCCGCGCCGGCCGTCACCTGCGTCGTCGTTCCCCTGGCGCCGCTCCACCCGAAGAGGCCCCGTCGCAGGTCGGTCCAGCTGCGCCCGCCGCCTCGGGCCGCGGCTGGGCTGGTCCCCTTTCGCCCGGCGCACCGGAGGAACTCCAGCGGCGTGGCGCCGAACGCCAAGGCCGGACCGGGGGACACGGGACCGGGCGCGCAGGCGTCGCCCCGACCATCGGCGCGACTGCGCATCGCTCTTGCCATGACGACGGCGCGGCAGTCGATCCGAAAGGCGGCGTACTCCCGCGACAGCTCGCCGGCGCCGGCGAGCTCCCGCACGCGACGTTCCAGGAAGCGGGCCTGGAAGCCGTGGTAAAGGAGGTCCTCGGCCCTCTCGGCGTCGAGGGTCACGGGCGGCGGACGGGCTCCTACCGACCCGGGCCTTCCGGCGGCTCGTTTCCGTCGGGGGGAGGCGCGTCCGGCAACGGCTCGAAAGCGCCGTCGGGCGGCGCCGCTTCGTCCGTGGGCAGTGCGGCTTCCTCGGGCGCGGCGACTTCGTTCAGCACGGGTTCTGGAACCGTGGTGGCCGGCTGGCCGAGCCCCTCCAGCACCGAGCTCGGGGCAGCGGTTCGAGAGGACATGATGGCGAGCACCAGCGACAGCGCCATGAAGGCGCTTCCCGCGGTCCACGTCGCGCGGGTCAGCAAGGTGGTCGCCTGGCGGCCTCCGAGCACGTCGGTGGCCGCTGCGCCGCCGCCCATCGCCGCCAGTCCTCCGCCCTTGCCCGACTGCAGAAGGATGACCACGCCCAGAAAAAGTCCGTCCAGGACCAGAAGGCCCAACAGCACTTCATACATTGCGGCTCGCGTCCGATGCGCGGACGGGGGGTGGCGTCGTCGTCACCTTCCCGGCCGCCGGTGCGGTTTGCGGGAACCGCCAAAGCTCCCAGTGCGGGGCGCTGCTGTCAAGTTGCGGGCGCAGCCTTGGCGGGCACTGCCGTCGAGTTTCGGGGCGCCGCCGTGGCGGGGCGTTGCCGTGGCGGGGCGTTGCCGTGGCGGGGCGCTGCCGTGGCGGGGCGCTGCCGTGGCGGGGCGTTGCCGTCAAGTTGCGGGGCGTCGCCATCGAGCCGGAAGGGCGGCCGAAGCCAGAGGGGGCCCCAGCCCGTCAGCTCGCGCCTGCGGCCGCCTCGACGATCTCCGCAAAGGACTTCGGGTCCAAGCTGGCTCCGCCGACGAGCACGCCGTCCACTCCGGCCGCGGCGACCAGCGCGGCTGCGTTGCCCGGTCCGACGCTCCCGCCGTACAGGACCGGGACCCTCTCGGCGCCCTCGGGCGTCGCGCCTCCAAGAACGTCGCGGACAATCGCGTGGGCGCGGGCAGCGTCGTCGGGGGTCGCCGTCTCGCCGGTGCCGATCGCCCACACGGGCTCGTACGCCACCATGAAGCCGGGCGCGGGGGCGACAGGGGCGGCAGCGTCGCCAGGACTCGCAGCCGGCAGCGCGGCCCGAGACTGGATGCCGCTCTCCACGTGGTTGCTCGCGGCAGCGACGCCAGGACTCGGCGCCGGCAGCGCGTCCGCCACTGCCCCGAGCTGGCGAGCCAGCACCTCCCGGAGCCGACCCGCCCGCCGTTCCTCGAGCCGCTCGCCCACGCACACGACGGGAGTCAGCCCGGCCCGGACGGCGGCGGCCGCCTTGCGGCACGTCTCCTCGTCGGTCTCGCCGAAGACGTGTCGACGCTCCGAGTGCCCGACAAGGACCAGAGTCGCTCCCGCGGCCCGGGCCATCTCGGCCGAGGTCTCGCCGGTGAGCGCCCCGCCAGCCTCCCAGTGGACGTTCTGGACGCCGAACTCGACGGGGCACCCAGACCCCGCCGACCCTCGGGCCGCGTCGACCGCGGCCGACAGGGAAACGCAGGGCGGAAAGAAGACGATCCGGACGGCTCCGGAGGCGGCGGGACGGAAGCCTTGGAAGAAGCGGGCGGCCGCCTGCGGGCCATGGTGCATCTTCCAGTTGGCCGCAACGACCTTGGTCATGAGCGCGCTCCCGTGGAACCGACGGCGGGACGGTCCGACAGCGATTCGAGTCCCGGCAACTCCCTGCCCGCCAGGAAGTCCAGCGAGGCCCCGCCTCCTGTCGAGACGTGGGTCAAGCGCGACGCGACGCCTGCTGCCGCGGCCGCCGCCGTCGAGTCGCCTCCCCCCACCACGACGTCGGCGCCCCGGTCCGCGGCCGTCGCCGCCGCACGGGCCACGCCGAACGTCCCTTCCTCGAAGCCCGCCTTCTCGAAGGCGCCCATGGGACCGTTCCACGCCACCGTGGCCGCCTCCTCCAGGAAGCCGCCGAAGAGGGCGACGGTGGCGGGACCCACGTCGCCGATCACCTCCCCCGGCTCGATCTCGCTCCGGTCCGCCGTCCTTGCGACCGCTCCCGCCTCCAGGTCGCGGGCGGCCACGCAGTCCACCGGGAGCGCCAGCCGGGCGCCGGCCGTCTCCATGAGCGCTCTCGCCGTCTCGGCTTCGCCCGGCTCGGTCAGGGAGGTTCCCGTCTCGAGTCCCATGGCCAGGAAGAACGTGTTGGCCATGGCGCCCCCCACCAGAACCGCGTCCGCCCGGGCCAAGAGCGCATCCAGAACGCCGATCTTGTCCGACACCTTCGCGCCCCCGAGGACAGCGACGAAGGGGCGCCGGGGCTCGTGAAGCAGGCCGCCCAGCACGGACAGCTCGTCCTCCACGAGCAGCCCTGCGGCGGCGACGCCGCCCTTCGCCTCGACGGCCCGAGGAAGGCCGGCGGTGGAAGCATGGGCCCGGTGGAGCGCGCCGAAGGCGTCGGTGACGAAGTGGTCCGTCCACGCCGCCCAATCCGCAGCCGTTGCCGGATCGTTCGTGGTCTCGCCAGGCAGGAAGCGAGTGTTCTCCAGGACCACGACGGTGCCCGGGCGCTGTGCCGCCACGGCATCGGCAACTCCCGGCCCGCCGGCTTTGTCGAGGAAGCGCACCGGCACGGCGAGCCGCCCTGCCAGATACTCGGCGGCAGGCCTCAGCGAGAAGCGGTCGTCGGGCCGGCCTCCAGGGCGTCCCAGGTGCGAGAGGACGACTACGCGCGCCCCCGTCGCCGCGAGCCGCGCGATGGTGGGAACCGTGCGCTCGATGCGGGCGGGGTCGGCGACGCGCCCGCCGGCCAGCGGCACGTTGAAGTCGGCTCGCAAGGCGACGGTCGCACCACTCAGTTCGCTCGGGGCGAAGTCGTCGAGGGTCTTCTTCAAGGGTCGATGGAGAAGCGCCGGCCAGGGAGCCGGGAGTCAGTAGCCGAGGGGAATTCGCGGCGCTTGGTACTCGGGGTCCGGCTGGTCCTCCGCATGGGCGGAGGGACGGAATCGGATCGAGAACTCCATCCAGGTGCCCACGGCCCGGGGGCCGCGCATTGCCGGACGGAAGCGGAAAGTGCCCGCGGCGTCGAGGGCCGCCCTGTCCAGGGCCGCGACGCCCGAGGACTCGCCGACCTGGAGGTGCTCCGCCGTGCCGTCGGCGTCGACCCACGCCAGCACGCGCACCGTCCCGCCGATGCCGGCCTCCTGCAGGAAGTCGGGGTACCGGGCCGCCACGGCCCTGCGGGCGCTGTTGGGGTCCAGGAGCCCGGGGAGGGTCGCGGGCGGGCGGACCGGGACGTCCGGGGGGTCGGCGTGGACAGGTCTGGGCGGGAACTCCGGCGCTTCCCCGCCCCCCTCCGCCTCGCCCGGCTCGGTCGGCGCAGCGGGCGGCCGGAGCTGGGACTCGACCCGACCGGCGCCCGAGTCGGAAGTCCGGGGACGTCCCAGCAGCTCTGCCAGGGAAGCGCGGGCCGACGGCGCGGCCACGGAAGCAGCGATCAAGAAAAGGACCCCCGCGACGGCGGCGACCGTCAAGCGGGGGCCCGACCAGCGAAGTCGAGTTGCGCTCGGTCCCATTCGACACGCCGCCCGACGATGTTCCTCTTCAAGCGTCGCCCTCAGCTCCGCGGCGAAGGAAGACCGCTCCTCTATGGCGATGCCCCGAAGCTCCCCGTCCAGGCGAGCCAGCTCCGGGGGCAGCTCGGAGGTCTTCCTTCCGCCGCGGTCGAGGAGCATCTACTCGTCTTCCGGCTTTGCCATGGCTTCCTTGAGCCGGCCCAGCGCCCGGTGGACGCGCACCGCCACCGCGTTGGGGCTGATCTTCAGGGACTCGGCGATCTCCCGGTTGCCCAGGCCCGATCCGTAGCGGAGGGATATGATCTCCCGGTCCTTCTTGCGCAAGGTCGCCACGGCGTTGAGGAGGCCCTGGACCTGCTCCTCGTGGATGATGCGCTCCTCCTGGGACGGGCAGTGGGAAGCCAAGTCGGGCGCCCGGTCCAGGGACACGTGGAGGGACCCCTGTCGCTGGAGGACGCGGAGGTGGTCCGTGACCGAGTTGCGGGCGATGCGCAGGAGCCATGTGCGGGGCGAGGAGCGCTTCGGATCGTAGCGATCCAGGGCGCGGAGCGCCTTCACGAAGACTTCCGACGTCAAGTCCTCCGCCACTTCCCGGGTGGCGACCCGGAAGCGCACGTAGCGGTAGACGGGCTCCCTGTGCTTGCGGAACCAGTCGTCGAAGTCGGCCGGCAGGCCCTCGTCCGCGTCGCTCTCGACCGGCTGCGCCGTCGCGCATTCCTCCGGCGCGGCAGCGGCCATGCTCTCCAGCGAGCGCGCTTCGGCTTCCGGCGCGGCGGCGGCTTCCAGCGTGGCGGCAGCTTCCAGCGCGACGGCAGCTTCCAGCGCGACGGCGTCGTCGGGCGTGGCAGCAGTCTCCGGCGTGGCGGCGGCTTCCGGCGTGGCGACAGTCGTCTTGCCCATCCTTCGTTTCCTTCGCGTGCGGCCTACGCCGCGCCTACGTGCCCGACCAGGTCCACGACCCGGCTGGCGTATCCCCACTCGTTGTCGTACCAAGCGAGCACCTTCACCAGGCGCCCGCCCATGACCGACGTGCTCGGCGCGTCCACCACGGAGCTGGCGGACTCGCCCGTATAGTCTACCGAAACCAGCGGCTCGTCCTCTACCCGCAGGATGCCCGCCAGCCCGTCTTGCGCCGCGGCCCGAAAGGCGTCGTTCACCTCTTCCGGGGTCGCGTCCTCCTCGACCTCGGCCACCAGGTCGACCAGCGACACGTTGGGAGTCGGCACGCGGATCGCCATCCCGTCCAGCTTCCCGTCCAGCTCGGGAAGGACAAGGGAGATCGCCCGCGCGGCACCCGTCGTGGTCGGAATCATGCTCATGGCCGCGGCACGAGCCCGTCGCAGGTCCTTGTGGGGGCCGTCCAGCACCGACTGGCCCGCCGTGTAGGCGTGGATCGTCGTCATGAGCCCTCGGGCAAAGCCGAAGCGCTCCAAGAGGACCTTGGCCACGGGCGCCAAGCAGTTGGTGGTGCAGCTGGCGTTGGAGAGCAAGTGGTGGCGCTCCGGGTCGTAGCGGTCGTGGTTGACCCCCATTACGATCGTCGCGTCCTCGTCGATCGCCGGCGCCGACACGACCACCTTCCGCGCGCCCGCCTCCAGGTGCCGGGACGCGAGCTCCCGGGTCCGGAAGACGCCCGTGGACTCCACCACCACGTCCACGCCCAGCTCGCCCCAGGGCAGGCGGGCCGGGTCGCGCTCGGAGAAGACGCGAACGGGCTCGCCGTCCACCACCACGGCGTCCTCGTCCACCTCGACTCGACCGGGGTAGGCGCCGTGCACCGAGTCGTGCTTGAGGAGGTGGGCCAAGGTCGGCGCGTCCGCCAGGTCGTTGACCGCAACGAAGGTCAGCTCCGCTCCGGAGCGCTTGGCGGCCCTGAGGACGTTGCGGCCGATGCGACCGAAGCCGTTGACGGCTACGCGAGTGGCCATTTCGGATGTCCGTCTTCAGCGGATGGGAATGTCGTCGAGGTCGCCGTCCAGCGTCCGATCCATGGAGATCGGGACCGTTCGCGCGAAGGCGTAGGCGAACACGGAAGCCGGGTTGCCCGGCGTCAGGGCCTGCACTGCCGCCAGGACGGTCGCGCCCGTGGTGAGCACGTCGTCGACCAGCGCCAAGCGTCGGCCCTCCACCATCTGCCGGCACGACTCGGAGAGAACGAAGGCGCCACTGACGTTAGCGCGACGCTGGGCCGGGTTCAAGGTCGTCTGGGTGCCGGCTTGGCGGCGCCGCTCCAGGCACGGCAGCAGAGGAATCCTCAGCTCGTCGGAGAGCGCCGCGGCGATCACCTGCGCCTGGTTGTAGCCGCGACGCCGGAGGTTGCGGGCGGAGGTGGGCACCGGCACGACGAACTCGGCCTCGCGGACGGCGCGGTCGGCTCGTCCGGCCATCTCCTTGCCCATGAACCGGCCGACGCCCTGCCAGCCCTGGTACTTGAGGGCGTGGACCAGCTCCCTGGCCGGCGTCTCCAGCAAGGACGCGGAGCGCGCCCCGGCAAGGAGGTCGGGCCACTCGGCGCACTCCAGGCACGAAGGCGCGCGCCCCGTCCCCAGCGGCGCGCCGCACCGGGCGCACACCGGAAGGGGCACCGGCGCCAGGCGCAGACGGCAGCTCAGGCACACCGGCACCGACGCCGCTTGATCGCCCGCGTCGCCCCCGCAGCCGGCGCAGGCCGGAGGAAGGAGGAAGTCCATGGCGCCGGCCAGCGCTCGGCGAAAGCGCTCTGCCGCCGGCCGGCGCAGGCCGGCCGGTCGCAGCCCTGCCCCTAGGCCCGTCGTCACGTACTCTTCCGACGCACGGCGCCGGCCATGACGCCCGCCGGCGGGTCCTCGCCGAACCAACGGCGGTACGACGCCTCCGCCTGCCTGGCGAGCATGTCGCGTCCGTCCGTCGCGGCCGCCCCCATGGCGCGGGCCTGCCGGACGAGCGGCGTGAGCCCTTCCCCGTACACCAAGTCGATCAAGCAGCTGGGAAGCGCCGCCAACTTCCGCAGGTCGATCGGCGCGCTCCGTCCGTCCATGCCCGCGGCGGTGGCGTTGACGACCACGTCCGGCGCGCGGCCCTGCCAAGCGGCGACGACGCGCAAGCGGTTGGACGGGTCGCCCGGGAGTCCTGCGCCGGCGAACCGCTCGGCCAATCGCTCCGCCCGGCGAGCGGTCCGGTTCCAAAGGTCGATCCGGCCCGCGAGCCCGAACTCCAGCAGCGCGTGCACGACCCCGAGAGCCGCCCCGCCGGCCCCCAGGACCAGCACCTCCGGCCCCTCGGGCGCCTCTTGCGACGCGCCGTCGCGGCGAGTGCGCGGCCCGCCCGCCCCAAGGGTCCGCTTCCACGTGCCCACGAACCCCTCCACGTCGGTGTTGTCGCCGTGAACCACGCCGTCGCGGGCCCAGAAGGCGTTGCAGGCGCCCGTTGCAGCCACGGCGCCCGTGGCCTCGTCCAGGGAACGCGCCGCCGCTTCCTTCAGGGGCGCGGTGACGTTGCCCCCTCCTCCCGCCAGAGCGACCGCCCGCAGAACGTCCCCGCATTCGCCGGCGCTGGTGGGACGCGCCCAGTAGACGGCCCGCCGACCAGCGGCGCGGAAGGCGGCGTTGTGAATCGCGGGCGAGAGGCTGTGGGCCACCGGGTCCCCCAGCAGCACGTAGGAGGCGCCCCTGCCGGGCTTGGTGAAGCCTTCGGTGAAGAGCCCTGCCAGCAAGCCGCCGACCAGCGCCTCCAGCTGCCGGAGCACGCGGACGTACTCGTCCGAGCCTCCTCCGAAGGGGTCGGCGACCTCGACCTCGCTCCCCTTCTCGTCGCGGAAGAGACGGACCCGCTCGCCTCCGCCCATTCCCAGGGCCCAGGCAACGTGTCCCCGTCCCATGCAGGCGATCACGTCCGATTCGGCCACCAGCTCGGGAGTGAGCCAAGCGCTCCGGTGCGACTCCAGGTCCAGCTTCGCCGCCGCCGCAGCGCGGCGCGCCCCCTCGCTCGCCGGCGCCCCCTGCCAAGCGGCGGTTCCCGCCGAGCGCACGACGACCGGGTTCTCGGAGCCCGCTGGGCCATGGGTCTCGACCAGCCGGCGGGCCACGGCCTCGGCCATGGGCGATCTGCAGGTGTTCCCCGTGCAGACGAAGGTGATCGTCATGGCGCGCCTTCTCGGAGCGCCGCGCGGACGGCCTCGGCGCGAACGGGACCCTCGCGCAGGACGACTGGCGCGCCGTCGCCGGGCGGCAAGCGCACCAGCGTGGAGGGTGCGCCGCCGGGCAGGGGGCCGGCGTCCAGGACGAATGCCTCTCCGCCCATGGCCAGGGCGGCCCGCCGGGCGGCGTCGGCAGTGGCGGCGGGCGGCTCGCCGGGTCGGTTGGCCGAGGTGGAAGTGACCGGGCGGCCCGCTCGGGCCAGGAGGGCCCGGGCGACCGGGTGGCCTGGCACCCGAAGCGCCACCGAGCCGTCGGGGGCCTTCGCGGCGGGGTGGAAGCGGTCCTGGGGGTCGTCCACCACCAGCGTGAGGGGTCCCGGCCAGAAAGCCCGAGCGAGGGTCCGACCCGCCTTGGTCAGGGCGTCCCGCACGCTCTCGTCCGAAGGCGCGAGCACGACGAAGCCGTCGCGCGGCCGGTCCTTCATCCGACGAAGCGCCGCCAAGGGCCGATCCTCCAGCAGCCCGCCGATTCCATAGACCGCCTCGGTGGGGTGCACCACCAGCTCGCCCGCCTCCAGCCGGTCGGCGGCCTCGTCCACCCCGGCGTGGGAGTCCACGCCCGCGCGTCGCTCGCAGCAGTCCTCAAGTTTTGCGTGAGATGAAGTCATACAAACCCCTTCTCAATATAGAGATTGGCCACCATAACGTCGTTGGGCGACGTCACCTTCAGATTGCAGGGGGAAGCTCGCACCATCCGCACTTCCACGTCGCCCAGGGCTTCGACCATCGCCGCGTCGTCGGTGGGCGCGCCGGCCTGGGCGCGGCGCCGGGCCAAGGCGTGCGCAAAGACCTCTCGAGGGAAGACCTGCGGCGTCTGGGCGTGCCAAAGCCTCTCCCGGGGAGGCGTCTCCACGACCCGGCCCTGGTCGTCGGTGCGCTTGATCGTGTCCACTGCCGGAATCCCCGCCACCGCCACGGCCCCCGCCGCCGCCGCGTCGATGCACGCGTCCACCGCCCCGCACGACGGGAAGGGCCGGGCCCCGTCGTGGACCGCCACGACGTCCGCCTCCCGGCGCGCGGCCTCGAAGGCCCGAGCCACCGACTCGAACCGGCTCGCCCCCCCGCGCACGCCGCGCACCCGCCGGTCCCCGCCGGACGCCCCTTCCGGCAAGGCTCCGTCCGCCGTCGCCACCACCACTTCCACCACGTCGTCGCGGGCCAGGAAGGGCGCCAGCGCCCACTCCAGGAGCGGCCGGCCCGCCAACTCGATCCAGGGCTTTCGGACACCCCCCATCCGCTCGCCGGACCCCGCCGCCGGAACGAGGAGCAGCACGCTGGGGCGGGTCATGCGGCCTCGGGCGGCTCCGGACCCCGGGCCACCGAATCGAACCGGGTGTAGGCCTTGTGAAAGAAGAGATCGATCTTTCCCGTGGGGCCGTTGCGCTGCTTGGCCACCATCAGCTCGGCCTTTCCCTCGATGGAGTTGCCGTCCTTGTCGGTGGCGCCGTGGTAGTACTCCGGGCGGTAGAGGAACATGACCAGGTCCGCGTCCTGCTCGATGGAACCGCTCTCGCGCAGGTCGGAGAGTTGCGGACGGCGGTCGGGACGCTGCTCCGGCGCCCGGCTCAGCTGGCTCAGCGCGATCACCGGCACGTCCAGCTCCCGGGCCATCGCCTTGAGGCCCCGCGAGATCTCGCTCACCTCCTGCACCCGGCTGTCGGTCCGCTTGGAGCCCGCCATCAGCTGGATGTAGTCCACCACGAAGAGCCCCACGTCCGCCTCCGTCTTAAGGCGACGGGCCTTGGCCTTCGTCTCCAGCACGTTGGCCGTGGCCGAGTCGTCGATCCAGATCGGCGCCGTGTTCAGCAGCCCGGCCGCCCGCGCCAAGCGCTGGTACTCGTCGTGAAGCAGCTTGCCTCGGCGCAGCCGCTGGGCGTCCACCCTGCCCTCGGCGCAGAGGAAGCGCTGAATCAGCTGCTCCTTCGACATCTCCAAGCTGAAGATCCCCACCGGCACCTCGTGCTCGATCGCCACCGACTGGGCCACGTTCAGCACCCACGACGTCTTTCCCATCGCCGGGCGGGCCGCCACGATCGCCAAGTCGCCCGGCTGCAGCCCCGTCGTCACGATGTCCAAGTCCCTGAAGCCCGTCGGCAGTCCGGGTATGTCCACGCCCGACTCGTGGCGCTGCTCGATCTTCTCGAAGACCGGGTAGAGGATCTCCTTGATCCAGACGAAGCCTTCCCTGTCCCGGGACTCGGAGACGCGGAAGACGCGCTGCTCGGCCTGGTCCAGGACCTCCTCCACGGTGCGCTCGCCCGGCTCGTGCACGTCCCTCACGATCGCGTGGGACGCCTCGACCAAGCGCCGGAGCAGCGCCTTCTCCCGGACGATGCGGGCGTGGTACTCCAGATTGGCGGCCGTGGGAACTGCGTCCAGGAGCGAGGACAGGTACTCGTATCCCCCGGCCCCCTCCAGGTCGTGGGTGTTCTTCAGCTCCTCGGCCACGGTGATCACGTCCACGACGTCGTCCCGCTCGAAGAGGCGCGTCATGGCCCGAAAGAGCCGCCGGTGAGCCTCCCGGTAGAACATCGAGTCGTCCATGACCTCGACGGCCTTGTTCACGGCGTCGCGGTCGATCAGCATGCCGCCCAGCACCGACGCCTCGGCCTCGGGCGAGAACGGAGGCTGGCGGTCGTGGGCCGCGACACCGCCGTCGGCGCTCCCAAGGGCCTGGAACTCGCCGGGAGCCGGCGCTGCGGAACCCCCGTTCACCCGTCCATCACCTGGCGAAGGAGCTGCAGGTCGTCCCAGGCGGGCCGGCTCCATCCGGGGTTCCTCAAGAGCGCCGCCGGGTGGTAGGTGACCACGAGGGGCACGCCGTGCCAGCTGTGAACCTTGCCGCGGAGCTTGCCCAGGGTCTCCCTGGAGGAGGTGAGCCACTTGGCCGCGAAGGTGCCCGTCGCCAGGACGACCTCGGGCGCCACCAGCTCGATCTGCCTCTTCAGGAAGGGCGTGCAGGCTTCGATCTCGGGCGGCGCCGGGTTCCGGTTCCCGGGGGGACGGCACTTGAGGACGTTGCAGATGTACACCGAGTCCTGCCGCGAGAGGCCCACCGACGCCAGCATCAGGTCGAGCAGCTTGCCGGCCTGTCCCACGAAGGGCAGCCCGGTCGCGTCCTCCTGGGCGCCGGGGGCTTCGCCGACCACCATCAGCCGCCCCGCGGGGTTGCCGTCGGCAAAGACGACCTGCTTGCGTCCCTCGGCGAGTCCGCACCGAGTGCACGCCAAGGCGACTCGACGGAGCTCGTCGTAGTCGGCGTTCTCGACGCCCGCGGCTTCGGCAGGCGCCGTCGCGGGGCCGGCGGCGGACGCCCGAGCCGCCGGGCGACGGGGACGCGCCGGGGAACGACGGGAGACCGAAGGAGAGATGCGGCCCGCCCCGGGTTCCAGGACCTCGCGCGCGGGCGAGCCCTTGGCCGCCCCGGCCAGCTTCGTCAGCTCGGCAGGCGTGGTTCCTCCCGGCACGAGCCCCGGTTCGCCCATCCGCCGACGCTGGTCCAGATAGGTCGCCAGCAGGCTCGCGCCGACGCTCAACAGCCCTCGATCTTCTCCTGAACCAAGTCCAGGATCGCACCGGCGACCACGCCCTTGTGGTCCCGGGGCAGCTCTTCGGGGATCTCGCCGCCGTTCACGACGACGACCCGGTTGGTAAGGGACTCGAAGCCGGCGCCGTCTTCGTCGGCCCGGTTCGCGACCACCATGTCGAACCCCTTGGCGACCATCTTCTCCCGGGCTCTCTCCACGACGCGCGACGTCTCGAGCGCGAAGCCCACCGACACGCACCCGGGCTTGAGGACGCGAACCGCCTCCGCCGCGACGTCCGGGTTCTCCAAGAGGTCGATCGCGATCTTGGGCCCCGCCATGCCGCGCTTGATCTTCTCTTCGGACGGCGACGCGGGGCGGTAGTCGGAGACCGCCGCGGCAAAGATCGCCACGTCGGCTTCGGCGGCCCGGGCCAGCGTCGCGTCGCGCATCTCGACGGCCGTCTCCACCCGAACCACATCGGCGCCGTGAGGCGGCTCCAGCTCGGTGGGACCCGTCACCAGCGTCACTTCGGCCCCCCGGCACCACGCCGCCGCCGCCAGCGCGTACCCCATGCGGCCCGAGGAGCGGTTGCCCACGTATCGAACCGGGTCGATCGCCTCGCGCGTCGGACCCGCCGTGACCAGCACGCGCTTGCCGGGGAAGAAGCCGCCGCCCAGCGCTCGGCCCACCTCCTCGACGATCTCGCGCGGCTCGGCCATCCGGCCGGTTCCCTGCATCTCGCCCACCGCGAGCTCGCCCGTGCGGGGGCCGACGCGCCGGTAGCCCAGGACCTCTTCCATGCGCGACGCGTTCGCCTGGGTCTGGGGGTGGGCGAACATCCGCCAGTTCATGGCCGGGACGAAGAGCACCGGCGCCCGAGCAGCGAGCAGAATCGCCGTGGGCAAGTCCGAGGCCGCGCCCGATGCGGCCCGGGCCATGAAGTCCGCCGTGGCGGGCGCGACGCAGACGCAGTGCGCCCTCCCGGCAAGCTCCAAGTGGAGCGCCGTTCCCCGGGCCGAGAACCAATCCTCGACGGGCCGCCGTCCGGTCACTCCTTCGAACGCCAGGGGAGTCACGAAGCGACGAGCCGCTTCTGTGAGCGCCACGTCGACCCGGGCCCCCAGAAGCGTCAGGTCGCGGGCGACCTGGACGACCTTGTACGCGGAGACGCCGCCGCACACGCCGAGCACGACGCGCCGCCCCTTCCAGGGGTATGCGGGCTCGCGGGGCGGGAAGCAGCCGCCGAGCGACACCCCAGTGACCTAGACCGGGTTCGTCGGGCGCCGTTCGACCAAGCGGTACTCGACTTGGCCCGACGTGATGGCTTCCAGGGCCCGCGTCGACAGCTTCTTCTGGTCGCCCATGAGGATCGGGTCGCTCGGGAGGAGGTTGAGCTCCCGCGCGTACTTCGCGGCCACGAGAACGCCCAGGTACTTGCTCTGGTTGTTCTTGGCGACTTCGTCCGTCGTGAAGACTCTCATGACGGGCAAGTTAGCAGGACGGTCAAGCCCGGCGCCAGCGGTCCCGAAGCGCCGCGGACGGGTCTTCGGGCGGCGCCGGCGTCACGCCCCGGCGCCGAGAACCGAATCCGCCTCGGCCGCCGACCGAAGACGGTCGATCTCCGCTTGGGCGCCGGCGCGAAGCCGTCGGCAGAGGGCCGCCACGGATTCGGACGACGCAGAAGCCGGGACGCCTTCCCGCGCCGCCGGCCGGGCAAAGGCCAGGGTCTCCGCCACGGCCTGGTCGACTTCCCGGTTGACCACCACCCGCTCGAACGAAGGGACCGCCTCCAGCTCGGTCAGGGCGGTGCGCAGGCGACGGACGACCTCGGCGGGCGTCTCGGTGCCGCGCCCCGCGAGGCGACGAATCCACTGCTTCGGTCCCGGCGGCGCCACGAACACCTGGATCGCGCCCGGCACCCGCTCCGCCACCTGCCGCGCGCCCTGCAGGTCGATGTCCAGCACGGGCCTTCTGCCGCCACGGCGGGCCGTCGCCAAGTTGTCCAGCGGCGTGCCGTAGCAGCGGCCGTGGACCCGCGCCCACTCGGCCAGCCTGCCGCCGTCGATCATCGCCTCGAACTCGGAACGGGAGACGAACCGGTACTCCCGTCCGTCGCGCTCTCCCGCTCGGGGCGGGCGCGTCGTGACCGACACCGACAGCACGAACCGATCCCGGCACGTGCTCACCAGCCGCTCGGCGATCGTCGTCTTCCCCGCCCCCGACGGCCCGACCAGCACCAGCGGGGCACCCGCGTCCAGCGCCCGGCCCGCGTTCGGGCGCCGGTCCCCGCCCGACTCCCGGCCCGCGCCCCCATCCGGAGTTCCCACGCCCCTCACTCCACGTTCTCCAGCTGTTCGCGGATGCGCTCCAGCTCCTCCTTCACCGCCACGGCCGACGCCGAGATCGCCGCGTCGTTGGCCTTGGAGCCGATCGTGTTCGCTTCCCGGTTCATCTCCTGCACGACGAATCCCAGCCGCTTGCCCGCCTGCGCCGCCGCGCCGTCCAAGGTCTCCAGGAAGAGGGCGACGTGGGACCGCAGGCGAACGACCTCCTCCGTCACGTCCCACTTCTCCGCCAAGTAGGCCACTTCCCTGGCCAGCCGGTCCTCGTCGACGTCCACCGACTCGGCGAGGAGCCGAACCCGCTCCCGCAGACGATCGCGCTCCCGCAGCAGCCGCTCGGGCGCCCGGGCCTCCACGGCGTCCACCTCCGCCGCGATCCGCTTCAGGCTCTCCCGCAGCGCCCCCTCCAGCATCCGGCCCTCTGCCTCGCGCATCTCCACTGCCCGATCGAGGGCCTCGCCGACGCACGCCAGCGCCCGGAACTCGGCTCCGTCGGGCGCCGCGGTCGGGGGCTTGGCGACCCGAAAGACGCCGGGCAGCGCTGCAAGGGTGTTCACGTCCAGCCGCCCCTCCACGCCAGCCTCTCGCGACGCCTCCCCCAGCAGCGACGCGTAGCGGCGCAGCCGTTCCATGTCCAGCTCCAGAGTCGTCGCCGCGGAGCGCTCCGGGTCCTTGCAGCTGGCCGAGAGGGAGACCCGGCCGCGCGAGAGCGCCGCTCGAATCCGCTCGACGACCTTGTGCTCGAGCTCCTCCCAGCCCTGGGGAAGGCGCACGGTGCAGCCGAGGTGGCGGTGGTTGACGGTCCTGACCTCCACGACCAGAACGCGCCCGTCCGGCAGCCCGGCTTCGGCGGCGCCGTAGCCCGTCATGCTGCGGATCATCGTCGAAGCGTCAGTTCCACAGGGTCCACCTCACGCCGTAGAGGCCGCGGGTCCCGGGCAGCAGGCGTCCGGGCACGTCCTGGTTCTCGGGCCGCAGAGTCAGGTTCTCGACGGTGACGAAGATGTTCAGGGTCAGGATCCTCGCCTGCATTCGGAAGTACCAGTCCTGGTAGAAGGGCGCCGTCGACGGCGCGAGCCCGGAGCCCTCGGCGACGCCCGCGGACGCCTCCGGCCCGTCTTCTTCCGCAGCGGGGCGCGGATGGGGGGTGGCCATCGGCGACCGTCCCTGCACGCCCACGTCGATCCACCACTCGAAGTTGCCGCTGGCCAGGAACGTGCGGTGGAACGAGAGGCTCGCGTCGTAGACGTGGTCGGGGAAGTAAAGGGCGACCGAGTCGGACGGGTCCCAGAGCTGGACCGCGCCTCGCAGCGCCAGGCCCCGGGGCCAGAGGGGAATCCGGCCCGTCACCTCCCATCCTGCGCGCCTGGCCTGGGGGAGAACCAAGCCGCCCCTGTCGAAGGGGAGCCCGGTGGGCCACACCGAGTCCGCCTCCACGAAGGTCCGGGCCCCCGTCGCCTGGGCGCCCCGCCAGGCCAGCCGCGCGCCGAAGCGGGTCTCCGTTCGCCGGCTGAAGCGGTTCCTGGGCGCCTCCGGCGGCTCGGGTTCGACGCCGGCGGTGTCGGCCTCGGGCGTCTCCGGGGCGGAGTCGGGCGGCGCAACCGGCAGGGGAGCGAGGTCCGGCACCGAACGGCTGCCGTCTCCGTGCTCCACGAAGACGTGGGCGAAGGAGACGGGCGACGCCCACGCCCGCACGTCGTAGCCGGACCCGGAGCGTCCAGCCCACGCCTCCTGCCAGAGCCGCGCGCCGGCTCCGCCCCACCGCGCCGAGAGCGCCGACGCCTCGACGCTCAGCTCCCGGTCGGCGACCCCCGCGCCGCCGTTGAAGCGGGCCGTGGCCCTTCCCCACAGCCCGCCCCGCTCGCCCGAGAGACGGACGCCGACCTGGCGGCGGCGCTCCGCCGCGAACGGAAAAGCCGCCAAGGTGTCTCCCGACGCCATCGACGCTCCCGTGGTCCACGCTTCCGCCAGCGCTCCTTCGCGAAGCCGCCACACGCCCTGCACCGTCCAGTCGGAGCGCACGGCCGACGCCGGCACGTACGCGGTGTCGGAGCGCTGGGAGCCGATCCGCCGGTACTCGAAGCGCAGGCCTCCCCGGTCGCCCCGGTGAACGCTGTAGCGCAACCATGCGCCGGTCGTCGCGCCCGGGTCCTCCCTTCCCTGGGTGTCCAGCCGGTCCAGCGCCAGGGACGCCTTTCCGCCCAGCGCTCGGGGCAGCGAGAAGGTCGCTCGGAGCACGTTGGTGTCCTGGTCTCCCGTACCGGCCTCGACGAGGGAGTGGGGTCGCTTGTCGCCGTGGACGCGTCGGAAGAGGAGCACGTCCACGCCTCCTGCCCTGCGGACCACGCGCACCCGCTCCAGCCCGGAGAGGGCGACCCGGGACAGGTCCGGGACCGATCCCTCCATCGGCAGGTGCTCCACCCCGTCGTAGTAGAGCCGCATCCCGCCCCCCGACCAGCCCACCGGAAAGACCGCCGACGGAGCGCCGAAGTCGCCGGCGCGGACGTGCAGCAGACCCGGCAGCCCCGAGAGGAGCTCCCGCAGCGTCTGGCCCCGGGCGCCCAGCAGCGCGGTCCGGTCCCACTCCCACGTGCCGGGGGTCGCCTGCGGGGGCAAGGGGTCTTCCAGCGAGGGGAAGACCGGGGGCGGCGGCAGGGTGTCCACGGCGACGGAGTCGGCGGCCGCGGAGTCGCCGGCGAGGGAGTCGGCCACTGGATCGACGCCCGCCGAGTCCGGCCGCAG
The DNA here is from genome assembly GCA_965204735.1 of Longimicrobiales bacterium. Taxonomy (GTDB): domain Bacteria; phylum Gemmatimonadota; class Gemmatimonadetes; order Longimicrobiales; family Gaopeijiaceae; genus CATQHQ01. The sequence continues at coordinate 1,819,320 of OZ242008.1, read as the reverse complement.
CGAGTCGGCCGCCGCCTGCATCGTGTCGGGCGGCTCCTGACCCGACGCGACGGCGGCTCCTGCCAAGGCCATGCCGCCGAGAACGACGGCGGCAAGCCGAGCGCAAGGCCGACGGCAGGCCCGCCCGCCGCCCGCCGCGGGAGCCATCGGGACGGGGCCCCGAAGAGCCCCACGACCTGCCCGCCCGCCGCCCGCCGCGGGAGCCATGCCGCCGCCCGCGACGCCTCCTGCGGCGACCCCGGCCGTCCTTACGCCGAGCGCGATCTGTATTCCAGCCAAGAGAGCAGGAGGCGGCACGGATTGCCCAGGGGACCGTCGCGCAGGTAGGGCTTCTTGGTCTTGCCGTACGCCGTCCCCGCGATGTCCAGGTGAACCCAGGGGATCTCTTGCACGAACTCGGAGAGGAAGCAGGCGGCCGTGATCGCGCCCGCCGCCCGTCCCCCCACGTTCTTGAGGTCGGCGCAGTCGCTGTCGAGCCGACTCCGGTACTCGTCGGCCATCGGCAGGTGCCAGCAAGGCTCGTTCGCCAGGTCCCCCGCGCTCTCCAGCTGGTCGACGATCCACGGGTCGTTCCCCATCGCCGCCGAGAAGGTGTGGCCCAGCGCCACGACGGAGGCGCCCGTCAGCGTCGCGCAGTCCACGATGATCTTGGGGTTCGTCTCGGTCGCGTAGTCCAGGGCGTCGGCCAGGATCAGCCGGCCCTCGGCGTCGGTGTTGATCACTTCCACGGACTTCCCGGACCGAGCGACGACGATGTCGCCCGGCTTGGTTGCGGAGCCGCCGAGGAGGTTCTCGGCGCAGGGCACGATCCCCACCACGTTGCACGAAAGCCCCAGACGGCCCACGCCCCACATCGCGCCCAGGACGGCGGCCCCGCCGGACATGTCGTACTTCATGTCCTCCATTCCCTTGGCGGGCTTGATCGAAATGCCCCCGGCGTCGAAGGTGAGGCCCTTGCCCACCAGCGCCAGCGGCTGGTCGTCGGGGTCGCCGCCGGAGTGGCGCAGGACGATCATCCGCGGCTCCTCGTCGGACCCCCGGGCGACCGCGAGGAGAGCCCGCATCCTTTCCCGCTCCAGCTCCTCGGGCCCGAGGATCGTGCACTCCAGGCCGGCCTCGCGGGCGATCTTCTCTGCCTCTTCGGCCAAGTGGGTCGGTGTCGCCACGTTGCCGGGGCGGGCTTGCAGCGTTCGGGTCAGGTTGGCCGCCTGCCCGTGCACCACGCCCCGGCGGACCGACTCGCTCCACTCCTGCAGGTCTTCCTCGGGCACCAGCACCACCGCCGACTCCACCGGCGGCGCCGGCCTTCCCCGGTAACGGACCGGGTCCGACTTGAACTCGTCGAAGCGCCAAGCCGCCATCACCAGCCCTTCGGCCAAGGCCGAGCCCACGTACCCCGGCTCAGGGTTCCGAGCGTGGCTCACGCACAACGCCAGCGACGCAGCCCCGTGCTCCTCGGCAGCCCGCACGGCCCGGCCGGCCAAGTTCCGGTACGCTATGCGGTTGGACTGCTGCCCCATGCTGACGAAGCGAATCCGTTCGGGTCCGGGTCCGCCGCGACCGGACCCCTCGACCCACTCCCCGTCCTTGCTCTCCAGCCCATCCCGGGCAAAGGCTCGGGCAAGGCCTCGGCGGTCCATCTCCTCCTGGGCAAGGGCTCGCTCCAGGACCCCGCCCGCGCGCCGGTCCAGCGCCGCGACCACCGGGAGGCCCAGCAGACCGCGCGACCGCACGGGGAGCAACGTGTAGATCGGCGCCACCATCAGCGGCGTTTCCATGGCGGCGGGCGACGCGTCCGCCGGACCCTTCGGCACTCCAACGACCTCGATGCGCACGGCTGCGGTCCTCCTCTGTTGGTTGCGGGCGACGGGCTGGTTGCGGGCGACGGCTGGTTGCCGGCGGCGGCTGGTTGCGGGCGACGGCTGGTTGCCGGCGGCGGCTGGTTGCGGGCGACGGTTGGTTGCGCGGGCGACGGCTACATGTGGGCGACGACGGCCTCGCCGAACGCCGAGGTGGACACCAAGGTCGCGCCTTCCATCTGGCGCTCCAGGTCGTAGGTGACGGTCCGGGCGGCCACCGCGCCCTCCAGCCCCCGGTCCACCGCTCGGGCGGCCTCGTCCCAACCCAGGTGCTCCAGCATCATGGCGGCCGAGAGGATCAGCGAGCCCGGGTTGACCTTGTCCTGTCCCGCGTACTTGGGCGCCGTGCCGTGGGTCGCCTCGAAGACCGCCACCGCGTCGCCCACGTTCGCCCCCGGCGCCATCCCCAGTCCCCCGACCTGGGCGGCGCAGGCGTCGGAGAGGTAGTCGCCGTTCAGGTTCGGCGTGACCACCACCGAGTACTCGGCGGGCCGCAGCAGCGCCTGCTGGAACATGGCGTCCGCGATTCGGTCCTTGATCACCACCCGCCCGTCGGCCTCCTCCCCCTCCCACAGCCGGGACTCGGGAACCGTCCGGTCGCCGAAGTGTTCGGCTGCCGCTTCGTACCCCCAGTCCCGGAACGCGCCTTCGGTGAACTTCATGATGTTGCCCTTGTGGACCAGCGTGACCGAGTCCCGGCCCCTGTCCAGCGCGTAGCGGATCGCCGCCGCCACGTGCCGCTTGGTTCCGAAGGGGCTGATCGGCTTCACCCCAATCCCGCTGGCCTCGCGCACGCTCGCGCCCATCCGGTTCTGGAGAAAGTCGCGCAGGCGTTCGGCCTCTTCGCTGCCCGAGGCCCACTCGATCCCGGCGTACACGTCCTCCGTGTTCTCGCGGAAGATCACCATGTCCAGCAGGTGGGGCTCCCGGACCGGCGACGGCACCCCGGGGATCCACCGCACCGGCCGCACGCACGAGTACAGGTCCAGCAGTTGGCGGATGGCGACGTTCAGGGAGCGGATGCCCCCGCCCACCGGCGTCGTCAGGGGTCCTTTGACGGCGACCCGGAACTCGGTCAGGGCGTCGAGCGTCTCTTGGGGCAGCCACTCGCCGGTCCGCTCGTTGGCCTTCTCGCCGGCCAGGACTTCCATCCACGCGACGGAGCGCCCCCCGTCGTACGCCTTGGCCACGGCGGCGTCCACCACGCGACAGGTGGCCGCCCAGATGTCGGGCCCGATCCCGTCCCCTTCGATGAACGGCACGATGGGGCGGTCCGGGACGTGGAGCCCGCCGTCGGCGGCGTCGGCGATCTTCTGGCCGTCGGGCGGAACGACGGCGTGGGCGTAGCGGGGCATGGCGCAGGCTCCGGGTCGGCGGGAGCGATGGAAGGCGGGGCGGCCGATTGAGGCCGAGGGATTGGGGGCGGCGAGGGGCCGGCGAGGGCCGGTGCGGCCGGCGAAGGCCGGTGCGACCGACGAGGGCCAGTGAGACCGACGAGGGCCAGTGCGGCCGACGAAGGCCAGTCTCAATTGAAGCTTGGGAGGGTTGGATTGGAAGAGGCGCGGGCGACTTGGGGCTGGGTGGGCACTTGGCGGCTTGGTCGCCCCGGCTGCCCGCTCGCTTTGGACACGCTTGGGGGCGCGTCCGCAGAACGCCGTGGCGTCACCAAAGGGGCCGCAGGGGCGGGTCCACCTCGTAGGGCGCATCCATAGAACACTGGACGTCAAGCTCGTCCGGGCCCCGGGGCCGGCCCAGGGGACGCTCCCCCCTTCGGGCCCGGCTGGTGTGGACACGCACCCCCGTTACGGGGAACCCTGTAGACGGAAGGGCTGGGGTCAGCCTGTTGGTCGCTCCGGTTCCCGCTCGTGGGGAATCCTGTAGGTGGAAGGGCTGGGGATGCTTCCCCCGTCGGGCCCGGCACGCGTGGACACGCTTGCCGGGCGGCCTGGACGATCTCCCACCGTTCCGGCCCTGGACACGAACGCCGTCAAATAGTAGGATGATTTTGTCCGGTACTTGTATCGAACGAGCCCTTGAGTGGCCTTCTGGGGACGTGAAGGTGAGCGAAAGCAGCAACTCGTCAAATTCCGGCGCGTATTTGTCCGGCACGACATCCGTGTCCCGCGCCCGCGTTCCGATGCCCCGATTCCGGCGTCACTGGGGAGTGTCGGCCCGGACTCGCTACCTCCTGGGCTGGTGCGACGCCAACGTCTCGACCCTTCGGGAGGCTCCAGTTCCGCCCGAGGTCCGCCGCAGGCTGCTGGACGAAGCGGTGACGCGAGCAACCGCGGCCAGCGGCGCCCTGGCCGGAAGCACGCTCTCCGTGCAGCAGGTGGCCGAAGCGCTTGCCGGGCGACGCCAGCCGCGCAGTCGGCGGCGCATGGCGACGGCGGTGCGGAACGACGCGGCGGCACGGGGAGCGTTGACGAGCGGGGAGCAGCAAGGTCTCGAGCTTTCGCCCGGCCTGTTGCGGGAGCTGCACGGGACCGTCGGAAGGGACTTGGGACGGCGCTTCGGGGGTGTCGGAAGGCGCTTCCGGGGCGTCCCCGGCGAGTTCCGGAGCGACCACGAGCCGACCGGCGGCGAGCCGACCGACCAGGCTGGCGAAGGTCTTCCCTGCCCTGCCGCCAGCCAGGTCCCGCGACTGGTCGAGGAGCTGTGCGAGTGGTTGGCCCGGGAGTTTCCTCCGGCCCCGGCGCGGACGGTCGTGGCGTCGCCGAGTCCTCTCGCCTTGTGCCGGGGGGGCGTCTCGACCGCTGTATCGGGGGCGGTCGCGACCGTGACGGGAGCGTCCGGGGCCAGCGCGCCGTCGGCCGCCGTCGCTTCCTCCGGGGCCGGCTCGGCCGAGGAGAGCGGCCAGCCCTTCGTCGACGGCTTCGTCCACGCCGTCGCTTCCCACGTGTACGTGGCGTGGATCCGTCCCTTCGCCGACGGAAACGGACGGACGGCGCGGCTGGCCGAGAGCTGCGGCCTGCTCCGAGCCGGCGTGCCGGGGCTTGCCTGCCACCTGCTGCCCGAGCACTACGCCGGCACGCCCCGAGAGTACGAGCGGCAGCTTCGCCGCGCCGTGGAGGATCGGTCGCTGACTTCGTTCATCGCCTACGCCGCCGAGGGCTTCGCCGACGGGTTGGCGGCGTTGGTCCACGCGCTTCGGCAATCCCAGCTGGAGGCGGCGTGGCGCAGCTTCGTCTTCCGGCGGTTCGAGCAGATGGAGCACCGCAAGAAGTCGGTCTTCCGCCGCCGCCGGGCGCTCATGCTCGCAGTCCCGCTCCGCAGCCCCTTCCGCCCCGACGACCTGCCGCTCCTCGATCCCGACTTGGCCCGCGAGTACGGCCGCTTCTCGGACCGGACGCTCCTCCGCGACCTGCGCATCCTGGTCCGGATGGGCCTGCTGACGGAAGACGGCGACGCGTTCCGGGCGAAGTCGGAGGCGCTGCTGGGAAGGTCGGGGGGCACGGCTTGACTTAATTGGACTTGGGTGCGATGCTTCAGTCGTAGCCAGGAGCAGCGCCGCGGTCCGGCGGGTAACGAAACTGAAGTCACGGGAGGACTCCGTGGGACACATGGTTGCCAAACAGCATGCGGCGTCCGTCAGCACGGCTGGGCGGACGACCACATACCCGGTTGCACTTCACCATTCCGAGGAAGGCTATTGCGTCTGGATTCCAGGACTTCCTGGATGCGTGTCGCAGGGCGATACGGAAGCGGAGGCGCTGGAGAACATCGCGGACGCCCTCCGGGACTATCTGGAAGTCATGTTCGAAAATATGGCCGAGTCGGGCGTCGAGGCCCGCGAGGTCAAAGTGGCGATTTAGTTTAGTTTAGTTTAGTTTTAGAACGAAGCCAGGCGGCTACAGCGGCTAATCAGCCGTCGTAGCACCAAGCACAAACAGAACGGGAGCAGGTCATGCCGAACTTGCATGGTGTGAATCATCGGGACGCGATTCGGGCCTTCGAGAAGCTGGGCTATCGCGTCAAGCGACAAAGCAAGCACGTCATAATGACCGATGGTGTGAATATCGTCCCCATTCCGCGCAATAATCCAATCAACGCTCATACGATGGGTAAGATCGTGACAGATGTCGGTCTTGACGTGGAGGAGTTCCGCAAGCTCGTGTAAAACGCGAACGTCCAGTGGACGGTCCGAGAGGTTCGTGCTGGGGTCATCCTTGCCGGGGAGCTGCCTCGCACCGCTCGGCCAACCGCTGGGCCATGTCGCGGTACTCGCGGTACCGTTCGACGACGTCGGGCATGTGGTTGCCGATCAGCCCGTCGCCGGGCTTAAGGTCGAATACGGGCTTTCGCGCGTCGTGTGCGATGGGCATCAGGCCCAGATAGTAGGTGAGGTTGCCGAGGCAGTAGGGGTCGTCGTCTACCCAGACGTCTCGGTCGGCGACATGGCCAAGGACATGGCGGCGGTAGTCGACGGGAATGCGCCTCAGCCACGGCAAGCTGTGCGCTAGCGGCCGATCCAAGCGGAGCGAGCGTTGCCACACAACGTAGCCCGTCGCCCTCATGGTCCCCCGGGCGGCAGGTCGCCGGGCTCCGTGGACTCGGGGGCCCGGGACAGCAGTTCCTGCCACTCCGCACGCCACCGTCGGAGCGCCGAACCCACGTTGGCCAAGCCCCGAAGCGACGAAGGGCCGGGCTGCACGGTCACGACCACTTCGTCGGCAGCCAGCATCGCGGCGCGGGCAACGGCGCCCAGGCTGGAACCAGCGTCAACCAGGATCAGATTGGCGTTCGCCTTACGAGCCGCCCGGTGAATGACGCGAAAGAGGCCGGCCGTCGCCCGAAACGCCTCCGGGCACCCTTCCCGGCAACCTCGCCAGTGGTCGGCAAGGTTCTCTTCCGCTCCGCCCAGGGACAGGTCGCCCGGCAACAGCGCCAGTCCGTCGGCGATGTCTTCAAGGTACGGGCGGGGCGCGTCGGCTTCGGCCCCGGCCTGCAACAGACCACGATAGTTCTCATGCACAGTCCCGCCGACGCCGTGGCCCCACAGCTGCTCCAACCGCTTCTCGTCAAGGAAGTGCTCGGTGAGGCCCGCCTGGGGGTCCAGATCCGCCGCCAGCACATCGTACTCCAGCTTCGCGTACATCCAGGCTAGGTGGTGTACGAGAAGGCTCGTTCCAGTTCCGATTTTGTTTCCCGAAGAAGGCGACGGTCTTCATAAGTCGGGCGGCATCCGCACAGTCGCCGTCAGGCTCGAAGTGGATGCTCGAAGCTCCAGAGGCGGGTTGCCGTTGTCGCGCAACGCTTCCTTGGCGATTGGAATCCCCACGCCGAATCGCTGGGCGAATCCGAGGTGGTACATGATCTCCGCGACCAACGGGTTGCGGTAGTCGGTGACGCCCTCCTCGATGTTCGCTCGCGTGACCCGGCCGTAGAGGCCGCCCGGACTCTCGATGTCGACTCGGTTGTCGAACCAGTTCGCGACGGTTCAACTTGAACCACGGCCACGCGACAGCCGTCGATCGTCATTTCGTCCACTCGCATTGCCGGAAGCGGCTGGATGCTCCCGTCGGCGCGCATCAGCGCAAGCGTCTTGAGCAGGCCGTCGTCGATGCGCGTCTCTGCGCAAGTCCCGTCGTCGTCGATTCCGACGAAGATGACTCCTGCCCTGCCCGTGCCCGGTCCGTCGTTGGCGAAGGCGCAGATGTTGCGGCGAACGCTCCGCCGGTCGCCCAGGCTCCGCTTGAACTCGACCAAGTGCGATTCGCCGCCGCGCAGCAGTTCCCGAAGCTCTTCCTTGCCGTAGCGCACGGCTCACAGGACCTCGAGCCGACGGCAGAACCACACGCCTGCGCGGTCGGGCACGACAACCGCTTCGAGTTCGGCTTCGACAGCCGCGCCCCGAACAACTTCGGATCCCCGAACACGCTCTGCGGGCACCCACGCGGTGTAGCTCTCGCGAATGTGGTCGCCACGGGTCTCGGGCGGTGCGTGCACCGTGACCTTGCCCATCGGTCCGCTCGCAAGCTTGCCCAGAATCGCTCGGCCCATGGGAGCGTCCGAGTAGCGGAGCGCCTTGTACACGTTGGACTCTTCCAGCACCTCCCGCACCTCGCCCACGATCGTCGCTCGCCGGGACCGTTCCGGGTCGATCCTGCGAATGGGGTGGTCGACGGGAGAAGCAGTTGCCCTGCGAACCAAGTCTCGTGCGATGAACGGCCCCTTCGTGCTCGGCACACGCACCAGTCGCTCCCGGCGCGGCACGAACGAGGTGCTCGGCCTCCTCGGGGCGTACAAGTCCTCTTCCGGGTAGCAGGAATGCGTTCGCCACGGTGGACCCAGCGTCTCGAAGAAGACCCGCGACCCGCAGTCGCACGAATAGAAGAAGACTCGCTGTTGGCAGTGCTTGCAGGTCATCGGAAAGGTCTTGGTGCGGCACCACCATCCATGGCTCATCGTCTTCTCCCCTGTCGGTCTACTCGGTCTCGAAGCCGTGGCTGTCGAACTTGAGCACGCGGCAGTTCTCGGTGACGGCCCGCACTATGTGATCCGGCACCCCGCCGGTGCCGTCCGGTCTCTGTTCCGTGAAGCTCGCCTCGATCTCCAAGGTGACCCGCACGTCCGAGCCGATCAGCCCGGCGAGGTGGGCGATCACTTCCTCGGCCACGCGGCCGGCGTCCCGGCCTGCGCGGTCTGCGTTCAGCACGACGGAGCCGTGAAAGCGGCGCGGCTGAGGACGGCGCGGCGGGTCGTCTTGGGCGCCTTCGTCGGGAGCGGCGGTACCGTCGTCGGTGTCTGGGCGCCGACCTTCGCCGGGCTGCCCGGCTTCCGTGGGCTGCTCGGGCTTCTCCGCCTCCAGCTGGGCAACTGCGGCCTCCGGCTTCACCACTAGGCCCCGGTCTTCGGCGGTCACCTCCGTCGGGCTGACGGTCAGGCCCAGGTAGCGCCGGGCGTTCTCGTCCCAACTCTCGGCGTAGGCGAAGCTTTCGTCGCGCCAAAGCAGCGTGCCCACGCCCTTCGCGACCGCGTCGGCGACGACTTCGGGTCCCGCCAGCCGGGGCAGGTAGACGTAGGTGGCGAAGTCGTCGATCAGCTGGCGCAGCGGGACGTGGTCTCCGCGCCAGAGCGGCACCTTGTCCATGTGCATCCGCAGGATGGTGGCGCCCAGGCGCGGGATCACGTAGTCCTCGTCGGCGATTCGCCTGAACGCCCGGCTGGCCACGCCGTCCCGGTGCCTCATCTCGGTGGCTCGCCAAGCAATTTCGGATGCCGCGTCTTCCTGCTCGGGCACCAGGAGCCACTTGTACACTTCCGGCAGTCGCGCCTCCACGCCATCGGCGGCGGACTTCAGGCTGCTCTCGGCCTGCCGGGCTTGGTGGGGGTCGAGGTTGAGCGACTCCTTTTCATCCAAGATCGACTGCCAAGCCAAGTACTCCCGCACCGCCTGGTCCATGTCCTGCATCCGCACCCGGTCCGCGGCCAGGAAGACCAGCGTGTTGCGGTAGATGCGCGGTCCGCTCCCCCGGCTTTCCAAGAGGGCGCCGGCGGCGGCCTGTGCCTCGCTCCCCGCTTCCTTGGCGTAGGGGCGGTCGGGGGGCAGCACGACCAGCCGGGCGTCCCTGTGGTCGGGCACGTCGGCCGCCGAGCGGGGAAGCAGGTGCACGCGCGGATGCTTCGACCGGCCGGGGGCCTTGCCGAACTCCTCTTGCAGACGGCGCGCCAACTCCTCGCCGGCCAGGTGAGGATCGCCGACCAGTTCGGCCGCTCGCTGCTGCGCCAGCTTGGCTACCGTGGGCTGGGTGTCGTACCAGTAGCGGCTGCGGTCCTGGTACAGGTACGTGGCCCGCGAAGCCAGGCGCCGAAGGGCGTCGCCGAAGACGGAGACGGGCTCTCCGGGCATGACGCAGCCCAGGTTCACCTTGCGGTCGTCGACGCCCCGGTTGGCCGCGGCGGTCAAGGGCGCGGACCCCAGGTAGACGGTGCGCGCCACGCGACGGGCGGCCCAGTGCTTGCCCAGGTTGGAGAACTCGGCGTCCAGCTTGTGCGGCAGCGAAGTGCGGCCGTCCACGTCGGCGTCGATGATCGGCGTCCAGTTGTCGGCCAGGTAGCGCGTCAGCTCGGGCAGCACGCGGGCGTCGTCCACCGGAACCGTGGACGGCATGATCAAGGGGCTTCGGTCGCCTCTCTCCCAAAGGCTGTGGATGACCGACGCCATGAGGCGCAGGACGCCCCGGGTCCGCTGGAACTTGGCCAGCGACGACCAGTCGGTGTAGAGACGGTCGAATATCTCCGGGTGGATGGGGTACGCGGCGCGGATGCGCTTCTCGTAGTCGGCGTCGCGGCACTCCGAAGGGAAGTCGGCCTTGTGGCGACGGTAGACCGCGCCGAACCGCCGGGCCGTCAGGTCCCTTGCCTCGCGGGCCTTGCCGTCCAGGGGCTCGAAGAGTCGCCGGCGCACGATCTCGAACCCTTCCTCGGATGTCGCGGGCTGCCAAGCCGTCGCGACGCGGCCCACCACGTTGCCCAGCCGGTCCAGCGCCTCGCGCCCCCGGACGCCGCCCACTTCGGCGTCGTCGGCCTGGGAGCCGCCGCTGTCCGTGCCGCCGGAGGCCGACGCCGGGAGCGACACCACCAGCAGGCAGTCGTCCACGACCTTCGCCGACTCCGTGAGCGCCTGCGCGAAGGTGAACTGCGTCTCGAAGCTGCCGCCCGGCAGGTCGCTCTGCTCGTGGAGCTGGCGGGCGTAGGCGACCCATTCGTCGATCAGGATCAGCACCGGCCCGTGCTCTTCCAGGAGCGCGCGCAGCCGGTCGCCGGGGCTCGTGGCCTTCTCGTCGTCCGGGCGCACCTTCTCGAAGGCGTCGCGTCCCCCCAACTGCCACGCCAGTTCGCCCCAGAGCGTGCGCACTTCGGTGCCGTCGGGCTTCGTGTCCGGGTTGCCGGGCGACATCCGGTTCCCCACCAGCACCACGCGCTTCGCCCGGGGCGGCGCCTCCACGCCCGCTTCCTCCAGCAGCTCGCCCACCTCGTCCAGCTCCAGCGGCGCTTCGCCCGACAGCAGGTGGTACAGGGCGAGCATGGCGTGGGTCTTGCCGCCGCCGAAGTTGGTCTGCAGCTGCACGACCGGATCGCCGCCCTTGCCGGACGCGCGCTGGACGGCCCCCACCAGCAGCTTGCGCAGGTTGCTGGTCAGGTAGGTGCGCCGGAAGAACGACTCGGGGTCGCGGTACTCCGGGCTCCCACCTCCCCGGTGGACCTGCCACAGGTCGGCGGCGAACTCGGCGTGCTGGTACTTGCCGCTGCTCACGTCGTCGTGGGGGTTGACCACTTCCCGCCAAGCCGTCAGCGACGAGGACGCGCCGGCGGCGGGCGAGGACGCGCTCCTGCGCTCCCGGTTGCGCATCTGCTGGTCCAGCGTCTGCCGCAGCAGATCGGCCTTCATTTCCCGGACCTGGTCTGTTTGGGGCGCCGAGACCGCAGCCAGCAGGCGCTCGACCGAATCGATCGCCCGATAGGCGTCGTCGCTGGAGAACCGCTCCTGGTGGGCCCACTTGTTGCGCCACTCCCGAAGCTCCTGGACCAGCGAGCGCTCGGACCTGCCCAGCGTGAAGCGGAAGACCTCGTGCCAGAAATCCCACATCACCTTGAGCTGCGCGGCCGCGTCCCACTCCGCGACGGGCTTTTCGACGGCCTTGGGATCGCTCAGGCGACGACGGATCTCGCGCATCTGCACGATGCCCTTCGCCACCCGCTCTCGAACCTCGCGCTCCACGAACGGACCCAGTCCTTGGCGCAGGAGCTCCATCGCCTTTCCTACCCGCTCGTGATGCGTCAGCGCCATGACCTACTTCTCCATGAGTTCGGGGCAGATGAAGTCGATGTGGACGCCGTGTCGGGCCAGCACTTCCTGATGGTCGCGCCACCCTGTGTCTGTGGCGTTGACGATCGGCGGCGAGCCCCCGCTGGCAAGGGCGACGGCGACGAACTTGCGGTCGTCTGAGTCGAACGTGGCTAAGCTGTCGTCCTCAGGGAACTCAACAAAGCCGCGGGCCTCGTGAGCATGGATCGCGACGAGTTCGCAGAGCGCCGAGTTGTAGCGGTTGGTCCAGACCCACTTGACGAAGGCGTGACCGGCTCCCAGCTGCCCGGTGGGCGTCGGGTATTCCTTGAGAATGCGGTCTTGATCGTCCAGAACCAGCCGCTCCTTTCCCTGAACGATCCGATCCATTCGGTCAATGCACGCTGTCACGCAACTCGGGCTGGCCTGAGGCGTCCGCCCGTTGGCGACATGCGCTACGTTCGTGTCCAGCACCACGGAGAGCCGCCTCATCTTCCCTTCTCCTTTCGTCGTTCGGCCGCCCGGGTCATCGCCGCGATTTCCCCGAATTCGTCGCCGAAGAAGCCCGGCGGCCAGTTCGTGACGTTGCCGAATACGTCCAGGTCAAGCCTTCTGAGCTCCGACTGCCTGCGGCCCAAGTCGCAAAAATAGAGCCCCACATCGCCCGTCGCTATCGTCTCGTCCGCAATCCTGCGCTGAAGGCGACGGAGAAGGTGTTCGCTGTGACTCTCGACGATCACCTGCACCTTCCGATTCTTCCATGCGTCGATCATGATGTCCGCGAGACCCGACTGCACCGACGGATGCAAGTGAATCTCGGGCTGTTCGAGAAGCACTGTCGATCCCTCGGGAACAAATAGACAGAGGACTAGAACGGGCAAGATCTGGGACACGCCGAATCCAACGTCCGTCAAGAGCACATCCGCCGACCTGCGCGTACGCCTGACCCTCACTTCATACAGTTGACCGCTATCTCCAACGGATACGACGCAAAAGTCGTGAATGAGTCGTAGTTCCTTCAACCACTTGGCGACGTACTGCTCCACGGTGAGTCGCCTCTTTCTGTACCCTGGCGAGATCTTGTGATCCCTTTCCCTGGCCGCAAGAATCGCATCGACCACAGCTTCACCCGCTCGTCCCATGTCCGCAGGTTGCGCCCCGGTCCACGCGTATCTACGCTCGGGATGGGCGCGCAGGGGACCAAGATGCGCCACCCGATCCAGGCGTTGCTCAAGTGCAAGGGCCAAGTCCGCCAAGAACCCCGCATTCTGGTAATCGGCACGAACCAGGTCGGGAAAGCCATAGCATTTTTCCGGCCCTGGCAGGGTCCGTGGCCGTCCTACGCTACGTACAAATACAAACTCGGGGCGGTCGGGCGTGGTCGAACGCAGCTCGTATGCGGTCGTCCTTGAGAGCTTCCTGCCCATCCCAAACCGTGCATCGCCGACTTTGTAAGTCATCTCTCGTACCACTGGACGCCCTGGTCCTTTTGCTGTTGCCGCGGCCGTCGAGACCGAGAACCCCAACGCGCTACTGCTAGCTACGATGCGATCCTCATTTTTAGTGTCCTTGATCACCATCGGTGACCCGAGCTGCCAATCGAGTAACATCTGGAGCTCACTGCCTGCCTCGTGACCATGAAGTACGCTCGCAAAGTCGCCAAGGTCAACCGGAGTCGACTTGTCGCCGAAGTGAAAAACCAGGCCCCGGTCCTGCGAGTCGGACGTCTGCTTCAGCAGCAGGATCGCGTGGAGCAGGCTGCTCTTGCCCGAGCTGTTGGCCCCAAAGAAGCCGGTGATGGGACGCAATGCCACGTCGCCGGTGTCGGCCCACGACTTGAAGTTCTTCAGGCGAATTCTAGTCAGCATCGGAGTCTTCCCCCATCTCGATCTGCGCCGATTCCACTAACCAGGGCTTCATCCTCGCTTGTCGCGCGATCTCGGGCCAACTCTGCACCAGGGCGTTGTATCCGAATGCCGCGGTGCTCCACTTCTTGCGCTCACAGATCAGGTAGTTGCTGTACGCCAGATCGCGGACCGCATCGTCGATTAGACCAAGCCTGTCCAGCAGCTTCGCGGCACCGATCTCACCGGATTCCGCATACACCTTCAGAAGATGATGCGTCTTCTCCCAAGTCGTTGGCTGTCCATTCTCGCCGGGTTTCCAGTCCTCCATCAGCTCCGAAGGCCGAAGCAGGCGAACCTGCCCGCCCGTCGACTCCAGGACACCGGCTTCCACCAAACCGTCGATGCTGATGTTCTTCGCCCTGGCCAGCACATCGGCGACTCCGAATTCGCCGGCCTCGAATCCGTGGGACGCAAACCAAGCAACGGCCCAGCGCGTGTCGCCGTCGAAATCGCCTTCGAGGGCCTCGTCCAGGGCTTGGTTGATCAGCCGGAGCGCCTCACGAACCTTGACCGGCTTACCGTCTGGGAGGAGGACGGCCGCGTGGCGTGTGAAGATCGCCATTCCGGGCCCGATCGCCGCCTGGGCCAAGTCAACCGGGGCAATGTTGGTGGTCCGTAGCTTGCGCAGGGCCTCAGGTAATTCACTGGCGAGAGCGTCCTGGAACTCACGACGAGTGATCTCCCTGGCTCCACTACCAGTAGAGCGTTTGCGGCAGACGAGGACGATCGAGGAAGCGAGGGCGGCGATTGTCTTCTTGAGGCTGCCAGTGAGCTCAGTTCGGACGGGCCATGTGCCGGTGATCGCGAAGCCCACATCGGCCACGGCCTGGAGGAAGGTCTCCCACCCGGTGCTCGCACGGCCGTCTGCTCCCCTGCTCTCGGACTGTTTGAACGCGTAGTAGATAGTGACGGGACAGGCAGGATGCGAATCGAGGGCCAACCGTCGCATCGCCTGAACCATGCCAGCCAGGAAAAACCGTTCAGCTTCGGTCTTGCCACCGTGACGATAGGGCGTTGCCACCAACTCCTCGGCCTTGGGCACCGTGATGGATAGGAACAGATCAGGGAACTGGCTTGCCAGCGACCGGCGCAACCACACGTAGAAAAAATCTGAAAGGTCGGCGTAGCCAATATTGTCGTAGTACGGCGGGTCGGTGGATACGACCTTTCCGATCGAAAGTCGCTGCTGTTGCGCGTCCTCCTGGCACACGACGCCTGGCTTGGCAGTCGGCAACTGCTGTACGACTTTGGCCGGCCAAACGAGCTGGCCCAGCCAGTTGCCGCTCGAACTGCTGAAGGGATTGGACTCGCAGAAATCCCAGACCATTGGCAAAGCCTGACGGGCAAAAACTTGTTCAATTTTTTGACCCGTAATGTTCCAGAACGACAACGTGCAACCCCGATTGGCTAGGCGTCCGACAGTCAAGCCAAGGTACAGAGCCACCGCCTCTCCGTAGCCCATGGCTCCCCTTCCACCGTGTCGCAGTGCTTTGCCGTCGTCGCGCATCCCGGCCGCCTTTGCGTCACGCTCGGCCCGGTTCCGCGCTTTCGCCACCAAGTCCGCGAATGTCGTCAGGGCCACCAACTGGCGAGACGTGAAGAGATCCCGCCACTCGGTGAGGCCATAACCGTAGCAGGTACCACCGGTGAGTCGTTTGGGGACATCGCCCTCCGGCCCCCAATCCGGGGTGGCTGTCGCCGCGGCTGTCTCATGCCTCAACTTCGGGTTCAGATACACCCGCTCCCGATCTCCCTCGGCAACTACGGCCGTTAGTTGCGCGCCCATACGGCCTGCCTGTCCCTCCGCTCTGATCCACTCCGGCCCAATCGGCGTACCGGACACCAAGCACCGGAAGTTGGACCCCCTCGATAGTTTCGTCCCTCTCCCCACCGCCTCCGGGTCCCCCGACACCCCCTTCCGAACCTCGAACCGCCACTTCCGACCATCCACCACCGGCCGTAACCACGCCTCCTTCCCCTTCTTCCTCGACAGCCAGAACGACGACACCAGCGGTACCTCTATATTCGCGAAAGCCGGGTTCGGGCTTCGAACCGTCCGCGCCCACAGCCACGCGATTACCGTCAGTTCCCGACCCTCGTACTTCTTTAGGTCCGGGCGCCCGCGGCACATCTCCTTGGAAATGCACGCCGTCGGATACAGGTCGCCGATCTGCTCCTGGGCCTCGTCCCGCATCCAGTTGCCGTAGTAGCGCACGTCCTCCGCCAAGCCCTGCGCACCGCTCCATGTCGAGAGAGCCTTCTCTTCGTCCGGCTTGTTGCGCCATTCCGGGTTTACGGGCGGACGGCCCGCGAACTTCGGCGGAATCTCGATCATCGCCTTGTTGATCAGGACGGCGACCGGATTCAGGTCACTCGCATGGGCCTCGAAACCGAGTCGTTGCGCCTCCAACGGCAACGCTCCGCCGCCCGCGAACGGATCATGGAACGCCGGCAGGCGGGTTGGGTCGAACAGCTCCGTCGCGGACCGGGCATCTGCATGGCTCTCGCAGGTCCGCCGCCAGCTATCCCGTATCTTCCGACGCGCCCGCCCCAGCACATCCTCGTTCGTGGTGTTCTCCCACTTGACCAGCTCTTCGATCAGCTTGAATAGCCGCTCACGTTCCGCATCCTGTTCAGCCTCCGTCGGAAACAGCTCAGGCCACTCCGACGGATCGTCCACCATCTGTGCGAAGATGACGGCCCGGGCCGCCGCTAGCGGTCGTCGCGCCCACCAAAGGTGCAGCGTACTCGGATGCCCATGACGGATCAACTTCTCACGCGCCGACGCCGCGTTGATCGCGTCCAGCGGAAGCGCGACCTCGATCAGCTTCTTGCGCTCCATGGCTGTCATACCTCCACTCGCCACAAGTCGGTTGCTCGTTCAGCCATGAGCACTTGGCGCTTCTCCAGCGATGACCAGTTCCAGTCCTCCGGCGCGAGTTCCGATACCTCGTGGGTCAAAGCGTACGCGCTCTTGCCGTACTCCACAACTTTCTCCCGATAGCCCGCGTTTCCAATCCGTGCGTAGATGCCGCCCTCGACCAGGGTCAAATTGCCCAAGCGATTCACGGCCGAGGGCCGTTGGCGTCCCGGAAAGGCATGGCACCAGTCGTCGGACGGGTTTCTCGGCAGAATATACTCAACCGCCCCTGGATCGTTGTCATGATCACACTCTCGTCCCGAAGCGTCGCCTTCGAGGCGGGCGAGCACGTACTTGATCAGCTTCCTTCGACTACCAGCGATTGCCAGTTCCGCAAAGCTTCGCCGGAATTGTGCATCCTCAACATAGACGGACCCCAGTTCCTCGAATAGCCCTCGAGCGTTTCGGACACCCCCAGCCGTCACGGCCTTCGCTGCCTGATGGCCGACCGATTCAAGCCGAGCGCCGCAGAGCCGCCCAACTACGGAGTATCGGAAGGCGATCGTGCTCACCACCCTCAAGGACTTGGCGAACTCCCTGGGAGGCAGATGGTCCCACGTCGCGAACAACAGGGGCGTCGCCCACCGCGCTTCGAAGAGAATCAGTTCCGAAACACTGCGTTTCGCACCCGGAATGTCGGTCCAGTACTCGTGCGCGGGTTCGCGAAGTGCGGCGAACAGTTCTCCGCGTGGCTCTATGGCGTCGAACAAGCTGAAAACGTCGTCAGCACTCCTGATCTCGCTTCGCACGATCTTGAACAAGCGACGGCCACGAACCTCGGAATGAGCGCACAGAAGGTGATACCGAAGAAAATCCGGAAAACAAGACGGCTCCAGGGCCGTGACCAAAGACTGCCAGCGTTGATCAAGGACATGGCGGCCGCTCTTGACCTGCACCGTCGAAAAGAGGAAGTTCTTGAGCAAGTCCGTAGTGGTAAGCTCAAGCCCCCGGGCGTTCAACGTCTCGAACACGGTGTACGCGGTCAGTTCGTCGTCCACGGTGATGACGATGAACAGCAGGCCACGGCCTACGTTCTCCGACAGAATGCCGGCGAGGGCTTCGCCGTCGTTCGTCACGTCGGCCATCTCGTCCAGGTGCGTCCGAAAGTATCCGAACGCCTCCCACAGCTGTCGATTCGACGCCGCCAAGCCGTGTAGGTTGTGAGGCTCCCGAAGCTGTACCAGGATGTCCTGATAGAAGCCGTCGTTGGTGTGGTTCAGCGTCAACCGACTGTGCTCCACGAGCGATGCTGGGTCCTTCTCCCCCACAAAGCGATTGCGGAGCGCCTTGCTCCTTTCCCAATTCGCCTCGGAATCGATCCCGTCTCTCGCCAAGTCCTCCAGCTTGGCGATCACCGCAAGGGCAAGCACGCTCAGGGTTGCCAGCCGCTGCTGGCCGTCGATCACCGCGAATTCGCGATCGTTCGTGGACTCGACAACTAGTGTGCCCAGGTAGTGCCTGCCTTCCCTTCCTGCTCGCACTTCCAGGATGTCCGTCCAAAGGTCGTCCCACTGCTCCGAAGTCCATGAGTAGTCGCGCTGGTAAAGCGGGACCCGATACACTCTTCCGTTCCCGAGCAGCTCGCGGTAGTCGGTGGCTCGGGGGTACGGGTTCATCTGCCGCACTCCGTGAACTCCTCGGCTACTCCCCATAGGAACACCGGAATCCCAAGACTCTGCCCCGACTAGTCATCTCTTCCTAAACATCACGATACTCTCCCGCGACGCCCTGCGTCCAAACCTCCCCATTTGCTGCGCGCTATTGCCGCGCCACCGCACGACTCTGATTTCTGTACAGGTCAAGCCAGCCGTCTCCCCTAGCTCTGCCGTAAATTCGTCCACCATTATCGACTGGCCAGCATATTGTGCGTTGCCAACTACAAAGGCGATTCTGGCCTTGGGCCGGCACACTCGTGCAACCTCCCGAAGGCAGAGGTACATATCCAGAAAGTATCCCCTCAACATGCGACGTATCCGCTTGTCGTCAACAGCCTCAAGAGAATCATCAAGGTTCCCGGGTACCACGTAGCCGTCGATCTGCGGCCGATCCGGGCGTGCTTCCGGATGTGAATGAAATGTTTGATAACGCAATGCCCGATTCTGCCGCCAATCTAAGAACGCAAACATCAGTTCCACTCCGAACACTCTAGTATAGTCGTGCCTATTTGGATATGGAGGTGATGTAACTACCGCAGAAAATCGCTCTCGGTGCACCGGAATTCGTCTTGCATCGGCTCTGACTGCCTGCCAACTACCCCGAGATTCCTGACACACATGTGCCGAGTCATTCAGCATCAATTCAACTTGCTCCGAGAACACCTCGGTGATCTTATCGGCACCAAGACCACTTCTCTCCCAGCGAAGCCATCCGCCACTCGGTACGGCATAACTGAACCGTGGCATCACCGATACCAGGGCAAGCAAAAAGAATCGACGCTCCGCACTAGTACATCCAAGGTCAAGAACATAGCCTGCCAGGTTATGAAATGCCTCAAGGCGACCATCGGGAAGTGCCTCACGCACCAACTTTGAGTATCCCCCCACACAACAGTTTCTCGACACCTGACCTAGGTGGAATCTCAATTGCCTCCAAATCGTTTCGAGTTTCGACACGGAATAGTTTGCCACCTTTGTGTTTGACGCAAATACTGCCAGTGGAGACAAATCGCAACCATGGGCCGGTATTCGTCTATGTCTCGCTGCAACCAATGTCGTGCCCGCCCCGACAAACGGATCGAAAATGTGATCCGATTGGTCGAGATTCCATTCATCAACTAGAGCGTGCACAAGGTCGTCGGTAAAACTATGGGGAAACACATACCACCTATGAATGGCTCTTTGCTTGATCGGCGTTGGTGTGACCCACCGTTGCCATCCGTCAGATGATGTGACCGTAAACCGGGTCATTTCACGGTCGCGCACTTGCGCAGATCTGTAGGTCGTTTTGCCTCCGGCAAGGTCGGGGCCGTGTCAACCGGACCGACATCGGCCAAGAGTGCACGAACCTGGGCACCCTTACCTTTCTTTGGTGATGTGTTGATCTTGTTGGCCATCTGCCAAAGGTAGCCGTCGGCGGTTACGAAGTATGTCGCTCCGACCGCCAGTGCACTGGCGTAGATAACGCAATCTGCAGGGTCCAAAAAGACTATCTTGGATAGTCCTCTGGCGATGTCCCATACTTCAATCATCCTTTCTCCATGGCTCACTACCGCGTCAACACCAAGCTCGTTGCCAAGTATATCGAGCAAGTTATCGATGCCTTGATGAACGTCTCGAAACGTATTTGGTTTCAGACGGCGGCTGACTTCGTTTTCGCTATGCAGTGACCACATTCGGTGTGGTATCCCTTGTTGAGCTGCCTTCAACAGTGCCTCGCCTCTTAAACGCCCCGCAAGTAGTTCCAATTCCGAGATAGGCGAGTACTGGACCTGGGCACCGCTCTCTTGGATGAAACGCATCACCGTCTTGCCATCGCGGAATGCATCCCTAAGCTTCTTGTCCGAACCAAAGTCAGCCTTCTTGTTGCCAAAAGGACACCAACGGTGCTTCTTGGCGTTCTTTGTGTACAAATCCAGATAATGCAATACATTCGTGTCTAGCAGTATTACTGAGACAGTAGGGCTGCCGACGTCAGCACTCATGTCAAGACTGCTCCTCGTGTCGACTGCTACCTAGACGCTCGGCGATATCCTTCAAGTAGCTATCGCCGAACGGAAGGGGCGTGTCGGAGCTAGCCTGAGCGATCGCGACCGAACAAATTCGAACTAACCGCCTTGGATTGGAATGTATTGAAGGGGGAAACGGACCGTTGGATCTTGTCAGTAGATCAGCAGGAAACGGAAACAAATCATGGTCTGCGGAGGTTGACCTCGCGGCTCGCAAACGCCGAAGCATCAAGTCTTCAGCGCTGCCGGTGTCTAGAGGATTGATCTGTATCACGTGGTGTAGTCGGTCACGAAGCCCTTCGTCCAAACTAAATGTCTTGTCGCGGGCGTCGGGTGTCATCGACAGAACAAGCCAAAAATTGGTTTGTTCGTCCTGCGCCAATGAGATAAGCCGACGCAAGGTGGCGAGGTATTCATGTGCAGCCCTTTGCGTGAGTCGTTTTTGCAATCCTATTTCCTCAAATTCGTCGATGAGAAACGCGACGGCATCTGCGCCTTCGCCATGGGCTATTGTTCGCAAGAGAGCACCGAAGTACGAGGGTTCCTGATGTTGCGCCACGACAGCACTAGCTGAACGCGGTAGGAAATCTCTATACTGAAAATACGGCTTTGTTACCGTCTGCGTAACTATTCTCGCTAGGCAGTTAGCGATTTCGTCTTCAGATGTAATGGCCGTTCGCAAGATGGCATCCTGGAGGTTGGTGACAACATTGTCTTCGACGGCTTTTCTGGACACACGTTGTTTGCCCATCGACAGGTTGAATTCCTCAAAACCTTTCCTGAATAGGTTGCCTTGATACGGGGATGTAACATGTGAGTGCGCCAGTTCCCAAATGAACTTGGCGAAATTCTTGCGACCAACCGTCCGTAGCAGCGTGTCTGCCAGTCTATAAAAATGCACACCGGGGTCGTGAAAGAGAAATGACTTGATTCCCAGGTTACGGAAGACCATTCGATGCAACCACTGCAAGAGACAGGTCTTGCCGGAGCCATACTCACCCACGACCACAAACACCTTCACCCCTAGACCGCCCTGAAGTGTATCCAGCAACGTGCGGACATCCCGTTCCAACCGAGACGGCGGGGTCAATGGGGTCCTCAACGGGGCTCCGGTGGCTGTTGGCTCAAATGGATTGAAGGCGAGTTTCATGGCCCGCAGTACGTCCGACATTCCGTGCAGTCCCCGGTTCAAGGCGGGTGGGTGGTGGGATCATAGCAAGGTACCAGAACGGCGATTTCGTGTCAACAGATGGCGTCCGCTGCCGGTTGCGGTGCTTCCCGGACGGGTACGGAATCAGACCGAGGACGGGTCCGTATGGCCACCAAGGACTAGGGCTCTCACCGGCCCGGCCAGCCGTCAGGCCTAGCCACTACCAGAATGAGATCCCTGCGTGAATCAAAGATGGCTCTTCCCCTGTTTCGGTGGGCGCCGTAGGATGGACGGGAGGACGGCGTGACTTTTGGAGCGAGGAGAGCGAATGGAGATGCGGGAGTGGGTGGAGCGGCTGATGGGGCTGGGGCCGGAGTGGCGGATCGAGCGCGTGGACGAGGATTCGGAGCGCCAGGAGGCGCGGGTGACGCTGGCGCGCAGGGCGGGCTCGCCGTTGCGGTGCCCGGAGTGCGGGCGGACGTGTCCGGGCTACGACGTGCGGCGCCGGGAGTGGCGCGGGCTGGACGCATGGGGATACAAGACGTTCGTGGTCTACGACGTGCCGCGGGTGGAGTGTCCGGAGCACGGGGTGGCGACGACGCGGGTGCCGTGGGCGGAGGAGCGGTCGAGGTACACGGCGGCGTTCGAGTCGCTGGTGATCGACTGGTTGCGCGATGCGAGCGTGCTTGCGGTGTCGCGGCGGCTGCGCTTGAGCTGGACGGCGGTCGCCGGGATCATGGAGCGCGCGGTGCGCCGGGGCTTGGCACGTCGCGAGATGCAGACGCCGCGGCGGCTGAGCGTGGACGAGACGTCGTTCAAGCGGGGCCACAAGTACGTGACGGTGGTGTCGGACTCGGAGACGAAGGACGTGCTGCACGTGGCGCCGGGCCGTAGCCGCGAAGCGCTGGAGGCGTTCTACCGCACGATGGGCGAGCGGCGGCTGGCGGCGGTCGAGAGCGTGTCGATGGACATGTGGCGGCCCTACGTGGCGGCGACGGAGGCGTGGGTTGCCGACGCGCGCAGCAAGACGGCGTTCGACCGCTTTCACGTGGCCAAGCATCTGGGCGACGCGGTGGACAAGGTGCGGCGCGCCGAGCACGAGGAGCTGAAGGCGCGGGGCAATGCCGTGCTGGCGGGCACGCGGTACCAGTGGCTCCGGGGCGCCGGCAAGAAGACGCACGCCGAGAAGCTGGCGTTCGCCGAGTTGCGCAAGAGCGTCGAGCGCACGTCCCAGGCCTGGGCGCTCAAGGAAGCGGCGTCGAAGCTGTGGCGATATCGCAGCCGGGGCTGGGCGCACTCGGCGTGGTTGCGCTGGCTGCAATGGGCGTCGGCCTCCGGGCTCGAGCCGGTCGAGAAGGCGGCGGCGATGGTCCGGACGCACCTGTGGGGCATCGTCAACGCCGTCGTGCTTGATGCCACCAACGGCCCGGCCGAGGGCGTCAACAGCCGCATCCAAGCGATCAAGGCCCGGTGCCGCGGCTTCCGCAACCAGGACCGCTTCGCCGCGGCCATTCTCTTCCACCTCGGCGGTCTCGACCTCTGTCCGCGCCCCGCCCAGCACTGACCCGCCGTGCCCCCGTCCCGGTTCCATGTCCCTCCCCACGACATGTCGTGCCAATTTAGAAATGTCCGGTCTTACCAAGATAGAAATGTCCTCTTTCGGGCGATGTTCGGCGGGAGTCGAACTCGTGCCCGGGAGAGGAGCGAAATGGAGTTGAGCTTGAAGGAGCGGGACCGGATCTCGGTGTTGAGGCAGGTGAGCGAAGGCGTGCTGGCGGCGGCCGACGGCGCGGCGCGCTTCGGGGTGACCGAACGTCACTTCCGGCGCGTGCGCCGCCGGTTCGAGGCGGCGGGCGACGAGGTGGTCGTGCACGGGCTCCGGGGTCGGAGGTCGAACCGGTCGCTGCCGTCGGAGACGCGGGGGCGGGTGCTGGCCATGGCCAGGACCCCGACTACGCCGCCTTCGGCGCCACGCTGCTGGCGGAGCGCGTCGAGCTGAAGCTCCCCCGTCGTCGTCGAACGGCGTTCTCTCGGGCGAGCTGCGCTTCCGGCATCGCGGTTGCTACCTGACGCCCAAGGCCTTGGGATCGGTCCGGTCCGCGACGCCCAAGCCGGCGTCCGCGCCCGCGACGGCCAAGCCCAGGCCCAAGCCGCCGAAGCCGGGAAGGAATCACCCGTGGAGCAAGCACTTCAGCGCCAGCGTGGCTCAGGCCGTGGCCAAGCGGGAACACCGCGCCGCCACTCCAACGGGACCGGTCCCGAGCAGTGCAGGGCCTCGTCCTGAGCCCGCAGGCGGGGACGGCGGGTCGCACTCCCCTTCCCGCAAAGGTCGGGCGTGACCGCGGTGTCGGCATCCGTGCCTCCGAGGCTTGCCGGCGCTGCGCAGGTCGCTCGGCGCACCACGACCGTCCGAGCTGGCAGGCTCAGTGCGAACTGCGAGCCATCGGGGCAGCAGTGTCCGGACCCGTCCGCGTTGGCGTCCACCCGGCCAGAGCTTGGCCACGGCGACGATCTCGACTCGCCCGGCCGCCGCTGGCCTTGAAGCGCCCGGACCAGGGCGCCCTGCGCCGTACAGCCCAGGCTTGCTGGAGCCGCGCGTCCTGCGCCCAACACCTGGCCCTCGGCCTCAGGAAGAACCCATCGTCCACACCACCAGGGGGGACATTTCTACTTTGGCTTGACATGTCCCTCCCCACCACATCAGGCGAAGAGCCTCAAAGATGAGACGCTCGGGATCGTGCGGCGGGAGATGACGAGAGCGGGACCACTCCCGCGCCCGCGGACACCCGCCGCTCGGGTGTCCGCCGGGATCCAAACCGGAACTCCGGGTCCAACCTCCGCATCTCGGCAGACACCGCCACCGCCCTCAACTCCCGGTTCCGCTTGAGTAGCGGCACCGCCACACGGCTCGAACTGCCACCCAAGGGCCCCGGCCACCTGTTGCCCCGCCGCCTCCGGCGAGGCCCGGCCCCAGCTCTTGGTCACGATTCCCTTCCCTCCGCCCAGAACTGTCGTCCAACGGCTGGCCCTCCAGTGCCTTGGCCAGCTCAGCCGCATGGCGTCGCGTCCGCCAGCTGTTGCCTCGGATGTTGACGATGTGGTGCCGGCTGCCGAGCCGCGACCGGGACGACCGAGCGGTAACCCGACTCCCGCACCTCCCGGGTACAGCCGGGGACGCCGGGAGCTTCGGGTACGTGGCCAACCGCCCGGCGATGATCGCCTTTGTAAGGGGTCCAGCTTCGACGGCGTCCGTCGCCGGAGCCCGTTACCGCACGGGCTCGGCGTCGAGTTCATGATCGAGCTGCCCGGGTTTCGATCCAAGTGGTAGACCCGTCATCCGGCTCACTCCGACGCGACGGGCGACCTCCGCCTTCGGTACCCCCCTGCTCGAGGTAGCGTCGCAACAACACTCGCTTCTCCCTCTTGAACATCGTGTCTTCCTCCGGCTTGGGATGAAGACGCAGCGTACTTGATCCACGCGGACAACAGCCCAAGGGCTCGCGCCACCGCTTCGTCAAGAGGCAGAAGTGTGCAATTTTCAGTGGCCGATAACAACCCCAGTCTTGGTTGTCACTATCGTCTCATCTCGGTTGTCGTTCGACACGGCGCCCGCACGGATCGTAGACCATGCAGGTGCTGGTCCTCTTCAGCATATCAAGGACCGAATCAGCTCCCATGCGAATCGAGTAGCTCAGCATCGCGATGAATGCGGATATGGGCAACGTATGGCCCGTGCGCTCTTCGATACCGATAGTATTGTTTGAGTTCCATTTCTTCCCGGCCCGGCGACACAGCGGTAATGGTTGCCAGACGCCTAGGTGTTGGAATCGCTACTATGAAATGCGGACACTCGTCCATTAGTATGTCGATCGCCCGAAACAGTAGCGAGATGGGCTGTCGACGCTGTTCGCAACACTGGACGATTAGATCACCGACCGAAAATACGGTCCATTCCTCTGGTCCACGCAGCGACAGAATCTGGCCTGCCGTTCTACGAGCAGCCAATGCAATCCCCTTAGGTCTATCGTCAAGTTGTAGTATCGGAAACATGACAATTCCACCGTCGTCGTGTCGGCAGTATTCATCAATAAGACCTAGTTCATCCCGAGCCCAATAGCGCATCCCGTATGGTATAGCCTGAACCATAGGTGGCGAACCTTTCCTGGTGCGGGGAGATGTGATTGGGGGTGCGTCACCGGTTACAGAGTTCTCTAGCCTAATCTCTACACAATCCGCAGAATACCGTATCGTGTACTTGACAGGTACACCCTTGCTACGGAAGTCTGATACCGACACGGTCTCCGACGAAACGATGAACCTACCAAAGAACATTGCCAAGCAGTCCTTGTTTCTTAGAATCAGCGTTGCAAAGTGATGCTTCGCAGCAGAATTCAAGGATGCGACTCCTTCAGGGGGGGGAGGGGAATTCAGAAGAGCGACAACAGTGCGATCGTCGGATCGAACAATCAGCTTTAGGCCGCGTCGTTCCACTATGCCTAGGCGAAGTAACATGGTGCGGTAGTGATACAGTGTTGTCGGCTTAGGTGCTTGTCCTTGCCGATGCAGTATCTTGTTTTCGATGACCACGCGATTTAGTTCGCCCGCCCGTAGGCCGTTAGGAAACGAGCCAAGTTCAGCCAGCATCCGATGTAGCGCCAAGAATGACAGAGACCGCATCCAATATCTGGGAGCACGGCCGTCAGTCTCAGTACGAGGCTCTGCCTGTGTCACGTCGGGTCCTCCAATGACCGCTTCCCGTCACATCGCCGAGGACGCGGGCTAGGCGGGCGCACCCGCCGCACCTCCCCGTGCCAGCCATCCATGAGTTCCTCCGTCTTGCCCGGAATGTAGTCCAACGCCGTAAGGTCACCCTATCTTCCCCTGTCCCCCTCGTCAAACCCCAGCCAAGGCCTCGCCCGTGCGCCTTGAAGACCTGACCCCCGGCACCACCGTACGCGGGGTGCTCCCGGACGGCCTGGCCACCGTCGTCGGCATCAAGTGGTTCGGGTCCGAAGCGCTGGAACTCGTCTACAAGGCACCCGACGGCCGGATCGCCGACAGGCTGCTCTACCGGGACGACGAGGCGCGCCTGGA
The DNA here is from genome assembly GCA_965204735.1 of Longimicrobiales bacterium. Lineage (GTDB taxonomy): Bacteria > Gemmatimonadota > Gemmatimonadetes > Longimicrobiales > Gaopeijiaceae > CATQHQ01. Next base: position 1,792,936 of record OZ242008.1, on the reverse strand, counting down.
GGTCGTCGCACAGGAGCGGCCGTGGAGCTTCGACGGCGACGGGGCGCTGTTCCGGCTGGTGTCGGAGGCGCTGCGGATTCGGCTGGCGCACCTCTTCGACCCCATGCTGGCCGTCCACACTTCGCACGTCGAGCCGCTGCCGCACCAGATCACGGCGGTGTACGAGACGATGCTGCCCCGGCAGCCGCTGCGCTTCCTGCTGGCGGACGATCCGGGAGCCGGGAAGACGATCATGGCGGGGCTGCTCATGCGGGAGCTTGTCGCTCGGGGCGACCTGGAGCGCTGCCTGGTGGTGTGTCCGGGGGCGCTGGCGGAGCAGTGGCAGGACGAGCTGCGCGACCGCTTCGACCTGCCGTTCGAGATCCTCGCCAACGACAAGCTGGAGGCGGCGCTCACGGGCAACTGGTTCGTGGAGGCGGACCTGATCATCGCGCGCTTGGACAAGCTGTCGCGGAACGAGGACGTGCAGGAGCTGCTCAAGGCGCCGGAGTGCCGCTGGGACTTGGTGGTGTGCGACGAGGCCCACAAGATGTCGGCCACGTACTTCGGCGGCGAAGTCAAGTACACCAAGCGCCACAAGCTGGGACAGCTGCTCTCCGGGCTGACGCGCCACTTCCTGCTCATGACCGCCACGCCCCACAACGGCAAGGAACAGGACTTCCAGCTCTTCATGTCGCTGCTGGACGGCGACCGCTTCGAGGGCCGGTTCCGGGACGGCGTGCACGTGACCGACGTGTCCGACATCATGCGTCGCGTCGTCAAGGAAGGGCTGCTTCGCTTCGACGGCACGCCCCTCTTCCCCGAGCGTAAGGCCCACACGGTGCCGTACAGGCTGTCCGACACCGAGGCGCACCTGTACGCCGAGGTCACGCAGTACGTGCGCGAGGAGTTCAACCGCGCCGAGGCCCTCGAGAACGATCGGCGGGCGGGCAACGTCGGCTTCGCCCTTACGATCCTGCAACGGCGCTTGGCGTCGTCGCCCGCCGCGATTCACCACTCCCTGCGAAGGCGACGGGAGCGGTTGGAGGGCCGGCTCCGAGAAGCCGAGTCCGCACCCTCGACGCCCGCCTTCGACCTGGACGACGCCGAGGCCCTTGCCGACCTGGAAGACGCGCCCGAGATCGAGCGACAGTCCGCCGAGGCCGAAGTGCTGAGCAGGGCGACAGCCGCCCGCACCATCCCCGAACTGAAGGCGGAGATCGCCGTCCTGCGACGGCTGGAACGCCTGGCCACGGACGTGCTTCGGAGCGGCACGGACGCCAAGTGGCAGGAGCTGGCCGACGTCTTTCGCCAGGTCTTCACGTCGTCGGGCCTGCGGGGGCGCGTCATGGAGTCCCCCGAGCTCCCCTACGGCGCGGGCGAAATCCCGCCGCACAAGCCTTCGGCCACGCAGAAGCTGGTGATCTTCACGGAACACCGGGACACGCTGGACTACCTGCAGACGCGCATCGCGACGCTGCTGGGACGGCCCGGCAGCTTGGTCGTCGTCCACGGGGGCATGAGGCGCGAAGACCGGTTGAAGGCCCAGGAGGCGTTCCGCCACGACCCCGAGACGCAAGTGCTCTTGGCCACCGACGCGGCGGGGGAAGGGGTCAACCTGCAACGCGCGCACCTGATGGTGAACTACGACCTGCCCTGGAACCCCAACCGGATCGAGCAGCGCTTCGGGCGCATCCACCGAATCGGCCAGCGCCAGGTGTGCCACATCTGGAACCTCGTCGCCGCCGAAACCCGCGAGGGCGACGTGTACCGCCGGCTTCTCGAGAAGCTGGAGCAGGCGCGGGAGGCCCTGGGCGGCAAGGTCTTCGACGTGCTGGGGAAGCTCCACTTCGAGGGCAGGCCGTTGCGCGACCTGCTGACGGAGGCGGTGCGCTACGGCGAGCAGCCGGAGGTGAAGGCCCGTCTCGACAGGGTCGTGGAGCACGCCCTGGACCGGGACAGGCTTCGCGACCTGCTGGAGGACGAAGCCCTTGCCCACGGCGCGATCGACGCCCGGAAGCTGCACAAGGTGCGCGAAGAGATGGAGCGCGCCGAGGCCCGCCGGCTCCAACCGCACTACGTGGAGTCGTTCTTCGTCGAGGCGTTTCGGCGGCTGGGCGGCAAGGCGCGGAAACGGGAGCCTCGCCGCTATCAGGTCACCCACGTGCCTGCCGCCGTGCGCGCTCGGGGTCGGTCAGCGGGCGCTCGGGAGCCGGTGCTGTCCCGCTACGAGCGCATCGCTTTCGACAAGGAGATGGAGCCTCCTGTCGGCCAGCCCCCGGCGGCGTTCGTGTGCCCGGGTCATCCCCTGCTGGACGCGGTCCTGGACTTGACGCTGGAGCGCCACCGCGAGCTGCTGAAGCGCGGGACGGTGCTCGTGGACGAACGCGACGGCGGCGTCGAGCCTCGGGTGCTCTTCTACCTGGAACACGCCGTGCAGGAGGGCGGCACGACGCAGGGCGGCGAACGCCGGATCGTGTCCAAGAAGGTGCTTCACCTGGAGATGGACGGATCGGGCCGCATCCGGCAGGTGGAGTGCGCACCCTACCTCGACTATCGCCCGCTGACCAGCGCCGAACCGGAGACCGCCGCCATTCTGGACCGCCCCGAGTGCGGCTGGGTCGGCGACGGACTGGAGGCGCGCATGGTGGAGTGGGCCGTGGCGCAGGCCGCGCCCCGGCACCTGGAGGAAGCGAGGAGCTTTCGACATCCGCTGATCGACAAGACGCAGGCCGCCGTCAAGGGCCGCCTCACCAACGAGATCAACTACTGGGACCACCGGGCGCAGGAACTCAAGGCTCGGGAGGCGGCGGGTGGGGCCGGTGCGGATTCCGCGACGGGCAGCGACAGCGGGCTCGACTCCGGCGACGGGCTCACGGCCGGCGCCCGCTTGGCCTCCGGCGAGGCCGCCAGGCGGGCCGACGCCCTTCAGGTGCGGCTCGGGAAGCGGTTGGCGGCGCTGGAACTGGAGCGCCAGATATCTTCGCGGGCGCCTGTCGTGCTGGGCGGCGTGCTGGTCGTGCCGGTGGGCTTGCTCCGGGAGATCGGCGGGCGGGCGGACGCCGAAGAGACCGACGCCCCTCTTGCTCCCCTCGGGCCGCGCGACACCCAGGCCGCCGCCGCCCGCGCTCGCGAAGCCGTCATGGAGGTCGAGCGCCGGCTGGGCTTCGAGCCCGTGGACCGCGAGTTCGACCGGCTGGGCTACGACGTCGAGAGCCGAGTTCCCGGCACGGGCAAGCTTCGCTTCATCGAGGTCAAGGGGCGCGTTGCGGGCGCGCGCACGATCACCGTCACGCGCAACGAGATCCTCTGCTCGCTGAACAAGCCCGGCGACTACATCCTGGCCATCGTCGAGTTCCTGGACGAGGCCGAGCACCGGGTCCGCTACCTGCGACGCCCCTTCCGGCGGGAACCGGACTTCGGCGTCACCAGCGTCAACTACGACTTCGCCGATCTCCTGGCCCGCGCCGAGGACCCGTCGTGACGGGGGAAACCCGCGCCTGCGCGCCCGGACGGATCATGGGACTGGACTACGGCCGCCGCCGCATCGGAGTCGCCATGAGCGACGTCGGCGCGACCCTGGCGACCCCCCTCGCCACCCTCCAGCGCCGGACCGGGAAGCGCCCTCCCGTGGCCCAGCTTCTGCAGTTGGCCGACCGGCACAAGGTGCGGCTCGTCGTCGTCGGGCTTCCCTTGGACACCGACGGGCGCGAAAATGACTGGACAGCGGAAGTCCGCGCCTTCGGGAAGCGGCTGGGGGAGAGGGGCCGCCTCCCGGTCGAGTTCCACGACGAGCGCTACTCTTCGGTCGAGGCTTCGGCCCGTCTCCGGTCGATCGGGCTTCCCAAAGCCAAGCGGGAGGACAAGGCCAGGATCGATGCCGCAGCAGCAGCCGTCATCCTCCAGGACTGGCTCGACGCCAACCGGCAGCCCAGAGCCGACAGGCTCGACGCCAGCCGGCCCGAGGCCGAACACCCCGATGCCCGGCAAGGCGACCGCTCAAGCGACCGGCGGTAGCGCCGGCACGCCAAGGGGCTACGGCCGAGCCGTCGTCCTGGCCGCTCCGCTGGCCCTTGCCGTCCTCCTCGCCGCGGTGCTCGTGCGCGCGCTGCTGGCCCCGACGGCGCCCGCCTCCTCCGGCGACGGCGTCGTCGTCTTCCGCGTCCCCGCCGGAGCCACCTTTCAGGACGTGGTGGACACCCTCGTGGCGCGCCGGATCGTTGCGCGGCCCCTCCTCTTCCGCGCCCGCGCCCGGATCACCGGCCAGGACCGATCGGTGAAGGCGGGCACCTACCGCGTCCCCGCAGCCGTGCGCTCCTCCCAGCTGCTGCAGGCGCTGGCGGAGGGACGAGTCGTCAGCCATGCCGTCACGATCCCCGAGGGGCTGACGATCCGCGCCATGGCGGGCCGCATCGCGGCAGCGGCGGGGGACGATTCGGCCGAGGTGGCGCGCTCGCTCTCGGCGCCCGATCTCCACTCCCGGTGGGCGGTCCCCGGACCAGGGCTCGAAGGCTACCTCTTCCCGGACACCTACCGCTTCGCCGAGGGCGTGGGCGTGCACGCCGTGGTGGAGGCCATGGTCGCCCGCTACCGCCGCTACTGGACGCCGGAGCGTCGCGACCTCCTCGCGGCGGCCGGCCTCACCGAGCAGGAAGCCGTCACCTTGGCGTCGATCATTCAAGCAGAGGCGCGGAGGGTGGACGAGATGCCGACGATCTCCAGCGTCTACCACAACCGGCTGCGCATCGGCATGCCGCTCCAGGCCGACCCCACCGTCCTCTACGCCCTCGGCGGCTACCGGCCCCGCCTCCTCTACTCCGCCATGGACTCGGTGGCCGACCACCCCTACAACACGTACACCCGGGCAGGCCTCCCTCCCGGCCCCATCGCCGCTCCCGGCGCCGCCGCGCTCGACGCCACCCTGGCGCCTGCCGACACTAATTACCTCTACTTCGTCGCAAGGCCCGACGGCAGCCACGCATTCAGTCGATCTCTCCAAGAACACGGCGCCGCCCGCGCGCGCATCCGTCGGGAGTCCGGCCCCTCCCGCTCCCGCTGAACCCGCCATGGACCTGAGCCGGCGGCTCCGCCTCGTCGTCGTCACCGACCGGGCCTCCGCCCGTCCCAGGGACGTCCTGGAAGTCGTGGGCGACGCCCTCGCCGCCGGCGCCCCTGCCGTCCAGCTCCGCGACAAGCGCCTCCCGCCCCGCGACCTCCTGCCCCTGGCCCGGAGTCTCCGCGCGGACACCCGGGCCGACGGCGCGCTCTTCTTCGTGAACGACCGTCTCGACCTGGCCCTCGCCGTCGGCGCCGACGGCGTCCACTTGGGACCCAACGACCTCCCCGTCACCGCTGCCCGCGCCCTGGCTCCCCCCGGCTTCCTGATCGGCTTCTCCGCCTCCGACCCCTCCGCCGCCCGCGCCGCAGAGGCCGACGGCGCAAGCTACATCGGATGCGGCGCCGTCTTCGCCACCTCCACGAAGGCCAAGACGAACGCGCCCATAGGCCTGGAGGGCCTCTCCCGCGTCGCCTCCGCAGTGTCGATCCCCGTCGTCGGGATCGGAGGCGTCGTCCCCGCCCAAGTCCCCCTGGTCCTCCGAGCCGGAGCCGCCGGAGCCGCCATGGCCCACGCCGTCATGGCCGCCCCCAATCCTGCCATCATCGTACGCATCGCACTCCGGCAATAGGCCCGTCCAGGACCACGGCCGCGCTCCCGGCCCCCAGCCGGTGCTCGGGCACGCCCCCAAGACGCAAAAACGCTCCGCCCGGCCTCGAGGGCCGAACGGAGCGCTTCGCACGACAGGCTGGCAGCGACGTACTCTCCCACCGGGTTGCCCCAGCAGTACCATCCGCGCTGCAGGGCTTAACTGCCGAGTTCGGGATGGGATCGGGTGTGTCACCTGCGCTGTGGCCACCAGCCTTTCGAAAAAGAAAGAAGGGCAGAAGGAAGGAAGAGCCTTTCGGTTTCCGTGTCGGAGAGACGCGGTGGAAAGACAGGTGCTGGTCAAGCCTCTCGGGCCATTAGTACGGCTCAGCTGCACGTGTCGCCACGCTTCCACTTACCGCCTATCAACGTGCTAGTCTCGCACGGCCCTTCAGTGACCGAAGTCTGGGAGTACTCATCTTGGGGTGGGCTTCCCACTTAGATGCTTTCAGCGGTTATCCCTTCCCGACGTCGCTACCCGGCAATGCCCCTGGCGGAACAACCGGTACACGAGAGGTCAGTCCGTTCCGGTCCTCTCGTACTAGGAACAGCTCCCCTCAATACTCCAACGCCCACGACGGATACAGACCGAACTGTCTCACGACGTTCTAAACCCAGCTCATGTACCGCTTTAACGGGCGAACAGCCCGACCCTTGGGACCTTCTCCAGCCCCAGGATGCGATAAGCCGACATCGAGGTGCCAAACCGCCCCGTCGATGTGAACTCTCGGGGGCGATAAGCCTGTTATCCCCGGCGTACCTTTTATCCGTTGAGCGACGGCCCTTCCATTCGGAACCGCCGGATCACTAAGGCCAACTTTCGTTCCTGCTCGACCCGTCGGTCTCGCAGTCAAGCTCCCTTATGCCTTTGCACTCTTCGCGCGATTGCCGACCGCGCTGAGGGAACCTTTGCGCGCCTCCGTTACCTTTTGGGAGGCGACCGCCCCAGTCAAACTACCCACCTGCCACTGTTCCCGAGGAGGATTCACTCCCCTGGGTTAGAGCCTCGACATTGCAAGGGTGGTATTTCACCAGCGACTCCCCGTCGCCTGGCGACGACGGTTCACGGTCTCCCACCTATCCTACACATGTAAAGCCAAAACCCAATGACAGGCTGCAGTAAAGGTGCACGGGGTCTTTTTGTCCTGTCGCGGGTAATCGGTATCCTCACCGATACTCCAATTTCGCCGAGCTCGCGGAGGAGACAGCGCCCAAGTCGTTACGCCATTCGTGCAGGTCGGAACTTACCCGACAAGGAATTTCGCTACCTTAGGACCGTTATAGTTACGGCCGCCGTTTACCGGGGCTTCAGTTCAGAGCTTCGAGTTTCCCCTAACCCCTCCCTTTAACCTTCCGGCACCGGGCAGGCGTCAGTGCCTATACGTCGTCTTGAACGATTTTGCAGACACCTGTGTTTTTACTAAACAGTCGCTTGGGCCGATTCTCTGCGGCCCGCTTCGGCTCCCCACGCAACCATGGTTCACCTAGCACGGGCTCCCCTTCTCCCGAAGTTACGGGGACATTTTGCCGAGTTCCTTCTCCGCGGATCACTCGAGCACCTTAGGCTACTCGCCTCGCCTACGTGTGTCCGTTTGCGGTACGGTCGTCCAAGCACCTCCCATGCGAGGCTTTTCTCGGCGGCATGGTTACGGACCCTTTGCGGGCCACTAGGTGGCCCTTCGGCGTCGGCGCTCGGCTAAAGAGGTCTTTTCTCCCCTCTCATCGCCTACCACCTTGCATCGGATTCCACCACCCGACGGTCCTGTCACTTCCGCGTCCCCCCTCATGGTCGAACGCTGCTTGAACGGTACAGGAATATTGACCTGTTTCCCATCGCCTACGCCCTTCGGCCTCGGCTTAGGGACCGACTAACCCGGAGCGGATAAGCCTGGCTCCGGAACCCTTAGGCTTTCGGTGACAGGGATTCTCACCCTGTTTATCGCGTACTCATTCCGGCATGCTCTCTTCCCTGCTCTCCACGGATGCTCTTCCGAGTCCGCTTCGCCGACCAGGGAATGCTCCCCTACCATGACTTGCGTCATCCGTAGCTTCGGCGTCGTGCTTGAGTCCCGACCATTATCGGCGCGGATCCACTTGACTAGTGAGCTATTACGCACTCTTTAAAGGCATGGCTGCTTCTAAGCCAACCTCCTAGCTGTCTGTGCACACCCACATCCTTTCTCACTTAGCACGAACTTGGGGGCCTTAGCTGACGGTCTGGGCTCTTTCCCTCTCGCAGACGGACATTATCGCCCGCCCACTGACTCCCAGGATACATCTCGAAGGCATTCGGAGTTTGGTTGGGTTCGGTAACCTGGTAAGGCCCCTAGCCCATCCAGTGCTCTACCTCCCAGAGACAATTCCCTGAGGCTATACCTAAATATATTTCGGGGAGAACCAGCTATCTCCGAGCTTGATTGGCCTTTCACCCCTATCCACAGCTCATCCGAGCAGTTTTCAACCCACAACGGTTCGGGCCTCCACCGGGTGTTACCCCAGCTTCACCCTGGCCATGGATAGATCGCCTCGGTTTCGGGTCTACCCCCATGCACTCGACGCCCGTTTCAGACTCGCTTTCGCTTCGGCTCCGGACCTGAGGCCCTTAACCTCGCGCATGAGGAGTAACTCGCCGGATCATAATGCAAAAGGCACGCCGTCACCCGCCTCCGTCGTCCGAAGACGCGGATCGGGCTCCGACCGCTTGTACGCACACGGTTTCAGGTTCTGTTTCACTCGCCGTCAGGCGTTCTTTTCACCTTTCCCTCACGGTACTGGTCCGCTATCGGTCACAGACTCGTATTTAGCCTTGGAAGATGGTCCTCCCGGATTCAGCCAGGGTTCCACGTGTCCCGGCCTACTCGGGGTCCGCGCCAGCCGACCTACTCGCATTTCGCATACGGGACTCTCACCCTCTGCGGTCGTACGTTCCAGTACCGTTCCGCTATGCTTCGGTCGGCCTCCCACGCGGCCCCACAACCCCCGGCCGGGTCACCCCGTCCGGGTTTGGGCTCTTCCCTTTTCGCTCGCCGCTACTCTGGGAATCTCGATTGATTTCTTTTCCTCCAGGTACTTAGATGTTTCAGTTCCCTGGGTTGGCTCCCTTTGTAAGGGTGACGGGATTTGCTCCCGCCGGGTTGCCCCATTCGGACACCCCCGGATCTCGGCTTGCTTGCAGCTCCCCGGGGCTTATCGCAGCTTGCCACGTCCTTCATCGCCGGTCTGTGCCAAGGCATCCGCCGTGCGCGCTTCTTCGCTTGACCAGCCCTTGTTCCTCGAACCGAACGCCGAACCGCGACTTGCGTCCGTTCCTCGTTCGGCTGCGCAACTGGGCCAGTCCACCGTCGCCTTTCCAACACGTACGCTCCTGGCGCGCCCGTCCAGCTTCGCCCGTCAAGCGGGCGTCCGTGGAGTGGACGGCCAGAGCGACCTAAGGCTCTTTACCTTCCTTCTACCCTTGCTGTCAAGAATCCTGACGTCCGCTCCGTCGTCCGGCCGCCGCCCGAAGGCGAGCCGCGTCCGATCCGCCGACCCGCCGCAAGACGGCTCCGCGGAAGGCCGGCCGCCGGTTGTGAAGCGGACAGCTTTGGAAGGTAAGCCTTCCTGGAAGAAAGTCAACACCGACCGGACCAGGCGGTTCCTGGACCAACGCCGCCGAACCACTCCTGGGCCGGAGCCGCCGAACTACTTCCTTCGCGGGCCGAGCGGTCGCCCTTCCCGCAAGTGCGGGCCGGCTACGCCCCTCCCGCTTCCAGAAAGCTAGCGACTTGATCGCCGGTCACGAAGAAGTCGCCAAGCTCGGAACCGCCGGCGGGACCGTGCCAATCCGAGCCTCCGGTGACCAGAAGCCCTTCCGCCTGGGCGATCTCCCGCAGCCTGGCCGGGCTGGCGGACCTCCCCGGGGGTCGGTAGACCTCCAGCCCCTTCAGCCCGGCATCCAGCATCGGCGGCAGCAGCTTCTCCAGCAGCGCCGCGGGCGGGTGGGCCCAGACGGGGATGCCTCCGGCAGCCAGCGCCACGCCGATCACCTCTTCCGGCGTCGAGACTTCCGTCGGGACATAGGCCGGACAGCCGTCGCCGATGAGCCGAGCGAAGGCGTCGGGGACCGAGACCGCGTGCCCCGCCGCCACCAACGCCCGTGCCAAGTGGGGCCGAGCCGCGGCGACGTCGCCCGAGGCGCGCTGGGCGTCCACTTGGCGGCTGGTGACGGTGATTCCCTGAGCCGCGAGGCGCTCCCGCATCTCCCTCATGCGGGCCGCTCGGCGGTCGAAGCCCCTGCGACGCTGGGCCGCCAGCGCCGGCGACTCGATGTCCAGGAAGTACGCCAGGACGTGCACGTCTTCGCCGCGGTAGGTGCTGCTCAGCTCCACCGCCGCGATCACCTCGACCGGACGGTCGCGGGCGGCGCGCTTCGCCGAGGCGACGCCGGCGGTCGTGTCGTGGTCGGCCAGCGCGATCACGTCGAGGCCGCCGCCCGCCGCCCGCTCGACGACCTCGTCCGGGGAGCAGACGCCGTCCGAAGCGGTGGAGTGGACGTGCAGGTCGAGCTTCATTCGAGGACTCGGTCGGCCAATACGGTCACGTCGTCGGACTCGACTTTCATGACGCCGCCCGAGACGCCGAACTCGCGGGCGTCGCCGGAATCGGTGCGCACCGCCAGAGGACCTTCGCCCAAGAGAGTCAGGAACGGGGCGTGTCCCGGCAGGACCCCCACGCGACCGTCCCACGCCGGCGCCACCAGCGAGCGGGCGCTTCCCTTGAAGACGGCGCCTGCGGGCGTCAGCACGTGGAGCTTCAGCGCCTTGGCCATCGCGTCAGGCTCCCGTCCCCATCTTCTCGGCCGCCTCCACCACCTCCTCGATCCCGCCCTTCATGTAGAACGCCTGCTCGGGCAGGTGGTCGAACTCCCCCGCCGCGACGCGCTCGAAGGACTCGATCGTGTTCTCCAGCTTCACGTAGCAGCCGGGAATGTTGGTGAAGGCGGTGGCGACGAAGAAGGGCTGGGAGAGGAAGCGCTCGATCCGCCGGGCGCGGCCGACGACGATCTTGTCCTCTTCCGAGAGCTCGTCCATGCCCAGGATGGCGATGATGTCCTGGAGGTCCTTGTAGCGCTGGAGGATCTGCTGGACGTTGCCGGCCACCTGGTAGTGGCGGTCTCCCAGGAACTGGGGGTCCAGGATGCGGGAGGACGAGTCCAGGGGGTCCACCGCCGGGTAGATGCCCTTCTCGGCGATGGAGCGGGAGAGCACCGTGGTGGCGTCCAAGTGGGTGAACGCCGCCGCGGGCGCCGGGTCGGTCAGGTCGTCGGCGGGAACGTAGATCGCCTGCACGGAGGTGATGGAGCCCTCTCGGGTCGAGGTGATCCGCTCCTGCAGCTCCCCCATCTCGGTGCCCAGGGTCGGCTGGTAGCCCACGGCCGAGGGCATGCGTCCGAGGAGCGCCGACACCTCCGAGCCCGCTTGGGTGAAGCGGAAGATGTTGTCGACGAAGAGGAGGACGTCCTGCTTCTCCACGTCGCGGAAGTACTCGGCGATCGTCAGGCCCGACAGCCCCACCCGCAGCCGCGCGCCCGGGGGCTCGTTCATCTGGCCGTAGACCAGCGCGGTGGAGTCGATGACGCCGGAGTCGGTCATCTCGTTCCACAGGTCGTTGCCCTCGCGGGTGCGCTCGCCGACCCCGCAGAACACCGAACGGCCGCCGTGCTCCATGGCGATGTTGTTGATGAGCTCCATGATGATGACCGTCTTGCCGACCCCGGCGCCGCCGAAGAGCCCCGTCTTCCCGCCCTTCACGTAGGGCGCCAGGAGGTCGACGACCTTGATTCCGGTCTCGAAGATCTCGGTCTTCGGCTCCAGGTCGTCGAAGCGGGGGGACGGGCGGTGGATCGGCCACCGCTCCACGTCCTCGCCTCCGGCCACGGGCCCGCGCTCGTCCACGGGCTCGCCCAGGACGTTGAGGATGCGCCCCAGGGCGGGCTCGCCCACCGGGACGGCGATCGACCGGCCCGTGTCCACCACCTCCATCCCGCGCTGGACGCCGTCCGTCGAGCTCATGGAGACGGCCCGGACCTGGGAGCGCCCGATGTGCTGCTGCACTTCCGCCACCAGGTCGATCTGCCGCCCCGACCCGGTCTCCGCGCTGAGCCGCAGCGCGTTGTAGATCTCGGGCAGTCGGTCGGCGTCGAACTCCACGTCCAGGACGGGTCCGATCACCTGCACCACCCGACCTTTGTTGCTGTCGCTCATTTCCTTTGGGTCTCCAGGTTGTTCCGGCGGTCGGTCACTCCAGGGCCGCAGCGCCGCCGACGATCTCGGCGATCTCCTGCGTGATCTGGGCTTGGCGCGCGCGGTTGTAGCTGCGGGTCAGGGTTTCGAGGATCTCCCCGGCGTTGTCGGTGGCGCTCTTCATCGCCGCCCGTCGCGCGCCCTGCTCGCTGGCCGCGTTCTCCACCAGGGCCCGGTACACGGCGCTGCGCAGGTAGCTGGGGAGCAGCCGACCCACGATCTCTCCGGCCGCAGGCGACATGAGGAAGGCGTCCACCGGCGTGCCGCCCGTCGGGGGCTCGACGGGGAGGAGCTGGGTGGTGCGGGGCGGCGTGGACATGGCGGAGTGGAACTCGGAGCTCACCATGTGCACCGCGTCCAGCTCCCCGCTGGCGAAGCGGTCCCGGAGACGCGCCACGAGCCGCTCCGCGTCGTCGGGCGTGGGGCCGTCTCCGATCTCCGTGGTGGACGACGCGATCTCGGCGCCCCGGAAGCGGAAGTAGGCGAGGCCCTTCTTGCCGGAGACGTGGAGCTCGACTTGAGCGCCGGCGGCTTCCAGCGCCTCCAGACGGCTGCGCGCCTCTCGTATGAGGTTGGCGTTGAAGGCGCCGCAGAACCCCCGGTTGGCCGTGAGGAGGAGGAGCGCGGCGCGTCCGGGGTCCGCCGGGCGGCGGAGGAGGGGGTGCTCCTGGGCCAGGAACGGGGACCAGAGACCGCCCACCAGGCCGGCGAGCGCGTCGGCGTAGGGGCGGGCGGCGGCCATTCGGTCCATGGCCCGCTTCAGCTTGGAGGTGGCGACCAGCTCCATGGTGCGGGTGATCTTCCGCGTGTTCTTGACGGACTTGATCCGTCGCAGAACGTCCTGGGAGCTGGACACGTCAGGCGCCGACCTGGGCTTGGGCCTCGAACGCCGCGGCGTACTCGCCGATCGCCTCCTTCAGGCGGCCTTCGATGTCGTCGGTGAGCTTCCCCTCTTGCCTCAGGCCGGCGAAGACGTCGTTGAAGCGGCTCTCGACGAACTCCAGGAAGCCCTGCTCCCACTCGCGCACCTTGGACAGATCCACGTCGTCCAGGTAGTCGTTGGTGACGGCGTAGATCGCCACGATCTGCCGCTCCACCGGCACGGGCCGGTACTGGGGCTGCTTGAGGATCTCGACCGTGCGCTGGCCCCGGGCCAGCTGCCGCTGGGTGGCGGCGTCCAGGTCCGAGGCGAACTGGGCGAACGTCTCCATCGCGCGGAACTGGGCCAGGTCCAGCCGCAGGCGGCCCGCCACCGTCTTCATGGCCTTGACCTGGGCGGCGCCGCCCACCCGGGAGACGGAGATGCCCACGTTGACCGCCGGCCGCACCCCCGAGTTGAAGAGGTCGGGCTCCAGGTAGATCTGGCCGTCGGTGATGGAGATGACGTTCGTCGGGATGTACGCCGACACGTCGCCCGCCTGGGTCTCGATGATGGGAAGGGCGGTCAGCGAGCCTCCGCCCAGCTCGTCCGAGAGCTTGGCGGCGCGCTCCAAGAGGCGGGAGTGGAGGTAGAAGACGTCTCCCGGATACGCCTCGCGGCCCGGCGGGCGCCGGAGCACGAGGGAGAGCTGCCGGTACGCCTGGGCCTGCTTCGACAGATCGTCGTAGACGACGAGGACGTGCTTGCCCCGCCACATGAAGTCCTCCGCCAGGGCGGTGGCCGAGTACGGGGCGATGTACTGCATCGGGGCCGGATCGGAGGCGTTGGCCGCGACCACGATCGTGTACTCCATGGCGCCGTGGTGGCGCAGGGTCTCGACCACCCCGGCGACCTGCCCCGCCCGCTGGCCCACGGCGCAGTAGATGCACACGACGTCCGTGTCGCGCTGGTTGATGATGGCGTCCACGGCGATCGCCGTCTTGCCGGTCTGGCGGTCGCCGATGACGAGCTCGCGCTGACCCCTGCCGATGGGGATCATGGCGTCGATCGCCTTGATGCCCGTCTGGAGCGGCTCCTTCACCGGCTGGCGCTTGACGATCCCGGGCGCCACGACGTCGATCTGGCGCCGGCCTGCGGTCTCGATCTCGGGTCCGCCGTCGACCGGGGCTCCCAGGGCGTCCACGACGCGGCCCAGGTAGCCGTCGCCCACGGGCACGTCCAGAACGCGGCCGGTGCGGCGCACCTCGTCGCCCTCGTGGAGTCCGGCCCACTCCCCCATCACCACGGCGCCGATGTTGTCCTCCTCGAGGTTCAGCGCCAAGGCGGTGACGGTGTCGCCGGTCTCGCCCGAGGTGATCTCGAGCATCTCGCTGGCCATGGCCCGGGTGAGGCCGTAGATGCGGGCCACCCCGTCCTTGACCTCGAGGACCTCGCCCACTTCCTCGGCGTCCAGGACCTGGTCGTAGCGCTCGATCTCGGCCAGGAGCACGCCCTTGAGCTCGCCCGCGCGAAGCTGGGTGTCTGCCATTCGTCTATTCGTTCCTGTGGTTCGTTGTCGTTGGCGGTTGCGCGCCGACCGGAAGCTTCGCCCCCAGAAGGCGTCGCCGCATCGTTCCCAGCCTGCGCCTGAGGGAGCCGTCGTAGACCGTGTCGCCGTCGCGGATCACGATTCCTCCCAGGATGCCGGGAACCACCTTCACGGCGGGAACGATCGTGAGTCCCGTCGCCTTGGACATCCGTCGCGCCAGCTCGCCCAGCGCGGCTTCGTCCAGAGGCCTCGCCACCGTGACCTCCACGTAGCGGCGACCCATGCGCCGGTCCAGGAGCAGCCCGTACTCTTCGGCGATCCGGGGGATCAGCCGCTGCCGTCCCTTGTCCACGACCACCTTGAGGAAGGCGAGGAAGAGGGGATGCGACATGGGACCCAGCGCCTTCTCCAGCGCTCCCTTCTTGGCGGCGGCCGGGATTCGCGGCGTGGCCAGGAACTCCCGCACCCGAGCGTCCTCGCAGAGGCGGGCCACGGCGTCGACGGCTTGGCCGAACGCCTCGACGCCGTCGTGGCCCTCCGCCAGTGCGAAGAGGGTCTCGGCGTAGCTGCGGGCGACGGTGGCTTCTCTCACGCCCTGAAGCCGGCGGACCCGGAGATGTCGTCGATGCAGCTCATGACCAGCCTTCGATCCCGCTCGCCGTCCATCCGCTCGCCCACAAGGCGCTCCGCCGCGGCCAGGGCCAGCTCCACGGCTTCTCGTCGGACCACCTCCACTGCGGCGTCGCGCTCCCGGCGGATGTCCCGGCGGGCGGCGTCGAGGATCGCCTGTGCTTCTTCCCTGGCCCTGGCCTCCAGCTCCTTCTGCAGCTTGGCGGCGGCGGCCCTGCTCTCGGCGACCACGGCTTGGGCTTGGCGGCGGCCTTCGGCCAGCTGCGCCCGTTGCTCGGCCAGAACCCGGTCGGCCTCTTCACGGCGCCGCTTGGCCTCGTCGATCTCGTCCTGGATGCCCTTCTCCCGCGCTTCGAGGGCGCCGAGAAGGGGCTTCCAAGCGAAGCGGCCGAGGACGGCGAGCATGACCAGGAAGGTCGCCCACGTCCAGACGGAGAGGCCCCAGTCGGGCGTGAAGAGGCTGCTCCAGCCCCCTTCGGCCGCGGCCGCCCACGGCCCGAGGAGCACGCCCCCAGCCGGCGTCATCAGACGAACTTGAAGAGTGCGGCGATCACGATGGCGAAGAGGGCCGCTCCCTCGACGAAGGCCGCCAGGAGGATGGCCAAGTTGCGGATGTCGCCGCCGGCTTCGGGCTGGCGGGCGATCGCCTGGGTCGCCCCTTCGCCGATGCGGCCGATCCCCAGCCCGGCGCCGACCACGGCGAGTCCGGCGCCGATGCCGGCGCCCAGCAGGGCGAAGGTGTTCTTGGCCGTTTCCAGGTCCGCCTGGGCGAGGGCTTCCTGAACGACTGCGAGAGTGGTGTGCAGCATGGTTTCTCCGATGTGGGTGTGTGTAGAGTGTGGATCAGTGCTCGTGCTGCATCAGGCCGATGAAGACCGCCGAGAGCATGGCGAAGACGTACGCCTGGATGACCGCAATCAGCAGCTCCATGAGGAGGATCGCGGACACCATGAGAAAGGACGCCCCGGCTACGCCGCCCACCACGAGCATCTTGTCCGGAAAGATTTCGTGGAAGACGAAGATCAGCCCCAGGAGCGAGAAGATCAGCATGTGCCCCGCGACCATGTTGGCGAAGAGGCGGATCGCCAGCGCGAAGGGCTTGGTGAACTTGCCGAGCACCTCGATGGGGGTCATGAGGCAGAGGATGGCGAACTTGCCCGCGCCCTGCATTCCCGGGGGCGCGAAGAAGATCGTCTTCATGTAGCCGGAGGGCCCCAGGGTCCTGAACCCTGCGATCTCGGCCACGAGGAAGGTGACGACGGCCAGGGCGGCGGTGACGGAGACGTTGCCCGTCGCGGTCCCTCCCCAGGGGACGAGGCCCAGCAGGTTCATCGCCAGTATGAAGAAGAAGAGGGTCAGGACGAAGGGAGTGAAGCGCTGGTAGCCGTGGCCGATGTTGCCCTTGCAGACGTCGTCCCGGAAGAAGACGACCATGGCTTCGACGGCGTTGGCGAAGCCGGACGGGGCCTTGTCCGCTCCCTTGGCGGCGACCGCCCGGGCGGCGACGATCATCGCCACGGTTGCGAGCGTTGCGGCCGCGAGCATGAGGACTGCGTGCTTGCTGAGCCACGGCGGAAGGTGGACCTCGCCCCAGGGGAACTCGTAGTAGGGGGCGTCCAGGATGTGGTGGGACAGCATCTCGCCCAAGTCGAAGCCGTGCTCGGCGCCGTCGGGAGCGGCGTGGGCGTCTTGTCGGGGCGTCATGCTTCGGCGGGCCTTCCGGCCGGCGGCGCCCGGGACTCCAGGACGGCCTCGACCAGCGAAGTCGAGACGAGGAAGACCGCCAGCGCCAAGAGGAACGGCGCCGGGGCCGCGCGCTCCGGGACCACCACGAGGACGACCGCCGCGACGACGGACGCCGCCCTGACCGCGAACGAGAAGGCGACGGCCTTCACGAACTTCTCGGCGCTGCGCCGCCAGCCCCTCGTCAGGGCGTGGAGCGGAAGCTGGACGGCCAAGCACAGGAGCGCTGCCCAGGCCACGGCGGTCCGGCCCGTTCCTTCGAGGAAGGGCCACGCCGCGGCGCCCCCCGCCAGCACCAGCAGGAAGGCGGCGGCGTAGAACGGCGGTTGCCGGTTCATTCCTCTCGGTCCTTCTCCTTCTCGGCGGGCTCCAGCACGAGCCGCGCGTAGAGAGTGTACAGTCCCGCCCCCGCTCCCGCGAAGGCTCCGAGCAGCGTCAGCAGCGGAGCGGTGCCGAGCCGCCTGTCCAGCGCCAAGCCGGCCCAGCCCCCAAGGAGCGCCGCCAGGACCCAAGCGATGCCGTAGCCGGCGTACCTTTCGAGCCCCCCGGCGCCTCCGCGAGGCCCCGCCTCTCGCGTCCGGCCTTCCTCCACGATCGACCTCCGTTTCGTGTCGAAAGCTAGTGCTTGTGAAAAAATTCGCAAGCCGACGAGCCGACGGGCTTCCCGGACCTTTGGGCGAGGGTTCCCGGACCTTCGGGCCGGCACGGGAAGCGCCCGAATCGGGTTGACCCGAGAAACGGCCCTGGCCTATCTTCGCTT
Organism: Longimicrobiales bacterium; assembly: GCA_965204735.1. GTDB lineage: Bacteria > Gemmatimonadota > Gemmatimonadetes > Longimicrobiales > Gaopeijiaceae > CATQHQ01. The sequence goes on along the minus strand of OZ242008.1, from coordinate 1,775,431 downwards.
CCCATGAATCCAGTGTCCTCCCCTCCCGCTCCGGCGGGCCGCGACCTGGCCGCCGACCGGGACGTCCGGCTCCTGCGGCGGGCGGGCGAGATCGCCGGCGAGCTGCGAACGGCCGTCGAGCGTCGGATCGTCGGCCAGCAGCACATCGTGGACGGCATCCTCACGGCGATGATGGCCAACGGGCACGTGCTGCTCGTGGGCGTGCCCGGACTGGCCAAGACGCTGATCATCTCCACGTTGGCCGACGCACTCCACCTCAAGTTCTCGCGCATTCAGTTCACGCCGGACCTGATGCCCACCGACATCACCGGGACGGACGTGATCGAGGAGGACAAGATCACCGGCAAGCGGGTCTTCCGGTTCGTGGCGGGACCGATCTTCGCGAACATCGTGCTGGCCGACGAGATCAACCGGACCCCTCCCAAGACCCAGGCCGCCCTGCTGGAGGCGATGCAGGAACGGGACGTGACCGCTGCCGGCAAGACCTACCACCTGGACCCGCCGTTCTTCGTGCTGGCGACCCAGAACCCCATCGAGCAGGAGGGAACCTACCCGCTCCCCGAAGCCCAGCTGGACCGCTTCATGTTCGACCTGCGGATCGGGTACCCGGACCGGGAGGAAGAGGAGAAGATCGCCACCCTCGCCACGGAGGTGCAGGACGTGCGGGTCGAGCCCGTGGTCCATGGCGACGAGATCATCGAGCTTCAGCGGCTGGTCCGGCGGATCCCGGCGCCGCCGTCGATCGTCGGCTATGCGGTCAGGCTGGCCCGTTCCACGCGCCCCGGCGGCGCCGAGCAGGCTGCGGTGGCGAAGCGCTACGTCAGCTGGGGGGCGGGTCCTCGGGCCTCCCAGTACTTGGTGCTGGGCGCGAAGGCCCGGGCCGCGTTTCGGGGCGCGCCCATGCCCACGATGGAGGACGTCCATCAGATCGCGCCGGCGATCCTGGCGCATCGGATCGTGGTGAACTTCGACGGCGAGGCCGAGGGGCTGAGCACGCGGGACGTGATCGCCGAGCTGATCAGCGAGAGCCGGAAGTGGACGTAGAGGCTCGTCCGCAGGAGGACCAGCCTCCTAGTCGAGAAGAGGTCGCGTCATGTGGCTGACGGCGGGACTGGTGGTTGCGTCCGCCGCGCTGCTGGGACTCTCCGGCGCGCTCACGGCAGCCCTCACCGCCGTCCTCCGGATCAGCGAGTCCCGGGCTCGGCTGCTGGCCGACGAAGGCTTCGCCGGCGCCGAGGCCCTGTCGGCGCTGCGCGTGGACGAGTTGGCCACGTCTCCCCTGGCGGTGCTTCGCACGGTGTGCTACTTGGGCGCGATGGCCGCCGGCATGGGCGCGGCCGCGTCGGGCTGGGGGACGGCGGGACTGTGGGCGGCTCCGGCGCTGTGGCTGGTCATGCTGCTGGCGGGAGACTTGGTGCCCCGCGGGCTGGCGAGCAGACGGCCGGTGCGCTTGGCCCTTGCCGCGGCGCCCTTCCTCCAGCGCGGGTCGGGCTTCTTCGGGTGGCTCATGCTGCCCTTGCGGGTCGTGGAGAGGCTGTTGCCGCGGAAGGCGACGGGCGGGGGGGCTTCGGCGGAGGAGCTCCAGGTTCGGGAGGCGCTGGAGATCGGGGCCGACGAAGGAGTGGTCCAGCCCGACGAGCACCGGCTGGTGGAAAGGGCGTTCCAGCTGGACGAGCTGGACGCCTGGGACGCGATGACGCCCCGCGTCGACATCTTCGCGTGGAAGGACTCGCGCTTGCTGGAGGAGATCGTGCCCGAGCTGGAGTCCGTGCCCCACTCGCGGGTTCCCGTGTACGGCGAGAGCGTGGACGACGTGACGGGCATACTTCACGCGCGGGAGGCGTACCAGGCCTACGTGGCGGGGCGGCGGGGCGTGCCCCTCTCCGAGCTGGCCCGAGAGCCCATGTTCGTGCCGGGGTCCCTGTCGCTGGCGAAGCTGCTGGCCCTCTTCCGCGCCCAGCGGGTCCACATGGGGATCGTGGCCGACGAGTTCGGCGGCACCGACGGGCTGATCACCTTGGAGGACGTGCTGGAGGAGCTGGTCGGCGAGATCGTGGACGAGACCGACGTGGACGAGGAGCCCCTGACCCGAGTGTCGGAGGACGAGATCGCGGCGGCGGGAAGCGCGGAGCTGCGGGAGATCAACCAGCGCTTCGGCTTCGCCCTGCCGGCGGGCGAGAACCGCTCCCTCAACGGGTTCATCCTGGAGGAGCTGGGGCACGTGCCCGAGCCGGGAGCGTCGTTCATGGCCGACGGGGTGCGGATCGAGGTGGTGGAGGCGTCGGACACGCAGGTGCTCCGGGCCAAGCTGCGGCGGCCGGCGGCCTCGGGGGACGAGAACACGGTCGCGGGGCGGGCGGGCGGGCGGTGACGGCGCGGGCGCTGGCCTTTGCGGGGCGGCGTCCCCGGATCGCCGAGAGCGCGTTCGTGGCGCCGGGAGCGGTGGTGATCGGCGACGTGGAGATCGGCGAGGAGGCCAGCGTGTGGTTCGGCGCCGTGGCCAGGGGCGACGATCCGGCGCACGGGATCCGGATCGGGGCGCGGGCAAACGTCCAGGACAACGCGGTGGTGCACGTCAGCGCCCAGGGCGCCACTGTCGTGGGGGACGAGGTGACGGTGGGGCACGGCGCGGTGCTGGAAAGCTGCCGGATTGGGCGGAGGACGGTCGTGGGAATGGGCGCCGCCGTGCTCCAGCGGGCCGTGGTGGGCGAGGGGTGCGTGATCGCGGCGGGGGCGGTGGTGAAGGAAGGGTCGGTCGTGCCGGACCGACGGCTGGTGGCGGGGGTGCCGGGGCGGGTCCGGCCCCTGAGCGCGGGGGCGGCGGAGTGGACGGAGCGAAGCGCGGCGCACTACGTGGCGCTCAGCCGCCGGTACATGGCCGAGTCGGGGTGCGAGCTGTGCGGCGGGCCGGTGCTGGAGCGGCACTGCAAGGCGCTGTGCCTGAACTGCGGGTACCAGCGGGACTGCAGCGACCCGTAAGCGACGGGGCGGGCGACGAGGGAACGGCGAAGGGAGAGAGGAATGGTCGAGATGACGGAGTCGAGTCCGCGGGATTGGACAGCGTGGTTGCAGGGCGTGCTCGCCAGCGCCGCCGGCGCCGGGGCGGCGGCGTTCGCGGCCCGGCACCTGAGCGAGCCGTTGGGCTGGGCCGTCGGGGAGGCGCTGGGCGACGTGGCCGCCGAGGTGGCGATCGGCGCCCTGGTGTTGGGCGGGATGACCCTCGGGGTCGCGCCGGGTCTTTGGCTGATCGGACGGCGGCGCGTGGCGTGGGCGAGGTCGCTCCTCTTCGGGCTGCCGTTGTCGGGCGCCGGCGGCGGCGCGCTGGGGCTGGGCGTCTGGTCGGCGACGGGCGACGTGGCCAGCGCGGAGGCGGCGGCAGCGGCGGGCGCCGCGGCCGGCTTGGCCGCCTTCACGGTTGGGCTGTGGATCTTCGCGCAGCGGCGGACGCGCCGGCCCGCACTGTGGGCGGCGACGAACCTGGCCAGCCTTCTCGCAGCCTTCGCGGCCGCGGTCCTGCTGGCCTTTGCCCTCGGCGACGCGGCTTCCGGCCAAGGGCTGGGCGGCGCAGCGTTCGGGGCCGGCTACGCGGCGGTCGCCGGTTGGGCGCTTCTCCGGGCGGAGTGGTCGGACCGCGGAAGCGGATGAGGTCCTCGAGCGCGTCGTCCTGCGCTTCGTCCTGTAGAGCGCGCGGTCCTCGGCCGGGCACGCGCGTCCACCCGTTGCGTCACTCTTCCCGCAACTTGCGGACCTCCGCTGCCAGCTCGGGGACGACCTCGAAGACGTCGCCCACGATCCCGTAGTCGGCGACCCCGAAGATCGGGGCGTCCGGGTCGCGGTTGACGGCGACGATCACGCCGGAGGTCCGCATGCCCGCCAAGTGCTGGATGGCGCCGGATATGCCCAGCGCGAAGTAGAGCGTTGGCGTGACCGTCTTCCCCGTTTGGCCCACCTGCTCGGCGTGGGGCCGCCATCCGGCATCCACCACGGCGCGGGAAGCGCCGAGAGCGGCCGTCTCGCCCAGCGCGTCGCGCAGATCCTCCAGCACGTGCCAATTCTCGGGACCCTGCATTCCCCGCCCGCCCGACACCACCACGGCGGCTTCGGCCACGTCGACCGCAGCGGCGCCGGCGGCTTCGAAGCCCTTCACCCGGTAGCCGCCAGCGCCTCCGTCCCTGCTGCTCGAGCTCGTCGGCGCCCCTGCGGCCGCCCGGTCCGCGAGCAGCTCCGCCGGGGTGGCGGGCCCGGGGACTTCCCTGGCGGGGAAGACGTTGGGTCGGAGAGAGACCACGGCCGGGGAGCAGGGGAGGCGGACCCGCGCCAGCGCCTTGCCGGCGAAGACCGGGCGAACGACCAGCAGGTCGCCCCCGTCGACCGCGAGCGCCGTCGCGTCGGAGAGGAGGGACACGCCCAGCTTGGCCGCCGCCCGCGGGGCCACGTCCTTGCCCCACGTCGTGGCAGCGAAGAAGACGGCCGCGCAGCCCTCGGCGCGAACATGCTCGGCCAGCACCGCCGCGTGGGCGCCTGGACCGCCGGCCGCCGGCTCCTTCAACTCTGCAACCACGAGCCTCTCGGCGCCGAAGCCGGCCAGCTCGGCAGCCGCTTCCGCCGTCCCGGGCCCTCCGGCCGCGAAGGCGTGAACCTCGCCGCCCAGGGCGTTGGCCACCGTCCGGGCCGCCGACGCCACCTCCCGCGACACCCCTCGAAGCCGTCCGTCGGCCGCTTCGGCCACGACAAGAACGTTGCGCGTCGTCACAGCGCCTTCGCCTCTTCCCGCAAGAGCCGGACCAGCTCGGACGCCGCGCCCGGGCCTTCGCCCACGATCCGTCCCTCCGGCCGCGACGGGGGAAGCTCCAGCGCCTCCACGGCGAACCCCGGCTCGACCAGAGCCGCTTCCTTCTCCTGCAGGGGCTTGCGCTTTGCCGCCATGATGCCCCGAAGCGACGCGTATCGGGGCTCGTACTTGCCCTTGGTGATCGTCGCCACGGCGGGCAGGTCCAGCTCCACGACCTCCTGTCCACCCTCCACCGCGCGCCGGCACACCACCACGCCGTCGCCAACTTCCATCGACGCGACGGCCGTGGCGCACGGTCGGTTCAGGAGCTCGGCCACCATCGGTCCCACCTGCTGCTGGTCGCCGTCCACGGCCTTCACCCCGAAGAGCGCCAGATCGGAGTCGGCCGACCCAAGCTCCGCCGCCAGGGTCTGGGCCGTGGCCCATCCGTCCATTGTGGGCTCGCCCTTGAGCAGCAACGCCTGGTGGGCGCCCAGCGCCAGCGCCGACCGCAGCGACTCCTTGGTGGCGTCGTCGCCGAAGCTCAGCACGGCGACCGTGCCGGCACCCGCTTCCTCCACGAGCTGAAGAGCGGCCTCGAGAGCAAACTCGTCGTAGGGACTCAGCACGTACTTGACCCCGTCCCCGTCGATCTCGGCGCCGCTGTCCGCGATGCGAATCCGAGTCTCGGTGTCGGGAACGCGCTTGACGCAAACCGTGATCTTCACACGACTCCTGGGGTTGGTGCGGGAGGCGGGTTGGTGCGGAAGGCCCTCCTGGGGTCCGGACCCGCGAGCCCTACAGCAGCGCCCCCGCCACCGTGAAGCACGCCGCCGCCACCGCTCCGCCGGCAAGGGCGTAGGGCAGCTGGGTCCGCACATGGTCCACGTGGTCCGTGGCGGCCGCCATGGAAGATATGATCGTGGTGTCGCTCACGGGGGAACAGTGGTCGCCGAAGATGCCCCCGGAGAGCGCCGCCGCCAGGAACGGCGCGGGCGGGAGTCCCAGGAGGACGGCGGCGGGCACCGCGATGGGGATCATGATCGCGAAAGTGCCCCAGCTGGACCCGATCGAGAACGCGATCGCCGACGACACGACGAACACCAGCGGAAGGAAGACGGCCGGCGGCAGCACGCCCTCGGTGGCTTGCGCCACGTAGGCGCCGGTGCCCAGGTGGCCGGCCACGTCTCCCAGCGCCAGGGCAAGGATCAGGATCAGCGCAAGGGGAACCAGCCCGCCGGCCCCCCGCAGGGCGATCCGCACCAGGGCGTCGACCGAGTATGCGCGCTGGGCCAGCAGCAGGAACCACGCCGACGCCAGGGCCCCCAAGGCAGCCCAAAGGACCGAAGTCGAGCCGCTGCCCTGGCGAAGGTCGCCGTCGCCCGTGATCCAGAGGCCGACGGGCATCAGAACCACGAGCGCCGCGATCGGGACGATCATGTTGGACGCCCGGGGCGCAACGGGGGGCTCCTCGCCGCCGCCGAGGACGTCTTCGTCCATCATGGGAGTGGCGCCCGGGCGAAGGACTTCTCCCCGCGCCGCCCGTGCCTCGGCGTCCTTCATGGGACCCCAGTCCAGCTTGAAGAGGGCGACCGCCAGAGCCAGGGCCACTGCGGCGAAGGCGTAGAAGTTGAAGGGGATCGACTGGAGAAAGACGGCCAGCGGGTTCTCCACGCCCACCTCGGCGCCGCCGAGGATGCCCAGGTTGTAGGCGCCCCAGGCGTTCAGCGGGATCAGGATGCAGATCGGCGCGCTGGTCGAGTCGATCAGGTAGGCGAGCTTCTCCCGGGAGGTCCGGTAGCGGTCGAAGAGCGGGCGGCAGACGGCGCCCGCCACCAGCACCGTGATGTTGGACTCGACAAAGATCGCCACGCCCGTCGCCCACGCCAGCAGCTGGGACCGGCGGCCGTTGTCGACCCAGCGGTTCCGCTCGAGCCAGCCCACGAAGCCGGCCACGCCGCCGGAGGCGCTGAGGGTCGCGATCAGCGCGCCCATCACCAAGGTGAACATGACGACCCGAGCGTCCCCGGCGTCGCCCAGGACCCTGACGGCGGACTCGACCGCCTCTCCGAGTCCAGCGGCCGGGTTCCACCCGCGAAGAATCGTCCACCCGAGCCATATTCCGCCGGCAAGGGAGAGATAGACCTGGCGGGTGGCGACGGCCAGCCCGATGGCCAGCAGCGGCGGGAGGACGGAGAGCCAAGTTGGATCGGCGACGGTGCTCATGGGAGACAAGCTAACACCCCTGCAGCCCGCAGCCCCTGCGCGGCCTTGCCTACCCCGACATGGACCCCCAGGGCAAGGGCGAAAGCAACAAGGATGGCCCCTGCGGCCCCCTGCGCGGCCTTGCCTACCCCGACGGCGTGCTTCGCCGGAGCAGGACCGCGTCCACTCCCATGTCGGTGGCAACCGTCCCGCCCTCCAGGTCCTCCACGCGCAGCCAAGCCAGCGCCAACCGCATGGACAGCCCGTCCGCGGCAACGTCCAGGGCCAGCTCCCCGGCCGGGACCTCCACCCTCGCGGTGCCGTCCGTCGCCGGGCGGCCGGCGTCGTCCGAGAGCGCTTCCTTGGCGGCTTGCGCCCGCTCCATCAACGGCGCCAGGGACGTCCGCGACTCTCTGCCGCCCACCGTCGCGACAACCGCCAAGCCGTCCTCCGAGAGGGCGAAGCGCACGGTGTTCCCGTCGATCGTCGCCTCGGCTGCGGCGCCGAGGGCCGCCACGAGGTCGTAGCCCTCGGTGGAGAGCGGTTCGCGGGGACTCGCCGCGTGCAGCTCGACGGGTCGTCCCACGGGACCCGGCCGGACGCCCAGCCGCGCCACCACCCCGTCGGTCCGCTCCTTGAGGCCGTTCCAGTCGAGGGCCGGCTCCGTCGCCCATCGTTCGTCGCCGTTCCCGACGCCTCCGGTCCAGCGGTCGAAGGCGCCGGTGCCGTGGTTGTCCACCAAGTACAGCGCCACGTCCTCCACCTGACGCCACTCCTCGAAGGGTATCTCCCTCGGTTCGGACGACAGGTCGTTGCCCGAGAGCGCGCCGTGGGTGGTCAGAATCTCCTCGATCCTTCCCAGCTGGCTTCTCTTCGCGACGGAGTAGGCCGACCAGGGTCCCGCCAGCGTCAACGCTCCGACGACGGCCAGGGTCGTGGGAATCGCCTTGATGTCCCGGGTGCGCGTGATCACCCGGTGCAGCGCCGTGGCGGCCAGCCATACGGCGAGCACGCCCAGGATGTACCGCGCCTCCGTGATCCCGTACTGGTCGATGCGCTGCCAGAGAGCCACCAGGACCATCACCGCCGAGTACAGGATGGCGATCCAGAAGCCGAGGGCGTAGCGGTCGATCCAGTTCCGCTCCGTCCGCATCCGCTCCGGATGCACCATGAGAAGTGAGAATATCCCGATCACGGCCAGAGCCGACACCAGGTAGCTGACCCACCCGCTGGGCCACGTCCCGGTGATCAGGATCTTGACCAGGTAGGTCGTGAGGATCGCCACGTAGAGGCCCACCAGGGGCAGCATGACGTTTTGCGAGAATATGCGGAGCCCTTTCGGGTAGTCGCGGTTCTCGTTCAGGCTCGCGAACTCCTTCGGCACCCCCGCGAGGAACACCAGCGGGTGAAGGCCGAAGGCGGCCGCGAACCAAAGCCGTCCATAGGTCTCCTCCGGCACGTCCACGCCGAAGAGGTTGTCGAGCGCCGCCACTGCCAGGGCGACTCCCACGAAGACGGCGGCCGCGTAGATCACCGCCACCAGGAAGCGGAAGAAGAGGGCGCGGTTGTACTGCCAGAAGCCCCAGGGCTCTCGGGCGCCCAGGTACGGAAGCGACGCCGCGGCCAAGTGGAGCGTCAGGGCCGTGTGGACGAAGCGCACGGGGATGATGTTCATCTGCCAGCCTCCGCTCGCCGCCCACCAAGCGACCAGAAGGGCCGCTCCGCCTGCGCGAGCCGCCCAGCGCCACGCGTCCGTCCAGCCGCGGCGTTCGCCGGTCAGGACCAGGGTCACGAAGAGCGGCAGTCCGAGAGTCGCGGCAAAGCAGATGCGGAACCAGAACCGCTCGTCGGCCGCGTCGATGCCGGCGGCGCCGGCGGTGCCGGCCACGAGGCCGCAGAGAACCGCCTCGGGGAACCGTTGGGCCGCGGCCCAGCCGTCCGAGAGGAGTCGGCGAACGGGAGGAAGCTTCGTCTTCATGGGCTGTTCTCCGTTTCGTGAGGCTAGGCGGTCGGACGTCGCGACGCCGCCGCAATCTACTTTATGACGCAAAGTAACACAACGTCACCACCGCGGCGGCTTCACGGCAGGGTGCCCCTTGACGAAGAAGCGCAGCGGCCACTCCGTCGCCCGGGACACGCCGATCCTGCCCGAGGCGCCCACCTCCGAGTCGTGGAAGGGCTTTCCCGCCAGGAGACGAAGGGGCGGACGGGAGAGCGAGTGGCCGTTGTGGCGCAGGGTGATGCCCAGCGCTTGGGCCAGTCGCCCCGGGCCGTTGCAGAGGTCCGCGTCGCGGCGGCGGCGAGCGGCCATGACGTCGAGGCCGTCCAGGGGCTCCAGGGCGCGGATCAGCACGGCGGCCGGGTCGCCGCTCTCCCCCGTGACGACGTTGGCGCAGTGGTGCACGCCGTGGGAGAGGTAGACGTAGAGGGTGCCCCGCTCCCCGAACATGGCCGCGTTGCGGCGTGTCTTGCCGACGGAGGCGCGGGCGTGGCTCGCCGGGTCGTGGGGTCCCAGATAGGCCTCGGCCTCCACGATCGTGCCGCTGGCCGGTCGTCCGGCGACCGTGGACGCGAGAACGCTTCCCAGCAGACGCCGGGCCGCCTCGGCGCAGTCTCCGCTCAGCAGGTCGGCCGGAAAGGAATCCTCGTCACTTCCCATCGTCTGCGACGCGTCCCCGGCCGCGTCGCGCGAAGAAGCGCCGCACCCCGGAAGCCGCCCGCTTGCGCGACGCGGGAGCATCCGCTTCGGCGGAGAGCGCGGTGGCTGCACCGGCCGCGGCGTCCGCGGCGACGGCGGCTTCGGCCACCTTGGCGGCGGAGGGGGCTGCGCGGGCGTCGGACCCGACCACTCCAGGTCCGGAGCCGCCCGGGCCGGCCTTGGCGCCCGTCCTTCCCCGGCCGAAGTGGCGCACCCGGGGCTCGTGGACGGTCAGGGCGCCCGGCTTGCCCCCGGGGGCGTTCGCCCGTTCCGTCGGCAAGGGCGTCCGCTCCGTCGGCGGGGCGGATTCGCGGGAAGTCAGCGCCGGGTCGGGGCGGCCCGGACCGCCGGGAGAGGCCGAAGTGCGCGGCGACGCCTTCCCCCGGCCCCCATGCGGCTTGCTCCGACGCTGGTGGTCCTCGTTCCAGGCGGCCAGCACGCGCACTGCCCGAGCCTTGGGGAGAACCTCGCGCACCTTTTCGGGCTCGTCCCGCAACACGGTGAACAGCTCTGTGCCGAAGGACGCGATCAGCTTGTCCGCGGTCTTGACCCCGATTCCCTTGTACCGGTTGGTCAGGTAGCTCTTGATGGACTCCACGGTGGTGGGCAGGCCCAGGAGCTTGGCATCCAGCTCGGCGGACGGGACCCGCGCCTCGAAGCTCCCCCCTTCCAGGCGGGTCACGGCCACCACGCCCTGGGTCTCGGCGAAGAGGAGGAACTTGCTGAACTTGCCGAACCCCAGGCGGCCTTCGTCGAAGTGGGCGTCCAGCGCGATGAGCTTGCGCTTGACGTCCGAGTCCCGAACCCCCTGCTCCGCCTTCTCGCCGAACTCCCGAAGCGCGCGCTCCAGCAGACGCAGCGCCGCGCGGCGCCCCTTCCCTGCTTCCGTCTCCGCGTCGGCCGATGCGGCGGCGTCCTTCTCGCCGGCGGCTGGAGTCGGCTCCGGCGCCTTCCCCTTGCGGTCCTTCCTGCGAGGCGGTTGGCCGTTGGGGGGGCCGCTCGCGGACGTCTTCGCCGTTGCGGAACCCTTGCCGGCGCCGCTGCTCCTTCCCGCCGCAGCTCCCTTGCCGGCCGCGGATCCCTTGCCGGCGCCGGCCGTGGAGGGCGCAGCCGCCGGACGGCCGTCGCTTCCCCTCTCCGCCGGCGGGGCCACCTCGTACTGTCCGTTCTCGCGCCGCTCGATGCGCAGCAGCCCCTTCTTGGCGGCCTCGGCAACGAACTTGGAGAACTTCCTGAAGCCCAAGTCCCGTTCGTCGAAGCCGGGGGAGAGCTCCATCATGACCTGCTTCAGCCGGTCGGAGCGCATCGCGTCCCCCCGCGACGCCATGCGCGCCACAGCCTCGCCGGCGCACTGCCAAGGGTCGAGTCCGTCCTGCCGACGTCCGCCCTCGGACGTCTTGCTGAGCCCGGCGACCGAGGTGTACGAGTAGTACTCGTGGCAGTTCTGGACGAGGATGTCGGAGCTGGATTCCTGAATGCCGATCCCGATCACGTACTTCCCGTACTCCTTCAGCTTCAGGACCAAGCTGGAGAAGTCCGAGTCGCCGGTGAAGAGGATGAAGGTTCCGATCTCGGGCCGTATGAAGACGAGCTCCATGCCGTCGATGGCCATCCGAATGTCGGTGGCGTTCTTCTTCGAGCTCCCGTAGGCCGGCGCGAAGATCAGGTCGATGGAGGCCTCCGACAGGGGGACGATGTACTGGGGGTACCTGCGCCAGTCGGCGTAGGCCCGCTGCACCGTCACCTTGCCCTTGATCACGTCGGAGTCGAGGAGGTTCTTGAACTCTTTGGCCAAGTCGCTCCTCATGCCCATCGTGACGTTGTCGAAGTCGATGAGCAGGGCCGCGTAGTTGGCCGCTTGGTGCTGGTCAGGACCCGCATGAGGGGCCCTCGAATAAGGTTTCACGTTGTCGTTCCGTCTTGTTTTGCGTCTTCGTCGTTCATGTCTTCGCGTGCTCGCGACACGCGGCGCACAAGTTCCATGCGCCACACCTTGCCCGTGCTCGTCAAGGGCAGGTCGTCCATGAAGCTAATCACGTCCGGCAGTTTGTACTTGGCCAGCGCCAGCGCCGTCCACTCGCGCAGCTCCTCCTCCGTGACCACGCCGCCTTCCACCCGCACCACGCAAGCGCACACGGCCTCGCCCAGCGCACCGTCGGGAACGGCGACCACCACGGCCCGGTCCACGGCGGGGTGGGCGGCCAGGCGGTCCTCCACTTCCCTGGGGTGCACGTCGAAGCCGCCTCGGGCGATCGTGTCCACGCGGCGGCCCACCAAGTGGAGGTACCCGTCCTCGTCGAGCATGCCCAGGTCCCCGGTCCGCAGGTAGCCCTCTTCGTCGAAGGCCGCGGACGTGGCGGACGGCTGGCGGAAGTAGCCGCACATGACCCCGGGGCCGCGCACCCTGATCTCGCCGACGCTCTCGGGAGGAAGCACGGCGCCGTCGTCGTCGGTCACGCGCACCGAGGTCGCCCTGACGGGCCGGCCCACGGTGAACCGCAGCTTGCCGCTCGGGTCGGCGACCCTTCCCGCGGCAACCGTGGAGGCGGCTTCGGTCAGGGTGTACGCGGCCAGCACGGGAACGCCGAAGCACGCCTGCACTCGACGCGCCAGCCCGTCGCTCATGGGGCCGCCGGAGGTCAAGCACGCCCGCAGGGCGCCCGGCGGACGGCTGTTCCCGCCTTCGATCTCCCGCATCTCCATGGCGAAGAGGGACGGCACCCCGTAGTGGATCGTGGCACGGTGTCGGCGCGCCGCCTCCAGGGCGGCTCGGGCGTCCAGGTCGTCCAGCAGAACCAGGCCGGCCCCCCGCAGCAGCGTCCCCAGCAGGCCGGGTCCGAGGCCGAAGGCGTGGAAGAGGGCCGCCACGCCGACCACCACGTCGTCGGGTCCCAGCTCCACCGCTTCGGCGGTCTCGTCGGCTGCGTGAAGAAGGTTGGCCTGGCTGAGCTCCACGCCCTTGGGCTTGCCGGTGGTGCCCGAGGTGTAGAGGAGGGCGAAGGGCTCGTCCGCGTTCCCGGGGCGGGCGGCGCAACCCCGGCCCCGTCCGGCCGAGAGCAGGTCCTCCCATTGGAAGATTCTGTCGTCGTACCACAGGTCCTCGTCGCCCACGGTGACCAAGTGGCGGAGATCCGGCAGATCGACCAGCAGGTCTTCAAAGATCTGCAGGTAGTCGATCCCGTAGGCGTCCTCGGCGGAGACGGCGCACACCGCGCCCGAGTGGCGAAGGCGGTAGCGAAGCTCGTGGGGCGTCAGACGCGGGTTCAGGGGGACCACCGACGCGCCCAGGCGGGACGCCGCGAACACCGCCACCGCGAACTCGGGCCAAGCCGGCAGCGCCAGGGCGACGCGGTCGCCGGCTTCGATCCCCAGGTTCGACAGGGATGCCGCCAGCGCCTCCGCCTGGGCCGCCGCCTCTCCGTAGGTCATCGGGCCGTCCCGGAAGTGGAGGAAGGCGGCGTCGGGGTTCTTGCCGGCGCGACGCTCCAGCGCCGACGAGATCGTGGGGTTCGGCGGGCGCTCTTCCGGCGCCGTCGGCTCCCTGGCCTTCACGAAACCTCCGACCCCAGGCGCTCGAGGGCGCGGACAAGCTCCGCCGACGGGATCGGGTGGGCCGAGCCCTGCGCCGTGCTCGCCCGCCCCACTTCTTCCAGGAGCGCCATGTGGACGACTCCGCGCCGCACCTTCTTGTCCCGGGCCATCCCGGCGACCACGCCCTCGGGGTCGCCCAGCGCGTCGTGGACGACGGGGAGGCCGAAGGCGCGGACCATCCGCCGGAGCTGGGCGGCCGTGCCGGGCGCGGTGACCCCCAGGGCCTCGCCGATCCACGCTTCCGCCACCATGCCCACGGCGACGGCGTGGCCGTGGGGCAGCGCCCAGCCCGAAGCCGACTCCAGCGCGTGTCCCACCGTGTGGCCGAAGTTGAGGAGTTGACGCCGCCCGGTCTCGAACTCGTCCTCCGACACCACTTCGGCCTTGATCTCCACGGAGCGGACCACGGCCCGCTCCACGTCGCCGGCCCGGCCCGCCAGCAGCGCCTCGGCCCGGCCCGCCAGCCACTCGGCGTAGGAGGCGTCCATGATCGCTCCGTGCTTCACGGCCTCGGCGTAGCCCTCGGCCCGGCGGCGCAGCCCGAGAGTCTCCAGGAACACCGGGTCCGCCACCACGGCCGACGGGGGGTGGAACGCGCCGATCAAGTTCTTCCCCGTCGGATGGTCCACGCCGGTCTTGCCCCCGACGGAGGCGTCGATCATGGCCAGGGTCGTCGTCGGAACCTGGACGAAGGGAACGCCCCGCAGATAGGTCGCCGCGACGAACCCTCCCACGTCCCCCACCACGCCCCCGCCCAGCGTCGCCACGCAACAGTCCCGCCCCAGTCCGGCCGCCAGCAGCGCATCGGTGAGCGCCGCCCAACTCTGGCGCGTCTTGAAGGCTTCCCCCGCCGGAAAGGTGGCGATCGTCGGGTCCAGACCCGCATCCTGCAAGGATTCGGCGACGCGGCGTCCCCAGGCCTCCGCCACGGTCTCGTCGGAGATCAGGGCGCAACGGCCCGACGGAGACGCCTCCGCCACGAGCTTGGGCAGGGCATCCCGCGCTCCTCCCCCCACGTGGACGGCGTAGCCGCCGGAAGCGGAACGCACCCTCACTTCCGTCGTCGCCGTCCTTCGCGACGGTTCCGCGACAACGATCAGGAACCCGCTCCCCCGGCCGCCCGTCCCCAGCCCGTTCCACGCAGGTCCAAGGCCGAGCTGGGCTTGACCGCGAGAACGCAGGCTTGCGCAGCGTGCAAGTCGCAAGAACCAGGGCACGCTGCAATCATCTCTTGCATGGCTTGAAAGCTCGTTGGGGACTGGACGCGGGTCAACCCTCTGGTCGCGGAGTGCGCCTCCGCTCCCGGCGCCGCGGTCGCGTTCGGCAACACCGAGCGGCTTTGCGTCGTAGATTGCAGGCGGGGCAGAGGAGCGCCAGGCACGCCAACGGAAAGGACGGGCACCTAAGATGGCCGCTTTGTTCAGCGCTTTCGACAAGAGCGTCCCCAAGAGGAGCGACCGTCGGCGCTTGGGAGCGCTCGGCGCGGCGTCGCTCGTCCTCCTCTTCCTGGGCGCCGCCGGGGCCGGAGCGCTCTTGGGCTGGGGGCGGAACCTGTGCGACACCTCCAGCACCGAGTGCCCGTCGATCGCTCAGGTCCACACCTACGAGGCCGAGCAGGCAAGCAAGATGTACGACCGCAACGGGCGCATCATCGCGGACAAGATCGGCGACGAGCAGCGGACGCCGGTGGCGATCGCGGACCTGCCGCCCCACGTCCCTCAGGCGTTCATCGCCATCGAGGACAAGCGCTTCTACCGGCACAACGGGGTGGACCTGCGGGGGATCGCCCGGGCGGTCGGCGGCGTGCTCCGCACACGCTCGCTTTCGGGGGGCGGGGGAAGCACGATCACCCAGCAGCTGGCTCGGAACATGTGGACCGACGAGCTGGGCTTCGAGAAGCGGATCCTCCGGAAGATCAAGGAGTGGAAGGTCGCCTTCCGTCTGGAGCAGGCGTACTCGAAGGACGAGATCCTGGAGGCGTACATGAACCAGATCGGGTACGCCCGGGGTCTTTACGGACTGCAGGAAGCGTCCACCGCCTACTTCGGGAAGAACGCCATCGACATGAATCCGGCGGAGGGCGCGCTCCTTGCCGCCATCGCCAACCGACCGGAGCACTACACGCCGATCAACGACCCCGAAGCCGCGATCAGCCGCCGCAATCTAGTGCTGACGCTGATGGCCCAGCAGGGGTACCTGACCGAGGCGGAGGCGGAGCGGTGGAAGCAGGAGGACGTGCCGCGGGAGCTGGCCCAGCGCGTCGAGGAGACGGCCCCGTACTTCGTCGAGTGGGTGCGCACGATTCTCTACGAGAGGTTCGGGCCGCGGCTCCTCTACACGGCCGGGCTCCACATTCACACGACCCTCGACCTGGAGATGCAGGCCGCCGCCGAGGCGTCGATGGAGAAGGGGTGGGAGGCGATCGAAGCCCGGGCCGGGTTCCGTCACATGACCTACGGGGAGTTTGCCGAGAGCGCCGAGGGCCGGTACGCGACGGTTCCCTACGTCCAGGGGATGTTCGTCGCCTCCGATCCGGAGACGGGCCACGTCCGGGCGATGGTGGGAGGACGGGACTTCAACCACTCCGAGTTCAACCGGGCCACCTTGGCCCGCCGCCAAGCCGGCTCCGCCTTCAAGCCGATCGTCTACGCCGCGGCGCTGCAGAGCGGGGTTCCGGCGTCCGAGGTCATGCTGGACGCGCCGGTGGTCGTGGACCAGCTCGACGGGACGAAGTGGCGGCCCTCCAACTACGAACCGGGGTTCGACGGCTACATGACGCTGCGCCACGGGCTGCGCCGGTCGAAGAACATGGTCGCCATCAGGCTGGGGCTGCGAGTGGGGGTCGACGCCGTGGTCGACATGGCGTCGAGGCTCGGGATCGACACGGAGGTGGAGCGCTATCCGTCCTCCTTCATCGGCGCCGCGGAGGTGATCCCCATTCAGATGCTGGAGGTCTACTCCACCTTGGCGACGCTGGGCACGCGGGTGCGTCCGTTCCCCATCGTCCGGGTCGAGAGCGCCGACGGCGAGGTCCTGTGGGAGCCCCAGCCCGACCGACAGCAGGTCCTGAATCCGCTGGTGGCTCGGATCGCGGTTTCGCTCCTGCAGGACGTGGTCGAGGCCGGCACCGGCCGCATCGGAGTGCGGGTCGTGGCGGGGCTCTCCCCCGACGTCCCGGCGGCAGGCAAGACCGGCACCACCAACGACGGCGCCGACACTTGGTTCGTCGGGTTCACGCCGGACATCGCCGCCGCCGTCTGGTTCGGGATGGACGAGCCTCAGCCGATCGTTCCCTTGGCCACGGGCGGAGGGCTGGCGGCCCCGGTGTGGGGCAGCTTCATGCGGCGCATCTACTACGACGACGTTCGCGAAGCGGAAGCGGACCAAGCCGAAGCCGGCGACGTGCAAGCCGGGACAGCCCAAGCCGAGGGGGTCCAGCCCAGGCCTTTGCTGGCCGTTCCCCTTCCCTGGCCGGTGCCGGACGGGCTCGTTGCCGCCCGGGTGGACTCGCGGACCGGCCACTTGGCGTCGCGCTGGTGTCCGGCGGAGGACGCCTACGTCGAGCTCTACCTCCCCGGCACCCAGCCCACCACCGTATGCGACCGCGAAAGCCAGTGACCGAACGCACGCGCACCTTCACCTTCCCCACCACGCACCACGCCCTGTGGGCCGAGGACGTCGCCCAGGAGCGGGGGATACCCGCCGACGTGGTGCCGGCGCCGCGGAGCGCCCAGGCCACGTGCGGAATGGCCATTCGCACCAGCGAAGACCGGGCCCGCGAGCTGGCCGAAGCGCTGGATCAGGAAGGGATCGAGTACCGGAGCGGTCAGGGCTGACGCACGCGCTGCGGGCCGGCTCGACCAACGCGGGTCGCGTGCGTCGTCCGGTCGGCACGCGCCCTTGCTACGAGCCGACCACTCGCTCCAGCACGAGGGGCAACGGGCTGGGCCCGGCGCCCTGGCCCGACGCGGCGGCCCCGGCCACTCGGGTCGCGTCGGCGACCGCGCGGACGCCTGTCTCGAGACCGGCTTCGTCGGCAGCGTGAACCGTGGCCAACGGCTGGCCCGCCGTCACCTGGTCGCCGACCCGCACGGCGAGCTCGAAGCCCACCCCGTGGTCGATCCGCTGGCTCCGACGGGTCCGCCCTCCGCCCATGGCGATCAGCCCGTAGCCCAGGGGAAGTGGGTCAATTTCCGCCACAACGCCGTCCTCGCGCGCCGTGGCGAGGGTCGTTCGCGCCGCGGTGGGCAGGCCGCGTTCGCCCAGGTCCCGTTCTTCCAGGAACGAGGGGTCGCCGCCCTGGGCCGCGACCATGCGCGCGAAGCGCTCCAGCGCCCCGCCACCGTCCAGGGCCGCCTCCGCCATTGCGCTGCCCTCTTCCAGGGCGTCGGCCACGCCGCCGGCCAGAGCCATCTCGGCCGCCAGGCGCACCACCAGCTCCCGAAAGTCCGGCGGGCCGCCGCCGGCCAGGCACGCCACCGCTTCCCGCACTTCCAGGCTGTGGCCGATCGCGCGTCCCAGGGGCCGGTCCATCGCCGAGAGGACCGCCGTGGTCGCCAAGCCCCGGGCCTCGCCGGCGCGCACCATCGCCCGGGCCAGCTCCCGCGCCTGGCCGACTTCGGGCAGGAAGGCCCCCTTCCCCACCTTCACGTCCAGCACCAGGCCGTCCAGGCTCTCGGCCAGCTTCTTCGACATGATCGACGCGGTGATCAGGGGCAGCGACGGCACCGTCGCAGTCACGTCCCGCAAAGCGTAGAGCCGACGGTCCAAGGGAGCGATCTCGTCGGTCTGGCCGATCATCGCGCACCCGACCGCGGCCAGCGCGCGGTCGAACTCGGCCAGCGAGGTCCGCGTTCGGAAGCCGGGGATCGCCTCCAGCTTGTCCAGCGTGCCCCCGGTGTGCCCCAGCCCGCGCCCCGACATCATCGGCACGACCATCCCCATCTCGGCGGCCAGGGGCGCCAGCGCGAGCGAGACCTTGTCCCCCACCCCGCCCGTCGAGTGCTTGTCCACCCGCGGTCCGGCCGACGCCCGCCGGCCGGCCGACGCCGCCTCGCCGGCGCCCGACGCTCCGCTGCGCGACAGCACGTCGCCCGAGTGGAGCATGACGTCCACCAGAACGTCCAGCTCGGTCGGCGAGAGGCCTCGGAAGTAGACCGCCATCAGGAAGGCGGCCATCTGCTCGTCCCCGACGTCCCCGTCCATGTACGCCCGGAGGAAGGCCCGCAGCTGCTCCGGCTCGAGCTCCCGGCCGTCGCGCTTTCCGGCGACGAACTCCTGGGGGATCACGGCGCTTCGGCCATCGCTTCTTCGCCGACGAGCCCGACCTCTAGGAGATCGCCGTCTTCTTCCCTTCGTCCTCGGGCGACGGTCGCGGCGGTGGTTCCCATTCGTCCATTCCCTTGACGTGCTTGTGGAGCCAGCGGATCTCCTCGGCCAGCAACGTCCGGCGGTGCCTGGGCTCGCGGATCCCGTGGCCCTCCCGAGGGAAGACGACGAAGCGCGCCTCCACTCCCAGGTGGCGCAGTCCCGCGAAGAAGTTCATGGACTGCTCCATCGTGTCGGTCGTGTCCTCGGCGCCGTGGAAGAGGATCGTCGGCGTGCTCACTCGGTCCAGGTGGGTGTACGCCGACCGCTCGGTCCAGAACTCCCGGTTGGACCAGGGGTCGCCTCCCAGGTACCAGCGCACCACGTCGAAGTTGAAGCCCGCGCCGAACTCGCTTCGCCAATCCGCCACCATCGCGCCCAGGCTGGCCGCCTTGAAGCGGTCGGTCCGGGTGATCGTCCACCCGCCCAGGATGCCGCCGTAGCTCCACCCCTTCACCGCCAGGGAGTCGGGGTGCGCCACGCCGCGCTCGACGATCGCGTCCACGCCCGTCATCAGGTCCTCGTAGTCGCCTCCCCCGATGTCGTGGACGTTGCCCCGAAGCAGGGCGTCGCCGTAGCCCGAAGAGCCCCGCACGTTCGGCTGAAGCACCGCGTATCCCTGGGCGACGAGAAGCTGGGCCCCGGCGTTGAATCCGCGAGTGAAGACGCCTGCCGGCCCTCCGTGTATCTGCAGGACGGCGGGGCCGGGTCGATCCCGTCCGGCGGGTCGGTAGAGAACCCCTTCGATCTCAAGGCCGTCGGAGCTCGTCCAGCGCACCAGCTCCGGCTCCGCTAGGTCAATTTCCGCCAGCTGCGGGTTGGCTTCTGTTAGTCGCATAGGGGCGCCGTCGGCGTCGTCGCGGAAGTCGGCCAGCCAGATCTCGCCGGGCGCCGTGGGGGACGAGCGCTCGAAGACGGCCACGTCGTGAACGGCGTTCCAGGACGCCGCGCCCGTCACTCCCGTCGCAGAGGTGAGCTGCTCCACTTCTCCCGAGGACACGTCCAGGCGGTAGAGGTGCGCGTCGGTGCGGTCGAGGGCGGTGAAGTCGACGGCGCGCCCGCCTGGGTGCCACTCGTAGCCCCGCAGGTCGGCCTCGAAGTCGGCCAGGAGCTGGCTCGTGCGTCCCGTCGGGACGTGGTAGCGGTACAGGTTGCCCTGGTCCAGCTCCCAATGCTCCAGGTCGGGGGCCGCGAAGGTGATCGCGCGCCCGTCGGGCGACCACGCCAGCTGGGATTCGGGGGCGTCGTTGTCGGTGATCCGCTGCTCGTCGCCGGTGGCCGTCGAGAGGAGCCACACTTCCGACAGGTGACCCGCGTTGCGGCGGTTCTCGGTGCGGTAGGCGTAGGCCAGGTGGTGGCCGTCCGGGGACGGGGCGAAGGACCCGACGATCCGGCCCTGCGGCGTCAAGCGGACGGCGTCCGTCGGAAGTCCGGACAACTCCACGTCCACGTCCACCCTCCAGACGCCGTTCCACGAGCCACGCCGCTGGCCGTTGGGTCCCTCGTCGACGAAGACCGCGTCGTCGCCCTTCTTCCGCTCCTTCTCCACGTCGTCCGGGAGGGAGTCCGCCGCCACGAAGAAGATCGACGCGCCCCCGTCGGCCCATTCGTAGCGACCCACCGCCGTGGGGTGCTTGGTGAGCTGCACCGCTTCTCCGCCGTCGGAGGGCAGGAGGAAGAGCTGGCGGAGCTTCTCGTCGCCTTCCCCCGCCGGGCGCGTGAACGCCACCCAGCGTCCCCGCGGCGACCACTCGGGACCCCGGTCCTCCGGGGAGCCGGTGAACGGACGGGCTCCCTCGCCGTCGGCGCCCACGATCCAGATCTGGCTCGTTCGCTCGTTCTCGTCCCACTCCAGCTCGTCCTTGACGAAGAGGACGCGCGATCCGTCCGGGGCGATCTTGGGGCTGGACACCCGCGTCATGTCGACGACGTGGTCGATGCCGAAGGTGCGCGCCTCGGGCTGCTGGGCTTCCGCTCCGGCGACGAACGCCCCGACCCCGGCGAGCCACCACGCGGCGGCGGACGCCGGGAAGAAGCGAGGAAGCGGCGAAGGCGAATCGGTTCGCATCGTGGTCTCCCGGCGCTGTGGATCGGCGGTCCCGCCGGCGGCCGCCGGTGGCCCCCAACCCGCGCTGGCGCCTAGTCGCGGGCGGGGATGATCAGCTCCAGCAGCTCGCCTGGGCTGACGGGAAGTCTCTCGGTGAAGAAGTCGGGTCCCGCGAGGAACCTGACCCGAAGCTGGATGTCGGGAAGGTACCACTCGGTCCGAAAGGTGGATTCGCCCTTGCCGGGAACGATCCCCAGCCTGCGGTACGCGCCGCTGCGCGCAGTGTAGACCGTGACTTGGCTGAAGTTGTCGTTGCGAACCAGGATCTCGATCTCGTCGGACTCGCCGCCGGAGCCTTCGAGCGGGCTGCCCATGCTTCGGCCCGCGCCGCAGCCGGCCGACGCCAGCGCCAGAGCCAGCGCCCACGCCGCCAAGCGCAGGCCGAGAGCGCCGCGCCGGCCGATCACGAGGACGGACAACGTCCGGAGGCGGCCGCGCCCCAGGCGGCTGGACCGTCCATCTCCGCTGCGCAACGCCCCGGCCACCCGGCTACCGTTCCTCCAGGGGGACGAACTCTCGGCGCTTCGGCCCCAGGAAGACCTGTCGCGGGCGGGCGATCTTCTGTTCCCGGTCCACGATCATCTCTTGCCACTGGGCGAGCCATCCCACCGTTCGCGGGATCGCGAAGAGGACCGGGAAGAGCTCCACCGGAAAGCCCATCGCCTGGTAGATCAGCCCCGAGTAGAAGTCCACGTTCGGGTAGAGGTTCCGCTTGACGAAGTACTCTTCGCCGAGGGCGATCTTTTCCAGCTCCAGCGCGATGTCGAGCAGCGGGTTGCGCCCGGTGACCGCGAACACGTCGTCCGCAGTGCGCTTGATGATCGCCGCCCGCGGGTCGTAGGCCTTGTAGACCCGGTGGCCGAACCCCATCAGCCGGCGCTCTCCCCGCCGCACGCTCTCCATGAAGTCGGGGATGTTGTCGGTGGTCCCGATCTCCGCGAGCATCCGCAGCACCGCCTCGTTGGCCCCTCCGTGGAGCGGGCCGTAGAGGGCGGCCATGGCGCCGGCCAGCGCGGAGTAGGGATCGACCCGCGAGCTTCCGATCACCCGCATCGCCGTCGTGGAGCAGTTCTGCTCGTGGTCGGCGTGGAGGATGAAGAGGACGTCCAGCGCGCGCTCCAGCGTCGGGTTCGGCTGGTGCTCCCGTCCGCCGATTCGGAAGAGCATGTTGAGGAAGTTGGCCGCGTAGGAGAGCTCGTTCTCCGGGTAGACGTAGGGCAGGCCCCGGTGGTGGCGGTAGGCGAAGGCCGCCAGGGTCGGCATCTTGGCGATCAGCCGGTTGATCTGTATCCAGCGGTTCTCCGGGTCGTCCACCTCCTTGGCTTCGGGGTAGAAGGTGGAGAGGGCCGCGACGGTCGAGATCATCATGCCCATGGAGTGGGCGTCGTAGCGGAACCCCTTCAGGATCGTGAGGACGTTCTCGTGGACGTAGGTGTGGAACGTCACGTCGTGCACGAAGCCGTCCAGCTGCGCCGGCGTGGGCAGCTCCCCCTTCAGGATCAGGTACGCGACCTCCAGGAACGAAGCCCGGTCGGCCAGCTGCTCGATGGGGTAGCCCCGGTACTCCAGGACGCCTCGGCTCCCCTTGACGTCGGTGATGCGGCTGGTGGTGAACGCCGTGTTGGTGAAGCCGGGGTCGTACGCCATCATCCCGAAGTCGCCGTCCCGGACCCTGATCTGCCGCAGGTCCATGGCCCGGACTACGTCGCCTTCCAGGATGTCCAGCTCGTACTGCCGTCCCGTTCGGTTGTCGGTGACGGTCAGGGTGCTCTTCGGGTGGTCGATCTCGGACATGGCGCTCCAGGGAGGGGCCGCCTGGGCATGGCGCCCAGGGGGCTCGGGCTGCCGCCGCTCTTGGCGGAAGGTGGAAGATCGCGAGGGGGACGGGTGGCCCGGGCTCGACCGCGAGGGCTGCCCTGCGCCATGGTCCGGCGACGAACTCTCATTCTAGGGCTGTCGGACGCTTCGGGCGAACCGGGCGACGCCCGAAAGCGGCGCTGGATTGCGATGCCCAGCGGGCCCAATGTGGCGAACGGCCTGGCTACGGCTCGACGTGGCGGAAGACGGTCCGCTCGCCGTCCGCGTCGAAGGCGAACACGTCGTAGGCTTCCGCGTGCCGGCCCTCCATCCCCGGCGATCCGATCGGCATTCCAGGGACTGCGAGGCCCCGCGCTTCAGGGGCCTCCTCCAGGAAGGCGTGGACCACCGACGCGGGCACGTGTCCCTCCACGACGTAGCCGTTCACCAGCGCCGTGTGGCACGAGCTGAGGTCCGTCGGGACTCCCTCGCGCCGCTTGACGGCCATCAACTCCCTCGTGTCCTCGACCGTCACGGCGAAGCCGGCCTCCCGCAGGTGGTCGACCCACTTCGCGCAGCACCCGCACGTCGCCGTCTTGTAGACGTGGACCGCAGGACCGTCGCCGGCGGCCGCTGGCTGGGCCGAGTAGCTCGCCGCCCCCTCGTCCGTGGACCTGCTTCCGGCGACCAGCACCACCGCGACCCCCGTCGCCAGCAGGCCGGCGGCCGCCATCTTCTTCATGTTCATCGGCTTCCCTCGCTTCCTCTCTTCCGAAATGAGTGCCGGACCGCCCTTGGAACGGCCAGGGGGGCGGCCGGGTCCGGGCGGTCCGGGCCGCGTCGCGGCGGGTTCTCCGCCCCGCAAAAGGTAGCCCCGGGAGCGGGGGACGGGAAGCGGAATTGGCCGGGCGCGAGCGCTTCAGTCCCAACCGGACATGCTGCTGGCCGATCTGGTGGGGGAGCCCGACTTGTCAGGCGTCTCCGAAGTCGCACACGACGGGAAGGTGATCGCTGAGCCCCTTCTCCCCTGCCGGCAGGTCTCCTCCCACCGCGACGTCGGTCAGGCGGTCGAGCAACGGTGCGTTCGCGTACACGTAGTCCAGTTGATGGACCGGCACCAGGTGCGGATGGGTCTTGGCGCGATATGTGGGCTTGCGCTCTCCATGGCGCTCGACGACGCAGTCGAAGAGCCCCAAGGCGTTGAGCCTTTCGACGATCTCGCCGTTGCCTCGGTTCTTGGGCTTGTCGAACAGTATGGAACTGTTGAAGTCGCCGGCAACGATCCAGCTCGCGGCTTTGTCTATCTTGGCTCCCTTGAGCAGCGACCACAGTATTTCCGTGAACCACAGCGTCGGGTTGTTTTGCAGCTTGACAGGAGCGACGTCGACGCCGTCCAGTATCTCGCAGAGCGCGTGAGTTCCTTCCCGGCGCTCAACCGGAACAGCCAGCGCATGTACTGACACGGCCGTGCAGCGGTCGCCCGAAGCGCTCTCGACTTGACGCCCGACCAGCCAGCCGGGGAACGTTTGCTGGATCCGGTTGACCCAGTCGTGCTCCGAGCTCCACGTCGCTTCTGCCCCGATCTTCCAATCGGGCTTCCTGGCGAGCACAGCGGTCCCGAACTTGGCGCAGCCTCCTGTGAAGTAGCGTACTTTCACGTACTTGACGTGGTAGCGGTCGCGAACGCACTGCGGGATGTTGTAGACTTCCTGGAGCATGGCGATGTCGGCCGACATCCGCAGGAACGCCTTCCACTTTGCCGCCGAGAGCTGGGTGTTCTTGCAGTAAGTGGCCCGGTCGACGTTCCACGTGACGACCCTCATCGTCTTGACGTTCCCTGCATGTGCACGTCAGCGGCCTATCGGGGTCGCGTCGTTCGTTCGGCCGGCGGTCCTGCCCGCCAGCTGCACAAGATGGACCGTCGCGCCCGTGGATGCGTAGGCCAACGTCCCGTCGCTCTCCGCCACGTAGACCAGCGGCGGGTGAACGACGTCGCCGGTTCGGGGGTCGCGCTGGTGGGCCATGGCGAAAGCGTCCAACACGGGCGTCACGGCTTCCGGGGCGCCGCCGACCAAGAAGTCCCGCGCGGGGTCGAGCCCATAGCGCTCCGCAAGGACCGGCAAGCGGCTGGGCGTGTCGCGCCAAGGGTCCAGCGTGAACACCACGACCGCCGTCTCGACATCGGCATCCCGCTGGGACGCCACGGACCGCCGCGCTTCCAGCGAGTTGCGCACCACGATGGGGCAGATCGTGGCGCAGTGGCCGAACGCGAAGGTGACGAACGCCGGTCGGCCTTCGAGGCTCTCCAGCGAGAAGGCGGCGCCGCGCTGGTCCACCAGCCCTTCGGTCCCGGGCCACGGGCGGTCGAGGCGGGGGTAGGTCTCGGGCAGGAGTTCGTCGCCGGTCGCTCCGAAGCCGGCCGCCAGCGCCGGGGGCGGGAGGCGAAGGCTGGCCACCTGGGCCGCGGCGGTCGCCAGAAAGGCCGCAACCGCCAGACCTGCGCCCACGATCAGGCGTCGTCGGGCGGGAGAGCGGACAAGGTGGCGGCAAGTGTCGCGCACTTGGCCGCTCCACCCAGCGTACAGCGCCAGCAGCATCGCCGGCGGCTGTCCGATCAGCAGCAGCCAGCCCTTCGCGTCGGGCAGGCCGCTCTCGTCGACGTTGAAGCAGACGGCGCGGGCGCGGTCGAGCCACTCGGGGGCGCCGGGAACCGCGAAGAGCGCGAATCCCCACCACGCGGCGGAAACGGCCAGGATGAACGCGGCCGCCCCGACGGGCCATCTGTCCTGGGGTCGGAGGATCTTCGGCGCCCCGCGAGGCCCGAGTTCCGCCGTCACCCGATCTGCCACATCGCCGACAGGAGCTTCCAGTTGGCGAAGTAGTAGACGACGAAGGCGAGCAGGAACACGCCGACGAGGATCATCGTGCCCGGCATCGTCCCCAGCTTGCCGTGTTCCTTCAGCTTCGGCGTCCGGGCGGGAAGCTCCGTGAACGGGCGCGTGTAGAGACCGGGCGGCACGGCGCCCGCAAGGGCCGACTCCGTCGTTTCGTCGCCCAGCGGCTTGCCGAAGAACACCGACGACACGGTGACCACGATGTACATGGCGCCGCCCACTGCCGCGACCAGCCCTCCGGCAGCCATGACCGCGAACAGCAAGTCCACGGCGGCGGAGTACTCGACGCCGAAGGGCGCGCCGGAGAAGGTGACGTCCCAGTGCCTGCGCGGAACGCCGAAGGTTCCGGCGAAGGTCATCGCCATAGAGAACACGAGCATTCCGGCGCTGAACACCCACGGCTGCCACTTCGCCAAGCCGTAGAAGGCGATCTTCTTCCGGAAGATCAGCGGAATCACGTAGTAGGTGACGCCCATGAAGGCCATCGCGGTGCCGCTGACGACGGTCGCGTGGAAGTGGCCGGGAATTCGCAAGGTGTTGTGCGCGATGATGTTGATCTGCTCGGTGCCGAAGGTCACGCCCGTGATTCCGCCCACGAATCCGAACACCACGACGGAGAGGCACAGCGCCGAGAAGCCCGGGTCGTGCCAGGGCGCGCGCCGAAGCCAGCCGAACAACCCTTGCGTGAAGCCCCGAAGGCGCATCCCCAGCTCGACGCCCGCCGGCACGGTGAAGCCGTGGAGCATCGACGCCAGCACCGCCATGTACATGAAGTACGACGTGTTCACGATCTTCCACGACGGGCCGAACCCCGGGTCCACCAGCAGGTGGTGCGCCGACGCCATGGAAATGAACAGGATGTACAGGACGAAGGCCGTGCGGCTGATCTTCTCGTTCACCACCACGGCGCCGACGGTGAGCCCGCCCAGCAGGTACCAGATCGCCACCATGGCGGCGACGTTGATCTGTTGCGACGAGTGGCCCAGCCCCCACCAGACCAGTCGGTACACCTGCGGGTCCACCTCCATGAGGCCCAGCGACCAGAGGAAGGTGGGGATGTAGATCGCCGCGCCGTGGAGGAGCGTGATCGCCGCGATGATCGCCGCCGTCATCGCCCCGAAGGTCACCAGGGGCACCGACCCCGAATACGTCTTCTCCCGCTTGGCGACCACCAGGGTCGCGAAGAAGATCGTGGTCACGAAGATTGCGCCCACGGCGAAGAGGATCACGCCCAGGTAGAAGCTCCAATGCGCCTTCAGGGGCACGTAGGAGGTGAACAGGACGTCCGCCCTGCCCGTGAACATGGCCCACTCCACCATTGCGGCGCCCGCCAGCATGAGAGCGAACGCGACCCACCCCGTCTTCGGCGCGGCCACGCGGGAGTTGAGCAGCACGGCGGACGCGAAGTAGAGGACCGCCATCTCGAAGAACAGGATGAAGAAGATCAGCATGTTCATCCCGTGGACGGTGAGGATGCGGTAGAACCACACGTCGCTCAGGAGATGAACGGCCTGCCACCGGGTCAGCAGCACGAGCACCGCCGTGACGCCGCCGATCAGCAGCGCCACCGTGGCTGCCACCGCGTTGGCCTTGATCAGGGCGTCGGCGTCCTTGTGCACGCTCAGCCCGGTGGTCGGACACTTGCGAAACGGGTTCATCTGGCGCCGCCTTCCGCCCCGGCGGCCGGTCGGGAGGCGACGTTCGTCTCCGAGTCGGTGACGATCACCTTCCCCACCATCAAGTGATGGCCGACGCCGCAGAACTCGTTGCAGACCACGCCGTACTCGCCGGCCTCGGTCGGCACGATGCGCAGTCCGTAGTCGTATCCTGGAACCACCTGAAAGTTGACGTTGAACGGATACAGGTTGAAGCCGTGGTTCACGTCCAGCGACGAGAGGTGCAGAGTGTACTCGACGTCCTTCTCGAGCTGAAGCACCGGCAGCCACGCCCACATCTGGCCGATCATGTACACGTCGCTGCCCGGCGGCGGCGCCACGACCGGAAAGCCGTTGTCGGTGCCCACCTGGTAGTCGCGGATGAACTCCTGGACCCTGGCCTGGAAGGCGGTCGGATCCACCTTGGCGCGGATTCCGGAGGGGTTCTGGCCTCCGCGAAGGTGCCAGACCGGCATCATGGCGAAGAGCACCATGCACCAGACGAAGGCCACCGTGGCCCAGACCTTCTCGGACTTGTGCGCCGGCTTCCACCAGACGCCTTGCGGCGGGGTCATTCCCGTTTGGTACATCTGCGCCAGCTCCTTACGGCAGGGTGGCTTCGGGGAGCGTCAGCACCTCCCACAGCCCCCAGCCGGTGAAGAGGATCAGCATGACGGCCAAGCCCAGCGCCAGCAGCAGGAAGGGCCGGTCGTAGAGCCGCTGGAGGAAGGGAACGTCGGCGGGGTCCGGCGCCTTTGCGCCAGTGTCGTCGTGGTCGGTCACGAGTCGGCCTCCTGTTGGTGGCGCGGGCGAGTCTTCGTCGCGCCGCGGGCGAGGTCGGCGATGGTGGTGTTGCGGAAGAAGGCGTGCAGGGCGGCGGCGACTTCCTTCCATTGGCCGTGGGCCGGGCACGGATCGTCGTCCCGGCACTCGGGGCGGCCCAGCAGGCAGCGCTCGCGGTCCATGTCGTCGAAGTGGGCGGCCACCTCCAGCAGCGTCGTTCGGCTGGGCGGACGGGCGAGGCTGAATCCGCCGCCGGGTCCACGGACGGACCGGAGCAGGCCGCGCCGGGCAAGGACGTGGAGGATCTTGGACAGGTAGTTGCGCGGAACGTCCAGCGCGGCCGCGACGTCGCCCACCGGCACCGGCTGGTCGTCGGGGCGCTCGGCCAAGTGAAGCATCGCTCGAAGGGCGTACACGGCGGTCTGGGAGAGGATCACGGGGTTGCCTGCGGCATTCGTCCTATTATCATGATGATATGAATATTGCTGGGGAGGGGCAAGGTGGGAAGCGTGGCGGGCGATCCGGGCGGGAGGCCGCGTCCCGCTTGGCGGCGAGCGATTATCAGGCGGCCGGCGGCGTTCAGGCGGGGGACCGCTCTCAGGCGGCGGGCGACCACCCACCGCCGGGCGGCTCCCGGGCGGCGGGCGACCACCCACCGGAGGGCGGCTCCCGGGCGGCGAGCAACCACCCACCGGCGGGCGGCCCTCAGGCTTCGGGCAGCTCCCCGGCTGCCGCGAACCCCGGCCTCCGAGCGCTCGCCCGTCTCGACGCCGCGTTCAACGCGCTGTACACCTGGCGCTTCAACCCGCTCTACCACTCGGGCGCGCTGGTGGTGGCTTGCTTCGGCGTCCTCCTGGCGACGGGGGCGTATCTGCTCCTCTTCTACCGGATCGGCGCGCCCCACGAGTCGGTGGCGGCGATCGACGCGCAGTGGTGGGGCGGGCGGTGGATTCGGGGGATGCATCGCTACGCGTCCGCCCTGGCGGTCGTGGCGGCGGTCCTCCACGGCTTTCGGATGTTCGCCCAGCGCCGCACCTGGGGTCCGCGGGCGCTGGCATGGGTGTCGGGGGGCGTGCTCCTGGGCATCCTCTTCGTCTGCGGCTGGACCGGCTACGTCATGGCGTGGGACGTCCACGGCCAAGTTCTCGCCGCCG
The DNA here is from genome assembly GCA_965204735.1 of Longimicrobiales bacterium. Classification (GTDB taxonomy): domain Bacteria; phylum Gemmatimonadota; class Gemmatimonadetes; order Longimicrobiales; family Gaopeijiaceae; genus CATQHQ01. The sequence continues at coordinate 1,746,409 of OZ242008.1, read as the reverse complement.
AGGGCGCCCGCATCCTGGACGCGCTGCCCGTCTTCTCCGAGCCCCTGGGCCGGGCGTTCACCGGCGAGGCGCCCCTGCCGGACGCGTTCTTCTTCATGAACTTGTTCGCCCACATCGCGGCGCCCGTGGGGATCGCCCTCTTTCTCTGGGTGCACGTGTCGCGGCTGGCGCGAGCGCAGCTGCTTCCGCCCAAGCGGCTATTGTGGGGCGCGGTCGGCTGCCTGGCCATTGCAGCCGTGGCGTGGCCGCCTCCGCTGGGCCCGAAGGCGGACTTGCTGAAGCTTCCCTCGGTCGTGCCTGCCGACTGGGTCTACGGGTTCTGGTTGCCTGCGACCCGGACCATGGCGGCCGGCTGGGTCTGGGTCGCGGGCGGATCGATCGTCGCAGCGGCCCTTCTGGTTCCGTTCCTGACCAAGCCGCGGGCGGAGAAGGCGCCCTCGCCTTCGTGGGTGAACCCGCGCCACTGCACCGGTTGCGAGCAGTGCTTCCAGGACTGTCCCTACGAAGCCATCTCCATGGTGGAACGGGACGACGGACGCGACGGCTTGGTCGGCTGGGTGGATACGGCCAAGTGCGTGAGCTGCGGCGTCTGCGCAGGGTCGTGCGCGCCCATGGGCGTGGGGCCCGACGGACGGACGGGGCGGGACCAGCTGGCCCGAACGCGGGAGTTCCTGGCCGAGGCGCGGCCCGGTCCCAGCGACGTGGTGATCGTGGGATGCATGCACGGAGCGGCAGGGTCGGTCGGCTCGCTGGAGTCGCTCCGCCCGCTGGGACTCGCCGACGTCGACGGACCCGCCGGATCGGCTGCGTCCGCGGCCGTCCCCGCGGCGCGGATCTTCCCCGTGGGATGCGTGGGCAGCCTTCACACCTCCGTGATCGAGTACCTGGTCCGGGCCGGTGCCGGAGGCGTGCTCGTGGCAGCTTGCCCTCCGAGGGACTGCCGAAGCCGCGAAGGCGTCAAGTGGTTCGACGAGCGCGTCCACAACGGGCGCGAAGCCGAGCTCCAGGAGCGGGTGGACCGCCGCCGGATCGACGTGGTCTACGCCGGGGCGGGCGAGGCCAGGGTGCTGCGGGACAGGGTGGCGCGGTTCTGGTCGAGCGTGCGGGCGATGGACGCCGCGCGGGCGGAACGGCAGTTCGAGGTGGGTGCGGAGTGCGAAGCCGACGGAGCCGCGTCTTGACCGCTAGGCGAGCCGGGGCCGCCCTCCTGGCCATTGCGATGACCGGCGGCGTCGCATGGCTGTCCCGCGCGCCGATGGACTTCGGCGCCGACGACCCGATCGTCCGACTGTCGTGGCGAGTTGCGGGCGTGCCCGTCGAGGCGTGCCGAACTCGCACCGACGAGGAGCTGGCAACCCTTCCCGTCCACATGCGGAGCCCCCGGGAGTGCACGCGGGCCTTGGCGCCCTTCGCCTTGGATGTGGCCGTCGACGGCCGGCCCGTCGTCCGCGACACCCTCTTCCCGAAGGGGATGCGAGGCGACCGACCCGTCCATGTCCTCCGCGACCTGTCCGCGGAGGCCGGAGTGGTAGCGCTGTCGGTGCGCTTCGAAGCCGTGCTGGCCGAAGACGCGGAGACCCCGGGCGGCGTCCCGACCGGCTACGTCTGGCACGGCGAGATCAACCTCGCATCGGGCGACGTGGCGCTGCTGACCCTGGACGGAGCCGGGGAGCACCTGGTGATGCGGAGGCAGCAGGCTCCGTAGGGCGCGCCCGGTCTTTCTGATGCGCAGCGAAGCAGTCGGACGAACCCGCCGGGGCCGCGGTCTTGCTCGCCCAAGCCGCGGCGCCGTAGCATGCCCTCCGGCACACCCTCTACGATCCCCTTGTCGCGCCCGCCCCTCGTCCGACCCACTTCTCCAGGAGACCCGCACCATGAAGCCTCCAGCCTCTGCTGCCTTCCTCGCCCTCTTCGTGCAGGCCGCCTGCGTTGCCGACGCGGAGGCTCCTGCGCCCGCCGGCGGCGAGAGCGCCGCGCCCGCCGAAGCCGTCGCGCCCCAGCAGCAGGAGTCCTACGACTACTGGCGGTTCAACCGGGAGATGATCGCTCGGGGGATGCAGGCGATCTTCCTCTGCAACGGGCTGTTCACGTCGAATCGCACGCTGGAGCAGGTCTTCGAGCAGGAGATCGCTTACATCCGAGGGCGGCTGGGCACGGCGGTCGGGAGTGCGGAAGGCGGCGACTACGAGGTGGAGTGGGAGCGCAAGGCCGTCGCCATCGGTGCGCCCGGGTACGTTCCGACGATGCGGGCGGCGTTCCGCGACGGGCTGGGCTGCGTGATCATGGCGCCCGACCAGAGCTTCGACGACATCGAGAGCCTGCCCGTCCTCGACATGGCGCCGCCCCCGGGCGACCCCGCCGAGATCCCTTGGCCCGACGGGGACATGGTGGCGGAGCAGTCGTGGCCCGACGGGGTGGACGCCGCCGCTCTCGACGCGGCTTCGACGTGGGCCTTCGAGCGGGAGTCGCCGGAGCAGGTCACGCTCAGCCTCTTGGTCGTGCACGGCGGCCGAATCGTTCACGAGCGCTACGCCCCCGGCGTGGAGATGACCACCCGCACCCGCACCTGGTCGACCGCCAAGAGCATCGCGGTCACGCTCATCGGCATCCTGGCGGACCAGGGACGGCTGGAGCTGGACGCCCCCCTGGGCTTCGACTGGCTTCCCGAGGCCGACGCCGCCGAGACCGACCCGCGGTCGCAAGTCACCTTGCGTCACGTCCTCAACATGTCCAGCGGCTTGTACCCCGTCGACAACCGCGGCATGGAGTACGCCGTCGGTTCGGGGATGTCCTACTGGGCCGGCGCCAGCTCCGTCGTCGGGGCGCGCCACAGGGCGCTCGTCCGGGAGCCGGGCGCCAACTGGGACTACGAGAACTACGACACGCTGCTGGGCGTCTACGCCATGAAGCTGGCCTTGGGGGACGACTACCTGGCCTTCCCCCGCACCGCCCTGCTGGACCGGATCGGGATGCGCAGCACCTACTTGAGCGTGGACCGCTTCGGCGACTTCATCTTGAGCAGCCAAGTGTACACCAACGCCCGCGACTTGGCCCGCTTCGGCCTCCTCTACCTGAACGGCGGCGTGTGGAACGGCGAGCGCATCATCTCCGAAGACTGGATCGACTTCGCGCGGACGCCTGCACCCTCCACCGCCGAGCGCGGCAACTTCTACGGCGGCCAGTGGTGGCTGGTCCCCGACGACCGCACCGACGTGCCTGCCACCGCCTACTCGACGGCCGGGAACCGGGGCCAGTACGTGGTCGTCGTCCCCACTCACGACCTGGTGATCGTCCGGCGGGGGCTGGACTACGGCCGCCAGGGCTTCAACCGCTGGGACCTGACGCGGGAGGTGCTGAAGGCGGTCGCGCCCGTGGCGGAGGAGTAGGCGCGGCGGGCGGGAGCCATCCACTCGGCCCTTGACCCGAACTGTTGGGAATCGACGCCGCCACCCGGCATCAGTTGGCCGTGCTGGCCAGACGGAGTGATAGACGAATCATGGAATCCACCGCGCCAGCGCCCCGTGGCTCGGCCGCCACCGTCGCCGATCCCTGTCCCCAGTGCGACGGCGAAGAAGTCGTCACCCGATGGGTCGACGACGTGATGACGTGGGGATCCGGCGACCTCAAGTCTCGGATTCCCGTGTACGTGCCCGTCCGCACGTGTGCGGCCTGCGACCTCCAGTACATCGACCAGCACGGCGAACGGCTCCGCCACGAAGCGATCTGTCGGCACCTAGGCGTGTTGTCGCCCGCCGACATTCGGTCGATCCGACGCGGATACGGCATGACGAGGGCCGCCTTCGCCCACGTCACCGGCCTTGGCGAGGCAACCATTGGGCGATGGGAGAACGGTCTCGTCATCCAGAATCACGCCAACGACCGCTACCTGAGGCTTCTCGCGATGCCTCATGTGATACGGGCACTCCAGCGCCGGGCGACGATTGCCTCGCAACCCGGCTGACAAGATGCTGCAACCTGTGTTTATCGAGACTTAGGCCGACGGCGAACGGGAACCGCACGAGCGTTGCTCCGGGTGGGGGTTGGTGGAGGGGCGATCTTTCCGGTCACAGGGGCACGATCTCCAGCAACACGCCTACTACGGACGGGAGGACGGCGGACCTCGTCGCTGCCAACGCACGGGGGACCCGTCACACCGCCCGCCTGGCTGGCCAGTCATCGCTGCGCTCCGGCGGAAGCGGGGCGGGCGCGACCGTCGAAAGGCACCGGAAGCGGCGAGCCGGGCGATGCGGCGCTCCCACTTGGCCATGGCCCGCTCGACCTCCTCACGGGATCTGCTTGCGCCACGGATGGTCGCGTCCGGGCTCTTGTGGCTTCGGACAGGGAGCGGTGACGTGGGACAGTCGGGCGCCCCAGCGCCTTGACGGTTGCCCCGTCGCCCTCATCCCCGAACCGCCGCGTCAGACGCTCATGTGCCGTCGCGTCTCCCCCAGCCGCGCCGCGCCCGCCGTCGGCGTCAGTGCTCCCTCGCTCAACCTGCCGCGCCACCGCCACGCAGTCCCGCTTCCTCGGGCTCGACTCCATTCGCTCCTCGCCTGGATCGCATCGGCCCCTCCGACAACGATGGAACCTTTTCGGGAACCTGGAGTATCCAGGGGTACAAGCGACCCCCGGAGACGGGCATCCGGCCTGTTCTGGACGGCGCACCACCCAGGAGTCGTCCCATGAGAAGCAACAAGCTGTTCCTGATCGCGCTCGCCGTCTTCACGACGGCCTGCGCCGACGCAACCCATCCCGTCGCGACACCCGGCGACGAGCCGTTCGCTCACGCGCTGGACGCGGAGCCCCCGCTCTCCCAGGTGGCAGGTGCCCTGGCCCGCGGGCTGGCGTCCCCCGACGCCCGGCAGCATATCCTCGCCGCCATGCGAGCCTCCACCCAAGTAGAGCACCAGCTGGTCCTCGGCGACTACCTCGGCAGCCCCGAAGGCGGGGGTCTGCTAGCCGGAAGCGCCGGCGCCCTTGGCACCGACGAAGGCGAGTTCCTGGCTAGGGTCGCCCGGCTCGACGAGGTGGCCCAACTGGTGATCTCGGTACCACTTCGAGAACACCGGCTGACCTGGAGAGGTAGTCCCAACATCGGAGTCGCAGGCTCGTGGGACCCGGACGTACTCGACTTCGCGGTCCACGAGGCCAGCGGACGCCGAGAGGAGGCAACCGAGATGAGCCACATCCAGCGGTACGGCGCGTTCTTCTACGTGGCTCCCAGAGAGAACTGGGGAACTCGAATTGGCCACCAAGCCGACATGCCCGGAGCAGTCATCCAGGACCCCGACGACGGCGAGGCGGCCGTGGTGTGGACGTACAAGGTGGGTGACACCGAACCCTTGACGCTGGATTATGGGTCGTTCGAATCCGAGGAAGACTTGGCCGCGGCCCGAAACCACCTGCTGGGTTCCATTGGGTTGGTCCGTGAGGGCAACGTGGCGGGACACCCTCACTACGATCCATTGGTGACGTATTCGCCTACGGACCTGATTGGCTTCAGGTCGCGCTACAACACGGAATGGGGACGTGAAGAAGTACGAATCACCGTGGGATACATCAACTCCGACGGAACACTCGTAACCGGAAGCGCAGATTACGGGAGCGTCAGAGACGGAAAGTGGGTCACGGTCGATCCCGCGCAAGAAATGCTCCCCGTTTCGCCCAAGCCGGGAGGAGCCAACTTCGAGGTTTGGGCCGTCGAACTCGATCCAATCTGGAACGACGACCTCGGCTCGGCTGTCGTGACGTTCGCGAACGGGCCCAGAACCTACGTCCTGTCGGTTGGCGCCCGCGTTCGCTCCGAAGTCGCACTTACTTGGTAGGCAAGGAGCGAACAATGAAACGTCTCGCAGCAGTCTTCGGGCTGGCCGGCTCGGCGACGTGCTTGGCCTTCCTGGCGGCGGCGAGCTATGCCCAGGTCCCCACGTCGGGGGCCTGGGCGGTTCGCACCTTGGACCGCACTTCGGGTGAACCGTTGAGCGACGTGCTCGTCGCTTTCCCGGAGTACTCGGCGACGCGGACCACCAACCGCCAGGGGCTGGCGACCAGCGAAGGGACGAGCGGCCGCGTTCGGATCGTGGCCACGCGGCTCGGGTACGCCGACCTGGACACGATCGTTGCCGCGCCTCCCGCAGGCGCCGTCGTCGAGCTCAGGCTGGAACGCACCGCGATCTCCTTGCCGGCGCTGACCGTCCACGTCGAGCGGCAGATGACGTCCAGGGAGCTTCACCGGCTCATCTTCGACCGCGAGGTCGCAGTCGGGGCGGTCGGCGTCACGCAGGCCGAGATCAAGGCCGTGCCGGCCCTGGCCGAGCCCGACGTCTTCCGCAGCCTCCAGGCCTTGGCCGGCGTTACCAGCGTGAACGACTACACGGGCGAACTCTTCGTGAGAGGCGGCGGCAGCGACCAAGTGGCCGTGCTTCTGGACGGCGCTCCCGTCTTCGCGCCGTACCACATGTACGGCTACTTCGGCTCCTTCAACGTCGACGTCGTCGAGTCCACCGAGTTCTACCGAGGATCAATCCCCGCCCGGCACGGCGGCGCTCTTTCCGGCTTGGTGTCCGCACGTCAGCGAGCCGGCGGTCCGGGCGGAGTCAACCTGTCGGGCGGGCTCAGCCTGCTCGGCGGACGGCTCGCCGCAGACGGGACGCTGCCCTGGGGCGGCGTTCGGTGGCTCGCGGCCGGACGCAAGGCGTTCGTCGACCTGGCGCGCATCAACGTCCCGTACTCCTTCCACGACCTAAACTTCGGCATCGAGGCGTATCCTGCCGAAGAGCACCGACTGCGCTGGTCGATCTTCGCGTCCGACGACTACTACGCGTGGGACTTTCAATCCGGCGGCGCAGGACATGAATCCTTCAGTGCGAAGTGGGCGAACCTCACGTCTTCGGCGTCTTGGTCGTGGGTGCGCGACAACCGCACGACCGGCAACGTGACCGCATACTACAGCCGCTACCGGGCAAGACAGGCGTTCGGAGGCACGCCCACCAACCCGACGAGCGTCAGCAGCGTATCGGTGGCGGGAGCGCGCGTCGGGCTCACGCTGCGTGGCGAGCGGACGGGCGGCCGGGCAGGAGTCGCCGTCGAAGGCGGCCCTGTGCGTCTGCAAAGCCTTGGGGAGGGGGCCGCCTTCACGGGCGACCTTTCTCGCTCCTACCTCCACGCGTCCGCGTTCGCGGAGATGGAAGCGTGGCTGGGACCGGTGCGGTTCGCTCCGGGGATCCGCGCGGGCCTCGAGAGCAAGTCCGGGCGCAACTTCGTCGAGCCGCGGTTTTCGGTTCGCTTGCGCACCCCGTTGTTCGCCGTCAGCGCCAGCGTGGACCGCACGTACCAGTTCTTGTCGGTGCTCCGGGACGCCTACGCCCGCGAACCAGGCGCGCCGACGTGGTTTGTTCACGGCAGGGACCAGCCTGCCTCCGTAGCCAACGGCGCGAGCTTGGCGCTGGACGCATGGCGGGGACAAGACTGGACGGCCTCCGCAGCCGGATGGACCCGTCGGTTCAGAGGTCTGCCGCATTGGCGAGCCGGGATCTCCCGCGACCCGGGGACGATGGAGTTTCACGACGGCAACGCCTATGGCGTGGACTTGATGGTGCAGAAGCACGCGGGTCCCGTCCGGGGATGGCTGTCGTACCAGTGGGCAAGCGTGGCCCTCGACGGCGCCGGAGGCCAAGAATACCGTCCACACTGGGACCGGCGCCACGAAGTCGAGGGGCTTGTGGCGGCCGACTTGCCCGGCGGCTTTGGCGTCTCCCTTCGGGCGACCGTTGGAACCGGCGGACCGTTTTGGTACCCGGCCGGAGACTACACCAACCTGCGCTTCGATCCAAATCAGCGTCTCGGCGGGCGCACAAGCAGAGAGGGAACCCTGCTGACCACTGGGGATTTCTTCACCGTTTGGTCGGACTTGCAGGGTCGCCTTCCCACCTATGCCCGCTTCGACGTGGCGGCGAAGTACGCTTTTCGGTGGGGCGCGTGGGATATCGCGCCCTACCTGTCCGTCGTCAACGTGACGGGGCGCACCAACGTTCTGTTCTACCAGTTCGCCGGCTTCGGGCACGCTCTCGACGACGCGGACCGTCTTTACGTCTTCGAGCACGAGCAGCAGCTGCCGCTCCTTCCGACGATCGGCATCGACTTCAAGTTCTGACCTGAGCGAACAAGGAGACCAGCGAAGATGACGACCACCAACCGTCTTGCCGGCCTTGGCCTGCTGGCCGTGGTTCTTGGCGCCTGCGAGGAGCTTCCGCTGCAACCCACGGGACTCAGCGACCAACTGGTGCTCTACGCAGTCCTGAACCCAGACTCCATCGGACATGTTGTGGACGTCGCGCCCGTGGACGGATTCACCATCCATGCGCTCGCGAACGTGAGCGTCCGCATTCACCGGCACGACCCGGGCTCGGGTGAGTGGACTCTCGTCGCGGAGTGGGACAGCGCCCGGGCCGCCGCCGCAGGCACGAGGTTCGCCGGCGACAGCTGCGTCCGTCGCAGTCGCGACTACGAATGGCCGGGCTCGCTGGGACCTCGGATAGTTTATGGGACCGGGGTGCGGCAGGCATGGTACTGCCTGCGACCCGAGGCCGTGCTGGAACCGGGAGCGACGTACCGCGTAGAAGCCACCGCGGACGGGCGGGTTCGAGCCTTTGGCGAGACCCGGGTCGTCGGCGCCTTCAAGATCGAGCGAGCGGCCCTCTCGAGCAACGACGGCTCGCATTCGCTGGCCGCAACGTGGTCCGAGAGCGCCGCCGCGCATCGGTACCTGATGGGGGTGCGGCGGCGATACGACAGCTGCTCCAACTGCGGCAGAGCGTGGTACGCCGACGTGCAGGGCACACGTTTCGACGGACCAATCCCCCAAGTCGCGGTGGACAGCGCAGGTCCGGTTCCCATGCTGGACGTGCTTGCGGTGGACCGTCACTTCCACGCCTTCCTTACGACGGGCGATCAAGGCAACCTCCACGATGTCCATCCAGTGCAGAACGTGAACGGCGGCTACGGCGTCGTCGGCTCCTATCGCCACCGCAGCCGCAAGATCGAGACCGGCACAGGCTCCGTTGGACGAGCGTACTTCAACCGACGGGCTGGCGGTCCTTCAGGTAGCTGAGCGCCGCTCGGGCCAAGTAGCCCGACCTCGTGTCGCCTTCCCTGACGGCCGCCTCGTCCACGATCGCCAGCACTCGGGCCGGCATCGTGATGTTCACGCGCTTGGTTTCGCTGGTCAGCTTCGACAGATCGACGTTCACGAGGGCCCAGGCGCCGCCGGCGAAGTCGTCGCTCGCCTGGAGATCTTCCAGGGACGGCTGCTCGGGGACCGCTTCCCCGTCCATCAGCATGCCCTCGACGTGGCACGCAATGGCCTCCGAAGCGGACTCGACGGCTTCGTCGACCGTCTCCCCGGCGGAGAAGCACCCGGGCAGCCCAGGCACGGTGACCCCGTAGCAGCTGCACGGGTCCTTGTGGATGACGACGGCGAATCGCATGGCGAGTCTTCCCATAAGGCGCACTGAGCCGAGATCGACGAGTGTGTATTATACACACTCATGGAATGGCGGTCAACTTCGCCGACGCCCATGTCTCCGTCGGCACTGCTCCGACTAGCCGAAATCTGGCCGATCCGTACATGGAAACGCCCGTTGTGGGAGCTCAACCTTAAGGTCCGAGCCTTGGGCGCGCGCCTGATGACCTTGCGAGGGCGGGGGCGTCGCGCCGATATTCCTAACCGAGGGGGAGAGGGAGGAGCCGAATGGGAACCATGTACGGTGGACTGTCCGAAGGAGTGTCGACCGGAACCGTGCGGGCTGCGCAGGACGAGCCCCCACCCGTCCCGGTGCGCCCTGGAACGAAGAATACCTGGACCACGGCATGGCAGGTCATGAACAGCCCAGTGGGCGTCGTGCTTTCGGTCGTGGTCGCTTTCGGAGGCGTGCTGGGCATCCTCATGAGCGTCTTCCTGGGCGAGCTCCGCGCCATGGAGGAGCGGCTGAGGCAGGACATGGCCGCCATGGAGCAGGGACTGCGACAGGACATGGCCGCCATGGAGGAGCGACTTCAAGCGCAGATCAGCGAGCTGCGGACGGCGCGTCTCCAGGGAGCGCTCGAAGACGAAGCCGCCGAGCGGCCGCCGGGGCTTGCCCCGTCGCAGGGCGAGGCGCCGGTTGCGGGCACGGGCACGCCCGGGGTCGAGCGGGACAGCAGGCCGGCCCCGTCGTCCCAAGTGCCGAGGGAGGGACTCGAACCCTCACGCCCGCAAGGGCAAAGGTTTTTGAGACCTTCGCGTCTACCGGTTCCGCCACCTCGGCTCGCTGTGGAAGGGGAAGTCTAGCGCGGGCGAACCGGTCCGTAAAGTCGGCCGACCGGCAGGTGTCGGGACGCTTTGGAGACGGGCGGGATGGCCTTGAGATCGGGGCCGTCCCGCGCCACTGTGTCACTCGCTGGTGGCTACGTTTCAATCCGAGCCTTCGCAACGTTCCTCTGGGCCAGGAGTCGACTCCGCCGTGCCAAGTCTCACCGATCCATTCGGCGCCCTCGCCACCGTCGAGCTGGCGGAAGGCCGCACGTCCTGCTTTCGCTTGGCGCGCCTGGAGGAGAGCGGCGTCGTTCCCTCGCTCGACCGCCTTCCGTTCTCGATCCGCGTCCTGCTGGAGAACGTGCTGCGCAACGAGGGCGACGGTCACGTCTCGCCCGAGGACGTGGAAGCGGTCGCTTCCTGGGACCCCGACGGTCCCCGCCCCGACTTCCCGTTCATGCCCACGCGGGTTGTTCTTCAGGACTTCACGGGCGTGCCCGCGATCGTGGACCTGGCTTCGATGCGGGACGGCATCCGGGCGATGGGCGGCGACCCGCGGCGCATCAACCCCCGCGTCCCGGCCGATCTCGTGATCGACCACTCGGTGCAGGTGGACTTCTTCGGGACCGGCTACGCCTTCGAGAAGAACGTGGCCCGAGAGTACGAGCGCAACCGGGAGCGCTACGCCCTGCTCCGCTGGGCTCAGGAAGCCTTCGAGAACTATCGGGTCGTGCCCCCGGGCACGGGAATCGTGCACCAGGTCAACCTGGAGTACTTGGCGTCGGTGGTGCACCGGCGAGAACACGGAGGCGGTGCGCTGGCCTACCCGGACACGGTGGTCGGGACCGACTCCCACACGACGATGATCAACGGGCTGGGCGTGGTGGGCTGGGGCGTCGGCGGCATCGAGGCGGAGGCGGTGCTGCTGGGGGAGCCCTACCACATGCTCCTGCCGGACGTGGTGGGCGTGAAGTTCAAGGGCGCGCTCTCCGAAGGCGCGACCGCCACCGATCTGGTCCTCCGGGTGACCGAGATGCTCCGCGCCCACGGGGTCGTGGGACGGTTCGTCGAATACTACGGGGCCGGCCTGTCGGGGCTGAGCCTGCCGGACAAGGCCACGTTGGCCAACATGTCCCCCGAGTACGGCGCCACCGTCGGCTTCTTCCCGGTGGACGACGAAGCGCTGCGCTACTTGGCGGGCACGGGGCGGGAGCCGGCCCACGTCGAGCGAGTGGAGCGCGTGGCCAAGGAACTGGGCCTCTTCCGCACCGACGACACCCCCGACCCCGAGTACACGACCGCGCTGGAGCTGGACCTCTCGACCGTAGTGCCCAGCTTGGCGGGGCCGAAGCGTCCCCAGGACCGGATCGCGCTGACGGAGATCGACCGGGCGTTTCCCAGGGACCTGCCGAAGCTGCGTCCGGCGGGGTTCGGCAGCCGGAGCGCGTCCGGCCGCGGGAGCGCGTCCGGCAACGGGGCCGAGCCCGGGCCCCGGGCCGAGGCCGGCGCTCGTCGCACCGTCGAGATCGAGATGGGCGGCGAGCGAGTCGAGCTCGGCGACGGGAGCATCGTGGTGGCCGCGATCACCAGCTGCACCAACACCTCCAACCCGTCCGTCATGGTCGGCGCCGGACTGATGGCGAAGAAGGCGCGGGCGCTGGGGATGGAGCCGAAGCCGTGGGTGAAGACCAGCATGGCGCCGGGCTCGCAGGTGGTCACGGACTACCTGGAGGCGGCTGGGCTCATGCGGTACCTGGAGGAGCTCAAGTTCAACCTGGTCGGCTACGGCTGCACGACGTGCATCGGCAACAGCGGACCGCTGCCGGGGCCGGTGGCCGAGGCCGTCGAGGAGAACGGGCTGGTCGTGGCTTCGATCCTGTCGGGGAACCGCAACTACGAGGCCCGCATCCACACGCTGGTGCGCGCCAACTACCTTGCGTCGCCGATGCTGGTGGTGGCGTTCGCGCTGGCGGGGCGGATCGACGTCGACCTGCGGGAGGAGCCGCTGGGCCGCGACCGCGGCGGCGCCCCGGTCTTCCTGGCCGACATCTGGCCGTCCCCCGAGGAGGTTCGCGACACTGTGGCGGCGTCGCTGAAGCCGGAGATGTACAGAGAGCGCTACGGGCGGGTGTTCGACGGGGACGAGCACTGGCGCGCCCTGCCCCTGCCGGAGGAAGGAAGCCTCTACGAGTGGGACGCCGAATCCACCTACATCCGCAACCCGCCCTTCTTCCAGGGGATGAGTCCCGCGGCCCCTGCGCCCGAGGACGTGCGCGACGCCCGGGTACTTGCCCTGCTGGGCCAGACGGTGACCACCGACCACATCTCGCCCGCCGGCGCGATTCCCAGGAACGAGCCTGCCGGCCAGTACCTCCAGGGGCTGGGGGTGACACCGATCCACTTCAACACGTTCGGCGCCCGGCGCGGCAACCACGAGGTGATGATGCGGGGCACCTTCGGGAACGTGCGACTGCGCAACCTGCTGCTCGACGGCAAGGAGGGCGGCTGGACGCGGCACGTCCCCAGCGGCGACGTCGTGTCGGTCTTCGAGGCGGCGGAGCGCTATCGAGCGGCCGGGACGCCCCTGATCGTGATCGCGGGACGCGAGTACGGGACAGGCAGCTCCCGAGACTGGGCTGCCAAGGGCACGCTGCTCCTGGGCGTGAGGGCGGTGATCGCCGAGAGCTACGAGCGCATCCACCGCTCCAACCTGGTGGGGATGGGCGTGCTGCCTCTCCAGTTCGCGGAGGGCGAAGGGGGCGAGTCGCTGGGACTCACGGGGGACGAGAGCTACGACATTTCCGGGGTCGCCGACGGGCTGGCGCGCCGAAGCACGGTCGCGGTGACGGCCACCCGGAGCGACGGGCGCCGGATCGAGTTCCATGCGACGGCCCGGCTGGACTCGGACGTGGAGGTGGAGTACTATCGCAACGGCGGCATCCTCCACACGGTGCTGCGGAAGCTGGCGGCGGGGGGCGCCGGCTAGCCTAATGCCTGATTGGGGTCAACGACGATGGCAAGATCGAATACCAGCGCTGGAGCCGTCGAGAAGGTCGCAAGGTATCGGCGCCGAGCTCGATGCGCAGTGATCGTCGCGGTAGCGACGGCGACGGTGGGACCAGTCGTGGACCCGTCCCCGGAAGCGATAGTGTCGGCGGTGACGGCGTGGGCCGCCGGCGCCATCATCTGGCTGATCGCGGACATCTCCAAGGGGATCGTTGACCGCGCCGACGGGCAGGACTGCGAGGACTAGAGTCCCCCTGGCAGCACCTAGCCCGCGACCCTCCCGCCCTGCGGGTCGTCTTCGCCGGCGCTTGGCGCGTCGTCTCGTCCCTCCGGCGGGTTCAGCCCTTCTTCCAGGCCCAGTCGGGCGATCTTGCGATAGAGGGTCCGCTCGCCGATGCCCAGGCTCTCGGCCGCCAAGCGCCGGTTTCCGTCCACACTGCCCAGGGCTGCCCGCACGACCCCTCGTTCCATGTCGTCCAAGGTCATGCCGGGCAGGTAAGTGACTGCGCCGGAGGGAAGCGGGCCTTCCTCGGGAGGGGACGGAGGCTCTGTGCGGCCGGGGGGGGTGCCGTCGGCGGGTCCCGGGTCGGGCCGCGGCGCTTCGGCCGGCGGGCTCGCCGGCGGGGCCGGGTCTACCTCGAAGGCGAGGTCCGACCCCAGGGGATCGTCTTCGGCAGGCAAGCCGCCTTGGATCCGTTCGTAGACGATCTCGGCCGACGCCCGGCGGGGCGCCCCCTCTTCCTCGGCGCGGCGGAAGGCGTCGAACTCCCGCCGCAGGTCCTCGATGTCCACCTTCATCTCCATCATCGTGCGGAAGATGAACTCGAACTGGGGCCGCAAGCCCAAAGCGTCTGCCCTGGCGGGGCCTGCCGCCGGGGTCGAGGCGTGGACCAGGGCCTTGGAGCCTTCGCCCGCGCGCACGTCGGCCGGGATGTCCTCGGCGCGGATCTTCTTGCCGGGCGCGAGCACCACCATGCTCTCGACCAAGTTGCGGAGTTCCCGCACGTTGCCGGGCCAGCGGTGCCGGACGAGGATGCGCATCGCCTCGCCGGAGATTCCCTGGAAGGGACCCCGGTCGTGGCGCTTGCTGGCGTCGGCGACGAAGGCGGCCACGAGGAGAGGGATGTCCTCGGACCGGTCGCGAAGGGGGGGCAAGGAGATGTGGAGGACGTTGAGGCGGTAGTAGAGGTCCTTGCGGAACTCGCCGGCGGCCACGCGCTCGGGCAAGCGCTGGTTTGTGGCGGCCAGGATGCGGACGTTGACCTGGATCGGCTTCTGGCCGCCCACGCGGAGGAACTCCTGCTGCTCCAGCACGCGGAGGAGCTTGGTCTGGGTCTGGAGGGGCATCTCGCCGATCTCGTCGAGGAAGACGGTGCCGCCGTCGGCCAGCTCGAAGATGCCCCTTCGCGAATCCACGGCCCCCGTGAACGCCCCCTTCTCGTGACCGAAGAGCTCGCTCTCCAGGATGGACTCGGGGAGGGCGGCCATGTTGACCGGGATGAAGGAGTTGTGGCGACGGCGGGAGAGGGCGTGGAGGCCCCTGGCCACTAGCTCCTTGCCGGTTCCCGACTCGCCCGTGACGAGGACGGTGGCGTCCACGGGGGCGATCTGGACGATCCGCTCCAGCACCTCCACCATGGCGTCGGTCTCGCCCACGATTCCGGTCGCCTCGCGCAGCCGCCTCCGCTCGACGGCGCGACGGCCCACCAGCACGATCTCGTCGGCGTCGGCCGGCTGCGGGAAAGCCGCCGCAGCCCCCTCCGGGAGAGGCGCCCCGGAACGGCCGCCGACCACGAAGACCGGAACGCCCATCGTCCGGCCCTGGAGGACGGTGCGGCGAGCTTGGGCGGAGGCGGACTCCCGATCGCTCGAGGCGTCCCCTGTCGGCTCGTCGAGTCCGCCGGTGACGACCAGGAGCGTCGCGTCGTCCACGTAGGAAGGGTCCTCGCCCTTGGCCAGGAGCTCCAC
This sequence comes from Longimicrobiales bacterium, assembly GCA_965204735.1. Classification (GTDB taxonomy): domain Bacteria; phylum Gemmatimonadota; class Gemmatimonadetes; order Longimicrobiales; family Gaopeijiaceae; genus CATQHQ01. Next base: position 1,731,144 of record OZ242008.1, on the reverse strand, counting down.
TCGGTACCCGGCTCTGCGGAAGCCCGCGCGCAACTTGCCCGCCAGGGGCAGGTCGTGGGTGGTGAGAAGGACGGACTCCGCCATGGCGCGTTCGCGGGCTTGGAGGGCTACCTGCGGATCGAGCCCTCGGTGTAGAAGGGCGGCCTCTGGGTGCGTCCGGCCACCACCCGGCCCCGAATGCGGACGCCCACGTCGGTGCCGGGACGGGCCGCCTCGGCAGGCAGGTAGCCCAGGGCGACGCCGCAGCCCAAGGTCGGGCTGGCCACGCCCGAAGTCACGACGCCCACGTCCTCGCCCTCGTGCACGAGGGGGTAGCCGGGTCGCGGAAAACCCCGTTCCAGAAGGCGGATCCCCACCAGGCGGCGCGCGGGGCCCCGGGCCTTCTCGGCGGCCAGCGCTTCGCGGCCCACGAAGTCGCCGGCGTCGAGCTTCACGATCCAGCTCAGCCCGGACTCGATGGCGGTGTGCTCCTCGCCCAGGTCGTTCCCGTACAGCGCGTAGCCGACCTCGAGGCGCAGCGAGTCCCGTGCTCCCAGGCCGGCGGGGACCAAGCCGTGGGGCTCGCCGGCCTCCTGAACGGCGCGCCACACCCTCTCGGCGCCGCCGGCCGGGACGTAGAGCTCGAAGCCGTCCTCGCCGGTGTAGCCCGTGCGGCTGATCACCGCGTCCACACCGGCCACGGCCCCCTGTGCGAAGCGGTAGTAGCCGATGTCGGAGAGGGCGTCGCGCCCGGTCGCGAGGGGCGCCAGGATCTTCTGCGCCGAAGGCCCCTGCAAGGCCACGAGGGCGATCTCGTCGGAGTCGTCCGAGAGCTCCACGTCGAAGGGGCCGGCGTGCCGCTGGCACCACTCCCAGTCCTTGCGGCGGTTGCTTGCGTTGACCACCAGGACGAAGCGGTCGTCGAAGCGGTAGACCAGAAGGTCGTCCAGCACCCGTCCGGCTTCGTCGCAGATCGCCGAGTACTGGGCTTGGCCGGGCACGACCCTGGACACGTCGTTCACGGTCAGGCGCTGCACGAAGTCGGCGGCATCGGAGCCGCGGACCGTGAACTCGCCCATGTGGGACACGTCGAAGAGGCCGGCGGCGGTGCGCACGGCGGCGTGCTCGGCGCGGATGCCGCCGGGGTACTGGATCGGCATCTCGTAGCCGGCGAAGGGAACCATCTTGGCGCCCAGCGACGAATGGACGTCGTGAAGCGGGGTGCGGATCAGGGGCGGGGCCATCGCTTCGCGTTCCCTGTGGCGGCGGGCGGACGGGTGATCACGATCGAGCGGACGGGTCGATCAAGGCCAGCAGAACGGCCTTGATCACGTGCAGTCGGTTCTCTGCTTCCCGGAGGACGCGGGAGCGGGGGCCGTCGACGACGGACGCCGTCACCTCCTCGCCCCGATGCGCGGGAAGGCAGTGGAGGAAGACGGCAGTCGGATCGGCCCGGCGCATGAGCGCGTCGTCCACGCGGTAGCCGGAGAACGCCGTTCGGCGGGCCGTCGCCTCGTCTTCCTGGCCCATCGACGCCCACACGTCGGTCGTCACCACGTGGGCGCCGGCCGCGGCTTCGGCCGGGTCGCGGACCAGCTCCGCACCCGCCTCGCGGCCGGCCCGCGCCAATATCGCCGGGTCCGGCTCGTAGCCTTCCGGGCAGGCGAGCCGGAGGGAGAAGCCAAGGCGGGCGGCGGCGTTGAGCCACGAGTTGGCCATGTTGTTGCCGTCCCCGATCCAAGCCACCCGCAGCTCGTCGAGAGAGGGTCCGAACTCTTCGGCGGCGGTGAGAAGGTCGGCCATCACCTGGCAGGGATGGAGCAGGTCGGTGAGGCCGTTCACCACCGGCGCCGCGGCCTCGCGGGCGAACTCCAGGAGCTCCTCGTGGGCGAAGGTGCGGACGAGGATGGCGTCCACGTAGCAGCTCAGCACCTTGGCCGTGTCGGCCACGCTCTCGCCCCTTCCCATCTGCGAGTCGTGGTCCGAGATCATGACGGCGTGGCCCCCGAGCTGGGTCATGCCGACTTCCGCGCTGACGCGGGTGCGGGTCGAACTCTTGCGGAAGATCATGGCAAGGGTGCGACCGGCCAGGAGCGGGCCCGAGAGTTCGCCGGACTTGAGGCGCGCCGCGTCGCTCAGAACGGCGCGGAGGCCGTCGGCGTCGTGGTCGGACAGGTCGAGGAAGTCGGCAGGCGCTTCGGGGCGAGCCGAGCGGGCGTCGCGTCCGGCAGCAAGACCGCAGGCGGCGCGCCGAGGCCGACGGGCGGGCCTTGGGCGACGGCCGGGGCTGGCGGGAACGTTGCCGGCGGGTCGAGACGTCACGGGATCAGAGGATGTAGCGGCTGAGGTCGTCGTCGGAAGCGACCTTCTCGAGCCGCTTCTTGACGAACGCCTTGGAGACGACCACTTCGTCGCCGCGGCCCTCGTCGGGAAGGCCGTACATCATGTCTTCCAGGAGGTTGGTGAGGACGGTGCGGAGCCGGCGGGCCCCGATGTTCTCCAGCCGGTCGTTGAGGTCGGCGGCGATCCGGGCGATCTCCTGGATCCCGCCGGCGGTGAACTTCAGCGACGCGCCCTCGGTCTCCACGAGCGCCCGGTACTGTCGGACCAAGGCGTTCTGCGGCTCCTGGAGGATGCGGACGAACTCGGGCGCGCCGAGGCTCTTCAGCTCCACCCGGATGGGGAAGCGCCCCTGAAGCTCGGGGATCAGGTCCGAAGGCTTGGAGACGTGAAACGCCCCGGCGGCGATGAAGAGCATGTGGTCGGTGCGGACCATCCCGTAGCGCGTCTGGACGTTGGAGCCCTCGACGATGGGAAGCAGGTCCCGCTGGACCCCTTCCCGGCTCACGTCGGGACCCGTGCCGGCGCGCACGCCGGCCACCTTGTCCAACTCGTCCAGGAAGACGATGCCGATCTCTTCGGCCCGGTCCATCGCTTCGTTCACCACCTCGTCCATGTCCACCAGGCGGTCCAGCTCTTCCTGGAGGAGGATGCGCCTGGCCTCGCCGATGGTGACGGCGCGGCGCTTCGTGCGCTTGGGAAGCATGTCCTGGAGCATCTCGGTGAAGTTGACGTCCACTCCCTCCATGCCGCCGACGGGAAACATCATCCCCTCCATGGAAGGGGCGTGCTGGATGTCGATCTCCACCTTGCGGTCTTCGAGCTGGCCGTCGTGGAGGAGCTTGCGAAGCTTCTCGCGGGTTCGGGCGCGACGCTCGGCCAGGGCTTCCTCGGCGCCCGCCCCTGCCCTTCCGACGCCGTCGCCCGGACCCGCGACGAATATCTTGGGCGGGCCGCCGGGCTCCACGGATTGCTGCGCCACGGGCGCCGACGCCTTCGCAGCTCCACGCTTCGGGACGGAAGGACCGTCGTTGGAGTCGGGGAGAAGCAGGTCAAGCAGGCGTTCCTCCACGTTGTGCTCCGCGGCCGCCTCGACTTCTTCTTCGCGCTCGGTGCGCACCATGTTGACGGCGGTGTCCACCAAGTCGCGGATCATCGACTCCACGTCCCTGCCCACGTAGCCCACCTCGGTGAACTTCGACGCCTCGACCTTCACGAAGGGAGAGCCGGCCAAGCGGGCCAGCCGGCGAGCGACCTCGGTCTTCCCCACCCCGGTCGGGCCGATCATGATCAGGTTGTTGGGAAGTATCTCGTCGCGCAGATCGTCTTCCACCTGCTGACGCCGCCAGCGGTTCCGGAGCGCAATGGCGACGGCCTTCTTGGCATCCGACTGGCCGACGATGTACTTGTCCAGCTCGGCGACGATCTGCTGGGGAGTCAGGCGGCTCAGTCCCCAGTCGTTCTCGGCAGGCTGGTCGCCGGCGCCCTGGGCGGAACCGGAGGGCCGGCCCGGCGCCGACGGCGGGGAGTGCGGCGGTCGGGACTTTGACGTCATGAAGGCTTCAGCTCCAGCACCGTGATCTCTCGGTTGGTGAACACGCAGATGTCGGCAGCGATCTCCAGGGCCTCGCGGGCGATCTCGGCCGCCCCCAGCTCGGGGCGCGCGTACAGGGCGCGGGCGGCCGCCAGCGCGTAGCCGCCACCGGAACCGATCGCCAGGACGGGCCGGTCGGGCTCGATGACGTTGCCGTCTCCGCCCACGAGGAACATATGTTCCCGGTCCGCGACGGCCAGCAGCGCCTCGAGGCGGCGGAGGTAGCGGTCGGTGCGCCACTCCTTGGCCAGCTCGACGCACGCCCGGGGCAGGTTGGACGGCCACCGCTCCAGCTTGGACTCCAGCTTGGCGAAGAGGGTGAAGGCGTCGGCGACGGCCCCGGCGAAGCCCACGAGGACGTTGTCGTCCTTGAGGCGGCGGACCTTGCGGGCCGCGCCCTTCACGACCGTGTCGCCGACGGTGACTTGGCCGTCGCCTGCCATGGCCACGCGGCCGTCTCGGGCCACGGCGATCACGGTGGTGGCCCGCACGCGGGCGCTGGGAAGGATGGGGGACGGGGAGTGCATGACGAATCAAAGGTAGATGAACGGGGAAGCCCTGGAAGTCCGCCGAACCGGAGGCGCGCCGCCGACTCGCAAGGGCCGGCCAAAGGGCCGTGCGGGGGAGCGGGCCGCCGGAGGAGTCCAGCAAGACCGGGGCGCGACGCCGGCCTAGGCCCGGGGGTGCGCCGCCGCGTGGACCCGGCGGAGGCGTTCCTTGGAGGTGTGGGCGTAGATCTGGGTCGTGGAGAGGGAGGCGTGCCCCAGCAGCTCCTTGACCGCCATCAGGTCGGCGCCCGAGTCCAGGAGATGCGTGGCGAACGAATGTCGCAGGGAGTGCACGGACAGGCCTTCGGCGGCGGCGAAGCGCGTCAGGGCCGCCGACACCGCCTTCTGGATCGAGCGGACCGAAAGCCGCCTGCCGGCGTGGTTCACGAAGAGGGCTCGGCAACCGGCGGCGACGGTCTCCTGGCGACGGGGCAGGTAGTTGCGGACCGCCTTGGCCGCGGCGTCGGTGACGGGAACGATCCGTTCCTTCCTTCCCTTTCCCAGCGCCCGAAGCTGACCGCGCTGCAAGTCGAGGGAGCTTGGGTTGAGGGACGCCAGCTCGGAGACTCGGAGGCCGCTGCCGTAGAGGAGCTCGAGCATGGCCAGGAGTCGGGTCTCGCCGAACCCATTCGTGTGGGCGGCCTGGTCCGCGGCCCACCGGAAGAGGGAGTCGGCCTCGTCGCCCCGGAGGTGGCCCGGGAGCGTGCGGTCGAGCTTTGGGCCCCGGACCGTCCGGGCCGGGTTCGACGGGAGCTTCCCTTCCCTGCGGAGGTGGCCGAAGAACGACCGGGCCGACGAGAGCCTGCGCGCGATCGTCCGAGGGGCCAGTCGGCGTCGGCGGGCCTCGCCCAGGTAGGCGCGGACCACGCCCCGGGTCACGTCGCGCCAGCGGAAGTCGTCGCGGCCGAGGTAGCCGGCGACGAAGTGCTCCAGGTCGGCCAGGTCCCGGCGGTAGGCGGCGATGGTGTGGGCCGAAAGGCCCCGCGCCGTCTCCAGCTGGTCGAGGAAGCGCACGGCCTCGGGGTTCGCGAGGCGCGGGGACCGGGGCGTCGGGGCGACGCCTTCGACCGCGGAGTCGGCCGGCCGGCGAAGGGGGATCATGTCGCTTCGGTTGCGAGGGCGCAGGAGCCGCTCTCGGGGGTGGGCGGCGGAGACGCCGTCGCCGCCGGGTCGGGCGGCGTCTTCGACCGCACGCCGGAGCCGCTCTCGGGGGCGGACAGTGGAGGCGTCGTCGGCGCTGAGTCGGGCGTCGCCTTCGACTGCACGCCGGAGCCGCTCTCGGGGGCGGGCGGCGGGGACGCGTGCCCGACGTCGGCCAGCCAGCGGCGGAAGGAACGGTCGGCGCGTTCGGCCAGGGCGCGGCGACGCGCGTCCTTCTTCCTCGGGGCGGCGGGCAGAGGGTCCACGAGTCCCCAGTTGGAGTTCATCGGCTGGAAGGCGGTCGGGTCGGCCTCACGAAGGTAGCGGCAGAGGCCGCCCAGCATCGTGTCCGGGGGAGGAGCCGCGGGCTCTAGGCCGCTCAGGACGCGGTCCAGGTTGATGCCGGCCAGGATCCCCGACGCGGCCGACTCGGTGTAGCCCTCGACGCCGGTCAGCTGGCCGGCGAAGAGCAGGTCCGGGCGGCCGCGCGAGGCGCCGTGAGGCGCCAAACGCGCCGGGAAGTTGAGGTAGGTGTTTCGGTGGACCGACCCCCAGCGCAGAAACTCAGCCTCCCCAAGCCCTGGAACCATGGCGAAGACCCGCCGTTGCTCGCCGGTTCGCAAGCGGGTCTGAAAGCCGACGAGGTTCCACATCTGGCCGGCCCGGTCTTCCCGCCTGAGCTGGACGACGGCGTGGGGCCGTCCGCCGGTGCGGGGATCGGTCAGGCCGATCGGCTTCATGGGGCCGAAGCGAAGGGTGTCCCGTCCGCGGCGCGCCATGACCTCGACGGGGAGGCAGCCTTCGAAGTAGGGGATCTTCTCCCACTCGTGGCCCGGGTACACGTCGGCGGCGGCGAGGGCGTCCACGAAGGTCCGGTACTCGCGCTCCGTCATCGGGCAGTTCAGGTAGTCCGCGTCTTCTCCAAACCGGCCTGCCGCGAAGACGATCTCGCGGTTCAGGGAGTCCACGTGGACGATGGGGGCGATGGCGTCGTAGAAGGCAAGGCCGTCGTCTCCCAGCTCGGCGGCGACGGCGGCGGCGAGGGCCGGCGAGGTGAGCGGACCGGTGGCGACGACGGCCGGGCCTGGAGGCAGCGACCGGACTTCGCGGCGGACCAGGGCGACGCGGGGGTGGGCCTGGACGCGTCGGGACACGGCCCTGGAGAAGAGGGCGCGGTCCACTGCCAGGGCGGATCCCGCGGGGACGCGGCTCTCGTGGGCGGCGTCCAGGAGCACGGAGCCCAGCGCCGCCATCTCCCGCTTCAGCTGGCCGTGGGCGTTGGCCGGGCTCTCGCTCTTGAACGAATTGGTGCAGACGAGCTCGGCCAGCGCGCCGGTCTGGTGGGCGGGCGTCGCGCGGCACGGGCGCATCTCCACCAGCTCCACGTCGCGGCCGCGGCGCGCGAGCGAGAGGGCGGCCTCGCAGCCGGCCAAGCCTCCGCCGACCACCGTCGCCTCGGGCATGGGGCAGCCGCCTACCGTCGCCGGGCAGGGGAGCGTCGCCGGCCGCCGGGGGCCCGGCGGGACTTCTTCCGCTTCTCCGCGGCGGCCATCAGCGCCAGGGCCTGATCCACGGTGACCTCCATGGGGTCGGAGTCCTTGGGAACGCTCCCGTTGAGCTTGCCGTCGGTGACGTAGGGGCCGTAGCGGCCTTCCAGCAGCTGTATCTCGGCGCCGCTCTCCGGGTGGACGCCCACGACCTTCAGCACCTTCGCCGTGCTTCTGCGAGGTGGCTTCCTCTGGGCCAGAAGGGTCAGCGCCTCCTCCAGCGTGACGGCGAAGACGCGTTCCACCGACTCCAGGTTCCGGTACTCGCCCGCCCGGGAGACGTAGGGGCCGTAGCGGCCCAGCCCGGCGACGACTTCCTGGCCGCTGTCCGGGTCCTTCCCCACCGTCCGCGGCAAGGCGAGGAGCTCGAGGGCGTACTTCAGCGTGGCGTCCGCCGGGGCCACCCCGTCGGGCAGGCTCACCCGCCGGGGCTTGGTCCTGGCGCTTCCTTGGCCCAGTTGGAAGTACGGTCCGTAGGGACCCGCTCGGACGTGGACGGGGAGTCCGGTCTGGGGGTCGTCGCCCAGGTAGCGGTCGGCTTGGTCGCGCTCGGCGAATATCTGGACGGCGCGCTCGGGGGTCAGCTCGTCGATGAGCGTCTCGGTCGGGACGGTGGCGCGGGCGGCGTCCCTTCCCTTGCCCCGCTCCACGTACACCGAGTTGCGTCCGATCCTGACGTGGATCGGGTCGCCGGTCTCGGGATCGCTCCCGACGGGCACCGTGGGAAAGTCGATCTCCGGAAGGGTGTCGGCGATCTTGCGGACCAAGCCCGGTCGCTCCGCTTCCCCGTTGTAGAAGGCGTCGAGGAAGACTCGCGACTCGGCGTCGCCGGCGGCGATGTCGTCGAGGGCGTCCTCCATGCGGGCCGTGAAGCGGAGGTCCACGTACTGGCCGAAGTGGGAGCGGAGGAGACGGGTGACCGCCATTCCCACGTAGGTGGGCACGAGGCTTCCGTTCTTCTTCCGCACGTAGTCCCGATCCTGGATCGTGGAGATGGTGGGCGTGTAGGTGGAGGGCCGGCCGATCCCTTCTTCCTCCAGCTTCTTGACGAGGGAGGCTTCGGTGTAGCGCGGCGGCGGCTTCGTCTCCCGGCGGCTCGGCTCGACGGAACGGACGAGAGCCGCGGCCCCCGGCGGGTCGTGGGCGGCGCCGGCGCGGCCGTCGAGGACCTGGTCGCCCTCCTTCAGCGGCGGCAGGAGCTGGTCGTCGCGCCGGTCGCCGTAGACCTTCAGGAAGCCGGGAAAGCGGAGCACGGAGCCGTTGGCTCGGAAGACGTGCTCCACCCCGTCCAGGGTCGCGCAGATGCTCGCGGTGGTTCGGTCGACCTGGGCGTCGGCCATCTGGGAGGCGACGGCGCGGGTCCAGACGAGGCGGTACAGGGCGAGTTCGTCTCGAGTCAGGAAGGACGCGACCTGATCCGGAACGCGGGCGATCTCGGTGGGCCGGATCGCTTCGTGGGCCTCCTGGGCCGACTTGGCCTTGGTGCGGTAGCGGCGCGGGCCGTTGTAGTAGGCGTCGCCGAAGGCGCTGCGGACGTAGCGGCCGGCGTCGGCCAGGGCCTTCGCGGAGAGGGTCACCGAGTCGGTGCGCATGTAGGTGATCAGCCCCTCGCGCTCCCCCGCCGCCAGCGCCACGCCTTCGTAGAGGCGCTGGGCGAGGCGCATCGTCTTGCTCGGCGAGAACCGAAGCCGGTTGCTGGCGGCCTGTTGGAGGGTGGAGGTGGTGAAGGGCGGCTGGGGACGCTGGCGGGCGGCCTTCCGGGCCACGGACGCGACGCGCCATGGACAGGCTTCCGGCGCCGCTTCGGCGACCTTGGACGCGGCGGCGCGATCCAGCACGAGCGCCTTGGAGCCCGCCAGCCGCTGGCCCGTGGTGGAGTCGAAGTCCCTGCCGACGGCGACCCGGAGGTCCGCCACCTGGGCAAGGGTCGCGGTGAACTCCTGTCCCGATCCCTCCAGGGCGGCCGTCACGCGCCAGTACTCGGACGCCTTGAAGCGCTGCCGCTCCTCCTCGCGCTCCACGACCAAGCGGAGGGCGGCGCTCTGGACGCGCCCGGCGCTCAGCTTGGTGCGGACCTTCTTCCACAGCACCGGAGAGAGGCTGTAGCCGAAGAGGCGGTCCAGCACCCGGCGGGCCTCCTGCGCCTGGACCAGCCGCTGGTTCACCGCTCGGGGAGTCTCCAGCGCCTTCCGAATGGCCGACCGCGTGATCTCGTGGAAGGCGATGCGCCTGACCGGAGCCGACGGCTTGAGCGCCTGCAGCAGGTGCCAGCTGATCGACTCGCCTTCCCGGTCTTCGTCGGTCGCCAGGAGCACTTCGTCGGCGTGGGCCATGAGCTTGCCCAGCTCGCGAAGACGCTTGCGGCTCTCGGGGGGCACGATGTAGACCGGCTTGAAGCCCCGCTCCGTGTCCACCGCCAACGCGGCCCACGGCTTGTCGCGGACGGCCTTGGGCAGTTCGCGGGCGGACCGAGGCAGGTCGCGCACGTGTCCGTATGACGCCTCGACCCGGTACCCGTCGTCGAGGAACTTGGAGATCGTCTTCGCCTTGGCCGGCGATTCCACGATGACCAGCTTCACGCTGTTGCCTTCCTGCCGTCTTCTCCGCCTGGGTTGCGTGTTGGACCGCCGCTCGGAACGGTGCGAGCGAGGCCGGTCCGGCCTGGGTCGGTTCGGGCCGGGCCACTTCGGGCGAGGGTCGTCGTGCCGGTTCGGGCGAGGACTTCCAGGGCGACTTCCGCCGGCGACCTTCCCTCGGTGTCGATTGTAATGTCGCCCAGCGCGTAGCGGGACGCCCGTTCAGCCAGGAGGGCCTCCGCCGCCGCAAGGGGGTTGCGAGCGTCTTCCAGCAGGGGTCGCGGGACGCCGGAGGCCTCGACTCGAGCCAGCGCAGTGGCGGGGCGAACCTGGAGCCACACGGTGAGGGCGGCGCGACGCGCCTCGGCCATCCGGCCCGGCTCGCCGGCCCAGCCCCCGCCGGCGGCGACCACGACCCGGTCGCGAGCCAGCGCCCGACGGCCGGCCTCCGCCTCCATCCGGCGGAAGACGGCCAAGCCGAGGTCCCGGATGATCTCGGCGACGGCGCGCCCTGCGGATCGTTCCACTTGTTGGTCCAGGTCCACGAACTCCCACCCGAGGCTCCGGGCAACCAAGGAGCCGACGGTGGACTTCCCCGCGCCCATGAAGCCGACCAGCACCAGCCGGCGCGGCGGCGCGGGCGACGGGAGGCGCGGCAGCGGCGAGGGCGGAGGGTCCGCCGAGGGCGCCGGCGGCGAGGACGGCGGAGGGTCCGGCGACCGGGCCCGCGCCGACGGGTCCGACCCCGTGGACTTCGCGTTGCCGGGCCTAGCCCGCGCCGACGGGTCCGGCAGCGGCGCGTTCGACGGCGGGCGGCCCGTCACGGTTCGTCCGTCCCTCGTTTCCCGAAGCCGCGAGCGGCCAGGCGCTTCAGGTAGCCGTCCAGGTTGCGGCGCAGCTCGGGAAGCGAGTCGCCGCCGAACTTCTCCAGGAGCGCGTCGGCCGCAACCAGGGCGACCATGGCCTCGGCCACCACCGCGGCGGCGGGCACCGCGCACACGTCGCTCCGCTCCACGGCCGCCTCGCGGACGCTGCCGTCCCGCAGGTCGACGCTGGGCAGCCGCTTCCGCAGCAGGGTCGAGATCGGCTTCATCGCGCCCCGCACGACGAGAGGCTCGCCGGTGGTGATCCCGCCCTCCAGCCCCCCGGCTCGGTTTTGCGCCCGTCCGAAGCCGCCCGCCCGGACGCGGGCCTCGTCTCGCAGGATGGCGTCGTGGACGCGGGAGCCGGGCCGGGCGGCGTTGGCGAAGGCGGGGCCGATCTCGACCCCCTTGACGGCGTGGACGGACATGACGGCGTGAGCGAGGCGGCCGTCCAGCTTCCGGTCCCAGGAGACGTAGCTGCCGAGCCCCACGGGCAGGCCGCGGACCACGACCTCGAAGCACCCTCCCAGCGTGTCGCCCTCCTCGCGGGCATGGTCGATCGCCTTGACCATGGCGGCGCCGGCCTCCGGGTCCAACGCGCGGACCGGCGAGGCGTCGGCGGCGGCGTTCAGGTCGGCGGGCAAGCGCCGCGGGACGTGGGCCTCCACTGAACCGATCCGGGTGACGTGGCTGCCCACGGATGCGCCGAGGGCGCGCAGGAGAGTCTTGGCCACCGCGCCGCAGGCGACCCGAGCCGCCGTCTCCCGAGCGGACGCCCGCTCCAGCACGTCCCGGGCGTCGCGACGGTCGTACTTGAGGACGCCCGCCAAGTCGGCGTGGCCGGGCCGGGGAAGGTAGACGGGCCGCAGCGCCTTGGGGTTGCCCTCCGGGTCCGGCGGACCGTGGGCCATGGCGACGGTCCAGTTCTCCCAGTCGCGGTTCCACACCAGCATCGAGAGCGGGGAGCCCAGCGTCTCGCCCAGGCGGACGCCCGAGACCACTTCCGCCCGGTCCGACTCGATCTGCATCCGCCGGCCCCGTCCGTAGCCGCCTTGGCGGCGCCTCAGCTCGGGGTCGACGTGGGACGCCGGGTCCAGGGGCAGGCCGGCGGGGACGCCCTCGATCACCGCGATCAGTCCTCGACCGTGGGACTCCCCGGCGGTGTGGAAGGACAAGCTGCCGAACGGCATGGGCGAACGAGTCGGGGGCGCGGTTACGACCCGGGGCACGGGGGAGGCGGCGGCGCATGGCGACCGCGCGGGGGCGTCCATAGATAGCCAAGGCGACGGCTTCGGGGAAGCCGCTGGAGGTTGCGCGAGCAAGCGTCGGCGCCGGCGCGCCCGAGCGGAGCCCGCCGCCACGGCGCGGACTACTGCACGGCGGGACGGACGATGGTGGGAGTCACGAGGATCAGCAGGTCGCGCTGGAGTCGGATTTCCTTCGTCGTGCGGAAGAGGGCGCCGAGAAGAGGAATGTCCATGAGCAGCGGGATGCCGGAGCGCCCGTGGCTGGTCTCCTCTACGGTGAGCCCCCCGATCACCACCGTCTGGCCGTCCCTTGCCAGGACCTTGGACTCGGCCTTCTGGCGTCGGAAGACCAAGCCCACGTCCGACGGTCCCAGATCGGCGGACGAGCGCTCCGCCGCCAAGTCCAGCAGGACTTCGTCGTCGCTCGCGACCCGGGGCGTGACTTCCAGGATCACGCCGGTCTCCTTGTAGTCCACCGTGGCCACCGGCCCCGAGTTGCGGCTTCCCTCGCCGCCGTCCGCGCCGCTCAGGGCGCCCGCGTCCACGACCCGCACGGGAGTCTCCTCCCCGACCACGATCTTGGCGGTGTGGTTGTCGAGGACCCGAACCGAAGGCCGGGCCTCCACTTCGGTGAGCTGCACCGACTTCAGGGCTTCGATGAAGCCGACCAGGGTGCTCCGCCCCATCACCAGCGACCCGAGCAGCGTCAGGGTGGGGTTCGCCACCCGGTCCAGCGCGTTGCCCAGGGCGGCCAGCGAGGCGCCCCCCAAGGAGACGACGTTGGTTCCGCGCGGGACTAGATCGCCAGGAAGCTCGATCACGCCGTCGCCGTTCTTGTCGGCGACGCCGGGCGTCAGGAGGTTGAGCTGGTTGCCGCCCAGGTCCTTGAGGTCGTAGGTGACGCCGAAGCCTTCCAGTCCGGTCCTGTTCACGAAGACGATCTTGGCGGCGATGTCCACTTGGAGCCCCGGCGCGTCCAGTTCCTCCACCAAGCGCTGCGCCGCCTCCAGCACCCGTGCGACGTCGGTCACGACGACGGCGTTGACGGCGGACCCGACCGACGCCCGCCCTCTCTCGCTCAACAGTCCAGCCACCGGGTCCAGGAGTTCGGCCGCGTCCGCGTAGCTCGCCCGGAACGCCCTGGTCTTCAGCGGCTCCACCGCCTCGTGGTCGAAGAGGCTGCGGGCGTCGTCCACGCGAATGATCCCGCTCTCCAGCTCCCGGGCCACGAGCCCATGTGCGTCCAGCAGTGCCTCGAACGCCACGTCCCACGGCTGGTCGCGAATCTCGGCCGACACCGCCCCCTGGACGCCTGGACCGGCAACGATCGATCGGTCGGCGAACTCTGCGAAGGCGAAGAGCACGTCCTGGATCGGAGCGGAAGCGAAGAACACCGAGATCGGAGGCTCGGCCGACTGTCCCGGCGCCCCGGAGGGAGAGCCGATCGAGACGGCCGAAGCAGCCGCAACGACCAGAAGGCGCCTCACGACCCCTCTCCCTGCATTCCCGCCGGTCGCCTTCGCGGCACTTCGATCTCGGCGGACCGCACCCGTCCGTCGGGCTCCTCCACCGCAACCAGGACCCGATCAAGGCCGATCTCCACAATGCGCACCTTTCCGGCTCGGCCGCCGGGGCGAAGCCGGAGCGTCCTCCCGGAGGCGGGGCCGGCGCCGGCGCTGGCGTGCTCGCCCGTGGCGGCCAGGAGCACGACGCTCCGTCCCGGCTCCCGGGCATGGACGACCCCCAAGAGCGACAGGTCCTCCACCACGGGGAGGGCGCCGCCGGAGTCGGCAGGAGGCCGGAACGGGTCTCGCCGGGCCGAAGCCGGGTAGACGAAGAACTCACGTTCGAAGGCCAAGCGCCCGGAAGCGTCCTGTCCCTGGCCTCGTTCAGGGACCGACCCCAGCGTGCACGTCGCGAGCAGCGCGGTTGCCGCCGTCGACCTCATCTCATCCTCCTCTCGAGTAGGTGCGAATCCGGAAGCTCGCCACGACCAGTCCTGGGCCGCTTCCGGGAACGGGGGACCCTGCCGGCGCGATCGACACGTCCGTGGGGGCGACGATCCTTTCCAGCGACGCGATGGCCGTCATGAAGGCGCCCACTTGGTGGTAGCCGCCCTCGACGCGGAGCTCGTAGCTGCGTCGCTGGTAGTACTCGCCGGGCTCCGGCGGCTCGGGGCGCATCGCGACGACCTCCACGCCGGCCAGGCGCTCCTCCGCCGACACGGCGGCAAGAAGGGCCGGCACTTCCTCGTTGGCCGGGATCAGCTTCTCCAAGTCGGAGATGTGGCGTTCGTACAGCGCCAGCCGCCGATCCAGCGACGCGGCTCCTTCCGCCGTCGCGGCGTCGGCCCGGCGGTTCATCGCCCGCAACTCCTCCAGGCGGGCCCGCACCTCGTCGGCATCGCGCTTCGCAGGAGCGTAGACGTAGTAGTGGACGGAGTAGGACGCGCAGAGGGCAAGGGCGGCCGTCAGAAGGGCGCGCCGGCGCCTAGGCTCCCCGGGCAACAGCCTCACGATCCGTACCCCGCCGGGAGCTCCAGCTCCGCTCGGGCCGCTTCCAGCACGAAGTAGTACACGTCCGCGGGTCCGCCGGGCCGTTCTTCCGTTGCGTGCTCGAGCGCCACCAGGTGGACGGCTCCGATCTCGCGGGACGACTCCAAGCCGTTCCAGAAGCGGGCGACGGCAAGGTTGTCCGTCGCCATTCCCTCGATGCGAATCCGCGCGGGTCCGCCCGAGGTCTGGCCCAGGTGGACCAGCCAAGCATCTGCCGGCAGGGCGCGGGCGACTTCGCTCATGATGCGGGGCCACGCGTAGCGCTGGGCGTCGAGGGCCTCGATGACGGCCGCCCTTCCGGCGATTGCGTCCCGGCGCTCCTCCAGCGTCTTCATCTTCTTCAGCGACTCGGCGTGTCGGACCGAATCCTCGAGAGCCCGTTCCAGGGCCGCGACGGCTCGCGACTCCATGGCGCTTGCCGACGCCGCCATGTAGGCGGCCCAGCCCACGCCCGCCGCCGCTGCTGCCGCAGAGGCGAGAACCCACCCGTCGGTCCACAGCTCCCGGAGTCTTCGACCCCGCCAAGCCCGCATGTCTCCGGACCGGCCGGCCGCAGCCGGCCTCGGAGTCCGTGGCCCCGCCTTGCCCTGGGAACCCAGCAGGTCGACTTCGATCATTTCTTCCGCTTCTCCATGCGCCTCCCGAAGGCGCGCTTACGGGGTTCGCAGGGCGAGTCCCAGCGCCAACAGCAGCATCGGCGCCGAACGGTTCAGGGAGATTCCCCGGCACCGGGCGCCGGAACGCACCGGCACTCGCTCGAAGGGGTTCGCGAGACGCGTCTCCACTCCGACGCGACGGGCGAGGCTCTCGGCCAAGCCGGGAACGCACGCGCCGCTTCCGCTCAAGAAGACTCGGCCCAGTCCGGTGGGAGACCGTCGGGCGGCCAGGAGCGCCGAAGCCCGCTCGACCGCTGCCGCAAGCGCTTCCGCCGCTTCTTCCACTGCGGAGGTCCGGCCGCCGGCGGGCGGCGCCTCGTCCCCTTCGGCAGCCCACGCCGCGCTCGGGCCGATCGGAACGTCTCCAGCCAGGAGCGGGGCGGCGCCTTCCAGCACGTTCACGGTGGCGCTCTCGCGTCGAATGTCGACCAGGGCAACGGCGTCTTCGGCGCTCCGCCCGTAGTTGCACGTGAAGGCGTTGTGCAGCGCGAACGCCTCCACGTCGACCAGGACCGGATTCAGTCCGGCCCGGGCCACCACGTCGACCCGTGCGGCGACCGCCTCCCGCTTCGCCGCCACGAGGAGCACATCGACGCGACGGCCGTCTCCCGCGGCGCCCAGCGTGTGGTGGTCGAGCTCCACGCTGTCGATGTCGAAGGGCACGAGGCGCTCGGCCTCCCGCTCGATTGCCGCGCGAAGCGCCGAGCGCTTGGCGCGCTTCATCTCCACCTTCTTGACGAAGACGTCGTGGCCGCCCATCGCGATCACCACGTCCGGCCCGCGCGCGCCGACGTCGGCAACGAGACCGCGAACCGACTCGGTCACGAGGTCCGCGTCCACGACTTCGCCGTCGACGACGGCGCCTTCGGGCACTCTCGCGGCGCCCGCGCCGACCACCTCCGGGCGGCCGCCGCCGTGGTCGACTTCAACCAGCTTCGCCCAGCGGCTGCCGACGTCGAGACCGACCGTGGTCCTCCTTCGCCCGAACCAGCCCACGCCGCTACGGTCCGCTCGGCGCGAAGGCCGCCGCCCAGGAGAGGCCGGCGACCGGGAAGGGGCGAAGCAGGGACCCGGCCGACTCCAGCGCCCGCAACGCGGCGCAGGCCGAGCCGTCCACCACGGCCCCGTCGGCCACGGCGACCCTCCCTCCGCCGCGCACGAGGCCCGTGACCGTCGCCGACCGCTGCACGTCCACGTTCCCGGACGCCACGACGAGGCCCGTCCAGGACGACCCCGGCGCGAACGCGAGGTCGCCCTGCACCACCAGCACGCCGCGCCCGGAGCCGGTGACCGTCGAGTTCCCCGCGCCGGCCACCACTCCCCTCCAGCACTCGGGGCAATCGGTCCCCACCGGCAACCGCGAGCCGGCTCTGCGGCTGAGCATCGCGCCCCGCAGCAGCCCGATGGCCACCTCTTGGCCCCCGCCGTCCACCGAGTCCCCCGGCGTTCTCCGCGGGTCCCGCCGTTCGTCGGTGCGAGGAAGCGGCCCCGTGGTGGGCACGACTCGGCCCGCGAACGCGTCGGCCAGCGCTTTGCTCGCGCCGCACGCATCGACTCCGGGCCTCGCTCCCAGCAAGCGGTCGGCCGACGTTCGGGCGCCTGCGGCCACCACCGCTTCCGCTCCTTCCAGCACAGCCCGGTGATCCGCCACCCGCGTCTCGGGGTCCATCCACCACGCCGGCCGAAGCTCGCGGAACGCAACGCCCCGGCCCGTCGTGGCCTGGCCGACCAGCAAGTGGTGCTCGGCCGTGATCCGCAGGTCCAGCACCCGCCACGCACCCCCGTCGTCCGACGTTTCCGACGCCAGCTCCACTGCCGCCCCGCCCACCGAGGCCGCGCTCGGGCCCGTCGTCGCGGCGAACGCAGCCTCCAGCCCCGCGCGAGCCGACGCTCGGGCCGCCAGGAGCTGCCCCGCCGCGACGGCGGAGCGAACTTGCCCCACCGCCGCGGCCACGGCCGCGGAGGCGATGCCCGCCAGAACCAAGAGGGCCAACACGACCACGGCCAAGGCAAAGCCCTCCCGACCGTCGACGACGCAGCGTCTCATCGGCGACCCCATCCGGTCCATCGGCGCTGGACCGCGGGGGCGTTCGGCTTCGGCGTCCCCAGGTCGGCGCTTACCCGGTCGCCGCTGCCGGAGAAGGCGGCCGAGTCTCCCGTCAGCTTGGTGCTCGTCAGAGGCTGCCATCGAGTTCGTTGGCGGTACCGGAGCGCCCCGTCGGAGAAGCGGTACGCGCCGCGCTCGAAGTACACGCCCACCACCGGGGCGGAGGGCGCCGGGTCCAGGTGCCAGACCTCGGGCGAGAACCCCGTCAGGTCGGCGCAGTCGAGCCCAACGCCCCGCGACCTGCGAACCAGCGCCGTGCTCTGCCAGGCGCCGTCCGCGGTCAGCACCAGGACCGAGTCCTTCTCGGGGTTCGGGTTCCGGTGTCCCCACGCCGCTACCCCCCATCCGTCCGACGGCTGGACGGCGCAGCCGAAGCCGATCCCGCGAAACGCGCGCAGGCGCAGTTCGCCCCCTGCGACCTCCCAGTCGCGCCCAGCCTTTCCGCTCCTCGCCTCCGATCCCACCACGTGGCGAACCAGCCGAGCCTCGTCCAGCGCCCTGGCCCGGTCCACCACCCCGGTCGCCACCCTGCTCTGCACCGCCGTCGTCCACCAAGCGGCCTGGGCGGCCAGGAGCAGGAGGGTGCCGACCACCACCGCCTCGGCCAGCATGAATCCGGCTCGCCGCTGGCCCGACCCCCGCGGACCGCTGGCCACGCCCCGGCCCGACTGGCGGTTCACGGGACCGTTCTTCCGGAGTCGGCGGGCAAGGCGAACGCGACCTCGACCGGCGAAGGAAGCGCTCGGTGCTCCACCCTTGCCCACCCGACCGACCCGGGCGGAGCAACTTCCCACGAGAGGTCGCCCCACTCCAGGGAGACCTGCCCCTTGTCCGCCCCTCCGCCCGAGCCGGCCCCGTGGACGGCCGCCACCGAGTCGACGAAGCTGTCCAGCAGGGCGTGGGCGTCGTCGAGCGCCCGGGCTCGAGCCAGCGCCTGCGCCGCCCCGCTCGTCACGCCCGCAACTGCCGCAACCCCCACTCCCAGCACCGCCAAGGCCACCACCGCCTCCACGAAGGAGCCGCCGCACCGGTTCACCGCCTACTCACCCGGCCAAGGGACGACACCACCACCGACCGCTCGCTCTCTCCCGCCCGGAAGCGCAGAGTCTGGCTCGAGACCATTCCCAGGCCCATGGGCCCGTAGCGCAGCCGGGTCGCGGACCGGCCTCGGGAGAGGCGAAGGGACACGCCCTTTCCACCGAAGCGCGTGGCCGCCACCGTGTCCCCCGTCGCCGACACCACCAGCCCCGATGGCGGGTCCGCCGCAAGCTCCACGACCGCGCCGCCGACGCTCACGGCCGTCCACCGCGCCTGGGCGAAGAGCCGGGCGGCCTCCTCCTGGGCTTGGCGAAGGCGGAACCCCGCCCGAAGCTTGGCGGCCGAGCCCAGCAACGGGGGAGTCAGGACAGCGACGCAGGCCAGCGCCATCAAGAGCTCCACCAGCGAGAACCCAGGGGCCGCGACGGGTCGCGGCAGGCTCGAGGCCGCGGCAGGTCGCGGCAGGCTCGACTCGGGTCGGCGAGGAGCCGGCACCGATCGGCCTGGGCCCGGCAGCGGCCCTAGCGCGCGGGTCACCCGACGACTGGCCGGGGTCCTTCGAGCACGCGCCGGTGGCGGCCCTAGCGCGCGGATCACCCGGTGCACTCGACGACTCCCGGGTCGGAGGCGGTCAGGTCGCCCATGGAAGGCTTGTCGGTCACATCGCCGGAGTACATCACGCAGCCTTCGTCGTCCGCGAGCGCCTCGTGGGTGGCCGTGGCGGACCAGCCCGTCTCCGTGGCCGTGGGCGTCACCGTCACCCCTTCCGAAGCGACGAAGTTCAGGTCCGCGAGGGAGGCGGAGTACTCGTAGTTGTCGGCGTGGTAGAACTCCTGCTGGACCGACAGGTTCTTCAGGTCCGACTGAACGGCGGCGTAGTAGGCGCGCTCGCGGGCACTCGAGAACTGGGGCACCGCGATCGCCGTGAGGACGCCTACGATCACCAGGACGATCATGAGTTCGATGAGCGTAAATCCTTGTCTGTAATCCACTTGGTACCTCCCATGTGATGAGATGGATGATGTCGGCTCCACGAGCTTCACGACCGGGGAAGCCCTGCCGACGGCTGCTCCCGAAGGCCGCGGGCCGGGGACTCCGCGACGCGACACAGACAGTATCTCACCCTTGTTGGGACATTGGGATGGCTGAATGGGACTAATTTTTTTTTCCGACAGGTCGTCCCGCTTCGGGCGTGCCCGAAGGTCCGAAATCAGCCGCTTGGGATTGGGGTCGGCCGCTTGGGCCCGAAGGCCGGCCGCTTGGGTTGGGGTCAGCCGCTTGGGCCCGAAGGTCAGCCGCTTGGGTTGGGGTCAGCCGCTTGGGCCCGAAGGTCAGCCGCTTGGGTTGGGGTCAGCCGGCGCGGCTTGGTCCGCGAGCGCGTCCTGGTCGGCCGCCCCGCCGGCCCCCGCTGGCCCGCCGACTCGCGTCGGCCCGTCTCCCTGCCGGTCCCCAACTCGTCCCTGGAGCCATCGCGCCTCTCCGCCGCCCCACGGCCGCGCCTTCGGCCCCACGGTGTTGAAGCGCACGACGTGCCAGACCGCGGCGACGCCGTCCTTCCATCCGATCTTCTTGCCTTCGTCGTAGGTCCGCCCCGCGTAGCTGATCGGGATCTCCCAGATGCGGGCCCGGGCCTGGGCAAGGCGGGCGGTGATCTCGGGCTCGATTCCGAACCTGTCGGCCCGGAGCGGCAGCGAGCGAAGGAGGTCGGTGCGGACGGCCTTGGAGCAGGTCTCCATGTCCGTGAGGTTCAGGTCGGTGAACACGTTGCTGAGGAGCGTCAGGAGCCTGTTCCCCACCATGTGCCAGAAGTAGAGCACCCGGTGGGGGCCGCCGAGGAAGCGCGACCCGTACACCGCGTCGGCCTTGCCGGATGCTATGGGACCGACGAGCGCGGGGATCTCGGCCGGATCGTACTCCAGGTCGGCGTCCTGCACGACGACCACGTCCCCGGTGGCGCAGGCGAAGCCCGTTCGCAGCGCCGCGCCCTTCCCCCGGTTCCTGTCGTGGACGAGCAGACGGTCCACCAGGCCCTCTCGTTCGAGGCGTCGCAGCAAGCTCCTGGTTCCGTCGGTGGAGCCGTCGTCCACCACGATCACTTCCTTGGTCATCGGGACTGCGGCCACGCGCCTCAGCAACCGCTCCGCCGTGGCGACCTCGTTGTAGGCGGCGACGACGACGGACACGGTCGGGCGCGTTGCGTCCTCGGAGCTTCCATGGGCCGAACCCGCGCACGAATGCGCTGCGCCCGGGGGCTCTACGATCGAAGGCCCCAGGGGAGGGTTCAACGCAGGACGATCAGCCGTCGCCGGTCCGCTCTGCCCCGGCTGGAGCGCTGCTACCGAGGCGAGCCGGAGGAGATCGGCACCTCCAGGAACTCGCCCGGGTAGATGCGGGTGCCTCGAAGGTCGTTGGCCGACCGGAGCGTCGCCACGGTCGTGTTGTGGGCCCGGGCGATCGTCCAAAGGGAGTCGCCTGCTCGGACCCGATACCGCTTGACCGTCTGCCCGGCATCGGCCACGCGGAGCTGGGCGGCCGCGTTCCTGACCTCCAGCGTCTTCACGTACTGCTCGTACGGGCGGGAGTACACTGCTATGTGGTAGTGGGGCGGCCGACGCTCCCGAGTCGCTTCCACGACCCCCTTCCTCTCCAGGTCCAGGAGCACGCGCTCGAGCCAGCGGCGACAGGCGGGCGAGTGGCTTCTGCGAAGATCCACCACCATGCCCGTTGGATGGACCGAGCGGTCGGACATGTTGCGGGGACGATACTTCCACTTGTTGGGACGGGTCAGGCTGGTCACCACCAGTTCCTCGCCGCACGCGCTACGGTACTGCCTCGACAGCCTTTCGACGAACAGCCGCACGGCCGGCCGCGCGTAGGGAAAGGACACGTTGTGCAGGCGGTAGTTCCGATCGCCGTGAAGGGGGACCAGGAGTCCGAGCTTCACGAACCGGTCGACTTGGGCGGGCGTTTCGATCCGGGTGAAGTCGTGAAGGTCGGCCTGGCGGTTCTGCGCGTCCATCGACGCCCGGCTGCCCCGCAGGCTCTGCGCCTCGGCGGCGAACGGCGCCGACGCAACCACGAGTCCCGCCGACAGCACCACGATCCGAAGCCCGCTCCGCATCATTTTCCGCTCCCTTCCTAGGAGGCCCGGAGCCCCGGACCCGCGTCTGCTTCCCTTACCGGACCCGCGTCTGCTTCCCTTAGAGGTGAACGACGTGGACGCTCTCTAAACATATGTTTCGTCCGGTCGCAATGCAAGCCTTTCGTCCTCTTGCAACGGGGCCCGGCTTTGCCAAACTTCGCGTGGGCCAGTTCGTTGAGCTTTCGTTCTCTTGCAACGGGTTCGACCGGCGCCTGCAAGCGAGCGCGCTCCAGCGGCGGCTTCGGTCATGGCTGCTCGGCGCGTCCGGTCACGAGCCGCCCCATCCCCAGGACCTGGCGATGGCGTCCAGGGCGTTGATGACGAACTGAACGCCCACCGCCATGATCACGAGTCCCATGATCCGGGTGACCACGTTGAGGCCCGTCCGGCCCAGCGTCTCCAGCAGTCGGTGGGCCAGCACCAGGGTCGGCAGCGCGACGACCCCCACCAAGACGCAGGCCACGTACACGGACACGGCCTGAAAGGCGTTCGCCGCCTGCCCCTCCAGGGCGATCACGGTCACGATGGCGCCGGGGCCCGTGAGGGTGGGCAGCCCCAGGGGAATCACGGCCAGCGTCTTCCGGGTCGCGGCTTCGTCTTGTTCCTGCCGGGTGGTCTTGGTGCGGGCACGCTTGGCCTGGAGCATGTCGGAGCCCATCCCGAAGAAGATCAGCCCCGCGGTGATCTGGAGCGCCTCCGTGGTGATGCTGAAGAACCTGAGCACCCACGTGCCCGCCAGTGCGAAGACCACCAGCACCACGATCGACGTCACGACCCCCCAGAGGGCGGTGTGGAAGCGCTCGTGGCGGGTGTCCTCCATCGTCAGCGCGACGAAGATCGGAATCGCGCTGATGGGGTTGTACACCACGAGCAACGAGGTGAAGGCGATCGCCCCGAAGGCGAAGTCGGAAAGCATTGGCGCGAGGGCGGCTAGGGGCGCCCAGTGGCGTCACTGGGCGGCCTGGGCGTGGTTCTCCGCGACCACCGTCCAGTTGACCACGTTCCAGAAGGCTGCGACGTAGTCCGGGCGGCGGTTCTGGTACTTCAGGTAGTAGGCGTGCTCCCACACGTCGACGCCCAGCAACGGGGTCTTGCCCTCCATGACGGGCGTGTCCTGGTTCGCCGTGGACGACACCTCGAGAGCCCCGTCGGCATCCGCCGACAGCCACGCCCAGCCGGAACCGAAGCGCGTCGCGGCGGCCGCTGCGAAGCGGGCCTTGAAGTCGTCGAAGCTGCCGAAGGCCGCGTCCACGGCGGCAGCCAGCGCTCCCTGCGGCGCGCCGGCTCCTCCGGGGGCCAGAGTCCGCCAGAAGAGGGCGTGGTTGACGAAGCCCCCGCCGTTGTCCCGAACCGCCCCGCGGATCCCTTCCGGCACTCCCTCCAAGTCGGCCAGGAGCGCGTCGGCGGAGTGGTCGTGGAGGTGCGGAACGTCCTTCAGGGCCGCGTTCAGGTTCGCCGTGTACGCCGCGTGGTGCTTCCCGTGGTGGATCTCCATCGTGCGGGCGTCGATGTGCGGCTCCAGGGCGTCGTGGTCGTACCCCAGGCTCGGGAGCTGGAACGGATAGGACACGCGTCGTCCTCCTGCGTAGGTTGTATGAGATGAGCGCGACGGCTGCGACGAGAGCGACGGCCCTCCGACGGGGCGACGGCCCATGAAGTTGTCGAATCGCGGACGGGCTTCGCAAGCCCCCGAGGCGCTTCCAAGACGCGCCGTGGAAGCGCGTCGGAGGATCCTCCTCGTGGACTGCGACATGTTCTTCGTCCAAGTGGCCCGCTTGGAGGACCCCGAGGGCGCGGGACGGCGCCCCCTCCTGCTGGTGGGCGGACGAAGCGCCCGGGGCGTGATCACCTCCGCTTCCTACGCCGCTCGGGAGTATGGCGTGCGGTCCGGTATGCCGACCGCCCGGGCGCGGGCGCTGTGCCCGGAGGCGGTCGTCGTGCCCGTGCCCCGAGAAGCCTGCGTGGAGCGGAGCCGTGCCGTGCGGAAGGTCCTGGGGGAGCTGGCGCCCGTCGTGCAGGCCGCCTCCATCGACGAGTTCTACCTGGACATGACGGGCACGGATCGGATGCTGAAGGGCGAGGACCTGGCGGCGACCGCCGACCGGATCAGGCGGACGGTGCGGGAACGGACCGGGATCGCGGTGTCGCTGGGCGGCGGCTCCCAGCGGGTGGTGGCGAAGGTGGCGACTCGGGCCGCCAAGCCCGACGGGGTGCACGTGGTCCCGCCGGGGGAGGAAGCGGCCTTCATGAGGCGACTGCGGCTGAAGGAGCTGCCCGGGGTCGGCCCGGCGTTCCTTGCCCAGCTGGAGCGGAAGGGGCTCCGCACCGTGGCGGAGACGGCGGCGGTGGAGCGGGAGTGGCTGACCCGCTGGTTCGGACCGTCCCGGGGGCCGTGGCTGTGGGAGCGGGTGCGAGGGATCGACCCCAGCGAGGTGGACGCGCGGGAGCGCCGCAAGTCGATCAGCTCCGAGCGCACCTTCTTTGAGGACTTGGGAGACGACGAGGAGCTGGAGCGCCGGCTCCTAAAGCTGTGCTGCTCCGTGGGCGGCCACTTGCGCGCCAAGGAGCTGCGGGCCCGCACCGTCACCGTGAAGATCCGCGACCACGACTTCAAGACGCGCCAGGCCGGCAGCACGCAGCCGGAGGGACTCGAGACGGACCGGGCGCTCTTCGCGGTCGCCTCCTCCCTGCTGGGCGAGCTCCGGCGGCGACGGCGGACCGGGGCCCGGCTCCTGGGCGTCGGCGTCTCCAACTTGGTGCGCCAGTGGGCGGTTCAGGCGGAACTCTTCGAGGACGCATCGACGGCGGCGGCGGCCGACGGGGCGGGAACCCTTGGAGCACGGGGGGCGCGCGACGGCGGCTCAGGGTCCCCGCGGATCGTCGAGACCGAGCGCGACCGGACGATCGCCCGTGCAGTGGACAGGGTGAACGAGCGCTTCGGGCGACAGGCCCTCCGCCCGGCCCGGGCGCTGGACCCGGAGGCGGGCTGAGGGCGCGCCGGCCGCGATGGGCCGGCCCGCCCACGCCGGCGGCGCCGGGCATAAGCGGGAAGAGACGCCTCCCGCAACCAGAGGCCGGCCGCCCACGCCGGCGGGGCCGAGAGCAGTCGGAGGCCGTCGGGCCGCCCTACTCGCCGCCCATCCAGGGCTTCTGCTCGAAGTAGCGCTGGGTCATCTCCACCACTTGCGGCGCCAGGAGCGCCAACGCGATCAGGTTGGGCCAGATCACGATGGCCAGCAACGCGTCGCCCAGGGACCAGATGACGCCAAGCGAGAGGATCGCGCCCACGAAGTGGAAGATCACGAAGGCGACCTTGTAGGGCACGATCGCCTTGGCGCCGAAGAGGTAGTTGGCGCAGCGGTCGCCGTAGTAGCTCCACGAGATCGCCGTCGAGATCGCGAAGAGCAGCACCGAGATCACCACGATGTAGTGGCCCCAGTCGCCGATCGGCGAGAGGCCGATCTGGAACGCCTTCATCGTCAGGGGCGCCCCGCTCTCCGAAGCCATGCCGTAGAGGGAAGCGTAGCTCTGGCCGTCGTCGCTCCTTGCGACCCCTTCGGCCGGGTCGATCGCGCCCGTGAACGGCTGGGTCTGGTCCTCGTCCACGAAGAGCCGCTCCACCGGGACCTCGTGCCAGGACACCCGCGGGTCGGTGGGGCCGGTGGCGACGTGGGCGCCGTCCTCGATCCTGATCTCGGCGTCGGAGGATATGTCCAGGTAGCTGCCGTCCACCTGCACCGAGCGGTAGGACAAGTCTCCGCCGCTCATGGTGATCTCGGTCGGGAAGCGCTGGTGCCACACGCCGGTCATGATCACCAGCAGGCCCGTCATGGTGCAGATGATCAGCGTGTCGATGAGGGGCTCCAGGAGCGCCACGACGCCTTCGGAGACGGGCTGGTCGGTCTTGGCCGCGGAGTGGGCAATCGGCGCGGACCCCTGCCCCGCCTCGTTGGAGAAGAGCCCCCGGCGGACCCCCCACATGAGGGTCACGAGGAAGGCGCCGACGCCGGTGCCGGCGACCCCCGCGGTCGGGTTGAAGGCTTCGCGGAAGATCAGCGCGAACGTGGGAACCACTTCGCCCATGTTCATGATCAGCACGCAGAGGGCGCCCATGACGTACACGATCGCCATCATGGGGGCCAGGATCGAAGTGACCCGGCCGATGCGGGTGATGCCGCCCAGGATGACGGCGGCCACCAGGGCCGAGGTCGCCAATCCGCTGACCCACTTGGGGATGCCGAACTCGGTGAGGAGGCTGTCCGCCACGGTGTTGGCCTGGACCCCGTTGCCCGTCGCAAAGGCGGTGAGCCCCAGGACGATGGCGAAGGAGACGGCCATCCACTTCCACTTCGGTCCCAGGCCGCGTTCGATGTAGTACATGGGGCCGCCGGAGACCGTCCCGGCCCGCCCGCCCTCGCCTTCGGAGACGCGGTACTTCTGGGCGAGGGTCACTTCCGAGTACTTGATCGCCATGCCCAGCGCCGCCGTGACCCACATCCAGAAGAGCGCGCCGGGACCTCCCCAGTGGATGGCGATGGCGACGCCGGCGATGTTGCCGATGCCGACGGTGGCCGACAGGGCGGTCGTGAGGGCCTGGAAGTGGGTGACGTCCCCTTCGTCCTCCGGGTCGTCGTACCTTCCCGACGCGACCGCGATGCCGTGACCCAGGCGCTTGAGCTGGACGAAGCCCAGGCGAAGGGTCAGGTAGAGGCCAATCCCCAGCAGCAGGATGACCATCAGCGGGACGTTCTCGCTCCCGACGGGTATCCCGAGCTCGACTACGTAGGCGGACAGAAAGTCGGTGAGGCGGGTGATCAGGTCCATGGGCTGGGAGAAGGCGGTTGGGGAAGGACGGCCGGGGCCGGAGCGAGTCGGAGCGACTCGGGGGGATCAGAAGCAACGTTGAAGCTACGGCTGCGGCGAGCGAAGCGCCACTTGCCGGGGTCGGGCCCGGTCTCCGTGCGCCGAGGGGGCTCCTTGCGCCTAGGGAGCTTCCTGCGCCGCCGCGGGGCCTTCCTCCGCCGAAGGGTCTCCTTGCGCCGCGCAGTCTCCTTGCGCCTAGGGAGCCTCCTCCGCCGAGCAGTCGGCGCCCGCCGCCTTCAGGAACCGCTTGCACAGCTGCGCGATCCGCCACTCGTCGTGGGCCTCGGCGCGCTTCAGGATCCGTCGAACGTGGGGCGCCAGCTGGACTTCTCCCCACTTGCAGCCGGTGGCCAGCTCGGCGCTGCGGCTGTCGCCCTGGTTCGCTCCGGTGATCAGCGCCCAGGCGCACGCGGCGCGGTACCCCGGCGAGCCGGGCTCCGGGAGGCCGTACTCCGGCGGTCGGTCGTCTTGGTCTTCCTTGACGAATGCTCTGGACATCGCTTGCGCCTCCTGTTCCGGTTCGGCCCTGCGCCCTCGTGCTCACCCCACCGCCGACATCATCTCGAAGATCGGCAGGTAGAGCGAGACGATCAGCCCGCCGACCACGAGGCCCAGGACAACCACCAGCGCGGGCTCGACGGCGGAGAGAAGGGCCGCCACCGCCGTGTCCACCTGCTGGTCGTGGAAGTCGGCGATGCGGGCCAGCATCTCGTCCAGGGCGCCCGTCTGTTCGCCCACCTGTATCATCCGCACCACCACTGGCGGGAAGACGCCCGACTCCGCCAGGGGGTCGGAGATCGTGTCGCCGCCGGCGATTGAGGCGCGCGCCCGCATGACCGCGTCGTGGACGACCCGGTTGCCGGCGGTCTTGGCAGTGATCTCCAGTCCCTCCAGGATCGGGACGCCGGAAGCGACGAGGGTTCCCAAGGTCCGGGTGAAGCGCGACACGGCGGCCTTCCCGACCACGGAGCCCGCCACGGGCACGCCCAGCATGAAGCGGTCCGCCGCCAGCCGCCCTCGACCGGTCCGCCAAGCGTGTCGGCCCGTCGCCGCCAGCCCCAGCAAGAGCCCGAGCAGCGCCCACCACCCCTTCTGCAGCGCCTCGGAGACGCCGATCACCACCCGGGTGGGGAGCGGAAGAGACACGCCGGCCGACGCAAAGAGCGCCTCGAAGGTGGGGACCACGAAGAGCATCATCACCACGACGGCGGGAACGGCGACGGCGACGATCATCGCCGGGTACACCAGCGCGCTTCGAACCTTGCGGGCGAGCGCCTCGTTCTTTTCCAGGTAGTCGGCCAGGCGGAGGAGGATCGTGTCCAGCGCGCCCCCCGCCTCGCCCGCGGCCACCATGTCCACCGTCAGGCCCGGGAAGGCTGCCGGGTGACGGCTCATCGCCCCGGCCAGGGAGCTCCCCGCTTCGACGTCGGCGATCATCGACCGAATCACGCGACGGAGGGTCTCGTTCTCCGTTTGGCGGGCCAGCACGTCCAGGCTCTGCACGATGGGCAGCCCCGCCCCGACCATCGTCGCGAAGAGCCGGGTGAACACCACCACTTCCCGGTTCGGCACGCGCTTCACGGCCGGCCTCCTGCGCTCTCCGCGAGGGCGAACCCTTCCGGGGGCGGCTCGCCCACCGCTCGAAGGAGCCCGTAGGGGTCGTCGCTGTGCTTGAGCGCCTCCTCCAGCTCGACTTCTCCGTTGAGGTAGAGTCGGGCGAGGGCGTCGGCGAGGGTCTGCATCCCGTGCTTGCGGCCGGCCTGCATGAGCGACGGGAGCTGGTGGACTCGATCGTCGCGGATCACCGCCCGGACCGCCGGCGTGCACACCATCACCTCCGCCGCCGCGATCCGTCCGGCGCCGACGGCGCGGGGGAGCAGCAGCTGCGTGACCACGCCCTGGAGCACCGCCGCCAGCTGGGCGCGGACCTGATGCTGCCGCTGGGCGGAGAAGGCGTCGACGATCCGGTTGACCGATTCCGCCGCAGAGTTGGTGTGCAGGGTGGTCAGCACCAAGTGGCCGGTCTCGGCGGCCGACAGCGCGGCGGCCATCGTCTCGGGGTCGCGCATCTCGCCCACCAGGATCACGTCGGGGTCCTGGCGCAGCGCGTGCTTCAGCGCGGCTCCGAACGACCGCGTGTCGGCGCCGACCTCCCGCTGGTGGACGATGCAGCGCAGGTGCGGGTGGACGAACTCGATGGGGTCTTCCACGGTGACGACGTGGCCTGGGCGCTCCCGGTTGATCTGGTCCACGATGGCGGCCAGGGTCGTGGACTTCCCCGATCCCGACGGCCCGGTCGCCAGCACGAGGCCTCGGCGCCGCCGGGCGAAGGCCGCCACCGCCGGCGGCAGCCCCAGGTCGCCCAGGCGGGGCGGTTCGTGGGGAATCCTGCGGAGCACAAGGGCGACTCGACCCCGTTGGCGGAAGCAGGCCACGCGGAAGCGGGCCAGCTGCGGGGCCTCGAAGGCGAAGTCGATCTCGGCGCCGGCTGCGAGGCGCGCGCGCTGCCGCTCGTCGAGCAACGAGGCGGCGAGGCGGCGAAGATCGTCGCCGTCCAGGGCTGCGGCGCCGTCGCAATCCGCCAAGCGCCCGTCGATCCGCAGCTGCGGAGGACGACCGACGGTCAGATGGAGGTCGGAGGCGCCGCGACGGACGATCTCGCGGAGGAGGGGGTCCAGGTCGCGGGACGCGGCGCCCGCGCGGGACGGGAGCGGTGCGCCGGGGGCAGGGGGAACGGCGGGCGAGCGGGTCACTGTGGGGCTTCTCCTTTGCTTTGCGGGGGCGGCAGGGCGGGCCGCGGGCCGAGCCGGGCGGGCGGGTCAGCGGCGGGCCGTCACCAGGGGGGCAAGGCGCGCGTAGGTCTTGGCGCCGATCCCCGACACCTCCTTCAGCTCTTCCGGTGCGGCGAAGGCTCCTCTCTCGGTGCGGAGAGCGACGATCCGTCCCGCCAGCGCAGGACCGATTCCGGGCAGCTGCTGGAGCTCCTGGACAGTGGCGCGGTTCAGGTCGAGAGGAGGTCCTGGCGCTCCGGCGCGCTCGGTGGACCCCGGCGGCTGCGTGTTCGCCCCGGTGCGGGCGAACGGCGGCGAACGGCCCCGCTCCCCGGCGCGCGCCGGCCGCGGACGCGCCGCGCGCGACGCCGGCCCTCCGGGCGGCAGCGCCAAGTGGGGCGCGAGCCGCTCGACGGATCGGACGCCCAAGCCGGGGACGCGGGCCAAATCCGCGACCGAGGCGTAGGGGCCGTTGGCCTCCCGCTCCTCCACGATCCGCCCGGGCGATCGAGGGCCCCACTCTCGGCAGCCGATCCAAGTCTTCCTCGCCGGCGGTGTTGGGGTCGATTTTCTCCCCGGGTTCCAGCGGGCGGCTTCGCCGAGCCTTCTCCTCGGCCACCGAGTCGCCGGCGACGAGCAGGCTGTCGGCGATCGACGGGCGGCCCTCCAAGGGAGGTTCCGACGCCGCCGGCAACGCAAGGAAGCGGACGACCGCCGCTCCCAGCAGGAGCAGCGCCGCACGCGACATGCTCCGACGTTCTCGCTCGGTCACGTTCCCGCTCCTCGTCAGGCGCCAAGTCGTCTTGGACCACAGTTTCGCGACCGGAGAGGGGCGTTTACATGGCGATTTGGGACTGATTTTTTTTCGAGGGCTCCGCCCGTGCCGCGCGCCGGCGCCCGCGCCCGGAACTCCGCTTCAGTCCGGCCGTCCGGCGAACACTCCCGGGTGCAGGAAGAAGTGGCCGAAGACGTTGAGCTGGAGCTGGGTCGTTCCGGCGAGCCGGCCCACGAACGAGCGGCGGTCCAGGTAGCGGAGGCGCACGCCCAGCTGGTAGTCCCGAACTTGGGAGTCGAGGGAGACCGACGCGCTTCGCTCCAGCTGGTCGATGAAGGCGACGCACGGGTTCCCGGCGACGGCGATCCGGCACTGGACCTCGTCCTGGTAGCCCACGTCCAGGGCGACCCGCATCGGCGCGCCCCTTTCGCGGAACGCCCGCAACGGCGAGCGGAGGCGGATCGACACGACAAGGGCGTGGCTGCTGCTCTCTCGGCGGGTGTCGCCGGTGGGATCGGCGCTCTCGCCTCGGTTCAGGCGCCCCCGGTACGAGACGTCCACCCCGACGGGGAACGCCAGCGCCGCCGTCAGGGGCACCTCCCGATCCTCTCGGAAGCGGTCCTGCCGCGCCGAGGCGCCGAAGGTCAGCGTGCGCGTCTCCCTGCGGTACCCCGAGCCAAGCGACACCCGCTCCACCGCTGCCGAGAGGAACCCCGGCGGCGCCCACCCGGCGATCTCGGCCTGCAAGTCCGGCCACACGCGCCGCAGGACGTCCCGGTCCGAGCGCGTGTCCAGCGTCTCGGCGAGGGAGCGGTCGTAGGCCAGCCGCACCAGGGCCGCGCCCGGCAGCCGCACGCCGCCCCGCACGGCGATCCGGTCCCGCTCTCCCAGCGTGGCGGCGGTGTCGGCCCCAATCCGCAGGAACCGCTCGCGGCCGCCCCACGCCAGCTCGTAGACGGCCCCCGGGCGCACCGGGTCCCGGTCGAAGCGGGACGCCACGCCGCTGGACCACGTCACCGTGAGCGGATCCACGGAGCGCCTCAGCCATCCCGCCAGGGCGCCTCCCTCGACGCCGGCCCGTCCCATGCGGCCGGGGTCCAGGGAGAACCTGGCCGACACGTCCCGCTCGGCGCGGGCGTTGCGCAGCAGGGCCAGCGCCGTGTCCGCGGCCGTTTCGGACCCCTGGCCCCGGCCGAGCGGGCGGCGCCCCGCCAAGTCCGGGTTGCGCTCCGAGAGGTACAGGGTGCTGACCTGCACCGAGGCCCGGGCCCACTCGGTCAGGCGGGGCCGGTAGCCCAGGCGCGTGGCCAGGCGGCGGTCCACCTCCCACCCCAGGTCGGCGCCTCCCACCCGCAGCCGCTCCTGCTCGAGGAGGCGCCGCACCTCCGGGTCGCCGGAGAGCCGCGCCGGGTCCAGGAGGTCTCTCCCGCTGGTCAGGCTCGCCTCCGCCGTCAGGGACTCGAGGGGCCGCAGCCCGATCCTGGCGAACGCCGTCACGAGCCGCCGGGGCACGTCCCGGGCCTCCATGGCGCTGTCGGCGGGAGTCCTCACGATCCTGTCGAAGCGCACCGTGCGCAGGTCCCGCTTCAAGTACTCGCCCTGCACCGCGAAGCTCTCGGGCGTCCACCGCAGCCGGGCGCCGGCGATTCGGTCCTCGACGGACGCCGGCAGCAGGGCCCGCAGCGCAGTGCCGATCCACCCCGGGAAGAGCGGCAGGTCTCTCCGTCCCGGGGTTGCCGACCACCCTGCGAAGACGTCGGCGCCTCCGCCGTCGCTCTCCGTGGCGATCGTCTGCTGGGAGGTGCGCTGAACCCCGGCCCGAAGATCGAAGCCGTCCAGCGCCGCCCCCCAGAACCCCCCCTCGCCCGGCCGCCGGCGGCGCAGCGAGAAGTCGACCCGGGTCAGACCGAAGCCCGGCGTCCGCAACCCGTCCAGCCTGTCGGCCCGCACGTCGCTGCGGTTCAGGAAGAGCGGCGTCTCCGCCTCTCGCCGGTGGCTGACCGACAGCGGCGCCTCCACGCCCCAGGACTCGGGCGCGAAGCGTCCCATCTGCATCGTCGCTCCCAGCTCGAGGGATCGCTCGTCTCGGAAGGTCGGCCCCGAGCGCAGCTGCCTGAAGAAGCCGCCGCGCCGACGGTACGACGCCCGGGAGCGGAGGAACTCGCCTCCCTCGAGCTCGGCGTCGAACGCCGCCACCAGACCGCCGTCCCGGAGCCCCCGGCCCAGCCGCAGCTCGTCCACCCACACCTCGCCGGAGATCGGCGCGCCCGTCGCGTTGGCCACGCCCATGGCGATCTCGCGCACCGACGCCAAGTTGGGCGCCCGTCCCCGGTCCTGCAGAACCACGGCGTACGCCGAGTCCGGGGACCAGAGGACCAGCGGCGGATCCGCCGAGGACCGGGGCGCCAGCGCCAGCTCCCCCTCGGCCTGCTGCCGCAGACGCAGCCAACGGTCGAAGTCGATCACCACCTCGGGCCGCCAGTCCTCCTGACGCACCCCACGGTAGTCGGGCGTCCGGTTCAAGCGCTTGCGGAAGAGGTAGAAGTTGCGGTCGTCGGTGCCGATCTTGACGAAGAACCAAGACCGGACATGGGTTCCGAAGTCCCCCCGGGCCACCGCCCACAGTCGGGCTTCCCGGTAGGAGAGGAAGTCCCGGGGCCGCTGGGGGAAGCGGTTGTACACCTCGACCCGATCTCCGGGCTGCACGTCTTCGAAGACGACGGCCAGGGCGCGCTCGTTGAACTCGATCCCCTGTCCGCCGAACGCCGCCGCCGGGTCGTCCAGCTCCTCCACGACTCCCGGCGGCGACACGTAGCCTTCGCCCTCGGTGAGCTTCGACACCGGGCCGACCTCGACCCGCCCCGCCGCCGTCGCCGTGTCGCCCCCCAGGCCCCGCAGCGTCCCCGACGGTCCTCGCTTGATCCAGGTCGAGCCCACGATCCCCATGCGGGCCAGGACGAAGGAGTCGCGCCGCCGACCCGTCACCGTCAGGCGCAGGTGTCGAACCGCCCGCAGCTCGGCCTCGGAGATCGCGCCGCCCACGTCCAGCCCCGCCGGGTCGCGAAGCGGGACCCGGTAGAGGCGAAACGCGGTCCCGGTCTCGCCGCGGTCGCGGGCAAGGAAGGGCGACGATCCGTCGAGCGGGATCACGAAGCGCCTGTGCCGCTCCAGCACGTCGAGGTTGCCGTCCTCGTCCAGGTCCTCCGAGTCGGGCCGCCCGTTGCCCCGGGTGCAGTTGGCGTTCAGGTCGCCCAAGGGGTATACCCGCCCTCGCTCAGCGAAGCAGTCCTCGTCCCACACGCCCCGGCCGTCGGCTTGGTTCCCCCACACCTCGCCCCGCCGGGGGTCGGCCTCCTGGTCCAGCAGCCCCAGGCCCCAGGGCACGCCGGACCCGGGCTTCGTGCCGTTCACCGCACCCGTGGTGTCGGCGAAGAAGGCGTCCTCGCTGACGATCCCCACGTCCAGCACCAGCGTCAGGAAGTCGCCGTCCCGGACGTAGAACTCGACGAAGTCGCTCTTCGTCAGGTCCGTCCCCGTGGGACTGAGCACCGTCGTGATCGAGGACCACGCCCGGGCTCCTTCCCGGTCGCCGCTCTCGGGCCGAAAGCGCACAAAGAGCCCGGGCTCGCGCACCGCGCTCCCGCTGATCCTGATCTGCTGGTCGATCTCCGCCGAAGGGTTGAAGCCTTCGAAGACGCCCAGGCTGTCTCCGCCCGCGGTCTGCTCGATCCAGGCGTGCTGCCAGGCGACGGCGGCCAAGGTGGATTGGGAGAGCTCCGGCGGCAGAGCGTCCTCCGCGCCGTCCAGGTGCGCCGGACGGCTCCCGCGCCGCCAGTCGTGGCTCCGCACCGAGAGCGCGCGCCTGTCGAGGGCGTCGAAGTCGTCCAGGTACGCCTCTCCCTGGGTGTTGGGGTTGGGCAGCGACACCGCCACCTCCGTCGAGAGGCGAACGGCCGAGCTCCCGCCCGGGTCCAATCCGGGAACCGCGTCCAGCAGGCGGGTCAGGAGAGGCGCGTCGAAGGCCAAGTCGGCGTTGAGGCTTCCCAGGCCCACGGCGCCCGCCTCCAGTCCCAGCTGGGGCCGGCGAACCAGCTGGCCTTCGGTCTGGTAGAGGCCCGTGAGGTGCGCGGCGCCGTAGTTCCCCAGGTCGTAGCGCGCGTTCAGGCCGAACACCGACGTGGGAGCGATCTGGAAGAGACTCCGCTGCTCCCACGACACGTCCAGGACTCGCCCCGGGTTCGCCGCCAAGAGGCGCTCCGGGTTCAGCAGCACGAGCTGTCCCACGTCGTAGTCGATGACGTAGTCCACGCCCCGCGCCAGCGCCACGTCGCCCAGCAGAGCCCGCTCCGTCCCCTCGCGGATGCCCACGGCGCCCAGGGCGAACGAGGAGGCGGTCCCCGTCCCCCGCACCTCGTAGGACAGGTTGAGCCGGAAGACGCCCCCGTTCTCCCGCTCGAAGGGGTCGCCGTCGCGGTAGATGCGCTCGTTGCGGTTGGCCCCGAGGATGCGCCGAGCCTCTCTCGTCCCCAGGGCGAACCGTCGGACGGGAGGCGGGTCCGCGAAGGGCTCCAGCGTCGGGAAGACCACGAACGCGCCGGACACCGGAGGCAGGTCCTCGAAGGAGTCCTGGGACGGCCGGTAGACGTGGGACTCGTCCAATCGGTCGGCGGGCGACTCCTCGTCCAGCCCGAAGAGGCGCAGCCAAGTGACGTCGTCTCCGTTGGACCTGCGCGCGAACGTCCGGCCCGCGCTCTCCTCGCCCAGCGACACCACCAGCTCGACGGAGCCCGGGTCCACGTCGTTGGAGGACGAGATCCGGTAGACCTGGTGCATCTCGGTGCGCCACGTGGGCCGGCCGGGCTGGTGCTGGGCCGCCGAAGCCTTCAGCAGCTTCAGCGTGGGCCGGCCCCCAAGTCGATGGGTCCGTTCCGGGTTGTAGGTGCCCACCGTGTCGCCGGCCACCGTGACGTAGGTGACCGCCAGCATCTCGGCGGGCGCCAGGGGCGACCGGAGAACCACCCACAGGCCGCTCGGGTGCACCAGGTAGTCCTGGCCCGGCTGGAGGTAGCGGAACCACGCCGACTCGGCCACCCGCTCTTCCCCCTCGCCCGCCACGGCGTCGGCCTGGACGTAGCCTTCGACCTGCTGGCGCGAGAAGAGGCTGGTCTCGGAGCGGTAGAGCTGGATCGGGTCCGGGCCGGGAGCGACGGCGGCGGGCGCGTCCGACGGGACCAGCGAGAGGACGTCCAGGTGGGGGTGGTCGAAGAACGCCTCCGGGTCGAAGAGGAAGAAGAACTGGCCCTCCACGTAGTCGGCGTCGTCGAGGACCAGGGTGTCGGTGCGGGAGAACCGGCGGCCCGAGCTCTCCAGCCGGAAGCGCCTGGAAGTGACCTCGCCGTCTTGCTGCGCCCACACTCCCTGCACGTCCACGGGACCGACCTGCGCCGCCGCCTGGAAGCCGAAGTTGCCGGCGGGGACGCCCTCGCGCAGGAAGCGGGACGGGGGCAGGTCGAAGCGCACGTCGCCCACCTCGAAGCGCTGCAGGAACTCGCCGGACTTCCCCCTGTAGCGGATGTTGACCCGGTTGGCGCCGGCGAACTCGCGGGCTTGGTCGTAGTCCACGTCCACGACCATCCGACCGGCCACGGAGCCGTCTGCGACGGCGGCGAACTGGAAGTCCGGGCGGATCCTGGGAAGGAGCGACACTTCGCAGGTGACCTGGACCGTCTCGTCGCAGGGGCGGTACCGGGTCCAGTCGCCCCCGAACTGGCCCGAGCCGCGCAGCGCGAACCCCAGGTCCACGTACTCGTTGCGGATGCGGGCGACGGCGGCCCCGCCCGGCGTTCCCGCCGCGCCGGCCGTCCCTGCCGCGCCCACGCGTCGGGCGGCCGCGGCCAGCTCGGCCACTCCTGCGGTTCCGGGGATTTCGGCCGCCCCGGCGGGCAGAAGCTGGGGCAAGCCTCCAGGGTCGAGCGTCCGTCCGAAGACGCCCAGGCGCAGGCCCGGCTCCCGTTGCCAGCGGGTCACGGGAATGCGGGCAAGCCCCAGGACCACGAAGGGAACCGGGCGCGCCGGAGGGTCCATCAGCGACCGGGCCGACGGCCGAAGCTGGGGCAGGAGCCACAGCACGGTGTCCGGAGCGGCAGCGAGAGCTTCGGCCGGGGCGCCGCGACGGCTCTCGCCGGCAACCGAGGCGCCCCCCGCCGTCGTCGCATCGCCGGGCGAGCCGATCAGGAGGACGGCCGCCGGAA
Source organism: Longimicrobiales bacterium (assembly GCA_965204735.1). GTDB lineage: Bacteria > Gemmatimonadota > Gemmatimonadetes > Longimicrobiales > Gaopeijiaceae > CATQHQ01. Next base: position 1,695,152 of record OZ242008.1, on the reverse strand, counting down.
GCAGCAGCTCGGAGAACTTCATGCGGCGGCGGTCGGGGCGCCCGCAGCGCAGCCGCTACATTTCACCGACGGAAGACGCGAGCCGCGCGCCCGAGGACCCGGCCGCGCAACACGACGATTCGGCCATGAAGACGACCGCCCGGCAATGAAGATCCTGACCCGGTACCTGATCCGGTCGCTGGCGGGACCCTTCGCGTTTTCCTTCGTCCTCCTCACCGGACTGCTCTTCGTCAACGCGGTCGCGCGGTTGCTGGACGACCTGGCCGGGAAGGGCCTTCCCCCGGAGATCATCGGCGAGGCCTTCCTGCTCTCGCTTCCCCACACGATAGCCCTGACGTTGCCCATGGCCGTCCTCGTGGCGGTCCTGTACACCTTCGGCGAACTGGCGTCGGCCAGCGAGATCGTCGCCATGTCCGCCGGCGGAGTGCGCCCCAGGAGCCTGCTGATTCCGACCCTGATCATGGGCGTCCTCGTGGGCTGCGCGACCTACGCCTTCAACGACTGGATCCTCCCCGAAGCCAACCATCGTCTCGCGAACCTCCGGGCCTCCATTCAAGAGAAGAGTCCCACGTTTCAGCTTCGGGAGCGCGCGGTCAACCGGATCGACGCGCAGGACGGCATGGGACCCTACTTCCTCAAGGCCGGCGCCATCGATCCGGCTTCGTCGGAGCTGACGGACGTGGTCATCTACGACATGAGCCCCGGGATCGGCGGCCGGCGGACCACCTACGCGGCCCGGGGGAAGGTGGCGATGAACCGGCTCTCGACGGACCTGCAGCTCCGCCTCCACGACGGCAGCGTGTACGAAGTGGACGGCGGGCGCAGCGGCCCGGCCGGCGGAACGTTCGAGCATACCCGCTTCTCGGAGCAGCTTCATGTGCTCAGGGGCGTGGGCAACCTCTTCGAAGAGAGCGGAAGCGACTACCGCGGCGACCGGGAGATGTCGGTGGCGCAGCTTCGCGAGGCGGCGGCGGCCAAGCACGCGGAGGCCGACTCGTTGCGGAGGGAAGCGCGGGCGCAGGCCCGCCGGGCGGTGGAGCGGGCACTGGGCACGGACGCTGCGGCGGACTCGCTCCGCTCGGCGCCGCCCTACCAGCGCTACGACGGGGACGGTCTGCCCATGGACGACTACCTGCGGAGCGTGACCCAGGAGGCGGCGTTCACCGCCGGGCGGATCGCGGCGTCGACGACCCTGGCGAACCGCTACGCCGTCGAGATGCACAAGAAGTACGTGATCGCCTCCGCGTGCATCGTCTTCGTCCTCCTGGGGGTGCCCGTGGCCGTCCGCTTCCCCAGGGGCGGGGTGAGCTTGGTGATCGTGGTGGCCACCCTGGTCATCGCCCTCTACCAGATCGGCCTCAACAACGGCGAGGACTTGGCCGACCGGGGGATCGCCGGTCCCTTCTGGGCGATGTGGTCGCCGAACCTGGTCTCCCTTCCGATCGCGCTGTTCATGGTCCTTCGCATGGGCCGCTGGATCGGCTCGGTGCGGCGCGGCGCATGGGCGGAGATGGCGGCCGACGCTGGCCGATTCCTTCGGAAGGCGACAAGGCGCAAAGGCCCGGCGTGAACCGCACCTTGGACCGCATGGTCGGCACCGCCTTCACCGGCATCTTCGTCCTGACCGTGCTGGCGCTGCCCGTGGTGTGGATCATCGGCGACCTCTCGGAGCGGTTCAACACCTACCTGGACCGGGAAGACCCCCTCACGCTCGCCGAGATCGGCCTGGGCTACCTCCTTCAGTACCCCCACTTCGCGGTGTGGTCGGCGCCCCTGGCGGGGATGGTCGCGGCCGTCTTCACGGTCCAGTCCATGACCACCCACCGGGAGATCATGGCGGCCAAGAGCGGCGGCATCTCCTTCCATCGGCTGATCGCGCCCGTGTGGGCGATGGGCGCGGTGATGACCGTCGGCGCGTTCCTCTTGGACACCGTGGTCCCGGCCGCCAACCGGAAGGCGGCGGAGGTGCTGGGCGAGCGCGAGGTGCGGCGGGAGTGGCGCAGCAGCTTCGTGCACCAGACCGAGGACGACGCCGTGCTGACCGTGGGCCAGCTCTACGTCTCCACGGGGACGATGAGCGACGGCGTGCTGATGGAGAGCCGAGACGGAGACGGGAACCTGCGTCACGTCTGGTCGTCTCGAGCGGAGTGGAGCACCGACGCGGGATGGACCTTCCAGGAGGGATACTTCCGCCTCGTGGAGCCGGGCGGCGAGGAGTCCGCCTACGCCTTCGAGCGCTACCGGCCCCTGCGCTTCGCCGTCACGCCGGAGGACCTGCTGGAGGAGCCTCGCGAGGAAGAGGAGATGTCCTACCGGCAGCTGGGCAGACACGCCGCGGCGGTCGGCCGCTCCGGGGGCGACCCCAGGGGACTGCTGGTCAAGCAGCACCAGAAGCTGTCGATCCCCGCCGCGACGCTGATCATCGTCGTCTTCGGCGCTCCTCTGGCCACCACGGCCAAGAAGGGCGGCGCGGCCTTCGGGATCGGCGCGTCCCTCGGCTCGACGCTCCTCTACATGATCCTCATGCGCTTCTTCGCGGCGGTGGGGGTGACCGGCGTCCTCTCGCCGTTCTGGGCCGCCTGGGCCCCCAACGTCCTCTTCCTAGCGACCGGCCTGGTCCTTCAAGCTCGGGTCCGCACCTGACGCCTCGGGCGGTCGGGACTCCGACAGGAAAGTCTCCGACAGCTCGCCGACGCACACCTCCTCCACGGGCCCTCGCAAGCGCACCGCCCAGTCGGCTCCCACCTCCACCTCCATGGCGCCGCCCTCCATCTCGACCCTCACGGGACCCGGCGGCAGCATCCCCTCCCGCACCGCCGCCACCGCCGCGGCGCACGCCGACGTTCCCGACGACTCGGTGCGCCCCACGCCTCGCTCCCAGATCGCAACGGACACGGCGCCCTCCTGAGGGCCGCCCGCCGCCTCTTCCGACGCCTCGGCGGGGGCCCGGATGCCGTCGCCCGCGGCCCGCCCGCGCTCGGGAACCCACGCGAACTGGACGTTGGTCCCCTCGGGAAACGCTTCGTGAGCAGAGACCAGCGGCCCCAGCCGCCCCACTTCGTCCCCGCCCCACGGCGCGTCCCCGAAGATCACGGCGTGCGGGTTGCCCACCGCCACCGGAACGGCCTCGAGCTCCAGCCGCGCTTCCTGCTCGCGACGCGGCTCCCGCCCGGGCTCCCGTCTCGACGGCCCCGACCCCGGCAGGGCCCGGCGGCCCAGCCCGAGCACGACCCGTCCCCCCTTCCGCACTCGGCCCGGCGCCACGAACGGCGGCCCTTCCGGGAAGTCGGCGCGCCCCATCTCGACCCGCACGTCCCACGTCCTGTCGGCCCCCGGCCCGTCCACCTCGAGCACCACGCGGTCGCCTCCCGACGCGCTTCCACCGACCACCACCGGGAACGACCCGCGGGGCGACCGCCCTTCCCGCCGCAGGTAGACCCCGGCAATGCGCAGCCCGTTGCCGCTCCGCTCGAACTCGCCCCCGTCCGGGTTGAACATCCGGAGCCCCGCCTCGGCCCCCAGAGCGGCCGCCTCCACCACCACGACCCCGTCGGCCCCGACGCCTCTTCGCCGGCTGCAGATCCGCCGAACCAGCGCCGGCGACAGCGCCGGGCCCGGGCCCTCGTCGAACACCAGATAGTCGTTTCCCTGGCCGTGGGCCTTGAAGAACCGCGAGGCCACGCCGGGGCGCGGTCGCAACTTTCTGCTCATTTCCTTCGTCCAAGGTTGCGGTTCGCCGGTGCGGGCAAGAGGCGCCGCGCCGGATTCTCGATAGACAAGTACAGGCGACGGGAGGAGCGGCAAGGTGAGGAAGACGGGATCGGTGCGGACGCGAGGACGGCGGGCGGCGGGAGCGGCAAGCGGGGCGGCGGCAACAGCAGGCGAGACGGCCGGAGCGGCGACGGCGGCGGCGCGCACGGCGGCAAAGTGGGCGACGACCGCGGCGACGGGGGCCGCGGTAGCGTTGGCCGCGGCCTTGAGCGTGGCCCCCGCCGACGCCCGCGGCCAGGAGCAGGAAGCCGAGGGGAGCGGCAGCAGCGGAGGGACGGCAGGCGGCCCGGCCCAGCCCCCGGTCTTGCAGGCGACCCGGCTCGTCGGGCCGGCGCCCTCCATCGACGGAGCGCTGGACGAGGCCGACTGGGCGACCGCGATGGCCGCCGGCGACTTCGTGGTCTTCCAGCCCAACGAGGGCGAGGCGCCTTCCCAGAGAACGGAGGCCCGGGTCCTTTACGGAGACGAAGCGGTCTACGTGGGCATTCGGGCATTCGACACGTCCCCGGACTCGATCGAGTCCCGGCTGGCGCGACGAGACGAGAACCCCCACTCGGACTGGGTGGACGTGGTGATCGACAGCTACCACGACCGGCGAACGGCGTTCCGCTTCTCCGTCAACCCGGCAGGCGTGAAGCGGGACATCTACATGTACGACGACGTGCGCGAGGACGTCTCGTGGGACGCGGTGTGGGACGTGGCCACGGCCGTGGACGCCCAGGGGTGGACCGCCGAGTTCCGCATCCCCTACTCCCAGCTGCGCTTCGACGGGGCGGGCCGCCAGACGTGGGGGATCAACTTCGTGCGCACGATTGCCCGCCACCTGGAGGTCAGCCTCTGGGCGCCGATCTCCCGAGGCGACGGGGCGCTGGTCTCCCGCTTCGGCGACCTGGAAGGGCTGCGGGACCTCTCGCCCCCACGGCGTCTGGAGGTGCTCCCCTACTCCCTGCTTCGGCTGGAGAGCGCCCCCGGCGAAGCCGCGAACCCGTTCTACGACCCGCGGGACTTCTCCTCGGCGGTGGGGGCGGACGTGAAGTACGGCATCACCACCGACCTGACGCTGGACCTCGCGATCAACCCGGACTTCGGCCAAGTGGAGGCGGACCCGGCCCAGGTCAACCTGAGCGCCTTCGAGACGTTCTTCCCGGAACGGCGGCCGTTCTTCGTGGAAGGGGCGAACATCTTCGCCTTCGGCTTCTCGCCGGGCGACGGCGACCAGGCCAGCGAGGGGCTCTTCTACTCCCGCCGGATCGGCCGCCCGCCCCAGGGACGGCCCTCGTCGGCCGCGTACGCCGACGCCCCGGAGCAGACGCGCATCCTGGGCGCGGCCAAGCTCTCCGGCAAGACGCGCTCCGGCTGGTCGCTGGGCTTCCTCCACGCCCTTGCCGGAAACGAGACGGCGCGCCGCGCCGACGCCTCCGGCCCCTTGGGCGACGAGGTCGTCGAGCCTGCGGCCCACTACGGAGTCGGGCGCGTCAGCAAGGACTTCCGCGACGGCAAGAGCGCGGTCGGCGCCATCTCCACGTGGACCGTCCGGGACGGCGCCTCCGCAGGCAATCTGAGGCTTCACGGCCAGGCGTACGCCGGCGGCTTCGACGCCCGCCACCGCTTCGGCGGCGACCGCTTCGTCGTTTCCGGCTACCTGCTGGGCTCCACCGTGAGGGGCTCCGCGGAAGCGATCGAGCGCACTCAGCGGTCGCCCGCGCGCTACTTCCAGCGGCCCGACGCCGACCACGTCGAGCTGGACCCCGCCCGCACTTCCCTGGACGGGTGGGCCGGCTCCGCATCCTTCTCCAAGATCTCGGGAGGCTACTGGCGCTACGGCGGCGGGGTCGTGGCCCGCTCCCCCGGATTCGACGCCAACGACCTGGGCTTCATGCGCGAGTCCGACTTCGTCAACCCTTGGCTGTGGGCCGGCTACAACCACTACAAGGCGACGGAACGCTTCCAGCGGTGGAACCTGAACCTCAACGCCTGGGACGCGTACAGCTTCGGCGGCGAGCACTTCAGCAGGGGCGGCAACGTCAGCGGCAGCTTCACCCTCAAGAACTTCTGGGGCGGCTACGCCGGCGTGAGGCGCAACTCGGACGGCCTCACCAACACGGCGCTGCGCGGCGGTCCGATGCTGCGCCGGGACGGAGCCTGGGGCGGCTGGTTCGGCTTCTGGTCGGACTCCCGGAAGCAGCTCTCCTTCAACACCAACAACCAGTGGGAGGCGCGCCCGGAGAGCGGATCGTGGAGCTTCGGCACGAACGCCTCGATCCGCTGGCGCCCGTCGTCGCGGGCCACCGTGTCCGCCGGTCCGTCCGTCCGCTGGCGAGCAGAGGACCTTCAGTGGGTGCGGCGGCTCGGCCCGCAAGCCCCCGACGGCGCCGACGCGCCTCTCGGCGCCCACTACCTCTTCGGGCGGCTCGACCAGACCACCGTCGGGCTGACGGTCCGCGCCGACTGGACGTTTTCGCCGACCCTGTCCTTGCAGCTCTACGCGCAGCCCTTCGTCTCCGCAGGCGACTACGACCACTTCAAGAGCATCACCGACCCCCGGGCGGAGCACTACGCCGACCGGTTCGCCGCCGTGGCCGTCGGCGACGAAGGCGGGACCCTGCACGGCGACGTGGACGGCGACGGAGCGTCCGACTCCTTCCGCAACCCGGACTTCAACTTCAAGCAGTTCCGCTCCAACGCGGTCCTGCGCTGGGAGTACAAGCCCGGCTCGGCGGTCTTCCTGGTGTGGTCGCAGGGGCGCAACCACTACGACCAGACGGGCGAGTTCTCCCTGGGCGACGACGTGAGCGCCCTTCTCGGCCAGCCCAGCCAGGACGTGTTCATGGTCAAGGCGAGCTACTGGATCGGGTAGGACCGGTCGGCGCGGCGAGCGGCCGCCCGTTCCAGACGGCGCCCAGGCTGTGCACGGGTGCGCATGTGCTGAACAGCTGATCATGTGCCGAGTGACAGCGCATATGCTGGACGGATGTGCATATGCTTGGACGGGCTGCTGATCGCCGACGCCGGCTTCCTTGACAACGCGGACGACGCCGACGACTTGTGATCGTGCAGGAGGACACGTCCGCTCCGCCGTCGCGAGGAGGAAGCGCCCGCTTGTGACCCGCTTCGCCGCCGTCGTCAAGAACGAGTGCGAGACTTGCCGCTTGGTCGCGCCGGCGCTGACCGCGATCGCCGACGCCGGACGCGAGCTGGTCGTCTACTGGCAGGACGACGGAGCCTTCCTGGGCGACGCCGTGGCCAAGGCCGACGACCGTGGGCTGGAGCGGTCGTACCGCCTGGGGGTCGAGACCGTGCCCACTCTCGTCCGCTGGGAGGGAGACGCGGAGGCCGGTCGGAGCGTGGGCTGGAACCGCGACGAATGGCGAAGGCTCGTCGGGATGGACCACCTTGCCGCCGACCTTCCCGAGCACCGGCCCGGCTGCGGCTCCCGCTCGGTGGAGCCCGGGGTCCGCGAGGCGTTGCGGGCGCGCTTCGGCGAGACCGGCATCCGCGCGCGGACCGTGGAGGCGCCCCCCTTCGCCGACCCGGTGGAGACGTGCTACGACCGGGGCTGGACCGACGGTCTCCCCGTCGTCCCCCCAACGCCGGAGCGCATCCTTCGAATGCTGGAGGGGACGAGCCGCAGCCCGGCAGAAGTCGTGGGCCGCGTGCCGCCGAAGATGGCGCCGTGCACCGTGGAGAAGGCGGCGATCAACGCCGTCATGGCCGGATGCCGTCCCGAGTACATGCCCGTGGTCCTGACCGCCCTCGAGGCGGCGCTGGAACCCGGCTTCACCCTTCACGGAGTCACGTGCAGCACCTGCTTCGCCAGCCCCGTGGTGATCGTGAACGGCCCCGTCGCCCGGCGCATCGGCATGAACGCGGGCCTCAACGCCCTGGGCCAGGGGAACCGAGCGAATGCGACTATCGGCAGGGCGCTCAACCTGATCGTGCGCAACGTCGGCGGGGGCAGGCCCGGCGAGATCGACCGGGCTACCTTGGGCGGCCCCGGCAAGTACACCTTCTGCTTCGCGGAAGACGAGTCGGACCCGAGTTGGCAGCCTCTCTCCGTCTCCCGGGGCGCAAGGCCTGGGCGGAGCGCCGTCACCCTCTTCGCCGGCGACGGCATCCAGGGCGTCACCGACCAGCGCTCCCGCGCGCCCGACGAGCTCGCCCGCTCCCTTGCGATGGCGTTGCGGGCCGTGGGACACCCCAAGCTGTGCGAGTGGGCGCCCGCCGTGCTGGTGCTCTCGCCGGAGCACTACGCCATCTTCCGGGAGGCCGGCTGGGGCCGCGCGGAGGTCGTCGCGGCGCTCCACGAGCGGCTGATGCTTCCCGGCTCGCAGGTGGTCGCGGGCGCGGGAGGCGTGGCCGAGGGAGCGCCGCCCTCGCGAGCGGGCGGGAACGTTCCCAAGTTCCGGGACGGAGGCCTGCTGGTCGTCCGCGCCGGGGGTCCCGCCGGGCTCTTCTCCGCCGTGCTCGCAGGCTGGCCGGGGGGCCGAGCCCACAAGGAATCCCACCCCGTCACCAAGGAGATCGACGAATGACGACCCTGCCCCCGCCCCGCTCCGCCGCGTCCGTCCCGGAGTCCGGCCCCGGCTTCGGCTCCGCCGCCGTTCTCCACGACCCCACCTCCGAGACCGCGCCCGTGGTCCGCCCCCGCGTCCCCCCGCCGGCCTCCTTGGACGGCAAGACCGTGGGCCTCTTCGACCTGGGCAAGTCCCGCTCCGACGAGTTCCTCGACCACCTGGAGACCCGGCTTCGGGCGCGGGGCGTCGTCGTGCGCCGCTTCGCCAAGCCCACCAACGCCAAGCCCGCCGCACCCGCCCTCGTGGCCCGGATCGCCGCCGGCGCCGACGTGGTGGTGGAGGCGCTGGCCGATTGAGGCTCCTGCACATCATGCGGTCTGCATGACATCAAGGAGCTCGACGACCGGGGCGTGCCCGGCGTCCTCGTCGCCACCACTGCGTTCCGGGACGCCGCCGCCCACCAGTCCCGTTCCCTCGGCTTCGACCCCGCGATCGTATGGGCGTCCCACCCGGTGCAGAACCGCACGGCCGACGAGCTCAAAGCGCTGGCCGAGGACGCCGTGGCGCCGGTGCTGGCCGCCCTGACGGCGCAGCCGAACGTCCAAGAAGCATGACGCCGACGACCCCCCTCGACGCCGCGGCTCTGCGGCGCGACCGGTACCGCGGCTGCCTCCTGGGCCTGGCGGTCGGCGACGCCCTGGGAGCGACGCTGGAGTTCAAGCCCCCGGGCACCTTCCCGCCGCTGGAGGACATGATCGGAGGCGGCTGCTGGCAACTCCGCCCGGGCGAATGGACCGACGACACCTCCATGGCCCTCTGCCTGGCGGCCAGCCTCGTCGAATGCGACCGCTTCGACCCCGAAGACCAGATGAACCGGTACGTGCGCTGGCTTCGCGAGGGCTACATGACTCCTCGCGACCAAGAGCCGCCCGACGTCGGAAACGCCACCCGCGCCGCCATCTCCAAGTTCGAGCGGACGGGCGACCCGTGGGCCGGCTCGACGGACCCGATGACCGCCGGCAACGGTTCCCTGATGCGCCTGGCTCCGGTGCCGATGTTCTTCGCGCGCACGCCGAGCGAGGCCGTCGAACGCGCCGCCGCCAGCTCGAAGACGACGCACGCTGCAGCGGAAGCCGTGGACGCCTGCCGGTACTACGCGGGACTCGTAGTGGGCGCGCTCGCCGGCGAAACGAAGGAAGCGCTGCTGGAGAGCGGGTACTCGCCCGAAGCCGGCCTTTGGGATCGGAATCCGCTGCGGGGCGGGATCGCGAGCGTCGCCGGCGGGTCGTTCAAGGAGAAGGAGCCGCCGTCCCAGACGCGGCCGAGCGGGGCGGCGGCGGAGTCAGAGATCAGGGGCACGGGATACGTGGTCGAGTCGATGGAGGCGGCGCTCTGGGCGTTCAGCAAGTCGACGAACTTCGACGACGGGCTACTGCTGGCCGTCAACTTGGGCGACGACGCCGACACCACCGGCGCCGTGTACGGCCAGCTCGCCGGCGCCCACTACAGCGTGACGGGCATCCGCAAGGAGTGGCGGCGCAAAATCGTCAAGCACGACGACATCGTTGCGCTGGCAGACCAGCTGCTGGCGGCCTCCGACGCTCGGGGCTGACCTCCGCCCCGACTGCCGGCAAGACCCTCGGCTCCCAGCAGGGGAGTCATGGCCGGCACGGTTCGCCAGTTCGGGTTGCCTTGGTCTGCTCGTCTTCTGCAATGCGGGCCTGACGGAGGCGGTAGTCGGATTCCATGCCGAGCCAAACGTGGGCCTTCACATCGAGCACCCTCTCCAGCTGCAATGCAGTTCTCGGTTCGACCGGAGCCTTTCCAGCGATGATGTCGCTGATCAGCTTCGGAGACCGCCCGCACCGGCGCGCGAGTTCCTCCTGGGAAAGCCCGTACGCCTCTAGCCTCTCCGCCAGTACCGATCCCGGGGAGACGGCGTAGTCCGGTCGGTATTCGTAGATCTCTGTGGCCATGTCGGTGCCCTGCCCGTGATCGTCGACTACTTCAACCCAACGTCACCGCCGCGACCCCCTCACGCGAACACCGTCGCCCACAGCAGCACTACGAGCACCACCGCCGTCAGCGGAGTGCCCAAGCGCACGTAGTCGCCGAAGCGGTAGCCGCCGGGACCGTACACCATCAGGTTCGTCTGGTAGCTCACCGGGGTCATGAACGAGGCGGACGCCGCCAGGGCTACCGCCACCGCCGCCGAACGGGGGTCGATCCCGAACTCCGCCGCGTTGGAGAGGGCGATCGGCAGCACCAGGGCTGCCGCGGCGTTGTTGGTGATCAACGAGCTCAGGCCCACCGTCGCCACCACGATCCCCGCCAGCGTGCCCGCCGCCCCGAAGCGCCCGAACGCGGTCGCCACCAGGTCGGCCGCGGCGTGTCCCAGTCCCGAGCTCTCGACTGCCGCCGCCAGCCCGAAGGCAGCTCCGATCACCACGATCACGTCGAAGTCGATGGAGTCCTTCGCCTCGCCGGGCGTCAGGATGCCCAGGCCGACCAGCACCAGCGCCCCGATCAGCGAGAGGTGCAGGATCGGCAGGACGCCCAAGCCCGCCCCCAGGACGATCGCCGCCGCCACCCCCAGCACGACCCCGGCCTTTCGGGACATGGGCGGCGTCGAGTCGCCCAGGCGGGCCACCAGCAGGAAGTCGTTGCGGTCCCGCCAGCGTTCGCCGAAGTCCTCGTCCGAGATCAGGAGCAGGGTGTCGCCCAGGCGCAGGGGGGTCCGGGCCAGCCGTCCCCGGATCGGTTCGCCGGCCCGATGGATCGCCACCACCGCCGCTTGGTACCGCATCAGGAAGTTGGACTCGACCAGCGTGCGCCCCGCCAAGGGGGACTCGGGCGCCACCACGACCTCGAAGAACGCGTGGCGGGGGCTGCCGAACTCGTCGGGCAGGTGGGGCTCCTGGGCCGACTCCAGGCCGGGGAGCCCGTGCAGGTCGAGCACCGTGTCCGCGCCGCCGACGAAGGTCAGGTGGTCGTTCCCCTTCAGGATCACGGCCGGAGAGACGTGAGCCACGGTCTCGCCCCCGCGTTCGTGGCCGGCCAGGACCAGCCCCTCCAGCCGCCCCAGCTCCGCCTCGCCCACCCGCACGCCGTCCAGCGGACCTCCGGGAAGCACGCGCATCCTCACCGAGAACGCGCGCCCTCCCCGGCGGACTTCCCGGCGGGGCGGACGACGGTCGGGCAGCAGGTTGGGCGACAGCAGGATCGTCAGCGTCAAGCCGATGAGCGCCACGGGGAGCGCGATGCCGGTCAGCTCGAACATGCCGAAGGGCTCCTGTCCCTCGGCCTCCAGGAGACCCGACACCACCAAGTTCGTGGAGGTGCCGATGAGGGTGGTCATCCCCCCCAGGATCGCGGCGAAGGAGAGGGGCATCAGGTAGCGGGAGGGCGAGTGGCCGCGCTTGTCCGCCCACTCCCCGACCTGGGGCGAAAGCATGGCGATGATCGGCGTGTTGTTGAGGAACGCCGACGCCGCCGCCACGGGCGCCGTGAGGCGCGCCAGGGAAAGCCGCAGGCTCCTTCCCTTCCCCAGCGTCGCGTAGACCAGCGGCTGAAGGGCGCCGGTGCGCTCCACGGCTCGGGCCAGCACGTAGAGGGCGGCCACGGTGATCGGCGCCGGGTTCGAGAAGCCCTGGAACGCCTGCGAGGGCGCCACGACCCCTGCCACCAGCAGCACCACCACCGCTCCCGTGAAGGCGACGGCGGGCGCAACCCAGTCCCGCGCCAGCACGACCACCGCCGCCACGACGACCGCCAGCGTCAGCCAAGCGTCGCCGCTCATGCCGGTCGGGCGCCGCCGCTCGCGCCGGTCGGGCGCCGCCCGCGCCGGACGATCCGTCGATTCCGGGCAGCCGGCCTCATGGAATGGACCGCGTCAGCTCCGGTCGTAGGCCAGGGTCAGGGTCTGATCGCCTGCTTGGGACGACAGGACGCGGTTCATGATCAAGCGGTCCCCGACCACCTCCAGCGTCTCGCGCACCCTTCCGCCCCCGACGACCTGGTGCTCGATCACGAGGAGCCCCCCGTCCCAGCGGAGCTTCGACCTGACCCGGCTCTCGTCCTCGGGCGTCTCCACCTCCGATCCGTCCATGGGGAGGGCCAAGGGGGCGCCCGCCCCGGCGCTGGGGGTGTACGACAGCTCCGCCTCGCTGGCTCGAAGGACAAGCGTGGCCGGACGCCGACGGAGCACTTCGACGGTGGCGCGCATGTCGGCGACCGACATCCGGCGGGACTGCATCATCCGGCGATAGCGACGCATGGCGCGGCTCTCGTTTCGGGTGATGTCGTCGACGGGCGCTTCGTCCTTCACGCCTTCCATGTGGTTGGGGATCTGAGGGGTGCTGCTGGCCTCGTCCAGCGTCCACCGCCCCGAGTACGACGCGAAGAGCGTCGCGGCCTCGGCACCGGAGACCGGGGGGCCTCCGCCGCCCGACGCGCATCCCGCGACGGACGACGCGAGAACGGCCTGCGCCGCGAAGGCCGCGAAGCGGCGGCGGGATCGACCGCCGCGGGTCGAAACAGTCATCTGCGCCTCTCGGTCAAGACTTCTCCCCTGCTCGAGACCTGGTTCGGAGCCGCTCCGAGGTCGGTCGGAGCCCGCCCCAAGGGTCAAGGGGAAAATCCCTTGCGTGCGCTCCTATTGCAAGCCGGGAAGCGGAGGCGGGCCGCCGGACGAGGAGGCGCGCCCGACGGATGAGGGAGACGCGCCCGACGGGCGCGGGGAGCCTTTGCGGACGGGATCAGGCCCGGCAGACGGCAGACCGGGGTTCGGGCCTCGCCGCCCGCCGGAGCGAAGAAGCCTCGGCGTCAGCCTCCCGTGACCAGCTTGAGGACGAAGTTCATGAGGCCGATCGCCACCGCGCCCCACAGGGCCGCGCCGAAGCTGCGGATCTCGAAGCCCCGCACGAGGGCCGCCACCAGCATGAGGACGACGGCGCTCACCACGACGGAGAAGAGGCCCAGCGTGAGGAAGGTGATCGGAAGGGTGACCAGGTCGAGGATCGGTCGGAGGAGCCAGTTGGCCAGGCCCAGGACCAGCGCCCCGACCATCGCGGCCTTGGCGTCGCGGACCTCGAAGCCGTCCACCAGCTTGCCGGCGACGAAGAGGAGCGCGGCGTTCACGAGGATGTGGATGACGAATCCCATGATCTCTCCAGGGTTCGATTTGCTTGGGTTCGGTTCACTCTGCGGCCGTCGCCCCCGGGGGCCGGCCGCTGGCCCTTCAGACGGATTCTCGGAGCGAAGGGTTTCCGGGCGTGCGATCCGCCGGGCGCCCAACGACACGGGACCGAACCACGACGAGCCCCAGCAGGTCTACCAGCCGGGCCGACGCAGGAGGTCCTCCGCGTCGTGCACCCGACCTCCCTGGATCACCGAGCGGACCCGCCGGGTCGCGCGGATGTCCTCCAGGGGGTTGCCGTCGAGGATCACCAGGTCCGCAAGGGCGCCCGGCGCCACCACTCCCAGCCGGCCCTCGTACCCCAGGGCCGCCGCGGCCTCGGAAGTGGCCGCCCGCAGCACGTCGGTCGGGCTCATCCTTCCGTAGCGCACCAGCGCCTCCATCTCGGCGTGGTAGCTCAGGCCCGGCGGGACGATCGGCGCGTCGGTGCCCATCACGATCCGCCCGCCGGCGGCCGCGACGCGGCGCGGCAAGGCCGCCATGTTCTCGGCCAGCCGCCGGGCCAGCTCGGGGTCGGCAGGGGGGCGGGCGGCCTCGCGAGCCCATGGGAAGAACGCCTCCACCCTGGGGTCGTCGAAGAGCGACGGGTCCTCCGACGCCAGGAGGCCGTAGGCGCCGTAGATGCCGACCGTGGGGGTCAGGGTCATGCCGGAGGCGGCCAGCAGCGCCACCACGTCGCCGTAGCCGCGCTGGAGCTCCGACACCTTGGTCGAGTAGCCTCGCCGGCTGGTTCCCCGGACATGCTCCACGCCGTCGGCGCCGAAGGCGACGCCCGGGTAGAGCTCGTGAGAGGTGACGGGCAGGCCGAGCGCGTGGGCGTCCTCGATCACCCGCCGCTGCATCGGGTCCGAGAGGCGGACGTAGGTCTTGATCAGGTCGTAGCCCAGCGCCGCCGCGCGCTCCATCTCCAGCGCGACCTGGGCGGGCGCGCCCAGCGCCGGAGCGCCAGGGTAGTAGATGCGGCTGCCGTCTATCGTGCCGCTGGTGGCGAACCAACGGGGGGCGACGCGCTTGCCGGACTCGCCAGCCTCCTTGGCCTCGGCGGTCTCGTAGGGATCGCACGCCGGACAGCGGACCGACGTGACGCCGAAGGAGAGCCAGGCGCGACCCTGGGCCTCGCCGTCGGCGATGCCGACGTGGGCGTGCATCTCGATGAAGCCGGGCGCGACCACGCCGTCTCCGGCGTCCACCACCGTCGGAGCGGTGCGGGACGGGTCCCGAGGCGCCACTTCCACTATCGCGCCGCCCTCCAGCACCACGTCCACGTCCCGCTGGAGCGACCACGTGCGGCCGTCCAGGAGAGCGCCGGCGCGCACCAGCACCCGGTCCGGCGGGTCGGCACGCCGCCATTCGAGCCCGAGCGGCACGTCCTCTTCGCGCCCGTCGCGGAGGTGGACCCTGCGGAGCTTATCGCCGGTCAGGTAGAAGATCGACCGGGAGTCGCCGGTCCAGGAGGGATCGTCCGCCAAGCCGGCGGTCAGGCGCCGGGGCGGGCCCGCCGGGTTCCCGTCGCGCTCCGTGGCGACGGCCCAGAGGGCGCCGTCGGCGACGTAGGCCGTCCACGCGCCGTCGGGCGATCGAACCGGGCCGTCGGTCCCTCGGCTGCCGACGGAGGCGTGAGGCGGAAACTCCAGGAAGCGCTCCGTGGCTTGGCCCGGGAAGGCCGCCGGCCCCCGGGGCGCGGGCAGGACCAGCACCTGGTTGACGCCCTCCCGGAAGCGGGCCGAGTAGGGCACGTGGGCCGACACGGCCACGGCGTCGCCCTCGGGGAACCAGGACGGCCGTCCAGCCCCGTTGAGCCCGCGCCGCAGCTCCCGGACCGCGCCGTCGGCCAAGTCCAGCACGTAGACGCCGGTTTGGTAGCCCGACCCCACGAAGGCGATTCGGTTTCCGTCCGGCGACCACGCGGGCGTCCGGGCCCCTGCGCCTTCGGTAACCTGCTCGAAGGCGTCGCCGCCGGACGCGCCCGCCGTTACGTCCCAGACCCACAAGTCCATTGCGCCGCCCCGGTCCGAGACCAGGGCGAGGCGGCGTCCGTCGGGCGACCAGGCCGGATCCGTCTCGATCCACGGGTCGTCGGTGAGGCGCCGGGCGCCGCCGCCGAGGGCGTGAAGCCAGAGGTCGCCCAGGGCCGAGAACGCAACTTGGCGTCCGTCCGGCGAGACGGCGGGCGAGACGACGCCCCGGACTGGGAACGGCCCCGGCGCCGACAGCTCCCGAGGTCTTCGTTCGTACGGCGCGCGGTGGAGGGTCACCTGGGCCGCGAAGGGCACGTTCCGGAAGCCGCCGCCGTCCAGGGCGCGCCAACGGACCTTGCCGTCGGCCGTGTAGAAGAAGCCGGACGAGGTCCACGAGGCCCGGAACGGAAAGACGTCTTCGTCGGCGCCGGTGAGAACCAGGCCGTCCGCGTCCGCCGGCCCGGCGCCCGCCGAAGCGGCGGCGCTCCCCACGGCCGCCGTTCGGAGCATGGCCCGTCCCCCGACGATTGCGCTGTACGAGATCGCGGCGCCGTCCGCGCTCCACGCCGGTGCGGCGATCCGGGCGCCCCGGGCCGCGGCCACCCGGCGCGGCCGACCGTCCCCTTCCACGACCCAGACTCCGGCCACGTCCTCCGGACCGTCGGAGGCGAAGGCCACCGCGCCGCCGTCCGGCGAGAACGCGGGTCCATGCTCGCTCTCCGGTCCGTCCGTCAGCTGCTCGAGCCGGCCGCCCGGCACCGCAACCGTCCATGCGTCGTAGCTGCCGCTCCGGTCCGAGCTGAAGGCGATCCGCCGTCCGTCGGGAGACCAGTGGGGCTCCCGGTGGTCGAAGGGTCCCCGGGTGTGCTTCCGAAGTTCGGAGCCGTCGACGGCCACGCTCCACACGTGGTAGTTGCCGTCCCAGTAGGCCTGGAAGGCGATCCGCCGTCCGTCGGGAGACCATGCGGGCTGGCGGGCGTCGCCGAAGGGGTCGGTGAGGGCGACGGCCGGGCCGCCGGAGACCGGCATCGTCCAGATGCGCCCCAGCAGGTCGAGGGCCAAGGTCCCGCCGTCGGGCGACAAGGCGACGGCGATGTTGGTGCCTTCGTCGAGGGACACGGTCGAGGAAGTTGCATCGGTCCGGGCTGCGGCTGCGACTTCGGTCTGCGCAGCACTCGCCGGCCGGCCGCAGGCGGCCGTCGCGACGCCCACGAGTACCGCCGCCCAAGTGCGCGCGGAAGCGGGACCGCCTGGCCCGCTGCCTCCGCGCGCCCGCCGCCGCAGGGCGTGCCGGGACGCTGGCTTCGACCGCCCGCCGCCTCCGCGCGCCCGCGCCCGCCGTCCCCGGGCGCCGCCCGTCACGGTATCAGGTTCCGCCGCGCCGTGTTGCGCACCAGGAAGAGGCCGTCGCCGGTGCTGGTCACCACGACGATCCCGCTCTCGAAGTACGGGTAGTTGCTCCACGAGGCCCCGCCCTGCCACGGCGTGGTGTCGAAGTAGGCGATCTCCACCGGCTCCACCGGATCGGATATGTCCAGGATCCGCAGCCCGGCCCCGTAGTTCGACTGGTACATCAGGTTGCCGCGGATGTAGAGGTTGTGGTCCGTGTCCGGCGTGTCGGCGATGTACTCCTTCACCAGCTCGGGCTCGTCCAGGTCCATCACGTCCCACACCAGCGTTCGGGTCCCTTCGACCAGCCCTTGGGGCTCGTCCCCCTCGTCGTTCATGTAGAAGTACCGGTGGTCCTCGGTGAGCCATCCCTGGTGGGCGTAGACGACGCTGGGGTACTCCATCGACGCCAGGGCCACGGGCGCGTCCTTGTCGGTCACGTCGGCGATGCTCAGCCGAGTCTCGTTGGAGCCCAGGCAGATCTCCTTGCCCTGGTGCTCCTCGTCGGGTCCGTGGTAGACGACGCACTGGGCGTCGTGGGAGTACCCGGTTCCCCGACGGCCCGTGTTGGCGTGGGCGAAGCAGCCGGCGAACGTCGGGCGGGAAGGATCGTCCAGCGCGAGCATGTGGAATCCGCCGCCGCACGTCTCCCCGCCGCCGCTGCTGCCCACCGCGTAGGCGAAGCCGGTTTCCTCGTTGACGACGATGTTGTGGGCGCTGTGGATGCCCGTGTAGGTGTAGTCGGGCTCGAACACCGCGTCGGGTCCGCCTTCGTCCCGAAGCCGGGTCAGGTCGAACACCTGCACGCCGTGCTCCCCCGCGCCGTCGGCGACGACGTAGGCGTGGTCGCGGTAGACCTTCATGTCGCGCCACACGCTGCTGCGGGAGCCGGGCGTCTTGGGCAAGTCGCCCAGCACGAGGGGGTTGAAGGGGTCGCTCACGTCCACGAAGGCGGTGCCGTCGGTGCGGCCGACGATCGCGATCTCGCGGCCCGTCTCCGGGTCGGTCCATCCCCAGACGTCGTTGAGGCGCGCGCCGCGGCTGCCGGCCATCTCCTTGATGGGGAGGAAGGACAGGATGTTCACGTTGTCGCACTCGAAGCCGGCCGCCGCGTTTTCCGTGCAGGGAACCTCCTCGTCCCGTCCGACGATCGCCGGGAGCCCCCGGTACTCGCCGCGCGTCAGGTCGCCCCACTCCCACTCCCCGCTCGAGGCGCGCCGGGCCAGCACCACGCCCCCGGCCCGGCTGTCGACGCCGCCGGCGCCGACGACGCCCGCTTGGCCGACGAAGGCAAGGGAGCTGCCGAAGGATGCGCGGTCCGGGAGGTCCGGCGCCGAGGACTTGACCACCTGCGCCCATTCGCCGCGGCCGGGCCCCGGCGAGAAGCGGTAGACGGCGCCCCTCCCGCCGCCCGCGTTGGGCGCGCCGATCCAGAGGTCGCCTTCGCGGAAGGCGATTGAGGAGCCGAACGACGCCCGAGGCTGGCCGTCGAAGGCGTGGAGGGCGCCGCTGGGGACCCACTCGCCCGCCTGGTCGTCGAAGGCGAAGCGGACGACCGCGCCGGCCCCCGCGGACGACCCCGGAGCGCCCACCAGCACGGCCCCGTCCCGGACCGCCACGGCGGTGCCGAAGCGGCGGCTGCCGGGCCGCTGGGGGTCGGCGGGCGCGAGCTGGGCGGCGGGATCGAGGCTCCCCTGGGGGACGAGGCGGCCGGCCGCCGCGTCCACGGCAAGGACGTGCACCACGGCGGGAGTCCCGCGCCGGGCGGCGGTGGTCGCGACGGCGACGGCGCCGTCGGTGGCAAGGGCGGCGCCGAACCCCGATCCCGCGGCCTCGTCCGTGGGCGCGTAGCGGTGCCGCTGGGACCACCCGCCGTCGGCGTCCCGCGCGAAGAGGTAGACCGCGCCGGACGCCCCGTTCTCGCCGTCTTCGCTTTCGTCGCCCGCCGAGTCGCTCTCGCCCGGCGCCGAGACCAGCGCGACGCCGCCGCGCAGGGCCACGGCGGCGCCGAAGTTGGGGTCGGTCGGCGCCGCGTCTGCTCCGCCCGCGCCCGTTTCGGCGCCCGGGCCGGCGGCGGGGAGGAGGCGGGCGACTTCGCGCCACTCTCCGTCCGGGCCGGCCTGGAAGAGCATTGCCGCGCCCCGACCGTTCCCCCAGGCGGGGGCGCCGATCAAGACCAGGTCGCCGTCGGCGTCCAGGGACCGCCCGAAGCCGTCGGGACGCTCGCCTGCGGTGGAGACGAAGAGACGCCCGGTTTCCGCCCACCCGTTCCCGGACGGGCCGTAGACGTACACGACGCCGGGGAGGGAGACGTTGCTGCTCTCGCCGACGAGCACGTGCTCTCCGGCGACGGCGACGCTTCCTCCGTACTGCTGGGCGGCAAGGGACGTGCCGGAGGTCCCGGCTCCGACGGCCAAGCCGAGGGCGAGAGCAGCGGTCGCTGCGCGAGCGACCTCCGGGGCGAAGGTACGGCCGGGAAGGACGGGTGCCATTTGGTGCCTCCGATCGGCAACTCTGGCGCGCCGCGCGGCGTGGTCGGCCGGGGACGCGCAGGGGGGTTCAGGTCGCGGCATCTCGAACAAGATGGCGCGGCGCCCGCTTCAAGTCACCCTTTCCGCAGCGCCCGGTCCAAGTCGCGGCACAGGTCGGCCGGGTCCTCGAGCCCGACGGACATGCGGAAGACTCCGTCGCCGGCGTAGCTCCGGTAGCTCTCCAGCTGGGCGCCTTCCAGGCGAAACGAGCTCTCCATCAGGCTCGGCGTGTCCATCCAGAAGATCAGGCTTCGGTGGTGGCCCAGCGACACGGCGTAGTGCACGACGCGCAGCTCCTCGGCCATCCGTTCCGCCATGGCGGGGCCCCGCTTCGTCCGGAAGGCGAGCATCCCGGAGAAGTTGCGCATCTGGCGCCGGGCCAAGTCGTGCTGGGGATGGGAGGGCAGTCCCGGGTAGAGGACCCGCTCGACCGCGGGGTGGCTCTCCAGGAAGCGCGCCACTTCCAGGGCGTTCTCCTCGTGGGCCTTCATGCGGATGGGAAGGGTCGCCGCGCCCCGCATGATCAGCCATGCGTTGAAGGGCGAGAGGACGCCGCCGTAGTGGACGGCCGCCTCCAGCCGCAGGGCCGCCACGTCCTCGCGCCTGCCCAGGACGGCCCCGCCCACGGCGTCGCCGTGGCCCCCGACGTACTTCGTCAGGGAGTGCACCACGTAGTGGGCGCCCAGCTCCAGGGGGCGGGTGGCCACCGGCGTGGCGAAGGTGGAGTCCACCGCCACCCGCACGCCGGGGCGCTCCGCCACCGCTGCCGCCACCGCCGCGACGTCCGTGAGGCGCACGATCGGATTGGCCGGCGTCTCCAGCCAGACGAGGCGGGTGCTGGGACGGATCGCCGCCGCGACGTTCGCCGGGTCGGAGGCGTCGGCCAGGGAAACGTCCACGCCCAACCGGGGCAGCGTGTCCCGGGCAAGTTCGGCGGCGCCGGCGTAGTTGGTGTCCGACATGACCATGTGATCGCCCGCCGACAGGAGCGAGAAGACGAGCCCCGACGTCGCCGCCATCCCGGAGCCGAAGCAGAGGCACGCTTCCGCTCCCTCCAGCGCGCACAGCTTGGTCTCCAGCTGGGCCACCGTCGGGTTCGACCAGCGGGAGTAGAGGAAGCCGGATTGGTCGTCCAGGTCGTGGGCCGAGAAGCCGGCGGCGTCCCGAGTCACGAAGGTGGAGGACATGACCAGGTTCGGGGCGGAAGCGCCGGTCGCGGGGTCGGGCAGCTCGCCGGCGTGAACGGCCGTGGTTCGGAGATCGGGCGACCGTCTGGCCGGCCCTGTAGACACCTTCGCAGGGCCGGAGGACGTCTTGGCTGGACCGTGGGAGCTTGGCATGAGTGGGGGCGCTCGTCGGTTGACGGGACAAGGGCCGCAGCGCCTTCTCGCGGGCATGACGCGGAAGGACGCGAACGATACCTTGGTCCTTGAAGGTTCAGGACTTGCCTTGGGGTTCGGACTCGGGTTCGAGACCAGAGATCAATCTGACGCAATCCGGATCCCGCGGGGTTCTGCTTTGGGCACGAAGGCAAGGGAGTTGACGTGACTTCCGGACGCGATGCGGCGATCAAGCGAGCGCTCGCGAGCCTGCGGGCCGCCGTCGTGGCGACCACGTGGGCGGCTTCGGCCGCGGGCGCAGGCGCGGGACAGGAACGGCCTCCGGAGCCCCCCGACTTGCTGGGCGGGACGTTCGTCTTGGAGGGCCGGGTCCTGGACGCCTTCAACGAGCGGCCCGTCATCGCCGCCGTGGTCAAGGCGCCCGACCTGAAGCGCTACACCTTCACGGACGTGGACGGACGGTTCTCCTTTCCCGACTTCCCCGCGGGCACGTGGGAGATCGTCGTCGAGCAGCTGGGCTACCACACCACCGAAGGCCCCGTCACGGTGAGCGAGGGCAACGGCCTCTTCATCCGCCTCGAACCGGACCCCATCGCCATGGACGGCTTCCAGGTCCGGTCCAGGTCGGAGCGGCTCCTCGCCGACCGGCGCCGCAGCATCCCCTACCGGGTCGAGACCCTGGGCGCCGAGACGTTCGCGCGGGCCGTCAACCCCGACCCCACCGCAGTGCTCAAGCTGCACTCGGGCGCGCCGATCGTGCCCTGCCCCGGCGACGCCTCCTTGATCTTCGGATGCGTCCTGCGCAAGGGGCGGCCCAGCGGCATCTCGGTGTACCTGGACGAAGGACCCCTTGCCGGCGGCATGGACGTTCTCTCGACGTTCCCCCTCGAGGACATCCACTCCATGGACCTGATCCTGCTGCCCGGCGGCGGGATGCTCCGCGTCTACACCAAGTGGTTCGTCGAACGGCTGGACGCGACCCGCGTCCACTTGGCGCCGCTGGTGTGGTGAGCCCGGATGGGCCCTGAGGGGAGCGCCCCGGCGCCGGCCGCGACCAACCAGGCGGCGCTCTCGCGGACGCCGGACGTCAAGGCGAGGGGTCGGCGAGACCGTGGGAGTCGGGCTCCGAGAGGAAGGCCACCAGCCGTTCCGTGAGCGCGGGCAGGTCGGCGACCTCGCACTCCCACACGACCAGCGTCTCCCAGCCGAGTTCGTCGAGGTCCGTCAGGGCGCGTCGGTCCCGGACCACGTTCCGGTCGAACTTCTGCCGCCAGTAGGACGCTCGCGTGCTCGGCGTCGTCGTCCGGCGGCACCCGTGGCGGTGCCAGAAGCATCCGTGGACGAAGATCGCCTTCCTGCGCCCGGGAAAGCAGATGTCCGGCGTGCCAGGCAGATCCCGCCGGTGGAGCCGGTAGCGGTAGCCCAGGCCGTGAAGGAGCTTGCGCACGGCGAGTTCCGGCTTGGTGTCCTTGGAGCCGATCCGCGCCATGAGGGCGCTGCGCTCGGGGGACGGGGGCGGCTCGGTCGGCGGGTCGGCCAGCGGTTCGGGGCCATGGGCGCGCGCCGGCGGGTCGGCGCTGGCTCGGTCGGTCCCCTGTCGCGTTGCTTCCGGTCCCATGTCACGTTGCAAAGCAAGCAAGGGTCCACTACCAGTTATCCAAACTCTCCCTTCAGCAGCGTACCATGTCCAGAACGGTCCCGAAAGCCCTTGCCGGAGTCGTGGTCCTGGCGACGACATCGCTCGTCCGGGCCCATCCGGCCATTGCGGCGTCGCCGGCGGCGCTGGCTGCGCCCCCCTCCGCCCACGCCGCTGCCGCCCGTTCTCAGGAGCCGTTCGACCTGCTCGTCTCCGGCGGCCGCGTCCTGGACGGGACCGGGAACCCCTGGTTCAGGGCGGACGTGGGCGTCCGCGACGGGCGCATCGTGGCCGTGGGAATGCTGGCCGGCGCTCCCGCCGCCAGGACCCTCGACGCTGCGGGGCTGTACGTGGCGCCCGGGTTCATCGACGTCCACTCCCACGCCGACGACGGGGGCCGCGAGGTCGGCGAGGCGACGATCCGCACCGACTCCCTGCACCGGAAGGCCGCGCCCAACGTGGTCTCGCAGGGCGTCACGACGATCGTGGTCAACCAGGACGGGCGTTCGCCGTGGCCGATTGCAGGCCAGCGCGCGCTGCTGGAGTCCCAGGGCGTGGGACCGAATGTCATGCTGCTGGCGGGTCACGGGACGATCCGAGGCATGGTCATGGGAGACGACTTCCGGCGGCCCGCCACGGATGCGGAAGTCGCGGAGATGCAGGCACTGACGCGCCAGGCGATGGAGGACGGCGCCGCAGGGTTGTCGGCAGGGCTGGAGTACTCGCCGGGACGATGGAGCGCCACCGACGAAGTCGCGGCATTGGTGGCGGAGCTGGCGCCCTGGGACGGCGTGTACATCTCGCACCAGCGCTCCGAGGGACCCGACCCCATGTGGTTCTGGCCCAGTCGGAGCGAGCCGGGTCCGCCCACGCTGCAAGACGCGGTGATGGAGACGATCGAGATCGGACGCCGCACGGGCGTTCGCGTGGTCGCCTCTCACATCAAGGCGAAGGGCGCCCACTTCTGGGGGTCCAGCGCGTCGGCGGTTCAGCTGATCCAGCGCGCTCGCGACGAAGGCGTGCGGGTGTGGGCGGATCAGTACCCCTACGCCACCAGCGGCTCCGACGGCAACACGGTGCTGATCCCCCGCTGGGCGTTGCGGGACCCGGAGGCCGGCGAGTCCCGCGAGGCCCGCCCGCCTGCCGCGATGCTCCGCTTGGCCATGGCGCGGCCCCGGGGCGAGCAGGCGATTCGACGCGACGTGGCCCACGAGATCAGGCGACGCGGCGGCGCCGAGCGGGTCGTGGTGATGGAGTACCCGGACCAGAGCCTGGTCGGCAAGTCGCTGGCGGAGGTGGCCGCGGACAGGGGCGCGACCCCCGTCCAGACGGCGATCGACCTTCAGCTGGAAGGCGACCCCGAACGCCCCGGCGGGGGCCGGATGAGGGGGTTTTCGATGTCCGAGGCGGACGTGGAGCTCTACGCGGCCCAGCCCTGGGTGGCCACGGCGTCCGACGGAGGAATCGCCCACCCGCCCGACGGCCCGGTCCACCCCCGCTTCTACGGCACGTTTCCGCGCAAGATCCGCCACTACGCGCTCGTCGCCGGAGCGCTCTCCCTGGAGGCGGCGATCCGCTCCCAGACCTCCTTGCCCGCCCTGATCATGGGCTCGAACGACCGGGGCGCCGTCCGCGCGGGCGCTTGGGCGGACCTCGTCGTCTTCGACCTGGAGGAGATCGCCGACCGAGCAACCGTCTTCGAGCCCCACCAGCACGCCGCCGGGATCGAGCACGTCCTGATCAACGGCGAGTTCGCGGTGGAGAACGGGGACATCACGTACGCGCTGCCGGGGACGGTGATCGCGCCGGAGCCCACCAGCGCCCGCAGGACGTCCGACCCGGCCGGCTGATCCCTTTCCGGGAACCTCCACGCCCCTCCGCCAACCACCGCCGCCGCCCATGGCGAACAGCCCAGCCACCGCCGAATCCCCCCACCGGGTCCTCTCCCGCCTCGGGCGTCCGGCCGCCGCCGGCCAAGCGCAACAGCGCAGCGGCCACGGCTTCGGCACGGCGCCCGTCTTCCTGGCGTCGGTCAGCACGATCCTGGGCGCCATCCTGTTCCTGCGCTTCGGCTACGCCGTGGGCCACGTGGGACTGGGCGGGACCCTGCTCATCATCGCCATCGGCCACATGGTCACGATCCCCACGGTGCTGGCGGTCTCCGAGATCGCAACCAACAGGCGGGTCGCGGGCGGCGGCGCGTACTTCATCATCAGCCGATCCTTCGGGACGACGATCGGCGGCTCCATCGGCATCGCCCTCTACCTGTCGGAGGCGATCTCGGTGGCGTTCTACCTGGTCGCCTTCGGAGAGGCGTTCGAACCGGTCATGCAGTGGGCGGCGGCACGGTACGACATCCGTCCGATGGTGCAGTGGGTGAGCCTGCCCGGGCTGATCGTCCTGTGCACGCTCATGCTCACCCGCGGCGCCGACCTCGGGGTCCGGGCGCTCTGGATCGTCTCCGGCATCCTGGCGCTTGTGATCGGGTCCTTCCTTCTCGGCAGCGGCCCGCCGGAGATTCGACCCGAGGGACTCAACGTGACCGCCACGGTCGCCGAGCCGGACGGCTTCGGCCGGGTCTTTGCGACCGTGTTCCCTGCGTTCACGGGCATGATCGCGGGCCTCAGCCTCTCTGGAGACCTGAAGGAGCCCAAGCGCTCGATTCCGCTTGGAAGCATAGGCGCCACGGTCACCGGCATGGTCGTGTACGTGATCGTCGCCGTGAAGCTGGCCAACCATGCAACGCCCGAGGTCCTGGCAGGGGATCAGTTCGTCATGGCGCAGATCGCGCTCTGGGGCCCGGCGGTGTTCGTGGGACTCGCCGCCGCGGCGCTCTCGTCGTCGCTCGGCTCGATCCTGGGGGCGCCTCGAACGCTGCAAGCGCTGGCTCGCGACAAGGTGTTTCCCGTGCGTGGCGTCAACGAGCTGCTGGCCCGAGGCCGAGGCGCGGCCGACGAGCCTAGCAACGCCATCTGGGTGTCGTCGGCGCTGGCGCTGGTCTTCGTGCTCATGGGAGACATAGACTTCATCGCCCAGATCCTCAGCATGTTCTTCATGGTGACCTACGGCGCGCTTTGCCTCGTGTCGTTTCTGGAGTACTTCGCGGGCAACCCCTCGTACCGTCCGACCTTCCGGTCACGCTGGTACGTGTCGCTGGTGGGCGCCCTGATGTGCGGGCTGATGATGATCCAGATGAACGCCGCCTACGCCCTCTTGTCGGTCGCGATCATGGTGCTGATCTACTTCGGACTGAGCCGAACCCGCCGGGGCGAGCGCGACTTTGCCGTAATCCTGCAAAGCGCCATGTACCAAACGGTCCGCCGACTGCAGATCACCCTTCAGAAAAACCAGCGCAACCACCAGGACGGCTGGCGCCCTTCGTTCATCGCCATCACTCGCCACGGGCAGCGCCGGGTCGCTCAGTTCGACTTGCTTCGGTGGATTTGCCACCGCCACGGCTTCGGCCACTTCATCCAGTACATCGAGGGCGAGTACAGCCTGGAGACCGAGATCGAGGCCCGGGCCCAGCTTGGCAAGCTCGTGCGGCGCTCCGACTTGAGCCGGGCGGGCACTTTCGTCGACACGCTCATTGCGCCGTCCTTCGAGTCGGCCGTGACCCAGGCGCTGCAGTTTCCCGGCGTCTCCGGGTTCCCCAACAACAGCGTCCTCTTGGAGTTCGACCAAGACCACGCCGGCGAAATCGCCGACGTCAGCAAGGCGATTGCCCTGGCCGCCTCGGCCAACTTCAACGTCACGGTCCTGCGTTCGACGACCTTCCGCTTCGGATACCGCGCGTCGATACACGTTTGGGTCACCCGCGAGACGCTCGCCAACGTGGCGATGATGCTGATGCTGGCATACATCATCGTCGGCCATCACGAGTGGAGGACTGCCGAGATACGCGTCTTCGCCTGCGTGGACCCGGAACGCCGGAAGAACAGCGTCGACGAACTTTCCGACTTGATCATGCAGGGTCGGCTGCCCATATCCAGAAACAACATCGAGACTCGAGCGGTGAAGACTCCCGCCGACCTCGAGGCTGCGGTGGCCGACAACTCCTCCACTGCCGACTTGGTGATCGCCGGGATCTCGGCGGCCCAGATCGCCAGCGACGACTACGCCAGCGTGCTCGAGAGCTGCAAGGCCGCCAACGACGTCCTCTTCGTCTACGCCGCCGAACGGATCACAATCGAGTAGCGGGCCAACGTCGGAGCTGGGCCGTCCAGCCCGTCACTGCCACCGCCACCCCAGGCGCGCGTAGTAGTATCCGCCGTTGGAGCCGAAGGGCGACGTGGGGCTGTACCGGTTGCCGGAAAAGCCGGCGTCGGGGTTGACGTCGGGGTAGTTGTTGAAGGCGTTGTCGCCGCCGACGGTCAGGCGCAGCGACTCGCCGATCATGTACGAGGCCTCCAGGTCCACAAGGAGCTTTCCCGCGTAGGGCCGGTCGTCCCGGGCGTCGAACCAGCCTGCGTAGCCGTGGACGCGGCCGAGCAGCGCCACGTCGCCGATGCGCTGGCGCGCCGTCGCGTTCCAGCGCGTGCGCGGAAGTCCCTCCTGAAGCTGGCGGATGCGGCCGGCGTCCAGCACGCCCGGGTCGTGTTCGGTGATCCTGGTGCGGGTGTGGTTGAGGGCGAGACTGAAGCCGGCGCCGTCCGCGAGAGATGCGGGCGCCCACGCGGCCACCACGTCGACGCCCTGGGTAAGGCTCCGGAAGTTGTTGGTGAAGAAGCGGAAGTTCTGCAAGTTGCGGGCGCTCGTGATCCCCTCTGCGACCAGCCGGGCCTGCTCGGCCTCGGTCAGCTTGAAGACCTGCGTGAGCGCCAGCCTGTCCGACAGCACGATGCGGAAGTAGTCGGCAGTGATGCTGAACGAGCCCCGCTCCAACACCGCGCCGAAGCCCGTGGCGGCCGACTCCTCCGCCTGCAGGGCCACTCCTCCCTTGAGCCTCGCCACCTCGGAAGTCGACGGGATCGTGCCGTTGTTGACCAAGTCCATGAGCTCTCGGTCGAACTGGGTGGAGACGTTGAAGGCGTTCTGCTGACCCGGCGTCGGCGCCCGAAAGCCGGTGCTGGCGCTGGCCCGCAGCGCGAACCCGCCGCCCACGGCGACTCGCGCCGCCGCCTTGCCGTTCCAGGTGGTGCCGAAGTCCTGGAAGTCCTCGAAGCGGACGGCCGCGCCCAACGACCAGCGGTCGCGCGCGTCGCCGAAGAGCTCGGCGTCCGCATACAACGCGTAGTTGGTCCTTCCCCAGCTTCCTTCGGCGATCGGACTGAATCCGGGAAAGCCGTTGGACCCGGCGCTGAACCCCTGGGCGGCGTAGGGACCGATCTCCCACGACGCCTGGTCCCCCAAGCCGATCGCGAAGCGCTCGTCGCGGAACTCGGCGCCGCCGGCCACGTTGAGCTTGTCGCTGACGGCGTAGCTCACGTCCACGTGGACGTTGAGCTCCTGCTGTCGGTTCACGCCGGGCCTGAACTCGGTGGGCGTTTCCGGCCCCAGCGAAGCGTTGACCGTGTTGTAGATGTAGTAGTCGATCTCGTTGTAGCCCAAGCCGGCGCTCGCGTCCCACAGCAATCTCCCTGCCTGGCCCTTGACGCCCGCGACGACGGAGCCGTCCGTTGCGTCGCCCCCGAACTGGGGCGTGAAGCCGCCCGGAAACCTTTCCTGAAACGAAAAGCAGTTGGGGTCCGCAAAGACCCTGGCCAGTGCCGCCGGGTCCGGCAGGCCGTCGGCTACGCGAACCACCGGGCATCCGGCCGAGCCGTCCGCAACTCCGTCCTGCGCGTCCAGGACGTCGCCGACCAGCAGCGTCTCGCCGCCGTCCAAGCTGAACACGCCGGCGCGGGTGTTGGGGTTGCGGAAGAAGAAGCCGCCCTCGATCCGCTCGCTGTTGTAGTTGGCGTGGCCGTACAGCTGCGTGGAGCCGCCGACGAAGTGGCCGAAGTTGCCCCAGAGCTTGATGTCGTCGTCGATCGTCGGCGCCCCCCACACTTGGGCCGGGTCGCGAACGTAGTTGTTGCCGGCGGCCACGAGCAGCAGCGCGTCGTTCCGCTGCACGCTCCGGCTGCTGGGCTCGGAAGCTCCGTACTCGGCACTGAGGTTGGCGAAGCCGTTCTCGCCCAAGGGAAGGCCGACGTTGCCCGAGACGGTGTAGCTCTCGCCGCCGCCGTCCAGGAACCGCCCGCCCCGAACGTCGACGGCGCCGCCCGAGCGGTCGTCCTTCAGCTGCAGGTTCAGCACGCCGGCGATGGCGTCGGAGCCGTACTGGGCCGACGCGCCGTCGCGCAGCACTTCGACTTGGCGCAGGGCAATGGCCGGAATCGCCGAGACGTCGGCGCCCTGGGCCCCGTCGGAGACGCCGTTGCCGATCCACGTGACGACGGCGCCCCGGTGCCGCCGCTTGCCGTTCACCAGGACGAGGGTGTGGTCCGGCGCCAAGCCGCGCAAGTTCGCGGGTCGAACGATCCTGGCCGCGTCGCCGGTGGCCTGGGGGTTCACGTTGTACGAGGGCACCACGGTCCGCAGCAGATCGCCCAAGTCCGTGTCGCCCTGGTCGACGAACTCGGCGGAAGCGATTGCGTCGATCGGCACCATGGATTGCGTCGTCGTCCGGGGCCTGGCCCGGCTCCCGACCGCCACGACCCCCTCCAGGGCCACGGCCGACTGGGAGAGCACGAAGTCCACCCGCGTCGCTTCGCCGTCCGCCACGGAGACCTCGCGCCGCTCCACCGCGTAGCCGATGAGCCGCACTTCCACGGCGTGAGTCCCCGCCGGAACGTCCGCGACCAAGTACATGCCGCCGGGCCCGGTCGTGCCCCCCAAGCCGGCGTCCACCAGAAAGACCTGCGCCCCGGCCAGAGGCTCGCCCGTGTCCTGGGCGCGCACAAGCCCCTCCAGCACGCCCTGCGCCGCCGCCGAGCCGGGCGCCGACCCCAGCAGCAGCGCCGCGCAGGCCAGCGCTCGTCGCCGAACGGCTACTCCCAGCTCCACTGGTAGTTCATCCGAACGTAGAAGAACGCTCCGTTGAAGCCGTACGGCGCGTACTGGCTGTACGGGTTGCCCACCAGCGCCGCGGTCGGGTTCCTGTCCGGGAACTTGTTCAGCACGTTCTGCCCGCCCAAGGCGAAGCTCGCCGACTCGTTCACCGAGTAGGCCGCTTCCATGTCCACGGTCGCGTCTCCGTCGTAGAACCGGGCGTCCTCCGAATCGTGCCAGCCGCCGTAGTAGTTCAGCCGGGCCATGAAGCGCCATGGATCGGGCGCGTGGTTGGCCGACAGGTTCCAGCGGGTCCTGGGCAGCGCTTGCTCGAGCTCGCGAATCCGCCGCGCGTCGAGGACGTCGGGGCTGAACTTGGTGACTGTCGTGTTCGTGCGGTTGAAGAGAACGGTGAAGGTGGTGGCGTCGCCCAACGCTTCGGGCTGGTAGGTGGCCACCATGTCCACGCCCCGCGTGCGCGTGTCGAAGTCGTTGGTGAAGAAGCGAAAGTCGCGAACGTTGCCCGCGCTGGTGATCCCCTCGGCAAGGAGCGCCTCGACCTCCGCCGGCTCGAGCCTGAAGTCCTGGGTCAGCGATATCCGCCGGGTCACGTCGATCTGGAAGTAGTCCACGGTCAGGTTGAACGCGCCCAGGCTCACCACCGCGCCGAGGGCCGCGTTGACCGATTCCTCGGGCTGCAGCTGCTTCCCTCCCCGCAGACGGGCGACCGGCGACGTGGAGGCGATCGTGGCCTTGTTGACCGGCGCATTGATCTCGCGGTCGAACTCGGTGGTCACGTTGAAGACGTTCTGCTGCCCCGGCGTCGGCGCGCGAAAGCCGGTGCTCACGCTGCCGCGCAAAGCCACGGCGTCGGTGAAGCCGTACCTTCCGGCGAACTTGCCGTTGGCGGTGACGCCGAAGTCGGAGAAGTCCTCGACGCGCACGGCGCCGGCCACGGTCCACCTCTCGTCGTCCGGGTCCCGCATCTCCACGTCGCCGTAGAAGGCGTAGTTGGAGCGGCTCCACTCTCCCACGGCCAGGGGGCCGAAGCCGGGAAATCCGTCGGAGGCGGCCCGAAAGCCCTGCACCGCCAGCGGACCGAACTCCCAGGACTCGCGCTGCCCGCCTCCGACCTCGAAGCGCTCGTCGCGCCACTCGCCGCCGGCGGCCAAGTTGATCACGTCGTTGAGCTCGTACGACACGTCGGCGTGGACGTTGAGCTCCTGCTGCTGATACGAGCCCAAGTCGAAGTGGAGGGGCGTCGCGGGACCCAGGGAGGCGTTGGTCGTCTGGTCGATGAAGAAGTCCAGCTTGCTGCTGCCGAAGCTTGCGCTGGCGTCCCACAGCATCCCGAAGCCGGTCTCGCCCTTGAGGCCTGCCGCGAACGAGCCGTCCAGCATGTCGGCGCCGAACTGGGGCGTGTAGCCGCCCGGCAGGATTTCCTGGAACGAGAAGCAGTTGGGATCGTCCTTCACCCGGCCGAACGCCACCGGGTCCGGCACTCCGCCGACGATCCGCACGACCGGGCACTTCGCCGACCCGTCGAGCACGCCGTCCTGGGCGTCGAGCATGTCGGCGACGAGCAGGGTGCGCCCTTGGTCGTTGCTGTAGATCGCCTGCCGTTCGTTGGGGTTTCGGAAGAAGAACCCGCCGACCACGGTCTTGGCGGCGTAGTTGCCGTGGCCGTAGAGCTGCAGGGCGTCCCCCAGGAACGCGCCGAAGTTGCCCCACAGCTTGACGTTGTCGGCCACGTCGGGCGAGCCCCACACTTGCGCCGGTGTCGCCACCGCATCGTTGCCGGCCATGATCAGCGCCAGCGCGTCGTCCCGCTGCACGCTCCGGCTGGTGGGGCTCTCGTTGCCGTACTCGGCGCTGAGGTTGGCGAAGCCCGTCTCTCCCAGCGGCAGGCCCACGTTGCCCGCCAGGGTGAACGACTGGCCGTCGCCCGCGACCGGATAGCTGCCCAGCCGGGCTTCCAGGCTCCCGCCGGAGCGGTCGTCCCGAAGCAGAAAGTTCATGACGCCGGCGATGGCGTCGGAGCCGTATTGGGCCGAGGCGCCGTCGCGAAGTATCTCGACTTGGCGCAACGCAACCGCTGGGATGACCGCGATGTCCGGCCCTTGGGCGCCGTCGGCCACCCCGTTGCCGAACCATGCGATCGCGGCTGAACGGTGGCGCCGCTTTCCGTCGACGAGCACCACCGTGTGGTCCGGGGCCAAGTTGCGCAGATTGGCCGGCCGGGACACGGTCGCCGCATCTGCGATCGGCTGGATGTTGACGTTGTACGAAGGGGCGATGTTGCGCAGAAGGCTGCTGAGGTCCGTGTCCCCCTGATTCGCGAACTCGGTCGCAGCGATGGCGTCCACGGGCACCGGCGACGCCGTGACCGCGCGCGGCCTCGCTCGGCTGCCCACCGCCACCAGCCCCTCCAGGGCGATCGCCGCTGGGGACATCTCCACGTCGAGGCGCGTGGTCTGCCCGTCGGCCACCACGACTTCGCGCAACTCGACGCTGTAGCCGATGAAGCTGAAGGCAACCTCGTGGGTTCCCGCCGGCACGCCGCTGATCGCATAGCGGCCTTGGGGCCCCGTGACGCTCCCGATGCCCAGGGTCGCCAAGGACACTTGCGCACCCGCCAGCCCTGCGCCCGTTCCCGAAGCAAGGACCCGCCCTTCAAGCGTCCCCTGAGCTTCGACTTGGCCAGGCGCCGACGTCGCCGCGGCTGCGAAGGCCGCAACCACGGAAGTCGCGAGGACCCTTGGGACGAGGACCCGTGGGGCGAGGACCCTTGGGATCATGCTCATGACTGTCCTCCACTGTCCTGCCGCAAAGAGCGGACGAGGCGAGAAGGGCTCCGGCCCGCACCGCGCCGGAGCCCCCTGGCCGCACCGCTCCTACGGCGACCTTCTCACTGCCTCCCGTCCCCTACCACTCCCAGGCGTAGTTGACCTTGGCGTAGAAGTAGGCGCCGTTGAAGCCCCACGGGGTGTACTCGCTGAACCGGTTGCCGACGGACGCCGGGTTCGGGATCTCGTCGGGCAACTTGTTGAGGACGTTCTGGCCGCCGAGGACGAAGCTGGTGTTGTCGCCCAGCGAGTACTCGGCCTCCAAGTCCATGGTGGCCCCGCCGGGGTAGGCCGCTTGGGCAATCTCTCCCTCGAACCATCCGCCGTACCAGTTGAGGCGGCCGAGGAAGCGCCAGTCCCCGGAGAACTGGTTCGTCGTGATGTTCCACCGGCTCCGCGGAAGCGCCTCTTCCAGCTGCCGGATCCGGGTCGTGCCCAAGGTCTCGGAGCTCGGGGTCGTGACGTCCGTGCTGGTGAAGTTGTACAGCAACGTGAAGGTCGTGTTCCCCCCCAGCGACTCGGGCGAGTAGGTCGCTACGACGTCGACTCCCTGGGTCTCGGTGTCGAAGTCGTTGGTGAAGAAGCGGAACTCCCTCAGGTTGCGGGCGCTGGTGATGCCCTCGGCGACCAACTGATCGACTTCGGGGTCGGTCAGCTTGAACGTCTGGGTCTGGGAGAGCCGGTCTTCCAGGGCGATCCGGAAGTAGTCGATCGTGAAGTCGAGCTGGCCCACCTCGGCCACGATGCCCGCGGCGATGTTGAGGGACTTCTCGGGCTGGAGCTGCTCGCCTCCGCGCAGGGCGGCCACCTCGGAAGTCGAGGGGATCGTCCCTCGGTTGACCAAGTCTCCCAGGTCGTTGTCGAACACGGTGGAGACGTTGAAGGCGTTCTGCTGGCCCGTGGTCGGCGCGCGGAAGCCAGTGCTGAAGCTGCCCCGCACGGCGAACCTCTCGCTGAGGCCGTACCGGAAGGCGGCCTTGTAGTTGAAGGTGCTGCCGAAGTCGGAGAAGTCCTCGTATCGGACCGCGGCACCGAACGTCCACCGCTCGGCCTCCGGGTCGCGGATCTCGAGGTCGCCGTACACCGCGACGTTGGACCGCGTCCAGCTGCCCGCGGCGATGGGGCTGAAGCCGGGGAAGCCGTTGGACGCCGCGCTGAATCCCTGGTCGGCCAACGGACCGAAGGTCCACGACTCCCGCTGGCCCTCGACGATCTCGAAGCCCTCCTGCCGCCGCTCGGCGCCTGCGGCGATGTTCACGCCCTCGCCGGCGGCGTACGTCAGGTCGAGGTTGATGTTGAAGTCTTCCTGGATGTAGTCGCCGGGGTCGAAGAGCGGCTGGCCTTCGTTGCCCGGGGGACCCGTCGGCTGGTTCGGCCCCAGGGAAGCGTTGACCGTGTTGTAGATGAAGAAGTCGGCGTGGTTCCTACCCCAGCCGACGCTGGCGTCCCAGCCCAAGGCGCCCGCGGTGCCCTTGAGGCCGGCAACGGCGGAGGCGTCGAGGGCGTCGCCGCCGAAGTTGGGAGTGAAGCCGCCTGGGAAGAGTTCCTGGAAGGAGAAGCAGTTCGGGTCGTCGAAGACCTGCTTCAGCGCCACCGGGTCGGGCACGCCTCTCGTGATGTTCACGACCGGGCAGTTGGCGGAGCCGTCCAGCACGCCGTCCTGGGCGTCCAGCATGTCGCCGATGAGGAGCGTGCTGCCGCCGTCGCCGCTGAAGACCGCGCCGCGGGTGTTCGGGTTGCGGAAGAAGAATCCGCCCGTCACTTTGCGGGTGGCGTAGTTCCCGTGGCCGTAGAGCTGCACGTTCTCGCCGAGGAAGGCGCCGGCGTTGGCCCATACCTTCAGGTCGTCCTCCACGTGGGGGGAGCCCCAGATCTGGGCCGGCTTGCGGACGCTGCTGTTGCCCGCGCCGATCAGCAGGAGCGCGTCGTTGCGCTGCACGCTGCGGTCCGTCGGGTTCACGTTGCCGTACTCGGCGCTGAGGTTGAGGAACCCGGTCTCGCCGATCGGCAGTCCCACGTTCCCTGCGAAGGAGTGGGACTCGCCGTCGCCGTAGAAGGGGTAGGAGCCGGTCTTGGCTTCGAAGCGGAACTTCTTGTCTCGGTCGTCCCGCAGCTGGAAGTTCATGACCCCTGCGATGGCGTCGGAGCCGTACTGGGCCGACGCGCCGTCGCGAAGGATCTCGACTTGGCGGAGCGCGATCGCCGGGATGACCGCGATGTCCACGCCTTGCGCGCCGTCCGCCACGCCGTTGCCGAGCCAAGTGATGATCGCGCCCCGGTGGCGGCGCTTGCCGTTGACGAGCACCAGGGTGTGGTCCGGCGCCAAGTTGCGGAGGTTGGCGGGTCGAGAGATCGTCGCCGCGTCGCTGATCGGCTGCATGTTGACGTTGTAGGACGGGGCGATGTTGCGTAGCAGGTTGCTCATGTCCGTATCGCCCTGGTTCACGAAGTCCGTGGCCGCGATCGCGTCCACGGGAACGGGCGACGAGGTGACGGCTCGGGGCTGCGCGCGGCTCCCGACGGCCACCAAGCCCTCCAGGGCGATCGCCGCGACCGACAGCGTCACGTCCAGATTGGAGGTCTGGCCAGCCCCGATCGTGACGGTTCGAACCTCGGTCCGGTATCCGATGAGCTGAACTTGAACGCTGTGCGTGCCCGCCGGGATCCCGCTGATCTGGTAGCGGCCCTCGGGAGTGGTCGTGCCGCCGAGACCCAGGGCGTCGATGAACACCTGCGCGCCGGCAAGGGCGGCGCCAGTGCCTTCGGCAGTCACGGCGCCTTCGAGGGCGCCTTGCTGCGCGAGGGCGGCTTGGGGAGCCGAAGCCGACAGGAACGCGGCCAGCGCACCCAGAAAGATTGCTTTCCGTCTCATTACTGCGTTCTCCTGATGGGTAGTACCTTGAAGAGTGGCAGGGCGCCCGGTTGCGAGCGCGGGTAGCCCTTAAACCTAGCGGCTCGCCGTCCAGGGTCAAGCCCGCCCCCGCGGCTCCATGAAGTCTTGCCCACGGCGCGCCGAACTCCCATCCGACGTGGAGGTCCCCGCCCATGCCCGCCTTCTCCCCGGCATTCCTTCGGCGCCGCCCGATCAGCCCAGCTGCGACCGAGGCGGCGAACGCGCTCCGAGCAGGGCGCAAGCCCGCCCGCCTCGCGCCGCGCCGGATCGGCCTGGCCGCCGGCTCCCTGCTCGCGATCGTCTTGGCCCTCGCGTCCTCGGCCTGCGACGTTCGGTCCGGCGACCCGTCCCGGGCCGACGCCGAGCGCGGACCCACGAGGCCCGAGGTGGACGCGATCTTCGCCGACTTCGCGGACGACGAACCCGGCGCCGCGGTCGGCGTGCTCCTGGACGGCGCCGTCGCGCACCGAGCCGGCTACGGCCTCGCCCACCTCGATCACGGCGTCCCCATCACCCCCTCGACCGTCTTCGACATCGCCTCGATCTCCAAGCAGTTCGGGGCGATGACCGCCCTTCTCCTCGAGGCGGAAGGGAAGCTGGAGCTGGACGCCGGCGTGGGCTCCCATGTGCCCGGGCTCCCCGCGTTCGCGGCGGCGGTCACGCCTCGGCACCTGATTCACCACACCAGCGGCATCCGCGACTGGCCCCACGTCATGGCGCTGGCCGGCGTCGAGATGACGGACGTGATCTCCTTCGAGAAGATCCTGCGGATGCTGGGCCGCCAGCGCGCGGGGAACTTCCCTCCCGGCTCCGAGTACGCCTACTCGAACACCGGGTACAACCTGCTGGCCCGGACGGTGGAGGCCGCCTCGGGCGCGACCTTCCGCGAGTACGCCCACGACCGCATCTTCGCCCCCTTGGGGATGACCCGCTCTCACTTCTCCGACGACTACACCGAGGTCGTCCCGGGTCGGGCGGAGTCCTACCGTCCCGCCGGCGAGGACGAAGGCGGCGGTCCCTTCCGGCGTCTCCCGGACCAGCTCACCGCCCTGGCCTCCAGCTCCCTCCACACGACGATCGACGACTTCCTCCTTTGGATGGGGAACTACGAGACCGGGGAAGTCGGAGGCGAGGAAATCGTCCGCGCCATGACGCGACGCGGCGTCCTGAGCGGCGGCGACACCATCGCCTACGCCCACGGGCTGACGGTGGGCGAGTACCGGGGGCTGCCCGTCGCGGGCCATGGCGGCTCGTGGGCGGGCTATCGGACGAGCTTCTTGCGCTTCCCGGAGCAGCGTCTCTCGGTGGCCGTGTTCTGCAACCGCTCCGACTGCGACGCGGGCGGGCGGGCGCGTCAGGTGGCGGAGGCGTTCCTCGGCGACCTGATGGAGCCGGCGCCGGCGCCCGGCGAGCCCGAGGCGGAGTCCGGGGACGAGCCGGACGAAGCGCTCTTCACGGAAGCCCGACTGCAGGAGTACGCAGGCGAGTACCGGAGCCCGGAGCTGGACAGCAGCTACGAGCTGGCCGTCGAGTCGGGGAGCTTGACGGCCCGCCATTGGCGCAACCCCCCTGCGACACTGTCCCCGACGGCGGAAGACGTCTTCTCGGGCGACCAGTGGTGGTTTCCGGAGGTGCGCTTCACGAGAGACCGGGAAGGCCGAGTGGAGGGGTTCGCCGTGACGGGTTCAAGGGTGCGCGACCTGATCTTCGAGCGGGTTCGATAGGATTCGCCGGTGGCCGGCTTGACAGCCGCGGGCGGTGTCCGCGCCTGGTTGTCGAGGGCGCTCTTCGTCGCGGGCTACTGCGTCGCGTGGACCGCCGTGGGGACTGGCGGCTACATGGTCTTCGAGGGCTGGTCGTTCTCGGACGCCCTCTACATGACGTCGATCACGGTGACGGCGGTGGGCTACCACGAGGTCCGTCCCCTCGCGACGGGAGGCCCCGGCCAGTACTTGACGATGGCCCTCGTGGCCGGGGGATTGACGGGTCTGGGAATGTGGTTCGCCCTGGTGACCGCCTTCCTGGTCGAAATGGACATCGGAGCCAGGTACAAGAAGCGCAAGGCCATGCAAGAACTTGACCGCGCCAAGAACCACGTGATCGTCTGCGGGGGCGGACGGATGGGCCACCAGGTCCTTCACGAGCTCCAAGAAGCCGGCACCCAATGCGTGCTCGTGGAGCGGGACGGAGACGCCATCGCGTCGCTCCGCAAGAAGTGGCCGCGCCTCCTCGTGGTACGCGACGACGCCACCCGGGACGGAGCGCTTCGAGAGGCTCGGGTTGCCAGCGCGACCGCCCTGGTCTCGTGCCTTTCCTCCGACACCGACAACCTGTTCGTCTGCCTTTCGGCCCGCGACCTCCATCCCGGCTTGGTGGTGGTGGTCCGCGCCAAGGGCGAAGCGGTCACGGCGAAGATGCGCCGGGCGGGCGCCGACCACGTGGTCAGCCCCAACGTGGTGGGGGGCCATTGGGTGGCGTCGGTGCTGGCGCGGCCCGCGGTCGCATCGTTCCTGGACGTTGCGACTCCCGGCTCCAGTCCCCGGAGACGGCTGGAGCAGGCCGTGGTGAGCCCCGGGTCGAAGGCGGCCGGACTCACGCTGGAGGAGGCGCGCATTCCCCGGGAAACGGGACTGGTCGTCCTGGCCGTGCAGCGGAGAGACGCCGAGCCGTCCGAGATCGTCTTCAACCCCGGGGCGTCCACGCTCTTGGAAGCAGGCGACGCCGTGATCGTTCTTGGCGACCAAAGCCAGCTTCGGCGACTGAGGGCGTACTTGGCCCCGGATCTCTAGTGGAAGTTGCCGAAGTCCACTCGGGCCCGGGTCGCGTCGCCGCTCCACTCGACCGCGTGGGCTTGGGAGTCCTCGATGCGGGCCACGGCAACGATGTAGTCGTACAGCGCGGACACGCGGGCGAAGGCGCCGGGGATGTTGCCGCACTGGTCTCGGTTGACCAGGAAGCTGGCAACGCCGATCTCCATCCACGAGTCTCGGTAGGGCACGAGAAGGGGACCGCCGCTGTCGCCGAAGCACACGCCCCGGTTCAGGCGCTCGGCGCCGGCGCAGATCGTTCGCGCGCCGATCCCTTCGAAGAACGCGCCGGCGATCTTGGCGCAGTCGTCGTTGGTGATGATGGGCAGAGGGGTTCGCTTGAGAACGTTCGCGCTCTGCCCCTGTTCGGTCTGGCCCCAGCCGATCGCGGTGGCCGTGTCCCCGGGCGTCGAGTACGACGGCTGGCCGGGCTGCTGGAGGTAGACGCGAGGGTAGAGCACGGTGCGCGCCAAGCGGAGGATGGCGACGTCGCCGTCCAGGGTGGCGGAGTAGTCGGGGTGTATTCGGATCGCCGACACCTCGAGCCGCTCGCCGCCGCTCGTTTTGTCGCTCGTTCCGGCAAGCACTTCCACGTCCCGAGCCACCACGTCGCCGTCGACGCAGTGGGCGGCGGTCAGCACGTAGCGGCTGTTCAGGAAGGTGCCGCCGCAGAACTGGAACCCCGACTCCTTGAACCGGAGAGCCACCTGGAACGGAAAGACCTCGATGGCGGCGTCCTCGCCGTTGACGATCCCGGCGACGGGCGGGGTCGAGGCGACGGCCTGCGCGCTCGCCGGAGGCCCGGCTGCCGTGTTGGTCCAGCCGAAGGGAAGCGACTGGGTCACCACGTAGCTTCGATCGGCGGCAAGCCCGGGAAAGGAGTAGGCGCCGCCGGCGTTCGAGAACGCGACCGGCTCGCCTTCGTCGCGCTCGCCGTCCTCGTCGTCGTCCAGGAACACCGCAAACCGCTCCAGGCCCGGCTCTGCGGGGCCTCGGACGCTGTCGCCGTCCTGGTCGAACCAGACGACGCCCTCGATGGCGTTCGGGCCGTCTCCCGGCGCACTGGAGACGAAGACCGTCGCGGCGGCCGAGTCCTGCCCGCCCCGGTCGTCCTGCACCACCAGCCGCACCTCGTGCCGGCCGTCGGCGTCAAAGGTGTGGGCCACCTGGGCGCCGGAGCCCGTTCCTCCGTCGCCGAAGGTCCAGGCGTAGGACGCGATGGAGCCGTCGGGGTCGGACGAACGGCGGGCGTCGAAGTTGACCGCCAGCGGCGCCCGTCCGTCGGCGACGCTCAGCGTGAAGCTCGCCGTGGGCAGCTGGTTCGGCTGCGGCGGGTCGGGGGGATCGGGGGGAGCCACGGAGACGGGGGACGGGCCGTCGGCGCCTCCGCCG
Source organism: Longimicrobiales bacterium (assembly GCA_965204735.1). Lineage (GTDB taxonomy): Bacteria > Gemmatimonadota > Gemmatimonadetes > Longimicrobiales > Gaopeijiaceae > CATQHQ01. The sequence continues at coordinate 1,655,903 of OZ242008.1, read as the reverse complement.
CACGCGGCCAGCCACCAGACGACCGCGACCGCACCCCCGACTCCGAGGCGTCGACGACGCGCGGTCGCTTGCTCCTCGCCCGGAGAACCCGGAACGGGCGCTGCCGGAGTCGAAGGAGTGGGCGCTGCTGGACTTGAACCAGCGACCTCCTGCTTGTAAGGCAGGCGCTCTGGACCACCTGAGCTAAGCGCCCTGACAGGGACGGGTCCCATGGAACGCGAGACGGACTGCGAGCGCGAGACGGACTGCGATCGCACGACGGACTCGCAACGCCCGTCCAGCGAGTCGTTCTTGTCGCCCATGGCCAACCCCCTCCGTCGGCGCCCAGGGTGGAATCGCGTTGCCCAGGTCGCATGGCCCAGGGTCGCATCGCGCCCCGCTCGCGTGCCGACCGGGTCCGCTTGCTTGTCGGACCAGCACCGCTCCACATTACCGATCTTCATGAGCTACATCAAGCTGGTTCGCCCATCCCCCTCGTCTTCGATCTGGTTCCTGCTCGCTGCGGCGGCCCTCGGGTCCTGCCGGTCCGCGACGCCGGAGCCGAACACCGCGCCCGCCCCTGCGTCCGCCGCCCGCTCCCCCGTCCCCCGGATCGCCGAGCCCAACACGTTGCACGGGGTGTACACGACGGCGCAGGCGCAGCGAGGGCGGCAGGTGTTCGGTCGGATCTGCTCCGAGTGCCACGAGACGGCCGACTGGACCGACCCGGCCTTCCTGGAGCGTTGGGAAGAGGCGTCGATCTTCCGCCTCTGGTACTGGATCTACGAGCGGATGCCCCACGGAGACCCGGGGAGCCTGAGCCGCGAGCAGGTCACGGACGCGCTGACGTACATCCTCCAGCTCAACGGCCTCCCGCCGGGGCCGAACGAGCTGGGCACCGACGACGACAGCCTGGACGACTACTGGATCTTCTGGTCCGATCCCCGATGAGGCGGCCAGCGCCTCCCGAGCACGAAACCCCTGGAGGCGCCGCCATGCATCGCCGGCTTCAACTCCCCCTTGCGTTTTCCCCTCGCGCTGGAGCAACCGCCGGCGGCCCGGCGGCCGGTGGTCTCTTCCCGGCCCTGGCCGCGTGCGCTGCTCTCTCCGCCATGGCGCCGCCCGTCGCGGCCCAGTCGTCGAGCTTGGTGTCGCCCACGGGCGAAGTCGACTGGAACCGCTACTACACGGCCGCCGAAACCGACCAGATCCTCCGAGAGTTCCACGCCCTGTACTCGGAGCTCACGGAGCTGGTCAAGGTCGGCGAGAGCTGGCGGGGCCGGCCCCTGATGGTGATCGAGATCACGAACGAGGCCACCGGGCCGGCGGCCGATAAGCCCGCCCTGTACGTGGACGGCGGCATTCACGCCGGCGAGCTCGCGAGCTCGGCCGTCGCCACTCATCTGGTGGGCCACCTGCTGAACGGCTACGGTCGCGACCCCCGGATCACGGCGCTCCTGGACGCCCGCGCCTTCTACGTGCGGCCCAAGTTCAACCCGGACGGATCGGACTTGGCGCTGGTGCACGACCAGTTCCTGCGCAGCACGACCCGCCCGGTGGACGAGGACGAGGACGGCGCCGACGACGAGGACCCGCCCGAGGACCTGGACGGCGACGGCTGGATCACTCAGATGCGCGTCCCCGACGACGAGGGAGAGTGGGCGGCCGACCCGGAGGACGACCGGATCGTTGTGCGCGATGCGGGCCGGGCAATGGCCGGACCCCGCTTTCGGGTCCTGCGGGAAGGCGTGGACAACGACGGCGACGGCCGGATCAACGAGGACGGGATCGGCGGACTCGACATGAACCGCAACTTCCCCCGGAACTGGGAACGGGTCCACCTGCAGCCGGGGGCGGGCGACTACCCCCTCTCGGAGCCGGAAACCCGTGCCGCCGTCGAGTTCGTCAACGGGCGCCGGAACATCACGGGGATCGTTCACGGCCACACGTCGGGCGGCTTCGTGTACCGCCTGCCGTCCGCGTCTGCGCCGTCGCTCTTCCCCCGGATCGACCTGTCGCTGATCGTGCACCTGGGCGAGGAGTACACGCGGACCACGGGCCGTCCCGTCGTGCCAAGCGCGACCCATCCCACCGAGCACCGCTACGGCACGTTCATCTCCTGGGGCTACTGGGACCATGGAATCGTCGGATGGGTTCCCGAGTTCTCGCCGGGGCCCGAGGCTTGGACGACCGACTACGACGGCGACGGCGAGATCAGCCCGGCCGAGGAGCACCGCTTCGACGACGAGGAGCTGGACGGGCGGTACTTCTCGGAGTGGACGGCGTTCGACCACCCGCAGCTGGGCTCCGTGGAGATCGGCGGCTGGCGCTCCAAGTTCTGGGGCCAGAACCCGCCGCCGGAGTTCCTGGAGGAGGAGACGGCGATGCAGCTGCCGTGGATCCTCTACTTGGCCGAGCAGAGCCCGATGCTGGAAGTGAGCGATCCCGTCGTGACGGCCGTGGGGGAAACCGGCGGTGCAGGCGCGGGCGCGGGCGAGACGTTCCGCGTGGAGGTCACGGTGACCAACGCCGGCTTCCTGCCGACGAGCCTGACCGACCGGGGCGCCGTGGGTCGCGAGCGGCCGGACGGAACCGTGGACCGCCTCGTCGTGCGGGCGCCGGCGGTCGTGCTGGAGCATCCCGGGCTCGAGCTGGCGGAGGGAACTCGCCGAACCGCGATTCCCCACTTGGCGGGGTCGAATCCTTTCTTGGAGGCCGCCGAGTCCGGATCGCACACGGTGTCGTGGGTCGTGCGGGCGACGGGCGCCGAGCGGGCGGTCCGGGCGACGGCCCGGTCCGACAAGGGCGGCGTCGCGCGCTCGGCGTGGGTGGCGGTCAGGTGAGGCGAGCGGTCGCAACGGCGAGCGCAACGGCGGAGCGGCTTGCGAGAGCGGCTCTGCTGGCGGCGACGGCGGCCTGCGCGGCGGCCGCTCCGACGGCCCTCGACGGCCAGGAAGCTCGACGTCGCTGGGAGCGGATGTGCCAGATCCGCGCCGAGAAGTTCGACTTGGTGCTCCCCAAGGCCATGGCGGACAACGATCTGGAGATGTGGATCGTGGTCATGCGGGAAGCGCTCCTCGACCCCATGTGGGAAGCGCTGGGCCGGGGCTACGTGGGCGACTGGGCGTACTGGGTGTTCACGGCCGGCGGCGCCGACGGCCCCGACGCCTCGCGCGACGGCAGTGGAACCGGCGGGCGCGCTGCCTTGAGCGGAGGCCAACCCCGCGTCGAGCGCGCCGTTCTCGGAGCGGGCGGCTACATGCTCGAGCGTTGCGGCGTCTACGACCACTTCGGCGGCGCGGCGTCGCTCCGGGAGTACGTGGCCGAGCGCGACCCCGAGCGGATCGGCGTCAATGTCGCCAAGTCGATAGGCGGGGCCGACGGCCTTTCCCACACTTCCTACCTGCACCTGCAGGAAACGCTGGGCGCTCCCTACCGCGACCGCCTCGTTTCCGCCGAGCGCTTCGTTTCGGACTTTCGGAGCACCCGCACCGCCAGCGAGATCGCCGCCTTCGCCGAAGCCGGCGAAACGAGCCGCGAGATCGCGGAGCGCGCCTTCTCCAACCAGGTGATCCGCCCCGGCGTCACTGCGCTCGAAGACGTGGCGTGGTGGATCTGGGACCGGCTGCTGGAAAGGGGGCTGGAGTCTTCCTTCGACATGCCGTCGGTCTACGTCACCGGACCCGGCGGCATCGAGGCCACGTCGTCGGCCCGGATCATCCAAAGGGGCGACCTGCTGATGATCGACTGGGGCGTCGGGTTTCTCGACTTCTACACCGACATGAAGCGGATCGCCTACGTCCTGCGGGACGGCGAGACCGAGGCGCCGCCAGGGATTCAGCGCGCATTCGACAGGGCGAAGGAGGTGCGCGACGTCATGAAGGCCTCGATCAAGCCCGCCCCTACGGCCAAGGCCGCCCTGGACGCAACGTGGGCGGCGATCGAAGCGGCTGGCTTCAACCGAATCGAATTCAACCAGCCGACGGACGATCCGGCGGTCACCGACGTGGTGATCGGCCCCCACTCGGTGGGCAACTGGGGACACGGCATCGGTCCGTCGCTGGCGTTCTTCAACCCCACGCGGCAGAGCTACGAGCTCCGCCCCGGCACCCTGATCTCGGTGGAGCTCTTCGCCTACACGGCCAACCCGGAGTGGGGCAACGCCAAGGTACGCATCCCCCTCGAGGACGACGCGGTGGTCACGGAGCGCGGCGTCGAATGGCTCTACCCAGTCGCGGAGCGCATTCTGCTGATCAAGTGACGCTCTCCTGTCTTCGCCGCCCCGCCTTTTCTGGCAGAACCCGCGTCGCGCCCGTATCGTTTCCCCCTCGACCCTCGGCAGCTCGCCGTCGCGCCCCGGCGCGGGACGGCGGCGACCCACTCTCGACGGAGGACCCCCGTGACCCGATGGTTGCGTTCCGCCCGACGGCGACGCTTGGCCCCGCCGGTCTTGGCGGCCCTGACCGTTGCCGCCCCCGTGCTGGCGTCCGCCCTGGCCCCGCCCGCCCTCGCCGCCCAGCCGCGCCCCACTCGCCCCGAGGACGTGCGGCTCTACGCCATCTCCGGCGCGCGCATCGTCACGGTGTCCGGCGCGGTGATCGACAACGGGACGGTCGTGGTCGACGACGGCGTGATCGGCGCGGTCGGGGCGGGCGTCTCGGTCCCGCCGGGCGCTTGGGTGATCGACGGCTCGGGCAAGACGGTGTACCCCGGCCTCTTCGACGCCCTGACCACCCTCGGCCACGGCTCGCCGCCCCAGCAGCCGCGAGGAGGCTTCGGCTTCGGCGGCGGCCCCGGCGGCGCCCAGCCCGACCCTTCGACCCACTCGTGGGGGCCGGAGGACCGTCCGGGAACGTCCACTTGGCTCACTGCGGCCGACGACATCGACGCCGACGACGACCGCTTCGAGAGCTGGCGCAACGCGGGCTTCACCACCGTCGTCAGCGCGCGCCACCAAGGACTGGTGCCGGGCCAGGCCGCCGTCCTCAACCTCCGGTCCTTCGACCGGCCCCGGGAGATGGTGGTGGCCACGCCCGTCGCAATGCGGGTCAACCTTCGGGACCAGTCGCGGACGTACACCGGGTACCCGGGCAGCCCCATGGGCGTGTTTGCCTACCTCAAGCAGCTCTACTACGACGCCAAGCACTACGACGACGCGTGGGCCGCCTACGAGGCCGACCCCAGGGGCAAGCGGCGCCCCGAGTGGGACATGGCGCTGGAGCCGATCCGCCTTCAGTTCGACGAGGCATGGCCGGCCCTCTTCCCCGCCACCAGCCGGTCCGACGTGGGGCGCGCCGTCGAGACCACCCGCGAGATGGGCGTGAAGCCGATCGTCTACGGCGGCCACGGGACCTACGCGGCGGCCGACATGCTGGCCGACGCCGGCATCCCGGTCCTTGTGGACCTGGAGTGGCCCGCCCCGCCCACGGACGCCGACCCGGAGGCCGTGCCGTCGCTCGAGCAGCTCCGTCTCTTCGACCGGGCCCCGACCACGCCGGCGGCCCTCGCCGAAGCCGACGTGCCCTTCGCCTTCTACACCGGCGGCCTGGACCGGCCGTCCGAGGCGCTGGCCGCCGTGCGCCGGGCCGTCGCCCAGGGGCTCTCGGAAGAGGACGCGATCCGGGCGCTGACCCTGGCGCCCGCGGAGATCTTCGGAGTCGCCGACCGACTGGGCTCGGTCGAGGAGGGCAAGATCGCCAACTTGGTGGTCGCCGGCGGAGACCTGCTGGACGAGGACGCCCGCATCGAGACGGTCTTCGTGGACGGCGAGATGTTCGACGTGAAGGGCGCCGACGACGAAGCGGACGACGAGGAGGCGGACGAAGGCGCGAGCGCCGGGCCCGAGGCGGGACCCAGCGGCGGCGACGGGGAAGCTCGGGGAGGACGCGGCAGGCGCGGCGGTCCCGGCGCCGGCGCCTCCGGACCCGATCCGGCGGCGCCCCCGATCCCCATGAGCCCCGACAAGGGTCCCTACCGCGACGACCCGACGACGCTGATCCGCAACGCCACCGTGCTCACCGCGTCCCGAGGGACCCTGGAGAACACGGACATCCTCGTGCGCGACGGCAAGATCGCCGAGATCGGCACGGCCCTGAACGCTCCCACCGGCGCGACCGTGGTGGACGCGACGGGCAAGTACGTCACCCCCGGCATCTTCGACGCCCACTCCCACATGGCGGCGCTGAGCATCAACGAAGGCACCGTCAACATTTCGTCGATGGTGACGATCGAGGACGTGCTCCGCCCCGAGGACGTGGGGATGTACCGGGCGCTGGCGGGCGGCGTGACCACGATCAACATCCTCCACGGCTCGGCCAACCCCATCGGCGGGGGCAACTCGGTGATCAAGCTGCGCTGGGGCGCCGACGCCGCCGACCTGCGGGTGGGCGCCCGCAAGGGGATCAAGTTCGCGCTGGGCGAGAACACGAAGCGCGACCGCAACCCGGACCGCTACCCGGCGACGCGGATGGGCGTGCAGGACGTGATCCGACAAGCCTTCCTGGACACCCGGGAGTACATGGAGGAGTGGGACGCCTACGAGGCGGGGGGCCGGAGGGGCGCCGCGCCGCGCCGCGACCTGAAGCTCGAGGCGCTCATGGAGATCCTGACGGGCGAGCGCTGGGTCCACTCCCACTCGTACCGGGCCGACGAAATCCTGCAGCTGCTGCGCCTGGCAGAGGAGTTCGGCTTCACCGTGCGCACGCTGCACCACGTGCTGGAGGGCTACAAGGTGGCCGACGAGATCGCGGTCCACGGCGCGGGCGCGTCCACCTTCTCCGACTGGTGGGCGTACAAGGTCGAAGCCTACGACGCGATTCCCCACAACGCGGCGCTGATGACCGAGCGCGGCGTGCTGGTGTCGATCAACTCCGACTCCGGCGAAGAGATACGCCACCTCAACCAGGAAGCCGCCAAGGCGATGAAGTGGGGCGGAATGGACGAAGAGCAGGCGCTGCGCCTGATCACCCTCAACCCGGCGATCCAGTTCGGCATCGAGGACCGGATCGGATCGGTGGACGAGGGCAAGGACGCGGACCTGGCGATCTGGGAAGGGCACCCGCTGAGCATGTACGGCAAGGCGGTGCAGACCTACGTGGACGGGAAGCTGTACTTCGACATCGACATGGACCGAGAGCGCCAGGAAGCCGTGCAGGCCGAAAAGGACGCACTCGTCGAGAAGCACTTGGGAGACAACCGATGACGCGAACCAAATCGACGGGACTCGCGACGACGCTCGCCCTCTGGGTCGGGACGGCAGCCGCGGCCGCGACCGCGCCGACGGCGGCCCAGACCTACGTCATACAGGGCGGAACCGTGCACACCCTGGCCGGGGACTCGTTCGTGGGCACGGTCGTGATCCAGGGCGACCGGATCGCGGCCGTGGGACCGAACGTGGAGGCGCCCGCCGGGGCCGAGGTCGTGGACGCCACGGGCAAGCACGTCTACCCGGGCATGTTCGACGCCGTGTCCGGCCTGGGGCTCACCGAGATCGGCGCCGTGGACGTGACCAACGACTCCCGCGAGCAGGGCGACTTCAACCCGCACCTGCAGGCCGCGACGGCGATTCACCCGGCCACCGAGCACATTCCCGTCGCAAGGGCCAACGGCATTGCGATCACCATGGCGGCGCCCCAGGGCGGCAACGGCGCGATCGTGGGCCAAGCGTCCCTGGTCGGGCTCGACGGCTGGACGGTCGAGGAGATGGGGATCGACCTGGGCGTCGCGATGGTCGTGAACTACCCGAGCCTGAGCGGCGGACGGGGGCGCTTCGGGCGGGGCGGCGCCGCCCCTGGAGGGTGGCGACAGCGGCAGGAGCGCTACGAAGAGGCCGTGGCAAGGCTCGACGAGTGGTTCGAGGCGGCCCGCCGGTACGACCAAGCCGTGAAGGCGGGGGCGGAGCTCCGTCGGGACCTCAAGAACGAGGCCATGGGCAAGGTCGTGAACCGGGAAATGCCCGTTCTCCTGGCGGCCAACGGCGAGCGCGACGTCCGCAACGCCGTCGAATGGGCGCAGCGGCAGGAGATCGACTTCGTGATCACCGGCGGGCGTGGGGCGTGGAAGATCGCCGACTGGCTGGCCGAGAACGACGTGGGCGTCATCATGTCGCCGACCCAGGCGATGCCCTCGGGACCCGACGAGCCCTACGACGAAGCCTACGCCGCGCCGGGCAAGCTTCACGCGGCCGGCGTCAAGATCGCCTTCGCCACCTTCAACTCCTCGGATTCCCGGACGCTGCCCTACGAAGCGGCCCAGGCAGTGCCCTACGGCCTTCCCCGCCACGCGGCGCTGGAAGCGGTCACCAAGAACGCCGCCGAGATGCTGGGCGTCGACGACCGGATCGGCACGATCGAGGAGGGGAAGATCGCCAACATCATGATCACCGACGGCGATCCGCTGGAGATCCAGACCCAGGTCACGGACCTCTTCATTCTCGGCCGGGGCGTCAGCCTCGACAACAAGCACAAGTCGCTGTACGAGAAGTACCGCTCCCGACCCGGCAGGCGGGTGGTGTCGTAGGCAAGAGGGCCCCTGGGACGGCCGAGGCGGGCGCTCTCGAGTCTGGGCGAGTACTTCCGGGACCCGGACGGCGACGAAACTTGTCGTTGGGCACTGGTCCGGCCAAGTCGCACGGCTCCTACATGGTCCTTCTTGAAAGGATGAATATCGTCTAGATTCTCCGTCCAAGACGGAGAGTCTCTCGATGAGAACAACTTCCACGGGGCCGACAGCGCCGACGCCGCTTCTGAAGCAGGTCTTCAGGGAGCAGCTAGCCGACTCGGTTCGACGACCGTTGCCCGACTTCACGCCGCGCCGACTCCGGGGCAGAGTGCGCCTGGCCGGCAAGGCGACCGTCGCGGTCGGAATGCGCCGAGTCGGCAAGACCACCTTCCTGCACCAGCTTCGGGCCGAGCGCATCGGCCAGGGCGTGCCGAAGGCGCGGCTCCCCTACCTCTCTTTCGAGGACGAGCGGCTGGCCGGACTCGACGCCGCCCGCCTCCACCTGCTGCTGGACGAGTACTACCGGCAGTTCCCGGTGTCCGACGACGGAGAGGGGCGCAGCAGCCTCGACCGCGTCACGTGGCATTTCGACGAGATCCAGGTGGTTCCGGGTTGGGAGCGGTTCGTCCGCAGGCTCTTGGACGCCGGCGACGCGGAGGTCGTGGTCGCCGGGTCCTCGGCGACGCTGCTCTCCCGAGAAGTGGCGACGTCGCTTCGCGGTCGGGCGTGGCAGGTGCCGCTCCACCCTTTCAGCTTCGCGGAATCGCTGGCGGACCGGGGACGGCGTGCGCCCGAGTCGCCCGAGCTGCTGTCGGGGCGCGACCGTTCCCGCCTCGAGCGCGCCTTCCTGGACTGGCTGTCCGAGGGCGGCTTCCCGGAGGCCCAGGGACTCGACCAAGCGACCAGGATGCAGCTTCTGCGGGACTATGTGGACGTCGCGGTCCTGCGCGACGTGGTGGAGCGCCATCGAGTGCGCAACGTGACCGCCCTGCGGTGGATGGTGCGACACCTGCTCGGCAACGCCGCCGGTTCGTTCAGCGTCCAGAAGTTTCACGCCAGGCTCAAGTCCCAGGGCGTCCCGGTGGCCAAGGACACGCTGCACGAGTTCCTCGCCTGCCTCGAGGACTGCTTCCTCGTGCGCGTCGTGGAGGTCGAGTCCGCCTCGGCGCGCAGGCGGATGGTCAACCCGCGCAAGGCGTACCCGGCAGACACGGGATTGATCCCGGTGTTCGATCGGAGCGGTCGAGCCGACGTGGGACATGCTCTGGAGACGGCGGTCCTGGTCGAGTTGGAGCGGCGACGGTGCGAAGTCGCCTACGTGCGGACCCGCCAAGGCCACGAAGTGGACTTTCTGGCCCGGACTCCGTGTGGACGAACGGAGCTGATCCAGGTGTGCGCCGACATGTCCGATCCGGCCACTGCCGCTCGCGAGCTCCGGGCCCTCGACGCTGCGGCCGCCGAGTTCCCCGGGGCTCGTCAGTTGCTCCTGACCCTCACCCGGGACGGATTGCCGGCGAAAGCGCCGTCCGGCGTGGAGGTCCGCCCCGCGTACGAGTGGATGCTGTCGGGAAAGGGGCTCGGCTAGGCCCGGCTAGGCTCGGCTAGGGCCAGTCCCGAGCGAACCAGCGCGGAGACCTGCTCGACCTCCTTGAGGAAGGCGTCGTGGCCGAAGGGCGACTCGACGACGACGTGGCGGGCTCCGCCGCCGCCTCGGGCCACCAGGCGTTCCACCAGCCACGGGGGGACCAGCGCGTCGCTCGCCACCGACACGAGAAGAGCCGACGAGGGGAGCGAGGCCGGCTCGGTCGAGTGGAGGTCGATCGACTCGGAGAGGGCGAGGAAGCGCTCCGGTTCGAAGCGGCCCGCGAAGTCGGCGCCCCTGGCGTGCAGGTAGCTCTCGACGGGGAAGCGGGGACCCGGCCTGCGACCGGAGGGAGGCTCGGCGGCGTCCGGCGCGACCGACGGCAGCGGCCTCGACGAGAAGCGGCCCTCGAACTCGTCGGCGCTGCGGTAGGTGGTCATGGCCAGGGCGCGCGCCAGCGAAAGGCCCTCGGCGGCCAGCCCCGCTCGGGCGCCCAAGCGCACCGCCTCGCGCTGGACGGAGCGCCACGCCGTCGCCATGGGATGGGTGCGGTGGGCGGCGCACAGCACAACCAGCCGCGCAACCCGCTCCGGGAAGAGCTCCGCGAAGGCCAGCGCCACCATCCCGCCGTAGGAAGCGCCCACCAGCGACGCCCGGGGCATCTCCAGCCGGTCGAGAAGAGCCGCCAGCGCCCGGGCCTGGTCGTGGCTGGTCACCGGGCGGAGCAGGCCCGCGTCCGGGGTGGGGCCTCCCAGGTAGTCGACCCCCACCAGCAGGCGGCACGCCGGATCGAGCACGGCGCCGGGCCCGACCACGCCGGGCCACCAGCCCTCTCCGGGCGCTTCGGGGGTGGGCGCCAGGCGACGGCCGGCCGAGATGCCCCCCAGCGCCACCACGGGAACGTCGTCGGGAGGCCCGTGGAGGTCGGGAGGCCGGTGGAGCTGGTAGGAGACCGTCGTCCGCCGCTCGCCCAAGTGGTCGAAGGAGACGGGAACGGGAATGCGTCCGCTGACGCCGCCGACGCCTGGAAGGGGGCGGCGCCGCGCCGCAGGGAACCGCTGGACGGCGGTGGTGCGACGAGCCATGGGGAGAGCCTCCGGTCGTTCGAGTGGTCCCCATCGGACTCCCGGAGAATCGACGCCCGCTTCTCGGATCGGCCCCGCGCCCAAGGGAACGGGCGGGGTGGGCGCTCATCTTTTCGGCGGTCCTTCCGCCGCAGGAGTTGGCACATCGGTGGAAGAGCCACCTTCCACAGGTTGCCCCGGCTTCTTCGGGCCTGTCCCTCTGCCGGTCTCGATGAGTTGTCGTGGCCGAAGGCTACCACGGCCGACCGGACGAGTCAACCGGCGTCGGGCGCCCCCGTCGCTCCCAGGCCCACTCGGACCGTCAAGATGTCCGCGTCCTGGTACTGCTGGTGCCGCACCGAGGAAGCGAAGTGGCGCAGCAGCCGCAGGGAGAGCTCCTGTTCCACGGGGGCGTCGGTGGGACGCTCCCGCAGCACGGAGATGCGGTCCTCCACGTTCCCTTCCCCGCTGGACGCCATGAACTCCAGCTCGGCCTCCTCGCCGTCGGCACCGGCCACGAGCAGAAGCCGCGCGCCGTCGCCCGCGTCCCTTCCCCGACGCTGCTCCACAAGGGTCTGCACCGCCTCCTCGGCAACCAGGCAGAGGCGGTCGGCGGCGTCCGGGCTCCACCCCATCTTGGAGGAGACCCGGTTCAGGAAAGTGCGGATCTCGGGCATCGCCGAGGCCTCCAGTCGGGTCCGGATGCGCTTGCGGCGAGGGGCCGTGATCTCGATGAAGATCGTCATGAGAAGAGCGGTCAGGCCGCCCGAAGTCATGCCGTTGCCCAAGAGGCCGCTCCAGAACTCGCCCAGGTGGTCCGGGAACACGGCCCCGGCCTGGAAGCCGCTGCCGACCCAGAACGCCACGCCGACCAAGGTCGCCTTCCGGTAGTCCAGTCCGTCCTGGGCGACGATCCGCACGCCCAGCACGAAGAGGAGGGCGATCAGCACGATCGCGTATGCGCCGATCACCGGGTTGGGCACGGCCAGCAGAAGGGCGGTGGTCTTGGGCAGGAAGGCGAGGGAGAAGAAGATCAGCCCGGCGCAGATGCCCACCAGCCGCGAGGCGACTCCGGTGATTTCGGTGACGGCCACGCTGGAGGAGTAGGTCGTGTTGGGCACCGTGGCCGCCAACCCCGACAGGAGGTTCCCCACGCCGTCCGCCGCCACCGCCCCCTGCACGGCCCGGTAGTCCGTCGCGCGCTTGCGGCGCCACGAGACCTTCTGGATCGCCACCGAGTCCCCAATCGTCTCGATCGCGCCCACCAAGGTCACGAAGACGAACGCCGGCAGGAGGGCCCAGAACAGGGGACTGAAGTCCAGGTCCAAGCCCGGCCAGGCGACTTCCGGCAGGCCGAACCAGCCCGCTTCGACGACCCGCCCCATGTCGTAGAGGCCGAAGCCGCCCGCCACGACGCAGCCGCTGAGGATCGCCATCACGGGCGCCCAAAGGCGCCAAGGTCCCGACCCGCGCAGCAGCACGACCAGCGCGACTCCCAGCGTGGCGGCGGCGCTCGCCGGGGCCGCCGCCCGGGAGGTCCCCGGGGGCACGTCGGAAAGGAGGTCGTACAGGATAGGCATGATCGTGACCGCGATCAGCATGATCACGGTGCCCGCGACGGTGGGGGTGATGATCCGCCGGAGCCAGGCCAGGCGCCACGAGAGGAGGAACTGGAAGAGGGCCGACACGAAGACGAGGGTGGCCAGCATTCCGGGACCGCCTTGCGCCAGGGCCGTGACGGAGACCGCGATGAAGGCGCCGGACGTGCCCATGAGGAGGACGTAGCCGGAGCCGAGGGGGCCGACGCGGACGGCCTGCAGGACGGTGGTGAGGCCGCTGATCATGAGCGCCGCGAAGACCGCCCAGGAGAGGTACTCCTCGCCTCCGCCGGCAGCACGCACGACGATCGCGGGAGTGAGGACGATCCCCGCCACCGTGAGGAGCACGAACTGGAAGCCCAGGCCGAAGGCCAGCGTGCTGGGGGGCCGCTCGTTGGGCTCGAAGCGGACGGCGGCGTTCTCGGCGGCGGCTTCTGACGTCATGGCGATGCGCGGATGCGGGGTGGGAGCAGCGCTCGCCGGACGGGAGCGCCGGCTGCCGGCCCAAGGTGGAGCTTCTTGTCCAGGAAATGATCATAATAGTGCGCGAGCCGCCGGAAACTCAAAGTGCGCTTTGCGCAGCGCCGACGACTTGGGCGTGCGCTTTGCGCGGCGCCGACCAACTGGGCAAGGCGTTGCGGGACGGCGAGGCGGCTCGCGGCCAAGCACGGGCTCGCCCGCCGGCAAACCCGCCTCGGTGGCGCGGGCCGACGTGGGCCAGCCGCTGAAACCTGCGCCTCTTCGCCGCCCCGCTGCCCCGCGTCCCCTCGGCGTCGGCCCACGGGGCCGGCCGCCGAAACCCTTGATGGCGTTGCGCGGAGCCGCCCGACGGCCCCAACCTGTTGCCGCGCAGAAAGAACCGCCCGAAGGACTGGGCGTACTTCAAACAATGGAGACGCGATCGTGAAGAAGAAGCCCCTTGGGACCCTGGCAAGGTGCGCCCTCGCCGCGGCCTTTGTCGTGGCGTCGTCGTGCGCGGAGGCCGAACGCGCGGGAGACGACGCGGCACCCCAGCCCGCGGCCCAGGTCGCCGAGGCGCCCCCCGCGCCGGAGGCCGACCCTGCGGATGTGGCCTCGGCCGACGCGCTGGTCTCAGCCGTCTACGAGGTCATCTCGGGACCGGCGGGCGCCGAGCGGGATTGGGACCGCTTCCGCTCCCTCTTCGCCCCCGGCGCGCGGCTGATGCCCACGGGAACCGCCGAGAACGGCCGCAAGGTCGTCAACGTGCTATCGCCCCACGACTACGCTTCGATGGCGCAAGAGGGGAACTGGTTCGCCGAGGGCTTCTTCGAGGTGGAGACCGGCAGCGTCTCGGAGAGCTACGGCAACATCGCCCACCGCTTCAGCAGCTACGCCTCCTACCGGGCCGAGGAAGACGCCGAGCCCTTCACCCGTGGCATCAACTCATTCCAGCTGCTGAACGACGGCGAGCGCTGGTGGGTCCTCTCGATCTTCTGGCAGGACGCGGGCGACGCCGGGCCGATCCCCGAGCGCTACCTGAACAACTAGCGACGGCTTGGCGTCGCTTCCGTCCACTACGGCCCCTCCGCGTCGCTGTTGCCGGCCACGGCCAGGAAGTCGTCGGCAGTGTCGCACTCCACGACCGCGTCCCCGACCCGCGCCAGCTGCTCGGCGCTCATGGAGCGCACCCGCGCCTCCAGCCGTCGCGCCGTCTGGGCCCCGAACCGCCGCGAAGCCTGACGCAGCAAGACCGCTCGGCCTTCCGCGCGACCCCGTTCGAGCCCCTGTTCGAGCCCCTGCTCCAGGCCCCGCTGCCGGTGGCCCTCCGCCCACTCCGCATAGGTCTGGCCCATCTCTTCCTCCTCCTTCGGTTGGATGATCTGCTCCACGATGTCCTCACGTACCTCCTTGGGCACCCTCACCACACGTAGCCGCTCGTCCGTCCAGTCCGCGAACGCCTGCCGCTCTGCAAGATAGTCCGGGCCGGCCCACTGCTCCGCCATGCTCTGGTGCACCGCCGGAAAGTTCGTCCACGGGTCCTCCTCCAGCGCCGCGACCCAGCCCAGCACGCTCTCCCTGGGAAGCAACCCTTGCGCCAGCGCCGACCGCAAGTCAAGCAGCCCGTAGCCGTGAGTGGTCGCCAAGCCAGCGACCGCCCGCGCCACGACCGGCGATGGCTCCTCCCTGCCGGCCAGCCCGGCCAGCGTCGTCTCGGCCGTCCATGGCCTCGTGCCGGTGTAGACGACGAACGAGAGCACGAGGGGCATGGCGCCGTCGGGGTCGCGCTGGCGCTTGAGCGTGTGCAGCACCGTGTAGGCGGCCTCGGTGTAGCGCAGCGTCTTGAGGACCATGCCCGGATCGACGGAGGACTGGAACTCGAAGAGGAAGACGGCGGATCGACCGTCCTTGAACCGGACGCGCCACGCGCAGTCGCAGAGCCGGCGCCGCAGGTCGGGGCCCACGGTCTCGGTGGGGAAGGGGTCGGCGGCCGGCAGGTCGAACTCGTCGGCCCAGCCCATGGCCGCGAGGTCGCGGACGAGGGCCACGCCGCCGCCCGTCGTGTTGAAGAGGCGCTTGTAGCTCTGGTCGTGGCGGCGGCGTTCCGGCTTGGGGAGATTGGGCGGTTCGTTGGTGGAAGGGTCCATGGCGGCGGCTCCAGTGCGTCCGAGACGAGAGGCGCTTCGGAGGCGTCGCGGACGGAGTTCCCCCGAAGCTGGCCGGGACGGTCTCCGGCCCTGGTCCTCAGTGTCTCACCGAGGATGCGCCATTTCCATGGCTGGATGGGACAGATTTTTTTTCGTCTCTTCTGGACCGGCCCGGAGGCCCCGTGCGTCCCAATGAACAAGGCCGTCTTAGCGACCTACCACTAAAGCAGTTGGGCCTCGCGCCGGTCAGTAGGGGGCGGCTTCCGGCCGCTTCTCCCCCGCGCTCACGGCCGTCGCCAGCCTGCTTTCTCGGGGCGGAAGACTGCACACCGAGTACGGCGTGAAGACGCACGGCGGGTTGTAGGCCCGGTTGAAGTCGATCACCGTCCAGCCGTCCTCGCCCGGAAACGGCACCCGCATGTAGCGTCCGGCCTGGTAGGTCTCGGTGGTCGCCGTCGAGTCCCACAGCATGACGAAGTAGTTGCTGCTGCTCTCGGTGGCGAACGCGACCAAGCGCCTCTCCTGCCCGTCCGTGCGGAAGACCAGCTCTCCAGGCGACACGTTCTCCACGGTCCCGTCGGTCACGTCCGCCAGCTCGAACGTCCTGGGCTCGGGGTAGGAGTCCATGCGGGCCGCGAAGCGCCACTCGCCGCTCACCGGGTAGTACGGCGGCAGGCGAAAGGAGTCGCGCTTGGGCGAGTCCCGGTCCCACGCCCGCAACCAGAGCCGGGGCGTTCCCCGCTCCGCGTGCACGCGCAGCCCCAGCGAGCCCAGCAAGAGGACGGTGACGCTGTCGGAGCGGTCGTTCTCCAGCGTGGTGGGGCCCGCCACCAGCTCGCCGCCGGCCTCGCCGTCGCGAAAGCGCAGGTCGACCCCGTCCGCCGGCTCGAGCACCACGCGCCGTCCAGTGCGACGCAACGCCCCTGCCACGGGGGGCGAGTCCTCGGCCGGCAGCACGATCTGCAGGGAAGAGTCGGCGCCGAAGTAGACGACCCCCTCGGGGAGCTCCCAGAGGCCGCTCCACAGGACTGCGCCCCTCCCCGACGGGTCCACCAAGCTCGCCTGCCGCTCCAGCCGCCACTCCTCGTGCTCGGCCGTGAAGGCCGCCGGCTCGAGCGCAGGCGGTTCGGGCCACGCCCCCTCGCAGGCGGCGGCGGCAAGGGCCGGCGCCACGACCCAGGCCGCCCACGACGCCATCCTTCCGGCGTCGCGCCGTTTCGTCAAGCCGTCTGTCCGTCCCGCCGCGTCGCCACCCATGCGCCTCCTCACCGAAGCACTCTCCGCACCTGAACGATCTCCTCGCCAAGCTCCGTCGTCGTCAGCACCGCGGCAAGATCGGCGTTGGCGGCCAGGAGCTCCATGCCTCGGCCGAGCTTGAGGGTGGCGCGCAGGGCGCCGTCCTTCGGACTCACGACGACCCACTCCGGCTCCTCGGCGCGTCCGTGGGCGGCCTCGGGAGCGTACCTCTCGAGCCACACGTCCTCGCCGACCACGAGCACGTTCCGCGCCAGTGGGGCGTCGCGCCTGGGCAGCTTCCCCCGCAGGTCCGCGAACACGGCGCGGATGCGCGACCTCGACGAGCCGGTGGCGCTCGACAGGAGCGGCTCCCAGCTCGCCCTGAACCCATCTTGCCGGTAGGAATGGGGCTCGACGGGCAAGGTCGCTTCCCTCGAATCTCCGCCCGACACGTCGCCGACCTCCATGCCAGGCCCGTGCAGCGGCACGAAGAACCATCGACCGCGCGACGCGGCCAGCTGGGCCTCGCCGAGGTACTGGGTTCGGTAGGTGGTGGAGCCGTGCTGCTGGGCAAAGAAGTACTGGTAGCCTATCTGCCGGCGGCCCAGGCTCCTGGTCGCCCGCGAAGTCGGGTCGAACGCCAGCAGCTCAGTCCACTTTTCTCGCAGGCCGGTACGGCCCTCGCCGGCGCTCTCGTTCGTCGATACGAGCCAGGAGTCGGGCGAGGCGACGCCGTGAAGGATCGTGGCGTGGCCGTTCACCGTGGGCATGCGCACGACTTCGGGATCTTGCCCAGGGACCCATGCCGTGACTCGTTGAACGCCAGTATCGTAGGCGAAGACTGTGTCGCCGGACGAGTAGAGTCTGTATATCCACTGGAACTCCCCCGGCCCTTGGCCTTCCCGACCGAGCGAATCGGTCGCTTCCCCGCTGGGCGACAACCGCAGCATGCGCCGGTTGCCGGAATCCGCGATCACCAGGCTTCCGTCGGGAGTGAAGACTGCGTCCTCGACTCGGCTGAGCCACATGGAGCCGTCTCGGCCGACCTCGAACGCGGGGGACTCGGCCAGCTTCCACTCGATCTCCTGGCCCGCATGGGCCGACGCGGCCGGCGCAAGCCAGCCCGCGGCCGCCACGAGCGTCCCCAGGCAGCGCCCCCAACTGACGTGTCGTCTTGTCTTCATGGCCTAGGTCTTCCCCTTGTCTCCTCGTGTCGAGCATTTGGCGAAGGGCGAGCCCTGCCCGCTTGGCAGGGTCGCACGTACCGGTACACCGCGGAGGTTCATCGGTTCCCTTCCTCGATTTCGGCCTCCAGCTCCTCCCAGTCGGCCATGAGCCGCTCGACTTCGACCGTGTCGATTTCGCGCTGCTCCACCAGCTCCTTCGCCTTGCCGTCGGCGGGGTTCGCGTACGTCTCCGGATCGGCCAGCCTGCGGTCGGTGGCGAGCAGCCTCGCCTCCAGCTCCTCGATGCGCTTGATCAGGTTTCGGCGTCGGAGCTCCCGCGACCTGCCGTCCCTGGAGGAGCGCCGGCTGGGGCCGGGCGACGTGGGGCGCGCCCTCTTGGGGCTGGGCGGCCCACGGCGCCCCTTCTTGGATCGGACGCCGGAGCGCGGAGCGCCGTCCTTCCGCCGCGCCGCCCTCGTCTTCGCCTTCGCCTTCAGCACCACCCGGTCCACGTCCAGGTGGTCGTCGCCGCAGAAGTGGACGTACTCGTCGTAGCTGCCGCGGTACTCCCGGACGCCCTCGGGCGTGATCTCCACGATCCGGTTCGCCAGGCGGCTGACGAACCAGCGGTCGTGGGAGACGAAGACCAGCGTCCCCTCGTACGCCCCAAGCCCGTCCACCAGCGCCTCGATCGACTCCATGTCCAGGTGGTTGGTGGGCTCGTCGAGCACCAGCACGTTGGGCGCCTGGATCATGAGGCTGCAGAAGACCAGGCGCGCCGCCTCGCCGCCCGAGAGCGCCTTCAGGGGCTTCTCCGCGTCGTCTCCCGAGAAGAGCATCCTTCCCATCATGCCCCGGACGTAGCCCCTGTCCCGACCGTCGCAGAAGTCGCCGACCCACGCCTCGGCGCGTCGGCGCAGGGAGCGGAAGTGGTCCTCTTGGTCCTGGGCGAAGTAGCCGGGTCTCGTCTCGTACCCCCATTCGACGGAGCCGGCGTCGGCTTCCAGCCGCCCCGTCATGATCTTGAGCAGGGTGGACTTGCCGATCCCGTTGGGTCCCATCACCGCCAGCCGGTCGCCGCGGACGACCTCCAGCTCCACCCCGTCCAGGACTTGGTTGTCGCCGTAGGACTTGGAGACGCCGGTCACGCGCACCACTTCCTTGCCGCTGGGACGCGCCTGCTCGAAGCGGAACGTGGGCCAGCGGCGGGAGCTGCGGGGAAGCTCCACCAGGGCGTCGGCCTTCTTCTCGATGAGGCGGACCCGGCTCTGGGCCTGACGGGCCTTGGTCGCCTTGGCCCGGAAGCGGTCCACGAACTTCTGGTGGTGGGCGATCTCCCGCTCCCGGGTGGCGATCTCCTTCTCCCGCCGCCCCCGCTCCTCGGCCTTGGCCGCGCGGAACTCCTCGAAGCCTCCTGGATAGTACAGCACCGTCTCGTAGTCCACGTCCAGAATGTGCGTGACCACGTTGTCCAGGAACCGGTGGTCGTGGCTGACCAGCACCATCGGGCCCGGGAACTCCCGCAGGAACTTCTCCAGCCAGCGGATCGACAGGATGTCCAGGTGGTTCGTGGGCTCGTCGAGGAGGAGGGCGTCGGGAGCGCCGGCCAGCACCTGCGCCAAGAGGACCCGCAGCCGGAAGCCGCCGGAAAGGGTGGAGAGGGGGTCCCGGTGGATCGAGGCCGGAATCCCCAGGCCTTCCAGGATCGCTCCCGCCCTGGACTCGGCCGCGTAGCCGTCGTGGCTCTGGACGATCTCCTCCAGCACCGAGAAGCGCTCGGCGTCGAACTCCCCGGCGGCCTCGTCGGCGCCGGCGGCCGCCCCGGCCCCCTTCGCGCCCTCCACGCCGATCCCCTCGGCAGCCGCCAGGAGCTTCTCCTTCTCCTCCATGGCTTCCCACAGCTCGCGGTTGCCCATGAGCGCGACTTGCAGGATCGGCTCGTCGCGGTGGAGGAACTGGTCCTGGCGCAGCACTCCCAGACGAACCCGCTTCGGGACCGACACCTCTCCGGCGCTGGCCGTCGCATCGCCTGCGAGGATGCGCAGGAGCGTGGTCTTTCCGGAGCCGTTGGCGCCCACCAGGCCGTAGCGCTCGCCCGGGTTCAGCCGGAACGAGGCGCCGGCGAAGAGGACGCGTCCCCCGAAGGACTTGGCGAGGCCGTTGGCGGAGATCACGAGGCTCGTCGGCGCCGCGTTAGAGGATCGTCTTGCCCAGGGCCGAAGCCGCCAAGCCGACGGCCAGGGCCGCAGTGTCGTTGCGGCTGTCCAGCACCGGGTTGAGCTCGACCAGGTCCATTGCGACCACGCCCCCGGATCGGGCCGCCGTCTCGCACACCAAGTGGGCTTCCCGGTTGGTGAGGCCGCCCGGAACCGGCGTCCCCACGCCCGGCGCGAAGCGCGGGTCCAGCGAGTCCACGTCGAAGGAGAGGTGGAAGCCGGCGGTGCCGTCGGTCGCTCGCTCCAGGGCTTCCTCCATGCACTGCCCCACGCCCCGGGCGTCGATCTCCGACATCGTGAAGACGCGGACCCCCATCTCCGAGATCAGCGCCTTCTCGCCCGGGTCCACTTCCCGCGCGCCCAGCACGCACACGTGCTCGGGGCGGAGGCTCGGCACCGGTCCCGTCAGCCTTCCCGCGCCCCGGCCCATGAGGACCGCCAGCGGCATGCCGTGGATGTTCCCGCTGGGCGTGGTCTCGGGCAGGTTCATGTCGGTGTGGGCGTCCACCCAGATCGCGCCCAGGGGCTTTCGCCGCTCGCGAAAGTGGTCCGCGACGGCGGCGATCGAGCCGATGGAGAGGGAGTGGTCGCCCCCCAGCACCAGGGGGAGCCAGCCGTGCTCCAGCGCCCGCGACACCAGAAAGCGGGTCCGCCCGGCCACCCGGGCCACTTCTTCCAGAAACCGCAGGGCGGCGTCTCCGGGGTCGCTCGTCTCCAGTCCCCCGGCCGCGACCAGCCCGCCTTCGTGAACCCGGTGGCCCACGGCCTCCAAGGCTTCGGCGATTCCCGCGATCCGCAACGCCGACGGCCCCATGTCCACGCCCCGGCGACCGGCGCCCAAGTCGATGGACACCGAGATCAGGGCGATGTCGAGAGGGGCGGGCGCGGTCATGGCGGGTAGCCAACCCTTGCGATCCAACCGATGTAGCCCCCTTTACCACTCATCGCACCACCTACTTCGGCGGCCTAAATGCATCCAAGATAGCGTGGGCCGACTCCTGATCGAGGCCGAGTGCCTGATTTAGTGCTGTTCTCGACTCCCGAACCGCCATTTGAACTTTCCGTCTCGCCGCTTCGGCCTCCTCCACGCATTGCACAAAACGCTCGACGTCTTTCGCCTTTGGGTACGGGAAGTCAACGTCCTCAATCTCCGACCACCGCACGCGTGTTCGGTTGGCTCCGGTTGACCGTACCAGCATCTCTGCCCGCAACTCCGGTGAACGCAACACAGCGCAAACGACCCTCGGGTCGTATCCCTTCTTCGCTCGCAGCACGGTGTACTCCTTCGATACCAACATTCCGGCCATATTAGTTGGCACTACAGCAACACTCCCATAAGACGCCGCTATGTTCGATATAACAATGTCGCCCGTCCGCACCCGATACAGTTCCGCGTACTGAGTCTCAGTTCTTGGAATGATGCTCCGACCGGGACGAGGTGTACCGTCATACTGTACTGTAAACAGTCTTTCATACTCCCCGTGACTCATGCAGTCAATCGTATCCGAAGAACCGAACACTTTGAGTTCCGCTACGTCTGAAAGCGTTCGTCCCGTCTCCTTGCCCATGCTGCGCCAAGTACGCGTGATCAAGCAATTCTTGACGTCCAGTCGCTCTGCCACGCGGTTCGCTGGCACTATGTACCGTGCGTCGCCGTTACCATCGAGAAAGGCCTGATATTCTCGAACAACACTTGTCATCTCGTCCTTCGCTTTACCCCGCAGCTCGTCATCTCCAGGCATCCACCGTGTGCGTTTGGGATCATCAAGACCTACGTACCGGCAAGCATACATGAAGACGGATGGTTGTCCATCATGGTCGGCCACGGTGCGACGTTTCTCCAGAACTACAAATGATGTCTTTACTCTGGCGTCCGATCGCTGAAACGCATCCCCTGGCAACGAAACAACCGCCTTGATGAGATACATGCGTCGAAGCTGTTTTCTAAATTCCCGATGAGAATCACCGGACAGAAAGCCGTCGTCGATAACCGAGATCAATCGTCCGCCTGGAGCTAGGTAGTGATGGTACATCTCGAAAAACATCAACTTGGCAAGTAGGTTGCTTCTACCACTTGCCACTACGTATTGGTCAAGTATCCGTGCGTCTCCTTCTGTCTTTCTCTCGTATTTCTTGGAAAATGGAGGATTGGTCAACACTATGTCAAAACGACCAGCAAGGTCCAATTGACGAAATTCGTCTTTTTCCGTTATTTCCTCCGGTGAATCCGTCGCCTCGGCCCTCACCTTGAGATCAAGACCATCAATATTGAAAATGCGACTTCCTCCATCACCATGCAAGTACATGTTCAATCGGGCGATTTTGGCAAGGTTAGGACTCTTAGCAAAATCAATGCCGAAAATCCGCGAATCGGCTATCGCTTTGCGCTCATTAGCTTTGGCTTGTTCAGACAAGGAAACATTACGATTTACTTTGGTCCACATATCGGCAAGCGCATCAATCAAGAAGCCGCCGGTACCACAGGAACCGTCAAGCACCATGTCTTTCGGGTTGAGATTTCCTAGTCCGACACCCAGCTTGACGAGCGTCCGGGGAGTAAAGTACTGGCCTAGGTCCTTGCCTCGCATAGTTGCACTCAGAAAATTCTCAAACAGCCGTCCGTTCAAGTCTGCGTCGATACCATACAGGTAGTAGGCTTCTAGCCGTTTCACAACACCCCGAATGGTTTCTGGCTTGAGTTGGATTTGTTCGCCTTGGTCAAAAAAACGTTTTCTCACACGACGAGCAATCTGTGTCTCGACATCATCCATAAAACGCCTGAACAGAATGGAGTCAACCGGATTAGGTGTGGTGGTCTCATGCCGCCGAAGCCAATGCATTGAGAATTCGACGTCTGCTGCCGGGTGATCGAAATGGTGCTCAACAGTTAGGCCGGGATACTGATCTCGGATTGCTTTATCGGAAAGCAACTTCAAGGTAATCAACTTCACGAATTCTTCAAATCCCTTCGCTTGACTTATCTTGTCTGATTGATGAATGAATTGATGGCATTTGGAAAAGACGAGGTTGATTTCATTGATGGTCGGCTTGGAAAACGATATGATGTCAGATACTTCTGGCTTTATGGAGCCTGCGACAAAGGCGGCCGGCCGCAGTAGGCGAACTAGCGCGCTGTAATCGGAATCGTCAGTCACGAACTGGCCGAAACTCAACGTCAACGCGGGTCGGGTTTCGGCTGCCTCGTAGACATGAGTCTCGAGGCCGTTGGTCAGCACAAAGTACTTGACAGGACTCGCCGTACTGTAAGCTGCGTTGATCGCTTCGCAGTAACCTCGTGCTTGTGGAGTATGGGCGCCAAGCCGGACGCCGGGTGATTTGGCTTCGAGGATCCAACGTATGTGCCCGGCAGCTTTCATAGCAAAATCGGGGCGGTACAGGCGGTCGGTGCCGACATTGCCGATCGTCAGCGACTCCAGGGCAGTCTTGGGCCGAATGGCGACGTCCGAGTATCCAAGTGCCTCAATCAGTCGGCGGGCGAAGTTCTGTTCGACATCGGCTTCGTTCCGCAGCACATCGTGGTCGCAGAACAGGTTTCGCATCTGACGCTTCCCCCTCTCCGTTGTCCGAAGGCGAGCTTCCGTGTTGACATCAGCTGGAGCATCACTGGGCAAGGTAAGCCGCATCGGCCTGCATGTCTAGGGGGACCACGCGAAGAACGTCGAAATGGCGTCAGACGCCGCCTGACACTATACTCCGCGTTGGGGGTTGGAGGGAGCCCCGATTCGGACGACTGCCCACCAACGGCTCTTGCGGCGTCTTTCGACCCTCCCGCCCCGCCATCCTCAACCACGACGCACGGAGTCGGCGAATGCGCTTCTCGAACCGCAGTCCCATGGCGGCCGCGCTGCTCTTCCTCGCGCCTCTGGCCGTTCACGCCCAGGACGCCCGGGAGGAGAAGCCGGACCCGGACCGGGGCCTCCCGCTGGAGCCCGCCCGCTGGGCGCGCTTCACGGCCACCGAGGGCACCTGGATCTCCCTGGACGTGAGCCCCGACGGGAGCACGATCGCCTTCGACCTGCTGGGGGACCTCTACACGATCCCGGCCGAGGGGGGCCAAGCGACCCGCCTCACCAGCGGCCTGCCCCACGACATGCAGCCCCGCTTCAGCCCCGACGGCGAGCGGCTCGTATTCGTGTCGGACCGAAGCGGCGACAACAACGTCTGGCTCATGCCGGCGGCCGGCGGCGAGCCGACCCAGCTCAGCAAGGGGATCGGAAGCCGCTTCATCTCGCCCGAGTGGATGCCCGACGGCAAGTACGTGGTGGTCTCGCGCGCCGCGTCCGGTTTCGGCCTGGAGAAGCTCTGGCTCTACCACGTGGACGGCGGCACCGGCCTGCAGATGGTGGGCGGCCCGACCCTCGCCCCGGGTCAGCCCGTCTCCTTCGCCTCGTTCAGCCAGCGGCTCATGGGACCCGCCGTCAGCCCGGACGGACGCTACGTCTGGCACGCCCAGCGGTCGGGGACGTGGGAGTACAACGCGATCTTTCCCCAGTACCAGATCTGGGTGTACGACCGGCAGTCGGGCACGCGCACGCCCATGAGCAACCGATACGGGTCGGCGTTCCGCCCGGCGGTCTCGCCCGACGGCAGGCTGCTGGCCTACGGAACCCGGAACGACGCCGACACCGGCATCCGCCTGCGGGAACTGGCTTCGGGCGAAGAGCGCTGGCTCGCCTACCCGGTGCAGCGGGACGACCAGGAGTCCACCGCCAACATGGACGTGCTCCCGGGCTACTCCTTCACGCCCGACTCCGACGCGCTGGTCGTCTCCTACGGCGGGCGGATCTGGCGGGTCCCCGTGGACGGCTCGGAAGCGACCGAGATTCCGTTCACGGCCGACGTGGAGGTCGCCATCGGCCCCGAAGTCGAGTTCGAGTACCCCATCGAGGACACGCCCGTCTTCACCGTCAAGCAGATCCGCGACCCCCGGACCTCGCCGGACGGCTCGATGGTCGCCTTCACCGCGCTGGACCGGCTGTACGTGGCCGACTTGGCCGCCGCCTCCGAGACGCCCGACGAGCCCAGCGCCGAGCCCCGACGCCTGACCGACGACGAGGTGGGCGAGTTCCAGCCCGTGTGGTCGCCCGACGGGCGCTGGGTGGCCTACGTCACCTGGGACGACGACTCGGGCGAGGGACACGTCCGCCGGGTCCCGGTCGAGGGAGGAAGCGCGACCACGCTGACCACGGCGCCGGCCTACTACCAGCAGCTCGCCTGGTCGCCGGACGGAGAGCGGATCGTGGCGACCCGGGCCTCGCGACGACACTTGCAGGAGGCGATCGACCCCTTCATCGGAGGAGTGGACTCGGAGTTCGTCTGGATCCCCTCCGACGGAGGCGACGCCACCGTGATCGGCCCCACCGCGGGACGCCGGCTGCCCCACTTCGCCGCCGACCCGGAGCGCATCTACTACTACGGCTTCGCGGAAGCGGACCCGATTCCCGGCTCGCCGGCTCCGGCCCGCCGGACGCTGGCCCTCGGCTCGGCCCGCTGGGACGACACGGACCGGAAGCTGCACCTCCAGGTCTGGTCCCGCCTCGATCGGGACGCCGGAAGCGTGGCGCCGGGGTACGCCTACTCCGAGAGCTCGGACCTGGTCATGCCCCAGCGCTTCGCCGAGAACGACGACGAGCCCAGGGAGTTCGTGATCCGCCGCAGCGCCGGGATCGTTCAGATGGCGCCGGAGGGAGACCAGGCCCTGGCCTACATCGGCCGGGACGTGTACGCGGTGACCGTGCCCGACCTGGGGGCGACGCTCCCGGTGATCGACGTCTTCAAGCCCGACTCCGCCGCCGTGCCGGTTCGCAAGCTCAACGAGCTGGGCGGCGAGTTCCCGGCGTGGGGCGCCGGCGGGCGGACCGTCACCTGGTCCCTGGGCAACGCGCTCTTCACCTACGACTTGGAAGAGGGGGCGGGCGACCTGGAGTACGAGCCTGCGGAGCAGTGGATCGACGTCGTCGCCGAGCGCGACATCCCCCAAGGGACGGTCGTGCTGCGGGGCGCCCGGGTGATCACCATGGACGGCGACGAGATCGTGGAGAACGCCGACGTGGTGGTGGAGAACAACCGGATCGCATCGGTGTCCGCCGGCGCCGGCGCCGTGCCCGAAGACGCGACGGTGATCGACGTGTCGGGCAAGACGATCGTGCCCGGGTTCGTGGACACCCACGCCCACATGTGGAACCTGTGGGGCCTCCACTGGGCGCGGCCGTGGCTCTATCAAGCCAACTTGGCCTACGGGGTCACCACCACCCGCGACCCCCAGACCGCCACCACCGACGTGCTCTCGTACGAGGACATGGTGCGGGCCGGCAAGATGGTCGGTCCTCGAGTCTACCACACCGGCCCGGGCGTATTCTCCGGCGACGCGGTGCGGAGCTACGAGCACGCCGTCGAGGTGCTGCGCAAGTACAGCGACTACTACGACACGAAGACGTTCAAGATGTACATGTCGGGGAACCGTCGGCAGCGGCAGTGGCTGATCATGGCGGCGCGGGAGCTGGAGCTGATGCCCACCACCGAGGGCGGCTTGGACTACCGGCTGAACATGACCCACGCCATGGACGGCTACCCGGGGATCGAGCACTCGATGCCCATCGTGCCGGCCTACGACGACGTGGTGCGGCTTTTCGCGGCGTCGGGCACGGTCAATTCGCCCACGCTGCTGGTCTCGTACGGCGGTCCGTGGGCCGAGAACTACTTCTACACGAACGAAGACGTCTTCGGCGACGAGAAGCTGACCCACTTCACCCCGAAGCGCGAGCTGGACACGAAGGCGCGCCGCCTTCAGACCTCCGGGCCGGGCCGAGGCGGCTGGTTCATGGACGAGGAGTACGCCTTCAGGAAGCACTCGGGCTGGCTGGCGGAGCTGGTCGAGGGCGGCGGCAAGACCGGCGTCGGCAGTCACGGGCAGCTTCAGGGCCTGGGGTACCACTGGGAGCTGTGGGCGCTCCAGAGCGGCGGCATGGACGAGCACGTGGCGCTCCGGGCCGCCACGATCATGGGCGCAGAGGCGATCGGGCTGGGCCGGGACCTGGGTTCGGTGGAGCCGGGCAAGCTGGCCGACCTGGTGGTCCTCGACGCGAACCCCCTGGACGACATCCGCAACACCAACACCGTGGACAAGGTGATGATGAACGGAAGGCTCTACGACGGCGACACGCTGGACGAGCTGTGGCCGAGGCAGCGCCCCGCCCCGCCGGAGCCGTGGCGGAACACGGCCCCGAACGTGCGGGCGGGCATCCGTCAGGCGGACGCCGGGGAAGCAGAGAGCCCGGAGGCGGGGAACCCCAGCCGCGACGGCCGGGCCGGCGCCTCGGGAGAGGGCCGATGAGAGCCCCGGCGCAGAGCCGCTCCCGGACCGCGTTCCTGCTGGCCCTGCTGGCGCTCCCGGCCGTCGTCCCCGCGGCGGCGAAGGCCCAGGGGCCGCCCGGAGGCCGAGGCCGAGAGAACCCCCTGCCCCTTCCCAGCGCGCGCACGGCGGAGTTCACGGCCACCGAGGGGACCTGGATCTCCCTGGACGTGAGCCCCGACGGCCAGACGATCGTCTTCGACCTGCTGGGCGACTTGTACACCATGCCCGCGACCGGCGGGAAGGCGTCGCCCCTCCTGACGGGGATGGCCTACGACGTCCAGCCCCGCTTCAGCCCCGACGGCGAGTCCGTCGCGTTCATCTCCGACCGGAGCGGCGACGACGCCATATGGACGATGCGCCTCGACAAGACGGACACGACCCGGGTGGGCGGCGGGGGCCTCATGCTCTCCCCCGAGTGGACGCCCGACGGCGACTACATCGTCGCCAGCCGCGCAGGCTCGCTGGGCGGCGCCGCCAAGTTGGGGCTCTACCACGTGGAGCGGGGCTCGGCCCTCTCGCTGGGGCAGACCCCCGGCAACCTCAAGATGGTGGGAGCGGCACTCAGCCCGGACGGCCGCCACGTGTGGTACGCCGGCGGCTTCGGCGACTGGCAGTACAACGCCACCTTGCCGCGCTACCAGCTCTACCGGTACGACCGCGAAACCGGCGTCCACGACCTCGTGACCTCCCGCTACGGCTCCGCCATGCGCCCCGCGATCTCGCCCGACGGCCGCTGGCTCGTCTACGGCACCCGCTACAACGCCGACACGGGGCTGCGGAAGCGCGACCTGGAGACCGGCGACGAGGAGTGGCTGGCCTACCCCGTGCAGCGGGACGAGCAGGAGTCGCGGGCGCCGCTGGACCTGCTGCCCGGCTACTCCTTCCTCCCCGACGGGTCGGCCGTCGTCGTCTCGTACGGCGGCAAGATCTGGAGCGTCCCCATGGACGGCAGCGACCCCGCCGAGATCCCCTTCGAGGCCGAGGTCGAGCTGGGGATCGGCCCCGAGGTCAAGTTCGCCTACCAGATCGACACCACCGCCATGGTCGTCGCCAGCCAGATCCGCTCGCCGGTGGCGGCCCCGAGCGGCGAGCGCGTCGCCTTCACCGCCTTCGACCGCCTGTGGGTGAAGGACCTCCCCGACGGCGAGGCCCGACGCCTCACCAACGCCGACGTGGGCGAGTTCCACCCCCAATGGTCCCCGGACGGGCAGTGGATCGCCTACGCGACGTGGGACGACGCGGACGGCGGCCACGTCATGAAGGTCCCGGCGGACGGGGGCGAGCCGGAGCGGCTGACCGCCACGGCAGCGCTGTACTACAACGTCGCCTGGTCTCCCGACGGGTCGCGGGTCGTGGCGAGCCGGGGCGCCGCTCGGGAGCTGAAGGAAGCCACCGGCATCTTCTTCGGTCCGATCGGCGCCGAGTTCGTGTGGGTGCCCTCTGCCGGCGCGGCCCCGGCCGAGGCCGAGGTGATCTCGCCGACGGGGACCCGGGACGTGGCCCACTTCGCGGCGGACGAGCCCGACCGGATATACGCGTACAGCCCCGTCGAGGGGCTCGTGTCGTTCCGCTGGGACGGCACCGACGTGAAGCGCCACTTGGTAATTCGGGGCCGGCAAGGACTGCGGGGGGTCGGCAGTCCGCACCGGGAGTGGGAGTTCCTGCCTCGTCGCGTCTTTCCGTGGCGGCTGGGAGCCGATCCGACGGCGGCGTCGGCAAGCCGCGACGGCGCGGACCTCTGGAACGGCGGCGGGGCTCCCAGCGGCACCGACGCGGACGCCGGGACCGTCGACGACCCCGCCGAACCCAGCGGCGGACCCGCACCGGCCGGATTGGTGGTCGTGTCGCCCGAGGGCGATCGGGCGTTCGTCCAGTTCGGGCGCGACATCTACGTCGTGGAGATGGCGGAAGTGGGCGCGACGCCCCCCACCATCACGCTGATGAACCTGGCCGCGTCGCCGGTGCCGATCCGGAAGCTCACCGACGTGGGCGGCGAGTTCCCCTCGTGGGCGCCCGACGGGAACGCGCTTCACTGGGCGATGGGGAACGTCTTCTTCACCTACGACCTGGAGCACGTGGAGGCCGAGGAGGCCGAGGAAGAGGAGACCGCCCACGCTCGGGCGCTGCTGCGGGCGCGGGCGGCGGCGGTTTCGGACACGCTGAAGGAGAAGCGGGCCGAGGCCGACAGCATCGAAGGCGAGGACGAGGAGGCGCCCGAGGAGCTGGAGGCGGAGATCCGTCGGCTCCAGGCCGACTCGGTGCAGGTCGTGGCGGACTCGCTGGCGGCCCGGGCCGACTCCATCCGCAAGGCGGCGGAAGAGGTGGCCGCCAAGGCCGCGGCCGTTCGGGAAGGCGACGACGAGGTCCTGGCCGACACTACCGAGAGCTACGAAGCGGTTGAGCGCGCGATCGAAGTCGAGATGCCGCGGGACGTGCCCCGGGGGACGCTGGCGCTGACCGGCGGCCGAATCGTGACGATGGCCGAGGCGCCCGACGACACGACGGGCGCGCCCCACGTGATCGAGAACGGCGTGGTCCTGGTCGTCGACAACCGCATCGCCGCGGTGGGCGCGGCCGACTCGGTGGATGTGCCCGACAGCGCCGTCGTGCTCGACGTCTCCGGCAAGACGTTGGTGCCCGGATTCGTGGACACCCACTACCACGCCATGTGGCTGATCCCCGAAATCCACCCGGAGGAGGTGTGGCAGTACTTGGCGACGCTGTCCTACGGCGTCACCACGACCCGGGACCCCCAGACCGCCACCACCGACATCCTCAGCTACACGGACCGGGTGCGGACCGGCGGGATGACCGGACCACGCATCTACTCGACCGGCCCCGGCGTCTTCCTCTCCGAGAATGTCCGCGACGCCGACCACGCCAAGTCGATCCTTCGGCGCTACTCGCAGTACTACGACACGAAGACGCTGAAGATGTACATGACCGGACGCCGGCAGCAGCGCCAGTGGATCATCCAGGCGGCCAAGGAGCTGGAGCTCATGCCGACCACCGAAGGCGGGCTGGACTTCAAGATCGACATGACCCACGCCATCGACGGCTACCCGGGGATCGAGCACAACCTGCCCATCGCCCCGATCTACTCCGACGTGGTGGAGCTCTTCAAGGAGTCGGAGACCACGAACTCCCCCACGCTGCTGGTCTCGTACGGAGGACCGTTCGGCGAGAACTGGTTCTACGCCACGGAAGACGTCCACGACGACCCGAAGCTGAACGTCTTCGTGCCCGAAGGAAACATCGACGCGCGAGCGCGGCGGCGCGGCCCCGGCGGCGGCGGCAGTCCCGGCCAAGCCGGCTGGTTCCTGGAAGAGGAGCACGTCTTCCCGCGCCACGCCGAGTTCGTCAAGAAGATGCTGGAATCCGGCGCGCGCATGGGCGTGGGCAGCCACGGGCAGCTTCAGGGCCTGGGCTACCACTGGGAGCTGTGGGCGATGGCGGCGGGAGGCGCGTCCAGCCACGACATGCTGCGCGCGGCCACGATCCTGGGCGCCGAGGCGATCGGCTTCGGCGACCAGCTGGGCAGCATCGAGGAGGGGAAGTTCGCCGACATCGTCGTCCTCAACTCGAACCCGCTCGACGACCTGCGCAGCACCGTGGACATCCGCTACGTCATGAAGGACGGCCGCCTCTACGACGGCACGACGCTGGACGAAGTGCACCCTGAGCAGCGGCCTCTGGTGCGGGAGCGGCCTGCCGAAGAGAACCCGTCCAGCGCGGCGGCGGGCATCCGGCGGTAGAGGGAGGGAAGACGAGCGGCGGTCAGCGCAGCCGCCGTGGGCGCTTGGTCCACTCCTTCAGCATGTAGACGAGTCCGCCGTCGAAGGCGGCGACCAGCTCGTGGTCGGACGGATGCGCATCCACGAACTCGCTGGCGAATGATCTGTCGGCGTCGTCGGGGTCCCTCGGGTACATCACGAAGAGGCGGCCTTCCGCGGGGCCTTCGGGCGCCCGCCGGGGGTCGGCGGGATCGGGCGGGGAGTCGGCGGGGTCGGGCGGCGGGTCGGCGGGATCGGGCGAGGGGCCGCCGGGGTCGGCGCTCGTTCCGCGGCGGGCGGACACGCGGTGTACCGACCAACGTTCTTCGGGCGTTCCCAGGGGATGGTAGAAGCCTGCGTCGCTGTCGATTCGGAGGCGCTCCCGCACTCGGATCACCGCGAAGTTGGCCACCCAGCTGTAGGTGGCGAAGTGATCGCCGGGCTCCATCCGCTCGGCGGTGGCGAACGCCATGGGGTGGACGCGCCACCGAGCCTTGGGAGACCATCCCAGCAATCGGACTGGCTGCACGGACCACACGGCAAGGACGCCCGCGACCAGCGCCGCGGCGGCGCAGGTCGCAATGCGCCGGCCCGGCGCGGCGGCGACCCGCGGCCAACGGGCTCCCGCGCGGTCGAGAGCGCCTTCCAGGACAGACGCCGCGCCAACCCCGGCCGCGACCATGACCAACGGCGCCATCCAGAGCGCCAGGCGCGGCGTCAGCATGAACGGTCTTGTCGCCATCAGCAGAGCCGTGGCGAGCCCCGTCGCCAGCAGCAGCACTCCCACCCGCGGCCTCGAGCCGCGGCCCGGGACCGCGGCGCCGACGACGACCAGCGCCCACAGGACTCCCTTTGCCCAGCTGGGGTGCTTGAAGTGCCAGTCGTCCCAGACCTCGAACGGATGCAGGAGCAGCGAAGCGGACGCGGCGACCGCGTACTCGCCCTCGACCACGAGGGTTGCGTGCACGCCCTGGATGCCCTCGGCGGCGATGATCGGCGCGTACAGGACTCCCGTGCCGGCAAGGGCCACGACCGACCAGACCGCCGTCTTGACGGCAAAGGGCCCCACTGCCGCGCGCCCGCCCTCCCGCCAGCGAACCAAGAGCATCCAGGCCACGGCGGTCAGGGCGGGAAGCACCATCAGCGGCATCGTGAAGAAGCCGAGGGCGACCGCCGCGGCCCACGTGGCCCACAGCGCCCTGCTGTCCGGCTTGCGCACCAGGACCCGTCCGCACAGCAGCGCCGCCATGAAGAGGAGCAGCAGGATCGTGTACCCCCTGGCGACGGTGGCGTACTCCACAAGCATCGGCGACATGCCCGTGAAGGCGGTGGCGAACACGGCCGCCGTCGGTCCGTACTCTTGCCGCGCGAACCACCACAGCGCGGGAAGAAGAAGACAGAACGACAAGAACGCGGGCTGTCGAAGGACGACCAGGCTCGTCCCGCCGAACCGATACGCCACCCGGAGCAGGAGCGTGTGCAGCACATGGTTGTTCGGGTCGTCGTACGAAGCGGCGATCGCGGCGAGAGGCTGAACGCCGTAGTCGATGATCGACTTCTGCTCGTCCAGGACCAGCGGTCCGTCCAGCAGATAGGCAGCGGCGACCACGGCTGTCGAGACGACGGCCGTCGCCAGGACGGCATGGACGGCGCGGTCGCGTGCACTCTGCGCAGCGGAGGCCGAGATCGACGGGTGTCCAGGGCCGGCGACGACCCAAGAGAGCAGCAGCGTCGCCGAAAAGGCCGCGGCGGAGAGCGCGAACCGCCCGAGTCGGTCCTCGGCGCTCGACAGCCAAGCCGCGGCCAAGCCGGCTGCCGCGAGAAAGCCCAGGCAGGCCGCGGCCGGGGCGCCCCAATGCCAGTACCATCCCGCGCCCGCCGGCGCCCGAAGGGATGTCATGGGCGACAACCTACTCCGAAGCCGCCGCGACGACCACAGGACGGCTCGACCGCGCTTGCGGCCTCTGGAGTAGGCGGGGGCGGCGTCCTGGGCTTGGGCGCGACGACCACAGGACGGTTCGGGCGCGCTTGCGGCTCCCTCGTGTCGGTCACGCTGGGCCGACTCGATCTGGTGACGACGACCACAGAACGGCTCGAGCGCGCTTGCGGCGGCCCCGGCCGGCGGGCCGTTCCGGCGACTGCTCGGCCCCGGGCCTTCCCGGCCTACCCCGTCTCCGAGATCGAGCGCGCCGACGCCAGTCCGCTGGACTCCGCCCCCAGCGCCTTCGCCAGCGCCTCCAGCTGGGCGTCCACGGCTGCGGCGGCGGTGCCCCCGCGGACCGCCCGGGACTCCGCCGAAGCAACCGGATCGAAGACCGCCGTCGCTTCGTCGCCGAATGCGGGATGACCTCTTCGCAGCTCGTCGATCCCCAGCTCGTTCAGCTCCCGGCCCGACGCCTCCGCAACCCGAACCAGCGCTCCCACCGCGTGATGGCTCTCCCGGAAGGGCACGCCGCGCCGCACCAGGTGCTCGGCCAGGTCGGTGGCGTGAACGCCGGCCCCCAGCGCGCCTGCCAGCCGCTCGCGCACCACTCCCAGCTCCGCGACCGCCCCCGTCATCGCCGGGAGCGCGACCGCCAGGGTGTCCACCGAGTCGAAGACCGCTTCCTTGTCCTCCTGCAAGTCCCGGTTGTAGCCCGTGGGAAGCCCCTTCAGCACGGCAAGCACGGCCGTCACATTGCCGATCAGGCGCCCCGACTTTCCCCTGGCCAGCTCGGCCACGTCCGGGTTCCGCTTCTGGGGCATCAGCGACGAGCCCGTGGCGAAGCCGCCCCCGATCCGCACGAACCCGAACTCGGCGCTGGAGAACACCACCAGGTCCTCGGCCAGCTGGGAGAGGTGCACACCGGTCAGCGCCGCCGCGAACACCAGCTTGGCGGCCCAGTCCCGGTCCGACACCGCATCGATCGAGTTCTCCGACACGGTCGAGAACCCCAGCTCGGCGGCCAGCGCCTCCCGGTCCACGTCGAAGGGACAGCCCGCCACCGCTCCCGAGCCCAGCGGCAGCACGGCGCACTCGTCGGCCACGGCCCCCAAGTGCTTCGCGTCGCGGACCAGCGGCCACGCGCGGGAGAGCAGCCAGTGGGCGACCGGCGTCGGCTGGGCCTGCTGCAGGTGGGTGTAGGCCGGCATGACCACGTCCCTCGTCGCCCGAGCCTTGGCGGCCAGCGCCTCCGCCAGCTCGACGACCTGGCCGTGCAGCTCGGCGACCGCTTCCGTGCCCCACATGCGGAAGTCCGTGGCGACTTGGTCGTTGCGGGAGCGGCCCGTGTGGAGCTTGCCCCCGACCGGTCCGACGATCTCGGTAAGGAGCCGCTCGACGACGGTGTGGACGTCCTCGTCGGGAAGTCCCGCCGGCCCCGGAAGCGCTTCCAGCCGTTCCGCCACCTGGACCAGCCCCCGGTCGATCTGCGCGGCTTCGTCAGGAGAGAGCACCCCCGCCCGCTCCAGCCCCCGGGCCCAGGCGCGACTGCCCCGAACGTCGTGACGCCAGAGCCGCCAGTCCACATCCAGAGACCGGTTCAGCGGTCCCATCTCGGCGGCAAGCTCGCCGTCGAAGCGGCCGCCCCAAAGGGCGTGGCTCACCGGGGAAGGCCGCGTCCTGCCGATGCCGTCCCTTGGGAGCCGGCCGGCGACGCCGACGACTCGCTCCAGCCCGCGCCCCCCGTCGCGCCTGCGCCGGCCGCCGAACCCTTGCGGCCGCCCGTCGCCCGCAACTCCGTCCCCTGCTGGGCCGCCACCGCGCGCAACGGCAACCCGTACAGCTTGACGAACCCCGACGAATCGGAGTGGTCGTACCCTTCGGATGCGCCGAACGAGGCCAGATCCAGGTCGTACAACGACGTGGGGCTGGTCCGGGCGGTCACGCTCGCGCTTCCCTTGAAGAGGCGCAGCCGCACGCTCCCGGTGACGGGCTCCATCAGCGAGTCCACCATGGCGTCCAGCGCCTTCCGCTCCGGAGTCCACCAGCGGCCTTCGTAGACGACGTCGGCGTATCGGGGCGCCAGCTCGTCCTTCAGCGAGAGCGCCCTCCGGGAAAGGACCATCTGCTCCAGCTCCTGAAGCGCCGTCAGCAGTATCGTCCCCCCCGGAGTCTCGTACACGCCCCGGGACTTGATGCCCACGACTCGGTCCTCGATCACGTCGGCCCTGCCCACTCCGTGCTCCGCGCCCGCGCGATTGAGCGCTTCCAGGAGCGCCAGGAGCCCGATGGGCCGACCGTCCAAGGCCACAGGCACGCCGGCCTCGAAGGAGACCTCCAGATCCCGAGGCCGGTCGGGAGCTTCGGCCGGATCGCAGGTGCGGGTGAAGACGTCGGGGCTCGGCGCGTTGGCCGGGTCCTCCAGGGGGCCGCCCTCGTGGCTGGTGTGCCACAGGTTCTCGTCTCGCGAGTAGAGCTTCCCTTCGTCCACGTCCAGTGATATCCCCCGGGCCCGAGCGAAGGCCAGGGCGTCCTCGCGCGAAGCGATCTCCCACACCCGCCAAGGGGCCACCACTTCAAGGTCGGGCGCCAGCGCCGCAAAGGAGAGCTCGAAGCGGAGCTGGTCGTTCCCCTTGCCGGTGCATCCGTGGGCCACGGCGTCGGCGCCGGTGCTCCGGGCGATCTCCACCATCCGGCGGGCGATCAGCGGACGCGCCATCGCAGTGCCCAGCAGGTACTTGCGACTGTAGACGGCGCCGGCCCGGAGCACAGGCAGCACGTACTCCGACACGAAGGCGTCCTTCAGGTCCTCGCCGAAGAACGCGGAAGCCCCCGTGGCGAGCGCCTTCGCCGCCAAGTGCTCCACCCCGCCCTGCTGGCCCACGTCCGCCGCCATGCAGACGACTTCGGCCCCGTGGTTCTCCCGAAGCCAAGGCACGATCACCGAGGTGTCCAGCCCTCCCGAGTATCCGAGAACGACCTTCATCGCTCGCCTCTCCCGTTGTGTTGCCGATGCATGAATGAAGGAATAACCGCTGCAAGTGGAATAATATGCATATAGGCGCCAGGGGTCAACGGGCCGACGAAAGCACGACTTCCCCGCCCGGAACGCTCGCCGGGGTCAGCTGCGCCCGGCCAAGGCCTCGATCTCGGCGACGACGGCGACGGCGGCCTCCGGGTCCTTGAGGACCAGAAGGACCGTGTCGTCTCCGGCGATGGTGCCCGCCAGCCCTTCGAACTCCTCCCAGTCGATCCCCGACGCCACTGCCTGGGCCGCCCCGCTGAGCGTCCGCACGACGGCCAAGTTCCCGACCACCTCGGCCGAGACGTAGAGGGCCGACAGCACCGACTCCAGCGGCGGCTTCTGTTCCCACTCCTCCGGGAGCGTGTAGTAGGACTTGCCGCCGGCGACGGGAACCTTCACCAGCCGAAGGTCGCGGATGTCCCGCGAGAGAGTGGCCTGGGCGACCTCGAAGTCGGCCCGCACGAGGAGGTCGCGAAGCGCCTCTTGGCTGGGGACTCGGTGGTCCTTGACCAGCTCGAGGATACGCTCCTGGCGCTGCCTCTTGCGCCGACGGGTCATGGCTCGCGAGTCAAGGCCTGTCGTCGCGCGCGCGTCGCAGTTGCCGGCCTCGGGCCGGCGGGGCGGTCAGAAGTCGAACCGCACCCGAGCCAGCACGAGACGGCCCAGCTCGGGAGCGCCGATGAACTCCTGGTGCAGGTTGTTGAGGAGGTTGCTCGCGCTCAGGGAAACGCTCGCGTTGGGCTGGAAGGGGAGGCGGTAGCTCAAACCCGCGTCCACGACCGTGTAGCCGTCCACGTCGCCCACGTACACGCCCGAGTTCATGGGGAAGCCGGCGCTCATGCGCATGCGCGCGCTGAGGGAGAAGCCCGCCGCGCGGTCGTCGAAGGTCACGCCCACCGAGCCCTTGTGGTTCGGAGCGTTCAGGGCGATGTCGTCGGCGCTCCTGCAGTTGCCGTCCTCGTTGAAGTCGAAGCACTCCTGGCTCTGATGCGAGTAGGAGCCGTTGATCCGCACGCGGTCCGACGCCAAGAACTGGGCGGCAAAGTCGGCGCCCCAGTAGTCGACCTCTCCGAAGTTGCGGTAAGTCACGATGAAGTCCGAGGACTGGACTTGGTCGGGCACGACCGAGCCCACCGGTATCTGAGCCGCCAGCCCGGCGATCAGACCGGCGGTCCCCGCCGCCGTGGCCGCGTCCAGCACTCCCGCCGCAACGAGGCCGGCCAGCCGGCTGTCCAGGAAGGCCTTCAGGGAAGTCGGCTCGAAGAAGACGTTGAGGGTCTCGACCCGCAACGGACCCACGAAGTCCTTGACGTCCGCGTACCAGAGGTCGGCGGCCAAGAGAAGTCGGTCGCCGAGGAAGCCCTTGTAGCCCACCTCGTAGGTGTTGTGGATCGTGGACCGGAGATCGGCGATGGAGGCCGGCTTGGAGTCGTCCAGGACGAAGAGGGGCTCTCCGGGTTCGGCGGCTTGGTTGAGGCGGCGGAACACGGTGTTGATGGCGGGGTCCGTCGGCCTGCTGCCCGGGTTTGCGAGCGCCGGCGCGAGGGCCGCCAGCTGGGGGTCCCTGGCAAGGTTTTGCAGAAGCGCGTCGTAGAACACCGCGGCGTTCGCCGGCAGCTGCTGCCCCGGGGCAAGGGGAGAGTACATGCACATCGACAGGTGGCCGCCAGGGCACTCGTTGTTGAAGGTGAAGCCGCCGGAGGGCACGCCCAGCGCGCGCACGTCGTAGGAGAGCACTCCCGGGATGATCTCGGACCGGGCCGCCACGATGTCCAGGAAGAGGTTGTTGGAAGTGGGCGTTCCGAACGCCCGGTTGAAGGTGAGGCGGAAGGTCTGGTCTTCCGACGGCTTCAAGACCAGCGCCGCTCGGGGCGAGATGTTCGGGTTCGCCAGACGGCTGTGGTCGTCCACGCGAACCGCGGCCACGAAGTCCACCTTCTCGCCCAGGGCCGTCTCCGAGTGCACGTAGGCGCCCACCTCGCTGATGAGGTCGTCGTCTTCGTTGCGGCCGGTGATCGTGCCTCCGGTGCGGGGTTCGGTCCGCTGCCAGTCCACCCCGTAGGTGAAGCTCTGGAAGTCGCCCAGGTTGAAGCCGTACTGGGCCTGGACGGCCATGGCCCGGGACTGGTCCACCACGCCTTCGCCGGTGCGGAAGAGGTAGGTGTCCGTCCCCGAGTCGGTCTGGTTCAGGAACGCCTGGGCGAAGAGGCGTCCCTTGCTGAACCGGGCCTGGAAGTACCGGTTGCCCCATCCGTCGGCCTGGGCCGCGCCGATCCCCGTGAGCTCGATGCTCTTCACCGCCGTGTTGACGCCGCCGTTGAAGACGAGCTCGGCGTCGCCGGCGAAGCGGAAGTCCATGCGGGCGTCGGCGGACCAGCGCGCGTTGAGGAAGTCCCGCTCCACGGTCGAAGGCTCCTCCGGATCCGTGTACTCGAAGTCGTTGCCGCGGAAGTACTGGGCCGAGACCTTGAAGCCGAAGGCGCCGTCGGCCAGGGAGTGGGCAGTGCGGAGCTGGCCGTGGAAGACGGAGCGCTCGCCGCCGGCCACCGAGAAGGACGAGCCCGGTCGGTCGATCGGCGACGCGGTGATGATGTGCATGACGCCCGACGCGGCGTTGGGGCCGTAGAGGGCGGCGCCCGGCCCCAGGGAGACCTCGATCCGGTCGATGTCCAGGTCGGTGACCGGGATCATGTTGTGGGCGTTGAAGCGCAGGGACGGAATGCGCGCGTACCGGTTGTCCACGATGGTGAGCAGCGTGCCCGAGAAGACGTTGTTGAACCCCCGAGCCACGATGTTGCTTTGGGTGATCCCGGTCTGGACCATGTCGACTCCCGCCAGCCCCTTCAGGTTCTCGGCCGGCGTCGGGACGATCGTGCGCTCGATCTCGTCGCTGGAGACGACCGAGATCGACGCCGGAGCCTCCAGGGCCTTCTCCTGGCGTCGAGACGCCGTGACCACGACCGGGTTGAGCACCAGGGCCCGGGAGCGCAGCGAGACCTCCACGCTCTGCGTCGTGCGCACGTCGTCCACGCGGGCCGTCTCGTAGCCGATCATCGTGACGACCACGGTGTGCGCGCCCGAGGCCGAGGCCACCGCCACGCTGAACTCGCCGGCGGCGTCGGTTTCGGCCTGCCCCGCCTGCCCCAGGAGTTCGACGGCGGCGCCCGCCACGGGCTCGCCGGTCTCGGCGTCGACCACCCGCCCCGAGATCGTGCCCTGCTGGGCGTGGGCCGACGCGACCGGGAGGGCGAGAAGGGTCGCGAGGCAGAAGAAGCGGATCAGCCGCGATGCGAAGGCCATGTTGTATCGTCCTGGCTTGCTGGTGAAGTGAGGCCGCGACGCCGGGGCTGGGCTTCGGGACGTTCCCGTACCAGCGTCTCGGCCCGAAGTTAGCCAGTCGGGCGGACAATATCAATCGCCCGGAGGGCGCCCCTGCGACGAAGGGCGACGGAGCGGTATCGAACCACGGAGGGCGGCATGGCTTGGCTTGGGCGACGAGAGTACGAGGAAGCGCGCCGTCGGATCGTCCCCCTGGTGCACCGCACCCCCCTGCTCTCGTTCCGCACGTTGGGCGACGCGACCGGGACCCGCGCCTTCCTGAAGTGCGAGAACCTGCAGAAGACGGGATCGTTCAAGGTGCGGGGGGCGCTGAACGCGGTGGCCGCGCTGGCGCCGGAGGAGCGGGCGCGGGGGGTGGTCACGGTCTCCGCCGGCAACCACGCCCAGGCGGTGGCGTGGGCGGCCGGGAAGGCCGGCGTCCGGGCCGTGGTCGTGATGCCGCAGGCGGCGGCGCCGATCAAGGTGGAGGCGGCGCAGGGGTACGGCGCGGAGGTGATCCTTCACGGAACGGCGGCGGACGCCTTCCGCAAGGCCGATCGGCTGGCGCGCGACGAGGGTCTCGTCTTCCTCCATCCGTTCGACGCGGAGGAAGTGATCGCGGGGCACGGCTCCACGGGACTCGAGCTGGCCGAGGAGGTGCCGGGGCCGGCCGTGGTGGTGGTGCCCGTGGGCGGCGGCGGCCAGATCGCGGGGATCGCCGGGGCCCTGGCGGCTTGCCGGCCCGCGACGGAGGACGGCGGCCTGGGAGCGGGGGACGGTGGACTGGGAATGGGGGACGGTGGACTGGGAACGGGGGATTCCGGACCGGGAACGGGGGATTCCGGACCGGGAACGGGGGATTCCGGACCGGGAGCGGAGGACGGCGGCGTGGGAACGGGGGACGGCACCTCCGGCCACCGCGTCGTCGGCGTCGAGCCCGAAGGCGCCCCGGCGATGCGGAGGAGCCTGGACGCGGGGCGGGCTGTCCGCTTGGACGCCGTGGACACCGTGGCGGACGGCTTGGCGGCGCCCATGGCCGGCGAGCTGACCTTTCGGTACGTGCGGGAGTTCGTGGAGGACGTGACGTTGGTCTCGGACGACGAGATCGCCTCGGCCATGCGCCTTCTGGCGACCCGGGCGAAGGTGGTGGCCGAGCCGTCGGGCGCGGCGGCCGTGGCCGCGGTGATGCATGGGCGGGTGGCGGTCGAGCCGGGCGATGTCGTGGTGGCCCTGGTGTCCGGGGGGAACGTGGAGCCGGAGGTGCTGGCCTGGGCCCTGCGGGAGGGCGCGCCGTGGCCCTGATCAAGATCGACGGCGCGGTCAAGCGCTACGGCGACGCCACCGCGCTGGACGGCGCCAGCTTGCGCGTGGACGCCGGCAGCTGCATGGCCCTGGTGGGCGAGAGCGGCTCGGGGAAGACCACCCTGCTGCGCACGATCAACGGGCTGACGGCGCTGGACGCCGGAGAGGTGCGGGTGCGGGGCGAGCTGGCATCCTCGCTGGACCCGGTGGCCCTCCGCCGCTCCATCGGCTACGTGCAGCAGGACGGCGGGCTGATCCCCCACTGGACCTGCTTGGCCAACGCCGCCCTGGTCCCGTCTCTTCGAGGCATGGACGACGCGGAGGAGCGCGGACGCAACGCCCTGGCGGCCGCCGGACTCGACCCGGCGATCTTCGGCGACCGGTACCCCCGGGAGCTCTCGGGAGGGCAGCGGCAGAGGGTCGCCATCTCCCGCGCCGTCGCCGCCGATCCCGACGTCCTCCTCATGGACGAGCCCTTCGGCGCGCTGGACGCGGTCACCCGCTTCGACGCCCAGGAGGCGTTCCTGGCGCTTCGCCGGTCGGCGGGCGCAACCGCCGTCTTCGTGACCCACGACCTGGCGGAGGCGCTGCGGGTGGCCACGCGGATCGCCGTCATGCGGGCCGGACGGATCGTGCTGGAGGCGGCCGCGGCAGAGCTGTCCGTTCGGGCCCGGCAAGAGGCCGCGCAGGGCCGAGGGTACGCCGCGGAGCTCCTCTCGAAGGCGGGGGCGACGGCGTGATTCTGCATCGTGTCGAAGGCGGGGGCGACGGCGTGATTCGGCGTCATGTCGAAGGCGGGGGCGACGGCGTGACTCGGCGTCGTGTCGAAGGCGCGGGCGACGGCGTGACTCGGCGTCGTGGACCGGGGACGGGGCGCGGCCGGCGGAGGTCTTCCGGCTTGCCTGGGCGAACGGGCCTGCCCCGACGTCGGAAGCCGCCCAGGCGGGGCGCCCTGCCGAGGCGAGGCTGGCGCGTGGTGCTCGGCTGCTGCGCCGCGGTCCTTCTGCCTTCGATGGCGGCGGCCCAGGCGCGGCCGATCGTGGTCGCCTCCAAGCCCTTCGCCGAGTCCTACGTGCTCGCGGAGGTCTTCGCCCAGCTGCTGGAGGCTCGGGGACACGTGGTGGACCGGCGGCTGGGACTGGGCACGACGGAGGTGGCGTTGCAGGCGCTCGCCCGAAGCGAGATCGACGTCTACCCCGAGTACACGGGGACGGGGCTGGCGGCCGTGCTGGCCGAGAGCTCGTCCGGCGGATCGGCGGCGGTCTTCCGACGGGTCAGCGACGCCTTCCTGGCCCGTTGGGGCGCCCGCTGGCTGCCGCCCCTGGGGTTCGCCAACAACTACGCAGTGGCGATGCGCCGCCGCGCGGCCGACTCCCTGGGAGTCCGCACGCTGTCGGGGCTGGCAAGGATCGCTCCCCGGCTCTCCGCGGGCTTCTCGCCCGACTTCGCGGGTCGTGCCGACGGCCTGCTGGGCCTGACCGAAGCCTACGACGGGATGGAGTTTCGGGACGTGCGGAACCTCCTCCAGGCGGTCAAGTACCAAGCGCTTGCCGAAGGCGAAGTGGACGTGATCGACGCCTACTCCACCGACGGCGCCGTGGCCCGCTACGACTTGGCGGTGATGACCGACGACCTGGGCTTCTTCCCTCCCTACGACGCCGCGCCGTTGGCCAGCCGCCGCTTCTACGAGGAGCGGCCCGAGGCCACGCTGCTCCTCTCGCGCTTGGCTGGACGGATCGACGAGGCCGTCATGCGGCGAGCGAACGAAAGGGTCGAGCTGGCGGGAGCCACCCCGGCCCAGGCGGCCCGGGAACTGCTGGTCGAGATCGGCCTCGGGGCGACGGGCGGCGCGGACTCGGCTCCCGACGGCGACCTCGCCGGCAACGCCGGCCCGGACGCGCGAAGCGGCGCCGACCCCGAGACCTCCCGCCCGACGGTCCCCCGCCCCTCCCGCTCCGTGAGCGCGTTGCCCGCCCACATGTGGAGCCATCGGGCGGAGCTGGGCAGACAGGCGGCTCGCCACCTGCTCCTGGTCCTCGTCTCCCTGGGAGCGGCAGCGCTGGTCGCACTTCCCGCCGGCGTGGCGCTGGAGCGCCGGCGTTCCTTCGCCGAAAGCGCGATTCGAGCCGCCGGCCTTCTTCAGACGATCCCGGGAATCGCGCTGCTCGCCTTCATGATCCCCCTCTTCGGGATCGGCGCGACGCCCGCCGCGGCCGCGCTCTTCCTCTACTCGCTCCTGCCGATCCTGCGCAACACCTACACCGGGATCGTGGAGGCCGCGCCGGGCGCCGTGGAGGCCGGACGCGCGCTGGGAATGACCGAAGCGCAGCTGCTGCTGCGCATCCGCCTGCCCTTGGCGGCGCCGGTGGTCATGGCCGGAGTGCGCACGGCCGCGGTGATCAACGTGGGAACCGCCACCTTGGCCGCCTTCGTCGGCGGAGGCGGACTGGGCGACCCGATCGTGGCCGGGCTGGCCCTCGCCGACCCGGTGATGATCCTCTCCGGCGCGGTTCCGGCGGCCGCCATGGCCCTGACGGTGGACTGGGGGCTGGCCCGGGCAGAAGCGCGGGTGGCGCCCAGAGGCGTGCGGGAGCGGGGTCGTTAGCGGCACGCCCGAATCGCTTGGCGGCACCGCCTAGGCTGGGGCTGGCGTGGGAAGGTCCCAAGGCCCGCCCGAACCGCTTGGGCGGCACCCCCAATGGACCTTGACTGCCCAGCCCTAACTGTTGATCAAAATCAACGCAATCCAACTTTGCGCTATATTTATTCCACATGTCGAAACGAAGCTTGCTCACCACGCAGCCGCCGGCGGCCGTCGAGGAGGCCCTGCGCACCTTGGGCGGCAACATCCGCACGGCTCGCCTCCGCCGCCGCCTTCGGCTCGAGGACCTGGCCGAGCGGATGGGCGTCTCCCGCTTCACCGTCGCCGACGTGGAGCGCGGCAAGCCCGGCGCTTCGGCCGCCGCCTACTTCGCGGCGCTGTGGGCCATGGGGCTGCTGGACCACGCTTGCGAGCTGGGAGCCCCGGAGCGCGACGAAGCGGGCAAGGCGCTGGAGCGGACGGCCCTGCCCCAGCGAGTTCGCCGGGGGCAGCTGGACAACGACTTCTGAATGGCCTCCGAC
This sequence comes from Longimicrobiales bacterium, assembly GCA_965204735.1. Classification (GTDB taxonomy): domain Bacteria; phylum Gemmatimonadota; class Gemmatimonadetes; order Longimicrobiales; family Gaopeijiaceae; genus CATQHQ01. Next base: position 1,612,120 of record OZ242008.1, on the reverse strand, counting down.
CGAAGCTGCTACGTCTACGTCGTGCTGCCGGGCGACGCGGAGTTCACGACGGCGGGGCGGTTCCGGCTGCGGGGCGGCCCCGGCGGAGCGGCGAGCGGCGAGTTCGTGTACGGGCGCAGCTACCTGGAGAGGTCGGAAGCGGTCGAACTCGATCCGGTGGAGCTTCGGTTGGCGGACCGCCTTTACCTGACGGGTCGCATGGGCGGCTTCTTCGGCGCCGTGCGCGATTCCATGCCCGACTACTGGGGACGGCTGCTGATCGAGCGGCGGCTGGGCCGCGCGCGGCTGGACGAGTTCGAGTACCTGATGGAAGGACCCGACGACCGGGCCGGCGCCCTTGGGTTCGGCCCCTCGGTGGAACCGCCTTCGCCGCGTCTTCGGTTTGCGGCCCCGGTGGCGCTGGCGGCGCTCCAGGCCGCAGCGGACGCACTGGCGGCCGGCGAGGGCGGAGGACGGGCGGTCGGCGCGGGTGCGGCCGGCGAGTGTCGGGCTGGCGCGAGCTCGGACCACGGGAAGCCGGGCAGCGACCGGGCCGCGACTCTCGCCCACGCGATCTTCGACGAGGGCACGTCGATGGGCGGCGCCCGGCCGAAGGCGGTCGTCGAGGACGGCGACGCCCTTTGGCTGGCCAAGTTCAGCCGCCCGCGGGATCGGTGGAACGAGCCCAGGGCCGAGCATGCGATGCTGCTCCTGGCCCGGGAGTGCGGCATTCGGGCGGCGGAGAGTCGGATCGAGCGCGCCGGCAACCGGGACGTGCTGCTGGTGCGCCGCTTCGACCGGGAGCGCTCCGGCGAGGGAGGGGGCTGGCTTCGACACCGCATGGCCAGCGCGCTGACCCTGCTCCGCAGCGACGATTCGCCGACGGGTCGCGAACGCTGGTCCTACCTGGCCCTGGCCGACGAGCTCCGGCGCGTCAGCGCCCAGCCGACAGAGGACCTGAAGGAGCTCTTCGCCCGGATGTGCTTCAACGCCGCCGTCTCCAACCTGGACGACCACCCGCGCAACCATGCGATTCTGGCCCGAGGGCGCTCGTGGCGCCTCGCGCCCGCCTACGACCTCAACCCTTCCCCCGCCTACTCGATGGAGCGCGAATTGTCCATGGTCTGCGGCCCCGAGGGCCGTCGGGCCGGGAGGGAGAACCTGGTCGCCGGCGCGGCTCGCTTCCTGATGGGGCGGGAAGAGGCGGAGGCGGCGCTTGATCGGATCGTCGCCGTGGTGCGGGCGCGCTGGCGCGAGGCGGCGACTCGGGCGGGCGTGGGTGCCGGGGACCGGGAGGCGCTGCACAGCGCCTTCGTGCCCAAGGGGCTGTTCTTCGAGTCGACGTCTTGAAGCCCGAAGGGGCGGCGGGGGCGGCGTGGCGTCGGCCGCACGCGCTCCGTAGCTTGCCTCCCGTCGACCGCGGCCGGTTCGCCGCCCCGCGACGCCGCCAGCCCCCCAAGGAGGACAGCCGGTGACGAACGCCATGCGACGCTACCTGCTGCCCGGCTTCATGTTCCAGTCGGTGGTGATCGCCGGCGGGTACGGGACCGGGAGGGAGCTGGCGGAGTACTTCCTGTCCCACGGGCCCGCCGGCGGGCTGCTGGCGATGGGCGTGTCCACGGTGGTGTGGAGCGTCGTCTGCACCGCCGCCTACGAGTTCGCTCGGACGTTCAAGGCGTTCGAGTACAGGAGCTTCTTCCAGCTGCTCCTGGGTCGCTGGTGGTTCCTCTTCGAGGTCCTGTACGTCACGATGATGATGCTGGTGCTTGCGGTCATCGCCGCTTCGGCGGGGTCGATCCTGCAGGAGACGTTCGGGCTCCCCTACTTGGTCGGCGTCGTGGGGATCATGGCGCTGGTAGGTCTCCTGGTCTTCGGGGGAAACGAGGTCATCGAGAGGGCGTTCTCCAGCTGGTCGGGCGTGCTGTACCTGGTCTACTTCGTCTTCTTCGTGTGGTGCGCGAGCCGCTTCGGCCCCCAGATCGGCGAGTCCTTCGCCGCCCGGACGGTCGAGGGGAGCTGGCTCTGGGACGGCCTGCGCTACGCGGGCTACAACCTGGGCGTGCTGCCGGCGGTACTGATCACGATCCGCCATCACCGCAGCCGCAGGGACACCTTCGTCGCCGGCCTGCTGACCGGTCCGATCGCGATGGTCCCCGCCCTCCTCTTCTTCGTGGCGATCGCGGGCGAGCATCCGGGCATTCTCGGCGAGGAAGTGCCGGTGAACCACATGCTGGAGCTGATCGGTTCCCGTCCGTTCCAGATCGCGTTCCAGGTCATGCTCTTCGGCACGTTGGTGGAGACCGGCGCCGGGATGATCCACGCCCTCAACGAGCGCATCGCCCGCGCCGCCGGGGACCGGGGCCGAGAGCTGTCGGCAGGGCTCCGGGCGACGTCGGCCCTGGGCGTGCTGACGCTGGGCGCGCTGATCGCCCAGTTCGGACTGACGGCGCTGGTCGCCCGTGGATACGGCTACATCACGTACGGATGGTGGGTGGTGTTCATCGTGCCGGTCCTGACGTGGGGCGCATACTTGGTGCGACGGGAGCGCCGGCAAGCCGCCTGATCGCGGCGATTCCGGCTGATCGCGGGAACGAAAGTCCGCAATTCGCCACCAGTCGTCTACGTTGCGATCTCTGCTTGGTCGTCAAAGACCACTTGCACTGGCAGACAAGCGACAACTTGCCACTCATCAGGCGCATCTATGTGAGCGCATGATATCTGCCATTGGTAGGTGCCTGTATCGCGAATAGGAATCGCGTTGAGATTCAAGCGAATTCGTGACCTCTCATGATTCTGGAGGTCGATCTCATAGACAAAGCTTCCTAGTTCCTGGCCGGTTGCATCCATCCATCTCGCCCGACCAAGCGAGCGCTCCGGTACGTTCGAGTCCGTGCGACTCCAGAGGGATACCACTACGCTGCGCATCACTATTGACAACGGCTTGTCGGTATCGGGTGGGGGAGGCACCCGCAGCATTTCGATCAAGTCTATTGCCGATACATTGTTAGTCTCTTGATCGATCGTGGCAAAGCTGGAAAAAGTCGACCACCAGTGACGCGCCATTTAGCAATCTGCCTGAATTGTGCTGCTAGTGCTCTCCGCGTCACTATTGTATACAACGCCTGCAATCAATTGATGGGTGGGAAGCGAATCCGGATAGACAACACTTGGTGTACTGACGACATCGGATGAGCACTTGGTGGATCCGACAGGGGGCACCCCATGGATTTCGTTCATGTTGGCCGCGTCTGGCGAATGAGTGTGCGACGGCACGCGAATACGTAACGCAAGGGGTCGAGACCACCAGACATTGCTCAACGTTGCCACCCTAAGCGCTGCTACGGCAGCGAGGTCGGGATCCAAGACGTCAAGTGCGCGCAGATACGCAAAGATTGCGAGGTCGTATCGGTGAAGGTACTCGGGGCTGCCGCCTATGGTCGCCAAGCTCCCGATCCTAGTGACAAGCTGTCGCCGGGCGGCTGGCTGATCACGAAGTGCGTTCAAGAGCTCCCTTACGTCGGAGTCGGTCAGAACAGCGGCATCTAGTTTGCGCCTAGACCCAACCACGCCCCAGGCAACTGCCTTTTCCGAGCTCTCGATGTTGGCCAGCAACGTGGAGTCAATCACGGATCAACCTCTTCGACCAGACCTGCCGGGGTGTTCCCAGCAGTGGTGAGACGTTTCCCATTTCGTGGCAGTACTCGCCGCTCTGTCCCCAAGCGCTTACTACAGTAACCGTGTGGCTCCTTGCAACAGGGTCCGGCGTTACAGAATGAACCACAGCGACATGGGACAGCTCGCGCTTCGCGTCTCGGTACACGACCACATCGCCTGTGTCCCATGTGCCCCGGTCAAACCAGTCCAGCTCAGCATACCCGTCGTCGCGCAGTATCTTTTCGGCGTGCTCGACATCAATTGCGACACGCCTGGAACCGAAGACCAAGCCTGCGCAGTTGTATTGGCCGCTACTGGAGAGCGCACGAGCCGAAGGATACTTCTCGGTGACGATTTTGATGGCCTCCATTCTTGCGGCGAGCGGCAGTTCCGGCCGGAGCTCGTTTGGAATCCTCCACTTTCTCTGGGTCTGCAGGTCGAGCGACCTCGGGTCCTCGCAGGACCCCTGGCCTATGATGTACGTCATCTTCCCTCCGTGGGTTTGGGAGGTTGGACAATGGGGGCGGGGAGAAACATAGCCGCACCTCCGCCGGCCACAAGTGGCCGCACGCCGCAGGTGTCCACGTCGTCCCGTAGGGGAAGACGCAACCGGCCCCGCCGGGAGTGCTCTGGAAGGCTGGCGGCACCGGTTCCTGCTGCCCGGCTTCATGTCCCGGTCGGCGGTGCGACGGGAGCGCCGGCAAGCCGCCTGATCGCGGCGATTCCGGCGGCCGGGCCTAGCGCGAGCACCGGAAACGCCCACCTCCATCCTACGATCTCGGCGACGACCGGCACGATCTGGATAGTGACGGTGGCCAGGAGGAACCCCAGGCAGGTCTGGAGCGTGACCGCCGTGCCCACCGCGTCGTGTGGCGCCGTTTCGGTCACCATCGTGCTGAACTGCGCCGAGTCGGCCACGACGAAGAAGCCCCACGCCACCGCGACCGCGGCCACCAGCGGGAACGCCCGCCCGAAGAGCAGGCCGATCCCCAGCGAACAGAGGCCGCTGACCGCCATCGACGCCACGACCACCCGTGCCCGGCTGGTGCGGTCGGCAGCCCATCCGCCCCAGACGCATCCCAACCCGCCGGCGGCGACGGCGGCGAACCCGGCCAGCTTGGCCGCGACGCTTCCGTGGACGGCCGACGGGCCGCCGGCCGACGACGCCGAGGCTTCCGCCGAAGCCGCCAGGAACGCCGGGACCCAAGCCCACATGGCGTAGAGCTCCCACATGTGGCCCAGGTAGCCCGCGGTGGCCAGGCGAGTCTCCCGATGGCGCGCGACCTTGCCCACCAGGCCCCACGAGAAGGGGCTGCGGGAGAACCGGTACGGCCCGTCGCGGTAGAGGAGCCCGACGAGCCCGGCGGCGACGAGTGCGGCGACGGATGCTCCCAGCACCACCGTCTCGGGGCCGGCGGCGGGCAGCGCGTCGAGCAGGTACGGGGCGGCCTTCCCCACGGTCAGGGCGCCCACCAGCGTTCCGACCGCCAGACCCCGGGCCGAACGGAACCAAGTGGCGGCCATCTTGATCGCCGGCGGGTAGACGCCGGCCAGGAGGAAGCCAGTCGCGAACCGGCACGCCGCCGCCTCGCCGAACCCAGGCGCGAGCAGCAGCGCGGCGTTGGCGCCGGCGGCGAGCACGGCGGACCAGGCGAAGTAGACCCGGGAGCGGACGACGTCGGCCAAGTTGAGCACGGCAGCCACGGCGGTTCCGGCCACGAACCCGAGGTTCACGGCAGTCGCGAGCCACCCGACCTGGGTCTGCGAGAGCTCCCAGTGCGCGCCCAGCTCCGCCGACACCGCCGACGCGGTGAACCAGAGCGACATGCCGAGGAGCTCCGCCAGAGCGAGGAGCGCGAGAACGGTCCAGCGCTCCGACCGGCTTCGTTCCTGCCGTTTTGGCAGGTTCTTCATCGGGTGTCGCTTCCCATGTCTGCCATTTTGGCAGGTTTTCGTCGTGGCGGGCTCCGAGGTCCCTGCCATTTTGGCAGGCTTCGTCGTGGCGGGGCTCCGAGGTCTGCCGTTTTGGCAGGTTCGCGCTTGCTCCCATTGTAGCGTCGCATCGGGCTCAACGGGGGCGGGCGCCGTGCGATATATTGAGGGGTCGTTGCCTGGCGAGCGACCTGTCCTCATGGAGAAGACAACCGATGCCGCACTCCGAACTCGCGCACCGATGGAGCCCCATCGCCGATCTTCCCGCCGGCCACGAGGAACTGGCGCGAAACGATCTGCAAGCCTTGCGCCCCGTGTGGCTGGAGCAGAAGGCCGAGCTCGAGGCCTCCGACGCCGTCAAGGAGTTCAACAAGCGGCTGCTGCGGCGATGGGCCGTCGAGACGGGACTCATCGAGCGCTTGTACACGCTGGACCGCGGGATTACGGAGCTGCTGGTGGAAAGGGGATTGTACGCCAGCTTGATCTCGCACAGGTCGACCAATGGAGATCCGGAACACGTCATTCAAGTGATCCGCGACCAGCACGACGCGGTGACCGGACTCTTCGACTTCGTGGCGTCGAGTCGGGAGCTGGGAACGTCGTACGTCAAGGAGCTGCACGCCGTGCTTACGGAGCACCAGGGCACTGTGGACGCCATCGACTCCATGGGTCGCCAAGTCAAGGTTCCGCTCCGAAGGGGCGCCTACAAGGAGCGGCCCAACAGCCCGCGAGAGACCGACGGAAGGGTGCACGAGTACTGTCCGCCCGAGCAGGTGGCCTCGGAGATGGACCGGTTGATCGAGATGCACCGCCGCCACGAGGCGGACGACGTGGCTCCCGAAGTCCAGGCCGCCTGGCTGCACCACCGGTTCGCCCAGATCCATCCGTTCCAGGACGGCAACGGCCGGGTGGCTCGGGCGCTGGCGACGCTTGTGCTGCTGAAGGCCGAATGGTTCCCTCTGGTGATCACGGACGACCAGCGAGACGTCTACATCGACGCCTTGAAGGCTGCGGACGGGGGCGACTTGCGACCGCTCGTCCGCCTGTTCGCCCAGGTCGAGAAGAAGGCGTTCGTGGACGCGTTGGGCGCCGCCGCCCAGGCAAGGCAGGACGCGTCCAGCAAGGACGCCTTGATCGCCGCCATGCGCGACACCTTCGAGAGACGGCGGACGGAACTGGCGAGCGAGTGGGACCGGGCCAAGGAGTTGGCCGAGCCGCTTCAGGACATTGCGGCGAACAAGCTGAACGAACTCGCGAAGCAGCTGGAGTCGGCGCTGGGTCCGTCGGCGCCGCCGGGCCGACCGTTCAAGTTCTTTGCCGACCGCAACAGGGCAGGCGACGAGAAGTCGCACTGGTTCCGCTACCAGGTCGTCGAAGCGGCCAAGGGGCTGGGGTACTTCGCCGGCATGAGCTCCTACCACGCTTGGGCGCGATTGGTCATGGAGACCGAAGCACGGTTCGAGGTTCTCTTTTCGCTTCACGGGCTCGGTCAGGAGTACAGGGGCGTGCTGGTTGGCTCGGTCTGCATCTACGAGAAGGACCTGGAGGGGGACTACGTCTACCCCGCAAGCAACATCGTTCCGCTTACGGAGGAGTCGTTTCAGGTCAACTACAAGGAAGAAGAGGAAGCAGTGGCCGACCGCTTCGTGGAGTGGTTCGACCAGGCTGTGATCGAGGGGCTGGCGGTGGTCCACAAGCAGCTGTAGTTCGACAAGCGGCGGCTCGCTCGTCCTCCGTCGGTCGTCCCGTCCGGCAAGCGTTCAGCCCGGCGGCCCTTCAACTCCCCTGTCGAGGACTGCCAAGTACTCTTGGTAGGCGTACAGACGGTTGCGCGAACCCCCGGTGACTTCCCGCGCGATGCCATAGTCGACCAGCAGGTCCATTGCCCGCGAGACCGTTTGGAACGTCAGACCGGTGCGGCGCGCCGCTTCGCCGAGAGAAACGACGACCCGCGCCTGGAGCGCTCCGTGCACCCGCCGCGCCGACGACGCCTTGCGTCCAGCCTCGGCGTCGATTCGTTCCTGGTCGTGCCGAAAAACCCGAACGAGTTCCTGGGCGGTCGCGACCGCACCTTCCGCGGTGGATTCCACTCCTTCGAGGAAGAACGCCAGCCACGCCTCCCAGTCGCCCGTCCGCCGCACTTGGTCGAGCAACCTGTAGTACTCCTGCCGGTGGCGCTTCAGGAAGAGGCTCGGGAACAAGAGCGGCTGCTGCAGCACGCCGGCATTGATGAGGAAGAGCGTGACGAGGAGGCGTCCGACGCGACCGTTGCCGTCCAGAAATGGGTGAATGGTCTCGAACTGGACGTGGGCGAGCCCGGCCTTGACCAGCTTGGGCAGCCCGTCCGCATCGTCGTGAAGGAAGCGCTCCAGGTCCGCCATGCACTCCCGCACCTTGGTGTGGGGCGGCGGCACGAAGACGGCGGCGCCGGGCCTGTAGCCGCCGAGCCAGTTCTGGGAGCGCCGAAACTCGCCGGGGGTCGCTCCGGCACCTCGCTCATGCGAGAAGAGGACGCCGTGCACTTCCCGGATCAAGCGGTTGGACAGAGGAAGGCCGCCCGCAAGCCGGCGAAGGCCGTGGTCGGTGGCCGCGACGCAGGTGGCGACCTCTTCCACGTCGTCGCGGGAGAATCGGACCGCGCCTCCCCTCTCGAAGAACAGGAGATCGGAAAGCGAAGACCGGATCCCCTCGATCTGCGAAGAGAGCACGGCTTCCTTGCGGACGTACGAGTAGACCAAGTTGTCGGCGTGGGCGAGGACGGCCGAGACGCTGTCCAGCCGACCGAGCGCGAGGCTTGCGGACTCCAGCCGCCGTTCGAGCGGCCCCCGCAGGTCCAGGCGGGGCCGGGGAGGCAGCGGCGCTGGCACGAAGGCGCGGACGCGCTCGCCCGCGGCCACCGTGGTCTCGTACTGGCCGGTCGCGCCTCGCTCCACTGGATCCGGTCTCCCTCTGCTATTGTCGCTGACTTGAATAACAGGTCCGATTATTTCCGATTCGCGCCTATATCACAATAAGCTGCGCCAGAGTTGCCGACCAGCCCCCATCTCCGTCAGGAACCGCGAGGGCTTCTTCCGCCGACCGAAGTAGGTGTCGGCGTAGGTCAAGGTGGCACTCGCTCTGGCTCTGGTGACCGCCACGAAGCAGATTCTGCGTTCTTCGTCCATGGCGCGTCGGCCCGCGACCGAGTCGCCGTCGAGTCTCGTCGCCTGGTACGAAGGCAGCACGCCTTCCGCAAGGCCCACGACGTAGACGTGCTTGAACTCCTTGCCCTTCGCGCCGTGGACCGTCAGGCACTGAACCTGCTCGTCGGTTGGCGGGGGCGTCTTGGAGCGCACGTCGAATTCGTAGATCAGTTGACCGAGCGTCGGCGTCGTGCCGAGTCTCGCCTGGGCCTTCCGCTCGATCGCCCTCCACACGCGCCGCTCCTCTTCTTCTTCAGCCGTGTCCAGGACTCCCGCGACGGAGTCTGCTTCGTGGGGCTTCCATTGGAACACTGCGTCTACGAAGGCCCGGTAGTCCAAGGCGTCGACAAGACTCCCCCGCAGAAGCCGCAGGATCGACCTTCCCGACGCGCCGGCGCCGGTGGCGGCCGCCTCGACGAATCCGCCCAGCAGCGAACCGCCCTGGAGGCTGCTTGCGGCTTCCGCCTCGCCCGAGCGAACCCGTTCCCCGGTCAGGACCGCGAACGCGTTGCACAGTCGCGACAGCTGCCCGCCGTCGTTGGGCGCGTTCGCCAACTTCAGCGCGGCGTGACCGAACCCGACTCGCGCAGACACGAATTCGTCCTTTCGGCTGCCCAGGTACGAATCCACCCCGGCATTGGTCAGCGCTTCGGCAGCGGTCCTCGCCAGCGTCGCGTACCGTGCCAGCACCACGCAGCTTCCTGGATTCGAAGACCGATTCGAAATGTCCTGGGCTATCCAAGCCGTCTCGTCTTCGTGATCGCTGAACCGTCTTGCCACCACGGTGCCGGGCTGGCTGCGCGCACGCGACGCCGCCATGGGCTCCTTGACGATCATTTGCTGCGCACGCGGTTGCGAGTAGCCACGAATCAGGCTGTTTGCCACATCGACTACTTGGGGTGGACATCGGTAGCTTTCCGGCAGCTGAATCACCTTCATTCGGTAGCGCTGCGCCAGATCCCAAACGCGCCCCGACTCGGCGCCGTTCCACTGGAATATCGTTTGGTCGTCGTCTGCAACGACAAACAAGTTGGATCGTTGATCTCCATAAACGAGCCTAAGGAGCAGGTCCTGCGCCCGATTCGTATCTTGGTATTCGTCCACGCATGCAAACGGATACACCTTGCGATAGAACTCGGCGATCTGCGGGCGTTTCCGGAAGAGCCGGATGCAGCAGACGAGAAGGGCGCCGACGTCGAGGTGGTTGTTGCGCACCAGAGAGTCTACGTACGCAGAGTAGATCGGGGCGGCCCAATCCTTGGCGGACCCCCGCAACGGAAACCGGTCGACGGCCTCTTCCCAGTCGCAAGCCTCTCGGTAAAGATGGTCGATTGTCTCGAGGATGCGACGCAGACCGTAGTCGCTGCCGGGCATCTCCCGGATGCCATGGGTCCGTGCGACCTTGGAGAGTGCTCCAACACGGTCTGGATCGGCCAGCAGCCGAAAGTTCGGACGCAGGCCCAAGTGGCTGCCGTGCTGGCGCAGTACTCTCGCGGCGAAGGAATGGAAGGTGGACAGGCGGGCTCTGCGGTCCTCGCGACCGAGCATCTGGGCCACGCGAACACGCATCTCGTCGGCCGCCTGTGCCGTGAACGTCAATCCGAGCACTCCGAAGCGCCGCTGAGGACTCTCTTGTATCAACCGAGCGATGCGTCTGGTCAGTACAAGGGTCTTCCCCGACCCAGGTCCCGCCAGGACCAGCATGGGGCCCTCGTCCCACTCCACGGCCCTGCGCTGATTCGAATTGAGCTGGATGTCTGCTTTCATCCCGCTACTTCCGGGCAAGCCGAAGCGTGGTGCGAAGGATTCGCTCAGCTCCCCGCCGGCGGCAACGGCGTGTAGCCTGCGGCCACGAGGGCCTGCCGGAACGCCTCCACGGGGCCGGCCATTGCGACGGCGACCGCGTCCAGGAGCTCCTCCAGGGCGGCTTCGGCGTGGGCCATGGCCAAGCGGTCGGTGGGGGTCGGGGCGCCCAGGGCGCTGTTCAGCTTGCGCAGGGGGGCGCGCACGCGGCCGGCCACCGTGTTTCGGCCGCAGCCGCCCTGGCAGTCGGGACCGGTGAAGAGACGCTCGTCGAGCACCGTCAGCTCGTCGAGGAGCTCCCTGCCCTGCTGGCGCAGCGCGGACGAGGACTCATCCTCGGCAGGCAGCGAGGCCAGCACTTGGTCCACGGCTTCGATCACGTCGTCGAGCCGGTCGCTTGCCCGGGCGGCGTCCGACGTCCATCGGGCGGCCTCCAGCTGGACGGCGATGCGCGCTCGGCGGTCGGCGACGGAGATCTCCAGGCGGGGGTCGCCGACGACCTGGACGCTGCCTTCGGCGAGATGGCCTGCCGCCTCGACGCGAACGGCGTAGCGACCGGGCAGGACCCACGGACCCGCGGGGCCGCCTTCGCCGTCGTCGCTCGGAAGGGCCATGCGCAAGTCCCAAACGACCCGGTTGAGGCCTCGGTCGGCGGTGCCGGAGAGGGTGCGGACCACCTCGCCGGCGTCGTCCAGGATCGTGACTTGGGCGCTTGCCGAGGGGCTGGAGTCGTCCGGGGTGCCGTTGCCTGCCTGGGTGCCGTTGCCTGCCTGGGCGCCGTTGCCTGCCGGGGCGCCGTCGCCTGCCGAGGGGTCGGAGCGGTCCGGGGCGTCGGCTCGGGCGGTCGCGGTCGAGTCGGCCAGGGCTGGGGCGGGCGATCCGTCGCCCATCCAGTAGTGGAGGAGCGCGCCGTAGGGTCTTCTGTCGCCCATGAACATGGCGTGGCCCGTCGAGCGGTAGCCCTGGGCCTCGGCCTCCACGTACTGGACGGCGGGAGCGGGCGGGAAGACCCGCAGCGTGTCGCCGGCGGCCGAGGGGTCGGCGGCCAGCGCCCGGAGGGGACGCACGTCGTCGATCACGTAGGCTGCGCGGCCGTGGGTCGCCACCACCAGGTCGTGGTCGCGGGGGTGAACCACCAGCCCTCGGACCGGCGCCGGGGGAAGCCCGTTCCGCCACTCCATCCACGACGCGCCCCGGTCCAAGCTCACGTACAGGCCGAACTCGGTGCCGAGGAAGAGCAGGTTGGGCTCCACCGGGTCCTCCTCGATCACGTGGACGAAGCCCCACACGCCGCCGCCGGCCTCTTCGTGAACGCCGATGCCGCCGGCCCGGCCCACGCCGCCGTCTCCCACGCCCAGCGCCTCCCAGCTCTGTCCGTAGTCCTCCGTGCGGTAGGCGTAGGGCGTCCAGTTGCCGCGTCGATGGTCGTCGTAGACCACGTAGGCGGCGGCCGGGTCGTGCTTGGACGGCTCCACGTGGGGCGCCCAGGTCGCCAGGGGCACGCCGGGAACCCGATCGCCCACGCTGGTCCAGTCGGCGCCGTCGTTGCGCGTGAGCTGCACGGCGCCGTCGTCGGTGGCGACCCAGATCAGACCCCGCTCCACGGGACTGGGGGCGATGCTCAAGATCGTCGTGTGGGCTTCCGCGCCGGAGGCGTCGATGGTGAGGCCGCCGCTCTCGGCGTGGCGCTGCTTCTCGGGGTCGTTGGTGGTCAGGTCGGGCGAGACGATCTCCCACGAGGCGCCCCGGTCCCGCGAGCGGTGCACGAACTGGGAGCCCAGGTAGATCGTGGTGGAGTCGAAGGGATCGACGGCGAGCGCCGCGTTCCAGCTGAAGCGCAGGGTCTCGCCGTCCGGGTGCACGGGGGTGACGTCACGTCGGTTGCCCGTCGTCTTGTCGAAGCGCACCAGGCGGCCGCCCTGGGCAAGGGAATAGCCGAAGCGGCCGTCGCCGAAGTCGGTCATGGTGGCGAAGCCGTCGCCGCTGCCGACGCGGGTCCAGTGCAGGTTCATGATCCCCCGCTGGGCCCACACCGTCATGGGACCGAACCAGGAGCCGTTGTCCTGCAGGCCGCCGTAGACGTTGAAGGGCGTGTCCATGTCCACGGCGACATGGTAGAACTGGGCCAGCGGCAAGTTCTCGACGAAGCGCCAGTTGTCGCCGCGGTCGTAGGTGAAGGCGATCCCGCCGTCCTCGCCCAGGATCATGAAGCGGCTGTCGTCGGGGTGCATCCAGAGCTCGTGCACGTCCCCGTGGATCGTCTGGCTGGGCACCACCGTGCGGAACGTGCGCCCCGCGTCCTCGCTCACCTGAATCGCGCTGTGAAGGCTGTAGAGCCGGTTCTCGTTGGTCGGGTCGACCCGCAGGTCGGCGTAGTAGAAGGGTCTGGGCGCGATGCCCCGTCGGTCGCTGACTGTCCGCCAGCGGGCGCCCCCGTCGTCGGAGCGCAGGAGCTCGCTCCGTTCGGCTTCCACCAGCGCGTACGCCACGTCCGGGTTCGAGCGCGAGACCGCGACGCCGATCCGCCCCAGCTCGCCCGGCGGCAGCCCGTCCTCCGGCCCCAGGCGCTTCCAGCTTGCGCCGCCGTCGTGGGTGACGAAGAGCCCGCTTCCCGATCCGCCCGAACGGAAGAACCACGGCCAGCGCCGAAACGACCACATCGCCGCAAAGAGCTTGTCGGGGTTCGCCGGGTCCATCACCAGGTCCCCGATCCCCGTGCCCTGGTCCATGTACAGCACGCGCTCCCAGCTCTCGCCGCCGTCGGTGGTCTTGTAGACGCCGCGCTCCTCCCCGTCGCTCCACGCCGGTCCCATGGCGCCGACGTACACCGTGCGCGGGTCGTCGGGGTGCACGACGATGCGGTGGATGCGCTCCGACCGTTCCAGCCCCATGTGCCGCCAGGTGTCGCCCCCGTCGAGGCTCCGGTAGACGCCGTTGCCGACGCCCGCCGAGTTGCGCGGGTTCCCTTCCCCGGTTCCCGCCCACACCACGTCCGGGTTGGAGGCCGAGACCGCCACTGCGCCGATCCCCAGCACCGGCTGCTCGTCGAACACCGGGCGCCAGGTGAGCCCTCCGTCGCGGGAACGCCACACGCCGCCGGTGGCCGCGCCCACGTAGATCGTCGTCGGGTCCTGGAGGTTGACGGCCACGTCCGAGACGCGCCCGCTCATGCCCGCCGGCCCGATGCTCCGGGCCGTCATGGGGGCGAAGTCGGCGGGGGCGGGCTGGGGCGGGGACTGGGCGAGAAGCGGGAGTGGCAGGAGCGCAGCCGCTGCCAGAAGCCCCGTCGGAAGGAGGCTGGCGTGGTCGTGTCTCATCGGTTCTCCGTGGTAGGTGCTGGTTCTTGGTCAGCTCGAATGCTCACTCGACGCCTCCGAACTCTTCCTGCGCAATGGCGATTCGCTTTTCAAGCCGACTGGCGTCGGTCGCTTCGCCCTTGCACAGATGCTCCTTCCGCAGCCGCGACACCAGCCGCCGGTGCGCCGCCCGCAGTCCCTCTCGATCTCGTATTGGTCCCTGTTCCCGTCTGCGTGCCAAGCCGACCAATACCGCGTCGGCAAGCGGCACGCTCATCCTGCCCTCCGGCCTGAGGGCGTCCGGCTCAAGCGCTTCGGCGACGGTGGCGACGCTCCTGTCGAAGCACTTCCGGAACAGGAGTTCCGTCCGGCGATCGAGGTCCCGATGTTCTTCCATGAAGGTGTCGAGAAAGTGCTTCATCGGCCGTCTGTAGGCCGAAAGCGACCAGAACAGCGCGAGAAACCGAAGGATCAGCTCCTGACTGGCCATCCTGTCGTTCTCCCGTCCGTAGACCTCCTGCCAGCATGGGCTTGCGGACAGCTCCGACAGCACTCTGTTCAGCGACCCCTCGTACACCGCCGCCCGCATCTCGTGGGAAGACAGCCCGCCCGTACCCTTGTTCAGCCTCTCGAACACCGACAGGACCGGGCTTCGGCTGACCTCGGACTTCGGTTGATGCACAACCGTCACAGTGATCAGCACCTTGTCGAGCTGCCGCTGCTCAAGGCGGTGCATGTCGGCGTAGCTCTTCCCCATGAGCCCCTCGCAGACGCCAGTCAAGCGGAAGTCGCTTCCGCAAAGGCTGCCGTGAAGGAAGCCTTCCATGGCCAGCAACCTCTGCCGGCCGTCCAAGACCATGTGCCGGCCCGACTCGTGTTCTCGGAACAGGTAGATGTTCGGCACCGGGAGGCCGAGCAGCAACGACTCCACGAGCCTGGACGCCCGCGCCATGGACCAGACGCAGCCCGAACCGACGGACGGTATGAAGATGTCGCCCCCGTCCAGCCGCTCGACCAACGACTCCACCGTCATGTTCGCGGCGTAGCTCATCACCAATCCGGGATCGGGCGTGCCGGCCTCGTCGTCGCCTTCCCGTGGATCGTCGACGCAACTCCCCAGCACGTGATCAAAGTCTTCTGCTGTCACTTCGGCTTGCCCTCCATGCTCCGCCTCCCCGCGCAGCCCGTTGAACGCCACTTCCAACCGTTGGTTGTCCCTGAAAGTCATGCGACACCTCCATACGTCGCGACGGCGATCTGAATTCGCCTATGTACACGGTCCTTGTTCGTGGTTCCCGACTTGTACAGCTCTTCCTCTTCAAGTCGCCGCATGAGCTCTATGTGCGCCTCCACAAGCGCCTCCTTGTCCGAAATCGGTCCCCGACGGAGACGCCGTGCTAGTCCCACCATCACGGCATCGGCAACCGAGACATTGAGGTTCCTCTGGGGCCTAAGTGCTTCCGGCCCGAGATATTCTGCGATCGTGCTCGTCACCATCCTGAAGCTGTCGGCGAACGCCCTGTACCGTTCGTCGTCCAGGTTCATGTGCTTCTCCATGAAGTCATTCAAGAACTGCTTCATGGGGCGTTCGTAAGAATCCATGGAATAAAGCAGCGCCAGAAACCTGAGTATGATCTCTTCGTCCTTCTTTCTGTCGTTTCTGGACCGATACAACACCTTCCACGACTCCTCCCCAGCCAGCTTGGACAACAAGTCGTTGAGCCTGCCGTGGTATACACAAGCCCTGATCTCCTGGGGGTGAAGCTGGCTCCCGCCTGTGTTTAGCCTTTCGAACACGGAATACACCGAGCTCCGATCATCGTCCGGCTCAAGCTGCTCAAAAATTGTTGCGTGAATGATGGCATCGTCGAGTTCGCGCCTGTAATTGGCATTGAGGCCATTGTAGCCCAGACCGGACAGCTCCTCGGAGACGCCCGTGAGAACGAACTTCTTGCCATTGAATACCCCGGCATAGAATCTCTGCAGCGTAGCCAGCCTTTGTTGGCCGTCAACGACCATGAGCTTCCTGCTGTGAGGTTCCCTGAACAGGAAGATGCCCGGTACCGGCAGGCCAAGGAGCAAAGACTCCAGGAACCTGGACGCCTGTCTCTGACTCCACACGTAGTTGCGCTGGAAGCTGGGTACGAAGATGTCTCCATTACTCAAACGTCGAACCATGCCGTCAACAAGCATGTCCGCCCCGTAGCTTGTGATCGCGTAGCGAAGGGTGTCTCCAAGTTCCTCGTCGTCATCGCGGGGATCGTCCACATCCGGCGGCAGAACATCTGGCACGTCTGTAGCTTGTAGCATGGCGCAGTCCATGATCACGGGACAGGCAGGCGACGTTGGAGACAGCTTAAGCGGAGCGACTCGGGAAGTCAACCCCGCTCGTCCTCCACTGCCTCCGGCAGATGCTATGGACCTCGAAGCACCGCGCCGCTGTCAAGGCCCTTGATGTCCACCGGGCCGTTCGGCCGGCGAGCCCATCTTGTCAGCCGGTGCTTCCACCCGAAATCCTGCATGCGCAAGCAACTCGGCGACATCTGCCGGCACGCGAACGCCGTCACCTCCCGCAACGACGACGCTTGCCACGCTTCCGCCCCGAATCACCGCACCGTTCGCGACGAACCCTCTAGGCCACTCCAGGCCGAGCATCGTACAGTCCGTGAATCGACACCCGCCGATCTGCGCACCTCTGAGCGAAGTGCCGTGAAACCGACACTCTCTGAACGACACCGCTTCGAGCCGGCGCCCCATAAGTCCATCTTCTGGAAATACGAAACTCGACAACTCGACCACAGCTTGGTCGTAGATCAACTCCAGGCATCGCAGCGCCAACGCCCCCGCGTTCTCCAAGGTGTACGACATTCGGGGGGCGCAGACCGCAAGTCCTTGCAGTAGCCCCAGAACGCTCCGCATGTCGACGCCCTGCCGCTTCGCCGCATCCACCGCCGAGTCCGCTGCGCGACTCGACAGCACGCCCTTGTGCATGAACTCGACAAGGCCTTCCCGCCCGTCGGACGGCGACACAAGGACAGGCCCGAGCGCCTCGCCCAAGTAGTGTCTCCTGAAGTCGTCATGGACGAATGCATAACGTTGCCCCTGCGCGGCAATCAGGGGGTGTTGCGTGATTTCCGTTCGAAGCTGGCGGATGGCATCCCAATTCTTGCCGCATCCGAGCGCGAACTCCTGGGCGATGGACTCCAGGTAGTCGCGACGAAACAGATTGGTGGAGGTCAGCCACATCTCCTTCGCGATGCTCGCCAGCAATCGGTGATGCTCATCCACAGTGAACATCGACCCCGCCCACGCCCCCCGTGCGACGATGGAGTGCACGATGTGTCGAAAGTAGTCACCCGGGTCGTCGCGCCACTTCGTCAGCAGGCCGTCCAACAGCCCGTTCCCGGCAGCGTCGAGCACCCGGCTCACCATGACCGGTCGCGTCAGCAAGGGATGATCAGCGCCCACGCAGCCCTCGACCCCGGCGTGGATTGGCCTGCCGTCATGCAGCCCCCGCCTCTGTGCGTAGTCCACGAACTGCCGACGACTCCACGGGCTGATTTCGGTGCGCACGTACTTGACCCTGTGCTCGGAGAGGGGTTGCACCAGCTTCGCCTGTGTCTCCAAGTCGGAATACTCGAAGTGGGCCTTCCGCGCTGCAACCAAGAGTGAGCCGCGTGAATCCAGATCGTGAATCAGGTGGCCCAGGGCCGATGTCGCCCCACCTACGGACCGTCCGATCAACATGTCCTCGAATCCGTCGAGCGCGGGAACCACCACGCCCATCTTCGTGAGCTCGATGACGGCGTCGTAGTACGGCAAGTGAAAATGAAGTCTATTGGCCAACTCCACCAGCACGATCTCGTCGAAGTTCAGAAAAGACCGTTTCCGGAGGCTGATGGGCAACAGCAACCAGTCGGCTTCCTTCCGCTTGAACTTCAGAGCTTGGCGTCGGGCCGTCATGTTGATCAATGTGGTCATGCCACCGCCGGGCCCGGACGTAAGATAGTGCACGGTCGTGGCCTCGTCGCTTCCTTTCAATGACCGCAACAGCATCTCGCTGACGCGGTCGATCTGCTGCTCCTCACCCGTAGGCACACTCCCGCTCCGGTCCAACATCCTGCCCGAAGGGTCTACGAAAAGCGGTTCGGCCTCCACATGGGAGAGAATCCGGTCGGCAAGCAGCTGGAGACGCACGACGCGCCTTGTGAGCCATCTTGCCGCAGGAACACAGTCCCCATCCTCGATCACGTGCGGGAGCCCTGACGAGTTGTCCAGGTTGGCCTCGACGACTTCATTGCGGATCTCCACCCGAATTCTCCCATCGGGGACATTCAGCTCCGAGGCGTCGTCGACGAAACTCCTCAGTGCCCGCTCAAAGTCTGCTGTTGTCACTTCAGCTTGCCTCCACTCTGAAACGCGTGGGACCTCCAGGTCCTCCGGTAGTGACCAAGGGCGTGAATGTCGCACCGCTGTCAAGGCCCCGACGGGGCACGAGCGCTGCTTGGTCATGCTTGCCGCCGCATGTCTCTTGCCCGCGCCGCGCTGAGCTTGGCCAATAAGCCGCCGCTCGCTAGTATTCGTGCCGGACCGCGGACAGGTAGCCCCGCACGTAGTTCTCGTTTCTCACCTCGATTCGTCCGGTGGGCGCCACAATGATCCATTCGCCCGATCGAGCGACGAAGCGTGTCTCGCCGGTTTCGTCGACCGCTCCAACCCACCCGGCCTCGGGGTGGTGGATGACCTCCCACATCGTCCCGACTCTCTCGTCCAACCACTCTCGGGTCTCGCGAAAGTCGGGATCCTCGGACAGCTTTGGTACCGGGATCGCTCGGTAGACGGCCACGTACAGGTCATTCGTCATTCCTGGCTCCTCGTTTTGGAGTGCGCGGATTACCTACCTACCTACGACTGGAGTATGGCGACGTGAGCCCCGCTTTGCCAGGACTTCGTGTTGCGGCGACTCGGTGCCGCGCGCACACAGTTCGCGCAGTGCGTACTTGCATTGTTCATCAACCCAGCCAATATGTGAGTGGCGGGCGGGATGCCGATTGATCTCGCGTTTCCTGGGCAAACACACAGGGCATCGCTGTGGCAACGGCAGGTTCGGTTGGGCAGCAACCAACATGCCGAACAACAGTCGCGGTAGCGCCCTCCTTGTTCAGGAGCCGCAACGCTTGCTATAGTGCGGGAGACGGCGTAGTATTGGTCGGGTATTCTCCCGCCTCCTTTTCCCTCGTGTTGGCCAAATGACTCGCGACCAAGTCCTCCATCTCGTCTCCAACATCAGGACGGGGAAGTGGCGTGGCACGCGGGCGCCCCACAAGCCGCTCCTTCTCCTACTGGCCCTGGGGCGCGTTGCGGACGGCCGCGAAAGGCTCGTCTCCTACGCCGATGTTGACGAACGGTTGGCCAAGCTACTGCGGGAGTTCGGCCCGCCACGTGTTGCGACGCACCCGGAGTTCCCCTTCGGCAGACTGCGTGCGGACGGCCTCTGGGACATACCGGGCGACTCGAAGCTGTCCATCACCGCAAGCGGAGACCTGAAGTCCAAGGAGATGAGGGAGCGTGGCGTCCGCGGGGGCTTCCCCGAAGGAATCCACGCGGTCCTTCAGTCTGATCCCCGCCTCGTGGCGAACGTCGCTCAAGGACTGCTGGCCACTCACTTCCCGCCATCGCTGCACGACGACATCTTGGATGCCGTGGGACTCCCGCGGGAGTGGGGCTTTCTGCGAACTGACCACATTCCGTGGTCTCGACAGGCTCAGAGGGTTCGAGAATCCCGCGACGGAACTTTCAGGGAGCGGGTGTTGCGGGAGTACGGGCGACGATGCGCGATCTGCGGCCACGACATTCGGCTGAACGAGCAGGTCTTCGGCTTGGAGGCGGCCCACATCAAGTGGCATTCCCATGCCGGCCCGGACGAAGTGGCAAACGGGCTCGCGCTCTGCGTCCTTCATCACAAGGCGCTGGACCGCGGGGCGCTCGGGTTGGAACACTCTGACGGGAACACGCACGTGCTCGTCTCTCTTCACGTCGGCGGCACGAGTCGGTCGGCCAACTTGCTGGTCGACCTGCACGGAAAGCCGCTTCGCCGACCGCTCACGCAGGGCCGTGCGCCGTCCCCGGTGTTCGTCGAATGGCATTGGCGCGAGGTCTTTCGCGCTCCGCCGAGGACTGCTGCCTGACACGCCCCTGGAGTATCTTGCCAGCAAGCCAGATTAGTCGACAGTATCAATCAACACCTGTTGCCGCAGGGTAGCGAGCGCGGAGTCGTTGGGCTCCCAACACCCCCCGGAAAGAAGAGAGATCATGACGGTTCGCGAGCTGATCAAGGAACTGGACAGGTATCCGAAGGACAGGCGGGTAGTGATAACCGGCAGGTCTTGTGGTCAGTGGTTGGACCCGCAGCTCGTACGTGGCTACGGGTTTGAAGCCACGGGCTCGAGCTCGGTGTTCTTGTTGGACTGCCCGCAGTTCGACGACGACAAGCCCAAGGAGTTCGTCGGCATCCGTCCGCTGCCACGCTGAAGAGGGAGACGCCAAGCGGCGAACCCAAGCGACATGGACTTTAGTGGTCGCGCCCCACCGCCCCCGCGTCCCCCAGCGCCATTCGCAATCCGTCGGTGCGGAGGATCACCGTGACCAGGTCGCCGGGGCCGGCGCCGACGGCCTTCATGGCCTCCCGGAGGCGGCCCATCTCCGGGCCGTTGGGGTCGTAGGAGCGCCAGATCAAGGAGGCGTCGTCCACGCCGGCGGGGTCGGCGAAGGGGATCTTGGCGGAGCCGTCCGGGCCGACGCCGAAGCGCTGGGCCACGGCCATCGACACCTTCTGGCTGTTGCCCTTCAAGTGGTGGGCGCCGACCACGAGATGGATCGCCGGCTCGCCGTCGGGGGTCCACACCACGTCCCGCGCCTTCGAAAGCGGCTGGGAGGGGGCGTCGGGCGAGGGCACCACCCGCACCATGCCGTCGCGGGTCTGGAACTTCCGGGTGCCCAGGTAGTTCCTGACGGTGGCCGGCAACACGTCGAACTGCATCGGAATCTCCTCCAGGAGCTCCTCGACGGCGATCTCGCCCCCGGCCCTCGCAATGCGCTTCACGATCTCGGCGACCACGCCTTCGTAAGGGTTGTCGGTCCACTCCCGGAGCCCCCACTTGTCCTTGGTGAGGCGCACGAAGAGCCGATCCGACGAGAGCAGGCTCGACAGCGTCGTGTTGTCCGCCAGCCCGGCGGCCTTCGCCAAGCAGGGCCTCGTGACGGGCTCGCCCAGCTTCTCCAGGGCCACGAAGACCCTGGCTCGCCGGGTGTCGCGAACGGCCAAGTACTCGCCGATGCGCGCCAGCCCGGCGTTGCGCACGACCAACTCCCACCGCGGCGCTCCGCCCACCGCCTCCATCAGCTGCTCCTCGTCCACCACCCCGGCCGCGTTGGCGAAGCGGGCCGTCATGTTCTGGACGCGGTCCACCAGCTCGCGAAACTCGGTGTCGCCCACGCCCGACTCGAGGCGGTGGTAGTCGGCGACCTGCATCACGGCGACCTCGGCGGCGGAACGGACCTCCTCGGGCGCGTCGCCCACGAGCATCGCGATCGCGTCGTCGAACTCCTCCGTCTCCGCCGCGGAACCGACGGAGCGCCGCAGCCATCGGGCCGCCGCCGCCATCGCGTCTCCGATCTCTTCCTTCAGCATATGGCGGAGTCCCACTTCCAACTGCCGGGCCCGCTCCCGGCTCACGCCGAACTCGCGGCCCAGCTCCTCCAGCTTCTCCGGGTCGCGGGCGTAGGTCCGCTTGAGCGCCACCACGCGCCTGCGGTCGTCCACGGCGTTCAGGGCCTCGGCGAAGAGAGCCCCGACAGGAGGGGGCGTCAGCTTGATCTCCCCGGCCACCTCTTCAAGGCCCGACTGGCGAAGCAGCGACTCGAAGCTCAGGCCTGCCAAGTCCGCAAGGGACTCGGCGCCCTGATGAACCACAGCGCATCTGACGAGACGGTCCAGGGCTTCGCGGTAAGTGGGTCTCGACGCGGAAATGGGTGCCTCCTTCTGGTCGCGAGGGCTCCGGACCAAGGCGCGCCAAAGGCTTCGGACGGGCCTTGGTGGGGCAATTGAGTTTCCGCCGCGAGAGCCTGTCAATACGTTATGCTCAGATGGGACGTCGGCATGCTCAGGTGGGACATCGGACCTGGGAATTGGGGCGGGCGCGGCTCGGCCCCTCGAACGCGGTCGATCGACGATCCGACTCTCGCCCTCCTCGCATCTCCACCTCCCCTCGGCCCCGACCCATGAGCCATCGCACGGCACGGCGCACCCGCTCGTTCACCGAGTCCCTCATCCGCGACATGACCCGGGTCGCCCGCGAGCACGGCGCGGTCAACTTGGCGCAGGGCTTCCCGGACTTCCCCGCGCCGCAGCTCCTCAAGGACGCCGCCTGCCGGGCGATCCAGGAGGACGTGAACCAGTACGCGGTCACCTGGGGGACTCCATCGCTCCGCGCCGCGCTGGCGCGCAAGTATCGGGAGTGGTACGGGATGGAGGTGGACGAGGACCGGGAGATCACGGTCACCTGCGGCGCCACCGAGGGCATGGCGGCGGTGATGCTGGCGCTCGTCGATCCGGGCGACGAGGTGATCGTGCTGGAGCCCTTCTACGAGAACTACGGTCCCGACGCCGTGCTCTGCGGCGCCAAGCCCGTCCACCTGACCCTGGCGCCGCCCGACTTCCGCCTGGACCCGGAGCGCCTCCGGGGCTTGGTGACCGAGCGGACGCGGGCGATCGTCGTCAACACGCCCAACAACCCGACGGGCCGAGTCTTCGACGGCGAGGAGTTGGAGGCGGTCGCGCGGCTGTGCCGGGAGCACGACGTGCTGGCGGTGACCGACGAGATCTACGAGCACATCCTCTACGAGGGCCGCCACGTTCCCCTTGCGACGTTGCCGGGGATGCGCGACCGAACCGTGGTCGTCTCCGGGCTGTCCAAGACCTTCAGCGTGACGGGATGGAGGATCGGAACGATCGTGGCGCCGCCCGCCCTGACCTCCGCGATTCGCAAGGTGCACGACTTCCTCACCGTCGGCGCCCCCGCGCCGTTGCAGGAGGCCTGCGCCGCCGGGCTTAACGGCTTGGGACCGGAGTACTACGAGGGGATGAAGCGGGAGTACGCCGAGCGCCGGGACGTGCTCCACGCAGGGCTGGCCGAGACGGGCTTCGAGTGCGCCAAGCCCCAAGGGGCGTACTACGTCCTGGCCGGGTTCTCCGGCCACAGCGCAATGGACGACGTGGCCTTCAGCCGATGGATGGCCAAGGAGTGCGGGGTGGCGCCGGTTCCGGGCTCGTGCTTCTTCGACCGCCCCGAGGACGGACGCGGCTTGGTGCGCTTTGCCTTCTGCAAGCGGACCGCCACGCTCGAGCGGGCCGTGGAGCGGCTGCGGGCGTTCTTCGGGTAGGCGCGGGGGACGGGCAGGCGCGCACGGGGACGGGTCGGCGGCCCGAAGCACTCGCCCGGAGCCCGCATGAAACCATTTCGGCCTTCCGGCGTATCACCTTGCACGAGGGGGAACGCTCCCCTCTCGATTCTCTCCATCCTATCCAGGAGAACACATAGATGAAGACCTTCACCAACGGGGCGCGCGTCGCCCTGGCAGTGCTCGTGGCGGCGGTCGCCGCCGCCCCCGGCCTCTCGGCCCAGACCGAGGCCAACGAGATCGACACCGACGAGGCCGTGCGCCTCGAGACCAAGGCTCAGGGCTACCTGGCGGAGCCGGGCAACTGGGACCGCGCCGCTTCGCTGCTGCGGCGCGCGGCCGAGTTCCGCTCGCCGGCGGACCCGGCGGCCGTCGAGAACCTCCTGCTGGCTGCGCGCCTCTCCTTCTACGAGGGAGACGAGCAGCGGGCGGTTCGCGACTTCGAGAGCGCCGGACAGCTGGCGCTCGCCCGCGGCGACGTGATCGTGGCGGCGAACGCCTTCACCGACGCGGCCTGGGTCGCGGGCAACCAGGGCCGGGGCAACCGGGCCCACGGGCTGCTGAGCAGGGCCCAGCTGCTCGCGAACTCTCCGCTCATCGAAGAGGAAGAGCGGACCCATCTGCGGACGAGGTGGGGGGTGGCCGGCATCCAGTAGGAAGCCGGGAAGAGCGGCCTTCGGCGCCGCGGCAACTGGCGGGGCGTTCCTTCGGGGGCGTCCCGCCGTTGCATTTAATGGCGGCGTCGGAGGGACGGGCGGACGGCTATTCGGCCTCTCGCAGCACCGCCAGCGGACCGCTTCGGGCCGGACCCCGTCCGCCGACGGCGCCCGCCAGGACCACGAGCCCCACCACCGCCAGCCAGAGCGCCGCCGCCGCGCCCGTCGCAGGCCGGTAGGGGATTCCGAAGAGCCCCGCCGCCAGGAGCCAGCTGGCGGCCAGCGACAGGACGCCTCCGGCCAGGGCCGCCAGGGCGCCCAGCGCCGCGTACTCGCTCAGCAGGATGCGGCGCACTTGGCGGAAGCGAGCGCCCAGCGTGCGGAGGAGGGCGCCTTCCAGACGGCGCTGCGCGCGGGTCGAGGCCATCGACCCGGCCATCACCACGAGCCCCGCCACCGTGCACAGCCCGGCCAGGATGCGGATCGCGGCCACGACCCGGGAGAGAATCGCCTCCACCGTCGCGCGCACGGTGAAGAGGTCCAGCGCGGACACGTTGGGGTAGCGCCGGACCAGCTCTTCCTGAAACGCCAGCCTCGCCTCTTCATGCGGCATGTTGGCGGGGAAGACGGTGGTTCGGGGCGCGTCCTCCATCGCTCCCGGCTCGAAGACCGCCAGGAAGTTGGCGTCGAACCCAGCCCAGTCCACGTCCCTCACGTTGGCTACGACCGACGGGTACTCCACGCCGCCCACCATCCACGTGATCTCGTCGCCCACGCCCACCCGCAGGTCCTCGGCCAGCTCTTCCTCGACCGAGACCCGGGCGGGCGCGCCCGCGGCGGCGTCCGAAGCGGCTCCGGGAAGGCGTCCAGCCCGGGCGGGCGCGCCCGCGGAGTCGCCGAAGGCTCCGTGCCACCACTCGCCCGCCAGGATCGTCTCGTTGGCCCTCAGCTCCCCGCGGTAGGTGGCTCGGTGCTCTTGCCGCAGGACCCAGCGGGGCGGCCGGTTCTCGCGTGCGCTGTCGGCCAGGATGTCCTCGACGGCTCGGCCCTTCACGGCGGCGATCCGGGCGGTCACGACGGGCACCGGCGTCGCGTCGCCCCCGGCCCTGGCCTCCAGGAGCGCCCGCACTCCGTCCTCCTGGTCCGGCTGCACGTCGAAGACCAGCATGTTGAAGCCGTCGGGGCCTTGGTCGAAGGACAGTTCGCGAACCAAGTTGCGCTGCAGCTGCACGATCACCCCCACCACAAGCACGCCGAAGCCGAGAGCCAGCGTGACGGCTACCGTCTGGTTGCCAGGGCGGAAGAGGTTGGCGACTCCTTGCCGAACGGTGTAGGCGGCGCGGCGCGGAAAGAACCGCCGGGTGGCCCAGGCGAGCCCCCAGGCCACGCTCCACAGGACGCCGGCCACAGCGGCGAGCGCCGTCGCGAACGCCAAGCCCGCGACCGGCGAGGGCGCCTCGAAGAGGGTGAGCGCCAGGACCGTGACGGCGACGGCGGCGACGGCGCCCCATCGGGCCGGGTCCGCCCGGGGCGGCGCCTCGGCGACGTGACGGAGGGCTTGAAGGGGAGAGACCCTGCGCACCGTGAGGAGGGGGATCAGCGCGAACACGACGGCCACCCAGGTGCCCAGAAGCAGGCCGAAGGCCACCGACCCGAAGGAGACGGACGCCGCGACGGGCACCGGAAGAACGTCCCGGATCAGCATCGGCAGCCACCTCTGGGCGGCCACTCCGCCCGCAACGCCCACCGCCGATCCCAGGAACCCCATCGCGGCGGCTTGGAGCAGGTACGTGGCGAAGACCTGTCGCCGGGTCGCCCCCAGGCAGCGAAGCAGCGCCACCGCGTCCAGCTTTCCTCGGACGTACACGGCCACGGCGCTGCCCACGCCCACGCCGCCCAGCAAGAGCGCCGCCAAGCCCACGAGCGACAGGAAGTCGGCCAGGAAGTCCGCGGAGCGCGTCAGGGAGCGGGCCTGCTCCTCCGGAGTCCGCATCCAGATGCCGGTGGCCCGCAACACGTCCTCGCGGGCTTCCTCGACTTCGTCGGGGTCCACTCCCGCCGGGAGCCGCAGGTAGACGTGGTGGCGCGCCAGGCTGCCCCGGGCCAGGAGCCCCGTCGCTTCGAGGAGATGGAAGGCCACGAAGACCCGGGGGCCGACGGCCGTCTGGAAGCCGATGTCGGTGGGGAGCCCGTCCACCGTGCCGGCCACCTCGAACTCCACGGCGCCCAGGCGAATCCCCTGCCCCACCTCCATGTCCAGCTGCGCCAGGAGCGACGGGTCCACCAGCGCGAGGGGGCGGTCGCCGCTAGGCGTGGCCTCGGGAAGGGCGGACTCGGACAGGGCGGCTTCGTCGGAGGCGGCGGGCGCGTCGGCGGGAGCGGCCAGCTCGCCCCAGAGCCCCGGCGGGTCGGTGGCCACTTCGCCGTAGAAGGGGAAGCCCGGCTCCACGCCCCGGGCCTGAACGAGCCGCGTCCGTCCGCTCTCCTCGGCCAGCGCCATCGAGATCAAGCTGGTGACCCTGGCGGCGTCGGCCCCCAGCGCGACCAGCGAGTCCACCACGACCTGCACCGAGTCCGGCGCCGGTCGGTTGCCGCTCAGCCGGGCGTCGGCCCCCAGCAGAGAGCGGTTCTCGGCGTGGATCGACCGCACCACGTCGTCCCGGAAGGAGTGAAGGGCGACCAGCGCCGCGACCCCCACGGTGATCGACGCCATGTACACGCCCAGCCTGCGCAGCGCGTGCCTCCACTCCCGAGAGGCCATCCGCAGCGGGAAGGGCGCCATCTCCCGGCTACTCGATCCGGCCGCCGGCCAGCCGGATCACGCGTCCGGCGCGGGCGGCCAGCTCCAGGTCGTGGGTGACCAGCACGAGGGTCGTGCCGGCGTCGCGGTTCAGCTCCTGCATCAGGGCGGCGACGCGGGCGCCGGTCTGCGCGTCCAGGTTGCCGGTGGGCTCGTCGGCGAAGAGGATGCGCGGCTGGTTGGCGAAGGCTCGGGCCAGGGCGACCCGCTGCCGCTCGCCGCCCGAGAGCTGGACCGGGTAGTGGGTCGCGCGGTCGGCCAGTCCCACCCGCTCCAGCAGAGCGGCGGCGCGCTCCCTGGCCCCGGAGCCGTCGGGCAGGCGGTCGCGTCCGGCCAGCTCGAGGGGGACCAGCACGTTCTCCAGCGCGGTCAGCGTCGGCAGGAGGTGGAACGTCTGGAAGACGAAGCCGATCCGGTTGACCCGGAAGCGAGCCCGTTGATCTTCCGTGAGAGCGTGGACGTCGCGGCCGTCCAGCAGGACCTTGCCCGTCGTGGGACGGTCCAGTCCCGCAAGGAGACCCAGCAGTGTCGTCTTACCGCTTCCCGACGGACCCACGACCGCCACGAAGGCCCGAGCCTCGATCGCCAGGTCCACTTCGTGCAGCACCTTCAGGGGCCTGCCGCCGCTCATGAAGGTTCTGGAAAGCCCCTGGGCCTCGATCATGGGGCGCGCCGGGGTCTCGGCGAGCGCCGAGCCGGCGGCGGCGTGCTTCGTTGGGTGGGCCAGAAGCGTCCTCGTCTTCGCGGCTGGGCTCGCGCTGGGGGGCGGAAGCGGAGGGTGCGCCGACCCCAACCCTCCGGGCCGGACCGACGTCGCCGAAACATCTGAAGCTGTCGAAGGCGCGGCGTCCGGTACAGTCCGGGAGGCGGCGACCGCCGGTCCTCGGATCGTGTTCCTGGGCACCAGCCTCACCGCCGGCTACGGCCTGGACGACCCGGAGCTGGCCTACCCCGCCCGCCTCGGCGTCCGCATGGCCGAGGCCGGATGGCGGTACCAAGTCGTCAACGCCGGCGTCAGCGGCGACACCTCCGCCGGAGGGCGGACCCGCCTGCCGGGGCTGCTGGAGCTCCACGGCGACGCGCTGGCGGCCCTCTTCGTGGAGATGGGCGCCAACGACGGGCTCCGGGGCCGCAGTCCCGACGCGCTCCGCGAGAACCTCGAGTGGATCGTCCGGGAGACGCGCCGGCACCGGCCGGAAGCCGGGATCGTGGTTGCGGGAATGGAGGCGCCGCCGAACCTGGGTCCCCTCTACACCGACGCCTTTCGGGACGCCTACCGGCAGGTCGTCGCCGAGTCGGGCGCGCACTTCGTGCCGTTCCTGCTGGAGGGCGTCGCGGCGGTCCCCGAACTCAACCAGTCCGACGGCATCCACCCCAACGCCGAGGGCCACGAGGCCGTGGCGGCCGTGGTGTGGTCCGGCTTGGCCGAGTGGCTGGCGGCGCGCTGCGAGGCGGACGGGGCGTGCTGACCGGCGGAGCGGGGGCGCCCTCCTTCGGCGCAGGGTCGGGCGGTCCGAGGCACCGAGGCGGCGCGGCCTCTCCGGCTCGGTGGGCGGCCCGGGTCCTTGGCGCGCTGGCGCTGCTGCTGACCGCGTTCCTGGCTACGGGCTTCCTTCTGCCCGGAACGGTGGAGGTCGCTCGCTCCGTCGAGATCGACGCGGCGCCGGAAGCCGTCTTCCCTCTGCTGAACGACCTGGAAGCCTGGGCCGAGTGGACGCCCTGGGGAGAAGTCGAGTCCCGCGTCGAGGGACCGTCGTCCGGTCCTGGGGCGCGTCGTACTTGGGACGATCCCCGGATGGGCTCGGGCTTCCTCGCCATCGTGGCCGCCGACCCGCCCCGGAGCGTCGGCTACTTGGTCGAGGTGGAGGACGGCGCGATCCGCTTCGAGGGAACGCTGACCGTCGCCGCGCGGCCCGGCGGTTCGACCGTGGAGTGGACCGAGCGGGCCGACCTGGGACGGAACCCGTTGATGGGATGGACGGCCCTGGGTATGGAGAACTCCCAGGGGAGGCAGCTGGAAGAGAGCCTGCGGCGGCTGAAGGGCGCGGCCGAGTCGCGATAGCCGGCGTCCGCGGACGGCTTTTGGCCTACAGCCGCTCCCTCGCCACTTCGATCAGCTCGTCGTTGGAGCCGGTCTGGCGCATGACCCGCAGCAGCTCGTCCATCGCCTCGGCGGGAAAGGAGCTGGAGAGCTGGCGCCGCATTGCTCGGGAAACGACGAGGGCCGGGTGGGAGAGCAGCAGCTCCTCCTTCCGAGTGGCGGACGACTTGATGTCGATTGCGGGAAAGATCCGCCGGTCCGCCAGCTCGCGGCTCAGGACCAGCTCGCTGTTTCCGGTCCCCTTGAACTCCTCGAAGATCACTTGGTCCATCCGGGAGCCCGTGTCCACCAGGGCCGTGGCGATGATCGTGAGGGAGCCGCCCCCCTGCTCCTCCTTGATCAGCCGGGCGCTCCCCAGAAAGCGCTTGGGCTTCTCGAGGGAGTTGGCGTCGAGCCCGCCGGAGAGGGTCCGGCCGCTCCCCTCCTCCACGGTGTTGTGGGCACGGGCCAGGCGGGTGATCGAGTCGAGGATGATCACCACGTCCTTGCCCGCCTCCACCCGTCGCCGCGCGCGCTCCAGCGTCATCTCGGCCACGTTGCAGTGACGCTCCGGGGTCAGGTCGAAGGTGGACGCGATCACCTCTCCGAAGCCGCACGCCTCCATCTCCGTGACCTCCTCGGGGCGCTCGTCCACCAGGAGGATCATCAGCTCGCACTCCGGGTGGTTGCTGACGATCCCTTCGGCGACGGCTTGGAGGACCGTGGTCTTCCCCGCCTTGGCCGGGGCCACGATCAGTGCGCGCTGACCCTTCCCCAGCGGGCAGAACAAGTCGATCACCCGGTTCGTCATGTCGGGTTCGCCGGCGAAGCTTCGGCCGCACTCCAGCTTGAGCTGCTCCTTGGGGTGCATGGCGCTCAAGCGGTTGAAGTCGAGGCGCTTGGCAGCCTCCTCGGGGGGGCCGCCGTTCACCTCGTCCAGGAACTGGAGCGGGGGGTTCTTCCCGTTGCGCGGCCGGCGGCCCGCGGTCCCCGAGAGCTCGTCGCCGGTCCGCAGGCCGAAGCGGTGGATTAGGCGCGAGCCGACGTAGACGTCGTCGTTGCCGGGCACGTACCCGTCGTCGGGACGGCGGATGAAGCCCGACCCTCGTCCCAGGACCTCCAGGACCCCCAGGTACTGCCCCGGCTGCCGCTCCTCGGGCTCGGCGGGCGAGACCTTCGACCCAGGCCCGTCCGGGCTTCTGCGGCCCCTGCGCCGACGGCCCCTGCCCCGGGCCCTCCGCCTGCGACGGCTGGCGGGACGACCGCTCGGCTCGTTCGGACCGCCCATGGGCGGCGGGCCTGCGGAGGCGGCTTGGCCCGCGGACGCCGGGTCGGCTGTTGGGGCTTGGGTGGTGGCCGGAGCTTGGTCGGCCGTGGGAGCCTGGTCGGGCGTGGGAGCCGGGTCGGTCGTGGGAGCCTGGCTGGCCGTGGGAGCCTGGTCGGGCGCCGGATCGGCCGTTGGAGCCTGGCTGGCCATCGGCGCTTGGCTGGCCGCCAGATCGACCGCTTGAGCCCGGTCGGCCGCCGGAATGCGTTCCGCGACTGAAGCTTGGTCGGGCACCGGAGCCGCTGGAGCCTGGCTGGCCGCCGGATCGGCCGTTGGAGCCTGGCTGGCCGCCGGAGTGCGTTCCGGCACTGGAGCTTGGTCGGCGGCCGGAGCTTGGTCCGTCTCGGGCCGGTCGACAGTCGGAGCCCGGTCGAGCGGCGCCGCTTCCGTCCGGGCTTGCGTATCGAGGTCTTGGGATGTCGGGAGAGGCTGATCGCTCACGATCTTCTGCGCTTTTCCGGCTGAGTGCTGACGAAAATGAAGCGAGTTCCGCCGTCGGGCCGGCGTCTGGCCGTGGGTCGCAACAGTCGCAACGAACAGCGGTAGACTTGAACCGAGGCGTCCATGCAGGCGCCGCCGGGTTTCCACACCGGCTGGCGCGAACAGCATGCAACAAGGTTGACGTTCTGCGCGCCGTTGGCAAGGGCGGAGGGAAGGAGAGGGAGGCGAAGGGCGTCGGCGCGAAGGGCCTTGGCCTCGTCGTCGGTTGTCCGCCGGGTGTCCAAGAAACAGGTCAGATGCTGTCGCAGAAAATGGACAGGGGAGCCAAGCCCGGCGACGGTGGAACCGGCTCCGACGACCGAGGGGCTTGCCTTGACTCGGCGCGTTGCTGTTGGCACGTTTATTGCAGTCATTTCGTGCGACGTCGGACTCGTTCACACAGGGGAACGGAGGGTGATCGCATGAGGCACAGGGCAAGGATCATGCTGGCGACGTGCTCGCTGCTCGCTCCAGCGGCGACGCCGGCGGCGGCCCAAGTCGCCGACCACGCGACGTCGGGAATCGAGCTGGCGGCCAACGGCGGCCTGGGACATTCGGTGTGGGGGCTTTCCCTCGGGTACTGGAGCACTGGCGCCCACGGCCACTGGTACCGGGTCGATCCGGCGTTCGTCCACTCGAGCTGCTGGGACGACCTCTACGATCCCTTCTGGCACGACCCCTTCTGGCACGACCCATGGTTCGATCCGTGGACCGGCCCCCGGATGGGATGCTCATGGGGCGGCTTCGGGCGATGGTCGCATTACGTCCGGCCGCCGGTGTCGGGTTTCTGGTTCCGCGGTCCGAGCATCTGGTGGGGGCCCTCCTTCAGCTTCGGCTTCGGGCGGATCTCGCGTCGGCATCTGTGGGGACCCGTCGGCTGGTGGGACTACGGCCGCTGGAGCGGGTGGGAGTACGACTACGACTACCGTCCAGGGTACGGCTACCGTCGGTACGCGGTCAGGGATGTCCACCCGGGGGCGGGCCGAGCGGTGCGCCGATCGCCCCTGTTCGGTCCCCGCTACAAGGTCGATCCGAGGGTCTACGTGACGGACAACGGCCCCGAGCGGCCCGTTTCCAAAGCGGTGCCCAGGGACGTCGGAAGGGATGTGCTCCAGCCCGAGACCGGCCGCCGGGCCAGGCCGGAGGACACGGCCACCAGACGAGCCCGGCCCCGGAGCCGCATCGGCGCCCAGACGCCGCAAGCACGGCCGACGGCGCGGACCAGGCCAGAGGCGCGGACCAGGCCGACGGTGCGGACTCGGCCGGAGGCGCGGACCCGACCGACCGCGCGGACTCGGCCGGAGGCGCGGACCCGACCGACTGCGCGAACTCGGCCGGAGGCGCGGACCCGACCGACTGCGCGAACTCGGCCGACCGCACGAACTCGGCCGGAGGCGCGAACCCGACCGACTGCGCGAACTCGGCCGGAGGCGCGGACCAGGCCGACCGCGCGTCCCCGGCCAGCCGCACATCCCCGGCCGACCGCACGAACTCGGCCAGCAGTGCGACCGGAGGCGCCGAGTCGGAACCGGCCAACTGCCCGGACTCGTCCGACTGCCCGGACTCGTCCGACGGCCCGGACTCGCCCGACTCCGGCGGTGGGCACCAGGCCCACAGCAAGGGCCCGACCCTCACCTGCGGGGCGGCCATCGACCAAGGTTCGGCCCGCGCCTCGCAGGTCGCCGCCCAAAGCCCGACCGGCACCGGCCAAGCGCCCTGCGCCCAAGGTTCGGCCCGCTCGTCGTCCGCCGCCGCCCAAGGGCAAGCCAACCCGAAAGCCGGCTCGTCGCCGCGGCGGCTGACGGCTCGCTCCACTGGTCGTACCAGGTCGACCCTCTACGGCCTACGGCAGGGGAACGGGCTCGCCGTCCTTGATCCTCCGCTTCGACCGGCTGCTGGAGGGCGGCCGGTGGCGGCGCGACGTCCTGGTCCGGGTAGACGAAGAGGGCCGGATCCGCTCGCGGGCGCCCGCCGACGGGGGCGACGGCAGCGCCCGGATCCCGGGGTGGACGGTTCCCGGCGTGCCGAACGTTCACAGCCACGCCTTCCAGCGGGCGATGGCCGGGTTGGCGGAGGGCGGCGGGAGAACTGGTCGCCGGACAAGTTCGTTCTGGCGCTGGCGCGAAGTCATGTACCGCTTTCTGGAGAGGATCTCGCCCGACGACATCGAAGCGGTCGCCGCCCAGCTGTACGTCGAGATGCTGAAGGCCGGCTTCACCTGCGTGGGCGAGTTCCACTACCTGCACCGCCCGCCCGGCGGCGGCGCGTACGACGACGAGGCGGAGACGAGCCGGCGCATACTTCGGGCGGCGACCCAGGCCGGGATCGGGCTTGTCCACATGCCCGTCGTGTACGAGACGGGGGGGTTCGCCGCGGAGCCGCTCAAGGAGGGACAGCGGCGCTTCCAGATGGAGTTGGAAGGGGTCGTGCGCCTGCGGGAGGCCCTCGGTCCCGACTTGGGCGGCGCCGGCGAGGGCAGTCGCTCCGACCACGACCGGGCCGGACGACGCCTGGGATGGGCGGTCCACAGCTTGCGCGCAGTGTCCAGCGAGTCGTTCGCGCGGATCGCCGACTTCCTGGAGAGCAGCGAGGGCGGCGGCCCGTCGTCCAGTCGAGAGTCGCCATCGCGAACTGCCCCGTCGCCCGTGGCACCTGCGAGCGAGGGTGGCGGCCCGTCGTCCGGCCGCGAGTCGCCTGGGGCGCAGATGCAGGGCGGGCGTTCGCCCCGCCGAAGATCGCTCGGAGCGCCGCGCGCCGGTCGGTCGCCCGTGCATATTCACGTCGCGGAGCAGGAGCGGGAGGTGCGCGAGTGCCTGGCGGCCAGGGGCGCTCGCCCCGTCGAGTGGCTGCTGGACAACGCGCCGGTGGACGACCGCTGGTGTCTGGTCCACGCCACCCGCGTCGCCGACTCCGAGGTGCGGGGGATCGCCGCGAGCCGGGCCGTGGTCGGATTGTGCCCCACGACCGAGGCCAACCTGGGCGACGGGCTCTTCCCGCTTGCGTCCTTCGTCGGCTGCGGAGGGCGGTTCGGGATCGGGACCGACAGTCACGTCTCCCGCAGCCCCGTGGAGGAGCTCCGACTGCTGGACTACGGCCAGCGGCTGGTCCTGCGGACCCGAAGCACGGCGGCGCACGAGGGGGCGCCGGACTCGGCGGCGTCGGGCCGGAACGTTCTTGCCGGGCCGGGCGGCGCGTTGCTGGATCGGGCTTGGCGCCACGGCGCCCAAGCGCTGGCGTGGGACGGAGGGCAGGCGACGGTGGGACGGAGGGCCGACTTCGTGGTCCTCGACGCGGACCATCCGGCGCTGGTGGGGCGCGACGGGCGCGCCGTGCTGGACTCGTGGGTGTTCTCGGGAACCGACAGCCCCGTGCGGCACGTCTTCGTGGGCGGCGTCCAGGTGATCGAGGACGGCCGGCATCCGCGGGAGGAGGAGATCGCCCGGGCGTTCGGCAAGGCCGCGCGGCGACTGGGGCCGGTCACGAACCCTTCGGGCCCATAGGGAGCACTACGAGCCCATTGGGAGCTTGATCCCGGCGGCGCGAGCCGTCGCGACCGCCTCCGCGTAGCCCGCGTCGGCGTGGCGGGCGACGCCGATTCCAGGGTCGTTGGTCAGGACGCGCTCGATCCGCAGGGCCATCTCCGGGGTCCCGTCGGCCACCAAGACCTGTCCGGCGTGGAGGGAGTCGCCGATCCCCACGCCGCCGCCGTGGTGGAAGGACACCCAGCTCGCGCCCGAAGCCGTGTTCAGCAGCGCGTTCAGGACGGGCCAGTCGGCCACGGCGTCGGTGCCGTCGCGCATCGCCTCCGTCTCCCGGTACGGCGACGCCACCGAGCCCGTGTCCAGGTGGTCGCGGCCGATGACGATCGGCGCGCCCACCTCGCCTCGGGCCACCAAGTCGTTGAGCGCGACCCCGAAGCGGGCGCGCTCGCCCTGCCCCAGCCAGCAGATCCGTGCCGGAAGCCCCTGGAACGCGACCTGCTCCCGAGCCAGGCGTATCCAGCGCCCCAGGTGGTCGTCCTCGGGGAAGAGCTCCAGCGCCAGGTCGTCGGTGCGGTGGATGTCGGCAGGGTCGCCGGAGAGGGCCGCCCAGCGGAACGGTCCCTTCCCCTGGCAGAAGAGCGGCCGCACGTACGCCGGCACGAACCCGGGATACGAGAACGCCTCTGCGAAGCCCGCCTCCTTGGCGCAGCCCCGCAAGTTGTTGCCGTAGTCCACGGCCACGGCGCCCCGGCGCGACATCTCGACGATTGCTTCGCAGTGCGTCCGGATCGACGCCGTCGACCGTTTCCGGTACTCCTCCGGGTCGCTCTCGCGGAGCGCGGCGGCTTCGGCGACGGTGCAGCCCGCCGGAATGTAGCTCAAGGGGTCGTGGGCCGAGGTCTGGTCCGTGACGACATCCGGCGTGGCGCCCCGCTCCAGCAGGGCGGGCAGCACTTCGGCGCAGTTGCCGGCCAGCCCGACCGAAAGGGCGCGGCCGTCGCGAGTCGCCGACCCGATCCACCGCAGGGCTTCGTCCAGGTCGGCCGTCATGCGCTGGCAGTAGCGGGTCTCGATCCGCCGGCGGATCCGTCGAGGGTCCACCTCCACCACCAGCACCGCCGCGCCGTTCATCGTGGCGGCCAGGGGCTGTGCGCCGCCCATTCCCCCCATCCCGCCCGTGAGTATCCACCGCCCCGCCAGCGAGCCGTCGAAGTGGGTCCGGGCCATTGCGCCGAAGGTCTCGTAGGTGCCTTGAAGGATGCCCTGGGTGCCGATGTATATCCACGAGCCGGCGGTCATCTGCCCGTACATCGTCAGCCCTGCGCGCTCCAGCTGGTGGAAGTGGTCCCAGGTCGCCCATCGGCCCACCAAGTTGGCGTTGGCGATGAGGACCCGGGGCGCGTGGCGGTGGGTGCGGAAGACGCCCACGGGCTTGCCGGACTGGACGAGCAGCGTCTCGTCGTCCTCCAGCTCCCGGAGCGCGGCGACGATGGCGTCGAAGGCGGCCCAGCTCCGCGCCGCCTTGCCGGTCCCGCCGTAGACCACCAGCTCGTCGGGGTTCTCGGCGACGTCCGGGTCCAGGTTGTTCATGAGCATCCGAAGGGCCGCCTCTTGAGTCCAGCCCTTGCACCGGAGCTCGGCGCCCCTGGGGGCGCGGACGGTGCGGGCAGCCGGCGCAGCCGCCGTGTCGGCCGTGTTCCCGTTGGTCATGCGCTGTCTCCTTCGGTCTCTCCTTCGATCCGGGCGGCGGCGAAGTCCCCTTCGCGAAGCATCTCGGCGACCGCCTCCAAGTCGTCGCCCAGCGACCGGTCCTCGTCCAGCGGAGGCGAGCACCGGCGCACCGCCGCCACGGCTTCTTCGACCCCGCGACCGGCCCGGAGCGGGCGGTGGAACTCGACGGCCTGGGCGGCGCACAGCAGCTCCACTGCCAGCACCGTCTCCAGCAGCTCCATGCTTCGGCGGAACTTGCGGGCCGCCGCCATTCCCATGGAGACGTGATCCTCGCGCGAGGCGCTGGTCGGCACCGAGTCCACGCTGGCGGGCGTGGCCAGTACGCGCATCTCCGACAGCGCGTCGGCGGCGGTGATCTGGGCGATCATGAAGCCGGAGCAGACGCCGGGCCGGCGCGTGAGGAAGGCCGGCAGCCCCGAGAGGTCGGGGTTGAGGAGACGGTCGGTCCGGCGCTCGGAGATCGAGGCCACGTCGGCGGCGGCGATCGCCGCCAGGTCGAGGCACTGGGCGACGATCTGGGCATGGAAGTTGCCGCCGCTCAGCACCGCGCCCAGGGCGCGCTCCGGCTTGGCCGCGGGCGTTGGTCCGGCGGTCGGCGCCGGTTCGGCGGCGGCGTCCGGCAGCACCAGCGGGTTGTCGGTGGTGGAGTTGGCTTCGGTGGCGACGATCCGCGACGCGTACTCCAGCGCTTCGCGGGCAGCCCCGTGGACCTGGGGCATGCAGCGGAGCGAGTACGCGTCCTGCACTCGGGGGTCGTCGTGGCGGTGGGACTCGCGGATCTCCGAGTCCTGGAGGAGCTCCCACAGTCGAGCCGCGCTGGCCGCCTGGCCCGGGTGGGGGCGGACGGCGTGAATCTCGGGGCGGAAGGCGTCGGGCGTGCCCATGAGCCCTTCCAGGCTGGCGGCCCCCGCCACGTCCGCCGCGTCAAGGGCGCGGGCAAAGCGCCGCAGGGCGAGGGCGCCCACGGCCGTTGTCGCCTGGGTGCCGTTGACGAGGGCGACTCCCTCCTTCTCGGCCAGCTCCAGGGGCGCGATGCCGGCCTCCGCCAGCACTTCGGCCGCTTCGGCTTCGCCGTCCGGTCCTTGGGCCCTGCCCTCGCCCGTGAGCGCCAGAGCCACGTGGGCCAGGGGGGCCAAGTCGCCGCTGGCGCCCACCGACCCGATCTCCGGCACGACCGGGTGGACGCCGCGGTTGAGCATCTCGATCAGCCGCTCCACCACCACGAGCCGCACGCCCGAGTGGCCCCGGGCCAGCGCGTTGGCGCGGAGGACCAGAACCGCTCGGACTTCTTCGACCGAGAGCGGGCGTCCCGTCCCGGCCGCGTGGCTTCGCACCAAGTTCCGTTGCAGGGCGCGCTGGTCGTCGCGGGCAACCGCCACGTCGGCCAATCGCCCGAAGCCGGTGGTGACCCCGTACACGCGAACGTCCTCCTCCAGCAGCCGTTCCAAGGTGGCGCGGGAGCGACGCACTTGCGCCCTTGCGTCTTCGTCGAGCCGAACGGCGGCCCGCTCGCAGGCAACGGCTTCGATCTGGGCCAGATCAAGCCCGCAGCCGTCCAGGACGATCACGAGGTCGCTGGCGCTGTCGGCTGCACGGCGGAAGGGCGTCGCGGAGGGGAGCCCAAGTTGCCGGTCTGCTCCACCCGGGGTACGCGCTTCTCGGCTCGGATCGCTTCGAACTCGCTGCGGGACAGCACCAGCTCCTCCGGGCACCAGCGCTCCTCCAGCTCGACCCCCAGGCCGTCGGCCAGGCGGTTCACGTAGGCGTAGTACGCCGTCACTTGGCAGATGTCCAGGATCGCCGGGTCGTCGAAGCCCGCCCGGCGAAGGGTCTCGACGTCGCCGGCGGTCATGCCGCCGGGGTCGCGGGTGAGCTTGACGGCGTACGCCAGCATGGCGACGTCCCGCGCGTCCAGAGATGCAGGCCGCCGCCCCCGGGCAAGAGCTTTGGCGAACTCGACGCCTGCCAGCCGACGGAGACCCGCCCCGTGGTGGTTGATTCAGTAGAAGCAGTCGTTCTCGGCCGACACCGCGACGGCGATCATCTCGCGCTGGGCGCGGGAAAGCGGCGACGGCCCCCGCATCAGGTGGCTGTACAGGACGTAGTGGTGCTCCAGCGACGGCGGGTTCAGGGAGTGGACGGCCAGAATGTGGTCCAGCCCGCCTGGTCCAGCGAGACGCGCCCGAAGGGCCGCCGCCTCTGGTCCCTCGTCCTCCGGCAAGGCGTGTCGGATGTAGGCCATGGCGGCGTTGTCGGCGCGAGTGCCCATGGGGCGGCAATAGTCCCCGGAGATCTGGGCTGGTGCCCGAATCGCAGAGGCGCCGGGCGGATTCGAACCGCCGAATAGAGGTTTTGCAGACCTCCGCCTTACCACTTGGCTACGGCGCCGACACGAAAGGGGGCGCACGGCAACGGCCGCCGCCCCCTTTGTTCGCAAGAGCGGGAAACCGGACTCGAACCGGCGACCCCCACCTTGGCAAGGTGGTGCTCTACCAACTGAGCTATTCCCGCATGGGGCTGGGATTCCCGCTGGCCGCTAGGCTCCCAGAATCCCAGATGGATTTGCATCCCCGGGCCGAGCTGGCGCGCCGGCGCCGGGGGTATGACGGTACGAAAATCGCCCGCGCCCGTCAAGGTTATCTTTCGGCCCGATACGGCCCAGCCCTCCGTCTCCATCGACTCGACGCTCCCGCAGAGGCCGATCCGACTTCCCGCAACGCTGGCTCTCGCCCTGACCCGTACCGCTTCCGTCCTTGCCGGCGCCTTGGCGTTGTCCGTTGCCGCGCCGGCCTTCGCGCCGTCGGCCGCCCAGGAGCCGTACCCGCCTCTGGTCCCCCGCGGCATGGTGCGGCTGGACTTCGGCACTGGCTACTCGTCGTTCACGAGCGTCTACGGCGGCTTGCCGGGGGCAAGGAGCGCGACGGTGGCAGGCGACGGTTCGCGTTCTCTGGCGAGCTTCTTCAGCGGGGACGTGGGTCCGGCGATCTTTCCCACGCTGGCGGGGTTCGAGGCGGCGGTGCGCGACGCGATCGGGGGGGACTACGCGGCCAGCCTGGGCGTGATGACCTCGTCGGTCGAGAAGAACTCGGTGCGGCTGCCGGTGTCGCTGGACGTGGGAGTGTTCGACTGGCTCTCCGTCGGAGCCTCGGCGGCGTTCGTTCGGAACGAGACCGAGTTCGTCTTCCACTTCGCCTCGGACTCGGCCAGCGCCAACGCGGGGTTCAGCCCGGCGCTCGACGACCCTGCCGAAGTCTCCAGGTTCCTGTCGCGTCTGGACGCCTCCGTCGACGGATACGACTCGTACCGGGCCGGTCTCTGCGCGGCCGACCCGACGTCCACGAGCTGCCGGGACGCGACGGCCGTCCTGTCGGGGTCGCGGTCGTTTCATCGGGCACTGTCCGTCATGTACGGGAGTCCGGTGGCGCCGTTGGCGGGCTCGGCGGCCGGCATGGCGCTGCGGGCGCGGCTGGCCGAGTTCGCCGAGGCGTTCCAAGCCGCAGGAGCAGCCTTGCCCGGCGCCCTGCCCCTCGCCGACGCGCCCTTCTCGACGGAGGACCTGCAGGACTTCGCGACCATCCCGGCGTACGGCACTGCGGGGAACTTTCCCTTCGCGGGGTGGCGCTCCCTTTGGATGCTGGGCGACTTGGAGCTTCGCGCCGACGCGCGCTGGCTCGACAAGACCGAGCCCGGCTACACGCTGACCGCAGGCGCGGGGACTCTGGTCAGGCTCCCCACCGGCACGCAGGACGATCCGGCCAACTTCCTGGACATGGGCTCGGGCGACCGCCAGACCGACGTGGAAGTGCGGGGCTGGCTGAACGGCAGCTGGCGGGACCGGCTGGGGCTGTGGACCGACCTGCGCTACGGCGTCCAGCTGCCCGGGATCACCGAGCGGCGCGTGTTCGACCCGGGCTACGCCATGGCACCGGCAGCCACCTTGGCCCGCCTGGAGTGGAACCCGGGCGACTACTTCTTCGCCGAGGTCGCGCCATGGTTCAGGATCGCCGGGGCCGTCACGCTGGTGGCGGGCTACCGGCACTTCAGCAAGGGAGAGGACTCCTTCGCGCTGTGGGCGGCGGACCCGATCGAGGGAGACGGCTCCTCTGCCGCTCCCGAGCCGTCCACGGGTCCCGTCTCCGCTCTGGACCCGAACGTCCTGGTGCCTGGAAGCGGCGCCTCGACAGGCCGAGTCGTCGCGGGGATCGTCTACAGCCGGCTGGGCTCGCCGCGGTCCGGATTCGGCAGGGGCGCCCGGCAGGAACCGGAGGACGCGCGGCGGCGGCCCTTCGAAGTGCGGGCCGTCTATCGGCAGGTCGTAGCGGGCAGCGGAACCAGCGTGCCGGTGACCGGTTCCCTGGAGGCGGGCTTCCGGGTCTACGTAGGAGTCTGGGGCGGCTGATAGGGATTCAGACGACGCCCGGGGGCCGCCGGGGCCAGCCCGGAAGAGACGAAAAAAAATCTGTCCCATCCAGCCATGGAAATGGCGCACGCACGGTGAGATCCTTGGGCCAGAGCCGGAGACCGTCCCGGCCAGCTTCGGGGGAACTCCGTCCGCGACGCCTCCGAAGCGCCTCTCGTCTCGGACGCAACGGAGCCGCCGCAATGGACCCTTCCACCAGCGAACCGCCCTCTCTCACCACGCTGGAACGCCGCCGCCACGACCAGAGCTACAAGCGCCTCTTCAACACCGTGGCTGCCGTCGTGGCCCTCATCCGCGACTTGGCGGCCAAGTGCTGGGCCGACCAGCTCGACCTGCTGGCCGTCGATCCCTTCCCCACCGAGACCGTCGGCCCCGACCTGCGGCGCCGGCTCTGCGACTGCGCTTGGCGCGTCCGGTTCAAGGACGGTCGATCCGCCGTCTTCCTCTTCGAGTTCCAGTCCTCCGTCGATCCGGGCATGGTCCTCAGGACGCTGCGCTACAGCGAGGCCGCCCACACGGTGCTGCACACGCACGAGCGCCAGCGCGACCCCGACGGCGCCATGCCCCTCGTGCTCTCGTTCGTCGTCTACACCGGCACGCGGCCGTGGACGGCCGAGACGACGCTGGCCGGGCTGGCCAGCAGGGAGGAGCCGTCGCCGGTCGTGGCGCGGGCGGTCGCTGGCTTGGCGACCACTCACGGCTACGGGCTGCTTGACTTGCGGTCGGCGCTGGCGCAAGGGTTGCTTCCCAGGGAGAGCGTGCTGGGCTGGGTCGCGGCGCTGGAGGAGGACCCGTGGACGAACTTTCCGGCGGTGCACCAGAGCATGGCGGAGCAGTGGGCCGGCCCGGACTATCTTACAGAGCGGCAGGCGTTCGCAGACTGGACGGACGAGCGGCTGCGTAAGGTGGGCGCGCCGGAAGAGGCACGTGAGGACATCGTGGAGCAGATCATCCAACCGAAGGAGGAGGAAGAGATGGGCCAGACCTATGCGGAGTGGGCGGAGGGCCACCGGCAGCGGGGCCTGGAGCAGGGGCTCCAGCAGGGGCTCAAGCAGGGGCTCGAACGGGGGCGCGCGGAAGGCCGAGCGATCTTGCTGGCTTCGCGGCGGTTCGGGGCCCAGACGGCGCGACGGCTGGAGGAGCAGCTGCGCTCCATGAGCGCCGAGCAGCTGGCGCGGGTCGGGGACGCGGTCGTGGAGTGCGACACTGCCGACGAGTTCCTGGCCGTGGCCGGCAACGGCGACGCGGAGGGGCGGTAGTGGACGAAGGCGACGCCAAGCCGTCGCTTTCCAGGCACTGGACAAAGACGACCGGGGCTGCACCGCTGGGCTGACCCCAACGCTCGCCCAGCCGGTGGTGGCTAGTGGCGGCCGAGCAGCGAACCGCTGACCCGGCGAGCCGTCACATGCCCGACATACCCATGGGCTGGGCTAGGCTGGGCTAGGCACGCACGGGCCTAGCAGCTCTCGGGCGTGGCGGAGCGACGGTGGCGAGTCCGGGTCGCCTCCCAGCATCCGCGCGACTTCGCGGACCCGGTCCTCGCGCCCGAGCCGGCGCAGCGAGGTCTTTGCGCGGCCTCCGCCGGCGTCCTTCTCCACCAGCAGGTGGCTCGACGCGCGGGCGGCGATCCGGGCCAAGTGGGTGACCACGAGCACTTGACGCCCCTGGGCGACTTCCGCAAGCCGATCGCCGACCTGGGCCGCCACGGCGCCGCCGACGCCGGAGTCGATCTCGTCGAACACGAGGACGGGCACGTCGTCGACTCCTGCCAGAACAGACTTGAGGGCGAGCATGACCCGAGAGAGCTCCCCGCCCGAGGCGATCCTGGCCAACGGTCCCGGCGGGAAGCCCGGGTTCATCGAGGCCGTGAAGCGCACCCGCTCCAGCCCTCGAGGCGACGGCTCCCCGCGCTCCTCCAGCTGGACGCGGAAGCGGCCGCCCTCCAATCCCAGTCCGGGGAAGAGGGCGCTCGCAGCCTGGGAGAGGCGGTCCGCCGCCTCGCGACGCCGCGCCGAGAGGGCTTCGGCAGCGTCCTTCCAGGCCGCGTCGGCCTGCGCCAGATCCCGGGCCAGCGCGCCCGCGTCCACTTGGGTCTCGTTCAGCTCGTCCAGCTCCCGCCGGAGGGCCTCGCCGGTCGCGATCACGTCCTCCACGGTGGCGCCGTACTTCCGCTTCAGCGCGTGGAGGAGGGCGTCGCGCTCCCGGAGGAGCTCCAGGCGGGCGGGGTCGTGCTCGATCCCTTCGCCGTAGGCCGCCAGCTCGCCGGCGGCGTCGGTCACCCGGTGGTAGGCGTCCTCCAGCGCGGCGACCAGCGCGGCCAGGCTCGGGTCCGTCTCGCCCATGCGGCGCACTCGGGCCGTCGCGTCGGCCAAGCGGTCGGCCACGGCGCCCTCCCCCGCGTGCAGGAGTTCGTGAAGGGCGCCGCTCTCCCGGGCCAGGGTCTCGGCGTTGGCCAGGCGAGCGATCTCGACGCGCAGCCGCTCCCCTTCCTCCGGCTCCACCTTCGCGGCTTCGATCTCGTCCAGCTGGAAGCGCAGAAAGTCGGCTCGGCTCTCCAGCTCCCGGCGACGAGACTCGGCCCCGGTCAGCCGCCTTCGCAGCTCGGCGGCGCGCCGGAACGCTTCCGCCACGCGGTCGGCCAGCTCGGCGCAGCCGCCGAACTCGTCGAGGACCTGCTGCTGAAAGTCCCCCGCGAGGAGCCGCTGGTGCTCGTGCTGGCCGTGAATGTCCACCAGCGCCTCGCCCACGCTGCGAAGGGCGCCGGCGGTCGCAGGCGAGTCGTTGACCCAGCTTCGGCTCCGGCCCTCGGCCCGCACCTCCCGGCGCAGAAGCAGGTGCGGCTCCTCGTCGCCGGCCAGTCCCAGGTCGGCCAGACGACGGGCGACCCCGTCGAGGCCGCTCATGTCCACCACGCCTTCCACCACCGCCCTCTCCCGCCCGGCGCGCACCGACGAAGACGCCGCGCGACCGCCCACGAGCAGCCCCAGCGCGTCCACCACGATGGACTTCCCCGCCCCGGTCTCGCCGGTGACCACGTTCAGCCCCGGCGACAGGGGCACCGACAGCTCCTCGATCACCGCGAAGTCGCGGATCCGCAACTCGACGATCACGGGTCAGGCGGATGGTGGCACGGTGCGGGTGGAGTCAGTGGCCTTCAGGAGGGTTGACGGCCCAGTTCAGCTTCCGCCGGAGGGTCGCGAAGAAGGAGTGGTTCGGCAGGCGGACCAAGCGGAGCTGGGAGCGGCCCATCCGCACCACCACTCGGTCCGTCGGCCGCAGCTCCGTCCCCTCGCGGCCGTCCACGGTGAGGTGCAGAGGCTCGCCTCGGTCCAGGATGGTGACGGTGATCTCCTCGTCGCCGGGCATGACCAGGGGGCGGACCGCCAGCGTGTGGGGAAGGATGGGCGTGACGAGGAAGCAGTTGAGCTCCGGGACCACGATCGGCCCCCCGGCGGAAAGGGAGTACGCCGTGGAGCCCGTCGGCGTGGCCAGGATGACTCCGTCGCCGGAAAAGCTGCCGATCTCCTGCCGACCTTCGCCTTCTCCGACCCACAGGTCCAGGCGAGTCACGCGCGCGGCGCCGGCCTTGTGGACGACCACGTCGTTGAGCGCCGTGAAGCGCTGGACCGTCGGGAATCGGTCGGCGACGCGGCCGGCCGGTTGGTGCTGCGCCGCCGGGGCTGGACGCGCGGGGCGCACTTCAGCCTCGAGGGTTCGCCGCTTCTCGATCTCGTACTCGCCCCGCAGGACGCGCCGAAGGCCCGATTCCACTTCGGCGGCGGCCACGGAAGCGAGAAAGCCCAGGTTTCCCAAGTTGATTCCCAGGATGGGGACGCGTTCTGGGACGGGCGCACGGTCGTCAGACAAGGGAACGTTGCGCTCCGGACCAGGCGAGTTCGGCTCCGAGCCGGGAACCGTCTCCGGGCTGGGAGCCGTCTCCGGGCCGGGAGCCGCCTGGCGGGGAACGGTCCCCGGGCTGGAAACCGTCCCCGGGCTGGGAGCCGCCTCCAGGCTGGCAAT
The DNA here is from genome assembly GCA_965204735.1 of Longimicrobiales bacterium. Classification (GTDB taxonomy): domain Bacteria; phylum Gemmatimonadota; class Gemmatimonadetes; order Longimicrobiales; family Gaopeijiaceae; genus CATQHQ01. The sequence goes on along the minus strand of OZ242008.1, from coordinate 1,567,819 downwards.
CGTCTCCGGGCTGGGAGCCGCCTGGCTGGGGGCCGCCTCCGGGCTGGGGGGCGGCTCCGAGCCGGGAACTGCCTCCGGGCCGGGAACAATGTCCTCCAGGACCGAGCGGGCCGCCCGAAGCAGGGTTCCATCGCCTCCGAGCGAGATCAGCAGATCGGCGGACGCCACGTCGGCTGCCGCCTCCACGCCGGCGCCCCTGCCCACGATCGGGGCCAGCGAGGGCTCGACGGTCACGGTCGCTCCGAACTCGGCCGCCACCTTCGCCACGCTGCGACAGGCGCGGGCGACGGCCGGGCCGGGCCCCTCGTCGCGAAGTCGGCCGGAAGCGGGGCCGAGCGCCTCCTTGCCGAAGATCGCGATGCGCCGAAAGGCGGTGGAGGGGGAGCGCGGGGCCGTCACCGCCGTCGCTCGATCACGAACCGGGCCAGCTGCTTCAGTCGGGGAGCCGCAAGGCCCGCCGCGTCCAGGGCCGCCTCCGCCCGGGCCGCCAGCTGCCCTCCCCTCTTGCGTGCGCCGTCGACGCCCAGAAGCGCCACGTAGGTCGACTTCGCCATCGCCTCGTCCGACGGCAGCTTGCCCAGGACGTCCAAGGAGGCGGTGGCGTCCAGCACGTCGTCCATGACCTGAAACGCCAGCCCCAGGCGCCGCCCGAACGCGCTCACCGCCGCGAGCAGATCGTCGTCGGCGCCCGCCGCCATCGCCCCCACCTCCAGGGAGGCGGAGAGAAGGGCGCCCGTCTTGAGGCCGTGAAGAACCGACAGCTCCTCCTCGTCCAGGGTCCGGCCCTCGGCCAGCAGGTCGAGGAACTGGCCGCCGATCATTCCCCCGGCACCCGCCGCTTCCAGCAGGCGCTCGGCGATGCGGGCGGCTTCAGGGGGCGGCCTTCCGACGGCGGAAGCGGCCTCGTAGGCGCGGGCGGCGGCCCAGGGGATCAGCGCGGCACCCGCCAGCGCGGTGGACGCCACGCCGTGGACCACGTGAGGGGTGGGGACGCCCCGGCGCAGGGGAGCGTCGTCCATGCAGGGCAAGTCGTCGTGCATGAGGGAGTAGGCGTGGATCAGCTCCACCGACGCCGCCAAGTCGTAGACCGGCTCGGCCGGCACGCCGCCCACCTCCTCGTAGGCGGCGACCGTCAGCATCGGGCGCAGGCGCTTCCCCCCGCTGGCGACCCCGGTCCAAGCGACCTCCGCGAGCGGCGGCGGCAGCACTTGGGTCAAGTCGCCCAACGCCCGCTCGATCGCCGACTCGATCCGCGTGCGGTCAGACATCTTCTCCCGTGGCGGTGAGCTCCTCGACCTTGAGTTCTGCGGCGCCCAAGCGCGCCTTCGCGCGACGAACGTGGGCGACGCCTTCCTCGAAGAGCGCAAGCGCCTCGTCCAAGCCCAGGGCGTCCGAATCCAGCGTCCGAGCGATCTCCTCGATCCGGGCCAGGCGGGCCTCCAGTCCCATTTCGGCGACCTCGGAAACCGCTTCGCTCGCTGGAACGGCGTCCCTCGCCGGGGCTTCGTCGCTCATCGGGCGGCCGGTCGCTCGCCCTGGGTCGCGTCGCCGGCGGGGGGATCGGTCACCGTGCACGCCACGCTCCCGTCCACGACCCGAAGGCGGAAGGCCATCTCCGGCGCGAAGTCGCCGGTGCCGCGGAGGAGGCGTCCCTTCCGGTCCAGGGGGACCGCGTAGCCGCGCGCAAGGGTCGAAAGGGGCGACAGCGCCTCCATCGCGGCGGACGCGCCGGCCAAGCGCACAGCGTCTCGGTCGATGCGGCGGCCCACGGCGCCGGCCATGGCGGCGCGTCCTCGTTCAAGGCGTTCCCGTCGCGCCGGCACCAAACGGCGGACCCGGCGGAAGAGGGCGTCCTCGCCGCGCTCCAGCCGCTCCCTGTGGAAACGGGCCCGGGAAGCGAGCGCTCTTCCCAAGCGTAGGCCGTAGGCGTCGAGAATCCGCTCGACCGCCCGTCGTTCGGGCACGACGGCCTCGGCCGCGGCGGATGGCGTCGCGGCCCGCACGTCCGCCACCAAGTCGCAGATCGTCACGTCGGTCTCGTGTCCGACTCCCGAGACCACCGGCGCCCGGCTGGCGGCGACCGCCCTGGCGACGGGCTCTTCGTTGAACGCCCACAAGTCCTCCACCGACCCCCCTCCTCGGGCGACGACGATCACGTCCACATCGGTCTCCCCCAGGCGGGCCACGGCAGAGGCGACCTCTAGGGCGGCGCCCTCCCCCTGCACGGTCGCGCCGCGCACCACCAGCCGCACCCAGGGCGCGCGACGGCGCACGACGGCCACGATGTCCCGCAGCGCAGCGCTTCCCGGCGAGGTGACCACCCCCACCGCCCGCGGAAACGTCGGCAGCGGCCGCTTGCGCGCCGGGTCGGTGAGCCCCTCGGCCTCCAGCCGCTTCCGAAGGCGCTCGAAGGCGAGCTTCCACATCCCGCCCTCGCTCTCGGCCTCCAGCTTCGACGCGACGAACTGGTAGGCGCCGCCGGCCTCGTAGAGCGTCAGGTGGCCGAAGACGCGCACGGTCGTCCCGTCGCGGGGGTCCATGGGCAGGCGGGCCGCCTCTCGGCGGAAGAGCACGCACCGAAGCTGGGCCGACGCGTCCTTGAGGGTGAAGTAGCGGTGGTCGGAGCGGTGGCGCTTGAAGTTGGCCACCTCGCCCGACACCCACATGCGGGGCAGCGACTGCTCCAGCAGAAGGCGGGCCGCCCGGTTGACCTGGCCGACCGACCAGACTCGCGGGCCGGGCAGGCGAAGTTCGTTCGTCCGAGCGGGCGCCCGGCGTTCCTTGGGCGCGTCGCGCAGGCCGGGCCCGGCGCCGTCTTCGACCAACCGAGGCCCTGGGTCCTTGCCCGCCGCGCTGGAGAAGAGGTCGGGCTCGCGGGGGCTCACTCGCCGCCGGCCCTCACGGACCAAGCGCCCGTGGAGATGTTCGCGGTCACGCCCGGCTCGCGGGGCCGGGGCGCGGCGGCGGCATCCGGGGCGTCCTCCCCGTGGAGATGTTCACGGTCACGCCCAGCTCGCGGGGGCTCGCTCGCCGCCGGCCTTCACGGACCGACGCCCTTCGCCCGCAGGCGGACCGCGGCCTCGACGGTGTTGGCCAGGAGCATCGCGATCGTCATGGGGCCGACGCCGCCCGGCACCGGCGTGATCGCCGACGCCACCTCCTTGGCCGAATCGAACTCCACGTCGCCGACGACCTTGTAGCCCCGCTCCCGGGTCGGGTCGTCCACTCTGTTGGTGCCCACGTCGATCACCACCGCGCCGGGCTTGATCATCTCGCCCGTGACGAGCCCGGCCCACCCCACGGCGACCACGAGGATGTCGGCCGTTCGAGTCACCGCGCCCAGGTCGGCGGTGCGGCTGTGGGCCACCGTCACGGTGGCGTTGCCCCCAGGCGCCCGCCGCAGCAGGAGGAACGCCATCGGCTTGCCCACGATGTTGGAGCGGCCCACCACGACCACGTGCTTCCCCGACGGGTCCGCTCCGCTGCGCAGCAGCATCTCGATCACGCCGCGGGGGGTGCACGGCGCCAGCACCTCCGGGTCCCCGGTGGCGAGGCGTCCGACGTTAACGGGATGGAAGCCGTCCACGTCCTTCGCCGGGTCGACGGCCAGCAGCACCTTCGCCTCGTCGATCTGCTTCGGCAGGGGAAGCTGGACCAGGATGCCGTGGATCTCCGGGTCGGCGTTGAGCTCGTCCACCAGTGCCAGCAGCTCGGCCTCGCTGGTCTCGTCGGAGAGGGTCAGCTGCCGCGAGTGGATGCCGGCCGCGGCCGCAGCCTTGTTCTTCATGCCCACGTAGAGGCGGCTGGCCGGGTCTTCGCCGACCAGGACCGTGGCCAGTCCCGGCACCAGCCCTTCCTTGGCCAAGCGGGCCACTTGCTCGTGGAGCTCTTCGCGGATCTGGCGGGCGATCTCCTTGCCGGAGATGATCTTGGCGGACATAAGGGAGGTTCGCGTCCTTGGTGGTGGGGGAAAGAGGGCTAGCGGGCGAAGTCCACGGCGCGGGTCTCGCGGATCACGACGACCTTGATCTGGCCCGGGTACTGGACTTCGGTCTCGATCTTGCGGGCCACCGACTCGGAGATGCGGGCCATGTCGTCGTCGGACACCTTCTCGGGACGGACCATGACCCGGAGCTCGCGGCCGGCCTGGATGGCGAAGCAGCGGTCCACTCCGGGCTCGCCGACGGCGATCTCTTCCAGCCTCTCGAGACGCTTGACGTAGCCTTCGAACATCTCGCGACGGGCGCCGGGCCGGGAGCCGCTGATGGCGTCGGCGGCCGTCACCAGCCACGCCTCGGCGTACTCGTGGGGCGCGTCGTCGTGGTGGGCCTGGATGGCGTTGAGCACCACGTCGGGCTCGCCGTGGCGCTTGCAGAGCCGGTAGCCCAGCTCGACGTGGGTGCCCTCCAGGTCGTGGGACATCCCCTTGCCCACGTCGTGCAGGATGCCCGCCCTGCGCGCCATCTTGGCGTCCAGTCCCATCTCCTCGGCCAAGCTCCCGGCCAGCTGGGCCACCTCGCGGGAGTGGGCAAGCTGGTTCTGGCCGAAGGAAGTCCGGTACTTCAGCCGTCCCAGCACCTTGACCACTTCGCTGTGGACCCCGTGCACGCCCAGCGCGTAGAGCGCCTCTTCGGCGGCCGCGCGCATCTCGTCGTGGACTTCCCTTCGGCTCCCGGCGACCGCTTCCTCGATGCGCGCGGGGTGGATGCGACCGTCTTCCACGAGCTTGGCCAGGGCGGAACGGGCGATCTCGCGACGGACCGGATCGTAGCCGGAGAGCACCACCGCCTCGGGCGTGTCGTCGATGACCACGTCGATGCCGGTCGCCTGCTCGAAGGCCCGGATGTTGCGCCCTTCCCGGCCGATGATCCGTCCCTTCATCTCGTCGGAAGGGAGCTGCACCACCGAGACGGTGAGCTGGGGAGTCTCGTCGGCGGCCATGCGCTGAACCGCCATGGCGACCAAGCGCTTCGCCTCGTGGTCGGCGGTGCGCTGGGCTTCTTCCTTGATCGCGCGGACGGTGTTCGCCGCCCCGGCCCGAGCTTCGTCCTCCAGGCCCGCGATCAGCTCCGCCTTGGCGTCCTCCGCCGACAGGCCAGACGCGACTTCCAGCCGCTTGCGAAGGTCCGCCAGCAGCAGGTCGGACTCGCTCCGGCGACGGTCGGACTCGCGCTCCTTCTCCTCGATCCCCCTGATCCGCTCCTCGAGGCCAGCCTCGCGCCGGTCCAGCTGCTCGGATCTGCGGTCTGCCGTCCCGGCTCGCTCGGCCAGCCGATTCTCGCCTCTTTCGACCTCTTCCCGGCGACGGCTCTCTTCGGCTTCCCACGTCTCCTTGAGGCGGAGCGCGTCCTCTCTGGCCCCCAGCTCCGCCGCTCGGCGCAAGCTCTCGGCCTCTTCCTCGGCGCGCTTGCGGATGCGCGAGGCTTCGTCCTGGGCCGCGGCCCTGCGAACGCCGTGTCGGCGACGCTCGCGGCCCTTCCCCAGGAGGTATCCCAATACCCCGGCGAAGAGCGCCCCCACCGCCAGGGCCCAACCCAGCGGGTCCATGTATTCTCTCCAGGCCGGTCTCGCGGACCGGCCCCGTGAATCGACGACGGAACCCCGCGCGCACGCCAGCGGCTTGCGACAAGGGTCACCAGAGTGGCTACACCATACGGCGGAGGACGAAGGGGACGCAAGCGGAACGACGGCCTTAACGACCCGCCACCCGGCCTAGGGGCCGACCGATTCCTTGGACGCCCCGGCCAGCGTGCTTCACGCCTGCCGGATCAGACTGAAGCCTACCTGAAGGTGATTGTGCCGGCGATTCCGACGCGGCGGTCCGGGGGCTGGAAGCCGTCGGTCGCCTGCTCGCCGAAGAAGTCCATCACCAGGCGGAGGCCGGAGGCCTGCTGCTCGGCGGTCTCGCCGCCCAGCATCGCCCACTGGGTCCCCACGTTCAGGCGGTAGCCGGCCGCGCCCTCGCGGCTCCAGCGGCCGAACGGCTTGATCCGGCTGCCGCCGGGCAGCGCCACGCCGTAGCCCACCTCCATCGCCAGGCGGTCCGGCGCCCAGCCTCGCGTGGCCTGAGTCGCTCCGAAACCGTGGGCGGATGGGAAGCCGTGGGCCGGGCCGGCGCCGGGGCTCGTGGGACCGCCTTGGCCAGTGGGGTCGCCTGGGCCAGTGGGACCGCCGTGGCCGGTGGGACCGCCGCTGGCTGGCACGCCGCCGCGCTGCACCGCCGGCGTCGCCGCGCCCAGTCCCGGCACGCCCGCGGTCCGCCACACGTCGTCGCCGCCTTGCCACAGCGTCTGCGCGCCGCCCGAGGCGTTGCCCCACGACGGCTCCAGCGAGAACGACAGTCCGCCCGCCTCCGAGCGCGGCTGGATACGCAGCGCCACCGCCGCGCCCCAATCCTTGAAGTGTCGGTCCTGGTGGATCAGCAGCATCCGACCACGGGCGTCCAGGCTCAAGCCGCTGCCCGCGTGCGTGAAGCCCAGCTCGGCGCCCGCTTCGGCGCCCATTCCCGTCTCCGCGTCGCCCCGGTCGTAGCGACCGCCCACCTCGATGCGCGTCCGCATCGCGATGCTGCCGCCGGACCATTGGCCGCCCAGCTCGGGCGCCAGCCGCACACGCTGCGCGTCGGCCGTCACGGCAGCCACATGTCCGTTCGACGCGTCCGTCATCATCCGCACCGCGAAGGCGTCGGCCTTCAGCGCCAAGCCGCCCACCAGCTTCTGGCGCACGCCCAGCGCGCCCATCCGCATCCGCAGGTCGGCGTCGTAGGTGGGACCCTGCTCGCCCACGTTGGCGGCGCCCATCCCCGCGCCCGCCAAGCCCCATATCCCGAAGCCGCCCTGCGACGACCAGCTCAGGTAGGGGTAGAGGCTGGTCAGGTGGGCCTTCGTCTTGCCCACGCCGTTGATCCCGCTCTCGTAGTTCGCCGCCACGTCGCTGCGCGAGCCGGCCAGGCCCATCAGGAAGCCCGAGCCGAAGCGGTAGTCCAGGCCCACGTACGCCGAGCGGGTGCGACCGTCCATGGCGAAGTCGTCTTCGGGACGGCCCTCGAACTCGCCCACGTTGGCCTGGCCCCACAGCGTCCAGCCGGCCTGGGAAGCCGTCTGCGCCGGGGATGCGTCGGGCGAGCCGCTGGCGGAGCTGGCGGCATCGGCGTCGGTGCCGCCCTGGCCGTCGGGCGAGCCGCCGCCGAAGGAGAGCTGGAACGAGCTCCGGGAGCGGAGGTCGCGGCCTGTCAGCGGGCTGAAGGCGATGCCGCCGCGCGTGCGCTCGGCGCGGCCCGCGTCCTCTTCCCGCTGGCCCTGGTACGAGCCGCCCATGCCGAGGGCACCGCTCGGAGCGCCGCCCAAGCCCGTCGCGCCGTCGCCGAAGAAGATGGCGGCCAAGTCCAGCGTTCCGCCCGGGGTGCCGCCGCCGGGTCCCGACCCGGTGCCCGGATGCGTGATCTGGAACCCGAGTAGGCCCGTTGCGTCCCGCACCAGCGACTCGAGGCCGCAACGACCGCCCGAGACGCCCCCGCCCAAGCCCGCGCCGCCTTCGTCCGGGCCAGCGTGGGCCGAGGCCGTGCCGCTGGACGCGACGCCCGAGCCACGGCCGCCGCCGAACGCGACGCAGCTCAGCGAGCGCCCGCCCAGCTGCACGTGCGAGCCGCCCGGCGGACCCGACGACTCCAGACCCAACCGACCGCCGATCGCGTCCACCGTCTCCGTTCCCAGCGACCGACCGAACGCCGCCAGCGTCAGCTTCAGCGCACGCGCCCGATCCGAACGCGACGCCGACACCGTCACGCTCGCCTGCTGCGTCGCCGTCAGCCCGCCCGCATCGGTCGCCGTCACCGTCACCACCGACGCGCCGATCTCCCGCGGCGACACAGACAGCCGCCCCGCGCCCGCCACCGACGCGGCCGCCACGCTCGGCGACGACGACACCACCACGTAGCTCAGCGCGTCGCCGTCCGGGTCCCGGAAGTACTCGCCCAGACCCACCTCCCACGGCGCGCCGCCCACCTCCAGAACCGGCGGCGACAGCGAACCCACCGTCTCCGGCCCCTCGTTCACGTCCAGCAACGTCACCACGACCGCCGCCTCGGCCGTCAGTCCGCCCGCGTCCGTGACGCGCACCGTCAGCGCGAACTCCGGCGGACCGTCCTCGTAGTCCTCGCCGGCGCCCACGTAGCGCACCGCACCGCTCGCGCCGTCCACATCGAAGCGGCCACGATCGCCCTGCGCCAAGCTGTACGTCAGCGCGTCGTCGCGGTCCGGGTCCGTCGCCTCGACCCGTCCCAGCTCCCGAGGCCCGCGCACGTTCTCCGCCAACTCGAACGCGTACGCGGAGTCCACGAACGCCGGCGCCTCGTTCACGTCCAGCAGCACCACCCTCACCTTCGCCACCGCCGCCAACCCCGCACGGTCCGTCGCCACCACCTCGAACTCCCAGCCCTCAGGACCCGTCTCCGCGTCCTCGCCGCCGCCCACGTACCGCACCACGCCGCTCGACTCGCCCACGTCGAACAACGCCGCGCCCGCGCCGCTCAAGCTGTAGCGCAGCGTGTCGCCCGCGTCCACATCCGTCGCCTCGACCGCGCCCAGCTCCACCGGGCCCGCCACATGCTCCGCCAACTCCCACTCCCAGATCGGCTCCACGAACACCGGGCCTTCGTTCCGGTCCTTGAGGGTCACCACCACTCGCGTCCGCGCAACCAAGCCACCTCGGTCCGTCGCCGTCACCTCCAGCTCCCAGCTGCCCGGACCCGTCTCCGCATCCTCGCCGGACCCCACGTACCGCACGGCACCGCTCGTCGCGTTCACCTTGAACCGCTCCGCGTCGCCCGCCGTCAGCGCGTACGACAGCCAGTCGCCGCCGTCCGGGTCCGTCGCCCGCACCTCGCCCAGCAGCAGCGGTCCCCGAGCGTTCTCCGCCAGATCGAAGGCGTACGCAGAGTCGGCGAACGCTGGTCCTTCGTTCACGTTCGTCAACTCCACCGCCACGACCGCTTCGGCGGTCAGCCCCGACAAGTCCGTCGCCGTGACTTCCAGCTCCCACGACTTCGGTCCCGCGCCCTCGTAGTTCTCGCCGCCGCCCACGTACCGCACCTCGCCCGTCGCGCCGTCCACCGCGAAGCGATCGGCGTCGCCCGTCGCCAGTCGGTACGTCAGCGTGTCCCCCTCGTCCAGGTCCACCGCCTCCGCCACGCCCAGCGCCAGCGGCCCGGCAGCGTTCTCGGCCATGGCGAAGGCGTAGCGCTCGGCAGTGAACACCGGCGCGTCGTTCACGTTCACCAGCCGCACCGTCACCGTCGCGTCCCCCGTCCGCTCACCGTCGTCCGCCGTCGCGCGCACGATCATCACGAACTCCGAACGCGACTCCGCGTCCTCGCCCGTCCCCACGTACCGCACCTCGCCGGTGCGAGCGTCCACCTCGAAGAGCCCCTCGTCGCCCGCCGCCAGCGAGTACGTCACCTCGCCGCCGAAGGGGTCCGTCGCGCTCACCGTCCCCACCACCACCGGCCCCGACTCGTCCTCCGTCAGCTTGAACTCGTACTCCGCGCGACCGAACACCGGGTCCGTGCCTCCAGCCCCGTTCACCTGGTGCTCTTCGACGTTCTCCACCGCGTGGCCGCTCAAGTCCAGCGCCGCCGCCGTCGTGCCGCCCGCGATCCGCAGCGCGCCGCCTGTCGCAGTCAGCGCGTCGGCAGGGATGCTGATCCCGTCTTCGTCGCGATCCGCAGGCTGCACCACGTACTCGAACACCAGCACCGGCGTGCCCGAGCCCGACACGTAGCTCGCGTGACGCACCGCCGTCCCGATCTCGATCGCCAGCCGCACCGGAGCCGTCGCAGCCGACATGTGGCCCGCCTGCTGCGGCGCCCCCGCCACCTCCACCGGTCGGCTGAACGTCACCGCCACCCGGATCACGCTCCGGGGACCGTACAGCCCGTTCGCGCCCGGCGTGCTCGTCACCGTCATCCCCACCACCACCGGCACCGCCTCCACCGTGCCGTCCACCTTGTCGTTCGCGGCCGCCGCGATCGCGTGGCTGCCCAACGCCAGAACCGCCGGACGAACCCCGTCCGTCGTGTTCACGATCGTCGCGCCGTTCAGCGTCAGCGCCGCAGCCGCCACGCCCACGCCGTCCGCGTCGGCGTCCACGCCGCCCGTCCCGCTGCCGCCACTGCCCGCGCCCTGCACGCGGTACGCGAACGACAGCGTCGCCGTGCCGCTGCCGCCGACGTAGCTCGCCTGACGCGTCGCCGTGCCCACCGTCAGCGCCAGCTGCGGCGCGCCCGTCACCGTCACCGCACGGTCGAACGTCACCTGCACTTCGATCCGCTCGCCCAGGCCGTACGTGTCCCCGCTCTCCGGCGTGCTCGACACTACGACGCCCGTCACCGACGCGCCCGCCAGCGTGCCGTCCACCTTGTGGCCCGCAGCAGCACTCAACGCATGGCTGCCCAGTCCCAGAGCCGCCGCCGTCGTGCCGTTGCGGGCGTCGGCGATCGTGCCGCTGTTCAGCGCCAGCGCGCTCGCGCCGACTTCGATCCCGTCGGTGTCCGCGTCCGCCTGCACCACCGTGTACCGAAACGCCAGCGTGTGCGTACCCGTCCCGCTCGAGTAGCCCGCCTGCCGCGTCTGCGCGCCCACCGTCAGCGCCACCTGCGGCGTCCCCGTCACCGTCACGCGACGGTTGAACGTCACCTGCACCTCGATCTGCTCGCCCCGACCGTATGTCGTCGCCACCGCCGGCGAACTCGTCAGCGACACGCCGCTCACCGACGCCGCCGTGAACGTCGCGCCCGCGACCTTGTGGCCCGCGCTGTTGCTCACCGCATGGGCGCCCAGCCCCAGAACTGCATCCACCGTGCCACCCGCCACGTCGATCATTCCGCCGTTGAGCGCCAAGGCGGTCGCGCCGATGCTCAGCCCGTCCGCGTCCGCGTCCGCCGTCACCACCACGTACCGGAACACCAAAGACGCCGTACCCGTCCCGCTCGCGTAGCTCGCCTGCTTCGTCGCAGCGCCGATCGTCAGCGCCAGCTGCGGCGTACCCGTCACGTCCACACCCTTGTTGAACGTCACCGTCGCGATGATCGTGTCGCCACGCTCGAAGGTGTCGCCGATCGGCGGCGACGCGATCGACACACCGCTCACGCCCGGCGGTCCCTGGGCACCGTCCACCCTGTGGGCCGCGTCGTTCGATATCGCGTGGCTGCCCAGCCCCAGGCTCGCCGCCGTCGTGCCGTCGCGGGCGTCGGCAATCGCGCCGCCGTTCAGCCCCAGTGCGCTCGCGCCGATGCTCAGCCCGTTCCCGTCCGCATCCCCAGCCACCACCTCGTACCGGAACGTCAGCTGCTTCCCGGCAGCCACCGAGACGTACGCCGCCTGCCGGGTCTGGCTCCCGATCGTCAGCGCCAGCTGCGGCGCGCCCGTCACCGTCACGTTGCGGTTGAACGTCACCTCCACTTCGATCTGCTCGCTCAACCCGTACGTGCTCGCGCCCGCCGGGCTGCTCGTGATCGACACCTCGCTCACCGACGCCGCCGTGAACGTCCCGCCCGCCACGCGGCGCGCACCGTCGTTGCTGATCGCGTGGTGCACCAGGCTCAGCAGAGCGTCGGTCGTCCCGCCCGCCACGTCGATCGTCCCGCCGTTGAGTGCCAACGCGCTCGCGCCCACGCCCAACCCGTCCGTGTCCGCATCCGCCTGTACCACCACGTACCGGAACACCAGCGCCGTCGTCCCCGTCCCCGATGCGTAGCCGGCCTGCCGCGTCTGCGAACCGATCGACAACGCCAGTTGCGGCGTGCCCGTCACGTCCACTGCCTTGTTGAACGTCACTGTCGCAACCACCGTGTCGCCCCGCTCGAACGTGGCACCCACCGGCGGTGAAGCTACCGACAACCCCACCACGCCCGGCGGCCCCAAGCTGCCGTTCACCTTGTGCGCCGCAGCGTTCGTCACGGCGTTCGTGCCCAGCCCCACCGTCGCGGCCGCCGCGCCTGGACGCACATCCGCTATCGCCCCGCCGTTCAGCGTCAACGCGCTCGCGCCGATGCTGATCCCGTCTGTGTCGGCGTCCGCCGGACGGATCGCGTAGCCGAACACCAGCGTGTCCGCCTTGCTGGAAGCGGCCACGTAGCTCGCCTGCCGCGTCTGCGTCCCGATCGTCAGCGCCAGACGCGGCGAGCCCGTCACCGCCACCGGTCGGCCGAACGCTACCTTCACCTCGATCGACTCGCCCAGCTGGTACGTGCTCGCGCTCGCCGGCGTGCTCGATATCGTCACCGCGCTCACCGCCGGCGTCGTGAACGTGCCGCCCGCAACCTTGTGGCCCGCGCTGTTCGTCACCACGCTCGCGCCCAGGCCCAGCGTCGCGTCCAGCGTGCCGCCCGCAACCCGGATCGTACCGCCGCTCAGCGCCAACGCGCTCGCTGCGATGCTCAGCCCGTCCGAGTCCGCGTCGCCGCTCGCCACCACGTAACGGAACACCAGCGTGTCCGTGCCCGTGCCGCTCGCGTAGCCTGCCTGCCGTGTCGCGCTCCCGATCGTCAGCGCCAACCGCGGCGCGCCCGTCACGTCCACCGACCGGTTGAACACCAGCGACACCTCGATCGTCTCGCCCCGCTCGAAGGTGTCGCCCACCGTCGGCGCACTGATCGACAGCCCGGTCACCCCCGGCGGCCCCCGGCTGCCGTCCACCTTGTGCGCCGCCGCGTTCGCAATCGCGTTGCTCCCCAGTCCCAGGCCCGCCGCCGTCGTGCCGTCGCGCGCGTCGGCGATCGTCCCGCCGTTCAGCGCCAACGCGCTCGCACCGATGCTGATCCCCGTCGAGTCCTCGTCCGCCGCCACCACCGTGTAGCCGAACACCAGCTTCGCCGTCCCGCTCCCGCTCGCGTACGCCGCCTGCCGCGTCTGACTCCCGATCCCCAAAGCCAGCTGCGGCCCGCCCGTCACCGTCACCGGGCGCGTGAACCCAACCTCGACCTCGATCACCTCCGTTCGTCCGTAGATGCTGTCGCTCGACGGAGCGCTCGAAATCGTCACCCCGCTCACCGCCGCAGCCGTGAACGTCCCGCCCGCAACCTTGTAGTTCCCGTTGTTGGTGACGTAGTGATCGCGCAGGCTCACCACCGCGTCCGTCGTACCGCCCGACACCCGGATCGTCCCGCCGTTCAGCGCCAACGCGCTCGTGCCGATGCTGATCCCGTCCGCGTCCACGTCCGCAGTCACCACCACGTACCGGAACGCCAGCGTGTCCGTGCCCGTGCCAGCAGCGTAGCTCGCCTGCTTCGTCGCGCTCCCGATCCCCAGCGCCAGCTGCGGCGTACCCGTCACCGCCACCGCCTTGTTGAACGCGACCTTCACCTCGATCGTCTCGCCCCGCTCGAACGTGTCGCCCACATGAGGCGAGCCGATCGACAGCGCACTCACACCCGGTGGTCCGAGCGCGCCGTCCACCTTGTGCGACGCCGCGTTCGCGATCGCGCTGGATCCCAAGCCCAGGCTTGCCGCCGTCGCGCCCGTGAGGCGCGCGTCGTTGATCGTGCCGCTGTTCAGAGCCAACGCGCTCGCGCCGACGCCGATCCCGTCCGCATCCGCGTCCGCAGCCGCCACCTCGTAGCCGAACGTCAGCGTCTTCGTCCCCGTCCCGCTCGCGTACTCCGCCTGCCGCGTCACCGCGCCCACCGTCAATGCCAGCTGCGGCGCGCCCGTCACGTTCACCGGCCGCGCGAACGCCACCTCGACCTCAATCTCCTCGCCCAGCCCGTACGTGTCCCCGCTCGACGGGCTACTCGAGATCGTTACGCCGCTCACCGACGACGCCGTGAACGTCCCGCCCGCTACCTTGTGGCCCGTGCTGTTCGACACCGCGTGCGTGCCCAGTCCCAGGGTCGCGTCCAGCGTGCCGCCGGACAGCCGGATCGTCCCGCTGTTCAGCCCCAGCGCGCTCGTCCCAACGCTCAACCCGTCCGCGTCCACGTCCGCAGTCACCACCGTGTACTGGAACACCAGCGCCGTCGTGCCCGTGCCGCTCGCGTACGCCGCCTGCCGCGTCTGCGTACCGATCCCCAGCGCCAGCTGCGGCGTACCCGTCACGTCCACCGCACGGTTGAACGTCAACGTCGCCGCAATCACGTCGCCCCGCTCGAACGTGTCGCCCACGGGCGGGGACGCCACGACCAAGCCCGTCACCCCCGGCGGCCCCAGGTTGCCGTCCACCTTGTGCGCAGCAGCGTTCGCAATCGCGTAGCTCCCCAGGCCCAGGCCCGCCGCCATCGTCGCGTCCCGAGCGTCCGAGATCGTCCCGCCGTTCAGCGCCAATGCGCTCGCCCCGAGGCTGATCCCGTTCGCATCGCTGTCCGCAGCCACCACCGTGTAGCCGAACGTCAGCGTCTTCGTCCCCGTCCCGCTCGCGTACTCCGCCTGCCGCGTCTGCGTACCAATCGTCAGCGCCACCTGCGGCGTGTCCGTCACCGCCACGCGCCGGTTGAACGACACCTCGACCTCGATCCGCTCCGTCCGGCCGTACGTGCTGTCGCTCGCCGGAGCGCTTGATATCGTTACACCCGCAACCGTCGCCGCCGTGAACGCCCCGCCGTTCACCACCAGGAAGTTGCTGAACGCCTGGTGCTCCAAGCTCAGCAGGGCGTCCGTCGTCCCGCCCGCCACGTCGATCGTCCCCCCGTTCAGCGTCAAGGCGTTCGCGCCCACGCTCAACCCGTCCGGATCCACGTCCGCAGCCACCACCACGTACCGGAACACCAGCGCCGAGGAGCCCGTCCCCGACGCGTACGCCGCCTGCCGCGTCTGCGAACCGATCCCCAATGCCAGCTGCGGCGTACCTGTCACGTCCACCGACTTGTTGAACCGCACCGTCGCAACGATCGTGTCGCCACGCTCGAACGTCGTGCCCACCGGCGGCGAAGCCACCGTCAGGTTCGTCACGCCCGGCGGACCCTGCAGGCCGTCCACCTTGTGCGCCGCAGCGTTCGTCACAGCGCTCGACCCCAAGCCCAGCGCAGCCGAAGCAGCGCCCGGCCGCACGTCGTTGATCGTACCGCCGTTCAGCGCCAACGCGCTCGCGCCGATGCTGATCCCGTCGGTGTCCGTGTCCGCCGGACGGACCCCGTACCCGAACACCAGCGTGTCCACCTTGCTCGAAGCCGAATCGTAGCTCGCCTGACGAGTGACCGTCCCAATCGTCAGCGCCAGCCGCGGCGAACCCGTCACCGCCACCGGTCGGTCGAACGCCACCTTCACCTCGATCGACTCGCCCAGCTTGTACGTGCTGTCCGCAGCAGGCGCGCTCGACACCGTCACCGCGCTCACCGACGGCGTCGTGAACGTGCCGCCCGCCACCTTGTGGCCCCCGCTGTTCGTCACCGCGCTCGCGCCCAGCCCCAAAGTCGCGTCCAGGGCGCCGCCGGCCAGCCTGATCGTCCCGCCGTTCAGCGCCAAAGCGCTCGCGCCGATGCTCAACCCGTCCGCGTCCGCGTCCGCAGCCACCACCACGTACCGGAACACCAGCGTCGTCGTGCCTGTCCCCGATGCGTAGCTCGCCTGCTTCGTCGCCGCGCCGATCCCCAGCGCCAGCTGCGGCGTCCCCGTCACCGCCACCGCGCGGTTGAACACCAGCGACATCTCGATCGTCTCGCCCCGCTCGAAGGTGTCGCCCACCGTCGGCGCACTGATCGACAACCCCGTCACGCCCGGCGGACCCAGGTTGCCGTTCACCTTGTGCGCAGCCGCGTTCGCGATCGCGTTCGTGCCCAGACCCAAGCTCGCCGCCATCGTGCTGTCGCGCGCGTCGTTGATCGCCCCGCTGTTCAGCGTCAAAGCGCTCGCGCCGATGCTGATCCCCGTCGAGTCCGCGTCCGCAGCCGCCACCACGTAGCCGAACGTCAGCGTCTTCGTACCCGTCCCGCTCGCGTACGCCGCCTGCCGCGTCAGCGTGTCGATCGACAGCGCCAGCTGCGGCGTGCCCGTCACCGTCACCGTGCGGCTGAACGACACCTCGACCTCGATCCGCTCCGTCCGTCCATACGTGCTGTCGCTCGACGGCGTGCTCGTGATCGCCACGCCGCTCACCGACGACGCCGTGAACGTCCCGCCCGCCACCTTGTGGCCCGCGCTGTTCGTAATCGCGTACCCGCCTGAACCCGGGCCCCGCCACGGCGTCTCACTAAACGTGTTCGTGCTTGTGCCCGCCTCCCTGATCGTCGAGCCCCCCGTCCACTGCAATGCGTTGCCCACCATGCTGATCCCGTCGGCGTCCGCGTCCCCAGACTGCACCACGTAGTGGAACTCCAACGAGTCCGTCCCGCTGCCTGAAGCGTACGTCGCCCCCGCCCACGGATTCGCCCCGATCGTCACCCACACCGTCGGAACCCCCGTCACGTCCACCGAGTCCGTGTAGACCAGCGTCACCTTGATCGTGTCGCCACGCTCGAACGTGTCGCCCACCGGCGGCGACCCCACCGACACGCTCGCTATGCGCGCCGCGCCCGCCACCTTGTGGCCCGCGCTGTTCGCGATCGCGTCCTGGCCCAGATAGGGCCAGGGCGTGTCGTGAAACGCGCTCGTCGTGGTGCCCGCCTCTCTGATCGTCGAGCCCCCCGTCAACTGAATCGCGGTGCCGTAGAGGCTAAGGCCGTCGTTGTCGTGGTCCCCCGCCTCCACCACGTAGCGGAACTCCAGAGTGTCCGTGCCCGTGCCCGACGCGTACAGCGCCGGCCTGTACGCAGCCGACGTGAGCTTCAGCCACGCCGTCGGAACGCCCGTCACGTCCACCGAGTCCGAGTAGACCACCGTCACCACGATCGTGTCGCCACGCTCGAACACGTCGCCCGTCGGCGGCCGCCCCACCGAAACGCTCGTCACTCGCGTCAAGCCCGCCACCTTCCATCTGGGATCGTCCACTATCGTCAGCGACGCGTCTATCCGTGGATTCACGTTGACCTCGTTGGCGTCCCTGATCGTACCCCCGTTCAGGTCGACGGCGTCGGCCAGTATCCCTACGCCGTTTTTGTCGTCGATCCCCGACTGCACCACGTAGCGGAACTCCAACTCGCTCGTGCCCGACCCCGAGTGGTAGGTCGCCCAGCCGTGAGTAGCGCCCAGCCAGATCCTCACCCGCGGCGTGCCCGTCACGACGACCGTGTCTGTGAAGGAGAGCGTCACCTTCACCGTGTCGCCTCTGACGAACGTCGAGTCCGGACCCGCCGAATTGACCGACAAGCCCGTCACCGTGGAGATGACATAAAACACGCGGTGGGCCCTGTCGTCGGTGACCACGTGGGTCCGAAAGCCAAGGTACGCGTCCGCCGTCGCCCCGGCCCGCTTGATCGTTCCCCCGTTCAGCGTGAGCGCGTTCCACGAATAGCTGATCCCGGTGGTGTCGGTGTCTGAAGGCACCACGACGTAGCGGAACGTCAGCGAGTCGTTGCCCGTACCCGACGCGTAGTTCGCCTGCCGCGTCGCCGCGCCGATCTCCAACGCCAGCTGCGGCGTGCCCGTCACGTCCACGTTCTCGTTGAACACGACCAATACCTCGATCGTGTCGCCCGGCGCGTAGGTGCTGTCCGTCCCCGGATCGCTGATGATCGATGTGCCCGTGACGTGCGCGAGGCTCGTCACAACCACGACCCTGTGGGCGAGCGCGTTCGCTACCTCCCTGCCAATCAGCGACAACGCCGCGTCCACCGTCGTGCCCCGCTTGATCGTCCCGCCGTTCAGCGTCAGCGCGTTCGATCCGATGCTCACCCCGTCTTCGTCCAAGTCTCCCGTCGCAGCCACGTAGGTGAACGTCAGCGAATCGTTCCCACTCCCCGAGACGTAGTTCGCCTGCCGCGTCTGCGAACCGATCGTCAGCGCCAGCTGCGGCGTCCCCGTCACCGTCACGTTCTCGTTGAACACGACCACTGCTTCGATCGTGTCGCCCGACGCATAGATGCTGTCCGTCCCCGCGTCGCTCGTGATCGACACGCCCGTGACCACCGGCGGCCCCGTGGTGCCGTCCACCTTGTGGTCCGCCGCGTTCGTGACCACCGCGCTCCCCAGCCCAAGGGCCGCTGCCACCGTTTGGTTCGCCTTGTTGATCGTGCCGCCGTTCAGCGTCAGCGCGGCCGCCGCATAGCTGATCCCGGTGCTGTCCGCGTCTCCCGACAACACCGAGTAGCGGAACGTCAGCGAGTCGCTGCCCGTGCCCGACACGTAGTTCGCCTGCCGTGTCGCCGCGCCGACCGTCAGCGCCAGCTGCGGCGTGCCCGTCACGTCCACGTTTTCGCTGAACACGACTCCAATGTCGATCACGTCGCCCCGAACGTACGTGCTGTCCGTCCCCGCGTCGCTCGTGATCGACGTGCGCACGACGCTTGGAACGCGACCGTCCACCTTGTGCCCGGCGGCGTTCATGACGGCGTGCGCGCCGAGCGACACGTCGACTCGCGCCGTGCCTCCTACGCGAGTGGGCCAGGGTGTGGGGGGCGTGGCCAAGTCAAGGACAATCCCGTCCGCGGGCAGGCTGATGCCGTCCGCGTCGAAGTCGTTCGCCGTTATCGTGTAGCGGAACGCCAGATCTCTGTGGTCAGCAGTACGAGTGTACCAAGTCACCCGGCGAGAGTGCTCTCCAATCTGGAAGTCGAAGTTCATTTGGTGCAGATAAGCAGGCCAGTTTACCGGTTGGTCCCAATAGACTCTGATGATTACGACGTCGCCTAGGACGTACGTCGAATCGGGTCCGGGAGAGCTCTGCCACACTACGCCGGTCACCGTCGGGGTGATCAGAGTGCCGTTCACCTTGTGGCCGGCGTCGTTGCTGACGGCATGGGTTCCAAGCGACAGGTTCGCATTCGTCGTGGTGCCCTGCGCCGTGATCGTGCCTCCCGACGGGAGAACCAGCGCGCTCGCTCCGATGCTGATGCCGTCCGAGTCGTTGTCCGCAGCCACGACCGTGTAGCAGAAGCTCGCCCCGTCGTCCAGCGTCGCGCACCGAGTAGCTTGCCTAGTGTTCGCCCCAATCGTCAGGTTCAGGTACGGAGCCGTTCCCGCCATGTCGATGTTCTGGTCGAACGTCACCGTCACCCGGATCTGCTCCGTCGTCCCGTACGTGCTGGCGGCGGCCGCTGGCGTGCTGACGATGTACACGCTGTCCACTGCGGGCGCAGTCTGGGCGCCCAGCGGCGTCGGCGCGCCCGTGGTCCCGAACGCCGCCGCCAGCAGGCCGAGGGCCGCGAGCGTCGTCCTTGCTAGCGCTGGCGGCATCGCGTAGGCCTGGAACGCTCGGGCCAGCCCAACCACAAGGGGGGGGGGGGGGGGCCAATAACGACGCCCGTCTGCGGGCATTCGGCGAGGGGGGTCGCTGCGGGCATTCGGCAGGGGTCGCAGCTGCTCGCCGGTTCGCTGATGGATAGTCCACTCAGAACTCGCTCGCTCAATGAATTGAGTCTGTGCACCACCGTCGTTACAGCTATAGGTAATCGTAACCGCGAAATCAAGACTGGAGTGGCCGCGTGTTGTCGTACCGAAGGCGTCGGTCAGCCGTCACGACGAGTCGAAGGCGGCTTTGCGTCGCGGGCTACCGCACCTCCAGACCGCCCCGCCGGTCGTCGGGGACGAAGCGGTTCCGAGCGGGCATCTCCACGGCCGCCAGGGACGCCGAGTCGAGCGTGGCATCGGCAGGCAACAGGCCGTTCAGGTGGAGGACGTAGGCGGACACTGCGTAGACCTGGTCGTCCGAGAGGGAGCCCGGAGTCGCTTGGGGCATGGCCCGGCGCACGTAGTCGAAGAGGGTCGTGGCGTAGGGCCAGTAGCCTCCGACCGCGCGACCTTGCGGCCACTGCTCCCACTCGCCGGCGGGCACGAGCCGGTCGTTGGGGCCTTCGGTTCCGGTGGGACCGTGGCACGCCATGCACTGGACTTGGTAGAGGCGACGGCCTTCCTCCACCGAGCCGCTTCCGGGAGGCAGCCCGGCGCCGTCGGGCTTGACGTCGATGTCCCAGAGAGCGATCCGAGCGTCGGATGCGGCCGAACCGAAGCCGAACCGGTCGGGTGCGTGGTCGGGGAGGCCCGGGGGATCGGACTCGGCGCCGGGGGCGTTGCCGGGGGCACGACCAGGGCCAGCGTCGGGACCGTTGCCGCATCCGCCAAACACGACGCCCGACGCGACCGCTAGCGCCAGAGACGCATGGACGCGCCAAGCCCCCGCTGTGCCGGCGCCCCCCAGCTTCACGCCAACTCGCCCAGCCCGAAGGCGACGAACAGCGCCGGCAGCGATCTTCCGGCCCTTCTCAGAAGGTGATCTTGCCGAGGAGTCCGACGCGGCGTTCCGGGGGCTGGAAGCCAGTGGCCACCTGCTCGCCGAAGAAGTCCATCACCAGGCGGAGACCGGGGGTCTGCTGCTCGGCGGTTTCGCCGCCCAGCGTCGCCCACTGGGTCCCCACGTTCAGACGGTAGCCCGCCGCGCCCTCGCGGCTCCAGCGGCCGAACGGCTTGATCCGGCTGCCGCCAGGCAACGCCACGCCGTAGCCCACCTCCATCGCCAGGCGGTCCGGCGTCCAGCCGCGTGCGTCCTGAGTCGCTCCGAAGCCGTAGGCGGACGGGAAGCCATGGGCCGGCCCGGCGCCAAGGCTCGCGGGACCGCCTTGACCGGTGGGGCCGCCGTGGCCGGCTTGGCCGCCGCCGGCCGGCACGCCGCTGCCTGGACTCGCGGGAACCGCCGCGCCCAGGCCCGTCACGCTCGCGCTCCGCCATACGTCGCCGCCGCCCTGCCACAGTGTCTGCGCGCCCCCCGCAGCATTGCCCCACGACGGCTCCAGCGAGAACGACAGCCCGCCCACCTCCGAGCGCGGCTGAATACGCAGCGCCACCGCCGCGCCCCAATCCTTGAAGTTCCGGTCCTGGTGGATCAGCAGCATCCGACCACGGGCGTCCAGGCTCAAGCCGCTGCCCGCATGCGTGAAGCCCAGCTCGGCACCCGCTTCGGCGCCCATCCCCGTCTCCGCGTCGCCCCGGTCGTAGCGACCGCCCACCTCGATGCGCGTCCGCATCGCGATGCTGCCGCCGGACCATTGGCCGCCCAGCTCGGGCGCCAGCCGCACACGCTGCGCGTCGGCCGTCACGGCAGCCACATGTCCGTTCGACGCGTCCGTCATCATGCGCACCGCGAAGGCGTCGGCCTTCAGCGCCAAGCCGCCCACCAGCTTCTGGCGCACGCCCAGCGCGCCCATCCGCATCCGCAGGTCGGCGTCGTAGGTCGGACCCATCTCGCCCACGTTGGCGGCGCCCATCCCCGCGCCCGCCAAGCCCCATATCCCGAAGCCGCCCTGGGACGACCAGCTCAGGTAGGGGTAGAGGCTGGTCAGGTGGGCCTTCGTCTTGCCCGCGCCGTTGATCCCGCTCTCGTAGTTCGCCGCCACGTCGCTGCGCGAGCCGGCCAAGCCCATCAGGAAGCCCGAGCCGAAGCGGTAGTCCAGGCCCACGTACGCCGAGCGGGTGCGGCCGTCCATGGCGAAGTCGTCTTCGGGGCGGCCCTCGAACTCGCCCACGTTGGCCTGGCCCCACAGCGTCCAGCCGGCCTGGGAGGCCGTCTGCGCCGGGGCGGCGCCGGCGCCCTGCTCGTCGGGCGAGCCGCCGCCGAAGGAGAGCTGGAACGAACTCCGGGAGCGGAGGTCGCGGCCCGTCAGCGGGCTGAAGGCGATGCCGCCGCGCTCACGCTCGGCGGGCAGCGTGGCATCTTCCCGCTGACCCTGGTACGAGCCGCCTTGACCGAGCGAGGCGCCCCCGGCGGCGCCCATGCCCGTCGCGCCGTCGCCGAAGAAGATGGCGGCCAAGTCCAGCGTCCCGCTCGGGATGCCGCCGGGTCCCGACCCGGTGCCCGGATGCGTGATCTGGAACCCGAGCAGGCCCGTTGCGTCCCGCACCAGCGACTCGAGCCCGCACCAGCGGCCCGAACCGGCGTGGGTCGAGGACGTGCTGGCCTGGGCCGACTCGCCCGGGCCCTGGCCCGAACCGTCTTGGCCTGAGCCGCCCTGGCCCGCGGCCGGGGTGCCAGCCGCGCCGCTCTGGCCCGACTCGCCCTGGTCCGCGTCCGCGCCGCCAGCCGCGCCGTCGTCACCGAACGTGCGGGACGAGGCCGTGCCGCTGGACACACCGCCCAAGCCACGGCCGCCGCCGAACGCGACGCAGCTCAGCGAGCGGCCGCCCAGCTGCACATGCGAGCCGCCCGGCGAACCCGACGACTCCAGACCCAACCGACCGCCGATCGCCTCCACCGTCTCCGTCCCCAGAGACCGTCCGAACGCCGCCAGCGTCAGCTTCAACGCCCGCGCACGATCCGCACGCGACGCCGCCACCGTCACGCTCGCCTGCTGCGTCGCCGTCAAGCCCTCCGCGTCCGTCGCCGTCACCGTCACCACCGCCGCGCCGATCTCCCGCGGCGCCACCGACAACCGCCCCGCGCCCGACACCGAAGCCGCCGCCACATCCGGCGACGACGACACCACCACGTAGCTCAGCGCGTCGCCGTCCGGGTCCCGGAAGTACTCGCCCAGACCTACCTCCCACGGCGCACCGCCCACCTCGAGCACCGGCGGCGACAGCGAACCCACCGCCTCCGGCCCCTCGTTCACGTCCAGCAGCGTCACCATGACCGCCGCCTCCACCGTCAGTCCGCCCGTGTCCGTCACGCGCACCGTCAGCGCGAACTCCGGTGGACCGTCCTCGTAGTCCTCGCCGGCGCCCACGTAGCGCACCGCACCGCTCGCGCCGTCCACCTGGAACCGACCCGCGTCGCCCTGCGCCAAGCTGTACGTCAGCGCGTCGTCGCGGTCCGGGTCCGTCGCCTCGACCCGACCCAGCTCCCGGGGTCCGCGTGCGTTCTCCGCCAGCTCGAAGGCGTACGCGGAGTCCACGAACGCCGGCGCCTCGTTCACGTCCAGCAGCAGCACCCGCACCTTCGCCACCGCCGCCAACCCCGCCCGATCCGTCGCTACCACCTCGAACTCCCAGCCCTCTGGACCCGTCTCCGCGTCCTCGCCAGCGCCCACGTACCGCACCACACCGCTCGACTCGCCCACGTCGAACAGCGCCGCGCCCGCGCCGCTCAAGCTGTAGCGCAGCGTGTCGCCCGCGTCCACGTCCGTCGCCTCCACCGCGCCCAGCTCCACAGGGCCCGCCACGTGCTCCGCCAGCTCCCACTCCCAGATCGGCTCCACGAACACCGGGCCCTCGTTCCGGTCCTCGAGCGTCACCACCACACGCGCCCGCGCTGTGAGGCCGCCTCGGTCCGTCGCCGTCACCTCCAGCTCCCAGCTGCCTGGGCCCGTCTCCGCATCCTCGCCAGAGCCCACGTACCGCACCGCACCGCTCGTCGCGTTCACCTTGAACCGCTCGGCGTCGCCCGCGGCCAGCGCGTACGACAGCCAGTCGCCGCCGTCCGGATCCGTCGCACGTACCTCGCCCAGCAGCAGCGGTCCACGAGCGTTCTCCGCCAGATCGAACGCATACGCAGAGTCGGCGAACGCTGGTTCCTCGTTCACGTTCGTCAGCGCCACCGCCACCAACGCCTTGGCGCTCGCGCCCGCCAAGTCCGTCGCCGTCACCTCCAGCTCCCACGACTTCGGTCCCGCGCCCTCGTAGTCCTCGCCGGCGCCCACGTACCGCACCTCGCCCGTCGCGCCGTCCACCTCGAAGCGGTCCGCGTCGCCCGTCGCCAGCCGGTACGTCAGCGTGTCGCCCTCGTCCAGGTCCACCGCCTCCGCCACGCCCAGCGCCAGCGGCCCGGCAACGTTCTCCGCCATGGCGAAGGCGTAGCGCTCGGCCGTGAACACCGGCGCGTCGTTCACGTTCACCAGCCGCACCGTCACCGTCGCGTCGCCCGTCCGCTCCCCGTCGTCCGCCGTCGCACGCACGATCATCACGAACTCCGAACGCGACTCCGCGTCCTCGCCCGTCCCGACGTACCGCACCTCGCCGGTGCGCGCGTCCACCTCGAAGAGGCCCTCGTCGCCCGCCGCCAGCGAGTACGTCACCTCGCCCCCGAAGGGGTCCGTCGCGCTCACCGTCCCCACCACCACTGGCCCCGCCACGTCTTCCGTCAGCTTGAACTCGTACTCCGCGCGACCGAACACCGGGTCCGTGCCGCCAGCCCCGTTCACCTGGTGCTCCTCCAGGTTCTCCACCTCGTAGCCGCTCAAGTCCAGCGCCGCCGCCGTCGTCCCGCCCGCGATCCGCAGCGCGCCGCCCGTCGCTGTCAGCGCGTCGGCCGGGATGCTGATCCCGTCCTCGTCCCGGTCCGCAGGCTGCACCACGTACTCGAACACCAGCACCGGCGTGCCCGAGCCCGACACGTAGCTCGCCTGACGCACCGCCGTTCCGATCTCGATCGCCAGCCGCACCGGAGCCGTCGCAGCCGACATGTGGCCCGCCTGCTGCGGCGCCCCCGCCACATCCACCGGACGGCTGAACGTCACCGCCACGCGGATCACGCTCCGGGGACCGTACAGCCCGCTCGCCCCCGGCGTGCTCGTCACCGCCAACCCCACCACCACCGGCGCCGCCTCCACCGTGCCGTCCACCTTGTCGTTCGCGGCCGCCGTGATCGCATGGCTGCCCAACGCCAGCACCGCCGGACGAACCCCGTCCGCCGTGTTCACGATCGTCGCGCCGTTCAGCGTCAGCGCAGCAGCAGCCACGCCCACGCCGTCGGCGTCGGCGTCCACGCCGCCCGTGCCGCTGCCGCCACTGCCCGCGCCCTGCACGCGGTACGCGAACGACAGCGTCGCCGTGCCGCTGCCGCCGACGTAGCTCGCCTGACGCGTCGCCGTGCCCACCGTCAGCGCCAGCTGCGGCGCGCCCGTCACCGTCACCGCACGGTCGAACGTGACCTGCACTTCGATCCGTTCGCCCAGGCCGTAGGTATCGCCGCTCTCCGGCGTGCTCGACACCACAACCCCGCTCACCGACGCGCCCGCCAGCGTGCCGTCCACCTTGTGGCCCGCAGCAGCGCTCAAAGCATGGCTGCCCAGTCCCAGAGCCGCCGCAGTCGTGCCGTTGCGGGCGTCGGCAATCGTCCCGCTGTTCAGCGCCAGCGCGCTCGCGCCCACCTCGATCCCGTCGGTGTCGGCGTCCGCAGCCACCACCGTGTAGCGGAACACCAGCGCCGTCGTCCCCGTCCCGCTCGCGTAGCCCGCCTGCCGCGTCTGCGCGCCCACCGTCAGCGCCACCTGCGGCGTGCCCGTCACGCTCACGCGACGGTTGAACGTCACCTGCACCTCGATCTGCTCGCCTCGGCCGTACGTTGTCGCCACCGCCGGCGAACTCGTCAGCGACACGCCGCTCACCGACGCCGCCGTGAACGTCCCGCCCGCAACCTTGTGGCCCGCGCTGTTCGTCACCGCGTGGGCGCCCAGCCCCAGAACGGCGTCCACCGTGCCGTTCGCCACGTCGATCATTCCGCCGTTGAGCACCAACGCGCTCGCGCCGATGCTCAGCCCGTCCGCGTCCACGTCCGCCGTCACCACCACGTACCGGAACACCAGCGACGCCGTGCCCGTCCCGCTCGAATACGACGCCTGCCGCGTCTGTGTCCCGATCGTCAGCGCCAGCTGCGGCGTCCCCGTCACGTCCACACCCTTGTTGAACGTCACCGTCGCGATGATCGTGTCGCCACGCTCGAAGGTGTCGCCGACCGGCGGCGACGCGATCGACACACCGCTCACCCCCGGCGGGCCCTGGGCGCCGTCCACACGGTGGCCCGTGCTGTTCGCGATCGCGTGGCTGCCCAGCCCCAGGCTCGCAGCCGTCGAACCGTCGCGCGCGTCCGCGATCGTCCCGCCGTTCAGCGTCAGCGCGCTCGCACCGATGCTGATGCCATTGGCGTCCGCGTCCGCAGCCGCCACCGTGTAGCGGAACGTCAGCACGCGACCGCCCGCCCCCACGCTCGTCGCCGAATCGTACGCCGCCTGCCGCGTCTGGCTCCCGATCGTCAGCGCCAGCTGCGGCGCGCCCGTCACCGTCACGTTGCGGTTGAACGTCACCTCGACCTCGATCTCCTCGCTCAACCCGTACGTGCTCGCGCCCGCCGGGCTGCTCGTGATCGACACCTCGCTCACTGCCGCCGCCGTGAACGTCCCACCCGCGACACGCAACGCGCCGTCGTTGCTGATCGCGTGGTGCGCCAGGCTCAGCAACGCGTCCGTCGTCCCGCCCGCCACGTCGATCGTCCCGCCGTTCAGCGTCAGCGCATTCGCACGAATGCTCAGCCCGTCCGTGTCCACGTCGCCCGAAATCACCACGTACCGGAACTCCAACGACGTCGTGCCTGTCGCCGCGCCCGCGTAGGCTCCCACCTGCTGTGCGCCAATCGACAACGCCAGCTGCGGCGCGCCCGTCACGTCCACCGCCTTGTTGAACGTCACCGTCGCAACCACCGTGTCGCCACGCTCGAACGTGGAGCCCACCAGCGGCGCAGCCACCGACAACCCCACCACGCCCGGCGGTCCCAAGCTGCCGTTCACCTTGTGCGCCGCCGCGTTCGACACCGCGTTCGACCCCAAGCTCAGCGCCGCAGCCGCAGCGCCCGGACGCACATCCGCAATCGACCCGCCGTTCAGCGTCAAGGCGCTCGCCCCGATGCTGATCCCGTCGGTGTCCGCATCCGCCGGGCGGACCGTGTAGCCGAACACCAGCGTGTCCGCCTTGCTGGAAGCGGCCACGTAGCTCGCCTGCCGCGTCTGCGTCCCGATCGTCAGCGCCAGACGCGGCGTGCCCGTCACCGCCACCGGTCGGCCGAACGCCACCTTCACCTCGATCGACTCGCCCAGCTTGTACGTGCTGTCCGCCGCCGGCGCGCTCGATATCGTCACCGCGCTCACCGCCGGCGTCGTGAACGTGCCGCCCGCCACCTTGTGGCTCCCGCTGTTCGTCACCACGCTCGCGCCCAGTCCCAGCACCGCATCCAGCGTCCCGCCCGCAACTCGGATCGTCCCGCCGCTCAGCGCCAAGGCGCTCGCTGCGATGCTGATCCCGTCCGAGTCCGCGTCGCCGCTCGCCACCACGTAACGGAACACCAGCGTGTCCGTGCCCGTGCCGCTCGCGTAGCTCGCCTGACGCGTCGCGCTCCCGATCGTCAACGCCAGCCGCGGCACGCCCGTCACGTCCACCGACCGGTTGAACACCAGCGACACCTCGATCGTCTCGCCACGCTCGAAGGTGTCGCCCACCGTCGGCGCACTGATCGACAACCCCGTCACACCCGGTGGTCCCCGGCTGCCGTCCACCTTGTGCGCCGCCGCGTTCGATATCGCGTTCGAACCCAGTCCCAGGCTCGCCGCCGTGCCGTCCCGAGCGTCGTTGATCGCGCCGCTGTTCAGCGCCAAAGCGCTCGCACCGATGCTGATCCCCGTCGAGTCCTCGTCCGCCGCCACCACCGTGTACTCGAACACCAGCGTCGCCGTCCCGCTCCCGCTCGCGTACGCCGCCTGCCGCGTCTGCGAACCGATCCCCAGCGCCAGCTGCGGCCCGCCCGTCACCGCCACCGGGCGCGTGAACCCAACCTCCACCTCGATCCGCTCCGTCCGTCCGTAAGTGCTGTCGCTCGACGGAGTGCTCGAGATCGTCACCCCGCTCACTGCCGCAACCGTGAACGTCCCGCCCGCAACCTTGTAGTTCCCGTTGTCGGTGACAAAGTGATCGCGCAGGCTCAGCACCGCGTCCGTCGCACCGCCCGACACGCGGATCGTCCCGCCGTTCAGCGCCAACGCGCTCGTGCCGATGCTGATCCCCGTCGAGTCCTCGTCCGCCGTCACCACCACGTACCGGAACACCAGCGTGTCCGTGCCCGTGCCCGCAGCGTAGCTCGCCTGCTTCGTCGCGCTCCCGATCCCCAGCGCCAGCTGCGGCGTCCCCGTCACCGCCACCGCCTTGGTGAACGCGACCTTCACCTCGATCGTCTCGCCACGCTCGAACGTGTCGCCCACATGAGGCGAGCCGATCGACAGCGCACTCACGCCCGGCGGTCCGAGCGCGCCGTCCACCTTGTGCGCAGCAGCGTTCGCGATCGCGCTCGATCCCAGTCCCAGGCTCGCAGCCGTCGAACCGCCCCGAGCGTCGTTGATCGTGCCGCCGTTCAGCGCCAGCGCGCTCGCCCCGATGCTGATCCCATTCGAGTCCGCGTCCGCCGCCAGCACCTCGTAGCTGAACGTCAGCGTCTTCGTGAACGTCCCGCTCGCGTACTCCGCCTGCCGCGTCCGAGCCCCCACCGTCAGCGCCAGCTGCGGCGCGCCGCCCGTCACTACCGGCCGCACGAACGACACCTCGACCTCGATCTCCTCGCCCAACCCGTACGTGTCCCCGCTCGACGGGCTACTCGAGATCGTCACGCCGCTCACCGACGACGCCGTGAACGTCCCGCCCGCTACCTTGTGCCCCGTGCTGTTCGTCACCGCGTGCGTCCCCAGCCCCAAAGTCGCGTCCAGCGTCCCGCCCGACAGCCGGATCGTCCCGCTGTTCAACGCCAGCGCGCTCGCACCGATGCTCAACCCGTCCGCGTCCACGTCCGCAGTCACCACCGTGTACTGGAACACCAGCGACGCCGTGCCCGTGCCGCTCGCGTACGACGCCTGCCGCGTCTGACTCCCTATCCCCAAAGCCAGCTGCGGCGTACCCGTCACGTCCACCGCACGGTTGAACGTCACCGTCACCGCTATCGCGTCGCCACGCTCGAACGTGTCGCCCGTCGGCGGCGACGCGACGACCAAGCCCGTCACCCCCGGCGGCCCCTGCGCGCCGTCCACCTTGTGTGCCGCAGCGTTCGCGATCGCGTAGCTCCCCAGGCCCAGGCCCGCCGCCATCGTCGCGTCCCGAGCGTCCGAGATCGTCCCGCCGTTCAGCGCCAGCGCGCTCGCCCCAATGCTGATCCCGTTGGCGTCCGTGTCCGCCGCCACCACCGCGTAGCCGAACGTCAGCGTCTTCGTACCCGTCCCGCTCGCGTACTCCGCCTGCCGCGTCTGCGAACCAATCGTCAACGCCACCTGCGGCGTGTCCGTCACCGCCACGCGACGGTTGAACGTCACCTCGACCTCGATCCGCTCCGTCCGGCCGTACGTGCTGTCGCTCGCCGGAGTGCTCGATATCGTCACACCCGCTACCGACGCCGCCGTGAACGCCCCGCCGTTCACCGCCAGGAAGTTGCTGAACGCCTGGTGCTCCAAGCTCAACAAGGCGTCCGTCGTTCCCCCCGCCACGTCGATCGTGCCCCCGTTCAGCGTCAACGCGCTCGCGCCCACGCTCAACCCGTCCGGGTCCACGTCCGCAGCCACCACCACGTACCGGAACACCAGCGACGTCGTCCCCGTCCCCGACGCGTACGCCGCCTGCCGCGTCTGCGCGCCTATCCCCAGTGCCAGCTGCGGCGTCCCCGTCACGTCCACCGACTTGTTGAACCGCACCGTCGCAACGATCGTGTCGCCACGCTCGAACGTCGTGCCCACCGGCGGCGAAGCAACCGTCAGGTTCGTCACGCCCGGCGGTCCCTGCAGACCGTCCACCTTGTGCGCCGCGTCGTTCGTCACCGCGCTCGACCCCAAGCCCAGCGCAGCAGCAGCAGCGCCCGGACGCACGTCCGCAATCGTACCGCCGTTCAGCGCCAAAGCGCTCGCGCCGATGCTGATCCCGTCCGTGTCCGCATCCACAGGACGGATCGAGTACCCGAACACCAGCGTGTCCACCTTGCTCGAAGCCGAATCGTAGCTTGCCTGACGAGTCGCCGTCCCGATCGTCAGCGCCAGCCGCGGCGAACCCGTCACCGCCACAGGTCGCCCGAACGCCACCTTCACCTCGATCGACTCGCCCAGCTTGTACGTGCTGTCCGCCGCAGGCGCGCTCGAGACGGTCACCGCGCTCACCGACGGCGTCGTGAACGTCCCGCCAGCCACCTTGTGGTCCGCGCTGTTCGTCACCGCGCTCGCGCCCAGCCCCAAAGTCGCGTCCAGGGCGCCGCCGGCCAGCCTGATCGTCCCGCCGTTCAGCGCCAAAGCGCTCGCGCCGATGCTCAATCCGTCCGCGTCCGCGTCGCCGCTCGCCACCACGTACTGGAACAGCAGACCAGTACTCCCCGTCCCCGATGCGTAGCTCGCCTGCCTGGTCGCGCTCCCGATTCCCAGCGCCAGCTGTGGCGTCCCCGTCACGTCCACCGCACGGCTGAACGTCAACTCGACGCCGATCGTCTCGCCCCGCTCGAAGGTGTCGCCCACCACGGGCGAGCTGATCGCCAGCTCCGTTACCCCCGGCGGACCCAGGCTGCCGTCCACCTTGTGCGCAGCAGCGTTCGCGATCGCGTTCGTGCCCAGACCCAAGCTCGCCGCCGCCGTGCCGCCCGCCAGCACGATCGTCCCGCCACCCAACCCCAAGGCGCTCGCACCGATGCTGATCCCCGTCGAATCCGCGTCCGCAGCCACCACCGTGTACCGGAACACGAGCGTCCGCGTCTCCGAACCGCTCGTGTAGCTTGCCTGCCGCGTCAGCGTGTCGATCGACAGCGCCAGCTGCGGCGTCCCCGTCACCGCCACCGGCCGCTCGAACTCCACCTCCACCTCGATCGCCTCCGTCCGGCCGTACGTGCTGTCGCTCGCCGGCGTGCTCGAGATCGTCACGCCGCTCACCCCCGGCGCCACCTCCTTCGTGCCGTCCACCTGGAACGCCGCCGCGTCCGCAAAGCTCCACGGCGTCAAAGTCAGCCGCGCGTCCGTGGTCGTGCCCGTCCCACGGATCGTCGCACCGCCCGGCAGCGTCAGCGCGTTCGCCCCGATGCTGATCCCCGTCGAGTCCGCGTCCGCAGCCACCACCGTGTAGCAGAACACCAAGATGGTACCGCCCCCTGTCGTGCCGCACTGCGCAATGCTCCGCGTCTGCGCGCCGATCCCCAGCGCCAGACTCGGCGTCCCCGTCACCGTCACGCCCGTGTTGAACCCGACCCCCACGCGAATCAGGTCGCCCAGACCGAACACGCTGTCCGTGCTCGCGTAGTTGATCCCGCTGAGCGTCGCCGACAGGAAGAACACGCTGGTCACGTACGGGATGTTGCCCTGCACCTTGTGCCCCGCCGCGTTCGTGAACGTGTGCGAGCCCAACGCCAAGTCCGCCGCGTCCGACCGTTGCCGACCGTCGCCGATCGTGTCCCCCGCGCTTCGCACCAGCGCGCCCGCACCCACGCTGATCCCGTCCGCGTCCATGTCCGTCGCCTGCACCACATACCGGAACGTCACCCGCGTGAACGTCGCGTCCCTGCGGTTGTACTCCGCCTGTCGAGTCGAGTCGCCGACCTCCAACGCCAGCTGCGGCGTCCCCCCCACGTACACGCCCCGCACGAACTCCACCTCCACCTCGATCGCCTCGCCCCCCAAGTACGTGTCGCCTACCGCCGGAGTGCTCGATACCCTCATGCCCTTCACTACCGGCGTCGTCACCGTGTTGCCCGCAACCTTGTGCGCCGCGCTGTTCGAAATCGCGTGAACTCCCAGCCCCAACAGCGCATCCGTCGTCGTACCCGACCGCCGGATCGTGGATCCGGAGGGAGTCTCCAGCGCACTCGCGCCGATGCTGATCCCGTCCGTGTCCACGTGCGTCTGCACCACCGTGTACTCGAACTCCAGCGACGTCGTGCCCGAACCCCTCTGGTACCACGCGTTGCGCAAGCTCGACCCGACCCCGACACGCACCCGCGGCGTGCCTGTCACCGTCACCGCCGCGTTGAACTCCACCGTCACAACCACCACATCGCCCAACTCGAACGTGCTGTCCGCCGGAGCATCGTTGATCGACACGCCGACCACGCTCGGCGCGCCCAGGCCACCGTTCACCCTGTGGTCCCCGTCGTTGCTGAACGCCTCGCCCGCCAAGGTCAGGAGCGCCGCCGACCCGCCGGCCCGCGCGTCGTTGATCGTGCCGCCGTTCAGCGCCAACGCGCTCCCGCCGATGCTGATCCCGTCCGCGTCCACGTCCGCAGCCGCCACCGTGTAGTGGAACCACACGTCCCGCGTGCCCGTCCCCCTCGCGTACTCCGCCTGCCGCGTCGCGCTCCCGATCCCCAACGCCACCCGGGGCGTGCCCGTCACCGTCACCGGGGTCGTAAACGTCACCAGCACCAAGATCCGCTCGCCCAGCTGGTACGTGTTCGCGCTCGCCGGCGAGCTGCGGACGGCCATGCCGCCCGGGTACGGCGTCGTGAACTGCGAACCGTCCACCCTTTGGAAGCCTTCGTTCGCGACCGCGTGCGAACCCAAGTCCAGAACCGCGTCCACCATCGCGCCCGAAAGCCGGATCGTGCCGCCGTTCAGCGTCAGCGCGCTCGCGCCGATGCTGATCCCGTTCCCGTCGCTGTCCGACTGCACCACCGTGTAGCGGAACAGGAGCGTCGTCGTGCCCGTCCCGCTCACGTAGCTCGCCTGACGCGTCGCGCTCCCGATCCCCAGCGCCAGCTGCGGCGTCCCCGTCACGTCTACCGCGCGATGGAACTGGACGCGGACCCCGATCTGCTCGCCACGCTCGTAAGTCGCGTTGTGCGGATCGTACTCGAACGACACGTCGGTCACGCTCGGTGGACCCACGTTCCCGTCCACCTTGTGCGCCGCAGCGTTCGCGATCGCGTGGCTGCCCAGACCCAAGCCCGCTGCCGTCGAACCGTCACGCGCGTCGTTGATCGTCCCGCTGTTCAGCGTCAGCGCGCTCGCGCCGATGCTGATCCCCGTCGAGTCGCTGTCCGCCGCCACCACTGTGTAGTGGAACGCCAGCGTCGCCGTGCCGCTCCCGCTCGCGTACGACGCCTGCCGCGTCAGCGTGTCGATCGCCAGCGCCAGCTGCGGCGTGCCCGTCACCACCACCGGGCGCGTGAACGACACCTCGACCTCGATCCGCTCGGTCCGACCGTACGTGCTGTCGCTCGCCGGAGCGCTCGTGATCGCCACCCCGCTCGGCGCCGACGTCGTGAACGTGCCGCCCGCCACCTTGTGGCCCGTGCTGTTCGTGATCGCGTGCACGCCCAGCCCCAGCACCGCGTTCGTCGCGCCGCCCGACACACGGATCGTCCCGCTGTTCAGCGCCAGCGCGCCCGACCCGATGCTCAAGCCGTCCGCGTCCGCGTCCGCAGCCACCACCACGTACCGGAACGCCAGCGTGTCCGTGCCCGTGCCCGATGCGTAGTCCGCCTGCTTCGTCGCGCTCCCGATCCCCAGCGCCAACCGCGGCGTCCCCGTCACCGCCACCGACTTGTTGAACGCGACCTTCACCTCGATCGTCTCGCCACGCTCGAACGTGTCGCCCACCAGCGGCGAACCGACGACCACGCCCACCACGCCCGGCGGCCCCTGCGCGCCGTCCACCTTGTGCGCCGTCGCGTTCGCGATCGCGTTCGAACCCAGCCCCAGGCTCGCCGCCACCGTAGTGTCCCGGGCGTCGTCGATCATCCCGCCGTTCAGCGCCAGCGCGCTCGCGCCGATGCTGATCCCCGTCGAATCCGCGTCCGCAGCCGTCACCGCGTACTGGAACGCCAGCGCTGTCGTACCCGTGCCCGAAGCGTACGCCGCCTGCACCGTGTCGCTCCCGATCTCAAGCGCCAGCTGCGGCGCACCCGTCACCACCACGTTGCGGTTGAACGACACCTCGACCTCGATCCGTTCGCCCAGCTCGTACGTGTCCCCGCTCGACGGGCTGCTCGCTATCGTCACCCCGCTCACCGACGACGCCGTGAACGTCCCGCCCTGCACCTTGTGGTTCGCGCTGTTCGTGATCGCGTTCACCGACGTCCCCCAAGGCGTTCCGCCAAGCACGGCCACGTTGGTGCCCGCATCCGTGATCGTCGAGGCCGGCGTTCCCGTCAGCTGCAGCGCGTTGCCGCCGATGCTGATGCCGTCGCCGTCCACATCCGTCGCCTCCACCACGCGGTGGAACTCCAGAGTGTCCGTGCCCGTGCCCGAAGCGTACGTCGCCCCCGCGAAGTTGTTCGTCCCGATGTTCATCCACACCGTCGGCACGCCCGTCACGTCCACCGAACCGCTGTAGACGACGATCACCTTGATCGTGTCGCCACGCTCGAACGTGTCGCCCACCGGCGGCGGCCCCAGCGAAACGCTCGTGATGCGCTCCGCGCCCGCCACTATGTGGTCCGGGCTGTTCGTGAGCGCGTTCTGGCCCAGATGGGGCCAGGGCGTGTCGTGGAACGCGCTCGTGGTGGTGCCCGCCTCTCTGATCGTCGAGCCCCCCGTCAACTGAATCGCGTTGCCGTAGAGGCTCAGGCCGTCGGGGTCGGCGTCCCCCGACTGCACCACGTAGCGGAACTTCAGAGTGTCCGTGCCCGTGCCCGAAGCGTACAGCGCCGGATTGTGCGAAGCCGACGCGAAGTTCAGCCACGCCGTCGGAACGCCCGTCACGTCCACCGAGTCCGAGTAGACCATCGTCACCACCACCGTGTCGCCCCGCTCGAACACGTTGCCCGTCGGCGGCCGCCCCACCGAAGCGCTCGTGATGCGCGTCGAGCCCGCCACCTTCCACGCCGGGTCGTCCACTATCGTCAACGCCGTCGGTATCGCTACACTCACGGCGACCTGGTTGGCGGCCCTGACCGCACCCCCGTTCAGGTCGACGGCGTCGGCGAGTATCCCAACACCGGTGCCGTCGTTGATCGCCACCTCCACCACGTAGCGGAACTCCAACTCGCTCGTGCCCGACCCCGAGTGGTAGGTCGCCCACCTGGACGTGGCGCCCAGCCACATCCTTATCCGCGGCACGCCCGTCACGACCGTCGTCTCCCTGAAAGCCAGCGTCACCTTCATCGTGTCGCCCCTGACGAACGTCGAGTCCGGACCCGCCGAGTTGACCGACAACCCCGTCACCTTGTTGCTCGTGGGACGCACCTGGTGCGCCGCGTCGTTGGTGACCACATGGGTCAGCAAGCTGACGACCGCGTCCAACACCGTGGCCACCCGCCTGATCGTACCGCCGTTCAGCGTCAGCGCGTCCACCGAATAGCTGATCCCGGTCGTGTCCGTGTCCGCCGCCACCGTGACGTAGCGGAACGTCAGCGAATCCCCGCCGGTCCCCGACACGTAGCTCGCCTGCCTCGTCGCCGCGCCGATCTCCAACGCCAGCTGCGGCGTGCCCGTCACGTTCACGTTCTCGTTGAACACCACGGCCACCTCGATCGTGTCGCCGGCCGCGTAGGTGCTGTCCGTCCCCGGATCGCTCGTGATCGCCGTGCCCGTCACGTGCGGCAACCCCTGCACGGCCAGCACCTTGTGCGCCGCCGCGTTCGTCACCGTGTAGATGCTCAATCCCAAGCTCGCGTCCACCGTCGTGCTGCCCGCCCGCCTGATCGTACCGCTGTTCAGCGTCAGCGCGCTCTCGCCGATGCTCAGCCCGTCCGTGTCGATGTCTCCCGCCACTGCCACGTAGCGGAACGTCAGCGAATCGCCGCCCGTCCCCGACGCGTAGCTCGCCTGTCGCGCCTGCGAACCGATCGTCAGCGCCAGCTGCGGCGTCCCCGTCACGTCCACGTTCTCGACGAACACCACGTCGACCTCGATCGTGTCGCCCACGACGTAGGCGCTGTCCGCCCCCGCGTCGCTCGCGATCGCCACGCCCACCACTACCGGGGGGCCCTGCGAACCGTCCACCTTGTGCGCCGCCCCGTTGGCGACGACATGGGTCTTCAAGCCCAGGTGCGCGTTCCGCGTGGTGTCCCCATACACGACCGTCCCCTTGATCGTTCCCCCGTTCAGAGTCAGCGCGTTCGCCGAATAGCTGATCCCGTCGGCGTCCGCGTCCGTCGTCAGCGTGGCGTAGCGGAACGTCAGCGAATCCCCCCCGCTGCCGGAGATGTATCTCGCCTGCCGCGTGTTCGCGCCGATCGTCAACGCCAGCTGCGGCGTGCCCGTCACCGTCACGTTCTCGTCGAAGACCACCCCGATCTCGATCACGTCGCCCCGCACGTACGTGCTGTCCGTGCCCGCGTCGCTGGTGATCGACGTTCGCTGAACATCCGGCAAGCCCAGCAGGCCATTGACCTTCCTGGTGGGGTCGTTCGTGATGGCATGCCCACGAAGCCCGGTGACCGCAGCCCTGCCCCCACCACTTACGCTGCCGCTCAACGCGTTCTCGGGAAGGCTGAGGCCATCCGCGTCGATGTCGTCGGTCGTAACGTAGTGCGTGAACGACAAATAATTCGGGGCGACGCCAGTATAAGCGAAGGGTACCGTCCTCGTGCCGATCTGGACGTTAAGCGTTACAGCACCTGCCCCAGGCGAGTTGATGAGGTTGTTGAAGTAGATGTCTATGATGATTTGGTCGCCGAAGGCGAACGTCGAATCAGCACCCGGGTTGGTCACAAAGACTACTGGGCCAGCGAAGCGCGTGATGCCGTCCACCTTGTGGGCCGCGGCGTTGCTGACGGCGTGCGAGCCAAGCGACAAGGCGGCGTCCGTCGAGTCGCTCGAGGCCTTGATCGTCCCGCTGTTCAGCGTCAGCGCGCTCGCCCCAATGCTCACGCCGGTCGTGTCCTCGTCCGTGTCCTCGATCCGGTAGGAGAACACCAGGGAATCCGATCCGCTGCCCGACTGGTAGCTCGCCTGCCGGGTGTTCGCGCCGATCGTCAGGGCCAGCCGCGGCGAGCCCGTGACCCAAACCGACTTCGTGAAATGGACCGAAACTCGCATATGTTCGAGCCTGCGCCAAAGCGAATCTCCCTCTGCCGGAGAATTCGGGAACACGACGTCCGTCACCGCCGGCGGGGTGTCCACCTTGTGCGCCGCGGCGTTCGTGATCGCGTGGCTGGCCAAGCTGCTCAGGACCGCGTTCTTCGTGCCGAGCCTGATCGTGCCGCCGTTCAGCGTCAGCGCGTTCGCGCCGATGCTGATCCCGTCCGTGTCCTCGTCCCCCACCACCACCACGTACCGGAACACCAGCGCCGTCGATCCCGTGCCGCTCGCGTAGTTCGCCTGCCGCGTCGCGCTCCCGATCCCCAAGGCCAGCTGCGGCGTGCCCGTCACCGCCACCGTCGAGTCGAACGCCACCGTCACCGCTATCGTGTCGTCAACATTGTACGTGTTGTCGGCGCCCGCGCTGCTCGATATCGTCACCCCCGTCACCTTCGGATACCCCAACGCGCCGTCCACCTTGTGCGCCGCAGCGTTCGTGATCGCGACGCCGGTCAAGGACCCGTTGATTGCGGTACCGTCCGCAGCGGTTATGTCGTAAGCCCCCAACGAATCGGTAGTGATTCCGTCCGCGTCGACATCCTCCGGCTGCACAACGTACCGAAACCTGAACCAAGTAGCCCCGCCGCTCCCGCAATCGCAGCCATCCGAGGGGCCGGTCCACAGCGCCGTTCTGGTCTCCGTCCCGATCTTCAGGTAAAGCCGCGAGGGTATGCTGTTGACGTCTGTGTTGCTGCTGTAGTACACCCCCACGCGGATCGTGTCGCCCTGCACGTAGGTGCTGTCATTCCCCGCCGAACTGAGCATCCTCAAACTGTCGACCGTTACGGTGGTTTGGGCACTCAGCGGCGCCGGCGCCGTGGTCCCGACCGCCGCCAGCAGGCCGACCGCCGCCAGCGCGGTTCGCGCTACCGGCATCGCACGAGCCCAGAACGCTCGGGCCAGCCGGCCACAGGGGGAGGGATCGCGATGTTCACGACGGAGCAGTACAGGCTCAAGCCTGGAACGCTCGGGCCAGCCCGCCATCAGGAAGGGGGGGGGGGGGGGGCAACATGTGAACGCGACCTGCTGCGAGGTGGAGGGTTCGGACGACGAGTGCGACCTCACGCTACAATGAATTCTGGTGGTGTCAAGTCAAGGCTCCGGCGACGGCCCACGGTCCCTCACACCAACTCTCCCAGACCGAAGGTGACGGTTCCGTCGGCGGCGACCTTCCAGGCGCGCTGGTGGTTGTGGTGATAGGCGGTGCCTTCGCCCCGGGCCTGCCAGAGCTGCTGGACGGTGGGCTGGACGTAGCCGGTCTCGTCGGTGGCGCGGCTGAGGATCACGGTCTCGCGGCCGTCCCAGCGCCAAAGATGGCGGAAGCGCACGGTGGACTTGGGCAGCGCCGGCCCCTGCATCTGCGCCGGGGTCCACGAGCGCCCGCCGTCGGTGCTTACGTCGACCCGGGTCACGCGCCCCCGGCCCGTCCACGCCAGTCCCGAGATCTCCCACCAGCCGCGCTCGGGCAGGACGTAGGGGTACGACGGGAAGGTGATCACCGACTTGGCGTCCATCACGAAGCTGAACTGGCGGGCGGTGCCGTCCTTGAGGGGGTCGGTGTAGCGCGAGGTCTCGTCGCGGGTCATCGTGGGCCGGTCCGAGAGTTCGATCCGCCGCAGCCACTTGACCTGGGCGTTGCCTTCCCAGCCGGGCAGCAGGAGCCGCACCGGGTAGCCCTGCTCGGGACGGATCGCCTCGCCGTTCTGGCCGTAGGCGAGCATGGCGTCGTCCATCGCCTTCTCCAGCGGCACGCTGCGCCCCATCACGGCGGCGTCTCCGCCCTCGGCCAGGAGCCAGCTCGCGCCCGGACGGACGCCCACCTCGCGAAGGATCGTGGAGAGCATGACGCCGGTCCACTCGCTGGTGCTGATCAGTCCGTCGAGCTGCTGGGCGGTGATCCGGGTGGGGATTCGGTCCGGGCGGTAGGCTCCGCCCCCGTTGCCGGAGCACTCGACGAAGCAGATGCGCGACGCCTGCGGGTACCGCTTCAGGTCGGCCATGCGGAAGACCATGGGACGCTCGACCATCCCGTGCACGAGCAGCTCGTGGTCCTCGGACGCGATCTCGGGCACGCCTGCGTGGTGGCGCTCGAAGTGCAGGTCCGCCGGCGTGATCGTGCCCTCCAGCTCGTGGATCGGCGTGCGGGAGGAGCTGGAGAGCGCCTGGGCGCGGATCAGGCGGCGAGGCTGCTCGCCGGGCGCCCGGGCGCCCACCTCGGAGACGAAGCGCCCCGGAACTTTGGTGGGGTCGGGCCTTGCCGGGTCGGAAGCGGACCCGTCGCGCCCGGCCGCCGGGGACGCCTCTTGCGGCCGATTGGTGGTCGCGTCCAGCCGGGTCATCGCCAAGCCGGCGACGGCCGCTCCAGGCGCGGTCGCCAGCCAGCCCCGCCGGGTGAGTCGCGGTCCGGCGTCGCGGGAGAAGGGGTTTCGGTTCGCCACGGATCACTCCTCCAGGGCTTCCTCCAGGCGCTTGGCCTGGGCGCGCGTCCGTTCCTCGACTTGGGCTTGGTGCTGGAAGAGGTCGCTGGCGATCGACAGCGCCGCCAAGATCGCGACCCGCTTCTGGGCGACGGCGACGGGGGCGCCGTCGAAGCGACGCATCCGCTCGTCCACCAGAGCGGCGCAACGTCGGGTGTACTCCTCGTCGGCGTCGCTGCGGATCGTGTACTCCTCTCCTGCGATCTCCACGCGCACCGCCGTCCGGCCTTCGTCTCGCCCGCTCATCGCCGGTCCTCCAGAAAGCGAATTCTGGCCATGATCCGATCGATCCCCTCCCGGCCTCGGCGTATCCGGGCCCGGAGCGCTTCGTTCTCGCCTTCCAGCTTCGCCACCTTCCGCGCCAGGGTGCCGGGGTCCTCGCTGCCTTCCGAGAACTCCCGGAGAAGCTCGTCGATCCGTTCCGCCCGCTCCTCCGCCTCCTTGGCCCTTCGGCGAAGGCCGCGCACCTCGGCCACGACTCTGCCGACGGCCAGCTCCAAAGCGCGCATCTCCGGCACGCGGGCCGCCGACTCGTCGGACGACCAGCTCGAGGACCTTGGGCCGGAGGACTCCGGGCTGGCCGATCCTCGGCCGGGCGACCCTGGGCCGGGCGACTCCCGGCTAGCCGCCGTCTGGCTGGACGACCCTTGGCTCGACACCCGTTTCCTCCTTCACCTTGCGAAGCACTCGGCGCAACGCCCGGTCCACTTCCGCCTCCGTGAGGGTTCGGTCCGAAGCTCGGAAGCGCAAGCGAAACGCCACGGAGCGGCTTCCCGCCGGCAGGTCGCCGCCTTCGTAGACGTCGAATATCTCGGCGTCCTCGAGCACGGCCGCCTTCGCGCCCCGAACCGCCTCCAGCACGACGCCGGCCGGCGTGCGGCGCGGGACCAGCATGGCCACGTCCCGGGTCGAGGAAGGCTGGTCGGGCAGCGGCTTGGCGGTCGCGTCCGGGCGGGGCGCGGGCGCCTCGGGAAGAACGACTTCGGCGCCCACCACCACGCCGGCCCAGGGGGGGAGGTCCACGTTGGCGGGGCGGAGTTCGCCGCCGGCGCCCACCACTTGGCCGCCCTCGTCCACCAGCCGGTACCAACGCCCCGTGACGAAGCGCGAGTCCTCGCCGTCGGCGGGCGCCGCCTGGGCGGCAGGGTGCGCCTCCCGGGCGATCAGCGCCAGCACGCGGGCCGCGTCGTGCACCCCGAAGCGCTCTCCGTCGCCCGACCAGTGGACCGGCGCCCGGCGGCCCGCAAGCACGACCGCGGCCCGGGTCGTCTCCCGGGGGGCGGAGGCAGAAGCCGCCTTGCCGGAGTCGGCGACGGCGACGCCGGCACTGGCGCGTGCGCGCCGCGGCCGAGGCTCGGGCGGCGCGAACGCCGTGCCCAGCTCGAAGAGCCGCACGTCGCCCGTTCCCCGGGCCATGTTGCGCTCCACGTGGCGGAGCAGGCCGGAGAGCAGGTCCCGGCGCAGTCGGCTCTCCTGATCCGAGACGGGGTTGAGCACGGTCACGTCGCCGTGGGCCACGGGAGAGAGGGCCGGGGTCTGGGCCTCGCTGATCCCGTCGGCGACGAGCGCCGAGCGCAGCGCGTCCTCCAGACGAAAGAGGGGGTGGTCGGGGACCGTTCCGGGTCGATAAGGACCCAGGGTCTCGGGGAAGGCGTCGTAGCCGTGGGTGCGGGCGACTTCCTCGATCAGGTCGATCTCGCGAAGCGTGTCCCAGCTTCTGTGGCCCGGCACGCGGAAGCGGAGCGCACCCTCCTCGCCGGTCGCCGGAGCGTCGCCGACTGTCGCGCGGTCGTCTAGAGCGTCGCCGGCGGTCACGCGGTCGGCCGGAGCGTCGCCGACTGTCGCGCGGTCGGCCGGAGCGTCGGCCGCCCGGTCCCGGGTGTCCGCCCCGTCCCCTTCGGCCATGGCGTAGCCCAAAGGCGTCAGCAGGCCGGCGATCTCGTCCGGCTGGAAGCCGACCCCCAGGACCCGGCGCACGCGAGATGGGCGGAGCTCCACGACGGGGGGCTTCCACGGCGACGGACAGGCGTCGATCACCTGGCCGCACAGGGCGCCGCCGGCCACCGCCGCGATCAGGGAGGCGGCCCGGTGCACGGCGGTCTCCATCGTCTCCGGATCGACGCCCCGCTCGAAGCGGTAGCTGGCGTCGGTGGACATTCCCAGGGCTCGGCGAGCGGCCCTTACCTGCCGGGGCTCGAAGAGGGCGCACTCCAGCAGCACGTCGGCGGTTCCGGTCGAGACTTCCGAGGCGGCGCCGCCCATCACGCCCGCCACGGCCACCGGACTCGCGGCGTCGCGGATCGTCAGCATCTCGGGCGAGAGGGCGCGGTTCTCGCCGTCCAGGGTGACCAGGGACTCGCCCGGCCGGGCCTTCCCCACGACCACCGCCGAGCCCTCCAGCTTGGCCAGGTCGAAGGCGTGAAGGGGCTGGCCCAGCTCCAGCATCGCGTAGTTGGTGGCGTCCACGACGTTGTTCACGGGGCGGGCGCCCACGGCCCGCAGCCGGTTCGCCAACCAGAGGGGCGACGGGCCGACCGAGACTCCACGAATCACCGCGCCCAGGTAGCGGGGACAGAGTTCCGGCTCCTCGATCGCGACGGCGACGCCGGCCGACTCGGCTTCGGCACCGCCCCGGGCGAAGGACGCCGTGCCTGTGTCTGGGTCCATGGGACCGCTGGAGAGAGGCCGGGCGTGGGCGTGCGCGTTTCCGCCGGCGTCCGCCCCGCCGCCGCGCTCCGGCGCATCGAGGCCCGGCCGGGCGTGGGAGTGGGCGTTTCCGCCGGCGCCCGGGTCGGAAGCGGGGAACGGGGGCAGCGCAATGGCGGCTTGCCCATGGGGGTGAAGCTCCCTGGCGACGCCGACGTGCGAGAGCAGGTCGCCCCGGTTGGGCGTGACCTCCACGTCGAAGCGGAAGTCGTTCAGCCCCACCGCCTCCACGAAGGGCGCGCCGGGGTCGAAGTCGCCGTCCAGCAGCATGATCCCGGCGTGGTCGGCGCCCAGCCCCAGCTCTCTCTCGGAGCACAGCATGCCTTCGCTGCGCTCTCCTCGGATCTTGCGCCGGCCGATCTTGAAGCCGCCGGGCAGCGTCGAGCCCACGGGGGCGAAGGGGTAGAAGGCGCCGGCGCGCACATCGGGCGCGCCGCACACCACCGGCACCTCGCCGGCCGGCCCCGCGACCCGGCAGAGCGTCAGGCGGTCGGCCCCAGGATGGGGAGCGGCCTCCAGCACTTGGCCGATCGTCACGTCGCCCAGGCCCGCCGAGAGGTCCACCACCTCCTCCACGGGCGCGCCCCGCAGCGCCAAGCGCTCGACCGCCTCTTCCGGCGAGAGGCCGATCCCCGGCGCCAGCTCCCGAAGCCAGCGGTACGAGACCTTCATGAAGCGGCCGCCGCCCTCATGCGAACTGCCCCAGGAAGCGCATGTCGTTCTCGTAGAAGAGGCGCAGGTCTCGGACCCCGTGGCGGAGCATCGCGATCCGCGCCGGCCCCATGCCGAACGCCCACCCGGCATAGCGCTCCGGATCGTAGCCCACGTTCTCCAGCACGGCCGGATCGACCATTCCCGCGCCCATGATCTCCAGCCAGTCGGAGCCTTCCCGCTTCACGTCCACCTCCGCCGAGGGCTCGGTGAACGGGAAGAACGACGGACGGAAGCGCACCCGCGTCCCCGGCCCCCAGAAGCGGCGGGCGAACTCGGCCAGGGTGGCCTTGAAGTCCACGAAGGTGACTCCCTCGTCCACCACCAGCCCCTCGATCTGGGCGAACGCCGGCGTGTGGGTGGCGTCGTAGGTGTCGCGACGGTAGACCATGCCCGGCGCGACGATCCGGAGCGGCGGCTCGTGGTGCCGCATCGTGCGGACCTGGACCGGCGAGGTGTGGCTGCGCAGGAGGAGTCCCGGCCCGAGGT
The DNA here is from genome assembly GCA_965204735.1 of Longimicrobiales bacterium. Lineage (GTDB taxonomy): Bacteria > Gemmatimonadota > Gemmatimonadetes > Longimicrobiales > Gaopeijiaceae > CATQHQ01. Next base: position 1,524,700 of record OZ242008.1, on the reverse strand, counting down.
AGAGGGTGTCCTGCTCGTCGGCCGCCGGGTGGTCCAGAGGGGTGTTGAGGGCTACGAAGTTGTGCCACTCGTCGTCCACTTCGGGGCCGCGCGCCCGAGTGAAGCCCAGGCTGCGGAAGATCGCCCAGATGTCGTCGATCGCCCGGCTCACGGGGTGGACGCTTCCCCGCCACTTCTCCTGGGGCGGAAGGGTCAGGTCGACGGGGGCACCGGCTTGGGAGGCGTCGGCCGCAAACGCGCTCGCCCTCTCCTCGAGCGCCTTGGCCACCGCCCTCTTCGCGCGGTTCGCTTCGGCGCCCGCCGCTGGCCGGTCCTGCGGAGGCAGCTTGCCCAGACCCCGGAGTAGCCGGGAGATCCGGCCCTCCTTGCGCCCCAGGTACGCCACCCGCACCCGCTCCAGGTCCCCCGGGTCTCGGGCCTCCTGCACGGCCGCCAGGGCCTCTTCCCGGAGGGCGCCGAGCGCCTCGACGATGGGCACGCTGGTCATGGAACGGCGGGGTCGAGCAAAGGGGCGCGCCGAACGACGCCTGGCCGCGCGCCCGCTACTTGTCCAGCGCCGCCTTGGCTCGTTCCGCCAAGGAGGCGAAGGCGTCGGGGCTCCGCACGGCCAAGTCCGCCAGCGCCTTCCGGTCCAGCTCGACGCCGGCCTGCCGCAGCCCGTTCATGAAGCGGGAGTAGGAGATCTCGTGCTCTCGGGCGGCGGCGTTGATCCTGGCGATCCAGAGGCGGCGGAAGTTCCGCTTCTTCTTCTTCCTGTCCCGGTAGGCGTGCTCCCAGCCCTTCTCGACGGCGTCCTTGGCCGTCCGGTACAGGTTCTTGCGCCCGCCGAAGTAGCCCTTGGCGGCGCGGAGCACCTTCTTCTTCCGCTTGTGGCGGGCAGGGGCGCGGGTCGTGCGCGGCATCGGTTCGGCCTCCTTACTTGCCCGGCAGCATCCGGCGCACGCGGCGGGCGTCGGCCTTGGAGGCCATCGTCCCGCTGCGGAGCCGACGCTTCCGCTTCCTGTTCTTCTTGGTGAGGATGTGGGACTTGTACGCCCGCCTCCTCGCCAGCTTCCCGGATCCTGTCTTCCGGATGCGCTTCGCCGCGCCCCGGTTCGTCTTCATCTTCGGCATGGGTCCTCTCGGGCTAGTTCTCGGGCTAGTTCTTGAGGGGGATCAGGATCATCGACATCTGGCGCCCCTCGAAGTTCGGGTACTGCTCGATCCGGGCGCAGTCGCTGAGGTCGTTGGTCAGGCGCAACAGCACTTCCCGCCCCAGCTCCGGGTGAGCGGCTTGGCGGCCGCGAAACATCATGGTGAGCTTGACCTTGTTGCCTTCGGTCAGGAAGCGACGGGCGTGGCGGCGCTTGAACTCGTAGTCGTGGTCTTCGATTCCGGGGCGGAACTTGACCTCCTTGATCTGGACTGTGTGCTGCTTCTTCTTCGCCTCGCGAGCGGCCCGGGCCGCCTTGTACTTGTACTTGCCGTAGTCCATCAGGCGAACCACGGGCGGCCTCGATTCCGGGGCGACCTCGACCAAGTCCAACCCCAGCTCCGATGCCCGCGCGCGAGCGTCGTCCAGGGAAACGATCCCGATCTGCCCTCCCTCCTCCGCGATCAGACGGATCGGGCTGATCCTGATCTGGTCGTTCACCCTGACGCGTTTTTCTGCGATCTTGGCACTCTCCTTGGTTCGGCGCGACGCAGCCCCGACGGGGCCGGACGCCGCTTCCTGTGGGGGTTGGCGGACGGGCGGCTCTCGGCGGGGGCGCGGCCGGAGCGGGTACAGAGTCGAATAGTCGCACCCGGAAGGTGGACGGGTCAAGGGGGCGAACCCAGCGGCGGTGGGAGGAGTCCGGATGAGCCTGACGATCAAGAACGCGGAGACCTGTCGGCTGGCGAGCGAGCTGGCGGAGCTGACGGGCGAGACGAAGACCACGGCGATCACCGTCGCGCTGCGCCAGCGCCTGGAGCGCAAGCGTCACGAAGCGAGCGCGGAGCATCGCGTCGAAGAGATTCTCGCAGTGGCGCGCCGTTGCGCCGACAGCCTGGGGCCGGGACCCGTCGCAGTCGATCACGGCGATGTGCTGTATGACGAGCGCGGGCTGCCGAAGTGATCGTCGACACCTCGGCGGCGCCGGCCGTCCTCTTCCTGCGGGGGAACCGGCAGGCTCACTCCAGCGCCCGGCTCTCCACCTCGGCGCGCAGCCGGTTGGCGAAGGCGTCGCGGCTCATCGTCACCTGCTTCTTCTTGGCCCCGCGCTTGCGGACCGCCACCGTGCCCGCTTCCGCTTCGCGCTCCCCCACGATCGCCATGTAGGGGACCTTCCGGGTCTCGGCGGCACGGATCCGGTAGCCCAGCGTCTCCCGTTCGTCCACCTCGGCGCGCAGGCCGTCGCGGGTCAGCCGCTCCGCCAGCTCGTGGGCCGAGGGAGTCCACTGCTGGGAGACGGGAAGGACGACGACCTGGCGGGGCGCCAGCCAGAGCGGGAACGCCCCCGCGTAGTGCTCGATCAGGCCGCCCACGAACCGCTCCATCGAGCCCAGCAGGGTGCGGTGGATCACGACGGCGTTGTGGCGGCGGTTGTCGGCCCCCACGTACTCCAGGCCGAAGCGCTGGGGCATGAGGAAGTCCAGCTGGAAGGTGCCTCCCTGCCACTCCCGGCCCAGGGCGTCGGTGACCAGGATGTCCACCTTGGGGCCGTAGAAGGCGCCGCCTCCCTCGTCGAGCTCGTAGTCGAGTCCCCGGTCGCGGAGGACGCTGGCCAAGCGCTCCGAGGCCGCGTCGTATACCGCCGGGTCGCCGATCGCCTTCTCGGGGCGGGTGGAGAGCGCGGTGCGGTACTCGTAGCCGAAGACGCCCAGCAGGTAGCGTTCCAGGTCGAGCAGGCGGCCGTACTCCTCTTCGATCTGGTCCTCGCGGATGAAGATGTGGGCGTCGTCCTGGGTGAAGGCGCGGACGCGCAGCATTCCGTGGAGGGCGCCCGATCGCTCGTAGCGGTAGCAGGTGCCCAGCTCGGCGTAGCGCAGGGGCAGGTCGCGGTGCGAGCGGACGCCGGAGCGGTAGATCATGAAGTGGTGGGGGCAGTTCATCGGCTTCATGCGGAAGCGCGTCCCGTCGTCGTCCATCGCCGGGAACATGTCGTCGGCGAAGACCTCGAGGTGGCCCGACAGCTCGTACAGCTCCTCGCTGGCCACGTGGGGCGTGAAGACGATCTCGTAGCCGTGCTCGATCAGCGTCTTCTTGAGGAACTCCTCCACGACGTGGCGCACGCGGCCCCCGTGGGGGTGCCAGAGGACGAGGCCGGGGCCGACTTCGTCCTGGATCGAGTAGAGGTCCAGCTGCTTGCCCAGCGTGCGGTGGTCGCGGCGCTTGGCTTCTTCCAGCCGGTGGAGGTGCGCCTTCAGGTCGCTCTTGCGGAAGAAGGCGGCGCCGTAGATCCGCTGGAGCATCTGCCGCTTCTCGTCGCCCCGCCAGTACGCGCCGGCGACGCTGAGCAGCTTGAAGTGCTTCAGGCGACCGGTGCTCGGAACGTGGGGACCCCGGCAGAGGTCCAGGAAGGGGCCGTCGCGGTAGACGGTGATCGTCTCGTCGTCGGCGAGCTCGTCCAGCCGCTCCAGCTTGAGGGGGTCGTCGGCGAAGAGTTGCCGGGCCTCTTCCCTGTCGACGACCTGCCGCTCGAAGGGGTGGTCGGCGGCTGCGACGGCGGCCATGCGTTCTTCGATGGCGGCGACCTGCTCCGGCGTGAAGGGCTCGGGCACGTCGAAGTCGTAGTAGAAGCCGTCGTCGATGGCGGGGCCGAAGCCGATCCCCGCGGTGGGCACGAGCTCGCGGACGGCGGTGGCCAGGACGTGGGCCGCCGAGTGGCGCAGCACCGGCAGCGCCTCCGGGTCGCGCTCGGTGAGGAGGCGAACTTGGGCGCCGTCGGGGATGGGGCGGGCCAGGTCCACGACTTCGCCGTTCACGACCGCGGCCAGGGCGGCCCGGGCCAAGCCGGGGCCGATGTGGGCGGCCAGGTCGGCGGCGGTGGAGCCGGGAGGAAGCTCGACGGCACGGCCGTCGGGAAGGACGGCGCGGAGGCGCGGCGCGGAGGCGGGGGGGGAGGGGGCGTTCATCAAGGGAAAGCTAATGGGAGCCGAGCGCCGTTGCAGAGGGCGGCTGACGGCCGCGCGAGGCTTCACACGGCGAACGTGCCGGGCGGGAAGGCGGTGGCGCGGTTGCCGTTGGCGCGAGATGCTTCGTCAAGGTGTGGGCACCTCAGCTACCTTGAGGTGGCGACCACTTCATGGATTTGTTCCTGCAGCTTTCGTAGCCACTTGTCGTCCTTGTCGAGACCATCCAGCAGTCCCTGGTCGACTTGAATGCGGAACTTGTGTCGGTTGACCGGCACGTCTTGGGGTTGCTGATCTGCCACATCCCAGGAGTCCGACTCCACGGCCTCGTACTTGCTCGTGCCTTCCCACTGTACTTCCCTCTGGACGACCTGGAGTTCAGAGAGCGGATTCCAGGACCAGTAGATCTGGTACTGGCCACCGGAATCTGAAACCAGCAAGGCCATGAAGTACCATTCTGCGGACTCACCACGAAATATCTCTTGAGCCTTGCCGCACTGACCCTCCGACCAATAGATCTTGCCAGGGACGCGCGCCAAGTGCTTGACCTCAATGTGAAACTCGACCGAACCTGGGCGGACTACGAAGTCGCTTTCTCGGTTCTGCGAGTCTCTGACTCTACGCTGCACGGCTCCTTGTGGAAAGGTCTCCTCGAGCCGTTCCGCCAGCCAATCCTCCGCCGCACGACCCGCTGCGACATTCGGCTGTTTTCCACTGGGGCCCGTCGAACCGGGACCGCTACCTCCGGTCGGTGGACGCCCGCTCTTGCCAGCCCCGCCACCCTCAGATCCGGTCTGGCGAACACCAGATCCGGTCTGGCGAAACTCGTGTCCGTCCGATCGACCGGCATCGACGCTGTCGGTTGTATCCGGCTCGCTGTGTTTCCGTCCGTCCAAATCTCTTGTCGAGTCGTCCGGTCCCGATCCCTCCCAACGCTCACGAGAGTCGCCCCGATCGCTGTCCGAATCATCGGTCCAGTCTGCCATGGCCCGCTCCACATCATCTCTCGTAATGCCAAATTGCAGGAGTCGATCCTCATATTCCCGGCGACTCCGTTCGCGCAGCAAGGTCTCAAACAATGACGCCATCGTGTCCCGACGAACCACCCATCGTGCAAGTCCATGTCCAAACGCACGCCACCGGCTTCGCTGGCTCAGAAGCAACGGTCGATCCTGACCTGTCCACGACAGAACACCGACGCTGGCGATCTCCTCGACTTTCTCGGGATCCACCAAGTCCACCCGCAGGTCTTTGACAACGGAGACCGCCAGATCTTGAGGAAGCTGCCCCTCTTTCAGTCCAGCAGCAAGGATCAAGCCCACTCGACGTTGCTGGTACCGTAGTCGAACGGCCTCGGTCGCACGAACATCCTCTTCAATGAATCGCACGTCTGCGTTCAGGGCACTCGAAAGACGCGAGATTCGCAGCCGAGACGGGGCTCGCTTCCCGGCATGAGGAGAAAGTATAAAAAGGTTGTATCCTCTCTGAACAATTTCGTCCCCGACCTCTTGCAGGTGTGGTTCGTCCACGTAGTACACCTCCGACGCCGACGCAAACGTAAAGACTGGGCCATCGTCAGCGGCTGTAAGACAAGGAAGCTGAATATCCGACGGAAACGGCGTGTCGTCGCCACTTTCGAGGTTCAAGTAGCCGCGATACAATGCATCTGCGGCTCTCCGTACGTGCTCGGGATCGTATCGATCGCTTCCGTTTCCGATTCTCGACAGCCGACACATCCAATCGTGCCATGCGCCTGGGTAGTCCGGCAGACCACTTTTAACGCCAAGTTGCCACAACCATATCCATATCTCACGGTCACTGCCCCGTAGTAGCACTTCAGGAAGCATTTCCATTGAAGCCCATATCTGGCATGAACGCTTGGGTGGGAACCACTCTGTCCTCGTTATGTAGCAGTGAGCGCGTACACGGCAACCACTTCGTATTACGGAGCTGATACCAAGCAAATGTTGTGCATGTCTTAGGCTTGCGGTAGAAGTAGCGTGCGTTCTGACTCGCCACCGCCCGTGCCAATCGAATCACCGCGTCCATTGTGTGTTCAGGCTCGGCCACATCCAAGTCGCGAATGCAGTGAGGAAAGTGTTCAATGATCACGTTGAATATCCAGCTTGTCGCCCATATGTCATTGTCATCCTTGTAAGCTCGCCATAGGTTGGGCCGCGGTTTCTCATCAGACGAAAGCTCCATCTCGCGCACCTTCGGCTCCCAGGAAACCCCGAGCCACCGGAGTATGGGCTTCCAGTCATCCTTGGCGGTTTCTTGGCGCATCTGTTTCGGCCATTGCTCCCAAGGCAGCAGGAGGCCTCGATCGCGGATACTCGCAAAGTACCGGTCGAAGGCCTTCAGCCCGTCCCACGCACCACCGGCGTAGCAGTCGGCGGACGGCAACCAGCCCTTGTCGGTAGGAACACGGAGATGTGCGATTGCGCTCTTGCGACGGTACTGCGTGCTCCTGCCGACCCATGGGGCAACATCATCTTTTTTCGGAACGGTATACCACTGTCGAAACTGGTCGAGTGCCACCCATCCTCTGTCGCACCACTCGTCCTGGGTCCATGTTGCCAGGTGCGGATACAATACGCGATCACAGTAGTGCTCCTGAGTACGGAGCACATCAGTGGACTCCCATGGCGGTTTGGAACCCCGGGTGCCCGCCGCCTTCATGTCGCTGTGTAGGATGTCGATCTGCAACCAGTCAGGCCAGCTTTCTGGGCGATCAAGCAACATAGGCAAGCCACCATCCAACGGTCTGGCGACCTCGCTTTCCGTCCACCAGCAGGGCACCTGGAGCCGCTCAGCCATGGGATACCCGGCTTGCCGCAACACGCGCGTCAAGGTCATCCAACTCAGCACGCACTCGCTTGCCGAACGGTTGCGACAATGCCGGAGTAGGTTGATGTATTGCGCTGTGCGCAGTTCTTCTGCTCCGAAGCGGCGCAGCTGGCTCGAAAGCCTCCGGAGTCCCGGTGCAAGAAGGCGTGCGTTACGCACATCGTCGACGTCCTCGTTCAGCACGAAGCCAAGTCGGTGGCGCCACAACCGAACTGCGCCGGGTCTTGTACTACCTCCGCCTACGGTTGGTATGAACCGTGTCTTGGAGACCGTGCGCCAGGCGGTCGGGCGGAGTCTGTCGCCGGGGAGCGGGCTGGCCGAAGACAGGTTGGCGTCTTCATCGTCGGGACCCGTCTGGGCGAAAGCCTCAAGGGCAGTCTGGGCCGGGACGTCGTCGATCACACGGCAAAGCAAGTTCTCGAACGCTTCGATGATCTCGTCGTCGTGATCTCCGGTCCTCGTGGACTTGCGGCTGTGCTCCAGGTCGAAGGAGGCATGGACCACGGCGCGCATCTTCGTCTCATGCCGGGTCGGAAAGAAGGCAAAGAGCGGAGTGGTCCGGCAGTGGGCGACTGGAACGCCCTTGTCCCCCTTCGCCAGCGGCAGGCAGATCGCGGCAGTAAGGTGCTTCCCATTCTGCTTCTGCGTCCAGGTCCATCGACGCCAGCAGGTCGATTGGGAGCCGTCGGAGTCGTCGGTGGTGAGCCGCACGACGCCGTCGGACAGTTCGGGCTCGGTCCCGTGAGCTCTGTGGAGAGTCTCTCCGTTCGGGCCGGTGATGCGAAGGGTGGACAGGTGCGGGACAAGGAGCATGAAGAAGGGATCCAGGTCCTGGAGTCGGCGGAGCACGGTTCTTCTCGCGTCGTCGTCCTTCCACGGAAGCCGAATTACCGTTGTGTAGCCGGCATCCAGGAGCTCCTTGACCCTTCCGTCGGGCGTGGCGGTATGGGGGATGCGGAACGTGAGAGGTGGCGGGTCGTCGTGCAGCCCTTCCTTCTTGACAAGACGCTGGGTCTTCGCCGCAGAGAAGAGGAAGTGAAACGGACCGGAATGGATTTCCGGTGTCTCGGTGACCTCAAGCACCGCCTTGAATCCCAGTCCCTTGGAGCCGATTAGTTCTCCACTGGGACGATCGTCGCCCATGGCGTCGGCGGCGTTTTGCAGGAGCTCCCACAAGAACCGATCGCCGTAGTCGCGGCTGGTCTCGTCCTCGCCTCGATAGTCGGACGTGATGCGGTTTCGGTCGCCACCGTATGTCTCCAGTTCACGGTCGCGAATACCTTGCACCAAATTCGCGTCCGCACCTCCGAAGTCGTCTTGCACGTCGTCGTCCGATTGGCTCAGCCGCTTGTCGCTCAGGTGAGACGCGCAAATGCTGATCACTCCCCTGCGAGAGAAGGCCCGACCGCCGTTGGCAACCAGAAGGGCGTCGGTTGTCGCCTCGAGGCGGACCTCGCGGTCTACGGGCATGGGGCTGCGGGGGGTCAGGGCTTTACGCCGAGGAGGCGGAACGCACGGTCCTGGACGGGGGTAGGCAGTGCGAGAATGTCGGTCGGGGCGGCGCCTGCGGGCTGGACGCGGTTGCGGGTCAGGGTGGCCAGGTCGGCGAGCAGCGTGCGGAAGCTGTGGACGGGGAGTCCGTCGGGCGGGACGTTCGGTACGCCGGCCTTGGTCCCAGTAGCGGGTGCGGCCGGGGCGGGAGCGACGGGAGACGGATGTCCGCCCTCGGCGACGGTCGGGTCGTGGGCGTCCAAGAGCATGGGTGCGAGCGCACGGCGCATGTGCCACTCGACGTAGCAGGCCAGCCTACGAAGGAAGGCGTGGGCTCGCGCCCGGCCCACCAGGCGGTGGTCGCAGCTGCGGAACGCCGACGTCATGTCGCCCAGCGCCAGCGAACCGTCGGCGAGGTGCTTGCGCGTCAGCCGCCGCTCGACCCCCGCTTGACGCGCCAGCAGCCAGTCCAGCGCCGCGCCCAGCTCGTCGGCGTCGGCGTCCTGCACGTCCAGCTCCTCGGCCAGCGTGTCGGCCAGCGTCTCGCGGATCAGGCCCTGCGCCGTCGCCAGCTGCGAGTCGGGGTCCAGGATGCGGGCCAAGACCATCGCCGTCGCCAGCGAGCGGTTCCTTGACGGCTTGCGGTCAAGCAGCTGCTCGAAGCCCAGCTTCCGGGCCGAGCCCACGACCGCAGCGACGTGGCCGTGCGGACGCGAGCGCACGATGCGGAAGGCGTCGTCGAGGGACGGCACCGCGACGCCGCCCTGGAGTAGAATGCGGAAGTTCTCGACCAGCTCGTCCGGCCACTTCGACAGGTTCGCCAGCGTCTCTTTGCGCACCTTGCCGCCCTCACGGTAGGAGCGTCGGAGCAGGACGGCAGGAGGCGAGTTCCGGTTGGGCACGCGTTCCACGTACATGACCATGAACGTAACGCCAAGGGCGAATCACGTGCGGAGGCTTCTGCCCGTGGTACGGACTTGCAGCTCCGGCGATGAGTATGCCATGAGCATGTTTGCAGTCAACTTGCGTCATTCGACGATTTAGGGGGCGGCCACGGCGTGCCAGTGACTCGTTCCAGCTCCTCTTGGCCCCGGCTGGGGCGGAACGCTTGTCGGGCCGCCATGTCGTAGCGGTCGCCCGGAGCCAGGAAGTAGAAGAGGCCGCCGGTGTCCAAGGTGGCGCGGTGGTCGTAGATGACGGCGTAGCTCTGGCCCACGACCTCGAAGCGGTCGCCTCGGACCACGATGGCCGTGTTCTCGTCCAGGCCGATCCCCAGCAGCTCGGGCTTGGCGCGGATCACCTCGATCAGGTCGAAGTGGCGGTTGCGGCGCAACAGGTGCTGGTCGATGGCGACGCCCTTGAGGAAGCCCAGGCCGACCTCGTGGTCGCCCATCATGACGGTGTTGGTGCGGGTGTCGCCGCGCACCAAGTACGAGCCCTGGATCGACGCGCCCGCCGACGAGCCGCCGATCACGCCCCCGCGGGCCAGCACGTCCCAGAGGGCGTCGTGCACCTTGGTGTTCAGGTACGAGTCGGCCAAGCGCCACTGGCGTCCGCCGGTGAACCAGACGCCTCGGGCTTGGCGCAGGGGCTCGGCGAAGGCGTCGGTGTCGGCCACCTGGGGGTCGTAGGTGTGGAGGACCGTCACGTGGCGGGCGCCCGCGTTCTCGAAGGGCCGGCGGCCCTGGAAGAACTGGTCGTAGTCGTCGGCGCCGCCGGCCGTGGGGATGACGACGACGGGGGCGGAGGGCCCGCCGGCCAGCTCCACGAAGCGCTGGAAGACGGCAGGGTCGCGCAGGGCGCCCCCGGCGACGATCAGGCTGCCGTTCTCGGGACCGACCTGCTGAGCCGAGGCGGGTGCGGGAACGGTTGCGGGGACGCTTGCCGCTGTCGAGAGGACGGTAGCAGGCAGCAGGGCGAGGACGGCGCGTGGGGCGCGAGCCCCGAGGGTCGGTCGGCGGGACGTATGCATGTGGGAACCGAGGTCGTGGGGGACGACGGGCAGGCGAACGCGGGGCACCTGCGACGGCAAGAAGCTAATCGAGATCCTCAAGACGTCAGCGAGCTGGGCTGTGTGCCCCCCAAGGCGCGCCGGAGGAACTTCAGCCCGCCTTGCTCACAGGACACGCGGGGCCTCCGGACCAGCCCGGAAGAGACGAAAAAAAATCTGTCCCATCCAGCCATGGAAATGGCGCATCCGCGGTGAGACACTGAGGACCAGGGCCGGAGACCGTCCCGGCCAGCTTCGGGGGAAATCCGTCCGCGACGCCTCCGAAGCGCCTCTCGTCTCGGACGTAACGGAGCCGCCGCCATGGACCCTTCCACCAGCAAACCGCCCTCTCGCCTCAAGCCGGAACGCCGCCGCCACGACCAGAGCTACAAGCGCCTCTTCAACACGACGGGCGGCGGCGTGGCCCTCGTCCGCGACCTCGCGGCCATGGGCTGGGCCGACGAGTTCGACCTGCCGGCCGCCGACCCCTTCCCCACCGAGACCGTGGGCCCCGACCTGAAGCGCCGGCTCTGCGACTGCGCTTGGCGCGTCCGGTTCAAGGACGGTCGATCGGCGGTCCTCCTCTTCGAGTTCCAGTCCTCCGTCGATCCGGGCATGGTCCTCAGGACGCTGCGCTACACCGAGGCCGCCTACACGGTGCTGCACACGCTCGAGCGCCAGCGCGACCCCGACGGCGCCATGCCCCTCGTGCTCTCGTTCGTCGTCTACACCGGCACGCGGCCATGGACGGCCGAGACGACGCTGGCCGGGCTGGCCAGCAGGCAAGAGCCGTCGCCGGTCGTGGCGCGGGCGGTGGCCGGCCTGGCGACCACTCACGGCTACGGGCTGCTTGACTTGCGGTCGGCACTGGCGCAAGGGTTGCTTCCCAGGGAGAGCGTGCTGGGCTGGGTCGCGGCGCTGGAGGAGGACCCGTGGACGAACTTTCCGGCGGTGCACCAGAGCATGGCGGAGCAGTGGGCCGGCCCGGACTATCTTGCAGAGCGGCAGGCGTTCGCGGACTGGACGGACGAGCGGCTGCGTGTGGTGGGGGTGCCGGAGGAGGCACGTGAGGACATCGTGGAGCAGATCATCCAACCAAAGGAGGAGAAAGAGATGGGCCAGACCTATGCGGAGTGGGCGGAGGGCCACCGGCAGCGGGGCCTGGAGCAGGGGCTCCAGCAGGGACTCGAGCGGGGCCGTGAACAGGGGCTCGAACGGGGACTCGAACGGGGTCGCGCGGAAGGCCGAGCGATCTTGCTGCGTCTGGCTTCGCGGCGGTTCGGGGCCCGGACGGCGCGACGGCTGGAGGCGCGGGTGCGTTCCATGAGCGCCGAGCAGCTGGTGCGGGTCGGGGACGCGGTCGTGGAGTGCGACACTGCCGAGGACTTCCTGGCCGTGGCCGGCGACGGGGACGCGGAGGGCCGTTAGTGGAGTAGTGGACGGCGGCGACGCCAAGCCGTCGCTTCCCGAGCACTGGACAAAGGCGACCAGGGCTGCACCGCTGGGCTGACTCCCAACGCTCGCCCAGCCCGGTGGTGCGCCACTGGCGGCCGAGGGGCGCGCGTTGCATAGTGACGAACGCGATGGCCGTTCGTCCCCGCGACACCCAAGCCTGCACACCATGACGATCCCCGGAACCGCTTTGCCGCCCGCCGACGCCTCCCTACTCAAGCGCGAGATGCGAGCGGGCGTGACCACCTTCGCCACCATGGCCTACATCGTCGTGGTGAACCCGCAGATCCTGGGTGCCACGGGGATGCCGGCGGACGGAGTCATGGTGGCCACCTGCTTGGCCGCGGCCTTGGGGTCGATCCTCATGGGCGTGCTGGCCAACTACCCCTTCGCGCTGGCGCCGGGGATGGGCTTGAACGCCTTCTTCGCGTACACGCTGGTCCTGGGCTCCGGGCTGTCTTGGCAGGGGGCGCTGGCGGCCGTCTTCGTGTCGGGGGCGGTGTTCGTGATTCTGACGCTGACCCGCGCCAGAGAGGCGGTCATCAACGGCATTCCGGCCAACCTGAAGCGCGCGGTCAGCGGCGGCGTGGGCCTGTTCATCGCGCTGATCGGCTTCAAGAACGCTGGCCTGGTGGTCTTCAACCAAGGCACGGGCACGCTTGGTCGGATCGCCACCAACTACTTCGAGGACCCGGCGTTGCAGGAGGCGCTTCCGTTCGGAGTCTCCTTCGTCACCGTCGGGCTGGCGCTGTTCGGGCTGGTGCTCACGGCGGGCATGGTGGCGCGCAAAGTCCCCGGCGCCCTGCTGTGGGGCATCCTGGCGGCCACCGTGGTCGGCATCCCGCTGGGCGTGGTCGCCCCCTCCGACTGGTCGCTCGTGGGAATGCCCAGCGGGCTGGGCGAAACCTTCCTGCAGATGGACTTCGCCGAGTTGGTCGCCTTCGGCTTGGTGGGGGCCGTCTTCACCTTCACCTTCGTGGACCTCTTCGACACGGCGGGCACCCTGGTCGGGGTGGCCAGCAAGGCCGACATGCTGGACAAGGACGGCAGGCTGCCCAGGGCCAAGCGCGCGCTGCTGGCCGACTCGGTGGCCACGATGGCGGGCTCCGTCATGGGCACGAGCACGACCACGACCTACGTGGAGAGCGCCGCTGGCGTGGCGGAGGGCGGAAGGACGGGCTGGACGGCCGTCACCGTCGGCGTGCTGTTCCTGCTGGCGATCTTCTTCGGTCCGCTGGTGCAGATGGTGCCCTCGGCGGCCACTGCCCCAGCGCTGATCCTGGTCGGCGTCTTCATGATGGGTCCGGTGTCGCGGATCGACTTCAGGGACCCCGTGGAGGCGATCCCGGCGTTCTTGGCCGTGGCCCTCATGCCGCTGACGTTCAGCATCGCCGAAGGCATCTCCGCGGGCATCGTCGCGTGCGTGCTGCTCCGACTGATCAGCGGCCGCACAAGCCAGATCAGCCCGACCCTGTGGGTGCTCTTCGTGCTGTTCGTAGCCCGCTACTTCGTGTAGGCCAGCGACTCGGGCCGTCGGAGCAACTGCGCCAGCACGCCGAGCATGACCCTGTCCGCCACCAGCACGATCATATCCCGTCGGTTCACCCGAGGATTCCCGATGCGACGATGGTCCCGACGTCGATTTCTCCGCTCCAGTTCCTCAAGTACCGGTGGTCGGAACCTCTTACGACGTCGATCATGCCGTGGTCGTCACGCGCAAAGCAAAGCAGATCCTTCGGCTTGAAGAAAGCCATGAGGGTGATCGATTGCGTGGCCACCAGTGCCTGCGAATCCCAGAGGCAAGTCAGAGCACTGTATATCGAATGCATGGTGCCGGCGTAGACGTCGCGCTCGGGATGCTCGTACAAGTACGTTCCAGAAGGATACGCGAGGTAGGTAGGCAAGGTGTAAGCCGCCAGATGTAGCAGGCCGCTGGAGACAAGCCACGCGGGGACCTTGACGCCTCCCTGATGCTCGAAGACCAGGTAGGAGTGACCGTCCTCGGCACGGACGACGGCTGATACGTCCACCAGATCGGGGGCGTCCAACCGAAGCTGGTCAACCCATCGATGAAACCTGTCGGGCGAATCCTCTCGGAACTGGGCCACAATACTTGCCACGTTCGACCCGTCCGGGAGAAAACCCTTGGCTTCCGTCGGTGGATTGGGCCGCGCCAGAACGCCCACATCGAAAGCGATCCTGTGAATCTCGCGCAACAGGTAGTGCTTGAACCACGTTGCGGCTGGGAACTGCTCTGCGTCCTCCGGCAGTATCGCCAGCACAGACGTGCCAGGCTCCACTGTGGCGGCGTGTGCGGCACCGACGCCCCCGGAAACCGGCTCCGGCGTAAGGCTGGCCGTGGCTTCTCCCGTGTTTTCTGCTATCGGTCGAACGGTACCGGCGCCGTCGGCCACCGCCGCAGTCCCGCCCGCTCCCGTCTCGAACGCCGGCGGACCGCTTTCCGACTGTGACAGACAGCCTTGGGAGGTCGTGAGAACGAGCGATTCGTCCTGAACCCTGCACTCGCTGGGTCGATCTGCAACCTCCACGGCCAAGCGATATCGGACCGGGTCGAGCCCGGGCCTCTCGCCCACCTGGGCGGGCGCCGCAGCCTCGACGACCAACTCAAAGCGACTCCCCTGCCGCCCGTGAATCAAGGCTCGTGGTTCCGGCGAGCGCTTCTCCACGGCCCTCGCCAGGCCGACCGACAGAAAATCGCTCATGAACGCGATGACGTCCATGAACGTGCTCTTCCCCGAGGCGTTCTTGCCCACCAGCAACTGAAACTCCCGGAGCGGCACTCGAACGTCTCGAATGTTGCGGTAGTTGCGTGCTTGGACGAGCGTGATCATTCCGTCGCGCCGCCTACGCCGGCACCGCCACGTGCAGGACGCCTCGCTCCCTCGGATCGATCGTATCGGGCAGGCGTACTGTGTTTCGCGGTAGGTCGTTGGAGTAGCGCCTCTCCGTCGTGTCGTAGAAGTTCCGCAACACGAAGTCCATGAAGCGGTGGGGCGTCAGCGGCGCCGACACGGGAATTCTACAGCCCTCGTAGCGCCCGAGCGTGAGATGAGTGAGACCTCGGGTGGATCACCGGCCGGTGGCGTGCCTCGCTGGCGTCGTAGTCGAATCGCACCAGCGTCGGTGTCGTGGTCCTCGCCACTACATCGACGCACACCTCGTCGCGCAAGTACCACTCGGGCACGTTCTGAAACTCCTCCAACTTGGGAGCCGGAAAGAACGCCAATCGGTGCGCCATCAGCTTACGACCCTCGAACCGGTACATGATCTGCACAATCGCGTTGTCCAGCATCACGGCGGAGTACGCCCGCTCGTCCATAAAGTGCCGGTAGATTCGCCGATAGTCCTGGTTCTTCATTGCCACGGACACATGATCGGCACCCGGAAACGACACATGTGCAGCCCGTCCGTCCGGGTGGAGGACGGCCCGCTGGTAATGACGCGCGATCCCCACCTTGCCAAGGTGGCGAAGAAGTCCGTTGACTCGGCTGACCGTGCCTTCAGCGCTGGTCATCACCACGCTTCCCCTCCCTCACCGCGAGCAGCTTCTGTACCTCCTCCGGCAAGTCCTCCGTGTAGACCTTGCCCGATTTCAGGTCTTCTGCAAGCTGCAACAGGTTGCTCGTGTGCCTCTGGGCGCGCTTGACGTCTGCGCTCGACCGATCGCGATGCACGACGCGCATTCCCTTGCGCTGTTGCGCGGTTGGATAGACGAAGCGCAGTTCGTAGTCGTCGTCGCGCAACTTGGCGTACTCTTCCGTCAGCCGCTTCATGTCGTCGCCGACGCCGCACACCCGGATCCACGCCTTGCTTCGCGTGATCGCTGTGAAGAGGCGATTTCTTAGCTGGGCCAAGCCGTACCGGGCGGAACAGCATTCGTGGGCGTTGATCACGTACACCATGCCGAACTCGTTGCCCTTTGCTCGGTAGATGCCGGTGAAGGTCACGGAATCCGGCTGCCGAAAGATGTCCACACCAGTGTCGACGCCGGCCAGATGGTGTTCAATGTCCCTGTCGTGCAACAGCGCGCGGATCGGCCCGACCGCGGCAGAAGTCGAGAACGGATCGGGGTTGATCACCACGATGTCGTCCGGCCGCAGTTCGTCGTTCCGAATGTTCCGCTCCACCTGCTCCGCCACCCACTCCGACTGTTCGTCGTCGCTGTCGAAGGATCTGAACTGCACGAGATCGTTGAGAGGCGAGTGGTTTTCGAGAAACTGCGGACTTGTTTCGCTCGTCCTGGCGAGCTCGACCGGCTTCCCGTCGCGGATTTCGCCGTCGTTGGCACGGTAGCCGGTGTCGTGCCACATCTGCGTATCGTCGAATATCTGCACGATGCCTGTGCGGGTCCTGCTGTCCGGCTTCCGGTGAACTCCGAAGCCGAGAGCGTGCGCAGTGACGAGAACGGGCCGCGAGTTGCGGTAGCACTTCTTCAGCACGACGTCGTGCGAAGCCGAGTCGGTCGGACGTCGCACGTCTGGGCCGAATATCTCTTCCAGGGCCGGCATCGAATCGCGACCCAGGTTCTGAAGTTCGTCGTAGGCGTAGACAAGCCTTCTTTCCTTCGTCAAGAGTTCGTAGCAGATGCGGAGGAACGCGGGAGGAAGATCCTGGGCCTCGTCGACAAGAACTACGTCGTAGAGGTCGTGCGTGGACTTCGCTTCTTCGAGCGCGAGCTCGCAGACGCCGGCAAATGCGTCAGCGGTGCCGAACGTCGTCTTTGCGGTCATGAAGTCATGGTAGCGGACACCGTGCGCCGTGCAGAACTGGTGGTACACGCCGTCTCGCTCCTCGTCGCCGGGTGCGCCCCATGCGTTGACGATGCGCAGGCTTCGCCAGTCCGGCGTCGCCTTCGTCTGGGACACGTAGGCGTCCTGGATCAGCTGGCGGAAGAACGGCTTCAGGGCGCGCGTCTGAAAGGTGACGCAGATTCGCCAATCGGGGTGCCGGGCGTGGAGATACGCCGCCTTGAGGGCAAGGACAATCGACTTTCCCGAGCCGGCAAGGCCGCGGATTCGCTGAACGCCGTCCGTCGTCTCGACCATCGCCTTGGTCTGGTGAGCGTCCAGCGTCGCTACCGATCCCTCCAGCTTCCGCAGCTTGGCGCCCCGCGAGTCCGGTCGTTCGGAGCGCTCGTCGCGACCGGACCGCCGGATCGTCGAGACGTTCTCGAGATCGGAGAGGGCGACCCGAAACTCGTGGTCCCCGCCGTCGGCGGTCCATCGAAGTCCGCGCAGGAGCTGCGGGAGGGTCTCGCGGTTCGCAAGCGGGAAATCGCCAGCGGCGTCAGGAGGCAGTGGGGAAACGGCCGGCGCGAACGTTACCGTGTGCACGGGAACCCGAAGGACCCTGCCCTGACCGGAACGGGCGACCAGTTCGCTGCGGTACCGCAGCTTCGCCTCCACGACATTGCCGAGGTTATCCTGGCGGCGGTCGTGCCCCGCCCATTCGGTCCCCTCGACGAGGTCGAAGAGCACGAAGCCCGCCTCCCTTGACGCCCACAGAGCATCGATCGCAAGAGGGCCGTCGAGTGTGGCGACGACGGGGTACCCGAGGAAGAGCTTCCCCGAGAGACCGGGGAGTCCAGTCATGACCTCGGTCAGCAGTTCGCTGGCGACGGGCGCGTCGTTGGTTCCTCGCGTGATTGCTACGGCCACGGGTGCGCTCCTGAACGTCTCTGAAGATGGAAGGCCTGTTCAAGCGGACAGACAGTATAGCGTCCCGGGCAAGCAGCCCGGAGCGCCCGTCCACGCCCGGCTCCCGGCAGGCGTCCCAACCTTCGTCAGATCCAGCGGGCGAACTCCGGATCCCGCCGGCGAAGGTCCATCACCTTCTGGAAGTCCCGCGCCACCGCCGCCACCTCGGGCGCTACCCTTGGCCGCAGGCCTATGTCGAACTCGAAGGCCGCAAGAAGGACGCCGGCCATGTAGACAGCCGGCGAACTGCGAACGAGTTCGGCCATCCGCTCGGACCCAAGCACTACGCCGAGCGCGATCAGGCGACCGATGCTATGGTCCGGCGGGGGCTGCATCTCGGTCAGCAGTACGAGAACCTGGGCCACATCGCGCTCGCCGCCTTCCCTGTCTCCGGTCATGCCGAGGGCGTACGCCCGCGACTCCAGCGCTCGAAGGACCCAAGAGGGTTCCACCGAACCGTGCCGCTCTATTACGTCGGTCGCGAGCGCGGCAGCCCGCTTGTAGGCCGATCGACTGCCTTCGGTGCGGCCAAGCTGCCCGAGTGCGTCGCCCTTCGCGACGGCGGCCTGAACCAGCAGATCGGCAATTGGCGGAACTGTTGCGGATGCCTTGAATCTGCCGTGCAGCACATCGTACTCGCTCATCGCCTCCTCTACTTGCCCTAAGGTATGCAGTGTCACCGCGCGCCCAAGGCCAGCTTCGCACAGTACGCGAGCCATATCCTGCTCCTGGCGGCAACCGTACCGTCCAGCTACTTGTTCGAACAGATCAAGCGCTTCTGTCGGCCGATTCATGGTAAAAAGAACGACAGCGTGACTCGTGGTTGCCACGGCATCCAGGAGATCATGCGTGTCCGGCAACGTATCGCGATGCTCCGCTATGAACTTCCTGAGATCTGTGTACATCTCGTTAGCGCCTTCGTAGTCGCCCGCTGTTTCCGCATGTTTAGCATCATCGAGGAAAGCATGTGCTTCCTCCAGAACGGCCGCGGCCTTCTGAACGTACTCCTGCAGTGCGGGTTGCTCCAGAAGCCGCTTGAGCAAGATCGAGTTGTCACCCTCCCCATTCGCATCCTTCGTCCCAACGTCCTCGGCCGCTGTCTTGGCGATTACTGTCAGGTCCGGCAACGAGTAGAAGTCAAGCATGAACGCGACCAAGGCTTGGACCATCCTGTCCTTCCCACGGCTATTGCGGAGCAAGTAGTAAATATTGTACATCCGTTCTGTCAGGTAGTACTCCTTGCGATGAGAGGCGTCGTCTACGGCCGCCACTACCCCCCGGTCGACGAGACGCCCGAGCTGGGCGCTGCACTTGCTGGTGTCGTCCATCCGGGCACGGTCAGCCACTTCCCGCGCCGTGGACGGTCTCCAGAGCGCGCCAAGGGCAAGGTAGACGCGTCGTTCTTGACACGGCAAGGACTCGAGGTGGTTCTTGAAGTAGGCCGTATTGTCGTCCACCAAGTGCAAGAGACTGGACATCAGTTCGCGAAACGACCGTTCCGCCCCAAAGCGGGCAACGACCGCCAACAACCTCGGACTGCCGCCGGTAAGGATCTCCAGCGCGCGGTTTTGGGCGACTCCGGGGCGTTTCCCCGACACTTGCTTCCAGAGGACCGCGCATTCGTTGTGGTCGAGAGGCCGCAGCTGCACGATCTTGAAGAGGTCGTACAGGGCCTTGTCCGGCCTGTCGATCTCTCCGAACCTGCTGGTGGCGCTGCCCAGCAACAACACCCTGGATTCGGTCTGGAGCGTCTTCCGCAGACGCCACCCCGCATCGTCGTCCTGCATGTCGGCGAAGATCATGTTCAAGTTCTCGACGACGAGCACAAGCCGCCTGCCGTGCCGATCCGCGAAGTCCAGCAGCGCACCCAGGCAACGATCTTGCAGCACCTGGTCGTCGCTTTCCTTGCGGATTTCCGCAACGCTGCCGTGCAGGTCCGGCTGCCCCGGTCGATCGGGAGCTTGGTCGGCCAAGCGGGAGAGCGCCTCTAGCCAGAACTCCCCACAGGTGCCGACTTCGTAGCTCTCCTCGGCGAACACGACGGGAAACAGACGAGAAGACAGGGCCGCGTTGGATCGCAGCTCTGCCGCGACTCGCAGGAGCAGAGTGGTCTTGCCGCTCCCGCGGGGACCGATGACCACGACGTGCTGATTCGCCGCGCCGGTGCTCTCGCGGAGCGATTCCATGAGCGACTCGAACTCGCTCGTGCGCACGCAGAACGATGCCGTCAGCTCCTCGTCCGAGAGAAAGCCGGGGTTGTACGGGTGGCCGTCGGTGGTCATGTCGTACGGTCGCGGAGAGGCGTGAAGTGTCGTGCATGGCGCATGCGCCACCAAGCTTCCAACCAGCCGGACGCAAACCGGTAGCCCTTGTCGTCGCGAACCAAGTACCCGTCATGTTCCAAGACGTGAAGTACTTGCTCGACATCGGATTCGTTCTTGTTGGGAGTCGACAGCCAGCGTCGGCGGCGCTCCCTCAGAGTGGCCTCCTCCAACCTTCCATCGGCCACGGCGGCTTTGGAGAGAAGCTCCCGGGCAAGGCCGTACTGTTCGCGGTCGAGCACCATTCGCAACCGTTCGAGGTAGTGATCAAGCGCCGGATTCGCATGGATGCCGATCATTTCCTCTTCGAATACTTGCCGCACATCGTCAATCGTAGCCGTGTTCTTGCCGTAACGACGCAGATGGTCGTGCACCTTGTCGAAGAAGCTCTGGACATGATGCGGAACGCAGCAACGAAGCCGTCGGCACATCTCGCGCCGAACGTCGCGCGACAGGTCCACGTCGTAGTTGGCTGCCAGCTGGTGCAGGCAATCAATTGCCGTCTGTTCGTCCCACGGCTTCAGTTCGAACGACGAGAAAACGTTGACTTGAGCCGAGAGGCCGGCTTGTCGGACGATCGGCATAAGGCCAATGCTGCCGGACACGATCAGTCGAACGCGGTCTCGATGTTGTTGGACGTTCTTGCGGAGCCAGCTCAGGTACTCGTCCGCGCTTCGTATCCCCTTGGGCGTCGTCTTGTGGTCGTCTCCCTTGAGGATGCGGTTCACGAAGATCGGAAGCTCGTCGATCGCCAGCACCACGGGCTTGTCGTGGTCGGCAAATGCGGCCAGCACCGCGTCGCCCTTGGGCCGCCAGTTGCCCGAATCGATGTCGTTTCGAAGCTTCACGCGGAGCTTGGACAATCCCACCTCGTCGATCCGCCCGACAGCTGCCGTAGCGACGTTGGCGAACGCGCCCTTGGCCCGATCCCACAGGCCGCGAATCCGCCTCGAGGCCATTGCCAGCTCCACCACTGTTTCCGCCGGGCTTTGGGCGTCCTCGAAGTCCACGAACACAGTCGCGAACTCGTCGGTCAGCTGGAGACGGCGCAAGAGCTCGCGAACGATGCTCGTCTTTCCCATCCGTCGCTGGGCCACGAGCAATGTGTGGTTGCCCTCGCGGATCCGTTCCGTCAGCGCCTCGATCTCGTGCTCCCGGTCGAAGAACTTCTTCCCCTCCACCGGGCTTCCCAGCGTCTTCTCCAGTCCCATGGTCGCTCCTCCCAGCAAGATTGTTGGCAACAGAATCGTTGGCAACAGAAATGTTGGGAACTCGTCGGAGGGTGTCAAGGGGGCCGGATCAGCGTACGCGGACCGGGGCCCGGAGCACTGATCTCGACGCGCCCCGGACCCCGGTTGACGCCGGCTGCCGGGAACGCCAGACCCGTCGCAACCCCGCTGGCCACCGGTCCATGCGCCACTCGACCCCCCTTGGCAACCACGACTCAGCCCACGGTGCCGCCCGCGGTCTGCCGGATCGGCGACTCCAGGGGCGCGTCGCAGGATGTCGCCCGGATCCGCTCGTCGGCGTCCGCCGTCTCCATGTCGTCGAAAGCGTTCTGACCCTGGAGCAGCACCACGCCGCCCGCCGGGCACGGATCCATCCTCTACCGCGCGACGCGGGTCCGGCAGCATCTCACGTTATCAATGAGATGTCGACGCTCATTTCGCTACCACGTGATACATTGATCGGTCACGTAGTCGGCGGCACTCTCGAATGCTTCGTTCCGCCCAACATGGCCAAGTCCCCAGTGCGCCGCTTCATGAACTAGAACTTCCAGCGCACTCAGTCCATTCAGGTCTCCTCCTCGAAACGAACCAAACTGGGATCGATAGCGTTCGTTTAGCCCTATCGTTTGGGTCGGAAGGTGAGAGTAGCCAGCAGCATGTGATGAATTGAACCACGCAAATCTAGCACTATCGATAATGCTCTCTGATCCATCGCGCGCATGTATGCATCGGGGATCTTGATTATCAGACCACGGCACGTTGGCCAACATCCGCTTGTACTCACGTTCGTAAGTTGATGTCATAGTGCTACAACTCCAATAACTGTTATTGGGACACGTAAACGCTTGAGATGAGGCATTTCGTTCAGTAATCAATGTAAATGTGAAAACAGCCGACGCCCCGATCAGGCCCAGCTTGTACTTCGTCTTCATTGCTCCTCCTCTGTGTGGGCGGAGGCTGCGTGCCTCCGCCTATCGATTGGACTCCTCGACCAACATGCATCTTGTAGTCATTGCAAAATCACCTCACGTTATCAGAAACGACGTGTTCTTGATCCAGGTCCATGCGACGCCATTCCATTCAAACAACATTCGCGAAGCAGTCATGAAGATCCGCGACTTGCTAGGCGATCGTCGAGAGGTTGCGACGCCTACTTCGGCCAAGTTGTTGTCAAGGATGGCGACCCTTGTCAGAGCTATGGATACCGTCCCCCTCTCCATGGTGCAGTTCAGAATCCCGTGGCATGTCGGACCCTTTGCGGACGGAGTTCGCAACTCGGATGCCACCGTTGCGAGTGCCTTCAGTGCCATGGGGCTCAGTCGGACGTGACTAGGCGGGTTCTCAATGAACACCTTGAGGCTGTCCTGGCCCGGTGGCAACTGAGACGACCCAGAGATGTCGCTGATTACGTGCCGAAATGCTGCCTCAACCAGCCTGACCATGGAGGCTTCGTCGGTCACGTCCACTTCCGTGGCCCTCTGACTGGACTGGACGCAGGACCCAAAGGAGAGCGTCAAGGCCAGTGCCCACACGGGCCGGGAGGAAAAAGCACAGTGACACTTGGGCGACTGGCTCTGCTTCATGATTGGTCCTCCCGACTTCATGGGTTGGTTCCTCGCCCACGACATCGTATGACCATCTTGGATCAGTGTCAAGCTCCGGCAAGCCTCCAGACCGGCTGCATGCCTTGCGTACCTTCGGCAAGACCGCTCGGCCTCCTCGCCGCCCAAGCTCCAGGCAGGCGAGGAGGCCGGCTACCGCTTGCGGCTGGGACTAGTACATGCCGTCCATGCCGCCGCCCCCGCCGCCGCCGGGCATGGGCTTCTCCTCTTCGGGGATCTCGACCACCACGGCTTCGGTGGTGAGGAGGAGGCTGGCGATCGACGCGGCGTTCTGGAGAGCGCTGCGCACGACCTTGGTCGGGTCGATGACGCCGGCCGACACCAGGTTCTCGTAGTCGTCGGTCTGGGCGTTGTAGCCGAAGCCGTCCTGCCCGTCCCGGACCTTGGCGACCACGATGGAGCCCTCGGCGCCCGAGTTCACCGCGATCTGCCGGATGGGCGACTCCAGGGCGCGCCGCAGGATGTCGGCGCCGATCCGCTCGTCTTCGTCCGCCGTCTCCACGTCGTCGAGAGCGTTCTGGGCCCGGAGCAGCGCCACGCCGCCGCCGGGCACGATGCCCTCCTCCACCGCGGCGCGGGTCGCGTGGAGCGCGTCCTCGACCAAGGCCTTCTTCTCCTTCATCTCGGTCTCGGTGGCCGCGCCCACGTTGATCACCGCCACGCCCCCGGCCAGCTTCGCCAGGCGCTCCTGGAGCTTCTCGCGGTCGTAGTCGGAGGTGGACTTGTCGATGGCGACCTTGATCTCCTCGATGCGGCCGTGGATCTTGTCCTCGGCGCCCGCGCCGTCGATGATCGTCGTGTTGTCCTTGTCGATCACGACCCGCTTGGCGGTCCCCAGGTCGCTCGTCACGGCGTTCTCCAGCTTGAAGCCCACCTCCTCGGAGATGACCTGGCCGCCGGTGAGGACGGCGATGTCCTGAAGCATCGCCTTGCGGCGGTCGCCGAAGCCCGGCGCCTTGACCCCGGCCACCTTGAGCGTCCCCCGGAGCTTGTTGACCACCAGGGTGGCCAGCGCCTCGCCCTCCACGTCCTCGGCGATGATGAGGAGCGGCTTGCCCATCTGGGCGACCTTCTCGAGGATCGGCAGAAGGTCCTTCATGGAGGAGACCTTCTTGTCGTGGATGAGGATCATCGGCTCTTCGAGGACCGCTTCCATGCGCTCGGCGTCGGTCACGAAGTAGGGCGAGAGGTAGCCCCGGTCGAACTGCATCCCTTCGACCGTGTCCAGCTCGGTCTCCAGGCCCCGGGCCTCCTCCACCGTGATCACGCCGTCCTTGCCGACCTTCTCCATGGCCTCGGCGATCAGGTCGCCGATCTCCATGTTGTTGTTGGCCGAAATGGCGCCGACCTGGGCGATCTCCCGCTTGCCCTTGGTCTCCGTGGAGCTGTCCGCGAGCCTGGTCACGACGGCGTCGACGCCCTTGTCGATCCCCCGGCGGATGCCCATGGGGTTGGAGCCGGCGGCGACGTTCTTGAGTCCCTCGGTGAAGATCGCCTCGGCCAGGACCGTGGCGGTCGTGGTTCCGTCGCCGGCCACGTCCGAGGTCTTGGTGGCGACTTCCTTCACCATCTGGGCGCCCATGTTCTCGACCGGGTCCTCCAGCTCGATCTCCTTGGCCACGGACACGCCGTCCTTGGTGACCGTGGGCGAGCCGAACTTCCGGTCCAGCACCACGTTCCGGCCCTTGGGACCGAGGGTGACCTTCACGGCCTGCGCCAGCTGGTCGACGCCCGACTTGAGGCGCGACCGGGCCGCAGTGTTGAAGACGAGTTCCTTTGCTGCCATGTCTCTTGTCTCCTCTTGGTTAGGCGTTGACGACGGCGAGGATGTCGCTCTCGCGCAGGATGAGGTACTGGTCTCCGTCCACGGTGACCTCGGTGCCGCTGTACTTTCCGTACAGGACCCGGTCGCCAGCGGAGACTTCCATGGGGATCCGGTTGCCGTCGTCGGACAGCTTGCCCGGACCCACGGCCACGACTTCGCCCTCCTGGGGCTTCTCCTTGGCCGTGTCGGGGATGTACAGCCCTCCCCGCATCTGCTCGGCCTCTTCCAGGGCCTTGACGACGACGCGGTCGGCGAGGGGCTTGATCCGGTCTGCGGCGGACATCGCTTCTCCTTGCTTGGGGATGGGATTTGGTGTGCCTCCGGGGGGACGGCCGATCCGCCCTCTCCCGGGTCTGCCAGCACTCGATCGGGTTGCCCAGCGGGTTGCTAGCACTCGATGCGAGTGAGTGCTAACAAGGTGGACGCTTCGAGGGGCGACGTCAAGGGGGTCCGCGTGCTGGCTTGCTTGGGCTGGGCGTCGAGGGGCCAGCCAGGGGCAAGGGGGAGGGGCCAGCCTGGGGCAAGGGGGAAGGGCCAGCCTAGGCGCCGGAGGAGCTTCAGCACGCCTGGTTCGTTGGACGCAAGGGTCTCCGTCCCGGCCCGCGAGAGACGAAAAAAAATCTGTCCCATCCAGCCATGGAAATGGCGCACGCACGGTGAGATCCTTGGGCCAGAGCCGGAGACCGTCCCGGCCAGCTTCGGGGGAACTCCGTCCGCGACGCCTCCGAAGCGCCTCTCGTCTCGGACGCAACGGAGCCGCCGCAATGGACCCTTCCACCAGCGAACCGCCCTCTCTCACCAAGTCGGAACGCCGCCGCCACGACCAGAGCTACAAGCGCCTCTTCAACACCGTGGCTGCCGTCGTGGCCCTCATCCGCGACTTGGCGGCCAAGCGCTGGGCCGACCAGCTCGACCTGCTGGCCGTCGATCCCTTCCCCACCGAGACCGTGGGCCCCGACCTGCAGCGCCGGCTCTGCGACTGCGCTTGGCGCGTCCGGTTCAAGGACGGTCGATCCGCCGTCTTCCTCTTCGAGTTCCAGTCCTCCGTCGATCCGGGCATGGTCCTCAGGACACTGCGCTACAGCGAGGCCGCCCACACGGTGCTGCACACGCACGAGCGGCAGCGCAACCCCGACGGCACCATGCCCCTCGTGCTCTCGTTCGTCGTCTACACCGGCACGAGGCCATGGACGGCCGAGACGACGTTGGCCGGGCTGGCCAGCCGGGAGGAGCCGTCGCCGGTGGTGGCGCGGGCGGTGGCCGACCTGGCGACCACTCACGGCTACGGGCTGCTTGACTTGCGGTCGGCGCTGGCGCAAGGGTTGCTTCCCAGGGGGAGCGTGCTGGGCTGGGTCGCGGCTCTGGAGGAGGACCCGTGGACGAACTTTCCGGCGGTGCACCAGAGCATGGCGGAGCAGTGGGCCGGCCCGGACTATCTTGCAGAGCGGCAGGCGTTCGCAGACTGGACGGACGAGCGGCTGCGTAAGGTGGGCGCGCCGGAAGAGGCACGTGAGGACATCGTGGAGCAGATCATCCAACCGAAGGAGGAGCAAGAGATGGGCCAGACCTATGCGGAGTGGGCGGAGGGCCACCGGCAGCGGGGCCTGGAGCAGGGGCTTCAGCAGGGGCTCGAACGGGGACGTGAGCAGGGCCTCGAGCGGGGTCGCGCGGAAGGCCGAGCGGTCTTGCTGCGTCAGGCTTCGCGGCGGTTCGGGGCCCAGACGGCGCGACGGCTGGAGGCGCGGGTGCGCTCCATGAGCGCCGAGCAGCTGGCGCGGGTCGGGGACGCGGTCGTGGAGTGCGACACTGCCGACGAGTTCCTGGCCGTGGCCGGCGACGGCGACGCGGAGGGGCGGTAGTGACGGACTAGCGTGGGTCCAGGTGGGCGCCGGCGATCCCTAGGCCGTGGAGGGTCAGGAAGGGTTCGATCCGGTCCACCGCCGAGGCGTGGGGGCCGATCAGCGACGCAAAGCCCCCCGTCGCGACCACCAGCGGGTCGGCGCTGGTCCACTCCTCCTTGAGCTTCGCCACGATCCCGTCCACGCCGGCGACCGCCGAATGGAAGACGCCGCTCCGGATGCACTCGGCCGTGCGGCGGCCAACAACGGCTCGGGGGGGCGTCAGGTCCACCCTGGGGAGCTGGGCGGTTCGTGTGGCGAGCCAGTCCAGCCCGGCGCCGATCCCTGGAGCGATGACGCCTCCCCGGAAGACGCCCTGGGCCGTGATGCAGTCGAAGGTGGTGGCGGTTCCCAGGTCCACGGCGATGGTGTCTCGGGCGAAGCGAACCTTGGCGGCCAAGGTGTTGACGATCCGGTCGGCGCCCACGGTCAGGGGCTCCTCCACGTCGAGGACGATCGGCAGGTCCGAGTGGGCGGTCGCCACTACGACGGGGCCGTCCACCACCGACGACATGGCCGTCGCGACGGTTCGGGTGACGGAGGGCACGACGGAGCCCACGACCCCCCGCTGGACGACGACGTCCTTCGCCAGGGTCGGCACCAGCAGGGCCGAGAGGAGCACCCGGCACTCGGCCTCGGTCCGGGGAACGCGGGCACTCGCTCGCCAGTGGTTCAGCACGTTGTCGCCGGAAAGGTCCAGGAGGCCGAAGACGATGTCGGTGTTGCCCACGTCGGCGACCAGCTGGCAGGCCGTGGGCGCCTGGCGGGGGGTGGGCGGATCTGGGCGCGGGGCTCCGGGTTCCGCGGGCGCCGGCTGGGCGCGCGCAGGATCGAGGGGGCCGGGACGGGTCATGGTCTCATGGGCGCCGCCGCAACCGGGACGGCGACCTCTGCGCGTTCGCGTCGAGGGGACCGGGACGGGTCATGGTCTCATGGGCGCCGCCAGGACGCGACGGAGCCGGCCACCAAGCGCGCCCGGGCGCCGCTGTCGTCTTGGACGAGGAGGGACCCGTCGGGGCATACGCCGCCGGCCACGGCGTTCAGGGAGCGGACCGTTCGGACGCCTTCCCCGGGGCGCAGCAACACGCCGTCGACCACGACCCGGCGCCCGCGCAGGGGCGAGCGGCGGTCCAGGGCGGCCACTTCGTCGGGCGGGAGGGCGTCGCCGGGCCGGACGCACGCGGCGACGACGGCGGTCCACACCGCCGAAAGGGCCCTGCCTCGGGGGACCGTTCGGCCCGTCTCCAGGAAGAGCGAGGTGGGCGGCGCGGCCAGGCCCTGGGGGAGGTCGGCGCGGGAGTGGTTGAGGTTGACGCCGATCCCCGCCAGCAGGGCGTCGCCGACGCGCTCGCAAAGGACGCCGCCCAGCTTGCCGCCGGGCGTGGTCAGGTCGTTGGGCCACTTCACCTGGGCGCGGAAGCCGGGGGCGACCGACTCCAGCGCACGGGCCGTCGCCAGGCTGATCCGCAGGGGCAGGACGGACGCGGGCGCGGACGGGGCGACGGCCAAGGCGACGGTGAGCCACACTCCCGTGGGCGCGTCCGATTCCCAGCGCCGGCCTTGGCGGCCCCGGCCGGCGGTCTGGCGGTCGGCGACGACGAGGGCGGGAAGCGGCCGGCGTGCGCGCACCAGCTCCCGGGCACGGTCGCTGGTGGACGCGATCCGCCCGTGGAACTCGGCCGTCGCGGCCCCGAGGCGTCGGGCCCACTCCCGGGCGTCGCGGTCCTCCCACCGGGAGAGGAGGGAGTTGGGACGGTCGGTGGAGCCGGATGGCCGGCTGGGCAGGCGCGCGGGCGGGTTCGTCGGGGACCGGGGCGGGCGCGTCGGGGGCCGGGGTGGGTTCGTCGGGCGCGCGGGCGGGTTCGTCGGGGACCGGGGCGGGCGCGTCGGGGGCCGGGGTGGGTTCGTCGGGCGCGCGGGTGCGTCCGTCGGGGGCCGGGGCGGGCGCGTCGGGGGCCGGGGCCGTGCCGCGATCCGTCTCACGACCGGCCTCCGAGCCAGAGCAGAGCGGCCCCTGCCGCCCACAGGTAGGGCGCGAAGCGGTGGAACGAGCGGCTGGCGAGCATGGCGCGGAAGACGCGGATGGCGAGCGCTCCCACGAGGCAGGCGACGACCGCCGCCACGGCGAGGGTGGGGACGGACACGCCGAGCCCCGCCGCCAAGCCGGCGCCTGCGCCGGCCGACGCCGCTTCGGGGAACTTGAGCAGCGCCGCGCCGGCAACCGCCGGAACCGACATGAGGAAGGAGAAGGCAGCCGCCTCCGACGGCTCCACGCCCTTCCAAAGCGCCGTGACGACGGTGGCCCCCGAGCGGGACACGCCCGGCACGATGGCAAGCGCTTGGGCGAACCCCATCGCCACGGCCGCGCCGACCCCCGGCGAGGCGGACGGCGAGCGGTCCAGCGCCCGTCTCGAGGACCAGAGCAGGAACCCCGTCGCGATCAGTGCCGCGCCCACCACGGTCGGCGACTCGAAGAGCGACTCGAAGAACCCGCCGAAGCCGACCCCTGCGACGCCCGCCGGCGCCGAGGCCAAGAGCAGGAGTCCGGCGTACCGCAGCTGCTCCGGGTCGCGCCGGGCCACGCCGGCGGCCACCGTCGCGATCCTTTCCCAGTACACGAGCGCCACCGAAGCCAGGGTGGCCACGTGGAGGGCCACCTCGAAGCCCACGCCGGGGAGCCGAATGTCCAGAAAGGCCTGTCCCATGACCAAGTGGCCGGAGCTGGAGACGGGCAGGAACTCGGTCGCTCCCTGGAGGAAGCCCAGAAACGCGCCTTCGTGCCAGTTCACGGCCTCGGCTCGCTTCCGGCGTCCGCAAGGCCGGCGGGCTCCGTGGAGTGGGCGGACTCGGCGTGGGCGGCGGACTCGGTGGCGGCGTGGGCGGCGGACTCCGTGGCGTGGGCGGCGGACTCGGTAGAGCGGGCGGCAGACTCCGTGGCGTTGTGGCCGGCGGACTCCGTGGCAAGGCCGGCGGCTGAAGCGTCCCCTGCGCCGCAGACGCTCTCGTAGCACGCCTCGTACAGCGGCACCACGCGCTTCGCCTCGAAGCGCTCCACCGCCGATCGCCGGGCGGCCTTGGCGAAGCGACGCCAGCGCGCCGAGTCCTTCAGCAGTTCCGTCGCCGCTTCGGTGGCGTCCTCCACCGCGCCGGGCGGGACCAGCCAACCCCCTTCGCCGTGGGAAACCACTTCCGGCAGCCCCCCTGCCGCGTAGCCGACCACCGGCGCGCCGCACGCCATTGCCTCCAGCGCCGCCAAGCCGAAGGACTCGCTCTGGCTGGCCATCAGGAAGAGGTCGGCGCAGGCCAGGAGCTCGTGGACCGCGGCGTGCTTGCCCAGAAAGAGCACGTCGTCCTCGATTCCCAGCTCGCAGGCGGCGTCGGCGGCCTGGGAGCGCTCCGGACCGTCTCCCACCAGCACCAGCCGGGCGGGCACGTTCTTGCGGATGCCGGCGAAGATGCGGATCACTTCGGGCACGCGCTTGACGGGCCGGAAGTTGGAGACGTGCATGACGATCTTCTCGCCGCCCGGCGCCAGGACTTGGCGGTGGCAGGGAACGCCTCCCCGGCGGAAGAGCGCGGTGTCCACGAAGTTGGGCACGACCCGAATGCGCTCCGCAGGCACCTGGAAGTCGCGGACCGTGGCCTCCTTCAGGAAGGTGGAGACGGCGGTCACGCCCTGGGAGCGCATGATCGAGAAACGGGTGATGGGCCGAAAGGACGGGTGAAGGCCGACCAGCGTCACGTCGGTTCCGTGGAGGGTGGTGACGAGGGGCGGCGCTCCGACGCCGTCGAGCATCTCCTGGGCGATCCAGGCCGAGGTGGCGTGGGGGATGGCGTAGTGGACGTGCATCACGTCCAGCTCCTCGCGGACGGCGGTGTCGTGGATCGTCGCCGCGAGCGCCAGCGTGTAGGGCGGGTGCTCGAAGAGGGGGTAGCGGTCGATCTTCACCTCGTGCAAGTAGACGCGCTCCCGGAAGCCCGAGAGGCGAAAGGGCTGGGCGTACGACACGAAGTGGACCTCGTGGCCGCGCTCGGCCAAGCCGATCCCCAGGGCCGTGGCGACGGCCCCGGAGCCGCCATAGGTGGGATAGCAGGTGATCCCGATCTTCATGGGAGGGAAACGGACGCGGACGCGCCGGGCAGATCGGAAACGGACGCGGACGCGCCGGGCAGATCGGGGACGGACGCGGACGCGCCGGGCAGATCGGAAACGGACGCGGACGCGCCGGGCAGGTCGGGGACGGACGCGGAGGCGCCGGACGCCTTGAGAGGACGGGCGCCGGCGGCGCTGCGCCACGCGTCGACCACGATGCGCGCGCAAGCGTCCAGCGGGGCCCCGGCGTCCACGCGCACGGCGGCGGGTCCCAGCTGGTTGCGGAACCAGGTGCGCTGCCGGCGCGCGTAGCGGCGGGTCGCGGCCCGGGTGCGCTCTGCGGCCTCTTCCAGAGTCGTCCGCCCTTGCAGGTGGTCCACCACCTCCCGGTAGCCCAGGGCGTCGAGGCCGGGGGCGTCCGGGGCGCAGCCTGCCGCCAGCAGGCCGGCCGTCTCCTCCACCAGCCCGTCGGCGACCATCGCCGCCACACGACGGTCGATCCGCCGGGCCAGGGTCGGCGCCGGCAGGTCGAGCACGCACGCGACGGCCCGGAGGGGCCGCTCGACGGACCGGGCCCGCTCGTGCCACCAGGAGAGGGGACGCCCGGTCAGGAGGGCCATCGTCGCCGTCCGCAGCATCCGCTGCCGGCCGCCCGCGACGGCGGTCTCGGCCCGGGCCGGGTCCAGGGCGCGCACCCACCGGGCCAGCTCGGCCCGGGGCATCGGAGCCAGGACGTCTTCCAGCGCGCGGCGTCGGGCCGGCTCGAGCGGCGGCTCCTCGAAGAGCGGGTCGGTCAAGACCTTGAGGTAGAACCCGGTGCCTCCCACCAAGATCGGCACTCGGCCCCGGCCGACGATCTCGGCGATCCAACGGCGGGCGTCCCTGGCGAAGTCGCCGGCGGCGTAGCGCTGGCCGGGGTCGCAGAGGTCCAGGCCGTGATGGGGGACCGCGGCCCGTTCCAGCGGCGTTGCCTTGGCGGTGCCCACGTCCATTCCCCTGTACACCTGGCGAGAGTCCATGGAGACGATCTCGCCGCCCAGGACGCGGGCGACCCGAAGGGAGAGGCGCGTCTTGCCCGTGGCCGTGGGGCCGACCAGGGCCAGGAAGTCGGGCTCGGCCGTCACGACCGCCCGAACTTCCGACGGAGCTCGTCCAGCCCCAGGCGCACCACGGTGGGACGGCCGTGCACGTCGTGGTAGGGCAGCTCGGTGGCGAAGAGCTGGTCGAAGAGGTCCTGCATCTCCTCGGCCGTGAGCTTCTGTCCCGCCTTGATGGCGCCCTTGCACGCGAAGCTCATGGCGACGCGCTCGTTCTGGTTCCGGGCAGCCCGCATCAGGTCGGAGCCTTCCGCCAGCTCGTGGAGCATCTCGCGGATGCACCGCTCGGCGTCGAAGTGAGGGTGGGGACTGGGGACGGCATGGACGAGGACGGCGTGGGCGCCGAAGGGCTCCACCTGGAAGCCGGTCTTGGCCAGGAGCCGCGACGCGGAGCGGACCACGTCGAGCTCGGCCCTGGAGAGGCGCACCGTGAAGGGGAAGAGGAGCCGCTGGCCCTCGGCGCCGGCTTCGAAACGCGCCATGATGCGCTCGTAGAGGATCCTCTCGTGGGCGGCGTGCTGGTCGATGATGATCACGCCGTCGCGGGTCTCGGCCAGGATGAAGCTGTTGTGGACCTGGAGGAGGGCGGGCTTGGGCGCCTGGGGAGCGACGCCGCCCGTCGCGGGGACCTCGGGGAGTTCCTGGCGAGAGTCGTCCGGGGCGTCCGGCTCGTCCGGGGCGTCCGTGTCGCGGAAGAGCCGAATCTGGCGCCCGCGGGCGGCGCCGTCCCAGCCCGTGCCGCGACCGCCGGGCGGACCTTCGCGAACCAGCTGGACCGGCGGCGGCCTGCCCCACGCGGCGGCGGAGTCGACGCCCTCCAGCGCCTTCCGCACCGACGCCTCCACGAACTCCTCGACCGCGGCCGAGTCCTGGAAGCGCACTTCCTCCTTGCCGGGGTGCACGTTCACGTCCACTTGGTCCGGGGGCGCGGTCAGGAAGACGAAGAGCCAAGCCCGGACCCCCTCGGCCACGGTGGTGCGGTAGCCCCGGTCCGCCGCGGCCACGACCCGTCCGTCGCGGAAGGGGCGGCCGTTCACGAAGAGCTGGGTTCGGCGGAAGCCGGAGCGCGCCCTGTCGGGCCGCTGCACGGCGCCGTCCAGCCCGAGTCCGCCCCTCCGCGCCGACAGGGGGACGAGCCCCGCGTCCTCCCATATCTCGGCGATGCGCTCCTCCAGGGGCCGGTCCGCCGGCAAGTCCAGCTGGGGCCGCCCGTTGGTCTCGAAGACGAAGCGCACGCCCAGGTTGGCCAGGGACAGCGCGTGAAGCGTCTCGGCGACGGCGCGGGTCTCCAGTCCCACGTTGCGGAGGAAGCGGGCCCGGACGGGCGTGTTGAGGAAGAGGTTCCGCACGTCCACCGTCGTCCCCCGGCGGCGGGCCGCGTCTTCCACGCTCTGGATCTGTCCCGCCAGCGCGCGCACCCGGGTTCCCGGGTCGTCTCCCTCGACGGCGGTCTCGACCACCAGCCTCGACACGGCGGCGATCGACGGCAGCGCTTCGCCCCGGAAGCCCAGGGTGCGGATCTCCACGAGGTCCTTGGCGTCGCGGATCTTGCTGGTGGCGTGGCGGTCCAGGCAGGCGAGCACGTCTTGCCGCACCATTCCGCACCCGTCGTCGGCGACCCGGATGCGGCCCTTGCCCCCCTGCTCCACCGACACCCGGATCGTCCGGGCCCCGGCGTCCAGGGCGTTCTCCACGAGCTCCTTCACCACCGACGCCGGTCGCTCGACCACCTCGCCGGCGGCGATCTGGTTCGCCACGTGGTCCGGCAGGACCTTGATGCGGGGCCGGGCGCCCGGGGGACGGCGAGGGCCGTCGGGGCCGGAAGGGGTCGCGCGCTTCACCACGGTCCGAAGAATCGGGACGCCGCGTCCCAGGTGTCCTTCGCCACCGTTTCGAGGGATTCGTCCCTGATCCGGGCCACGGCCCGGGCCACGTGGAGCACGAAGGCGGGCTCGTTCCGCCTGCCCCGTCGCGGAACCGGCGCCAGGTAGGGCGAATCGGTCTCGATCATGTAGCGGCCCGCCGGGACGGCCCGCACCAGGCCGGCGTCGAACCAGCCGAAGGTGACGGTTCCGGTGAAGGAGACCAGCCAGCCCGCCTCCAGCGCGGTCTCCAGGAGGGCGGGCGGTCCGGTGAAGCAGTGGAGCACGCCGGCGACCGTCCCGGCGCACTCGCGGACGGCGGCGGCGGTGTCCTCTTCCGCGTCGCGGGAGTGGACGACCAGGGGCAGCTCCGTCTCCTCCGCGATCCGGGCGTGGCGACGGAAGCTCCGGCGCTGGGTGTCCCGGGGCGCGTTGTCGTAGTGGTAGTCGAGGCCCGTCTCGCCGATCGCCACGCAAAGGGGATCGGCGGCGGCTTCGCGGATCGCGTCGAGGACGGCGGCGGCTTGCCCGGCGTCGGCAACGCCCGCGCCCGACTCGGACACGGCGTGGGGGTGGACGCCCGTCGTGCACCGAACGGCGTCGTGGGCACGGGCCAGATCCAGGGCGGCCAAGCCGTCGTCGGGATCGGACGCCACCGAAACGATCCGCGTCGCCCCGGCGGCTCTTGCGCGGTCCAGCGCCGCCCGCCGGTCGCCGTCGAACGCGCCGTCGGAGAGGTGGCAGTGCGAGTCGGTCAGCCTCACACCGCTGCGGCCGCCCGCGTCCCTTGCTTCTTCCGCTTCTCCTTGTCGTCGCCGGCGCCGTACCGCCTCTGGATCTCCAGGAGGGCCGGCGACGCGATGAAGATCGACGAGTAGGTCCCGATCAGCACGCCCAGGATCAGCACCATGGTGAAGTCGCGGATGACCGCTCCGCCCAGCGTCAGCAGCGAGAACAGCACCGCCAGCGTCGTGCCCGAGGTCAGCACCGTTCGGGGCAGCGTCTCGTTGATGGAGCGGTTCACCAGCTTGTACGGGTCCTCGCGCCTTCCCCCGCGCGCGTTCAGGTTCTCCCGGATGCGGTCGAAGACGACGATCGTGTCGTTCAGGGAGTAGCCCAGGATGGTCAGGATCGCCGCCACCGTGGGCAGCGATATCTCGACCCGGAAGAGGGCCAGGAACCCCAATGTGACAAGGACGTCGTGGGCGGTGGCGATCACCGAGGCCACTCCGAACCGGAACTCGAAGCGCACGGCGATGTAGACCAGGGTGAGCACGAGGGAGAAGAGGATCGCCAGCGCGGCCTTCTGCTGGAGCTCGGCGCCGATCTTGGGACCCACAAGCTCCTGCCGGACGATCTCGAACGCGTCGTCGCCGTAGCTGGCCGCGACCTTGGCGCCCACGTCGGCTGCGATCTCGTCGATCCCCACCGTGTCCGCCAGCGGGGCGCGGACCACGAACTCGTTGTCGGCGCCGAAGCGGGTGATGGGGGGCGCGTCGTCGCCGCCCAGCGCTTGGCGGAGCTCGTTGTCGTCGGTGGGCACGTCGAAGCGCACCTGCACCAGCGAGCCGCCGGTGAAGTCCACGCCGTAGTTCTGCCAGTTCCCTATGGCCAAGTGGTTCACGACCATCGCGCCCACTCCGAGGGCGAGCAGCGCGGCCGACACCACGTAGGCCTTCCGGCGCATGTCGATGAACGCGTACTTGGCTTCGCGAAAGAGCCACATGAGGGAGCGAGTCCTTGGGGTTCCTGGAGGGGGGCGTGCTCGGGGAGCCGGGGAGGGGCGTGCCGGTGCGGGCGGGGGCTAGATGCTGATCGGGTCCGAGCCCCTCTTGCCGGAGAGGTAGACCAGGAAGAAGGCGCGGGTCACGTAGAGGGCCGAGAAGAACGAGGCCACGATCCCGATGCAGAGGGTGACGGCGAATCCACGCACGGGTCCGGTTCCGAACTGAAAGAGGATCAGCCCCGTGATGAGGGTGGTGATGTTGGCGTCGACGATCGCCGACATGGCGGCGCCGAAGCCTTCGTCCACGGCGGTCTTGGGCGCGCGCCTTCGGGCCAGCTCCTCGCGGATGCGCTCGAAGATGAGGACGTTGGCGTCCACCGCCATCCCCACCGAAAGGATCAGGCCGGCGATCCCTGGAAGGGTCAGCGTGGCGTTGAGCGCCGCGAGTCCGCCCATGACCAGGGCCAGGTAGACGCCGAGGGCGAGGATCGCCAGCAGCCCGGCGACCTTGTAGTAGAGGAGCATGACGACCAGCACGGCTGCGACCCCGACGAGCCCGGCGGTCCTGCCCTGGTCGACGGAGTCCTGTCCCAGCGAGGGTCCGACGGTCCGTTCCTCCATGATCCGGAGGGGCGCGGGAAGGGCGCCGGCCCGCAGCACCAGCGCCAGGTCGCTGGCCTCGGACATGTCCGACGAGCCCAGGTCGATGGAGCCGCTGGCGCCGATCCGGTCGCGAACCACGGGAGCGCTGACGACCTCGCCGTCCAGCACGATGGCGATGCGGTCGCCGATGTGGGCGCCGGTGAGGCGCTGGAAGTCCCGCCCGCCCCGACGGTTCAGCTGGAAGAGGACCTGGGCTTGGTTGAACTGGGGGTCCCGGTTGGCCGTGGCGTCTTCCAGCTGGTCGCCCGTCAGGAAGGGGTCCTCCTCCAGGACGTACAGCTCCCGGTAGAAGACGGCGCCTCGCGGCAGCGAGTCCCATCCCCACTGGAGGCTGACGTCGCGGGGAAGCGCCCGCTGGAACTCGGGCAGGGCCATGAAGCGCTGGGCGACCTCCACGTCGTCCATGTCCACCAAGTAGACGCCCGCCGCGTCGCTCCTGCCGAGCAGGCTGGTGAAGGGACGAAGGTTCAGCTCTTCCTCGCCCTCGTCCTCCGGGTCCGCCTCGTCGTCCGTCGCGTCCGGGGGGCCTTCGTCGGCGGGCTCGGCGTCGGCGGGAAGCTCTTCGCCGTCCGCGGCGTCCCCCGCTTCGTCGCCCGTGTCGGGGGCGCTGAAGAGAAGGTCCTGAATGTCCGGCGCCTGGGCGGCTTCCACCGCACGGCCCATCTCCCGCAGCCCCTCCTCGCCGACGGCGACCACCACCGCCCGGTCCAGCCGCTCGAGGGCGTTGTCCACTTCGGTGGTGGGCAGGACCAGCTTCCACTCCAGGTACGCCTGCTGGTTGATGATCTCCTTGGCCCGGGACTCGTCGTCCAGCCCTGCCAGCTCCACGATGAGCCGGTCGGCGCCGATCTTCTGGATGAGGGGCTCCTCGACCCCGAACTCGTCGATCCGGGCGCGGATGATCCGCTCCGCCCGGTCGATGGCGTCGGTCCGCTCCTCCTCGGTGAGCGAGCCCTCCGGGTCGTCGATCTCCAGGACGAGGTGCATCCCGCCCTGAAGGTCGAGCCCCTGCTTGAGGCCTCGGGTCAAGAGGTAGAAGGCGGAGAGGCCGAGGGCCGCCAAGATGACGATCGCCCGTCCACGGAACGTTTTCAGCATCGGCTGCCCGGCTCCCTTTCGCGTCTTTCCCCTGATGCGGCGCCCGACTCCCAGGCGGCTCGCAGGGCCGAAAGCTCGCCCAGCCGGGGCGGGGTGTCAATCCCGGGTGCGGCTTCCCCTGGGCGTCCGGTGCGTTCTTTCGGCTGTGGGGAATCGACGAGCGCCGGGAACGGATGGAAGGCAATCATGGGTCATGGTTCCGCAGCGTCCTCCCCTTCAGCGGAAGTCCCGGCTGGGTCCGGTTCCGTGCTTGGCTTCGGCTCTTCTTGTCCAGGTCCTTCAGTAGCTGGAGGGTCTTTGTCCAGTGCAAATTCGCCCCGTTCGCCTTCCCCCACTGCACCGTGCTCCGGCTCGTCCTGCACCTCGCTATCGTCCTCAAGTTTCGGCGGGTTGTCCTTGTCGGCATGTTCCACTTCGGCACTGTCGGTGTCCTGTTCTCCCACGCAGATTTTTGCTATGAGATCGTACAAGACACTGGCCTGGTATTTGAGGTCGTCCATCTGTTCCTTGTCTTTCCGCAGATTCTTTCTAAGGACTTTGTTTTCTTTGCGGTATATGTATCGGTGCAAGTTATAGAACGACGACTGCGCTTCGTTGATATGCGCACGCAGTTTTTTCAAGCGCTCGTCGTATTCATCTTTCATGGCACCAGATCCTTTCGTCTTGAGGTATTTTCTAATCTTGTCATTGTGTTTCCTAATCTTGTCATTGTGTTTCCTAATCTCGCTGTTGTGTTTCCTAATCTCGTCCTTAATCTTCTCCTTGCGTTTCCCAGTCTTCCAGGACGCATATGCACTATAGGCGGCAGATACTATGGCCACTATGAGCGTAAGCCACTCCATCAACCTAAGCGAGTCCATGTTGCGTGCATCGCCATCTAGAAGAAGACCGGCTCCCTGTACGCCCCGAACACGTCCTCCATGGCGGCGCGTATCTCGTACAGGGTGCAGTAGGCTCGGGCGCACTCCAGGATCGGCGGCACCAAGTTCGCCTCGCCCGCCGCCGCGTCGCGCAGGGCCGCCAGCGTCGCCCGGACCCGCTCTCCGTCGCGCTCCGCCCGCAGCTGGGCCATCGACGCCCGCTGCCGCTCCTCCACCGACGGGTCGATGCGCAGCGTGTCGATGGCGAGCTGGTCGGCCCCCTCGGTGAAGTCGTTCACGCCCACGACCTTGCGGTATCCAGCCTCGACCTCGGCCTGCTGGCGCGCGGCGGAAGCGGCGATCCGACGCTGGAACCACCCGTTCTCGATCCCCGGAACCACTCCGCCTTCCTCCTCGATCCGCTCGAAGATCTCCTCGGCCTCGGCCTCGAGCCGGTCGGTGAGCGCCTCCACGTAGTACGAGCCCGCCAAGGGGTCGATCGTGTTGGGCACGCCGGTCTCCCAGGCCAGGATCTGCTGGGTGCGAAGCGCGATCGTCGCCGCCTTCTCGGTGGGCAGCGCCAGCGTCTCGTCCATCGAGTTCGTGTGAAGGGACTGGGTGCCGCCCAGCACCGCCGCCAGAGCTTGGTACGCCACCCGCACGATGTTGTTCTCGGGCTGCTGCGCGGTGAGCGTGACGCCGGCGGTCTGGGCGTGGGTGCGGAGCCGCCACGAGTGCGGGTTCTCGGCGCCGAACTCGCCCCTCATGCGCCGGGCCCAGATGCGCCGCGCCGCGCGGAACTTGGCGACTTCCTCGAAGAAGTCGTTGTGCACGTCGAAGAAGAACGAGAGGCGGGGCGCGAAGGCGTCCACGTCCAGCCCCCGCTCCACGCCGCGGCGGACGTACTCGAAGCCGTTGGCCAGCGTGAAGGCCAGCTCCTCGCCGGCGGTGGCCCCGGCCTCCCGGATGTGGTAGCCCGAGATCGACACCGGGTTGTAGTGCGGGGCGTGGGCGCCGCACCACTCGAACATGTCCAGGATGAGGCGCAGCGCCGGGTCCGGCGGGAACACCCAGGCGTGCTGGGCCTGGTACTCCTTGAGGATGTCGTTCTGGACCGTGCCCCGCAGCCGCTCCGGCGAGACGCCCTGCTTCTCCGCCGCCGCCACGTAGAAGCAGAAGAGGACGATCGCCGGCCCGTTGATCGTCATGGAGACGGACACCCGGTCCAGGGGGATGTCCCGGAAGAGGGTCTCCATGTCGGCCAGCGACGAGACGGCCACGCCGCACACGCCGACCTCGCCTAGGGATCGGGGATGGTCGCCGTCGTAGCCCATGAGGGTGGGGAAGTCGAAGGCGACCGAGAGGCCGGTCTGGCCGGCGTCCAGCAGGTAGCGGTAGCGCTGGTTGGTCTCTTCGGCGGTGGCGAAGCCGGCGAACTGGCGCATCGTCCAGAGCCGGGTCCGGTACATGGTGGCGTACGGCCCCCGGGTGAAGGGGAAGCCGCCGGGGAAGCCCAGGCGGTCCAGGTAGCCGGCGGGCTCGTGGACCGAGGGCGCGCCGGCGGCCGGAGGGGCGGGCGTGTAGAGGGCGTCGACCTCGTTGCCGGAGACGCTGGTGAACGCGGGAAGGCGCTTCGCGGCTCCTCCGCAGGTGGCTTCCCAGGCGGCCAGCTCGGCCTGGAGCCGCTCGACCTCCCGCTGACGGGACTCGATCTCCGCGACGAGGGCGTCGCGGTCGGAACGGCTCGCTCCGGACCGGCGTCGCAGCGTGGCGCTCGGGCGGCTCACCGCCACCTCACCAGCTTCCAGGCCATCCGGGGCCCTCCCGCAGGCGTCGCGCCGTCGTTCGCCACGACGTGCAAGGCGCCGTCGCCCACGAGCTCGAAGTAGTAGTTGCCGCCGCCGGCGAAGTTCTCGGAGACGCTGGCGCCGCCTCCCATGCGGAAGCTGTGGTACGGTCTGTAGTGCTGCGACGCGCCTCGCACGAAGGGAATGCGGTAGCGACCCAGGCTGCTTCGGTCGTCCAAGGCGAAGGAGACCATCCAGTCCAGGCGGGCCTCGACCGCGTCCCACTCGTCCACGACCTGGCGCATGCGGTTGGTCAGCCCTCCGGCAGGGTCGTATTCGATCGCGTCGTAGGCCGTGAAGTAGCGCCCGTGCCAGCCTTCGGACGCTCCCACCACGACCCGGCGGGCAGCGTCGGCGTACGACTGACCGTGGTCGAGCACGAGCCGCGTCACCAGGAACGCAAGGAAGGGATGGCTCTCGCGGTATCCGGCCACGAAGTCCCCAGTCTCGGGAAGCCGAAGGGGCCAGCCCTGCAGCTCCACGTGCGCGCTGTGGTTGGCGTCCAGCTCCAGGCCCACCGCGTGCCGGAGCCTCTCTTGGGCGATCCAGTTGGCGATTCCTTCGCCGCTCCACACCGCGCTCACGCGCCCGACCGCCTTGAACTGCCAGGCGTGGCCGAGTTCGTGGGCCACCAGGCTGTAGTACCAGGAGTTGTCGTCCCAGTAGGGGTTGCGGCGGAAGTGCACCGTGGACTGGCGGTAGTTCGACGCCGAGTAGGTCAGGCCCGTGGCGTCCGAGGGGTCGCCGTCGTGGAACATGACCAGCATCTGGCCGGTCTCGGCGCTGGTCTCGGCGGGACCCTCGCCGAAGGAGGCCTCGTAGATCGCCTGGACCTCGGGCGACCCCAGGGACATGAAGAGCGAGTCCATGGCCAGGGCGCGAGCGTCGGTCCACAGGGACGACAGGTCGTCCTTGAAGACGGCGAGGACCACGTTCGGCGGGTAGAGCGCCATGACGCGGAACGTGCCTTCGCGCCCGTCTCCGGTGTACCAGTGGAACTCTTCGCCCACCACGTAGGGCGTGGCGCGCTGGTACACGTCTCCCTGAACGGCGAACGCCCCGGGCT
Organism: Longimicrobiales bacterium; assembly: GCA_965204735.1. GTDB lineage: Bacteria > Gemmatimonadota > Gemmatimonadetes > Longimicrobiales > Gaopeijiaceae > CATQHQ01. The sequence goes on along the minus strand of OZ242008.1, from coordinate 1,483,901 downwards.
GGTGGACGCGCACGTGATCCGGGCGGCGGGCCGTCGGATCGGGCGTGGGCACCGCCGACCGCGCGCGGACTCGATGGGGCGCCCCGGCCCCGGACGTGCTGTCGGCCAGCAGCATGTGGAAGCGAGCGCCGCCTCGGTAGTGCCACTCCTCGGAGACGTGGCGCGCGTCGTCGATGTAGGCGCGGTCCACTGCGGCCAGCACGTAGCGGCCGCCCGCGACGCGGAGGCAGGTCTCGTTGCCCTCGAAGCGGCGCTCCTCGCCGGCCCGAAGCGCGACGACCGGGCCGTGGAGGCGCCTGACTCTGGCGTTGAACGCCGTGCTCGGGGCGACGACCGCCAGCTCGCCTGGGCGCTCCAGGGCGCAGCCGGCGGCCCTGGCTGCGGGAAGGGGCGCCTGGCGGATCACGGCGCGGGCCGAGTCCAGGACCACGATCTCGGCCGGCGGAGCGCCGTCCACCGTCACCACCGCGTCGGAGATCCGCTCCATCCGCCACCCCTCCAGGGCGATCTCGTCGCTTTCGGGCCAGCGCTCCTGCCTGGATCGCAGGATCGCCAGCGCGTCTCCGAAGGCGTGGGCGACGAACGTCACGGCCTGCAGGTCACCCACGCTGGCGTCCAAGACGTTCCGGCCCGGGGCCGCTCCCAGCGTCCAGGTCGTCGCCGCCCGGCCCGCGGCGTCGGTTCGCTCGACGGCGGGGTTGGCGGCGCCGTCGCCGGCCACGACCTGGAAGGCGACCTCCACGTCCGGCGTCGGGTTGCCGAACCGGTCGCGGGCGACGACCGCCACCGCGTCCGCCAGGACGGCGCCGGCACTGGCAACGATCTCCGTCTGGCCGTCGGCGACGACCCAGGCCGGGGGGCCGGGCACGGCGGTCACCGTCAAGTCCTTGGAGACGCCGGCCGACCGCGCCGTGAGCGTCTGCTGCCCCGGAACGGTGGCCACCAACCAGGTGGCGGAAGCGGCCCCGGAGGCGTCGGTCGTCGCGGACGCGGGCGACACGCTTCCCGAGGAGGCGCCGACCGCGAACTCGATCTGAACGCCGGCCGCGGGCGAACCCGAGGCGTCCCTGGCGTGGGCGGTCACGGGAACGGGGGTCCCGGCGGCAGGCTCCGTGGTCGTCGCGGTCAGGTCGAGGGACGCCACGGCGACGGGCGGCGGAGGCGTCACCGTCGAGCCGCCGTCGTCTCCGCCGCAGGCGACCAGCCACGCCAGGGGCGCCGCGAGGAGGACCCGAGCCGGACGGCGGCGGCGCGGCGGCGGATTCATCGCCTTGCGACCTTGATCCACGCCGTGGACGCCGGCACCGCCGAGGGCGCGATCCAACCGCCGGCGCCGACCAGGGGGCCGACCCACGGTCGGAGCGGGCCTTGGGTGGGCCGGGTTTGCGACTCGTCGGCGTTGTCGAGGCGCGCTGCGGCGGCGGACTCGCTCAGCTCCTGCCAGTCGATCACCAGGACCGGGGGAGGCGGGGCCGAGGTGGGCGCCGGAAGCGCAACCGACGGCGACGCGGCAGCGGCGGGCGGCGGCGCTCCGAACGCCCGGCCGGGCAAGTTCGTCGTCCCCAGGCGCCGTGCCGGAACCGGCCCTGGGAACACCAAGATGTCGCCCACGTCCGCCGGATGCTCGTTGTCGCCCACGTCCTCCTTGAAGGGGTAGCCGAAGTGGCCGTTCCAGTTGGCGCCCCAGCAGCGCAGCCCGCCCGCCCGCATGACGACGCAGTTCTCGTACTGGCCCGAGCCCAGAAGCCGGACGGCCGGACCCCCGAGCCGCACATCTTCGACGGACTCGACGGACTCGGTGATCCCCCGCCCTCGCGTGTCCCCCAGTCCCAGGGCGCCGTAGTAGTTGGCGCCCCAGCAGCGAACGGCCCCGTTCTCCATGAGCACGCACGTGTGGGACCAACCGGCCTGGATCTGCACCACGGGATGCGGGAAGACCAGCTCCACCGACTCGGCGGCGTCCGCAACGTGCTCGCGGGCGCCCCGTCCCGCGCCCAAGTTGCCGTTGTAGTTGCTTCCCCAGCACCGAACCGAGCCGCCTTCCAGCAGGGCGCAGATGTGGAAGCCGCCCACCGCGAACTGGACGATGCGGCCTTCCACGGGCAGGTCCCCCACGTCCGCCGGGGTCTCGTCGTCGCCGATCGGGGAGTCGTACCCCTGTGCGCGTCCGTACCCCAGGCCGTACGTCGGCTCCTCCACGGTGGCCGTCGCGGGAACCCAGTCGTTGGCGTTGATCCCCCAGCACCGTCCGCGCCCGTTCTCCAGCGCGGCGCACGTCATCCCCGCCCTTCCTCCCGTGGCCACGTGAACCGCCCTGCCGCCCAAGGGCACGTCGCCCATCCGGGCCGGCGTCTCGTTGTCGCCCACGACCCGGTTGGCCGCGTAAGACACGCCGTAGCCCACCTGCCCCGCCAAGTTGCTGCCCACGCAGCGCAGGCCGCCGGAAACCAGCACCGTGCAGAAGTGGTCGGCCGGGCCTCCGCCCACGTAGGCCGGGGCGCCTCCCAGCGGGACGGGACCTGCGGTTCGCGGGACCGAGTGCTTGCCGAAGTCCCGCTCGTTCCCATACCCCAGCGAGCCCCAGTTCGGGTGCCCCCAGCAACGAAGCTCCGCCGAGGCCGTGATGGCGCACGCGGCGCGCACGCTCGCATTGAAGACGGCTCGGACCCTGGCGCCCATGTCCACGTTGGCCACCTGCGTCGGTCGCACGACGATCTCGGCGTAGCCGACGGCGTAGCCCAGCATCTCCTCCTCGCTGTGGCCCCAGCACCTCACGGCGCCCCGTCGCGTCGAGATGCAGACGATCTCTTCGCCGACTCGCCCGCCCGTGATTTCGTACACGTCGACGACGGCGCGGCCGGTCACGTTCCGGTACGCCGCGGACACTGCCGCCGTCCCGGAGGCGACGCCGACGACCGCGCCAGTGGCGTTCACGGTCGCCACCGCCGCGTCGCCGCTGGTCCAGGAGACGGCGCTTGCTTCGCCGTCCAAGACAACCGAAGCGCCGTGGCCGCCTTGGAGGCGCGCGTTCAAGTCGGTACGCTGCCCGACGCCGATTTCGTACTGCTCGCCGTGCTCGAAGCCCAGGGAGAGCGGAGGGGTCAGGACGACGTGATCGCGGTGCCATCCCCAGAAGCGGTGGTTGGCCGCGTCCCGTCCGGTCATGGCCAAGCCGGTGGCGCCGGACCCGCGCGCGGTGAAGCAGACGCGCACGGCTCGACCGCCCGACGCCAGCGAGGCCGAGTCCACTTGGACGGCGGCCGGGTCGAAGGACGCGACGTACAGATCGAAGTCCGCCAAGGCGATCTCCGAGGCGCCGGTGGCTTGCGAGACCCGGGCGCATCGCGACTCGCCGGCGGGAGTCCACGGGTCGCCTTCCCACTGGAAGTCGGGCGTCATCCACTCCCAGTTCTCGGCGAACGCCGTGTCGGCGGCGGCGCCGTGGCCGGCCACCACCGCGTCGCGCCCTCCGGCCGACGCCCGCACGACCAGCTGGGCCGTCCGGCGGTCGCCGGTCACGCTGTCGCCTTCCACGCGGAACGCGCGGCCGGGCCTGAGCGACCAGTCGAGGCCGGCGGCCGGGATCGACAGGGAGGCGCCCGCGCTGTCCACGAGGCGGGCGGAGAAGGCGAAGGAGTTGGCCGTGGCGCCGGAGCGGGTGAAGGCGACGTAGCCCACGGGCGACACGCGGACGGAGGCTGCCGGGGCGTGGTCCGCGGCCCCTGCGGCATCGGGGCTGGGCGGTGGCGGCGCGGGCGCGGTCACTTGCTCGTCGGGCCCGCAAGCGGCAACGAGCAGCGCCGACAAAGCAAGTACGCGGGCCATGACGGACACGACCGAAAGCTTCATTCGACAATACTGGACGGCGCCGCAAGCGTTCGCAAGCGCGCGACGGCCTTGCGCGCGACGGCAGACGACGCTCCCGAAGACAAGGCTCCCGCAGACGCCCGAGGGGGCCGGAGACCTCGAGTTCAATTTGTCCTGGGCACGTCCATGCCCTTCAACAGGTCGGAAACGATCTCGGGAATCGCCTTGGCCGCCACTTCGTAGGCCGTGACCCTTCCGGCGGCCACGTCGCCGGCCCACTCGGGCAAGCGCGGGTCGGCGGCCAGCGCGCGCGCCGCGCGGCGATGCAGTCGGCCCTCGACGACATCGGCGATCCGTTGGCGCGCGCGTCGATGGCGGCGACGCGCCAGCTCCGACGATTCACGGAGGTGGCGGTGGTGCGCGAGGATCGCGTCCAGGAGAACGTCGATCCCTTCGCCGCGACCGGCCGAGGTCTTCAGGACGGGCGCCTCCCACTCGGGCGGTTCCGGGGCGCTCCCTCGGGGAAGGAGGTCGCTCTGGCCTGCTGTCCAGCGGGGCGCCGGCTTGGCGTCCGGGGCGGGAGGCGACTCCGGGCCACGGGGCGGCGCCGCGCTCGGGGTCGGCTCGGCGGCGGGCGGACGGGCGGGGGCCGGGTGTTCTTCGGCCGAGTCGTCGAGGACGCGCCCGACGGTCGGCTCGGCGGCGGGCCGACGGGCGGGGGCCGGGGGCTGGGGATCGGGGGCCGCCCGCGAGAGGTCTGCTCCGTGATGGGCGGGCACATCGCGGGTCGCCCGACCCGCCTTCAGGTGCATGGCCAGGCGGAGGTCGCGGACCAGGCGGTCGGCGCCCGGGCGGTCCGACTTGTTCACGACGAAGACGTCGGCGATCTCCATGAGGCCGGCCTTCAGCGCTTGGATGCCGTCGCCGGACTCGGGAACCAGGACGACGGCCACCGAGTCCACCGCCGACGCGATCTCCAGCTCGGTCTGGCCGACGCCCACCGTCTCCACCAGCACGTTGGGGAAGCCGAAGGCGTCCAGCAGGTCCACGACTTCGCGAGTCGCCGCCGCCAGCCCGCCCAGCGAGCCGCGGGTCGCCATGGAGCGGATGAAGACGCCCCGGTCGGTGGCCAGGTCGTTCATCCGGATGCGGTCCCCCAAGAGCGCGCCGCCGGAGAAGGGCGAAGTGGGGTCCACGGCCACGATCGCCACTTCTTCGCCCCGCTCCCGCAGCAGGGCGGCCAGCCCCGCGGCCAAGGTGGACTTGCCGGCGCCTGGCGGTCCCGTGATCCCCATCCGCCGCGCTCGGGGCCTGACCTGGAGAAGGGCTTCGAGAAGGGCTTCCGCGCCTGGACGCCGGCTCTCCACCATCGACACGGCCCTGGCCAGCGCCGGACGCTTCCCCTCCCGAAACTCCCTCGCCAGCCGGCGGAGACGGAGGTCGGTCACGGCCTCAGCCCAGGCCCAGAAGGGTCGTCGCCAGGATCAGGACCATGGAGAAGCCCACCAGGTCCGTCAGGGTGTGGACGAAGACGGACGAGGCGACGGCCGGGTCCACGCCCACGCGGTTCAGGACGGTGGGCACCATCGCCCCGGCGAAGCCGGCGACCACGATGTTGGCCCACATGGCCAGGAGCACCACCACGCCCATCCGCGGCTGGCCGTCGTAGAAGTACGCGAACGCCGCGAAGCACGCGCCCAGGACCAGTCCGTTCACGAGACCCACCAACACTTCCTTGCCCACCACGCGGAAGTTGTCCGCCAAGAGGCCCTCGCCGACGGCGATGCGTCGGATCGTGACCGCCAGCGCCTGGGTGCCCGTGTTCCCGCCCAGGGCCGCGATCACCGGCATCAGGAAGGCGAGGAACGTCGCTTCGCCGACTACGTGCTCGAAGTTGAGGATGACGGAAGCCGCGACCCCGGCGGTGACCAGGTTGAGCACCAGCCAGGGCAACCGGGAGCGCACCGCCTCCAGCCAGCCTGCCCGGAGCTCCTCGTCGTCGGAGACGCCGGCCAGCTTCAGGATGTCCTCGGTGGTCTCGGCCTCGATCACGTCGATCACGTCGTCGAAGGTGATCCGGCCCAGCAGGGCGCCTTCGCGGTTGACGACGGGGAGGCTGGCCAAGTTGTAGCGGCCGATGATCCGCCCCGCCTCCTCCTGGTCCGTGTCGGGAAGGACGGTGGCCGTCGAGGGCTCCACCAGCGACTCGATGGGGTCCGCCGGGTCGGCCACGATCAGGTCGTCCAGGGGGACGGTTCCCCGCAACCGGCCTCGTCCGTCCACCACGAAGACGGTGTAGAAGTCCTCCACTTCCCGGCCCTGCCGGCGGATCTCGGCGATGGCGCGTCCGGCGCTGGCGTCGGCCGCCACCGACACCAGGGACGTGGTCATGAGGCCGCCCGCCGTCTCCTCGCCGTAGCGGAGGAGGTCCCTGATCTCGCGCGCCTCCTCGCTGGGCAGGGCCGCCAGCATCCGATCCCTGTCCTCGGGCTCGAGCTCGCCCACCAGGTCCGCGGCGTCGTCGTCGGGCAGCTCCTTCAGAAGCGCCGCGCCCCGAGTCGAGCCCAGGGCGCCCAAGAGCTCGGCTCGGGCCTCGTCCTCCTCCATCTCGGCAAGGGTCTCGGAGGCCACTTCGGTGGGGAGCGCCTCCAGGATGCGCAGCCGCACCGCCTCCACGGACACGGAGGCGACCAAGTCGGCTACGTCGGAGGGATGCATCTCGCCGGCGAACTCGGAGAGGCGCGAGAAGTCGCCGGCCTCGGCCAGGCGGGCCAGTTCGGCAAGGCGAGCCGTCCGCTCGCCGAGAACCGGGCGATCGTCCGCTGCCACGTCCCCGACCTTTGCCGAGTCGCTCTCTTCGACCTCGTCCCTGCCCTTCGCCCTGGGCTCCTCGACGAAGCCGCGGTCCCGGTTCACGCCGCGCTTCCGTCCGAGGCGGCTCGCCGAGCCCAGCGGACGATCTCCTCCTGCAAGCGGAACATCGCGCAGCGGACGCGGCCGGCTCCTGCTGGATGGTCGTGGCCCAGCACGTGAAGCGTCCCATGGACGGCCAGGCGAACCATCTCCTCGTCGGGCGGGACGCCGACCTCCGCCGCCTGGCGCAGGGCTTGGTCGCGGCCCACATAGACGTCGCCCAGAGGGTCGCCGTCGGCGTCGTGGAGAGCGAAGGAGAGCACGTCGGTGGGGCCGGCGCGGCCCAGGTGGCGCTCGTGGAGCGCGGCGATCTCCTCGTCTCCCAGGTAGGCGACCGAAAGCTCGGCGCGAAGGACCTGCTCGCGGCGCAGGGTCTCGCGGACGGCCCGCTCCACCAGCCCGACGGGGACGTGGGAGCGTCGGTCGGCGGCCACGTGGACGGCGATCAGCGGTCTTCTCCGGCGGGCGGGGGCGAAGGCTTGGGGTCGTCGTCGGCCGCAGGCTCGGACGGGGGCTCGGGCTCGGCGGCGGCGGGCGAAGCGGGCGGCTCGGGCCTGGGCGGCGACTCGGCCGCAGCGGGGTCAGGCTCGGCGGCCGCGGGCTCGGGCGCCGCGGGTTCGGGATCGGCCGCAGCGGGCTCGGGCTCGGCGGCCGCGGTCAAGCGCCGCGTCTCCGGGTAGTCGATCCGCTGGTGGTGCATTCCCGCCAGCACTTCGGCGAACCGAGCCTTGAGGACGACCAGGTCGCCGAAGGTGAGGGAAGTGTCGTCCAGCTGGCCGCCGGCGGCGCGCTGGGAGACGATCTCCTCGATCAGCTCGGCGATCCGGGCCTTGGTGGGGTTCTTCATCGCGCGGACCGACGACTCCACTGCGTCGGCCAACATGGCGATCCCCGTCTCGCGGCTCTGGGGCCGGGGTCCCGGATAGCGGAAGAGCGCCGGGTCCGGCGGGTCCGCTCCTTCCTCGGCGGAGCGCTCCCGGGCCTTCGCCAAGAAGTAGCCGATGGTGTGGTCGCCGTGGTGCTCGGGGATGAACGCGGCCACCACCTTCGGCAACTTCTCCCGTCGAGCCAGCTTGATCCCCTCGGTGACGTGCTCGCGGACGACGGCCGCCGAGACCTCCGGGTCCATCTCGTCGTGGGGGTTGTCGCCGCGCTGGTTCTCGATGAAGTGGCCCGGCTTGGCGAGCTTGCCCACGTCGTGGTAGTAGACGCCCGCCCGACAGAGGAGCGGGTCGGCGCCGACCGCCCCGGCACCCGCTTCCGCCAAGGCCGCCACCTGCATCGTGTGGGCGTAGGTGCCGGGCGCCTCCACCGCCAGCCGGCGCAGGAGGGGCCGGTCCAGGTCGGCCCATCCGACGAGGGTCTGGGCGGTGGTGAGGCCGGTGAGCCACTCGAAGACGGGGACGAAGCCGATCGCCAGGATGGCGCCCAGCACGGTGCTGGCCAGCGCCGCGCCCAGCGAGGCCAGGAACGGGAAGTCGGCGCCGCGCAGCTGGAGGGCCGAGAGGGCCAGGGCGTAGGCCGCGGCGACGACGGCGATGAAGACCCAGGTCTGGGAGAGCCTGCGGAACGCCCGCACCGAGAGGGCCGCGGCGCCGCCGCCCGCAAGCGCGGCCAAGAAGGCGTGGACCGTGGAGAACGGCTCCTGCGCGGCGGTGAGGGCGGCGAGGACGCACGCCGCGGCGAACGCCAGGCGCCCGTCCCACAGAACCGCCAGCGCGATGGCGACGAAGGCGACGGGAGCGGACGCGGCCGGGAGCTCCAGGCGCGCCACCAGGAACGCGGCCAGGAAGTAGAACGCGAAGATTCCGGCCACGGTCAGGACCGAGCGGAACGCCCGGTACAGGTCCCGGCGATGGAAGAGGATCACCACGCCGAAGCCGCCCAGCAGCAGCGTGTTGAGAAGGACTCCGCCGAAGAGTCCTCCAAGGTTGGAAGCGTCCACGTTGCGGCCTTGGGAGCGGAGCGCGGCCCGGTAGGCACCCAGCTTGCGAAGCTCGTCGTCGCCCACCTGCTGGTTCGCCCGCACGATCGCCTCGCCCTGAAGGACGCGAGTGGCGATCACGGGAACTGCGCTCGCCGCGGTCTGCCGGTCCCGCTCGGTTCGGGCCAAGTCCAGCGTCAAGCTGGGAGACAGGAAGCGGGCCAGAACGTTGCGCAGGAGCTCGCTCCAGGGGCCCGGGGCCGCCCCGGCCAGCGCCCGCTCGTAGAACTCGCGTTCCGACAGGACGGCACTGCGGGCGGCCAGCGCCGTCCGTCCGTCCCGAGCGACCCGGATCGAGTCGGTTTCCACCTCCGACGCCGCGGCCCCGGCCATGACGCCGCCGGGGAAGTGGGACCGGACTGCCGCCGCCGCCTGGTCGTGGAGCCGGTCCCGCTCGCCGGCGTCCGCCGCAAGCTGCACCTCCTCCTCGCCGGCGTCGATCCCGGAGTCGTCGAGAACCGCCGCCACCCCGGCGGTGCCGCCGGAGGCTGCCGCCGTGCCCAGCCGGTCGAAGAAAGCCGCCAGAGCCGCCAGCACCGAGTCCTGGGCGTCGGGGCGGTGGACGAACGTGGGGATCGTCGAGTCCCGGGCTTCCCGGCGCTCCCGAGCCAGGTCGACGGCGCTTCTGGGCACGTCGAAGGCGATCTCGGCCAGGACGTCCCGCTCGGCCACCGTGTCCGCCCGCCAGCGCCCGATCGAGACCCCGGGCTCCGCCGGAAAGAGCGCCGCGATTCCGACGCCCAGCACCAGCACCACCAGCCCGCGTGCGCCGTGGTGGAGGACCGCGTCGGGCCACAGCCGCTCCGGCGCGCCGCTGAGGACGCGCCGCGCCCGCCTAGCCTCGCTCATTGCCGTCGGCGCTGGCTCGCGGGCCGTCCGCTTGGCGCCGCCCGCCGGTCTCGGTCTGGCGGCCGTCGGCTTCGGTCCGCCCGGCGGTCTCGGGCCGGCCGTCGCCCGCTTCGGCCCGCCGACCGTCCACCGCCTCGTAGGCCCGGATGATCTTCTCGACCAAGCGGTGCCGCGTGACGTCCGAGGCGTCCAGGTACACGAACTCGATCCCGTCCACGCGCCGCAGGACCGCTTCGATCTCCAGGAGGCCCGACGGCTCGGAGCGCGGCAGGTCGATCTGCGTCTTGTCCCCGGTGATCACCACCCGGGAGTTCACGCCGATCCGGGTCAGGAACATCTTCATCTGGGCGGCCGTGGCGTTCTGGGCTTCGTCCAGGATCACGAAGGCGTCGGAGAGCGTTCTTCCGCGCATGTACGCCAGGGGCGCGATCTCGATCGTGCGGTCTCCGATCCCCCGCCGCACCCGCGCCGGCGGGATCATGTCCTCCAGCGCGTCGTAGAGCGGGCGCAGGTAGGGGTCCACCTTCTCTTGCAGATCGCCGGGCAGGAACCCCAGGCTCTCGCCCGCCTCCACCGCCGGGCGCGCCAGCACGATCCGCCGGACCCGCTTGCGGAAGAGCTCGCCCACGGCTCGGGCCACTGCCAAGTACGTCTTCCCCGTGCCGGCCGGCCCGATCCCCACCACCACGTCCGAGTCCTCCATGGCCTGCAAGTAGGCTCGCTGGCCCTCGGAGCGGGGGCTCACGCGGCGGCCCCCCGGCAGCGCCAGGCGCAGAGGGTCGTCCTCGTCGGCCGCCGGCGGCGCTCCGCGTCCCTCCAGGCCAGTGGCGAAGCGGGTCACGTCGGCGGCGGGAAACGACTTGCCCAGGCGCGCCAAGTCGACCATGTGGCCGGCGACCCGAGCCGCCTCCGCCACCGATTCCGGCGACCCGGCAAGGTCCACATGGTCCTGCCGCAGAACGACCCGAACGCGGAAGAGGGACTCCAGCTCGCGCAGGTTGGCGTCGCCCACGCCCGCCAGGATCAGCGGATCGGCCCCTTCGGCGTTCACGAGGCGACGAACGGCCGCGGCGCTGGTCAAGGGGCGCCCCCGCCGGCGGCTTCGCGGGAGAGCGCAATGCCCAGGGCGGCCACCTCGTCGGCGGGCGCCGGGGCCGGAGCGCCTTCGAAGAGAGCCCGGGCCGCGGTGGTCTTGGGGAAGGCGACCACGTCCCGCAAGCTGGCCGCCCCCGAGAGGCGGGCCGCGATCCGGTCGACGCCCAGGGCGATCCCGCCGTGGGGCGGCGCGCCGGAGCGGAGCGCCTCCAGCAGGAAGCCGAACTTGGCCTCGATCTCGGACGGGGCGAGTCCCAGCAGCGTCAGGACGCGGCGCTGGAGGTCGGCGTCGTGGATGCGGATGCTGCCCGAGCCCAGTTCGGTCCCGTTGTAGACCAGGTCGTAGGCAAGGCCCCGGACGGCCAGCGGCTCCGAGTCCAAGAGGTGGACGTCCTCGGGGTTGGGCTGGACGAAGGGGTGGTGGCTGGCGGCGAGGGCGGCGCCGGTCGGCCCGACGGCTTCGCCGCCGGTTCCGGGCTGGGCGGAGGTTCGGGGCTGGCCGCTGGCCTCGGGCTGAGCCTCGGTTTCGGGCTGGGCCTCGGTTTCGGGCTGGCCGGAGGTTCGCGTCTCGAAGAGGGGGAAGTCCGACACCCAGAGCCAAGCGTGGTCCGTGCGCCGGGGCGGGTCCAGCGCCGCGATCGAGGCGGAGCGTGCCGCCGAGAGGGCCGGCGAGGTCGTCGCGTCGTTGCCGGCCGCGGTCAGAAGGAGGTCGCCGGGCGCCAGGGCCAGCCGCTCGGAAGTGCCGTCCTGGAAGAAGCGCCCCAGGGGACCCGACGCCGCGCCGCCGTCCTGGACCTTCGCCCAAAGAAGGCCGGGCGCCCCCGCGGCCTTGGCGGCGTCCTCGACGGCGGCGATCTGCCTGCGCGAAAGGCGCGCGCCGCCCGGCAACCGAATCCCCCGGACCCGTCCTCCGGCTTCGACGGCGCTCCGCAGGACCCGGAACTCCAGGGCTCCCAGCGTCGCCGTCATGTCCTCGATCTCCAACCCCCACCGCAGGTCGGGGCGGTCGCTGCCGAAGCGCTCCATCGCCTCGCTCCACTCCAGCCGGGGGAACGGCGGCTCGGCGGAGGCGGCGGAGGCCCGGGCGACTTCGACCGCCATCCCTTCGCACCATCGGTAGACGTCCACCGGCTCGACGAAGGACGCCTCCACGTCGATCTGGGTGAACTCGGGCTGCCGGTCAGCCCGCAGGTCCTCGTCCCGGAAGCAACGGGCGATCTGGAAGTAGCGGTCGAAGCCCGCCGCCATGAGCACCTGCTTGTATATCTGGGGGCTCTGGGGGAGGGCGAAGAACTCGCCGGGGTGGACCCGGCTGGGCACCAGGAAGTCCCGGGCACCTTCGGGGGTGGGGCGCGTGAGCACGGGGGTCTCGATCTCGACGAAGCCCTGGGCGTCGAAGTAGTTGCGGACAGCCAGCACGAGGCGGTGCCGAAGCTCGAGCCGTTCGCGCATCTCCGCCCGACGCAGGTCGAGCACCCGGTGGCGCAGCCGAAGCTCTTCGGACGGCAGCTCCTCTTCCGGCGACCGGTAGACGGGGATCGCGGGCGTCTCCGCCCGGTTCACGACGCGCAGGTCGGCGACCTGAAGCTCCACTGCGCCGGTGGCCATCTCCGGGTTACGGGCTTCCGGGGGCCGAAGGGCGACCACGCCCCGGAGCACCACCACGTCTTCTGCGCCCAGCCCCCGGGCGGCCTCGACGGCCTGGGGCGAAGACCACTCCGGCCCCACCGACGCCTGGAGAACGCCCCATCGGTCCCGCAGGTCGAGGAAGACCAGGCCGCCCAGGTTCCTCCGACGGTGGACCCAGCCTGCGACCCGAACCTCTCGGCCCACCTGCTCCGGACCGACCAGCCCGGCGCCCATGGAGCGCAACGCCGTCGCGCTCTTGTCGGTATTGTCCGTGTTCGCCACGAGCTGGGATGTTGTCACCGGCCGCCTCCGGCATGGCCAATGTGGGGGCGCGCCGGAGCCGCGGGGGAAGGCGCGCCGGAGCAACCATTGTCGAGGGCGCCCGGAGCAGCACGTGGGACGCCCGGAGCGCAAGCAGGGCTCCAGAGTGCAATTTAGCCCGAAGAGTGAACGTTGGCCCGAAGAGTGAACACCGGCGTGGACGAGGCGGACTGGCCGCTCGTGCACCATGGGCCGAAGAGTGAACCTTGGCCCGAAGAGTGAACACCGGCCTTCCACGATGAACACCGGCCCGAACCGTGAACGTTGGCCCGAACCGTGAACACTTGGCCCGAACCGTGAACACCGGCCCGAACACCGAACCAGCGGCCCGAACGCCCGGAGGCCCGCGCGTGACTCGACCCGACTTGCTGGACTTGCCTCCGGCCGATCTTCGCCGAGCACTCTCCGCCCACTTCCGGGAGCGGGGCCAGCCGGCCTACAGGGCCCGGCAAGTAGAGGCGTGGCTGTTCGCAGGCCAAGTCGACGACTTCGGGGCGATGACCGACTTGCCGGCGCGCGAGCGGGCTGGCCTCGCCGAGCGCTTTCGCCTGGAGGAGCCGGAGACCGTCGCGGTCTCCGAGTCGTCGGACGGGACCGCGAAGCACCTCTGGCGCATGTCCGACGGCGAAGTCGTCGAGAGCGTCCTCATCCCGTCGGGGGGACGGCTCACCCTCTGCGTCTCCTCCCAGGCCGGCTGCGCGCTGGCGTGCACGTTCTGCGCCACCGGATGGTCCGGCTTCCGGCGGCAGCTGACCGCGGGCGAGATCGTCGGCCAGTACCGAGCGTCGGCGCGCTGGGCTCGGGAGCGGAAGCGGGGTCCCGTCACCAACGTCGTCTTCATGGGGATGGGCGAGCCGCTGGCCAACCGCCGCCGACTCTTCCCCGCCCTGTCCTCGCTGAACGGCGGCTACGGCCTCGGAGCCCGCCGGATCACCGTGTCGACCGTGGGCGTCGTGCCGGGGATCCTGGCCTTGGCCGAGCGGGAGGAGCAGTTCCGCCTGGCGCTCTCGCTGCACGCGCCCGTGTCGGAGCTGCGGGCCGAGCTGGTCCCATTGGAGAAGCGCTACCCGCTGGCGGAGGTGATCGACGCCGTGGAGGCGTTCGCCCGACGGGGCGGTCGCCGGATCACCTTCGAGTACACGATGATCCGCGACGTGAACGACGGGCTGGAGCTGCTGCCCCCGCTAGCCGAGCTGGCGCGCCGAGTCGGCGCCTTCGTGAACCTGATTCCGTTCAACCCGATCCCCTACGTGGATTGGCGGCCCAGTCGGAAGCGCCGACTCCACGAGTTCGGGACCCGGTTGGAGGCGGCGGGGGTGGCAGTGGCGGTCAGGCGCCCCCGGGGACGCGAGATCGACGCGGCCTGCGGGCAGCTGCGGGCCAGCCGGGAGGGCAGCGCCGGCGAGAGGGCCGGGGCGCCGGGCTAGCAGCGCTGGCGGGTGGCGCCAGCTCGCGGAAAACGAGGGACGGAGCCTTCTCCCTACTACGAGCTGGCGAGACGATCGTACTCCGGGTGCAGTTCAGCCGGAACTCGGTGCACGAGTACAAGCCGCACGACGCGGGCGGGATTGCACCGCCGACAAAGCCGCGCCACGTTGCAGCCATGAACGACGTTGCCAAGGGAACAGGCCACCACGAGGCCGCAGGGGACCGATCGGGGCGACTTGCCCAGGGCGGCCCGTGGCCGACCGCCGTGAAGGTGGCCGTCTTCGGCGCCGGCGCGGTGGGCGGCTGCCTCGGCGTGCACTTGGCGCGCTCCGGCGTGCAGACGACGCTGATCGCCCGGGGACCGCACTTGGCCGCCATGCGGAAGAACGGCGTGACCGTCCGCACCAAGAAGCGGGAGCTGCACGCGCGCCCGTTCTGCACCGACGACCCGGCCGAGGCGGGACCCCACGACTACGTGATCGTGACGGTGCGCCCGCACCAAGCGGCCCAGGCGGCCGAAGCGATGCAGCCGCTGATGGGCCCGGGCACGATCGTCGTCACGGCCTACGACGGCGTCCCCTGGTGGTACTTCTACCGCTTGGGCGGAGGGTTCGACGGCCGCCGGCTCGAGAGCGTCGATCCCGACGGCAAGCAGTGGCGGGAGATCGGCCCCGAGCGGTCGGTCGGGTGCGTCGTCCACATGACCGTGGAGATCGAGAAGCCGGGTGTGATCCGCCACCGGTCCGGCAATCACTTCGTCTTGGGCGAGCCGTCGGGGGAAGAGACGAAGCGGGTGGAGACGCTGAGCCGGATCTTGACCGAGGCCGACCTCAAGGCGTCGGTCGCGCCCTCGATCCGCGACGAGATCTGGCTGAGGCTCTGGGGCGGCATCGGGCTCGACCCCGTCAGCGTCTTGACCTCGGGCACGGCCGCCAAGATTGCCGACGACCCCAGCGTCCGCGCTATCGCCGAGGCCTTGATGGCCGAAGCGCAGCAGGTCGGCAAGGCGCTGGGCGTTCGCTTCGGCGCGAGCTTGGAGAAGCAGTTCAAGAAGCTGACGGCCGCGGTGGGCGACGGTCGGGCGCCGATGCTCGGGGACCTGCTGGCGGGGCGGCCGCTGCAGATCGACGCCGTGGGCACGGCGGTGCAGGAGATGGCGCTGATGGTGGGCGTGGACACGCCGACGCTGGACATGGCGTTCGGCTTGGTGCGCCGCCGGGCCGAGGATGCCAGGCTGTACGTCCCGCCGGCGAGGGGCAACGCGCTTGGCCAGGCGCTGGGCGCGGTGGGCGGGAGCGCGCGGCTTGCGGTCCAGAAGGCGGCCGACGCCGGGAGCGCGGCCGCCGGGGGCGTGGCCGCGGCCGCGGGGGGCGTCGCGTCGGCCGCGGGCAAGGCGGCCGGAGTCGCGACGGACGTGTTCGAGGAGATCCGCGACGCGGGGGCATGGGCTTACGGCAGGGCTGCGCCCCTGGGTCGCGGAGCAGCCAAGGCCGCTTCGACGGTGATCGGCTTCATCCACGAAACGGGCCAAGGAGTCTTGGCCACGGCGCTGACGCGCGACATCAACGGCATGCTGGCCCAGCTGGTCAAGGGTGCGCCGACAGCCTACGACAAGGCGATGGACGCCGAGTACATCAAGACCGGCATCGGCGGCGGCCTCCACCGCATCTTCGACGGAGGACACACGATCTGGGGCGCGTTCAAGGCCGCGAGGGACGCTCCGACCGACGACGGCATCATGGCTCGGGCCATGGGAATGCTGCTGGGCCTCTTCCGAGACGTGACCACGCCCGCCGGCCTGCCGTTCTTCACCTGGGACCCGGACACCTACCACAGGGTCGCCAACTACCTCAAGGAGACTTTCGGGATCCCAAAGAGGGTCTTTGCGGACCTGGTGACCTACGACGCGACCGACGTAATCTCCGGCCTGCTGGGCAGTGCGAACCTCGTCTTCCGCTGGAACGAGGGCGAGGCGAAGGACTTTGCCCGCATCGTCGCCAGCTCCGGCGTCTCCGCAGTCGTCAAGCGCAACCCGATCCTCGCGGTGGTGACCCTGGCCGCGATGGCCAAGGCGTTCATGGAGGCTCGCGAGACCGGGAGCTACAAGGAGTGCGTCAAGACGTTGGCGGAGGGCACGGTGACGGCCGGCGTGCCGATGGCCGTCGTGCCCGTGGTGGTGGCGGCAGGCGGCCCCGCTTCCGTGGCGTTGGTGGCGAGCATTCTCGCGGGAATGACCGTCACGGTCCTCGCGAAGAAGGTCGGTGAGGCCGGCATCGTGGAGGAGTTGGCGGGCCGCGTCGCCGAGATGGCGTCTGCAGCGGCAACGGAGATGAAGGAGCGCATCGGACGAAGCGACGCGGAGCCGATCGGGAGCTTGATCGAGTCGCCGGGCGCAGATGGGATTCCCGGCGTTGCTCGGGGCTGACGGGGCCGGGGCGCCGAACTCGGGCTACCATTGAGGCTTCAGTCGATATTGCTCGCCCATATCGACTATGTAATCGAAGAACCGCCTTCAACCAGCAAACAAACCTGCTCCACCGAATCGGCCGCAACGGCCTTGCCGTCCGTCAGCAGCAGCAGCGTTTCCTCAAGGCTGATCTCCTCGTCCCACATCAAGTTGGGCGAGTGCGTGCTCATGAAGAGCTGTCTTCTTGATCCACGTTGGGCACTGTCCATGGCCTGGGCAAGCATGCGACCAATCCCAGCGACTCGAAGTAGGGTACTGCGATGCGCAGGGCTTTTTCGATCCGATTCAAGATGAAGTCGCGTTCGTCCGCCGGCGTGCGAGCAATATCTTGCACAAAGCGGCCACCGTAACGGTGGTAGAGCTGCCCACGGTGCCGTCGGGCTCGCGAACGACTTGCGGCACCAGGTCGGCGTGCCGAATGGACGCGAACAGCTCCTGCAACAGTGAAACGCTGCGCTCCTGCTGACTTGTTCAAGGTGGGTCTGCTGCGCGAATGCGGGATTGCTGCGGTCGTCGGAGTCCGGTCGATCGAGGACGGCGCGACCGTCCCGCGATACGTGCTCGGCGCGTACGCAGGGCCGACTTTGGGCATCTTGGCCAACCGAAAGCGCGTAACGCCATCGCGATCCGCCGTCCTCGGCTTCTACCTCGACCTCGATGCCGACCTCCGCATCTTGCTCGTCCGGGCCGGGCCATCCTTGGCGGCGCCGGCCACTTTAGTAGTACGTGCGCTCCCAGCGCGCGCCAAGCCCATGCCCCCAGCA
The DNA here is from genome assembly GCA_965204735.1 of Longimicrobiales bacterium. GTDB lineage: Bacteria > Gemmatimonadota > Gemmatimonadetes > Longimicrobiales > Gaopeijiaceae > CATQHQ01. The sequence continues at coordinate 1,466,644 of OZ242008.1, read as the reverse complement.
CTCGATCAAGCGAAACGTCCGCAGCTCCTGCAACTCCTTTTGCAGCCTCTGCTTCTTCTGTGTCTTCCTTGCGTCATCGGGCATCATCTCCGCAATCTCCCCGAGGGCCAGCGGTCCTTGTGCAGAAAGCAGCACCAGAATGGCTCGGTGTCGCCTGGACAGCGTGACGTGAACGTAGCGAGGAATATGACCGCTCCGTCGAAAGCGGACGGTCACGGACCCATGTTCGTTTTCGATCTGGGGCTTGGGCAGCCCCGCGTCGGTCGCGAGCTGGAGCATCTTCAGCGTACCCTGCCCCAACTTCTCCATCACGCCGCGACGAAAAAAGACGTGCGCGATGAGAGGGTTCCACGGTGTCGAGTCATGAGGCGCAAACAACGATGCCGGCGTGATTCCAATCGGCAGAGCGCCGGGAGACGATATCTCCAAGCGATCGTCGTACATCGCGACGTGTATGGCACCGCCGCCGGCCGAGTAGTCCCGGTGACAGATTGCATTCGCCAGCGCTTCGCGCACAGCAAGCGGCGGATACGACGGCTCGTCGATTCGCAAGAAGTTGTCCGGCTCGAACCGACCAGCGATGCGGAGGTGTTCCCGAACAAAACGCTGACTGCTGACCAGCAGCTCAAATGCATTGCCATGAAACTGCCGGTTGTCCAGGAAATCCGACTTCTCCGTCCCTGCGAACCTGGCCGCCCTGACGGTGCACTGCGTATACTCTGCCGACAGGCGATCCTTCTTGCCGAACAGCACGACTGCTGCACGCAACAGTGCGTCCTCCTTTGTTAGGCCGAGGCCGCGTAGCAACACGAGCGGGTCTCGCGTGTCCGGGTCTTCCAATCGACCGAGGTCGATCGCCTTCTCGACAGTGCGAACAATCTCCTCGGTGTCGAGATCGTCGATGCCCCAATCCGACTCGGGTTCGTTTTCCCATCTTCTGAATTCGGTCACTGTGTCCCCCCTTTTGGCTTGGCGACCGGTTCCCGACGTTGGCCCGATGCGGCGTGGACGCGGGAACGGCCGGCGGGACCACACAAGCTCTTCGACGCCTCCCGCGTCCATGTGAACTTGAGGCGGCGCTGTCGCCCCGACAACCCTTCCTCGGGCCGGTTGCGCGCCCTTGACGTGCGGCGACCGCTGGAGCGACCATCCAGAATGAACGTTCCGTCCGCCTACGAGGAGGGTTGCGCCAAGGCCCGGCAGTGGGCGCCCGAGCTGGCCGACGAGTACGCCAGGCACGTGTCCGTGGGCGATCCGCTCGCCGACGCGGCGGGGCGTCCCTGATCGGCGTCAAGTCGTCCCATCGGCTGATCCAAGCGGGCATGGACCGGGACGAGAAGGCGTTCGCCGACGCGCCGGCGGGGCTGCGGGAGTTCTTCGAGCGGATAGTAGAGACGCCTCCGGCCTGGTGGGACCCCGAGTCGGTTCACGCCGGGTGCCGTGCATTCCATGCGACTCGGACTTGTTCATCCCCTCGTTCTTCCTGGTCACGCTGCGCAACGCGGCCACGATGATCAGCAAGGCGTTCTACGCGACCGGGCGAGTCAGGACCGAGCACGGCCTGCGGCGGATTCGGCAGAACACGCGCCACTTCATCGAGATCATGCTGCCCGGCGCGCTGGGACGCGACAACGACGGCTGGAAGCTGTCCGTGCGCATCCGTCTGGTGCACGCGCAAGTGCGACGGCTCCTGCGTCGCTACGGGGAGTGGGACGCGACGGTCTTCGGCACGCCGTTGAGCGCGGCGCACCTGGGCCTTTCGTCGGCCAACTTCTCGGCGTCGATGCTCCAGGAGGCCCGACGCCTCGGCGCCAAGCTGGACCTGGAGGCCCGGGTCGCCTTCATGCAGATCTGGCGCTACGCCTCGTGGCTGGTGGGCACGCCGGACGAGCTCCTCTTCAAAAGGCGACGAGGATGCCACGATCCGCTTCCGCGACGTCGCCGTCGCGTGCGAACCCGCGCCCAACCACGAGTCGGCGGTGATCGCCAACCGGCTGGTCCAGGCCCTCCCTTGGTCGCCGGCATCTCCGATTCGGGGGAGCGGACGGCGTTCAAGCAGCCTGAGCTTGTCGGAGTTCTTCAGCAACGTGGGGACGGGGGCGCTGCGCCGCCGCTGGGCGACCGGCGAGCATATGTGGGGGTGGTACGCGCACCAGCGGAAGCGAACACGCCTCATGCTGCGGGAGGACTACCCGGAGATGGTTTGTCCGCTGGGCGCCCCGGGCGCTCGCTTCGGCCGCGGCGATCTGCCGCCGATCCTGTGCGGTGCCCTTCCGCACCTGACCGCCGATCCCGACGCGCTCTTCGACGAGCTGGGTCCAGTCGTTCGATCCAAGCCCCGCCAGTCGCCGGCGGCCCACTTCCGCGACCTCTTCGAGTGGCTTTGCGGTCGGATGGAGCGCGACGTGTGGGTGGAGCGCTCCGGGGCGTCGCTGCTCTACGGCGTCCAGCTGTTGCGGGCGTTTCCCGACGCCCGGGTCGTTCACGTCTACCGGGACGGCCGCGAGACGGCGATCTCAATGAGCCGCCACTACCTCTTCCGCACGATCATGGCGACGATCCTCGCGCTCCGATCCAAGGGGATCGACGTGGTAGGCGCCATGTCGAAGGGGCGATTCTGGGAAAGGATCAGTCCATGGGTTGGGTGATACTGCTCGCCCATGTCCACCAATATGGAATATCTGGGAGGGAAGCGTGTCGGGGAATCACGACACAGCCTCGGCATACTCCCTCACCACCCGCTGGAGGCAACCGACAGTCCTGGCCAAGCTCTCCGAGTGTTGCGCCGCGACGTCCGGCCGCCAAGCAAGGTGGACGTACTGGGCCAGTCGACGGGCATACGAGCGGTTCCCCCTCCGGCGGCCCTTTTCTCGACCTCGACCCATGTCCTCGCGAATGGCCCGACTGGTCGAGCGGGACGCCACGTCGATCATGACTCTCTTGGGATCCTCCAGACGCTCCGGGTTGCTGGGTATCCGTCCCGACCGTACACGCAGATAGGCGGCCAGCGTCTCCCTGTCGGCCAGCAACCAAGACTCCACCTCTCGCACTGCGACTCGAAAGCACAGAAAGGTGTTGCCGGGCTTCTCTAGCCAAATGCGAACCAGCCCGACCGGGCATTCTGCGTCCATGTCGAGATCAACCAGCACCAGCCATGGGGACCGGCGGGCCGCTTGCCCGTAGCCGTCGATCTGGCGTCGTAGAAATCCCTTTCCCCTTCTTCCATGCACGTTGCCCAGCTTCCCGCCGGCGTGATTGATCAGACGTTCGGCGACCGCCTCGTCGGTCAATCCCTCCACCGCCGCCGTGACGACGGGACGGAATGCCGGACTAGTCGCCATCTGCGAACAGGGCCAAGCGCCAAGTTCCAAGGGGCTGGGTGCGCGGGATGGCCGCCTCTGCAACGGAAGAACCGCCTTCAACCAGCAGACAAACCTGTTCCACCGAGTCGGCCGCAACGGCCTGGACAACCCCGCCGTCCGTCAGCAGCAGCAACGTTTCCTCAAGGCTGATCTCCTCGTCCCACATCAAGTTGGGCGAGTGCGTGCTCATGAAGATCTGTCTTCTTGATCCACGTTGGGCACTGTCCATGGCCTGGGCAAGCATGCGAACAACGTCAGGATGAAGAAACAGTTCCGGTTCCTCCACAAGCAAAGGTCCAGAAGATTTCATCGCGGCCCATAACAGTCCAATCAGCCGCAACGTACCGTCGGAAAACTGATCTTCCGCTTGCAAGGCGTCGGCCTCCCGCCAGTGAGCGCTTCTCGCAACAAGGTGAGGCACTCCCGTGCTGTCGGCAACCAATCCCAGTGACCCGAAGTAGGGTATTGCAATGCGCAGGGCCTTTTCGATCCGATTCAAGATGAAGTCGCGCTCGTCCGCCGGCGTGCGAGCAATATCTTGCACAAAGCGGCCACCGTAACGGTGATGGAAGTTGCCCACGGCGCCGTCGGGCTCGCGAACGACTTGCGGCACCAGGTCGGCGTGCCGAATGGACGCGAACAACTCCTGCAAACAGTGAAACGCTGCGCTCCTGCTGACTTGTTCAAGGTGAGTCTGCTGCGCGAATGCGGGATTGCTGCGGTCGTCGGAGTCCGGTCGATCGAGGACGGCGCGACCGTCCCGCGATACGTGCTCGGCGTGTACGCAGGGCCGACTTTGGACATCTTGGCCAAACGAAAGCGCGTAACGCCATCGCGATCCACCGCCCTCGGTTTCTGCCTCGACCTCGATGCCGACCTCCGCATCCTTGGGGGCAGCCAGACAGCGGATCGCATCCACGCCCTTGCGGCGGGCAACCGCGGCATTCAGGCCCCCGGGCAGAGCCAGGTCCCGGAGAAACCGGAAGGCGTCGAGAAGGTTCGACTTCCCCGAGCCGTTGGCGCCCACCAAGAACATCCGGTCGTGTACTGCGATGTCCACTTCGCGAAAGTTCTTCCAGTTCTTCAGGCGAAGGCGTCGGAAGCGCATGTTGCTCGTCCGGGCCGGGCCGTCCTTGGCGTCGCCGGTCACTTACTACGTCAACTCCATCGTCATCCGTCGGCTCCTGCGTCGGGGCTCCTGCAACTTCGGCTCGGTAGGGCGGTCGGTCACAGCGTACAACCAATAGCAATCCGGGCGGTCTTCGGCAACATGGCGTTCGTTCGTCGTCAGGAGCACGTCGCTGACGGCTCGCACGCGCCGGGTTCGGCACTGGCGTTGGACGACCCGCCTACCGATTGAGTTCCAGGTCCAGGCGGAGACCGGATCCGGGGTAGGCGGCTTCCAGGCCGACGGCCAGCCCCACGGCCGTGGGCGTCCGCAGGCGCGCGCCGAAGCGCCAAGCCGTTCCCCCGCCGCCCAGGTCGGGGCCGAGGGCGGCGAAGGGCGTCACCAACCAGGCCTCCGTGCCGGCGACCGTCGCCCCGAGGCCGTAAGCCATCTCGGTGCGGAGCCGGGAGCCGGGGACGGCGTGCTGCGGCTGGGCCGGGCCCGGTTTTCCAGCTGGGGTCGGGCCGGGTGGTTGCGGATGGCCGAAGACGGGGCGCTGCGCCACGCCCTGCTGCCAGAGCTGCCCAATCCCGCTCGCCGGGACGCCCCATTCCGGCGCCACCGAGAGGGAGAGGCCGCGGCCGTCGGCGCCGGGCGCGACGCGGAGCGAACCGCCGGCTCCCCACTCGGCCAACCCGCCGCCGTGGGCGAGCAGCGTTCGCCCGGCGGCCTCCACTTGCAGTCGCGAGTTCCAGGCGGAGAGGGTCAGGCCGCCTCCGGCCTCCAGCCCGGCGCCGATGCGGCCGTCGCCGCCGTCTTGGCGGACGCCGAGGGCCACCGAGGGCTTGAGCGTGCCGTTGCCGCCGAGCCGGAACGAGCGGCCGGCCTCGAAGGCGAAGCGCAGGCGGTGGACGCCGACCTCCAGGGCCGAGAGCCGGTCGCCGTCGCCGTCGAGCTGGAACCGGGCGACATGCCCGTCGCCTTTCGCGTTCACGGTCCCGCCGCCCGAGCCGGCGAAGAGGCGCACGCTGGCCCCAGCGGCCAGCATCTGGGCGCGCCCGGCGGCCGTCTGCGGCCCGACCTCGTCGTCGCGAACGACCACGTCGCTCGTGGCCCAGCCGGCCGTGGTCCACGCATGGGAGCCCCCGGCGCCCGACCAGCCCAAGTAGGGGTGAACGCCGGCGAGGCTGGTTTCGTGGCGACCGCCGACGGTGCGCCCTTCGTCGTGGTGGGCGTAGTCGAAGACGCTTTCGAGCCGGGTGACGGCCACGCCCAGGGTGACGGCGGCGCCCAAGCCCACGTCCGCGCCCGCCCCGAAGACGGCGACCTCGCCCGACCAATCGACGGGGCTGCCTTGGCCGCGCGCGCCCGAGAGCTCCCGGCGCTCGCCGTGTCCCCAGGCGCCTGCCCCGGTTCCGGCATGGCCCGCCTGGGCGACGCGGCCGGCCACCGCGTTCGACGCCACGTCGGCCCAAGTGCGCGCGACCTCGGGCAGGACGGCGCGGTTGACCTCGTCCAGCCTGCGCGCGGTCTGCTCGGCCGCCACGACCTCGATCGTGAACGACAGCGTCGCCGAGTCGCCGTCTTGGTCGGTGGCGGCGTAGCGGTAGGCGGTGACGGGCTGCCCTGCGCCGGGCGTGCCGGCGACGGTGCGGCTCTCGGGATCGAAGACCAGCCCCGGAGGCAAGGCGGGGGCCAGGGCGTACGACAGGGGTCCGTCGCCCCCTTGGGCCGGCGGCAGCCGCAGGGGATCGATCCCGCGGCCCTCCATCCAGCGCTGGGGCGGGACCAGGGCGTCGCCGAAGGTGGGGATCAGGTTCGCGTCGTCGTTCCCGATGGCGCCGACGCCCTCCTCCGTCGTCAGGTTCGCAACCGCCGGGTCGGGCGTGGAGAGCCGAAGAACCACCGTCTCGTCGGGTTCGTGGCGCGCGTCTCCGAGCACCATCACATCGATGGTCTTCAGGGTCTCGCCCGGCTCGAAGGAGAGGGCGCCCGGCGGGACTTCCTCGTAGTCTGCGCCCGGCGTCGCGGTGCCCGTGCCCGCGTCGGCGTACTCCATGACCACGCGCCGGCCGCTGGGGCGGTCCAGCGTGAAGGAAAAGGTCAGGGGCCGGCGGCCGTCGTCCCCCTCCACGACCGTGGGCGAGTCGACGGAGAGGGACGGGGCATCGTCGTCGTCCGCGATCGTGGCGACGCCGGTAGCGCCGTCCTCGGCGAGTTCGGCGTGGACGGGGTTGGTCAGCGCCAGCACGATCGTTTCGGCGGGCTCGTCCAGGGCGTCGCCGTGAACGGTCGCTCCCACGGCCTTGACGGTGTCCCCGGGGGCGAAGACCAGCGTGCCGGGCGCCACCGCTTGGTAGTCGGCGTCGGGCGTGGCCGTGCCCGTGCCCGCGTCGGCGTAGTCCACCTTGACGCGCTTGGCCGAGGGCGCGCCGAGCGAGACGGTGAACGAGACGACGGCCGACTCGCCGGGACCGCCTTCCTGGACCGTGGGCGAGTCGATGGAGAGGAAGGGGGCGGCGTCGTCGTCCGCGATCGTGGCGACGCCGGTGGCGCCGTCCTCGGCGAGTTCGGCGTGGACGGGGTTGGTCAGCGCCAGCAGGATCGTTTCGGCGGGCTCGTCCAGGGCGTCGCCGTGAACGGTCGCTTCCACGGCCTTGACGGTGTCCCCGGGGGCGAAGACCAGCGTGCCGGGCGCCACCGCTTGGTAGTCGGCGTCGGGCGTGGCCGTGCCCGTGCCCGCGTCGGCGTAGTCCACCGCGACCTGCTTGGTCGTGGGTGCGTTCAGGCGCACGGCGAACCGCAGGGCGGCCGTCTCGCCCGGTCCGCCTTCCTCGACCGTGGGCGAGTCGATGGAGAGGGTCGGCGCACCGTCGTCGTCCACAATCGTTCCCGTGCCTCTGCCGTTCCCTTCGATCTCGGCGTTCGTGGGCCGGCTCAGCTGCAGCACCACGGTCTCGTCGGACTCGTCGAGGTCGTCGCCGATCAACGTCACTTCCACCGTCTTGCGCGTTTCCCCGGGGGCGAATGACAGCGTGTCCGGGCTGGGCGCCTCGTAGTCGACGCCCGGGGTGGCGGTGCCCGTGCCTGCATCGGCGTAGGCGACCGAGACCTCTTGATAGCCGGCCGGCGCCAGCGAGACCGTGAACACGAGGGTGGCGGGTGCGTCGTCGTTGCTTCCGTGGCGCGCGTCCCCCTCTTCCGCCGAGGGCGCGTCCACGGCGATGAACGTGACTTCGTCGTCCAGGATCGTGCCGGTCGCCTCGACCGTCGTGAGGAGCGCTCCGCGGGCGTTGCTCAAGACGACCACGACGGTCTCGTCGGGCTCCTTCGCGTTGTCGCCGGCGACCTGCACTGGGATCGTGCGGACCGTGTCGCCCGGTTGGAAGACCAGCGTGCCGGGCTGCAATGTGTAGTCGGTGCCAGAGGTCGCCGTGCCTGCGCGGGCGTCGGCGTAGTCCACCCTCACCTCTTCCGCGCTCGCCGGAAGAAGCGTGACCGTGTACGGCATCGTCGCGAACCCGTCGTCGCCCTCCTGCATCTTGGGCGAGTCGACATGCAGCGACGGCGGCGGGAGCGCGTCGTCGTCCACGATCGTGCCCGTGATCGTGGGAGCGGCCAGCTGCGCGTTGGTCGCGCCGCTCAGGGTCAGCACGACCGTCTCGTCTCCTTCCTGCACTTCGTCGCCGACGACCGTCACGTTGATGGTCGCGAGCGTGTCGCCCGCCTCGAACGTCAACGTGCCGCCCGCAAGGGCCTCGTAGTCGGCGCCGGGCGTGGCCGTGCCCGAGCCCGCATCGGCGTAGTTCACGGTAACGCGGGCGGTCGAGGCCGGGACAAGCCGTACCATGAAGCGCAGGACGGCCGTGGCACCCGACCCGCCCTCGGCCACTCTGGTGGAGCGGGCGATGAGCGTCGACGAGCTGGTTCCGTCGTCGTCTACGATGGTGAGCGTCAGGTTGTCAGGGTTCGTGACGCCCTGCGTGTTCGTTGCCGTCGCCGACACAGTCAAGGCCTTGTTCGGCTCGTCCAGGTTGTTGTCCACCGCCGTCACCGTCACCGCACCCGTGCTCGTCGTGTCGCCCGCCGCGATCGTCAGCGTCTTGTTCGCGCTCACCGTGAAGTCGGCCGAGTCGGCGTCCGCGCCGGCCGCCACGGCGACCGTGATCGTCGTCTCCTGCACCGACGGCGGGCTCATCGTTGCCGTCACCACGGCCGAGTTGCTCGCGCCGCTCTCGGCGATGCTTGTGCGCGACAACACCAGCTTCACCTTCGGCGTCGCCTCGTCGTCCTGGATCGTCACCGTCACGTCCGCCGGGTTCGAGTAGCCCCCGATGCTGTTCGACACCGCACCCGAAACCGTCACCTGCTTGTTCGGACCGTCCAACGCATTGTCCACCGCGTTGATCCGCACGTCCTCTGTGCTCGCCGTCTGGCCCGCAGCGATCGTCAGCGTCTTGTTCGCGCTCAGCGTGAAGTCGGTCGAGTCCGCGTTTGTGCCGGGGGCTGCGCTCACGGTCACCGTCGTCGCCGCGCCCGACCTCTCGCTCAGGTCGGCCCGCACGGTCGTGTACGTAAAGCCGATCCCGCCCTCCCGGATCGTCGAGCGTCCCAACGACAGCATCACCGTGGGAGCCGCATCGTCGTCCGTGATCGTGCCCGTCCCCGTGCCCGTTGCGATCGTCGCGTTCGTCGCCTGGCTCAACTGCGCCACCACCGTCTCGTTCGGCTCGTCCAGATCGTCCCCGTTCACCGTCACGTCAAAGGTCGTCACCGTGTCGCCCGCCGCGAAGCTCAGGGTCGCATCGCTGAAGGTCGCGTAGTCCGTGGAGAAGGTCGCCGTCCCAGTCCGCGCATCGGCGATCCTCACCGTCACGCGCTGGCCGCTCGGCGCGCTCAGCCTCACCCGGAACGTCAGCGTCGCCGTCGAGTCCGCCGCGCCCTCCGCCACGCTGGGCGACGAGATCAACAGCGACGGCTGGCCGTCGTCGTCCGCAATGGTCAGCGTCACGGCGTCGGGGTTCGTCGCGCCCTGCGTGTTCGTTGCCGTCGCCGACACCGTCAAGGCCTTGTTCGGCTCGTCCAGGTCGTTGTCCACCGCCGTCACGCTCACCACGCCCGTGCTCGTCGTGTCGCCCGCCGCAATCGTCAGCGTCTTGTTCGCGCTCAGTGTGAAGTCGGCCGAGTCGGCGCCCGCCCCGGCCGCCACGGCGACCGTGATCGTCGTCGACTGCACCGACGGCGGGCTCATCGTCGCCGTCACCACGGCCGAGTTGCTCGCGCCGCTCTCGCCGATGCTTGTGCGCGACAACACCAGCTGCACCTTCGGCGTCGCCTCGTCGTCCTGGATCGTCACCGTCACGTCCGCCGGGTTCGAGTACCCCCCGATGCTGTTCGACACCGTGCCCGACACCGTCACCTGCTTGTCCGGACCGTCCACCGCGTCATTTACGGCCCGCAGTTCCACCGTGCCCGTGCTCGCCGTGTCCCCCGCCGCGATCGTCAGCGTCTTGTTCGCGCTCACCGTGAAGTCGGTCGAGTCGGCGTTCGTGCCGGGGGCTGCGCTCACCGTCACCGTCGTCGCAGCGCCCGACCTCTCGCTCAGGTCGGCCCGCACGGTCGTGTACGTAAAGCCGGTCCCGCCCTCCCGGATCGTTGAGCGGCCCACCGTCAACGTCACCGTCGGCGCCGCGTCGTCGTCCGTGATCGTCCCCGTCCCTGTTGCGGTCGCGATCGTCGCGTTCGTCGCCTGGCTCAGCTGCGCCACCACCGTCTCGTTCGGCTCGTCCAGATCGTCCCCGCGCACCGTCACGTCAAAGCTCTTCAGCGTGTCGCCCGCAACGAACCTCAACACCGCGTCCGAGAAGATCGAGTAGTCGGCCGAGTGCGTCGCCGTCCCCGTCCGCGCGTCGGCGATCTTCACCGTCACGCGCTGGCCGCTCGGCGCGCTCAGCCTCACCTGGAACGTCAGCGTCGCCGTCGAGTCCGCCGCGCCCTCCGCCACGCTGGGCGACGAGATCGACAGCGACGGCTGGCCGTCGTCGTCCGCGATGGTGAGCGTCAGGTTGTCGGGGTTCGTGACTCCCTGCGTGTTCGTTGCCGTCGCCGATACCGTCAAGGCCTTGTTCGGCTCGTTCAGGTCGTTGTCCACCGCCGTCACGCTCACCACGCCCGTGCTCGTCGTGTCGCCCGCCGCAATCGTCAACGTCTTGTTCGCGCTCACCGTGAAGTCGGCCGAGTCCGCGTCCGCGCCCGCCGCCACGGCCACCGTGATCGTCGTCGACTGCACCGACGGCGGGCTCATCGTCGCCGTCACCGTCGTCGAGTTGTTTGCACCGCTCTCGTCGATCGTCGAACGCGACAGCACCAGCTTCACCTTCGGCGTCGCCTCGTCGTCCTGAATCGTCACCGTCACGTCTGCCGGGTTCGAGTAGCCCCCGATGCTGTTCGACACCGTCCCCGACAACGTCACCTGCCGGTTCGGATCGTCCACCGCGTTGTCCACCGCGTTGATCCGCACGTCTTCGGTGCTCGCCGTCTGGCCCGCCGCAATCGTCAGCGTCTTGTTCGCGCTCAACGCGAAGTCCGTCGAGTCCGCGTTCGTTCCCGCCGCGGCGCTCACCGTCACCGTCGTCGCAGCGCTCGACACCGCGCTCAACGCGGCCCGCACCGTCGTCCACGTGATCCCCGGCGCCCCCTCCCAGATCGACCCGCGCCCCACCGTCAACGTCACCGTCGGCGCCGCGTCGTCGTCCGTGATCGTCCCCGTCCCCGTGCCCGTCGCAATCGTCGCGTTCGTCGCCTGGCTCAACTGCGCCACTACCGTCTCGTTCGGCTCGTCCAGGTCGTCCCCGCGCACCGTCACGTCGAAGCTCTTCAGCGTGTCGCCCGCAGCGAACCTCAACACCGCGTCCGAGAAGATCGAGTAGTCCGCCGCACGCGTCGCCGTCCCCGTCTGCGCGTCGGCGATCTTCACCGTCACACGCTGCCCGCTCGGCGCACTCAGCCTCACCTGGAACGTCAGCGTCGCCGTCGAGTCCGCCGCGCCTTCCGCCACGCTGGGCGACGAGATCGACAGCGACGGCTGGCCGTCGTCGTCCGCGATGGTGAGCGTCAGGTTGTCGGGGTTCGTGACTCCCTGCGTGTTCGTTGCCGTCGCCGATACCGTCAAGGCCTTGTTCGGCTCGTTCAGGTCGTTGTCCACCGCCGTCACGCTCACCACGCCCGTGCTCGTCGTGTCGCCCGCCGCAATCGTCAGCGTCTTGTTCGCGCTCACCGTGAAGTCGCTCGAGTCCGTGTCCGCGCCCGCCGCCACGGCCACCGTCACCGTCGTCGACTGCACCGACGGCGGACTCATCGTCGCCGTCACGGTTGCCGAGTTGGTCGCGCCGCTCTCGGCGACCGTCGAACGCGACAGCACCAGCTTCACCTTCGGCGTCGCCTCGTCGTCCTGGATCGTCACCGTCACGTCCGCCGGGTTCGAGTAGCCCCCGATGCTGTTCGACACCGTGCCCGACAACGTCACCTGCCGGTTCGGATCGTCCACCGCGTTGTCCACCGCGTTGATCCGCACATCCTCCGTGCTCGCCGTCTGGCCCGCCGCAATCGTCAGCGTCTTGTTCGCGCTCAACGCGAAGTCGGTCGAGTCCGCGTTCATGCCCGCCGCCGCGCTCACCGTCACCGTCGTCGCAGCGCTCGACACCGCGCTCAACCCGGCCCGCACCGTCGTCCACGTGATCCCCGGCGCGCCCTCCCAGATCGACCCGCGCCCCACCGTCAACGTCACCGTCGGCGCCGCGTCGTCGTCCGTGATCGTCCCCGTCCCTGTTGCGGTCGCGATCGTCGCGTTCGTCGCCTGGCTCAACTGCGCCACCACCGTCTCGTTCGGCTCGTCCAGATCGTCGCCCACCACCGTCACGTCGAAGCTCTTCAGCGTGTCGCCCGCAGCGAAGCTCAACACCGCGTCCGAGAAGATCGAGTAGTCGGCCGAGTGCGTCGCCGTCCCCGTCCGCGCGTCGGCGACCTTCACCGTCACGCGCTGGCCGCTCGGCGCGCTCAGCCTTACCCGGAACGTCAGCGTCGCCGTCGAGTCCGCCGCGCCCTCCGCCACGCTGGGCGACGAGATCGACAGCGACGGCTGGCTGTCGTCGTCCGCGATGGTGAGCGTCAGGTTGTCGGGGTTCGTGACTCCCTGCGTGTTCGTCGCCGTCGCCGTCACCGTCAAGCTCTTGTTCGGCTCGTTCAGGTCGTTGTCCACCGCCGTCACGCTCACCACGCCCGTGCTCGTCGTGTCGCCCGCCGCAATCGTCAGCGTCTTGTTCGCGCTCACCGTGAAGTCGCTCGAGTCCGCGTCCGCGCCTGCCGCCACGGCCACCGTGATCGTCGTCGACTGCACCGACGGCGGACTCATCGTCGCCGTCACCGTTGCTGAGTTGGTCGCGCCGCTCTCGTCGATCGTCGAACGCGACAACACCAGCTTCACCTTCGGCGTCGCCTCGTCGTCCTGGATCGTCACCGTCACGTCCGCCGGGTTCGAGTACCCCCCGATGCTGTTCGACACCGTGCCCGACAACGTCACCTGCCGGTTCGGATCGTCCACCGCGTTGTCCACCGCGTTGATCCGCACGTCTTCGGTGCTGCGCGTCTGGCCAGCCGCGATCGTCAGCGTCTTGTTTGCGCTCAACGCGAAGTCCGTCGAGTCCGCGTTCATGCCCGCCGCCGCGCTCACCGTCACCGTCGTCGCAGCGCTCGTCGCAGCGCTCAACCCGGCCCGCACCGTCGTCCACGTGATCCCCGGCGCGCCCTCCCAGATCGACCCGCGCCCCACCGTCAACGTCACCGTCGGCGCCGCATCGTCGTCCGTGATCGTACCCGTACCCGTGCCCGTCGCAATCGTCGCGTTCGTCGCTTGGCTCAACTGCGCCACCACCGTCTCGTTCGGCTCGTCCAGATCGTCGCCGCGCACCGTCACGTCGAAGCTCTTCAGCGTGTCGCCCGCAACGAACCTCAACACCGCGTCCGAGAAGATCGAGTAGTCGGCCGAGTGCGTCGCCGTCCCCGTCCGCGCGTCGGCGACCTTCACCGTCACACGCTGGCCGCTCGGCGCGCTCAACCTCACCTGGAACGTCAGCGTCGCCGTCGAGTCCGCCGCGCCCTCCGCCACGCTGGGCGACGAGATCGACAGCGACGGCTGGCCGTCGTCGTCCGCAATCGTCAGCGTCAAGGCGTCCGGGTTCGTCGCGCCCTGCGTGTTCGTCGCCGTCGCCGACACCGTCAAGGCCTTGTTCGGCTCGTTCAGGTCGTTGTCCACCGCCGTCACGCTCACCACGCCCGTGCTCGTCGTGTCGCCCGCCGCAATCGTCAGCGTCTTGTTCGCGCTCACCGTGAAGTCGCTCGAGTCCGTGTCCGCGCCCGCCGCCACGGCGACCGTGATCGTCGTCGACTGCACCGACGCCGGGCTCATCGTCGCCGTCACCGTCGTCGAGTTGGTCGCGCCGCTCTCGGCGACCGTCGAGCGCGACAACACCAGCTTCACCTTCGGCGTCGCCTCGTCGTCCTGGATCGTCACCGTCACGTCCGCCGGGTTCGAGTAGCCCCCGATGCTGTTCGACACCGTGCCCGACAACGTCACCTGCCGGTTCGGATCGTCCACCGCGTTGTCCACCGCGTTGATCCGCACGTCCTCCGTGCTCGCCGTCTGGCCCGCCGCGATCGTCAGCGTCTTGTTCGCGCTCAACGCGAAGTCCGTCGAGTCCGCGTTCATGCCCGCCGCCGCACTCACCGTCACCGTCGTCGCAGCGCTCGACGCCGCGCTCAACGCGGCCCGCACCGTCGTCCACGTGATCCCCGGCGCGCCCTCCCAAATCGACCCGCGGCCCAACGTCAACGTCACCGTCGGCGCCGCGTCGTCGTCCGTGATCGTACCCGTCCCCGTACCCGTCGCAATCGTCGCGTTCGTCGCCTGGCTCAACTGCGCCACCACCGTCTCGTTCGGCTCGTCCAGATCGTCCCCGCGCACCGTCACGTCGAAGCTCTTCAGCGTGTCCCCCGCAACGAACCTCAACACCGCGTCCGAGAAGATCGAGTAGTCCGCCGCACGCGTCGCCGTCCCCGTCTGCGCGTCGGCGATCTTCACCGTCACACGCTGCCCGCTCGGCGCGCTCAGCCTCACCTGGAACGTCAGCGTCGCCGTCGAGTCCGCCGCGCCCTCCGCCACGCTGGGCGACGAGATCGACAGCGACGGCTGGCCGTCGTCGTCCGCGATCGTCAAGGCCACGGCGTCCGGGTTCGTTGCGCCCTGCGTGTTCGCCGCCGTCGCCGACACCGTCAAGGCCTTGTTCGGCTCGTTCAGGTCGTTGTCGACAGCCGTCACCGTCACCGCGCCCGTGCTCGTCGTGTCGCCCGCCGCAATCGTCAGCGTCTTGTTCGCGCTCACCGTGAAGTCGGTCGAGTCCGCGTCCGCGCCCGCAGCCACAGACACCGTCACCGTCGTCGACTGCACCGACGGCGGGCTCATCGTCGCCGTCACCGTCGTCGAGTTGTTCGCGCCGCTCTCGTCGATCGTCGAACGCGACAACACCAGCTTCACCTTCGGCGTCGCCTCGTCGTCCTGGATCGTCACCGTCACGTCCGCCGGGTTCGAGTAGCCCCCGATGCTGTTCGACACCGTGCCCGACAACGTCACCTGCCGGTTCGGATCGTCCACCGCGTTGTCCACCGCGTTGATCCGCACGTCCTCCGTGCTCGCCGTCTGGCCCGCCGCGATCGTCAGCGTCTTGTTCGCGCTCAACGCGAAGTCCGTCGAGTCCGCGTTCATGCCCGCCGCCGCACTCACCGTCACCGTCGTCGCAACGCTCGTCGCCGCGCTCAACGCGGCCCGCACCGTCGTCCACGTGATCCCCGGCGCGCCCTCCCAGATCGACCCGCGCCCCACCGTCAACGTCACCATCGGCGCCGCGTCGTCGTCCGTGATCGTCCCCGTCCCCGTGCCCGTCGCAATCGTCGCGTTCGTCGCCTGACTCAACTGCGCCACCACCGTCTCGTTCGGCTCGTCCAGATCGTCCCCCACCACCGTCACGTCGAAGCTCTTCAGCGTGTCGCCCGCAGCGAAGCTCAACACCGCGTCCGAGAAGATCGAGTAGTCGGCCGAGTGCGTCGCCGTCCCCGTCCGCGCGTCGGCGACCTTCACCGTCACACGCTGGCCGCTCGGTGCGCTCAACTTCACCTGGAACGTCAACGCCACCGTCGTGCCCGCCGCGCCTTCCGCCACGCTGGGCGACGAGATCGACAGCGACGGCTGGCCGTCGTCGTCCGCAATCGTCAAGGCCACGGCGTCCGGGTTCGTTGCGCCCTGCGTGTTCGTTGCCGTCGCCGTCACCGTCAAGCTCTTGTTCGGCTCGTTCAGGTCGTTGTCCACCGCCGTCACGCTCACCACGCCCGTGCTCACCGTGTCGCCCGCCGCAATCGTCAACGTCTTGTTTGCGCTCACCGTGAAGTCGGTCGAGTCCGCGTCCGCGCCCGCCGCCACGGCCACCGTGATCGTCGTCTCCTGCACCGACGCCGGGCTCATCGTCGCCGTCACCGTCGTCGAGTTGCTCGCGCCGCTCTCGGCGACCGTCGAACGCGACAACACCAGCTTCACCTTCGGCGTCGCCTCGTCGTCCTGGATCGTCACCGTCACGTCAGCCGGGTTCGAGTAGCCCCCGATGCTGTTCGACACCGTCCCCGACAACGTCACCTGCCGGTTCGGATCGTCCACCGCGTTGTCCACCGCGTTGATCCGCACGTCTTCCGTGCTGCGCGTCTGGCCCGCCGCGATCGTCAGCGTCTTGTTTGCGCTCAACGCGAAGTCCGTCGAGTCCGCGTTCATGCCCGCCGCCGCACTCACCGTCACCGTCGTCGCAGCGCTCGACGCCGCGCTCAACGCGGCCCGCACCGTCGTCCACGTGATCCCCGGCGCGCCCTCCCAGATCGACCCGCGCCCCACCGTCAACGTCACCGTCGGCGCCGCGTCGTCGTCCGTGATCGTCCCCGTCCCCGTGCCCGTCGCAATCGTCGCGTTCGTCGCCTGGCTCAGCTGCGCCACCACCGTCTCGTTCGGCTCGTCCAGCGTGTCGCCGCGCACCGTCACGCCGAAGCTCGCAAGCGTGTCGCCCGCGGCGAACGTCAATATCCGGTCGGAGAACACTTCGTAGTCCTGGGCCAGGGTCGCCGTGCCCGTCCGGGCGTCGCTGATCTTCACCGTCACCCGGTGCTCGCTCGGCGCGCTCAACTTCACCTGGAACGTCAGCGTCGCCGTCGAGTCCGCCGCGCCTTCCGCCACGCTGGGCGACGAGATCGACAGCGTGGAAGCCGCGTCGTCGTCCGCGATCGTCAGCGTCGCGGCGTCCGGGTTCGTGACTCCCTGCGTGTTCGTCGCCGTCGCCGACACCCTCACCACCTTGTTCGGCTCGTCCACGTCGTTGTCCACCGCCGTCACCGTCACCGCGCCCGTGCTCGTCGTGTCGCCCGCCGCAATCGTCAACGTCTTGTTCGCGCTTGCGGTGAAGTCGGTCGAGTCTGTGCCGCCCCCCGCCGCCACAGCCACCGTGATCGTCGTCGACTGCACCGACGGCGGGCTCATCGTCGCCGTCACCACGGCCGAGTTGTCTGCGCCGCTCTCGTCGATCGTCGAACGCGACAGCACCAGCTTCACCTTCGGCGTCGCCTCGTCGTCCTGAATCGTCAACGTGGCGTCCGCAGGGTTCGAGAAGCCGCCGATGCTGTTCGACACCGTGCCCGACACCGTCACCTGCTTGTTCGGCTCGTCCACGCCGTTGTCGAGGGCAGTGATCCTCACGTTTCCCCGGCTCGCAATCTGTTCCGCCGCAATCGTCAACGTCCTGTTCGAACTCAACTCGAAGTCGGTCGAGTCCGCGTTCGCACCCGCCGCCGCCGACACCGTGATCGTCGTTGCCGCTGCCGACCGCCCATCGAGCTGCGCCCGCACCGTCGCCCAGAGCACGCCCTCGCGGACCGTGGAAGGCGACAGGATCAGCGTTGCCGTCGGCGCGGCGTCGTCGTCCGTGATCGTTCCCGTGCCCGTGCCCGTCGCAATCGTGGCGTTCGTCGGCGAGCTCAGCGTTGCGACCACCGTCTCGCTCGGCTCGTGCAGCGAGTCCCCCTTCACCGTCACGTCGAAGTTCTTCACCGTGTCGCCCGGGGCGAACCTCAGGATCACAGTGCTGAACGCGGCGTAGTCCCGCGTCACCGTCGCCGTCCCCGTTCGGGCGTCGCCGTATGCGACCGTCACCGACCGGCTGCTCGCCGCGCTCAACGTCACCTGGAAGGTCAGCGCCGCCGTCGAGTCCGCCGCGCCCTCCGCCACGCTTGGAGACGAAATCGACAACGTGGGCAACGACTCCTGCGCCGCGACTCCCCCGGGCCCGACCAGCAGAGCGGCAAGGGCTGCAACAAGGCCCGGGGTTCGAGCGAGCGCCCACCGGTCGCGACGACCGGGAAGTAGTATCGACACCTACGACGACAATCCTAATCTATACCAATATTTCCTGTTTGTGTCAAGGGGGGGGGGGGGGGGGGGGGGGGGGGGGGGGGCTTCTTGAGGATTGTAGTAGAGAACTTCAGGTGTTCCCTCACTTGACTTTTCTCCCTATTGCCAAATCGTTGTCGTCTTCCATTTCAATCCAATATACGCCGGCCCGGCGACAGGCTCCTGCACGCCCACCCGAAGCGGCGGACCGGACCCTGGGGCCTCCGGCGCCGAGCTCTACCGCACGAGCGTCCCGATTCGGCTGGCGCGAATCTCTCTGATCCAGGGAAAGGGCCGGAAGGAGCCCCGGTTGTAGGAGAAGTAGATCGCAACGGCTCGGCCTTCGAACCGCCACCCCTCCAGGAACCCCCAGAAGCGGGAGTCGAGGCTGGTGTCCCTGTTGTCGCCCAGCATGAAGTAGCGTTGCGCCGGGACCACAATCGGCCCCCAGTCGTCTCGGGTGGGCTTGTAGTCGCTTCGTGGGCCGCCGACCAGGTGCTCCAGTTGCCAGAGCATGCCTGCGTGGAACCCGCTGCCTTCCGGGGTCGTGACCACGTAGGGTTCCTCCTGGGCGACTCCGTTCAGGTGGAGGACCTTGTTCCTCATCTCGAGGGTGTCTCCCGGCACCCCCACGAGCCGCTTGACCACGGTCATGTTCTCCTCGTGGTGGGGGTCGAAGACCAGAATGTCGCCCCGCTTCACTTCCGAGTACCCGGGAACGCGGAAGTTCGTGAACGGGATTCGGGAGCCGACGGCGGCTCGGTTGACTACGAGGAAGTCGCCGGTCAGCAAGGTGTTCTCCATGGAACCAGACGTGATCACGAACGTCTGGATCAGGAAGCTCCGAAGGACGACCACCAGCACCACGACCAGCACGACCAGCCGAGTCAGCTCAAAGCTCCACAGCCAGCGAACAACCCTTGCCGCCCCAGAGAGAACGCCTCCGCCCCCCGCTCCCGCCGCCGCCTGCCCCTGGGCCGGGCTTCGGTTCGCCGGCGACTTCCTCGCCCGGTCCGGGACCCTCGACTTCTCGCGGGAGCCTGCTCGGCGCCCGGCCTTCGGCCTGCGTCTGCTCGTCATTCGATCGCCACTGCCTTCCTGTCGTTGCGGTCCGCGTTCACCCTCACCGAGACCCCGCCAAGCCTCGGAACCAGTCGAGCAAGGAGCGGCGGGCGACTTCCTCGACCCTGGCCGCTTGCCAACCCGACCCAAGCTCTACGGTCACGTCCACGAAGAGGTTCGAGTCCGGCATGGCGACGACGGTTCCGATTCCCAGGGCTTCCGCCACTTCGGCCGCCGCCCGCAAGTTTCCGGTCCGGTCGATCACGATCGACGATTCGCTGTCCATGCGATCCGCATTCCCCATGCTCACCACGTCGAATCCGGCGCTCCTCAAGTGGTTCGTCGCGGCGCGGGCCATCCCCGACACGCCCCCCGCGTTGCGCACGTCCACGGTCACCCTGTCCTCGCCGGGCGCAGCCGCGGGGCTGGAGGTCTTTCCCGGCGCCCACTGCATGAGCGCGGACCCCAGCAGGACCACGACTCCGACCGCCAGCACCGCCAGCAGCACTGTTCTGGGAAGGCCCTTCATGTCGAACCGCCGTGTTGGGGACTCGACGGTCCCGGGCGGGGACTCGAGCGTTCCCGGGCCCTCGGGCGCGCGTCGGCCCCCCGGGACGCCCAAAGATAACGAATCGGGAGACGCGCGGTGATCTGGGATCCGTGCTTGGCCCGGGCCGTGGCGGCGGAGGTGCAGGCCAGGCTGGGAGGCAAGCGGACGACGGCAGTGGAGTTCTTGCGAGAGCGGCGGACGGTTCGCGTCCACTTTCGGGAGGCGACGCTGGCGGCGGAGCTCGCTCCTGGACGGGGCGCCGTCGTGCTGCGGCCCCCGTCGGACCCCGATCCGAACGCCGAGCGGCTGCCCGCGACCCTTGCGGCGACTTGGGCGGTGGCCGACGAGCGGATCATCGTGCTGCGGTTCCGTCGGGTGCGGGGAAAGAAGGCGAATCCGTCCTTGATCCTGGAGTTCGCCGCGAACCGATGGAACGCGTGCTGGGCGGAGGGGGCGCAGCTGGTGGTCCGGAAGCGGCTGCGGCCGGGGACGGGCGCGGGAAGGACCAAGGGCTCGCGAACGAAGGGAGGCCCCAGGGGGACGGCAACCTCGGCGCCATGGATCGGGACCCCTTGGGAGCCTCCCGGCGGCAGACGGCGGAAGGGCGCGGACGGACGGCTGGAAATGGACGAATGGCTCGCCGCGTGGCCGGCCGGCCCGGAGGCGGCGGAAGCAGTCGGCGCCTCGGAGGGCGGGGCCGAATGGATGGGGTCACGGGCCGGAGCAGGTGGGCGCGCAGACCGAGCGGGCGCCTCGACGGTGCGCGGGGCCGAGGGAATGGAATCGGCGGCCGTCCGGCGGTGGATCTCGCAGGTCGCCTACGTGTCGCCGATCAACGCCCCCTGGCTGCTCTCGGCGGACGGGCCGGAGGCGGCGTTCCGCCGGTGGCGGCTTCTGGCGGAGGGGACGGAGACGGCGCCTTGCCTGCTCCGCCTCCCGTCCGGCTTGCAGCCGTATCCGTGGCCGTTGGGCGCGGCGCTGGAGGGGACTCCGGCGGGCGACGGGCGGGCGGGCGGCACGCCCCTGGGCGGCGGATGGGAAGCCGGCGCGAAGGCCGGGAGCGCCCTTCGGGCGACCCCCGTGGAGAGCCTGCTGCACGGGATGGACGCCGTCCTGGCGGCGGCGGACGCCGAGTCGGGCAGTCCTTTGGGCGCGATCGACGGGCGGGACGCCGAGACGCGCGCGCTGGATCGGGAGAGCCGCCGCCTGGAGCGCAAGCTGGGCGCCCTGCGCGGCCAGCTGGACAGGACTGGCCAAGCGAACCGGCTCCGCGAGGAGGCGGCCTTGATTCTGGCGTCGCTCGGGCAGATCGGGCGTGGAAGCGGGCGGGTCGTCTTGACGGGCTTCGACGGCAAGGCGCGGACGCTGGAGCTGGACCCGGCCCTGCGGCCGCACGAGAACGCGGACGCGCGCTTCCGCTTGGCGGCCCGGATGGAGCGCGGCGCGGCCAAGCTGGCCCGACGGATCCGCCGGACCAAAGCGGCGCTGGACCAAGTCGCAGCGGCCGCGCGCCTCCACCGCCGGGGCAAGCTCGCGCGGGAGGAGCTGGAGGCCGTGCTGCCCGCGTCGCCGAAGCGCAAGGGACCACGCGCCCACGACGCCCCCGCCCTTCCCTACCGGCGCTACCGCAGCTCGGGCGGCCTGGAGGTTCGCGTCGGCCGGGGCGCGGGACGGAACGACGACCTCACCTTCCGCCACTCGCGCCCGAACGACGTCTGGCTGCACGCTCGCCACGCCGCCGGCGCGCACGTCGTCCTGCGCTGGACCCGGGCCGAGCGTCCGCCGGCGACCGACCTGGAGGAAGCTGCTACGCTGGCCGCCAACCACTCGGGCGCCCGAGGCGCGCGCCACGTGCCCGTGGACTGGACTCGCCGCAAGTGGGTCCGCAAGCCCCGGGGCGCACCGCCCGGGGTGGTGGCGCTGGAGCGGGTCGAGACCGTCTTCGTGTCGCCCGATCCAGCGCTGGAGGAGCGGCTGCGCGTCGGGACGGGGTGAAGCCAAGCGAGAGAAGCCGTCGCTGACGCTGGAGGGAGCATGAACCGCTCCGCCGGCTGCGCGTCGGGACGGGGTGAAGCGAGCGAACACATCGCCCGCCGTCGCGCTGGGCGCTCGCAAAACGGCTTGCGGGCGGAGCCCCTACCGGGCCGTGTCCAGGGCCCTTCGCAGCTCCCGGGCCAGGGCCAGCGCGCCCGCCACGCCGCCCTCGTCCAGGCGGTCCACCAGGGCGCTGCCCACCACGGCGGCGTCGGCGACCGCCCCGACCTGCCGGGCCTGCTCCGGGGTCGAGACGCCGAACCCGACCGCGACGGGGCACGGCGACATCTCCCGGACCCCTGTCGTCGCCGCAGCCAGCTCTTCCGGAAGCGCCGGCCGGACGCCGGTGACTCCCGTGCGCGCCACGTAGTAGACGAAGCCCTGGCTGGCGTGAGCGATCTCGCAAGCCCGGAGCGCCGTGGTGGTGGGAGCGATCAGCCGCACCAAGTCCAGGGGGCTCTCCGTCAGCTGCGCCTCCAACTCCGGGTCCGCGCCCAGGGGCAGGTCGGTGGCGAGGATCCCGTCGGCGCCGGCGTCCAGCGCGTCCCGGAGGAAGGCGTCGACCCCCCGAGCGATCAAGGGGTTGAGGTAGGAGAAGAGGACGACGGGCGCTTCGCTGACGCGACGGAGGTCGGCGAGGACCTCCAGCACGCCGTCGGTGGTGGCGCCGGCATCGAGGGCCCCTTGGCACGAACGCTGAATGGTGGGCCCGTCGGCCATGGGGTCGCTGAACGGCACGCCGAGCTCGATCACGTCGGCGCCGGCGTCCGCCAGCCCGGCCAGCAGCTCCCGAGTGTGGGCCAGCGTCGGGTAGCCGGCGGTCAGGTAGGGGACGAACCCGGGCCGGCGCTGCGACGCCAGCGCGGCGAACCGGGCGCGGATCCGTCCCGTCGAGGCGTGTGCCGGCGTGGACACGTCCGCGTGTCGCTAGGCGAGGCCGCCGGACGACGGCCCGTCCGGCGCGGCGACGTGGGCGGCGTCCTTGTCGCCCCGGCCGCTGAGGCAAACCACGACGGGCGGCGCCAGCTCGTCGCGGGGGCCGGCGTCCAGCAGGTGCGCCAGAGCGTGGGCCGACTCCAGCGCCGGGATGATTCCCTCCAGGCGCGGCAGGAGACGGAAGGCGGCCTCGGCCGAGGCGTCGTCGACGGCGACGTAGCGGGCGCGGCCAGAGTCCTTCAGGTGGGCGTGCTCGGGGCCGACTCCCGGGTAGTCCAGTCCCGCGGCGACGGAGTGGGCGGGCGCGATCTGGCCGTCGGCGTTCTGCAGCAGGTAGCTCCGCGAGCCGTGAAGGACTCCCGGTCGCCCTTCGGCCAGAGAAGCCGACGTCCGGCCGCTGCCGAGCCCGGCCCCGGCGGCCTCGACCCCGACCAGCGCCACGTCCTCGTCGTCCAAGAAGGCGTGAAAGATGCCCATGGCGTTGGAGCCGCCGCCCACGCAGGCGACCACTGTGCCGGGCAGCCGTCTCTCGGCTTCGACGATCTGGCGGCGCGCCTCGATCCCGATCACCGCCTGCAGGTCCCTCACGAGGGCCGGAAAGGGGTGCGGCCCGACCACCGACCCGATGACGTAGTGGGTGTCCTCCACGCTGGCCACCCAGTCCCGAAGGGCCTCGTTGGTGGCGTCCTTGAGGGTCCGGGTCCCCGAACCGACGGATCGGACCTGGGCGCCGAGAAGCTCCATGCGGTGGACGTTGAGGGACTGGCGCCTCATGTCCTCGGCGCCCATGTACACCACGCACTCCAGGCCGAAGAGGGCGCAGGCGGTGGCGGTGGCGACTCCGTGCTGTCCGGCGCCGGTCTCGGCGATGATCCGGCGCTTTCTCATGCGCTTGGCCAGCAGCGCCTGCCCCACCGTGTTGTTGATCTTGTGGGCGCCGGTGTGGGCAAGGTCCTCCCGCTTGAGGTAGACGGGGCCCACGCCGGCGGCTTCCTCGACCCGCCGGGCTCGGTAGAGGGGGGTGGGGCGGCCGACGTACTCGGCGGAGAGGCGCTGCAGGTCGGCCTGGAACTCGGGGTCCGCCAAGGCCTTGCGGTAGGCCGCCGCGAGCTGGTTCAGCGCCGGGATCAGGGTCTCGGGAACGTAGCGTCCTCCGTAGGGGCCGAAGCGGGCCGGCGCCGAGGGGGGCGGTGCGGCGCGGCGGGAGGTCCGGCTCACGAGGGTCGTCCCGTGCCGGAAGGCCGCCGGGCCCGGCGCACCGCCGCCACGAAGGCCCCGACCTTGGCGGGGTCCTTTGCGCCCGGGGCCGACTCCAGGCCGGAGCTGGCGTCCAGCACGTCGGGAGCAAGGGCGTCCACCGCCGCGGCGGCGTTGTCGGGCGTCATTCCGCCGGCGGCGACGAAGGTGGAGGCGCCGGCGGCCCTGCGCACCGTCGCGCCGATGCCCTGCCAAGCGAACGACCGTCCGGCGCCGCCGGGAACGCCGGGACTCCACGCGTCGACCAGAACGCCCGCGACGGCGTCCGCATAGGCGGCGACGGCCGCGGCCAGATCGTCGCGGGTCAAGGGCCTGCCTCGCCAGGCCGCACCGGGCCAAGAAGCGCCCGCCGAGGCGGCGCCGATCGACGATCCGCTCATGCAACGCCCGCCTTCCGGGGGGTCGTCCGGGCCCGCCGCATGGCCGCCCGGGCCCGCCGCATGGAAGGTCTTCCACACCTGCCATGGTCCGGCGGCGCCGATCAGGGCCGCGACTTCCGGCGTTTCGCTCCCATGGAGCTGAACCACGTGCAGAGAGAGACGGCGCGCGAGCTCGACGACCCGGTCCGGCGGCGCGTCCACGAACACGCCGACTCGGCGCGCCGGACAAGCCCCGTAGACGTCCGCCGCCCGTTCTGGGGACACGCTGCGCGCATGCCCCGGCGACAGAACCGCGCCGATGTAGTCGGCGCCCGCATCGGCCACGGCCGCCGCGTCGCTGGGGGTCGCGACCCCGCACACCTTCGCCCGGACGCGGCGACCCGCGCGCTCCTCGGCGACGACGGGCCCGGGCGTCGCGCCCGGCATCCTCGGACTCGCAGGCCCGTGCTTCATCCGAGGCGAGACGGGTCTGCCCGTCGCCGGCCGAGCCGCCGCCCGCTTTCCTGTGGTCCGCCTGGGGACGGCGGCCATCTGCGCCACTGCTTCCCGGGGGTTCTCGCTCCGCACCAGCGCTTCGCCCACCAACACGGCGTCGGCGCCCGCAGCCGCGGCGCGCTGGACATCGGCGGCGTCGCGGATCCCGCTCTCGGAGACCACCATCACGTCCCCCGGCACCTGGGGCGCCAGCCGCTCGGTCGCCTGGAGGTCCGTGCGAAAGGCCGCCAAGTCACGGTTGTTGACTCCCACCAGGCGCGCGCCTGCCTTCAGCGCCGCCTCGACTTCGTCCTCGTCGTGGACCTCCACCAGGGCGGTCATGCCCAGGTCGTGGACCATGGCCCTCAGGTCCGCCAGCAGAAGCGGGTCCAGAATCCGGACGATCAGGAGGGCCAAGTCCGCTCCCGCCGCGCGCGTCTCCCAAACCTGGACCTCGTCCATCAGGAAGTCCTTCCGAAGGACGGGAATCCGCCGGGCTCCGGCGACGGCGCGCAGGTCCTCGAGGGAGCCGTCGAACCAGGGACCGTCGGTGAGCACGCTCACCGCCAGAGCGCCTCCCGCCTCGTACTCGGCGGAGAGCGCCGGAGGGTCGAGGTCGAGGGCGATCGGACCGGCGCCCGGCGACCGCCGCTTGACCTCGGCGAAGACGGCGACGCGCGGGCTGGCGGCGATCGAACCCAGGACGGGACGGGGCGGAGGAGCGTCTTCCGCCGCCCGAGCGAGCTCCCGACGCCGAGCCCGCAGGCGAGCGACCTCCGCTTCCTTGGTGGCCACGATCCGATCGAGAACGCCCGCGTCGCTGGAGACGCCGGTCGACCTGCTTCCCACGCTTTCGCTTGACCTTCGGTCTGAATTCGGTTACGCTTCGGAAGATGTTCGGTTCCACGCCGCCCGGCGAGAGCCCGCGCGCCCTTGCGCAGACGAAAGCGCTCCCTGCAACCAAGGAAACCGTCATGCCCCTGACCAAGCGACAGAAGGAGATCCTGGACTTCCTCCGGGGGTTCGTCGAGGAGAACGGCTACGCGCCCAGCTACGAGGAGATCTGCGGCGCCTTCGGCTTCACCTCCCTCGCCACCGTCCACGAGCACGTCTCGAATCTGGCGAGGAAGGGGTACATCCGAAAGGCGTACCGGGAAAGCCGTTCGATCGTGTTTCCGGACCAGGAGCCGGCGGCGGTCTCGCTGCCCCTTCTGGGCACCGTGGCGGCCGGCGCGCCGATCGAGGCCGTGGAGGACCAGGAGAGCCTGCCGGTGCCGGCCGAGCTGGTGCGGCCCGGACGGGACCACTTCGTCCTGCGGGTGTCGGGCCAGTCGATGATCGACGAGCAGATCCGCGACGGGGACTACATCGTGGTCGCCTCGCAGGAGACGGCCCGGGACGGGGAGACGGTGGTGGCGCTGGTGGACGACGAGGCGGCCACGGTCAAGAAGCTCTACCGGGAGGCCGGCGACCGGGTCCGGCTGCAGCCGGCGAACGCGGAGATGGACCCGATCGTGGCGCCAGGGAACCGGGTGCGGGTTCGGGGGGTAGTGGTGGGACTGATCCGCCGGTTCTAGGCCGGCGGGCGGCAAAAGAAAGAGAGGGTGAAGATGAGGACGATCTTCGTGGTGGGACACGCGAACCGGGAGCGGACCAAGATCGTGGTCGCGAGCCGGAGCCGGACAAGTAGCGGGCCGGCGGGGAGCCGCGCGGTGGCGGTGCGGATGCTGAAGCCGCGCCCATACCCGAGGGGCGACTTCCGAGCCGACGCCGGGCGCCGAAGCACGGTGCACTGACCCGGAAGGCCGTTCGACGGGGCCTCCGGGCCAGCCCGGAAGAGACGAAAAAAAATCTGTCCCATCCAGCCATGGAAATGGCGCATCCTCGGTGAGACACTGAGGACCAGGGCCGGAGACCGTCCCGGCCAGCTTCGGGGGAACTCCGTCCGCGACGCCTCCGAAGCGCCTCTCGTCTCGGACGCACTGGAGCCGCCGCCATGGACCCCTCCACCAACGAACCGCCCTCTCCCCCCAAGCCGGAACGCCGCCGCCACGACCAGAGCTACAAGCGCCTCTTCAACACGACGGGCGGCGGCGTGGCCCTCGTCCGCGACCTCGCGGCCATGGGCTGGGCCGACGAGTTCGACGTGCCGGCCGCCGACCCCTTCCCCACCGAGACCGTGGGCCCCGACCTGCGGCGCCGGCTCTGCGACTGCGCTTGGCGCGTCCGCTTCAAGGACGGTCGATCGGCCGTCTTCCTCTTCGAGTTCCAGTCCTCCGTCGATCCGGGCATGGTCCTCAGGACGCTGCGCTACACCGAGGCCGCCTACACGGTGCTGCACACGCTCGAGCGGCAGCGCGACCCCGACGGCGCCATGCCCCTCGTGCTCTCGTTCGTCGTCTACACTGGCACGAGGCCATGGACGGCCGAGACGACGCTGGCCGGGCTGGCAGGCAGGCAGGAGCCGTCGCCGGTCGTGGCACAGGCGGTCGCCGGCTTGGCGACCACTCACGGCTACGGGCTGCTTGACTTGCGGTCGGCGCTGGCGCAAGGGTTGCTTCCCAGGGAGAGCGTGCTGGGCTGGGTCGCGGCGCTGGAGGAGGACCCGTGGACGAACTTTCCGGCGGTGCACCAGAGCATGGCGGAGCAGTGGGCCGGCCCGGACTATCTTGCAGAGCGGCAGGCGTTCGCGGACTGGACGGACGAGCGGCTGCGTGTGGTGGGGGTGCCGGAGGAGGCACGTGAGGACATCGTGGAGCAGATCATCCAACCGAAGGAGGAGCAAGAGATGGGCCAGACCTATGCGGAGTGGGCGGAGGGCCACCGGCAGCGGGGACTCGAGCGGGGACGTGAGCAGGGGCTCGAACGGGGGCTCGAGCAGGGGCGCGCGGAAGGCCGAGCGATCTTGTTGCGTCAGGCTTCGCGGCGGTTCGGGGCCCAGACGGCGCGACGGCTGGAGGCGCGGGTGCGTTCCATGAGCGCCGAGCAGCTGGCGCGGGTCGGGGACGCGGTCGTGGAGTGCGACACTGCCGACGACTTCCTGGCCGTGGCCGGCAACGGCGACGCGGAGGGGCGGTAGTGGAGTAGTGGACGGCGACGACGCCAAGCCGTCGCTTCCCGAGCAATGGACAATGGCGACCGGGACCACACCGCTGCCACTAGCCGGGTTGCGGCGAGGTGTCCGGCCGTCGCTGGCGTGCAGCGCGCCGGGTCGCCGCGACCAAGGCGTGGAGCACGGCCCCGGCTGCCCCCGAGTCGATCGAACGGGCCGCCGCCTCGACTCCGTGGCGCAAGCTCTCCGCCTTCCCGGCCACGTAGAACGCGGCAGCAGCGTTCGCCAGCACGGCCGAGCGGGCGGCGCCCCGCTCCCGCCCCTCCACCACCGCCCGCACGACAGCGGCGTTCTCGGCAGGGTCGCCGCCCTTGAGCGCCTCCACGGGCGCCGCCTCGATCCCCAGGTCGCCCGGCGCCACTTCGTACTCGGAGACCAGCCCGGCGGCGAGTTCGGCCACCCGAGTGGGACCGCACGGGCTGACCTCGTCCATCCCAGGCTCGCCGTGGACCACGAGGGCCCGTTCGTGGCCCAGATCCGCCAGGGCGCGCACGATCAGGCCCACGTAGGCCGGATCGGACGTGCCCACCACCTGTCGCCGCGCCCCGGCCGGGTTCGCCAGAGGGCCCAGCAGGTTCATGATCGTGGCGATTCCGAGCTCCCGGCGAACGGGCGCGGCGTGCCGCATGGCCGGATGGAAGCGGGGGGCGAACATGAAGACGATCCCACTCTCGGCAAGCACCTCGGCCAGGGAGTCGGGCGGCAGGTCGGCCACCGCGCCCAAAGCTTCCAGCACGTCGGCGCTCCCGCACCTGGACGTGAAGGAGCGGTTGCCGTGCTTGGCCACCCGCACGCCGCCGCCGGCGGCCACCAGGGCGGCCGCCGTGGAGATGTTGAAGGTCGACGCGCCGCCGCCCGTGCCGCAGGTGTCCACCAGTTTGTCGGCGTCCGCGCCGGTGGTCGGCAGCGGCACCATCGCCTCGCGCAGGGCCTCCACGCCCCCGGCGACCTCCGAAGCCGCCGCGCCCTTCGCGCCGATCGCCGCCAGCAGCGCCCCGGTTCGGACCGGCGACGCCTTGCCGGACACGATGCGGCGGAACGCCTCCTTGGCGTCGGCCTTGGGCAGGTCCCGCCCGTTCGCGACGCGCGCCAAGTGGCGGACCAGGGCGCCGGCGCCGGCGGAGTCTTCGACGGCGGGCGCGCGGGGCGCCGCGGTCGCAGAGTCCAGGGACCTCGGACCGGCCCGATTCGTCATCTCCGCCGCCTCCTGTGCGCCCTGTCGTCGCGAGGTCGGGAAAGCTAGTAGATTCGTCGGTAGGCCGCACTGCGCTCGAACCCACTTCGGAACACCGGATGAGCGACGGCGAGAGCCGCTACAAGCTGACCCTCCACTACGACGGCGCCGCCTTCCGCGGGTGGCAGGTCCAGCCCGGCCAACCCACCGTGCAGGGGGCCCTCGAGCGCGCGGTCCGCCGACTTGCGGGCGAGCGGAGACCGGTCGCCGGCGCCGGACGCACCGACACCGGGGTGCACGCCCTGGGCCAAGTGGCTGCGGTTACGATGCCGGCGCCCTGGACGTCGGCGACCCTGGCCGACTCCCTCAACGCCCTCCTGCCCGACGCGGTGTGGGTACGGGACGTGGAAGCGGTGCACCCCGCGTTCAACCCTAGAACCGAGGCGACCGCCCGCCGCTACGAATACAGGGTCGGCACGGCGCCCGAGTCCGCTTCGCCGTTTCACCGTCGATGGTGCTGGCCCCTGGGGCGGGCGCTGGACGCGGACGCTCTGGGCCGGGCCGCCACCCGGCTGACGGGAGAGCGCTCCTTTCGCGCGTTCGCCAAGTCCGGACAGCCGAAGCGGGGGTACCGGTGCTGCGTCTTCGACGCGGGATGGCGCCGTTGGGACGAGCTGGGGTTCGCCTTCCACGTGTCGGCGAACCGCTTCCTCCACCGCATGGTGCGCTACTTGGTGGGGACGATGGTGGAGATCGGGATCGGGCGACGCGGCGAGGCCGACATGGCGCGCCTGCTGGAGGGAGACCCGGGGGTCGTCACTTCGCCGCCTGCGCCTCCCCAGGGGCTCTTTCTGACGAAGGTGCGCTACGGGGCGCGGGCCGCCCGGGTCGCGGCCGCCACCCTGCTGGCCGCCGTGGCGTCGGCCGCGTCTTCGTGCGGTCCCGGGAGCGCCGCCGACGCCAGCCCGGACGCATTCGGCGAGCGGGTGTCGGCCCAGGCGGCCGCCCCGGCGCTGCCCAGGGACTCGGCCGGCGCACTCGCACCCGGGCCGACGACCGCGCCGCCCGCCTTCCGGCCCTCCGTTCACCCGGCGTCCGTCTCCCGCTCCCTGGCCCAAAGCCGCCTGACCGCCATCGTCGAGGCGGCGCGAACCGTGGCGCCCGCAGTCGTGTCGATCTCCGTGCTCCGGCGAGAGCGGGTCCGCCGCCGCAGCTTCTTCGACGACTACTTCCTGCCCTTCCAGGAGACCCGGGGTCTCGGCTCGGGGTTCGTGGTGGACCCCGGGGGCACCGTGGTCACCAACCATCACGTGGTGGAGAACGCCAGCGACATCCTGGTGACCCTTCCCGACGGGCGCGACTTCCCGGCCCGCTTGGCGGGGACGGATCCGGTCACGGACGTGGCGGTGCTCCTCCTGGACGTCGGCCATGGACGCGACGGCGAGGCGGGCGGCGGCATGAGCTTCGACCTGCCCACGGCACCCCTGGGCACCGCCCGCGACCTCATGATCGGCGAGTGGACGGTCGCGATCGGCAACCCCTTCGGCCAGCTGATCTCCAACGCCGAGCCCTCGGTGAGCGCGGGCGTGGTGAGCGCCCTGGGCCGGCACATCGTCCCCCGGAGCGACGACGAGGGGGTTCATCTGGGCATGATCCAGACCGACGCCGCCATCAACCCGGGCAACTCGGGCGGGCCGCTGGTGAACGCGCTGGGCGAGGTGGTCGGGGTCAACACGTCGATCCTCTCCCGCTCCGGCGGAAGCGAGGGACTCGGCTTCGCCATACCTGTCGACAGGGCGCTGCGGGTGGCGCGGGACCTGGCCGAGCACGGCGAAGTGCGGCGGGCGTGGCTTGGCATGGACGTGGACGCGGTGGAAGCCGACGCCTTCGGGCGCTCCAGCGGCGTGCGGGCGGCCCGGGTCGTTCCGGGCTCGCCGGCGGCCCAGGCGGGAGTTCGGGAGGGCGCGCGCCTCCTCCGGGCCAGGGGAAGCCGGATGGCGACGCCGCTGGACTACGCGGCCGTCCTTCTCGACCTCCGTGCCGGCGACCCGGTGAGGCTGGAGGTGGAAGGGATGCAGCCGGTGGTGGTTCGGGCCGCGCGCCTGCCTTCCGCCGCCGCGGACCGGGTCGCCCTGCTGGACGATCTGGAAGTGGTGACGGTCGACCGGGAGATCCGGGCCGAGCGCAGGCTGACGTCGGTCCAGGGAGCGCTGGTGGTGGCGATCTCCACCGATCTCTCCCGGGCGACGGGACTCGCGGTCGGAGACGTGGTCCTGGCCGTCAACCAGCACCGGGTGACGACGGCGGAGGAGGCGGCCGAGGAGCTCCGGCGCACCCAGCGGAGCCGGCGTCCGTTCGTCCTCTCCTTCGAGCGGGACGGACGGGTGGTGCGCACGGGACTGCTGGAGTGGAGCCGCCGCTTCCCGTGAAGGGCGAGCGCTACGCCCATCCGCTGGCGGCCCGCTACGTCTCGAAGGAGATGGAGCGGATCTTCTCGCCGGCGTTCCGGTTCGGAACGTGGCGCCGGCTGTGGCTGGCGCTGGCCGAGTCCCAGCGCGAGCTGGGAGCGCCCGTTTCGGACGAGGCGGTCCGACAGATGCGCGAGGGAGTGGACGAGATCGACCTGGATCGAGCCGCCGAGTACGAGCGTCGCTTCCGTCACGACGTCATGGCCCACGTCCACCTCTTCGGCGACGTGGCCCCCGCCGCCCGGGGCGTTCTCCATCTGGGCGCCACCAGCGCCTTCGTGGGCGACAACGCCGACTTGGTCCAGCACCGGGAAGCGATGACGCTGGTGCGCGACCGACTGGTGGCCGTCGTCGCGGTCCTCGCGCGCTTCGCGGGCGCCCACCGGGACCTTCCAGCCCTCGCGTACACCCACTTCCAGCCGGCCCAGCCGACCACCGTCGGCAAGCGCTCCACCCTCTGGATGCAGGACTTCCTGCTGGACTTGGAAGAGGTCGAGCACCGGCTGGGAACGCTGAAGCTGCGAGGCGTGCGGGGAACCACCGGCACCCAGGCGTCGTTCCTTCAGCTCTTCGAGGGCGACCACGCCAAGGTGGACGCGCTGGAAAGGGCCGTCTGCCGCCGCATGGGCTTCGATTCGTGCTACCCGGTCACGGGCCAGACCTACCCGCGCAAGGTGGACCACGCCTTCCTGTCGTGCTTGGCCGGGGTGGCCGCTTCGGCGTCCAAGGCGGCTCACGACGTGCGTCTGCTCGCTCACCTGCGGGAGGTGGAAGAGCCCTTCGAGAAGGATCAGGTCGGCTCGTCGGCAATGCCCTACAAGCGCAACCCCATGCGTTCGGAGCGGATCTGCGCCCTGGCCCGGCACGTGATCGCGCTGGCGGCGAGTCCAGCCCACACGGCGGCGACGCAATGGCTGGAACGGAGCCTCGACGACTCGGCCGCGAAGCGACTGGCGGTCCCCGACGCCTACATGGCGACGGACGCGGCCCTCGTGCTGGCGGCCAACGTGGCCGAAGGACTCCGGGTCAACCCGCAGGTCGTGGCCGCGAACTTGGCCCGGCACCTGCCGTTCATGGCGATGGAGTCGGTTCTGATGGAGGCGTCGGCGTCGGGGGGCGACCGGCAGGAGCTCCACGAGCGCATCCGTCGCCACGCCTTGGACGCCGCGCGCCGGCTCGCCGAGGACGGCGGCGCCCCGAGCGACGGCCGGACGAGCGCCGACGGCGGCCTCTTCGCCCGCATCGCCGACGACGAAGCCATCCCCCTCGACGAGGCCGAGCTCGAGGCGCTGGCCCGGCCGGAGGGGCTGGTGGGCCGGGCGCCGGAGCAGGTGGACGCCTTTCTGACGGAGCATGTGGCCCCCGTGCTGAAGCGCCGCGGGGCGCAGGCGGCGCGGGCCGGCGGCGCGGAAGTGAGGGTGTGACGACGTGATGACCGAAACGATCCGGGCGCCGGCGCCGGCGAGCCTGCTTCCCCTGCCCCTCGTTGCGCGGGGCAAGGTCCGGGAGGTGTACAAACTTCCCGGCGACCGGCTGCTCATGGTCGCCAGCGACCGGGTGAGCGCCTTCGACGTCGTGCTGGACCGTCCCGTTCCCGGCAAGGGGCGGGCGCTCACGATGCTGACCGCCTGGTGGCTCGCGGGCCCCCTCCGCCACGTGCCGCACCACCTGCTCTCGGTTCGGGACGACGAGATCGAACGGGCGGCGCCGGCGCTGGCGGCGTGCCGCGACCGGTGGGAAGGCCGGGCCAGCTTGGTGCGGAGGACGCGTCCGGCGCCCGTGGAGTGCGTCGTGCGCGGATGGCTGGCGGGCTCGGCGTGGAAGGAGTATCGGGAAGCCGGAACGCTGGCCGGCGAGCCCCTGGCGCGGGGACTCGAGGAGAGCGCCGCGCTGTCGCCCCCGGTCTTCTCCCCGGCGACCAAGGCGCGCGAGGGCCACGACCAAAACATCACCTTCGCCCACGTTGCCCGCCTGGTGGGCGACGAGACCGCTCGCCGCCTGCGAAAGCGCTCCCTGGACCTCTACGAGCGAGGCCGGGCGAGGGCGGCCGAGGCCGGATTGGTCTTGGCCGACACCAAGTTCGAGTTCGGCTTCGCGGCGGACGGAACTCTCCTCCTGATCGACGAGGCGCTCACCCCGGATTCGTCCCGCTACTGGCCGGCGGAGCAGTACGCGCCGGGCAGGCCCCAGCCGTCGTTGGACAAGCAACCCGTGCGGGAGTGGCTGGCCGCCCAGTCGGGGTGGGAGCGCCGGCCGGCCGCGCCCTCCCTGCCCGCCGAGGTGGCCGAAGCCGCTTCGGAGCGCTACCGAGAGCTCTTCCGGCGCCTGGTGGGCACGGCGCCGGAAGAGTACGAGCCGCCGGCGTTCGAGGACGCGGCGAGCCGCGCATGAGGTCGCCCTTGGCCAAGGAAGGCTGGCCGTTCGTCGTGCCGTGCGCGCTCGCCGCAGGGGCCGCGCTGGCTTGGGCGTTGGTCGCCGGCCCGGACGGGCGCCCGACGGGGGCGGCGGTCGCGGCGGCGGTCGCCGGAAGCGCCGCCGTCTTCAGCGCCTGGTTCTTCCGGGACCCCCGGCGCCGCGCCCCCTCTGCCGAAGAGGTGGTGACGGCGCCGGCCGACGGCAAGGTCATGAGCGTGACCGCAGTGACGGACGAACCGTTCATGGGAGGCGCCGCGACGCGAATCGCGATCTTCCTGAGCATCTTCGACGTCCACGTCCAGCGCGCGCCCGTCCAGGGCGCCGTGGTCGAGTACGGCTACCGGGCCGGACGCTTCCTGGCCGCCTGGCGGCCCGAGGCCGGCGCCGAGAACGAACGGGCCTCGCTGGGGATCGCGACGCCGGGGGGACCGGTTCTCGTTCGCCAGATCGCCGGGCTCGCCGCCCGCAGGATCGCCACGTATCCCCGTGAGGGAGACATGCTCTCCAAGGGCGACCGGATCGGTCTGATCCGCTTCGGCTCGAGGGTGGACCTCTTCGTGCCGGCGGAGTGGCCCGTCGCGGTGGCGCCGGGCGACATGGTGCGGGGCGGCGAGTCTCCCGTCGCCCGCATGCCTCCGAACGCGCGATGAAGCCCGCCGCCCGCCGCCTCCGGAGCGTGCCCCGCCGCTCGCGCCAGACCCTTCAAAGAGGCGTGATCATCCTGCCGTCGGCGTTCACGCTGGGCAACCTCTTCTTCGGCGTCTACGCCATGGTGGCGGCAACCCGGGGCGACTTCGCATGGGCCGGGTGGTTCATCGTGTTCGCGGCGGTGCTCGACCTCTTGGACGGAAGGGTCGCGCGCTTCACCCGCACAGGGTCGGCGTTCGGCGCCGAGCTGGACTCGCTGGTGGACGCGGTGTCGTTCGGCGTCGCACCAGCCCTGATCATGGTCACCCTGTACTTTCAGGAGTCGGACTGGGGCTGGGTCGTCGGCTTCGCCTACGTGACCGCCGTAGTGGTCCGGCTGGCGCGCTTCAACATGGAGCAGGGGGGCGAGGCGAAGCGGCACTTCCACGGTCTCCCGTCGCCCACCGCCGCGATGATCCTGGCGACCCACTACCCGTTCTCGGAGACGGCCTTCTTCCAGCAGCATCTGGGCGCGCTGCCCTGGCCCCGGATCATGGTCATCATCATGGTGCTGTCGTCGGTCCTCATGCTGAGCCACGTCCCCTACGCCAAGGTGCCGCGCATCGCCTTGCGGAGCCGCAGGGGGCTGGCGGTCACCGCCCTGATGGCGGCGGGCGCGGCTCTGGCCGTCATCTTTCCACGCCACTGGTTCTTCCCGTCCCTGATCGCCTACACCGCCTGGGGGTTGTGCAGGTCGGTCTTCATGGGCCTCTTGGAACGCTTGCCGGAGCGGGACCCCTTGCTCGACGACGACCACGACGACGACCTGGAGCCCCGGGAAGTGGACTACGACGATCTTTCCCCGAGGGTCCGCGCCTGGAAGGAGCGCATCCCCTGAGCCGATTCAGCGTCCAGGTGCTGGTTGTTCCCCGTCGGGGGCTGCTGGACCCCCAAGGCAAGGCCGTCCATCACGCCCTCGCTTCGCTGGGATGGGACTCGGTGAAGGACGTGCGGGTGGGCAAGGCGATCCACCTGGACGTGGACGCGGGATCCGCCGAGGCCGCGGCCGAGAGCGCGCGGCAGATGTGCCGCAAGCTCTTGGCCAACCCGGTCACCGAGGAGTTCCGCGTGACCGCCAGCGTGCCCGTCGAAGAGCCGCCGCCGTGAACGTCGCCGTCGTCACCTTTCCGGGATCCAACTGCGACCAGGACTGCTTCCGCGCCGTCGAGCTGGCCGGCGCCGAGCCCCGCTACGTCTGGCACCGGGAGCGCAGCCTGGGGAACGCCGACGCGGTGATCTTGCCCGGCGGGTTCGCCCACGGGGACTACTTGCGGCCCGGCGCGATCGCCCGCTTCAGCCCGATCATGGATGCGGTGGCCGCCTTCGCGGCCGACGGCGGAGTCGTGGCGGGGATCTGCAACGGCTTCCAGGTGCTGTGCGAGGCGGGCCTGCTGCCCGGCGCTCTCCTGCGCAACCGGTCGCTCCGCTTCCAGTCCCACGACTGCTTTCTGCGGGTCGAGCGCTGCGACACGCCTTTCACCAGGGCGTACCGACCCGGCCAAGTGCTCCGAATGCCCCTCTCCCACGCCGACGGCGCCTACTGCGCCGAGCCGGCCGTCCTCCAGGCGCTGGAGGCGGAAGGCTGCGTCGCGTTCCGCTACTGCGACCGCAACGGCGACGCCTCGGCCGAAGTCAACCCCAACGGCTCCCTGAACCACGTGGCCGGAATCGTGAACGCCCGGGGCAACGTCCTGGGAATGATGCCCCACCCGGACCGGGCCTTGGAAGAGATCCTGGGCTCCGCCGACGGGCTGTCGTTCTTCGAGTCGCTGACGAAGGGACCCGCCGGGAGGCCCCGGGCGAACGGGGCGGCCCCGGGCTCCGGGAAGGCCTCGGCTTCGGGGACGGCTTCGGCGCCGGGAGCGACCGCGGCCTCCGGCGCCGCGTCCCCATGACGCAGGTCTCGACCAGGGCGGCGGCGAGAGCGCCCGCCCCGGATTCGACGACCCCCTCGCCGCCCCTCCCCCGCCCCGGCGACCCTCCGATCACCGCCGCGCTCGTCGAGGAGCACGGCCTCTCGCCCGAGGAGTACGAGCACGCGCTGGGCATTCTGGGGCGGACGCCGACGTTCACCGAGCTGGGAGTGTTCTCCGCCATGTGGTCGGAGCACTGCGGCTACAAGAATTCGAAGCCGCTCCTTCGCCTTCTGCCGACGGAAGCGCCGTGGGTGATCCAGGGACCGGGCGAGAACGCGGGCGTGGTGGACGTGGGCGACGGATGGGCGCTGGCGTTCAAGATCGAGTCCCACAACCACCCCTCGGCAGTGGAGCCGTACCAGGGAGCGGCAACGGGCGTCGGAGGCATCCTCCGAGACGTCTTCACCATGGGCGCCCGGCCGGTGGCCACGCTCAACTCCCTGCGCTTCGGCGACCTGGACAGCCCTCGGGTCCGCTACCTCTTCGCCGGGGTGGTCAAGGGCGTGGGCGACTACGGCAACTGCGTGGGCATCCCCAGCATAGGCGGCGAGGCGTGGTTCGACCGGGGCTACGAGGGCAACCCGCTGGTCAACGCCATGTGCCTGGGGCTCATGCGCACGGACGACCTGATCCGGGGCACGGCGGAGGGCGTCGGCAACCCCATCATGGCCGTGGGCGCGCGAACCGGCCGCGACGGCATTCACGGCGCCACCTTCGCGTCCGACGAGCTGTCGGCGGAGAGCGAGTCGAGCCGCCCCCAAGTGCAGGTCGGCGACCCCTTCACCGAGAAGCTGCTGCTGGAGGCGTCGCTGGAGCTGATCGGCAGCGGGGCGATCGTGGGCATCCAGGACATGGGGGCCGCCGGGCTGGTCTCCAGCGGGGCCGAGATGGCGGGCCGGTCGGGGACGGGCGTCGAGATCGACGTGTCGCGGGTGCCCGTTCGGGAGCCGGGGATGACTCCCTACGAGATCCTCCTTTCCGAATCCCAGGAGCGGATGCTGGTGGTGGCCCGGGCGGGCCGGGAGAACACCGTCAGGGCGATCCTGGCGAAGTGGGAGCTGGAGGCCGCAGTCGTGGGACGGGTGACGGACACGGGCGCGTTCACGGTGCTGGAGGACGGGGTGGTGGTGGCGGAGATTCCCGCCCGGCCGCTGACGGAGGAGTGCCCCACCTACGAGCGGCCCGGCGAGGAGTCGCCCGAAGCGAAGGCGCGTCGGGCGATGGACTTGTCCCGCTGGACGGAGCCGCCGGGCGCTCTTTCCGGGGCCGACGAAAGCGAGGGCGGCGACCCGCCCGAAGGCGGCGCGGCCGTGGACCGAAGCTCCGAGCGGGAGCGAGCCCTGGAGGATGCGTTCCTTTCGGTCGTGGGGGCGCCCAACGTGGCGTCGAAGCAGTGGGTGTACGAGCAGTACGACACGACGGTGCGGGGAGCCACGGCGGCCCGTCCCGGAGGCGACGCGGGGGTCGTCCGCATTCCGGGCACCAACCGAGGCGTGGCTGCCACGACCGACTGCAACGGCCGCCACACGCGGCTCAACCCCCGCTCCGGCGCGATGGGGGCCGTGGCCGAGGCCGCCCGCAACTTGGCGTGCGCGGGCGCGGTTCCCCTGGCGGTGACCAACAACCTCAACTTCGGCAGCCCCCTGAAGCCCGGCATCCGCCATCAGTTCCGGGAAGCCGTCCTGGGCGTGCGCGACGCCTGC
This sequence comes from Longimicrobiales bacterium, assembly GCA_965204735.1. Lineage (GTDB taxonomy): Bacteria > Gemmatimonadota > Gemmatimonadetes > Longimicrobiales > Gaopeijiaceae > CATQHQ01. Next base: position 1,428,478 of record OZ242008.1, on the reverse strand, counting down.
GCCTTCTTCGGGACGCCGGTCACGGGCGGCAACGTGTCGTTCTACAACGAGACGGAGGGCAAGGCCGTGCACCCGACTCCCGTGATCGGAATGGTCGGCGTGGTCGAAGACCTTTCGGCACTGGTGGGCCACGCCTTCCGACGCCCGGGGGACGCGGTGGTGCAGCTGGGAACCAATCGGGGCGAGCTGGGCGGTTCCGAGTACCTCTACTGGGTGCACGGCGTGACCGCCGGCGAGCCTCCCGCCGTGGAGCTGGAGGTGGAGCGGGCCTTGCAGCGCTGCCTGCTGGCGCTGGCCCGGCGCAGGCTGCTGGCGTCGGCCCACGACGTTTCGTGCGGAGGCTTGGCCGCCGCCTTGGCCGAGTGCTGCCTGGGGCGTCCCAGGCGCGGGCCGGGCCTGGGCGCGGCGGTGCGCTTCGACGACGAGCTGACCGACACGGCCCTCCTCTTCGGCGAGGACCACGGCCGGGTCGTGGCCAGCTGCCGACCCGGGAACGCCGACGCCGTGCTCTCCATCGCCGCCGAACACGGCGTGCCGGCTCGCCGAATCGGGGTGGTGGGCGACAAGGGAGCAGCCCTCGAAGTCTCGACCCCCTCTTCGCTCCTCCGCCTTTCGCTGGCGGCCCTCGGCGACCGCTGGCTCGGCTGCTTGCCGAGCATCATGGACGGGCAGCCGCGCGACGGGTCGGCCCCGTGAGCGGCCCAAGGGAGGAGTGCGGGATCGTCGGCGTCAGCGGCGCCGAAAACGCCGCCGAACTGGTTTTTCTCGGGCTCTACGCGCTCCAGCACCGGGGGCAGGAGGCCGCAGGGATATGCGCCGTGCAGAACGGGCGGGCCCGCCTGCACAAGGAGCTTGGACTGGTCTCCGACGTCTTCGACGCCGACCGGATCGCGTCTCTGGCCGGACCCACGGCGGTGGGCCACGTGCGCTACTCCACGGCGGGAAGCGGGCGGCGGGCGAACGCCCAGCCGATCGTGGTGCGGTACTCGGAAGGCGACCTGGCGATCGTCCACAACGGCAACCTCACCAACGCGCGCTTCCTCAAGCGGCGGCTCGTGGCCGACGGGGCGATCTTCCAAAGCTCCTCCGACTCGGAAGTGGTCGTGCATCTCATCGCGCGCTCGCGCCATCCGTCCGTCGAAGCCCAGCTGAGGGACGCCCTCAACTTCCTGGAAGGCGCGTACTCGCTGGTCGTGACGGTGGGCGACGACATGTACGCCGTCCGGGATCCGCGCGGGTTTCGTCCGCTGGTGACGGGGACGCTGCCCGGCGGAGGCCACGTGGTCGCCAGCGAGACATGCGCTCTGGACATCATGGGCGCCGAGTTCGCGCGGGACGTGGAGCCCGGCGAGCTCCTGCGCTTCAGGAACGGCCGCGTGGAGCAGCTTCCAGGCCTGCACCGGAAGGCGGCGGCCCCGTGCGTGTTCGAGCTCGTGTACTTCGCGCGTCCCGACTCCAACCTTTGGAGCATGAGCGTGGACCGCGCTCGGCGGGCCTTCGGGCGGCAGCTGGCGACGGAGCATCCGGCAGAGGCCGACTGCGTGATCGCCGTTCCCGACAGCGCCAACTCGGCGGCCCTGGGCTACAGCGAGCAGAGCGGAATTCCCTACGAGCTCGGGCTCCTGCGGAACCATTACGTGGGCCGCACCTTCATCCGGCCGTCCCAGGCGGATCGGGACTTCGGCGCCCGGATCAAGTACAACCCGGTGCGGCAGGTGCTGGCGGGGAAGCGGATCGTGGTGGTGGACGACTCGCTGGTGCGGGGCACGACTTCCCGCAGCCTGGTCAAGTTCATCCGAGGCGCGGGCGCGGCCGAGGTGCACTTGCGGATCGGCAGCCCCCCCGTGCGCTTCCCCTGCTTCTACGGGATCGACATGCCCTCGAAGGAGGAGCTGGTGGGCTCCCGTCTCACGGTGCCCGAGATCGCCGACGACTTGAAGGTGGATTCGCTGGGGTACCTGTCGCTGGACGGAATGCTGGAAGCCGTGGCGGAGGGCGGTCCGTTCTGCAGCGCCTGCTTCTCGGGGGAGTACTCGGCGCCCCTGGTGGACCTGGAGGCCGAGTAGCGACGATCCGCCCCGGAGCGAGGGGCGGCGCGGGCCGGTCGTCGCCCGTCACGGTCTTCGCCCGGCCCCGACCCGCGACGAGCCGTCGGCCCGACCGACCACCGACACCGTGCCCTGGCGGTCGGTCCGCAGGATGCGCGCGCCAGAACGCTCCAGGCGGGCAAGGACCGTCGGGTCGGGGTGCCCGTACCGGTTGCGGGCGCCGGCGGACACCAAGGCGTGCCGGGGGGAAATGGCGGCCACGAACTCGTCGGAAGTGGACGTGGCGCTCCCGTGATGGCCCACCTTCAAGACCTCCACCGCTCCCGCTCCGAGAAGGGCGGGATCGTTCAAGAGGACGGCCTCGATGCGGTCGTCGGCGTCGCCCATGAGCAGGGCGTCGAAGTCGCCCCAGCTTACGCGCAGCACCACGGACCAGTCGTTGGGCGTGCGTTCCCGCTGGGGCAAGGGACGCTGATTCGGCGGGCGTTTCCGCTGGGCCCCCGGACGTCGGTTCGGCGAGCGTTCCCCGTCGGGCGGCGCAAGCTCGCCGGCGGCGCTCTCCGCCTCCTCCGGAGCGGGGCTCAAGACGTGGAACGCAACTCCGTCTATCCGCCACACGTCTCCCGCCGCGACCCTGCGCCACGGCACGCCGGCTCGGCGCGCCTCCTTCAGCCCCGCCATGTGGCCGGCTTGGCCGCCACCGAATCCGGGGCCAAGCACGGCGCCCACAGGCACGTTGGCCAGCACGGAAGCGAGTCCGCCCGCGTGGTCCTCGTCCGGGTGGGAGAGGACGACCACTTCGAGTCGCCGGGCGCCCCTGGCTCGAAGGTACGGAATCACCCTGGAAAGTCCGGCGTCGGCGCCGCCGAAGCGAGGTCCTGCGTCCACCAGCGCCCACCGTCCGGCGGGGGTGCGGACGGCGATTGCATCGCCCTGGCCTACGTCGATGGCCACGATCTCGACCCGGCCGCGACCGCCCAGGGAGAGCGCCGCCTGGCCCAGCCACAGGACAGCCCACGCCGAGAGCGCGACGGCCGCGGACCGGACCCAGGGCCGCTCCCGCCAAGGGGCGCGCCGGAGCGCCAGGGGCAGCAGCCCGCCGATCGTGAGGAGGGCGGCCTCCTGGGGCGTCGCTGTCCAGGTAGTGCCCGGCAGCTCGCCAAGGGCCGACGCCACGGTCACGACAGCGTAGAGCAACCCCTCCGATCCGGCCCCGGCGACCGCGGCTCCAGGAACGTTCAAGACGTCCATCAGGATCGTCAGGATCACGCCGGGAACGGCCGCGGCCACAAGAGGCGTGAGGAGGATCGAGGACGGAAGGGAGAGAAGGGGAACCTGCCCGAAGTGGTACGCCAGCACCGGCGCCGTGAAGACCGAAGCGCCGATGCCGGCCGCAATGGGCGGGGCAATCCAGCCGCGGCCCCGATGGGCGGGCCAGACCGACATGATCCACTTGGACAGGATGAGTATGCCGGCAGTCCCCGTGACGGTGAGCTGGAAGCCGGCCCCGGACGCCGCGGCGGGGCGCAAGAGGGCGATCATGAGCATCGAGAGGCCCAGGCCGCCCAGGGCTTGCGCGGGAGTGCGGCGCAACCTGCCCAGCACGAACGCAGTGGCCATCCACGCCGCCCGAGTCGCCGACGTGGGCGCCCCGATCAGAAGCACGTAGGCCCAGACCCCCGCCGCCGTCCCAAGAGCCCGGCTCCTGGGCGGGCGGCCCGCTGCCGAGAGCACGGACCCCAGCAGCGTCGCCACGACGCCCACATGGAAGCCGGAGATCGAAAGGAGGTGCGCGCTTCCCGAGCGGGCGAAGGCGTTCCACAGATCCTGCGGGATGCCTTCTCGCTCCGCCAGGACCAGCGCCGCCGCCACGCCGGCTTGGGCGCCGAGCCGCCCCTCGAGCGCTTCCGACGCCCGCTTGCGAACAGCGGCCGCGAAGCGATGCCGCCACGGAACTTCGCCGCCCTGGACCCGGCGAACCGACGATGCGCTCAAGTACACCGCCGTGGCGCCGTTTCCACGCCGGGTCGTGAGCCACCGGCCCTCCACTGCAACAAGTTCGCCCTCCGGGGGGGCGCCCGTCCGAGAGTAGACCCGAGTCGGCTCCCGGCATCGGCTCCCGACGCCCGACACGACATGCAGCGTGGACGCGCCTTCGGCGCTGGACCGCAGGAAATAGCCCTCCACGACCGCCCGTGCGCCGTCGGCGACGGCTGGGGCGCAACGCTGACGCGTCCGGGCGTCGGCCTCGGCCCACCCAACGCCGGCTGTGAAGGAGAGCGTCAGAGAAAGGGCCGGCGACTTGAGACCGCGCAATAGCGCGATGGGAAGCGCCGTGGCCAGCACAGGAAGGGCGGCCGGACCAAGTCCGACGACCGTGGACGCTGCCGCTCCGACGGCGAAGCCCACGGCGATCCGGAGGACCGGCGGCGCAGGACTCACTCCAAGGGCTTGTCCTGGTAAAGGTCGCTAGCGGCTTGCTTCGCCTTCTTGTGCAAGGCAAGCACGCCACAGATGACGCCGACGATGAAGTAGTTGCTGGAAGGGACGAAGACGTTGTGGGCCGTCAAGCAATACAAGCCGAGACAGAGCGTCCAGCAAGACGCAACGGTCGCAGGAAGGGAACGGGGCGGCCGCCAGCAGGCCGCAAGTGCTGTGACGAAGAACAGCACAAACGTCAAGAACGGCGCCACGCCCGCTTCCCCCCAAAAAAGCAGAAACTGCACGTGGGCGCCGCAAGCAACCCTCGCGGCCAAGCGGCACACGCGCGGCGCGCCTTCCATTTCTTGGAACGTGTTGATCCCATGTCCGAACAAGGGAGACTCAATGATCAGAGACCAAGCGTGGCCCCACAGCAAGTAACGCTCGGTCTCAAAGGTCGTCAGGCGGCCCACCGCCAACGGCCGCCACATCGAGCTAGTCACGGCGCTGATCACCAACACGACCCCGGCAATCAAGCCGGCGGCAAGCAGGGCGCTTGGCACGACAGCCGCAACGCCTCGTTCTCTCTGTCCAAAGTAGAGAAGCATTGCGATAACCACGAGCAACAAGACCAGGCCCGTTCGCGACAGGGTAAGCAACAACGCGCCAACGGCCACGCATATCGCCAAGAGAGGCAAGGCGGACCTGCCCCGCCAAATGATCATGGTCCCAGCCAGCGCAAATGTCAAAGAGGCGACGAAGGCGCCGTGATTCGCGTCAATCAACGTGCCTCGAACTCGACCCGATCGCATTGGCATTCGTCCCTCCAGCATCTGTTGCACGTCCAAGTCCAGAAAGACCGTTAAAGGGCTCAGCAGCATACCCAGGCAGGCTACTGTCATGATCGCTAGAACACTCAGCAGCACTCGATCCGTGCCGATTCGCGACGCAACGTCGACAACCCCTGTGGCAGTGGCTGCGACGACAAGCATGCCAAGCAATCTGTACTTCTGATTCCACTCAAAGACGAAGTGGGCATCGTTGTAACTCGATACAGATGTACCAATGATGGTGTACAGGGCGATCGTCGCCAGGATCAGTGCGCCCGGCTTGCCCAAGGAGCCCATCGGAGACGCGCGGGCCGTGAAGGCTACCGCGATCCAACCCAGTGCGATGAACCTTGTGGTGTTCAGGCTGCTGAAGCCCACAAATCTCTCGATGCCGGACAGGCTGACCACGGTCAGGAGAGCGACCACCCAGAACAGCCAGAAGTTGATGGTGGTCGCCCGCGGAAGTGGAAAACGGGCGGGCGGGACGCGCGGCATCCTCGTGGTCCCGTCGGCGTCGGGCACGCGGTTCATGCGACCACCTCTCCCACGAACGTGGCGCCTGTGGTGCTGACGAGGCGTGCCGTCACGTACTTGCCCAAGTCGGCGCGGGCGCCCGGGACGGCCACGGCCTTGTTCCTGCGGGTGCGCCCCAACACGGTGCCCCGGCGACGACCCGACCGCTCGAGCAGCAGCTCGGCCGTCCGGCCCACTTCGCCCCGGTTGATCTCCGCCTGGACTTTGCGCGCGACGGCAATCAGCCGCTCCAGCCGGTCCTGGCCGACATCGGGCGCAACAAAGTCATCCGGCGGCAAGCGAGTCGCCGGAGTGCCCGCCCGAGGACTGTACTTGTACGTGAAGGCATCGTCGAACCTGACCGTCCGCATAAGGTCGAGGGTCTCCTCGAACTCGCTCTCCGTCTCGCCCGGGAACGCTGCGATCACGTCCGTGGAGAGGGCCACGTCCGGCACGGCCGAGCGCACCATGTCGATCTTCTCAAGGAAGGACTCGGCGGTGTAGCGGCGGACCATGCGCTTCAGAGTGCGGTTGCTGCCCGACTGGACGGGCATGTGAAGCTGTTCGCAGACCGCCTCCTCCACCGCCATGACCTCCACCAGCTCTTCGGTCACGTCGCGGGGGTGGGGCGAGGTGAAGCGGACCCTGCGCACCCCCGGCGTTCGAGCAACCGCCCGCAACAGGCGCGCGAAGGACCACTCGCCGTGGCGGTAGGAGTTCACGGTCTGGCCTAGAAGGGTGACTTCAGTGGCGCCGCCGGCGGCAACGCGTCGGACTTCCGCCAGCACGTGTTGCGGATCGCGGTTCTTTTCGGACCCTCGCACGTACGGGACGATGCAAAACGTGCACCGGTGGTTGCAGCCGCGCTGGATGGGCACCCACGCCGTCACGGCGGAGCGGCGGCGCTGCTCCAGACCCTGGTAGTTCTCGTCGAGGGAGAGGTCGAGAACCGACAGGCGGCGGGAGGCGGGCGCGCCCCGACGGCGAGAGGGCGCCGCCTCGCCGGAAACCGTCCCCGGCCCGGTCCCTTCGGCGAGCTGGGCCCGCGCCGCACGTGGCTCGGCTTCGGTCGGACGGAGCTTCCGGATAGCGGCGGCCAAGGTCCGGTAGCCGTCGGGTCCCATCACCAGGTCCACCTGCGGGGCAGAGTTCAGCAGCTCCTCGCCCATGCGCTGCGCCATGCATCCGGTCACGCCCAGGACCATCTCCGGACGCAGACGCTTCAAGCCGCCGAGCTGGCCGACCCGTCCGAGGACCCGCCGTTCGGCGTGCTCGCGGATCGCGCAGGTGTTGACCAGCACCACGTCGGCCGACTCGGGCGAATCCACGATCTCGTAGCCGTGCGACTCCAGAACGCCCTCCATGAGCTCCCCGTCGGAGATGTTCATCTGACAGCCGTAGGTCTCGACGTAGGCCCGGCTTCGCCGTTTCGACGTCGTGCCGGGGCGGCCCTGCGCCTCTCTTGGGCGGCTCGACCGCCGCTTCTGCCGAGTGCTCATGGGATGAAATCAGAGTGGCGCGCGGGGTTTCGTCAATGCGGAAGCCGTCGGCGCCGAGAGCCGGACGGCGGCGCCGTCGGAGGTGAGCCGGCCGCGATGGAGCGCCAACGGCTCGGCCGAAGACGGGTGGAGCACCTTCACCCGCAGGTAGTCGCCCGTGACCGCCGTCCCGTTGGTTCCCTCCAAGACGACTTCGGCGGGATCTCCGCCCCGGTGCTCCGCGTACCGGGCTCCCTTCTCCGCAGCGAGCGCTCGGAGCTCGTCGCTTCTCTCCTTGGAGACGCGATGGGGGACCCGCTCCGGGAGAGCGGCGGCGACGGTGCCGTCGCGGACCGAGTAGGGGAAGACGTGGAGGTAGGTGAACGGGAGCTCCTCTACCAGGGCGCGGGTCTCGGCGTGCTCGGCGTCCGTCTCGCCCGGAAAGCCCGTGATCACGTCGGCTCCCAGACCCAGCGGCGACACGGCTTCGGCGATCTGCGCGGCACGGCGGCGGTACTGGTCCCGGGTGTGCCAGCGGCGCATCGTTCGGAGCACGGCGTCGGCGCCGCTTTGGAGGGGCATGTGCAGGTGCGGCGCCAAGCGTCCGCCGGACTCCGCCAGGAGGCGCACCATCTCGTCGTCGATCTCCGTGGCTTCGATGCTGCCCAGGCGGAAGCGGACGTCGGGCACCTCCTCCAGGAGGCGCCGGACCAGGGCCGTCAAGTTCAGGCGCGGGTCCAGGTCCCGTCCGTAGTGGCCGATGTGGACCCCGGTGATCACCAGCTCGGGATGGCCTCGGGCCATGACCCGGGCCTCCTTCGTCACGGTGACCGGGTCCCGGCTGCGGCTGCGGCCCCTGGCCAGGCGTGTGGCGCAGAAGGAGCATCTGCGGTCGCATCCGTCCTGGACCTTGAGCCAGCCCCGCGTGGCCCCGGCGCGCCGCCGGAGAAGAGCGGCGCCCACGCCCTCCCAGGGAGTCCGGTCGAGGGGAAGGCGAACGCCCAGCTGCGGTAGGCGGCGGCGCGGCCGGCGGTCGCCCGAGCCGCCGACGCCGCACCCGTCGGCCGAAGCGACCGAGCCTGGAGAACCGGCCGAACCGGCCCTTCCCGCCGCGACCACCGCTTCCAGCACCTTCGCGGGCTCGTGTCCCTCGACCACTTCCGCCACTTCGTCCATCGCCCGGTACGCCGCGCCCTTGAGCGCAGCCGAGCAGCCCGCCACCACGACCCGCGCGCCCGGGTTGCGACGGGCGGCCCGGCGGACGAACCGGCGCGCGTCGACGTCTGCGCGGTTGGTGACCGTGCACGTGTTCACCACGCAGAGCTCGGCGGACTCCAGCTCCAGGGACTCGGTTGCGCCGCACTCGGTCTCCAGAAGCTGGCGCATCCGCTCCGTGTCGTATTGGTTGGTCTTGCAGCCGAACGTCTTGTAGTGCACTCGCACGGCGGCGCGCCTCGCCCTTGGGAGCTGCGTCGGCCCAGCTAGAGGCGCGAGACGCCGACGGAGATCGTCGCCCGCCAGAAGCGCTCGACAAGAGGGGCGCTGGACCGGTCGGCCCGCTCGACGCCCAAGTCGATCCAGCCGAACCGCACCCCGCCGGCTTGATTCAGGTTCAGCCCTATGCCCGCCGACCAAGCGACCTCCAGCGGATCGTCCGAGGCGAAGCGGAAGGGCGGCGCCAAGCGGCGGTACCCCAGGCGCAAGGGAAAGCTTCGCGTCTCTCCCTCCACGGCCGTCCACTCCAGCCCCGCGCCCCAGCCGACCTTGCGCGAAGCGGTGGTCCCGTCCTCGAAGCCGGCGGCCTGCGACCAGTCCTGGAAGGCAAGGGACGCGTTGAAGTGGAGGCGCGGAGTGAGACGGCCCGTGGCCCCGGCGAGGAACCGCATGGGGACGGAGTAGGTCAGGGCTTCGTCGTCGGTGTCGTTGCGCGGCGTGGCCTTGAGCTCCCCCGACCATTCGACGGCGCCGGCCACATGAATCAGCCGATGCGGATCGGCGCTGAATCCGACGGAAACCGTCGCGCCGCTGTAGCGCCACGAGCCCGTTCGACCGAAGGACTCGGCTTCCTCGCCCACCGCCAGAGAGTCGAGGGTGCGGTCGAAGACGCGATCCAGTCGTCCCAAGTAGGCTCCCGCCGACACGCCCACCGCCAGACGGCTGCCGATGCGCTGCGCCCATCCGATCCGCGCCGTGGACATGCCGCCGTCGCTCTCGAAGCGGTCGGCCACTTCCACCTCCTCGTCCTGCAGCACGGTCGTCCTCGGCACCTCGCCGACCCAGCGCTGCTCCATGTATCCCGCCAGCGCCAAAGTCGCCGCCCCGCCGGCCGCCGCGACCGGGTAGGCGATGCCGATCAACGGAAATCGGGTCGTGTTGGTCGTGCCGCTCTGGTCTTCCAGCTCGAACTCGCCCCAAGCAGGCTGCATGGAGACGCTGACGGTCGGGAAGGCGACCCTGGCCGAGGCCGACGGATCGGTGGCCGAGACTTCCACCCCGGCGAGTCCGATGCCCAGGTTGCCCACGGTCGCGGTCCTGCTTCCTACGGCGCCGACCGGGACTCCCAGGGCGCGGAACCCCAGGAGGGACTGGGAGGCTGCCGGAGCCGGAGAGGCGGCCAGGAGCGCAAGAAGGGTCGCGAGGCGGGCCGGGCGGGGGAAGGTCGTCATCCGCCGCCCTCTCCCGGCGAGAAGCTGAGGATCAGGCGAAGACCCGGAGGCGACGAGGAGCCGGGCCCCTCGAAGGAAGCGTACTCCAGCGAGACGGGCTCGAAGGTGGAGAGGAGCGCCACCGTGCTCGTCACCGGCTCGCCGTTCTCCGTCTCGCCCCGCAAGATGTCCCGGATCAACGTGGTGACGGGCACTTCCACCTGGGCCCCCGCGGGGAAGCTGAACCACTCGGGGGACAGAAGCGCGCCGGGGACTCCCGTGGTCGAGGGTCCCAGGGGCGACTTGGGGAGCACTTCCGGCGCCAGCACCATCCGGACGTCCAGCGTGAGCGTGTCCGACGGCGCGAAGGCCGGGGCGCTCTGCCGAGAGGTCAGGACGAGGCCGGCGTAGGACACGTGACCCTCCCCGACGGCGACGGGACACGCCACGACCGTGCAGAGCTCGGGGATCCCGTCCAAGGCGGCGGGCACCTCCAGCTCCAGGACCGAGCGCCAAGCCGGGGCGCCGCCAACCCGGAGCCCGGCTGCCGGGGGAGCGGGCTGCGGATCGTAGATAAACGTGGTGCCTTCGGTGACGGCCAGGACCTGCACCAGGGTGTCGGGGTTGATCGTGGGAAGGGCGTCCAGCCACAGGCGGGCCGACCGGACCTGGAGGCGGACGCCGGGAGCCGTAGTGGAGAACCGAACCCCCTTCGAGACGTCGGTCGAGTCCGCCCAGGCCGCGACCCGAGCCGAATCCACGACGAACTCGACGCTGTCGCCGGCGGCCGGGTCCCAGATCACGGCGCCGATCTCCTCGCCGCCTGCGCCGCCGGGCGCGAACCAGGGCGTCGTTTCGTTCAAGGAATCCACCGCGTGCTCCCAGTCGGCACTCCCGTGGTCCCACGGCTGGGTCACGGCGTGGGCCAGCACTTCGACGGCCCCCTGGGTCACGCTGCCGTCCGCGTTGAAGCGCACCACGACACGGCCCGAGAGAAAGGAGATCGACGAGTCGGGGCGGGTGGTTCCCGCGGTGTCGGTCACCGAGACGTACTGGGGGTAGCGGCCGAAGCGGGCGAGAGTGGCGGCGGCGAGTCCTTCGCCTGGAGTCTCGCTTCCGTATTCGAGGGCGACGAATCCGCCGCCCAGGTCCGACGCCCGCCCGTAGCCGCCGAAGACCTTCGCGTTCTTGCCGAACGCCTGGAAGGGCAGGACCACCTCCACCGTGGTGCCGGCGGGCACCAGGTCGTCTCTGCTGGCGGTGGGAAGCTGCTCCTGGCAGGCGCCGAGGAGAAGCGCCGCGACGGACGGCGCAAGCAGCGCAGGAGGCGCGCCCGACTTCCGGCGAGGCGATCCCGGTCGCCGGTCGAGGGCGGCGACGAGGCGCGGGAGCGCGAGGACGGCGGCGACCAGGAGGCGGCCTGCTCGGCGGGCCGCGCTGCTCACCGCCGCTGCTCCGGCGAGGTCGGCGAGGTCGGCGGGGCCGGACCTGCCGCGCCTTCGCGCTCGGCCAGCGCCTCCGCTCCGAACGTCGCCGGGAGGAGCTCCCCGAGCACCCACCGCTTCCGGTCGCTTCCCGCCACGCCATGCACCTCCAGCCGATCTCCGAACTCGGCGAGGACTTGCCGGCACGCCCCGCAGGGCGCCACGGCCCGATCCCCTTCCGTCGCCACCACGATCCGCCGGAACCGCCGATCGCCCTGGGCGACCGCCGCCGCAAGGGCCGCGCGCTCGGCGCAGATTGTGAGACCGTAGGACGCGTTCTCCACGTTGCATCCGACGAACACTTCTCCCGAATCGGCTTCGATTGCCGCGCCCACCCGAAAGCGGGAGTACGGCGCGTAGGCGGAGCGCATCGCCTTCAAGGCGAGTTCGGTCAGGCGTTCCATTTCGGCGGTGCTTCGTCGTGGTTCCCTTGCGCTGGGCAGGACTCCGGCGCGACCCGGGGCAACCTGGGCGAGAGCCCCGTCAGGATCTCGTACCCGATGGTGCCCGCCTCTTTCGCCACGTCGTCCAGATGGAGCGCGGCTTCGCCGGCCGAGCCCATGAAGGTAACCGCATCGCCGGGGGAAGCGCTTGGCGCGCGCAGGTCCTTGGCGTCGTCGTCGAGCCGCACCACGGTCACGTCCATGGAGATGCGGCCCACGATCGGCGCGGGGCGTCCTCCGACGATTGCACCGCCCCGGTTGCCGAGCGCCCGGGGGAGCCCGTCGCCGTAGCCGATCGCGACGGTGGCCCAGCGCTCGCGGCGCCGGGCCCGGTAGGCGGCTCCGTAGCCCGCCGTCGAGTGCGGCGGCACGTCCCGCACCAGCACGATCCGGGCCCGCACTGCCGCCACCGGCTCCGGCGGCGTCTTCGTCGTCCCGGCGCGGCCGCCGTAGAGGTAGATGCCCGGGCGGGCGGCGTTGGCGACCCGAGACGGCAACCGCAGACAGGCGGCGCTGTTGGCGAAGTGGACCAGCGCGTCGGGCCCGATTCCCTCCGCCGTGCCCACGAACTCCTCGAAGCGCTCCACTTGGCGGCGAGCGCTGGTCAGGTCGGGCTCGTCCGCCGAGTGGAGGTGGGTGAAGACGCCGAGGAGGCGAAGGCTGCCGGAAGCGGCGGAGCGGACCGCCGACCACCAGCCGTCGCCCGCGCCCGACAGCGGAAAGCCGGATCGCCCCATCCCCGTGTCGACCTCGACCTGAAAGGAGACCGGAGCTGGGAAGCGGCCCGACTCGGCCAGCTCCCGAAGCGCCGCCAGCCCAGCCCGGTCCGAGACCGAAGGCACGACTCCCAGGCCCAGCGCCCTGGCCAGGCAGCCGGGCGGCAGGGGCGTGTGAACCAGGATCGGCGCCCGTACGCCCGCCCGCCTGAGGACCGCGGCTTCCTCCACGGCGGCGACCCCGTAGCCGAAGGGCCGTTCGGCACGAAGAGCCTTGGCGACGCGCTCCGCGCCCAGGCCGTAGCCGTCGGCCTTCACCATGGGGATCAGCTTCACGCTTGGCCCCACCGAACGGCGCAGCCGCTGGAAGTTGCGAACGAGCGCGGCCGTGTCCACCTCGACCCACGCCCGCTCCCGGGAAAGGTCCTCTCGAGCCTGTCGCATCGGGAAGTGGTATCAGTACCCCGCTTCCTTGTCGACCAGGTTCCTGAGCGGCTTGCCTTGGGCGAAGCGCGTCAGGTTGTCCACGATCAGCCGTGCTTCCCTTTCCCAGAACCGTCGCGTGGTGGCGGAGACGTGAGGGGTCGCCAGAACCTTCGGGTGCGCGTAGAAGGGGTGGCCTGCGGGCAAGGGCTCCGTGGCGAAGACGTCCAGCCCGGCGCCCCGCAGGGGACCGTCGTCCAGCGCGGCGAGCACTCCTTCCTCGTCCAGGACGCCGCCGCGGGAGACGTTGACCAGCACCGCGCCCGGCTTCATTTCGAAGAGGCGCTTCCGGCCGATCAAGGCCCGGGTCTCGTCCGTCTCGGGGACGGCCAGCACCAAGTAGTCGGACTCCCGCAGGATGCGCCCAAGCCCCTCTTCGCCGCAGAAGGTCTCCACCGGCGGGAACTCGCGCCCCGAGCCGTCGGAGGGACCGACGGGCCCGGACCCTGCCGACGCCGCCCGCCCGGCGCCCTGCCCGTCTCGGCGACGGAGGGCGAGCACGCGGCTCCCCATGCACGCCGCCAGGCGCGCCACTTCGCGCCCGATCCCTCCGAAGCCGACGGTCCCCACGGTGGATCCGCGCAGTTCGCCGACCGGCGCGTCCGCAGCCCAGTAGGCCGGCGCGCTCCAACGTCCGTCCCGCTGGGCCCGCACGGCCACATCCAGGCCTCGGGCAAAGTAGAGGAGCATCGCCAGGACGGTCTCGGCCATCGGCGGGCCGTGGACGCCAGCGGAGTTGGTGAAGAGGACGTCGCGGGCGAGCATCGCCGGTCCTAGCGAGGACGCCACCCCCGCCGCACCGGAGTGCACCCACTCCAGCCGTTCGCCGGCCTCGAGGACTTCGGTCGGGATCCCGTAGCCCATGTACACGCGGGCGTCGGCCACGGCCTCGATCAGCTCGGGCGCGGCCCGGAGGGTTCCGTCGCCGGAGCCGTCCGCCTCGGTCTCCATGAACGCCACGCTCCAGTGGGCAGGGGCGGCCTCCCGAATCTGTTCCTTGGCCCACGAGGGCAGCGACCAGATGGGGCGGCGGTCGCACAGGTCGACCACGAGGGTGGCCACGGAACTACGGGGGGGTCGTGGCGCGGAGGCGCGCGGCCGTCCTGGGGAGCTGGAGTTGCCGGGAGGGCCCCTGGGTTGCGCCGCAGGCGACGGGTCGAAGGTCGCCGGCGGCGCTTCGGGGGGCGCCCGGCGTCACGGCGTCAGCCGGTTGAGCGTGCGTGGGAACGGAACCAGCTCGCGGATGTGAGGGCGGCCCGCGATCCACCCGACCGTGCGCTCGACGCCCAGGCCGAAGCCCGAGTGGGGGAACGTGCCGTAGCGTCGGAGGTCCAGATACCAGCCGTAGGCGTCCTCGGGCAGACCCTCCTGGCGAATTCGGGCGAGGAGCCGGTCGTGGTCGTCCTCGCGCTGGCTGCCGCCGACGATCTCGCCGCATCCCTCCGGCGCCAGCAAGTCGTTGCAGAGGACGGTGCGGAGATCGGCCGGGTTCTCCTTCATGTAGAACGCCGTGGCCTGCTTCGGGTAGTCGTGGACGAAGACGGGCTTGTGGAACCAGCTGGAGATCGCCGTCTCCTCGCCGGCCCCGAAGTCCTTCCCCCATTCGAACCGGCGTCCTTCGGCGTTGAGGCGCTCGACGGCCGCGGAGTAGCTGATCCTGGGGAACGGGGGAACGACCGCTTCGAGCCGGGACACGTCGCGCCCGAGGACCTCCAGCTCGTCGGCGCAGCGCTCCACGGCCTTGGCCGCGACGTGGCAGATCAACGCTTCCTGAAGCGCCATGTTGTCGTTGGAGTCGGCGAAGGCGACTTCCGGCTCCACCATCCAGAACTCGGCGAGGTGCCGGCGCGTCTTCGACTTCTCGGCGCGGAAGGTGGGACCGAAGCAGTAGACCTTCCTGAACGCCGGCAGGGCGCACTCCACGTACAGTTGGCCAGTCTGGGCCAGAAAGGCGCGCCGACCGAAGTAGTCGGTCTCGAACAAGGCCCCGGCGGACTCGCCGATGGCGCCCGTGAGGATGGGCGTGTCGATGCGGACGAAGTCCTGTTCGTACAGGAACTCGTGAATGGCGTGCTCGACCTCGGCGCGAACCTTCAAGCCGGCGCGCTGGAGGCTCGAGCGGAGCCAGAGGTGCCGGTGATCCAGGAGGAACTCAGGACCGTGTTCCTTGCGCTGGATCGGGTACTCGGCGGCGGCGCCGACGAGCGCTGCCGACGCGACGCCCAGCTCGTGTCCCCCCGGCGACCGGGCGTCGGCCCGAACTTGGCCGGTGAGGACCACGCTGCTCTCCTGGGCCAAGGAGGAAACGAGGGCCCACGTTTCCGAGGGAACGCGCGACTTGGCGACTACTCCCTGGACCAAGCCCGTGCCGTCCCGCAGCACGACGAAGGCAACCTTGCCGTGGACCCGAACGGCTTCCACCCAACCCGACACCGCCACTTCTTCCCCCACCCGCCGCCGCAGGTCCTGGACGCGACAGGACACGGCCTTGCCGGGCCGCGCGGGGGCCGCCGCGACGGCGTCCGGAGCGGGGCTCGCTCCGTCGAGGGTCACCACAACAGGCGGACGATGCCAAGGATGATCGCGGCCGTGGCGCCAACCATGACCCAGAGCTGCCTGGACATGCGCGCAAACCCCTTTGCCATCTCGGCTGCGACCTCGGCAGCCATCTGATCCTTGAACGTGTCCATCTGGTCCCTGAACTTGTCGAAGTTGGCCGCAACCGTCTTCGCCGCCTCGCAGGCGGCCGAGGCCGCCTTCCGGGCGGCGGCAGCCTCCTGGCGAGCGGCAACGGCCTCCTTGTGGGCGGCGGCGGCCTCCTCCCGAGCGGCAACGGCCTCCTTGTGGGCGGCGGCAGCCTCCTCCCGAGCGGCAACGGCCTCCTTGTGGGCGGCGGCGGCCTCCTCCCGGGCGGCGCCGGCCTCCTTCCTGCCGGCGCCAGTCTCCTCGCGGAGCGCCGAAACCGCCTCCTCGACCCTCGCCAAGCGTCGGTTCGTCTCGGCCAAGGCCTCGCTGGTCGCCAAATGTCGAATTGCCTCGTCCACAATCTGGACTGCAGACAAGATCACCGCCCTGGACTGAGCCCCGTCGAATCCGGAGTCCTGAAGTCGCTCGTCGGCCTCGGTCATGACCCTCGCCACCCTGGCTGCCGTCGTTGTCATGGTTCGTCCTCCCTTGGGGATTGCGTGAAGTTGCCGCCCCCGCCCAGGCCGCGCCCGGGCCAGTGCGTCTCGAACCATAACGCTGCGGGTCAAGGTCGGGGCATCCCTTGGGAGTGTCAAACCCAAGTCGCGCGCGCACCGCCCCTGGGGCGAGTCGGCGGCGTGTCAGCCGACGCCGTAGAGCTTGGCTTGGTCCTCGCAGCGCCGGTCCAGCAGACGGCGGAGCAGGGCGTTGTCGGCCCCCGCCAGCTCGGGGTCGCGGGCGATCAGCTCGCGGGCCCGCTCGTGGGCGTGCGCGATCAAGTCCTGGTGCGCGAGCACGTCGGCGAAGCGGAGGGCGGCGGCGCGACCATGCTGGCGAGGCCCGAAGACGTCTCCCTGGCCGCGCAGCCGCAGGTCCTCCCTGGCGATCTCGAAGCCGTCGACGGTGCGGGCCAGGACCTCCAGCCGCTCCGCCGCTGCCGCGCCCGTCCCGGGCACCATGACGAAGAGCCCCGCCTCTTCTCCCCGCCCGACGCGCCCCCTCAGCTGGTGGAGCTGCGAGAGCCCGAACCGCTCCGCGTTCTCCACCACCATGACCGTCGCGTTGGGCACGTCGATCCCGACCTCGACCACCGTCGTCGCTGCCAGGACGTCGATCTCGCCCCCCTGGAAGCGGCGCATGATCTCGTCCTTCTCCTCTGCCGGGACGCGCCCGTGGAGCAACGCCATCCGACAACCCGACATCTCCTCCCGCTTCAGGCGGTCGAACTCGGCTTCGGCGGCTCGGAAGTCGGCGTGCTCCGCTTCGTCGATCATGGGATAGACCAAGTACGCCTGACGCCCTTGGGCAGTCCGTCGGCGCACCTCGCCCAGCACGGCCCCGCGCTCGTCGGGGGAAGCGATTCGGGTGACGACTGGACGCCGACCGGGGGGCAGCTCGTCGACGACGCTCATCTCCAGGTCGCCGTGCAGGACCATCGCCAAGCTGCGCGGAATCGGCGTGGCGGACATGAGGAGCACGTCGGGCCGCGGGTCCCGCTCGGCCAGGGCAAGGCGCTGGCGAACGCCGAAGCGGTGCTGCTCGTCCACCACCGCCAGCCCGAGGGACTCGAACTCCACCCCCTCCTGGATCAGAGCATGGGTGCCGATCACAAGCTGCGCCTCGCCCGACGCCACCCGCGCCCGGGCCGCTTCGCGCCGACGCCCCGTCGTCGATCCCACCAGCAGCTCCACATTCGCCGGCACTCCCTGCACGAGCTCCCGGATGCGGGCCGCGTGCTGTTCCGCCAGTATCGCCGTGGGCGCCATGAGGGCCGCCTGGCGTCCTCCCTCCACGGCCAGGAGCATGGCAAAGAGGGCCACCAGCGTCTTTCCCGAGCCCACGTCGCCCTGGAGCATCCGGTTCATCCTCTTGGACGAGGTCATGTCGGCGTAGATCTCGCGCAGGACGCGGGCTTGGGCGCCCGTGAGGGCGAACGGCAGCGCGTCGTGGAGCGGCTTGATCAGCCGATTGGTGCGGACGAACGCGATCCCAGGCCGTTCGGCCGCCCGAGCCCGGAGGCGGGCCTTCTGGAGCTGGAGGAGGAAGAGCTCGTCGAAGGCAAGTCGTCGGCGGGCCTCGTCCTTCTCGGCCATGGAGGAAGGCCTGTGGAGCGCCCGGAGGGCGTCGGCCAGCGTCGGCAGCGCCAAGCATCGGCGGGCTTCGGGAGTCAGCGGGTCCTCTCGGGCGGCGTGCTCGACGAGCCACTCCAAGTTGCGGTCGATCGCCCGGCGGAAGAACCACTGGGGAAGGTCCTCGGATGCGCGATAGACGACGAATATCTTGCCCTGGTCGGCGACGGGGCGGCTCTTCGGGCCGGAGGAGCGGCTGGCGGGGCCGTCGGCAGAGGCGGCGGCGGACGACTCGCCCCGCGACAGCAGGACGTGCTCCCGAGGATGGATCTGGCGACCGTGGAAGAAGCGGACGGGACCCGTGACCAGAATGCGGTCGCCCACCCGGAGGGTCCTGTCCACCCAGGGCTGGCCGGGCCAAGCGCAGGTGACGATCCCCGTCTCGTCGCGGACCACCGCCTGGAAGATGCGCAGCCCGGAACGGGTCGGAAGCACGCCCTTGCTGCGGACTTCGCCGGCCACCGTCACGTCCGCCCCGACCTCGGCCAGGGCGATGGGGGTGATCGTGGAGGCGTCGTCGTAGCGGCGGGGTGCGTGGTATAGGAGATCGCGGGCGGTGAGGATCTCCATCCGTGCCAGGGCTTCCGCCCGCTTGGGCCCGACCCCCTTCAAGAACTGGACGGGCATCTCCAGGCGCGACAGCGGCTGCGGTTCGCGGCCCTGGCTCACGGCCCGGCCAGCACCCCCTGGACGAACTCGTCCGGGTCGAAGGGCGCCAGGTCGTCGAGCGCCTCTCCGGTTCCCACCAGCTTCACGGGGATGTCCATCTCTTCTCGCAACGCCACCACGACCCCGCCCCGGGCGGTGGAGTCCGTCTTGGCAAGGACGATTCCCGTCGGCGTCACGTACTGGGAGAACTCCCGCGCCTGGGCGACTCCGTTCTGGCCCACCGTGGCGTCGAGGACCAGCAGGGTCTCGTGGGGCGCGTTCTCGTGGCGCCTTCCCAGGACCCGCTGCACCTTCGCCAGCTCGTCCATCAGGCCCCCATGGGTGTGGAGCCGACCGGCCGTGTCCACCAGCACCACGTCCGCGCCCCGGGCCTTCGCCGCGACCAAGGCGTCGAACGCCACTGCGGCCGGATCTCCTCCCGGCTGGCCCGCCACCAGCTCCGCGCCCGCCCGTTCCGCCCAGCGGGCCAGCTGCGCCACGGCGCCCGCCCGGTAGGTGTCCGCCGCCGCCACGATCACGCGGGCGCCGCCCGAGACGAGACGGTGGGCCAGCTTGCCGACGGTGGTGGTCTTCCCCGCGCCGTTGACTCCCGCCACCAGGTACACCGTGGGAGGCTTCGCGGCCATGGCAAGATCGAAGGCGGATCCGCCCCCGGCGTCGGTTGCGCCGGCGCGGTCGAAGACCGCCCGGATCTGGGCGGCGAGTATTCGGCGGACGCCCGCCTGGTCGCGCACGCCGTCGGACCTGGCGGCCTTCTCAACGGCCGCCACGAACCGCTCGCTGGCGCCCACTCCGAAGTCGGCCTCGATCAGGCGTTCCTCCAGCTCTCCCAGGGCGGCGGCGTCGATGCGGCGGAAGGTGGACGGCACAACTCGCCCCAGCGCCCGCTTCCACGCCTCGCCGGAGGGGCGGCCGTCCTTGGTTCGCCGAAGGAATCGCATGAGCTAGCGCAGGCCCGCCCGCCTCCGTCCCGTCCACTCGCAGCAAAGAGCTCCCAGGACGACAAGGTAAGGCCACGGCAAGGTGCGGAGCGGACGCTTGCCGAACTCTATTGCGCGGTCCCGGGCCGGGGCGACGGTCAGCTCCGCCGCCGGCACGGGTCGGCGAACCATGTCGCCGGAGTAGGACTCGACCTCGAAGACGCCGACGGTCGTGTCGCCGGCTTCCGCCCGGAAGCGGTACGGTCCGGGCGGGAGAGGGGGCGTGGCGAAGGCGCCCGAGGGAGGAACCGCCAGCGTGGAGTCCAGAACGGACACGCCCGCCGAGTCGGCAACCGTCAGGCCGACCTCCTGGCCCTCGCGGCCTCGCGCCGTCCAGCCGACGGGAGCGCCGCGGGGAAGGACGGTTCCGGCGGTACGAACGCCCTCGCCTCCTCGGAAGCGCTTGTCGGCGATCATCCAGCCCCCGACGGCCGCCCAGAGGCGGCGGTAGCCCTCGACGGGCTCTCCATCCCGGAACGCCCATCGCCAGAACCCGCCGGCGAGGGCCGCCGCGCGCCGTCGGCCCCCGTCGTCGCGAAGCACCAGCGCCGGCCTGGGCGCCCCCGCTCCGCCCCGTCGAGCCTCCAGCGCCACGCCTCCGCCCTGGTCCAGCAGTGGCATGACCCCGTCCAGAGGCGGAAGGCGCCCCAAGGCGAAACCGCCCAGCTCTCCGGATATCGGCGACGGCGGAGCGCCGCTCACGTACCATTCTCCCTCCTGCGGCTCGCCGGCCGCCACGCCCGCGGCCGCCGCTCCGGCGCCGTCCGCCGGGAAGACCACCAGCCCTCGCGCGCCGACTGCGGCCCGGCCCAGGAACTCCTGGGCAGCGCCGTCCACCCCCATCGCCACCACGAGTTCGGCGCGCCCCATCAGACGGGCGAGCCCGGCTGCGTCCACCGATTCGCTGGGCGGCGTTCGCCCGCCCGTCATCGGCTGGAAGCGACCGGGCCCGGTGCGGAGGTAGCCCCGCGCGGGCAGGCCCGTGGCCTGGGCCAGGACCGGCAGGAGGAAACGGGGCTCCCAGCCCGGCGCGAACGACGCAAGGAGGACCCCGGCCTCCTCCGAGCCCACGTCGACGATCCGGACCCGTCGGTCGTCGAGGGGGAAGGCGTCCGGGCGCTCCAGGCGTGCTTCCACGCGACGGGGACCGGGCGCGAGCCCCTCCAGGACGAAGGCGGCGGACGACGTTCCACCCGTCGGCAGGGGAAGCTGCAGCGTCTGCCTGGGCAAGCCGTCCACCGTGAGAACCACGGAGACGAGTTCGGGCGCGAGGCGGGCACCGGCGGCCCCCGAATCGCCGGAAGTCCCAGCGGCCCCCGAATCGCCGGAAGTCCCGGCGGCCCCGGGACTCGGCCCGACGGCCGTGGTCGAGTCCCCGGCCCACCCCTCGATCTCGACCCGCCCTTCAAGGGGCCGGCCCGGGGCGACCGTCGGCGGCACGTCGAAGCGGCTCAGGCCAAGGTTCGGCGCGGCGCCGGCGACCCCCTCGTCCACCGAGAGGCCGACCCCCAGGCGACGGGCCGCGGACGCCGTGGAGACCGGATCCGCCAGACGCCGATCGGTCACCAGCACGACCTCCTGGGCGCCCGCTTCCGCAGCCGTGGCAACGGCGTCGGCGAGCCGCGAGCCCCCGTCGGCGACCAGTATCCGCGCCCCCGCCGACTCCAGCGCCTGGACCCGGGTCGCCGCCGACTCCTTCACGGGCGCGCCGCCTTCGTCGAGGGCCGCCATGGAGGGGCTGGCGTCGAGGATCGCCCACCGGACCGAGCCGGGGCCGCCACCGGTGGACACGTCCGGGTTCCAGAGGACGCCGGCGGTCGCCGCAACGGCCAGGGTTCGGGCCAGCGTCAGCAGGAGCCTTCCTCGAACGGCGAACTCCCGACGGTAGTACGTCCAGCCGCAGAACCCGCCGGCCAGGAGAAGCACGGCCAGCGCCAGGATGAGCGAAGAGGCCAAGGGGTCAGGGGCCGGGCGCATCCTCCGGCGCGATTCGGGAGGCCAGTGGCGGGCGTCGGCCGGGAGCTGGCGGCAGGAGCGCCAGGCGGACCGCCTTCTCTCGCTCGAAGCGCTCCATCTCCTGGGCGGGAACCGGATCGCCGGCAGGCAGGTCGGTTTCGATGGGATCGATCGCCCGCCCGCCCTGATGCATCTCGTAGTGGAGGTGGGGACCGGTGGCCAGCCCCGTCATCCCCACGTAGCCGATCGTCTGTCCCTGGGCCACCCGGGAGCCGACGGCGGTTCCGGAGGCCCAGCGGCTCAAGTGAGCGTAGCGGGTGAGGAACCCGTTGGCGTGCCGCACGTCGATCACCCTGCCGTAGGAGTCGCTCCACCCCCTGCGCGACACCTCTCCGTCGCCGGTGGAGTGGACGGGGGTCCCCGAGTCGGCGGCGTAGTCCACCCCCCGGTGGGCGCGCCAGCGACGCAGCACCGGGTGGAAGCGCCGGTTGCTGAAGCGCGACGATATCCGCCGAAAGTCCAGGGGCTTCTTGAGGAACGCGCGGCGCACCGACTGCCCGTCCAGGTCGAACCAGCTCGCCTCGGCGTCGCCCCCGGGGTCGAACCAGACGGCGTGGAGCTTCCTGTCCTGGTTCACCAGCTCCGCCGCCAGGTGTCGGACCGACCTGATGCTGCCGTCGGGTCGCACCTCTCGCTCCGCGACGAAGCTGTAGCTGTCGCCGGGACGGAGCTGGCGCGAGAAGTCGATCTGCCAGCGGAAGACCTGGTCGAGACCGTGGATCAGCTCCCCCTGGTCCCGACTGGACATCTCGGAGAGCTCGGCTTGCTGACGGACGGCCTGCCAGAGGCTGCTTCCTGCCTCGATCTCGCCGGCCGCCGCCAGAGTGTCGGTGGTGGTCTCGGTGACGAGCAGCTTCGGCGCCCATCCGCCGGCCGAACGGGCGAGGAGCACCGTCCGGTCGGGATCCAGGACCACCTCGACGACGTGAGGACGAGAGGGGTCGTCGCGCCAGCGACGGGTGATCTTGACGTCGGGAAGCAGGTTGCGGGGATTGGCGACCTCTCGGAAGGCGAACTCGAGGCGGGTGCGGTCCCTCTGTTCCAGCCCGAAGCCGGCGAGGACGGAGGCGAGAACGGGGGGTCGGTGCTGGCCCAGCACCCTTTCCTCGACTTGCTCCGGCGGCCGGGCCCGGACCTGCTCCAGGACGCCCGCCTCCGGCGCTCCCCGGGAGAGGGCCGCCAGCGCGACGGCTCCGAACCCCGCCGCGAGAACCGCAGCCAGGACGAGGGCGAAGGCTGCAGGAGCGCGCGGACCCCGCGGCGCTTCGGGCCACTTCGGGTCCCGGTCGCCCGGGCGGGCGGCGCCCGAGGGGCGCGTGGCGTCGGTTTCAGGGTCAGGCATTCGCCCGAGGGCAGGCGGCGAGCCGGAAGCAAGCTCCGCGGGGCGCGTGGCGTCGGTCTCGGGGTCAGGCATTCGCCCTCCGTATGAAGGTGGGGAGTTCCAGCTCGCCGATCTGTCCCGTCTGCAGCGGCTCGGGGCCCCGGGGCGCCCTGCTTCCGGCGGCCAGAACCGGGTGTATCCCGCCGCCTCCGTTGCCGGACGAGAAAGGCGTCGCGGGCGTGTCGCGAGACGTCCCTGGGCTCGACGGCAACGCACCGCTTCCCGCCCGCGAGCTCCCGGAAGCAAAGGGAGAGGACGGCCCGGGGGAAGGCCTCCGGGCGGCCGCGGCGACGGGGACGCGGGAAGGCGACGGCGCCATGGGCGTCGGCTGGATCGGGGCCTGGGCGGGGTTCGGACGGAAACGAGGGACCGTCGGCTCCCTCTCGAGCCGGCTGTGCTCGTCGAAGCCCGTGGCGATGAGGGTCACGCGGACCTCCCCTTCCATGGCCGAGTCCTGAACGGCGCCGAAGATGATCTCGGCATCGTCGCCCGCCTCTTCCTGAATCATGGTGGATATCTCCGTCACCTCGTCGATGGCCAGGTCCGAGCCGCCGGTGATGTTGATCAGCACGCCCTTGGCGCCCCTGATCGAGACGTTGTCCAGCAGCGGCGACGTGACCGCGTCCTGGGCGGCGCTCACGGCCCGCTTCTCGCCCCGGCCCACGCCGGTGCCCATGAGGGCCGCGCCGCACGAGGACATGATCGTCCGCACGTCGGCGAAGTCCACGTTGACGTCTCCGCTGACGCGGATCAAGTCGCTGATCCCTTGGGTGGCGTGGAGGAGGACCTCGTCGGCCTTCTTCAGGGCGTCCCTGAACGAGGTGCCCTTCCCCACCACGGAGAGCAGCCGGTCGTTGGGCACCACGACCATGGTGTCCACCGTGCGCTTGAGCTCGGCGAGCCCCTGGTCGGCTTGGCGCATCCGCTTCTTGCCCTCGAACGAGAAGGGCCGCGTGACGACGGCGATCGCCAGCGCGCCCAGCTCCCGGGTCATCTCCCCGATCACCGGCGCCGCGCCCGTCCCCGTCCCGCCGCCCATCCCCGCGGTGATGAAGATCAGGTCGGCCCCCTCCAGGACCTGGCGCACCTCGTCGGCGTCTTCGGCGATGGCCTGGCGTCCGATCCCGGGGCGGGCGCCGGCCCCCAGTCCCCGGGTGAGGCGCTTGCCCAGCTGGATGGTGTGCGAGGCCTTCGACCGCTCCAGAGCCTGCGCGTCCGTGTTCGCCGAAACGAACTCGACGCCTTCCAGGTCCTCGTCGATCATCCGGTTGACGGCGTTCCCGCCCGCCCCGCCGACGCCGATGACTTTCATCAGCGCGCTGTTTCGCGGTGCGTCGTCCAGTTCGAAGATCATCTCTTGCTCCTTGGGACGTGGTCCCTCTGCTGTGAACTCTGCGGCTCCTAGAAGAACTCCCTGAGCCAGGCGCCGGCCCGGGTGAGCAGGCCCGAAGTCATGGTGGAGCCTCCTTCTCCCGTCTCCATGAAGCGGTCGACCCCGGCCAGGGCGAGGCCCGTCGCCACGGCGAAGCCGGGCCGCGCCACGGCGTCGAAGAGCCCGCCGAGCCCTTCCCGTGGAACGCCGACTCGAACCGGGGCCGCGAGAGCTTCCTGCGCCAAGCCCGCGGCGCCGGGGATCGCCGCTCCACCGCCGGTGATCACCACTCCCGCCCCCAGCGTCGAGCCCGGCCCCAGACCTTCCAGGCGCTCGCGGATCGTCGCGAACATGCTCTCCAGCCGCTCTTCGATGATCTGGGCGACGAAGCGGCGGGCCACCGACCGCCTGCGTCCGTTGGCGGCGACGGGCAGCTCCACCATCTCGCGGGGGTCCACGATGCGCGCGCTGGCGGCGCCGTGGAACTCCTTGATCTGCTTGGCGTCTCCGTGGGGGACCTGAAGGCCGCGAATCAGGTCGCCGGTGATCGCGGCGCCGCCGAAGGAGAACACCTCCAGCGCCCGAAGTCCGCCCTCGTAGTAGACCGCGAGGCCGGTGGTGGCGGCGCCGAGGTCGATCATGGCCACGCCCAGCTCCTTCTCGTCCTCGGTGAGCACGGCCCGGGCGGCAGCCAGGGGCTCCAGCATCCGGCTCTCGACTCGGTACCCCGCCTTCTCCACGGCTCGGGCGATGTTCTCCAGCGCGGTCGCCGACGCCGTGACGAGGTAGAGATCGGTCTCCAGGCGCGTCGCGGACATGCCCACCGGATCCTTGACGCCCCGCCGGTGGTCGACGACGTACTCTTGCGGCAAGGCGTGGAGCAGCTCCCGATCGGGGGGAAGCGCCACCGCCCTGGCCACGTCGTGGACCCGGTCCACGTCGCGCCGGACGATCTCTTCGGCGGCCACCGCCACGACGCCCACCGAGCGCTCCGTCGCCGCATGGTCGCCCGAGACGCCGACGTGGACTCGGTCGATTCGTCCGTCCGACATCAGCTCGGCGTCCTTGACCGACTGCCGGATGCATGCGGTGGCTTGCTCCAGGTCGGTGACCGCGTCCTTCCGCATTCCCTCGGTGGGCGTGCGTCCGACGCCCAGTATCCGCACTTCGGGACGGTGGCGCTCCTCGACGACCTGCCCTAGGACCACGCGGGTCCAGGCGGCGCCCAGGTCCAGTCCCGCGATCAAGCCGGACCTCACGGCGGGCCGTCCCCTTCGTCGCCTCTGACCACCACCTGGCCGTCGAAGCGGAGGTCCACCTCTCGGGGCGGTCGCTCCGGGAAGCGCTCCAAGGCGTCGTTCATGGCCACGATCCCTTCCCGCAGCCGGGCTTCCGAGAGCGGGGGGCGGTACCGGATGCGCGGTCCCGAGTCGCCCAGGAAGAGAGTGACCAGGCCGTCCTCCCAGTGCGCCTCGGAGACGACCGAGAACACCTCCGGCGCGAGACCGCCCATCCGCTGCATTTCGCCGGCCAGCACGGCGACGCCGTAGGAAGCGCCTGCGGAATCGGCGCCCGGGACCCGGATCAGAGGCAGGTCGAGCACCGGGTTCGACGGATCCACGGGGATCGGGGCGCCCCCCGCGTCCACGGCCTCGACCAGGGGCGACGCCATCAGGGCCACGGGCACCAGCTCCTCGACGCGGACCAGGAGGGTGGAGGGCGGGCGACGCCGAACTTCAGCGAGCTTGACCATCGGGTGCGCCTCGATACCCTCCACCCACCCGCTCTTGGAATCCCACAGGTTGGCGCCGGAGGCGACGCCGGCCGCAGCCCGCACCTCGTCTCGCGTCAGGTAGACGGCGCCCTCGACCTGCACCTCGTCCACTTCGAAGTACGGAAGACCCGAGACGATGCCGGCGGCGAAGCGGAAGAGAAGTACCGCCAGGGCGGCGGCCGCCAGGAAGGCGCCGGCGCGAGCAGCGAGGCGGCGAGCGGCGAGGCGGCGAGGCGGACGGCGGGCGGTCGCGGGGAGCTTCGCGGCGCCGGAGGCCCGGCTTGCCCGGCGGTGGTTCGACCCGGCGGCGCGGCGGGCGGTCGCGGGGAGCTTCGCGGCGCGCGGCTCCTGCGGACCCAGCCGGGGACGGCGACGACGACCGCCGATCATGGGGCGCGCTCCCGCAGAAGGGACAGGATCTCGCGACCGGCGCCTTCGATCGACCCGGCGCCCATGACCACGCACACGTCGCCGGGCGCCAGTTCCCGGGCTACCGGAGGCGCAAGCGTGGCCAGCTCGGGGTGGTACGCGACGCGGGATGCCCGACCCGCTACCGCGTCGGCCACGATCTCGCCGTCGACGCCCGGCAGGGGGGGCTCCCGGGCCGGGTACACGTCGGTTACCCAAACGGCGTCGGCGGCGCCCAAGGCTTGACCGAACTGCTGAAAGAAGTCCCGGGTGCGGCTGTAGAGGTGGGGCTGGAAGACCGCCACCAGGCGCCGGTCCGGGTTGGCGCGGCGGGCCGCCGCCAAGGTGGCCGCGACCTCGGTGGGATGGTGGGCGTAGTCGTCGATCACCGTGACTCCGGCGGCGTCGCCCAGGAGCTGGTAGCGCCGCTCCACGCCCGGGAAGGAAGCCAAGGCGTCGCGGATGCGGGACCACGCCGCGCCCAGGGACCGCCCCACGCCTGCGGCCGCCAAGGCGTTGCGGACGTTGTGGACGCCCGGCGCCGGCACGACCAGCTCCCCGGCCCGCTTCCCGTCCTCGATCACGGCGAAGGCGCTTCCGGTTCCCGCGAAGCGGACGTCCACCGCGCGCAGCTGGGCCCCGGCAGAGAGCCCGTAGCTTCGGGCGCGCTCCCCGGCGGCCACGCCCACCCGGGCCGCCCCGGAGTCGTCGGCGCACGCCCACACCACGCCGTCGGAGGCCACCTGCTCGGCGAAGGCCGCGAACGCCGAGCGGACGCCCTTCAGGTCGCCGTAGGTGTCGAGGTGGTCCGCCTCGACGTTGGTGACGACCGCCACCTGCGGCCGCAGGGAGAGGAAGGAGCGGTCGTACTCGTCCGCTTCCACCACGAACACCTGGGAGCCGCCGGGCCGGAGGTTCCCGCCCCACGACGGCACGTGTCCGCCGACGACCCCGGTGGGATCGAGCCCAGCCCGCTCCAGCACGTGCGTCGCCATCGCAGTCGTGGTGGTCTTGCCGTGGGTGCCGGCGACTCCCACGACCGTGCCCTGGTCCACCCATTGGCCCAGCGCTTCGGCGCGCTTCAGGACGGGCACTCCCGCCGCCTGCGCCGCAGCCGGCTCCGGGTGGTCCGCCGGAACCGCCGAGGTGACCACCAGGGCGGCGGCGCCGGCCACGTGGGACGGATCGTGCCCCAGGTGGAACTTCATGCCCTTGGCCGTCAGCCCGGCCACGGCGGGTCCCTCCGTCAAGTCGCACCCCGAGACGCAGCCGCCGGCGCGCAGGACCAGCTCGGCCAGCGGCGCCATCCCGGCGCCCCCCACGCCCATGAAGTGAACGGGACCTTGGGCGGCCAGCTTCCGGAAGCCGGTCACGTCGCCTTCTCCCCGGCGGCCGCCGCCGCGACCGGGCGGGACGGCGCCGCCAGGCGAGCCACCGCCGCCGCGATCTCCCGAGCCGCCTCCGGCCGAGCCCTGCGTCGGGCGGCCTCCGACATTCGGGCCAGGGCGTCGGAGTCGGGCGCCAGGAGCCGGGCCACGCGGGCCCACAGACGCCGTCCGGTGAGACGCCCCTCCGCGGGATCGTTCTCGGGCAGGTGGACGGCCGCGCCGGCGGCTTCCAGCGCCAGGGCGTTCCGGGTCTGGTGGTCTTCGGCCGCGGTCGGCAAGGGAACGAGCACCGACGGCAGGCCCCACGCCAGGAACTCCGAGGTGGTCATGGCGCCGGCGCGGGAGACCGCCAAGTCGGCTGCCGCCAGGGCTTGGTACATCTCTCGGGGCCGCAGGTAGGGCACGGCGCGGGCGCCCTCGACGCCGCGCTCCGCCAGCGCGGCCGCGGCGCGCCGATGGTCGGTTGGGCCCGTGACCCACAAGACGAACTCGCGATCGCCCGGCAGCTCCTCGCGGAGCGCCTCGATCGTCGCCCGGTTCAGCGCCCGGGCGCCCTGACTGCCGCCGACCACCAGCACGACCACCGCGTTCGCCGGCAGCTTCAGCGCCGCGCGAGCCGCCTTCTTGTCCCGCTCGGAGATCGGCGGAAGGGGACGGATCGGGTTGCCGCTGTCCCGGACTCGTCGCCGAGCCCGACGAGGGAGCGCCTCCTTCGCCTCGGGGTAGGCCAAGTGAACCTCCGCCGCCCACCGCGACGTCAGCCGGGTGACCACGCCCGGGTGCAGGTTCTGCTCCTGCACGACCACCGGCAGCCCCGTCAGCCGTCCGGCTATCCCTGCCGGCGCGGCCACGTATCCGCCCGTGAGCACGACCACCTTGGCCCGGCGCCGACGGAACTCGGGAACCAGCCGGGCCACCGCCGCCGACAGGAGCCACACTGCCGTCGCGTTCCCCGCCAGGGCGCCCAGGAAGCGGGCCGCCTTGGCCCCTCTTCCCGCTGCCCTGCGAGCCTCGCGCAAGGGGCGCCGGAGCCCCCGAACTCGCACGAGCAGGTACGGATGCCCCAGCTTGGGCAGCTCGCGGGCTTCGATCCGGTCCTCGCTTCCCACGAAGAACGGCTCGGCGCGGGGCAGCTCGTCGACGAGGGCGCCGGCGACGGCCACGGCCGGGTAGAGGTGCCCGGCGGTCCCGCCGCCCGAGAACACGACCACCACTGCTACCCGCCTCCTTTCTCGGTCCGCTCCAGGCGCCCTTCCGGGGCTTCCCGGGCCACCGCCAGGAGGATCCCCACCGACGCCAGCACCACGATCACGTTGGTTCGGCCGTAGGAGACGAAGGGCAGCGAGAGCCCCGTCGCCGGGAAGACTCCCAGCCCGACGCCGACGTGGAAGAACGCCTGGACGGCCAGCAGGGACGTGACGCCCACGGCCAGCAGCTCGCTGAAGAGGTCCTTGGCGCGGCGCGCCACTCGGAAGCCGACCACCACCAGCGCCGCGAACGCCAGGATCACCGCCACCGCGCCCAGGAAGCCCCACTCTTCGCCGATCATCGCGAAGATGAAGTCGTTGTGGGCCTCGGGAAGGAAGCCGAACTTCTGCCGGCTCTTGCCGAACCCGACGCCGGCGACGCCGCCCGACCCGATCGCCACCAAGCTCTGGTAGCTCTGGAACGCCGAACCCTCCGGCGACGCGCCGGGGTTCAGGAAGAGCGACTCCCAGCGGGAGCCCCGATAGCCCTCCCGCAGCGTCGCGGCCGCCAGCGGCGCCAGCAGCGCGCTCAGGAACGCGAAGTGCCCCAAGCGCGCCCCGGCCACGAAGACGATCAGCGCCCCGACGGCGACGATCATGCAGGCGGTGGAGAAGTCGGGCTCCAGCACGATCGGAACCGCGATGAAGCTCCACCCCACCAGGAACGGTCCGAGTCCCCGGCCCAACCCTCGGAAGTGGTCCTGCTTCTTCACCGCCATCGCCGCGGTCCACACCACCACCGCCAGCTTGGCCAGGTCCGAGGGCTGAACCGCGACGCCCACCCGCAGCCAGCGCCGGGCGCCGTTGACGGGAGGCGCAATCGATTCGGTGAAGGGCAGCACGAGGACGATCAGCAGCAGCCCCGACGCGACCATCATCGGCGTGGCCAGCCGCCGCCACCAGCACGACGGCACTCGGGCGCAGCCCGCCAGCACGGCCACGCCCGCCGCCACCCCCACGCCCTGGCGGGCCACGTAGTGGTAGTGGGGCAAGCCGCTGCGCTGAGCCATGACCGAGCTGGCGCTGTACAAGGTCAACAGCCCGAAGAGGAGAAGGAGCGCCGTCAGGGCCAGCACCGCCGACGCTTCCCACCCTGACCCACTCCAGGGTCCGGCAGGGAGCGGGGAGGCGGGGGCGCCACGTCCCGTCCCCACGAACCTCCCTGCGGGCGGCGACGGCCGGCCGGGCGACGAAGGGGCAGGCTCCTGGCCGTCATCGCGCGGCGGCGTCCCCGCCCGCGGCCAGGGACCGGAAGACCCGGCCCCGCTCCCGGTAGTCGCGGAACATGTCGAAGCTGGGGCAGGCGGGCGACAGAAGGAGCGCGTCTCCCGGCTGGGCCAGGGAGCGTCCCCGGGCCACGGCGTCGCGGAAGCCGCCCTCCACCTCCTCCACGACGAAGGCGCCGCGGGCGACCGGGCGGCGCTCGGCGGCGGCCGAACGCAGCTCGGCGGCCGCCCGGGGTCCGGCAGCCCCGTAGGCCACCACGCCCCGCACCTTGCCTTCCATCGCCGGAGCAAGCTCGCCGAACTCCTCGCCCTTCTCGGCGCCGCCCAGAAGAAGCACCAGCGGCCCCTCCAGCCCTGCGAGCGCACTGGCGCAGGCGGCGACGTTGGTGGCCTTGGAGTCGTTGATCCAGAGGACTCCGTCGAAGCTTCCGACGGGCTCCATGCGGTGAGGCAGCGGAGCGAAGGCGGCGAGGGCGGCATCGAAGGAAGCCGGGTCCGCCCCCGCGGCGGCGGCGGCGAGGGCCGCGGCGAGGGCGTTGGCCACGTTGTGGCGGCCCGGCAGGCGCAGGGCCGAAGCCCGGCCGATCCGCAGCGGACCCGGCCGCTCCGTCGAAGCGCCGCTCGACCTCTCCGCGCTGCCGCGGGTCGGCGCCCCGAGAGCCTTCGCTCCGGCCCCGGCGTCGATCATCAGCTCCCCGTCCTCGAGCCACGCTCCCGGCACCGCCCGTCCCTCCAGCGAGAACCGGAGCCGGGAGCCGGGGAACGGGGCCGCCATCTCTTCTACCGCCGGATCGTCGCCGTTGAGCACCCACGTCGTGTCCTGGCCGCCCGCCTCGAAGAGCCGCCGCTTGTCCCGGTGGTACTCGGCCACCGAGCCGTACCGGTCCAGGTGGTCGACCCCCAGGTTGGTCACGACCCCAACGGCCGGCGAAAGCTCCCGCACGCCCGCAAGCTGGAAGGAGGACAGCTCCAGCACGACCCGTTCCGGCGCCGGGTCTCGGACGGCCAGGGTCGAGGCCGGAGGCGCCAGGCCGCCGCCCACGTTCCCGCCCAGGGCGGCGTCGACGCCCGCCTCCCGAAGGAGGTGCGCGCAGAGAGACGCCGTGGTGGTCTTGCCGTTGGTGCCGGTCACGACGATCAGTGGACTCTCGAGGAACCGGCCGGCGAACTCAGGCTCCGATACCCAATCGACGCCCCGACCGCGGAGGGCTCGGAGCACTGGAGCGCTGGGCGGGACGCCCGGGCTGGCGACGACGGTGTCCGCGGCGACGAGCCGCTCCGGGTCGTGCTCTCCCAGAAGGACGTCGGCGCCCAGGCGCCGGAGGACGTCGCCACGAGCTGCAACTGCAGGGTTGGCGCTCGCGTCCGTGACATGAACTTCCGCTCCTTTCGCCAGTGCCAGGCGCGCGGCGGCCTCTCCGCTCGCGCCCAGCCCGATGACCGCAACCGTCAACGCACCTTGAGGGTGGCGAAGCCGACCATTGCGCAGAGCACTCCCAGAATCCAAAAGCGGACCACCACCTGCTCGTCCTTCCAGCCCAGCATCTGGAAGTGGTGGTGGATGGGAGCGCACTTGAAGACGCGGCGGGGCGTGCCGAAGCGCCGTCGCGTGTACTTGTAGTACTGCCGCTGGATCAGAGACGAGGCGGCCTCCATGACGAAGACGCCGCCCACGAAGATCAACAGGATTTCGGCCTTGAGGAGCACGGCCATGGCGCCCAGGCTGCCGCCCAGGGCCAGCGAGCCCGTGTCGCCCATGATGACTTGGGCCGGCTTGGCGTTGAACCAGAGGAAGCCCAGCACGGTGCCGGTGACCGCCGCGGCGAACACCGCCAGCTCGCCGGCGCCCGGCAGGTAGAGCAGCCCCAGGTACGCCGAGGTGTCCACGCGCCCGATCAGGTACGCGAAGACGGCGTACGTGCTCGTGGCGATCGCCGCCAAGCCGGGGGCGAGGCCGTCCACGCCGTCCGTCAGGTTCACCGAATGGGTCGCGCCGTTGAGGACGACCGCCACCCACGCCAAGTAGAACCACCCCGCGAAGACCAGCTTGTAGTCGTCCACGAAGGGCAGGTTGGTGGCGGTGGCCCCCGTCTCCGGCGGAGAGAGCGGCCACGTCACCAAGTACGCTCCCAGGGCCAGGCAGAGGACCAGCGACCCGGCCCACTTGTACCGCTCCACCAGACCCCGGGGAGTCTTGCGCACGACCTTCAGGTAGTCGTCCAGGAAGCCGAGCGCGCCCATCCAGGTCATCGTCGCCAATGCGATGACGACGTAGGCGCTGGTCATCTCCGCCCACAAGAGCGTGGACGCGACCGACGACACCACGATGAGGATGCCGCCCATGTTCGCCTTGGGAACGGCGACGGGCTTGTCGTCGGGTCCCAGGCGGGGCACGTCGTGGATCCCCCGTTCGCGGAGGGCCCGGATGAACGGCGTGCCCAGCATCAGCGTCAGGAGCAGTCCCGTGACGAGGGCGCCGGCGGAGCGCACGGTGATGTAGTTGAAGAGGTTGAAGACGATGCTGAAGTCGTCGAAGCGGGGAAGCAGGTGGTAGAGCATCAGACCCGAGCCTCGCCGAAGGAGGACTCCAGGGCCGGGATCGCTTCTTCCAGCCGCACGCCCCGCGAAGCCTTGAGAAGGACCGCGTCGCCGGGCGCGACGAGCCTTGGAAGGCGCTCCGCCAGCTCCTCGACTCGCTCCACCAGATGGACGCGGGCGTCCGAGACTCGCCTGGCGGCGCTGGCGAAGGCGCCGGTGAGCACGAACCGATCGATTCCGGTCTTAAGCGCGTGGTCCAGCGCTTCCCGGTGAATGGCGCAGGAGCGCGTCCCCAGCTCCAGCATCGTTCCCAGGACCGCCACCTTCCGGCCGGGGGTCTCCAGCGCTTCCAGCGTGGAGACCGCCGCCGACACGCTCGCCGCATTGGCGTTGTAGCAATCCACCAGGAGGGTCACGTCGCCCACCCGGCGCACTTCGTTTCGCATGGCCCCGGGGCCGACCGCCGACACGCCGGCGGCGGCCTCGTCGCCGGACACGCCCAGGAAGCGCGACACCGCCAGGGCCAGGAGCGCGTTGCCGACGTTGTGGGCGCCGGGGATGCGGAGGGCCACGGTGCGTCCGCGCCACTCGAAGGACCACGCGCCGTCGGCGCCGACCCGGGCCTGGGAGGGACGCAGTGCCGGGTCGGCGCGCTCCGACCACCCGGCCACGGCCACGTCCGGACGAAGCGCCCGGGCTTCCTCCGCCAGGGCCGGGGGCTCGTCGCCCACCACCGCCGGCGCGTTCGGTGCCAGCGCCCGGATCAGGTCCAGCTTCTCGGCCATGACGCCCGCCAAGCTCGTCAGCCGTTCCACGTGGGTCTCGGACACGGTGGTGACCACCCCCGCCGTGGGTCTCGCGATCCGCGCCAGCTCGGCGATCTCGCCCGGCTCGCTGGCGCCCATCTCCAGCACCAGCGGGCGAGAGGCCGGGGGAGTCCGGGGCTCGTTCGGCATTTCCAGGACCGTCAGGGGGAGTCCGATCCGGTTGTTGTTGTTGGCCCTGGTGCCGTGGACGCCCGGCAGGGAGGCAAGGGCGCCCAGCGTCAGGTCCTTCACCGTCGTCTTTCCCGACGATCCCGTGATGCCGACCACCGGGAGGTCGGCCTCGTGCTCCCGGCGGCGCCGGGCCAAGTCGCCCAAGGCCGCGAGGGTGTCGGCAACGCGAAGGACGGGAACGGGCAGGTCCAGGGGCCGCGAGGCGATCACCGCCCCGCACCCCGCCGCGACGGCCGCGTCGACGAAGTCGTGGCCGTCGAAGCGGTCGCCCTGCAGCGCCACGAACACGTCGCCGGGACGAAGGGAGCGGGTGTCCGTGGAGACGCCTCGGTAGCGCTCCGCCGGATCGCCGTCGCCGAGCCCGAGCGCCCGCCGAAGCTGGGAGTCGCTCCAGGCGAACGCCGGAGCGCTCACGGGCCGTCCTCCCGCGCCAGCAGCTCTCCCACGATCGCCCGCTCGTCGAAGGGAAGTTGCTCCTCGCCCACCTCCTGGTAGGTCTCGTGGCCCTTCCCGGCCAGCAGCACCGCGTCGCCCGGCTCGGCCGCGTCCAACGCCCAGCGGATCGCCTCTCGGCGGTCCACGATCTCCACCTTGCGGGAGGCGGACGCCGCCCCTGCCGCGACCTGGGCCACGATCTTCGCCGGGTCCTCGGTCCTCGGATTGTCCGAGGTCACGACGGAGAGCTCCGCCCACCGGGCGACGGCCGCCCCCATCATCGGACGCTTGGCCGGGTCCCGGTCGCCTCCGGCCCCGAAGACCACGATCAGCTTGCCGGAGACGAGGGGGCGAAGCGCCTTCAGCGCCTGCTCCAGCGCGTCGGGCGTGTGGGCGAAGTCCACAAGCACCTTGAAGGGCTCGTCCACGATCCTTTCCATCCGGCCCGGAACCGGCGCGGCGCGAGAGAGTTCCTCCGCCACCTCCTCCAGCTCCCAACCCAGGGCGAGCGCGCACGCCCCGGCGCACAGCGCGTTGGAGACGTTGAAGCCGCCCGGCAGCGGGAAGGCGACAGGCGCCCGGCGCCCCCCGTGCTCCAGGTCGAACGCCGAACCCGTCGCCGCGAGGCGCACTCCTCGGGCCGCCACGTCCGCGTCGGCGGCCGTGCCGTAGGTCACGACGCGACCGGGCGTGGGCAGTCCGCGCCAGGCAGGGTCGTCGGCGTTGACCACGGCCGTCGCGTCGTCCTTTCCCAGCTCCAGCAGGCGCGCCTTGGCCGCCCAGTAGCGCTCCCGGCTGCCGTGGTAGTCCAGGTGATCGCGAGTCAGGTTCGTGAACGCCGCCACGTCGAAGCGGACCCCGTCCATCCGATGCTGGTCCAGGGCGTGGGACGACGCCTCCATCACCACCGCGGCAACGTGGGAGCGGGCCAGCTCGGCGAGCCACCCGGCCAGCTGCACCGGACCCGGCGTGGTCAGGCCCTCCGTGCCGGCCCAGCTCCGGCCGTCGGCGCCGATCACCCCCAAGGTGCCCACGGCGGCCGCCGGCCCCTTGCTCGCAAGCACTCCGCGCAGGAGGAGGGCGACGCTCGTCTTGCCGTTGGTGCCGGTCACGGCGGCGGTCCGCATTGTCTTCCACGGCGACCCTGCCACGAAGCCGGCGGCGGCCGCGGCGGCCAAGCGCGCGTTGTCGACTTGCACCTGGGGCAGCCCTGCATCGGGGACGGGCCGCTCGACCAAGGCGGCGGCCGCCCCGGCCGCCCCGGCGGCGGCCACGTGCTCGTGAGCGTCGTGGGCGGCCCCGGCCCACGCGACGAAGAGGTCGCCCGGCCCCACGCGCCGCGAGTCGTGCTGGACGCCCCGAACCTCCACGTCGCCGTGCCGAGGGCCGCGGGCTCCTCCCGGCGCCGCGTCGCTCGTGGTCGGGTCGTCGACGGTCACGCCTGCGCGCTCCACCGCCGCCACGACTTCCGAAAGCGCCACGCTCACTTCCGCCTCCCCCGCACCTGGATCGTGTCCCCCGCCCACACCGACGCACCAGCCCCCGGAACGGTTCCCTGCACGGACCCGCTGCCCTCCAACCGCACCCGCAACCCCATCTTGTGAAGCCGTCGCAGGGCCACCCGCACCGAAGCACCGCCCAGGTCGGGAACGAGCATCTCCCGATCGCGAGGGTCGTGCTCCCGAGCGCGCGCGAAGCCGGCGGCGCGGGACGCGCTTCCGCCCAGGTCGGCGGCCAAGCGCCCCCCGAGCGCTGCGGCCTCGCTGGTCGCCACGGCAAAGCGCACCAGGGGAGTCGTGGGCGGCGGCGGGATGTAGCGGCGCTGCACTCGGGCAAGAGCTCGCCGGTCTATCGGCGATCGGCGCGCCGACAGCAGGCTCTCCAGCGCGGTGCGGGTCACGGGCGCGGCCGTGGCGCCGCCGTAGTAGGGGCCCTGGGGTCGATCCAGCTTGACGAAGAAGAGGAGCTGGGGATCGTCGGCCGGAAAGTACGCGCCGAAGGACGAGTGGTAGGCCCCCGTCTCGTAGCGTCCGTCCTCTCCCACGGCGCGGGTGGTGCCGCTCTTCCCGGCCACCAGGAACGACGACATGCGGGCCCGGGCCCCCGTCCCGTTCTCGACCACGTCCACCAGCACCGGCGTCAGCGTCGCGGCAACCCATTCGGGCAGCGCCCTCCGGATGACCCGAGGCCGGACCACGCGCGCGGGAAGGCCGTCCGCGCCCCGAACCTCCTTGACCAGGCGCGGCTCCATCAGCAGCCCGCCGTTGGCCAGCGTCCCGAACGCCAGCGCCATCTGCAGGGGCGTGGCAGAGAGCTCGTAGCCGAACGACAGCGAGTGGGACGACTGGCGGGACCACTGCTGGGGCCGGCGAAGAAGGCCCGCCGCCTCTCCCGGCAGGGGGATCCCCGTCGGCGTCCCGAATCCGAAGTCGCGCAGGTTGGTGTACTGCTGCCGCCGGGTCATGCGCGACGCGAACTTGGCGATGCCCACGTTGGACGACTGCTGGATCACCTCGTGAAGGGTCATCCAGCCGCCGGCGTGGATGTCGGTGATCTCCCGCCCGGCCACTTGCCAGCGTCCGTCGCCGGTGTCCACCGAGTCCGCCAGGGCGGCCAGGCCGTGGCGCAGGAGAGCCGCCGAAGTGAAGGGCTTGACGGTGGAACCGGGCTCGTAGGCGTTGGTGACGGCAGCGAGCGTCCCCGTCGATCCGCTCGCAACCGAAGCCATGGCCAGGATCTCGCCGGTGACCGGGTCCGTCACGACCAGGTCGCCGCCGCGGGCCGAGGCCGAGTCCACCGCGGCGGAAAGAACGTCCTCGGCCACGGCTTGCAGGTCCATGTCGATCGTCAGGACCACGTCCCGACCCGGCACCGGCTCCTCCACGGTCAGCACGCGGCCGGGGATGTCTCGGCCTTGGTTGTCCCGGGCGACGATCTGCCGGCCCGCGCGCCCCGCCAGCACCGAGTCCATCGACTGCTCGACGCCGCCCGCTCCCGCTCCGTCCTGGACCGTGCCCAGCAGACCCCGGCCCAGCTCGTTCCGCGGGTAGAGGCGGTGCAGCTCCCCCTCGACGTACACTCCCCGCAGCCCGCTCATCCGCGCGACCTGGGTCATGGAGTAGCGCCCCGGGACCACGTGCCACCCCCGCCCGCCCGCCGTGACCCGTCGCGCCGTGCGGGGACCAACCCCCAGGTTCTCCACCAAGGCCGCCGCCGCCACCTCGCGGTTCTCCAGCTCGTTGGGCGCGACCCCCACCTCCGCCCGCCAGCGGCTGGCCGCCAGCTCGCCCCCGTTTCGGTCC
This sequence comes from Longimicrobiales bacterium, assembly GCA_965204735.1. Lineage (GTDB taxonomy): Bacteria > Gemmatimonadota > Gemmatimonadetes > Longimicrobiales > Gaopeijiaceae > CATQHQ01. Next base: position 1,390,869 of record OZ242008.1, on the reverse strand, counting down.
AGGATTCGGCCCCGGGGAGCGGGGACGACCTTGCTCTTCTGGTGCTGCCCCAGGGCTTCCCTCGCCCACTCGCCGCGCTCCATCACCTGCACCTCCGCCAAGCGAACCACCAGAACGCCGCTCAGGCCGATCCACGACAGGAGCAGGGCGCGTCGCCGAGCGCCGACCCTCCGGTACTGGACGCGCTTCCTGCCCGCCCGGCTCACCAGTCGCCCCCCGACGGAATCACCACCTCTCCGTCCCGTGGGGGACGCAGCCCCAGGCGGCGGGCGGCCTCGGCGGCGACCCACGCCCGCCCTTCCACCCGGGCCAGAAGGCGGACCAGCTCCTCCTTCTCGTCGGCCGCAACCGCCAACTCCCTGACCACCTCCTCCAGCTGCGCCATCGTCTCCCGCGCCTGGGACTGCCGCCACGCCACCAGGGCCAGAGCGCCCAGCACGGCCGCGAGGGCGACGGCGACGCGGCCGGCCGCGCGGCGGCGGCTCATGGGACGCCTCCCCTTCATGCTGCGCGCCTCCAAGCCCGGAGCTTGGCGGAGCGGGCGCGGGGGTTGGCCGCCACCTCCCGGGCGTCGGGGACGACCGGCCTCCGGTTCAGCGCTCGCCCCGCCGAGCCGTCCCCGCCCCGCACGGGCAGGCGGCGGGGCGCGTCGGCCCCCGGCTCGCTCCACGACCTGAAGGCGCGCTTCACGATCCGGTCCTCCACCGAGTGGTAGGACACCACCACGAGGACGGCGCCTGGGCGCAGCAACTCCCGAATCGCGGGCAGCGCCTCCTTCAGCGCCCCCACTTCGTCGTTCACTCGCATCCGCACCGCTTGGAAGAGGCGCGCCTTCTCCGACTGCGCGGCGCGCCGGCCCAGCGTCGACTCCAACGCCGCCACCAGGTCGTCGCTGGTCCGGAAGGGCCGGGCCTCCCGGCGCCGGACGATGCGCCCCGCCATCGCCGCCGGTCGGGGCGCTCCTCCCTCCCGGAGAGCACCCAGGAGCTCGGTCCGCGACGCCGACGCCAGGAAGGCGGCGGCGGTCTCCGGCGCCGCCGGGTCCATGCGCATGTCCAGCGGCGCGCCCCGGCGGAAGGTGAAGCCCCGGCCGTCGTCGTCGAGCTGCCGGGAGCTGACCCCCAGATCCAGGAGGGCGCCGGCCAGCCCCGCGGCCCGGGCTTCCGCGTCCCGTGCCGCCTCCCGGAAGGACATGCGCGCCAGGCGCACCCGCCCGGCGAAGGGGGAGAGGCGCCGCCGGGCCGCGGCCAGCGCCTCCGGGTCCCGGTCCACCGCCAGAAGTCGGCCTTCGGGACGGCGTTCCAGCAGCGCCGCGGCGTGACCGCCCCCGCCCACCGTGCCGTCCAGCAGCAGTCCGCCGCCGGAGTCGCTTCCTTCGCCGGCCAAGCAGCTCACGACCTTCTCCACCAGCACCGGGCGGTGGTGCTCCTCGGCGTCCCCGGGGGATGCTCCACGCGGCGCTTCGTCACGAGAAGATCTGCGCGGCGAAGTCGTCATCTTCCGTCTCCCGAGACGCCACCTGTTCCTCGAAGCGGTCCGTGTTCCAGAGCTCGATCCGGTCGACGGCCCCGACGAAGAGCACGGCGTCCTGCAGGCCCGCCTGCTCGCGAAGCCGCACCGGAATGCGGATGCGGCCGGCGGGGTCGGGCTCCACCTCCACGGCGCTGGAAGTGACCGTGCGCAGGTAGGCGCCGCCGTCCTTCCGAGCCTTCCTGTGCTCCAGCAGCTTCTGACGGATCTCTTTCCAGGTCTCCTCCGGGTAGAGCTCCAGATGGGTCCGCTGCCACTGGAGGAGGAGGACCATGGGACTTCCGGACACGCTCCGGCGGAACGCCGCCGGGAAGCTCACGCGCCCCTTGGCGTCGATCTGGAATTCGTGGCGGCCTAGTAGTCCGGACATGGTCTGTTTCCCCATTTCATCCCACAACGTCCCACTTTAATACACTACGTCCCCCTTCGCAAGCGAAAAATCCAGAGAGACCCTGCGAGTCGGGCGGAAGGAGCGGAACGCGACCCCAAGAGCAAGGAAGAGCGTCAGGGGCCGTGCGGAGACTTGGCGGCAGTCGGGAGAGGGCCGCGAGCTCGCCTCCAGGGGGCACGAAAAAGGGCGCCGCGAGCCCGGTCGGCCCGCGGCGCCCTTTCGGCGTCCGTCCAGGGGGAGCGGCCTGTCAGTTCCCCCGCTGGATGATCGCCGACTGAATCTCGATGTACTGCTGGGTCGCGTCCCGGAAGACCTGAAGGTCGATCGTCGGCTGGCTGGCGGCGTACGCGGCAACTCGCCGCAGCCCGAAGAGCCGCGCGGCCTCCTGGAACTTGGGCAGCGTGGACTGGGCCGTTTGGAGGGTCTGGGGCGTCTCCTCTTCCTTGCCCTGGTTGTAGAGGACGTAGCCGTGCCAGAAGTCCAGCGTGCCGGCCGTGTTCTCCTCCACTTCGTCCTCGAACCGCTTCGCCAGCCCAATGAGGCGGAGCGCGTAGGGCCAGTCCTTCGAAGTGGGCGCGATGCCCTTCCGGTGACCCGTGGCGAAGAGCATCATGGCGATGTTGTCCGCTCTCTGCTCGCCCTTCTCCACCGCCTGCTGCAGGTACGGGAAGGCGTCGTCCTCGCGTCCTGCTTCCAGAAGCCAGCTTCCCTGCCGCGCGTTGACGTTCGGGTAGTCCGGGTCTCGGCTTTCCAGCTCGCCCAGCGCCGCCACGGCGTCGTCGAGGCGGTCGGACCGCTTGAGGATGTCGGCGTACAGCGACCAGAGCTGGACCTCCTCGGCGTGAGTCTCCAACGAGCGCTCGGCCATCTCGACCGCGTCGTCCAGCTGCTCGAGCTGGTAGTAGGCGGCGATCATGTTCCGCAGGTGGCCGCCGTCCATCTCCTCTCCCTGCACGTCGTAGGCGCTCTCGTACGAGGCCAGCGCCTTCCGGTAGAGCTCGGCCACTTCAGGGGAGAGCGGCTCCTCGGCCGAGGCGTCGCCGCGCAGGTCCTGGGCGGCTCGGGTCGCAAAGGCGGCGTGCTGGAGCAGCAGGTCCACGTTGTCGGCCTCCAGCCCCAGTCCCTCCTCGATCAGGAGCATCGCGCCCTCGGGGTCGCCGGCCGTCGCCAGCTCGTAGGCGACGTTCATCCGCACCGCGGCGTTCGTCGGGTCCAGCTGGAGGTAGCGCGTGTAGTGCTCTCGGCCCTCGTCGCGAAGACCCAGTTGGGTGGCCTGGTAGCCGGCCAGCTGGAGGGCCTGCTCGTTGAGCGGGTCCTGTTCGACGACCTTGAGGGCCTCGGCGTAGGACTCTTCGTGCCGTCCATCTTCCCTGAGGACCATCGCGTAGATCAGTCGCACGTCGGCGTCGGCGGGGTTCATCTCGAGCGCCTGGAGGCAGTTCGTCTCGGCCCCCGTCCAGTCCTTGGAGTTGTAGTAGTCCTGGCAGAACGTACGGAGGCGCTCCTGGGTCACGTACGTCTCGAACGCCTCCGAGACCTCGGCGGCGGCCGCCTCGTGCTGCTTTTCGCCCCACGTGCGGTCGGCGATGGTAAACTCGGGGCCGCCCGGCACGGCGAACTTCACGCCCGACAGGGAGAGCTCCTTGGTCTGCTTGTTCTCGACGTATCCTCCGCAGAAGACCAGCTGGACGTTCATCTGGGTCGCCAGCTGGACCGCCCGAATGCAGTCCAGCTCGTCCATGTCGAGCCCGTACTCCTTGGCCTTGTCCTTGATCTCGCGCTCTTCGACAGGCTGATGAGTCGGGTACTCGTTGATGAGCTTCCGCAGCTCCTTCGCCAAGTCCTTGCCGAAGTCGTCGTCGGAGTCTTCTCCGGGCTTCAGGTTCGTGACCATGACCCGGTAGCGCTCCGCGGTCTGCGCGCGCGACTCCGCCGTCAGAGACCCGGCAAGCAGGACGAGCGCGCCTGCTCCCGCGATCCCGAAGCGTACCCACCAACCTCTCATGTCTCTCGTCTCCCCCTGCGAGTTCAAGAAGATGTCCACCCTCGTCCAGCGCAGTCTGTCCCGCACCGGACGCGCCGGGAGGTCCCGGCCAAGGACGATGCAACAATGTAGGGACTTGGTGGCGCAAGGGTCAACCGTCGCGGCCGCACCGGCGCCCGGGACCGGCGTCCGACGCCGCCACTGGCCCCGCCGGAGCCGATTCCACAGATTCCGCCGATTCCATAGATTCGAGGAGCGCCCTCGGCGCGTTCCCAAGACAACCTCGCCATCCAAGTACCAAGCCCTGAAGAGGGTACCAAGCCCTGAAAGAGGCAAGGAGGCACTAGTGAAGAAGCTCTTCGCGTTCGCGTTCGCCGTCGCCGTCGTCGCGCCGGCGTCGATCCAGGCCCAGAACTGCTGGGTGCGTTCGGGCACCCCGTCGCCCAGCGAGAGGCCCAGTCCCATGGACTCCGCGGTCGTCGAGATCGGCGGCGACCAAGTCAAGCTCTGCTACGGGGCTCCGTCGGCGAAAGGCCGGACGTTCATCGGCGGCGAGGGCGAGGCCCACAGCTACCCCTACGGGGAGAAGAACTGGCGGATGGGAGCCAACGAAGCGACCGCACTCCACCTGCCGTTCGCGGCCTCGGTGGCGGGTGTCGACGTGGACGCGGGCTCCTATTCGCTGTACGCGCTCCCCGATCGGGATTCCTGGCGGATCTTCGTCAACGGCGTCGCGGAACGGTGGGGCGCCAACATGGGCCCGGGCGTCGCGGCGGACGACGTGGGCTCCGGCGAGGTCTCCGTCTCGGCCCACGAGCACACGGAGACCCTGAACTTCTCGTTCGAGGACGCCGGCGCCGACGCCGCCACGCTGGTCCTGCGCTGGGAAGGCTACCAGGTCGACATTCCGATCCGCCGGCGGTAAGGGCGCGCAGGGGCTCCCGGCCGGCGCCGGCCGGGAGCCCTCACGCCGAAGGCGGCGGCAAGGCCACGCGGGAGCCGAACCGTGGCCGGTGACCACGTTGTGGTTCGTCTCCGCGGCAAGGGGCGCGGGGGGCCGGTCCCCCCTGGGGTTACCGGCGGCGGATCGTGATCCCGCCGGAGCCTGTGTCGATCACCACCTTGCCGCGTCCGTCGCCGAGGACCCCTCGGAAGTGGTCCCGCTTGGACCGAGAGACGTTCGCCGGCGCCTCCACGTCGATTCGACCAGCCCCGGTGTCCAGCTCCACTTCGGCGCCGAAGCCGTCGGGCACCTCCACCAGGACCCCGCCCGACCCGGTGTCCACCACCAGCCGGTCCACGTCGGAGAGAAGGCCCAAGCGCACGGAGCCGCTGCCCGTGTCGCACTCCACGTCGGATGCGACCAGCTCGTCAAGCCGGATGCGGCCCGACCCGGTGTCCACCAGGAGCTGCTCGACCGCTACGTCGCGGCCTTCCACGCGACCTGACCCGGTGTCGACCGTCAGCTTCGCCCCGGACACGCCGTCCATCTCGACGGAGCCGGAGCCGGTGTCGGCGGAGACGACGCCCTCCACCCCCGAGAGCGTCACGTTGCCGGAGCCCGTGTCCACATCCACGTTCCCGGCAACGTCGACGACCTCCACGCGGCCCGACCACGTGTCGAACTCCACGTCGCCCACCACGCCCGCCGCCCGAGCACGGCCAGCGGCCAAGCGCACGGCCGCCGACCCGCCTCGGGGCACTCGCACCACCAGGTCCGCGTGGGCCTCGAGTCCGCTGCCCCGGCCCGATATCCGCACCCGCTCGCCGCCGCCCCGTCCACCGAACGTTCCGTCGCTCCGCACCCTGACGGTGGACGTGGAGCGGCCCAAGCGCCGGTAGACGATCGTGTCGTCGGGGTACACGACCCGAAGGGATTCCCGGCCTCCGGCCCGCCCCGTCTCGATCCGGAGCCGCTGGCCGGCGGGGCCGCCCCTGGTCACCTCGACCACCACGTCGGGGCCGTCCCCGGCCACGACCTCCACTTCGCCCGCCAAGTTGTAGACCGCGACCTCCCGCCCCGAGAGGCGGTGCACTTCTTGGGCCGCAGCCGTCGGGACGGTCGAAGCCGCCGACACGGCCACCGCCAACGTCCCCGCCAGCCCCGCCGCCTTCGGCCCCCACGCGTCGGCTCGCGGCGCGCCTTCGAACTCCGTCGCCCTCGTCTTCGTCCTCGTCTTCATCGTCGTTTCCTCCTGGTCGTCGGCGGACGCCCTTCGCCCGCTCGGGAAACCCATACTCCACAAGCATCGTCCAAGTTTCCGGCCGGCTCGCGACCAGCTCGCGACGCCCGCCGGCGCACCCGAAGCGCGATCCCCCGACGCAAGAAGCGCGATCTCCCGACGCAAGAAGCGCGATCTCCCGACGCCCGAAGCGCAATCCCACGCGCCCGAGCAATCCCACACGCCCGAAGAGGCCGGCCATGAACGTTCTTCCCATCGACTTCGTCGCCTTGGTGTCCGTGATCATGGGCATCTCGATCGTGCTCATCCCCGTGGCGGGGCTGACGGCGCGCTACGCCCTCAAGCCGATCGTGGACGCCCTTGGGCGGTACTTCGAAGGGAAGGGCTCGGAGGAGGCGACGAGGCTCGCCGAGCGCCGGCTCGCTCTTCTGGAGCAACAGATCGACGAGATGCAGGGCGCCCTGAACCGTCTCGTGGAGGTGTCCGAGTTCAACGCGAGCCTCCGGGGAGTCGAGAAGTCCGGTGCGCTGCCTCGGGGGCCGGACGCCGCCGTCGAACCTTCCGAAGCCGACGCCCCTACACCTTGATCAGGATGCGCCGGGCGTGGAGGACCCAGGCCACGGCAAGCCAGAGGACCACGGCGGCGCCGGCGAAGGCGAGCGACCCGTTGACCGGCCCGGCCCACGACGCGAACGCTGCTTCGTAGATGCGGGAGTAGAGGGACCACGCGATCAGCTGCTTCGCCAGCAGCCCCGACGCGACGAACACCAAGATGGGGTTGGCTCCGTATGCGACCAGCGGGCGAGCCCACTTGCGCCAACCGCGGACGTCCACGACCCAGTGGAGGACGGCCAGCACGACCAGGGCCCACCCTGTGCTCCACGCCACGTAGGAACTGGTCCACAGGGGCTTGTTGACTGGGAGGACCACGTTCCAAGCCAAGCCGCCGGCGATCAGCGCGGCCCCGGCCAGAACCATGGCGAGGCTGGCACGCCCGTCGGCGCCGTGGCGGCCCACGGCGCTTGGGACGGCGGCGGCCGCGCTCGCGACGCCGCGGCGGCGGGCGCGCAGGAAGTCGCCCGCGAAGATCCCGCCCAGGACGCTGGCCACCGCCGGCAGGGTGCTCAGCGCCCCCTCCGGGTCGTAGACTCCTCCCCCGCCCCGCCAGATGTGGGGACCCAGGAGCAGCCGGTCCAGGTAGGCGGCCAAGTTCCCTTCGGGAGAGAGGTCGCCGGGACCGAAGCCGGGAACGGCCGCCAGCGCCAGCAGCGCCCAGTAGCCGGCCAGGAGAGCCGCGGCCGCGCCCGCGACGGCTCGCCGGGAGAGGGAGAGGACGAGGGTGGCCGCGGCCAAGTACGCGAGCGCGATCCGGGCGAGCACGCCGGTGAGGCGCACCGTGGCAAGATCGAAGTGGGGGTACGCCGCCATGAGGAGCCCCAGGAGGTAGATCACTGCGGACCGGCGGACGCCGTGGCGCCAGAGCGCGGCGCGGGAGTCGCCCCGGGCCCTTCGCGCGGCGAAGGAGAACGACATCGACGCGCCCACGCCGAAGAGAAAGAAAGGAAAGATCAGGTCGGTGGGAGTCGCGCCGTGCCACTCCGCGTGGCGGAGAGGAGCGTATACGTGATCCCAGCTGCCCGGGTTGTTGACCAGGATCATCCCCGCGACGGCCAGCCCCCGGAAGCCGTCCAGGGAAGCAAGCCGGTCGGGGTCTCGCGGGGCGCGGCGGCTCGGAGCGACGGGGCGACCGGCGGTCGGCTTGCCGCAGGCTCGCGGGCGACCCGAGCGGGCAGAGGCGGGCGAGTCGGCGCTCACAGCAGGACCTCCTCCACCAAGTCGGCAAGGGACGGAACCGACTTCGGGGCGTCCGGGTCGAAGACCGGGAGCCGCCAGGGGAGGTCCGGGCGGTCGGTGACCACCGCCAGGACGCCGGCGGACCGGGCTTCCTCCGGCGGGAACGCCGGCTCGGGCTGGGCGCCCGAACGGTGGATCTGGATCTTCGGCGCGTCGGCGTTCCGGAAGCCCTCGGCGACCACGATCTCGGCGCCGGCCAAGTGGCGCGTCAAGAGAAGGTCCAAGGAGGGCGGCGCGGGCCGGGCGCGCGGCGACCCGACGCGCCGAGCCCCTTCGTCCCGATCCGGGCTCCACTCGCCCACGAGCGCAAACTCCCGAGGGCCCGCCAGGAGGACCCGTTCCGCCCCTCCCTCGTGGCGGTGGCGCCACGAGTCGGTTCCCGGAGCGTCGAGGCGGAAGCGATGGCCGTGCTTCGCGGACATGACCCGCCTCCCTCGCCTGGCCAGCTCGTCGATCAGCGCCACCGCCAGCGTCGTCTTGCCCGAGTTCTTGTTGCCGACCACCGACACGGTCGGGGGCGGCAGGTCGCCGGGGGCGTTGACGCTGCGGAACGCTTCCCGGGGCACGCCGCACTCCACCAGCGCCGGGCGCTGGGAACGGGCGAAGGCGCCGGCTTGGCGAACCCCGGCCGCCAGCGCCGCCTCCAGCCGCGGCAGCACGCCCACCGGATAGGCCGCGCACAGAGGCTCGAACCCCCAGGGGGGACCGCTCCGGGGGGCCCGGAGGCGCACTTCGCCCGCGACCCCGACGGCGAACTCCTCCGCCAGCCGCCGAAGAGCGGCCTCCGGCGCCCAGGGCATGTCCACCGCCAGCGCCAGCGCCCCGTCCAGCCCCACCTGGGCCGCCAGCGCCAGCGCCGCCTCCACGCCGCCCAGGGGACCCGCTCCAGGCGTCCGATCCGGCGCCGCCTCCACCCGGTCGCGCGCCCTCGGCGCGGCGGCCCCGTCGGCGAGGCCGGCCGGCCCGGGGAACGCCGCGGGATCGGCCCCGACCACCACGACCCGGGCGCACAAGGGCTCCAGCCGGTCGACCGCCAGCCTCCACAGGGGCCGTCCGTGGAGCTTGGCCAGCGCCTTGGGCGACCCGAAGCGGCGGCTCGCCCCCCCGGCCAGAACCGCGCCCAGCAGCTTGCCGGTCACTCGGACGCGCCCACGACCCGCGCCTCGCCGGCGTAGAGGTTGCAGCCGCCCTGGGTGGTGAAGCCGGTGAGAGTCATGTTGAAGCGCCGGGCGAACGCCACCGCCAGGCTGGAGGGAGCGCCCACGGCCGCCACGACGGGGAAGCCGGCCATCGCCGCCTTCTGAAGGATCTCGAAGGAGGTGCGCCCCGACACGACCAGCCCAAGCCCGTCGCCGGGGAGCTCGCCGGCAAGCGCCAGCGCCCCGACGGCCTTGTCGACCGCGTTGTGGCGGCCCACGTCCTCCCGAACCAGCGAGACCTCGCCGGAAGCGTCGAAGAGGCCCGCGGCGTGGATCCCCCCCGTTCGCTCGAAGACCCGCTGGGCTGCCCGAAGGCGCCCCGGCAGCGCTCGCAGCGCCGCTTCGTCGATCGTGAAGCCCTTCCCCTCTACGGGCCCGCACCCCATCACCTCCACCGCCTCCAGAGACGCCTTGCCGCAGACGCCGCAGGAAGACGTGACGTAGAAGTTGCGGGTCAAGCCCGAGGCGTCAAAGCCGGCTGCGCCGCTCGTCGAAACCGTCACCACGTTGTACTCCTGCGGCTCCACGTCCTGGCAGTAGCGCACCGCCGCCACGGCATCGGGACCGGACACCAATCCCTCGGTGACGAGGAAGCCGACGGCCAGCTCGAAGTCGTCGCCCGGGGTCCGCATGGTGACGGCGACCGGATGCTCCCGGGGCCCGGCCGGCGACGGGACCTCGACGCGCACCTCCATCGGCTCCTCGACGGCCACTTGGTCGGCCCGTCGCGAGAACCCGCCGTTCCTCAGGCGGCGCACCCGAACACGGGCAGCCCTTCGTCTGGCGTTCATGGCGTCAAAGTTCCCCTCCCTCGGCCCGACTTTCCACCTGGCGCGGCCGCCCGAGCGCCCTTTCCGAAGCCGCGCGGCGGAACATATGTTTCGACACTGGCGCTTTCGCCACGAACCTCCACCCTCGGTTCGGCATGTCAAGAGCCACCAACCAAGAGCTTCTGGACCGATGGCGGAGCGAGCCGGCGCCGCTTCTTCCGCTCCTCCACGCCTTCCACGAGCGGGACGGCCACTTGTCGGAGGACGCGGTCCGGGCCGTCTCGACCGGGTTGAGGATCCCCGTCGCCGACCTCTTCGGCACCGTGACCTTCTACCACCACTTCTCCCGGGACCAGGGCGGACTGGAGCGGCCCCGGGTCTGCACTGGACCGGTGTGCCGCCACCACGGCGCCGGAACCGTCCTGGCAGAGCTGAGGGCCGAGGGCCGGAACCCGGTCGCCATGCCCTGCCCGGGCCGCTGCGACGCGCCCGTTCCCGTCCTGCAAGGCAACTCCGTGCTGACGGCCGAGCCGGGGGGCGTCTTGACGAGCGAGCCCTCGCCCCTGCCGCAGCCTCCGCCCGACGGCGCGGAGGAGTGCGTCTTCGCCGGGATCCGTTCCCCCGGGAGGGCCACGCTGAAGGGCTACCGGGGCCAGGGAGGCTACGAGGCCCTGGCCAAGGCGGTGACCCGGATGACGCCGGCAGAGGTCCTGGACGTGGTGGACCGGAGCGGGCTCGCCGGGCGGGGGGGCGCGGGCTTCCCCACAGGACGGAAGTGGCGGGCGGTGGCCGAGGCTCCACGTCGGCCGAAGACGGTGGTGTGCAACGCCGACGAAGGGGAGCCCGGGTGCTTCAAGGACCGAGTCCTCATGGACCACGATCCCCACGGAATGCTGGAGGGAATGGCCTTGGCGGCGTACGCCACCGGCGCGGAGCGAGGGTTCGTGTACCTGCGCTACGAGTACCCGGAGACGGTCCACGTGCTGGAGGAAGCGATCTCGGAAGCGGAAGCGTCGGGAGTGCTGGGGAACGAAGTGATGGGCTCCGGATTCTCCTTCAGCGTGGTCGTCCGGCGAGGCGCGGGGGCCTACATCTGCGGCGAGGAGACGTCCCTGCTCAACTCCCTGGAGGGCAAGCATCCCTTTCCTCGGAACCGTCCCCCGTACCCGGTGACTCACGGCTACGAGAACCTGCCCACGGCGGTCAACAACGTGGAGACCCTCTCGTCGGCCGCGCCGATCGTCGCCCGTGGAGCCGAGTGGTACAGGGGACTGGGGCTGGGCGAGCACGCGGGCACGAAGGTGATCAGCCTTTCGGGCGACGTGCGGCGGCCCGGCAACTACGAGGTGCCCATCGGGTATCCCTTGCGGAAGCTCCTCGAGGGCGCGGCAGGAGGGCCTCCCTCGGGACGCTCCTTCCAGGCGGTCACCATGGCCGGGCTCTCGGGCGGCTTTCTGGCCGGGTCGGAGATCGACGTCACCTTGGACGAGCCGGCGGTCCGGGCAAAGGGCAGCTTCTTGGGCGCGGGAGGAATCATCGCCTACGACGACTCCCGGGAGATGGTGGCGGAGACGCGCGAGGCGATGGAGTTCTTCGCCGAGGAGTCGTGCGGGAAGTGCTTTCCCTGCCGGATCGGCACCCGTCGGCTCGTGGAGCGGCTCGAGGGCGGAGGTCCGGAGCGACTGGACGAGTGGCTTGACGAAGTGACGGACTTGAACGCTACCATGAAGCGAACGAGCGCGTGCGGCTTGGGCCAGGCGGCGCCCCTTCTGACCGAGAGTCTGCTGCGGTGCTTCCCGGAGCAGGTCAGGAGCCATGTGGAGAAAGGGGAGGGACGATGAGGACGAACGGCTCGGCGGCGGCTCGCCCCACCCTTGCCTTGGACGGCGAGACCGTCGCCTTCGACCCTGGCGAAACCCTCTACGACCTCGCCCAGCGCCACGGGCGGGAGGTTCCGTCGCTCTGCTACGACCCCCGGCTGGAGCCCTTCGGCGGCTGCCGGCTGTGCGTGGTGGAGCTGGAGGGAGCGCGCAACCCGGTGGCGTCCTGCACGACCAGGGCCGCCGACGGGATGGTGGTGCGCACCCGGACCCCCGCGGTCGAGGCGGACCGGCGCGTGCTCATGGAGCTGGTGGCGTCGGAGAACCGGGACGCGGACGTGGATCCCCTTCATGGCTACGCTTCCCAGGAGACGGCCCGGCTGCTCGACCGCTGCGACGCCCGCACCGGCCGCTTCGCGGGCGCGACCTCGGGAGCGAGCCGCCTCGACGACGACAACCCCTTCATCAAGCGCGACTACGAGAACTGCATCTCGTGCTACCGGTGCGTGCGGGTGTGCGCCGAGCAGGAGGGCGACTACGCGATCTCGATCGCGAACCGGGGCTTCGACACGCAGATCGTCACCGAGTTCGCCGGCGTTCTGAAGGACTCGTCGTGCACCTTCTGCGGCCAGTGCGTCCAGACCTGCCCCACCGGCGCGCTGGGCGACCTGAAGGCGCTGGCCGGCAGCGAGCTCCCCGGCGAGACCAGGACCACCCGCACCGTGTGCACCTACTGCGGCGTCGGCTGCTCGGTGGACCTGATGACCCGCGGCGACAAGCTCGTGGGGGTCCTGCCGGCCATGGACGGGCCCGCCAACGAAGGGGCGCTGTGCGTCAAGGGCCAGTACGCCTTCGACTTCGTGCACCATCCGGACCGGCTCTCCACGCCCTTCGTCCGCGACGCCGGCACCGGACGACTGCGCCCCGCGGGGTGGGACGAGGCGCTGGACCGGGCGGCGGAGGGGCTCTCGGAAGTGGTGGAAGAGCACGGGCGGCACGCCGTGTACGGAATCGCGTCGGGCCGAGCCCCCCACGAGGCCGCCTACATGATGCAGCGGTTCTTCCGGGCCGGGCTCGGGACCAACCACATCGACAACTGCAGCCGAGCCTGACACGCCCCCACAGTCGCCGGTCTGGCGGCAACGATCGGACGAGGGGCGATGTCGAACCCCTTGGCGGACATGGAGAAGCCCGACGTCTTCTTCTGCATCGGGACGAACATGACCGAGTGCCACCCGGTGGCGGCCACGCGGCTGAAGCGGGCTCTGGCGCGGGGCGCCAAGATGATCGTGGCGGACCCCCGGCGCGTTCCCCTGGCCGACTTGGCGGACCTGCACCTGCCGATCCGGGTCGGCTCCGACGTGGCCCTCCTTCTGGCAATGGCCCACGTGATCGCAAGGGAGGGGCTGGTGGACGAAGCCTTCATGGCGGCGCGAACCACCGGCGGCCCCGCGTTCCTGAAGCACGTGGAGCACTTTTCCCCGGAGTGGGCCTCCGAGATCTGCGAGACGCCGGCGGAGCAGATCGAGCAGGCGGCGATGTGGTACGGGAGAGCGGAACAGGGCGCGATCTACTACACGCTGGGGATCACCGAGCACATCTGCGGCGTGGACAACGTCCAGAGCCTCTGCAACTTGGCGCTGATGACCGGCAACATCGGGCGCGAAGGCACGGGCGTGAACCCGATGCGGGGACAGAACAACATTCAGGGGGCCGGCGACAGCGGGGCTCTGCCGAATCACTACCCGGGCTTCGAGTCCGTCTTGGACCCGGCGGCGCAGGCCAAGTTCGCTCGGGCCTACGGGCGCGAGACGGACCTGGCGGAAGGCATGACCAAGGTCACGGCCCTGGAGCGGGCCGGCGGCGAGATCCGCGCCATGATCGTGGACGGCGAGAACACCCTGGTGTCGGACCCGGACCGCCACCACTGCCGGCACGCCCTGGAGAGCTTGGAGTGCCTGGTGGTGATCGACCTCTTCATGACCGAGACCGCCGAGATGGCCGACGTGGTGTTCCCCGCCACGGGCTGGGCCGAGACCGACGGCGTGTGCGCCAACACCGAGCGGCGCGTGCAGCGGCTGAGGGCGGCGGTCCCGCCTCCAGGCTCGGCAAGGCCGGATTGGTGGATCGTGTCGCGCTTGGCGCAGCGGATGGGATGGAAGGGCTTCGAGTTCGAGTCGGCCAAGGAGGTGTTCAACGAGCTGTGCGCCCTCTCGCCGATCTACGCTGGACTGGACTGGGACCGGATCGAAGACGGCGAGTACCAGTGGCCGGTGCCCCATGCCGGCCACCCCGGCACCCCCAGGCTTCACGAGGAGCGCTTCGAGAACGGCCGGGGAATCTTCAGGGAGATCCGCTATCGGGACCCGGCGGAAAGCGTGTCGGACGACTACCCGATCTGGCTCACGACCGGGAGGCGGCTGCCGTCCTACCACACCCGGACCCAGACCGGCCGCTCATCGGGGATCGACTTCCTGGCCCCGGAGGAAGCGCTGGAGATGCACCCCGCCGACATGGCCCGCCTCGGCCTTACCGACGGAAGCTGGGCCGAGATGCGCAGCGCTCGGGGCAGCGTCCGGATCAAGGTCAAGGCGACGACGAGGTCTCCCCAAGGAACGGTGTTCGCTTCGTTCTCGTTCGACGACGTGCCCGTCAACGTCCTCACCGGCGGCGGCTACGACCCGGTCACCCACACCGCCGAGCTGAAGGTGTGCCCAGTGGACGTCGTCAGGGCGTCCCGACGCTAGAGCGCCGCGCCGAGCGGCTGTCCTCGACCGCCGACCGCGCCTGTCCTTGACCCATGGGCGCCGGCGGACTAGGCTTAGGTTGGCCGCCATTGGCGTCGTTCTCCCCGAAATTGCGCTCGTCCCCGCTGGATCACGATGGCCCCTCCGCCCACCCGAACATCGTCTCCGCTCGAGCTGTCCGGCTATGCGGGCCCCGTCCAGATGGGGTCCAATCGGGGGTTCGGCATCGTCTTCGCCGTTCTCTTCGCGGCGATCGGTCTTTTCCCGCTGCTTCGCGGCGAAGGGCCTTCGGCTTGGGCCCTGCTTTCGTCGGGAACGGTGCTGGCGGTGGCGCTCGCAAAGGCGGATTGGCTCGCCCCGTTCAACAAGCTTTGGTTCCGCTTCGGGCTGATCCTGCACCGAATAGCAAGTCCAGTAGTCATGGGCATGATCTACGTGGTGGCGGTCACGCCCACTGGCCTCCTGCTCCGGGCAGTGGGCAAGGACGTTCTGCGGCTGCGACGCGACCCGGCGGCGGAGAGCTACTGGGTGCGGCGCTCGCCCCCCGGTCCGCCGCCCGACTCCATGCGCAACCAGTACTAGAGTAGTCCATGGCACGTGTCGACGGCGGCGGCTCCCGTCGCTTCTCGCGGCTGATCGTCCGAAACGGGTTGGTGCTGGGCGCGGCGCTTTTTGCGGCCGCCGTTGTCGGCGAGACGTGCTTCCGACTCTCCGTGCCCTTCATGACGTCGAACGTGCCAGAAGTCGTCGTGCCCGGTGTGGGCGTGCTGAAGGAACCGAACACCGAGATCCGCTACACCAATCGGTTCGACTTCTGGACCACCGACCGGACCAACCGCCTCGGCTTCCTGGACCGGGACCCTCCCGATCCGGACAGCGCTGCGGCCAGTTGCCACGTTGCGATCTTCGGCGACTCGTTCGTGGATGCAAAGGAAGTCCACACCGACGAAAAGCTTCAAGTACGGCTGCCCGAACTCGCCGCCGAACGGCTGCCGAACCTGAACCTGACCGCGACGGCCTACGGGCGGGGCGGATCGGGGCAGATCGAACAGCTGGCGTGGTACGACGCATACGCGCGGCGCCTGCGTCCAAACCTCGTCGTGCTCGTATACGTTCCAAACGACCTGATGGACAGCTCGCCGGTACTTCATGCGCTGAACACAGGATGGGACCCGGACCGCTATCCGGGGTACACCGGCGCCCGGCGCGACGACGACGGCACGATCGAACTTCGGCCGCCTCATCCCGAACCTGCAAAGCTCTTGCCGGACACCGGGGCGGGCCGGCAGCCCTGGCTCGCGCGGGCTCTGGACGGGCCGAGCAGGATCTCGTACCTCGCGGCTTGGCTGGACGAGGTCATGGAACGCGTGAACAACCACGCGGACTCCCGGATGCTTGCCGCCAGAGTGGACGCGCTGATCGAGCGCCCCGCTTACCGCGCGTCGCTCGACGGGTGGCGGCCGACCTCGATGGCCAACTTCCACACTTTCCCGGCCTGGGACACGCTGCCGAGCGTGTTCAAGGAGTCGATGGAGTACGCCGCCTTCGGGATGGCGCAGTTCAAGGAACGGGCCGACCGCGACGGGGCCGCGGTTGTCGTCTTGGCCTCGCACGCCATGACCACGCTCGTCGGGCGTGGAGCATTCGACCTGATGGCGACGATCGCCGCCGCGGTCCAAGTGCCGGTGATCGATCAGGTCGACTACATCTCCAGCCTGGGCCACAAGCCCGCAGACGGCCACTGGGCCCGCGACGGCCACTGGAACGCCGCCGGTCACCGATGGGCGGCCGAGGCGGTGCTCGAGTACGTCGAGGACAACCCGGAAGTATGCAACGACCACCAGGAGACGTCTTCATGAAGTTCGCTTCGACGACAATCGGGTTTCTGCGGGAGTTCTGGGCTTTCTTGCGGGTACGCAAGAAGTACTGGCTCTTCCCGGTCATCTTCACGCTGCTTCTGCTGGGCAGCCTCATCGTCCTGAGCCAGGGCAGCGCCATCGCCCCGATGGTCTACACGGTCTTCTAGCCCGTCGGGTGCGCTTCCTCGGCGTATCGGCCTTCTACCACGACAGCGCCGCCGCCCTCGTCGAGGGCGGTCGGGTCGTCGCAGCCGCGCAGGAAGAGCGCTTCACTCGCACGAAGCACGACGCAGGCTATCCGTCCAACGCCGTCGCCTGGTGTCTGGACCACGCGGGAGTCGCGCCGGCGGAAGTGGATCACGTCGTCTTCTACGACAAGCCCTTCCTCAAGTTCGAGCGGCTCGTGGAGACGGCGATCGCCTTCGCGCCCCGGGGCTTTCGATCGTTCGGAAGGGCGATTCCGGTGTGGATCAAGGAGAAGCTCTTCCAGAAGGGCAGGCTGGTCGAAAAGCTGGAGGAACTCGACCCGGACGTGGAGTGGGGCGGGAAGCTGCTCTTCGCCGAGCACCATCAGTCCCATGCGGCCAGCGCCTTCTATCCGTCGCCCTTCCGCGAGGCCGTCGTGCTCACCATGGACGGGGTGGGCGAATGGGCCACGACTTCGGTGGCCGTGGGTCGTGGGACGGAGCTGGAGACGGTTCGGGAGATTCACTTCCCTCACTCCCTGGGGCTCCTCTACACCGCCTTCACCTACTACACCGGATTCCGGGTCAACTCCGGCGAGTACAAGGTCATGGGGCTGGCGCCGTACGGCGAGCCGAAGCATGCGCAGGCGATCTTGGACAACCTGATCGACCTGAAGCCCGACGGCTCGTTCCGCCTCGACATGCGCTACTTCAACTACTGCACCGGACTGACCATGACGAACGACCGCTTCGACGCGCTCTTCGGCGGGGCGCCACGGTCGCCGGAGCAGCCGCTGGAGCAGCGGCACATGGACTTGGCGGCGTCGATCCAGGCCGTGGTGGAAGAGGCGATCTTGCGCATGACCCGCTCCCTGCGGAAGGAAACGGGCATTCCGAACCTCTGCCTGGCCGGAGGCGTCGCCCTCAACTGCGTGGCCAACGGCAAGGTCCTGCGGGACGGCAGCTTCGACGAACTCTGGGTGCAGCCGGCCGCGGGCGACGCCGGGGGCGCCCTGGGCGCGGCGCTGGCCGCCAGCCACCGGCTCTTCGGGGAGCCCCGCGACACCGGGGGAGGAGCCGGCCGGGACGCCATGCGCGGGGCGCTGCTGGGACCCGAGTTCGGCCAGGACGAGATCGAGGACGCCCTCGACGCCGCGGGCGGGCGCTACGAGACGCTCGCCGACGCTGCGCTGACCGACGCCGTGGCGACGGCGCTGGTGGAGGGCAAGGTGGTGGGCTGGTTCCAGGGCCGGATGGAGTTCGGACCCCGGGCGCTGGGCAACCGGTCGATACTGGGGGACCCTCGGTCGCCGACCATGCAGCGGACGCTGAACCTCAAGGTCAAGTTCCGGGAGTCGTTCCGGCCCTTCGCCCCCAGCGTCTTGCGGCCCGACCTGGCGGAGTGGTTCGAGATGGACGCCGACAGCCCCTACATGCTGCTGGTGGCCGGAGTGAACTCCAAGCGCCGACGGGTCATGTCGGAGACCGAAAAGGGGTTCTTCGGGCTCGACCTGCTGAACGTGCCTCGCTCCGAGGTTCCCGCCGTGACCCATGTGGACTACTCGGCGCGGGTGCAGACGGTCCACGCCGACACCAACCCTCGCTACTACGCCCTGATCGAGGCGTTCAGGGCGCGAACCGGCTGTCCCGTCGTGGTCAACACCAGCTTCAACGTCCGCGGCGAGCCGATCGTGTGCACGCCGCAGGACGCCTTCCGCTGCTTCATGGGCACCGACATCGACTGCCTGGCCATCGGCAACTGCTTGCTGTGGAAGGAGGCGCAGGACCCGGCGCTGGCCGTGGAGTACAAGGACTCGTTCGAGCTGGATTGACGCCCTCCAGGGTCCCTTGCAGCCGCTGCGGAATCGCCGGCCTGGGCCGGCAGCCGCGGGAAGTCTTCCGGCCGCCGCGGCCCCGGTCCGCCTTGCACGGCCCCGCGTGGTTCGCCAAACTCCCAGTCGTTCGCCAGACCCTGCGGCTCTCCGCTCCCCCGCCCCGCCGCAAGTAGAAGCGCCCGAGTCCTTGCGGGGACCGACTCGCCGCTCCCGAACTCCACCATGCCTCACGCGAGCCCAACCTAATGCTCTCCGACATCGCCATCGCGCAGGCCCACAAGATCAAGCCGATCACCGAGATCGCCGCCAAGGTCGGGCTCTCCCAGGACGATATCCAGCTCTTCGGCCACTACAAGGCCAAGGTTCCCCTGGACGTGATCGACTCCAGGCCCGACCGCTCGCCCAAGCTGGTGCTGGTCACCGGCGTCAGCCCCACCGCCGCCGGCGAAGGCAAGTCGACAACCTCGGTGGGCCTCGCCGACGCCCTGACGCTGCGGGGG
The DNA here is from genome assembly GCA_965204735.1 of Longimicrobiales bacterium. GTDB lineage: Bacteria > Gemmatimonadota > Gemmatimonadetes > Longimicrobiales > Gaopeijiaceae > CATQHQ01. The sequence goes on along the minus strand of OZ242008.1, from coordinate 1,372,012 downwards.
CGCAACCCCATGCTGTGCATCCGCGAGCCGTCGCTTGGCCCCGTGTTCGGGATCAAGGGGGGAGCCGCGGGCGGCGGGTGGTCGCAGGTGGTGCCGATGGAGGAGATCAACCTCCACTTCACCGGCGACTTTCACGCCATCACGTCGGCGCACGCCCTGCTCTCGGCGATGCTCGACAACCACCTCTTCCGACCCAACTCCACGGGGCTGGACCACCGCCGGATCACGTGGGGCCGGGCAGTGGACATGAACGACCGGGCGCTCCGGGACGTGGTGATCGGCCTGGGCGGTCCCTTCGGCGGCATCCCCCGCCAGGACCGCTTCATGATCACGGCCGCGTCCGAGGTCATGGCGGTGTTCTGCCTGTCCCGCGACTTGGCGGACCTCAAGAAGAGGCTGGGCGAGATCATCGTCGGCTACACCCGAACCCGCGAGCCGGTGCGGGCCCGCGACATCGGCGCCGACGTGCCCATGACGATCCTCCTCAAGGACGCCGTGCACCCCAACATGGTGCAGACGCTGGGCGGCACGCCGGCGTTCGTCCACGGAGGGCCGTTCGCGAACATCGCCCACGGCTGCAACTCCCTGATCGCCACCCGCTCCGGGATGAAGCTCGGAGACGTGGTGGTGACCGAGGCGGGCTTCGGCGCCGACCTGGGGGCCGAGAAGTTCTTCGACATCAAGTGCCGGCTGGGCGGGCTGCGGCCCGACGCGGTGGCGATCGTGGCCACGATCCGGGCGCTCAAGATGAACGGGGGCGCGTCCAAAGACGAGCTGGCCCAGGAAGACGTGGCGGCCCTCGAGCGGGGGATGGCGAACCTCTTCGGCCACGTGGAGAACGTGGGGAAGTTCGGGGTGCCGGCCGTCGTCGCCCTCAACCGCTTCGCCAGCGACACGCCGGCAGAGGTGGCGACGTTGCTGGACGGCTGCAAGGCCCGGGGCGTGGCGGCCGTGGAGGCGAACCCACATGGCGGCGGCGGCGAAGGTTGCTTGGAGCTGGCCGACGCCGTATGGGAGATGGCCCACAGCGGAACCGCCGACTTCCAGCCCCTCTACCCCGACGAGATGCCCCTGGCCCGGAAGATCGAAACCGTGGCCGCCCGAATCTACGGCGCCGACGGGGTCGACTTCCTGACGGGGGTCGAGGACGAGCTGGGCCGGCTCGAGTCCTTCGGGCTGGCGAAGGCGCCGGTGTGCATCGCCAAGACCCAGTACTCGTTCTCCGACAACCCGGCGCTGCTGGGACGCCCCAGGGGCTTCCGGATCACGGTGCGAGAGGCGACGCCCTCCGCCGGCGCAGGCTTCGTAGTGGCCAAGACCGGCGCGATCATGACGATGCCGGGCCTGGGAGCCAAGCCCGCCGCCCTCTCCATGTCCGTCTCGGACGACGGGGTCGTCGGGGGGCTGATGTAGGTGACGGCGGGCCGGGGAGGCGGTTCGGCGGGGGCGAAGGCAGGGACGGCGACGGAGGGAGCCGATCCCGACCTGAGCGCCTACTGGCGACGCAACCTGCGCTACGTGCTGGTCCTGCTGTCGATCTGGTTCTTCGCTTCCTATGGCCTCGGGATCCTGCTGGCGGATCCGCTGAACGCGGTGCGCATCCCCGGCACGGGCTTCAAGCTGGGGTTCTGGTTCGCCCAGCAGGGCTCGATCTACGTCTTCGTGGTCCTGGTCTTCGTCTACGCCCGGCTGATGAACCGGCTGGACGCCGAGTTCGGAGTGGCGGAGGAGTGATGGGACGCTCGCGGAGCGGGAGGCGCCGGGCGCCCGGTCGCAGAGGGCGCGGGGGGCGCAGGGGCACGCTCTGACGATGGACGTGCGCGCTTGGACGTTCGCCATGGTGGGGCTGTCCTTCGCCCTGTACGTCGCCGTGGCAATCCTGTCCCGGGCCGGGTCGACCAAGGACTTCTACGTCGCCGGAACCGGCGTCTCGCCCCTTGCCAACGGGATGGCCACGGCGTCGGACTGGATGTCTGCCGCGTCGTTCATCTCCATGGCCGGGATGATCTCATTCCTGGGGTACGACGGGTCCGTGTACCTCATGGGATGGACCGGCGGCTACGTCCTGCTGGCGCTGCTTCTGGCGCCCTATCTGCGCAAGTTCGGCGCCTTCACCGTGCCCGACTTCGTGGGGGATCGGTACTACTCCCAGGTGGCCAGGGTCGTGGCCGTGGTGTGCGCGATCTTCGTGTCCTTTACCTACGTGAGCGGCCAGATGCTCGGCGTGGGGATCGTGTTCAGCCGCTTTCTGGAAGTGGATGTGGAGCTGGGCGTCGCCATCGGGATGGGGATCGTCTTCTTCTACGCCGTCCTGGGCGGGATGAAGGGAATCACGTACACGCAGGTCGCCCAGTACTGCGTGCTGATCTTCGCGTACATGGTGCCCGCGATCTTCCTGGCGGTGATGACGACCGGCGTCCCCGTTCCCCAGCTGGCGTTCGGAGGCGCGGACCCGGCGAGCGGAACGTTCCTGCTGGACAAGCTGGACGGGCTCCACGCCCAGCTGGGGTTCGCTCCGTACACCGACGGCGCCAAGTCGACGATCGACGTGCTCTTCATCACGGCCGCGCTGATGGTGGGGACGGCCGGACTGCCCCACGTCATCATCCGCTTCTACACCGTGCCCCGGGTGCGGGACGCGCGCACGTCGGTGGGGTGGGCACTGCTGTTCATCGCGATCCTGTACACCACGGCGCCGGCGATCGCCGTCTTCGCCCGGACCAACTTGCTGGACACGGTGGCGGACCGGCCCTACGCCGAGATGCCCGAGTGGTTCACCAAGTGGGAGAGCACGGGGCTGGTCGCCTTCGAGGACCGCAATGGGGACGGGCGCATCCAGTACCTGGGGCCGGCGTACGAGGAGGCGGCGCTGGGAGACCGAGCGCCGGCGCCGGCGGCGACCGAGCCAGCGGCAACCGAGGCGGAGGCGGCCGAGGCGGGGCGACCGGCCCAGGGAGCGGCCGAGACGGGCGCGCCGCCCCGCGGCAACGAGCTGACCGTGAACCGCGACATCATGGTGCTGGCAAACCCGGAGATCTCGGGACTGCCCAACTGGGTGGTGGGACTGGTTGCGGCCGGGGGACTGGCGGCGGCGCTCTCCACGGCCGCCGGGCTGTTGCTGGTGGTGTCGTCGGCGATCAGTCACGACCTCCTGAAGCGCGCCTTCCGCCCCGGGATCTCGGAGAAGGCGGAGCTGGCGGCGGCCCGGGTCAGCGCGGCGGCGGCGGTGCTGGCGGCGGGCTACCTGGGAATCAACCCGCCCGGCTTCGTCGCCGAGACCGTGGCGTTCGCCTTCGGGCTCGCGGCGTCGTCGTTCTTCCCGGCGATCATCCTTGGCACCTTCAGCAAGCGGATGAACCGGGAAGGCGCGGTGGCGGGGATGGTCTCGGGAATCACCTTCACTGCGGCGTACATCGTCTACTTCAGCTTCGTGAACCCGGCAGCCGACGTCCCGGAGAACTGGTGGCTCGGGATCTCGCCCGAGGGGATCGGCACGGTGGGGATGCTGGTGAACTTCTCCGTGGCGCTGCTGGTGTCCCGCTTCTCGCCGCCGCCGCCGAGAGGGGTCCAGGAGCTCGTCGAGGAGATCCGGACGCCGAAGGGGGCTGCGGGCTCGCGCTAGGCCGAAGCCGAAGCCCTTCGACCAACGGTCCACACGCGGGCGACGCGGCCTGGAAGCCTCGGCGACTCGGGAGACCGCCTTCTTCGACCGCAGCGATGCGTGCTCGTCAGGCGCGCGTGGTCTTCCCGCCGTGAACGGTCGGCTCGGCGCACCAGCTGTCCCGCAGCGCCGCCAAGCCGTCCAGAAGCTTCTCGGGCAGACGGAGCACGTCCACCAGCAGCGCCCGATCCAGTTCATGGCGCACCGGGTCGTGGTACGCCTCGTTGGCGGGGAGCATCTTTCGGTCCCGGAAGTCGGCGAACACGTCTCGCGCTGTGGCGGCCTGCTCGTTCGACAGCGCTCGCGCGTCCAGTGCGAGCAGGTCGGGCATGCGGCTGATCGTCAGCATCGCCCGACCCTGCTGCTGACGCATGCCCAACCACCAGAAGCAGATCACCCCCAGCGTGCTGTTCGCCCACAACGCCAGCGGCTCTTCCCACTCCGACCGATCGGCCACGAAGTTGGGCCACGCTCGACCGCCAATGCTCTTCTCCGGCGTCAGACAAGCACCCAAGCTCTGCGAGTTGAGTTGGAAGTCCAGGTTGAAGTGGAGCTTGGACGCCGTGTTCTCCCACACTGCCACGGCCTGCACCGCCCTGCCCTCCCGGACGACGCCCTCTCGGTCGGGGGCGACGACCATGCGTCGTTCGCGCTCGGCGTCGTGAGCCCATAAGACCGGGTACAACGGACGGTCGCGCGCGACCAGGATGTCGAAGGGACCCCGGGGCGCGCCGCCGGGGTGCTTGCCCGAGATGTCCCGGTGAAGCAGCCCGCGCCTTCCGAGCCGGCCCAAGGGCACGACCGGAACCGCAGGACGCGCGTTGGTCCGAGGAAGCGCCAGCGTGCCCGTCCGAAGCGCCAGCATGGCCTCGGCCAGCGTCGGCTCCCGCAATGCGGCGCACCCGCCCTCCGCCAACGGCGCGCGAACGAAGCCGCCGGCATCGTCGGCGCCCAGGCTCAGCCGTCCGCTGCGGCGCCGCGGGTCGATCCGCCGCACGGCGCCGGCAAGAGCCGCCGCCTCGGTCAGAGTGCGCGGTCGGCGAAGCAGGTTGACGAAGAGCGCGTCCCCCGGCTCCGGCGCCGCGTCGGCGCGGCGCTTCTTGGTGCCGACGACCAGCACTTCGGCCATCCCCGTGTCCGCCGAGAACGCCCGCTCCGTCTTGCCGCTGGCCGCGATCGACACCACCAGCAGGTCCTCGTAGCGGCGGTCGAGCAAGGACCGGACGCCCTTCCACGAATCGCCCTGCACGAAGGCGGTGGGCAGCACCAACGCAACAACGCCGCCCGGCTTGGTCTTCACGTGGGCCAAGTCCACGAAGTACGACGCCAGCCCCGCGTTTCCCGCCCCAGCCGGCGCATCCAGTCCCTTGCGCAGCCGCGCCAGCTTGCCGGACATGGCCTTCTGCTCGGCCTGCGACGTCTCGAAGCCGGCAAACGACGGAACGGGGATCGTCGAAGACTCGTGGTTGGTCGGCCGCGTGAACGGCGGATTCATGATGAGAAGGTCCCCGCTCTCGTGGGAGAGGTCCACCACGTGCGGATCGGGCGCGTCTTCCGCCTCGCCCGTGCCCCGAACTTGCTTGCGGCCGGTTCCGAAGGCGTCGATCTGCGCGTTCGGCCCCGTGCCCATCAGCGACCGCGCCGACTCTTCGCCCAGGAGGTCCAGCGACCCGATGGAGAGCGGGTGGCCGGTCTCAGTCGGCTGTTCCCCGTAGGGCATGGTCACGATGCGCGTGCCGCCGAAGGGGACGGTCGGATGAGCGCCCGACAGGATCGAGGCCGTCAAGTGCGTCGCCGCAGGCATGATGTCCGACGCGATCAGCGCCCTCTCCATCATGCCGGGGTGGATGTCTCGGTCGTCTCCGCCGTTGTGTCGGTGACGGGCGCGAACCGACTGGTAGGCGGCGTTCAAGAGCGTGCCGGTACCGCACGCCAAGTCGGCGATCCGAAGTCCGCACACGTCTTCGGGACTGCCCCACTCCACGTCGAGGCGCGGCGCCGCCAGCTCCGACAAGAGCACCGCCGACGCCGGCAACGTGTAGAAGGTGGCCAGGAACTTTCGATCCACGATGAGGCGCTGGAACATCTGGCCCGACAAGTCGTGCGTTCCCGCCGCGCCCATCCTGGCCAACTCCCGGGCCGCGGGCGCCAGTCGGTTCAGGACCTCGCACGCAAGGTCGATGGGAAACGGCCGCAGCAGGTCGGTCGCAATCTTGAAGATGGGCCAGTAGTTGATCTCGCGCAGGATTCGGCGCCAGCACTGCAAGAGCTGGGCCTTGTCGAGTGCGCCGTCGCTCTCGAAGCCCAAGTCGTCCAGAGGAGGTATGCCGTGGGCGCCCGCAATCGTTGCGTGAAAGGTGAGCGCGTTGGCGACGATCGCCATGGCCATCCGCGTCGTCTGCTCGCTCGGCTCCTGGTGCAGCACGGCAGAGATGCGCTCCAGCGTGTCCTTTTCCAGGTACTGTACCACTTCCTCCAGCCGGAACGCGGCTTGCCGGACCGCGGCTTCGAGGATCTCGGAGCCCTTGGCCACCTGCCGTTCCGAGAGGGCCGCGTGTTCGATGCACGCCGCCAAGTCGTTCGCGTCTCCGCCCAGCCATCCTGCTTCCGGCCAGCGGACGGGCGCTTCGGGCTCGCCCGCGAGAACGGCGTAGCGATACCGCGCCTCCGCCACTCGATTCGCCAGCTCGCCTTGGCCCGTCCGAAGCCCCCGCGGCAACAAGACGGCGATCGCCTGCTCCACAACTTGGCCGGGGCTGTCCACAACTTCGCCCAACCGAGCGCAAGCGTCTTGCTCGACACTTGCGCCGGGAGAGAACTCCGTTTCCAGGACGACGACTTGACCGCCCGGATGACTGACTACGATGTCGGGGCGTCTCGCCGCCTCCCGCAGAACACGCGACTGCTCCACTCCGATCCCGTCCCGCCAAGCCGGGTGCTTGGTGCGCAGGACTTCGCCCAGCTGCACGTTGACGGTCGCCTCGCTGTTGGCAGGCATCGCTCGCTTCGCTCCGTCTCGAAGGGGACGTCGGCGCAACCCGGCGGAGATCGGCGCAACCCGGCAACTACCAAGGTAACGCGACGCCGACCGATTCATGGAGTCGCTGAACGGGCTGGCCCGCCTCGCTGCTTCTGGGTGCGAGGACCGGCTGCGACAGCCGCCGCTGCGCCCGCCGTAGGGGAACGGCCGGCTGCCTCGCGGCTTCTTCCCTACTACTCCCTCGCAGGCCAGCCGAAGCGAACGTCGACGGCACCGGCCGCGTCGAGGCCTGCCGGCAACGCGCCGCCCCACTCTCGGGCAATCCCCCGAATTCGCGCGGCCCGGTCCTCGTCGCCGGGGTAGGTGAACACGGCCAAGCCCCGTGACGCTTCGACCTCCACCGTCGCGACGCCCTCCGGGCCGTGCAGTGCGAAGCCCTCCAGAGCGGTCTCCCACCCCGCCCGCGTCGGCACCGCAAAGAGGAAGCTTCGCCCGCCGCCGTGGTTCAGCGCGTCCGGCTCGAAGGAGAGGGAGAAGATCTCCCTCCCGTCGGCGCCCAAGCCGGCCAGCCTGTAGGCGCCCGGGCGCGAGGGCAGCTTCGGCGGCGCGTTCCAGACCAGCGCCGGCTCGAGCCGCAGCCGACCGTCGCGCGCGCCGCCCCGCAGCAGGATCGATCGAACCGCGCGCGAGCCCGCTGGGGAGGCCCGCTCGGCGCGGAAGCGCATCGCCTTGGAGAAGTTGTAGTCGCTGATCCAGTAGGGGCGGCAGTAGGACATCAGGTCCACGTGGCGGGCGGGGTCGACCAGACGCTCGGGCCACGCTGGACCGGCGAACTCGAACCCCCACTGGCCTACGGACGCCTCCTGGTAGGGGAAGTGCTCGTCCACGCCCTCCGGGCGCCCGCAGGGGGCGTGCCCCAGGCTCATGTTGTGGCCGATTTCGTGGGCCAGGGTCAGCTCCAGCTCGGGGTGCACGGTCCCGTCCCCGGCGTGCGAGAGGGTGAGGCCGCTGTAGCCGGGCTGGAAGGCCACGCCCAGGAACCGCCAGAAGCCCTGCCGGTGCACGAAGCGGGGCCGGGCGAAGAGCCCGTGGTAGTGCTCGTCCGTGCCTCCGGCTTCCACGTGGCGCAGCAGCTGCACTTCTTCCAGGAGGGCGATGGCGCCCAGCTCCGTCGTGTCGGCGACGCTGAAGTACGGCTCCCGCACCTTGACTTCCACTTCCGCCACGGGGAGCAGCGCGCGGACGAAGCGCAGCCGCTCGTCGGAGCGGCCGGTGGCGAACTCGCGAGCCACCGCGGCAACCGGCGCGTTCGTGGCGGCGTTGGGCTCCCAGGCGAAGTGGATCGGCACCACCGTCAGCTTCAGGGGCGGCACGCGCCTCACGTCGAGCACGGCGCGTCCCTCCGCCGGAATCCGTCGCACGCTTCCCGGCGCCAGCGGCAGGGCCCGTTCCGGGTCCAGCTCCACCACCATCTCGACCCCCGGCCGCAGCGCCGAACCCGGCACGGTCGCGTTGAACGTCCGGGCCAAGCGGCCTTGAGGCGCGTCCGTGGGGATGCCGGCCGCGGGCGTCTCCAGGGAGATCGCATGCGCCGCCTGCCCGTTCACGAAGAACGTGGCCCGCGCCGAGGGGCGAAAGGAGTTCGCGCTGTCGGTGGTCGCGAAGACGCGCAGAAGGGCTTGGCGTCCAGCCACCAAGGGCGTGCGCCCGTCCAGGCTCTGCGTGGACTGGACCAAGTGCACGGTGGGCACGCTCAGCCTTGCCGTCGGGGGGTCGACCAGGACGAGCGGGTCCCCGGCCGCCGGCTGCAAGCCGGTGGCGCACGCCGATGCATCGCAAGCGTCGCCGCCGGGAATGGCCGGGGGCAGAGGGGTCACTGCGAGGGAGGACCCGACGGCGTTCCTCGCTGCGATCTCTCCGCTTGCAACCGCGCCGGCGGCGATCACCGCCACGGGAGCCGAGAGGGCGCCGCCCGTCACCCGCAGAGGCACCCGCAAGTCGAAGGGCGCGCCTTCGACCACGGTGGCGCGGATCCGAGCGTCTCCCGGAGATGCGGGGTCGGGGTCGCCGATCCGCTCCAGCTTCGCTTCGAGGACGAAGGGCGCTCCCGGGTTCCCGTCCAGCCAAAGCATCTCCAGCCCCGCCGCGCCCCGAAAGAAGCCGGCGGGCAACGACGGGAGCAGGTTTCGGGAGAGGTCCAGGCGTCGTAGCGCGCCCAAGCCCTCCAGGACGTCGGCCGGCACCGACCGAAGCTGGTTGCCGCCCATCCACAGCGACTGAAGGGCGGGAAGGCCGCGAAAGGCGGAGGCCGGCCACTGGGCGAGCCGGTTGCCGTCCAGCTGGAGGTCCGCCAGAGCGGACGCGCCGCCGAACGCGTCGTCGGGAAGGTCCTCGAGCCGGTTGGCGCTCAGTTGCAGGAACTCCAGCGAGCCCAGGTCGTCGAAGGCGCCGGGGGGCAAGACGCGCAGCTCGTTGTAGGAAAGGTCGAGGCTGGTCAGGGCTGCGAGCCCCTCGAAGGCGTCGGCGGGAAGTTCCGTCAGCCGGTTCTCGGCCAAGCTCAGAGTCCAGAGTCCGACGAGGCCGCGAAGGACTCCGCCTGGAAGCGCGTCGAGCCGGTTTTCGGCCAAGTCCAGCGTGTTCAGCTTGGAGAGGCCCGAGAAGACGTCCGGCGGAAGCACCTGGATTTGGTTGGCACGCAGCAACAAGGCGCCGAGGTTGGTCAGGCCCCGGAAGTCGCCGCTTCGCAGCGCCGCGATCTTCGGCGCCGCAGCCGATTCGTCGCTCCCGGTCAGGTCCAGGAAGAAGACGGTCTCCAGGTCGGCGACCGTCACGTCGGCACACTTCGTTCGGCCGGTGGCGGCCACGAGGGCGTCGCTGACCTGGGGAGTGCGGCCGCAGACGCCGGTTCCCGTCGAGTTGGCGGCAGGGACCGAAACCGCGGTGTCGGCCTGGCGACCGGCGGGCACCACGGGACCGGCGGCGCCGCCCGGATCTCCGCACGCCGCGACAAGCCCCGCCGCGACGACCGCGATCCAGGGCGCCGGGCGGGCAACAGACGGAAGCGTCGTCGCTCTCGCTTCGCTGCCGGTCGCCCGCAGGCGTCGTCCCGCGACACCAGGTCGCGGCCGCCGAGACGCCCCCGTCCTCACGGCGTCATCCTGCCTGGCGCACGACGACTTCGCCACGCTTCAGGTCGCAGCCGCCGAGACGCCCCCGTCCTCACGGCGTCCCCGGCCAGCCGCGGACGACGCGCAGGCCCTCGACGGCCCCGTCCGCCGGCGCGACGCCCGGCCACTCTCGGGCGATCCCGCGGACGCGCCCCGTGACCGGATCGGCGAAGACGGCCAGCCTCCGGGACTCCGCCGCGTCCACCCGCGCCGTGCCCTCGGGTCCCGTCAGGACGACCTCTGCCAGCGCCTGCTCCCAGGAGGGCTCGACTGGAACGGCGAAGAGGAAGCTCTTGTCGCCTCGGCTGGTGGGAACCGGATCGAAGTTCAGCGCGAAGAGGCGCCGCCCTGCCCAGTCGTAGCCTTCGATCCGGTACGGTCCCGGCCGTTCGGGCAGCTTGGGACCGGTCTCCCACGCGAAGGGCGGCTCGAGCGCCGGGCGCCCGTCGCGGACGCCGCCCCACAGCAGAAGGGACCGGCGGGCGCCGAACGAGCCGCCGGCCGCCCGACTCCTGCTCGCGACCCTGGCGCCCGGCGCCGCTCTCCCGATCCGGGTGGGCGCAGTGGTTTCGACCAAGTGCCGCAACGCCTTGGCGAAGCTGTAGTCGCTCACCCATTGGGGAAGGCAGTACGACATCAGGTCCCGGGAGTGGACGGGACTCGCCATCCGTTCGGGCCGGCCGGCGCCGCCGAAGTCGTACCCCCACGCGCCGATGGCGCCGTCGTCGTAGGGAAAGTTCGGGTCCAGCCCGCCCGGGGTTCCGCACGGCGCGTGCTCCAGCCCGAGGTTGTGGCCGATCTCGTGGGCGATGATCTGGGCGACGGCGGCAGTCTCGGCCCCGTCGTCGCCGTGGGTCATCGTGATTGCGCTCCGCCCCGCCAGGAAGGCCACGCCCACGAACTCCCAGAACCCGCCCTCGCGCACGATGCGCGGCGCCGCGAAGACGCCGTGGTAGTACGAGTCCCCGCTGCCCGCGTCCAAGTGCCGCAGGAGCTCGATCTCGTCCAGCAGGCCCGGTCCGCCCAGCTCCGTCGTGTCCGCCCACGTGAAGTAGGGCTGCCGGACGGTCGCGTTCAGGCCCGGCGTCGGGAGCAGCGCCCTGGCGAAGCGCAGTCCGGCGGCGTCCGGCTCCGTCAGGGCGCGAGCGAACTCCAGAACCTTGGCGTTGGTCCCGGCGTTGTTCCCCCAAGCGTATTGGATGGGAACGATCGTCAGATCCAACGCCGGGACGCTCCGCATGTCGAGAGCCGCCCGACCCTGACCGGGAACGCGTCGGACGCTCGCGGGGGCCAGCGGCAGCGTCCGCTCCGGGTCGATCTCCACGACCATCTCCACGCCGGGTCGCAGCACGGACCCCGGGATCACGGCGTTGAAGGACCCGTCGACTCGCCCCTCGTCGACGCGGGTGGGGATCCCTCCGGCGGGGGCTCGAAGCGCGGACGCGTGGACCACCGCCCCGCCCTGGTAGAAGAGCGCTCGGGCGTCGGGCTGGAAGGCGTTGGCGCTGTCGCTCCGGACAAAGACCCGCAACAGCGCGCGGCGACCGGCCACCAAGGGCACGCTCCCCTCCGCGTCCTGGACGGCCTGGGTCAGGTGGACGGTCGGGACGGTCACCGTCGCGGCCGCCGGGTTTGCCAGGACCAGGCGCGGGCCGGCGACGGTCTCGAGTCCGGTGAAGCACGGCGCGCCGCCCGCGCACGGGGTGGCGGGAACCGGCGACACGCGGGCGGAGACGGAGAACGACGAGCCCGGGGCGTTGGTCGCCGTCGCCTGGGCGCTCTCGACTGCGCCGGCCGGGATCGAGAGGGACGCGGTCGAGAGGACGCCGCCAGGGCTCGACAGGGAGACGGCGATCGGGAAGGGCGCTCCCATCTCCATCCGCGCCCGCACCTGCGCCGGGCCGGGCGCCAGCGGGTTCTGGTGGTCGGTGCGTTCCAGCTCGGCGGTCAGCGCAAAGGGGGCGCCGGGGTTGGGCGCCAGCGACAGCGAGCGAAGCCCGTCGACGCCCCGGAAGGTCCCCTGGGGCAGGGAGTCCAGCAAGTTGCCCCCCAGTTGCAGAACCTGCAGGCTCGCCAAGGCGTGGAACGCGCCCGCCGGGACGTCGGCGATCTGGTTGTCGGACAGGTCGAGCAGTCGCAGGGCCGAAAGGCCGTCGAAGAGCCCTGCCGGCAAGCCGGAGAGGCTGTTCCCCCCCAGGTGGAGATCCTCCAGGAGCGCCTGGCCCTGGAAGACGTTCCCTGGAAGCGCGGCCAGCCGATTGCCGAACAGGTCCACCCTCCGCAGGCGTCCCAAGTTCCGAAACGCGTCCTCCGGCAGGGCGGTCAGCCAGTTGCGTGCAAGCAAGATGTCGGTCAGGGCCGTCAAGTCGTCAAAGGCCCTGGCCGGCAGGGCGGTCAGCCGCGCCAAGCCCAGGTCCAGAGTCGCAAGGGCGCCGAGGCCGGCGAACGCCCTCGGCGGCAGCTCCGACAACGGGTTGGCGCCCAGGATGAGCACCTCGAGGCCGTCCAGGCCGGCGAAGCCTTCGGCGGGCAGCGTCGCAAGCAGGTTGTACGAGAGGTCCAGGAGCCTCAGGGCGGGCGCCGCGTCGGCCAGCCCCGGCGGCAACTCCGTGAGCCGGTTTCCATTCAGGTCGAGGTGCGCAAGGCCGGCCATGCCGGCAAGGTCGTCGCGCGTCAGGGCCGAGAGGCTCGGCGCGCTCGAGGCCGCACCCGGCCGCCAAGGACCCGCCATCTCCAGGTGGAGGACCTGAGCCAGATCGTCGGCCGTGACCAGGGCGCACTCGCCGCGCCCCGTCGCCGCGGCCAGGGCGCGGGCGACCTCTCGCGTGCGGTCGCAAACATGAGGTCCCGCCGAGTGGGCCGCCACCTCCACCCTCGGGCCCCCCTCCACGGAGGCGACCAAGGTCTGGAGCGAAGCCGCGCTGCCCAGCACCCACTGGACCGACGCCAAGCCGGCGCCGTCGGTCGTCGCGACGGCCGAGTTCACCGTGCCGCCTCCCGAAAGCACCTGGAAGCGGACGGCCGCGCCCGCCACCGGCGAACCGCCGGGACGGGCGTGCCGGACCACGACCGGTTGCGCAAGGGGCCGCGACTCGAACCCCCGCTGGTCGCCGCCCGAAACCACTTCGAGCCCCGCGGCCCGGAGGGTCACGGCGACCCCGGCGGTGGCCGAGAGCTGCTCGTGGGCCGCGCGCACCGTTCCCGTCCCGGCGCCGATCGCGGTCACCACGCCCGAGGCGTCCACCGAGAAGACCTGGGGCGCGTCGCTCGACCAAGCCACCGCTCCCGCGAAGGCGGCCCCGTACTGGTCCGTCAGCGCGGCCCGAAAGACCGCCGTCTCGCCCACCTGGGAGAGCTCGACCGACGAAGGGGAGATCGTGATCGACACGGCCCGGGGCGGCTCCTGTACGCCCGGGTCGGGATCCGCGCCGCTGTCGCAGGCGACCAGGCCGGCCACGGCAAGGCCGGCTGGAACGCCGCGCAGGAACGCCCTGCCGCCGTGCCGCGCGGTCGGAGCGACCCGACGGACGGACGGTACCCGGAACCGGATCACTGCGCCGGCTCGGGGTGCGCGGCTCCGTCCCGCCTCCGGCCTCCGGCTCCGGGCCTCCGGGTCGCGAGGAGGCCCCACACGACCAAGGCGGCCAGGATCGCGACGGCGCCGATCGCCAGGCCGGGCTGGGTTGCCACCACGACGCCCAGCACCGCGACGTAGAGGACGACCGTGGCTCCACCGGTCCACAAGCCGCCCGGAACCTTCATGGGGCGCGCCAGATCGGGGCGGCGCCGCCGCAGCCCGAAGAAAGCGGCCAGCACCATCAGGTCCACCGAGATCGCCACGAGCATCATGAACCGAATCAGGAACTCCACGGCTCCGGTGGAGGCAAGCAGGAGGATGACCACTCCGGCCAGCAGAAGTCCAGCCGTGGGAGTGCCCCGGCGGGAGACGCTCCGAAAAACCTGCGGCGCCAGCCCCGATCGGGCAAGACCGAACGCGACCCGCGGCATTCCCAGGAAGTTCACGTTGGTGGAGCTGATCAGGATGAGGATGCCGGCGACCGTCACGAACGTGCCGGTCGCGGTTCCCAGAATGCCCTCCACCGCGTCCCGCGCCACGAGCTCGGCGCCCGCCATCTCCCCTGGCGAGAGGACGGCCAAGTAGGCCGAGTTCACCACGAGGTACAGGACCGCCACCAGCAAGGCGCCTCCGATCAGGACGCGGGGCAGCGCCCGACCCGGGTCCGCGATCTCCTCCGACATCTTGGCGGCGTCCTCCCATCCGTAGTACGCGAACGCCACGGACTGATAGGCCAGAGCGAACCCCAGCCACGAAGCCCGCTCCAGCGAGGGCGCCGCGGCCAGTCCGCCCCCGTCGCCCGCCGCCAGCCCCGCCAGGGCGATCGCCGCGAGGACGACCACCTTGCCGACCGTCGTGACGTTCTGGAACGCGGTCCCGACCTTCAGTCCCCCGGTGTGGAGCACCACGAACCCCACCACCACGCCCGCGGCCAGGATGCGGACCGAGCCGCTGCCGGCCAGGATCACTACGTATTCGGCAATCGCCACGGCCTTGATCGCGCCCGAGAACGCCCGCGTCACCAGAAGCTCGGACCAACCCGCCACGAAGCCCGCCACCGGGCCGAAGGCCTCTCTGGCGTAGACGTACTTGCCTCCGGCACGCGGGAGCGCAGCCGCCATCTCCGAGAGCACCAGCGTGCTCAGTGCCGCCACCACGCCGCCAAGCACCCACACGCCCAGGATCAGCCATCCGTCGCCCAGGTACCCGGCGATCATCCCCGGCGTGCGAAGGATCCCCGCGCCGACGACGATGCCGACGGTCACGGCCAGCCCGTCCCGAACCCGAAGCACGCGCTTCAGCTGCACGGCGGCGTCTTCCTCGTCTCCCGTCTCGCGACCACGCCGGTCCCCGGCAACCGCAGAGCTCTCGAACGTACTCGACCAGGGCCCGGATCTCCGCGTCGCTCGTCGATGGGCCGAACGCCGGCATCCGGTGGCTCCGCCCAAAGACCCGGCCGCCGCCGTAGATGGCGTCGTAAAGGGCGTCGTCGGGCCGAAGGGAGATGGCCGCCGAGTCCCGGAGGGCCGTCGGCGCGGTGGGAAGGTTCGGCGCGTTGAACCCGTCGCCGCCGCCGTCTTCGCCATGGCAGGGAGCGCACCGCGCCCGATAAACCGTTGCGCCGAAGCCGGGAGAAGCCGGCGTCGTCGGCGCCGGCGCGGCCGCCCCTGGCCCCGCATCCGCCAGCAACCGCCCAGCCGCCGGCAGATCGATCTCCGCCACCCGCTCGCTCCCCTCCCACGGGGCCTCGCGCCGGAGAAGGTAGGAGGCGATCAGGTCGAGCCGGTCGGGCTGCTCGAAGGAGCCGGGCATGATCGTTCCCGGCGCCAGGTGGGACGGGTCCTCGATCAGCGCGCGGACGTACTCGGGCCGGAGCCTCCGGGCCGCTCCGTCCAGGCGCGGGCCGATCCTGCCGCCGTCGTCGCCGAGCTGGTGGCAGCCCAGGCAGCTCCACCGATCCCGCAGCAGCGCCTCCGCCTTCCGCATGGAGAAGGGCGACAGAGCGCCGGGCGTCCACGGCCGCAGCTCGGCGGTCCTTTGCTCCATGAGGAAGCGGACCAGCACTCCGACTTCGTCGGCGTCGAGGCGGAAGTCGGGCATCTGGCCGCCCGTTCCCGGCCGTGGTCCCGCGGGTCGGACCGTCACCGGCGCTGCCAAGTAGGCGCGCAGCCACTCCTCTTGAACTCGCTGGCCTTCCAGCGAGAGGTCCGGTGCGCCCGGGACGTGTTCCAGCGCTTCCGGATGGTCGTGGCAGCCGGCGCACCCCAGGGACGCGAAGAGGAGCCGGCCTTCGGCCCGGCTCGCGTCCGAGTGGCGGGAGCGGGCGGCGCGGAAGGCGTCGTCGACGCCGCGCAGCTCGATCTCGTTGGTGGCGAAGAGCGCCAGGGCCAAGCGCTGCCGCTCGTTCAGCTCGTAGGTCGGCATTCGGGCCGGCGCGATCTCGGGCCGCACGCTCCGGGGATCGGCCATGTAGCGAAAGACGTAGGCCGGCGCGAGCGGGACCGCGTTGGAGCCCAACGGAGGAGCAGCTTGGCGGATTGCGTCGCGGCCCGGCATCCCGGCGTGGCAGGCTCCGCATCCCAGGGACTCGGCCAGCTCGATGCCGGAGCGCGCCTGGAACGCCGGCGCCTCTCCCGGCCGCAAGAGCGCCGTCGCTGCCGCCGCGAAGCCCACGCCCAACCTCCGGCTCCTCTTGGCCGAGGCGCGCACGGGCCGGGTTCAGAAGAGCAAGGCCAGGGCCAGCCAATAGGCGACGAGCCCCGGCAGGACGGCGAAGAGGGCCCGGAAGAACCCGAGGCCCAGCGTCGCTCTGGCCGCCGCGACGCCCGTGGCCAGCACCCACGGAATGGTCGCCGCATGGAGCAGTCCGCCGACCACGGGAACGACGGCCAGCGCCGCGAACGCCCCCGGCGCCTTGGCAAGCGCCAGGGCCCGGGCGACGGATGCCCACGACGCGGCGCCGCCCAACGCCTTGCCCGTCCACCAGGTCGTCGGAACCCAGACGCCCCAGTGCGCCAAGCTGGCGACGGCCTGCCACGCCAAGTCGTCCGGCGCCAGCGTCGCTTCGCCCGCCGCCGCCCCGGCGGACGAAAGGGCCACGACGACCCCTGCCTGGAGGTTGGCGCCCGAATCGGCGGCGATCGATTGGTAGGCCGCCGGCCTCAGGGCGACGGCGCCCGCCGCCCTGGCCGTCCAGCCGGTCGGACCGGAAACGCGTCCTACGCTCTCTCCCACGGCTCATCGGTCGAAGACGCGGCGCCGACCTTCCACTCCCTGGCCGCTTGACCCAGGAACGTGACCACCAGCGCCGCGTCGATGAAGTGCCACGCCCAGAACCAATCCACTCCGGCCAAGTCCGGAAGTGCCAAGTTGAGCACGCATCCGACGGCAACCGCGCCGAAGCCCGTCCGCAGGAGCCGAACCCGACGGGAAGGGTCCTCCGACGACAGGCGCGCAAAGTAGTAGCCGCACAGCCCCATGTAGAGCGCGTTGATCCACGGCCAAGACTCCATGTAGCCTCCGGGAGACCGAATCAGCACGCCGTCGGTCGTCTCGTAGAGGCCCACGACCCACATGTTGACGGCGACCATGGCTGCTACGGCTGCGAGGAAGAGTGCGCATGGCTTGCGCGTGGTCGCGGTCATGGTCGTGGCTAATTCGCTCTCTCGGTGCGCGCGGTCGGATGCGGTCCGGCGGAACAGCCAGCTTGCACCACCAACGAGGATACGGCACGATAGGCTGGCCCCGGCAACCCGGCAACCCGGCAACCTTGGCGCCGCCCGCGACGCCCGACGGCCCCAGCGACGGCGCTCCAGGCGTCGCTCCACTGACGCAGCGTCCACCGTCCCCTTGGGGCGACGCCGCCCGACGAGCGCGCCCGACGAGCGTTTCGACCCTTGGTTCATCCACGCCTTCTTCCATCGCCTCGCGGGCAGGCGCGCTCATGCTGACGGAGCGACCGACCCGGGAGAACTTCCTCGGCAGAGTGGCCGTGGCCGACGCCGACGGACGGTGGACCTACCGCGAACTGTTGCGCCAAGCGGAGCGTTTCCGCGACGCCATCTTGGCGGCAGCGGGCACGGACGCCGTGTTGCAGGCCGGCGACGAGCCGAGCGCCGACAGGGCCCCGGGGGCTGGCCAAGCCTCGGGAGCTGGCCAAGCCTCGGGGGCCGGCCGCTCGTCGGGGGCCGGGCGTCCCGCGCCGGGCGCCGCGCTGGCGGGAGAAAGGATCGCCTTTCTGGTGCCGCCTGGGCGGAGGCACGTGGCCGTTCAGTGGGGCGCCTGGCGGGCCGGGGGGATCGCGGTGCCGCTCGCCGTCTCGCACCCGCCTCGCGAACTGGAGCACGTGCTGGACGACGCGAAGCCGCGCATCGTCGTGGCGGACCCGAGCCTCCAGCACGCCGAGGCGCTCCTGGGCGCCGCCGAAGCCCGCGGGGCGGCGACGCTCCTGGTGGGGGCCGAGACGCTCCCGGCGCACGACGACTCCTGCGCGCACCTGGGCGACGTGGGCGGCAGCTTGCCGGTGGACGCCGAGAGACTCCTGGCGCACGACGACTCCTGCGAGGCTTCCGACCGCTCCCGCGGACCCGACCCGACCGCCCCCTTGTCCGGGCCCGCTCCCGGCGACGGCGCGCTCGTCGTCTACACCAGCGGGACCACCGGCCGCCCCAAGGGAGTTCTCTCCACGCACGCCAACGTGGCCGCCCAGTGCCGCGCCCTCGTCGCCGCCTGGGGGTGGTCCAGGGACGACCGCATCCTCCACGTCCTGCCCCTCCACCACATTCACGGGATCGTCAACGCCCTGTGCTGCGCCCTCTGGTCGGGAGCGACGTGCGAGTTCGGCGACCCTGCGCCCGTCGCGGTGTGGGAGCGCTTGGCGTCGGGCGAGGTCACCCTCTTCATGGCGGTTCCCACGGTGTACGGACGGCTGATCCGCGCCTGGGAGGCCGCGCCCCCGAAGGCCCGGCGTCGTTGGAGCCGGGGCGCCAGGCACGCGCGCCTCATGGTGTCCGGCTCCGCCGCCCTGCCCGTTCCGACTTTCGAGAGGTGGCGCGAGATCACCGGTCACGCCCTTCTGGAGCGCTACGGCATGACCGAGATCGGGATGGCGCTCTCCAATCCATTGGCGGGAAAGCGCAGACCAGGCGGCGTGGGACAGCCCCTTCCAGGGGTCCAGCTGCGGCTGGTGGACGACGACGGACGGCCCACCGTCGGCGACTCGGGCCAGATCGCGGTTCGCGGACCTCAGGTGTTCAAGGAGTACTGGGGGCGTCCGCGCGAGACCGCCGCCGCTTTCCGAAACGGCTGGTTCCTCACCGGCGACGAAGCTCGCCTGGAGAACGGGAGCTACCGCATTCTGGGCCGCCGAAGCGTGGACGTTCTCAAGACGGGCGGCTACAAGGTGTCGGCGCTGGAGGTGGAGGAGCAGTACCGAGCGCACCCCGCCGTTCGCGACGTCGCGGTGGTCGGGGCGACGGACCCGGAGTGGGGCCAGCGCATCTGCGCGGCGTGGACTCCTGCGAGGGCAAGAGACGCATCGGGTCGCCCGGCGACGGCCCCGCCGGGGGAGAAGGTGGCCGACGTTGCGGAAGCATGCCCAGATGACGCATCGGGTCTCCCGGCGCAGGCCCTGCCGGGGGGGAAGGATCGGTCGGCGGCCCGGGAAGCAAGTCGCTCGCCGGACTCCGCGGCAGGCTCCGCGGCTTGTCCAAAGCCGACGCTCCCCAGCGCGGCCGAGCTCCGCGCCTGGGGCAAGGAACGCCTCGCGCCGTACAAGGTCCCCCGGGAGTTTCTGATGATGGACCGCCTGCCCCGCAACGCCATGGGCAAGGTGCGAAAACGCGCCCTGGTCTCCATCTTCAACGCCGGTCCCCCAGGAAGTTCTTGCTCGGGCTAGGACGGCCCTCGTGATCGACGCGATCCTCGACAGCCTTCGAACCTACTGGCCGGTCCACCTCCTGCTGCTGGCGTACACGGGCGTGCTGGCCTACCACGCTTGGGCGGGGAATCGGAGGACCCGCAGCGTCGCCGACTACTTCGTCGGAGGCAGGTCGATGGGACCGCTCGCCATCGGGCTGTCGTTCTTCGCGACGTACTCCAGCACCAACTCCTTCGTGGGGTTCTCGGGCAGAGCGTACGAATGGGGCGTCACCTGGTTCGTCCTGGTCCCCTTCGTCGTGGGACTCTGCCTCTTCGCCTGGGTGGCCGTGGCGCCGCGCCTGCGAACCTTCACCGAGTCCCTCGGCTCCCTCACGATCCCCGACTTCATCGGCTTCCGCTTCGGCAGCCCCGTGGCCCGGGTCTTGGCCGCCGCCATCATCCTCTTCGCGTCGCTGCTCTACATGACGGCGGTCTTCCAGGGGATCGGCTACTTGCTGGAGAGCTTCCTCGGAGTGCCCTACAGCGCGGCGATCGGCCTCGTCTTCGTGATCGTGATGGCGTACACCGCCGTGGGCGGGTTCATCTCGGTGGTGAAGACAGACGCGGTCCAGGGCTTGGTGATGGTGGTGGCCGGCGTCCTCCTCTTCTGGGGCACGGCCAAGGCTGCGGGCGGGCTGGGCGCCCTGGCCGACCTTGCCGCCGATCCGTCCACGGCCCCTCTGCTGCGCTGGGGCGGCGGAGTGGAGGCGGCGAGCGGCGGCGCTGCGGCAGGGGGCGCGCCAGCCAGGGAGATCGGCGCAGGGGTGATCGTTCCCCTGGCGATCGGCGTGGCGTTCGCGAACACCCTCAAGTTCGCAGTGGAGCCGCGCCAGCTTTCCCGATTCTACGCCCTGGAGAGCCGGGCGGCGGCGCGCAAGAGCCTCTGGGTCTCGACCCTGGCGTTCCTCCTGGTCTACTCGCTGCTGATCCCGGTGGGACTCTACGCCCGCGCCGTCGTGCCGGCGGTCGGCGACACCGACTTGGTGGTGCCCACCCTCCTCGCGACCGAGGGCGTCTTCTCGACCGGCATCGGCGCTTTCCTTCTCGTGGCGATGGTGGCCGCCGCCATGTCGTCGCTCGACAGCGTGCTGCTGGTGATGGCGTCCACGGCGGAGCGGGACGTGGCAGGCTTCTTCCGCAAGCGGGGGACCGATCGCTCGGTGCTCTCCTCGACCCGGGTCTACGTGGCCCTCTTCGCTCTGGCAACGGCGGCGATCGCCTTCGACCCGCCCACCGACATCGTGTCGTTGACGGCGTTCTCGGGAGCGGTGTACGGAGCGTGCTTCGGGCCGCCGCTCGTCCTTGGGCTGCACTGGCGAAGGGGGAACGGCGCGGCGGCGGTCGCATCGTTCGTCGTGGGACTGGCAGTGCTCCTCTCGTGGAACCGCCTGCCCTGGAGCGGCGGCGTCCATCCGGTCTTCCCGGGCGTGGCCTTCTCCTTCCTGGCCTACTGGGTGGTGGCCAAGGCCGGCGCGGCCTACGAGTCGGCGACCGTGGACCGGCTCTTCGAGGGCGAGCGGGCCCGGGGCCGAGGCTAGGGGCGCAGCGGTGCCGCTGCCCGTCGCCGAGGCCTTGGCCTTCGCGCTGCGGCTCTATGCGGCCGTCGGGGCGCTCTTCGCCGTCGCGTTCTCGTGGCGCGGCGCCGGAGCGCTCGACCCGGCGGCCCAGGCGGGAAGCTGGGGCTTCCGTCTGCTGATCCTGCCCGGGTCGGCGGCGCTGTGGCCGGTCCTGTTGGTCATGTGGGCGCGGGCGTTCGCCCTCCGACGGGCGGCGGCCGGACGACGGCGGGACGGCGGCGAGGCGGCCCGGGCGGGGAGGCGGCCGTGAGGCGCGGGCATCGGGCGGCGCACCCCGGCGTCGTCCTCGCGAGCGGGGCGCTGGCCGCCGGCATGTTCTGCTACGGATGGAGCATCCGCGCCGGGCGACCTTCGGTTGAGCCCGTCGCCGCGCCGGCGCCGCCCCCGGGCGCTGCCTGGGAGGTGGCGATCCGAACCCCCGACGGCGTGGCCACGGTCAGCTACTTCGACGCCGGGCCGGCAGGCGACGAGGGGCCGTTCCTCTGGGCGTCCCTGCCCGCCGGGCTGGACGCCGCCGAGCCGGGATTGATCCTCGAACTCGAGAACGAGCCACCGCGGGTGCTGGGCAGCATCGCCCCGGGGCTGCCCGCAGTCCCGGTTCCCGGCGGCTTGGCGCCCGGCGGCCGGGACGCTGGGGACGGGCGCCTCCGACCCGCCGGCGGCGGGCGCCTCGTCCTCGTCGACCTCGCTCGGGAGTTGCGGCTGGGCTGGGCCGACCTGCCGGGAGGACCCCGGTGAGCTTGGCGCACCGAGCCGTGGGCTGGTCGCCGGCCAAAGTGAAGTACGACTTGGCGGTGGCCGCCCTGGCAGTCGTCTACTTGGTGGTCTTCGCCGCGTCGACCGCTGCCGTCCAACCCTACGCCACGCCCGAGACGCTGCTTGCCAGGGCTTTCGGAAGCTTGGCCTTCGTCATGCTGACCTGCGTTCTGCTGGCGGGTCCGCTGGCGCGGCTCTCCCCTCGCTTCCTGCCCGTGCTTCGGAACCGCCGGCACCTGGGCGTGGCCACCTTCCTCGCCGCACTCGTTCACGGAGGGCTCGCCTTCTACCAGTTCCACTTCCTGGGCGACCTGGATCCCTTGACCAGCCTCCTCTCCGACGGCGGCGCGGCGACAGGCGGCGGAGGGGCGGCGTCCGGCGACTCCCCGGCCGCCGGCGTCTCCTTCCAGCTGCTGGGCGCCGTCGGGCTGGCGGTCCTCTTCGCGATGGCGGCCACGAGCCACGACTTTTGGCTCGCCGTGCTGACGCCCAGGGTCTGGAAGGCGCTGCACATGCTGGTCTACGCGGCGTACGCGGCGCTGGCCGGCCACGTGGCCCTGGGAGCGCTGCAGGAGGAAGGCAGGGAGTACCTGTGGGCAATGGCGGCCGGCGCCGCAGCGGCGGTGTTCGTCCTTCACCTGGCGACCGGTGCACGGGAGCGGCGACGGGACTTGGCGACCGGCCTCGAGGGCGGCGGCTTCGCGCGCACCGACGACGGCTTCGTGCGGACCGTCGCGGCCGCCGACATCCCCGACGGCCGAGCCAGGGTCGTGCCCCTCGCCAAGGAGCGGGTGGCCGTCTTCCGAAACGGCCCGGTGGTGTCGTGCGTCTCCAACGTCTGTCGCCACCAGATGGGTCCCCTCGGCGAAGGGCGGATCGTGGACGGCTGCATCACCTGCCCCTGGCACGGCTTCCAGTACGACCCCGTGACCGGTTGCGCTCCTGCCCCCTTCACCGACCGCCTCCCGACGTACGACGTGGAGCTTCGCGACGGTATCGTTTGGGTGAACCCGGTCCCCAACCCCCTGGGCCGGCCCGCCCGAACGGCCACCCTGCCCTCGGGGCGCGTCCCGAAGGCGGACCCGGAGCCCGACTCGCGGCCCCACCGATCCCGCGAACTCCCCGAACCCGCGACCGAGCCCCCGACCCCATGACGCCAAGAGCCGTTCCTCGCCGCGCCGGACTCGCCTGGGCCAGCGGCGCGGCCGCGGCGCTCGTCGCCGCAGCGGTCGCCGCCTTCGTGGCCGCCGGCCATCGGACCCTCCCTGCGTCGGCGTTCGAGTTCGGCGTCGCCCGCTCGTTCGACGGCTTCGTCGTGGCGGATCCCTACCCGTCGCTGATCGTTCCGCGCGGCCCCGCCTCGACCCGCCACCTGCTGGTCGGGCCCGGCAAGTCGGGCGGCGACGAGATCGTCCGGGGGTTCGTCGACCGTTGGGCCGCCCTGGAAGGCACGCTGGCGTACCGAGACGGCCAAGCGATCGTCCAGGTCGTGCCCGGATCCGTCGGGCCTTCCCCCGCCCCCGGGGCCGGGGCCGCGTCCGTCGATGCCCCTCCAGGGAGACGCGCCGCCCCCCTCGCTCCCACGATCGATCTGGGAGAGCGCTACCTGGAAGGCGAGATCGTCGGCGCCAAGTGCCACCTGGGCGTCATGAACCCCGGGTCGGGGCTCGTGCACCGTTCCTGCGCGGCCCTCTGCCTCCGGGGCGGCGTGCCGCCGCTGCTGGCCGTCCGCCGCACCGACGGCAGCACGGAGGGGATCGTCGTCACCGGCCCGGCCGGCGAGGCCGTGGGTCGCGCTCTGGCCCCCTTGGCGGGAACTCCAGTGGGCGCGACCGGACACCTCGTCCGCCAAGGATCCGCCACCTTCTTCAGAGTCGATCCCACCCAACTCCGGAGAGTCCGTTGACCGATCCAGCAAGCGGCTCGCGAGCCGCATCCACGCCCGCGGGCCGGCGGGCGGCCGCCTTCCCCGTCGCGGAAGAAGCCCTTCCTCCCGACGACTTGGTCCAGGGCAAGTACCGCCTGACCTTCGTGCGCCGGGCCGAGCAGCTTCGGGCCGTCCAAAGGCTCCGCTTCAAGGTCTTCAACCTGGAGCTCGGCGAGGGATTGGAGTCGTCGCTGGAGTCGGGGCTGGACGCCGACGACCTGGACGAGGCCCTGCACCACCTCATCATCATGGACGACCGCGCCGGCAAGGCCGTCGGGACCTACCGGATGCAGACCGCCGCCATGGCCGCGGCCAACTGCGGCTTCTACGCGGCGCGGGAGTTCGACATCTCCGGCTTCCCGCTGCCCGTCGTGGAGCACGCCGTCGAGGTGGGAAGGGCGTGCATCGCCAAGGAGCACCGGAGCCGGCGGGTCCTCCACCTGCTCTGGCAAGGGTTGGCGCGCTACCTGACGTGGACCGGCAAGCGCTACCTCTTCGGCTGCTGCTCCTTGACGACCCAGGATGGGCGGGTGGGAAACCAAGTCCACGCCCGGTTGGTGGGCGACGGCTGCCTGCACCCCACCGTCCGCGCTTGGCCGCTCCCAGGCATGGAGTGCGGACTTCACGACTACGAGGACGCCGCGGCCGCCTCCATGGAAGTTCCGCCGCTCTTCCGGAGCTACCTGAACCTGGGCGCGAAGATCTGCGGGCCGCCCGCCATCGACCGGGAGTTCGGGACGATCGACTTTCTGGTGCTTCTGGACGTGCGCGAGCTGGAGCGCCATGTCTACCAGAGCTTCTTCCGGTAGCGAGCCCGCGCCGCAACCCTACCGGCCCCGGCTTCGCGACTGGCCTCGGAGCGCCGCCAAGGTCGGTGGCGTGATCGGCTGGACGGCGGCCCTGGCCGCGTTGGTCCTCGTCGGGTGGGCCTTCTCGCCGCGGCGCCGTTCCCGCGACGCGGCCCGTCGCGTCCGCGTGCGGCGATGGGCGTGCCGCCTTTGGGGACGAGGCGTGCTGCGCGCCCTGAACGTTCGCCTTTCGACGGAGGGCGCTCCGCCTCCTCCCGGCGCGCTCGTGGTGTCCAACCACTTGAGCTGGTTGGACATTCCCGTTCTGGCGTCCGTTCTGCCCGTCGTATTCGTCTCGAAGGCGGAAGTGCGCCGATGGCCGTTCCTGGGCTTGGCGTCGACGATCGGCGGGACGGTCTACATCGACCGGTCGCGGCGGCAGGACACGGTGCGCGCCCTTGCCGGAATGCGAAGCGCCCTCGACCGGGGGGACAGCGTGGCCGTCTTCCCCGAGGCCACCAGCACGAGCGGCGCCACGATCCTTCCCCTCAAGCCTTCGCTTCTGGCCGACGCGGCCGCCCGCCGGGCCCCGGTCCACTGGGCGACGATCCGGTACAGCGTTCCCGCGGACGCCGGCGCCGGCCGGGACGACCCCGGGGGGAACCACCCGTCGTCGGACGGGCCCACCGCCCGCGACCGGGTCTGCTGGTGGGGCGACATGACCTTCCTGCCTCACTTGGCCGGAGTGTGCGCCCTCAAGCGCATTCGCTGCCGGGTCCGCTTCTGCGACTCGCCGGTTCGCCACGACGACCGAAAGGCGCTGGCGGCCGCTCTGCGCCGCGCGATGCTGCGGGGCTTCGAGCCCGTCGCGTGAGCCGGGTCAGGCGCCTGATCCTGGCCGGGTACTTGGCGCTTCTGGGCGCCTCCCACGTCGCGCGGCTCCAGCAGCCCGAAGCCGCGCCCGCTCCCGACCAGCGGGTCCAGCTGGTGGACGGCGCCCCGCGACCCCGAAGCGGAGCGGTCCGGATCGCGTACCGGGAGCGGCTGCCGCCGACGGCGTCCAGCGGAACTTCCGGCGCAAGCGCTTCCGCCGGCGTCTCGAGCCCGGCCCCCGTCCTCCTCGTCCACGGGAGCCCGGGCGACGGCGACGCCTTTCGGCAGGTCGCTCCGTACTTGGCCGCGACCTACCGCACGCTGGCCCCCGACCTCCCGGGCTTCGGCGCGTCCAGCCCCCGCGTCGCCGACTACTCGATCCGGGCGCACGCGGCGATGGTCCTGCAGCTGCTGGACTCGCTGGGAATCCGCCAAGTCCACGCGGTGGGCTTCTCGCTCGGCGGCGGAGTGGCCCTGGAGATGCACAGGGCCGACCCCGGTCGCCTGGCGTCGCTGACCCTGCTGTCCTCGATCGGCGTGCAGGAGCACGAGCTGCTGGGCGACTACCACCTCAACCACGCGCTCCACGGGCTGCAGCTTCTGGCGGTCGTCGTCGCGACCGAACTGCTCCCCCACTTCGGCCTGCTGGACGGCGCCTTTCTGGGGCGGTCCTACGCGCGCAGCTTCTACGACACCGACCAGCGTCCGCTGCGGGGGATCCTGGCGAGCTACCCTGGCCCCGTGCTTGTCGTCCACGGCGACCGGGACCCGCTGGTGCCCGTCGCAGCAGCTCGCGAGCACCACCGGATCGCGCCCCAGGCCGAGCTGGTCGTCCTGGACGGCGACCACTTCGCGACCTTCCAGCGTCCAGAAGCGGTGGCCGGGCCGATCCTCGACTTCGTCGGACGCGCCGAGGCCGGTCGAGCCGCCGTGCGGGCTTCGGCAGCACCCGAACGACGGAGGGCGGCCGCGACGCCGTTCGACTTCTCCGCCCTGCCGCCGGCCGAAGGTCTCGCGCTCGTTGCCACCGTCCTCCTCCTCGTCGCGGCCACTTTCGTGTCGGAGGACCTGACGTGCATCGGCGCGGGCCTCCTCATCGCCCGGGGCTCGCTGACGTGGCCCGCAGGAATCGTCGCCTGCTTCGCCGGCATTCTGCTGGGCGACCTGATGCTCTACGCCGGAGGTCGCGTCGTCGGCCGACCGATCTCCAGCATCGCCCCCGTTCGCTGGTTCGTCCGCCCCGAAGACCTGGACCGCGCGTGCCGCTGGTTCGAGGAGCGGAGCGCGGTTCTGATCCTGACCGGACGGTTGGTTCCCGGCACGCGCCTGCCCACCTACGCCGCGGCGGGCGTGGTTCGACTTCCGTTTCCCCGGTTCGCGCTGTGGACGGCGGTGGCGGCGGCTCTGTGGACCCCCGCGCTGGTGGGCGCCGTCGCGCTCTTCGGGACCGCCGCGGCCGAGTGGAGCGACGTTCTTCAGGACCGTGCCCTGCCATGGCTGGCCGCCACCGCCCTGATCGCCCTGATCGTCCTCCGCGTCGTCCTGCCTCTGGCCACCCGCCAAGGGCGACAGCGGACCGCCGCTCGCTGGGAGAGGACGAGGCGCTGGGAGTTCTGGCCGCCGTGGCTCTTCTACCTGCCCGTCGTCGCGTGCGTGGCGTGGCTTGCGCTTCGGCACCGGTCCCTCACCGTGTGGGCCGCGGCGAACCCCGGCATGCCGCCCGACGGGGGATTGGTGGGCGAATCCAAGTTCGCCATCCTCTCGGCCGTCGACGCCCGGCGGGTGGCCAGAACCCGCCTGCTCTCGTCGGGCGCCGGCGACCAAGGAGCGGACCTCGCCCGGCTGGACCAATGGGTGGAGGAGCTGGGCGGCTGGCCCGTGGTGGTCAAGCCGGACGTCGGAGAACGCGGCGCCGGCGTGTCGATCGTGCGGGACCGTTCAGCCCTGGCAGAGCGCGTGCGCCGGGCCCGCGCGCCATTGATTCTTCAGGAGTACGTGCGTGGAGTGGAGCTGGGCGTCTTCTACTACCGGATTCCGGGACAGGCCAAGGGTCGCATCTTCGGAATCACGGAGAAGCGGGAACCCTGTGTGGTCGGCGACGGTCGGAACTCCATCGCGGGCTTGGTCCTCGCCCACAAGCGGCTGCGCTGCCACTTCAGAGCCTTCGCCCGGCGGCTGGGCGCCGCGCTGGACGGCGTGCCGGCCGCCGGCGAGCGCGTCGTGCTGGAGGAGCGCGGCAACCACTGCCGGGGCGCCGAGTTCCGGGACGGCGGCCGGCTGGAGACCCCCGCCCTCGCCGCGGCAATCGACGAAACGAGCCGGAGCGTTCCCGGGTTCTACTTCGGTCGGTACGACGTCCGCGACGCCACGCTGGACGACATTCGCGCGGGCCGCTTCAAGGTGATCGAACTCAACGGCGTCTCGTCGGAAGCCACCCACATCTACGATCCCGGAAACTCCTTGGCCGCTGCGTACCGAACTCTCTTTCGCCAGTGGGAACTCGCCTTCCGGATCGGTGCGGTCAACCGAAACCGGCTGCGCGCGCAACCACCCGGCCCGCTCCTCGTGCTGAGGCGCCTCCGGCGCCATCTGCCGGCGGGACGCCGTTGCTAGTCGCCTTGGGACTCGGGATCATCCGGGGGTTGCTGCTGCTGGGAGTCGTTGGTCCGCACCAGGCTCAGGATGGCGATGACGTTGACAGCCACGGCCTGAAGGACAGTGGCCGTCGTCCCCAGCGCCT
Organism: Longimicrobiales bacterium; assembly: GCA_965204735.1. Classification (GTDB taxonomy): domain Bacteria; phylum Gemmatimonadota; class Gemmatimonadetes; order Longimicrobiales; family Gaopeijiaceae; genus CATQHQ01. The sequence goes on along the minus strand of OZ242008.1, from coordinate 1,344,047 downwards.
GCGGCCAATCGACGCCGGCATCCGCATCCTTGATCGGCACAAAGATGCTGCTCCCCGGCTCCACCTCCGGGTAGGTCCGGAAGAGCCCCAGCACCTTCCCGACGGTCGCCCTGTTCCCGTTCGCGTAGGTCACGCTGGTTCGTCCCAAGTCGGCATCGTCGGTCGTGCCTCCGGCCGCTGCCAGCGCATCCTCTACGGTCAGGCCGGTCGTGTAGACCGTTCGGCTTGGAAAGTTCACGCTGCCACCCACCGTTACTGTGTTGTCCAACACGGGAACGTATATGGAATCTCCCGGCTGCAACACCGGATCCCCCGGCGAGCCAGAAAACCCCGTCGCTTCGCTGTAGTCGACCGCGACCAAGATCCCTTGTCTCTTCAGCTGAATGCCGGCGGCGTTCGCTCGCAGCGCGAGGCCTCCCCCGCGACCAAGTAGCGACGACAAGCGCTCGCCCTGCCGGAGCAGAGCATAATCGCCGGGCCTGACCAGCTCGCCGCCAAGCGACACAAGGCCCGCCGTTAGGGTCGTGGGGTCCCTGCGAACAAAGATTCTGTCTCCAGGTTCAAGTACGACTTCGGCTGCGGAAACCATGTTCGAGGAGTACCCGGACTCGTCGGTCGACTGGCCGTCTCTGTTGAACTCCTCGCCGAGGCTGACTCTAAGGGAGACCGATTCCATAGTGCTGCCATCCCCCGACGGCCTTACAATCTCGACATCCTGTATCTCGGCGTCCGACGTCAAGCCGCCAGCAGCGAGGACAGCATCGTCTGCCGTCATGCCTTGAAACAGAACGTACCTGCCGGGAATGCGGACGAAACCGAACACGTCGATGGAATCCTGCACGATGAAATCGGAGTACACGTATACTTCTATCACGTCTCCATCCTGCAACTCCAGATCAAGCGGTGCGTTGGGCGTGTACAGGACATGCTCGTCGGTCAGCCTATCGATTCGAAACACGCGAATGCGTTCGCGTTCAGCGCTGTCGACAAAGCCGCCGCTTCGTTCGACCAACATCCCCACCGTCATTCCCGGCAGCAGTTGGTACGCACCCGGCCGTCTCGAGCCGGCGCCGCGCAGGGTCACCTGATTCCGTACCGGCGTCGACACCGAGAACACCCATATGACGTCTCCGGCAGTCAGGTCGACTGAATGCGTACCGGCGAGCACCGAGTCCAACGGCGCGTTCACGGTAATCCGCTCAACCCCCGGCGATCTCTCCGCCGACGGCAGTATTCGGTCGATCTGGACCTGATCAGTGCTCGCATGGGGCAGGAGTCCTCCTGCAAGTCGGATCAGCTCCCGCAATCCTTCGCCCTCCGCGAGCTCATAAGTCGCCGCCCTGCGCACGCCGCCCCGTATGGTCACTTGCTTGCCCACCGGTGGCACGAAGACGACGTCTCCGGACTGCATGCGAGGATCTCCGGCAGTGCTCCCGGCGGTCAAGTACGGGTAGAGATCGACTTCCACCGGGTCTTCCCCGGCGCGGTTGAGCAGCAACTTGCGGTAGGTGCCGTCGTCGGTCGGGCCGCCGGCGAAGTACAGGGCTTGCAACAGCGAGCCGACCGAACTCATCAGGTACGCGCCGGGCTGAACAACCTCTCCGAGGACCCGCACCTGAATCGCCCGAAGGGTTGCTACCGAAACAGTAAACTGGGTCGTCGCCCCGTCCTCTCGACGGACACCGCTGTATACTCGGCCCAAGCGGGAGTAGAGGATGTCCCTCAGCTCTCCCAAGGTGCGGCCCTGCACACCCACCAACCCTACGTCGGGAATGAAGATCTCTCCGCTTCGGCCCACGGTCAGCCGCTCATGGATTCGCTCGACATCGCCCGTGAGCACCAGGGAAACCACATCGCCCGAACCTAGCACGTAGTCGTCGCCCACCGGCCCCGGAAGAAACGGGTCGAAGCGACCGGACCGATGGGAGAACACCCCTTCTCCGAAAACCGGGGTCGACTCTGCTCCGGGGGCGTCCGCCGCGTCGAGCGAGTCCGCTGCCGCATCGACGACCCCCGGCCTAGTGAAACGTCCCGACAGCACACCCGCCGAATCCGCCTGGAGGATCCCAAGCAGCCGAAACGCGTCCAGCGACCGCTCCTCCGCAGTGCCTGGGAGCCTCGACCCTTGCGCGATGGCGTCGAAGTACTGGTCCGCCAAGTAAGGGTCGTACCCGAGCCTGTTGAGTTGGTCTCTCACCTCGGCTCTCGTGAGCCCCGATGCGATGAGCTGCCGAACGATCTCGTCGTTGGACATCGTCTGGACCTGCCGAAGAATCTCGGCCTCGGCCTGCGGCGCCGCCCGTGCGCGGGTCGAGGAGCCGACGACGACGCACGCTGCAAGCACCAACGCGGCGAGCAACCTCGACCGAGCGATGCGATGGCGTATCTTCTTGGAGATCATGGACGGAAATCCCTGTTGCCTCAAAATCCCTATTGGGGCCAAAACCATGTGCGCAGGAAGGAAATGGAGGTAAGTCTCGGCCATGCGTCTCGTGTTGCCGTCACGACCGGGTTGTCGTAGTCCCATATCCGCTTGAGCCATTCCAGTCCCATCGCCACCACGACTCCCGCGAATGCTCCGGTGATCAATGGCGTCAACAGGCTCCCGAAAGTGAACTCCTGTTGCGTTGCAAGCCTCGGCAGCCTTGGGCGACCCGTTACAAGGAGCGACGGAGTCTCCCTGACTTCGTTGATGCCGGCTTGGAGGTCCGTCATGATCAGCTGCGTGTGCACGGAACGACGTTGCTGAAGCTCGGCCTGGATGCGGTTCACCGTGAAGTTCAGTTCGCTGTGATCGTTCCAGCCTCGGTTGCCTGCAAGAAACGCCTGCAACGTGTCTTCCCATGCATTGACCTCCTTTATGGTTCGCTCCATCTGCTGGCTGATGAACGCCCTCTCCCTCTTTAGGTCGCTCTGGATGACGGTGGACTGAAAGGAGTCGAGCGCTTCCAACAGCCCTCGCGCGATGGCGTAGGAGACCTCGGGCCACCGAGTCGTGACGGTGAACCGCATGATGTCGGCATCCCCCTGACGGGTCTCAATCGCATCCCTGACCCGCCTGCGCGTCTTGGAAATCCTTCTCTCCTCGCTGTCGCCCGTCACCTCGAGCAAGTCGGGCAAAGTCACCCTCCGCCCGTCCGACAGCTCGTACGTCCTTGAGATGATGTCGTCGATCACGTCGCGCGACGTCATGATGTGCTCGTAGAAGTCGTTGGACAGCTCGGACGCGATGCCGGTCCTCGGCGGCGCCATGCCGGTCAGAGTCGCGAGCCGGGCCAGGCTTCTCGACAAGTTGTCGCTGCCGCTGCGGGGCCGGAATGTGGCGCTCGAGGTGTAGGTCGGCGTCCCCAAGTAGACGCGAGCGGTCTGAAACCCGCACCACAGAAGGGAACACAGCAGCACGAGCCGATACCGCCGGATCGGAATCGCGACGAGCTCCCAATACGAGTCTCGAGCTGCCGGCTTGGGCGCCGGGTCGTGTCGCGGGACGGCGCCCTCCCCCGTCGGGCTCATCGGAGGTCTTCCCCCGCGTCGCGCGGTTCCGCGCTCGGGAAACGGTCCAGAGCGCCGAAGGAGGAGGGACCCGCTTGCCGACAAGCGGAGGTCTGGGCTGGACTGGACGGGAGGGCCGGCTTCGGCTTATCTTGTCGGCGACCGGATTCCGGGAGCGCCTGGAAGGGTCTGACCATCAAGGAGAGTCGGGCATGGCTGGAGAGGACCGAAAGCGGATCAGAGTGACCCTGCGATGGCTTCAGATTCTAGACAATCTGGAGCCGTTCTTCAAGGCCAAGGGCGAATTCGTCTTCCAGGCGAAGGTCTGGACCTCCAACCACGGGGGCCACGTCCAGGAAACGAGGTTGCCCTCCAAGGGGCACTACCCGATCTCCGACCATCCCCGGTGGAACCGGCTCAAGGACCTGGACAAGGTGCTCTTCGAGGGCGAGGTGACCGACCACCTGGTCGTCGAGTTTAGGGGCGAGGAGCTGGACCAGCTGTCGAAGAACGACCAGTTGGAGTCCTACCATCGGGAGTTCTCTGGTCCCATTTCCGAGCACGTCGGGGTCGTCCAGCCCGGCGACGAGGGCTCCGACGATCCGGAGAACATGAGCAACTGGCGGATCGGCTACGAGATCGAAGCGCTGTAGTTCTGATCTGGAGGGTCACGCCGAGGGCGTCCCGCTCCGTGCCAGCGCCACGGCCTCGCGCCTGATCTTCTCCACCATCGAGTAGAACCCGTTCCTGCGGTTGGGGCTCAACGCCTCTCCCAGTCGCAGGCGCTCGAAGACGTCCGACAGATCCACCGCCAGGGCCTCTTCGGGCGTCCGACCGTTGTAGACCTGGGCCAAGATCGCGAAGAGCCCCTTCACGATCACCGACTCCGAGTCCCCCACGAAGCGGAGAACCGGAGGGTCGCCCTCGGCGAGAGAGCCGGCCAGCCACGCAGGGCTCATGCAGCCCCTCACGCGAGCCTCCTCCGTCTTGAGGATCGGGTCCATGGGAGGCAGGCGACGGCCCAGCTGGACGACGTAGTGGTACCGAAGAGTGCGGTCCGACAGGCTGGCGAGCCTGCTCTCGATTTCCTCGATCGTCATTTCGCGTTGCTCGTCTCGGGCGGTCGCCTCTTGCCGACTACCGAATTTAGGCCGAAAATGGGAGATGCGCTTCCTGCCTGTCCGCGGCCGGGCCGTACCTTACGACCCTCCGAACCGTTACGAAACCGTTCACGTGGAGGTGGACCCCGACCAAAGGGACCCCGGCGCGCTCCGCACCGAGTTCCTGGACGACCGCTCGCGGTCGGTGGTGGCCCGCAACAGCAGCCCCGACGTGCCCTTCGACGCCTCGGTCAACCCCTACAGAGGCTGCGAGCACGGTTGCGTCTACTGCTACGCCCGCCCCACCCACGAGCAGCTGGGGTTCTCCTCGGGGCTGGACTTCGAACGGAAGATCGTGGTGAAGCGCCGTGCGCCGGAGCTGCTGCAGGAGGCGCTGGCCGCACCGTCCTGGCGGCCTCGGGTGCTCTGCATGTCGGGGGTCACGGATCCGTATCAGCCGGCGGAGCGCCGCTTCAAGCTGACTCGCGGATGCCTCCAAGTCCTCCGCGACTTCCGCAACCCCGTGGGGATTGTGACCAAGAACCACTTGGCGACTCGGGACCTGGACGTGCTGTCGGAGCTTGCCGCGCACGACTGCGTGCACGTCTCGGTGTCGGTGACCACTCTGCGCAACGAGGTGCAGCGGGCCATGGAGCCCAGGACCTCGACGCCCGCCAAGCGGCTGGAGGCGATCCGCGAGCTTGCGGAGGCGGGCGTCCCGGTCGGGGTGAACGTGGCCCCCGTGGTTCCCGGACTCACCGACCACGAAGCGCCGGCCATCCTCGAAGCGGCTGCCGAAGCGGGAGCCAGGACGGCGATCTTCCTTCTCCTCCGGCTCCCGGGGAGCGTCGCCGACCACTTTCGGCGCTGGCTGGAAGCCAACTTCCCGGACCGCAAGGAGAAGGTGCTGGCCAGGGTTAGGGAGGTGCGCGGCGGCAAGCTGAACGATCCGGCCTTCCACTCCCGGTTCCGAGGCGAGGGGCCGTACGCGGAGCAGATGCTGGCGCTCTTCCGGGCGGCCGCCAGGAAGGTCGGGCTCGAAGGCGACCTGCCCCCGCTGTCGACCGCGGGCTTCCGCCGCGACGGGGGCGTCCAGAGCGACCTCTTTCGGCAGTAGCGCCGGGCCGCGAACCTTCGCCCCCTTCGGCGGCGGGCCGGGGCCGGCGGCGGGCCGGACTCGAGCGGGCTTCCGGCTACATCCGGCTCAGCAGGTAGGTGTAGGCCGCCACGGCGGACACCTGTTCGTCGGTAAGGGGCATCCCGGCTCTCGGCAGCATGGCGCCCGGGTGCTCCTTGGGCTGGGCAACCCCGGTCTTCACCAACTCGACTATGGAGGCGTACTCCCCGTCCACGTTGATCCACTCCTGGTCGGTCAGGTCCGGCGCCAAGGGACCGCCGGTTCCATCCACCAGGTGGCACGTGTAGCATATGCCTCCTCCGGCGAAGAGGCTCCTTCCCTCTTCCACCATCGCCTCGGTGACCCCTTCGGGCAGAAGAGCCGGGTCCACCGCGAGGTCGGCGGCGCCGGGCGAAGCCGATTCGGAAGCGGCGGCCCCTTCTTCGTTGCCGGGCGCCTGGCCGCCGTCGGCTCCGGATCCTGCGCCCGAGTCGGCGCCGCCGCAACCGAGCGCCAGAACCCAAGCCAGCACGATCGTCGCCGGAACCCGCAGCGCCGGTATCGGAAGCCCCAGGGTCCAGATCGGGGGAATCGGCGTCGGGAGCCCGAAGACCGGCTTCCTGTTGGCTATCTTCATTGCTTGTCGCCTCCTCGGTGTGGTGCGTGCGAATGGTCGCTCGAAGGCGGTTGCCGCCGTCGTCGGCACGCCCGGGACCAGAAAGGTCGCCGAGGCCCTTCGCGGAGGTCAAGCAAGTGAGCGACGCGACCCCCAAGATCGCCATCGTCGGCGCCGGGCCCGCCGGGTTCTTCGCCGCCGAGGCCCTGCTGAAGGACGGCGGCTCGCCGGCGGTGGACATCTTCAACCGGCTGCCCGCGCCCTACGGACTGGTCCGGGACGGGGTGGCGCCGGACCACCAGGCGATCAAGTCGGTCGCGAAGGTGTACCAGCGGCTCCTGGAGCGGGAGGAAGTGCGCTACTTCGGCGCCGTGAACTTGGGCACGGACGTGGAGGTCGCCGACCTGCGCGCCGCGTACGACCAGATCGTCTACGCGATGGGAGCGCAGAGCGGCCGCCGCCTCGGCATTCCGGGCGAGGACCTGGAGGGAAGCCGCGACGCCACGAGCTTCGTCGGCTGGTACAACGGCCACCCCGAGTACCGCGACGTCGGTTTCGACCTGGGGTGCGAGCGAGTGGTGGTCGTGGGCAACGGCAACGTCGCCGTCGACGTGGCCAGGATTCTGACGAGCTCCCCCGAACGGCTGGCCGGCACCGACATCGCCGACCACGCCCTGGAGGTCCTGCGCCGGAGCCGAGTGCGGGAGGTGACCGTGCTGGGAAGGCGCGGGCCGGCCCAGGCGTCGTTCACCAACCCGGAGCTGCGGGAGTTCGGCAAGCTGGCGGGCGTGGCCGCAGTGGCCGAGGCCGCCGAGCTGGAGCTGGACCCGGCAAGCGAGGCGGCGGTTCAAGGAGATCGGGTGCTGACGCGCAACTTGGCCACGCTCCGCGGCTACGCCGAGGCGACGCCGGAGGAGGGCGACCGCGTCGTGCGCTTTCGTTTCTTCCTCTCGCCGGTGGAGGTCCTGGGCCGGGAGGGACGCGCGACGGGCGTTCGGGCCGAGCTGAACCGCTTGGAAGAGCAGGACGACGGGTACGTGCGCGCAGTGGGAACCGGCAGCTTCCAAACCTTCCCGTGCGGGTTGGCGCTCCGCTCGGTGGGCTACCGAGGGGTGGCGGCGCCGGGCGTTCCCTTCGACCCGCGACGGGGGATCGTCCCCAACGACGGCGGGCGGGTTCTCGGAGCAGAGGGTCGCGCCGTCCCGGGGGAGTACGTGGTCGGGTGGGCGAAGCGAGGTCCCAGCGGGGTGATCGGCACCAACAAGGCCGACGCGGCGGAGACGGTGGCGGCGATGCGGGAAGACCGGGAGGCGGGGATCTTCGCTGGAGGCGGCAGTCGGCGACCGGCGTCGGGCCAGGACGCCCACGCACGTCGGCCGGGCATTGGCGCGCTTCTTCGGGAGCGGGGCGTCCGGTGGGTGGACAAGGCGGGGTGGGCGCGGCTCGACGCCTGCGAGACGGCGGCCGGGAAGGTCCAGGGGCGCCCTCGGGTGAAGCTGTGCAGCGTGGACGAGATGCTGGAGGCGGCGGGTCCCCCGGCAGGGGCGGAGTGATCGGCTCCGGGAGCCCCGCGGTCGGACGCCAAGCGCGGGCGGCCTGCCTCTCCGCTCGTCCCAGGCGGGCGGCCCGAAGGGACTACGGGCCCCCGGCCAGCCGCCAAGCCTGGGCGACCAGGAAGCACGTGACAAAGCCGAGCGCCAGGGGCAGCAGGGCGGAGAGGGCCGTCCAGCGGGCGCTCCCGGTCTCCTTGTAGATGGTGTAGATCGTCGTGGAGCACGGGTTGTGGAGGAGGCTGAAGAGCATGAGGTTCACGCCCGTCAGCAACGTCCAGCCGCCGGCTCGGAGCAGGCCTTCCACCTCCGCCGGCGAGTCGCTCTCGAAGATGACGCCCGCGCCCGCGCCCAGCTCCGGCGAACCCAAGGCGGCGACCGTGAGCATGAGGACGGTGGGGATCACGATCTCGTTGGCGGGGACGGCGATCACGTAGGCCAGGAGAATCACTCCGTTGAGGCCGATCAGGAGGCCGAAGGGGTGCAGCAGCTCGATCCCGTGGACGGCCAGGGAGGCGTTGCCGGCCGAGATGTTCGCCAGCAGCCAGGTCGCCGCGCCGGCGGGGACCGCGAAGAGCACCGCCCGCCAGAGGATGATCAGAGTCCGGTCGATCACCGACGTGTACAGGGTCTTCAGGACGCGCGGCGGCCGGTACGGCGGGAGCTCGAGGGAGAAGGTGGTGGCCTCGCCTCGGAGCACCGTTCGGGAGAGCGCCCACGACGCCAGGAACATGAAGGCGATTCCCAGCAGCGCGACCCCCACCACGGCCCCTGCGGAGACGGCGCCCGCAAGGTGGGGCGGCGCCAGCGCGCCGATGAAGATGCCGGCCACGAGGATCTGGGTCGGCCAGCGGCCGTTGCAGAGGGAGAAGTTGTTGGTGACGACCGCGATCAGTCGTTCCCGGGGGCTGTCGATCACCCGGGTGGCCACCACGCCCGCCGCGTTGCAGCCGAACCCCATGCTCATGGTGAGGGCCTGCTTGCCGTGGGCCCCCGCCCGGCGGAAGAGGGAGTCCAGGTTGAAGGCGACGCGGGGCAGGTACCCGAAGTCCTCCAGCAGCGTGAAGAGCGGGAAGAAGATCGCCATCGGAGGAAGCATCACGCTCACGACCCAGGCCGTGGCCAAGTAGACGCCGTCGAAGAGGAAGCCGGAGAGCCACCAGGGCATTCCGGCCCAGGCCCCGAAGTCGTCGAGGGCGGGATGGAGGCCGTCGACCAGGAGGGCCGCCAGCATGGCCGACGGAACGTTGGCCCCGGCGATCGTCACCCAGAAGACGGCCGCCAGGATCGCCAGCATGAGGGGGAAGCCCGTCACGCGGCTGGTCAGCCACCGGTCCAGCTTTCGGTCGAAGGCTGCGTGGGACTTGCCGTCGTCGCGTCGGACCGCGGTCCGCGCGATTCGCTCGGCTTCTCGGTAGAGGTTCTCGGCCAGCAGGTCGTGGAAGCCGGCGCCCAGCTTCCAGCGCTGACGGGTGGCGGCGTCCAGGATGCGGGCGCGGCCCGTGGCGGGCGGTGGCGCGACGTCGCTCTTGCCGGCGGTGCGGGACTCGCGGACCGGCTCTCCGGCGCCGTCGTCGGGCGCCGGAGCATCACCGGCGCTGGCACGTCCACGACGGGACTTGCGGACCGGCTCGGCGGCACCGTTGGCGGCGCCGATCTCCCCGGAGCGGACCGCCTCGGCCACTCCTTCGTCCGCGTTGAGCAGCCGAAGGGCCACCCACTTGGCGTTGGGCAGACCCGGGAACTCTTCCTCGATCAGCGGCTCCACCGCGGCGACGGCCTCCTGCACCCCGGACGGGTGCGAACGGGTGCGGTAGGGAGCGGTCTTCCGCTCGCCGGACGCCACCGCGACTGCGGCGTCCAGCAGCTGCGGAATGCCCTCGCCCTGCCGCGCCACGGTCTCCACGACCGGCACTCCCAGCTCGCGCTCCAGCCGCCCTGCTTCGACCGACACGCCGTGGCGACGGGCCTCGTCCACCAAGTTGAGGCAGACGACCACCCGGTCCGTGATCTCCAAGACCTGGAGGGCCAGGTTCAGGTTCCGCTCCAGCCGCATCGCGTCGACCACGACCACCGTCGCGTCCGGGCGTCCGAAGAGCAGGAAGTCTCGGGCAACTTCTTCGTCGGCGCTGCCGGCGTGCAGGGAGTAGGCGCCGGGAAGGTCCACCACCTTCACCCGGCAACCACCGTGGGCGAACGTCCCCTCCGCGCGCGCGACCGTCTTGCCGGGCCAGTTGCCCGTGTGCTGGCGCAGCCCCGTCAGCGCGTTGAAGACGGTGGTCTTGCCCACGTTGGGGTTGCCGGCCAGGGCGAGCAGGTGGTCCCAGCGCCCGGGCCCAAGCCCCAGTCGGACCAAGCGCCCCCGAGGGCGCGCCTCGGCGGCTCGGACCGACTGGGCCCGGCGGCGCGCCGTGCTTCCAACCCCGCTCATCGCCCCGCTCCGCCAGCGGGAGAGGCGGCCTCGACGCCGACCAGGACCGCCTGCTTTCGCCGCAAGGCGAGCAGGGCGCCCCGCACGTCGTACGCCACCGGATCGCCGGCTGCGCTTCGGAGCTGGGCGCGGACCACCGTCCCAGGCACCACCCCAAGGTCCAGCAGCCGACGGCGGGCCGGGCCCCGGCACGCGGGCGCGATCCCCGCCACCGTCGCCGACTCGCCCGGTTCCAAGTCGGCGAGCGTCCTCGACCAGCCGGCGGGCTCGACGGGCTCCGCGACAGGCTCCACGGTGACGTTCCGGGCTACGGCCGCGGACAAGTCGTGGACCTCTCCTCCCACCTGGAAGCGCACCCTGCCGGGGGGTCCCTCCAGTCGCTGCACCGGCGAGCGGATCCCCAGTCCCAGCGCCACAAGCTCGCCGAAGATGGCGGCGGGCTCGTCCTCCAGGTGCGTCACGACGCCTCGATCTCCAACGCGCAGCGAAGAGAGAGGAAAGCCCGCGCGGACGGGCATCCGGCCGTCGGCCGTGGGGATCGGGTCGCCGTGGGGATCGTACACCGGGTGGCCCAGCGCCGCGGCCAGCTCCTCCGCGTCCGAGGGCGACAGCGTGTGCTCGCGAGCCTCGGCTCGTCCGTGCCATTCCTGGGGCGGCGTGCCCGTCCGGTCGGCGAGGAACCGCTCCCAGAGGCGGTGCGTCCGCACGATCCGCAGGGCGTAGGCGCGGCCTGCCGGAGTCAGGCGGAAGACCGTGTCCCGAGCGGTTGCAAGGCCCGTCTCTTCAAGGCGCTGGAGTATCCGGATCGCCTGTTGGCGAGGAATCTGGACTCCCCCGGCAACGCTCTCCGCCGTGGCCTGCAGCCCTTCGTACTCCAGCTTGTGAAGCTGCTTCAGCACGTCCTCCAGCCGGACTCGGCCGGTCAGCGCCGCCAAGTGCCGCACCCGCGCGACGCCCCCGTGGACCGGCCACAGGACCACCGCGCAGAGAGCCGCCAAGCCGGCGAAGGCCAGAAGGGCGAGCACAGGATTGGGCGTCAAGGCGTTCTTCCTCGAAGGGGGACTGGACGGGGCCCCTGGCCGCGGGCGGGGCGGGCCGAAGCGAGAGAACCGGTGATCGCAGCTGAAAATTTAGGCAAGCCTAAACCCTCCGCAACCCCAAGCATTGCCGCGGGCGCTCGGACGGCGATCCGGGAGCGGCCCCAACTCGCTCCTGATGAGGGACCGGCTCCTGATGACGAGGAGGGCGGCAGGGCGGCCACGGCCTTCGGCGAGGGAAGGCAGGAAGGCAGAAAGGGGTCGCCGGTCAAGTCTTGACCTGGCTGGAGACCGCAGTTCAAGATTGAAGCAGCAGCCGTCTTCAGGCTGCGAGGGAACACTTGGCCGTTCCGGGGGTACGTATCGGCGAAGCACCAGTCGATCCGGAGAAGTCACGTTCCTTCAGGAGAAGGACAGCCGATGAGAAACGGAATCTTCCTCGCACTGCTCCTGCTCTCCGCCGCCTGTCAGGACGTCGCTCGGCCGCCTGCCTCGCCGCCCGCCGACGAGAGGTCGCCTGGCATCGGTGGCCTGATCGTCGCTTCCTTCTACTTCGATGCCGCCGAAGCGGCTGTGCGGACGCTGGAGTTCACGGAGCGCCTGCTCGCCGACGAAGCATGGATTGGTCGCCAAGCCGTGATCCGCGGCATCACGGCCGACTCGGTCCGTCGCGAGTTGTCGGCGGAGTCGACGCACACAGAGCGGTATCTGGAGAAGAAGGCATCGACACAGGGCATGACTGGCCCGGAGTATCGCCGAGTGGTCGAGGGCAGAATGCGTCGCGCCCGGTTGGCCGACGGATACGAGAAACTCCTGCCTTCCCGCCCGTCCCAGGCCCAGACAGGCACGGCGACCGCCGTCGCGGGCGCCCCGGCCTGCGGGTCGCACGCGTTCGACCGCGTTTCCGTCGACAAGTCGGGGTGCGGCAGCAGCGGCGACGAGAGTACGCTCTTCGAAGCAGATCCTTCGTGCATCTCGGGGTACAGGGCAGGCACGGGCGAGTGCTGCGACGACATGATCCACGTCCACGGCGATCTTTGGTGCGTGATCGTCAACTAGGCGCCAAGATCGGACGCGCATCGGCGCGGCCGGCGGTCTGGGCCGGGGCCTTGCTGATCGGGTCGGCGGTTCCCTTGACGGGCCAGGTCGTCGGCGGACGACTCCTCGACGCAGCGACGGGCGACCCGGTGGCGGAGGCGATGGTCGCGCTGCTGGACGGCGAGGGGGTCGAGCGGGACCGTCGGCTGAGCGGCGGTTCGGGACAGTTCCGGCTCATGGTGGACGGCCCGGCGCCCTACGCCATCGTTGTGGAGCGGATTGGGTTTCGGCGCCACGAGGTGCCGGTCGAGGACCTTGGTCGGGAGTTGGAGCTGCGGCTGCTTGCCGAGCCGATCGAGCTGCCGGGAGTGACGGTCTCCACCGAAACGGTGTGCTCGATCCCGTCGGCGGCGACGGGCGGCGCGCTTGGGGACGCATGGGAATTGGTGCGGGCGACGCTCGCCAGAACCACCCTCGGCTCCGCAGACGGCGATGCGGTCTTCGACGTCGCGACCTACAGCGGCGAGATGGACCCGGAGCTGAACTTCCGGGAAGTGGTCGCAGACACGGCGGTCAAGCGGGAGGGCGCTCCATTCGCCTTCGTGGACTCGGCCACCCTGGAGGACACGGGATGGGCGGAAGACCTTGGAGACCGGCGGGTTCGATACTTCGCCCCGTCGCCCGGGCTGCTGGTGTCGCCCTGGTTCCAGGCGAATCACTGCTTCGCGCTGGAGGCGGAGGGACCCGACACGCTCCTGCTCCTCTTCCGCTCGGCGCCGGAGATGACCGGCGCCGGGATCGAGGGCGCGTTCGTGATCAGCCGCTCGGCGGCGAGGGTCGCAAAGGTGGAGTTCCGCCACTTGACGGCGGGGCAAGCGGCGGAGCAACAGGGCGGGGAGATCGTGCTGGCCCGCACGCGCGGGGAAAGCTGGTACGTGCGGGAGTGGTGGATGCGCACGCCGATCTTCAAGTCGCGCCCCACCAACTTCGGCGGGCCGTCGGGGCTGCGGTTGCCGCGCTGGCGCAAAGAGCTGACAGGGTACCGGTTTCGGGGCGGGGCCGCGGTGGAACGCCCACGGCCGCCGCCCCGGCCGCCATCAGGCACCCACACCCTGCCCATCGCCGCACCGTAAGACCACGCCCTCCCACCCGGCCGAGACGTGGGCCGCAGTGTTCGCCCGGCGAGGCGGGCACCCAGGAGGCGGGCCAGCCCAGGCTCTTGCGGCTCGTGCGAGAGTCGAGCCGCATTCCCGCCCGCTCGAACCCGGCGTGGAGGTGGGCCGGTCCAGGCTCTTGCGGCTCGTGCGCGTCCTGTGTACTTTGTGTTTCCAAGTACTTTGACATGTCATGTCACACCAGGAGGCGCATCTCATGGACTTCGAGCACCGCAGGCAGGAACACGTCGCGGCGCTGGGCTACGCCCTCGCCGTCGCAACCGTGGTCCTGTGCGCCCGGGCCGGTCTCTTCCCGGGCGCCGGCCAGGCCCACTCCGCGGTCGGCCACCCCTACCGGCTCTCCATGGCCGCGACCGGTGGGCTCCTGGCCGTTCTTCTGGGCGTCGCGACGGGTTGGATCGGGGTCCGTCGCGGCAGCCGGCTGGCGGGAGTCGCCGCCCTGGCGGGCGGTGGGCTGGCCACAGGAGCCGCCCTCTCCTTCGCTCCCTTCGTCCTCTACCCCAACGATCAGTACCCGGTGTCCTTCGGCTGGCTGGTCGGCGGAGCGCCCTTGGCCGCCGCCGCTTGGCTGATCGCCACGTTGGTCTTGGGCAGGCAGGAGACGTTCGCCCCCGTTCGCTCCGAGCTTCCGCGCCTTCTGCACGGCTGGAGCAAGTCGATCGCAGCGGGCGCGTACCTGGTCCCCTTTGTTCTGATCCCAAGCGGCGTGCTGCAGGCCGCGGACCCGCTCTGGCACACGGCGGCTCCGCTTGCGGCGGCGGTCTTCGCGGCCGTCGCCGGCGGGTTCCTGGCTTGGGACTCGGGACGGCCCGGAGGTCGAACTCCCCCGAGCGCAGACCGGTCCCTCCGGCGCAGCCGGCAGGTTCGAGCCGGGGTCGTGGTCGGCGCCTTCGGCCTCGTGCTGGCGCTCCACTTCGTCGCCGAGCCCGGTCCCGAGCCGCCTCCGCCGGGACTGGCGCTGATCGCCGGCGTCCTCGCCGTGGCGGTCGCCCTTCTCCCCGACCCCTCCACGGCGCACGACGAGCGTCGGCGCCTTCTGCTTCGGATCCGGCTTCTCGGCCAAGCCCTCGTTGCCGGCGCCGCCACGACGGTCCTCTTGGCCCGCGCGGTCGCCGGCGCCGACCACCCTGCTGCGGCTTCCGTCCTGCTGTTCCTGGCTGTGGCCAGCGCCGTCGCCGTGCTGCTGGAAGCAGCCGAAGCCCGTCTGCCTGAACGCGCGTGGCCGACGATCCATCCCGACCGCCGTCCATGGTTCCGGCTCGGCGTGGCGGGCGCGGTCGCCGGGATCGCGGCGCCGGGGCTTGCCTGGCCCGCGGCGCTTGTGGTCCTTGGCGGCCTGCTGGCCTTCCAGCACTCCCAGGCGGTCACCGCGCGCAGACGGCCACGTCCAGCCCCGCCGGACGTTCCGAGCTTCTCTCGCGAGTGAGGTAGAGGACGCCCGGCCGAGGCGCGTCCAGACCTTCCCCGCCCGATCCGGCGTGGCCGACGAAGCAGGGCGGTCGGGCCTGCGTCCATCCGTCGCCCTCTTGCCGCCAGAAGAAGACCTCGTACGTGGTTCGGACGACCAGCTCTCCGCCGGCCCAAGCGGCGGCGGTCACGCCCATCGACCAGCGCGTCCCAACGGCGCCGGCGGCACGCATCGAGACGGGGCCTTCCTTCAAGGCGCTGGCCAGCTCGTCCCGGAGCAGCAAGAACACCCGTCCCCTGCTTCCGGACTCCTTCGTCACCACCATCAGGTCGCCCGCTTCCGACACGGCAACCCCCTCGGCGTCTACCGGACCGTCGGGGTAGCGGACCCTGGCCGCGGACCACTCTACGTCAAAGCTCTCGCCGCTGGTCCCGTCCAGCCGCGGCTCCTCGAAGACGATCAAGGCCACGGAGGCTCGACGGGAGAAGTTGTCGCCGATGTCGGCTACGAAGAGGCACGGGCCGGGCGCGGGCGACGGACAAGGCCCCAGGGCGATGTCCTCCCAATCGGACGCGGGCGCGTTGCGCAGGCGGAGCCGGGCGACCACTCCGCCGGGGGCGCGGCTGCCGGGTTGGATGCCGTAGACCACGGGGCCGTGGCCGGAATCGTTGTGCGTCCACAGGACGCCGGGGTTTCGAACGCTGGCCGCCACGCCCGAGCTCTCGCGCAGCTCGTTGGGCAAGTCCATCACTGGAACGAGGGCCGCGGGATCGAGCTCGCGCAGGCCCGCAGCGACGACGGCTCGCCACGCCGCCGCGTGGCGCTGCTGGGAGGAGCGTTTCGCCGCCAGCGCCGCGAGGGCGAGGAGAGCCAGAGCTGCGACCGTCCAGCCGGCCCGCTTCACGCCTGTTCTTGCAAGACGCCCGCCGCGACTTCGGCCGCGCGCATCGCGTCGTCCAGGGAAACGTCCCGGTGGACCACCGCCCGAACGTGGCGGGCACCGGCAACCAGCATCGCCACGCCTCGTTCGATGCAGGCGTCCACGAACTCGGGAGCGCTCCCCGGGAGCGTGAAGCGCAGGATGTTGGTCTCTACGGGCTTCCCCACCACTTCGACTCCCGGCAGAGACGCGAGGGCGTCCGCCAGCGCCCTCGCCTTGGCGTGGTCGTGGGCCAAGTCGGGCCGATGATGCTCCAGTGCGTGAAGGGCCCCGGCGGCGACGATGCCGGCCTGCCGGAAGCCGCCCCCGAAGAGCTGCTTGAAGCGTCGCGCCCGCGCCACGAAGGCCGCCGTTCCGGCCAAGGCCGAGCCCACGGGCGCTCCCAGGCCCTTCGAGAAGCACACCGACACGGAGTCGAACGATCGGGCGTACCGGGCCTCCGACACGCCGCTGGCAGCAGAGGCGTTCCACACTCTGGCGCCGTCCATGTGGCAGCGCAGCCCTGCGGAGCGAGCGGTCTCGGCCACCTCGTCCAGCTGGGCGAGGGGCCAGATGCTTCCGCCGCCGCCGTTGTGGGTGTTCTCCACGCAGAGCAGCGTGGCCGGCGGCGTCAGGGTGGACGGCGATCCGGCGTGGGGCGTCCCCAGCGCCTCCCGGACCTGTTCCGCGTCGAAGATACCCCGGTCGCCCGCGATCCTGTGGGCAGTGAGACCCGAGAGCGCCGCCGGGGCGCCGCCTTCGGAGCGCACCACATGAGCGCCGCCGTCCATGAGCACTCGGTCCCCGGATTCCGTGTGGGCGCGGAGCGCCACTTGGTTGGCCATCGATCCGGTGGGAACGTAGACGGCGTCGTCCTTGCCCAGCACCGCCGCCGTGGCCTCCTCGAGGCGGCGGACCGTCGGGTCGTCCCCGTACACGTCGTCGCCGACGGGCGCCCGAGCCATCGCTTCCCGCATTTCCGGACTGGGTCGGGTGACGGTGTCGCTGCGCAGGTCGATCACGCGCCGGCCCCGCAACGCTCGCTCAACGGCGTCTCCTCTCGGTCTTCGACACGGAGCTGCTTGCGGCGACTTGGCGCCTCCGTCGCCGCGCGCGCTGCCTCCTTGCCAGGTCGGCGCGACTCCACGCTACCCTTGCCGTGGGCGCGAAGCAAGGCTGCTCCTTCCCGCCTGAACAATCCGTTGAGCCCGGTGCGCAGAACCAGTCGGTAGCCTTGAGCGGCAATCCAGCGCTCCAGGTCGGAGCTGCTCGCCGGTCGGTCTCCCGACTTCGCCGCCCCTGCGCTCGCTCGCGGTCCGTCCACTTCCACAAGCAGCACCCGAGGTCGAAGGCGGGCGGGCGCGGTCGCGAAGAACGGCTTGAGGACGTCGGCTTCCCGGCCCTCCACGTCCACCTTCAGGCAGTCGATCCGCTCCAGCCCGGCCTCGCGAACCGCGTCGGCCAGCGTCGCGACGCGAACCAACGTCCCTTCCTCGGCGTCGCCTTCGGCCAAGCGGTTCTCGCCCGAGTTGCGGCCGCCCGACAGCAGCGTTCCCCTGCCGGAGCTTGCGGCGACCGCCGCCTCCACCACCGAAATGCGGTCCTCCGCCGCGTTCGCCGCCACGTTCCAGCGGAGCTGCCGCGCCAGCGCCGGGTCCGGCTCGAAGGCGAGCACTCGTCCCGTCTTGCCGCACAGCGACGCCGCCCAGAAGGCGTACCCTCCCGCGTTTGCGCCCACGTCGACGAACACCGAGCCGGGTCCCAGCAGCGGCGCCAGCGCGCGCCGTTCCCGACGGTCCCAGGAGCGGGGCAGGAAGAGCACCCGTGCCTCCGACACCGACCCTCGGGGCTTCAGCCGCAGCTTGAACCCCCACGCGCGGACGTCGACGGGGCCGTTCATTCGCGCTCTGGCTGCGCGCCGGGCCAGGAGGGCGAACCGGCTCCACGGCCAGCTCGCCGGAAGCCGACGGGCGACCCGCAGCCAGAGGCCGGCCCATCCCCGAGGACGTCGGCGGCCCCAGGGGACGTCGCTCGTGAAGCAGTCGAGGGGATCGCGGGACATGGCGGACGCGGGTTCCAGGCGTTGGCGGTGTTGGCGACCTTTCGCGGCCAAGGTACGCGACCAAGCGGCCGCCCCCCAAGCTACCGACGACGAAGGCGGGAGATGACCACCACCTCGGCCGAGACCTCCGCCGCGGCGCCGCTTGGTCCCGGGCGAATCGCCCGGTTCTGGTCGCCGTTGGCCGCCACCTGGGTCATGATGGCGATGGAGGGCCCGTTCGTGGCCGCCGCCATCGCCCGCCTGCCGGACCCCAAGATCAACTTGGCGGCCCATGGGGTCGCGTTCGCGATCGCGATCGTGGTCGAGGCCCCGGTGATGATGCTCATGAGCGCCTCCACGGCTCTAGTGCGGGACAGCGCAAGCTTTCGACGCCTGCGGATGTTCAGCCGAGGGGTCAGCGCCTTCGCGACGGTCCTGCTGTGCATACTCCTGATCCCACGGACCTTCGACTTCGTCGCCTTCGGCGTCCTGAGGCTGCCCGAGGAAGTGGCCTCCCTGACCTACGGCTGTTTGTGGATCTACCTGCCGTGGGCTGCCGCGATCGGCTACCGCCGGTTCCTTCACGGGCTGATGATCCGCTCCGGCAAGACGCGCCAAGTCGCCGCGGGCACCGTCTTCCGCCTTTCCACGGTTGCGCTGGCGGGCCTGCTGCTCAGTGCCTGGTCCGACTTGCCGGGGGCGTGGGTGGGAGCGGCCAGCTTGACGATCGGCGTGTGCGCGGAGGCCGTGGTCGCGCGTTGCCTGGCCGTCGACTCGGTCCGCCGACTTCTGACTCGGTCGGGCTCCGACGGGGCTCCGGCCCCAAGCTACGGGTGGATTCTGCGCTTCTACTTTCCCCTGGCGCTCACGTCGCTGATCGGGCTGGCGGCCCAGCCCATGCTCACCTTCTTCATGGGTCGGGCCCAGGCACCCTTGGAGTCGCTGGCCGTCTTTCCCGTGGTCCACGCCCTCTCGTTTCTCTTTCGCGCGTTGGGGATCAGCTACCAGGAAGCCGCCATCGCGCTCCTGGAAGACGATCGGCGCAACCGCCCTACGGTCGGCCGCTTCGGCGTCGGGCTGGCGGCAGCTTCGTCGGCGGGCTTGGCTCTGGTGGCCTTCACGCCGCTCTTCGGCGTCTGGTTCGAGACCGTGTCCGGCCTGACCCCCGAGCTTGCCGCCTACGCCCGGGCGCCCGCGATCATCTTGGCTCCGATGCCCGCCTTGGCCGTCTGGCTTTCCTACCAGCGCGCCCGACTGGTCCTGGCCCGGCGCACCGCCCGGATTACCGTGGCGACGGCGTTGGAAGTGGCCGGCGTGGCCACCGTCTTCGCCACCGTGGGCTGGGGGCTGGATCTGCCCGGCGTGACGGCGGCCGCGCTTTCCTTTCTGTGCGGGCGGATTCTGTCGAACTTGTACATGCACTTCGCAGGAGGACGATCATGATTCCTTCGGAGGACGATCATGATTCTTTCCCGGCAACCGGTCGCCGCGGGCTAGTCCTGGTCCAGCGCCCGCTCCGCACCCAGCGTCCGCCGAACGAGGGCCAGGGCTTCGGCGGGGCTCTCGGTTGCCCACGCCTGGGATGCCGCGCTGCGCAGGAAGTGGGGCGACGCGGGACCGGGGGCGGACGCCACTCCCTGCGCCCGACCCAGCGCCGACGCCCGCGCGACGTCGCCCAGCAGGACCAGCGGCCGCCCGTATCGCAGGGCCAGCGCAACCTCCGAGGCCGTGCCCTGGCCGCCGGGAAGTGCCACCACCACGTCCGAGGAGAGGACGTTGACGTGGTTTCTGGAAGAAGCGGAGTCCCCCGCGGCGCCTCTGGCGTCCAAGTGGGTCCTGACGGCCACCTCGACCCACGGGTTGGGGTAGCCCGGCGGCGGTTCCCACTGGGCCGGCTCGGATTCGGCGTCCCCGGATTCGGCGCCCCCTGCACGTCCGGCGCGCCCCTTGGTCCGCTGGAACCCGTCGGCCGGCAACACGCCGAGCGCCAGCCCCGCCCGGTCCTCCACCTCCGCGAATGCTCTCGACACGGCGGCCATCACGCCGCCCCCGCCGCCCGTCAGAAGGTGCACGCCCATTTCGGCAAGGCCGCGGCCAAGCGGCGCCGCCAACTCCGCGTGCGCCCGGACCCCCGACCCCATGACCCCCACGACCGGCAGGCGCCTCGCGCCACGCCGTCGAGTCGGCACGCTCGGGCTGGTCTTCATGGCCTGCAACATGACACGAAGGGCCCGGCGCCGTCATGAGGGACGCGGCGCCCGCGGCCTCGTCCGCGCCCGGCAAGCGTCCCGTCCACGCCGACTCCGCCGCCGACCTCGCCGCCGGGCGCGTCGCCGACCCCGCCGCCGGCGCGCCGCCCCGCGGGTACGGCCTCCATGCCGCCGGGTCGGTGGTGGTGGCGAGCATGATCGGCACCGGCGTCTTCACGAGCCTGGGGTTCCAGCTGGTGGAGATCCAGTCCACCTTCCCCCTTCTCATGCTGTGGGTCGTGGGGGGCGCAGCCGCGTTCTGCGGCGCCGTCTCCTACGCCGAGCTGGGAGCCGCAATCCCCCGTTCCGGCGGCGAGTACGCCTTCCTGTCGCGGGTCTACCATCCAGCGGCGGGGTTCGTGTCGGGCTGGGTGTCCGCCACGGTCGGATTCGCCGCCCCCACCGCCCTGGCCGCCATCACCTTCGGCGCCTACCTGGCCTCGGTGTTCCCTGCTCTCTCGCCGACGTGGCTGGGAGGCGGACTGGTGACGGTCTTGGCGTGCGTCCACGCCACCACCTACCGCAGCTCCAGCCTCTTCCAGCGCTCGTTCACCACCGTCAAGGTGGTCCTGATCGCGGCCTTCTGCGCGACCGGGGTCGCCCTGGCCCCGGACCCCCAGCCCGTTTCGCTGCTTCCGGCTCCTGGAGACTGGCGGCTCGTCTTCGGCGGCCCGTTCGCCGTTTCCCTCGTCTACGTGTCGTACGCCTACACGGGGTGGAACGCCGCCACCTACCTCTCGGGCGAGCTTCGGAACCCCCAGCGCATTCTGCCCCGAGCGCTGGCGGGCGGCACGCTCCTGGTCGCGCTTCTCTACACCGCCCTCAACTACGTCTTCCTCCGAGCCGCGCCCATGTCCGAGATGGAGGGCAAGGTCGAAGTCGGCTACGTGGCCGCGACCCACATCTTCGGATCCGCCGGCGCCGCCGTCATGGGCGTGGTCCTGGCCCTGCTCCTGATCTCCACCGTGAGCGCCATGATCATGGCCGGCCCCCGCGTCCTCTACGCAATCGGCGCCGACCACCGCTTCTTTCGTCCTCTGGCCCGCGCGAACCGTCACGGCATTCCCGCCACCGCCGTGCTGGTGCAGGCCGGCCTCGCCCTTCTCTTGGTGGTCACCGCGTCCTTCGAGGCCGTGCTGGTGTTCTCCGGGTTCGTCCTGGCGCTGAACAGCTTGGCGGCCGTCGCCGGCGTCTTCGTCCTGCGCCTCCGGGAGCCAGATCTCGAGCGCCCGTACCGCGCGTGGGGGTTTCCCGTCACGCCCCTCGTCTACATCGGCCTGACGATGTGGACCCTGGTCTTCCTGCTGCGCACTCGACCCGAAGAGGCGTGGGCGGCCGCGGCGCTGGTGGCGGCGGGCGCGGCCCTCTACTGGGCGGCGGGACGGGACCCCGTCCGGCGACGAGGCGAACGCCGCCGGCGCGGGCAAGGCTAGGGCTAGGAAGCGATGGGTCCCGAGCAGCCGGTCCGAGTTGGGAACGCCGCGAACCACGTCTTCGTCAGCCTGCCGGTGAAGGACCTGTCGCGGTCCCTGGCGTTCTTCGGAGCGCTGGGCTTTCGGACAGAACCCCGGTTCAGCGACGAACGGGCCGCCTGCGTCGTGCTGGGCGAAGGCAAGTACGCGATGCTGGCGACGGAGGAGTACTTCGCCGGCTTCGTTCCGGGCAGGGAGATCGCCGACACGGCGCGTTCCGCGGAGGTCGTCGTCGCCCTGTCCGCGAAGAGCCGCGCGGAGGTGGACGCCATAGCCGACAAGGCCGCCTCCGCCGGCGGCGCGGCGTATCGCGAACCGATGGAGTTCGGCTGGATGTACGGCCGCGCCTTCCTGGACCCGGACGGACACATCTGGGAGGTCCTGCACATGGACGACGGCCGAGCGCCCGACCAGACGGCAGAGGCCCCGGCGCCCTCTTGAGAAGCGCGACGCAGCCGCGCCGAACCAGCTACCGCACGGCCAGCAGCTCGATCTCGAAGATCAGATCCTGGTTGGGGCCGATGGAGGCGCCGGCGGCGCCTTGCTCGCCGTATCCCAGCTCGCTAGGGACATGAGCCCGCAGGCGTCCGCCGACCTTCATCAGCTTGAGCGCCTCGGAGAAGCCGGGAATTACTCTGTCCACGGCAAACTCGGCCGGCTCCCCCGTGTCGTAGGACGAGTCGAACTGCCCGCCGTCGGGAAACGTGCCCCGGTAGTGAACCGTGACGTGCTGGCCGGAGACGGGGCTGACTCCGTCGCCTTCCTGCAGGACTTGGTATCGAAGGCCCGACTCCGTGGCGACCATGACGGGCTCGGCGGCGGAAGCCTCGGCGTCGGCGTCGGCGGAAGTCTCGGCCTCGTCGGCGGGAGCGTCGCCGTAGTCGCCTCCGCAACCGGCGGCGAACAGGGCGAGGGCGAGGACGCGAGGGACGGCGGACCTAATGGACGTGTGGCGCATGACGGGAACCCTTGTGGCAGTGGCAAGTGTTCGGCGGGGCGTCGCACCCCGACCGCAACGTATGAGAACGAAGCGCGTGGCCCCGCGTCAAGAGGATGAACGGAACAGAGGCGGAGCGGGAGCTGCTCCAAGCACGGCTGGACGCGCTCAAGACGCAGCGCGACAGGAGAACGCTCGGGCAGTTTGCCACGCCCGGCCCTCTTGCCACGGAGGTCGTCGAGGCGACACGGGCGCTGGCGGGGGCGTCGAGCGACAGGATCGCATTCATGGACCCGGCCTTCGGAACGGGCGCGTTCTACTCCGCCTTGCTCCGAGTGCTTCCAAGAGGCTCGATAGGGGTGGCCAGGGGCTTTGAGATCGACCCGCACTACGGGCGGCCGGCGGCGGCCTTGTGGGAGGCAGCAGGTCTGCGCCTGGAGCTGGACGACTTCACTTCGCGACGGCCGACCGACCGCGACGACCTTGTCGATCTGGTGATCTGCAACCCGCCGTACGTGCGCCACCATCACATCAAGCTCGGCATGAAGCGGCGACTCGCCGCGGAAGTCGAGCGAAGCCTCCGCATCCGCGTCTCCGGGCTTGCGGGCTTGTACGTCTACTTCATGCTGGTCGGCCACCGCTGGCTCAAGCCGAACGCCCTGTCGGCGTGGCTCGTGCCCAGCGAGTTCATGGACGTGAACTACGGTTCGGCGGTGAAGGACTACCTGCTGAACCGCGTGGAGCTGATCCGCATCCACCGCTTCGACCCGGCGGAAGTGCAGTTCGACGACGCCATGGTGTCGTCGGCCGTCTTGTGGTTTCGCAACCGCCGACCGACCGACAAGGCCCCGGAGTTCACGTTAGGCGGGTCGGTTGCGTCGCCGCGTGCTCGGCGGCGCATCGGCCGCGACACGTTGCGGGGCGAGCCGAAGTGGACCCGATTTCCGGGCGTCGCAGACGCCGCGCCTCTGCCGCAGGTTGCGGATCCTGCGGACGTCCCGACCCTCGCGGACTTCTTCGCGATCAAGCGCGGACTTGTGACGGGCGCCAACCGCTACTTCGTCATGAACGAGCAGAAGGCGCGGGAATCGGGCATCTCGCCCCGCTTCCTGCGTCCCGTGCTGCCCAGCCCCCGGCATCTGCAAACGGACGTCGTGAACGCGGACGCCGGCGGCATGCCAGAGATCGACGGACGCCTGCTTCTCTTCGACTGCCGGGTGCCGCCGGACGAGCTCGAACGCACCGAGCCGAAGACGGCGGCCTACGTCAGGCTGGGCGAGGCGGCGGACGTGCACAAAGGCTATCTCGCGTCGCGACGAGAGCCTTGGTACGCACAAGAACGCCGAAGCCCGGCCCCGCTTCTCGTGACCTACATGGGTCGCTCGCAAAAAGGTAGGCCGCCGTTCCGAATCGTCCTCAACAACTCCAAGGCGGTTGCCACGAACGTCTACTTGATGCTCTACCCGAAGCCGCTGCTCGACAAGGCGGTGAACAGCGCCGCCGGGCGCGAAGCCCTCTGGCGCACGCTCCGCCGCACCATGGAGGACGAGTGGACCAACAGCGGGCGCGTGTACGGAGGCGGCTTGCACAAGGTCGAGCCCAGCGAACTCGGCCGGATGCCGGCCGCCCGGCTGATCGACGGCCGTCCCGAGCTGCACCGCGAAGCCGTCCTTCAGCCGACGTTGCTGTGAAGCCTCCGATCTTGCGGAAGGGATTCGGAAACGGGGGCCACCCGAACCCGGGCGACCCCCGTTTGCTTGCTGGAGCGCTGAAGCTTCGGCTCCGCCAGCCGCGACGCGGAACTACTCCCGCCTCAGCCCTGTTCTGATCTCCATCGCCAAGTCCGAGTAGACGGGACGGAAGTCCTCGACGACGGAGCCCGGGATTCGGCTCGGATGCCAGCTGGGGTTGGTGGCGGTGGTGGTCTCGTTCTCCACGTCCCACGTGACGCGATAGGTGCTTCCGCCCTCCATCGAGCCTTCCAGTCGGTGAGCGCGCACCACGATCCGGTTGCGGGCGTTGGACGCGCCCAGGGCTTCCTCCGTCGAGAGCACGGGCCGGGTCACCCACCGGGTCTCGTAGTATATCTCCCGCCCCGCGGTCTGCCTCCGGGCTTCCTGGACGCCGTGCTTGACGAAGATCTTGCGCATCCCCGTCTCCAGCGTGGACAGGTTCATGCGCCCCATGTCCTCGCGCCAGCGAGTTTCGGACACCGACTGAAACCCGCCGCCGGAGGCGCAACCGAGCGACGCGACCGCCACCAGAGCCGCGACCGCCCAGAAGAGGCGATTCGGACCGGTCATGGGACCGTCAGCGCCGCTGGGCCACATCGTCGATCGATTGGGCATGGCTCTTCGACCAAGCCCGCAACCCTGCCAGCTTGGTCCGCAGAGCGCGAGGGCTCACGTCGTCGACGATGTCCGGCGCCGCGCTGTCGCCGCCGGGACCGCCGAAGGTGTACATCTCCATCAAGAGGATGTCGAGCTCGCCGCCTGGGATCGGCAACTGCTGCCAAGTGTTGGTCACCAAGTCGCCCCAGCCCCGGTCGTCGAAGTACTCCGTGCCCAAGCCGTAGTGGAAGAGCTCGATGCGCTTCTCGTACTTGTAGGCGTCCCAAAGCGTTCCGCAGGATCCGTCGGGGAGCTGTGGCACGCAACGGTCTCCGCCGGGCGCCCGCTCGCTCACGCTCGTGAAGGGAGGCAGCTCGCCGTTCTCGGTCCGGTACTTGTTCACCGTGGCCATCGTCGCTTCCGCGTTCCCTAGGCGGTAGTTGGCTTCCGCGACCAGAAACTCGAGCTCCTTGGCGGTCATGTCGATGTAGACGCCCAGCGCGCGGTTCTGACGCAGGTGGTCCCAACGAATGTCCAGGTAGTTGGAGTAGTGGTAGATCCCGCGGTTGGCCGGGAAAGGGCTGTTTCCCAGGTACCGGATGTACTTGCCGTCCGAGTCCGGGGCGCCTGCTGTGATGCGCCTGTCGTCGGTGTCGATGTCGAACGGCCTCTTGTCGTCGTGGGAAGCGTTGATCCACGTCTCCCACTCGCCGGAGGCGTCCGACGGTCCGACGGTGCGGTAGTCGATGCGCGCCCACCCCGAGTACGTGGCCGTATGCAGCTTGGAACCATGCCAAGACCAGTCCGCGCTGCTCCGGTAGTTGCCGCCGTAGTCCTCCGAGATGCCAGCCTCGGCGTCGCGCAGCACGGCGCTCCAGTCGACGGCGTCGCGCTCTCCTGGGTTGCGAGGAACCTGAGTGCGGTAGCGAGCCCGGTATGCGCGGGCGATCTCGGCCAAGTACGGGCCGCTCCAATCTCCGTTGAAGCCAACCCATGAGGACGGGATCGTGAAGCTGGCTCCGCCGGCCATCTGAATCACTTCGCCGAACTTGGCCTCGGCCGCGGCCCACACTTGGTCGTAGCCTTGCAGCTCGAGCGCAAGCACGTCGTCCACCGTCTCGTCCACGATGAACGAGCGATCGTAGATGGCCGCCAAGTTGGCCAGGGTGAGGGCCTGGATCAACTTGCCGAAGGCGATTGCGCGGTCCGTGTTGTCCGTGCCGCCCTCGTCGATGCGGGTTCCCCCTTCGATGGCCAGCAAGCCGTCTCGGACTGCGGCCAACGCCCGGTAGGAGTTTTCCCAGGGAACTCGGTTGACCTCGTCGTAGGTGTAGGCCGGGTCGTTGTCGTACGCCTTGCGAGGCTCCCATCCGGAGTCGCGCATGCCGAAGTTGCCCCAGGAAGACGAGTGGGCGTCGGCGGCGACGCTCAGGGCCGGTCCTGGGTACCACTGGTGCGCCGTGCGATACCAGGACTGGAAGCCGCCGGAGATCAGAGCTTCCACGTCGGACGGACTCGAGATCGCCCGTTCCCGGTCCGGGTCGTTCTGGTTGACGACCGCGAGGTCGGCGCAGGCGACGGCCGTCCACAGGACCGCCACGAGCGCCAAGGCTCTGGTCGCGTGCTCTTTCGTCGTCATCAGAAGATCACCTCCAAGCTGGCGCTGAAGTTGCGGAAGTTCGGGTAAGCGTAGTTGTCGATGCGACCGATCACGTCCGAACCGCCGTTGTTGCCGTTGTTGGCGTCGCTGGTGCCCACCTCGGGATCGTATCCCCGGTAGTTGGTGAAGGTGAACAAGTTGCGGCCGATCAGGTTGACGTCGACCCCAGTGACGCGGCCTCCGAAGAAGGAGTCCAGCCAATCGGGGTTGACCGAATACCGCACGGACACTTCGCGCACCTTCACGAACGACCCCTCTTCCACGAACCAGTCGTTGACGGCGTTCGTGTTGTAGAGCGTCTGGTAGTAGGACACGGGCTTCTTCATGCCTTCGGCCTTGCCGGCCTGGTCCTGGTCTCCGGACCGGTTGTCCCGGTAGGCCCACTGCCGGGTCCGGTTGTAGATGTCGGCGCCGAACTCGCCGTCGAGCAGCACGTAGAGGTTGAGCCCCTTCCAACGGAAGTTGTTCATCAGGCTGACGTTGACGTCGGGGGTCGTATTCCCCATGTAGAGGAAGTCCTTGCACCCCGGGCCGCCCTGTCGCCGCGTCTCGCACTCTCCGAACACGCGGACCGGCTGTCCCCACCCGAAGACGTCGTCGCCCGTCTGGCCGGCGCTGTTGGTGCCCCAAAGGCCGGACGAGATGCCGTCCGTGTAGTTGGACGACCCGGTCCAGACCAGCAGACCGTCGTCGTTGACCTGGAACTGGTCGCAAGGCGCGCCCGCCGGCAGCTCGGCGCAGGTCCGCGCCCACTTGGCGCCGTAGAACGCCCCGAACACCTCGCCCTCGCGGTAGTAGAAGAACGCCTGCCGGTAGGGGGGCCGGTTCAGCTCCGTAATCTGCTGGCGGGTCCGGTCCACGTTCACCCGGACGCTCCACCCCATGTTCTCCGTCTCGATGATCGGAGCCTCCAAGAAGCCTTCCAACGTGCTGGATTCGAGAGTTCCGGCGTTCTGCCACTGCGAAGTGAAGCCGCCGGCCTTGGGAAGGGGCACGCTGAGGATCTGGTCGCTCGACACCACGTCGGCGTAGGTGACGCCCATGTTGACCCGATTGAAGAGCACCATTTCGAGGCCGTACTCGGCCTCGAGAGTCTTCTGGGGGCGCAAGTCCTTGTTGCCCAACGTCACGGGAGTGATCGTGCCCCCGGACACGCTGTAAGTCTCGTACTGCGCCCAGAAGTAGGGTCGCCTGCCCGCACTGCCGAGGGAGTAGCGCAGCTTGAACTCGTTCACGTCGTCGAAGGGCCACCAGCTTTCCTGGGACAGCCTCCACGCCGCCGAACCGCGGCCGTACGTGTGCCAGCGCTCGTTTTCGCCGAAGAGGCTGGAGCCGTCGCGGCGCACCATGCCGTCGAGGATGTACTTGCCCTTGTAGTCCAGCGCCGAGATCAGGTAGTAGTTCTCGGCAACGACCTCGCTCATCCACGAATCCGCGGAGTGGGTCTCCGGGTCCAGGTTGTTGAGGCGCGGGATGTCCGCCGCCAGGAAGTCCTCTCCCTCCCCGCGGAATTGGTCGTACGCGCTATTCTCCTGCGAGTACCGCACCCGTGTGCGGGTGGCCAAGTCCCCAAACGCCTTGTTCACCGAGAGCGTGACTTCGGCGTTGACGTCCTGGTCGTGGTCCTGGAACTTGCTGTAGTAGCCCAGCCGAGGATCGGCGGTGATCTGCTCCAGTCCGGCAGGAATGACGTTCGTCTCGGCCCGGCTGTTGCGGTCCATCCCGATCAGGCCTTCAATGTCCATCCACGCGAGCGGAGTCCAGCGGATGTTGGCGCTGGCCGTGATCGTCTGGAGCCTGTCCTTGTAGTCGATCAGCTCCAGGTTGTACAAGGGGTTGTCCACGTTGCCGCTGTTGATGGGGTCCGGATGCACGTACAAGCAGCCCTGGGGCGGACAGTGCCGCTTCCCGATCGACGACGGGTCGCGCGCCAGAAGGTCCACGTAAGGCGGCATGAAGGTGATCTCGTACCAGGGCGTGTCCCAGAAGTCTTCGCGGTTGCGTTGGCTGTAGGCGGTGCTCAAGGAGACGTTCAGGTTGTTCCGGACCTCGTGGTCCACGTTGAGGCGAAACGCCTTGCGCCCGAATCCGTCGTGGAAGTCGGGCAGGACCCCGGTCTGCACGTTCCGAGAGAACGACGCCCGATAGTTGGTGGACCCGTTCCGTCCCTCAGTCGCCGCCGCATTGGTCATGAAGGACCCGGGCGAGAAGATGCGTTCCAGCTGGTCGTAGGCCGGATACTGACTGGGCCATGCTCCGTCCTGGAACGACGTGTGGACGGACTCGCCGTTCAGGTCCGGGTTGTTGACGTCCGGGTCCGTGATGTCCGAGATCACGTTTCCTGCCACGTCGATCAGGTTCCCGCTGGCGTCGAGCTTCCACGGATGGTTCTGCGAGAGCGCGATCCTGCCGTACATCCGGTCCTGGCCGACGTCGTTGGTCACGATGATCCGGCTGTAGTCGCGTCCGCCGAAGCCGGAGCCCCGCTTGGTGCGGATCTGGACCACGCCGTTGGCGGCTCGGGAGCCGTACAGCGAAGCTCCTGCCGCGCCCTTCACCACCTCTATGGATTCGATGTCCAGCGACGAGAGGTCGTCGAACGCCGTGTTGCTGATCACCCCGTCGATGATGACCAGCGGAGACTGGTCGCCGGTGATCGAAGTGGCGGCCCGGAGCAGGATGTCGCCCGTGGTCCCGGGCTGGCCCGAGCCCCGCACTACCTTCACCCCCGGCACCTTGCCGACGAGGAAAGACTCGGCGGAGACGGCGGTCACAGGCGCAGACGCCACGTCGACCTTCTCCACGGTGAACGGAAGCTTCACACGAGGCGTGGCGCGGGCGACCCCCGTGACCACCAGGTCCTGCATTCGGATCGCCTGTCCGGTGAGCTCCACGTCGAGGACGGTCGTCTCGCCGGCCACGACGTTGGTGGAGACCGTCTCCTCGCCGTAGCCGATCACGGTGACGGTGAGCTCGTGGCTTCCGGCGGAGACCCCGATGACGAGGTAGCGGCCGTCCTGGTTGGTGAGAACGCCCGATTCGGCCCCGTCGAGGCGGACTAGGGCAGACTCGAGGGTCTGTCCCGTCGCCACGTCCCTGACGACGCCGGTGATGGTCCCGGTCTGGCTCGCCGCAGGCGTGGCGGCGAACAGGAAGGTCAGGAGGAGCGCGAGCCCCCCCCCCTCTTCCCGGACTTCCAGTTCGGTGTCGGTTTCTTCATCGCTGTCTCCTGTTTCGGAGTTCTCACGGGGTGACCCGGAACCTTGGGCCCAGGGCCGCCGGGGCACGACATCCCGGCTGGGCAACATAGTGGGGAGGGGTGACGGGGAGCGCAAGCGAAGGGGCCGGGCCCGAGCCTGCCGGGCGGTCGGTTGGCGGTCGCTCAGCCGGCCAGCGGTCGGTCGATCAGCGCTCCAGCAGGCGGACGGCGGTCGCCCGGGTTCGGGCGGCGCCCGTTTCCTGGTCCGTCACTTCCAGGACGATCCGCAGCACGCCGGGCCGTTCGTTGCGCAGATCCAGGTCGAAAAAGTGCTGTCCAGTCGGCCCCGGCGACTCCACGCTCACCTCCACGGTGGCCTGCGCCTCGGTTCGGGGGCGGGGCGGCGTCCGCCCCGGCGGATCGCCGGCCGCAGGCGCGCCGATGTTCAGAGGGACGACCTGCACGCGCACCTCGAAGTCGCCGGCGTCGTCGGGCGGGGTGTCGGCGTCGCGGTAGAGCTCGAAGTACACCCGCAGCAGGTCCTCCCGCCAGAACTGGGTGGCGGGAAGAAGGGGCACGGGCGCGTCCTCCAGAGGGAACTCGGGCGGGGGAGCGATCCCCACCACCAAGTCGCTGACCTCCATCTCGCCGGGGCGGCGCGCCAGCGGGGGGCCGATCTCGAAGTAGGCGGCGCCGGGGTAGACCCGCGGCCGGTCGGCGTCGTCGAAGCGGTCGTACTCGACATCGTGCTGGGCGGCGACCGTCACGTGTCCGACTTCGCGGGCGTGCCTCAGCACCACGCTGGAGACGTGCTGGCGGCGGTCGGCCGGGACCAGGCCCGCCCGCCCGAGCTCGTGCATGCGGTGGTCCCGGGCGATCGCCGTGTGGCGGGCGGCGTAGGCCGCCAGCGCCAGCCCTTGGTCGCCGGGGTCGTCCACGCCGGGCCTCCACAGCGGAGACGAGACCGCCAGCACGAGCAGGCGCGGCTCGTTCCCGTCCAAAGTGCGGGCCGTCTGCGCGGAGAGGGCGCTCCGGGGCGCGTCGGCGACGTCCGACCACGACGGCGGGCGGGGGCGGCGGTGCGCCGTCACGTCGTCCTGGAGGTAGCGCTGGGAGACGGCCTCCAGCGTGCCCTCGACCAGGCGGCCCGCCCGGGGGCGGTTCCACAGCTGGTCCAGCTCGTCGAAGCGGCGTCCGAAGGGTCCGCCCATCCTGGCCATGTCCTGGTAGTAGAAGTACTCCAGATAGTACCACGCACGAACGCCGGCGTGGCGCGCCAGGGGCGAGGTGCGGGCGGTGGTGGGGATGATCTCGTGCAGGCCGGACACGAGCTGGAACGGGCCGGTGCCGTCGGTGTTGCCGAAGAGGAAGTAGGTGAACTCGCCCCGTTGCAGGGGCCGGGCGTAGCGCCATATCTCGTACTGGGGCTGGACGTCGAAGCGGGACTCGAAGTCAGAGTCGATCCTCCACTCCCGCCGCTCGGCGCCGTTGATCCCAAGCACCCCCCGGGCGATCCGGTCGGGTTCGCCGTACTTCACGTAGAAGAGTCCCCGATCGTCGGTCTCGTAGGGCGAGCTGCGGTTGTAGACGTAGTTGCGGCGGGCGTGGACGATCCGCGACCAGTGCTCCATGAGCCGCTCGTTCTCGGGCGTCGTCGGCGTCGGGTCCGCTTCGATCCAGAACTGCTTGATCGCCACCGCCAGCGCCGCCGGGTCGGCGGCGCCCTTCTCGGCCCAGTGGTCGGCAACGGCGTCGCCGGCGAGGGCGAAGGTGCGCGCGCCTTCGGCCAGGACCTCTTCCCGCGCTCCGTCGCCGGGAGCCCGGGCGTCGAAGCCCCAGTAGAACATGAGCGGCGCGATCTCGTGGTAGGCGCCCAGGGCGCGCTCGCCGGCCACCGTCGCGACGAAGGCCGTGGCGATGCGCGGGTCCTGGGCGCCCGCCGCGGTCAAGCTGTCGCGCACGGCCACCCAGTACTGGAGGGCGCGCGCCGGCTCGCCGTTCTCGACGAGGGCTCGTCCCCGGTCGTAGGGATCGGAGCCGCTCTGCAGGACCCCGACCGCCAGCAACGGCAGGACGCCCACTCCCGCCCCGGCGGTCACAGAACGCCGACGCCCGCCGACAGCTCGAGGCGCAGGTCCAGGTACCAGTTGCCGTTGGTTCGGTCGCCGCCGCCGTTGTACCGCCCCATCCCCGCGCTGGCCGTCAGCTCGGTGAGGAGGCGGCTCGCCCGTCCCTGCACTCCGACGCCGCCGCGAACGACGAAGTGCGACCCGGCGTTTTGGTATATGTCCGTGATCGCGTCGCACACGATCCTGGCGTCGCTCCCCGGCCTGTCGGAGCAAGAGGGAACGGCGAAGGAGTACTGGCGCACTCCGAAGCCGCCGCTGATCACGCCCCGCAGGGACCGCTCCGGGTTGCCGCGGAGCAACCGCAGCTGGGCAGTGAGCCCCCGGAGGTCCACCGGGGCCGTTTCCTTCCGGCAGAGGGTCCCCTCCACGAGGCGGCAGACGGATATCTGCCCCACGGCTTCGGCGCCCATGGTGGTCTCCCACCCGATCCGCACGCCGACGTCGGACGACGGCCAGAACACCTCCAGGCCGCCGCCGGCCACCGGCGACGCTGTCAGCTCCGCCACCGTCTCCACGATCCCGAGCCTGGGCACGTCGGACGCCGAGTTCCCGGCGAACTTGCCCGACGGGCGCTGATAGCCGGCCTGGACCCACACCCCCACCTTCCACGACCGAGCGGACTCGGCGGAGCCTTCTTCGCCCGCAACTTCCTGGGATGCGGCCGGCGGGGGAGCGGCGGCCAGCGGACTTCCGGCCAGCGAGAGCCCGGCCAGCAGGATCGGAACGGCTCTGCGGTCAGCCACGGCTCCTCCCTTCGTTCAAGGCCAAGGGGCCAAGGTTGGCCAACTCCGACAGGTCGGGCAAGACCGCCAAGGCCTGCTCTTCCGCCGCTTCGTCCACCAGGCCCGCGCGGTTGTGCCAGGCGACGCGCATCCCCGCGCCCGCGGCTCCGCGAACGTCGAACGGCGACCCTGCCACGAAGAGCACGTCTTGCGGGCAGGCGCCCAGGGCCTTCGCGCCGGCGGCGTAGATGCGGCGGCACGGCTTGTAGCACCCGGCGGACTCGGCGGTCACCACGGCGGCCGGCGGCGCTCCGACCATCTCGGCGGCGCGGCGGCCCAGGGCCTGGGAGCAGTTGGTCGCCACCCCCACGGCAACCGTCGCCGCAAGCTCGTCGAGCACTCGCTCGGCTTCGGGCCACGGCCGCAGCTCGCCCCACCGGGCTTCCAGTTCGTCCGCGCACCTCCGAGAGAGCCCGGTCGCTTCCGCCGACGCGCCCACGAGCTCCAGGTACGGCACGTAGGCGCCCGTGGCGTACGTGCGACGCAGGTAGTCCATGCGCCATGCCCGCCCGCGCTCCTTGCCGCCGGCGATCTCGTCCCACAGGGACCAGGAGTCGATCAGCGCCGAGAGCAGGTCGAAGAGGACGACCTTCACGGCTGCCGCCCGCGAGCCGGGTCCACGACCGCCTCGGCCTCGATCTCGACCAGGAGCCCTTCTCCGACCAGCCCCGCCCGGACCAGCGTGTTGGCGGGCATGATCGAGCCAAAGCGCGCCCCGTGGGCCCGGGCCACGGCCTCCCAGTCGGCCTCGTCGGGAACGTAGGCCCGAGTCCGGACCACGTCTTGCAGGCCGGCGCCCAGGGAGTGGAGCGCCCCTTCGATCTTGTCGATCACGAAGTGAGTCTGGGCAGCGGCGTCGTCCCCGCCGATCCGCCGGTCGCGGTGGCTGGCGGTGGTGCCGGACACCCAGATCCGGTCGCCTCGCCTGACCGCGCGGCAGTAGCCCGCCATCCGTTCCCAGGCTGTGCCGCTGGAGACGCGCCCGTCCGGCAGCGGCGCCTCCCGCGCTGCGTCGGCGGCGTCGGTCGCTGCGCCGGCGTCGGGACCGATCTTCCCTGCGGGGCCGCCTGCTCGCCACGCCACCGGGTACGGCGCCGGCAACGGGCCGTCCAAGTGATGGCTCAAGTCGCCCGAGGCGGTCAGGAAGGGCGGCCTTCGGTACTCGTCGCCGCAGTCGCCGGGGATGGCGTCCAGCTGGTTCGCCGCCTCGTCCAGCTCGGCCCGGGCTTCGTCGTCCAGGGAGAGGCCGAAGAGCCGCAGGTTGTCCTGCACGTGGGAACGCTCGCCCAGCCGCGCACCGACGATCACCGCCGCCACCGCTGGCTGGTCCAGCGCCCAGCGGCAGGCCGCGTTGGCCATGGACGCGCCCAGCCGGTCGGCGACGCGGGCCAGCGCCCGTAGCACTTCCTGCAGACGGTCCCATCCGCCTGCTTCCTGGACGAAGCGCAGGTACTTCATCTGGGACCAGGTCCGGGCCAGGCCCGCCGTCGGCGCCGGACGCCCCAGCCACCGTCGCGTCAGGAAGCCGCCCGCCAAGGCGCCGTAGGCCAGCAGCTTGACGTCGTGGGCGCGGCAGACGCGGCTCATGGCGCCCAGCGCCCGCCGGTCCAGCAGCGAGCAGCACACTTGGTTGGTCGCGACGGGCACGCCGCTTCGGACCGCCATGTCCAGGTGGACGGCGTCGCAGTTGACGAGGCCCAGGTGGCGGACCGCGCCGCGCTCCCGCTGCTCGGCGAGGTGGAAGAGGGCGTCCAGCCAGCCGGGATCGGCGTAGCTCCACGGGTGGTACTGGAGGAGGTCGACGGCGTCCACGCCCATCCGCTCCCGGGCGCGGTCCACGGCGTCGCCCGCCATCTGCGGGGTGACGGGACCGGGGGCGGGCACCCACTTGGTGAGGAGTTGGAGTCGGGGCGCCGTCGCCGGGACCGCCGCCAGCCGCCGGACCAGGGCGCCGGCCACGACTTCCGCCGAGCCGTAGTGGTCCGCCATGTCGAAGGCGGCAAGGCCCGCCTGGGCGTGTTCGGCCATTGCCCGGGCACCCGCTTCCGGGTCGAGAGGAGCTCCCAGGAGCCGCTCCTGGTCGGCCACCTGCCAGAGGCCCACCACGACCCGGGGCACCTCCAGCCCTCGGGCGAGCCGCGCTCGCTCGAGCGTCGCCGACGTCAACTACGCTCCGGGGCGCTCGGGCGGCAGCGCCCGGAAGAGCCGATCCATCTCGCCGCCCCTCCGGCGAAGCGCGGCCGTCTCCCAGAAGTAGATCGCCGACGCCAGGGCCATGACCGCCAGCCACACCGGCGTGGAGTGGAAGTACCACGCGTCCACCGAGGCCGAGAGGTCCTTCCAGACGTGGACCGCCAGGAACCCGACCATGACGACCACGCCGGCGATGCCCGCGACGCTCCGAAGCCACGGCTTCGCGAGCACCCTGATCCGGGCGGCCAGGGCCGTGTTGCGGCGGTGCAGCGTCAGCAGCGAGAGGCACACGAGGGCGAAGTTCACCAGCATCGACGTGACCAGGATGTCGATCCCCAGGAAGAAGTCGCCCGCGAAGGCGCTTCCCAGAATCCCTGCCGATGCCATGACGCCGCTGGCGACCAGGGCGACGTGGGGAGTCCGTCGGCGCGGATGGACCGCGGCCGCCTTCTTGGGGAAGATCCCGTCTTCGGCCCACGCGAAGACCAGCCGGGAGACCGCCAGCAGCATGGCGGGCAAGTCGTTCACCAGGGCCACCGCCGCTCCGCCCACGATCGCCAGCGTCCAGCCCGTCGGCAGCAGATACCCCAGCAGGCCGGGCGCCGTCAGGTCGCGCCGCTGGGCTTCCTCGGCGACGAAGCTCCACGGGACGGCGTGGTAGACGGCGGAGGTGAAGAGCAGGTAGAAGGTCCCCACCGTCACCACGGCAAGGGCGACGGCCAGAGGCAGGTTCCGGTGCGGGCGCTTCGCCTCGCCTCCTGCCTGGGCGATGGAGTCGAAGCCGATGAAGCTGGAGAAGAGGAGCGCCGAAGCCGCGAGGAACGCGCCCGGACGCAGCGGCGCCTCGGGAGTCGGCGGGACCGTCCTCCCTTCCGCCGCCATGAGGGCCGCCGCGAAGTCGCCGTGGTCGTGGGCGAACCCCGCCACGATGGCGACGCTGCCCAGGGCGAACATGAGGAACATCATCGGCAGCAGGGTCCACTGGTACGCGCCGAGGCCCCGCAGGTTGACCAGGACGAACGTCCACAGGAAGGTCAGGGCGACCCCCACGCGGACCGGCCCCCGGTCCAGCGCCTCGGCCGTGGCGGACCACTCCAGGGCGGCGGCGATGTCCCGGAGGAAGGGGACGAGCACGTAGGACACCACGCCGATGGCGATCGAGAGGCCGAACCACTGGGAGAAGCTGGCCGCGAAGCCCCAGTAGGGACTCAGGGAACGGCTGACGTACACGTAGCTGCCGCCCGCCCGGGGCATCGCCGAGGCCAAGCTGGCGTAGGCAAGCGCGGCCAGCGCCGCCGGAAGCGCCCCCAAGACGTAGGCCGGGAGGACGTAGGGGCCGATCCCCGGCACGTTCCGCTGCAGCATGATCGGCACGATGTTGACGGCGGCGCCCAGCATCGCGCAGATGCCGGTGGCCGCCAGTCCCGCGACCCCCAGGCGCCGAGCCAACCCCGCCCCGGCGGTCGGAGGGCCGGCTGTCGGCTGCGTCATGGCCGTCGGCGGTGCGGTGCGTCTGCGGAGCTCAGGGTCCGGCTACGGGGCCGGCAAGGGCGCGCGACCCTGCCGCCGCTAGCCATGTCGGTCGTGGCTCTGCTCGTAGCGGATGCGCTCGTGCATTCGGTCCCGGGCCTGGCCGGCGTCGCGCTTCTTGGCGGCGCGCATCGCCATGCCTCGGGTGGTGGAGGACTTGACCCTGGGCAACGAGAGCCGACGCTCCAGCTCCTCGCTCTTGCAGGACGGGCACGTCGGCGTGGCGCCGGAGCCTCGGACCAGAAGCTCGCACTCCCGCCCGCAGTCGCGGCACGTGTATTCGTAGATGGGCATAGGCGGAAAGTAACGGCGGGTGCGCCGTCGGCGCGACTGGGCGGCCTTGGTGTTCTGAGTTCGAGCGCCATGTCGTCGCGTCCGCGCTGGCCGGATGGAACAGGCGTGCGACGCAGCCCGCCGACTCGAGCGGACGGGGATGGCTCCAGGCTAGGAGCCTGTCGGCCGCCCGTGACCCTGGGCCACCGATGATACTTGCTCCCAGAGACGGGGATGGCTCCAGGCTAGTAGACGACCGACGCCCGCGGTGGCTCTGGAATCGCCGGCGGGTTCAGCCCTAGCGTCATGATCAAGCCAGCTAGGAAATCCTGCTCGGATACCTGCACCTGAGCTAGGTGCGCAAGACACTTCCTTAGGGACTCGGGATCAAAGCGGCGAAGTCCATAGGCCGTGGACTGGTTCCTCTTGATGTCCTCGAGCCAAGTGTCAAGCGGATGTCGGTGGGGATCGCTGTAGGTGAACCCGTCCTCTCCGATCATGCCATTTGCGCAAATCTTGCGACGAACGCCGATGGTGAACGCAATCCTACTAGGCAGGCGCAGAGGCTGCTCGCTCACGGGGAAGAAGGCTTCCCGCTTCAGGGCGTCCCACGCGCTCTCCTCCTCGAAATCCAATAGGGACGGCGTCGTTGCGTCGTTGCCGGATCGCCCATATGCGGGCCACCGGGAGGGCCATCGGTGTGGATTTTCCCGTATCGTCACTCGGAAATCTTCCTTCTTGCGGGCTCGGTGCCCAAGGTCTTGCCCTTCTCCACGGCGGGGATCCCCTCTTCCATCCAGACCGGCGCGGGCGCGTCCTTCAGGTAGTGGTCGAAGAACTGCTGCATCCGCACGGCCCAGTCCTTGCGGTTGGCCTCCTTGCGCAGTCCGTGGGCCTCTCCGTTGTAGTTGAGCATCCAGACCGGTCTTTGCAGCCGCCGCATGGCGACGAACATCTCGATCCCCTGATACCATGGTACCGCGCCGTCCTCGTCGTTGTGCATCATCAGGAGCGGCGTCCATATCTTGTCGGCGTAGAACACGGGCGAGTTGTGCAGGTACTCGTTCGTGGCTTCCCACAACGTGCCGCCGATGCGGCTCTGCGTGCGCTCGTACTGGAACATGCGGCTCATGCCCGACCGCCAGCGGATGCCCCCGTAGGCGCTGGTCATGTTGCTGACCGGCGCTCCGGCCTCCGCCGCCGCGAACAAGTTGGTCTTCGTGATCATGTAGGCGATCTGATACCCGCCCCACGAGTGCCCCTGCACGCCGATCCTGTCCTTGTCGACAAAGCCGTCGGCCAGCACCCGCAGCACTCCGGGAACCACCGCGTCCAGGGCGCTCTCGCCGGGGTAGCCGATCTCGTAGGGGATGTCGGGGACGAACACCACGTACCCCCTGCTGACGTAGAAGGGGATCGAAATCGACGAACCGCCGGGGCGGGGCGAGCGATGGGCGTGGATCCCGTCGGACATGCGCTCGTAGAAGTACACCATCATCGGATGCTTCTGCGTGGGGTCGAATCCGTCGGGCGTGAAGAGGATGCCTTGCAGCGGGACCCCGTCGTTCGAGTTCCACTCCACGATCTCCGCGCTCCCCCAGACGTGCTCGGCCTGCTGCGGGTTCGCGTCGGACACCTTGGCCATCTCCGCCAGCCCTCCCCTGTCCATGATCCGGTCCGCCAGCCGGAGGTCGGGAAACTCGCGGAAGTCCTCGCGGGTGAGCAGCCAGCGGTCCGCTTCCTTGGCCTTGCCGCGCAGCCGGTAGGCGTGGTCCGACATGACGAGCTGCTCCGGCGCCTGGGGACGGTCCGTTCTGCCCTTGTAGAACCCGCCCTGCTTGTTCGTGTAGTGGAAGGCCTGCCAAAGAGCCTCGCCTTCGGGCACGTGGTCCAGCTCGGGATCGACCCGGGCATGGCGGAAGCGGACCCCGGCGTCCCGGCCCGCGCCCTCGGTGAGGCTGGCGACGGCCCCGGTCTCCGGGTCGAAGCACCACACGTCGTAGCGGTCGTAGAAGAGGAAGGCGCCGTCGTCCTCGGTCCAGCCGGCGGCGCCGTAGGGGGGAGGCAGGTCCGGGTGGTCGTCCCGCTCGTTCCAGACCGGGTGGGGGACTTTCGCGCTTGCCGCCATTGCTTCGCCCGGGCCGGCGACTCCGGCGACGGCGCGTCCGTCGAGGCGGGCCACCATCCACTGGCGCCGGGCGCCGTCCCACCACGTCGCGTACTTCCCTGCGGGCGAGATGGCGCCGCCGCCGAAGCCCTTCACCTTCTCGGCGAGGAGCCTCCGCTCCCCGGTGGCCGCGTCGAGGGCGTAGAGGTCGTTGTAGCGCCCGTCCCACGAGAGGAGCTGGCGGTAGGGCGCGTCGGTGACGCCCAGGGCGTGAGTCGCGTCGCCCTCCGCCGCGTGGCGAACCGTGGGCACGTCCGGCGAGCCGAGATGGACGACC
Source organism: Longimicrobiales bacterium (assembly GCA_965204735.1). Taxonomy (GTDB): domain Bacteria; phylum Gemmatimonadota; class Gemmatimonadetes; order Longimicrobiales; family Gaopeijiaceae; genus CATQHQ01. The sequence goes on along the minus strand of OZ242008.1, from coordinate 1,304,925 downwards.
CGTCCGCCGTCCACGGGAAGCGCCGCCGCGTAGGTGCGCTTGCGCTCTTCCTCTGCGCGGACGAGCTGCATGGGCTGCAGGTAGGGGTCGCGCCAGTTCCACACGTCGAGGACGACCTTGTCCTCTTCCAGGGTGTCGTCGTCCGACTCCTCCGGGGCCGGCCGGGGCACTACGCCGAAGAGGACGCGGCCGCCGCCCTCGGAGAAGACAACCTCGCCGTTCCGGCTGACCCACCACCCCTCCGCGACGCCCGGGCTCTCCGAATCGGCCATCGACGCGCCCACCCAATCGGGGGCGGCCCCCTGGTAGAGAGCGAACTCGAACTGGGAGGCCTCGACGGGTTGGGAGGGCTCGTCGGGTTGGGGCGGTTCCTCCGGCTGCCCGGCCGCCTCGCTCTCGTTGGCCTCGTCGGCTTCGTCGGCTTCGTCGGCCTCGCGGCGCTGCGCCCGGCTCTTCCGGTCGGAGAGGAACGCCACGCGCATTCCGTCCTTGGAGACGGCCAGCTGCTCGTAGCGTCCCTCGCCTTCCGCGACCGCGCGCCTGATCAAGCCGTCCAGCGCCACCACGTGCACGCCGTCGCCGCTCCCGTCCTTGGTCGCCGTGGCGAAGGCCAGGACCGGAGCGTCCTCCGCGAACTCGTACTCCGTCACGTGCTCGTACCGGGTCTCGTCGCCCGTGGTCAAGTCGTGGAGAACCAACGGCGCGCCGTCCTCCTTGTCGTTGTCGCCTTCGTCTCCTTCGTCCTCCGCTCCGCTCGGCTCCTCGGCCGCCGCGGCTTCGCCCGAGGGCCGCTCCTCCTCCCCGCCCTCGGCCTCTTCGGAGCCCCCTTCGTCCTGCACAGGTTCGTAGGCCGCCCACTCTCCCTTCGGCGCGATCTTCCGGCCATTGACCGGCCCCACCATGCGGATCGCCTCCAGCCGGAACTCGCCGCCTTGGAAGAGGGCCGCCAACTCCACTATGGCCAGCGAGTCGTTGGGAAGGTCGTCGCCCTTCTTCCCTTCTCGCTTGAGGGAGTCCACGACGGCTTCCAGCGGAGGAACGTCGTAGACCAGATACCGGGAGTCGGAGCTGAACACGGGGTTGACGCCCCGCACGACGGCTTCGGAGCTGCCCTCTTGCGCCGGCCGGATCGTCAGCGCGGGGTCGCCCTCCATGGCCGTGAGGACGAAGGCCAGCCACTCCCCGTCGGGCGAGAGCGAGGGGCTGGCGATCGTGTTCCACCGCAGCACGTCGTCGTGCTCCAGGGGACGCTGCTGGGCCGCGGCGGGGCGCGCCGGGACGAACGCGGCCGGCAGGACGGCAAGGGTCGCCAGCGCCGCGGAGGCCAGCCACAGGAAACCGAAGGCGGGGCAGCGAGAGCGTCGCATGGTCTGCATCTCCAGGGTCGGAGTCGAGGTCGAGCGGGAAGCGCTGCGGGTCAACTTCGGTCGTGGCGCGGCCGAGGGCAATCCGCTCTCTCCGGAAAGCCGCGCTGATGGCGAAGCCTTGCCTTGATCGTCCCTCTTGGCCATGCCTACCTTCCACTCGCCGCCAGCAATTCCCCCAGCCAGCGAGCGCATGGCGCAATCCGCCGACCACGAGCGGACCTCGATCCGCCCTCCGGCAGCCGTCTTTTGGTACCGCTGGCGACGACGGTGGCGTTCCCTGACGATCCGGGCGAGAACCGTCCGCAGCGTTGCCCAGGCTTGGGGAGTGCTCGAGTGGATCGGGTCGCGGGCCGTCTGGATGGCGTGCCGCGTCGTCAACAAGCGGCGAGGGGCCGGTTGGTTCTTGCGGGTGCGCTGCAGGTCGCTCGTCGGACGGACGCGGGTTGGGCTGGTGGCCGACGCTTCGGCGCCGTCGTTCCCGCTGAGCGTCTGCAACCCGATTCACTGGCGGCGAGACGCCCGTCCCGAGGTCGCGGCGCTGGGGCGGCTCGACCTGCTGCCTGCCCGAACCCACGCGGACGTTGCCGTGCATCGCGAGGATCCGTTTCGGCTTCGTCGGTATCGGCACGTAGTGGACGTGCAGGCGTTCCACGCCGACGCGCCGAGCCGGGCCGGGCGCTTGGCCGGGCTGGCCGCCGCCGGAGTCGTCGTTCATGCGGCCGACGGCGGCGAGGAGCTTCGGACGCTGCTCGGCTCGGAGCTCCATGGCTTGATCGCGACGCCGCCGAGGAGCCTCGACTTGGCGGAGCGGGAGCTGCACAGCGTGAGAATGCGGCGCGCCGCCATGCGGCGTCATTCGTCTTGGGCGCGGGACTCCGCCAACCTGCCGCACGTGTCGATCGTCATGGCGACGAAGCGCCCGTGGATTCTGCCGTCCGCCCTGGCGGCGGTGGCAAGGCAAAGCTATCCCCGCACCGAGCTTGTGCTGGCCCTCCACGGCAACGACCACGCGTTGCCGGCCGTCAAGGAGAGAGTCGGCCGTCTGCCGCTTCCTGCAAGGGTCGTGGCGGTTCCCGACACCGTGCGCCTGGGCAGGGCACTTCAGGCCGCTTCGGCGGCGGCCGAGGGCACGCTGCTGACCAAGATGGACGACGACGACATCTATGGCGCCGACCACTTGTGGGACCTGGTCCTGGCCCACCGGTACTCGCGGGCCCAGCTGGTCGGCAAGGGGCACCAGTTCGTGTATCTGGACGCGTCCGACCAGACCCTCACCAGCCGCGACGGACGCGGCGAGTCTTACCGCGCCTACCTGTGCGGCGGCACGCTGCTGATCGCTCGACTCGACCTGCAGGACGTGGGCGGCTGGCGCGACCTGTCGCGGGAGGAAGACGTGGCACTGGAGGAAGACGTGATCCGCGGCGGCGGGAGCGTGTACCGAACCCACGGCGTGGACTTCGTGCTGGTTCGCCACGGGCGTCATCACACTTGGAAGATGGCCGACCGCCACTTCCTCGTCGGCGCCGAGAAGGTCGTCTCCGGCTGGGCGCCCGAAATGGCCGGCCTCGGCTTCAGTCCGCGTCCCGCCGTGTGCGGACGAGTTCCCCGGCCCGACGTCGCCGACGCTCCGTTCCTCGTGGGCGCTTCCGTCGAGGCCGGCGAGGTCGGAGCGGAGCGCCGCACGTCCTGAACCCCCGCCGACCGACGCCGCGGCGAGTTTGCCTGGGCTCGCCGGGCGTTCGCGAGCGGACGGGCGCAGGCGTGACGGTGGCCGTCGTGGACAGCGGCGTCAACCCGCACCATCACCATGTCGCGGGAGTGGCGGGCGGCGCGCGAATCGAGCTCTCGGGAGTCGTCTCCAGCGACTACGTGGACCGGCTGGGCCACGGCACGGCGGTCTTCGCCGCGATCCAGGAGAAGGCGCCCGACGCCGACCTTCACGCCGTGCGCGTCTTTCCGCGAGAGCTCAAGACCAGCGTGCGCGCCCTCGTGGCCGCCGTCGATTGGGCGGCCGAGCGCGGGATCCGCTTGGTGAACATGAGCCTGGGAACGCTGCGAGAGGAGCACCGGGAGCGGCTGGCGGCGGCGGTGGACCGCCTTGGAGCCGCAGGCGGGCTGGTGGTGGCCGCGGCCGAGGCCCGGGGGCGGAAGTGGTGGCCGGGCTCGCTTCCTGCGGCCGTCGGAGTGGTCGTGGATGCGAGCCTCGCCCGGGAGTGCGTGGAAGTGCGCGACGCGGGCCAAGCGCGGGCCCTGATCGCCGCAAGCCCCTACCCCCGCCCCATACCCGGCGTCCCGCCGGAGAGAAACCTGAACGGGATCAGCTTTGCCGTTGCCAACGCCACGGGCATGCTTGCGCGGGCGCTGGAAGGGCGCGAGGGGCCGCTGGACGCGGAGGGCGCGGTCATGAGCTTGCTGGCGGCGGCGGGGCCGGAGGCGGGGGCGGACAGGGGGTCGTAGGCCGAGCGCAGGGGGTCCGCGAGCGACGCGCCCGGCTGGGCTGATGGGCCGAGCGCAGGGAAGTCTTCCCTTGCGCGCTTCGTTGCCTTGCCCTAGTACGCTGGATGGGCTCTGCGCCCACCCACTTGTCGTCCTCACGACAGCGAGCAGTTTCCAGCCATGCGAGCCGCCCTCTACGACCGTCACGGCGACGTTGAAGAGCTCTACGTCGGCGAACTTCCTCGTCCCGAGCCCGCTGCCGGGGAGGTCCTGCTGCGAGTGCGCGCCGTGGCCCTCAACGGCTTCGACCCCATGATGCTCCAAGGAAGCACGGGCATTCGGGTACCGTTCCCGATGGTGCCCTGCGGCGACGCGGCGGGCGAGGTGGCCGGGTTCGGACCGGGGACCGACCCGGGACCTTGGCGCGTCGGCGACCGGGCCGCGCTGGACCCGGTGATCGAGAACCGGGGGATGATGGGCGAGAAGGTGCTGGGGGTCGCCCGGGAGTACGTGGCGGTGCCGCTGAAGAACTTGGTTCCCGTGCCCGACGGCGTGTCGCTGGAAGCCGCGGCCGCCGTCCCGGTCGCCTATGGCACCGCCCAGCGGGTGGTCGAGGAGCGGGCTCGCATCGAGCCTGGCGAGACGGTGCTGGTGCTGGGAGCGACCGGGGGCGTCGGCGTTTGCTGCGTTCAGCTCTGCAAGCTCGCGGGCGCCACGGTGATCGCGACGGGCAGCGGCGAGTGGAAGCGCGAGAAGCTGAAGGAATTGGGCGCCGACCACGTGTTCCCGTCGCGGACCGAGGAGTGGCTGGGCCAAGTCAAGGCGATCGCCGGACGGCCCCGCTACCTGGACAAGGCCGCCGGAGGCGTGGACGCCGTGGTCAACTACATCGGCGGCGACACCTGGGCCGCAAGCCTCAAGATCCTTCGCTACCACGGGCGCATGATCACCTGCGGCGCCACCGCCGGCTACGACCCGCCGACCGACATCCGCTACATCTGGAGCTACGAGCAGACGATCACGGGCTCCGACGGATGGAGCCGCGCCGGCATTGCGCAGCTGCTGGAGATGGTGGCCGCGGGCCGGCTCGATCCCGCGGTCCACGCGGTGCGCCCGCTGGAAGAAGTGGGCGAAGCGATGGCCGAACTCGTCGCCAGACAGGTGTTCGGGAAGTCGATCCTGACCCTCTGATCCGGGAACCGCATGAACGCCCGCCGACCTGCCGCCGAACCCCCGACAGGGGACCCAGCGAGGCCGCCCGGATGAGCCCGGGCGACGCGGGCCGTCCCCCCGCCGACCCGTTGCCCTATCCCATCGCCCGACGGATTCCGCAACACGAGCTGGACGCGGAGGTCGAGCGTCTGAACTCGCTGGCGACGGCCCCGCTCCCCCGCAAGATCGGCGGCTATGCCCGGCTGGTCGGACCCGGCGTCATGACGGCGGCGCTGACCCTGGGCGCGGGCACCCTCACGACGTCGATGGTGGCGGGCGCCAGCTACGGATACCGGACGCTTTGGCTGGTCTGGCTCTCCGCCGGCCTGGGCCTATTCCTGATGGCGGCCAGCGCGCGTCTCACCTGCCGAGGCGGATTCCGTGTCATCAAGCTGCAGAACGAGCGTCACGGATGGCTGGTCGGCTCCTTCGCCACCGGGCTGCTGGGGTGCGGCGTCGTCGCCGTGGCGTTCAACTTCCCCCAGGTCACCCTGGGCACGCACTTGATCGAGTCGCTCGCGCCGATGGCGGGGTTCTCGTTTCCGGCGAAGTGGAACTGGCTCTTCTTCGGGGCGGTGACGGCTTGGCTGTCCCTCAGCTACGGCCGCAAGGGCGGCCGGGGAACGCGGCTCGTCGAAGGAGCGATGAAGTCCGCGATCGCCGTCATGTTTCTGGCCTTCGGGGCCGTCTTGCTCGTGGTGGGCGTGGAGTGGCGAGCGGCGGCCAAGGGCTTCTTCGTGCCTTGGCTTCCGGGCGGGGGCGTGGGACTGGACATGTTCATCGCAACGACCGCCGCAGCGGTCGTGGTGATGGACTGGGTCCTCTTCAACTACGCCGGACTTGTGCGCGGATGGGGACCGAAGCACGAGCGCCTGGCGCGTATCGACATCGTGGGCGGCCTCTTCGTGCCCTTCGTCGTGGTCAACTTCCTTGTGATCTCGGTCTTCGCCAGAACCGAGTTTCCCGGGGGCGTTCCCGGGAGCGCGCCGGAGCTGGCGGCGGCGCTGGAGCCGCTTCTCGGGGAGACATGGTCCCGGATCGTCTTCTACATCGGATTCCTGGCGGTGCCCGTCACCTCCACCGTAATGCTCAGCGTCGCCGGCGCCATGGCGGTCCATGAAGCGTTCGGGTGGGAACCGGACACCTCGTCGGCTCGCTGGCGCACATGCATTCTTCTGCCGCAGGTCGCTCTCTTGTCGGCAGCGCTGGACGGCAACCCGCTCTTCTTCATCATCGCCGTCGCAGCCGCCATGTCGATCTTCAACACCGTCGTCGGCTGGTCGATCTATCTGCTCTTGAACGACAAGAAGGCGCTGGGCGAGAACCGGACCAGGTCGTACCTGTGGAACTTGGGCATCTTGCTGCAAGTCACGCTGCTGAACGGCGTGGCCGTCACTTGGGTCTTCAACCGGCTGGGACTGTGGGGGTCGTGACCGTGATCAGGCGCTTCTTGGAACGGGAGTTCATGGGAGGCCGCTTCCGGGGCCGCACCTTGGGGCTGGTCGTCAACCTCGTGGCCAACGTCGCGACGCTGCTGGGCATCTCCTACGTCCTCAGGACCGACGCGCCCTGGGCATGGGCGACGGCGATCGGCGGCGGGGCGGTGACCGTGCTCTGCATCGCCGTGCTGGCCGTTCCGGTGGGAGAGGGCGATTGACGACGGTCGGCGGCGATTGACGACGATCGACAGCAGGCGTCGCGGCAATCTGGGCTATTGGTGCCACGACGCCTGCCGCCGGTTTCCCCGGCGGACCGCGCTCCTCGACCTCTCGGCGGACGCGCCCCGGATCGTAGCCTACGACGAGATGGGCCAGCGGATGGACCGGGTCGCGGGGCTGTTGGCCGGGGCGTGCGTGCGGCGGGGCGACCGGGTGGCGCTGGGCGTCGGCAACCGCTTCGAGTTCGTCGAGATCATGTTCGGAGCCATGCGCGCCGGTGCCGTGCCCGTGCCCCTCAACTTGAAGCTCGGCTTCGACGCCCTTGCGCACGTGGTCGCCGACTCGGGCTGCAGGACGGCGTTCGTCGATCCGGCGGCACAACGCGCGGCGGCGGTCGTCGAGGACGCCGGCATCGGTCCTTGCTGGAGCGTGGGTCGGCGGCGCGACGGCCCAGACGCCGATCCGGTCGGCCCCCGCCACGCATGGCGCGACTACGAGGCCGCCCTCGCCGACGTTCCCGCGACGTTCGATCCGCCACGGGTCAAGCCCGGCGACCTCGCGTTCCTCCCCTACACCTCGGGCTCCACGGGCAAGCCCAAGGGCGTGGTCTTGCCGCACTCCGGCCAGCTCTGGTGGCTGAGGTGCGCGCAAGAGCACTGGCCGGTCGAACCCTGGGAGCGGGCGCTGGTCGCCGTTCCCCTTTACCACAAGAACGCGATGCTCGGGGCGGTCAAGCCGCTGCTGCAGGCCGGCGGCTCGGTGGTGATCCTGCCCGGCTTCGAGCCGAAGTCGTTCCTCCGGGCGCTGAGCGAGCACAAGTGCACTCGGGTCAGCGGAGTTCCGGCCTTGTTCGCCATTGCGCTGAACCACCGGGAGCTGATTCGCGAGCTGGACTTCTCGGCCCTCCGGACGATCACCTTGGGTTCGGCGCCCGTGCAGCCGGAGCTCCTGGAGGCCGTCGAGCGGGCGTTCGGCGTGGACGTGGGCGAGAGCTACGGGCTCACCGAAGGAGGACCGGTGATGCTGGGGCCGCCCGTCGACGGCCGACCCGTGCCCAGGGGAAGCTGCGGAGCCGCGTGGCCCGAGGGCGAGGTGAAGCTCGTGCAGGACGGCGTCGAGCACGCCAGCGACGGCGAGCTGTGGGTGCGCAACCCGGGCGTCGCTCCCGGCTACCACAACCTTCCGGCCGTCACCGCGGAGCGGATCAAGGACGGATGGCTGGCGACCGGCGACCTCTTCCACCGGGACGCGGACGGCTTCTTCTACTTCCGGGGCCGCACCGACGACATGTTCAACTCCGGCGGAGAGAACATCTACCCGAAGGAAGTGGAGGACCTGCTGGTCTCGCACCCCGACGTGCTGACGGCGGTGGTCCAGCCCGTGCCGCATCCGGTGAAGGGCCACGTCCCGGCAGCGATGGTGGTGCTGGCGTCCAGCGCCGCCCTGACGCCCAACGCGCTGAAGACGCATGCGTTGCGGAACGGACCGGCGTACGCCCATCCCAGGCGGGTCGTGGTGGTGGACGAAATCCCGTTGACCGGCGCGGGCAAGCCCGACCGTGGCGCCGTGGCGAGGGCGCTGGCGGCGGAGGGCGGCGGTCAGTCTTCGGAAGCCGCCGTCTCGCCCTCAAGCTGACCGCCTGAAGTCGGCTTCCCGCCGTTCCCCTTCCAGCACGGCGATGCAGCGGCCCGGGCCGTGAACGCCCGTCACCACGGTGCGCCCGATGTCCGCCGACTTGCTGGGTCCCGAGTGCAGGCCCACGACGGCGGGCAGGCGTTCGGGCAGTTCGAGCAGCGCGTCCCCCAGCTTGGCGAAGACCCGGTCCGCGGGAACCCATGCAACGAGCGTCGGCGGAAGCAGCTGAACTGCTCGTCCCCCGTCCGGCGTCAGCAGCAGCGTGCCCGTCTCGGCGACGGCGCCCCAAGCCAGGACGACGCCCACGTCCGCTTGGGCCGGAGGGGCGACCGGCAGGTTGGGCCGCAGTTCGGCGGGCACGTCCTGGGCCAGCGCTGCCGTCGGTGCTGCCGCCCGACCGTCCGGCCCGCCTTCCGCTCCCACGATGAAGTCGCCCAGCCACTCGTTTCGAGGTCGGTGCGGATCGGGCGTCACGCTCTCTCCGCCGTTGGCCGCGAACTGCTTCGCGAACGCAGCCTCCAGCTCTTGGCGCCGCCCGGCGTCGGTGCGGGCGAGGCCCTGTCCCGCGGCGGCGGACGGCCCCATGGCGGCGGACGGCGCTGGGGTCTCCAATCGCCCCGGATGGGCCGCCTTTGCTCTACCGCGAAGGGCAGCCGACACCCGGGCCAGCATCTGGTCTCGGGTCGCGGACGCGGGCGCGCTCGTCTTCACTCGATCCCGTCCCGCCAGAGTTCCCGGAAGGTTCGACGGCTGGGGCGGGGGGCTCCTCGTTCCTGGGTCCAGCCGCCCAGCATGGGAAGGCGGCGGGCGACTCGGGCGGCACCGATCCGCGACCCGGCCTTCCCGGCGGCCTCGTAAAGGCCCGGTCGTCCTGCGACCTGCGCCAGCGCGGCCAAGGCGAAGCGTTCGGTGCGCGAGGTCAGTCCCGCCGCTTGGGCCTCTTCGCGCCAGCGCAGCAGCAGCTCGGGGATGGGGATGCGCACGGGACAGGCGTCGTAGCACGCGCCGCACAACGACGACGCAAAGGGCAGGGGCATCGCTTCGTGCAGCCCCAGCAGGCCGGGGTCCAGCACTGCGCCGATTGGTCCCGAGTACACCCAGCCGTAGGCGTGGCCGCCGGTTTGGCGATACACGGGGCAGGCGTTGAGACAGGCGCCGCAGCGCACGCAGCGCAGCGCCTCCCATGCGTGCTCGTGGGCCAGCACGTCGGTCCGTCCGTTGTCGAGGAAGACCACGTGGACCTCTTCCGGGCCGTCGTCCTGCGGGGCGGCGGCCGGACCCTGCACCAACGTGACGAAGCAGCCGACAGGCTGGCCGGTCGCCGCCCGCGCGGTGAGCTGCAGGAAGCCCGCCAGGTCGCTCATGCACGGCAGCAGCTTCTCGATTCCGGCCAGGGCCACGTGCACGCGAGGCAGGGAAGTGGCCAGGCGAATGTTTCCCTCGTTCTCGATCAGGGCGACCGTGCCCGTCTCCGCCACCACGAAGTTGGCGCCCGTGATGCCCATGTCGGCGCTGGTGAACGCCTCCCGCAGCACGCCTCGGGCCGCTTGGGCCAGGGCGTCGGGGTCGCTGTCCTCGGTCGCGCCCAGGCGCTCCGCGAAGAGTCGCTGGACCTGCTCCAGGGACTTGTGGATCGCAGGCCCCAGGATGTGGCTCGGCGGCTCGTCCAGCAGTTGCAGGACGTATTCGCCCAAGTCGGTCTCGTACACTTCTGCGCCGGCCTCTTCGAGCGCGGCGTTCAGGCCGATCTCTTCGGTCAGCATGCTCTTGCCCTTGACCACCGTGCCCACCGAAGACTCCCCGACCAGCTTCCCCACGATCTTGCGGGCCTCTTCCGCGTCGGCGGCCCAGTGCACTTGCGCGCCGTTGGCCGTGAACGCCTCCTCGGCCTCCTGCAAGTAGTGGTCCAGGTGGGTCAGGACGTGGTTCTTCACGCCTTCGGCCCACCGGCGCCAGCCGTCGGCGTCGACTTCGGCGTAGGCGCGGCGCCGCTTCTGGTCGAACGCCAGAGTTGCCCCTGTGACCGCCTCCCGGACCTGCGGGTCGTGGCGGATGATCTCCCGCGAGCGGGTCGCGTACTCGCTAGCGCGAACCTGCACGCAGGTCCTCCACCTGCGCCAGCAGATCGCGGCCGCTGTCGAAGTCGACGATCAAGTCGGCCACCACGTCGAAGCGCTCGGCGTCCGACACGCCCTCCAGGAGCGCGGCAAGCGCTTCCGCCGTCTCCGCGCCGAACTTCCGCCGCGCGAGGCGCACCAGCGTCGCCCGCTGCCGACGCCGCAACAGCGTCTCGGCTTCCCGGAGACCCTGCTTGTGGCCTTCCGCACGGCCTTCCGCGTGGCCTTTCTCGCGGGCCTCCCGGCGCTCCTTCGCCCACCACGTCTCCATCACCGGGCTCCCCAGGTCTTCGAGCGTCCTCAGTTCCGCCATCTCTTCCTCCGTCGCTCCATCGTCGATCCTTGAAGTGCGCACCCACTCCACGAGTGCTTGCCGCGTCGGGCTTTCTTCCGGCAACAGCTTCTTCAGCGTGGCCAACGCCTCCCTAAACTCCGTCCGGTCCTCGGCGTAGCGCAACTTCAGCGCAGCCGTCCGAGGCGTGTCCGCCTTGTCGAGCACCTTCGCCTCCTCCGCTTCCGACACGAGAAGGAAGTCGTGCCCCAAGGCGAACGGCAGGAAGGGCTTGGCCTCTTTCGGCAGGAGCTCCTCCAGGCCGGTCGGCGCGTCCCACGGCTCCGTTCCCACGTAGACGACGATCGGCAGCACCAGCGGCAACGTGCGCCTTTTCCTCACCTCCGGGTCGCGAAGGATGTCGTCGTAGACCAGGGCAGTCCGGAGCAGGACCCGCACGGGCATTTGCCAGTCCACGGTAGACTGGGCCTCGAAGACAACGAGCAGGTAGAGCCACGAATCGCGGAAGGGAATTCTCCACATCAGGTCCACGTGACGAACGGTCCTGTGCTTCCGGTCGACGTACTCCGTCGACGTCTTGAGGGCCCTGTCGAGGTCCAGGCCGGCGAGAAGCCGCCTTGGGAGGTGCTTGTCGAGGAACTCCCCCATCATGATCCAATCGCCGTAGGAGTTCTTGGCGCTCTTGTCCTTGGGCTGGTGGATCGCCTTTTGGCGCACCTCCTCCCGTGGAGGCGCCTCCTGGCGAGGCTGATCCGGGGAAGGTTCGCGCTCGACGGAGTCGGAGCAGGGGTCTCGGGGGCCAGTGCCGGGCATGGACGCGCTCCGCAAGTGGGAGATCGGGGTTGCCCCTCAAGTATTGCGACCCGCGATGGGCGTCTACATGGCTGAATGGGACCGATTCTGGGCCCGGCTCAAGAGTGCGCGCCGCCGACCCCTCTCCAGAGCGCGGTGGCCAAGTGCACGAACTTGGCGTCGATGCGCTTGGCGTCCCTTCCCTCCGCTCGGCTCCGGCCTTCCAGCTGCAGAAGGCAGCCGCCGTCGCCGGACACCACCCAGTCGACTCCGTCCGGGAGTGTTTTCAGCTTGCGGTCCGCCATCGCGCCCGACACGGCAGTCATCTTGACCGAGAAAAGGCCGCCGAATCCGCAGCACTCCTCCGCGGCCTCCCAGGGCACGACCTCCGCGCCGGCGCCCTCGAGAAGCGTCTGCGGCTCGGTCTCGAGTCGAAGCTCCCGGAGCGCGTGGCACCCTTGGTGGAACGCGATCCGCTTCCCGGCCAGGCCGCTACCCAGATCGACTACCCCGAGCCGGTGCACGACGAACTCCGCCAGCTCGAACGTGCGGCTCGCGAGCGCCGACGACTCCTTCGCAATGCGCGGGTAGAACTTCTTCACCATCGTCGCGCACGAGCCGCTGGGCACGACCACCGGGCACTCCCCTTCCCCGCACTCCCCTTCCCGGAACACTTCCACGGCGTGGCGCGCCATCCGGCACGCTTCGTCCCTTCGGCCGGCGTTGTAGGCCGGCTGACCGCAGCACGTCTGGTCGCTCGGAAAGTCCACTTCGCAGCCCAGGTGACGGAGAAGGCGCACCGCGTCCGCCGCCGCCTCGGCGAAGTAGTGGTCCGCAAGGCAGGTAACGAAGAGCGCGACCTTCACGTCACCGAAGCGCCTATGCGCACAGATCGGGGGTCAGAAGACGCTTGTGCGCCGCCGTTTGGTAGACCTTGCCTCCGGCCACCTTCTTGAAGTCCTTGTGCAAGGCCTGGTCCTTGGAAACGAGAAGCGAAACATGTCCGGCGACGGCCAACGCGACCACGTGAGGGTCGTCGGACTTCAGGTTCGGCAGCTTGCCCTCCTCCTCGGCAACCTTGCTCTCCGGGACCATCTTCAGCAGCCCAGCGCGATTCAGTGCGTCGAGTTTCGTCTTGAACTTGCGATGTCGTCCGAGTTCGGCCCGGAACTTCGCAGTCGGCGAGTAGGCAAGCTTGCCCCTGCTTGGTGTTCCCCTGCCGCCCTCGAGCCATCTTCGCACCGGCTTCATGTCCGGCGTGTTCTGCAAGTAGTCGCTGAACAGGTTCGCGTCCAGTATGATGCACACCGCTCTACTCCCCAAAGCCGAGCAGAGCGTCGGACTCCTTCAGAAAGAAATCCCGATAGCCGGCCGGAGCCCCCGTCATGTGCCCCATTTCGTCGAAGCAGATGTTGTGCACAACGACTCCGCCGCGAGATTTCGCCTCGAAGTAGACCAAGGAAACGTCGTCCGACGAGATATGTCCGCGTCGAATCGCGATTCTGGCGCGGTCGATCATGTAGTCGCTGTGGGTTTCGATCACGAAACGCAAAGGCAGTCCGCGACGATGTTCGCTATTGGGGTCCAGGAGCCCGATCATTATGGACGACAGTGCGGCTTGGCCTCGTGGGTGCAGATGCACCTCTGGTTGCTGTACAAGAAAGGTAGCGGCCCTCTCCGTTGGATGCACAAGACGAACCAGGATCGGCAGAATCTGACTGACGCCGTAGCCGACGTCCTTGATGTTGGCTTTTGGACCGCGTGCCCTGACCTGCAACTGAAACGGGTCGCTACCGGATTTTCCGAGCCGCCTTACGGCAAGCTCGGAAAACAGCCCAGACTCGCGACCAAAGCGCTCGAGCCAGGCCTTCAGATCGTCCCACTTGCGGCCTCCCCTTCTCGCAATGCCGGCGAGGTCTGCCGGGACATCCGAGCCCTCGGGATCGGGCACGTCCGAGAACGGATTGTATGTTCGCTCGGGCTTCGACCGAACCGGAGCAATGCTCCTTGCTGGCGACAGTCCGAACTGGAGGCTTCGGAACTGGTTGGCGTACTTGGCGACAACAGACCGAACTGCCCTGTTCACGGGCTTACCACCTTTCACCCGAGAATCAAGCATGAAAGACCACCTCCAAGGGCGTGCCTGGAACCGGTAGAACCACGGTTGCGGGACGTCGAACACCACGGACAATCCGCCGCCGCCGGTCTTTGCTCTCGTAAACATCCTCGGAGAGAGTCTCCCGGGGCGACCTAGGCGCATCCGAAACTCGACATCCGGCAAGCGCCAGACGGCCTCGCGCACAGTCGCCCGTGCTCCTCCTTCACGCTCATGCAACTCAAGCGTGTAGCTTGCAACCTCTCCTTCGTCGTCCCCGCGCCACTTCACCCCTAGCTTGAACGACTGGACGAGCGGCCGGCTCCTGCGCACGACCTCCCGAAAAGACCCCATCTCGTAAGGATGACGATTGAGGTCCACCTCCATGTCCGTGTCGGCCATGTAGTCCGCCACTGCCTGCATGCACCCAAGAACAGTGGACTTGCCGGTGCTGTTCTCGCCGACCAAAAAAGTCAGGGGCCGAATGCGAACTGTCTGCGGTCCGGCGAAGCACCGCACGTCTTCCAGGCGAAAGGCGTCCAGCTTCACGGTCCGCCCTCTTCCCCGTCCAAGGGCTCGACCACGTGGATCGCCTCTGCCTCCACGTAGGGTCGGAACTCCGACCGCAAGGCCCTGTGGGTAACCAGGTCGACTCGCCGGCCCAGCCTGTCCTCCAGATAGAACTGGGCACCGAAGAACGACCTGAGCGTCGCTGGACGGTCGAAGTGGACCAAGATGTCGATGTCGCTGTCCTCCGTGGCGTCGTCGCGGCTGAAGGAACCAAAGAGAGCAATATCCCCGACACCGAACCGGCGTGCCAACTCGGCCTTGTGAGCACGCAGGAAGTCGAGGACGTCGTTGCGGGTCATCCCGGTGCGCGTGGGCGAAGGCGGCGGAACGGCACTCACGCCCGAAACACCTTCATGACCTCATCGCCCAGGTGGTTGATCACCTTGACCGCGATGCGACCCGTCTCGGGCCGGTGGAAGGGACGGGAGGTGTCGCTATGGAGCGTAGCCCAGGCGTCGGGGTTGATCTCGGCCTTCAGGCTGGTCTTGAGGGACTTGTAGGGGTCGCTCGCGCCAAGGAAGTAGGCGTGACGGACGAAAAAGCTCTCTTCGCTGTAGTCCGTGTCGATGAACCAGCAGGCGATGCCGTCGGTGTCGTCGCTGCGAATCTCGCCGCTGCCCGGATGGAAGACGTCCACGCCTCGAATCTTGACCTGAACCCTGTCGTCTTCGGACCCGTCGTCGCCGACCCGAATAATGTCTATGTCCGGCTCCCCAAAGATCACGAACAGGTTGCCCTTGCCCGTGTTCTTGAGGTCGTCGGCCATGTGAAGGTCGGCGTTGATCCGCGGCTTCAACACGCGAATGCGGCCCAGCTTGTTGAAATCGGTCGTGTGGGGGCCGAAGTTGAAGGCGCAGGCGATCAACAGGTCGAACCCGGCCTCGGCGGCCTCTCGGGCGGCGCGCGCTAAGTCGGGCACCACGAGGTCGGACCAGTCCTGCATGTCCTTGCCACGCCACACCAGCTGGGGGTCGAGGTCGGCGTTGCGGCGCTCGTAGGCGACCTGAATGGGCGTCCGGTCGCCTTCGAACATGACGGGCTGGTGCTTGGCCGTCGGGATGTTCTTGCGGGACGCCTCGTCGTGGGTGATCGTCTCGACTCGCTTCGGCGGACGGCGTCGTTTGCTCATTATCACGATGCCAGCCGACGGAGCTTCCGCGTCAGGTCGTCTCGTGCTGCAAGGGACGAGATCATGTCTCCTGCGACATCTGTCAGTCGGGCGAGGTCAAGTCTGGGAATCTCGGTCTGGTTCTCGAAGACGATGATGGAATCGAAGAGGAGGTTGTTTCGATGAAAATACGACAACATAATTGTCGTCAGTCGTGCCTTGTCTCGATTGGGCACGCCATATAGGAAGATTCGGTTGTCGTTCCTACCGTTGATCAGATAATCCACCGGATATGCAGCCGAGTTTGGCACTGATGGTTCATAATCCTTCTGGAGTTTCGATTCATCAACTAGATCGTTCAGGACATCTGCCAGATCGTCGTAGAAGGTGGAGCCGACGTTCGACCGCGACAGCATGGTAAGATCGTAAATCCTCGTCAGTGCCTGGCCAAACACAAAGACGGCTTCGGACAGCTTCTCGGGAGACGTATCAAGACTCAGGGCGCCACCATCCCATTGCAAACCTGATTCTGTCATTATTCGCTCCAACAGCATGCCGCGAGTACCTTCCAAAAAAGAATCAACATCGTGTTCGTAACTCATGTGCATCATTGTATGTCCTCGGTCGGACAACGTCAGTCCACCGGAAGACGAAGCCGTAAGATGAATGGGGAAGTTATCGCCGTCTGGAAACCGAAAATGCGTACTGACCATCAGGGCACCGTCAAAGCGCTCGATAACCTTCACGTCGTGACATAGACGCTCGCAGAGCAGCTTTTCCAGTGCGACGGTATCGAAGGTCATGTCAGAACAACGGATTGGCCAGGCGGTGCAGGTAGACCACTTACGGCGCAGTCGGCGATCAAGCAAGCGAGAGCCCCCTGAAGTGAGTCAAAGCGATCGGTTTCTTGCGCATGGGAATCCGGTCGTAAACCGTCAGCGATGACATGCTCGGTAGCACGATGGATGTGTGGGCGAAACGTGATGTCGCCATGCTCATGTCCCGGGCCATTGTATCGTACCAGTATCAGCCGGTCGCCACGTGAAACGCAGACAAGTCCACAGGAATAGTCAAGCTTGTCCAGGAGACCTTCCCTCTGGAAGATCAAGAACTCCAGGTCCTCGTCGACCGCCGAAGCACGAAAGATTCGCTGGCGGTGACCAGGTTTCTTCTTGGGCTTGGGGACCCAGCGTGCTCCGGGATTCGTGACACGCTTCCGCATCGTTCGCAGGGCGTCCAACTCCGCGTCGGTGTAGAGTCGCCTGGCCACGGCTAGTCTGTTCGCCCCATCGCCGCCTCGATGTCTTCAGCGACGGCACGCCAGTCGTTGCAGGTTGCCAACGCATCAACCTCCGGGTCGCCGATAGTGGCCTCAAGGTCATCCAGCGTGCCGAAGAGGTCAAGCGCCCTTGCCATCCCAGACGCGAGCGAAGGTGTTGGGTAGCGGAATGTGGCTCTCGGGTATGGCTTGGCCAAGTGGGGAACGGCGCTGTTTCTGGCCATGTCGGGGTATTGCCGATAGATAGCCGCCAGCAGAGGCGGGAAGGGCGTAGCCACAATCCAGTCGCTGGCCTCCCTCATGTAGGCGGACGCGCTGTCGTGCATCTCCTCGAGGAAGTGGACGCCCTTCTGCACACCAGAAGCCGTTAGAGAATACCGCGGATATCGGGAGGAGGTGTCAACGGCTGCATCGCTGGATTCCAGCAGGCCGTCGAGTACGTCGTAGACGGCTCCGTCGAAGGGACCGTAGTGACAGGGCCTGAAGTCGAAGTGCGGGCCGTCGATCAGCTGCGGTACCTCCCGATCGATGAGAAAGAAGAGCTCTTGCAGCTGCACCGCATCGAACTTGGTGCTTGGCCCGGCGGCGGCCATCCCGGCCAACACGATGTCGTCTCTCGTCATCCGAGTCCTCCCTCGATCGCCGCGTCCAGCGCAGGCGTCATGGCGTTCCTCTTGGCGTTGGCGTCCTCTCGGCGACGGCCCTTGATCTCGACGATCAGGTTCAGAAGATCGCCGGCGCCGCGGCCGTCGTCCACCTGCAAGATAAAGTCGGGGACGTAGATGCGCGACACCGAGCCGTCGCGGTAGGGGACCTCCAGGCTCAGCCCCTGGTTCTTCACGTAGGCGCGGACTCGGGGGTCGGACTCGGCCACGCGGCAGAACTCCAGCTCCCAGTCGCTGTCGCAGACGGCCCAATTCACGTGACAGAGGTCGGCGGCGGTCTTCCATCGGTGGGTCTTGGACGTGGTGAAGCGCACGGCGGCGGTGGAGCCCCAGGGGTTGTAGGGGTCCAGCATCGCCTTGACCGGGCGGTCGCCCTCGTGGCGCGACACGATGCCCTGGTGAATGCGCTCGCAGGCCCTGTCGGCCAGCTCCCGGTACATGAGCTGGGCGGGAAAGGCGCCGCCGGTGCACGCCAGATGGCTGCCCAGCCAGCGACGGGTGATCTGCTTGAGCTGGCCGAACAGGTACAGCTTGGGCTCCTCGTCGGCGTCCCGCCACTCGGTTTTCGAGCAGCCTCCAGGCGAGTTCGTACACGAGCGTGTTCGTGCGCACATTCTTCGGCCCTTCCAACGTCAGGTCCACCCCCTGGCCGATGATGCCCTGGTTGCGGGTGCGGGTGGGACCGACCAGCTCCGGGGTGAGCTCCAACGTCGAGTCTTCGCTGAAGGTGGCGGACAGCCGCTCCTCGGGAAGCTCCACGCGGTAGCCCTGCACGCGGGGGAAGCGGAGTTCGCAGGCGTCGCGCTCGGGCACGACCGCCCGCACCTCCACGGTCTCCATCGGCGGCTGGGGCGGCGCCACCACGGGCTCGGCGGTGAAGTCGAAGGGGATGCCCAGCACATGAGCATCGACACCGACACCACGCATCGGATGCCGCCGCCCAGCCGGCCCGCCTTGCCGACCGTGTTCATGACCTCGCGCAGGATGTCGGAGTCGGAGAGGTTCTCGGCCTGCCGACGGGTTCACGTAAAGGCAGCGGGCGCGCGGGGAGAGTGGAACAGCGCAAAAGACGGACGGTCGTGGCGCGCCCATCCTATCCGAGGGACGGCGGCACCGTCAAATGCACCGGGTCGGCGTCCGGTCCTATGGCAGCAGCGTGATCGCCGTGAGAGGAACGTAGTACTTGGCGTAGCGCTTCCCGTCGCTGTACTCGATGCCCTGCGGGTCGGGCACGAGCACGGTGGCGCGCTTCGTGACGCGGTTGACGCGCCCCTCAAGCTGCTTGCCGTCGATCGCGAAGGAGACGCGCGAACCGACCACGATCCCCACGGCTGCCGCCCGCTCTTGCCTCGTGATCAGCTGGTGAGTGTACTCGCGGTGCCCGAAGAGACGGGTCGCGATTGCTTGGAAGCGCGCCGCCCGGCAGTCGCTCCTCTTCCATGCGACGAACTCGATCAGGTGGACCAGCTCGTGCTCGAATATCCGCTGCAGCGCCTCCAGGCGACTCGCGCACGGCAGGCCCGCCACGGTCACGTCCCGGTCGAACGGCCCGAACCCGTCGAAGAGGAGCGTTGCCGACACCACGACCTCGTAGTCCACGCTCCCGGAGGCGTGGGCGAAGCGGGCCGCCTTCCCGGCAGCGCGGGTCATCCTCTGGGAAAGCCGGAACGAGAGCTTCCCCGGCGCGACGGCCCGCGCGCAGAGGCCGCCGAGGAAGCGTTCGTCGTAGGAGCGGAAGAGGAAGCGCAAGTCGTCGGCGTGGATCGACTTGAAGTCGGGCTCGCGGATCCACTTGGACTCGGCCAGCAGGCCGTCGCGCGTCTCCCGCCGGAGAGCTTCGATCTCCTCCGGGCCGAGTCCGGGCGAGAGGGCGCGCTCCGCCAACTGCTGCGACGGCGCAGGGCGGGCCAACGACACGGGACGGGCCAACGACATAGGGCCAACGACGCTCCTCGGGAGCCGGCCGGGTGCGTGCCGGGGCTGGAGGGGAGGACGCTCCTACTGGGCGAAGCGCGGTTCCAAAGATACCTTGCGCCCCATGGTCGAACCCAACCTGCTGCTTGAAGAGATGACGTGGCCCGAGGTGCAGCGAGCGCTGTCCAACGGCTACGACACGGCGGTGGTCGCGGTCGGCGCGGTGGAGCAGCACGGTCCGCACCTGCCCCTGCTGGTCGACGCGGCCCGGGGAGACCGGCTGGCCCTGGAGGTCGCCCGCCGGCTCGAGCGGGCGCTGGTCGCCCCCACGGTGCGAATCGGATGCTCCGAGCACCACATGGGCTTTGCGGGCACGATCTCCCTGAGGCCCGCCACCCTGGAGGCCGTCTGCACGGACTACGCCACCAGCTTGGCGCGACACGGCTTCCGCGCGACCTGCTTCGTGCCCTCCCACGGCGGCAACTTCGCCCCCCTGGCAGAGATGCTGGACCGCGTCCGCGCCGCCGTCGGTTCCTGCTGCGACGTGCGGGCGTACACCGACTTGGCCGAGTTCGTCGCCACCTGGGAGGCGGCGGTGGAGGAGGCCGCACCGGGGAAGCGGGAGAGGGTCGGCGGCCACGCCGACATCGCCGAGAGCTCGGAGATGCTGTGCATCCGCCCCGAACTGGTTCGCCGGGCGCGGGCGGAGCCGGGCTACGCAGGCGGATTCGACCAGGAGCTGGCCGAACGGCTCTTCCGCGAGGGCTTCAGGGCCGTCGCCCCCAACGGCGTCCTGGGCGACCCGCGGGGAATGAGCCGCCGGATCGGCGAGCGGTGCATTGCCGCCGCGGCCGACCGCATGGCGGAGGCGCTGCGGGACCCGCGTCGGGCGTCGCCGTGACCACGCAGGCCGTGGGCGGAGCGCCCGGACCACCTGCCCCTCTGGCGCCGGCCTCGATGACGTCCGTTCGGGCCGCCCGGGAACGGATCGACGGGACCGCGATCCGCTCCCCTCTTCTGCGGCTGGACCTGCCCGGCCTGCCTCCCGGGGGGCTGTGGATCAAGCTGGAGTGCCTTCAGCCCACCGGGTCGTTCAAGGTCCGAGGAGCAGCCAACGCGATGGCCCTGGCCGGTCCCGACAAGCTCGCGGACGGCGTCTACACCGGCAGCGCGGGGAACATGGCGCAGGGAGTGGCGTTCGCCGCCCGACGAATGAACGTGCCCTGTCGGGTGGTCGTGCCCGAGACCGCGCCCCGGGCCAAGCTGGACGCCGTGGCGCGGCTCGGCGCCACCGCCGTGCCCCTGCCGTTCGACGAGTGGTGGGCCGTGCTCGAGCAGCACGGGCGCGAAGGCGAGCGGGGATACTTCGTCCACCCGGTGAGCGACGCGGCCGTGATCGCGGGCAACGGCACCGCCGGGCTCGAGATCGTCGAGGAGCTGCCGGACGTGGGCGCCGTCGTGGTTCCCTACGGCGGCGGCGGTCTGTCGTGCGGGATCGCGTCCGCCGTGCGCCAACTTCGCCCAGGGGTGCCCGTGTACGCGGCCGAGGTGGAGACGGCGGCGCCCTTCGCCGCGTCGCTCAGGGCGGGCCGACCGACGAGAGTGCGCCACCTGCCGTCGTTCGTGGACGGGATCGGCGCCAAGTGCGTGCTGCCGGAGATGTGGCCGATGGCGCGCTCGGTCCTGGCCGGCTCTCTGGTGGTCTCCCTTCGCGACGTGTGCGCGGCGCTGCGCGGACTGGCCGAGAAGGCCCGTGTCGTCGCCGAGGGCGCGGGCGCCGCCGCCGTGGCGGCCGTCCTGAAGGGACTGCCCGCGCCGGTCCAGGGGCCGGTAGTCGCGGTCGTCTCCGGCGGCAACATCGACGCCCACGTCCTCGGCGCGGTCCTGGAAGGCCGAACGCCAAGGGGCCCTCGCGCGGCCTGACGCGGGAGCGCAGCGCGCTGCACAACGCTGGGACAGGACCATAGGCGGGCACGCCGTTCGCAGCGCCGGGCCAACGCCGTTCGCAGCGCCGGGGCTCGTGGCCTATCTTGCCCTCACTTCCGTGCGGCCCGAGCCCGGCCGCTACCTCGCCCAGGAGGCGACATGACCGCAGCATCCGCCCGCCACCCCCGCGGGCTCTACACGCTCTTCTTCACGGAGATGTGGGAGCGCTTCTCCTACTACGGAATGCGCGCGCTCCTGGTCCTCTTCATGACCGGCGCGACCGTCGCGGAGAACCCGGGGATGGGCATGGACGTCCCCACCGCCACGGCGGTCTACGGGCTCTACACCGGCTTGGTGTACTTGCTGGGACTGCCGGGTGGCTGGGTGGCGGACCAGCTCTGGGGGCAGCGAAAGGCCGTCTTCGTCGGGGGCTGCGTCATTGCGGCCGGGCACTTCAGCATGGCGGTGCCCCATGCCTTCGCGTTCTTCCTGGGACTGGGGCTGATCATCGTCGGCACGGGCCTGCTGAAGCCCAACGTGAGCTCGGTGGTCGCCGACCTCTACCCGGAGGGCGGGACGCGGCGCGACGCCGGGTTCTCGATCTTCTACATGGGGATCAACCTGGGCGCCTTGGCCGGCCCGATCGTCTGCGGCTTCCTCGGCGAGGACGTCAACTGGCACTGGGGCTTCTCCGCGGCGGGGGTCGGCATGGTGCTGGGAGTGATTCAGTTCCGCCTGGGCTATCGCGCCCTCGGCGACGCGGGCGTCTTTCGCAGCGACCGGACGCCGGAGCAGCTCAAGCGCCTGAGCCGGCGGTTCTTCGGCGGCTGCGTCGGCGTCGTCATGGCTCTGACGGCCTTCGGGCTGCTCGTCCGGCGGGGCGTGGTCGAAGCGACGCTGCCCGACATTGCGGCGAGCTTCGTCTGGGTCGTCGGGGGCGTGATCGTGACGTACTTCCTGTACTTGATCTTCTGGGGCGGACACGACGGCGCCGAGAAGAGGAAGATCGTGACGATCTTCTGGTTCGCGATCCTGGCCACGGTCTTCTGGTCCGGCTTCGAGCAGGCCGGATCGTCGCTGAACCTCTTCGCCCGCGACTTCACCGACCGCACGATCGGCAGATGGGAGTACCCGGCGTCCTACCTCCAGTCGGTCAACGCCTTCTTCATCGTGGTCTTCGCGCCGGTCTTCGGGTGGCTGTGGGTGTGGCTGGCCAAGCGCAACGCCAACCCGTCCACTCCGGTCAAGTTCGCCCTGGGGCTTCTTTGGCTCGCGGCCGGGTTCCTGGTCGTCGCCTGGGGCGCGGCCAATGCCACGGCGGAGAACCCGGCCTCGGCGTCGTGGCTGGTCGTCATGTACTTCTTCCACACGGTGGGCGAGCTGGCCCTCTCCCCCATCGGCCTCTCGGCCGTCACGAAGCTGGCTCCGGCCCGCCGCCTCAGCCAGATGATGGGGCTGTGGTTCGTGGCCACCTCGCTCGGCAACGTGGTGGCGGGACTGGTGGCCGGCAGGCTCGAATCCCTCGCGCCGGCGCCGCTCTTCAGCGCGGTCGCCATGATCATCGGCGGCGCAGGGATCGTGGCGCTGGCCGCAAGCCCCGTCTTCAAGCGGCTGATGGGCGACGTGAAGTAGGCGCAGGCCGCTCCGGCGGCGAAGGTCGGCCGGGACCGGCCCGCAGTCCTCGACCGACCGGAAGGAAGCCCGCCTACCGCTCCAGCCGAAGCCCCACGAAGTCGCCCCACGCCACGGTCCTGCTCCGGCCGTCGGACTCCACCACAATGCCCCGGTTGCCGTCGTCCACGTCGTTGGAGCCCTTCAAGTGGAGGCGCCTTCCGTCGCGCAGCGTCACCTCGGCGCCGTCGCCGACACGCTCGATCCGGGCGATCTTCGAGAACTCGACGAAGAACTCCGCGCCGGCCGCGCGGCCGTTGAGCACCTCCCAGCTGCGCGCCTCGTCCCGGTCCCATCGGACGTTGCCGGAGAGCTCGTCCCCGGAAACCGTGAGCACGACGCCCCGCAGCGGCCGTCCGCCGTCGAAGTCGCCGTAGGACTCCTCGTTCTCGGGGGCGTGGAAGCGCACGCTCTCGAACTCGCTCCACTCGACCGAGACCGCTCCCAGCCCCGGGTCCGAAACCGCGATCCCCCGGTTCTCGGCGTTGACGTCGTTCGTCCCATGCAGCACGACGGCTTCGCCTGTGTGGAGCGTCACCTCGGCGCCCCGGGAGCCGGCCTGCCGAATCGAAGCGATTGCGCCGAAGGGCACCTCGAAGCGACGGCCTCCGGCGTCTCCGTCCAGCTCGTCCGCCGAGTGGATCTCGTCCACGTCCCACGTCACGTAGCCGGTGACCGTCATCCCGGAGCGGGTGACGAGAGTGCCGTGGAGCCTGCTTCCCGGCGGGTCGATCCCGGCGGGCGCCGCAGCGAACTCCACCTCGGCGACCTCGTCCCACTCCAGCTCCACGTCGCCCCTGTGGACGGCGCCGTCGCGGAAGTCCGTGACCACGAGACCCCGGAACCTGCTGCCCAAGTCGGTGCCGCGGGCGCTCATGTCGACCGTTTGGCCGGAACGCAGGGCCAGGATCGCCTGGTCGTGGCCCACGGGCTGAATCGAGCGCACGTGACCGAAGCGGACGCCGGAGAGCGCGGTGCGGCCGTCGGCCAGCTTCGTCCCGTCCAGCAAGTCGCCCCAGCTCCCTTCGTTCCGATCCCACCGAAGGAAGCCTTCGTACACCTCGCCCCGCTTGGAACGGACGGTCCCGTAGAGGCGGTTGCTGCCCGAAAGGGGCTCCACCACTTCGTAGCCGTCGGTCGGAAAGCCGACGGCGTCGGAGGGCGCCTCGGCAGGGGTCGAGGCCGCGGACCACGGCGAGCGGGGCGAGAAGGACCGGCCCGCCAGCGAAACCGCGGTCAGGAGGACGACGCCGGCCAGCGCCGATCCTCCGATCACGAGGATGTTTCTGACGTCTTCTCGGAGTCTGGGCGCTCGGGTCATCTCCGCCTCCTTGCGGTCCTGCGCACGCGCCGGCGGGCGGGTCTCGCCAAGCGCCGGCGGGTGCGCTGTTCGGTCGTGGCGCAAACTCCCGGCTCGCCGCTCGCCCCTGGGCAACGAACCCCGCTCGCCCCTGGGGCAACGAGCCGGATACGTACTCATACGCCGCGACATGCGCGAAAGTTCCACCGGCATCGACGGGTCTCGGCCGGCCGCGGTCCGCCGAGCGGTCCGCCGACTTGTCCGACTCGTAGAATCCGGTACCTTGGAAGATTCGGCGCCGGGGCGCCGGTTCGTCGTCCTCAGAGTACCTCGAAGCAGAGACGGTGGCCTTCGTACATGTCGTTGTGGAACAAGTTTTTCGGCAGTCCAAGCCGCGCCGAGCGGATCGACTACTACGAGGAAGGGCTCGCCCTTGCCCGAGAGGGGAAGTTTCACGAGGCCCTGACGTCGTTTCGCCTTGCGCTCAAGGAATCTCCGGGAGACCCCATCGTCCTGCAGCAGATCGCCATCGCCTACACCCGCATGGGCATGGAGGACGAAGCCATCAAGACCTACCGCCACGTCCTCAACCGGAACCCGGAGTCGCCGGGCGCCCACTACGGCTTGGCGTTCCTTCTTCTCCGCCACGGCCAGCGCGACAACGCGGTTCGCCATCTGGAAGCGTTTCTGGCCGGAAGTCCCCCTCCGGGCGCGTCGGATCACGTGGACCACGCCCGCACCACGCTGCAGGAGCTCCAGGGCGCGGTCCGCGACGAAGCCGCTCCCCACGAGGCCTGACCGCAGGAGGAGCAACGATGACAAGTTCCGCGCGCAGACGCGCAGGTCGGGTGAGACCTTCCACGAGACGACCGGCCCCATGAGCTCCACGCGCCCGGACGCGAAGTTCGACAAGGAGGTCCGACTGTCGTGGACGGGGTCGGGGACGACGTTCGACGGCGGCCCGGTCGGCGGACCCCAGCTCGTCGTGGACGGCGACGCCGCCGTCGGACCGTCTCCCATGGACTTGGTGCTGATGGCGGTGGCGGGCTGCATGGCCATCGACGTGAGGGCGATCCTGGAGAAGGGCAGGGTGCCCCTCGACGCCCTCGACGTGGAGGCCCAAGGAGAGCGCGCGGACGAGCCGCCGCGATGCTACACCGCCCTGCGCCTGGTGGTTCGGGTGGCCGGGGTCGCTCCCGACGACCGCTCCAAGGTGGAGCGCGCGATCGAGCTGTCCCGGCAGAAGTACTGCTCCGTTCTGTTTTCCCTGAGGCGGGACGTTCCGGTGGAGATCGTCCTGGAGGGAGTGTAGGCGCCGTGTCCAACACCGTGGCCCGCTACGCCAACCCGGCCGACGTTCCCGAGGGGACGCTGGTCCAGCTCTTCTTCGAAGCAGTGGACCAGAGGCCCGAGAAGACCGCGTACTTGACGCTCGCCGACGGAGAAGGGACGGACGACGGCCGGGCGTGGACCTACGGCCGGATCGAAGAGCTGGTGCGGCAGGGGGCCGCGGCGCTGGCCCGGTCGGGAATCCAGCGCGGCGACAGGGTCGCGATCCTCTCGGAGAACCGGCTGGAGTGGGCGCTGGCCGACTGGTCCTGCCTTTGCGCAGGGGCCGTGGACGTGCCGATCTACAGCACCCTGCCCGCGGTCCAGGTGGCCTACATCCTGAAGGACTCGGGCGCCAAGCTCGTCTTCGCGTCCGACGCCGAGCAGGCGAGCAAGGCCAGGGAGGCGGCGGCCGGCCTGGACCAGGACGTGGAGGTCGTCGTCTTCGACCCCGCGGCGGCGGGCGACGGAATCACGGCGCACAAGGAGTTCATGGCTCGCGGCGACGGCGCCGACCCCGGGGCGTTTCGAGAAGAGGCCCGGCGGGCGGGTCCCGGAGACGTGGCCACGATGATCTACACCTCGGGCACCACCGGCGCCCCCAAGGGCGTGATGCTCACCCACAACAACGTCGCGTCCAACGTGTGGGCGTCCCGGCAAGCCCTGGAAGTGGGGGACGCCGACGTCACCCTGTCCTTCCTTCCTCTTTCGCACGTCTTCCAGCGGATGGTGGACTACCTCTTCTTCTCGGCGGGGTGCACCGTGGCCCACGGCGCCATCGAGACCGTGGCGGACGACATCAAGCGGCTGCGGCCGACGGTCATGTGCTCCGTGCCCCGGCTTTACGAGAAGGTGCACCAGAAGGTCCTCGACGCCGGCGGCCTCAAGGGCAGGCTGGTGGGTTGGGCGGCGGGCGTGGGCCGGCAGGCGGCGGCGCGCAGGGAGGCGGGAGGGGAGCCGACCGGGGTGCTGGCCCTGAAGTACGCCGTCGCGGACAAGCTCGTCTTCGCGAAGATCAGGCAGGGCGTGGGCGGTCGCCTGCGCTTCTTCGTGAGCGGGGGAGCCCCCCTGGCCCCGGAGATCAACCGCTTCTTCCTGGGGGCGGGGATCACCATCCTGGAGGGGTACGGACTGAGCGAGACGTCGCCCGTCACCAACGTGAACACGTTCGAGGGCTTTCGGATCGGCACGGTGGGTCGGCCGGTTGCCGGCACCGAGATCGGAATCGCCGAAGACGGAGAGGTCCTCGTGCGCGGGCCCCAGGTCATGAAGGGGTACCACGGACTCGAGGAGAAGACCCGCCAGGTGATCTCGGAAGACGGGTGGTTCAGCACGGGCGACATCGGCGAACTCTCCGCCGACGGGTTCCTCACGATCACCGACCGCAAGAAGGACCTGATCAAGACCTCCGGCGGCAAGTACGTCGCGCCCCAGGTGGTCGAGAACCTGCTGAAGGGGAACCCTTACGTGGATCAGGCGGTAGTAGTCGGCAACGGGCGCAAGTTCGTGTCCGTTCTCGTGGTGCCCGCCTTCGACAAGCTCTCGGGCTGGGCGGGCGACGCGGGCCTTGGGGCTTCGGCCCCGGAGACGCTGCTGGAGGACGAGCGGTGCCAACGCTTCCTGAAGGAGCAGGTCTTTTCCGAGCTGCGGGACTTGGCCCGCTTCGAAACCCCCAAGAAGATCGGCTTGCTGGCCGAGGCGTTCACGATCGAGAACGGCGCCTTGACCCCGACGCAGAAGGTGAAGCGACGGGTCGTCGCCGACCGCTACGCCGCCCTGATCGACGCATTCTACGACCGCGACGCGGACCGCACGGTCTTCGTGGCCGGTTCCTGACGAGAAGCGCGGAGCCGGGCTGCGCCGCCGGGCACGCCTTGACCGGACGTCGCGACGGGACCGCCGCCGAGTCTGTCGGCGTCGTCACGGTTCTCATGACGGCGCCCGACGCGCCCACGGCCGAAAGGATCGTGCGCCGGCTGCTGGACGAGGGGCTGGTGGCGTGCGGGAACGTCCTGCCGGGGGCCACCAGCCTCTACCGGTGGGAGGGGAAGGTGCAGCGCGACGAAGAGGTCGTCGTGGTGATGAAGAGCGCGCGGGAGTCGGCGGCACGGCTCTTGGAACGGGCGGAGGAGCTGCATCCGTACGAGGTGCCCGAGCTACTGGTCCACGACGTGGCGGGGGGCTCCGCGGCTTACTTGGCGTGGGTGCGCGACGAGTGCCGGCGCGCCCCGGACGGGGAGCGGTCCCGATGATCGAGCGGCTCAGGGCCTTTCTCCACGGGGGAGTGGCTTCGGCGCCCGAGGCGGAGTTCTCCGAGGGCGTCGGCCCGGAGGAGCTGCGGATCGCAGCGTGCGCCCTGCTTCTGGAGGTGGCGTACGCCGACGACTACTTCAGCGCCGACGAGCGGCGACATCTGCGCAGCTTGGTGAGACGCCACTTCGGGCTCAAGCCGGAGGAGGCGGAGGAGCTGATCGCCCTGGCCGACGACGAGCGCCGGAGGAGGGTGGACCTTTGGGGCTTCACTGCCCTGATCCGGGACCACTACTCGGTGGGCCAGAAGATGGTGTTGGCGGAGGCGATGTGGGGACTGGTGCTGGCCGACGGCGACCTGGTCGGTCGGGAGGACTACATCATGCGGAAGCTGTCGGGTCTGCTGGCGCTCAAGCCCGGCTACCTCTCCGAAGCGCGCAAGCGTCACGAGTCGGCGCGGGGGAAAGAGGCGGCGCCCTTGGCCGGACCGGACGCGAACACATCTGCCGCCGGACCCGACGCGAATGCATCTGCCGCCGGACCGGACGCGAACGCCTCGCCCGCCGGCCCGAACGGCGCCTCTGCCGCCGGCCCCGACGCGAACGCCGACGCCGGCTCCGGTCCCGCGCGCGGCAGCGACCCGGCGCGCGGCGGCGCGGAGCGGCGGCCCGCATGACCGTCTACTTCGTTCTCGGCGCCGTGGTCGCCTTCCTGCTCGGGGTGTGGCTGGGCCTGCCCGGGAAGCACGGGACGGGCCGTCGCCGGACCCGCACCGGCGCCCACGACCCGCGCCACTTGGCGGAGCTGGAGGGAGCGCTGGCGAGAAGCGCGGAAAGCAAGTCCGTGAAGCGGCACTTCACCCTCGTCGACGGGCTCCTCTCGGCGGCGCAGCGCGCTTCGGTGCGTCGTCGCGGGGGACGAGCTCCTTTCCAGACCGCCTTCGGCGCCGTCGAGGCCGCGCGGAGGGAGCGGGACCGGGCTCCTTCGTCAGCCCCAAAGCCAGTTGACGCCGACCAGGAATGCGCCGACGAACGCGCCTAGGCCGTAGCCCAGCCACACGATCATCTTCAGCTCCCGCTCCGTCACTCGGCGCACCAGGGTCTCCAGGTCCTTGACGGGGAACTCCCTGACCTTGTCCTCGACCTGCTTGGCCACGTCCACCTTGGCCACGACCTTCGGGACCTGGCCCTGCATCCAGCTCCACATGGGGTCGCCGGCAGCCTGCCGGACGCGCTCGACCGTGTTGCCGGGGAGAAGGCGGGCGGGTCGGCCGATGGGTCGATCGAGCGCGAAGGCCGCCAGTCGCTGGGCACCTTCCCGGCAGAGCGAGTCCGCCATCTCGCTGCGGGCCGCCTCCACCACCAGCGCCGACGCGCGTTGCGGCGAGATGCCGCCGGCGAGTTCGCCCCAAGTGCGCTCCGAAGCGCGTTCCAGGAAAGCCGCGAGCCTCTCGGCGACGAACGCCCGGGTCGCGGGCGCCCGGGCCAAGTCCACGATCCACTCCACCGCCGTGTCCAGGGAGCCGGCCAGCGACGGGTCCTCCGGGTCGCCCAGGATCTGGTTCAGGGGCCGGTCCAAGGCTTCGCGAATCCACTTCGCCGTGTCCCTCTGAACGGCGCGCTCCCGAAGGAGCTCGGCGATCCGGTTCACGCCGTCGGCCTCCAGGGCGTCGAGCGCGCGCCCCACCATGTCGTCCTTCAAGACCAGCTTGGCCATCACCTTCTGGTGCAGCTTCAAGTCGTCCTTGAACCGCCCCAGCATCTCGCGCACGGTCGTCTCGAAGCGCGTTCTGGAAGCCGGGCTCTCCAGCATCTTTCCCAGCTGCTGGACGACCGCCGGCAGGTACCCCGCCACCGCCCTGGCCAGCGCGTCCCGCACGCTGGGCGGCAGCACTTCCCCCAAGGTCGCCTCCGACGCCAGCAGCTTCCCGGCGCCTTGGCGGACGTAGTCGTCCACGACGTCCCGAAAGCCGTCGCCGGAGACCGCCCGTTCCATCCACGCGGCCGCGGCGTCCTCGATCCGGGTCAGTCGGTCGCTGGTCAGCACGTCGCCCGCCGAGGCGTCGGCCACGAACGCGGCCAGAGCCCCCGCCTTGGCCTGGACGGCGGACTCGAAGGCGGCCGACGCCACGTACTCGCGCAGCCGGGGCAGCGCATGGTCGAGCGCCTTGCCGGCGATCCGGTCGGCCTTGGCCGCGCCCTCGGGACCCAGGATCTCGCGCAACGAGCCCCGTTCCACCTCCAGCAACTGGCGGAGAAAGTCGTCCAGCTTCTGGTCGAAGGCCGATCGGAAGGCGGGTTCGCCGAAGACGCGGGCAAGGTCGTCTTGGGTCAGGAGACGGCGCCCCACGGTATTGCCGATCGCCTTGGCCAGTCGCGGCTGGTTCTTCGGGATCGCCCCCTGGAGCGCCCGGATCGACCGGCCCAGCACGGCTGGAGGGCGCGTCGGGTGGAAGAGCATCCAGATCGCCACCGTGTTGGTGAGCCCGCCAGCAACCGCGCCGCCGACCACGGTGACGATCCCCCGCAGCAGCTCCTCGCTCACCGGACCGCCGTCCGACGGGAGGCCGCCGCCGCCGGGCGTGCCGCCGGAAGAGGGGTCATCGCTGGGCGTGCCGCAGGAAGCCCCGGACCGGGATCTGCGCCCCTTCGACCGTCACTTCGCCGGCTACTTCCTGGACGCTCACGAGGGTCGAGAGGAGGCCGGCGCCCGCCAACGACAAGATCGACGACTTGGTGGACTCCAGGTGTCCCCGAAGCTCGCCGTCGTCCGAAGCGAGCTGCCACTTCACGGGAACCATCCGCCGGTTCCCGTCCAACGCCGTCGCCTCCGTCCACTCGGCGCTCACCTCCGACCAGGACATCTCCTGAAGCCCGCGAAGGGCCCAGGCGCGGTGGGGACCGGGACCCTCGGGATCGACGAGCAGCACGACGAGGCTGTCCGCGCCGGCCAGAAGTGCCCACTCCGCCGGCCCTTCGGCACTGGCGGATCGGGAAACGGACACGTCCAGCGCCAGCCCGTCCATCTCCATGTCCGCGAGCACGGCCTTGCCCCGGAGAACCTGATAGCGCTCTCCCCGCCGGCCGCGCCACTCGGCGACGGCCTCGCCCAAGGCGACGGAAAGGAACCGGTCCTCGTCCGGCTGGCGGTAGTAGACTTCCTGAAGGACGTTGCCGGGGCCCATGACGAGGCGCGCCCAGCCCCTGGGCCGGATGCGCCACCACTCCCGCCCGACGTGGCGGGAAGTCCAGGCGTCCGTGGCGAAGTGGTCCCAGCTTCCGCCGTCGCGAACGTCGTCGCCGAGCGCCGGCGTGCTCCAAACTCGACCGAGCCATCCCCGGATCGTTCGCCGGACGCCCCCCGAGTCGAGGCGCGCTTCCCACTCCCACTGCACGAACATGGAGGTGTCGCGGGACGTGTCCATGAAGAGGACGGTGCGCAGGTAGGTCTCGCCGGACTCGATGACGGGTGCGACAGCGGCGTCGCCGTCTCCCTCGCGCCGGTCGGCCGGGCCGCCGGCGTCCTCGCCGGGGTAGCAGCCCGCAGGCAACAGGAGAAGAGCCGCCGCCAGGGTTGGCGCAAGGACGGCCGACTCCCTGCGGGTCGGTTCCGCAGGGGCGGCGAGGACCGCGCGCGGAGTCTGTCCAGGTCGAGCGCTCAGCAGCTCGTCCAGCGCGCGCACGAAGCGCTTGATCCGTCGAACGTTGACGCCCAGGTCGCCTCCCATGTGGCGCCCCTCCGCCTCCAGGTCCACTCGGGTCTGGGCGTCGGCGTCCAGGCCGACGGAGACGACGATCCTGGCCGGCAAGGAAAGCGCCCTGCTCGTCGCGTCGACTTCGATCACCCCGGCCAAGTCGTCCGAACCCACGATCTCCCATCCCTTCAGCCCCCCGTCCGCCAGGGACAGCGCCGCATTCCACACTGCAACGAACGGAATCGCATAGGTGCGCCCCCTCATCTCGGGGTCCCGCGCACCGGGGCAGGTCCGAGCGCGCCGAATGAAAAGCACCTTCGCCACTCCCATCCGACGTGCCGGCTCCTCCTTCCAGGTCCTGGACCTTTTCGGCAAGCGGCCGATCTTCAACGGGGCCGCCCGGACTGCTTCCCCAACTTAAGCTGTCCACGCCCGTGGCCTTGGGTCAACCGCCCGCGGCCTTCGGGTCGACCGCTGGCCTTTGGGTCGAGCGCTCACGCTCCGTCCCGTCGCAGGCGTCGCCGCGCCGCTGGCCGTCGTCGCCCTCTCCCGCCACGCTCGAAGGTTCGCCCGCCGATGAAAGCCGTCATCCCCTTGGCCGGGAAGGGCACCCGCCTCCGGCCCCACACCCACGTCGTGCCCAAGCCCCTTCTCCGGGTCGCGGGCAAGCCCGTGCTCGACTACCTGCTGGACGACCTGCGGAAGATCGGCGTCGCCGAAGTGGCGCTGATCGTGGGCCACCTTCAGAACGCGATCCGGTCCCACGTGGCCCGCCGCCACCCGGACCTGCGTCCCCGCTACCTGGTCCAGGAAGTGCAGGACGGGACCGCCGGCGCCGTGGCCCTTGCCCGCTCCTGGGCCGACGAGGAGCTGCTGATCGTCCTGGCGGACGCCGTCTTCGAAGTGGAGTGGGGAGCGATCCGGACGCTGCCGGCGGAGAAGGCGGGGGCGATCTGGGTCGCGGAGGTGGAGGACTGGCGGCGCTACGGCGTCGTCGTCGCCGACGAGGCGGGGGACCTGGCGCGGATCGTGGAGAAGCCCCGGGAGCCCGTCTCCCGGCTGGCCAACGTCGGGCTGTACTACGTCCGCGACCACGCCCTGCTCTTCGAGGGAATCGACCACGTCGCGGCCTCGCCTTCCGGTCCCTCCGGCGAGCGCTACCTGACCGACGCGTTCCAGTACATGGTGGACCAGGGCGCGAAGCTGGCCACGGCCCCCGTGGACGGATGGCACGACGCGGGCAAGCCCGAGACGCTGCTGGCCACCAACGGCCACCTGCTGCGCCGTTGCCGAGGGGGCGCGCAGGAGGGCGCGTCGGTGGCGGACTCGGAGGTGTCGCCCGTGGCGAGGATCGAGGCGGGCGCGGTGGTGACCGGTTCGCGGATCGGGGCCAACGTCACGGTGGAGGCGGGCGCCCGGGTCGCGGGCTCCGACCTGGACGACTCGATCGTCGGCGCCGAGGCGGTCGTGGAAGGGAGCCGCCTGCGCGACTCGGTGGTGGGCGAAGGGGCACGGGTGCGGGGCTTTCGCGGGACCCTTCACGCGGCCCCCCACTCGGAGGTGCTTTCCACGACCCGGTAGAAGGACCAATCTGTAGGGACGGGACCAGCCACCGACGGAGGCGAGATGAAGCACGGCGAAGCGGAGCCCGAGGGGCTCGAGCACCAAGGGCTGATCCACGACTGGAACGTCGCCGAGTTCGACACGCTGTCGTGGGGCCGCCACGTGGAGCTGGACGACGAGACGCTGCGCGACGGCCTCCAGTCGCCCTCGGTGACCGACCCTCCCATCGAGGCCAAGGTCCGCCTGCTCCACATCATGGCCGAGCTCGGCATACACGCGGCCGACGTGGGGCTTCCCGGCGCGGGCCCCCGGGCCGTGAACGACGTGACGCGCCTCTGCGAGGAGATCCGCGACTCGCGACTGGCGGTGGCGCCCAACTGCGCCGCACGCACCGTCTTGGCCGACGTGGAGCCCGCCGCCCGCATCTCCCAGAAGACGGGCGTTCGCCTGGAGGTGTGCGTGTTCATCGGCAGCTCCCCGATCCGCCTCTACGCCGAGGACTGGTCGCTGGACACGATGCTGCGGACGGCCGAGGAGTCGGTGGAGTTCTGCGTGAAGGAGGGGCTGCCGGTCATGTTCGTCACCGAGGACACCACCCGGGCCGACCCCGAGACGCTGAAGGCGCTCTACGGACACGCCATCGAGTGGGGCGCCCGGCGGATCTGCCTCTCGGACACCGTGGGCCACGCCACGCCGTCGGGCGTTCGAGCGCTGATCCGCTTCGTCCGCCGCGAGATCGTCGATCCCTCGGGCGCCAACGTGAAGCTCGACTGGCACGGCCACCGAGACCGGGGACTGGGCTTGGCCGGCGCCCTGGCCGCGATCGACGCCGGCGCCGACCGGATCCATGGCACGGCGATGGGAATCGGCGAGCGGGTGGGCAACGTCGAGATGGACCTGCTGCTGGTGAACTTGGCCATGGCCGGCGTTCACGACGCCGACCTGACCCGCCTGGCCGAGTACTGCGAGCTTGTCGCGCAGGAGTGCGGCGTGCCTCTTCCGCCCAACTACCCCGTCCTGGGCGCCGACGCCTTCCGCACCGCCACCGGCGTCCACGCGGCCGCCATCGTCAAGGCCGAAGCGAAGGGGGCCCGCTGGCTCGCGGACCGGGTGTACTCCAGCGTGCCCGCCTCGATGGTGGGCCGTCGTCAGCAGATCGAGATCGGCCCGATGTCGGGGCTTTCCAACGTCAAGTACTGGCTCGCGAAGCGGGGGTACGACCCGAGCCACCCGGATCTGGCCGCCCGCGTCCTGCAGAAGGCCAAGTCGGCGGACCACACACTGTCGGAGGCGGAAGTGCTGGCCGTGGCGAAGGCGAGCGGGGCCGCGAGCGGGAAGCCGGCCAAGTGAGCGGCGGCATCGCCCGCGCCCGCGTGCCCAAGCCCCGGTCCCGAGTGCTGGTGGTCGAGGACGACGCGGAGATCGCCGGTCTCGTCGCCTACCAGCTCGCCAAGGCCGGGTATCGGGTGGAGACGGCGGCCGACGGCGTCGAGGGGCTCTTCTCGCTCCGCCGCGAGATCCCCGACTTCGTGGTGCTCGACCGGATGCTTCCCGGCGCGTCGGGCGACGACGTGCTCCGGGCGATCCGGGAAGAGCCCGCGACCAAGGGCTTGCCCGTGCTGATGCTCACCGCCAAGGACGACCGCGACGACCGGATCGAGGGACTGGAGCTGGGAGCGGACGACTACCTTTCCAAGCCCTTCAGCTCCCGAGAGCTGATGCTCCGGATCGAGGCGATCCTGCGACGGGCCCAGGGCGAGGGGGTGGCGCCCGCGGCCGGCGCCCGCGTCCTCTCCAGGGGTCCTCTCAGGGTCGACCTGGGGTCGAACGCCGTCACGGTGGATGGAAAGCGCGTCCAGCTCACGCCGACCGAGTTCCGGCTGCTGAAGACGCTGATGGAGCGCCGGGGGCGGACCCAGAGCCGCCGAGAGCTCCTGGGCGAAGCCTGGGACCAGGACGCGAAGCACCGGCTGGGCGGCAGGCGCGGAACCCGAACCGTGGACATGCACGTTCGCCGCCTGCGCGCCAAGCTGGGCGAGGCGGGCGGCTGGATCGAGACGGTCCGAGGGTTCGGGTATCGGTTCCGAGGACGGTAGCCGGGCCGTGGCCGCCGAGCGGGGAAGGCGCGCGTGAGGGTTGCGCTGCGGCCTGCCGCCCTGGCGGGAGCGGCCGGGGCGGCCGTGCTCGCGGCGGCGGCGGCCTGGGCGGCGACCCGCGCCACCACCGAGCGGGCCCTGACGGAGGAGGTCCGGGAGCACCTGGGCCGCGCGGTGCGGCTGGGGGCCGAACGGCTGCGGGCGTCCCAGGACCTCGCCCTGGACAGCGTGGCCAGCGCCTTGGCCGCCACGACCCGGTACCGGACCAGCGTCTTCGACGGCGACATGAAGCTGGTGGCGGATCCGCAGCTCGCCGACGGCGCGGAAGCGCTGGAGGCCGCGGGCGGGACGCAGCGCCCCGAAGTGGAAGAGGCGCTTCGAGACGCCCGGGCGGTGACGTTCTCCCGGCGCGCGGGGGAGGTGGACGGGCGTCCCTACGTCTTCGCCGCGGCCCGGGCGTACTGGCGCGGCGAGACCGTCGTGGTCCGCTTCGGCGCCCCGGCCGAGCCCGTCGAGGAGGCTGCGGCGCGGGCGGCGCGCAACGCGGCCCTGGCCGTGCTGGCCGCCGCCGTCGTCTCGATCGCGGCGCTGCACTGGTTCCTCGGAGGCGTCGTCCGGTCGCTGAACGCCGTGGGCGGCCTGCTCTCGGGCGTCGGCGCCGGGCGGCCTGCCGGTCCCAGGGCGCCGCTCTCGCCCGTGGCCGAGCTTGCCCGCACGGCTTCGGCGGCGAACCGGGCGCGAACCCAGCTGGACGTGCAGTCCGCGCGGGCCGCTCGGGAGCGGGACGAGCTGGCGGGGCTGGTGGACCGGGTGGCGGAGGGGCTGGTGGCGCTCACCGCCGACGCCCGCATCCTGCGCATCAACCCGGCGGCGAAGAAGCTGCTCGGCGTAGCGGACGTGCCCAGGCTGGCCCCCGTGGGCTCGGTCGTGCGGGACCCGGTCCTCCGCGACTTGCTCGAGAAGTCGGTGGACCGGCGCGAGGGCCGCCTGGAGATCGATCTGGGCGGGCGGAAGCTGGACGTGCGCACCACTCGGGGGTCGGAGGGGGAGTCCGTGGCCGTCCTGGTGGACGTGACGGAGCTTCGCCGACTGGAGGAGGTGCGCTCCGACTTCGTGGCCAACGCTTCCCACGAGCTGAAGACGCCGCTGACCGTCATTCGCGTCGCGGCCGAGACGGTCTTGGAGGAAGACGTGCCCCCGGAGCTTCGCAGCCAGTTCCTTCGGTCCATCGGGCGCAACACCGTGCGGCTGCAGCGCATGGTGGACGACTTGCTGGACCTTTCCCGGTACGAGTCGGGCGCTTGGCGCCCCCAGCACGCGCCGGTGCTCGTCGGCGAAGTCGCGTGGTCCGTCTGGGAGGAGATGGAGGACGAAGCCGCGGCCCGCGGGGTGAAGTTCAGCGTCTCGGGAGACGGGGTGGCGTCGGGGGACGAACAGGCGGTGTATCAGGTGCTTCGCAACCTCTTCGAGAACGCCATGAAGCACGTCCCCGACAAGGGCGGCCGGGTCCGCGTGGAGATCGACGAGGAGGACGAACGGCTGCGGATCGCCGTGCGCGACAACGGGGCCGGCATCCCCGCGTCCGCGCTGCCGCGCATCTTCGAGCGCTTCTATCGGATCGACGCGGCCCGCTCCCGACCGGGCGGCGGCACGGGACTGGGACTGGCCATCGTCCGACACCTGGTCTCCAGCATGGGGGGCGAAGTCTCTGCGCAGAGCGCGCTGGGCGCGGGCACGACGATCGGCTTCACCTTGCCGCTGGAGGGAACGGCGGGCGGCGAGGAAGCCGGTCGCCCGGCGGCTCGCGGGGTCGCCGCGGGCGCCGGTCTGGCCGTCGCTCTGCTCCTGGCGTGCGCGCCCGGCGGGAGCGGCGACCCTGGGCGAGCGGTGGCCGTCGGAGGGTCGAGCACTCTCGGTCCGCTGGCGGAAGCGGTGGCGGAGGAGTTTGCGCGCCGCAGCCCCGAGCATCGCGTGGCGGTGAGCCTCTCGGGCTCGGGAGGCGGCTTCAGGCGGCTCTGCGAGGGCGAAGTGGACGTGGCGGGCGCCTCGCGCCTCATGACGGAGGAGGAGGAAGCTCGCTGCCGGAGGACCGACGCCCGCTACCTGGCGCTTCCCGTCGCCCGGGACGGCTTGACGGTGGTGGTCAACCCGGGCAACCACGGCGTGGAGTGCCTGACGCTGGACGAGCTGGAGCGCGTCTGGGCGCCGTCGAGCCGCGTGGCCACTTGGCGCGACCTGCGTCCCGGCCTGCCCGCCGAGAAAGTGCGCCTCTACGGTCCGGGTCCCGACTCGGGCACCTTCGACTTCTTCACCAGGGTGGTGGCGGGCCGGACGGGCGCCAGCCGCGCCGACTACCATCAGACCGAAAGCGACCACTTGGTGGCTCGGGGCGTGGCCGGGCACCGGTGGGCGCTGGGATACTTCGGCTACGCCCACTACCAGGCCAACCGAGGGGCGCTCAAGGCCGTGGCGGTGGACGCGGGCTTCGGCTGCGTGCTCCCGTCCCGCGAGTCCCTTGCCGACGGTCGCTACAGTCCGCTGGTGCGCGACCTCTACATCTACGTCCGCCAAGCCGCCCTGGCGCGGCCGGCGGTCCGCGAGTTCGCTTCGTTCTTCGTCGCGGCGGGCCAGGCGCTCGCCGCAGAGGCCGGGTACGTCCCCCTCCCCGCCGGCGAGCACGCCCGGAGCGAAGCTCTGCTGGAGCGGACGGCTTGGTGAGGCTCGCGGGCGCCTCGACGCCGACCGGCTCTCCGACGAAGTCCGGCCCCGGGGCCAACCTCGACGGCTTCTCGGGGGCGGCCACGGCGTCCCGCGCGCTCGGCGAGCGGCTGGCCCGGTGGGCGTTCGCCGCATGCGCCCTGGTGGCGGCCGCGGCCTTCGCCACGGTCGTCTGGGCGCTGGCCCGGCAGACGGCGTCGTTCTTTGCCGAGGTCCCTCTGGCGCGGTTCCTGACCGAAGGCTCGTGGGCGCCGTTCGCAGAGGAGCCTCGCTTCGGCGTGCTCCCCCTGCTGGCCGCCACGGCGCAGGTCGCCGCCGGGGCCGCGCTCTTCGCCGCGCCCGCCGGTCTGGCCACCGCCGCCTACCTTGCCTACTACGCCGGCGCTCGGACGGAGCGCTTCCTGTCCGCGTCGGTGACTCTGCTGTCCGGCGTGCCCACCGTGGTGCTGGGCTACCTCGCCCTTGAGTTCGTCACGCCCGCGCTCCGGCGCGTCTGGCCCACCGTCGAGCCCTTCAACGGCTTGGCCGCGTGCCTGGTGGTCGGGCTCATGATCCTGCCTACGGTGGCGGTGGTGTCGCGGCAGGCGCTGGACTCGGTTCCCCGCTCGCTGCTCGAGGCGGGACTGGCGCTGGGCGCGAGCCGGGGCCGGGTCCTGGCCCGCGTCGTCGCGCCGGCCGCGGGCCGGGGGATCGCGGCGGCCGTCGTTCTCGCCCTGGCCCGGGGCGCCGGCGAGACGATGATCGTGACGATGGCCGCGGGCAACCAGGCCCGTCTGGCGTGGAGTCCCCTGGAAGGGCTCCGGACCCTCACCACCTTCATCGCCCAGATGAACATGGGCGACGCCGCGCCGGGCACGCTGGCCTACCGGGCCGTCTTCGCCGCCGCGGCGGTCCTCTTCCTTCTCGCCTTCGGAACCCATGCGGCGGGCAGGGCGCTCCTCTCCCGACGGCCCGGTCCGTCCCCCCGCGGCCGTCGAGGCTTCGGCCGCCGTCGAGGCTTCGGCGCAGGCCCGGGAGCCGCCGCCCGCTTGGGGGCCCTGCACCCGTGAAGTTCTTCCGTCGCCACGGCAAGGCCGGGACGGCGTGCGGCGCGGGCGCCTGGACCGCCGCCGCCGGCCTGGCGCTGCTGGCGGGCGTCCTGGCGGCGCGCGGCTGGGAGGCGCTGGACCCGGCCTTCTTCGCGTCCCCGCCCTCTCGAGACCCGAGCCGCGCCGGGATCGGCCCCGCGCTGGCGGGCACGCTCTGGCTGGCCCTCCTCACGGTCCTCTTCGCGCTTCCCGTGGGAGTCGGCGCCGCCGTCTACCTGGAGGAGTACGCGCCCAGAAACCGATGGTCGGCCCTTGGCGGGTCGCTGGCCGCAAGCATGGCGGCGGTGCCGTCGGTGGTGTACGGGGTCGCGGGGCTCGCCGTCTTCGTTCACGCGATGGGGGCGGGACGGAGCATCTTGGCCGGCGGGCTCACCCTGGCCACGCTGGCCCTCCCGGCCGTGGTCGCCACCTCGCAAGGCGCGATCCGATCCGTTCCGGAGAGCCTTCGGCACGCGGCGTACGGGCTGGGCGCGACCCGCTGGCAGGTCGTGCGCCACCAAGTCCTCCCGGCGGCGGCGCCCGGGGTGGCGGCCGGCGCCTGCCTCGCCTTCACCCGCACGGTGGGCGAGGCGGCGCCGCTGCTGGTGATCGGCGCCGCGTCCTTCGTCACCTTCGCGCCCACGGCGCCCGGCGATCCGCTCGTCTCCCTGCCGACCCGCATCTTCGACTGGACGGCCCGCTCCCAGCCCGAGTTCGGCGCGCTGGCCGCCGGCGCCGCGATCGCCCTTCTGCTGCTCCTCCTGGCGGCCAACCTGACCGTCCTGGCCCTGCGCCGGCGGATGCCGACGGCGCGCCCGTGACCCTCCAGGCTTCCGGCCCCGACAAGGCCCCCGTCCGGCCGCCCGGCGACCCCGGCGCCGCTTCCGGTCCCGTCCTCTCCGCCGACGGCCTCTCGGTGAGCTTCGACGGGCGGACCGCGCTGTCGAACGTCACCCTGGAGGTCCCTCCGGGCCGGATCGTGTCCGTCATTGGCCCGTCCGGTTGCGGCAAGACCACTCTTCTCCGTTGCTTCAACCGCATGAACGAACTGGTGCAGGGCGCGCGCACCACGGGCGCAGTCCGCTTCGAGGGACTCGACCTCTACGCCGCCCACGTGGACCCCGTGGCGGTGCGCCGGAGGATCGGCATGGTGCTTCAGCAGCCGACCCCCTTCCCCGCTTCCGTCTTCGACAACGTGGCCTTCGGACCCCGGGCCGGCGGCTTCGACGGAGACCTGCACGCCTTGGTCGAGGAAGTCCTCTCGGCGGCGGGCCTGTGGCCGGAGGTCGCCGGCGACCTGGACGCCCCGGCGCTGGGGCTCTCGGCGGGTCAGCAGCAGCGGCTCTGCATTGCCCGGACGCTTGCGGTCAAGCCCAGCGTGCTTCTCATGGACGAGCCCACGTCGGCGCTGGACCCGGCGGCCACGGCCCGGATCGAGGCCCTGGTCCACGCCCTCAAGGGCGCCTACACCGTGGTCATCGCCACCCACGACCTGCAGCAGGCCGCCCGCCTCTCCGACCTGACCGCGTACCTGGACGGGGGCGAGCTGGTCGAGTACGGCCTCACCGAGACCCTCTTCACCAACCCTCGGGACGAGCGCACCGAGTCCTACCTGACCGGGAGACCCGCATGACCCGCCCACCCCCGCCATGAACGAGCCGCCCCCCAGGAGCCGGGCCGAAGCCGAGCTGGACCGCCTCCGCGAGATGCTGCTGGAGATGGCGGGACGGGCGGAGGAGCTCGTGCGGCTGGCGATGACCGGCTTGGCGGAACGCGACCCGACCCGCTCGAAGCAGGTCAGGCGCTCCGACGACGGGATCGACGCCCTGGAAGTGGAGATCGACGAGCGGGTGCTGGAGTTCCTGGCGCTTCAGAGACCCGTCGCGGGCGACTTGCGGCAGGCGTTCGTCACCTTGAAGGCGTCCAACGACATCGAGCGGATCGGCGACCACGCGGTGAACATCGCCAAGGCGACGAAGCGGATCGCATCTCACCCTCCGCTGCCGGACATCCTGGAGGTGCGGGAGATGGGCGACCAGGCGCTGGCGATGCTGGACGACGCGCTGGGCGCGCTGGTGAACCGGGACGTCGCCGTCGCCCGTCGCGTCGTGGCGGCGGACGAGCGAGTGGACGACTTGCGGCGTTCCGCCTTCCGGATCGTCGTGTCGTACATGCTGGAGCAGCCCCGCTACATCAGCCCGGGCCTGGAGATGATCCTGGTGGTCCAGAACCTGGAGCGGATCGGAGACTTGGCGACCAACATCGCGGAGGACGTGGTGTTCCTCGTCGAGGCCAAGTCGATCAAGCACGCCAAGCCGGGCGGCGGCCGGTGAGGACGAGCGGCGACGCCGTGGAGGCCGTGGGGGCGGCCGACGCGCTGACCGGGCCGGTTCCCCGTCCGGCGCCCGAGCCGGCGGCGTCGGACCCGTCGCTGCGGGGGCGGGTGGCGCTGGTGACGGGCGCATCGAGCGGGATCGGCCGCGCCACGGCGACCGCCTTCGCCCGGGCCGGCGCCCACGTCGCCTTCAACTACCTGGACCGGGGGTCGGCGAGCCGGGGGGTGGCCGACGAGGTGGAGAGCGAGCTGCGCGAGTGCGGCGTCGAGGTCTTCTCGCGGCCCGGCGACGTGCGGGACCCGGCGGAGGCGACCGAGTTCGTCGGCGAGGCCCGGGCCGTGCTGGGCGGCCTCCACTTCCTGGTGAACAACGCCGGCGTGGGTCGGGACAGCGCCCTCTGGCGGATGGACGACGACGAGTGGCGGACCGTGATCGACACCAACTTGTCGGGCGCCTTCTACTTCACCCGGGCCGCGGCGCCCCACTTCCGCGCCCAGGAGTTCGGCAAGATCGTCAACGTGTCGTCGGTCCACGGACTTTCCAGCGAGTTCGGCCTGGCCAACTACTGCTCCTCGAAGGCGGGACTCTTCGGCCTCACCCGGAGCGCCGCCGCCGAGCTGGGCCCGTCCAACGTCAACGTGAACGCCGTCGCGCCCGGCTACATCCGCACCACCGAGCTCACCGAGCGGGTGCCCGCCGAGATCATGGACCGGGCCCGGGAGCGCAGCGTCCTCGGCCGCCTGGGCGACCCCCAGGACGTGGCGTCGGTGATCCTCTTCCTCTGCTCGGAGGCGGCGCGCCACGTCACCGGCGCAGTGGTGCCGGTGGACGGCGGGTATCTGGTGTGAGCCGCGAGCCGCGAACGTCGCACGGCCCGCACTTGGGAAGGCCCGACGGATGCGTCACGGCTCCGGGCCGCCCTCCGGCTCGTCGTCCGCCGCGTAGTCCCCGGAGGGTTCCTTGACCACGAGCCCCTGCGGCGCCGATCTCTCGTCGAGCTTGGCGTCGACGACGCTCACGGCCGTCGTCAGCTTGGCGATCTGGGCGCTCACGGCCGCCTTCAGCTCGGCGATTTGGGTGGCCATGGCCGTCTTCAGCTCGTTGATTTGGGCGCCCATGTCCGTCTTCAGCTCGTTGATCTCCGCGACGAGCTTCAAGTGATCGGCCCGAGTCCGATCCTCGAGCCGGTCGATGCGCTGTCCGAGGGCTTGGTCCCTCTCCTTGGCGCGCTCCTCCAGCCGGTCGATGCGGCTTCCGATGTCGGCCCGCAGCGCCAGCAGAAGCCCCGCGACGGAGCCGACGACGGAAACGATGGTTATGAATGCGTCGCTGGTGAGGAAGTCCATCGGGTTGCTCGCCTTTCCCCGGGGTCGGCCGGTCAGTCGGATCTGCGAGTGCCTCGCCGATCCCGGGCCTGGGAGTCGGCATGGCCTACAGGGTAACGCGCCGGTCAAGCCTTTCGGGCGATTGGCTTTCCCCGCCAGATCAGGAGGACCAGTATCTCGTCGGCGCATGTTGGAGCGGGCCGGGCCGTCGCGAGAGCGGACGCACGCCATGCACGCGAACGCCCACATCGCATCTGGCTGTCCGCACATCGCTCCCGTTCACGCAATATGCCGCATATTGACCTGCTTCT
This sequence comes from Longimicrobiales bacterium, assembly GCA_965204735.1. Lineage (GTDB taxonomy): Bacteria > Gemmatimonadota > Gemmatimonadetes > Longimicrobiales > Gaopeijiaceae > CATQHQ01. Next base: position 1,262,199 of record OZ242008.1, on the reverse strand, counting down.
GACGTAGTTGTGTCCGATCGCAGGGGCTATGATTGATTCAATCAAGGTGACTCCGTCCAACCCACTCACGGAGCCAATCCAATGGCAGGACGACGCTACTACTACTACTACTACCTCCTCGCCACCGCCGCATACTTCTTCACTGGTTGCGGCGTGGCGGCACCCGTCGAGGCCACCGCCATCGTCGAAATCCCATTTATCAACACGATCTCGCTTCCGGGAGAGACAGTGGGGTGGTCTCGCTACCAAGGAGCGGCGGACCAGGGAGGCGTCCCCGACGAGGCTCAAAGGGAGGGGGAGACGGAGAGGTGGAAGTGGAACATTGGCCTCGTGTCCGCGTTATTGGGCCTCGCGTCCGCGTTATTGGCGCGGTTTCCTAACCTGATATCGAAAGGGAACAAGAACAACCAACAGGCCGTCAGCCGAATCCAAGAGGAACACGATCAAACTCGACAGGAGATTGGTCGATTCCTAGCGAAGCACGAAGACGCTCGGGAGAAGGTCGACCAACTCCAGAACGAGGTCCGGCGACTCCTAAAAGTGCACGACGATACCCGTGAGGAAGTTCGTGACTTAGCCGATGCGCAAGGCAAGGCATTGAAGCGGAGCAGACGAGACTTTCGGATACTTCTGATGCTTGCCTTCGGTGCCTTCGTGCTGATCGCTTCGCTGTGGATGTCGTAGCAGAGAAGCGTCACGGCTTCGGTGGCCTCTCGCGAGCCTGATGCAGGCGGTCGGTGTCCTGCGGAAGCCGGAGCGCGGGCTTGCCGCCTTGGAGCCAAGCCGACATGGCCCAAGTCGTGGCAAGTGGCCATCTCTGGCGGTTACCGTCGTCGCATCGGGGCTTGCCGCTTGCGGGGGCGACTCGGGCACGGGTCCGGACGGAGGAGCGACCGCGGTAGTGGAGCCGTTTGCGGGCGCCGACCAGTGGGCCCGAGTCGGCGAGCCGCTTCGGGAGCCCGTCGTCGTGCGGCTCTTGGACGCGGGCGGTTCGCCAGTGGCGGGTGCGACGGTCACGTTCGTGCCGACGGAGGGCCACGGCGCAGCCGATCCGTGGGCGACAAGAAGCAATTCGGCCGGGCTCGCGGCCACGACATGGACGCTGGGCGACTCGGTCGGCGAGCAAGTGCTGGCGGCAACGGTACGGGAAGGCGTGTCGACCGAGGTCCGGGCGACGGCGGTCGCGGTCCTGCCGGACTTGATTGCGAGCCTGTCGCCCGGCAACGCGGCGACTTGGGCGGGGGGCAGCTTCGAATACGTGGCCATTGTACGCAACCGGGGTGACACGACGGCGGCAGCGACCCGAGCGAGAACGTTCGTGTCGGCCGACAACGTGATCACGACCTCGGACGAAGTGGTGGGTGTCCCGGCCCCCGTGCCCAGCCTGGGTCCGGGCGAGTCGGCAAGCAGGACGGGCTCGTTCACGGTGAGTTCGGCGGCGGAGCTGGGCACGGTCCTCTATGTAGGCGAGTGCGTCGACCCGGTGCAGTGGGAGACGGACACGGGCAACAACTGCTCGGAGTCGATCAAGGTGACGGTGACGGGCCGGCCGGACTTGTCCTATGTGAGTTCGTGGCCGGACAGCGTGTCGGTCGCGCCTGGGGGCGGCTTCGAGTACGTGGTGGCAATCCAGAACCGAGGTGCTGGCCCGGCGGCTGCGACGAAAGCGAGGATGCTCGCGTCGCCGGACTCGGTGGTCACGATGTCGGACGAGGAGGTGGGGGAGGCGTCGGACGTGCCGGAGCTGGGCGCGGGCGAGTCGGCGAGCAGGGTCGCGACGTTCACGGTGGGCGCGTCGTTGTCGCCGGGGACGGTGTTGTGGGTGGGCGAGTGCATGGACGCGGTGGAGGGGGAATCGGACACGGGAAACAACTGTTCGGTGGCGATCAAGGTGAAGGTGACCGGCCGGCCGGACCTAGTGGCGGGTGTGTCGCCGGACAGCGTGGTGGTCGCTCCGGGGGGCAGCTTCAAGTACGTCGTGGAAATACGGAACCGTGGCGCCGCGGCGTCGGTTGCGACGACGGTGGGCGCGTTCCTGTCGACCGATTCCGTGGTCACGACGTCGGACGACCCGGTGGGCCAGGTCACTCGCGTGCCGGTCCTCGGCCCGGGCGAGGCGGTGCAGGGGATTGCCTCGATGACCGTGAGGCGGTCGGCGTCGCCGGGGACCGTGTTGTGGGTGGGCGAGTGCGTGGCCGCGGTGGAGGGGGAGGCGAACACGGGCAACAATTGTTCGTCGGCGATCAAGGTGAGGGTTCTTGCAGCGGGCGGCCTCCGGGCAGCGGGACCGGTGGTCGCGCAACGGCCCGGCGGATCGGGCTCCGAAGCGCCGGCACCAGTCCTTGTCGCCGTTGTCAGGCCGGCCGGCCGAATCGAGTTCCGGCCGGTCGCTGGAAACTCCCAGCCGAGTGCAGCGAGCGCGTGCCCGGGACGTTCGTGGCCGAGCCCGGGCACATCGTCGCGGCCGACGCTGTGCCGGTCGTCGGGAGAGTTCATGCTGATCGGGAGCCGACGGCCGCAATGAGACGGCCGGCAAGGAAACCAAGGAGAACGGCCATGCGTCGCGACATCCTCAACAACAAGACTGCACGCCAGCATGTGGTTGCCGCATTCGCCTTCGTGCTCGCGGCGACGGCCTGCAACGACGAGCTGACCGAGCCCCTGGTCGCGCCGGCTGGCGGCGGCGCAAGCGCTTTCGCGACGGCGGCTGGCGACCGCGCCGTGCTGGTGGCTCTGTACGAGGCGACTAACGGCCCGGACTGGGACAACAGCGACAACTGGCTGACCGGCGCATCGCTGAACACTTGGCACGGAGTCAGGGCGTCCGAAAGTGGTCACGTTCTAGAGTTAACGATTTCCGGCAACAACCTGACGGGCGAGATACCTCGGGAGCTGGGCGGCTTGTCCAACTTAACGACGCTGTCTCTGCGCGACAACAACCTGACCGGCGAGATACCTCGGGAACTGGGCGGCTTGTCCAGCTTGACGACGCTGTCTCTGCGCGACAACAACCTGACCGGCGAGATACCTCGGGAACTGGGCGGCTTGTCCAGCTTGACGACGCTGGATCTGAACAACAACAACCTGACGGGAGCGATACCTCGGGAACTGGGCAACTTGTCCAACTTGACGACGCTGTCCCTGCAATTTAACGACTTTCGCGGCGACATACCACCAGAATTGGGCAACTTGTCAAGGCTCATTTCCCTGGCCATCGCGACCTCTGGCGGCGAGATCCCGCTAGAGCTGGGCAACTTGTCCAACTTGGAAAACCTGTACCTGAACGATTTGACTGGTAAGGTCCCATCAGAATTGGGCAGTTTGACCAGTCTGAGAGAAATGTACTTGCAGGGCAACGATTTCACCGGCGGCCTCCCGTCGGATCTGGGTGAGTTGGCCAACTTGGAGTGGCTAGCCGTGACCAACAGCAACTTGAGCGGTGAGGTACCGCACGAACTAGCCCGTTCAAGCGTCCTGAGAGGTTTGTTCTGGTCAGATAATGCTGGCTTGTGTGCGCCTGGCACGCGAAGCTTCATCGACTTTGTGCAAGGACTTGAACGAAGCCGTGGGCCGTTCTGCCACGAGGCCGAGGCTGCGGCGCTTCGCTCATTCTACCACGCGACTGGCGGTTCCGAGTGGGCATCATCCAGTGGGTGGCTTCAGCCGGGGCCCTTGGCTGACTGGTACGGTATAGAGACGGACTCCTTGTCCGGCCGCGTCGTAGGCATTGACTTGACTGCTAACGACTTGTCCGGTGTGCTCGCAGGAAACTGGGCGTCTCTTCGGGCACTCCGGGAGTTGCGGCTCGGCGGCAACGGCCGATTGAACGGTCGCCTTGCGTCGGGAATGACTGCGTTGCCGTTGCGGGTTTTGTCGTACGAGGGCACGAAAGTGTGCATACCGGCCGATCCAGCATTCCGAGCCTGGTTGCGATCAGTCCGCTCGCATTCCGGCACGGGCACCGAGTGCCCGCCGCTGACGGACCGCGACATCCTCGAGACATTCTTCTATGCGACAGGCGGCCAAGACTGGAGCAGGAGCGACAACTGGCTGACCGACGTGCCGCTGGACGTTTGGCACGGAGTCGAAACGGACGCAAGTGGTCGCGTCAGAAGCCTGGACCTGTGGGGCAACGACTTGACGGGCGAGATACCTCGCGAGCTGGGCGGCTTGGCCAACTTGAGGGAGCTGCACCTGTTGAGCAACGACTTGACGGGCGAGATACCTCGCGAGCTGGGCGGCTTGGCCAACTTGGACTGGCTGCACCTGGGGGGCAACGACTTGACGGGCGAGATACCTCGCGAGCTGGGCGGCTTGGCCAACTTGAGGGATCTGTTCCTGGGGGGCAACGACTTGACGGGCGAGATACCTCGCGAGCTGGGCGGCTTGGCCAACTTGAGGGTGCTGTTCCTGTGGGGCAACGACTTGACGGGCGAGATACCTCGCGAGCTGGGCGGCTTGGCCAACTTGAGGGTGCTGCACCTGTGGAGCAACGACTTGACGGGCGAGATACCTCGCGAGCTGGGCGGCTTGGCCAACTTGGACTGGCTGCACCTGGGGGGCAACGACTTGACGGGCGAGATACCTCGCGAGCTGGGCGGCTTGGCCAACTTGACGCACCTGTACCTGTCGGGCAACGACTTGACGGGCGAGATACCTCGCGAGCTGGGCGGCTTGGCCAACTTGGACTGGCTGCACCTGGGGGGCAACGACTTGACGGGCGAGATACCTCGCGAGCTGGGCGGCTTGGCCAACTTGACGCACCTGTACCTGTCGGGCAACGACTTGACGGGCGAGATACCTCGCGAGCTGGGCGGCTTGGCCAACTTGACGCACCTGTACCTGTCGGGCAATGCGGACCTGGTTGGACTATTGCCAATAGCCAACTGGCGTCGACTGAGCTCCCTCAGCGCGACTGGCACGAGGCTGTGTGTTGGCGGCGATTTCGCCACGCGGTTGCAGATGAGGTCGTTCTGGAATCGGTACGTTCGCATATGCGAGACGCGGACGGAAACAGCCTTGGCGACTGCCACGGCGTACGTCGTGCAGACGGTCCAGTCGCCGGACTTTCCCGTGCCGCTGGTCGCGGGCAGGCCAGGGTTGCTGCGCGTGTTGGTGGCGGCTCCAGATGCTGAAGGTGTGCGCGTTCCATCTGGCGTGGCGACGTTCTATCAGCAGGACGGTTCCAAGCACAGCGTTCCATTATCGCCGGGAACTGGAGCGATACCAGCGCAGACCGAAGCGGCTGAACGCAGCCTTGACCTGTCTACGAACGCCGCGGTTCCGGGAGAAGTGTTGCGTCCGGGCGTCGAGATCGTGGTGGTGTTGGACCCGGAAGGTGCGCTCGACCCGCAGCTGGGCGTCCCGCGACGTGTCCCGGAGGTAGGGCGGACGACGCTGGACGTGTACGAGATGCCGACGTTCGACGTGACGGTGGTGCCTTTTCTTTGGGAGACGGTGCCGGACTCGTCGATTCTGAACGTGACCCGGGGTCTTTCGCCCGAGGCCCCACTCTTCAAGGAGACTCGCAGCTGGCTTCCCGTGGGGCGCATGAGAGTAACCGTTCACGAGCCCGTTTGGACTTCTACCAAGGGATGGCAGCTGGGTGAGACCGAAGCGATTCGGGTCATGGAGGGTGGAGCAGGCTACTACATGGGCACCATGGGGGGTGTTGGGGGTGGAGTTGCGTATGTTCCCGGCCGAGTCATGTTTTCTACACCGGACGGAGGGGTCGTTGCACACGAATTCGGACACAACATGCACCTATGGCATGCACCCTGCGGAGGCGCAGGAGGCCCTGATCCTGGGTATCCGCACGCCAAAGGGCGCAGTGGTGCGTGGGGCTGGGATCATCGTTCCCGCAGCTTGGTGCCTCCGAATGCTCGCGACGTGATGGGTTACTGCAACTGGGGCGGAATCAGCGACTACCACTTTGCAAACGCGTTGCGGTGGCGCCTGCAGGACGAAACCGGAATCGGGGCCGCACTGCCGGTGCGCGCCCTTCTGCTCTGGGGCGGTGCCGGCGCCGACGGGCGCCCGTTCCTGAACCCGGCGTTCGTGGTCGAAGCGCCGCCGACCCCGCTGGACGGTACCGGTGCTTGGCAGCTCGCCGGCGAGGCCGAAGACGGCCGCGTGCTCTTCACCCGGCGCTTCGAGATGGCCGAGACGGCGGACGGAGACGGCCGACAGTCGTTCGCGCTCGCGCTTCCGACGGAGTCGAGCTGGGCGGACGCGCTGTCGCGAATCGTGCTGACGGGTCCAGACGGCTCGGTGGCCATGGACGCGCAGTCCGGCCCAGCGGCGGCACTGCTGCGGGACCCGGCCACTGGCAGGGTACGCGGCATCCTGCGCGACTGGTCCGGTTCGGGAGTCCGCGGCCCAGCCGGGACGGACGGGGCGCGGGGGCTTCCAGAGCCGGGACTGGAGGTCCAGGTGAGCCGCGGCGTGCCCGCGCCGGCCGCTTGGCGGCGGTAGAGCCCGTGTCCGCGCTTCGCCTTCCCGGACTCGGCCCCATCGTCGGGCACACGACGGCGACGACCAGCCGCATCTGGGTGCGCGCCGACCCGGCGACCGACGGCGGGGACCACCCGGACTCTGCCCGCCGGACGATGGCGGTCATCGGCGTCCTGTCGAAGGACGGCGCGGCGCTCGACCCGATGCCGACGGCGTACTTCCGGCTCCGCCGCGAGTTCGACCGCAGCGGCAGCATCAACCTGGGCGAGCACGACATCCGGTTGCCGGAGGACAAGACGCTGTTCGCCCTGGAGCCCGACTCGGAGTACGAGGTCCGGGTCGGATGCCTCGTACTCGACGACGCGCTGGACGACGACGACGAGTTCGAGGACGACGCGCTGCTGCGCCGGCTCACGCACTCGAGCGCTTGGCGCGACGACCTGCGCCGCCTGGACCCCGTCAAGGCCGGCGCGGTCGTCCGCACGTTCCCGGCGGAAGGCCGGGACGGAGGCCGGGTCAGCTTTCTGCTGGGCTCCTGCCGCTATCCGGGTCTGCTGTGGAAGGTGCGCCACTCGGACCGTATCTTCGCGCCGATGGCCCGCTTGGCCGAGGGAAAGGCGGCCAACCCGGACCCCGACGAGGCCGCGCCCGGGCGCGCCGACCGCCCCCGCTTCGTGCTGATGGTGGGCGACCAGATCTACGCCGACATGCTCGGCACGTTCGTGCCGTTCGGGCGGGCCGACACGTACCGCGAGTTCCGGGACCGCTACCTGACCGCGTTCGGGTCGCCCCGGATTCGGCGGCTCATGCAGCGGTTGCCGACGTACATGATCCTGGACGACCACGAGATCGAGGACAACTGGTCCCAGGACCGCCTCCACCGGGCCAAGCACCAGCTGTTCACGATCGCCGTGGACGCCTACCTGAGCTACCAGTGGAGCCACGGACCGCGGACATGGGGCCGTCATCTCTACTACCGCTTCGATTGCGGCGGCCTGCCGTTCTTCGTGCTCGACACGCGCACGCAGCGGTTCATCGAAGGACCCAAGGGCGACTTGTCGCGCAACAACCTGCTCGGCCGTCCGGCCCCGCCCGACGCGCCTCCCGGCCAGCTGCGGCGGCTGCTCGACTGGCTGGCCGAGCAGCAGGCCGCACGCGGCAACGCGCCCAAGTTCGTGGTGACGTCGGGCGTGTTCGTGCCCAACCCCGTCTCGGCCCGCACGGCCCTGGCCGAGACCGAGCCGGAGGCGCTGGAGCGGAGCGACGGCTGGCCCGCGTTCCCCGCCACCCGCGCCGCGGTGCTGCGCCGCATCGTGGACGCCGGCGTGCAGAACGTCGTCTTCCTGTCGGGCGACATCCACTGCTGCAACGTGGCGGAGATCGTTCTGACGGGCACGCCGGACGCCGAGCGGATCAAGGCGTTCTCGGTCACCTCGTCGGCGTTCTACTGGCCGTTCCCGTTCGCCGACGGAGAACCCTCCGACTTCGTCCACGACTCCCGTGCCAAGGGCCAAAAAGACACGTTTCGCTTCCTGGACTCGCGGGACCAGGAGGTCGCAATGGACTACAGAGCCTGGAACTTCTCCCAGGACGACAACTTCTCGCACGTGACGGTGGACCGCGAAGCGGCCGAACTCCGCGTCCGCGTGTACGACAAGCGCGGCAATCCCGTGGACGAGGACGACGGCCGGGGGGGCCAGGTCCGCCTGGACGCGAAGCTGAAGCTCGCGGCGTGGTAGGAGCACAATGACCACTACGTCTTTCGACCGAGGAGAGAAATGAGCACAGCCAGCTCCATGCCAAATCCCGTGATTGTGGTACCGGGAATCACTGCGACCGACATGCAGGACGACTACTCATTGCCGCCGGAGAAAGTGTGGACAACAAAAATGCGGCGTGAACACAATCGCTTGGCGCTCGCCCCTTCGCTTCCGTCTTCCGAGTCCGATCGCCTCTACGAGTTGCGGGAGCCTGCCCTGATTCGGCCGGGGGGACCATTTCCTTTGGTCTACGAAGAAATGGTAGAAGAGTTACGAGAAGAGTTGGGCACACCTGTCTATCCGTTCAGCTATGACTGGCGACAGCCGCTGGAGGTGACGGCACGCACGTTGCAAGAATTCATATCGGAAGTGATCCAGCGAACAGAGCTCATGCCCGCATATCGGGAGAGCAAACCGCAGGTGAACTTGGTGGGACACAGCATGGGCGGCCTTGTTATTGCCGGTGCGTTGACTCTGCCGTCACGCAAAGGCGACGACATCGCGAAATGCGTCGACAAAATTGCGACCATTGGCACGCCCTGGCGCGGAAGTTGCGACGCGATAACTAAACTTGTGGCGGGTAGCGGTACGCTTGGCAGCCGTTCGCAGGCAAGCCGTGAACGAAGGACGGCGCGATTGACGCCATCCCTGTACTATTTGCTACCGACTTATGAGAATGCCGTGCTCGGAGAAATGTCTGACATCTTCAACGACGATGGCTGGCAAGAAAGCGTACCACGAACGATAGGAGAAGCGATAGCTCACGTGAAAGGAATGGAAGGAAATGAAGACGAAGTCAATCTCATGAGAGGCAAGGAAAGGCTTCGTCAATATCTTGAAGACGCCAAGGAATACAGAAAGAGAATTGACAATTGGCAAATCGACGAAAAGAAGGTTCTTGTGATAGCGGGAATTGAAGAACAAACACGTACATCCGTTCGCGTCAATAGGGAAGGCCGAGCCAACAACAAGCGATTCTCATTTCTTGGAAAAGACGAAAGAACAGGCGACGGCGACGGCACTGTGCCATCAAAGAGTTCTATTCCACCATTTGTCGATCAGATCAAACCACCAGTGGTGTGTGTCTCGCCTGAGGATTTCGGTGTTCACGAGGTGAGAGATCGGGGACTCGTGATGCTCACAGGATTTCACGAATTCATGCCGAGAATGAATTTGGTGATTCGCCTTCTTGTGCGGTTTTTTGGCGACAAAGATGACATTCACAAGAACACGTGGGGTCGATGGCATCCTGCTGCCGAGGGCTGGAATTTGCCCTTCGACTTGGAACGGCCTGGCAAAAAGCGGAAGTGGCCATGGCCACGGTAATTGTTAGCCCGGATTTCTCACAAGTGGGGGCAGGCATCGGCCTCTCGAAGGTCGTTATGTTAGGTCGTGAAAGGGATTCCCGACCTCGACCCCGAGAGACCGATGCCGACACAGCATACCCAGTTCCCGTTCTCGAAGCAAGCCTTGGGCGGACGCAAGGTGGTGGCCGCCTTCGACGGCGGGGCCGTCTCGTCCAACGCCGGCGCACTGCTGCTGCGCCAGGCGGCCGAGGCGGGAAAGTTCTTCGACCAGGTCGCCGCCTGCTTCCAGGACCACCGGGACCCGAGGCGCGTCGAGCACTCGGTGCGGACGCTGGTGAGCCAGCGCATCACGGGCATCGCCCTGGGACACGAGGACGTGGCCGACCACGACCAGCTGCGCCACGACCCCGTGCTGGCGCTGCTCGCCGAGAAGCGCGGACCGCGGCGCAAGGGATGCGCCGTCCTGGCGGGCAAGGCCACGCTGAACCGGCTCGAGAACGGACAGTCGGCCGGCGCGCCGGGGCGGTACCACAAGATCACCGCCGATCTGGAGGCGCTGTCGAACCTGCTGGTGGACCGCTTCATGGAGCGGGCGACCACACGGCGTGCCAGGCGCCGCCGAGCCGCGCGTCCGCGCCGTCGGCGACCGTCGCGGCGCAAGCCGCCGAGTCGGATCGTGCTGGACATCGATCCCACCGACGTCGAGATGCACGGCACCCAGGAGGGTCGGCGCTGGCACGGCTACTACGGCCACCACTGCTGCCTGCCGCTGTACGTGGTCTGCGGGCGGCACACGCTGGGCGTGGCGCTGCGCGCGGGCAACGCGGGTCCCCTGGAGGGCGCCGTGGACGAGCTCGAGCGCATCGTCTCGCGGATCCGCGCACGGTGGCCGGCCACCGAGTTCGTGGTGCGGGCGGACGCCGGATACGGCAAGGACGAACTCATGAGTTGGTGCGAGGCCCGAGGCGTGCACTACATCCTCGGACTGGCCAAGAACGAGCGGCTCGCGGAGGCCGTCGGCTGGGAGCTGGCCGACGCCGAGGCCGAGTGCGATGCGAAGGGCCGGGCGGCGCGCCGATACGTGGACTTCGAGTACGCGACGCGGAAGACCTGGTCGAAGAAGCGCCGGGTCGTGGGCAAGGCCGAGTGGCTGCCGGGCAAGGCGAACCCCCGGTTCGTCGCCACTTCGCTGCCCCGCTCGATGGTCCGCGCACGGACTCTCTACGAGCACCTCTACTGTGGGCGGGGGCGCATGGAGAACGTGATCAAGGAGCAGCAGCTGGACCTCTTCGGCGAGCGGCTCTCCGCCTCCGCCATGGCGGCCAACCAGCTGCGGCTCATCTTCTCCGCGCTGGCCGGCGCGCTGATCGAGCAGCTGCGCGAAGCGCTGCACAACACGCGCCTGGCCCGCGCCACGGCCGCCACGCTGCGGGCGCAGCTGCTCAAGATCGGAGCGCGCGTGCTGGTCTCGGTCCGGCGCGTGAAGGTCGCAATGGACTCGAACCACCCTCGCCACCACGAGTTCGCCCTGGCCTACACCCGGCTCCAGACCTAGCCGCCGCGGCACGGTCTCCCGCCGATACCCGGCCCCGGGCCGCTTCGTGCACGGAGTGCCTGCGCTGCCCGAAAATGGGCCTTCGGACTCCGCCCACGCGCACCCCACGGGCGTCCCTGCGCCCCTCTTCTCGCCCCGCGACCTGCAAATCCTCCCATCTCAGCCTTCCCTTGCCCTTCTCATGGCCACCCAAGCCGGCGCTCCAACGAGTTGTGAGAAATGCGGGCTAAGTGGATCAGCGACTATCACTTCAAGAAGGCCATGAGCCACCGGCTGGAACTTGCCCGGGCGGCTCCCGGCGTCGTCACGTCCGCCCTGGGGGAGCCTCGCAAGATGCTGTTGCTCTGGGGTAGCGTTCGAGACGGCTCGTTGCGAATGGAACCTGCGTTCGCAATGGAGGCGCCTGTAAAGCTGCCAGCTCGCCCTGGTCCCTATCGCCTGACAGGCGTGGCAGAAGCGGCAAAACGCTCTTCCGACTTGACTTCTCCTCGGACCCGATCGACCACGGCGGCGCGAGTTTCCTGTTCGCCTTGCCTTTCGAAGACGAGTGGACCGAAGCGTTGGGCCGGATCGAACTTTCCGGACCGGAGGGAACGACCTCGGTGGACCGGGACGCCGGAGGCCGCGCGGCAATACTGGTCGACGAGTCCACGGGCCGCGTCCGAAGCATCGTGAGAGACTGGCCAGAGAGAGGCGCCAGCGCAGTCCGACTGGGGGACGGCGGCGTGGTGGTCCGCAGGGGCCTGCCGCGGCGGTAGTTGTCATACGAGGAGCAAGCCGCCGGACGCAGGCAACAGTTGCTGACAGCGTGGTGGTCACGCCGGGTGGCAGCTTCGAGTACGCGGTGGTGGTTCGGAACCGGAGTGACGCGGCGTCTGTTGCGACGAAGGCGAGGACATTCAAGTCGTTGAACTCGGTGATCGCGACATCGGACGAGGAGATTGGAGAGGCGTCGGACGTGCAGGCGCTGAGCGCGGGTGAGTCGGCGAACGGCGTTGCGACGTTCACAGCGAGAGCATCAGACTCGGTGGGAAGTGTGTTGTGGGTGGGCGCGTGTGTGGATGCGACGCAAGGGGGAGTCGAATTTGGGCAGAACGTCGCATATTGACCGAATATTGACGTTGTTGTGTCGCCCCTCTGTAGCCACCTTTCATTCATCATGATTGCTGACACCCAAACCGAAAGGCTGGGGATAGCGGGCGAGGCCGAAGACGGCCGCTCGCTGTTCGCCTGGAGCCCGACGTGGCGCGAGAAGGGACGAGGGAAGCTCGACCATGGCCGCTTGATCCCCAGCACCTGCTCGAACAGCCGCTCTCCCTTGCCGTGTCTCGTCCGTTCGGTCCCCTCGTAGCCGTCCCGTCCGCCACCCGCGGAACCCGGAGGACCGGATGACGCCGGTCCCGCTCTGGGAGCCACGGTGCCGCCATGGCTGGCCTCGTCAAATGTTGAGCCGCCGAGCAAGCACCGAAAGGGCGAATAGGATCGCCCGACCGCCTCGCCACGGGCACCTCATCCTTGTCTGGAAGACTGGAATGGACATGTTCCACGAACCGAGGCAACTCCACGGTTACATTGGCACGCTTTGCCACGGCCGTTTCGGATGAGCGACTCATCCACACCCGAAGAATCGGTGCGCCCAAAACCGACCGTGTTCCGGTTCCTCAGGTCGCCGCTAATGCTTGTGCTGGTGAGCACTCTGGTGGGCGCTCTGGCGGCCGTTACGTTCGATCATAGTATCGAGTCTTGGTTAAAAAATCGCGCTCACCAGAAAGACATCTGCAAACTAAAGAAGAAGTTGACCAAACGTCCTTGCGAAAGTATTGATACAAATCAGGATAGGGTAAAAATAACCATTGATCACGAGAGTCCAGAACTCGATATGGTGACGCTCGACAAGATTTACGAGCACAGGCGAGAGAACGGCGGCGACATCGTGTTTGATCTTGGGGATCCGGACTCGTTCAAGCGTGAACTGGATATTCCGGTCAACAACATGTTGGATAAATTGGGAAGCCTTCTCGTGCTGCCCTCCAGACTGTGTAGCTTGGACTTAGTAGCCGCCGTGCCCAGCTGTCCGGCTCCATGCTCCAAATGCGACGATAACTTTATCAACCTTAGCCCCTCTGACTCCAAGGACCATAGCCCTGGCTCAGACACGATATGGGACCCAGACACGATATGGGACGGTGAGATTAGCCGCAGTGACCCTTTAGACTCACTTAGGGGATATCATTTTGATCTGTGGGCAGTAAAAGGTGATGGAGGAGAACGACTGTCACTCGTTACGTGGTCAGAAGTTTTTCGTCCGATAGTCTATAGCTTGCCGCAATTTGACCTAACGGTTAGCGACCTAGGTCGGCAATCTGCTATCGTTCGCGGCGTTATGCCTCCATCTGGTTATCTTCCACTCATTGTGGGGATGGATACCAGCGTCGCCAGCAACGGATACGGCACGTACCGATTACAACGAGAGAATTCATACATGAATGCACTACTTAACTCACCGGAACGGGTTGAAGGCAGTGTTGATACTACGGCAGTATTGTCAAACGACAGCAGCTTCGTCGATCCGATCCGGGGACATCGTCTGAGCAGGTGGACTGTCGAGGCGGATTCGGGCAAGTGGGTCGTGGTGCGGGTTCGGTCGAGCGATGTGGACGCGGTGCTGTACGTGCTGCGCGACGGCGAGGTGCAGTACTCGGACGACTATCGGTCTCTGGGCTCGGACAGCCAGATCGAGTTCGTCATGCCCGACTCGGGAAAGGTGACGGTGCTCGCGGGGAGCTACTCCGCCGACACCGGAGGGGAGTACTCGCTGGTCGTGGAGGAAGCTGAGTCGGACTACTCGCGGTTGCTCCAAGAGGCGCCGCCTGAGTCCAGAGACACCCCCCTGTCCGTTCCGGACTTGGTGTCTGACTCTCTGTCTTCGGCCGACAGGTCCAGCTTCGTCGATCCGATCCGGGGACATCGTCTGAGCAGGTGGACTGTCGAGGCGGATTCGGGCAAGCGGGTCGTGGTGCGGGCTCGGTCGAGCGATGTGGACGCGGTGCTGTACGTGCTGCGCGACGGCGAGGTGCAGTACTCGGACGACTATCGGTCTCTGGGCTCGGACAGCCAGATCGAGTTCGTCATGCCCGACTCGGGAAAGGTGACGGTGCTCGCGGGGAGCTACTCCGCCGACACCGGAGGGGAGTACTCGCTGGTCGTGGAGGAAGCTGAGTCGGACTACTCGCGGTTGCTCCAAGAGGCGCAGCCTGAGTCCAGAGACACCCCCCTGTCCGTTCCGGACTTGGTGTCTGACTCTCTGTCTTCGGCCGACAGGTCCAGCTTCGTCGATCCGATCCGGGGACATCGTCTGAGCAGGTGGACTGTCGAGGCGGATTCGGGCAAGCGGGTCGTGGTGCGGGCTCGGTCGAGCGATGTGGACGCGGTGCTGTACGTGCTGCGCGACGGCGAGGTGCAGTACTCGGACGACTATCGGTCTCTGGGCTCGGACAGCCAGATCGAGTTCGTCATGCCCGACTCGGGAAAGGTGACGGTGCTCGCGGGGAGCTACTCCGCCGACACCGGAGGGGAGTACTCGCTGGTCGTGGAGGAAGCTGAGTCGGACTACTCGCGGTTGCTCCAAGAGGCGCAGCCTGAGTCCAGAGACACCCCCCTGTCCGTTCCGGACTTGGTGTCTGACTCTCTGTCTTCGGCCGACAGGTCCAGCTTCGTCGATCCGATCCGGGGACATCGTCTGAGCAGGTGGACTGTCGAGGCGGATTCGGGCAAGCGGGTCGTGGTGCGGGCTCGGTCGAGCGATGTGGACGCGGTGCTGTACGTGCTGCGCGACGGCGAGGTGCAGTACTCGGACGACTATCGGTCTCTGGGCTCGGACAGCCAGATCGAGTTCGTCATGCCCGACTCGGGAAAGGTGACGGTGCTCGCGGGGAGCTACTCCGCCGACACCAGAGGGGAGTACTCGCTGGTCGTGGAGGAAGCTGAGTCGGACTACTCGCGGTTGCACTCGCGGTTGCTCCAAGAGGCGCCTGAGCCGCAAGGTACGTTGACCCTAATCACAAAAATTGACAATGAATGAATATGATGAGACGAGACGCCAGTTGGAACGAATCGGTTGGCTGAAGTGTTTGCATGGTGTCGGCACGGCGGTGCGATGGGCCGACGCTGAGGCGACGCCGCAACCGGAGCCGTGCACGGGTGCTGAAGCTCGGCGTGGCAAGGAACGTCGCAAGCTGGGATGTACGTTTTCTGTGGCAGTGTTGCCGAGGCGAAGTGGTCCAAGTCGTTGCAAGTGGCCGTCTCTTGCACTCATCTTCAGCGCATCGGGGCTTGCCGCGTGCGGCGAGTCGGGCACGGAGCCGCACGAAGGAGCGGTCGCAGTGGTGGAGCCGTTTGCGGGCGCCGACCAGTGGGCCCGTGTCGGCGAGTCGCTTCGGGAGCCTGTCGTCGTGCGGCTCTTGGACGCGGGCGGTTCGCCAGTGCCGGGTGCGAGCGTGACGTTCGTGCCGGCGGAGGGCCACGGCACAGCCGATCCCTGGGCGGCGCGAAGCGATTCGACCGGGCTCGCGTCCACAAGATGGACGCTTGGGGACTCGGGCGGCGAGCAAGTGCTGGCGGCAACGGTGCGCGACGGCGTGTCGGCCGAGGTCCGGGCGACGGCGTTAGCGGTCCTGCCGGACTTGACGGCGAGCCTGTCGCCCGCCGGCGCGGCGACTTGGGCGGGGGGCAGCTTCGAGTACGTGGCCACCGTTCGCAACCGGGGCGACACGGCGGCGGCAGCGACCCGAGCGAGAACGTTCGTGTCGACCGACAACATGATCACGACCTCGGACGATGTGGTGGGTGCGCCGTCCCCAGTGCCAGCGCTGGGTCCGGGCGAGTCGGCGAGCAGGACGGGCTCGTTCACGGTGAGCCCGGCGGCGGAACTGGGGGCGATCCTCTATGTGGGCGAGTGCGTGGACCCGGTGGAGTGGGAGGCGGACACGGGCGACAACTGCTCGGAGTCGATCAGAGTGACGGTGACGGGCAGGCCGGACTTGGCGGCGGCAGTGTCGAGGGACAGTGTGGCGTTGGCGCCGGGCGGCAGCGTCGAGTTCGAGGTCGAGGTGCGCAACGTGGGCGAGGACGCCGGGTCGGCAGCGGCGACGACGGTGGCGGCGTACGTGTCGCCGGACTCGGTGATCGAGGCGACGGACGAGCGCGTGGGCGAGCCGCGGGAAGTGGAGGCTTTGGCGCGCGGCGGGTCGGCGAGGCTGGCGGCGGAGTACGGTGCGGATTCGGCGTCGGCGTTGTGGAGCGTGTCGTGGGTCGGCGCGTGCGTGGAGGCGGTGGAGGGGGAGCGGGAGACGGGGAACAACTGCTCGCGTGCGATGAAGGTGACGACGGTTCCTCGCGTGGGCTGGTCGTTCGTGTCGAGCGACGGCGCGGAGACGAGCGCGAGCACGGGCGATCCCCGGACGGTGGTGAAGATCGCGATCGACGGGTACGAGCCCGGCCCGGCGGGCGCGGCGGGCTGGCTGCCGCTGGACGCGGGCGATCCGGGCGCGGTGGCGAACGTGCTGCGGATGCTGGAGGTGAAGACGGTGGGCAACGCGCACGACAGCGGCTGGGACCTGGCGGCGCGGCGCTGGGGCGGCACGGACAGCTGCGGCCCGATCTGCGACGACCAGGTGTCGGTGGTCGCGACGGGCTCGCAGACGGTAGTCGAGGTCCAGCCGCCCGGCCCTCAAGACGCATGGCGGTGGGTCTGGGGCGACACAACGCGGGTCTATCAGGCCGGCCGCTATGCGTTGTCGTTCGGGGGCTCGCCGTCGCTGGAGTTCTCCATCGATGCCGATTCCACTGGGGGCCGTGGCTCCTTGAACTGTGCCAAGCAAGCCGGATTCGATAAGCTCTTCCAGGTCGTCGGCGGCGACATGGTGTTTGCAAGAGGCACAGGTGCGACTCGTCGCTCAGCGACTGCGAAATGGCTGGGCAGGAAGGCCGATCCGAACACGACGTATGTGATCGACGTCGCCTTCATATTGGACAAGGAGTATTGGCGGGGCGGTTGGGCCGAGTGGATGACGGAAGTCGGAGTTCCTGAGGTGACGGGCATCTTCCAGAGGTCTGGAGTGAACATCGAATTCCGGCCCGTCATTGTGGCCTATCAAGACTACAAGCACTTCGTCCGTTGTCAGTATGACAATATGGTTCGTAACAATGTCGCACTATATGCAACAGCCTCGGGCCTGGCTGAAAGCGCGAGGGCGGTGTTGAAGGTTGATCTGATACATATAATACAATCGGGGACTGGCGGCGGTATCTGTGGCATGGCAGGCGTTCGCAACAAAGGCGACTCTCTAGAGGATGCACGCCAATGGCCCAGTATCGCCCTTACCGACCCGTATTGTTTCAGCGGCCGCAAGATGCCCAACGTGAATCACCCCATCCGGCGCAATAACTTCATAGGAGTTGTCGCGCACGAGATCGGTCACAACCTGGGGTTATATCACCATCCTGGGTACTACATCGGGAAGAGCGTTGAATACATCTTTCATCCGAGCGGCTGGGGATACAAAGGCGAGATTGCCCTCACCGGCGGCAGAACAGTGACCTACGGCACGATCATGTCGATCGGTGCGAGCCGGGTTCCGTTCATCGGCGGTCCCGGCCGGGTCTTGCCGAAGTCGGAAGTGTGCAGCGGCGACGCCACGAGATACGACTACGAGACCGGTTACGGATTTTGCCCGAACCACGGACACGCGTTGGCCGGCGATTCGATTCGGCTGGGCGGCCCGGTCGTGGTGGACGGCGAGACCTTTCATGTGGACGCTACAGAGGCCTTGCAGTACACAATCGAAGACGCTTCGAAATACGCCTGCCGGCCCGGCTCCTGCCAGTAGTAGTAGTAGGGGCGGACTGGATGGTACGTGGGCCAGTCCGGCACAGTTGAGTTGAGTTGAGGGAGTAGGCAGAAACGTCACGCCGGACTCGGCGGTGCTCAGCTTCGTTGGTGTTGGCGACATCGCGCCTTCTCGGCAGAGATCGATGGGGGCCGCGGCACAGCCGGACAGGGCACGAGCGCTTCTGGAGCCGAATCTGGAGGTGCAGGTCAGTCGAAGTGCCAGAAAGGCCGGCATCAGAAGTGCGGATCGGATATCGACATAAACTGACCCGATTCTGACGTAGTTGTTGCTCGGGCGCAGGGCTACGATACGTGGCCCACCGTCAGCGCTTGCGGCCCAATCAACCAAAGGAAACTCCATTGATCCGATCAGCCTTCGCCGTCTCCCTCCTGGTGCTTGCGTCGGGAGGGGCGACGCTGCACGCCCAGCAAGTCCGCACCGTGTCGGACGAGGTCTCCGTGCGGCTCGACCCCGACGCCTCCAGCCCGGTCATCACTACGCTCTCCGCCGGCACGCTGGTGGACTGGGTCGGCGAATCCGGCCCTTACTACGCGATCTCGCTTCCGGGAGAGACGGGCCAGGAGAACTTGGTGGGGTACGTCCTGGCCAGCGAAGTGGAGATAGTGGGAATGCGAGTTCCCACGGGAGGAATCGCCCAGACGACCGGAGGGGCGGCCGCCGCCGAGATGTCCATACCCGACCTGGAGCGTCAGTACGAGAGGGAGATGGGGCGCCGACGGTCGGGACGGAAGAAGGTCATTTGGGGCGTCGTGCTGGCGGCTGCCGCCTACGCGGCGCTGGAGTACATTCCGCCCCTGCAGGTTCCCGACACGGCGGACTACGACAGCGACGAAGACTATCTGTCCGCCGTGGACCAGCGCCAAGCTGCCGAAACGGGCCGATCCGTCGTCACTGGCCTGAGTGCCGGTCTCGGCGCCTGGGGCGCATTCCAGTGGGGCTACGGTTGGCGGAACACGCGCAAGCTGGGGTTGAACCTTCGACAAGCCTCCGCGCCTTCCATCGACGAACGGTACGTCCAAGCCCAGGAAAAGCGTTCGTCGGGCAGAGCCAAGGTGTGGTGGGGCCTCTTCCTCATGGGAGCAAGCTACGCGACGATCGAGTGGATCCCCTACTTCGGAGAGCCGACGGCAGAAGACTTCGAGACGCCCGAAGAGTACGAGGACGCCCTGGACCGACGGGCTAGCTCAGAAAAGGCCAGAAGGTGGATCATGGGCGTCGGCGGCGGACTCGGGGCGTGGGGAGGCACCCAGTGGGTCCTGGCCGCGAGGGAGCTGTCCGAGATCGAAGCCGCGGTCCGGGCTACTACCACTGCGCTTGCCGTCCCCGTCGGTCCTTTGGGCGACGGCCCCGACGGGGCCGTGACCAGCGAACTCTTCATGGGGCGCGAAGGTCGTCGAACCGTCGCGGGACTGAGGTGGACGTGGTAGGAGTGGACCTGCGCCGGATCAGCAGGCGGCACCTCTTCTACAGTCTTGCGATTCTGGTTCTCGCAACCAGCGCCGTGGTCGTGGTGTGGGTCTCGCGGAGCCGGTCGCTCACGCCCGAAGAGCGCGCCGTTGCGGCGGAAGCGGAACTGGAACTGGACGCCGAGTCCATCGCGCTGGTCGAAAGGGCGCTGGCCGAAGAAGGGTACTACGGCCGCGAGCCGGACGGCGAAATGGAGCCGGGTGCGCGTGCGGCGTTGCGAGCGTGGCAGGCCGAACGGGGCGCCGAGGAGACCGGGTACCTGGACGGCGCAAGCTTGTCGGCGCTCCTCGCGGCCGGTCGCGAGGCGGAGCGTCGCGCCCAAGCGGAGCAAAGCGAGGCGGAACGGCTGGCCGAGGCCGAACGTCAAGCCGAATTCCAGCGCCTGGAAGAAGCGGAGCGTCGCGCAGCGCAGGCGGAACGGCTGGCGGCCCGGCGGCTGGCCGAAGCGCAACGGTTGGCGGAGGCCCAGCGGCTGGCCGAGCAGGAACGGCTCGAGGCGGAGCAGCGTGCGGAAGCCGAGCGGCTCGAAGAGGAGCGGCTGGCCCGAGAGGAAGCCCGGCGACTCGAAGAGGAGCGTCGCGCCCAGGCGGAACGAGAAGAAGCCGCGCGACTGACCGAGGCCCGGCGTCGGGCAGAAGAAGAGCGTCGCGCCGAAGCCGAGCGCCGGGAAGCCGAGATGCTGGCGGAGGCCCAGCGGCTGGCCGAAGCGCAACGCCTAGCCGAAGCGCAAGCGGCGGCGGAAGCGGCGGAGAGCGACCCCGACGTGCTGCTTGCGACCGCCAGCGCTCTGGTGGGCGCTACGGGGCAGCTCAACTGGCGTCGCAACGCCAACTTGGTGACGTGGACCGGAGTCGCGATCGGCCGCCAGGGGCAGGTTGACGGCCTGGACCTGGGCCGGCAGAACTTGGGCGGTTCGCTGCCGCGACGACTGGCCAACCTTGACGACCTGACGTACCTGAGCTTCTTCGGCAACCGTCTGTCGGGTCCCATACCGCCGGAGATCGGATCCCTGAGCAAGCTGACTGTCTTGTACCTCGAAGGCAATCAGCTCTCCGGCCCGATCCCGGAGGAGTTCGGTTCGTTGCGCGAGCTGGAGGACCTGTACGCCGACAACAACCGATTGTCGGGAGCGATTCCGTCGGAGCTGGGGCGGCTGACCAAGCTCAGGCGCCTGCGCCTTCACAACAACCAGCTGACTGGCGAGCTGCCGCCCGACCTGGGGAACCTGTCCGATCTCGAGCTGCTGACCTTGAACGGAAACCAGCTGTCCGGCGAAATCCCGGAGACGTTCGAGAACCTCGGGAGCCTGCGACGACTCACACTGCACAACAACCTCCTCACAGGCTGCATCCCCCGCGGCCTGCGACGCTTCGAGTCGGAGATCAACCCCCAGAGAAACGGAGTGCGGCTGCCCAGGTGCCAGGCTCCTTGACCAGCCGGTCGCCGAAGCCGCCGGCGTCCCGGTGGCCCGTGGCACTCCCCCTCGCCGGCTCCGGCGGCGAGGACCACATCCCCTTCCGCGTCGTCGTCCTGTTCGGCTCGGCGCTCGCCGGCATCGTCTTGGTCGGCATCCTCTCGTATCTCATTCCGGCAGGGCACGACAGCGTCGCCGCCGACCTGCTGCTGGACCGGAACACCCGGATATTCCCCTATCCGTTCACGATCCAGAACGTCATGTGGCTTGTGTTCTGCACGGCCGGCGGCGAACTGCTCGTCCGCAACTTGGCGGGCCGTCGCGAACGCGCTCAGATGGACTTGAAGCTGCTTTCCGAAGACGACGATGCAGCCCTCCGGCCGGAGGACCTGGAAGCCATGCAACGACGCGTCGGCGACTCCGACCCAGGACGACGGTACATGTTGCAGGGCTTGTTGTCCGGCGCACTGCTGCAGTTTCGGGCCAACGGATCGATCGACCAGGTGAACTCGACGATCAACCTGTCCATGGACCTGTACCAGCACGAAATCGAGTTGCGGTACAACGTCGTGCGCTACTTGGTCTGGCTGATCCCCACGCTCGGCTTCGTAGGAACGGTCATGGGAATCGCATTCGCCTTGCGGACGGCAGGCACGCTGTTTGCCAGTGCCAGCTTGGCTTCGACGGCGATGGGTCCCGACATGATGCAGACCCTGACCGGCGATCTCGGTGTCGCGTTCTACACGACGTTGCTGGCGCTGCTGCAAGCCGCGGTGCTGATGTTGGCCCTGCACCTGACCCAGGAGAAGGAGGAAGGCGCTCTCAACCAAATCGGCCAGTACTGTCTTCGACACTTCGTGGGCCGGTTGTCCGAGCACCCGGAACCCGGCGGCAAGGCGCCCGAGGGCCGGCCCCCGTCGCCCCGGGCCGGCAGCCAGTGAGGTCGACGCCAGCGGGGGCGTTGCCGGGCAACGGCCGGCGGTTGCAGAGGGGCGAGCTCGCGTTGCGAGTTGCCGTCGTATCTGGAGTTGCCCTTGTCGGCGCCTGGGCCGGTCGGGCCGGGGGGCAGGCCGGTGCTGTAGTCGGAACGGTGTACGACAGCGCCGTCGCCGCGCCGCTGGCGGAGGCGCAGGTGAGCATCATCGGCGTCTACGCCACCGGAGAGACCGACGAATTCGGGCGCTTCCGCATCGAAGACGTGCCCCCCGGCGAGTACGAAGTCTCGTTCTACCACCCCCGCCTCGACGACTACGGCATTTCGGTGGCGGGCAAGCCGGTGGTCGTCCGTCCAGGCTCGACTTCCGAAGTGGCCCTGGCCGTGCCTTCTCTGGAGTCGATGCTCGATGCGTGGTGCAGGGAGCAGCCGGGCGCCGGAGATGCTCACGTGGCCGGTGTGGTCTCCAACGCCCGCACCGGGAGGCCGTTGCCTGGCGCCCGGGTAGAGGCTCTTGTCGGTCCCGTCGAGAGCGCCGGCGGACAGGGAAGGGTCTCCACGGTGTCCGGGATCGGCGGCGAGTTCCGTCTGTGCAACGTGGAGACGGGGCGCGACGTCTTGGTGCGGGCCACCTTCGGGTCGAACGACGGCGAACCGGCAAGGATCGACGGGCCGGGCCCCCGAATGCAGAACCTCTCGGTCGAGGTTTCGGACCCCGTGGCGATCATGGGCACGGTGCTGGACCATTCGACGCAGCAACCGATTGTCGGCGCCGCCGTCTCTCTTGCGGGCACGGGGCAGGCGACCCATACCAACGAGGAGGGCAAGTTCGCCTTCGTCGGGGTGGCGCCAGGCGACCACGTCATTGAAACCAAGCAAATGGGATACGTCTTCCGGGCCGACTCCCTGTCCCTGCTGAGCAACGCCTTTGGCCTAAGGCTCCCTCTCGCGGTGGAAGCGATACCCCTGGATCCAGTTGTGGTTTCGACGCCGTCGCGAACTCGCGACCCGCGACGAAACATGACCACTCGTTTCCTGGGCCTCACGGAGACCGAGATGGACGCCATCCGGGATCGAGTGACGACCATGGCCACAGTGCTCCGGCAGGCCAACATTCCCAGCTTGACGATTAGGGAGTTGCGTGACAGGTCGGGCTTCCGGGTAGGGTTGTGCGTCGAGTCCCGCCGAAGGATAAGGCGGTTCCCCGGTGCTTTCGGACCGCCTTGCGAGCCCGTGTCCGTGTTCCTGGACGACATGTCGATCGGCGATCCAGAAGGGCTTCTGGAGTCGATGTCGGCCCGGGACGTGGCCAGCGTGGAGTTCATCCCGGGGCTCGAAGCCAGGATCCGGTACGGGACCCGGGGCGAGAACGGTGTGCTGCTGATCTACACCCGTCGGCGGTAGAGACAACCGTTTTCGGCCATGAGACGACACAACCGGCAGATCGACATCTTCGGGATGGCGTCCCTCGACCTCTTCGCATCGGCGATGGGCGCGTTCATCCTCATCGCGATCGTGATCTTCCCCTACGTTCGCAACGCCGAACCCGCCCCGGTCGCGCCTGCCCCGCCCGTCGTTGCCGTCGTCCCGCCCGCGGAGCCCATGGAGCCTCCGCCGGAACCAGCCGCCTGCCCCGTGTGCCTGCCGGTGCCGGCACCCGTATGCCCGGCCGTCCCTGCGCCCGAAGACGCGGACGATCCGCCCGTGTGTCCGGTCTGCCCGTCGGTTGCGCCCGAGCCCGAGTGCCCGTCAATCGCAACCGCGGCGCCGCCCCCGGTGGTCCCAATGCGGCCGACTGCAACGCGCCCCGCCGAGAGGGTCACGCAGTTCCCGCACTTGGACCTGGTGATCGCCCTGGACGTGACCAGCAGCATGGGCCGGCAGGTGGCGTCCCTGAAGACGGAGGTGGGCCAGCTGAGCGACCTCCTGAACCGCCTCTCGCCCAGCTTGGGCCTCGGGCTCGTGGCGTTCGGCGACCGATACTGGGAACGGCCTCTGACGGTCTTCCCTTTGCGGGAGGTCTCGGGCCCCACGCTGAATCGTTCCGCGTTCCGCGGCTTCGTGAACAACTTGGCGGTTGGCATGGGAGTGGGACGGGGCAGGAACTCCGATGGACCGGAAGCCGTTCTGATGGCCCTCGCCGAAGCCGCCCGCATGCAATGGCGCCCTCATGCACAGCAGCGGGTGATCGTCCTCGTCACCGACAACACGGCCTACCCCGAGGAGGTAAGCTCTTCGATCCTCACTGCTGCCCAGATCGCTCGGGGGAGCGGGCACCGTGTGTCTACCGTCTACATCAACACGACCGGGGTTTCCGACGTCGTGGCCGAGTCCTTCCTGCAACAGGTCGCCAACGCGGGACGGGGCCAGTTCGTGCGCGACGTGGGCGGCTCGCTGACCGTCAACTTGCTGCTGTCGCTGCTGTAACCTGCAACTCCAGCGCGCCCGGCCCTGTGACGGCTTGACCACTGGGCAGTCGCCGGCCCATCCTCTTCCACCATGATTGCCGTGTACTGCAAGTGCCCGCATCTGCGGGAACAGCTGCGCCCGCCCCTCTCCGGCGTGGAGGTCGTGTGGACGGAATCCTGGGACGACTTCACGGCAGTCCGGTCGGGCGCGAAGGCCGGGGTCTACTGCACGCCGGACTACACCGTCGACGACTCGGTACGGTTGCAGAAGGTCGTCGGCGCGTCCGTCGGCGGGCCGAGTTGCGTCGTCGTCACGCCCCTGTCCCTGGGACCGCTGCAACTGCTCCGCGAGATGGACCGGTGCTGGGTCCAAGTCGTCTGGGCCGAGGAAGTTGGGGACCACCTGCTGGTCGGCCTCCAACGAGCCGGATGGCACAAGGACCCGCTCCAGACGCTCGCCAACCGCATCCTGGCTGGCGCGAAGCCGAGACCGCAGGTGGAGAAGGCGTTGCGGATCGCTTGCGGACTCGACTGCTCGACTGGCCGAAGCCCCCCCCCCCCCCCCCCCCCCCCCCCCCCCCCCCCATTTACTGTAAAAGAACTCGCACGTCAAGTGTTCGTGGCACCCGACACCCTGGGCCGCTACTGGCGGGCAGACATTCCCGTCCGTTGCGGCCCCAAGGAGTTCCTGGGTTGGGCGGTCCTGCTCTGGGCGGTACCGCAGCGCCGGACCAAGTCGTGGTACAGAATTTGCCTCGAGGGCCGGTTCAAGCGTCGTACGCTCGAGCGGCTGGCTCGCCGCAAGCTGGGATGCACGTTGGGGGCCACGGCACGGGATCCCGAACGCGTGACGAGCGCCTTCGCGGCATGGGTGGCAGAAAGGTCGGACGCGAGGGCGACCCGGCCAGGCGGTAGCTGAGCGCCGAGCGACAACCATGTTGAGACGGTAGCGACAACCAAGGAGCGTCACATCCTCGCCGCACCGTTGACGCCTGCCCTCGGAATGTCCATTTTTCGACCGAAAATGGACATCACGAGACGATTCTTCCGTATTCCGACGCAGAGTTGCTTCCTCTTCGGACCGCGCGGCACCGGCAAGTCCACTTGGTTGAGGCACGAACTCCCGCGCGCCCTCCATCTCGACCTCTTGGATCCGGCCCTGCACCGCAGGTTGGCCGCTCGTCCCGAGGGCCTTCGCGATCTGGTGGCCGGGTCTCCGGCCGCGGCCACCGTCGTGGTCGACGAGGTCCAGAGGATACCGGAACTCCTGACCGTGGTCCACGCCTTGCTGGAGGAACCTTCCCCGCCCCGGTTCGTGCTCACGGGCTCCAGTGCGCGCAAGTTGCGGCGGGGAGGGCCGGACTTGCTGGGTGGGCGGGCCCTCCTGCGCACACTGCACCCGTTCATGGCCGCCGAGCTTCCCAGCTTCTCGCTGGAGGCCGCGTTGCGGATCGGGCTGTTGCCGCTGGCGGTGGCGGCCCCCGACCCGGCGGCAACGTTGGACGCCTACGCAAGCTTGTACCTGGAACAGGAAGTCCGCGCCGAGGGCATGACCCGCAACGTGGGCGCTTTCGCGCGATTCCTGGAAGCGGCGAGCTTCTCGCACGGGGCCGTGCTGAACGTGTCGGCGATGGCCCGAGAGTGCGAAGTCGAGCGCAAGGCGGCCGCCCGCTGGATCGAGATACTGGAGGACCTGCTGCTGGCGTTTCGGTTGCCGGTCTTCCGAAAGCGCGCCAAGCGCGCCACGGTTGCCCGCCGAAAGCTCTACTTGTTCGACGCCGGAGTCTTTCGGTCGTTGCGTCCCAGGGGACCATTGGACCGCCCCGGGGAGATCGACGGCCAAGCGCTCGAGGGATTGGTGGCCCAGCACCTGCGGGCTTGGGCCGCGTACTCGGACCGTGGCGCGAGCCTGCACTACTGGCGAACCCAGGCGGGCGCCGAAGTCGACTTCGTGGTCTACAACGACGACGGCGTCCATGCCATCGAGGTCAAGAACCGGGCCAAGGTCGACCCCCGGCACCTGCGGCCCCTGCGGGCGTTCACGGACGACTACCCCGAGGCGAACGCCGCGCTCCTCCATCGCGGCCGCGAACGCCTCCGAATCAACGGCATCTGGTGCGTGCCCGTGGAGGAGTTCCTGCTGAGCTTGGCTCCGGGGCGCGGACTGCTGGAAGCCTTCGCCGGGTCTCGGGCCAGGAAGCGGCGTCGGGCCATGTCGAGGTAGTCCGGGCTGACCTCCATGCCCGCGCTGTTGCGGCCGGCCAAGGCCCGCCAACGCCACGTCACGGCTCCGGGTCGCCCTCCGGTTCGTTGCCCGCCGCGTAGTCCCCCGGAGGTTCCTTTACCACGAGGTGCTGCGGCGACGATCTCTCGTCAAGCTTGGCGTCGATGACGCTCACGGCCGTCTTCAGCTGGCCGATCTCGGCGACGAGCTCCTGGTGATCGACGCGAGTCCGATCCTCGAGCCGGTCGATGCGCTTTCCGAGGGCTTGGTCCCTCTCCTTGGCGCGCTCCTCGAGCCGGTCGATGCGCCTTCCAATGTCGGCCCGCAACGCCAGCAGAAGCCCCGCGACGGAGCCGACGACGGAAACGACGGTTATGAATGCGTCGCTGGCGAGGAAGTCCATCGGGTTGCTCGCCTATCTCCAGGCCGGCCGGTCAGTCGTATCTGCGAGTGCCTGGCCGA
Source organism: Longimicrobiales bacterium (assembly GCA_965204735.1). Classification (GTDB taxonomy): domain Bacteria; phylum Gemmatimonadota; class Gemmatimonadetes; order Longimicrobiales; family Gaopeijiaceae; genus CATQHQ01. The sequence continues at coordinate 1,235,304 of OZ242008.1, read as the reverse complement.
TCCCGGGCCTGGGAGTCGGCGTGGCTACATGCGTAACGCGCCGGTCAAGCCCTCCAAGCAATCGCGTCGGCGAAGTCGGAGCGACAATCGATGTCCAGTCCAGGGGGTCCGTCCCATTCGGACATGCGAGCGCCCCGCGCGATGAAGGAACCTTGATGCGGCAGTCGCATCTTGGTGGCCTGCTCCGGCGGACGCGGTCGGCGTCCGCCGCGAAGCACCACCCCTCGCACGCCCGCATGGAAGGCCGCCATCGCATGGACCGCCCCGCCCAAGAACCCGATTCGCGCAGGCACGACCAGACCAGCAAGCTCCTGTTCTCGCACCCCCCCGCCGCCACCGACCTGGTCCGCGACTTCGCCGCCAAGGGCTGGGTCCACGGGCTCGACCTCCGCGCCGTCGAGGCGTTCCCCACCGAGAGCGTCAGCGCCGACTTGAAGCGCCGGCTCGGCGACTGCGCCTGGCGCGTCTGGTTCAAGGACCGCCGGGCTTCGGTCGTCTTCCTCGTCGAGTTCCAGTCCTCGGTGGACCACGAAATGGTCTTCCGCACCATGGACTACAGCCACGGGGCGCACTTGGTGTTTCACCGCAATCCAGGCATGCTCGACCCCGGCGGCGCCATGCCCCACATCGTGTCCGTCGTCGTCTACTCCGGCGGGCAACCGTGGAGCGCGGTTCCGACGTTGGCCCAACTCGCCCGCAGGCGGACGCCCTCGTTGCCGGAGGTGGCGCGTGGCCTGGGGGGCGAGTGGCAGCACTCCCACGGCCACCGGGTGCTTGACTTGCAGGCGGCCTTCGCGCAAGACTTGCTTCCCGAGGACAGCCTCCTCGCCTGGCTTGCGGCGATGGAGAAGGCGCCGTGGACGAGCCTGCCGAGCGTTCGCCGAAGCTTGGCGAAGCGCTGGGGCGGACCGGCGCATTCGGACGTGCGCAGGGCGCTGTCGGTCTGGGTCGACGAGCGGCTGCGGGTTGCGAGGGGGCCGGAGGAGCGTCGGCGGCAAGCCGTGCAGTGGATCATCCAACCGAAGGAGCAAGACGACATGAGCGAGACCTACGACGACTGGGCGAGAGGCCACGAGGAGAGGGGCCGGGAGCGGGGCCGGGCGGAAGGCCGGGCTGAGGGCCGGGTTGAGGGCCGGGCTGAGGGCCGGACAGAGGGCCGGACCGAGCAGGGCCGGTCGATGGTGCTGCGGCTGGCGTCCCGGCGGTTCGGCGCGGAGACGGCGAAGCAGCTGAAGGGGCTGGTGGAGGGGATGGGCGCGAAGGAGTTGACTCGGGTCGGGGACGCGGTGGTGGACAGCGACACCGGCGACGAGCTGCTGGAGACCGCAGGAAACGGGGCTGCCGAGCAGCGTTCGCGGTAGCACCCCTGCGGCGGATCGCATCGCCGGCTGGCCCAGCCGAATCAGGGGAAGATTCGGCGAACGATCAGAGGAAGATTCGGCGAACGATCAGAGGAAGATTCGGCGAACAATCAGGGGAAGATTCGGCGAGCCCGGGACGAGCGTCTTGGCACCAGCGGGTCCCGCGTCGGAAGCTCGGGAAACGCCCGGAAGTCGCGGTCCCGGGTCAGGAGGGCCTCGACCCCGTGAACCAGACAGAGGGCCGCCACCCGAGCGTCGTGCACGACGGGCCCCCTCACCTTGGGCCGCTGGACGAGCTCTCCGAAGACGTCCAGAAAGCCGTCCGTCTCTTGGAGCAGGCGGTTCGAGGGCGAATCGGTCCAGGCGCGAAGCTGGCGCCAAGCGTGCTCGGGGGGAGTGGCCGCGTCCTTCCAGATGCGGCGGTTGGTCACGATGGAAAGGAACTCGTAGCAGCACGGCCAAGGAATCGCCCAGAGGCAGGACCCCTCCGCCAGCTCCCGCAGCGTCCGGTCGGCGACTTGATGCGCCGCCGACTCGCGACGATGCGCATAGACGAGAATGTTCGTGTCGACAGCCGTCACGGAGACTCACCGCGCATCGACTCTCCGTAGACCGCCTCGCTCAAGTCTTGCCACGAATACGCTTCAAGCGGATCGTTGGCCTGCGGGTCGCCCACGCTGAGGTCGGGAAGGCGGTACGGTCGCGCCGTCGCCCGGGAGGCGTCCAACGCCATGCGCAACCCCTCCTCGACGACCGACCGCAACGAGCGCCCGGTCTTCTTGGCGTGAGCCTTGGTCCTGACCAACAGGTGGTCCTGTATGTCGATGGTGGTCTTCATGCCCCATATTAGCCATATTTCCTGCTATGGGCCAGCAACACTGCTTTTCTGCCGCCCTTCCGTCCCTCCCCTCCTTCCCCGCCCCACCCCCTGCCCACCAATGTCCCAACCCACGCGCAAGACCGACGCCGAGTGGCGCGCCCAGCTCGCGCCGGAGCAGTACAGGGTCGCCCGCAGGGGCGGCACCGAGCGCGCATTCACCGGCGAGCACTGGGACCGCAAGGACGCCGGCGCCTACCTGTGCGTCTGCTGCGGCCGGCGCCTCTTCGAGTCCGCCCACAAGTACGACTCCGGCACCGGCTGGCCCAGCTTCCACACGGCCGCGCCCGACGCCGTGGACGAGAAGGACGACCGCAAGCTCTTCATGCGGCGAACGGAGGTCGTCTGCGCCGCCTGCGACGCCCACTTGGGCCACGTCTTCCCCGACGGTCCGCCGCCGACGGGACTTCGCTACTGCATCAACTCGGCCTCGCTGACGTTCGAGCCCCGCCAGGCGGAGTTCCGCGAGGTCCAGCCCCACGATCCGGAGCTCCATCAGATCAAATCCCATGAGCCCCATGCGTGACGCCGCCGAAGCCGTGCCGCCCGCGCCGCCCCCGTCCAGCGCCGTCACCGTCATCCCCGGCGACGGGATCGGACCCGAGGTCACGTCGGCGGTCCTCCGCATCCTGGACTTGGCCGGGGCCGGGCTGGAGTACGACATGCAGATGGCCGGGATCGCGGCGATTCGGCCCCACGGGAGCCCGCTGCCCGAGGAGACGCTGGCCTCGATCGACGCGAACCGGGTGGCGCTCAAGGGGCCGCTGGCGACGCCCGCCGGCTCCGGCTTTCGGTCCGTCAACGTGGCGATCCGCAAGCACTTCGACCTCTTCGCCAACGTCAGGCCGGTGCGCACGATCGTTCCCGGCGGGCGCTACGAGGACATCGACTTGGTGCTGATCCGCGAGAACACCGAGGGGCTCTACGTCGGCGTCGAGCACTTCATCGGAATGGAGGGCGACCCGAAGGCGGCCGCGGAGTCGGTCATGATCACCACGCGCTACGGGTGCGAACGGGTCGTGCGCTTCGCCTTCGAGTACGCACGCGCGCACGGACGGAGCAAGGTCACGCTGGCGCACAAGGCCAACATCCTCAAGCACACGCAGGGCCTCTTCCTCGACGTGGGAAAGCGCTTGGCGGACGAGTACGCAGGCCGGATCGGCTTCGAGGACCGGATCATCGACGCCACCGCCATGTACTTGGTGCTCGACCCCTGCCGCTTCGACGTGCTGGTCATGGAGAACATGTTCGGCGACATCCTGAGCGACCTGATGGCGGGCTTGGTCGGGGGCCTGGGGTTCGCGCCCGCCGGCAACATGGGACGCGAGCACGCCGTCTTCGAAGCGGTGCACGGGTCGGCGCCCGACATCGCGGGACAGGGCGTGGCCAACCCGACCGGACTCCTCCTCTCGGCGTGCCTGCTGCTGGACCACATGGGACGGGACGCCCCGGCGGCACGGATCCGAAAGGCACTGGACACGGTCGTCGGCGACGGGGTCGCTCGGACCCGGGACATGGGCGGAACGGACGGCACCGACGCCTTCGCCGATGCGGTGATCCGGGCCTTGGCGTGAGCCCGGACTGGCGTGACACCGCACTGGCGTGAGACTGGGCTGCCGCGAGACCGGGCCGGCGCGAACCCGGGCACCGGCGTGAGCCCGCCTCCGCTCCCGTGAGCGCCGGACGGCGCCCCGCGAACCGGGCGGGGGCGAGCCTGGACCTGACGTGCACGTGCTGCGGCGAGCCCAGGAAGGCCGCGGACCTGGACCGACTCCTGTGGTGCGAAGAGTGCATCGCGAATGCCCGGAGCCAGGCGAAGCGCTTCGGCTGGCGGCTCGGAGGCGCCCTGGCCGCCGGCCTTGCCGCATGGATATTCTTGGTGCAGCGGCCGTCCGAGATCGTGATCGGCGGCTGGATCGGCGCCGTGGTCGCGACGTTGTGGCTGGGCGCCAGGGCCGGACGCGCGATCTGGTTCGGCATCCTGCGCTTCCGCGCCCGCCGCCCGCCCGAGTAGACCCAGCCCGGAGTCCCCGACCGACTTTCCCCTCACCGGAGCGCCGCAACGCAAATGGCCGGCAGATTCGCAGGGACGGACTTCTACGACGTCGACTCGCTCCTCGCCGAAGAGGAGCGGATGGTTCGGGACACGATCCGGGAGTGGGTGGAGGACCGGGTGATGCCCGTGATCGGCGACGCGTACGTGGAGCGACGCTTCCCCAAGGAGCTCGTGCCCGAGATCGGCGAGCTGGGAATGCTGGGCGCCAACCTGCCGGAGGAGTACGGCTGCGCGGGGCTTGGCAATGTCTCGTACGGCCTCATCATGCAGGAGCTGGAACGGGGCGACTCGGGGTTGCGCTCCTTCGCTTCGGTGCAGGGGGCGCTGGTCATGTACCCCATTCACGCCTTCGGCAGCGAAGAGCAGCGGCGCGAGTGGCTGCCCAAGCTTGCGACCGGAGAGAAGATCGGGTGCTTCGGACTTACCGAGCCCGACTACGGGTCCAATCCGGCCGGCATGATCACGACCGCCCGGAAGACCTCCGACGGCGGCTGGGTGCTCAACGGCGCCAAGATGTGGATCACCAACGGATCCATGGCCGACGTGGCGGTGGTTTGGGCCCAGACCGGCGAGCCGGGCGACGCCAAGGGGATCCGCGGGTTCGTGGTCCCGACCGACGCGCCGGGCTTCAGCGCGCGGGACCAGAGGGGCAAGCTGTCGCTGCTGGCCTCCGACACGAGCGAACTGGCGCTGCAGGACGTGCGCCTTCCCGAAGACGCTCTGATGCCCGGCACGGGCGGCCTGCGCAGCCCGCTGATGTGCCTCACCCAGGCTCGCTACGGCATTTCATGGGGCGCCGTGGGCGCGGCAATGGCCTGCTTCCACGAAGCGGTGGACTACGCGGGCGAGCGGGTCATGTTCGACGGCCCCATCGCCGGCAAGCAGATCCAGCAGGTGCGGATCGCCGACATGCTCACTTCGATCACCCAGGGCCAGCTCCTGTGCCTGCGGCTGGGACGCCTGAAGGACGAAGGCAAGATGACTCCGCAGCAGGTCAGCCTGGCGAAGCGCGCCAACGTGGACATGGCGTGCAACGTCGCGCGCGAGGCCCGGCGGCTCCTGGGCGCCAACGGCATCCTGGCGGAGTACGCGTCGATGCGCCACATGGCCAACTTGGAGTCGGTCTACACCTACGAAGGCACCCACGACGTGCACTCGCTGATCCTGGGCCAAGCGGTCACGGGGATCGGGGCGTTCTGAGGGAAGTCCATTCGTCCAGCACATAGACGCTTCCGTCGTCGAAGGCCGCGGCCAGCTCGTGACTGGGTCCGCCCGCTGCCATGAACTCCCGGACCACCGTTGCTTCGCCTTCGGTCACGACGAAGAGCCGCCCCTGCGCCACGTTCTCGACGGGTCCGCTGGAGGACGCCCCTGACGGCGGCCCGCCTGGGGAGGCCGACACTCGGTGAACCGGCCAGGGGCGTCGCAACCTGCCCGAGGGATTGTACCAGCCCGCGTTCATGTCGACACGGTGAAGGCTCCTCATGTAAACGGCCGTGGAAAGCGCGCGGTTGCGGTGGATTGTGAAGTAGTCGCCGACCCGGATCTCTTCCGCAACTGAGAACACGGTCGTCGGCATCCCAGGCTCCTGGAGGTCGAGTCCGTGCCTTCGGGCCGCGCCAAGCTGCACCACCGACTTGACCGCAAGCGCAAGTACCAGCAGCACGGCGCCCCACGTCGCAACGCGCCCCCTCCCTTCCCGCGACGGCGTGGCGAGTCCGGGCCACCGCGACTCCGCCCGGGCCGCCAGCCCCTGGAACACGGTCCCCGCTCCGACGCCCGCCAAGGTCATGAACACCAGCAATGCCCATATCCCCATGCGCGGGGAATACACGACAGGCTTTGCCAACGCCACGGCCGCCGTGGCGACGATCATCGCCAAGCAGAGCGTGCCGGCGCGCCCACACGTCCGAGCGGGCAAGGCGACGCCGACAAAGACCAGCGCCAGCAGCAGGCCCTGAACCCAGGCGGGACTCGTCCAATGCCATTGGCGCCAGACGACGACCGGATACCACAGCATCTCGGGAAGGACCGCCTCCTCGAGACCAATCCCGGAAAGAGCGATCTGCAGGTGATCGATCCCTGTCGTTGCCACTATGGGCGCGTACAACGCCCCGGCGAAGACGAGCGCCGCCGCCGACCAGCCTGCGGTCTTGGAGGCGAAGGACCCCATTCCCTCGCGACCGCACCGGCGCCAGCGCGCCAGCACCATCCAGATCGCGGTCGTTGCAGCTGGAAACACCATCAATGGTATGGTGAAGAAGCCCAAGCCGATCGTCGCGGCCCATGCCGCCCACAACCCTCTTCTCTCCGGCCTTTGCACAAGGGATTGGCCGCAGAGCAACGCTCCCACGAACAGGAGCAGCAGCAATGTGTAGCCCCGCGCGTTGGTGGCGAACTTGAAGAAGAAGGGCGTGCTCGCCAGGAAGGCGGTTGCGAATGCGGCGGCCGTCGGGCCGTACTCCCGACGCGCGAACCACCACAGCGCCGGAAGCAGAAGGCAGAACGAGAAGAACGCCGGCAGTCGCCAAGCGATCCGACTCCAGGCGCCGAACTGGTGGACGACCCAAACCAGCAAGCTGTGCAGCACATGGTTGTTGGTGGTGTCGTACCTGCTCACGACCGTGCCGAACGTCTGGGACGCGAAGTCCACGGTGATGCTCTCGTCGAAGCGCAAGGGCAGGTCCAAGGAGTACAGGGGCGCCGCAACGCCCACCGCGGTCACGACCGCCGCAAGGACGACTTCGGAGCGCGCGCTCCGCCCGCCGGTCGCCGGCGCGACCTTGGCCGAGAGGGCGTAGGCCCCGGGTGACGCAATGCGCCAGCACGCCAGCAGGCACAACGAGAGGACGCTTGCAGCGACGACGACTGCCAGCTCTTCGGGATCGCCGTCGCCGGATTGGGCGGCCACTACGCCGAACTCCCACAGCCAGTCCGCACCGGCCGCGACCGCCGCCAGCGCACTCAAGCCGGCGGTCAGCGGAACGCCCCGCCGCCACAGCCAGCCGGAACGCCGCCCGTCCGTCGGTGGGCAGACGGCTGCGCGGGGACGGCCTGCGGGAGCGAGCGACGTGCCCTCGCCGCGGGAGTCGTTCTTCACGGATGCCTGGTCCAGTCGTCCAGCACGTGGACGCTTCCGTCGTCGAAGGCGGCGATCAGCTCGTGGCTGGAGCCCCGCGCCTCCAGGAACTCCGGGGCCGTCATGCCTTCGGCGCCGAACGCTCTTTCGCCGAGAAACCCCTTGGCCTGAAAGACGAAGAGCCGCCCCTGCGCCATGTCCCCGAGAAGTTCGCCGGCGGACGAATCCGACGCTCGCCCGCCCGCAGGGGCCGACACTCGGTGAACCGACCAGCGGCTCCGCGGCCTGCCCATGGGATAGTACCAGCCTGCGTCCATGTCGACACGGCGAAAGCTTCTCATGTACAAGACCGTGGAAATCGCAATCCTGTTGTGGATGGTGAAGTAGTCGCCGTCCCGAACGCTTTCCGCAACCAAGAACGCCATGGCCGGCAGCGATCGCGCCAGAATGCTGTTTTGTCCGTACACTCGGGTCGTGTCGGGCTGCGTCACCCATCCGTATCCGCAAAGAAGCAACAGCACCGCGCCGCATGCGGCAGCGACCTGTCTGGACGGCGCGGCGAGGCTCGGCCAACGCGCTTTCGCCCGGCCCGCCATCCCCTGGAACACGAGCGCCGCTCCTGCGCCCGCCAGGATCATGAGCACCAACAGCATCCAGATCAGCATACGTGGCGAAAACATGACCGGCTTGATCAAGAACATGACCGTCGCGACGACGATCGTTGCCGCAAGGAGCGCCCCCGCGCGCCCACACGCGCGGGCCGGCACGGCGCTGCCGACAACAACCAGCGCCAGCAGCGCGCCCTGAACCCAGGCGGGACTCGTCCAGTGCCAGCGGTACCATACCACGACAGGATACCACAGGAGTCGGCGTGGAGTTACGCCGAGAAGGCCGAAGCCCGAAAGAGCCGCCTGCACGCCGTCGATCCCCTGCGCAGCCAGGATCGGCGCGTACAAAGCTCCAGCAAAGACGAGCGCCGCCGCCGACCATCCCGCGGTCTTGAGCGCGAACGACCCCAGTCCCTCGCGGCCGCATCGGCGCCAACGCGCCAGCACCATCCAGAGCGCGGTCGCTGCCGCCGGAGACGCCATCAGCGGTATGGTGAAGAAGCCGAGGCCGATCGTCGCGGCCCACGTCGCCCACAGACCAGTGCTTGCCGGCTTCCGCACAATGGATTGGCCGCAGAGCAGCGCCCCCGCGAACAGGAGCAGAAGCAGCGTGTAGCCCCGCGCTTGGGTGCCGAACTCGACGAAGTAGGGCGTGCAGGCCACGAGGGCGGTCGTGAACGCGGCGGCCGTCGGGCCGTACTCCCGACGCGCGAACCACCAAATCGCCGGAAGCAGAAGGCAGAACGAGAGGAACGCCGGCAGTCGCCAAACGATCCGATTCCAGTCGCCGAGCTGGTGCGCAACCCACACGACCAAGGTGTGCAGCACATGGTTGTTGGGGGTATGGTACGAACTTGCGGCCGTGCCGAACGACTGGGACGCCAACTCGAAGACTGTCAGGCTTTCGTCGAACCGCAGCGGCAGGTCCAGGAAGTACGAGTGCAGCGCGACGCCAGCCGCGATCACGACGATCACCAGCACGACTTCGGCGCGCGCGCCGTGCCGACCACCGGCCAGGGGCTCGACTTGAGTGGAGCGGGCGCAGGCGCCGGCCTCGTGCCGCACCAGGCGCCGGCACGCCAGCAGGCACAACGAAAGCACGCTTGCGGCGACAACCACGTCCAGCTCCTGGGAGTCGCCGTCGGTGGCCTGGGAGGCCACTGCGCCGAAACCCCCCAGCCAGTCCACGACGACGGCGACGGCTGCAAGCGCGCTCGAGCCGGCGATCAGCGGAACGCCTCGTCGCCAATACCAATTGGACCAACCCCCTCCGGCCGTTCCGTCCCTCGGGCCTCCGCTGGCGTTCAAGGCGACCCTCCGGCCAGGGCGCGTCTCTGCCTGCCCAGCCACAACGCCACCAGCAACCACGCCACCGACACCGGCACCATCACCAGCGCCACTGCCGAAGTGCCCAGGCCCAGCATGGAGAGACCTGCGAAGGACCATGCGCCGACCTGGTCGCCGGTACGGTAGACGAAGGTGTCGTTGAAGTTCTTTGCCTTGTACTTCTCGCTTCGGGAGAGGACAGTGTAGAGGACCTCTCTCGTTGGACGCGCGACGGCGTAGTCCCCGGCTCGCCTGACGACTTGGAAGACGACGAAGACGGCGAGCACGGGCGCGGTCCCCAGGGCGGCGAACCCGATTGCGCTGATCAGGGGCAACAGCGCAAGCGTGATCCCGACGCCGAGCCACTTGAGAAGCCGCCCAGTGACAAGTATCTGAGCAAACAGGGACAATATGTTGACGGCCAGGTCGAGCCGCGCGAAGACGGCTGTGCGCTCCGCCGAGCCGACAAAGGTGGTGGAGACGATCTCGGCCTGGATCTGATATAGAAAGGTCGATCCCACCGTGAAGAGCAGCATGAACGCGGAAATGCCCAGCAAGTAGGGCGAGCCGGACAAGCGCTTGATGCCGTCCCACGCGGAGCCTCCGATGATCTGGTCGGCGGTTTCCGCGGCGGAGTCGGCGCGGGAGTCGTCCGGCCGGGCCATGGAGATGCCGTCCAGCCGGCCGACGCACCACACGGCGCACTCGATCAGGACGACTGAGAACCAGAGCAAGTTGATCGGTCCCACTTTCGTGGCCAGAAACGCGGTGACTGCCGATCCAGCGATCGCTCCAAGACCGCCTCCGGCGCTCACGAGCCCGAAGAGCCGACGGCTCTGTCCATCCCGGAAGATGTCGGTCATGAAGGACCAGAAGATCGAGATCACGAAGAGGTTGAACACCGCGAGCCATATGAAGAACACCCGCCCTACCCACACCGTCGCTTCGTCCGGCAACGTCTTCATCAGCACGAAGAACAGGGCCAAGTTTGCCATGGCGAAGCGGTACGCGGTGGATACGAAGCGCCTGCGGGGCCAGCGGGACACGGCCGTCGTGAAGAGGGGATGGACCAACAGCGTTCCCGCAAGGGTGCCGGTGAAGAGCCACGGGATGTTTTCCACGCCGCTGGCAACGGCCATCTCCTCTCGAATCGGGCGAATGACGTAGTACGCCGAGAGGACGAAGAAGAAGTAGGCGCCCGAAAGCACTACTGCGCGTGCCTCGGCAGGCCGGACGCCGATCGCGGACGTGAGCAGGCGGGTCGGAAAGGCGTGTAGGCTCACAGGCGACGCGAAGGCGACAGGCAAGCGGGACGACGACGGGCGAGGACGCTCGTTGCAGCGGCTGTGGGCGGTCCGCCTCACAGGAGCGAAGCGGCTTGTCCACCGACGCCTTTGCCCCACGGGCGGCTTGCCCACGGACGCCTTGCCCCACAGGCGAGGCGACTTGCCCTTGGCGAAAGATGACGTTCTAATCGGTAGCGGTCAAGCTGATCGGTAGCAGTCGAGCCTCCGGCGCACGCCCGGCAGCGCGGAGGAGTCGCAACCCCCTCTTGGGACGGGAACGCTTGGGACAGGAACGCTGCAAGTGTCGTCTTGGTTAGGCCAGTGGGTCGCTTCGCCCGTCGCCTGGGTCGCTTGGCTCGTCGCCGCGGCGACGGTGCTGGGGTTCAGCGTCGTCACCCTGCGCGGCATGGCGCCGAAGGAGCGCCCCTTGGCGCTGCTTTCCGCTCTCTTCTTCTTCCTCCTCCTGTGCGGGTACTTCTTCCTGCGCCCCGTGCGGGACGCCATGGGCGTGTCGAGGGGGATGGACGACCTGCGTTGGCTGTTCGTCGCGACGTCGGCGGCGTCGCTGGTGGTCGTCTTGGCCTTCGGCGGCGTAGTGGCGCGCACGAATCGGCGCCGATTCGTCCCGATTTGGTACTTGTTCGTGACCACGTGCCTGCTGGGGTTTGCCGGACTTCTGGCGTGGGACGCCGCGACGGGGGGCGGCCTCGTGGGCACGGACGCCGAGACGACAGTGGCCCAGGGCGTCGGCTACGTCTTCTACGTCTGGCTCAGCGTCGTGAATCTCTTCATGACCAGCGTCTTCTGGGCGTTCATGGTGGACGTCTTCAGCTTCGACCAGGGCAAGCGGCTCTTCGCCTTCATCGGGGCCGGCGGCACGCTGGGCTCCATCGTCGGAAGCTGGCTGACGGGGTTGGCGAGCCAAGTCGCCGGCGAGTCGGCGTACCTGCCGTCGGGCCTCATGCTGGCGTCGTGCGCCTTCTACGTGTGCGCCGTTCTCGTGATGCTGGCGATCGACCGCAAGACGACGCAGCCGAAGACCACGCCGGCTGCGGAGTTGCTGGAACGCTCGGGCGGCGCCCGCCACTCCAGGGCGGCCGTCGGCGGCTCGTTCTGGGAGGGCGCCAAGATCGTGGCCACTTCACCGTACATGCTGGGGATCGGGCTCTGGGTGGTCTTCATGGCCGTCTCCAACACCATGATCTACTTCGCCGAAGCGAACTTGATCCTCAACGCCACCGACACCTTCAGCCAGCGGGTGGGCAGCTTTGCCTACTTCAACTTCGTGGCGCAGTCGGCGACCCTGCTGCTGCAGGTGTTCGTGACCGCTCGCTTGATCAGGTGGTTCGGCATCGGCCCGACCCTGTCGATCCTTGCGCTGGTGACCCTCGTGGGCTTTGCGAGCTTGGCGACCTGGCCAGTGCTGGGCGTGATGCTCGTTCTTGACGCCGTCCACCGCGCAGTCCGGTACGCCGTTTCCCGGCCGGCACGAGAGACGCTCTTCAGCGTCGTGTCTTCGAGGGCGAAGTACAAGGCGAAGCCGGTCGTGGACGTCTTCCTGTACCGGGGCGGCGACGTGGCTGGAGTCGGGATCGACGGATTTCTGGCCTTGTTCGGGCTGGGCGTCGCCGCCTTGGCCATGACGGCGGTCCCGTTGGCCGGCTTCTGGATCGCGCTCTCGGTTGGGCTGGCAACCGCGCAGGCGAGGAAGGCGGCGAGGACGGGACCGGCGACTTCCGACTCGTCGCCCGTCTTGTGAGGACCCCCTCGGCACGCGCGTTGCCATGGCAAGATGCTGCGCGTCGCCTGCAAAGGACGCCGGCTCCCGCTACGGCAGCACCTTCTCCGGGTTCATGATCCCTCGCGGGTCCAGCGCCTGCTTTACGGCGCGCATCGCCGCGACCGTCGCCTCGCCGTGCTCGGCTTCCAGAAAGCGGCGCTTCCCCATCCCGATTCCGTGTTCGCCGGTGCACGTGCCGTTCATCGCCAGCGCCCGGGCGATCATGCGCTCGTTGAACCCTTCCGCCTCCGCCACTTCTGCGGGCGAGTCCATGTCCAAGACGAACGCGACGTGAAAGTTGCCGTCGCCCGCATGACCGACGATCCCCCACGGAACCGTGGCCGTCTTCATGTCCTCGATGCTTTCGGCGATGCACTGCGCGAGACGCGACACGGGCACGCACACGTCGGTGGTCAGCCCCCGACAGCCGGGGCGCATCGCCAGCAGGGCGGGATAGGCGTCGTGGCGCGCCTTCCACAGCCGGCGCCGCTCTTCCTGCCGGCGGGCGTACCGAAAGTCGGCCCCGCCCAGCTCCCGGCACGCTTCCTGCGCCAGCTCCCCCTGGGCGGCCACTTCCGCTTCGGTCCCGTGGAACTCGAAGAAGACAGTGGGCGACTCGGCGCAGTCGAGCCCGGAGTAGAGGTTGACGGCGCACATGGCCGTCGCGTCCAGCAGCTCGCAGCGGGCGACAGGCACGCCGGCCTGGACCACCTGCACGACCGACGCCACGGCCCCGGCCAACTCCGGGAAGGCGCAGACGGCCGCGGCGACGGCCTCGGGGACCGGGTGCAGGCGCACCACCAGCTCGGTGATCACGCCCAGCGTGCCTTCTGAGCCGACGAGGAGGCTGGTCAGGTCGTAGCCGGCCGCCGACTTGCGGGCGCGCCCGCCAGTGCGCGCCACCGACCCGTCCGCCAGGACGGCGACGAGCGAGACCACATTGTCGCGCATTGCGCCGTAGCGCACGGTGGTCGTGCCCGAAGCCGCGGTGGCGGCCATGCCCCCAAGGGTGGCGTCGGCCCCCGGGTCCACCGAGAAGAAGAGGCCGGTACCCTTGAGCGCGCGGTCGAGCTGGCGCCGCGTGACGCCGGCCTGAACGGTGGCGTCCATGTCGTCGGGGCGCACGGCCTGCACCCGGTTCATCCCGGCCAGGTCCAGGGAGACGCCGCCGCGCACGGCCTGCACGTGGCCCTCGATCGACGTGCCCGCGCCGAAGGGGATCACTGGAACCCCATGCCGGGCGCACTCGCCGACGGCGAAGGCCACCTCGTCGGTGGAACGCGCGGCCACGACGGCGTCGGGCGGTGCAATGGCGTGATGGGAGTCGTCCTTGCCGTGGTGCTCGCACACGGCCGCCGCCGTGGAGAAGCGGTCGCCGAAGCGGCCCGCCAGGGCGGAGCGGAGCGGCGAAGGGAGGGGCGAGGTGCGCCTGCACGTGCTCCCGCTCGCGCGATGCGCCCGTTGCGGAGCGCTTCGGGACGCCAGCTCCGGAACGCGTCCGGCGACGCTCCCGACGACCGAAGCCGTCCTCACGGCACTGGCTCTTCCGGCAACAGCACGAACTTGGCGTATTGGTCCAGGCGCAGGTAGCGCTGGGCCGCGGCGCGCACGTCGGCGGCGGACCACGCCTCGATCTGATCGTAGCTGGGAATGTCGGCGTAGTCGCGCCCCTGCTGATCGAAGCTCCGCATCTGGTTGATCCAGTACGAGTTCTGGCGAAGGCTGGTCTCCTTGGCGCGGCGCTGCGTCTCGCGCACCTTCGCCACGGTCTCGGCGTCGGGGCCGTCCGTCTTCAGCCGCTCGATCTCCTCGAAGACGACCGCGGCCAGCTCGTCGGCGCGATCGGGGGCAGAGCCGAAGTCGATGCTTACCCGATACTCCTCGTCGGGCCGGTATGAAAGAACGCCGGACACGCCGACTCCGTAGGTGCCTCCCAAGTCCTCGCGAAGAAGCTCCCGGAGGCGGATTTCCAGGACGTCGGCCAGCGCGGCGACGGCGCTTCGCTCCCGCACCGAGTACTCGCCGTCGCCCGCGAAGATGATCTGGGTGGTGCTCTGGGGCTCCACGCCCATGCGCACGACCTTCTCGATCACGCCGGAGGGAGGATCGATCCCCACGTCGAGCCACGTCTCGGCGCGGCCTTCGCTCGGCAGCCCGCCCAGGTATTGCTCCACCAAGGGCCGCATGGCGTCCAGCTCGAAGGCGCCGGCAAAGTAGAAGGTGAAGTCGCCGGCGTCGGCGAAGCGCTCCCGATAAAAGTCGAAGGCGGCGTCCAACTCGATCCTCTCGACGTCTTCCGGATCGGGAAAGACGTTGGCCCGGGGGTGGTCCTGGGACATGGTCGTGGCCACCGTGTCGGCAAACGCCATGTCGGGGTTGGAGGACGCGTTGGCAAAGAACCCGGCCATCAAAGCCTTGAAGGATCCCAGAGCTCCTTCGTCCTTGCGGGGGGCCGTAAAGTACAGGTGCACCAGCTGAAGCGCCGTCTCGACGTCCTTCGGCGACGCCGAACCCCGGAACCCCTCCGAGAGCTCCGCTATCGTCGGTCTCACCTCCAGCACGGTGCCCGCGAGCTTCTTCTGCAACGCCGTCTGGTCGAACTCCCCCACGCCTCCGTCGCCCACGATCTGGGACGCCACGTCGGCGCTTTCGAAGACGTCGTCCGCGGCCAGCGAAGTGCCGCCCGGACTCGTCGCGGCAAAGCGTATCTCGTCGTCCTTGAAGTCGGTCGGCTTGAGCACGACCCTGACGCCGTTCTCGAGCGTCCAAACCGTGACGCCCACCGCTTCCACGACTTCCTCCGACGTCACGGCCGAGCCCGTCGGCGGCTCCGGGAGAAGGGGAGCGTCCACGGCGGCGTCTTCGTAGGGCGCCACGTCCTTGGCCGCCACGGACGCGAAGACGTTGTTCAGCGCCTCTTCCGAAGGCGTCTCCACTCCTTCCTTCTCCGGCGCCCCCACCAGCACCACGCGCCCCTCCTCGGTGATCCCCTCCGAGACCAAGGCGTTGGTCTCCTCCAGCGTGACGCCGGGCAGGAAGGCCTCGGCGAGGGCCGCCTCCGTTTCAATGCTGGGGTAGGCTCTGTCTTCCAAGAACACGCGGATGTAGCGCGCAGCCAGGGCGGCCGACTCCTGGGTCTCCCTTGCGGCGAGCTGGCGCTCGTAGGAACGGGTCGCCTCGACCTTCTGGCGCTCCAGCTCGGTGGCGGTGAAGCCGTGACGCGCCACGCGCTCGGCCTCGGTCAGCAGGGCGTCCATCCCCCGCTCCACGCCGCCTTCGGTGACGAAGGCCATCATCTGGTAGGCGTCCACTCCGCGCACGAAGCCGCCCCGACCAGTCCCTGCAAAGACGAAGGGCGGGTCGGGCTGCAGGCGAAGCTCGTCCAGTCGCGCGTTGAGCATTCCCGAATAGAGGTCCTGCAACAGGCCCCGCCGAAAGTCGGCCACCGTCTTCAAGCTTTGGGGCGGCTGCTTGTAGAGGAGGGCGACCTGACTCTGGGGCATCTCCGGGTCGGTGGCGACCGCAACGCGGGCCGGATGGTCGATGGGCACTTCGGCCGTCGTCCGGGGACGCGGGGATTCCGGGTTGCGCAGCTCGCCGAAGTACTCCTCCACCATGCCTTCGATTCGGGACGCGTCGAAGTCGCCGACGGCGACCACCGCCATCAGGCCGGGGCGGTACCAGTCGTCGAAGAAGCGGCGCAAGGTCTCGGGCGGCGCCGTCTCCAGCACCTCGGGGTTGCCGATGGGAAGACGCTCGGCGTACAGCGACCCTTCGAACAGGACCGGCACCTGCTGGTCTTGGATGCGCGCCATGGCGCCTCGGCGGCCGCGCCACTCCTCGACGACCACGCCCCGCTCCTTGTCGACCTCCTCGGGGTCGAAGAGCTGACCTGCCGCCCAGTCCTGCAGTATCTGGAAGCCGGTGACGAGCGCTTCGGGGTCGTCCATGGGCAGCTGCAGCATGTACACCGTCTCGTCAAAGCTGGTGTAGGCGTTGATGTGCGGACCGAACGCCATGCCGATCGACTCCAGGTAGTCCACCAGCGCCGACTTCTCGAAGTTGCGGGTGCCGTTGAAGGCCATGTGCTCCACGAAGTGGGCAAGGCCCAGCTGGTCCTCGTCCTCGACGATGGAGCCGACGTTCACGACGAGCCGCAGCAGCGCCCGGTTCTCGGGGCGGCCGTTCTCGTGGATGAAGTAGCGGAGACCGTTGTCGAGGGCGCCGGTGACGACGTCGGGGTCCGGGGGGAGCGGCTCGTCGAGGGCCGGGAGCTGGGCGGCGGTCCGGAAAGCGGCGGCGCTCCAACCTCCGGCGACGAGAGCAAGGGCGAGAGCGGTCGGCGCGAGCCGCGAGAGGCGAGTCTTCATGGCGATTGCCTGGTACGGGTAACGTGAAGCGCGTGCAAGATGGTTGAATGTAGTCCGCGGGGCCGATCAGGAAACAGCGTCGGCCAGCTCGGCCTCCAGCGTGTCGAGCATCTCCATGTAGAATGCGCGGCGGCTCCTCTGGTCTTGCGTGAGCGGCGCCACGACGCCTTCGACGTCGCCTGCCAGGCGAGCGATCCGGCTCGCCAGCTCGTCGAACTCGCGCTCCAGCTCGCGAAGCTGGGCCGCCTCCGGTCCCGTCGTATCCTCGCCCAGCTCGGCCAGCGCCGCACGGGCGCTCTCCGCTCCCGCCATGGCCCGCGCCCCGGCCTCCGACAGCTCCAGCAAGCCCCGAGTCCACGCGGCGCGCACGCCGGGCGACGCCCTGATCCGCGGGTCCTCCCGCACTTCCACCGACTGCACCGACTCGGCGCCGGCGGCCCGCAGCCGGACCGCGTAGAGGCCCGGCGCCGCCAGCGGTCCCCGTCGCGGCCGGCCGGAGGGGGCGCTGCGCGTCGCCGCCTCCGCCGCGCGGTGCCGCAGGTCCCACACGACCCTGTTCATGCCCCGCGCGACGCCGCCTTCCAGAAGCGCGACCTCGGCGCCGGAGGCGTCCTCCACCGCCAGCGCCACCGAGCCGCTGTCGGCCTCCTGGGCCAGCCAGTAGTCGAGGATCGCGCCGACGGGCGGGTTCTCGCCGGCGAAGTGGACGTCGCCGGCGTGGGCGCCCCGGCCCTCTCGCCGCCACTGCACGGCCGGCTCCGTCGTGAAGAGGTGGGCGGGCTTCTCCATGACCTCCGGGGACAGCTCCTGCAGGGCGTTGATCTGGTCGAGTATCCACACGCCCCGGCCGTGGGTGCCCAGCACAAGATCGTTCTCGCGAGGATGGAGGGCGATGTCGTTGAAGGCCAGCGTCGGCATCCCGCCGCGAAGCTCGATCCACGTGCCCCCGCCGTCCATCGTGTAGAAGAGACCGATCTCGGCGCCCAGGTACAGCACGGACGGGTTGCGCAAGTCTTCGCGAAGTGTGCGCAGGACTCGCTCCGGCGGCAGCCCGTCCGCCAGCGAAGCCCACGTTTCGCCGTAGTCGTCGGACTTGTACAGGTAGTTGCCGTAGTCGTCGTTGCGGTAGTTGTTCCAGACCGCGTACACCCTTGCCTCGTGGTGGCGCGACGGCTCGATCCCCGAGACCCACGCGCCCTCGGGCAACCCCGGGAATCCGCCCGTCAGCTCCCGCCACTCTCCGCCGCGGTCTCGCGAAACGTGCAGACGCCCGTCGTCGGTACCCACGTACAGGAGCCCTTCCAACAGCGGGCTTTCGGCTATTGCGGAGATCGTCGGGTAGTACGGAATCCCGTCGTCGAGGGACGGCAGCGTCTCGTGGGGCATCTGCCCCATGATCGGCAGGGAGCGCCGGTCCACGCCGGTGGTCAAGGCGCCCAGCGACAGCCACGAGTCGCCCCGGTCGGTGGACTTCCACAGCACGTCGGTGCCCGCGTAGAGGGTGGAGGCGTCGTGGGGGGAAAGGATGAACGGCCCGTCCCAGTTCGCCGGCGCCATCGCGTTGCCCAGGCGCTGCTCCTCGGGGGGACCGATCTCCTTCCACGTCTCCCAGTTGCGCCGGGCGGCGATGTGCCCCCGGGGGTCGCCGGGACGGATGGCTGTGCGTTCGCCGGTGCGCAGGTCGAGGCGAGAGAGCCCCAGGTATTGGGACTCGGTGTACACGATCGTGTTGGTGGTCGTGTCCGGGATGTTCACGAAGCCGTCGCCGCCGCCCAGCTTCCGCCAGTCGCCGGCGAGTATCCCCGCGCTGCGCAGCGTCTCGCTGGGACCCATCCACGATCCGTTGTCCTGAAGTCCGCCGTAGACGTTGTACGGCCGCGCCATGTCCACCGCGACCCGGTAGTACTGGCTGACGGGCAAGTCCGAGATGTACAGCCACGTCAATCCCCGGTCGTAGGAGATGCCCAACCCGCCGTCGTCGGCCTTCATCACGTGGCGCGAGTCGGAGGGATCGACCCACACCAGCCGGTCGTCTCCGTGCAGGCTTTGCGGGGGAACGGTGAAGGTCTTGCCTCCGTCGTCGGAGAACGAGTAGCTGTTGACCATGTAGACGCGCTGGTCGTCGTTGGGGTCGACGAGGATCTGGCTCGCGTACATGGGACGCGGGTTCCAGTCGCTCATGTGCGTCCACGTATCGCCCCCGTCCTCGGAGCGGTAGACGCCCGCGCGCCGCTCCCCGTATGCGGTGGAGGCGTTGTAGCGCCATCCCTGCTCGACGCTCGCGTACACGATTCGCGGGTCGCTGCGGTAGAGCGAGATGCCGATGCGTCCAAGCTCCCCTTCGGGCAGCCCCCGGTCGATCGACGGGCCGGAGAGCCGCTCCCAGCTGTCGCCTCCGTCGGCGCTCCGGTACAGCGCGCTGCCGGGACCGCCGCCGTGGAACCCCCAGGGCCGGCGCCTCCGCTGGTACGTCGCGGCGTACACGATCTGCGGGTCTTCGGGGTCCAGCGCTACGTCCACCGCGCCCGTGTTCTCGTCCACGTGAAGGATGCGCGTCCAGCTGTCGCCGCCGTCGGCGCTTCGGTAGAGCCCCCGCTCGTCGTTCGGTCCCCACAGGTGGCCCATCGCCGCGACGTACACGAGCTCCGAGTCGTCCGGGTGCAGGGCGATCCGGCCAACGTGTCGGCTTTCCCGCAGTCCCATGTTGGTCCAGGTGGCGCCGCCGTCGGTGCTCTTGTACACGCCGTCGCCCCACGACGAACTCTGGCGGTTGGCGCGCTCGCCGGTGCCAACCCACACAACCGACGTGTCCGTTTGGTGAACCGCGATCGCCCCGACGGAATGGGTCCCTTCGCTCTCGAAGACGGGAAGCAGGGTGATCCCGTTGTCCGCCGTCTTGAAGACGCCGCCGGTGGCCGACGCGACGTAGAACTTGATCGGGTCGGACTCGACGACGGCCAAGTCCACGATCCGCCCGCTCATCACCGCCGGGCCGATGTTGCGGGGGCGGAGGGCGTCGAGCTGCTGGGTGGCGAGCTGAGCTTGAAGGGGAACGGCGCCCAGCACGGATGCGAAGGCCAGGACGGCGTTGGCCACGGCGACGATGCGCGCGGGTGCAAGGCGCGGGGACGAGAAGCCTTCGCCGGCGGCCGGTGGCTTCTTGTCTTGGGCTGGGGCGGGGCGAAGGATGGACGGCACGGAGGGACTGGGGTTGGACATGGCGGATCCTTTGGGGTCGTGCATCTTGTCGTTGTGCGTTAGAACGTACCTGGGAGCTTGGCGCCGGGAATCAGTTTCGAGCCCAGCGGCGGTTGCGGAATGCATCGTCCCTGTGAAGTTTGTCCGTATGAAAACGGACTGCCGTTCATCGATTGCATTCAGCTGGATTCTTGTTGCCTTCCATGGCTAGATCGGATCCTGGTCGTAAAGAGAGGGTCCTGGCGGTTCGGTGCTCACGAACCTTCTCGAGACTACAGGGTCCTCAAGCATGTCCATCGCGAAGCTCAGCGAGACGGTGAAGACGCGGTAGCCCCCGTAGGGAGATCGGTCGAACCGGGTCGCTGCGTCCTCGGCGATTGGAGACGCCTTTCGTCTGGAAACCTCGGCGAGGGCCTCCCCAACGGTGTCGCAGTGGAAGTCGGGAGCCAAGCGCGGCAACATGTCGAAGCGTACCATTGGTCTCCTTGGGCATGAGGAGCACCCCGTCGGGCAACCCCACCGGATGGACGATACGCGGCATGGGAGAGCAGGTCAAGCGGAACGGCCACACGAGCCGCGCCCGCATCCCTCGCTCGCAACCCGGGGTCACAACCGCGAACGTAGGCCGATCCAGCTATCCAAACGCCCAGCTTCCAGACGCATCTTGCTTCTGGCCGGGCCATGCCATCGGCTGGAGGAGGCCGACTGCTGAGCTAACCCGACAGCGAGAGCATCTCCCGCATGGCGGCCAGGAAGCGAACCGCTTCGCCGGGCCGGGAGCGCATCGGCGCGGCCTCGCGGGCGTGGCCGAAGAGACTCGTGACGGTAGTACGCAGATCCACCGCCGGGTCTGCTTCCCGAAGCCGGCGCTCCAGCGCCAGGGTCTCGGTGAAGGGCACGAGGGGGTCGTCGAGGCCGTGGAGGAGGCGCACCGGGGGCAGCGCGGCCACGTCCAGCGACCTGGGCAGCTCGAGGTGCGGGTGGGCGCGACGGGCCGCGCGCGCGATCAGCGGGACGATGCGCTCGGCAGCGGCCGCGTCGGGCTCGGCTCCGGCGGGGGGAGCAAAGACGCGGAAGAGCTCGCGGTTGCGGGCGGACATCGGGGCGGCGAGTTCCGACTTCATGGCGTCGTAGAAGGGGTCCCACGCCAGCAGGCCCCGTTCGCCCGCCTCTCGCGCCAGCGCTCGCAGGGCTTCCGACGCCTCCTCCGCTCCTTCGCAGCCCGGAGTTCGGTGCAGGTAGTTGGCGCCGAGCACCCAGCGACCGTAGGGGTCGGGCTCGGCGCGTCGCGGCCGACCCTCGTGCTCGTAGGCGCCCGTCAGGCCGAACCGGACCGCCGCCTCCAGGTCGCAGTACCCGCCAAAGCCGACGACTCCCCGCAGGCGTCCGGTCGTCCCCAGCTCCGCGGCCAGCCGGATGGCTTGGGGGCAGCCGAAGGAGAAGCCGGCGAGCGTGACGCCCCCCGGCGCGACCATCGAGTCCCCGATCAGGTACTCCACCGCCCGCTCCACGATCGGATCGGCCGGCGCCGGGTCCAGGTCGAGTCGGCTCCAGGTCGGAACCTCCGGGACCATGACGGCCGCGCCCGACGACGCCACCGCCGCGGCGAAGCGCACCAGCGCCGGATGGTCGGGTCCCTGCACAGCGACGCCGTGCAGCAGGAGCCATCCCGGGAGCGGCCGTCGCGCACGCTCCCGCACGTACCATCGGGCGCGAACGGGCGGACGGCCCGACCATGCGTGGCTCGCGACCTCGCGGGTCTCGGCACGCACTCCGGCAACTTCGGGAGGCCAAGCGCTTCCGCCGTCAGCGCCCGCCTTCCCTTCGCCGCTCCCCCACTCGGCGTGCAGGGCTTGGCCCCGAAACCAGCCCCTCAGGAAGCGGGCGACTCGCACCGACGGAGTGTTCGAGATCAGGAAGCTCGTTTGGGCAATGTCTTGTGTACGCTCGTCGCAGAAGGCAGATTAGTCTTCACGCAGCCGACGGCGGAGCGGGAAAGCAAGCGCGATGCGGCTGCCGACAATCGCTGCGGCAATCGTGATCCCCGCATTCCATCCCACTGATCCCATGGTTTCCAGCAACTTCAGGACCCTATCAAACGCAGGAGTCCAGAATGCAAGCGTGCAGGTCACTACGACTATCGCCTTGGTGCCAACACTCTGCCGATACACGAAAACGCTTTTCATCAGCCATGATGGATACCTCCTTTATGCTTTACGGGATAGAGCAGGCTCAACGCAAGCTCAACTACCTGTGGGCACTTCCTTCGCGAAAGTCAGCAACGTGCTGTTCTCCTCTATGCCCAAGCGCGTCACCTTGTAAGAGCCTTCTCCCAGTTGCGTGCGGACCTTTATCGGCTTCTTGCGGACACACGCGCTGGTCAGCACATCCAGGACATCGCGGATCAATTCCATAGCTCTCGGCTTGGCGTCGAACTTTATTTCACTGTCGAGAACTACGCCGACGCCGGGAAGTTCCGTCATCTTGTCCTCGTCCTCTCCGACCTCCAGGAAAGAGACCACGATCTTGCCGTTGATGTCGACCGCCCTTCCCGCCTTGCGGGCCCGCTCCACCTGTTTTTGTTGCTCGCGAGACAGGGCGTCCAGCAGGTTCATCTTGACCTGCTGGCCCGGTGACGCGATGAATTGGCCCGGTGACGCGATGAACGTGAAGTCGGGAGTGATCTTTAGGGATTTCATGCTGTCTGGCTATCCCCCCATGGCAGTTGTCTTCATGAAGTCGCTCGGATGGGCAGTAACCCGTGCTGTACAGTGGCACGGGCTCGCCCCGGCGTCAACGGGCCTCGTCCGCCACCCGCTCCACGACCTCCCGCACCCGGCCTGCGAAGCCCCGGGCACGGTCCATGACTTCCTGCTCGTCCACCGACACCACGCGCCCCCTCTCCACGACTACCCGACCGTTCACCAGCACCGTCGCCACGTCGCTCCCTCGGGCTGCGTAGACCAGGTGCGAGTAGACGCGGTACAGCGGCGTCAGGCCGGGCCTGCCCGCGTCCAGCAGCACGAGGTCGGCCAGCTTTCCGGGCTCCAGCGAGCCGATCCGGTCGTGGAGGTTCAGAGCGCGGGCTCCGTCCGCCGTCGCCATGCGGAAGACGGCTTCGGCCGGGAGGACCGACGGATCACCGGAGACGAACTTGTGGAGCTTGGCGGCCGCGTCCATCTCGTCGAAGAGGTCCAGGTCGTTGTTGCTTGCGGGGCCGTCGGTCCCGAGCCCCACGGGAATGCCGGAGGCCAGGGCCTTGGGGACCGGAGAGGCTGCGGCAATGCCCAGCTTCATGTTGCTCTGGGGGTTGTGCGCCATCCCGGCGCCCGACGCGGCGATCTGGGCGATGTCCTGATCGGAGAGGTAGACGGCGTGGGCAAGCACGGTGCCCGGGCGCAGCACGCCGGCCGACCCCAGCGCCTCCACGACGCCCATCCCCGTCGCCGCTCGGGTGGTGGAGTCCTCGCTGGCGTCTTCCGCCGCGTGGATCTGGAAGACGGCGTCGTGCTCGACCGCCAGCCGGGCCGCTCGCTCCACGGCGTCCAGGGGCGTGGTGTAGAGGGCGTGGGCCGACACGCCGGGAACGATCAGCGGGTGGTCCCGGTACTTCTCCAGGAACGAGGCGGCGTCCTGGAGCGACGCATCGGGAGTGGGAAAGTCGGGCGCCGGGAAGCCGATGATCCCGGGACCCGTCACCGCTCGGATCCCCGCCTGGACCGCCGCCCGAGCCACGTCGTCCCGGAAGTAGTACATGTCCGCGAAGGTGGTGGTGCCGTTGCGCAGCATCTCGGCAGCCGCCAGCAAGGTGCCCCAGTACACGAAGTCGGGAGCGACCAGCTCCGCCTCCACCGGGAAGATGTGCCGCTCCAGCCACGTCATCAGCGGCAGGTCGTCGGCAAGTCCCCGAAGGAGCGACATCGCGGCGTGTCCGTGGGCGTTGACCAGCCCCGGGATCACCAGGTGTCCGGCGGCGTCGATCACCCGGACGCCCTGGGGCCGAGGCGCCGTCGCGTCCAGCAGCGCGGCGATGCGGTCGCCCTCCACCAGCACCGCGCCGCCCTCGAGAATGGTCCCGGCATCGTCCATGACCACCACCGTGCCCCCGTCCACCAGGATGCCGTCCGCGGCGTCCGGGGCGTCGGCCGAGCCGGGGATCCCGTCGCCGATGCACGCCGACGTCCAGCCGGCCAGCGCAAGGAGAACGCTTGGGACGCCGGCACGCCGGCATGGGCTCCTGCTGGGAGAAGCGGTTGGGCTGCTGTCGGCGCGCGAAAGTCGGGTCACCAGCGGCTCTCCTGACGAGGGGGGCGGCACAATAGGCGTCTTGGGACGAGAAGCGATCCTTGGCGCACCCGGTATCTTGTACTCGCCCGCGAGTCGCGGCAAACCCCCCAGCAGCCGGAGCCGATCCTCCTTGAGCCCGCCGCAGTCGGTCCCTCCCTCCAACCCGCCGAAGCCTGGAGCCTGCAACGCCGGCCGCGACGACCCGCGCACCGCCGTCCGCCGTCGCGACCGCGGCAAGGACGACGCCTGGGCGGCCGCGTTCCTTCGGCACGCGCCCTACGGCTTCCTGGCCACCGTGGACGAGGACGGACAGCCGTTCCTCAACTCCAACCTCTTCGTCTTCGAGGAGACCGGCCACGAGCGGCGAATCTACCTCCACACCCACAGGACGGGCCGCACGCGCCGGAACCTGGAAGCGGCGGAGCGCGTGGCGTTCAGCGCCGTCGCCATGGGACGGCTCCTTCCCGCGCCCGAAGCGCTGGAGTTCTCCGTGGAGTACGCGGGCGTGACGGCGTTCGGCAGGGGACGGGTCGTGTCCGACCGGGTCGAGGCCAAGTCCGCCCTCCAGATGCTGCTGGACAAGTACGCGCCCCACCTGAAGCCCGGCATCGACTATCGGCCCACCACCGACGACGAGCTCAAGCGGACCGCCGTCTACCGGATCGACGTGGAGACTTGGAGCGGCAAGCAGAAGGAGGTCGAGCCCGACTTCCCCGGAGCCTTCGATTTCGCGGCGCTGCCAGTACCCTTTCCGGCGCGCGGAGAAGCGACGCACCGAGTTCGCTGACGCCTTGCCGCCGGGCGGCCTTTCCGGCGCACGGAGAAGCGACCGGCTAGCCGTCGTCGCGGCCCGGCCGGCATGTCTCCCGCCGGTGGCTCGAGTTGCATCACTGAAACGCGCTTGCAATTCTGGAATGCTACACCTAATTTGCAGGGATGAGCTCTCCGATCGTTCCCCGGCGCATCTACCAGCGCCTGCTGGCGCACCTCGAGCTCTTTCCCGCCGTTGCGCTGTTGGGACCGCGTCAGGTCGGCAAGACGACCCTGGCCCGGTTCGTTGCGGAGCAGGGCGTCCGCGAAGGACCCGCGAGCGGCGGACCGAGCAGCGACTCACCGGCCAGGCGTGAGCCGGGCCTCTACCTGGACTTGGAGAACCCCGCTCATCTGGAGCGACTCTCCGACGCGGCCGGCTACTTGAGTTCCGTTCGCGACCGACTCGTCGTCCTGGACGAGATCCACCGCGCCCCCGAGCTCTTCCAGACGCTGCGGGGAGTCATCGACGAGCGCATCTTCGCAGGCGAGCCGGCGGGCCAGTTCCTGATCCTGGGCTCCGCGTCGGTCGAGCTGCTTCGCCAGTCGGGAGAGAGCCTGGCGGGCCGGATCGGACACTTGGAACTGACGCCCCTGGACGTGCGCGAGGTGGGACCGGCGGAGGCGACGCGCCTGTGGGTCCGGGGCGGCTTCCCCCTGTCGTTTCTCGCTCCGGACGCGCGGGCGAGCGCCCTGTGGCGCGAGAGCTTCGTGCGCACCTACCTGGAGCGGGACGTGCCCGAGCTGGGCCCTCGCGTCCCCGCGGTCGTGCTGCGGCGCTTCTGGACGATGCTCGCCCACTCGCAAGGCGGCGTATGGAACGGCGCCAAGCTGGCCCGCAGCTTGGGCGTGGACGGCAAGACCGTCGCCCGCTACCTGGACTTGATGGTCGATCTGCTGCTGGTGCGCCGCCTGCCTCCTCTTCACGCCAACGTGCGCAAGCGCCTCGTCAAGTCGCCGAAGGTCTACGTTCGCGACAGCGGAATCGTCCACGCGCTCCTCCGCATCTCGGACCACGACGAGCTCCTCGGCCATCCCGTCGCCGGGGCCAGCTGGGAGGGCTTCGTCGTCGAGAACCTGCTGGCGGCCGCCAGCGGGTGGACCCAGGCAAGCTTCTACCGGACGGCCACCGGGGCCGAGATCGACTTGGTGCTCGATCTGCCGGGGAATCGGAGGTGGGCGGTGGAGATCAAGCGCAGCACGGCGCCCCGGTTGCCCAAGGGGTTCCGCGTCGCGCTGCAGGACATTCCCGTGGACAGAGCGTTCCTCGTCTACGGAGGCAACGAGCGCTACCCCAAGGGAGGCGGCGTCGAGGCGATCGGCCTGCGAGAGCTGATGGAGGAAGTGGCGGCGCTCGACTAGCGGTCGGCGCTGGGCAGCCAGCGAGGTGGTCAGCGGCGTGCGACCGAATCCGCCCCCCGGCCCGATTCAGCCGCCTGCGTGCTTGGCGGCCAGCGCCGCCAGCCGCTCGTCGATCTCCTCGCCGCCGACCCAGCGTCCCCGCACCATCACCCCGGCGCGGTCCATCAGGTTGGCCAGGTCGTCGAGCGGGTTGGCGTTCAGCAGCACCAGGTCGGCCCGCTGTCCCTCCGCCACCGTCCCGAAGCCGCCGTCGAGTCCCAGGTGGTCCGCCACGTACTCGCCGACGGCCGCCGTGCCGCTCCGAAGGACCTCGTAGTTGGACATCCCGGCCTCCGACATGACTGCGATCTCCCGATGGAGCGCAAAGCCGGGAACGTTGAAGAGCTGCGGCGAGTCGGTCCCCATGAGGATTCCGGCGCCCGCGTCGGAGAGGGCCTTCAGGATGCGCTTCCGAAGCTCCAGGTAGGTCTCGACCTCGTCCGGAGCGCCCCTGGGTCCGCCCCCGGCCTGGCGCCGCCATGCCGCGTGCTGCCGGGAAGAGACGTACTTCATCTCGGGCTGGGCGAGCATCGCGTCCACGTCGGGGGCGCCGTACAGGTTCTCCCACAGGTACATCGTGGGCACCACGTACACGTCCCGGTCGATCGTCAGCTGCACGATCTCGGCCAGCTTCCCCTCGTCGACGCCGCGGGCCAGGCCGCCCAGGCGGATCGGTCCGGCGCCGACCTGGGCCTGAACGTCGTCGGAGGCTATGGCCTGCACGTAGCCGTCCAGGTGGTCGACGGTGGAGATGCCCGTCTCGACTGCGTGCACCAGCCCAACGTCGGCCGGAACGTGGCCGCCGTAGGTGATCTCCACTTCCGCGGCCACCTCCACCATCCTGTCCCACGTCTCCCTGGACACGCCGGGATGGATCTTCTGCAGGTCGTAGCCCGCCTCCTTGTGGGCGCGGACCAGCCGCTCGGCGTCCGCCGGCGTGGGCGCGGAGCCGCCGTTGATCGAAGGCGCCCCGACGTAGAAGTTCGGCCCCAGGACCTCGCGCCGCTCCAGCTCGTCTGCAAGGGGGAGCTGGTACGCGGAGCCGAGCATCCCCCGGATCGTGGTGATGCCGTTGGCCACGTAGAGGAAGAGAATGTCCTCGACGGCGTCCCGTGGAGGGTCGGCGCCGGGAGGCACGTGGGCGTGCATCTCCGCCAAGCCGGGCATCAGGTAGCGGCCGGCGCCGTCCACGACCGTCGCTCCCGCAGGCGTCTCCACTTCGTCGGCCGGCCCCACTTCGCGGATCGCTTCCCCGACCACGACCACGGTCTGTCCCGAAAGGACCGTCTCGGAGGTCATGGGGAGCACGCCGACGTTGGCGAACACCGTGACGCTCTGCGCTCCGCCGTCGGTTGCTTCGGGAGCGCCCGAACCCGAACCCGATCCCGCCGCCGGCCCGCAGGCAGTCGCCGGCCATGCGGCGAACCCGCCCAGCAAGCAGGTTGCCAAGGCGCGTCGAGCCCTCCGTCCGTGTCGAGTCTTCCGTCCGATCATTGCATCCGTCCTTCCTCGCAGTCTTGGCGCCGACGCCCGCGGCCGGCCCGCCCGTCACTCTGTCACCTTCGGCGCCCGCGCGCTAATATGAGCGGTCCCGCCAGACTCCGAACAGGATCGGCGGAGTTGCCCCGCGACCGCTCCCGAATCCCTGCCGGCGCCCGCCGGCCCCCCGGCCCCGGATTTGTCCCAGACCCCGTCGCACGCGCCTGCTCCCACAGCCCGTACCGACCGCATCGTCGCCATCGACGTGCTGCGGGGGTTCGCCGTGCTGGGCATCCTGATCGTCAACGTCCGGGGCTTCGCGACGGTGTCGGTGGCCTACTTGAACCCGGCGGTGGGCGATGGACTGGACGGCGCTTCCTTCTGGGTGTGGGCCGCCACCGTCCTCTTCGCCGACACCAAGTTCATCTCGATCTTCTCGGTGCTCTTCGGCGCCGGGATGGCGATGACCGCCGACCGCATGGCCCGGCGGGGACTCCCGGCGACCGGCCTCCACTGCCGCCGTCAGCTCTGGCTCCTCGTCTTCGGATTGGCCCACGCCTACCTGATCTGGCACGGCGACATCCTGGTCGCGTACGCCCTCTGCGGCCTCCTGCTCTACCCGCTGCGCAACGCCCGGCCCCGCTTCCTGCTGATCGCCGGCGGATGCATGGTGGCCGTGGTCGTGGCTCTCTGGCTGACCTTGGGCCTTTCCCTTCCCTATTGGCCGGAGGCGGAGCGCGCGGCGCTGGCGGCGGAGTGGTCGCCCCCGCCGTCGGAGCTGGCGGCCGAGACGGCGGCGTTCCGGGGCGGATGGCTGGATCAGATGCCGTACAGGGCCGGCGAAGCCCTCGGGCTCCAGACGGACGTCTTCCTCGTGTACTTCCTCTGGCGCGCAGGAGGGCTGATGCTCGTGGGCATGGCCCTCTACCGGCTGGGCGTCCTGTCGGCGTCGCGTTCGTCGGCGTTCTACCGGCGGACGGCGGCTGTTGGGCTGGCCGCGGGACTGCCGCTGGCGGCGGCGGGGATCGCGTACAACGTGAACGCCGGCTTCTCCGTGGAGCGCTCGATGTTCCAGGGGACGCTCTTCAACTACGTGGGCTCGCTCGGCGTCTTCTTGGGGTATCTGGCGCTGGTGATGCTGGCGGTCCGGTCCGACCGTCTCCCCCGGCTTCAGCGGCGGCTGGCGGCGACGGGCAGGATGGCGCTGACCAACTACATCGCCCAGAGCGTCCTCTGCACGCTGTTCTTCTACGGGCACGGGCTCGGCATGTTCGGGCGGATCGGCGGCGTGGGCCAGGCGGTCGTCGTGGTCGTCGTGTGGGGGGTGCAGCTGGCTTGGTCGCCGTGGTGGCTGCGACGCTTCCGCTTCGGGCCGCTCGAGTGGCTGTGGCGGACGCTGACCTACATGCGGCGCCAGCCGTTCCGGGTGGGGGCAGGGGGCGGAACAAGTTAGCGTTCGTCGTTTCTGTGGGTTCTTCTCTATTGCGTCCGAAAGTCAGGTGACCAATGCCGACCAACAGCGAAGCGACCGTCAACGTGCAGCTGGGCGAAGTCCTGCGCACCAAGCACCCGGCTTGGCGGGACGGGATCGGCGTCGAGCAGTCGCGCGTCCTGCGGGAGGCAGCTAGGCGTCCAGACATCGTAGTTCGTCATCCCGGCGGTCAAGTCGTGGTCCTCGAGACGGAGTTTGCGCCCGGTGCAGGAGTCGAGCGAGACGCTTGCGCTCGGCTGGGCCAAGTCGTGGACGACCCTGGTCAAGTTGTAGAGCAGGCCATCGCCGTCTTGTTGCCTCGGGAGCTTCGGAGCGACCAGGGCCGGCTCTCGAGCCGGGTCGCGGAAGCTCGGTTTCGTTACGCCGTTCTTGCGGGCGAGCCCGAGGCGCCCGCCCGCTGGCCGGAAGCAGGATGGCTGGACGGAGACGCGAACGACTTGGCGGCGTGCATCGAACACGCAGCCCTGTCGGAACGGCAGGTGGCCGAGGGCACCGAGATCCTCGAAGTCGCGGTCCGGCAAGCAGCGTTTCGGCTAGAAGAACTCGTGCGGTGGCAGAACAAGAATACGCTGGACCGCATCTCCGCCGTGCTGCACCAGGAGCCGAGCGAGCAGACCACGCGGATGGCGATGGCGATCGTCGCCAACGCGCTCACCTTTCACGCAACGATCGAGGGTTCCCACGACATTTCGCCGCTCGACGACTTGCGCTTCCAGAACACGGGCAACTTCGACAAGGCCCTGGTCCTGGACTGCTGGCGCAGAATCCTGCGCGAGATCAACTACTGGCCGATCTTCAAGATAGCCACCGACCTGCTGCGGCCGTTTCCCGTTGACCTTGGGTGCGTGGTCCTGAACAGACTGGTGCCCGCGGCAAGGAGCTTGGCCCAGATGGGCGCGGCGGGGACGCACGACTTGTCGGGCCAGATGTTCCAGCGTCTGATCGTGGACCGGAAGTTCTTGGCCACCTTCTACACCTTGCCGGCGTCGGCGACGCTGTTGTCGGAGCTGTCGGTTCCGCGCCTGGACGTGGAGTGGGGCAGTCCTGAGGACGTGTGCGGACTACGGATCGCCGACTTGGCGTGCGGGACCGGCACCCTGTTGAACGCCGCCTACCAATCGGTCCGCGCCCGTCACCGCCGCGCCGCCGGAGACGACCAGCACATCCATGCCGGGATGATGGAGGGGGCCTTGATCGCGGCGGACATCATGCCAGCCGCAACGCACCTGACGGCCTCGATCCTGTCGGGCGCTCATCCGACCGTCCCCTTCGGCGGCACGCGCATCGTGACGATGCCCTATGGGGAGCAGCCGTCGGAAACGGGCCGTCCGCTCTCCATCGGATCGCTGGACCTCTTGGGCCAGGAGTCGGCGCGATCCCTGATGGGCACGGGCCCAAGCCTGCAGATCGACGCCTTCGGCACGGGCCGCAAGCAGGTTCGCGGCACAGGCGAGGCCGAAGAGGCCGCCGACCCGCACGTGGTGGACCTCTCCGACGAGAGCGGCGACCTGCTGATCATGAATCCCCCGTTCACGCGGCCCACCAACCACGAGTCCACGACGATCCCGGTGCCGTCGTTCGCGGGCTTCGAGACGTCGCAAGCCGAGCAGAAGGCCATGTCGGGCAAGCTCGCCCGGCTGCGAAAAGGGCTGGACGAACCGGCCGGGGCGGGAAACGCGGGGCTGGCGTCGTACTTCGTGGACTTGGCTCATGTAAAGGCGAAGCCCGGCGGGGTAGTCGCCTTGGTGCTGCCCGCCGCCTTCGTGCAGGGCAGTTCGTGGAAGGCGGCCCGGGTCCTGCTGGCCCGCCACTACGAGGACGTGCTGGTGGTGTCGATCGCGGCCAGCGGCAAGACGGAGCGGGCGTTCTCGGCGGACACGGGGATGGCGGAAGCGCTGGTCGTCGGCACCAGGAAGCGCAGCGCCGAAGCGGCGCCGGAGCCGGGAGACGCCCTTTTCGTCAACCTGCTTCGCCGTCCGCGCACGCTGGGGGAGGCGGCGGTGCTGGCCGACGTCGTGCGGCGGATCGACCCGCAGCGCCGAAGCGGACGGCTGAAGCTGGGCGATGCCGACGACGCCGGCAGCTTCGTTCGCGCGCCGTTGGCGGAGGGCGGATGCGCGGCGTTGCGGGAGCCGACGCTGGCGGAGGCCATGCTGTCGCTTCGGGCGGGCACGCTCGCGCTTCCCAGGACAAGCGAACGCCCCGCGGTTCCGGTCGCACCCTTGGGCCGGCTCGGAAGGCGAGGGCTGCTTCACCGGGACATCTCGGGCAAGCACCCCGGCGGCGCGCCCAGGGGTCCGTTCGACATTCTGGTTGCGCGCGACCGGCCGTTGTACCCGGTCCTTTGGGCTCACGACGCCGACCGCGAACGACGCTTGGTGGTCGCTCCCGACAGAGAGGGCGTCGTCCGGGAGGGCAAGGGAGCGGAGGCCGTAGAGGTGTGGCAGAGCACGGCGTCCAAGCTCCACTTCAACTTGGACTTCCGCCTCAACTCGCAGAGCTTGGCCGCCTGCCTGACGCCGGAGAAGAGCATCGGCGGCGTCGCTTGGCCGAACTTCGTCGCGGAGCGCGAATCGTGGGAGAAGCCGCTGGCGCTTTGGGCAAACAGCACGTTGGGGCTGATGTGCTTTTGGTGGATCGGGTCCAGACAGCAGCAGGGAAGGGCCAGGGTGACGATCAGTCGCCTGCCCGACCTGCTTGCACTTGATGCGCGGGCGCTGTCGGAAGAGCAGTCGGCCCGTGCCCAAGCCGCGTTCGCCGACTTTCGCGACCGCAAGATGTTGCCCGCCAACGAGGCGTACCGCGACCCGGTGCGTCAGGATCTGGACCGGGCGCTGCTGGTGGACGTGCTGGGGCTGTCCGAGGAGCTTCTGGACAGCTTGGCGGCGCTGCGCGACAGCTGGTGCGCCGAGCCCACCGTTCACGGCGGAAAGACCACGCGCGCCTGACGTGGCTTCGTCGCCGGTGTTGCGTCGCCGGTCCGCGCCCACCGTGAAGCGGCGCAGTCCAGCGCGAGCGCCTTCTTGCCGGCGCGGGCCGCGCCAGGGGACTCGAGGAGCAGGGCGGTGAGGCCGTTCCCGCGTCTGGTCCTGTGGTCGGCGGCGCTGGGGGTTCTGCTGGCGTCCGCCTCTCGGCGCGTCGGACCATTGCCTGCGCTGGGGCCGTTGCTCGACCCGGTTCATGGGATTTGGAGCGTCGCGCGCTCGGCGGAGCTGCCCGATTCGTTCGCCGCGTCGATTCCCGGACTTGGCCACGACGTTCGCGTCGCCTACGACGACCGGCGGGTGCCCCACGTCTTCGCGTCCACGACTGCCGACGCCTACCGGGCGCTGGGATACGTGGTCGCCCGCGACCGCCTCTTTCAGATGGAGATGCAGACCCGGGCCACCGCCGGCACCCTCTCGGAAGTGGCCGGCGCGGCGCTGCTGGAAACAGACGTTCAGGTCCGAAGGCTTGGGTTGGCGAAAGCGGCCGAGCGGGACTTCGCTCGCCTTGCGGACCAGGACCCGGAAGTCGCCGAAGCTCTGGTCGCCTACGCCGACGGCGTGAACGCCTTCATCGGCAGCCTTTCGCCCGAAGAGAAGCCCTTCGAGTACCACCTCCTGGGCGCCGCGCCCGCCCCTTGGCAGCCCGTGCACACCTTCTACCTGCTCAAGCGCATGGGATGGATACTCGCCTTCTCGCCGGTGGAGCTCCTCAAGGAACGGGTGACCGCTCGAGTGGGCCGCGAAGCCGCCGACGCCCTTTTTCCCGCCGACGCCCCGATCCAAGAGCCTATTGTGCCGCACGAGGGAGCACGATGGGTGGGCGGGCGTCTTCCGGCCCCTCATATCCCAGAACCCGGGGCGGCGGCGGACGACGGCCCGACGCCGGTCGAAATCGGCTCGGGGCCGGACCTTGGTCGGACGTCCTGCATCGGCCCGACGCCGGTCCATTGCCCGGCGTCCCACTACGGCGCCCGCGCTCCCGCCCTGGGAAGCAACAACTGGGCCGTCGGCCCGTCCCGCTCCGCATCCGGCAACCCGATCCTGGCCGGCGACCCCCACCTTTCCCTGAGCCTGCCGAGCATCTGGTACGAGGCGCACTTGGTGGTGCCGGGCGAGATGGACGTGTACGGGGTCACCTTGGCGGGCGTGCCGGGGATCGTGATCGGGTTCAACAGGGACGTGGCGTGGAGCTTCACCAACACCGGCGCCGACGTGATGGACTACTACCGGGAGCGGCTGGACGACCCCGACGCCCCGACCCGCTACTACCTCGACGGCGCCTGGGAACCGCTGGACGTTCGCGTGGAGCGCTTTCGGGGACCGAGCGGCGAACTTCTGGCGGCCGACACGGTTCGGAGCACCCACCGGGGTCCCCTCCTCGACGTCGCCGGCGAGCCCATGTCGCTCCGCTGGACGGTGCTGGAAGGCCAGAAGGAGCTGGGCTCGCTGATGGGCGCGGCCCGCGCGCGCTCCGTGGACGAGTGGCTCGACGCGATGGACGGCTGGCACGCCCCGGCCCAGAACGGGATGGTGGCGGGGCGCGGCGGAGGGATCGCTGTCCGGAGCCTCGGGTGGTTTCCGCTGCGGCCGGACGGCGTCCGGGGCGACATCGTTCACGACGGCGCCACGCGGGCCGCCGACTGGCTGGGCCGCGCTCCCTGCTGCCCGCCTGTACGCGACCCGGAGCAGGGCTACCTGGCTTCAGCCAACCAGCAGCCCTACGACCCGGAGATGGAGCCTGCCTACCTCGGGGCGGACTGGCCGGACCCGTGGCGCGCCCTCACCATCAACGAACTCCTGCGGGACCGGGAGCGACACGCAACGCAGGACATGGAGGCGTACCAGACCCACCCGGCAAGCGCGCGCGCCCGAAGCTTCAGGGGGGCGGTCCTTGCGATCGCGTCCCAGGTCGCCGAGCGTGACGGCCTGCCCCCGGAGGCCGCCGCGGCCTTTCGCCTGCTCGAGGAGTGGGACGGCCGCTACGACCTCGCCAACCAACGCGCCGTCCTCTTCGAGGCGGCCATGGAAGCGCTCGAAGACGCCCTTTGGGACGAGCTGGCCGACACCGACGACCGCGCCGCCGGCACGAGCGCGCGCGTGGCCGTCCCCAGGGAACAAGTACTGTGGTCGCTGCTCGAGCAGCCCGACAGCCCCTGGTGGGACGACGTGGCGACCCCCGAGACCGAAGACCGGGACGCCATCGTGGTCCGGGCGCTCGGCGCCGCGCTGGAGCGAGTCCGCGGCGAGCACGGCCCCCCGAACGGCGGCGGATGGGCTTGGCGCAACTTCGGGCACCACAACGTTCGCCACCTGTTGCGCCTGCCCGCTCTCTCCCGCCTGGACCTTGCCACCGGCGGTGGCCCCGGTCTTCTCAGCCCCATGACGGGAACGGGAACCCACGGCGCCAGCTGGCGGATGGTCGTGGAAGTGGGGGACCAGACGCGGGCGCGAGGGACCTTCCCCGGCGGACAGTCGGGCAACCCCGCGAGCAGCGACTACGACGACCGCCTCGTCCATTGGGTCGCGGGCGAGCTCGAGGACTTGCGGTTTCCCCGCACCCAGAGGGAGCTGCAGGCGGCTGGCCGGGTTCGCGCCCAACTCGTGCTGACCCCGGCGTCGGGGCCGAAGCCCGCCCGTCGTCCCGCGGCGGCGCCGTCTCGTCCGCCAGCAAACTCCCGCCAGTGACCGCTCTCCTTGCAGTCGCGGTGGGCGCCGCAGGCGTGGCCGCCGGGAGTTGGCTTGTCGGATGGGTTGCGTTGCCCGTGGTGGGCGCCGTGGTCGGAGCGTGGCTCGGCTGGGCCGCGCGGCGAGATCGCCCTGGCGACAGAGAGGGCGCCCTGGAGCCTGTCCACCCTTGGACGCCTGCCGCCCGCCGCTGGGCTCCGGCGGCCACGGCCGCCCTCGCCGGCGCCGTCGGATGGGGCGCCCTGCTCCTCTTGGCCGCCGCCCGTGGTCCAGTGGCCCAGGTGGCGCGCCTTGTCGGCGGCGTCCTTGGCGGTATTCCTGGACCTGCGTTCTTCCTCGTCGTGCTGCTCTTTGCCGGGCTGCTCGCCGGCGCCGCCGGAGGCGCGTCGGCAGCCCTGGTTCAGCTGGCCGGCAGCACGAAGTCGTCCTTCCACAGGGCCAAAGCGACGCCCACCGCCAAATGACCGACGAAAGCCGTCGCGTCCTCGCCCGTGTATTCGGCTACTCCGACTTCCGGGGCCAGCAGGAGGAAGTCGTCCGCCACACCGTGGCCGGAGGCGACAGCTTGGTCCTCATGCCCACGGGCGGCGGCAAGTCCATCTGCTACCAGATCCCCTCCATCGTCCGCGACGGGACCGGCGTCGTGGTGTCGCCTCTCATCGCGCTCATGCGCGACCAGGTCGAATCCCTCCGGCAAGCCGGCGTCCGAGCGGCCGGCCTCAACTCGAGCCTGCCCTACCACGAAGTGCGCAAGGTCGAGTCCGCGCTGACCGCAGGTCGCCTCGACCTCCTCTACGTCGCCCCCGAACGCCTCCTGGGAGACCGAACCCTCGAACTGCTGTCCAACGTTCCGCTGGCCCTCTTCGCCATCGACGAGGCCCACTGCGTCTCCCAGTGGGGACACGACTTCCGCCCCGAGTACCTCCGCCTCTCGGCCCTTCGCGAGCGCTTCCCCGGCGTCCCCCGGATCGCCCTCACGGCGACCGCCGACGAGCCCACTCGCCGCGAGATCGTCGACCGGCTGGGATTGGGCGGCTCGCCCGTATTCGTCAGCGGCTTCGACCGCCCCAACATCCGCTACTCGGTGGTTCCGAAGGACAACCCGCGCAAGCAGCTGCACGCCTTCCTCCAGGAGCGCCATGCGGGACGCGCCGGGATCGTCTACCGCCTCTCGCGAAAGGGAGTGGACGGCACCGCCGAGTGGCTCCGGGACGCCGGCGTGGACGCCCTTCCCTACCACGCGGGCCTCGGCAAGCGGGAGCGCCAGGCGAACCAGGACCGATTCCTCCGCCAGGAAGGCGTGGTCATGGTCGCGACGATCGCCTTCGGGATGGGCATCGACAAGCCCGACGTGCGCTTCGTGGCCCATCTGGACCTTCCCAAGAGCATCGAGGCCTACTATCAGGAGACGGGACGGGCGGGACGGGACGGCGACCCCGCCGACGCCTGGATGGCCTACGGCCTGCAGGACGTGGTCATGCTCAGGCACATGGTGGAGAACTCGGAGGCCGGAGACGCGCGGAAGCGACTGGAAGTACGCAAGCTGGACGCGCTGCTGGGCTACTGCGAGCTCACCACGTGCCGGCGTCGAACGCTGCTCTCGTACTTCGGCGAAGCGGCGCCCGCCCGGTGCGGCGCCTGCGACAACTGCCTGCGCCCCGTGGAGACGTGGAACGCCACCGAAGCCGCGCAGAAGGCCCTCTCGTGCGTGCAGCGCACCGGCCAGCGCTTCGGCGCGGTGTACGTGATCGACGTGCTACGGGGCAGCGAAGCCGACCGCATCCGGCGTTTCGGCCACCACCGCCTCTCGACCTACGGCATCGGCAAGGAGATCGGCGCCTACGAGTGGCGCTCCGTCTTCCGGCAGCTGGTGGCCCGCGGCTTCCTCAAGGTGGACATGGAGGGGTACGGGAGCCTCAGCCTCACCGAGGCGAGCCGCCCCGTGCTGCGAGGCGAGGTCGAGGTGCGCATGCGTCGGGACCTGCGCCCCAAGCGCGTCAAGAAGCCGAGCAAGCGCGCGGCCCCTCGGCCGCCCGCGGACCCGTCGACGTGGAGCGACGCCCTCTGGGAAGCCCTCCGCCGCCGGCGAACCGAGCTGGCCAAGGCGCAGGGAGTCCCGCCGTACGTCGTCTTCCACGACATGAGCCTGCGGGAGATGGTGGAACAGCGGCCCACGACCTTGGAGGCGTTCGCCCGCATCTCCGGCGTAGGCGAGACGAAGCTGGACCGCTACGGCGAAGCGTTCGTGGCCTTGATCCTGGAGCACGCCTCGGCGTCGCAACCGGCGCCCGATGCTCTTGGCGAAGATGGCTCGTCGGAATAGGTTGCGGGCCTTGCCGACGCTCGCCCCCGTGGCCGCCCTGCCCCGCTTGCATTCGCCCCGCCTAGGCCCGCCTCGGCGCTCCGCCGCACACTCCCCCTTCCCCCTTGCGATGTAGCCGCCCGTTGACCGCAAACGCTCCCCCAGCCCCAGCGGCTCCCCTCGGCCTAGCGGCTCCCCTAGCCCCGGCCGAGGCGGTTCGCTACGCCCGCCACTTGGTCCTCCCCGAAGTGGGCCGGGCGGGACAGGAACGCCTCAAGGCGGCCCGGGCGCTGCT
Source organism: Longimicrobiales bacterium (assembly GCA_965204735.1). GTDB lineage: Bacteria > Gemmatimonadota > Gemmatimonadetes > Longimicrobiales > Gaopeijiaceae > CATQHQ01. Next base: position 1,197,625 of record OZ242008.1, on the reverse strand, counting down.
GGTCGGGGCCGGCGGCCTGGGCTCGCCCGCGGCGCTGTACCTTGCCGCCGCCGGAGTGGGCACGCTGGGCGTGGCGGACCCCGACGTGGTGGACGCGACCAACCTCCAGCGACAGGTCCTCCACGGCACGTCGGACCTGGACCGTCTCAAGGTGGATTCGGCCAAGGAGGCGCTCTCCGACCTCAACCCTCACGTCCACGTCGAGACATACCCGCAGAAGTTCGCTTCCCACAACGCGATGGGGATCGTGGCGGAGTACGACGTGGTCGTGGACGGAAGCGACAACTTCCCCACTCGCTACCTCGTCAACGACGCCTGCGTGCTCTCGGGCAAGCCCAACGTGTACGGCGCCGTCCATCGGTGGGAAGGCCAGCTTGCGGTCTTCGCGACGAAGGGCGGCCCCTGCTACCGCTGCCTCTTCCGCGAGCCGCCGCCCCCGGGGATGGTTCCCAACTGCGCCGAGGCCGGCGTCTTCGGAGCGTTGCCCGGCGTGGTGGGCGCAGCCCAGGCGCTGGAGGCGATCAAGCTCCTGCTGGGCGTGGGAGAGTCCGTGGCGGGCCGGCTCCTGATCTTCGACGCGCTGGCGCACCGGTGGCGCGAGATCGAAGTCCGGCGAGATCGCGGATGTCCCGTGTGCGGCGACCGTCCGACGATCGCGGCGCCGGTGGACTACGACGACTTCTGCGGTACGGCCCAGGCCCCGGACCCGGGCGCCGACGAAAACGGCGTAGGCAGGCTGGATCCGAGCGACTTGACCGCCGCGATGACCGGCGACGCCCCGGCCGGCAGCGCTCCGGCCGCGTCTTCCGACCACGACCGCCCCTTCCTTCTGGACGTGCGCGAACCCGCAGAGTGGCACGCCATGAACCTGAGCGGCCTGGGAGCGGTGCTTGTGCCCATGGGCCAGCTCCCCGAGCGCCTGAACGAGATCCCTCGGGACCGGCCAGTGGTGGTGTACTGCCACAGCGGCGTCCGCAGCCTGGAGGTCGCCAAGCTCCTGGTCGCCCAAGGCTGGACCGACGTGCGAAACCTGGAACGGGGAATTGCCGCCGTCCTGGAAGCGCACCCGGAGGTGTTGGGCCACGAGCCCTGACGGTCGGTTCCTCCTGCAAGCACGAGCCGGCAGCTTCACTGTTCCCCGGCAGCTTCACTATTCCCGAGTCGGGCGCCAGATTGACTGTGCGACGATTGTGCGACTCGGCGAACGCCCGAGGCCGCTCGCATCCCCAACGACGACCTGGGACCGGCTCGGCAACCATGAACGAGTCCGATGACGGACATGGACCTCGAACGACGCCCGACGGTGCGGCGGCGTCCGACGTTGCCGAACGAGAGCGTCTCGCGCGGGAACGGGTAGCCCAGGAGCGCCTTGCCGAGATGCTGATCGAACTGGGCGCCGCCATCGCCAAGCGCAAGGAGGTGCGCCTGGTCTACGGCTCGGACCTGACTCTGCGGCTCGTTCTGCCCCACGCAGTGGGAGTCGGCGCCTCCGGCAACCCGCTTCTGCTGGCGTGGCAGGTGGGCGGCGGAAGCCGGACGACACCCACCGGATGGAAGCACTTCGCCCTTGGCAAAGTCAGGGGACTTGAAGTGTCCGACGCCACGTTCCGCGGCGCCGCTCCCGGCTACGACCCGGAGAACACGGTCCTGTCCAAGGTCTGGAAGGCGCTGTGATCCGAGTCGACCCCTTTCGCGACGGAGCAGGATGCCGGCGGCGCGCAGGACTCGGCCCAACGGAAGCCGGAAGCGGGAGCTTTGGCTTGCGGAAGCGGGAGCTTGGCTTGACAGACTCGGCTCGACAGACAGGATCGCCTTTGACTGACCAGGCCTAGGCCGAGCCGAGCCTGCGCCGTGGCGCCCGCGAGTCCCTGGAGCTAGGCCGCCTCCTCCACTTCGGGGAAGCACCCCCGGCTTGCCAGCGACGCGAAGCTGGAGCCCGCGACGATGATGTGGTCGAGCACCGGGATGCCCAGCTGGTCGCCGGCGGCCGCCAGCTGGCGGGTGACCCGCATGTCCTCCGAGGACGGTTCAGGGTTCCCGGAAGGGTGGTTGTGGACCAGGATCAACGCCGCCGCTCGAAGCACGATGGCGTCCCGGAAGACCTCGCGGGGATGGATCAGGGACGCGTCCAGGATGCCTCGGGTCACCTGCCGCTGGCAGATCGGTCCGTTCTGGGAGTTGAGGAGAAGGACGTGGAACTCCTCGTGCTCCAGATGGGCCAGCGACGGCGCAAATATCTCGTGCACGTCCTGGGGACCTGTAATCGGCCCCTCGGGGGCCGACCGCGCGGACGCCACTCGCCTTCCCAGCTCGACGGCCGCCACGATCCGCGCCGCCTGGGCGGGACCGATGCCGGCGATCCCGGTCAACCGCCCCAGGTCGATCCGGGCCATCTCGCGGAGCTGCCCCCCGGAGAGCTCCAGCACCTGCTCGGCCAAATCCCACGCCGCCGTGGCGCCCGTCCCGGACCCGATCACCAGCGCCAGGAGCTCCTGCTCGGACAGAGGACCAGGGCCGTAGCGCCGCAGCCGCTCCCGGGGCCGGGCCGCCGGCGGGCGGGCGCCGGCCACTACCCCAACGCCCCGTGGCACTTCTTGTACTTGCGTCCGCTGCCGCAGGGACAAGGTTCGTTCCGCCCCGGCGCCTTGGCGGCCTTGACCGGCGCGCGAGACCTCGATCCGCCTCGGTTGGTGGCGAGTCGCCGCACGTCGGGACCCGTGTCTCCGTTGCCGGCGCCCACGCCAAAGCCGTCGCGACCCTCCAGGGCGCCCTCCCTGCCACCGCTTACCGGCGTGCCGGGCACCGCCATTCCCAACGAGTCGACGCGGACCGTGCGGCGAACCAAGGGCTCGGGTTCCTTCCTCCCGTCACGCCCGCCGCCGTCGGCGCCCGGCCCGGCGTCTCCGGCCGGCCGGCCCCGCCCTGCAGGCCCGACGCCTCGGCGCGGGCGCGCGACCGCGCCCTGGCCCGGCGTCTCCGACGGCCCCGAGTACGACAACCGACGCTGCTGCCCCGCGGTCGGGTGCCGCATGACGGGCCGCTGCTCCAGCCGCACCCGAAAGAAGTTCTGGGTCACCGTCCGCCGGATGTCGTCCATCAGTCCCACGAACATCTCGTAGGCTTCCTTCTTGTACTCGACCAGCGGGTCCTTCTGGCCCCACCCCCGGAAGCCGATCGACGCCTTCAGGTGGTCCAGGTCGTAAAGGTGGTCCTTCCACTTGCTGTCGATCGTCGAGAGCATGACGAAGCCCATGACCCGCTCCCGCAGCTCGCCGAAGGACTCGATCTTCCGGTCGAAGGACTCGCGCACCGCCTTCTCGGCCGCCTCCAGCACGGCGCGCCGCTCCAACTCCTCCTGCGCGCCCTCGTTCTCCAGCGGCGGCAGCGCCGTGTGCAGGTCGAGCAGCATCTGCTGCCGCAAGCCGGCCACGTCGATCCCCTCCTCCAGCCCCGATTCCGGCAGGTGGCTCGCGAAGGCTGCTTCCATCGTGTGGCGGATCATCTCCCAGAGCTCGCTCCTCAGGTCCTCGCCTCCTTCGAGGGCGAAGAGCCGAAGGTCGTAGATCACCTCCCGCTGCTGGTTCATCACGTCGTCGTAGTCCAGCAGCCGCTTGCGCGCCTCGAAGTTGTTCCCCTCGACTCGCTTCTGGGCCCGCCCGATCGACCGGGTGACCAGCGGATGGGTGATCACTTCGCCCTCCTCCGCGCCCATCCGGTCCATCGCCTTGGCGATCCGCTCCATGCCGCCGAAGAGGCGCATCAGGTCGTCCTCCAGCGAGAGGAAGAACTGGGACGCCCCGGGGTCCCCTTGCCGTCCCGCGCGGCCTCTCAGCTGCCGGTCGATCCGTCGCGCCTCGTGGCGTTCGGACCCCAGGATGTGGAGCCCGCCGTCCTCGACCATGTGGTCGTCGGGCTTTCCGTCCAGCTCCTCCCAACGGTTGGGATCGGTGGTGGCCACTTCCTCCGGCTCCATCTCCCGCTCCCGCACCCACGCCATCGTGCGGGGCTCGGTCACTCCCGGCCCCAGCTTGATGTCCGTGCCTCGCCCGGCCATGTTCGTCGCGATCGTCACCGCCCCGGCGCGTCCCGCCTCGGCCACGACCTCCGACTCGCGCTTGTGCTGCTTGGCGTTGAGGACGTTGTGGGCCAGCCCCCGCCGGCGGAGCATTCGGGAGAGCGTCTCGGAGACCTCCACGTTGGTGGTCCCCACCAGCACTGGCAGCTCCAGGCGGTTGAGACGCTCGATCTCGTCCATGATCGCCACGTACTTCTCGCGCTTCGTGCGGAAGACCAGGTCGTCCCGGTCGTCGCGGGCGATCGCGCGGTTGGTGGGGACCACGGCCACGTCGAGCCCGTATATCTGGTGGAACTCGGTCTCCTCCGTCTCGGCGGTGCCGGTCATCCCCGCCAGCTTGTCGTACATCCTGAAGTAGTTCTGGATCGTGATCGTGGCGAGGGTCTGGGTCTCGCCCTTCACCTCCACGCCCTCCTTCGCCTCCACGGCCTGGTGGAGCCCGTCGCTCCAGCGGCGACCCGGCATCTGCCGCCCCGTGAACTCGTCCACGATGACGATGGCCCCGTCGTCGCCGATGATGTACCGCTCGTCCTTGTGGAAGAGCGTGTACGCCTTCAGGAGCTGGTGGATGACGTGTATCTGCTGGGACTTGTCGGCGTACTCGGCCTCGAGCTCGGCGATTCGGTTCCGTCTCTCCTCCAGCGAGAGCTCCTCGTCTTCCTGTATCCGGCCCATGACCTCCGACAGGTCCGGCACCACGAAGGCGTCCGGGTCTCCAGGCGAAAGCTCGTCCAGCCCCTTGTCCGAGAGGTGGACGTTGCTCCCCTTCTCGTCCATGGCGAAGAAGAGCATCTCGTCGATCTCGTGGAGGCGCTTGTCGCGCATGTAGTCCCCCTCGACCTTCTCGACGAGCTTCACCACCGCCGGCTGGTCGGCGAAGAGCTTCATCAGCCGCTTGTTCTTGGGCGCCCCGCGCTTCGCCGCCAGCAGCTTCTCTCCGGCCTCGTACCGGAGCTCCTCGCCTTCCTCCCCCAGGAACTTCTCCGACTCTGCGATCATGGCTCCCACGGTGCGCGACTGCTTGCGGAAGAGCGCGCCCACCACCGGGGCCATCTGCTTGAACGGCGTGGAGGTGTCCCGGCTTACCGGGCCCGAGATGATCAGGGGCGTCCTGGCTTCGTCGACCAGGATCGAGTCCACCTCGTCGATGATCGCGTAGTAGTGCCGGCGCTGCACTCGCTGCTCCATGGAGTGCACCATGTTGTCTCGCAGGTAGTCGAAGCCGAACTCGTTGTTGGTCCCATAGGTGATGTCGGCGTTGTAGGCCGCCCGGCGCTCCGGCGAGCCCGGTTCGTGGAGGTCGATGCACCCCACCGTCAGGCCCAGCAGGCCGTAGATCGCCCCCATCCATTCGGCGTCCCGCTGCGCCAGGTACGAGTTCACGGTGACCAGGTGCGCCCCCCGCCCAGCCAGCGCGTTCAGGTAGAGGGGCATGGTGGCGACCAGCGTCTTCCCTTCGCCGGTGGCCATCTCGGCGACTTGCCCTCGGTGCAGCTGGACGGCGCCGATGAGCTGCACGTCGTAAGGAACCATGTCCCACTCCAGCAGCTGCCCCGTCACGCGCACCTGCCGGCCGACGAGCCGCCGGCAGGCCTCCTTCACCACGGCAAAGGCCTCGGGCAGGATCTCCTCCATGGCCTCTGCGAGCGCCTCGCGACAGCGCTCTTCCAGCTTCCCGATCTCCAGGCCGAGGGTCTCCCGCTCGTCGGGGTCGGCGCTCGTGCGCTTCCGTTCGCGGGTCGCTTCGATCTCGGCCATGATCTCCTGCACGCTCTCGCCGACCCGCTCGCGAAACTCGTCGGTCTTCGCCCTCAGCGCCTCCTCGGAGATCTCGGCCAGCGCCGCGCACTGCGCGTTGATCCGACCGACGAGGGGCGCCAGTCGCCGGACTTCCCGTCCGTGGCGGGAACCGACGATCTTCTTGACGATGCCTTTGATCATTCTGCGCTTCGGACCCTTCCGTTGGGGGAAGGCGTCCGCCTCTGGGGGCCGCTCGCTCGGCCGAACCCGACGGTCCGGCGCCCGTAGAGCCCTTCTCCTTCAATTATGGACGTGACTTGGGCCGGCAACATGGCTGCATGGGACTTTCCTTCCGCCACCCGCCTGCGAACCTCCGAGGACGAGACGTCGACCCGCGGCATCCGCACGACCCTGGGCCGAAGCTTCAACTTCGCAGAGTTCCCGACCAGCGTCGCCCCCCTCCGCGCCACTGCCACCAGCTCGGCCGCTTCGAGGAGCGCCTCGGGCGCCTGCCACGAAGAGAACTCGGCGAGCAGATCGGCGCCCACGATCAGAAAGAGCCGCCACTCGGGGCGAGCCTCCTTGAGGGTCCGCAGCGTGTCGACGGTGTAGGACACGCCCCCTCTCCGCAGCTCGACGTCGCACAACTGAAACCCGGGGTGGTCGCGGATCGCCGCTTCCACCATCCGCCGCCGCGCTTCGGCAGGGGCGAGCGCCCGGCCCACCTTGTGGGGAGGAACCGCCGCCGGCACCCACAGGACCCGGTCCAGCGAGGCTCCTTCCGCCGCCGCCCGGGCGACGGCCAAGTGCCCCAGGTGCGGCGGGTCGAAGGCGCCCCCGAAGACCCCTACGCGCTTCCGGCAGCCCATGGTCGCGACGGGCGCCTTCCCTCGGCTCGGGGCGGGGCGCGGCTTCGGACCGACGTGGCGGTGTCGCTCGGGGCGGCCTGGATCAGCGCCCTGGCCTCCGGCGACTCCGGGTACGTGTCCCGCAGCTTGGCCGCGAACTCATCCCGCTGTTCCGCCCAGCCCCACTCTTCGTAGATGTCGATCAGCCGAGCCATCGCCTGGGGCGCCCACACGGTGCCCGCAAAGGAATCGACCAAGTCCAGGAACACGAGTTCGGCCGACTCCAGGATCTTCCGCTGAAAGTAGAAGTAGCCCTCGCCGTAGGCCTTGGCGGCCAACTTGGCGTGCATCTCCAGGGCGATCGCCGTCGCCGAATCCCCGACCGGGGTCTCGGGGAAGTCCGAGGCCACGTTCTGGCATGTGGTGCGAGCCTGCACCGTGTACTGCTGGTCCCGCTGGGGGTGGGGCGACATCGCCGAGTAGGATCGGCACAGGCCCATCCACGCCTCCGGCGCGCGCTCGTCGTCGGGGTGCACCTGCACGATCCGGGTGAACTCGGAGACCGCGCTCAGGTACTCCTCGTCGGCGAAGAACGCCCCGGCCAGGTAGTGCCGCGCCGCCACCGTGCTGTCGAAGCCGGGAAAGGTGAGCACCAGCCGCTCGAACGCCCTCCGCGCCTCGTCCCAGTCCTCCTCTTCGAAGGCTTCTTGCCCGTGCTCGAAGAGCTGATCCGCCGTCCATCCGGCAAACGGCGCCGTCGACGAGCACGCGACCCCCAGGAGCGCCGCCGTCGCCCCCCAGCCCCGGCCTCCCGGTCCGTCCAGCCTCAGCACGGCGCGCTGCCGCCTCCGCCGCCGAACCGGATCGCGTTCTCCCGCTCCTCGGCTCGCCGGGCCAGGTCGCTGGAGCCTGCCACTCCCGTCTGCGTCGCCATGCGGTACGCGGTCGCCGCTTCCTGGCACATTCCCAGCTCCTCGTACGCCTCGCCCAGCTTGTAGTACGCCTGTGGACGCAGGCTCCTCGGCTCGCCGAACTCCTGCAAGAAGACGTTCAGGTAGCGGACCGCTTCTTGAAGGTCTCCCGCCTCCTCCCGATCCAAGGCGAGCTCGTAGTGGCAGGTGCCCTCGTTGGAACGCACCTCCGCCGCCCGTCGCGGCGCCAGCTCCCGAAGTCGCTGGTAGTAGGCCAGCGCACGCACGCAGTCGCCGATCTCCTGGTAGGCCCTGCCGGTGGCGTGGACCTCGTCGGGGTCGTTCACGCCGGCCCCCCGCGTCCACAGCGCCAGGGCCCGCACGTGCTCTCCCGCTTCTTGGTAGTGGCGGGCAAGGGGGGCGGCCAGCTGGTCGACTCCCGCGCCTGGCCGAAAGGCCACCGCGACCTCCCTGGCGTAGGCGGCGCCGTAGCTGTCTCCCTCCGCGTTCAAGTCCCGGGCGAGGGCAAGGAAGTCCGCCGCCGCTTGATCGGCCCAGCCGCCGTCTTCCGCCGACACCGCCGCCTGGTAGTGCAGCCGGGCCTCGTCCACCCGCCCCAACGCCACGTATGTGTGGGCTGCCCTGGCCAAGTTCTCGGCAGTGGAATCCTCCCGAACTGCAAGGAGGTACTCGGCCAGAGCCTGGTCGTAGTCCCCCTGCGCGAACGCCCGGTTCCCCCGCGCCGCAGCCGTGTTCTGCCCCGGACCTGAGCCGCACGCCGCCAGCAGAACGGACGCAGCGCCGGTCAGAAGCAACGTCGCCCGCGAGTGGACGGCGCCCGCGGGCCGGACCCGGGTCCGTGCCGCGACGACGGCGCTGCGCCCGCGTCCCGCTTCGTGTCGCTGATCTCTCCGCGGTCTCATTGCCTGAATCTAACGAATCGGAGCGCGGACTTGGGCTCCTTCTCCCCGGCGCCGACGCGCCCCGGCCGTCGCCGGCAGGCCCGACTTTGCGATCCGGCCGGTTCCGCTGGGACGCCGGGCCGTCGCTAGGTCGGCGGCTGGGCGGCGACGCTCCCTCCGGCCTCCCACGTCCGCGACCGAACGTCCTCCCCCGCATCGATCAGCCGCTGGAAGTGCCGAATCGTCTTCCGCAGCCCCTCGCGCAGGCCGACCTTCGGTGTCCAGCCCAGCTCCCGCCGCGCGATCGCGATGTCCGGGCACCGCACTGCGGGGTCGTCCGTCGGCATGGGCAGGTGCGACACCGGCGAAGGGTTGCCCGTTTCCTCTGCGACGATCCGCGCCAGCTCCAGGATCGTGAACTCGCGGGGGTTCCCGATGTTGACCGGTCGGGCCCAGCCGGAGCCGAACAGCCGGAAGATGCCGTCGATCTGGTCGTCCACGTAGCAGAGCGACCGGGTCTGGGACCCGTCGCCGTACACCGTCAGCGGCTCGCCTCGAAGGCTCTGCACGACGAAGTTGGAGACGACCCGGCCGTCTCCGGGTCGGATGCGCGGGCCGTAGGTGTTGAATATCCTGGCGATCCGGACGTCTGTCCGATAGGTCCGGTGGTACGCCATGGCGACGGCCTCGGCGTAGCGCTTGGCCTCGTCGTACACGCCCCTGGGGCCGACTGGATTGACGTTGCCCCAGTAGTCTTCCCGCTGCGGATGGACCTTGGGGTCGCCGTAGACCTCGGAAGTGGACGCCAGCAGGCAGCGGGCGTCGTGGCGCCGAGCGATCTCCAGGACGTTGTGGGTTCCATGTCCGCCCACCTTCAGGGTCTCGATGGGCAGCTCGAAGTAGTCCAAAGGGCTCGCGGGCGACGCGAAGTGCAGAATCCCGTCCACAGGGCCTCCCACGTCGAAGGGCTCCGCCACGTCGTGTTCCAGCAGTCGGAAGCGGGGGTCGCCCGCCAGGTGGGCCAAGTTCTCCCGGGCGCCGGTGATCAAGTTGTCCACTCCCACGACCTCCCAGCCCTCGGCGAGGAAGCGGTCCACCAAGTGGGAACCCAGGAAGCCCGCGGCCCCCGTGATCACCGCTCTCATCGGGGACTCGGCATCCCGCAGCGCGAAGAGCAGTTCCGCAGGAAGCCCGCTGCTCCCGCGACGACCGCTCTCATCGGGGGCTCGCGACCCTCGCCTGCGCATCCCCGGCCCCGTTCGGCCCGGCCGCCGCCGGCACGACCGGGGGCCGGCCTACCGAGTGGTACTCGAACCCCCGCCTCCGCATCTCGTCGGGGTCGTAGAGGTTGCGCCCGTCGAAGACGACCGCCCTCCGCATCAGGCTCCGGATCCGTCCGAAGTTCGGTCGCCGGTACTGCTGCCACTCGGTGTGCACGATCAGCGCGTCGGCTCCCTCGAGGGCGTCGTAGTCGCGGCTTCTGTACTCCACGGAACGGCCCAAGATCTGCTTCGCCTTCCCAATCGCGGCCGGATCGTGGACCACGAGCTTGGCGCCGCGTTCGAGCAGGCCGCGGACCGTCGCCAAGCTGGACGCCTCCCGCATGTCGTCCGTGTCGGGCTTGAAGGCCAAGCCCCACACGGCAAAGACCAAGCCGTCCAGAACCGGCCCGAAGCGCGCCACGACCTTCTCCACCAGAACCACCTTCTGACGCTCGTTGAAGCCGTCCACGGCTTCCACGATCGCCGAGTCCAGGTCCGCCTCCCGCATGGTGCGGGCCAGCGCCTTCACGTCCTTCGGAAGGCAAGAGCCGCCGTACCCCACGCCTGGGAAGAGGCAGGCGGGTCCGATCCGCCGGTCGGTGCCGATCCCGCGGCGAACCAACTCCACGTCGGCGCCCACTCGCTCGCACAGCGCGGCGATTGCGTTGACGAGGCTGATCCGGGTCGCCAGCATGGCGTTGGCTGCGTACTTGGTGATCTCCGCCGACGCCGAGTCCATCACCACGACCTGGCGGTCGGCGCCCGCGAACGGCGCGTAGAGGTCCCGCAGCACCTCGGCCGCTCCTGGGTCGTCCACTCCGATCACCACGCGGTCCGGCTGCATGAAGTCCCGCACGGCGGCGCCTTCCCGCAGGAACTCCGGGTTGGAGCAGACGTGCACCGGGTGGCGCGTCTCGGCTTCCATCGCCCTCCGCACCTGGGCCACGGTCCCCACGGGCACAGTGCTCTTGGTGACCACGATGCGCTCTCCGTCCATCGCCCGACCGATGGCGCCCGCCGCGTCCAGGACGTGGTGCAGATCGGCGGAGCCGTCCTCGTTGGGCGGCGTCCCCACGGCGATGAAGACGACGTAGGACCGCCGAACCGCCGCTGCCACGTCCGTTGTGAAGAGCAGTCTCCGTTCGGCCAAGTTGTGGCGGACGATCTGCTCCAGGCCGGGCTCGTAGAAGGGGATCCGTCCGTCCTGCAGCTCGGCGATCTTCTCCTCCAAGATGTCCGCGCACACCACCTCGTGGCCGGTCTCGGCAAGGCAAGCGCCCGTGGTCAGTCCCACGTATCCGGTGCCTACGACGGCGATCTTCACGCCGCTCCTCTGTCCGTCGGCTCTCCGGTCCAGCGGGACCCGGCGCCTGCGTACTCGCCGGACTCGATCCGACGCCACCACCACTCGTTTCGCCGGTACCAGGCCACCGTCTCCACGAGGCCCTCCTCCAGCCTCACCCTCGGGCTCCACCCGAGCTCGCGCATCGACTTCGCCGGATCGACGGCGTAGCGGCGATCGTGTCCCGGCCGGTCGGCCACCATCGCCACGAGCTCCGGAGTCCCGCCGGCTTCCGCCACGATCCGATCCACCATCCACGAGTTGGTGCGCTCCGATTCCGCTCCGAAGTTGTACGCCTCTCCCGCGCGTCCTTGCTCCAGAGCGGCCAGAATGCCTCGGCAGTGATCGTCCACGTGCATCCAGTCCCTGACGTGAAGGCCGTCGCCGTAGAGCGGGATCGGTCTCCGCCGAATCGCGTTCGTGATCGACAGCGGGACCAGCTTCTCGGGAAATTGGTACGGTCCGTAGTTGTTGGAGCAGCGGGTCACCACCACGTCCAGCCCGTAGGTCTCGTGGTACGCCAGCGCCAGCAGGTCCCCGCCCGCCTTGCTCGCCGAGTACGGCGAACGGGGCGCCAGCGGCGTCTCTTCGGTGAAGCGCCCGTCCCTGCCCAGCGAGCCGTACACCTCGTCGGTGGAGACTTGAACGAACCGGGAGACCCCGCCTTCCACCGCGGCAGCCAACAGGGTCTGCGTCCCCAGCACGTTCGTCCGCACGAAGGGCGCGGCGCTGGCGATGGAGCGGTCCACGTGGGACTCGGCGGCGACGTTCACGATGGCGTCCGCGCCGTCGACGAGCTCCCGCACCAGCTTCTCGTCGCAGATGTCGCCACGGACGAAGCGGTGCCTCGCCGCGTGGGTCGCGCCCTTGAGGTTGTCCAGGTTTCCGGCGTAGGTGAGCAGGTCCAGGTTGACGATCCGATGGCGGGTCTCGGCCAGAAGGAGGCGGACGAGGTTCGCGCCGACGAACCCGGCTCCGCCTGTGACCAGCAGCCTCACGCCGCTCCTGCGCTCCGGGCTTCTTCTTGGAGCGCGCCCTCCGGCAGACCGGGCGCAAGCCGAGTCCGCCGCAGCACCGGGGCGTCGGTTTCGGCCACCAGACGCGTCGCCCGGTAGAGGGATGCGACCGTGCCGGCGTCGGTCCACCATCCGGACAGCACCCGGTGCGACATGGCGCCGATCTCGATGTACCGGTTGTTGACCTCCGTGATCTCGAGCTCGCCCCGGGGCGACTTCTCCAGGGCCCGGATCATGGCAAAGACGCGGGCGTCGTAGAAGTAGCACCCGGTCACGGCCAAGCTGGACGCCGGCGCAATCGGCTTCTCCGCGATCCGCCCGAGGACGCCGCCTTCGAGCTCCGCCACGCCGAACCGCTCCGGGTCGGGGACTGCCTTCAGCATCACCATCGCCCCGGCGCTCCGAGCCCGGTAGGCCGACACCGCCGGCGCCAGCGAGTCTTCGAAGATGTTGTCCCCCAGGATCACCACGACCGGCTCCGAGTCCGCAAAGTGCTCCGCCAGTCCAAGGGCCTCCGCAATGCCTCCGTGGCCTTCCTGATAGGCGTAGTGGATGTGGTCCAGGCCGAACGCCTTCCCGTTGCCCAGCAGGCGCAGGAAGTCGCCGGCGCAGCTTCCCCCCGTCACCACCATGATCTCGCGGACGCCCGCGTGCACGAGCTGCTGCAGGGGATAGTAGATCATGGGCCGGTCGTAGACGGGCAGGAGGTGCTTGTTGGTGACCAGGGTCATGGGACGCAGGCGGCTGCCCATTCCTCCGGCCAGCACCACGCCCTTCATCGACCGGCGCCCTCCCGCCCGACGCGCGCTGCGCCGCCCAGGTACATGGCCAGCGCGTCCTGCCAGGAGGGCATGGGCCGGCCCAGCGCCGCCTCCGTCGCCGACACGTCCAGCACGGACCACCTTGGACGCGGCGCCGCGGCGCCGAACTCCTCCGTGCTCACGGCCTCGACCGTCCCGGCGACGCCGGCGAGTCGAAGCGCCTCCTGCGCCAGCTCCCGCCAAGTGGCCTGCCCGGAGCAAGCGAGGTGATGTATCCCTACCCGTCCGCCGCGCGCCAGCTCCGCGACGGCCCGGGCCAGCTCGTCGGTCCACGTCGGCCGGCCCGTCTGGTCGTCCACGACCCGAAGGCGCTCGCCCTTCCGGGCCCGGGCGAGCACTGCGTCCACGAAGTTTCGCCCGCCGGCGCCGAAGAGCCAGCTGGTGCGGACGATCAGGTGGCGCGCGCCGGAACGCCGCACCGCCTCCTCTCCCGCCAGCTTCGACCGCCCGTAGACGCTGCGAGGCGCCGTGGCGTCGTCGGGACGGCAAGGAACCGCCGAATCTCCGGCAAAGACGTAGTCGGTCGACGGATAGATCATCAGCGCTCCTGCCGTCGCCGCAGCAGCAGCCACGTTCGCCGCCCCGCCTTCGTTCACGGCGAACGCCCTCTCCGGCTCCGCCTCGGCCCGGTCCACGGCGGTGTAGGCCGCGCAGTGGAACACCACGTCCGGCGACGCCGTCGCCACGGCTCGACGAACGGCGCCTGGCTGGGCAACGTCCAGCTCCCGGCGCCCCGTCGCCTCCACCTGCACCCCGAGACGGCCCAAGACGCGCAGCAGGGCGTGCCCGAGCAGCCCCCCGGCTCCAGTGACGAGCGCCTTCACGCGGGCCGGTCAGCCGCCAGCGGAAGCCAGCGCCCTCCCGGCTGCTCCCAGCGCCCCTTCGACAGCGCCGCCCTTCACGATCCATCGCTGCGGCGTGCCCGAGCCCCCGGCCACGGAGGCGGTCGCGTTTCTCGCATCGACCAGGACTTGCGACAGCCGGTGTATCCGCGCGTAGTCGAAGCACGAATGATCGGCGACGATCACCACGGCGTCGGCTTCCTTGGCCGTCGCGTCGGACAGCTGCACCGACCTCTCGACGCGGTCGGGAGCCAGTCTCCACTCCGGCACGTACGGATCGTGATAGAGGACGTCGGCACCGTCGCCCTCCAGCAACCGGAGGATCTCCAGGGCCGGCGACTCCCGAACGTCTCCCACGTCCTTCTTGTAGGCCACGCCCAGCAAGAGTATCCGGGAGCCGTTGACCGCCTTGCGCGCGCCGTTGAGCGCTTCCCGCACCTTGCCCGCCACGAAGGACGGCATCCCCCAGTTGACCTCGGACGCCAGCTCGATGAAGCGGGTGCGGTAGTCCAGCGTCCGCATCTTCCAAGAGAGGTAGTGGGGGTCCACGGGGAGGCAGTGACCTCCCAGCCCCGGGCCGGGCGTGAACTTCATGAAGCCGAACGGCTTGGTGGCGGCGGCGTCGACGACCTCCCAGATGTCCAGCCCCAGGCGGTCGGCGATGATGGCCATCTCGTTGACGAGTCCGACGTTCACCGCCCGGAAGGTGTTCTCCAGGATCTTGGCCATTTCGGCCGCTTCCACCGACGATACGGGAACCATGCGATCCACGAACCGGGAGTAGAAGCCCTCGGCCGCCCTCGCGCACTCGGGCGTGATCCCGCCCACGACCTTCGGAATGTTGCGGGTCTTCCAAGTGGCGTTGGCGGGGTCCACCCGCTCGGGAGAGAAGCAGAGAAAGAAGTCCTCCCCCGCCCGGAGGCCGTCCCTGGCCAGGATCGGCAACACTACTTCCCGAGTCGTCCCGGGGTAGGTGGTGGACTCCAGGACGATCAACTGTCCTTTCGTGAGGTGCGCCCCCACGGCTTCCGTCGCCGCCAAGATCGAGGCGATGTCCGGGTCTCGGGTCTTGGACAAGGGCGTGGGCACGCAGATCGAAACGGCGTCGCACTTCTTCAGCCTCGACATGTCGGTGGTCGCCCGCAGCATCCCGGTCCGGCGAACCTCCGCGACTTCCTCGTGGCTCACGTCGGGGATGTGGCTGCGTCCTTCCTCGATGCTGTCCGCGACCTCCGGGACGATGTCGAATCCGACGACGCGGATGCCGTTCTTGGCCGCTTCGACGGCAAGGGGCAGGCCCACGTACCCGAGGCCGACGACGCCGAAGACCACGTCTCCGCCCGCGAGCCGAGCGATGCTTGCTTCGCGCTCTCCGGCCACGCCCACGCCCAAGGTCGATCCGGAAGGTTTCTTCATCGGCCTCGTAGGGAGGCGGCCGCGGGTCAGGAGGAGGGCCCGGCGCCGCCTTCGGCGGGACCTTCGGCCTCGGCCTCCATCAGAGAGGCGGCCTCCAGGAACCTCTCGGCAAACTCGGCCTGGAAGCGCTCCGACTCTCCCTGGGGGAACGCGCCCGCGGCTTCCCAGTCGGCCAGGACCGAGTCCGACATCTGGCGGACCGCGCCCCTCACGGTCAACGGAACGCCTACGGTCAGATCGACCGAGTCGGCCCGCGCGGCGTCGGAGAGATGGACCAGGTACGGGTTGCCGAAGGCGTCTCCCAGGGCCGTCCAGAACGAGTGGGGCCCGAGCAGGCTGGTGACCGGCACATGGACGAGCGTGATCTCCTGGCCCAGGTAGGCTCCGTCGTCGGCGAAGAACTCCGCCAGCGGCACCTCGTTGACGACGCCCGGCTCGTCGTCGGCTTGGTCGGCGGGCGACTCCGTGGGCTCGGCCGTGACCCGGAGCCAGTAGAGGAAGGCCGCCACGACCAGGAAGCTCAGTATCATCAGCGGGACGCCGGGATTGACGGCGCCGGTCCTGGATCTCGGAAACGCTTCCATCTGCCCTCTGCCTGTCCTGTTGGAGTCTTCTAGGTGCCGCGAGGCCTCGGTCGGTTCCGGAACCGCGACCGCTTCGGGAATTCTATTGCACAAGCTCGATCAGCGCCATTTCCGCCGCGTCTCCCTTGCGGACGCCGAGCTTGAGGACGCGGGTGTAGCCGCCGGCCCGATCGGCGTAGCGCGGCCCGATCTCGTCGAAGAGCTTGGCCAGGACTTCGCGCTCGTGGATTTGCCGCGCGGCCGTCCTGCGCGCGTGGAGGTCGCCCCGTCGGGCCAGGGTGACCAGTCGTTCCGCATACGGCCGAAGCTCCTTCGCCCGGGCGGTGGTGGTGGTGATCCGCTCGTGGCGGAAGAGGGACGCCGCCAAGTTGCGCAACACCGCCTTCCGGTGACTGGGAGAGCGGGAGAGGTTCCGTCCCTTCTTTCGGTGACGCATCCTTCTCGCCTCCTACTTGGACTTGGACGCTTTCGCGCCCTCGGACGCGACAGCGCCGGCTTCGTCGGCCTCGGCGCTCTCCGGGGCTTCGGCCTCGGCGCTCTCCTCGACTGCGCCGGTTTCGGCGGCGTGCCCAGGGTCGTCGGCTCGAGCCGTCCCGGCGGTCTCGCCGGCACCGAAGTAGAGCCTGCCGTCGTCCAGCCTTTCGATCTTCATCCCGAAGCGGAGGCCCTGGTCCCGCAAGAACTCGACGATCTCGTCCAGGGACCTGCGCCCGAAGTTGTCGATGTCCAGCATCTCGCTCTCGCTGTGGCTCACCAGCTGCTGCAGCGTGAGGATGCCCTTCTTGGTGAGGGAGTTGCGGGAGCGCGTACTGAGCTCGGCGAGGTCGTTCACCTGCGTCTCCAAGCGCTGCGCCATCTGCTGGGGAATCAGCACCGGCTCGGGCTTCTTGACCACCGGAGGGCCGCCTTCCCTGAAGTAGAACATGTACTCCAGGTGTCGCCGAACCAGTTCGGCCGCGTACCGAATCGCCCTTTCCGGATCCACCGAACCGTCGGTTTCCACCCTCACCGTCAGCCGGTCGAAGTCGGTGCGCTGGCCGACTCTCGTCTCCTGAACTGTGAAGTTGGCGCGTCGCACCGGGTTGTAGATCGCGTCGATGCGAACCAAGTCCACCGTCGCCTTCGGCGGCAACGGGTGCTGTTCCGCGAGCACGAAGCCCCGTCCCTTGTTGACCCACAGCTCCGCGCTGAAGTCGGTGGATTCCTGCAGAGTCAAGAGGTGGTGATCGGGATCGAGGACGTCGACGTCGCCCGACTTGCGGATGTCCGCCGCCGTCACCGGTCCCGCCTTCTTGGCCGACACCTTGAGCTTCGTCTCGTCCAGGTAGGGGTCCAGCTTCACCACCAGCGACTTGAAGTTCTGGATCACTTGGTGCACGTCTTCCACCACGGACGGGATCGTCTGGTGCTCGTGCTGAACGCCGTCCATCCGAAAAGCCCACACCGCCGCTCCCCGGAGCGACGAGAGGAGGACCCGGCGCACCGAGTTCCCCAACGTGTGGCCGAAGCCCCGCTCGAGGGGCTCCATGACGAATTCGGCGGATCTTCCGTCGTCGGAGGCGTCGGCGATCTCGATGCGCTCCGGAAGCACGAGGCCTGTCAGGTCGATGTCCACGCTAGTCCTCCAGCCCGGTCACTTGGAGTAGAGTTCGACGATCAGCTGTTCCTGCGCCGCCAGCGGGACGTCGCTCCTCGCCGGTTGCCGAACAACCCTGCCCACCTTCTTCTTCTCGTCCAGGGAGAGCCACTCCGCCAGCGGCGGACGGGTGCGTGCCCCCAAGCTGACGGCCACCAGCTCCAGCTCCCTGGACCGCTCCCGCACCGCCACCTCGTCTCCCTCGGAGAGCCTGCAGCTGGGAACGTCCACGATCCGGCCGTTGACCTTCACGTGGCGGTGGCGAACCAGCTGACGCGCCTGCCGCCTGCTGCCGGCCAAGCCGAGCCGGTACACCACGTTGTCCAGCCGCCTCTCCAGCGCGACCACCAAGTTGTCGCCCGTCACGCCCGGCCTGCCGGCGGCGTATTCGAAGAGGTTGCGGAACTGCTTCTCGTGGAGGCCGTAGACGCGCTTGACCTTCTGCTTCTCCCGCAGCTGAACCGAGTAGTCGGAGTGCTTGCGCCGCCTGGCCGCCGCCGGGCCGTGCTGCCCAGGCGGGTACTGGCGCCGCTCCACCGGACACTTCTCGGTGTAGCACTTCCCTCCCTTGAGGAAGAGCTTCTGTCCTTCGCGGCGGCAGCGCTTGCAGACCGGACCCGTGTATCGTGCCATTGGCTGGCTCTCTCTTGCGTTGGCGCAGCGCCCTAGACGCGACGCTTCTTCGGCGGACGGCACCCGTTGTGGGGCAGGGGCGTCACGTCGTGGATCGACTTGATGTGGAGCCCGGCGGCGGCCAGCGCCTGGATCGCGGACTCCCTTCCCGAACCCGGTCCCCGCACCCTCACGACGAGCCGCCGCACCCCCATGGCCATCGCCTCGCGTCCGGCCTTCTCGGCGGCCATCGTGGCGGCGAAGGGCGTGGACTTCTTCGACCCCCGGAAGCCGGCCGTCCCGGCCGACGCCCACACCAGCACGTTGCCGGCGCCGTCGGCGATCGTGACGAGGGTGTTGTTGAAGGTCGCCTTGATGTGGGCGACGGCTTCCGCCTCCACGTTCTTCTTGACCTTCTTCGTCCTAGCGGTCTTGGGCTTGGCCAAGCGGCACCTTCCTCGAGTGCGGGCGGCGGACGCCGCGCGGGTTCGCGTGTTGCTGCAGAGCTCGCCGCTACTTCTTGGGAGCCTTCTTCTTCCCCGCGATGGCTCGGCGGGGGCCCTTCTTGGTCCGAGCGTTGGTGTGGGTCCGCTGACCCCGCACGGGCAATCCCCTCCGGTGTCGGAGGCCCCGATAGCAGCCGATGTCCATGAGGCGCTTGATGTTCATGGAGACCTCGGTCCGGAGTGCGCCCTCCACCTTGTGGTTCTGCTCGATCTCGCGGCGAAGCCGGCTGGCGTCCCCGTCGCTCAGCTCGTGAGTGCGAAGGTCCGGGTTGATCCCCGTGGCGTCCAGTATCTGCCGCGCCCGGGTCCGGCCGATGCCGTGCAGGTACGTCAGGGCCACCTCGATCCGCTTGCCCCGCGGAAGGTCCACGCCCGCGATCCGTGCCATCCTCTATCGTCCTCTCGTCAGCCCTGGCGCTGCTTGTGGCGCGGGTTCCGGCTGCAGATGATCCGCACGACGCCCTTCCGGCGCACGACGCGGCAGTACTCGCACATGGGCTTCACGCTGGTTCGGACCTTCACGGCCAAGCTCCTCGCTGGTTGGCGGCACAGCTTTGGAAGATAGCGCGGCCTGGAACGGAGCGGTAGGGGCGACGAGGCCCCAAGCCCATCCCGCACGCGCGCGCAAGCATCACGCGGTCTAGGAAGAAGCGGCAGGGGCGGCGAGGCTCTCCTCGGCGACGCCGTTCGCCGACCCGTCGACCGCACTCCATATGCCCCCGGCGGTCAGCACCACGGGGCCCTCCCGAGTCACGGCCACGGTGTGCTCGAAGTGGGCGGAGAGCGCTCCGTCGAAGGTGGCGACGGTCCACTTGTCGGCCAGGGTCCTGATCCGCTCGCTGCCTGCCGACAGCATCGGCTCGATCGCCAGCACCATGCCCGCGGCCAGCGGCGCTCCCTGACCTGGGCGTCCCACGTTTGCGACCTGGGGCTCTTCGTGGATCTCCCGGCCGATGCCGTGTCCCACCAAGTCGCGCACGATTCCGAACCCGGTGCCCCGGACCGCGCGCACCACCGCTGCCCCGATGTCGCCGACCCGGTTCTTGGGCCGGGCCGCGGCGACCGAGGCGCGCAGCGCGTCCCGGGTCGTCCGCAGAAGGCGCGACGCCTCCGGCCCCACCTCTCCCACGGCAAAGGTGTACGCCGAGTCGGCGCACCAGCCGTCGCGCCGGACGCCCACGTCGACGGACACGATGTCCCCCTCCCGGAGCCGGCGTTGCGAGGGGATTCCGTGCACCACCTCTTCGTTGATGCTGATGCACGCGTTTCCCGGGAAGCCGTACAGCCCCTTGAAGGCGGGAACGGCCCCGTCGTGCGAGTGGACGAACTCTCCCACGAAGCTGTCGAGGGCGGCCGTGGCGACTCCGGGTTCCACCCTTCCGGCGATCTCGCCGAAGAGCGCACCGACGACCTCGCCGCTGCGGGCGATCGCTTCGATCTCGGCGCGGGACTTCAGTTGAATCACGGCTGCGCCTGCTCAGGCACGACCATCCGGACCGCCTCCTGGATCGCGTCGATCTCGCCCTCGCCGTTCACCCGGACGAGCGCTCCTCTGCGCTGATAGAAATCGGCCAACGGCGCGGTGGCTTCCCAGTAGACGGCGAGGCGGGAACGCACCGTCTCGGGCTGGTCGTCCGCCCGGTGGATCAGCGGGTCGCCCGTCTCGTCGCAGATCCCGTCCCGCTTGGGCGGATCGAAGTGGACGTTGTAGACGCGCCCGTTGGGGGACGACCGCCGCCCCGCGATGCGCTTGACCAGGAGCTCCTCGCCGGCCTCCAGCAGCACGACCCGGTCCACCCGCCGCCCTCGGTCGGCCAGCGCGCCGTCGAGCGCCTCCGCTTGGCCGACCGTGCGGGGGAAGCCGTCGAAGACCACGCCCTCGTCTCGAGGGGTGGTCTCCAAGCGCTCCCTGACGAGTCCCACGATCACGTCGTCGGGCACCAGCTCGCCCCGTCCCATGTACTCCTGGGCCCGGCGGCCGAGTTCGCTGCCCGCGTCGCGAGCAGCCCGGAGCAGGTCGCCCGTCGAGAGATGGGCCCAGCCCCGGCTCCGGGCCAGGCGCACTCCCTGGGTTCCCTTGCCTGCGCCGGGCGGTCCCAGCAGCACGACGACCTTGCCCGGCGTCGGGGCGCCCTCCATTCCTGTGCTCGCGTCCTTCCGCCTACATGTAGCGCTGGCGGCCCCGCATCTTCACGCGGCCCTTCTTCATGAAGCCGTCGTAATGGCGGAGGAGGAGGTGCTGCTGCGCCTGCTGCACCGTGTCCAGCCCCACGCCGACGACGATCAGAAGGCTCGTGCCTCCGAAGAAGAACGTCTGGATGCCGAACGCGTCGAAGATCCAGTAGGGGACGAGGGCGATGAGGGCCAAGTACATGGAGCCGGGCAACGTGACTCGAGTCAGGATCCGGTCGATGTATTCGGCGGTCCGAGCCCCCGGCTTCACGCCGGGAACGAAGGCGCCTTGCTTCTTCAAGTTCTCGGCCAGGTCCACCGGGTTGAAGATGATCGCCGTGTAGAAGTAGGTGAAGAAGACGATCAGGACCGCGTAGGTGAGGTAGTAGGCCCAGTTGCCGGGCTGAAAGACCAGCGCGACGTCCTGGATGAACTGCACCGAGCTGAACGCGGCGATCGTCCCCGGCACCACGATGAACGACTGGGCGAAGATGATGGGCATGACCCCGGCCGAGTTGATCCGGAGGGGAATGAAGCTCTTCTGGCCTTCCTGGATCCGTCCTCGTCCCACCACCTTGCGGGGGATCTGAACGGGAATCTTGCGGGACGACATCGTCATCGCCACCACCCCTGCGGTGATCCCTACGACCACCAGCAGGAGAAGGACGACCTTGACCGCGTCGATCTCGCCCAGTCTCGCGGCCTCGATCGTCCGGGCGATCGCCTGGGGGAAGCCCTGGATGATGGAGAAGAAGATCATCAGGGACATGCCGTTGCCCACGCCCCGCTCGGTGATCTGCTCTCCCAGCCACATCACGAAGACGCCGCCCACGGTGAGCACGATCACGGTGGAGAAGACGAACCCCATCCCGGGATCCCGCACGACGCCCCCCAGCCCCTGCAGGAACGACGCGTAGGCGTACGCCTGCACGACGCAGAGCAGAACCGTGGTGTAGCGGGTCCACTGAGTGAGCTTCTTGCGCCCCTCTTCGCCCTCCTTCTGAAGCTTCTCGACGGTCGGGAAGACCGCGGCGAGGAGCTGGAACATGATGCTCGCCGAGATGTACGGCATGATCCCCAGGGCCAGGATCGTCGCCCGGCTGAGTCCGCCTCCCACGAACATGTCGTACACGCCCAGCGCGGTCTGGGCCAGCTGGCCGAACTGCTGCTGGAGCGCGGCGAAGTTGACGCCCGGAACGGTGATGTGGGACCCGACCCGGTACACGAGCATGATGAAGAGCGTGAAGAGGATCTTCTTCTTCAGCTCCGGAGCGCGAAAGAGGTTCGGGATCGGGTTCGCCATGGTCGGGCTGGTCTTTCGTCGGGGCGCCGCGCCCCGTTAGTCGTCGTCTCCGCCGTGGCGCGCCGATGCGTCGCCGTCGGTCCCCAGGATCGTCACGGAACCGCCCGCGGCCTCGATCTTGCGACGGGCCGAGGCGCTCGCCGCGTGCACCGAGCACTCGACGGCGGCCTCGACCTCGCCGCCGCCGAGCAGCTTTACCGGAACTCGCAGCGAGCGAACCAGTCCGGCGGCCCGCAGCGCTTCGGGCGTGGCCGCGCCGACCACCCTGCCCAAGTCGCCGACGTTGACGACCTGGAACTCCCTTCGGTTTCGATTCTTGAAGCCCCGCTTCGGGATTCGTCGCTGAAGCGGCATCTGGCCGCCCTCGAACCAAGCGGGAACTCCGCCGCCGGAGCGGGAGTTCTGGCCCTTCTCGCCGCGGCCCGAGGTCTTGCCCTTGCCGGATCCGGGACCCCGGCCAACCCGCTTGCGCGACCGGCCCCGGCCGGGGGAACGAAGGGTGTGCAGTTCGATCATGGGTCAATCCACCTCCTCGACCTCGACGAGGTAGTCCACCTTGGCGATCATGCCGCGGACCGCCGGCGTGTCGTCGTGGACAACGCTCTGCTGATGCCGCTTGATGCCCAGGGCGGCCAGGGTGCGCCGCTGCACCTTCTGCCGCCCCACGCCGCTTCGGACCTGGGTGATCCGCAGCTTGTCACCCATCGGCCTGCACTCCCAGCTGTTCCAGGGTGACGCCCCGCTCGGTCGCCACCTCGTAGGCGGTGACCAAGTTCTCGAGGGCGTCGACCGTGGCGCGCACCACGTTGATGGGGTTGTTGGTCCCCAGGCTCTTGGTCAGCACGTCCGAGACTCCCGCGGCCTCGAGGACCGCCCTCACCGGACCGCCGGCGATCACACCCGTTCCCGGAGCTGCGGGCCGGAGGAGAACGCGGCCTGCTCCCCAGCGTCCCACGATCTCGTGGGGAATGGTTCCGTTGACGAGCGGCACTTCCATGATGTTTCGGCGGGCGCGCTCGAACGCCTTGCGGATCGCCTCGGCCACCTCGTTGGCCTTGGCGTGGGCGATTCCCACCCGGCCCGCCTGGTCGCCGACGGAGACCAGGGCGGTGAAGGAGAACCGCCTTCCCCCCTTCACGACCTTCGCCACCCGGTTGATGTGGATCACGTTCTCGACCTGCTCGGACCCCTCTCGGGAGTGCTTCTTCTCCCTTGCCATCAGAACTCCAGTCCTCCTTCGCGCGCGCCTTCGGCGAACGCCTTGACCCGGCCGTGATAGCGGAAGCCTCCCCGGTCGAAGACGACCCGGCCGACGCCGCGGCTCCGGGCCTGCTCGGCCAGCATCTTGCCCGCCGCCCGCGCGGCGCCGACCTTGCCGCCCTTCTCGTCGGCGCCGGCCTCGCGGAGCGCGGGCGAGAGGGTGGAGAGCCCGACCATCGTTCGCCCGGCGTCGTCGTCCACCACTTGGCCCTCCACGTTCCGCAGCGACCGATGCACCACCAGCCGGGGCCGGTCGCCGGTGCCATGCACCTTCTTGCGGATGCGCGCGTGGCACCGCTTCCGACGGAGCCGGCGGCTCTTCGCCACCTTGCCCGACTTCCTCATCAGGAGATCCTCCTCTTCGTCTGCTGGTGCACGGCTACTTGCCCGCCGTCTTTCCGGCCTTCCGCCGGACTTGTTCCCCCTGGTACCGCACGCCCTTGCCCTTGTAGGGCTCCGGCGGGCGGAAGGAGCGGATCACCGCGGCGACGTGGCCGACCTGCTGCTTGTCGGGCCCCTTGACGACGATCGTGGTCTGGTTGGGCACCTCGAAGGTGATCCCCTCCGGCGCCGGATAGTCGATCTCGTGGGAGAACCCGAGCCGAAGCAGCAGCCCCTTGCCCTTCTCTTCCACGCGGTAGCCGACCCCGACGATCTCCAGGGTCTTGCTGAAGCCCTCGGCGACGCCCTTCACGATGTTGGCGACCAAGGAGCGGGTCAGGCCGTGAAGGGCCTTGTGCTCCTTCTGGTCCGAAGGCCGCGTCACCAAGAGCGTCTTGCCGTCGTCGCCCTGCCAGCCCACCGCGATCGGCGATCGGACCAGCATCTCCAGCCGGCCCTTCGGACCCTCTGCCGACACCCGGGCGCCGTCCAAGGTCACGGCCACCCCCGGCGGCACGTCCACGGGCTTTCTTCCGATCCGCGACATGAGGCCCTCTCCCTACCAGACTTCCGCGAGGACTTCGCCGCCCACGCGGGCCGCCCGCGCCGCGCTGTCCGACATCAGGCCGCGAGACGTGGAAAGGATCGCGACGCCGAGCCCGTTGCGGACCCGCGGCACGTCCTCGGCACCCACGTACCGGCGGTGCCCCGGCTTGGACACGCGGGCGATGCGCCGGATGACGGGCCGGCCGTCGTAGTACTTCAGGTACACCCGCAGGAGCCCGTGGCGCCCGTCGTTGAGCACCTTGTAGTCGTGGACGAAGGCGTTTTCCTTGAGCAGCCGGGCGATCTCCACCTTGAGCTTCGACAGCGGCACGTCGGCCCACCGGTGTCCTGCGGAGGCGGCGTTCCGAATCCGCGTGAGCATGTCGGCGATTGGATCGGTCATCATGGTCCGTCGACTCCCTTGCGTCAGGCGGCCGCGCCGACGAGCACCGGCACTTCGCCCCGGAAGGGGAAGCCCAGCTGGCGAAGCAGCGCGTAGGCCTCCGCGTCCTTGGAGGTGGACGTCACCACGGACACGTCCAGTCCATGGATGCGGGCCACCTTGTCGTAGTCCACCTCGGGGAAGATGATCTGCTCCTTGACCCCGACGGTGTAGTTGCCCCGTCCGTCGAACGAGCGGGTGTTCATGCCCCGGAAGTCGCGGATGCGGGGAACCGCGATCGTCACGAAGCGGTCGAGGAACTCCCACATCCGTCGTCGGCGCAAGGTCACCGAAGACCCCACCGGCATGCCCTCGCGGAGCCGGAAGTTCGAGATCGACCTGCGGGCCTTGGTGACCACCGCCTTCTGTCCCGTGATCATGGCCAGCTCCTCGGTCACCGACTGGATCAACTTGCGGTCCCGGCTGCCTTCGCCCATGCCGACGTTGACCACGACCTTGTCGACCCGGGGGATCTGGTGGGGGTTGGCGAAGCCGAACTGCTCCATCAGCGCAGGCCGGGCGACGTTCTTGTAGTGGGTGAAGAGACGTGGTTCCATGACGGTCTCCTGGTTCTCGCTTCCTGTCGACCTCAAGTGGAGGAACGGTCGGGCTTGGGGATCGGGTCGCCGCTCCGCACGGAGATCCTCTCCTTCAATCCCCCCTCTTCCAAGCGCATCCGCACGCGGCCCGCATCTCCGCCGCCGGGAGTCACCAGCATCACGTTCGACACGTGGATCGGCGCCTCGAAGGTGACGATCCCGCCTTCCGGATTGGCTTGGGAAGGACGGGTATGACGCTTTCGCATGTTGACGCCCTGGACCACCACCTGCTCCGACTTCCGCAGGACCCTGAGCACCGTGCCCTCCGCCTCCCGGTGGTTGCCGCGGATCACCCTCACCCGGTCGCCCCTCACGATCTTGATCTTTCTGCTCGCCATCGCTCACAACACCTCTGGTGCAAGAGACACGATCCTCATGTAGCGCTTCTCCCGGAGCTCCCGGCCCACCGGCCCGAAGATGCGGGTGCCCCGGGGCTCCTTCTGGGCGTTGATCAGCACCGCCGCGTTGTCGTCGAAGCGGATGTAGCTGCCGTCGCGCCGGCGCATCTCCTTGGCCGTGCGGACGACCACCGCTTCAGTGACCTCGCCCTTCTTCACCGTCGCGTTCGGCACGGCGTCCTTGATCGTGACCACGACCCGGTCGCCGACCCGGGCGTACCGGCGTCCGGAACCGCCGAGGACGCGGATGCACAGCGCGCGCTTGGCGCCGGTGTTGTCGGCGATCTTGAGCATCGATTCCTGTTGGATCATCGGTCAGGCGGGCCTTTCGATCAGTTCCACGACACGCCACCGCTTGGTCTTCGACAGCGGTCGCGTCTCCATGATCCGCACCACGTCCCCGGTCCGGAACTCGTTCACCTCGTCGTGCGCGTGGTACCTGCGGCTGCGCGAGAGCTGCTTGCCGTAGAGGGGGTGCGCGAAGCGCCGCTCCACCAGCACGGTGACGGTCTTGTCGGCCCGGTCGCCCACCACCACTCCGGTCCGAACCTTGCGCCGCCTGCGCCCAGGCTGTTCGCTCATCGTCGCTCGTCCGTCCCTTCGGCGCCGATCTCCCGCCGCTCGCGGAGGATCGTCTTGATCCGCGCGATCTCCCGCCTGATCGTCCGCAGCAGCCGCGGGTTCTCCAGCTCGCTGATGGCGCTGCGGAAGCGGAGGCGGAACTGCTCCAGCTTCAGCTCGCCCAGCCGGTGGCCCAGCTCGGCGTCGCTCAGCTCTCGAACGTCTTCTGCCTTCACGTGTCGCTCCGATCCGTGCCGCTAGAGTTGGGATTCCCGGACCACGAACCGGGTCTTCACGGGCAGCTTGAAGGAGGCCAGCTCCATGGCCCGGCGCGCAGTCTCCGCCGGCACGCCCTCCAGCTCGAACATCATCCGCCCAGGCTTGACCACTGCGACCCACTGCTCGGGGTTGCCCTTGCCCTTGCCCATGCGGGTCTCCGCCGGCTTCTTCGTCACGGGCTTGTCGGGGAAGATGCGGATCCACACCTTGCCGCTCCTCTTCACGTGGCGCGTGATCGCCACCCGGGCCGACTCGATCTGCCGGTTGGTGATCCATCCGGCCTCGGTGGACTGGAGGCCGTACTCGCCGAAGGAGACCTTGGCTCCCCGGTAGGCCTTGCCCCGCATCTTGCCCTTGTGGGTCTTTCTGCGCTTGACCCGCTTCGGCGACAGCATCGCTTGCTCCTTGCCCGCTTCAGCTTCCGGGTCCGGCCGAGTACGTCCGGCCGAAACGGTCTTCGATCACCTCGCCCTTGAATATCCAGCACTTGACCCCTACGGTGCCGTAGGTCGTGCGGGCGTCCAGGTGGGCGTAGTCGATGTCCGCCCGCAACGTGTGCAGGGGCACCCTTCCTTCGTTGTAGCCCTCGGTTCGCGCGATCTCGGCGCCGCCCAGGCGCCCGGCGCACTGGATTCGGATCCCCTCGGCGCCCGCCCGCATCGCCGACTGGACCGCGCGCTTCATCGCCCGCCTGAAGGAGATCCGCTGGCGGATCTGATGAGCCACGTTCTCCGCCACCAGACGGGCGTTCAGCTCGGGCCGCTTGATCTCCTCCACGTTGACCGAGACGTCGCTCTTGGCCAGCACGGCCAGCTCGTCGCGGAGCTTGTCCACCTCGGAGCCGCGCTTGCCGATGACGACGCCGGGCCTCGCCGTGTGCACGGTCACCACCAACTTGGACGGCTTGCGGTCGATCTCGACGTCGGCGATCGCGGCGTGGTGAAGCCGCCGAAAGAGGTACCTGCGAACGGTGTCGTCTTCCTTGATGAACTGGGGAAACTCCCGTTCGGCGTACCATCGGGAGCGCCAGTCGGCGACGATGCCCAAGCGAAATCCGTGGGGGTGGGTCTTCTGGCCCATGCCGCTACTCCTTGAGGCTCACTGCCACCGTGATGTGGCTTGTGCGGCGTCGGCGGGGCACGGCCCGTCCTTGGGCCGCGGCCTTCCAGCGCTTGTACGTGGGGCCCTCGTCCACGAAGGCGCGGCTCACCACCAAGTCGTCCACGTCCATCTCGTCGCCGTCCCGGTCCGCCCGGTCTTCGGCGTTGGCGACGGCGGAGCGGAGCGTCTTCCGGACGGGAACCGCGGCCGCCTTCGCGGAGAAGTCGAGAAGGGACGAGGCCTCGGCAACCGAAAGTCCCCGGATCTGGTCGACCACCAGCCGAACCTTCCGGGGACTCATCCTCACCTGCTTGGCGACGGCGACGGCTTCCATGTCGACTTCCCCCTACCTCCGCGCCCGCTTGTCGGCCAGCTTGCCGCCATGGCCCCGGAAGAGGCGCGTCGGGGCGAACTCGCCGAGCTTGTGGCCAACCATGTTTTCGGTGACGTACACCGGGATGAACTTGTTGCCGTTGTGGACTCCGATCGTGTGGCCCACGAACTCCGGCGAGATGGTGGACGCCCTGGACCATGTTCGGATCACGGACCTGATGTTGCTGGCGTTCATCGCCTCCACCTTGCGGAGGAGCTTCTCGTCGATGAAGGGACCCTTCTTCAAGCTTCGCGGCATCGTGCTCGACTCGGTTCTTCCTTGGTTTCGGTGATCAGCGCGTGGCCTTGCCGCGCTTGCGTCCTCGAACGATGAACTTGCTGGACGCCTTCCGCTTCTTGCGCGTCTTCGTCCCTTCCGGCTTGCCCCACGGCGTGACCGGCGGACGCCCCCCCGAGGCCTTGCCCTCGCCGCCGCCCAGGGGGTGGTCGACAGGGTTCATCGCCACGCCCCGAACCTTGGGGCGCCGTCCGCGCCAGCGACTCGCGCCGGCCTTGCCAAGGCTCCGCAGGTTGTGGTCCGCGTTGCCGACTTGGCCGATCGTGGCGTAGCAGCGCTTGTGGACGCGCCGAACCTCGGTGGAGGGAAGCCGCAGGGTCACGTAGTCGCCCTCCTTGGCCACCACCTGGACGCCGGCGCCGGCGGAGCGGGCCATCTGGCCGCCCTTTCCCGGCTTCATCTCGACGTTGTGAACGACGGTCCCCAGGGGCACCCGCCCCAGCGGCAGCGCGTTCCCTCGGCGGATGTCCGCATCGGGGCCCGATTCCACCACGTCGCCCTGAGCCATGCCACGCACATGGAGGACGTAGCGCTTCTCGCCGTCTTCGTAGTGGACGAGGGCGATGAAGGCGGAGCGGTTGGGGTCGTACTCGATCTCGGCGACGCGTCCGGGAACGCCGTGCTTGTCGCGCCGGAAGTCGATCTTGCGATAGCGGCGCTTGTTGCCGCCGCCCCGCCGCCGCACCGTGATGTGCCCGTGGTGGTTGCGGCCGCCCGTCTTCTTGAGCGGCGCCGTGAGGGATTTCTCCGGTCCCTTCCGCGTCACCGCTTCCTTGGCCGTGATCGACCGGAAGCGGCTCCCGGGGGTCACGGGCTTGAACTTCTTCAGCGCCATGGCATCAACCCGTTTCGTAGAACTCGATCACGTCGCCCTCGGCCAGCTGGACCACGGCCTTCTTGAAGTTGGGCCGATGGCCCGGGGTCCAGTTCTTGGCCATCCGCCCGAGGAGCGCGCGCTTGGCCTTGCCGGCGTAGCGCATGGTCCGCACTGCGAGGACCTTCACGTCCCACAGGGACTCCACCGCCCGGGCGATCTCGTGCTTGTTGGCCCGGGGGTTCACCACGAAGGTGTACAGGTGCCGTTCCATCTGGGCCGTGGTCTTCTCGGTCACGACAGGGAAGGCGATGACATCGTAGGGTTCGCGCATCACTGCTCGCTCCTCTCCGGCACCGGGGCGTCCTCTTCGGGAGCTGGGGCGTCGCCTTCGGGGGCCGGGGCAGCCTCTTCGGGGGCCGGGGCAGCCTCTTCGGGGGCCGGGGCAGCCTCTTCGGGAGCTGGGGCGGCCGCTTCGGGAGTTGGGACGCCTTCGCGAGCCGGTGCGGCCGCGGCCGCTTCGGCCAGGGCCGCCTCCTCGATGATCACCGTGCCGGACCAGATCAAGTCGTAAGGCGACTCGTCGCCGAAGGGCAGCACCTTCACGCCGGGCAGGTTGCGGCCCGACAGATGGAGCGCCCGGTTCACGCCGTGGGTAAGCAGCAGCGCCTTGCCGGGCATGTCGATCCGGTCGAGCAGCTCCACGAGTCGGCGCGTCCTGGGAACGCTGAAGTCGAAGCCCTCGATGACGGCGACGCGACCGGCCTCGGCCCGACTGTTGTAGGCCGAACGACGTGCCAGGGCGCGAACCCGCTTGGGGACGCGAACCCGCCACGACTTCGGCGACGGGGGAAACGCAAGTCCGCCGCCTCGCCACTGGACGGCCCGGATCGTTCCCTGCCGGGCACGGCCCGTGCCCTTCTGCCGCCAGGGCTTGCGGCTGCCGCCGGCCACGGCGCTCCGGTTCTTCCTGGCGACCGTGCCCTGGCGCTGGTTGGCCATGCAGGCGGCGACGACCTGGTGCAGGACGGTCTCGTTCACCACGCCGTCGAAGAACGCCTCCGGGAGGATCGCTTCGTCTCCGGAAGAGCCGTCCGACTTGAAGTATGGGGCTCGATACATTGGTCCTACCGCCGGATCAGGACGTAGCCGTTTCGGCCGCCGGGAACCCCGCCGCGCACGAACAGGAGGTTCCGCTCCGAATCGACCCGGACCACCTGCACGTTCCGGATCGTCTTTCTTGTGCCGCCCATGCGCCCGGGGAGCTTCTTCCCCTTGATCACGCGGGACGGGTCGGTGCCGGCCCCCATGGACCCCGGATTGCGGGACATGGGGTGCCCGTGGGAGCTCGGCCTGCCGCTGAAGCCGTGGCGCTTCACCGCGCCCTGAAAGCCCCTGCCCTTGGTGACGCCGGTCACCCGCACCCGCTCCCCCGACTTGAAGAGCCCGACCGTCAGTTCCTGGCCGGCGGCGTACTCTTCGCCCTCGCCGGGCTCGAACTCCCGAACCAGCCGGGGCGCGGCGTCCAGTCCCGCCTTCGCGGCGTGGCCGAGCTCCGCCTTGCTGCTGCGCTTGGGCTTCTTCGCGCCGAAGCCGACCTGAACGGCGCTGTAGCCGTCGGGCTCGCCGTCCTTGACCTGGAGGACCGAACACGGGCCGGCTTCCAGCACCGTCACGGGCACGGAGCGGCCCTCTTCGGTGAAGATGCGGGTCATTCCCACCTTCTTGCCGATGAGTCCGGGCATCGTCAGTCCACCTTGATCTCGACGTCGACGCCCGCAGGCAGGTCCAGCTTGGTGAGGGCGTCGATGGTCTGGGGGCGGCTCTCCACGATGTCGATCAGGCGCTTGTGGGTCCTCAGCTCGAACTGCTCCCGGCTCTTCTTGTCGATGTGAGGCGAGCGAAGCACGGTCCAACGCTGGCGACGGGTGGGCAGGGGGATCGGTCCCGCGATCGTGGCGCCGGTCTTCTGGGCGGTGCGCACGATGTCCGCGGCCGTCTGGTCCACCACCCAGTGGTCGAAGGCCTTCAGTCGAATCCGGATCCTGTTGGTCATTCCTCTGCCCGCTCCGCTACTCGAGGATGGAGGTGACGACGCCGGCGCCCACCGTGCGCCCGCCCTCGCGGATGGCGAAGCGCAGCTCTTCGTCCATCGCGATCGGAGTGATCAGCTCGACCTCCATCTGCACGTTGTCGCCCGGCATCACCATCTCCACGCCATCCGGCAGCTTCGACGCGCCCGTCACGTCCGTCGTCCGGAAGTAGAACTGCGGTCGGTAGCCGTCGAAGAACGGCGTGTGACGACCGCCCTCCTCCTTCGTCAGCACGTACACCTCGGCCTCGAACCGGGTGTGCGGCGTGATCGAGCCCGGCACCGCCAGCACCTGGCCCCGCTGGATCTCCGTCTTGCCCACGCCCCGCAGGAGAAGTCCCGCGTTGTCCCCGGCCCGGCCCTCGTCCAGAATCTTCCTGAACATCTCCACGCCCGTCACCACCGTCTTCCGGTCCTCGCCCATCCCGACGATCTCGACCTCTTCCCCCTTCCGCACGATCCCGCGCTCGATCCGCCCCGTCGCCACCGTGCCCCGACCGGTGATCGAGAACACGTCCTCCACCGGCATCAGGAACGGCTTGTCCACGTCCCGCTCCGGCTCCGGGATGTAGCCGTCGATCGCCTCCATCAGCTCCTGGATCGACGACGCCGCGTCGCCCTCGCCCCCGGCTTCCAAAGCCTCGAGCGCGCTGCCCTGGACCACCGGCAGGTCGTCGCCCGGAAAGTCGTACTCGCTCAGGAGCTCCCGCACCTCCAGCTCCACGAGCTCGAGGAGCTCGGGGTCGTCCACCATGTCCACCTTGTTGAGGAAGACGACGATGTAGGGAACGTTGACCTGGCGCGCGAGCAGGATGTGCTCGCGCGTCTGCGGCATCGGCCCGTCGGCCGCGCTCACCACCAGGATCGCCCCGTCCATCTGGGCCGCGCCCGTGATCATGTTCTTGACGTAGTCGGCGTGACCGGGACAGTCGACGTGGGCGTAGTGGCGGGCCGCCGTCTCGTACTCGACGTGGGCGGTGGCGATCGTGATCCCGCGCTCGCGCTCCTCCGGCGCCTTGTCGATCTGGTCGAACGCCACGGCCGAGCCGCCGAACTTCTTGGACTGCGAGAGCGTGATCGCCGCCGTCAGCGTCGTCTTCCCGTGGTCCACGTGCCCGATCGTTCCCACGTTCACGTGAGGCTTCGTGCGCTCGAACGTCTCCTTCGCCATTTCTTCCTTCCCCTCTGGGTTCCTTGGTCAGGACCGCCAAGCTCCCGCCTGGACGATCTCTTCCGCCCGGCCGGCGGCCACTTCCTGATAATGCGAGAACTGCATGGTGAAGACCGCGCGTCCCTGGCTCAAGGAACGCAGCCTCGTCGAGTAGCCGAACATCTCCCCCAGCGGGACGCTGGCGCCGATGACCTGGGCGTCGCCCCGGTCGGTCATCCCGCCGATCTTGCCCCGGCGCGACGACAAGTCGCCGATGAGATCGCCCATGTACTCGTGGGGCGTCACCACTTCCACGTCCATGACGGGCTCCAGCAGGACGGGCCCGGCGCGCCTGACGCCTTCCCTCAACGCCATCGAACCGGCCACGCGGAACGCCATCTCGCTGGAGTCCACGTCGTGGGAAGAGCCGTCCACCAGGGCGACCTTCAGGTCCACGATGGGGTAGCCGGCCACCACCCCGGAGTCGAGTGCGGATCGCAGGCCCCGTTCCACCGCGGGAATGTACTCGCGAGGCACGACGCCGTTCTTGACGCGGTCCTCGAACACGAACCCGGAGCCGGCCTTCCCGGGTTCGATGTTCACCACCACGTGGCCGTACTGGCCGCGCCCGCCGGTCTGGCGGACGAAGCGGCCCTCCACCTTTGCGGCGGCCTTTCGGATCGTCTCCCGATAGGCCACTTGGGGACGGCCCACGTTGGCGCCCACGGAGAACTCCCGGCGGAGCCGGTCGACGATGATCTCCAAGTGGAGCTCGCCCATCCCGCTGATGATCGTCTGGCCCGTCTCGGGGTCGGCGAACACTCGGAACGTGGGGTCTTCCTCCGCAAGCTTGGCGAGCCCCTTGTTCAGCTTGTCCTCGTCGGCCTTGGTCTTGGGCTCGATCGCCACCGAGATCACGGGCTCGGGAAACTCCATCGCCTCGAGGATCACCGGGTGGTCCGGGTGGCACAGCGTGTCGCCCGTGCGCACGGCCTTCAGGCCGATCACCGCGGCGATGTCGCCGGCGTACACCTCGTCCCGTTCCTCCCGCTTGTTGGCGTGCATCTGAAGGAGGCGCCCGGCCCTTTCCCGTCGGGAGCGCGTTGCGTTGAGCAAGCGGCTGCCCCTGGGAAGCGAGCCCGAGTAGACCCGGACGTAGGTCAGCCTTCCCACGAACGGGTCGGTCACGATCTTGAACGCGAGCGCGGCGAAGGGGGCGTCGTCGGAGGCTGCCCGCACCTCCCGCCGCCCGTCGCCGTGAGGCAGGCGCCCGACGATCGCGGGCACGTCTGCCGGCGACGGCAAGTAGTCGGCGACGCCGTCCAGCAGCCGCTGCACCCCCTTGTTCTTGAAGGCCGATCCGCAGAACACGGGGAAGAGCGTGCCCGTGCGGGTGGCGGAGCGGATGGCGAGCCGCACCTCGTCCTCCGACAGCTCGTCTCCTTCCAGATACTTCTCGAGGAGCTCGTCGTTGTGCTCCACGGCCGCCTCCACCAGCTGGCGGCGCATCTCCTCGACCTTCTCCCGCAAGGAATCGGGAACCCCGACCTCGGCGACCCGGGAGCCCAGGTCGTCCTCCCACACGAACGCCTTCATGGCGACGACGTCGATCACGCCGGTGAAGAGGTCCGCCTCGCCCAGAGGGTACTGGACCGCGAAGGCGTTGGCGCCCAGTCGGCTGCGCATCGTCTCGACCACCTTCTCGAAGTCCGCCCCGGTCCGGTCCATCTTGTTGACGAAGGCGATTCGGGGGACGCCGTAGCGGTCCGCCTGGCGCCAAACGGTCTCGGACTGGGGCTCGACGCCCCCTACTGCGCAGAACACGGCGACCGCTCCGTCCAGCACCCGCAGGGAGCGCTCCACCTCGGCCGTGAAGTCCACGTGGCCCGGCGTGTCGATGATGTTGATCCGGCACTCGGCGCCGTTGCGCTTCCAGTAGGCCGTCGTGGCCGCGGAGGTGATGGTGATCCCCCGCTCCTGCTCCTGCTCCATCCAGTCCATGGCCGCCGCGCCCTCGTGAACCTCGCCCATGCGGTGCAGCCGGCCCGTGTAGAAGAGGATGCGCTCCGTGGTGGTGGTCTTGCCGGCATCGATGTGGGCCATGATCCCGATGTTCCGGAGCCGCGAAAGCGGCGTCGCTCTGGGCATCTGCGTCGTCTCGCGGCGTCTCGGGCTACCAGCGGTAGTGGGCGAAGGCCTTGTTGGCCTCGGCCATCCGGTGGGTGTCGTCCTTCTTCTTGACGGTCGCGCCCTCGCCTCGGCTGGCGGCGAGCACCTCGGCGGCCAAGCGCTGGGCCATCGTTCGCTCGCCCCGGTCCCGGGCGAAGCCGATCAGCCACTTGATCGCCAGGGCCTGGCGCCTCTCCGGCCGAACCTCGATGGGGACCTGATAGGTGGCGCCGCCGACCCGCCGGCTCTTCACCTCGAGCGCCGGCTTGGCGTTCGAGAGGGCCTGCTCGAAGACCGCGACGGGCGCCTCGTCCGACTTCTGCTCCACGATCTCCATCGCCTCGTAGAAGATCCGCTCGGCCAAGGACTTCTTCCCGTCCTTCATCAGGCCGTTCACGAACTTCTGGACGACCTGGGAGCCGAAGCGGGGGTCCTCGGGCACCTGTCGGCGAATCGCTCTGGAACGACGGCTCATCGGGCTTGCACTCCTGGGCTTCCCTTCGGCGGCCTACTTGGGCCGCTTCGCTCCGTACTTGGATCGCCCCTGCTTGCGGCCGTCCACCCCGGAGGTGTCGAGCGTCCCCCGGACGATGTGGTAGCGCACGCCGGGCAGGTCCTTCACTCGCCCGCCTCGGATCAGGACGATCGAGTGCTCCTGAAGGTTGTGTCCCTCGCCGCCGATGTAGGCCGTGACCTCGTACCCGTTGGTGAGCCGGACCCGGGCAACCTTCCGCAGCGCCGAGTTCGGCTTCTTCGGAGTCGTGGTGTACACGCGGGTGCAGACCCCCCGCTTCTGGGGGTTGCTCTGGAGCGCGGGCGACTTGTTCTTCTTGACCAGTCGCTCGCGGCCCTTCCGCACCAGTTGGTTTACCGTCGGCATGAAGTGGAACCCGTTCTCGTCGGTGACCCGCGTCTCGTGTCTCGTGGGCGAGTCCGGCGCGCCCTCGGGGCGAACAAAGGCGCGCTTGGGGGGCCAAGCGCGCCCGGCGTCCGGGAGACTCCCTTCGGGGAATTTCCTGGACAGACCAGAAAACGTAGACCCATCCAGGGAAGGCGTCAATACGTGGAGCGTCGCCGGGGCGGTTCCGGCGCTTCCTTGGGGGCGCCGGACCGCCCGCCTCGTCACTCCGCCTTCGTCGCCAGCTCCTCCGCCGTCGCCGCCGCTTCCTCCTGGGGCCCCTCCGACTGCGCTTCCGTCCAGGGCTCCTTCGGCAGCTCCAGGGGGTCTTCCCCGAGACCCGGCAGAATCTCTCCGGGAGCCGTGAGGGGAAGGATCTCCTCGTCGTAGAACGACTGGTCGTCCACTGCGAACTCCACGTCGTGCCACCGGTGCACGCCGGTTCCCGCGGGCACGAGGTGACCGATGATGATGTTCTCCTTGAGCCCCTTCAGGTCGTCCTTGGCGCCCCGAACGGCGGCGTCGGTGAGGACTCGGGTCGTTTCCTGGAAGGAGGCGGCGGACACGAAGGACTTGGTGGTGAGGCTCGCCTTCGTGATGCCCAGCAGGACCGACTCGACCGTGGCGGCCCGCTCCGGCTTCCGGCCTTCGGCCAGGGCGAGCTCGTTGCGCCGGCGAACCTCCTCGTTCAACCTGCGCAGCTCGGTGCGGTCCACGTGGTCGCCCTCGAGCAGGAGGGTGTCGCCCGGATCCACGACCCGAACCTTCTGAAGCATCTGGCGCACGATCACGCCGATGTGCTTGTCGTTGATCTTCACGCCCTGAAGGCGGTAGACCTCCTGGATATTGTCGCGGAGGTACTCCTGGACGGCCTGGAGCCCGCTGATGCGCAGGATGTCGTGGGGGTTTTTCGGTCCTTCCGACAGGCGGTCGCCCGCCCGCACCTCGTCTCCCTGATGGACGCGCAGGTGCTTGCCCACCGGTATCTCGTAGGTCCGCTTCTTCACCGGGGCGCCGCCGGCCGACGCGCGGTACACCCGCTTCTCTCGGGGCCGCGGCGTGACCTCGACCGACCGCTTTCCGCGCTTGATGTCGCCGAAGGACACCGTGCCGTCGATCTCGGTAATCACGGCCGGGTCCTTGGGCTGGCGGGCCTCGAAGAGCTCCGCCACCCGAGGCAGGCCGCCGGTGATGTCCCGGGTCTTGTACACCTCCCGGCTGATCTTGGCGATCTTGTCGCCGGGCTGGACCTGGGCGCCGTCGGCGAGCAGCAGCTGGGCGCCCACCGGGATGATGAACTCCTTGGCGACGAAGCCGTAGTCGTCGCCCGACTTGCCCTTGTCGGGAGCCCAGATCTGGATCCGGGGGTGGAGCTTCTTGTCCCGGTCCTCGATGATCGCCTTCTGCCGGCGCCCCGTGGACTCGTCGTACTCCTCCCTGACGGTCTGTTCCTCGACGATGTCCCGGAACACCAGGGCGCCCTGCACGTCGGCGACGATGGGCTCGGAGTAGGGATCCCAGCTGAAGAGCACGTCTCCCGCCTTGATCATGCCGCCTTCCTCCACGGCGATCGCCGCGCCGTAGGGGACGGACAGCTGGCTGCGGATCTGGCCGTTGCGCGTCTTGATCAGGATCTTCCCCTCTCGCGAGGTCACGATCCTGGCGCCCTGACGGTCCGTGACCCAGGCGACCCGCTCCAGCCCGACCAGCCCGGCGATCTTGGACGTCCTCTGGCTCTGCGCCGCGATGCGGGCGGCCGTGCCGCCGATGTGGAAGGTGCGCAGCGTCAGCTGGGTGCCCGGCTCGCCGATCGACTGGGCCGCCAGGATCCCGACGGCCTCGCCGATGTCCACGGGACCCATCGTGGCCAAGTTCCGTCCGTAGCACTGGCGGCATATCCCCTGCTTGCTCTCGCAGGTGAGGACGGAGCGGATCTTGACCTTCTGGATCCCCGCGTCCTCGATCGCCGTTGCCGCGTCTTCGTCGATCAGCTTGTTGGCCGTGAGGATCAGCTCGCCGCTGATCGGGTCGTAGACGTCCTCGAAGGCCACGTTGCCGGCGATCCGGTCGGCAAGAGGCTCGATGATGTCTTCTCCTTCCTTGAGGGCGCTGATCTCCGAGCCCAGAATCGCGCCGCAGTCCTCCTCGGCGATCGTCACGTCCTGGGCCACGTCCACCAGGCGTCGCGTCAGGTAGCCGGCGTCGGCGGTCTTCAGCGCCGTGTCGGCCAAGCCCTTCCGAGCCCCGTGGGTGGAGATGAAGTACTCCACCACGGTGAGGCCCTCGCGGAAGTTGGACCGGATCGGACTCTCGATGATCTCGCCGATCCTGCCGGTCAGCTTCTTCTGGGGCTTGGCCATGAGTCCCCGCATCCCGGCGAGCTGCCGCATCTGGTCCCGGTTTCCCCGCGCCCCGGAGATCATCATCATGAAGACCGGGTTGAACCCGCCCTTCGACTGCTCCAGGTGCCGCACCATGGCGTCGGCCACGTCGTTGTTGGCGTGGGTCCAGAGGTCGATGATCTTGTTGTAGCGCTCGCCGTTCGAGATGTGGCCGGCGGCGTACTTCTCCTGCCAGTCGCGCGCGCTGTCGGCAGTCTCTCGGAGGATCTCGGCCTTCTGGGGCGGAACCTCCAGATCGTCGACGCCCACGGAGATGCCGCCCAAGGTGGCGTACCGGAAGCCGAAGTCCTTCAGGTGGTCCAGGAAGCGGACGGTGGCCGCCGAGCCCGCGTCGGTGAAGCACTGGAACACCAGGTCGCCCAGCTCCTTCTTCCCGAAGGTCTTGTTGAGGAAGCCGATCGGTTCGGGAACGATCGAGTTGAAGAGCACGCGCCCGGCGGTCGTCCGGACCCAGCCGGCGCTGCGCACCGCGGCCGGGTCTTCGGAGGCGCTCCCCTCGGCGACCCAGTACCAGCACGGGGTGCGGAACTTCGCGCGCTCCTGCAGAAGGGCCACCTCGACTTCGCCCCAGTTGGCGAAGCGGGGCGCGTCCCGGTAGCGCTCGTCCAGCTGGCGGGCCGCCGCCTCGCGGGATTCGTCGGGCGCGCCCCCGTGGGAGCGCTGGTGCTCCAGCTC
The DNA here is from genome assembly GCA_965204735.1 of Longimicrobiales bacterium. Lineage (GTDB taxonomy): Bacteria > Gemmatimonadota > Gemmatimonadetes > Longimicrobiales > Gaopeijiaceae > CATQHQ01. The sequence continues at coordinate 1,159,200 of OZ242008.1, read as the reverse complement.
GGCGATCTCGAGAGGGGGCTTCGTCAGGTAGTAGGAACCGACGACCATGTCCTGGGTCGGCGACGTCACCGGGCGCCCGTTGGAGGGCAGCAGGACGTTGTTGCTGGAGAGCATGAGCACTCGCGCCTCCAGCTGGGCTTCGAAGGAGAGGGGCAGGTGGACCGCCATCTGGTCTCCGTCGAAGTCCGCGTTGAAGGCCGAGCAGACGAGGGGGTGGATGCGGATCGCCTTGCCTTCGACCAGCACGGGCTCGAAGCCCTGGATCCCGATCCGGTGGAGGGTGGGGGCCCGGTTGAGCAGCACGGGGTGGTCCCGGATGATGTCCTCGAGCACCCCGTAGACCTTGGGGTCGTTGTCCTCCACCAGCTTCTTGGCCTTCTTGACGGTCTCGGCTTCGCCCCGACGCTCCAGCTCGTGGATGATGAAGGGCTTGAAGAGCTCTACCGCCATCGTCTTCGGGAGGCCGCACTGGTGGAGCTTCAGCTCGGGGCCCACCACGATGACCGAGCGGCCCGAGTAGTCCACCCGCTTGCCCAGCAGGTTCTGGCGGAAGCGGCCCTGCTTCCCCTTGAGCATGTCGGAGAGCGACTTCAGGGGGCGCTTGCCCCGGCCCCGGATCGCCTTGGCGCGCCGGCCGTTGTCGAAGAGGGCGTCCACCGACTCCTGAAGCATCCGCTTCTCGTTGCGCAGGATGACTTCGGGCGCCCGCATCTCGATGAGCTTCTTGAGGCGGTTGTTGCGGTTGATCACCCGGCGGTAGAGGTCGTTCAGGTCCGACGTGGCGAAGCGCCCGCCGTCCAGGGGCACCAGGGGACGGAGGTCCGGCGGGATCACCGGAATCACGTCCAGCACCAGCCACTCGGGCCGGTTCCGCTTGTCGGGCGTCTCGCCGGAGTTGCGCAGCGCGTCGACCACCTTGAGGCGGCGCAGCTTCTTCTTCTTGCGGTGCTGGGAGGTCTCGGTCGCGATCTCGTTGCGGAGCCACTCCGCCAAGCGGTCGAGCCCCCTGCCGTCCTTGTTGCGCTGCCCGACCTCGACCTCGGGAGAGTCCAGCTTCCTGAGGAGAGTCCGCACGGCGTCGGCGCCGATCTCGGCCTTGAACTTGTCGTCGCGTTCATCCCGCGCCTTGACGCGGAGGTCGTAGTGGTCGTCCTCGTCCAAGAGGTCCAGGTACTCGATCTCCTGCTTGCCGGGGTGGGTGACCACGTGGGACGCGTAGTAGACGACCTTTTCGAGGTCCTTCAAGGTCATCCCCAGGAGGTAGCCCAGCTGGCTGGGCAGCGTCTTGAAGAACCAGATGTGGCAGATCGGCACCGCGAGCTCGATGTGTCCCATCCGCTCCCGTCGAACCCTGGCCTGCGTCACCTCGACGTTGCATCGGTCGCAGACGATGCCTCGGAAGCGAATGCGCTTGTACTTGCCGCAGGCGCACTCCCAGTCCTTGACCGGCCCGAAGATCCGCGGGCAGAACAATCCCATGGGCTCGGGCTTGTACGACCGGTAGTTGATCGTTTCGGGCTTGGTGACCTCGCCGTGGGACCACTCCCGCACCTTGTCGGGCGACGCGATCCGGATCTGGATGTAGTCGAAGTCCGAGACTCGGTTCTCTCGCACCCGGGGGAAGTCGATCATTTGGGTCACTCCTCTTCGCCGAGCTCCACCGCCAGCCCGAGGGCCTGGAGCTCCTTGACGAGAACGTTGAAGGACTCGGGAATGCCGGGCTTGGGAAGGTTGTCTCCCTTGACGATCGCTTCGTAGACCTTGGAGCGTCCGGCCACGTCGTCGGACTTGACCGTGAGGATCTCGCGAAGCGTGTGGGCCGCGCCGTAGGCCTCCAGCGCCCACACCTCCATCTCGCCGAAGCGCTGGCCGCCGAACTGGGCCTTCCCGGCCAGCGGCTGCTGGGTCACCAGCGAGTACGGGCCGATGCTCCGGGAGTGGATCTTGTCGTCCACCAGGTGCGACAGCTTGAGCATGTAGATCGCGCCCACGGTGACCGGGAAGTCGAAGCGTCGGCCGCTGCGGCCGTCCCGGAGCCAGACCTTGCCGTTCGGCAGGAGCTCGGCCTCGGCCAGGAACTCGCGAACGCCGGCCTCCAGGCCGTCGAAGGCGCCGGCTTCCTTCGAAGCCTTCGAGTTGGCGCGGCCGCCCTTCCGATCGGCCAGGGCGGCCACCGCGGGAAACGCCTCGGCGAAGGGGAGGCCGCGCTTCTTGGCCACGGCCTGGGCCGCGGCGACCAGAAAGTCGAGCAGCTTCTGCAGCAGGTCCCTGCCCTGCTTTCCGCCGACGCCGGCGTATTCGTCCAGGCTCTTGCCGATCCCCACGACCGTCTCCACGGCGCCGTCCCCGTTTCCTTCGAACGCCTCGGCCGGGGCGATCTTGCCCGCCTGGGGGTGGTCCTTGGCCAGCTCCAGCGCCTGGGCGCAGCGCTTGTCGTCGAACGGCCACTCCACGTCGGCGTGGAAGGTCTCGGCCGCCCGCTTGAGCCCCGCCAGCTTCAGGAAGAGGGCGATCTCGTCCTCGGACGCGCCTTGGAAGACCGGGGTCTCGGCCTCGAACCCCAAGTTCTGGGCCGCCCAGCCCAGGTGCGTCTCCAGGATCTGGCCCACGTTCATCCGGGAGGGAACGCCCAGCGGGTTCAGCACCACGTCCACCGGCGTGCCGTCCGGGAGGTAGGGCATGTCCTCTTCCGGGGCGACCTTGGCGACGATCCCCTTGTTGCCGTGGCGGCCGGCCATCTTGTCGCCCACGGCGACCTTCCGCTTCTCGGCGATGTAGACCTTCACCAGCTGGTCCACCCCCGGCGGCAGCTCGTCGGCCTGGAACACCTTGTCGATCCGCTCTTCGGTGCGCTCCCGGACGTGTTCCGTGATCCGCTTCGCCTCGTCGATCAGGCGGCGCACCTTGGTGTTGACTTCCAGGTTGCGGACCTTGAAGGTCGCCAGGTCGACCTCTGCGAAGACCAGCTTTCGCAGCCGGCGGGCGTCCAACTTGACGTCCTCTTCCAGGAGCGGCTCCACCGTGCCCTTCTTGAGGCACAGCCCCACCGCCTGGCCCCGCAGCAGGGACCTCAGCTCCTCGTCGCGGGCGCGGAGCACGCGCGCGATCTCGTGGCGCTCCTCCCGGCGCAGCTGTCCGATCTGGCTGCCGTGCTCGCGCTCCAGCAGAGGGTCGTCGATCCGGCGGGAGAAGATCTTCACGCCGATGACGGTGCCGGACATGCCCGGCGGCATGCGCAGCGAGGAGTCCTTCACGTCCTTGGCCTTCTCGCCGAAGATCGCCGTCAGCAGCTTCTCTTCGGGGGACAGCTCGGTCTCGCCCTTGGGCGTGATCTTGCCTGCCAGGATGTCGCCGCTCTCCACGTGGGCGCCGATGCGCACGATCCCCCGCTCGTCCAGGTCCGTCAGGTTCTCGTCCGCCACGTTGGGGATCTCTTGGGTGATCTCCTCCATCCCGCGCTTGGTGTTTCGGACGTGGAGCTCCAGCTCCTGGATGTGGATCGACGTCAGCGTGTCCTCGCGCACCAGGCGCTCCGAGAGCACGATGGCGTCCTCGAAGTTGTAGCCGTACCAGGGCATGAAGGCGACCTGAAGGTTCTTGCCCAGCGCCAGCTTGCCGTGGTCGGTGGACGGGCCGTCGGCGATGATCTCGTTCGTCTCCACGTCTTCTCCCACGCCCACCAGCGGCCGCTGGTTGATCGCCGTGTCCTGATTGGTCCGCAAGAACTTCTTGAGCGGGTACCGGTCGAACTGGGCCAGCTTGGCCAGGGGCGCACCGGCTTTCCGGCGCTTCACGAAGCCCGTGTCCACCACGATCTCGTCGGCGGTGACCGCCGCCACCTTCCCCGGCCTCTTGGCGGTGACCACGGCGCCCGAGTCCCGCGCCACCTTCTCTTCCAGCCCGGTTCCCACCAGCGGCGCGTCGGTGTAGAGCAGGGGCACGGCCTGCCGCTGCATGTTGGACCCCATGAGGGCCCGGTTGGCGTCGTCGTGCTCGAGGAAGGGAATCATCGCCGCCGCCACCGAGACGAGCTGGTCCGGCGCCACGTCCATGTAGCCGATCTCGCTGGGATGGAGGAGCGGGAAGTCGCCCCGCCGCCTGCAGAGGACGACGTCCCGGCGGAACCGACCGTCGGGCAGGAGAGGGGCGTTGGCCTGGGCGATCGCCGCTTCCTGCTCGTCGTTGGCGGAGAGCCACTCGATCTGCCCGGTCGCCCTTCCGTCCACCACCTTGCGGTACGGAGTCTCGACGAAGCCCAGGTCGTTGATCCGGGAGTACGTCGTCAGCGAGGTGATCAGTCCGATGTTCGGGCCTTCGGGAGTCTCCACGGGGCACATGCGGCCGTAGTGGGAGTAGTGCACGTCCCGGACCTCGAAGCCCGCCCGCTCCCGTGTCAGGCCGCCGGGGCCGAGGGCCGACATCCGGCGCTTGTGCGTCAGCTCGGCCAGCGGGTTGGTCTGGTCCATGAACTGGCTGAGCTGGGAGGACCCGAAGAAGGCTTGGATCACCGCCGAGACGGTCCGGGCGTTGACCAAGTCGTCGATGTTGATCTTCCGGGGGTCCGTGTTCATGGACATCCGCTCCCGGACAAGGCGGGCCATGCGGGAGAGGCCCACCGCGAGCTGGTTGGCGATGAGCTCGCCGACGGTGCGGACGCGGCGGTTGCCCAAGTGGTCGATGTCGTCGACTCGGCCTCGCCCTTCGCTCAGCTCCACCAGGGTGCGAAGGATGTTCAGGAAGTCCGTCCGGGTGAGGACGGTGTCGGCGGGGGGGGAGCTCGGGGCGCTCCCCGAAGGGGCGTCCGCAGGGACGGCAGCGTCCAGCCCGAGGCGCTGGTTGACCTTGTAGCGCCCGACGCGGCCCAGGTCGTATCGCTTGGGGTCGAAGAAGACCCGCTCCAAGGCGGCGCGGGCCGTCCTGACGTTGGGCGCCTCGCCGGGCCGCAGCAGCGAGTATATCCGGTAGAGCGCGTCTTCCTCGCTGCTCGTCGGGTCCTTCTTGAGGGTGTTCTTGATGATGGGGCTCTCGCCGGGTCGTCCGCCCTTCCGCTTCCGAACCGAGCGGTACACCTTGACGGTCTTCGTCCCAAAGCGGCGGAGCAGGTCGACCACGTCCTCGTCCACCTCGGTGGCGGACTCGGCGTACACTTCGCCCGTCTCCGGGTCCACCACGTCCTCCGCCAGGACGGACCCCAGCAGCTCCTGGTCGTGCCTCTGGTCCTCGGGAACGGGCGCCTCGCGGGCCTGGAAGAAGAGACGGTAGAGCTGGTTGTCGGTTCCCTCCCACTTCTCGTCGGCCGCTTCCCCGTTCTCGCCCTGGAGCGGGTAGCCGAACGCCCTGAGCAGCGCCGTGGCGGGGAACTTCTTCTTCTTGTCGATGTGGACGTAGCAGATGTCGTTGATGTCGATGGAGAAGTCGACCCACGATCCCCGGAAGGGGATGATCCGGGCCTTGTGCAGCTTGGTGCCGTTGGCGTGCACCTCTTCCTCGAAGACGACGCCCGGGGAGCGGTGCAGCTGGCTGACCACCACGCGTTCCGCCCCGTTGACGATGAACGTCCCCAGCTCCGTGAGCAGCGGCAGGTGGCCCAGGTACACGTCCTTGTCCCGTGCCTCTCGGAGCTGGCGCTTCTTTCGGCCGACCTTCTCCCACACCTCCAGGCGCAGCTTGGCCTTGAGGGGCGCCTCGTACGTCATGTCGCGCTCGATGCACTCCTCGACCGTGTACTTGGGCTCGTCGAGCCAGGACCTCACGTACTGCAGGACCAGCTCCCCGCCCACGTCGGAGATGGGAAAGATGTCCCTGAAGATGCGGTCCAGGCTGAAGTCCCAGACGTCCTCCGGCTTCCCGTCGGCCTCTCCCGGCTTCCCGGTGTTCTGCGTCAGCTTGTCGAAGGACTGGATCTGGACGTCGAGGAGGCCGGGCATGGGCATCGCCGCGTCGAGCTTGGCGAAGCTCAGGGACGGCCGCGCACCGTCGTGTCTAGCCAAAGTGCAACTCTCCTCTGTTCGTGTGCGATGCCCCCCGCGTGGAGCGCAGGACGGCGGTTGCGGACAGTACCGGGGGCGCGCAGGGACTGCGCCGACAGGGTTCCGTCGTGGAAGGAGGAACGCGAAGCGCGACGCGGGGAGGCTCCTGGCCGGGAGTCGCCCCGACTCCCCGTCGTCGCCGTCCCGCGCACGGCCCCGCTCCGGCTCCAGGCCGGCAGCGACGCTGCCGGCGCACTACTTCACGGTCACGCTGGCGCCAACCGCTTCGAGCTTGCTCTTGATCTCTTCCGCCTCGTCCTTCTCGACGGCTTCCTTGACCGTGTTCGGAGCCTTGTCGACCATCTCCTTCGCCTCCTTCAGGCCAAGGCCGGTGATCTCCCGAATCACCTTGATGACCTGGATCTTCTTGGCGCCGAAGCTGTCGAGGACGACCTCGAACTCGGTCTGCTCGACGACTTCCTCCGCGACGCCTACGGCGCCGGGGACGATCGCTGCGGGCGCCGCTGCAGCCGTGACGTTGAACTTCTCCTTGAACGCCTCGACGAACTCGGACAGCTCGACGACCGTCATGCTTCCGATGGTGTCGAGAAGCTCCTGCTGATTCACAGCCATTTCGTTTCCTCCGTTGGGTTTGCCCGGCCGGCGGGCGTGCTTCTGGTCGACTTCTGCTCGGCGCTACGCGTCCCGCGCGCTCCGAAGGGCCTCCACCACTCCCGCAAGCTCCTGGGTCTTGGCCTCCAGGGCCGCGGCCAGGGCCGACAAGGGTCCGCCCAGGGCGCCCGCGACCTCGGAGAGCAGCGCCTCTCGGGACGGAAGGGTGGCGATCTTCGCGATCTTCTCCGGTTCCAGGAAGGCGTCTCCCAGCAGACCCGCCTTGAAGACCGGCTTCTTGTCGTTCTCCTTGGCGAAGTCGGCGACGGCGCGTGCCGCCTCGGCAACGCCGGCGTTCCCGAAGACGATCCCCGTCGGTCCCGTCAGGACCTTCGTCAGCTCGGGCCCGGCCGCGTCGCCCAGGGCGCGCTTCACCAAGCGGTTCTTGACCACCAAGTACTCGGCGCCCGCTTCCTTGAGCCGGCGGCGAAGAGTGGTCATCGCCTTCACGTTCAAGCCCGTGAAGTCCGTGAGGTAGAGAACCTCCGCCTGGTCAAGGCGGCCCTGGAACTCGGCGACGAACGTTTCCTTCTGCTCTCTGGTCACGGGTCAGCCGCTCCGGGTGAAGCTGTTGGGATCGACGGGGACGCCCGGCCCCATGGTGCTCGACACGGTCACGCTCTTGACGTAGGCGCCCTTGGCCGCGGCAGGCTTGGCCCGCAGGACCGAGGCCATGAAGGCGGTCAGGTTCTCCTCCAGGCGGTCGACGTCGAAGGACACTCGACCGATCGGGGCGTGAAGGTTGCCCGTCTTGTCCACCCGGTACTCGATCTTGCCGGCCTTGATCTCCTCGATCGCGGCGCCGACCGCGGGCGTGACCGTTCCGGCCTTCGGCGTGGGCATCAGGCCTCGGGGGCCGAGTATCCGGCCCAGCGGGCCGACCTTGCTCATCAGGTCCGGGGTGGCCACGCAGACGTCGAACTCCAGCCATCCCTCGCGAATCTTGTCCACGTACTCGACGCCCACGAAGTCGGCGCCGGCCGACTGGGCCTCTTCCTCCTTCTCGCCCTGGCAGATCGCCAGGACCCGGACCGGCTTGCCGATTCCGTGGGGCAGCACGACGGTGCCGCGCACGATCTGGTCGGCCTTTCGCGGGTCCACTCCCAGGTGCGCCGCCACGTCCACGCTCTCGTCGAAGCCGGCGAAGGCCATCTCCTTCACCTGCCCGAGGGCGTCGCCGGGCAAGCGCCGGACGCTGCGGTCGCAGGAGTGGCGTGCTTCGCCGTACTTCTTGCCTCGCTTGGGCATCTCTTCTCTCCTCAGGCCTCCAGCTCGCCGTCCACGGTGATCCCCATGGAGCGCGCGGTGCCCTTGATCATCCTCATGGCGGAGCCCACGTCGTTGGTGTTGAGGTCCGGCATCTTGGCTTCCGCGATCTCCCGGACCTGCGCCGCGGTCAGGGCCGCCACCTTCGTGGCCTGGGGCTCCTGGGAGCCCTTCTCGAGGCCTGCGGCCTTCTTGATGAGAAAGGAGGCCGGGGGCGTCTTGGTGACGAAGGAAAAGGACCGGTCGGCCCAGACGGTGATCTCCACCGGCACCAGGGTGCCGCTCTGCTTCTGGGTCTTGGCGTTGAACTGCTTGCAGAAGTCCATGATGTTGACGCCGTACTGTCCCAGGGCCGGCCCTACCGGCGGCGCCGGATTTGCTTGGCCGGCGGGGATCTGGAGCTTCACGAAGCCCAGGGTCTTCTTCGTTGGCTTGGCCATGACGCGCCTTCGGCAGGGGGGCTCCTAGAACCCCTTCAACTGGGTGAAGTCCAGCTCCACCGAGGTCGGGCGGCCGAAGAGCGAGACCTCGACCTTCACCTTGCCCTTGTCGGCGTAGACCTCCTGAACGGTGCCCGAAAACTCGGTGAACGGGCCTTGGATCACCTCCACGGCCTGGCCGGGACGGAAGGGGATCTCGTCGCGGACGCCGGGTTCGTCCTCGTCCTCGACGCCCCTGATCCGGTTCACGTCCTCCTTGCTCAGGGGCTGGGGGTCGTCTCCGTGCGTGACGAACCGCACTCCCTTCATCCCGGCGATCACGTGCTCGCTCTCTTCGTTCAGCACCATCCGCACCAGCAGGTAGCCCGGGTACACGGGCTTGGTCACGGGAACCCGCTTTCCCTTTCGGATCTCCACGACCTCGTGGGTGGGGACCAGGACCTCTCGAATGTCCGGCTCGGTTCCTGCGGCCTCCTTGCGCGCCTTGATGCGCTCCATTTCCTCGTCGATCTCCTGCTGGATCAAGCGCCTGACCCGGTTTTCGTGGCGGGATTGGGTCTGAAGCGCGTACCAGCGTTCCTCGCCGCTCAAGAAGCGAAGAGTCCCATGATGAAGTCGGCGATGACCAGCCGGGAGGCGGTGTCCATGAGCCAGATGACCGCGGAGATCAGGATCGTGAAGAGGATCACCACCCAGGTGGCGTTGCGGAGCTGCTCCCGGTCGGGCCACGTGACCTTGCCCATCTCGGCCACGCACTCTTCGGCGAACGTCTTGGCGTTGGAGAGACGCGACATGATCCTCGCTCCGCTACTCGAGGATGGAGGTGACGACGCCGGCGCCCACCGTGCGCCCGCCCTCGCGGATGGCGAAGCGCAGCTCTTCGTCCATCGCGATCGGAGTGATCAGCTCGACCTCCATCTGCACGTTGTCGCCCGGCATCACCATCTCCACGCCATCCGGCAGCTTCGACGCGCCCGTCACGTCCGTCGTCCGGAAGTAGAACTGCGGACGGTACCCGTCGAAGAACGGCGTGTGACGACCGCCCTCCTCCTTCGTCAGCACGTACACCTCGGCCTCGAACCGGGTGTGCGGCGTGATCGAGCCCGGCACCGCCAGCACCTGGCCCCGCTGGATCTCCGTCTTGCCCACGCCCCGCAGGAGAAGTCCCGCGTTGTCCCCGGCGCGCCCCTCGTCCAGAATCTTCCTGAACATCTCCACGCCCGTCACCACCGTCTTCCGGTCCTCGCCCATCCCGACGATCTCGACCTCTTCCCCCTTCCGCACGACCCCGCGCTCGATCCGCCCCGTCGCCACCGTGCCCCGACCGGTGATCGAGAACACGTCCTCCACCGGCATCAGGAACGGCTTGTCCACGTCCCGCTCCGGCTCCGGGATGTAGCCGTCGATCGCCTCCATCAGCTCCTGGATCGACGACGCCGCGTCGCCCTCGCCCCCGGCTTCCAAAGCCTCGAGCGCGCTGCCCTGGACCACCGGCAGGTCGTCGCCCGGAAAGTCGTACTCGCTCAGGAGCTCCCGCACCTCCAGCTCCACCAGCTCGAGGAGCTCCGGATCGTCCACCATGTCCACCTTGTTGAGGAAGACGACGATGTACGGAACGTTGACCTGGCGCGCGAGCAGGATGTGCTCCCGCGTCTGCGGCATCGGCCCGTCGGCCGCGCTCACCACCAGGATCGCCCCGTCCATCTGGGCCGCGCCCGTGATCATGTTCTTGACGTAGTCGGCGTGGCCGGGACAGTCGACGTGGGCGTAGTGGCGGGCCGCCGTCTCGTACTCGACGTGCGCGGTGGCGATCGTGATCCCCCGCTCGCGCTCCTCCGGCGCCTTGTCGATCTGGTCGAACGCCACGGCCGAGCCGCCGAACTTCTTGGACTGCGAGAGCGTGATCGCCGCCGTCAGCGTCGTCTTCCCGTGGTCCACGTGCCCGATCGTTCCCACGTTCACGTGAGGCTTCGTGCGCTCGAACGTCTCCTTCGCCATGCTGTCTCCTTCAGTCGCGTGCGGGTCCTGGCGGACCGGGTGTCCTTGCTGCGCTGTCGCTCGAGCCGGCCGCCGAAGCGGGGGCCCTGCCGGTGCGGAGGCCGGGAACGCTCCTCGTCCCGCCGAAGCTCTGGGCGGGGATCGAACCCGCGACCTCTTCCTTACCAAGGAAGCGCTCTACCACTGAGCTACCAGAGCGCCGCTCGTGGCCCGCCGGACCGGCTCCGGAGACGCGACCCGCCTCCAGGCCGTCCGCTCCGCCGGGCCGGCGGGAGAGCGGGAGACCGGACTCGAACCGGCGACCCTCAGCTTGGAAGGCTGACGCTCTAGCCAACTGAGCTACTCCCGCGGCAGGACGAGCTTCCCCGCGAAGGGAGGCCCGTCCAGTGGTGGGGGTAGGATTCGAACCTACGTAGGCGTGAGCCAGCAGATTTACAGTCTGCCCCGGTTGGCCGCTTCGGTACCCCACCAAAAAAACGTTTCCATCCCCGCAGGGAAGCCGGCCGGGGCGCTCCCCGCGCTGAACCGAAACGGATGGAAACTAGCACTCAAACGTAACCGAGGCGGGAAGAGGCGTCAACGGGGGCGGGCGAAGGGGCGCCGCTGGGAGAGGGCAAGCTGGCGCGGGGATTCGAACCCCGGACCTGCTGATTACAAGTCAGCTGCTCTTCCATCTGAGCTACGCCAGCGACGACGGCCGTGCCGGAGCGGAAGACGGCACGGCCCCAGCGGAAGTTGGCGGATGAAGCCCGGCGGCGGAAGGGGGTCGGCCTCGGCGGCCCCCGAACGATCAATCCGGGGCGGCATGGTTCCGTCCTCCGGTTGAGCGTGGGCGGCGTCCTCTGGTTGAGCGTGAGCGGCGTCCTCTGGTTGGGCGTGGGCGGCGCGTGTCGGCCACCGCGGCGCCGGGACGATCAATCCGGGGTCCCGACGCGGCTCCAGCGGGTGCCGGCGGGCGTGTCCTCCAAGCGGACCCCGGCGGCGGCCAGCTCTTCGCGCAGGCGGTCCGCGGTCCGGAAGTCGCGGGCCGCCCGAGCCTTGTCCCGCTCGTTCACCATGCGCCGTATCCGTTCCTCCGCTTCGCCTCCCACCGCCCTGAACGCCGACGCCAGATCCAAGACCCCCAGCGCCTCGTCGATCCCCGCCAGGGCTTCGAGCACCCCTTCCCTGTCGGCCGCGGACGCTTCCCCCGAGGCTTCGTCCAGGGCGGCGTTCGCCTCCCTCACCAGCTTCCAGAGGACCGCCAGCGCCTTGGGGGCGTTCAGGTCGTCGTCGAGAGCCTCGCCGAAGGCGGCCAAGGCCTTGCGGGCGCGGGCGGCCAGCCCCAGACCTCCACCGGCGGCGGGGAGATCGGCGACTCGACGGCGAAAGTCCAGCAGCCGCTGCAAGGCGACGGCGGCCTCGTCGAGGCCGGCGAGGGTGAAGTTGAGTTCGTTGCGGTAGTGGGCGGAGAGGAGGACCCAGCGGACGGCGGCGGGCTCGCGTCCGGCGTCGAGGAGCTGGCGCACCGTGTGAAAGTTGCCCGAGGACTTGGACATCTTTTGGTCCTCGACCTTGAGGTGCTTCACGTGGAGCCAGAAGCGGACGAAGGGGCGGCCCGTGGCGCCCTCCGACTGGGCGATCTCGTTCTCGTGATGCGGGAAGAGGAGGTCCTCGCCTCCCAAGTGGACGTCGATGGTGTCGCCCAGGAGCGCGGCGCCCATTGCCGAGCACTCCAGGTGCCAGCCGGGGCGTCCCTCTCCCCAGGGCGAGTCCCACACGGCCCCCACGAGACGGTCCGTCGGGCGCGCCGCCTTCCACAGCACGAAGTCCCGGGGGTCGCGCTTGCCGGCGCCTTCGGCTTCGACCCGGGAGCGGCTTGCGCTTCTGTCGCACCGGGGTCCCGCCAAGCGGCCGTACGCGGCGAAGGAGGGCACCGAGAAGTAGACAGAGCCGTCCGGGACGGCGTAGGCGTGGCCGGCGGCGACCAACCGCTCGATGAACGCCACCATCTGGGGCACGAAGGCGGTGGCCCGCGGGTGCTGGGAGAAGGGGGCGACGCCCAGGGTCTCGGCGTCCTCCAGAAAAGCCTTCACGAAGGGCGCCGTGTGCTCGTGGAGGGACACGCCGGCATCTGCGGCACCGGCGATCGTCTTGTCGTCCACGTCGGTGAAGTTGACCACGAAGTCGACTTCGTAGCCCCGGCGCTTGAGGTGGCGGTGGAGGAGGTCGTAGAGGACGAAGGTGCGGAAGTTGCCCACGTGGGCGTAGTCGTAGACGGTGGGTCCGCAGCCGTAGACCGTGACGCGACGAGGGTCCAGGGGCTCGAAGGCGCGGACCTGGCGTCGGAGGGTGTCGTAGAGCCTCATGGAAGAATGGTCCCAGCTTCCGAACGGCGGCGTCAACCCGGGTGGGCGGAAGAGGCGGGGTGCGGGCGGTCGGCTCGGCGGACGTCGGCAGCGACGCGGGCGAAGGCGGCGGCCGGATCGGGGGCGGCGGCGACGGGCCGGCCCACCACGATCCGGGTGGCGCCGCCGCGCAACGCCTCCTCGGGCGTCCGGGTGCGGCGCTGGTCGTGGGCGGCGTCCCCTGCGAAGCGGATGCCGGGCGTCACGATCTCGGGGCCGGGCCCCAGAACCTTCCTGACCAGGCCCGCCTCGGCGGCGGAGCAGACCACGCCGCCCAGCTGCGCGTCCCGCGCCAGGACCGCCAGTCGGCGCACGTGGTCTTCCATGCGCCGCACGGGCCGGCCCAGGACTTGGCCGAAGGCGGGGGCGTCCAGGGACGTCAGGACGGTCACGCCCAGCAGGGTCGTCGAGGGCGGGGCCGCCTCCGCCGCCGCGGCCAGCATCCGCCTTCCGCCCATGGCGTGAACGGTGATCAAGCGGGCTCCGGACCGGGCGGCGGCGGCGACCGCCCCGGCGACGGTGCTTGGGATGTCGTGGAGCTTCAGGTCGAGGAACACGTCCTTTCCCCGGTCCCGGAGCGCGCGGACCACCGAGGGACCTGCCGCCGCGAAGAGCTCCAGTCCCACCTTGTAGAAGGTGCACTGGGGACCGATGCGGTCCGTCAGCGCCAGGGCCTGCTCGCTGGACGGGACGTCGAGGGCGACGACGACCCGGCCCGTCACGATCCGTCCCCGTGTGGGCGGGCCGGTCCCTGGGCCTCGGCGGGCCGGCGGGCCAGTCCCCGAGCCACCCTGGACGCGCAGCGGGGGTCGGCGAAGGAGCCGGTTCCGACCTGGACGAGAGAGGCGCCGGCGCCGAGGTAGGCGCGGGCGTCGGAGGCGGAGACGATCCCCCCTGCGCCGGCGACGGGCACGTCCACGGCGGCGGCGATCTCCTGGACGACGGCCAGCCCCACGGGCAGGATGGCGGGACCGCTCGTGCCGCCCGTTCCCGCGCCGAGGGCGCGGCCGCCCTGCCGGGCGGGGAGGAGACCGGGGATCGTGTTGACTGCGGTGATGCCGTCGGCGCCGTGGCGCACCGCGAGGACGGCGGTGTCGGCGACGGCCGGGTCGTTGGGGGCCAGCTTCGCCAGGAGGGGGCGTTCGGTGAGGGGGCGCACCTGGTCGAGCACTTCGCGGAGAGCTCCGGCGTCCAGGCAGAACGGACGACCGCCGCGACGAGCGTCGTTGGGGCACGAGAGGTTCAGCTCGAACCCCAGGAAGCCTCCATCCTCCTCCAGCCCCGACACGACGGCCGCGTACTCGGCGGGCGTCCGACCCGCCACCGAGAGGAAGAGCTGCAGCTCCCCCAGGCGGCGGGTCATCCAGGGGAGCTTCTCCCGTCTCACGGCGTCCAGTCCGGGGTTGGCCAAGCCCACCGAATTGAGCATTCCGCCCGGAAACTCGGCGACCCGGGGCGCCGGATGCCCCCAGCGGGGCTCCAAGGTGATCGACTTGGTGACGAGGCCGCCGACTTCGGCCGGCGACATGACCGCCACCAAGGGCTCGCCGAAGCCCGCGGTCCCGGCGGCCAGCAGGACCGGGTTGGCGAAGCGGGCGCCGAAGAGAGCGAGTTCGCTCACCGGGCTTCCTTCATCGCCCGCCGGGCATCGCGCTCCGCCGCCCGGCGCTTCAGCTCCTCCCTTCGGTCCCTGTGCTTTCGGCCCCGGCAGAGCCCCAGGGTGACCCGGGCCTTTCCCCGGCGGAAGTACAGGTCCAGGGGCACCAGGGCGAGTCCCTTTTCCTCCGTCTTGGCGGCGACGCGTCGGATCTGGTCCTTGCGGAGGAGAAGCTTGCGGGGACGCGTCTCGTCGTGGTTCCAGCGGTTGCCGAACTCGTAGGGCGCGACGTGAAGGTTGTGAAGCCAGAGCTCGCCGGAGTCGGCCCGGGCGTGGGCGTCGCGGAACGCCACCGCGCCGGCGCGGATCGACTTGACCTCAGTGCCCTTCAGCACCAAGCCGGCTTCCCAGGTGTCCAGGACCTCGTACTCGTGGCGGGCCTTGCGGTTGCGGGCGACGACCTTGCGGCCGTCCTGCGATGGGGGCGCGGTCAATAAATCAGAACCGGCGTGCCCACGTCCACCAAGTGAAAGAGCTCCCGGGCGGACTCGTTGGTAAGGCGCACGCAGCCGTGGGACACCCGTCGGCGCTCGGGGTCGGGGCTCAGGACCAGTTCCGGGGCGCTGGTGCCGTGGATGGCGAGCCCGTCTCCCAGGTAGATCGCCGTGTTCCCCATCGCGCCCGGGATCCGCCGCGAGCGATGGTTCTCCGCCGGGACGGGGAGGCCCCTCTCGACGAAGTGCCAGTCGGGAGCGATCCACACCGGGTCCTTCTCCTTGCGTCGGACGCGGAAGAGGCCCTTGGGGGTCGTGAACGTCCAGCGCTTGCCGGCGCCGGCCAGCCGGAAGCCGTTGCCGGTGGCGGCGGGGGCGGACCAGAGGGACTCGACGCCGTCGATCAGGTGGACCCGGTTGGTGGCCAAGTGGACCAGCACGTAGGGCACGTCGACTTCGACGAGGGGCTCGCCGAGGACGACTCCCGTCGCGCCGAGGGGCTCGCCGACGAACTCGGCCAGCTCCCGGCCGTGGAGGGCGGACGCGGACCGGACGGCGACGGGCGACGGCGATTGGGCGGACAGCGCCGAAGGAGCGGCGGGCGCGACGACCGTCGAGACGGCGAGGAGCGCCGCCGGCGCCGCGGCGCAGAGACGACGGCTGCGACGGGCTCGGAACGCGTCAGTCGGCCGGAGCGGCATGGGTCGCGGCTGCGGCTTGGGGGGCGGCCCGGTCCATGGCGGCTTCGCGGGCTCTCCAGTCGGCAAGGAAGGCGGCCATGCCCTTCTCGGTCAGGGGGTGCGCCATGCACTGCTTCAGGACCTTGAAGGGACACGTGGCGATGTGGGCGCCCGCCAGGGCCGAATCGATCACGTGGCGCGGGTGGCGGATGGAGGCGGCGAGGATGCGGGTCTCGATCCCGGGGTTCTGCTCGAAGACGGCGGCGGTCTCGCGGATCAGCTCCATGCCGTCTTGGGAGATGTCGTCCAGGCGACCGACGAAGGGCGACACGACGAACGCTCCGGCAAGGGCGGCCATCAGCGCCTGGGCCGTGTTGAAGACCAGGGTGACGTTGCAGCGGATCCCCTTCGCGCCCAGGCGGGACACGGCCTCGAGCCCGGCGGTGGTGGCCGGCGCCTTGACGATCACGTTCGGATGCCAGGCGGCGTACTCCATCCCTTCGGCCACCATCCCGTCGGCGTCTTCGGACACCGTCTCGGCGCTGATCGGCCCGTCCACCAGGTCGGCGATCTCGCGAATCGTCGCCTCGAACTCCGCGCCCGTCTCGCGGGCCATGAGCGTCGGGTTGGTCGTGACGCCGCTCAGCACGCCCCAGCGGGCGGCCTCGCGGATCTCGTCCAAGTTCGCCGTGTCGAGGTATATCTGCACCGAACTCCTCCGATCCGTCCGGGTCTTGTCCCGTTGCGCGCGCCGGGGAACGTCGGGCGTTCTCCAGGCCGGGGTTCTGCTACGACGTCGCCTCTTCGTCCAGGACGGCGTCTTCGGCGGAACGCGGCTGAGGTCGCGCCGCCTCGCGAGCGGCGTCCACTCCCGCTCGGTAGGCGGCCTTCGAGCGCTCCAGCTTCTCCTCCAGCTCCGCCCGGGCGCCGGACGCGATCTGCTTGCCCTGCTCCACCACGCCCTTCGCGGACTCCACGTGGGACCCGAAGTCGTCGCGCAGACCCCGCACCCGGTCCTCCGTCACGTCGCGAAGCCGCTTGGCGTGCTCGCGGAGCCTCTGCTGGGTTTCCGTGCCGGAGCCGGGCGCAAGGAGGAGAGCCAAGCCCGCGCCGACGAGGGCGCCGACGACGAAGGCGCCGATCTCGGAGCCCCGTTCCTTCTCGATGATCACCGTGCGTTGTTCGTCGGGCGCGCTCATCGCCGCTCTCCGCAGTTGCTGGGCAGGAAGACGGACGCCCGGCGGTCGAGCGTCCATGGGGCGGGAAGGTAAGGCCGGGCCTTCACGCCTGCCAACGGGGGTCGGGGGCGGGAAGGTCGGGGGAGCGGAAGCCGGGCCGTCCCAGGAGCCCGGCCGCGAGGGCCTTGCCGAGCTCGACTCCGGGCTGGTCGAGGGGGTTCACGTCGTAGAGGGCGCCGGCGTAGACCGTGGCGATCTGGAGGAGCATGATCAGGCCGCCCACGGAGCGGGCGTCGATCCGGTCCACCGAGATCGTCATGTTGGGGCGGCCCTCGCGGCGCAGCGCTTCGGCGGTGGCGCGGCGCTCGGCGTCGAGGACGCCGAAGAGGGTGCCGCCGCCCAGGTAGGCCAGCGCCGGCTTGGCCGGAAAGAGGCGCGGGACGGCGAGGTCGCGCTCGGGGGCGCGGCTGGCCAGGAAGATCACCACCTTGTCCCGGGGTCCCTCCATGAAGAGCTGGAGCTGGGCGTGCTGGTCCCGAGGGCCCAGCGCGGGGAGGAGGGTAGGGCCCGTCTCCACCCGCTCGCCGCGGCGGTTCGCCGCCTTCCCCAGCGACTCGGCCCACAGCTGCTGGAACCAGAGGGCCAGGGAGTTCAACCGGTCCGCGTAGGGCATGAGCACGTGGATGCGGGCGCCGGCCTCGGCGTCGGCGGCGTGGCAGAGGGTCGCCAGCGCTCCCGCCGGGTTGCGGGTCGGCTCCGGCGAAGCGCAGCGCCGGACCATCTCGGCGGCGCCGTCGAGCACTCCTTCCACGTCGATGCCGGCGGCGGCGGCGGGGAAGATGCCCACGGGGGAAAGGACCGAGAACCGGCCGCCCACGTCGTCGGGCGCCGGGAGCGAGGGCAGCTCCAGTTCGGCGGCCAGCTCCCGGAGGGGGCCGGCGCTCCCGGTGGTGACGAGGACGCGACGCCGAGCGCCCTCCGGGCCGAAGGCGTTGCGCAGGCGCTGCCAAGTCACGAGGAAGGCGGCCGTGGTCTCGACGGTGTCGCCCGACTTGCTGACCACGTTGAAGAGGGTGCGCTCCAGCTCCACCTGGTCCAGGACGGCGGCGAGCGTCTCCGGGTCCAGGTTGTCCAGCACGTGGAGGCGGGGGAAGTCCTTGCGGCGGCCGTCGGCGACGCGGGCGCCGGGCCGAGTCGGCGCCACGAGGGCGTCGCGGAGGGCGGTCGCGCCCAGGGCCGAGCCGCCGATCCCGACGACGACGACGGAGTCGCACCACGGGCGGAGCGAGGCGGCGGCTTCGCGGCTGCGGTCGGCCAGCTCACGGGCGCGGGCTCGGTCGTCGGACTGGGCGCCGGCAAGGGCGAAGAACCCCATCTCGCCGGCGGCGCGACGGGCTTCGGTCTCGTCGAAGGCGCGGCGAAAGCGCAGGGCCAGGTCTCCGCCGGGCTGGAGGCGCTCCGGCGCGAAGCCCCCGGTCGGGACGACGCCCGCCAGCATGTTGCCGAAGTCGAGGACGGGGCTTCGGGCAGCCCGGGGGCCTTCGGGAGTCACGGCGTCATCCAAGGTCGACCACCAGGCCGTCGTAGGCGGGCTCGATTCCGTCGGGGAGGGCGGCCGAGAGCTCGCGGTAGCGCAGGCGGTGGGTCATGTGGGTCAGGAAGGTGCGCTCGGCGCCGACTCGGCGAGCGGCCTCCACCGCTTCCTCGACGTTGAAGTGGGCCGAGTGGGGACTGCCCCACCACAGCGCGTTGAGGACGAGCGACGAGACGCCTTCGAGGATGCCCAGGGCCTCCGGCGGCAACCGCTTGGCGTCGGTGACGTACCCCAGGGGTCCGACGCGGAAGCCGTAGGCGACGGCTGCGCCGTGGGGGACCCGAAAAGGCGTCAGCAAGGCGCCCAGCACCTCGGCGGACTCCCCCGGAGCATAGGTTCCCAAGGCCAGGCGAGGCTTGGACGAACCGATGGAGACGCGGGCGTCCTTGTCGAAGATGTAGGAGAAGCGGGTCGTCATCGTCTCCTTCAGCTCCTCGGGGACGTACGCGGGGACCGGTCCTCGGCCCCGCGAGGAGAAGACCCGGACGTCGTCGATGCCGTGGACGTGGTCGGCGTGAAGGTGGGTGTACCACACCGAATCGACCCGGTCGATCCCGCACGACAGGAGCTGGAGCCGCAGCTCGGGAGGGGTGTCCACCAGCAGGTTGCCCCCTGGGAGGCCCAGAAGGGCGCCGTGACGGGTGCGCCGGTCCCGGGGGTCCGACGACGAGCAGGTGCGGCACCGGCAGCCGATCACCGGAACGCCGAAGGACGTTCCTGTCCCAAGGAAGGTGAGTCGCAAGTCAGAGCTGCTCGATCCTCATGGTGTTGGTCGAGCCGGGGCTGTGGAAGGGCAGCCCCGAGGTCACGACCACCGGGTCTCCCGGCTTCGCCCCTCCCGCGTCGAGAACCACCTGCTTGCCCAGCTCGGTCAGGCTCTCGTAGCTGATCTCGGCGCCCGTGGCCAAGACGGGC
The DNA here is from genome assembly GCA_965204735.1 of Longimicrobiales bacterium. GTDB lineage: Bacteria > Gemmatimonadota > Gemmatimonadetes > Longimicrobiales > Gaopeijiaceae > CATQHQ01. The sequence continues at coordinate 1,140,010 of OZ242008.1, read as the reverse complement.
CGCACGCCCCACACGCCGCCCAGCTGGCGGTGGACCTTGGCTTCGGTGCACACCGTGAAGATGGGAACTGGCGGACGGTACGACGACACGAGGCGGGCGGAGAAGCCGCTGCGGGTCAGGACGATGATCCCCGGCGCCTTCAGGTCCCGGGCGGAGCGGACCGTGGATCCGGCCACGGCGTGCTCCGTCTGCGAGGAGCCCCGGCGCTGCACGGGTCCGGCGTGGTGCAGGTAGTGGGGTCCTTCGGCAAGGGCGCCGCTCTCCTCGACTTCTTCGGCGACCCGGACCATGACCTCGACCGTGCGCACCGGGTACTTCCCGACGGCCGTCTCGCCGGAGAGCATGACGGCGTCGGTGCCGTCCAGGATGGCGTTGGCCACATCGGAGGCCTCGGCGCGCGTGGGCCTGGGGTACGCGGTCATGGACTCCAGCATCTGAGTGGCCGTGACGACGGGCCGGCCCCAGCCGTTGGCGGCTTGGATGATCCGCTTCTGGGCCAAGGGCACCGCGGCGAAGGGGAGCTCGACGCCCAAGTCGCCCCGAGCCACCATCACCGCGTCGCACTTGGCCAAGATCCCGTCCAGCTGGTCCATCGCCTGGGCCTTCTCGATCTTGGCGACCAGCCACGCCCGGCCCTTCAGGATGCCCTGCAGCTCCTCCACGTCGCTCATCTTCCGCACGAACGAGAGTCCCACGTAGTCGGCGTCCATGGCCAGCGCGAACTCCAAGTCGCGAAGGTCCTTCTCGGTGATCGAGGGCGTGTCCACTTCCACTCCCGGAAGGTTGATTCCCTTGCGCGAGTGGAGGAGCCCGCCCCGGGCGACCTCGAACTCGGCGCGCTCGCCGTCGGTCCACGTGCACACGAGTTCGATCAGGCCGTCGTCCAGCAGCATCCGAGTGCCCGGCGTCACGTCGCGGGCCAAGGCGGCGTAGGCCGTGGGCAGGTCGCCGGACCAGTGGCTGCCCTCGGGCGCGAAGGCGACGCTGTGGCCGTCGCGGAGCAGGACGGGCTCGTCCAGGTCGCCGATGCGGATCTTCGGGCCCTGCAGGTCGGTCATGACCGCCACGGGGCGGCCGACGGCCTTGGCGGCCTCCCGGACCAGCCGGATGCTGCGGGCGTGGGTCTCGTGGGTCCCGTGGGACATGTTGATCCGGGCGACGTTGACCCCCGCGCGGACCAGCCCGGTCATGACCTGGGGGTTGGCGCTGGCAGGTCCGACGGTGGCGACGACCTTCGTCTTGATCATGGGGCGCCGTTCGGCGGACGGGAGCCGATCGCGGCCGGGCGCCCCTTGGCGGGCGGCAGCCGACCGGGGGCCGATGATCCGGTCATGGGCGCTTCCCTTGGAGGTGGTGGACGTGGGTCCGGACGAGATTCAAGCTACCTTCGGGGCACGAGACACGCAGTCGCAGCCGCCGAAACGGAAAGCCGAGCCGCACCGCCCTCATGTCCTCTGCCGTCCACGTCCGCACGCCAGCCGGAGTCGAGGCCGCGGCGCGTTCGCTGAGCGGCGGCGGCGACGTGGCCGTGGACTGCGAGGCCGCCGGGTTCCACCGGTACTCGGACCGGATTTGCCTGGTGCAGATATCGACTCGCCGCGACACCTTCGTCCTGGACCCGCTGGCGGTCGAGCTCGGAGCGGCGCTCAAGCCCGTTCTGGAAGACGCCGGGCGGCGGGTGATCATGCACGGCGCGTCCTACGACCTGCGGCTGCTGATGCGCGACGTGGGCGTGGGCGTGGCCAACCTCTTCGACACCCAGGTGGCGGCCGCGCTGGCCGGGGAGCCGGCGGTGGGGCTTCAGGCGCTGCTGAAGCGGCACTTGGGCGTGCACGTCTCGAAGAAGCACCAGCGAGCCGACTGGGCGAGGCGGCCGCTGCCGCCCGAGATGATCGAGTACGCCGCGGGCGACACCCGCCACCTGCACCGACTGGCGGCCGAGCTGGAGGACGCCCTTCGGCGGCTGGGGCGAACGGCTTGGGCGGTCGAGGAGTGCCGACGAATGCTGGACGCGGTGCGGACGGAAGAGGCGGCGGGCGCTGGATCCGGGACCTCGGGCGCGTGCCGCGAATCGAGGGCCACGGCCGGCCCGGTGGGAGGGGGCGCTGGCCCGGGCCTCGGTCCGGAAGAGGACCCGGTGGTCCGGGTCAAGGGAGCGCGAAGGCTGGATCCGCGCTCGGCGACCGCGCTTCGGCGGGCGCTGGAGTGGCGGGACCGGGTGGCGCGCGCGATCGACCGGGCGCCGTTCCGGGTGGCTTCCGACGCGACGTTGATGGCGGTGGCGACGGAGCGCCCGCTCTCGGCGGCCGCGCTCGCCGCGACCAAGGGCTTTCCGAAGGGGATGGCGCGCACCCGGGGCCGTTCGCTGGTGGAGGCGCTGGCACAGGTGGAGCGGACGCCGGAGCAGCAGCTGAAGCCGTACCCGGCGGCGGCGACGCGGGGGAGAGGAAGGCCGCCGCCGGAGGAGGAGGCCGCGTTCGAACGGCTGAAGGCCGCGCGGGATCGGGCCGCCGAGCGGCTGGGGCTGGACCGAGGTCGCCTGATGGCGAACGGCGTGCTGCGGCGAGTGGCGGCGGCGAAGCCCCGGAGCCTGAGGGAGCTGGAGGGCTTGGACGAGGTGCGGCGCTGGCAGGCCCGGGAGCTGGGCGAGGAGCTGCTTCGGGCCGTGTGAGGGCGGCGAGCCATCCTCCCCGCGCGACCGCAAGGCGCGTCGCTGCTCGTGCCGCTCGTCCCGAGGGGCCCCGGAGTCCCCGGAGCCGACGACGAGCGCCGGGGACGCTGGGGCTCGCAGGGAGCTTGGGCGGGGGCGCGGACCGGCGGCGGCGCGACCGATCAGTCGCCCTGGGCCTCCAGCTCTCGCTTGTGCTCGATGCAGTAGCGGGCGTGGGGGAGGGCGTCCAGCCGCTCGAAGCCGATGGGCCTGCCGGTGGCGTGGCAACGACCGAAGTTGTCCGGGTCGGTGTACAAGCGATGGAGGGCGTCTTCGATGCGGTAGAGGTAGCGGCCTTCCTTCGTGGCGAACACGGCGGCCTTCTCCCGCTCCATGGCCTCGGTTCCCTGGTCGGCCATGTGGTCCGTGTAGCCGGCCAGATCCGAGTCGGAGGAGCTGCGGCTGCGCTGGGCGGCTTCGTTGAAGTGGCCCAGGCTCCGCAGGGCCTTCTTCCGCTCTTCCACCAGCCGGGCTTCAAGGTGGGCCAGTTGCTCCCGGGAGAGCACGGGACCTTGGCCGTTGGCGGCGGTCTGGTCCGCCCCCGGCGAGTGCTGGGACGACATCGCTCCTCCGTTCTTTCGCGACGACAGCCGGCTCGGCGCCCTTGCCGTGCCGTGGCCGAACTCCGGCTTGGGCCTTGCAGCCAAGTTCAACCTGCCCAATCTAATTCAATTGGAGAGACGGTTCGCTGGGAAGACACACCGTCGTCGCTGGGAGGACACACCGCCGGGAACGCCGGGAAGATCGCCGGGAACGACGAAAGGAGCGGGGCCGTGGAGGAGGAGCGGGTCTTGGACCAAGTGGTCTGTCGGCGGCATCCCGCGACCCCGGGACCGGCGCTGGAGCGCCCGCCGTTCAGGTCGGAGCTGGGCGAGCGGATTCGCCGGGAGGTGTGCGCCAGCTGCTGGCGCGACTGGCTCCAGCACCAGATGCTGCTGATCAACCACTTCGGGCTGAACCCCCGGGAGCGGGAGGCGAGGGAGTTCCTGTACGGGCAAGTCCGCGCCGTGCTCTTCGGGGACGGGAAGATCGTGGAGATCGACACGTCCCGGCAGGGCACGATCGGGCCGCCGGGAGAGCGACCGGGGCGGTGAACGACGCCTTCCGGGCTCGGTCCGGCGACGCGCGGCCCGCGGGGTCGGGCGCCGCGTCCAGGGTCGGCTCCTACGTCAGCGTCTTCTCCAGCGCCTCGATCGTTCCCCGGTCCCGCTCGCCGCTCTCGTGGATCTTGTCGGCCAGGAATTCGATGTTGTCGATCGGCGCGTCGCCGGCCAGGACGCCCAGCTGGGTGCGGTCGGCGCTCCCCAGCGCGGTGGCGATGCTGCGAGCCTCTGCGAGGAAGCGCTGGGCGAGCCCCTCGATTGCGCCTCGGGCGTGCGCCATCACCGTGTTGGCCTTGCCCGAGAGCTCTTCAAGCCGCTTGACCTCCACCAGGTCGGCGTTGCTTCGGTCCATGACCGCCAGCTTGGCTTCGCACCGGTCGTAGAAGTGCCGGAGGACGACGGCCCGGTCGTCCACCTCGTCCACCGCCTGCTTGAGCTTGTCGCGCAGCTTCCGCGCCGTCCGCATCTGCATGGACGCGATCTCGCTGTCGGGCTCGCCCAGCAGCCGCTCCCGCCAGTAGGCCAGGCGGCCCTCGGCGTCGATCAGCGCCTCCTCCAGCGGCCCTCGGGCCCGTCCCCACTCCGAATCGGGACCCAGCATTCGGTCCCGATGGGCCTGCACCCTCCGGCGGAGCATCCCGAGAGCGTGGCCGTGCACGGCGGAGACGGCGTCGGGGTCTCCAGCCGAGTAGGCGTTCACGCCCCGCTTGATCCGGGCGCGGATGCGGTAGTGCCGCGCGATCGCCGAGAAAGCGAAGCCGCCTGCCACGAGCGCTCCGCCGGCCACCAGGAACTCGGGCGCGGACGACGCCACCATCATGAAGGCGACGACTCCCAGGCACCCCAGACAGCTGGCGCATCCTGGGGACTCGCCGACCGACTCGGAGACGGCCTCTCCCAGGCGCCGCGGCGGCTGCTCCCGCTCGCGGGCCAGCGCCTCGAAGTAGTTGCGGGCGACGACTTCGAAGTCGATCCCTCTAGCCCTCCAGCACGGCCGCGACCTCCACCAGCGCGTCTTGCAGCTGCGACCGCTCCACCGTCAGGGGCGGCGCGAACCGGACGACCTGCTCGTGGGTCTCCTTGGCCAGGATGCCGCGCTTCTGGAGGGCCTCGCAGAAGGGCCGGGCGGGGCCCGAGGACTCGCGGATCGCGACGCCGATCATGAGGCCCTTTCCGCGAACTTCCTCGACGTGGGGAGAAGGGATCGCCCGCAGCTGCTCCATGAACCAGCTGCCGAGCTCGTCGGAGCGCCGGGAGAGGTCCTCCTCCAGCACCACCCGCAGCGACGCGCGGCCGACTGCGGCCCCCAGGGGATTGCCCCCGAACGTCGAGCCGTGGTCGCCGGGTCGGAAGACGTCCATGAACTCGGAGTCGGCGATCACCGCGGAGACGGGGTAGACGCCGCCGCCCAGCGCCTTGCCCACCACGAGCACGTCGGGACGCACTCCCTCCCACTCGCAGCAGAAGAGGCGGCCCGTGCGCCCGAGGCCCGTCTGGATCTCGTCGGCCACGAACGCGACGCCCTCGTCGCGACAGAGGGCCGCCGCGGCCGCCAGGTAGCCGTCCGGGGGCACGACCACGCCGGCCTCTCCCTGGACGGGCTCGACCAGGAAGCCGGCCGTGTCGGGGCCCAGCGCCTGCCGCAGGGCGTCCAAGTCGCCGTAGGGAACGATCTTGAAGCCCGGCGTGAAGGGACCGAACCCCTCCCGGTACTGCTCTTCCGACGAGAAGCCCACGATCGTCGTGGTGCGGCCGTGGAAGTTGTCCTCGCACACGACGATCTCCGCCCGGTCCGCCGGGATGCCGCGGGTCTGGTAGCCCCACTTGCGCACCATCTTGACGGCGGTCTCGACGGCCTCGGCGCCGGTGTTCATCGGCAGGGCGGCGTCGTATCCGGCGGCCTCGCAGAGCTCGCGGAGGAACGGCCCCATCTGGTCGTTGTGGAACGCCCGGGACGTCAGCGTGAGCCGCTCCATCTGCGCGCGGGCCGCCGCCACGATCTCGGGGTGCCGGTGTCCCTGGTTGAGGGCCGAGTAGGCGCTGAGCATGTCGAGGTAGCGGTTTCCCTCCACGTCCCAGACCCACGCGCCCTCGCCCCGGTCCAGCACGACCGGCAAGGGGAGATAGTTGCGCGCCGACCAGCGCTCGGCTTCCTCCAGGTAGTGCGAGACGGGCTTGGCGACGGCGCCGGGCGGGGCGGGTTCGGGGCGCCGGGGCGCGGAGGGCGGGCCCGGTGGCGCGGAGGGCGGGGCGGGTGCGGTCGCTGTCGTCACTTTGCTGAACGGGTCGAGGGTGGCGGAGGTTGGGAGGCCCGGAGGCGAAAATGCAACGCCGGGAGCCGAGAAATCTAGCGTGACGCGCCCAGTCGGCCTAGCGATCCGGGCTTCGCGCCCGTCACCGACCGCAGCGGGGTCTCGTCGACCGTCAGACGGAAGACGTCGGGGCGCGCGTAGTGGCCGACGACGTCGAAGTCGAACTTGCCGCGGGCGATCTCGCCCATGTCCAGGTCCGCGTAGAGAACGCCGTCTCGGCCGAGCAGCGGACCGGCCAGGAGCCTGCCCAGGGGATCGTGGATCGACGTGCCGCCGGGGCAGAGCACCTCGGGCCACTCGGCGGCCTCGTGGAGGATCTCGATGTCGGGCGGGTAGTGCTCCTTCTTGACGAACTGGTTGCAGCCGACCACGAAGCAGCGGCCTTCCAGGGCGATGTGGCGGAGGGTGGCCTGCCATCGGTCGCGGGCGTCGGCGGTGGGGGCCAGGTAGAGCTGCACGCCCTTGCCGTACATGGCCATGCGGGCCAGCGGCATGTAGTTCTCCCAGCAGATGAGCCCGCCCACCTTGCCGAACGGCGCATCGATCACGGGGAGGGTGCTGCCGTCCCCCTCGCCCCAGATCAGGCGCTCCGCCGCCGTCGGCTTGAGCTTGCGGTGAAGGCCCGCCAGCTCGCCGTCGGGAGAAAAGTAGAGCAGGGTGCAGAAGAGGGTGCCCGGCGCATGGGCCGCGTCGCGCTCCACGACGCCCACCGCCAGGTACGCCCCGGCCGAACGGGCCGCCTCGGCCATGCGCCGCGTCTCGGGACCCGGCACGGAGACGGCGGCGTCGCGGTAGCGTCCGAAGGCGCGCCGCCCCTCGGGCTTGCGGCCCCCGACGGCGGTGCCGAAGGCCAGCCCCCAGGGATAGCCCCCGACGAAGGCCTCGGGAAAGACGACGAGCCCCGCGCCCTCTTCCGCCGCCTCGGCGACCCCGGAACACACCCGCTCCACGGCGCCGGCCGAGTCGAAGGGAAAGCCGCGGGGCTGGAAGGCGGCCACCCGGACTTGGCCGTTGGGGACGACGGTCACTTGCGAGAAAGTCCCTGCGCGTGGTTGCGACGGCGAGCCCGCACTTGCCCGAGTCGGGCGGCGCGCGGCACTCTGGCTGCGGGGGGCGGGCGACGCGACCGCCTCCGCTTCTGTTCCAAAGTAACCCTGGAGGACTCCGAGATGCCCAAGTCGCCTCGCCCGCACGTCGGCCCCCTCGCCGGCGCCCTGCGCTTCGCTCGTCCGATCGTGGCCGCGCCCGTCGTCGCCGGGACGCTCGCCGGCGCCGCCGTCTCGCCCCTTCGACCGGCCGCCGCCCAAGACGGCCACGCCGCCGTTGCAGCGCACGTCGAGGCCGGCGCGGACCACTACGCCGCCGTCGCCCAGCAGATCTGGGAGTGGGCCGAAGTGGGGTACCAGGAGGTGCGGAGCAGCGCGCTGCTGCGGGAGGTCCTGGCGGAAGCGGGGTTCGAGATCGAGGAAGGAGTGGCGGGGATGCCCACGGCGTTCGTGGCCAACTGGGGAGACGGAACGCCCGTGATCGGCATCTTGGCCGAGTACGACGCGTTGCCGGGGATCACCCAGGACCGGACGGCGGAGCGGGCGCCGAGGCCCGAGATGGGCGCCGGCCACGCCTGCGGTCATCACCTCTTCGGCGCGGGTTCCGTGGCTGCGGCGCTGGCGGTCAAGGCGTGGCTGGAGGAGTCGGGCACGCCGGGCACGGTGCGGCTGTACGGCACGCCGGCCGAGGAAGGAGGGGCCGGCAAGGTCTACATGGTCCGCGCCGGCCTCTTCGCCGACGTGGACGCGGTGCTCCACTGGCACCCCGGCGACTCCAACGAGGCGAGTCCGTCGTCCACGCTGGCCAACAAGTCGGCCAAGTTCCGCTTTCACGGGGTCTCCGCCCACGCGGCCGGGGCCCCGGAGCAGGGCCGCTCGGCGCTGGACGGGGTGGAGGCGATGAACCACATGGTGAACATGATGCGCGAGCACGTTCCCCAGGAGTCGCGCATCCACTACGTGATCACGGCGGGCGGCCACGCGCCCAACGTGATCCCCGACTTCGCCGAGGTCTTCTACTATGTCCGCAACCCGGACCCGGAGATGGTCAACTCCATCTTCGAGCGGGTGGCGCGGGCGGCGGAGGGCGCCGCGATGGGGACGGGCGTCCGCATGGAGTACGAAGTCGTCCACGGCCTCTTCGCCATGCTGCCCAACGAGACGTTGCAGCGCCGGGTCCAGGCGAACCTGGAACAGGTCGGAGGAGTGATCTACGACGAAGCGGAGCGGGCGTTCGCCGAGGCGGTCCGCGCGACCCTGCGGGAGGACGCGCCGCCGCTGGAGAGCGCCGCCCAGGTCCAGCCGTACATGCCCAGGGCCGCGGGAGGCTCCACCGACGTGGCCGACGTGAGCTGGGTCGTGCCCACCGTCGGGATGAGCTCGGCGACCTGGGTGCCTGGAACGCCTGCCCACTCGTGGCAGGCGATCGCGGCCGGGGGCACGTCGATCGGCGAGAAGGGCATGGTGGTGGCGGCCAAGACGCTGGCCATGACCGCGGTGGACCTCTTCACCGACCCGGAGCTGGTGGCGGCTGCGAAGGCCGAGCGGCTGGAGCGGGTCGGCCCCGACTTCGAGTACGTGTCGCTGGTGGGCGACCGGGACCCGCCGCTGGACTACCGCAAGCCGGCCGGGAGCCGGTAGGGCCGCCTTCGCCTACTCCCTACCCGCACTCGGAGAAGCCGCACACGTAGCACTTGCGGCAGCCCTCTTCGTAGGCGAGCTGGCTGGCGCCGCACGCCGGACAGGAGCCCAGGGCGGCGTCGGCGTGGTCCACGTAGGCGCCCGCCCCGGCGACGGCGAGGGAGGAGGAGATTGCCGACGGGCCGCTCTCGCCGACCACGTCGGCGACGACGGCCGGCGCCCCCAGGGGCAGCTCCTCCTGCACGCCGACCTTCTCCGCCAAGTAGTGGTCGATCGCCTGGGCCACCGCGTCGGGCGCGGAAAGGACCTTGTGCGGGCCGAACCCCACGGAGCGGTCGCACGAGATGCCCCTGAGCTGGTCCCGCACGGCGGTGATGGGGACCCCGGAGCGGAGGGCGAGGGACGCGAGGCGGCCCATGGCTTCCGAGTCCGCCATCGCCGCCCCGCCGGCCTTGCCCAGGGTGCAGAAGACCTCGAAGGGGCGGCCCGCGTCGTCCTCGTTGATGGTGACGTACAGGTCGCCCAGCGGCGACTTCATCTTCGTGGTCCGCCCCCGGAGCATCTGGGGCCGGGTGCGCTTCTGCCGGGCCGCGGCCGCCTTCCGGTCCCGATCCTCCAGCTGCCGGTGCGCCTCGTCCAGCTGGATCCGCGCGCGGTGGGCTTCCTCGCGGGCGTCGGCCAAGTCCTGCCGCAGCGCCTCCACGGCCTCGGCTCCGACTTCGCCCGCTCCCTTCCCCGCCTCGTTCCGCCCCGTCTTGCCGGTGGAGAGCACCTGCATGGGCCGGGAACCGTCCCGGTAGACCGTCACCCCCTTGCAGCCGAGCTCGAAGGCCAGGTCGTATATCTTGCGCACGTCCTCGCGGGTCGCCTCGTGGGCGAAGTTGGTGGTCTTCGATATCGCCGAGTCCACGTGCTCCTGGAACGCCGCCTGCATCCGCACGTGCCACTCGGGAGAGATGTCGTGGGAAGTGCGGAAGATCTCCTGGGCGTCCTCGGGCACCTCGTCGAAGTGGATATGGCCTTCCTCGGCGATCCGCTCCATGAGCGCGTCGTCGTACCAGCCTTCCCGGCGTGCCCTGGCCACGAAGTCCAGGTTCACGTCGGGCATCGTCGACCCGGCTTGGTTGCGCATGAACGCGACGGCGAAGAGGGGTTCGATCCCTCCGCTGCACCCGGCGATGATCGAGATCGTTCCGGTGGGCGCCACCGTGGTCAGGTTGCAGTTGCGCAGCCGGCGGCAGGGTCGGACGCGCTCGCCGGAGGCGTCCCGGGCGCACGTCTCGTCAGGTCCCCAGATCGATTCCTCCCATGCCGGGAAGACGCCGCGGATCTCCGCCAGCCGCTCCGAGGCGCGCCTGGTCTCTTCCTCTACGAACGCCATGACCTTGCGTCCCGCCTCCACGCCTTCCTCCGAGTCGTAGCGGATGCCCAGGCGCACCAGCAGGTCGGCCCATCCCATGATCCCCAGGCCCACCCGGCGGATCTTCTTGGCCAGGGCGTCGATCTCGTCCAGCGGATAGCGGTTCGCGTCGATCACGTTGTCCAGGAAGTGGACCGAGAGGTGCACCACGTGGCGAAGGCCATCCCAGTCGATCCCGTCCATGGGGTCCTCGAAGCGGAGGGCTTCGGGGCCGCTTCCCTTGGCGAAGGCGCCGACGTTGACGCTTCCCAGGTTGCAGACGTCGTAGGGAAGGAGGGGCTGCTCGCCGCAGGGGTTGGTGGCCTCGTAGGCGCCCAGGCGGGGGACCGGGTTGTGCTCGTTGGCCCGATCGACGAAGAAGACGCCGGGCTCGCCCGTCTTCCACGCCCCCTCGACGATCGAGTCGAAGACCTCCCTGGCGCTCTCGCGGCCCTTCACTTCTCCGGTCCGAGGAGTGATCAGGTCGTACTCCGCCCCTTCCGCCACCGCCTCCATGAAGGCGTCGGTGACCGCCACCGAGATGTTGAAGTTGGTGATCTGGGACGTGTCGTTCTTGCAGCGGACGAACCGGCGGATGTCCGGGTGGTCCACCCGCAGGATGCCCATGTTGGCGCCCCGCCGGGTGCCGCCCTGCTTCACCACTTCGGTCGAGGCGTCGTACAGGCTCATGAACGAGACGGGTCCCGACGCCACCCCCATGGTGGAGCGCACCGTGTCGCCCTCGGGCCGGAGGCGGGAGAACGAAAAGCCGGTGCCGCCCCCGGACTGGTGGACCAGAGCCATCGCCCGGAGCGTGTCGTAGATCCCGCTGCCGCCGTTGGAGAGCGAGTCCTCGACGGGCAGCACGAAGCACGCGGAGAGCTGGCCCAGCGGACGGCCCGCGTTCATGAGGGTCGGCGAGTTGGGCTCGAAGCTGCCCTGGGCCATGAGGTCGTAGAAGCTTCGAGCGACTTCTTCCACGGCGCGTTCGGAAGCCCCGTACTCCCTGTCCACCTCGGCCACCGTCCGGGCGATCCGCCAGAACATCGTTTCCGCTTCCTCGACCGGCTTCCCCGCCTCGTCCTTCTTGAGGTAGCGCTTGGCCAGGACGATGCGGGCGTTCTCCGACAGCTTGGCCGGGGCCAGGTCGCTCGGCGGGGGCTCGTCGAAGACGCGGGAGGAGTGGGGACGGGCCGGCTGCGACGCGAGGGGAACCGTCATCGGGCGCTCTTCTTGGGGTTCGGGAGAGGGCTGGCGGCTCGGCCTTCCAGGCTTCGCGGACACAGCATGTTGTGGGCCAACCAAGGTACCGACACTACCGCTTGTGGTCAACGAGCCGATCTCCGGCGGCCGGGCCGATGGCGGAAGACGGAGCTAGAAGGCGTTCCCCAGCCGCACGTGGAAGGTTGGACCCGAGACGACCCGAAGCGGGACGGCGACGCCTGCCCGAAGGGTCAGGCCCCGGGCGTAGAAGGGCAGGACGATCGCCGAGACCTCCACGCCGGCGCTGGCCAGGGCCGGCCCGCGGGGGTTGTCGTAGCCCGGCTGGCCTGCGACGGGACCCCAGGCGTTGCCGGCGTCGAAGAAGACGGAGCCGTGGACCCGGTCGAAGAAGAGGGGGAAGGCGCCCAGCCCCCGGTCGATCATGAGCAGGGGGAACCTGTATTCGACCGAAGCGGTCCAGGCGAGCCGGCCGGAGCGGAAGTTCTCGGGGTAGCCCCGCAACGGGAAGAGCAGCGGGGAGCCGCCGAAGAGGCCGAGCCCCGACAGCTCCTCCCTCGCGCCCTCGGCGCCTCCGGCGTCGAAGTGCCGCTGGTCGGCGCCCGGGCCGAACGCCGCGCCCCCGGAGAGGCGGAGGGCGAGGACGTGGTTGGCGAAGCCGGGCCCTCCAACGGCCTTGTACGCCGACGCCTCGCCCAGCACCTCGCTGTACGAGCGGTCCCGGCCCGCGACGCCCCGCCGCTCGCCCTCGATGCCGGTTTCCCGCCGCAGGCGACCCCGGACGAAGGCCGATATCCCGTCCTCCCGCGAGAAAGAGAACGCCCGCCGCTGCGCGTTGAAGAAGCTCAGCACGGCGCCCACGTCCAGGTGGTTGCTCCGCGGCGGCGGGCTGGAGAGGACGGGGCCGGGGCCGCCGCCCAGCTCTTGAAGCGTCAGGTCCTCCCTGGCGACGCCTCCGTTCACGGAAAGGGCGGTCGAGCTCCGGTAGCGGCGGCGCGTGAACGAGACGGAAAGGTTGGCCCGGCGCTCCCGCTCCAGCAGGAAGTACTCCGCCGTGTTTCCGTCGGCGAGCCGGACCGGGATCGACCGGGAGGAGGGATCGTGGCTCTGCGAGAAGGTCAGGCCCAAGTCCGGGTTGCCGAGCCCTCGGTAGGCGTAGCCGAAGCCGCCCGAGAACCTGCGGTCCAGCGAGAGGCGCGCCGACGCCGAGTAGCGGTGGCGTCCCACCAGGTCGCTTCCCCCTGTGCGCAGGCCAAAGGAGGGTCGGATCACGTCGCGCCTGACGCCCGACCCGTCGGTTCCCTGCTCCGCCCGCGACGCCACCGGCGTCCAGTAGTAGGGCCGCAGGGTCTGGCCGGCCCGGTAGTCGCGAGGCGCGGACGCCTCCAGCGGCCGGGCGTCCGGCGCGGTGGCGGTCCGGGGCTCCGCGCCGGGCCGATCGGCGCCGGGCTGGGGCGGCGGGTCGTCCAGGCCGCCCGACCCTTCGTCGAAGCGGGGGCTGGTCGGCCCGGGGTCGAACCAGGCGGAGGGGTCGTAGGGCGCCCGCTTGAGGCGCCAGCCGTCGGCGTGGTACGACGAGAAGTAGAGCCAACGGCCTCGGGGGTCCACGGCCGGATGGGTGGCGCCGCCGAGCACGTTGGTGACTTGGCGGACGGCGGTCGGGGGTCGGCGGTCGGCGGTCGGGTCGGCGCCCGGGACCGGGGGCGGCGCAGGCGGGAACCGGGCCGCGAAGATGTTGGGCACGCCGGTCCGGTCGGAGGACCAGAGGACCCAGCTGCCGTCGGGCGACCAGAACGGCGTGGTGTCCACGGCCCGATCCCGGGCGAGCTCGGCCGCCAGCGTGCCGTCGGCCGCCAGGACCACCACGTCCATCATGGCCGGTCGGCGCCAGCGCACCGCGGCGACGTGGCGTCCGTCGGGCGACCAGCGGGGATGCGCCCAGTGCACGTCGGGGGCGGGCGGGACCAGGAGCGTCAAGTCGCCCGTGGCAAGCTCCATCATCGCCAGCGCGCTCGTGCCGTCCCCTTCCTGCACCGCCACGACGCGGCCGCCGTCGGGCGACACGTCCGGGTACGAGAGGCGCAGGCCGCGGGTGAGGCGCTCCACAGTCCCGTCCGGAGTCGCCCGATAGAGGTCGCTGAGCACCCGGTAGCGACCTTCGAACTCGAGCTGCGAGAAGAAGAGGGCGCCGTCCGGCCCCCACGAGAGGGCGCCGCCGGGGCCGTTGAGGCGGGCAAGGAAGCGCGAGTTCGACCCGTCCGGGCGCGACACCCGGATCTGGGCCTTGTCCACCCCGTCCGAGCGCACGAACGCCAGGGCGCTCCCGTCCCGCGACGCCACCGCCTGCCGGGGAGTCCGCGCCGAGCCGTCCACCACCTCTCCCTCGGTCGCGGGAACGGCCGCCTCCAGCGACGCCGCAAAGCTCTCCCAGCGCCCGGTGGTCTCGCGACGCCAAGCGTCCCAGCTCTCGGACACGGACTCGCCGAACGCGTCCCGGGCCGCCGCGTTCAGGCGGAACGGAATCCACAGCCCGGCCACGGAGCGGGCGAACTCGCCCAGGGACTCCTCGCCATGGACGCCGGCCATCCGGTCCAGGTACCGGGCGCCGTAGACGTACGGCCGGCTCCCCGCGGGCCACGCGGGCGAGTTTCCGGCCACTTGGTCCAGCGAGCCCAGCGCGCCCTCCAGCGCCGCCGTCCGCATGACCATCTCCTGCCAAGTGCCCCTGGCTCGGCCCGCTCCCGTCAGGCTGGACTCGAAGTAGGTGGCGAGCCCCTCGCTCATCCACGTGGGCGTGGCGGCCGAAGGAAAGACGGGCCACGGCGCCGGGTACCTGCCCAGAACGGCGCGGATCGCCTTGCCGGGGGCGCCCGCCATGTCGAAGTGAAAGGTGTGGACGAGCTCGTGGGTGACGACGAGCTCCAGCCAGTCGTCGAAGTAGGACAAGCTGCCTCCGTCGATCGGCGGGCGCGCGTAGATGGTGATCTGGTTGAACGGGAGGGGCGTCGCGAAGCCGTTCGAGAAGTCGGCATGGTCCGTGAGAAGCAGCTGAACCGGACCGGCGGGCTCGTCGGCGAAGCGCTCGGACAAGAGGGCGTGGGCGCGTTCGGCGCGCTGCGCGGCCCGTTCGGCCAGCTCTTCCAGCCCCTCCGGGTAGGTGACGACGAAGTGGCTGGTGACGATCTGGCGCCACGCTTCGTTGGGCGGCGGGGACTGGGCGGCGGCGAAGCGTCCGGCGAAGGGGCCATGGCCGGGAGGGCCGACGACCAAGAAGAGAGCTGCGACGGCGACGGCGAAGGCCAGGCGCCGGGGAGCGAGCGAGAGCAAGGAGCCGGCCGTCGAGGATTCGGCGAAGGCTCTCGCCTCTCTGGCGTGGGCGCGCTGACCGCTCCGGTCGCGGCGCCGCCATGGGGCAGCTCTCGACTCTCGGGCGTCGGCGCACTTCCTCATGCGGGGCGGGCGACGAGGCGCGGACGCGGCCGATGGACGCTCCAGGGCTCGGGCGTGGGCGCGCTTCCTCATGCGGGGCAAGCGGCTTCCTAGGGCGAGAAGTCGGGCCGAGAACACCATCCTGCGGACCGGTCGGTCAGGAACGGCAAGGTCATCAAGGCCATGCAAGCCTGCGACGGGGGCCGGGAACTGCCCTCCGCCCGGCACTCGGAGAGCACGGTCCCCTCGACCGATCCGGGCTGGGCCGGATCCACGGCTTCCTCGTCTCCGGGCGGGCGGATCGCCAGGATCGAGATCGATTCCGTCGGGTCCTGGAAGTCGGCGACCACGCAGAACCGCTCCGGGTGGGCGGCGATCACCGGCCCCACGAAGCGGTCTTCGCGCCCGTCCCAGTTGCTCCTCAGGAAGTGGTTGATCCCGAGGGAGTCGGCCATGGCAAAGAACCGGGCTTGGTTGACTTCGAAGGGAAAGACCGCCGACGGAACTCCGCTGAAGGCGTAGAACAAGCGGGGCTTGCGGCTGAAGACCGCCGAACCCTCCGGCAGATGGTCGCGGGCCCACAAGGCCATGGCCTGGAAGGCTCTGATGTTGGCCCCGTAGCAACCCCAGGGACCCAGGGCGGCCGTCGCTTGGCGGCAAATCCGCGAGGTGCTTTCCAAGCGGGTCCACGACATGCCGGCGGGAACCGCCACCACCACCGCCAGCGCCGCGATTCCGGCCGGCCGGCGCCAGCGCGCCGCAAGGAGGCTGGACGGCCCGGGCGCGCGCTTGGTCAGCGCCGCCGCCAGCCATGCCACCGACTCGTAGCCGTAGAGGAGGACCAACGGAAGGACGGGAAGCACGAACCGGACCGAGGCCCCTTGGGACGGCCACGCCAGCATGAGGCAGACGTAGAGCCCGACGAAGATCTCGCCGACCCCGGGGCCGGAGCGGACTCGTCGCAGCCATCCTGCCAGCGCTGCCGCGGCCAGCGCGACCCCCGCGGCGGCCGCGGCCCCTCCGGAAGCGCCGGCGACGGCGTCGGGAAGGTATTCGGCGACGTAGGACCAAGCGTTGTTCGCGACTCTGACCGCCAACTCCCAAGGTCCGACCTGCCCCAGCGTGGGCGAGTACGGGTTGATCATCCAGAACTCGGAGACGTACCCGCCGCCGGAGCGGGCGTGCCAGGGGAGCGCGACCGCTGCAAAAGCCGCGGCGAAGACGCCCAGCTCCTTCCAGCGCCTGCCCATCGCCAGCCACAGCGCCGCCGCGGCGACCACGGGCGCTCCGGCCGTGCGCGTGAAGTAGGCGGCGGCGGCCAGGATCAGTCCGACGGCAAGCGCTTGCCGTCGCGGCGCGTCCGATCCGGGCTTCGGGGCGAGCAGCCAGAGAGAGCCGCAGGTGACGGCCACGAAAAGGGGTTCCGACAGGATCCACTGGGCGGCGTGGATCATCCCGTAGGAAGCGCCGAAGAGCAGGGCCACGACCAGCGCGGCCCGGTCGCCCCCGAGACGCCGGGCCCAGAGGAAGCAGAACGCCGTGGCCAGGGTGGTGAACGCCAGCGACAACGCCTTGAAGGCGCTCCAGGTCTTGGCGCCGGCGAGGATCATCGCCGCCAGGAAGGCGGGGTACAGGGGCGGGTACCGGGAGTGCTCGGGCTGGCCGGGGGTCCAGAGCTCGCGGTAGGCGCCGTCCTGGACCAGGGAGTGGCCCAGCGCAAGGTAGGCGGCGTTGTCGCCCCCGTGATGGGCTTGGGGCGCGGACGCGCTCAACGCGAGGACGACGTGCGCGCCGACGGCCAGGGCGAGGCGGACCCAGGGCGCCGCGGGCGCCCGGTCGCGGCTGGCCCGGGGCCTTCCGGGCGTGCCGTCGCGGCCCGGCTGGTTGCGGCGGTTCGTCTTGCGGGGCACGCGCGTTCTCCTTGGTCAGCTGGCGGGCGAGGTCGGGTCGCCTGGAGCCCGGTCGATCAGAAACGGCACGGTCGTCGAAGCGATGGAAGCCTGCGACGGCAGCGCGGAGCTGCCCTCCCTGCACTCGGGCAACGACTCCTCGGCCGAGCCGGGCTGGGCCGCGCCGTCGGCTTCCTCGTCTCCGGGCGGTCGGAGCGCGAAGATCGCGATGGATTCCTTCGGTCCCTGGAAGCCGGCGACCAAGCAGAACCGCTCTGGGCGGGCGGCGATCACCGGTCCCACGTAGTAGGCTTCGCTTCCGTCCCAGTTGCTCTTCAGGAAGTAGTCGATCCCGAGGGAGTCGGCCAGGGCGAAGAACCGGGCTGGGTTGCTCTCGAAGGGATAGACGGCCGACGGAAGTCCGCTGAAGGCGTAGAAGAAGCGCGGCTTGCGGCTGAACACGGCCGAACCCGCCGGCAGGTTGTCGCGGGCCCAGAGGGCCGCGATGTGGAAGGCCCTGACGTTTTCGCCGTGGCAGCCCCAGGGACCCTGCGCTCCCTGCGCTGCGGTCGCTTCCCGGCAATCCGCCGTGCCGCTTCGCAGGTGAGTCCACGAAAGGCCGGCGGACACCGCCGCCACCGCCGCCAGCGCCGCCGCTCCGGCCTTCCGGCGCCGGGGCGCCGCCCGGGAACGAGGGCGCTGGCTCGTCCTGCGTTCGCCGAAGAGCGGAGCCGCGCGCTCGGCCAGCGCCGCCGCCGCTCGAGCCAGCGACTCGTAGGCGTAGAAGATGGCCAAGGGAAGCACGGGAAGGGCGAACCGGTCGCCGGACCACTGGGACGGCCACGCCAGCATGAGGCAGACGTAGAGACCGGCGAAGATCTCGGCGACTTCGGGGCCGGAGCGAACTCGTCGCAGCCATCCGGCCAGCGCCGCCGCGGCCAGTGCGAGTCCCGCGGCGGTCGCGGCCCCTCCGATCGCCCCAGCGACGCCGTTGGGAACGTAGTCGGTGGCGTAGGTCCAGGCGTTGTTCGCGACCCTGGCCGCCAGCTCCCAAGGTCCTGCCCGTCCCATCTCGGGCGCCAGCGGGTTGATCAGCCAGAACTCGGACACGTACTCTCCGCCGGAGCGGCTGTGCCAGAGGAACGCGGGCGCCGCGAGAGCAGCGGCCAAGACGCCCAGCTCCTTCCACCGCTTTCCCGTCGCCAGCCACAGCGCCGCCGCGGCGATCAGGGGCGCCCCGGCCGAGCGGGTGAAGTAGGCGGCGCAGGCCAGCGCCAATCCGGCGGCAAGCTCCCGCCGAGGCGGCGCGCGCTCCGGCGCCGACTTCGGGGCGAGCAGCCAGAGCGAGCCGAAGGTGGCGGCCACGAAGAGGGGGTCCGACAGGATCCACTGGGCCGTGTGGAGCAGCGCGTAGGAAGCGCCGAAGAGCAGCGCCACGACCAGCCCGGCCCGGTCGCCGCGGAGACGCCGGGCCCAGAGGAAGCAGAACGCCGTGGCCAGGGCGGTGAGCGCCAGCGACGACGCCTTGAAGGCGCTCCAGCTCTTGGCACCGGCGAGGATCATCGCCGCCAGGAAGGCCGGGTACAGGGGCGGGTACTTGGAGTGCTCGGGCCGGCCGGGGGACCAGAGCTCGCGGTACGAGCCGTCCTGGACCAGGGAGTGGGCCAGCGCGAGGTAGGCGGCGTTGTCGCCCCCGTGATGGACTTGGGGCGCGGAGGCGCTCGAAGCGAGGACGACGTGCGCGCCGACGGCCAAGGCGAGGCCGGTCCACAGCCTTGCGGACGCTCCGCTCGGGCCGGTCGAGCGAGACGACGGCTGCGCGTGGCGTCGCCGGTCGGAAAGCCAGCCGCTTGCCCGCAAGCCGGTCGGGAGCTTCACGAGCGCTCCCCCGCGGCCCGATCGCCCCGGGCCGCGCCCGCCATGCTCCCGGCCCGCTCCAAGGCCTCCCGAGCCGCGTCGACGCCCACGCCCAGCCGGTGCATCGCCAACCCGGTCTTGACGTGGCCCTCGGCCCGGGCCAGCAGCTCCCGCGCCTCGTCCCGGCCAAGGCCCAGCGCGGCCATCAGGATCCTCTCCCCCCGGTCCTGCAGCTTGGCGCAGGTGACCTGCAGGTCCACCATGAGGTGCCCGTCCACCTTCCCCAGCCGCACCATCGCCCCGGTCGTGATGGAGTTGAGGACCATCTTGGTGGCGGTCCCGGCCTTCATGCGCGTCGAGCCGGTGACGACCTCGGGGCCCGTCAGGGGCGCGATCACCACGTCGTGCGCCCTCCGCAGCGCGTCGGCAGGCGGCGTGCAGAGGAGGAAGCCCGTGCGGGCGCCCCGTTCCCGAGCGCGAGCCAGGGCGCCGTGGACGAAGGGCGTCGTGCCCGAAGTCGCGATCCCGATCACGAAGTCGCGAGGCCCCGCTTCCCGCTCGTCGATCGCCGCGGCCCCGTCTTCGGGGCTGTCCTCGGCGCCCTCCTGCGCCCGCACCAGCGCGGCCGGCCCGCCCGCGATCACGCCCTGCACCATCTCGGGATCGGTGCCGAAGGTGGGCGGCATCTCGGCCGCGTCGAGCACGCCCAGCCGGCCGGAGGTCCCCGCACCGACGTAGAGCAGCCGGCCTCCTGCGCGAAACGCCTCCACGGCCAGCTCCACCGCCCGGGCGACGGCATCGGCTTCCCGCCCCACGGCCTCGGCGACGGCCCGGTCCTCGCGGTTGATCAAGCGGACGATCTCCACCGGGGACATCCGGTCGATCCGGTCGCTCCGCGGGTTCCGCTGCTCCGTCAGCCGGTGGTCGAGCATCGGAACTTCAGGATCGACTCCCAGGAATCGTGTCGCGTTTGCTTGGCAAAGCGTCAACCTCGCTTGGCATTTCGGCGACGGCGGCCGCCGCCATGGGCAGCACCAGCGTCTCCTCCAGCTCCACGACCAGCACCGCTCCCGCGGGGATCTCTCCCGGCGCCCCCTCCGCCGGATCACGGGCGCCGGTGGAAGGATCGGGAGGCGGCTCCGCCGGGTCCGGCTGGTCCTCGGCCCCCTCCATCGGCTCCTCGGGCGTCGGTTCGGGCGCCTCCGGCGGCAGCACGGCGACGACCCGCGTCCTCAGCGGGCGCTCCCACGTTTCGGTCGCGAGGGTAAGGAAGGCAACCTCCAGAAACGCAGTCTCGCCGGGGCCGAAGGCGCTCTGGGACGCCGTCACGACTCCGAGCAGCTTGGTGCCCTGGCGCACGAGGACGCGGCCGCCGGGACCGGGCACGTCCTCCGCCAGCGTGGCCACGACGGGGTCGCCGGGCCGATGGTCCGCCGTGGTGACGAACCGGTCGCTGACGGCCCGGAGCTGGACGCCCATCCGAAGCCGGGGACGGGCTGCGAAACGTTCGGCCAGAAGGCTGTCTCCCGCCAAGTCCTCGATGCTCGCCAGGTCGCCGGAAGGGGCCAGGACGGGTTCCGATGCGAAGCCATCGGCCAGGAGGCTGTCCAGCAGGCGTCCGATTGCCGACACCGCCTCGGGCGCGGTCAGGTCCGGCGGGGGCGGGATGGCGGATTCGGGAGCGGCGGCCGCGATCGATTCCTTCTCGACCGCTTCGTCCGCCGCTTCGGAGGGGGCGCCTCGCTGCCGCCGCACGCGACCAGCAGCGTCGCGGCCGTGGCCGCCGGCATCCGCATCCAGTCACGCCCGGGCTTCGGCTCGAGCCGTCCGCTCCTGCGTCTCACAGCGTCCTCCTGTCCGTCGTGCCTTCGTCGGTTGTGCCGCCCGCGCGCTTCGGCCACACTCCATAAAGATGAACCAACTTCGCACCGTTCTGCCATACTTTCGCCCGTACAGGAAGGTGATGGCGCTGGGCTTGGCGCTGGTCGTCGCGGCCAACGGATTCGCCTTGGCGGGCCCTTACCTCCTGAAGCTGGCCGTGGACGCGCTTCCCGCCGAGCCCGGGTCGAACCCGGGCGAGACCGTGCGCGCGGTGGCCGGCTACGCGCTGCTGATCGTCGCCACGGCGCTGGCCGGCGGCGCGGCCTTCTACGGGATGCGGGAGATCATGAACGGGGCCAGCCGGCGGATCGAAGTGGACCTGCGCAACGATTTCGTGCGCCACCTGCTGCGCCTCGACGCCGGCTTCTACGGCGGCACCCGCACCGGCGACCTCATGAGCCTCGCCACCAACGACACCTTGGCCGTCCGCCAGGCCGTGGGCCCCGGCGTCATGTACTCGGCGAACACCTTCATGAACTTCGTGCTGGGGACGAGCCTCATGCTCTGGATGAGTCCCCGGCTGACGGTGGCGGCGCTGCTGCCGATGGCGGTCCTGCCGCCCTTGGTGATCTGGTTCGGGCGGGCGATCCACCGGCGCTTCGAGCTGATCCAGGCCCACTTCGGCACGCTGTCGGCGATGGTGCAGGAGAACCTGTCGGGCGTGCGGATCGTGCGGGCCTACGGACGGGAGGCGGGCCAGGCGGACGAGTTCGACGCCCTCAACCGGGAGTACTTGCGGCGCAACATGCGGCTGGCCTACGTGGGCGGCGCCTTCCATCCGGCGCTGGGACTGGTCATGGGAGGCGCCATGGTCGCGATGCTCTGGTACGGAGGCGGCCTGGTCATGGCGGGGACGATCACCGCAGGGGACTTCGTCGCCTTCTCGTACCTCCTCGTGCTGCTGGCGTGGCCGATGATCGCCCTGGGCTGGGTGGTGAACCTCTTCCAGCGGGGCGCCGCGTCGATGGGCCGGCTGAACCGGGTCTTCCAGGTCGAGCCGGCCGTCGCGGCGCCCCCGAACCCTCGCCCGCCGCCCGAAGGGGACGCCGCCGTCGAGTTTCGCGGCGTGTCCTTCCGCTACCCGGGAAGCGACCGGACGGTCCTGCGGGACGTCAGCTTCGTCGCCGAACCGGGCAGCGCCATAGCCGTAGTGGGACCCACCGGGTCGGGCAAGAGCACGCTGGTCTCGCTCCTTGCCCGCCTGCACGACCCGGTGGCGGGAGAGGTCCTCCTGGACGGCGCGCCGCTCCCCGAGTACGACCCGGCCGACGTGCGCGCCCGCATCGGCTTCGCGCCTCAGGACGCCTTCCTCTTCTCGGACCGGCTGGGCCGGAACATCTCTCTGGGGCTCCCGCCGGACGTGGAGGGAGAGGCGCGCGATCGGCGTATCCGCGCCGCGGCGGCGGCCGCGAGCCTCGACGAAGCGGTGCGCGGGTTCCCCAAGGGGTACGACACCTTGCTGGGCGAGCGGGGGATCAACCTCTCCGGCGGACAGAAGCAGCGCGCGACGCTGGCCCGCGCCCTGGCACCGGACCCGGCCGTGCTGGTGCTGGACGATGTGCTGAGCGCCGTGGACACCCGCACCGAGGCCCGCATCCTGCAGGGGCTGCGCAGCCGGCTGAAGGGGCGCACGGCGTTCATCATCTCTCACCGGGTGACGGCGGTGAAGGACGCGGACCTGATCCTGGTGCTGGTGGACGGCCGGATCGTGGAGCGCGGCCGCCACGAGGAGCTGACGGCCCTGGGAGGCGCCTACGCTTCGCTCCTCCGACGGCAGCTGCTGGAGCAGGACCTCGCGCTGGCGGGCGCGGCCCCAGGTCGGGCCGTCAGAGCCGTTCCAGCAGAAAGTCGGGGGTGAAGCGGTTCAGCCACGCCGCCAGCACGACGAACGACCCGGTCGCCAGCAAGAGTCCCAGGACCACCAGCAGGGCGCCGGACGCCACTTGGATCGCAGGAAGGAACCTGCGGAAGCGGGCGAAGAGGCTCAGGAACCGCTCCAGGGCCGCCGCGGCAAGGACGAAGGGCACGGCCAGCCCCATCGAGTAGACGAAGAGGAGCCACATGCCCTGCAGCAACTGCTCCTGGGAGGCGGCCATGGTCAGGATGGCCCCCAGCACCGGGCCGATGCAGGGCGTCCAGCCCGTCCCGAAGGCGATCCCCACCAAGACCGTGCCCACGTAGCCCACGGGCTTGCTGGAGAGGTGGACCCGCTTCTCCCGCATGAGGGGCGCTAGCCGGAACACGCCCATCAGGTGAAGCCCGAAGACGACGATCACCACGCCGCCGATCCGGGCGATCCAGTCGCTGTAGTAGCGCAGCAGCCCGCCGAGGATCGACGCCGACGCCCCCAGGAGCACGAAGACCAAGGTGAAGCCGGCCACGAAGAGGCCCGAGTGCACCAGCGCCCGCCGACGGTCGAAGCCCTCCTGCAGGTCCTCCAGGGACATCCCCGTGACGAAGGAGAGGTAGCTGGGGACCAGAGGCAGCACGCAGGGGGAGAGGAACGAGAGCGTCCCGGCGGTGAAGGCGATCAGGATCCCGACGGATTCGTTCACGGCGTCTCCTTGGGACGGGGCTTCGCCGACCCGGGGTCCGCAGCCCGCCGGGAGAAGCTCACGTCGTCTCGATGGGACAGGTGATTCCCTGGTACTCCACGTCGGCGCCGGACTCCTGGCTGGCCCGGCTCAGGCCGAAGATCACCAGCTTGTGGCCGGTGGGACGGAAGCCGTGGCGAGCGGCCGTCTCCTCCACGATCTTGCGGAGCGCCTCGCTGCGGAACTCGATCACCTCGCCGCTCTCCATGCACACCAAGTGGTGGTGGACCGGGTCGCGGGAGAGACGGTGCTCGTAGCGCTTGAAGCCCTCGCCGAAGTCGTGCTCCTCGGCCAGCCCGCTGCGGACGAGAAGATCCAGGGTCCGATAGATCGTCGCCTTCCCCAGCCGCGGGTCCTGCCCCCGAAGCGCCGTCTCCAGGTCGTCCACCGACTGGTGGGCCGAGGACGAGAAGAGGGCCCGGGCGACGGCCATCCGCTGCTGGGTGACGGGCAGGCCCTTCTCCCGAAGGTACCTTCCGAAGATCGCCAGGTACGGATCGACGTCGGCGGGTCCCAGCGTCACCGGCGCGCCTCCGGTCGGGCGTGCGGACGCGTGGCGGGAGGCCCGGCCGCGGTCTCGGCGAAGAGCTCCCGGCCGAAGTCGGACATCAGCGCGTCGAACGCCTCCGCCTCGCCGCCGATCTCCACGATGCGGGGGTGGCCCAGCGGCTCGGGCGCACGCTCGACCACGCCGGCCATCACCCTGGGCAGGCGGTCCGGAGGCGCGACGCCCTCGTCCAGCAGACGGACGTCCAGGTAGAGGCCCTTGCCCGTGCGCTCGGCCGCGTAGGCGGCGGTGACGAGCCGGCGGGCGTCCCGACCCTCGAAGCAGCCCGCGGCCACGAGCCCCCACTCCCTGCGGGACCGCACGAGAGGCGGAAAGAGCCACAGGCGGTCCACGACGCCCGGCCCCAGCCGATCTCCCACGGCGCGCAAGGTCCTGGGAAGGGCCTCGGGCACGCCGGGGCCGTTGTCGTCGTCGCGAGGAGGTCCACCGAAGGCCGGATCCATCGGCCTACCCTTCCCCTTCCGACGACGGCCGGATGGGCCAGGGCAGCACGTTCGACCGGCCGGGCGCGCCGGGCGCGTCCGAGCCGTCCGAGCTGTCCGAGCCGCCTCCGGCGTCTGACTCGCCCCGCGCTTCCTCCGCGTCCTCGCACTCGGCTGCCGCCGCGTCCGCCGCCGCCAGCGCCTCCTCCACGCGCGCCACGACGTGGGCCGTCGCGGCCTCCCCGTCGCCCTCCAGAACCGCCCCGGCAGCGCGAGCGTGGCCGCCCCCGCCGAGCTCGGTCGCGATCTCGCTCACGTTCACGCGGCCGGTGGCGCGAAGCGAGACCTTGGTCTTGCCGTCGGCCGTGGTGCGGAAGAGCATTGCCACCTCCACGTCGTGGAGGGTGCGGGGCACGTCCACGAACCCCTCCAGATCGTCCACCGTGGCGCCCAGCTGGTCGTAGGAATCCTTGGGAACCGTCATCCACGCGATTCGGCCGCCGGCGTGGACCTCCAAGGTGGCCAAGGCTTCGCGAAGCAGGTGGTAGCGACGAAGGGGGAAGCGGCCGAACATGGCTCGGTGAAGGGCCTCGGGGTCGGCGCCCAGCTCCACCAGGCGCGCGGCGTCGCGGAAGCACCGCGGCGTGACGTTGGAGAAGCGGAAGCCGCCGGTGTCGGCCAGGAGCGCCGCGTAGAGAGCCCGAGCGACGGGCGGCCACACCTCGCGCGACTGGCCTTTGATGCCGGCCTGCTCGATGATCTCCAGGACCATCGACCCGGTGGCCGGGGCCGACTCGTCTCGATAGACCATGCCCTGGAACGGCCTGGG
The DNA here is from genome assembly GCA_965204735.1 of Longimicrobiales bacterium. GTDB lineage: Bacteria > Gemmatimonadota > Gemmatimonadetes > Longimicrobiales > Gaopeijiaceae > CATQHQ01. The sequence goes on along the minus strand of OZ242008.1, from coordinate 1,115,109 downwards.
CCCCGGGGGGTGATGGTCGATCACGAGCTTGGGCAGGTGGCGGACCAGCTTGTTGACTCTCCCGATGCGAGGGACCTGTCCCGCGTCCACGATCACCGCCAGCGTGCACGAGGCGCAGTAGCGGGCCGCTTCCTCGTGGGTCGCCGGCAGGAGCATCGGCGGCTCCGGCAGGAGGAAGCGGTAGGGCTCGGGGAACGGCGTCGGGTTCACGATCTGCACGGCGCGGAAACGCCAGTTCAGGTAGGTGGCCAGCGCGGCCTGGGACCCGGCGGCGTCGCCGTCGGCGTTGACGTGGGTCGTGAGCACGATCCCCGACGCCGTGTGCAGCGCCTTCAGCGCCTCGGCAGGGCCTATGGGCCGCTCGACCTGGGGGACCGGCGGACCCTCGGTCGCGTCCGTCATGTCTTGCCTGCCCTTCGCTTCAGGTCGTCCAGCACCCCCGCGGCGCGCGCGGCCAGCTCCGCCAGGGAGCCGCCGTTCTCCACAACGTAGTCGGCCCGGCTGCGCTTCTCCTCCGCCGGGCCCTGGGACGCGATCACCTGGTCGGCCGTCGTCGCGTCGAGACCTCGCGTCTCCATGATCCGCTTCCGGCGCACGGCGGCCGGCGCGTCCACCAGCACCACCACGTCCACCTCCTCTTCCATTCCGACCTCGAAGAGGAGGGGGACCTCCCACGCAGCCAGGGGAACGCCGCCCGCCCGCTGGACCCGGGTCCATTCGTCCCGGAGGCGCCTGATCGCCGGGTGGACCACCGCTTCCAACTTGCGTCGGGCGTCGGCGTCGGGGAAGACCAGGCGCCGCGCGGCGTCCCGGTCCAGGGCGCCGTCGGGAGCCTGCACGCCCGCGCCGAAGAGCTCCACGATCCGCGCAACGACCGGCGATCCGGGGGCCGTCGCTTGGCGCGCGAACTCGTCGGCCGACGCCACCGGAACCCCGGCCCGGCGCCACTGCTCCGCCACCGTGGACTTCCCCGCGCCCACGTTGCCGGTGAGTCCGGCGATCAGCATCGACGCGGCTCGCTTTCGGGAGTTCCCGCTCGCCGCTGGAGCTTCCGGGCGGGCCGGCGTCCCGGTCGCGCGCGCCGCCGCAAGCTCATCCGCCCGCGCCGAAGAGCCACGCGGCGCCCAGGGCCAGCCACGAGTTGAAGATCAGGTTGCCCGCGAAGACGGCGAGCATGACCCCGGCCAAAGGGTAGCGCATGAACGCCAGGGGGACGACGAGGAGCTCGTTGGGCACGGGGGCGAACGCGGCGTAGAGGAAGAGGACCGCCAGCGGAAGGACGGGGTGCCGCTGGTGGAGTCGGTCCACTCGCGCCCGAAACCCGGCCAGGCGGTCGCCGGAGAGCGCCCGGGAGGCGTCGCCCACCATGTAGCCCAGAAAGTCGCCCCCGGTCATTCCAAGGGCGATCGTGGCCAGCGTCGGAAGGGGCTGAAAGCCGGCTTCCAGCAAGAAGGGGTAGAAGGCGGCGACGGGAACCGGCGCGATCAGGTTGAAGCCGCTCACCACCGACGCCGCCAGCAGGCCGGGGTAGCCTGCCGCCGCCGCCGCTTCCCGAACCGCGTCGTGCTCGGCCGCCTGCAGGTTCGCCCACACTGCGAAGGCGATCAGGGCGGCGGCCGCCGTCGCCTTGGCCGCCAGGCCGGCTCGCTCGGGCCGCATCCGCTTCCGCATCTCGGCGGACCAGGAGAGGAAGGCGGCCAGCTCGTCGCGCGGAGGCACGGCTTCCCGGTCGCCGTAGGCCGTCTCCATCCGCCACCGCAGGTACTCCTTGGACGGCAGGGGGAGGAAGGGGGGCCGCCGGTGCCAGTCCTTCGCCCGGAACGCCCAGGCGGCGGAGAGCATGGCGGGCCACAGCCTCGGGCGGGAGAGGGCGAGGACGAGGAGACGGCGGGTCAAGCCACGCAGGGAGACCTCCATGGTCGGGGCGGAGCGCGCACAAGTAAAGCTATGGGTTTCGCGGCGGGGGGCGCGCCAGCTCCGACCACGGCGGTCGGGTCCCCGGGGCTGGCCCGCGGCCGCCGCCGTCGTGATCTGGCGGTGCGCCAACTCCGACCACGGGCGGCCGGGCCTCTCGCGCTGAGACTCCGCCGCCTCGGTCTCCGGCCAACTCCGACCACGGGCGGCCGGGTCCCCGCCCCGCCAAGGCCGCCGGGGCCGGCGGGCGGCCCTGCGGCGTCGGCCCTATCTTCCGTCCCATGGCCAACCGCCTCGCCCACGAGACCAGCCCCTACCTCCTGCAGCACGCCGGCAACCCGGTGGAGTGGCGCCCGTGGGACGAAGAGGCGCTGGCGCTGGCTCGGGAGACGGACCGGCCGATCCTCCTCTCCATCGGCTACTCGGCGTGCCACTGGTGCCACGTCATGGAGCGGGAGTCCTTCGAGGACCCGGAGACGGCCCGCCTGATGAACCGAGCGTTCGTCAACGTCAAGGTGGACCGGGAGGAGAGGCCCGACCTGGACTCGATCTACATGAGGGCGGTCCAGTCGATGACGGGACAGGGCGGCTGGCCCCTGACCGCGTTCCTCACCCCGGAGGGCGTGCCCTTTCACGGCGGCACGTACTACCCCCCGGAGCCCCGCCACGGGATGCCGTCGTTCCGCCAAGTGCTCGTGGCGGCGGCGCATGCGTGGGAGTCCCGCCGCGAAGAAGCGGTGCGCGTCGGCGAGCGGCTGCGGGAAGCGCTGGAGCGGAGCGCCGGCCGGCCCCACCCCGGCAGCGGGCGCTTCGGCGCCGGCGACGAGGGCCTCTTCTCCCACGCGGTCGCCGTCGCCGGACGGAGCTTCGACCCGGTGCACGGAGGCTTCGGCGGCGCGCCCAAGTTCCCCCAGCCGGTCTTCCTGGAGTTCCTGCTGCGCGCCGGCAGCGGCGCCGGCCCGGGCGCGTCGATGGCCGTGCACACCCTCTCCCGCATGGCCGCCGGCGGCATCCGCGACCACTGCGGGGGCGGGTTCCACCGCTACTCCGTGGACGCCCGCTGGCTGGTGCCCCACTTCGAGAAGATGCTGTACGACAATGCGCTGCTGGCCCGCGCCCTCGTCCAGGGGCACCTGCTGGGCGCGCCGGGACTGGGACAAGTCGCCCAGGAGACCCTGGACTACATGCTGGAGGACCTGATCCTGCCCGAGGGGGCCTTCTGCTCCGCCCGCGACGCCGACTCGCTCCCGGCGGACGGCGCGCGCGGGGGCCGGTTCTCGGACGCGGCCGCCGTGCCCGAGGAAGGCGCCTTCTACCTCTGGACGCCCGCGGAGGTGCGGGAGGCGCTGGGACGCGACGCGGCCAGGCTCTTCTGCCGGGTCTACGACGTGAGCGAGCCGGGCAACTTCGAGGGACGGAACATCCTCCACCTGCCCCACGACCCGGACGCCGTGGCCCGGCAAGAGGGCGTGGCCCGAGACGAGCTGCAGCGCGTGCTGGGGGAAGCCTTGGCCGCCCTGAAGGCCCGGCGGAGCGAGCGCCCGCCGCCCTTTCGCGACGAGAAGGTCCTGGCGTGCTGGAACGGCTTCGCGGTCCGGGCGCTGGCCGAGGCCGGCCCGGCGCTTGGCCGCCCCGACTACACGGAAGCCGCGCTGCGGGCCGCCGAGTTCCTCCTGGACGCCCTCCGCCCCGGCGACCGCCTCTTCCGGGTGCTCTCCGCCGGCCGGGTGCACGTCGAGGCGTTCCTCGAGGACCACGGGGCTCTGGGCAACGCCTTCCTCTCCCTCTACGAGGCGACCCTGGACTCGCGCTGGCTTGAAGAGGCCGAGCGGATGTGCGACGCAATGGTCGAACGGTTCTGGTCCGCCGGCGAGGGTCTCTTCCACGACGCTTCCAAGGAAGGCGAGCCGCTCCTGGTGCGGCCTCGGGACATCTTGGACAACGCCACCCCTTCAGGGAACTCGCTGGCCGTGGAGCTGCTCGTCCGGCTAGACGCGGTCGCCGGCGACGGGGGGCGCGCCGAGACGGCCGAACGGGTCCTCGCTCGGGAAGTGGGCGCGATGGAGAGCAGCCCCCAGGCCGTCGGTCGCCTGCTGACCGCCGCCTTCCTGTTCTCCACGCCCCGGTTGGAGGTGGCGCTGGCGGGAGCGGGGAAGCGGATCGACGAGATGCTGGCGGTGGCGCACCGTCACCCCCATCCCAACCGGACGATCGTGGGCGGCGACCCGACGAACCCCAAGGTGGCGGCGCTGCCGGCGATGGAAGGGCGGCTGGACCGGAGCGGGCGCGCCTTCGTGTGCGTCGGCAAGGCGTGTCAGGAGCCGGCGGATTCGCCGAAGGCGCTGGCCGACGGGCTGAAACGAGCCGGGGCGGTTAGGTTGATGGGCTAGGCATCAAGAGAGAAGAGAGGCGACGGCCGCGCCGGCGCACTGTCGCCCAAACTGCAGCTGCTGGGGGGAGTCGCCATGGCGACGCTGGAGCGGCACATGGACGCGGAGACGGGAGCCGAACCGGAGCTTCCGAGCCACGAGACGTTGTTGCGGTGGTACCGGACGATGGTCACCGCCCGGGCGATCGACGACCGGGAAGTGGCCCTTCAGAAGCAGGGCAAGGTCTTCTTCCAAATTGCAGGAGCGGGACACGAGGCCGTCCAGGCCGGCCTGGCCGACTGGCTCGATCCCCGGTCGGACTGGTTCTACTTGTACTACCGGGACCGGACGCTGGCGCTGGCGCTGGGGCAGTCCCCCCAGGACCACTTCCTTCAGAGCATGGGCGCGGCCGCGGACCCCAACAGCGGCGGACGGCAGATGCCCGCCCACTTCGGCGACAGGCGCTTCAACATCGTGTCGGCTTCGTCGCCGACGGGGACCCAGTTCCTCCACGCCGTGGGGACGGCGGAAGCGGGCCTGCGGGCGGAGCGGCGGGCGGAGCTGCGGCCCCACGTGGGGAGCTTCGCGTCCGACGAGGTCGTCGTCTGCTGCGCCGGCGACGGGACCACCTCCGAGGGCGAGTTCTGGGAGGCCCTCAACACCTCGTGCAACCTGAAGCTGCCCGTCCTCTTCGTGGTGGAGGACAACGAGTACGCGATCTCCGTGCCCGTCGAAGTGCAGACCGCCGGCGGCAACGTGTCGCGGCTCCTCGCCGGGTTCCCGAACCTGAAGATCGTGGAGTGCGACGGGACCGACGTGCTGGAAAGCTGGCGGGCCTCCGGCGAAGTGGTGGGCTGGTGCCGAGCGCGGCAGGGGCCAGCCCTCCTGCACGCCCACACGACCCGGCCCTACTCCCACTCCGCTTCCGACGACGAGTCCCTCTACCGCTCTTCGGCCGAGCGCGCCGAGCAGGACAGCCGGGACCCGCTGCCTCGGACGCGGCGGCTGCTGGTCGACTCGGGGGCGGCCACGGAGGCGGAGCTGGCCCAGCTGGAGGCCGACGTGAAGGCGGCGGTGGCGGCGGCCGCGGACCAGGCGATGGAGCATCCCCAGCCCAAGCCCGAGACGGCGGCGAAGTGGCTCTACTCCGAGACCGTGGACCCCTGCGGAGGCCGCTTCGACACGGAGGACCGGCCCGCCTTCGAGGACGACCGCCCGCTGACGATGGTGGACCTGCTGAACCGCTGCCTGCGCGACGAGATGAAGCGGGACCCCCGGATCGTGGTCTTCGGTCAGGACGTGGCGGACGCCTCTCGCGAGGACGCGCTGGAAGAGGTGAAGGGCAAGGGCGGCGTCTTCAAGGTGACCCACGGGCTCCAGGCCCGGTTCGGGAGCGAGCGGGTGTACAACGCGCCCTTGGCGGAGGCGAACATCGTGGGGCGCGCCGTGGGGATGGCGGCTCGCGGGCTCAAGCCGGTGATCGAGATCCAGTTCTTCGACTACATCTGGCCGGCGTTCATGCAGCTGCGCAACGAGCTGGCGACGATGAGCTACCGATCGGCGGGAGAGTGGTCGGCGCCGGTCGTCGTGCGCACCACCTACGGCGGCTACATCAAGGGCGGGCCGTACCACTCCCAGACCGGCGCGACCCTCTTCACCCACACGCCGGGGCTGCGGGTCGTGCTCCCGTCCAACGCCTTGGACGCCAACGGCCTCCTGCGCACGGCGATCCGCTGCGACGACCCGGTGCTCTTCCTGGAGCACAAGCACCTCTACCGCCAAGTGCACAACAAGGGCGCCTGTCCGGGCCCGGACTACATGGTGCCATTCGGCAAGGCGAAGGTGGTCCGGCCGGGCCGCGACCTGACCGTGGCCACGTGCGGCGCCTTGACGAAGCGCTCGGTGGACGCCGCCCGGATCGCCCAGGACCGCTACGGGGCGAGCGCCGAGGTGATCGACCTGCGCACGCTCTCGCCCCTGGACATGGAGACCGTGGCGGCGTCGGTCCGCCGCACCGGCAAGCTCCTGGTCGCCCACGAGGACGCCGTGACGTTCGGGCTCGGCGCCGAGATCGCGGCCCAGGCCGCCGACGAGCTCTTCCCGTGGCTGGACGGCCCCGTCCGCCGCGTGGGCGCGATGGACACGTGGGTGGCGTACTCGCCCCGGCTGGAAAAGGCGATCCTGCCCCAGGTCGAGGACGTGCTGGAGGGAATGCTGGAGCTGGCCGAGTGGTGAGGGGGCGCTGCGGAAGACCGGGCCAGTCCGCGATGCGATCAACGCAGTGCCCACGGCGTTGAGGACGCCCACGGCGATCTACCGGAACCGGCCGTCTTCGACACCCCGAACCCCGGCGGAACTCGGTCAAGCCACGAAACCAGGTTTTTCTGGCAGACACTAGCCTGCCCTACCCTGCCCTACCCCCCTAGGACTGGTCTGTCGTTGCCCGAATCCGCCTCAGGGACTCTCGCTGGATCTTGCGCGCCTCTGCTCTGGGATCGACGCGAGGCATGCATGGTTATGGACCCCCGCTGCGAATAGAGCTGAACGTCAACCGGTCCCAACTCGCCGGTCCCGTCGCTCCGCCGCCTTCTCCACCAACCGGCGCAGCTCCGCGATCGGCTCCGGGTGGTCGTCCACCTGGAGGCGCAGGACCACGTCGTTGTTGAGCCAAACGCCGCCGTCCTCCTTGACCACCAGCATTGCGGCCGACTGCATTCCGCGCGTGTCGCCGCCCGCTGCCTGACCCGCTTCCAGGGCGGCTTGGAGCCGATGGGAGAGGTGGCCCTCGGTGGACTCGAAGGCGGTCACCATGTCGTCCACGACGGCAGGTCCTGCCAGGATGTTGCCCTGGGCCGAGCAGTGCTCGCCGATCCGGTGGCCGGCCCACTCGCTGGCGCGGGGGCCGGTGTGGGTCGCGACTACGCCCTGGGCGTTCATGACCGAGAACTGGCGGCCCTCCTTGGTCCAGCGCTCCGGGTCGGGGTCGGCGTCTCGGGCCAGGACTTCGCGGACCACATCCTCCGGCGACCGGCCCTCCCGCAGCAAGGCCAACGCCTGGGGGCCGTAGCTCACGTCCACGATCGCCTGGGTGGCGACCACGCCCACCCCGGCCTCGCCCCAGATCACGCCGTTGCCCACCGAGAAGACGCGGGACTGGACGGCCACGCCCACCTCGCCCGTGACCGGATCGAAGCCGACGATGGAGAAGGTGGCGACGGGCGGCCAAGATGCGACGGGGCCTTCCTGGGCGGCGACGGCGAGGGGCGGGCGGAGCGCGTCGACGACAAGAGCGGCCAGGACGCCGAGGGCGACGACGGCCGCGACCCTCGCCCGACGGAAACCGCGCGCGGAAGAAGTCATGTTGGGAACGTACCCGCGCCCGAACCGCCGGGGCAACGCCCGAACTGCCGAGTGAAACGCCCGAACCGCCGGGGGAACGCCCGAACCGCCGAGGGAAACGCCCGAACCGCCGAGGCAACGCCCGAACCGCCGAGGCAACGCCCGAACCGCCGGGGGCACCGCCGCCGACTGTCCCGATCCGCTATTGACCGGATGCTGGCCGGCACAAAGGTTCCCTCCACCAGCCCCGCGCCAATCGAAGCGAGACCCCAACCCAAGCCACGTCGAGAGAAGCTCTTGTCGATCGTTCCCCACCGGCCCCTGGACTTCGGCGAGATCCTCGACGCCGCGTTCCATCTCTACCGGCGGGACTTCTTCGACTACACGATCGTCGCCGTGGTGGGGCTTGCGCCGTCCTACGCGCTCCTGGGCGTCGGCGAACTCGCCTTTGCATCCCGCTTCTCGGCGTCGAACTTCGACTCCACGGCGCCGGCCGAAGCGCTCGCGGCGCTGCTCGCCGGCCTGGGATGGATCGGGGCAGGCGCGGTGGTCGCCGCCGTCGCCTGGACCGCTCTCACGGCCGCGATCGCCATGCGAGCCCAAGACCGCAGGCCGGCATTCGCCTCCAGCTACCGGCAGGCGCTCGGCCGCTTGCCCGTCGTAGTGGGCGCCGTGGCCCTGGCGTGTCTTCTCGCGGCCGCCGTACTGGCGGGCGCCTTTGCCTGCGTCGCCGTCGTCACCGCCTTCGTCGCCGGCGTGGCGGGAGTGGGCACCGGCTACGCGGTCGTGGGAATCTCGGCGGCGCTGCTCGTCGCGAGCGTGCTCGCAATGGTTTGGTTCGTGTCGTCGACCTTCGCCGTGCTGCCGGCCGTCGTCGTCGAGAAGGCCGGTCCCTGGCGCGCGATCCGCCGGTCGTTCCGGCTCGCGCGGAAGGCGAGGCTCCGCATCTTCGGAGTGGTGTGCATCGCGTCGATCATGCTTGCGCTTCCCAGCCTGGCCCTCCAGTCGTTCGCCTACGGCCTCTCGAGCCTCTTCGCCGTCGAACCAAGCGCGGCAGTGAGCGCGAGCAAGTACTGGCTCGTCCAAATGGCTCAGCTGGCGGTCGGATCGTTCACCACGCCCCTCTTCGTGTCGTGCACGATGCTGCTCTACTACGACCGCCGAATTCGGACCGAAGCGTACGACTTGGAGGCTGCCGCGGCCTCGATGACCGCGGAGCCGTAGGAACGGCTCGATGATCCGCTGGATTCTGCCGCTCCAAGAACTTCGGGATGGCGTCCCGACCCGGGGCGACGCCGCCGTTCCGGCGTACGCGGAAGTCGCTCGCGCACTGGAGGACGTGCTTGCGGGCCCCGACTTTCGGCGGGCCGAGCCCTCCGTGGTCGAGAGCTGGCTGATCGCCGCACGGGAGGCGCTGCAAGACGTTCTGCGCATGATTCCCCTTCGGATCCCCGAGGGAGGGGGCGCGGCGGCGGCATGGTTGCTGGCAGTGGTGGTGCTGGTCGTACTTTCGGCGGTCGTCTTGGTCCGTCTCTTGGACGCCCGCGACGGACGTCCGAGCGCCACTCCCGACGACCACGGCGGCGCCCAGCCGGCGACGGCCGCCGAGTGGCTGAGGCTCGCCGCCGCCCGCGCGGCCGACGGCGACCTGCGCTCCGCCGCAACCGCCCTCTACCAGGGCGTCCTCCGAGTCCTCGACGGGAGGGGCATGGTCCGCTTCCACCCTTCCAAGACCCCGGGCGAGTACATCGTCGAGGCGGTCCGCCATGGGGGCGAACCGGGCGCGGACGCGGCGGCGTTCCTCCGCTCGTTCCAGCGGTTCCGCTTCGGCGAAGCCGCGCCCACGCTCGCGGCCTACCGGAAGCTGGAGGAGCGGGCGCGCCTGGACGAGGGCGAACGGGCGTGAGCGAGAGGCTGCGGGCCGTGCTGTGGACGGGCGGGTTCCTACTTGCCCTCGCCCTGGTCGTGTACATGCTGCGGCCCGAAGGGGGCCAGATCGCCTACGACGTGAAGCGGACCTCGTTCCGCGCCAGCCCCGACGGCGTCGCGGCGTTCTACCGAACGATCGAGCGCCTGGGCCGGCCGGTCGCTCCCCGGATGACGCCCCTGGTCGACGCAGACCCCATCCGGGGCACGATCGTCCTGCTGGAGCCCACGGACGTTCCGAGTCCCCGCGAGGCGGGCGCGCTGCTGGCATGGGTGCGCGACGGGGGCGTCCTGATCTACGCCCCGCGCTACGTGGAGATGCTCTTCGACGCGGACCTTCCGGGCTCGCATCCTCTGCTGGACTCGCTGGGGCTGGCGGTTCGCAAGTTGCCGTTGCTCCCCGCAGAGGACGAAGACGCCGCGCGCTCCGTCTCATGGGCGGTCCACCCCCTCACCGACGGCTTGCCTGGGGCGACCATCCCCGCTCGGGTCCTCCGCCCTCGCGCGCTCCCCGCCCTTCCGACGGCGACGCTGCTGCGGCTCTCCGCGGAACGCGCCCCGGAGCGCCCCGGGCGTCGGCGCCGCTTCGACAGCCCCCTGGACAGCGTGGCCGGGGCCGTCGCTGCGGAGATCCCGCTGGGCGCAGGGCGCATCCTCGCCTTCGCCGACGCCGCGCCCCTCTCCAACGCCAACGCGGGCGACGACCCCCTGGCCGCTCTCGCGGTCCGGGCTGCGGTCGCCTACACCCCTGCGGGCGACACCGTGTTCTTCGACGAGTTCCACCACGGCGTGCACGGCATGGGTTCCCCGGCGTCGGCGGCCGTCGAGTTCTTCTTCGGCAGCCCCAAAGGTCGGGCGCTCTTCCACTTGGGACTCGTGGCGTTCCTCGCCGTGGCGGCGGCAGGCGTCCGCCTCGGCTTGCCGGCGGACCCGCCCAAGGACGAACGCCGTTCGCCCCTGGAGCACGTCTCCGCCCTGGGCGCGCTGTACCGCAAGGCCGAAGCCCGAGAGACCGCCGCCCTGCTTCTGGTCTCCCGCCTTGCTCGCTGGGCGCACGCGCCGCCGCCGCGCGACCGGGCCCAGGCCGTCGCCCTCTTGGAATCGATGGAAAGACGCGCATCCAGCGACGGCGCCGTGCAGCTTCGACGCATCCGCAACGCCCTGCGCGCCAGCCCGCCGAAGCTGACCGCGGTCGCCGCCGGGATCGACGAGTTCGCCGCGAGCTCCCGACCAAGCCGGGGGCCGCTCCAACCTGGGAACCAGAGGAGAAGCCGCGCATGACGCCGCCCGGCATTGACCGCTTGCTGCAGGGAATGGAGGAAGTGGTCCTCGGCCAGTCCACCGTCGTCCGCCAGATGCTGGCGACGCTGCTGGCCGGAGGCCACGCATTGGTCGAGGGGGTGCCGGGAACCGCCAAGACGCTGGCCGTCCGGGCGCTCGCCCAGGGGATGGGACTCGACTTCGGGCGGATTCAGTTCACCCCCGACCTCATGCCCACGGACTTGGTCGGCGTCAACGTGCTGGACGAGCGCTCCCGGGAGTTCGTGTACCGCCCCGGGCCGGTGTTCGCGGACCTGATTCTGGCCGACGAGATCAACCGGGCGCCCCCCAAGACCCAGGCGGCTCTCCTGGAGTCGATGGAGGAGCGGCAGGTCACGGTGGACGGCAAGACGCGACCGTTGCCCGCGGCCTTCACCGTGTTCGCGACGCAGAACCCGGTGGAGCACGAGGGGACGTACCCTCTCCCCGAGGCCCAGGTGGACCGCTTCCTCATGAAGATCGTCATGGACTACCCCGACGAAGAAGCCGAGCAGGCGATCCTGGAGCGCTACGACGCCGGGTTCCGAGCCGACGACGAGGCCACCTACCCCATCGGCGACCCCCTGACCCGAGCCGAGCTGCAGGGCGAGCGGGCGGCGGTGAGCCGGCTCCACGTGGACGAACGGATCCGCCGCTACATCACCGAGATCGTGCGGGCCACGCGACGGGACTCGGCGTTCGCGCTGGGCGCCAGTCCTCGGGCCGGGGTCGCGCTCTACCAAGCTGCGCGGGCGGAAGCGCACCTGAGCGGCCGAGAGTTCGTGGTCCCGGACGACGTGAAGTCGCTGGCGTTCCCGGTGCTGCGCCACCGCGTGGTCCTCACGCCGGAGGCGGAAGTGGAAGGCCGTTCCTCGGACGACGAGCTCCGGGCGCTCCTGGAGACGCTGGAGGCGCCGCGCTAGCCGTGGGCGACCGTGTCGCTCGGCGGCCCCGGCCGGCAAGTCGCCGCAGCGGGCCGACCTCCCGGACGCAGTGGACCGGCGGCGGGACGCGGCCGGCGGCGATTCCCGTCTTGCCCAGTCGGCGCGCCCTCTGGCTCCTGGCCGGGGCGTCGGCGCTCCTTCTGGTCTCCACGGCGTCCGCGCTGGCGGCGGACCTGCTGGTCGTGGCGCTGGCGTGCTGGGACGGGCGGCGGGCGCAACCTCCGACGATCTCGCGGAAGGCGCCCGTCGCTGCTTCGCTGGGCGGCGCAATGGAAGTGTCGGTCGCACTGGCCAACGACGGGCCGCGGCCTGTGCGGGTGCGGGTCACCGACGACCTGGACCCGTTGCTGAAGCGCCTGCCGGCGGCGGGACGCAGGACCGAGGGCGCTCGCGACCCTTGGGAGGACGGCGTTCGGGTCGCGGTGCCGGCCGGTTCCACGGTTCGGATCTCCTACCGGGCGCGTCCACGCACCCGGGGCTTCTTGCGGCTGGGCGCGGTCCATGCGCGCACTCTGGGTCCCCTGGGACTGGGATGGGCGCGCAGCGTGGCGGCGGCGGAGCAGGTTGTGCGCGTCCAGCCCGGCCTTTCCGGCGCCTTCCGGCGAAAGGACCACGCGGTGCGCCGGCCGGCGCCGGAGGCCGGGCCGCGGCGCATCCGGCGGCGGGGAGAGGGGAGCGAGTTCGAGAGCCTGCGGGAGTACGTTCGGGGCGACGACCCGCGCGCGATCGACTGGAAGGCGTCGGCCCGCCGCAGCCGCTACGTCGTGCGCAGCTACCAGACGGAGCGCAACCAGAACCTGGTCCTGGCGATCGACGCCGGGCGCCACATGCGGGAGCACGTGCTGGACCGGGAGCGCGCCGACTTCGCGCTGGCCGCCGCCATGCTCCTGGCGGGCCGGGCCCGTGCCTACGGCGACCGGGTGGGCACCCTGGTGTTCGACGACCGGGTCCGCCACCTCTCGCCGCCTCGGCGCGTGGACATTGGGGCGACGGCCGAGCTCCTCTCCGGCGTCGAGACGCGCTTGGTGGAGCCCAACTACCCCCTTGCCGTCGCCACTCTGGCCCGCACCGTCCGCAAGCGCTCGCTGGTGGCTCTCTTCTGCGACGTGATCGACGGCGACGTGTCGCGGGCCTTGGCGGCGTCGCTGGCCCGGATCGCCCGCACCCACCTGCCCATGGCGGTGGCGATCCGCAACCCGGAGCTGGAGCGGGTTGCTGCCCGGACGCCGGCCGACGAAGCCGAGGCCTACCGTCGGGCCGCGGCCGAGGAGCTGGTGCAGGCGCGCGCCGCCGCGCTTCAGACGATGCGCCGAGCCGGCATCCTGGTCGTGGACGCGGATCCCGGCGACGCCCTGGCCGCCACCCTGGACCAGTACGCGGAGGTCAAGGAGCGGGGGCTGCTCTAGGTCTGGAAGGCTCCCGACCGGCGGTTCCCAAGTAGACCGCCAGCAGCGCCGCGCTGGCTGCGCCGAAGGCGAACTTGGCGACGGCCGGCAGCGCCGAGGGCGAGTAGAACCCTTCGACTACGCCGGCCACGACGAGGAGCGCCGCCGATCCGGCCAGCAGCGAGAGGGCCGCCCGACCTCGTTCCACCAGCGCCGTCGGCCGCGTCCGCCGCCCGGGAATCAGCAGGGCCGACCCCAGCGTCAGCCCGGCCGCTCCCGCCAGGCAGATCGCCGTCAGCTCCAGGGCGCCGTGGGGCGACACGAAGGCCAGGATCACGCCCAGGACCTGCTGGTTGGCGTAGAGGCCGAACGCCGCCCCGAGGAAGACGCCGTTCACCACGAGCAGCAGGACCGTGCCCGCCCCGGCGAGCATCCCGCCCGCGAACGCCGTGAACGCGACGCCCAGGTTGTTGACCATGACGCCCGAGGCCAGCATGGGCATGGCTCCGCTGGGCACGTCCAGGTACTGGGCGTCGATCTCGCCCTGCGGCGTGTTCTCCGCGCGGGCGAGCATCTCGGCCGGCATGATCGACCGGGCAAGGGCGGGATCGGCCCGAACCGCGCGGTACGTCGCGGCCATGGGACCGAAGAGGAGGAGCGCCGCCAGGGCCACGCTCCGCCAGCTGCGCCGGACCGCCCGAGGAAGTCTCGACGCCAGCCAGCGCCCCACCGGCTTGACCGATGTCCGCCTGGCCCGGTACAGGAGGCTGTGACCGGCCCCGGTCCACTTCTCCAAGCCGAAGACCACGCCCGCCGGCGCCCGGTAGGCCCGGGCCCGGGCCAAGTCCGCCGCGACCGAGCGGTAGAGCCGTCCGAAGCTTCGCACCTTCGGCTCCGAGAGCTCGTGAAGGCCCCGCTTCCGGGCGTCGCCCACCAGCTCGCGGTAGGCGTCCCACTCCGGCTTGCGTCCGCGCACCAGCGCCGCCGCCTGGAGGTCCCAGCCCTCGGCCGCGCTGCCCCGCCGAGCCGCCTCCTCGTCGTGAAGCGCCCCCAGGAACTCGCCGTCGGGGACGCCGTCCGCCTTCGGGTGGCCCTCCAGCACGGGCCGCAGCGCCTCGATCACCGAGCGCTCCAACCGCCGCCGGACTTCCGCCGCCAGTCCCTCCCGCCGCCGCACGAAGCCGGAGAGGAGCGCGAACTGCTCTTCCGAGAGAAGCGGTCGACCCCGGACGGCGACGTTGGGCGACTCCGGCCAGGGGATGTCCCCGCCGCCCCGGTCCCGCACCACGATGCTGTCGGCGGCCAAGTCCCCCAGCCGCTGGGTCCGGCGGTTCAGCATCATGCAGGCGCCGCCGACGACCCCCGACACCCCGGGCTGCAGGTCCACCACGCGCAGCAGGTTGCGGACGACCGAGCCCCTCGGCGACAACGGCTGCCCTCCCGAGTGGAGAACTCGCAGGCCCAGCAGCCGCTTGCCCGGCGTGCGGCCGTCCCAGAACGCCTCGAAGAGGACGAAGTAGCCCCACAGCACGACGAAGAGACCGATCGTGGCCAGCGCCCACACCGTCGCCGGCCCGTACTCGGGCAGGACGGTCCCGGCGACGTGCCGCCCCAGCAGGAGGGCGGACAGCGCCAAGACGGTCGCGGCGACGATCATGATCGCCAAGTCCACCGCCATCGCCGTGAAGCGCGAGCCCAGGTCGGCCAAGTCGTAGCCCAGCCGAACGTGCTCGGGCGTCTCCAGGCGAACGCGCCGGGCCAGCGGCTCGCGGGCCCGGGAACGTCTGCCGCGAGCCTCGCGCGTCAGCATATCTGCTCCAAGGCTTCACCGGGAGAAGAGACGAAGGTGCCAGACGTGCCGACAGGAAGGACTCGATGCCGGAGGAGGGACTCGAACCCCCGACACGCGGATTATGATTCCGCTGCTCTAACCAGCTGAGCTACTCCGGCGAGGGAGAGGAAAGCTCCCTCGGCCCCCCGGACTTGTCAACCTGGACCCCCCGGACTTGCGGGACTTGCTCGGCCCCCCGGACTTGCTCCCCGGACTTGTCAACCGCCGGCGCCTTCCGCCTATTGGGAGTGTCGCGCGCCCCTGGAAGCGTCGTGGCGGGGCCGGCGCCTGGAGTGTTCGGCGGGCCGGCGCCCGAGCGCCCGCACTCCCGCAGGATTGCCTCCACCCAAGGAGAACCCCCAATGGAACTCGCATTCTTGATCGGGACGGGGGCGTTCGCCCTCACGGGCGTCTTGAGTTCGCTCCGCATCCTCTGGGAGTACGAACGGGGCGTGGTCTTCCGCCTGGGCAAGCTGACCCGGGCGAAGGGCCCCGGCTTGGTCTTCCTGGTGCCTTACGGCGTCGAGCGGATGCGGAAGATGGACCTGCGCATCATCGCCCTCGACATCGCGCCCCAGGACACGATCACCAAGGACAACGTGAGCTGCACCGTCAACGCGGTGGTGTACTTCCGCGTGGTGGACCCTTCCAAGGCCGTCGTGGAGGTGGAGGACTACTACTTCGCCACCAGCCAGATCGCCCAGACCACCTTGCGAAGCGTGGTGGGGCAGTCGGAGCTCGACGAGCTGCTGGCCCAACGGGAACGGATCAACGAGATCGTGCGCCGGATCATCGACTTGGAGACCGACCCCTGGGGCATCGAGGTCACCAGCGTCGAGATCAAGGACATCGACCTGCCCAAGGAGATGAAGCGGGCGATGGCCAAGCAAGCCGAGGCCGAGCGGGAGAGGCGGGGCAAGGTGATCGCCGCCGAGGGCGAATTCCAGGCTTCGAAGAAGTTGTCGTCGGCCGCCCATATCCTCTCCGAGCACCCCACGGCGCTCCAGCTGCGCTTCCTCCAGACCGTGGTGGAAGTGGCGGCGGAGAACAACTCCACCACCCTCTTTCCCGTGCCGGTGGATCTCTTCGCCCCGTTCCTGGAGAAGTCGGGGGGCGCGGGCGGCGGGAAAGCGGGCACGAGCGGGAAGCGCTCCGTCGGCGAGCTGGAAGCGCTGGCCGCCCGCTTCGGGCTGCACGGCGCCGATGTGGCGAAGGCCCTTCGGTCGGGCAGCGCGGAGGACTTGCTGGAAGGAGCCCGCAAGGCGTTGGCCGCGGGCAGCGCTCCCGAGGGCGACGCGGGAACCGACGACGCGCCGGCCGAGGCTTCAGACGCCGCCCAAGGAGCCTCGTCCGCCGAGGTCGGCGCCTAGACGCCCGCCTAGCCGGGGATCGGGCCTCAGCCGCCGCCGGCTCCAGGGTCGCCGCCCGCGCGGCTGCTGCTCTCGTCGCTCTCGTCGCTGCCCAGCCCCAGGCTCGCTCGGAGACGGCCCAGCAGCGACCGTCGCGGCGGCTCGACCGGTTCGGGATCGGCCTCGGTCTCCGTCAGCCGGTAGAGCAGCTCGCCGTCGCGGATGAAGCCGTAGCGCTCCCTGGCGAAGCGCTCCAGAAACGGGTCGTTGTGCTCCAGCGAGTCGATCCGGGCGCGGAGCGAGTCGATCTGCCGACGGGCGACGGGCAGCTCGTTCCGGCGCACCTCCAGCTCCTCTTCGGCCCGGCGCACGTCCAGGAACGAGTACTCGCCCCCGGCGACGGCGAAGTAGAGGGCCACCCCGATCAATCCAGGGAACGCCAGTCGCTTCATGACCACACGCTCCTTCCCGGGTACTCGGCGCGGTCGCCCAGCGCCTCCTCTATCCTAAGCAAACGGTTGTACTTGGCCACCCGCTCCGACCGCGACGGCGCCCCGGTCTTGATCTGTCCGGCGCCCACCGCCACTGCCAAGTCGGCGATGATCGGGTCCTCGGTCTCGCCCGAACGGTGGGACACGACGACGCCCCACCCGGCTTTCCGGGCCGCTCCGACGGCCTCCAGCGCCTCGGTGAGGGTGCCGATCTGATTCACTTTCACCAGGAGCGCGTTCGCCGCGCCGTCCCCGATCCCCCGCGCCAAGCGCCGCGGGTTCGTGGCGAACAAGTCGTCCCCCACGACTTGGCATCTGTCGCCGATCCGGGCCGTGAGCCGCGCCCATCCACCCCAGTCGTCCTCGTGAAGAGGGTCCTCCACGCTGCCCACGGGGAAGCGCGACACCATCTCCTCCCAGTACCCGATCATCTCCGCCGGCGACCGGGAGCGGCCCGCCGAGCCGACCGACGAACTGCCCGACGACTTGACGAAGCTGTAGCTCCCGTCGTGGAAGAGCTCGGAGGCCGCGGCGTCGAAGGCCAGCATCACGTCCTCGCCGGGGCGGTAGCCTGCAACCTCCACGGCCCGCAACACCGCCTCCATCGCCTCCGCGTCCGACGCCAAGTCCGGCGCGAAGCCGCCCTCGTCCCCCACCGACGTGCTCTTGCCTTCCTGGGCCAGGACCCGCTTCAGCCCGTGAAAGACTTCGGTCCCCATCCGCAGCCCCTCGGAGAACGTGGGAGCCCCCACGGGAACCACCATGAACTCCTGGACGTCCACGTTGTTGGAGGCGTGGACGCCGCCGTTGAGGATGTTCATCAGGGGAACCGGCAGCGTGCATGCGTCAGCTCCTCCCAGGTAGCGGAAGAGGGGCGTCTCGGCCTCCGACGCCGCGGCGCGCGCCACGGCCAGGGAGACCGCCAGGATCGCGTTGGCGCCCAGCCGGGACTTGTCCGGCGTGCCGTCCCGCTCGATCATGGCGCGGTCCACCTCCTCCTGCTCCCGGGCCTCCAAGCCCCGGACCGCGGCCAGGATCTCGTGGCCGACGTTGTGGACCGCCTTCCGCACGCCGCGTCCCAGGTAGCGCGCCTCGTCGCCGTCCCGAAGCTCCACTGCCTCGTGCGCTCCGGTGGACGCCCCGCTGGGAACCGCCGCCCTGCCCCTGCGGCCGCTCCCCAGCACGACCTCGGCCTCGACGGTGGGGTTGCCCCGGGAGTCCAGCACCTCCCGGGCCCGAGCGTCCACTACGGCCGACACGCCGCCTCCTGCTCCATCAGCGCGGCTACCTGGTCTCGCGCCTTGCGGGCCAGGGCGTCTCGGTCGGCCATTGTCATGCCCTTGGTGGAGATGGGGGTGGCCGCCCGCATCGTCACTTGGCCGGGGCGCACCAGCCAACGCCCCTTGGCCATGACGCGACGGGTTCCCAGCACCGCCACCGGCACGACGGGCACCTGGGCGCTGATCGCCAAGACGAAGGCGCCCTTCCTGAAGCGGGCAAGCTCGCCGGTCGGAGAACGGGTCCCCTCGGGGAAGACGACGACGGTGGTGGCGTCGGACTTGATCCGGTCGCCCGCCTTGCCCAGGGACGCCATCGACGCCTTGTAGTCGGAGCGGTCCACGGCGTAGTGGCCCACCCGGGCCCAGGCCACGCCGAAGAAGGGGATTCGAGAGAGCTCCTTCTTCCCGACGAAGCTGAACTTCACGGGCAGCGTGCCCGCCAGTGCGAAGACGTCGAACCAACTCTGGTGGTTGGCGACCAGAACCTGAGCTTGGTCCGGGAGCAGGCGCTCCGGGTTCTCCCACGTCGCGCGAACCCTTGCCAGCCGAAGGAGCAGGGCTCCCCAGCGGGCCGGGGCGCGCTCCGCGAAGCGTTCGCGGGCGGGCGTTCGCAGGACGTGGTGGACGTTGACGCCGACAACGAAGTAGGCCGTCGCCAAGAGGCCGACCAAGTAGATCCAAGCGTTGCGAAACGCCAACCCGAAGGTGACCGGCTCGCCGTCGCCCGGAACCGCCTCGCGGACGCCGGGCGCATCGTCGCGGCCCACGGGGCTTGCTCCGTCGAACGCCATCGCGCTTTCGGGGTTCACGGCTGCGCTTCGGATTGGCGGTCGCCCGGCGCGGAGAAGTGGTCGTAGCCGCCCCCAGCGGCAACGTTGCGCCGTTCGTTTACGCCCTCCAGGACGACGCCAGTGCCACGCTCCACGGTTCCAATGCGCTTGAGCGACAACGACAACTCCTCTTGGAGGGCCTGAAGGCGGGGCAAGGCGGCGGCATCTGCCGTAAACATCAGTTCATAATCTTCACCCCCGGTCAAGGCCCACTTCAAGTCCCCCGATCGACGTTCGTCGCGAGGAGAACCCCCGGGAGCCGGGGCGCCCGACGCCGCCGGGTCCACGGGAACCGCCGCTTCCCGGACCACGATCCTGACGCCGGACGCGGCGGCGATGCGGCGGGCGTCGGCGAGGAGGCCGTCGGAGACGTCGATCATCGAACCGGCGAGCCTTTCGTCGGCCAGCGCTCGGCCGAGAGGCACGCGGTCCGGGGGCCGGACGAAGCGGTCTCGGGCCGCCGGGAGCGGCGTTCCGCCCCGACGCCATGCGTCCACGGCCGCCGCCGAGCCTCCCAGGCGCCCCGACACCCAGAGGTCGTGGCCCGGCGCGGCCCCGCTGCGCAGAACGGGCCGTCGGGCGCGGCCCAGGGCCGCGACGTCCACGACCACCGAGTCGGTCGAGCGCACGACGTCCCCTCCCGCCACCGGCGCGCCTGCCCGGTCGCCCGCGCGTCGGACCCCCCGCTGCAGCTCGACGCCCACGGCCGGGTCGCCGGGGAGCGCCATCGACACCAGGAGGGCGACGGGCCTCGCCCCCATCGCGGCCAGGTCGCTCAGCGCCGCCGCCCCGGCCCGGAACCCGGCCTCCCGCGGCGACACCCAGTCGAACCGGAAGTGCACCCCCTCGGCCATCATGTCGGCGCTGACCACCAAGCCGCCCCGCAGCACCGCGGCGTCGTCGCCCGGCCCCAGCGCCACGTCGCGACTGCCCCTCCATCCGGCCTCCACCAGCTGGGCGACGAGCTCGTGCTCGTTCATCGAGTCCGGGGCCGACGCGGCGCGGGCGGGCGGCACGGGCGCCCGGCTCAGCGGGGCTGGTCCTGGTCGAAGGTCACGAACGGGAAGGGCAGGTCGGTGACGCCGGCGCCGCGCCGGGCCAAGGCGGCGGGAACCGCCTCCACCACGTCGGACGGGACGAGCGCCGGCCCGAGCCCCAGCCCCGAGGCCGCGCGCCCGGTCACTTCCAGGGCCAGCCCGGCCGCCTCGGCGACGTCCGCTCCCTGCGCCAGGAACGCTCCCGTCGCGCCGGCGAGCACGTCGCCCATCCCGGCCACCGCCAGCGCCGAGGTCTCCTGCACGGCGGCCACCAGCAGCCGTCCTCCCGGCGTCGCCACCAGCGCAGGCGCCCCCTTGAGCAGCACCGTCACGCCGTGCTTCTCGGCAAGGCCCTTGGCCGCCGCGACCCGGTCGCCCTGCACGTCCTCGGCGGCGCAGCCGAGGAGGCGGGCCATCTCTCCCGGATGGGGCGTCACGACCGCCGGCCCGCCGGCGAGCCCGGCCATGCCTCCTGCCGCGCCCTGGGCCAGCAGCGTCAGCGCGTCGGCGTCCACCACGACGGGCCTCTCGCCTCGGGCGGTCAGCGCCGCGCCCAGCTGCCGGCGTGCCGCCTCGTCCGTGCCCAGCCCCGGCCCCACCACCAGCGCGCGGCAGGCCGTCACGGCGCGCCCCAGGGCGTCCTCGTCGACGGCGTCCACGTACAGCGCCTCGGGGACGGCGGCGAGAAGCTCCCCCAGCAGCTCCGTGCCGCACGTCCGCACCAGGCCGACGCCGCACCGGAAGGCGGATCGGACCGCCAGCACGGCCGCGCCCGGCATCGCCGAGCCCGCCACGACCGTCAGCGCGCCCACGGCGTTCTTGTGCGTGGACGGAGGGCGGCGCGGGAGCGCGCGGGACGTCCAGCCGAGAGTCAGCAGCTGCGCCCAGGGCTCGGCGCCGTCGTCCCTGCCGCCCTCGGCGCCGTCCCGCGGCGGGAAGCCGATCTCCACCGCAACGATCCGCCCGCTTCGCTCCCGACCGGGGTAGAGGAGGGTCCCCAGCTTCGGCCAGCCGAAGGCCACGGTCACGTCCGCGCTCACCGCCGCTCCCGGAACCCGCCCGCTGGCGCCGTCCACGCCGGAGGGCGCGTCCAGGGCCACGACCGGCGCCGGCGAGCGGTTCAGCGCCTCGATCGCTTCCGCGCACTGCCCCCGCGGCGCGCCTCGGATCCCCGTGCCCAGAAGTCCGTCGATCACGACCGAGGCCCCGGCCAGGGCGTCCTCGCCGGCCCAGCCGATCCGGCACGGCAGCTCCCAGCCGTGGAGAACTGGGTCGGGACGGGGCCGCCTTCCCACCACCACGGCGGCCACCGGTCGTCCCCACGCCGCCAAGGCCCGCGCGCACACGAGGGCGTCTCCTCCGTTGTTGCCGGACCCCGCCAGCGCCACCACTCGGCCGTGGGGAAAGATGCGCTGGACGATCAAGGCCGCTTGCCGCCCCGCGTTCTCCATCAGAGCGGATTCGGGCACGCCGCGCTCTTGGATCGACACGCGGTCGTGCCGAGCCGCTTGGGCGGAAGTGGGAGCCTCGACCTCCGGTCGCCCGAACGGCCCGTCGCGACGGGCCGCGCTCATGGCGGGAGTGGTGGTTCCTCTACTTGTAGCTCTGTCCGATCGATCCGCCGTAGGTGATCTCGCCGTTGTCTATGCGGATGTTGAACCCGCACACCGGACTCGAGCAGACCCACGCCTTGAAGCGGATGGGCGCTCCGTCCCTGCCGTAGTCCGACATGGGGAGCAGGACTCCCTGGTCGCACTTTCGACACGCTGGAAAGCCGATCTCCTCCACCTTGCTGTTCAACCCCCCGCCAATGGTCGGCCGAGAGGGCCGTGGAAGCGGCCGCTGCTTCGGCAAGTTCGCGACTCGGCCCGTTGGCGCTTCGGACCGCTTGGAATGGACAAGCTAAAGCTATCACTCGCCCGCCTGCGACGCCACCGTCCACGGTCCGGCCGTCCAGGGGTAGTCGCGCTCGAACACCTCCTCGAAGTCGAAGAGGTCGCGGAAGTCCTCGGGCTTGTCGTCGTCCTGCTTCACGAGGACGCCGATCTCCACCAGCGCGAACACGATGTCGCCCAGGTCTTCGGTGGAGTGAACCCCCCAATGCTCCAGGACGATGCGGGCCGTGGGGCCGAAGCGCTCCATCGCCAAGCCCCGCACGCCCTCCGCCAGCTCTTCGCCGGAGATGTGGCGCCGCTCGTCCATCCCCTCGATCACCGCGTGGAGCGCCTCGAGCACGAAGGCGTAGGCGCGGCCGTGGAACCGGGGGTTCCGCTGCCGCAGCTTGGCCAGGGTTTCCTTGCCCGAGTTGGGAACGCTCATGGACGTCAATCTTGCACCCGCGCTACGCCTCCGCCAAGTCGGCGCCGCTGGTCGCGCCGGCGACGGCGCCGCCTGCCGAGTCGGGCCGGAAGAGAGGGAACGCGCGGCAGAGATCCTCGACCTTCCGGCGGGTGAGGGCGACGACGGTCTCGCTGGTCGCGTTCTCGATCACGTCGGCGATCCAGCCTCCCACCCTCCGCATCTCGTCGGGTCCCATTCCCCGGGTCGTGAGGGCGGGGGTGCCGATCCGGAGGCCCGAAGCGACGAAGGGAGACCGGGTCTCGCCCGGCACCGTGTTCTTGTTGACGGCGATCCCCGCCCGGCCCAGCGCCTCTTCGGCGTCCTTGCCGGTCAGGTCGGCGTCGCCGAGGTCCACCAGAAGGAGGTGGGTGTCGGTGCCGCCGGACACCAGCCGCACGCCTCTCTCCAGCAGGGCGTCGGCCAGCACGCGGGCGTTCTCCACCACCCGGCGCCCGTACTCGCCGAAGCCGGGAGCGAGCGCCTCGCCCAGCGCCACCGCCTTGGCTGCGATCACGTGGAGCAACGGTCCGCCCTGGATGCAGGGGAAGACCATCTTGTCGATCGACTTCGCGTGCTCGGCGCGGCAAAGGATCATGCCGCCCCGCGGCCCCCGCAAGGTCTTGTGGGTGGTCGTGGTGACCACGTCGGCGTGGGGGACCGGAGTAGGGTGATGCCCCCCGGCCACGAGCCCGGCGACGTGGGCCATGTCCACCAGCAGCGTCGCGCACGCCTCGCGGGCGATCTCGCCGAAGGCCGCGAAGTCGATGATCCTCGGGTAGGCCGACGCGCCGGCGACGATCATCTTGGGGCGGGTGCGCAGGGCCGCGTCCCGGACCGCGTCGTAGTCCAGTCGGCCGTCGGACTCCCGCACCCCGTAGGCAGTCACGTCGAAGTATCGGCCGCTGAAGTTGACCGGCGAGCCGTGGGTGAGGTGGCCGCCGTGGCTCAGGTTCATTCCCAGGATGCGGTCGCCGGGGTCGAGGAACGCGAAGTAGCCGGCCATGTTGGCCTGGGCGCCGGAGTGGGGCTGGACGTTGGCGTGGTCGGCGGCGAAGAGGGCGGTGGCGCGGGCGCGAGCCAGCTCCTCCGCCTGGTCGGCGAACTCGCAGCCGCCGTAGTAGCGCCGACCGGGGACGCCCTCGGCGTACTTGTGGGTGAACACGCTGCCCGTGACCTCGCGAACCGCGGGCGACACGAAGTTCTCGCTGGCGATCATCTCCAGGTGAGTCAGCTGGCGCGCCGTCTCGCCGGCGACGGCGCGGTGGACCTGGGGGTCGCACCGGGCAAGGTCGTCCATGACTTGGCGACCTACGTCCCGTTGCCCCGCACGCCGGCGCCCCGCGCCGCTCGGGCTTCGCCCAGGCGCTCCAGCGCGACCCTGTCGGCGGCCACGTTGGTGGGCACGTTCTCCTCTCGGGACAGGCGGAAGATGCGCAGGAGGGTGTCGTAGATCGAGCCGGCCTGCCGCTTGCCCCGCTCCCGGTCCCATCCCTTGATCTCGCCGTAGACGTTGATCAGCCCGCCGGCGTTGATCACGTAGTCGGGGGCGAAGACGATTCCCCGGCGGTGCACCTCCTCGCCGTGGCGACCGTCCGCCAGCTGGTTGTTGGCTGCTCCCGCAACGACGCCGGCCCGCAGGACCTTCAGCGTGTCGTCGTTGATCACGGCGCCCAGGGCGCAGGGAGCGAACACGTCCGCGTCCACGCCGTAGATGTCGGCGGGCGGCGCCGAGCTGGTATCGGGCAGTTCGGCCGTCGCCCGCGAGACCCGCTCCGGGCGGATGTCGGCGACGGTGAGCCGGGCGCCTTCCTCGGCCAAGTACCGGCACAAGTTGAGCCCGACATTGCCCAGGCCCTGCACGGCCACGTGCCTGCCGCCCAGGGAGTCGTCTCCCCAGCGCTCCTTGGCGCACGCCTTGATCCCCACGTAGACGCCGTAGGCGGTGACGGGCGACGGGTCCCCCGAACGGCCCAGCAGTCCCACCACGTGGTCGGTCTCGCGACGGACGAACTCCATGTCGTGAACCGAAGTGCCCACGTCCTCTGCGGTGACGTATCGGCCTCCCAGGGCGTTGACGGCCCGCCCGTGGGCTCGAAAGATCGCCTCGCGGGCGGGGGTTCGGTTGTCGCCCACGATCACCGACTTGCCGCCGCCCAGGTCCAGGCCCGTGATGGCGGCCTTGTAGGTCATGCCCCGGGAGAGCCGCAGGGCGTCGACGAGCGCCTCTTCCTCGCTGCCGTAGTTCCAGAAGCGAGTTCCGCCCAGCGCCGGACCCAACGTCGTGTCGTGGACGGCGATGATGCCCTTGTAGCCCGACTCCGGATCGCTCCAGAACGCGACCTGCTCGTGGCGGCGGCGCGCCATCATGTCGAAGACGCCCATCCGGCTGCGGAACCCCGCCTTCGTGGAAGCGTCCGCCGCCTCGGCGTCCGCAACAACCGTCATGACTGCCATGCTTGCCTTCCTTTGTCCGTGACGGACCGTCCGATCACCATGCGGAGGATCTCGCTGGTCCCTTCGTATATCTCGGTGGCCTTCGCGTCCCGCATGAGCCGTTCGACGGGAAACTCCCTCATGAAGCCGCACCCGCCCAGCACGTTCACGGCTTGGTCGGTGACCCACGCAGCCGTCTCGCTGGCCTGAAGCTTGGCCATCGCGGGCCAGAGCGCGGCCGACGGCCCCGGCGGAGAACTCTCCCAGGCTCGGGCCGCCTCCATGAGCAGGGCGCGGGAGGCGGCGATGCGGGTGGCCATGACCGCCAGCTTGCTGCGAACCGCCCCGAACGCCGCGATGGGACGGCCGAACTGGCGCCGCTGCCCCGCGTACGACGCCGCGTGCTCCAAGGCGGCCTGGGCGATTCCGACGGCCTGCGCCGCGATCCCGAGCCGGCCCAGGTCGATGGCGCCGAGGGCGTGGCCCAGCCCCTTCGCTCGGCTTCCCACAAGGCGGTCCGGTTCCAGGCGAACCCGGTCCAGCGCCACCTCCACGGTCTCGGACGCCCGGAGTCCCATCGTCTTTTCCCGGCGGCCGGGCCGGTAGCCTTCGGCGTCCGTCTCCACGAGGAAGGCCCCGATCGGCGCGGCGCGCGAGTCGGCGTCGGTCCGCGGGCTTGGGGACGCATCGGGGTCCGTGGACGAGCCGTCGCCGCCTTCGTCCGTCCTCGCGAAGACGCAGACCACGTCGGCGCGCCCGCCGTTGGTCACCCAACGCTTGACGCCGCTCATGGTCCACCCGTCGGCGGTCCTGCGGGCTTCCGTGGCCAAGCCGCCCGGGTCGCTGCCGGCGTCCGGCTCCGACAGGGCGAAGCCGCCGATCTTCTCTCCCGACGCCAGGGCGGGAAGCCATCGGGACTTCTGCGCGGCGCTGCCGTGGGCCATGAGGAGACGGGCGACGGGACCGTTGTGAATCGACACCGCCAGGGCCACCGAGGCGTCGCCCCTGGCCAGCTCCTCCAAGGCGGCGAGGTAGGTGCTCGCGTCCAGGCCCAGGCCGCCGTACTCCTCCGGGACCAGCATCCCCAGAAAGCCCAGCTCGCCGAGCTTCTCCAGCACGTCCCGACCGTAGGCGCCGTCTCGGTCCCATGCCGCGGCCCGCGGCGCGATCTCCGCTTCGGCGAACTCCCGGGCCAGCCCCCGGATCTCCCTCCGCTCGTCGGCGAGGGCCGTCACCGGGCTCGCCCGCCGTCGTAGCGGTAGAAGCCCCGACCGGTCTTGCGGCCCAGCCACCCTGCGGCCACGTACTGGCGCAAGAGGGGGCAGGGGCGGCAGCGGCCGTCGCCCAGCTCGGCGTGCAGGACCTGGAGGATGCTCAGGCACGTGTCCAGGCCGATCAGGTCCGCCAGCGCGAGGGGCCCGATCGGGTGGTTCATCCCCAGCGTCATGACGGAGTCGATGGCCTCGGCCGTCGCCACCCCCTCCATGAGGGCGAAGACGGCCTCGTTGATCATCGGCGCCAGCACTCGGTTGGAGACGAAGCCGGGGAAGTCCCGCACCTCGACGGGGGTCTTGCCCAGCGCTCGGGAGAGTTCCACGACTGCGCGGGCCGTCGCGTCGCTGGTCGCGAGTCCGCGGACGACCTCGACCAGCTTCATGACCGGGACGGGGTTCATGAAGTGCATTCCCACGACCTGCTCCGGGCGTTTCGTCCGGGCGCCGATCGCGGTGATCGAGATTGACGACGTGTTGGAAGCGAGGATCGCGTCGGCCGACGCCAGCCGGTCCAGCTCCTCGAACACCTTGTGCTTCAGGGCGGGCCGCTCGGGGACTGCCTCGACCACCACGCTTGCCGCAGCGACGGCGTCCATGGCCGTGGACGGCTCGATCCTCTTCAGCGCGGCCTCTCCGTCGTCCTCGGAGATCGTTCCCTTGGCGACCTGCCGGCGCAGGTTGCGGGAAACGGCGCCGACCGCCCGGTCGAGCGCTTCGGGATCCACGTCCACCAACGCCGTGGCGAAGCCCGAAAGGGCGCACACGTGGGCGATGCCGTTTCCCATGACGCCGGCCCCCACCACGGCGACGCGCGCGGCGCCGGCCGCAACCGCGTCCGCTCCGGCCGCGCGCGCGGCGAGCGCCGCGTCCCCATCCCCAGGGCTCGGCGAGGGACTCAGGGTCCGGACCTGCCGTCGGAGGGACCGGAGGCGCCGGAACGCCGGCCGCCTCCGGGACCGTGGTCGCCCGGACCGCGGACATCCTCCGGTCCCCGCGCGTCGGCCTTGCGGCGGAGGCCCGTCAGCCGCCGAACGACCACGAAGGCGACCGCGCCCTTGATCGCGGCGCCGGCGAGGAAGGGCTGCACCCCGAGCGCGAAGGCCTCTCGGGGGCCGGCGCCCGTCGCCGCCGCCAGCCACGCCGCCCCCAGCGCGAAGACGGTTGCCGTGCCGACGGCCAAGCCCGCCGCCGAGCGCAGGGCTCCGCGCCCGGGTCCGCCGATCCAGCCGACGGCCGCGGCGGCCAGGGGGAACGCCAGCAGGTATCCTCCCGTCGGCCCCAGGAGCCACGGCAGGCCCGTGCCCCCGGCGGCGAAGACGGGGGCGCCCGCCGCGCCCAGGCCCAGGTACGCCAGCTGGGACGCGGCGCCCCGGCCGGGACCCAGCAGGGCGCCCGCAAGGAGAACGACCAGGGTCTGGAGGGTCATGGGGACCGGCGTGAACCCCAGGGGCACGGCCACTCGCGCGCCCAAGGCGGTCGCGGCCGCGACGAGGAGGACCCCGGCCGAAAGCGCGACGGGCCGAGGCACGGCCGAGGCGGCCGCGTGCGCCGCCTGCCGGAGAAGGGCGACGGCAGGGAGATGGGCTCCGGCTCTCGCATTCATTTCGGTCTACTCCCGCTCTACGGCCAAGGCGACGGCGGAACCCCCGCCGAGGCACAGGGTGGCCACTCCCTTCTCGACGTCCCGCTGGGCCATGGCGGCCAGGAGCGTCACCAGTATTCTGGCGCCCGACGCGCCGATGGGATGGCCCAGGGCCACCGCGCCGCCGTGGACGTTGACCCGGTCCGGGTCCATCCGCAGCTCCCGCATGTCGGCCACCGCCTGGACCGCGAACGCCTCGTTCACCTCGGCCAGTCCGTAGTCGCCGATCTCGGTCCCCTCGCGTTCCATGAGGGCGCGGACCGCGCGGACGGGGGCGAAGAAGAGGTCCCGGGGCTCGGTGCCCGCCGCGGCGTATCCGGTGATCACCGCTTGGCAGGCCAGCCCGTGGACCTCGGCGTACTCCCGGCTGGCCACCACCACCGCGGCGGCGCCGTCGTTCAGTCCCGGGGCGTTGCCGGCGGTCACCACCAGGTCGTTCAGGCCCTTGGGAGCGTCCTTGGGGAACGCCGGGCGCAGCTTGGCCAAGGCTTCCATGGAAGTGTCCCGGCGCGGGCACTCGTCGACGCTCACCTCGCGGACGCCCCGGCGCCCGGCCACGGTCACGGGAACCACCTCCTCGCCGAACGCGCCGCCGTCGATGGCGGCCGTCGCCTTCTGGTGGGACGCAAGGGCGAAGGCGTCGGCGTCCTCCCGGGCGACGCCCGCCTTGGCGGCGGTGTACTCGGCGTGGCCGCCCATGTGGCACATTCCGAAGGAACACCAGAGCCCGTCGTGGACGAGCCCGTCCTGCACGGTCTGGTCGCCGAACTTCACTCCCCTCCGCACGCCCCGGAGGTAGTGGGGGACGTTGGACATGGACTCGAAGCCGCCCGCCGCGACCAGCCGGGCGTCGCCGGCGCGCACGGCCTGGGCGGCCAGCATGACCGCCTTCAGTCCCGATCCGCACACCTTGTTGACGGTCACGGCGGGCACGTGGGCGGGGACCCCGCCGCTCACGGCTGCTTGGCGGGCGGGCGCCTGTCCCGCTCCGGCGCTCACCACGTTCCCCATGATCACTTCGTCGATCTCGGCCCCCGGGACTCCCGCCCGGGAGACCGCTTCCCGCAGGGCGACGGCGCCCAGCTCGGGGGCCGACATGGGACTCAATCCGCCAAGAAACCGACCGACTGGGGTCCTGGCCCCGCTCAGAACGACAGGCGTCGTGGCCGCGTTTGCCACTCGCAACTCCGTCAAGGGACGTACGGCAGTCCATCGGCGCGCGCCCTTCGGGCTCGCCCGCCCAAATATAAGCAAGCGCGCCTCGGAGGGCCGCGAGAAGCCGTCTTCGGTCGCGGGGCCGCCACTTCAGTCGTGGGGCCGCCAAGCCGCCACTTGGGACGGGTCGGTCTCCAGGCGGGGACCGCCGATCAGGTCCACGCAGTCCGGCACGGCGGCGAACACGGCGTCCAGGCACTCGGGCACCGCCTTCGGCGAGCCCGGGAGGTTGACGATCAGCGCCCGCCCGCGCACGCCGGCCGTCTGGCGGGAGAGCACGGCGGTGGGCACGGCGCGCAGGGAGGCGGTGCGCATCGCCTCGCCGAAGCCGGGGAGCTCCCGTTCGATCACGGCCAGGGTGGCCTCGGGGGTCACGTCCCGAGGGGCGGGGCCGGTGCCGCCCGTGGTGACCACCAGGCAGCACTCGTCGGCGTCCACCAGCGCCGCGAGCGCCTCGCGGATCACGGGCTCCTCGTCGGGCACGACCCGGGCGACGGCCTCCCAGGGGCTGGCCAGCACCCGCTCCAAGTAGGCGCGCACGGCGGGGCCGCCTCGGTCCTCGTACACGCCCTGGAACGCCCGGTCGGACACGACGAGGATGCCGATGCGGGCGGGCGGAAGCTCGCCGGCGGCGATCGGCTCGACCCCCGGGGGCGTCGCTGCGGCCCCGTCAGCCATTGCTTGGCCCCCCCAGCCGTCCGGCGTACCAGCGCACCCAGGCGTTGGAGCCCCCGAACGCGCGGGCGCGTCGGGCGATCGCCCGCACGTCCCGCCGGCCGATCTTCACTTCTTCCGTGAGCACCGACGGGTTGCCCCGGCTGGCGGCCAGCGTCCTCGCCCCGAAGAAGAGGGGGAGCTCGCAGAAGAGTCGGACCCTGGCGTGGGTCCTCGGCAGCAGGGTCACGTACTTCACGGCAGCCTCCAAGTGGCGGGCCGCCTTGTCGGAGAGGCGGGCCAGCACGTCCATCGCGGCGGGTCGGTTCTCCGGCTCGAAGAGCGCCGCCGGCGCCATCCCCGGCGGAAGGAAGGACCGGGGCACGAATATCCACCCCCGGCGCCGGTCGGAACTCATGCCCCGGATCACGTTCACGGTCTGCAGGGCCAGGCCGAACTCCCGCCCCAGCCGCATCAACTCGTCTCGGCGGCGTCGGATCCGCGGAGACCATTGCCCAAAGAGGTCCGTCAGGAGGTGCCCGACCCGACCCGCCACCTCGTGCATGTAGTCGTCCAGGTCGGCCTCGTCCTCGAAGTGCGGGCCGCGGCGGACCCATCTGGCCATTCCCAGCGTCGAACGGCCGGCGTGTCGGGCGATCGCGGCCCTGGCACGGCCGTCCACGGCGTCCAGCTCCGCGAAGATCGCCCCTGCTTGGCGCGCCGCCAGCAGGTCCGGGATCGGGTCCTGGCCCGGCTGGTCGTCGAGTCCGGCGACGAGCTCCTCCACCGGCGCGCGTCGGTGGAGCACCCCGTGCCACAGCCGCAACATCCGCACCTTCTCCGCCGGCGACATGACCCGGTTGTCCTCCAGGTAGTCCGACACCCGGAGCACCAGGTAGGCCACGCGGACCTGGGTCCGCAGCGGAGGGGGCAGGAGGACGATGCCCAGGGCGAAGGTGCGGCTGGTGGCCCGCAGCAGCCGGTCCAGCGAGGCGCCGTCGCGGGCGGCGAGCGCGGAGGAGGGAGGAGAACGCATGTTCGACAATATGCTCCCTCCGTTAGAGTTTTTCACGAATCCAACCCGGACTTGGAGGACTGGCTTGTCCACGACTCAAGACCCATCGAGACGCTCCGACGGCGGGCGGCCGGCCGCCTCCCCGCTGGACGCGACCGGAACGCGAGCGCGCCTGCCCAGAGGCTACGGCGGACTCCGGGCCCTGCAAGGCGAGTTTCGGCGCTATCAGGCGGCTGCCTTCCCCTGCCGCCCGCCCCGCTTCTTCGCGCTGGAGCTGGCCGGCGAGACCGGCGAGCTGGCCAATCTGGAGAAGAAGGCCTGGAAGGGCCGGCAGGTGGACGCCGCCGACCTCGCCGACGAGGCCGCCGACGTGTGCATCGCCCTGCTCAACTTCGCCAACAGCCGGGGGATCGACTTGGCGGCCGCAGTGGAGAAGAAGATGCGCCGGATCGACGATCGGCGGCGAACCGAGCCCGAGCCGGCGCTCACCCGAGGAAGGCCCTTGAAGGCGCCCGACGCCGGCACGCCGCCCGGCGCCCGCTCGACCCCCGACGACGGTCCGGTTCCGGGCGGCTCCAGGCCCCGCGGCGACGCGGACCCTCTCGTCGACGTCCAGGCCAACCCCGACGGGCGCCAAGTCCCCATCGCCAGGGTCGGGGTCAAGAACATCCGCTTCCCCATCGCGGTCCGCGACCGGAGGAAGGCGGCTCAGCACACCGTGGGAGTGATCGAGATGTCGGTGGACCTGCCCCATCACTTCAAGGGCACCCACATGAGCCGCTTCATGGAGATCCTCAACTCCCACGACGGCGAAGTCTCGGTGGAGGCGATCCCCGGAATCCTCCGCACCATGCGTCGGCGGCTCGACGCCGAGACCGCCCACCTTCGCGTTTCCTTTCCGTACTTCATGGAGAAGCGCGCGCCGGTGACGGGCGCAGCCGGCCTCGTCTCGTACGACTGCGCCTTCGACGCCTCCAGCGGTTCCGAGGACGACTTCGTCCTCACGGTGAAGGTGCCCGTCGCCACCCTCTGCCCTTGCTCCCGGGAGATCAGCGCCCGGGGCGCCCACAACCAGCGCGGCTTGGTCTCGCTGCAGGCCCGCTTCACGGGCGAGCTGTGGATCGAGGAACTCGTCGAGCTGGTGGAGGAGTCGGCCTCGTGCGGCCTCTACCCCGTGCTCAAGCGCGCCGACGAGAAGTGGGTCACCGAGCGCGCCTACGACAACCCCCGCTTCGTGGAGGACTTGGTCCGCGAGATCACCGTTCGCCTAAGGGCCGTGGCGCAGGTGACGTGGTTCCACGTGCACGTCGTCAACTTCGAGTCGATCCACGAGCACGACGCCTACGCGCAGGTCGAGGAGGGAACGCCGCCGGAGGGCTGCCAGCGCGCGGTTCCGATCTAAAGCACGATCCGCGTGCCGTCCGCGCGCTCCAAGGCTGCCTCGATTCCCGGCTCGCCCGGGTCGATGCGCATCTCGACGCCCAGGGCCGCCAGCTCGTCGGTCACCGCGCCCGGCGCCGGGTGTCGGCCGCGGAGCCCGGCCAGCCGGAGCCCCGTGTGCGGAAGAGCCGCCGAAGGATGGACGGACTCGCCCCAGTCGATGAAGAAGGGCACGACGCCGCCTCTTGGGAGAGGTCGCACCGGCATCGTCAAGGTCCAGGAGAGGACGCTGCCGTCTTCGTTCTGGCGGGACATGGAGCGAACCGGACCCAGCAGGTGGCCCCCGGGTCCCTGGGTCAGGGCGCCCAGGTCGCTGGAGCGGGAGGCCCAGGTGACCAGGGCCGGCAAGGCGGGGCCGCCGTCGGCAAGCCAGAGCCCGTCGGGAGGCGCCGGCTGCTCCGGGTCGGGTCCCACCACTTCCAGGTAGACGCCGTCGCCGAGTCGCAGCAAGGCGTTGCGGGTTCCCGCGCCGGGGTGGCTGCCGCCGGGCGAGAAGGAGACCCCCAGCCGCGCCTCCATCTCCGCCACGCCCGCCGAGACGTCGGGGACGGCGAAGACGAGGTGGTCGACCAGAGGACCGGCCGCCACGCTCTACTTCTCTCCGGCGTACCGCTTGTTGAAGCGCTCGACCCGGCCTGCGGTGTCGAGGAGGCGCTGCGTTCCAGTGTAGAAGGGATGGGACGACGAGGAGATCTCCAAGGTGACGAGGGGGTACTCCTTGCCGTCCTCCCACTTGGTCTTCCGGTCGGTGCGCACCGTGGACCGGGAAAGGAAGGCGTAGCCCGTCGAGACGTCCCGAAAGACGACGGGTCGGTAGCTGGGATGGATGTCTTTCTTCACGGTCGGGCTTCCTGGGGCCGCGCCTCTTCGTTCGCGCGGGCATTGGTCGCAGGCGAAACGTGAAGACTAATCCCGCTGGACTTGGCGGGTCAACTCGCTATCTTGTTGGGCTGTCGTTGCGAGTCGGTCGGTCTCTGCCCCACGGACCGCCGGAAGAGGACCCCCGTGGGGCCGGCAGGGAGGAAAGCATGGCGAAGAAGTCCGGAAAGGGCCCTCGAGTCACGATCAAGATGTCCAGCTCGGAGAGTCCGTACCGCTTCACCACCACGAAGAACCGGCGCAACAACCCGCAGCGGCTCCAGCTGAAGCGGTACGATCCCGTTGTCCGCCGCCACGTCCTCTTCAAGGAAGAGAAGTAGATGTCCCGCAGGTGCGAGATCACGGGAAAGCGTCCCCTGACGGGCTGCAACGTCTCTCACGCCCACAACAAGACGAAGAAGCGGCAGCTGCCGAACCTTCAGAAGAAGCGGATATTCGACCCCGAGGCGGGCAAGTGGATCCGGATCAAGGTGTCGACTTCGGCGCTCCGGTCGATCGACAA
This sequence comes from Longimicrobiales bacterium, assembly GCA_965204735.1. Lineage (GTDB taxonomy): Bacteria > Gemmatimonadota > Gemmatimonadetes > Longimicrobiales > Gaopeijiaceae > CATQHQ01. The sequence goes on along the minus strand of OZ242008.1, from coordinate 1,081,721 downwards.
GCTGGGCCTGCATCGGTTCCTGCGGAAGAACGGGCTGACGCTCCAGGACATTACCTGAGGCTTGCTGCCGTCCTCGGCGGCGGCCTTGCGCTCGTCGGCGTTCTTCTGGTCGGCGGAGCGCTCGTCGCTTCGCCCGGGGCGGTCCTGGGCCAGACCAGCGGCCTCGCCGGCTCGGACTCGCTTGCGGCGCTTCGGCTGGTTCGGGCGGCCCAGGCGGCCCGGCTGACGGCGCACTTCGGAGCGCCGTACCGCGCAACGGCGGACGGGCACGTCTACTTCTACCTCGACCGGGAAGACGGCGGCGCTCCGGCGCCCTTGCGGGTGGACCAAGTGGCGCTGGACCTGTACCGGAGCGAGACGGGCCGGACGCGGCAGGTGATGCGCGGCTTGCGCCGCAGGGAGTTCCTGCCGGTGCGGGACTTCGACTACTACATCGACCGCCTGACCGTCGTGCAGAACGGCTTCGGCGACCAGATCGTCGTCGGCCAGGGACGAGACGTGAGGGGCGTGCCCCACCCGCTGGGCTCGGGCGCGACGGTGCGATACGACTACCGGATCGTGGACTCGCTGAGGCTCCAGGTTCCGACTCTGCCTTCCCCGGTGAGGGTCTACGAGGTGGAAGTGCGCCCGAAGGAGGCGGACCTGCCCGGCTTCGTCGGCAGCGTCTTCCTGGAGGCGGACGCCGGGGGGCTGGTGCGGATGGACTTCACCTTCACGCCGGCGTCCTACGTGGACCCGCGCACCGACCGGGTGACGGTGAGGCTGGAGCACGCCCTGTGGGAGGAGGCGTTCTGGCTGCCCTACCGCCAGACCGTGGAGGTAAGGCGAGAGACGCCGGAGCTGGACCTGCCCGTGGGCTCGGTGATCCGGGCGAAGCTGGAAGTGACCGGGTACGACTTCGAGCCGGAGCTCGAGGACGACTTCTTCCGTGGCGCCTCGGTGGTGCGCCTGCCCTACGGCGCGGCGGACTCCGCAGTCTTCAGTGGCGGACTCGCGGATCGAATGGCGGAGGAAGGGTTGTCGCCGATCGGCCTGGCGGAAGTGGAGGCCGAGGCGCGGGCGAGTGCGCGGGCGCTGGCGGCGAGCGGGCTGCCGCGGCTTCGGCTGTACGCCGACGGGGCGTCGTCAGTGGTGCGGGTCAACGCCGCGGAGGGCGTGCGCATGGGGATCGGGGCGTCCTACTGGTCCTCCGCCGACGTTCGGCTCGAGGCGATGGGGGGCTACGGAACGTGGAGCCGAAAGGGGAGCGGCACGGTTCGGGGCCGATGGGACTTCGGCGGGGGGCGAGCGGCAAGCGGCCGGCTGGCCGAAGGTCGGGTCTCGGCGACCGTGGAGGCGTTCGGGCGGCAGCTGCGCGACGCCGGTCACCGGCCCGTCGCGGCGGGCGTGGTCAACACCGTGGCGGCCCTGGCGCGGCAGTGGGACTACTCCGATCCCTACTTCGCGTCGGGCGCGCGGGCCACGGTGGCGCGGCGGTGGAGCGACGGCGGCACGGCCTGGGTCGCCGGGTTCGGCGAGCGGCACGCGGGCGCGGCCGAGAGCTGGTTCGAGCGGGAGTGGCCCGACCGACGGGAGCATCCGGCGGCGGGCGACGGGGACCTGGACGGTCGGCGGACGCCGCCGCCAAGGCCGCTTCGGCGGGCCGACGACGGAGTGCTTGCGGGGATCGAGGCAGGCTGGTCGCGCAAGTGGGGCGGGTCCGGGGCGTGGGGCGTCCAGCTGGCGGCGAATGGGACTGCCGGACGCTGGGAGGGGAGCGGAACGGCGACGCTGGCCGCTCGCCTGGTGGGGCACGTTGCGGCCGGGGACTATTCCCGGCGGGCTTCGGCGTGGTTGGAGGCGGGCCGGTCCTGGGGGGCCGTGCCGCGTCAGCGTCTCTTCTTCGTCGGGGGACGGGGAACGCTGCCGGGCCACCGCTTCCGCGAGTACGGCGGTCGGGCGCTGCTCTTGGCGCAAGCGGAGGCGTCCGCGAGCTTGGTGACGGGATGGCTGGCGGTGCGAGCGCTGGCGGGCGCCGGGGCGACAGGGAACGCTGCGGAGGCTGCCGGCCGGAAGGGGAGCGTCGCTGCCACCGGCGGCTTGCTGGGCTACGCGGGAGTAGGGCTCGCCACGCTTCACGAGATCGTGCGCGTAGACGGAGCATGGGGGCTCCCGCGGGGTCGCTTCGAGCTGGTGGTCTCCGTCGCCCCCTGGCTGCGCCCGTACCTCTAGTCAGGACGAGGCGACCAGCCCGTACTTGGCGATCCGCTGTACCCCTACGTCGTCCGTTTCCCGCACCAGCGCCCAGTCGACGCCTGCGTCCAGGACGACTGTTCGCGCGGGCACCGACAAAGTGGCCGTCCATGCTCCGTCGGCGTCGAAGAGGAGCCATTCGCGCTCTGCCTGTCCCGGCCGCCGAAAGTCCTCCACCCAAACACCGCCGCCCCTGGGCACCAGAGCCCTCGAGTACGCCGGGAAGACCGACGGCAGCAGTTCCTTCTCGCTGTCCCACCGGCGCTGGAAGGCGGGCCTCCAGTTCGGATCGTCGCGAGCGCTGTACTGGGTGCGCAGACTCTCACGACGCCGGTCTACGTCCCCCGCGGTCACGTCCAGCTCCGGTCCCTCCCATCGGAGCCGCCGCAACGTGGCGCCGTCCCATCCGAGGAACTCGAGCTCGTAGTCGTCTCCCGTGCCCAGCCACGCCCCCGAGTCGGTCGCGCCCAAGACGATGCGCCGGGCCCACACCCGCGGCCCGTTGGTCGTCATCTGGTCGTCCTCGAAGTACTGAACCCGGTCTTGGCCGGGAACGTTGTCGCGGAGCAACACGATGTCGGACTCGGCGCTGTCGGTGAACGCGACGGGAACCTCCCAGCGGTGTGGTCCAGGGCTCTCGGCCCGCAGCTCGCCCCACGCGGAGAAGACGAACCGCCCGCTCGGAGAGCATTCCAGCACGTAGGGCCGTCCCCCTTCGAACTCAAGAGGGAAGTCGGCGATCAGGTCCCCGCGCTCGTCGAGCTTGGTGACCCGGCGATTGTAGATGTCGTATGCGACTATGGACTCGTCGCTGGTGCACCCGCGCAGCAGCATGACGCCTTGGTACTCCCCCGGTCCCTCGCCGTACCGCCCCCGGCTCCACAGGTGCCTCCCCTGCGAGTCGTACTTGCGAATCTCATGCGATCCAGTGACGGCTGCGGCCACGCTCCCGTCGGTCAGAGCAGCCGCTCCGTCGATGTTGTGCAGAATGTACTCGTCCGGACCTTCCTGCACGCCGATCAGCAGCGCGGGCTCTTCCGCCAGCCGGAGTGCGGCTTCCGGTCATGCTTGCGAACCGTGGCTCCCGGCTGCACCGCCGGCGTCGGAAGTGGGACCACAGGCAGCTGCCAGCAGGCAGGGCAGCAGCACGACCACGGTCGCGGGAAGCGGCAACTCGGTGCGATTGGCGGACATGAACACCCTCCCGACAAGCCTCTAGATGCGATTCTTCATGGCGGCGTCCTTGCATCCCCGTCAAGATGCCCCCCCCCGCCAGAGGACGCAAGGGGCCGCCGCTCGGCCGGGCTGAGGCCCGTCAGGTGCGCGTTTGCGGCTCGCGAGGCGCGCGCGCGGCTCCGATGAGCGACTCCATGTGGGAGAGGTACTCCTCCAGCGCCCGGCGACCGGTGCGGGTCAGGCGGTAGCGCGTCACGGGCCTACGGCGGCGGAAGCTCTTGTCGCACGAGACGTAGCCCGCGTCCTCCAGCTTGCGCAGGTGGACCGAGAGGTTGCCGTCGGTCACGTCCAGCAGGCGCTTCAGGTCGGTGAAGGCGAGGCGCTCCGCCGCCGCCAGCGCAGCTGCGACCCCCAGCCGGACCCGTTGGTGGATCACGTTGTCCAGGCTGCTCGCCGCCCGACCGCCCCGGACCAGCGCTTCCACCGGCGTCCCCGCCGAAACGGGCTCCGGATGCTTGCGGCGCCGGGTTGGCGGATGCGGCTGGCGCGCTTCCACCGGCGTCTCCGCCGAACCGGGCTTCGGAGCCCCCTTCTTCCCCCTCGTGCTTTCGAGTCCCTTCGGCTGACGCGGCGGCGAACGCGGCACGACGGCCCGGCTCCCTTCAGCCACCGTACTTGCGGACGACGAAGACGCCGCCGGCGAGGTTGATGCCGCCGAAGCCCAGGGCCATGAAGTGGTCGCCCCACGCTGGACCGGCGACGACGGCCGCCGCGCCGGTCGCCAGGAAGGCGACGCCCATGACCGGGATCGTGGGAACCGACCACGCTCCGGCGGTGGCGAGGCCTGCGCCGAACACCAGCAGCCACGTCGCCGGCAGAAGGCCGGTCGCGCCGGCCGAGTGAAGGGCGACGGTCAGCAGTCCCCCGACGAAGACCGGCGGCCCCAGCCCCAGCGCGAACCGACGGCCGGCGCCGCGAGCAAGGGGTTCCCCGGCGCTCCGGGACTTGAGGAAGATCGACGCGGTCCCGACCGCGAAGCCCAGCGCCGCCGCCGCCAGCCAGACGGCGAGCCATCCGCCGGGGTCCGGCTGGGCGCGGGCCAGCGGCGCGGCAGCGAACGCCACCGCCGCCTGCCCCACGCCTCCCCAGCCCGAGACGGCCGTGAACCGGCTGGAGCGGTCCATGGTGTCGCGGATGTAGGCAAGGTCGCTGGCAGCCTTGCCCTGCACGGCAAGGAGACGGCTCACGCGGCGCAGCCCCGGGCGACCGACTTCTCGTACGTGTACAGGAAGTTGGTGAAGCCGCGGTCGTAGTCCGAGAGGCCGTTCTGGCCGGTGAGCTTCATGCGGGCGTCGTACATCTCGCGCATGGCGCTGGAGACGACGCCTTCGCGACGGTCCGGGGGACGGAGCCGCCGGAAGTCCTCCAGCACGCTGCCCGCAAGGGCGGTCTCGTCCAGGAGCCGGCCGTAGCGTTCGGGGTCCTCGCCGTCCAGCACCCGCAGGTTGCGGTACACCCGCTCCGCCAAGGCCGCGCGCCGGAGCCGAGGGTCTCGGGAGCCGGACAAGGCCAGGTAGGCAAGCGCCTGGGCTTCCAGCTCCTTCAGGTACCCCTTGCGGTGGCAGAACTCGTGGGCCAGCACGTGGGGCTCGAAGACGCCCGTGTCCCGGAAGACGGCCACGTCGCCGGAGAGGATGTCGCAGCTTCCGACGGCGAAGGGCATGAGGAGGCGGGCCAGCGTCATCTCCCGCACCGAGCTGCTGGTCTCCACCCGTTGGCCGGTGACGCCGGCGATGTACGAGGTCAGGCGCTCGTTCACGTCGGCGGCGAGAGCGGCTCGGTTCCGGGCGTCCGTCGGGGCTGGGGTCGCCATCAGCTCTTCGGAGAAGCGCCGCGCATCGTCGATCCGCCGGGACTCGGGCATCTCCTCCATGTGGCGCACGTCCGCCGAGTACGTCTCGAGGAAGTCGATCTTCCGCATGCCCCTGCGGCTGGCCCAGTCGCCGAGGGCGCTGCCGGCGTAGGCGCCGAAGGCGGCGGCCTGGACAAGCCGGCCGGGGAGCGTCGCCCCCAGCAGCAGCCGAGAGGCCAGGGGGGCCGCGAAGATCAGGTCGGCCAGGGCCACCGGGGAGTAGGTTGCGCTGTTCGGGATTCGGATCGTATCCATTGGGGCTTGGTCCCCTGTCGCCGGTCTCCATTGGGCGCGTGCGCCGGGCGTGTGCCCGGATGCTTCCAAAGAAGCTACGCGATTTCCACCCCAGCAAGTGTCGAGGGTCCTGTGCAGCCAGAGGGGCCGCAGCGCGAATCGTCGAAGGAACCGGACGCGGAGACCGCCCCGGCGGCAGCGGGCGAGCGGCTGCCCGGCGCGCCGGAGGAGAAGTCGCCCGACGGGGTCCCCGCCGGCCCCTTCGCCCCCCTTGCGGGCGTGCGCGTGCTGGACTTTTCCCAGAACGTGGCGGGTCCCTACGCAACCCAGATTCTAGGGGACCTGGGCGCCGACGTGATCAAGGTGGAGCCGCCGGAGGGCGACTCGGCTCGAGCCTGGGGGCCGCCCTGGGTCGGGGGCGAGAGTCCTCTCTTCCAGATCGCGAACCGCAACAAGCGGGCCGTGGCCCTGGACCTGAAGCGCCCCGGCCATCGCAGGCGGGCGCTGGGGCTCGCCGCCGAAGCCGACGTGGTGGTGGAAGCGTACAGGCGCGGCGTGGCGGAGCGGCTGGGGATCGGGTACGGGACCGTGCGGGCGGCCAATCCGGCGGTGGTGTACCTGTCCGTGACGTCCCACGGGCCGACGGGGCCGCTGCGGAACGATCCCGGGTACGACCCCCTCTTCCAGGCCCGCTCGGGTCTGATGTCGCTGACCGGCGAGCCGGAGGGCGGACCGGTGCGGGTCGGGGGCTCGGTGGTGGACCTGGGGACCGGGGTGTGGGCCGCCGCCGGCGTCATGGGCGCGCTGATGGAGCGGGAGCGGACCGGGAAGGGCAGGCACGTGACCGCCGCGCTCCTGGACACGGCCCTGGCGCTGGTGTCCTACCAGATGACCGGATGCCTGGCGACGGGCGAAGACCCCCCTCGGATGGGCACGGGGATCGGCATGATCGCGCCGTACCAGGCGTTCCCGTGCGGGGACGGCGGCGCCGTGATGATCGCGGGCGGCAACGACCGCGTGTTCGTTCGTCTCTGCAAGGCGCTGGGAGTGGACGACTTGGCGGCGCGGCCCGAGTACGCCGAGAACGCCGGGAGAGTGGCCGACCGGGATCGACTCGCGGCGGCGATATCCGAGCGGACCCGGCGCATGTCGGCGGACGCCCTGTTGGCGCGGCTTAGGGAGCGCCGGGTGCCCGCGGCGCCGATCCACACGGTGTCGGCCGCGGCCGCGGACCCTCAGACGCTCGCCACTGGCATGTTGAGAAGGACCGGCCATCCTCGCATCGACGAGTACGTGGACGTTGCCCTTCCGCTGCGATGGGACGGGTCCAGGGCGGCCCTGCGCCGGTTCCCGCCCCGGATTGGCGAGCACCAGGCGGAGGTGCTGGAAGGGGACGAAGGCTGGCCGGCGGACGAGCGCGGGACCGGGGACGAAGGGGCCACTTCGTCGGACGCCGGGCGTGTTCATGCCGTCTCGCGGGCCGCGGCCGGTCCGGGCGAGCGGGCGAGCGCGCCGCAGGCTTGGCCGCGGAGCTTCCGCACCGAGGCGGTCGGGCAGTTGGTGGCGACGGCGGCCGCGCTGGGCACGCGAGACCCGGAGCTCGTGGGCGAGTCGCTGGCCGTCGCCGCCTCCCGGTGCGATCCGGCGGAGGTGGACGAACTTCTCCTCATGTCGTGCTTCGTCACGGGGTTTCCGGCGGGCCTGGCCGCGCTGCGCGCGTGGGCGGACCTGCGACGTGCGGACACGGGAGGCCCGGACGAAGGCGACGGCGAAGAGGACGCCGCCGGCAAGGCCGTCGGTTGTTGCGGGTCGGACGGTTCCAGCGGCGAGGCCGGCGACCCGGAGGCAAGGGTCCGCAGGGGCGAAGCGGCGTGCCGAGCCGTGTACGGACCGCGCTACGAGGCCCTCATGGCCCACCTTTCGGGACTGCACCCCGAGTTGCCGGGGCTGGTGGTCGATTACGGCTACGGAGCTCTGATGAGCCGCCCCGGACTGCCGTTGTCGACCCGGGAGCTGTGCCTCGTGGCCATGCTTGTGCCCTGGCGCGCCGGTCCCCAGCTGCGAGCCCACCTGCGGGGCGCGCTGGAGACGGGCGCGTCGGCTCGGGAGGTGGAGGCTGCCGTGCTGGCCGGCTGCGCGGTTGCCCGGTCGGCTGGACGCGACGGCGAAGAGGCGGCAACTTCGGCCGCAATGACGTGGAACAGCTGGCGCCGAAGTCGCCGGGAGAAGGCATCGTGCTGAAGCGCATTCGCATCAAGGGCTACAAGTCCCTCGGCGACGTCGAGGCGACGCTGGAGCCCCTGACCGTGCTCTTCGGCCCCAACGCCTCGGGGAAGAGCAACTTCCTCGACGCCCTGCAGCTTCTTTCCAGGATGGCCACGAGCCGCACCCTCAAGGAGGCTTTCGATCCGCCGTATCGGGGCAAGCCGCTGGAGTCGTTCAGCTTTGGCGGCGCTGGGCTCAAGGGACTGGTCGAGCAAGATCACCTGCACTTCTCGATCGAGGCCGACCTGCTGCTGTCGGATGCCGTCGTCAAGAGCGTGGAGCGAGAGATCCGCGACATGCGGCAGCCGAGCGGCGACCGATCGTCCGAAGCGGCCAACGGCCGGGCCAAGGTGCGGGAGCGACACCTGCGGTACCGGATTGTCGTGGAGATGCTGCCGAAGTCGGGAGTCCTCCGCGTGGCCGACGAGTACTTGGCCGCCCTGACGCGCAAAGGCGAGCCCAGTCGGAGCCGCAAGCCGTTTCTGGAACGCCACGACGACAAGCTCCGTCTTCGGCTGGAAAGGCAGGCGCACCCAAGATACTTCGAGTGCCTGCTCGACCACAGCATCTTGTCCATGCCGCACTACACCCCGCACTACCCCCATGTCGCGGCTGCTCAGCGGGAGTTGGCAAGCTGGCTGTTCTTCTACTTCGAGCCGCGCGAACGAATGCGCGCCGCCGGTCCCGTCAAGGAAACGAGACACATGGGACTGATGGGCGAGGACTTGGCGGCATTCTTGAACACGCTGAAGACTGCCGACCCTCGACAGTTTCGAGGGATTCAACGGGCGTTGGGAATGCTGGTCCCGAACATCGACGGCATCGACGTGGACGTGACAGACCTGGGCGAAGTAGAACTTCGTCTTCGAGAGGGCGGCGTTTCCGTGCCCGCCAGGGTACTCTCGGAAGGCACGCTCCGGCTGCTGGGACTGCTGGCGCTGGCCGGGGTCGGCAAGCCGCCTGCCCTGGTCGGGCTGGAAGAACCGGAGAACGGCGTGCATCCTCGCCGGATCGAGTCGGTCGCGAAGATGTTCCACACGCGCGAGCACCTGGGCCAGAGCCAGCACATCGTTACGACTCACTCGCCACTCCTGGTGGAACTGCTGCCCAGCGAGTCCCTCTTCGCCGTCCGGCGGGAGCAGGGACGGACACGGATCGACCCGCTGAAGACCTGGGGACCCCTGGCACATCGAGAATACGTCGACGACGTGTTCTCGGACGAGAACGCCGGCCCGTCGCTGGCAGAGAGAATCATGAGAGGCGACTTTGACGCATAGAGTTGCGCTGTTTGTGGAAGACTCGGCTCATCAACAGTGCGGGAGGCGCCCGAAGGATATCGGCGGCCCTGGCGCCGATCCGGCGGGCGTGGAACCTTTCGGTGCAGCGGGGCGTATCAAGTCCATGGAACCTGCTGAACGTCTCGGCGCAGAGCGCGGCGCTCGGGCGCGGGAGGAGGCGCATGTCGCATAGAGGACTGGTCCGGGCGGCTTCGGCTTCGCCGACGCGGGGAACTCCGGCGCGGGGATCAAGGCGCGTGTCGCGCAGGGGAATGGTTCGGGCGGCGACGCTGGCGGCTGCCGTGGCGTTCGACGTGCTCTTCTTCCGACCCGGGGGCGGGCCGGGGCTGATCGGCGTCCCGAGGGCGCCAGGGGACCCGCTGGTCTTCGCCCAGGGAGACTTCGCCGCCGCAATGGCGGTTCAAGAGCGCTACGACGACGACCTCCTGGCGATGCCAGGGGTCGCGGGAACCGCCGTGGGCCTGGGCGTGGACGGTCGACCGGTGGTCAAGGTCTTCGTCACCGGCGCCCACGTGACGGGACTCCCGGTGCGGCTCGACGGCCACGCGCTGGCGGTGGAAGTCACGGGCGCGTTCCGGGCCTTGGACGGCGACGACGGCACGAACCCCCGCGCCCCCTTCTCCCGCCCCGTTCCCATCGGAGTGTCCACGGGACAGGTGGACGTGACCGCAGGCACGATCGGGGCCCGCGTCGTCCGGGGTGGAGAGGTCTTCGCCCTCAGCAACAACCACGTCTACGCCAACAAGAACGACGCCAACGTCGGCGACAACATCCTCCAGCCCGGCAGAGTGGACGGCGGGCGGGATCCGGCGGACGTGATCGGGACGCTGCACGCCTTCAAGCCCATCAAGTTCTGCTCTCCCTTCCCCATGTGCCCGGCCAACGAGATCGACGCGGCGATCGCTGCCACCGACGTCGCCCGATTGGGCAACGGCACGCCGTCCAACGGCTACGGCACGCCGCAACGGCGCACCGCGGCGGCCAAGCTGGGGATGGCGGTGCAGAAGTACGGGCGCACCACAGGCCACACCACCGGCCGGGTCAGCGGCCTGAACGCCACCGTCAACGTCGGCTTCCGGGACGGGACCGCCCGCTTCGCCGGCCAGATCGTGATCGACAAGGTCGGGTTCTCCGGTCCCGGGGACTCGGGCTCGCTCATAGTCACGGCGGGCCCGGAGAAGGACGCGCGACAGCCCGTGGGACTGCTCTTCGCCGGCAGCCAGACCAGCACGCTGGCCAATCCGATCGGGCTGGTGCTCGACCACTTTGGCGTCGAGATCGACGGGAACTGAGGCGATGGCCCGCGAACCCGCCTCGATGGAAGACGCGCAGGCCCAGATCACCCGTCGCGTGATCGGCCTGGACGGAGTGGCGGGCACGGCGGTGGGAGTGCACGCCGGGAAGCCCTGCATCAAGGTCTACCTGGAGAGGGACGACCCGGCGTTGCGGTCGCAGGTGCCCCGCTCCGCCGCCGGCTGCCCGGTGGTCGTGGAGGTCACCGGGGGCTTTCGTCGCCGGTAAGCATCCAGAAGCGCGCTTCGTACTCGAAGACGGCGTAGGCCAGACGAGCGCCCGCGGGGTCGTAGGCGGGCTGGGTCTTGTGAGACGGGTCCATGGTCAGCTGCTCCGCCCGGCCGCCGCCGAACGGGACGCGGTGAATCTGGAAGAAGCCGTTGCGGCCGGGACCCACGTAGGCGATCCAGGCGCCGTCGGGGGACACTGCGATCCCCGAATGCACCTGGTCCGATTCCCACTCGTGGAAGCGGGTCGGCGTCGCGCCCTCCGTCGGCGCCCAGTACAGGGCCTTCCGGCCGGCCCCCTCCGCCGCCTCGAAGACGAGTCGCCGCGAATCCGGCATCCATTCCGCTTGCAGAGCGTCGTGGCCGAACTCCCCCATTGCCAGCCGGCGCTGGGGCTGCGTCGCGCCCGTCTCTTGGTCGGCGGGGATCAGGTGCAGGACGCTGCGCCGGGCCCCGGAGAGCGCGTGGACGTAGGTGGGGAACGCGATCCAACGACCGTCCGGCGACCAGCGGGGCCAGCCCGTCTCGCGCCCGCCCGACGAGATCATCCTGGGGGCTGCCGACGAGTCCCCGGCAGCGACGACGTAGATGTCGTCGGTGTCGTCGACGTGGCTGTGGTAGGCGATCCAGCGGCCGTTGGGCGACCAGTGCATTCCCTGGTCTTCGGAGTACGAGTCGCGCACGACCCGGTCCGGCGCCGACTTGGGCCTTCGAGACGTCGCGTCCACGATGCCGATCTGCTGGTCGATGTCCGGGTACTCGACGTCGTCGGTCGCCAGCCGCCAGCCGCCGAAAGTGAACGAAAGCTCGTCGCCCGACGGACTCCACGAAGGGGTTTCGGACTGGAAGGTCGTGATTCGCGTCGGTTCGCCCCCGCGGGCCGGCACCGCCGAGATCGACACCCCGTAGTGCTGCGTTCGGTAGACGACGTCGCCTTCGCGGGTGACTGTGGGGCCGTAGGCGTCGCGCTCGGCCGTGGCCAGCCGCCTGGCCTTGCCGCCGCCCACGGGACGGCTCCAGAGCTCGAGGGCGCCGTCGTCGCCGGGGGCGGCGTAGTAGATCGACCCGCCCCCGGGGGAGAAGGCGACTTGGCCGTAGGGCTGATGGGCCTCCATCCACGGCACGGGTCCTTCCCGGCAGGGCAGCCGCAGCCGCTGGACGCCAGCCCGGCGCTCGACGCACGCCACGTCCCCGGAGGGCGAGACCACGGGATGGGAAAGGCGACCGCCTTCCGCCAACAGCTCTCCGTCCCGGCCGTCGGCGGCGAGGCGCCAGACCTGGGACCGCCCTCCCCTGCGGCGCGCGCCCACGAGCCAATCCCCGTCCGGGGACCAGCTCAGCTCCAGCAGCTCCGCGCTCCTGGGCACGTGGTCGGGGAAGGGGCCGCCGCCCCACAGGGAGACCTTGCCGCCGGTGTCGGCGTCGTAGACGAACCAGTCCTGCCGGCGCCGGTCGAAGGAGCGCTCGTGCACCAGCACGGCCTGGCCGTCGGGGCGCCACGTCAGGTAGCGGACTTGGCTGGGGGCGGGCCCGAGGGTGCGGCGGCCGGCGCCGTCCAGCTCCTGCACGACGACGTGACGGCCTTCGGAGTACGCCAGGCGGCGACCGTCGGGCGAAACCGCGCCCGCCGGGTCCCGGTAGCCGACCGGACCCATCTGGTGGGCGGTGGCCAGGAGGACTGCGTCGGGGGATGGGGCGTCGCAGGCGGCGCAGGCGAGCGCAAGAACGGCGGCGGCGGGTCTTCCGGTCATGGCGTCGGAACGGCGCCGATCGTCGCTGCGGGGCGCCCTGGAACCTTCAGCGCCGGCAAGACCACGCCGGCGAGCCTCGTCAGAAGCGGGACGGCGAGAACGGTGCAAGGTCGATCTCCGAGCGTCCCTCCACGACCAGCTGGGCCGTTGCCCATGCCGTGCTGGCCGAAAGGGTCACGCCCAGCATCTGGTGGCCGGTGTTGACGTAGACGTTGTCGCGGCTCGGCAGCTTGCCCACGACCGGCAGGGTGTCGGGGACCATCGGGCGCATTCCGACCCACTCCCTGCCCCCGCTCCGGGCCTCGGGAATCTTCACGTCTCGGGCGACGGCCCGCCGGATCGCCTGGATTCGCTTGGGATCCAGCCGGCTGTTGACTCCGGAGAGCTCCATCGTGCCGAAGAAGCGCAGCGCACCGTCGAAGGGGCTGGCTCCAACCTTCGCGTCGCCCAGGTAGAGGGGCTGGCGGAGCTGGTTGCGGGGACCGTCCACGGTCACCGAGTAGCCCTTCCCCGCGGTCAGGGGAATGGCGGAACCGGCCTTGGCCGCAAGCGCTCCCGTCTCGGCGCCCGCCGCCAGCACCACGGCGTCGGCGTCGATCGCTCCGGCGGTCGTGACCAGAGCGCGCACGGCGCGGCCGTCGGTCTCGAAGCCGGTGACGGACACGCCTTCGACGATCTCGGCGCCGGCGGCGCGCAGCGACCGGGCCAAGCCCGCGGTCAGGGTCTCGGGGCGGAGGTGGCGGTTCGACTCCACGAAGATCCCGCGCTGGAAGCCGGGGCGCAGCAGAGGTTCGCGCTCGCGCGTCTCCGTCCGGTCCAGCGCTCGGGGCACGAGGGAACCCGAGCCGTCGGTCGCGGCTTCCGCATCGGCGGCCTGGGCCGCCTCGGCCACCTGGGCGATCTCGGCCTGCATCGCGGCGGCCTTGGCGGGGTCCCGAAAGGCGAAGAGGATGCCCGCGCGGGCGAACTCGAAGTCGACCCCGCTCGCAGCCATCTCGTCGAAGCGCTTCGTGGTCGCGGCGTTGAGGGACGCCAGCGCCCGGACGCCGTGCCGGAAGGCGGCCTTCGAGCAGAGGGACCGGAAGCGAACCAGCCAGGGCATCAGCCCCGGCGCCGCGGCAGGCTTGATGTACAGGGGACCGTCGGGCCGCATCGTCGCCAGCAGCGAGCGCCAAGTCAGGGCCGGGTTCGGCAGCGGCGTGGAGATCGACGGGCAAACCCAGCCGCCGTTGCCCCATGAGCATCCTTCGCCGACGGCGCGGGACTCGACAATGAACGGATAGGCCCCCATGCGCCCCAGGCGCCAAGCCGTGGCGAGGCCGACCACGCCGCCGCCGACGACCGCTACGCGCATTGCGCCGCCCGAGTCACCCCGTCGGTCGGTAGCCCGGACCGCGCACGATCTGGCCTGGAGCAGCGCCGGTGTGGCGGCCCCCGCTCAGCACTTGAACTCCGTTGACGAACACTTCCTCGACGCCCACCGAGAGCTGGTGGGGCCGCTGGAAGGTGGCCCGGTCCGCGACGACCGTCGGGTCGAAGACCACCACGTCCGCGTGCATCCCGGGCTTGATCAGGCCCCGGTCGTGGATCGAGAGACGGGTCGCGACGGCAGAAGTCATCTTGCGCACCGCGTCCTCCAGCGAAATCACGCGCTCGTCCCGGACGTACTTCCCAAGGATGCGCGGATAGGTTCCGTAGGCCCGAGGATGAGTCATCCCGCGGGCGGTCCTCGGGTTGAAGCCGGAAGCGTCGGTTCCGATCTTGATCCACGGCTGGCGAAGCTGGAGCGCCACGTTCTCTTCGGACATCATGTAGACGACCATCCCGGCGCCGGCGCCGGTCATCAGCGTCAGCTCGATCGCGGCGTCCACCCAGTCCACTCCCATCTCCTGGGCCACCTCCGAGAGCCGCATCCCCACGTAGCGCTCGGCGTTGCTGGGCTCGCCGTCCGGGCCGGTGGCGGAAACCGCGGTGATCAGCACGCCCTCGGGTGTGGCCAGGGCGCCGAAGTTCTCCCAGTCCACGTCTGCGGAGAGCACCTCGTCGTGGATGCGCTGGCGGGTCTCCGGGTCGCGGAGCCGTCGCAGGAGGCGTCCGCCGGCCGAAGCCCAGGGCGGCAGCAGGGCGGCAAGCCCCGTGCCCCCGGCCACGTAGGGGTACATGTTCGCCTGCACGTCCATGCCGGCGGCCCGGGCCGAGTCGATCTTGGCTATGGCCAGGCCCGCCTTGTGGTGATTGCGGATCCCCGCCGCCTTCAGGTGGTATATCTCCACCGGCACGCCGGCGCGGCTCCCGATCTCGATCGCCTCGTCCATGGCTTCCAGAAGCCGGTCGCCCTCGGAGCGCATGTGGGTGATGTACAGCCCGCCGTAGGGCGCGGTGGCGGCGACCACCTCGACCAGCTCGTCGGTGGAGGCGAAGGCGCCCGGCGGGTAGACCAGGGCGCTGGCCACGCCGAAGGCCCCGTCCGCCATTGCCCTGCCCACCGCGGCGCGCATCGTGTCCAGCTCCGCCCCCGTCGCCGCCCCTTCCGCTTCGCCCTTCCCGTAGATGCGCACCGTCGTGGCGCCGATGAAGGAGCCGAAGTTGGGCGACGCGCCGTTCTCCAGCATGGCGTGGAGCCAGCGGTCGAACCCCCGCGCGCCGGAGAAGTCGAGTCCTTCCGCCAGACTCGCCGGGTCCACTCCCTGCGCGCGCCACGTGTTGGCGTTGGCAGGAGCGTTGGTCGTGCTCTCGCCCATGATCTCGGTGGTGATCCCCTGCGTGATCTTGCCGATCAGGCGGCCGTCCCCGGCCAGCAGGGGAGCCCGGGCGTGGGACAGGATGTCGATGAAGCCGGGCGCCACGACCTTGCCGGTGGCGTCGATCCGCACCGGGGCGTCGGCGTCGTCCAGGCCGCCGGCGGGCGTCACGGCGACGATCCGGCCGCCCTGAATGCCCACGTCGCCGTAGAACCAGGCGCCGCCCGTGCCGTCGGCGATCCGACCGTTGGCGATCACGGCGTCCATGGAGCGCTGGGCTTCGAGCCCGCCGCCCGGCAACCCGAGGCCGAGCAGGAGGACGCCCCCCAGCCCGAGTCCCGGCGCCCGCGCGCGCCCCGCCCGCCGTCGCCCGCCGCCCGTCCCTCGCCTCGTGCTCGTCTTTCGCCTCATGCTCGTCCCTTGCCTCATGCTTGTTCCCCGCCCTGTGCTTGCTGGCCCTACGCTTGTCTTTCGCCTCACGCTTGCCATATCTCGCCCAGAACTCGTTGGAAGTTGCCGCCGAGGACTCCCCGAACGTGGTCGTCGGTCCAGCCCCGGCGGATCAGCGCCTCCGCAAGGTCGAAGACGCGCTTGGGATGGTCCAGGCCTTCGATGTCCAGCTTCTCTCGGAAGGCGTAGGAATCCTTGTACGCCGACTTGAGCGCTGCGTATTCGTCCGGCGGCATGTCGTCGTAGCCGTGCAGATCCGTGTCGCTGCCGATGCCCAGGTGCTCGATCCCGACCAACTCCCGCACGTGGTCGAAGTGGTCCACGCAGTGCTCGATCGTGGTCGGCTCCCGGTCGCGCACGAACATTCGGACGCCCGTGATCCCCATGACGCCGCCGGTTTGGGCCATCGCCCGGATCGCCTCGTCGGTCTTCGTTCGGGGGTGCCCGCCGGAAAGAACGCGGCTGTTGGAGTGGGTGAAGAGCACCGGGCGCGACGACAGCTCGCAGGCGTCCAGCGTGGTCCGGTCGCCGCAGTGGGACACGTCCACCGCCATGCCGACCTGGTTCATGCGCTCGACGATCGACGCGCCGAAGTCGGAGATGCCGCCGTCGATCCGCTCCGTCGCCCCGTTGCCGATCAGGTTGCGGGAGTTGTAGGTGAGCTGGGAGACGCGCTGGCCCAGGCCGTGGAAGGCGTCCACGTCGTCGGGGGTGCGGAAGTGGGACGAGGTCTGGGTGCCGATGAGGATGCCGACGCGCCCGGAGCCGTGGATCGAAGCCAGGTCGGCGGCGGAGTCGATCCGAGCGAAGAGGTCGGGCCGCTGGGCGACGATCGAGTTGTGCTGCGCCACGAACGCCAGCGCTCTGCGGAAGTGGTCGTCGAAGTCGCGTCCGCCGATCCCGACGGCGATGTGGAAGACGTCGATCTCCGAGTCTCGGAAGTCCTGCTCCTCCTGCGCCGTCATGCCTTCCAGGTCCGGGCCCCAGCGCTCCCGGACCGATCTGGAGATCGCGAGGGGCAACAGCATGTCGATCACCAGCGACCCGGTCGCCAGATCGATGCAGCGGGAGGAGTACTCCTGGGCGGACCATCCGAAGAGTCGGTGGCGCCGCAAGGCGACGAACGGGGCCGGAAAGGAGGCGCCCAGGGCGAAGGCTCCGGCGACCGCGGACTTGAGGGCGGTTCGGCGGTCGGGGCGCCGGGCTTGGTCGCAGGGGACTCGGGCGTCGTCGGGGGCGGCGCGGGCCTCGTTGCGGCGGGCGACAGGCGTCGTCACAGGGCCGTCGCGGCGGTCGCGGGCGGCGCAGGCCCCTTCGGAGGGCCTGCTGGCTTGCAGGGGATTCGCTTCAATGCATGGACCGTTGCGGGGGGATGCGTCGTTCCGAGGCGCGCCGTTGGCAAAACGTAGACCTGGGACGGCGGCCGCGCCACCGCTGGGGTTGTGGGGCGTCGTAGGTTAGGACCCATGAACCCCCGCATCTCCGAGCAGTTGGTCAACGGCAGCTTCGCGGACTTGCTGCAGAGCATGAACCCGCGCTGGCGGGTGTACGCGGAGCAGCCGTGCTTTGTCGGCAATCAGCGGTGTCCCGACATCGTCGTCACGAGCTTCGGCAGGCAGCCCGTGGTGATCGAGAACGAGTGGCGGCCCGCACGCCAAGTGGAAGCCGAAGCGCGTTCCCGCCTGGGCGAGGTTTTGGACTCGACGGCGATCGAGCACGCTGGAGCGGTTCGGTCGTCGATCGCGTTGCGGACACCTCGTCTCGGCCTCGATCAATGCAACACGCCCGGGGAAGTGGCCGGCGCCCTTCGTAAACCGGAAACGCACTTGGAGTACGCGCTCCTCGCCGGCCGCTCCGCCGACGGGTGCAGCCGCTTCCCAGCTTCGGGCTTCATCTCGGGCACGGTGGCCGACTTGGCGGTGTTCGTGGATCACGCCGGAGTGTCCGCCGACGCGCTCCGAGACGCCACCGACGTGCTCGAGCGCGGCGTCGCCGAGCTCGTCGGGCGGCTGCGCGGCGCGGCGTCGAGAAGCGAGGACTGGAAAGCGCGGATCGCGGCGGCCCTTCGCCAAGACTACGACGAGTCGAAGTTGGACCAGATGCTGGGGATCGCCGCCACGGTCCTCGTGAACGCGATGGTCTTCCAGGAGGGCTTGGCAGGAAATCGAGGAGTGCGCAGCCTTGCCCAGATGCAGGGCGCTCGCGACTTGAGCCAAGCCGGCGTCCTGGCCGAATGGGACAGGATTCTGCAGATCAACTACTGGTCGATCTTTCACTTGGCGCGCGAACTGCTGGCAGGCGTCACGCCCCCGAAGGACGCCAACGACGCGCTCCGGGCGGCGGCAGTCACGGCCGCGGCGCTGGTGGAGCTGGGCGTGGCGCGCTCCCACGACCTGGCGGGCATCGTCTTTCAGCGCTTCATCGGCGACCGCAAGTACTTGGCGTCGTTCTACACCCGTCCCGAGTCCGCCGCCTTGCTGGCCCACTTGGCCGTGCCGGAAGGCGAGTGGGGGAGCGCGGAGCGGATGACGACGTTTCGCGCGGCCGACTACGCTTGCGGCACGGGAACGCTGATTCACGCGGCGTACCATCGTCTCAACCAGCTGCACGAACTCGCCGGCGGCGACCCCGCGCGCCTTCACAAGACGATGATCGAGGAGGCGCTCACGGCGTGCGACATCGTGCCGTCGGCGGCTCACCTGACGGCGGCCATGCTTTCGTCCGTCCACCCCAACGTCCTTTACGACAAGGCGCGGGTTCTCATCGCGGAGTACGGGGAGCGTCTCGACAGGAGCACGGCCGTCGGGTCGCTCGACCTGCTGAGCGACAGCGCCGCCCTGCCCTCGCTCTTTCCCATGAGCGCCCCCGAAGCCGTCGCGGCCAAGTCGGGCAGGACGGGCGAGTTCGCAGTCGAAACGCGGCCGGAGAGCCAGGACTTGGTGATCATGAACCCGCCCTTCACTCGAGCCATGTCCGACTGGGAGGCGGGCGCCGAGGGCAGTTGGAAGCAGTACCGGGGGCTGGGGACGAGCAAGCAGGTCCAGAAGAAGATGGACGATCGGATGAAGGAACTCGGCCGGCGCACCTTCTGCTATCACGGATCGGCCGGCATCGCTTCGGCGTTCGTGGCGGTTGCCGACAAGATGTGCAGAGCCGGAGGCACGGTGGCGTTCGTGTTGCCGTTGACGGCGATTTCGGGGATGAGCTGGGCGCGCGCGCGGGCGCTCTTCACCGTGGACTACCAGGACGTGACTGTGATAAGCTTGGCGGGCCCCCGGCCGATCGACCAATCGTGGTCGGCGGACACCAAGATGGCGGAAGCGCTGATCGTCGCGCGGAAGCGGGCCCCGGGGGGTCGCAGAGGCGGCCGCGGCGCCTTCGTCACGCTGCGACGACGGCCGGCCAACGCCATGGAAGCGACGGAGGTGGCCAGGGCGATCAGGCGGGTCCTTTCCGGTCCGCAACGCCTGCGCCGGGTCGAGGACGGACCTGTGGGAGGGACCGTGCTCGCCGTTGGAGGAGAAGTCGTCGGCGGGGCGGTCGGCGCCCCGTTGGGCCCGAACCCCTGGTGGTGTTGTCCGGTGCTGGACGCCATGGTGGTGCAGACCGGATGGCAGCTCGCCCAGGGCTCGTTGTGGTTGCCCACAGCGGATCCCGAGCAGGCGCCTTCGGTCCCCGTAAGGCCGGTCGGCGAGTTCGCCATAGTCGGATGGGCCGACAACAACATCGCCAACAACAGGTCGGCTCCGTTCGACCGCCATCCGATCTCCGGCGAGCCGGCCTACCCGATGCTGTGGCGCAACCGCAGCGCCGTTCAGCGGAAGATGGTGGTCGAGGCGGACGTGCACGGACTTGTGCGCGAGGGCCGGGACGCCAAGGCGCGCGACATCTGGGCGGCGCGAAGCTGGGTTCACCACACCCGGGACTTCAGCTTCACTTCGCAGTCCCTGGGGGCGGCGTTCACGGTTGGGCGCACGATCGGCGGACGGGGATGGCCGAACGTGCAGCTCCCGAGCCAAGCTCACGAGAAGGCCTACTGCCTGTGGGGCAACACGACCTTGGGACTGGTCCAGTACTGGTGTCATGCGAGCAAGCAGCAGATCGGCCGGGGCCTGATGCCCGTCACGGCGATCGATCGGATGCCGTTTCTCGACGTGACTTCCTTGGCGCCGAAGCAGCTCGACGTCGCCGAGGCCGTGTTCGCGGAGATGAAGCACCGCGAGTTGCGGCCGGCGTATCTGGCAGAGCGGGACGCGGTGCGCAAGGAGTTGGACGCCCGGGTGCTGCGCGACGTGCTGGGGCTCGACTGGGAGGCGCTGGAAGGGCCGCTGGAGGTGTTGCGAAGGAAGTGGTGCGCCGAACCCAGCGTGCGAGCGGGCAAGCCGGTTGCGGGCTAAGGCTGCTTTGTAGGGCGCCGCCTCCCCCCTAGCCTCTTAGCTTGGCCTAGCTCCCCAGCCGCAGGGCCGCGACCACCTCCGCCAGCGTGGCCAGCGCGATCTCTTCCGGCGTGGCGGCACCGATCGGCAGCCCGATGGGGCCCCGAATCCGGTCCAGCGCCTCCGGCGTGCAGCCTGTCGCGGCCAAGCGCTTCCTGCGCGCCGCCTGCGTCTTGCGGCTTCCCAGAGCGCCGACGTAGAAGGCGTCGCCGGCCAGGGCCGCGAGCAGCGCGGGGTCGTCGATCTTGGGGTCGTGGGTGAGGGCGGCCACGGCGGAGCGGTGGTCGAGTCTCATGCGCTTCAGGGCTTGGTCGGGCCAATCCCGCACCACCGTCGAGCCGGGGAACCGGTCGTTTGCGGCGAAGCCTTCGCGGGGGTCGACCACCGTTGTTCGGAAACCGGTCGCCGTCGCCATGGGGGCCAGCGCCTGGGCGATGTGGACCGCGCCGACGATCACGAGGCGGGGAGGTCGGACGTAGGGACGCAGGAAGACGGGGCCGGCGGGCGCATCCACGGTCAGCGGCTCCCCGGACCGGACGACCCGTTCCACCATGTCGCCGCCCACTCCCAGAGAAGCCGCCCCCGCAGCGGCCCCCGGCGCCAGTATCCCTTCGATGGGAGGCCAGCTCCACTGCGGCCGACGCCGGCGACCTCCGGCGAAGGGGCGCCCGACCCCGTCCAGCAGGCGCTTGGCGCCGTCGGACAGCCGCGTCGCCAGCACGATGTCCTTCCGATCTCGCTGCGCGCGCACCACCCAGCGGAGGAGCTCGACGGGCTCGTCGTCCGCTGCGCGCTCGCCGGTCGCCACGGACCTCCCGCCCGCCTCCGCGCGGAAGCGCTCGGCAGTTCGCCCCGACGACGCGCGCTCGACCAGAAGCTGGACCTTGCCCCCGCACGCCAGCCCGACCTCCCACGCCACCTCGTTGGCGACCCCGAACTCCAGCGACCGGGGCGCGCCCGAGTCGATCACCTCCATCGCGGCCTGGACCACCGCGCCCTCGATGCATCCGCCGGACACGGACCCGGCGAACTCCCCGCTGTCCGTCACGGCCATGTGGGCTCCGGCGCGCCTAGGCGCCGATCCCCAGGTGCGGACGACGGTCGCCAGGGCCACCCGTCGTCCCGCGTCGGCCCAACGGACGGCTTGCGCAAGCGCCGGGTCGGCGTTCCTGTACAGGCTGGGCTGGTCCATGGACCCGACAGTGAATCTTCCGCGGAAGGCGCGCAACCTTGGCAGGCAGTCGCACTGGCGAACTCCACCAAGCCCTGATCCGAGATCACTTCCGGCGTCCTCGCAACCGGGGCGCCCTCGGCGGCGACGCCATCTCCGGCAAGGCCCACAACCCCTTCTGCGGCGACACGGTCCGCATCTGGGCCCGTGTCGAGGACGGCGCCTTCGACGAAGTCACCTTCGACGGGCGCGGCTGCTCGATCTCCCAGGCCGCCGCCTCGATGCTGACGGTCGCGGTCCACGGCGTCTCCACGGCGTCCCTGGCCGACCTCCGGCAGGCGTTCGTCGACGGACTCTCGCCCGAAGGGGCGCCGCTGCCCAAGTCGCTGGGCGACCTCCGAGCCCTCGCCGGCGTCGGCCGCTTCCCCAGCCGGGTACGTTGCGCCATCTTGCCCTTCGACGCGCTGGAGGCAGCGCTCCGGAGCGCCCCGACGACGCTTGCACGACCCACGGCTTCCCCCACTCCCGACCGACAAGAGATCGCCAGATGACACGTTCCCGCCGTTCCGCCTTCGCATGGGCCTTCCTTGGAGCGGCCGCCGGCCTCGTTCCGGCCGCCGGCCCCGCCGCAGCCCAGCTCACGTCCCCCGAAGAGCAGTTCGGCCACGCCCTGGGCGCGGACTACGTGCTGGTGAACTACGAGGGCCTGACCGAGTACTGGCGCCTGCTGGCGGAGCAGTCCGACCGCATGACGGTGGAGTCGATCGGGAGGACTTCCGAGGGGCGGGAGCAGTGGATGGCCACGATCACGTCTCCCGCCAACCGGCCCCACCTGGACCGCTACAAGGAGATCGCGCGGCGGCTCGCGCTGGCCGAGGACGTGACCGAAGAGGAAGCGCGGACGATGGCGGCGGAGGGGAAGGCGGTCGTCTGGATCGACGGCGGACTGCACGCGACCGAGATCCTGGGCGCCCAGCAGCTGATGGAGCTGGTGTGGCAGATGACAAGCCGCGACGACGCCGAGACGCTGCGCTTCCTGGACGAAGTGATTCTGCTGGCGGCCCACGCCAACCCGGACGGCCACGACTTGGTGGCCGACTGGTACATGCGCCACGACGACCCCATGGAGCGCTCCACCCGGGGCGTGCCGGTCCTGTACCAGAAGTACGCGGGACACGACAACAACCGGGACTTCTACATGTCGGCGCTGGCCGAGACCGAGAACATGAACCGCGTGGTGTACCGGGAGTGGTTCCCGCAGATCGTGTACAACCACCACCAGACGGGGCCGCAGGGCACGGTCATGTTCGCGCCGCCGTTCCGCGACCCGCCGAACCACAACCTGGACCCGCTGATCCTCACCAGCCTGGACCAAGTGGGCTCGGCGATGCACCACCGGATGGTCGCCGAGGGCAAGGGGGGCACGACGATGCGCCGGGGCGCCAGCTACTCCACGTGGTGGAACGGCGGCCTGCGCACGACCCCGTACTTCCACAACATGATCGGCCTCTTGACCGAGACGATCGGCCACCCGACGCCGATCGAGATCCCCTTCCTGCCCGCCCGCCAGATCACCCACGGCGACCTGCCGCTGCCGGTGGAGCCCGGCGTCTGGCGCTTCCGCCAGTCGGTGGACTACTCCCAGACCGCCAACCGGGCCGTGCTGGACTACGCCGCCCGCAACCGGGAGCACCTGCTGTACAACATCTGGCGCATGGGGACCAACTCCATCGAGCGGGGCAGCCGCGACTCGTGGACGGTCCTGCCAAAGTGGATCGACGAGGCGACCGACGCGCTGGGCCCCAGGGGCTCCATGGACGACTACGACTCCTACCTGCGGGACCCGGCGAAGCGGGACGCTCGGGGCTACGTCCTGCCGTCGGACCAGTGGGACTTTCCCACCGCCACCAAGTTCGTCAACGTGCTCCTCAAGAACGGCGTGACGGTCCACCGGGCCTCGGCGGCGTTCGAGGCCGGCGGCACGAGCTACCCGGCGGGCTCCTACGTGGTGAAGACGGCGCAGGCGTTTCGGCCCCACGTGATCGACATGTTCGAGCCGCAGAACCACCCCAACGACTTCCAGTACCCGGGCGGGCCGCCGATCGCTCCCTACGACAACGCCGGGTGGACGCTGGCCCTCCAGATGGGCGTCGAGTTCGACCGGGTGCTGGACGGCTTCGACGGCCCCTTCGAGCCGATTGCCTGGACGGCCGAGACCGTGGCCGCCGCCGTGACCGGCCCCGAGTCGCCCGCCGGTTGGTTGGCCGACCACGTGAACGACGCCTTCGTGGCCGTCAACCGCGTGCTGGCGGCGGGCGGGCGGGCGCTGTGGCTGGAGGACGCCCAGGAGGCGCCTGGCGCGTCGGGCTCGGACGGTGCGTCGTTCCCCGCCGGAGCGTTCTACTTCCCCGCCGACGCCGTGGACCGGAAGACGCTGGAGACATGGGCGGAGGAGAGCGGCGTCGCGTTCCACGGGGTGGCGGAGGCGCCGACGGGGGCCGCGCTGGAGCTGTCCAGCGCTCGGGTCGGCCTGTGGGATCGGTACGGAGGTTCGATGCCGTCGGGGTGGACCCGCTTGGTGCTGGAGAGCTTCGAGTTCGACTTCGAGGTGGTCTACCCGCCCGAGATCGACGCGGGCGGGCTGCGCGACCGTTTCGACGTGATCGTGCTGCCCGACGGGGCGATGCAGGCCGGCCGGGGCGGCGGCTTCGGAGGGGGCCGCGGCGGCGCCGGCGGGGAGTTCGCGGCCACGCTCCCCGACTCCCTGCGGGCGCGGCTGGGGGCGCTGTCGGCGGAGGCGAGCGTCCCGGCGCTCCGCGAGTTCATGGAGAACGGCGGCGCGGTGATCGCGGTCGGCACGTCCACCGCTCTGGGCGCCGAGCTGGGCCTGCCGCTGGAGAACTACCTGGTGGACGAAGAGGGGCGCCCCTTGAGCCGCGACGACTACTTCACTCCCGGGTCGATCCACGACATCCAGGTCGAGCACGGCAGCCCGGTCACCCACGGCTTGGGCGAGCGGGTCCACGTCCTCCACAGCCACAGCCCGGTCTTCCGCATCGGCGAGGGCGCCGAAGGGGTTCGCCGCCTGGCGTGGTACGACTCGCCGACGCCGCTGGTGAGCGGATGGGCCTGGGGGCAGGAGCGCCTGGAAGGCGGCACGAGCATGGTCGAGGCCGACGTCGGCGACGGGAAGCTCTTCCTCTTCGGCCCCAAGGTCACCTTCCGGGCCCAGCCCCACGGCACCTTCACCCTGCTCTTCAACGGCATCCACTACGGCGCGGCAGAGCGGCGACGGCCGGCGAGCTGAGGGGGGCCGAGGAGTCGGCGCACGCGGATCGATCGACGGACGCTGACGAAGAGACGGTGCGGGAAACAGGGGATACAGGTGTCGTGTCCCATCCGGCAATGCGCCTGTCCCGTTCAGCCATTCGCGTGCAGCGGCTCCAGGGCGACCTTTCCAGTTCCAGCTCTCCGGGGCCGACTCCCGGGGGCTCCAATCCGAACCGGGTTGCAGGGCAGACCGGAGAAAGGTACGATCCCATGAGTTCGAGTCAGGCCCAGCCCGTCCCAGGGAGGCTCACGTTGAACGGCGAGCTGAACGCCCAAGTCCCGATTCGGACCCCACTGGGCCGTGCAGTGCTTGGGGACTCCCTTGCCTACATGACGGCCATGGACGACCGATGCCTGGACTTGGTGGTCACAAGTCCTCCGTTCGGGCTGGTTCGCAAGAAGGACTACGGCAACGAAGACGCGGATCGCTACGTGGACTGGTTCTACGCCTTCGGCAAACAGTTCAAGCGCATCCTCAAGCCGCAGGGCAGCTTGGTCATCGATATCGGAGGCGCCTGGAAGAAGGGCGCTCCGACCCGGAGCCTCTATCACTTCAAGCTGCTGATCATGTTGTGCGAGCGACTGGGGTTCCACTTGGCCCAGGAGTTCTACTGGTGGAACCCGTCCAAGCTGCCTACGCCTGCGGAATGGGTGAACATAAGGCGGGTCCGGGTCAAGGACGCTGTGAATTCGGTCTACTGGTTGTCGCCCAGCGAGTGGCCGAAGGCGACGAACCGGCGCGTGCTGCACCCGTACAGCAAGAGCATGCGGAGCCTGCTGCGCATGGGGTACAAAGCCCAGAGAAGACCCAGCGGACACAACATCAGCGAGAAGTTCGCTCGCGACAATGGGGCGGCAATTCCACCCAACCTCATTGCAGTAGCGCATACGGAAAGCAACTCCTTCTACCAGCGTTACTGCAAGCAGCGCGGCATCAAGCCCCATCCCGCGCGCTTTCCAGCGGAGATACCGGAGTTCTTCGTCCGCATGCTCACGGACCAAGGTGATTCCGTGTTGGATCCCTTTGGCGGCTCCTGCATGACTGGCGAAGTGTGCGAACGGCTTGGTCGCAGGTGGACTTGCGTGGAGATGATCGAGGAGTACCTGGAAGGCGCCAAAGGACGCTTTGCGCGACCCGTTGTTCCGCGGGAAACCAAAGACGTCAAGGATCCGGGCAACTACTACAGGATACCCAGACCCGACCTGCTTTGGGACGGCCCGCCCACGGAGCCTCTTGCCGCCGACGGCGGGAAAGAACGCCCTCCCATGTCGAAGCGTCTGGAGGAATCCACCAATCCTCTGCCGTCGCAACGTGATCTCTTGAAGCTGGAGCCGTAGGCGCGGCTCTCGGCGGGCCGACCACTCAACCCTTGAAGATGGCCGGTCGACCAGCCGCAAGCATGGAGGCGGATTGCTCCTTCAAGATTGCCGTGATCTTTTCGGGACTTGACCGCAGAGCTTGGAAGTCGCGCCGATCCAGGAAGTAGATGCCGACCGGCATGGTCTTCATCACGTTGCGTGCGTATCGCCTGGCATCGTCGGAGAACGTCGAGTTGGCGACGAACAGGACGTGGGTTGCCCGCGTCAGCGGCAGCAGGCCCACCTCCTTGGCGACCTCTTCCAGCCGAACGGCAGTGCTCGGCGTGTTCTTGCACTGGACCTGCCAACGCGTGGCCACGGGACCAAGGACGCCTTCCAACAGGGCGTCCACCTCGGCCTCGGCGCGCTTCCGCCAGCCGGCGAAACGAAGGCCCATGAGCCGCATGACGAATATGGCGAACGCTTCGAGGGCTTGTCCCTTCACGTGTCCGTCTTGGGATTCCAGACCCGCGTATATGTCCTCCGGGCGCTTCTTGTAGTAGGCGCTGACCGACGCGTCCAGGTCGCGAATCGCCTTCGTGACGAACGGCAGCAAGACTTCCCGGTCGAACTTGTCGGTCACCCTGGTCTGCGACGCCTTGCCGCCCCTGGTCCCACCGGTCCGATACTCGACGAGTCCCGATTCCTGGAGTGCGTTGAGCACCTCCTTTGGCAGCGAACCGCGTCCAATCGAGACTCCTCGGAACGTCTCCGCCCAGTCGCGTACTTCGCTGGCGCGCACCCATCCCTCTGGACGAAGGACGCACAGGCCCTCCACGAAGGCCACTTGCGCGGGCGACAGTCCTGCCAGCGTCAGGATCTGATCGTCGTCAAGACCGAGAACGCGCTTTTTGGCCGATTCGTCGACGGTCCAGGCGCGGGAACGCCCAACAGGGAAGATCCCGGCCCGAGAAAGCCACAATCGCAGAGTGTTGACTGCGGTGTTGTGCACGCTCACCCGGAACCCTTGTGCCGTGAGATACTCGGCCAAGCCGTCTCCCGTGACCCTCATGTCGTCGGCCTGCATCTGCTGAACGGCTTCAACGACGCGCAGGCCGCCGCAGTTCAGCAGGACATGCCTGGCGAACCGGTCGAAGAGCGACTGGCCCTCCAGACGGTGCAGCTCCCGCGCCAAATCGGTTGCGCAGTAGTTGCCGGGGGTCAGGAGACCGTACTGGACAGCCGCCTCGAGGGGCAAGCTGGCTCGCCTCTTGGTCGGTGGCCTGGCAACCGACTCGGTTCTTACGGGGGGCGACCACACCGCCTCCTCCATCGACGCCTTGTCGCCGGAATGCCGGACGACTGCGGCAATGAAGTCGGCAAGGGAGATCAGCCCAGGCGAGAACTGGGTTCCGACGGGAATCCGGCTGCTGGGCGGATCGGCGGGCAAGGTTGCGTCTCTTGCTGCGGGTTGCTCATGGACACACAGAACCTCATGGTCTCGTGCCACCATACATACACCAGCTGCCGACACGAGACAAGGCGACGGACCGGGGACGGCGGCGGCCCGGGCACCGCTGCGCCTTGCCTGACTCCAGCAGCCAGCAGGCCGGAGAGAACCGTGTTAGTATTCGGGCAGCATGTCATGGAGGGACATCCAGCTGGCGAAGGGAGAACCGGTGTTGATGGAACAGAGGCATGACTCGGTGGCCGCGGGTCGGCACCCTCGAGTACGGCCCTTCATCGCCGGGTTGGGTTCTCTTCTCGATCTGTGGCCTGTGGTCGATTACGAGGATGTCGGCGCCCACAAGGCCGACGACATCATGCGCCGGAGCACGAAGAGGGTTTCCGCGGCCTGCTGGACTGCGTTTCGCGAGGTGACGGGTCCTCTGCCTCCGCCCCTCATGCTGAAGCAGTACGACGACGTGGTGCCCGGTGGCGCGGAGCGCGTGGTTCGGATGGCCGAGAAGGCGGCAGATCATGAGATCGAGTTCGGCCGCACCGCTTTGGCGGCCGCCATTTCGAACACCAAGCAAGGTCGACGGCTTGGCTTCGTGGTCGTCCTCGCCGTGCTGGCCTGCTCGATGATCGCGCTCTACGCGGGCTACGAATCCTTCGCTACGACCCTCGGGGGCTCGACCGTGATCAGCTTGGCTGCGATCTTCGCGCTTGGCCGCCTTCCGGGGTGGGTCAAGGCGTTCGGAAGGAAGAGCGAGTAGTCGGCGTCGCGGAACCCGCCGGTTGAGCGCTTCCTTCCCGGTTCGGGTCGCAGCCGTCGACGCAGGGTCCAACGCGATCCGGCTGATGGTTGCGGACTTTAGCGGTCCGGCCAGCTACGAGGTTGTGGTCCGCAGGCGGGTGTCCGTGCGGCTTGGGCACCGGGTCTTCACGGAAGGCGAGCTGGACGACGAGACGCTGGCCCAGGGGGCGGCTGCGTTCCGGGGCTTCCGAGCGGAGATGGACGCCCTGGGCGTGGAGCGCTATCGAGCGGTGGCGACCAGCGCCACGAGGGAGGCCGCCAACCGCGACAGATTCCTGAACAGAATCCGGGCAGAATCCGACATCGAGCTGGAGCCGATCACGGGGGACGAGGAGGCGCGCCTGGTCCACCTGGCCGTGGGTCGGCGGATCGACCTCTCCCGCGGGTGCTGGATGCTCGTGGACCTGGGAGGAGGCAGCGTGGAGGTGTCGCTAGTGGACCACGAGCGGATTCTCTGGAGCCAATCCCACCGCGTCGGCACCGTCCGCTTGCTGGAAACGCTGGAAGCGGCCGAGGGCTGTCACGACACGCTGCGGCAGTGGGTTGCC
This sequence comes from Longimicrobiales bacterium, assembly GCA_965204735.1. Taxonomy (GTDB): domain Bacteria; phylum Gemmatimonadota; class Gemmatimonadetes; order Longimicrobiales; family Gaopeijiaceae; genus CATQHQ01. Next base: position 1,053,098 of record OZ242008.1, on the reverse strand, counting down.
CGGCAGCTGGAGCCGCTGGTCGTCCCGCACCCCGGCAACCGCAGGGTTCCAGTGGCGTTGGCAGCCACCGGAGGCAACGTCGAGTCGATCGCCCAGCTTGCCCTCGCCTATGTGGACCCTCTGAAGATCGCCGTGCTCTCGCTCCGTCGCCTCGAAGCCGTAATCCAGATGCTCTCGTCCATGTCGGTGGCCGAGCGGATCCGCGACCTGAGGCTCCGCCCCGACCGCGCCGACGTAATCCTTCCCGCGGCGTTGGTGTACCGCTATTTCGCGAAGCTTGCCCAGGCGGATCGGATCGTGGTTCCCGCGGTCGGACTCAAGGAGGGAGTGCTGCTGGAAGTCGCGACCGGCAGCGTCAGCGTCGTTGGTCGCGCTCCAGGCGACCGAGGCTGACTCGCTTACGCGGCGTGGGAAGCGCGTCGGGACTACGAGTCGACGGAGAGCATCAAGAGGCGCTCCTTCTCTTCCTCGCTCCGAAACCGCACCTGCCAGCGGTCCTCGAAGAAGGTCAGCAGCTTCATGCCGCGCTTGCGGATCTCTTCGGGACCCCACGATTCTTGCATGGCGACCTCGAGTTCGGAGTGGGAACCGTTGGCGTATCCGTCCCGCAACGTGTTGCCCTCGGAATCGCGCCACGCTTTCTTCTTCCGCTCGAAGGAATGGTCCTGAAGCGCCGAGTTCACGGAGCGGGACAGCAGGAGCAGGTTGCCGAGGGAGTTGACGTGCCTGTGGTACAGTTCGCGGAACGTCGCGTCGCCTTCCTGCCCATCCAGGTCCCGAAAGGCGTGGTGTTTCTTGAACGCCGGTCGCCAATGTTTGTTCGGGCCTTGCGGCGCGATGTGCTCCACGGTTACCATGTCGCGCTTGGACTTCTTGAGGTGCTCCCACGACACCTTGCTTAGGCGTCGGCCCTGAAGGTGCAGTTCGTACTCGAAGAGCAAGTGACGCAGGCCGCTCCATGCGTAGTAGCCGTAGCCGCCGTCGGCGAACTTTCTTGCCATGAGGTTTCGGAACCAACGCTGCTTGAGCGTCCCGTCCTCTCCGAGCATTACGGACAGACGACCTGACAGCTTCTTGTGGACCGTGGCCAGGCCGATCTCCTCGCGGTCCACTTGGCGAGCCGCCCTCAGGAATTCGGGCCGAGCGTAGTTCCATTGCATTCCGTGCACGTGGAACGCGAGGAAGACGAATCGCTCCATGCCCTTGAAGGCTTCCGTGCGCTTCGCCGATTCGGCCTCGTTCTTGAGCACGGCCATGACTAGGGGCTTGAAGTATCGGACGCCCGCCCGCTGCAGCTTGAGCAGAGCTACGACCTCCGCGCCTTTCAGAGGTGGGTATGACTTGCGAGGGAAGTGAAGGTTGAACCAATGAGGCGCCGAGGCGCCCAAGCTGACCACATACTTGTCGATCTCGGCAGGTTCCAAGAAGCCCCTGGGGGTGGACCGTCGCGGCGGCGGGATCTTGTACCCGCCGAGGGAAGAAGTAGTCGTCCAGGAGGAAGTGGCTGTAGTTCGCTTTAGAATCGAAGCCGAAGTACATGATCCAGTGGGCACGCAAGAACTCGTCGTCGTTCAACGGGTGTGCCTTGTTGCGTCCCAGCTGGTGGTAGACTCCCTTCCAGACCTTGTTGATGCGCTGCCGGAGATCCTCTCGGCTTACGGCGTCCAAGCAGTCGTTGGGGTAGAGCGTCACGAGGTAGATGAGCCGATTCTTGAGAAGCTCCAAGTTCGACAGCGGCTTTCCCCGGTTGTTCATCGTCTCGAAGGCGACGTAGACGTCGAATTCGTCCTCGATGACGTATTCGTTGAACAGCAGCGACCGGGTGACCTTCGAGTACATCTCCTGAAGTCCAGGGATCCCAGCCGACTCGTAGAGCTGCCTCAGGCGCTTGGCGAAGTACTCCTTGGCTCGAGTCAAGTTCAGCGTGTAGAAGGTTTCGTCGACCGCGCCCCTGTCCGGTTCTCCAACGATCTTGTGGCGGAAGAACTTGTCGCTGGGGTTGTCGGCGTCGTAGCCGAACTTGTATGTCCGGTAGATGCCCTTCGGATGCTTCCTGACGATGTACTTCTCGACGACGTCGTCTATGGTGAGACTCTCGGAGACGTAGATCTCCCTGTCGGACTCGTCTTTGCAAAGACTTCTCTTCAATTCGACGAACGCCTGGAGAAGGACTACAAGAGTGGTCAGGCGCTGCTGGCCGTCCACGATGTGGTAGGCGCGATGGGAGAAATCCCTGATGAGCCACTGTTCCTTCCCGTACCGGTCGGTGTTGTCGGTGGCAATTTCCCGCATGGTGATGAGGCCCGTGTAGTGCGAACGGCCTTCGGCGAGGTTGACCAAGTCGTCCCAGAACTGGCGGAGCTGCTCCGTCTGCCACGCGAATCCACGCTGGTAGTCCGGGATGCGGAAGATCTTGTTGTTGAAGAGTACGTCCAGGGACACGGGCTTCATCGCGAGGACTCCTGTTGGACGGCGGGGCGGGCCGTCAGGTCGCCAAAGGCAGTTTGCACGGCCATGCTAAAGGTCACCGCAGCGGCGGCCGATTCGCCACCGCATCATGACGATATCCCTGCCTCAGCCGGAATGCAAAGGAAGATGCGCCGACCCCCAGGAGCTGGTCTTTGCCGCACGGCCCGGCGGGCCCGCGCGGTGTGCCGAGGAGTTCCGCCCGTCTCGTCCAGGCGGTCGGGCAAGCCTGCCCCTCCCACACCTACCCCTCCCCCAGGTGCCGGATCTCCTGGACCGCCGCCGAGAGGCTCGCCAGGGAGGTCGCCTCTTCGCCCTGCATCTCCTCCAGGAGGTCGTGGAAGCGGTCCAGACGGCCCTCGCGGTCGGCGAAGCCCAGGCCGTCGGTCGGCGCGACCCGGCCGGTCAGGGCGTCCTTGGTCAGGCGGCGCCGGACGGCGCCCAGGTCGTGGGCGAGGCCCAGAGCCCAGCGCCGCTCCCACTTCCCCTGCCTCCCCGCCTTCTCGATGCCGCGCATCAGCCAAGGGAGCCGCAGCTCCTCGGTGACCAAGTAGTAGGTGCGCGCCGCCTCCACCGGATCGGCCGAGGTGGTGCGGGAGATGCGCAGGATCTCCAGCAGGCCGTCCAAGAAGCGGAGGGTCAGGAACCGGCGGGCGAACTCCTGGTCCACGCCCTGCTTCCGCGTCTCGCTCAGCAGGGAGACGTAGACGCGGCGATCCTCGCCGGACACGATCTCGTCGAACCGGCCCCGCAGCGACTCCAACCCCTCCAGGTTCCGCTCCACCAGCTCGGTGGTCGAGTCTTCCGGGTCGCAGCTGGAGAGGACCCAGCGGGTCGTGCGGTCGAGGACGCGGGCAAGTCCCCGGGTCCAGCGGTAGGCCACCCCGGCGGAGACGGCGCCTTCCCGAGCCCGGATCTCCGCCACCAGGGCGCCGTGGCCGGTCAGGCGGGCCGCCACCAGCCACGCCCGGGCCACCTCCTCGGGCTCGTGCCCGGTCTCCCGCGCCACCCGCGCCACGAACGCCGCGCCCATGATGTCCACCAGGTCGTTGGTGAGCTGGCTGGCCACGATCTCGCGCCGCAGCCTGTGCTTCGCCGCCCGGTCGCGGCCGGCGAACTCCATGGCCTCGGGCGGGAAGTAGTCGTAGAAGTAGGCCGCGGCGGCGGGGTCGTCGGGAAGGTCCGACGCCAGCAACGCCGACGTCAGGTGCAGCTTGGCGTAGGAAAGGAGGACGGCGAGCTCGGGACGGGTCAGGGACTGATGGGCCTTGCGCCGGGTCGCCAGGACGTCCCACGAGGGGAGTCCCTCCGCGTCCCGGTCCAGCACGCCGGCACGGGTCAGGTCGCCCATCAGGGCCCAGAAGTGGTCCACCCCCATGCGGGCCCGGTACTCGTCCAGGGACACGGCGCGGCTGTTGGACTCGTTGTCCTGGAGCACCTGGGCCGCGACCGTGGCCTTGAGCCTTCGCAGCAGCTCGTTGCGCTCCTCCAGCGTGGCCTCGCCGTGCCGGAGCGGTTCGTTGAGGAGGATCTTGAGGTTGACCTCGCGGTCGGACAGGTTCACGCCGCCCGAGTTGTCCAGGGCGTCGGTGTTGAGCCGTCCCCCCTCCAGCGCATACTCCACGCGGGCGGCCTGGGTGAACCCCAGGTTGCCGCCTTCGCCCACGACCTTCGCGCGGAGCCGGTTGGCGTTGATCCGCACCGCGTCGTTGGCGGGGTCGCCGGCGTCGGCGTGGGTTTCGTGGACGCCCTTCACGTAGGTGCCGATTCCGCCGTTCCAGAGCAGCTCCACCGGCGCGGCCAGGACGGCCCGGATGAGGCTCTCGCCGTCCAGGGGACCGGAGGCGGGAGTCAGCCCCAGCGCTGCTTCGGCCTCGGGGGCGAGCTCGACCGACTTGAGGCTGCGGGAGACGATCGTCCCCCCCTTGGACAGCTTGCTCCGGTCGTAGTCGTCCCACGACGAGCCGCCCAGGTCGAAGAGGCGCTTGCGCTCCTGCCAAGAGCTCTCCGGGTCGGGGTCCGGATCGATGAAGACGTGGCGGTGGTCGAACGCCGCCACCAGTCGGACCGCCTTGGAGAGGAGCATGCCGTTGCCGAACACGTCGCCGCTCATGTCGCCGATGCCGGCCGCCGTGAAGGGTTCGGTCGCCACGTCCTTGCCCATCTCGCGGAAGTGCCGCTTGACCGACTCCCAGGCCCCTCCGGCGGTGATCCCCACTTCCTTGTGGTCGTAGCCGTTGGAGCCGCCCGAGGCGAAGGCGTCTCCCAGCCAGAAGCCGTAGTCGGCCGCCACGGCGTTGGCCACGTCCGAGAACCGCGCGGTCCCCTTGTCGGCGGCCACGACCAGGTAGGGGTCGAAGCCGTCGTAGCAGACGACTTCCTTGGGCAGGGCCGCGTCGCGGTTCAGGTTGTCGGTCACGTCCAGCAGCCCCCGCACGAGGGTGCAGTACTGCTCCTTGACCTCTCCGGCCATGGCCTCCGCGCGGGCAAGGAGCGCAGGCACACGAACCCCCCCTTGGAGCCGCTGGGAACGATCACCACGTTCTTGACCATCTGGGTGTAGACCAGCCCGAGGATCTCCGTGCGGAAGTCGTCGGGACGGTCCGAGTAGCGCACTCCGCCCCGGGCCACGCGGGCCCCCCGGAGGTGTATCCCCTCCATCCGAGACGAGCGGACCCACACCTCGAACTCCAGCCGGTTCTTGGAGACTTCCTGGAGACGGGCGCAGTCGAACTTGAACGAGACGTAGGGCACGCCCCCCGACCTGACGACGGGGCTCCGGCCTCCGCCTCGGTAGTAGTTGGTGCGGACCGTGGACTCGACGACGGTCCACAGCGCCCGGAGCGCCCGGTCGAAGGCCAGGGACTGCACGGCCGCCAGCGCGTCCGGGATGCGCGAGCGGGCCGCGGCCACGCGGACCTCTCGGTCGCCCGAGACGCCGTCGCCGGCCGCGCCGCGCCTGTCCGTGCCGCCGGAACCGCCGTCGCCGCCCGAGACGCCGTCGCCGAGCAGGACTCCGTCGGCGGCGGGGCCCAGGGCCGGGTCGAACCGGGCCTCGAAGAGCCGGAAGAGAAGCAACGCCATCTCCGGGTGCGCCTCCAGCGCCGAGACCAGGACCTGGCGGCTGGGGACGGCGCCGATCTGGAACGCGTAGCCGGCGTAGGCCCGGAGCACGTCGGCCTCCCTCCACGCCATTCCGGTGCGCTGGACCAACCGGTTGAAGGCGTCGTTGCTCGCGTCGCCCGCCCGGACCGCCAGGATCGCCTCGGAGAGGACCCGGCCTCGGCCCCTCACGTCCAGTCCCTCTCCGGCCGACGCCTGCACGGCGAAGCTGTAGATGACGGAGCCCTCTTCGCCCCCGTTGGGCCGAAGCTCGAAGGGCGACACCCCGACCACGCGCAGGCCGCAGTTCTCCAGCACCGGCATGAAGTCCGAGAGCACGATCCGCCGGCCCCGGACGTATATCTTCAGTTCGCGCTCGCCCTCTCCCCCGGGGTCGTCGTAGAACCGGGCCGACTCCCTGGTCCCCGCAGCCTTCATCTCCTCCAGCTCGAGGACGTCGCGGACCGCGGCGCCCGGGTCGGTGGCGGCCTTGTACTCGGGGGCGAAGGCGGCGGCGTAGCGGTTGGCCAGTCTGTGGGCGTCGTCGGGAGGACGGACCTCTCCCAACCGCTCCCGCACCTCGTCCCGCCACGAGCGGGCCAGCTTGGCCACCGTCTCTTCCAGCTCCCCTGCGGTCACCTCGTCCAGGCGGGCGTCGGGTCCCCCCAGGTAGAAGTGCAGGCGAGCTTGGTCGCCGGTGCTCATCGCCAAGTGGTAGTTGAGGATCTGGGCGTCGTAGCGAGTGGTCAGCCGCTCCTCCAGCTCCCGTCGGAACTCGCCCGAGAAGCGGTTCCGGGGAAGCACCACCATGATCGACACGCCTCGGCCCAGGGCGTCGCGCCGCACCGACACGATCACGCCCTTCGTGTTGTACCGGGTCAGGATCGTGCGGATGTCCCTCTCGATCTCCTCTTCCGACGCCAGGAAGAGCTCTTCCTTGGGCAGGGAGTCGAAGATCGTGATGATCTCCTTGTAGTCGTGGGAGCGTTCCGCCACGCCGGAGCGGCCCAGGATCGTCTTCAGCTTCTCCCGAAGGATGGGGATGTCCCTTGCAGGCTCGGCGTACGCCTTGGAGGTGAAGAGGCCCAGGAAGCGGTGCTCGCCGGCCACCGAGCCGTCGGATCGCAGCTTCTTGACGCCGACGTAGTCCATCCGCGCCCGGCGGTGGATCGTGGACTCGGCGTTGGTCTTGCTGATGATGAGCGTCGGGCCGTGGAGGGCTCTCCGGCGCATCTCGTCGGGTAGACGGCTGAACGGCACCGGGCGGGCGAAGGTGGAGCTCCCCTCGTCCTGGAGAATGCCCAGCCCGGAGCCCGCCTCCACCCGCACCACCGTCTCCGCCTCGCCCGTCTCCTCGTCCTCCATCTCCTCGAAGTTGTACTCGCGGTAGCCCAGGAAGACCAAGCCGTCGTCCCGCAGCCAGCGGAGGAACGCCTGTATCTCCCGCAGCTCGTCCCGGCGCTCCTGCACCTCGCGGGAAAGGAAGCGCAGCTCCGCCACCACGTCGTTGATCTTGTCGATCATGAACTCGAAGTCGTCGGTGGCCCTGACCACGTCGCCGAGGCGGCGGGCGATCTCGTGGCGAAGGGTGTCGAGGGTCTCGGCGCTGGTGACCCGTCCCACTTCGGCGTGGACGACGGACTCGGAGCGGCCGCTGCGGTCGGCGGGGCCCACCCTTGCAACCCGGCCCTCTTCGTCGCGCTCGACGGTCATGAGGGGGTAGACGAAGTGGCGGATCCGCAGGTCCTGGGAGGACAGGTACTCGCGGATCGTGTCCACGATGAAGGGCCGCTCGGAGATGTTGGTCCGCACGACCGTGACGGGGGCGTACCACCCGGTCCTGTCCTCGTCGGGGTTGACGACCTCGGCGTCCACCCGGTCGGGGCGACTCGCCTCCAGAAAGCGGAGGGAGTCCATGCACATGCGGCCCAGCTCTTCCGAGGTCCGCTCCTCGAGCAAGTCCAGCGGGGCCTTGCCGAGGAAGATGGGGACGAACTGCCGGGCCAGTCGGAAGCGCTCGTCGTCCAGCGAGGTCCGAAGGCAAGAGAGGACTTCTTGGACGTCCTCTGGCGAGCTCATTGGGGAGCAACTCCTCGAAAGGTGAGCCGTCCGATCCTCGGAATGCTTTCGGACAAGTCTAGCAACGAAGGTTACTATTTACAAGCTTTCCGAAGCCCTCCAAGGCGTCGTCGACGCCTTCCCGGGCGGCAAAGGACGTCATCCAACGGAGATTGCGCTTGCGCTTCCTTCACATTGCGGACGTTCACCTGGACACGACCTTCTCGGGCCGATCCGAGGAGGTGCGGACCCGACTGCGGCAGGCCTCGCGGGAAGCGTTCGGCCGCTGCGTCGAGGCCGCCGTCGCCGAGAAGGTGGACGCCGTGCTGGTGGCGGGAGACCTCTTCGACGGCGGTCGCCTCTCCCTCGAAACCGAGCGCTTCCTGCTCCAGCAGGTCGCGCGCCTCGAGGAAGCCGAGGTCCAGTTCGTCTACGCGGCGGGCAACCATGATCCGGGCGCGGCCCCGCGAGAAGGCGCATTGGAGTGGCCCGCCAACGCCGCCGTGATCTGCGGCGGACAGCCGGAGACGGTGGCCGTCCGGGGACGCGGCGGCGAAGTCGCCGGATACGTGACCGGGGCCGGCCACGCCACCGCCGAGGAAACCGAGAACCTCTCGCGGCGGATGCGTCCGAAGGCGGACACCCGCCTTCCTCAGGCGGCCCTGCTCCACACCCTTGCGTCGGCGGCCGGCGACGCCGGCGTGCACCGGCCCTACGCGCCCTCCCGTATCGCCGACCTTCAGGCCGCCGGGTTCCACTACTGGGCGCTGGGACATGTCCACATCCGGCAAGCCCTCTCCGACGAGCCGCCGATCTGGTACCCGGGCAATCTTCAGGGCCGAAACCCGGGAGAGACCGGGCCCAAGGGCGGCCTGCTGGTGGATCTGAGCGAACCGGAGCGGCCCGCCGTGGAGTTCCGGGAGTTCGCCCCCATCCGGTGGGAGAAGGCGTCCGTGTCCGCCTTGAAAGAGGCTTCGACGCTGCGGCGGCTGGCGGCGGCGGCGGTGCGGTCGTGGGAAGCCGCCAGGAAGGACGACCCGGGGACGGGCGTCGAGTGGATGGCGACGTTCGAGCTGGAAGGACCTTCCCCCCTCTGGGCGGAGCTCCGAAGGCCGGACGAAGCGGCGACGCTGGAGGACGAGATCGCCCGCCGGCTGGGGGCTCTGGGCGTCGAAGTGCGGGCGGAGAGGCTGCATCCGCCGGTGCGGGTCGCCGATCACGTCCAGCGTCGCGACGTGCTGGGCGCGGTTCTGCGTCTCGCCGCCCAGGTGTCCGCCGGCGAAGAGGAGTTGGGGGTGTCCGAAGGGGAGTTGGCGGGGTACAGCGCCGAGCAGCACGGCTCCGTGGGCGACTACTTCCGGGAGCTGATGAAGGGAGCGCCCGAGGAAGCCGCCTCCCGGATGCTCGATGCGGAGCAGGGCGGAACATGAGGTTCGACTCCGTGGAGGTCGCGCGCTACGGTCGGCTCGAAGGAGTGCGCACGGGCGACGCGCCGCTGCCCTCCGTCGTCGTGGTGCTGGGACCCAACGAGAGCGGCAAGTCCACCTTCTTTTCCCTGTTGACCACCCTCCTCTACGGCTTCCGACCGGCCCTCGCCGCGAAGCACCCCTACGCGCCCTGGGACGGCGGGCCGCCCGAGGCGAAGGCCCGCGTCCGCCTGGACGACGGCAGCGAGCTGGAGGTTCATCGACGGCTCCTGCCCTCGGCGGGCTGGGGGCGGACGACGGCGGCGGGGCGCACCGACGACCTGCGCAACCGGCCCCTGCCCTTTGCGCGGCACGTGTCGCGGAAGGTCTTTCGGCAGGTGTACGCCATATCTCTTCCCGAGCTGGCGGCGCTGAAGAGCGAGAGCTGGGAGCGCGTGCAGGACCGGCTGACGGGCGCCATGGGCGCCCCCGACTTGCGACCGGCCCGGGCGGTCGCCGCCGAGTTCCTTGCCGACGCCAACGCGCTCTGGCGCCCCGACCAGCGGGGCAAGCCCCTGGCGCGGATGCTGTCGGAAGAGCTGCGGGCGCTCCAGGACCAGCGCCGGAAGGCCCTGGAGTCGGATCGCGAGCTTCGTCGGCTGGTGGGGCGGCAGGCCGAGGCGGAGGCGGAGCTTGCCGCCGTTCTGGCGGATCATGCGCGCCTGGAAGAGCGAAGACGGGTTCTGGAGCGCCGGATGAACCGGTTGCGGCCCGTGGCGCGGACGCGGGCCAGGGTCGCGGCGCTGCGCGAGCGGGCCGGCGACGGGGCGGCCCTCGACGGCGTGCCCCCGGACCCGGCGGACCGCTTGGTCGAGGTGCAGCGGAAGCGGCAGGAGGCCGAAGGACGGATCGCCAAATGCGACGCGAAGGCGGCGGGCGCCCGAGACCGGATCGGAACGTACGAGGAGCGTCACCAGCGGGTCGCGGAGGCGGCGGGCCGGCTGCAGGAGGCGGCGCGGCGGATCGCGGGGCTGCCGGAGCTGGAGAAGAAGGAGGCGAAGGCGAAGCAGGAGGTCCGCGACGCGTCTCGGCTGTGCGACGAGCGGGCGCAGGGCCTCTTCTCGGCGCCGTGGGGCGAGTGGGAAGAGGCGCAGGTCGGCGCGCTGAGGACCTTGCCGGTGGCGGAGCTCGGGTCGCGGGTGGAGGCGTACCGACACTTGGTGCAGAAGCGGCGAAGCGTGGAGGAAGGTATCCAGGACGAGCTGGCCGGCCTGCGGGACGCCGACCGGCCCGGCTGGCTGCGGTTGGCGGCGGGCGTGCCGACGACGCTCGGAGCAGCCGCGGCCTTCTCGATCGTGTACTTCCCCGACGCCGTGCCGCCGTGGGCCGCTTTCCTCGCACGCTTCGGGGCAGAGACGGCCCTGGGCGTCTCCGCCGTCGTCGCGTTCTGCGGTGCGCTCTTGATCGCGACTTGGGTCCAGGACCGCCGGCGAGCCAAGGGGAGGGAGAAGGACTCCGCCGACGCCGGTCGCAGAGGCGCGAGCAGGATCGAAGGGGTCGGGGCGAAGGCGGAAGCGGCGCGCCGGGAGGTGGCCGAGCTGGTGGCGGACCTTCCCGTCCTGCCCGGGCTGCTGAACGAGCCCCAAGCCCGGCTGGCGGCGGCGATGGAGGAGGCGGCGGAGGCGGCGGACGCGCTCGCCGAACGGAAACGGGCTCTCGAGGAACGCCGGGAGCGACTGGAGGAGGCGCGCCAGGAGATCGCCCGGACCCTCGAGGCGGCCGGGCTGGAATCGACGGCGCCGGCGACGGGCGCCGACGCGGACGCGCTTCTCCGTCGGTTGGACGAGGCGGTGCAGGCCCGCAGGGGGGCCGAGGCCGCGCAGCGGGAGCTGGACAGGGCGGAAGGGGAGCGCTCGATGGCGGTCGAGGACCGCGACGCGGCCGAGGCCTCGCTTCGGGATCTGAACGCCCGCCTCGCCGCGCTGGGAGACGGCGACCCGCAGCAGGGCGCCGAAGCGGCTGCGAAGATGCTCGATGCCCGGGAGCGGGCCGACCGGCTGGAGGAGGAGCTTCGACTGGAGCATCCGGAGCTGGATCAACTCCTGGACGAGGTCCGGCAAGCGGAAGCGGAGGGCGAGCGCTGGGACGGGCTGGAAGAAGCACTGGCGGCCGGGGACGAGCGAGTGCGGAAGCTGGGCGAGGAACTCCGTCGGCTCCAGCGCGAAGTCGCCCGCTTGGACGCCAGGGTGCAGCACGCGCGGCAGGGGGAAACGGCGGATCGGACGAGCGGCCGCATCGGCCGAGTGGAGGAGCGCATCCGCGACGCGAAGCGGCGGCGGGACCGGGCGTTCCTTCTGGGCCGCCTGGTCCAGGAGGCGGACCGGCGGTTCCGCGACGAGAACCAGCCGGAGCTGCTGCGTCGCGCCGGCGAGCACATGCGGGCCGTCACCGGCGGGCGCTACGACCAGATCGAGCTGGCCGACGAGAGAGGAGGAGGGTCGTTCCAGCTCGGCGGGCCGACCGAAGCGACGTCGAGGGAAGTGGACGGCAGCGTTTCCCAGGGAACCAGGGAACAGGTCTACTTGGCCTTGAGACTCGCCATCGTGGACCACCTGGACGCCGGCGAAGAGAGCCTTCCCCTCTTCATGGACGAGGTCCTGGTCAACTGGGACGCGGTCCGGAGGGACCGGGCCCTTGACCTGCTCGAGCAGGTGTCGAAGACGCGGCAGGTCTTCTTCTTCACCTGCCACCCGGCGATGGCGGCGGAGCTGGAGGACCGGGGCGCCGCGGTCCTTCCCTTGGAGCGCTGACCCGCTCGCGGAGCAGGGTGGCGGCCATCTTGGCGCCCACCCGGAGCGACGCGCCCAGGCGGCCGGATATCTTGGACCGCCCTTGGGAGCGTGGACGGTGGGGCACCTCCACCTCCGCCACCGACAAGCCGAGGCGCGCGGCGCGCAGCTGCATCTGAAGGGTCCACCCCCAGCTGCGGTCGTCCATGGCCAGGCGGTCGAGCACCGGGAAGCCGACGGCGCGAAACGGGGGCAGGTCCCGAAAGCGGCGGCCGAAGAGGAGGCGGGCGCATGCCAGGACGACTCGGTTTCCCCATCGGGCGTGGGCGCGAAGGTTTCCGGTCTCGCCCCGAGGTCCGGCGCGGACGCCCAGGGCCAAGTCGGCGCCCCGGGACAGCGCACCGAGCAGCAGCGGGATGCCTTCCGCGCTCTCCGGGTGGTCCGCGTCCAAGAAGACGACGGCCTCGGGAAGCGGGTCCAGCGCGGAGAGGCGGGCGATGCCGGCGAGGCACGCGGCCCCGTATCCGCGTTCGGCCTCCGCGACGACGACGGCGCCCTCCGCCCGGGCAACCGCGGCGGTGCGGTCCGTGGACCCGTTGTCGACCACGACCACCGCAAGCAGCCGGTCCCGAGGCAGCGCCCGCAGGACCGCCGGGAGCGCTTCCTCCTCGTTCAGGGCCGGGATCAGGACCGCCGTGCGGGCCAAGAGGCGCTGGAGCGGCTCGGTGAAGTCGCCGTCCCGCGCGTCGTCCGGTCGAATGATCGTCCTCCTGGGTCTGGCGGAAGCCGCCTTCCTGGCCGCCTTCGGATGGCTGGACGGGGTCGCCCTGCCGCTGCCCCGCCTGCTCCTGCCCGCCGGCGCCCTTCTATGCTACGGGATTGCGGGCTGGACCATGACCCGGAACCGGGACGGAAGGGACGAGACCGACGCCGCCGCGACCGACGCCGTATGGGGGGTCGCCGTCTTGGCCCGCGTCTCGCTGCTCCCCCTGGCGCCCGAGCTCTCCGACGACGTGTACCGCTACCTGTGGGACGGCCGCGTGCTGTCGGAGGGAACGAACCCGTACTCCCACGCGCCGGCCGACGACGCCCTGACGGCGCTGCGCGCCCCGTGGCACGACCGAATCAACCACCCGGACGTGCCGACGATCTACCCGCCGGTCGCCCAGCTCCTCTTCGCCCTGGCGTCCGCCGTCGGCGGCACGGTCCTGGCGGCCAAGGCGCTCTGGCTCGTGCTGGACCTGGGGTGCGGCCTCCTGCTCCAGCGGGTGGCGGTCCGCACCGGCCGCCGGCCCGCCCCCGTCCTGTTGTGGTACCTGTGGTCGCCCCTTCTGGTGGTGGAGACCGGATGGAGCGCCCACTTCGACGCCGCCGGCCTCTTCCTCATGGCCGCGCTTCTGTGGCTCGCGGCGGGCAGGGGATCGCCCCGCGCCCCTCGGGCCCGGCCCGCTGCCATGGGCGCCGTTCTCGCCCTGGCGACGCTGGTCAAGGTGGCCCCGGCGGCGCTCCTCCCGCCCTTGCTGCGCCGTCACGGCGTCTGGGCCGGGCTCGCCTTCGCGGCGACGTGCGTCGCGTTCTGCCTCCCCTTCACCGGCGCCGGCGCCGCCCTTCCGGGCCCGGGAGTCGGTCGGGTCGCGGCGGGTCTTCGCACCTACGCCGAGCACTGGTCGGCCAACCCCGGCGCCTTCGCCCTGGTGGAGGCCGCGGTCGGCGACGCCGCGACCGCCCGCGTGCTGGCCGCCGCCGCCGTGCTGGGAACCGCCCTCTACGCCGCGCGGCGTCGGTTCTCCCTGGAGCGCGCCATGCTGTGGATCGTCGGCGCCGGGCTGCTCATGTCGCCCACGGTCCACCCTTGGTACGCGTTGTGGACGCTTCCGGCGGCGGCGCTCCGAGGTTCCCGGCCGTTCCTCCTGCTAAGCGGGCTCGCATTCCTCGGCTACTGGGGCCTTGCGTCGCACCAGGCCGGCAACGGCTGGCCGCAGCCGACGTGGACCCTGGTCGCCATCTGGCTTCCGGTGTGGGCGCTTCTGCTGACGGAGGCCGCGAAGGGCGTCCGGCGTCACGCCGCCCAGCGCCAAGTGTCCCGAGGCGAAGAGGGCCAACAGGGGAAGCGACGCCCAGAACCCTGAGGCCAGCGCCCCGGCAGCAGCCGCGACCATGATCGCCCCCGCCGCTCGGGCCGCGCCCCGGCCCGGGAAGTCGCCCGACGCCGGACCGACGGCCGACGGCGCGGCGGCGCCCCGCTTCGGCGTGCGCTGGAAGGGGTCGCGACGCCGGCGAAGGCCGCGCAGCGCCGACCGGCAGAGAAGCAGCGACAACCCGGCCCCGAGGGCCAGCACGGCGCCCGCGCCGCGCAGCGAGGCGCTCCAGCTCCGACCCCGCTTCCGCGCAGCCGCCAGGTAGAAGGCGACGAACGGCCCCGCGGCGGCCAGGAAGACGGCCCCGTCCACCCACCACAGCCCGTCCAGTCCCAGCGTCCGTCGGGCGAACGCGGCCGGGACGACGAGCAGTGAAAGGACGAAGGCCAGCGGGTGGGCCAAGTGGCCGCAGAGGTGGACGAAGGCCTCCATCTTCACCGTTGCCGGAAAAGGCCCCCGAACCAGTCGGGGAAGGACCTTCCGGGCCGTCTGCACGCCGCCTTGCGCCCACCGTCGCTGCTGGATCAGGAACGCTCGGGCGGTTTGGGGAAGCTCCGCCCCCACCCCCACGTCTTCCAAGAAGACGAAGCGCCACCCGGCCATCTGGGCCCGGTAGCTGACGTCCAGGTCCTCGGTCAGGGTGTCGAAGTGCCAGCCTCCCGCGTCCTCCAGCGCCTGCCGCCGCCACAGCCCGGCCGTCCCGTTGAAGTTGAAGAAGCGCCGCCCCCGGTACCGTCCGGCCTGCTCGAAGAAGAAGTGACCGTCGAGAAGCAGCGCCTGGGCCCTGGTCAGCCAGGAGTCGTGCTCGTTCAAGTGGTCCCAGCGGGCCTGGACCATCCCCACGCCCGAATCCGACATGGCCGGCAGCAGTCGGCGGAGGAGGTCCGGCCGGGGCAGGAAGTCCGCGTCCAGGACGAGAAGGAACTCGCCCGCGGCCCGCTCCAGCCCGGCGGCCAGCGCTCCGGCCTTGTAGCCCGTGCGAACCGGTCGACGGAGCACCGCCACGTCCACCCCTCTCCGGCGCCAGAAGCGGGCGCGCCCTTCGGCAAGGGCCGTGGTCTCGTCGGTGGAGTCGTCGAGGACCTGGACCTGAAGGCGGTCCCGGGGATAGGACAAGCGGCACGCCGCGTCGATCAGCCGCTCCACGACCCGCCTCTCGTTGAAGACGGGGAGCTGAACCGTCACCCGTGGCTCGGGGTGGCTCGCCGGCGACGGCGAGGGGGGCGGCGGGCCCCTTCGCGACAGCAGGAGCAGAAGCGTTCGGTGGCACGCGAACGGCAGCAGCAGGGCCAGCACGACGCCGTGGAGGGCGACGGCGGCCACGGCGAGCGCATCCGTCACGGCCGAGCCGCGAACCCCCGGCAGAGGCGGACGGGCAGGGTTGGGTACTTGGGGAAGGAGGAGTCCTCCTGGTGGCGCCGGCAGAGGCGGAAGACGGAGCCTCGGCGAGTCTCCACCGTCCTCGACCACTTGCATCGCCGACAGAGCCCGACGGCGCGGAAGGTCCGAGGGTCGCCCTTGGCCGCGCCGCCTTCCCGTGGCAAGACTCCCGCGAACGCCAAGTGCCGCCACCGGTCGCCGCCCCGGTGCGAGAAGTAGCGGCCGTCTCCGCAGCGCGTGCACTCGTCGCTGGTCGTCACGTTGGCCGAAGGGACGCCGGCGGACACCGCTCGCCGCCGGACCCTCTCCCGCAGGTCCAGAAGGGCGGGGCCGGAAGGGGGCGGCAACCCCAGGGCCGCGAAGACTTCGGGGCCCACCTCGTAGCATCGTCCGCAGATGGCAGGACCCGCGTGGACCGAGAGGCGCGCCGGGTCGCTTCCGAAAGCGTCGGCCATGGCGGCGATCCCGGACTCGACCACGCCTCCGGCGGCGCCTCGCCAGCCCGCGTGAAGGAGCGCGACCGCCCGGGCGGCCGGGTCCGCCAGGAAGACGGGAACGCAGTCGGCCAGAGTCGCGGTGAGAAGCAGACCGGGCGCGCATGTGGCGTGTCCGTCGCACTCGGCGGCCAGGAAGAAGCCTCGGGGAACCGAGCCGTGGACTCGAACTCTCGTCCCGTGGACCTGTCGGCTGCGCACGACGGAGCGCCAAGGCCCGGAGCCGTTCAAGGCGTGAACGCTCTCGGCGGGAATGCGCCGTCCCGCCCACTCGCCGGGAAAGCCGAGGGCCGGGGGCGCCGGATCCGCTGGACGGCTGGTGGGCCCGGCACGGTCGGCGGCGACGCTCGCGCTCGACTTCGGCGCCCGTCGAGTCGTTCCGGCGCGCAGCCAGGGGAAGGTCTCGCTCCAGCCGGGCACCGGCGTGGTCCAACCGACGGGACGGGCCGTCGTCGCGGGCGAACCGCGTCCGTCCATCAAGCGCACCGCCGCATCGCGATGTCCATTGCGGGAAGGCTGGTCGGGGGAAGGGTTGCCACGACGCAGAAAGATCGTCGAATTATAGAAGGCGTCCACGGCCCGCGCCGACCCTCTGCCGGCCACGCAGGCGCCCCGGCCACGCAAGCAGCGGCAAGTCATGAGCGACACCTTCTTCGACAGCCAGAACACGGCCTACGTACAGGCGCTGTACGAGGACTTCGCGCGGAACCCCGATTCGGTCTCCCGAGAGTGGAGGGAGTTCTTCAGCCGGAGCGACCGGGAGCTCCTGGAAGCCGGCCTCTTCGTCGAGAACGGGCGCCCAGCCCGGGGCGAGGGCGGAGCAAGCGCGCCCGCGACGAGCCCGGGCCGGCCAGCGGCCCCGACGATGCCGGCGGCTCCGGCAGCCCTAGCCGCTCCGGCAGCCCCAGCGGCTGCGGCAACCCCGGTGCTCCCGACACCCCCGTCGGCTCCGACAGCGCCGCCACCTCCGGCGACGCCGGCGCCTCCGACACCGCCGGCTCCGCCGCCCCCGTCGCCAAGGGTGGACCTGTCGCTCGCCACGGCCCCGTCGCTCGCCGCAGCCCCGTCGCCGGCAAGAGCGCAGCCACCCACGCGCCCGCCGGCCGCTCGCGAGCCCCACGAGGAATCGCGAAGCGGCCCGAGCGCCCCGCAGGCGCCCTCCGCGCAGCCGCCTGCCCCCCGCGAACCCGACAACGGCTTGCTCGCCTTGGTCGCTCGCGCCGCCAACCTTCTGCAGGCGTTCCGCGAGCACGGACACCAAGCTGCGCGCATCGACCCCCTGGGCAGCGAGCCTCCGGGCCACCCCCAGCTGGACCCGGCGTACTTCGGCACCACCATGCAGGAGCTGGTGGCGATCCCGGCCTCCGTCCTCTTTCCCGAGGAGGGCGACGCCCCGCTCGCCTTCACCCTCGACCGGCTCAAGGCCACGTACAGCGGCGCCCTCGGCTACGAGTTCGAGCACCTGGAGGACCCGCGCAAGGTCGAATGGCTGTGGCGTCAGGTGGAGACGGGCGCGCACTTCGCCGACTACGACCACGAAGGCCGACGGCGCACTCTCGACCGCCTGACCCAAGTAGAGGGCCTGGAGCAGTTCCTGCACCGGGTCTACCGGGGCCAGAAGCGCTTCTCCATCGAAGGCACCGACATGCTGGTGCCGATGCTGGACGAAGCGATCGAGCTGGCGGCCGCCGACGGCGCCACGGAAGTGGTCGTCGGGATGGCCCACCGGGGACGCCTCAACGTCCTGACGCACATCCTCGGAGTCTCCTACGACGAGCTGCTGGGCGCGTTCGAGGGGCACGTCACGCCCCAGGGCGCTCTCTGGATTCGGGACCCGGGCACCGGCGACGTCAAGTACCACCACGGAGCCACCGGAGACTACGCGCTCCGCGACGGGGGCGCCGTCCGAGTCACTCTGGCGCCGAACCCCAGCCACCTGGAGTACGTCAACCCCGTCGTGCTGGGGATGGCCCGCACCCGCCAGCACGAAGACGACGGCGACGCCGGAAGGAACCCCAAGCGCGTCGTTCCCATCCTCATCCACGGCGACGCGGCGTTCGCTGCCGAGGGCGTGGTGGCCGAAACGCTGAACTTGGCGCGCCTGCGCGGCTACGAGGTCGGCGGCGCCGTCCACGTCATCGTCAACAACCAGATCGGGTTCACCACCGATCCCCGGGACGGCCGCTCCACCCGCTACTCCAGCGACTTGGCCAAGGGGTACGACATCCCCGTCGTCCACGCGAACGGAGACGCCCCGGAGGAGTGCTTGGCCGCCGTCCGGCTGATCATGGCCTACCGGGCCAGGTTCGGCGACGACGCCGTGATCGACCTGGTGGGGTACCGGCGCCACGGCCACAACGAGGGCGACGAGCCGGCGTACACGCAGCCCGAGCAGTACGCCAAGATCGGCCGGCATCCGACGCCCCGGGAGATATGGGCGGAGACGCTGGCGGAACGAGGCGTGGTCGCCGCCGAAGAAGCCGAGGAAGGGGCCAGGGCGCTGGCGGACCATCTGCGGGAGACCCTGGATCGCCGCAAGGCGGCCGCCGGCGCCGGCGCCGCGTTGCCGTGGAGCCACCCGGACTTCGCCGCCGTCGAACAGGGGATCGACCCGTACACGCCCGTTGAGCCTGATCGCCTGGAGGAGCTGAACCGAAAGCTGCTGGAGGTTCCGAAAGGCTTCACCGTCCACCCCAAGCTCCACCGTCAGCTGGTCAAGCGCACGCAGGACTTCGGACCCGAGTTCCGCCTCAACTGGGGACACGCCGAGGCGCTGAGCGTCGCGTCTCTTCTGGACGAAGGCGTGCCGGTGCGGCTCTCGGGGCAGGACGCGGAGCGCGGCACCTTCAGCCACCGCCACTTCGTCCTTCACGACGCCGAGACGGGAGCGGTCCACACGCCCATGGCCCACCTGAGCGACACCCGCTTCGAGGTCTACAACTCGCCGCTGACGGAGGCGGCGGTCGTGGGGTTCGAGTACGGAGTGTCGGTGGCGGCGGACCGGGACTTGGTGCTGTGGGAGGCGCAGTTCGGCGACTTCGCGAACGTGGCCCAGGTGATGATCGACCAGTTCTTGTCGGCGGGCTGGGCCAAGTGGGGCCAGCGCTCCCGGCTGACGCTGCTTCTGCCCCACGGCTACGAAGGGATGGGACCCGAGCACTCCAGCGCCCGGATGGAACGCTTCCTCCAGCTCTGCGGCGAGGACAACATGCGGGTCGTCTACCCCACGACGCCGGCCCAGCTCTTCCACCTCTTCCGGGTCCAGGCCATGAGCGAGCCCGAGCGGCCGCTGATCGTCATGTCGCCCAAGAGCCTGCTGCGGCACCCCCTGGCCACGTCGCCGGCGCGGGAGCTGTGGGAAGGCACCTTCCAGCGGGTCATCGACGACCCGAACGTGGGCGGCTATGAAGAGGCGGCGGCGATCCGGCGCCTGGTCCTGTGCACCGGCAAGGTCTACTACGACCTGATCGGCTCCGACGCGCGGGCGCAGGCGGGGGACGCGGCCGTGGCCCGCGTGGAGGCCCTCTACCCCTTCCCCGACGACGAGGTGCGCGCGCTGGACGACCGCTACCCGAACCTGGAGACGGTGGTGTGGGCGCAAGAAGAGCCCGAGAACATGGGCGCCTTGCCCTACATCGGTCCGCGCCTCCACCGCGCCCTTCCCACGTCGGTGAAGCTGGTCCACGTGACTCGACCCGAGCGCGCCAGCCCCGCCGAGGGGAAGATCAAGGACCACGTCGCGGAGCAGCAGCGGATCGCCCAGCGCGCCCTGGTGGGGTGATGGAGGCGTTCCTGGCGGCCCTGCGTCCCCTTCTGGCCAGGAACGGAGCGGTGGCCGCCTGGGTGTTCGGCTCCCAAGCCACCGGTGCCGCCGGACCGGAGAGCGACATCGACGTGATCGTCGTGGCGCCCAGCGACCGGCCCGTCGTGGAACGCCCCAAGGACTACCTGCCGGCGGTGCTCGCCGCAGGCGGGGGCGTCGACCTTCTGGTCTACACGCCGGAGGAGTTCGAGCGCCTCAAGGCCGAAGCGCGGCCCTTTCTCGTGGACGCTCTGGCCACGGCCAAGCCCATTCGCTGGAAGCAGAGCGGTGCGGGCAGCGCCGCCGAGGCAGGATAGCGTCGCCCATGTGGGACGGCGCCGCCGAGGCGCGGCGGTGGTGGCTCCAGGCGGATAACGATCTCGGCTTCGCCCGTCTCGCGCTTCGCGAAGCGTACTACCACCAGGCCTGCTTCATCGCCCAGCAGGCCGCCGAGAAGGCCGTCAAGTCAATCGGGTACCACCTGGGCGACCGAACGATCCTCGGGCATTCGGTGACCGTGCTGGTGGACCGCTACGCGGGCAAGGCGCCGGAGTTGGCCGACCTCCGGGGTTCGGCGAGCGTGCTGGACCTCTACTACGTCCCCTCCCGCTACCCCAACGGACTGCCGGGAGGGGTGCCCTTCAGGTCCTTCACCGAGCAGCAGGCGCGAGAGGCGGTGGAGAGCGCGGAAGCCTTCGTCCGGCGAGCGAAAGAGCGGCTCGGCGACGACGCTCGCGGCGACCCGTAGCGGTCGGCCTCGGTGCCGGCGCTCGAGCTCCGCTGGACGGCTATCGCCCGCGACGGGACTTGGGCTGGCGTAGCGGTCGGCCTCGGTTCCGGCGCTCGAGCTCCGGCAAGGGCCCCTTCCCGCCTACGAGATTCCGGTCCGGTACCGGTCGAACCAGCCCAGGATGTACATGATCTTCTGCATGAAGTGGCTGGGGCGCACCCGGATGCCGTGGGGCTCGCCCGGCACCTTGACCAGCGCCGCGTCCACGCCCCGCAGCTTGAGGGCCTGGTAGTACTGGTCCGACTCGGACATGGGCGTGCGGTAGTCCTCCACGCCCGTCATCACCATCGTGGGCGTGGTCACGTTGCCGACCAGGGAGATCGGCGAGCGCGAAAGGTAGTGCTCCGGGTCTTCCCAAGGCATCGCGCGGAACCAGTACTTGGCCACCGTGATCGGTATGTCCGACGACACCGCGAAGCTGTACCAGTTGATCACCGGGTACAGCACCGCCGCCGCCTTGTAGCGGTCCGTCTTGCCGATCGTCCACGAGGAGAGGACGCCGCCCCCGCTTCCGCCGGTGATGAAGAGGCGGTCCGGGTCCACGTAGCCCAGCTCGAGCACGGCGTCCACGCCCGAGTCCAAGTCGTAGTAGTCGTTCTCGGGGTAGACGTGGTGGATCAGGTTGCCGAACTCTTCGCCGTAGGAGGTGCTGCCTCGCGGGTTGGTGTACAGCACCACGTAGCCCGCCGAGGCCATCGCCTGCTTCTCCACGTCGAAGCGGTCTCCGTAGTTGGCGAAGGGGCCGCCGTGAATCTCCAGGATCAGCGGGTAGCGCCGCGACGGGTCGAACCCCGGCGGCTTGACGACCCAGCCGTGGATCTGCCGTCCGTCGTGGGACGAGGGCCACCACAGCTCTTCCACTTCGCCCAGGGTTTTGTACCCCAGCACGTCGTCGTTGACCGCGGTGAGGACGCGGGATTCGCCTTCGGCCGAGCCGCCTCCGCCCGCCACCGCGATCTCGCTGAGGATCGAAGGCGTCGAGTACGTGTACGCGACCGTCCCCCGGGGACCCACCGAGAAGCTTCCGCCGCCGTAGGCCGACCCGGTGCCGCCCATGTTGCCGGCCACCACGTGCACCTCGTCGGCCCCGTCTCCGGAGCGGCCCGGCTCCACGTAGGCGACCTTGGTGTTGCCCTGGTCCGCGTAGCTGAAGTACAGCCGCTCCGAGTCCGCCGACCACGTCAGTCCGCCCACGCTTCGGTCCAGCTGCGCCGCCACCGCCCGCGCGCCCGACCCGTCCCTTTCGGCCAGCCAGAGCCCGGCGACCTGATACCCCTGGTAGCGGTCGTCGAAGCCCGTGTACGCGATCCATCGTCCGTCCGGAGAGGCGGCCACGCCCCCGTCTGGCCCCTTGCGGTCGGTGAGGGCGCGGATGCGGCCGTCCAGCGTCGCCTCGTACACCTCGGTGTTGCGGTTCTCCAGCTCCCAGTCGGCGTGACGGTTGGCCGAGATCAGCACCGACCGGCCGTCGGCGGACCACACGGGCCGCCCGCTTCCCGCCCGTCCCACGTATCCTCCGTGGTGGAAGTCGCCGCTGGTGATCTGCCGAGGCGTTCCGCCCGACGCGGGCAGGACGAAGACGTGGGTATGGCCGTGCTCCAGGTCTCCCGCGCCGTCGAAGCGGTGCACAAGCTCGTCGATGACCCGTGCCGGCTCGGCCCACTCGGCGCCCTCCGGCGGCTCGGGCATGGCGATCAGCTGAAGTCCGGGATCGGGCACGAACGCCGAGAACGCGATCGTCGAGCCGTCGGGCGACCACGACGGGACCCGGGGGCCGCGGGGCGTGTCGGTGAGGCGGGTCGTGTGGCCGCTGTCCATCCACCGGACGTGGAGCTGAGGCGGGCCGCCAGCGCCGGCCGCGGGACCTTCTGCTCCCGGGCCGACGGCGTCGGAGAGGTACAGGAGCCGGTCCCCGCTGGGCGACCACCGAGGCCAGCTGTCGCGCCTCTTGCCCGTGGTGAGGGGCCGCTGGTCGTCGCCGTCCCGGTCCATGATCCACAGGTTCGAGTAGCGCCGGTCCGTGTTCACGTCGGCCCATCGGCGAACGAAGACGATCCGCTCGCCGTCGGGGGAGATCTGCGGGTCCGCCACGTACTCCAGGTCGAAGACGTCGTGGGCGGTGAGGAGGTCCGGGTCCTGCTGGGAGGCGGCCGGGGTCGGCGTCGCGAGGGATGGGCCGAGTGCGAGGACGGCGAACGCGGCGAGAAGGGGGTGAGCGGTCGTTTGCGGGGGCTTCATTTCGGCTGGACTCCTTTGGGGGCGACTACGTACTTGGACTGCTCGGCGCCGGGGACGAAGGCGCAGACCTTGCGACCTTCCGCCAGCAGGCGGGTGAACGCTTGCCGGGTCGATGCCCGCCACTCCGTGGCTTCTTCCATGGATCGGCGCTTCACGGCCTCGATGTCGGCGGGGATCGGGACTTCGACGGCGTCGGGGGGAAGCGTCCGGGCCGGCGCCGATCCAGGGCTGGAGACGGCCGTCGCCGGTCCGGCGCCCGACGTGTCTGTCGCGTCGGCGCGCTCGACTGCGCTCCGCTCCTCGTCCAGCCGCCATTCGACGACGAACCGGTCGGTTCCCAGGTCGTGCAGGTCGCTGTCCGAGGCGCCGTACATCTCCGGGACGTACTCGGCGACTTGGGCCCCCAGCCGGTTCAGGTTGAGGTGGGCGTTGCGCGAGACCAGGGGGTCGAAGGTCCAGTACATCGTCTTCACGCCGGCGGCCAGGAGCGCCTCCTTCTGGCCCAGCTTGAGGCGTCGGCCGACGCCCATGTTCCTCGCCTCCGGCCGCACCGCCAGCATGTGGGACCAGTGGGCCGGCGCCCCGTGGCGAAAGCCGGTGATCCCGTAGACGAAGCCGACCAGCCCGCCGTCGCCGTCGAAGGCGCCCAACGTCACGCCTCCCATCTTGGACGTGATCTGCAACATGCTCGCCGGCACCACCTCCGAAAACGTCCGGCCCCACGTTCCGCGCTGAAGCTCGACGCAGGCCCGGAACCCTTCCATGTCCTCGACCGAACGGACAGCGATCCTTGGCGCCGGCTGCGCGAGCCCTCCGTCCCGGCGCGACAACTTGTTCATGAAGGCGACGTTAGGCTTCCGGCGGCTCGGGAGCAAGGCCGCGCGCACGGACGGCGAGGCGAGGCAGGTTCTCGGCAAGCGACCGGTTCAGCGAGGACGGTTCGGCCGTACCCGCCCGCACGTCGCGCAGCACGGCCTTCAGCCCTTCTATCTCCTCCCGGATGTCCCGCGCGACCTCCGTCACTTCAATCGGAGCGCGCACCGGCTGCCCGGCCAGCCGACGCAGGGCGACCAGAAGGGGCTGGAACGTCGCTGCCATCTGAGGATCCGCCGCCAGCGCATCCGCCAGCTCGCCCGGGCTCACGAGATCGGAAGCGGCAAGAGTGACCGCCAGCACATACATGTCGACGACGTTCCTGTCGCTTGTCGTGTCGGTCGCCGTACACAGTGTCTGGAGGGATTGCCGTGCTGCTACGACGTCGCCGGTCTCGTACAGGATGCGGGTCTGCGCCGAAATCGACTCCCATCTGACCGACGTTCCGGAAGAGTCGACGACGTCCCCGAACTTCGTTTCCATATCACGATACACGTCAAGTGCTTCTGGCTTGCGCCCCAGCCTTTCCAGCGCAGAGCCCTTCACATCGAGACACTCCGCGAGCACTGTCCGCATCTCCAAGTCCGAGCGCTTTCCAAATCGAACGACAACTTGATCGCTGATCCTGATTGCCGATTCCGCCGATCCGCCGGGTAGCACCAGTTGAGACGCAGACATGCGATGCAACGCCCGCGCAACCTCGAGCTGAACCGCTGCTCCATCGTCGTTGCGAAACTCTCGCTCTACCTGATTCCACGTCTCCACCGCGTCTGGCCAGAGGCCGAGCTCTGCCTGCATGCTGCCCTTGTTGACGAGGGCTCTCGCCATGTGCACACGCAGTTTCGACGCCTTCGCGTCCCGTATGTATCGAGCGATGTCGTCGTAGATCGACATAGCCGATTCTTCCTTTCCTCGCAGAATAAGGACACCAGCCTTGTTCGAGAGAGCCTGCACGACGATTTCGCTCATCGACACGGAAGCGGCGCTGTCGTGCTGCAATACGACATCTAGGCGGCCGCATCGGGCTTCGACGTCCTCATATGCGTTGATCGCTGCCTCCAAGTCGTTGGATTTCTGCATCGCCAGCCCCAAGTTGAAAGACGCCCTGGCTACGGTCGCCCGTATCTCTGGTGCACTGCTCTGTCCGAATTGTGCGACGAGTTGGTCGTAGGCGATGCGACCACCCTGAGCGTTGCCAGCGTGAAACAACATCGCCGCCTTGTTCGACATAATGCGGGCCACAGCGCCCTGGCTGTCGGGATCGGACTGTCCGACCTGGTCGTCGATCATCTTGTCGTACGCAACGACGGCCGCCTCGGGATCAAGGAGGCCGACGTTGAAGTCTTTTTGCAACGCTCGAATCATGCCAGCCAGCACGTTGGGATTTTTCTCGACCTCGTCGGCCAGAGCCAGACGCATCTCCTTCGCCGTGCGGCTGCCGTTGTAATACAGAGACATGAACCGAATCAGGCTCTGCACGACGGCCGCCTCGTCTCGCTCGCGCCGAAGCTTGTAGTAGATGCAGTACAGGCGTTCCGCCGCAGCGTAACGCCTCTTCCTCGCCGTTCCCTGCACGCTTAGGGCGCCGCGGTCGACCAACCGGCCAAGCATGGAAGAGGTGTTTCGGACTCCCATGCGGGCGCGAGCGGCGATCTCGCTCGTGGACGACGGCCGCCACAGGCTGATCGTCGCCAGGTACACGCGGCGCTCAGTCCTGGGAAGCGCCTCCAGATGACCGCGAAAGTACTCTGTGTGGTCGTCGATCAGGGTGACCAGCTCCTCCAGCAACTGGCGAAACGAGCGGTGGCTGGCGAAGTCCGCCACGAGGACCAAGAGGCGCGGGCTCCCGCCAGTCAGTACTTCCAAGGGTCGCGCTTGATGATGCTCGACCTGCTCGCCGGTCACGGCCTGCCAGAGTCGGCCGCATTCTTCCGTGTCGAGCGGACCCAATGTGATCTCTCGAAACAACTCGAAGAACGCCTCGCGCGCATCGTCCAACGCTGCAAATCGAGTTGTCGCAGTACCGAAGAGCATCACCCCAGGCTCCATTTGCAGAGTTTCCCGGAGTTCCCAGCCGAAGTCTTCGCCGGTATGCGAGCACAGAGATTGGAGGTTCTCGACCATCAGGACCAACTGCTTTCCGATCCTGTCGGCCGCATCAAGTACGGTCGCCCGAGCCCGGTCGCGCAGCCTGGGATCCCGCCACTCGCTGGCCAAGGAGCCGTGCGCGCCTGCAAGCTCACGTGCCAGTTCAGGTGTATGCGATGCGCATTCCTTGGCCAGGTAGTAGAGGGCCTCCAGCCAGAAATCCGCGATGTCAAACACCTCATGGCACTCTTCCATGAACCGCACGGGCAGGAGCTTTTCGGAGTACGCGGCGTTCGTGCGAAGCTCGGCGGCAACCCGAGCGAGCAGCATTGTCTTCCCGCGCCCACGAGGGGCGAGGACCAAGACATGCTGGCAGGAGGGAGCGTCGATGTTGTCGCGCAGAACCTCCAGCGCCAGGGCCAGGTCGTGGTTTCGCACGACGAACTGCTCCATCACATCCTGGTCGGACTGAAACGTTCCCGGGTTGAACTTCCGAATCGTGCGCTCGACGGCAGACATCGCTAATACCCAATCCTGCGGCGTTCCAGTGTCACGTAGCATTCCCGCGAGCGCATGGACCACCAGTCCTTCAGCCAGTTGGACAAGAAGCGATGGCCCTCGGTACTGTGCTCCAGGTAGCCGTCGTGGACCAGGATGTCCAGAACATCACTGATGCGAGCGGCCACGTCGTCCACCCGGTTCGAGTACAAGCGTTCGAGCGCACTGCGAGAGCCGGCGACAAACGCTCCCGTGGCAGCCGTCTCAGCGAGGATCGTGCTTGCTATCTCGTGGCTTGTTTCGTCCGCCAACGCCTCCCGTAGGCGCGTCTCGTAGTGGGACAGCTCGTCTTGCCCAACCGGTCCGAGCATTTCCGTACGATATACCGCATCCACATCGGCAATCGCAACTCTTCCTTTCGCTCTCGTGGCGGGGAAATGCCGTAGTCGCGCAAAGAACGACTGGACGTGCTGCGGAATGCCGATCCCCAGCCGGTCGTACAAGGCGTCTGCCGCTCGGTCCTCCATCCGCAGGTCGTATTCGGCTGCGAGAGCGTGCAAGCACTCCACGCTGACTTCGCGGCTCCACGGCCCCAGGCGCACGGTGTGAAGATAGTTGATTCGGTCTGGGATGCGTAGCCTGCGCACCAGCGGAGCCAACCCGATGCTTCCCGAAACAAGCAACGCGGGCGAGCGTCTCTCGACCAGCTGAAACGCCTCGCGCAACCAAGTGAGGAAGCCGTCCACTCGTTCGGTGCCGTGGTCGCGTTGGAGGAGTTTGGCCAGGAAGATCGGAAGTTCGTCTACGACCAGGAGGACGGGGGTGGAGTGATCTGCGCACGCCGTCACGAGTTCGTGGCCCTGGCGTCGCCAAGTATCCTTGGTAGTCCTGGCGCGAAGCCTGACGTGGAAGTCGCGTGCGCCGATCTCCTTGATCTTGCCGCTCTGTTCGCCGATCCATCGGCTCATCTGCTTCGCCAATCGCGACCAAGTGGGAATCAAGCCGTGGGCCGCCGAAGCCATGGAGGTGATCACATCCTCCTCGTCTCTTGAGCCTTCTATGCTGGTGAAGATCACCTTCCACCGATCGCGCTCGAGCCGAGCGGCCAGCTCTCGGGCCACGCTGGTCTTGCCGATCCGTCGCTGACCGGTGAGGAGACGTGATTGCCCTCCCGGACCAACGCCTCCAGCTGATCCAGCTCGTCGGTCCGATCGAAGAAGTTGTCGCCGGTTACCCAGCGGCCAGTGGATGACTTCATTGGTGGATTCGCCTTGGGCAGGGTCAGTCTCGCTGGGAGCCAGCTCGGCCGTGAGCCGGACCAGAACTGCCGTGAATCAGAAGGATAGCCGTGTCTTGGTTCATTGTCAACAAATCGGATGACAGCGAAGCTGCTGACATCAGAATGGCGGACTCTGCCGTCAGCGGCATCCCCGGCAAATGATGGGGACCTCCGGGTCCGCGATCATTTCTGACGTCTATTGCGCGGAAATGATCGGAAGAACGGGAGCAGCGAGCATTTCTGGGGAATCCGAAGGTCCTTGCCGGGCGAGCTTCCTTGCAGAAAACGCCGATTTTCCGGGGAAATGTTCGGAAGACGTGGACTCGCGAGCATTTCGGGGGCTCATTGCGCGGAAATGCTCGGGAGAACGGGAACGGCGAGCATTTTGAGAGGCCAGTCTCAGGGCCGGGTCTCCGTCTCCGCGAAGAGAGCTTCCAGGTCCACCTCCGACGGGCCGCCGTGCGTTGCATGGCAGACGGGAAGCGGGTAGCTTGGACCGATGAGCACGGAACCGGGGTCGACCGGGTCGGTTCGCGACGGGCACGCCATCGTGGACAACCGCGTGCGCACCGTGGGCGAGTTCCTGCGGGGCCGCCTCCAGGCCGACGCCGCGCTCTCCGCCGTGTCGGCCTACTTCACGATCTACGCCTATGGAGACTTGCGGGCCGAGCTGGAGGGACTCCGGCGCCTTCGCTTCCTCTACGGCCAGCCGGCGGGCGCGGCGTCGGTGGACCCGGCGGAGGGAGAGGACAAGGCCTACCGCCTGACTCGCGACGGCGCCTTGGAGCTGCGCGGCGCACTGACGCAGAAGCCGCTTGCGCGCGCGTGCGCTGATTGGATCAAGGAGAAGGTGGAGGTGCGCACCGTGCGCAAGGCCAACTTTCTGCACGGCAAGATGTATCATGTCGAGCACGCCGGCGGCGGCACCGGTGCACTTGTGGGCAGCTCCAACTTCACGCGGGGCGGCCTGGGCTTCGGCGCCAACCCCAACATCGAGCTCAACCTGGAGGTTCGCGACGGCGCCGACCGGACCCGGTTGATTCAGTGGTTCGACGCGCTCTGGCACGACGAGCGGCTCACTCGAGATGCGAAAGAGGAAGTGCTGGCGGCGCTGGAGCGCCTGGGCAAGGACTACTCGCCCGAGTTCGTCTACTACAAGACGCTCTTTCACGTCCTGAAGGACAGGGTGGACGAGCGGGGGCATCGAGACGGACTTGTGCAGGACGTTCACCTGCACGACACGGCCGTTTGGCAGGCGCTCTACCGCTTTCAGAAGGACGGCGCGGTGAGCGCGATCAACCGGTTGCTCGAGCACAACGGGTGCATTCTTGCCGACAGCGTGGGGCTGGGGAAGACGTGGACGGCCTTGGCGGTCGTGAAGTTCTTCGAGATGCGCAACGAGCGCGTGCTGGTGCTCTGCCCCAAGAAGCTGAAGGAGAACTGGGTCCGCTACACGTCGTGGGCGGGGTACGACAACAACCCGCTGGTCGAGGACCGGCTCGGCTACGCCGTGCTGGCCCACACGGACTTGAGCCGGTACCAGGGCAGGGCGGACGCGATCGACTTGGCGAAGTTCAACTGGGGCGCGTTCGACCTGATCGTGATCGACGAGTCGCACAACTTCCGCAACGAAGGTCGCGACCGGAAGGACGAGGCTGGGCGGGTGGTGCGTCGCAGCCGCTACAACCGGCTGCTGGAGGAAGTGCTGAAGGACGGCGTCCACACCAAGGTGCTCATGCTCTCGGCAACGCCCGTCAACACGGGCCTTCGCGACCTTCGCAACCAGGTCTATCTGATGACGGAGAAGCGGCAGGACGCTTTCCGCGACAGCCTCGGGATCGGCAGCGTCCAGAGCTTGTTCGGCGTGGCGCAGAAGGCGTTCCAGAAGTGGGAGAACGACTGCAGGGCCACGGGGAAGAGGGACAAGGCCCGGCTGCTCGAGCGGTTGGGCGCGGACTTCTTGGCGTTGCTGGACGCCGTGAGCATCGCGCGCTCCCGCGACCACGTGCGGCGCTTCTACCCGGAGGTCGAGGCTCGGATCGGCGGCTTTCCGGAGCGGGCCAAGCCGGTGAACCTGCATCCGCCGACGGACAGCGAAGGCGAGCTGTCCTACGACGCGCTCCACGCGCGGATCAGCGACTTTCGGCTGGCGGTGTACATGCCTTCGCAGTACGTGCGGGACACGTCGGCGCTCGACGCCGAGAAGGAGCGGCTGCACTTCGACCAGCGGGACCGGGAGCGCTGGCTGATCGGAATGATTCGGGTCAACCTGCTCAAGCGGCTGGAGAGCTCGGTGCACTCGTTCACGCGGACGATGGAGCGCATCGTCGCGAAGATGGACGCGCTGGACGAGCGCATCGAAGCGTGGATCGAGAAGCCCGGCAACCAACAGATCAACCTTCTCGCCAACGACGAAGAAGACGACCAGGGCGACGAGGAGGACGAGGAGTTCACGCTGGGCAAGGGGCGCAGGTACAAGCTCGCCGACCTTGATCTGCAGGCTTGGAGGGAGGACTTGCAGGCGGACCGACGAACGTTCGGGGCGATCCTGCGGCAGGTCGTCCGCGTCGACGTGGCGCGCGACGCCAAGCTGGCCGAGTTGAAGCGGACGCTGGCGGGCAAGGTGGCGGAGGCGCCTGCGGACAAGGACGGGCGGCCGAACCGCAAGGCGCTGGTGTTCACGACCTTCTCCGACACGGCCCACTACCTGTACCGCAACGTCGCGGAGTGGGCGCGCGCGGAGCTCGGCGTGCACGTGGGCTTGGTGACGGGCAGCGGCGACAACCGCGCCACCGTCGGCTCGGCGAGCTTCGCCGGCATTCTCGCGCGCTTCGCGCCCGTGGCCCAGCTGAGCCCCGGGCCCGCGGAGGAGATCGACGTCCTGATCGCCACCGACTGCCTTTCGGAGGGCCAGAACCTGCAGGACTGCGACTTGGTGGTGAACTACGACGTTCACTGGAACCCGGTTCGCCTCATGCAGCGCTTCGGGCGGATCGACCGGATCGGCAGCCGCAACCAGCAGGTCGCCATGGTCAACTTCTGGCCGACCCGGGACCTGGACCGCTATCTGGACCTCAAGAACCGGGTCGAGGCGCGGATGGCGCTGGTGGACGCGGCGTCCACGGGGACCGACGACCCGCTGGCGCTGGAGAAGACGAACGGCGCCAAGGAGGCGGCCCAGCACGAGCTGAGCTTCCGCGACCGGCAGCTTCGCCGCCTTCGGGAGGAGAGCCTGGACTTGGAAGAGGTCGAGGACGGCATCTCGATGAGCGACTTCACGCTGGACGACTTCCTGGTGGACCTGCTCAACTACCTGCAGGAGAACCGGGAGGCGCTGGAGTCCGCGCCCTTCGGCGTGCAAGCCGTGGTTCCGCCCGTTCCCGCCGCCGGCGCGGGCGAGTCGGAAGACGCGGCCCGCGCGCGCGTTCGTCGCGGCGCTATCTTTTGTCTGAAGCAGAAAGACGGGGCGCGGAGGACACCGAACCGTCTCCAGCCCTACTTCCTCGCCTACGCCCGCGACGACGGGAGCGTCCGCTATGCGTTCCAGCAGGCGAAGCAGACGCTGACGCTCTTCAGCGCGCTGGCTCGGGGACGGACGGAGGCGCTGACGGAGCTGGCGAGCGCATTCGACCGAGAGACCGGCCACGGCCGGGACGTGGCCAAGTACGATCGAATGATCGGTGCTTGCCTGCGAAGCTTGGTGGGCACGTACCGGCAGGCGGAGATCGGCTCCTTCGTCGGAGCCCGGGGGAAGTCGCTTTCCACTCGTTCGCGCCGGCCCGCCGCCGCGGCCGACTTCGAGCTCGTGACGTGGCTCGTGATCATGGAGAACCCCAAGCAATGAGCGATATGCGATGAGCGAAGCGGAGAGGACGATCCGAGACGCGCTCCGAGACCTTGCCGACGGATCGCTTGCAGATTGCACCGAAGCCCTGCTCGGGACGCTCGGCTACCGCAGCGACCGGACGATCGACTTCCCTTCGGTCGCCGTCTTTCTCGAGGACGTGGACGCCAAGGGCAAGCTCGCCGCCGGCCAGCTGGCCACGTTCGAGCAGTGGGAAGAGATGGACGTCGTCTTCCAGGTCACGAACGACGAAGTTGCGGGAGCCAGCGACTTCTCCGACGCCCAGTCCACCCTCGTCGGCTCGGGCCAGCCCGCTCCCCGCCAATTCGACCGCGGCGTGGCGAAGTCGTTCTTGTTCCTTGCCGTGGACTTGAAGCCCGGGCGCCGCTCGCGCTCCGAGCTCGCCGCCGCCACCCGCGCCGTGAACCGCATCTTTCCGATGCCCACGGTCGTCTTCTTCCGACACCGAGACGAAGACGGCGCGCAACCGCACCTCACCATCGGCGTCGTTCATCGGCGTGTGCACAAGTTCGACCCCGACAAGGACGTCCTGGAACGCGTGTCGCTCATCAAGGACGTGAGTCTGGAAGAACCTCATCGCGCGCACCTTCAGCTGCTCTCGGAGCTTGCGCTCGGTCGGCTGATCGAACAGCGCGGGGTGTCCAACTTCGACCAGCTCCTTGCAGCGTGGGAAGCCGTCCTCGACACGGGCGAGCTGAACCGGCGCTTCTACAAGGAGCTCTTCGGGTGGTTCCAGCGAGCGACTCGGGAGTGCGCCTTCCCCGACGACGGAGTGGGCGAGGGCAACGCCGAACGTCACGTCATCCGGCTGATCACTCGCCTGCTGTTCGTCTGGTTCCTCAAGGAGAAGCGCCTGGTGCCCGACGCACTCTTCGACGAGGAGTTCGCCCGGAGCCAGATGAAGCATCACGCCGACGACGCCACCGACTACTACCGCGCCGTGCTGCAGAACCTGTTCTTCGCCACGCTGAACACGGAGATCCGCCGCCGGGCGTTCAGCAAGAAGGACCAGAGCACGCATCGGGACTTCACCAGATACCGCTATCGCGACTTGCTCCGCGATCCCGACGGCTTCGCGAAGCGGCTCAGTTCCGTCCCGTTCGTGGACGGCGGCCTCTTCGACTGCTTGGACGACTTCGCGCACGTGGGCGGCGGAGGTCGTCGCATCGACGCGTTCACCGACAACATCGACCTCCCGAACCACGGCGGCGCGATGTCGGTCCCGGCCCGGCTGTTCTTTGACGAGCACGGCCTCTTTCCCCTGTTTCGCCGCTACAAGTTCACCGTCGAGGAGAACACGCCGCTGGACGAGGAAGTGGCGCTCGACCCCGAACTCCTGGGCCGCGCGTTCGAGAACCTGCTCGCCTCCTACAACCCGGAGACGCGGGACACGGCCCGCAAGGCCACGGGCTCTTACTACACGCCCCGCCGCGTCGTGGAGTACATGGTGGACGAGGCGTTGGTGGCCCACTTCCTCGCCCATGTGCGTCCCAACGACGGCGACCGGGCCGGGGTGGAAGCGCGACTGCGCCACTTGGTCGCGAAGCAGAGTACCGATCCCGGTTTTCCCGTCGGCCACCAGTTGCGCGACGACGAGATCGAGCCTCTGATCGACGCCATCGACTCCATGAAGGTCCTGGACCCAGCCTGCGGCTCGGGGGCGTTCCCCATGGGCGTCCTCCAGAAGCTCGTCCTGGTCTTGGCGCAGGTCGATCCGGACAACGCGCGGTGGAAGGCGCGGCAGCTGGCGCGCGCTCGGCAGATCCTCGACCCTGTTGCCCGGACGGACGCCGTGGCCGCCGTCGAGAAGAGCTTCTCGCCGGAGCGGGGATACGGCGACTACGGCCGCAAGCTGTACCTCGTCCAGAACGTGATTCACGGGGTCGACGTCCAGCCCATCGCCTGCCAGATCGCCAAGCTGCGCTTCTTCATCTCGCTGGTGATCGAGCAGCAGTCGAACGACGACGCGGACGACAACTACGGCATCCAGGCGTTGCCGAACCTCGAGACTCGGTTCGTTGCCGCAGATGCGCTGATTGGGCTGAAGGGGCCGTCGGAACAGACCCTCCCCAACACGACGATCAAGGGCCTGGAAGAGGAGTTGGAGCAGGTCAGGTCCGACTGGTTCGACGCACGCACGCGAGACCAGAAGTGGGAGCTGAAGAAGAAGGACAAGCGGCTTCGGCAGCGACTCCGCGAGGCGTTGATCGAAGACGAGTGGAGCAAGGAGGCCGCCAATCTGATCGCGGGCTGGGACCCCTACGACCAGAACACGCACGCCCGCTGGTTCGACCCGGAGTGGATGTTCGGCGTCAGCAGCGGCTTCGACATCGTGATCGGGAATCCGCCGTACGTGCAGCTTCAGAAGCAAGAGGGCGCTCTTGCACGGCTGTACGATTCTCTCGGCTATCGCACGTTCGCGCGGCGAGGCGACGTGTACCAGCTCTTCTACGAGAAGGGTTGCCGGTTGCTCGCCGCACGCACAGGCGTACTGACGTACATCACGTCGAACAGCTGGCTGCGATCAGAGTACGGCAAGGCGACGCGACGGTTGTTCGCCGAGGACCATGCGCCGCTTAGGCTGATCGAGCTGGGCAAGGACGTCTTCGAGAACGCGATCGTGGACTCGAGCATTCTGATCCTGCGCGAGGGCAAGCACGACCACGCGTGCATGACGGTGGACATGGATCGGTTCAACGTCGGCGACTTCCCGCCCGAAGATCGGCACTGGGGGCGGTTCCGTCCGCGCAACGCCGAGCCGTGGGTGGTGCTGTCGAAGATCGAGCAAGGCGTCATGAACAAGATGAAGGCAGTTGGCATTCCATTGAAGGAATGGAACGTTACCATGAACAGCGGCATCAAGACCGGCTACAACAAGGCCTTCGTCATCGACGGTGCGACTCGGCGGCGGCTGTTGGCCGAGGACCCGGGATCAGCGGAGATCGTCAAGCCACTGCTCCAGGGCAGAGACATTCGGCGGTGGCACGCTCCGTTCAACGACCGGTGGCTGATATGCGCACGTCGGGGAATCAAGATCAAGGAGTATCCCGGGGTATTCGCGTGCCTCCAACAGCAAAAGGACACATTGTCCGAGAAGTCGGGTGCGAACGCGTGGTACGAACTCCAGGCTAGCCCAAGTGACGAAGCTTACGCCCGTTTTGGGAAGGAGAAACTATTCTGGATGGACATGGCCGGCCACTCCCGATTCGCATACTCCGATCACGAGATGTACTGTAACGACACGGTGTTCGTGATGTCGGGGGTGTCGCTGGCTTACCTGTGTGCAATACTCAACAGCACCCTGGTATCGTGGCTTGTGGATCGCATCGCACTGACGACCGGAATGGGACTGCCTCGGTGGAAGAAGTACACCGTGGAAGCGATTCCAGTCCCGAAGCCCAGCAAGGAGGACGAACGATCCATCGTCGAGTTGGCCCGTTGTCTGATCGACATGGTAAAGGGCGACGGAGACGTGTCGGCGATCGGTAGGATCGAAAAGAGAGTGGATCGTCTGGTGTACCGTCTCTACAAGCTCACTGCGCAGGAAGTTGCGGCAGTGGAGCGACGTATCGGCGTGGAGCGCAGCTCGCCGAGTCCGAGGGGGCGCGCCACATCCGCATAACCGTCCACCGACCTCTTCGGCTCGGGCCAGCCCGCTCCCCGCCAGCGTGGCGAAGTCGTTCGCTCTGCCGAACCCGCCGTCGACGGCCCGCCTCCGAACGACAGGACCGAGCCCGTGCCCGAACTGGCGGGAAATGATCGGGAAACCGGGGTTCGCGATCATTCCGGCGTCCATCGCAGGGAAATGATCGGAAGAACGGAGGCGACGATCATTCTCGGGGAATCCAAGGTCCTCTACCGGTACGCTTCCCTGCGGAAAACGCCCATTTCGGGGGAAATTGGCGAGAAATGTGCGGAAGACCTGGAGTCGCGATCATTTCCGAGATTCATCGCTTAGGCCGGTCTCTAGTTCGGACATCCTTCGCTGAGCTGTCGCAGTACACGTACGTGGCTGCTCTGCCGTGTCCATCGATCCTGATCTTGCCCTCTTTGGCGAATTCTTGAATGAGACGATAGACCTGATAGCGATCAAGACCAGTGATGCGCCGAACATCGGTGTTCACCAACGGCCGTGCTCCTCGTGCGGCTTGACGCTGGATGACGCTGAGCACTCTGGCTTTGGTCGCATCCCATTCCACCCCGCGATTCTGTCCCTCGGTGTTCGAGAGCCTTGCGTGAACATCGGGACGCAATGTCCAATAGCTGTCCACACCGTCGCCGCCGCGGTCCACATAACCCAAGTTCAGTTCCATTCGCGCAAGGACAACACTCGCGTCGTCGCGTGATCTTTGGCAGATTCGAGATGCTTCCGCAAGGTCGATTTCCGCCGAACGGAGAAAGTGAGCCAGGACAAGTAGGTCATCTACGTCGAGGTCGATGCCCGCCTTCTGTTCTTCCTCCACAAAGGTACGAAATGTCGGTGCCAGCTTGGACGCTCTAAACGTGATTCGAAGCGATTCGCCGACTTCTTCGATGGCAGGCAAGTCTTTCCCTTCGATGAGAAGCGACTTGTAGATGCGCTGAATGCCAAGGTTGGCGCGGTTGATCAGACGCAATCGCACCAGCGCTTCCACCAAGCACGGATTTCGAGCCACGGGCGCATGATGAAGAATGTTGTCGGGCGTAATGCCGCCCACGAGTCTTCCTGGATTCGTGATTACCAATCGACCAAGAAACTGCTTGATCAGTATTGGACTGGCAATGCGATAGTCTGCATGACAGAATGCGTTGAGAAGCGCTTCGCGAAGAGCAATCTCGGGAAACGTCGGATACTCGAAGTGATGCAATCCGCGCCGTATCGTCTCGATGGGGTTGTCGGCCGACATGCGATCGAGAATGCGCGCCAAGGCGACAGGAATGGCCGCACGTCCGTCCAGCCGAGCCGAGTAGTCGGTGTCAGACGACATCCGAAGATGCGTCCAGGCGTACTTGGGCACGTGCCTTCGCAACGCATCCTCCGAGCCCGCGAGAAGAACGGCTGCTCGCGTCAGTCTGCCTTCGCGAACGACGCCGATCGCCGCCAGCAACTCCTCGTCGCTCAGATTCGTCAGTTCGGCCGGCGCACTTTCCTTGATCGCGGCGTCTCGCAATGCCCCAATGGCGGCGGTCGAAAACAAGCCACGATCCACTGGCCCTACAATCTCTCCCGTATAATCCTCTCCCCCGGAATCCAGGAAGAACTGCCGTCGCATGGCGCCCGTCAGCGGCTTGCAGTCTTTGCCGATGCGAATCAATCCCTTTCCGGACGTGTCCGTGTAGGGCGGTATGCCGGGGTGAACGTGCATGGCGAGGACCCGGCCCGTTCCCTCGGGCACTTCGATCTGGTCGAATGTCGGCGTGAGCCGCGGGTCGGTCCTGTCGTAGATCGCGAGACGAAGACGATCGACGGCAACGTCGTGAGGAACCCCGACGACGGCGTTCCGGCGTCCCACCAAGTCGTCGGCGACTCCGAATACGATCGTTCCGCCGCCTCCGTTGGCCATGCAGACGGCCCAATCGACCGCCTTGGTCACAGCCTGCTTGTCGTTCCTGCCCCATTCCTTGAAGTCGACGTCCTGCGCTTCCAGCTCGTCCGCCGAGCGCTCGTTCAAGCGTTCCAGCAGCTCCTCGACTTCAGCGCGGCTCTTCGGCACGACGACCTCCTGGCTCGGCAGCTGGGGCGAACGGAAACGTAACGCGGACGAAGCGGCTGACGGAATCGTTCTCCAACGACGGCTCGGTTCCGTTGAACTGCCGCATCGTGTGGCGGATGACGAGCCAGCCCCGGCCGCGCCGCTCCATGAGCCTGCGCACGACCATGGCGTTGGCCATCATCTCGTTGCGCGACCGGGGTGCGCCGCCGCCCGTGGCCCGCTCCACCGTCATGTGGTTGGGCAGGGCGCCGGGGCTGGTCACAACGATGCGGTCGGAGAATACCTCCAGCAGGACCTGCGAGCCGGTGATGGCGTAGTCGCGGTGGACGACCGCGTTGACGATGGCCTC
This sequence comes from Longimicrobiales bacterium, assembly GCA_965204735.1. GTDB lineage: Bacteria > Gemmatimonadota > Gemmatimonadetes > Longimicrobiales > Gaopeijiaceae > CATQHQ01. The sequence continues at coordinate 1,015,790 of OZ242008.1, read as the reverse complement.
GCGAAGGGCCGGCTCCGGAACCATCGGAATGTCGATGCGTTCGAGTCCGCGATACTCCTCGCGTCTGCCCAGGCTGCGGTACCAGCCCATGCACTGCCGCACTTGGTCTTCAAGGCGGCCCGTGCCCTCGGCGGCACTGAGCACGTCGGCCGACCGGTCCCGGCCGTCGTACCGCGTGCACTGGACGAACAGGTTGTGCGTGTGCGGATGGGCCTGCGGCTGGCGTCCGAACACCATGAGCCCGTACAGCGTCGGACGGGCCGTTCCTTCCACCTCGTCCGCGACGCTGGCCACGAGCAGGTCCTCCGGGCGCGTGGGCTGGGGCGCGTCGTCGAGGTCCATGCCCTGCGCCTGCAAGAAGGTGCGAACGGCCGAGAAGTCGATGTCGTCGACGGTCGCCGAGGGTATGATCTGCTGCTCGGTCAGGACCAGCCCGAAAGCGTTGAGCAGCTCTTGGAACTCGGAGGGCGACGGATGGACGGTCGCCCCGCCTCGGCGAATCCAGTAGCGCCCCTCGCTGGCAAAGGGCTCGTAGCCGCGCTGGTGCCGGTGAACGTCGATCCAGTGAATCCATCGGTCGCCTTGGATCTCGTGTCGGCCGCACTCCGCCGTCACCGGCCGGCCGCATCCGCTTTGCAGAAGGCTGGTCAATCGCTCCTGAACGGTCTCGGGATCCCTGGAGACGCCGACCAGCGTCCCGTCGTCGTCGACTCCAAGGACGAGCAGGCCGCCCGTGCCGTTGGCGAATGCGCAGACGGCCTTGGCGAGGGCGCCCATGTCCGAGGCGCCCTGCTTGAACTCGGTGCGCTCGTCTTCGCCCGCTTGGATGCGTTCGTGGATGTGGGGCCAGTTCATGGCGTGGTCTCCTTGGCGCGGGTTGATGGGGTGACGGCCTCGGCGCGGGCGGCGTCCTCCAGGCTACCGCCCGCCGGCTCGCAGTCGGTGTGGAAGCTCATGATCCAAAGCGGCATCGCCTTGTGGGGCGCGCTCGGGTCCACGGCCAGCACCTCCAGCGCGTGGCGGGCCCCCGCCTCGGCCACGCGCCGGGCGTTGAGGACCACCTTGGCCAGCCGGCTGCGGAGGTCGGGGGACAGGCACGGTGGGGACACTGGTCACGGGATCAATGGTACGGATTGAGGAGGCTGCCGCCCAGAGGGAGCTGGCCGATGGGCGGGCCGGGGGTCGTGCGCCGTCGGGCCGACGTAGCTTGGCCAGTGGACGCCGGGCATCCCTGGTGGTAGTCTTGTTCGATCACGCGCCCATGCTCCGGGGCCCGCACCCGGTTTCCGCTACTGCTGGAGGACGCAACACGGCTTTGCACCTGATCGCCGAAGCGGTACTCCAAGACCCCACTGGCGGGATGCAGGCACTAGACAAGCGGGGGCTCATCATTGCCGAGGCCATCCTCTTGGCCATCGTTCTGGTCGGCTATCCGTTGCTGGCTCGATTCTGGCATCCGCATCCCATCGCACCACCGCGTGGGCTAAATCTACCCCAGGGCTCCGTTCGAAGCATCTTGGCCTTGACCAGCGTCGGAACCCTGGTGGTGGTTGCGACGTTCGGTGCCCATGCCTTCACCGCCGAGCAGTACGAACGGGTGATCACGGTGCTGAGCGCGCTGGCCGGCCCCAGCGGCTCGCCCTCGACGTCGGGTTGACCGCAATATGCTGTGACTCCGACAACGCCCCATTGGACATGGTGCCGCGTCAGTCAGAGCTTATTATTCGGCATCTCTTTGGGCCCTTATGAGCGCAACACTGTCTATGCCGCCAGTGAGATCTGGAATAGATCCAAGAAAGTCCCGCAACTGGGTTTGGTCGGCCCTAGGATGAATGTTGATCTTGCTGACAGCGATCTTCTGGGGAAACAAGCCGGAAGCGTCGGCATCGGATGTGCCGTGTACTGTGACATGGCGACCAATGGCATCGCGAACAGCGTCAAGGTGGGTCTCGGAGAACTCGCACCTCACGCGTGGGCCGGTGATTGGATAGACGAAGAAAATCCTCTTATTGTGGATGTTCAAGGCCTCGATGCGTCCAGACACGCTACTCGTTGCTTTAGCGGTCTTTTTCTCGGTGCGCTGGGTTCGAACAACAAATGCGGAGTCCATGCGATACGTATTGGTTCCGGTGAATTCTATAGCACCAAGTCTTTGCTTTAGCGGTTGCAGGAGACGCCTGAAGGATGCTTGGGTCTGCTTGGCAAAAGCCGTTGTGTTCAGTTTGTGCGTGGCGAGTGCGGCAAAGCCTCGCTCGAAGTGGGCCGAGATCGTGCCAGCGGTGGAGTTTTGGTCGCCCTTGGACTCCGGACGTATCGTCAAGCTCGCGCTTCCGAACTCCAGACCGACAAGCGGATACGCTACCGAGACCGCAGATCCGAGTTCCTTCTCCAAGCGCGTCAGGCACTCGAGCGCCGCAGACACGAAGTCGCGGAAGTCGCGCGCATCGACTACCATGCCCGGCTTGGCGGCCTCCAAGCGGAACTGGAGCGTCCGATTGCTCATTTCCCCACCACGGTCCCTTTCTTGGCCGCCTCCCGTCTTCACGAAACGGCCCAGAACGGGACGTAATGGCGGGCGCGCAGGCCGTTCTCCGGGTTCGCCACTTCGATGAGCCCAGCAGCGACCGCCTCTCGCAGAATCCTGGAGATCATGGACGCGTTCTTGTCGGGGACGCCCAGGCGTTCCCGCAACGAGCCGTTCGTCATCCGGCGACGGGTCACGAACTGCAGACAGGCGTGCAGATAGCAAGCCCGGAGGCGTTCGATCCCGTCCATCTGCGCCAAAGTCTTGCGGTCGAAGAGGACGACCCGCGTGGAGAGGGGCGGAGCCTCGAAGAGAGGAGGGGGAAGCTGCCGCAGTTCGATCTCCGAGACCACCTTGTCGATGCCTGTGCCGCGCTCTTCGCACAGGCCGAACCTGCGCATCATGGAAGCCGTGGCCTCGTTGCGGGACGTCGGCGTCGCGTCGACGAACCTTTGCGTGTCCACAAGCGGCTTTCCCGGGTTGCTGATCTCCAGCCGCCCGTCGAATATCTCGACCATCGGCCCGGCGCCGCGCTGCGCGAAGTCCTGGTGAATGAGCGCGTTGGCGATCAGCTCCCTCACCGCAATCTCGGGAAACGACGTGATCGACCGCCGGAATACCCCGTCGAGTTCCTCCTTCGCGGGCAGGCGAGCGACGACGTGAGCGACCATCTTGTCGAAGCCGGACGCGTACCCGTCGACAAACTCCTGCTCCGCCAGAGCGTTGATGCGGCCCGCGCCGCTGTAGTGAATCACCCGCAGGGCCTTTCGTCGCAACCCTGGAAAGTCGCCCAGGTCCTTCGCCAGCAGCACAGCGCCCAGGTTCGTGACGTCGAACCCCCCCGCACCGTTTCGTGCGACGATGGAGTCCTCGGCCAGAGCGGCAGCAATCGCCTCGGCGCCGTCGGGAGGCGGCCGTCCCAGCAAGTCGAAGTGCTTGGGATAGTCCAGCGTCTGAAGAACGTCGCGGGCGCCAAGCCGTTCCGCAGCGATCTGCTTCTCGAAGGGCACGTGGTCGAACAACCGCCAAAGAGCGCGCTCCTTCTCCGGAAAGTCGGCGAGCCGCTTCTTTGCCCTTCCAACACGAATGTACCTGGCTCGCTTGAACTCGACGGGGCGATGAACGGCTCTGACGACTTCCAGCAGGACAACTCTTCGGCCTTCCACCACCAAATCGTGGAATGCGAAGTCGACAGCAGGTTCCAGAAGGCGGTGAAGCCAAGTTTCCAGGGGCTCGTTTCCCTTCTTGGCCTTGGCCGGCGAGAAGCGCGTTCCCACGACGTCGTGCGTGGCGTCTTCGATTCCCCAGACCAAGTACCCATGGTTCTTGCCGCAAAGGGCCGCCGCGTTGGAAAGGGCCGAAATGTATTCGCCGATGCCCTCCGGGTCGCTGAAGTTCACCTTGAACTCCAGCCAGTCGGCCTCCCTGGGCCGCCCGCGCAGCTCCTGGACCAAGCTCGCAAGGTGGTCTCGGTTCGGTCGGCTGGTCACGGCGGCGTCCTGTTCGGGGTCCCCTGCCCCAGAGCCTGGACGGCCCCGGTCGAGGTTCGGGCTCGTGACGCAGGGTACGACGGCTTCCGCTGGATTCGCAAGAAGGCCCCCGCCGCCCGCGGGTGGCCCTGCCCACGCCTCCCCCCGGGGTCCTGCCAAGCGTCCCAGTCAAGAACCAGTCAAGAAATCAAGTGACTGTCAGACAAGGACTTACGGGAATTCTGGACTTTGCTTGCGGCTTCCAGTCAAGAAACGCCCGGGGGTCGGCCCCTCGTCGCTTGACCCGCCGCCCCGTGGCCGTAGATTGGTCGCGTGATCCTCCTCCACACGTCCGACTGGCACCTGGGCGCCCGGCTGGGCCGCCACGAACGCGGGCGCGACCAGCGCGAAGCACTGCTGGGCCTGCTGGACGTCGCCCAGGACGTTCGGCCCGACCTGATCGTCCACGCCGGCGACCTCTTCGACGCCTACAGGCCGCCCTACGAGGCGCTCCGCATGGGCGTGCAAGCGCTGAACCGGCTGGCGGAGGTCGCGCCGGTCCTCGTGGTGCGCGGCAACCACGACTCTCGCGAGCTCTTCGAGGTGATCAACGAACTCGCGGGCGCCGCCGGCCAGGACCGCCTTCGGATGGTCGTCGACCCGACCGTGGCTGAGTACCCGGAGATCGCCGACCAGCCGGTCGCGGTGGCGTGCGTGCCGTTCATCCCCGTCGGGGCCGTGGTGGACTACGCTTCCGACGACCACGCCCGCTTCGAGGGCAGCTACGCCGACGGCATCAGGACGGTGAACCGACGGGTCCTCGGCGAAGCGGAACAGGCGGCGGGGCCCGACGGCGTCGTTCTCTACGCGGCGCACCTGCACCTTCACGGGGCCACGCCCGGCGCCTCGGAGCGACGGCTGACCGTCGGCGAGGACTACGCCACGCACACGGACGGGCTGGACCGGGCGCTCTACTGCGCCTTCGGCCACATCCACGACCCGCAGCTCCTGCCGGGCGGGACGGCGACGGGACGCTACGCCGGCTCCCTCGTGCCGCTGGACTTCGGAGAGACCAAGCAGGCCAAGGTGGCGGTCGAAGTCCGCATCGACGACGACGGCGTCCAGGTCGAGTCCCACCGCCTGCCCGTCGGCCGGCCTCTGCGGCAGTTCGTCGGCACGCTGGACGAGCTGGAGGACGAGGCCCAGGACGGGGGGCTGAACGAGGTCATCCTAAAGGCCCGCGTCGTGTCGGACGAGCCGATCCCCAACCTTGCCGACCAGCTGGCCGAGTGGTCGCCCGAGTGCGCCGTGTTCAACGTGGTGAACGACGTCGCGAACCGCCGCGCGAAGTCCATCTCGGAGGCCGAGGGCGACGACGGCCCCGAACCGCCGACGGAAGACTTGTTCATGGAGTGGCGGGAGTCGGCGGCAACCAAGGGACAGCGCACGGCGCCCGACGAGCGGGTGCGCGCCCTCTTCGTCCAAGCGCTGGGAACTGTCGGCCAGGAAGAGGGGGCCGACTTCGGCGTCGGCGAGTTGGCGGCGCGGGCGGAGAAGACGCTGGCGGCGCTTGCGACGGGACGACGGGTTGCCGCCGGCGGAGCGACGGGCTCGGGCGGGAGCCCAAGCGGTTTGCCGGGAGCGGAGGGCTGACCCGGTGCGTCCGCTGTCGCTGGGCATCGAGGGGCTGCGGTCGTTCCGCAAGCAGGTCGAGATCGACTTCGGCGACCGGGACCAGATCGCCGTGGTGGGCGACACCGGGGCCGGCAAGTCCTCGATCCTGGAGGCGATGACCTACGCCCTCTACGGCAAGACCAGCTTCGCGGGGCATGTGAACCAGGACCTGATGAACGACAGGTCCGACAAGATGCGGGTCGTGCTCCGCTTTCGGGTGTCGGGTCAGGAGTGGGAGGCGGTGCGGACGCTGCGTCGGGACGCCAAGGGCCAGGTCAAGCCGTCCGGGGCTCGGCTGCGGCACCTGGGAAAGGACGGCGAGCCGCTCGAGGTCGTGGACCAAGTGCGGCCGGTCAACGAGCGGGTCGAACAGCTGATCGGACTCGACAGCGACGCCTTCCTGCGCACCGTCGTCCTGCCGCAAGGCCGCTTCGCGAGGCTTCTGGTGGAGGACCGGCCCGCCGACCGAAGCAAGGTCCTTCGCCAGCTCTGGCCGACCGAGGACCTGGAGGCCGTGGGCGAGCTTGCGTCGGGGGCGTTGCACGACGTGGCGCAGATTCGGGCGCAGCTCGGGCAAAAGGCGAGCGACTGCCCGGAGGACCCGGAAGCGCACTTGGCGCAGCTGAGCGAAGCGGCTGCGACCGCCCGTCGGAAGGCGGACGAGGCGGCGGCGCTGGCGAACGAGGCGTCCGAGGCGTTCGGCTCGCTGGAAGCAGCCGTCAAGGACGGGAAGCAAGCGTCGGCCGAGATCGACCGAGTGGAACCGGGCCTGTCGCGGATCGAAGAGGAGGAAGCTCGGGTTGCGCCCGTCGCGGAGCGCTTGCGGGAAATCGACAAGGCCGACGAGGAGTGGAAGCGGAAGCAGGCGGGCCTCCGCGACGAGCTGGCCCGCATTCCGTCGGAGGACGGCCCGGACCAGACGGAGGTCGCTACGGCCCTGGCCGCGCTGAACCGCTTTGACGGCTTGGCGGCGGGGGCGGTCGAGGCGGCTGAGGAGATGCGCCAGAAGGCGACGGTGGCAGAAAGCAGGCGCGAGGCTGCCGGCCGAGCGAAGGAAACGGTCGAAAAGGCGGCGAAGGAGGCGGAGCGCCATGCCCAGCTTCGCCAACCCCTTGCCAAGGCCGACGAGGCCGCCCGCGCCCTCTGCGAGGAGGCGCGCCTTGAGCATCAGAGGTGCGACGGGTTGCAGGACCGGGCCGGCGAGGCGCAGAAGAAGGTCGCGGAACTGGCGGACCGGCAAGGTGGAGTGGCGGCCAAGGTCGAGAACGCCGCCGAGGAGGCCGAGAGCGCCAAGGCCGCCGCCGCCAGCGCGGAGGAGAGAGAGGCCGACGCCCGCCGCGCCAACTCGGCCGCGGCGGCCGCCCACGGGCTCCGCCCAGGAGACGACTGCCCGGTGTGTCGGCGCGGTCTCCCGGTGGAGTGGTCGCCGCCCGAGGACGCTGGTCACGCCGAAGCGGAGGCGGCTGCGCGCGAGGCTCGGGACAAGGCCCAGGAGTCGGGCCAGAAAGCCGCGCAAGTGCGTACCGAGCTGCGGTCCGTGGAGAGGCAGCTGAGCGATGCGCAGGCCAGTGCAGAGCAGGCTGCGGCAGTGTACAGGTCGGCCGTGACCGAATTCGCGGTTGCCTTCGGGGAAGAGTCCCCCGACCTCTTCGCCGGAACGGCCGACGACATCTCCGGCCCCGACAACGCCTCTGGCCCCGACAACGCCTCTGGCCCCGACAACGCCTCCGACAGCAACGACGCCTCCGACAGCGACGACGCTTCCGACGCCTCCGTCGCTTCCGACAACGACGCCTCCACCGCCGCGCCGCCCCTCCCTTCCCTGGATTCCCTGCTTCGCCCGCTGACGGCCGCCCACCAGAAGGCGTCCGATGCGCTGGCTCGACACGACGACGCGCACAAGACCCTGGAGCAAGAGCGAGCGGGCCTCTCCAACGACGCCGCGACGGCGGAAGCCGAGGCGAAGGGCGCCGACGATCTGGCGGCGGCCGCCCGGCGCACCGCCGCCAACGCGCTGGAGCGGCTGGCCCGGAACGTGGACGAGACTCCCTCGGCGTACCGACCGAGAGCGGAGATCCCTTCGGACCCGGCACAGCTGGGCAAGATCGATCTGTCGGCGGCCGACGGACCCATTGCGGCCGCCCAGGAACGCCAGCGCGTCTTGGAGCACCGGGAGCAGCAGCGGCGTCGGTTCAATCAGGAGCTGGAGGAAGCCGGCAAGGCACGGGAGGCCCTTGCGCAACGCCGGGTGGCCGAAGTCGATCAACCCCTCTCCGCCATTGCTGGGAGCCTTGGCCCCCACCGCGACGCCGTGCTCCGGGCCCTCGACGCCCTGGCCTTGGGCGACCTGCTGGGCGCCGCGCACCTCCCAGGCGCGCCCTCGGCGAAGGACCCGGCCGCGCACCAGGAGTGGATGAGGAAGCTGCGCGACCTCACGTCGGCCGTCGTCGAAGCCGCTCGCGACCGCGTCAAGGAGGCGGCCGCGGCGGAGCGAACTGCAGTAGACGCCTTGGTGGAGCTGGGCCGCCGTCTGGTCGCCCAGCGTTCCGACGCGGAACTCTTGTTTGAGCCAGGAGCAGGAACCGCGGACGCCCCGCCCGACGAAGTCCCGGTCGCCCCCGAGGACGTCCGGGGCGCTGCTGCCGCCGCCGCCCAAGAAGCCGAGTACGCCGCCCGCGCCACCGCTCGCCGGCGCGACGACTTCGCCGCGATCAAGGACGACATGCTCGCGCTCCGAGCCCTGCTCGACGAGGCCGACGAGCTGGAACGCGCCCTCGGCGACCTGGACAAGGCCCTCAAGCCCGGCGCCTTCCTCAAGTGGCTGACCCTGCGACGCTCGCGCAGCCTGCTGATCCATGCATCCGGAATGCTCGGCGAGATCAGCGGCGGCAAGTACTCGTTCGTGGACCCCGAGAACGACGAAGTGCAGTGGCAAGTGCTCGACGACGAGTCCGGCCAGCCGCGGTCGCCGGCAAGCCTCTCGGGGGGCGAGCAGTTCATCGCGTCGCTGGCCCTGGCCCTGGGGATGGTGGAGATGATGGCCCGCTCGGGCGGGCGGCTGGAGTCGCTCTTCCTGGACGAGGGGTTCGGCTCCCTGGACCGCAGCAACCTGGACGCCGCGGTCGAGGCGCTGGGAACCGTGGCGAAGACGGGACGCATGGTCGGCGTGATCTCCCACGTGCGCGCCGTCGCCGAGCAGGTCGACCACGTGCTGGAGGTCGAGCGCACCGCTTCGGGAAGCCGCGCCAAGTGGCTCTCCCGCGACCAACGGCGGGGAGCGGCCCGCTCCGACGCGGAGTGGGAAGCCTCTGCGGCCATGGAGGGCCTGCTGGAGTAGGTCGGGGGCGGCCCGGGCGGCCGCGACAAATTCCCCCCACTATTTGGCCAAGAATCTGTCCGAGGTCCCTGCTTGGTCGGCCCCCGAAGATGGCTTGCCCAGGCGGCCACAGCCTGGCGGTCGCCGAACGTCCCGCAGAGCCCCGCCTTGTGGACCTTGGGACGCGAACGCGCCATATTGGGCCACGGTTTCCCCACCTTGGAGACGACCCAATGAAGCTGACCTTCACCGACCGGGCCCGGGACATGGTCCTGTCGTTCATGGAGCAGGAAGAGGACGCCCCCCAGGCGCTGCGGATCGCCGTGGACGGGAGCCCCTTCGCCCCCAACTACGAGCTGACGCTGGTGGAGGCCGAGAGCCGGCAGGAGTCGGACGTGGAGGTCAGCGCCGGAGCGTTTCCCGTGCTCGTGGACGAAGCCAGCGCGGGAAGGCTGGACGGCGCCAGCGTGGACTTCGTCGAGACGATTCAGGAGAGCGGGTTCCAGATCACGCCGAACCCCGACGCCGTGAAGGCGGCCATCGACGCGACGGGCCCGAAGGGCGAGCTGGCCGACCGGGTCCGCCACGTGCTGGACACGGAGATCAACCCGGCGGTGGCGGCCCACGGCGGCGCCATCAACTTGGTGGACGTGCAGGACACTGAGGTCTACATCGAGATGTCCGGCGGTTGCCAGGGCTGCGCCATGTCCCGCATGACCCTCCGCCAGGGCGTGGAGCGGATGGTTTCGCAGGCCGTCCCGGAAGTGACGGCGATCCACGACGTCACCGACCACATGAGCGGAGAGAACCCCTACTTCAGCTGATCCGTGGTTGCGGCGACGGGCAGACCTGCGACCTTCGACGGACCCGGGGCACTGGGCCGGCCCGCGACTTTCGGCTGACCCCATGCAGCACCGCACGCTGATCCGGGGCGCCCAGGTGGTCTTGCCGGACGAGACGGCGCGGACCGACGTGCTGATCGAGGACGGACGGATCGCCGCCGTGGACGCGCCCCCGGGGGTCCGCGCCGACGAGACGGTGAACGCGGACGGGCTCCACCTGCTCCCCGGCGTGGTCGACGACCAAGTGCACTTCCGGGACCCGGGGATGACCCACAAGGAAGACCTGCGCACTGGAAGCAGGGCGTGCGCGGCGGGAGGCGTGACTTCTTTCCTGGAGATGCCCAACACGGCGCCCCAGACCGTCACGTTGGAAGCGCTGGCGGCGAAGCTGGAGCTCGCCGGGCGCAAGTGCGTGGTCAACTACGGCTTCTACGTCGGGGCGACCACGGGCAACTTGAGCGAGCTGCGGAAGGCGGGCCGCGCCCCCGGGCCGGCAACGCCGGGGATCAAGGTCTTCATGGGGTCGAGCACGGGCGACATGCTGGTGGACGACCAGGAACGCCTGGAGGAGATCTTCGCGCTGACCCGCCTCCCGATCGCGGCCCACTGCGAGGACGAGACCACGGTGCGGGCCAACCGGGCGCGGATCGAGGCGGCCGGAGCGCTGACGGTGAGCGACCACTCCCGCATCCGTGACCGCCGCGCCGCCGTCGTGGCGACGCGTCGCGCAATCGACTTGGCCCGACGCCACAGGCGCCGCCTCCACGTGCTGCACGTCTCGACCGCCGACGAAGTGGCGCTGCTGGGCCGGGGCACGGACTCGGACGGACCTCGCTCGGACGCGGACGCCCGCCCGCAGCCCGCCGACCGTCTGGTCACCGCCGAGGCCTGTCCCCACCACCTCTTCCTCGACGTCTCCGACTACGAGCGCCTGGGTGCGCTGGCCCAGATGAACCCGTCGCTCAAGGAGGCGTCGGACCGGGCCGCCCTGTGGCGCGGGCTGCAGGACGGCGCCCTCCAGGTCGTCGCCACCGACCACGCGCCTCACACCCTGGAAGAGAAGAGCGTCCCGTACCCCGAGTCGCCGTCGGGCGTCCCGGCGGTGGAGCTCGTGCTGCCCCTGATGCTGGACGCGGTCAACCGCGGTCGGTGCACCCTGAACGACTTGGCGGCGTGGATGTGCGACGCTCCGGCCCGCGTCTGGGACATGGTGGGCAAGGGGCGGATCGAGGAAGGCTGCGACGCGGACTTGGCGCTTGTGGACATGTCGGCGACGCGAGAGGTGCGGAACGAGGACCAGGTCACCAAGTGCGGATGGAGTCCCTGGCACGGAACGCGGCTCGTGGGCTGGCCGGTGCGGACCTGGGTCTGCGGCCGCACGGTGTTCGCCAACGGCCGGACAGCCGACGAGCCCCTGGGCCGCGAGATCGTCTTCGACCACGAGCGGGGCGGGTACTGGGCGACGGGCGGTCCCGGCGGCGTTGCCGGTGGCGGTCGGTGATCGTCCTCGTCGTCTGCGACGGCTGGGGCGTCGGCGCGTCGGACCCGGCCCAGGTCGAGCGCCAGGGGAACGCCGTCGCCATGGCCCGCACGCCCGTCAGAGACCGGCTGCTGGCCGAGCGGCCGTGGTGCCTGCTGGAGACCTCGGGCCTAGCCGTGGGGCTTCCCGACGGCCAGATGGGCAACTCGGAGGTCGGCCACCTGAACCTGGGCGCCGGCCGGGTCGTTCCCCAAGACGCGACGCGCATTTCGGAGGCGGCGCGGGACGGGTCGTTCTCCCGCATCCCGGCGCTGGCCAAGATGGCGGCGGACCTGCGCACTTCCGGCGGCGCGGTCCACTTGGCCGGACTGTGCTCCGACGGGGGCGTCCACAGCCACATCGACCACCTGGAAGCGCTGCTGGAGTGGGCGGACGGGGCCGGCCTGCCGATCCGGATCCACTGCATCACGGACGGAAGGGACGCGCCCCCCGTCTCCGGCCTCCGCTGGGTGGCCGAAACGCAGAGGCTGGCGGACGAGCGACGCGATGCCCGGATCGTCACGATCTCGGGCCGCTACTACGCCATGGACCGGGACGGCCGCTGGGAGCGCACCGAGCAGGCCTACCGCGCCATCGTCGAAGCCGCGGGTCCCCGGGCCGTCAGCCCGACGGAACACGTCGCACGCTGCTACGAGAACGAAGTCGGCGACGAGTTCCTCCCCCCCGCCGTGATCCGCCCGCCCGCGCACATGCCCGACCCGCGCCCGCCGGGCGTCGCCCCCGAAGACGGCTTCATCTTCTTCAACTTCCGGGCCGACCGGGCGCGGCAGCTGACGGCGGCGGTGGCCGGCGACTCCTTTCGGCGCTTCCCGCGGCGCCGGCCGCCCTGCGCCAACTTCGCGGCGATGACCCGCTACGAGGACGACTTTCCGCACCCGGTCCTCTTCGCGCCCCGGCCCCTGGAGAACGTGCTGGGCGAGGCGCTTTCCCAGGCCGGTCGAACCCAGCTGCGGACGGCCGAGACGGAGAAGTACCCCCACGTCACCTACTTCTTCAACGGCGGCGTGGAGGAGCCCTTCCCGGGAGAGGAACGGACGATGGTTCCGTCGCCGGACGTGGCGACCTACGACCTGCAGCCCGAGATGAGCGCTCCAGAAGTGACGGAAGCTCTGCTGGCGAGCCTGGACCGGGGCGGCCACGACTTCGTTCTGGTCAACTACGCCAACGCCGACATGGTGGGCCACACCGGGAGCGTCCCCGCCGCCGTCGCGGCCGTGGAGACGGTGGACGGATGCGTAGGCCGCGTCCTGGAACGGATCGCCGAGCTTGGCGGCACGGCGCTGGTCACGGCCGACCACGGCAACGCAGAGAAGATGCGGGACGACGACGGCCGGCCCTTCACCGCCCACACCACCTTCCCGGTGCGGCTGATCCTCTGCGAGCCCGACGGAGTCCCCTCGCCCCGCCGACTCCGAAACGGCACGCTCGCCGACGTTGCGCCCACGATCCTGGAGATCATGGGCTTGCCCAAGCCTCTCGAGATGACGGGAAGGAGCCTTCTCCGCCGCTCTATCGGCCCGGTCCAGGAGGGTCTAGCCGCGGCGAAGGGTCGAGCCGGAGGGAAGGTCCGTCGGGACGGGGAGAAAGTCCGTCGAGCCCGGGGGAAGGTCCGTCAAGCCCGGGGGAAGGTCCGTCGAGCCCGGGGGAAGGTCCGTCGAGGCGGCGGACGACCCCGTCGCGCTTGTTGAGGAGGAAGACGTCGCCGGACGCGCTCGTGGCGAACCGCAGGTCCACTCGCCGACCCGGGAAGGCACGACCCTGGGCAACCCTCTCCTCCTGAACGAGCTGCAGCAGCGTCTTCCCGGCCCCTTCCGCGCCCGCGTCGCCGGCGCCTTCGACCAAGAGAACCTGCCGGAGCGCCTCGGGACCGCCCCTTGGCAGCCCGTCGGCCGGGAAGTACATGAGCGCGCCGCTGGGCAGGTCGCCGAACAGCACGTTGCCGTTCAGCTGCGCAACGCCGCACTCCCGGCAAACGACGACCCCCGTCACCGCGACGCCGGCGCCCGCGAACATGGGGTCGTAGCGACCGTACTCGACGACTGGGTACGTCACGCCCGCGGCACCGCGCATCCCGGCCGTCGCGACGTCCTGGCCATTGGCCCGCAGGAAGTCGGCACCCGCGGCAAAGTGGATCGCCCACGACCACAGCCGGGCCAGGCGACGCGCCAAGCCCCGACGCCTGACCACCCTGAAGCTGCCTTCCCACCTGCTCCAGCCCAAGTTGGCGCCCGCGCGCACCAAGCTGATCTCTTCGCTGACGGCCTCGCCGATGTCCGCGACGTACAGGTTCCCGTTCGAGGCGTCCCATCCGAAGCTGCTGGGGTTGCGCAGGCCGTAGGCCCATATCTCGCCCAGGGCGTCTTCCCTTCCGTCTCCGGCAAAGGGGTTGTCCGCCGGAACGCCGTACCGTCCGTTCGCGCTGTTGGACCCGAGGGGGTCGATGCGCAGCAGCTTGCCGTAGACCTTGCTCAGGTCCTGGGCCAAGCCGAGGGGGTCGCCCTCGCCGCCGCCGTCGCCGAGCCCCATGTACAGAAGGCCGTAGTCGGGGGCCGAAGGGCCGGCGCCGGACCGGAAGGCGACGGCGCCGCCGTTGTGCTCCTCGTAGGGCTGCTCGATCCGCATCACCTCTCGCGCCGGACCGCCGTCGTAGCTCCACGCCGCCGGGTCGCGCGCCGTCCATTCCAGCAGGACCGTGTCGAACACGTCGCGGCTGCCGCGCCCCGGCCTGAAGTCCGCCGAGGGCCCGTTGTCCGACGCCTCGGTCAGCGTGTAGAACTTGCCGAACCCCGGCGCGCCTTCGTCGGCAAAGCGGGGGTGGAAGGCGACGCCGCCGAGGAAGCCTTGACGACGTCCGTACAGCACCAGCTTCGGAGGCAGCGCGGCTCCGTCGCGCCCGACGTCCAGGTAGAGCGACACGTCGGCCCCGTCGTAGCTGACCGCGTAGATCATCCCGCGGTCGGTCGCAACGAAGAGGCGGCCTGCCCCCGGCACGTCCACGAGGCGCTGGAGGCGCGCCGGCTCGCCGTCCACGCCCGGGACCCGGGCAAACTCGGAGACGTTCACCAGCAACGGTTCGGCGCCGTCGGCAATGCGGCCGGGGAAGACATCTCGGGAGTACGAGTCCACGGGCGCCGACTGGGCGGAACCCACCGCCGGCGGCAAGGCGGCCAGGACCAGGACCGCCGATCCCATCAAGAGACGACAGGCCCTCCCGTCAACCCGCAAAGGCGAGGTCCGGCTTACCGGGAGCGCTGGTTCACCGGACCACGGTGCCCAGCAGCGGGTAGTGGTCCGAGCCGAAGGTGCGATCCAGGCGGCGGTAGCTGCCCCGCCAACCGGCAGGCAGCCGAAAGAGCAGGTGGTCCGACAGCCTCGGCCACCCGCCGACCTCGAAGTGGTGGGTCGGAGCGGGATCCGGCGTTGCGGGCTGCGCGAACCACCGCCGGGCCACCTTGTACGCACCCTCGCGTCGGCCGAGAAGCCATGTGTTGAAGTCTCCGCCCAGCGCAACCGCAACGCCCCGGGACCTTCTGCGCAGCACTGCCATGAGGCCGTTCATCTGCCTCCGTCGCCCCAGGCCGAGGCTGCGCCAAGCTCGTCGCCAGAGCGCCCGGTTGTCCAAGTGCATCGAGCAGAGGGTCAGCTTCAGGCTCGCCTCGTCGGTTCCGACGACCACGTCCGCCGTGACCGCGACCCGGCGCTGCCGTTCAAAGGGAAGCTCCACCGCCCAGGGGGACGCCAGGGGCACGTTGGCCACGATGGCGCAGCCGCGGTCCTCGGGCGGGCCGCCGTCGTCGCCTCCGTTCCGCATGGAGGGCACGTAGAGCATCGACAGGCCCTCTTCCCGGCAGAAGGCGGCCACGTCGGTCCGCTCCTGGTCGTCGGGACGGTCGTCGATGCGCTCGGCCCAGGCCGCGTCGTCCACAAGCGCCGGGAGCTCGTCGCCCGAGGCGAACGCTTCCTGCAGCAACGCGACCAAGGGCCCTCCAGGGGCGGGATGGGCCTCGGTCAGGTGCTTCCAGCAATCGCGGATCGCTCCTCCGCCCGTCCGTCCGTTCCAGACCGCCACGGCAAGGGGCGGCCCGGGCGGGGCTGCGACGGCGGCCGCCACTTGGCCGTAGCGAACCGGGCCGACCGCCCTTCGCCACCGGTACAGCTCCCTCCGATCCTTGAGCGGCGCCGCGATCTCCCACGAAATCGGGGGCGACGGGCGACCGGCGGCGTCGAGGCTCTCCAACCAAGTCTCGCTCATGTCCGTCAATATAATGCGCCCGCGCGCCGCGACCGGGAGCCTTCCAGCGGCTCGGCGAACCGCTTGCTCCACTGCCGGGCCAGTGATACGCTGGCCACTCCGCTTCCGGCGCGCCCTCGCGTTCCGTTGCCGCTCCCCTTCCGCCCCTCCGCGAAAGAACCCGAACCTCTTCGTGCGCTTCATCGACCTCTTCGTGCGCTTCATCGACTGGACGACCAGCCGCATGGGGCGCTTCGTGTCCTGGCTCGTGCTCGTCATGATCCTCATCGGCGCGTACAACGCCATCGTCCGCTACCTGGGCCGCTTCACCGGCACCAGCCTCAGCTCCAACCTCTACCTGGAGCTTCAGTGGTACCTCTTCTCGCTGATCTTCCTTCTGGGCGCCGGCTACGCGCTCAAGGAGAACGCTCACGTGCGGGTGGACGTGGTCTACGGACGGCTGGAACGGCGAGCGCAGGCCTGGATCAACGTGATCGGCTCGGTGTTCATGCTGATCCCGTTCTGCGTCTTCGTGCTCTGGGTCTCGTGGCCGGCGATCCGAAACTCGTGGGCGATCCGCGAGCTCTCGCCCGACCCCGGCGGACTGCCCCGCTATCCGCTGAAGTCGGTGATACTCGTCTGCTTCGTCCTGCTGCTGGCGCAGGGCGTGGCCGAGCTGGTCAAGGAAGTCCGCGTCCTGCGCGGCGGCGACGGCGGCACGACGGGCGCAAGCGACGAAACCGACGAAGGGGAAGAGGGGCACGACGCTCCGGCCCGCCCCGGGGGCCTCTAGATGGAGGGGTCGATCCTGGCGCCGCTGATGTTCGCGGCGGTCTTCCTGATCATCTTTTGCGGCTATCCGGTCGCCTTCGCCCTGGGCGGGGCGTCGCTGATCTTCGCCTTCATCGGGGTTCAGCTCGGCTTCTTCGACTGGAGCCTCCTCTCGGCGATGCCCCTGCGCATCTTCGGGGTCATGTCCAACTCGGTCCTGCTGGCGGTCCCCTTCTTCATCTTCATGGGACTGGTGCTCGAGAGAGCGAGGCTGGCGGAGGACCTGCTGACCACGATCGGCACGCTCTTCGGCCGCCGCGCCGGCGGCTTGGCGCTGGCGGTGGTCCTGGTGGGCGCGATGCTGGCCGCGGCCACCGGCGTCGTCGGCGCTTCCGTCGTGGCCATGGGAAGCATTTCGCTGCCCGTCATGCTTCGCTACCGGTACTCGGCGCAGCTCTCGTCGGGGGTCATCCTGGCCTCGGGCACGTTGGGGCAGATCATCCCGCCGAGCATCGTGCTGGTCGTCCTGGCCGACCAGCTGGGCATCTCGGTGGGCGACCTCTTCATCGGGGGACTGATCCCGGGCCTCATGCTGGCCGGGATGTACGCCCTCTACGTGGGCGGGGTCGCGACCGTGAAGCCCAGCTTGGCGCCGGCCCTGCCTCCCGAGATGACCGACGTGCCCCTCGGCGTGCTCGTCCGACGGGTCCTGCTGGTCCTCCTCCCGCCCCTGCTGCTGATCCTCATCGTCCTGGGGTCGATCTTCGCCGGCGTCGCCACGCCGACCGAGGCCGGCGCCATCGGCTCTGTCGGGGCGCTCCTGCTGGCGGCCGCCCGGGGCAGGCTCGACCTGGCGGTCGTTCGGGAGTCGTGCACGGCCACGACCAAGCTCTCGACGATGGTCATGTTCCTGCTGATCGGGTCCACCGCCTTCGCTCTCGTCTTTCGCGGCCTCTACGGCGACGTCTGGATCGAGAACCTGCTCACCAACCTGCCCGGCGGCAAAGTCGGCCTCCTTCTGGTCGCCAACTTGGCGATCTTCGTCCTTGGGTTCTTCCTGGACTTCTTCGAGATCGCCTTCATCATCATCCCCCTGCTGGCCCCCGCCGCATCCCTGCTGGGGATCGACCTGGTGTGGTTCGGTGTCATGATCGGAATGAACCTGCAGACCTCGTTCCTCACGCCCCCCTTCGGCTTCGCCCTCTTCTATCTCCGCGGGGTGGCGCCGGCGTCGGTGAAGACCACGGACCTGTACAAGGCCGTGGTCCCGTTCATCGTGATTCAGCTGATCGGCCTGCTGGCGATCATCCAGTGGCCGGAGCTGGTGACGGGCTTGGTGGACTGACGAGGCCGGACCAGCCGCCGGGGACCCGCAGGGGCAAGGCGGTCGGCCCAGCGGCGCGGTCGCTTCAGGCGCTCCCGGCCCTGCCGAAGGCGAAGCTGGCGTAGCGGAGCTCGGCGGTGCCGAACCAGCGGTAGGAGGCGTCGCGGAAGTTCCGCCAGTGGTCGTAGACTTGCCGGTACTGCTGGCTGGCCGCGGCGTGCTCCTCCAAGATCTCCTCGCTGGCCGCGCGGGCCGCCGTCATGATCTCGTCGGAGAACGAGCGGAGCTCGGTGTCGCCCGCCAGAAGGCGCTGAAGGGCGGGCGGGTTCTTGGCGTCGTAGGTGTTGAGCATCCGACGCGCCGATGCTTGGGCGGCCACCTCGAAGACGGCTTGGTACTCCGAGGGCAGCTTGTCCCATTCGGCCCGGTTGACTTGGTAGGACATCGACGCGCAGGGCTCCCACCAGCCCGGGTAGTAGTAGTACTGCGCCGCTTGGTGCAGTCCCAGCTTCTCGTCGTCGTAGGGTCCCACCCACTCGGTGGCGTCGATGGCGCCGCGCTCCAGCGCCGGGTAGATGTCGCCCCCTGCCAGCACCTGCACCGTCACGCCCAGGCGGTTCATGACTTCGCCGCCCAGCCCCGGGATGCGCATCTTCAGCCCCTGCAGATCCTCGACCGAGTCCACTTCGCGACGGAACCAGCCGCCCATCTGCCCGCCCGTGTTGCCCGCCGGGAAGGTGATGATCCCGAAATCGGCGAAGACGCCGCGCACGACTTCGCCGCCCCCGCCTCCGCTCAGCCAAGCGTCCTGCTGGCGAGCGGTCATTCCGAAGGGGACGCCCGCGTCGAAGGCCAGGGCCGGGTTCTTGCCCGTGTAGTAGTAGCTGGTGCTCTGGCCGACCTGGACCGTGCCCTGCTGGACCGCGTCCATCACGTCCAGCCCCTGGACCAGCTCGCCGGCCGGGTACGGACGGATCTGGAAGCGGCCGTCCGTGAGGGCCGAGGCGACCTCGCCCAGCATCTCGGCGGAGCCCCAGATCGTGTCCAGGCCCCGCGGGAAGCTGGACGCCAGCCGCCACCGAACCTCCGGAAGCGTCTGGACCGCCGGCGCGCCGCCCTCGCCACCGCCGTCCGCGGCGCCGCACGCCGCCACGACCCCGGCGCCCACCACGCCGCTCGCGGCCTGCCCCAGGAACCGGCGACGGCCCACGTCCGCGCCGGGGTCGGCCGGCCCTTCAGCCCTCCCGTCGGAACCGGCGGCGGCGTGGGGACGGTTCGCTTCTTCGCTCGTGACCTTCTCGCTCGCGACCTTCTCGCTCATGGCGTCGCTCGTCGCAGGGGGGGATGCGCGGGGGTGACCAGGGGATGCGCGGGGGTGACCAGACGGTCCAACGAGTGAACATTAGCACCAGGACGGGGCGTTCCGCGAATCCCCCGCGCCGCCCTTGCCTCTTCCACCCGAACTCCGTTCTGCCCGAGAGCGCCCGCCGGAGAAGCCGATGACCGCGTCGAACAGTCGAGCCCCGGAAGACCGCGGGACTCCCGAAGCCCCTCGGGTTCCCGAAGACCGCCCGACTCCCAAGGACCGCCGAACCCCCGAAGACCGCCGGACTCCTTGGAACCGGCGCGGCTTCATCAAGACGAGCGCCGCGGTCGGCCTCGCCGGCCTTCCGGGCGCCCGCGCGCTGGGACTCGACGCGGAAGCCGACGCCGGGGACGCGAGCGTCGCGCCGCAAGCCGCAGGCTCCGGCCGACCTCCGCGCATCGCGACCGACTCCCAGGCCTACGACGACCCCCTCGGCGTCCGCGCCAGCTTCCCGGTGACGCGCGAGCTGGCCTACCTGAACACCGCGTCGTCCGGTCCGCTGCCGATCCCCGTCCGGGACGCGCTGAGGGTCTACGCGGAGGAGAAGTCCCTCTACCGCAACCCGGCGAGCCGCGGCGCCGCCGAGACGGGAGCCAGGGCCGGCTTCGCCCGTCTCTTCGGCGCCGACGAGGACGAAGTGGCCCTCCTCTACGCCACCAGCGGAGCCGAGAACATCGTTGCAAGCGCACTTGAACTGGGCCCGGGCGACAACGTGGTCGTGGACGAGCTCCACTTCGTCACGACCTTCGTGCTCTATCGGGAGCTGGAGCGGCGGAAAGGGGTCGAGCTGCGGATCGTCCCTGCCGCCGACGGCGCGGTCTCGGCCGACGACTTCGCCGCCCGCACCGACGATCGGACGCGCCTGATCAGCGTCGCCTGGGTGTCCAACCGCAACGGCTTTCGCCACGACCTGCCGGCCTTGGCCGACTTGGCCCACGCCCACGGCGGCTACCTGTACGCCGACGCCATCCAAGCCTTCGGAACCTTCCCCGCGAACCTGCACGACGAGAAGGTCGACTTCGCCTGCGGCAACGGCTACAAGTGGCTCTTCGCCGACTTCGGCTGCGCTCCCTTCTACGTTCGCAGGGAGCACCTGGAGTGGATGACCCCGGACCGCTGGGGGCACCGCCAAGTCGCCGAGGAGCTGCCCGGCCGTCGCTACCGGATGAGGACGGACGCCCGCAAGTTCCAATACGCCAACGCGGCCTACGGACCCGCCACCGCCATGGACGCCGCCCTGCGCTTCCTGGGCGAAGTGGGACTCGATCGTATCGCGGCCCACACGCACGCCCTGGCCGGCGAGCTCCGGGAACGCGCCGCCGCGCTGGGGATGAAGCTCTTCACTCCGCCCGCCAACCCGTCGCCCATCGTCAGCTTCCATCACGGGATGGACCCGGAGACGCTGGCCAAGGCTCTGGCGGACGCCGACGTGTCGGTCACCTTCCAGGAGGACGGCAAGCTGCTGCGGGCCGCTGTGGCGATGTTCAACAACCGAAGCGACGTGGACCGGCTGCTGGACGTGCTGGCGGGACTGGCGTAGGACCGATGGGCGCGGGCCGCGTCACTCCTGCGGCGGCGACGACGGCGGCGACGGCGACGGCGACGACGGCGGCAGCAACGCGGGTCCCTGGCGGATGTACAGCTCCCGCTTCGGGTAGGGAATCTCCAGCCCTTCGGCTTCGAAGGCTACCAGCGCCCGCTCGGTGATCTCGTCCCCGATCCGGCGCCGGGCCCGGGCGTCGGATATCCAGACCCGCAGCTGAAGGTTGACCTCCGACGGCCCGAAGCCGCGCACGATCACGAACGGCGCCGGCTCCGCCCTCACGTTGTTCACCTCCAGCGCGACCCGCACGAGCACGTCCTTGGCCCGCTGCACGTCGCTCTCGTAGGCCACCGAGAACGGGAGCCGCAGGCGGATGTCGTCGCCGGACATGGTGTAGTTGATGATGTCCCGCTGCATGATCTCGTTGTTGGGCACCACCACCACCAAGTTGTCCGGGTTCCGGATCTTGGTGGCCCGCAGGCCGATGTCGATCACGTCGCCCCACGTGCCGGTCTCTCTCGGCGCGCTCCACAGCTCGATTCGGTCGCCTACCTGGAACGGCCGGTCGATCGTCAGCAGCACGCCTGCGATCAGGTTCGACAGCGTGTCCTTTGCCGCGAGCGAGAGGGCCAGCCCCATGACCCCGGCGCCGCCCAGCAGGGGCGCGATGTTCAGCCCGGCGTGGGCCAGTGCGAAGAGCGCGCCGAGCACGATGACGCCGATGCGCACGCCCCGATTGATGAGCGGCAGGGCCGTCACCAAGTTCGGGTTGCGCCCCAGCAGCGGAGTCTCGGTCATGCGCAGGAGGGCGCCCACCAAGCGGCTGCCCAGCAGGAAGAGCATCAGCATCCAGGCGGACTCGATCCACTTCTCCGGCTCCTCGAGGGACCACAGGCGGCAGATCTCCAGGAGCGCCGCGACGACGATCGTCATCCGCACCGCGCGATGCACGAAGACGAAGATGTAGTCGTCGAGCTCGGTCGGCGTGCGCTTGACGAACTTCTTCTCGACCCGCTGCACCACCCACTTGGCAACCCACATGGCCAGCCAAGCCGCAAGGACGATGCCCAGGGTAAACAACACGTGCACGCCCAGATCGGCGATCAGCCCGGTCGCCCACTCCGTGATCCCGTCCCACGTGAAGGAGAACTCGGCGGCGGCCTCCTCGCCTGCCGGCGGCGTCTCCTGGCCCGGCGCTGCTTCGGCCGGCGCTCCGGCGCCCGGCACGGCTGCTCCGTCCCCCGGCGCGGCTTGCGGTGGCGGGGCTTCTTGCGCCTGCGCGGCCGTGTCCTGCGCGGCCGTGTCCTGGCCCGGCGCTGCCGCAGGCCGATCCGCCTGGCTCCGGCCCGGTGCGCCCGCAGGCTGCGTCGGGGAGGCCGGGCCGATCGGGTTGGGCATGGGCGGTTGCAGCACGACTGCCTCGCGGCCCAGTTGGACGGGTTGCTCGCTCGGCAGCATTCTACGCCGTGGCGTCCGTTCGGGACAGTCGAGCGGCTTCCTCGTCGGCAAAGCCGTACTCGCGCAGCACTTCGGCCGTGTGCTCTCCCAGAGCGGGCGCCCCGCGGGACACGGCTACAGGCGTGCCCGACATCTTCACCGGCATTCCCAGGCTCCTGGCCGACAGGCCCGTCTTCGGCTCCACCACCATCTCCCGAGCCGCCGTCTGGGGGTGCGCCAGCATTTCGCCGATCGAGGACACGGGGCCGGCGGGAACTGCCGCCTCCTCCAGCTTCCGGAGCCACTCGTCGGTGCCCGCCGTCCGCAGCCTCTCCGAGAGGGCGCGGCGGAGGGCGTGGATGTTCGCCATGCGGGCCGAGTTGGTCTCGAAACGAGGGTCGCCGGCCAGTTCGGCGACGTCCATCGCGGTCACCAGGCGCAGCCAGTTCACCTGGTTCCAGCCGCCGACCGTGATCCATCCGTCGGCCGTGGGAAGAGCCTCGTAAGGCGCGGCCAGGGGGTGGGCCGTGCCCAGCGGGCCGGGCGACTCGCCGGTCGCCAGCGCCACGGCCGACTGCCAGAAGGTCTGGACGATCCCGGCCTCGTAGAGGGACGTGTCCACGCGCTGCCCTTCGCCGGTTCTGGTGCGGGCGTGAAGCGCCGCCACGACCCCCAGGGCGCCCAGAACTCCCGCCGTGATGTCGGTGACGGGGGGACCGCACTTGACGGGAGGCCGGCCGGGCCCCTCGCCCGTGATCCCCAGCAAGCCCGTCATCCCTTGGGCCACCAGGTCGAAGCCGCGACGCTCCGCCAGCGGCCCCGTGCGGCCGAAGCCGGTGATCTGGCAGTACACCAGTCCCGGGTTCGCCTCTCGAAGCGACTCCCAGCCCAGGCCCAGCCCTTCCATGACGCCCGGTCGGAAGTTCTCGATCACCACGTCGCAGCGGGCGAGCATCCTCTTCGCCGCGTCCAGGCCTTCGGACGACTTGAGGTCGAGGGCCACTCCGCGCTTGTTCCGGTTCAGCATCGCGAACGCCGCGGACTCGCCCCCCGCCACCTTGGGCTCGAAGGCGCGGGTCGGGTCTCCCCCGACCGGCGGCTCCACCTTCGCCACGTCGGCGCCCATGTCGGCCAGCATGCGCCCGCACACCGGACCCGCCATGACGTGCGCCAGCTCCACGACCCGCACGCCTGCGAGAGCTCCGGCGCCTGCCGACTCCGCTGCCCGCCTCACCGATCCGCCCCCGCCCGCCCACCCGCCGGCTCGCCCGTGAAGCGCGGCGCCCGCTTTGCCAGGAAAGCCGCCCGCCCCTCCCGGTAGTCGTCGGTCCGAAAGGCTTCGTAGGTCTCCTCCCGCTCTTCCTTCGACACCGGCGTCCCGAGGGCGGCGCGCCGAACGAACTTCTTGTGCCAGCGGTGGACGAGCGGCGCGCCCGCGGCGATCTGGCGGGCAAGGCGCATCGCCTCGCGCGCCGCTGTCCCGTCGGGGACGATCCTGCTTGCCAGTCCGATCTCCCGGGCCCGCTGCGCACTCATCAAGTCGCCCGAAAGCAGCACCTCCAGCAGCGGCCCGGGACCCATCGCCGCCAGCGCCGGCGCCATTTCGTCGTAGGACATGGTCAGCCCCAGGCGGGCAACCGGAACGCCGAAGCGGCTGGACTCGCCGCACACCCTCACGTCGCAGGCCGCGGCCACCGCCACTCCACCGCCCGCGCACACTCCCTCCACCGCCGCCACCACCGGATGGGCGCACGCCCAGACGCCCTCGGTCCCCCGGCGCACCGAGGCGGCGTAGCGCCTCACCTGCTCCCGCGTGTCCCGCTGGGTCTCGAAGGAGCCGATGTCGGACCCGGCCGAAAACGCCCGCCGCCCTGCGCCCCGCACCACCACGCAGCGCAGGGACCCGTCGGCCGAGAGCCCTTCGAACACCCGGCCCAGACGCTCCCAGCCGTCCCGGTCCAGCACGTTCATCTTGGCTGGACGGTCCAGCGTCACGACGGCGATTCCGTCCTCGCGCCCGACGGCCACGCCGTCCACCGTCTCGCCGGCGCTCGCCGCCCGTCCGAGACCGGCCGCCGCGCCTCCGACGGTCCCCGCCTGCTCGCCGCGCCCGGCGCCGGCGCTCATCGGTACAGCGCCTCCACCAGCGCCATCGGCACGGCGGGCGCGTAGGTCACCAGGAGAAGAACCGCCACCAGCACGGCCACGAAGGGCAGGTTGGCCTTGGTGACCCCCCAGATCTCCGCCTTCGCCACCGAGCACGCCGTGACCAGCACGGAAGCCACCGGCGGCGTCTGCTGGCCGATTCCCAGGTTCAGCGTCACCACCAGGCCGAAGTGCACCGGATCGATCCCCGCCGCTTGGACCAAGGGCATGACGATCGGCACGACCAGAATGATCGCCGCCGCCGAGTGCAGGAAGAGGCCGGCCGCCAGCAGGAAGACGTTCAGCAGCGCCAAGACGGCCACCTTGGACTCGGTGAGCCCCATGATCGCGCCGGCCACCTGCTGGGGTATGCGCGCCTCCGTCAGGTAGTCGCCCAGCAGCGCCGACGCGGCCACCAGCAGCATCACCACCGCGGTCTGGACGCCGCTGTCCAGAACCGCCTGCCGGAGCCCGGCCCAATCCAGCTCCCGGTAGACCACGCCCCCCACGAAGAGGGCGGCCGCCACCGCCAGCCCCGCGCCCTCGGTGGCGGTGACCCACCCTCCCATGATTCCCCCCAGGATCACGACCGGCAGCAGGAGCGACCAGCCCGCCCCGCGAAACGTCCGCCACACGCGACGCAGCTGGAACGCGTCCTCGGCGGGCAGCCCGGCGCGGCGCGCCCACAGGTAGGCCACGAACATCATGAGGAGGCCGCCCGCGACTCCGGGCACGATCCCGGCCACGAAGAGCTCGACCACGGAGCTGCTGGACATGGCCGCGTAGAGGATCATCGGGATCGACGGCGGTATGATCACCGCCAGCGTCCCCGACGACGAGGTGACCGCGGCGGCGAAGTTGCGGGAGTACCCCTTCTTGCGCATGGCCGGAACGAGGATCGAGCCCAAGGCGGCCACGTCGGCCACCGCGCTGCCCGATATCTCGGCGAAGAACATTGAGGCGGAGATGCTCACCATCGCCAATCCGCCGCGGACGAAGCCCACCACCGCCGAGGCGAGCGCCACCAGCCGCTGCGATATCCCCGAGACGTTCATGATCGCGCCCGCCAGGACGAAGAGCGGAATCGCGATCAGCGGGAACTTGGTGGCGCCCGAGAACATCACGATCCCCACGTTGGGCAAGGCGTCCACGCCGCCGGAAGCGACGATCCCGACCACCGCCATCAACCCCAGCGCCACCGCGATGGGCACGTTGATCAGGACCAGCAGCAGGAAGACGCCCACCAAGGCCAGGGTCATGGGCAGCCCCTGCCGGGGGCGGGCGGGCGGGATGCGGGGCGCCCGGGGGCCGGCGGCGGGTCGGCAGGGGCGCCCTTCGCGGACGTTCGGACGGCGCCGAGCGCTTGCGGCAGGCTCGCCAGCTGGGCGACGACGAAGAGAACGGCGCCGATCGGGACCGCCGACCGCGCCACTGCGGCGGGAACGCTGGGAAGGCTGACCATGGCCGTGCCCGCCAGCGCGCCCTGGACCTGCCATCCGGCCCAGGCCAGCACGGCGAAGAAGAGCAGCACCGCCGCCTCCGCCGCCGCGACGGCCCACATGCGGAGGGCCGGACGCATTCGCTCGACCAGCGTCGGGACGCCGACGTGGCCTCTTCGCAAGGCGGCCAGCGCGGCGCCGTAGTAGGTCAGCCAGGCCAGGAGGACCGACGCCACCTCGTCGTACCACGGCAGAGCCGCTCCCGCTTGGCGGAAGGAGACGCCGACGATCACCACCAGCGCCAGGGCGGCCACCAAGGCGGCCACCGCCGCTTCCAGGCTTCTCTCCAACAGCCTGCGGAGCCGAGAGAGCGCTGGCCCGTCGCTCGGCCGCACGGCTACCGGAACGCCAACGGCCGCGCTCTTTCGATCAAGCCCCGGCCGGCCTCCACCTCGGCGCCGAACTCGTCGTAGATCGCCCGGCTGCCCTCGAGGAACGCCGAACGGTCCACCTCGTTGACGGCGACTCCCGCCTCGCTGATCTCGTCCAGCAGCTCCCGGTCCATCCGCTCGGCGGTCTCGTGCACGAACGCCTGAACGGCCTTCGCCTCCTCCTCGAGGACGGCCCGCACCGTCCCCGGAAGCCGGTCCCAGCGACGGGAGGAGACGGTCAAGTACGCCGGCGTGTAGACGTGTTCCGTAAGAGAGAGGAACGGCTGCACCCGATGGAAGTTGGATGCGTAAATCTGGGCAAGCGGGTTCTCCTGGCCGTCCATGTTCCCCGTCCGCAGCGCCATGAACACCTCCGACAACGCCATCGCCGAAGGGTTCGCGCCGAAGCGCTGGAAGAGCCTCAGCCGCCACTTGCCCATCGGCGTCCGCAGCTTGATCCCCTCCAGGTCGGCCGGCACGACGATCGGGCGGGCGCGGTTGGTGACGTGCCGGAAGCCGTTCTCCCACACCGCGACGATCTTGAGTCCCTGCTCTTCCGCCAGGGGCGCCAGGTCGGACCAGAAGATCTCCTCTTCGATCCGCCGCATGTGCTCCCGGTCCTCGACGACGTAGGGCATCTCGAAGAGGCCGAACTCGTCGATCCGAGTCGACATGATCGACGACGGCAACGCGAAGTCCACGGTGCCGAACGGGAGCTTGGCGAGCAGGTCCTGGTCTCCGCCCAGCTGGCTCGACCCGAAGACCAGCACTTCGGCCTCGACCCCGATCTCGGCCAGCCGGGCGTTGGCTCGCTTCGCGAACTCCTCGGCAGAGAGCGCGAAGAGCGACCCCGGCTCGCCCACATGGCCGAACTTGAGCTCGATGGGGCCGTCCGGAGCGCCCCCGCAGACGGTCGCCGCCGTCGCGGCCGCCAGCGCAAGAAGGCTCTGCGGCGTCGTGCGACGCAGAACGGCGCGACGGCGAACTCGGCCCCGCGGCCGCCGGCCCGTCGCTCCCTGCTGGCGCACACTCGTGCTGCGCACCACTCTGATGCGTTCCTCCACCACAGGTTCCAGGACAGGTTGCCGGACCGCGTGCAAGGTTCCAGGACGGCGCAAATCTAGTGGCCCGAACAAGCACTGACCACTTGGCCGCGCGCCTGCGCGAGCACGTGGCGGGCGACGTGCGCTTCGACGCCCTGACGCGGGGGCTCTACGCGACCGACGCGTCGATCTACCAGGTCGAGCCGCTGGGGGTGGTGCTGCCCCGCTCGCTGGACGACGTGGACGCGACGATCGCCGTGGCGCGCGAGGAGGGCGCGGCGGTGCTGCCCCGGGGAGCGGGAACGTCCCAGTGCGGGCAGACGGTGGGGCGCGCCGTCGTGGTGGACGCCTCGCGCCACCTGCGGCGCGTGCTGGAGGTGGACGCCGACGCCCGCACGGCCACGGTGGAGCCCGGGCTGGTGCTGGACCACCTGAACCGACAGCTGGCGCCGAGCGGCCTCTCCTTCCCGGTGGACGTGGCCACGGCCAGCCGCGCCACGCTGGGCGGCATGGCGGGCAACAACAGCGGCGGCGCGCGCTCGATCCGCTACGGGATCATGGCCGACAACGTGCTGGAGGTGGAGGCCACCCTGCCCGACGGTCGGGTGGCCATCTTCGGGCCGGCGCAAGCGCCCACGGCCCAAGGAAGAGCGGCCGGCCCCGTCCCCGCCCTCGCGGGGCGCGGTCCGACGGCGGCCGACCCCTCGGCCGACCTCTGCGCCGAAGTCCTTCGAATCGCGCGGCGGGAGGCCGACGAGCTGGAGCGGCGGGTGCCCAAGGTGATGCGTCACGTGGCCGGCTACAACCTTCACCGCCTCCTGCGCCCCGGGGCGTCGATGGCCGAGCTGCTGGTCGGGTCGGAGGGCACCCTGGCGTTCTTCCGCTCGCTCAAGCTCAAGCTCTCGCCCGTGCCCGCCCGCCGGGTGCTGGGCGTGTGCTGGTTCCCCTCGCTGGCCGACGCACTCGACGCCGTGCCCCCGCTCGTCGAGCTGGCGCCCCACGCGGTGGAGCTGCTGGACGACGCGCCCCTCCGCCTGGCCCGGGGGAACGCCGCGTTCCGGCCCACGGTGGAGGCGGTGGCGCCCGCGTCCGCCCGCTCGATCTTGCTGGTCGAGTTCGCGGGGGACGAGGCGCGGGCGCTGTCGGCTGCCCTGGACGGGCTGGAGGAGGTGGTGCGCGGGCTCGGCGCCGGGCGTGGCGTCTCCCGAGTGGAAGACCCGGCGCGGCAGGACGCCGTGTGGAGCGTCCGGCGCGCCGCGCTGGGCGTGGTCTTGTCGGTCAAGGGGGACGCGAAGCCCGTCTCCGTCGTGGAGGACTGCGCAGTTCCGCTGGAACGGCTCCGCGAGTACGCCGCCGCGGTCGAAGAGGTCTTCGCGCGCCACGGCGCCAGCGGCACATGGTACGCGCACGCCTCCGTCGGTTGCCTCCACGTCCGACCGTCCCTGAACGTGAAGGAGGCGGCGGGAGTGGCGACGCTGCGGGCCGTGGCCGAGGAAGTGCACGAGGTGGT
This sequence comes from Longimicrobiales bacterium, assembly GCA_965204735.1. Lineage (GTDB taxonomy): Bacteria > Gemmatimonadota > Gemmatimonadetes > Longimicrobiales > Gaopeijiaceae > CATQHQ01. Next base: position 987,185 of record OZ242008.1, on the reverse strand, counting down.
GCGGCGGCTGGGCGGCTCCCACTCGGGCGAGCACGGCGACGGCATCTTGCGCTCCGAATTCATCGAGCCCGTGCTGGGCAAGCGGCTGGCGGCGGCGTTCCAGGACGTCAAGCGGGCCTTCGACCCGGCGGGCATGATGAACCCGGGGAAGATCGCGTCGCCCTGGCGCATGGACGACCGATCGCTCCTTCGCTACGGTCCCCGCTATCGGGCCCGGCGGCTGCCGCTGGCGATGGACTGGTCGTCCAGCGGCGGATTCGACCGGGCCGTCGAGCTCTGCAACAACAACGGCGCCTGTCGAAAGTCGGACCCGGGGGTGATGTGCCCTTCCTACCGAGCGACCCAGGAGGAAGTGGACACGACCCGGGGCCGGGCAAACATCCTGCGCCTCGCCATGACCGGGCAGCTGGGGCCCGACGGGCTGCACGGCGACGAGGTGGCGAAGGCCCTGGCGCTCTGCGTCGGCTGCAAGGCGTGCCGGCGGGAGTGCCCGGCGGGAGTGGACATGGCGCGGATGAAGGCGGAGGTGCTGCATCTGCGGCGCCAGGGCCGAACGAACGACGGCATGTCGGCGCGCCTCGGGTTGCGCCGGCCCGGCGGAGGCCATGCGTCGGCGCGGCTGCAGGCGCGGGCCAAGCTCTTCGCGACGTTGCCCCGGTGGGCGCCGATCGCGTCCCGGGCAGCGAAGGTGGCCCCTCGGCTGGCCAACGCGCGGAACCGGAGCCGGGCGATGGCGTGGGTCGGAGCGCGGGCGCTGGGGGTCGCCGCCGACGCCAAGCTGCCGGAGTGGAGTCGGAAGCCGTTCCTGGACTCGGAGATGGGATCGACGGATTCTCCGACAAGAGCGCATCGGAGCTTCGCGGACGTCGGGGCCGCAACGGCGACGGGGTCTGCGGAAGGGGCTTCCGCCCCCGTCGTCTTCTTTGTGGACACGTTCAACCGCTACTTCGACCCGAAGGTCGTTCGAGCAGGCGTCCAGGCGCTGCGGGCGACCGGGTTCCAGGCGGTGGCGCCGGAGCGGCGCGTCGTGGGCCCAAACGCCTCGCGACCCTTGTGCTGCGCTCGCACCTACATCAGCGGCGGCTTTCTCGACGAGGCCCGGGCCGAGCTGCGCCGAACGGTCGCCGTGCTGGCGCCCATGGCCAAGAGGGGCCTGCCGATCGTGGGACTCGAGCCGTCGTGCGTGCTGACGTTGCGGGACGAGGCGCCCGACTTGGTCGCGGGACCCGACGCTCGGCTGGTGGCCCGCAGGTCGCAGCTTCTGGACGAGTTCCTGGCGTCCCGGATCGGCGACGCGGAACGTCGGAGCGACCCGGGCCAGGTGGAGCGCCGAGGCCCGGGAACCGTCGCGGGAGCCGAACGGCCGGTGGCCCACGTCCACGGCCACTGCCACCAGAAGGCTGCCGGGTCGGAGGCCGCCACGGTCCAGGTCCTTTCCTCTCTGGCCGGCCTTCGCGCGGCGCCGATTTCGGCCAGCTGCTGCGGAATGGCCGGGTCGTTCGGCTACGAGGCCGAGCACACGCGGGTCTCCCGCGCGATGGGCGAGCTCGGCCTGCTGCCGGCCGTCAGGGCCGCCGGGCCCGACGACGTGATCGTGGCGAACGGCTTCAGCTGCCGCGCCCAGATCCAGGCCCTCGCCGGGCGCCGAGCCCACCATGTGGCCGAAGTGCTGGCCCGCGCCCGGCGCCCTCCGGCGACCACCCGCACCCGGCCGCCCCATCCAACTTGAGCTCGAGACGCGGATCGGCTCGACCAAAGGAACACCGTCTCCGAAGCGCCGGCCCGCGCCCGGCGTCTCGCTCGTCGCCCTCGTTACGTTACTTGCGCCATGCCCACGTCCCCTTCCCTTCCCCGGACCCGGCGTACGACAGAAGACGGGGCTTCCCCGGTGCGGAAAGGCGCACCGTGCGCCGTCGGACGAATCGTCCTGTGGAACGCTCTGGTGTTCGTGGCGGCATCGTGCGCCGTCGTCGCGGCGGCCGAACTCTACCTCCGGCTGACCTGGCCCTTTCGCAGCCCCAGCCATGTCACCGAACTGGTGCCAGGCGTCGGCGTGCGGTTCAAGCCCCATTCGGAAGTCCGTTCGACGAACACCATCGGCTGGTGGACGGTTCAGCGCGCCAACAGCTTGGGCTTCCTGGACCGAGAGCCGCCGACCCCCGAGCGCGCCGCCGCCAGCTGTCACGTGGCCATCGTCGGCGACTCCTTCGTCGAAGCTCCCCAAGTGCCCATCGTGGACAAGGTGCAGATACGCCTCGAACGCATGGCGCGGGAGCACTTCCCCGAGTGGGACTTGACCACGGCCGCCTACGGCTTCCGGACCCTGGGCCAAGTCCAGCAGCTCCCCTGGTGGGACCAGTGGATCAGGCACCGCCGGCCGAAGCTTGTGGTGCTCGTCTTCGTGGACAACGACTTCCGCGACAACCAGAGACCATCCGTCACCGGAGAGCCGCCCCTCGCCACGGCGCGACGGACCCAAGACGGCAGCCTGCAACTCTTCACGCCCGGCGATCAAGTCGCCGTGCCGTCCACCGTGCCTCTGTACAAACGCGCTTGGCAGCTCCTTCCGTTCTCGCTGCGACCTTATGTGGGGGTGTGGGCCCGGCATCGGTTCCCGATATGGAGGGAGAAGTTGTGGCTGGCCTTTCCGTCCCTGCGCCGTCCCGAGCCGGCGTTCGTAGGTGCGGGACGGCAGGACTTCACCGCCTTTGCGTTCGACGAATGGCTGGAGCGCACCCGGCCGGCCGGCGCCTCGCTCGTCGTCCTGGTGCCGCATGTCATGTACGCCAACCCGCAGACCCGGTTGATCTTCGACAACTTGAAGGGACTGGCGGGCGAACGCGACATCCCCATAGTCGACCAGATGGCCCACATTCTTGCCCACGACGGGAACCCACGCGACGCCAGCTGGCCAAACGATGCGCACTGGACTCCGCAGGGCCACCAGTGGGCCGCCGAGGCGCTCCTTGAATGGCTGGCCGCAAACCCGTCCGTCTGCGACGGATGACGACGTCTTCCGGCACGGCGGCTTCGCCCTGGCGCATCGCATTGTGGAACGGTCTGCTCCTGGGGGCGGCCTTGGCGCTCGTCTTCGCGGCGGGCGAAGCCTATCTGCGCGCCACTTGGCCCTTCGCGCACTCCCAACGCTTGACCGAATTCGTGCCAGGGGTCGGCCTGCGCCTGCAGCCCCGCTCCGAAGTGCGCTGGACGAACACGCTCGACTTCTGGACGGCTTCCCGGGCCAACAGCTTGGGCTTCCTGGACCGAGAGCCGCCGACCCCCGAGCGCGCCGCCGCCAGCTGTCACGTGGCCATCGTCGGCGACTCCTTCGTCGAAGCCCCCGAGGTGCCCATCGCCGACAAGGTGCAGGTGCGCCTCGAACGCATGGCGCGGGAGCAGTTCCCCGAGTGGGACTTGACCACGGCCGCCTACGGCTTCCGGACCCTGGGCCAAGTCCAGCAGCTCCCCTGGTGGGACCAGTGGATCAGGCGCCGACCGCCGAAGCTGGTGGTGCTCGTCTTCGTCTACAACGACTTTCTCGACAACGCCTGGCACGACGCGCCGAGCCGGATCCAACCGACCGCCTTCGCCCAGGTCCATCGAGCGGAGGACCGCGGCATCGCGTTGCGCAGGGCCAGCTTCGGCGCGCCCCCTCCGACCGCCTCGCCCGCAGGGGGCCGTCGTCGCCATCTGCTTCACGGCCTCTTCGCTTGGCAGTGGCTGCAACGCAGGCTGCAGATCTGGCGAACGACATGGGCGACTCGCCTGGCACGACGGCCACCGCCCCCCCCCCCCCCCTCCCCCTCGACGAAGTCGGAGTTCACGGCCTTTGCGTTCGACCAGTGGAAGGTGGCAACCCGCCAGGCCGGTGCTCGTCTGGTCTTGCTGGCAGCGGCCTCGAACGAGATGAGATTGTGGGCGTTCGATCAACTGACGCCCTTGGCGGCCGCCCGCGACATCCCTGTCGTGGACCAGTTGGACTACATCTTGCGACAGGGCGGAAGCCGAAGCCAAGCCCGTTTCCCATACGACTGGCACTGGACTCCGCAGGGCCACCAGTGGGCCGCCGAGGCGCTCCTGGAATGGCTGGCCGCAAACCCGTCCGTCTGCGACGGATGACGACGTCTTCCGGCACGGCGGCTTCGCCCTGGCGCATCGCATTGTGGAACGGTCTGCTCCTGGGGGCGGCCTTGGCACTCGTCTTCGCGGCGGGCGAAGCCTATCTGCGCGCCACTTGGCCCTTCGCGCACTCCCAACGCTTGACCGAATTCGTGCCAGGGGTCGGCCTGCGCCTGAAGCCCCGCTCCGAAGTGCGCTGGGAGAACACGTTGGACTTCTGGACGACCTCGCGGGCGAACAGCCTGGGCTTCCTGGACCGGGAGCCGATCAGCCCCCAGCGCGCCGCCGCCAGCTGTCACGTGGCCATCGTCGGCGACTCATTCGTCGAGGCCCCCGAGGTGCCCATCGCCGACAAGGTGCAGGTGCGCCTCGAACGCATGGCGCGGGAGCAGTTCCCCGAGTGGGACTTGACCACGGCCGCCTACGGCTTCCTGGGCCTGGGCCAAGTCCAGCAGCTCCCTTGGTGGGACCAGTGGATCAGGCACCGCGCGCCGAAGCTGGTGGTGCTCGTCTTCGTGCACAACGACTTCCTCGACAACCAGAGACGACACGTCACCGCAGAGCCGCCGTTCGCCATGGCGCGACGGACCCAAGACGGCAGCCTGGAACTCTTCACGCCCGGCAATCAAGTCTCCGTGCCCTCCGCGACGCCTCTGCACGACCGCGCTTGGCAGCTCCTTCCGTTCTCGCTCCGACCTTATGTGGGAGTGTGGGCCCGGCATCGGTTCAGGATATGGAGGGAGAAGTTGTGGCTGGCTTTTCCGTCCCTGCGCCGTCCCGAGCCGGCGTTCGTAGGTGCGGGACGGCAGGACTTCACCGCCTTTGCGTTCGACGAGTGGCTGGAGCGCACCCGGCCAGCCGGCGCCTCCCTGGTCTTGCTGGCAGCGACCTCGAACGAGATGAGATTGTGGGCGTTCGATCAACTGACGCCCTTGGCGGTCGCCCGCGACATCCCTGTCGTGGACCAGTTGGACTACATCCTGCGACAGGGCGGAAGCCAAAGCCAAGCCCGTTTCCGTACGGATTGGCACTGGACTCCCCAGGGCCACCAGTGGGCCGCCGAGGCGCTCCTTGAATGGCTGGCCGCAAACCCGTCCGTCTGCGACGGATGACGACGGCGCTTTCCCGCCTTCGCAACTCCGCCGTGGCGCGCATCGCACTCTGGAACGCGGTGGCGTTCGCGGCGGCCTCCTGCGCGGTGGTCGCCTCCGCCGAACTCTACCTTCGGCTGAAGTGGCCCTTTCCAAGCTCCACGCACGTCGCCGAGCTGGTGCCCGGCGTCGGCGTGCGGTTCAAGCCCCATTCGGAAGTCCGTTCGACGAACACCCTCGACTGGTGGACGGTCCAGCGCGCCAACAGCATTGGCTTCCTGGACCGGGAACCGCTCAGCCCCCAGCGCGCCGCCGCCAGCTGTCACGTGGCCGTCGTCGGCGACTCCTACGTCGAGGCGAACCAAGTCCAAGTGTCCGACAAGCTTCAAGTCCGCCTGGAACGGATGGCGGCGGAACGCTTGCCCGGATGGGACGTCACCGTCGCCGCCTACGGCTTCCGCGACACGGGGCAGGTCGCCCAGCTCCCATGGTGGGACGAGTGGATCAGGCACCGTCCGCCGAAGCTGGTGGTGCTCGTCTTCGTGCCCAACGACTTCTACAACAACGGGCGGTCGCGGCGGGTGGGAGATTGGCCCTACGCCTACGCGCGAACGGCCCAAGACGGCAGCCGCGAGCTGGTCTTGCCCGGCGCGCGCGTCTCCCTCCCCGACTACTACGAAGAGGTCGTCGAGTGGACCAGCTACGAGCCGACCTTGCCCGGCGCGCGCGCCTCCCTACCGTTCTACTCCCCCCGACAGCCTCGTTCCCATGTCGAGACCTGGATCCGACGGCGGCTTCCGATCTGGCGAGCAAAGCTGTGGCAGGCCCTTCCGTCCCGGGACCGTCCGGGACCGTTCTTCGAGTGGACGCAACGGGACAGGACCTTCACCGCCTTCGCGTTCGACGAGTGGAAGGAGCGAGTGCATGGGGAAGGCGCCTCGTTGGTCGTTCTGTCGGGCCACGACGCGGCGCCCGGTCACGCGCGAACCAGGTCGATGCTCGACGACATGAAGCGGTTGGCCTTCAAGCGCGACATCCCCGTAATCGACCAGCTGGACCACGTTCTCCTTCGGGGCGGCGACCCCCGCGATGCGCACTTTGCCAGCGACAGTCACTGGACCCCCCAGGGCCACCAGTGGGCCGCCGAGGCGCTCCTTGAATGGCTGGCCGCAAACCCGTCCGTCTGCAACGGATGACGACGGCGCGTTCCCGCCTTTGCAGCTCCGCCGTGGCGCGCATCGCACTCTGGAACGCGCTGGCGTTCGCGGCAGCCTCCTGCGCGGTGGTCGCCTCCGCCGAAGCCTACCTCCGACTGACGTGGCCCTTTCGAAGCACCACGCACGTCACCGAGCTGGTGCCCGGCGTCGGCGTGCGGTTCAAGCCCCATTCGGAAGTCCGTTCGACGAACACCCTCGACTGGTGGACGGTCCAGCGCGCCAACAGCATTGGCTTCCTGGACCGGGAACCGCTCAGCCCCCAGCGCGCCGCCGCCAGCTGTCACGTGGCCGTCGTCGGCGACTCCTACGTCGAGGCGAACGAAGTCCAAGTGTCCGACAAGCTTCAAGTCCGCCTGGAACAGATGGCGGCGGAGCGCTTGCCCGGATGGGACGTCACCGTGTCCGCATACGGCCACCACAACACGGGGCAAGTCGCCCAGCTCCCATGGTGGGACGAGTGGATCGGCCACCGCTCGCCGAAGCTGGTGGTGCTCGTCTTCACGCCCAACGACTTCGGCAACAACGGGAGGAGTCCCATGCGTGGCGTTCCCTATGCCCACGTGCGCGCGGACCAGGACGGGACGCTGGAGTTGATTGCGCCCGGCGTCTCCTCCCGACCACACCCTTCACATCCATTCGAAAGTCCACCGCCTTGGGGATTCGTCCCGGATGTTCTTCGCCCGTACGTTGGAACGTGGATCAAGATGCGGCTTCCGATGTTGCGCGCGAATCTGTCGCCTGTCTTCCCGTCCCTGGATCGTCGCGATCCGTTCGTGTGGCCGCAGCGACAACGTGACCGGACTTTCACGGCCTTCGCACTCGACGAGTGGAAGAAGAACACGCAGGAGGCAGGAAGCTCGCTGGTGATCTTGTCGGGGTTCGTCGCGACCAGGAGTCCCAATGCTGCGTCGATGCTCGACTACATGGAGCGGTTGGCATCCGCGCGCGACATTCCCGCAATCGACCAGATGGACCACATTCTGGCCCGTGGCGGAGATCCGTACGACGCCCACTGGCCAAACGATCCGCACTGGAGCCCGCAAGGCCACCAGTGGGCCGCCGAAGCGCTTCTCGATTGGCTGGCGGCAAACCCGTCGATCTGCGAGAGCTAGACCAGAGGCGACGAGAGCCCGGCGCCCACGGGCCGGGACAGCAAGGCGCGGCCGTCCAGGTCGCCGGCTGCTCAGGCCTTCTCGCCGTTCCGGGCCTCTTCCTTGATCTTCGCCGCCCGCGCCGCCGGCACGACGTCGTACCCCAGGTGCTTGCGGGTGTGGTGGCCCCGGCCCTGCGTGATCGACCGCAGCACCGAGGCGTACTTGTAGAGCTCGGCTTGGGCCGCCTCGGCCCGAATGACGGTGCGGCCGCCCGAGGGCTCCATGCCCAGCACCTTGGCCGAGCGGCTGTTCAGATCGCCCATGATGTCGCCCAGGTACTCGTCGGGCGCGGTCACCGTCACCTCGACGATCGGCTCCAGGAGGACGGGCTTGGCCTTCTCCGCCACGTTCTTGAAGGCGTACGATCCGGCCACCTTGAAGGCGATGTCCGAAGAGTCCACCGAGTGGTAGGAGCCGTCGTAGCACTCGGCCTCGAAGTCGACCATCGGGTACCCGGCCACCACGCCCTTGGCCGCGGCCTCCTGGATGCCTCGGTTCACCGACGGCACGTACTTGGACGGAATCACGCCGCCCTTGATGGAGTTGGCGAACTCGTACCCCTCGCCCCGACCTCTGGGGCGGAGGCGCACCCAGCAGTCGCCGAACTGACCTCGGCCTCCGGTCTGCTTCTTGAAGCGTCCCTGTCCTTCGGCGACGGCGGTGATCGTCTCCCGGTAGGCGATCCCGGGCTGCTCCGTCTCCACCGAGACGCCGTACTTCCGCTTCATGCGCTCGAAGTGGACGCTCAGGTGGAGCTCGCCCATCCCTCGGGCGATCGTCTGGCGCAGCTCCGGGTTGAACTCGGCGTAGAACGTCGGGTCCTCCTGATGGAGCCGGCTCAGGGCTTCTCCGAGCTTGTCCTCGTCGGCCCTTGCCGCGCCCCGCACCGCTACGGAGATGTCGGGGCTGGGGAACGCGACGCCGGCCAGCTCGAGCCGGCTCCCGGGGGCCGCCAGCGTGTCGTTAGTGCGAGTGGACTTGAGCTTGGCGACGACGCCGATGTCGCCCGCGTGGAGCGCCTCCACCTCCACGCGCTCCTTGGCCATGGGCACGGCCAAGTGGTTGAGCCGCTCCGTGGCGTCGCGGGCCGTGTTCGACAGGTCGCTGCCGTTGACGACCATCCCCGAGAAGACGCGAAAGAAGGAAAGCTCGCCCACATGGGGCTCAGCGCTGGTCTTGAAGACGAGGGCGGCGGCGACTTCGTCGTCGGCGGGGCGGAGCGCCACGGCTTCGTCGTCGGGGCCGGACGCCTCGATCTCGGCCCGGCCGGGGTGGGGCGCGAGAGCGACGAGCTTCTCCGCCAAGCCGCGCACGCCGAAGGAGAGCTCCGCCGCGCCGCAGAAGACGGGCACGACCTCGCCCTGCGCCACGGCCTCGGCCATGGCGGCCATCGCCTCCTCGGGCGGGATCTCGTCGCCTTCCAAGTAGCGGTTCAGGAGGTCCTCGTCGGTGGTGGCCAGCGTCTCCATCAGTTCGGTGGACCACTCCTCGACCTGGTCGGCGATCTCGTCGGGAACCGGGGCCTCGTCGTACTCCCCGGAGGGCGTCCCCTCCTTGAAGAGGCGGGCCTTGCCGGTGAAGAGGTCCACGATTCCACGGAAGTCGGCGCCTTCGCCGATGGGCAGCTCGACGAGGACCGCGCCGGGCGCCAGCGCGTCCTTGACGTCGCGGAACGCCTTGTCGAAGTCGGCGTGCTGCTTGTCCATCATCGAGACGAAGACGGCCCGGGGGAGCTCGCGCTGGTCGCACAGCTTCCAGACCATCTCCGTCCCGACCTCCACGCCGGACTGGGCCGTCACGGCGACCACCGCGGCGTCGGCCACCCGGACGGCGGCCACGGCCTCGCCCACGAAGTCCATGTAGCCGGGAGTGTCCAGCAGGTTGATCTTGGTCCCCTCCCACACGGCATGGGCGACGGTCAGCTGCATCGACATCCCGTGGGCCGTCTCTTCCGGAGTGGTCATGGTCAGGGCGTTGCCGTCGCCGACCCGGCCCCGCCTCTTCGAGGTGCCCGCCGCGAAGCAGAGCGCGTCGATCAAGGTCGTCTTGCCCGACCCTCCGTGCCCCAGCACCACCACGTTGCGTATCTGCTCCGTCTTGAACGACTTGGCCGCGGCCATGGCGGTCTCCTTTGTCTCTACTTGTCTTGGGAAGGAGGGAGCCCTCGTCGGGCTTGGTCAGTTGGATTGGCTGCGCCTGGACATGCGGTCCAGCAGCTCTCGTTCTCCGTCGGTGAGCGACTGGATGCCCCGGGCCGATATCTTGTCCAGCACTGCGTCCATCGCGTCCAGGTCGGTCCGCTCCTTCGCGGCGCGCTTCTCGGCTCGGCGGCGCTCCACGACCTCGGCGACCCGAGGAGCAGGCGACAGGACCCGCTTGCGTTCGACCTTGCGCCCGGGCTTGCGGGTCTGCCGGCGCGTCGGCGTCCGGCCGGCGGCGCTCATCCATCCGCTCTTCATGAGCAGGAAGCCCGCGACGACGCCGCCCAGGTGGGCGAGGTGGGCGATGTTGTCTCCGCGTCCGCCTCCCCCGGCAGCGCCGACTGCGCTCGCGAAGCTCAGTGCCGCCAGGAACCCCACGACCCACTTGGCCTTGACCGGCACGATCCCCCAGATGTGGATGGGAGCGTTCGGCCACGTCATGGCGAAGGCGAGCATGAGGCCGTAGCACGCCGCGGACGCTCCCACGATCGAGGCGTCGCTGAAGGCGAAGCTCAGCAGGACCCCGCCCAGGCCGCACAGCAGGTAGAACTTCAAGAAGAGCTCCGAGCCCCACTCGGACTCCAGCGGGGGCCCGAAGAAGAAGACGACCAGCAAGTTCATCAGCAGGTGGAAGAGGCCCGCGTGGACGAACATGTAGGTCAGCGCCCCCCACGGGCGGTCCCCGAGGCGGCCGGGGCTGAAGGCGAAGAGGTCGATCATCGCGTCGCCCGCCACTACCGTGACCAGGAACACAGCCGCGTTGGCCGCCAAAAGCCGCTTGACCCACGGCGTGACGTGGAACTGAAGGCCGCCGGCGAAGCCGCCGAAGCCGGCCGACCCTCTGCCGAGCCCGCCGGGTCCCTTGCCGAAGCCGCCAGGCCCCTTGCCGAAGCCGCCGGAGCCGACGCCGAAGCGACCGACGGCCTGCGTCACGAGCCTTTCTCGTCGGCGACGTCCTGGGTCTCGCAGAAGCGGCCGCTGGAATTGCGCGTGTGGGCGACCCGCATCATGTAGTTGGCGCCCCAGCCGTCGTAGAAGTCGTTCTGCATGGTGGTTCCCTTTGGCGAGTGAAGGAATTCGTCCAAGGCGGGTTGCTACGTTCGCCTCCCAAGGCTTGCGGAGCAACCGGCGCCGGAGCGATGTTGGCGCGAATCTCCATGACCACGACGAGAAGAATCCGTTTCCGGTCGGCTGGGCGGGCCGTTGTCGCCGTCGGCTTGGCGTGCGGCTTGGCCGGCGACGCTCGGCCGGCGCAGGCCGGTCAGCACGTGGCCTCGGGCGAGCAAGCCGTTCCTGCCCGGGTGGTGATTCTCGGCACAGGCACGCCCAACGCCGACCCGGAGCGGTCCGGCCCGGCCGTCGCCGTCGTCGCAGGCGGACGGGCCTACTTGGTGGACGCCGGCCCGGGGGTCGTGCGGCGGGCCGCAACCGCCGCCCGGGACCTGGAGATCGCCGCCCTCGACCCGGCCAACCTGGACCGCGTCTTCCTCACCCACCTGCACTCCGACCACACCACAGGGTTGCCGGACCTGATCCTGGCGCCGTGGGTCCTCGACCGGCCCGCCCCCATTCGGGTGTTCGGTCCCCCCGGAACCGCTTCCATGGTGGAGCACGTGCTGGCGGCTTGGCAGGAGGACATCCACATGCGGCTCTTTGGGCTGGAGCCCCGAGACGCCAACGCGGACGCCTACAAGGCCCCCGTCGTCGAGACGACCGGCGGGCCGGTCTACGAGGACGAGCACGTCAAGGTCGCCGCCGTCCCCGTCCTTCACGGCTCCTGGCCCCATGCCCTGGGCTACAAGTTCGAGACGTCGGCCCGGACGATCGTGGTGTCCGGCGACGCTCGACCCAGCGAATCGCTGGCGGCCGCCTGCAACGGCTGCGACATGCTTGTCCACGAGGTCTACTCGGCGGAAGCGTTCCAGCGTCGCGAGCCCGAATGGCAGGCGTACCACGCCGACTCCCACACTTCGACCGTGGAGCTCGCGGAGCTGGCCAACCGGGCTCGGCCCGGCATTCTGGTCCTGTACCATCAGCTGTACTGGGGCGCCGCCGACGACGACCTGATCCGCGAGATCAGAGCCGCCGGCTACTCTGGTCCGCTGGCGTCGGCCTCCGACTTGGACGTCTATTATTGACGCCCCCAGGGCAGTCGGGCATGGGCTGGTTCTGGCGCTGGGGCGCGCCGGCAGCGGCCGGCGGGGGCGCCCTTGCGGCCGCCAGTCTCTTCGCGGCTGGGCTGTGGATCGCGGACGACCGACTTGGAGACATGTCGATCTCGGCGGCGTGGTTTGCGGCCGCGCTGCTCTCCTGCTGGATCGTCGGCAAGGCGCGCGCCTCGCCCCCCATGACGCCCACGCGCCCGACCGAGGCCGCGCTGGCGACGGTCGTCGTCTTGGCGGCCGTGGTCTTGGCCGCCGCGAGACTGAACGGTCCCATCACCTACGACGAGCAGCGGACGCTCGTCACGTACGGGCTCGAGGCCAGGAGTGGGGACGCTGCTGTTGGCTGCAGGAGTGGCCACGGGCTTGCTGCTCGCGCCAGAGCCGTTCGTGCCGACGCCTCGCTTGGCGTTGTGGATGGTGCCGCCGCTCGTGCTCGCGGCAGGCGTCGGTGCGGCGTTCGCCTTGGAGCAGGCCGTTGCCCGGGCGGGAATTCGTTGGCCAAGGGTCGCTGCGGGGCCCGGCCGGAGCGCGGCCGCATGGAGCGCGGCCGCAAACCCGGCGGTCTGCGACGGACGAGGGCGTTCTCCCGGCTCCGCGGCTCCGCCGTGGCGCGCCTCGCACTGTGGAACACGCTGGCGTTCGCGGCAGTCTCCTGCGCGGTGGTCGGCTCCGCCGAACTCTACCTTCGGCTGACGTGGCCCTTTCGAAGCTCCACGCATGTTGCCGAGCTTGTGCCGGGCGTCGGCGTCCGGTTCAAGCCCCATTCGGAAGTCCGTTCGACGAACACCCTCGACTTCTGGACGGTCTCGCGCGCCAACAGCATTGGCTTCCTGGACCGGGAACCGCTCAGCCCGGAGCGCGCCGCCGCCAGCTGCCACGTGGCGATCGTCGGCGACTCCTACGTCGAGGCGCGCCATGTCCAGTTGTCCGACAAGCTTCAAGTCCGCCTGGAACGGATGGCGGCGGAGCGCTTGCCCGGATGGGACGTCACCGTGTCCGCCTACGGCTTCCGCGGCACGGGGCAGGTCGCCCAGCTCCCCTGGTGGGAAGAGTGGATCAGCCACCGCCCGCCGAAGCTGGTGGTGCTTGTCTTCGTGCCCAACGACTTCGACGACAACGGGAGGAGTCCCATGCGTGGCGTTCCCTTCGCCCATGTGCGCGTGGGCCAAGACGGCAGACTGGAGTTGACGACGCCCGGCGCGTCTCCGCTCCGCCCCCCCCCCCCTCCCCGCTCTTGGGGATTCGTGCCCGCTGCGCTCCGCCCGTATGCTGGAACGTGGGGCCGATGGCGGCTTCCGATCTGGCGCGTGAATCTGTCGATGGCTCTTCCGTTCCTGGCTCGTCCGGAGCCGTGGCCGTGGAGACCACGTGACCAGACGTTCACGGCCTTCGCGTTGGACGAATGGAAGAAGAACACGCAGGAGGCGGGAAGCTCGCTGATTGTCTTGTCGGGGTGGGTCGCGACCAGAAGTCCGCAAACCCAGTCGATGATCAACACCATGAAGCGGTTGGCGGTCGAACGAGACATTCCCGCGATCGACCAGATGGACCACATTCTGGCCCGCGGCGGAAACCCACGCGATGCTTACTGGCTGAACGACGCGCACTGGAGCCCGCAGGGCCACCAGTGGGCCGCCGAGGCGCTTCTCGATTGGCTGGCCGCCCACCCGTCGGTCTGCGAGAGGCGGTGAGGGCCCGCTGCCCTCGGCCGCGACAGCAGCGGCGAGGCCGTCCCACAAGTGGACGCCGGTCGGGGGTCTTGCGGCGGGCCGCGGCATCCGCACGGGACCTTGAGACCGCCGCCCTCGCTCCGACGCCCCCGTGCGTATCAAGTGCGCTCCTCCCGTCCGCACGACCACTTCATGGACAAGGCGGGTTGAGTTGTGAATGAACGACTTGGAGATGCCAATGCCTACCCCCCCCCCCCCCTCTTGTGAAAAATCCGGGCTGTCAACGCTCCAGCGATGGGGCGTGCCAGCGGCGGTTAGCGGGAGCGCCCTCACGGCCGCCGGTTTCTACGCGGCATGGCTGTGGACCGCGGACTACCGAGTTGGAGACGTGGCAACGTCGGCGGCGTGGTTTGCAGCTACGCTGCTCTGTTGCTGGATCGTCGGCAGGGCGCGCGCCTGGTCCCCCACCACGGCCGCGCACCCGACCGAAACCTTGTTGGCAACGGTCGTCGTCTTGGCCGCCGTGGGCTTGGCCGCCGCCAGACTCGATGGCAGCCCCATCACCTACGACGAGCAGGAGGCGCTCGTCACTTACGGCAGCGCACCGCTCGCGGCGATCGCCACCACGTACGACGATACGAACAACCATGTGCTGCACACGCTCTTGGTCTCGGCGGCGCGTCACTTTGGCGGGTGGAGCTTGGTCGTGCTTCGACAGCCCGCGTTCCTTTCGTTCTGTCTCTTCCTCCCCGCGCTGTGGTGGTTCGCGCGGCAGGAGTACGGACCTACGGCAGCCGTGTTCGCCACCGCCTTCACGGGCATGTCGCCCCTTGTCGTGGAGTACGCCACCCACGCAAGGGGACACACGCTCCTCCTCCTCTTCTTCACGGCAGCGCTGCTGTGCGGACGGTCCCTGGTACGGAAGCCGGACAACAGGGCGCTGTGGGCGGCGTGGGCCGGCGCGATCGCCCTTGGCCTCTTCACCATGCCATTGATGGTGTTTCCCGCTGCGACGACCCTGGTCTGGATGCTGCTGGTGCGTTGGCGCGAGGGCGGGCGCGCAGCGGTGGGACCCTTTGCCGTCAAGACGGCGGCTTGGTCGGCCGTGGCTCTCGCCGGCGCCGGAGTCCTATACGGACCAATCATCGCCGCCGAGGGCATCCGGGGCTTGCTCGAAACCCTGAGCCAAGCCAGAGGAGTCAGAGGATACCGGGCCTATGATTCGCTGCTTTGGCATCCGTTCGAGATTTGGCACGCTTGGCACTTCAAGCATCCGAGCTGGGCAAAGGGCGTCCTGGCGGCGCTGGTCTGCGTCGGCGCCGTGGTTTCGGGCCGGGGCTCGAGGCCGAGAGTGGGAACGCTGCTGCTGGCGGCAGGAGCCGTCACGGGCTTGTTGCTGACGGCCCAGCCGTTCGAGCCGACACCTCGCTTGGTGTTGTGGATGGTGCCGCCGCTCATGCTCGCGGCAGGCGTCGGTACGGCGTTCGCCTTGGAGCAGGCCGTCGCCCGGGTGGGAATCCGTTGGCCAAGGGTCGCTGCGGGACCCGGCCGGAGCGCGGCTGTATGGACTGCGACCGTGCTGGTTGCCGGCGCCCTCGCCCTTTGGTCGGCGCAGCCCGGCACGTACATCAAGCCGCCTGGCCCGGCGTGGCGCTTGCCGGCCATGGCGGCGGCAACAACGGGCCGGATGGAGTCGGGCGACTACTTCACCACGATCAACTGGCTGGCGAACTTCGCGGTGCTCCACATGAAGCACTTCGGCCGGATCGACAACGACGCAGGCTTCTACTTCCCCCTGGGGACGTCCGAAGGCCGCTGGTCGGTGCACCGAGCGGCGGTGCCGGAGACGCCGACCTCCGAACGTTGGCGGGGGCCGGCGAGCGCCGGGAAGGCCGACGGCGGGCGCCTCTTCGTGCTCTACCTGAGGAGCCCCGCCGACACTGCGCGGACGTTCGCCAGGGAACTCGTGGAAGCGCATCCGCCCGACCACGAGCTGGTCGCCGCCTTCGACGGAGGGGCGATCTACTTGCTGAACGACTGGGTCAAGCACCCGAGGGAGGGCCAATGACATGACACGTCATCATTCGGACGTCCTTCCCACTCCCAGACCCGAACGAGACCGCTTCATGAACCAGGCGGGATGAAACGACTTGGAGAGGCTAATAATGCCTACTACCCCTCCCCGCACGCGCACGCGAAAATCCGGGCTGTCAACGCTCCAGCGGTGGGGCGTGCCAGCGGCGGTCATCGGGAGCGCCCTCACGGCCGCCGGTTTCTACGCGGCATGGCTGTGGACCGCGGACTACCGAATCGGAGACGTGGCAACGTCGGCGGCGTGGTTTGCAGCTACGCTGCTCTGTTGCTGGATCGTCGGCAAGGCGCGCGCCTCGTCCTCCACGACGGCCGCGCACCCGACCGAGACCCTGCTGGCAGCGGTCGTCGTCTTGGCGGCCGTGGGCTTGGCCGCCGCCAGACTTGATGACAGCCCCATCACCTACGACGAGCAGAAGGCGTTCGTCACTTACGGTAGCGCACCGCTCGCGAAGATCGCCACCACGTACGACGATCCGAACAACCATGTGCTGCACACGCTCTTGGTCTCGGCGGCGCATCACTTTGGCGGGTGGAGCTTGGTCGTGCTTCGACAGCCCGCGTTTCTTTCGTTTTGTCTCTTTCTCCCCGCGCTGTGGTGGTTCGCGCGGCAAGAGTACGGACCGACGGCAGCCGTGTTCGCCACCGCCTTCACGGGCATGTCGCCCCTTGTCGTGGAGTACGCCACCCACGCCAGGGGATACACGCTGGTCCTCCTCTTCTTCACGGCAGCGCTGTTGTGCGGACGGTCCCTGGTACGGAAGCCGGACGACAGGCTCCTGTGGGCGGTGTGGGCTGGGGCGATCGCCCTTGGCCTCTTCACCATGCCGTTGATGGGATTTCCCGCAGCGACGACCGTCGTCTGGATGCTCTTGGTGCGTTGGCGCGAGGGCGGGCGCACAGCGGTGGGACCCTTTGCCGTCAAGACGGCGGCTTGGTCGGCCGCGGCTCTCGCCGGCGCCGGAGTCCTATACGGACCAATCATCACCGCCGAGGGCATTTCGGGCTTGCTCGAAACCATGAACCAAGCCAGAGGAGTCAGAGGATACGGGGCCTATGATTCGCTGCTTTGGCATCCGTTCGAGATTTGGCACGCTTGGCACTTCAAGCATCCGAGCTGGGCAAAGGGCGTCCTGGCAGCGCTGGTCTGCGTCGGCGCCGTGGTTTCTGGCCGGGGCTCGAGGCCGAGAGTGGGAACGCTGCTGCTGGCGGCAGGAGCCGTCACGGGCTTGCTGCTGACGGCCCAGCCGTTCGAGCCGACACCTCGCTTGGTGTTGTGGATGGTGCCGCCGCTCATGCTCGCAGCAGGCGTCGGTACGGCGTTCGCCTTGGAGCAGGCCGTTGCCCGGGTGGGAATCCGTTGGCCAAGGGTCGCTGCGGGACCCGGCCGGAGCGCGGCTGTATGGACTGCGACCGTGCTGGTTGCCGGCGCCCTCGCCCTTTGGTCGGCGCAGCCCGGCTTGTACATGACGCCGCCCGCCCCGGCGTGGCGCTTGCCGGCCATGGCGGCGGCAACAGCGGGCCGGATGGAGTCGGGCGACTACTTCACCACGATCAGCTGGCTGGCAAACTTTGCGGTGCTCCACCTGAAGCACTTCGGCGAGATCGACAACGACGCAGGCTTCTACTTCCCTCTGGGGACGTCCGAAGGCCGTTGGTCGGTTCACCGAGTGGCGCCGGAGACGCCGACCTCCGAACCTTGGCGGAGGCCGGCGAGCGCCGGGAAGGCTGACGGCGGGCGCCTCTTCGTGCTCTACCCGAGGAGCCCCACCGACACTGCGCGGACGTTCGCCAGGGAACTTGTGGAAGCGCATCCGCCCGATCACGAGCTGGTCGCCGCCTTTGACGGAGGGACGATCTACTTGCTGAACGACTGGATCAAGCACCCGAGGGAGGGTCAATGACACGTCAATCGTGCGTGCTCCCCGTGGCGCGCATCGCGCTCTGGAACACGCTGGCGTTCGTGGCAGCCTCCTGCGCGGCGGTCGCTTCTGTCGAAGTCTACCTTCGGCTGACGTGGCCCGGGTTAAGTTAAAATATGAACGACTTGGAGATGCCAATGCCTACCCCCCCCCCCCCCCCCCCTCTTGTGAAAAATCCGGGCTGTCAACGCTCCAGCGATGGGGCGTGCCAGCGGCGGTCAGCGGGAGCGCCCTCACGGCCGCCGGTTTCTACGCGGCATGGCTGTGGACCGCGGACTACCGAATCGGAGACGTGGCAACGTCGGCGGCGTGGTTTGCAGCTACGCTGCTCTGTTGCTGGATCGTCGGCAGGGCGCGCGCCTCGTCCCCCTCCACGGCCGCGCACCCGACCGAAACCTTGTTGGCAGCGGTCGTCGTCTTGGCCGCCGTGGGCTTGGCCGCCGCCAGACTCGATGGCAGCCCCATCACCTACGACGAGCAGGAGGCGCTCGTCACTTACGGCAGCGCACCGCTCGCGGCGATCGCCACCACGTACGACGATACGAACAACCACGTGCTGCACACGCTCTTGGTCTCGGCGGCGCGTCACTTTGGCGGGTGGAGCTTGGCTGTGCTTCGACAGCCCGCGTTTCTTTCGTTCTGTCTCTTCCTCCCCGTGCTGTGGTGGTTCGCGCGGCAAGAGTACGGACCGACGGCAGCCGTGTTCGCCACCGTCTTCACGGGCATGTCGCCCCTTGTCGTGGAGTACGCCACCCACGCAAGGGGACACACGCTCCTCCTCCTCTTCTTCACGGCAGCGCTGCTGTGCGGACGGTCCCTGGTACGGAAGCCGGACAACAGGGCGCTGTGGGCGGCGTGGGCCGGGGCGATCGCCCTCGGCCTCTTCACCATGCCATTGATGGTGTTTCCTGCTGCGACGACCCTGGTCTGGATGCTGCTGGTGCGTTGGCGCGAGGGCGGGCGCGCAGCAGCGGGACCCTTTGCCGTCAAGACGGCGGCTTGGTCGGCCGTGGCTCTCGCCGGCGCCGGAGTCCTGTACGGACCAATCATCGCCGCCGAGGGCATCCGGGGCTTGCTCGAAACCCTGAGCCAAGCCAGAGTCAGAGGATACCGGGCCTATGATTCGCTGCTTTGGCATCCGTTCGAGATTTGGCACGCTTGGCACTTCAAGCATCCGAGCTGGGCAAACGGCGTCCTGGCGGCGCTGGTCTGCGTCGGCGCCGTGGTTTCGGGCCGGGGCTCGAGGCCGAGAGTGGGAACGCTGCTGCTGGCGACAGGAGCCGTCGCGGGCTTGGTGCTGACGGCAAAGCCGTTCGAGCCGACACCTCGCTTGGTGTTGTGGATGGTGCCGCCGCTCATGCTCGCAGCAGGCGTCGGTGCGGCGTTCGCCTTGGAGCAGGCCGTCGCCCGGATGGGAATCCGTTGGCCAAGGGTCGCTGCGGGACCCGGCCGGAGCGCGGCTGTATGGACTGCGACCGTGCTGGTTGCCGGCGCCCTCGCCCTTTGGTCGGCGCAGCCCGGGACGTACATCAAGCCGCCTGGCCCGGCGTGGCGCTTGCCGGCCATGGCGGCGGCAACAGCGGGCCGGATGGAATCCGGCGACTACTTCACCACGATCAACTGGCTGGCGAACTTCGCGGTGCTCCACATGAAGCACTTCGGCCGGATCGACAACGACGCAGGCTTCTACTTCCCCCTGGGGACGTCCGAAGGCCGTTGGTCGGTGCACCGAGTGGCGCCGGAGACGTCGACCTCCGAACCTTGGCTGGGGCCGGCGAGCGCCGGGAAGGCCGACGGCGGGCGCCTCTTCGTGCTCTACCTGAGGAGCCCCGCCGACACTGCGCGGACGTTCGCCAGGGAGCTCGTGGAAGCGCATCCGCCCGACCACGAGCTGGTCGCCGCCTTCGACGGAGGGGCGATCTACTTGCTGAACGACTGGGTCAAGCACCCGAGGGAGGGCCAATGACACGCGGCCGGCGGCGGACGAAACACTTACTCCGAGTCCAGAAACCGCTCGGCCAAGCCGGGACCGGGCACCGGGCAAGTCGCTCTTCGCCCGAACCAGCGGTAGCGGTTCCTGGCCACGAAGTCGTAGGCGGCGTCGCGGAGGGGGCGCGGCGCGGCGGACAGCCACCCCAGCAGCGACCACGGAAAGTCCAAGCGCTTGGCCACGCGGATCGCCGCGGCAGACCGCAGGTGAACTCCGTCCTGGTCCACCAGCGCCACGGTGTCGTTGCTGCCCGGGGGCGTCGCGCCGCTGTCGGGCTTGGCGCCCCGGGGGGCGGCGTCTCCGGCGCCCGCGTCCGCGCAGCCCATGTCCGCACCGGCGGCACTCAAGAGCCGACGCGCCTCCTTGGACTGAAGAGGAGCGAAGCGGAAGTGGCCGTGGACGTCGTGCTCCACGACCCATCGGACCATGGCGTTGCACAGGTTGCACACGCCGTCGAAGAGGATGACCGGGCGGACCGCACGGGCCGAGCCCGGCCCAGGGCGAGCGCTGTTGGGTGGAGCCTCGCGATTTGGAGGTGAGGGGTCCATTTCGCCAACTTGGTCCAGACCATCCCCGCGGGCCACCTCCGTCGGCCCGGCCGGAGCCAACCATGACAGACGACACGACGTGATTGCGCAGCCGACCTTCGCACCCTGGCCCTGCTACGGCGAGGAAGAGGTTCGGGCCGCCGCCCGGGTCCTGCGGTCCAACCGCGTGAACTACTGGACCGGAGAGGAAGGCCGGGCCTTCGAGAAGGAGTTCGCGGCGTTCGCGGGCGCCGACCACGCCGTTGCCGTGGCGAACGGCACCGTGGCCCTCGAGTTGGCCCTGCGCGTCGCGGGCGTCGGAGAGGGCGACGACGTGATCGTCACGCCCCGGTCCTTCATCGCGTCCGCAAGCTGCATCGTGAACGTGGGAGCGCGGCCGGTGTTCGCCGACATCGACCTCGATTCCCAGAACTTCACCCCCGGTTCCGTGGAGGCGGCCTGGACGTCCCGAACCCGCGCGGTCGTGTGCGTCCACTTGGCCGGCTGGCCGTGCGAGATGGACCCCATCGCGAAGCTGGCGCGGGATCGGGGGGCCGTCGTGGTGGAGGACTGCGCCCAGGCTCACGGCGCGCGCTACCGCGGGCGGAGCGTGGGCGGGATCGGCGACGTCGCCGCGTGGTCGTTCTGCCAGGACAAGATCATGACGACGGGCGGCGAAGGCGGGATGGTCACCACCAGCGATCGGAGCCTCTGGGACGCGGCTTGGTCGTACAAGGACCATGGCAAGTCGTGGGAGGCGGTCTTCGACCGGCCGCATCCGCCGGGCTTCCGCTGGGTTCACGACTCCTTCGGCACCAACTGGCGACTGACGGAGATGCAGTCGGCCCTGGGGCGGCTCCAGCTGCGCCGCATGGCCGAGTGGTCCGTTGCGCGCACGCGCAACGCCGACGCGCTGGCAAGCGCTTGCAGGCAGTTCGACGCCATGCGGGTTCCGGCGGTTCCCAAGCACGTCCGCCACGCGTACTACCGCTGGCACGCCTTCGTGCGGCCCGAGCGGTTGGCGGCCGGCTGGAACCGGAACCGGGTGGTCGCCGAGATCAGCTCCGCGGGGGTTCCTTGCTCCTACAAGGACATCTGCCCCGAGATCTACCGCGAAGCCGCCTTCGACGGGACGGGGTGGCGGCCCGGTCGGCGCTTGCCCAACGCCAAGCAAGTGAGCGAGACGTGCTTGACGTTCCCAGTCCACCCCACGATCACGGCCGAGCAGCGGGCGTTCGCCTGCGCCGTCGTCGAGGACGTGATGGCGCGGGCCTCGCAATAGCCGCGACGGACGGCTTGGTCGTATCTTCTCTCCCGACCGCCGCTCGGGGCGGAAGGAATGGCACAGGGGGACAGGGATGAGCGCGCGACTCTTGGTGGGGACTGCGAAAGGCGGGTTCTGGCTCACGAGCCGGGACCGGCGCGAGTGGGACGTGACGGGGCCGTTCTTCAAGGGATGGAAGGTCACGGCGGGAGTTCGGCTGAGCGACGGGCGCTTCATGGCCGCAGTCGCCAGCGACATCTACGGGCCGGCGCTGTACTCGACTCGGGACGGGCGCGCGGCGACGGTGGGAGGCGCGGTTCCGGGCCCGGATCAGTGGGAGCAGGTTGCCGAGGGACCGGCGTACGCCGACGGGGGCGACCGACGGCTCCGGCAGGTGTGGACCCTGAAGGAGAACCGGGGCGTCCTCTACGCCGGAGTGCAGGACGCGGGCCTCTTCGCCAGCGCCAACGGCGGGCGGAAGTGGGCGCCCGTGCCCGGGCTGAACGACCACGAGACCCGCGGCGGATGGATGCCCGGCGCCGGCGGCCTCTGCTGCCACGCCCTCCTCTTCAGCGAGGACGACCCGAAACGGATGTGGTGCGGCATCTCGGCAGTCGGCGTCTTCCGCACCGACGACGGCGGCGCCGCGTGGATTCCCAAGAACCGGGGCGTGTCGACGGTTCTGGAAGACAAGGAGCACAAGGAGATCGGCAGCTGCGTGCACGGCTTGGCCCAGGATCCCGCCGACCCGAACCGCCTCTACCGGCAGGACCACTCGGGCATGTATCGGAGCGCCGACGGGGGGGAGTTCTGGGAGCGCAACGAAGACGGCCTGCCTTCCGCGTTCGGCTTTCCCCTCGTCGTCGACGCCGGAGGCCGAGCGCTCTTCGCCGTGCCCCAAGAGAGCGACGAGCACCGGGTGCCCGCCGGCGGCGCCCTTCAGGTATTCCGCAGCACCGACCGGGGCGACAGCTGGCACTCCGCGTCCGCCGGGCTGCCGTCGGCCCATGCCTGGGGCACGGTCCTGCGGGGCGCCATGTGCGTCGACAACGTGGACCCGGACGGCGTCTACATGGGCACCACGGCCGGCACCGTGCACGCCAGCGCCGACTTGGGGGAAAGCTGGATCAACCTGCCCGTCCACTTGCCGCGAATCCTCCACGTGTCGGCGTGGAGCGGGTGATGGCCTCGGTGACCATTGCCCTGCCCTCGCTGCTCGAGCCCGTCACCGGCGGCGTTCGGGAGATGTCGGCTTCGGGCGACACGCTTCGGGACGTCTTCGGCGACTTGGTTCGCCGGGAACCACGCCTCAAGCCCCACCTCTTCGACGAGTCGGGGCGGTTCCGGGAGCACGTGCTGTGCTTCCACAACGGCGTGAACACCCGATGGATGGACGGATGGGACGGGCCGGTGGCCGAGGGCGACACGGTGCTGTTCATGCAAGCCGTCTCGGGCGGATAGAAGCCGGGAGAGGATGAGCGTGGGCCGCAACGACTCCAACGGACGGCAGGGCATCGGAAACCCCGGCCGTCGCGCAGATCGCGACCGCGACCGCCCGCCCCCGCCCCGAGAGGCACCTACAGTCGAGCGTCGCGGATTCTTGAAGGTTGCCGCGGCGGCGACGACGGGCGCTCTGGCCTCGGACGCGCTGGGGACCCCGGGTTCGCCTGCCATCTCGATCGAACGAGACCGGCCCGCGACCACCGATGCGGGGTTCGCGTCCGTCCCGCACCCCCAAGAGGCGCCGCTCGTGCAGCTGGGCAACGGCGAACCCCCTGCCCTGCACTTCCAGGCGTACCCGGGGGGCACCGGCGCCCTCTTGGAGAAGCTTTGGCAGGAGGCCGGCGGCAACCCCTTCGAGCGGACCGAAGTGCCCATCGAACCATGGACGGGGCCGGCTCCCTCCACCGAGCGGGAGTTGGCGTTCCTTCCGGTGCACCGCCAGGCGGCCCTGATCCGGGAGCGAGTGGTCACGTCGGAGGAGCTGACCAGCGTGTACCTGGACCGCCTCAAGCGCCTGGACCCGATCCTCCTCTGCGCAGTGACCATTCTCGAAGGCCGGGCCCAGGAGGAAGCCCGCCAAGCCGACGCCGAGAGCCGCGAGGGCAGGTGGCGCGGCCCGCTCCACGGCATTCCCTACGGCCTGAAGGACCTCTTCGCCGCGTCCGGCACCCGCACCACGTGGGGCGCCGCCGACTTTCGGACCCGGTTCACTCGCGAGGACTCGGAGGTCGCCCGCCGGCTGCGGAACGCCGGCGCCGTGCTGGCGGCCAAGCTGGCGACCGGGGAGTTCGCTCGGGGCGACCGCTGGTACCGCGGACGGACCTTGAATCCGTGGAACCTCGACGAGGGCTCCAGCGGCTCCTCGGCAGGTCCCGGCTCCGCGACGGCGGCGGGCTGCGTCGCCTTCGCCATCGGCACGGAGACCCAGGGGTCCATTGTGTCGCCCTCCCGCCGGTGCGGGTTGACGGCTCTGCGACCCACCTTTGGTCGGGTCAGCCGGTACGGCGGCATGGTGCTCTCGTGGAGCATGGACAAGACGGGACCGATGTGCCGAAGCGCGCTCGACTGCGCTCTCGTCTTCAACGCGATCCACGGGGCCGACGAGAAGGACCCCGGGTCCTTGACGACCCCGTTCCGCTTCGACCCGGCGCCGGAGTTCGCGGCACTGCGCATCGGCTGGACCGAGGACGCCCCGGAGTCGTTCCTGGAGCAGCTGCGGGCTCTCGGCGCCGAGCTGCGCCCCATGCCCGAACTCCCCGACGGCCGCTCCAACGCGCTCAGCGTCGAGTCCGCCGCCGCATTCGACTTCCATGTCGCAAGGAACGGCGAGCCCGAGCCCCTCCCCGACGACCTGGACGAGGCGCAGCGTCGTCGCCGCGGCCGGTTCCGCGGCGGTCGCCAGGTGGGCGCGTTGGAGTTCGTCCAGTCGCAGCGCCGGCGCTTGGTCGTCATGAAGCGCATGGCCGAGGTCATGGACGACTTCGACATGTTCGTCAGCGGCTCCGGTCTCGTGGGCCTGACCAACCAAACCGGTCATCCGGCAGTCGTCGTCCCCTACGACTTCGGCGTACGCAACCCCGACGCGGACAATCCGACCGAAATGCCCCTGACGACCACGCTGATCGGCGCCCTCTTCGCGGACGACAAGCTGCTCAGCGTTGCCCACGCCTTCCAGCAGAGCAGCGACTGGCACCAGCGGAGGCCGCCGACGCTGTAGTTGCCGATGCAGCGCAGGGTATCTTGATGACTCCTTTCCGACCCTGGTGCGCAAGCCACTTCCCAGAATTCGGGCACCCGATTCATCGGGTAGTAGTCCCGATTGGCATCAATCAAGACATTCGCATCGAGCAGCTAACGCACAACAACACTCAGTGGTCGCAGACTCTGTGCGCGACCTTGGGGCTCGTGCCGAGGATACGAGCCGCCTTGGTCGTCGTCAGTGCTTCGGCGGCCAGCAGACGGCTTGTCGTCTCGACAAGCCTAGTGCCTAAGCGATGCTTGCGAACCACGTAGTAATTGACAGCTGTCTCCCGTTGGCGTGCTTGTTCATCACCTCTGCGCCAAGCCTTCGCATAGTGGCGGGCCAGCTTGAGCCAAGTCTCCCGGTCCAAAGCACCTTGCAAGTGCAAGCGATAGGCTACCATGGATCCACTCACGTGTCGATCCCGGGCGTATTCTGCAACAGAATCCGTCAAGTCGCAAGAACTTCCCTGCACGGGCAAGTCCGAAGCGGACAGTTCCTCCGAGGGCAGCAAGTACTCGGAAGCGACTCTGTTGCAGAACTTCTCTACCGATCGTTCCGGCAGGCCGCCGCTCACGCCGGTTTGTCCAAGCCACAGGTGCGCCAGCTCGTGCAACAGCGTCAGAGGCCAAGCACTACGGTGGTCGTTTGGATTGAGCACCACAAACGGCAACATGTGATCAGCCAAACATAATCCGCGGAAGAGATCGGCCTCGAAGCGAGTGTGGTGGCTGCCGAGGTCTCCAAGCAGAACCACGAATATGCCTGCGGCTTCTACCCGGCCGCGGAGCCTGCGAAACGCCTCGTCGATACTGGAGGCTTGTCGGTATTCGTCAAGTGGCATGCGCAACGTCTGTCGAATCGACGCCAAGACGGCGGACGCTCCGTCGTCCATGTGCACGGAGCCCACGAAGGGCAAGGCCTTGGCTTCGTCCACGTCAAGCATTGCCGACTTGAGCAGCGCTTGTCGGGTCTTGGCGTCGCGGATCAGCGCGTCCAGCCTCGCGTCGTCGGCAGTAGAGCGATTAGTTGCGGGGGATCGGAGATCGTGAGCCCGTCTTCCCTTTGGTGGGGGCTTCGGCAGGTAGAGCGCTGCCAGCGGTCTACGATACTGGCGGGCCATCTTCGACAGCATCGCGCGGGTGGGAACGTCGTCCCCGACCTCCAGCGCGTGCAAGCGGTCCACGGGCTCGATTCCCCGTGCTTCAGCGAGCCCAAGTCGGCGGGCGGCTTCGTCGAGTCGGAATCCGGCGGTCGTCCTGGCCCACCGAAGCACTTCCGGGCTGACCTTGGGCATGCGGAGCCGGTTCTTCAGCGCCCCACAAGCGCGTTGAAGAAGAGCTTGAAGGTGCCGTGGGTCTGGGCGCGGTGCTGGGCGCGGAATCCGATCATGACGATCGTGCCCTCGCCGTGGGCGACCGACACCATGGCGGCCTTTCCGGCTATTGCGTCTTCCCCGAGGAGCCACCCGCTCTGGAGGATGTCGCGGTCCACGTAGGTAACGATGCGTCGGACGTCGGCGCTTCGCGCCCCCGGAACCGTCTCGTAGACCTGGCCGCCCGCCAAGTAGGTCGCCAGGGCGTCTTCCGGCATCCCGTAGGCGAAGGGGCTGGACGTGTCCACCCTTGCGCGAAGCGTGGAGCCCGGCGCCCAGAACTCGTTTCCCCACATCCCCGCGACGGCGTTGCGGACGGGCACGTCGAACTCGTCGAGCACGAGTTGGCCGGCCTGGGCGAAGGTGACCAGCGTTCCTCCGTTCTCGACGAAGGCTTCCAGCGCTTCCGCCCCGGCTTGGCCGAAGCCGCTGCGGTAGTCGGGCGGCGTGCCGCTCGGGTCGGGGCCTCGGCCGCCCCCGCTCCCGTCGGTGGGGCCGAGCATCATCTCCTTGCTGTCCGCGGGAAGGACGATCACGTCCCAGCGATCGTGGAGGTCGCCCGCCACGATCTCGTCGTCGAGCAGGCTCGCGTAGGAAAAGCCGAACTCCTCCAGCAGCCAGCGGGTCCACCCCTCGTCCATGTTGCCGCCGTAGTAGCGCTTGTACATGCCGATGCGCTGCCGGGCAATGGAATGGACGGGCGGGTCGTCGGAGGCACCGTCCCACGGGGTGAAGTCCACGCCCGTGGCCTCGGCGATTTGGCGAAGGAGAGGCTCCGGCGCGTCGGAACCGACGACGAAGTCGCCTGCGACCATCCCCTCGCGACCGGCCCGACCTTCGACAGGGCCGCTGCCGCCTGCCGCGTCGCGGTGGCTCGCCCGGCGCACCTCCACCCCCGCGTCGAAGAGCATGTTCACCGCCTTGAAGGCGTCGTTGAGTGCGCCGTCCAAGGTGTACCCGCCCGCGCCGGCGGACACCTCGCCGGCAGGAGTCGCAGGCCCGTCCACGGCCGACAGCGGCGCCTCCACGGGCGTGTGCGCCGGGTCCACGCGAACGCCCATGAACTCGGCGATCACGTCGCCGGACATGTCGTAGGGGCGGATCGGATCGCCGGCGGCCGTGCGCGTGTAGCTGTTGTCCGGGTAGAAGGTGCGCCCGAGCAGCCAGCGGATCACTCCGCGCTTCGGCTGCGCCAGGGACACGACGTAGCTGCCTGGGCCGTACACCCGCCCCTCGTGGACGAACTCGGAGGGCGCGCGCGCCACGGCGACGCCTTGCAGCAGCAACTTGTTCACCATCTTCCTCATGGTGAGGGGGTCGTGCTGAGTGGCGGGGATCACATACGCCTTGACGTCGCCCTCCGTCCCGCGCCGAATCTGGCGGCTCGCCTTGTTGTACGCGTTGCGAAGCACGGTTTCCCGGTTCTTGGCGGCGATCTCCAGAGGCGAGAACGTGGCCACGATCTGGCGCTCCACAATGTCGCGCACTCGCCACCACCCTCCGCGCCACGGGTTGGGGAAGGTCGTCTGCGCCTCGTACTCGGGGAGCTGGCGCGAGCCCCGGAGCTGGTCCGGGTGCACGTACAACGGCGTGGCCAAGCGGGCGCTGGCGGACTCGGTGAGCATTCCGGCAATGTTGTGAAACGGCGTAATCCAGTGGAATCCGAAGTGCCCCCAGCCCGAGTAGATGGCGGCGTTCACCGTGCCCTCGAAGCCGGCTTCCTCCATGCGGTACGCCATGTGGGCGCCGTACCACGACATCTCGCGCCACACCAGCGGGTCGCCCTCGGGCCGGATCGGCTCGGCGTAGGGCGGAAGGTAGATGCGCGCCGTGTACGCTCCCATCTGGTGATGGTCGATGTACGCCTGCGGAACCCACTCCCGGAAGAGGATCTCGGCGCCGTAGCGAGACTCGACAGTGTTCTGCATGAAGGCGTCCCGGTTGTTGTCGTGGCCGATGTAGTGGTGGTAGAGCTCCGGGAGACTCGCTCCTTCGTACTCGGTCCCCACCCAGCGGTCGTACCATTCGGCGACGATGCCGATGCCGTCGGGGTTGAAGGCGGGGATGAGGATCGACAGGGTGTTGTCGAGTATCTGGCGGATCTCCGGGTCGTCGCGGGTGGCGAAGAGGTAGGTGATCTCCGCCGCCGACTGGCTTGCCGCCACTTCCGTGGAGTGGAGCGCGTACGACTGCACGAACACCACTTTGCCGTCGCGCACGGCCGCGTCGACCTCGGACGGGGAGCGTCCCCTGGGATCCTGAAGGACCGCGTTCATGCGCTTGATCTCTGCAAGCCGCTCCAGGTTCTCCGGCGACGACACGAAGATCGACAGGAAGGGCTCGCCCAGGGTGGACGGTCCCATGTGCACGACCTGAACCCGGTCGCTGCGCTCCGCGATGAGCTCGTAGTACTCCACAAGCTTGTCCCAGCGGGCCAGCTTCCGGTCCGCCCCCATCTCGTGGCCGAAGAACTCGGCGGGCGAGGGAATGGTCGATTGGGCGGCTTGGCGTTGGACCGCGACGGCTTGGGGCTGGACCGCGACGGCTTGGGCAGTGCCGAGACGGGATGGAACGGCAGCGTCGGCGGCGACGAGATGCGCGGCCGCAGGCCCGGCGGCGACATGGGCGGCGACGAGATGGGCGGCCGCAGGCCCGGCGGCGACGGCGTGGGCGGCGCACGCCAGAAGGACGGAACCCGGTGGAAGGGTCCGGCGGACGCGGCCGGCCAGGGAGACGTGGGAACGTGTGCGGTGGACTTCCATTGGCTCGGTCCGGCGTTGGGGCGTGCGTGCGCGGAGAGGCGCGCGGGCCGGCGCATTCGCCTCCGGCCCAAGTCCAGCCTAAGCCCGGCTCCCCCTTCGGGCTATCGCCCCGCGGCCGCCCGTCCGACGGTCACGGCGACAGGGTCGCTCACGATGAAGACGCGGAAGCCCTCTTCGATCCGGCGGCCGACGTCGCCGGGCCCGGCGGTGATCCCGCACGGAACGCCGTGGGCCATGCACGCCGCCAGCACTGCCTGGATCGCCTCCTCGACGGCGGCCATGTCCCCTTCGTACGCTCGGCGAAGATCGCCCGGCCCGGCGAAGACGACGCTCACGCCAGGGGTGGCGACGATCTCGTCCACCCGCTCGACGCCGGCCCTGTCCTCGACGATCAGCATGGTCGCCAGCGACCCGCCGGGGTTGCCCGGCCATGATCCCTCGCCCATCGACGACACCGCGGCCGCCGCATCGTCCCTCGACTCCACGTGAGGGAACACGACCCCGGCCACTCCCGCCGCCACCGCCACGGCCACGTTCGCCCGTGCCTGCTCCACCCCGTCCCGAACCGGCGGCACGCGGAGCACGAGCGGATGCGGCGGCGCCGGCGCGGCGCCCTCGGCGACCCCGGCCCGGAAGGCCGCCATCGCCTCGATGTCGAAGGGCCCCGACTCCAGCGAGTAGAAGACGAAGTCCACCTCCCGGTTGCGGCCCCGCTCGGCGCCGTCCGCGGGCGTCGCGTCGCCGGGGAAGATCCCGAACACGGCGCTGCCGTCGGAAAGCATCCGGACGAGGGGCGCTTGGGAGGCCTGGGAGCCGGTCGAGGCCCCATTGCCCGAACACCCCGGCAGGGGAGCGGCCACCGACACCAGAAGGAGGACGGCGGGGACTGGGCGGCAAGAGGAGTGCATGGCGCTGCCGTTTTCGTGCGAGAGAGTGGCGAGGGCGGGGGCCGGCCCAGCGGTGCATCTTGTCGGATCGCCTTGGTTGCCGCAATTATGACGCTTCCGGAACTTGGACCGGCCGACAAGGAGGAACCATGGCCAACTCGAAGAAGGCAGTCACGACCGCGCTGACCGCGACCCTGCTGGTGGGGTTCGCCGCAACCGCTTCCGCCCAGAGCGCCGCCCACCGGCACGTCGGCCACGTGGCTGACCGGTGGAACGACACGCCGGAGAACATGGGCTTGCTGGCGGCGGCCCAAGCCGAGGCCGAGATCGCGGCCCAGCACGCGAAGCTGGCGGCAACGGCGCCGGACCTGGACGGGATCAAGCGCCACGTCATGCACGTCCTCCACGCCGTGGACGCCAGCGCCGAGCGCGGTCCCGGGAAGGGCTACGGGCTCGTCAAGGCCGCGCAGGCCGTGGCCCGGCACATCGGCATGGCCGGCGAGTCCGACGACGCGTCGGACGCGGTCAAGGCGCACTCGGTCCACGTCAAGACGGCGGCGGAGAACGTGGCGGCTTGGGCCCAAAGCATCCAGGAGAAGGCGGCCGAGGTCGAAGCCGCCTCCGACGTGGACGCGGCGCGCGCGCTGGCCGAGGAGATCGCCGCCATGGCCGACGCCATCGTGTCCGGAATGGACGCCGACGGCAACGGGCGCATCTCCTGGGGCGAGGGCGAAGGCGGCTTGGCCCAGGCGGCCCAGCACCTGGAGCTTCTCATGAAGGCCGAGGGCATCGGCTGACGCTTCGCACAAGCCCCCAAGGGAGGCCCACCGACATGATCCGCTCTCCGTCCACCGGCCGCGCTCTTCAGGGCGGGCGCGCTTCTCGGAGCGTGCCGGCCCTCGTCGCCGTTGCCGTCGTCCTCGCCGCCGGGACCAGCCCCGCTTCCCAGCCGGTGGCGTCCACCAGCCCGGCCGCCGACACCGTGAGCTTCGCCGACGACGTCCTGCCGATCTTCATGGAGCGGTGCGCCCAGTGCCACGGTGCCGTGGGGGACGACGGCAAGCCCCGCACCGAAGCCGGCCTCAACCTGCTGGAGTACGAGCGGGTGATGATCGGCTCCGAGTTCGGGTCCGTCGTCGAAGCGGGGAGCGCCGAGAACAGCTTCCTCCTCGAGATGATCGTCGAAGGCGACATGCCCGAGGAAGGCGACCCGGTGCCCGAGAACGAGATCGCGGTCGTCCGAGCCTGGATCGAGGCGGGGGCGCCGAACAACTGACGGGGGCCCGAACGGCTCTAGGTCGACATCCGAACGGCTCCGGATGGACAACGGCTCCGGATGGACATGCGAACGGGACATCCACGGACACCAGGCGGGACATCGGAACGGACGTTCAACGGACATTCGATGGGACATTTTGGATAGTAGAAATCCAAAATAGTCAATCGGACAGCCCTGTGTCAGCTACTCCCGGTGGACATGACCTGGGCGGACGTGAGGACGGTCGGGCGGCATCGACGGGGGCGCTCGTCGCTACCTGCCGGTGGACGTGGGTCGGCTTCTGGCAGACGTGAGGACCGACGGACGGCATCGACGGGGGCGCTCGTCGCTACCTGCCAGTGGACGTGGTCGGCTTCAGGCAGACGTGAGGACCGACGGGCGGCATCGAGGGGCGCTCGCCGCTACTCCCAGTGGACATAGTCGGCTTCAGGGTAGACCCCTTCGCGCACTTCCTGCGCGTATCGGCCGACTGCCGACCGCACCTCGGCGCCGAGTTCCGCGAAGCGCTTCAGGAAGCGAGGGCTGAAGCCTTCGTTCAGTCCCAGCATGTCGTGGAGGATCAGGAGCTGGCCGTCGCAGTGAGGTCCCGCGCCGATGCCCACGGTGGGCACGCGCAGGGCGTCGGTCACCTCCTTGGCGACGGGGCCGACGACGAGTTCCAGGAGGACCGAGAACGCGCCTGCGTCTTCGATCGCCTTGGCGTCGCGGACCAGCTTCTCCACTGCTCCGTCCGCCCGTCCTTGGACCCGCGCGCCCCCGATCTGGTGCACCGACTGGGGCGTGAAGCCCAGGTGTCCCATGACCGGAACCCCGGCCGCGACGATGGCCTCGACCGCCGGCGCCGCCTCCGCGCCCCCTTCCAGCTTGACGGCGCCCGCCCCCGTCTCCTTGAGGATGCGTCCCGCGTTCCGAACCGCGTCCTCGGGCGACACCTGGTAGCTCATGAACGGCATGTCCACGACCACCAAGGCCCGTCGCACCCCTCTCTGGACGATGCGCCCGTGGTAGATCATCTGGTCCACCGTGGCGGAAAGGGTCGTCTCCTTGCCGCAGAGGACGGTGGCGAGGGAGTCGCCCACCAGGATCGCGTCCACCCCCGCCGCGTCCAGCAGCGACGCGAAGAGGGCGTCGTAGGCGGTGAGCATGACGATGGGCTCGCCCGCCTCCTTGCGACGCGCGAAGTCCAGGATCCTGACCCGACGTGGGGATGCGGCGCTCATCGTGCTGCTCCTTCATGCGGCGAGGCCCCGGGCGCCGAGCGGTCGGCACTCTCGCGGCGAGCGGTCGGCGCTCTCACGCCGCCGAGCGTTCTCACGGCGAGCGGCCCCGTTCTCCGACCGGACGGTCGGCGCCCTCTGCGACATTCATACGACGATCTGGGCGGATGTTACACCTGGCAGCGGGACTCCCGATCTCCCGACCTGGCGCTCCCACCCCGACTTGGCGCTCCCGATCTCCCGACCAGTTTCGGGGGCGTCGGACAGCTATGGCTCGGGGGCGTCGGACGGCTGCGGCTCGGGGGCGTCGGACGGCTGCGGCTCGGGGGCGTCGGACGGCTACGGCTCGGGGGCGTCGGACGGCTACGGCTCGTCCTTCGTCGTCGCTCCATAGACCCGGGCGGCCGCTTCCGCCGACACGTAGCCGTTCCGCACGTCCCGTTCCACCATTGCCGGGTCCCGACGGCGCGGGTCTCCCAATCCACCGCCGCCCGGAGTCTCCATGACCAGCCGGTGTCCGCGGGGGACCACTTCCTTGCCCTTGCCCCGCAGCTCGCCGCCCTGCGGGCCGACCACGCGCACGCGGCCCGGAGCGCCCGGAGCGCCCCCGTCCCGACCTCGGGCCGGGTTCCTGATCCGCTCGAACATCTTGGAGACGGCGAAGGGGGCGCCGTCGGCGTGGGCAACTTCCATGACCTGGCCCAGCCCGCCCCGGTACTGCCCCGGACCCCCGGAGTCGGCGACGTACTCCTTCCGCCAGAAGATCAACGGGGCCACCGTCTCGGTGATCTCGACCGGGGTGCTGCGGACGCCCGAGGGGAATGCAGTGGCCGAGAGCCCGTCCTTGCCGGGGCGCGCCCCCGTGCCCCCGGTGTGGAAGGGGTTCACCACGAACGGCGCCGAATCGCGGTAGTCGCCGCCCGAGAGCCCTCGCCCGCCCATCAGGACCGGGTTCCAGAGGCACGACGCGCCTTCTGCCGGGACCGGTTCGTCCATTGCCTGCCTCAGGCATCCCAGCACCACGTCGGGGAGCATCTGGCCGACCGCATGACGCGCCGAGACCGCCGATGGAAAGGGCGCGTCGAGGAGCGAGCCCGGAGGCGCCGCGACTTCGACGACGCCGAGGGAGCCCGCGTTGTTGGGCACGTCCGGGCCCACAATGCATCGGACCCCGAAGGACGCGTACGCGCGGGTGTAGGTGAGGGGCACGTTGATCCCGAACTCCGAGACCGGCGAGGATCCGTCGAAGTCGATCCGAATGCCGGCGGACGACACGGTCAAGGCGCAGTGCAGCTCCAGGTCGCTGTCGTAGCCGTCGATTGTCGCTCTGTTCCGGTAGGCGCCCGGCTTCAGCCGACCGATCCGCTCCAGCATCGAGCGTCGGGACGTGTCCACGATCGAGTCGGCCAGCGCCGCGATCGAGTCGATTCCGAACTCGGTCATCATCGCCGACAGTCGCCGGCGCCCGGTGCGGTTGCACGCCACCAGCGAGTGCAGGTCGCCCTCGGCCACGTCGGGCTCGCGAACGTTGGCCCGCACTAGGCGCATCAAAGTGGCGTCCAGCCGACCGTCGCGAATCAGGTGGCCGATGGGGATGCGGATGCCCTCTTCGTACACTTGGCCGGCGTCCGCTCCGAACCCTCGTCCGCCCACGTCGGCGATGTGGCTCGTGGCGGCGAAGAGGGCCGCCAGCCGTCCGCCGTGGAAGGCGGGGGTGACGACGGTGAAGTCGTTGAGGTGCCCGGTGCCCTTCCAAGGGTCGTTGGTGACGAGCACGTCGCCCTCGGAGAGCTTGTGGGCGGGGAACTCGGCCAGGAACTCGGCGACCGACTCGGCCATTGCGTTGACGTGTCCCGGCGTGCCCGTGACTGCTTGGGCCAGCATCCGTCCGGACACGTCGAAGACGCCCGCCGAGAGGTCGCCCGCCTCCCGAACCGGCGTCGAGAAGGCGGTCCGAACCAGCGTCCGGGCTTGTTCTTCGACGACCGACAGGAGCCGGCTCCACATGATCTGGCCCTCGAGGACGCCTCGGGACTCGCTTCCGGCCTCCGGCTTGGTGGGCGAGGCGTCCGACGTGCCGGCGCTCGGGCCGGGCGAGACGGTGGCCCCAGCTCCGGGAGGCGTTGGCGGCGTCGCGGCGGGCCGGCTCGCCTGTACGCCGGCGGCGTGCTGGTCCCTCGCGAGCCGGCCTCGCACCAGCAGCAGGTCGCCGCTGGGCAGCGTCTCCGCCTGGAAGCCGGCCGGCACGACCGTGGTGGTCTGAGCTTCGGTCACGAGGGCCGGTCCCGCGACGCGGTCACCCGGGGTCAGCTCGCGGCGACGGTACGTCGCGACGGGGACCGCGCTTCGGTCGGCGCCTGTCGCCCAGGCGGTTGTTACAACGGTCGCCGGGAGCGTCGCCTCGGCGCGCAGGCGGCTCTTCGCCGGAAGGGGGCCTATGGAGCGCACGCGGTCGTCCGTCGGCACGCGACCCTCGGTCGGCACCCGTTCCGCCGTCGGCCAATGGTCGTCCATCGCACCCGTCGGCGCGCGGTCCGGCGTCGGCTGGTGGTCGTCCGCGTCCGCCGCCAGCGCCAGCGTCCAGCTCAGGACCTCCACGTCGAGGCCGGGGATCGTGCGGCCGAACATCGCCTCGTAGGCGCAGTCGAACGCTTCGCGCAGCAGCGGGCCGCCGTCTTCGCCTTCGATTCCGTCGGGAAGATCGACGCCGATTTCGTGTCCCTGGCCGGCGTAGCGCATGTAGGCGCGGGCCCGCTCGTCGGCAACGGCCCCCGGGGCGCCCTGCGACACCACCTCCGCAGCTTCGGCCCGCATCTCGGCCAGGACCTTCGACACCAGCGGGGCGTCGAAGCGCGAGAGCCGCATGTACCGGCTGCGCACGACCTCGTACGAGATGGGCGCCAGCAGGAAGCCCACGGCCGAGCCCACGCCCGCGTTGCGGGGCACCACGATCCGGTCGATCTCCAGCTTCTCCGCCAGGCGCGCCGCATGGATCGGCGCCGCGCCCCCGAACGCCACCAGCGCCCGGCCGGCCATTGCCTTGCCCCACTCCGCGGCGTGGGTCCTGGCGGCGTTGGCCATGTTCTCGTCCACCACCTCGCCGATCGCTCGGGCAGCCGCCGCCGCTTCGATTCCGAGCTTGGTCCCCACGTGCCCGTCTAGGGCGGCAGCGGCCGCCCCGGCGTCCAGCGGGATCGCGCCCCCCGCAAAGAGGGCCGGGTCGAGCCTTCCCAGCGTCAGGTCGGCGTCGGTCACGGTGGGGCGCTCGCCGCCCATCCCGTACGCTGCCGGACCCGGGTCCGATCCGGCGCTCGCCGGCCCCACCCGCACTCGACCCAGGTCGTCCACTTCGGCTATGGAGCCGCCCCCCGCGCCAATCTCCACCATCTCGATCACCGGGACCCGCACTGGCAGACCGCTGCCCTTCTGGAAGCGGTAGCTGCGGGCGACTTCGAAGGTGCGCGACGTCAGCGGCCTTCCCCCGTCGACGATGCACAGCTTTGCGGTGGTGCCCCCCATGTCGAAGGAGAGCACGTCGCCCAGCCCCAGGGTCCGCGCCAAGTGCGCGGCCAGGATCGCGCCGCCCGCAGGCCCCGACTCCACCAGCCGCACCGGCGCCGCGACGGCCGTCGCCAGCGTCGCGAGTCCCCCGCTGGAGGTCATGAGGAGGAACGGACACGAGAACCCCGCCTCCCGAAGCGAGTCGGCGAGGCCCTTCAGGTAGCGGGACATGAGGGGCTGCACGTAGGCGTTGGCGCACGCCGTCGAGAGCCGCTCGTACTCCCGCACCTCCGGGCACACCTCCGACGCCAGCGTCACCGCCACTCGCGGACGCTCCGCAGCCAGGAACTCGCGCACCCGCTGCTCGTGACTCGGGTTCGCATAGCCGTGAATGAAGCCCACCGCCACCGCTTCCACCCCCGCGTCGTCCAAGATGGGGAGCAGCGTCCGCAGCGACGCCTCGTCCAGGGGAACCAGCACGCGCCCGTTCCTGTCCACCCGCTCCGTCACGGGCAAGCGCAGGCGACGCGGCACCAGCGGCGGCGGCCGGTCCACCCCGACGTCGTACTGCTCGAAGCGGTTCTCGTGGGCCATTTCCAGCGCGTCGCGGTGCCCGGCCGTGGTCAAGAGGGCCGTTCGCGCTCCCTTCCGCTCGATGATCGCATTGGTGGCGAGGGTCGTGCCGTGGATCGCCAAGCCCACGTCGTCGGGTCGGACCGCCCGGGCGGCGACGCCGGACCCTCCAGCCGCCGACGCCCGCATCGCCATGGCCACGCCCGCCATGACGCCCTGTTCCGGCGCGGCGCGGGTGGTAAGCGCCTTGACGGTGAAGAGTCGGCCGTCGGCCTCCAGCGCGACGTCCGTGAAGGTGCCCCCGATGTCGATGGCCAGTCGGGCTCTGGGCATGGGAAGCGGGCGCCCTAGCCGTCGTGGCGCAGCGGAACGGTGTAGTTGAGGGAGAGCCGGCCGCCGTCGGGATAGATCGTGTCGCCGGTGACGTACGAGGCGTAGTCGCTGGCGAGGAACACGGCCACCCGCGCCACTTCCGCCGGGTCGCCGAACCGTCCCAGCGGGGTTCGGGAGAGCACGGTGCGCCGGGCCTCGTCGTCCTCGATGACGGCGTCGACGATGTCGGTGGATATCGTGCCGGGGCCGATGGCGTTGACTCGGATGTCGTGAGGCGCCAGCGCCACGGCCATGACCTTGGTGAGCTGGGCGATTCCGCCCTTGGAGACGGCGTAGGCCAGCTGGTTGGGGATCGTCACCACGGCGTTGGTGGACGACATGTTGATGATCGTGCCGGCGACTCGGCGCTCCACCATGTGGCGGGCGACCAGCCGGCCGAGGATGAACGGGCCCCGGAGGTTCACCGCCAGCACCCGGTCGAAGTCGGCCGGATCGGCGTCCAGGATCGAGCCCGAGACGATGATCCCGGCGTTGTTGAGGAGGATGTCGCACTGCCCGAACCGTTCGGTGCAGGCGTCCAGCGTTCGGGCGCAGTCGCCTTCGTCGCCGACGTCGGCCTCGACCGCCAGCGTGTCGCGGCCTGTGGCTTCGGCGATCTCGGCGGCGGTCTCGGAGCAGCGTTCGGCAAGGACGTCGGCCAGCACCACATTGGCGCCGTGCTCGGCGAAGGCCCGGGCGCACGCGGCGCCGATGCCCTTGGCTGCCCCCGTGACCACGGCGGTCCGGCCTGCGAGCGAGATCATGATCGCCCAATATAGGCGGGTCCCAGCCATTGCGTCGCCCTCGTCCCTGGAAGCGAACCCATGAGCGACTCCTCGCCGCCCGGCTCCGGCAGCTCCGGGGCCCGGCGCTCCTCCGCGCCGATCCGTCCCCGCGCCGGCGCCCCGTCGGGGCCCGCCAGACCCCCATCCCTGGCGCGCTTCGTGCTGCCGTCGTCGCTGGGCGTCCTCTTCTTCCTGACCCCGCTGCCCACCGGCAACGGCCTGAACATCGGGATCGGGATCGTGGTGGACGGGGTCAAGGCGCTGCTGGGGGGCGCCCTGCCATGGCTGGTCGCGGCGACTCTCTGCCTTTCGGCGGTCGCATCCGCCTATGGACTGGTCATGCGCCCACGCTGGAGGCAGCGGCCCAGCCAGCTGTCCCGGGCCTTCGTCGCCGCTCCTGCCGGCGTGCTCCTGCGAGTCGCGGCGGCGACGGGCGCGTGCATGGTCCTCTTCGACACGGGACCGACGTGGCTCGCATCGCCCGACACCGGCGGGACGATCCTTCGGGAGCTGATGACCGTGATCTTCGCGGTCTTCCTCGTCGCGTCGGCGCTGATGCCGTTTCTGACCGACTTCGGCCTCATGGAGTTCGTCGGCACGCTGGCGCGCCCAGTGTGCAGGCCCGTGCTGACGCTGCCGGGCCGCTCCGCCGTGGATTGCGCAGCGTCGTGGTTCGGCTCTTCGACGGTGGGCGTGGTCATCACCACGAAGCAGTTCGACGCAGGCTACTACACCGAGCGGGAAGCGTCGGTGATCGCCCTCGGCTTCTCGGTGGTGTCGGTGGCGTTCGCCAAGGTGGTCGCCGACGTGGCGGGCGTGGGCCATCGCTTCTTCTTCGTGTACGCCGCCCTGGTCGTCAGCGGAGTTGCGGCGGCGGCGCTCTTGCCGCGCATCCCGCCCCTTTCCCGGAAGCGCGACCGCTACTCTCCCGCCGGGCCGCCGCCCCCCGAGGCGACCCCGACCGGCCGCGGCGCGCTCTCCCGAGCCGTCGAGCTGGCCATCGCCCGGGCGGCCCGCGCGCCTTCCGCCAGGGCGCTGGCCCGCGGCAGCGCTGGAACGACCCTCGACATCTGGTTCGGGCTCATGCCTCTTGTGATGGTGGTCGGGACCTCGGCCCTGGCCGTCGCCCACCACACTCCGCTCTTCGAGTGGCTCTCGTACCCGCTGATCCCGTTCGTCGAGCTCCTGCGGTTGCCCGAGGCCGCCGCCGCGGCGCCGGCGCTCCTGGTAGGCTTCGCCGACCAGTTCCTCCCGGTCGTCCTGGCCCAGGGAATCGACAGCGAGCTGACGCGCTTCGTCGTCGCCTGCGCGTCGGCGACCCAGCTCGTCTACATGTCGGAAGTGGGCGCTTTCCTGCTCAAGTCGAAGTTGCCGCTGGGCGTCGGCGACTTGCTGGCCGTCTTCCTGTTGCGGACGCTGATCACGGTTCCCATCTGCGCCCTGATCGGGCACTGGGTGGTGTAGGCGAACCGTCCCGGCCCGGCCTGACGCCTGATCAGCCGTAAGGCATTGCCGGCGTCTTGCCGAGAAGTCGGGCGTAAACGGCAAGCGAGCCCCGGTGGTGGGCGGTGTGGTCCACGATGCCGCCGACGATCGCCGCCCGAGGCGCTCCGGCCATGATCCGCCGGTCGGGGATCGGTTCGGCCAGCTCTTCGTCGCTTGCGGCGCCGACCGCCTCGACCGCTCCCGCATACGCCCGGTCGAGCCACTCGACGGCCTCCGACAAGGACGCGACGGCCCGGGCAGCGGCGATCAGCGCCTCGAAGTCCGTGTTCCATCCCTGGCCGAACGCCCCTTCGACGAACCACTCCACCGAGTCCGCCGTGTGGGCGACGTGCCCCGCCACGGTGTACAGCTCGGTCCGGGGCGCGAACCCCGAATCGCCCTCTTCGAAGACGGCCAGCGTGGCCTTGAAGTACTTGAGGGACGTCTCCAGCTCCTTGACCAGACTCCCGGCTCGCGACATTGGCCCACTCCTTGTCCCTGCGACTTGCGCCCCGACCCGCCGGCCCCCTGCCGGCCCCCCGGCTGGACCCGCAACGATAGCCGCCGCCCGAAAGGCAGGGCAAGGCTTGCCGTTTCCGACTGTTCGGTGGAAATTGGTGGGTTCGGCGGCAGTTGGGCAGGCGGCAACTCTTGCAGGGAAGTGCCCGTGATTGAGCTGGGAAGCGCCCGGTGATCGAGAAGCGTCCCCGTGATTGAGCTGGAGCACCGCAGCTCGTCGGGCAACGGTCCGTTCCAGGCCGTCCTGCGAATCAAGCCTTCGTCGCGGATCGAGCTGATCGACGTGCGGGGAAGCCTGGCCAAGGAGTTCGGGAGCAGCTTCACCCAGTTCCCCAAGGCGCTCTACGTCTCCGACCACACGACGGCGGGCTACCTGGACCAGCGGATCGCCGAGAGGCTGGAGCACGACGACGAGAACGTGCAGGAGTTCCTCCAGGTCTTCCGCAAGCTCTTTCCGCCGGACGCCGGCTACGTCCACGACAAGCTTCACCTGCGCACCGAGTTGTCGGAGGAGCAGCGGGCCAACGAGCCCAAGAACGCCGACTCGCACCTCACCTTCATCGGCGCGGGGCTGAAGAACTGCGTGTCCTACGAGCAGCGGGACGACCCGGTGTGGTTCGTGGAGCTCGACGGGGTCCACGACGCGGGAACGAGACGCCGGCGCACCACGGTGGTGGCCTACGGCGGCGAGACCGAAGTCGCCCGCCTGACCCTGGACGTGGAGGCGCCGTCCCACGCCCTCGACGCATGCAACCTGCGGGACCCGAACCTCGGGGTCATGGAAGAGCTGCGGAAGCTTGCGCAAGCTCACGGAGTGTCCTTCGGCCGACTCGACGTCTCCCTCGCGCCCGACGAGCGGAACGCCGGCTTGACGGTCAACGAGTACGAAACGCTGCTCATGACGCACGACCTGCGGGAAGTGCTGGCGGATCCCCTGCGGTTCATGGCCGAGCGAGGCCGAAACGCCTTGCGGGACCCCCGGGCCATTCCCGCCAAGACCCTCAACTACGCCCAGTTCGACGCCGTGCAGGTCCTCAACACGCTGCTGGATCGAATGGGCGTGCGCAGGTCGGTCGTGGAGCGGATCGTGAATCGGGCGCTGGCGGTCCCCGTCTCCCACTTCCTGCGCATGAAGCGGCAGATCAGCCTCCCTGTGCTCGACCTCGCCGGCGACGGAACCAGCGTGATCCCCAGCGGCACCTACCAGAGCCCGATCATGGTCCAGTGGCGGGACGCCGAACGGGCGACGCGGTCCCTGGACGTAAGGCTCTACCGCTTCGTCTGAGGCGGTCCTGCGTCCGGGTCTCCGGGTTCCGCCCGGGGCGGACGGGGCTGTGGGGGACCGGCCGGACGAGGGGCATCGCGTAGCGTGGTTCCGCTCGCGGATCAGAAACGGGATACTGGAGGCCATGAACTCGCTGGTCTAGGCGGCGAAACTCCGGGCCCGCGGTACCGCGTCCACCGAGAACTTCGTCGCCGTCGCCTACCTCAGCAGCCCGTTCAGGACCCTGGATCATATAGGGATATGCGACCAAACATGACCGTTTCTGCCGTGGTAGGCCGCTCTCTCCAGGCCCCGGTGGACATCCGGCGTGTTCCCTAGTAGTATCTTGACGTGCTGTCTTGGATTGTCTCCTGGCCAATCACACGCCCAAATGACGCTACAGGCACTCAAGAACGAGACGAACGGGAAGACGAAGGCCCAGTTGTCGGAATGGGTCGGACGACGACTCTCGCTACCGGGGCACTTCGATGTACCTGTCGTCCTCGAAGACGTCAGAACGCTTGCGGCACCTGATTCCGCCGGCTACGAATGCCGGGTGCGCCTGCCCGACGGAGCGCTTGAAGAGGCCATCATCTCTTCGGAGGAAGCCGCCGCTGCTGTAGCGTCGGGTGATCACCCACGGGAAGTCGCTGCGGCGCAACCCGCCGATCCCGAGGAGATGCGGCTCTTGATCGAATCGGCTCGTATCCGCTTGGCGTACACCTTCGATCGTCACTTTGCGGTCAGCCTTTCCGGCATCCGCACTCTGCCTCATCAAATCGACGCGGTTTACCGTAGGATGCTACCACAGCCGCGCCTGCGTTTCCTGCTCGCCGACGATCCGGGCGCGGGGAAGACGATCATGGCCGGCCTTCTCATCAAGGAACTCAAGCTCCGAGAGGCCGTCGAGCGTTGCCTGATCCTCGTTCCGGCACCGTTGACCATTCAGTGGCAGGACGAGCTACTCCGCTTCTTCAATGAAACGTTCCAGGTCGTTCACTCCGCGAACGACCAGCAGCAGTTCCTAAACCTATGGGAGCGAGAGACGCAGATCGTGTCTTCCATCGACTACGCCAAGCGGGACGAGGTGCGGGAGCGCGTGTGGCGGCAGCACTGGGACCTCGTCATCATCGACGAAGCCCACAAGTGCAGTGCTCGTACCAAGTACTCCACCGGTCGCGGGGACGGGATTGAGCGCACGAAGCGCTACCAGCTCGCCGAGCGGCTCTCCGAACATTGCGACCACCTGCTGCTCTTGACAGCCACGCCTCATCACGGTGACGATGACCGGTTCGCACACTTCATCCGGCTTATCGACCGGGACCTGTTCCCCGAACCCCATCGCGTAGGCGAAGAAGCCGCTCATGTTCGACGCGATGTACTACAACTCGGCCAAGATTGCCCGTGGTCGCTTCGACGGCTCAAGGAAGACCTCAAGGACCTGCATGGGCGTCGGTTGTTTGCGGACCGCCACGTACACACGGTCAGCTTTGCGCTCAGCGAACAAGAGTACGCGGTTTACAAGGCGGTAACGGCATACATCAATGAGTTCCTTCCACAAACGACCGGAAGGCGAAAGAACAGCGTCGCTCTCGTGCGCACGGTATTTCAACGTCGCTTGGCCAGCTCTACCCGCGCAATTCACGAATCGCTGATTCGTCGTCGAACACGGCTAAGAGAATTGGTTGACGAACTCGACAACTTGCCCCCTGCCCAGCGGGCGAGACGACTCGCGCAGGCATCAGGTCAAGTTGCCGACGTAGAACAGGACGAAGACGACCTCGACGACGCATCTCGCGATTGTCTCATCGACGAGACTACAGCGGCCCTCGCCTTGGGTCAGCTACGGGCCGAGGTCGCGGCGCTACGGGACCTCGCGACGAGCGTAGGCCGATTGCGCGAAGGCGGCCTCGATTCCAAGCTCGTCGCATTGCGCGAGTGCCTGGAACGAACGGAATTCGACGAACTGAAGGACGGACGCGGTAAGCTCCTTATCTTCACCGAGCACCGGGACACGCTGAACCACCTGAGGAGCCATCTCGAGTCCTGGGGGTATTCGACATGCGAAATTCACGGCGGGATGAACCCGCACGAGCGCAAGCAGGCTCAAGAAGATTTCCGAACTAGCCGCCAGATCTGCGTGGCGACGGAGGCCGCCGGAGAGGGCATCAACCTCCAGTTCTGTCACCTGATGGTCAACTACGATCTGCCTTGGAACCCAACCCGTCTCGAACAGCGACTTGGCCGCATCCACCGCATCGGGCAGTCTCGCGATGTGTACGCCTTCAATTTCGTCGCCACTTCGTCGCAGGACGGTCAGCCAGTCATCGAAGGACGTATTCTGGAGCGCCTGCTGAGCAAGTTGAACCGGATGCGGGATGCGCTCGGCGATCGAGTGTTCGACGTCGTCGGCGAAGTGCTCTCCCTGAACAAGGTCAACCTGCCGGAAATGCTTCGGGAGGTGGCCTATGAGCCGCGCCGCCTCGACGACTATCTCGATGCGATTGAGCGGATCGATCCGAAGCAGCTCGATCTGTACGAAGACGCGACTGGGATTGCATTGGCCCGCGCCCACGTAGATTTTTCGTCCTTCGCACGGGCAAACTTGGAAACGGAGGAGCGGCGGCTCATGCCTCGCTATGTCGAATCCCACTTCTTGAACGCTGCCAGGGCGGTGGGCCTGCGGACAGAGCCAAGAGCGGACGGACTCTGGCGGATCGAGCACGTGCGCGCCGAGCTCCGCTCCGAGCGCCTTGCCGCGGTCCGGCGCCATGGGAAGCCCGAGGCGAGCTACCGCAAGCTGACCTTCTACAAGGAGCACCTGGAGCAGGAT
Source organism: Longimicrobiales bacterium (assembly GCA_965204735.1). GTDB lineage: Bacteria > Gemmatimonadota > Gemmatimonadetes > Longimicrobiales > Gaopeijiaceae > CATQHQ01. The sequence continues at coordinate 943,678 of OZ242008.1, read as the reverse complement.
CGGCACCTTGACGCCGTACTCGTCGGTCCCGGACATCCGCTCTACGCCGCCGTGGACGAGAGGTTGCAAGACAGCCTTGGCGAGCGGCTTGCGGGCCAGACGGCCGTGTACGTGGACCCGCACGGGAAATCTCCCTACCGTCTCCATTTCTACGAGATTCCAGTACAGGGCCAGAACACCAAGGGCGAGGCGACGACGATACATTCCGAGCTGGTGGCCGTGCGGGAGGAGGGCGGCGAAGATATCGCCGTTGCGGATCGTTTCAGCACAGTGCCGCCGGACGCGCTCATCGATCTGCCTGCCCATCCGAGTCCGTCCGTGACCTTGCCCGGGATCGACCAAGGCCTCGTCGGCGACTATGTCAAGGCGACGATCCAGATGCAGCGGCGGCGAGACGCCCAGGCCGAACGCGGCCACTATGCGGAAGTAGCGCGCGACTATCTCGAGAAGTCTTTCGCCGCTCGTGCCCGTGCCTCGCAGGATCGGGTGATGGGGCTACGGGCCCGGGAGCCAAAAGAGCCGGAAGTAACGCTGGCACGTCAGCGTGCGGAACAGGATCTTGCCGATCTGCAACGCACACAGGAGGAGCGCCTGGCCGGTATTGAGCGGCTTCGCATCGCCCGGCACGGTCCCGTGCGGCACATAGCGAGCTGCTTGGTACTGCCTCCCGACACGGATACGGAGCGCGCCCTCGTATTCAGAGAGGAACCCGACCCGGCGTTGACGCAGCGGGTCGAGGTTGCCGCGGAGGACGTTGTCGTCGCCTATGAGGAGGCCCAGGGCCGCGAGTGCGAGCGGGTCGGGCACCAGAAGATCGGCTTCGACGTTCGAAGCCTGGCGCCGCCGGACCCACAGACGGGCTACCGGGACCCTGTGACCGGTGTGCGCCGCATCGAGGTCAAGGGCCGACAACGCGGCCAGCCCGTCCGGCTGACCACCAACGAGTGGTACAAGGCGCAACAGCTCGCCGACACCTACTGGCTTTATGTCGTCTGGGATCCGTTGGACAACCCGGACCCGACTCCGCTGATGATCCAGAACCCCGCCAAGCACTTGGACTACGCCAAGAAGGAGGTCGTGGCCGCACGATACTATGATCTCCCGGCAAGGGCTGTGGAACAGGCCGCTTTCGATCAGGAGACGGTGGATCAGGCAGAGGTTTGCGGGAGACCGGATGACATGGATCATGGATGACCGCCGACTGATCGAGGACTACCTTCCTCTTGACGCGCTCAACGCCATCGCATCCCACGAGAAGCTGCATCCCCGGCGATACGTGGAGATGATCCACTACTGGCCCGCTCGCCGTCCGATCACCGCATCGCGCGCCGCGGTCTACGCCGCCCTAGTCGCTGCGCCGGAATCGGACGACGAGCGTAGGGAAGCCGCGTCTTTCGTTGCCAACCTCGCTGCGTTCAAGCCGGATCCGGAAGTCGTCAAGAAGGCTCGCAGACACATCCTGGAGGCGCACGGTGGCCGGACGCCGAAGGTGCTGGACCCATTTGCGGGCGGAGGTGCGATTCCGCTCGAGGCCGCCCGTCTCGGTTGCGAGAGCCACGCGCTCGACTACAACCCGGTAGCCCACCTGATCGAACTATGTACGCTAGCGTATCCACAGACGTTCGGACCGAAGTTGGCCGACGACTTCGAACACTGGGGTCGGGTTGTCCTCGAACGCGTGAAGAAGGATGTTGGCGACCTTTACCCAGACGTCCGGATACCTGAATCGGACGCGGTCGCTTCCCAGATCACCCTCTTCGGAAACCGGACATCAGATTCACCCACTCCGTCGCGCGAAGCAACCCTGATCGCTTGCATCTGGGCGCGCACTGTGCCCTGTCGTCGGCCGGGATGCGGCACGTCGGTGCCGCTCGTTCGCCAAGCTTGGCTACGCAAGAAGAACGGAGCCGTTGCCGCTGTTCCCCAAATCGAAGATGGCAACCGACTTTGCTGGGACATCGTTTCCGGTGCGTCCATCCGAGAAGTCTCCCAACAAGAGGCGCAGACTGGCGCGGGACAAGCGGTCTGCGTCGCATGCAATACACCTGCCCCTGCCGATCACGTCAAGGAAATGGCGACAGTCGACAGGATGAAAGAATCGCTTGCTGCCGTAGTGGTTTCGTTGCCGCCAGAAGGTAAATCGAGGAAAAGGCGAACCAAAGTATACTTGCCCCCGGATGTCACGGTAGAGTTGCCGGCGGACGAGATAGAGCAGCGTTTGGAGAAGCTTGAGGGGGAACTCGGTTGTGAGCCTCCTGGTGGTATGCTTCAAGGGAAACTTGGTGACCAACTTCCTAACTATGGAGTGAATACGTATCGCGAACTATTCACGCCTCGACAGCTACTGGTCCTGTTGACCCTGATCAAAAACATTCGACAGGCCCACGCCGAAATGCTGAAGGAGGGTATGGCCGAGGACCGGGCACGAGCGCTGTCGACCTATTTCGCGATGGCGTTCGGCCGTTTCGTCGTCACATTCAACAAGTTCTCTCGGTGGGAGCCCAGAGTGCAGAGGACGATAGGAGCTATTGGTGATCGGCAAGCCCTGAAGATGATTTACGATTTCTCAGAGATCAATGGGTTAGCGCACACCCAGGGCTGCCTCCCCTTCGCGCTGGACCGGGAAGCGTACTGTATTCGAGAGCTCGCCAAGGTCGGCCAGCCATCGGTTGTTGCGCGCGGCAACGCGGAAAAGCTGTTCTACAACGACGAGACCTTCGACGCGGTGGTCACCGACCCGCCGTACTATAGCAGCATATACTACGCGGATCTGTCCGCGTTCTTCTACGTATGGCTGAAGCGCATCGTCGGTGATCTCTACCCCGAGCACTTCACGTTGCCTGTGCCGCCCAAGCGGCGCGAGGCGGTCGCACAGCCGAGCGAGCACGGCGGGGACGCAAAGAAGGCGAACATGCACTATCAAGACATGATGCGCCGCTCGTTCGCAGAAGCCCGTCGCGTCCTGAAGCCGGGTGCCCCACTGGTCTGCGTCTACGCCCACCGAACGACGGAGGGATGGGCCACATTGATTCGTGCGCTAGTTGGGGCGGGGCTCACGGTCACCGAGGCATGGCCGGTGCAGACGGAGTCTCGAGGAAGGGTCAACGCGCTCGGTGCCGCCGCGCTTTCCGACAGCATCTTTTTCGTCGCTCGCCGCCGCGAAACGACCGAGACCGGGCGGTACGAGGCACAGGTAAAGCCGGAGCTTCTCCACATCGCACGCGAACGCGTGACGACCCTATGGGCGGGAGGCAAGGGAATTGGAGGTGCAGACCTCCTTATGGCTGCGGTCGGCGCGGGCCTGCGTGCCTACACGCGGTTCGCCAAGGTCGAGTACGCCAACGGCGAAATCGTGCCCGCCGAACTCTACCTCCGCGACGTCGAGGGCGTCGTACTTGATGTCATGCTTGACGAGATCTTCGGTTTGCGTGGAGCAGCCGTCGGCTCCGTGGACCCAGAGACGCGCTTCTACGTCCTATGGAGGTTTACCTATCGTGAATCCCTCATCCAGGCCGGCGACGCGTACGTGTTCTGCTATCCGCAGGGCATCGAGATCGACGGTCCACAGGGGCTCTCCGGCCCCCCTCCGTGCCTGGTCGAGAAGTCCAGGAGCAAATTCCGCGTCCGGACCTTCGAGGAGCGCGGTAGCGACGACGGGCTGGGCATCAGTACGAACGGCCGACAGGCCCCGCTAATCGACGTCATCCACCGGCTGCTCTGGTTGCTCGACCACCGGCCGATCCAGGTCCGGGAGTTCCTGAAGTCGGCGCGACCGAGCCAGGAGCAGCTCCGGTTGGTCACTCAGGCACTCTGTGCGCCAGTGCTTTCACGCCCCGAGGCGCAGGACGCGACCACGACCACCGAGTTGCGCGCCCTCTCCAAGCTGAACGCCAATTGGCGAAGTGTCGTTGAAGGGGCCGCTTATGATCGAGAGAGCGAAGGCCCTATCTTCGGACAGACGGAACTCGCCCTGGAGGATGACGACCGATGAGAGCGGCGAACCGCCGGTGGTGGAAACGCACGGCCAAGCCCGCAACCTTTGGGCGATTCCGGCTCTGCCGTCTTGGGCGTCCCACGAAGAGGAAGTGCTGATGGAACCCTCCCCACGGGCAGTCTACGACGATCCCGCAAGTCACTGGGGCTTCTTGACCCAGTCCTCGGATGACGATTTCGAGGGCCAGCACTTCGATCGTAAGGCTGCGGGCCGCAAGGGGAGCCCTCCCAGGGAGCTCACAAACCAACTGAAGAAGCTCCGGGACGGAATCACCGAGACCATTTCGGCCTTCGCCAACAGCAACGTTAGAGGTGGGTTGCTGGTGATCGGAATTGAGTCCAACGGCAACGTCGCAGGCGTCAACCACCTGACAGAAGGTCAGAAAAACAGCCTCACTGACATTGGGAGCCTCCTTCACAATCAGGCCGTCGAAGCTAGACTTTACGAATGTCGCGATGATTCCGACCAAAGCAACACTATTTGTCTGTTATTTGCCCCCTATGCGACCAATGCCATTTGCGAGACGCTTCGGGCTAGGCCGAAGGCTTGGGAGCGACGCGGACCTCAAAACGTCCTGGTCACGCAGGCGATGCGTGATCGGCTTCGGGACAGAAAAAACCTTACCGACTTCGAGAACGCGTTCTGCTGCCCCTACGATCCTGCAGATCTTTCGGATGACGTTCTGAAAGAATTTCGCAAGGTGTTTTCCCCCGATGCAACCAGACGCTTCTCGGATGAACGACTGCTCTATGAGGCAGGTGCATTGGTTCGCCGCGATGACGACTATTGGTTTACATATGCCGGACTTCTGTTCTTTGGATCAAATCCGCAACGTGTCCTTCCGGCAGCTCACATTCGCCTAATGCGGTTTGGAGTGGTGGTCAACGACCATGCCAGACGTGGTCTCCCGACATTCGATCAAAAATTCACAGGTCCGGTTACGAAACAGATCCGGGAGGCGAGGACATTCTTCAGAGAGTCCGCATTCTTTAAGCGCTATCAAAAGCGACGGCCAACCGGTGGCTTCGTCGAAGAGCCCGAATTTCCTTATACCGTCATTGACGAAGCACTCGTGAACGCCTTAGCGCATAGGGACTATCGAACCGGGGTGCCGATTGAATGCGAGGCGTACACGGATGCATTCGTGGTGAAGAATCCAGGCCGGATAATTCAGCGAGACACTGATCCACCACCGCGTTTTTCGTTGGCAGACGTCATACTTGATTCGATGCCTAGGAATACTAAGCTTCTAGAATGGCTGAAGCTAATGAGAGATCCGAGTGGTGTGGCCTATGTGCAGGCCATTAGCGAGGGCACGAAGCAGATGGTTACGGCGATGGAGACCCTCGGGTTGCCGGCTCCCTCATATCGTCTCCTTTCGAACGAGACATTGATCCAGATTGAGAACAGGGCGGAAGAGCGCGAAGCCGCGCTCCTAGCGGCGGCAAACAACGATAACGCAACGGAATTCAGCAATTTGTTTCTGTTGAGATTTCGGCAACAGGACAACGTGGTAGGGTATGAGGTATTTGGATCACGTTATGGGCAGCTTGTGCGAACGCTTCGCGATGCGTTAGAAGGAAATGGATGGTTCATACACCGAGATGGATTCAGCAGAATACTTGCACACATGAGGCGCACTGAGATCGGCACACCGGTTGGGGTGAGGTCTATTGTGCGACTCTATCCGGCATACGAATTTCAGGTCCGGCAGTATGGTCAACGCTTCTATTTGTGTATCGATTACAGATGCGTTGCTCTCAACGTAAGAAATCTCACGGTTGTGAAGCAGCATTTTGCACGAGCCAGACTTGATGGCCATCGTTGCATAGCAAACAATGGACAGTGGCGCAGGGGACATCTGTCTGGATTTAACGATGAGTTTGCGGAAGTACGATTCCTTGACACCGGCACGGTAGAAACTATCCCTATCAGTGACGTCATTCCCATTTGCACTGTGGAGATGTTGAAGTCTATGCTGCACAAGGAGGAACCGTCGTTCGATCTTGCCGCTGCGATTCGAGAGCATAGCTTGGTTACGAGACCGGGTTCCGCTAGGGAGAGGGCTCAAAAGATTCTGGCAAGCGTGAAATATCTGTCGGACAAGTTGTTTCCTTTGCGATGTTGCGATCTTGACGTCGATATCGCTACCAACCCGATTCGACTTTCCGAACGACTGCGACCTTCGGAAAAGGAACTGACCGTTCGGCGACTCCCAGAGCCGGAAGTGGAGTTTCGGCAGCGCCAGCTGTCACCGGATGTCCGGGCCGGCATCACACAGTATGGCTCCTATGGCGATGACCCACAGGAGATTGAGCTTGTACCGGTTTGTCTGACTGCAGTCCGTCAAGGAATGGAAGGCCTGATCGAACGTTTGATTGGAGGTCGGTACAAGTATCGCGGCTCCGAACGAACGTTTGCGACAAAATTCTGGTATTCGGGGATTGCTACGGTGAGCCATGTTGATGATATTCATGCAGAACTTGAACGTCTCTTGCATCAGCGACAGAGGAGTCGAGCCAACCTTCATCCTAGATCCATTTTCCTTGTCCATACCCCCGAAGAGGGATATGCTCGAGACGACCACCTGGCACCGTACTACGTCAATAAGAGACTGCTGTTGGAACGAGGCGTACCATGTCAGATGGTCGACACGCCAACGCTTGAGAATCCAGATTGGAAAGATCTGAATCTAGCCTTGAACATTTGTGCAAAGTGCGGCGTCCGGCCGTGGGTATTGCCGGATGCGATTCCAGAGGCGGATTTTTTTGTGGGGTTGTCCTACACGCAGTCCAGAGATGGCCGTCGGATCATGGGTTTTGCTAGCGTGTTCAACCAATATGGAAGATGGGAGTTTTACCGGGGCAACACATCTTATTTTGACTTTGAGGATCGACATCTCCGCCTCGCCGAGTTGGCCAAGGATGTGTTGAAGAGGCTAGATTCCCAACTGTCGTCGACTCCCCGCGTGGTGTTCCAGTATTCAGCGAAGTTTGCACGAGCCGACCGGAAGGCGATTCTTCGATCGGCGCGAACTGTTCGCCCGGAGGGCACCTTTGCTTTCGTCTCGGTCAATTCCCATCACAACGTTCGCTTTTACGATGATAGGCCGGAGACGGATGGGAGCCTTCGTCGAGGGAGTTACGTTGAGGTGGGTACCAACAAGCTATACCTGTCCACCACAGGTTACAATCCGTTTCGTCGCATGATGGGGACGGCAAGACCACTGGAGGTAGCAGCATGGATTGAGAGACCGAACGACCGTGGCAGTCGGCCGGACTTGCGGGTGCTGGCGCTTCAGGTGTTGAGCCTTACGAAGCTGAACTGGGCGTCCACCGACGCGTTTTGTGGAGAGCCAATAACACTCAAGTACGCCAAGGACATCGCCTATTTGACCGCGGCGTTCTTGCGACAGTCGGAACCGTTCGAGCTGCACCCGTCGCTGGAGAACACGCCATGGTTCCTGTAAGGAGAGGGTCGGACCGATGGCCAGCCAACCTAAACACAGGAGAACGACAGTCATGGACGTAGCTAGGCGACCCTGGCTGCAATGCGTAGACCTGCACCCTGACGTGCTCTCGGAAGAATTCTCGGAGGACGTCTTCGCACTCGACCTGGGGGCACTGGCCGACCACCTGATAGGAAGGGACCTCGAGGTTCCGACTTCGGCGTTGCCACGTGTTCCGGTCGTCTACCGGGACGCCGACAGCTTCTTCGGGACATCGTACCTTACCGGCGGCCTGAAGTCACTGCTTGAGGACGTGCTGGGACGGCTGGCAGGCTCCCAGGGCAACCGCGTGCTCAAGTTGCTGACACCGTTCGGCGGAGGTAAGTCGCACACGCTGGCCGCGCTGCTACACAGCGCCCGATCAAGGGCCGCCCTGGATGCACTGCCGGAGGCAACGGGACTTCCGCGGCCGGAGGGAGTACGGGTGGCAGTCGTCGACGGGCAGTTCTTTGACGCTCGAGTCGGAAAGCGTGTGCCGCAGGAGAGCTTCGTCGCGAAGACCGTCTGGGGGTGGATCGCTTGGGCACTTGCGGGCCGGGAAGGCTACGAGATCGTCCGGGAGCACGACAATAGCCGAGTTGCTCCAGGCGGAGACCAGATCATCGAGCTGCTCAAGCACGGCCCGAGCCTGATCCTCCTGGACGAGGTTCTGGAGTACCTCATTAGCGCTGGCGGGGTGCGCATCGAGCAGACCACCCTTCGGGACGAGACGCTTTCATTTCTGAAACGCCTTACGGTCGCGGTCGGCAACGTGGATAACGCGGTGCTCGTATACTCGTTGCAGTCGAGCAACCGCGAATCCCTCGAGTACACGGGCCTGCTCCGCACAGTGGAGCATCTCGCGGCGCGCAAGGACCAGCGGCGGGAGCCCGTCGAGGGCAACGAGATCCTGAATGTGATCCAGCGGCGGCTACTGGCTGGAGCCCCGGACCGGGAAGTGGCGGGAAGCGTCGCCAAGGCTTACGGAGACGTAGTCACTCAGATGCGGCGCGCCCGAGCGCACGGCGAGTCGGAACGGCAGCAGGCGGAAGAGGACGGCTTGGTGCTCCAGAATCGCATCCAGTCTTCCTATCCATTCCATCCGGCCCTGATCGACGTGATGCGGGAGCGTTGGGCGGCCATTCCCGATTTCCAGAGAACTCGCGGTGCCCTGCGGTTTCTCGCTTCCTGCCTGCGCGCTGCTCACCGTGCCGGCAGCTCGCGCCTCTTGCTCGGCCCGGGCGACGTTCCCGTGCACGACGCGGATGTACGCCTCGCCTTCTTCAAAGAGGTCGGACAGCGGGAGGATTTTCAGGCTTGTCTGGAGCATGACTTCGTCGGCACAAACGCTCGCACCCGCCGGATCGACGACCGACGCGCGCGGGAGGTGACCTCCGAGGCCGGCAAGCACTCGGCTACCCGTCTGGCAACATGCATGCTGATGTATTCCTTCGGCGGCCTGCGCCGCTCGGAAGACACGGCCGGCGATCTGTTGCCGCCCGGGATCAGCGAGCCCGACCTGCTGAGCATCGGCGTCGGTCCAGACCTCGACAGCACCACCGTTCAGGCCTGTCTCAAGGAGCTCAAGGAACAGTGTCTCTACCTGCACTTCGACGGCGTTCGGTACTGCTTCAAGCGGGACCCCAACGTCACGTTGCTGGTCGAGCAGGAAGCCGAAGCGGTGGGCCGGGACGAGGGCCGTATCAGGACCAAGATAAAGACGCTGATCGAAGAGAGGCTTGCGGGCCAGCGCTCGGCGATCGTGTGGCCGGCCACATCGGCGGACGTACCAGACCAGGAATCTCGGTTCCTGATCGCGTATCTGCCGCTCGAGTTCGCAGCCAAGTCCACGGGGGAGCAAAAAGAAACAGCTAGAGATCTCTGTGAGAACCACGGGAACCGTACCCGCGAATTCCGCAATGGCCTTGGACTCGCCGTGCCGTCGGCTGACCAAGTCGAGAGCCTTCGCCGCTCTGTCCGCTACCTGACGGCCGTCGAACGGGTCCTGCAGAGGTGGCGGCAGCACAACCTTACAGATGCGCAGAGGGGTCAGCTCAGAGAACGAGACGCCACCGAAAGAACGGCGGTCGAATCCGCGATGCTTAAGTTGTACGAAGAAATCCGGCTGCCGACGACGGACAGCGGTTCGCTGTCGTTGGACGCCGTCGGCATGAGAGGTCGGCCGCTCCAGACGACCCTCGACGAGAAGAAGCGCGCCCGGATCCACGATCGCATGATGGAGCTGCTGACGATGGTGCACCGCAGAGTCTTCGAAGACGTGGCACCGGGGAAGATCGTCGAGCTGTTCAGGTTGGGAGAAGTCGAATCCGCCGAGCCGGGAATTCCGACCTCCCGGGTGGTTGCCGGGTTCTTCTCCTTCCTTGGCTTCCCGCGCTTGCTTTCCGGCAACGTGGTGCGCAGAGCCATCGCCCGTGGCGTCGAGAACAGCTTCTTCGGCTACTTCACGGGCCGACCGACCCTTGGCGAGGACGGCCGTTATCGAATCGACACGAGCCAAGTCGCCTTCGACCGCGGCGTAGCCGAGGACGAAATCGATCTCGATTCGGGGTTCTTGATCCTCCCGGCCGCGCTTCCCGCTCAGCCCGAAGCTGTTGACGGAGCGGAACTTTGGTCGAGCCCCGAGCTCAGCACCGGGTTGGTACGCGAGACGCCGGACAGCCCCGAGCCAAGTGCTTCGACGACGCCGGCCACCCTGGATGCGGACGCTGTCGCTCTTTCGTTCAGCGCAGATCGGGACACCCTCTACGGCGCGTGGAACGCTCTCGCCAACCTCGCGGCCTTGGCCGACAGGATCTCCATCAACGTCGAGGCGAAAGGTGCGCTCGACAAGGCCAAGCTGGAAAACGGTGTCCTGGAACCGCTCCGGGAACTCGGGCTGATCGATGATGACTGATCTGGGCGAGTCGCAGGGCCCGTGCCGGCGATGTTTGGGAGGTCCTGGAGTCGCGGATCCTCGCAGTACCTGATCGGCAATCGTTGGACGCGGGCCTGAGCGCCTTGCGACCTGTCCATCCGCCAACGGAGGGAGCGTAACGTGCTGTCAAGTTAGGTTAGGTTAGGTTAGATTAGAGCTACACCAGCGACCTTCCCTGGGCACCGTCCACGGGAACGCATGCTCCCGTGATCAGACTGGCCCGGTCCGACGCCAGGAACGCCACCATGTCGCCCACCTCTTCCGCCCGGCCGAAGCGTCCAAGAGGCAGGTTCGCCTCGACGAACTTCTTCATTCCTTCCGGATCCGCCTTGACTCGCTTGTCCCAGCTGCCCCCTTCGAACCGTATGGAGCCGGGGGCGACGCAGTTCACGCGAATGCCTTCGGGAGCAAGCTCCAGCGCCATGATGCCGGCGGCGGAGATGAGCGCCGACTTGGTCGTGTTGTAGACCGACAGCCCCGGACCGCCCTTCTCCCGTCCGAAGACCGACGACACGAAGACGATTGCGCCCCCGCCTTCCTTCCGCATCCAGGGAATGGCGCTGCGACTGGCCCGAAACGCCGACAAGACGTTGAGCTCGACAATCTCCAGCCAGTCCTGGTCGGTCGTCTGCTCGAACGTGCCGCGACGGTTGCCGCCCACATTGTTGACCAGCACGTCCAACCTGCCCCACCGCTCGGCGGCGGCCGTCACGAACTGCCCGGCGGCGGCCCCTTCGGCGACGTCGGCCGGGACCGCAAGCACCTGGGCGCCCGTCTGGCGAAGCCTCTCGGCGGCAGCCTCCAGCCCGCCAGCGTCGCGGGCGCAGATCGCCAGCGTCGCGCCTTCCTGCGCCAGAGAACGCGCGATCGCGAAGCCCAGCCCTCGGCTGGCCCCGGTCACGGCGGCGACTTTGCCTTGGAGCTTCAGGTCCATGGAAGCGCGTCCTCCTCGTCCCCGCCCAGCAGCTGATAGCTCTCGGACGACATGGGCTCGTGCTCTTCGGGCCAGCAGCCGCTCAGTTCGATCAACACGCTGTGCTTGAACAGCGCCTCTGTGCTGGTCCTGACCACATTGGCCTTGTACTCGGTCGGGGCGTGAGCCATCGCCTCGGCCAAGTCGGCGACCAAGTATCGAGGCGCCCACCCGATCATGTGGTAGTCTTCGGTTTGAAGCTGGACCGCGAGTGGCATGGCCGGATTGGTAAGCTCGAGGGCCACGTGCAGCCGTTCTCCTTCCGCCAGCCTGAGCAGCCGCTCCTGCGCCGGACGGCTGACGTGCCGGGAGCCATGGAGCAAGAAGCGGCAACGAAACTCACCGTCGTCGCTCTTCTCGATCTTCGGAAACACCTCGAAGTTGTCGGTCATTCGGCGTCCCCCGTCAATCGCCAAGATCTCCAATGGGTCCGGGTCGGGGTTCTCGATGGCCAAGAGCTCGAGGTAGTCTCGAAAGCTTCTTCTTCCCCGGTTCATGACTCGATTCTCGAACAGCGGGAACAGACGACGAGATTCGTATACGTCCTCGAGACGAGGAAAGTCGTACAGAGGGGCGAATCCGCTGTCTCGCTTCGCGATGCCGGCACCATGCGTGTAGCGGAAGACGTACTGCGAACGTCCTCCATCGGCATCCAGCCTGCCCACCGGAAACCATCTCCGTTCACGCTTGTCCTGCCACGCAAGGAACAGCGTTGTCGGTCTCATTCGATTCTCGGACAGGATCGAGTACTCGTCGCCCATGTGCCGGAACCTTGTCTCACCAACAGCCCCTCGCGCACGTCCGGCAGCAAGCGCGAGACGCCGGCACGGCAGACGTCACTCCGGGCTCCCGTCCGACACCGTGGCCCGCAGCAGCCGCTCCAGCGCGCGGACGTGCTCCTGCAGCGCGGCGTCGAGCTGCTCGTAGCGGCGGACCGCGTCCTGGCCCGGCTCCTGGTCGGCGCGGGTCAGGTTGCCGTACAGGTACTGGAGCTGGTCCACAAGCATGGGACGGGAGTAGCGGATCGGAGCCGTGACCAGCTCGCGCTCGACAGCCTCCACTTCGGCGGAGAGGCTGCCGCCGCCCTGCTCCCGGGCTTCTCCGATGCGACGGACCGCCAGGCGGGCGTCGCTCAGGGCGTCCCGGACCTGGAGCGCCAAGTGGACCTGCCGCCGCACCTCGGCCGCGCCGACGCCTTCGTCCACGACTCGCGGGTCCATCCGCACGTCGAAGCTCTGGCTTGCGCTCCACTCGCCAGCTGTCAGGCGCGCCGTGTAGGCGCCCGGCGGGACCATGGGGCCGCCGCGCCCCGAGCGGTTCGGGTTCGCGTCCCACGGCCCCGGGTAGGCCAAGTCCCAGACGAAGCGGTGAGCGCCGGGGCCAACCGGCAGGCGCGGCGTGCCGAAGCGCTCCAGCCGCCACTCCCGCATTCCGGGCTCGGCCGGGACCTCGTACTCGCCGGGAGCGTCGCTGGAAAAGGAGCGCACCACGGCCCCGTCCGCGTCCACGATCTCCAGCGTCAACGGCCCTGCGGCCCCCTCGGGCAACACGTAGTCGATGTTGGCGCCCGCGGGCGGGTACTCGGGCAAGTGGGGCGCCCGCCGACCGAAGCGCCCGCCGCCACCGCCGCCGTAGCGGTGCCGGTAGGGGTCGCGCACCGGGAAGAAGTGAGCGCCGCCGTCGGCCGTCCCGGCGTCCAAGGAGTGAAGCGGCGTCAGGTTGTCGAGTATCCAGAAGCCGCGTCCCATCGTGGAGAGCGCCAAGTCGCCCTGCACCACCTTCATGTCGGTGATCGGGGTGACCGGCAGGTTGAGCTGGAAGGGCTGCCAGCGGCCGCCGTCGTCGAAGGACACGAACACGCCGAACTCGGTTCCCAGGTAAAGCAGGCCCTCCCTCTCCGGATCCTCGCGCAGGACCCGCACGGGATGATCGCCGGGGACGCCGTTGTCGCCGGTGGTGATGCGCGTCCAGCTCGCGCCGTAGTCGTTGGTCCGGTAGGCGTACGGCGCAAAGTCGCCCAGCTGGTAGCGGAGGACGGCGACGTAGGCCTTGGCCGGATCGTGGTGGGACACGGCGATCGTCTGCACTCGCCCGTAGGGGCCGATCCCCGGCGGAGTCGCGTCCGCCCAGTTCTCGCCGCCGTCGCGAGTCACGTGGACCGGGCCGTCGTTGGCGCCCGCCCAGATCACGCCCGGCTCCAGCACCGATTCCTGGATGTCGTAGAGCACCGAGAAGTGCTCCTCGCCGGTCACGTCGAGAGTGATCGGCGTCCCCGACACGACCTGAGTCTCGGGCGTGAACGCGGTCAGGTCCGGAGATATCGTCTCCCAGAGCTCTCCCCCGTTGGTGGTCACGTGCACGTACTGGGAGCCGTGGTACACCTTGTTCGGATCGTGAGGCGACACGTGGATCGGCACCACCCGCTGGAAGCGGAACTCCAGGTCCCTCGGGTTGTGGCCGTACAGGTTGGCAAAGCCGACGTAGTACTGCTTCTCCTGTCCCGTCCGCCGGTTGTAGAGCCCGAACCGGCCCTTGCAGTTGGCGTACACGATCTCCGGGTCGCCGGGCTTGGGCACCACGGGACCGGTCTCGCATCCGCCGTGGGCTTCCCACGCCGATTGGGGACCGCCGGGCTCGGAACGCTCGGGAAGGCTGGGCACGGAGATCGTCGAGTTGTCCTGCTGGCCCGCGTACAGCCGGTACGGGAAGTCGTCGGAGACGTCGACCTGGTAGAGCTCGGCCGTGGGCTGGTTGTACTGGGTGGACCAGGTCTCGCCGCCGTCCAGCGACACGTTCGCGCCGCCGTCGTTCGACTGGACCATGATCTCCGGGTTGTCCGGGTTGATCCACATGTCGTGGTTGTCCCCGTGGGGCGTGGGCTGGGCGGTCCAGCTCTCGCCGCCGTCGGTGGACATCCAATGGCCCTCGGTCATTCCCCAGAGCACGTCGGGGTCGGTGGGGTGCGCCTCCAGGTTGGTGTAGTAGAAGGCGCGGGTGCGGATGGGGCCGAAGTCCGAGACGTGCCGCCACGTGACTCCCCGGTCGTCGGAACGGAAGACGCCGCCGCTGTCGGCCGGCGCTTCCATGAGGACGTACACCCGGTCCGGGTCTGCGGCGCTCACCGCCAAGTCCGACTTGCCGCGAAGGCCGGTGGGGAGGCCGGCCGTGGCCTGCTCCCAGCTGTCGCCGCCGTCGGTGGAGCGGTAGACCCCGCCCTCCATCGCCCCGGAGATGATCGTCCAGGGCTTGCGTTCGCCGCGCCACATGCTGGCGTAGATCGTGGACGGGTCGTCGGGCGCGAACTCCAGGTCCACCGCGCCCGTGCTGTCGGAGACGAAGAGGACGTTCTCCCAGCTGTCGCCGCCGTCGCGGCTTCGGTAGACGCCCCGCTCCGGGTTCGGCGCGAAGGGGTTGCCGATCGCCGCCACGTACACCAGCTCCGGGTCCTCGGAGTGAATCAGTATCGCGCCGGTGTTGCCCGTCCGCTCCAAGCCCATGTGGCGCCAGCTCTCTCCCGCGTCGGTGGACTTGTAGACGCCCGTGCCGATGATGACGTTGCTGCGGATGCCGTCGGAGCCCGTGGAGACGTAGACCACGCTGGGGTCCGAGTCGGCGACCCGGATCGCCCCTATGGACGCAGTGGCGAAGTAGCCGTCGGAGAGGTTCCGCCAGACGTGGCCGTAGTCGGTCGTCTTCCAGACGCCGCCGCCGGTGGCCCCCATGTAGAAGGTGGACGGATGCGCCCGGTGTCCCGCCACGGCCGTGACCCGTCCTCCCCTCGACGGCCCCACGTAGCGGTAGCGCAATCCGGCGAAGAGGCTCTCCGGGTAGGCGTTCGGGCTGTCGGCGCTGCTCGCGCTCTGGGCGCTGCCGGGCGCGGGCGGCGCGAGTCCTGCCAGTGAGGTGGTTGCGACGGCGGCAGCGACGGCGACGAGGCGCGCGATCCTGATCATTGGCGGGTCCCTTGGGGGCTGTGCGTGGCAGGTGGTCGGTCCGCGGGGCGCGAGGGGCGACGCTCATCGAGCCGTCCTCGTGCAAGCGGTGATCGCAGTCGGTCCGCGGGCGCGGGGGCGACGCCGACGGATACATGATAGGCCGAACCGAGTGCGGGGAACAGCCGCCCGGGCCTTGGCCGCCTCCCGCCGCCGCCGGGCCGACGTCCCCCCAAGCCGGCGCGTCCTGGCGTTCGGCGACGGCACGTCCGATGCGCAGGTCGACGTCGTGGCGACGACGGCCCGGGATGTTGCCCGCCGCGACCGCCGGGACCAATATCTTGCGTGCTCGCAGAACGCTGTCCACAGGCGCCTTCCTTGCGCAGGCAGCTCGCCGAGTTCCGACCCGCCTCTTTCGACCCCCGATCCTTCAGCAGGGAACCCACATGGCCTCTTCCCGCCCCAGTGCCGACGACCCCGGCGGAGCGCGGGAGGGTAGGACGGCGTCCCAGAGGGTTGACCGAGAGCAGATGGCGGATTCCAGCGGCTCGACAGCCCGGCGGCGCTTCCTGGCGGGCGCGGCGGCAGCGGGAGCGGTCGGGCTCGCTCTGCTGGCGCCCCTTTGGTCCGGGCTGCGTGTCGCCCTGGACCCCTTGCGCCGACGACGCAGGGAGGCGGGGTTCGTGCGAGTCACGACGCTGTCGGCGCTGCCGGACGACGGGGCGCCGCGCAAGTTCCCGGTGGTCGCAAGCCGCGTGGACGCCTGGAACACCTTCGCGAGCGTGCCCGTGGGGGCAGTCTATCTGCGGCGGCTCGAGAGCGGGGGCGGCACGACCCAGGGCACGGACGACGGGCCGGACGCGGAGAACTTGCCCGATGCGGCCGGGCGGAGCGACGCGGCGGGCGTCAAGGCGTTCAACGTGGTCTGCCCTCACGCGGGGTGCTTCGTGACGCTGGCCGCCGACCGGTCCCGGTTCGTGTGCCCCTGCCACAAGAGCAGCTTCGGACTGGACGGGGCCGTGAACGATCCGTCCAGCCCCAGCCCGCGAGGCTTGGACGCGCTGGACGTCGAGGTGCGGGACGGCGGCGAAGTGTGGGTCCGCTTCCAGAACTTTCGGCCGGGGACGCCGAACAAGACGCCCGTCGCGTGAGCTTCGCAAAGCCGGTCTTGGCTTGGCTGGACGACCGGACCGGGTACCGGGAGCTTCTGCGCAAGCTCTTGGTGGAACCGGTGCCGGGAGGCGCGCGGTGGCGGTACGTGTGGGGCAGCACGCTGGCGTTCGCGATCGTCGTGCAGTTCGCGACCGGCGTGGCGCTGTGGGCGGCGTACAGCGCCAATGCGCAGGGCGCGTGGGAGAGCGTCCACTACGTGCAGAACGTCATGGCGGGCGGCTGGCTGCTTCGCGGCATCCATCACTACATGGCCCAGGCCACCGTGGTGCTGCTGGTCCTTCACCTGATGCAGGTCGTCGTGGACGGCGCGTACCGGGCGCCGCGCGAGGTCAACTTCTGGTTCGGGTTGGCGCTGCTTCACGTGGTGCTGGGGCTGCTGCTCACGGGCTACCTGCTCCCGTGGGACCAGAAGGGCTACTGGGCCACCAAGGTGGCGACCAGCATCGCCTCGGTCGCGCCGGTGATCGGCCCCGCCCTGCAGAAGGTGCTGGTAGGCGGCGCCGACTACGGCCACCTGACCCTGACCCGCTTTTTCGCGCTCCACGCCGGCGTGCTGCCGGGGGCGCTCGTGCTCTTGGTGGCGGGGCACGTCTTCCTCTTCCGGCGACACGGCCTGACGGCGGCGAAGCCGGCGGCGCGAAGGCGGGTCGGCCGGGACCGCGCCGCGGCCAAGACTGGCGCCGAGTCGGGGGGCGGCCAAGACCGTGCCGTAGCCGGGCGCGGCGCCCCGCCGGACGGAGTCTTCTGGCCGGACCAGGCGTTGCGGGACGCCGTGGCGTGCTTGGCGGTGATGGCGGCCGTGCTGCTGCTGGTCGCCCTGTCGGGAGGTCCGACGCTGGGAGCGCCCGCCGACCCCAGCGAGCCGTACGCCGCGGCCCGCCCCGAGTGGTACTTCATGTTCCTCTTCCAGTGGCTCAAGTACTTCCCGGCGGGCACGGAGGTGCTGGGCGCCATCGCGATCCCCGGTCTGGTGCTGGGCTTGGTGGCGATGATGCCCGTGGCGGGCCGGTGGCGCCTGGGCCACCGCTTCAACCTGGGCGTGGGCGCCGCCGTCCTGATCGGAGCGGCGCTGCTCACTTGGCAGGCCTACCGCCAAGACCGACAGGACCCCGAATTCGTGTTCGCCCAAGAGAACGCCCGCGCCGAGGCGGCCCGAGCCGTCGAGCTCGCGCTGGGACCGCAGGGCATTCCGCCGGCCGGCGCCCTGGCCATGTTGCGGAGCGACCCGTCGACCCGTGGGCCGCGCTTGTTCGCAGAGCGCTGCGCCAGCTGCCACGCCTTCGACGGACACGACGGCCGCGGCCGCGCGCTGGCCGAGCCGCCGACGGCCCCGGACCTGAACGGATTCGCCAGCCGAGAGTGGGTCGCGGGCCTCTTGGACCCGGTGCGGGTCGCGACGCCGGAGTACTTCGGCGGCACCGCCTTCGCCCGAGGACGCATGGTGCGCATGGTGCAGCGCCGGGTCGCCGGGTTCGACCACGGGCAGCAGCAGGACCTGGCCAAGGTGGTGAAGGCGCTGTCGGCGCAGGCGGCGTTGTCCTATCAGGCAGCAGCCGATTCCGCCGACCGAAGCGAGATTGCCGAGGGCGAGGCGCTGATCCGTTCTCAGTCGATGGGCTGCACCGAATGCCACGAGTTCCAGGGCGTCGTGGACGTCCCGCGGGGTCCAGCGCTGACCGGCTACGGGTCGAGGGAATGGCTGCTCGGGATCATCGGCGACCCCGCGCACCCGACGTTCTACGGCGAGCGCAACGACCGGATGCCGGCGTTCGCCCGCGACGGCGTCCTGACGGACGACGAGATCGGGCTGCTGGCGGACTGGTTGCGGCAGGACTGGTACCGGGCGGAGCGGCAAGGTCGCGGGCGCGGCGCGCGGGACGGGCTAGGCTAGGGCTAGGACTCCTCTTCGACCACTCCGCGATCCAGGGCCAAGCGCAGCTTGCGGCGGAACTTCCCTTCGTTGAAGCGGCGCTCGGCGGCGTTGTCGCACAGGCTCAGGGAAGGCACGGGCACGGGGCGGCCGTCGGTCCCGACGGCCACGAAGGTCAACAGACACGTGTTGGTGCGCCGCTTCGCTCCCGACAACAGGTCTTCGGCCTCCACGTCGACGCCGATCTCCATCGAGGTCCGGCCGACGAAGTTGACCCGGGCGGTGCAGGTCACCAGCTCGCCGGCGAAGATCGGCTCCCGAAAGTCGACCCGGTCGATGGCGATCGTCAGGCACGGCTGGCCGGCGTGGCGCATGGCGCAGACGGCCGCGACGCGGTCCACCATCGCCAGCAGCTCGCCGCCGAAGATGTTGCCGGCGTTGTTGACCTGGTGCGGCATCATGAGTTCGGAGATGACCGACACCGACTCCGAAGGCTGCTTGGGGGGCTGCTCGGGCCGCGACGGCGAAGTCACGGCCGCGGCTTCACCGCCTGGATGACGCCTCCGTGGATCGACTCGGCAAAGGCCCTCGCTTCGGCGGCCCGTTCGGAGTCGTCCCGCACCACGGCCTGCACTTGGGGGTCGCCGAAGATGTGCTCCGCCGGGTAGGGCCGGCCCTGCTCGACTCTCACGTCCTGGAAGCCAGCCTCCGCCAAGTCCCGTTCGTACTCCGAGGCGAGCACGGGGAGGCACCCCACCAGCGCCTCCTTGGACGCGGCGACGAAGGCGGGCGCTTCCGTCTCCGAAACCAAGTCGGAGATCATCAGCCTGCCTCCCGGCTTGAGCACGCGCATCGCCTCCGCAAGCACGCGCGGACGGTCCGAAGAGAGGTTGAGGACGCAGTTCGAGATCACGACGTCGGCCTGGCCGTCGGCCACGGGCAGCGCTTCGATCTCGCCCAGCCGAAACTCGACGTTGGCGAAGCCGCCCTTGACCTGATTGTCGCGGGCGCGCTCCACCATCTCGGGGGTCATGTCCACGCCGACCACCTTCCCCGCTGGACCGACCCGCGCCGCCGCCAGGAAGCAGTCGAAGCCGGCGCCCGATCCCAGGTCGACCACCGTTTCCCCCGGCGCCAGAGAGGCCACGGCGACGGGATTCCCGCACCCCAGCCCCAGGTTGGCCCCCTCGGGGACGCTCGACAGCTCGCCGTCGTCGTATCCCACTGCTCGCCCGATCTGGTCCGCCGTGGCCACGCCGCCGTCCTCGCCGGCCTGCGACGCCTCCGCCGACCCGCAGCCGCAGCTGGACGGGCCGCAGCACCCCTGCTCCTCCACCGCCGCTCTGCCGTAGCGATCACGGACGGCGCGACGGAGCTCGCTCGCATCTATCGACATTCGATTCACCTCCGTTGTGGCTTCTCCCAAGCCTGCGATGTCTCCCCAGCCTCCTTGAAGTGGAAGGTACATACGATCATGTTTCGCGGGGCGGCGGACAACCCGCGGCCCGATCGGCGCGCCAAGGAGACGGGCAAGATGGATTGGAAGGAACGGGTCGAGCATCTCAGATCGCGGCTGGAAGGCGAGCGGAACGAACTTCGCCGCAGGGCTCGCCGGGCGACGGAGGAGGTCCGCGACGAGCTGGACGGCATGGAGGTCAAGTGGAAGTCGTTCGTGGCCCGCCTGTCGGAGATCGAGCTCAGCGAAGTCACCGAAGACGTGCGGGCGACGGCCGAGGGGCTGGCCGACGAGCTGCGGACAGGATACGCGAAGCTGAGGGACACGCTGCGCGACTCCGGAGACCGCGAAGGATCAGATCGGGGCGCCCCACCGGACGGGCCGGCGCCCGGCGGGCCGGCAACCGACGATCCTCCCCGGCCTGCCTACACGATGGGCTACGGCGAGGAGTTTCTTCAGGTGCTCAAGCGTCGGAGCGCGGAGACCCACGCGGCCGACCTTCTTCCCCTTCTGCGTCCGGGAATGCGGGTACTCGACTTCGGGTGCGGACAGGGCACGATCTCGGTCGGCTTGGCGAAGGCGGTGGACCCCGGCGAGCTCCACGGGATCGACGTGGAGGCGTCCCAGGTGGTGGCCGCGACCGAGGCGGCCAAGGCGGGAGGCCACGAGAACGCCACCTTTCAGGTCGGCGACGCGACGGACCTGCCCTTCGAGGATTGCTGGTTCGACGTCGTGCACTGCAACGCCGTCCTCATGCACGTGCCCGACACCGCATCCGCCCTCGCCGAGGTCGCGAGGGTGCTGAAGCCCGGCGGCATCGTCTCGGTCCGGGAGCTGAACACCGCCTCCTCGTTCATCGAACCCGACTTCGACAGCCTGCACCAGGCATGGGGCGCCTACGCCGCCCTCTTGGCCGGCAACGGCGGTCACCCCCAGATGGGCACGAAGATCAAGGGAATCCTGCGCGACGCCGGCTTCGCGGAGGTGGAGGCGAACGGCTCCTTCGAACTCTTCCACACCGATGCGGACAGGGAGTTCTTCCACGGCTTCCTCCGCGAGTGGTTCTTCGGAGCGGACGTCGTGGAGGCGGCCACCAAGCACGGCGTCGTCGCCCCGGAGCAGTTCGAGGCGTGGCGTCGCTCGCTGGACGCTTGGAAGGACCACCCGGGCGGAGTCGCCGCCTTCGCGTGGGGCGGAGCTATCGGTAGGAAGGAGTAGCCGGAGCCTTCGGGTCGCGGACTCGCTGAAGGAGGATCAGGCCGACGACGAAGAGGGCGGTCAGGACCAGGAAGCCGGGGCGCTGATTCCCGCCGACCAGATAGGTGACGCCGCCGAAGAGCAGCGGTCCCAGCACCGACGAGGACTTCCCGCACAGGGCGTAGAAGCCGAACATCTCGGCCTCCTTGCCCTTGGGGATCAGGGACGCCATGGCGGCGCGGCTGGCGGACTGGACGGAGCCCAGGCCCAGTCCGGCGATGATGGCCAGCACGTAGAACGCGGTTTGGCCCTGGATGAAGTACGCCGCGACGCCCGCCGCGATCCAGAGCGTCAGCACGCCGCCGAGCACCTTCTTGGGACCGGCTCTGTCGGTGGGCTTGGCGAGGGCGAAGGCGCCGATCAGGGCAGAGAACTGCACGATCAAGAACAGCACGATCACGCCTTCTTGGTCGAACCCGAAGGTGCCGACCGCGACGACGCCGGCCATGGCGATGATCGTCAGAACGCCGTCGATGTAGAAGAAGTAGGAGACGAGGAAGTTCCTGAGGTTCTTGAGCCGCCAGACTTCGACGACGATTGCGGCCAGACTCTGCTGTGCTCCGGGTTCGGTCGAGGCCGGGGCGTCGTTGCGCCGACCCTTGTCGGCGGGAAGGAAGAAGAACGCGGGCAGGGAGAAGAGGAGGAAGAAGCCGGCGACCAGGAGCCAGACGATCCAAATCGTGTCCACGAACGGAATCGCCATCATCAGGCCCAGCGCCGAGCCCACGTAGCCCACGCCGAAGCCGAGGCCCGAGACCCGTCCCTGCTTCTCGGGCGGCGCGATGCTGGGCAAGTAGGAGTTGTAGAAGACCAGGGCGCTCTCGAAGCCCACGTTCGCGACCACAAAGAGCAGGAAGCCCCGGACGACCATGCCCGCCTCCAGCGTGGACATGGCGGCGACGCCGGCCAGGCAGAGCACCACGTAGGAGACGAAGAAGCGCTTGCGGGCGCCTGCGCGGTCGGCGAGCGCGCCCAAGAACGGGGTGGAGAAGGCGACGAGCAGCGCCGACAGCGCCACAGCCCAGCTCCACCACAGCTCCCCTTCGCCGCCGTCTCCTCCCACTACGTGCTGGACGTAGAAGACCGGGAAGACGGCCGTCGTCATGACCGCCGGATAGACGGAGTTGGCGAAGTCGAAGAGGGCCCAGGACCCTACGGTTCGCCGGTTCAGGTGGATTGGCGTGGTGGAGCCGAGCTCCGTCACGATCCGTCCGACGGCCCGCCCTTGCGCGCGTGCTTGATCCCGGCGGCGACGCCCGTTCCCACGCCGGCGCCGACGAGCAGTCCTATGGGCAGCATGCCCACAAAGGGCAGGGCGGCCACGCCCGCCGCGGTGACCGCGCCGGCCGCCACCCCCATCCCGACGCTCGGCTTCTCGACCACGCTCGTGTAGCGGAGCCGGCGGCGCACGAAGTCCTTCGACTTCACGTGGCCGAAGAGTGCTGCCGCCCCGCCGACGGCCATCTCGATGATCAGCATGTCGCCTCCCAGTCTTGTGGAACGCTGCGCACCAGCAAGGTCGCCCATCTCAGGGTTCTACGACAGTGGTTCAACGTCTGTTCCATCGCGGGGACGGGCAACGGGTCCGCGGGAACGGGCAACGGGTCGTCTCTACGACTGGCGTCCCATCGCCGCCCACGCCCGGCCCACCTCCGTCGAAACGTCCTGCAGGGCGAAGATCGACGCGGCGTCCAGCTTGCGGCTGATCTCGCGGCCCACCAAGCGTCGGAGGAAGCGGAGAGGCTCCTCGAACTCGGCATCGAAGAGGGGCTCGGGTCCGCGGTTCAGGTTTTGGAGGATGCGTAGGGCCAAGTACGTGTCGTCGAGGAGGCCGGCCAGCCCCTGGGTCATCTCCGGGATCAGGTCCACCGGGTCCACGAAGTACCGGGCGGCATGGTCGAGGAGGGGCATGACCACCACGGCCAGTCGCCGTTGATTCGCGGCCTGGGCCGCGCGGGCGAGGAGCACGGGCACCGTGTCGATCACCTCGACGGCGAGCTCCGCCGCCTGGACGACCTCTTCCTGGGTGGCCAGCGGCGCCTTGACGCGGACGAACTCCTCCAGCCGCCCTTCGTCCCGCACCTTGGCGCTCTCGATGACGGCCAGCACGTCGGCAAGGTTCACGGAACGGCCCCGGCTCGCCGGTACACGACGAGCCCGCCTCCCGCTCCGCCGAGGACCAAGTCCAGGTCGCCGTCGCCGTCGATGTCGGCGAAGGCGGGCGTCGCGAACGCCGGCACGTCGGGACCGAAAGGCGCCGTCTCGACGAAGAGCGGGTCGGCGGCAGCGCCGACAGGGCGAGCAGCGCGGCTGCGGCTGGGCGCTCCGGCGGCGGCGCCCTCGTTCAAGAAGAGCCGCAGGCCGGAAGCCTCCGTGCCCACCGCCAAGTCCAGGTCGCCGTCGCCGTCGAGGTCGACCAGGGCGGGAACGCTGCGCCGGCCCACGTCGA
Organism: Longimicrobiales bacterium; assembly: GCA_965204735.1. Classification (GTDB taxonomy): domain Bacteria; phylum Gemmatimonadota; class Gemmatimonadetes; order Longimicrobiales; family Gaopeijiaceae; genus CATQHQ01. The sequence continues at coordinate 920,152 of OZ242008.1, read as the reverse complement.
TCTCCAGAAAGCGGTCCGTCACCAGCTGGAAGCGTGGCGCCGTCGGGCCGCCTTCGTTCCGGTAGTAGTTGAGGACGCCGGACGCCTCGCCGACCAGGAGGTCCAGATCGCCGTCGCGGTCCAGGTCGCCCAGGGCGGGGGTGGTGTTGCGGCCGCGGGTGAGGACGGCGGCCGCCGAGTCCGCCAGGGTCCACCGAGGCAGCAGCCCCGGGCCGGGGCCGTCGTTCCGGTAGTACGCGACGCGATCCCGCCACTGGCCCAGGAGGAGGTCTTCGTCACCGTCGCCGTCCAGGTCGCCGAAGGCGGGGGCGTAGTGGTACGCTTCGGGAAGTCCGGGAGCCGCGCCGCGGGCGGCGAAGGCTGGAGCCTCCCGGGAGCCGGTGTTCTCGAACGCGTACAGGGCTCCCGTCCGCGTGCTCGTGGGCTCGATCTTGTTCGCGACCAGGAGGTCCAGGTCGCCGTCGCCGTCCAGGTCCGAGAGCGCGGGCAGGGACTCGCTGCCCACGTCCAGCGCGGGGAGGAGCCGCGAGGTCGCGGCCGTGAAGCCGCCCTCGTCGTCCTGCTCGAAGAGGTGGAGGTTGTCCACCGTGGTGCGGTTGGGGTTGAAGGCACCTCCCAGCACGCCCATGACCAAGTCCACGTCCCCGTCCCCGTCGGCGTCGCCCAGCGCCGGGGCGTTGTAGCCGGAAGTGGCCACCGGAGCGCGGAGAGGAAAGGGACGAGGAGCCCCCCGCAGCACGGGGCGGGCGCACGTGCCCGTGTTCTCGATGTAGAGCAGGCCCGCCTCGAAGAAGTCGCCCCAGAAGAGGTCGTAGTCCCCGTCCTGGTCCACGTCGCCCAGCGCCATCGTGTTCGCGCCGTGGCGGCTTCCCTGCAGGGCGCCGACGATCTCGATGCCCTCGAAGGAGTCGGTGACGTGGCGGAAGCGGGGTACCCCGTCCTCGTCGGCGCCCTCGGCCTCGTAGCGGGTGATCGTCCCCGTCAAGCGTCCGATCAGCAGGTCCAGGCGTCCGTCGCAGTCTATGTCGGCGGCGTTGGGTATGTTCTGGCGGTCGGAGAATATCGCCTCTCCGTCCACGTCCCTGAGCGTGTCGGCCGCGAGCACGTACGACGCGGAGCCGGAGCCGCCGTCGTTGCGGTAGAAGCGGATGCGGCTGAACGGCTCCTCGGCCAGAAGGTCCAGGTCGCCGTCCAGGTCCACGTCGGCGAAGCGGTACCACTCCCCCACCGAGAGGTCCCCGAAGGCGTCGGTGACCCAGCGGTACTCGGGCGTCCCTCGGCCCGCCCCCGTCATCGGCCTCTCCGCCGCGTTCTCGAAGTACATGACCTGATCCGAAGCTTCCTGCACGAACAGGTCCAGGTCGCCGTCCCCGTCGGCGTCGGCCAGCTGAGGCCGGGGCAAGTTGAGCCCGCCGAGGAAGGGGTGGGCGATCCGCCGGCCGGCGGAGTCGACGACTTCGATGTCGTACACGACTCTTTCCCACGTGGGAGACGCGGGAGTTGGCGCGCCGGGCGGCGGGGAGGGTGGTCCGCACGCCAACGCCGAGGACGCCACGCCGAGGACGCCGAGCAGAAGGGCGCGCCTGGGCTCGAACGGCGGAACGACCGGGGGCCGCCGAAGCCTCATCCGCCCCCGCCCGTCGGCGCAATGGAGATCCCCGCCGGATAGGCGCCCACTTCGATCGTTTGGACCACCGTCAAGGTTCGCGTGTCGATCTTCACGACCGTCCCCACGTCCGAGTTCTTCTCCGCGGCCCTCCGGGGAGCGTAGGTCCCCTTCAGGTTGCGGTTGGAGACGAAGAGCCAGCGCCCGTCCGCGGTGACCGCGCTGCCGTGGGGCTCGACGATCCCCGGCGCCTCGATCCGTTCCGCCACGCTCCACGTTCCCGCGTCCACGACCACCACGGCGTCGTCGTCCTTGGCCCCGAAGTAGACGCGGGCGCCGTCGGGCGAGAAGACGGGATGCCACGGCTGGGTTCCCACGTCCACTTGACGGACGAGCTCCAGGCGGCTTCCCGAGGCGTCAAAGACCAGCAGCTTGCCGGTAAGCTGGGCGGTGGCGACCAAAGTGCTCCGGTCGGGCGAGAGGGCGAACTGCACGAAGGTGTGGGCGGGTCCTTCCACGTCCACCAGCTCGAGCTCGCCGGAGGCGCCGTTCAGCACTGCGATCCGGTTCTCGACCAGCGAAGCCGCGTAGACCCGGTCCCCCTGGGGATCGACGGCCAACGCGTGGGGGCGCGGAAAGAACACGTCCACCTCTTCGATGGACATGTCCCGCCGGTCGATTGCGCCGATCCGCCGGGGCGGGTTCACCGCCATCATCGAGCGGCCCACGTAGAGGCGGTGCGAGTCCCGGTCGACCGCCAGCAGCCCGGGCGTCTCGAAGGGGACTTGGTCCACGAGCCGGTTGTCGGCGTCGAAGCGCAGGACGTGGCCGCCGCCGATCAAGGAGACGTACCAGTGGCTTCCGTCGGGGGCTGCCGCCGTGTGGTGGGGCCGGGAGTCGCCGTCGAAGCCGTAGCGGGTCAAGTCGATCGTCTCCACGACTTCGCCGCTGGCGGCGTCGACGACCGAGACGCTGGCCGACGCCTGGTTGGCCACGTACACGCGTTCCTGTTCCTGGCCGAGGGACGCCCCGGGCGCCCCAAGCGCGACCGCCGACAGCAGGAACGCGCTCCGCGCCGTCATGTCGCCTGCTTGTTCGCCCGAGCCACCGCCTGCGATGCTCGGTAGAGAAGATCGAAGACCTTGTTGAGCTGGCGGCGAAGCTCGGTGTAGATGAAGGGCACGCGTTCGGGCTCCGACTCCTCCGCTTGGGCCAGGTCGTGGATTCGGGCCAACTTGGGAATGGGAACCTTGGGCGTGGCCGAATCGTGCTCGAACCGGCCTCCTTCGGCATACCCCAGGTGGACCAAGGCGCGGGAAAGCTCCATGATGGCCTCGTTTGCCACCGAGGGCTTGATGCTCCCAGCCTCGACTCGTTCGTAGAAGGTGTTCAGCTGGGTGCGAAACTTCTCGAACTCCTTGCGCAGGGGAAGGAGCGAGAGAACCTTCTTGTCGACCTTCGGCTCGTAGCCTGCCAGGGCCTCGCCGAGCTCTTCGGCGGTCTTTCGGAAGTCCAGGGGCAGCACTTCGTCGGCAAGGAAGCGCCCGACGGCCGTGACGTACACCCGCAAGTCGCGTTCCAGGTTGGTCCGGTCGGCAACGTCCAGTCGGTCCTTCTCCGTGTGCCAGACGATGTTGCCGCCGCACCCTCCCACGGGGTAGAAGCCCAGGCGGGCCCGCTCCTCCGCAGGAATGTTGGAAAGGAGCATGAAGAACGACGTGAGCCCCAGCTGGTTGAAGGAGTAGTCGCCGGCGCGCGGCGGACGCCGACCCTGGGGTTCCACGCCCGCCACGGACTTGATCGCTTCGCGGCAGACCGACCCCGCCTCGGCCATCCAGGGCACCTCGTCGTACTCCGTGGCCTGCCAGCAACCCGGGGAGTCGATGTTGACGGTGGCGACGCAGAGTCGGGAGAGTTCGTGGGCGAAGGCGTCGGCGTACCAAGCCGAGCCCGCGTAGCGTCCCGTGGAGTGAGCCGGCCACCACGCGACCCGGAGGGAGCGGCGCATGCGGTCCCGCTTCTCGTGGAAGATCCGGGCGAGCTCGAGCAGGGTCGCGTCGCCCACTGCGTTGTCGCCGATCCCCACGTCCCACGAGTCGTAGTGTCCGTGCACCAGGACGAACTCGTCCGTCTTGCCGTCGATTCGCGCCACGGGCACGAGACATTGCGACCACCCCTCCCGCAGCTCGGTGCGCACATTGACCTTGTCCAGGCCGTCCTCGATGGCGGCGACGAGCTTGTTGCCGTCGAGCCGGCTGATCGCCGCGACGGGGGTCTTGGGCCGCTGATCCCGCTGCGAGTCGCCGGGTGAGCCCCATATGGTGGTGCAGGTGCCCCAGTGGATGCGCGTGCCCGGGTTGATGTAGATCTGGCCGGCGGCGCCGGCGGCTTCGTACTTGGCCACGGAGACCGGCGTCGGGTAGCCCTCGGTGACCACGATCTTGTCCTTCACGTCCGGCGGCGGGTCGGCGTTGTCGTCCTCGAGGATGTCGTCGGTCTCCTCGGCCGGCTTCGCCGAGACGAAGACGGGCTTGCGGGCGAGTCCCCTTGCCGTGGTGGACGCCGAGAACGAAGGCGCCTTGGCCTCGAACTCCGCCCCGGCCGCGCTCACGGACGCGCTGACGGGAACGGACAGGTAGAGGTCGGGCTGGTGAACCTCGACGCGGATCTCCCGCTCGCGCAGCTGCGTGATGACGAAGTTGGCCGCGTCGCGCTCGTCCGGCGTGCCGGACTCCCGCACGAGGACCGAATAGCGCTGGACAAGACTCCATCCAAGATCGACGGAGGTGTCGGCGAGAAAGGCTTCGAGAGGGGTCAGATCGGTTTCAGACATGGCCGGGTCCGTCGGGCGGGGTAGCGTCAGGGCGTTTCGGCAAGACGCGAGAAGTGGTACTGGACGACCTTCCAGGCGCCGTCGGAGGCGATCCGCACCTCGGAGTAGCGCCAGGTGCCGGCGATCGGGGGCTCTCCGCCCGGCATGGCGAGGGTCCCGTCCACGTAGGCCACGGAGGCAGCCGTCTCTCCATGGACTTGGACGTCCAGGTCGCGGACCGACATGTCGGCGCGCAGCCCCGCGTCCCACGCCAGCTGCAGCGCTGTCGCGTCGAAGCCGCGCGCCAGAGGCGCTCCTTCGAGGAAGAACCCTCTTGCGTCCGGGCGGTAGTGGCCGGCCAGGCTCTCGAAGTCGCCGGTCGTCCAGGCTTCCAGCGCCGCAACGACGGCGGCACGCACCTGGGACTCGGGGTCGCGGGCCTGGTCGGGCCGAGTCGCTCCGGTCGAGAGCACCGCTGCCGCCCCGAGCAGGGCAGGCGCCAGAACGGCGACGGCAACGCCTGCCAGGGCCAGCCTCAAGGTCTTCAAGCCGCTCCTCCCTCCTCTGTCGCATCGCTTCGGCCTATACACTTATTGTAATCGGCCCCGCAAGCCACCCCGGCGCGCTCCGGTCCAGCCCGCGCTCCGGCCGTGCGAAGGGGCCGTTCGCCGACCCGTCCAAGGGCCGTTCCCCGACCCGTCCAAGCCGTTCCCCGACCCGTCCGCAGAAGGCTGCAAGGCGTCCCCTCAAGGGGCCAGCAAGGCGTCGAAATCCATGGTCGACACCGTGTCCCGGTTCGTCCGGTCCCAGTCGAGCCCGCTGCCGTGGGTCTGGCGTCGACTTCCACGGCTTGCGCCGGTTGCGTCGGTCGTGGTTGCGGCGACGCTGGTCGCCGGAGTCGTCCTTCGCGTGGACTTGGCTCCGCAGGTGGAGGCGGACTTCTTCTTCGCCCCCGGCGACCCGCAGCTGCGCGAGTCGCGGGAGCTGACCGAGCGGTACTCGGGGGGCGGCGAGCTGGTGATCGTGCGGGCCGAGGCGCCGGACGTCGGCGCAGCCCTCTACGCGGATCGGGTGGCTGCGCTGGGCGATGCGCTGGAAGGACTTCCGGGCGTCGGCGAAGTCTTCTCCGTGGCCAATCAGGACCCGACCAGCCCGCTGTGGAGCCGCGTGCTCGTTCCGTCGGGCAGGAGGGGCGTCGAGGAAGGCGGCCCTGCGACGCCTGCCGGCGCGACGAACTTGGTACTGCAGGTGGACGGAGCGGACGCGGCGGCCCTGACGCGGCAGATCGAAGCGGCGCTGGACGAGCACGAGCGCGGGGAGTTCCGCCTTCTCGCGTCGGGAGTTCCGGTGATCGTGGAGCTGATCCGCCGGGGACTCGCGCGGGACCTGGGCGTCTTCAGCGCAGCCGCGCTCCTGGTCTTCGGGCTCGTCGCCGCCATTGCGTACCGAGACGCCCGGCTCGTCGCGGGCACGATGCTGTCCTGCATCTGCGCCTGCGCCGGGACGCTGCTGGCCACCGCGGTCGCCGGCGTCGGGATCGGGCTCCTGACGGCGAACATCGTCACGATCGCCTTCGTGCTGACGCTGTCGCACACGGTCTTCCTGACGGCAGCGTGGCGTCGGGAGATGGGCGCCCGGGCCGAAAGCCGGGACGGACCGGATGCCGACGCCGGATCGGCCTCGTGCCCTGCGAGCCGGGCGGCGGCTCGGACGATCAAGCCTTCGCTGTGGTGCATGGCCACGACCCTTGCGGGGTTCGTCAGTCTGTGGGCAGCCTCGGCGAAGCCGTTGCGCGAGCTGGGAACGGCAGGCGCAATGGGCACGGTGGTTGCGCTGGCGTGCGCGTTCGCGGTGCTGCCGGGGTGGCTGGCGAGCGCGACGAGGCGGGCCGAAGCGGCGGGGCGGGCGGAGGCGACGAGGCGGGACGCGCCGGTCGCGGACGACGTCGACGGGTTGGAACCTCCGACCGGCCGGCGCCTTCCCGCATGGGCGCGGGTCGGGTCGGGACCAGCGCTCCTGTACGCGTTGGAACGGCCGACCGGCCGACGCCCTCCCGGGTGGTCCCTTCCTGGACCTTTCCCTCTGGCCGCCATGGGAGTTCTCGCGGTCCTCGTCGGCACGGGAGTGTTCCGCCTGAACACGGACCCGGGGCTCTTGAGCTACTTCGACTCCGGAGGGCCGATCCGTCCTGGGCTCGAAGCCGTCGACCGGGAAGGAGGGAGCAGTCCACTGCTGCTTGCAGTAAGGTCCTCCGACGACGAGAGGCTCGACAACGACGAGGGCTACCGTCGGATGTGGCGCCTTCAGGAGTCGTTGGAAGCGGACTCGGCCACGGGCATCGTGCTGTCGCCGGCGCCGATCCTGGCCCACGCCCGAACCTTTCCGCTTGCGAACTTCCTGCCGGTCTCCCTGCTGATCGGATTCCTGGAGCGCCCCGAGTTCGGCGGAATCGCCAGGGGGTTCGTGAGCGAAGACCGAAGGGAGGCGCTCTACTCGGTGCGCATGATCGAGGGCGGCAGGACGGAGCCCAGGGAGGCGGTGGTCGAGCGGTTGGCGGGCCGGGCGGAGAGAGCCGGACTGGCGGTGAGTGCCACTGGGGGGCTGTACGACCTGCAGGACAGGCTGGGCAAGCTGGTCGCCGGAAGCCTCAAGGTGGGCCTGGGGGGCCTGCTCGGTCTCTTTCTGCTGGTAGGCTTTCTCGTTTCCCGTTCGATGGCGACGGCCGCGGCGATGCTGGCCTGCTTGGCCGCCGTTCCCGCAATCGTCCTCGGTGCCTTTGGGCACGCGCGCGTGGCCGTGGACATCGTCACGTCGCCGGCGGCCAACGTGGCGCTGGCGATGGGTGTGGACTCCATGATCCACCTCGTGACGCGAGTGCATCGCCTGGGCGGCGGCTCGGCGCGGCCAGGCGGCCCGTGGCGCACTGCCCGCGACGACTTGGCCAAGCCCATTGCGACGGCGTGCGCGGTGATCGTCGCCGGATTCGGAATCTTCGCCCTCTCCGACTTTCCGCCCACGCGGCGCTTCGGCGCGGCGGTGATCCTCGGCACGCTGGTGGCAGGCACGACGGCGCTGGCCGCCCTTCCCGGGCTGACCTCCTGGCGTCGGACGCCGGCGCAGGAGCCGTTCCCGGGCCCGTAGCTCGCCAATCGAGCCGGGGGCTCACCACTCGAGGACGTCGGGCTTGGGCCGGTAGCGCTCATAGCCTTGGCAAGCCACGAAGAAGCCGGCGCCTAGCATCGTGCCGAAGAGCAGAAAGAAGGCGGCCGCGCCAAGAACCCAGGCCATGTCGGCACTGGCGGCCGCGAGCTCGAGGACGGCCGGTGCCTTGGCACGCACCCATCCATCGATGTGATCGCCGCCCAGGACACCCACGACGACCCCCGCAGCTGGCACGAGACTGAGCTTGTTGATGTCGAAGCGTACTACCATCCCACAGCTCAGGCCTGCGAACGCCGAAACAAGGAGCCAGCTTGCCGCAGCTGCGCCCCACGACCAGCCCCCGGCGTCGACACCCAGCTTCGGCAAGAGCGCCCAGTGCACGACGCCCGTGGCAACTGCAAGGACGGGAAGGAACGCCAGCGCATTTGCCAGGAAAACGGCAGCGGCGAGAGTGCTGCTGCGCACCGGGAGTGTCGTAAGAAACTCGAGTTGCCCGTTGAACTTGTCCCTGAACGTGTTGCCCACGACTCCAATACCACTGCTCATCGTGGCCACAAGCAACACAGCGCCCAGGGGCGAAGGGTCGGCGCGGTCGAAGAGGCTCAGCACCGGAACAGCCGCAGCCGCTAGGCCGAGCCCTACGAGGATGTGTCTGCGGTTGCGACGGAGCTCGACCCGGAGAAGGCTACGCAGGTGATGTTGGTTCATCGGACGCCAGTGCGGAGTAGAGGAGTTGGGAGACGGAAGATTCCGGGTCGCGGGCGCGAAGGTCGGCAATGGTGGTGTCGCCTACCAGCTTGCCCTGGCGCAACATGACCACCCGGTCCGAGACCTGCTCGATGTCTTCGAGGATGTGGCTCGAGAATAGAACCAAGCGGTCGTGTCCGTCGGGCACCGCTTCATTGACCACTTCCAGCAGCTCGCCGCGCATGAGCGGGTCGATGCCGGACGTAGGCTCGTCGAGAATGAGGATGGGCGGACGAAACGCCTCGGCCGCGACCAATGAGAGCTTTACGGCCATCCCCTTCGAGAGCGTGCCGACCTTGGAGCCGGAAGGCAGGTCGAGACGGCGGAGGAGATCCCTCGCGTAGCCGTGGTCCCAGGTCGGAAAGAAGTTGGAGAGGAAGGCCAAGTGCTCCTCCACCGACATCCACCCGAACCCCAGGAGGCGTTCCGGGAGGAATCCGATCTTCGTGCGGATCTCCGGGAGCTGGGAACGCACCTCCCGGCCGCGGATCTCCACGGCGCCCTCGTACTCCCTGGATCGGCCGGCGATGGCCTTCAGCGTGGTGCTCTTGCCGGCGCCGTTGGCGCCCACCAGAGCGACCTTCTCTCCAGCGCTGAATTCGAGACTCAGTGGTTCAAGGCGGAAGTTGGGATACTGAACGCTGAGTTCCTTCAGGCTCACCATTGATCGCGATCAGCTCAGCTGGTTAGAGGAACGAAGCTCCTGCGACTGCAAACCCCAGCAGCGCGAGCCAGAACAGCGCAGCCAGCGCGCACGCCGGAAGCCGCCCCAGATCGAGCGCTCGTCGAAAGCAGACATACAGGAAGGCGTACCAAGCAACATGCAGCAGCGTAAGGCCGCTGGCCATGGCCTGCAAGACCGGACTGGACGCAGGCGCCAGCGCCGCGAGCCCCAAGGCGGCCTTGAGGTCTTCCGGAGAGTGTGGCGCGCCGTCGGTGGTCGCCCGCAGCAAGATTGCCGCGAAGACGCCCTGGGCCGCCAGAACGGCCTCGCCGTACAGCAGAATCGAGTATAGAGAACGCAGGCGCCGGTCTGAGTTGGACAGAATCAGGACTGCCCAGCCCACGACGGCCAGCACGCCGGCCTTCGCCAGCATCAAGAAGGGAGCCAGCACGGCCGATCCCCAGAACAGCACGCCTACGGCGTCGATCTGCTCGGGGGGCAGCGCGCTCGTCATGAAAGGCCAAAGGGACCAGGCCGAGGCGAAGGCAAGGAGCCACCCCGCGACGACGGGCGCCAGGATGGGCTTGTGGGCGCGGATGTCGTCCATGCCCGGGACCAAGTGGCCGGGAAACCTCTTGACCGCGGAAAGGCTCCGCGAACTCGCGTCGGTCATTTCGGACGAGTCTCCAGCGCTGGTGCAGTCCGGGCGATCGACTGCATGGTTTCCGCGATTCGCTGGCGTGGGCTGCGTCCGACATGCACGAACCGCACGGTGTCGGTCGCATCGATCCAAAAGGTGACCGGCACGGCCTTCACGTTCAGTGCCCTCGCGACGCTTCCGTCGGCGTCGCTGAGCACGCGACCTCGGAGCGAGCTCGGCGCCCAGGAAGCCTGTCGCGTGTCCGAAGACGGCGAAGCGACGATCCAGAGTTCCGCCCCGTCGGCCCGTGGAGCCAGCGATTCCCAGGTGCGCAGCTCCGCCTTGCAGTGAACGCACGCTTCGTCGACGTACATGAGAGCGGCCGGCCGAGCCAAGTCGGCCGTAGAGCTCCAGCGATGGCCCTGCAGGCCCTGCGCCGCGACGGCCGGAAAGGACCAGGGGGGCTCGGGCGGTCCTCTTGTGGTTCCGGGTGCGTCCAGCAGCAGAAAGGGGGCCCCGGCGAGAGCGAGGGCGCCAGCCGCCGAGACCGCGGCCATCGCCTTCTTCTTTGCGGGGGAAGTCGAGAACGTCATGTTCGCTCGTGGTTGGGGGGAGAAGGCCCGGGCGCATCGACTCGACGCGCCCGGGCCAACGAGCCGACGGGCGTCAGGCTACGCAGGCTCCGATGCAGAACCCTGTGATTATGGGATGCGCCGCCACCCACAGGACTAGTCCGGCGATGCTGGCTCCGCCGGTGACTAAGGCCCCTGCTATGCATCCGATGCAGACGGCCGTAGAGAACCAGCCAGCTCCGACGAGGCCGCCTTCCGCCGTTGCGAGCGGTGCGGGACGAACGTCTGTTGCCGCCGGTTCGACCGGCACGTAGCCTGTCGCTGTGGACTGGGCGAGGGACAAGGCTGCCAGCAGTGCCACCGCCAGGCGAAGTGTTGTGTATCTCACGGCTAGTGTCCTTTGGTTTTGGGGTGAGGAAGGAAGCCTGCTACCTCAACGCTTCGACGCAGGCGGCGACGCATACTGCGGCAGCGAGCGACGACCCTCGGACGGAGAGCGCCGCAGCGACCGCGCTCCCACCCGACGCGATGAGGGCGACGGCTCCGGCAACACAGCCCGCACAGGCCAGGATTGCACCCCAGCCTGCGCCCTGGACATCGGCGACCGTGGCCGACGTAGGACTCGTGCTTGGCGACGGCGAAGACAGGGTGGCGCCCGGTGCGGAGAGGCCGAGCGAGAGAGCGAGGGCGAGAACGACCGTGCGAGAACGAGAATTGTTCATGACATGTCTCCCGATGTGGGTAGATGAGCGAATGAAGTCCGCGGCGCAGGTCGCCGCGGCCAGCCAGAGGGTAGCGAGCAGGGGGCAGAGAGTGTGCTAGGCTAGAAGCACGCCTTTCCGCATCCGACAAGGATGAGGGCGCCCACTATTGCGAAGGGGCTCATGGTGACGGCAACGCCGACGCCGAAGCATGTCCAGCACGCCCACCTCTTCCATTTCGTGCCGCTGCCCGCGATGTCGAGGGCGTCGGTGACTGGGGTCGGAACAGCCCCGAGCATGGCCGACGGGGCGTCGGCACCCGGGCGCGCCGGCAGTGCGCCTGGAGGTCCAGCGTTCATGCCGAGGAGTCCGGTCGAAAGAGCCAGGACGAAGACGAGTCTGCGGGACTTCTTCATGGTGTTCCTCCCGAGAAGACGGGTTGAGTGGGAATGCCTCGACACTTGGTTGTCGCGGCACGCTTAGCCCGGACGAAGGGACGGCAGCGAGTCAGGCGCTGAAGTAGCAGGTCATGAACTTGACGCCGCTGTACGCTGGGTTGACAAGCCCGGTGAGGATCCCGAGACCGACGCACTTGGCCAGCCGCCAAGCCTTTCCCCACCAGCGGCCGCTGCCCATCACGTCGACAGCGGTCGGGATCGGAGCTTCGGCGACCGACAGGGTGTCTGGCGAGGCCGTGACGCTGGTGGGTGCAGCTTCGGCGGCGCCTGCGGGAAGCCCTGCGTTCATCCCGGCTAGGCCAACCGAAAGGGACAGGGCGAGAACGAGAGCGCGAGACTTGCTCATGATGCTTCCTCCTCCCGAGAATCGGGGGATCGGGGGACCGCGACGTGCGTCGCCGCGGCAGTTCTGGGCGGGTGGGCAAGGACGATCGCTTGCCCGGTCCAGATCGACCGGAACGCGGATTCGTCGATCGAGTAGCGGCCCATCTGGGGATCCAAGACCGTGAAGCGGCCCTGGGTCCGTTCCGTCACGGCGACGAAGTGGCTCTCGTGAACCCACGCGATGAACGGCGTCGGCACCTGCCCCCGCCGCTCCCATTCGACTCGCGTCAGGGCGAGCTGGAGGCCGAACGCCGCGGCGGCGCGGACGAGGCCGCTCGCCAAGGTTCCCTCTGGACCCGTGCCGGCCAGCGCTTCCAGGGAATCCAGAGAAGTCGCGTCGATGTCGAGGACCTTCAGCACGTTCGCCAGCGCAGCCGGTCCGCAGTCGTTCATCCCCGACTGCAGGATCACCCCTTCTCGTCCTTCGTAGGTCCCCCCAAGGACCATCACCTGCGCCCGCGCTGCCGCGCGGCTCAAGCGCATCGGGTCGGCTGCCATGAACCCCGCGGCGGCCGCCGTCAGCGGCGTCGCGAGGAGTATCGACAGAGCTGCGGCCCGGCGGCTGCGTCCCCGAGAGGGGAGAGAGCGCCGCGCAGGACCAGGCGCGAGCCAACGAGGAGGGTTCATCTGGAGGACTCGGGATGGGTGGAAGGTGGGCCTTCGATCCGCGTGACCCGAGTTTAATACCCCCCGATGGGCGTTCCCATGTCTCGTTGGGACTATTTTTTTTCCGCTGGCGAACCCCGCATTTTTCGTTGGGAAAGCGGGCCGGCCGCGCCCGCCAGCTGGACGGCCGGCGCTAGCCTGCCAGGGCCTGCAGGGCCGCCAAGACGTCCTCGTTGGAGGGCCGCAGCCGGTAGTCCACCTCGACGAACCCCCACCGCACGATCCCCTCCTTGTCGATCACGTAGGTCGCTGGATGGGGAACCGGTCGGTTCGGACGCGAGTCGGGGTTGAAGAGGCCGTAGCGGTCGATCACGCGGTGGTCCGGGTCGGAGAGCATGGTGAAGTCCGGGACCGCGCCGCCTTCCGCCACGATCCTGTCGATCATCATCTGCTGCTTCTCCTGGTCGTCCACCGAAACCGTCACGATCTCGGTTTCCGCCGTCAGGTGCGGGGGCAAGAGGTCTCTCAGCTCGCCGAGCTGACGGGCGCACCAGGGTCACCAGTGCCCGCGGTAGAAGACGAGAACGACGTTCTTCACGCCTCGGTACTCCGCCAGGGCGACGGTCCCGCCGCCGAAGGACTCCAAGGCGAAGAGCGGGGCCTCGGCGCCCACGGCCACGCGCTCCAGATCGGTGGCGGGCAGGTCGTGGCCGTCCGCTGGGCCGAGGACCCGGGTCTGGGCGAAGGCGCTGGGCGCGAAGCCGGCTGCGACCGCGACCGCAGCGACGATCGCGAGGGCGACGGATGCCGCCGGGGCTTGGGTCCAAGACTTCATGACGAACTCCGATGGGGGTCGGTGGTGGCAAGCCCAAGCACTGCCGCCGGGCGACCCGGAAGCGTGCGGCGGGCGCTTGCTGGGAATGCACTGCAAGGTGGGAGCACGGGACCGCGGACGCCATGGGACCGGAGACGCGCCTTGGTTCCGGGCGCGCCTCCGACCCCACGGCGACCGAGTCCGGAGGGGTTGAGAGGTCGCGTCTGCGGCTGGTCGGAGAGGCAGGTCGTCGGCCCGAAACCGTCCGGCCAGCGCCGGCCCGACTCCTCTACTCTGCCGCTGCCAGCGCCTGGTCCAGGTCCTCCACGATGTCGTCCACGTGCTCGATCCCGATGGAGAGCCGCACCAAGTCCTCCGTGACGCCGGTGTCCGCCAGCTCTTTCTCCGAAAGCTGCCGGTGCGTGGTGGTGGCCGGATGGGTGGCCAGCGACTTGGCGTCGCCGATGTTCACCAAGCGGGTCACGAGCTGCAGCGCGTCGATGAAGCGCGCGCCGGCTTCCCGACCGCCCTTGATCCCGAAGCTGAGGATGCCCGCCGCGCGCCCGCCCGCGTACTTCTTAAGGAGAGGCTGCTCGGGGCTGTCGGCCAGTCCGGCGTAGCGCACCCATTCGACTTGCGGACGCTGCCGGAGGTGTTCGGCCACCGCCGTCGCGTTGTCGCATATCCGGTCCATCCGCAGCGGGAGCGTCTCCAGCCCCTGGAGGGCGAGAAACGCGGTGTGGGGCGAGATGGCGGCGCCGATGTTGCGGAGCGGCACGACCCTGGCCCGGACGATGTAGGCCAGCTCGCCCACGGCCTCGGTGTAGACCATGCCGTGGTAGGAGGCGTCGGGCTGGGTGAGGCTCGGGAAGCGCTCCGGGTGGGCAGCCCAGTCGAAGGTCCCCGAGTCGACGAGGGCGCCGCCGATGATCGTGCCGTGTCCTCCGATGTACTTCGTGATCGAGTGGACCACGATGTCGGCGCCGTGCTCGAAGGGGCGGGAGAGGTAGGGGGTGGGCACCGTGTTGTCGACGATCACCGGCACGCCCTGGGCGTGGGCCACCTCGGCGATCCGCTCCACGTCCGCCACGTTCCCGGCGGGGTTGCCGATCGATTCGCAGTAGACCGCCTTGGTCCGCTCGTCGATCTGCGCCGCGACTGCGTCGAAGTCGTTCGGCGCCACGAAGCGCGTCTCGATCCCGAGCTGCGGGAAGGTGTGGGCGAAGAGGTTGTAGGTGCCCCCGTAGAGGGTGGACGTGCTGACGATGTTGTCGCCAGCGCCGGCGATGGTCAGGACCGCGTAGGTCGAAGCGGCCTGTCCCGACGAGAGCGCAAGGGCGCCGACGCCCCCTTCCAGCGCCGCCAGCCGCTGCTCCAGCACCGCCTGGGTCGGGTTCATGATCCGGGTGTAGATGTTGCCCTCGACCTTCAGGTCGAAGAGGTCAGCCCCGTGCTGGGTGTCGTCGAAGGCGTAGGCGGTGGTCTGGTAGATCGGCACCGCCACCGCCTTCGTGGTCGGGTCGGGCTCGTAGCCGGCGTGGACGGCCAGCGTCTCGATTCTCATTTCGGATGGTTCTCCTCGGGGGGATGGGTCCCTGCGGTCGCGCGGGATCCGGGTTCGTCCCGCCCGCGTTGCGCGGAGCGGTCCCAAGGATACGCCGAAGAAGCCGGATGCTTACCGGGGGGCGGCAGGCCCGCCATCTGGCTCCGCCGCGTCGCGGACGGCCCTGCCTGCTACGCGCCAGCTCTCGCCTTGACCCCTCCCTTGCGTCGAAGGCCAAGACCAAACAGATAGAGATCAGGAACGTCGATCCTGTCGTCCGTGCGCTTTCGCACGATTCCCAGTTCAATCAGGTAGTCGGCAAGGTCGGCCGGTCGATCGGTCGGCGGTCGAACAGCAGGACCGGAAGCATGCCAATCCCCGCTCCACTCTTTCGACAACAGCGCATTGAAGCGCCTGCGTGGCCATGGTACGAGCGGCTCCACGGCGAGACGACGTTCGACCCCTTCCAGCCACGGCCACTCGTGATGTCCTTGGGTGACGTGGTCTCTCGCTACGTCGCTCAGGCCCTGCCGAAGGGCAGTAGGGTGCAGCAGCCGAGGTGCGGACACTAGTTGGTTCGCCGCATCCTTGGTGGCAGCGTTCTCGAATAGCCGGACCATCGTTCGAGGGCTTATATGCTTGTTGCCGTCATGCAAGTGCGTGAATATCCAGTTGCGAACATAGCCCTTCTTCCTGGTGGCTCCCATGTGCTCGCCAACCATTCGTTCCAACAACGGAAATGCGTCCTCTGGACGCTCCACTCGTGGAATGAGTCCCAGCCGGGCATGCTGTTCGAACCCGATTTTGGTTTTCGTACCCCTGCAGTACTCCGCCAGCTCCGACGACGTATTCGCGATCCTCTTGACCAACATCCCAAGGATCGCCGCGTTCGACCACACTAGCTCGGCACGATTGGCGGCGAGCTTGGCAAAATCGGCAGTGCCCATGTCGGCGTGTCGCCGAAAGAGGTCGGATCGGAGAAAAATCTTGGCTCGCAGGCGCTGCCACCGCCTGCCGTAGCCGGACCAGAACGCCATCAATCCTCTAATCATTCTTGCCATCAAGGACCACTGGGTTCCGCCCAGCGTGTCCAGTTCGTCGTAGCCCACGAACAGCCACCTGTCTTCATGTGCCAACCTTTCTTCCAAAGCGTCCAATGCGACGGTCGGACTAACCGTCAGCGACTCCATTCCTTCCAGGATCGCCTCCAACTCGGCTGCCCGGGGCTGAAGAATCGGTTGGAGTTCATGCAACAACTTCTCGTCAAGCTCGTCCTGCAGACACCGTACAAGCATCGCATGCCATGCATGCTGAGCCTGTTCGTCGGTCTGGATGTTGCGACTGAGAGATAACTGGTCCGGGAAGTTCGTGCCCTGGGGATAGGCGGGCAACCATTGGGCGCTCTCGAACGACGGCACCCGGGACTTGGCGAACGGGGCGTAGCCCATGACCGAGTGGCGCACATCTGCTTCTTGCTTGAAGAAAGTTCGAAACAGCTCGCTCTTTCCCGCCCCTCTCGAGCCGACGACCAAAACCACTCTCGGGTCAAGGGCCCTCAGGTGATCGGCAACCGGATACAGTCTAACGGGAAACATCTCCGGCAACTCGGCTTCGGCTTGGCCGTAGCCGAGATCCCGCAGCTGCCAACGGAGAGCCGCGCAACGAGCCTTGGTGAGCGGCTTCATGACTGTCACCGCCACTTCCTCACGGCAAGCGCCCGCGACAGGTGCGCAAGCGATCGACAAGGCGTTTATAAGGCCATGACTGAAGCAAGTGCTCGGCGACGTCGTTCACGTTCGCGATATCAGCGAGGGCCGAGTCGTAGAGCACCGTCACTGGGACATGAGGAGCATCGTCGTCTTCCAAGTCGTCCAACGTCCAGTATTTTTCTCCGAGGCTCGGGTCGGCGTAGTAGCTTTCCGAAAACAAGTCGCGAGACCGCTCCTCGAACCTTGCGGCTATCGTGTTGTGTTCTCGACGCGGCACCATGGAAGCGACCCAGACGCACTCCGCCTGAGGCCGAGACGCTGTTCCACGCATCCGACTCGCGCCCAGTCGATCAAGCAACAGTCCGACGCCATGCCAACTTGCCTCCGCAAGCGCTCCGAACAGCACGTTTATGTGACACAGGCCGCTTGTCAGAAGACCGGAAATCTCCCCAAGTCCCGCCCGCGAATCCACCAGTATCCAACTAGGCTCCAGGGTTTTTCGAATCGTCTGCAACAAAGACACAAAAGGATGCGTGTCGTCGGACGACGAACGTGCGTAGCCTACTCGCGCAAGCTTGTGGATGAAGGCGGTGTTCAGTGTTCCGGCGGGAAGGACAAGTATTTCCCCGTCGATGCCGGAATGCGTGAAGGAGCATCTGTGAAGGTAGTCATCAATGACGGCATCCGCATCGCCGGTCGCCAAGACGGGTTGCTCAAGCAGGTAGTCGACCGCTCCGTGACGGGAGGTGGCGCCGTCGCGATCGGGCAAGAACGACCCCACGCCCGGAGCGTCGAAGTCGGCGTCCACGACGACAACGCGTTCTCCGTCGGCGGCCAGTCGCAACGCGGCCGCGGCGAGGGCTGTGGAGCGACCAACACCCCCCTTGAACGAGTAGAAGAGCGCGATCGTGCAGCTGTTCTCGCCGCCTGGCCACGGCGGGTCGTTTGGAGTGTCGAACCAAGCCGACTTGGCCCTGTGCCGTTGCATCGTCCTCAAGCGGCGGCAAGGCCCTTCGACGCTCTCCGCTTGTTCCCAAGCCTCTTCCTGCCAAGAAGCATCCGGGTGATCATTGCCCGTGCGACCCTGCACAACATCGCCCGACCAGTACGGTCCGCAGGCGGAGATCATCGCCTGGGCGAAGCTGCGTTGCCCCTCGTCCCAACTCCCAGGGGGACACCAAAGAATGATGCGCAGCCGCCCGGTCAGGTCCGCGATCAGAAGGGCTCGCCAACCGTCGGCCTTCGTCTGGAGCAGGTCTCCCAGGGAAGCAACAGCGTTCGCATACGCGTCGTCGAAGTGGCGTATTGGGCCGTTCGCGGCCAGCGACCTGGGGTTCATGGGATCAGACCGTCCATAGTCATAGCGCCGATTACGGCCGAATAGACGACTTGTGCATCGAGAACCCATCTTTGTGCTTGATCGGCCCCAACCTCGGAAGTCCGGTAACGCATCTGGGGGTCCCATGCGAGAACCCCAGAGCACCGCAGAAGACCAACCAGAGGTTCGGCAAGTCGAGCGGTTCGAGCATCGGCAAGGCGGATGAGGCGAGTTAGGGTGTCGCGCAACCTGGACAAGTCGTGAGTTCGGTCCACCTGTCCCGTCTCCGCCTTGATCAGTGCCTTGAGGCTGCATTCGACCACGTATCCCGCAAGATAGGCCGCGCCGTCGTAGCGCTGGCGCGTCTTGAGCACCGTGGCGTCGACCAAGTGCCGGCGGGCGGCGCGAGGGTAGTCGTCGTGATGGGGACTGGCCATGGCATGCTCCTCACCTGAGATTTGGGGGACCCAAGCTTACAATATGGCCTGCCTCGCAATCCTCGTCCAGCCACCTGCCGCGGATCGTCAGACCCGCAACGAGACCTTGATGGCGTAGTCCCGGTGGGCAACGGCGTTGACCGCGGCCTCGAGGACGTTCCTGCGCAGCAGGCCTGGACGATAGACAAGCGACGATCCGAACCGGACGACGTCAGAAGACAAGCGATTCACCGCTTCGGTAGGGCATGTCGTCGATCACGCGATCCAAAGTGCCTTCCTCCAGCAGGGTTTCGGCGGGGGAAGTTGGCGCGTTGCGGAAGCGTTCCAGGCGGAAACTGGGACACTAGCCTAGCCTAGCTAGCTAGCTAGCTGCCTCTGCCTGGGCCAGTCCCTGGGCTGTAGCCCGGCGCGACCCGACCACCGCCACCCGGTTCCGACGTCCAGCAACGAGCGGCGCCCCCTTCCAGTAGAGGCACTCTGGCGCAGCCTCAATCTCCGCGGGGCTCAGCGAACGGAGGAGTTCCTGGGGCGATCCAGACCAAGAGGTCACTGGCGACTCGGTGGCTTCAGGAACTCCGGCGGCAACCGACGCACGACGACGACCGGCACGTCGAGCTCGTCGGCTTCTTCAAAGGCGAGAAGTCCTTCGGGGCCGAACGCGTCGGGCATGGCGGGCGAGCCGGGGGCCATGGTGCCCACGTAGTAGCGACCGTCGGCGGTCAAGATGTCGATGGGACCTTCTTCGCCCGGCAGATCGCCGTTGCGCTGGACCCAGATCGCGCCGTCCCAGCCGGTCTTCAGGCCGCCGACGACCGGAAACTCGTGGTAGAATTCGGCGTCCTTGGCTTCTTGCCGAAGGAAGTTGACGCCCATGGCGGCCAATCCACTCAGTCCGGCTCGCTCGGCGTTGCGCTCCATCCGGTCGGCTTGGGCCAGCAAGTCCTCTCTGTGGGCGTCGCGAATGCGGTCTGTCACGGACGCGGGCAGAAAGGGCCTCGCGAGCACGCGAGACACGGCGTTGGCGTTGCCGGAGGCCACGATCTTGATCGCGTACGTCGACGTGTCGGAGAACGCGACGCCCCCGTCGGGAAGGGTTCCTGCGAACAGCTCGGGCGCCAAGGCCAGCTCGCCGTCCGGCCGCCACGCTTCGACAACGGCCTCCGAAACGGCCTCCTCGCCGGCCAGAACAAAGCGCTCCACGAAAGCAGCCGTCGCGGAAGACAGACCGTCCTCGTCTCGCATGAAGCGGCCCACAGCCCCGGTGGAGATCACATCTCCGTCGGCAGTGGCTTGCAGTCCGGGGATCCGGACGAGATAGGAACCATCAGAAGGCAGAGGAACCGTGCGCTCGAAGTCGCCGGCGGGACCAAAGACGTGGAATGTCCTCCGAACCATCTCGTACACGACGACGCGACCGCTCCTCAAGACGGTGAAGCTCGCCCCCGCCGCGGAACTGAACTCGCCAGGTCCTTCTCCCTTCTTGCCGACCATGCGGACGAAGCCGCCCTCCGGGTCGACGACCACGATCTGGAGCGACGTCCCGTCGAACACGTGCAGTCTCCCCTCGGAGTCGAAGGCCAGCCCGTCGATGCTGCCGAAGCTTTCCCATGCTTCGCCGTCGGCGCCGCCGATCCGGTAGACGTTCTGCAGGTCGCCCTCGAGCGGCTGGTCGGCGGCGGGGAGCGGAAGGACGTCTTGAGCCCGAAGCGGCGTGCCGGACACAGGAAAGAGCGACGGCGCCACCGCGCTCAACGCCACCACGGACCAGCAAGCCTTGAGCGGACGCAAGGTGGTGGCCGCCTTCGACGGCGGGGCCGTCTCGTCCAACGCCGGCGCACGGCTCCTGCGCCAAGCGGCCGCAAGCACGCTCGCCTCGCGCAACCAGCCGATCACCAGCGACTCGAACGCCGCCGTGTACCTCGACCGCCCCTCCGCCCACGGCACACGCGTCGGCACCACCCCGCGCTCCGGACACTCCACCCGCGGCACGTCGTGGACCACGAACGTCTTGTATCCCCATGCGTCCAGCCCGCGCCACTCCCGGCGCCGCACGTCGTAGCCCGGACACGTCCGCCCGCACTCCGGGCACCGCAAAGGCGAGCCCGCCCTGCACGCCAGCACCACCCGCGCCTCCTGGCGTTCCGAGTCCTCGTCCACGTGCTCGATCCGCCACTCCGGCCCCAGCCCCATCAGCCGCTCCACCCACTCCCGCATCTCCGTTCGCTCTCCTCGCTCCAAGAGTCACGCCGTCCTCCCGTTCATCCTACTACGGCCCACCGAAACAGGGGAAGAGCCCATTTTCGGACTGGCCAAGAACAAGCGATTCGTGGAGGCCGTCGCCTGGGACCTGGCCGACGCCGAGGCCAAGGGCCAGGCGGCGCGCCGATAGGTGGACTCGAGTACGCGACGCGGTGCCAAGCCCCTTCCCGGGGAAGCCGCCGCCAGCTTCCTCTCCGCTCTTACGGTGGTCCTGGACTTGGCCAAGCCCTTTGGCGGCAACGCTCTCCGCCAGCCGGAACAACGCTCGGAACACCCTTGCGGAACTCCGTCCTTCCACGTTTTTCCACGTATTCGGTTGTCAGAGTACAGGTCCAACACGCAACCGAGAGGAGGAAGACATGGACCTCGTTTCCCGAATCCCGAGAATCCTGGCGACAAGCCTGGGACTCCTCGGGTCCTGGCCGTCGGCGGCATCGGCGGCACCATCGTTGCCGGGCTGGTGACCCCACCGCCGGCAAAAGCACAGGGGCCCGCCTGCGAGGCGGACGAGTGCGAACGCGGGCGGTGGTGCCAGGACAACCCTGGCGAGGGCACCGCCTGCACGATGCAGGGCAGCGGCTGCAAGACAACCGCGTGCCGGCCCGCCTGAGGCCCCACAGTCTCCGGCCAGAGGTCGCTACTAATGCTAGTCGCGGCCTCTGGCCGGAGAGCCGCTTGGAATGATCTTCTCCTACCACACCCAAGATACAGGAGCTGTGGAAATGCTGATGTTTCGAACCGGCACCGCATCGAGCCGACGGCCAGCTCCGTCGATTCTCGTGCTGGCGACGCTGGCGTGCGTGGATGCCACGCCGAGCCCTACGTTCCACCCCACACCAGAGAACGTTCCCGCGGCGGGCAGTCCCACAATCGTCGGCGGTCCCTTTCCGGACGGTGTGCTTTCGCCGGACGACTCCCTCGCATGGCTCGCAGCGCGGGACGCTCTTCTCGCTGCCCAGCCGGTCGTCAGGCTCGGTGAGCTGGGCCTCGATTCGACGGGGCCGGAAGTCTTCGGCCTCGTCGCCGACGTTGCGATGGACGGGGACGACAACCTGTTCGTGCTCGACCGACGAAATCACCAAGTGCGCGTTTTCGATCCGACGGGAGAGTACCTTTTCGCCGTCGGCGACGCGGGCGAGGGGCCCAGCGAGTTCAGAGACCCCAAGGGGATTGAAGTGCTGGCCGACGATCTGATGGTCGTTGCGGATCGCGGCAACCAGCTGAAGATCTTCGCCCGATCGGACGACGGCTACAAGTACGTCAGGACGGCGAGTGTCCCGCTGGTTCCTGAAGGCATCTGTTCGGTGAAAGGCCGCGTCTTCGTGTCGGGATGGGAAGAGGACAACACGATCATCCACGAGGTGGACGTCCACGAAGGCGAGATGGTCCAACACTTCGGGGAGGGGTACCGTACGCGACACGCCCTCATTGGCAACCAGCTGTCGGACGGACCGATTGGTTGCTTCGATTCGCCACCGCGCGTCGTGTACGCGTTTCAGTACCTGCCGATTGTGCGATCATACGAGCTGATGCAACGAACTTCGCTTTGGTCTGCATGGGTGGAGGACTTCGCTCAAATGCAGATCACTTCCGGCATGGAGCCCAACGGCACTCCATATGTACAGTTCACAGGCGACGGACCATCGGAAACAATCGAGGGGGCAGTCCGCGTGTCGCGAAGCGTGCTCCTGTTGCAATCGTATCTCGAAGGACCCCGGGAAGACGATCCGACAAAGCCGGTCGGGCAAACCGTTCGCAGCTATCTTGTAGACGTGAACTCGGGTCACGGGGCTTGGATCAGCGACTCGTTGCCCATGATCAAGGCGGTCGGAGCAAATCGGTACGTGGCTGTATACACTGATCCCTATCCTGCAGTTGAAGTCCGCGTCTTCCCCAAGCAACGGGAGGCGACATGAGACGCAATCTGGTTGCGGCTGGCACTGTGCTCGGCATCGGCTTCATGCTCGGCGCTGTGGGCTTGATGCCGGTGCCGGACGTGAGTATCGCATGGCGAGTGCCCGCCGTCGAGTCCAGTCGGTACGTTCCCGCGTCCCCGGTCGAACCCGGGGAAGAGGTTCTCCTGGTCTACCTGGGATCCTCCTCTTGCTACTGGTCCAACGCTCCGGGCCTCCCGTATCTCGTGCGAAAGCTGAAGATCAACCTTCAACGGCGCGTTCAGTCGGCCGGTGCGGCGTTCGCGGCCGTGGGGATCGCCCGCGACCGCAGTGCAGCCACAGGCATGAAGCACCTCCAGAAATTTGGTGCGTTCGACGAGACGACAGCTGGACACGGATGGTTCAACGAAGGCATCCGCAGATACGTATACGAGGACCTGCCTGGTCCGGCCGGAACGCCGCAGATCATCATTGTCCGTCGGACCCTGGCGGTCGAAGGCGACCAGCGGTCAGTTGCCAACGAACGCGTGCTTGCACGGATGGTGGGGCTTGGAGAGATCCAGGAATGGGTTGAAGCAGGAGCGCCGATTCCACACTTTGCGGTACAGTCCGCACCATGAGCGCGAGCCGAGTGTGCAGCATCGGCCTTTTGGCTCTGGCGGGCGTCCAGGTGTTTGCGATGGGAAAGGAACGGCCAAGCACGAATTCCGGGCCGATCGGTGTTGGTGCCGACTTGTCGAGCGTCCGCTTCACGGGCCCTGACGGTACGGGGCGTCGTCTGGCATCCGGCACGCCGCTCCTAGCATTCGTTTTCGATCCCGAATGCCCCCACTCCGACCGGGTCGCGGCCGATTGGGTCCAGTGGTTGAGGGAGTCGGATGAACGCCCGTTCGCGGTGATCGCCTTGTCGCCAAGCCCGGCGTACGCGGGAGCCAAAGCATGGGGCGTTGCCGTCGGGACGGCTGACGGGGCAATCGTTCGTCGGACGCCGTGGGTCTTCGCCCTCGACCGAGATGGGCAGGTCGTGGCAGAGGGTCACGGCACCAAGCTGCGCGAGATAGCGGCATCACCGACCAACCACATCATTCGCACCAACCACACAGGGAACACATCATGGAGAAGCGGATCATCGCAGCTCTCGTCGTCCTGAACGCCCTGCTGGCATTCGGGGGCCGAATGTCGGCACGTCCACAGCCGCAACCGGCCTCGACCGGCCCCGTCGACTGCTGCCGAGGCGAGGGTCCCGAGGCCTACTGTTGCCGAGACTGCTGCTGGTTTTCCCCCGCCAGCTGCAAGTCCGACGAAGAGTGCGGAGGCAACCGACATTAGCGCCTCCTCCAGAGGAACCCGACGCGGAACCGTCGGACGCGTCGTTCCAGCCCTTGGGGCTGCCTTCGGATGGGCTGGTGCGCTGACGTTGCTGCTCCTCGGCTTCGAGTTCGTCGGCGGGCCCCATGGCCGTTCCAGATCGATCTTGGACTGGCTGGGGATCGTGGCCAGGGACTTGGGGTTCGTGCTCCCCTTCGCGGCGTTCGCGGCGGGTTGCCGGCTTCACGGCGTCCTGGGTCAAAGAGGCGCGGCGGACGCCTTGCGGGCCGGCTTGGTCGCGGGAGTGACCGCATACCTGCTCGTCGCCGTTGCCGAACCATTGGCGCAACATGCGGCGTCGGTCGAAGACGGCGCAGTCGCTTCGGTGTCCAGGCCCTTCGGTCCAGAGACGCCGGCCGGCATCCTGCGCAACATCCGCTATGTGGAAGAGAACCCTCCGGCGGACGGCAACTACTCGCTGTCGGTCGACCATACCGAACGAACCCCGCCTGAGTGGCTCCGGGTCATGCTCCACACGCCGATCGTCTTCGCCGCCTTCGCAGTGGTCAACACGCTCATTGGGCTGTGGAGCGGACAGCTCACCAGCGGCCTGCCTCCGCCCGTTCGTCGGAACGCTCGGCTGGGAGCAGCTTGGCTGGGCGGGACTGCGTTCTGGGCGCTGCTCGCCTGGACCACTTTCTACGCCCGCGACTGGACGTCGACGTCGGGGACGCTCGCCACTTGGAGTCCCCTTGCCTTGCCTCTGGCGGAAGCGGTTGCGCTGTGGACGTGGGCTCGCCTTGCGCACGCAAACGCCGCCCGGTAGGGTCGAGTTGTCGCCCGACAACAGGAGGAGCTGTCCGGTGAAGTGTCCAGAGATCGACTTGCTGATCGACTTCGGCGACGACGCGACATCTCGCCTCGCCGTCGAACCGGAGGTGAAGGAGCACTTGGACACATGCCCGACCTGCGGCGACGCCCTGCGACTGGTTCGGTCGGTGCGGACCGCGTTCCAGGCCGAGAGCCCAGTGCCCGTGCCAGACCAAGTGGTCGTCCGGGCTCAGGAAATGGTGCGACGCCGAGCCGTCGCCCGTCGCGACGAGGCGGAGGCCCGGCACAGGGCTCTTCGGCCCGTCGACCTGTGGTGCGCTGGAGCGCTGGGAGCTGCGGCGACGCTGGCCGCAATTCTCGCGACCAAGCCCGTTCATCCCGCCGAGGCCATGATCGAGCTGGCGCTCTTCGCGCTTGCCGGCGGCGCGACCGCAAGCTGGCTCCAGAAGCAAAACTGGCGACAGGAGGTCGGCGCGACGCTCGCCACTTCGCCCCCTTGACCGCTGGCCCGCTCGACACTGCTGGCCCGCCCCTTGATCCCCGCGGACGGGAGGATGCCGCTTGGCTTCTCGCTTGGAGTTCGACCCCGAGCGGTTCTCGTCCGACCCGCGCTTCGCCAGCAAGTTCGTGGCCCAGGAGTCTCCGTTCGTCTACAAGGTTTGCTGGCAGTACGCCGTCGACGCCGACCACGCCGCGGACCTTCACCAAGCTTCGTGGGAAAGGCTCTGCCGCGCGGCTGCCGGATACCGCAGCCGAGGGGCGTTCAGAAGCTGGTTCTACAAGCTCATTCGAAGCGTGTGCGTGGACGACTACAAGAAGCGACGGAAAGAGGCCGAATCATCCGAGAGGTACGCCGACGAACTTCGCCACTGCAAGGCGGCCTCGCTGCGACATCCGGACCCGCTGGCGGCGGCCGACGAGGAAGACCAGCGCCTTGCCTTCGACGAAGCCGTCGAAACGCTGCCGCGCAAGCAGAGGAGGGTGGTCCTGCTGCGGCTGGTCGAGAAGAAGACCACCAACGAGGTCGCCGACGAACTGGGCGTGTCCCCCGCGACCGTCCGCTCCCACCTGAGCCACGCCGTCCCGGTGCTGGTCGCCTACATGAGGGACCGCCGAGACGAATGAGAGACCTGCCGGCGGGGGCTGGCCCGTCTGCCCCTACGGGTCCCGCAGGTCGTGGTCCAGCGCGGTGGCCACCAGCGTCTCGCCGTCGTCGGACTCGGGCCGGTAGCCCAGCAGGCGCATCGCCCCCAGAGCTCCCCAACGCGCCACGCGCCGGTCGACCACCACCACGCCGCGCCGTCGCGGGTCCCGTCGGACGCCCGGCAGCCAGTGGGCCAGCCTTCCGAGCCCTGCCCGCCGCAATCCCCAGGAGAGCCACAGCCAGAACCGGGAAAAGGCACGCACCACGAAGAAGGCGTCTTCGCCCTGCTCCTGGTACAACGGCATCAGGATGCGGCCGCTCTCCGGAGCCGTCACCCGACCCCGCCGGTCGTCGCCCAGCACTTCGCCGGCCCGCACGGGCTGAAAGTTGAGAAAGCCCGGCCTGCTCATGTAGCCGTCCTCGTCCTCCGCGGGGTGGCGGTAGCGGACCTCGAGGACTCGCGGGAGCCTTCGGAACGCTCGGCGCAGCGCCTTCCGCCCGCCCCGGGCCTCGGGGGCGTCGTCCTCCTCCAGCAGGCCGGCAGCGCCGATCGCCAGCCACACTGCCGACACCGCCCGCCTGACCGCCTCGTCCTCCTCGTGCTGCCCGCACTCGAAGACCGCCGTCGTGTAGCCGAAGTCGTCCAGGTAGCCGATCAGCGTGCCTTCGATCGCCTCGTCCAGCCCCAGGACCAGCGGCGCGGGTATCTCCATGGCGAAGCGGCGGTTGCCCAGGTAGTCCGAGGTCGTCGTGAACGCGCCCCCGCCGCCCGAAGTCGTGTGGATGTCCAGCACGAACACCGGCCCCCGCCTCCGCTCCGCGACTTCGGCCAGCACGGCCAGCAGGCGCCGCACCTCGGCGTCCTCCGCGGCTCCCCCCTCCCCCGCCCCCTGCCCGTTGGACGAAGCGCCCCGCTCGTCGCGGTTGTGCGCTTCCAGCACCTTTGCACCCGCCACCGAGCGCTCGCCGCCACCGCCGCCACCCAGCTCCGCCACCCGGTCCGCCGTCCATGCGCGGTTCAGGTCGTAGGCCACGAACCGCCTCCCTGCCGCCAGCGCCCCCAAGTTCCCGGCCACGGCCACGAAGTCGCCCCGCATCCGGTCCCGGCGCGCCTCCAGCCCGCCCAGCACCTCTTCAAGCGCCAGCACGCCCGCCGGCTCGTTCCCGTGGAGCCCCCCGACGCAGAGGAGCAGCGGGCCGTCCGACCTCCCGGAAACCCACGCGACCGGCCCCGTCGCCAAGAACACCGCCTACTCTTCCTGGAGGCGGTCTTCCAGCAGCTGGTAGGCCATCGGCATGAAGTCGGTCTCGCTCACCAACCCCACCAGCTGGCCGGCCCGCACCACGGGAAGCGCCGACACCTTGTGCTTCCGCATCTTGCGGATCGCCTCCAGGGTGGGCGTCTCGGGCACCACCGTCACCGGGTCCCGCTCCATCACGGCGCTCACCGGGGTGCTGTCGGCTTCGGCCTGGGTGCGCCCCTCGGCCATCAGCCGCAGCACGGACCGGTAGGAGACGATCCCCACGAGCCGGTGGTCCCTGTCCTCGATGAGGACGTGGCGGACTTGGCGCAGGTCCATCAGGTACGCCACCAGCTCCACCAGCTCGTCCTGGTTCACCGTCGTCAGCGACGTGGTCATGTACTGCTCGACGCGGAGGTAGTTGTACTTCCACCCGCCGGCCTCGTGGAGCTCCGCCGGCCCCCACTCGGACACCGGCGTCCCCTCGGCCTGCTGGCGGACCGTCGCCGCGGTCAGCGCAGCCAGCTGCTCGCCCTTCGTGCCCGCCCCCTTCAGCTTGCTCATCGAGCGCAGAGCCCAGCTGGCGCCCGTGACCCCCGCCTCGACCCGCCGCCGGACCACGCCCAAGTACTTCTCCACCTCTTCGGGCTCCACCGGATACGCCGCCAGCCCCTCTTCCGCCGCCGGCAGGAGCCGCTCCAGGATGATCCGGCTCGCCGGGGCGCTCTCGCCGTCCAGCCACGACATCCCCGCGTTCAGTCCCAGGCGGGACGCGGCCAGGAAGTTGGCCTTGGCGTCGTCGAACTCCATCCGTTCGGTGAAGTCGGGGGTGGACTTGGCGATTCCCAGCACCGCGCCGATCCACAGCACCGCGTTGGCCATCTCGTCCAGCGTCGTCGGTCCCGCCGGAAGGGCGCGGCACTCGATCCGCAGATGGGGCTTGCCGCCGCCGACGCCGTAGCAGGGCCGGTTCCAGCGGTAGACGGTGCTGTTGTACAGCTGGAGCGCCTGAAGCTCCGGGACCCCGCCCTGGTCCAGCACCGCCAGCGGGTCCTCGTCCACTTTCCGGGCGAGGAGCACGCGAAAGGTGGCGATGTCGTCCTGGTAGAGCTCGGTGACCGCGGACTTGAGCCAGCTGCCGCCGAAGCGGACCCGAGGGCTCATCTCCCGCATGTGGAGGTCGGCGCCTCGGGTGTCCAGCGACTGCTGGAAGAGCGCGATCCGCGTCTCCGCCCAGAGCCGGCGCCCGAAGAGGAGCGGCGAGTTCGCCGACGCCGCCAGCACCGGACCGGTCACCGCCTGGGCCACGTTGTAGAAGTGGGCGAACTCGTCCGCCGTCACCTGCAAGTGGACCTGGCAGCTGGTGTTGCAGGATTCGAGCATCACCGAGTCGTGCTCGATCATGAGCTCGTCGGTGCCCCGGATGCGGAGCCGGAAGGCGCCGCCGCCCGCCGCCAGCATCGTCTCGTTGAGGGCGTAGTAGCGGGCCCGGGGGGTGATGTTCTCGATCGACAGGTCCGACTTGCCCAGCGTGGGCAGTATTCCGGTGAGCACGACTTCGGCCTTCTGCCGCCTGGCCGCGTCGCGCACCCGCTCCACGAGGGCGTCCAGCTCCGCGTGCATGGCGGAGAAGCACGTGCCCTCCAGCACCCTGGGCGACAAGTTGGCCTCCAGGTTGAAGCGGGCCAGCTCGGTGGTGAAGGGCTCGTCGTCCAGGTCGTCCAGGACCTCCACGGCGACGGGGGCCGGGCGCCAGGCCTGGTTCACCAGGAACATCTCCTGCTCGGCCCCGAAGCGCCGCACGCCGGACTCGATCAGTCCGTCGGCCAGGATGCGCTGGAGCGCCTGCAGGTCCCGCAGGAGGGCGCGAGTGAAGATGCGGACCGCTTCCGGCGACCGCTCGGGCACCAAGTCGACGCCCATGATCCTTGCTCCGTTCAGGTGTGGAAGGCGCGTCGGGCGTGGAGGAGGCAGCCTGGCGCGGAGGACTCGGCGGTCGCGCGCCGACGCGCGCCGTCACACAAAGCTGGCGATCGCCTCCAACGGCTTCTTGCGAATCTCCGGCACTTGGGCGTCCTCGGCGGGGTAGCCCACGACCAACAGCAAAAAAGGCCGCTCGTTCGCCGGCCGGTCAAGTATGCGGTTGAGGAAGCTCATGGGCGACGGCGTGTGGGTCAGGGTCGCCAAGCCCGCGTGGTGAAGGGCGGTCACGAGGATGCCAGTGGCGATGCCGACGCTCTCCTGAACGTAGTAGTTCTTGACCTTGGCGCCGTCCGGGCGCAGCTCCCAGCGTTGGGCGAAGACGGCGATCAGGCAGGGCGCTTCCTCCAGGAAGGGCTTGTGCTCGTCGGTGCCCAGGGCCGCCAGCGCGTCCAGCCACTCCTGGGGCGCGCCGCCGTTGTAGAAGGCGCGTTCCTCTTCCTCGGCGGCCGCTCGGATGCGGGACTTGGTCCGAGGGTCGGTGACGACCACGAAGTGCCAGGGCTGATGGTTCGCCCCGCTGGGCGCGGTTCCCGCCGCCCGGATGCACTCCTCCACCACGCTGCGGGGCACCGGCCTCTCGCTGTATTCCCTCACCGTCCGGCGTCGAGCGGCCTGGGATCGGAAGCGGACCGCCCGCCTCTCCATTTCTTCCGCCGGGTACTCGGCGAACGACGACAGGGGAACGAAGCGCGGCCGCGTCTCGCCTTCCGGCTTGTCGGCCGGCCGGCTCTTCGTCAACGGCCGCCGCCCCGGAGGCGCCGGTAGCCTTCCACGACGTCGCCTTGGGCCAGCTCGCCCAGCACCCTCCCGGCGGAGATGCTCAAGTGGCGGGCGAGAAAGCGAACGTTCACCAGCCCCACGACCTCGTCGTCGGAGAGGCGCACGGTGCTCCACTGGGACGCGTCCACCGCGTCGAAGCGCTCGTAGGCGTCGGCGAGGAAGCCCGGCGCGCCCTGCACGGGCACGTGGAAGTTCCCCGCGTGAATCGCGTAGCCCGTCGCGATCTCCATCCAGCTTCCGCCTTGCCGGCGCCGCGCCACCACCACGTCCGGCGACACGCCCGCTTGCCGGGCGACGAAGAGCACGACCGGGATCTCGTCGGCCGAGAGTCCCCATCGGGTCAGCACGGAGACTTCCCGAGGCGAGAACCGGAAGTGCTCGGCCGCGGCCCGCAGGTACTCGTCCCGCGCGTCTCCCTGCTGGGCGGCCGACGGCGCCCGCGCCGCCGCCAGAAGCCCGAGCGCCGCCAAGACCACGGCCGCCGGACGCACCACCGGGGGCTGCAAGGTCCCGGTCGTCGGCCCCGGGCCGCTGGCCGGCCGAGTCCGGGCCCGCCTTCGGGGCGTCCCGCTTCTCTCAAGCGCTCCCACGGCATCCTCCTCTCGATGCTGCAAATGTCGGCGTCCGGGACCGGGTCCGCCATCCCCCGGAGCCGGGGGCCGTCACCCCCCGCGGCCATCCCACCGCCCCGCTCCGGGCGACCGTCAAGGCTGCTTGGGCCGATCCGCCCTCCGGTACACGAACCGCAGCGCGGACCAGTCCTCGTCCACGGCGCACACCTTGTTGTCCACGAGCCCCGCGTCCAGCCCGGCTCGGCGGACGTGGGAGTCCCGAAGCTCCCCGGCGAGGGCGCTGCTCCGCTTGGGCCAAGCCAGCCACAGCCCGCCGTCCCACCGGATCAGCGGCGGGAAGCGCTCCAGCGCCAGCGCCAGCGTGCCGGACTCCGCAACGAAGGCGACGATCACGTCCCATCTTCGCTCCTTGTCGAACCCGAGATCGACGACCACCGACGGCGGCAGGTCCAGCGACGCCCGAAACCCGGCCGGCGCGCCGTCCCATCCAACTCTGCTGCCGCTCCGAACTCCCAGCTTCCTTGCCAAAGGCGTACCCGAGTAGCCGGCCATGGTTCCCTGCTCCTTGTTCTGTTGCGGTCGCAGCGATGGACTACCTTCCCACCGACTCCCTTTCGGCGGAGTGCAACCGGGCTTCGGCGTTCAGCCGCCGTCGCCCAGTTCAACCCCCCGCTCCTCCTGCCACAAGGACCGCTCCCAAGATGGAATGGATCGCAAGCCCCGAAGCTTGGATCGCATTGGCAACCCTGGCGGTCCTTGAGATCGTCCTGGGAATCGACAACATCGTCTTCATCTCGATCCTCGCCGACAAGCTTCCCCGAAGCCAGCAAGCGAGCGCCCGCCGGGTGGGGCTGCTGCTGGCCATGGCGACCCGGATCGCGCTCCTGGGAACGATCTCCATGATCATGCGGCTGAGCGAGCCGTGGTTCGAGCTCTTCGGTCGCGGCTTCTCCGGGCGGGACCTGATCCTGGTGGGCGGCGGCCTCTTCCTCCTGACGAAGTCGACCCGGGAGATCCACCACCGGCTGGAGGGGGACGAAGGGCACGGCGACTCGACCAAGCGAGCGGGCTACGGCGCGGTCCTCCTCCAGATCGCCGTCATGGACATGGTGTTCTCGCTGGACTCGGTGATCACCGCGGTCGGCTTGGCGGACGACTTCATGGTGATGGTGATCGCCATAGTGCTGGCCGTGGTGGTGATGATGGCTTCCGCCACGACGGTCTCGCGCTTCGTGAACGACCATCCGACCGTGAAGATGCTGGCTCTGTCGTTCCTGCTGCTCCTGGGGATGATCCTGGTCGCGGAGGGCTTCGGCCAGCACGTCCCCAAGGGCTACATCTACTTCGCCATGGGGTTCTCGATCTTCGTGGAGATGCTGAACCTGCGGGCGCGGGCGGCCTCGCCCGTGCGTCTGCGACGCGCGCGGAGCCACCCTGGAGACGCCCGCGCCGAGGAAGCGACGTAGCGCAAGCGGTCTGGAGATGGGACGCGCGGCCCAGTACGCCCGAGAGGATTCGAACCTCTGACCTCTGCCTCCGGAGGGCAGCGCTCTATCCAGCTGAGCTACGGGCGCCGAGGTGGAAACCCGCGAGCCGCGACCCGGCGGAAGCGTCGCGACCTGCGAGAAATCCAGACCCGCAAGCGGCGGGCCGGGCAACAATGATCCTAAATCGCCGGCTCCGGGTCAAGGGGGCGGACTCCGGCCGGCGACGGTCGGCGAAGCCGGAAGGACGGGCGTCGTAAGCCGAGTTCTGTGACCCCAGGTCCCGCAAAGGGGCGCCTGGGGGCGGGATCATTCATCTGGGACCCGAATTGCTTCGGACCTCTAGCGGCCTACCCGGGACTCGGACGGGACAGGCGGTCCCTCGTCCCCTATTTGGCCTTGCTCCGGATGGGGTTTGCCATGCGACCTCTGTTGCCAGCGGCCCGGTGCGCTCTTACCGCACCCTTTCACCCTTGCCTGTGTCCCCGGCGGCGGGGACCATCGGCGGTCTGCTCTCTGCGGCACTTTCCGTCGCCTCGCGGCGCCCGGGCGTTACCCGGCATCCTGCCTTGCGGAGCTCGGACTTTCCTCCACCGGCGAGCCCGTTGCTGGACTCCCTGCGGCGATCCCTCGGCCCGTCCTTCCGGCTCGCTTTCCAAGGTCGCACGGAAGGGGGCGCCCGACCAGTGGGCGGAACGCGGACGGCTCCCGGCTTCGCTTGCCTCCAACAGGCCCTCCCGAAGATTTTGCTTGCCGTTTGGAAACATATGTGTCATAGTGTAAGCCCCGTTCGCCGCAAGTGGTCCCGTTGCCAAGCCCAGAAAAAGCTGCCCCGGATGACGCCGCCCCTCCTCGCCCCCACCTTCCCGTTCGCCTCCGCGGTTGCCGGCTGCGCTCCCCTTCGCTTCTTCCTCCTCCTCGTCGCAGGCGTCTTCGTCCCTGCCCTCGCGCCGTCGCCGACCGCGGGCGCGACGACCCAGGCGATCCTCCCGAGCCCGAGCCCGCAAGGACCGGTCGTCGTCTACTTGGTTCGCCACGCCGAAAAGGCGGACGACGGAACCAACGACCCTCCGCTGGCCGTGGCCGGCCAGATTCGGGTGCGGATCCTGCAGGCGCTCTTGGCCGACGTCGTCCTGACCCACGTCCACACGACGGACTGGAAGCGCACGCGGGGAACAGCGCAGCCGATCGCCGAGGCCGCCGGGCTCGAGCCGCAGATCTACGACGCCGGGGAGTTGGCGGCGGTGGCTGCCGCGATCAGGGCCTCGCCCGGGCGACACTTGGTGGTCGGCCACAGCAACACGACGCCCGAGCTGACGGCGGCCTTGGGAGGCGATCCGTCGGGTCCGATTCACGAGATGGAGTACGACCGGCTCTACGTCGTCACGATCCAGCCGGGACACAACCCCCTCACCACTTTGCTGCGCTTCGGCGAGCCCTACGTGGAAGGAGAGGATTTCGGCCTGCGGGCTGGTCGAGAACCGAGCCCGGTGCAGGGAGCGCGGACCAGCTCCCGGGAGGGGAACTGACCGCCGGGCGCGTACGCGACGGCGCAGGGGCGGCGCGCGCGCCCTACAGCGTCACCACCACCGCCAGGGTAAGCACGCGGTCGAGCTTGCGTCGAGCCACGGACACGGCGCCGGCGGGCTCTTCAGTGGGCGACACAGGTTCGGTGGGCGACACCAGCGGCAGGCTGGCCAGCGCCGGGCGGTTGTCGAAGAGCAGGCGATAAGTGGTCTTGAGCCCGAAGCTGTCGGTCACGGCGACGCTCAGGGCGTTGGTCCAGTCGCCGCGGACGTCGGGCAGGTCCAGCCCGTTGCCGTCGATCACCAGGGTGCTGGTCCACTCCGTGTCGTCGCCGAGGCGCTGCCAGTGGTCCGCCGACAGCTGCAGCCCGACGAAGTTGTCGTCGGTGGCCGGGTTGGCGACCACGTCCCGCTGGAAGGTGTACGTCGCGGCGTAGCTGGTGCGCAGCCGCCACTCCTCCCTCTGGATCCAGCGGGTCGAGATGCCGGCGGCGGTCAGGTAGCGGGCGGCCACGCCGGCGAAGGTGTTTCTGGTCCAGTCGGACTTGCCGAAGACCGTGGACCGTCGCGACAGCGTCAAGTCCAGCCGCAACCGCAGGTAGTAGTTCTCGGCCGACACCCTGCTCTCCGACCGCTCCTCGACCCGGTAGGCGTCCGCCGTGCCCCGGGCCGTCCGTTCGGTGCGGGTGGTGCGGGTCCTGACGCCGCCCGCCTCGACCTTGAGCTCGGCGCTCTCCCCGCTTCGGAAGACGGTGGCCGCCAGCCCCAAGGTGGACGACTGGGCGTTGCCGCCGGTCTGGACGAAGCTGAGGTCGCCGGAGAAGCGCCAGGGCTGGTCGGTCTGGGCTTGGGCGACCCCCGGCAACGCTGCGAGGAGGCAGGCCGGCAGCGCCGCCCCGGAGGCCGTCGCGAGAGAACGAGCGGCTAGCGGTCGCCGGGGCGTCCGGCGCTTCATCGGAAGAAGTCGTTGACGGGGCTGGCCGCGAAGCCCGCCCGCTCCAGGAAGGACGCCGCCGCCGACGCCCGTCCGCCGCTGAGGCAGTGGACCAAGAGGCGCTTGTCCCGGGGGAGCTCGTCGGTGCGTTCGGCCAAGCGCGTGTGCGAGATGTTGATTGCGCCCTTCATGTGGCCGGCGGCGTGCTCCGCAGCGGTCCTCACGTCCAGGACGCAGAAGCGAGGGTTGCCGAGGCGGCGGCGGACCTCGGAGATGCGGAGCTCCTCGGACGAGATCAGGGGACCTCCGGCGGCGGCGTAGTCGTCCAGCGCCTCCGGCCGAATCCATCCCGCGATCTTGTCGAGGCCGATTCGGACCAGGCTTCGCACCGCGTCGTCCACCTCCGCTTCCTGGCAGAGCAGAGCGATCTCCTCGTCCGGGTCCGCGTAGCAGCCGGCCGTCGTGGGGAACGACTTGTCGAGGGGCGCGTAGATCGAGCCGGGGACGTGCGCCGCGTAGTAGGCCGTGCGGTCGGGGCGCGTGTCGACGACGACGAGGCGGTCGGGCGAACGGGACGCGCCCTCTCGGTGGAGGCGCGCAAGCTCCCCGCCCGCGAGGCGTCGGGGCCGGGGAACGTCGCCCAGGAGCGGAGGACCTTGCCGGTTCTGCGCCTTCATGCGGGCGAAGTAGACGGGGGGCTCGGGCTGGCCGTCCAGGATGTACTCCACGAAGGCGTCCTCGCCGCTGCGGACCGCGGCCAGCGCCGGGCTGTGGCGGGTCTCGTAGCCGACGGTGGTGTCGGGGACGGCCCCGAGGGCCTTGCCGCAAGCGCTTCCGGCGCCGTGACCGGGCCATATCCGCAGGTACTCGGGAAGCTCGAAGACGCCCTTGGCCGAAGCGTAGAGCCGCCGGGCCGACGGTTCCATGGCCCCGGAGCGCCCCACTGCCGACTCCAGCAGGTCGGGGCGGCCCAGGTCGCCCACGAAGACGAAGTCGCCGGAGAGCATCCCCATGGGCTCGGACGCGCCACCGCCCCGGTCGGTGATCAGGAAGCTCATGTGCTCCGGGGTGTGGCCCGGCGTGTGGACGGCCTGCACCTCCACGCCGCCCACGGAGAAGCGGTCCCCGTCCCGGAGCACGACGGCCCGTTCGTTCCCCTCGGCCCATTCGTACTCCCAGCCCTCGCCGCCCTCGCCGGAGAGGTACGCCCGGCAACCCAGGCGCTCGGCGAACTCGCGGCACCCGGAGAGGAAGTCGGCGTGGATGTGGGTCTCGGCGGCTGCGACGATCCGCAGCCCCTCGCGGCCGGCGGCTTCCACGCAGCGGTCCACGTCGCGCTGCGGGTCCACCACCAGCGCCTCGCCGGTGCGCTGGCAGCCCACGACGTAGGCGTACTGGGAGAGCTTCTCGTCGACGACCTGCTTGAAGAACATCGGCGGCTCCGGGTGACAGGCGTTTCCCGGCCCGGGTCCCTGGATGCTCGGCCGGAGGTTCCCTTGGTCGGCGGATAGTGTATATTGCCCGTTCCATTTTCGGAACAGTGCGGCCCTGCTAGCTCAACTGGTAGAGCATCCGACTCTTAATCGGCAGGTTCGGGGTTCGAGTCCCTGGCGGGGCACTGACAGGGGGGCGGCGGCAAGTAGGTGCGGAGGGCGACCGTGGGGCCTTCGCCGGTCGGCAACTCAGCGGCCGCCTGCGCAAGGGGCGGCGGCAAGTAGGTGCGGAGGGCGACCGTGGGGGCGGCGGCGGACGTGGGCGCGGCGGTGGCCCGGAAGTCGCCCATCGTGGCGGGGAGGAGGGCGAAGCGGACGGCGTCGAGCCGGCAGGGCGGGGCGGCGGGACGGCGCCGGTCGGCAGTCGGGGCGACCGTCGCCGAGCCGGACACCACGCCCCACGCCTCGAAGGTCTCGCCGTCCAGCGTGCCCTCGTAGGCGGCGCCGGGGTCGAGAACTACGCGCTCCACGACGAAGTTCTCGCAGGCGGCCAGCGTCTCGCGGCGCACGCCCTCCGCTTCCTCCACGAGGACCGGTTTCTGCACGCCCGGCGGCGGCGACTGCGGCGAGCCGGCGGCCGGCGCGTCGGCGTGTCCAAAGCCGGCGGCGGCCAGCGCCTGCTCCAGGTGGAGCTCTCTTCCGCCGGCCTCGGGGCCGGGCCGTCCCCAGTCGTACAAGCGGTAGGTCACGTCGGAGCTCTGCTGGATCTCCGCCAGCACGATGCCGGGCAGGACCGCGTGGACGGCGCCGGCGGGAACGAGCACGGCGTCGCCGGGGCGGACGGGCACGCGGTTCAGGTAGGGCTCGATGCGGCCTTCGACGGCTGCGCGTCGGAGGGTCGCCGGGTCGGCGCCGGGGACGAAGCCGAGGACGACGTGGGCGCCCGGCTCGGCGTGGAGGACGTACCACATCTCGGTCTTGCCGGTCTCGCCGGGGTGGCGGGCCGCGGCGCGGGCGTCGTCGGGATGGACCTGAACGGAGAGCGCCTGGTTGGCGTCCAGCAGCTTGAAGAGGAGCGGGAAGGCGCCGCGATCCACCGCTTGGGCCGCCCGACGGCCGGCCAGCCGGGTTCCCCAGCAGGCGAAGAGCTCCGGCAGCGAGACGCCCGCCAGGGGACCTTCGTCCACGCGCGTCGGCGAGGAGCGGTGGGCGGAGACCTCCCAGCTTTCGGCGATCACGCCCGACGGAAGGGCGCGGCCGAAGAGGCGCTCGAAGTTGCGGCCGCCCCAGACGTAGTCCTTCAGCCGGGGGGCGAAGGTCAGCGGCGCCTGGGGCGGTTCGGGGGGGATGGGCATGGCCGGGAGCGGGCGGAGGCGGGCTCGCGCACCTCGGTGGCGGGCGGCGAGTTTTCTCGGATGGCGGCGGACTTGGGAGAGGCGTGTGCCGTTTCGCTTGTGGACTCTACTCCGGACCGCCGGGCGGCCGGCTTGACTCGCGGGAGGCCACCGCGAAGGTGATCGGCAGGGCGATCCAGGCCGGCACCGCCTCGCCCCGGTGCTCCGCGGGCGAGAAGGCGAAGGAGCCGGCGGCCCGTACCGCGGCTGCGTCCAAGGCCGCGTGGCCCGAGCCCTTGTCCAGCTCCGCCTTGACCACCCTGCCCTGCGCGTCGACGAAGATGTGGACGCGCGCGGTGCCGCCGACCCCCGCGTCCCGGAGCAGAGGCGGGAACTCGAGCTGCACCCTCTGCCGTGCTTCGGCAGGATCGAGGAAGCGGGGCGGCGTCGTGTACGGCGTGAACGTGGGCTTGGCGGAGACGTCCGTCTCGGCGGGCGGGGCGGGCGGCGGCGGGGCGGGCGCCGCGGGGGGCGCCGGCGGCGCCTCGGGGGTGGCGGCCGGCGGCGCGAGAGTCTCCGGCAGCGCGTCGCCGGCGTTGCGACCTATGCCGGGGATGCTTACGGCCACGGCGACGGCGAACACGGTGGCGAAGGCCAGCAGGGCGGCTTGGGCGAGCCGCGCCTGGGGCGATCTCGCAAGCAGGTTGCGCAGGCGGCGCTCAAGGAACGAGCGCGGCTCGGACATCGCCGCCGTCGCCGCGCCCGGCGCTCGCCCGGCGTGCGCGCCCACCTCCAGCAGAAGGGCGCCGTAGAGGCGGCGCCGACGGGGCATCCTGGCCACGACGCGGCGGTCGCAGTCCATCTCGACGGCCATCGCCAGACGGCGGCACTGGAACCAGATGGCCGGGTTCCAGGGAAACGCCAGCAGGGCGAGACCCGCGAAGAAGCGGAGCTGCACGTCCCGGGCGCGCATGTGCTCCTCTTCGTGGGCGAGGATCAGCTCCTGGCGGGCGGGGTCGGCGGCGCGCACCCATTCGGGCAGCACGATCCGGGGAGTCGCGAGCCCCACCACGGCGGGACCGGCGCTGCGGGCCCAGAAGACCTTGCGGCCGTGCAGGGCGCCGGCGCGCCACGACCGGCGGCGGCGGGCGAGCCGGGCGGCTCCCAGCAGCACCCGGAGCGCGAGACACGACGAGAGCGCGATCCACGCCGCCAGCAGCGTCCCGTCCAGCGAGTGGAGGACCGAGTCGCCGGCGACGGTCGCGGCCAGCGGTTCCAGGGCCAGCGGGAGTGCGGCGGGCGGGGCGTCCGGGGGTGCGCCTGCGCCCGCCAGGAAGCGGGCGACGGGGAGCGCGACGGTGCCGGCGGCGGCCCCTGCCCACGCCCAGCGGCGGCCCCTGCTCAGGAGCCGTTCGGCGGCCAGCGCCGCGACCACGAACAGCATCCCCGCTCCGACGGACCAGAGCATCCATGCAGCGATCATTTTTCTTCCTCCTCCTCGAGGCGTTGGTCCAGCAGCTTGCGGAGCCTCCTCACGGCGTCCGGCGACAGCTGTTCCTCTGATACCAGGTGAGTCATCAATTGTTCCGCGGAGCCCGAGAACACCTTGTCCCGCAGGCGCGCGACGATCGACCGTCCGGCTTCGGCCCGCTCCACCAGCGGGTGGTAGCGGTGGGCGCGCCCTTCCTGCCGGCGTCCCACGAACCCCTTGTTCTCCAGGATGCGGAGGATCGTCAGGACGGTGTTGTAGGCCAGGTCGTCCTCGATCCGCTCGGTGGCCTCCGCGGCGGTGGCCGATCCCGTCTCCCACAGGATCGACATCACGTCCATCTCCCGTCGGGTGAGCACCCTGTCCATCGGCTCGGCTCCGCGTCTCCGGGGCGTGTCTCCTAATTCGTTAGGAGAGTATGGCGACAACTGCTGCCGGAAGTCAACTAAAACCTTCGGATTGCAGGAGAATCGGCGCCGTGGTACCGTGGGAGGCAAGTCGCCCTTCATGCCGAAGGACGAGTGCCTGGACGCCAGTGACAGCCGAGCGCGCACCGACCGAGCTTCGCAGCCGCAAGAACGCCGGCGCTCCTCGAACGACGCTTGCGACCGTCGCCGTGTCGATCGTGGGGGTTGGTGCGGCCCTTGCTGTCGGGTGGAGCTTGCTGACCTCGATCGCCGGTCGGTCGAGCCTCCCGCCAGAGCCGGAAGTCGGGTCGGCGCTGTCGGCAGGCGCGGCGGCGGCGCCCGGCGGCCTAGTTCGTGCGAGCGTCGTGTCGGCGACAGATGCGGCCGCTGCCGATTCCGTCTGGTTCTTGCTCGACGGGCGGGGACGGCGCGTTCACCGGTTCGACGAGACGGGCGCGTTGCTCGAAAGCTTCGCAGGGCCGGGAGAAGGTCCCGGAGAGCTCTCTTCGCCGACCGCGATCGCGGTGCATCGGGGCACCGTCGCGGTGGCCGACCGTGGAGTCGTGCGCTTGTACGACTTCGCCGGCGGGTCGGTCGCCGACCGCCGACTGGCTTTCGACGGGTGCTTGGCGCCGCGCACGATCGGGATCGAGTCCGTCTCGCGCGGCCTTCTTCTCCTGGTCCAGTGCGCAAGCCCGTTGCGGGGCGTGGTCGCAAGGGTGTTTCTCGCGAGCGACGACGGCGACGTGCGGCTGGTTGCTTCGCGCTCTCCTGCAGGAAGGGGTTTCGTGGCGGACCTTGGGTTCGTGCCCGTCATGAGCGCGCATCCCGAGGGCTTCGTCTTTGGGGATGCGAACGCGGAGTGCCTGGACGTGTTCGCGGTCCGTGCGCAGCCCGTTGCTGCCGAAGCGACCAGGAGCGTTTGCCACGACTGGCTTCGACGCCTGCCCGTTTCCGGACGGAGCGCGAAGGCTGTCGAGGATCGGTTGCGGGACGCCGCCGGGGCCGTGGGCGCTCGCGTGCTCGTGCCGCGGCGGCTTCCGCCTTTCGATCGCGTGTTCGCGCTGGCCGACGGCAGGCTCGTCTACCGCGTCCCAACGGTCTTCGTGTCCGGCAACTCCGTTCTGGCGGTCTGGGAGACCCTGAACGGCGTTCGCGTCGCCGTGTTCCCAACCGGAGTCTCGTAGTCGGGCGCCATGCCGGGAGCAGTCCTCGTTCGGGCGGAGGAGATATGGGCGTCCTACCGGCGCCTGCTGCGTCGCAGCACCGTGCTCGACGGCGTGAGCCTGACGGTGGAGCCCGGAGAGATCGTGGCGGTGGTGGGCCCCAACGGAGCGGGCAAGACGACGTTGCTTCGCGTCCTGGTTGGCCTCAAGAGGCCCGACCAGGGGCGGTGCACGATTGCCGGCCGGCCCCCTGGCGCGTATCGGCGGCGGCAGGGCTGCGGCTACCTGCCGGAATCGCTGGCTTTTCCCAGGGCATGGACGTGCCGGGACATCCTCGGACGGAGTGCGGACGTGGCGGCGAGTCCGGCGGAGCGGGCCGGCGTCTTCGAGCGCTCGGTGTCGAGGAGCGGCTTCGACGCTGCCACGCTGGACAAGCCGGCCCGGCTCTGCTCGAAGGGCACGCGGAGGAGGCTGGGATTGGTCCATGCCCTCGCAGGGGAACCGGACTTTGTGGTCCTGGACGAGCCGTTCTCGGGGCTCGACGCCCGGGCGCGGGCTGCGTTGCGGGAGGAGGTCCGGGCGGCCCGCGACCGCGGCGCCGCAGTGCTCTTCGCAAGTCACGAAACGGCGGAAGTGCACAGGCTGGCCGACCGGGTCTGCATCCTGGAAGACGGAGATGCGCGACCGGGGCCCGCGCCTTCGGCCGACGTTGCAGGAAGCTTGGCGGAGCTTGAGGCCGAGCTGCTGCGAGGCGCCGAATGAGCGCTCGGCTGGTTCCGGCGCCGAGGCTGATCGCGCTGGTCGCTCGCGAGAACTTGGCCGGGTTCGCGGCCTTGGCGGTCCTGGCCGGCGGGCTGTACGGCCTGTACGCGTTCGCCGGAAACGGAGTTGGCGACTGGATGGACGCGGGTGCACCGCTGGTGGTTGCCCTCGTGCCCCTCGTGGTCGTGGGCAGCTTTGCCGAGAAGACGGCGGGCGACGACACCCTCTGGCTTCAGAAGCCGGTCGACCCGCTGCGCCTTCATCTCGCGCGCTTTCTTCACGTCTCGTTCGTCGCGGTGTGCGCCACCGTTCTCTTTCGGTGCGCCGCCGCGGCAATCGGAGTGGCAGCCGGCTGGGAGCCGGAAGGGCACGCGCTGCAGCCTGTCGTGGTCGAAGCGACGACTGCTGTCGTGGTCGTGGCCGTCGGCTTCGGCATGTCCTGTTGGTGGAGAGACCGCGGCCGCTGGACAACAGCCGCCTACTTGGCCTTGAGCGTCTTTGCGCTCCTTCAGATCGACTTCCTGCGGACGGAGGCCAGCGACGGCCCTTTGGCTCAGGTCGCTCGGGCCGCGCTCTTCCCGTTTGGAGCCCGTCGGGAGATCGTCGCGTTTCTGAACGGACGCAGCGACGTCGTCTGGCAACCCTTGGGCTGGCTGCTCGCTTACGTCGCGGCGTGGCTGGCCGTCGGCTTGGCCGGCGTTCGCCTGCGCGAGGAGAACCGGACCAGCTAACTCGTCGAGGAGAGCTTGGCGACCCCCTATTCGCGAGCCCGCTTCGCTGCTTCGTCCATCAGCGGGGCAAGGTCGGACCACGCCTTGCACAGCTGGTCCAGCAGGTACTTGCGGTACTTGGCAAGGCCGTCGTCCTTCCAATAGCCCGGGTCGGGCCGCTCCAAGCGGCGGTATTTGAACCAATAAGCGTTGGGTCCGTCCGGATACTTGTCGAGGACGGGGACAGCGGGGACGACCTTCCTTCGTCCCTGGGCGTCCCTGCACAAATCGAATCGCTTCGATTCTTCCACCTCCTCGCCGATTTGGACGCCGCAGACCAGATGGCCTGGGGAAAACCCAGTGCTGGCTCTGTGCCACTCAATGACGATCTTGGGGCTGAATGCCGATCCCCCGTCTGGCAGCTCGGGGGAATAGGGCCAACTCGTCCGTCGCAGGCCAACCTGGGGCCACTTGTCGTCGGGCCTGACGCACGACACCGCTTCCCAGTCCGGCGACCGGCTGATTGCCTTGTTGACGTCGGCCTGAAGGCTCAAGTAGAAGCGGTGGGCGAACTCGAAGACGTCCTTCCCAATCGCTGCCCACTCCTTGATCCTGTCTTCGTGCTCGAGGTAGAACTTGATCCGTTCGTCTTCAATGCGGTTCATCGGAAGTGCTCCCTGAGGGTGACAGCGTACTCCGCCGGGATGGCGACGCCGGGGCCGGCAAGGCCCGCGTCTCGATTCTCCAGCGCGCTCTCGATCATCTCGCGAACCTGCTTCCACGAGGCGGTCTTGAACGCTTGCCTGGCGCTCCCAGTCGCAGTGTACGGGGACCAACCGCCTGGGGTCAGAAAGAGGAACAACGGGCCTGGCTTGCCTCGGTAGTTGGCGTACAGGTCGTCGCACTGATTCTCCTGCTCCGGGGCGTCCACTTTGACTTCGATCACGAGGGTGAACTCCCGGCCGAAGACCACGATGTCCGCTTCTCTGCCGTTGCACCAGTGGGAGACATGCACGCTCCGCACCGCAAGGGGACTCGGGACTTCTGCGGGCGCCGCCACGTGATGCACCAAAGATTGAAGCACGGCGTCGCCCAGCCGGTGCCTGCCCCGGGGATCAAGAAGCCACGCCAGCATTCGAGTGTGCGCCATCTCGTTCCGGGCGACTCCCGCAATGCCCAGCATGTCCGAA
Source organism: Longimicrobiales bacterium (assembly GCA_965204735.1). Classification (GTDB taxonomy): domain Bacteria; phylum Gemmatimonadota; class Gemmatimonadetes; order Longimicrobiales; family Gaopeijiaceae; genus CATQHQ01. The sequence goes on along the minus strand of OZ242008.1, from coordinate 877,531 downwards.
GGTCCGCTCAGCCACTTGCCGCCGGCCACGAGCCCGTCGTGGCGCGCGATCATCTGCGTCATGCTCTCGCGCCACTCGTCCAGTTCGGCCACGGCCGCGGACGGTTGCCGGCCCACTACCCCTCCGGCCTCCTGATCTCGTACTCGACGGGGGGCTCGGCGCCCAGGAGGTGGCGGACGAAGTAGTCCCAGCGGCGGCGCACGAAGTAGGGCTCGTTGAGGCCGTGGGCGCGGTCGGGAGCCCACACCAGGTCGTAGTCCTTGTTGGCCTTGGTGAGCTCGTCGATCAGCTGAACCGTCATGGCGGGGTGCACGTTGTCGTCCATGTCGCCGTGCATGAGGAGGAGCTTGCCCTTCAGGTTCGCCACGTGGGTCTTGTTGGCTTCGTCGGTGAAGTTGCTCGTGCCCGACGCCGAGTCGGCCACCAAGAGCCCCTGGTACTTTTCGGCCCAGTAGATGTTGTAGCTCGCGTTGTCGTGGTTACCGGCCCCCGACACGGCCACCTTGTAGAAGTCCGGGTACTTGAGCATGGCGTCGGTGGAAGCGAAGCCGCCGCCCGAGTGGCCGTAGATGCCCACCCGCTCCAGGTCCATGAACGGGTAGCGAGCGGCCAGCTGCTTGATCGCGCTCACGTGGTCGGGAAGGCCGTTGTCGTTGAAGTCGCCGTAGTAGACGTCGTGAAAGGCCTTGGAGCGGTGCGGCGTGCCCATGTGGTCCAGCTGGATCACCACGAAGCCCAGCTTGGCCAGCGAGAAGTCCTCGCCGCCGGACTTGAACGTCCACGAGCCCACGCTGCCGACCTGCGGACCGGGGTAGATGTGGTCGATGACCGGGTAGAGGCGCGACTCGTCCACGTCGTCGGGGAAGTAGATCAGGCCGTGGATGTCGGTGGTCCCGTCGCGGGCCTTGACCGTGAAGACCTCGGGCGGGCGCCACCCCACGGCCTCCAGCTTCGACACGTCGGCCTCTTCCAGCGTGCGGACGACGGCGCCTCCGTCCAGTCGCCGAAGCTGGCTGACCGGCGGGTCGCCGATCGTCGACCAAGCGTCCACGAAGAAGCGGCCGGACGGCGACACTGCGATCCGATGGTTGCCGACTTCGCCCGCCACGGTGCGCATGCCGCTCCCGTCGTAGCCGACGCTGTACAGGCGTCCGTAGTAGGGGACGCCCTCCTCGCGCCCGTAGGCTGTGAAGTAGATCCGCCGGGCGGCCTCGTCGACGTGCCAGATCGCCCCCACCGCCCACGGTCCGGAGGTGACCTGGTTCTTGACGGTCCCGTCCTTGGAGAAGCGCCAGACGTGGGCCCAGCCGTCGCGCTCGGACCACCAGAAGGCGTCGTCGGTGGACTCGGAGACGAACCACGACGCGGGGTTGCGCTGGGAGAACTCGACAAAGGTCTTGGAGCTGTCGCCGGCGACGATCCGAAACTCGCCTGTGGCCGCGTCCACTTCGGCCAAGTGGTTGCTCTTGGACGCCCGCGTCTCCCAGTTGACGTAGACGAAGCGGGAGTCCGCCGACCACAGGGAGTCCACCTGCGATCCGTTGAGGTAGAGCCGGTTGGGACGCGGCTCCAGCACGACGCGGACGTTGGCGGGCGCAGGAGGCTCGACGCGGGCGCGGCCGTCGTCGGGGCCGTCGGCTTGGCTCGGCCCGTCCGCCTCTTCGGCCGCGGCCAGCGTCTCGGTCAGGTCCAGAAGGTGAAACGCCGGCAGGGGCACCACCGAGTCGCCGGGCAGAGCGTACGGCTGGGAGTAGTGCTCGGTGCGCTGCGACGTGTACGACACGTAGTGGTGGTGATCAACGCCTCGCTGGTCCATCCGCTGCACGAGGACCTTGCGGGAGTCGGGGGACCATCGGACCACCGGCCGTCGGGTTCTCTCATTCTTCAGGTCGTTGGGCCGGGGATAGGCGAGTCCGTAGCCGTTGAACTCCTCCCCGTCGGTGGTGAGGCGGATCGTGTCGCCGCCCTCGGTCGGCCTAAGGTACAGGTCGTGGTCCATGACGAAGGCTTCCCAGCGCTCGTCGGGGGACTCGACGAAGGGATCCGGATCCGGCAGCGTGTCGCCCGCCTCGCACATGTACGCCATGATGTCGCAGGCGAAGCGCCGCTCGCCGGTCTCGAAGGCGATCCGCGCCTCGTCGCCGTCCACGAACTCGAACTCCTCGAAGGGCAGCTTCTCCGGGACGTAGCTGGTGTCCGCCGCCATGGAGAGGGCCGCGGCCAGCCGGTAGTGGTCGAAGAGGGGCCGCTTCTCGTTGGCCGTCGGGTCCACGAAGGTGAACTCGTGGCCTGCGCCGGTGCTGTTCCGGTACCAGAAGCGGTCCGTGTCGTTGATCCAGTTGGGAACGACGGGACCACCGGCGACCAGCGGGGACGTGTGCCAGCCGAGGAGGAGCTCGGCGCGGTGGTAGTCCACTTCCTGGGCCTGGACCGGAGTCGTCGCGATCGCCGCGGCCACGGCCGCGAGGCCGGCGGCGATCGCTGTCTTGGCGTGGGCGCCGAGTGCGGCCATCCGGCCGAGTCGATGCGTCGTCTTCACGTCATGCATTCGTGTTCTCCGTTGTAGTGAGCGTGGCCTGCCGCTGTTCCACCGCGCGTTGCACTCCGTCGACAAAGACCCGAAAGCTGTGCGAGCTGCTCCTCTCGACCGACAAGCGAGGCCCGATGCTGCGGGACCCTGCCACTTTGGAGTAGCTGTGGCGAGTGATCTTTTGGAGCTCCACAGAAGGCTGCCGAACATCGTCGGGGTTGCGGTACTTACTGCGATTGCTGTACCGCACCAAATTCGAGATGCCCAGCGCCTCTTCCACAGCAACCAAGTCACCGAGATACCAGCTCTCGAGCTCCCGACATGCGATCCGAACCACAACGTCCGGCCGGCCGGCAGATCGGCACTTGGCAACAAGTGAACTCTTCAGCGTGCGGCAATCTGCCGAGTCTTGATCGCGCAGGACTACAAAGAGTGTATCGGGAGAGCGCCAGCCTCGCAGTTTTCGTTCAAGCTGCTTGTCCAGGTCGTACTTGCCCTCGAACGCGATGTACTGTACGAAATTGCCAGGCTCGGAGAGTTGCGGAAGCACGCGGGGAAGCAATCCCTTGAGCATCTCGCGCGCAGAGGCTTCTTCAAGCAGGAACACAAGCCTCACGACGCTGGATCGGCTCCGTTGAAGAACCCCTGCTTCCACAAACGTCCCATCTTGTCCCCGTCTTTCATGTATGCGGCGACCTGAGCATCGTCCCGGGCGCGGACGATTCCGGTGTAGCCGTCGGCCTTCGTCAGCCAGAACACCTCGTCGAGTCGGGCCGCGTTCAAGAAATCGGGCGAATGCGTCGAGACGAACACTTGTCCGCCCCGTCGCGCGTATGAACGAAACTCTTCCGCAAGCTCTTCCAGAAGCGTAGGGTACAGCTGATTCTCGGGCTCCTCGACGCAAAGCAGCGGATGCGGATCGGGGTCGTAGAGAAGCGTCAAGTACGCCAGCATCTTGATCGTTCCGTCGGAAACGTACTTCGCGAGAAACGGCAACTTGAAGGCTCCGTCCCGAAACCTCAGCAGGATGCGTCCGTCTTCGGTCTCCTTGGCTTCGACCTTGGAAAGGCCGGGCACCCGCAGCTCCAGCTGCCTCATGATCTTCCCGAACACCTCGCTGTGATTCCCGTGAAGGTACTCGACCACAAGCGCCAAGTTGTCGCCCTCTCTGGAGAGGTGCTCAGCGTAGCCCGCTTCTTGTTCGCGCCGGGCACGATCAATGTGGAAGTCGGAGATGTGCCAGCGCTCGATCAAGTCGCCCAGCGCTACCACAGCCGGGAAGCGCTCGAACTGAGCCAGGCCCTTGATGGCAAGAAGATCGGGCGACTTCAACTCCTGTTCGTCGCGATCCAGCTCTCTCACGTTCTCGATGTCCTCCGCCTCGTTCGTGACCGCGTAGCCCTTTCCTTGGCTGAAGTCCAGGAAGTGCCATGGACGCCCGGAACTGAAGCGCCGATACGCGAGTATCTCGCGCTCCACGACAGGACGTCCACGGCGTTCGCCGATCGACATGGAGTAGGTCACCAGCGGAGCGTCCTGCTTGATCCGGTACTTGATCGCAATCGTGATCGGACCGTCCGAGTCGCGACTGCGAACCTCGCGAAAGCCCCGGCTCCCGCCGAGCTTGGACAACGCCACCCGAACGTTGGTCGTCATCGCGTCCCGCAGGAAGCCGAAGACGGAGAGCAGGGTGGACTTCCCCGTTCCGTTGGCTCCGACGAAGATCGCAAGGCGAGGAACGTTCTTTACGGTCACGTCGCGAAACGCTCGGAAGTTCCGTATCTGGATCTGTTCGATCTGCACCCGGCTGGCTGTTGAGGGCGCCGTCGCCCGCCAAGGGGGCGGAGGCGCCGCACGAGAAGCAGTCGCCGAGAAGCCACGGCGACGCACCAAGTCATCATGCGACGGCTTGGCGGAACTCGTCAAGCTGGGGGGAAGTGTCCCCGGGGAGGGTCGGGACGGCCGCCACAGCGCACCCGCAACCACGTTATCTTGCCAAGGCAGGGGCGGCGGGCGGGCCCGGGAGATCACGGTACGCGAACCAGGAGAGCATGGGGCGCGAACCCAAGCGGAGAAGAGCGAAATGAAGGCAAGATCGCGGATCGGAGCCGCCGGTATCGTGCTCTGGGCAGGCTGCTTGGCGGTCGCGGCGGGCTGCTCGGCGCTCCGGCCGGCGTCGGCGTGGGGTCAGCCCGTCGGCTTCGCGGTGGGCGCGCGCGCCGGCACGATCGGGATCGGTCCCGAGGCGTCGGTTCGGTTCGGCCCGCTCGGAGTGCGCGGCGGGTATGGGCTCCTGCCGCTGAAGCTCGACGCGACCCGCTTCTACGACATCGACGGGGTGGTCAAGGCGGACCTGGAGCTGCCCAGGAACTGGTACACGATCGGCGCCGACTTCCATCTGGGGCAGTTCATGCGGCTGGGCGGCGGCATCCTCTACAAGCCGGGCGACGTCGTGGCGGAAGTGGCTCTCGAGCCCGACGCGACGGTGAGGCTGGGAGACGACCGCTACCTGGGCGACGTGGTCTCCGGCTTCACGGGAACGCATGTTTCCCGTTCGACGGCCTTCTTCGCGCTGGTCGGCTTCGGGGCGAACGCTCCCGGCGGCTTCGGCGTCGCCCTCGACCTGGGAGCGGCGTTCCTGGGCGACGCGGACGTGGGCCTGAGGGCGACAGGGGACCCTGCCGTAGTCGACACCCCGGAGTTTCGGGCGAACCTGGAGTCCGAGGAGGGACGGATCGCCGACGAGGCGGCGACCTACTTGAAGTACTGGCCCATCCTCAACGTATCCGTGCGCTTCGGCTTCGGCGGGTAGCTCCGGGGCGAGCGGCTCCGGGGCGGGCAGGTCGGCGGGCCGGCGGGGTTCTTCGCAACCTACAGGTAGGTTCCCGGCGGCATTCCGAAGACGTTTTCCACGATCTCGCGGGACTGGGGCGGAATCCCTTCCAAGGACGACTGAACGCCCAGCGTCCCGATCTCTTCGACCACCCGCTTCAGGACCAGCGCGCCGGTAAGGTCGATCCGGCCAAGGCCGTCCAGGTGGATGACCACTGCCGAGACGCTCCCGGCTTCGGACAGGCGTCCCATGACCGCTTCCTCCAGCCGGGGGGCCGAGGCGAACCAGAGGATGCCCATCGCCTCCAGGTGAAGGACGTTCCCTTCCATCCAGCTGGCGAAGCCCGCGCGGCGCTCGCGCCAGACGTGGATCGCCAGGGACATGAGGACGCCCAGGAGGAGGGCCTGCTCGATCCGGGGCGCCAGCAGGAGGCACATGACGAGGGTGAACCACACCACGATCGCCTGGACGCGGGACAGCTTCCACACCTTCACTACCAGCAGGGGGCGCACAAGCCCAACAACGGCCGCGATGACGATCCCGGCGAGCACCGCCTTCGGAAGCTGCGACAGCACGCCGGCGAACGGGAGGAAGAGGAACACCGCCGCCCCGGTGACGATTCCGGACCAGCGGGAGACCGCGCCGCACAGGTGGTTCAGGTTGCTGCGGGAGAACGAGCCGTCCACGGGCATCCCGCCGAAGACGCCCGACACGACGTTGGCGGCCCCCTGGGCGAGGAACTCCCGGTCGGGAAGCCACCGCACCCGGTCCTGGCTGGCGAAGCCGCGGGCGATGGCGGTGGACTCGGCAAAGCCCACGAGGGCGATGACCATTCCGGGGAAGACCAGCTGGGGAAGATGCCGCCAAGGCAACGTCAGGGACGGCAGGGGCAGGGTGCCGGGCACCTCGCCGACGACCGGTCCCGCATAGCCGGCCCACAGCGACACGGCAATGCCTGCAAGGACCGCGATGAGGGCGCCGGGCAGGTGCACGTAGATGCGCCGGGCGGCCAGGGTGACCGTCGCAGTTCCCGCCGTGAGGGCGACGGCCGCCCAGTTCCAGGAGCCTGCGGCGCCGACGACGATCAGCGCGTTGCCCACGGGACCGCTCGCGGATTGGGAGACGAGACCCACCGCGGAGGGAAGCTGGGAGAGGAGGATGAGGACGGCGGCGCCCGACGTGAAGCCTCGCAGGACGGGCTGGGACATGAGGTAGGTGATCTTGCCGGCTTGGACGAAGCCGATGGCGACGCGGGTCGCGCCCACGACGAGGGCCAGGACCGCAGCCGAGCCTGCGTAGGCGGGGCTGCCGGGCGGGGCGACGGAGGCGAGGGCGCCGTGGGCAAGGAGCGCCGTCAGGGCGACGGGGCCGGTCTGGATGTAGGGGCAAGACGCGAAGACGCCCGCCGCCACGAGGGGCAGCGCCGAGGCGTAGAGGCCGTGGAAGCCCGAGAGGCCGGCCAGCTCGGCGTAGGCCATGCTCTGGGGAATCACCAGCATGGCCACGCTCAGGCCCGCGACCAGGTCGCTCCGGGAGGCGCGACGGCGGCGCCAGGCGTCGCCCGCTAGGACCGGCCCCGGCTCGGACGAGGCCACGACCAGGCGGCGAACCCGCTGCATCATCGGCAGGGGCCACCTCACGGGCCGACCTCCCGGGCCCGGCGGGACCTGTGGGCGACGGCGGGGCTCATCGCGGCGCCTGCGGCCGCCTCACGGGCCGGCCTCCCGGGCCAGGTGCGACAGGAGGCGGGCGCTCTCTCCGGCGCGGGCGCACCACCATTCGGCGATCCGCGCGGGCCCTCGCCGGGCCAGCCGCTCCCGCCACTCTTCCGCGCGACGAGCCAGCCAAGCCAGCGTCTCGCCCGGCGCCTGGGCCAGCAACCCCGCCAGCGCGTATCGGCGCTCTCCGGCGCGACAGGCCAGTCGGGCATCGTCGGCGAGGCGAGCCAGGTCGTCGCGGACCAGAACCATTCCGGCGCGGGCGGGCGCCAGCAGACCGGCCACGAAGGCGTCGGCGCCGGCGCGGCGGGGGTCGGGAAGGCCGGGGACGTCGCGAAGGGCGGCGGGCAGGAGCTCCGGAAACCGCCCTTCGTCCGCCAGCCGGCTCTCGACAGCGTCGATCGCGCGGCCCAGAAGCGCGCTCCACGCCCCGTAGAAGGGGACGCCGCACTCGTCGAACGACGCCAGGTACGGACGCAGCCAGGGCGTCAGATGCTCCCAGAGCAGGGTGGCCTTCGCTTCGGAGAGCAGGGCCGTCCGAGCCGCCCCGCGTCGGGCGCCCGAGTCCTCGGCCTCGCGCCAGTCGTCCAGCGCGGCCAGCAGGTCGAGCAGCGCCGCCAAGTGGTCCGCTTCCAGCGAATCGTCGGGAGCGCCGGTCGCGACCGCCGGCCGGCCGGGGCCCGGCGCCACGCCGAGCGCGCGGCGGAACCCGGCGATCCGGTCCCGCGCCTCGCCGCCCATCATCCCCTCCTTGCCCAGATAGACCGACGCGTACGGCCAGCGCTGGGACGCCACCACCCGCTGGTGCGCCGCCGGGTCCGGCGGCTCGGGAAGGCCGAGGGCGCCCGCGACGCCACGATGCTCCGGCGACGGCTCCTCGACCAAGGAGCCGAGGGCGCGCAACAGCTCCACTCAGCCCCCGGCGCCGGGGCCGCGGCCCTCTGGGGCGCCGCGCCGGCTCCCCGGAGCCGCGCCGGGCTCCCGACCGTCCGCTGCCGCGTCTTCGGCGGGCAGCCGAAACGCCGCCCGCTCCGGCCGCACGGGCCGCAGCAGCCAGTAGGGCCGCCTCGTGCCGTCGGGGGAGTGGTCGCGGGCGGGCCGGGCCAGCTCCAGCCACTGGCGGAAGACGCGGCGGGACTTGGCCGTGTCCACCCAGATGTCGCCGTAGCGGTCGCCGGGCGCCGCCCGCTTGATCCGCACGGCTTGGTGCCAGCAGTGGGCCCCGGACACCGGGTCCGGCTGGACCGGGAAGGTCATGTTCTGATGCACGCCCACGTCCGACCACCATATCCGCGCCGTGTCGGGGTCGCTGGAGGCGAACGGCCCGGCGCCGTTCTTGCGACGCATCTCCCAAGCGTCTCCCTCCCGACCCATCTCGACCGACGCCACGGCTTGGCGGGACCCCTGGGCGCCTGCGGGCGCACCGGCGGCCTGCCCGTCGCCGGCTTCAGCTCCGTCGGCTCGCCCGCCGCCGGTCCGGTCCTCGGCTCGCCGCCCGCCCGAGGCTCCGTCGGCCGTCCACCCGTCCTCGAGCTTCCATCGACCCATGTGATGAGAGCAGGCTGCGACGCCGGGGTGGATGCCTTCCGTCACCCAAGCCTTCGCCACGAAGCGCCCGATTCGGGTCTCGACGCGCACCAACTCTCCCGTGGCCACGCCGATCCGGGCCGCGTCGCGAGGGTGCATCCACACGGGGTTGGTGTGGGCGATCTCGGCGAGCCACTTGGCGTTGGCGCTGCGCGTATGTATCTGCACGGGAAGGCGGAACGTCGAGATCAGGCACATCTGGTCCCGGTCCATGTTCTGCGGATGGACGTGGCTTCGGGCGTAGGTCGGAACCGCCATCTCCGGCCACCCCCAGGCCGCCAGCGTGGGCGACCAGAACTCCAGCCGCCCCGAGGGCGTGGGGAAGCCTCGCCGCACCTTTCCGTCCACGGACACGCCGACCCTCCGCCGTCCCTGGCCGTCGCCGTCGAGGGGAGGCAGAGGCACCACGTTGTCGGACGGCGGCGCCGGCGTCCGCGAGAAGGCGCGCCCGGCCCGGTCCACGTGCAGGTCGCGGAGTTCCGCCTCGGGCACCGGCGCTTCGTGGAGCGGACCCACCTTGCGGTCGATCTCGAACGCCCCGTAGCGCCGCATGTACTCCAGCGGCGTCAGTCCTTCCCGCGCCGCCCTTCGCGGCAGGCCCGGCACCGAGTTCTCGAAGATCCAGCCGTAGTACTCGTCCACGGTCATCTTCTCCCCAGGCCGCCTGCGGGACTCGAAGAACTCGCGAATGCCCCGCGAGCCGTCGGGGTCGATCCGCCATGTGAGCTCGATCCAGAACTCGTTCTCCTCCCACACCTCGCCGGGGTTGGCCGCGCGCGTGTCCTCCACGTCCTCTCCCAGCCGCTCCCGGGCCGTCCGCAGCACGGGCTGGCGGAAGCCGATCCACCGGCCGTCGTACTGCTCGTACGACGTCAGGTCGTGACGTTCCGCCGAGTGTCCCATGGGCAGCACGTAGTCGGCGAAGAAGGCGGTCTCGTTCCAAGTCGGCGTCAGGGCGACGTGAAGGCCGATCCGCTCCGGGTCGGTCAGCATCTCGATCCAGGAGAAGCCGTCGGGGTTGGTCCAGACCGGGTTGTACACCCGCGTGAAGTACACGTCCAAGCGCCCGTCTCGCTCCGCCGTCAGGTGCGGCAGCAGGAACGACATCTCCATGAGGCTCAGGGGATAGTCTCCGGGCCAAGTCAGGTCGTTCCACCCCTTCGGGTGTCGAGACGGCGCGCGGATGGGCCGGGGAACGTACTTGTTCCACGAGTTCGGGTACGTGCCGCCGGGGACGGCGACGGCACCCGCCAGCGCGTTCAGCAGGAAGAGGCAGCGGGCGACCTGCCATCCCCCCAAGTTGCCCGCCGCGGCGCTCCGCCAGTTGTGGGTGGACAGCCGGCTCCCGGCCTGGGCGACCGTCTCCGCCACCGCCCGCACCGTCGCCTCGGGAACGCCGCTCTCCGCCGCCGCGAACTCGAAGGTGTAGCCCGCGTAGAGCTCCTGGAGGACCCGTTGGAAGGTCTCGAAGTCGGCGGGCTCGTCGGGATGGTTCGCCTCCAGGTACTCCCGCCAGTTCCACCAGCGCTCGACGAAGGAGGCGTCGTAGCTGCCGGTGCGGATCAGGTGGGCGGCGACCGCCAGGAGGACGGCGGCCTCGGAGCCGGGGTAGGTGGAGAGCCAGTGGTCGGCGTGGGTGGCGGTGTTGGAGAGGCGCGTGTCGAAGACGATCAGCTTCGCGCCCTTCGCCTTCCCCTCCATGACCCGCTGCGCGTGGGGGTTGAAGTAGTGGCCCGCCTCCAGGTGGCTGCTGACGAGAAGGACGACCTGGGCGTTGGCGTGGTCGGGACTGGGCCGGTCCATTCCCATCCAGAAGTGGTAGCCGGCGCGCGCCCCCGAGGAGCAGATGTTGGTGTGGGAGTTGTGGCCGTCCACTCCCCAGGCGGCGAGCATCCGCTCGGTGAAGCCGTCCTCGCCCGGTCGACCGACGTGGTACATGACCTGCTCGCGCCGGTCCTCGTCGATTGCGGCCCGGATGCGCGACCCGATGTCGTCCAGCGCCTCGTCCCAGCCGACCCGTTCCCACTTCCCTTCCCCCCGCCCGCCCACGCGCTTGAGCGGATGAAGGATCCGGTCCGGGTCCACGAGCTGGGTGACCGTGGCCGGCCCCTTGGCGCAGTTGCGCCCCCGGGAGCCCGGGTGCTCGGGGTTGCCCTCGAACTTGCGCACCTCGAGGGTCTCGCGGTCCACGTAGGCCAGCAGCCCGCACGCCGACTCGCAGTTGAAGCACGTCGTGGGCACCAGCATGCAGCGGCGCTCGACCCGTTCCGGCCACGCCTTCGAGTCCAGCTCGACCCAGTCGGCCCAGCGCTCCTTGGGGGGATACGCGGCCAAGTGCACGCGGCTGGCGCCGGGATAGAACGTCTCGCCCCTGGCCTCGGCCTCGGCCTTCGCGGCCGATACGCGGGCTTCGAGCTCCTGGAGCTTCACGGGCGGCGAGTCGCGGGCGGGCGGGTCGAGGCCGGGCCGGCGACGAGGGGGCCGGTCATGGCCGGCGGGATCGGGGCCGGGGTCATGCCAGGGGGACCGACTGGCCGGCCTGGACGTAGGCGTGCTCGTAGGCCAGCAGGCCCGCCATTGCGAAGAGGACCGCCGGCCACTCGAGCCACGCGGGGAGCCAGGGCGCCGCGACTCCCGCCATTGCGCCCAGAACGCCCAGCAGGAACCAGGACCGCCAGCGCCCGTGGACCATCTCCCGCTCCGCCGCCCTGGCGTGGGCGGTGGGGGCGGGCATGAGGACCTCGCCGGCGATCATGAGGAGATGGGCCGCGCTGGCCGTCGCCAGAAGCGCGAGCGCCGCATCGGTGGGATGTGTCGGCGCCGCCGCCTTGGCCAGGAGGAAGGTCGCGCCGGCCCCTGCCAGCAGGGCCTGGACGAGGAAGTGGACGGGAAGGAGAGGGTTCTGCCACATGTCCCGCCCCTTGGCCTGGCCGAAGAGGAAGGCGGTGTAGACCGCGGCCAGAACGGCCAGGGGCCCGCCGAGCAGGGCGAGCCACGACGGGGGCGGCGCCGAGCCGCCGGCCAGGACCACGTGGGCCGCGAGGAACGCCCCGTAGGCGCCGACGAGGAAGCCGCCCCGCACCAGCCAGCTGCGCCACTGCGGGCGCGTGAAGATCAGGAAGAAGCGCTTCGGGTGCTCCAGGTCCCAGATCAGGAGGCCGCCAGTGACGGCCAGGAAGACGGCCGCCAGGACCGGGGCGGCGGTGCGCCAGAGGGAGTCTCCTGCGTCCAGCGCGCCCACGGCGACCAGGAGGAGGGGGACGAGGTAGGCGCCCGCCGCGATCGACTTGGTCCACGTGTACAGGGAGACGCGAAAGTCCCACGGCGCCTTGCGGGGGACGTCGTAGCTGACGACGGCGGCAGCGGAAGAGCTCCACGGAGCGGCTCGGCGGCCGCGGTCGGAGCCGGCAGCGACGCCGCCCGAGGCCGTCCCGGGGGCGCCCGACCCGGACCTTGCGCCGCCCGACCCGGACCCGGACCCGAGCGCCCCGGTCCCGCTTCCCTGCTCGCTCCACATGAACAGCCCGCCGCTGGGGCGCTGCGCTGCGAGGGGGTCCAGCGCGGCGTGGTCCGCGGCCTTGTAGAAGAGCTTCGGCTTGGTCCGCTTCTCCGGGCGGCGCACCGTCGTCGGCTCCCGGTGAACGATCTTGGCGACCTCGGAAGCCGCGTCGTTCAAGTCGCCCACCAGAAGGGCCTCCGTGGGACACACCACCACGCACGCGGGCTCCAGGCCGATCTCCAGCCGGTGGGCGCAGAAGTTGCACTTCTCGGCGGAGTGGTCGGCCGGGTTGATGAAGATCGCGTCGTACGGGCACGCCGCGATGCACGCCTTGCATCCGATGCACGCGCTCTTGTCGAAGTCCACGATGCCGTCGGGCCGCCGGAACATGGCCGCGGTGGGGCACGCCTCCACGCACGGCGGCTCGTCGCACTGGTTGCAGCGGGTCACCTGAAAGGAGCGGCGCGCCTCCGGGAAGATCCCCGAGTCCACGTACTTCACGTAGGTCCGGGTGACCGAGAGCGGCACCTCGTTCTCCGACTTGCACGCGGTGGTGCAGGCGTGGCAGCCGATGCAGCGGCTCTGGTCGACGACCTTGGCCCACAAGGGGTCTCGGCCCCGGAAGCCCGCAGAGGCGGACTCGCCGGCGCCGGTGCCGGCGTTGCGGGCGGCGCGGCTGGCGGGGGCGTGGCCTGTGTCGGAAGGCACGTAAGCGAATGAACCTTGCGGGACGAGCGGCGCCTCGCGGCGTCGGCGTCGTTGAGAATAAGCCGACGGACGGACCAGGACCAAGGCCGGACGGGCGCCACGGCGAGTATCTTGGTGGCGATGTCCAGATCGTCCCGTCCAGCCGCGGCGCCGGGCGCCGTGGGGTCTCGGGCCCGGGCGCCGAGCCCCGCTTCGGCCGCACGGCCCACAGCCAAGGCGTGCCTGTTCGTGGGCGACCGCCTCGTCCTTGGCGAGGGGGCCTCGTCGCTGCCCTCGGTCGCGGAAGCCGACGAGTGGGTCGGCGCGCGGCCCGCGGGCGAAGACGCCGGCCGCGACGGCGACGGTCCCGCCGCCCGCGAGCCCGCCTGCGGCTTCGACTGGTTCCCCGTGCAGCGTCGGGGGTCGCGAAGGCGCGCCGGGGCGGAGCGGCCGTCGGAGCCGGAAGCGGTGGCCGGCGTGGTCGCCTCCGGCTGGAAACCGCCCGCGGGGACCACCGCCGTCGGAGTGCGGGCCGCCCTGGGAGCCCTTGTCGAGCCCGACCTTTCCTTGGCTCTGACCGCCGCCCACCTGGCCCGCTGGCGCCGGACGTCCCGGCATTGCGGCGTCTGCGGCGCCGCCACCGCGCCGGCGGCCCTTCACAGGGCGATGGCGTGCTCCGCCTGCGGCCACCTCGTCTTCCCGAGGGTCTCGCCGGCCGTGATCGTGCAGGTCGTCCGCGGTGGTCGGATCCTGCTGGGGCGGTCGCACCGCCACCCGCCCGGCTCGTACTCGGTGCTGGCGGGCTTCGTGGACCCCGGCGAGAGCCTGGAGGACGCAGTGCGACGAGAGATCGCGGAGGAGTCCGGCGTACAGGTGACGAACGTCCGCTACTTCGGCAGCCAGCCGTGGCCCTTCCCCGACTCGCTGATGGTCGGCTTCACGGCGGAGTGGGCCAGCGGCTCCCCGGCGCCTCGCGACGACGAACTCGAGGACGTGGCCTGGTTTCGGGCGGAGGCGCTGCCCCCCGTCCCGCCTTCCTACAGCATTGCCAGGACGCTGATCGACGACTTCGCCCTGCGCCACGGCGTGGACCCCGCAGCCGTGCCGACGTGGCGGCATCCGTCCCCCGCGCCTTCCCCCGGGGGTTGATGGATTTGCGTTGCCGCCCGTTCGCTTCCACTATCCACTTCCTTCACAACTCCAGGGAGCTCCCGGCTCGGCGGCGGCAAGCCTCCTCGCAGGACCTTGCCTTTCCACGCGCCGGGGCCAGGGACCAACCCCCCGCCAGCCAAGGAGCACAGCGGATGACCCGGCCGTCGACGAGCAGGAGCGCCACGATCGCCCTTTTCTTCTTCACCCTTCTGGCCGCGGCCTGCGCCAGCGGTCCCTCGGGCCCGCCCCCCTTCGATCCCGTCGGGAGCTATCTGTACAGCGCCGGCGTCGAGGGAATGACGGTGTCCGGAACGATGACGATCGAGGGGTCCGAAGGGGCCTACACCGGATCGCTTCAGAGCGACATGTTCCCGGCAGTCCCGATCAACTCGGTGATGGTGACGGGACAAGCGGTCACGATCGAGGCCTCGGGTCCGCAGGGGGTGTTGACGCTCGAGTTCGAAGTAGCGGAAGGCGCCTTGACGGGAACCTGGACGATGGCGGGCATGACCGGCTCCTTCTCGGGCTCGAAGACGAACTGACGCCCCCCGCAGGCCGATGAAGCTGCTGGTAAAGGTCGGGGGCGGCGAGTCCGTGGACCTGGAGACCGTCGCCGCCGACCTGGGGTTGGTGGACGACGCCTCCCTGGTCGTCGTTCACGGCGCCAACGCCTTGCGTGATTCGCTGGCCCGCCGCCTCGGCATGGAGAAGCGGGTCGTCACCTCCGTGTCGGGCTACGACAGCGTGTTCTCCGACAACGATGCGATCGACCTCCTCCTCATGGCCTACGCCGGCTTGCGCAACAAGCGCTTCGTCGAGGCGCTCCAGCAGCACGGAGTCAACGCCGTCGGCTTGACGGGACTGGACGGCGCCCTGGTGCGGGGCCGACGCAACAGGGGAATCCGCGTCCGGGAAGGCGAGAAGACGCTGATTCGCAGGGACTTGTCGGGCAAGCCGGTGGTGGTCAACCGCAAGCTCCTGGGCCTTCTGCTGGACAACGGCTTCGCCCCGGTGCTGACGGTGCCGATCGTGGACGAGCAGGGCGTGGCGGTCAACTCGGAGAACGACGAGATCGTGGCGCTCCTGGACGCGACGCTGAAGCCGGACGTCGTGATCCATCTCGTCGAGGCGCCGGGGTACTTGGAGGACCCGAGGGACGTGGCCTCGCTGGTGCCGCGCATGACGTGGGCCGAGCTGGCGGAGCGCGAGGCGGAGGCGACGGGGCGAATGAAGCGCAAGATGCTCGCCATCAAGCGCCTGGGAGCGCGACGGGGCGCCCGGGTCGTGATCGCCGACGGACGAACGGAGCACCCCGTGCAGGACGCCCTGGCCGGTCGGGGGACGCTGATCGCTTGAGCCTTCCGGCGGCGCAGGCCGAGGAGCGGTACGGCCTGCAGGTCTATCCGGCCCGGGGGATCACCCTGGTGCGGGGCCGCGGGGCGACGGTCGAGGACGACCGGGGGCGGCGCTACGTGGACTGCGTGTCGGGGATCGGCGTCGCGAACGTGGGCCACGCGAATCCGGTCGTGGCAGAGGCGGTGGCCGAGCAGGCGCGCAAGCTGGTGTCGTGTCCGGGAATCTTCGGCAACGACCAGCGGGCGGCCCTCATGGAGAAGCTGGTCTCGATCGCGCCGTCCGGCCTGGAGCGGGCGTTCCTGTGCAACTCCGGCGCCGAGGCCGTGGAGGCGGCCCTGAAGTTCGCTCGGGCCGCGACGGGCCGCGCAATGGTCGTGTCGGCCATGCGGGGCTTTCATGGGCGGACCATGGGCGCCCTCAGCGCCACCTACAAGGACGCGTACCGGCGTCCCTTCGCCCCTCTCGTGCCCGGCTTCTCCTTCGTGCCCTTCGACAACGTCGGCAAGATGCGGGAAGCCATGAGCGACGAGACCGCCGCCGTGGTGCTGGAACCCGTCCAGGGCGAGGGCGGCGTTCGGCCCGCGAGCGAAGGCTACCTGCGGGCGGTCCGGCGTATCTGCGACGAGGCCGGCGCCATGCTGGTGTTCGACGAGGTGCAGACCGGGTTCTGCCGCACTGGGCGGATGTTCGCCTGCGAACGCCACGGCGTCGTCCCGGACCTCATGTGCCTGGCCAAGGCGATCGCCGGAGGGGTGCCCTTGGGCGCAGTCCTGGCCGGCGACCGAGTGCCGGCGATGGTCGGCAAGCACGGGACCACGTCGGCCGGCAGCCCCCTGGCGTGCGCCGCGGCGCTGGCCGCCATCGGCTTCATGGAGCAGGAAGCGCTGGCCGAGCGCGCCGAGGCACTGGGCGCGTGGTTTCGGGAGCGGCTGACGGAGGTCCTGACCCCGCGTAGAGCCCGGGTCCGCGCCGTGCGTCAGGTCGGACTGATGATCGGCGTCGAACTCCGGGAGCGCTGCCGGCCCTATCTGGACCGTCTGGCGGAGCGCGGCGTGCTCGCCCTGCCGGCCGGACCCACCGTGATCCGCCTGCTGCCCCCCTTGGTGGTTGCAAAGGAGGAGCTGGCCCAGGTGGCGGCGGCCCTCGCCGAGGTCCTGGAGTAAAGTCGAGGACCAGCGCCAGCGACCGCAGCCCGGCGGGCCCAGGCGGCCGCGGCCCTCGCCCAGGTCCTGCCGTGTCCACCCAGATGTCGCCGCAGCGGTCGCCGAGCGAACGGAGCGTCCGGGCGACCGGCCAGCCGTCAGCTGACCGGGGTCAGCGCCTTGGCCAGCGCTTCTCTTCCGCCCACCACGGGCAGCACAACCGATGTGCCCCGAAGATCGACCTGGAGCCGGGTGCCCGGGTCGGGATGAAGCGTGAAGTCCTTGTCGCTGGAGAAGATCATCAGGCCGATGCGCTCGCCCGCCGGCACGACCTGGTCGTCGGGCTGAAGGTCGAACTCGAGCTCCACGAACTCGCCGGGGACCAGAGGCGCGCCCGTCCGAGGCGACTTCACGTCGGCGGCGCCGGCGTTGCTGGGGTCGGCCCAGCCCCTGGTGATCACGTCGTCGTTGATCGACTCGCTTCTGGTCCACGGGAGCGACACCAGCCACACCGACAGGTTGGCGCCGGGAGCGTCGGCGGCCACGCGAATCCGGACCTTCGCCACGCCGGAGAGGTGCACGTCCTCGCGCAGCTCGGGCGTGGCGTACAGCAGACGGTGGCTGGACCACTCGGCCGCGGCCAGCTCGCCCCCGGCGAAGGAGAAGTTGTCCACGACGGCGCCTTGCGCGGGCTCGGTCCCGGTCTCCAGCCCCAGCGTGCCGGTCCAGGCGCCGTCGCCGCCGGGGTGAAGGGGCACGCCTTCGGATTCGGGGTGGGGGTAGGCGGCGTACGGCGTGGGCCGGCCCGGGTCGTCGCCCTCCCGCACGATCCAGGCGCCAGGGTCGTCCTCGACGCCGTTGTCGACGTCCAGGAGGTAGCGGGTGAACCAGCGGTTCACGAGCTCGAGGGGCGGCGGCC
The DNA here is from genome assembly GCA_965204735.1 of Longimicrobiales bacterium. Taxonomy (GTDB): domain Bacteria; phylum Gemmatimonadota; class Gemmatimonadetes; order Longimicrobiales; family Gaopeijiaceae; genus CATQHQ01. Next base: position 860,108 of record OZ242008.1, on the reverse strand, counting down.
CGCCGTGTCCTCCCTGGTGGTAGTAGACCTGCACTGGCACGCCTCGGGCCTCCAGCGCCTGGACGATTCGGTAGCTGTGCTCGGGCATGACGTTCCAGTCGTTGAAGGCGTGGGCCATCAGCGTTGCGGCCTTCACGCCGTCGATCTGGTTCAGGTAGTCCCGCCCCGCCCAGAAGTCGTTGTAGTCGCCCGTGGTCCGATCCAGCTTCGGCCTCATCTCGCCCTCCCGCACCTGGGCAACGCAATACTCCCGCGAGTCGGGAAATCCGCTGAAGACGAAGTCGAAGAGCACGTCCACGTCCTCGCCCGGGTACCCGCCCGGCGACCGCACCAGCCCGTTGGACCTGTAGTAGTGGTAGTACGACGTGTTGGGCGCCACCGGAACGATCGCCTCCAGTCCCTCCACCCCGGTCGTCGCCGCGGCCAGCGGAAGCGTCCCGTTGTACGACGTGCCCGTCATGCCGACCTTGCCCGTGGCCCAGTGCGCCGTCACTTCCTCGTCGCCGTCCAGCGCGGCGAAGCCCCGTGCTCGCCCGTTGAGCCAGTCGATCACCGCCTTGGGCGCAAGGGATTCGTTGGCCCCGCCGACGGTCGGACACCCTTGCGACTGCCCAGTTCCCGGCGACTGGGAGTGGACGACCGCAAAGCCTCGGGGCACCCATGTCCGCACGTGGGAGTTGGAGATGACGGGTTGGCTGGCCCGATGGCGGATCGCGGCCGGGTACGGGTCGCGCTCCGGCGGCGCCCCGCCCACCTCCTGGCGCAAGTTCCAGAAGTGGTCGAAGTCGATCCCGGCCGTCCCCGAGTAGTACGGGCTCGTCTCGTAGATCACCGCCACCTTGAGCCCCTCGGTGTCCGTCTGGGCCGGCCGCGTCACGTCCGCGTGCACCCGGTCCAGCCGACCGTCGCCGTCCGAGTCGAACTCCGTCTCGACCCACAGCTCGTGACGGATCCACGCGGTCGAATCGGCAAAGGCGGGAACGACCTGGGCCTGGCCGTCCTCGACGACAGGGCCGGTCTGGGCGGTGGTGGGAGTGGGGGCCGAGACGGCGAGGCCGGTCGCGACGACGGCGACGGCAGGAACGGCGGCTCGGAGCGCGGTCCAAGGGAAGGCCCCACATCCGGGCGGTTGGACGGAACGAACGGGGAGCGGCATGGCAGCAGGATCGTGAGGGAAATCGACAGGAGAATCCACGCGGGCTCGGCGAGGTCCGCGCGGCGGCGGAGTCATAGTGCGCGAGCTGCGGTCGGCCGCGCAAGCATGGCGGTCTCGCCGGTCTGGAGCGGAGCAGCCGACACGGTTATGCTTCAGTGTGCGGAGCAGAGCTGGATTCGACAACCAATATCCTGGGGAGAGGACACTGACTGCATCGACGAGGGAGCCCCGGATGGCTCCTGGAGACAACGGCGTCGTCGAAAGAAGTAGTGCCCGAGACGTTGTCCACCTTGGAGACAACCTGCCGTTTCTCGGCAACTTGGCTACCGGCTCCATTGATCTCATCTACACCGATCCGCCGTTCAACACGGGGCGCGTTCAATCCCGAACGAGGCTTCGTACCGTCCAAGACGACGTCGGTGGAGACCGGACAGGCTTCCAGGGCCGCCGCTATCGTACGGAACCGGGAGCCACACGAGCGTTCGCCGACGCCTTCGACGACTATCTTGCGTTCTTGGAGCCGCGACTGCGCGAGGCACATCGCGTCTTGGCGCCCACGGGCTCGTTGTACCTGCACTTGGACTACCGAGAGGTTCACTACGCCAAGGTGCTGCTCGACGGCATTTTCGGGCGGGAGTGTTTTCTCAACGAGATCATCTGGGCCTACGACTACGGAGGACGCTCCAAGCGCAGGTGGCCCGCAAAGCACGACAACATTCTTCTGTACGTCAAGGACACGGATCAGTACGTGTTCAACTCGGAATCGGTCGAGCGAATTCCCTACATGGCCCCTGGCCTCGTGGGCGCCGAGAAGGCTGCCCGAGGCAAGCTTCCCACGGACACCTGGTGGCACACGATCGTCCCCACCAACGGAAGGGGGCTCTTCCCCTGTTTCGGTGGGCGCCGTAGGATGGACGGGAGGACGGCGTGACTTTTGGAGCGAGGAGAGCGAATGGAGATGCGGGAGTGGGTGGAGCGGCTGATGGGGCTGGGGCCGGAGTGGCGGATCGAGCGCGTGGACGAGGATTCGGAGCGCCAGGAGGCGCGGGTGACGCTGGCGCGCAGGGCGGGCTCGCCGTTGCGGTGCCCGGAGTGCGGGCGGACGTGTCCGGGCTACGACGTGCGGCGCCGGGAGTGGCGCGGGCTGGACGCATGGGGATACAAGACGTTCGTGGTCTACGACGTGCCGCGGGTGGAGTGTCCGGAGCACGGGGTGGCGACGACGCGGGTGCCGTGGGCGGAGGAGCGGTCGAGGTACACGGCGGCGTTCGAGTCGCTGGTGATCGACTGGTTGCGCGATGCGAGCGTGCTTGCGGTGTCGCGGCGGCTGCGCTTGAGCTGGACGGCGGTCGCCGGGATCATGGAGCGCGCGGTGCGCCGGGGCTTGGCACGTCGCGAGATGCAGACGCCGCGGCGGCTGAGCGTGGACGAGACGTCGTTCAAGCGGGGCCACAAGTACGTGACGGTGGTGTCGGACTCGGAGACGAAGGACGTGCTGCACGTGGCGCCGGGCCGTAGCCGCGAAGCGCTGGAGGCGTTCTACCGCACGATGGGCGAGCGGCGGCTGGCGGCGGTCGAGAGCGTGTCGATGGACATGTGGCGGCCCTACGTGGCGGCGACGGAGGCGTGGGTTGCCGACGCGCGCAGCAAGACGGCGTTCGACCGCTTTCACGTGGCCAAGCATCTGGGCGACGCGGTGGACAAGGTGCGGCGCGCCGAGCACGAGGAGCTGAAGGCGCGGGGCAATGCCGTGCTGGCGGGCACGCGGTACCAGTGGCTCCGGGGCGCCGGCAAGAAGACGCACGCCGAGAAGCTGGCGTTCGCCGAGTTGCGCAAGAGCGTCGAGCGCACGTCCCAGGCCTGGGCGCTCAAGGAAGCGGCGTCGAAGCTGTGGCGATATCGCAGCCGGGGCTGGGCGCACTCGGCGTGGTTGCGCTGGCTGCAATGGGCGTCGGCCTCCGGGCTCGAGCCGGTCGAGAAGGCGGCGGCGATGGTCCGGACGCACCTGTGGGGCATCGTCAACGCCGTCGTGCTTGATGCCACCAACGGCCCGGCCGAGGGCGTCAACAGCCGCATCCAAGCGATCAAGGCCCGGTGCCGCGGCTTCCGCAACCAGGACCGCTTCGCCGCGGCCATTCTCTTCCACCTCGGCGGTCTCGACCTCTGTCCGCGCCCCGCCCAGCACTGACCCGCCGTGCCCCCGTCCCGGTTCCATGTCCCTCCCCACGACATGTCGTGCCAATTTAGAAATGTCCGGTCTTACCAAGATAGAAATGTCCTCTTTCGGGCGATGTTCGGCGGGAGTCGAACTCGTGCCCGGGAGAGGAGCGAAATGGAGTTGAGCTTGAAGGAGCGGGACCGGATCTCGGTGTTGAGGCAGGTGAGCGAAGGCGTGCTGGCGGCGGCCGACGGCGCGGCGCGCTTCGGGGTGACCGAACGTCACTTCCGGCGCGTGCGCCGCCGGTTCGAGGCGGCGGGCGACGAGGTGGTCGTGCACGGGCTCCGGGGTCGGAGGTCGAACCGGTCGCTGCCGTCGGAGACGCGGGGGCGGGTGCTGGCCATGGCCAGGACCCCGACTACGCCGCCTTCGGCGCCACGCTGCTGGCGGAGCGCGTCGAGCTGAAGCTCCCCCGTCGTCGTCGAACGGCGTTCTCTCGGGCGAGCTGCGCTTCCGGCATCGCGGTTGCTACCTGACGCCCAAGGCCTTGGGATCGGTCCGGTCCGCGACGCCCAAGCCGGCGTCCGCGCCCGCGACGGCCAAGCCCAGGCCCAAGCCGCCGAAGCCGGGAAGGAATCACCCGTGGAGCAAGCACTTCAGCGCCAGCGTGGCTCAGGCCGTGGCCAAGCGGGAACACCGCGCCGCCACTCCAACGGGACCGGTCCCGAGCAGTGCAGGGCCTCGTCCTGAGCCCGCAGGCGGGGACGGCGGGTCGCACTCCCCTTCCCGCAAAGGTCGGGCGTGACCGCGGTGTCGGCATCCGTGCCTCCGAGGCTTGCCGGCGCTGCGCAGGTCGCTCGGCGCACCACGACCGTCCGAGCTGGCAGGCTCAGTGCGAACTGCGAGCCATCGGGGCAGCAGTGTCCGGACCCGTCCGCGTTGGCGTCCACCCGGCCAGAGCTTGGCCACGGCGACGATCTCGACTCGCCCGGCCGCCGCTGGCCTTGAAGCGCCCGGACCAGGGCGCCCTGCGCCGTACAGCCCAGGCTTGCTGGAGCCGCGCGTCCTGCGCCCAACACCTGGCCCTCGGCCTCAGGAAGAACCCATCGTCCACACCACCAGGGGGGACATTTCTACTTTGGCTTGACATGTCCCTCCCCACCACATCAGGCGAAGAGCCCGGAAGGGAACGAACGGGCTACCCCACTCAGAAGCCGGCGGGCATCGTCCGGCGAATCGTCCAAGCATCGTCGCGTCCCGGCGACACCGTGCTGGACTTCTTTGCCGGCAGTGGTACCCTCGGCGCCGTTGCCCGGGAACTGGGCCGCCGGTTCATCTTGGTCGACAACAGTCCGGACGCTCTGGCGGTCATGGCCGAGCGCTTTGCCGACATGCATGACGTCGCGTTCGAGGGCTACGACCACACGCAACATCTTCCCACAAAGTCTCAAGGGTCGTTGTTCGGGCCAGCGGAACGTGACGAGGCACTGGCGGGGCAGACATGATTCATGACCCCGACGTCAGACTGCTGGCCAACATGGCAACAGAGTTGAAGCGTGAGTACGTGAAGGCGGACGGTGCCTGGGCCGGCAGTCCATTCGCGTGGATCAAGGCCCAACCGTCGTCGCGGCGGCGAGGCAAGATCGGCGAGCAGCTGGTCGAGAGGTGGTGTGTTCAGCATGGCCTCCGCGTCGAGGGTGTCCGTGATACGCAAGCAGACATGAAAGTCCAGGACGATCGAGTAGAGGTTAAGTCCTCTACTCGGTGGGAGACTGGCATCTACAAATTTCAGCAGATTCGAGACCAAGATTATGCCTTTCTGATATGCTTGGGCCTGTCGCCGACAAGCGCGCATTGTTGGATCATCCCCAAAGCCGTGGTCTTTTCCAAAGACGTACTATTTGTCTATGTCACTCCGCAGCACGGGGGAAAAAAGAAAGGCAAGTACACGTACGACGACAAGGACAAGTACGACACGTTCTGGTTCAAAGTGGATCCAGGTGAACCGGACGAATGGCTTGCGCCGTACGGCGGCACATTGGCAACCGCATCGCAAGTGCTCAAGCGGCTCATCGGGACTGGTTGACCGTGCCGCTACCCGTCTTGCCGGCTCTCCAGATTTCCCGACCCCAGCTTGACTTCTCGCTCGCCAGACCGTAACGGATCAACCCCTGCCATCCGACCCCCCGACGACGCCCGTCAACCCCGAGGACTCCGATGAATCTCACGACTCCCAGCCCTGCCGCCCTCGTCCGCTCCGCCAAGTCCGTTTTCGTCACGGTGCTTCGCGTGGCCCTCGGCACGCCCCAGCGGCTGCCGGGCCTCGACAGGGGCGGCCTCGGCCGAGCCGCCTTGGCCCTCCTGGCCACCCCGGCGGCCCTCGCGCTCGCCATCCCCGCCCCCACCCCCCTCGCCGCCCAGGCCACCCCGACCCCGGCCGACTACGCGGCCCTCGAATGGCGCCACATCGGCCCCGAGGGGAACCGGTTCAGCGCGGCGGCGGGGATCTCGGGCGACCCGCACACGTACTACGTCGGGGCGGCTTCGGGGGGCGTGTACAAGACGACCGACGGCGGCGTGCACTGGGACGCGATCTTCGACGACCAGCCGGTGCAGTCGATCGGGGCGCTGGCGGTGGCGCCGTCCGATCCGAACATTGTCTGGGCCGGCACGGGCGAAGGGAAGATACGGAGCCACGTCTCCATCGGGCAGGGCATCTACAAGTCGGTCGACGCCGGGCGGACCTGGACGCTCATGGGGTTGGAGCAGACGGGGCGGATTCCGCGACTGGCGGTGCATCCGTCGGACCCGGACGTAGTGTTCGCGTGCGCGCTGGGCCACGCCTACGGTCCGCAGCAGGAGCGCGGGCTCTTCCGCACCACCGACGGCGGCGCCAACTGGGAACGGGTCCTCTTCGTGGACGAAGACACGGGCTGCTCCGACGTGGCCATGGACCCGACCAACCCGCGCGTGCTCTTCGCGGGCACGTGGCAGCTGGAGATCCACACTTGGGGGCGCACCAGCGGCGGACCCGGCGGCGGCCTTCACGTCTCGCGCGACGGCGGGGACACGTGGCGCCGGCTGTCGGGGCCGGACAACGGCATCGGCTTGCCCGAGAAGCCGGTGGGCAAGGTGGCGGTGGCTATCGCGCCGTCCAACCCGCGCCGGGTCTACGCCATGCTCGAAACGGGCGACGGCATTCCGTGGGAGGGGCGCGAGACCGAGGACGGCCAGCTCTGGCGTTCCGAAGACGGCGGGCGCACGTGGGCGCTGATCACGCGCAACCGCAACGCGATGGGCAGGCCGCACTACTACTCGCGAGTGGTCGTGTCGCCCTCCGACGAGGACGAGGCGTACTTCCTGACCGCCTCGTTCGCGGTGTCCACCGACGGCGGGCGCACGCTGGGCGTGGTGCCGCGTCCCCGAGCGCCGGGGGGCGACCACCACGACATGTGGATCGACCCGGCCGACGCTGACCGCATGATCGTGGCCCACGACCAAGGGCTGTCGATCTCCGGCAACCGAGGCAAGACCTGGTTCCGCCAGCGCCTCACCAACGCGCAGATGTACCACGTGACCGTGGACAACGCGATTCCCTACAACGTGCTGGGCAACAAGCAGGACGAACCCACGTACCGCGGCCCCAGCAACAGCCGCATCATGGGACAGCGCCGCATCACCGGCATTCCCCGAGGCATGTGGCACCACGTGGGCGGCGGCGAGAGCGGCTGGGCCACGCCCGACCCGACCGATCCGAACATTGTGTGGTCGTCGGCTTCGGGATCGGGCATGGTGGGCGGCATCGTGGTGCGCTACGAAGAGGCGCGACGCCAGTTCCGGTCCGTCGAGGTGTGGCCGGAGCAGAGCCGGGGCGCGGCGTCGGGCGTGCGCTACCGCTTCATATGGGACGCGCCGATTCACATCTCGCCCCACGACGCCAACACGGTCTACGTGGGCAGCCAGCACGTGCACCGCACGCGAAACGGCGGCCAGAGCTGGGACGTGATCAGCCCCGACCTGACCCTTAACGACCGGAGCCGCATGGGCCTGTCGGGGGGCCTGACCGGCGACAACATCGGCGTCGAGTACGCGGGCACGGTGTTCGGCATCGCCGAGTCGCCCGTCGAAGCGGGGCTGATCTGGGCCGGCACCAACGACGGACTTGTGCATCTGACCCGCGACGGCGGCGCCATGTGGACCGACGTGACCGCCAACGTCTCCGGGCTGCCCGAGTGGATCGCTGTTCGGAGCATTGCGCCGTCCCGCCACGACCCCGGCACGGCCTACCTGGCCGCCGACGGCCATCAGGTCAACATCCGCGACCCGCACCTCTACCGCACGCGCGACTACGGCCAGTCGTGGGAGAAGATCACCGACGGCATACCGCCGACGATGCTCAGCTACACCAAGATCGTCGTCGAGGACCCGAAGCGGCCCGGCCTGCTCTACGCCGGCACCGAGAACGCCATCTACGTCTCCTTCGACCACGGCGACCGCTGGCAGCCGCTGCAGAACAACCTTCCCCACGCGCCGGTGTCGGGGATCGTCGTCCAAGAACACTTCAACGACTTGGTCGTGGGCACGTACGGCCGGGGCTTCTGGATTCTCGACGACTTGTCGCCGCTGCAGCAGGCCACGCCCGAAGTCGTGGCGTCCGCGTCCCACTTGTTCGCGCCCCGCGACGCCTACCGCTTCCGCCCCATCACGCCGCCGTCGGTGCCCTACAGCGACCCGACCGAAGGACGCGACCCCGAGTACGGCGCGTCGATCGACTACTGGCTGGGGCCTGCCGGCGCAGAGGGCTCGGGGGATCAGGAGGCCGCGCCCGACATGGCGTCCGACGCCGCGCCCGTCGTCGAGATCGTGGACGCCGCGGGCACGGTGGTGCGCACGTTGGAGGGCCCCGGCCGACCTGGCGTCAACCGCGTGCACTGGAACCTCCGCGACGAGCCCAACGAGCCCGTCCGGCTATTGACCAGCCCCATCTACGCGGACCACATCGCGGTCGGCAGCGACGGTCGGCCCGCCCCCGGCTCGCGGCAGATCTCCATTCTGATGCCACCGGGTCGCTACACGGTCCGCCTGACGGTCGCCGGCGCCACCCACGAACAGCCCCTGACCGTGATCAAGGACCCGCACTCGGCAGGAAGCGAGGCCGACATCGCCGCCCAGGTGGCGTTCTTGGGCGAGGTTCGGGAGCAGCTGGTGGTTGCGGGCGAAGCCGTTCACCGGGTCGAAGCGATCCGCGTGCAGCTGGCGACGCTGGCCCGCTTCGCGGAGGACGAGGAGCTGGCCGACGCGATCCAGGCGCTGCAGGATCAGCTCGTCGCCCTTCAGATGAACATGGTGGACCTGCGCCTGACCGGCCAAGGACAGGACGGCGTGCGCTTCGAAGCGAAGCTGCTGCAGAAGATCGGCTACCTGACGGGCGGCGTCTCGGTGGCGGACTTCCCCCCGACCGATCAGGAGCTCGAGGTCAAGTCGCGCCTGCAGGAGATGCTGCGGGAGCACCTCTCGGCGCTCGACGCCTTGATGGACGGCGAGGTGGCCGAGCTCAACCAGATGCTGCGGGCCAGGGGGATGCTGATCGTCGCGGACGGGTAGGCCACCCGGCGAGCCTCCGCCAGCCGCCGCGAGGCCACCTTCCGCCAAGCCGCCGCCAGCCGCCAGGCCTCGGCCAGCCGCCCAGCCGCCGCCAGCGGTCGATCCGCCTCCGCCAGCGGCTCGCGGCCCGTCGCCAGGCCCCCGGTCGCGCGCCCCGACCCCGCCTCGCCACGGCGAGCCCCGCCAGGACCACGACGGTGCCGCCCAGCTGCGCGGCCGTTGGGCTCTCGCCCAGCCACAGCCACGCTCCCGCGAAGGTGACCACCGGGACGAAGTTGGCGTAGATCGCGGTGCGGCTCTGGCCGATCGCGCCCACCGCCCGGTACCACGCGAAGTACCCGAGACCGACGGTCAAGATGCCCGAGTAGGCGACGGCCGCCCACGCGCCCGCGGACACCGACCCCAGGTCGCCCGTCCACATGCTGGGAACGCCCGCCAGGAAGATGAAGGGAGACGCGGCCCAGAAGGTCCATCCCGTCACTTCGAGGGCGCCGTGCCGCTTCACGCTGCGCCCGATCAGGACGGTGTAGGCGGCCCAAATGATCACCCCGGCCAGCACCACCAGATCGCCTCGCAGGGTCGCCCGAGGACCGGCGGCGCCCGCCTCCCCTCCATGTCCGTTGACGACGAGGACGACCGTGCCCGCCAAGGTGACCAGGGCGCCGCAGAGCGCCCGGAGGCTGAACCGTTCCTCGCGCAGCAGCCCCGCCAGACACACCACCCACACGGGGGTCGTCGCCATGAGGAGCGCGGCGTTGCCCGCCAACGTCCACGACAGGCCGTAGACGAAGCAGAGCTGGTAGGCGAAGTGCCCCAGCACGCCCAGGGCCACGACCTGGGGCCAGTCCCGGTGGCGGGGAATCAGCCGCCGCCCCTGCGCCCGCAGCAGGACAGCAACGACGAGAGCCGCCAACGGAAAGCGGACCGCGTTGACGACCAGCGGACTCAGCTCCTGGAGGGCGACCTTCAGGACGGGGAAGTTGAGCCCCCAGACGACGGCGGTCAGGAGCAGGCTGGCCTCCACGGCCACGCAGCTGCGGTCCGGGGTGGCCGGGGCGTCGGAGCGAGCCGCGGTGTCGGAGGGCGCGGCTGGCCGGCCGCCACTGGCCGATGCGCCCGGAGGCGCAAGCGGTCCGGCGCCGGCCAAGCCGGCAACGGCCGGGACCGGCCCGGCGGGGGTAAGGCCCGGCCCGGCGGGGGTAGGGATGTTCGCCATCGTTTCGTGGTCCTTGATCTATGGATGTGCAGAAAACAGACTGATGTGCAGGAAACAAGCGGATGCGCAGAAACTCGGCTCACCAGAACCGGCTGGCTGCCAAGGGAGCGGGATGGCGTCCGGGAGACCGGCTGATGTCCAAGAGCGGCAAAGGCTTCCAGGACACGAAGTCGGTCCGCTGGGGAGGGGCTGTCGTGCTGGGGGAGGGGCTGTCGTCGCGCCGGGGGAAACCGGCGCCGCCTGCGATTGAACGATCTATTACGCCGAAGCGCGCCGGGTGTTACCGGCCCTCTCGCGCCCGCTTTCTCGGCCCCTCGGCCAGCCCCCTGGTCGGCCCCCTGGAAGCGCTGCGGGCCACCACCAGTCCGGCGAGGATGACGGCCGTTCCGACGACCTGAAAGCGTGTCGGCGTCTCCCCCAGCCAGGACCACGCCACCAGCATGGCGACGACCGGCACCAGGTTCTGATAGACGCCGGTGCGGCTCTGGCCTATCGCGCCGACGGCCCGGTACCAGAGCAGGTACGCGACGGCGACTGCCATCACCCCCGAGTAGAAGGCCGCGGCCCAGATGCCGGCGCCGAGGTTGCCGAAGCCTATCCGGAGCAGGTCGGGCAGACCCGCCAGGAAGAGGCACGGGGTTCCGACCCAGAGCGCCCAGGCGGTGACCTCCAACGCCCCATGGCGCTTGATCGGCGCGTGGCCGACCACTGTGTAGACCGCCCATGCGATCGCCGCGCCCACCATGAGCAGGTCGCCCAGGCGGCTCCCGCCGAACTCGCTCGACCCCCCGGCAACGAGGAAGACCATCCCCGCCAGCGTGATCAGGGAGCCGAGAAGCGCCGTCGGCTTGAAGCGCTCCCGGCCCGTCGCGGCCGCCACGAGGATGATCCACACCGGGGCCGTGGACAGCAGGAGCGCCGAGTTGCCCGTGGAAGTCAGGTCGAGGGCGAAGATGAACAAGAGCTGAAAGGCCACGTGGCCGACGACGCCCAGCAGCACGACCTGCGGCCACTCCTTCCGCAGGGGCAGGAGACGGCGCCCTTGAATGCGCAGGAGGAGGGTGAGCGTCAGCGCCGCCAGGGGAAACCGAAGCGCGTTCACGGCCATCGGCGACGCCGCTTGGATCGCCGACTTCATGATGGGAAAGTTGAGCCCCCAGATGACGGCGATCAGCACAAGGCCTGCGTCGGTTCGGATGCGGCGCCCGTCGGTGCGGCGCAGGTCCATGCGACGCCGACCGGCGCGACGCCCCGGGTCTGCGCGACGCCGGTCGTCAGCGGGGCGGACGGCCAATCTGGTCGAACGTGACGTTCTGCAGGGCGTACTCGCGCCAGTCGTCGTGGTCGAAGTGCCACCACTCGGCTTCGTAGACGGTAAAGCCTTCGGCCTCCATGACCCTGCGCAGGAGCTCGCGCAACCAGCGTTGGCGCGAGGTTCCGCCCGGGTAGTTCGGGAACGAGCGAGGCGAGAACTCGTCGTAGGAGCCCACCATCTCCACGGGCGCGCCGGTGGCCAAGTCGTACAAGGTCAGGTCGATCGCCGAGCCCCGGTTGTGGCGCGAGCCGCTTGCCGGATCGGCGACAAAGAGCTTCTGCGACTCGGGCGTAGCGTCCCAGAACATCTTGGTCACGTACCAGGGACGGTATCCGTCGTGCAGGAGCAGACCGTACCCGTGCTCCGCCAGCGCGCGGTGAGCCCGGGCCACGGCTTCGGCGGCCGGCCGCTGCAGGAAGACCCTGGGCTCGTCGTAGAAGACGGACGACATGAAGTTGTTGGTGGTGGCGTAGCGCACGTCGAGGCGGACGCCCGGCTCCACGGACGCGACTTCGACCAGCTCCGAGTCGCGGAACGAGCCTGGTTCGTCGGGCGGCGACGCGGCCAGCGCTTCGGCGCGGAGCTCGGCCACGGGCCGCGCAGGATCGATCCTGAAGGTGCCGCCGGCTTCGGTGCCCACGTTTCGACGCGGAAAGACGACCGAGGCCGCTTCCACGGAAGTCGCCCGGCCGTCCGCGTCCCGCGAGAACACGAGACGCTCGCCATGGTAGAGGCCCCACTCCGGGAAGGCGTAGACGTCGGGTCCGATCTCCTCCAGCGGGTACATGTAGAACCACTCGATCAGGGCGTGAAGCCGGCCCTCCCGCTCGAGCACGTACAGCACGTTGTAGTCCCAGCCGTACTCGCCGATCAGGCCGGTCCAGCGATCGGGGGGAGGCGACGGCAGATCGGGCGCCGGTTGGCGGACGAGACGTCGGCCGGCGGTGTCGCCGTCGAGGGCCAGCAAGACGCTGTCGCCGACCGGCAGGTAGCGGTCGCCGAAGGCCAGTCGGTCGTCCACGATCAGCGTGTCGCCGCGGGTGCGAAGGGCGACGGTGGGACCGCTGCGGAGCGGCGTCAGGAAGAGTTCGCCGTTGCGCTCGTCCAGCTCGACGGCTTCTTCGTCGGCGCGGTACCTGCCCTCCAGCGCCAGCGCCGTCGCAGGGTCGACGGGTTGCGTGCCGCGCAATGGTTCGGTGGGCAGTGGTTCGCCGGAAGAGGCGGCCAGCATCAGCTCGAGGGCCGCGTCGGCCACCCGACCGGCGACCGCGTTGGTGCCGTCCACCGCCGAGACCACCGCCACGCCCAGCTGCGCGTCGGGGAGGAACGCCAGCTGGGTGGAGAAGCCGTAGATCGCGCCCCCGTGGCCGAGCCGTCGCTGGCCGAAGCTCTCCTGAACGCGGAACCCGAGGCCGTAGCCCTCCGTCGCCTCGGGCTCGGCGAATTGGGGCCGCCACATCGACTCCAGGGTCTCGGGAGACAGGATGCGGCCGTTCTCGCCATTTCCACGCTCGAACATGGCGCCCATGAAGCGGGCCAGGTCCAGGACCGTGGAGTACATGCTGCCGGCCGGGGCCATCCCCAGCTCGAAGGTCGGCGCGTCGAAGAGGTCCCGGTCCAGGCCCCACATGTAGGCGCGGGCCAAGTCGTCCACCACGTCGGGCTCGGGGGCGAAGGCGCTGCTCGCCATCCCCAGCGGTTCGAGCACCGCCTCGGCGAGGTATTCGGCGAAGGGCTCGCCCTGGGTCCTCTCGAGCACGTGCCCGACCACGGCGATTCCGGCGTTGGAGTACTTGGTCCGGGACCCGGGTTCGTACACGAGGTCGGTCCCGTTCAAGCTGGCCACCGTTTCCGCCAGCGTGGTTCCGGCGTCGTCGAAGTAGTGTCCCGCCGGCGGCTCGCGGATCAGCCCGGACCGGTGGGACATGAGCTGGCGCAGGGTGATCGTCGCGTCCCACTGGCTGCTTGGCGCGAACTCCGGCAGGTAGTCGGCGACGGGCGCGTCGATCTCGATCTCGCCCCGCTCGGCCAGCTGCATGACGGCGATGTCGGTGAACAGCTTCGACACGGAGCCCACTCGGTACGCCGTCTCGGCGTCTGCGGGGACGCCCGGCGCCTGCTCCCCGAACCCTGCGGCCCAAGCCACCCCTTCCGCGTCCGCCAGGACTATGGACACGGCCCGCAGGTCCTTCTGCTCCCGCTCCCGTTCGATCATCGCTTCCAGCGCCGACGCCGCTTCGGCGTACTGCGGACGCGGCGGGACCTGCACCGCGCCGTCGCCTCCGACCTCGCCCGCACCGGCGCGGCCGGATTCGGCGCAGGCGGCCAGCGCAAAGACCCACGCGGTCCCCGCGAGTCGGCGCAAGAGAGCTTTCGAGCGTTCCGTTGGAGCAGTCACTGCGAGTCCTTTCAAGCCAGCCCTACATGGAGGCGGTCGCGGGTCGGAGCAAGCCGCCCGAGCCGCAGGATTGGCACTGACTCCGGGCCGGGCCAAGCACCAGGCCGAGGGAGTCCTCGGTCGTCCAGCGCACGCCAACAACGGACAAGGGACCGCCTGTTCCGTCCCAGTCCCAAGAAGGCCCTAGCCCAGTTTCTCACGAGCGGGGGCGGGCAATCGGCCTCTCTTACTCGCTACCAACATAGGGTACCCAACTCCTCTTCTCCAAGCAAGCCTCGCCGCCTTCAACGGTGGGGCCGTCGTCCAACGCCGGCGCACTGTCCCTGCGTCAGGCGGGAGATTGCTTCGACCAGGTCGCCGTCTTTCGCGAAGACCGGGACCCGAGCCGCGTCGAGCACCCGGTGCGGACGCTGGTGGAGTCGATGTCGCCCTGGACGGCGAGCTTGCAGCTAACGGGGGGAGGAGGCTACCTTTCGGTTCGCCGCGGAGTCGATCCGCGGTTCCGCAACAAACTCGGAGTGTGAAGTGGCGAAGGTGATTCGAGCAACGTGGGGCACCCTTGACAGGGTTGTGGGTGCGAGCCAGGAGCAGCTCCTGGTGTGCGTTCCATTCTATAGTTCGCAGGGATTGACTCGACTGTCCAAGGCACTTCCGTCCGGCGTCACTCTTACGTTCATGAGCCGAATCAGCCCGTCCGAGTGGGCCACAGGACTCTCGAGCCCCCATGATCTGGTGAAGTGCTTGATGCCGTTGCAGGAAGATGATCACGCTATCCGCCTGGTCGTCCATCAGCGAGTGCACGCCAAGGCGTATCTTGCCGACTGCATCTCGGGCTTGGTCGGCTCTGCCAACCTGTCGTCCGCAGGCTTCGACAAGAACTTTGAACTGATGCTGGAGCTTACCGAGGACGAAACTCTTGCTGCGACCGAGATCGTCAAGGCCGAGGCTGACAAGAACGGGAAGTCGCTGGAGTTGCATCTGTTGAGAGAATGGGTATCCAAGCACAGCGCAAAAATCAGTGAACACGAGAAGGATGTATCCGACTTGCATGGCCTCGCCGACGTGCAACGGGAGCTGGACGACTTGCTGGGTTACGGACAGAAAACAACCGAACCCCAGGACATACCCGACATCTATGCGTTTGACAAGTGGTTGGTTGGCAACAAGACACTTGCCGGTGCGTGGACTCTGCATGAGCGCTGCCAAAACATCGGCCACCAGAACCTTACCGGGCATTTCCGCCAATGCTACTATGCTGCACAACAATTCTTGCGCGGTAACGGCGAGCACATAGGCTTTCTGGACAACCAGCTGGATTCTATGCAAAGCAGCCAAATCTACCAACCTGAAGGCGAGATCCTGGAGGACTGGATTAGCCATCTTAACAACTACGCCACAAGCCAAAGCGATCAGTACGACTATGCCGTGTTGCGCGGAATATTGCCGCCCAATTTAGGTGGGACGAGGCGTGGTGGAGGTGGTGGAAGCAGTACGTTGAAGAGGATGCTTCCCTTGGTAGCTCGATTCTTGAAAGAGGAAGGCTGACTCGGCTTGGCCACGACGCTTTTTGACGGTGCGAGCGGAAGCCTGGCTGCCGAGAGGCCACGCCTTGTCTCCGCGGAGGGGCGGCAGCGCCTAGCCGCCGAACTGCCGGGGATGCTCGATATCGAAGGTGCCCCGGTTGCGAACACCGACCGAGTGTTGGACATTTCCTTGCCCCCCTACTATACGGCATGTCCAAGTCCGTTCGTGGGAGACGAGACGTTCGCCGGCGGTGGCATCAGGGAACACACTTTCGCCGACGAAGCCACGGATGTTGCTGCCTTCGCGGCGGATGTCTCGGTAGGCAAGAACGATCCGCTGTACTTTGCCCACTACTACAGTACCAAGGTGCCGCCGCGGGCTATCGTACCATACATACTGCACTTCACTGAACCAGGCGAGGTGGTCCTGGACGGCTTCTGCGGAACCGGCATGACAGGCGTGGCCGCCCAACTGTGCGCCAGGGAAGGCGACGGTGCTCGACGGGCTGTCCTCAGCGACCTGAGCCCGGCTGCTACGTTCATTACGGCGGGCATGAACGCCATCGGCGCACTAGCCGAGCATCTCGACGAAATTGACGAGGTTGTCACCGCAGTGGCTCATGAACACGGCGACCTGCTACGCACGGCCCATGTGGGCTGGCCCCGCGGCACAAACGACGCCATCAAGCGAGTCAACGCGGAAGGCGACTCACACCAGGGTCGGCACCAAGGATACATACAGTACATAGTGTGGGCCGATGTGTTTCTGTGCCCCACGTGCGGTCACAGAATCGTGTACTGGGATTTGGTGTTCCGTGGTCCCAAGCAGAAAACGCCGAGCGAAGCACCTTGTCCCGATTGCGGATTGCTTCATTCGATCCGCACCCTCGAACGTTTGTGGACCACGCGATTCGACCCGGAGCTTGCAGTGCCGGTGCGCCAAGCTGAGCAACAGCCCGTGTTGATCAACTACGCCTTAGGCAAGCGACGCTTCGAGAAGACGCCCGACGCCGCCGATCTCGCGCTCATCGCCCGCCTTGACGATGCTTCGCTTCGTCCCGGCCCGCCGGTTGTGGCCATGCCAGACGGCTTCAACACACAACAACCTAGGCGGTCCCACGGCTTCACGCACCTGCACCACTTCTTCACTAGACGCAACCTTGTTCTGCTAACGGACTTTTGGAATCGCATACGAGGGCTGACGGCCAGCGAGGCTCGCTTTCTCGGTCTGTTCGTACTGACGGGCGCACTCCAGCGCGTCTGCCGCCTCAACCGGTACATGCCGAATCACGACCGCCATGTCGGGCCGCTGTCGGGAACACTTTACGTCGCACCGCTTACCGCCGAGATTCCGGCCACCAACTACCTACGGAGTCGGATAGCGGATCTGCGGAGATGCGGCGACGGCCCTAGGAGCACTGGCGTCGTAGTCGGCACACAGAGCGCGACGGACCTTAGGAACGTGCCGAATGCCGCAATCGACTACATCTTCACCGATCCGCCGTTCGGCGGCAACCTCAACTACTCCGAGCTGAACACGATGGTTGAGGGATGGCTAGGCATCCGCACCGAACCCCGCCGAGAGGCCGTCGTCAACGCCGTCCAGGGCAAGAGCCTGGTCGACTACCGACGCTTGATGCGACGGGCATTTGGCGAATTCTACCGTGTTCTCAAGCCGGGCCGCTGGATCACAGTGGAGTTTCACAATTCGCGCAATGCGGTATGGGTCGCTATCCAGGAGGCACTGTCCGAAGCCGGCTTCGTGGTCGCGGATGTGCGCGTGCTGGATAAGAAGAAGGGAACCACCAAGCAGCTAAGCTATGGCTCCACGGTCAAGCAGGACTTGACAATCTCTGCGTACAAGCCGCGACAGGAGATAGAAGGCCGAACAAGACTGCAAGCTAGCCACGATGGAAGTGCGTGGGAGTTCGTGCGGATGCACTTAGCGAAACTGCCGTTCCCTGAGGTCAGGAACGGGACTTTGGACGCGGTTGCAGAGCGTCACAACTACCTCTTGTTCGATCGCATGGTTGCCTTTCACGTGCAACGGGGCGTGATGGTCCCGATCTCATCAGCGGAGTTCTACTCCGGGCTCGGCCAACGCTTTCCCGAACGGGGAGGACAGTACTTCCTGCCCGACCAGGCGGCCGAGTACGACCGGCTGGTGGCAGATTG
Source organism: Longimicrobiales bacterium (assembly GCA_965204735.1). GTDB lineage: Bacteria > Gemmatimonadota > Gemmatimonadetes > Longimicrobiales > Gaopeijiaceae > CATQHQ01. Next base: position 842,563 of record OZ242008.1, on the reverse strand, counting down.
CCCGAGGACCACGGCTCAGATGGATCTATTCGTCACGGACGAGGAGTCGGCGATCCGGTGGCTGCGCCAAACCCTTTCCGATCAACCCCAGACGTTTCAGGACCTCCACCCTCGGTTCGTACGGGAGCTCGCTGGATGGAACCGGCACGAGCACTCGGTTGAACTGTCGGACTTGCTGGAACAGAACTTTCTGTCCGACGAGGCGGGAGTCTGGCACGTTGCCGACCACAACAGGGAGGCCGATCTGATCCGGTTGCGGGAGCGTGCACTTATTCGGGAGTTTGCCGAGTACAGGAAAACGGAGGAACGGAAGCTAAAGGTGTTCCGAGCGGAGGCGATGCGGGCCGGGTTCCGTCAGGCTTGGCAGAAGAAGGACTACGCCACCATTATCGCCGTAGCCAGGAAGATCCCCGAGAGTGTGATCCAGGAAGACCCCAAGTTGCTGATGTGGTTCGATCAGGCGCGCGTGCGTGCGGGAGACGGGCAGGAGCTGTGAGCGACAGCCAGGACTGCCGGAGTTGAAGCGTCGCGGCGTGGACGATCATGCTGGCGCTGCATGCCCGCGGGACTCCGGCCACCGGCACCGTCGGCATGACCGACGTAACGCGGGTCTTGCCGAAAGGACAACCGTGCGGCCAACTTGCCGCAGCCGTAATTCAGCCGGAGGAGCCGCCGTGTCCGTTTGCCACCGCCCGGGTCCCGCCTTCGTTCGTCCCAACGTCGCCCTGGCCCGGACGAGCCTGCTGGCGGCGCTCGCCGCTTCCGTCCCGATCCTCTCGACCGTCGGAGCCGGCGACGCCCACGCCCAGCACGAGCGGCGCTACGCCACCCTCGACGCTCCCCGTCACGTCCAGTCCGTCGTGCCCCGCATCGGCCCGCCTGGAACCGAGGTGGAGGTCTACACCGAGAACCTTCCGCCGCAGGCCAAGATATGGGTCGGCGTCGGGGCCATGCGCTCCGGCTTCGAGGCCCGGGCCGAGGGCAGGCAGGAGATGTGGGGCGAAGTCTCCGCCACCGTCAGCATACCCGAGTACGCGACGTGGAACCGCCCCCTCGTCGTGATCATCTTCAACGGTGTGTTCAGCCCGATCGCCTACTCGGACCCGTTCCACGTCACCACCGAGGACGGCCTGGTCCAGCGAACCGGCCAGATCGTCGACGAGGGGCTGGAGTGCGTCACCCTCCGCGACAACGACGAGTACGTGTATGCGCTGTCGGGCGACGAAGTCGCAGACCTCGAGCCCGGCGACCAGGTAGTGGTGGAAGGCCCCATCGCCGAGTCCAGCCCCTGCGGCGAAGCAGATGCGATCACCGTCCTGCGCTGGGAGAGGGCGAGCGGCGGGTGAGGGCTAGAAGTCCTTGGCTGGTCCAGGACAAAATCAGCAAGCTGACGACACCGTGACAGCGTTTTCCGCCGCAACTCGCATTCGGCCGCCACCGTCACTCCAACAAGCGTAGACCCAACCATGCGCGATAATCGAAACCGCTCGACGGCAGCCCCAGCCTTCTCCGGCCCACTGGTTGCCTTCGCCGCCACCGTCGCTTGGGCCGCGGCGCTCCCTTCGGCTTCCGCCCAGGACTCCCGTCCCATCGTCCCCGGCGCTCCCGTCGCGGCCACCCTCTCCCCCGGCGCCAGCCACGTCTACACGATGGAGCTGGGCGAGGAGACCTTCGTGTACGGCGAGACCGACCAAGCCGCGCTGGACGTGGTGGTCACCGTCTTGGACCCGAACGGCGGAGCGCTGGGCCGCTTCGACTCGCAAGCCACCGGCGCCGATCCCTTCGTCTTCGAGACCGAAGCCGCCGGGACGTACACCATCGAGGTGTCGGCCTACGTGGAAGACGCCGCCGAGGCGGACGGGGAGGGGGACGAACCAGGCGAACCGGGCGACGAGGCCGCGGGCGAAGGCGGCCCCTACGAGATTGCGGTGCTGGTGGCCGAGCCCGTGGCTGCCGATCCGGAGGCTCGCGTCGGCCAGATGGTCCGCCCGTACGACGGCCGCGACCGGCCCGGCGGGATCGTCGCGGTCGTGCGGGACGGGGAACCGGCGTTCGTGCGCACCTTCGGCATGGCGAACCTGACCCACGGCGTTCCCTGGGAGCACGGCACGATCTCCAACATCGGCTCCGTGACCAAGCAGTTCACCGCCATGGGCCTCCTCCTGCTGCAAGCCGACGGCAAGCTCTCCATCGACGACGACATCCGCGAGCACGTCCCCGAGCTCCCAGACTTCAGCACGCCCGTCACCCTTCGTCACTTCCTGAACCACACGAGCGGGTACCGGGAGATATACAACCTGCTGCCCCTCGCCGGCTACAACGGCGAAGACGCCTTCGTCCGCGAGAAGGCGATCCAAGTCGTCCAGCGCCAACCCGACCTGCAAGCGCATCCCAACACGGAGTGGAACTACAACAACACCGGGTTCATCCTCCTGTCCCTGGTCGTGGAGCGCGTCTCCGGCCAGTCCTTTGCCGAGTACATGAGGGAGCGGGTCTTCGAGCCGCTGGGCATGAACGACACTCGGGTGAAGATGGTGCAGGGGGAGCTGATCCCGGGAAGCGCCCAAGGCTACGTCTCGGACAAGAGCAGCCGCTTCCGCACGACGCGCGACTTGGCGTCGTCCGCCGGCGCCGGCGGCATCTACACCACGGTCCACGACCTGATTCGCTGGATGCGCAACTACCGGGACGCGACCTTGGGCGGCGAAGAGGCCGTTCGCGCCATGGCCACGCCCGCCGTCCTGGAGAGCGGAGACTCCACCGGCTACGGCCTGGGGCTCGGCGTCGGCCGGCTGGGGGGTCGCGCGCTGTACGCCCACACCGGCGGCGACGTGGCCCACCGCGCCTACTTGGGCTACTTCCCCGAACTCGACGACGGCGTCGTCGTGATGAGCAACCACGCGTCGTTCGACTTGGGGATGGGCGCGCGGATCGCTCGCCTGTTCTTCGCCGACGACCTTGAGGACGACGAGGACGAGGCCGTCGCGGCCGAAGGCGACGGCAGCATGTCGCAGGAGCGGATGGAGGCCGTGGCCGGGCGCTGGGTGCTCGACGTCCAGGGCATGTCGCTCGACGTGGAGATCACCACGGAGGGCGGCCAGCTCTTCTTCCAGGCCGCCGGGCAGCCCCGCACGCCCGTGCAGACGTCGTCGGACTCGACGGCCGCCATCCCTGCCGCCCAAGCGTCCTTCGTCTTCCACTTCGAGCCCGACGGCACGACCACCTCCGCGACGTTCCGGCAAGGCGCCGAAATGGAGATGCGCCGCTCCGAGAGGAAGGCCATGACGGCCGAGGAGATGGACGCCTACGTCGGCCGCTACTATTCCGAAGAGCTGGAGACCTTCTACGAAGTAAGGCTTGCGAGCGACGGCCTCGTCATGCACCACTTGGACAGGTCGCCGATGCCGCTCGCCCATCGGCGGGACGACGAGTTCTCGACGGAGTTCACGTTCTTGGCCACGATCGCGTTCCAGCGAGTCGGCAACGGCCGAGTCACCGGATTCCTCGCATCCAACGGCCGGACCAAGGGAGTCTGGTTCCGCCGGCTCCAGTAGCTTCCGGCGCCGACGAGCATACAACCATGGCCGACCGCTTGCACTTCGACCTGACGATCTCCAACTACAAGAGCATCGCCTCCCTGAGGATCGACGGTCTGCGACCCTTCTCCGTCTTCGCAGGGCCGAACGGCTCCGGCAAGAGCAACTTCTTCGACGCCCTCGACTTCGTGGGCAGAGTCTGTCGCCACGGCGTCGAGGATGCGCTGCGAGCTCACGGCGGCGCCGACAACATCCGTTCGGCGAAGCTGTATGCGCCGCGCAATCAGCACTTCGCATTCGGAATCAAGCTCCTTGACGAGGTGGCAAGCAACCCGGCCGATGCATCCAGCTACGACCTGCAGATCCGCGAGTTAGCGACTGCGCCCGAGATCGAAGAAAACCTTTTTGCGGCCGGCTCCTCCGTGCTCGGACGTGTGCCAGGACAACCGGCGCGGATCGGACTCCAACCCGGGATGAAGCTGGACATCCCGCCCGCGATGTCCGCCCTGTTGTTCCGTCCCAATCATCCATTGACAGATCTGCTTACAAACATCACGATCTACCGCGTAGACCCAAGGTCGGCCAAAGAACCGGATCCTTCCGATGCAGACCCGTCGAAGCTCAACGGCAGGGGAAACAACTTGGCAGCCGTACTGGGACGACTCGAAGGGGACCCGGAGGCCCAAGCACTCATACGCGAATGGATGGCAATGGTGGTTCCAGGGGTCGACGCAATCCAAACCACGCGCCAGCGGCTCGACCAACGCACCGCGGTCTTGTTCAAGGAACGCGGCACGAAGAGGAGGTTTCCCGCAGGTCTGATGTCGGACGGAACGATCTACGCGCTCAGCCTTCTGGTAGCGGTCCTGGACGGACGCGACCGTCCCGGCGTGACGTTGATCGAAGAGCCCGAGCGCGGACTGCATCCGGCGGCAATTGCCGAATTCGTCGAATTCCTGCGAGACTCGGCCCGCCCAGAAAACCCGATCTGGCTCACTACCCACAGCGAATCCATCGTGCGAAAGCTGCGGCTCGAAGAGTTGGTCGTAGTGGACAAGAAGGCTGGCCGAACTCGCATGAAGCGGGCCAGCTCGGGCAACCTCGAGCAAGCAGACCTCCAGGTCATGGGACTGGAGGCCGCTTGGCTGTCCAACTTGCTGGATGGCGGCGTGCCGTGGTGAGAGTAGGCTTCGTAGTCGAAGGGCACTCGGAGAAGGTGCTTGTTGAAAGCGAGACCTTTCGGCGTTGGCTTGATAAGCAGGAACTGAAGCTGGTGGACCCTGTTGTAGTGGCTGGCGGACACCGGCAGTTGGAGAAGGGAACGACAAGTGGAATGGGGTTGGCCAGTTTGCTGAGGAAGCGAAGCGCCAATCTGGATCGACTCGTAGTGCTGGCCGACCTTGATCCCAGCGAGACCGTGCCGTGCATCACGGAACGCAAGAATCGAGTTGATTCCGAGGCGATCGACCTCGTCGTAATTGCTCGCAAGGCAATCGAATCGTGGTTTCTGGCAGATACCAGGGCGATGCGCAGCTGGACCAACGACGAGTCGTACTGTGAAACGCATCCGGAGGCCACACCCAATATGCCATGGGATCGCATGAAGGAGGTTGGTCCCGTCAGGCGCGGACGAAGCAAGGTGCTGTTTGCGAAGCGCTTGATCACTGAACATGGATTCGATGTCGTGCAGGCTGCGAAACATCCTCAGTGTCCGACGGCTCGGTACTTCGTCGAACGTGTCAGCGCCTTGGCAAGGGGCTGACCGTCACCAGGACTCGACGCGCCCCTGGGCCGTGAACACCAGGAGTCGCTCCTTGACCCTCTCGCCGGTGATTCGCTCCCAACAGTCGGCGTAGATGTCGACCTGCCGCCGATACTCCGGGACGCGGGCGGGGAACTTGGGATCTGTGCCCGTGTCGGTCTTGTAGTCGGCCACCACCCAGCCGTCGGCTTCGCGGAAGACCAGGTCGATCACGCCCTCCAGGACCGCGGGCTGACTGGCCACCGCGGGCTGGTCGGCGACCGCGGGCTGACTGGCGACCGCGGGCTGATCGGCGACTGCGGGCCGTTCGGCGACCGCGGGCTGATCGGCGACCGCGGGCTGATCGGCGGAGCCAAGGCCGGACTCCCCGCGCGGCGCCACCGCGAACGGCACCTCGGTGCGACGCTCCCGGCTGGCCATTGCCCTGGCCCATACTTCCGAACGCGACATGTCGCCCACAAGCGCCAACAGCGCGTCGAGTTCCTTTGGGTTTCCGGCAACGTCCAGGGTGCGACCGTGCTTGATCAGCAGGTTGCGAGCCCTGGCCGCCAGCACGTCCCCCTCTTCGCCTTCCTCGACAGCCGCAAGCATCGCGTGAACGATCGTCCCCCACTCGGCTCCGCCCGACAAGGGACGCGCCTCGGTCACGGCGAACCTCTGGGAACCGACAACGGACGCCGAAGCAGCACCCGCCTCGTCGGCAGCCGCCCCCCCAGCATCCACCCTGTTGGCAACAAACTGGTTGTCAGCAAAATCGCTGTCAGCAAGATCGCTGTCGCCGAGATCTTCCGCTCTGGCGCGGTTCGTCACCGTCTCCAGCCCATACGTGGGCGTACCGGCGTCTTTCACCGCAGCCTCCGCCGCAGCCACTCGCGCCGTCAGGTCCGTCGCCGGGTCCAGCTCCTCCGATTGCGGCACTTCTTGCCGGGCGATCATTCCCTGGCGGGCGGCAACGGCTCGGGCGTCGCCGACGGCGCCGGCGCGTCCGTCGTCCAGGCCGTCGGGACCGCCGACGCCGAACACGGCATCCGCAACAAGATCGGCGACGGGAACTGCTCCCGGACCGCCGTCACCCGCAGCGCCAGCCTCCCGGGCCGCCTCTTCGCCGATCCACCTCTCGACGCGGGCCCACGGCGACTTCCCTCCCCACTTCGGCCGCTTCTCCCACCTGGCCACCCAGAGCTCGTCCTTGGCCCGGGTCGCGGCCACGTAGAGCAGCCGCACCCTCTCCGCCAACTCGAACGCCACTTCGGCCTTCTCGTCCTCTTTCCACGTCCGCGGCTTGGCGATCACCTCCACTTTGTGCGGCCCCCGCCTCTCGACGACAGGCATGGCACCCCGGGCCACTCCGTCGTCGCCACGCTCCACTCGCATCGACGGCGTTCGATTGTGCTCCCCGAACGGCGACCCCAGGAAGACCACCTTCTCCTCGAGCCCCTTGGCTTGGTGCAGGTTCATGACGCGAACCGCATTGCCTCGGCCCGGCACCAGCGAGACCATTGCGTCGTCCCACTCCAGGGCCGTCTCCATCGCCTCGACGGCGCCCGCCAGCGACGCGTTGCCCTCCAGCGCCTTCGCGCGCACGGCGTCCAGCAGGTAGACCAGCGCCCCGGCGCGCAGCTGTCCCAGCGACCCTGCCGCAGCCAGCGGAAAGAGGCCGGTCTCCGCCGCCAGCCTTTCCGCCGTCACGTCCGCCGGCTCTCGACGGGCTCGCTCCCACCAGCCGTGCAGCTTGTCCAGCGCCTCGACGACGTTGGCCGCGCGGGCGTCGCCGGGGCCGCCCCCAGGTCCTGCCGCAACGCCGTCCCGCAGACGCGGCGGCCGGTTCACCTCCAGCCAACCCCCCGCTTCTCGGTACGCCACGATCTCGTCCAGCGTGATCCCGAAGAACGGCCCCACGAGCGCGCCCAGCACCCGCACCTGGTGCGCCGGGTCCGCCATGCACTTCAGGAGCAGGAGGAACGCCGACAGCTTGTCTTCGAAATCCACGCCCGCCCCCGACACCTGCACGGGCAGGCTCCACTCCTCCAGCATCCGAGCGTAGAGAGCCAAGTGCTTGCGGAGTCGGGTCAGGACCATGAAGTCGCCGGGCTTGCGCTCGCCCGACGCCACCCGCTCGGCGACGTGGGCGGCGATGAAGCGGGCGTCGTCCTCCGCCGCTTGATCCTGTGTCTTGCCGACGATCGGGTACGACCGAAGCACGCCGGGACCACATCCGACGGCCGGACTCCGCTGGGCCAGCAGCGGCGCGAAGGCGGCCTGCGAGGGCTTGTCGCTGGCCGGAAACATTTGTTCCGAGTCGAAGACGCCCTTCACGACCTTCTCGATGCACGTCAGCGACCGGAAGTTGGCCTCCAGTCGCAGCACCTCCCCGAACTTCTCGAACCGCCGCTTGACGGACTCGTACAGCGCGATGTCGGCCCGCCGGAAGCGGTAGATGCTCTGCTTCGGGTCGCCGACCACGAAGAGCGCGCCGGGCCGGGGCCGAGCGCGTGTCCAGTCGTCGTCCTCGCCCGTCGGTTCGCTGGCCAGCAGAAAGATGATCTCCGCCTGCAGCGGGTCCGTGTCCTGGAACTCGTCCACCAGCAGGCGGCGGTAGCGGCGTCCCAGGTCGCGACGGGTGGCCGGGCTGCTGCGCAGAAGCTCGGCGGCCAGCACCAGGTCGTCCTGGAAGGTCAGCAGTCCCAGCTCCTTGCGTTCCCGGGCAAAGGCGTCGGCGGCGCCCTTGGCGAAGGCGACGGCGACGGGGTATCGGTAGGCCCACCAATCCTGGACCAGCCGTCCGGCCGGACCCTCCGGCTTGCCGAACTCATGAAACGCCTCCCCCAGCCGCTTGGCCTGAAACCTTCCGTGGGAGTGGGAGGACCACCGATTATGCGTCGGCCTGGCCTTGGAGTCGTACAGCTTGGCCAAGGCGCCGAAGAAGGCGACGCGGTCGTCCCAGCCGAACGACCGGCGCAGATAGAGCAGCGTGCGCACTTTCTTGGCGAATCGGTCCCACCCTTTCTCCGGTTCCTGGCTGGGGAGCAGCTCTTCGGCCCGGTCCAGGAGCGCGTCCAGGTCCGCCCGCACCGCTGCGACTCGCCCTTCGTCGGGGGGCGGCTCGGCCTTTGCGCCGAAGTCCACGTCGGGGTTCGCCACCAGCTTCTCGTACAGCTTTTCGAGCTGCTCGGGCCGGAGCCCCCGCTTCTCCAGCCCGCGCAGCTGCGGGTCGCCGTCGGCGCCCAGCCGCTCCAGGTAGTCGAGCCAGAACGTCCGCTGAAGGTGAACCGCCTCGGTCTCCGAGAGCTCCCGGAAGTCCGGGTCCAGCCCCGCCTCCAGGGGCCGCTCGCGCAGCAGCTTCGCGCAGAAGGAGTGGATCGTCCCCAGAAACGCCCCGTCCAGGTTCTGCAGCGCGCCCTCGATATTCGTCCGCTGGGACTCGTCGCGGACCCGTCGGCCCGCCTGCTCCAGCTCGACCTGGAAGCGCTGCCGCAGCTCCGCCGCCGCCTTCCGGGTGAAGGTGACCGCCGCGATCTCGTCCACCTTGCACACGCCCAGGCGCACCAGCGCGACCATGCGGTCCACCAGCGACGTCGTCTTCCCCGACCCGGCGCCGGCCTCTACGAGGAAGTTGGCGTCCAGGACCTCGGTGATGCGGTGGCGAGCCCACTGGTCCGGCGGCTCCTTCTTGGCCGGGTCACGCACCGAAGGGGTCCCCTCCGGCCATGGCCTCGTCCACCCGGCGCGCACGCCGCAGAGCCGAAAGCTCCTCGACTTTCTCCAGGTTCAGCTTGGTCCAGGCAGCGTAGCGCGACGACGCGCCCTGGCGACCCTCGCGCACGTCGCACACGTCCCGGTAGTCGCAGAAGCGGCAGTCCCGGACGTCCTCGGTGGGGGGGAACCAGCCCTTTGCCACACCCTCCAGCAGGGCGGCGATCAACTCGCCTCCGCGCAGCAGGTCGTCCCGCTTGTAGGCCTTGACCGCGTTCTCGCCCCGTCGCGTCGGGAAGTGGAACTCCATGCGGTCCGCCGCCTTGCCCATCCGCTGCGACGCCACTTGGCAGTACAGCACGTGCTGAAGGCGGCGTCCGCCGTCGTAGATGCCCGATTCGCCGCGGTACTTCCACGTCGTCCCCGTCTTGTAGTCCACGACCCGGAGGCCGTCGGGCTGGTCGTCCAACCGGTCGATGGCGCCCGCCACGCGAATCGGTTCGGCGGCGGTGCCGGCCTCCACCACTTCGTCGCCGAAGCCGAAGCGCCACTCCAGCGCGAGCCACCTGGGCCGGTCGTCGCGGATCATCTCGACGAACGATCGCGCGTCGTCGCGGAGGGCTTCAATCTCCCACTTGCGTACCGCCTCGCTGGGTGAAGGAATGTTCGCGCGGGCCTTCTGTCCCTCCTTGTCGACCAGTTCCAGCGCCAGCGCCAGGAAGGCGTCGTCGTCCAGGTCCAGCCCGTCGGCCCGGGCGCGGGAGAGGGCGCCCTCGAAGATGGAGTGGAGAAGGCTGCCCCGCTCCCGGGCGTCGAGCCACCGTCCCGGGTCGAACTCCGGGTCGTCCGGGGGCTTCGCTCGGACGACGTGCTGAAGGAGGAAGCGTCGCGGACAGGCGCCCAGGCTCTCCAGCTTGCTTGCCGAGTAGGTCATTGCGAACGGGTCCGCGTACGACGGCCGATCCGCGCCCGCTTTCGCCGCCGTCCCGACGCCCAGCATGCCCACGTGAACCGACGCTTCCGGGAGACTCAGCGCCTTGTCCACTTCCATTCCGCGGGCAAGGCCAGGGTGGCTGCGGCCGACCGCCGCCAGCCCGTTCCGAAGCCTGCCGCCGTCGATGGCCAGCGCCCGCAGCCACACGTCGGAGGCGTCCACGTCCCCCTGCACTTCCGGTCGGGGCAGCCGGGACTCGGACAGACCCAGCGCGACTTCCAGGTCCTGGAAGACGAGGGAGCCGTCCCCTTCCCTGAGCCGGTGCGCCTGAAGCATCTCGGGCGCCGGGTCGAGCTCGCGGGCTTCCGCCGGATCCCAGCGGCAGCAGCTCAACGCGACTTCGCCCCGCAGCCGGGCAAAGAGGCCCGCGAAGAGGAAGCGCGCTTCGGCGGAGCGTTCCTTGGCCAGGGGAAGGACGCCCTTGCCCAGCCGCCACCGATCCTGGTCCAGCAGGAGGGGGTCTTCGAGCGCCGAGCCTGGAAACCGGGACGAGTCCATTCCCACGACGAAGGTGAAGGGACGGCCGGTAGCCCCGCCGTGCTCGAAGTCCGAGAGGTGCAAGTGGCCGGGGACCGCGCCCCACGGCGCCTTGCCCTCCGCCCTGGGGGCCGGGACGCGCACTTCAAGGAACCCCTTCACGACGTTGCACGCCGACGCGAAGTCGGTAAGGCGCGTCTGGGTGGCCTCGATCCGGTCGAGGATGCCCACCAGCCGTTGCCGCGCCGTATCGTCGGCAGGGGTGCCTGGGGCGAGCAAGGCCAGCACGCTCTTCACGCCGGTCGCCACTTCGGCCGGGGAGACGCCGGCAGAGCTGGTGGAGCCGATCCCTGCAGCGGCAGAGTGGACTCCGGCTGCGGCCGGCTCCGCCCGTGGGCCAGCGTGGGGCGTCGCTGCCAGCACGGGCGCCAGCACGGCTTGCAGGGCGTGCATGTCTTCCTCGGTCCGCTTCTTCCGCCGCTCGAACTGCTCGTCGTCCTCGTGCCGGCGCTTCGAGGCGTCGGGCAGGTCGGCCAGCGCCCGCTCCACCGCGTCGAGGTAGCGCCGGCGCCCCCAGCCGATCCGCAGCCGTCGCAGCGACCGGGCCAGTCGAGGCCCTCGAATCCATCCCCAGGGGTCGGGCGCCCTCACGTCTTCCGCTTCCACCAGCGCCCGGAAGACGGGTTCCTGAAAGCCGTTTTCGATCCAGCGAAAGTAGGCCGACGTCACACGTCCGGGCCGAGTCCGCTCCACCGGAAGACCCACTCCGAAGTTGACCGGGATGCCCATCGGCCCGGCCAGGGCGTGGAGGGCGGAACCATAGGTGACCGGGTCCGGCGTGACGATCTCGACCTCGTCCCAGCGCGCACCCCGGTCGAGGACCCGTCGCAGAACCCCCCTCAGCTCGTCGTACACCGACGCCGCCGCGAAGAGGTCGATCCGCTTGAACGCCTGCGCGTCGGCGACTGCCTGACGGCCCACCGCGTGAAGCCAGCTGCCCGACGCCTCCGGCGGCTTCACGTCCCACAGCAGGTGAGCGGGCCGCGGCAACCCCTCCACGGCGTCGGTCTTGAGGAGCACGGCGCCCCGACGCTCCAGCACACGCACGAACCGACCCGAAAGTCCCCTGTCGGAGAGGCCCGGCAAGAGGTACACGGCGTGGTCGCCGAGCCCGCTTCGCAATAGACCGCCACGCTCCGCGTCCGGGGCGTCGCCGGCAGGCCGCGCCCCTGACCCGCGTCGTCCTTCCTCCTCCAACGCGGCCAGGGCAAGCTCCAGCACCCCAGCCGAGTCCACCAGCCCTTCCTCGTGCAGCAGCGCTTCGTACCGCCCCAGCACCTCGGCGACGAGCGCCTGCTTCTCCCGATCGCGGACGACGCCCGGCGTCAGCTTCCTCGCTCGGACGCCACCCTCCCGCAGCGCCGCAACCGTCCTCCGCACTGCATCCCGGAACCCCACCTTGTTCACAAAGCGCCCGAAGCGGCCGCCACTGCCGGCAACCGCGTCGTCCAGGGCGCGCTCGGCGACCGCTTGCTCGTCGAAGGGGTCGGCTACCCTCGCCCCCTGCCTCAAGATCGAAGGCATCGCCGCCTGCAACGCCAACGGCTGCACCGTCGTGACCTCGACCCCCGCCCACGACTGGCCTCGCAAGGCTATTTGGCGAAGCAGCTCCTTGCCCTCGCCCCGGGTGCGAGCCACCACGACTTTGCGCGCCGCAGCCCGGTCCCGCGCCACCTTCGCCAGCTCCCGCACCAGCACGGAGGTCGAGTCGAACGCGGGTCCTGGGCCACCGTCGTCGCGCAAGCCGGCTTCCGGGCCGCCGCCGCCGTCTCCCCGGCCGTCCCCACTCCGGCGAACTTCTTCGCCGGCGGCGGCTTCGGCGCCGTTCGGCACGCCCGCCGAAGCGTCAAAGTCCAACGAGAGCTGGTCGCTCACCGGTTCGGAACCGCCGACACGCCAACCCGGGCGACCACCGCCGGCCGACGGGACCGGAGAGCCCCGCCGACCGGCGCGTCCAGCGAATTGGCCAAGCCGTGCCGCCCGCCGTCTACCTCTGGAAAGGCGAAGCGCGGTTCTCCGTCAGCACGCGGTTCATGTCGACGTTGATCGTCACCTCGGTCGTCATCAACTCTGCGTCGGCCTCGTTGCTGGTGTAGAGCGATTTCATGGGCGCGTAGATGTCCATGGCGTACCGCGGGTCCACGGGCAGCCAAGTAGGATGGGCGACCTCCGTGCCCTGGTCGCCCTCGTTGATGTTGTCGTTCTGGTCGATCTCGCGGAGCATCATCGGAAGCCTGATCTGCAGGTCCGCCAACCGCCGACCCTCCAGCAGCATGATCTCTTGGCGAGCCAGCCACAGGGCGTGCCAAAGCTCGTCGGCGTCATCCAGCCCCGCCACGCTGTCGGCGTCCAGCGACGTGCCGGAGATCGCGGGGATCTCCAGATCGTCCGCAGGCCGGTCCAGCACCAGGCCGGAACGGAACGGACTGTCCGCATCGGCGCGAACCACGATCTCCGAGTTTCGGGGCCGGAAGGTGAGGTCCGCGTTCCTCCGCTCGTCGTTGTCGTCGAAGGTGACCATATCCCGCGTTGCAGCAAGGTCGATCGCCATCTTCAGCTGTGCCGCCGCGCCCGACAAGTTGCCCGAGGCCAACGCTGCTTCGGCCAGGATCAGGTGCATCTCCTCGGCCTTGGCAATGGGAATCGCGGCATCCCGGGTCGTGTACTTGGGATCGAGGAAGTCGAGGCGGGGCAGCGGCTGCATCTCCTGCAGAGCGCGGAGCACCAGGAACGCCACCGGCGTGTTGTTAAGGAAGTTGGCGTCGTAGTCCTGGGCGAAGAGAAAGTCGGCCGCTGCGCTCAGCACGGCGTTGGCGGCGGCTTCGGCGGCTCCGGCGTCGCCCATTAGGCGGTGGGCCCGGGCCAGCGCCGCATTCGCTTGGGTGCCGAACGCAGTTGCCGCCTGAAGGTCGGCCACCGCCTTGGTCAGAGATGCCGCAGGCGACTGGGGCGTGCCGTCTTCCTGGTGAGGCGCTGCCACAAAGACCTCGCCCATCGTCAGGAAGGCCATTCCCCGGTAGTAGTGCGCCTCGGCGATGTCGGCAGCCGACGCCGTGGGGTCGGTCGGCGCGATCTCGTCGATGACGAAGTCCGCCAGCGCCCGGAGCTCCTGGACGTTCCAGTAAACGCCGCTGACGCTGGTGCCCGTCGAGTTGATCATGTCGGGCCTGATGGAACTCGGGTCGTCCAGGTCCACTACGATGCCGGTGCCGTGGATCGAGTAGTTGTCGGTGACCACTTCCGCCACGACGTAGGCGTTGATCATCCGCGCGAACTGGGCGCGGAGTCCAGGAAGCAGCGCCTCGGTGGGATTGCTCGCCTCGGCGAGGTCGTTGTCGGTGGTGGTGGGGTTGTCGACCTCGGTGGGGTCGATGGCGTCGCAGCCGGTCAGCACGCCCAGAGCGGCCAGGAGGACGCAGGACGCTTGCTTGAGCTTGACGCCGAAGGTCTTTGCGTCGTTCATCGGTCGAGTCTCCTTGGCCATGTTAGAACACCACCTCCACGCCAAGCCGGAAGGTCCGGTTGGGAGGCAAGGTGACGCTGCTCTCGCTGCCCAGCTGCAAACCGCCGCCGCTAAGGCCATTGAGTTCGCCGTCAAGGAGCTGGTTGCGGGACCATATCCAAAGGTTTCGGCCCGTTGCGTAGATCGTCCCTCGGCTTGCTCCAGCGTACTGGACTATGCTCTCGGGCAGCACGTAGCGCACCGACACTTCTCTTAGCTTGAAGTAGTCGCCGTCGTAAAGAAAGGCGCTTCGAGCGGAACTCTGGCTGTACTTTCTCTTGCCTACACCGGCGGTGTCGAACTGTACCGGAAAGGCAGAGGCGCAGGTGGGACCATCAGGGTTGCCCTCGATCCGCGGATCAAGCCAATCCAAGCCGCAGTTGAGTCTTTCCAAGCGGTAGATGCCGTTGAACGTGGCCCACACCGAACCAAAGTCGAAGGCGTGGTGACCGCCAGCCCAGTCGGCCAGTGCACTGATGGTGAGGTTGCTGCCTACCGAGATCGTGGTGTTGACGCCGCCGCTCTTGTTCGGCACCGGGTGGTATCCGGTGTAGACACGCTGGGAGGCGTCCGGCAAGTTGTCGTTGTTGGTGTCTATCGGGGTAGTCAGGCGCCAAGTACCGATGGGCTGACCTTCAGTCACCCACTTCTGCCCGTCCACGGCAAAGTCGGCGACGCCGCCCATGTCCGTCACTCGGTTGTCCACCCACTGGAAGCTGCCGCCCGCCGACCACGCGAAGCCACGCTTGTTCAACAGCTGGAAGTTGGCGGCGACCTCCACTCCGGTGTTGCGTATTTGCCCCACGTTCTCCTGCTGCGTGCCCTGGCCCGTGACCGGTTGACGGGGCACCTGGAAGAGAGCGTCGGAGGTAACTGCGTCGTACCAAGTGAAGTTGAGGCCGATCCGGTTGTTCAGGAGCGCCGCGTCGAAGCCGACTTCTATCGTGGACGTGGTCTCGGCCCGAAGCTCGGCGTTCCCGGGGTTCGAGAAGCGAGGCGCCGCCTCGCCCCGGAAGGAGGTGGACGAAAAGGTCCTGTCCTTCAGGAAGTTTCCGGGAAAGTTGCCAGCCTGCCCGTAGGCCGCGCGGAGCTTGAACTCGTCGACGAACGAAAGAGGAAGGTCCTCCGACAAGATGTAGGAGCCGGTAGCCTTGGGGTAGAACTCGTAGTCGATGTTGTCGCCGAAGCTGGAGGCGGCGTCGATCCGGAAGCCGCCGCCCACGTAGAGCTTGTCCCACAGGCTCACCTGTTCGTCCACGTAAACGCCGCCGCTGAACAGCTCGACATTGCCTTCGTCGGCTACGATCTCGGCAGCCGATCCGAAGTCGAAGGTGCCCGGCAGGCCAAAGGTTCGACCGCGGCCGACGATGGTGCTCTCGTCGTCCCGAAAGCCTTGGACTCCGATTGACGTGGCGGTGCCGACAACACCGTCCGCGGTGCTCCAATCGTACGTCAGCCCCGCATCCAGCGACACGGAAGTGAAAGAACGGTCGAAGCGGCGGAGCTCGCCGGTGGGCTCGCCCGGCGTGAAGCCGATGGGTTCGTACGTGCGTTGCTGATTGGTTCGGTTGTCGGTGCCCAGCGTGAATCGGAAGCCAAGGTCGTCTCGGATCTGCCAGCGGGCCGTGCCGGACATGATCGACCGGTTCACCCACTCGGTGATCTCCGGCAGCAAGAAGATATCCATTGCCTCCTGCAGCGTGGACGCTCGCGAAAAGAAGAGGGCGTCGCCCACTTCGAAAGTGGTCAGCGGATCAGCGATGGCCGATCCGTTGTAGAGACGGTCGAAGTTGTGGCGCACGTAGCTGCCGGAGAACTCGAAAGTGAAGTTCTCGGTCAGGGACGCCTGGATCCCGCCCCGAAGGCTGTAGTTGGTGCTGCCGTCCTTGGGCTGGGTCCCGTCCTTCTCTTCAAGCCGTCCGCTGACGTTGTACGTCACGTCGGCGGTTCCGCCGGAGACGCCCAAGTAGTAGTTCTGAGTGTGGCCGCTCTTGAAGAAGACGTCCTCCATGAACGTGCCGGTCACCTCGCCCGACTCGACTTGGTCGGGGAACGCCAGCCGCGTGTCGAAGATGTACTTGAGTTCGGGGAGCTCGATCCCCTGCTCGATCCGGCCGGTGATCCGCGGCGCTCCTGGAGTTCCCTTCCTCGTGAAGACCTGGATCACCCCGGTCGCCGCGTCGGAGCCATACAACGTGGACGCGGCGCCGCCCTTGGTGACCTCGATCCGCTCGATGTCCGTGGTGAGCAGGTCGGCCAGCGCCGAGGACTGCTCTCCGCCGGTGCCGGCTGCGGTGGACTGGTCGTTGTCCACGCGCACGCCGTCCACGTAGATGATCGGCGTTTGGGCGCCGAAGACCGACGAGACGCCGCGGAAGTTGATCAGGGAGCCCGTGCCCGGCTGGGCCGACGTGGCGTTCACCGTCGCGCCCGGCACCCGTCCTTGGAGGAACGTGGCCACCGACTGGACCGGGGCCACCGCGATCTCTTCGGCGCCCACGACCTCCACGGAAGTGCCCAGGGCTCGCCGGGCGGTCTCCGCGCCGACGCCCGTAACCACCAGCTCGTCCAGGGAGATCGCCGTGGAATGAAGCGAGACGTCTATCGTTACGGTCTGGCCGGGCGCCACGGTCACGCTCTGCTCGGCCTCGCTGTAGCCGATCAGCGTCACGCGCACGACGTGGTCGCCGGCCGGCACGTTCAGGAGCACGAAGCGCCCGGAGGCGTTGGCCAGCTGGCCGATCCCGGTCCCCTCGACCAGGATTTGGGCGTCGGAGAGCGGACGCATCGAAGAAGCGTCCACCACCTGTCCCTGGACGACGCCCGTCTGGGCCAGGGCAGGGGATGCCCCGCCCGCCAGCGCACTCAGCGCGGCAAGAAGGGCAACAGCGTTCGCACGTAAGGTTCTGCTCATGGTCTCTCCATGCTGCGGGTCGATCGGCGCGCACGCGCCGCCGTCGGTCCTGCGGTTCGCAGGAAGGTTCTTCACGTTACGGCCCACCGTTTCGGTGCGCCACCTTACCGGTAATTCCCAAAGTTCACCTCCGCCGTCGTTGCGCCGTCGCTCCAGTCCACCACCACGGCGCCCGACGGTTCGGGCGGGATGTTGGCCAGCACGTGGTCGACCAGCGCGGACACGCGGGCGTAGGCCGTGGGCTGGTAGCAGATGTTGGTGCCGAAGCTGACGATGCCCACCTGAACCCAACGCCCTCGAAAGGGCACCATCAGCGGTCCCCCCGAGTCGCCGTTGCAGGTGGACTCCGACGCGCCCAGCATCCCTGCGCAGATCGTCGCGTCCACCACGGCCGAGTCCAGATGGGTCTTGCACTCGTCGTTGCTGATGATCTGCGATTCCAGCTTCTTGAGCAGCGGCGACGCGCTGCCTCCCTCCGACGTGAGGCCCCATCCGATCGTGGTCGCCGTCGTTCCGGGCTCCGCCAGCTTGGCCCGGTCCGGCGTCAGAAGCTCGATCCGCGGATAGTCGTAGCGTCCCGCCAGCTGCAGCAGGGCGATGTCGTTGGCGACGGCAGAGGTGCCGTAGCGGGGGTGGATGACAATCCGCGCCACGTCGATGAACTCGCCCCCCTGGCGCAAGTCGTGGGTGCCCGCCAGCACTTGCATGGTGGAAGGGTCCACGCCGCCGTCCACGCAGTGGGCCGCCGTCAGCACCCACCCCGGCGCGACGAAGGTGCCGCCGCAGTTCGCGAACCGCGCGCCGCGCGTTCTCGTCAGCGCCACCTGGAAGCGGAACGCCCCGGAATCGGCCGGCTCGCCCCCGATGATCGGCAGCGCCCGCTCCGGCGTCGGCGCCCCGGGAACCCCGGGCGCGGTGTTGGTCCAGCCCAGGGTCATCTCCTGGGTGACGGTGTAGGGCTCGCGTCCGTCCAGCCCCTCGAAGCCGTACTCGCCGTCGTCGTTGGTGACCGCCGCGCTCTCGGTGGAGTCCCTGGCGCCGTTTCCGTTCGCGTCCAGGAAGACCACGAACCCTGGGATCGTCTGCTCGTCCTCGTCCCGCTCGCCGTCGGCGTCGGCGTCGTGCCACACCACTCCGGCGATCTCGTTGTCGCCCGTCCCCGGCGGGCTGTTCACGGTGATGGCGCTTCCCTGCTGGGTGTCGGTCGCCCCTCGCTCGTCGGTCACGGTCAGGGCGGGCGTATGGGAGCCGACCTCCCCGTACACGTGGGTCGTGGTGCGGCCGGAACCGTTCGCCCCGTCCCCGAACGTCCACGCCCAGCCGACGACGGCGCCGTCCGGGTCCGCCGAAGCGCTGCCGTCGAAGCGCACTTCCAGCGGCGCGTCGCCCTCCTCCACGTCCACCGTGAACGACGCCACCGGCGGCGTGTTGGGCGTGCCCGTGAACTCGTCGGGCTCGGCGCCGCCGTCGCCGCAAGCCGTCGCCACGAGTCCGACCACGGCCACGGCAACCACGGCAAGCTCCGCTCCCGCAGGCTCCCGGCCGGCCGGACGTCTCCGACCTGCCGTCCCCGCTCCGCGCATTGTCGTCACGTCACACGTCCAAGTTCCTCACGTACTTGGCGTTCTTTTCGATGAAGATGCGCCGGGGCTCCACCTCGTCGCCCATGAGCTCGGTGAAGATGCGGTCCGCCGCGGTGGCGCTCTCCACCGTCACCCGCAGGATCGTGCGGGCGTCTGGGTCCATCGTCGTCTTCCAGAGCTGCTCCGGGTTCATCTCGCCCAGCCCCTTGTAGCGCTGGATCGCGACGCCCCTCTTCTCCTTGCCGTTGGAAAGGGAGTGCACCTCGCGATCCCGCTCCTCGTCGCTGAAGGCGTAGCGCTCCGTCTTCCCCTTGTGGACCCGGTAGAGGGGCGGCTGGGCGATGTAGACGTACCCCTCCTCGATCAGCTCCCGCATCTGGCGGAAGAAGAACGTCAGGAGCAGCGTGCGGATGTGGGCGCCGTCCACGTCGGCGTCGGTCATGATGATGATCTTGTGGTACCGGGCCCTTTCGATGTCGAAATCGTCCCGGATCCCCGCGCCGATCGCCGTGACCATCGCCCGGATCTCGTCGTTGGAGAGGATCTTGTCGATCCGCGCCTTCTCCACGTTCAGGATCTTGCCCTTGAGCGGCAGGATCGCCTGGAACGACCTGTCCCTACCCTGCTTGGCGGAGCCGCCGGCGCTGTCGCCCTCCACCAAGTAGATCTCGGAAAGAGCCGGGTCGGCGATCGAGCAGTCCGCCAGCTTGCCCGGCAGCACCCCGCCTTCCAGCCCGCTCTTCTTTCGGGCCAGGTCTCGGGCCTTGCGCGCCGCCTCTCGTGCCCGGGCCGCCTGCAGCGACTTCTCGATGACCGCCTTTGCCGCCTTCGGGTTCTCCTCCAAGAACGCCGACAGGTGTTCGTTGACCGCCGCCTCCACGGCGCCCCTCACCTCCGAGTTGCCCAGCTTGGTCTTCGTCTGCCCCTCGAACTGGGGCTCCATGACCTTCACGCTGAGCACGCAGGTGAGTCCTTCCCGCACGTCGTCGCCCGAAAGGCTCTCGTCCTTCTTGAAGATCTTGTTGCGGCGAGCGTAGTCGTTGACCGTCCGCGTGAGCGCCGCCTTGAAGCCCGTCAGGTGCGTGCCGCCTTCGTGGGTGCTGATGTTGTTGACGAAGGTGTGGGTGTTCTCGGAGAAGCCTTCGTCGTACTGCATCGCCAGCTCGATCTCGGCTTCGGGCCTCGACGTCTCGAAGTAGATGACGTTGTCGTGGACCGGCGGCCGGGAACCCCGGAGGAAGGCGACGAACTCGGCCAGGCCGCCCTCGTACTTGTACACCTCCTCCCGCTCGTCGTCGGTGCGCTCGTCGCGGATGACGATCTCCAAGCCCTTGTTCAGGAACGCCAGCTCCCGAAGCCTGTCCGAGAGCACGTCGAAGTCGTACTCCAGCACGGTGAAGATCTCGGGGTCCGGCTTGAAGGTGACCTGGGTTCCCGTCCCCTGGGCGGGGCCTGCTTCCTCCAGCTCCGTGGCCTTGATGCCGCGCTCGTACTTCTGGCGGTAGCGCCTTCCGTCGCGCTGCACCTCCACCTCAAGCCACTCCGAGAGGGCGTTCACCACGCTCACGCCGACGCCGTGGAGGCCGCCGGAGACCTTGTACGAGCTCTTGTCGAACTTTCCGCCCGCATGGAGCGTGGTCATCGCCAGCTCCACGCCGGGGACGCCCTCGGTGGGGTGGAGGTCCACTGGTATGCCCCGGCCGTCGTCCACCACCGTCACCACGTCGTCGGGGTGGATCGTCGCGTGCACCTTTGCGCAGAAGCCGGCCATCGCTTCGTCGATGCTGTTGTCCACGACTTCGTACACCAGGTGATGAAGCCCTCTGGCGGAAGTGGAGCCGATGTACATTCCCGGCCTCTTCCGCACCGCCTCCAGTCCCTTGAGGACCTGTATCTGCCTGGAGGTGTAGTCGCTGTTCCCGTCAGTTGCCGCCATTCGTCCTCCCGGAAGCCTTGTTGGGCGTCTTGCCGGAGCCGGCGTCCGACCTCGAGCTGCGCCGGCGGCGCCGGCCGCCTCCCAGCCCTTCGGCCGTCTCCGCGAGCCGGAACCGAACCGCCCGCACCGGCGCTTCGGCTCGGGAAGCGTTCACCCGCTCGAGCACCAGTCCCCTCATCATCGACAGCTCGTTGATCCACGCGCTGGAGAGCACTTCCACGACCAGCACGTCGCCCCGCACCTCGACTGCACGGGTCACCTCGGCAACGCGGGGACCCACCGCCGAGGCCCATTCGTCTACCGCCCCCAGGCGAGCCAGGGAGTCTCCCAGCCCCGACTCGTCCAGGTACTCGGCCAAGGCGCCCGCAAGGGGGGCAAAGCGCGTGGACGCACGGCGCGTGCCGGCGGCGGCGTAGCCAGTCGCGTCGCGGGCCGCGCCGCCGGTCACGCCTCGATCGCTCCGCCGCGGATCCGCCAGCGGGCCAGCGACATGCTCCGCAACCGCACGTCCGACTCCTTCGGCGCAGTGAGGATCACTTGGCCCCGTCCCTCTGCCTCCATGAGCGCCATCACCCGTTCCGACCGGCCTGGGTCGAGCTCGGCGAAGGCGTCGTCCAGCAGCAGGATCGGCTCGGCGCCCCGCTGGCGGCGGATCGTGGCCGCTTCGACCAAGCGAAGCGCCAGGGCCGCGGTGCGGCGCTGCCCGCCGGAGCCGTAGGCGCGGGCCGGAACCCGGCGCCCGCCGGACTCGACGGCGATCCGGAGCTCGTCCCGGTGAGGACCGGCGCGGGTCGAGCCCCGTCGCGCGTCTTCCTCCCACTCGTCGTCGAGGCGCCGCCGAAAGCGATCTCGGGCGGCGTCCGTCGGGTAGCGGTCGCCGTCGCAGGCGTCCGCCCCGGCGTCCAGGTTCGGCCGGTACTCCATGGACGCGACGCCGCCCCCCGACACCGCGCGGTAGTAGCGGGCGAAGGAGTCCGCCCACGCGGCGACCCACTCGTGGCGCCCGGCGGCCACCGTCGCGCCCTGCTCGACCAAGCCGCCCTCCCACGCCTGCGCGGCGGCCCGTCCCGAACCTGCGCGAAGCGCCGCGTTCCGCTGAACCAGCGCCCGGCGGTACCCCTGGAGGGCCTTCACGTACCCCGGCAGGTTCAGCGAGAGCACGACGTCGAGGAAGCGTCGCCGTCCTCCGGGCCCGCCGCCGACCAGATCGGCGTCCGCCGGGGAGAAGGCCACCGCGCCCAGCCTTCCCAGGGCGTCGGCGATCCGGGGCGCTTCGTTTCCGTCCACGGTCACCTTCTTCCTCTTCCCTTTCCGGTCGAAGCCGGCCGACACCGTGGCCGGCCTCTCGCCGGCGACGTCGCCCCGCAGGTGGAACACGTCTTCGGAGAACGCCACGAGCTGACCGTCGCCGGCTCCTCGGAACGATCGAAAGCTCTCCAGGTAGTAGACCGCCTCCAGCAGGTTCGACTTCCCTTGGGCGTTGTCTCCGACGACGGCCACGCCCTCCGGAGGGAACCGCAGACTCTGGACTCCCAGGTTCCGGAAGTGGCGCAGCTCCAACTCCCTCAGGACCACCAGGACCACGACGAAGGCCGGACGAGGAGAGCGTCGGACATGATTGAATGTAACGGAGAACGGGCGCCGGCGGGGCCCCGGCCGAGCCTTGGCGCGCCGGGGGACGCCGTCCGGTGACGGCCTCGATGCGGTCGCGGAGCAGCCGAGCCTTGGCGCGTCCGGGGACGCCTACCGCCCCTTGAAGCGCGCCTTGCGCTTTTGCAGGAACGCCGCCATGCCTTCCTTCATGTCGTCCGTGGAAGCCAGGAGGCCGAAGAGGGACGACTCCAGCGCCAGGGCGTGCTCCATCGGGTTCTCCGCCGCCGCGTACATGGACTTGAGGGCCATCTCGAGGGCCACCGGACCGTTCCGAACGATCCGGGCCAGGAGCTTCCCGGCCCGCTCCATGAGCTCGCCGTGGGGCGCCACGGCGTTGACCAGGCCGATCTCGAAAGCCCGTTGCGCGTCGATCATCTCCCCGGTCAAGACGATCTCCATCGCGCGGCCCAATCCCACCAACCGGGCGAGGCGCACCGTGCCTCCGTAGCCCGGGATGATCCCCAGCCCCACTTCCGGCAGGCCGAACTTGGCCCGCTCGCTCGCCACCCGCAGATGGCACGCCAGCGCCAGCTCGCATCCCCCTCCCAGCGCGTAGCCGCCCACCGCGGCCACCACCGGCTTCGGGAAGCCCTCGATCCGTCGGAGGACCGCCTGCCCCTGGCGGCTGACCTCGGCCCCGGAGAGGGGCTTCATCTCGGCGAGGACGCCGATGTCGGCCCCCGCCACGAACGCCTTGTCGCCCGCGCCTGCGAGGAGCACCCCGCGCACCGCGTCGTCTTCCCGCAAGCCGGCGAACGCCTGGTCGATCTCCTCGATCACGACCGGGTTCAGGGCGTTGAGCTTCCGCGGCCGGTCGATGATCACCGTGGCGGTCGCGCCGGCGCGTTCGGTCCTGACGTACTTGTTCTCGTCCATGGCCCCAAAGGTAGGAACGCCCGGGGGCAGTCGGAAGGCCCCTCCGCGCAGTCGCGCCACCCGTCGACCCCATGGCGGCCCGGGCCGCTTCGCCTTACCTTTCTCGCCCGTCAGCAGACCCAAGCACCGCACCGGCCCCCCAAGGACAGCGCCCAACTCCCAAGGAACCCCATGGCACGATCTCTCAACAAGGCCACGTTGATCGGCAACGTGGGCGGAGACCCCGACGTGAGGACCACGGCAAGCGGCAACCGCGTGGCGAAGCTCTCCCTCGCCACCAGCCGCTCGTTCCAGGACCGCGCGGGCCAGCAGCAGGAACGCACCCAGTGGCACCGCCTTACCTTCTTCGGCCGGCTCGTGGACGTGGTGGAGCAGTGGGTCAAGAAAGGCGACCGGCTCTACGTGGAAGGCCGGATAGAGTACTCCCAGACCCAGGACGAGCAAGGCAACGCCCGCTACTGGACCGACGTCATCGTCTACGAGATGATCATGCTGGGGTCCAGGGGAGGCGTCGAAGGAGAACAGGGCGCCCCGCGGAGCGGCGGACACGAGCCGGCGGCTCAGGGCGCGAGCGCACCAGTCGCCGAGCCCGACGACGACCTGCCCTTCTGATGGCCAGCGACGCGATCGAGATGGAAGGCACGATCACCGAAGTGCTCCCCAACGCGAACTTCAGGGTCAAGCTGGAGAACGGCCACGAGATCCTGGCGTACTTGTCGGGGAAGATGCGGAAGTTCTACATCCGCGTCCTGGCCGGAGATCGGGTGAAGGTGGAGATGTCTCCCTACGACCTCACCCGAGGCAGAGTCACCTACCGCTACAAGTAGGCGTCTACCGCTGCAAAGTAGGCGGGGCTGCTAGGCCGCGCCGTCGTCCGCTTCTTCGCCGTCGGAGTCGGCGTCGGACTCCGACCGCCACAGCCCCATCAGGTGCGGGTCGAAGCGCTGGGGTTCCCGCAGGTACTCTTTCGCCCACTCTCGGAATCGGGGCAGCTTGAGGCGGTCGCGGATCTTGCGGGTGGCGAGGCGCACGGCTTCGTCGTGGGACGACGGGGCGACGAGGTTGGCCGCGCGGGCTTCGGCCTCGGCCAGCGCGTACACTTCTTCGGCCGACAGCGACAACAGGACGTCGGCCACCCGTCCCGAACAATAGTCGTTGTACTTGGCGCGAAGCACGCGGTCGCCGTTTCTTTCCGCCATTTGTTTCTGCCTTGTACCCAAAGGCTGGACGAAACCCGGCAGTCAGACGTTTACCGAGAGGAAACATGAAGATTGCACAGGCGATGGCGGCACGTCAAGGTCTTAAAGGGAATTCGACTTGGCAACAAGAAGATGCTGCGCCGCCTTGGACGCGCGGGCCGACGTCGCTTTGGCCGCTCGGCCCGGCCGCCCGGTCAACCGCCATGGAGGCACGGCCACGCCCCGGCGACGAAGCCGTGGCGCCGGTCCTGGAAAGCGTGGCGCCGCCCCCGGGCCAAGTCCTGTGGGAGCGAGCCGGACTTCCCGGCGGGGAGCGAGCCCGGACGAGCCCACCGACGGTGGCGCGCCCGAACCCGGGGGGAACTTACGGCTGCACGAAGCCCCCGGTCCCGCCGTCCGGCAAGTGATGGGCGGTCCGGCCGTTCGGCTGGTCGTCCTTCAGCGCACGGTACGCCGATCGTCGGGCGAAGCCGTATTCGAGCACCTGGGCAAGGAACCCGGGGTCGGAGGTCTGGGCACTCTCCACCTCGTTGGCCACATCGGCCGGGAGGCGGACGTCAAGTCGCACGGACCGGGTGTTCCACATCGGCAATCCCTATCGTGTCGGCTGGTGGGCTCGGAGCAGAATCGGCTCGGCCGTCGGTGGCCGGGGCCCCTCGTCTCCAGAAGGTTGGATCGGAACGATACGAAGCCGAAGTAGGATTCACAAGTGAGCGGGGCGGAGCGCCCGCCACTTCCGCGAGTCGCGTCTGGAACTGTGCGCAAAGTGTTGTCTGATAATGATTTACGAAGAATTGCCGCCTTTGCGCCGCCGCATGTCTCGGACCCCTCTTACCAACTGTTTCCCGTGGCCGCCCGAGCATCCGTCATCGGTGCGGTCCGTTCCCAAAGTACCAATCCCATATGGAGTTGTGACGACTCGCACGGCCCTGCAGCGGACGGTCCCAAAGGGGGTGTGGCGCCCGAAGACGCGATCTCGGGAAACATCCTCGGGAACCGCCGGCGCGGGTCCGTTCGGGCGCCCTCGGGTCCTCCGCAGGGTCCCCCCCGGCGTCTCCATCGCCTCCGCAGGACCCCCGTCGCGCCTCCCTCCGGGTCTCGCGGCGGCGGCGAGCGTCGCCGAGCGGCCCCTTCAGTGGATCGAGGCGCCCACTCCCACGGCGGCGACTCCGGGGAAGCCCAGCCGATCCAGCGTTCGGCGCTCCCCGAACGCCGAGACCAAGCCGTCGAGCTCGCGGAACCGCTCCGGCTCGAATCGGGCCACCAGGTGGGAGAGGCCGTGGCGCATCCGGTAGAGGCTCCGGCGCGCCTCGCCGAAGTCCAGCGGCACCCCGAACCGCACGCGGTAGCCCCGGCAGGGTTCGGCGCCCATGCCTTCGCCGGCGCCGAACGGCGCGGCGGGAATCCCCGGGAAGACTTCCCGCAGGGCGCTTTCCAGCAGCGGATCGCGTTCGGCGGGCAAGGTCTCGAACACCAGGGCGGCAGCGTCGTACTCCAGATGCACCCGGACGAGCTTGCCCGGCCGGGTGGCGATCCTCACCGCCGTGCCTTCGTGGAGGTCCAAGTCCTGGCAGAGGTCGCGGTAGCCGATCCGCAGCAGCGTGGAGCGCGTAAGGGGCGTGAACCCCTTCCTGGCCAGCACCCGCAGCGCCAGGTCGAAGCAGTAGGGTCCCAGCCCGGCGCCGGGCGGCCGGTCCTCGGACGCCGCGGCGGCCAAGCGGCGGACGTGGGCCAAGGTCGGCTCGTAGACCCAGTCCAG
This sequence comes from Longimicrobiales bacterium, assembly GCA_965204735.1. Taxonomy (GTDB): domain Bacteria; phylum Gemmatimonadota; class Gemmatimonadetes; order Longimicrobiales; family Gaopeijiaceae; genus CATQHQ01. The sequence continues at coordinate 816,619 of OZ242008.1, read as the reverse complement.
CACGACCAGCTCGGAGCTCAGGTCGAGGAACTTCGTCTCGGCGGAGCCCAGGTCGATTGCCCGCACCGACGAAGCGAAGCGGCCTTCCACGACTACGGCCAGGCCGATGTCCTGGATGCGCCCGCCCGGGTGATCGAGTTCGTGGACGTCGCGGTACTGGACCACGGCCCGGGTCAGCGGCAGCTCGCAGACGCCGGGCACGTCGGCCATGGCCTCGGGGCGGCGGGCGCCGGCGGGGACGGGGGTCAACATGACAGCAACGATAACCAAATGTTTCCGAAGGGAGCAAGCGCACGCCGACGGCGCAGCGTTCACGTCCTTCAGGGCGGGAACTCGCGTCTCTGCGGAGGCTGGCCAGCCGACCGCCGACCGCTTCGACCGTCTCGGCTGGGACTCGCGCCTCTGCGGAGGCTGGACGCGGCTCCGGGGCTCCTCGCTGCGATCGCCGGCGCGAGGGCGACGGCAGGGGCGAGGGGGACCGCGGGCGGGGCCTTCCCTTGGGGGCTGGAGCCTTCTCCTGTGGCTGGTGTCGTACCAATTTAGAAATGTCCGGTCTTACCAAGATAGAAATGTCCTCTTTCGGGCGATGTTCGGCGGGAGTCGAACTCGTGCTCGGGAGAGGAGCGAATGGAGTTGAGCTTGAAGGAGCGGGACCGGATCTCGGTGTTGAGGCAGGTGAGCGAAGGCGTGCTGGCGGCGGCCGACGGCGCGGCGCGCTTCGGGGTGACGGAGCGTCACTTCCGGCGCGTGCGCCGCCGGTTCGAGGCGGCGGGCGACGAGGTGGTCGTGCACGGGCTCCGGGGTCGGAGGTCGAACCGGTCGCTGCCGTCGGAGACGCGGGAGCAGGTGCTGGTCATGGCCAGGGACCCCGACTACGCCGACTTCGGCGCCACGTTTCTGGCGGAGCACGTCGAGCGGGAGCTGGGCGTGCGCGTCAGCGCGGAGACGCTGCGGGCATGGCGGAAGGGCGCGGGCTTGTGGCAGCGCAAGCGCAAGCGGGCGAAGCACCGGCGCCGACGGCCGCGTCGCGCCGCGCGGGGCGAGCTGCTCCAGTGGGACAGCTCGGTTCACGCCTGGCTTGAAGACCGGGGGCCGCCCGACCTCGTGCTGATCGCGCTGCACGACGACGCGACGAGCGGGTTCATGCACGGTCGCTTCGTCGAGCGCGACACGGGCGCCGCGAATCGGCGAGCGATCGTCGAGTGCCTCGAACGCCACGGACGGCCGAGGGCGGTATACGTGGACCACGCGGGCCACTTCGGGCAGCGCCTCGGCCCGGAGGGCAAGCGGACCCGGACGATCATCGGCACGGCGCTGGAGAAGCTGGGCGTCGAGGTGATCCTGGCGAACTCGCCGCAGGCGAAGGGCCGGGTCGAGCGGACGTTCGGCACGGCGCAGGACCGGCTGGTCAAAGAGATGCGCTTGGCGCGAGTCACCACGCTCGATGCGGCGAACCGCTACTTGGAGGAGCGGTGGGTTCCGTTCTGGAACGAACGCTTCACGGTGGCGCCGGCCGATCCCCTCGACGCCCATCGCCCGCTGCCTCAGGACATCGATCTGGAAGCCCTCTTCGCCGAGACGGACACGCGGGTCGTGGCCCGCGACTTCACCGTGCGCTTCGAGAACCGCTTCTGGCAGGTCACGGCCCGCGACGCCGAGGCGGCCGGCGTCGCGCCGGGCTCCCCCGTCGTCGTCGAACGGCGCCTCTCGGGCGAGCTGCGCTTCCGGCATCGCGGCTGCTACCTGACGCCCAAGGCCTTGGGGGCGGTCCGGTCGGCGACGCCCAAGCCGGCGCCCGCGCCCGCGACGGCCAAGCCCAGGCCCAAGCCGCCGAAGCCGGGAAGGGATCACCCGTGGCGCAAGCACTTCAGCGCCAGCGTGGCCCAGGCCGTGGCCAAGCGGGAACACCGCGCCGCCCACTCCAACGGGACCGGTCCCGAGCGGTGCAGGACCTCGTCCTGAGCCCGCAGGCGGGGACGGCGGCTCGCACCCCCCTTCCCGCAAAGGTCGGACGCGACCGCAGTGTCGGCATCCGTGCCTCCGAGGCTTGCCGGCGCTGCGCAGGTCGCTCGGCGCACCACGACCGTCCGAGCTGGCAGGCTCAGTGCGAACTGCGAGCCATCGGGGCAGCAGTGTCCGGACCCGTCCGCGTTGGCGTCCACCCGGCCAGAGCTTGGCCACGGCGACGACCTCGACTCGCCCGGCCGCCACTGGCCTTGAAGCGCCCGGAACAGGGCGCCCGGCGCCGTCCAGCCCAGGCTTGCTGGATCCGCGTGTCCTGCGCCCGACACCTGGCCCCCGGCCTCAGGAAGAACCCACCGTCCACACCATCAGGGGGGACATTTCTACTTTGGCCAACTACCGGACATTTCTACTTTGGCTTGACACTTCTCCTGTGGCTGGAGTTGCCTCCGCCCCGGAATTGCGCCAGCTTTTTCGGCTACCTTTCACTTTGATCCCGCGTAGCTCAGCTGGTAGAGCAGACGGCTGTTAACCGTCGGGTCGCAGGTTCGAGTCCTGCCGCGGGAGTTCCAAGGCCGACAGAGTCGCCACGAACGCGTCCACTTCCTCGATCGTGTTGTAGAAGTGAGGGCTGGCGCGCACCACTCCCGGCCGGTGGTCCACGACGATCCCCTTCTCGGCCAGCTGCTCCACGGCCTCCGCCGGCGACGGGTGGACCACGGGAACGATCGCCGACCGGCTCACCGGGTCCAACGCCGTCGGAACCCGAAAACCTGCCGCCCGGCATCCGTCGGCCAGCCGGTCCGCCAGCAGCAGGTTGCGGGAGCGGATCGCCGGGACGCCCGCCTGGTCCACGATCTCCTGTCCCCCCAGTGCCGTGTGAACGGTCGGGAGGGCCGGCGTGCCCATCTCGAAGCGGCGCGCGTCGTCGTGGCAGCGGAACTCGCCGGGGCTGAAGCGAAACTGGTCCTGGGAGGCGAACCAGCCGGTGATGCTGGGCGTCAAGCTGCCGGCGAGATCCGCGCGGACGTAGAGGTACGCCAGCCCTGGGCCGCCGCAGAGCCACTTCAGGGGCCCCGCCGTGTAGAAGTCCACCTGGGTCGCGGGGAGGTCCACGGGGAGCTGGCCCGCGCCTTGGTATCCGTCGACGATGGCGAAGGCGCCCGCCCTGTGGGCGATCTCGGCAATCGCCGCCAAGTCCTGGACCGCTCCCGTGGCGAAGAAGACGTGGCTGGTGGCGACGGCCAGGGTCCGGTCGTCCACGGCGTCGGCGAACTGCTGGAGATCGACGCCGATCCCGTCCGGGCTCTCGAGCACCACGAGCTCGGCTTCCGGCCGCACCTTCCACTGGTAGAGGAGCGTGGGGAAGTCCAGCTCGGTGGCGACGATGCGATTTCGCTTGCTCCGGGGGCCCTGCGCCAGGCTCGACGCCGCCACCGCCAGGCAGACGGAGGTGGACGGCAGGAGCGCCACCGTTCCCTCCGGGGCCGCGAAGAGCGCCTCCACCCGCCGTCGCAGCTCGGCCAGCGCGCTCCACCAGTGGTCGTACCAAGCCGCGGCTCCGAGCTCGTGCCACAACTTGGCGAAGTCGCCCAGACGTTCCTCGGAGCGGTCCGACAGCGCCCCCAGCGAGCACGAATTCAAGTAGTTTCGGCAACGGAGGATCGGGAACCGCTTCCGAATGCGCTGGATGTTCATGGGGATGAAGCTTACGGGCTCTCGGCACTCCGCGCCCGCGCCCGGCGCACCCGCGCCGCCGGCGAGGGGCGGCTCTGCAACGCGCGGAAGACGACGACGCGATGTCCTGGACGACCGCCTTGGCGCTCTCGATTCCCTGGTGGGCCGCGGGGGCCTTCTTGCTCCTGCGGCTCAAGTTGCCGCGTCCGCTGCCGGAGGAGTCCAGCGCCGGTCCCTTCGTGTCGGTGATCGTGCCGGCGAGGAACGAGGCCAGGAACATCGGGCGCTGCGCCCGTTCTCTGTGCGCGTCCCGGTACGAGGGCGGCTTCGAGGTGATCGTGGTGGACGACCGCTCCGACGACCGCACAGCCGAGGCGGCGGAGAGAGCGGCGAGGGGCCGCGCGGATTCGGTGCGCGTGGTGCGTGGTGCGGAGCTGCCTCCCGACTGGACCGGCAAGCCCTGGGCGTGCCATCAAGGCGTGGGGGCCGCGCGGGGGGAGCTGCTGCTCTTCACCGACGCCGACACGTGGCACGCTCCAGACCTGCTGGGACGGGCCGTGGCGGGTATGAAGGAGGACGGCGCGGACCTCCTCTCCGTCTCGGGGGATCAGGAGACGGGAACCTTCTGGGAGCGGCTCGCCCAGCCCTTGTTCGTCTTTCTGGTCGCCCAGGCGTATCCGGCCACCAGGCACCCCTTCCAGCAATCGCGGTGGCGGAAGGCCGTCGCCAACGGCCAGTTCATCTTGGTGCGACGGAAAGCCTACGAGTCGGTCGGAGGGCACCGGGCCGCCAGCGCCGCCGTCGTGGAGGACTTGCGGCTGGCCCAGATCATGACCCGCGAGGGGCACGCTGTGGTGATCCGGGGAGCGAGGGGCGTGTTCGCGACGCGCATGTACCGCTCCCTGGGGGAGATGGTGCGCGGGTGGTCCAAGAACATCGTCGTGGGCGCGCAGATGGTGCTGGGGCCGACGGCTGGGCCGGCTGTGCTCGTGTTCGTGCTGGGGCTCGCGGTGGTCTACCAGCTCCCTTTCGGGGCGCTGCTGTGGGGCGCGGCGGCCGGCGCGGAAGCGCCGTTCCTGCTCTGGGCCGGGTCGGCGTGCATGGCCAACATGGCGCTGTCGGCGCAGATCGGCCGGTTCTTCCGCGTGTCGCCGCTCCACGGGCTGCTTCAACCGCTCTCGGCGCTGGTCGTGGGGTGCACGGTCCTGGACAGCTTGGCGCGAGGGCGGCGGGTCAGTTGGAAGGGCCGGGTCTACCAGGCGCGGACGGGCGGCTAGGGGCTGGGCCGGCTGGGGTCGGGCTCGGCCGGCTGGGGCTGCACGCCGAGACTGGGCGCAGGGTGAACGACCGAGTGGACTCGGAGCGAGTCGTCGCCGAGGCGATCGCCCTCGGGTTCGACATGGCCGGGATCGCCACGGGAAGCCGAAGCAGCCACTTCGCCCACTTCCGGCAGTGGATTCGAGCGGATCTCCACGGCGAGATGGCGTACTTGGCCCGGCCCGACGCGCTGGCGCGCCGAGGCGACCTGAAGCTGACGCTGGAGAGCTTCCGGAGCGCGGTCGTCGTCGCCCACTCCTACGCCGACGACGATCCGACCGCGGGCGCCGGCGACCCGTCGCGGGCCGTGGTCGCCCGCTACGCGAGGGGAGGCGACTACCATCGCGTCGTGGGGGAGCGGCTGGAGGCGCTGGCCGAGCGGCTGCGGAGGGCGGCGGGGACGCGGGTGCGCTGCAGGGCGTACGTGGACGCGGGCCCGGTTCTGGAGCGCGACCTGGCGCGGCGCGCCGGGCTGGGGTGGTTCGGCAGGAACACCATGCTGATCCACCCCCGGCGCGGCTCCTACTTCTTCTTGGGCGCGCTCCTGACGGACCTGCCGCTTCAGCCCTCGGCGCCCTTTCGCGAGGATCACTGCGGGAGCTGCCGGCGGTGCCTGGACGCCTGCCCGACCGGCGCTCTCCTGGGCCGCGACGAGACCGGCGCCCCGGTGATGGACGCCCGCCGATGCATCTCCTACCTGACCATCGAGCTGCGGGGGACGATCCCCCGGGCCCTCCGCCCCGCGATCGGCGCCCGGGTGTTCGGCTGCGACATCTGCCAGGAGGCGTGTCCCTGGAACGAGAGGTTCGCGACGCCGACCCGCGAGGCCCGCTACGGCCCGCGCCACGACCTGGACCGTCCTTCGCTGTTGGAGCTGGCGGGCCGGCTGCTGGCCATCTCCGGCAAGGGCTTCCAGCGCGAGTTCGCCGGATCGCCCCTGTTGCGGGCGGGGCGCAAGGGAATGCTCCGCAACGTGTGCGTGGCGCTGGGCAACTGGGGATCGCCCGAGGCGGCGCCGACCCTTGCGGCGGCCCTGGGCGATCCGGCGGCCGTAGTGCGCGCCCACGCCGCCTGGGCCCTGGGGCGCGTCGGGTCGGCAGAGGCGCTGGCGGCGCTGCGGGGGCGGCGCGCAGCGGAAACGGACGCGGGGGTCGCGGAAGAGATCGAGGCCGCGCTCCGGCAGGCAGCCGCCCCACGGGAGGAGTCTGCGCCCTGGGAGGGGTCTGCGCCCTGCGAGAAGGACATCGGGCGCGGACCGCGGTTTCGCTAGCGACCAGCCGGCTGCCTAGCTTGGCCCACCATCGCCCGACCGCGAGCTCATGGAACCCGATCGGCCCCCACGGGTATCAGGCACGTCATGGTCAACGGCCGGTTCACGATGGACGAAGGCACGGCGACGGGCGCCCGGCCCGGCGAAGTGCTGGACCGGCGAAACAGGCAAGAGGAGCGAGAGATGTTCGGTACGAGAGAAGGTCGGCCCGAGGCGGCGGCGAAGCCGGCGACGGGCAGGGAGAAGGGCGTCGGGACGGCTAGGGCGGCGACGGCCAGCCTGGGCAGGCGCATCGGGGCGGCTAGGGCGACGGCGGTCGCGGTCGCGGCCGGAGCGGCGGCGACCCTGGCGGCGACGCCTGCGGACGGGGCGGCGCTCCAGTCCAGCCCCCCGCGCTTCGGCGCGGTCCAGTCGTCCGGCGAGCCGGCGCGGACGAAGGGCGAGTTCGGGTTCTTCGGCGCCCTGGCCCTGCCGGTCGACGAGTTCCGCAGCAACGTGGACGTGGGCGGAGGCGGCGGCCTGGCGGGCGTGTGGCTGCTGGACAACGCCGGGATGATCGGCGTGCGAGCCGACGGCGCCTTCCTCCTCTACGGCTACAGGTCGGAGCAGAGGCCCTTCAGCGTCACGGTTCCCGAGGTGTCGGTGGACGTGCGCACCAGCAACTTCATCGTGTCGGGGGGCATCGGTCCGCAGGTGTACTTGGCGACCGGACCGGTGCGGCCCTACGTCTACGGAACGGTGGGCGTCTCCTACTTCGCCACCGAGACCACGGTCGCCGGCACCCACCGAAACGAGGACATCGCATCGACCACGAACCTGCACGACACCAGCTTGGCGCTCACGGGCGGGGGCGGCTTCTCGATACGACTCTCCCGCGGCGTCAACCCCGTGTCGCTGGAGCTGGGGGCGTCCTACCAGTACAACGGCGAGACCGAGTACCTGACCAGCAGCCCCACAGTGACGGAGTACCGCAGGGGAGGCAGCCGCTTCACTCCGATCACCAGCGAGACCAACATGGTGATCTTCCGGGCCGGCGTAGCTCTGGGGATGCGCTGAGGGCCACCGAGGACCAGCGCCGCGCCCGCCCGCCGCACCGGACGGCTCCGGGCGGCGGACGGGCGTGGCTTCGGGCAGAACCGAAGGGCAGTCCTGGGAGAAGGTCAGTCGGCGTCGGCCAGCCGCCGAACCGCGTCCGCCAGCTTCTCCACCTTGGCGGCGTCGGTGGACCGACCGCTGTCCATGGCCAGCGCGTCGGCCAAGGCTCGCAGGGCGCTCCGCCGGGAGTCGCCGGAAGCGGACTCGGCATCGGACAGGGCGCCCAGGACTTCGCCCAGACGGGGCGTGGACAGTCCGCCGGAGCGCACCAGCTGGTCCACGTAGGCGCGGGCCAGGGCGAAGGTCGCCGGCCACTCGAAGATTGGCTGGCCCTGGGAGTTGAGCTGGTCGAGGCGCACCGAGTTGGCCGCGTCGATCTCGTTCTGGGTGAGGACTTCGCTGGGCGCCAGCTCGAGGATGTCGAGCCCGCGAGCGATCTCCGAGTTGACGATCAGTCCGTTGTACCAGTACACGGACCAGCTGCCGGCCATCTCCATGCGCTCCGGGTTGAGCGGCCCGCGGTCGAAGTAGGCGATCTCCGTGGGGTTGGTCGGGTCGGTCCAGTCGATCAGCGAGATGCCGCCCTGGTACCACCCCTGGATCATGATGTCGCGACCGGGGATCGGGATGAGCGACCCGTTGTGGGCCACGCAGTTCTCCAGCGACGTCTGGGCCGCGGGGATCTTGAAGTAGCTGTGGAAGACCATCTCGTCGTCTTCGATGGTGAAGATGGCGTTGGCGCCCCACTCCATGGGGTCTCCCTCGCGGCACTTGGGCGCTCCGCCCCCGCCCCACTCGTCGGTGAAGAGAATGGCGGTGCCGTCGTTGTTGAAGGTGGCGGAGTGCCAGTAGGCGAAGTTGGAGTCGGCCACTGCGGCCAGGCGCCGGGGGTTGACCGGGTCCCGGATGTCGATCAGCAGGCCGTAGCCCCCGCAGGCGCCCCCGGCCATGCCGATGGCGGGGTAGACCGTGATGTCGTGGCACTGGGTGGGGCCGGGGGCAGGACCGTCCTCGTCCGACTGGTTGGACGCCTGCTGAGCCGCCATGGCGCTCAGCCTTCCCCGCAGCGCGGCGCTGTCGGCCGCCGTCGCCTCGCCCTCGCCTCCCCTCTGACTCACGATCTGCTGCAGCATCTGCTCGACGAACCGGTCGGGCACCACCTGCGGACCTTGTCCCGGAATCTCCACCACGAAGGCCCCTCTCTCGCGGGCCGCTTCCACCTCCGCCAGGTCGGCCTGCGACGGCCCGTGGCGAGGCGGCGCCACCAAGTCCTGGAAGATGCGGGGCGAGCTCACGATCGCTGCGCTCTGCGGGTCGTCCAGCGGCACCCGGATCACCTCGATGCGGAAGAGGGCCGAGTTCGGGTCCTCCTCCGGGGACAGGCCCGAGCATCCCGCCAGCTCCTCGGCCGGGCGCACGCCGGCCGAGCCGGAGACGTAGATGTAGACGTTCTCTTCGTCGCCCGGGTGCTTCAGGACGGTGTGGGTGTGGGAGCCTCGGCAGGTCTGGACGTTGGCGACGTACTCGGGCGCGGTGATGTCGGAGATGTCGAAGATGCGGATGCCCCGCAGCCGGTGGTGGCTGACGGCTTCTTCGACGCCCTGGTCGCCGCAGTCGAGCCGGCCGCTCAGGCCCTCGCCGGAGACGAAGAGAAGGTTCTCGTGCACCGACACGTCGCTCTGGGACGCCGGGCAGACGTAGGTGATCACCGAAGCGGGTTGGGCCGGGTTCGAGATGTCCCACACCTGGATGCCGTCGTAGTTGCCCTGGATCGCGTAGTTGCCCGTGAAGGCCAAGTCCGAGTTGGTCTGGCCGACGAAGGGCTCCTCGGGAGGGGTCGTCGAGACCAGCCGCAGGTTCCAGATCGCCTCGCCGGCGTCGAACATGCCCGGCGCAAGTCCCACGCGAGGATCGGGCGAGGGCGGGTCGGCGGCGGCGGGAACGGGCGCCAGGGTCGGCACCATGGCCGTCGCGGCCGCTCCGGACTGGACGGCGACGGGGGCCGCTTCGCCGGCCGGGCTTCCGTACCGGGGCGAGCACGCGGCCAGAACGACCGTCGCGGTCAAGCCGGCGAAAGCCGCGAGGAAGGGGAGGCGACGGCCTTTCGACGGGAGGAGCGTCGCGGTTGTCGAGAAGAAGGTCATGTCGGGTTCCTGTCTGGGGTTGGCTCGGATCGGAGTGGTTCCGGGTTGGGTTCGAGGGCTTCCAGCATCAGCTCCATTCGGGCGATCTCGGAACCTTGGTCCGCCTGGATGTCGGAGGCCAGCTTGAAGACGAAGTCGCCTTGGGCGGCGCCGTCGACGGCGAAGAGCTCCTCCACCATCGTGACCGCGCCCTCGTGGTGCATGATCATGTACCGCAGAAAGAGGCGGTCGAAGTCGGCGCCGCGGGCCTGGCGCAGCTCGTCGAGCTGCTCGGGAGAGAGCATTCCCGGCATGTGCATGGCGTGCTCGGGGCCGTGGACCATGAAGCGGCCGCCGTCGGTATGGACCTCGGGCACGGGCTGGCCCCGGTCGCGCAGCCATTCCTGCATGACGGCGATCTCGTCCTTCTGGGCGTTGATGATCCGGGCGCAGAGCGTCTGGATGGTGGCGCTCGCGCCGTTCTCGGGAGCGAACCCGGACATGACCAGGGCTTGGCCGTGGTGGCCGATCATCCCCGTCATGAAGTGCACGTCCGCTTCGTGGTAGTTCGCCCGCGCGGCCTCGGCCCGGGCTCGATAGACCGCCTCGAGCTCGGCGACGCGGGCGGCGCTGGGACGGGTGGGCTCGGCTGGAGCGGGGGCGGGCGGGGCCGGGGCGTCGCGAGTCGGGTCGCCGGGCACTGGGGCCGGATCGGGGCCGGCGGCGGGCGCGGGCGCGCCGGGGCCTCGGGTCGCGCATCCCTGGAGGGCGGCGAGGGCGGCGACGGCGGCAACGAGGCTTGCGAAAGCTGTTGGAGTTCGGCGGGTCTGCATGCTTCCTTGTCGTCGATGTGGGAGATCGGGCGGCACCAGGCCGCCAACCAGGCAGCGACGGCTCGCGGCGTTCCGGGACGGGAAGTACGGGCTCCTGCGGCAAACCGGGCGTTTCGGCCCCGTCGGGGGAAGCGTTCGCGGCTGAGGGCGGCGCTGCCGACCGCGTCGCCGGCGCGTTCCTGGTCCTGTCAAAGTACCTTCAGGCAGCGTTCGTGTTGAACTGGCCTTACGTTCGCATGGTACTGGCCGCGACGCCAGCGCGAGCCGACAAGGAGGCAAGACGACTCATGGACCGACGGGGTTTCTTGAAGGCGGGCGCCGCCGGGGCGGCGGGAGGAGCGCTCGCCGGCTGCGGGGGAACGGACGGAACCTCAGGCACGGCAGGCGGGCCGGCCGGAGCCGCCACGCATCCAACCGCCGCCGTCCCCTCGGGCTTGGCACCGCCTCCTGCCCAGCCCCTGGCCGCCCCGGCGATCGAGGAGGTGCGGATCGGCTTCGTCGGCGTCGGGGGAATGGGCACCGCTCACGTGCGCAACTTGGTGCGGATCGACGGGTGCGCGGTGACGGCGGTGTGCGACGTGGTGGCGTCCCACGCCGAGCGGGCCGCCGGGATCGTCGAGGAAGCCGGCCGCCCGCGCCCGACCCTCTACGCCCGGAGCGAGACCGACTTCGAGCGCCTCTGCGCGGAGGAGGAGCTGGACCTGGTGTACACGGCCACGCCGTGGCGGTGGCACGTCCCGGTGTGCGTCGCCGCCATGGAGAGCGGGAAGCACGCCGCCACCGAAGTCCCCGCCGCCTACCGCCTGGACGACTGCTGGCGGCTGGTCGAGACCGCCGAGGCGACGGGCCGCCACTGCGTCATGATGGAGAACGTGAACTACGGCCGCGCCGAGCTCCTCTGCTTGAACCTGGTGCGCCAGGGGTTGCTGGGCGAAATCCTCCACGCCGAGTGCGGGTACCTCCACGACCTGCGGGCGATCAAGTTCGCCGAAGACGGCGAAGGGCTGTGGCGCCGCGACCACTCGTGGAGCCGGAACGGCAACCTCTACCCCACGCACGGCCTGGGGCCCGTCGCCAACTGCATGGACGTGAACCGGGGCGACCGCTTCGACTACCTGGTGTCGATGAGCAGCCCGTCCCGGGGCTTGCAGGAGTGGGCGGCGGCCCACTACCCCGAAGGCCATCCAAAGCGCGACGAGAGCTTCGCCCTGGGCGACGTCAACGGCAGCCTGATCAAGACCGCCCTGGGACGCACGATCTACGTCTCCCACGACACGAACTTGCCGCGCCCCTACAGCCGCATCAACCAAGTGCAGGGGACTCGGGGCGTCTTCCAGGGCTATCCGGACCGGGTGCACGTCGAGGGCCGCAGCCCTGGGCACCAGTGGGAAGACGCCGAGGCGTACTACGACGACTTCGAGCACCCGCTGTGGCGCGCGCTCCGCGAGGCGTCGGTCGGCGCGGGTCACGGCGGCATGGACTTCATGGAGGACTACCGGCTCGTCAAGTGCCTGCGCGAGGGGCTGCCCACCGACATGAACGTCTACGACGCGGCGGCGCTGAGCGCGGTGTGCGAGCTCTCCGAGATCAGCGTGGCCAACGGCAGCGCGCCCGTGGCCTTCCCCGACTTCACCCGGGGCCGCTGGCGGGAGTGGACGCCGTGGCCGATCGTAGGGGCATGAAAGGGAGAGGAGAACGCGCCGAGTGGCCAGCATGACCGAACAGACCCTGGCGGCGATCATTGCCGGAGGCGAGACGGATCGCGTTGAATTCAAGGAGTCGCTCCGCGGCGGCGCCAAGGAGAGAATTCGTCAAGCGATCTGCGCATTCGCGAACGACCTGCCCCGCAGCGGGGAGCCTGGAGCAGTCCTGGTCGGAGTCCGAGACAACGGATCGCTCGCGGGCTTGACCGTCACCGACCGCATGTTGACCCAGCTGGCGGACATGAAGACCGACGGCAACATCGTCCCACCTCCGTCCCTGACCGTGGAGAGTCTGGAGCTTGAAGGTGGCGGAGTAGCCGTCGTCAGCGTCGATCCGTCGGACTCCCCTCCCGTCCGCTGCAAGGGTGCCGTCTACATCCGGATCGGGCCGAGGCGCGGCATCGCAACAGCGCAGGACGAGCGGATCCTCAACGAGAGGCGCAGGCACGGCAACCTGCCGTTTGACCTGTATCCGATGCCCGGCGCGAACGTCGCCGATCTCGACCACGTTCGTTTTGTGCACGAATACCTGCCCAGAGCCTTTTCCCCTTCCATATTGACTGCCAATCGGCGCACTGAGACGGAACAGTTGGCAGCGACGAAGATGGTAACCTCGGTTGCCGATCCCGTTCCTACTGTTCTGGGCATGCTTGCGATTGGGAAAAACCCGCAGGACTTCGTCTTCTGTTCCTACATTCAGTTTCTGCGCATCGACGGGACTCGACTGACCGACGACATAGTCGACCGGGCCCAAATCGGGGGCACGGTACCGGACATGTTGCGCAGGATAGATGAGAAACTCGCGGGTCATAACCGGACTGCGGTCGACTTTGCCTCACGCTTTCGGGAGTTGACGATTGATGCTTATCCAATGGAATCGTTGCAACAGCTCGTCCGGAACGCTATTATGCACAGGAGCTACGAATCCACGAACGCACCGGTGCACGTCTACTGGTACAACGATCGCATAGAGATCATCAACCCGGGCGGCCCCTTCGGCAGGGTGACGGTTGCCGATTTCGGCAGGAGCGGCCTTGTGGACTACCGGAATCCGAATCTTGCGGACGCAATGATGGTCACGGGCTTCGTGCAGAAGTTTGGAATCGGCATCCCATTGGCCAGAGATGAGTTGGCGAAGGCGGGTCATCCAGAGCCGCTTTTCGAGGTTGACGACAACAACGTGCGGGTCACCGTGCGGGCAAGGGCGTAGCCGGTCGTGAGCACGCCAGTATTGACGTTCTTCAACAACAAGGGCGGGGTGGGCAAGACCTCGCTCGTCTATCACTTGGCATGGATGTTGTCGGAGACCGGTCATCGCGTGCTCGCGTGCGACTTGGATCCGCAAGCGAATCTGACCGCAGCCTTCCTGGCCGATCGTCGGCTGGAGGAGCTCTGGACGGTCGAGGACACCAGCCAGGGAGGCCGCACGATCATGCAGTGCGTTCGCCCTCTCTTGGGCGTCGGGGACCTGCGGCCGCCCAAGCTGGAGAAGGTGTCGTCGGATCTGCGCATCTTGCCTGGGAGCTTGGCCCTTGCTGGTTTCGAGGACGCGCTGTCGGAAGTGTGGCCAAAGGCGCTGGACTCCGAGGTCTACCGGCCCTTTCGCGTGCTCACCGCGTTTTCCACGGTCATGCAGGACGGTGCGCGTCAGATGGATGCGTCGATCGTCCTGGCCGACGTGGGCCCGAACCTGGGCGCCATCAATCGGTCGGCGTTGATTGCGAGCGACTTCATCGTGGTCCCATTGGGCGCGGACCTGTACTCGCTTCAGGGTCTGCGCAACCTTGGGCCGACGCTGCGAAAGTGGCGGGAAAGCTGGAAGAAGCGCCTGGACCACTGGCAGGAAGCCGAATTCGAGCTCCCTCGCGGCGAAATGGCGCCGGTCGGGTACGTGGTGCAGCAGCACAGCGTGCGGCTTCAAAGGCCGATTAAGGCTTACGACAAGTGGGTCAACCGGATGCCGGGGGAATACGCGCGCAACTTGCTGGGCGAGAAGTCGGGGCCGTTCCCCGAGACGCCGAAGGCCGACGCTCGCTGCTTGGCTACGATCAAGCACTTCCGCAGCCTCGTGCCCCTGGCCCAAGAGGCTCGGAAGCCCATCTTTCATCTCCGGCCTGCCGACGGCGCCATCGGCAGTCACGCGGCGGCGGTGGTCGATGCCCAGCAGGACTTCCGAGCGCTCGCGGACAAGATCGCAAATCGAATTGCAGAGGAGACGGCTCATGGCAAACCGTGACGACGGATCGCCCCGGATGCGAGGGGCAGCAAGACGAACGACAGGAGCAGCAACTTCGCCGATCGCGAGAGCGGCGCTTGCCGTGGGCGCTTCGATCTTCGTCGGCGGCTCGTCTGTGGCCGCCCAGCAGGTTCCCACGCCCGAGTCCGTGCTGGGGCACCGGGTCGGCGCCGACTTCCACCTGGCCACCTTCGAGGAGTCTATCGAGTACTTCGAGCGGCTGGACGAGGCCACCGACCGGCTGGAGCTTCGGCAGGTGGGACGTTCGTCGTACGGGCGGCCGGTCTACATTGCGCTGATCTCCAGCGCCGAGAACCTGCGCGACATGGAGCGGCACAGAGAGATCGCACTCCGCTTGGCGCATCCCAAGGGGCTGACGGACGACGAGGCCCGGGCGCTGGCCGCCCAGGGGAAGGCGATCGTGCACATCGACGGCGGGCTGCACTCCACCGAGGTCGCGCACGCCGAGCACACGATCCAGCTGGCGCACGACTTGGTCACCGGCGACGACGATCCCGAGATCCGGGCGATTCTGGACAACGTGATCCTCATGCTCTGGCCGTCGATCAACCCGGACGGGCAGACGATGATCGCCGAGTGGTACCGCTCCAACTTGGGCACGCCCTACGAAGTGTCCTCGGCGCCGTTCCTCTATCAGAAGTACGTCGGCCACGACAACAACCGGGACGGGTACATGATCAACCAGATCGAGTCCCGGATGGCCACGCGGGTGACGCGCGAGTGGGAGCCGCAGATCCTCTACAACCACCACCAGAGCTCGCCGTTCCCGACGCGGATATGGATCCCGCCCTTCGCGGAGCCGATCTCGCCGCACGTGCATCCGCTCATGTGGCGGACGGTGAACCTGATCGGCATGTCGATGGCCCAGGCGCTGGAGGAGCGCGGCCAGAAGGGCGCGACGCACATGGGCACGGGCTTCGACAACTGGTACCCGGGCTTCATGGACCACGCCCACAACTTCCACAACGTCGTGTCGTTCCTGACCGAGACGGCGCTGTACCGCTACGCCACGCCGCACTTCTACACGATAGGAGACTTTCCCGGCAACACGCGGGAGCTCCGTCCCCAGTCCCTCTACAGCAGCCCTTGGGAAGGCGGCTGGTGGCGGCTTCGGGACGCCGTGGAGTACATGCTCACCGCGTCGATATCGGTGCTGGACGTCGCGGCCAAGTACCGCACCGACATCTTGTACAACCGCTACCAGGCGGGTCGAGACGTGATCGCCCAGTATAGGGAAGAGCCTCCGTACGCGTTCTTCGTCCCCCAGGACCAGCGGGACCCGGTGGCGGCGGTGGAGATGCTTCGGCGCTTGGCCTACAACGGCGTCGAGGTGCACCAGCTTGCCCAGGGGCTCGAGTTCGAAGGGATCGCGCATCCGGCGGGGACCTGGGTGATCCCGATGGACCAGGAGTTCGCCAACTTCGTCCGGCAGCTCTTTGCGGTGCAGGAGTACCCGGACCTGCGCCAGTACCCGGAAGGGCCGCCCGACCAGCCCTACGACGTGTCGGGGTGGACGCTGCCCTACCTGATGGGCGTGCGCGTGGTGGAGGCGGCGTCGCCGTTGACGGAAGACGTGCGCGACGCGATGAGCGCGCTGGTCGGCGAGCCCCTTGCGTGGGACGCGGAGGTGGAGGACGCGGCGCCCTTCGACTCGCCCCCCGGCGTCGGCTTCGACAGCCACCCCGTGGCGGCGGCGATCGTGCCTCCGGCCGGTAGCGCCGGGGGCGGAGGCGGCGGACTCGTGGCGGACCCGGCCCAGAACAACGCCTTCAAGGCGCTCAACCGGGCGTGGGCGAACGGGGGGCAGGTGCGGTTCGTGCCGGGCGCGGGCGGCGAGGACGGGGCGGCCGGCAGCTCGGGGCGGTACGTCATCACCGGGCTCTCCGGCGCCGCTCGGAGCGCGCTGGCGTCGGAGCTGCACCTGCGGCAGGGGGCAGGCGGCGCCGGCGGCCGAGCGGGGGTCGAGCTGCCGCGCCCCAGGGTGGGTCTCTACCGCCCGTGGGACCCGTCGATGGACGAAGGCTGGACGCGCTGGCTGCTGGAGGCCTACGGCTTCGAGTTCGAGAGCTTGTACAACGCCGAGGTGCTGGCGGGCGCCCTTCGCGACCGCTACGACGTGATCGTCTTGGCGGACATGCGGGCCGGCCAGATCCTCGACGGCTTCGCCAAGGGATCGGTGCCGCCGCGCTACGAGGGCGGCGTCGGCAGCGAGGGCGTTCGCGAGCTGGACGCCTTCGTTCGGAGCGGCGGCACGCTGGTCGCGCTGAACGACGCCGCCCTGTTCGCGATCGAGCAGCTTCACCTGCCCGTCGAGAACGTGGTTGCGGAGCACGACGCCACCGACTTCTTCATGAGCGGATCGATCGTGGCGATGGAGGTCGATCCGTCGCACCCCGTCATGTCCGGCATGCCCCCGCAGGCCAAGGTCGTGGTCGAGCGCAGCCCCGTCTTCACGACCAAGGATGGATTCGAGGGCTCGGTCCTGGCGAAGTACCCGGCGGACGGTTCGCCCCTGTTGTCCGGATACCTGCTGGGCGAGGAGCACCTGCAGGGCTTTGCGGCCGCCGTGGACGTGGCCCACGGAGACGGGCGCGTGGTGCTGCTGGGGATGAAGCCTCAGTGGCGCGGCCAGCCCTTCGGCAACTTCCGCGTTCTGTTCAACGCGCTGCTCTACGGCGCCCCGGTCGCCGGCGCCGCGCCGTCGAACCCCGACTTCTGGAAGACCCCGGACGGAGACGAAGCCTCGGACGAAGAAACGTCCAACGAGGACGAGACCTTCAGCGACAAAGCTCTTGCCGTCGAAACCTCCGGAAGCCGGTCAGCCTTCGCGAACGGGCCTGCCGGGCGGCGGTTGAAGCCCTGACTTGACGGACGGGATCCGGCGCCCCTGTTCCACGTACCGATGCCCGGGCGGCGTGTAGCTGGGGAATAGCGATCGCGGCGAATCGACGTCGAAGCCCGCGAGCCGCTTCCGCGCCCGGCAGCGAGCGGCCGGCGCTGGAGACGAGTCGCCGACCGCTCGCAAGGGCCGTGCTCAGGCGGGGTCGTTCGCCCGCGACTCGTCGCCGTCGGGATCGTCGTCCGCTTCCGGCGGCACGGGACACGCCGCGCGCCAGCTGCCCGGCGCCTGGCTCGGATGGTAGAGGACGAAGACGCCTCCGTTGCGGCACACGTCCTGCCGAAGCGCGCGGGCCATGCACCGCCGGAAGGCGTCCAGCTCGAGGCGGTTCGTCGCGTCCTCGACCGTACAGACGGCCGCGGTCCCCTCGATAGCGTCCTGGGGCGCCCTGGCGCCGTCGTACAGCTCCCGGATCCTGTAGGACCGGTCGCTGCCGGCGAAGACGACCTGGACCGGGCCGCCCTTCGACTCGGCGGCGGCGAAGATCGTCGTCCAGGGGTTGGGGGTCTCGGTGATCTCGCGGGGCTCGTCCGCGAGCTTGGTGGGCGCGGCGTCGTCGTCGCAGGCGACGGCCACGAGGGCCAGCGCCAGCGTGGCGAAGGCCGCCCTGATGGATGCGGCTGCTTTCATGACTGCTCCTGGCTGAATGATGGTCCGACCGCCTGCGGCTCGTCGTCGGTGGCGAGCCCGCGGTCGGGGCCGTGCTGTTCCGTACACCGGAAATCGGAAAGGGTTCCCTCGGTGGGAACGGGGTCCCGCGCAGCCGTGCCAGCGCGCCTGCTGAGTGATCGTCTCGCCCGGGGGGTGGCCCCCGTGCTGGCGCGCGACCCACGCCCGGCTGCGAGCGGCCGGCCGTTTCCTGGCCCAGGCCGCGCTGACTCCGGCTAGGCTAGCCTGTCGCTATACCGAAGGCGGAGCGAGTCGCCCGCCGCCGGAGGTCGAAATCGGAAGCTTCGAGCTGGCCAAGCAGAAGGAGTAGGCCGAGTTCGCGCCGACGATGCGCGACAAGGTCGTGCGCTTCTCTCATCACCGCCGCCGGGCGAACGGTCGGTTTCCGAGACGCTATTCGTAGTCGTGTCGCCGGAGCTGGACGCTCCGTCGACTTTGGCTTCGGAGTCGGCCGGCATCGCCGGATGCGCGAGCGCGGCGGCGATCGAAGTGTCCGCGGCAGCCTGGATCCTCACGCCGGGCCGGAGAACTGATCACCTCGACCGCCAGCCCCTCCTCGCGAATCTTCGCGAAGATTGTGGGGACCGTGTCCGCTCCGATCTCGATTCTCACCGACGGATTCGAGTGCTTGCGCTTCACGACTGGCTGCTAGTCGTACAACATGTGCGGTGCCGCGGACCGGGCGAAGTGCTCCAGCTCCGCCATAGTGCCCTCCATGATCTCGTCGGCGTCGACGCCCGCCTCGAGACTCGCCCGCAGCCCGTCGTGCCCCCATAGGATGTCGATGGGCGACAGCTCTTCTTCGTACTCGTAGGGCGGAGCGCGCCACTCGAAGCGGTTTGGCGCCAAGTCGCGCGCCGCCGCCAGGACTTCGACAGCGGTCCGCACCGGGGCGAAGGCGTCGGGGTCGGTGACGTGCAGCTGGGCGCCGCCGCACAGCTTCCCGGCGTGCTTCTGGAAGGTGGGCTCGAAGTGGCACGGACGGAACACGACGCCGGGCAGCCCTGCGCCCCGCAGCCGCTTCACGAGAGCGTCCGGGTCCAGCCACGGCGCCCCGAAGAGCTCGAAGGGGCGCGTGGTGCCGCGTCCTTCCGACAGGTTGGTCCCCTCCAGCAGCACCATCCCCGGATAGACGGCGCAGGAGTCCGTCGTCGGCAGGTTCGGGCTGGGCATGACCCACGGCAAGCCCGTGTCGCGCCAAGTCGCTTCGCGTCGCCAGCCTCGGCACGGCAGCACCGACAGCTCGCACGCGACGCCTCTCTCGGCGCACAACCAGCGGGCCAGCTCGCCGCAGGTCGCTCCGTGGCGCAGCGGAACCGGATGCAGTCCCACGAAGGACTCGAAGCCGGGGCGCAGGACGGGACCCTCGCGCTTGCCGCCGATGGGGTTGGGACGGTCCAGGACGACGAACCGAACTCCGGCTTCGCCGCACGCCTCCATCGCCAGGGCCATCGTCCACGCGAAGGTGTAGACGCGCACGCCCACGTCTTGAAGGTCGAAGAGGACTGCATCCAGGCCAGCGAGCATGTCGGGAGTCGGCTTGCGGACTTCGCCGTACAGGGAGTGGACCGGCAAGCCCGTGACCGGATCCGCATAGGGCGCGGACTCGATCATGTTGTCCTGCTTCTCGCCTCGGGCGCCGTGCTGCGGGCCGAAGAGGGCGCGCACGTCGAGACCCGCCCTGCGGGCCGCGTCCACCCCGAAGGCCAGCTCCGACGTGACCGACGCCGGATGCACGATCATTCCCACGCGGGCGCCGGCCAGCCCCAGGCGTCCTGCCGCGTCGGGCTCGCCCACCAGCCGGTCCAAGCCGGCCGCGACGCCCGACGACTTCACGCCGCGGCCGTGCCGCTCAAGCGCTCGCCGCCTTGCTGGGGATCAGCCGCCCGGTGCCGGCGCCGGCGCCTTCGCCCTTCTCGTAGTACTCGCCGTCCTGGTTCACCTTCCAGACGTCGTAGCGGTTCTCGCCGGCGACGATGTTCTCGACGGCGAGCATGGCCGTCATCATCGCATGGTCCTGGTTGTTGTACTTGTGCATCCCGTTGCGGCCCGTCAGGTGCAGGCCGGGACACTCCGCTTCGACGAAGTCCCTGACGAGCTTCACCTTCTCCGCATATCCTTCGTCGTACACGGGGTACGCCTTCTTCTGGCGAATCACGAAGCCGTCGATCACGTCCGCGGCGGCCGCCAGCCCAATCTGAACGAGCTCGCTCTTCGCCCGCTCCACCAGCGCGGCGTCCGAGCTGCTCCACAAGCCGTCGCCCTCGAAGCAGAAGTACTCCATGCAGTAGAACGCGTTGTCCGGGTCCGGCACCATCTCCGGCGACCAGTACTTGAAGTTCTCTATGCGCCCGACCTTCACGCCCGGATCGTGGATGTACACCCACTGGTCGGTGCAGGTGCCCCGGTCCTTGACCACGATGCCGACCGCCAGGAAGTCCCGGTACTTCAGCGCCTTGGCGGCGGCAGCGACTTCGGGCGCCGGCTGCGGGTCCACGAACTCGACGACCTCGCGCAACGGCGCCGACGAGATCACGTGCTCGGCTTCGTAGTGCGCTTCGTCGCCGTCCGGTCCCACCGACGCCACTCGCCACCCGCCGTCCGGCATGCGCTCCAAGCCTGCGACACGTCGGCCCATTTCGATCGTGCCACCCTGCGCTCGTATCTTGCGCGCCGCGCTCTCCCACATCATGCCCGCGCCCCTGGGCGGGTACCGGAACGAGCTGATCAGGGTCTTGATCACTTCCTTTCCCTTCGTGCGGCTACCGAAGAGCGCGTTCTTCAGCGCGCCCCCAAGCGTGAAGCGCTTGATGCGCTGGGCCGCCCAGTCCGACGAGATCTCGGAGCACTTCATTCCCCACACCTTCTCGGTGTACGTCTCGAAGAACATCGAGAACAACTTGCGGCCGAAGTTGTTGCATACCCACTGCTCGAAGTTGTTGGGGTTCTTGACCGGGAAGGCGCGCGCCTTGAGGTAGGAGAGCAGGCAGAGCGCCGACTCGACCACTCCGATCTTGCCGAATATGTTGCCGATCTTCAGCGGATAGTCGAAGAAGCGCTGCCGATAGTAGATGCTCGACTTGCGAATGCACCGAAGAAAGCCTTCGTCGAGGATCTCCAGCCAGAGCTCGTTGACTTGCTCGGACTTGGTGTAGAAGCGGTGTCCTCCGATGTCGCAGCGGTAGCCGTTGTGGACGACGGTCCGGGAGATGCCGCCCAGGTACACGGGGTCGGCCTCCAGGACGGTCACGGGAACTCCCCTCTTGGACAGCAGATAGGCGGCGGTAAGGCCAGCCGGGCCGGCACCGATGCAGAGGACGCGGGTCTTGGTCGCGGTCATTTCGCTACGGGAGTGTTGCGGGGAACGGATGCGATGGAACGAGCGGAACGAGGAACGATATTGCAGGAGGCATCGGGGTTCAAGGGGGGCTCGACGGAGACAACGCGAACGCCGCTTGGAACTTCCGTCGGAGTCGCCAGCTTCCTTGGGACCGCCCGCCCGGCGCCGGCGCCTTCGCCGTTTCCGCAGTACTCGGCCTCCTGGCTCACGTTCCACAGGTCGTAGCGGTTCTCGCCGGCGACGATGTTCTCGACGGCGAGCATGGCCGTCATCATCGCATGGTCCTGGTTGTTGTACCTGTGCATCCCATTGCGGCCCGTCAAGTGCAGGCCGGGACACTCCGCTTCGACGAAGCCCCTGACGAGCTTCACCCTCTCCGCATATCCTTCGTCGTACACGGGGTACGCCTTCTTCTGGCGAATCACGAAGCCGTCGATCACGTCCGCGGCGGCCGCCAGTCCAATCTGAACGAGCTCGTTCTTCGCTCGCTCCACCAGCGCGGCGTCCGAGCTGCTCCACAAGCCGTCGCCCTCGAAGCAGAAGTACTCCATGCAGTAGAACGCGTTCTCCGGGTCCGGCACCATCTCCGGCGACCAGTACTTGAAGTTCTCTATGCGCCCGACCTTCACGCCCGGATCGTGGACGCACAACCAATGGTCGGTGAAGACGCCCCGGTCCTTGACCACGATGCCGACCGCAAGGAAGTCCCGGTACTTCAGCCCCCTGGCGGCGGCAGCGACTTCGGGCGCCGGCTGCGGGTCCACGAACTCGACGACCTCGCGCAACGGCGCCGACGAGATCACGTGCTCGGCCTCGTGGTGCGCTTCGCCGCCGTCCACTCCTACCGACGCCACTCGCCACCCGCCGCCCGGCAGCCGCTCCAAGCCTGCGGCGCGTCGGTCCATTTCGATCTTGCCGCCCTGCGCTCGTATCTTGCGCGCCGCGCTCTCCCACATCATGCCTGTGCCCTTGGGCGGATACTGGAACGAGTCGATCAGGGTCGAGATCGCTTCTTGTCCCTTCGCGCGACTCCCGAAGAGCGCGTTCTTCAGCGCGCGCCCAAGCGTAAGCTGCTTGATGCGCTGGGCCGCCCAATCTGCCGAGATCTCGGAACACTTCATTCCCCACACCTTCTCGGTGTACGTCTCGAAGAACATCGAGAACAACCTGCGGCCGAAGTTGTTGCACACCCACTGCTCGAAGTTGTCGGGGTTCTTGATCGGGAAGGCGCGCGCCCTGAGGTAGGAGAGCAGGCAAAGCGCCGATTCGACCACTCCGATATTGCCGAAGACGTTGCCGATCTTCAGCGGGTAGTCGAAGAAGCGCTGCCGATAGTAGATGCTCGACTTGCGAACGCACCGAAGGAAGCCTTCGTCGAGGAGCTCCAGCCAAAGTTCGTTGACTTCCTTGGACTTGGTGTAGAAGCGGTGGGCGCCGATGTCGCAGCGGTAGCCCTTGTGGACGACGGTCCGGGAGATGCCTCCCACGTACACGGGATCGGCCTCCAGGACGGTCACGGGAACTCCCCTCTTGGACAGCAGATAGGCGGCGGTAAGGCCAGCCGGGCCGGCGCCGATGCAGAGGACGCGGGTCTTCGCTGGGATCACTTGCGCTCCCCGAGCGCCTGCGGGGTCAGCCGACCGTCCCCCGCGGCCTGGTCTTCTTCGTGGTACTCGGCGTCTTGATTGACTTTCCAGACGTCGTAGCGGGTTTCGCCGGCGACGATGTTCTCCACGGCGAGCATCGCCGTCATCATCGCGTGGTCCTGGTTGTTGTACTTGTGCATTCCGTTGCGGCCGACCAAGTGCAGTCCCGGACACTCGTTCTCGACGAACCGCCGAATCGCGTCCACGCGGGCCGCGTATCCGTCGTCGTAGACGGGATACGCCTTCTTCTGGCGCACCACGAAGCCGTCCCGCACGTCGTCGGGCCGCGCAAGCCCCAGCTGCACGAGCTCGTTCGCCGCCAGCTCGATCAGCGTCTCGTCCGAGCTGGTCCACAGCCCGTCGCCCTCGAAGCAGAAGTACTCCATGCCGTAGCAGTTGCCGTCCCCCTCGGGAACCATGGCGGGAGACCAGGACTTGAAGTTCTGAATGCGTCCGACCTTCACTCCCGGATCGTGAACGTATATCCACTGATCGTCGAAGGCGTCGCGGTCCTCGACGACGAGGCCGACGACCAGGAAGTCCCGGTACTTCAGCCCGTTTGCGGCGTCCAGGACTTCGGCGGGCGCCGGAGGGGCGACGCATCCGACGACTTCGCGCAGGGGCGCGGACGAGATCACGTGCTCGGCCTCGTGGTGGGCTTCGTCGCCTGCCGCTCCCACCGACGCTACGCTCCATCCGCCGCCGGAGCAACGCTCGATCCGCACGGCCCGCCGGCCTCGCTCCACCACGCCCCCCTGGGCCGTGATCTTGCGTCCTGCGCTCTCCCACATCATGCCGGGTCCGCGCGTCGGGTACTGAAAGGCGTTGATCAACGTCTTGATCGTGCCGTCGCCCGCGAATCGGGGGAAGACCGCGCTTCGAGCGGCTGCCCACAGCGAGAAGTCCTTGATGCGCTGCGCCGCCCAGTCGGCGGATATCTCGGAGCACTTCATGCCCCACACCTTCTCGGTGTACGCCTCGAAGAAGATCGAGAAGAGCCTGCGGCCGAACTGATTGCCGACCCACTCCTCGAAGCTGGTGGGGTTTCGGACCGGGAAGAGTCGCGCGCGGAGGCAGGAGAGCACGCAGCGGGCCGCTTCGAACGGGCCGAGGTTGCCGAGGGCGTTGCCCGCCCGCAGTGGATAGTCGAAGAACTTGCGTCGGTAGTAGATGCGCGACTTGCGCGGCCGGCGAATGAAGTCGTCGGGCAGAAGCTCCCGCCAGAGTCGATTGACTTCGGCCGACTTCGAGAAGAAGCGGTGCCCGCCGATGTCGCAGTGGTATCCGTTGTGGGAGACCGTTCTCGAGATGCCGCCCAAGAGGCTGGGGTCGGCTTCGAGAACCGTCGCCGGCACGCCCCTCTTGGACAGAAGATAGGCGGCAGTGAGGCCGGCCGGGCCGCCGCCGATGCACAGGACGCGCGGGTTCGTGGCTTGGCTCATGCGGAGAGTCTCCCGATCGTTTCGCGAAGGGCCGTCCGGACTCGGTCGTGCTCCTCGTCGGCGACTCCGTAGAGCGAGAGCCAGACGCCCAGCTTCCACCGGCGGCCGGAGCCCTCGAGCTCCACGTGGAGCACGCCGTCGTTCAGGGACTCGACGACTCCTGCAAAGGTCCAGGGGCGGTCGCACGCCACGACGGATCCTTCCAGCGACGGACCACCGTCCAGCGCAAAGCGGAAGCGCGCGTCGTCTTCCGCAAGGGGTCCCAGGCACTCCGGACCGAAGAGCCGGTCCCACACTTGGGCGCGGGCGCCGCTTACCCAGGGTCGCGCGCTGATCATGGTCCGGGGCACGCCACGGTGGCGCTCCAGGGCGTGCTTCATGTTCCAGAGGAAGAACCGCCAGCCGTTCTCCAGCATTCGGAAGTGCTCGTCCCACTCGGCGTCCGTGGAGAAGCCGGCGTTCACCAACCGGATCAGCGTGCCGCCGTCGGCCGGCTCGAGATGGTAGTCCAGGGTGGTGACGCCTTGATCGGCGTGGTCGCCATCGGCCTCGGCAGACGCCGTCGCGTCGTCGGCCGCTTCGACGCCGGCCGGAGGCTCGTCCTCCAGGCGCATGTGCACGCCGGGCTCCCAGGCGGTGATCCGGCTCGTCCACTCGGCGTCGCCGCCCCACGACACGGCGACCTTGCCGCCTCTGCCGGGCGTCACCGACGCGATCGGAGAGAACCAGCGCGCCAGCCATTCGCCGTCGGAGACCGCGCGCCAGACGTCGTCCACGCCGGCAGCGATGCGGATCGAAGCTTCGACCGAGCGGGTGGGCGGGGAGGAGCGGCTGGTCATGGCGGGTCGAGCCAGGTGGGAGTGTCGTTCCGCCAGGCGAACTTCGACATCGTGGGGCAGGACGCGGGCGGAGGCTCTTGTGAGCCGGGAGCTGGGAGCAAAGGGCACGGAAGCGCCACGACAAAGATAACGTTCGATTCGCGAACGCGATCAGCCGAGCCCGCCGCTGCGCCTTGGGAGGGCGCGACTGAGGCGGCGCGTCCAGCCGAGCCGCGACATGTCGCCGGGGCGCGGGGGCCGCAGGGGGTCTCCGGGGCGCGACTAGGGCGGCGCGTCCAGCCGAGCCGCGACGGCTGCGATCAAGCGGGTCAGCGCGGGCTCGGCGGCCGCCGCCGTGGCGACGATCCGGGCCAGGTCGACCTCCTCCAGCGCGTCGGGAAGGCACTGGTCCGTGACGACGGCGACGGCCAGCACGCGCATCCCCATGTGGCGGGCGGCGATCACTTCGGGCACGGTGGACATCCCCACCACGTCGGCTCCCAGGGCGCGAAGCATCCTGTACTCGGCGCGGGTCTCCAGCTGCGGCCCGGCGACGGCCGCGTAGACGCCCTCGCGAAGGGCCACGCCCTGGGCCATGGCCAGCGCCGCGACGGTACGGCGGAGCTCCAGGTCGTAGGGCGCGGACATGTCGGGAAAGCGTGGGCCCAGCCATTCCAGGTTGGGGCCGACCAAGGGACTGTCCCCCATCAGGTTCACGTGGTCGCTGAGCACGACCAGGTCGCCGGGCGACCAGAGCGGGTTCATGCCCCCGCACGCCGCAGAGGAGACGAGGACGTCCGCGCCCAGCAGCTTCATGACCCGCACCGGGAAGACGACCTCTCTTGGGGACCAGCCCTCGTAGCAGTGCAGGCGGCCCTGCATCGCCACCACGGGAACGCCCTCCAGCTCGCCCAGCAGCAGCTTGCCCTGGTGGCTCGCCACCGTGGACCGGGGTAAGTGGGGAAGAGCGTCGAACGGCATTTCGGCTGCCACGTCGATGGCCCGAGCCAGCCCGCCCAGGCCCGTGCCCATGACGACGGCCGCCCGAGGCCGGAGGCTGCTCGCCGCCTGGACGGCCGCCACCGCCTCGCGAAGCCGCGCGCTCTCGCCGGGCGCGGTGAACGCGGTCGCCGGCCGCGTCGTCATTGGACCGTCACCGAGACTCGGCGGCGAGCTTGCCCGGCGACGGCGTCTCCGGTCGCCGGGCGCGTCGTCATCGGGGCCGGCACCGAGAGGGCGCCTGCCCGGCCGAAGCCGGTCGCCGCGCGCTCGGCCGCCGCAACTCGACTCACCTGGGCCGCTCCCCCAGCAGCGTCGTGCCTAGCCGGACGATCGTGCTCCCTTCCTCCACCGCCGTCTCGTAGTCGTTGGACATGCCCATGGAGAGCTCTCGGGCGTCGAATCCTTCGATCTCGGCGGCCGCCTCCAGCACCTTCCGGGTCCGACGGAAGGCGGCTCGGACCACGGAGTCGTCGCTCGTGAAGGGGGCCATCGTCATGAGGCCGACCGGGCGCAGGCCCGGCAGGGCGGCCACCTCCGCAATCCCCTCCAGCGCCTCCTGCCACGCCGCCTCCGACCGCCCGGTCACCGGGAAGCCCCCCTTCGCGGCCTCGCCGGAGGCGTTCACCTGCACCAGCACGGGCAGGCGCGTTCCCGCCCCTTCCGCCGCGCGGGAGAGCCTTCCTGCCAGGCGCAGCGAGTCCACGCTGTGGAGGAGCTCCGCCAAGCGCGCCGCCCGAGCGGCCTTCCGGCTCTGCACGTGGCCGATCATGTGCCACCGAGCGCCCCGCCCCCGGAACGCCGGCGCCTTCTCTTCCAACTCCTCCACGCGGTTCTCCCCCACGTCCGCCAGCCCCGCGTCGAGAACCGCCTCCACCGCCTCCTGGGGGTGCCCCTTGGTCACGGCCACGATCCGCACGGCCCCCGGCTCCCGCCCGCTCCGCTCGGCGGCTGCCGCGATGCGGTCGAGGACCCGGGGCAGAGCTTCCTCGATGCGGCGGCGAAAGTTCGGCAAGCTCATGGCAAGAGCGCCCCGCCGGCCGCAAGGGGCCGGCGGGGCGCTCCCCGACCTTCTGGAAGACCGGAGACCCGGCTAGGTGGTCGTGAAGGTGATCGGCAGCGAGATCCACACCGGGACCTTCTTGTCCCGGTTCAGCGCCGGCGTGAACTCGAACACGTCGGCGACCCGCAGGGCCGCTTCGTCGAGCGCCGAGTGGCCGGAGCTCTCGTCGATCCTCGTGTCCTTGACCACACCCTCTTCGGTGATGAAGAAGTGCACCTTGACGGTGCCCCCGATCCCGGCGTCCCGGAGCAGGGGCGGATACTCCCGCTCCAGCGCCCGCTGCACCTCCCGCTCGTTCTTGAGGCCCGGCCGCACCGTCATCGGCGTGAAGGTGGGCGCGGCGGAGATGTCGGTCTCCACTTCCGACGGCGGCGGCGGCAGGTTCTCCACCGGGTTGTCCTCGAAGGTGGTGACGGCGATCGTGATGTCCTCCTCCATGGCCACGTCGGTGACGACCGGATTGGCGGGGCGGGCGATCGCTTCCGGCGGCGGCGGGATTTCGACCTCCGGCGGGATGTCGACGGCCTCCATCTCGTCGACCACGATGCTCACGTCCTCCGCCTGCAGGTCCGGCCAGTACGCGAAGACGGCGAAGTGGACCGCCGTCGCCGCGATCATGGAGCCCCAGAACCACGCGGAGAACGACCGCTTGAACCGGTCGTTGGCCGTCGCGTCGCCCTCGACGATTCCCGTCTGCTCTTCGGTGATGTGCTCGTTCATCGTCTTTCCCTCGTCATGCTTTGTTCGAGTTCGGTCGCAAACACGACCCGGACTACGCCTGCCGAAACCAGCTCCTGCTGGACCAAGTCGATGAACCGGTAGGGGACGGACCGATCCGACCGAACCGAGATCACCAGGTTCCGGTTGGCTACGTACATGGGAGCCACGACGTCGCTCAGCTCCGCCATCTGACGCTGGGCGTCGTTGATGTAGATGTCGCCGTTGGTCTCCACCCAGATGTTCAGGATGTTCTTCTGCTTCTCGTCGATCTTCTCCGTGGCTTCGGCGGCCGCCCAGTCGATGGGCCGGTCCTTGTCGGTCTGGAAGACGGTCGAAACCATGAAGAAGATGAGGAGAAGGAAGGCGATGTCGGCCAGCGAGGACGACGGAATGTCCTGCGAAGCCTTCGACTTCCGCTGGAGGCCCCCTGCTTTCAGACCCATGGCCGCGCTACTCCAGGAGTTGGAGGGAGATGCGCTCGGCGCCCGCGGTGTGCAGGGCGTCGAGAACGTCGATCATGAAGCGGTACTGCGTGTTCGGATGGGTCTTCACCGCCGCGATGAGGTTCGGGTTCTGGACCACGTCCTGACGCCAGATGGCCTCCACGTCGTTGGGTCGGACCGTCTGCTCCTGCTGGCTTTCGCCCCGCTTGATCGTCACGGCCCCGTTGGGGTTCACGACGATGTGGAGAATGTTCTTCTGGCTGACCTCGATCTCCGCCGCCTCCTCCGGCAGCACGATGGCGAGTCCCTTGTCCTTCGGGAACGTCGTCGTGACCAGGAAGAAGATGAGCAGGAGGAAGGCGATGTCGGCCATCGACGAGGATGGGATCTCGTCGGAGACTCTCGACTTCTTGCCGCCCAGTACCGCCACTTGGATGACCTCCGCTTGGTTTTCCGTGGTTTCGCCGGCTGCTTTCCCCGTCTGTTCCTTCTACGCCGTCAAGGTCTCCGGGGTTCCCTGCTTCTCCCCCGACCTCGGCCTCGACGGTCTATCCCTGCGAGAGCACCTGCAACTTCCCGTCGCGCTCCATGTCCCACGCGATGTTGAGGATCTTCTGGGTGCTCTGTTCCATCTCCACGATCAGCTTGTCGATCCGCGTCACGAAGAAGTTGTAGCCGATGTTCACCGGAATGGCGATCGTCAGCCCCGCCGCCGTGGTGAGGAGCGCCACCTTGATCCCGCCGGCCACGAGCCCCGGGTCCACGCTGCCGGCGCGCTCGATGGCGGAGAACGCCAGGATCATGCCGGCCACGGTTCCCAGGAAGCCCATCAGGGGCGCCACGTTGGCGACCGTCGCCAGGATCACCAAGCCCCGCTCCAGGAAGCTGAGCTCGATCGTTCCCGCCGTGGAGATCACCTGCTCCAGCTCTCCCTCGGCCACCGTCAGGTTCTTGATCCGCCGAAGTCCGGCCAAGAGGATGGCGGCGGCGGGTCCCGGCGTGGACGCCGCGATCTCCGCCGCCTCGTCCAAGCGTCCGGCCGTCGCGGCCTCCTCCACCTGCTGGAGCACCGCGACCGTGCTGCGGTGGGCGAGCCACAGGGTCCACGCCTTGGCGATGATGACGCCCAGGCCGATCAGCGAACAGATGACGAGGGGGTACATCATGAGCCCGCCGTCGGCGAAGAGGGTGAGTAGCTCGTAGCTGTTGTCCAAGTCTGGGCTCCAGGAGTGGAAGCGTCCTTCTCCGTCTCTCTCGGCTCGGGGGCGTCCCGGCGTCTCCCGGGGGAAACGGCGGGCCGGCTGCGAAGCTGCGCCAATGTAGGACGCCGCCCCGCCAGGGTCAACAAGTTATCTTGGAAGGCACCTCGGCGACAGGGCGGGAGGACAGGCGGCACCGTGAGAGGACAGGCGGCACCGTGAACGGGATCCTCCGGCAGCTGGACTTCCTGCGGCCCGGGTGGGGCGACTTGGCGGAGATCGCCGTGGTCTTCCTGCTCGTCTATCGGATCCTGCTGCTGATCCGGGAGACCCGCGCCATGCAGATGCTCCTGGGAGTCCTCCTTCTGGGAGCCCTCCACCTGCTGGCGGTGGTCCTGGACTTCTCCGTGATCCGCCGGCTGGTCGAGAACATCTTCCAGTACGGGGCGATCGCCGCGCTGGTGGTGTTCCAGCCCGAGATGCGGGCCGCGCTGGCGCGTCTGGGCGAGAGCCGGCTGGTGGGACTGCTGACTCCCGCCCGCGAGACCAAGATCGTGGACGGGATCGTCGAGGGGGCGGTCCAGCTCGCCCGGGCGCGGGTCGGCGCGATCCTGGCGGTTCAGCGGGAGACGGGCCTCCGGGACTACGCCCGGTCCGGGAGCCGCGTGGGCGCCAAGCTGTCGCCGGAGCTCCTCCGTTCGATCTTCGCGCCCCAGTCTCCGCTTCACGACGGGGCGGCGATCGTCGTCGGGGACGAGATACAGACCGCCCGGGTGATCCTGCCCCTGACCCAGAACCCCGTGGGCGACAGGTCGCTGGGCACCCGGCACCGGGCGGCGATCGGGCTCAGCGAAGAGACCGACGCGGTGGTGATCGTGGTGAGCGAGGAGACGGCGCGCATCTCCGTTGCGCGGCGGGGGCGGATCGAGGTGGGGGTGGAGGCGGCCCGGCTCCGGGAGATCCTGGAGCGGTCCATTCCCAGGGCGGGAGTGCGGATGGAGGGAGCGGAGGGCCTGGAGTAGCGCCTCCGGGGAGCTCCGCCGGGACCCGGGACGTACGCGGGCGATCCTACCCAGGGGCGGGCAGGGGTTCGGAGACGCCCAGGACCGGCTTGACGGGCGCCCGGGACTCGGCGCCGGGAAGCTCCAGCTGGAGCTGGTCCTGCTCGGACTCCACGACGAGGGGCGGAAGCTCCTTCCCCTCCACGAGCATTCCGATCTCGTCTCCGTCCAGCGTCTCCCGGTCCAGCAGGGCCGCCGCGATCGTCTCCAGCAGCTCCCGATTGTCCTCGATGACGTCTCTTGCCCGGGCGTGGGCGTCGTCCAGGATGCGCTTCACCTCTTTGTCCACTTGGCGCGCGGTGTGCTCCGAGACCTCGCGGCGCTGCACGAGCTCCCGCCCCAGGAAGACCTCGTGCTCCGAGTCGCCCACGGCCATGAGGCCGATCCGGTCCGACATGCCGAAGCGCGTGACCATGCGCCGGGCCATGGCCGTGGCCCGCTCGATGTCGTTGCCGGCGCCCGTGGTGACCTTCTCCGGGCCGAACGCCGTCTCCTCCGCCACCCGCCCGCCGAAGAGCATCGCCAGCTGGCCGTTCATCCAGTGCCGGGTGTAGGAGTGGCGGTCCTCCTCGGGAAGCGAGGCCGTGATTCCCAGCGCCCGCCCCCTGGGAACGATCGTCACCTTGTGGACCGGATCCAGTCCTGGGATCTTCACGCCGATCACGGCGTGGCCGGCCTCGTGGTAGGCGGTCAGCTTCCGCTCCGACTCGTTGAGGACCATGCTCTTCCGCTCGGCACCGAGCATGACCTTGTCCTTGGCCTGCTCGAAGTCCTCCATGCCCACCCGGTCCACGCCTCGGCGGGCCGCGAAGAGGGCGGCCTCGTTGCAGATGTTGGAGAGGTCGGCGCCGCTCAGCCCCGGGGTCCCCCGGGCGACCAGCGACAGCTCCACGTCCTCGTCCAGGGGAAGCTGCTTGGCGTGGACGCGAAGGATGCCTTCGCGGCCCTTCAGGTCCGGCAGGTCCACCACCACTTGGCGGTCGAAGCGGCCCGGACGGAGGAGGGCGGGGTCCAGCACGTCCGGGCGGTTCGTGGCGGCCAGGAGGATGACCCCCTCGTTGGCCTCGAAGCCGTCCATCTGGACGAGGAGGGCGTTGAGGGTCTGTTCCCGTTCGTCGTGGCCGCCCCCCAGTCCGGCCCCGCGGTGGCGCCCCACGGCGTCGATCTCGTCAACGAAGATGATGCACGGGGCGTGGGCCTTCCCCTGCTCGAAGAGGTCCCGCACCCGCGACGCCCCCACGCCGACGAACATCTCCACGAAGTCGGAGCCCGACATCTGGAAGAAGGGGCGCCCCGCCTCGCCGGCCACCGCCCGGGCCAGAAGGGTCTTGCCCGTCCCAGGGGGGCCCACCAGCAGAACGCCCTTGGGGAGGCGCCCCCCGAGCCTGGAGTACTGCGGCGGGTCCTTGAGGAACTCGACGATCTCCTCCAGCTCGTCCTTGGCTTCCTCCGCCCCGGCCACGTCGCCGAAGTCGACTTGCGGCTTGTCCGGGCTGATCAGCTTGGCCCGGGAGCGCCCAAATTGGAACGCCTTGTTCCCGCCGCTCTGGATCGAGCGCACGATCCATATCCAGAAGGCGATGATGAGGAGCCACGGCAGGAAGCCCAGGAGGACTCCCCACCAAGCCGTGCCTTGGGGCTTGGCGGTGATCTCCACGTCCTGGGCCCGAAGCTTCTCCTCCAGTCCGACGGCGGCCCCTGGCACCAAGTTGGTCCGGAACTCGTGGACGTCGGCGCCGGAGGGCAGGGTGATCGTGTTCTTCAGCTCGCCTTCGACCCGGCTCTCTCCGAAGAAGGTGACCTTCAGGATGTTTTGGGCCTCGATCTCCCGGTGGAAGACGGAGAGGTGAAGCTCGTTGGCGCGCTCGTCGGACTGGCGCATGAACTGGAACGCCAGCACGGACATCAGGGCGAGGAATATCCAGAACGACGCCGCCCGGGACGCTCCCGAGAGCTTCGAGCCGCCGGCAGCCTTCTCGGGCTTCTTGTCGGCTTTCTTCTCGGGCTTCGCGTCGGCCTTCTTCTGGGGCTTCTTGCCGGCCTTCGCGTCCGTCTCGCCCGCAACTTCGCCGCCGAGCGCGTCGGGGGACGAGTCGATCTTCGTTCCGGCCTTCTTCTTGGAAGGCTTCTCGTCTGCCATGCTAGCCTTGTTCAGCTGGAGCCGTCCGGCGATCAGATGGATCCGATGCAGGGAAGGTGCCGGTAGTCCTCGCCGTGCCCCAGCCCGTAGCCCACGAGGAACTCGTCGGGCGCGTCGAAGCCGACCCAGCGGGGCTCCATGAAGAGGCGAGCCCGACGCTTGTGGAGCAGGGTGCAGACTTCGAGGCTCGCCGGATTCCTCTCCAGCAGCAACGGGAGCAAGTGGTTCATGGTCTTCCCGCTGTCCACGATGTCTTCTGTAAGGATAACACTTCGGCCTTCCAGGTTTGCTCGCGGGTCGTAGAGAAGACGGACCTCTCCGCTGCTGACGGTTCCGCTTCCGTAGCTGGAGACTCGGATGAAGTCGACCTGGATGGGGCGCGGAATGCGGCGCACGAGGTCGGCGATGAAGATGAACGATCCCTTCAGCAGCCCCAGGATCAGAAGCTCCGCCCCCCGGGGGTAGGCGGCGCCGATCTGGCGGCCCATCTCGGCCACTCGCCCTTGAATCGCCGCTTCGGTGAAGACGATTCGACGAAGCCGACCGTCTCCCAGCTGGCTGCGGGCGAAGGCTTCGCGGGCGGCGGCGGTCACTGCGCGGCGGGGCGGAACGAGGCGGCCCCGGAGGAGTCCGGCGGGCACTGGGGATCCGGCGCCGACGAGGGGGCCGGCTTGGCCCGGGCGTCGGCCAGGTCTCGGATTCGGACGCCCACCCAGCGCGGGGCGCCGGCCGGGGGCGGAAGCTCGGGGTCCGCCGCTCCGGGCACCCACAGGAGCTTGCCGGTCGCGTCCGCTAGGACGGGATAGCCGGTTCGCCGGTCGGTCGGGATACGCGCCTCCAGGAGGAGCTTCTTGACCTTCTTCTTGCCGCAGCGGGCTTCGATCCGGTCGCCGGGACGCCAGGGGCGCACGGCCAAGGGGAATCGTACTTCCCCGGGAACAAACGGCGCAACGAAGGGGAAGTCGGCGGGGGGCGCGGGACCCCAGGCCGCGTGGACCTCCAGCCTTCCCTTCGCAAAGCGCCCTTCTCCCTTGCCGCCTGCGACGACGACCTCTTGGACGGCGGGGTGCTCGAGCGAGGCGGCGGGCGGATCGCCGACCTCGATCCGGAGGCGATCCAGGTCGCGGGTCACGGTCACGCCTCCGGGCACGGCGATCCGTCGCCCGCTCTGGGACTCCTTGGCGAAGCGGAGGAGGTCGCGGGTGGCGGCGCGCCCAAGCCGTCCGCCCAGTCGCAGGACGGCGCGACGCAGGGCCTGGGCCACGACGGCGTCGGGGAGGGCCAGAAGCCTGTGGTGGTCCAGGTCGAAGCCGGTGGGGGGAACCGGAGCGGGGCGGGCCATGGGCTCGGGGCAGGCGCCGGCGGGCGGGGCGGGAGCAGCGGACGACGAGCGGGCGCGGGCGGCGAGAGCCGCGATCTGGCCGTCCAGGAGGTGGGAAGTCGAGTCCGTGGCCCGCGACGCCGACGTGCCGCGGGCGCCAAGGGCCGCGATCTGGTCGTCCAGGAGGTGGTCCAGGGCTTCGACGTGCGTCCGGGAGGCGGCTGCCAGGGCCGCCAGCGCCGACGCGGCGCCGGGGACCGCGTCCTCCAGGGCGGGCAGCACCTCGTGGCGAAGGCGGTTGCGGGTCCAGCGCAGGTCGCGGTTGGTGGGGTCTTCGCGGAAGGGGATGCGGTGCTCGGCCGCGTAGGCGGCCAGCTCGCGGCGCCAGAAGGGAAGCAGTGGCCGAACGACGCCGGGCGGCCGTTCGGGAAGGACCGCCGTCATGCCCCGGGGACCGGCGCCCCGGGCGATCCGGAAGAGGACCGTCTCCGCCTGGTCGTCGGCGGTGTGGCCCGTCGCCGCGACCGCTCCCGGTCCCGCTTCCCTTCTCGTCTCCTCGAAGAAGCGGTAGCGGAGGCTCCGTCCCTCGGCTTCCGACCTTGGCGGCGACGGCACGGCCCCCGTACGGCACGGCACGCCCCACTCTTCGCACGTGTCTGCCACCCACTGGGCCACGGCGGCGCTCCCGGGGCTCATGCGATGGTCCAGGTGCGCGGCGACGATCTCGGGGAAGGCGGGCCGTCGGCGAGCACTGCGCCGGAGGCGGAGGAAGAGGTGGAGCAGCGTCATGGAGTCCAGGCCGCCGGAGACGCCCACGACCACGGCGGGGGCTTCCTTCGGCCACTCCGCCTTTGCGAGGCCGGCGCGAAAGCGCTCTGCCAGGTCGGTCGAGTCGGCGGCGGCCGGCAGGTCGGGGCCGGGCGGGCGGGCGGGCGCGGTCACGTCCGTCGGCGGGCGGGCGGCGGCCGGCCGACCGCTTCGGCGAGCACGTCGGCCAGCAGATCGGGGCGGTCGGTCTGGATGCCGTCCACTCCCCACGCCAGGAGGCGGCGCATGTCGGCGGGATCGTCGACCACCCATGCATGGACCGGGATGTTGCGCCGGTGGGCCGCCCGCACCAGAGACGGGGTCAGGAGCGGGAACCAGCCCCACCTCTCCGAGACCTGGAAAGCGTCGGCGGAAGGCAGGTACCAGCGTCCGAGCAGAGGGACCCGGTAAGCAAACCAGAACGGCGCCAGCTGCCGGCGGGATGCGCCCCAGGGACCGGCGTGGCCGCGGGCGCCCCGTCGCGTGGCCTCGAAGACGGCGCCGACCAGCACCCGATGAGCGGCCCCATGGGAGCGGACGGCAGCCAGAAGAGGCGCCGCCGCCTCCGCCGCCTTGGGCTCCACGTTGATGCGGACGTTCGGAAAGGCGTCCAGCACTTCTTCGAAGAGGCACAGCCGCACGCCTCTTCCCCGGAAGGGAAAAGCACCGGATCGGTCCCGGAAGCGGCAACCGGCGTCTAGCCGCCGCAGCTGGCGCCAACTCTTCTCGCGCACGAGGCCGGTTCCGTCGGTGGTGCGGTCCACGGTCTCGTCGTGGATCACCACCAAGCTTCCGTCGGCGGCCAGGCGCACATCCATCTCCAGCACGTCGGCGTCGTACTCGTCCACGGCGCGCCGGAAGGCCGCCATCGTGTTCTCGGGCGCCAGCGCGGCGCCGCCTCGGTGGGCCATGAGGAGGGGGGCGCCCGCGAAGTAGGAGTGGCCCGGTCGGGAGGTGGGGCGGGCCGTCAACTGGGCGCCCGCTTGGCAAGGAAGTCGTAGGCCCGGCGGGGGAGCGCGCGGGCCAGGGCCGCCGCCGACGCCACCTGCCACGGAAAGGAGACCGACGGGCGGCGCGCCAGGACGGCTCTTGCGATCCGGTCGACGGCGGGGTCGGCGTCCACGATGAAGGGACGCGGCCTGTCGTCCTCCTCGGTCATCTCGGTGCGCACGAAGCCCGGGTTCGCCACCGTCACGGCCACGCCACGGGGTCCGAGGTCCAGTCGCAAGCTCTCGAAGAAGGCGATCATGGCGGCCTTGGAAGCGCCGTAGGCGGCGCGGCCCGGCAGCCCGCCGAAGCCCGCCAAGCTGGCCACCGCGACCAGGTGGCCCGACCGGCGGCGGAGCATCTCGGGGAGCACGGCTTCGACGGCGTGCACGGCGCCCATGAAGTTGACGCGGAAGACCCGCTCCACCTCTTCGGCGTCCAGGTCGTCCGGGAGCGCGCGGGCGGCGATCCCCGCATTGGCGACGAGCAGGTCGACGGGACCCAGGGCCGTCCGGCACTCCGCCACCGCGCGACGCACCTGCTCCGGCTCGGAGACGTCGCAGACGTGGACGGAGGCGACGCCGTCGTAGTCGCGAACGTCGCCTGCAACCTCTTCCAGCCGGGCCTCGCGCCGGGCCGCCAGGCCGACGGCCCAGCCCTCGCGGGCCAAGCGGACCGCAAGTCCCCTGCCGATCCCCGAAGAAGCGCCGGTCACCAGCGCGACCGGCGGCGCGGGCGGCGAGGTTCGGGAGTCTGCGGGCATGGCGGGGTTCCTCGCGTGCGTGCGCAAGACGGGCCGACGGGCCTGTTCCGTGCCGGACGGCGGGACGACGGCGGAGCGCCCCTCGCTCGGCCGTGGTCAAGTCCTGAAGGTCGGCCACGCTCGGTTATGCTTCAAGCCATGACGAACAGCGGAGGTGCGGCGAACGACGGAGGTGCGGCGAACGACGGAGGCGCGGCGAACGACGGAGGCGCGGCGAACGACGGAGGCGCGGCGGCAGTCGACGAGCTCGGCGCCCACGTCTCGGCGGCCGGCGGCGCGTGGAGGGCGCCGGGGCGGGCCGAGGAGATCGGCGCCGTGGTCTTCCAGATCTTCACGAAGGCCCCCAGCCGGTGGGAGGACCCGGTGGTCGCGCCAGAGGCGGCGGCCCGCTTCCGGGCGGAAGCCGAGCGAGCCGGCGCCGCGTTCGTCGCCGTTCACGACTCCTACCTGATCAACTTGGCGTCGCCGGACGCGGCGTTGCAGCGGAGGTCGGCAGAGTGCTTCCGGCGGGAGCTGGAGCGGGCCGCGACGCTGGGGCTCGACGCCGTAGTCACCCACCCCGGAAACGCCACGGACGGCGACAAGGCCAGCGGGATCGCCCGGAACGCCGACGCGGTGGCTTGGGCGCTGGAGACGGCGTTCGAGTCGGACGTGCCCGAGGCTCGGGACCGGTCCGTCCCCGTCGCGGCGTCCCTCCCCGTCGCAGCGTCCGCCCCCCGCGTCCTTCTGGAGCTGACGGCCGGCGCGGGCACCTCCGTGGGAGGCTCCTTCGAGGAGCTGGGCCAGATCATCCGAAGGATCCCCCGGGCGCAGCAGGGTCGAGTGGGCGTGTGCTTCGACACCTGCCACGCCTGGGTCGCGGGCTACGACCTTCGAGACGACTTCGAGGGCGTTGTCGCCCACGTCGACGACGCCTTCGGGGCCGAGCGGATCGGGCTCTTCCACCTCAACGACGCCAAGACTCCCTTCGCTTCCCGGCGAGACCGACACGAACACATCGGTCGGGGCACCCTGGGCTTGGCCCCGTTTCGCCGCCTCTTGAAGTGGGAGCGGTTCCGCCACGTGCCCAAGCTGCTGGAGACGCCCAAGGGCGCGGACGCCACCGCCTCCGACCGGGAGAACCTGCGGGTCCTGCGGGCGCTTCGCGAGGCGTGACGCGGCGGGGACGGTCTGCCGCAAGCCGCGGCGTGCGGTCTCGCACGCGTGGCCGGGCACCGGCCCGGCGAGGCGTGACGCGACTGGAGCCAGTCCGCCACGAGCGGAGGTTACATTCCCGATCATGTCGTTCATCGTCGCGGCCACGGACGTTCCCGACGTGCGGATCGTCTCTCCCCGGGTCCACGCCGACGACCGGGGCCACCTCTTCGAGGCCTTCAACGGGCGCCGGTTCGCAGAGCACGGACTGCCTCCCTCGTTCGTGCAGGAGAACCACTCCCGTTCCCGGCGCGGCGTCGTTCGCGGGCTGCACTTCCAGTGGGAGCCCCCCATGGGGAAGATGATGCGGGCGACTCTCGGCAGCGTGTTCCTGGTGGCCGTGGACATCCGCAAGGGCTCGCCGACGCTGGGGCGGTGGGTCGGGATCGAGGCGTCGGCCGAGTGCAAGCGCCAGCTGTGGGCGCCGGCGGGGTTCGCCCGAGGGTTCTGCGCCCTGAGCCGGTGGGCCGAGGTCCAGTACCTGTGCACGGGCGCCTACAACCCGGCCTGCGAGTCGGGGATTCGGTGGGACGATCCCGACGTGGGGATCGATTGGCCCTTGCCGGGGCCAGCGCTGCTGTCGGCGAAGGATCGGAGCGCCGGGACGCTGGCCGAGTGGCTGGCGCGACCGGAATCGGACCGGTTTTCCTATGGGACCGGGTGATCTGCCGGCTGGGATCGCCCCGCGCGCGAGCGCTGCCCGAAGAGCGTTCCCTGAGACGCGTGCTCCTGCTCCAGAGCAAGAAGACGGCGCTTGCGGTCGAGTCCTCCGCCGTACCCTCCCAGATCTCCGCTCGCTCGAACCACCCGGTGGCAGGGGATCACGACTGCGATCCTGTTGTCGCCGTTGGCGCGACCCACCGCGCGCTGTCCCCCGGGCGTCTCGGCCCTGCGCGCCAGCTCGTCGTAGCTGATCGTGTCGCCGTACGGGATATCCATCAGCAGCCGCCACACCCGCGTCTGAAACGGAGTCCCCGAGAGCGCCAAGGGCACGTCGAACCCTCGCCTCTCGCCTCGGAAGTACTCGTCCAGCTCCGCCTTCAGCGCGTCGAGCAGGGGGTGGCGTCCCGGCGTCGGCGCGCTGCCGAACCGCCGTGCAACGCGCTCGACCTGGGTCTCGAGCATCGGCCGGTCCGCGAACTCGAGCAGGCACACGGCCCAGTCGCGGACCATCGCCGCCATCGGCCCCAGGGGCGTCTCGATCCGCGCCGAGACGATCGCCGTCGGGGGCGGAGCGTCGACCGGCCTTGGGAGCTGCGCGTCGCCGCTCTTCACGAGCGCCCCTCGTCGCAAAGGCGGTACAGCGCCCATGTGGCCACCGACCGCAACGGCCGCCACGCCTCGGCGCGCTCCAGAACGGCCGTCGGCGACGGCCGCTCCTCCAGCCCGTCCAGCCTGCGCGCCCCCTCCCGCACCCCCAGGTCCCCCGCGGGCATCACGTCCAGCCGTCCCAGGCGGAAGATCAGGAACATCTGGGCCGTCCACTCGCCGATCCCCCACACGGAGGAGAGCATCGCCACGATCTCGTCGTCGGTCATGCGGGCGACCTTCTCCAGCCGCACCGACCCGTCCTTCGACTTGGCCGCCAACTCCTTCACCGCCCGGGTCTTGGCCGCCGAAAGCCCGACTTCCCGGAAGCTCTCGTCCGGCAGCGCCAAGCACTCGGCGACGGTGGGAAAGGCCGGTCCCGGCGTGAGGGCGCACGCCCGGGCGTAGATCGTGTTCGCGGCAGCCCCGGCCAGCTGCTGGAACGAGATGGAGCGAGCCAGCGCCTGGAAGTGGGAGCCCTCGGCAAGGGGACCGTCGGGGAACCCCGGGTAGGGCGGTAGCCGTTCCATGGCGTCGCCGAGCACGGGGTCGCGGCCCGCCAGCTCGCGGAGCTGCTCGGGCGTCGGCACGACCTTCACTGGCCGCGGCTTCCCGCGTCGTCGATCGGCCCGCCTCCGACCGCGGCTTCTGCCAACGCGTTCGCCCCCGCCGTCGCCGGGGCCGTCACGCTCCGGCCAGGGTCGGTATCGGCACGAGCGGCTCCACTTCGGCCCCGTACTCCACCCCCGGGACCTCGAAGCCGAAGAGGCGCAGGAAGTCGGTTCGGTAGCCGTCGAAGTCGGACTCGGCGTGCAGGTTCTCCGTGGAGATCGCGTCCCACGCCCGGCGCACGGCGGCCTGGGTCTCGGACTTCATCTCCAAGTCGTCCATGCGGATGAAGCCCTCCGAGTCCGTCTGCACTCCCCCGGACCCGTAGACCTTGGAGCCGTAGAGGCGGAGCGCCTGTTCCAAGGGTCCCTCGTGGTCGCCGGCCGCCTTCATGACCTTGTACAGAATCGAGACGTAGAGGGGCACGACGGGTATCGCCGCGCTGGCCTGGGTCACCACGGCCTTCATGACCGCCACGTGGGCACCTCCGTCCGACGCCGAGAGTCGCTCGTTCAGCGCTCGGGCGGTCTCGTGCAGGTCCGCCTTCGCCTGCCCGATCGCTCCGTCCCGATAGATCGGCCAAGTGAGCTCGGGTCCCACGTAGCTGTAGGCGAAGGTCCGGCACCCCGGCGCCAGGACGCCGCCCGCCTCCAGAGCGTCGATCCACATCCGCCAGTCCTCTCCGCCCATGACGGCCACGGTGGCGCTCACCTCTTCGTCGGACGCCGGCGGCAGCTCCATGTCGGAGACCAAGCCCTTGTCGGTGTCCAGCGTCTTGGACCGGTACGCTTCGCCGATCGGCTTCAGGACCGACGTGAAGGTCCGACCCGAGCGGGGGTGGGTCCGGCGGGGCGCGGCGACCGAGTTGACGACGCAGTCGACGGGGGGGAAGTCCCGCTTCAGCCTCTCCACGACCCGTTCCTTGGTCTCGTCGGAGAATGCGTCTCCGTTGAGGCAGGCCGAGTGGAGTCCCGCCTCTTCCGCCATCGCCTCGAACGCCGCCGTGTTGTACCACCCCGCCGTGGCGGGCCGTCGGGCGGTGGGCGGACGGTCGAAGAAGACGCCGAAGGTGGCCGCGCCGCCTCCGAAAGCCAGGGCGATGCGCGAGCCCAAGCCGTAGCTGGTCGACGAACCGAGGACCAGGACCGAGCGCGGAGGGTCGGCGAGGGGAGCGGAACGGGCCCGGCGCACTTGCTCCGCCACGTTGGCGGCGCAACCTACAGGATGGCTGGTGACGCAGACGAAGCCGCGAACTCTGGGACGAACGATCATCTGCGAAAGCTAACGGCGGGCGGCCTCCCGAAGCGGACCGACAGGCGGGCGCCCCGACGGCCCGGAAAAGTTGTCCCATCCAGACATGGAAACGCCCAGTTCGGGGTGCAACACTTAAGCCACGACCGGGACAGCCAAGCGACGACCGGGAAAAGCGTCGCAGGCGATCCAAAGGAATCTTCCCCGCGCAAAACGAACCCTCTCTGCAACGGCAACCTCGATGACCACACGCTTCGACCACCTCTTCGACAAGTCCCCCCTTCCCCCGAAGATCCAGGAGCAGGTGGACAGGATCAAGGCCGGAGAGTACGACATCGACGACTACGCCGGCCCCTCCGACGAGGAGGACGACGACGGGCCTCCCTTCTTCGGCGCCACTCCATGGCAGACGAAGTTCTTCGACGGCACGCCCGCGTACTTCACGGTCCTGTACAGCCGTGAGATGGACCTTGCTGCGGTGGCCCGATCCATGGCCGCCGGGTGCATGGTTCGCCAGCTCGGGATCGGTCGGGGCGGGTTCGACGAGGCCGGCAACCTGCCGCCCCTGATGTCCGTGGTGGCGTCCCCGGACGCGCGCTGGAGGATCCAGAGCGACCTCGGGCGGGTGATCGGCGAGGTTCCGGCGTACCTGAAGCCCTGCCAGCCCGGGGTCGCGGGGAAACAGAACGGGGTTGCGGGGAAACGGAAAGGAATCGGAAGGAAACAGAACGGAAAGCGGCCGACGGTCGGCAACTCCGAGGCCGGAGGCCGGCGCTTCGCGGCCAAGCCCAGGACGAGACCCGCGGCAGGGACCGAGCAGTCGGTCGAGGACTACGTCCGGCTGTTCCACGACAGGAACTTCGTCGAGGACATGATGCGGGCCGCCGTGCCGCCGCCGGGAGTCGACCGCTTCGACTACGGGACCCTGGAAGAGCGGCCGACGGGGCATCTGGCGCCCGCGCCTCTTCACCGCGACGGAGATCGGGTCTGGCAACTTCGGCTCCGGAGCGGACAGCGAGCCTTCGTCCTGCTCTTCGACGAGACCATCCCCGACGCGTTCATGGGGCTGCGGGTCCTGACCAACACGGCGCTCACCTGGGTGGACGCGATCGAACGAGGGGAGCTGGGTCCCGACGACCTCCTGCCCCCCGTGGCGCCCATCGTCGTCTACCGGGGACCGATCCCGTGGACGGCGCCCACGAACATTCGGGACGTGATCTCGCAACGCAACACCGGCTTGGAGGGCACCCACGAGCAGGAGTACCTTGTGGTCGACATGAACGCCGCGTCCTGATTGGCCCGCGATGCCCGAACTCCCGGAAGTCGCCCTCTACCTTCACGCGCTCCGGCCGCGGGTCTTGGGCGAACGCCTGGAGCGAGTCCGCATTCGGTCGCCCTCCCTTCTCAAGAGCTTCGACCCGCCCCTCTCCGCCG
Organism: Longimicrobiales bacterium; assembly: GCA_965204735.1. Lineage (GTDB taxonomy): Bacteria > Gemmatimonadota > Gemmatimonadetes > Longimicrobiales > Gaopeijiaceae > CATQHQ01. Next base: position 774,269 of record OZ242008.1, on the reverse strand, counting down.
TCGATGGAAAGGAAGTGCGCGAGCTACGGCGGCTGGGCAAGCGGATCGTGCTGGGCATGGACGACGACCTCTTCCTCGTCGTGCACCTCATGATTTCGGGGCGCTTCCAGTGGAAGGCGCCGGGTGCGCCGATCCCGCGCAAGCGGGGCCACGCGGCGTTCGACTTCCCCGGGGGCGCGCTCCTCCTCACCGAGTCCGCGACCCACAAGCGCGCGTCGCTCCACCTGGTCCGGGGAGAGGATGCGCTGGCCGAGCACGACCCGGGCGGGATCGAGCCGATGGAGGCGTCCGCAGAAGCCTTCGCCCAGGCCGTTCGCCGCGAAAACCGGACGCTGAAGCGGGCCCTCGCCGACCCGCGCATCCTTTCGGGGATCGGCAACGCCCACTCCGACGAGATCCTCTGGCGGGCCGGGCTCTCGCCGGTCGCTCTCACGAGCCGGCTGTCCGACGCCGAGGTCGAGCGCCTCCGCGCGGCCGTCCAGTCGTCCCTGCGGGAGTGGTCGGAGCGCTTGGTGGAGGAGGCCGGGGACCGCTTCCCGGCCAAGGTGACCGCGTTCCATCCGGCGATGGCGACCCACGGCAAGTACGGCAAGCCGTGTCCTCGTTGCGGTACGGCCGTCCAGCGGATCGTCTACTCGACCCGAGAGACCAACTACTGTCCCCAGTGCCAGACGGGCGGCAAGATCCTGGCCGACCGGGGCCTGTCGCGGCTGCTCGGGGAGGACTGGCCCAGGAGCGTGGAAGAGATGGACGCCCTGATGCGGAGGGAGTAAGCGCGCAAGCGCAGGGAGCAGCTCGGCCGGCCGGAGCCGGGGCCGCCAGGACCGGAGCCGCCAGGACCGGCGCGCGACCGCCAGGACCGGCCTGGGGCGGAACCTCTTAGCGGAAGAGCTTAGCGGAAGAGGCGGCCTCGGGGACCCCGGGGGCGCGGGAACTGGGCGTCCGGGGGCTCCGTGTCGTCCTCGGGCTGCGCCTCTCCCAGCACTGGCGGGTGATTGGGTCCGGACACCAGGACCGGCGGCTTGCGCGGCTTGCAGTAGCCCCCTGCGGCGCCCTGGCCCAGGGCGACCTTGAAGCGGCCCCACCAGCCGTCTCCTTCGGACTCCTCGTCGTGGCCGTGGTCGTGGCCGGCGTGGGGATCCGCGTCGGCCGGCTCGGGAATCGCCTGGGACGCCGACGCGCCGTAGGGAAGACTTTGCCGAGCCGCGAAGTTGGCGCGCATGGATGGCGCCGACGGGGCCTCGAGGGAAGCCAGGAGGACCGCGGCGTTCGTCGCCGGAGAGGGTGCGCCTGCCGCCGGAGACGGCGTTGCGCGAGCCGATGCCGGGGGCGCCGCGGCGGGCGCGGTCGCGGAGGGCTCGACCGCCGCTGCGGCGACTACGGCCTCCACGGGCACGGGCGCTTCCGTCGGCTCGGCCTGCACCGACAGCTGCACCACCTCGACGGCGTCGAACCGGGGCGCTTCGGACGTGACGCGACGGTTCTCGGGGGGGCCTGCGGTAGTGGCGGGGACGTTGAACGTCGCCATCCCCAAGACGACGGCGTGGACCGTCACCGACGCCCCGATCCCCGCCACGAAGATGCGCCGGTAGTGGCGCTCCCTGAGCCGCCTGCTCTTCATCTCTTCCTCCTGCGTTCCTCCTGCTCTTCCTCTTGCGCTCCTGCGAGAACTCGCTTCGCTGGAGTTCGACCCAGGGCTGCTACACCCGTTTCCAGGTTGCTACACCCGTTTCGACCCAAGGTTCCCGTCGGAAGGTTGCTCCGATCTAGAGGTCGAACTCCGCCAACACCGGCGCGTGGTCCGACGGCTTGTCCGTCTTCTTGCCTTTCCGCTGGTTGCGGTCCACCCAGGCTGCGGTCGACGCGTCCGCCACGGGAACTGTGGCAAAGACGTGGTCGATGCGCAAGCCGTCGTTCCTGGGAAACGCGAGGCGACGGTAGTCCCACCAGCTGTACAGCTTGCCCTGGGGGTTGTGCTTCCGCACCACGTCCACGAAGCCCCACTCGCGGATCCGCTCCAGCGCCTCCCGCGCAGCCGGATCGCAGAGGACGCTGGCCGCCCACTGCTCCGGGTTCTCCGCATCCAGGTCGTCGCGGGCCACGTTGAAGTCGCCGGCCAGGATCACGGGGTCGCGGGGGTCGTGGCGGGTCTCCAGCGCCTCCAGCAGCCGCCCCATCCAGGCCAGCTTGTAGCGGTGCGACTCGGAGCCGACCGTTCGCCCGTTGGGGAAGTAGGCCGAGTACACCGCGACTCCCCGGACCACGCCTTGGATCAGCCGGGCCTGCGAGTCCAGGTCGTCGGAGCCCAAGCCCCGCACCACGTCGGAGATCGGACGGCGGCCGAGCAGCGCCACGCCGTTGTAGGTCCGCTGGCCCAGCACCGCCGACTCGTAGCCTGCACTGCGGACGGCGTCGAACGGGTACGCCGCGTCGGTGGTCTTCAGCTCCTGAAGGCAGAGGGCGTCCGGCTCGTGCTCCCGGAGCCACCCGACCACCCGCGCCTCCCGCGCCTTGACCGAGTTCACGTTCCACGTCGCGACCTTCATGCTCATGCTGGCCAATTGGGCGGCATGGCGCGGCCGAAGGCAAGTGCCGGCCGATGCGACCGGGCGCCGCCTGGCCCCAGTTGCGCCGCTCCCGGCCGCCGGGTCCATTCCAGATCGTTGCCAGACCCGCCGTCAGGCCAGACCCGGCCGTCACCTTTGGAGGTTCCGCCCCGATGACTCTTCGCGCAAAGGCCGCTTCGGCCAGCTTCCCGTCGCCGGTGGTCTCTTCGGCCGTCGCGCTGACCCTCTTCTGCCTCGCCGGAGCGCCGGGCGCGCCGGGAACGTCCGGTCGGTCGGCCGGCGCCTCCGCCCAGCAGTACGACGTGCTGATCGCCGGCGGCACGGTGGTGGACGGCACGGGGGCCGACCGCTTCCGGGCCGACGTGGCGGTGGCGGACGGACGCATCGTCCTCGTCTCGCGAGAGCCGGTGGACAGGTCTCTGGCCGCGACGGTGATCGACGCCGAAGGCCGAGTGGTCGCCCCCGGGTTCATCGACAACCACTCCCACGTCCAGCAGACGATCGCGGAATACCCGCTGGCCGAGAACTTCCTGCGGCAGGGGATCACCACGCTGATCGCGTCGCTGCACTCGGGCGACCAGCCGTGGCCGATGGAGGCGTTCGCGTCGAGCCTGGAGGCGGCCCCGAACTTCGGGTTCTTCGCCGGCCACTCCTGGACCCGAAAGCAAGTCCTGGGAATGGACGACCGCGCCCCCACCGAGGCCGAGCTGGAGGAGATGAAGGCGCTCGTGGACCAGTCGATGCGCGAAGGGGCGCTGGGCCTCTCGACGGGGTTGCTGTACGTGCCCGCCAACTTCGCCGAGACCGAAGAGGTGATCGAGCTGGCCAAGGTCGCAGCCCGCCACGGGGGCATCTACGTCACCCACATGCGCAACGAGGCCAGCGGACTGCTCGAATCCGTGGCCGAGGTGATCCGCATCGCCGACGAAGCCGGCATCCCCGCCCAGATCAACCATCACAAGGCGGCCGGCGCCGCCCAATGGGGATGGAGCGAGAAGTCCCTGGCAATGATCGATTCGGCCAACGCGGCCGGGCTCTCGGTCACCCACGACCTCTACCCTTACGCCGCCTCCAGCACCGGCTCGTCGATCCTCTTCCCGCAGTGGGCGCTGGCCGGCGGCCCGGAGGAGTTCGCCAAGCGCGTCGCCGACCCGGAGACCCGCCGGCGGATGGAGGCGGACATGCGGACGATATTCACGACCGACCGCACCGGCGGCGACATTTCGCGCATTCAGTTCCGCGTCCTGCGCTCGGACGAAAGGTGGAACGGCCGCACGCTGGCGGAGTACGCCGCCGACCTGGGACTCCCGAACAACCTGGAAACGGGCATCCAGCTGGCGATCGATCTCCAGCTGAAGGGCGGCTTCAGCGCCATCTATCACGCCATGGACGAGGCGGACGTGATCCGGATCATGCAGCACCCCCTTGCCATGATCGAGACGGACGGCGACGCGGTGGGCTACGGGATCGGATACCCGCACCCCCGCAGCTACGGCGCGTTCCCGCGAGTGCTGGCGCGCTACGTCCGCGAGCTGGGCGTGCTCACGTTGGAGGAAGCGGTCGAGAAGATGACGTCCATGCCCGCCCGTTGGCTCGGCCGCAGCGACATGGGGGTGATCGCCGAGGGGATGCGCGCCGACGTGGCGGTGTTCGACCCGGACGTGATCGCCGACCGGGCCACCTACGCCGACCCGCACCAGTACAGCGTGGGCATCGCCGACCTGCTGGTGAACGGCGTTCCGGTGATCCGCAACGGCGGGCTCACGGGCGAGAAGCCGGGCCGGTGGCTCCGGGGACCGGTGCGGCGTCCGGCAAGCTGACGCGGTTTGCGCTGATCGGCTCGCCGTCCTTGACCAAGCCGGCCAACGGGCTTTGGCCCATCCAGTAGCAGAGGAACGCAGGGTCGCGCACGTTCCAGATCGCCAGGTCCGCTCGCTTTCCGCGCTCCAGCGTGCCTCGGTCGCCGTCCAGCCCGAGCGCCTTGGCGGCGGCGCGCGTGAAACCCGTCAGGGCTTCGGCCGGAGTCGTCCGGAAGAGGATGCAGGCCAAGTTGAGGATCATTCCCACGTTGGTGATCGGCGACGACCCCGGGTTTGCGTCCGTGGCCAGAGCCAGCGTCGCCCCCGCCTTCCGCAGCCCGGCGACGGGAGGCTTCCGATCCGCGTCCAGCGTGTACGCCGCGCCGGGCAGAAGGACCGCTGCGACGTCCGCTTCGGCCATGGCCGCGACGCCCTCCGGCGAGAGATGCTCCAGGTGATCGGCGGAGCGGGCGCCCAGCGACGCCGCGAGCACGCCGCCGCCGGTGTCCGAGAGCTGGTCAGCGTGCACGCGGGCTTGAAGGCCGACGGCAAGACCGGCTTCCAGAACCTTCTTGGACTCGGCGGGCGAGAAGGCGATGCCTTCGCAGAACACGTCCACGGCGGTCGCGTGGCCCTGCTCGGCAGCGGCGGGAATCATCTCCTGCACGACGTGCTCCACGTACTCGGCCCGTCTTCCCGCGAACTCCGGGGGCAGCGCATGGGCCGCCAGCAGGGTGGGCGACACGTCCACGGGAAGGTCGCGCCCCAGCCCCGCGGCCACGTCCAGCATCTTCAGCTCCGTCTCCACGTCCAGGCCGTAGCCGGACTTGATCTCGATCGTCGTGACGCCCCACGCGGTCAGGTCCCGCACTCGGGCCGACGCGCTCTCGGCCAGCTCCCGCGCAGAGGCGCGGCGCGTGGCCAGCACCGTGGACCAGATGCCGCCGCCGGCGCGCGCGATCTCCTCGTAGGACTCGCCTCCAAGTCGTCGCCGGAAGTCGCCCGTTCTGTCGCCGCCGAAGACGAGGTGCGTGTGACAATCGACCAGCCCCGGCGTCATCCACGCGCCGTCGCAGTCGATCACCGCGTCGGCCCGCGTCCTCGCGTCCCTTGGCAGGTCCCGGGCTCGGCCTACCCATGCGATCCGCCCGTCCTTTGCGGCGAGGGCGCCGTCTTCGACGACCCCCATGGACGCATCCGTCATGGTCGCCAGGTTCGCTCCGGTCCACAGTCTGTCCCACGCCGGCTTCAACACGCGGCCCTCCTTCGCCTGCGAGTGCTTGCGACTGGCGCCAGCGATTGTCGGACCGGTGCTCGCGATGCGCAATCCCGGCTGGAGCTCTCCAGCTAAGGGGGCGGGATGCGGCAATGGTCTACCTCTACCCAGCTCCAAGCACTGCGACGAACTCGGCCACGACGTCCACGGTCGCCTCGTCGTCGGTGGCGATCTCGATGGGCGCGAAGTCGGGGTTGTCGGGCTCCAGCGTCACCTTGACGTGACGCCAGCCGCCTTCGTCCTGGCGCTTCTTGCTGCGGTAGCGCTTGACGGTGAAGCGGTAGCCCGTCTCCGGGTCGACTTGATCCAGGAGCTGCACGAGGAGCACTCGACCTTGGCGCGTGCCGGCCACGTCGGGCCGGAAGAGGCAATACGAGCCGTCGGGGATGCGCGGCTCCATGGAGCGGCCCTCGACCTGCGCCGCGAACATGCCGGGCCGAAGCGCGCGTCCCGCTTCCACCTCCAGCCACTCCCGTTCGTCGTCGTCTTCGGCAAGCGTCTGCGGGTCGCCGAAGGCCCCGGCCGCAGCCTTCAACGGCATGAAGGGCACGCACGTCACGTAGCGCTGGGCCGGGTCGGGCCTGATCAAGCGCAGGCGTGGCCGCTCCCCGGCGTCGGAGGACTCGGGAGCCGGAAACCATGACCGGTCGGTGCCCAGCTTCTTCGCCCTCTCGCCCATGCCCAAGCAGCGGGCCAGGCGGCGGAAGTGGCGCGCCATGGCGTCCGCGTCGTCCAAGTCGTGCACGGCGACCTCGACCACGTCGTAGCCTTTGTTCTGCAACCAGCTCCGAATCTGCGCGTCGCGTTCGGCGGTCTCGGGGTTGCCGTGGAGGTGTCGGCTGAGGCCGTCCAGGTAGATGCACACGCCTTCGTCGGCGTCGTGGCCGGGACCTCGGTAGATCACGTCGGGCGTCGTGGTGCCCAGGGCGCGGTCCAGCCGAATCTGCTCGCCGCGCCCGCCTTCCCCGAAGCCGGCCCGCAACAGCAATCGACGGAGCTTGGCCTCGGCGGCGTTGACGGGGACGGCGCTGTTGCGCGGAAGAGTCGCGTCCGGCTGACGGGGCGGAACCTTGTGCTCCCACGCCAGGCTGCTCCCCCACTTGTCGAAGCGCTTGACTGCGTTTCCGCGGTCGAGGAAGCGGTGATAGTAGGCGTTGCGGAAGGTCTGGAGGCAGTCGGTGCACGCCGATTCGCACAGGGCGGGGCATTCGCCGACGACTCGCCGGGCCGCCGCGACCACTTCTCCAAAGCGGTCGCAGATCCGCTCCAAGAGGCCGGAGCCGCCGGGCATCGGGTCCCAGAGCAGCGCGTCCACGGCCTCCTCGTGCATCTTGCCGACGACCAGGACCTGCAGGTCGTCGATGTGCATGTCGAGCACGCGGGCAGCGCCGAAGCGCAGGGCCTCCAAGACGCTGTGCGCCGTAGTCTGGCCGTCGCACGCCGGCAGGGAAAGGGCGTCCGCGATCACGTCCGCATGGAAGCCCACGAGTCCCGGCTTGCGGTTGCACCGCTCCTCGTGGCCCTTGTCGAACTCCTCCCGCTGGCGGTCCGACGCGAACGGCGAGACGCTGTGGCCGCAAACCGAGCACACGGGGTAGCCGAGCGCGCCCCCGCCGTCCATGGAGGTCGCGGGACCCACGTTGACCAGACGCATCCGCACGCCCCGGCGAAGCAGCAACGATTGCGCGCCCCACCGATAGGCATCTCCGCCGCTGTGCTGGTCGCGCTCGACGCCCGCGACGGCGACTCCCAGTTGAAAGCGAAGGTCCTCTTCGTCGGAGATGTGGGACGTGTGCACGAGGTCGACGTCGCAGACGGCCATGGTGGGCAGCGTTGCGTCGCCGTCGGTGCCGCTGGCGCCGTGCACCTCGGCAACGGCCCGCCGCTTCCGCGACACCGCGTAGGTCGCCATGTCGGTCCGGCGCTCGTTGGCGTCCCTGTGAAAGCGGCGAGCGGCGAAGCGATGGCCGTTGGCGTAGATCAGGTTGCCGGGCACGTACTCGCGCAGCGCGGTGGCCGGCGGACGCGGAAGCCGGAACTCCGCCGGCCCCGCCTTCCAGAAGGGCACTTCGGCCCAGCCCGTCACCGCGCCGGTCTCCAGGCCGTATCCGGGCAGGAATCCCTCCGCGGCGAGCACGCCGAAGGTGTTGGCGTCGTCGTGTCCCTCCGCATGTCTCCAGTTTCTCGGCGATGTGCCCTTCAGCTGCTTGACCAGCCGGTCGCAACGTCGGCGCAGCGCCTCCTCGGGCGGCTCCAAGCTTCCCTTCCGCTCCTGCTCGCGGTTCAAGCGCCCGATCTGCCTCATCGCCCACTTCAACCGGTGCCGCAGGCGCGCCACGACCTCTTCGAGCTCGTCGGCGAATCGCTGCACGTGGCCTTGCAGCGCCGCGTCGGCGACGACGGCCGCGTCCGCCTCGGGCCAGCCCTGACGGAACACGCGCTTCGGGTCGTGCGCCAAGCTGTCCGAAAGGTCCTCCACCAAGTGCCGCAGAGGGTCGAAGTCGAAGGACGCATCCCGCACCTCTCCGTCGGCGAACAGGTAGGGCGCCACTCGCCGGGGCAGGGCCGAGTTCAGCACGTTGCGAATGCGGTTTCGCTCGGCCTCGGGTCGTTCCGGGTCCTGGCTGTACCGGTACAGGGCGCCGATCGCGACGGCGTGAACGTGCTTGGCGACCATCACCTCGTTGCGAAGGTTGAACGCCGGCGGGTCGATCTTGCCGCCGAGCAGCTTCGGCGGGTCGGCGAAGTAGGCCCGATCGTGGGAGACGGGCCGGCAGTAGGTCACGTTCACGGCCATGCGGTGACGCCGTCCCGCCCGTCCGGCGCGTTGCCAGTAGTTGGCGGGCAGGGGCGGCACGTTGCGCATGAGCACCGAGTCCAGCCGACCGATGTCGATCCCGAGCTCCAGCGTCGGCGTGCACACGAGGCAGTTCACGGCATCGGACTCGCCCTTGAATCGGTTCTCCAGCCGGTCGCGCTCGTCGGGCGGCACCATGGCGGTGTGCTCCTCGGAGCGAAGCATCGAGTAGTCGCCGTCCAGCAGCCGCAAGTTGTAGTCGTCGGGGTCCTCCTTGATCCACTCCAGCGGGCCGTCGCACCGCCAGGCCGGGCACAAGCCGTGGGGCACGTCGCGGGTTGCCTTGCGCCTGCACTTCCTGCAACGCCACACGCCCCTGTTCGGCTTCAGCAGCAGCTTGTCGGCGGCCACCTGAAACACCCCGCTTACACCCGGCAACGGTCTCTTCTTGGACCCCTTGAGGACGACCCGGACAAGCAGCCCCGCCTCGACCACGTACTCGAACAGGCCCTCCAGAAACGCCTCGACCGCGTCGCCCGCCACGCCCCACTTCCTGGCGACCTGGCGCATGGTGGTGTCGCCGCCGCCGGTGCTCAGCCACTGGGTGACTTGCGCGGGCTTCTCCGTCGGCTCTCGGCGCAGCTTCGTGGCGTTGGGCTTGAGGAAGCCGGGAAGGTAGCCCTGCTGAACTTCCCGATCGCCGTCCATCCAATGCTTGGTGAAGACCTCGTGCACGGGGTCGAAGAGCGCGCGCTTGCGGCGCAGATAGTCCAGGACGCTGGCGACGCCTTCGCGCATCTTGTCGGGCGGGATGCCCAGCTGGTGGGCGTGGCGGCGAATCCACGGGTCCGTCGAACTCAGGCCGTCGTACTCCACCTTCATCCGGCCCCACGGCTCCAGGCCGTATGCTTGGCGCGGGGAAAGGGCCACCTCGCGCAGCACTTGAATGCGCAGGTACTTCCGGCGCTCCTGCCTGTGACGGACTCCGGCGCCGTCGCTCGGCGCGGCCTGCCAGACTTCGGGGATCAGCGCCCGAGAGAGGGCTTCGTCCTCGTCCAGTCGGTCGTCCAGGCAGGCCGTCAAGTCGCCGACGGACGTCGTGTCGGCCTCCAGCGCTTGGCTCATCAGTGCGCGCAGGCGGAAGCGGCGGGCGTGGTCCTTCATCCAGCCGGCCTGGAACGCGGCGTCCTGCCGGTTGTCGCAGAAGACGAGAAGGCGCCGCCGCTCGGCGTGCTGCACCATGTCCTGCGAAAGGACATGCACGTCGGCAACGTTGACGGCGCGCACCTCGCGGGCCGGTTCCCGGTATCGGCCGCCGCTGGGACGGCGACCCACCGAGCCGCACGACAGGCAGCTCGTGAGGAGGCCCGGGTTGTCCTGCTTCTGCCGGACCGCCCGCAGCTCCAAGAGCGGTCCCGGGCGACCGCAGGCCGAGCAGCTCGACTGCGCGCTTGCGTGAGCCGCGCCGCAGCGGCGGCAGAAGGCCAGGGACGCCGTGCGCTTGTGGGGCGGCGCGTCGTCGTCTGTTTCGTCGGCGCCGATGAGCCGGTCGGTGACCAGGACTCGCTTTCCGCCCGCCTTCTGGTCCAGTCGCTCCCACCAGGGACCGCTGGGGCTCGCGTTGCCCCCGCCCGGCTTGGTTCCCGTGAACGTGAAGTCCTTCAGGAACGCGACGAAGTAGTGCTGTCCGCACGTGGTGCAGGTGGTCACGGGGAAGCGGGCGCGGGCGCCGTCGGGTCCGTTGCTGGCGGCTTCGTCTTCGGCGGCCAGCCAGAGCCTGGGACCGGAGGCTCCGTCGGGGAACGACGCGACCGCGCCGCCGACGCCGCGCACGAACGCATGCACGACGGGGCGAAGCAATGGGCGCCCTTGCAGGCGTGCCGCCGCCCCCAGCGTGAGCCAGGACAGGATCTCGGCTTGGGACACGGGCCGTCCGATCCGTTGCTCCAGGGCGGCGGGCAACGCCTCCAGGGCACGGGGCTCGACAAGCTCCTCGTTCAGCGCGTAGACGACTTCGTTGTGCGACAGGGCCGCGTGCAGCGCCTCCCGCCAGCCGCTGCTGTTGCCGTTGCCATCGCCGTCGTCATCCGCGCCCGGAAGCGTTCGGCCCGACAGGGACCGGTAGGCCGCGCGAACCCTGCCTCCTGCCGAGTCTTCGTCTTCGACTGCGCGCACGCACTCGTTGAGGATGCCTGCGTCGTCGTCCTGGGGCGTGGGCGGCAGGAACCGCCGGTTGGCCCAGACCTCGGCCTCGTAGTCCTCGCCGACGGTTGCCACGTCCCCCGGCGCGACGCCGAAGAACCGGGCGGCGAAGTTGCGCGCCGCTTCCGGGTCCTCCCGGTCCACGATGGTGGCGGAAGTGGCGATGCACGTCGTGCGCTCCGGCCCCGCGTCGCAGAAGGCGCGAAGGCGGCGGAGCAGGCAGGCGGATTCGGCCCCCATGACGCCCGCGAAGGTGTGGGCCTCGTCGAACACCAAGTAGTCCAGGCGCGCGCCGGCGAAAAGTTCGATGTCGCGGCGGCGGGTCAGCAGGAGCTCCAGCTGCTTCACGTTGGTGAGCAGGATGCGCGGCTGGCGGCCCGGCGTCCGCATCGCTTCGCGCGAGCACACTTCCTCAGCGGGGTAGACGGCTTCTCCCTGACCGTCTTTTCGCGCCTGCTCCAACCTCGCCCGGTAGTCAGCCCGGGACGAACCGGCGGGCAAGCGGAGGCCCGTCACTCCCGACTCCCCTTCCGGCGTCTTGCCGACGTAGATGCCGAACGAAACACCGGTCCCGGCCAGCAGGTCCCGGAGCCGCAGCAGCTGGTCCTCGGCGAGCGCGTTCATGGGGTAGACGATCACGGCGCTGACGCCCGGCGGCGCGTCCTCGTCCCGCAACGCCAGGCACTTGCTGACGATGGGGTAGAGAAAGCACTCGGTCTTGCCCGAGCCGGTGCCTGTGGACACCAGTGTGGTCCGTCCCTCGGCGACGGCCCGAACCGCCTTTTCCTGGTGGCTGTACAGGTGAGTGATCGCCTCGGGAATGCGTTCGCGGAGATGCGGGTGCAACAGCCCGTCGGCCACCAAGTCCTTCACCGCCGCGCCCTGCCTGAACGGGCGGGACAGGCTGACGTAAGGTCCCTTCAGCAGGGGCGACTGCCGGGTCTCGTCCAGAGAGAGGAGGTCGCGCATCTGGCCGCGAAGCCCCTCGTCCATGAACGGATAGGCCGTGAGCTGGTACCGCAAGAAGCTGCCGACGACCTTCTCGGTGTAGGCGACGGGGTTCAGGGCCATCTTCGGAGGCTGATCTTGTCAATCAACGTCAAGGATAGGCAGGTTCTTCTCGTCGGAGTCAATTGCCATTTCGGCTCTCCATGATTCGCAGGTAGTACTTGCCAATCAGCTCGTTGGGAATGTGCACGTTTCTCATGCCCCTGTTCTTGTTCCACACGATGTCCCACGGCGTGCCCGGCGCGTGGGCCATGCCGGACAGTTGCAGACCGCTGAAGTCGCCGTAGACCTTCCACACTCGTCCAAGGAGCGCGACCGCATTGACGTCGTCCGTCTCGACACGAGGCGTAACCAGCTTGAAGTCGGTTCCCACGAGCTCGAAGTCGGTCGCGTAGTCGAGTATGGGCGACGCGCCGTAGTGCTTGAACTCGTGGTAAACGGACGGGAAGACCGGGCCGTACTCCCATGCCTCGACGTATTCGTCCGAGACCAATGGCTTCCCTCCGCTGAGCGCGAGATGCCAGCCGTGAGAGATGTACACGAGCTTCTGAATCATCAGCGGCGATATCTCTTTCGTGCGGGTTCGTCCGAAGTCCAGGAAGTGATTCGCGACTGCTTTCGCGGTGTAGCCCATCTGCGGCCTCCTCTTGCCGGGGAAATGGGCGGTCCGGGCATCCAACGAACTTGGTCACCACTCACTATTTGATCGTAACACATCAATGCGACGCTTGTCAAGGTTGCTGCGCAAGCTCACGCCCGAGCGCGTCGGCCCCCAGATTGCTCACCGACAGGCAACATCCTCCGGCGTGTCGACTTCTTCCGACCGCGACCCCTGGCAGCGGCGGGAGCTCCTCCGGAAGCCGGTCCAGGTACGGGCGAGTTCCCGCCAAGCCCAGTCGTGTCGGGGAGGCGTCGAGCCGCGGCACGCGCTCCAGGAGGGTCCCGGCCCCTGCAAGGATGCGCCGATTGGACTCGGGGATGCCGCTCCGCAGGGCGGGGCTGGCGGGATCGGGCTGTCCGAGGGCGAGTCGCACGCGCGGAGCGCGATGAGCCAGGCAGTTGACGGCCAAGGTTCCGGCGGGCATATTGCTTTCAGCGGGACACGGACTTCAGTTCAGACACCCGGAGAACAGGAGCATGTAGTAGGTGGAAGAGCTGGACGGGGAACGGATCCTGGACGCGATCGACGCCGACACCTTGAGGGCAGCCCGGGTCAAGGGAGGGGCCATGCCTCAGATCGAGGTCAACAGGGGCCGAATCGCAACGTTGCTGGGATGGCGCGACAAATGGAAGCGGCCTGATGAAGTCTACGCCGACGAGGCGTGGGAGATCTGCATCATCTGGCGCAGCGGGTACGGCAGGGTCGAGATCGGCACCGAAGAGGATGGCAGCGTCGGGTACTACGTCAGCCGCACGTTGAGCGAGGAGAGCAAGGAAGGAAGCTTCCTGGAGCACAGCCGAGAGGAACTCGACCGAGTCATGTCATGGCTGGAAGAGGTGCCCGAGGAACTCTGAGTGAGAATTGACCAAGCGCGGGGAGAAGGTCGAGTCGGAAATGCGGACCACCAGACCCGGCGCGCTAGGCGCCCTCTCATGCGCTCCCGTCAAACAGCGCTGGCGGTCGGCGAGGAGGCCGTGACAACGGGGTAGCTTGGTCATCGTCCGCCTTGAACCGCTGCCTTCTCTGGCCGCGACTGGAGCAGACGGACTTGACTTTGGAGCCACTGGGAGCTACGGTACGTTACTACGAGCGTGCAAGCCCCCGGACAATCGGATACCAAGGAGGACGCAGGTGACGAGAACGCTGACCGCAATCATCGAACGCGAGGGCGACCTGTACGTCGCGACCTGTCCACACTTCGACGTGGTTACGCAAGGACACACCATTCAAGAAGCTCGAGACAATCTCAAGGAAGCCGTCGAGCTGTTCATCGAATGCGCGTCGCCCGCCGAGAAGATGGCAAGGGTTCGACCGGAGTTCTACGTTACCGACGTCGAAGTCGCCGTTGGGTAGGCTGGGGGTATTTTCTGCACGCGAGGTCTGCCGAATTCTTGAACGTCACGGCTTCCTGGAGGCCCGGCGGCGTGGCAGCCACATCGTTATGCAACGGCAGGCCGGCGAGGGAACAACCACGGTCGTAGTCCCTAACCACCGCCAAGTCGCCCAAGGAACCCTGGGTGCGATAATCCGCCACTCGGGGCTAGGACGGCAGGTCTTTGAGCAGCGCGGCGAATAGGTCAAGCCGTCGCGACAGGGGATCCTGGTATTGAGCGACAACCAAGCGAGACTGTACCGACAACCAAGACGAGACTGTCAGAGGCGGCCGTGATCTGAGGTCGACGGTTCGGGCGAGGCTCACCCCGAGTTCTCCCGCAGCCCCTCCAGCTCCTCCCGAAACCGTTCCTCCGACGGCAGCAGCGCGATGGCCCTCTGGTAGGCCTCCTCCGCTTCGCGCCGGGGTGCTCCCAGCCAAGTCAAGGTGCGGGCGAGTTCCCGCCAAGCCCAGGCGTGGCAAGCCGGGGACGTGTCCAGCTGCAGCACGCGCTCCAGGAGGGTCCGGGCCTCGGCAAGGAGGCGCCGGTTGGACTCGGGGATGCCGCTGCGCAGGGCCTCGTTGGCCAGCCACATCTTCGTCTGGGCGAATTCAAGCATCGCGCGGGGGTCGGCGTAGACGACTTCGCCGGCGCGCTCGAAGTGCTGGTGCGCCAACTGCGAGTCGCGGGCTCGTCGCGCCACGATGGCGGCGTCGATGGCGTCCTGGCCGAACCGGGCCGCGTCGTCCGGCTGGAGCAGCTGCCGCGCCCGTTCGGGGTCGCCGGCCGCCACCAAGACTTCCGCCAGCGCGTTGGCCACGTGAACAGCCGCGACTCCCGGTCCTTGAGCCTTGAAGGCGCGGAACACGTCTTCGGCGCGGGCCGTCTCCCCCTTCTTGGCGTAGGCTCGGATCAGTTCGACCGCGAGCGCTCCCGAGCCTGGGTTGCCCTGCCAGGCGACCTCGACGCGGCGAGACGCCTCTGCCTCGTCCCCCAGCACCCGCAGGTGGGCCGCGTCTCGAAGAGCAGAGAGCGCCGCGTACTCGGGGTGGGCCGGCAGAGTCACCTGGAAGTACGTCCGCGACTCGTCGAACCTGAACCGCGGCGGCGGCGAGCCGTTGGCCTCCATCGCTCGATACATCTTCGGAAGCCCTGTCAGCCGCAGCTCGGCGAGCTTCAGCTCCTTGAAGAACTCGCCGATCCGGCGGTTTCGAGCGGGAGCGCCCCGAAATGCGGCGCCGGGCACCAGGTGTTCCGACTGCACGCCTGGCACCGGGCCGGGGTAGCTGACGATCTCCACCTTGCCGGGAAACAGGTAGACTTTCGTGGGATCGGGGTGCTCCACGTCGTAGCTGCGATGGTAGAGCGCGTTGACCAAGGCCTCTCGAATCGCGGGCACCGGAAAGTTGACCCATCCTCGAACTTGGCTGCGATGGTTCTGCTTCTGGACGTGATTCACCGAGAGGTTCTCGAGGTAAGTCATGCAGTCGCGGAACTGATCCAAGAGGCTGCCCTTGAAGACGCGCTCTTCCTGGACATCGCCGTCACGGTCGGCCGCAAACTGCACGACCTCGATCCACGCACCTCGAAACCACGCTGCAGGGTCCGACGAGAACAACAACAGTCCAACGTTCCTGGGCACTTCGTGATCGTTCACCTTGGTGGTAAGGCGCATTCCACGATAGACGGTCTCGGTCTCCGGCTCGTCCAAGAGCCCGCTCCCCACGTCGTGCAGGAACTGCCGAACCCTCGTTTCCCGCATGTCTTCGACGCACGCGTCCATAGCCCTGCGATCGTCCCACGGCACACGGCCGGCCTGCTGCACCAGCGGCTGCAATAGGCCGCCATGCTCCGCGTCCACGGTTTCGGCGCCGACACGAACCCAGTACCGTCGCCGCCCCTTCCCGTCGGGCGCCCGGTGCGGCCTCACCTGACTCGCAAACGCCCACGCCACCAGAATCAGTCGGTCGTCGACCCACTCGCGGGACAGAACCGGTTGGTAGTCTGGATCGATGCGTCTACAGTTGCCGCGAATCCACTTCTCCGCCGCCTCGGCCGTCTCGGGCACCAGGCCCACGGGCGGCAGCACGGCCCGACCGTTCCGCTCCTCCACGCCAACGACAACGTACCCCCCGTTGAGGTTGTGGTGGTCGTTGGCGAAGGCGCAGATCGTTCGGAGCACCTGCGGGCCAGTCGTCTTGGGGTCCCAGGAGCACTTGAACTCGACCCGCTCCGACTCGACGGTTCGGCAGTCGAGAAGGTCGTCCAGGTTGACAGGGAGGATGGTCTTCATGACGGGTCACGGACCAAGCTAAGCGTGTAGTCGTTGTACAAACGACTGATATCAGTGTAACCTTCTTGAAGACAACGAGCTACTAAGTCCCTCAGAAATCTAGCATACTCCTCCCTTCCGAGTAGGTTCCGAGCGTGCAGGTGACATTCTTGCCACGCCTCCTCGGTGCCCTGGGCAATCTGCCAGTTGTAGAATCTGGGACCAAGACTGCTGGCGACTGGCTGCAGACGTTCGGCGCGTCCGTCATTTCCGAGACCGTAGTCCGCTAGGCGAATGACCTCGGGAATGCGCCAACCTTCGCCGTCGTTCTGGTTCAACCACGCCCGGATGCCTTCATCTTGATTCGCACTACTATTGATTCTGGACTGCAAGTCTCTAAACGCCACAAGTGTTAGAACAGTGCGACGACATTCGGGGTGTCGACTCTGATCCACACGCCAGAATCCTTTTCTGGACAGTACTTTCTTCCTCGCCCGACTGTCTATTGCTTCTCTAGGAAGATCACATCCGTCCAAGACATGCCGAACGTCGTTTTCCGAGTATCCCATTACAGCGGCTGTCACAACATCAGCTATGACAGAAACGCGCGTGCGTTCATGAAGAGTGCCCAGAAACGGTTGTGGACGATGCACGTCATGCACAAGACACAGCCATTCCGCCGCAAACTGAATGCCTGACAGCATATGGCTGGCGAATTTTGCAACAAGCTCGCCGGACAGAGATTTGGGTGAGGGCACGCTAACGGATTCTACAATATGCCAGTTCAGATTAGCTCCCGCCATCCGCTGGCGAACCGACCAGTCAAGTACAATGCTTGACATATAGGCACTGAGCTCCAAGAGGTCCGTAATACCGAGACGGTGATCTACATTCAAGACCCCCAGCGAGTTTGCGCAGGGGTACCATCTGGGAATTACAGAGGCGACGACAGTGCGTTCATTTGTACTGCGTGAGATAAGTCGAAATGCTATCCTACCCGTCGGCTTCGGTCCGCTAGCGTTCCGAATGTGACGGGAATCGATCATGTACTTCGGGGTGATATCAATCCGGTGGTCAGTCGAGTCGAATTGAAGGCCACTCGCGGCCCATGTACCAACATACATCATCTTACCTTCGATAAGTGGCAGTGCCACGCCCTGCACTTGATCCTCATGAATCCAAGCATCTCCCGTGCGAGACAGGATTATGCCGGGGGGCACCTTGGCCCTCGGAATGGGCAAGATGTCGTATGGAGGCTGGGCACACCGTAAGCTCCGATCCCGATGTGGAGAAGGGGAATGAGAATGGTCAATGCCCATTGTCGCCCACAACTCGTGGATGGGCAGCCATTCGCCGTGTAACCACCGACTGTACTCGTCGGGCCTGTACCTCTTCGCCTCCCAGTGGTGGACTAAGGGAAACAACTTGGAATCGCTAGTCATGTTAAACTCAGTAGCATATCTAAATCGCCACGCCGATTCTACTGGACCACGAACCGGGGCAACTCCACCGCCATCGCCAAGGGGGCAACCACTGGCGGACATCGTCTCTAGTATGTCAAGGTCACGTTTAGACTGAATTTCCAAAAGTGCTTGGCTCTTTGGATTGAATTTTTCGATCTGCTGGTAGGAGTACTGGGTTACGATCCTTTCGGCCTCCTCCCAATCATCAAGCTTCCGACGCATAAAGGCAGTGCGGATCGCACGAGTAGAACCACCCTTCTCAATGATGACGGGATTGAACTTGTAATTGCTTGAAATTGGAAAAATACGATCTCGGTTTTCCAATCCGAACAGCCATTCCCATTGGCAACAGGACAAGAACAAGTCTCTGAGCGCACTAGTGCCTTTATCGGAATAAACCCCCGATGGTACAATGAGTCCGATCCTGCCGCTAGTCCGACACAAGGCATGCGCGTATTCCAAGAACAACTTGTAAGTGTATGCCTTTCCTGTACCTCTGTGTACATACGGATGTGGAGTGCATGCATGACTGTTGTATCTTATTGATGATTTCTTGACGATCTTGGCGAAATCGCCAAAAGGATCCGAGACGCATTTCATATAGTGTGATTCGTTTGCAAAACTGGCAGTGTAGTCAAGCCATTGTTGCTCTGTGACGTAGCAACAAAAAAATTCCCTTTGGCGTCTCAATGCTTCCTGTTTTGGGTAGGAGCTATAGATTGGATCGATGTTCGAAAAGTACTCTTTAGAGTTGGGCTGACGGGTGTCCCACGGGGGGTTCCCGAGGACCGCGTTGAAGCCAGAGCCCTCTTCCCAGAACACATCCGGAAACTCTAGCTCCCAGTGGAAAAAACGGATCTTGGCGGATAGGCGCCGTGCGATCTCTCGTGTCTCTTGGGGCGGATCGGCGAAGCTCAAGGGCAACGGTGCGCACGCGATGTCGTCGGCGGGCCAGAACCAACAGGCGCACCACAG
The DNA here is from genome assembly GCA_965204735.1 of Longimicrobiales bacterium. GTDB lineage: Bacteria > Gemmatimonadota > Gemmatimonadetes > Longimicrobiales > Gaopeijiaceae > CATQHQ01. Next base: position 755,876 of record OZ242008.1, on the reverse strand, counting down.
GTCCATCGCCTCCTTGAGTGCCAACCACTCCGACGAGCCCACGAATTCGTCGCGGTAGAGCCGCGCCCTTTCCGTCGCGTCTTGCACGGGCAGGGCGTGCATTTTCTCCAGAACGGCCAGCGCGCTGCGGTGGGCGTTGTCGTGGCGCTTCAGGTGGTCGTCGAGGAAGAGGTCGGGGTCGCGGAGGAACGAGGCCAAGTCCGGCGTCAACCGGTCCTTCACGAACGCCTTGATCGCTTTCGTCCGGGCGCCCTTCTTGAAGTGGATGCCGTTGCCGTGGTTCTTGTCACCGCCTTCGCGGTTCTTCCAGGCCATGACCGGGTAGTGGGCGAACTGGTCGAGCCACGCGCCCACGAGGGAGTTGCCGCACTTGACCTTGTGATCCAAGAAGCCGAAGGGCAGGCCCCGGTCCATGGTCTCGATCCACAGCGACAGGCGGCAGAGCTCGACGGCCAAGGGGTCGATGTCCACGGCGTAGATGCAGCGCTCCACCACGTGGCGGCGCAGCACGGCCCGCAGACGGGGCTCGAAGTCGTCATGGTCCTGCGGACAGGGGATCATCTCGTCGCCCAAACGCTCGGTGTGCGGCTCGTGTTCGGTCGGCGCGCCCAGCAACCGAATCAGCGTGCGCTCCCCGTCCGGCTCGATGCGTCCGTGGCGCTGAAGAGAAGCGAAGAGCGCGTTGGTCAGGAAGCGCAAAGCCGACAGCACGAACGCGCCCGAACCACAGGCCGGGTCGCACACCTTCAGTTCAAGGATCTGCTCGGGGCGCTTGGGCGTCCACTTTGCGGCAGGAGCGTCTCGGTCGGGTTCGCCGTCCTTGCCGAGCGGAGGGTCGTAGGCCAAAGGCCGCAACGTGCGCTGCACCGTGGGCACGACCAAGCCGGGTCGCGTGTAGAAGCTGCCCGACCCCTTTCGGGTGCCGCCCCACCGCACCAAGTACCACTCGCCGGGCAACACGACGCGAGCGACCAGCTTGCGGGCCTTTCGGGCCAAGTCGTCCTCGGCCTTCAGTCGGCACTCCGGGGTGAGCTTGCCACGGGGTTTCTTGACCAGTCCAGCCACGTGCGCGGCCCTCCGCGCCCACTTCTCGGCGCGGGTGCGGTTGGCAAATCGCGGGTCGGCGCCGTCCGGCGAAGCCTCGCTGGGGTCGCCGAGTGGCCCGGCGGCGCCTTCGGCTTCGTTCGCCTCGCCTTTGGCAACGGCTTGGCCCTCCGACTCCTCCGGTCCGTCGTCGTCCGTCGCAACATCCTTCTTCAGGTTGCTGAACAGCGCCTTGATCGCCTTGTCGTCCATCGCCTCCAGGCGCGACAACGGCAATGCCGGGTAGTGGCCCGCCGCCAGGAAGATGACGGGCTCGCCGGGCGGCGACGTCTTGAGCTCGTAGTCCAGCAAGCCTTCGTACAGTATGCCGATGTAGTCGGAGGACAGGTCCGAGAAGTCCACGGGCACGGTGACCCATGTGCCGCCCCGGCCCTGGCGGATTCGGACCCGCGTGAGCGTCATCCGCTCCAGCATGCGCCGAACGTCGTCGTCCGGCAGTACGTCGTGCTTCAAGCAGGCGGTCTCGAACACCGCCAAGGCTCGGGAGAGGCCGTCGGCCGACTCCGCGCTGCCGGGCTTGAAGAGCTCGCCGCCGTAGTCCTTGACCGGCATCTGGGGAAGGTGGGAGCCGTCGTGCACCAAGGTGAAGAGGGCCTGCACCTGGGGCCATGCGCTGAAGCGGCGGGACAGGGCATGGCCGCCGGCCGCCGACTGCAGCCGCTCCATCAGGCCGTTGAGGCCGTAGCTGGCGTGGTAGACGGGGTTGTCCCTCGGCAACAGGTCCCGGGCCTCGGCGAAGAGGATCACCACGAGGCGCATCGCGACTCGGCAGGCGGCCCGGTAGATGTCGGCGGGGTCCACGTCGGAGCACTGCTCCTTGAGCGCCTCTCCGTGGCCCTGGATCAGGACCTCGACGGCTTCCCGCACGCGCTCGCCCAGCGTCTCCGAGAGCTCGGCCTGTCCCTTGCGCGTGTCCCGAATCGCTTGGAGCAGAGGCGAGGCGGCGTCCTTTGACGCGGGAGTCCAGAGCTTGGGCTGCAACAGCGTCCGGAGCGCGTCCACCTGGGGCGCGGGCTTGCCGTCCTGGAACCACAGGTCCATGTCCCACTCGCACCACGCCTCGAAGTCCAACCCGGCGAAGAGGAGTCGCCACTGCTTGCCGTTGGTGATCAGGGCCAAGTGGTCGTTGCCGGCGCGAAGCCATCCGAGCACCCGGCTGACCGTTCGGCGGCCCTTGCCGATCCCGACGCGCGGTCCGGGTTCCATGAACACCGGCAGACGTCCGCCCCCGAGACCCTCCCACAGCTGGCGCGGCTTGACGACCTCTCCGGTCGGGGCTCGACGACTCCACTCGGGCGAGACCTTGGCGCCACGGGTCCACGCGCCCGTGCCGGCGTCGAACCCGCACACCTCCTCCAGCACGAACTTCGCGAACGCCGGGGCTCCGTCCGTGGCGTGGCGGCGCAGGTCGGTGGCGCGGCGCCGCAGCAGATGCTCGGTCCAGCCGTCCAAGGGGTCGGGCGTGTGCGGCGCCAAGTCGGCCAGACGTTGGCCGTCCAGCAGGAGCCCGCCGTGACGCAGGTCTCGCCAGCCGGGGACCTCTTGACCAGCGCGCGAGGCGGTCGTCACGGACGACGCCGCGTTGCCGGAAGGCGCACTTCCACGGCCACCGGAAAGAGTTGGGCGGTCCCCGCCAAGGCGAAGCGCTTGGGAAACAGCCGTTTCACTGTGCGGTCGCGCTCTCGCTGGAGCTGGTCGCGAATCTCGTCGTGATGGAAGCGACGGCGCTTCAGCTCTTCTTCCCATTCCTCGATAGATCGCTCCAACTCGGCCAAGCGCTCGGCTTCGTTGAAGAGCTGTCCTTGGTCGCGCTGCCCCTTGAGTCGCTCGATTTCACGGCCCAACCTGTCCATCGTGGTGCGTGTGATCAGTTCGGAAACTTCGGCCAGGCGCTGTCGGTAGCTGTCGCGCTCGCGCTTCCGGGCGGCGGCGCCGTCGTCTTCGAGCTGGGCGGCCAAGCGCTCGCCGAGCGCGCGCCTGTGATCGCGCATCCACTGCTTGAGCGCCGGCGCGGCGGCTTCCAGGATCTCGGCGGCCTGTTCCCGGCGAGCCGCGTCCTCGCACTCGCTTGCGCCCAGGAGCGACCGGGCGGGCGCGTGGGGAAGGGGCGATCCAAGTTCGCCGTCGCGCATCGGGAACACGACCGTCCGCACCCAGCGGTGGAACGTCTCCCGCAGCTTGTTCACGCCGATCTCCTCCACGCTGAGCAGAACCGCCGCCTCGGCTCCTTCCGGCACGCCGCCGTAACGCGCGGTCCAGCGCGACGCCTCGCTCCCGGCGCCCGGGTATCGCCGCTTCGCCAGCACGCCCAAGGCATGACGCATGATCGGGTGGGCCAAGTGGACGAACAACGCATCCTTGCGCGGCCGAAAGACGCTCAAGTCGCCCCGCTTCTTGATGAACGGCTTTGGACTGAAAGCCAGTGCGGGAACCGGTCCCTGCGCCCCGCCGAGTCCGGGGCGGCGGACGGACTCGTCCACGACTTGGCTCCAGCCGGGCAAGCCGGGGTTCACAAGGCGATGAAGGCCGTCGCGGCCGTTGCTGCTGCTCCCCGTGTCGTGGGCGCGCGCGGCGGGCTCGAGCTGCGGTCGCCCGGCGGTGTCAGCCATCGCCGCCTCCAGCGTGTCCCGGACCGCTTCGGGGTCGAAATCGATTTCGGCGGCTAAAATGTCCAGCGAAATGTCCCGATTTTCGCCGTTTGATGTCCCATCGGATGTCCCGTTGGACGTCCGGTCGGCGGCTCCGTCGCCGCCAAGGCTGGCACGGCCTCGCGCCGCCTCCACTTCCAAGTCCAGCCCGGCCTGCACGGCGGCGGCGTCCTCGCCCCGAACCAAGCGGCGGTGAACGGCACGGTCGAAGACCTCGTTGACCGACCCCAGGTCCTCCCGGATGTCGTCGGCCTTGCGAACCACGTGGTCCAGAAAGCGCAAGTCCGGGTCCGTGTCGCTCACGAAGTGGTGGACGGTCACGTCGCGGGCTTGGCCGTAGCGGTCCAGGCGGCCGTTCCGCTGCTCCAGCCGAGACGGGTTCCAGGGACAGTCCCAGTGGAGCAGGTAGCGGGCCGTGCGGTGCAGGTTGAGCCCCTCCGACGCGGCGTCGGTGGCCACGAGGATGCGCACGGGGGACACGCGGTCGTTGAACGCCGCCTTGACGTGCTCGCGTCCCGACTCGTCCATCCCGCCGGGGCCGCCCGCGCCGAACAGGGTCAGGATACGTTCGTCTCCGTAGCGCTCCCGCAGGCGGCGGGCCACATAATCCAGGGTCGTCTTGTACTCCGTGAAGACGACCAGCCGCTCGCCACCGCGGAACCGGCCCTCGCCGCGCAGACGGCCCTCGACGAGCTTCAAGAGCCGGTCGAAGCGGGCGTCGGCAATGGGCGTTTGGGACACGACGGGCGCAGCGCCGGCGTCCAAGTCGAACTCCAGCCGGGCAAGAGCGTCTTCAATCCCATGGACCTCGGCCGTCAAGTCGCCCGCGAAGTTCTTCAGCCACGCCCCTACGACCGTCGACGCCGTGGCCTGGCGCTGCTGGGCCTCGCGATCGTCGCCCGTGTCTTGGCGCAGCGAGCGTTCCGCCGTCGCAAGCTGTCGGTCGCCGGCGGCCTGCGGGTCCTCGAACCCCTGCTTGGCGCGGCTCCACGACTCGGCGAAGGCGGTCGGGCAGGAGAGCAGCCGCTTGCCGAAGATCTCGACCGCGAACGCACCGGCGCGGCGACGGCGCTTGCCTCCTTCCGCGACTTGCTCCCGGATGGCGCTGCGAAAGGCGTCGAAGGCGGCAGAAAGGCGGGTCTCGTGCGGGCTGAAGGCGAGCGTCAGGGCCTTGGGCGGGCACCGGGTGCAGAAGCGGGGGCCGGTCCCCTCGCCGGTCGCGGTCGCGTTGATGTCGCGCTTGAGCCGGCGAATCACCACGTCGTCGATGCGTCCGCGCATGGCGGGCGTCATCTCGCCGGTGCGCGAGAAGCGGACCGGGTCCAGCATCTCCAGCAGCCCGGTGAACGAGCGGGTGTGGCCGTTGTGGGGCGTGGCCGACAGGAAGAGCCGGTGCTCGAAGCGCGGGGCCACAAAGCGCAGCATCTTGCACAGCTCGCTGTCTTCGCCGAACGGGGACGGCATAAGGTTGTGGCACTCGTCGACGATCAGCAGGTCCCATGGCAGGTGTGGAGAGCCTTCGCGAGTCTGGTGGTCGCAGGCCGCCCGGAAGTGCTCCAGCACGTCCGGCTGGCGCAGGTAGTGGTACGACGCCACGACGCGGCTGAAGGAGCGCCAGGGGTTGGCGTCCATGCCTTGGCGGCGGCGCAGCTTCTCCGTGCTCAGCCGGTCCACGATCTCGAAGGGCAACGAAAACTTCTCCTGCATCTCCTCGCTCCACTGACGGCGGAGCGACGCGGGCGTCAGCACCAGCACCCGGCGGATGCGGCGGCGCAGCAGCAGCTCGGACAGGACCAACCCGGCTTCCACGGTCTTGCCCAGCCCCACGTCGTCGGCGATGAGCAGGTTGACCCGGGGCATGCGCAACGCCTTCAAGAGAGGAACCAGCTGGTAGTTCTCGATGCGGACGCCGCCGTGGAAGGGGCTGGCCAGGGGCTCCTGGGCCGGGCGGCCGTCGCCGGACGGGTCGAGGTAGGGCGAGAGGGCCGTCCACCGAGCCGCCCGAAGCATGGCGTCGAAGTCGGGCGCGGCCATGGGCGAACGGGCCGGATTGGGCAGGGCGTTGGGCTCCAGGAGAGACGGCCTGCCTTCGATCTCCCACAGAAGGCGCTCCTCTCGGGGCGACTGATGGTCCGCGTACTCCAAGTGGACCAGGTGGACCCGCCCGCGCTCGCCGTCGTGGGGTTCCACCGCCGCCACCACGCCGCGCCGGTTGCGGACGGTGGCCAGCATTCCGGGGCGGGGGACGTCCGTCACGCTCCCCACACTGCGATCTCGGCGCCGTTCTCGGCTGTGCGGGCGTCGCGGAAGACCTTCTCGTCCCAGCTGCGCTCGTCGCTGCGGTCGAAGACGACCAGGTGCCCGGCCTCGGCCCCGCAACGGTCCATGTAGGCCGCCGTCTGCTCCACGCCTTCGGCCACGGTCCGCTCCCGGCCCCGGCGCTCGTGGCGAACCTTGCATTCGACCACATGCTTGCTCGCGCGCCCGCTCTGCGGCCACACGATCAGCAGGTCGGTGCGACCACCGCCCAGCGCGTACTCCCGCTCGATCCGTCCGCCGCTGTTGACGACCCGCTGCAGGAACGCCTGCAAGAGCAGCTGCGGGCCCGCCTCCTTGAAGCCGTAGCGCTCGACCCAGTGCTCCGAGTTCTCGCGGTAGAACTCCTGGAACGCTTCGAGCAGCTTGCCCAGGCGCAAGGCGCCGGAGGCGTCCACGTACCAGGCTGGGTCGTGGGGAAGGTCGTCCTGGGCCAGCCAAGTCAGCTCCCGAGGCACGACCTCGGCGTAGATGGGGTTGGCCATGCGGATCGGGGGGGCGTGGGCGATCAGGCCCAGGTCCCGAACGTACTCCACGTCCCGAGCGGTGTAGCTGGACTCGCTGGCGCCGGTCAGGAGCGGTTCGACGACTCGCCACACGCGGTCCTCGCGCAGCTTGTCGGTCAGCTGGTCCAGGTGGGTGTCGCGGCGCTGGATCAGCTGATCGCGGGCGTCCAGCACGTCCGCCTCGGTCACTGGGCGGGACCGGTCCTTCGCTAGTTCGCCGCGAAAGCACGTCTCGTAGGCCAGGGCGTTGACGAGCCACGGCTGGCCCTGGGTCTGGGTCCAGATCGCGTCCAGCCCGGCTTCGGTGAACGGCTGGCCGGTCTCTTCGGTGTGCTGTCCGAGCAGGTCGCGCACCTCGTCCTTGGAGAAGTCGCCCAGGCGCAGGGACTCGGCCTTGATGTTGAAGGCGCTGCCGCCCGTGACCATCGTCTTCTCCGAGCTGGACCAGATGCGGTAGTCGCGCACGTCCCGGACTCCGCACAGGATCACGCTCTGGGGGAACCTGACGGGCCGCATGTCGTAGCCGGCGCGAAGCTGGCGCAGCACCGACAGGAGCGTGTCGCCCACCAGCGAGTCGATCTCGTCGATCAGCAGCACCAGCGGCCTTGCGTCGGCCTCGGCCCAGAGGGTCAGGGCCGCTCCCAGCGCACCGTCGCGGAACTCGTCGGCGATGCCAGACCATGCGCCGGACAAGAAGTCGTCGCCAAGCGCGTCTCGATCCCGCAAGGCCAGCTGGCCCAGTATGACCCGAGTCGCGCGCTCCACGTCTTCGCGCATCGCCTGTGCGCCTTCGACGTTGACGTAGACGCAGCGGTAGCCGCCTTCCGCGTTGAGCAGGTCCTGGAGCGCAAGCAGGGCCGACGTCTTGCCGGTCTGCCGGGGGGCGTGAAGCACGAAGTAGCGCTTCTGGTCGATCAACAGACGGAGTTCGGCCAAGTCGACCCGAGAGAGGGGCGGGACATGGTAGTGGTCGTCCGCCACTACTGGACCGGACGTGTTGAAGTAGCGCATCGCCGACGGGCCTGGGGGCGACATCACATCCCCCACACTGCGATCTCGGCCCCGCTCTCGGCGGTGCGGACGTCGCGGAACACCTTCTCGTCCCAGCTGCGCTCGTCGCTGCGGTCGAAGACGACCAGGTGCCCGGCCTCGGCCCCGCAACGGTCCATGTAGGCCGCCGTCTGCTCCACGCCTTCGGCCACGGTCCGCTCCCGGCCCCGGCGCTCGTGGCGAACCTTGCATTCGACCACATGCTTGCTCGCGCGCCCGCTCTGCGGCCACACGATCAGCAGGTCGGTGCGACCACCGCCCAGCGCGTACTCCCGCTCGATCCGTCCGCCGCTGTTGACGACCCGCTGCAGGAACGCCTGCAAGAGCAGCTGCGGGCCCGCCTCCTTGAAGCCGTAGCGCTCGACCCAGTGCTCCGAGTTCTCGCGGTAGAACTCCTGGAACGCTTCGAGCAGCTTGCCCAGGCGCAAGGCGCCGGAGGCGTCCACGTACCAGGCTGGGTCGTGCGGCAGGTCGTCCTGGGCCAGCCAAGTCAGCTCCCGAGGCACGACCTCGGCGTAGATGGGGTTGGCCATGCGGATCGGGGGGGCGTGGGCGATCAGGCCCAGGTCCCGAACGTACTCCACGTCCCGAGCGGTGTAGCTGGACTCGCTGGCGCCGGTCAGGAGCGGTTCGACGACTCGCCACACGCGGTCCTCGCGCAGCTTGTCGGTCAGCTGGTCCAGGTGGGTGTCGCGGTGCTGGATCAGCTGCTCGCGGGCGTCCAGCACGTCCGCCTCGGTCACTGGGCGGGACCGGTCCTTCGCTAGTTCGCCGCGAAAGCACGTCTCGTAGGCCAGGGCGTTGACGAGCCACGGCTGGCCCTGGGTCTGGGTCCAGATCGTGTCCAGCCCGGCTTCGGTGAACGGCTGGCCGGTCTCTTCGGTGTGCTGTCCGAGCAGGTCGTGCACCTCGTCCCGGGAGAAGTCGCCCAAGCGCAGGGACTCGGCCGCGATGTTGAAGCCGCTGCCGCCCGTGACCATCGTCTTTGCCGAGCTGGACCAGATGCGACAGTCGCGCACGTCGCGGACGCCGCACAGGATCACGCTCTGGGGGAACCTGGCGGGCCGGTGGGGATAGTCTGCGCGAAGCTGGCGCAGCACCGACAGGAGCGTGTCGCCCACCAGCGAGTCGATCTCGTCGATCAGCAGCACCAGCGGCCTCTCGTCGGCCTCGGCCCAGCGCGACAGGGCCTCGCCCAGCGCATCAGCGCCGTGTTCGGCGGCGATCTCAGACCATGCCCCGGTCAGGAAGTCGTCGCCCGTTCGCCGTGCCTGGCGAGCCATCTGGCTCAGTATGACCCGAGTCGCGCGCTCCACGTCTTCGCGCATCGCCTGTGCGCCTTCGACGTTGACGTAGACGCAACGGCAGCCGCCCTCCGCGTTGAGCAGGTCCTGGAGCGCCAGCAAGGCCGACGTCTTGCCGGTCTGCCGGGGGGCGTGAAGCACGAAGTACTGCTGGTCGTCGATCAGCTCCCGGACCTCGGCAAGGTCGAGTCGGTCGAGGGGAGCGATGCAGTAGTGGCGCCCCTCCACTACCGGACCGGACCTGTTGAAGCGGCGCACCGCCGGCGGGCCTGGGGGCGACATCACATCCCCCACACAGCGATCTCGGCCCCGCTCTCGGCGGTGCGGACGTCGCGGAACACCTTCTCGTCCCAGCTGCGCTCGTCGCTGCGGTCGAAGACGACCAGGTGCCCCGCTTCGGCCCCGCAACGGTCCATGTACGCCGCCGTCTGCTCCACCCCCTCGGCCACGGTCCGCTCCAGGCCCCGGCGGTCGTGGCGAACCTTGCACTCGACCACGTAGCTGCGCCCTTCGTCGCCCTCCGGCCACCGGATCAGCAGGTCCGCGCGCCCTCGGCCCAGCCCGTGCTCCCGCTCGACCCGCCCGCCGCTGTTGACGACCCGCTGCAAGAACGCCTGCAGCAGCAGGTGCGGTCCGGCCTCCTTGTAGTCGAACCGCTCGACCCAGCTCTCGGCGTTCTCGCGGAAGAACTCCTGGAAGCGCGCCAGCAGCTTGTCCAGCAGCAACGCGCCGTCGGCGTCCACGTACCACGCCGGGTCCTCCCGAATCTTGAGCTGGGTCGGCCACGTGAGCTGGCGAGGCACGACCTCCGCGTAGATCGGGTTGGCCAAGCGGAGCGGCGCGTCTCGGGCGACCAAGCCCAGGTCCTGCACGTACTCGATGTCGTCGGCCGTGGCATCGAACCCTTCGCCGCCCACGAGGAGCGGCTCGACGACCCGCCGGACGCGGTCCTCGCGCAGCTTGTCGGTCAGCTGGTCCAGGTGCGTGTCGCGACGCTGGATCAACCGCTCGCGGGCATCCAGCACGTCCGCCTCGGTCACGGGTCGCGACCGGTCGGCGGCCAACTCGCCGCGAAAGCACGTCTCGTAGGCCAAGGCGTTGACCAGCCACGGCTGGCCCTGGGTCTGGGTCCAGATCGCGTCCAGCGCGGCTTCGGTGAACAGCTGGCCGGTCTCCTCGGTGTGCTGTCCGAGCAGGTCGTGCACATCGTCCTTGGAGAAGTCGCCCAGGCGCAGGGACTCGGCCTTGATGTTGAAGGCGCTGCCACCCGCAACCATCGTCTTCTCCGAGCTGGACCAGATGCGGTAGTCGCGCACGTCCCGGACTCCGCACAGGATCACGCTCTGGGGGAACCTGACGGGCCGCATGTCGTAGCCAGCGCGAAGCTGGCGCAGCACCGACAGGAGCGTGTCGCCCACCAGCGAGTCGATCTCGTCGATCAGCAGCACCAGCGGCCTTGCGTCGGCCTCGGCCCAGAGGGTCAGGGCCGCTCCCAGCGCACCGTCGCGGAACTCGTCGGCGATGCCAGACCATGCGCCGGACAAGAAGTCGTCGCCAAGCGCGTCTCGAGCCCGCAAGGCCATCTGGCCCAGCATGACCCGAGTCGCGCGCTCCACGTCTTCGCGCATCGCCTGGGCGCCTTCGACGTTGACGTATACGCAGCGGCAGCCGCCCTCCGCGTTGAGCAGGTCCTGGAGCGCCAGCAAGGCCGACGTCTTGCCGGTCTGCCGGGGGGCGTGAAGCACGAAGTACTGCTGGTCGTCGATCAGCTCCCGGACCTCGGCAAGGTCGAGTCGGTCGAGGGGCGCGATGCAGTAGTGGCGCCCCTCCACTACCGGACCGGATCTGTTGAAGCGGCGCATCGCCGACGGGTCTGGGGGCGACATCACATCCCCCACACGGCGATCTCGGCCCCGCTCTCGGCGGTGCGGACGTCGCGGAAGACCTTCTCGTCCCAGCTGCGCTCGTCGCTGCGGTCGAAGACGACCAGGTGCCCCGCTTCGGCCCCGCAGCGGTCCATGTAGGCCGCCGTCTGCTCCACCCCCTTGGCCACGGTGCGCTCCAGGCCCCGGCGGTCGTGGCGAACCTTGCACTCGACCACGTAGCTGCGCGCTTCGTCGCCCTCCGGCCACCGGATCAGCAGGTCCGCGCGCCCTCGGCCCAGCCCGTGCTCCCGCTCGACCCGCCCGCCCCTGTTGACAACCCGCTGCAAGAACGCCTGCAGCAGCAGGTGCGGTCCCGCCTCTTTGTAGTCGAACCGCTCGACCCAGCTCTCGGCGTTCTCGCGGAAGAACTCCTGGAAGCGCGCCAGCAGCTTGTCCAGCAGCAACGCGCCGTCGGCGTCCACGTACCACGCCGGGTCCTCCCGAATCTTGAGCTGGGTCGGCCACGTGAGCTGGCGAGGCACGGCCTCCGCGTAGATCGGGTTGGCCAAGCGGAGCGGAGCGTCTCGGGCGACCAAGCCCAGGTCCTGCACGTACTCGATGTCGTCGGCCGTGGCATCGAACCCTTCGCCGCCCACGAGGAGCGGCTCGACGACCCGCCGGACGCGGTCCTCCCGCAGCTTGTCGGTCAGCTGGTCCAGGTGGGTGTCGCGACGCTGGATCAACCGCTCGCGGGCATCCAGCACGTCCGCCTCGGTCACGGGTCGCGACCGGTCGGCGGCCAGGTCGCCGCGGAAGCAGGTCTCGTAGGCCAGGGCGTTGACGAGCCACGGCTGGCCCTGGGTCTGGGTCCAGACCGCGTCCAGCGCGGCTTCGGTGAACGGCTGGCCGGTCTCTTCGGTGTGCTGTCCGAGCAGGTCGCGCACCTCGGCCTGGGAGAAGTCGGCCAGGCGCAGGGACTCGGCCACGATGTTGAAGCCGCTGCCGCCCGTGACCATCGTCTTCGCCGAGCTGGACCAGATGCGGTAGTCGCGCACGTCCCGGACACCGCACAGGACCACGCTCTGGGGGAACCTGGCGGGCCGGTGGGGATAGTCTGCGCGAAGCTGACGCAGCACCGACAGGAGCGTGTCGCCCACCAGCGAGTCGATCTCGTCGATCAGCAGCACCAGCGGCCTCTCGTCGGCCTCCGCCCAACGCGACAGGGCCTCGCCCAGCGCACCCTCCCGGAACTCGTCGGCGATGCCGGACCATGCGCCGGACAAGAAGTCGTCGCCAAGCGCGTCCCGAGCCCGCAAGGCCATCTGGCCCAGCATGACCCGAGTCGCGCGCTCCACGTCTTCGCGCATCGCCTGGGCGCCTTCGACGTTGACGTAGACGCAGCGGCAACCGCCCTCCGCGTTGAGCAGGTCCTGGAGCGCCAGCAGGGCCGACGTCTTGCCGGTCTGCCGGGGGGCGTGAAGCACGAAGTACCGCTGGTCGTCGATCAGCTCCCGGACCTCGGCAAGGTCGAGTCGGTCGAGGGGCGGGACGTGGTAGTGGTCGTCCGCCACGACCGGACCGGACGTGTTGAAGTAGCGCATCCGCCTCTACGGCCTCCGCCGGCCGGCCACCTTCATCGCTCCATGCTCCCTGGCCCGAGTTGTCCGACAGAAGGTTGCAGCACCGCCCGGACGTTCTCCATCTTGCCGCCCTCCCGCTCCAGCTCCCGCAACCAAGTCAGGATGCGCCGCTTCCGCAAGCTTCGCCCGGGCGGCGCCCGCATGTCAAGCACTGGCAAGGCAGCCGGACCGGGCACCTCCAATCAAGCAGGAAGAGCCAGATGAGCTATCCGACCAACCCTGCCGCGACGCTCGCCGGGCTCGTCCCGCCGGCGCTCCTCGCCGCCTTTGCCGTCCTCGCCGTCGCGACAGGGGCCGTTCGCCCCGCAGCCGCCCAGGCGTCGCCCCCCGAAGTGGACCCCCGCATCTACGAGATCGTGGAGGCGGCGTCCCCCGAGCGCGTCGAGGCCGACATCCGCCGGCTGGCGGGGTTCGGCACCCGCAACACCTTCTCGGACACCCTGTCGGAGATCCGCGGCATCGGGGCGGCCCGCCGCTGGATCAAGGCCGAGTTCGACCGCATCTCGGCGGCGTGCGGCGGCTGCTACGAAGTCGTCTACCAGCGGAGCCTGGTGACCGCCGAGGACAGCCCCCGCATCCCCCAGGACACGTGGGTGGTCAACGTGCTGGCGATCAAGCGGGGGACGGTGGCGCCGAACCGCTACGTGATCATGTCCGGCGACATCGACTCGCGGGCGTCCAGCAGCTACGACGCCGAGTCCGACGCTCCCGGAGCCAACGACAACGCGTCGGGCATGGCGGGCGCCGTCGAAGCGGCGCGGCTGCTGGCGGGGCACGAGTTCGGCAGCACGGTGGTCCTGGCCGGGCTTTCGGGCGAGGAGCAGGGGCTGTGGGGCGGACGGCACATGGCACGAGTCGCCCGCGAGGAGGGCTGGGAGATCGTCGGCGTGCTCAACAACGACATGATCGGCAACATCGAGGGCGTGGACGGCGTGATCGAGAACAACACCTTCCGCGTCTTCTCCGAGCCGGTTCCCGCCACCGACAGCGAGCAGGACCACGCCCGCCGGCGAGTGTACGGCGGCGAGGTGGACGGACCCTCGCGCCAGCTTGCGCGCTACGTGGCCCGCACCGCCGACGAATACGTCCCCAACCTGGACCCGATCATGATCTACCGCCTGGACCGCTTCGGCCGCGGCGGCCACCACCGGCCCTTCAACGACGCGGGCTTCCCGGCGGTGCGCATCATGGAGACGCACGAGAACTACGTGCGGCAGCATCAGGACCTCCGCACCGAGAACGGCATCGCCTACGGAGACGTGGTGGAGGGGGTCGACTTCGACTACGCGGCCAAGATGACCGCCCTCAACGCGGCCGTCCTGGCGCAGCTTGCCTGGGCGCCTCCCGCCCCGTCCGACGTCCGGATCGGCGGCGCCGTGCGGCCGTCCGCCGCACTGGAGTGGGAAGCCGTGGACGACCCTCGACTTGCCGGCTACAAGGTCTACTGGCGGGACACCACGGCGCCCCGGTGGCAACGCTCCCGATGGGTGGGCAACCGAACGTCGTTCACGCTGGAAGGGCTGGTCATCGACAACTACCTTTTCGGCGTGGCGGCGGTAGGGGCCGACGGCAACGAGAGCCCGGTGGCCTACCCCGGCGGCCGGATCCGCAGGCGCTGAAGGTCGGAGGGCGGGAGTTGCGTAGCCGAAAGGCGTCGGCGCGCACGCCGCCGGGCGCGGCCGTGAAGCGCCAGCACCGCGAAATCACCAACACCTCAAGGAGAACCGCATGGGCTTTGCAGCGGCAGCAGTGGTACTCATCGCCATCGGCGCAATCGTTCGCTCCCTTCCCACCAGCAAGACCGGCATCCCCAACAAGCTGGCCGGCTACGTCATCATGTTCGTCGGCCTCGGCCTCTTCGGGATGAACGCGATCGTGGTCATTCCGGTCGGGGAGGTGGGGATCAAGAAGTTTCTGGAAAGGGTGGATCCTGACCCGATCGTGCAGGGAGTCCACCTGATCAACCCGCTGGCCGTCGTGGAGCGAATGTCCGTCCGCGAGCAGACGTTCCCGGCCCAGGGCGGCATCGAGAAGATCGAAGCCCAGACTTCGGAGCAGCTGAACGTGGAGATGGACGTCTCCCTCAACTTCCGAATCGACGGCGCCACGGCGCCGGATCTCTACGGCCGGATCGGTTCCGAGGAACAGATCAAGCGAAACATCGTCCTCAACGCGGTTCGCAACGGGGTTCGCGACGCGGTGGCCACCAAGTCCATCAACGAGATCTTCTCGCCGGACCGACGCGAGGTGGCGAACAGCATGAAGCAGGAGATCCAGGCCAAGGCAGGGGATCGGATCGTCGTGGTGGACGTGTTCGTCCGGGACATCCAGGCCCCGCCGCGGGTTCGCGAAGCGATCGAGCAGAAGCTGGAGCGGGAGCAGCAGGTCGCCGCCGAGGAGTTCCAGACCCAGATCATCCAGGAGCGGGCGCGGCAGCAGGCCGAGGAGGCCAAGGGAATCGCCGACGCCCAGCAGATCATCTCGGAAGGGCTGACGCCGGAGTACCTGACGTTCTTCTACATCCAGCAGCTCTCGGAGATGCCCGACGGCTCGGTGGTCTACGTGCCGACCGAAGGGGGCATCCCCCTGATCCGCAGCCTTGGCGGCAGCTAGGAGCCGCTCCGTCCGCAAGTTCGCGGCGGGCGTCGCGGCCGCCGTCGTGGTGGTCGCGGCGCTGTGGCCCGGGGCCTGTTCCCCCGGGTACGTGATCCGCGCCGGCTGGGAGGAGGCCAAGATCCTCCGCGCCCGCCGTCCGATCCCCGAAGTCGTCCTCTCCCCCGACACCGACCAGCGCACCCGGGGCAAGCTGCTCTTGGCCCGGGAGGCGCGCGAGTTCGCCATGACGACGCTGGGGCTGGACGTGGGGGACAGCTACACCACCTACGTGAAGTTGGAGCGGGACACGCTGGCGATGGTCCTCTCCGCCGCGCACCGGGATCGGCTGGCGGCGCGGACGTGGTGGTTCCCGATCGTGGGCCGGGTCCCCTACCGAGGGTTCTTCGACTTGGAGGACGCGCAGCGGGAGCAGGGCGAGCTCGAAGACGAGGGCTGGGACACGCTGCTCCGCCCCACGGCCGCCTTCAGCACGCTGGGCTGGTTCTCGGACCCGCTTCTCTCCACCGTCGTCCGCTACGACGAGGTGGAGCTTGTGGTCACCGTGCTCCACGAACTCTCCCACAACCACCTCTTCGTGCCGGGGCAAGTCCGCTTCAACGAGAGCTTCGCGACCTGGGTGGGACGAACGGCGGCGATCGAGTTCTTCTGCACGCGCGCGGGAGGCGGGCCGGACACGGTCTGGTGCAACCGCGCCCAGGACCGCTGGGACGACGCGCAGCGCTTCTCGACCTTCATCGACGGACTGGTGGGCGACCTGGAGGCCGTCTACGGGGACCCGCGGCTTTCTCGCGACGAGAAGATCGCCCGTCGCGAGTTCGTCTTCGAACGCCACTTGGCCCGGTTCCGAGACGAGGTCCAGCCCGCCTTCAACTCCCTCGCCTTCAGCCGCTTCGAGTCCGGCCCCCTCAACAACGCGACGCTGCTCAGCCGGATGCGCTACTACCACCGCCTGCCGGAGTTCGAGCGCTTCCGGGAGCGGCACGGCGGTTCGCTGGCAAGGGCGGTCCGGGAGCTGGAGACGGCGGTGGAGCAGGCGGAGGACCCGTTCGAGGCATTGTTGGAGAATACAGGCTGATGGAGTCCCGAGCCCTGTCAAGCCCAAGTAGAACCCTGGCCCGGGCACTTCAAGGCCAGTGGCGGCCGCGAGTCGAGATGGTCGCCGTGGCCAAAGCTCTGGCCGGGTGGAGGCCAACGCGGACGGTCCGGACACTGCTGCCCCGATGGCTCGCAGTGCGCACTGAGCTTGCCAGCTCGGACGGTCGTGGTGCGCCGAGCAACCTGGCAGCACCGGCAAGCCTCGGAGGCACGGATACCGACTCTGCGGTCGCGCCCGACCTTGCGGGAAGGGAATTACAGGCCGCCGTCCCCGTCTGCAGGCTCAGGACGAGGCCCTGCACCGCTCGGGACCGGTCCCGTTGGAGTGAGCGGTGTTCCCGCTTGGCCACGGCCTGGGCCACGCTGGCGCGGAAGTGCTTGCGCCACGGGTGATCCGTTCCCGGCTTTGGCGGCTTGGGCGTCGCCGACCGGACCGCCCCCAAAGCCTTGGGTGCCAGGTAGCAGCCGCGACGACGGCCGCCTCCGTATCGAGGGCCGTGACCTGCCAGAAGCGGTTCTCGAAGCGCACGGTGAAGTCGCGGGCCATGACGTGCGTGTCCGTCTGCGTGGCACCGAAGTCGGGCGTAGTCGGCGCCCCTGGCCATGGCCAGCAGCTGCTCCCACGTCTCCGACGGCAGCGACCGGTTCAACCTCCGACCCCAGAGCCCGTGCACGACCACCTAGCTAGTGTCTGCCAGAGAAGTCGGTTTTCGTTGGACTGACAGGGGATTCGAGGGGGTGAAGGTACCGAAGATTGGGCGGTTGCAGTAGTTTTTGAGGTTCGGGGGCCTTGCGAGGCCCTGTTTGGCGGGATCTTCGCGGAGGGTTGCTGCCATGCGGAAGGTGCAGGAGTGCCAGTTCGGTCTCGGCCAAGTGCCGATCGGCGAGATCGATCTCGATCCCAAGTCGCGCGACGACATCCCGGCGGTGCTGAGGGGGCTGCAGCTGCTGTACGAGGAGCGGCGGCCGGAGCTGTGGGCGTTGCTGGAGGCCGGCGTGTGTCCCGAGTCGGACCATCGGCTGGGCCGTCCGGGGATGGAGCTGTGGCGCATCCTCGTGCTGGGCGTGCTGAAGCAGGGTCTGGCCTGCGACTTCGACCGGCTGCACGAGCTGGCGAACCAGCATCGGACGGTGCGGGCGATGCTGGGCCACGGCGACTTCGACGTGCACGAGTACCAGTACCAGACGGTGGTGGACAACGTGAGTCTGCTGACGCCGGAGCTGCTGCGGGAGGTGAACCGGCTGGTGGTGGAGACGGGGCACCGGGTCGTAAAAAAAAAGTCTGGCGCAACGTTGCGCGGGCGGTGTGACTCGTTCGTCGCGAAGACCGACGTCCGACACCCCACCGACGTGGGCCTGCTCATGGACGCCGTGCGCTGCATGGTCCGCGAAGCGACTCGGGCGTGCGCGCGTCGCGGCATCGGCGGTTGGCGTCAGCACGCCCATCTGACGCAACAGGCGAAGCAGCTGGCCAGGCGGGTCTGCACGGCACGGCAGCGCAAGCGGTGGCCGGGCGCCGTGGCGGAGTACGTGGAGCTTTGCCGGAAGCTGGCCGACCGGGCGGCCGAGTCGGTGCGCCGGCTGGAGCGGGCGGGCGCAGGGAGCGACGAGATGCTGCCGATCCTGCACTGGCTGGGCCACGCGCTGCGGCAGGTGGACCAGGTGGAGCGCCGGTTGGTGAAGGGCGAGAAGATCGCCCACGCGGAGAAGGTGTTCTCGGTGTTCGAGCCGCACACGCGCTGGGTGTCGAAGGGGAAGGCGGGCAACCCGGTGGAGTTGGGCGTGCCGGTGTGCGTCGTCGAAGACCAGTACCGGTTCGTGCTCGGCTGGTCGGTGTTGTGGGAAGGCGAGGACGTGCATGTGGCCGTCCCGCTGATCGAGGCGGTCCGGGCGACGTATCCGGACTTGCGGGCGTGCAGCTTCGACAAGGGCTTCCACAGCCCGGCCAACCGGGCGCGCCTGGACGCGCTGCTGCCCGACGGCAACGTGTTGCCGCAGAAGGGCAAGCTGGGCAAGGCGGCCAAGGTCAGGGAACTCGATCCCGCGTTCGTCGCCGCGCGGCGGCGCCACCCGTCCGTCGAGTCGGGGATCAACCACTTGCAGCACCACGGCCTCGCTCGGGTTCGGACCCGGGGCGCTGCGGGCTTCGCCCGGAGCGTCGCCTTGTCGATCGTGGCCGCCAACGTGCACACGCTCGGCGTCTTGCTCCAGCGCCGCGAGCGGCGCGCGCTCCAGATCAGGCGCAACGCTCTCAAGAACGGAAAGCGACGACGACGGGCCGCGTAACGACGCGGCATTCTCGGACGACCGGGCTCCACCGCCCTTCCTCGGGAGGGATGCGGACACGAGTCTCCAGCAGCCCGGATCAAGCGGATCCGTGCCTCCAAATCGCTCGCGCAGCGCCTCCAAAACGCCCACGCAACCTCTTCTGGACCCGGTCGCCAGCACCTTCCAGGCCCCGTCACAGCCACTCGGCGCGCCTGGCGACTCGCCAGATCGCGCCAGACCCCTATTTTCTGGCAGACACTAGCTAGCTAGCTACTACCTCGTCGGACGCCGTCAGACCCGGTCGACTCCCGCCGAACATCGCCCGAAAGAGGATATCCAGATCCAGACACTTCTAAATTGGTACGACACTGATGGAGTCCCGACCTCTTGACTTGTGAGCCCAAGAGGCAGAACTTCCACCCCCATTCAAGCGCAGTCCAACCGACGGAGACTCTGGACATGAAGATAAGGACTAGGTCGCTCATCACCATCCTGCTGGTCGGCGTGACGTTGCTCACGGCGGTCCTGTGGCTGGCCCCGGTACTGGTCTCGATCGCTGGAGACGTCGAAGACCTCAAGAAGCTCATGGCGATCCCCGGATGGGCTCCCCTGGCTGCTATCATGGCTAGAGCGATCTGGTTGGTGCCGATCGTCGCACTCGGCATGTGGATGGTGAGCTTATCGGAACGACGCTCCAGTCGTCATCACGGTAAGGGAACCATGTGTCTCATTGGTACTCTAGCACTATCCGTGTCGCCTTCGCCTACGCCCCCAACGGATCCTCTGGGTACTTGTGTGCTACCTCAGTCTACTCTTTCTGACCTGGTCCGCACACCTCGTTATACGCGGCATAGTGCTTGTGCACGGATAGCGTCCAATAGGAATTGGTGGTGCGAGTCTGCAGCCAGGTCTTACGACATGAACGGGAGCTTTGATAATATGTATATGGGACTGTGTAGTTTCAATAACTGGCTCCTGAACGTTTGTGAGCGCAGGGCCATGAGATCACTGACGTCCGATTCCACTTTGACTTGCAGATTCCATGAGACTAGTGGGGGCGGGGACGAAGATGACGACGGCAGAGTAGACGGCTACTGGACGTGTACCTTGTCGCTAGCGGACTAAGCGGGGGAAGCGGAGCATTGACGGATACCATCGCTCTGCTCGCGTTCTACACTAGGCGACGATGGATCCCGGAATACATGGCTTGCAGTGCGGCACTTCAGGGGCAGTCCGCCAGCGGACTACACCGACCCGGTTCGGCTTCGCTTCAACCTTTATGCCGCATTTCGCGCAGCCCCTGTTCCGACCAGCCTAACCTACCCCAACCACCAACGGTTCCCCGTTCAATCTAGTCTCCCTCATGTCCGCCTACGACCCCGCCAACCGGGCCTACGACCCCGTCGCCGTGGAAGCGCACTGGCAGCGGCGCTGGGAGGAGGACGGGACCAACTCCTTCACGCTGGAGGAGCTGCGCACCGCGCGCCGGCCCTTCTTCAACCTGATGATGTTCCCCTACCCCTCCGCCGAGGGGCTCCACGTGGGCAACATCTACGCCTTCACCGGCGCCGACGTGCACGGCCGCTTCAAACGGATGCAGGGCTACGACGTATTCGAGCCGATCGGCTTCGACGCCTTCGGCATCCACTCGGAGAACTTCGCCCTGAAGACCGGCGTGCACCCGATGGAGCTGATCCCCCGCAACGTGGCCAACTTCCGTCGCCAGCTGCGCCGGATCGGGGGGATGTTCGACTGGACCCACACCGTGGACACCACCGACGTCCGCTACTACGGATGGACGCAGTGGATCTTCGTGCAGTTCTTCAAGCGAGGACTGGCGGTGCAGAAGGAGGCGCCGGTCAACTGGTGCCCGTCCTGCATGACGGTGCTGGCCAACGAGCAGGTGATCGCCGGCGAGTGCGAGCGGTGCGTCACGCCGGTGGAGCAGCGGCAGATCCGCCAGTGGTTCTTCAAGATCACCGAGTACGCCGAAAGGCTCCTGAAGAACCTGGACCACATCGACTGGTCGGCCGCCACTCTGAAGGCGCAGAGCAACTGGATCGGGCGATCCGAGGGCGCGGAGCTGCGCTTTCCGGTGGCTGGAGCCGGGGCCGGGGCGGCCGACTCCGGCGTGGCCGACTCCGGCGACGAACGGCTGGATTCCTTCGGCGAGCCCGAAGCGGCCGTTCCCGTCTTCACCACGCGCCCCGACACAGTCTTCGGCGCGACCTACGTCGTGCTGGCCCCGGAGCACCCGATGGTGGACCGGATCACCGCCGACTCCCGCCGCCGGGCCGTGGACGAGTACCGGGCGCGCACCAAGGCGATGGATCTGGTGGCCCGCCAGAAGGCCGACAAGGAGAAGACGGGGGTCTTCACCGGAGGCTTCTGCGTCAACCCGGCGACGGGACGGCCGGTGCCGGTGTGGGTTGCCGACTACGTGCTCATGGGGTACGGGACCGGGGCGATCATGGCGGTGCCGGGCCACGATCAGCGCGACTTCGACTTCGCCTCCGCCTTCGGCCTGCCGATCGTCCCGGTGGTGCTGCCGCCCGGGGAGGGAGGCGGCGGGAAAGGCGAGCCCGTCGCGGCGTACGAGACCCACGCCGGCGTCCTGGTCAACTCGGGGCGCTACGACGGCATGTCCGTCGCCGACGCGAAGCGCGCGGTGGTGGACGACCTGGCCGCCCGCGGGCTGGCCGAGCGGAAGGTCAACTACCGCCTCCACGACTGGTGCGTGTCGCGGCAGCGATACTGGGGGCCGCCGATCCCCATCGTCCACTGCGATGCGTGCGGGCCGGTTCCGGTGCCCGAGGAGGAGCTGCCCGTCGTGCTTCCTCATGCAGAGGACTTCAGGCCCGACGACTCCGGCGTCAGCCCCCTGGCGCGGATCCAGGAGTGGTACGAGGTCCCCTGCCCCGCCTGCGACCGCGACGCTGTCCGTGAAACAGATGTTTCCGACGTCTTCGTGGACAGCGCCTGGTACTTTCTCCGCTACCCGTCCACCGATTTCGCCGATCGTCCCTTCGACGACGAGATCACCCGACGCTGGCTCCCGGTGGACGCCTACATCGGGGGCAACGAACACGCGGTCCTGCACCTGCTGTATTCGCGCTTCGTCGTCATGGCGCTCCACGACATGGGACTGCTGGCGTTCGAGGAGCCCTACGACCGATTTCGCGCGCACGGCCTGATCATCCGGGAGGGCGCCAAGATGTCGAAGAGCAAGGGGAACGTGATCATCCCCGACGCGATCATCGAGAAGTACGGCGCCGACACCTTCCGGCTCTACCTCATGTTCCTGGGGCCGTTCCTGGAGGGGGGCGACTACCAGGACAAGGGGATTGCGGGGCCTCACGGCTTCCTGCATCGCCTGTGGGAGTCGGTGGCGCCGCGAGAGGGCGAGGCGCCCGACGAGCCGCCGGAGCCGGCCGTGGAGCGGAAGCTTCACCAGACGATCCGCCAAGTGACGGAGCAGCTGGCCGAGCTGCGCTACAACACGGCGATCGCGGCGATGATGGAGTACTTGAACGCGGCCAGGGCCGGGGGGAGGGCGCCGCGCCGGGGGGAGATCGAGCCGCTGGTGCGCATGGTCGCGCCGTTCGCGCCCCATGTCGCCGAGGAGCTTTGGCGGAGGATGGGGCGGCGGGGCAGCATCTTCGACGGCGCCCACTGGCCGGCGTTCGACCCGGAGAAGGCGGCCGAGAAGCAGGTGAGGATCGCGGTGCAGGTGAACGGCCGGGTGCGGGCCACGGTGTCGGCGCCGGCGGGGTCGGAGCGGGACGCGGTGGCGGCGCTGGCCCGCACCGAGGGGAACGTGGCGCGACACCTCGACGGCTTGAAGGTGCGGAAGATCGTGCATGTGCCGGACCGCCTCCTCAACTTCGTGGCCGCATGACTTCGGCTGCGGCTCCTTCCGGCGGATTCCAGGAGCGGGCGGCGAGCGGCTCGGTCGAGAAGCTCGCCGTGGACGCGGTCAAGGTCCTCTCCATGGATGCGGTGCAGGCGGCCGCCTCGGGACATCCGGGCGCCCCCATGGCCCTGGCCCCCGTCGGCTACGTCCTCTGGACCCGCCACCTGCGCCACAACCCGAGGGACCCGAAGTGGCCGGACCGGGACCGCTTCGTGCTCTCGGCGGGCCACGCCTCGATGCTCCTCTACAGCCTGCTCCATCTGACGGGGTACGAGCTGTCGCTGGACGAGGTGCGCAACTTCCGCCAGTGGGGAAGCAAGACGCCCGGCCACCCGGAGCACGGCCACACGGCCGGCGTCGAGACCACGACGGGACCCCTCGGGCAGGGCGTCGCCAACACGGTGGGAATGGCGCTGGCGGAGCGCTGGCTGGCGGAGCGCTGGAACCGTCCCGGCCACCGGGTCGTGGACCACCGCACGTGGGCCGTCTGCTCCGACGGCGACCTCATGGAGGGCCTCTCCCACGAGGCGGCCGAGATCGCCGGACACCAGCGGCTAGGCAAGCTCACGTGGATCTTCGACGACAACCGGATCACGATCGAGGGCGACACGGCGCTGGCCACGGCCACGGACCAGGCTCGTCGCTTCGAGGGCTACGGATGGCACACGCTCTCGGTGGAAGACGGAACCGACCTGGAGGAGATCGACGCGGCCCTGGCCGCCGCCAAGGCGGAGACGGAGCGGCCGACGCTGATCGTGCTGCGCACGACGATCGCCGAAGGCAGCCCCAACATGGCCGGGCTGGCCTCGACCCACGGGGCGCCCCTGGGGGCCGGAGAGGTGGAGGCCACGAAGCGCGCGATCGGCTACCCGTCGCTGGAGCCGTTCCATGTGGAGCCGGCGGCGCTGGAGCACTGGCGGCAGTGCGTGGCTCGGGGAGCGGAGCGGCAGGCGGCTTGGCGACGGCGCTTCGACGCGTATCGGGCCGCGCACCCGGATGCTGCGACGGCGATGGAGGCGGAGCTGGCCGGGAAGCTGCCCAAGGGCTGGGACGACGCCCTGCCGGATCTGTCGGAGGCGCCTGCCACCGCCACGCGCAACCACTCGGGGAAGGCGCTCCAGGCTGCGGCGCGCGCGTTGCCCAACATGGTCGGGGGCTCCGCCGACTTGGGGGGGTCGAACAAGACCGACATCGTCGGCGGAGGCGACTTGCTGGCGAGCGCGCCCGGCGGGCGGATCGTCCACTTCGGCGTCCGGGAGCACGCCATGGGGGCGATCATGAACGGCATAGCCCTCCACGGGGGCGTCCGGCCCTTCGGCGGCACCTTCCTCGTCTTTTCCGACTACATGCGGCCGGCGATCCGGCTGGCGGCGCTGATGGGGCTTCCGGTCGTCCACGTCTTCACCCACGACAGCATCGGGCTGGGCGAGGACGGGCCGACCCACCAGCCCGTGGAGCACTTGGCCGCCCTGCGCGCGATTCCCGGGCTGCTGGATCTGCGCCCCGCCGACGGCCCGGAGACGGTGGAGGCGTGGCGAGCGGCGCTGGGGAACGCGACCGGCCCGTCGTTCCTCTCCCTGACCCGCCAGACGGTGCCGGTGATCGACCGGAAGGCACCCGGGACCGGGTCCGCCAAGGGACTCCACCGGGGCGGGTACGTGCTGCGGGAGCCGGTGGGGCGTGCGGAGGCGCCGGCGGTCGACGAGGACGGCCCCGACCAGGACGTCCCCGACGGGGAGCGGACCGCCGGCGGCGAGCTTGCCGCCGACGGCCGAGTCGCGCGCAGCTCCAGGGGGATCGACGCGGTGATCCTCGCCTCCGGCTCGGAAGTCGCCTTGGCGCTGGAAGCCCAGAGCCGCTTGGCCGGGGAAGGCGTGGGGGTTCGGGTGGCGAGTCTTCCCAGCTGGCGCCTCTTCGCCGCCCAGTCCGCCGAGTACCGGGCGGAGGTGCTGCCCGAGGGCGTGCCAAGGGTCTCCGTCGAGGCCGGCGCTTCCATGGGCTGGGACCGCTGGCTGGGAACGGGGGGAGCAGCCGTCGGCATCGACCGCTTCGGGGCCTCGGCGCCGCATGAGGAAGTCTACCGGCGGTACGGGATCACCACCGACGCGGTGTGCGAGGCCGTGCGCCGGCAGGTGCGTCGGCGCGTGCGCGAGTAGCGCGCGGAACAATTCGGGCCGATCCGGGGTCCAACCGTTGAGCGCACTGAAAGTCGGGGCACTCGGGCTGCCGCCGGGAGCGGACGAATTGGGCGAGAAAGTCGAGAAACGGGCACCGGGAGATGACTAGGCAAGAAGCAGAGACGCCAGGGCGGGCGACGACCGGACGCCGGTTGCGGCAGTCGGCGGGGTCGCGGAGTTCGGCGGGGCCGCAGGCGCTTCGGTCTTCGGCGCATCTGGCCGCCGCTGCTCTTGCGCTCGTCGCCTGGAGCGCACCGGCGGCGGCGGCGCCCACGACGCCGCCCGCGCCAGGGGCTTCGCCCGGGGCACTCTCACGGGTCCAGGACTCGGTGGCCGTGGTGCCGGTCGAGGGCGTGCGGGTGGAGGTCCCGCGCCCCACGACCACCACCGGGGGCACCAGCGCGGTGGAGGTGTCGGTGGACTCGGCCGGCGTCCTGGCCGCTCCCACCATGGAGGACTTCCTGCGACGGATGCCGCTGATCCAGATCCGCGCCAACTCCCGAGGCGAGGCCCAGCCCGCCCTGCGGGGCGCAGAGGACAGGCAGATCGCGGTGCTGCTCGACGGCATACCCCTGACCTTGGGCTGGGACCACCGGACCGATCTGTCCGTGATTCCCATGACGGCGGTGCGCCAGATGACCCTCCTCCGGGGTCTGTCGTCGATGGTCCACGGCCCCAACGTCCTGGGCGGCGCGCTGGAGTTCGACGTGGCCCGGGGAACGTCCCACCGGGCGTCGCCGACGTGGACGGGGGCGCTCTCCTTGGCCCCCAGCGGCGGAAGGAACGCGACCGCCGCCGGCGGGACCCTGCTCGAGCGGAACTACTCGAGCTGGGTGGTGCGCGGCGGCGCCAGCTACCGAAACCGCCCAGGGGTCCCGGTTCCCGAAGACGCCTTCAATGATCCAGCCTTGCGACTGGAGTTCCTCGCCGGCCAGCGGGGCACCGCGCAGCGGCTGAACTCGGACAGGCGGCAACTGGACGGCTTCGTCTCGGCGCACTACCTGCGCACGGGAGGCGCTTGGGCGTCGGGGCTGGCGGCGGTCTCGGACGTGACCCGAGGCGTCCCTCCGGAGGCGCACGTGGCGGACCCGCGGTTGTGGCGGTACCCGAACCAGGGCCGCATCTTCGCGACCCTCTCCGGCGGCTCGGGAGAGCGTCCGACGCGGTGGGGACGGGGCGACCTGGAGGCCAGCTTCGGGATCGACCGCTCCGTCTCCGAGATCGACGAGTACGCCACGGCGGGGTACCAGACCGTGGTGAACGGCGAGACCGGCGTCACAACGACCCTCACTGGTCGGCTGCTGGCGGACCATGTGTTCCGGAACGCGCTGGAGGTGCGAAGCGCGCTGACCGTGGCCGACGTCGCTCACGCCGAGAGCTTTCCGTCGGCCGACCGGTTTCGCTACGAGCAGCGCTTGTGGAGCCTGGGCGCCGAAATCGAGACGAACCCTGCCCGACTCCTTGGAGGAAGCCGAGGCGACGCGGGCGCCGTCGGCGAGGGCGAACGGGGAAGTGGTGCGCCCAACGGCCGAGACGGCGGTCTGCGGGTGAGCCTGGGCGGCGCCCTGGACGGCGCGGACACGCCTCTTTCGGGAGACAAGCCCCCGCTGGGCGTCATGTGGGACTGGGGATTGCGGGCGGGAGCGACTTACGCGGCTCGCGGGGGGAACGTGCGCTACCACGCCGGCGTCAGCCGCCGAACTCGATTCCCTTCGCTGCGCGAACTCTACTCCGGCGCCCTGGGCCGCTTCGAGCCGAACCCGGGACTTCACCCCGAGCAGCTCGTCGCCGCCGAAGCGGGGGTCACCTTCGATGTGGAGGAAGCCCACCTGCAGCTCGTCGGCTTCCACCACCACCTCTACGAAGGGATCGTGCGCAGCCGCGTCGTCACTCCCGAGGGCACCCGCTTCCAGCGGGTCAATCGGGACGAAATCCTGTCGACCGGAGTCGAGTTCCTGGCGGCAGGGACCTGGGGGCGTCTGACCTACGGGGGCGACTTGACGCTGCAGCGCGTCGTAGTCCGCGACGCAGGGGCTCCCGGCTCCGACCATCGCGCCGAGTACGAGCCCACCGCCGCCGGCAACTTGAACCTGACGGTCGCAGGCCCGAGGCGGGTGGCCTTCACCGGCTTCCTGCACTTCCGCGGCAACCAGTTCTGCGAAAACGTGGAGTCGCCGGCCCAGGGTCGGCTGGACGCCAGCGCGACCCTCGACCTGGAGGCGCGCCGGAACTTCCGCTGGGGCGCTGGTTCCTTCCTGCGGAGAGTGGAAGGAACGATCGGCGTGTCCAACGCCACCGACTCCAAGGTGTTCGACCAGTGCGGCCTGCCCCAGCCGGGCCGAACGTTTCGAGTGCAGGTCAACCTGCGGTAGCGCCGACGTTCTGCGGCGCGCGCTTGCCGCCGACCCAGCTCGGCCACATGAGCCGGCGGACATGTTCGCCGGCAACAACGGAAAGGATGGATGCTCCCATGCGTTGCTTCCGCTCTCGATCCACTGCTCCGGAACGCGTCCGCCGGAACCGCGTCCGGCGCGTCTTTCCGGGCTCCGGCTCCCAGGTGGCGGTCGCGCTCGGAGCGGCTGTCGCCCTCGGGGTCGCGTCTCCCGTCGCCGCCCAGGTCGAGCTCGCCCTTCGGGGAGGCGTGGCCGTGGCGAGGCTGGCGACCGAAACCAACCTGCCAGGCCTCGACGGGTCTCGTCGCGGGCTTGTCGCCGGTGCGTCGCTGACGCTGCCCGTTGCCCAGCGCTTCGGCATCCGGGCCGAAGGGCGCTTCGTGCAGAAGGGCGCGACAGGCAGCACCTCGACGGAGTTCGGACAGGCCGAGGGGACCGCCCAACTCGACTACGTCGCACTCTCAGCGCTGTTCGAGGCAGCGCTCTCGCCGGACGGACCCGTGTCTCTCCACTTCCTTGCCGGCCCGGCCGTGGCCCACCAGCTGAAGTGTACGATCGTGGCGACGACCCAGAACATCACCTTGAGCCGCACGTGCGACGAAGACGGCAACGAACTGAATGTCGCCAGCTGGGACTTCGGCGTCGCCGCCGGCGCCGGAGTGGAGGTGGGGCTCTTTGCCGGCCTGCGGCTCGGCGCAGAGGGGCTCTACACCCTGGGACTGTCCAGATTGACCGACGACCCGGAAGATCTGCGCAACCGAACTCTGCTGCTGCAGGCGGGACTTGTGGTGCCGTTCGGGTAGGGGGGTCGGGGCTTCCAGGCAGTAGTACTGGCCCGACTCTGCCGGGAAGCGACGGCTTGGGGTCGCCTTCCGTCCACTACGAGTCGCTGTTGCCGGCCACGGCCAGGAACTCGTCGGCAGTGTCGCACTCCACGACCGCGTCCCCGACCCGGGCCAGCTGCTCGGCGCTCATGGAGCGCACCCGCGCCTCCAGCCGTCGCGCCGTCTGGGCTCCGAACCGCCGCGAAGCCAGACGCAGCAGCATGATCGCTCGGCCTTCCGCACGCCCCTGCTCGAGTCCCCGTTCGAGCCCCTGCTCACGCCCCTGCTCGCGTCCCCGTTCGAGCCCCTGCTCACGTCCCTGCTGGAGCCCCTGTTCGAGCCCCTGCTCCAGGCCCCGCTGCCGGTGGCCCTCCGCCCACTCCGCATAGGTCTGGCCCATCTCTTCCTCCTCCTTCGGTTGGATGATCTGCTCCACGATGTCCTGACGTGCCTCCTCCGGCACCCCCACCATACGCAGCCGCTCGTCCGTCCAGTCCGCGAACGCCTGCCGCTCTGCAAGATAGTCCGGGCCGGCCCACTGCTCCGCCATCCTCCCGTGCACCGCCGGAAAGTTCGTCCACGGGTCCTCCTCCAGTGCAGCGACCCAGCCCAGCACGCTCTCCCTGGGAAGCAACCCTTGCGCCAGCGCCGACCGCAAGTCAAGCAGCCCGTAGCCGTGAGTGGTCGCCAAGCCAGCGACCGCCCGCGCCACGACCGGCGACGGCTCCTCCCGGCCGGCCAGCCCGGCCAGCGTCGTCTCGGCCGTCCATGGCCTCGTGCCGGTGTAGACGACGAACGAGAGCACGAGGGGCATGGTGTCGTCGGGGTTGCGCTGCCGCTCGTGCGTGTGCAGCACCGTGTGGGCGGCCTCGCTGTAGCGCAGCGTCCTGAGGACCATGCCCGGATCGACGGAGGACTGGAACTCGAAGAGGAAGACGGCCCATCGACCGTCCTTGAACCGGACGCGCCAAGCGCAGTCGCAGAGCCGGCGCCGCAGGTCGGGGCCCACGGTCTCGGTGGGGAACGGATCGACGGCCAGCAGGTCGAGCTGGTCGGCCCAGCCCTTGGCCGCCAAGTCGCGGACGAGGGCCACGACGGCAGCCACGGTGTTGAAGAGGCGCTTGTAGCTCTGGTCGTGGCGGCGGCGTTCCGGCTTGGTGAGAGTGGGCGGTTCGTTGGTGGAGGGGTCCATGGCGGCGGCTCCAGTGCGTCCGAGACGAGAGGCGCTTCGGAGGCGTCGCGGACGGAGTTCCCCCGAAGCTGGCCGGGACAGTCTCCGGCCCTGGCCTCAGTGTCTCACCGGGGGTGCGCCATTTCCATGGCTGGATGGGACAGATTTTTTTGCCCAGCCGCGCCGGTTGGTCGACTGCCTGACCACGCCCGTCCGCCACGCGAGGTCGGTTGTCGGCAGGGAGCGCAACCGGCCCATCTCCGGCGCCGCCGGGATGTCGGGTGCTTCCTCGTACGGGGGTGTGCGTCGACCGTCGTCCTGCCGTCGAACGTTCCGCTACCCGCCCACCGCCTCCAGGAACGTCGCGTAGAGCCGTCGCGTGGCCGGACCCGGCCGGCCGTTGCCGATCCGGCGGCCGTCGACCTCCACGGCGGGCTTGATCTCGGTCGTGGTGCCAGTGAAGAAGAGCTCGGCGGCGGCGTAGAGCTCCGGCAGCGGGATCGCCCGCTCCTCCACGGCGATTCCCATCTCGGCGGCCAGGCCGATCACGAAGTCGCGGGTGACGCCGTGGAGGATGTAGTTGGACTTGGGCGCCGTGATCAGCGTCCCGTCGCAGACGGCGAAGAGGTTGTTGTGGGCGCCCTCCATCGCCATCCCGTCGCGGACGAAGATCGCGTTGCTCACGCCGGCGTCCACCGCCGCTTGCTGGGCCATGACGTTGGGCAGCAGCGCGATCGCCTTGACGTCCGCCCGGGCCCAGCGCTGGTCCGGCACCGTCACGGCGCGGAAGCCCCGCTCCCAGCGCTCCATCGACGGGCGGTGGTAGGGGTTGGCGAAGGCGTAGACGCCGGGGGCCACGGGCGGGTCCGGGAAGGCGTGCATTCTGGGGGCGGCGCCCCGGGTCACCTGCACGTACACGTAGGCGGCAGGAGCCTTGTCCAGCCCGTTGCGGGCCAGCAGCTCGTACTTGACTGCCTCCAGGGCGGCGGCGTCGAAGTCGATCCGCAGCGCCGCGAGCCCCTTCCGCATCCGATCCAGGTGCTGGGGCCAGCGGAAGAGACGGCCGCCGTAGGCCGGCGTGACTTCGTAGACTCCGTCGGCGAAGAGGAAGCCTCGCTCGTCCACCGAAACCTTGGCTTCGCCCTTCGGAAGGTACTCCCCGTTCAGGTGGACCACGCTCACGAGCGGCCGCCGCGCTCCAGCTTCTCGAACTCCTCTAGGAGCTCGGCTTCGCGGACTTCCGGCGGCGCGTGGGCGTCCTCCGCCGACTTGGCGTCGGAGTCGCTGGCGTCGGAGCGGGCGGCGCCCGACGCGCCGTCGCCGGCGGCTTCCTCGCCCGAACCCAGCTGCTTCGGTCCGCTTCCGCTCGGCAGGAGTCCCATCTTCGCCTTCAGGTCCAGCAGGCGGTCGTCCATCCCGGCGTCGCCGGATCCGGACTCCAGCCGGAGAAACTCCGTCTCCAGCGTGTCGCCGGAGAGAGCTTCGGTCACCTCGGCCTGCGCCAGATTGCGCCGCTCCTCCTCCTCGATCTTGTCGGCCATGCGGTTGAACGCCTCGAACGCCGACGTGTCCGACAGCCCCGACATCGTCTCGTGGATGCGCCGCTGCGCCTGCGCCCGCTTCTGCTTCGCCACCAGAAGGTTCCGCTTCCGCTTCGCCTCCTCGATCTTGTCGTTCAGCTGGCGCAGCGACCCCTTCAGCTTCTCCGTCTCCGCCGCCTGCGCCTGCCAGGTCCCCTCCAGCGACGCCGCCCGCTCCGCGTGCTCCTGTTGCCGCACCAGAGCCTGCTTCGCCAGATCGTCGCGGCCCTCGTTGACCGCCAGCATCGCCCGGCTCTCCCACTCCCGGACCTGCTTGCGCTCCCCTTCCAGCTGGGACTTCAGCTTCCGCTCGTCGGCGATCGCCGACGCCACTTCGCGCTTCGACTTCGCCAGCTGGTCCCGCATGTCCAGGATGATCTGGTTCAGCATCTTCTCCGGGTTCTCCGCCCGGGAGATGAGGTCGTTGATGTTCGACCGGATCATCGTCGAGAACTTGCTGAAGATGCTCATCGCGCTACTCGCTTCCTCCTGCTTCCGCCAGCCCGCGGATCCGCGCCATATGGGCCGATGCCGCCAGCTGAACGCTCTCCAGCGACGCCTGCAGCTCCTCGAAGTCCAGGTTCCCGAGCTGGAGCGTGTCGCTCAGGATCAGCTCCCCCTCCTCGATCCCGTAGGCGCCGTGCACCACGTCCGAAGCGTTCAGCTTGAGAAGCGTCTCGTAGAGTTCGGCCAGCCCGCTCGAATCGTCTGGCAGGTCCATGACCTTCATCCGGACCAGCAGGAGGGGGTCGGAGTGGTGCACCACGATCGGCGCGCCGTCGTGGTCGGTATGGACGAGGAACATCCCATGGTCCACCTCCTCGAACTCCGCGTCCATGCGGATCAGGTAGCTCTGCAGGTCTTCTCGGCTGATCACGTCGTCTCCTGACGGTGGGCTTCGCAGCAAAGTGCGCGGGCGCCGTCGGCAGGCAGGCGCACAAGGTGAAGATAACACGGAGCGGCTTGGTCGGGCTACGCGCGGGGCGAGGGGGCGTCCGTGGCGGTGCGCGAGGGGAACGACCGTCCTGCATCGGGCTACGCACGGGCGAGGGGGCGTCGCCACGGGCTGGAGGGCGGGCATCGTCGCCAGCGTCGACCACGCGCTCCACGAAGGCGTCGCCACGGGCTGGCGGGCAGGCTCTCCTCGGGCGGCGGCTCGGTCTCGGCTTCGTGGGCGTCGCCCCGGGCCGCGGGGCGGGCTACCTGGAGACCGGGGCCGGCCGCGCCATCTCCAGCAGGGGCGCCAAGTGTTCGCCGGTGTGGGAGCCGGCCGCCTGGGCCACGTGCTCGGGGGGGCCTTCGGCCACGATCCCGCCGCCGCCGTCGCCGCCCTCGGGTCCCAGGTCCAGCACCCAGTCCGCGGTCTTGACCACGTGCAGGTTGTGCTCGATCACCACGACCGTGTTGCCCCGATCCACGAGGCGGTGGAGCACTTGAAGGAGGATGCGCACGTCTTCGAAGTGGAGGCCGGTCGTGGGCTCGTCCAGGATGTACACGGTCTGCCCGGTGGAGTGCTTGGACAGCTCGGCCGAGAGCTTGATCCGCTGGGCCTCGCCGCCGGAGAGGGTGGTGGCGCTCTGGCCCACGTGGATGTAGCCCAGCCCCACGTCGGCGAGCGTGCGCAGGCGGCGCCTGATCTGGGGCACGGCGTCGAAGAACTCCACGGCCTCGGCCACGGTCATCTCCAGCACGTCGGCGATGTTCTTTCCCTTGTAGTGGACGTCCAGGGTCTCTCGGTTGTAGCGGCGGCCCCGGCACACGTCGCACGAGACGTACACGTCGGGCAGGAAGTGCATCTCGATCTTGACCAAGCCGTCGCCCTTGCACGCCTCGCAGCGTCCGCCGTGGACGTTGAACGAGAAGCGGCCGGCGGCGTAGCCCCGCACCTGAGCCTCGGGCAGGTCCGCGAAGAGCTGGCGGACGGGAGTGAAGAGGCCGGTGTAGGTGGCGGGGTTGGAGCGGGGGGTCCGTCCAATGGGCGACTGGTCCACCTCGATGACCTTGTCGACCGCGCCGAGGCCGTCGATCCGGTCGTGGGCGCCGGGGGGAGTCCGGCTGCGGTAGAAGTGGCGGGAGAGCGCCCGGTAGAGGGTCGCGTTCACCAGGGTGGACTTGCCCGAGCCGCTGACCCCGGTGACGGCGACGAAGCAGCCCAGAGGGAAGGCGGCGTCGATTCCCCGCAAGTTGTGCTCGGCGGCGCCCCGGACCACCAGGCGGCGCTTCGGGTCGGGCGTCCGGCGGCTCTCGGGAACCGCGATCTCCTTCTCGCCCCGCAGGTAGGCGCCGGTGACGGAGCGGGGCTCGGCGCGCACGTCGTCCACGGCGCCCGCCGCCACGACTTCGCCCCCGGCCCTGCCCGCGCCCGGTCCCAGGTCGACCACGAAGTCGGCGGAGAGGATCGTGTCCTCGTCGTGCTCCACGACCAGCACCGAGTTGCCCAGGTCCCGGAGCGACTCCAGGGTGCGGAGGAGGCGGTGGTTGTCGCGCTGGTGGAGCCCGATCGAGGGCTCGTCCAGGATGTAGAGGACCCCCACGAGCCGGCTGCCGATCTGGGTGGCCAGGCGGATGCGCTGGGACTCGCCCCCCGAGAGGGTGTCCGCCGAGCGGCTCAGCGCGAGGTAGCCCAGGCCCACGTTGCGAAGGAACCCCAGCCGCTCGCGGACCTCCTTGAGAACAGGACCGGCGACCGGCGCGGGGAGGGGGTCGCCGGGGCCGGCCGTCGGTCGGGCGTCGGCGTCGGGGGCGCCCGCTTCGCCGTCGCCGGCGGCGCCGTCCTTGCCGGCGACCGGAAGGGAGCGGACGAAAGCCAGCGCCTCCTCCACCGGCATCCCGGCCACTTCCCCGATGGGCTTGCCGCCGATCTTCACGGATCGCGCGAAGGAGCCTAGGCGGGAGCCGCCGCACTCGCCGCAGGTTCGGCCGGCCATGAACTTCTCCAGCTGCTCTCGAACGCGCTCGGAGGTGGTGTCCCGGTAGCGACGCTCCACGTTGGCCACCACGCCCTCCCAGTAGTCCTCGTAGTGGCCGCTCATCTTTCCCGCCTTGTAGGGAAAGCGGATCTTCAGCGCGCCGGAGCCGTGCAGGACGGCGTCGCGGGTCGCCTTGGGCAAGTCGCGCCAGGGCACGCGGGGGTCGAACTCGTACGCTTGGGCCAAGCCGGGGATCACGGAGCGGCGCAGGTGGCCCCCCGGGTCGCCCCAGGGGATGATCGCGCCCTCCAGGATCGAGAGGGAGGGGCTCGCCACCAGCAGGTCTCCGTCCACTTCCCGCGTGGTTCCCAGTCCCCCGCACTCGGAGCACGCGCCGTGGGGCGAGTTGAAGGAGAACACGCGCGGCTCCAGCTCCGGAAAGCTGGCCCCGCAGTCGGCGCAGGCGTAGTGCTCGCTGAAGAGGTGCGACACGTCCTTGCGGCCTCGACGCTCCAGGACCTGCACCACGCCGTCGGCGGCGCGCAGGGCGGTCTCCACCGAGTCCGAGAGGCGAGCGCGGTCCTTCTCCCGAACCACCAGCCGGTCCACCACGATCCCCACGTCGTGGTTCTCGTAGCGGTTCAGGCGTGGCACGGCGGCCAAGTCGTGCACCTCGCCGTCCACCAGCGCCCGGACGAAGCCGTCGCGGCGCGCCTTCTCGAAGAGATCGCGGAACTCGCCCTTTCGGCCCCGAACCAGAGGCGCCACCACCTGAATGCGGGTCCCCTCCTCCATCCCGAGCAGCTGGGCGACGATCTGGGTGGCCGGCTGCCGCTTGATCGGCAGGCCACAGTCGGGACAGTGGGGCGTGCCCGCCCGGGCGTAGAGGAGCCGCAGGTAGTCGTATATCTCGGTCACCGTGCCCACGGTGGAGCGGGGGTTCCGCGACACGGTCTTCTGCTCGATCGAGATCGCCGGCGAGAGGCCTTCGATCACGTCCACGTCGGGCTTCTCCATCATGCCCAGGAACTGGCGGGCGTACGCCGACAGGGACTCGATGTAGCGCCGCTGGCCCTCGGCGTAGATCGTGTCGAACGCCAGCGACGACTTCCCGGAACCGGAGAGCCCCGTCACCACGACGAGGCGCTCCCGGGGGATCTCCAGGGAAACGTTCTTGAGGTTGTGCTCCCGCGCTCCGCGAACGACGAGGTTCTGGCGGCTCAAGGGTCTAGGCGGACCTCCGCGCCTGCTCGGCGAGCCTGGCCACCCGTTCCTCGGTGGGGGGATGGGTGCTGAACAACCCGGAGAAGCCCGCCTTGCGCCCGGCCAAGGGGTTGACGATCGCCAGCTGGGCCGCGGCCGGGTTCACCTTCATGGGGATGCGGCGGGCGGTGCGGTCCAGCCGGGTCAGGGCGTTGGCCAAGTGGAGCGGGCTGCCGGCGATCCGGCCTCCGGTGCGGTCCGCCTGGAACTCGTTCTGGCGGCTGATCGCCGTCTGGATGATGGCGGCGCCCAAGGGGGCCACGATCGCCATGGCCAGGAGCGCCAAGGGGTTGTCGTCCTCGTCCCGGCCGCCGAAGATCGCCGCCCACTGGGCCATGGTGGCGAGGATCCCCACCGCGCCCGCCATGGTGGCCGCCACCGTGCCGACGAGGACGTGGCGGTGCTTGATGTGGGCCAGCTCGTGGGCGGTCACCCCTTCCAGCTCCTGGGGCGAGAGCGCCTTGAGGATGCCCTGGGTGAAGCACACCACGGCCTTGGAAGGAGAGCGGCCCGTGGCGAAGGCGTTGGGCTGGGGCGAGGGCGCGACCGCCACCACGGGCATCGGCAGGTCGGCCCGCCGGCGGAGGCGGTCCACCATCCGGTAGAGGCCGGGCGCGTCTTCGGGTCCCACGATCCGGGCGCCGTACATGCGCAGGACCGCCCGGTCCGAGCGCCAGTACATCCAGGCGTTCATGCCCACGGCGAAGATCAGGGCGATCGCCATCCCGCCCTGGCCTCCGAGAAGGTTGCCGACGAACCCCAGGAAGGCCGTGAGGGCGGCCATCAGGACGAACATGCGCATGTACTGCATGGTGGCTCTCCTTGTCCTTGGCGGTGCGCTGCCGTTGCCGGAGCGAAAGGTACGAAGGGGAGCCGCCCGCTAGTAGCCCCACTCGCGGAAGAAGAAGAGTCCCCAGACCCACGCTTGGTCCAGGGAGAGGCCGCCCAGGCCCCGGAACCCCTCTCGGGTGCACCGGTTCTCGAAGAAGCCTTCCAGCGTGACGTCCTGGGGCAGCCCGACTTCGGCGCGGGCACCGCCGCTGTTCACGGGGAGGGCCGGATCGGCGCAGTAGCCCCGCTGGTAGACCCCCTTGAGGAAGACGTTTTCGCGCACGTAGCGGCCGAACTCGACTTGCAGGGAGGACGCGCCGATCGTGGCCGCGGCCGGGCTCTGCTCGGCCTGCGAGACGGAGAGATGATCCAGGCGGAGCTGCGGCGCCAGCAGGGCGCCGATCTGGTTGGCCACCCGTCCCACTACGAGGTTGACGCCCGCGTCCACTTGGGCCTGGCCT
Organism: Longimicrobiales bacterium; assembly: GCA_965204735.1. GTDB lineage: Bacteria > Gemmatimonadota > Gemmatimonadetes > Longimicrobiales > Gaopeijiaceae > CATQHQ01. The sequence continues at coordinate 719,942 of OZ242008.1, read as the reverse complement.
GCCGACGCTGGGCGTCCCGTGAGCAGGTAGCTGTAGATGTCGCCCTCGGTGACTCCCGGTCCCGCGTCGCTGGAGAGCGCCAGGCGGAGGGAACGCAGCGGCCCGGAGATGTCGGCGGTGACGACCATCGGCTGGCCGTCGTGGGTGCGGAGGCGGCTCTCGGCGGCGACCGACACGTTGGGGTCGAAGCCGGGCGTTCCGGGGAAGTCGAACTCGCCCTCGGTCATGGCGAAGGGGCGCGGCAGGCCGGTGTAGGCGCCTCGCACGACGTCCATGGCGCCGTAAAGGATCAGCTCGTTGCGCTGCCGGTCGAAGGTGACGGTCAGGTCGCCCTCGGTCTCCATGTTCATCGCCTGCGAACGGAGCCAGTTGCCCCGACCGACCTCGAGCTCGACCAGGACGCGAAGGTTGGCCAGGAACGGGTTGGGCGCCACGGCGAGGGCGGCGCGGTCTGCGCCTTCGGTGGCCGCCTCGAAGAGGCTCCGGTCGTAGAAGCTGAGGGTCTCCGCCGAGCGCTGGAACTCCTCCAGGTACACCGTGCCGCCGTCCACTTCCAGGGTTCCTTCCACCAGCGGCGCCGTGTAGGAGCCGGTGAGGGCCACCGAGTCGCCGGTGACCGCCGCTTCCATGTCGCGCCGGTTCACGACTTGCAGGCCGCGGGGCCAGAACGCCAAGTCGAAGCCGGGGTCCAGGGGCCGGGCGGCGTCGACGACGCCCCGGACCTGCACCGAGCCGCCCGACTCCACCGAGCCGTTCACGCGCACCTTGCCGTCGGGGCTCACCCTCATCTCCACGGCGGCGGCGGAGAGCCGGACGCCCAGCGGCGCCACCAGCGCGGTCCCGTCCTCGATCCCGAGCCGGCCCGAGGGCGACGGCGCCGCGCGCGTTCCTTGAAGCCGCAGGCTGCCCCCGATGCTTCCGCTGGCGTCCTCGAGTCCGTCCACTGCGCCCAGCGCCAGCGCCAGCGGGAAGGCGTCCGCTTCGATCTCCAGGTCCATGGGCTCGTCGGGCAGCCGCTCTTCGGCGGCGAAGCGCAGGTCGAGGGGAAGTTCGCCCGTCACGGCGAGGGCCCGGCGGCCTCCGATCCACGACCCGGCGCGAACGTCCGCCGCGCGGCGGGCGTACCTCGCCTCTGCCGAGACGCTGTCGAAGCGCAGGTCGCCCCAGGCGGCGCCGACGATCCGGGCGAAGCCGTCCCAGCGGGGCGCGTCCGCCGTGCCGTGGACCCGCACGTCCGCCTGGGCCGCCCCCTCGACCACCTCGTCCACTTGGAGGAGGCGTCCCACCAACGCCAGGTTCAGCCCGGTCGCCTCCAGGCCGAAGTCGGACTCGCCGCCGCTCAGGGCCAGGCGCCCGCCGGCGCGCAGGCGAAGCCCTCCCCACCCTGGCCGGACCAGACCGAAGTCGCGGACCGTCACCGCATCCGGGCTCCACGCGAAGCGCGCCGGGCCCTGGAGGTTCCAGCGCAGCTCGCCGAAGTCGAGCACGAGGCGGTCCAGGTCGACGCGACGCTGCTCTCCATCGACGCGGACGCTTGCCAGGGCTTCGTAGGACTCGCCGGGCGAGCGAACCACGCGCACTTGCGCGCGGCCCGAGCCGTCCAGGGAGTAGCTGCCCTCGACCCGGGCGGCGGCAAAGCGCCGACCCGCGACGACCACCGAGTCGGTCGCCTCGATTGCGCCGGAGAGGACCAGCGGCGGCGCGGCGGTCTGCACGGCCGCGTCCGGCGGCGCGACGCGGAGTCCCTGGGCTTCCCCTTCCATCGTCAGCTCGCCGGCGGAGTGGGCGCCGTAGCGGACTCCCTTCGCCGTGGCCGACAGGGTGGCGGTGAGGTCGGCGATCTCGCCCTCGAGCCGCAGCTCGCCCTGCACCGAGCCCTCGAAGCGGATGTCGCGCGCGGCGGGAAAGGTGTCCGGGTCCACGCCGGCGGTCTCGATCATGAAGCCCTGCTCGATCGCCGAGAGGTCGTCCCAGGCGACTCGGTCGTTGCCCATGAAGAGGGGGCGCAGAGGACGGATCGACGCCGCCGACACGTCCACCACGACGCCCTGCGCGCTGCCGGCGGCGTCGGGACCGAGGGCCAGCGTTCCGCCGTCGCTGCGCAGGTCGAGGCCGCCGGCCCGGGCGAAGATCGACTCGACGTGGAGGAGGCCGTCTTCGCCGATCCGCACTCGCGCGTCCAGCGTGTCCACCTGCACCGGGCCGACCGTGGACGGGCCGGTGGCGACCGCCAGGGCGCCGCGCAGGGAGGCGAGGCTCGTGCCGCTTCCCACGAGGCTTGCGGTCCCCGACACCACGGTGGGCGCGGGAACGCCGGGCGCCAGCTCCGAGAGGCGGAACTCGCGGGCCGAGAGGGCAAGGTCGTAGTCGACGGCCGGGCTGCGGAGGCTGACTTGGCCCTCCGCCACGAGGGGACCCGCCGGGGTGGCCAGCTCCGCCGCCACCCGAAGGCGCTCCAGGGGACCGGAGACGGCAGCCGTGCCGCGGACGGCGCCGAACCGCGAGGCGTCCAGACGGGAGACGCCGGGCCAGAGGGGCTCGAGCCCCGAAAGGGCGAGGGGCGCGGCGGTCGCTTCGCCTTCCACGACCGCCACGCCGTCGGCGCCGTAGAGGACTCCTGCGAAGGACACGGAGTCGAGGAGACGGTCGGCCGGCGCCGACGCCGGAGGCGGGAGAGCCGGGAAGGGCGCCGCGCTTCGGGTCGCCGCTGCCCGCACCGTCATCCCCGTGGGCAGGTCTCCCGTCGCCCGGACGGTGGCGCGGCCCGGCCCCGTCCACGGGAAGCGAGGGTGGAGGGCGCGGGCCAGGCGGAAGTCGGCGACGGTGGCGTCGACGGCGAAGTTCCGCACCGAGCGGAGGCTCCCCAGCGCCGTGCCGGCGCCCGAGGCCGCGACCAGGGAGTCTCCGCCGGGGCCGTGCAGGACGAGGCCGCCCGTCAGGTGGAGGCTGTCCAGCGGCCCGTCCAGCTCCACGTCGCCCGAGACGGTCTGCGCGCCGGTGGCGCGGAGGCGGGCGGCTGCGGTCGGAGAGAGCCGCCGGGCCGCTTCGCGGGCGTCCACCGACGCGCCGAACACGCGAAGCCGGCGGAAGCGGAAGGACTCGGCGCCGGAGGCCGAGGCGGCGCCCGAAGCGGAGTTCGGCCCTGGCGACGGCGCGGCTGGCGGCGGCGGTGGAGCGCCGGAGGCCGAGGCGGCGCCCGAAGCGGAGTTCGGCCCTGGCGACGGCGCGGCTGGCGGCGGCGGTGGAGCGCGGGAGGCCGAGGCGGCGCCCGAAGCGGTGTTCGCCCATGCGACGCCGCCGGAGAGCGCGACCCGCGACCCGTCCCACTCCACGGCGCCGTCGACGGCGTCCAGGGCCAGCCCGCCGGGACCGGCCTCCAGCCGCCACGCGCCCGTCGCCACGCCCTTCGCCAGCCCGCCTTCGAGGCGTTCGCCGACCGGGTCCAGCCAGGCGAAGTCCGCCAGGGCCGAGCGCGCCCGCTCCACTTCCAGCTCCAAGCTCCATCGCCCGTCTTCGTTCCGGCGAGCAGTTGCCCGGCCCGCCGCCACCGAGTTCGGCAGACGAAGCCGCTCCGCGACGAGGGCGACCTCCTGGGCCGTCCCCTCCACCGACGCCTCGGCGGCCGCCAAGCGCAGCCGCCCCCCCTTCAGCAGGTACGAGCCGGTCAACGTGTCCACTTCGGCCGCGAAGGCGACGCCCGGACTGGGGGCGAGCTCGACGAAGGCGAGCTTCGCCTGGATGCCGTCCAAGCGCCGTTCGGCGCCGTCGGCGTTCCGCAGCACGAGGGCGCCGTCGTGAATGCGGGCGCCGCGGACCACGAGCCCCGCCTCGAAGCCCCGGTCGGCGGCGTCGGACGGGGGCGCGTCCCCGCCCGGCACCGAGAGGGGCGCGAAGACGGCGGCCAGCCGACTCCTGCCGTCCGGTCCCGGCTCGCGCACCACCACGGGCGACCAGAGGCGAAGGTCGGCGACGGCGGGCGCGTCTCCCAGGACGTCCCGCAGCGAGTATCGGGCGCGGATCGAGTCCACCGTCGCCACTGGGCGTCCTTCGCCGTCGGCGATCTCCACGCGGTGGAGGGTCGCGCCGCCCCACAGCCCCCCTTGCCCCACGGAACCCACGTGGATCGTCCCGTCCAGCCTGGCCTCGAGCCGTTCCAGCGCCCACTGCACAGCGAACTCCCGCCCGGCCGCGGTGCGCGCCACGACGACGGCGACGGCGGTTCCCGCCCCGGCAACGGCCAGGACCGCCGCAAGGCCCCACCGGAAGCTGCGGGCAAGTCGCCGTCTCTCCATCGTCAGAACGCCTGGCCCACGGAGAAGTGGAGCTGGAAGCGCCGGAAGGAGAACCCGGGGTCGTCTCCGAAGAGCACCGGCGGCCGGAGCAGGGCCAAGTCTTCCGACACGACCCAGTCGATGGGCTCCTGGGTCCCAGGGGGCCCGGCGTCGATCCGGACCGAGGGGTCGTCCCGGCCGGGGACGAAGGGCCGGATCTGGGACGTCACCACCGGCAGCGGCTCCTGATCCCGGAAGGAGTAGGCCAAGTCGAGTCGGATCGGGCCGAAGACCGTGTTGTACCGCACGCCCACTCCCGGCGACACCTCCAAGTCGTCCAGCGAGATGCCCTGCGGCCACACCTGCCCCACGTCCACGAAGGCGGCGCCGCCGAAGAGCCCCCCGGAGAAGTCGAAGCGGAGCTCTGCGCTGGCCTCCAGCGTTCCCAGTCCCCCGATCGGCCGGAGCTGAAAGAGGCCGGCGCCCACCAGCGAGGAGCCGTCGCACGTCAGCTCCCTCACGGCACGGGGCTCGCAGGCCGGGCTCTGCGACGCCCGCCGGCGCAGGAGCTCCTCGACGCCGATCGAGAGGCTTCTCGGCCCCAGAGTGCCTTGGGCGAACCCCCGGACGCTGCCGGCCCCCCCTCCGTAGAAGCGCTTTTGGGAAGGCACCACGTCCAGTGGACCTCCCGAACGGGCCACCGGCTGCACGAAAGCGCCGGAGCTGATCGCGCCGGCGCGCAACCGGAGCGCCAGCACCGTCGCTCGGTCGATCTCGCGGTAGAGGCTGCCGTCGGCCAGGGCCCGGAAGTAGGCGTAGTCCGAGCCGGTCAGCCGCCCGGCGTACTCCAGGTCCACCAAGGCCCTGAACCCCCGACGCGGGCTCAAGAGGCCGTCGGTGCCGTCCCGGCTGAAGGAAAGGGCGACGGGAGAGAGCCAGTGGTTGCTGGCCAGCGCCTCGATCTCGGCGGGCGCGCACGCCAGAAAGGTGGCGCAGAGCGTCACTTCCGCGGCGTCGAGCCGGCTGATCTCGGGGCGGACGCGCAGGCTGAGGCGGGCGTTCCGACCGGCGGCGCGGTTGAGGCCCAGCTCCATGCCCAGGGCGTCGCGGACGAAGACGTTCTTCTGGGACTGGCGCTCGACGAACACGCCGGCCAGCAGGCTGGTCCTGGGGGAGAGGAACGTCGGCTCCGCGAAGTCCAGGGCGACGAGACCGTTGAGCCGCCCGAACTCCTCCGTGCCGGCGTGCGCGCAGAGGAAGGTGGGCTGGAGAAGGGTCGCCAGCAGGTTGGAGACTCGACCTCGGAGCTGGAGGGTGCGGCCCCCGCCGAAGAAGTTTCGACTGGCCCAGCGACCCTCGAAGTTGATGCACTCGGCGCTGTTGAGCCCGCCGCCGAGCCGCACCCTGTGGGCGTCCCCCTCCCGCACCTCGACGACGACGGGCAGCGCCGAGTCGGCCCCGGCCGCGGCGGCGTCTCGGCGCACCGAGGCCCGGGCGACGATCTCCAGCTCGTGAAGGCTGCGCTGCGCCTCCTGGATCAGCCGTTCGCTGAAGCGGTCGCCTTCTCGAAAGGGCAGGCGGTCCAGGATCGCCTCGGCGCCCAGCAGCTGGTGGCCCACGACCCGGACCGGGCCCACCGACGCCAGGGGACCGAGTTCGATCTGGTAGGTCAAGGTGGCGGTGTCCGCGCCCGGCGGGCGAAGGTGCCGGCGAAAGACCTCGGCCCAAGCGTAGCCGGCGTTGCGCAGCCGCATCTGGACGGTGTCCCGCGCTTCCTTCACGGACAGGTCGCCGAGGGGGTCGCCCGGGGCCACTGGAAGGTCCTGATCGATTCCCAGGCCCGCAGGCAGGGGGTCTCCGGCAAAGTTGACGGAGCCTATGCGGAACGCCTCGCCCTCGTCGATGACGAACTCCACCGCCACCCCGCCCTCCACGCGAGAGACCCGTGGCTGCACGGTCGCGCTCCGAAAGCCGTTGGCCGGGTAGAGGAGGACGCGGAGCCGTCCCACGTCCTCTTCGACCAGCCTGGGGCTGTAGTACGCCCGGTCGCGGCCCCAGTCGAGCCCGACGGCGCACGTGGTCACCGCCAGGACGAAGGGGCACGACGAGGCCCGGGTGGCGATTGCGCGCCGAAGCTCCGCGTCGGTAAACGCTTGATTCCCCGTGAAGGAGACGGAGACGACTTCCTCCTGCACGAGATCGCCGGCACGGCTCGGTTCGCGGGCCGTCTGCCCGGCCGCCGGGAGAAGGACGCCCCAGCCGGCCAGCGCGCCGATCCCCGACGCCAGCGCGGCCGCTCGGGTCCCGAAGGCCCTTGCAGTTCTCCGTCTAGGGGTGCGGACCCGCTCCATCGGAAGGCTCTCTCTCCTGCCCCGGCCCGTCGGAACCGCGGACCGCCCTGCTCCGACGCCGATGCCGGCTTCCCTTGCCAGGGAGGAAGCGCCGGCCGTCTTTGGAGTAAAGGTAAGCGACAACATATGTTTCGGACGGCTGAACATCCACGACGTTGACCGAGTTCAGCCCCCGCTCGGGGCCGCGCCCGCGGCTCGACGAAGCCGTGCCCGCGTGGATCAGCGGCGTTCCTCGGCGACAGGTCGTCCAGCTCCTGTGGACGTGGCCGGAGAACACCAAGTCCACTTTCCACTCGGCGAGCCGGTCGAGCACGCGGGAAGCGCCGTGGAGGGGCGGTGGTCCGGGCGTCCGGACCGGCCCCGGCCCGGGTTCGGCGTCCTCCGGCGGCACCAAGTTGTGGTGCAGCACCAGAACTCGGCAGGCGGCGCGGGGGGCCGAGGCGAAGGCGCCCGCGGCGAAGCGCAGCTGACGGCCGGAGAGGCGGCCGTTGACAATCGCGGTGCGGGGCGCAGTCGAGTTCAGGGCGACGAAGCGCGCGCCGGCAGCGCTTGCAGGGCCGTCGCCGGGGGAAGGCACGTCCAGCACCGAGTCCAGCTCCGGCGAGACGTGGCGGCGGTACTTCCCGTAGGGCGAGGTCAGCCGCTCCCAGAGGCGGTAGAGCGGCGCGTCGTGGTTGCCCGGGACGACGACCAGGGGCGCCGCCGAGCGCAGCCGCGCAAGGAGCGCCGCCGCCCCCCGGTACTCCTCCGCCTTGGCGCGCTGGGTCAAGTCTCCCGAGACGACGACGGCGTCGGGGCGGAGCTGGTCGGCCAAGCGCAGCACGGCGGCTGCCGCCGGGGGCCGGTGCGGCTTGCCGAAGTGGAGGTCCGAGAGCTGCAGGAGGGTCACGGCCGGGCGGCGCCCCTGCCCTTCCTTCCCGGCGCCCCGCCCTTGCCGGGGCCGGAGCGGCGCTTGCGGTCGGACGCGCTCCGTCGCAGCGACGCCCCCCACGCCAACCCCACGGCCACCAGCGCCAGCGAGATCAGCTGGGCCAGCGTGAGCGCTCCGAGGAACCGGTCGTCCTTGGCGCGGAAGAACTCGACCAGGAAGCGCTCGGCGCCGGCCATCGCCATCCAGGCCATGAAGAGCCAGCCGGGCCGGTGGGGGTGGTTCTGGAGCCGCAGCAGGATCAGGAAGATCAGGACGGAGATGCCCACCTCGTAGAGCTGGGTGGGGTGGACGGGCAGGACTTGGCCGTACTTCTCGATCAGCGCCGGATCCACCGCGACCCCGAAGTGGGTCTCCAGCACGTCGGCGCGGGTGGGAGGGCTGCCGTTGGGGAAGGCGATCCCGACCCAGGAGTCCGTCGGACGGCCGTAGTCGTCGCCCACCAGGAAGCATCCGATTCGTCCTACGGCGTAGGCGATGGGCAACGCCAGGCCGGTGCCGTCGGCGACCTTGCCAAGGGGCAGGCCGAGGCTTCTCGTCTTCCGCACCACCAGGGCCGTGGCCAGCAGGAAGCCGCCGTACCACACCATGCCGCCTCGCGAGAAGATCATTCCCAGCGGGTCGGCCGCCAGGCGCGGGTAGTTGAGCAGGACGTAGTAGAGCTTGGCGCCCACGACGCCGCCGATCACGGCCGCGAAGAGGATGTCCCAGGCCCGGTCGCGCTCTTCTCCCATGCGCTCCAGCTCGGCCCGCAGGACCCATCCCGCCGTGAGGAACGAGAGCAGCATCATGACGCCGAACGAGGTGACGGGGGCGCCGCCGACGGCGGGGAGCCACTCGGGAAGCCGGAAGAGGATCGGAAGCATGGATTTCTGCTTGGCGGGGCGGAAAAGGCGAATCCGGCGACCTGGAAGCGTTCCCTGGGACGCCCGGGGCTAGGTCGGCAAGATCAATTCTGCACTGATGCGGGCTACCAGGGAACCATGCCCGGCAGGGGCGCGCTGGCCGCCGCTTCGTCCATTCCTCCGAAACGGCCCAGCTCCAGCCGAAACTGGCCCGCGCGGCCGATCATGGCCGCGTTGTCCATCGACAGGCGGGGCGAGGCGGCGAAGAGCCTGCCGCCGGGACCGAGGCCGTCCACGATGCGGGCCTTGAGGGCGAGGTTGGCCGAGACGCCGCCCCCGACGAGGACGCGCCGACAGCCGACGGCCTCTGCGGCGTCGAGGGTCTTGCGGGCCAGGACGTCCACCGCGGCCTCCTGGAAGGAAGCGGCCAAGTGAGCACGCTCGCCGGCCAAGCGGGCGCCGTCCACGGCCCGTACCACTGCCGTCTTCAGTCCCGAGAAGGAGAAGTCGAAGCGCCCGGGATCGCCCGGCTTCCCCGAAGAAGACGCCAGCGGCCTGGGGAAGGCGTAGCGCAGGGGGTCGCCCAGGGCCGCCGCGGCCTCGATCGCCGGCCCGCCCGGATAGGAGAGTCCCAGCAGCTTGGCCACCTTGTCGAAAGCCTCTCCGGCGGCGTCGTCGCGGGTCTGGCCCATCAGGAAGTAGCGACCCCACTCCGGCGCCCAGGTCAGCAGCGTGTGGCCGCCGGAGACGAGGAGGGCGACGAAGGGCGGCACGGCGTCCGGGTCCTCCAGCACGGGGCCGAAGAGGTGCCCCTCCATGTGGTGAACCGGGACCAGGGGCGTTCCCAGGGCGAAAGCCGTCGCGCGAGACCACGTCACGCCGACCAGCAGGGCGCCGATCAGGCCGGGTCCCGCCGCCACCGCGATCGCCCGCAGGTCGCGCCGGTCGGCGTTCGCTTGGCGCAGGGCGGCTTCGGCCACCGGCTCGATCCGCCTCAGGTGGTCCCGAGCGGCAAGCTCGGGCACTACGCCCCCGTAGACCTCGTGCACGTCCTGGGAGTGGATCACCAAGCCGGCGATGCGACCGTCGGCGTCCAGCACCGCCGCCGACGTCTCGTCGCACGTCGTCTCGATCCCGAGCACGGGTCCGGTCATGCGCCCGTCATGCGCTCCCCGACCGGCGCACCGTCACCGAATCGACCGGCGCCGTCCACTCGATCCACGAATCCGGCGGGACGCCCTCCACCACGATCGGCGCCCGCACCTCTTCGCCCGCCTCCAGGCGAGCCCGAGCCGCCTCCAGGTCCAGCGTCGCGCGCACGCGCAGGGCGGTCGTGTCGGCTTCGGCCAGCAGCGCGCTCGCCCCGTGGAGGGTCACGACCACCGAGTGCGGCGTCGACTCCAGCTCTCCGGCGTCCGCCGGCAGCTCCACCGGCAGCGGCGCCAGCTCCCGGCGCCCCCTCGTCCCCGCCTCCACGGTCAGGACGGCGCTGGACGGGCTGACGGACACGCCCTCCAGGCCCGCGGTGTCCACCGCCACGTCGAAGCGCCCCGACCCCGTCAGGGCGGCAAGGTCGAAGGGCTCCAGGAAGACCGTCTCCAATCGGTCCACCAGCGACGCGGGTCCCTTCGCCTGGACGAAGAGGGGGTTGACCCTCATCTCGCCGGTCATGGCCAGGGAGTCGGGCACGGCGCCGATCGTTCGGTACGACACGGGAACGGGCTCGGACGTCTTGCGCTCGAAGCGCAGTCGCACGGTGCTGGGGCTGAATCCGTCGATCGCGACTCGATCCTGGTCCAGGTTCTCGACCCAGTCCGGCTCCAGCTCGAAGACCGAGTCCTCCCCCGGCACCGAGTCCACCGGGATCACTACGACGGGTCGCGCGAGCGCCGCCCGGAAGAGGTCGCCGAAGGTTCCGTGAACCCCGACGACGACCGTGGCCGGCGACGGGCCGCCCAGGGCCATCCACTCCGGGTCCACGTTCTCCACGCGCACTTCGACGCCGCCCAAGTCTCGACGACCGGTGTCGGCCTGGTCGCGCAATTGCATGGTGACCCAGAGCAACGTCGCAAGCGCAAGCGAGGTGGCCTTGATCCGCCAGTTGCGCACCAGGAAGCTCGGAAGCGACACGGGCCTATCCGTCTCCGGGGCGCTCTCGGGACCTTCCGTCTCCGCCCCTGGCGCGTTCCTCCACCAGCCGCCGCACCTGGGTGACCGCCGCCTCCGAGTCCCACGCCGTGGCCCCCGCCACCTTCTTCCAGATCATCCCCCGGGGACCGATCAGGAAGGACTCGGGAACGCCAGTCGTCCGGTAGCTCCGCTGAATCGCTCCCGCCGGGTCAAGGAGCACCGGAAAGGTCAAGCCCAGGTCCTGGGCGAAGGCCACCGGGTCGCCGCCCGGGTTGCCCAGGAGGTCGAGAGCGCCCGCCTGCGCGTCGACGCTGACGGCAGCGATCTCGAAGTCGTCGCGAGAGAACTGGTCGTAGAGCCGCTGCATGGAGGGCATCTCCTCCTTGCAGGGACCGCACCAAGTCGCCCAGACGTTGAGCAGGAGGACCTTTCCTTCGTAGTCGGCCAGGGTGACGACGCTTCCCCGCTCGTCCCTCGCTTCGAAGTCGGGGGCGGGGTAGCCGGCCGCGACGGGCTGGACCCGCCCCTTGGAGAACCACGCCGCCGCGCCCGCGCCCGCCACCGCAAGAAGGGCCGCAAGGTACCGCCCGCTGCGCGTTCGCCTCCTGGGCTTACCGGCCACCGGGGTTCCCGCTCCGTCCGAGACCGCCGGAATCGGGGGGCGGCGGACTCCGAAGGCTCCTTCCGACGAGCCCCGGGATCCGCTGGCCCACCACCAGGCGCACCGAGTCGCCCTTCTGGACGGGATCGCCCGGGTCCGGCCACTGTCCGAACACGGCGCCCACGTTCAGGAGGCTCGGACGCCTGTCGACGCCGACCACGCGAAGTCCCAGCAGGCGGAGCCGCCGCAGCGCCTCCACCTCGGTGCGGCCGTCCAGGTCCGGCAGGGGGAATGTGGGCGGGCCCAGGCTGACCAGGAGAAGCACGTCCGACGGCACTGGGACCTGGACGTCGGGCAGGGGCTGCGTCCGGACGATCTGGCCCGCCGGGAGGCCCGATTCGACGGTGTCGATCCGGACGTTGAAGCCCGATTCCCGCATCAGCGCCGCCGCGCGCTCCTCCTGCCACCTCCTGACGTCGGGAACCAGGCGCGTCTCGGGGCCCACCGACACGGCGACCCTCAGCGCGGCGCCGGGGAGGGCCGTCGGGCCCGGCAAGGGGCTCTGGCCCACGACCACGCCCGCCGGGAGCGTGGGGTGGCGAAGAGAATCGATCCTCTCCACCTGCAAGCCGGCTTCCGTCAGCGCCGCCAGCGCCACCCGGAGCGGGGCTCCCCGCAGGTCCGGGACCTCCTGCAGGTCCGTCGGGAGCTCGGGCAGGGGGAAGACCACCCGGGTTGCGGCCACGTAGCCGATTCCGAAACCCCCGCCGGCGACCGCCAGCGCGAGGCCGATCCTCCGGAGCCGGCCCAAGGGACCGGCGCCCCCTTCTTTCCGCGCCCGACGCCCGGGCCTCCCTGACCGACGCTTGCTGCGGGGCGACCCGGACGTGGACCCCTGCGCCCGTCTCCGGCGACGGATCGAAGCTCCAAGGTCCACTAGCTTCCACTCCTTCTCATGCGCGCGGCGAAGGCGCCGTCGAAGCCTTCGCCCCTGCGACGCCTGCCCGCTGCGGCTTCGTCCTGGTCGTCGAGTTGTTCCCAGGCGGTCTCCTGGGGCAGGACCACCAGGCAGCCCCGCTGGTCCAGAAACCGCGGCGGCCCGGGCCCGGGATCGATGCGAAAGTCGGGGCGGCGCGCGAGAAACGCCTTCACCTGATCCCAGTTCTCCTCTGGTTCGAGGCTGCATGTAGCGTAAACCAGCACTCCCCCTGGGGAAACCACGGATGCGGCGCCGTCGAGGATTCGCCGCTGGACGGAGGCCAAGCGGGCTACGTCCGGTTCCCCGATCCTCCAGCGGCCGTCGGGGCGCCGTCGAAGGACGCCTGTGCCCGTGCAGGGGACGTCCGCCAGGACGGTGGCCGCGCCGTGCAGCGGCGGGAAGCGGGCATCGGCTGCGACGGGCCAGACTCTGGCGTCCAGCCGGCGGGCGCCCTCGTCGACGCGTCGGAGTCGGTGCGGCCGCAAGTCCGCCGCAACCACGCCGGACGCGGACGCGCTCAGGGCCAGGGCCTTGCCCCCGGGCGCCGCGCAGAGATCCGCCACCAGCGACCCGGGCGCGGGCGCCGCGTAGTCGACCACCAGCGACGCGGCAGGGTCCTGAATCACGCCGGGGGCGACCTGGAGCGCGGCCTCCGGGTCCGTGCCGCGCCGCAGGCGGAGGCAGCGGCCCAGCAACGGGGCGGGACCGCACGGAAGCTCGTCGGAGCCGCCTCCGTTCCTTGCGCCGTTCCTCCGATGCAGGAGCCCGGCGTCGGCGAGCGCTTCAGCCGCGGCGGCGGCGTCCATGCCCACGGGCCGCAGATAGACGGCCGGCTCCCGGTTGTTGGCCTCCACCAGTCGCCGGGCGCCCGCTTCCCCGAAGCGGCTCGTCCAGCGGCGCACCAGCCAGCGGGGGTGAGACCCCCAGGTCGTCAGGTAGCTCTCCAGATCGTCGACGGGGCTGGGCACGCCGAGCTTGGCGCGGCACGCGGCGGAGCAGACGCCGGGGGACGCTTCCGCGGACAGCCCCGCAACCGCGTCGGCGAGCTTCCTCAGCACGGCGTTGACCAAGCCGGTCGCGGCACGGCTTCGCGACGCCTTCACCTGCTCCACCGACTGGGACACGGCCGCGTAGCCCGGAACGCTGCCCATCTCCAGCAGCTGGTAGGCGCCCATGCGGAGCGCCGTGCGCACGGGAGGGTCCAGCGCCGCAACTTCCCGACCGCCCACCGTCGCGAGCAGATGGTCGATCCGGCCCCTCAGGCGGACGGTTCCGTAGGTCAGCGACCGGATCCACGCCCTGTCGGGAGCAGCAGAGGCGCCGGACGCTTCCCAAGCCACATCCAGGCGCCGGCCCGACTCCACTTCCTGCAGGATCGAGGCCGCCAGCGCACGGCCCGGCGAGCCCGACCGACGCGACGAGCCCGGCGAGCGTCCGCCTGCCCTGCGCCCGCGGCTGCGGTGGCGGGCGCTGGTCAAGCGCGGTGAAGCATTCCCGACGACGGCGACGACGGCACCGCGATCTCGCGAGAGGGCATCCGCCCCGCCAAGTAGGCGGCCCGCCCGGCCTGGACTGCCAGCCTCATGGCGGCGGCCATCTTCACCGGGTCGTCGGCGGCGGCTACGGCCGTGTTCATCAGCACGCCGTCCACGCCCTGCTCCATCGTCACGCAGGCGTCGGAGGCCGTCCCCACTCCGGCGTCCACGATCACCGGCACCGACAGCCGGCGCTTGATCTCGCGGACGTAGAAGGGGTTCACCACGCCCAGGCCGCTCCCGATCGGACTGGCCAGGGGCATCACCGCAACGCACCCCGCGTCTTCCAGCCGCAAGGCGGTCACCAGGTCGTCGTTGGTGTAGGCCATCACCTTGAAGCCTTCGGCCACGAGCTCGACGGCGGCCTCCAACGTTCCCGCCACGTCCGGAAGGAGAGTGGCTTCGTCGCCGATCACCTCCAGCTTGACCCATTCGGACATGCCGGCCGCGCGGCCCAGCCGGGCGTAGCGCAGGGCGTCGGCGACGGTGAAGCAGCCGGCAGTGTTCGGGAGGAGGAAGAACTCGTCGCGGTCCAGGTGGTGGAGGACGCCTTCCTCCCGCTCGCGGTCCAGGTCGACCCGGCGCACGGCGACCGTGACCATCTCGGCGCCGCTGGCCCGCACCGCGTCGACCATCTCTCGAGCGCTCCGGTACTTGCCCGTGCCGAGGATCAACCGCGACGCGAAGGTCCGGCCGCCGATCGCGAGGGGATCCGCCGTCGTCGCCGTCGTTGCCTTCGCGTCCATTCTCACCCGCCTCCCACGAAGTGGACGATCTCGATCCGGTCGCCCTCTTCCACCGGGACCGCCTCCAGCCCGTGGCGGGACAGGATCTTCCAGTTGCGCTCCACGACGACCATCCCCGCGCGCAGCGCCAGGTCGCTAAGGAGAGCAGCGACGGTAAGCCCTGCGGACACGGACCGGGGCTTGCCGTTCAGGACGATCGAGACCGCTCGGTCGCGGGGCTTCGGAGCCCGATCGCCGGGGACCGGGGTCCGGCCGCCGCCTGCCGCTGGGGCGTCGGTGGAGGACATGACCTCGAATTTGCCCACGGAAGCGAGTCGTTCAAGGCCCGAGGCGGCACGGTCCGGGCTCGACGCGCGAGACGGGAGCCGGCGGGAAGGCGTCCAAGCAGCGTCTCGCGGCCTCGGCAGGGTCGCGGTTCCCCCACACTTCGCCGGCAACCGCGACACCGTACGCTCCGGCAGCGACCACGGGGGCCGTGCGCTCGGCCGTGATTCCCCCGATGGCCACTACTGGAACCGCGGCCTGCGCCGCGGCGGCGGCGAGGGCGCCCAGCCCCAGCGGCGCACGACCCGGATGCGACGGGGTGGCGTAGACCGCGCCCAGCACGAAGTAGTCGACGGCGCCCTCGGGGAAGCCGGCGGCCTGGGTCGGCGAGTGGATCGACCGCCCGACGAGACGAGGGCCGACGGCGCCGGTTCCGGCCGACCGGCGCCGGGCCCGCCCCGCGAGAGGGGGCTTCCCAAGGCGCCCGGCCTCCAAGAGACGCCGCGCCTCGACGGGCGGAATCGAATCCTCCCGCAGGTGGACGCCGTCCGCGCCTGCCGCCAGCGCCACGTCCAGGCGGTCGTTCACGAGCAGCAGAGCGCCGCGGGCGGCAGCCGCCGGCGCGAGCCGCACCGCGAAGTCGTGGAGGCGCCGGGCCGACGTCCGGCGGGCCCGAAGGTGAAGCGCCAGCGAAGCTCCGCCCGCGTCCAGCACGGAGAGCAGCCGTGCCCAGCCTTCCGGGCGTCCGACGACTTCGTCGCCGACGAGAACGTGCAGCTTGGGCAGGAAGGTCGCGGCCGGTCCCGCGGTGCCCGGCCCGGAAGCGGGGGCGACGGGGCCGCTCCCGCTCCGGGCCGGGTCTTGCTTCGACGCGGATGCTATCGCCGGCGCGGTCCTTGGAGTCCTCGGCTCACCCGGAACTGGTCGGATCGGCCCATCGCCGCGGGCACGCCCCCGGTCGATCTGGAAGCGATGCTGCGAATCCGCCCGCTGTCACGGTCGGCGAAGACCGCCACTTGGTCGATCGCCGGCCGGTCCACGGCGACGAAGCCCTCGGGTCCCCGCAACACGATTTGCTCCAGCCTCTGATCCCACTCGGGCCGGTAGGGCACCGCGAACACGAAGCTGCGGCCGCCCAGGTCGTTGGGAGCTCCTGGTTCGAAGGACAGGGAGAAGAGCCGCCGACCCGACGCGTCGAAGCCGGTCAAGGTGTAGCTTCCGCCTCGCGCCGGCATCTTCGACTGCGCCTGCCAAACGAACGTCGGGCCGAGGCGCAGCGTTCCGTCGTGGACGCTGCCCGACAGCATCAGCGTCCGCTGGGGTCCACTCCGCCGCGTCCGCGGGTCGGCCCAACCGAACCGGGCGCGGTGGACCAAGGACTTGGCGAAGCTGAAGTCGCTCACCCACTCCGGGCCGCAGTACGACATGTGGTCCTTGAAACTCGTTGGATCCAAGAGCGTGCCCTGCTGGCCGGTCATGCCGAAGTCGTATCCCCAGACGCCGATGCCTGCCGCCTCGTAGGGGTAGTTGGGATCCGGTCCGCCGGCGCCGCCGCAGGGCGCGTGGCGGAGGGCCAGGTTGTGCCCCAGCTCGTGGGCGAAGGTCGAAGCAAGGCCCGAGTAGACCGAGCCGTTGCCCCGGTGCGAGAGCGTCAGGGCGCTGAACGACGGAATGTCGGCGGCGACGCCCCCGAACCCCCAGGACTGCCAAGTGGAGTAGCGGGGCCACGCGAAGAGGCCGTGGTAGTACTCGGCCGTGCCCGCGGCTTCGAGGTGGCGGAGCAGCTCCACCTCGCCGAGCAAGGTGAAGCCCGCCGACTCCATGGTGTCGGCCCATGTGTAGTACGGCTCCCGGAGCTTCAGCCTCAAGTCGCGGACCGGCAGCACGGTGCGCGTCGGGTACAGGATCGCCTCGGGCAGGTTCTCCACAAGGTCCTCGGAGACGTCCAAGACCCCGTCGTTTGACACGGCGTTGTGCTCCCAGGCGTACTGCACGGGCACAACGGTCACGTTCAGGGGCGGAACTTCCAGCACTTGCAGCGGCATGGCGCCCGTTGCCGGGACGCGCACGATGCTGCCCGGCGCCAGCGGGAGCGCGCCTTCCGAGTCGAGCTCGACGACCATCTCGGTGCCCGGCATCAGGACCTCGCCGGGAACCATGGCGTTGAACGAGCGAGTCAGCAGGCTTTCGTCCACCTCCGTGGGGATGCCGTTCGGCGGCGCGTCCAGGTCGACGGAGTGGACCATCTCCCCGTCTCGGTAGAACATCGCCTTGCCCGCAGGCGTGAAGTTGTTGACGTCGTTGCTGATGCCGAACACCCGCAGGATCGCCCGACGCCCCGCGATCAGGGGCACCGTGCCCTGGCGGTTCTGGGCGGCCTGGTTCAGGTAGGCCACGGGGGTCGATACGGCCACCTGCCGCGGGTTGGCGAGAACGAGGGGGTCGCCGGCCACGATCTTGAACCCGACGATGCAGCCCGCGGGAGTGCACTCGGGCGCCTCGGGCACGTTGGCGGTTCTCAACGACGCCGAGAAGCCCGAGCCGATCGGCGTCGTCGCGTAGATCGACGAGCTTTGCGTCTCGCCGGTCCCGATCCTGACCCATCCGCTCGAAGCGGAGGCGCCGGAGGTGCCGATCCCAATCGCCATCGGGAACGGAGCGCCCACGGCCACCCGAATCGACACCGTCGCCGTGCCGCGCGCCAAGGGGTCCTCGCTGTCGGTGCGCCGCAGCTCGAGCTCGAGGGGGAACGGCGCTCCCGGGTTGTCCGCCGCGATGAGGGTACGAAGCCGGCCGAGGCCTTCGAAGAGACCATCGGGAAGAACCGTCAGCCGATTGCTGTTGATGTACAGGAGGCGGAGCCCAGCAAGATTGTCGAAGACGTCCGCGTTCAGCGACCTGATGTCGTTGCGGTTGATCCACAGGGTGTGAAGCTCGGAGACGTTGTCGAACACGCCTTCGTCGAGCGACGTCATCTTGTTCCCGTCGAGATCGAGGACCAGCAAGTTCGACAAGTTGTCGAACACGCCTTCGGGAAGCGTCTCGATCTCGTTGAGGTACAGGTACAGCCACTCGAGCTCGCCGAGGTTGTCGAAGGCGCCTGAAGGCACTTCCTCGATCTCGTTGCCGTACACGAACAGCCGCTGGAGGCTGCTCAAGTTGTCGAAGGCGCCCTCGGGGATCTCGGTGATCCGATTGTTGCCCATGTAGAGCCGCTGGAGGCTGCCCAAGTTGTCGAAGGCGCCCTCGGGGATCTCGGCGATCCGGTTGCCGCTCATGTAGAGCCACCTAAGGTTGCCCAAGTCGTCGAACGCTCCCTCGGGCAACGCGGCGATCCTGTTGCTGGTCAAGTACACCCGCTCCAGGCTTGAAAGCCCGTCGAAGACGCCGTCCGGCAAGCCGACGAGCCGGTTGCCGTGCAAGTACAGCCTGCGGAGGCTGGCCAAGCCGTCGAAGACGCCCTCGGGAAGGGCCGTGATGCGGTTGTAGAACAACCAGAGCTGCTCGAGGGCGTCCAAGCCGTCGAAGACGCCCTCGGGAAGGGCGACCAGGTGGTTGCGGTGCAGGAAGAGGTGCGCCAAGCCGGAGAGACCCGCAAAGTCGTTCGCCTTCAACGTCACGACGGGATCGAGAGGGCCGGGCTGAGCGGAATCCGCCGTCCCGGAGGCGCCGAAGGATCCGTTCATTGCCGCGGCCTCGTCGAACACGGAAGACCCGTCGCACTCGTAGTGCTCCATCCAGATGATCTCCTCGGGCGTCGGGTTCCGCTTCTTCTCGCGACGATCGCACGCGCCGACGGACCGAGACGAGAGGACCCGCGGGCCGCTCACGTCCAGGAAGGCGATCGTCGCGAGCTGCTCGTCGGTCACGGCCCCGCACTCCGCCATTTCCAGAGCTGCCAGAATCGCGTCCCGGACCTGGGGCGTCCGGTCGCAGACGCCGCCGTGGCCGTCCGCGCCCCCGGCCGCGCCGGCCACCCGGACGACAGCGGAGGCAGTTGCGGCGCCGACCGTGGCCCACACCGTTCCCTCTCCGAAGCCGACACCGGTCGCTACGCCCCTGGCGTCGATGGTGAAGACGTCGTCCGCGTCTCCGGACCAGACTACGGGACCGTCGAACGGAGCGCCGTACTGATCGCGGACGACCGCCCTGAACTCGGCGACGTCGCCGATGGCGGAGATCGACGCCTGCCGCGGCGTGATTTCCACGAAGGCCGCGCGCGGCGGCTCCGGAGCCACGTCGGGGTTGCAGGCAGCGATCGCGACCGCCACTCCCGGAACCAGCGAAGCCCTCGCCAGAGAGCCGGACCGCCGGACGATCGCGCGGGCGAACCCGCACAGGTGGTAGTAGTAGTAGCGCTGCTCTCTCATCGTGGTTTCCTCCTTGTGCAACGGGACTGCTGCCCCAGCACGCTCGTTCGCGTCCGACCTGCAGTTGGGCGCAACGATGGCTGCTGGGGGCGCAACGAGCATCGTGAGACCGTGCCGGCGTTTCGTCAAGTCAACGGGCTCGCGCCGACTACTCGAACCGGTCTCCCGGAGCTGCTCCTCGGCCTCGAACCCACGCCGCCGAGGCCATGCGGCGCTTTCCCGGAGGCTGGACCTCGCCGATGCCGAGTGCGCCGGCGCCGGTGGCCACCACCAGGCCCGGCCCGCTTCCGACCGACAGCACGCGTCCGGGCTCGGCCGACGCCGCGCCCCGGTCCTCGTCGAGCGCCAACGGCCGAAACACCTTCACGGGCATGCCCGAAAGCAGGGTCCAGGCGCCCGGCGACTCGTCCATTCCTCGGATCAGGTTGGCCACCGATCGAGCGTCGCGGCTCCAGTCGATCCGCGCGGAGGTCCGGTCCACCTTCGGGGCGTACGTGGCCGCGGCGTGGTCCTGCTCCACCTCTTGCGCGCGGCCCGCCTCCAGCTCCCCCAACGTCGCCGCGAGCAGTCGCGCCCCCATCTCCGCCAAGCGGTCCGACACGCTGGACCCGGTGTCCTCGGGAGCCACGGGAGTGCGCGCCTGCGCAAGCACGGGACCAGCGTCCATCTCCTCCACCATGCGCATGATCGTCACGCCGGTCTCCTCGTGGCCCCGGGCGACCGCCCACCTCGCCGGCGCGGCACCTCGGAGCGCGGGCAGCAGCGACGCGTGGACGTTGATCGAACCCAGCGCAGGCAGGTCCAGGAGCCGTCGCGAGAGGAGGCGACCGTAGGCCGCAACCACCGAGACGTCGGGGCGCGCGCGACGGACGGCCTCGTGGAAGAGCTGGTCTCGGGGCGACTCGGGGGCGAGCACGGGCCAGCCCCGCGCCCGGGCGAACTCGGCAATGGGCGACGGGCCGACGCGGCGTCCGCGGCCCCGGGGACGGTCGGGACGGGTGACCACGCCGGCGACCGCATGGCCGGCGGGCTCCAGCGCGGCCAGCGAGGGAAGGGCGAACGCGGGCGTCCCCCAGAAGAGGACTCTCACCGACGGATCGAGCTCACTCGCGCCCCTTGCGCCACTTCTTGAGGACGATCTTCCGCTTGAAGGGCGAGAGGCGGTCGATGAAGAGCACGCCGTCCAAGTGGTCGATCTCGTGCTGAAGGACTCGGGCCAGCAGTCCGTCGGCATCGATGCGGACGGACTCGCCGTCGGGCGAGAGCGCCTTCACGGTCACGCGGACGGGCCGGGTCACCGCTTCTTCGATGCCGGGGATGCTCAAGCAGCCTTCGGATTCGCGCTCGGTGCGGGCGCTGGAGCGCGTCACGACCGGGTTGACGAGCGCGTGGACCTGGCGCGCTCCGTCGGCGCTTTCCGCGGCGGGCACGTCGACCACGAGCACGCGTCTGGAGATTCCCACCTGGGGCGCCGCGAGACCGACCCCCTCGGCTTCGTACATGGTGTCGAACAAGTCCCGAG
Source organism: Longimicrobiales bacterium (assembly GCA_965204735.1). Taxonomy (GTDB): domain Bacteria; phylum Gemmatimonadota; class Gemmatimonadetes; order Longimicrobiales; family Gaopeijiaceae; genus CATQHQ01. The sequence continues at coordinate 699,400 of OZ242008.1, read as the reverse complement.
CCAAGCGCCGCGTCTCGTCGTCCACCTCCTGGACAGGGGCCGCTTCCTGCCGGAGGACCCTGGAACCCATCAACTCGATGCGGCGAACGGCCATGGGAGGCGCGCCCCTACCCTGCTCGCCGGACCGTCAGCCGCGGCCCCGGCCGGCTCGCCCGCCGCCTGCCCTCCTGCGGTCCCTGGCGGTCCCCTTCGCTTCCTTGCCTCCCCCGGCCTGGGCGTCGCCTTCCGCCGGTTCCTCGATCTTGCGAGCGACGTGGCCGCGGTCCACCACGACGCGGGTGCTCTCGGCCGTGCGGACGGTCAGCTCGTGCTCGGTGGCGTGGACGACTTGGCCGAGGATGCCGCCGTTGGTCATCACCTTGTCGCCCTTCTCCAGCTTCTTGAGCATCGCCTGGTGACGCTGCCGCTCCTTCCGCTGGGGCCGAATCAGGATGAAGTAGAAGATCGCGATGAAGAGGAGTATCTGCATCGCGACGACGCTGAAGCCGCCTCCGCCCTGGGGCGCGGCGGGCGGCGCGGCGGACGGCCACGTGCCCGCCGCCGCCGCCGGGACGCCCGGGAAGGCGGTGGTCGGGACGGCGGGCGCGGCGGGGACGGTTGGGAGCAAGGGACTATTTCCTGGCAGATTGCGGGTGGAGGTCGGCGGGCGGGGCAGGGCGGGCGGCGCGGTAGCGCGCCAGCCACGACCGGGCCCACAAGCTAAAGGTTCCCCCCTCGATGCGTAAGCGGGCTTCGCGGGCGAGTCGGACCAGGAAGCGAATGTTGTGGATCGACAGCAGGCGGTGGGCCAAGCTCTCGCCGGACACCAGCAGGTGGCGGAGGTAGGCCCTGTCGTATCGGCGGCAGGCGTGGCAGTCGCACTCCGGGTCCACGGGGTCTCCGTCCAGTCGGAAGCGCGCTCCCTTGAGGTTGATCTGGCCGTCGGCACGAGTCCAGACGGTGCCGTGGCGCGCGTTCCGGGTGGGCGCCACGCAGTCGAAGAGGTCGCAGCCGCGGCCAATCGCCTCCAGCAGGTCGTCGGGGTAGCCGACGCCCATCAGGTAGCGGGGACGGTCTCGGGGAAGGATCGGGTCCAGCACCTCCAGAGTCCGCCACATGTCCCCCTTGGCCTCGCCCACGGAGAGGCCGCCGATGCCGAAGCCCGGCCAGTCGTCGATCGCCGCGACCTCCTCGGCGTGGCTCCTTCGCACGTCGTCGTGAACGCCGCCCTGGAGCACGGGGAAGAGGGCCTGGGGAAACGGCGCGGCGCTCTCGGTCGCCTCGAAGCGGGCGCGGCACCGACGGAGCCAGTCCACGGTGCGGCGGCAGGCTTCCTCGGCCTGGGAGCGGGTCGCCCCGCCCGGCGGACACTCGTCGAAGGCCATGGCGACGTCGGCGCCCAAGCTGCGCTGGATGTCCACGACGCGCTCGGGCGTGAAGGAGTGGAGGCTCCCGTCGATGTGGCTGCGGAAGACGACGCCGGCGTCGTCGATTCGGCGGCGGGCGGCCAGGGAGAAGACTTGGTAGCCGCCGGAGTCGGTGAGCACGGGGCCGCTCCATCGCATGAAGGCCCGGATGCCGCCCAGGCTTCGCACCACGTCGGCGCCGGGACGCAGGTGGAGGTGGTAGGTGTTGGCCAGGACCATGGCGGCGCCCGCCTCCTCGAGCTCTTCGGGCGATACGCCCTTCACCGCCCCGACCGTCCCCACGGGCATGAAGGCGGGGGTTTCGACGACGCCCGAGGGAAGGGTGAGCCGGCCGGCGCGGGCACGTCCGCTTTCGGCTTCCACGGCGAAGGCGGGGGCTGCGGAGCTTCGGCCCGGGGACGAGCCGGAGATCACCGCAGCACCGCCATGGCGTCGCCGTAGGAGTAGAAGCGGTATCCGGCGTCCACGGCCTCTTGGTAGGCGCGGCGCACGTGGTCCGCGCCGCCGAAGGCCGACACCAGCATGAGGAGGGTGGAGCGCGGCAGGTGGAAGTTGGTGATCAGGCAGTCCACGGCGCGGAAACGGTAGGGAGGGCGGATGAAGAGGTCGGTGGCGCCGCCGCCGGGGCGAAGTCGGCCGGGACGAACGCCCGCCGGGCCGGACGCCCACGCGCTCTCGAGGGCGCGGACGACCGTGGTGCCGACGGCCCATGCGCGGCCGCCCCGCTCCCGGCAGCGGCGGTGGGCCTCGGCGGCGCGCTCCGGCACGTGGTAGCTCTCGCCGTGCATCTTGTGGTCCGCCGGGTTCTCGACTTCGATGGGGCGGAAGGTGCCCGGGCCGACGTGAAGGGTGACGGCGCAGCGGGACGCCCCCATGGCTTCGACGGCTTCCAGCAGCTCGTCGTCGAAGTGGAGGCCGGCGGTGGGAGCGGCGACGGAGCCCTCCTCCCGAGCGTACACGGTCTGGTAGCGGACCCTGTCCAGGGGTTCGTCCTCGCGCTTCAGGTAGGGCGGGAGGGGGATGCGACCGAAACGCGACAGAGCTTCGCGCACCGGCAGCGGGGTGTCGAGCCGCACGAGCCGACCGCCCCCCGGCAGGTCGTCCACGATGCGCACCGAGAGCTCCGGTGCGACTTCCACCGTTTTTCCCGGTCTCAGTTTCGTCCCAGGACGGACCAGGGCTTCCCAAGTGCGGGAGTGGTCGGCAGTCGGGGCCGAGCCCCTGGCGGGTCTGGCGGGTCGGAGCAGGAGAACCTCGGCGGCGGCGCCGGTCGGCTTGCGCCCAAGCAGCCGGGCCGGCAGCACCCGGGTGTCGTTGACGACCAGCAGGTCGTCCGGGGCCAGCAGGTCGGGCAAGTCGCGGAAGCGGCGGTGCTGGATGCGGCCCGTGGCCCGATGCAGCACCAGCAGGCGCGAGTCGCGACGGCGCGGCGCGGGGTAGGCGGCGATTCGCCCCGGCGGCAGCTCGTAGTCGAAGAAGGAAGCGGAGCCGACCGCATCGCTGCGAGGGGAAGGAAGCGGCTGTCGCTCGGCCTCGGCATCGCTCGTGGGCTCGCGCTTGGCCGACGGGGCTCGGTCCACCGCGTCGCCCCCTGGTCCTAGATCTCCAGCGAGGTCTGGGAGCGCCCGCTCGCGCTCTCCGTTCCGCCCTCGTTCTCTTCGGGCGGCTCGAGTCCAAGCCGCCGGTAGGCCTTGGCGGTGGCGAGCCTTCCCCGGGGTCCGCGCATCATGAACCCCTCCTGGATCAGGTACGGCTCGTACACCTCTTCGATCGTGCCGGCGTCCTCGCCGATCGCCACTGCCAGGGAGCCCAGTCCGACGGGCCCGCCGCCGAAGTTCTCGACGATCGTCCCCAGTATCCGGGCGTCCATCCCGTCCAGCCCGTACTCGTCCACGTTGAGAAGCTCGAGGGCGTCCCGCACCACGCCCACCGTCAGCACGCCGTCGGCCCGCACCTGGGCGAAGTCCCGCACCCGGCGCAGCAGCCGGTTGGCCACTCGAGGCGTTCCCCGGGCGCGGGCGGCCAGCTCCCGCGCCCCGTCCCTGGTCGCCCGAACTCCGAAGATCTTGGCGCTTCGCTCGACGATCAGGGCCAACTCCTCGTGCGAGTAGAACCCCAAGCGCTCGATGATCCCGAAGCGGGCGCGCATCGGCGCGGTGAGGAGGCCGAAGCGGGTGGTGGCGCCCACCAGAGTGAAGGGCTCCACTGTCATCGTCATGGTCTGGGCGTTGGCGCCCTCGGAGAGCCGGATCTCGATCTTGAAGTCCTCCATGGCCGGGTAGAGGAACTCCTCGATGACGGGGCGAAGCCGGTGTATCTCGTCGATGAAGAGGACGTCGCCCTCCCGCTGGTTGGTCAGCGCGCCCACCAAGTCGGCCGGCTTCTCCAGGACGGGGCCGGAGGTGGTCTTGATGTTGACGCCCATCTCCCGGGCCATGAGGGCTGCCAGCGTCGTCTTGCCCAACCCCGGAGGGCCGTGATACAGCAGGTGGTCCAGCGGTTCCCGGCGCCGGCGGGCCGCTTCGACGGCGATCCGAAGGGACTCGCGGACCTTGTCCTGGCCCACGAACTCGGAGAGCAGCCGGGGCCGAAGGGAGAGCTCGGAACCCGATTCCTCCGGCAGCTCCTCCGGCGTGGTGATCTCGGTGCGCGAGGCCACGGAGCCGTCAGCCCCCGCTCGGGGCGCGCTGCGCCAGGACTTGGCGGACCACTTCCTCGGTGGTGCGGGGACCGCCTGGGCCGGTGGCGTCCCGCACCGACTTCTCGGCGTCGGCGCGGGAGTAGCCCAACCGGACCAGAGCCGCGACGGCCTCGTGCTCGCGGGCGGACCGGGGACCGCTGCGGGCGTCGGCGTCCACGAGGTCCTGGACCTTGTCGGCCAGGTGCACGACGGCCAGCTCGGCGATCTTCTTGCCCACTCCGCCGACCCGGGTGAGGGCGCGCGCGTCCTTCTCGGCAAGGATGCGGGCCAGCCGTCCCGTGGAGTAGGCGCTCATCATGGCCAGCGCCACCTTCGCGCCGACCTTGGGCGTCGTGCAGAGGCGGTTGAAGAGGGTGCGCTCGTGGTCGTCGAGGAAGCCGAAGAGGCTGTGGGCGTCCTCGCGGACCACGAGGACCGTCTTCAGGTCCACCTCCGAGCCCGGCGCCGGCAGGCGATCGAAGACGGTCAGGGGCACTTCGACCTCGTAGGCGACGCCGCCGGAGACCAGGACTTCGATCCGACCCTCGCGAGCCTCCAGCACTTCTCCTCGGATGCGGCTGATCACGGGCCAGGCACGCCGGCCAACCCCGGAAGGGCGCCCTTGAAGCCGTGGCAGAGCGCGGCGGCCACCCCGTCGGCGGCGTCGCTGGGCCGAGGGGCGGAGCGAAGGCGCAGGTGGCGCTGCACCATGCAGGCGACCTGGTCCTTGGTTGCGGCGCCCGTTCCCACGACGGCCCGCTTGATCTCCCGGGGCGTGTACTCCACCACCTCCACGTCCCGCAGGGCCGCGGCGAGGACGACGACGCCCCGGGCGTGGCCCAGGGTGAGGGCGCTGCGCACGTTCTTGCCCTGGAAGACCTCCTCCACGGAGACGGCGACGGGCGCGAAGTGGTCCAGGAGCTCGCCCAAGGCCTCGTGGATCTCCCGCAGGCGGACGGCCAGCGACGCCTTGGGAGAGGTGCGCACCACCCCGCACTGGAGAAGCTCCGCCTTGCGTCGGCTGTCCATCCGGACGACGCCGAAGCCCGTCGCCGCCGTGCCCGGGTCCACTCCCAGCAGCACCCAGCGGGGGTCGGGCTCCGGCCCCCTCACAGGCTCCGCGCCAGAAGGGCGTCGTCCAAGTCGGCGTTGGAGTGGACCTGCTGCACGTCCTCGTGGTCCTCCAGCGCCTCGAGCAGCTTGAGGAGCCGCGCGCCGTCGCGACCGCCGACGCCCACGCCGTTCTTCGCCACCATCGCCAGCTGGGCCGACGCCACCGCCACGCCGGCCGCGTCCATGGCCCTGCGCACTTCGTGGAGGGCGCCCGGCTCGGTGACGACCACGTACTCGCCGCCTTCCCTGGCCACGTCTTCGGCGCCGGCCTCCACGGCCGCCTCGAAGACCACGTCCTCGGGAGCCGCTTCCTCGTCCACGCAGATCACTCCCCGCTTGTCGAACTGCCACGCCACGGAGCCGGCGGTCCCCAAGTTGCCCCCGTTCTTGTCCAGGATGTGGCGAACCGCCGCCACGGTGCGCCGCTGGTTGTCGGTCAGCGCCTCGATGTACAGCGCCACGCCTCCGGGGCCGTACCCCTCGTAGACGACCTCCTCGTAGCTGACCCCCTCGAGCTCGCCCGTGCCGCGCTTGATCGCCCGGTCGATGTTGTCCTGGGGCATGTTGGCGGCCTTGGCGGTGTCCACGGCCAGCCGGAGGCGCGGGTTGAAGCCGGGGTCGCCGCCGCCGTCGCGAGCCGCGACCGTGAGCTCGCGGATGAGCTTTGTGAAGGCTTGGCCCCGCTTCTGGTCGTTGACCGCCTTCTTCCGCTTGATCTGCGCCCACTTGCTGTGTCCTGCCACGGCATCCTCCACGCAGCGCTCCGGCGTCGCCCTGAATATAGTCCGGCGGGAACGATCATGGTCCGGCGGGAACAATACCATATTGGAAGGGGTAGTACACTCCAGCAGACTCCCAGTGGAGCGCCCTCATGACGGAACCCCGGAACGCCCGCCCCGAACGACCCGCCGCGGCAGCCCGCCCGCTGTCGGCCGCGCTCCTCCTCTCCGTCGCCGCGGCCGTCGCGGTCCCGGGGGCGGCCCCGGCGCAGGAAGTCGAGCAGCAGGCCGTCGGCGTCGTCGTGGGCGTCGTCTTCGACAGCACTGCCAGCACGCCGCTGGCCAGCGCCCGCGTGGCGGTCATGGGCACGTCCGCGGTGACGGAAAGCGACGACGAGGGACGCTTCCGCCTCGACGACGTGCCCGCCGGCGAGCACGTGGTGTCGTTCTTCCATCCGCGACTGGGGGTGCTCGGCGTCAACGGCTCCGTTCAGCGGATCGTCGTCTCGGAGCGCTCCGTGGCCGAAGTCTATCTTTCCGTTCCCTCGCGAACCACGATCTTGGCGGCGTGGTGCTCGGGACAGCCGGGCGCCGGCGGCACGTCGATCGGCGGCACCGTGACCGACGCCCTCACCGGGGTGCCCCTGCCCAGCGCGATCGTGACCGCGCTGGCGCCGCCGACCACCGCGCGCAGGATCAGGAACGTGCTCGCCGAGTCCCGAACCGGGGCCGGCGGCGAGTACCGACTGTGCAACTTGGAGACGGGCGGCGGGATCGGCCTCGTGGCGACGTTCGGCCGCAACGAGACGCTCCCCGTCGAGATCGCGCGCCGGGGTCCCCAGGTCGTGGACGTGTCGATCCCGATCTCGGAACCGGTGACGATCACGGGCACCGTGCTGGAGTGGAACACCGAGCGCCCCATATCCGGCGCCCAGGTCAGCCTGCTGGGCTCTCCCTTCACCGCGCTCACGGACTCTGCCGGGAGCTTCGGCTTCGTCGGCGTGCCGCCCGGACGACAGGTGATCCGGACGGACTTCATAGGCTACGCCCCGCGCATCGACTCCCTCACCGTGTTCAGCAACGAGGCGCTGGGGCTGGAGATCGATCTCGCCACGGAGGCGATCGTGATGGAGCCGCTGGTCGTGACGGGCCGGAGACGCGGCCCGGAGATCACGACCACGACCGGGATCAGATTCGCCGGGTTCACGGAAGCCCAGATGGACTCGATCGCTCCCCGGGTGACGGACTTCGCCGCTCTCGCCCGCCGGGTGCAGATGCCGGGGCTCCTGGTCAGCGAGACCTTCCTGCCGGACGCCTTCGGCAATCCGCAGATGGGCGTCTGCGTCCAGCTGACTCGGGCCCGAAGCAGCGGCACCGCCAACACCTGCAACATGGTCGAAGTGCGGATCAACGACACGCCGGTGCCCAACCCCGCGTTCTTCCTGTACGAGCTCAACCCCCTGGACGTGAGGCGGATCCAGTTCATCACGCCCATGGACGCCACGGTGCTCTACGGCCAGAGAGCCGCCAACGGCGTGCTGCTGCTGTACACCAGGTAGGCCGCCCCGCCGGGCGGGTCGCGAGGCGCCGCCCCCCGCCGAAGGCTCGCCGCCGCCCGCCGCGGCTTCAGCCCAGGGCGTCCTTGACGCGATCCCAGAACCCGCGACGGCCGTCCGCGTCCACCGCGGCCGGCGGCGGGTCCTCGAGGGCTCGCAGCTCTTGGATCAGCCGCTCCTGCTCGGGCGTCAGGCGGTCGGGCACCCACACCAGCATCCGGGCCAAGAGGTCCCCGCGGCCGCGGCCGTTCACGTCGGGAAGCCCTTCGCCTCGGATGCGCACCACGGTCCCGCTCTGCATGCCGGGCTGCACGTCGACCTGCTCTTCCCCCTCCACCGTGGGGACGGTCACGCGGGCCCCAAGGACCGCCTGGGCGAAGGTGACGGGCACCTCGGTGATCAGGTCGTTGCCGTCCCGCACGAAGCGCGGGTCTTCCTTCACGTCCAGCAGCGCCACGATGTCGCCCCGGGGCCCGCCCCGCGGTCCCACGTTCCCCTCGCCCCGCAACGTGATGTAGTTCTCCGACGAGACCCCCGGCGGCACGCGCACCCGCACCTTTCGGGTCGCCCGCGTCCGACCCTCGCCGTGGCAGCTCCCGCACCGATCCGCCACTACGGAGCCTTCCCCGCGGCAGCGCCCGCAAGGCGCCACGCTCACGAACTGGCCGAAGACGGAGCGTTCGGCCCGTCGCACTTGGCCCGCGCCGCCGCACGCCGCGCACCGGAGCGGCCGCGCCCCGCCCCGGGCGCCCGTCCCGCGGCACTCCGTGCACGCGTCCAGCGCCGCCACGTTGACCGTCTTGGTCGCGCCGGCGCGCACTTCGGCCAGCGTCAGCGGAATCGTGATCCGCAGCGCCTTGCCCCGGGCCGGCTCCCGCGGACGCCGACCGCCGCCGAAGAGGTCCTCCAGTCCGCCGAAGCCGCCGAAGTCCCGCATGAAGACGTTCAGCGCGTCGGAGAAGTCGAATCCGCCCTGGAACCCGCCCCGCCCCCTCAGCCCCTCCGGGCCGTAGCGGTCGTAGCGGGCTCGCTTCTCGGGGTCGCGAAGGACTTCGTACGCCTCCGTCGCCTCCTTGAAGCGCGCCTCGGCGTCTTTCGAGCCCGAGTTCCGGTCGGGGTGGTGCTTCAAGGCGACCTTGCGGTACGCCTTCTTGATCTGCTCGCCGTTCGCGTCCCGGGGAACGCCCAGGCGGTCGTAGTAGTCGGACATGCTCGTCGGGTTCGGCGCTGGCCCGCGCGCGGCGGGCCTGCTTCGGCCGGGCCGGCTACGGCTCCAGCATTCGGGTGACCAGAGTCGACGTGTAGTCCACGATGGCGATCACCTTCTGGTAGGGCATCCGGGTCGGACCGATCACGCCCACGACCCCGCGAAGTCCCCCCAGCCGGTAGCCGGAGGTCACCAGCGTGAAGCCCGCCAGCTCCGGGCCGTGCTCGTCGCCGATGGTGACGCAGGGCCCTCCCCGGGTGGCGCGGGTGCCCAGCACCTTGGCCAGCAGCTCCTTGCGCTCGGTGAGCTCGATCAGGTCCTTGAGACGCTCGCCGGTGGAGAACTCCGGCTGGGTCGCGATCGGCGACGTCTGCCCCAGCACGACTTGGTCCCGACTGCCGGGTCCGGGCGCGAAGAAGTCCTCGCTCGACTCGATGAAGATGTTCAGCACTTCCTGGGACGCGGAGTCCTCCACGGCGTCTCGGAGCCGTTCGCCGAAGGAGCGGCGGATCTCCATGAAGGTGAGGCCGCACAAGCGCTCGTTCAGCACGCGCTCCAGCCCCGCCAGCACCTCTGCCGGCGCTTGGCCCGGCAGGTCCACGTAGACCGTCCGCACCATCCCGCTCTGCACGGTGACGACCATCAGCACCTTGCTGGACGACACCCGGATCAGGCCGATCTTCTCCAGCCGGGCGTCGTCCATCTGGGGAACGGAGCCGATTCCCAGCTCGTTGACGAGGACGCCGAGGGCCCGAGCGGCGTTGCGCAGCACCTGCTCGACCGCCGAGCCGCCGACGCGCAGCTCTTGCTCGATCCGGTCCTTCTCGGCCGGGGTCAGCGCGTCGGGCTGGACCACCCGGTCCACGAAGAAGCGGTAGCCCAGGTCGGTAGGGACCCGCCCGGCGGACGTGTGCGGGTGAGTCAGGTAGCCGTCGTCCTCCAGGTCGGCCATCGTGTTGCGGATCGTGGCGGCAGACACGCCGAAGTCGAAGCGTCGGGAGAGGGTGCGGCTTCCCGTCGGTTCCGCCGTCTCCACGTAGGTGCGGACCACCGCCTCCAGCACTCTCGCCTCGCGCTCCGTCAACGGAGCCTCGGCCGCGTCGCGCGAACTCATGCATAGAAAATCGCCTTGTCCTGGGAAGCGTCAACGGGTCCGCGGGAGCATCGACGGCTCCTGGGGAGCGTGGACGAGTCCGCAGGGGGGGTCGACGGCGAGCCCGAGCCAGGTCCAGCTCCACCGCCAGGTCGTCGTTCGGGGCGATCACGGCGTCGGCCGGCGTCGAGGGCGAGCCCGAGCCAGGTCCAGCTCCACCGCCAGGTCGTCCAGCGCCAGCCAACCCGTCGGCGTCAGGCGGACCGTGGTCCCGTCGCGGACCGCCGCTCCCCGGGCTTCCCAGCCGCGAACCACGTGGTCGATCGCGTCGCGAAGGTGCGCGTCTCCCGCCGCCGGCGCGGCGACGTCCAGACCCTTCGCCGTCCGCAGCCCCAGCCAGATCGACTCCAGGCGGGCCTGGTCCGGAGAGAGGCGCTCGCCGCCTGCCCGGCCGTGGCCGTCCTGCGCCACCCGAGTCCTGTACGCCTCCCACTCCCGCTCGTTCCACCACCGGCGGCCGTCGTGGAAGCTGTGGGCGCCGTTGCCCAGCCCCAGGTAGGAAGCGCCGCTCCAGTAGGCGCGGTTGTGGCGGGACGCGAAGCCCGGCAGGGCGAAGTTGGACACCTCGTAGTGGTCGTACCCCGCGGCGGCGAAGTGTTCGGCGGCGGCCAAGTACTCGTCGCGGTAGCGGGCCGACGACGGCCGAGGGGTTCTGCCGGCCTCCACGCTGCGGAAGAGGCGGGCGCCCTTCTCCACCGAAAGGCCGTAGAGGGAGACGTGGGGCGGCGCCAGGTCGAGGGCTTGGCGCAGGTCCGCCTTCCACGAACGCGACACGGTGTCCGGGAGCCCGAAGATCAGGTCGATGGAGACGTTCGCAACGCCCGCCGCCCTTGCCCGGCCCACGGCGGCCGCCGCGTCCGAGGACGAATGGAGACGGCCCATCCATGCGAGGGCCCCAGCGTCGAAGGACTGGACCCCGAAGGAGACGCGGTTCACCCCCGCCGCGGCCCACTCCCTTGCCACGGCGTCGGTAAACGACTCGGGGTTGGCCTCGGCGGTCCACTCCAAGACCGAGGGGGCCGTCCTCCAGCCCTCCGCCGCGGCGCCTCGGGCGGCCCCGTGGAGCCCGAGCACGGACGGGAGGCGGCCCAGCAGACGAGGGTCCAGCAGCGAAGGCGTCCCGCCGCCCACGTAGAGGGTGTCCACCTCGGGCGTTGCAGGGACTTGGCCCGACGCCCGCAGCGTCTCGAACTCGCGACCGATCGCGGCCAGCCACGGTGCGGTGGCGGGCTTCCTCTCGACCGCCACGGCGAAGTCGCAGTAGACGCAGCGCCTCGCACAGAAAGGCGCGTGCACGTAGACGTGCCGGATCACGCCGTCGCGCGGCGTCCGGGGGTGCGCATGACCCGTCCGTCTCGGGTCGGGACGAGGAGCCCCCTCAGCTCCAACAGCGCCACCGACGCCGCGACGTCCTCTTCGGGAAGCCCCACGGCCCGCGCGACCTCCTCGACCGGGACGGGCCGGGTCGCGGGAACCGCGGCCAGGACCGCGCGCAGGTCGGGTTCGCCGGCCAACGCCGCGGCCTCGGGCGCCCACTCGTCTCCGAGGCCGGCGTCCAGGATCACGCCCGCGCCGTCGGCGATCAGCCGGTTCGTTCCTGCGCTGGTCGCCCGGTCGATCGGACCCGGCACCGCGTGGACCTCTCGGCCCAGGTCCAGGGCATGGTCGACGGTGATGAGGGCGCCGCTCTTGCGGGACGCCTCCACGACGATCACGTCGGTGGCCAGCGCGGCGATGATCCGGTTGCGGCGCGGGAAGTGGTGGGGCTCGGCCCGGGCGCCCGGCGGAAACTCGGACGCCACGACGCCCGCCTGGCGGATCTTCCGGCAGAGCTCGGCGTTGCGGGGCGGCGAGGCCACGTCCGCTCCCGAGCCCAGCACCGCCGCCGTGGCGCCGGGCAGCGCTCCCCAGTGCGCCTCCGAGTCGATCCCGATCGCCATGCCCGACACGACGCACTTGCCGCGAGAGGCGAGGGCCGCCCCCAGCGCCCGCGCCACCCGCCGCCCGTACACGGTGGCCGTGCGGGAGCCCACGACCGCGACGCAAGGACCCGCCAGCAGCTCCGGGCGGCCCATCGCGAAGAGGACCGGGGGCGGGTCCGGCAGGTCGCCCAGCCTGGCGGGGTACTCCGGCGCGCCGTAGACCAGGAGGCGCATCCCCGCGCCGGCGCACCGTTCGGCCAGCGCCCGTGCGCGCCGCCGGTCCGCCGGCGAGAGCTTGCGTCGCGACGCCGCCGCCCTCTCTCCCGCGACCGCGCCGAACTCGCGACCGGCGGCGAGGGCCGCACCAGGGCTCCCGAACCGGTCCACCAAGGCGCGAAAGCCCTTCGGACCGACGTGCGGGAGGCCCTGAAGGACGAGGGCGTCGACGGCGGCTTCCGCGGCCCGGGAGTCGGTCGCCGCAACCCCGCCCCCGCCGGCTACCACCTCTCCTCCTCGTGCTTCGACTCCCGCCGCGCCGCCTGCAGATGCCGCCAGCACCCTTCCAGCAAGCCGCTCACGCCCTGCCCGGTCGCCGCGCTCACGTCGTAGCTTCCCCAGGCGCCGGGGGCGTCCACCTCGGGCGGCGGGTCGCCGGGCGCGCGCAGGTCGGCCTTGGAGAACGCCACGGCAAAGGGCAGCGCCGACAGCCGGTGCGAGTACTGGTCCAGCTCCGCCCGAAGGGACGCCAGCGCGGCTTGCGGGTCGGCCCCGTCGGCCGGGAGCATGAGGACGAGAAGCCGGGTCCGCTCGATGTGGCGCAGGAAGCGGTGACCCAGCCCCTTGCCGGCGTGGGCGCCCTCGACGATTCCGGGGATGTCCGCCACGACGAAGGACCGGAACCCCGGCAGCTCGACCACTCCCAGGTGCGGCACGAGCGTCGTGAAGGGGTAGTCCGCGATTCTGGGCCTCGCGCGGCTGATCCTGGAAAGAAGGGTGGACTTGCCGGCGTTGGGTTGGCCCACCAGCCCCACGTCGGCCATCAGCTTGAGCTCCAAGCGGACGATCCGCTCCTCGCCCTTCTCCCCGGGCTCCCAGCGCCGGGGGGCTCGTCGAACTGGGGACTTGAAGCGGGCATTCCCCCTTCCTCCGCGCCCCCCGCGAGCGACGACCAGACGTTCGCCGGGCCGAAGCAACTCGCCGACGAGCTCGTCGGTGGCGTCGTCCATCACCGCGGTTCCGGGGGGAACGCGGAGCTCCAGGTCCCGTCCGCTCCTTCCGGTGCGGTTCGAGCCTTCTCCGTGTCGTCCCCGTTCGGCATGGTGGTGCCGCTTGTAGCGGAAGTCGGAGAGGGTGGAGAGCTCCTGGTCGGCCACCAGGGCCACGTCGCCCCCCTTCCCTCCGTCCCCGCCCGACGGTCCGCCCCGGGGCACCCCCTTCTCGCGCCGGAACGCTTCGGCGCCCGCCCCCCCGTCGCCTGCCCGGAGATGGACGGCGGCGGAATCCACGAACATCGGCCGCGACCCCTCCCCTAGACCCGCGGGGAGCCCGGGTCGGGGCTGGACGCGGTCCGCCCGACGACGCCGCGGCCGACTAGGGCAGGACCCGGATGCGGCCCACCTCGTCGCCCAGGGTGTTGGTCACCGGCGGCCGCGCGAACTCGGCCAGGACCTCGGCCGCCGCGGGCGAGAGGATGCCGGCTCGGTCCAGGACCGCCATCAGAGCAGGCGGCGCGGCGCGCCACGCGCCGTCCTCCACCTTCAACGCCACCCCCAGGCCGCGCTCCACGTCGCCCGCCAGGTAGACGCCCTCGGCTCCCACCTTGGCAAAGACCCTGCCGCGCTCCTCCTCCATGAGCCGGGTGCAGAGCCGCTTCGTGCCCGCCACCATGAACGGGTGGCGCGTCATGGCGGCCACTACTCGCTGGGCGGGCCCCGGCGCCCGAGAGGCCACCGCCAGGCGGGCGGCCGCGGCGGCCGCGACGCCCATGGGCGCTGCGAAGGCGGGAACCCCGCAGCCGTCCACCTCCCACTCCACGCCCGCCGAAGCCGTCGCCGTCCACTGGGCCATCGTCCGGGCGATCCGCCGCTGCACGGGATGGTCCGGGCCCTCGTAGCCGTTCAGCGGCCAGCGGTGATGGGCGGCCAGGGCCAGCATGCCCGCGTGCTTGCCTGAGCAGTTGCTCGTCACGGGCGAGAGGCGGACGCCCGCCTCGGCCAGCTCCCGGGCCCGCACCGGCAGGAGGGGCCGGTGGGGTCCGCACGCCAGACGCGACTCCGCCACCCCCGCCTTCGCCAAGATGGAGCGGGCCGTTTCCAGGTGAAGCGCTTCCGAGTTGTGGGAACCGCAGCACAGGGCGATCTCCTTCTCTGCGAGGCCGAAGTGGTCCGCTGCTCCGTCCTCGATCATCGGGAGGGCCTGGAAGGGCTTCGCCGCCGACCGAAGCAGGACGAGCCGATCGGCTTCGCCCCACTGGCGGAGGAGCGCCCCCGACGCCTCGGCGACCACGGCGTGGACCCGGTGACGCGACTCGACCGCGCGTCCTCGCTCCACGACGACCCGAAGCGCGGGCGCCCTGCCGGTCACCCCCGTCCTTCCCGGCGCGGACCCCGAATCCTACCAGACCGGAAGGTCCCGCCAAGGGGCATGGGCGCTTGCATGTCCGCTTGGGACGCGCCCGTCGGTCAGCGGACCCCGTCGCCCGGCAGCCCGCCGACCCCTGCGGGCCCGTCGCTCCCCGTCGCCGGCTTCTCGGCAAGCTCTCCCGCCGCGCCGAACGGCGATCCGGCCAGCGCGAAGAGCTCTTCCTGGGCGTCGGCGGTCCGAAGGAACTCCAGCGCCCGTTGCAGGGGCAGGTCGGCGGCCGCCTCCCGCCGGAACTCGCCCAGGTCGCCCCAGACGTCCCGGGCGATCTCGGCGCCCAGGAAGTAGTCCACGAAGCGTTGCGCGGCCAAGAGGTCTTCCAGGGCCAGCGCCGAAGCGGAGCCGCCGTCGCCGAGCATCGAGTGGAAGCCCCGAATGTCGGCCTCGCCGATCCGGAAGCCCGGCTGCAGCTCGGGGTGGTCGGCAACGTACGACAGGGACCAGACGGCCAGCGCCGCGGAGAAGTCGCCCCCGGCCCCGAGCAGCCGTCGCACTGCCTCGTACTCCTCCGTCGTCATGGTGTCGGGCACGACCCACAAGTCCGGCACGATCCCGCCTCCCCCGTACACCACGCGCCCCCCTGCCGACGAGAAGCGGGGCTTCTCCGTCAACTCCACCGGCCGCTCCACGAGGCCCCCGTCGAAGCCCACCGGCCCGTCCCGCAGCTCCGCCGACCGGGCGGGGTCCTTCTGGATCGACCGGCCGGCCGGAGTGAACCACCGCGCCGTCGTCAGGCGCAGGACGTTCCCCGCGCTGAGTCGAAAGAGGGTCTGAACCGAGCCCTTGCCGAAGGTCGGCGCGCCCAGCACAAGCCCCCGGTCGTGGTCCTGCAGGGCGCCCGCCACGATCTCCGCCGCCGACGCGCTCCCGTCGTCCACCAGCACCACCAGCGGCAAGTCGGGATACTCTTGCCGCGACTCGGCGACGAAGGTCTCGGGCGCCTGCTCCCGACCCTTGATCGTCACGATCTCCATCCCGGGGTCCAGGAAGAACTCGGAGACGCCCACGCCCTGGTCCAGGAGCCCGCCCACGTTCTCCCGCAAGTCCAGGATCAGCGAAGTCATGCCCTCCTGCGACAGCGAATCGACGGCGAAGCGGACTTCAGCGGTGCTGGTCTCGTTGAAGCCCTCGAGAGGCACGTATCCGACGCCGTCGTCCAGCATCGTGGCGAAGGGAACCGACGGGACCTGGATCACCGCCCGCTCCACCTCGAAGCGGATGATCTCCTCGACGCCCCTCCGGCGCACGCCGATCTCGACCTTTCTTCCGGGCCGGCCCCGCAGGATCCGGACGGCCAACTCCGTCAGCCATCCCTCGACGGACTCGCCGTTCACCTCCACGATCCGGTCCCCGGCCTGGATTCCGGCCCGGGCGGCCGGCGAGCGCGGAATCGGCGCCACCACCGTCACGAACCCACCCCGGTTCACCACCTCGAGCCCGACCCCGCCGTAGTCGCCCTCGGTGCGGATGCGCGCCTCCTCCCACTCGGCAGCGGGAAGGAAGTGGGAGTTGTGGTCGCCCAGCTGCTTCACCACGGCGTCGATGGCCGCTTCGTACAGGCTGTCCCGGTCCACTTCCTCGACGTAGAAGCGCCCGACCCGAGCCAGCACCTCGTCGAGAAGCCGGGCAGAGAGACCTTCCTCCGCCCTCCGGGCCGATTCCCTTTGGAGGAGCCATCCGCCCGCGCCGGCCGCCGCAACCGCCAGCGCCAGGGCGGGAACCAACACGAGCTTTCGGTTCAGCATGGGTCTCCAGTCGCCGTCCCGCCGATCATGGGGCCGTGCGCGAGGGCGTCTGCGCACCGCGCGCGGGGGCGTCGAGCGCCGGCCACGATCACGCTGTCGGGGAAGACGGTCTGCGCACCGCGCGCGAGGGCGTCAATCTACTGTTGCGACTTGCCCTGGAGAAGGCCGGCAACCTCGGGAAACCGGGCCTCCACCTCGCGCCGAACGCGACGCGCCACCTCGTCCACTCCGCCGCCGGCAGGGACGCGAACGGCCCGCTTGTTCGTCCGCGACAGCTCGGCGTAGCCTTCCGCCACCCGCCGAAGGAACTCCGACCCGCCGGACTCGAAGCGGTCCGGGGCCTTCCCCGCCTTGGCGTGGCGGGCGATCCCCTCCTGCGGGGAGAGGTCCAGGACCAAGCACAGGTCCGGCGCCAGCCCGTCGGTGGCAAAGCGGTTCATCGCCTCGATCCGCGGCGTCGGGATTCCGCGCCCGTAGCCCTGGTAGGCGAAGGTGCTCATCTCGAAGCGGTCCGACACCACCCACGTTCCCGACGCCAGGGCCGGCTGCACGACTTCGCGCACGAACGCCGCCCTGGCCGCCAGGATCAGCAGCAGCTCGCAGGCGGGGGAAACGTCGGTCCGCTTCCTCAGGAGGATCTCCCGGACCCCTTCGCCGACCTGGGTGCCTCCCGGCTCCCTCGTCTCCACCACCCGCAGACCGCCCTCGCGAAGGAAGGCCGCCAGCCGCCGAGCCTGGGTGGTCTTGCCGGCGCCCTCGCCCCCCTCCACGACCAGAAAGCGACCGCGGCCGGCGACCGTCGGGCCGTCGCGGCTCACGCCCGCTCCGCCGCGGCCCGTTCCGGTCGTCCCCGTCGCGGCCCTGGTCGTCCCGGCCCGCTCCCCCGCGGCCCTGGTCGTCCCGGCCCGGTCCGCCCCGCCGCGGCCCGCCCCGGTCACTCGGCGTAGTACTCTCGACCGAGGTGGGTGATCTGCTCCTCGCCGGCCAGCCACCGGAGGGTGTTCTTCAGCTTCCAGTGCTGGATGAAGAGGTCGTGTTCCGGATAGAGTCCTTCGGGACAGTGGGGACTCTTGAAGTAGAACGAGAGCCACTCCTGGATCCCCCCCAGCCCGGCGCGGCCCGCCAAGTCCAGGAAGAGCGCCAGGTCCAGAACGATCGGGGCCGCCAGGATCGAATCCCGACAGAGGAAGTCCACCTTGATCTGCATCGGGTAGCCCATCCATCCGAAGATGTCCAGGTTGTCCCAGCCCTCCTTGTCGTCGCCCCGGGGAGGGTAGTAGTTGATCCGGACCTTGTGGTAGATGTCGCCGTAGAGCTCCGGGTACATCGACGGTTGCAGGATGTAGTCCAGAACGCCCAGCTTCGACTCTTCCTTGGTCTTGAAGGAGTCGGGGTCGTCGAGGACCGCGCCGTCCCTGTTGCCCAGGATGTTGGTGCTGAACCAGCCGGAGACGCCCAGCATTCGGGCCTTGAGCCCCGGCGCCAGGATCGTCTTCATGAGGGTCTGGCCGGTCTTGAAGTCCTTTCCTGCGATGGGGACGCCCCGCCGGCGGGCAAGCTCCTCCAGCGCCGGCACGTCGGCGGAGAGGTTGGGCGCGCCGTTGGCGTAGGGGACGCCCTCCATGACCGCCGCGTACGCGTAGATCATGCTGGGCGCGATCGCCGGGTCGCTGGTCCGCAGAGCGTCCTCGAAGGCTTCCGGCGTCGCGTGGGCCGGCCCCGAACGCAGGAAGACCTCGGTGGAGCCGCACCAGATCATCGCCAGCCGGTCGCATTCGTGCTCGGCGCGGAAGCGGCGGATGTCCTCGCGGAGCGCTTCGGCCAGCTCCATCTTGTCGGCGGCGCGCTTCTTGTTGGGGCCGTCCAGCCGCTTCACGTACGCCGGGTCGAAGACGGCGGGCATGGGCGCGACCGACTCGAGGGGCTTCCGTATCGGGTCCAGGTGCCGGGAGCGGTCCAGCACCCCCGCTTCCACGGCGCTGTCGTAGGCGTCGGCGGGGATCGGGTCCCACGCGCCGAAGGCCAGCTGGTCCAGCTCCGCCAGCGGCACCAGCTCGCGGATCAGCGGCGTGCGCCCGTCGGTGCGCTTGCCCAGGCGGATCGTGTTCATCTGGCTCAGGCTGCCGATGGGGCGGGCGAGCCCTTGGCGGACCGCCTCGACGCCGGCGACGAAGGTGGTGGCGACGGCGCCCAGTCCGGGCAGGAGGATCCCGAGGCGTCCTTCGGGCGGGGCCACGCTGGGAGTGGGTTCCACGGACGTTCTAGTCCTTTTCGAGGGGGACGCCGGAGCCGCGCTTGTACACCCAGACCATGCGCTGAACGGCGGTTGCGTTGGTGAGGAGCGCCACGACCACGATTGTTCCGCTGACCACGGCGCCGCTCCATGCCAGGCCGAAGGCGAGGGAGCCGAGGCCCAGCAGGACGATGCGCTCGGCCCGCTGCATGAGCCCCACGGAGCAGTCGAAGCCCAGCGCCTCGGCCTTGGCCCGGGTGTAGCTGACCATGAGGGAGCCGCCGAGGGCGAGGGTGATCACGTAGATCATCCGCAGGTCGGTCAGCTCGGCGCCGTAGTTGTTGTACAACGTCATGAGCCCCAGGTACATGGCGATCTCGGAGATCCGGTCCAGGGTCGAGTCGAAGAAGCTTCCGAACTTGGAGGCCAAGCCGGACACCCGCGCCACGCGCCCGTCGAAGATGTCCAGCAGTCCGCCCAGCAGGATGCAGAAGCCGGCGGTGCGCACGTGGTCCTGGGAGTAGAGCCACGCCCCGGCCACCGTGACGACGAACCCTGCCACCGAGATCGCGTTCGGATGGACCCCGCGGCGGACCAGCCATCGGACGACGGGCTCGATGATTGCGTAGACGGGCCGGCGGAGAGCCTTGAGGCCGCGTTCCCGCTCGGCCGACGCCGGGGTCGGGGCTCCGTCGCGGGGGTCGTCCGCGTGGGAGCCGCCCCGAGCGCCGACGCCCGATGCGCCCGCCGGAGAGCCGCTCAAGTCGCCAAGATGATGGTGGAGGCCGCTCCGCTCCGCATGCCGTCCTGGATCGACTCGTCCACCTTGGCCATCACCCGGTCGAAGTTGGCCTGGGCGGCCACGAGGCTCTGGTAGACCGACGACGCCTGGAGCCGCGAGGCGACCGACTCGTACTGGGCCAAGTCGTCTTCGGCGGGCTCCTGGCCTCTGCGCATTGCGGACTCGAAGGCGGCCTCCAGCCGAGCCGCCTCGTTCTTGAGGGCGACGATCTCCCGGTCCTCGTCGGCGGCCTCCGCGGCCCTCTTCAGGGTGCGGTACTCGGGGGTGTGCCCCAGGGCGCGTCCCAGGGACTCGGCCAGCTCGTGGATTTCAGCCAACCGGGGACTCCTCTCGGTGTGGGGACCGGTCGCGGGACGCTTGGGCGGCGCAGGCCGGTCCGGCGTCGCGGGCGGTCGCGGACGTCCGGGCCGCCTCGGCTTTCCGGGCGAAAACATAGCGCGGCAGGCCCGCCAGGTCTTCCCGCACCTCGACGGCCGCCGCCCCCGCCTCGCGGAAGATGCCGGCCACGACCTCGGTCTGGAAACGGCCCACCTCCAGCGCGGCCCACCCGTTCGGGCGGAGCGCGGGCATCGCCGCCAGGACCAGGGGACGGATCACGTCGAGCCCGTCCGCGCCCGCCTCCATGGCGTCGCGGGGCTCCCATTCGCGCACCTCCGGGGGCGCCGACCGCCACTCGTCGCTGGTCAGGTACGGCGGGTTGGACACGATCAGGTCGAACGTCCGTCCGGCGAACGGCGAGAGCAGCGCGCCCTCCCCGAAGTCGACATGGACGCCGGCTTCGGCGGCGTTGCTCCGGGCGGCCGCCAGGGCCGCGGGCGACACGTCGGTGGCCGCCACGGCGACCGCCAGCCCTTCCTTCGCCAGCGCCAGGGCGATTGCGCCCGAGCCCGTCCCCACGTCCAAGGCCGAGGCGAACGGGGGAGTCGGGCCCGGTCGGCGGCCGGTCGTTTCGAGGAGCACGTCCAGAAGGCGCTCGGTCTCGGGGCGCGGCACGGCAACGCCGGGACCCACCTTCAGCTCCAGGTCGCGGAACGGCGCCGAGCCCAGCACGTACTGGAGCGGCTCTCTGGCGCCGCGGCGGCGGAGCAGCGTCCGGCACGCCGCCAGCTCGCCGGGCGAGAGGGGGCGGTCGAAGTGGAGGTAGAGGTCCAGCCGCGCCATCTCGAGGACGTGGGAGAGGATGTGCTCCCCGTCCAGGCGGGGGTTCTCCACCCCCTTGCCCGCCAAGTAGCCGGCGCTTCGCCGAATGATCTCGGCGACTGCCAGGGGGCCCTGGGCGCCCCCGGACGGCTGGGTCTCCTTGGACGGCTGGGCGCCCCCCGGCGGCTGGGTCCCCTCGGACGGCTGGGCGCCTGGGGATCGGTCCCGGGCGTGCCGGAGGAGGGTCGAACGGGGCGTCACCGGCCGGCGGAGTCGACCTGCCGTGCCAGCCGCTCTTCGTCGCGGGCCGTGCGCAGGGCGGAGACGACCTCGTCCAGGTCGCCGTCCAAGACGTTGCCCAGGCGGTACAGGGTCAGGCCGATTCTGTGGTCGGTCACACGGTTCTGGGGAAAGTTGTAGGTGCGGATCTTGGCGGACCTGTCGCCGCTGCCGATCTGGGAGCGCCGCTCCGCCGCCCGTTCCGCGTCGCGCTCGGCCGTCATCCGGTCCAGCAGCCGCGAGCGGAGCACCTTCATCGCCCGCGCCTTGTTCTTGTGCTGGGACTTCTCGTCCTGGCAGGAGACGACCAAGCCCGTGGGGACATGGGTGATCCGCACCGCCGAGTCCGAGGTGTTCACCGACTGCCCCCCCGGCCCCGAGGAGCGGAACACGTCGATCCGCAACTCCGACGGCTTGATCCTCACGTCCACCTCCTCGGCCTCGGGAAGCACCGCCACCGTGGCGGCGGAGGTGTGCACCCTCCCCTGGCTCTCGGTCTCGGGCACCCGCTGCACCCGGTGGGTCCCCGACTCGAAGCGCAGCCGGCCGTAGGCGCCCTTCCCCCGCACCGTGAACACGGCTTCCTTGACCGCCCCCAGCGCTCCGCCGGAGAGGTTCGCCATCTCGACCGTCCAACCCGCCCGCTCGGCGAGTCGACGGTACATGCGCAGCAAGTCGGCGCCGAAGAGACCGGCCTCGTCGCCGCCGGTCCCCGCTCTGATCTCGACCACCGCTGGTCGATCCTCCATCGGGTCGGCAGGAACCAGAAGCTCGTGGAAACGCTTCCTTGCCCCAACGAGCCGGCTCTCCAGGGCGGCCGTTTCCTCTTCGGCCAGCTCCTTGAGCTCGGGATCGTCGGCGTCGGCGGCGAGGTTGCGGGCGTCCTCCAGCTCCGTCTCGAGGGCCTGCACTTCGCGACCGGCGGCAAGGACGGCGGCCAGCACGGCGCGTTCCTTGCCCAGTTCCCGAATGCGGGACGCGTCCCGGGCGACTTGGGGGTCGGCGAGCTCCAAGTCCACCTTCCGGCACCGCGTTTCCGTCTCGGAGAGGCGTTCGGCAAGGCGGGGTTCCATGGCTTTGACGGGCGGCGGGAAAGGGCGGCGGGAAAGGGCGGCGGATGGTCGGCGGGAAAAGGGCGGCGGGAGCCGCCAAAAGAAGTCAACCGGCATGCGGCAGTTCCAAGAAAGCTGTGCAATATGACGGCGGGCGGAAGTGGGCTCAACCCGGATTGTGGGACCGCGCCTGCGGCGAGTTCGCCATGGTCGCCTCGACGCCCAGCTCTCCAGCGCCTTGCCTCGGAGACTTGCCGGCGCTGCCAAGGTCCCGCGGCGCACCGCGGATTCGCGGGCTCAGCTACTTTCTGTCGATTCGTCAGCCTCCCACTCGCCGGTTGCCCCGAAGGCCAACGCCGGAAACCGTCCATGAGCAACCTCGACTACTACATGAGCCTGCCCTATTCCGTGTCGGTGACGCCCGAACGGTGTACAGACGGAACTCCCTGCTACATGGCCCGTGTAGTCGAACTGGACGGCTGCGAGAGCCATGGGGAAACTCCAGAACAGGCTCTTCAACACCTCGCCGAAGCCAAGAGGCTGTTCATCGCATCGATGTTGGAAGACGGAATCACCCCCGACCCAACCGATGCAGACAGGACGACCGAATCGCCTGTCGTTTAGCTCAAGTCACCTTCAGCCCGTCGGCCACTTTGTCCAGCAGCTTGTCCAGGGCGGCGCGCTCGGCCGCGTCCAGCTCGCCCGAGGCTTCTACGCGGACGCGGAAGCGCAGGTCGGCCGTGGGGCCGGCAGAGAGCAGCTCCGGCACCGTCTCGGCCAAGTCCTGAATCTGGGGAGCGTCCAGGGCAACTGCCGCGGCACCGCTGGGCGCGTCGGGAGGGAACAGCCCGTCGTCGATTGAACCGGGCGGGGGGGAGCCCAGCTGCGACGGCCGCTCCAGCACCACCGAGCCGGCCCGATCCCAGCCCCCGCCCACCGGGTCGCTGCCCTGGGCCAAGGCGAGCCAGCGGCCCGACACCGAGTCCTTGATCGCCTGCACCATCAGCGGCCAGGGGACGGTGTAGCCCCGCCCCACCGAGACGGCCTGGGCCAGCGCAACGCCATTGGTCTTGCCGTCTTGCCAAGCGCCGGGCAGCACCTCCTCCGTGAGCTCCTGGGCGGACACGGCCCTGGGCGGAGGACGGAGTTCGGCCATGGAGTCCAGGGCGCCGTGGGGAATCGGCTCGCGCCAGACGGAGGCCGGGCCGGCAACCAGCCAGACGGCGCCGTCCTCCACCGCGGCGCGCACCGCCTCGTGCAGCGCGGGTTCGGAGCACTTGGGAATCGCGACGAACTCGTCGTAGTCGCCAGCCGGGATCCGGGCTTGGAAGCCGCCGGCGAAGTACTTGGCCAAGCGGGCCCAAGTCAGGGCGGGGGCCGCATCGGCGGCCGCATCGGCGGCGTCCGCGTCGGGCCACAGGTCGGGCAGGGTCCCCGGCGCGAGCAGGCGGGCGTCCAGCCTGTCCAGCGTCGTGTCCTGGGGCAGCACCACCTCCAGCTGGGCCTCGTCGCGCACTTCGGCGGGCACGGCTTCGCGCCACCACATGCGGACGCTGCCGTCCGGGCGGACCAGGCGCGCCACGAACTGGCCGCCCTCGACGCCCTGCAGGACGGTGTCCATGAGGAGCTGGGGGTTGAGGGCCTTCGGCAGCCGGGGGTGGCGGGCGAAGGCGGTGGCCAGCTCCGTGACGAAGCGCGACTCCTCGTCCTCGCGCCACAGGTCGTAGGGACCCTCGGGCAGGAGGGCTTCGGCGTTGACCGCGGTTTCCTGAATGCGCGAGCGGTCGTCGTTCTTGACCTCTACGAAGAGGGGGCCGGCGGAGGCGGCGAGCTTGAAGGCGTGGACTTGGCCTTCCTTGCCGAACGTCGTGACGATCGAGTAGGCCTGCCGCACGGTCTCGGGGATGCGGCGGCGCGCTTCGTCCAGCCGGCGGCGAAGGCGCTGGATTCGGATCGCGTCCACCTCGTGGCTGGAGAGCTGGTTCTGGACCTCTTCCCAGCCCAGAAAGGCGCGGATCTCGCCCCGCATGGCCTCCAGCCCTGCCCGCGACGGCGCGACCAGCACGAGCGCGTTGCGGTGCACGCGAGGCCGGTCCTTGCCCTTGGTCTCCAGGAAGGCGCGGGCGACGCGGCTGGGCTTGCCGGACTCGGAGACGGCCTCCGGCCCCAGAACCACGTAGCGGAAGACCAGGTCGTCGGCCACGTCCTGGGGACCCGCCGGCATCATGTGCACCTTGACGCCCGCCGCCGACGCGCCCTCGATCAGGGACCGAGCCTTTCGGACGGTGCGCTTGAGGTACTCGTCCACGGCCTCGGCGCCGACCCGGTTCCTGCATGCGTCGTCGTGCATCTGGCGCAGGTTCGGCCGGTTGCCCAGCCGCCAGTCCGTGGGCAGCTGCTGGCTTCCCGGCGGGAGAAGGCCCGCGTCCTCGTCGTCCAGGAACCAAGACGTCTCGCGCCAGCGCGCCAGGCCGTTGTCCAGCTCGATCACGTCGGGCTCGCTGGTGCCGATCATGCGCCGCAGGGGCTGCGTCTCAATCTTGTGGCCGACGGGCTGGGAGTGCAGGAAGACGGCGACGACCGCCTGTTCGGCCTCGCGTCCGTCCGCCAGCGCGGGAAACTCGTTCTGGATGTCGCGAGCCTTCTCCAGCTCCTTGGTGAGGAGCGGCGACCACTCCACCTTCTTGCCTTCCACGGTCTCGGTCGTGGCGACGCCCGCCAGCTCCCGGACCGCCTCGGAGAGCGCCGATTCGCCGGGGGCCGAGAGCAGCGCCGCCGGACCGACCAGCGGGCTCGCGTCCCACTTCTCGGCCTCCCGCAGCGCCGTGGCCAGCGTGCGCAGGATGCCCCGCGTGCGCTGGAAGCCCTCCAGCTGGGTCCAGCACGTGTAGAAGACGTCGGTGAGCTTGGGGTGGAAGGGGAAGTTGCGCAGGAAGTGCTCTTCGTCCTCGGTGCGCGAGCGGTCGGTGGTCGCCTGCACCTTGGCCAAGCCCCGCACCACGCCGATGACGTGGGACTTCCAGGCGTCGGGCTCGCGAATGTCCTCCGCCTCGAAGAAGCGCCGGCGCAGCACTTCCGCCACGTCCTTCTTCTGGACCGGCTCCACGCCCTCTTCCTTCTGCCTGCGCACCACGTCGAAGAGGTCGGCCATGAGGGCCTTGCCCATGTCGTCGTTCTGCTTGAGCGGGTCGGTGGCCAGCAGCGACGCGACCATCGCCGCCCGGTCCACCTTGACCACCGCCTGCGTCAGGTACTGGAAGAAGTCGCGGACGCGGTCGCCCCACACGGCGTCGATGCCCGCCTTGCCGCGCGCGTACATGAGCACTTCGTCCACCAAGATCAGCGTGGACATGCCGCGCTCCTGGGGCTTGGCGACGAGTTTCGCCAGCAGCGGCTCCGCGGGCGGAGTCTCGCGTTCCAGGGCTTGGCCGTCGGCGTGGACGGCGCGCAGTCCGTCGTCGCCCGCCAGCTGGTAGGCCAGGACGCTCCAGGGGTGCAGCAGGTCGCGGGTCTGGCCGTCCGGTCCGCGCACGCCCTGAATGCCCGACTCCACGTCGATCTTGTCGAAGCAGAGCGTAACCGGGTATGCGGCGGGCAGGTCGTGTCCCACGTGCTCGCGGAACTCGCGGACGGCGGGCAGGTCCGGCAGCGAAGTCGGGTCGCGGAAGAGGTGGTAGAGGGTGATCAGCGTGTGCGTCTTGCCCCCGCCGTAGGTCAGCTCCAGCTGGCGCACGGCCTTGGGGCTGCGGGCCGCCAGCCGCCCGGCCACGTCGCGCACCAAGTCGCGCAGCGCATGGGTGGCGTAGGTCAGCCCGAAGAAGCGCTCCGGGTCTTCGTACACGGGACGCTTGCCCCGGGCCAGCGAGACTTCGTGCAGGTCGGCGGCGAACTGGGCCAGCGACAGCTCGCCCGTGCGAAGCTCCTTCTTGAGTCGGACGACTTGATGCCAGGGGCGGAGCTTGGGCGGGGTCACAGCTGGGCGAGCCCGGACGGTATCGGTTGCTTCTCGGACGGCCTGTCCGGACGAACGGCGAGCGGGCTCGCGATCCGACTGCCCTCGTCGATCCAGACGCCCATGCTCTCGAGCTTCTTGCGCAGGCGCAGAGCTTCCCTGACGACATCGGGATCGACGCCGGGGTTTCGAGAGACTTCCTCGTGGGTAAGCACAAGGCCGTCGTTTGCGCTCATTCACACTCTCCTTATAGAAAGCGTCAGCTGTGGACTACACATGGCACCTGCTTCGTGCCTGCAAAGTCACGCAAGAACCAAAAATATTCTTTGACGTGTCCGCTCAGTACAGAATCGTCTTCAAGGTTGTCGACTTTCAACTTCAAATCGACAAGCGCTTGTCTGTTGATTCCTCTACTGTGCGTTCCCCACATCTCCTGACTTCCGAGTGCCTGTGCGATCTCGCTGGCACGATCGCTCTTCTCGTCATCCGTTACAGGTTCACCCGAGGACGAATGAAACTGCCAGTCCTTGAATTTATACCGAACAAGCCAGTCTCGAATCAATCTGACCGACAAGTCAGCGACCAGTTCATATTGTCGCAGGTCAGCGGGATCAAGTTTCTGCAGCAACACGAGTTCAGCACTAGTGAGTTCGCCTGCCTTGGATTTCTCCACAAAACGATCGTATTGCTCCAGATACGACTTGACCGATGTTGGAATGGGCTTGTCTTCGATGTACAACTGCGGATCTACTGGACCCAGGCAAGAAAAGAAATCCATCGAGATGACGTCTCCAGACATTACCAGCACGGTGCCAGCAGACATAGCACGATCTGGAACCACAAACGTCACTTCCTTGTAGTGATGCCTGATCGTGGTCACAATGCGCTCGACCATTTCCACGATACCCCCGTCCGTGCCGATAACCACAAGCAACTCGTCACGATGGCTCGGCAGGTTCCCGATAGCTTGTCTGACCCGGTGATCAACGTCTCCTATGATAGGGCCGTAAATCGTGAGCGCATCCATAGCTACATGATCTTCAATCTTTCTGATCTTGGCGTTCAGCCAGTCAAATGCGATGGTGTCGCTTGTGTCGGGCCGCATGGTTTCTCTCCGCTTGCCGGCTACTGTGGACCTAGAATCAGTAGGTCCGGTGTGGTCACTCGACTATACCGAAACAGTGCGTGCATGTCCAGCGTCACCATCGATCGCGGGCCAAGCCGCCGTTCGTCGCGCCCTTCCACCTCGCCCAACGGTGTCCTGACGCGCCCTCCAGAGGGTATCGTGTAGCGACAACCAGCCACACGGCCCGGGCAGGGGCGGCACCGTTGGTCTTGCTGTCCTTCCATGCGCCGGCGTGGCTAACCCACCTCTGGAGGGTGCCGACGGCTGCTCTCCGGCACCCCTTCTGCTTCGCCCTTCGGCTCATCCGCCGAGTACGGGGCAGGCGTCTCCCGCACGACGGCCGCGGCCACGTCCGCCCCGGCGCTGGGCAGTTCCGCGCCCTCAAGGCCGCGAGAGCGCGAACGCTCGTCGAGCTTCACGCTCAACGCACTGACCGAGGCCTTCAGTTCGGCAAGCGCGGCCGTGACCTCCCTGTGGTTCTTGTCGAATCGGACTTCCAGTCGGTCGATTCGGCACCGAATCTCCTGCTTCTGGCTGGCCATCGCGGCCGACGGTTCCTGCTTTGGGGCGCCAATCGCGTCCATCATCTCCCGCCCCTGGGCACTGATCGCCTCCGTCAGTTCCCGCCCCTGTGTGCTGATCGCCTCCGTCAGCTCCCGCCTCTGGGCAGCCAGCGCCTCCGTCAGCGCCCGCCTCGTTTCCGACAGTTCCTGTCCCTGGGCGCTGATCTGCTCCGCGAGCCGCTTCTCTCCCGCTTCGCGCCGCTTCTCCATCTCCTGGCGCTCCCTTCGCCTGTCGGCCTTTGCCGCCCGGTGAACGCCAAGAGCCGACACCACAATCGCCACAATTGTCCAGAAGTCGCCGTTAGTGAAGAGCTCCATCTTGCCGTCCTTTTCTCTTGGGCCGCGGCCTCTCTGGCGGGACCGGGCCGGGGTCGTAGTTGCCCTGCCTCGCAATCTACATCGGGACGGGCCTGGACGGACCCCTGTGGGCAAAATGCCTGAGATTGGGACAGGGGACCTCGATTGGGGACGAGCACTCGGGAGGCTGGGCCAACGGCGGCCGCGGGGATCGCCCCCGTGACGCCCACGGCGTCACTGGCGGTCGGGTTCGTCGCGGGACCCCGGGTCGCGACCAGGAGAGCGAACCCTTGCTCGACCCGTCGCGGAGACGGTACCCATGGATGCCATGAACGAGACGCGAAGGGGATCGGTGTACAGACCCATCGGGCGGCGGCGAGCTTCGTGCCTCCGATGACCCGGACGGAACTGCTCCATCGCTTCGCGCAGATACGGACCGCGACCCGGAAGGGAGAGACGGCCCCCCACAAGCCGCTCCTGCTGTTGCTGGCGCTGGGCCGGGTTGCGCAGGGTCGCGGGCGCCTCGTGGCGTTCGCGAGCGTCGAGCCGATTCTTTGTCGGATGTCGGACGAACTCGGACCCAGAAGGCGTGCGTTCGATCCCGTGTATCCGTTCGGGCGGTTGCGGCGCGACGGTCTGTGGGAGATTCCAGGGGATGCAGCGCTGTCGACCACGTCCAGCGGCAACCTCCACGCGCGGGAGCTCCGAGAACGTGGCGTGGTCGGCGGATTCCCCCAGGATGTGCACGACTTGCTGGCGTCCGATCCCGAGCTGGTCGTGGAAGCGGCCGAACTGCTCCTGGGGCACCACTTCGACTCCGAGCGTCACGACGCCCTTCGCGCCGCCGCCGGGCTCCGCTGGGACTGGGCGCTGGTCGAGTCCCGGCCGCGCGGAGCGCACGAGAACGCCTTTCGGGACCTCGTCCTCGGCGAGTACCAGGACCGCTGTTCCGTCTGCGACTTCGACGCTCGCATGGACGACCGCGCCTTTGCCGTCGAGGCCGCTCGCATCCGGTGGCGCTCCCACGGCGGTCCCAACGACGTCTCGAACGCGCTCGCCCTCTGCCTGCTTCACCACAAGGCCCTCAACCACGGCGTCCTCGGCCTTCGTCCCGAGCGATCGGGCTACCGGGTCGTGATCTCGAACCGGGTCCTGGGATCGAGTCCGGCGACGGACCAGCTGCGGGACCTGCACGGAAGGCCCGTTCGCCGCCCGCTGACCGCGGAGCTGGCGCCGTCGCCTTCGTGCGTCGAGTGGCACCGGAGGTGGGTCTTCCGGGCTCCGCCTCGCCGGGACGCAGCCGTCCGCAGCTGATGGAGCGCTGGTCGTGTGTAGGCGGTTCTCGGGAAGGTGGTGGCAAGATGGTAGTAAAATGGTGGCATTATGGTAGTAAAATGGTGGCATTATGGTAGTAGAATGGTGGCACTATGGTAGTAGAATGGTGGCACTATGGTAGTAAAACGGTGGCAAAACGGTAGCCAGAACTGTTGAGCGACGACCAAGATGAGACTGTCGGAGGCAGCTCCAAGGCGGCGAGGGTCACCCTTCGGGACGCTCCCAAGACCGGTATGGTCGAAGAGCGAGGGCTCTGGACCACGGCGGCCGGGCCTTATTAGAACAGGTTGCCTTGGCGGGGACCGCGAGCCCCGGAACCGGGACGCGCCGACCGAAGGTGGTTCTGAATCGACTCCAAGAGGGACCGCTCGTCCGAGCCTTCCGGGGCCAGCTCGATCACGGCCTGCACGATTCGAGCGAACAGGTCGTGACGCCACAGGCCGCGCCGTCCCAGGTAGGCGTCCACTCGGGAGCGCTCGCCCGTCTTCCACAGCTGCATCACCTTGTGCACGCAGTCGATCAGGGGCGGTGCCCGACCGCTGGCGTCCGGCTCGCCCAGCTTGCGGTCCTTTCGGCGGTGCCAGGGCTGCAAGCGGAGATCGGCACCCGAGCCCGCTTTCGCCAGCAGGTCCATCCGTCCCACCAGCTCCGTGTCCGACACGTTGCACGAGAGAGCGTACAAGATGCACGCGCCCGCCGGGGCCTTCTCCATCCCGAAGTCGTTGCGGTGGAGCAGGTAGTAGGTGGTCGGGTCGTCCAGGTCGTCGGTCGCCCCGCCTTCGCGCAGCAGCAGCAGGTTCACAACGAAGCCGACGACCATGCGCCGCACGCGACGAAGGAACTCGGCGACGGTCAGCTGCTCGCCAGGTGCGTCGGCCAGCTTGACGACCGGGTGCTTGCTGAAGGCTTCGAGGGCGGGACCGGTGGCCGCCCACACGAAGTCGGGACCGCGGATGCCGGCGTCCCAGAAGTTGCGGAGGCGCTGCGTGATCTTCTCTTCCATCTCGGCGAGGACTCGGTGGTCCCAGCCGGGCTTGGTTCGGGCCGGGCGCTTGCGACAGATGATCCAGATGGAGGAGGAGAGGGCGGCGGACGACTTGGAGCGCTGGCGAGTCTGCATCTCCGTCTGAATCGGCCACGACGCGGTCACGACGAACCCGGCGCGGATCAACGCCGACACGAGCGTCTCCCAGGCGTCGGGCGACTTGTTGGCGAAGACGAGGACGAGGCGACCGTCGTCGCGAAGCGCCTCCCAGAACCGCTTGAAGGCGCGGAACATGCCGTCTTCGTAGTTCTTCTTCGAGGCCGTGCGGTCGCCGTCGAAGCGGCTGGCATCGTCGATGAGCTCGCCGTCTTGGGCTTCGTTGTCCCACTTCGGTCCCAGCGGCTCCGAGAACACTTCGTCGATCTCCGGGGACAATCCGTGCAGGACTCGCCGAAGCCAGACGTGGAAGAAATCCGTCAGGTCGGAGTAGGGAATCGCGTCGTAGTAGGGCGGGTCGGTGCAGATGACGTCGAACTGCCTTGAGCCCCACGATTCAATCGCGCTACGGGCTTGGATGGTTGGGGAGGGAGAGGCCACAACCGCCCGTTCAGCCCATTGGACATAGCGGGCGACCCACTCCGTCATCGCCGAGAATCCGCCAGTTCGTTGGGACAACGGATTCACCTCGCAGTAGTCCCACACCATGGTAAGGGCGAAGCGGGCGAATGTGTTGCGCAATGCCTCCACGCTGTTGTGCCAGGAACACATGGCGCTGCTGTAGTCGGTGAGCTTGCTCAACGCGCAGGCCAAGTAGGCTACGATGGCTTCCTGCCATGCCGGTGGGTAGTCGCCCAACTCATCGCGGCAGTCGGCGACCTCCCGCAGAAAACAGCCCAGCGTCATGAGTTGGCGACGGGTGAAGACGCTGTCCCAAGTGGTGAAGCCATAGGCTGTGATGCCATTGCCCAAGCTCCCCGCCATTGGCGTCTGCTCGTTCGGTAGGCCAAAGGGAATGTCCGCCCACACCTCTTCTTCAAGGTCGTCAGTGCCGACGGCAGCCGCCTCAATCTCTTCCGGCATCGGCGAGCGGTATTCCTTGCCCCTCTGGCCATCCACAACGACCGCCGTCATCGTAGCACCCAGGCGCCCAGCGCGACCCTCCCGGCGAAGGTCGGCCATCGTAAGGATGGAGTTGCACTCCGGGCACGTGACGCCCGTCCGGCTCATCGTGCCCGATCCCCGTGCTGGGCCGTTCGCGTTCTCTCCAGTGTCGCCTCGCAACCCATCCTCTGTCACGGACACGCCGCCGCCGGTACCATACACACAGTAGCTTCCATCGGCTCGCCTTTCTCCCCCGAGCCAGGCCCGCTTCCGGCCCTTCCTGCACAGCCAGCGCGTCTTCAGCAAGGGTACCGCCGCCCGACAGTCGTTGCATGTCACCGTGCGCGCCCACAGATACGCCACGACCGGCTTCGCTACCCAGCGCGGGTTGCGCGGGTTCTCCAGGTACGTCGAATCGAATTCCTCGTTGAGCTGATCGACCGCCTCCGCAATGTCGACACGCCGCTCAAGCAGCTGTGGAGACCGGTGCTTCCATTCCCTCGGCTCCCCAGACGCGGTGCCTCGCCCTTTCTCGGCCGCCGGCTCAAACTCCGCGTAGGTCAGATACCGATCTGCCAGCTCCGACCGCACACGATCCATTACGCGCCTTGCCCATGCGCGCACATGCCACGCCAATTCCGCGACCACCGACGGCAGCGGCGTCTCTGGCAACGACGCTTCCTTTGCCGAGGCGCCAACCGCAGACCTCCAGGTACGTTCCACGTCGGCGCGGAGCTTCGCACCCTTGAGTCCGCGTGCCTTGAAGACCGCCTCTACAAAGTCGCGATCTTCCAGAGAAAAGGCCGGCAGCGGCAACCTCTCGCCTGCCACGAGACGCGGATAGTGCAGTGCGCACCGCAACACGAACCACGCCGTCGGACTCAGATCCGAAGCCACCACTGCCGCGCCGAGCCGCATCCCCTCCAGCGGAATCGCCCCGCCCCCCGCAAACGGGTCCAGCACGCGCGGAATCCTTCCTTCCGAGCCTTCCATGATCGCCTTCCGAAAGCCGTCCAGAGCCCAGCCGTCCTCCCGGCCCCACCGACAGATACCGCCTATCGTCTCCTTTTTCGTGTTCCCCTCATCGTCCTTCGTCTCGATGACATGCCCGGCCATCCGCTCCAGTATCTTCCGCCGTGCCTCGTCCGTCCTCACATCCTTCAGCAACGTCGCCAGAAGCACCGCCCGGCTCGCCGCCAGCGGACGCCGTGCGGGCCAGATGTGCAACGTGGAAATGTGCCCGTGCCGCACGTTCTTCTCGTGCACGGAGTCGATGGAGACTTGGCGGAGTGGGAAGGCCCAGTCTGCAATGCGGTGTTTGGCCATCCTACGCGCTTCCACCGATCCCACGACCGGACCGGCGATTCATGTGCCAGTCGCCAGATCAAGCAGACCTACAAGACGCCGTCTCCACTGACGGTCCAGGATAAATCGGCCACCGAGTTCCGATACCTCTTGGCGCCATCTCTCAAGCTTACTCAGCACCTCGCCGAGTTGTGCCTTACTCAAGCTAGTTGTCGCATTAGCTAGCAGGACCGGTTCTGTAGTGCTATCCGCCGAGAGCAGTCGTGTCAGTTCGCCGGAAGCAGTATATCCGTCCGGTACGCTCTCGTCGCATACCGCATACAACGGTCCCTGTATGTCAACGAGCCATCTCGGGATACCAGAAGAACGCCTCGTGCATTTCGCCAGGAAGTCAATCATTTGTCCAGCAACGTGTTCGCCATGGGCAAATCTCTGATACAGCTCGCTATTCACAAGACGAACGACAATGACTGCTACAATAGTCTTGTAGTGAAATATGCCCTTGCCATGGGCCATATTGATGATGGCGAACGTCGCGATGCGAATGCACTGCTCCACGTCCCTAAGAGATAAGTCGCCTATCGTGTTCAGCACCTCCGGCACTGCCTCAATGAACCATACTCCGTCGTTCAATCTAGCATTATCGACCTTGATCTGCATGTCGTACTGTTTCGTGAGATACGAACAATAGTCACGTGGATCAGAAACAGGTAAAGTGAATTCCATGTCAAAAAATCGCCTGACGTACACGTCCGTGTCAATGTCGCCGTACACTGAAGCAATGGACTTGCACATCTCACGTCGATTGATGCCGTAGACGAAGATTAGTCCTGGAATGTCCAGTACGTGTTTGGTTCTTTCCAGCGTCGCGATAGCAAAATCGGGTCGGCAACGATCAAGTTCGTCGACAATGAATACCAGCCGGTCCGTGGAGAGATTTTCAAGTTCTCTCCGAAGTCTTTCTCGGTGCTTTACTTGGCAGTTGTATGTCTCAAGGATATCGTCTCCGAAGTTGGGTAGTGTCACGCCGGTGAGCTTATGTGTTACGCTCTGGACATTTCGGTATACCAAGGCCTTTACGGGTTCTGATATGGCTTTACGGATTGCAACGTCACCGACCATATCCATGATCTGTGCAAGCATGGGAACAAGTGGATCCTCAAAGAAATCGTCTTGCCATGCGTTGAAGTATACAACTCTCATGCCGTCTATCTCCAGCTGCCGCTTCCAACGCTTGAGAAAGAAGGTTTTTCCGGTACCCCAATCGCCGTCTAGGCAGACCACAAACGGTCCGCTCTGGGTTCTGATCAAATTCGTTAGGGCCTCGGCCGCGGGCTGCCTTTTCAGTCTGTCATCTGCCCACGGCTCCTCATGGTTCACCTGGGGCTCTTCCCGGGTGAGCCGGGTTAATCTGATGAACTTCTGTTCGTCTGTCGTCATGATTCTGGCTTCCTCCACCCTTCTCGGCGCGCGATGAGTCAGACCTTTCGGTGTGAGATAGGAGCCTGGGTCAATTTCTGACTGGAGTCAACCCACACGGGCAGGTTCCCATTGGAAGGCGTGGTCGGCGCCGTACTTGCCGCTTCGGAAGCGGCAGATTCCTTGCGTCACGTACAGCCGGCACAGGTCCGAGCCTCCACCGTGGACGCGCTTGCATTCGATGATCGCATGGGGATCGTGGCCTTCGAGGCGACCCAGGTAGATCGAGATGTCCGTCAGTCCAACGGCAGGCCCGTCCTCGGAGGGAATGACTTCGGTCCCCGGGGTGATTCGCATTGGGCACAGGTTCTCGGGGGAATCGACGACTCTGCGCATGCCGGCGCGTAGCCTGTTCGTCATCGGAAGCTCCTGGGACAGGACGATGGCGTCCCTCTCCGCTACGTCCGCTGCGGCTCGCCAGCCGAGCTGGACCACTCGCAAGATGGCGATGATCGTGGCGTCCGCCAAGCTGACAGGGCCACCGGGATGCGCGGCCAAGAGATCGGGTAGGCGGGAAGTCACCGTCGCGATGCTCCGAGGCTGTCGATGACCGCTTGGCTTCCGTCCCCGAGTGCGCGGACGGCCATCCAGTGGCGGCGCGCCGCCGGTTTCACGACCACGATCTCCTCGCGACCGTAGCACTGCACCTCGCGATGGCCAACAGCGGAGTCGGTCAAGGGCGCGTCCAGACCTTCGCCGAGGCGGCCCAGGAGGCTCCTCAGGTCCTCGCACGGCACGACATCGACGACCGGAGGAACGTGTCCGGGCTCCAGGACGAATCGCACTACTCGCAACGGCGCTTGATCCGGCAGGTCGTAGACCTCCGCCCTCACGCTGTTGCGCTTCCCGGCCTGTAGTACGGAGTGGATGACCGACGCGAACGCGCGAGCATACTCCTTCACGTCTCCGGCGGCGCGGGCGGGCGCCACGGACGCTTCCTCGCCTTCGCGCCACTGCCACCCAGCGCGCGTCAGCCCGTCGCGGATCACGATGCGGTGGTCCGCGGAAAGGCCGTACAGGTCGAGCACGGCTTCGTCGAGGAGGTGCCAATCTTCCTCTTCGACGGCTTCCCGTCGCAGCCTCTGCACTAGCGCGACGATCCGACGGCCGGCGTTCGACCCCAGGGCCGCGCCGACATCCGGTACGCGCAACCGCTTCACGTCGGCGAGCTTGACGCGCCTTCGCCAAATCCCGTAGTCCGACGCGGTCATCAAGAAGAACCACGACGCCAGCGACGATCCAAGGATGCCGGCCAGCAAGCAAGCCGCTTCGCGGTCGTTCTTGTCGAATCGAGCACCGAAGAACGACTTCGTGAACACGGTGTCCGTGTCGGCAACGGCGGTGGCTACGCGCCCCGCGTGCTCGCGCGTGACCGCTTCCTTGACCAGGAGGAGGGGCGCCGAGTACATGTCGCGGGCCGTTGGGCGCTTGGCGAACGGGCTGCTGAAGAGAGGCAGGCCGGTCGATACGACGAAGGGCGAGAAGCCGCTCTTGGGCTCGAGGAACGGCAGGCCGTGCAGGAAGCGCGCGTCTCGTCCTTTGCCCGGGGTCAGCCCTGCGGACAGCTTGGTGCCCAGGCGGCCGAGAGCCTCGTCCAGCGTCTGATGCTTCTCGAAGAACCGGTCCAGCAAGTCGGCGTCCCGGTGGCCTCCGAAGAACGCCGCCTTCAAGAACTCGGGCCTGCGCTTCCAGTACTCCAACGGCAGCGTGGTTCCGTCGCTGGGCGCGATCCGAAACGTGTGGGTTCTCTTGCCGTCGGGCGTCCACGGCACTTGATACGTCGCGATCAGCTTGGCGCGGCCCACCGGCTTCCTTTGCCTGGCGAACAAGACGATCCCGGGCATGGAAGCCTTGGGAAACAGCCAGCCGGACAAGTTGGACAGGTTCACCAGCGTAACCGGGGAAAGATCGGTCATCAGCTGCCGCAGTGTCCGCCACGTGTTGCCGGTTAGGCCAAAGAACTGAGGCCCGCCCAGCACCAATCCGAACCGAGTGCGCGGCGACGAGTACTCGGTGGCCGCGTGAAGGAAGTCCAGGCTTACGCCCCGGGAGGCGCGGAGGCCCGTTCGCGCCCGGCGCGCCTGCAGGGCCGGCGTGCGGGAGTAGCTCCATGGCGGGTTGCCCACGATCACGTCGAACGCGCGGGCGCCGGCTTGCTCCCGCAAGCTGGAACGCTCTTCCCAGACGTCGCCCGTGAACAGAGTGTTGCCGATCAGGGGCTGGAAGGTGAGGGCGTCGGGGGGCTCCGGGCTGGGATCGAGCTCCAAGGCAGTCAGATAGAGGCTGAAGGCCGCGACGTGCACGGCGGCCTCGCTGATGTCCATGCCGAACACGTGCTCGTACAGCGTCTCGCGGATCAGCTCCCGAGTGGGCTGCGCATCCCCCGCCCGCTTGCCAACCAGCCTGCGCAACGCCTCCACCAGGAACACGCCGGAGCCGCAAGTCAGGTCCAGCACGGTCTCGTCGCCGGTGCACTCGTTCAGGACCTCGTCCAGGACCAGCGAGACCAGCGACAAGCGCGTGTAGTGCACGTCCTTCTCGGCAGTGCCGGTTGCGGCGTGCTCGCCGGGCTGGGCGAACTGTTCGTAGATGGAGCTGACGAGTTCGACAGGGATGATGTCGAACTGATACGGGAACAGCGTCGTCTGGCCGGCGGTGTCCACGGCGTCGAGGAAGTTGGCCACCCGGCGGAGTTGGTGGGCTTCGGCAACACCGTCGTTGCTGGGAAACATGTCGCCGTTGAAGGTGTCGCGAAGCCAGTCGAACAGTCGCTCGGACGTGCCCCTGTGGCGCAGGACTTCCGACAGCGTGGAACAGCCGCAAGTACTCTCGAGGAAGTCTTCGGTGACGATTCGGCGATCCACCAGGTACTGCGCGAAGATCGAGCGGCCGATCAAGCTTTGCGCGTCGGGCCGGTCCATGCCGGAGTTCGCCAGTTCGCGCGCCAGCCCAGCGATGTCGCGGAGCAAGAGGCGATCTACGCTGGTGTTTCTATTGAGCCTCCTGCCCATGGAGTCCTGCCAGAAGCGGCCGGTCTCCATGGCCAAGCGGCCAGCGGCCATGTCGAGTTCCCTGAGTTCGCTTCCGCGCTGCTTGAACGTTCCGATGCGGTGGGTGTCGGCGTCGCCCTGCCCCTCGGGCTGAGCAAATCCGTTGTAGATGTCGACCTTGTCCGGGGAAACCACCCAGAGCAGGGGCACAAGTCCTTCGTTCCACACCTCCTGGCGCCACTTCGCAACCGTATCCGGCGGCGGGGACTTGTGTTCGTACTTGAAGTAGACCTTGAGCGACGACCGGCTGCGCCATGTGGCGTCGGGCTGGAAGTTGCGGGCGCGACGGGCGTCGCGGGCGTCCTGCTCCAGCGACAGGTCGTTGGGCACCGGCCCGGCGGCAGTCAGGTACCCAGTGGCCTCCAGAACGTCGTAGAGGGGCTGGGGGGTCGCAGACACCGAACTCATTCGATCCAGGGCTCGTACTGGAGGATCGTCGGCTTGACCAGGACTTCGGGGATGCGCCCTGCCATCATGACGCCCTCCCCATCAGAAAGGTATGGAACAGTACGATGGGAAAGCCGCTCGTTCGGGAGTGGTGACTCCGCCAGGTCGACCGATCCATTCCCGGTAGTTGCTCCAGCTGGTCCTCGGGCCGCGCCTGTCGCTCCAGGTATCCGTTCACGCCATCAACTGCGGCAACGCAGGTGCCCGTAATCACGTAGCCTACCATGAAGGCCGTCTCGTGATTCCAGGCGTACTTGCCACTCTTGAAACGATCTATACCTTCAACGACGTACAGCCGACACAGCATGGCACGGTTGCCGCCGACGCGCTTGCATTCGAT
The DNA here is from genome assembly GCA_965204735.1 of Longimicrobiales bacterium. GTDB lineage: Bacteria > Gemmatimonadota > Gemmatimonadetes > Longimicrobiales > Gaopeijiaceae > CATQHQ01. The sequence goes on along the minus strand of OZ242008.1, from coordinate 661,773 downwards.
GACCGCCTGCGCCTCCTGGGAGAACGGGCGACTCAGCAGGATCGGTATATCGGGCCGCCCGTCGGGGCGGTCGACTTCTGGACACGAGCGGGATGCGGCTTCAGGAAGGATGCGCATCTCCGGCAGACGTCGATGCAGGCCCAACGCACGGTCTTCTTCCACAGCAAGGCGCATGCCGTCCCGGAGCAGTTCGTTCAACGCATCTTCGCGGGCGACGGCCGTCTCCTCGACGACCTCCGACGCAACTGCCCAACCAGCCCTTATTACATCCAGAATGGCCTGCCGGACGTCAGGCGTGAGCGCGACCCGCCCCGGTTGGTACCGAAATGAAGCTCGGCGCGCCACCTTCATGCTTGATCCTCTGGGTTCCGCAGGCTGTCGGCCACGACATCGTCGGCGTCGCGCAGCCCGTACACGCCCATCCAATGCCGCCTGGCCGCCGGCTTGACGATCACGACCTCGTGGGTGTCGTACGCTCGAACCTCCTGCTGCCCCACCAGCTTGTCCGCCAGTGGAAAGCCCAGGCGTCCACCGATCTCATTGAGGAGTTCCTTCAGGTTCCCGTCCGGGACCACGCCGTCGACGACCGACGGGCCGGATCGATCTTCCAGCACGAAGCGGACTACTCGCACCGGGTCCGTCGCCGGCTGGTCGAACACCTCGGCGCGCATGCGCCGCAGGTTACGCGCGCGGAGCCAAACGTCGACGGCGGACATAAACGCCTTTGCGTACTGCATGACATGCTCGGTCGAGGCCGGTGTCGCCGACTCGGCTCGGCCGGGTTGCCACTGCCACGTCGCCTGGAAGAGGCCGTCTCGCACGACGATCCGCTCCGACGGTCGGAGCTTGTACAGGTCGAATACCGCTTCATCCAGCACTGTCCAATCGTGTGCGGTCACCGCCCGCCGGCTCATGCTCTGCGCCAAGTCGGCAATGCGCACGCCGAGTTCCGATGCGGCAGCTTGCGCGAGGGTCGGTACCGGCATCTGTCCAACGTCGCTGGGCTTTATTCGCATCTTCCCGATTCCGAACGTGGAGCTCGTCATGAGCAGGAACCAGACAGCTAGCGAAGAGCTCAGCACCCCCGCAAGCAGGTGTGCGATGACTCGATCTTCTTGAGAAAAGGCGACTCCGAAATAGGCGTCGGAGTATACGATGTCCTGCTCGGCAATCGCCACCAGCGGACGAGGCGCGTACTGCTTCAGAAGAAACTCCCTCATGATCAGAAGAGGTGCGCGGTAGATTTCCGGGTTCCGGGGCCACTCAGCCCTGTCGTCGTTGAACGGAACGAGTCCGGACGGTACGGAAAAGGGGGACATCGAGGCGGCAGAGTCGAGCCAAGGCAGGCCGCGCATGGCACGAGCGTCCCTGCTTCGATTCCCTCTCGTGAGTCCGGTGCGAAGCTTGGCACCAACCTTGCCGAGTTCGTCTGTCAGCTCTCGGTGGCGCTTCCAGAGGTCGTCCACCAAAGTCAGGTCCCTGTGGGTCCCGAGAAACGCGCCCTTGAGGAACCGCGTGTCCCGCTCCCAATCCCACACGGGAAGTGTCGTAACGTCGCCAGGAGCAAGATCAAAGGTGTGGCTTTTTTTTCCGCCGAGGGACCACGGCACCTGAACGGTCGTCACGACGTTCGCTTGGTCGTGCCGATGTCCCGCGAAAAGCACCATGCCCGGCATCTTCGCCTGGGGAAATAGCCAGCTCGACAAGTTGGACAGGTTCACCAGCGTGACCGGAGCCAGATCGCTGATCAGCTGCTGCAACGCCTCTTGCGTACTGTCATGTCGTCCGAAGAAGTGATGTGCTCCCAAGACCAGACCGAACCGCGTGCGCGGCGATGCGTATTCCACGGCCACGTGGACGAAGTCCAGGCTCGTGCCCCGTGAACCGCCAACGCCGGCGCTCTCTCGGCGCGCCTGAAGGGCCGGGTTAGGCGAATAGCTCCAAGGTGGGTTGCCGACGATCACGTCGAACTTTCCGCCGTCTGCCTTGTGCGCCAAAGCGGACTGTTCTTGCCATATGTCGCCCACGAACAGCGTGCGGCCTATCAACCGCTTGAACGCGAGGTCGTTCGGCGGCTCCAGGTTCGGGTCAAGCTCCAAAGCCGTCAGATAGAGACTGAAGGCCGCGACCTCCACGGCAGCCCCACTGATGTCCATGCCGAACACCTGCTCGTACAGCGTCTCGCGGATCATGTCGCGGGTCGGAGACGCATCCCCGGCCCGCTTTTCGACCAGCCTGCGGAACGCCTCCACCAGGAAGACACCGGAGCCGCAAGTCAAGTCCAGTACGGTCTCATCGCCGCTGCACTCGTCCAGGACCTCGTCCAGGACCAGCGAGACCAGCGACAGGCGCGTGTAGTGCACGTCCTTCTCGACGGCCTCGACGACGGCTCGCGATTCGGACTGAACGAACTGTTCGTAGATGGAACTGATGAGCTCGACGGGAATGATGTTGAACTGATACGGGAACAGTGTCGTCTGGCCGGTGGCGTCTTCGGCGTCGAGGAAGTCGGCTACCCGGCTGAGGTGGAGCCCGTCGGCCAGATCGCCGTTGCCGGGGAACAAGTCGCCGTTGAAGGTGTCGCGAAGCCAACCGAACAGACGCTCGGACTTGGCCCTGTGGCGTAGGACTTCCGACAGCGTGGAACGGTCGCAAGTATTCTCCAGGAAGTCTTCGGTGACGATTCGGCGATCCACCAAGTACTGTGCGAAGATCGAGCGGCCGATCAAGCTTTGGGCGTCGGGCCGGTCCATGCCGGAGTTGGTCAAGTCGCGCTCCAGCCTTGCGATGTCGCGAAGCAGGAGGCGGTCTACGCTGGTGTTCCGGTTGAGCCTCTCGCTCATGGAGTCTTGCCAGAAACGGCCAGTCTCCATGGCCAGGCGGCCGGCGGCCATGTCGAGTTCCCTGAGTTCGCTTCCCCGCTGCTTGAACGTTCCGATGCGGTGAGCGTCGGCGTCGGCGTGCGTCCTCGGCTGAGCAAACCCGTTGTAGATGTCGACCTTGGCCGGCGAGACCACCCAGAGCAGGGGCGCAAACCCTTCGTTCCACACCTCTTGACGCCACTTCGCAACCGTAGTCGGCGACGGCGAGGTGTGTTCGTACTTGAAGTAGACCTTGAGCGAGGACTGGCTGCGCCACATGGCGTCGGGCTGGAAGTTGCGGCCGCGGCGGGCGGCGCGTGCGTCCTGCTCCAGCGAGACGTTGTGCGCCGGCCCGGCGGCAGTCAGGTACCCAGTGGCCTCCAGAACGTCGTAGAGGGGCTGGGGGGCCGCAGACACCGAACTCATTCGATCCATGGCTCGTACTGGAGGATCGTCGGCTTGACCAGGACTTCGGGAATGCTGATCAGCAGGGCGGTTCCGACCGAGTCGGTCACAAGCAAGGCCTCTCCTGGCGCGAAGTGCACGGGCTGCGCCGCGCCCTTGTTGATCGTGGCGCCGGAGACGTGGAGGCTGGTTCTGTCGTGGACGTCGCGGACGGGGTTGAGCCTTGCGCGGAGGCCCGGGAGTTCGCCTGCGCCGTCGGGGAAAATGACGGAGCCGCCGTCGGGGAGGGCCGCGAGCTCAAGGTCGAGCGAGAGGGCGTTGCGGTTCGGCGCCCATTCCCGCACGACGCGGGCCGCGAAGCCGGGGGCTGCCGCGAACACCGTCATGGGCAGGTGCGTCGAGTGCAGGTCGGCGGCGGCGGCGCCCTCGACGTTGGTCGCGGCTCGGCGGTACGTCCCGTCGGGGAAGATCAAGAGGATGTCGGCGTCGGCAACCGGTCGGCCGTCCGAGCGGGCCGTCAGGCCGACGCTGCCGGGCGTCCACCCAAGGGGCGCGGCGGGGACCGCGAGGCGCAGTTCGGTGTTGCCGACCAGCTCGTAGGACGGGGACTTGGCGCCGAGAGCCTCGGTCTCCCGACGGATGATGCCCACGCCGTCGCCGCGCTTCTCCATAAAGTACTGGCGGTCGCCGGAGCCCTTGACGTCGGTGCAGCTCATGCGCGCCAGCGCGGAGGCCAGGGCCTCGTTCCGGGTGGCCTGCTGGCTGTCCATGATGTCGACCCGCAGGCCGTTGGCCAGCGGGCCGGGCGACTGAACTTCCACCCTGTCCTCGAAGACGGACACGCGAATCCGGCGTCCGGCCATCGAGTAGTCGCGGTGCGCCACCGCGTTGACCACGGCCTCGAAGACGGCGCGTGCGCTGTACTGCGGCAGATCGACTCGGCCGGGCTCCTTGCGGGCCGCCACCCGCATGTTGCGAAGCACGAAGGTCACCGTCGCGCCGATCTGCTTGTCCAGCGGCCCGCAGATCGTCTCGGCGTCAACCTGCATGGAAGCGCGGTCCGAACCCCGATAGCAGGTGGCGGTTACGCACGCGTGGTCCAGCCATGTTTCCGGCGCCCGTGCGCACAGCAACAGGCCGGCCACGGACGCCCGGAGCGTTCCCTGCTCGTCGCGCGCCAGCAGTCCCATCTTCTCCAGCGCGACCTCGGGATCCGCCATGCCGTGCGTGCTCACCAAGCGCTTCCACAGCGCCTCGTCCAGGCTCTGGAAGCCGGTGTCCGGCACCGCCGCCTTGTCCAGCCACGTGAAGCGCGACATGGCGCGTTCCTGCGCAAGGCGCAACCGCTGGTCGCCGGTCATCTTGATCTTCGACGAGCCAACGCGGTGGTAGCTGCCGCCTGGGCTGTCGTGCTGGGAGTGTCCCTTGGGGACGGCAACAACCTCATCCGTCCCCCGCGATTCTGCGCAACCACTCTGTGTCTTCGACCGCCACTCGCCCCAAGTGACTACCGTACCGTTGGACGATCCGTTGCGCAAACTCCTGCCTGAGCTCGCCCATCCAGTCGAACTCGGTTCCATCACAGTCAACATAATAATGGTTCTCCGATTCGCCTACTTGTGTCACCACGACGCCGTTGTCACCAAGCGGCGCGAACTCTTGTACAAAAGGTGTGCTCTTGACCGTCTTCCTAACAAAGCCGTCACTACTCTTGACCACGAGCGTCGCGACGCCCTTGCCTCCGTTGCCCTCGGTCAACGCCAAGAACAAGAATGGCGTGAGGCCCGTCAGTCGTACGCTGTCACACCTGGGGCGAATACAAACATAGAATTCCTCAACCCCCCGTTGTCTCCGCCGCACTATCGTGCCAAGCTGCAATCTCTTGGGCTCTTGACCAACAACGACCCGATGACTCGCAATCCATGCAAATGCGAGGTCTACATCACTCGCTGCATCGCCAGCCAGTATGCCCGTGAACCATCTATGCAGCTTCCTGAGCCCCTTTCCACGCAATTCCGGCGAGGAAAACTGAGCCGTCCTGTCACTGTCAGATGTCAGAAGCCTCTGCAGCTCCTTTCGAGCGTCGCCGCTCAGCTTCCTAGCTTCCAACCAAGTCGAAATAGCCTCAAGTCCAGCAGGACGCCGCGCAGCAACTGAATCTGTCATGATCTCCTCTACTTCTCCGGCCACCTTACTTACGATAAACGTCTCCGCGTCATCGGGAGCTGGCAGGCAGGCTCGATGACACAAAAACGCGGGGTCCAGGAAACTCCCAAACCGATTTAGCAGCCGATAGGCATTGTCCCGAACTGAAGTAAGGGCCGTCAAGGCCACTGCCGGCACCAGTCCAGCCGCAACCGCGACAAAGTCGTTCACCACACTTTCGGCTAGCTCGCCTTCGTGAACGACACGATCTCTGAAACCGGGTTGCGGATTTGCGCCTTCCTTGCAATACAATGCGACGTAGCAGCTGCCACACCGCAACATCCCCGACGCCGAATCCTCCCAGCGCCGTCCACCCGCAACTTCGGATCCGCCAATTCGTTCGCGAATCGTGTCGAGGTCTGCCTCTCCGGTGTATACCGCTACGATCCGCAACCGATGCTGGTCAACGGCCAAACGGTGTATCCGTTCAAGAGCAAATGCCCCTTCGTCACCGAAAATCTGCCAGTCAAGCACCACAATGTCGGCACGGTCGACTAGCTTGTCCAATGCCTCGGCACCACTCACGCTATCCAACACACCACATAATATACCGTGTCGCGCGAAGCCTTGGACCAGCTCCGCCGAATTCAGATCGTGTGAGGGCCTACCGTCCGTAAGCTCCACACGCTCTGATCTATACGACCGTCTGGTGGGAGGCCGTTGCAATACTCCGCCGGTGGCCCCCGAACCTCCATACGCCCTGTCGTCAAGCACTACGGCCGTACGCAGAAACTCCGTCGCGATGTGTCGAAAGCGCTCATGGAATTCACTCATGTACTGGCTCCACAGCAAATGTGGCCCCTGTATCGCTAGGAGTGGCCAGTAGGTCGATCTTGTAGCCGACCTGGCGCAACGTCTCTCTGGCGATATGGAGCCCCATGCCCCTGCCGCCCGGCTTTCGAGTGTAGCCGAAGTCGAATATGTAATCCTGGTCTTGTGTAGTGACACCGGGACCATTATCGGCCACCAGCAACCGATCTCCATCCGCATCAAGAATTATGCGACGAGGCTCTTCCTGCAGCCCAATCGACAGCCAGTAAATTGCGTTATCCACAACGTTGACAAACACAGGATAGAAAGACGACGGAAAGCTCTGAATCGTCACAGCCAAAAACGCCCTTGTGCAACGCAGAACGATTTCGTGCCTGTCTAGTCGCGCACGAAACAGGTCCCTTAGGAAAGCGGCGATCTCGGTGCCTTTGATGCTAACACGAGTCCGATAGAGTCTTCTCTGTAGTGGGGTAAACATCTTCAAGTACCCGTCAAGGTGGTCGAAGCTCATACGAATGCTACTGTACAGTATTCGCAGCTCTGGGTTGGTGTCAGCCCACCCTTTTAGCTGACGTAGACTATTTCGTAACGTCCGCACCGTAGATCCGAATTCATGGTTGATGATCTCAATCGCCATGCCCAGTTGTGTTAAGTGCACGTCCATCCCCAGCTGCTCCTCGAGAGTCTGGTTGCGCTGTTCCACGGCGACAAGTTGTTCCAGCAACGAATCCTCGCCACTGACGGTCATCGCATCCAATTGCAGTTCTATGTGCTGCAGAAGGTCGCTGGCTGAGTCCCCGGCTTTCGCAATCTCCGTCTCTGCCTTTGCCAGCGCTATAATGAAATCAGCGGCAGTGGACTCGGACAGATCGGTGCGATAGAAGTCTGCCTGCATCTGCAGGACGTCGTTTACAAGCGCCTTCGCGCATGCCTTTGCCTCATGACGTATGTCAGAAAGCACAGTGTCGGCCTTCCTGATCACAGTGCGGCGTCGGGCATGAACCAGCCTGAAGACCTCGCTGGACAAGTTCTCCAAGGTCGTCTCTGCTCGGACTCTACGCTGACGGTCCGAAGAACCAAGCGCATCATCGACAAGGCTTGCGACTAACTGCCGCGCCGGATCGAACACCGTGGCAGACAGGTCAATGTACTTCGAGCGATAGCGTTCCCAGTCCGCCCGTGCAGTTTTCGTAAGGGATATGCGCGGTCGAGTGACGCGGTAGCAAGCTTGGATATCGCGCAACTCAGCGGTCACTTTTGCCTCAAGCCTTTGCACCGCAGCTGTCCGTTCACGGGAAGGATGTGGCGATTCAAGCTGCTGGAGTTCGCTCTCAAACCTAGTCGCAACCGCCTCGATCTGGGCAGTGGGTGTGTCACCGGCAACGGCTACGAAGAAGGCGTCTAGATCGGCACTCAGTTTCTGCCGCTGCACCCGGACCTGGCGCATGCGGCGCTGCTGAGCACCATGTGTAGCAGAGAGCTCTTGGCGCCGTTCCGCATGGATGTCGGCGTGTATGCCCTTGGTCCGGAAAAAATTGGCGGCTACTTGTAGTAGGAACGACGTCAGGATGTCTTTGAATTCCCTAAAGGCCGCGTTCTCCATGAAGCCCTCGCGTCCGGCCTTCTCTTTGAGTGCGTCGTTGTCTCGGTGAGTCAACTCAACCGCGCCAAACATCTTCCTGTGGGAGAAATAGTAGTGCCTAGCCCCCTTCGTACGTCGGTACTCGATATCAAGCCAGTCGTAGGTCGTGTTGCCATAGGGCTGGATGCGAATTCCATCACGATAGATGTATAGTCCACCGAGCTTGTCCAACTTCTGGGTCATCCGGGCATATTCTTCGGCGGGAAGCGTCGAGTTGGCTTCGCGACGCTCTACGGCCGCAAACCCGATCCGAAACGGCCCACATCTAGTTGGCTGGCCTCGGGGATTCCGCCAGGGTATGACGTGACGGTCGATGCGTTCTCCATATATGTGGATATCTCCAGTGAACTGCCCGAAGTTGTCGAATTCGCCAGCGAACTGGTGATCTGCGTTGCGAAAGTCGTCCACCGAGAAGAACTCACCGTCAGACACAAGGTCGTCAAAATAGTCGTCGGTCCGGTGATCACGAAAGGCCGTCCGGATAACAGTAGCCGGGGCACTTGGGGTCATCGTATTCGCAAACCCCAAAAGTGCCTTCTGCAAAGGCGTGGCCGTCGGCGCGGCACCACGTGAGCTATCAGTCCGTGTAACACCGTCAATATCCTCCGGGAGAAGAGGCGATGTTGGCAACAGAACGAAATGGGTACCGGAGCCAGTGCCGCGCAACGAAAGCTGCGGGTGATACGAGTCGATCTCTAAAGGATCCACGCGGAAATCACTCAGCTGTCGGTTGAGATCGTCGATTAGGTCTGGGGCCACTCGGTCTCGAAGGCGGCGGCCATTCTCCCTGAAATCGGCGACCATGTTGTCGACATCACGGCTTGTAGGGAGGTCGCCATTTTCAATAACGCGAATGGGTACGTCAATGTCGTGCAACGTGACGGCAGGCCATTCAAAGACGGACCAGTTGATGAAAGCGACGGTTAGGTCCGATGCGCCATGAGGCCTCCATGCGCGGGTCATTACAAGGACTTGTGGACCTATCGCGGCAATGGACAGGCGGCCAATGCCCTTCTCGCCGAGCATAGGCCGCTTGTCGAAGCCTGGCGGGCGCGGGCGGGCGGGTGTCGGGCCGGTCTTGCTGTCGGTGCCGAGTGTCAGCCAGTGCCGCGGGAAGTCCTCGGGCTCCATGCCCGTACCGTCGTCCCGCAGCACCAAGAGACCGTCTGATCGATAGTAGTCGACCTCTACTGTTGTGGCGTATGCATCATGCGCGTTCTTGAAGAGTTCGCTGATAGCGGTTGGAATGCCCGCGATTTGCTGGCGACCTAGCATCGCCAGCGTTCTTGCCCGTGCGCTAAAGGTGGCCATGATCCGTTGCTGTGGAGTGCTGCTGGATGTGTTTCGAGACATGTTGGCCGATGAGTCTAGCTACTCTGACTGGGACCGCATTGCCGATCTGGCGAGCGATTGAGCCCATGGATCCCCGGAACACGAAAGTCCGTGGAAAGGTCTGAAGGCAGGCGGCTTCGCGAATGCTTATTGCCCGGTGTTGCGTTGGATGCCCGAAACGACCGTTCGAATAGCTGATGCACTTGGTCGTAAGGCCGGAGGCAGGGCGGTCCCAAGCGAGACGACCATAGACATCAGTGTACCCGGATGTCCTGGCATGGCATGGCAACCTCAAGTGGCTGGGCCAAGCACGGTGGCCAGAACCCTCGGGGGTCGAGCGGATTCTCTGGAGGTTTAGGGCGGAGAGTCGCGCTGCCCGATGGTTGGGGACATCTGGATGCTCTTCGCCAGCGGCTATCTCGGGGAGGTCGGCAATCGCATCTCGGACAGTCGCGTAGCGTGGTGTGGCCGTGCCGGGTCCGTTCGTGTATGGCGGCAGGTCGATGGGCCCACGCCGACTAGCCAACAGGAGAAAGCGACGACGGGTTTGGGGGATGCCGTATTTCATTACGGGCACGATCTTATGGCGGTAGTGGTAGCCAGCCGAGCGTAGGGCGGCCAAAAAACGGGCTAGCGGACTCCGGTCGGCAACAGAAGATTGAAGGCCGGGAACATTTTCGACGAACACGATGTCTGGACGACATGCCTTGACCAACCTACCGAAGTCGAGGAGTAGAGTAGTACGGGCATCGTCGCTCGGACGCGACGTGTTCTGCGACGTAAAGGGCTGACATGGAGGACAACCGCAGAAGACGACAGGGCTTGGACGCATGCGCTCGACAAGTGCAGACAAGTCGGCTAATGGCAACCGACGGATATCTCCGTGTCTGACTTCGGTGGTGCGGAAGTTGGCGTGATAAGTGGCCGCGGCATCGGTATCGCTGTCGAGTGCGAACACCACGTCCATTCCGGCGGCACGCAACCCGCAACTTGCCCCGCCGCATCCCGAGAAGAAGTCGAATACCTTGAAGCCAGACGGCCGGGCGGTCATGGCACCGTACCTTGCGGCATGAGAGTAGCAGCCGACTGGTAGGCAAGGCAGTGCCGATGGTACCTCTCCCAGAGGGGAAGGCGGGCTCGTGCTCGGCAGCAGCCCTGCAGGGGTAGGCTACGCATACAGTATTCTATACTAGGCCTGATCGGCGAAGCAAGGCTTGACGCTGGTCGGCGAAGGTGGCGGTGGAGGGGGCCGGTAATCCGGCTTCACAAGGCCCGGCGGCTTGGGTGTCTTGCCACCGGTCCTGGGTGGAGTTGGCGCCGCCTTCAGCCTGACCGCCGACAACTTGGTGAGCCTTTGGTTGCGCGGGTCGACCTCCACGCCCACCGACTCCAGGGCCGTGACGCCGAGCAAGGGCTCCACGTCGGCCCCGCCGAACACCACGAGCCCCGCCGTCAGTTCGCCCATGAACTCGATCCGTGCTGTCGCAATGTCCATTTCGACCTCGGCACCATCGGCCAGCTCGTAGGTCCTCGTGCTTTCGGGCACTACGCCGATAGTGCCAAGGATCGGCCTGGGCACGACCGAGTCCGTCGCCCCGGTGTCGACCAGCATGGGGCCGGTCCAGCTCCGCGACCGATCGGCCGGGTTGGTCAAGGTGACGTCTACGTGGATTGCTCCCATGTCTCGCTCTCCTCTTCGCCCGCCTCCAAGATGTCGCCGACCGGGATCGTGTAGCGGGCGTTCACGGCCTGGCCTACGACGAACGTACCGAATGGATTCCGAATTCTCAACAGCCGAGGCGAGGGCGTGGCGCAGTCGAACACGACGTACAACCAGTACCGGTCGCCCAGGTGGCACGCCTGCTTCCACTCGTTCTCCTCCATCTGCACGCCAGCACGGCCGGCGCGGCCCTTGACCTCGATGTGGCGCTGCTGCCCGTCCGGACGCCGGGACACCAAGTCGAAGCCGGGCCAGTCCGAGAAGCCTGCCGCGCGGGCCAGACGAGGCTTCGACACGTTGCGAACGACTCCTCCGCGCTCGCGTTCCCACGCGACGGCCACGCGGACGGCCGCCTCCTCCACGGGCGCGTCGTATGCTTCCAGGTCGCCGACGGCGTACTGGGCCGCGGGCACCACCAGGGCGTGGGCCAGGAAGCGGACGCCGCCGGACACGATCCGCTCCGGCGCGGCGTCGAGTCCTCCCAGCGCGCGCTGCCGCTCGACGCCCAGGGCGCGCTGCTCCTCCTTCACCTTCTCCAAATCCTCCTCCGCGCCGCCGTCCTCGGTCAGCCGCTTCCGACGATGCGCCACTTCCGCGCTCCGCAGGCCGAAGCCGGTCGCGACCTGCCGCCGGCGCTCGGGGAGCTCGGCCCGTTCCGCGTCGCGACGGTCCTCGACGAGCCGGGTCACGACCTGGGACTCGGCGTGGGCGACCGCCTCGGCGCGCATCGACAGGCTCCGGCCAGCCAGCGGCACTTGACCGGGCGCAATGTCGGTGCCGCTCAGCACCAGAAAGCGTTCGACGGGATGCTCGGTCGGGCCGGTATCGCCGCCGTCTCGCAGGGCCAGCAGTTGGCGCTCCAGGACCTGCGGCACGCCCGCCGCCCGCGCGCCGGGTTCCGGCTCCTCCTGCACCGTGGCCAGCGCCAAGTGGAGCAGGTAGGGGGCGTCGGCGCGTCGGTCCGCGAAGACGGCGCCTCGCAACGCGTCGCGTCCGAAGGCGTCCAGTACCTGGGCGGCCAGGGCGTCGAACACCGGTTCGCCTGGGTGGAGCCAGACGGCAGGGGCGCTCGCCACGGCGGGGGCACTCGATGAGCCGCCGGCCGTGGCCGCCACCTTCGGACGCCAAACGCACAGCCGGTCCCGCGCCTCCTCGGGATAGTCGTCCAGCGCCGGAAGCAACCGGTCCAGGGCGCCGGCGCGAAGGGGCACTAGGGCGAAGAAGCCGTCCAAGTCGCCGCGCACTTCCAGGTCCAGCAGCCGGGCGGCCCGCTCCACGAAGCCGCGCACGTAGCCGGGCAGGAGCTGGAGGTACTGTTCGCGCTTTACGTCGCCCCGCAACCCCTCCAGTCGCCCGGCCAAGTCGTCGGGGTCTCCGTACGCCTGCCGCTCCCGCTCTCCCACGGCCCGCACGCGGTCCCTCGTCAGGGCACTCGCCACTCGCTCAGCGGCCTTGCCCGCTCCGGCCCCGTCGCGCCCGTCCTCCAGCGACGCCAGCATGTACGAGCGCAGCGACTGATTGTCGAAGAGCTGGCCGATCACGTCGAACACCTTGTCCGAGTCCAGCTCCCGGCGGATCGCCTCCAGCTTGTCCAGCAGCACGCGGAGCACCCGGCCTTCGTGCGTCTTGCCGGCGACGAGGTTGACGATCTGCACGTTGTGCTTCTGGCCGTATCGGTGAATCCGGCCCATGCGCTGTTCGAGGCGCGCCGGGTTCCAGGGGATGTCGTAGTTGACCATCAAGCGACAGAACTGAAGGTTGATCCCCTCGCCCGCCGCGTCGGTAGCCACCATGCAGCTCGCGCCCCCGGGACGTCGGAAGCGTTCGACCTGCTCTTCGCGGGCGGGCCACGCCATGCCGCCGTGGATCTGGGCCACCTTGCCCGCGTGGCCGAGCCCCTCCAGGCGCTGGACCAAGTAGCGCACGGTGTCGCGGTGCTCGCTGAAGATCAGCCACTTTTCGCCGGCGTGGCGCGGGTCGTCCAGCACTTCGCGCAACTTGTCGAACTTGGACTCGCGCCCGGATTCCAGCAGCCGGCCGGCGCGCTCCCGAAGGCGGGCCACGACTTGGCTCTCGCGCATCAGTTCCTCGACGGTCACGGCCACCACCGCGCCCAGCACCGCGTCCTCGTATTCCTCGCTCCGCTCGCGACCGTCCGCGCCCTCGTCCTCGTCGGCGGCGTGGGAGTCGAAGAAGTCGTCGTCGTGGGTCCGGGCGAGCGCTTGCTGCCTGCGCAGCAGCTCGTCGGTGGAGACGCGGCCTGCGCGGAGGTCGTCGGCGGTGCGCTCCAGCTTCTCCATGCGGCGCTCGAACGAACGCAGCAGCGCGTAGGTGGAGCTGGCCAGCCGGCGCTGGAAGACGCTCATCGCCAGGCGGACGGCGGGGCGGTTCCGGAGCGCCCGGTTGTAGGTGAGGCGCAGGTAGTCCGTGGTCTCGTCGTAGAGCGCTTGTTCGCCGTGGGGACCGGGGGTCAGGTCGTAGCTGAAGGTGTCGCACGCCCGGTGCGGATAGAGGGGCCGGCCCTGCAGGTCGACCATCGCCTCCTTGGTGCGGCGGACGAAGTGCCGGCTCCGGGCGGCGGGCGGGAAGCGGCGAACGGCCTCCGGTGTCGAGAACACGCGGTGGTCCAGCAGGCGCCACAGGTGATGGTAGGGGGAGTCCTTGCCCATGTGCGGCGTCGCGGTCAGCAACAGCAGGTGGCGAGCCGACCACTCCAGGCCGGCGAAGCGCTCGGCCGGGCGTCCGCAGCCCGCCAGAGCCTCGGCCAGCTCGTAGCGCCGTGTCTTGCGCACGCGCCTGTCGTCGGCGGTCGCGGCCAGCTTGTGCGCTTCGTCGAAGACCACGAGGTCGTAGGCGGCGGCAGGGCCCGCCTCCCTGAGCGCACCGAACGCCCGGTCCCCCGCCAGCGTGTCGAGCGAGACGATCACCAGGTCGCTCCAGGCGTCGGCCGCTCCGCGCAGCGTCGGCCCCGAGCGGCGCAGATCAGCTCCCGACGCGATGCGGAAGTCCAGCCGGAAGAGGGTGCGGAGCTCCCGTTCCCAGTTGCCGACCAAGCCGGCCGGCGGGACCACCAGCACGCGCCGCAGGCGGCTCCGCGACAGCATCTCGCGGACGTACAGGCCGGTCATGATCGTCTTGCCGGCGCCGGCGTCGTCGGCCAGCAGGAAGCGGAGCGGGTCCTGGGTCAGCATCCGTTCGTAGACGGCGATGCGCTGGTGGGGCAGAGGATCGATCCGCGAGGTCTCGCTGGCGAACACCGGGTTGAACTGGTGGCCGTGGAGGAGCCGCCAGGCCGAGACGACGGCCAAGACCGCCTCCGGAGCGCCCGCGAAGTCGAGGGGCGGCGCGGGAGCGGGGCCGAGGGGATGCGACGTGGCGGGAGCACCGGGCGACGGCGGTCGAAGTGCGGCTTCGCGCGTCGCTTCGGCCAGCTCCTCCAGACGTTCGCGGGCCATGGCGTGGGGCCGCGATTTCCCGGCTTCCCAGCGGTGCACGGTGATCGGGCTGACGCGGAGGTGGTCCGCCAGTTCGCGCTGGGTCAGCCCCAGCTTTCGGCGGAGCGAGCGGAGGCCGGCCTGGGCGGGCGCGGCTCGATCAATGGTGGCCATCCCTTAAACATGGGCAGATTCGGTGTCCGTGTCAAGATGTGGCCCTTCGACTCCTATCATGTGCTAGTTTGGCGACTCCAGTAGGCCGAGATCAACAAGACTGTTGACAACAAGATTGTTGAAATGCCACCTTTCTACCTTCGTTTCAACCGACCAACCACGGAGGGAGTGCCCAGAATGAGATCGTCCGTAGGTCCACCGGTCGTCGGCGAGGACTTCTTCGACCGAGAGACCGAACTGCGCCAGCTGGCTGCCCGGATTCGAGACGGCAACCACGTGTTGCTGACCGGCCAGCGACGGATGGGCAAGACGAGCATCGCACAGGAGCTCGGCGCACGCCTCGAACAGGAGGGGTGGGTCTTCCTCTACATCGACGTGGAGGGGGAGACCAGCGAAGAGGCGATGATCGCCAACCTGGCCGAGGCCGTCCATCCCGTGCGGGCAGTGTCGTCGCGGCTGGCTCGTTCAATGAAGGAATGGGTTGGCAAGGAATACGAGCGGGTCGAGGAAATCAGCGCGTCCGTGTTCGCCGTGAAGGTCCGGTCGGGGCTCAACCAGGTGACCTGGCGCCGTCGTGGACGAGACATCATTCGGTACTTGGCCGACCACGACGCGTCCGTCCTCGTCGTCATCGACGAATTCCCGATCTTCCTGACGAGGCTCTCGAAGCTCCCCGACGGCCGAGATCGAGTCGAAGGACTGCTGAGTTGGATACGCGCCGTGCTCCAAGAAAGCGGTCGCCAGTCGCCGGTGGTCATGCTGTCCGGCAGCATTGGTCTGGTGCCGCTGGTCAGCCGGCTTGGACTTCCCGACCGAATCAACTACCTGGACGAGTTTCGTCTGGGCCCGTGGGATCGGAAGACCTGCGTCCGGTGCATCGAGCGGTTGGCGGCAGCCAGCGATCTCGACCTCGCCGAAGGGGTGGCCGACGCCGTGTACGACCGGCTGGGCCTCGGCGTCCCGCACCACGTGCAGTCGTTCTTCGGGAAGCTCCGGGACCTCGCTCTTGCCGGCTCCGAGCGGATTACGATCACGGACGTTGCCGATGTCTACCGGACGAAGATGCTCGGGCCCGCAGGCGAAGTGGACTTCCTCTACTACGAGAAACGCCTTCACGACGCTCTGGCAGACGACCGCAACTTCGAGATCGCCATGACGATCCTCGCCGAAGCCGCGACCCACGACTTGGTCACGCTTCAGGCTCGGAATACCCTTGAACGGCACTTTGCCCAGGTAGTGACGGACGCTCGCCCACGCGTCGCCTTGGTGCTGGACATTCTGGTCCACGACGGCTACCTGGAGCGAGACGGTCCTAACCTCGCCTTTCGGTCCAAGTGGCTGAAGGACTGGTGGTCCGTGCGCTTTGGAAACTACGAGCCCTCGCACGGGGCGCCTCTCCCGGGACCAAGGTAGACCTCCGGTGATCTTGCCCCACCGCCCGATTCGCAAATTCAACCCCGGTGCATTTCAGCGGGATGAAGAAGTGGCGGAGCAGTTCGTGGTGCGACAGCACGAGTTCGCGGTCCTCATGGACGTTCTCCGCCGCAACGTCGGCGCGTCTTCCTGCCAGCACGCTCTCGTCATCGGTCCCCGGGGCACGGGAAAGACGATGCTGCTGGCCCGGGTGGCCGCGGAGCTTCGGCTGAACGACGAGCTGGCAGGCCAGCTGTTGCCGGTGCGCTTCATGGAAGAGAGCTACGAAATCTTCACCCTTGCCGACTTCTGGATGGAAGTGCTGCGTCACTTGGCAACGGAGTGCCGGCGTGTCGACCCAGCGCTCGCCGCCGAGCTGCGCGCCGTACACGCCTCCTTTGGCGCCGATCGGCGAAGCGAGGGGCTCGCCGACCGGGTACGGGCGACCGTGCTGGACGCCGTCGAACGCCTGGGCAAGAAGTTGGTGGTGATGGTCGAGAACCTGCACGCACTGAACGACGCCGTCGACGAAGACCTTGGATGGCAGCTTCGGCAGGTGTTGCAGACGGAACCAAGGTTGATCTTGCTGGCGAGCGCAACACGTCGCTTCGAGGGGCTGGACGACACCAAGGCTTCGTTTTTCGAGATGTTCAGGGTTCTCGGGCTCGACCCTCTGACCCTGGATGAGTGCTGTCGCCTGTGGAAGACCGTGACAGGCCGCGCCGCAACGGAACGTCAAGTGCGCCCGCTCGAGATCCTGACCGGCGGAAATCCCCGGCTTCTTGTCATGGTAGCGGCCCTTTCTCAGCACCGGTCGATGCGTCGGCTCGTCGAGGACATGGTCATGCTTGTCGACGAGCACACCGAGTACTTTCGGAGCAACTTGGAAGCGCTGCCCAAGGCCGAGCGGCGGGTGTTCGTGGCGGTCATTGATCTTTGGCGTCCCTCGACGTCGGGCGAGGTGGCAGCGCGGGCTGGCAAGGACGTTCGCGTGGTCTCCGTGCTGCTCGGCAGGCTCGAACGCCGGGGCGCGGTGGTCGTCCAGCGCAACAACGGTCGGCGTCGATACGCTGTCGCGGAGCGCCTCTACTGTTTCTACTACAAGCTGCGCCGCGACCGCGACGCAGTCGATGTCGTAAAGCACTTGATTCTGTTCATGGCGAACTTCTACGACAAGAACAATTTCGGCAGTATGCTGAACGAGGACTTCGCTACCGGTGATCGGCTGATCGCAGCCGGCTTGCGGCGTGCCCTCGACGAGGATCCGGACATCGCCAACTCGGCGCCGGAAGCGGCAGCGGCAACGTGGAAGCAGACGGTTCAGGAGTGCGAAGGCCGTGACGACGCGCAGACCAGGGCGAAGGCCAGCCGGGCGCTCCTCAATCTCGGCCGCCTTTCCTACAATCAAGGCCGTCGCTTGAATGCACTCGCATACTGCCAATGGATCCTTGGCCGGTACTGGAAGGAGAAGTCACCGGAGATCAGGGAAGACGTTGCTCTTTCCCATGGTCTCGCGAGCAGGATATTTCACCGATCCGGCGGCCTTGGCGAAGCCATTCGTATTTGCGACGACATGGTCAGGCACTGCGAACCGGCGGTCACGCCCGGGCTGCGTGGATGCTTGGCTGAGGCACTTTATGACAAGGGCTGTCTTCAGCTCCAATTGAGTCGTCACGTCGATGCGATACGAACTTTCGACGCCTTGGTGCAACGTTTCGGCGACGATTCCGCGCCAACGTACAGGACTCTTGTACGCAGCACACTGGCCAAGCGGGCTCGGTCGGAGTTGCTGTCTGGGCTCTTCCACAAGGCGATTGCAACCTGTCAAGAGATTCTGGACAGCTGCGGGGCCGACGGCTCCGCACACGAACGCACAGCGTTGCTCGACGCGCTGGTTGTGAAGGGCGACGCCGAGTGTTGGACGAGGCAGCCCCTACTGGCGATCGAGACGAGCAGCGAGCTGGAACAACGATTCGGCGATGCGACCGGCGGAGCCGGGATACCGGCCAAGTGGCTCGCTCGGTGGATACGCGCTCGAGCGCGTGGACAAGACGGCGACGGACAGGAAGTGGTGACGGACGTGCTGTGGTTGTACAGGCAATTGGACACCAGCAACGAGAACATGGTGGCCGAGATGGCCGGTCGCACCAACGACCTGCTCGTCGAGGGCGCACGGGCTCGGGATCTGCTGGAGGTGTTGTCCGGCGATCCAGCGAAGGCCCGGTCACTGTGGCCGCTGGTAGTCGCGCTGCAGATTCTTGCCGGCGCGAAGGTCAGCGTGCCCGTCGAGGTGCTGAAGGTGGCCGAAGATGTTGTCGCGAGGGTTGCAGAGGCCCAGAGATGACGATGGGACATGCGTTGGGCCAGGACTTCCCGGCTTCCCAACGGTGATCGGGCTGACGCGGAGGCGGTCCACCAGCTCGCGCTGGGTCAGCCCCAGCATTATGCGGAGCGAGCGGAGGCCGGCCTGGGCGAGCGGAGGCCAGCCTGGGCGGGGCACGGTTCACCCCCGACCCTCGCGGAGGCTGTCCATCCGGTGCGGCCGGGAGGGGCGCAGCCGGCGCCGGTCGGGGCTCGACCGAATGGATCAGAGAGCCCTTTCCGCCCGGGAGCGAATCCGCCAAACTACGCCATGTCCCACTCCGTGCGCACTCATCTGGGCGTCGAGGTTGCTGCCTACGACAAGGCCATTCGGCGCTTCATTCCCGGCTACGACGTCATGCTTTCGGTTGCGGCGGAGCAGGTCGCCGCGGCGCGGCCGAGGCGAGTTCTAGACTTGGGCGCGGGAACCGGAGCGCTCTCCCAGGCGGTTCTCGAGCGCGCCGCGCTGGACGGCTTCGCTCCGACGGCCACCCTTCTCGACGTCGATGGCGAGATGATCGACCAGGCGCGGGTGCGGCTGGTCCGCTTCAACGACCGCATCGGCTTTCTGCAGCAATCCTATCACGAACCGCTCCCCTGCTGCGACGCCGCCGTGGCGTCCCTGGCTCTTCATCACGTACCCCTGATGTCGGAAAAGCGTCGCTTGTACAAACGCGTCTTCAATGCACTCCCCGCCGGCGGCGTCTTCGTCAACGCCGACGCCGTGATGCCCGCCGACGCCGCCGGGCAAGCCGCCACCTACGATCGGTGGGCGGCGCACATGGTCGCCCAGGGGGTTGCGAGGGAGCGCGCGTTCGAGCACTTTGCCGAATGGGCCGACGAGGACACGTACCACCCGATGGAAGAAGAGCTTGCTGCCGTGCACGCCGCCGGCTTCCACGCCGAGTGCGCTTGGCGCGAAGGACCGATGGCGGTGGTCGTGGGTCGAAAGCGTTGAACCCCGGCCGGCAATTCGCGGACGCTGTCGTCGAAGAGAGAGCGTGATGGTGCGCATGAAGGTTGCCCCGACCGCCAATGGTCTGTTGACAGTAGCCGACGTTGTGCGCGACGCCGCAAGGGCACAGCTGGCGCCCGACCGCCAGGACCAACTGGCTCAGTACTTCACGCCGATCTGGGTGGCGGAGCTCATGGCGTCGATGTTCGAGCACGATGTCGGCCAGCGGTCGTTCCATATCTTGGATCCCGGAGCTGGAGCGGGGACGCTGTTTACGACGCTTGCAGCCCACAGCCTCGGTCGGGAGCGACCGCCGGCTTCCTTGCGAATCACGGCCTTCGAGATCGACCCGGCGCTGCGACCCTTCCTGGAACGCAGTGCGCAAGCGGTTCGTCAAGCTTGCGGTGCACTTGGCGTGAGCTGTCAAGTCTCGCTGCGGCTGGAGGACTTCGCCGCATGGGCGTCGGGGGACGGATTCGGCAGCATCTTCGATGGACGCGAACGATACGACGCGGCGGTTCTCAATCCTCCATACAGGAAGCTCTCATCCAGATCTGAGCTTCGCGGCCGACTGGACGCGCTCGGCATTGCGGCGCCCAACCTGTACGCCGCATTCCTAGGCCTTGCCGTGCACGTCGTCAGGCCAGGTGGAACCATCGTCGCAATCGTGCCAAGGAGTTTTTGCAACGGCACCTACTTCAGACGATTCCGCCGGTATCTCCTCGATTCCGCAACGATTCGTCGCATCCACTTGTTCGCTCGGCGGGACCAGGCATTCGAAGAGGATGCCGTACTGCAGGAGAACGTCGTGCTGGCGCTGCAACGGGGAGCGTCGAGGAATCGCTTCGTGTCGCTGTCGTTCAACGACGGCGTGGCAGAAGATCCAGCGTGGACTCGAGAAGCCAAGCCGGACGAAGTGGTCCTGCCCGACGACGCGGACATCGTGCTGAGGCTACCGTCGGACGCATGGGGCCTTCGACTTGCTCGAAGCGTGGCCAAACTGCCTGGCTCTCTGCGTCGTCTGGGCTTGCAAGTGTCCACCGGACCAGTTGTCGGATTCCGGTTGCGTGGTCACTTCGCTTCGCCCAACGGGTCGGAAGACGCAGCGCCGTTGCTTCACCCTGTCAACTTCCAGAACATGAGAGTCCACTGGCCCGCGGATGTAAACAAGCCTCAGGCGCTGTCGATTTCGGAGCAGACGAGACGGGTCCTGGTGCCTTCGGGATGGTACGTGGTTACCAAGCGGTTCACGACCAAGGAAGAGCCGCGTCGCGTCGTCGCATCCGTCGTTGACCCATCTTTTTCGGACGCCCGCCATCTCGGCCTGGAGAATCATCTCAACTACTTTCATCAGTTCGGCAGGCCTCTCGAGCGTGCACAAGCGCTGGGTCTGGCGACTTTTCTGAACAGCACCTGGGTCGACAGCTACTTCCGACAGTTCTCCGGCCACACGCAAGTCAACGCCGGCGACCTGCGGAGGTTGAGGTATCCCGACGGCGAGAGCCTGACGCGTCTGGGCGCGGTGCTGGACGAACCCCTGATCGGCCAAGCGGCCGACGAAGCCCTTCGCACCTACTGCAAGGAGATGCATCACATGCCCAAAGCCAATCGTCCCCAGAAGCGAATCGACGAAGCGTTGGCGGCACTACGCGAACTTGGCCTGCCCAGGGCTCAGCAGAACGAACGCTCGGCCCTCGCGCTGCTGGCCCTCCTGAAGATGCGACCTGCCGACTCGTGGGCGTCCGCGTCGAATCCTCCAATCGGGACGACGCCCATAATGGAGTGGGCAAGAACGCACTACGGACGGACCTACGCGCCCAACACGAGGGAAACCTTCCGGCGCTTCACGCTTCACCAGTTCGTGGACGCTGGACTGATCGTGGCCAACCCGGACCAGCCGGACCGCCCTGTCAACAGTCCGAAGTACTGTTATCAGATCGAACCCGAGGCATTCGCTCTGCTGC
Source organism: Longimicrobiales bacterium (assembly GCA_965204735.1). GTDB lineage: Bacteria > Gemmatimonadota > Gemmatimonadetes > Longimicrobiales > Gaopeijiaceae > CATQHQ01. The sequence goes on along the minus strand of OZ242008.1, from coordinate 640,536 downwards.
GTACGTTCGGCAGCGACCAGTGGGCGCAGTCGCTGGCGCGCTGGCGCGAACGGCACGAGGCGCTCAAGGTCAAGTACGCGTCGGCTGACGGAGCCGTGGTTCAGTGCTGGGCGCCTGATCGGGCGAACGGCGACAGAGCGGCTCGATCAGCCCGTCCTCCACTCGGTAGAGCCAGCCGTGAACCTCGGGAGCCCGCCGACGCTCCCAGGCGCGCTTGAGAAGCGGCGTTCCCAAGAGGGTGGACACCTGGTTGACGACGTTGGCTCGGCAGAGGGCGTCGAACTCCTCGCGAAGGTCCTGGCCGAAGACCGCGCCCTTGGCCAACTCTGTCGCGTAGAACTCCCTGATCGGCCGTACCCACTCGGCCAAGTGGCCGTCGGCGGTGTTGGAGACCGCCGCCTCGACGCCTGCGCAGCGGGTGTGGCCGCACACGACGACATGGTCCACGCGGAGGTTGTCGACCGCGTGCTGGAGCGCCGAAAGAGCGCCGGCGTCGTCGGGCTTCACCAAGTTGGCGACGTTGGTGTGGACGAAGACGTCGCCCAGGTCCAGGTCGAGGAGCTCGGTCGGGACCACCCGGGAATCGCAGCAGCCGATCCACATCAGCGCCGGCGACTGGCCCGCGGCCAAGGCGGCGAAGCGCGACGGGCGAGCGCGGGCGACCGAATCGGCCCATCGTCGGTTCCGGCGCAACAGCGCGGCGACGGGGTCGTGCTCGGGGCGCCCCGGCCTTGGGCTCGTCCGTACGCCCGGCGCGCCGGCCCGCGGCTCCCGCCCTACTCCGCCGCTCCCTTCTCCTTGAGGATCGCCCACACGCGGTCGGGGGTGATCGGGATCTCGACGTGGCGAACGCCCAGGTGGGCCAGGGCGTCCACGACTGCGTTGGCGATCGCCGGCGGAGCGCCCACGGTGGCCGACTCGCCCACGCCCTTGGCGCCCAGCGGATGGTGCGGCGACGGCGTGACCGTGTGGGCCGTCTCCCAGGCGGGCGTCTCGACGGCGGTGGGCACCAGGTAGTCCATGAACGAGCCGGCCAGGTTGTTCCCGTCCTCGTCGTAGGGGATCTCCTCGTACAGCGCCGGCCCCAGCCCTTGCGTCAGCCCGCCGTGGACCTGCCCCTGCACGATCATCGGGTTGATGATGTTGCCGCAGTCGTCCACGGCCACGAAGCGCCGCACCTTCACCTCGCCGGTGCCCCGGTCGATCTCCACGACGCAGATGTAGCTGCCGAAGGGGAAGGTCAGGTTGGGCGGGTCGTAGTAGTTGACCGCTTCCAGCCCCGGCTCCGTTCCCGGCGGCGGGTTGGTGTACGCCGCGAACGCCACGTCCTGGATCGTCACCGACTTCTGGGGCGCGCCCTTGACCGAGAACTTGCCGGGCTCCCACTCCAAGTCCGCCTCGCCGACCTCCAGCAGGTGCGAGGCGATCTTGGCGGCCTTCTTCCTGATCTTCCGCGCCGCGATCGCCGCGGCCGCACCGGCGGTGGGCGTGGAGCGGCTGGCGTAAGTGCCCAAGCCGTAGGGCGCGGTGTCGGTGTCGCCCTCCTCGATCTGGATGTGGGCGGCGGGCAGCCCCAGCTCCTCGGCCAGGATCTGGGCGTAGGTGGTCTCGTGCCCCTGCCCCTGCGACTTGGTGCCGAAGCGGGCAATCGCCTTGCCCGTCGGGTGCACCCTCACTTCGGCCGAGTCGAACATCTTGATGCCCAGGATGTCGAACTGCTCCGCCGGCCCCGCGCCCACGATCTCGGTGAAGCTGGAGATGCCGATCCCCATGAACTCGCCCCGGGCGCGCTTCTCGGCCTGCTCCCTGCGCAAGTCGTCGTAGCCGACGATCTCCTTGGCCTTCTCCAGCGCGGCGTGGTAGTCGCCGCTGTCGTACTCCCAGCCCAACGGCGACTTGTAGGGGAACGCGTCCTTGGCGATGAAGTTCTCGGCCCGCAGCTGGGCCGGGTCCTTGCCCACTTCCTGAGCCAGCACGTCCACCATCCGCTCGATGCAGTGGACGGCCTCCGTGACCCGGAACGAGCAGCGGTACGCCACGCCCCCCGGCGGCTTGTTCGTGTAGACCGCGTCCACCTCTGCGAACGCCTGCTCCATGTCGTAGGAGCCCGTGCAGATCGAGAAGAGTCCGGCCGGGAACTTGGACGGCGACGCCTGGGCGTCGGAGTAGCCGTGGTCGGCCAGCGTCTTGATGCGCAGCCCGCGGATGCGGCCGTCGGCGTCGGCGGCCAGCTCGGCGTCCATGTGGTAGTCGCGGGCGAAGGAGTCGGCCTGGAGGTTCTCCATCCGGTCCTCGATCCACTTGACGGGCTTGCCCAGCACCACCGACGCGGCAATGGCGATCACGTAGCCGGGGTAGACCGGCACCTTTCCGCCGAAGCCGCCGCCGATGTCCGGCGACACGACGCGAATCTTCTCCTCCGACAGGCCCACGTGGCCGGCCACCAGCGCCAGCACGGTTCGGATGGCGTGGGGCGCCTGCGTGGTCATGTAGACGGTCAGGTGTCCCTCGACGGGGTTGAAGTCCGCCAGGCAGCCGCACGTCTCGATCGACGCCACGTGGATGCGCGGGATGTGCATCTTCTCGCGCACCACCACGTCCGCCTCTCGGAAGACCCGATCCGTGGCCTCCCTGTCGCCGTCCTCCCAGTGCCAGATTCGGTTGTCCGTCTGGCCCTCCTTGTCGGTTCGCAGCACGGGCGCGTCCGGATCGAGCGCCCTGAACGGATCGACCACGGGCGTCATCGGCTCGTACTCGACTTCCACGGCGGCCACGCCGTCGGCGGCGGCGTACCGGCTGGTTGCGATCACGCCGGCCACCTCCTGGGACTGGTACATGACCGTGTCCGTGGGCAGCACCATCTGGGTGTCCGACATCAGGGTCGGCATCCAGTGCAGGTTGTACGCCTCCAGGTCCTTGCCGGTCAGGACGGCCAGCACGCCGGGCGTCTCCAGCGCCTTGGCCGTGTCGATCTTCTTGATCTTCCCGTGGGCGACGGGGCTTCGGACGATGTCCAGCCAGAGCATCCCCGGCAGGACGTGGTCGTCGATGTAGGCGCCCTTGCCCTGGAGGAAGCGCGGGTCCTCCTTGCGCTTCATGGAGTGGCCCATGCCGCAGATCTTGGCGGAAGTCCTGGGCGTGGTCATGCGGCCTCCTCGGTCTCGGTCGCGACGTTGCTCGCAGCCGTGTTTTCCGCGGCGCGACGCACCGCCTTGACGATGTTCACGTAGCCCGTGCAGCGGCAGAGGTTGCCCGAGATCGCCTCGCGTATCTCCGCCTCGCTGGGGTCGGGGTTCGCCTCCAGCAGGGCGACGCCGGTCATCAGCATTCCCGGCGTGCAGAAGCCGCACTGAAGGCCGTGCTCCTCCTGGAAGCCCTCCTGAAGCGGGTGCAGGCCGTCGCTGCCGGCCAGTCCCTCGACGGTGCGGATCTCCGCGCCCGCGGCCTGGACGGCCAGCACCGTGCACGACTTGACGGGCACGCCGTCCACCAGGACGGTGCACGCGCCGCAGTGCGTCGTGTCGCAGCCGACGTGGGTGCCGGTAAGGCGGAGGTCGTCGCGGATCAGGTGGACGAGAAGCAGCCGCGACTCGACTTCGCGCTCGTGCTTCTCGCCGTTGACGGTGACGGTGATTCCGTGCTTGGCCATCGTTCTACGCTCCCGCGCGCGCAAGCGCCTTGCGGACGGCCCGCCCCGCCAGCACGCGGGCCATGTTCTTCTTGTACTCGACCGAGCCCCGGCGGTCGGCCACCGGGTCGGCGGCTTCCGACGCGGCTTCGGCGGCTTCGGCTATGGACCGGTCCCCGGGAACCTGGCCCACGAGCGCCGCTTCCGCTTCCTCGGCGCGGAGGGGCGCGAAGCCCAGGTTGGTCAGGCCGACGCCGGCCCGGGCCACCGTGCCGTCCTCCTCCAGCGAGAGCTGCACGGCCACGCCGGCCACGGCGTAGTCCCCCACCTTGCGCTCCAGCTTGAGGTAGGCGCCGCCGCTGCGCCGAGCGCCGCCGGGACCGCTCTCCGGGATCGGCACGCGGATCTCGGTAAGGACTTCGCGGGGCTCCAGCGCCGTGATGAAGAGGCCGTGGAAGAAGTCGTCGATCCCGATCGCGCGCTCGCCGGCCGCGCCCTGGACCACGACCTGCGCCCTGACCGCCAGCATCGTGGCCGGGTGGTCGTTGGCCGGGTCTCCGTGGGCCAGGTTGCCGCCGATCGTGGCCCGGTTCCGCACCAGCGGGTCGGCCACGACCTTGGCCGTGTCGGTCAGGATCGGCCAGCGGGCGGCAACCGCGGGGTCCCGCTCCAGCTGCGCCTCCGTGGCCAGCGCGCCGATGCGCAGGAAGCCGTCCGATTCGACGATGCGATCCAGCCCCGGCACGCGACCGATGTCCACGACGTGGGCCGGCGACGCCAGCCGGAGCTTGAGCATCGGCAGGAGGCTTTGCCCGCCCGACATGACCTTGGCGTCGGGGAGGCGCCCCAGCAGCGCGAACGCCTCGTCGAGGCTGCCGGGGGCGTGGTAGTCGAAGTGCGGCGGGATCATGACGCCTCCTTTGCGGCTTCGTCCCGTGCGACGCGCTCGTCCCCCGCGACCTGGCCGGCGACGATCTGCGCGAAGTCCTTGATCATCTTCTTGGACACGTGCTGGATCATGCCGCGTCCCAGCTGGGCCAGGATGCCGGTCACCACGAGCTTCGCCGACACGGCGACGCGCGTCCGGTCGTGGGCCAGGGCCTCGACGGTGCTGCTCATCGTCATCTCCGCGGTGCCCATGCCGGCCTTGCCTTGCCCCCGCGCGCGGACGACCGCGGAGCGCTCGGCCTCGTTCAGGTCGAACGACACGGTCCCCGTGTACGAGGCCGCCAGCGGTCCGACGCTCACCGACATGCCGCCCTTGTAGGCGTTCTCGCCAACCCTTTCGGCGATCTCCGCGCCCGGCAACGCCGCCGCGACCCGCTCCGGGTCGGCCAGGAACGCCCAAACCGAGTCCGCCGGCGCCGCGATCTCCACCGTCTCGTCGATTCTCATCTGCGCTCCAAGGTCGTCAGCAGGGATTCCAGGGAGTGAAGGTCGTGGGCAGGAACCAGAGCGTCCACGTGGGGCAGCGCGGCCTTCATCCCCCTCGCCTCGGGCCGGTACTCCGAGTACCCCATCAGCGGGTTGAGCCACACGACCCGGCGGGCGCGCCTGCGGATCGCCGTCAAGGCCCCCTCCAACGCCTCCGTGTCGCCGCGGTCCAGACCGTCGCTGAAGATCAGGACCGATGTATCGGCCGAGACGGTGTTCCGCAAGTGCTCGGCCGCGAAGCGGGCCAGGCATTCGCCGATGCGGGTGCCGCCGGACCAGTCGCCCGCGCTTCGGTCGAGGCGCCTCAGCGTGGCGGCGACGTCGCCCCCGGCGATCCAGGGGGTGATCCGCTTGAGGCTGGTGTCGAAGGCGAAGGCCTCCACGCCGGGAACCACCTTCTTCAGCGCCGTCACGAACGCCAGGAAGAAGCGGGCATAGGGGTCCATCGAACCGCTGGTGTCGCAGAGGACGACGACGTGGGGCCTCTCGACGGCGCGGTCGCGTCGCGCCAGCACGACGAGCTCCCCGCCCCGGGCCAGGGAATGGCGGAAGCTGCGCCGGACGTCCACCGCCGGTCCCCGGGGGCGGGGAACCATCTTGCGGCTGCGACGGGTGGCGAGCCGGCGCGCGAGCCGCTCGAAGATCCGCTCCAGCTCGGCCAGGTCGTCGTCCGTGCAGCGCTCGAAGGACTTGCGGCGAAGGACGGCTCGGGGACTCCAGCCGAGACGCTGCGCCTCCGGGTCCGGGGCCGGACCCTCGGGGCGGGCGTCGGCCCGGGCCAGCTTGCGGCGCAAGTCCTCCATTGGATTGGGGCGGCCCGGCCACGGCCGTGGCGGCTCGCCCGCCCTGGAGCGCTGCGCGGAACGTCCCGGGGACCGGCGCCCCGTTCTCCACATCTCGAAGAAGAGGCGATCGAAGATGGGCCAGTGGCGGTAGGGAACCTTCAGGGCGCAGCGCAGCGCCAGCCGCACCTCCCGGTGGTCGCCGATGTCCACCAACGGCAGGGCGCGCGCCGCGTCGATCTCGTCCTTGAGGCCCACGGCCACGCCGGAGCGGCGAAGCTCCTCGCCGAAGCGCGCCAAGTGGACGATCAGGTCGTCGGGCGGCGGCGAATCGGGCCGCGCGGGCGGCGGCCGGCAGAGCGGAGCGCGCTTCTTCTCCCTCGGCCCCCGGTCCCCGGTCACTCGGCGCACCCGTCCGACCCCGCCGGCCCGGGCTCGGCAGCCGCGCCGCCCGCCTTCCCGACCAAGGCCCCCACCTGGCCGGAATCGAGGCGCCGCGCGTCTTCCCGGTCCTTGACCAGGCAGCCCAGGGTGTCGTTCACCGTGTCGGCGTCCAGCCCGTCCTTGTGCAGCATCACCAGCGCGGCGGCCCAGTCCAGCGTTTCGGCCACGCCCGGCGGCTTCGCGAGCCGGAGGGCCCGGAGCTCCCCGGCGAAGCGGGCGATCTGCTCCGCCAGCCGCTCCCCGACCCCAGGCACCTTCGCGCGAATGATCTCGGTTTCCTTCTCCAGCGTCGGATGCTCGATGTACAGGTAGAGGCAGCGCCGGCGAAGGGCGTCTCCCAGCTCCCGCGTCCGGTTGGAAGTGAGCACGACCAGGGGCCGTCGCGCGGCGCGGATCGTGCCGAGTTCGGGGATCGTGACCTGGAAGTCGGAGAGCACTTCCAGCAGGAACGCCTCGAAGCCGCCGTCGGCGCGGTCGATCTCGTCGACCAGGAGGACCGGCGCCTTCGCCTTGCTGGTGATGGCGCGGAGCAGCGGCCGCTCCAGCAGGTAGCGCCGGCTGAAGATCAGGTCCTCCAGTCCGTCGCCGGTGGCGGCCGCTTCGCCGTCGGAGGCGATGCGCAGGCGCAGCAGCTGCTTCTGGTAGTTCCACTCGTAGAGGGCGGCGTTGGCGTCGAGCCCCTCGTAGCACTGCAGCCGGATCAGCTCGGTGTCGAGAACGCCGGCCATGACCTTGGCGATCTCCGTCTTGCCGACCCCCGCGTCGCCCTCCACCAGCAGGGGCTTCTCCATCGCCCGGGCCAAGTAGACGGCGGTGACGATCGACGGCTCGGCCACGTAGTCCAGCCCCCGCATCGCCCGCTGAAGCTGGACGGTCTCCGGTCTCAAGAGGGTGTCGGGCTCACGCTTGCGGGAACCTCCGTGGGTCTGTCTGCGCGCGCTGCGCGGGCGGATGGTCGGCAACCGCGCTTGCTCCGGGACCGGGGCCAACGTAAGCCTAGCTTGGCGACGTGGGCCAGAGAGGGTCCCGCCGCCGCTCGTCCGATCATGGAGGGTCGACATGACGTCGTGGCGCCGTCCGGCGTTCGCGCTCTTCGCCGTTGCCGCCGCATGCGCGACGGCCGCGGACGCCCGCTCGCAAGACCGGCGGAGAACTCTCGTGTTCGAGGAAATGAGGACGCTCGACACCTACCCCTTCTCGGACCCGGACCCTGTGCCCATGCTCGTCCGGGACCGACGGCTCTACCCCTACCACGCCTTCGACGGGTACGCATCGTCCTCGGAGCCCAGGCAGTGGCGCGTGGCGACGCTCGAGAACGACCTGATCCGGGTCTTCGTCCTGCCCGAGGCGGGCGGGAAGGTGTGGGGCGCGGTGGTCAAGGAGACCGGGCGGGAGTTCGTCTACCGCAACGAGGTGATGAAGTTCCGCAACATCGCGCTCCGGGGCCCGTGGACGTCGGGCGGGATCGAGTTCAACTTCGGCGTCATCGGCCACACGCCTGCGACCGCGACCCCCGTGGAGTGGACGACTCGGGAGAACGACGACGGCAGCGCCAGCGTCTTCGTGGGAGCGATGGACCTGCCTTCGCGAACGCACTGGCGGGTCGAGGTGCGTCTTCCGCCGGACCGGGCCTACTTCGAGACCCGCGTCCTGTGGTACAACCCGACGCCGCTGGAGCAGCCCTACTACAGCTGGATGACGGCGGCGGCGTTCGCGCGCGACGACCTGGAACTCTTCGTGCCCGGTCGGTCGTACCTGGAGCACTCGGGCCGGGAGCGGCCGTGGCCGATCGACGAATCGGGCCGCTACTTGCCGCTGTACAGGAACAACGCCTTCGGAGGCCACAAGTCGTACCACGTCGTCGGGGAGCTGAACGACTTCTTCGGCGGCTACTACCACGACGAGGGATGGGGCTGGGGACACTGGGCGCGGTACGAGGAGATGCCGGGCCAGAAGATGTGGCTCTGGGCGCTGTCCAGGGAGGGCGGCGTGTGGGAAGAGCTGCTGACCGACGCGGACGGCCAGTACGTGGAGTTCCAGGCGGGGCGCCTCTTCGTGCAGTACTCGCCCGCCGACCACGTCAACCCCGTCGCGCAGGCCGGCTTCGATCCGCTGTCGGCCAGCCGCTGGACCGAGACGTGGTTTCCGCTGGAGGGGACCGGGGGCCTGACCGACGCTTCCCGGGAAGGCGCCATGCACGTCGAGCGGGCGGGGAATCGGCTTTCGGTGACCGTCAACGCCTTCGGCGACGTGGAGGACACGTTGCAGGTGTGGTCGGGCGAGCGCCGCATTCACGAGGCGCCGGTCCGGCTCTCGGCCCTGGTCGCCCACACTGCCGAGTTCGACGTGCCGGCGGATCAGCCCTACCGGGTGCGGCTCGAGGCGCTGGACCTGGAGCACGGGTCGGACCGGGACGGGCGCCTCCTCTCGCGCCCCTTCACGACCCCGCCGGACGCCTGGGAGGCTCTTCCGGAGGCGGACCGGCTGGCGTTCGAGGCGCGGGAGCTGGCGCGGGCGCGTCGCTACCGGGAGGCCCGTCGCCTCTTCGAGTCGGCGCTGGAGAGTGAGCCCTGGAACCGGGAGGCGCTCCTGGGGCTCGCCGAGCTGGCCCTGCGCTCGGCCCGCTACGAAGAGGGGCTGACGCGCGTCTTCCGGGCGCTTCAGCTGAACACCTACGACGCCAAGGCGAACTTTCTGGCGGGCAACCTGCACCTGGCCCTCGGCCGGATCGCCGACGCGCGCGATTCCTTTGGTTGGTCGGCCAGATCGACGGCGTATCGTTCGGCGTCCTACGTCCGGCTGGCCGAGGTCATGGCCGTCGAAGGAGATTGGGACGAGGCCGCCCGCTACGCCGAGCTGGCCATGGACTTCGACCGTCGCAGCATTCCCGCGCTCCAGCTGCTGGCGATCGCCGGCCGGCGCGCGTCGGACCGCGGCGCCGCCCGGCGAGCCCGAGCCGCGCTGCTGGAGATCGACCCGCTTCACCACTTCGCGCTGGCCGAGGAGCACTTGGCCGAGCTGGCGGCGGCGGAGGCGGGCGCGGCAAAGGAGCCGGAAGAGACGGGCGCCCCGCAGGAGCCGGCGGCGGCGCCGGAAGCCCCCGGCCCGACGCCGCCCGGCGGGCAGCGGCTGCTGGACGCGCTTCGGGGCGAGTACCCCGACCAGTCGCTCTTGGAGCTGGCTGCGAGCTACGCCGCGCGAGGGCTCCCCGAAGACGCCGCCGCGCTGCTGGAGCTGGCCGGCCGCGCCCCTCGTCACGGCGGCCCGGTCGCCGCCGCCTGGCGAGCCTTCCTTGCCGAGGACCCGACGTTGCTCGCCGACGCCGGCGACCCCGCCTTCGCCTTCCCCTACCGGCCCGAGACCCTGCCCGTGCTTCGCTGGGCCGCGGACAGCAGCGACCACTGGCTGTGGACCTACCTGCTGGCGCTGAACTTGTGGGCTCTCGACCGGGACGAGGAAGCCGGGCCGATCATGGCTTCCCTTGGGGACACGCCGGAGTACGGCCCGGCCTACGTCGCCCGGGGGCGCCTCCTCCAGGCCGTCGAGGGCCGCGATCCGGCGGCGGACTTGGCGCGGTCCGTGGAGCTGGACCCGGAGAGCCGGCCCCTGCGGATCGTCCTGGTCCGCCACGCCCAGGAATCGGGCGAGTGGGAAGCGGCGCTGGAGGCGTCGTCGCGGGCGCGCCAAGCCTTCCCCGGCGACTTCGACTTGGCGTTGCTCCACGCGCGCTCGCTCCTCGCCGTGGACCGGCCTCTGGAAGCGGCGGAGATCATGGATCGGGTGCAGGTCCTTCCGTCGGAGAACTCGCGGGAGAGCCACCGCCTTTACGAGCTGGCCCACGCCGCTTCGGCCGTCGCCGAAGTCGAGGCCGCCGACCACCGGGCGGCCCGCGAGCACCTGGTGGCCGCCTTGCGGTGGCCCGAGTCCCTTGGACAGGGGCGGCCCTACGATCCGGACGAGCGCCTCGTCCGCTACCTGCAGGGAGTGGTCGGCGAAGCGGCCGGAGACGAGCGCGCCGCCCGTCGAGCTTTCGAAGTCGTCGCGGCGACGGCGACGGCGGACCGCGAGCCCGATCGCGCCGACCTGCTGGTGGCGCTGGCGGCGCGGGCTTCGGGCCGGAACACCGCGCTGGAAGCGCTTGCCGACGCGGCGGAACTCCACGGCTCGACCGCTGCTCGCGCCGTCCAGGCCCTTGCAAGGGAGTTGATGGACCCGGACGTCGGACCCGCCGATGCGGTCGCCCGCATCGTGCGCGGCCACGGCGAGCTGTTCGACGGCTTCGAGGGGCGGCTGCTGGCACGGGTCTTGGCGCTGGCTCGGTGACCGCGCTGGCTCGATGACCGCTGGCGACGATCTTCGGCGGGGCGCCCACGAGGCCGGTCCGCGCGACCGGGGCTCGACTTGCGCGCCTCCCCGCGACGGGCGGAAACTGCAAGGATGACGAAGGGAATCGCCGCCGGCGTCGTGGTGGCAAGCGTGTTCGTCGCGGCCGGATGGAACGGCAGCCCGAGAGGCTCCCTCGACGGGCCGGACGGAGGCCGCTCGGACCGGGGGGCCGGCGCCCGACCGATCAGCCGTGCCGTCGGCGGCGGACTGCCGACCGCTGGACCGGTCGCCCGGCCGTCCGACGCGCACGACGACGTGGTGGCGCGCTACTGCGTGCGCTGCCACAACAACCGAAGGCTTGTGGGCAACTTGTCGCTGGAAGGGTTCAAGACCGGCGACGCGCCCGTCGCGGCCCAGACGGCGGAGCGGATGATCCGCAAGCTGCGGGCCGGGATGATGCCTCCGCCCGGCGCCCGAAGACCCGCCGGAGACACCCTCGAGGCGCTCGCCCGGTTCATGGAGGAGACGATCGACGAGGCGGCCGCCGCTCGCCCCCGTCCGGGCTCGCGCCCCTTCCAGCGCCTGAACCGGGCCGAGTACGCGCGCGTCGTGCGGGACGTGTTCGGGCTGGAGGTGGATCCCGCGGAGTGGCTGCCCGAAGACCGCATCAGCGACGGCTTCGACAACGTGGCCGACGCCCAGAGCCTTTCGCCCACGGTCATGGACGCCTACCTGACCGCCGCTTCGGAGGTGGCGCGACGGGCGGTCGGCAACGCCGATGCGGTCCCGGCGGCGGTCGCGTACGCGAACCCTCCCTCGGTCTCCCAGCACGAGTGGGAGCGGGCGGAGGGCGCGCCCTACGGCACCCGGGGCGGGATCAGCGTCCTCCACTCCTTCCCCGCCGACGGCGAGTACGTCTTCTCGATGAGCTTCATGTCGGGCTGGGGCGAGCGATTCCACGACGTGGACGTCTCCGTGGACGGCGAGCGGGTCGCTCTGGTGCGGTACGGCGGCGAGATCGACTTCCAGGGCCGCAAGGAGTTCCCCGTGCGCACGGAGCCGGTGTTCGCGCGGGCCGGGGAGCGACGGGTGACGGCGGCGTTCGTGCGGCGCATGGACGGTCCCTACGAGGACCTGATCCGCCCCAACGACTGGTCCCTCTCGGGCACGGAAACCAGCTACGGCACCACGTCGCCGCCCCACTTGGCCAGCCTGACCGTCGAGGGACCGTACAACGTCACCGGCGTGTCCGACTTCGAGGCCCGGCGCCGCGTCTTCTCCTGCCGGCCCACCTCCGGCGCGGAGGCGCTTCCCTGCGCCCGAGCAATCGTGTCGCGCCTGGCCGAGGCCGCGTACGGCCGGGAGGTGGGCGAGGACGAGGCGGACGCCCTGCTGGCGTTCTACGAGCTGGGAGCGGGAGAAGGCGGGTTCGAGACAGGAGTCCGCGCGGCCGTGGAGGCGATCCTTGCCAGCCCCCACTTCCTCTTCCGGATGGAGCAGGAGCCCGACGGCGTCCGACCCGGCGAGGCGTACCTGCTTTCGGGAGAAGACCTGGCCGCTCGCCTGTCTTTCTTCCTCTGGGGAACAAACCCGGACCGCCGACTGCTGGCCGCCGCGAAGGCCGGGGAGCTGGCCGACCCCGACGGGCTGGAGGTCCACGCCCGCCGGCTCCTGGCGGACCCCCGCTCGGAAGCCCTGGCGACGCGCTTCGCGGCGTTGTGGCTGCGCCTTCAGGACCTGGACCGCGTAAGCCCGGACGCGCTGCGCTTTCCCAACTACAGCCGCCAGCTCGCCGAGTCGATGCGGCGGGAGACCGAGCTCTTCTTTCACGACCTCGTGCAGGGAGACCGGAGCCTGCTGGAGCTCTACGGCGCCAACCACACCTTCCTCAACGAACGGCTGGCCCGCCACTACGGGATCCCCGGCGTCCACGGCGACGACTTTCGGCGCGTGGAGTACCCCGACGACCGGCGACGGGGCGTGCTGGGCCACGGCAGCGTTCTGGTGCAGACTTCCTTGGGCAACCGGACGTCGCCGGTGCTCCGAGGCAAGTGGGTGATGGAAGTGCTGCTGGGAACGCCGCCTCCGCCGCCTCCGCCGGGGATACCCGAGCTGGAGGAGACCGAAGACGCCCGGGACGGTCGGAAGCTGACCACTCGCGAGCGCCTGGAGGCGCACCGGAGGAACCCCGCCTGCTCTTCGTGCCACAACCTCGTCGACCCCATCGGCCTCGCCCTCGACAACTTCGACGTGACCGGCAAGTGGCGCATCCGCGAATCCGGCGCGCCCCTGGACACGCGGGGCGTCTACTACGACGGCACCGAGATCGAAGGCCCGTCCGATCTGGCCCGGGTCCTCCTGAAGCGGCCCGTCCCCCTTGCCCGGCACTTCGCCGAGAAGCTGATGGCGTACGCCCTCGGACGGCGGATCGACTACCGGGACCAGCCGGCGGTGCGGGCCGTGGTCGCCCAGGCGGCGCAGAACGACTACCGGATGTCGTCTTTCGTCCTCGGCACGGCGAGGAGCGCCGCCTTTCGCATGAAGCAGGCTTCCGCAAGAGGGACGGCGGACCACGAGCCCGCGCCCCCGGCAAGTTCGCGGTGACGGGCTCGGCTGGGATGCACGGCGCCGGTCCCCGTCCCCTCGATACCATGGTACTATAATGCTTGATGCTGTTCTGCCCTCTTGTGCTGTTCTTCCCTTCCGCCGACCCCTATGCAGGTGCAGGCCCCGCATGACCACTCTTCGCGCTCCCCACGCTGCTCGCAGAGCCCACGCTGCTCGCAGAACCCAGCCCGACGCACGGTGGCTGGCCGCCCTTCTCGTCTCGACGCTCGTCGGGGCCGGCGCGCCGGCAGGAGAGTTGCGGTCGCAGACCGCCGCCACCGTGTCCAGCGTCTCGATCGGCTCGCCCGACATCGGCGACACCTTCGAGCGGGGCGAAGGGATCTTCGTCACCGTCACCTTCAGCGCGACCGTCGCAGTGACGGGCTCGCCGCAGCTGGCGCTGACGATCGGAAGCACGACGCGGCAGGCCGCGTATCGGCGCACCGTCGGCAACGGACTGGTCTTCCGGTACGTCGTGCAGTCTTCGGACGCGGACTCCGACGGGATCAGCATCGGCGCCAGCGCGCTGACCCTCAACGGCGGATCGATCTCCGGCGCCGGGGGCGCAGCCACGCTGGGACTGGGGAGCGCGGCGGTCTCCAACAGCACGGGCCACAAGGTGAGCGGCAGCGCCTTCAGCGCGGTGACGGTCACCGGGGCGTCGATCACCAGCACGCCGCTCACCAGCACGACCTACGGGCAGGTGGAGCAGATCGAGGTGCAGGTGAGCTTCGGTCGGGCCGTGGCGGTGACGGGGACGCCCCAGCTGGCGCTCACGATCGGGGCGGCGACCCGGCAAGCCAACTACGTCGGCGGCGCCGGCACCAAGACGCTGACCTTCCGCTACAGAGTCCAGGCGGCAGACATCGACAACAACGGGATCAGCGTCGCCGCGGCCGCGCTGACGCTCAACGGCGGCACGATCAACGACGCGCGCGTCGGCGGCACGGCCGCCACCCTCGGCCTGGGCACCGCCGCGATCTCCAACAACTCCTCCCACAGAGTGGACGGCTCCCATCGGACTACGCCGGTCGTGAGCGGCGTGTCGGTCGCCAGCAACCCGGACAGCGGCGGCGTGTACGGGCAGGGCGCTCGGATCAGAGTGCACGTCAGCTTCAACCTGCTGGTCGTCGTGACCGGCACGCCCCAGCTGGAGCTGCAGATCGGGAGCGTGGCGCGGCTGGCGAACTACGTGTCGGGTTCCGGCGCCGCCGTCTTGGTCTTCGAATACGCCGTGCAGCCGACGGACATGGACTCGGACGGGATCAGCTCCGCGGACTCGGTGAACCTGAACGGCGGGACGATCAGGTTGGCCAGCTCCGTGCCCCCGGGGGAACAGCCGCAGGTGGAGCCTGCCGCCGACCTGGACCTGGGGAGCCATGCCCTGTCGAACGTGACCGGCCACGCGGTCGACGGCTCCCTCGTCGAACAGCCGCCGGAGGAAGAAGAGGAAGAAGAAGAAGAGGAGGAGGAAGAGGAAGGCGAGGACGGCGAACTGGGGTTCGGCGCTTCGGAGTACGAGTTCGACCTGGTGGAGAACACGGCAGGACCGTTGGCGCTCGGCCGCATCAGCGCCGGCCGCCCCGGCGGAGGACCGGTGCAGTACGTGCTGACCGAGGGCGCCGAGGGGTTGTTCGAGGTCGGCGCCTCGAGCGGCGAGGTGAGCTATGTGGGCGAGGGCGAGGACGCCGAGCTGCGGTCGCGGTACGTGATGGTCGCGCGCGCTTCGGAGGGTGGCGACACGGTGGAGGCCCGCGTGACCGTGCGGGTGCTGAACGTGAACGAGCGGCCGGCGTTCGCTGCGGAGCGCTACGCCTTCGAGGTGGCGGAGAACGTCGCCGGGCCGCTGACGCTGGGGGCGGTGGAGGGGGTGGACCTGGACGAAGGAGACTCGCTCGCCTACCAGGTGGCGCAGAACGGGATCGACCCGGCCGCGGCCGCTCGGTTCGAGGTGGACGCTGGCACCGGCGAAGTGAGGTACGTGGGCGCCGGCGAGGACTACGAGGCGGACGCCGGGCCGTGGACGTTCGAGGTGTCGGCGACGGACCTTGCCGGGCTGAGCGCGACGACGCAGGTGGTCGTGGCGGTCGCCGACGTGAACGAGGCGCCTGCGTTCGCGGACTCGACCTACGCCTTCGAGATCGCGGAGAACGTGGCGGGGCCGCTGGCGCTGGGGTCGGTCGGGGCGACGGACCCGGACCGGGGCGACCCGCCGACCTACGCTCTCGCCGAAGGCGACGGCGCCCGGTTCCTGGTGGACGCGGGAAGCGGCGTCGTGCGGTACGTGGGCAAGGGCGAGGACGCCGAGACGGGCCCGGAGAGCCACGTGCTCTTGGTGACTGCCACGGACCAAGGAGGTCTCCGGGCGACGGCGCGGGTGACGGTGGCCGTGGTGGACTTGAACGAGGCGCCGGCTTTCCGGGAAGCGAGCTGGGAGTTCGAGGTGGCCGAGAACGCGCCGGGCCCGCAGGAGCTGGGCGTCGTGGAGGCGGTGGACTCCGATCGGTCCGACACGCTGTCCTACGCCTTGACCGGCGAGGACGCGGCCCGTTTCGAGGTGGACGCGGCGAGCGGCGCGGTGCGCTACGTCGGCGGAGGCGAGGACGCGGAAGCGGGTCCGGACGCCTACGAGTTCGGCGCCGTGGTTCGGGACAGGGACGGCTTGACGGACCGGGCGTCGGTGACCGTGCGCGTGCTGAACGTGAACGAGGCGCCCGTGTTCGCGGACTCGACCTACGCCTTCGAGATGTCGGAGAACGCGGCAGGACCCCTGGCCCTGGGGCAGGTCGAGGCGTCGGACGTGGACGCCGGCGACGTGCTGGCGTACAGCTTGGCGTCGGGCGACGGCGCGCGGTTCGAGGTCGATTCGGGCACGGGCCGGGTGCGGTACGTGGGCGCCGGCGAGGACTACGAGGACGGCCCGCCGTCCCGCACGCTCGTGGTGCGCGCAACGGACGGCGGCGGGCTCGGCGCCGAGGCGGTCGTTGCGGTGACCGTGCTGAACGTGAACGAGGGGCCGGAGGCCGTGGGCGCGATGGCGCCGATGACGCTCGAGGCCTTCGGGGCCGGGCAGGAAGAGGAGCTGGGCCAGTACTTCCGGGACCCGGACGGCGATCCGCTGACCTACGTCGCCGAGTCGTCGTCGGCCGGGGTGGCGATGGCGAGCGTGACGAGCGACGGTCGGTTGTCGGTTCGGCCGCAGGCGATCGGCTCGGCCACCGTGACGGTGACGGCCGCGGACGCCGGCGGGCTGTCCGCCGTCCAGCAGGTCGCGGTCTCGGTGGAGGCGTCGAGTTCGGAGCGGGCGAGGGCGCTGAAGCTGGCGCTGGCCGCGTTCGGGCGCTCGGTGGGCGCCGAGGCGGTGGAGGCGGTCGGGGGACGGCTGGGGATGGAGTCGTCGGGCGCGCTGGGACGCTCCCACGTGCAGCTGGGCGGCAGGGCCGTCGGCTGCGTCCCGTGGGCCGGCGCGAGGGGCGAGGGGTGCGGCTTGGCGGCGCTGGCCGGAAGCGCGTCGAGGCTGCTGGGCGCGCGGCTGTCGCACCCGGCGGCGCAAGCGGGCGCATGGCCGGCGGCCGGCGGCTACGGCATGGGCGCCCTGGTTGCCGGAGCGCTGTCGCCGAGCGGCGACGAGGGACCGTCCGTTTCGTTCGATCCCGTCTCGTGGGAGCGCATCGGCTCCGAGAGCTCCTTCCAGCTGGAGTTCGGCGGCGGGAACAGCGGCGGTCAGGACGCGGGGCCGGGGCTCGGTTCCGGCTGGACCGTGTGGGGCCGGGCCGGCGCCGGCGGCTTCGAGGGCCGGCATCAGGACGGCTTCACCCTGGACGGCGCCACCCGCTCGGCCCATTTGGGGATCGACTACCGGTTCGCCTCCGGGCTGCTCGTCGGAGTGGCCGGCGCCCGCAACACGACGGCATCCGACTTCGAGAGCCGGATCAACGGCGCGGGCTCGGTGGACGCTCGCCTGACCAGCGCGTACCCGTACGTCCACTGGTCGCCCCGGCGGGGGCTGGGGTTGTGGGGGCTGGCGGGCGCGGGCCGGGGCGACGCCGAGATCGAGGAGAGCGCCGGGGGCCGGTTCGGCACGGACTTGGCCATGCGGATGGCGGCACTGGGCGTGCGCCAGGAAGTGCACGGCGGCTTTGCGCTGAAGGCGGACGCGTTTGCGGTGCGCATCACTTCCGATCGGGCGGCCGACTTGGCCGGCGTGACCACCAGCGCTCGGCGGCTGCGGTTGGCCCCGGAGCTGAGCCGGAGCTGGTCGGTGGGCGAAGGTGTGTCGATGCGCGCCAGGGTCGAGGCCGGGGCGCGGTTCGACGGCGGCGACGCCCAGACGGGCGCGGGCGCCGAGGCGGGGGCCGAGTTCGGTCTCGCCCACCACTCCACGGGCTTCGCGGTGGACGTGCGGGGCCGGACGCTGCTGGCGCACCAAGCCGAGGGCTACCGGGACTGGGGCGCCGGCCTCGCCTTGCGGCTTCAGCCCGGCGGCGACCAGGGCGGGCTCTCCGTCATGGTGGCGCCCACCTGGGGGAACACGACGAGCGGCGCGGGAACGCTCTGGCAGGGCGGCGCCGCCGCCTTCGCAGGCTCCTCCGAGTCGGCAGCCGGCGGTCTTGCAGCCGACGACTTGGGCTGGGTTCCGGGCCGGGTCGCCATGGAGCTGGGATGGGGCGTGCTGCTCCCGGGCGGCGGGCAGGTCGTTCCGTTCGGTCGATGGAGCCGGGAGGGCGCCGACGGTCACCGGCTCAACGTGGGAACACGCTGGACGATCCTTGGCGAGCGCTCCGGTCGCCGCCACGGAGCGCTCTCCGACGGCGGCGTCCTCAACACGGGTTTCGCAGCCGGGGCGACCGGGGGGCACGGCGGCTTGCGGGGCCTGCGGCTGGAGGTGGACCTGTTCGGCGAGCAGGTCGTCGCCGGCGGCCGGCAGCCGGAGCGCCGCATGACTCTTCAGGGACGGATCGGTTTCAAGTAGGACGATCGGGAAACGACCAGCCGGGAAACGACCATGCACGTTCTGACCGGGAAATCCGTGCCGCGCCGGACCTTCCTTCGGGGAACCGGCGCCGCCGTCGCGCTTCCCTTCCTGGACGCGATGCTGCCGGCCGGACGCCTCCGGGGCGGGACCGCCGCCAAGCGGCCCATCCGTCTGGTGTGCATCGAGGAGGTCCACGGCGTGCCCGGGTGCAACGAATGGGGCGCGACGCAGCACCTCTTCGCGCCGGCGACCGCGGGCACGGAGTTCCGGCTCGCCGACGACAACGTCCTGAAGGCGCTGGAGCCGTGGCGGAAGCACATGACGATCGTCAGCAACACCGACGCGCGGATGGCGGAGGCGTTCGAGCCCCAGGAAGTCGGCGGCGACCACTTTCGGTCCAGCGCCGTCTTCCTCACCCAGTCGCACCCGAAGCAGACCCAGGGGTCGGACATCTTCTGCGGCACTTCCCTGGATCAGCTGCACGCCCGCCGGTTCGGACAGGACACCGTGCTGCCGTCGCTCCAGCTGTGCATCGAAAGCACCGACAAGGGAGGCGGTTGCGACTACAACTACTCGTGCTCCTACACCGACTCCATCAGCTGGGCGTCTCCCACCGACCCCCTGCCGATGATCCGCAGCCCTCGCACTGCGTTCGACATGCTCTTCGGGGCAGGCGGAACGCCGGACGAGCGGGCGGCGCGACGGCGGCTGCACAAGAGCATTCTGGACTGGGTGGCCGGCGAAGTCGCGGCGATGAAGCGGGAGCTGGGCCCCGAGGACCGTCGCAGGGTGGACCGATACCTGGAGAGCGTTCGCGAGCTCGAGCGGCGGATCGAGCGCGTCGAGAGGCGCAACACGGACGGCGAGCCTCGGGAGCTGCCCGAAGCGCCCCCTGGGGTGCCCGACTCGTTCTCGGAGCACATGCGCTTGATGTTCGACCTGCAAGTGCTCGCGTTCCAGACCGACACGACCCGGATCACGTCGTTCAAGACGGGCCGCGACGCCTCCAACCGCACCTTCCCGGAGAGCGGTTCCGACAAGGCGTTTCACCCTGCCTCGCATCACGGCGGCCGCGAAGAGGCGATCATGGAGTTCAACCGGATCTGCCGGTATCGGACGGGCCAGCTCGCCTACTTCCTGAAGCGGCTGGCGGAGACCGACGACGGCGGTTCCAGCCTGCTGGATCAGTCGATGATCCTGTGGGGCTCGCCCATGGGCGACGCCAACCTGCACAACCACCGTCGCTGCCCGCTGGTCTTGTTGGGCGGCGCCAACGGTCGGCTGGAAGGAAACCTTCACCTCAAGGCGCCCGACGGCACGCCGATGGCCAACGTCTTCACGACGCTGCTGCACAAGCTGGGCCACGACGACCTGGACCGGTTCGGCGACAGCACGGGCGAGTTCTCGCTGGAGAGCTGAAGGCGGTGCGTGCCGGAGCTTGGCGCGCGGCCGTGCGCGTCGTGAAGGCTGTGCGTGCCGAAGTCGGCGGCGGGCGGCGGCGGACCGGCGCGGCCGTGCTCGCGGCCGCGCTGCTGGTCGTGCCGGCCGACGCCCGGCCCGGCGCCCTTGGCGGTCCCGACGCCCCCGTCGCCGACGCAGCCCGTCGGGGCGACCTGGAGGAAGTTCGCCTGCTGCTCCGAGAGGGCGCGGACGTGAACGCTCCCATGGGCGACGGCATGACGGCGCTGCACTGGGCGGCGCAGCGGGGCGACGCGGAGATGGGCGCGACGCTGCTCGTCGCCGGCGCCAGGACGAGCGCGGGCACGCGCATCGGACGCTACACGCCGCTCCACTTGGCCGCCCGAGGCGGCCGCGCCGGGATGATCGCCCTGCTGGTGGAAGCCGGCGCCGACCCGGACGCGCGCACCACCAACTCGGGCGCGACGCCGCTCCACTTGGCCGCCGCGTCGGGCGAACCAGCGGCGGTCGCGGCGCTCTTGGACGCCGGCGCGGAAGTGGACGCCCTGGAGTCGGCTTGGGGCCAAACCCCGCTGATCTTCGCGGCTTCGGCCGGACGAACGGCTGTGGTTCGGGCTCTGCTGGCCGCGGGCGCGGACCCGTCGCTGGCGGCTCGCCCCGTGGACGTGGTGGAGAGGGCGGCGGCGGACCGAGCCGCCAATCGGCGGCTCTCCGAGTTCCTGGCGGCCTTCAAGGAGAAGGAGGGCGGCGGGCCGAACTGGCAGCCTTCGCCCAGCCAAGTCCAGGCCGCGATCGAGGCCGCGCGCCGGATTCAGCGCAAGTGGCCCGACGTGCCCAAGCCGGAAGACGACGACCAGCGGGCCCAGGACAGCGAGGGCGGCGAGGCGCCGGCGGCGACCGGCGCCGAGGCGGACTCGACCGCGGCGGCCGGGGCCGACAGCGCGGACACCACCGACAGCGCGGAAGCTGCCGCCGACAGCGTGGAAGCCACCGACAGCGCGGAATCGGCCGCCGACAGCGTGGAAACCACCGACAGCGCGGAATCGGCCGCCGACAGGGTGGAAGCCACCGACAGCGTGGGCGCCGCCGACAAACCGGACACCGCCGACAGCGCGGAATCGGCCGCCGACAGCGCCTCCTCCCCCGAGGACGCCGAAACCGACCTCCACGCCGAGCCCGACAGCGCCGACGACGGGGAACCGCGCCCCCTCTCCTACGCCCAGCTGGTGGGCGCATGGGGTGGGCTCACTCCCCTGCTCCACGCGGTGCGGCAGGGCCACGCCGAGACGGTCGCGGCCCTGTTGGACGAGGGCGCCGAGATCGACCAGCCCTCGGCGGGCGACGCCACCGCGCCTCTCCTGATGGCGGCGATCAACGGCCAGTTCGACTTGGCTCTGGAGCTGATCGAGCGCGGCGCCGACCCGAACGCCGCCAGCGACGCCGGCACGGTCCCGCTCTTCGCCGTGCTCGAGCGGCGCTGGGCGCCCCGAGCTTCGTACTCCCACCCGGTCGAGCACGAGCGGCAGCGCGCCACCTACATGGATGTGCTCAAGGCGCTTCTGGAGGCGGGCGCCGACCCGAACGTCCGCCTTCGTCGCCACTTGTGGTACATGGAATACACCTTTGGCGTGCTGCGGGGAAGCGGGATCGACCTAGGGGGCGCGACGCCGTTCTGGCGAGCCGCCTACGCGCTGGACATGGAAGCGATGCGCCTCCTCAAGGAGCACGGCGCCGACCCGACGACGCCGACCGCCAAGCCCCCGGAGCACCGCCGTCGGCGGGCCGCCGCCGAGGAAGAGGCCGCGGAAGAATCCGAGCCCGACCCGTCGGGCCTGCCGCCGGCGCCCGTGGGCGGCCCCGCGATCCACCCCATCCACGCGGCCTCCGGCGTTGGCTACGGCCAGTCCTTCGCCGGCAATGCCCATCGTCACGTCCCGGACGGCTGGACGGCAGCGGTCCGCTTCCTCGTGGAGGAGTGCGGCGCCGACGTGAACGCCCGCGACGCCAACGGATACACGCCGCTCCACCACGCCGCCGCCCGGGGAGACCTGGAACTCGTGCTGTACTTGGTCGGGCGGGGCGCCGAGGTTGGCGCCGTGAGCCGCGCCGGCCAAACGGTCGCCGACATGGCGAACGGTCCGATCCAGCGCCAGCAGCCCTTCCCGGCGACGGTCGTCCTGCTGGAGAAGCTGGGCTCTCGGAACAATCACCGCTGCCTCTCCTGCTGAACCGGCGGCCCGTGGTCCCGCGGGCGGCCGCGCCACGCAGTGGGTCCGGAGCATCAAGGCCGCCGGCGACCCGTGGTCCCGCGGGCGGCCGAGTTACAACCGGCGCCTACCGCTGCGGGCCCTTCTCCAAGGCATCCGCCACCTTCTGGGCGACCCTCATCTCCAGCACGCCCCGGGACTGGCAGTGGATCGAGTTGCCGCTGACCGCCCGGGGCTTGCCGTAGGCGTCCATCATCGTCAGCACTTCCGTGCTCTCGGGCCCCTTGGAGGTCAGCCTGGTGACCACCGACAAGGTGATGTCGTACTGGTTCGCGAGCGGGCCCGAGAAGTCGGAGCCGCAGTCGATGAAGCTGTTCATGCGGTCGCCGTCCACCCGTCGCGCCAAGTAGCCGGGGTTGCCGAGCTGCATCGACCGGGGATCCGACTGCGTGACGGGGATGCCCATCTGCTCGTAGACCCCTCCCAGGGCCCGCCACGCCGTCCTGGTCTCGACGGCGATGGTGCGGACGCCGACGCCGGGTTCGTTGAAGATCTCCACCGGCGCGTAGCCTTCGACCCGCACGACGCTTCGCACCTGCGCCGGTGTCGGCGTCGCGTCCTCGCCGCCGCCGGACCCGCCCGACGCGCATCCCCACCACACGGGGAGCAGGGTGGCCGGAACCAGCAGGACCGCGCTTCGGCGGTCACGGAACGCACTGCGGGCGACGCGCTTCTTCCCTGGTCCCATCTCGACTCCCCGGCTGGGCTGTCTACCAGCCGACCTCTTCCCGACGCTTCGTTTCTAGGAACTTCGGTCCAGGCAGCTGCGTCCCACCCAAGACTCGTACCGCGACACGCGTTCGCGGCCGTCGTCGTCTCTCCAGGCCACTCGAGTACGGGCCTGCCGCACGCCATGGCACGCCGCGCGCTGCTGCCCCCTAAGGACCGAGAGCGCGACCACGGCATCCAGATAGTATCGCTCGCTGCCGTAGTAGGCCGGGTCGCGCACGATGTCCCGGTACATCTCGCGGTCCGACGCAGATGCGACGCTAGCCGGAAGCGGGGCGCCTGTCAGGCGCGTCATGGCCGGGAAGCGCCATCCATCCGCCTCCAGGGCGCGGAGAGCTTCGTCCCAGTCCATGGGGACCCCGGTCCGCAGCTCCTCCACCAGCAGCCGGTTGAACTCGCGGTCGTTGCCGGGCAGCCGCAGCCACTCCTCCATGATCGCCAGGGTCTCTGCTTCGGCAGCGTCCGCCTCGGCGATCTGCTCGGGCGCGAGGTCGTCGTCGTTCACGACCCTGAACCGCGGGAAGCGCCGGCCGTCCGCCTCCAGGGCGCGGAGAGCTTCGTCCCAGTCCATGGGGACCCCGGTCCGCAGCTCCTCCACCAGCAGCCGGTTGAACTCGCGGTCGTTGCCGGGCATCTGCAGCCACAGGGCCTCGAGCTCGAGGGCCTCGAGCTCGGCAGCGGTCATTTCCGCGTCTTGGCTGGTGGTTTCCGCCAGGTCCGTGGCGTCCCTGCACGCGGACGGCAGAACCACCACTACTAAGGCGACGAACAGCGGGACGAGTTGGTTGCCGATCTTCCGCATGGCTTCCCCCCTCCGCAGCAGATGCGGACGCTTGCCACCGCTCGGCACCACCACGGCTGGAAACGTCGGCATCCTCGGTGTGGTCGGATTGGTAGCTAAGATCTTGCGGCGTGTCAACTCCAGTCCGCGATCCGTCACGACCAGTCCACGATCCGTCACGACCCCCCGGGCTGCCCTGGCTGGTTGGGGCGCGCTTCCGACTCCCATATCTCGGGCTCCCGTCCACGCAGGAAGCCGCGAATCCGCTCGAGCCACGACGGCTTGCTCACCAGCGCCAGCTCCAGGCGTCGGGGCGCGTCCGGCACGCCGTCCACGATGCGAACGAAGTGCACGTCGCCCAGCACGGCAGGTGGTTCCACGCTGAACTCGCGGCCCGCCCACGCGAACCGGAGCGCGTCGGCCCGAGCAAGCTCGTCCGGTCCCCACTCCTGCTCGATGTAGACGTCGCCGTCCACGTTGTAGACGCCCGGCCCGATCCGTTCTCCGCTGCGGTAGTACTCCCGATCGAACTCCTCTTCGTGGTCCCGCCGGAACGTTTGGTCCATGGCGTAGTCCACCCCGCACAGCTCGTCCTCGCCCGCCAGCGACTCCAGGTGATGGTACAGTTCGTGGGTTAGGGTCTCCCAGGTCTCCTCCTCCCAGTCGAAGCGCGGGTCCAGCTTGGCCAGCGCCCGAAACGAGCCCCAGTAGAGGACGACCCGCGACCGCACGGTGTCCGGCCCGTCCCAGCCCGACGGGTAGCTCTCCGTGTCGCACAGGCCCAGGGTGTAGACGTAGGGGAAGTCGGGATGGGGTTGCGGGTCGCGCTCCACGACAAGGCCGTCCACGCCCTCCCGGTAGCGCTCGGGGATTCGGTCGAAAGCCCGGCGAGCCTCTTCCTCGAAGGCGTCGAAGGTCATGGAGTCGTTCCCCCCTTGGGTCGGACGCGCCGTTCTGGGGGCCGCGCCGCGTCGACCGGGCGCAGTCGTTCCCCCCTTGGGTCGGACGCGCCATATTTGCGGGCCGCCTTCCGGTCGCCGCGTCTCCTTGGCTCGACGGTTCCGGTCCACCCGCGCGTCCAAGGAATGTAGAGTGACCGGAAGCGACGAAACGGCGGGTCGGGAGCCCGCGCCGGGAGGCGGGCGGCGAGAGCTCGCGCCCGGCGACGCGCCAAGCGCCGACGCGGAGCAGCCGACCACCGGCCAGGGCCGGCCCGCCGCCGTGATATTCATCTTGATCACGGTGTTCATCGACGTGCTGGGGATCGGGATCATCATCCCCATCTTGCCGGAGCTGATCAAGGAGTTCGTCGGCGGGGGCACGTCGGAGGCGGCCCGCTGGTTCGGCGTCCTGGCAATGGTGTACGCAGCGGTCCAGTTCCTCTTCGCCCCGCTGCTGGGCGCGCTCTCGGACCGGGTGGGCCGCCGGCCGGTGATTCTCGTCTCGCTCTTCGGCCTGGGCGTCGACTACCTGATCATGGGCTTCGCGCCGACGATCGGATGGCTCTTCGCAGGGCGGGTGGTCGCCGGGATCATGGGCGCCAGCTTCACGACCGCCCACGCCTACATCGCCGACGTGTCGCCCCCCGAGACGCGGGCGCGGAACTTCGGCCTTGTGGGCGTCGCCTTCGGCCTGGGCTTCATCTTTGGACCGGTTGCGGGCGGACTGCTGGGCGGCGTCGACCTGCGCCTGCCGTTCTTCGCCGCCGCCGGCCTCGCCCTGGTCAACTGGCTCTACGGCTTCTTCGTCCTGCCCGAGTCCCTGCCCCCGGAGAAGCGCGACAGCTTCAGCTGGCTGAAGGCCAACCCGGTCGGCAGCCTCTTCGTGCTCGGGTCCAACCGTCTGCTGGCGGGGCTCTCGGTGTCGTTCGTCTTCATCGGACTTGCCCAGCGGGGGCTGGAGACGGCGTGGGTGCTTTACACCGGCCACAAGTTCGGCTGGGACGAGCGCGCCAACGGGCTCTCGCTGGGACTGGTGGGCGTGATGGCAGCGGTCGTGCAGGGCGGGCTGGTGCAGCCCGTGATCCGACGCTGGGGCGAACGGCGGGCGATCGTCGGCGGACTGGCCGTCGCCGTCGTGACCTTTCTGGGCTACGGACTGGCCACGGAAGGGTGGATGCTGCTGGTGTTCATCGTGTTCGGGTCGGTCGGAGGCATCGCGGGTCCGGCGATCCAGAGCTTGGTGGCCGGCGCCGTGACGGCCCGGGACCAGGGCAAGGTCCAGGGCGGCATCCAGTCGCTCATGAGCCTGACCGCCGTGGTCGCGCCGATCCTCTTCACGAGCCTGCTCTTCGGCTACTTCACGTCGCCCGCGGCGCCCTTCCAGCTGCCGGGCGCCCCCTTCCTGCTGGGCGCGCTGATGTACGTGACGGCGCTGCTGCTCCTCGCCCGACTCTTCAGGCGGGTGCCAGCGGACCGGCCGGGGGGATGACGGGCGGGTCCCGCTGCCGCTCGTCCGTCGCCGGCGCCTCCGCCGTCCCCAGCTGGCCCAGCAGGAAGGCCAGCTCCATGGCGGCGTTGCGGACGTTGCGGCTGAACGATCGGCCTCCGGCGTGGCCGGCCCTGGAGTCGTAGTCGAGGATCACCGGGAGCCCGGAGCCCGTGGCGGCTTGCAGGCGGGCCGTCATCTTGCGGGCCTGGAGGGGCGGGACGCGGGTGTCCAAGTCCCCCTGGGCGAACATGACCGCCGGGTAGCGGACGCCCTCCCGCACGTTCTGATACGGCGAGAAGATGCGCAGCACGTGGAACTCGTCCGCCGCCGCGCCGTTGCCGTACTCCAGCAGGGCGGGAAGGTTGTTGGTCTCGGTGAACTGGTAGAAGCGCACCATGTCCAGGTCGGGAAAGCCGCAGAAGACGGCGCGGAAGAGGTCCGGTCGCTGGGTGAAGGCGCTGGCGACGAGAAGACCGCCGTTGCTGACGCCGCGAGCCGCCAGTTTCTTCGGCGTGGCGTAGCCGTTGTTCACCAGCCACTCGGCGGCCGCAATGAAGTCGTCGAAGACGTTCTGCTTGTTCTGCAGCATCCCGGCGCGGTGCCAGCGCTCGCCGAACTCGCCGCCGCCGCGCAACGTCGCCATTGCGTAGACGCCGCCCATCTCCATCCAGACGGCGGCGCGCGCGTCGAAGCGCGGCAGGAGGCTGACGTTGAAGCCCCCGTAGCCGTAGAGGAGGGTCGGCGCCCCGCCGGCGGGATCGAGTCCCCGCTTGTGGGCCACGTACATGGGCGCCTGCGTCCCGTCCTTGGACGTGTACCACACTTGCTCGACTTGGTATTCGTCCCCGTCGAAGGGCGTCCGGGAAGGAAGCCACTCGTCCGTTTCCAACGTCGCCAGGTCGAGCTTGCGGACGTGGGGCGGCGCGTCCAGCGACGTGAGCGAGAGGAGGGCGGAGCCGTCGCGCCAGCTGCGGAGCGTGGCGACGTGGTGGTCGGGAACGGGGAGTTCGCCGATCCGGGCGCCGTTCATGTCGTAGCGGACGATCCGGCTGCTCGCGTCGTGCACGTAGTTGGCGAAGACGTCGTCGCCGACGATCTGGTAGCCGGTGAGCGCGTCGTCCGTCTCGGGCAGCACTTCGCGCCAGTCGGCTTGGTCGGGAGCGTCGAGGTCGACGGCGACGATTCGGTTGTTTGGCGCGTCCAGGTTGGTGAGCATGAAGAGCTCGCCGTCCACCCAGCGGACGCTGAACCGCGCGGGAGCGCCGACCACGAGGGGCGACGGCTTCGCCCCGGCTCCCACGTCGTGCAAGTACACGTCGGTGCGCGCCCACCCGTGCTGGACGGTGTAGACGAAGCGGTCGTCCCCGGCTCTCGAGAAGCCAAGGAAGCTCGTGGGCGCGAGTCCCGCCGGTCCGATCCCCGGCACGTCTTCCCCGCCGGCGTCGGTTCCGTCTCCGAACACCACGCCGTCCTCGTCGATCGGCGTGCCCAGCACGTGGTGGCGCAGGCGCGGGCCGGTCTGCCGCGACCTGTGCACGTAGTGGAAGCCGCCTCCGTCCTCGTCGAACGAAACGGCGCCGTAGAGGGCGTTGGGAAGCCGGTCGGGCAAGTCCTGGCCAGCGGCAAGGTCGCGGACGCGGATGCTCGTCTCGTCCTGCCCGCCGTCGCGGACCGCGTAGAGCATGAGGGACCCGTCCGGCGCAAAGTCCCTTATGCCGACGCTGGTCGTGCCGTCCGAGCGGATTTCCAGCGGATCGACGACGACTTCGTAGTCGGCGCTCGTGTCCAGCGGTCCGTCTTCCGGCTCTTCCGGCGCCGGGCGACGGTAGATCGCCGCGACCTCTCGCCCGGGCTTGCGCAGCGAGAAGTACTCGTATTCGCCGCTCCTTCGCGGAAACACGGCGCCGGGCACGTCCATGAGCTCGGCGAGCCTGGCCTCCAGCGCCGCCCGCAGCGGCGTGTCCCCCACGACCTGCTCGGCGTACTCGTTCTGCGCCGCGATCCATGCGCGGGTTTCGGGGCTCGCCTGCTCCTCCAGCCACCGGTAGTCGTCGGTGAAGGCGACGCCGTGGAGGGTGTCCGCGACGGGTCTGCGGGCGGTGTCCGGCGGCGGCGGCCAGGGCGAGGCGTTGCAGGCAAGGGCGAGGGCGGCGCCCACGACGACGGCCGGGGCAAGGAAACCCGGGCGGCGGTGGGCCGAGGCGCGCCCCGACGGAGTCACTTCGCCGTTCCCTGTCCCGGCCATTCCAACAGCACCACTTCTTCTCGAAGCTGGTCGCCGGTTGCTGTGGAGGGTCGCGTTCTGAAGAGGTCGATTCCGACAACCGCGTAGCCCAGGGACGCCGCCACTTCGGCGAGGAGTTGTCCTGTGCGGATCATGACCCTGAGGTACGACGCCTGGTCGCCCACGACATACGCGAGTCGGGCGCCTGGCTTGAGCGCCGACCGGAGAGACGCCAAGTGCCGGGTCATCCCGCCGAAGTACAGCTTCGTGACCCGCGAGTACATGCGTTCGAATCCAGAGGTCTTGCCGAGGTCGATGCGCCTGCGTTCAATCGCGTCTGCGATGCATCGAACGTTGGCGTTGCCTTCCACCTCGCGATCGTCGGTGTCGGCCTTGTAGACTCCTCGGGTGTTCGACCTCACCATGTCCTGCTTGAGGGCTCGCAGGTCGGCCTTGCTTCGTATCATTCCAAGGATCACGACTCCAGACGGGTGGTCCGCGTGTAGTCCTTCTCGTTGGGGTAAGGAGGCGACGTGATTACTGCATCGACCGAGTTCGCCTCCAGCGCCGCGCCCGCTGTTCGGGCGTCCGAGCGCACCAACTGCGAGGGCGCGCGATCGGACACGACTTGCAGGTCGTCGGCCATGGTCGTTACGCGCTTGAACCACGCATCGACGACGGGCGCGTCTTCCTTGATTCGACCGACCCCAACCTCCGGGCCGAACTTCAGGTTGCCGATCTCGCGGACCAGGGCGGCGCCGAGAGCCAGTCTCCCAAGGGACCGCAAGCGACGGTGGCCGCAGCGGTCGACCTCGTCCAGGAGAACCAAGGTCTTGTGCAGGGGCATCGGGCTGATGGAGTTCTTCAGCAGCAAGGCCGTTCGTTCCGGCGAGAGACTCGCCAGCGACGGACGCCCGCTCCCGTCGTTGCCGAAGAGGGGGAGTCTTGCCAAGTCGTTGATGCCTTGACCGCGAAGGCGAGCCGACGCCGACGCCGCCACTTCGTCGGCGTAGTCCGTGAGTTCGCCGGCGTCCACTTGCCAATCCACCTTCGCCGAAGTGGCGAAGTGGGCCATCGGGCTCGCCTCGATTCCAGCGCTGCGAAGTCCGAGCTTCTTGCACTCGACGAGAGTCGTGCCCGTGCCGCAGAACGGATCCAGGACCATGGACCCCGGACCGACGTCAAGACGCGAGAGGCAGTCGCGGACCAGATGCGGCGGAAAGGACAGGACGAAGCGATACCAGTCGTGCACGGCCCTGTCGCTGGGCCGCAACTTGTTGGGATCGCCCGACGCCCGCCGGACTACGGGGCTGGCCGCCTGCAGCGCCATTCGGAAGACTTTCGGAGTTGTGTGGTTGGCAAGGAAGCGGGAGGCACGCCCGTCAGCGTAATCGGACGCGGTTGCGCGCGCCATGGGCTGGAACCCGTCCGTTGCCGGGCAACTGCCGCTTGACTGGAGCCTAACCCCGGCAGACTTGCGGCGTGTGGTTCCAAGAAGCGTGGCGAGGCGTCCCGCCTTCTCGCCGCGATCAGGATTCCCGTGGGTCGATCAGGGGGATGACCAGCGGATCATCACCTGAACCGCACTGCGCCCTGCAGGCCTAGTCGGCGGTCTGCGGGCTCGGCGCCGCCCGACACCTCCTCGCCGAAGAGGTCGAGCGTCGCCGCTTCCAGCACCGACAGCCGGACCCCCACGTTCAGCCGACGCCCCGAACCGCCCTCGACCGCCCAGCGCCCGAACGGCGCCACTCGCCCGCCGTCCGCCAGCACGATCGCGTAGTCCACCTCCATGTGGAGCCGGCTGGCGCTCGCGCGCCCGCTCGCAAGCGGCACGCCCCCCGCCGGCGACGGGGAGCCGCCCAGCGGCACGCCGGGCACGCCCGCTGCCGATCCCTCCCGCCAGAGCGTCGCCACGCCGCTCGCCGCATTGCCCCAGCTCGGCTCGAGAGTGAACGACAACCCGCCCGCCTCGCCACTCGGCCGCAGACGCACCGCGACGCTTGCGCCCCACTCCCGGAACGACGACGCCTGATGCGCCACCAGCGCCCGGCCCCGCGCGTCCACGCTCAGCCCGATGCCCTCGTGCACGTAGCCGAGCCCCGCGCCCGCCTCCGCGCCCGCCCCCGTCTCCGCGTCCCCGCCGTCGAAGCGCGCGGCCACCTCCACCTGCGAAGCAATCGACGACCCGCCCGACAGCCCCCAGCGCCCCACGACCTCGGACGCCACGCGCAACCGGCGCACGTTCGCCACCACGCCCGCCAACCCCTCCGCCTCGTCGGCATCGGTGCGCACCTCGAAAGCGTCCGCCTTCACGGCCAGCACGCCCGTCAGCCGCTGGCGCACGCCCGCCGCCGTCATCGCCATCCCCATGCCCGTCTCGTACCGGCGGCGCGTCGCGTCCTCCGACAGCGCCGCCGTCCCCCGGCCCGCCCCGACCAGCCCCCACACGCTCAACCCCGC
Source organism: Longimicrobiales bacterium (assembly GCA_965204735.1). GTDB lineage: Bacteria > Gemmatimonadota > Gemmatimonadetes > Longimicrobiales > Gaopeijiaceae > CATQHQ01. The sequence goes on along the minus strand of OZ242008.1, from coordinate 610,030 downwards.
GCGCGGCGACCACTGCGCGTACGGGTACAAGCTCGTCAGGCGCGCGTCCACCGTGCCCGTGCCGTTGATCCCGCTCTCGAAGCCGATCAAGCTCGTCGTTCGCGACAGCGCCAGGCCCACCAGCGGCCCCGCTCCGAACCGGTAGTCGGCGCCCAAGTACGCCGAGCGCACCGTGCCGTCCAGCGCAAGGTCCTCTTCGGGCCGGCCCTCGAAGCCGCCGGCGCTGGCTCGGCCCCAGAACGTCCACCCGCCGGGCGCCGCCTGCGCGCCGCCGCCGGCGCCTGCGCCCGGCGAGAACCGGAACGACGACCGCGTGAGCAGCTCGTCGCGCGTCACGGGGTCCATCGCGACCAGCCGACCCCAGCGGGGACGGTCGCCGCGTCCGCCAGCGCCCGTGGCGCCGAAGCCCGAGGCCCGGCCGCCCGTGGCGCCGAAGCCGTCCTGTGCGCCGAAGCTGCCCGTCCCCAAGCCGCCGGCGCCGAAGCCGTCCTGTGCGCCGAAGCTGCCGGCGGCGCCGATCTGGGCCGATCGCCCGAAGGCGTCCGCCAGCCCGCGCAGTGCGCCCGCGTCGTGGCCGCCCTTCGCAGCCGCCCGCAGCGCCGACGCGAGGCTGCCCGCTCCGTGCGACGGCCGCACGCCGAGCAGCCCGGCGGCCTGCCTGGCCAACTCTTGCAGGTCGCAGCGCTCCGCGGCGCCGACGCACGAAAGCGACCGGCCGCCGACTTGAAGATGCGCCGCGCCCATCGCGCCCATTGCAGTCGGATCGTCCGCCGCGCCCAGCCGTCCGCCGATCGCTTCCACCGTCTCCGTGCCCACGCTCCGACCGAAGGCGGCCAGCGAGCGCTTCAGGATGCGGGCGCGGTCCGCACGCGACGCCTCGACCGTCACCAAGAAGCTCTGCTCCGCTTCCGCACCCTCGGGATCGACCGCCCTCACCGTCACGGTGGACTGGCCCACCGCCGCCGCATGGATCGTCAAGACGCCGCCCGCCTCGTCCACTCGCACCGACCGCGGCGTCGCCGAGGCCGCCAAGTACCGGAGCTCGTCGCCGTCGGGATCGCGGAAGTGCGCCGACAGGGCGACGACGGCCGGCGGACTCGCCACCTCCATCGTCTTCGGCGCGATCTCCGACACCACTTCCGGCGCTCGATTCTCCTCCGCCGCGACGTCGCCGGCCGTTCGGCTCCCGTCCACCTTGTGCGCCGCGCTCGTCGGCACCGAGTCGTGCGTCAGAACGGCGGCCGCCGTCGTGTCGCCCGGCGCCGTGATCGTGCCGCCGTTCAGCTCCAAGGCGTTCGCCGCGATGCTCAGCCCGTCCGCGTCCCGGTCGCCCGCCTGCACCACGTACGTGAAGCCGTAGTTCGCCCGCGTACCCGGAGTGCTGAGGTACGTCGCGTACCGCGTCGAATCCCCCACCTGCAAGGCGATCCGCGGCCGCCCGCCGATCGTGTCCAACGAAGCGTCTCGGTCGAAGGCCACAATCACCCCAACGTGCTCGCCGCGCAGGTACGTGTCGCCGCTCGCCGGGGCGTTGAACCACATCCAGCGCACATGTGGAGCGCCCGTCCGACTGCCGTCCACCTTGAACGCCGAGTCCGCCGCCACCGGCGCGTGCGACAGGTCCGCCGACACCGTGTCGTCCGGCGCCGTGATCGAACCGCCGTTCAGCTCCAATGCGTTGGCCGCGACGCTCAGCCCGTCGCTGTCCCGATCGCTCGCCTGCATCACGTACTTGAACACCTGTCGCGCCGGCGTATTGGTGAACTGATGCGAGTAGGTCGCGTACCGCGTCGAGTCCCCGATCTCGAGGGCGATCCGCGGCCGGCCTCCCGCCGTGTCCACGGCAACGGCTCGGTCGAAGTGCACGCTCGCGTAGAGCACTTCGCCCCGCGTGTACGTGCTGTCCCGCGACGGAGGCGGACCGACGGCCAGCCACTGCACTTCTGCAACTCCCGCTCGGCTCCCGTCCACCTTGTGCGCCGCGCTCGTCGGCACCGTGGCGCGCGTCAGAACAGCCGCCGTCGTGTCGCCCGGCGCCGTGATCGTGCCGCCGTTCAGCTCCAAGGCGTTCGCCCCGATGCTCAGCCCGTCCGCGTCCCGGTCCCCAGCCCGCACCACGTAGCCAAGTGCGATGTGCGCTTGCGCGCGCGAAGGGCCCAGGTACGTCGCGTACCGCGTCGAGTCCCCCACCTGCAACGCGATCCGCGGCCGTCCCCCGGCCGTGTCCACCGACGCGACACGGTCGAAGCTGATCGTCACCTCGATCCGCTCGCCTCGAAGGTACGTGTCCCCCTTCACCGGAGCGTTGAACGCCGCCCATCGCGCGTGCGGAGCGCCCACGCGGCCGCCGTCCACCTTGTACCCCGTCGGAAGCCTGCCGTGCGACAGCACCGCGGGCGTAGTGTCGCCCAGCAGGGTGATCGAGCCGCCATTCGCCGACAACCCGTTCGCCTTGATGCTGACGCCGTCCGCGTCCCGGTCTCCAGCCTGCACGACGTAAACGAACTGCAACTCCTGAGGTCTGCCACGAGCGGGACCCCAGTACGTTGCATACCGCGTCGAATCCCCGATCTCCAGCGCGACCCGGGGCCGGCCTCCCGTCGCGTCCACCGCCACGTCCCGGTCGAAGACCATCGACGTGAAGAACGTCTCGCCTCGCGTGTACGTGTTGTCGCGCGACGGGGGCGGGCCGATGAAGGTCCGCACCACCTTCGGCGCCTGAACGCTTTGCCCGTCCACCTTTCGTTGCGGATCGGCCGGCACCGAATCATGCGACAGGACTGCATGGACGCTGGTGTCGGCCGCCGACCGGATCGTCGCCCCGCTCGGCAGCGACAATGCGTTCGCCGGAAAGCTGATGCCGTCCGCGTCCATGTCCGCCGCCTGCACGACGTACTCGAACGTCAGCGGCCCTCGCCCTCCGTACTCGTCGGCGACCAGCTGCCGCGTACCCGTCCCCACGTTCATCGTCAGCCGCGGCCTGCCCGTCACACGCACGTCCACGCTAAAGTAGACCGACGCCTCTATGCGCTCGTTCCACGTGTACGTGTTGCCGCTTGCCGGCGGATCGTCGACCAACGTGACCACGGGTCGCGGAGCCGGCTTCACGCTCCCGTTCACTCTGCGGCTGCTGTCGGCCGGAATCCCCCCATGGTCCAGCCTCGCCCGCGTCACGCCGTCCGAGTCCGCCTTCAGCATGCCGCCGTTCAGGCTCAACGCGCCCTTCGGCACCCGCACGCCGTCCGAGTCCATCGCCCCCTGCCCCACCACATACGTAAATAGAAGCGCACGGTCCCCCATCCGAAGCCTCCAGCTCGACCGCACCTGCACCGTGTCCGTCCCCACTTCCAGCGACACCCACGCCCTATCGTCCAAAATCAACTTCTGATCGTAGCGCGCCAGTATCCGTATCCGCTCTCCGAATCCGTACACGCCCGCCGACGGCAGGACGCTCGAAGGCGGATCGTAGAACTCCAGACTCGTGATCCGTGGCCTGCCGTCCACCTTCCTCGCCGGGTCGGCCGCCAGCGAATCGTGCGTCACAAGCGCCGCCGTCGCGCTGTCCGCTTCGGCTTTGATCGAGCCGCCGTTCAGCGCCAACGCGTTCGCCGCGATGCTCGCCCCGTCGCTGTCCACGTCCGCCGACTGCACCCTGTACGCAAACACAAGAGTCGTGCCCGTGCTCGCTGAAGGCGCAAAGACCGCTTGCCGTCGCCGCGTCCCCATCGACAGCGCGAGCTGCGGCTTCCCTCCGACCGTGTCCACCGCAACCCTCCCGTCAAAGACGACCTGGACCCGAACCTCGTCGCCGTAGTGGTAGGTGTCGCCGTCGGGCGGCAAGCCGGCGAACGCCACGCTGCTGACCTTCGGCGCCCCCACCTTGCTTCCGTCGACCGTCCGCGCCGCGCTCGCCGCCACTGGCGGATGCGTCACGTCGGCGTTGCGGGCCGCCGCAGCCCCCGTTCCCCTTATCGTCGCGCCGTTCAGCGCCAGCGCGTTGGCCGCGATGCTCACGCCGTCCGAATCCCGGTCCGTCGCCTGCACGACGTACACGAAGTCCAGCGTCTTTCCCGCGCGCGCCGAAAGCGCCGCCTGTCGCGTCGCCGTCCCGATCGTCAACGCCACTTGCGGCTTGCCGCTCGTCGTGTCCACCGCGACCGAGTCGTCGAACGCCACGCGCACCGTGATCGAGTCGCCCCGGTAGTAGACGCTGTCCGTCGGGGCCGGTGCGCCGAAGGCGATCTCTCCGACTTTCGGCGGCCGTCCCCGCCGACCGTCCACACGGCGGGTCGTGTCGGCCCTGACGCCCCCGTGGGCGAGGGCCGCATTGGTGGCGCTGTCGGCGTCGCTCGTGATCGTCCCGCCGTTCAGGCGCAAGGCGTTGGCCGCGATGCTCGCGCCGCCGGGAGCCACGTCGCCTGCCTGCACTGTGTACGAGAACGTCAGCCGCGTCCGCGTCCCTGGCCGATCGGACAGCGTCGCTTGCCTGGCGCCCGCGCCGATCGTCAACGTCAAGCTTGGCGTTCCGCCCGTCGTGCTCACCAACACGCGACGGTCAAAGGCGACCGTGGCCTCGATCTTCTCGCCGTAGCCGTACGTGCCGCCACTGGCCGGCGAGTTGGTGAACGTCACGCTGCGCACCCTCGGCGGCCGGTACTTGCTGCCGTCCACCTTCCGCGACGCGCCTCCCGCCGCCGAGTCGTGAGCGATGTTTGCGTGGGCCGAAGTATCGTTCTGCGCAGTGATCCGCGCGCCGTTCAGCTTCAAGCCGCTCGCAGGAACGCTCACGCCGTCGCCGTCGAAGTCGTCCGCCTGAACCCTGTACCGGAAGTCCAGGTAGTTCTGCCTCTTGGAGCCGAATTCGGCTCGCCGAGTCGTCGTGCCCACCGTCAGGTCCAGGTACGGCTTGCCACCCGACGTGTTCAATGTGACGTGCTGCGTGAAGAACACGCGCACCCGCACTACTTCGTTCAGATAGTACGTGCTGTCGCCCACCGCCAAGCCGCGGAAGACGATCCGCTGCACCGTCAGCGCCGACGACTGGGCACCAACCACCGGATCGGTTGCCAAACCGCCCTCCGCATCGTCTTCTTGATGCATCGAGACCGCCGTTGCGTCCTCCGAAAACGCTTCCTGCTCGGCGTCAAAGTCTCCAGCGTCGCCAATCGACGGCGTTTCGCTGCTTGCCGCGTCCGCTGCCTCCGGCTCCCCGTCGGCATCCAGCCCGTCGGCCTCCAAGCCGCATTCGAGCAACTCGACCTGGGCCGTGAAGCTCAACGTCGCCGAATCCCCGTCCGCGTCCGTCGCCGTGTAGCGGTAGTTGGTGACCGGCTGCTCCCGCTCGGGCGTGCCGGCAATCGTCCGACGTCCGGCATCGAACGCCAGCCCCAGAGGCAGCGCGGGCGCCAGCCCGTACGTCAGAGGCGTGTTGCCCCCCTCGGCCGCAGGCAGCTGCACGGCCCGGACCTCGCAGGCCCGGACCCAGCGCTGCGCCGGAACCACCGCGTCGCCGAACGAAGGCGCCAAGTCTTCGCCGTCGTCGTCTACGATCGTGCCGGCGATCAGCGCCTTGGATACCGCCAGCAGCGAAGAATCGGCGGCAGACAGCCGCAGAACCACGGTCTCGTCAAGTTCCTGAAGCGTGTCCCCCACCACCATCACGTCGATCGACTTCGTCGTCTCCCCCGGCTCGAAGAAGAGGGTGTCCGGCACAACTTCCTCATAGTCGGCGCCCGACGTGGCCGTGCCCGTGCCAGCGTCGGCGTAGTACAGCGCCAAGCCGCGGCCGCTGGGGCGGTCCAGCGCAAGCGTGAACGTCAGGCGCCGGCCCTCGCCTTTGCCCTCTTCGACCGAAGGCGAGTCAGCCGAAAGGGTCGGCGCGTCGTCGTCGTCCACGATCGTGCCCACACCCCTTGCGCCGCCGTTCGGAATGTCCGCGTTGACCGGGCCGGCCAGCGCCAGCACGATCGTCTCGACCGGCTCGTCCAGCACGTCGCCCCTGACCGTCACTTCCACCGTCTGGACCGTGTCGCCCGCGGCGAACACCACTGTGCCGGGCGTCACCGCGTCGTAGTCGCCGCCGGGCGTCGCCGTGCCCGTGCCAGCGTCCGCGTACCGGACCGTCACTTGCCTGGCCGACGGCGCGCTGAGCGACACCGTGAAGGAGAGGGCGACCGCCTCTCCGGGCCCAGGTTCGCGGACCGTGGCCGAGTCGATCGACACGGTCGGCCTGGACCCGTCGTCGTCCACGATCGTGCCCGTCACGGTCCTGCTGGCCAACTCGGCGCCACTCGCGCCGCTCAACGACAGAGCCACCGTCTCGTCGTCCTCGACCTCGTCGTCGCCCCGCACCGTCACGCTCACCGTCTTGAGCGTCTCGCCCGGCTCGAACGTCAGCGTATCTGCTTCGATCGCCGCATAGTCCACCCCCGACGTCGCCGTGCCGCTCCCCGCGTCCGCGTACGCCACCGTCACACGAGACGCCGCCGGCGGGCCAAGCCACACCGCGAACTCCAGATCCGTCTCTGTGTTCGAACCGCCCTCCGCCGCGCTCGACCCGCCCGCAGAGAGCGTCGGCCCCTGCGGCCGGTGCCCGCTGCCGTCCACCTTGCGCGACGCGCCGCCCTCCGCCGTGCCGTGCGCAGGGTTCGCGTCAAGCGCGGGGCCGTTCCTCGCCTTGACCGTCGCGCCGTTCAGCTTCAGCCCGTTCGCCGGAATGCTCACACCGTCGCCGTCGAAGTCGCCCGCCTGTACCCTGTACCGGAAGTCCAGGTAGTTCTGCCTTGAAGAGCCGTAGTCGGCCCGCCGAGTCGTCGAGCCCACCGTCAGGTCCAGGTACGGCTCACCGCCCGTCGTGTCGACCGTGACGTGCTGTAAAAAGCGCACGCGCACCCTCACTACTTCGTCCCGGTAGTACGTGCTGTCGCCGGCCGCCAAGCCGCGGAAGACGATCCGCTCCACCGTTGGACCGCGGGGCTCGGGCCCGTCGTCGTCCACGATCGTCCCCGTGATCGTCGAAGTCGCCAGCTCCGCGCCGGTCGCACCGCTCAACGACAGCACCACCGTCTCGTCGCCCTCCACCTCGTCGTCGCCCCGCACCGTCACGCTCACCGTCTGCAGCGTGTCGCCCGGCTCGAACGTCAGCGTCCCGCCCTCGATCGCCGCGTAGTCCACCCCCGACGTCGCCGTCCCACTCCCCGCATCGGCGTAGTCGACCGTCACACGCGCCGTCGCCGGCGGCGCAAGGCGCACCGCGAACTCGAGGTCCGTCTCCGCACCCGAGTCGCCCTCGACCACGCTCGTCCCGCCCGCAGAGAGCGTCGGCCCCTGCGGCCGGAGCTGGCTGCCGTCCACCTTGCGCGACAAGCCGCCCTCCGCCACGCCGTGCGCAGGGTCCGCGACCACCGCTGGGTTGTCCCTCGCCGTCACTGTCGCGCCGTTCAGCTTCAGCCCGTTCGCCGGAACGCTCACGCCGTCGCCGTCGAAGTCGTCCGCCTGAACCCGGTACCGGAAGTCCAGGTAGTTCTGCCGCGAGGAGCCGTAGTCGGCCCGCCGAGTCGTCGAGCCCACCGTCAGGTCCAGGTACGGCTCGCCGCCCGACGTGTCCACCGTCACGTGCTCCGTGAAGAACACGCGCACACGCACCACTTCGTTCAGATAGTACGTGCTGTCGCTGGCCCCCAAGCCGCGGAAGTTGAACCGCTGCACCGTCAGCGCCGGCGCCGCCTCGTCGTCGTCCACGATCGTGCCTCTGACCGTCGAAGTCGCCAGCTCCGCGCCGGTCGCACCGCTCAGCGACAGCACCACCGTCTCGTCGTCCTCCACCTCGTCGTCGCCCCGCACCTTCACCCACACCGTCTTCAACGTCTCGCCCGGCTCGAACGTCAGCGTGCCTGCCTCGATCGCCGCGTAGTCCACCCCCGACGTCGCCGTCCCGCTCCCCGCATCGGCGTAGGCGACCGTCACACGAGACGTCGCCGGCGGCGCAAGGCGCACAGCGAACTCGAGGTCCGTCTCCGCGCCCGAGCCGCCCTCGACCACGCTCGTCCCGCCCGCAGAGAGCGTCGGCCCCTGCGGCCGGAGCTGGCTGCCGTCCACCTTGCGCGACAAGCCGCCCTCCGCCACGCCGTGCGCAGGGTCCGCGACCACCGCCGGGTTGCTCCTCGCCGTCACCGCCGCGCCGTTCAGCTTCAACCCGTTCGCCGGAACGCTCACGCCGTCGCCGTCGAAGTCGTCCGCCTGAACCCGGTAGCTGAAGCCCAAGTAGTTCTGCCGCGAAGAGTTGTATGCGGCCCGCCGAGTCGTCGCACCCACCGTCAGGTCCAGGTACGGCTCGCCGCCCGACGTGTCCACCGTCACGTGCTCCGTGAAGAACACTCGCACACGCACCACTTCGTTCAGATAGTACGTGCTGTCGCTGGCTCCCAAGCCGCGGAAGTTGAACCGCTGAACGGTCAGCGCCGGCGCCGCCTCGTCGTCGTCCACGATCGTGCCTCTGACCGTCGAAGTCGCCAGTTCAGCACCAGTCGCGCCGCTCAACGACAGCACCACCGTCTCGTCGTCCTCCACCTCGTCGTCGCCCCGCACCGTCACGCTCACTGTCTGCAGCGTGTCGCCCGGCTCGAACGTCAGCGTCCCGCTCCCGATCTCCGCGTAGTCCACCCCCGACGTCGCCGTCCCGCTCCCCGCGTCCGCGTACGCCACCGTCACACGTGCCGTCGCCGGCGGCGCAAGGCGCACAGCGAACTCGAGGTCCGTCTCCGCGCCCGAGTCGCCCTCGACCACGCTCGTCCCCCCCGCAGAGAGCGTCGGCCCCTGCGGCCGGAGCTGGCTGCCGTCCACCTTGCGCGACAAGCCGCCCTCCGCCACGCCGTGCGCAGGGTCCGCGACCACCGCTGGGTTGTTCCTCGCCGTCACCGTCGCGCCGTTCAGCTTCAGCCCGTTCGCCGGAACGCTCACACCGTCACCGTCGAAGTCGTCCGCCTGAACCCGGTAGCTGAAGCCCAGGTAGTTCTGCCGCGAGGAGTTGTATGCGGCCCGCCGAGTCGTCGAGCCCACCGTCAGGTCCAGGTACGGCTCGCCGCCCGACGTGTCCACCGTCACATGCTCCGTGAAGAACACGCGCACACGCACCACTTCGTTCAGATAGTACGTGCTGTCAGCAGCCCCCAGGCCGCGGAAGTTGAACCGCTGAACCGTCAGCGCCGGCGCCGCCTCGTCGTCGTCCACGATCGTGCCCCTGACCGTCGAAGTCGCCAGCTCCGCGCCGGTCGCGCCGCTCAGCGACAGCACCACCGTCTCGTCGTCCTCCACCTCGTCGTCGCCCCGCACCGTCACGCTCACCGTCTTCAGCGTGTCGCCCGGCTCGAACGTCAGCGTCCCGCTCCCGATCGCCGCGTAGTCCACCCCCGATGTCGCCGTCCCGCTCCCCGCATCGGCGTAGTCGACCGTCACACGAGACGCCGCCGCCGGCGCCAGTCGCACCGCGAACTCGAGGTCCGTCTCCGCACCCGAGTCGCCCTCGACCACGCTCGTCCCGCCCGCAGAGAGCGTCGGCCCCTGCGGCCGGAGCTGGCTGCCGTCCACCTTGCGCGACAAGCCGCCCTCCGCCACCCCGTGCGCAGGGTCCGCGACCACCGCTGGGTTGTTCCTCGCCGTCACCGTCGCGCCGTTCAGCTTCAGCCCGTTCGCCGGAACGCTCACGCCGTCACCGTCGAAGTCGTCCGCCTGAACCCGGTAGCTGAAGCCCAGGTAGTTCTGCCGCGAGGAGTTGTATGCGGCCCGCCGAGTCGTCGAACCCACCGTCAGGTCCAGGTACGGCTCGCCGCCCGACGTGTCCACCGTCACATGCTCCGTGAAGAACACGCGCACACGCACCACTTCGTTCAGATAGTACGTGCTGTCAGCAGCCCCCAGGCCGCGGAAGTTGAACCGCTGCACCGTCAGCGCCGGCGCCGCCTCGTCGTCGTCCACGATCGTGCCCCTGACCGTCGAAGTCGCCAGCTCCGCGCCGGTCGCGCCGCTCAACGACAGCACCACCGTCTCGTCGTCCTCCACCTCGTCGTCGCCCCGCACCGTCACGCTCACTGTCTGCAGCGTGTCGCCCGGCTCGAACGTCAGCGTCCCGCTCCCGATCGCCGCGTAGTCCACGCCCGACGTCGCCGTCCCGCTCCCCGCATCGGCGTAGTCGACCGTCACACGAGACGCCGCCGGCGGCGCCAGTCGCACCGCGAACTCGAGGTCCGTCTCCGCACCCGAGTCGCCTTCTACCACGCTCGTCCCCCCCGCAGAGAGCGTCGGCCCCTGCGGCCGGAGCTGGCTGCCGTCCACCTTGCGCGACAAGCCGCCCTCCGCCACCCCGTGCGCAGGGTCCGCGACCACCGCTGGGTTGTTCCTCGCCGTCACCGTCGCGCCGTTCAGCTTCAGCCCGTTCGCCGGAACGCTCACACCGTCGCCGTCGAAGTCGTCCGCCTGAACCCGGTAGCTGAAGCCCAGGTAGTTCTGCCGCGAAGAGTTGTATGCGGCCCGCCGAGTCGTCGAGCCCACCGTCAGGTCCAGGTACGGCTCGCCACCCGACGTGTCCACCGTCACATGCTCCGTAAAGAACACTCGCACACGCACCACTTCGTTCAGATAGTACGTGCTGTCGCTGGCTCCCAGGCCGCGGAAGTTGAACCGCTGCACCGTCAGCACCGGCGCCGCCTCGTCGTCGTTCACGATCGTGCCCCTGACCGTCGAAGTCGCCAGCTCCGCGCCGGTCGCGCCGCTCAACGACAGCACCACCGTCTCGTCGCCCTCCACCTCGTCGTCGCCCCGCACCTTCACCCACACCGTCTTCAGCGTGTCGCCCGGCTCGAACGTCAGCGTCCCCCCCTCGATCGCCGCGTAGTCCACCCCCGACGTCGCCGTCCCGCTCCCCGCATCGGCGTACTCCACCGTCACTCGAGACGCAGCCGCCGGCGCTAGACGCACAGCGAACCCGAGGTCCGTCTCCGCGCCCGCTCCGCCCTCCGCCACGCTCGCCCCCTCCCCCGACAGCGTCGGCCCCTGCGGCCGGTACTGGCTGCCGTCCACCTTCTGCGACGCGCCCCCCTCCACCGCCCCATGCCCCGTCTCCGCCACGACCGAAGCGTCGCCCTGCGCCGTCACCACCGCCCCGTTCAGCGACAAGCTGTTCGCCTGAACGCTCACGCCGTCGCCGTCGAAATCGCCCGCCTGTACCACGTACCGAAGCTCCAGCCGGTGCTGGTTCCAGCTCCTGGAACCCATCACCGCACGCCGCGTCTCCGTGCCCACCGTCAGGTCCACCGACGGCAGCCCGCCCGACGCGTCCACCGCGATCTGCTGCGTGAAGAACACACGCACTCGCACGATCTCGTCCCGGTAGTACGTGCTGTCGCCCTCCGGCGCACTCCGGAAGTCGATCCGATCCACCGCCAGCCCCGGCGGCCGGAACTGGCTGCCGTCCACCTTGCGCGACAAGCCGCCCTCCGCCACGCCGTGCGCAGGGTCCGCGACCACCGCTGGGTTGTTCCTCGCGATCACCGTCGCGCCGTTCAGCTTCAACCCGTTCGCCGGAACGCTCACACCGTCGCCGTCGAAGTCGTCCGCCTGCACCCGGTACCGGAAGTCCAGGTAGTTCTGCCGCGAGGAGCCGTAGTCGGCCCGCCGAGTCGTCGAGCCCACCGTCAGGTCCAGGTACGGCTCGCCGCCCGACGTGTTCACCGTGACGTGTTGCGTGAAGAACACGCGCACCCGCACTACTTCGTCTCGATAGTACGTGCTGTCGCCGGCCGCCAAGCCGCGGAAGTTGAACCGCTGCACCGTCAGCGCCGACGACTGGGCGCCAACCACCGGTTCCGTTGCCAGGCCGCCCTCCGCATCAACGTCTTGATGCATCAAGACCGCCGATGCGTCTTCCGAAAGCACTTCCCGCTCGGCGTCAAAGTCTCCAACGTCGTCAATCGACGGCGTTTCGCTGCTTGCCGCGTCCACTGCCTCCGGGTCCCCGTCGGCATCCGGCCGGTGCCCGCTGCCGTCCACCTTGCGCGACGCGCCGCCCTCCGCCGCGCCGTGGGCAGGGTTCGCGTCAAGCGCGGGGCCGTTCCTCGCCTTGACCGCCGCACCGTTCAGCTTCAGCCCGTTCGCCGGAATGCTCACACCGTCGCCGTCGAAGTGGGCTTCAGCTCGGCTCGAAGGCGCCGCGCCGATCAACACCAGCAATACGAAGGTGACGACACCAGTCCACGCCTTGCCACCGCACACCGAGTCCCGAACACCCGGGACTGCTGCCCTCATCGTCTTGGACTGGAACACTCGCCCGCTGATCTCCCAGCTGTCGTCCCCTGCAGAGCACTCTCGCCCTTGAAGAGTACTGTTGCTTTTGGCTGACCGCTACCACCGGACAATCTCTCCGGCTGGAACCCGTCCGTCCGAGCTGAGCTAAGTTAGTTGAAGTCGGTGCCGCCCTTCCTCACGCGGTAGGCGTCGCTGACCCACTTGGCGATGGGACGTTCCACCGGGTCGCCCAGGCTCCAGGACGCGTCCCGCGGACGCATGACGATGCCCTCTCGGATGTGCGCGCCGCCGAAGGTCGTGGCGCCGGACACGTGCTTCTCCGCCGCTGGCCAATCCTCCACGACGCCCAAGACGGGAACTACGCCGGGACCGTCGTGGGCCGTCGCCAGCGCCTCCACCTCCGGCCAGGGCAGGTAGCGGGGGCCGACGCGCACGTCGAAGACGCGGAAGCCCGGGTTGGGCAGGCCGTAGTGGAGGTCCTGCACGCCGCGGCCGAAGACCTCGCCCAAGACGTAGTACGGCGTCCCCGTCTCTCGGTGGCGCCCCAGGACGGAGAGCAGCCACTCCTCGTGGGCGCGGAAGGCGCGGACGTACAGGTTGCCGGCGTTCTCCTCCGCGAGGCGGAACGCCAGTCCGCGGGCGCTCACCCCCTTCGAGCTCACGATCTCGCCGAACTCCGGGTGCCAGCCCATGCAGCACCAAGTCCCGTGGAGCTTCTCCGTGACGACCACCGGCGTCTCGCGGGGAAGGAGCTCGGGGTAGCGAAGGACGCTGTCGATGTCGTACTTGACCGTCGCGCCGTGGGCGGCGAAGACCTGCCCGCCCATGCTCACGGGGATCGGCGGCTCGTACTTGACGAGGCCCAGGAGCTCCGTCACGTCGTCGCCCTCGGCCAGCTCCGCGCCCTCCAGCCGGCCGACGCCGAGGGGGTGAAGCAGTCCGCCGGACACGACGCCGCGCAGCTTGATCGCCTTGACCCGGTTCTTCTTCTTGCCCGCCAGCTTGCCGACCAGACCCAGCAGCTCGAGCACGTCGTCGGGGACGATCGCCGCCTCGGGGATGTAGGCGGCCAGGTCGCCGGTTCGGTACTTCCCCTTGGCGACGATCACGGTCACCTCGTTGACCTTGCCGATCTCCAGGGCGTCCGCGTTGGGATGCTCCTCGATCCCGACTCGGACCACGTTCGCTGCGAACTCTGCCATTTTCGGACACTCCTTGTGGGGGCCGTGGGAGTGATTCGGGGGCTTGCAAGATCACGAATCAGGGCCGGAGTTCAACCCCTGCGCACGCCGTTCGACGCCGGTTGGCGAAGCCGCCTGCTGCCGGAAGAGGCTACGGGCCGCTGGACTCCAGCACCTCGATCAGCGCGCCCAGCTTCGGCTCGACGACAACCGAGCGGCGCGGCAGCTCCATCGCCCGCGCCAGCCCGGCCGGGACCGGAACCGGCTGTCCCGTCAACGGCTCGACGACTTCGGCGAACTTCGCGGGATGAGCGGTGCTCAGAACGATTCCCGCGGCGCCACGCGAGTTGGAACGCCTCCCCGGCAAAGCTCCGGGCGGGTCGGGCGGGACCCCATCCCGCTGGGCCGCTTCGCGTCGCGCCAGCTCCTGCCGCAGCCCCAGCAGGCCCACGGCGGTGTGGGGGTCGATCGCCACCGCCTGGTCGCGCCACAGCTCCCGAATGCACTCCCGGGTCTGGTCGTCCGTCCACGCGGAGCCTGCGAGGACGGTCCGGATCGCGTGCAGGTTGCCGCCGAAGGCGTGGCGGATGCGGCGGAAGTTGCTTGGGTCCCCCACGTCCATGGCGTTCGAGAGGGTGGCCACGGACGGGCGAGGCCGGAAGCCGCCGGTCGCCAGGTAGTCGGGCACCACGGAGTTGGCATTGGTGGCGGCGACGAAGCGCGAGATCGGCACGCCCAGCGCCCGGGCCACGACTCCGGCGGTCAAGTTGCCGAAGTTGCCGGAAGGGACGGAGACGACCAGCTCCCGTTCGGCCATTGCTTCGCCCGTCGCCAGCTCCGCCCAGCCGTGCACGTAGTAGAAGACCTGCGGCAGGAGGCGGCCGACGTTGATGGAGTTGGCCGAAGTCAGTCCGTGGGCCGCGCAAAGGGTTCGGTCGGCGAAGGCCTCCCGGGCAAGTCGCTGGCAGTCGTCGAAGGCGCCTCGAACGGCCACCGCCGCGACGTTGCCGCCGAGGGTGGCGAACTGGGCCTCCTGGCGAGGACTCACCCTGCCCCGGGGGTAGAGGACGACCACGCGCGCGCCCGGCAAGCCGTGGAACGCGTGGGCCACGGCGCCGCCCGTGTCGCCGGAGGTGGCGGCCAGGACCGTGAGCGGGGCGTCGGCGTCGGGGCGAAGCGCCGACATCATGCGGGCCATGAAGCGGGCCCCCACGTCCTTGAAGGCGCAGGTCGGGCCGTGGAAGAGCTCCAGCACGTGGACGCCGGGTTCCAGGGGCCGCAGGGGAACCGGAAAGTCCAGGGCGTCGTGGACGACTTGGCGCAGGACGTTCTCGGCGATCTCGTCGGCAAGGAGGTGGCTGGCGACGACCAACGACCGCTCGGCGAAGGACTTTCCGGCCATTGCGCGCAGCTGGTCGCGCGGCAGCGGGGCCAGCTGCTCGGGAACGAACAGGCCGCCGTCGGGAGCTTGGCCCAGGAAGAGCGCGTCTTGGAAGGTCCACCCACGCGAGGTGGCGGGGCCAAACGCCCGGTCCGCCGCGGCCCGGCGACGGGAAAGTCCACGCGCGCGAGGTGGCGGGGCGGAGCCGGCTTCGGCAGGATTCGCGCCGGACCGGTGCAGCCGGGCGCCCGTGCTGGTCAGCCTCACCCGCCTGCGACCGCTCCCGCGCTGGCGGACGGCGCCCCGGCGCTCGCGGCGCCGGCGGACGGCAGCTCGGCGGATGCGTCCCCGGCCGCCGGCGCGGCTCCGGACAGGGTGCCGGAGCGAGCGGCGGTTCCCAGCACCCTCGCACCCACCGGGCTCGGCGGCGAGACGATCACGTCCGCGTCGACGCCTGCTTCGTCGCGGAAGGCGTCGGCCATGGCTCCAGCCGCTTTTCGGGCGGCCGACCGTCCCCTGCAGAAGGCGAATACGGAAGGCCCGGAACCAGACAGACCTGCGCCCACCGCGCCGGCCTCCAGCGCGCGTCGCTTCGCCGTCTCGAATCCGGGAACCAGCTGCGCCCTGGCAGGCTCCGCCACCGCGTCCTCGATGCAGCGGCCCAGCAGCTCCCAGTCCTCCGCGTACAGTCCGGCCACGAGACCCGCCGCGTTCCCCCACTGCCGGATGCCGGCCGACAGGGCTATTGCGTCGCCCAGCAGCGCACGGGCCTTCGCCGTCTCCACTTCCATGTGCGGACGCACGACCGCGGCCACGAGTTCGGCCGGCGTCGGCAGCTGGACGATCCGAAGGGGCTCGCCGGGCGGCACCAGGACGAACCCCCCGGCCAGCGCCGGCGCGACGTTGTCGGCGTGGGTAGCCCCCGAGCCATGCCGCTCGCCGGTCATGGCGCATTCGAGAAGGGCCGTTCGGTCGAGTCCACCGCCCAGGAGCGCGTCCGCCGCCACGGCCCCGGCGACTGCGCTGGCCGCGCTCCCGCCCAGTCCCGACGCCAGGGGAAGCCCCTTGCGCACTTCCAGAGCCACGCCGACCCGGGGGGCGCCGGGCGGAGCGGAAGGCGGCGCCGTCCCACGTCCACCTGCGAGCCGGTCCATCACCGCCTGGGCCGCCACCGCCGCGCAGTTCCGAGCCGGGTCCGCCGGCACGCGTCCGCCGTCGCCGGACACCGAAACCGAGACGACCCCCTTCCCTTCCGCAATGCGCGCCGACACCACGTCGCCCGGTCCCTTCAGCGCCATGCCGAAGACGTCGTAGCCGCAGCCGATGTTGGAGACGGTGGCCGGCGCGAAGACGCGGACTTCCTTCACTGCTCTTCGGCCTTGCTGGTTGCGCGCAAGGGCCGCTCCGGACTCGGCTCGCCGCTTCTCCTTTGCTGAGCAGGCCGCCGGCGTCCTCCCCTGCGGAAGGGCATCGCCAGCATTCCGGGCAACGTGGCCCACTCGCGGCGGTCGGGGTGGTCCAGGCCCAGGGTGAGCCGCCGGGGGTCGCCGACCAGTCGGAAGCTGCCGAAGAGCCGGTCCCAGAACGAGAACACGCTGGAGTAGTTGGAGTCGGTTTCGGGTTGATGGTTGGAGTGGTGCACCCAGTGCATCCAGGGGGTGACTACGAGCCAGCGCAGGGAACGGTCGGCGTGCGCCGAAAGTCGGACGTTGCTGTGGTGAAAGAAGACGACCGGAAGCAGCGCCGCCTCGTAGACCAGCACTTGCGCGACAGTCATTCCCAGAAGGGGCAGGACGGCCAGCCGGGCTGCGGACGACAACACGATCTCGCCGGTGTGGAAGCGGAGACCGGAGGTGGCGTCCATCTCCCGGTCCGCATGATGCACGGCGTGGAAGCGCCAGAGGAACGGGACGCGGTGGTTCAGGCGGTGCCAGAGGTACTGCCAGAGGTCCAGCAGGACGAAGCCGGCGGCGTAGCCCCAGACGCCGGCCACGCCCAGCCAGTGGAGGACGCCGAAGGAGCCGGCCCGGGCCCACTCGGTCGCGACCAGGGTGGCGCCTGCGAAGACCAAGGCCGCGACGGCGGCGTTGCCCACGCCCAGCACCACGTTGGCGGCGCCGTGCCGGGCGCGCTCGCGACGGCCCTCGAACATGGGAACGAGCCCTTCCAGCAGCCAAAGAACCCCCAGGACCAGCGTCGCGACGACGGACTTGGCGGCAAAGACGTTGTCGGCGAGGAAGGCGGCGTTGGAGGCGAGGGCGGTTTCCGTCATTCCGGGAAGCTAACGAGCGCTTGGGGGGCGCGCCCGCGAGCGCTTGCTGGGGCACCCAAGACGACCGGCCACGGCACGTCGATGCCGAGGCGCGCCCGCGAGCACTTGGGGGGCACGCCCCGGAAACAGACGGGGACCAGGGGTAGTCCCGGCTCTCGGCGGGTTGTGGCGGGAACGTCCCAGCGATCTATTGCCTGGACCCTTCGCACACGCCGGCGCCCGTCTCCGCCGTTCCCGGCTCCGGCGTCGAGTCGATCCACGTTCTCGACATCCCCAACATCCGCTCCCCAGCGCCAACGTCCACCCCCGGCAAGGAGCCGACGCCCCATGGGCCTCGACAAGCAGTACTCGGGATACCGTTCGTTCGACTACCTGAAGGAGACGCGGGACTTCGGCGACTACGAGCTGATCGAGGGCGAATCCCCCTTCGAGCCGCATCTGGTCCCTCTTGCGCAGGAAGAAGAGGAGCGCGTGCTGGAGTTGGCCGACCGGCTCGTGATGATCTCCCTTCACGAGCATCCCCACCTGTTTCCGGCGGATCCGGGGCAGATTCGGCGCTACGACTCGGAGGGGCGCGTCCACACCGCGTACGAGGCGCTGGCCGACTCCTACTGGGACTGCGTGTTCGACAACTTCCTGGACGGGGCGGCGTGCATCACGTCGAAGAGCGGCTGGAAGTGGGACGACGTGATCTACGACATGGGGATGCGCCTCTGCGACCTGGCGCACCAGGACTTCCTGATCAAGTGCGAGACGACGGCGGACATCCACCGCGCGCACCGGGAGGGGCGGATCGCGCTGGTTGCGGCGCAGGAGGGCGCGGCAATGGTCGAGAACGAACTCGACCGGATCGAGATCCTCTACGGAATCGGGTTGCGGGTGCTTGGGATCACCTACAGCGAGTCGAACGCGCTGGGCACCGGGCTCAAGGAAGCGCGGGACGGGGGGCTGACCTCGTTCGGACGAAAGGCGGTCGCGCGGATGAACGAGGTCGGGATGGCGATCGACTGCGCCCACTCCAGCGACCAGACGACGCTGGACGTGGCCGAAGCCAGCCGGCACCCGATCTTCCTGACCCACACCGGCGCCCGAGGGCTGTGGAAGATCCGGCGGCTCGCGCCCGACGACGTGATCAAGGCGGTGGCGGAGAATGGCGGCGTGATCGGAATCGAGGCGGCGCCCCACACGACCGTGACCGAGCGACGTCCTCGGCACGACATCGAGTCGTTCATGGAGCACTTCGAGTACGTGAAGGACTTGGTGGGGATCGACCACGTGGCGTTCGGTCCGGACACGCTCTACGGCGACCACGTGGCGCTGCACAAGGTTTACGCCGAGGCGCTCTCCATCGACGAGACGCAGGCGGGCGGCGGGTCGGGCGACGGGTCCCCGCGACACGTGCCGGTGGAGTACGTGCGGGGCGTCGAGAACCCCACCGAGGCGTCGAAGAACATCCTTCGCTGGCTGGTGAAGCACCGGTACGGCGAGGAGGACATCGCGAAGGCGCTGGGCGGCAACATCCTGCGCGTGCTGGACGAGGTGTGGCAGTGACGGGCGGGTCGGCAGGCGGCGACGGCGAGCTGGACGGCGACGGCGAGCTGGTCCTGGACGGCCAGCGGGCGGGCTATCGCGTCCCGGTCGTTTCCCTCGTCCTCATGGGCGTGTTCCTGATCGGCGGGAGCGTCGGCCTGGTCGTCGAGTGGCCGGCTGGGCCGGGGAACCTGGACTGGGGCGTGTGGACCGTCGTGTACGGCGGCTACCTGTACGTGGTCACCGCCGCGCTCTTCCACGCCCGAACGGGTCGCTGACGGGGTCCGGCGCGGGCAAGGCAATGTCCGAAGGGGCCCTGTTCTCCGAGACGACCCTGTACACGGCGATCCTGGCGCTCTACTTCGCCGGGCTCATGGGACTGGGGCTTTGGTTCAACCGACGCACCAGGTCGCGGGAGCAGTACTTCCTGGCCCGGGGCGAGCTCGGACCCGCCACGCTGGGCTTCTCGTACTCGGCCACCCAGATGAGCGGAAGCTCCTACATGGGCGCCGTCGGGACCGAGCGGGTGCTGGGGTACAACTTCGCGCCGGGAGGCGTGTCGTCTGCCGCCGCGCCGTGGTTCACGTACATCCTGCTGGGCGAACGGTTGCGGCGGGTTGCGTCTCGCATCCGCTGCACGACGATCGTGGACGTGCTGCAGGCGCGGTACTACGGTCGGACGGTCGCGACTCTCGCCACGGCGCTCATGCTCCTGGCGTTCGTGCCCTTGATCGCAGCCCAGCTCAAGGCCGCCGCCAACCTCTTTCAGGTGCTGCTGGAGTTGCCGTACCTGATCGGCCTGGTCGTCTTCGGCGGCATCGTGATCCTGTACACCGTGATCGGCGGAATGCGGGCCGTCGCGGCCACCGATCTATTGCAGGGCACGATCATGATCGTCGGGTTCGCGGTCCTGGCGCCGATGGCGGTGAGCGCCGCGGGCGGGTTCGGCGAGATGCACCTTCGCTACGCGCAGCTGAACCCCGAGAGCATTTCCTTTCTGGGCGGCATGCCCGCGCTCTGGGTCGTGTCGTCGTTCCTGGCGTGGGGGTTCTTCCAGATCGGAGGCGCGCCGGCGGCCGTCACCCGGTTCCTGATCCCCGAGAGCGAACGCACGCTGAAGCGCGCCTTGGTCTTCTCCATCGCTTTCTCGTCGTTCATCTTCGCCACTTCCACGCTGATCGCGATATCGTCGGGCGTGCTTCTCCCTTCCCTGGAACAGACGGACATGGCGTTGCCCACCTTGGTGCGCGCGCTGCTGCACCCCGTCTTCGGCGGGATCATCGTCGCCGCCGTGCTGGGCGCCACAATGTCCACAATCGACTCGATCCTGCTGCTGGCCAGCTCGTTGGTCGTCGAGAACTTGTACGCCCCTCTCGCCAGGCGGACGGTGACGCCGAAGCGGGGCCTGAAGCTGGCCCGCCTGACGACGCTGGGAATCGGGCTGGTCGCCGTCCTCGTCGCCGTCGACCCGCCGGCCACCATTCTCTGGATCGTGACGATGTCGTTCAGCCTGATGGCCTCCGCCTTCACCTTCCCCCTCCTGCTGGGGGTGTGGTGGCCCCGCGCGACCAAGGAAGGCGGAATCGCGGCGATGCTCGGCGGCGCGGCGACGTGCGTGCTCTGGTATGCTCTCGGATACGCGCAGCACGGCAGCTTCGACAACTGGATCGGGGGGCTGTGGCCGGCGCTGGTCGGCCCCTTCGTCTCGCTGGCCCTGCTGGTGTCGGTGAGCTTGGCGACGCCTCCGCCGCCGAAGGAGGTCGCGGCGATCTTCTTCAGGGACCTCGCGCCGTCCTCGTAGTAATCGCGAGGCGCGGTCGCGAAGCGCGTCGGCCAGCCAGAACGCTGTGCGTTGCGAGGGGCCGGAGGAGCGTCGGCGGAAAGCCGTGCAATAGACCTGAACCAGGCAAATCGCACACGGCATGTTACATTTGCCTTCTTGTCGAGCCAGCCTCGGAGGAGGGTTCATGATCCCGCGCCAAGCCAAGGCGGTCGTCCAGGGAATGCTGGACCGCGCGCCCGCCGTCGTGCTCACGGGCACCCGCCAGGTGGGCAAGACGACCCTCGCCCTCGAAATCGCCCGGGAGCGGGACGCGGCCTACCTTGACCTGGAGCGGCCCAGCGACGCCGCAAAGCTCGCAAGCATCGAAGACTACTGCGCTCGCCACGCCGACCGGCTGGTGGTCTTCGACGAGATCCACAGGATGCCCGGGCTCTTCCAGCCATTGCGCAGCATCATCGACGAACGCAGACGCGAGGGCCGACCGACGGGACACTTCCTGTTCCTGGGCTCCGCGTCCTTGGACCTTCTCCGGCAGTCGGGCGAGACCCTGGCCGGCCGCGTCGCCCACTTCGAGCTTCGGCCGCTGAACATCCGCGAGATTCCTCCAGACGCGCGGGACCAACTCTGGCTGCGAGGCGGCCTGCCCGAGAGCTTCCTGGCCGACGACGACCGCACCAGCTTCGAGTGGCGCTTCGACTTCGTGGCGACGTATCTGGAGCGCGACATCCCCGCCCTCGGCCCCCGCATACCGAGCGAGACGCTCCGCCGCTTCTGGACGATGCTGGCCCACAACCAAGGTCGAACGTTCAACGCCGCCCAGCTGGCACGCAGCCTTGGCGTGAAGGGCGTCACGGTCGGCCGCTATCTGGACCTCATGGTGGACTTGCTGCTCATGCGCCGCCTTCCCTCGTGGTCCAGCAACGTCGGCAAGCACCTAGTCAAGGCCCCCAAGACCTACCTGCGGGACAGCGGCGTCTGCCACGCCCTGCTGGGGATCGAGTCCTACGATTCCCTCTTGGGCCATCCCGTCGTCGGCGGAAGCTGGGAGGAGTTCGTCGTGGAGAGCATACTCGGCGCCGCCCCGGCACACGCCCAGTGGGGCCATTACCGCACGCGAAGCGGCGCGGAGATCGACCTCACGCTCGACCTGGGCGCGAGCAAGCTGTGGGCGATCGAGGTAAAGCGAAGCTCGGCCCCGTCCGTGTCCCGCGGCTTCCATGCGGCATGCGACGACCTTCGGCCGACACGCAAGTACGTCGTTCACGCCGGCGACGAGAGCTTCCCGCTGCGGCACGGTGTGGAGGCGATCACGTTGCCGGACATCGTGCAGCAGCTGAGTGCCGCGACATGAGCATCGAGCACCGCTTCGACGTGCCTTTCGTTGCCGCCATGGCGTTGCGGGAGAAGGCGATTCAGCAGAACTACCGACCCGTGATCGCCGTGCACAAGTGGTTCGCTCGGCGCCCCGGCACACTCTTTCGCGGTCTTCTGCTTTCCGAGTTCGTGGACTCTCGGCTTCGCGACAGCTACTTCCGGTCCCACAGCCTGCGCCACAAGCGGATAGCCGATCCATTCATGGGCGGCGGCACGCCGCTGGTCGAAGCCAACCGCCTGGGCGCGGACATAGCCGGTTGGGACATCAACCCGATGGCGTGGTGGATCGTGGGACGCGAGCTGGAACGCCTGAACGTAGCCGCCTACGAAGAAGCCGGGCGGGCACTCCTGGGCAACCTGCGGTCCCAGATCGGCAGTTTGTACAAAACTGAATGCAGCCGGTGCGAGGGCCCGGCACCGGTCAAGTACTTCCTATGGGTGAAGACCCAGCCGTGCGCCGAGTGCCATCGGCCGATCGATCTCTTTCCCGGCTATGTGGTCGCGACCAACGCCCGGCATCCCCGCAACGTCCTGCTCTGCGCCGGATGCGGCCGTCTCGCCGAAGTGGCCGATCGCAACTCGCCCGGCCCATGCCCCCATTGCGCTGCGTCGTTGCGTACGGAGGGACCGGCTAGGCGAGGCCTCGTCCAGTGCGACCATTGCGGCGCCTCCAACTCGTTTCCGGCGGCAACGGAGGGACCCCTGGAACATCGCATGTTTGCGATCGAGTATCACTGCCACGACTGCCGGGCGGGACACAGGGGTCGCTTCTTCAAGACGCCTAGCGCACGGGACCTGGCCAACTACGACGAAGCCAAGAATCGCTGGCAGCGCATCGATCCACGCTACGTGCCCGGCGACGCAATTCCGCCGGGCGACGAATCGACAAGGCTGCACCGCTGGGGCTATCGCCGTTACCGCGAGATGTTCAACGACCGCCAGCTGCTCGGCCTGGAAACAAGCTGTCGCCTGGTCGCGGCGGAATCCGATCCAGCCATCCACCGCGCCTTGGCCACCAACTTGTCGGATCTCCTGCGCTACAACAATTTGCTCGTGCGCTACGACACCCGAACGCTGAAGGCCCTGGATTTGTTCTCGGTCCACGGCTTTCCCACGGGACTTGTGCGATGCGAAGTCAACCTGCTTGGGACGCGGCACCGAAGCGGGAAGGCTGTGGGCAGCGGCGGATGGGTCAACATCTTGGACAAGTACAAGACGGCCAAGCACTACTGCGACAGGCCCTTCGAGGTCGCCGCCGGCTCCCGGACCCGCGTGTACACGACGGGCGAACGGATCGAGGCCGAAATCTGTGGCAACGATCGTACCGACGACTCCGGGGGCCGCGTTGCGCTCCTTGCTTGCGACAGCGCGACCCACGCGTCGCTTGCGCCGAATTCCCTGGACGCGGTCCTTACCGATCCGCCGTACTACGACAGCGTCCAGTACGCCGAGCTGATGGACTTCTGCTACGTCTGGCTTCGGCGACTGGCCAAGACGAAAAACGGCGAATTCCGTCCAACTTCTACTCGAAGCCGCAGCGAACTGACGGGCAATCAAACCGAGGGTCGCGGCCTGGAGCACTTCACCGAGGGCTTGGCGAAGGTCTACGGTCGAATGGTCGACGCACTGAAGCCCGGAGCGCCTCTTGCGTTTACCTACCACCACAACCGAGCAAGCGCATACTGCCCCGTCGCCGTGGCGATCCTAGACGCTGGGCTCGTCGCAACGGCAACACTGCCCTGCCCTGCCGAGATGAGCGGTTCGATACACATCAACGGCACCCGTTCGTCGATCGTGGACACCGTGTTCGTTTGTCGCAAGGACGCGCCTGTCTCAGAGGGCACCTTGGCGTTCGGCCCAGAGGAAGTCTCGCAACTCGTGGCCGCCGACCTGGTCCAGCTTCGGACCGGCGACGTGCGACCGAGCGCCGGCGACACACGTTGCATCGCCCTGGGGCACATTACGCGAATGGCGGTGTGGGCACTTCGTGAGACTTGGGACCCCCAAGTCGCCACGAGCACGAAGCTTGCCCGCGTCCGCCGCGCCATGGACGATCTGGCCACCGTCGAAGGGGTCCTGGAGTTGCTGGAATTGACTGACGTCGCGACCAGCAGAGACTTGCAGCGCAGCTTCTTCGAGGACTTCCGTGGCGACTGACGGACCGTTCTCGTTCGAAGTCTCATTAGATCGCTTGCGTAGTGACTTGGACGAGTACGTCGACCGGGTCTTTCGAGCCCTGGAGAGCGATTTCCTTGTCATGCCGCGCGGCGAAGGCTTCGTTGTATTCGACGCGTTCGTAGAGGGTTACGAAGCGATTTACGCCGCTACCGAGGGATTCGAGCGGATCGACGCCGACACCCTGTTCGAGACGGTGTGCCGTGTTCCCATCGGGCTTGTCGTGCTCCGCACCATTCTTGGTCTGTCCCCGCCCGAATGGTCCGATGTCACGACGCTGATCTCCGGCGTCACTGTTGGACAAGGCTTTGCTCGAAGTCTGGATCGTGGCATCAGGAGGGACCCGAAGTCGATAATTGGTCATACGGCCCTGCAGGAAGAAAGGATTCGTGCTCTTGTAGGCACGGCTTGCGAGTTGCTGACGAGACCGGTACCAGTGACCGACGACGATCGAATTCATCGTCTGGACAAGGTGGACACGACATTGGGGCAGGAAAGCCTTGTCGGAGTCGCATCGGGAGGCGTGGACTATCCATCCTTGCTGTATGAGAGATTTCTGGGACGACCCTTTGCCTCGCATCGCGATTCGGTCAGCGAACTGGTAGGTGGTGCCCTCGAAGACAAGATTGAACGGGAGTTGATTGCTGGAGAAGTGCCGCATTTCCGAACCAAGCAGGCCGAGGCGTTGGAGGGATGGCAGCAGAATCCCGACTTCTTCTGCCCGGATTGCGAGAACCCGATCGCCCTCATCGAAGCCAAGATGACCCAGGACGACGGCACGGCGAGAGACAAGATAGCGCGGGTCATTCGTCTTGCAGAGATGAGGAACAGCCGTGAACGAGACGGCCTGGCCGGCTTCGAGGTCATTGCCTGCATTGCCGGTCGGGGATTCGGAGTGCGAAGGGCCGACATGAAGGCGTTGCTGTTAGCCACGCGCGGACTTGTGTTCACCATGTCTCAGGTTGATCGGCTCACCAAGCACACCAGCCTCCGGCGGTACCGCAACGAATGAGGTCTTTCTTCGGCTCACCTGTGGCGTGGAGTTTCGCTATCATCCATAATAGGTTGCAGTCACTGACCGTCAGCGGCCTGCGATTCCTCCCGGACTTGGTCCATCGGTGTGCCCAGTAGTGTGGCTATCTTATCCCGCAAGGCGTGCCGCCGAGTTTCATAAAACGACAAGAAACCCGCCATCTGATCGGGTACATCGCCCAGGACATGGCGTTCGCAATAGGCCGTCCGTGTTGTTGAGTCTATCTCGTCAAGCCAGAGGGATGGAAGCTTCGCTTGCTTCGCTTTATTTTGCTTTCCTTCGAGAAGTTGCAAGTTGGCCAGCCTGTCCCGGCGTTCCAGATAGTCGCCATGCTTGGAGTCAGGTACATTTGCATTCTGCAACCGGGCCTTAGCGAATCGCGCTCGTGGAAAAATGTGGTCAATGTGGAAATGGCTGTTGGTAACGTCGACCGATGGAAAGAGCAGTGACAGCAAGGCAAACACACGAGCGTTACCGTATTTCAGGTCTGCCAAGTCCTCAACTTCCTCGGCAATGAAGGAGAGTGATCGTCCACGGCGGTTCATTTCTGCTCGGAGTTCAGCGGCGGGAAAAGAATTGCCGCTGACCTTGATGACTTGACGGAGTGCCGTGAGCAACGTGTCCAAGCCGCTGCCCCATATCCCCGACGCCTTGAGGATGCTGTGACACAACCATTTGCGAATCTCATCACGATCCTCCTGTGTCAGAGAGTAATCTTGGCGACGACCATGGACGTAGTAAGCTATCGGCAGCACTGCGCTATCGGCACGCAATGTAGAGGCACTAAAGCCAAAATCAGAAATCAGCTGAACTGCTGTCAACAGAGACTCCTTGACGTGTTCCCAGCTGTTCTCAAGAGTCTTCATGTTTTGGGCGTTGAAGTTGTCTACTTTGAACGCGACGCTACGGATGTCGCACAGCATCAGGCCCGCCTTTAGCACAAAATCCTTCGAGAACGAGAATCCATCACCGATACGGTTGAGTTCTTGTACCAAGGTCCGTATCTCCATGCGTGCGTCGCGCTTTGTCCACTCGGATACTGCTACAGACAGCAACAGATCTGAATGCGACAATGTCGTTCCACCGCTGTTCATGCGGATGAAAATCTGAAGTACTTTGTCAAGCTCTTGTCTCCCTTCCTGATAGCAGACCACGACCGGAGTCACGTGAGCAATCTTGTACAACCGTCCCAAGGCCGTTGATCCTTGAGTCAGCTTGTGTTTCTCCACCCACTCCATGATGTCGTCAATTTCGGTCATGTTCAAGATATCCGATACTCGAAACCACCATTCATCGTTGTTCTTGCCAGCTTGATTTTCTGTCAGAAACCGAAATCGATACTTTCTTCCCTGTTCATCTTCGGCCGGCGCCCACAATAGATCCAAGAAGAGATGCCGGACTGGAAAGGCATCATGGCTCTTCCAGTGTTTCCTGGGTAGTTTCCAAGCCGCGCTGCCTCGAAAGCCTATGTTCAGCGCTGTCAAACGTTGTTGACCGTCAAGCACGGCAGTGAGTTTTTGACTGGGCATAGGGTCTAAGCGAGGACAGTAGGGCGCATCACGCTGGTGGTAATGCCGTACAAAATCAAAATACGTGTGGTTCGCACTATTCTCCGGCTGGATGTTCCAGTACAGAAACGTCCCGAACGGGTAGCCCTGCAACAAGCTGTCGAAGAGTCTGCATATCTGCATTCCACTCCATACGAACTCTCGCTGAATGGCTGGCAGCACCAAGTCATTACGGTGAATCGCGTCAAGGGTCTCCTTGATGGTGCGGCCTGTCTGGTATGCCACGCTACGTCTCCCTCTTGGTCATCATCCTCAAACGTGAGATCCACGTTCCGCCAGCTGGAAGCGGTCGAAACACGGGCGCAGGGATCGTACAGCGTCCTGGCGGCGGTGTCAAGGGAAGCTCACAGTGGAGCCAGCCTGGGAGCCACGATTCCACCGATAGCAAGTGACATACGCCGTCCATCGGCGCCAGATTGTCGTCATGTCCCCATCTGCCCCCTCCCAGCCCCCCCACCTGGGCCTTCTCGGCGCGACCGGGATCGGCGTGGGCGCCATCGTCGGCGGCGGGATACTGGCGCTGGCGGGCGTCGCCTTTGCGACCACGGGGCCGAGCGCGATCCTGGCGTTCGCGCTCAACGGGTGCATCGCGTTCCTGACGGTGTTTTCCTTTGCGGAGCTTGCGGCGCGGTTTCCGCACTCGGGCGGGACGTACACGTACGCTCGCAGGGTGCTGTCGGTAGAGGCGGCGTTCGGCGTGGGGTGGATCGTCTGGTTCGCGTCGGTGGTGGCGGCGGTGCTCTACGCCATGGGGTTCGCCGTCTTTCTCGTGCCGTTCCTGGAGGAGCCGCTTCGGGCGCTGGGGGTTGCGCCGCCGCAATGGCTGAGCGGGCGTCTGGCGCTGGTCGGCTACGCCCTTGCCGCAACCGGCTTCTACACTTGGCGGCTGACCCGGTCGGCCTCCGGGGGAGGCCAGTGGGAGACGGGAGGCAAGGTCGTGGCGTTCGGCGTTCTCCTGCTGGCGGGGTTCTGGGTGCTGGCGGCCGAGGCGCCGCCGCCCGGCGCGCTGGCCGATCGCTTCCGACCCTTCTTCGCCGAGGGAGCGGCGGGACTCGCCCAAGCGATGGGCTACACCTTCATCGCCTTGCAGGGGTTCGACCTGATCGCGGCGGTCGGCGGGGAGGTCAAGAAGGGCCGACGCAACGTTCCCCGGGCCATGTTCCTGGCGCTGGGCACGGCCCTGGCGATCTATCTGCCCCTCCTCTTCCTGATCGTGGCCGTGGGCTCGCCCGGACGCCCGGTGACGGCGCTCGCGGGCGAAGACCCCGAGATCCTGGTGGCCGCGGCAGCCCGCAACTTCCTTGGCCCAACCGGCTATTGGCTGGTCCTGGCGGCCGGCCTCCTCTCCATGCTCTCGGCGTTGCAGGCCAACTTGCTGGCCGCCTCCCGCTTCGCCCGCACCATGGGTTCCGACCGAACGCTTCCTCGGCGGTACGCGGCCTTGGCGCCGGGCACCGGAACCCCGACGCGCGCAGCCCGGCTGACGGCCGTCGTGGTGGCGTTCCTGCTGGTGGCAGTCCCCAACGTGGCAGCCGCGGGCGCGGTCGCCAGCCTGATCTTCCTGGCCAGCTTCGCCCTGACGCACGCCATCGCCTACTTGGCGCGCAAGCGAGTCGGGCGGCCCCGAAGCTTCCGGGCTCCGCTGTTCCCGGCGGTGCCCGTCGTGGGCGGCGGCGCCTGCTTGCTGATCGGCCTCTACCAGGCCGTGGCGGTGCCTTCGGCCGGCGTCCTGGCGGCCCTCTGGCTTGCCGCCGGGGCGATCCTGTACGCCCTCTACCTGGCGCCGCGCGCCCGCGTGGTGGACGCCTCCTCGGAAGCCCTCGACCCCCAGATCGTGAAGCTTCGAGGCCGCCGTCCGATCGTCCTCGTTCCCATTGCGAACCCGGCCAGCGCCGAGACCCTGGTGACCATGGCCAAGTCCCTGGCGCCGCGGCGGGTCTCCCGGGTCCAGCTGCTTTCCGTGGTCGGTCCGCCCGGCCCTCGCGACCCGGACGACCCCCACGCGACGCCCAGGGAGATCATCGACGCCCAGCACGTGCTCGGCGACGCGCTCGCCACCGCCTTCGAGATCGCGCTCCGCCCCGAAGCGCGGATCACGATCGGCAGCGACCCATGGGAGGAGATCGCCAGGGTGGCCGCCGTCACCAAGTGCGAAAGCATCCTGCTGGGAATCGGCAGCTCCGACGACTCCCTGATCTCCGGTCCCATGGAACGGCTCGCGGGCGCAGTGGACGCCGACGTGGTGATCCTGCGCGCGCCCGCCGAGTGGAAGCCGGACCACGTTCGGCGGATTCTGATCCCTTCCGGGGGCGGGCGGGTCCATAGCCCGGTGCGCGCGCGGCTGCTGGGAAGCCTGGGCCGCACCGCGAGCCGCCACGTGACCTTCATGGCCGTGCTTCCCGAAGGCACGGACCCCGGAACCAGGCGGAAAGCCGAGCGGGACCTGCAACGGCTGGCCTGGGACGAGGTCGCGGGACCCGCCCACGCCGAAGTGGCTGTCGGCGCCGACGTGGCGGCCCTGGTCGCCGAACGGGCCGCCGACGCCGACCTGGTCGTCCTAGGCCTTCAGCGTCGGAGTCGTCGCGAAGTGGCGTTCGGCGAAGTCGTGCAGGGCATCGCCCGGGCCACCGATCGGCCGCTGCTGATGATCAGCTCGCGCCGCCCGGCCTCGTGACGCGCCGCCCGGCCCGACGTCCGACCGCACGGGGCCGCGACGTACGCAACCGCCGTCGTGACCCGCGCGCGCCCACCGTCACGCCGGGTGCAGCCCCTGGAACTCCAACCCCCTTTGCTCCACGATGTCGTGCATGACGTTGAAGGCGTGCACGGCCTGGCCCGCCGCGCCCTTCATCAGGTTGTCGAGTGCGCCGAGCACGACCACTCGGTTGGATTCCGGGTCGCACTCGAACCCCAGGTCGCAGTAGTTGGTCCCGGCCAGGAGCTTGGGGTCGGGAAAGCGGTGAACTCCGCGCCGCTCCTTGACGATCCGCACGAAGGGTTCCACGCCGTAGGCGCTTCGGTAGAGCCGCCACAGCTTCTTGTCGTCCACGGGCTCCTTGGTGAAGACGTGGCATGTGGCCAGGACGCCCCGCACCATCTCGACCGCCGTGGCGGAGAGGTGTACCGCCACGGGCGCGGACGGGCGGGCGGGCGCGGACGCCTCCAGCTCCTGCACGACTTCGCCCGTGTGCCTGTGTCTCGTCGGCTTGTACGACCGCATCGCCCCGCTCCGCTCCGGGTGGTGGCTGCCCTCGGTGGGCGTCGCTCCCGCCTCGCTCGATCCGACCTTGAGATCGACCACCGCCGACTCGGCCAGCCCTGCCTCCCACAAGGGCCGGAGGGCCAGCAGCGTCGCGGTCGCGTTGCAGCCTGCGCACGCCACCAGCTCCGCGTCCCGCAGCTCGACGCGACGAACTTCGGGAATCCCGCACACGAACCGCCCCAGCAGGTCGGGACGGGGGTGGGGCTTTCCGTACCAGCGCTCGTAGGCGGCCGGGTCGGTCAGCCGAAAGTCGGCGCTCAGGTCGACGACGCGAGGGGCAATCCGCCGAAACTCGTCGATCCGACCGGACGACTCGCCGTGCGGCAGGCAAAGGAAGAGCACGTCGCAAGACGAGAGCTCGGCCGCGGAGCAGAAGCGGAGCAGCGTGGACTTCCGCAAGTTCGGATGGACCGCGTGCACGAACCTGCCCGCCAGCCGCTCCGACGTGACCTGCGCGACCTCCGCGTCCGGGTGTCCCAGCAGAAGCCGCAGCAGCTCGCCCCCGACGTACCCCGAGCCGCCGACCACCGCGACGCGGATCATCGGGCCGCCTCCAGAACGTAGGACACGATCCGCTCGGGGATGTCCACCCCGGTCACGTCAATGCTGTTCTTGAACTCCATCGTGTAGTTGACCTCGTTGGCCAGAAGTCCGTCATCGGCCTCGAACAAGTCCACAGCCAGCACGCCGCCCCCCACCGACTCGGCGGCGCGGAGCGAGATGTCGGCGACCTCCGGCGTCACTGGGCAGTTGGACGCCCGAGCGCCCCGGGCCGTGTTGGTGATCCAGTGGTCCGAGCTCCGGTAGATCGCGGCCACGCACTCGTCGCCCACCACGAAGCTGCGGATGTCTCTGCCGTTCTTCTCGACGTACTTCTGCACGAAGAAGATCGAGTGGTGGTACGTGCCCAGGACCGTCTTGTGCTCCAGGACCGTCTCGGCGGCCTCCCGATCGTTGATCTTGGAAAGCAGGCGCCCCCACGAGCCCACGGCAGGCTTGAGGACGACCGGATAGCCCAGCTCCTCGACCGCCTCCAGCGCCGACGCCTCGGTGAAGGCGATCCGCGTCGCGGGCTGGGGCACGCCGGACTCGGCCAGGGCCGTGGCCGTCAGGATCTTGTCGCCGCAGCGTCGGGCCACTTCGTAGGCGTTGACGCACGTCACCCCAGCGCTCTCGAAGAGCCGCAGGGCGTGCATTGCCCGGGAGTGGTTGATGCAGCGCTCCAGGGCCACGTCCACGGCCGGCGCCGAGTCAAGGTCGAACACGAGCCGCCGGTCGTCGAGCAGCGCCAGCTCGACGCCGGGCCGGCGCCGCAGCTCCTGGATCAGCAGCTTTTCGTCCCTGCGGATCAGGGAATGGAGGAAGCCGACTCTCATGGCAGCAGGGACTTGGCTGGGCCGGGCGCGACGCTACTCGCCCCAGTCCTCCTCGGCGTCGGGCGCTTCGCCCAGCACCGCCGGGTCGAGAGAGAGGACCTCCAGCTCGCACCCGCAGTCGGGGCATTCCAGAAGCTCGCCTTCGACAGGGTCTTCGGAGAGCCGCACTGCCGCGTCGCATACAGGACACGCGATCATCGTTGGATTTCGTCTGTTGGTGGGGGAGAAAGTCGAAAGTGGTGGGAGAGAGTCGAAAGTACTACGCAGGAAGTCGCCGAACCTTACCCGGCAGGAAGCCGCCGAACCTTGACCGGCGCGCGCACGTCGCCCCGGAAGGCCCGCCGAAGGCCGTGGGACCCGCAAGAGGCGGTTGGCAAAACCGCCAGAAGACCCCGGAAAACCCGC
This sequence comes from Longimicrobiales bacterium, assembly GCA_965204735.1. Classification (GTDB taxonomy): domain Bacteria; phylum Gemmatimonadota; class Gemmatimonadetes; order Longimicrobiales; family Gaopeijiaceae; genus CATQHQ01. The sequence continues at coordinate 578,393 of OZ242008.1, read as the reverse complement.
CAGAAGGCCCCGCCTGGAGGGCCGACTAGAACCGGTACGTGTAGTTGACCTTGACCGACGCGCCTCGGGAGAGGGTGATCAGGTCCCGGTTGTCCAGGATGCCCATGCCCAGGTTCCGCCAGTTGTGCGTGTAGACGAGGAAGACGTCGTTGCCGGGGCGGACGATCCAGCGCAGGCGGGCGAAGAGTCCAAGGACGCCGCTGTCGTTGTCGTACTGGAGCTGGCCGGTCGCGCCGATCCACTGGTTCGCGTTCCACTGGCCTTCCAGCTCGTACACGTCGGCGGAGAAGTCGCCCCGGGGCAGCGACACGTCGTTGTGCTCCAAGCTGGCCGACACGCTGATCCCCGGGTTCGGGCGGAACGTCGCGCGGGCGTTGATCCGGGTCCGGTCCCCGTCCCAGAAGCCGCCCCACGCCATGCTGGCGAAGCCCGACACCCGACGCCGGCCCGTGGTCCTGCCCCGCACCTGCCACTCCCAGCTGGTGTACTGGCCGGGCAGGATGTCGACGCCGTCGCTGACCTCGAAGGAGTAGTCCAGGTACTCGGTGGTGCGCGTCGCCTCCAGGCTCACGTTGTCGCCGCTCTCGAAGTCCAGTTCCAGGACGTCCAGCTGCAACTGGCGCTCCTCGACGATCCCCGTCCCCAGCTGGGTCAGGTTCCTGAACTGGACGGCGAAGTCGAGCTGGCGCAGCCAATCGATGCTCTCGGGCCGGGGCGCCCAGCCGATCCGGGGCTCCACGCGACGGAAGCCGTTGCGGGTGACGAAGCCAAGCGACGGCGCGTAGTCGTCGCCAAACTCCCTGTACGAGAGGTGTCCCGACCACACGTCGTTGGGAAAGTTCAGCCGGAAGCCGCGGGCCGACAGGTCCCCGAAGGAGCGCTCCACCGCCGGGTCCGGGTTCGAGTTCCACACCACGAACGCCTCCATCTCGAAGCGGTTGTCGCCCATGAAGTGGCGCGTGGCGAACTCGAAGTCGATCCCGGCCGTGTGTCCCGTCGCCGGAGCGTGTCCGGTCGAGTCGGGAGAGGTGGCGCGGCGCGTGTAGATCGCCCCCACGGCCGACTGCTCCAGTATCCGCCGCTTCGCGCGGGCCACGGTGAAGCTCTCTCCGGGCACGGAGACCTGGGCCGCGTCCCCTTCGTCGAACCACCCGTGAGCGCCGGTCCCGATCTGGTAGAAGCCCAGTTCGAAGCCGCCTGCCTGTCCCGTCAGCCTGGTCCCGTACTGGATGGGGATCTGCTGCCCGGACCGAAGTCCGATCCGCCGGGAGAAGAAAGGCGAAGGACCGCTTCGCGGCGCGAAGGTGAAGACTCCCGACCCTTCCAGGAAGAAGTCGCGACGCTCGGGAAAGCGTTGCGGGAAGCGGGTCAGGTTGACCCTTCGCTGGTCGCTCTCGACTTCGGCAAAGTCGGTGTTGATGCTGGCCGACGCCCGCAGGCTGGATGTGACGCTGTAGTTCACGTCCAGGCTCAAGTCGCGGGGGAAGGTCGTGGGGTCGGCGTTGTCGGGCACGCTCCTCCAGCTGGCGATCGCCGAGGGTCGCGCCTCCAGTCCCAGACCTTGGGACAGGTTGCGCAAGCCCGTGAGACGGCCCGCGTAGACGGGGCGGAAGAGCCCTTCGTTGCGACGGTGTCCCCGCCACAGGATCTCTTCGTTGCGACGGCGGATCGTGCGCTGGAAGTTGATCCCCCAGCTCTCCAGCTCCGGGTTGAAGTTGAGGGTCCTGAAGGGGATTCGGATCTCGGCGGACCAGCCGTCGGGGCGCATGGCGGTTCGGGCTTCCCAGATGCCGTCCCACGCCTTCCCGCCTCCGCCACCGAAGCCGCCCCCGCCCCCACCTCCGCCACCGCCGCCGGTGAGGATCCCGTCTCCCATCAAGCCGGCCGGATTGATCTCGAAGAAGTAGCCGGTGCGCCCGTCCAGGAACGTGTCCAGTATCCACATGAAGCGGTCGTCGGTGCCCAAGCTGGCGTCCCGCTGCCTCTGGTAGGCCAGGACGCCGTCCGGGTCGTCGTAGAAGACGGCGCCGATGTACAGGTCGTCCTCGTCAAAGACGATGCGGATCTCGGTTTCTTCCGAGGGGCGGCCCCCTTCGACGGGTTCCTGCTGGGTGAAGTCTGCGACAGCGGCGGCCTGTCGCCAGACGGCCTCGTCCAGCACTCCGTCCAGTTCGATCTCCGCCGCGTCCGGGAGCAGGTGCGCCTGCAAGACGGAAGCCGAACCGCCGCCGCCGTTGGAGCCGGCGGAGTCCTGGGCGTCGGCGGACCCGGGGCCCACAATCACAACCAGCGCCGCAGCGGCAGACGCCGCGCGCCACAGCGCGGCGCAACCTCCGGCCAATCCTCTCATGGCGTCGTCCCTCCCGTTGCGTCCTCGTCCCGCGGCCGTCGCCCCTCGTCGGCGGTCGGCGGCTCCCTTGGCGAGCTCTCCCTCTTCGGCGTGCCGTCCCCCGCGAGGCCGAAGGGTGCATGAACCTTGAAGGAGACACCCGGTCGGTCTCCTTTGTTGGGCCGGTCGGTCTCCTTCGTTGGCCAGCCTTCCTTCTCCTTTGTTGGCCAGCTTGTCCTTCGTTGGCCAGCCTTCCTTGTCGCCGGACGTGAATCTAGATTGAGGGCTTCCTGCTCGCGGGCCGAACGGCTCTCGGGCTGAGCCAGTTCATGGAGAACCACAAGACGATGAAGCAACTCCACGTCCGCGCCGCGCTCGTCGCGTTCCCTTCTCTCCTTGCTGCATCCGTGCTGACCTCGTGCGGAGACGCAGGGTCCGACGCCTCCGACATGGAGGCGGCAACCACCGACGAGGGTGCTCATGCCGACGCCGCCACCGCCATGGACGCCGGCGCCCTGGTCCTGGCCAACGCCAACGACGCCGCGGCGGACGAACTGTCGGCAGCTCTGGAAGCGATCCCCGGAGCGGCGGATGCGATCGTCGGGGCACGGCCCTTCGCGCGTCCTTCGGAACTCCACGCCGCCTTGACCGCCGCCGTGGGAGAAGAGGCGGCACGCCAAGCGTACGAGAAGGTCTGGGTCCCCATGGACCTGAACTCGGCGGATCGAGACGAGATCCTGCTGATTCCAGGGCTGGGCGACCGGATGGCTCACGAGTTCGAAGAGTACCGACCCTACGTGGACATGGATCAGTTCCGGCGGGAGATCGGCAAGTACGTCGACGAAGACGAAGTGGCCCGTCTCGAGCGCTACGTCACGATCAAGTAGCTTCGCGACGGCGAGCGGCCCGAGGCCACGGCAGGCTCTCGTCGGCAATCCGCCGCTGGCGGGAAAGTCGTTCGCGTCGTCGCTTTGGCCGCGCCGAGGCCAGAGCACCCTCTCGTCGGCAACCCGCCGCCGGCGGGAAAGTCGTTCGCGTCGTCGCTTGGCCGCTGAGGCCACAGCAGGCTCTCGTCGGCAACCCGCCGCCGGCACCCGCCTGCGGCGCCGGTCTGGCCCCAGCGTGATTCGCGCGGTCGTTCTCCGTCTCCACTTGGCGGCCGCGGTCGTCGCCGCGGCTCCGATCCTCGTCATGGCGGCCACGGGGATCGTGCTCTCCTTGGAGAACGCCGCGGTGAAGCTCTTCCAGCCGCGGCTCGCGGCGCCGGCGCAGGATGCCGAGAGGATGCCCGTTGCCGAGCTGCTTCAGGCGGCGCGCCGGGCCGGCACCCTGGACGGCCCCTTCGAAGCCGTCTCGATCCGCTACGAAGCGGACCGACGCGCGCCGGTCCGGCTGGGCTCCGCCCGGGGAGAGCAGCTCTTTATGGACCCTTACGTGGGAGCCGCGCTGGGCCGGGGCTCGCTCGCGGTCGCAGAGTTCTTCGAGGGCGTTCGCGCCTGGCATCGCTGGCTCGCGGCGCCCGGCGGCCTGGTGCGCCAAGGACGTGCGGTCACGGGCGCGGCCAACGTCGCGCTCCTCTTTCTGCTGGCGACGGGGCCGCTGCTCTGGCTGCCCCGGCCCTTCAACCGCAGGACGTTCGTCGCGTCGGCCAAGCCGTTGCGAGGCGCCCGGGGGCAAGCGCGGGCACTCAGCTGGCACAAGGTCGCCGGGTTCTGGCTTGCGGGACCGTTGCTGGTGGTCGCCGCGTCCGCCGTCGTCTTGTCGTACCCGCGCCTCGGCGACCGGGCCGCTCCGGTCGTGGGCGCCGCGCTGCCGCTGGGCAGCATCGTCGCGTCGGCCGCGGTCGGGGCGAGGGACGCCGGCGACGGCCGCGCCGGACTCGACGCCGCGCTGGCGGCGGCGGAGCGGGCCGCGCCCGAGTGGCGGAGCATCGTCGTGCACGTGCCTCGGGAAGGGTCCACGGAAGTCGCGGTGGAGGTGCGGACCGGGCTCGAGGGCCAGCCCCAGCGCGCCGCCGCCATGACCGTGGACGCGCGAACCGGGGTCGTCGTCCGATGGGAGGCGTTCAGCGACGTCGGCCCCGGTCGAAGGGGGCAGCTGTTCTTCCGTCACGCCCACACGGGCGAGTACTGGGGTGTGGCGGGCCAGGCGCTCGCGGCGATCGCGTCCCTTGGCGCCGTGTGCCTGGTGTGGACCGGCATGGCCATGGCGTGGCACCGGGCGGTCAGGCGCTCGAGGCGTCCGGCGACCGAAGCGCCTCCGCCAGAGCCGTGAAGTCCTCCGGCGCCAGCTCCTCGGGCCGCGCAGTCGCCGACGCTCCTCGGGATTCCAGGACGGCCAGCGCCGCGGCTCCCGAGCCGCCGAGGGCCCGCGCCTCGGGGTGGCGCGCCAGGATCGTCCCGATCTGCTTGCGACGCCACGAGAACGCTGCCCGCACCAGCCGGCGCACCCGGACCGCTTCCTGGGAAGAGAGGCGCGGCGGCGCGTGGGGCGTGAGCCGCACCACGGTCGAGTCCACCTTGGGAACCGGCCTGAAGGCACGGCGCGGCGCCTTGAAGAGCCGCTCCGCCTTGGCGTGGAGGCTCACGCCCACCGACAAGGCGCCGTAGGTTCGAGAACCTGGGCCCGCCAGCATCCGAGCCGCCACCTCGGCCTGCACGGTCATCACGATCTCCAGCGGGCAGGGCGGCGAGAGCAGCCGAAAGACGATCGGCGTGGTGATGTTGTAGGGGATGTTCCCCACCACCCTGGTGGCGGCCCACTCGCCCGTGAGAGCCGGCAGGTCCAGTCGGAGCACGTCGCCGTGAACGACGGTCACGAGGGGGTCCGCCGCATGCCGGGCGGTCAGCGAGGCGGCAAGCCGGTCGTCGAGCTCCACGGCCCAGAGCTTCACGCCCCGCCGCGCCAAGTGGCCCGTCAGCGCGCCGCGTCCCGGCCCGATCTCCAGCATCGGATCGCCCGCTTCTCCTTGCGCAGCTTCGGCGATCCTTCGCTGGAGGTTCGGGTCGACGAGGAAGTTTTGACCCAAGGAGCGCTTGGGCCGGACGCTGGCGGAGCCGGGCGGCGGCCCGTGGCGCACGGGCATCAACGTTGCACCCGATCACGCGCCGGCGTCATGCCGACGGCGGCCCGATGCGCGCGTGCATCAACGGCTCCGCGACGGAGGCGCGACGGAGGGCGTCGGCCCGTCCCCCGCGGGCATCAGGTCGTCCGCAGCAGCAGCGCCGTGCGGTCGTCGGCGGGGATCGACGGGATCGCCCGCTCCGCCACCTCGAAGAGCCGGGCGAGGATCTGCGCCACGGGCTCGGGGTGGTGCTCGGCCACGGTCTGCAGCACCAGCTCCTCCCCGCTTCGGCGGTGGCGCTGCGCCACGGTGTCCGAGAGCCCGTCGGTGAAGAGGAGGAGGAGGTCCCGCCCGGGCGTCCACGACACGGACGACTCGGTGTAGGGCGGCCCGTCGATTCCCATGGGCGGGTCGGTGGCGAAGAGGCGGCTCGACGCCCCGCCCGGCTGGACGACGAAGGCGTGGGGGTGACCGGCGTTCGAGTACCTGATCTCCCCGTCGTGGGGCGCGAGCACGCAGTAGCAGAGGGAGACGTACATCTCCGTCGACTCCAGCTCGGCGCCGATCGCCTTGTCCACCGCCTCGAGGACGGCGGACGGCGACGCCTCTCTCTTTGCGGAGATGGCGGCGGCGCTCATCACCAGCGCCATGATCAGGGCCGCCGGATAGCCGTGGCCCGACACGTCGCCGATCATGACCCCCAGCCGTCCCCCCGAAATCTGCAGGACCTGGTAGAGATCGCCCCCCACCGACACCGAGGGCTGCACCCGCGCCGCCGCGTCCACCCCCGGCACCGGCCGCACCGGCGGCAGCAGCTTCATCTGCAGGTCGTGGGCCAGCTCCATCTCGCGGGAGACCCGTTCCCGCGCCATGCTCTCCCGGATGAGCCGGTTGTTCTCCAGCGCGGCGCCGATCTGGTTGGCGATGGCGGTGAGGAGCCGCTGGTCCGCCGCGGTGAAGCCGCCCCGGCGTCGGCGGCCGATCAGGTTGACCACGCCCACCGTACGGTGCTCTCCCGACTGGGGCGCGTAGCGAACCGGCACCGAGAGCCACGTGTCTTCCTTGCCCGGCGGGCGTCCGTCCCGGTCGGCGCCCGCGACGTCGGAGCCCGCGGCCATGACGGGGCCGCCCTTGCGAAACGCCCGGACGGTCACCGAGGACATGTCGTCCAGGGGAATCGACTCCCGGAACTGCCCGCCCCCGGACTCGGCGGCCAGACGGAGGCGCTCCTCGTCGGGTCGGTGCACCCACAGGGAGCCTCGCTTCGCGCCCAGCACCCGCGAGACCTCTTCCAGGATCAGGCGGGCGGCCTCTTCCAGGTGGAGGATCGACCCCAGGGTCTCGCTGATCCGGTAGAGCAGGTCGATCTCGGCGTGGCGCTCCGAGAGCGCGGCGCTGCACGACGCGACCTGGCCGGACATCTCGAAGGCGCGGCCGAGCATCGCCGCCGCCAGCCGGGCCATCGGGCCGTCGGGGTCGTGTCCCTCGATCTCCACCTCCAGGGGCGGTCCGTCGAGGGCGTCCACGGAGAATCGCCCTCCGCGGGGCGACGGCGGCTCCGTGCTGGCCGGCGGAAACACCGGCGCCCGTTCGCCGCCCACCAGGCGCCAAGCCCGGACCTGCGTCTCCAGGCAGCTGCGAAAATCCTCCAGGACCGCCGCCACCGCCTCGGGAAGCGCGGGCAGGGCGCGGGCGTCGCTGTCCACGGACATGGGACGGAGCGAGCCGCCTTCCTCTTAGGCCTCTTCGGCCAGTCGCAGGAGGAGCGTCACCGAGTTGCCCGACTTGTTGAAGCGCACTTCGTCCATCAGCGCGCGCATGAGGAAGATGCCCCTGCCCTGGGGCTTGGCGACGTTCTCGGGCAAGGTCGGGTCGGGGACTGCGGCGGGGTTGAAGCCCCTGCCCTCGTCGGTCACCTGAACGCGGATGCCCGCGTCGTCGAAGCGCAGCTCCACGCGCACCTTCTTGGCGGGATCCTGCCCGTTGCCGTAGAGGATCGCGTTGGCGATCGCCTCCGTCAGCCCCACGCGGAAGTTGAAGTAGAGCCTGCGGCGGTCGGAGCAGACGGGAGCGCACCTGCGGACGATCTGCTCCACGGCGTCTTCGATCGCGCCGATCTCGTTGACGAACTCGAGGGCCGCCGCGGGCGGCTCGTGGAAAGTGGATGCCGACGAAGCGCCCTGGGCGGGGGACAAGGCGACGCGGCCCCGGGCTTCAGAAGCCCGCGAGAGCCTCCTCCAGGTCGTCGCAAATCTGGAAGAGGGTGTCGAGCTTGGTGAGCTCGAAGAGGGTCTGAAGGTCGTCGCTGAGGCAGGCCAGCCGCAGCTCGCCGCCCGCCTCGCGAATCTTCTTCGACACGCTGACGAGAACCCCCAGGCCCGACGAGTCGATGTAGCCGGTTCGGGCGAAGTCGATCACGAAGTTCCGGGCGCCCTCCTCCAGCCGGGCCAAGACCTTGTCCTTCAAGTCCTGGCGGTTCCCGACGATGAGCTGCCCGTCGACTTGGACGACCGTTGCGTCGCCGACGCTGCGCACGCTGAAGGACATCTTCCTGCCGTGAGAGAGTTGCGGGGTGGCTCCGGTTGGAGCGAACGAAGTTACCTCCGCCGGCGGGCGCCGATCAACTCCCGCCCGCGCTTGGCCTAGCCGGTCGTCGGAGCGCGGGAGAGGAGCGCCGCGATCGCTGCGACATGGGCTATGTCCTCCGCCGACGCTCCTCGGGAAACGTCCAGGAGAGGGGCCGACAGCCCCTGGAGGACGGGACCCAGCGCCCTGGCGCCCGCCAGCCGCTCCACCAGCTTGTAGGCGATGTTGGCGGCGTCCAGGTCGGGGAAGACCAGCACGTTGGCGCGACCGGCCACCGGCGAGCCCGGCGCCTTCGCATGTCCGACCTCCGGGATTAGGGCGGCGTCGGCTTGAAGCTCCCCGTCGACGGCCACTTCCGGGCAAGCCTGCCGGAAGAGACGCAGGCCTTCGCGCACCTTCTCCACCGAGGGGCCGGCGGCGCTGCCCAGCGTCGAGTAGGACAGAAACGCGACTCGGGGCTCGTCGCCCACCACCAGCCGGCGGGTGCGGACCGATTCTTCCGCGATCTCCGCCAATCGAGCCGGCCCCGGCGACGGCACCACGGCCGGGTCCGCGAAGGTCAGCGCCTCGGGTCGTCCGTTCCGGAACTCCCGCACTTCCATGAAGAACGACGACGACAACGTGCGCGCGCCAGCCCTCAGCCCGACCACCTTCAGCCCCGCCCGCGCGACCTCGGCGGTGGTGTGGACGGCCCCCGCCACGACGGCGTCCACTTGCCCGTCCCGAAGCATCGCCACGGCGTCGTCGAGGGAGTCTCCCAGAACGGGCGCGGCAATGGCTCGGCGGGACAGCAGGGCGGCGGCCTCGCGGACCCGGGGGTCCTGGGCTTCCGGCAGCGCCACGGTGCGGCCTCCCAGCCGGCGAGCCCGCTCGGCCAGGCGCTCGGTGAAGGTCACCCGCGCCGGGGGCGCCCGCCGTCGCAAGAGGCGAAGCGCGCCCTCAGCCGCTCCAGTACCGGAGGGGAGACGAAGCGGCTCACGTCGCCCCCCAGGGAGGCGACCTGCCGCACCAGAGTGGCGGAGATGAAGGCGTGCTCCACGTCGGGGGTGAGGAAGATCGTCTCCACGTCCTGCCAGAGCTCCTGGTTCATCTGGGCCATCTGGAACTCGTACTCGAAGTCGGAGACGGCCCGGAGCCCCCGGATGATGAAGCGAGCCCCCACGCCCTTCGCGAACGACACGAGGAGGCCGGAGAACGAGACGCACTCCACGCGGGGCTCGCCGGCGAAGACCTGTTCCGTCATCTCCAGCCGCTCGGCCACCGAGAAGAAGGGACGCTTTAGGTGAGTGGGGGACTCGGCGACGGCGATCAGAAGTCGGTCGCAGAAGCGGAGCGTGCGGCGCGCCACGTCCTCGTGGCCGGTGGTGATCGGGTCGAAGGAGCCCGGGTAGACGGCCACGATGGGCCGGTGGCCGTTCACGCCGGACCTCCCGCCGTCACGCCTGTCAGCACCGTGTCGCCGTAGCGCCTCTGCACCGCTTCCGTCGCCCGAGGCAGGGATTCGCCGCGGCGGTGCTCCACCCAGAGCTCCCTCGCAAAGGGGAGACGGAGGTAGGCGGAAAGGAGCCGGCCGGCCAAGCCGCGGCCGTAGGGCGGGTCGGCCAGGGCCAAGTCGCAGGAGAGGGGCGACAGCCCTTGGGCGTAGGTCAGGGCGTCGGCGACGACGACGGTGCACGACCCGGACGCCCTCAGCCGCTGGACGTTCCGCTTGAGCGCCCGCGCCGCGCGCTGGTTCCGCTCCACGAACACGACGTGGGCCGCGCCCCGGCTCAGCGCCTCCAGGCCCACGGCGCCCGACCCGGCGAAGAGGTCCAGCACCGACGCGCCCGGAAGCCGCGCCTGGAGGATCGACATCCAAGCCTCTCGCACCCGGTCCGCCGTGGGCCGCACGCCCCGGCTGCGGACCGGCTCCAACCTTCGGCCCTTCCACTCTCCGCCGATGATCCGCATGGCAGCCCGCCCTCCTCCGGGGGGTCCGGCGTGCAGAGTCCGAAGGCCGCCCGGCGTCCCGACATGGCCGGGTCACCGGCTCGGGCGAACGTCCCGAACCTTGGCCTCCATCGTCACATGGCCCCCATAAGTGTTTTCTGTCAAGCTGAACGCCACGTCCACCGGGCGGGCGGAAAGGCTCTCGGCCGACAACCTCTCCGCCAGCCGTGGACCGAAGGCGGGGAGCCCCGACCGGCCCTGCACCATCCGAAACCGCAAGTGGCCTCCCTTCGTCGCCTTCGCAGGTCCGTCCGTTCGCACGCGCCGGGCGACGAAGAGCGGTCTCGGATTGCCGCGCCCGTGGGGACCGAAGTAGCGCAGAAACCGTCGGAAGTCGGCGTCCAGCTCGTCCAGGCCGACCTCCATGTCGGCGGTGAGCACGGGCCGGGGCTCTTCCTCGCCGAGACGCTCCCGGGCAGCCGCCAGGAACGCCTCGCGGAACGCCTCCACCTTCTCTCGTCGGACGTCCATGCCCGCCGCCTGCCGATGGCCGCCGAAGCGCTCGAGATGCTCGCGGCACTCGACGAGGGCGTCGTGGACGTCGAACGCGGGGATCGAGCGAGCGCTTCCCCGGCCGCGCTCTTGCTCGAGGGCGACCACTACGGCCGGCCGGTGGAGCTGCTCGGCGATGCGCGACGCCACGATCCCGACCACGCCGGGGTGCCACCCGTCCCCGGCCACGACCACTGCCCGGTCTCGGATCGGGTCGTAGGACCCGCGCAGGGCCTCCAGGGCTTCCTCCACGATGCGGCGCTCGGTTCGCCGGCGTTCCTCGTTGGCCGCTTCCAGACTGTCGGCCAGCGCCTCGGCCTCGACCGGGTCGCGGGTCAGCAAGAGGCGCAGCGCCTCCAGCGGATCGCCCATCCGCCCGGCCGCGTTGATCCGGGGCGCCAAGCGGAACGCCACGGCGCCCGAATCCAGGGGCCGGCCGTTGGACGTCGCCCTGGACCGAGCCGCCAAGGCCGCCAAGCCGGGTCGGGCCGCCGGGACCGCCACGCGAGACGCCGCCTTGAGGCCGTAGCGGACCAGGATCCGATTCTCGCCCGAAAGGCGCACTTGGTCGGCGACCGTGGCCAGGGCGACCAGGTCCAGCCGCTCCCACGCCTCGTCTTCCGGTCTTCCCAGCATCCGCGCCGTCAGCTGGCCGACCTTGAAGGCGACGCCGGCGCCGCACAGGTCCTTGTTGGCGTAGCCGCATCCGGGCTGGACAGGGTTGACCAGCGCCAGCGCAGGCGGCAGCTCCGGGGCGGGACGGTGGTGGTCGGTCACGATCACGTCCATCCCCGCTTCGCCGGCGCTGCGCACCCACCTCGTCGCGGTGGTCCCGCAATCCACGGTGACGAGCACGGTCGCGCCCCGCTCCACGCCCCGAGCCACTCCCGACTGGCCCAGGTCGTAGCCGTCGCGCCGGTGGGGCACGAAAGCTTCCGCGCGGGCCCCGAGAGCGCGGAGCCACTCGACCAAGAGGGCCGCCCCGGCGATCCCGTCCACGTCGTAGTCGCCGTGAACCAGCACTCGCTCCCGGTTCCGCGCCGCCCGGGCCAGCCGCCGGGCCGCCGCCTCCGCGCCGAGGAGGCCGGCGGGGTCGTGGAGCTCCGCCAGGAGGGGTCGAAGGAAGGACTTGGCGCCGTCGGGCGTGTCGTGCTTGCGGGCAGCCAGAAGGCGGCAGAAGGCCGGAGAGAGGTTCAGAGCGCGCCCCAGCTCGCGAACTGCCGCAGGCGACGGCGGCGGACGGAGGCGCCAGCGGGGCCTGGGCCCCGGCGTCATGCCGATTGGGCGTCCAGCTCTTCCTCGGCGGACTCCGGCGCGGTCACGATGATCCCGCAGGCTTCGCACAGGACCAAAGGCGCCGTCGTGCGGATCTCGTTCTGGAGCTGAAGCGGGATCACGGAGAAGCACGCGCCGCAAGCTCCGTCTTCGGTCATCGGCGCGAGCGCTTGCCGCCTGCCGCCGCGCGCCAAGTTCTCGTACACGTGGCGGAAACGGGAATCGACGGCGGAGGCGACCTCTTCGCGCCGGCGGGTCAGGTCGTCAAGCTCGGCCTGGGCCGCCGCCCGCTCGGCCAGGAGCTCCCGCTTGCGCGGCTCGACGGCGGCCCGCGCTTCCTCCGAGGCCGACTGCTGGGCGTCCACCCGCTCCTCGAAGCGGCCGATCTGGTCCAGCAGGTTGATCACGTCCTGCTCCTCCTCGTCCGCCGCCCGCCGAACCATCCCCAGCTCCGTCTGTACCGCCGCTTCCTCTCGAACGGTCCGAACGTTGTCGAGGCGGTCCTCCAGCTTCTTGATCCTGGCCCGCTTCTCCTCGGCAGCCAGCCGGAGCCGCCGTTCCTCCAGATGAAGCTCCTTGACCCGCTCGGCCGTGGCGCCGGCCGCCGCCGCCAGTCCTTCCGCCGACTCCTCGACCTCCTCGAGCAAAGGGTCGAACGAGGCGATCCGTTCGCGCGTCCGGCGGATCCGGTTGTCGAGGGACTGCAACTCCCGCAACCGGCTCGATGTCGGATCGGCGTCCGCCGTCACTATGTCCGTCCTCCCTTGTTCAAGGTGGTCACGATGGCGCGCCCCGGACGGCCGTTCGGACGGCGGCCGCCTTGCGCCAGTCAACGCCCAGGTCCCGCTTTTCCCTCGTCAGTCGCGTCTTCTCCCCAACCAGCTCGTGCTTCCGCGCCTCGTCCCGGGCGGCCCCGATCTCGTGGTCGAGTGCGTCCAGTCGACGGTCCAGCCCGGCGACCAGGATCTTGGAGATCGCATCCTCGAAAAGTCGGGTCGCCGGCTCCCTGGCTTCTTCGTCGGTCATCAGCTCCTCGAAGCGCCGAACGACGGCCGGATCGGCCTCCTCGGGCGGCGAGCGCAACTCTGGATCGTCCAACAGCATCTCGAAGATGGCACGGCAGGTGCGATCCTCCAAGTCCGCCGGGCCGATTCTTTCGGACGCGGGCTCCACCCAGCGCCGATCGTGGAGGAGGAGGAGGAGGAGCATCCGTTCCGGCCCCCGTCCGTGGACCTTCGGTGCGGGACGACGCGCCCGCGCTTGCGGACGGTGGCGGGTCGCGGCCGCCGGCGACTTCCGGAGCTCGGCTTCCAGCGTCTCCCGGCGAACGTCCGTGCGCTCCGCCACCCGGGCCAAGTACAGGTCCCGCAGCTGGGGGTCCTTTGCCGCCCGAAGAGTGGGCAGCAGGCGGTCCAGCGCACTTCGGGTCCTCTCGATCGACGAGAACCACTCCCGCTCCTCCAAGATGCCGATCTTGCGCTCCAGCACGTCGACCGCTTGGCGCAGGAACTCGCGCATCGCCTCGGCGCCCCCGGAGCGCGCCACCGAGTCCGGGTCCTCGCCGTCGGGGAGCGTCGCCACCGACGGGTGCAGCCCCCGGCTCAGCAGGACGTCGGCGGCCCTGAAGGTGGCGCGCAGGCCGGCGGAGTCGCTGTCGAAGATCAGCCGAACTTCCTTGGAGTAGCGAGCGGCGATGTCGGCCTGCTGCTCCGTGAACGCGGTTCCCAAGGGGGCGACGGCGTTGCGGATCCCTGCCGACGCGAGGGACACCACGTCCATGTAGCCCTCCACCAGCAGGAGCACGCCTTCCCGCCGGACGTGGTTCTTGGCGCGGCTCATTCCGTAAAGGACCTCGCCCTTGCGGAAGAGAGGGCTCTCGGGCGAGTTGAGGTACTTGGGCAACCCCTTGCCGTGGGGGCCGAGGAGCCGTCCGCCGAAGCCCAGGACCCGCCCGCTCTCCGATTCGATGGGAAAGGTGATTCGGTCGCGAAACGCGTCGTAGGGCTCGTCGTTCTTTTCGCTCTGCTTGATGAGCCCGCTCTCGACCATCATGCCTTCGTCGAAGCCGTGGACCGTCGCCGCGGCGCAGAAGGCTCGCCACTCGTCGGGCGCGTATCCCAGGCCGAACTCTTCGGCCGTCTCCCGCTCGATGCCCCGTCGCTCCAAGTACTCGCGGGCGCCCGCGCCGCCCTCCCACTCCCACAGACGCTCCTGGAAGAAGGCGTTGGCGTAGGCCACGACCTCCCGGTACGGACGCCACGGGTCGTCGTCGGCGCCCCAGTTGCGCGTCTCGCGCACTTCCACGCCGCTTCGGGCGCCCACGTACTTGACGGCCTCGACGAAGCTCATTCCCTGGTGCTTCATGAGGAAGTGGAAGACGTCTCCCGACTCGCCGGACGAAAAGTCCTTGAAGAACCCCTTCGACGGGACTACGCAGAACGACGGCGTGCGCTCGTTCTTGAAGGGGCTGAGCCCCTTGAACTCCTTTCCCGACTTCTTGAGCTGCACGAACTCGCCGATGATCCCGACGATGTCCGCTCGGGCCCGGACCTCCTCGACCACCTCGTCGCGGATCATCTCGGGACCGCCGACAGGAGCCGGGAGGCGACTCTCATTCGGACCCCGCCGACTTCGACCACGGCCCGCCCGTTCTCGACGGCCACGAGGACGCCGGTGGCGCCCGAACCGGCGAAGCGGACCTGGGCCCCCGGCGCCAACAAGGCGGCGTCGGGGAAGCCGGGGGCGTCCTCAGGTCGGCGGCGCCGCCCCGGCTCCCGGTCCTGGGAGGCGTCCAGCGTCCGGGCCGCCTCCTCGACCCTCCGCCGGGCGTTCCGGGCCGCCTCCTTCAAGCGCGCTCCTTCCCGAAGCTGCGCCTCCATCTCGGCGATGGCCTCTTCCACCTCCCTGCGGGCTTCCAGCAGCATCTTCCGGGCCTCTGCCCGGGAGCTCTTCGCGTGGGCCCGCTCCCGCTCCCGGAGCTTGGCCGCCTCGGCTTCCAGATCGGTTCGAAGCGCGGAGGACCGTGCCCGATCGCGCTCGGCGTCGCCCGCCAGCCGGGCGGCCCGGCGCTCCTTCTCCTCCAAGCTGGCCAGGAGGTCGTCCAAGCGGGCCTCGGCCTGGTCCCGGTAGCGCTCGGCGCGGTCCAGGACGGGCGCGGGGAACCCCATCCCCCGGGCGATGGAGAGGCCGTAGCTGCGTCCCGGCCTGCCCTTGGCGAAGCGGTAGGTGGGCATCAGCCGATCCGGGTCGAACTCCAGCGATGCGTTTACGATCCGGTTGCCGGGAGCCGCCAGCTGCTTGAGGGCGCCCATGTGGGAGGTGACCACGGCGGTGCACCCGAGTTCGGCCAGGGTCTCGACCAGAGCTCGGCCCAGCGCTTCGCCCTCCTTCGGATCCGTGCCGGTGCCGGGCTCGTCCACCAGCACGAGGGACCGGGGGCCTGCGCCTTCCAGCGTCTCCTTGAGGTTCCGCAGGTGGGCGGAGAAGGTGGAGAGGCTGTCTGCGATGGACTGCTGGTCGCCCACGTCGGCGAAGAAGGAGTCGAAGACGGGAAGGCGGGTGCCGGGCGCCACCGGCGGGATCGCCCCCGACTGGGCCAGGACCGACGCCAACCCCACGGACTTGAGGAAGACGGTCTTGCCGCCGGCGTTGGGACCCGTCACCACCACGACCCCCTCGTCCGGGTTCAGCGCCATGTCGAACGGCACCGGGGCCGCGCCCGCGGCGACCAGGAGCGGGTGACGGCCGCCTCGGATCGACAGCAGCGGCTGGGGGCGACCTGGAGGCGGGGGCTCGACCGAGTCGGGAGAGTGCGCGGGGAACCGACCTGGAGGCGGGGCTCCGGACAAGGTCGGGGACGGCTTGCGGGGGCGCCCCTTCGTCGGCCACTCGGCCACCTCGGGGACGGCGCCGTCCCAGTCCCGGGCAGCGCGGGCCAAGGCGACGCGCCGGTCCATCTCCACGAGGGCGTCGAAGGAGCCGGTCATGGGCTGCGCAACAGCTCGGCACTGCCGGGTGAGCTCCCGCAGGACGCGCTGGACCTCCCGGCCCTCGGCGCGCCGCAGCTCGCGGATCCGGTTCATCATCGCGACGGCCGACGGCGGCTCGACGAACACGGTGGCGCCGGTCGCCGATTCGTCGTGCACGCAGCCGCCCAGGGCGCGCTTCCCTTCCCGCCGGATCGGGATCACGTAGCGTCCTTCCCGAATCGTGACCGAGGCGCTGGGGACCCGATGAGCTTCGCTCACTCCCTCCAGCACCGCCTCCAGATGGGCCACGAGCCGGTTGTGGGCGCCGGCCAGGCTGCCGCGGATGCGCCCCAGCTCCCGGCTGGCGGTGTCCAGAACCCTGCCCTCCCGGTCCACGGCGCGGTCCAGAGAGGCTTGCAGGGCCGGTTCCTCCGCCAATCCGGCCGCCAGGGCGTCCAGGGCGGGGGCCTGGTCCCGGGGCTCGGCGGCCAAGGAGCGGGCCAGCGACCGTGCGGCGGCCAGGAGCGCGGCCAAGCGGTGGAGCTCGCCCGGATCGAGAACCGATCCTTCCACCGCCAGCCGCTCCAGCGCCGGGGCGGGGTCGGGGAGGTCGGGAAAGAACCAGTCGGGACGCGCCGCCAGAAAGCGGACGACCTCGGCGGTGGCGGCCAAGCGGGCGCGAACGACTTCCGGGTCGGCGGCCGGCGCCAGTCTGCGCACCGCCTCCCTTCCGGCATCGGTGGCGGCGAAGCCGGCGACGTGCTCCAGGACCGTGTCGAACTCCAAGACCCGCAGGGCGCGCCCCGACACCTACCCCAGCTCCTCCCGAGCGATTCGGGAAGCAGTCTTGCCGTCGAAGCGTCCTCGGACGCGGGGCATCAGCTGCGACATGACCGCGCCGACGTGGCCCGCGCCCCCCTTCACGATCTCCCTGACGAACGCCCGCACCTCGGCCTCCGTCAGCTCCGGAGGCAAGTACTCCCGGAGGAGCCGAGCCTGGTCCTCCTCGTTCTCGGCCAGCTCCGGCCTGCCGCCCTCCCGCATCTGGGCGGCGGCGTCCTTGCGCTGCTTGATCGCCTTGGCCAGGACGCCCCGAACGCCCTCGTCGTCCAGGGAGGCGCCTGTGTCGATCTCCCGGTTCCGCACTTCCGAAAGCACCGTCGAGAGGACAAGGGTTCGCGCCTTGTCTCGGCTCCTCCGAGCCCCGTTCAGGTCGGCTCGAAGTCGGTTCTTCAGCTCCTTGGGGTCCTTCTCCGGCTCGCTCACTGCGTCCTCCGTTTCCTTGGCCTTGGGAGGTCCTCCGTTTCCCTTGGGCCTTGGAAGCTAGTCCCAAAGCGTCCGGCCAGCGCCCGTTGGTCTTTGTCCGAACCCGTGCGTTCGTTAGGGTCGAAGCCCCTCCCGGCGCTTCGTCGCCGGAAGCATCGGTCCCCCTTCATCGTTCCCCCTTCAACAGGAGAATACCATGGTTCGGACGACCGAGGGCATTGTGGACATCCTGCGCCGCTGCGGTCCGGGCGCGCTCCCCGAGTCGCAGCTGCTGGTGGAGATGCACCGCCGGAAGCCCTCCGCGCGGATATCCAGGGCCAGGCTTCGGTCCCAGGTTCGCGCGGCGGGAGACCGGTTGCTGCTGCTGGAGGTGAAGCCCGACGCCATCGAGGGCTCCCAATCCCCAGATCCGCTGGACAGCTGGATCGTCCTTACTTGCGCTTCCGACGCTCCCGACCAAACTCGCCTGGCCGCCCTCCTTTGGAGCAGCTTGGCCGCCCTTGCCGCCGAAGTCGACCCGGCCTCCCGCACCAGCGTGAGCCGGTGGGTCGGCCAAGCCTACCAAGCCCAGCGGGTCCACGACCTGATGGGGGGCCGGATCGACTGACCGGTCGCCGTGGCGTCATCCGGGGCGCTGCCGGTCCACCAGGGCGGCGCCTGCGAGGGCTCCCGCCGCGCCCACCAGCGGGTTCAGCCACGTCAGCCACCGGGGCGGCTGGGCGTTCGTCATCGCCTCCATCATGGACACGCCCGCCGGCCTGGGCCCGGCGGCCGCCGGCGCGTCCAGCAGCGCCGTCAAGACGCCGAGGACCAGCACGATGCCCGCCAGCGCCCAGACGCCCCACCGGTCGGGCGCCACCTTTGCGCACACGACGCCTCCCAGGACCGCTGCGACTGCGTTGATCGCGATGGAGACGATCGGCCACAGGGTCGAGGGCGTCCAGCTGTCCGGCTGGAACGAGCCTTCGGCTCCCATCCCAAGCCAAGCCAGCGCGTGACCGACGAAGACGACGACGGCCATGACGAGCCAGCCCAGCGCTGCGGCCCCGCCGTTCTTGAGGATGCTCATGACGACACCTTTCGATGGTGGTGGAGAGTGTCGATTGGCGGCGGCGCCGCCCTTCCGGCGCGGGGGTCAGCCGAGGGTGTGGGCAAAGGTCGGCGGCGTCCGGTGCCGCGTCGCCTGCTCGAAGCCGTAGGCGATCCGCAGGAGCACGGGCTCGCTCCACTTGCGGCCGAAGAACGACACGCCCACCGGCAGTCCCGAGACGAACCCCATCGGCACGGTGATGTCCGGGTAGCCGGCGATCGCCGCCACGCCGGCGCTGGAGCCGCCGCTCAGCCGGTCGCCGACGATGTGGTCCGTCTTCCACGCCACGCTGCGGGTGGGCGCGACGATGGCGTCCAGGTCGTGGCGGTCCATCAGGGCGTCGATGCCGTCCTCGCGAGCGCCTCTCTGTATCGCGCGCACCGCATCGAGGTACTCCGGGTCGGCGAGGGGACCTCGAGCCTGCGACGCGATCAGGCGCTCCTGGCCGAAGAAGGGCATCTCCCGATCCGCGTTCCGCTCGTTGAAGTCGATGATCTCGGCCAGCGTCTTCACCGGCGCGTCCGGTCCCAAGCTCGCCAGGTAGGCGTTCATGTTCGCCTTGAACTCGTACTCCAGGACAAGGAGCGGCTGCTCGTCGTTCCATGCGGGCGTCGGCAGGTTGGCCGGGTCCACGACTTCGGCGCCCCCGGCCCGCATCGCCGCCACCGCTTCCTCGAAGAGCGCCCACTCGTCCGGCGAGAAGCCGCCGAAGCTGCGGGCGACCCCGATCCGCGCGCCTTCCAGTCCCCTGGGGTCCAAGAACGCGGCGTAGTCGTCGTGGGCGACGCCCCGTCCGGCTTCGGTGGCCGGGTCGCGAGGGTCCACGCCGGCAAGGGGACCCAAGAGAACGGCGGCGTCCCGCAGGGTCCGGCACATCGGCCCCGCCGTGTCCTGGGAGTGGGAGATGGGGATGACGCCCGACCGGCTCCACAGCCCCACCGTCGGCTTGATGCCCACGATCCCGTTGATCGACGACGGGCACATGATCGATCCGCCGGTCTCGGTTCCGATCGTGAGCGCGGCGAGGTTGGCGGCCGCCGCCACGCCGGAGCCGGAGCTGGAGCCGCACGGATTCCGGTCCAGGGCGTAGGGGTTTCGGCACTGGCCTCCCCGGGCGCTCCAGCCGCTGGTGGCGCGCTCGCCCCGGAAGTAGGCCCACTCGCTCATGTTGAGCTTGGCCAGCACGACGGCGCCGGCCTCCCGCAGCCTCCGGACGATGAAGGAGTCCTGCGGGGGGATCGAGCCCTCCAGCGCCAGGGAGCCGGCGGTGGTGGTCATGCGGTCGTGGGTGTCGATGTTGTCCTTCAGGGCGACGGGGATGCCGTGAAGGGGGCCGCGGGGGCCGCTGCGCCGCCGCTCTTCGTCCAGGCGGTCGGCGATCTCCAGCGCTTCGGGGTTGGTCTCGATGACGGACCGAAGCTCCGGGCCCTGTCCGTCCAGCGCCTCGATCCGCTCCAGGTAGAGCTGGGCGATGGAGCGGGCGGTGCGTTCCCCCGACTCCATGGCGGCCTGGAGGTCGGCGACGGTGGCCTCGTCCAGCTCGAAGGGAGGCGGCGGGCTCGACGCGGCGGCTCCGGCTCCGTCAGCGGAGGTGTCGGGCGCGCCGTCGGGCGCACAGCCTTGGACCCCGAGAAGGGCGGCGGCGCCCCCGGCGGCGGACGCGCCGACGAAGCGGCGGCGGTCGATCATGCGGTCAGCCGCGGCGAGGAGCCTCGGGCAGCCCGTCGACGAACTCGACCATCCTGGCCTGCTCGTCCGCGTCGGGAAGCCGGCCGCGGGCGGCGCCCATGTTGTCCAGCATGTGCTCGGGTCGGCTGGTGCCTGGAGTGACCACCGTCACCGCCGGATGGGCCGCGGCGAACTTGATGAAGAACTGGGCCCACGATTCGGCGCCGAACTCCCGGGCCCACTCGGGCACTTCCCGGTCTCCGACGCGGCTCCACAGCCGAGTCCGCCCGAAGGGGACGTACACCAGCACGCCGATCTCCCGCTCCTGCGCCAGGGGCAGGATCATCTCCGCCGCGCTCGTGTTGTCCACGGCGTAGTCGATGCCGATGAAGTCCAGCGGGTACTCCTCCATGGCCTCGGCCAGGACGTCGTACTGCCGCTTTCTCGTGCTGGTGATGCCGATGTAGCGGGTCCGGCCTTCGGCCTTCAGCTCCTGGATGACGGGCACCTGCGTCTGCGGGTCGCCCACGTTGTGGACTTGGATCAGGTCGATCACGTCCACGTCCAGGTAGTCGAAGGAGCGCTCGATCTGCTCCACGGCCCGCCCCCGGCTCGCGGAGCCGCCCCGGCCCGCCACGTTGACCTTGGTGGCCCAGAAGAGCCTGTCGGCGATGTCCAGCTCCTTGGCCAAGTCGCCGCACACCTCTTCCGACTTGCCGTAGCTGGGGGCCGTGTCCAGCACGGTGCCTCCGCTCTCCACCAGGGTCCGCAGCACCTCTCGCAGCCCGTCGACTTCGCCGGCGTCGGCCATGCGGCGGAAGGTGGCGGAGCTGCCCACGCCCACGATCGGCAGCTGCTCGCCTGTGGAGGGAACGGCCCGGGTGATCAGGTCCTGGGTCCAGCGGGCGGCGCTCCTGGCGGCTCGACTGCCGGTTGCGCCCGCCGACGCCGCGGCGCCCAGGGCGCGGACGACCCCCGGAGCAACGGCAAGCGCCGCGCCGGCGGCAGCAGTGGAGCGAAGCCAGTCTCGTCGGGTTGCCATCTCGTGCGTCCTCTTTGCGGGTTGGTGCGGGTGGGGCCGGCGGCCAGCGACGGGCGGCGACCGCCGAGCAACGGCTGCCGGCGTCCAACGTGACACCCGTCCCCCCTCCCGCGCAACGCTCGCTCGCGCCTCGATGTCCACGCCCAGGCTTCGGGCCAGCTTGGCGCCGTTTGCGTCTGGACGGCTTCCTTGGGTTCTGGACGGCCAGGGTGTACTATGTTGATGGATGGACGGGATGGGGTCGGGGAGCGTCCACAACGGGAGTGTGGAGTGTCCGGGCCATGAAGCCAAGAACCGCGGGTCGACGGGTTCTGGACGGGAGCGTCTTCGTGCTGATGCTCTTGGCGGCGGTTGCCGTTTGGAAGACCACGAGCGTGAACCGGAAGTACCAAGCAGCCCTCCAGTCCACCGGTCCTCTGGCGAACCGCACCCCTTGTGAGGGACAGGTTAGTGGGCACCCGGGTGTCGTTGCCGATGATTGAGCGGTCGGACAGCCTTGGGGCCGTTGCGACAGGTGCTTCGGAGACGGCGTGGCGGCATGGAACGCGCTGGCGGCGGATTCGTCGTTGCGCCGTCATCTGTTGGTAGTCGGTGCGGGCGGCCTTCCCGGCGAGGTTCGTCGTGCGTTGCGCGGTACGACCGTCACGACGGTGACGCGGGAAGAGGTGCGGCTGGAGCTTCGAGGCGCAGGTGGGCGTCCTGCGGGGCGTTCTGCCGAGCGCGCTGATCCGCAACAGTCAACCCTAAGATCCCAAGGAGGATCGACATGGAGCTGGTGACGCAAGTTGGTCGCGACCGTCAGCCCCGTCCCCACGTCGGCGTCCGGCGACTGCGACTCCGACTACTGCCACGACATACCCGGATCGTCGGGCAACCAGTCGTGCGTGGGGAACGTCTGCGATTCCCGGGAGCAGATCTGTTGCCTGCCGGGCGTCGAGGTCGTCGTAGACGGGCCGTCATAATAGTCAGCTCGTCGATCGGCTCGGGGACCAAGACCGGGCCGGGCACAACCCTGCTTTCCCTGGGGCTGGCCCTGCTTGCAGGCTGCGAGCCCGGCCAAGCCCCAGGGGAAGCACCGGCCAACGCGGGGTTTGTGGACGTGTTCGCCTTTGAGGGGATCGTGGAGCTTGGCGAAGACGCGGCGGATTCGATTGCTCAGCCCGGCGCCTTCGTGGAGCGCCGACGAGGCGGCTTCGTCTTGGCCGACCGGCTGCTTCCGCGGATAAGGACGTACAGCGAAGACGGCCGGCTGGAAGCGGCTTTCGGGCGGTTCGGTGTTAGGAACCCTTGGAGCTTCGAGCGGGTTGGGGGCGTAGCCGAGACGGCCGCGGGCGGCGTCGTGGCCGTGGAGTACACCAAGAAAAGACTGTTGTACCTGACAGATGCACTGGAACGGGACACGGTCGTCCCGATCTCCGGGCACCCATGGGACGCTGTTGCTCTTGGTCCAGACTTGCTGCTGGAGATGCAAGTGGGCGAGTGGGAAGCAGTGAGGGCGGACCGACTGCCGTTCTTTCATCGAGTGGTCGGCGATCAAGTGGCCTGGAGTCGATACAGCTTCCCGTACGTTCCATCCGAGCGTCCTTACTGGGACTCGTTCGCGGCTTTCCTCGGTACCGCGGCAGGCGACTCGGTGTTTGCGACCACCAGCCTCGGCTACCCCGTGGTCGTCTACAACGGAGCGGGCGATTCGGTGGGCACGATCGGTACGCCCTCGACTTCGTTTCGCCCGATTCCGGTGCTCGAGCTCGGTGCGTTGGTCGACCAGGGGCCGGGAGGCGGTCTTGTCGACTTCCTGGCTTCGTTCGACATGATCCACGGAATCGACGTGGTGGCGGACTCCTACTTGGTGGTGACGCTGGGCGTCTTGGACCCGACCAAGCCTTTTCCGCCCTTCAAGTGGCTGAACACGTCGGTCGACGTGTACGACAGACACACGGGGGCCAAGCTCTACGAGGACGTGTCGTTGCCGGATGGATCGGAGGTGCTGGGCGGCGGCCGATTCCTGTATCTGCTGACGAACAGAGAGGAGCCCCCATGGAGGGTCGCCAAGCTGCGGTTGCGCATCTCGTGACCATCAAGACTCCAGCAGGCGCCGCTTGCCGGCGGGCGGCGAGGCGCTCGTGGTTGGCGGCGGCGCTGGTCGCCGTCCTCGCGGCGACGTGCACGCAAGACGGAGTGGAGCCCGAGCCCGACTCCGGCTTCGTCTCCGTGGACGTTGCGGACGCCGAGGAGTGGATGCTCGACGGCAGCCCGCTCTTCGTGCTGGGCGACGACGAGACCGATCCGCTGAGCAGCGTGTTCGGCGGACTGCTGATGGATTCGGGCCGAGTCGTCGTGGCGGACCGAGGCGCCTACCGGGTACTGGTGGTGAACGCAGAGGGCCGGACGGAGAGAATCGTCGGAGGGGAAGAAGGCGAGGGCCCGATGGAGTTCACGACGATAGCCAGAGTCGCGCGGTGGCCCGGCGACTCGGTGTTCGTCTACGATTCGCAACTGAACCGGTACACCGTGTTCTCCGTCGCGACGGGCGAAGGTCGCAGCACCATGTTGCGCGGGACGGAAGTGGTGCCAGGCAGCGCCCTGCCTGCCGGCGACGGCGAGCTGTGGCTGCTCGGAGGCTTGCGGATCGTGCCCGGAGATTTCGGCCCAGGCCGACAGCGGGTTCCGATCGAACTCTTTCGCTACGTCGACTCGGACAGCATCCCGAAGGTCGCGGAGATGGCTGGGCCGGAGCTGGTCTTCGGACCGGGCGGTGTCGGGTTCACGATGCCGCCGGTGCCCGTGGCGGCGGGAACATCCATGTCCGCCAGCGACGACAGGCTGTTCGTCTCGGACGGCGAGCGGCCGGTGGTCACCGTCATGGACCGGAACGGCGCGACCGTGGGAGAGATCGAAGTAGCCGGAATGGACATCCAAGTCACGGACGACCTGCGGGACATGATCACGGACTCGCTGTACGCGAACGTCGCGCGGACCGAGGCGAGAATGCGGAGCCGGCTCGAGAAGGCGCCGATCCCGGCGCAGATCGACGGATTCGGACCGGTCAATGTGGCTGCGGACGGCACTCTGTGGGTCCCCGGCCGCGGGGTGCCCGGGATCGAGATGCGGCCGTGGGTGAACATGACCCTCGACGGGCGGCGGCTCCGCCGGTTCGACCTGCCGCGCTCGGTCGGCGTCTTGGACGCTTCCGCCGACCGACTCCTGCTGCGCAGACGGGACGCGCTGGGCGTGGAACGGGTCGAAATGCACGCGATCGCGCGCCGCTGACCGCGGCTCGCCCGGGTCAGCCCTCCGCCCACCGCTGCCGAAAGCGCGCGGCCAGCGCCGGACCCGCTCCGGCGTCCTCGTGCTTGAAGAAGACGAAGAGATCGTCCCAGCCCTGCTCGCGGAACGCGGCCGCCCAGCCTTCCAGGTCCCCGTCGTCGTATGCCGGGCGACGCAGCCTGGCGTAGCCGAACTCCGCCGTCGCCGCCACCGGCGCCTCGCCCTCGCCGGTGTCCGCCGTCACCAGAGCGGCCCCGCCGTCCGAAAGCGCCTGGTAGGTGTCGTCGCCGAACCAGCTCTCGTGGCGGAACTCGAAGGCGGCGCGCACGCCGTCGGGCACCGTCTCCAGGAACTCGGCCAAGCGCCCCACGTCCTTGCGCAGGTAGGGCGGCAGCTGGAAGAGGATCGGTCCCATGGCGGCCCCCAGCGCCTCGGTGGCCGTGCGCGTCAGGTACTCCAGGGGCTCGTCGGCGTCCTTCAGCCGCTTGTGGTGGGTGATCCGCCGACTGGCCTTGAGCACGAAGGCGAAGTCCTCCGGCGTCTGGGACCTCCACTTCTCGAGCAGCTCGGCCCGGGGCAGGCGGTAGAAGGTGTTGTTGATCTCCACGGCGTCCAAGCGCCGGGAGTAGTACTCGAGCATCCGCGTGGCGGGCAGCTTTTCGGGGTAGAAGCTGCCCTTCCACTCCTTGTAGGAGAAGCCGCTGGTTCCGGTCCGAAGCCTCATGCAGTTCGCGCTCCTTGCGTGGTCCGGCCGCTCGCAGGCGGGCCGTTGGTCCAGGCGGCCTGCTAGTAGCGCCGCCGCAAAGCCGTGATCGCCCGGGGGTCGCCCAGGATCGTGATCCGGTCGCCCGCCTTGAGCACCGTGTCTCCCTTGGGCACCACCAGCTCGCCCCGGCGGCGGATCATCGCCACCAGCAGCTCCCTGGGAAACGCCAGCTCGATGATGCTCTTCCCGGCCAAGTCCTTGGTGGGGCCGTAGGGCAGCACCTTGAGCGCCAGCATGTGCTCGTCGCGCAGCATGACCTCCCGCAGGGCCTGGGCGTCGCCGGCCGCGAGCCATTCGGCCAGGAAGCTGTCGTCGTCGACCCGCCCGGCGATCTGGGCAAGGATGCGCAGGTGCTGCCCAGGCCGCCCCACGGGGCTCGCCAGGAAGAACGCCGCCTGAATCGGCTGGTCCGCGGGCGGAGGCGCCTCGGTCTCGATGTCGATCTCGATCCCCGCCCGCGCCCGAACCACCACCATGCGGGGACCGGGAATCGCCGCCAGCCGAAGGTGGGGAAGCGCCACGCCGTGCGAAACCGGAGTCAGCCCCGTGGCCGTTCCCTCCAGGAACCCTTCGCGCAGCTCCTCGGCGGGCAGGCCCAGCTCTTCCGACAGGACGCCCGACGCCTCCTCGACCAGCTCGGAGAACGGCGCCGCGCCCTCCTTGTCCAGCACCGCCGACGACGCCACCAGCCTCTCGAAGGGGTCTGCCGAACGCACTCCCTTCTCCTTCAGAATCTCCCGCAGCTCCTGCTCCAGTCCGGCGTCCCGCTGCTCTCCCAGACGGGCGAAGAGATGGTAGACGGCGCCCTCCCTGGACACTCGCGCGCGGGCGAACGCACGGAACCACGCCACGCCGAAGAGAACGAAGCCGACGCTGAGGAGCGTCGCCAGCCAGCCCATCTCGATGATCAGCGGGAAGGGCATGACCAGCCCGGCGACCTGGACCCACGGGTAGAGGGGCGATCGGAAGCCGGGATCGTACGACTCCAGGCCGCTCTCCCGCATGACGATCACGGCCAGGGCGCTGAGGGCGAACATGATCAGGAGGAAGGCGCCCGCCAGCTCGGCGATGTGGGCGGCGTCGAAGAGGGCGACCCACGCCACGATCAGCGCGACGGTCAGGGCAACGGCCCAGTGGGGCGTGCCCAGGCGTCCGATCCGGCGCAGCCGGGCCGGGAGGATCTGGTCGCGGCTCATCGCCAGGGGGTAGCGGCTGGCCGAGAGCACGCCGGCGTTGCCCACGGAGAGGAACGCCGAGATCGCCGCGACCGCCATCACCGTGCCGCCCACGGGTCCCCACAGCGCTTCGGCCAGCGACGCCGCGGGAGTCAGGTCGCCGCCTCCCGCCTGCAGGTCGGGCAGCCCGACGACGCCGACCATCACCCACGTCCCGGCCACGTACACGAACAGCACGACCACGAACGCCAGAAGCATCCCGGCGGGAAGGTTGCGCTCCGGGTCCTTCACTTCCTCGGAGACCGACGCGACCTGGGTGAGCCCCATGTACGACACGATCACCAGCCCGACCGACGAGACGAACGAGCTGGCTTCGATGCCCAAGGCGCCCCGGAAGGCGCCCGGGTCGGCGGCGGGCAGCCCGGTGGCGATGAACCACGCCAGGACGCCCACGGTGACCAGAGTCATGACCAGCTGCAGGATGCTGGTCTTCTTGGCGCCGAGGAGGTTCACCACGCCGAACGCCAGGGCGAAGCCGACCGCGACCACTCCCGCCGGCGCTTCCGGGAAGTAGATGCCCAGGTACGCGCTCAGCCCCACCAGCGCGAAGGCGACCTTCAGGGTGAGGGTGCTCCACGTGCCGAAGCCGCCCACCGTGCCCACCAGCGGTCCCATGCTGCGGTCCAGGAAGTAGTAGATGCCGCCCGCCCGGGGCATCGCCGTGGAGAGCTCGGCCATGCTGAGCAGTCCCGGGATCAGGCAGACGCCGGCCGTCAGGTACGCCGCCGGAAGCGCCCCTCCGGCCTGGGCGGCGGCGATTCCGGGAAGGAGGAAGAACCCGGAGCTCAACGTCGCGCCGGTGGCGATGGCGAAGACGTCGAAGAGCCCGAGTTCCTTCTTCAGCTTGGCCATTTCGGTCTCGGGGGTGGTCGGCGGCGTCTCGGGTGGGGGTCGGGCGTCTTGGGGGCGGTCGGCCGGAGGCGGACCGTCGGACTCGCTGGCCCGCGGCTTCCGGGCGCGAGTATCATGTCGTCATGGCACCGTGGGCGACAACCGGCAGCTCCGCGACGGAGACGACTCGAACGGGCGCGTCAATGGCGACGCGGGCGCTGCCGGCCTTGGTCCTGGCCGCGGGGTCGGCCTGCGCGGGCGCCTTGGAGCTTGCGCCTTCGGACGCCCCGGCCGTGCTGGCCCGCCACTTCCTTCAGGCAGAGAACCCGGCGCGACCCGGTCCCCACCCGGTGCTGACCCTCTACTACGGGAGCGGAACCGACAAGAACCGAGCCGAGTACCGGGACTCGGTGACGATCGTCACGGCGCCGGTGGACGCCTCCAAGCTGGTGGAGCTGGGCGAATCGGCGGACTCCCGGAACGAGTACTGGGGCTTCTCGCCCGACAGCTTTCCGATCAACGGCAGGGTCTGGTACCCCGACGCCCCAGGGCCGCACCCTCTGGTGCTGGTGGTCCACGGCAACCACAACATGAAGGAGTTCTCGGACCCGGGCTACGACTGGCTGGGCGAGCTGCTGGCCAGCCGGGGCTACGTCCTGGCTTCGGTGGACATGAACTTCGTCAACGGCGGGATTCGGGGCGAGAACGACGGTCGGGGCTGGCTCCTGCTGAAGCACCTGCAGGCGTGGAGGCGGTTCGCCGAGGACCCGGAAGGCCCGTTCCGCGGCAAGGTGGACATGAACGCGATCGCGCTGATCGGCCACTCCCGAGGAGGCGAGGCGGTGGCGCTCGCGGCGGCGTTCAACCGCCTGGAGCGCTACCCCGACGACGCTTCGCTGGAGTTCGACTTCGGGTTCGCCTTGAAGGGGATCGTGGCCGTCGCGCCCGTGGACGGACAGTACTTGCCGGCGGACCAGCGAGCCCCCGTGGAGGACGTGAGCTACCTGGTCTTTCACGGCTCCCACGACGGCGACGTGACCAGCTTCCACGGCCTCCGCCAGTTCAACCGGGTCCGCTTTGCCGGGGCCGGCGGGCAGGGAGGGGACGACGGCGAGCAGCGAGGGGGCGGCGGGCGGTTCTTCAAGTCCGCCGTGTACGTGTACCGAGCCAACCACGGCCAGTGGAACACCGTTTGGGGCGCCCACGACAACGGTCCCCGGAGCCCCCGCATCCTGGACTTGCGGGGCCTGCTGCCGCCGGAGGACCAGCGGGAGTTCGGCCGCGTCTTCGTGTCGGCGTTCCTGGACGTGGCGCTCAAGGGCGACGACCGCTACCGCCCTCTCTTCCGGGATCACAGGGTCGCGGGCGACTGGCTGCCCAAGACGATGTACGTGACCCGGTTCATGGACGACTCCTTCCGGCCCCTCGCCGACTTCGAAGAGGACATCGACGTGACTTCCGGCTCGGCGGCGGGCGTGCGTCTCCGGGGCGAGCACTTCGGGACTTGGCGGGAAGGACGGCTCGACCTGCGCTCCAGCAACCGCGCCAACACGTCGGCCTCCCAGCTGAACCAGGCCTTGTGGCTGGGGTGGAACAACCGCTGGAACGGCCCGGGCCCCGCCGACCCGCCTCCGCCCGCGGTCTTCGCGATCTCCCTGCCGCCGGAGTTGGCCGAAGGCCTTGGGGCGGGGCAGCCCGGCGCCACCGTGGAGATGCACGTCGGAGGGGTGGACGAAGAGCCCGAGCCCCGAAAGCGCCCCGGCGCCGACGACGAGGACGAGGGCGGGCGACGGACCGGAAGCGCCGAGGGCGACGGAAGGCGGGAGGGAAGCGACGCCGACGACAAGGAGCCGCTGGACTTGACGGTCGAAGCCGTGGACGGAGACGGCGACTCGGCCCGGGTTCGGCTGGGCAGCTACGGCCCTCTGCGGAGGCCGCTGAAGACGCGGGTGCTGCGCCGGCGGGACCTGGAGGACCAGCGCTTCGCCAACCCGTGGGAGCTCGTCCTGCAGCACTTCTCGATCCCCCTGTCGGACTTCGCGGCGGCGAACCCGGCGTTCGACGCTGCAACGCTGCGGGAAGTGCGGCTCGTCTTCGACTTGGTCGAGGCCGGAACCGTGGCCGTGGACGACGTGGGGCTGGCGCGCATGCACCCGGGGTTCCTGGCGGCGAGAGTGCCCCCGGACGGGTCGTGACCGGAGCGCGGAGCACCGACCTACCGGAAGGAGATGCCGAAGGTGTGGGAAACGGTCGCCGGCGCACATCCGTCCTCGCGGGGACCGTGGCGCCGGTAGGCGTAGTCGAGGCGGATGCGGTCTCCTTCGAAGCCGCCGCCCAAGGAGATTTCGTGGAAGGCGCCGTGCACCTGGTCGGGCACCCGCGCCAGGCCCGCGCGAGCGACGAAGACGCGCCGGAGGACCGGCCACCATGCGACCTCCACGCCTCCCCCCGCCGCCACTTCGCCCCCGCCGGTGCGCACCGCCTGCACGGCGCCCCCCACGTCGAGCGGCCCCACGGGAGTCCTCCCCGCGCCGATCCCCACCACGACCCGGGCGGCAAGGGGCTCCGTCCGGCCGTCCTCGCCTCCCATCCGCAGGTCCGGCCCCACGTTCTGCACGGTCAGGGCCACCGTGGCGGCTCCCACCTCCCGGCTCGCCCCCATGTCGACCGCCCCGGTCGAGCCCTTCGCCGCGCCCACGCGCAGGCCGACCACCTTCGCCGCTCCCCCGACGGTGAAGCCCGCGAGCTCCCTGGCGAACCCGACGGACGCCACGTACGCCGAGGCGGCCGCCGCGCCGCCGCCCCCGGGCTCCGCCGCCGCGCCGGGCCAAGCCCCGTGGGCGTCCCCGCGCGCGCCGTGCTCCACGAACGCCACGCCGACTCCTGCGACGCCGCCCAGCCACTCGCCGCTGCCGGCGGCCGACAGGAAGCTCACGGCGCCCGCCGAGGCCGAAGGGGCGCGGAAGCGCTGGTAGGTTGCGCCGAAGCTGGCGCCGGCCAGGAGCGACGGGTGGTGGAAGATCGCGCCGGCGTCGGCGCCGCTGGTCCAGAAGGCGCCGCCCAGGGCGACGGCCCGGGCGCCGACGGGCAGCTCCAGCGCCAAGGGCGTGGCGCCCACCGCCGCTTCTCCGTCGCCCGCCGCGAAGGGGTGCCCGAGGGCGACGCCAGCAGTCGAAACCGCCCACCCCTGGGCCCCCGGGGCCGGGGCGCAAGCCGCTAGACCCTCCCGGGAGCCGCAGGAGGTCGCAGCCTCTGCGCTCGACTGCCCCCACGCCGGCGACGGGGCCGCCCACGCCGCCGCCGCGAGCGCCCAGCCGGCGAGCGCCTGCGCCGCCCCGTCCCACGCCCCACGCCCTCCCGACTCCACGGCCACGCTGCACCGGCACGCCCCGCACCGGGCCACCACCCGGTTCCGCACGTAGGGCACGTCCCGGCGAGGTCCCCCGCGCACGACGGCGCACGGGCCGCCGCAACGGGGGCACGGGGGCGCGACGTCGCCCCGGGCGATCCGCTTCCGAAGCTCCCGCTTCTCGCGAGCGTTGTAGTGGGCCATCTTCAAGCCTCGACGGCAGGGGACCCGAGCCTCAACGGCCAGGGACCCGGAAGTGTCTTCAAGTGTCGGCCGCGTTCGTCTTGCCGGCCCGCACGCGTCCTCGTCTTGCCGACCCGCACGCGCGTCCCGCGCCCGGCACGGGGCCGGCTCCACGAAATAGCAGGCTCGAAGGAAAAGTGACAGGACTTCTCTCCCTGATCGCGGTCGCCGCAGCCGCCGGCCACGCATCCCCCGCCCAGGTCGTGCAAGCCGGCGACGGCCCCGGCGCGGGCAACGACGGCGACGCGCCCACCGAGCCCGTCGTCTACGACGGCAGCGCCGGCGGCCTCGCGGTCCCCAGCCCTTGGACGGCCGACCCGGGCATCGCCGTGGACGGGGAGCTCGACGAAGCCGCCTGGGCTGACGCTCCCATCCTCACCGGCTTCACCCAGTTCGACCCGGTGGAGGGCGTCGCGGCCACGCAGCGCACCGAAGCGCGCATCCTGGTCACCGACGACGCGCTCTACTTCGGGATCAGCGCCTACGACGACGTGCCCGGGGGTCCGCGCGCCACGCTGAGCGAGCGCGACTCGTTCGCGCGCTCCGACGACTACGTGCGCCTCGTCCTGGACACCTTCGACGACCGGCGACGGGGGTACGTGGTGATGGTCAACCCCTACGGCGTCCAGCAGGACGGCCTTTGGGTCGTCGGGGGCGGCAGCGGGCGAGGGCGGCGCTTCGGCCCGCCCATAGACTGGAACCCGGACTTCGTGTGGGACTCGGGCGGGCGTCTCCACGAGTGGGGCTACTCGGTGGAAGTCAAGCTGCCCTTCAAGAGCATCCGCTTCCGGGAAGTCCCCGTTCAGGACTGGGGGTTGCAGGTCGAACGCCGCATCGCCCGCAACGGCTACTCCCAGTCGTGGGCGCCGGTCACCCGCAACGTGGCCAACCGGATGGAGCAGTTCGGCAAGCTCACCGGGCTCCGGGAGCTGGATCCGGGGCTCTTTCTGGAGGTGAACCCGGTTCAGACCCTCAGCAAGCAGGGTCGCTGGGACGACGAGCTGGGCGCGCTTCGCCGGGGCGGGACCGCAGGCGACTTCGGAGTCAACTTGACCTACGGGATCACCTCCAACCTGACCCTGGACGGGACCTACAACCCGGACTTCTCCCAGGTGGAGGCGGACGCGGGGCAGATCGCCGTCAACGAGCGCTTCGCCCTCTTCCTTCAGGAGAAGCGCCCCTTCTTTCTGGAAGGAACCGAGATCTTCCGACTGCCCCGGCAGCTGGTCTACACCCGCTCGATCGTGAATCCGGTGGCGGGGGCCAAGCTCACCGGCAAGCTCGGCAGCTTCAACGCCGGGTATCTGGGGGCGGTGGACGCCGTGGCCGACTCGGACGCGCCCGACGGCACGGCCAACCCGGTGGTCAACCTCTTCCGCTTGCGGCGCGACGTCGGGAGCGCTTCGAACATCGGCGTCGTCTACACCGACCGGACCCGCGACCGGCGCCGCTACAACCGGGTGGCCGGGCTGGACGGAAGGTTCCAGATCACTCCGCGGTACACGCTGACGCTGCTGGCGGCCGGCAGTCGGACAGCCGAAGGCGAGGCCGGCGCGACCGGCGGCGGGCTGCTCTCGGCCCAGCTCAACCGCTCCGGACGCAACTTCCAGCTCGGCGCGACCGTCAACGACGTCAGCAACGGATTTCGGGCCGGAAGCGGGTTCATTCGCCGAAGCGGGGCGGCCCAGGTCCAGTCCCGGGCTTCCTACGACTTTCGGGGCCGACCGGGAGAGCTGATCGAGCGCTGGGGTCCGAGCCTGGAGTTCGACGGCTTCTGGGACCACGACGACTTCTGGGCGATGAGGCGGGTCGAGGAGGCTTCGGTGCGCTTGGGCGGGAGCGTGTCGTTCCGGGGAAACGTCACCTTGTGGGGGAACTACGGCCTCTCGTTCTACGACTTCGGCCGGGCCGAGTACGAGGGCCTGACCGTTGCCGGGAGCAGCGGTCCGGGAGAGGCTTTCTTCCCCAACCAGTCGATCTTCCGCGGACTTCAGTCGGGCACGCTCTTCCTCTGGCTCAACGCCTTCGACCAGGCACGGGGCAACATCCGCGCGACCCGGTCGGAAACCCCCCTCTTCGACTTCCGCACCGGAACGCCGGTGGACGTGGCCGACTCGTGGTCCGGCCAGATCAGCCTCGACCTCTTCCCCACGACGCACCTTCGGGCCGAGCTCGGGGTTCGCCACACGGAGCTGAAGAGGAAGCGCGACGGCTCGCTTTACTCCAGGGCGACGATTCCGCGGGTGCGGCTCCAGTACCAGTTCAGCCGCTCCCTCTTCCTGCGGGGGATCGCCGAGTACGCCAGCCAGCGCCGAGGACGGCTCCTGACCCCGGGCGAGGGCCGGCCGTTAGCTTACTGCTCCAGCGACTCGTGCAGCGCGCTGGAGGGCTCCGAGGCCCACGACTTCTCGGTCGAGGCGCTGCTGAGCTACGAACCGACGCCGGGGACCTTGTTCTTCGTCGGCTACTCCCGGCAGATGGCCGACATGGACCGGCTGCGGTTCCGAGACATGCGTTCGGAGGCGGACGGGTTGTTCGTGAAGATGTCCTACAGATTCAGGAGGTAGCGGGGATGCAGTTCGCAAAGGCTTTCGGCGCGGTGGCCCTGAGCGGCGCCGCCGCCATTCTGGTGCTCAAGCTCCTGGCCGCCGTGGTCGTGCCCCTCCTTGGGGCGCTGGTCGGCTTCGTGGCCCTCGCCTTCAAGGTGGGGCTCTTCCTGGTGGTCGGGTTCGTCGTCTACCGGGTGTTCAAGCGGCGGAGGGACGCGGCGGCCTGACCCCGCCCCCGGCGGTCCCGACCGTAGGACGCGACGCGGGACGACCTGCGGGCCGACCCATCGGACGCAACGGGCCGACCGGGTCCGACTCGTTCCCTGGGCCGGACCTACCTCTCGTCGCGACCGCCGGACGGCTTGCCCCTGAACCCGCCCGACGGTCGTTTCGGGCGACCCTGCGGGCGACCCGGACCCTGCGAGCGACCCGATCCCGGCGGGTGCCCCGGCCCCGGCGGGCGACCCGATCCCTGCGAGCGCCCCGGACCCCGCGGGCGCCCCGGACCGTTGCGGCCCTTCGGTCCCTTCGCGCCCTTCGCCGCGAACCGGCGGCCCGCTCCGGCTCGCTCGCCGGTTGGGCCAGGTCGCTGCGGGCCGCCTCGCCGGTGGTCCTTCCCACGGTCGTAGTCCACACGGAGCGCCCGGCCGCCCAGCGTGGTCCCGTTCAAGGCGGAGATCACGTTCTTGGCGTCCTCTTGCCGCACTTCCACCAGGCTGTGGCTCTCCCGGACGTCGATGCGTCCGATCCGCTTCCCGTCCACGCCCGACTCGCCGGCCACCGCGCCCAGGATCTCGCCGGGCCCCAGCCCGTCCCGCTCTCCCGCCGACAGGAAGAGGCGCACCCAGCTCGGCGGCGCCCCGGCCGCGTCGCTCTTCCGTCCCGCCGGCGCTGGGCGCTGCGACCGCTCCCTGTCCAGCAGGAGCAGAGCCGCGGCCGCGACTTCGGCCCCGCTGAAGCGGTCGGCCAGCGACTCCACGAGCAGGTAGTAGGCCGCCGCTTCGGGCGCCCGGGCCGCCTCGTGAACGGCGTCCGCCAGCTCGTCCAGGGCGGCCGAAACCCTGCGCGGACGGGCGGGGCGCGCCCGACGGAGCCGCAATCCCGCGCCGGCGGCGACCTCCTTCAGGTGCCCCAGCTGGCGCACCGAGGCCAGCGTCCAGGCGGGGCCGCCCTCCGAGTGCCGGACCGCGGCGGCGGCGGCGGAAGGGGGCGGCGCCGCCGACAGCGTGGCCACCGCCCGGGGCTCGGGGGCGGCCGCCAGGGCCGCCGCCGCTTCCGCGTCTTCGCCGGGCGATAGCCAGACGGGCGCGGCTTCGTCTCCAGGGGCGCCGCCGGCGTAGCCGTGCAGCGTCAGGAAGTCGCCCAGGTCGGCCGCTTGATCCGCCGATTCGGCGAACACCAGCACGTGCCGCGCGGAGTCGTCCTCCAGCAGGCGGACCGCGACCGCCAGCGCCGATTCCGCCCGGCTTCCCTCCAGCACCGCCAAGTGCAGCTCCCGGTCCGAGGGCGCGGGCGGCGCGGCCCGCGCAGAGGGCACCGTGGCCGCGCGTCGGGCAAAGCGGCGCGCCAGCGAAGTCAGCTCCCGGCCGAAGGGCAAGCCGCAGAAGACGCGCTGACACTCCTTGGGAAGGCTCGCGAGGAAGACTTCGAGGCGGTCGGCCGGCACCGCCGCGACCACGCCGTCCCCGTCGTGGAAGACGACCGCCTCGACTCCCCCGGTCTCCACCGAGCCGTCGTAGAGGGCCTTGAAGCGCTCGGCCGGGACGAAGAGGAAGTCGGCCGTCTCGGGCCGCCGCCAGCTCTCCGCCAGGGCCGCGACCCGGTGACCGGCGCCTTCGCAGATGCGCGCGAAGGATCGGGCCAGTTCGGTGGCCTGCCTCGAGCCGCTGCAGAGCACCACGCACGCGGGGGCGCCGGCGCCGCCCTCGAGCCGGTCCACCAGGGCCGCGCCGTAGGCCACCATCGCTCCGCTGCCCGGTCCGGCGCGCCCGATCAGGTCGTGGCCGCGGGCGATCACCGGGATCGCCGCCGCTTGGAAGGCGGTCGGCCTCTCGATCCCCTCCGCGGCAAGGGCCGCGACCGTCTCGGGGCCAAGGGGAAGGTCGTCGAACGACGTCTCGGCGCCTGCCACCGGGAGGCGCCGGCCCGGCTCCGGGAGGTCCCTAGACAGGGTCGCCGGACCCTGGTCCGCCGGCGTCGCCGGGCTCGTACGGCAGCGCGTTGAGGAAGCGCTGCATCTCGTAGTCGATCCGGGAAGTCCGCAACCGGTCGGTCTCGGCGACGACCTCCGTGTACGGGCCGTGGCGGTGCACCGACAGCACCACGGTCCCCTCTTCGCCCGTGTAGGTCGCCCCGTGGGAGGACTGGCGCGACTTCTTGAGGCCGATGAACTCGGGAAGGTGCGTGTCCGCCATCTCCAGCACCTCGTCGGGTCCGAAGGCGGTCTTTCGCTGGTATCCTGCCATTTGGGTGGGCCTGCTCCTGTCTACGTCCGTGGTTGTGGTCCGGTCGGTTTCCGCGCCGGCGCGACGCCCTCCAGCCATCGTGCAACTTCGCTACGGGACCGCAGCCCTTCCAGCCGACAGGCGCCGGAGAGCAGCACGGGCACCCCGGCCACGTCCCGCGCTTCGGCCGCGGCGCGCGACGCCGCCACCGCGTCCGCCAGTCGGTCCACGCCCAGCGCGGCCAGCGCTTCGCCGCCGTCCAGTCCCGCCTCGACCGCCACGCCGGCCAGCAAGTCTACGCGCCCGATGTCGATCCGGTCGACGAAGTGGGCGCGGAAGAGCGCCCGTCGCACGACGTCTCGACTCCCCTTCTCGCCGGCAAGCTCGACCAGCTCGTGGGCCTTGCGGGTCCAGGGCACGAACTCCGGCGCGGCCATGGAAACGCCCATCGACGCCGCGCGTTCGATCATGCGCGCCTGGTAGGCCGCCCATCGACCCTCGCAGGGGTCGATCATCGGCTGGGGCGGCGGGCGCACTTCGAACCCGCGCCACTCCACGTCCTCCGCGGCCCCCAGGTCGTCCAAGACGCGGCCGACCAGGTACGACGCCGGGTCCACGAAGTCGTAGAAGAAGATGGGGTCTTGGGAGAGCAACGGGACTCCAGCTTGCAAGCAAGGACTTCCGACGGGAGCGGCGCATTGGCTTGGCGCCCCGGTTGCGAACGCCGCCGATCGGAGGCAATCTCCGACGGTCCTCGTCGTCGCGGCGGGGGCAGGCGCACGCGCTCTCCCGTCAAAGAGGATACGCACGAATGAGCTATTCCCAAAACATCGCCAAGCTGCAGCCGTCGGCCACCATCGCCGTCAGCACGCTGGCCAAGAAGCTGACCGCGGAAGGGCGGGACATCGTCAACCTCAGTGCCGGCGAGCCCGACTTCCCTACGCCGGTGGGCATCTGCGACGCAGCAGTCGAAGGCATCCGCCAGGGCCAGACACGCTACACTCCCACCGGCGGCACGCCCCAGCTTCGGAAAGCCGCCGCCGCGTACATGACCGAAGGCACCGCGTACCCGGCGGACCCTGGGCGGGTCGTCGTCTCCGCCGGCGCCAAGCAGTCCCTCTTCAACGCCTGCTTCTGCCTCTTCGGACCCGGCGACGAGGTGCTGATCGGGGCGCCCTACTGGACCTCCTACCCGGAGATGGCAACCCTGGCCCGGGCCGAGCCCGTCCTGGCGTGGGGCGCCGAGGAGCGGGACTTCCTGCTGACGCCGGAGGACCTGGACGCCGTGGCCACGCCCGCGTCGAAGGGCTTGATCCTGTCCACGCCGTCGAACCCGACGGGCGCCGTCTACTCCAAGGACGCGCTGGCGGCGGTGGCGGCGTGGGCGAAGTCGCGGGGCGTGACGCTCGTCTGCGACGAGATCTACCGCGAGATCTACTACGGCGACGAGGGCGACCGGGCGCCCGGCGCGCTGGACTTGGACCCGGAGACCGTCGGCGACTTGGTGGTGACCAACGGCATGTCCAAGGCGTTCGCGATGACCGGCTGGCGCGTCGGCTTTTCCTACACGAGCGCCGCGCTGGCAGGCAAGATGTCGGCGTTCCAGAGCCACGTGTCGCTGAACGCGGCCACGCCGTCGCAGGTGGCGGCGCTCGAGGGGCTCGCCAGAGGCGACGCCGGGGCGGCCGACAAGGCGGTCATGCTGGAGGCGTTTCGGCGGCGGCGGGACTTGGTGGCGCGCCTCTTCGACGAGCTGCTTCCGGGGTGCCCCTACGTCATGCCCCAGGGCGCCTTCTACCTCTACTTCCGCGTGGACGGCGTCTTCGACGACCAGGTCAGGACGTCCAGCGACGTGTGCACGCGCATCCTCGAGGAGGCCGGCGTGGCGATCGTGCCCGGCGTGGCGTTCGGCGACGAGCGGTACGCGCGCATGAGCACCGCTTCGTCGGACGAGGAGATCGAGGAGGGCGTGCGGCGCATGGCGAAGGTCCTGGGTGGCTGAGGGGACGGGGGCAGCGGCGCCGTCGCCCTCCGCGCTGGACCACGACGGGCTGGACGCGTACGTCCGGAAGCTCTTCGCAAGGGAGGACGACTGCTTGCGTGAGATTCGCGGGCGGGCCGACGCGGCGGGGCTGCCCCGCATCCAGCTCCCCCCGGCCACGGCGAGGGCCGTCCAGCTTCTGCTGCGAGCGGCCGGGGCGAAGCGCGTGGTGGAGGTGGGAACGCTTGCCGGGTACTCGGCCGTGTGGATCGGCCGCGCACTGCCCCCCGACGGGCGGCTGACGACGCTGGAGATCGACCCCGCGCGGGCGGAGCAAGCGCGCCGCTCGGTCGAAGCGGCCGGGCTTGCCGGGCGCGTGGAGGTGCGGGCGGGCGACGCGGGCGAGACGTTGGCGGAGATCGGTCCCGGCGGCTCCGTCGACGCCGTCTTCCTGGACGCCGACAAGGAGCGCTACGCGGCCTACTTGGAAGAAGCGGCGCGGCTGCTGCGGCCCGGCGGGCTGCTCATGGCCGACAACGCCTTCTGGAAGGGGCTTGTGCTGGCGCCCGAGAGCAGCGGCGACGAGCGGGCCGCGCTGATCCACGACTTCAACCAGCGCTTGGCCGCGGACCCGCGCTACGATGCGACGATCCTGCCGGTGGGCGACGGGCTGGCGGCGGCGGTGAGGCGGTAGCGCGGGCAGCCGGGTCGCTGGCGCCCCTCGACGGCTGTCAGCCCGCACCCGCCGCGACGGCTTCTGCGGCGCGCACCGCCGCCGACACGTAGCCGCCGCCGAAGAGGCGGGCGTGGACCAGCAGCGGGTAGAGCTGGTAGGCGGGCAGCCGGGAGTCGCGGCCCGGCAGGGGCGGCCACGCCTCGTCGTACGCGCGGTAGAAGGCGGGCGGGAAGCCGCCGAAGAGCCGCGTCATGGCAAGGTCCACTTCGCGGTGTCCGACGTACGCCGCCGGGTCCACCAGGACCGGTGCGCCGCGCCGGTCGAAGATCACGTTGCCGGACCAGAGGTCGCCGTGGAGGAGGGAGGGGCCGTCGGCTTCGGCGGCCGAGCCGATCAGGTCGTCGAGGCGGCGGGCGGCTTCCTCCATCGCCTGGAAGTGGTCGGGCGAGAGGGCGTCGGCGGCGAGAAGCTCCCGGGCCAGGGGCAGGACGCGGCGCCGGGACCAGAAGTGCGGCCACGACCCGGCGGGACCGTTGGGCTGGGGCAACGACCCGATCACGTTGTCGGCGTGCCACCCCCACTCCGTCCCGGCGGCGCCGCGGCGGTGAAGAGCCGCCAGCTCGCGTCCCAGCCGACCCCAGTCGGCCCGGCCCCGGCTCCCTTCCTCGATCCACTCCAGCAGCAGCCAAGGCGCCCCGTCGGCAGGACCGTCCCTGCCGCTTCGTCCCACGACCGACGGCGTTCTCGCCACGCCCGAGCGGGAGAGCGCCGCCAGCCCGTCGGCCTCCGCCTCGAAGAAGGCGTGATCGGCCCTCGGGTTCGCCTTGAGGAAGTACCGCCCTGCCGTCGTGCGCACGTCCGCGCACTGATTGATGCAGCCGCCGCCGACGGGGCGCACGTCCAGAACCTTCGCGTCGGGCGCGACCGCAGCCCGGCACGCCGCGGCGGCAACGGCTCGGATCTGGGCCTTGGCGGCAAGGGATCGGTCCATGGCGTCGTGGGCAGCGTCGGCGCGGTCTTTCGAAACGGCTTTGCCGGCCTGATCAGCCGTCGCGGGCGGCCAACTCGTCCAGCAGCTCCCTGCAGGAGCGCTCCACGATGCGGTAGACCTCCTCGAAGCCGTCGGGTCCGCCGTAGTAGGGGTCGGGCACGTCGGGAGAGTCCACCTCCGGGTCGTAGTCGCGCATCAGGACGATCTCGGCGTCTCCGCGCCTTCCCTTCAACCGCTCCAGCGACCGCTGGTTGCTCCGATCCATCGCCACCACCACGCCCGGCTCCCTCACGTCGCGTCGGGAGACCTGCCTGGCCCTTCCGGTCAGCCGAACCCCGTGGGCGGCCGCCACGGCGATCGACCGACGATCGGCCGTCTCGCCCACGTGATAGCCGGCAGTCCCAGCCGAATCGACGCGGAACCGGTCGGCCACTC
Source organism: Longimicrobiales bacterium (assembly GCA_965204735.1). Lineage (GTDB taxonomy): Bacteria > Gemmatimonadota > Gemmatimonadetes > Longimicrobiales > Gaopeijiaceae > CATQHQ01. Next base: position 538,857 of record OZ242008.1, on the reverse strand, counting down.
CTCGGGCTTCGGCCATGCTGGCGAACACTCCTTCCGCCAGCGGCGAGCGGCATATGTTGCCCAAGCAGACGAAGAGAACGGTCGTGGGTTCGGACGGAGCGGAGGTGGGTTCGTGCGAATGTGGACGGGTCATGGGGCTACTGCCTTGGTATTCCCAAGCTGGGGTCACGAGCAGCATGGGCGTCGATCACGCCTATGATGTCGGCGGCCAAGCACACGGCAAGCCCGGCGCGAAACGGGTCGAACGGCTCGCTTGGTGTGCGCGAGCCCCCCACGTCGTAGTCTGCGGAGTTTCTCTGCCTTCTGAGATCTTGCAACCCTCCGGCCGCCGACCTGACTCGCTCATGGGACGAACTTCTCAGTAGGACGACGAGCCTTCCATGTGCTTCACCTGTCTTCGGAAGCAAGAACCCAGCCGACTCCAGCACGTCGCGAAGATGCCCGAAGGCAGAGTAGTAGGCTCGCCCCACGGAACTCCGGCACGAAGCCTCCTTCGGCACCGCCTTCGGAACGCCGGCGAGGTGCCGCGCCACGTCCAGAAACCTCAATGGATCCACAGCGTCCCGGTCGTGCTAGGCTTGAACGGACATGGGTTCCACTACCATGCTGACCGAATGCAACTCGTCGTTCGCAAGGTGGCGGACAAGCGCGAGGTGAAGCGACTGCACGCCTGCCGCAAACTGCTCCGGGGTCAAGCCAGATCGGTCGACATGGACCGAGAGTTCGTGCGTCGCCGTACTCGCGGGGTCCGTGTCGACAGACCAAGTCAGCCTTCGCATCCTGTCGCCAAAGTGATCCCCGACCGCGTCGGAGATGCAGGCTGCGACCGCCTGCCGGCGCGCATCGCTCAGCGGCTGGGAAAGCCCCAACCCCAGAGCTTGGCGCCGCAACGTGTCGAGCTCCTCTCCGAGCCGCTCGATTTCGTCGGCAAGTCGTCGGTTCTCTGCAATCGACGGCGAATCGGACCGCCACCCGATCCACCGCGCGACTGCCATGCCGAGTCTGTGCTGTCCCACAGCCAAGGTCGCCGCCCGGGCGGAGCCCATCGGCGGGAGTGCGCGATCGGCCACGTGCGCGTCGCGCTCTGCAACATCCCACATGACGTCGTAGTCCACTGTAGGGTCCCAGGGGTCCTCCCACTCGCATGCCCTCGTCACACTGTCGCGCATCATTGGAACTCCAGCACAGGGTCCATGATCGACCTCATGAACTTCCACGGCTCTTCGAATAGCGAGTCGCTCAATGCAACTGCTGCTGCCAGTCGTCCACTTATCAGGACCTTGTCCTCGCTGTGGTCGATCAAGAGCGAATAGAGCTCGTCGCCATCGGGCCTGTCTCCCTCCGTTTTTGCAAACCGGCACCCGCTCATGTGACTGAATCCTTCTATGTCGGGCAACGGCAGCGGCTGCACAATCGAAGATACCTTTTCCCGCCTAGTGCGACATGTGAAACGCAAAACCGCGCTGTGTTCTGCAAGAACCTCGGCCATCTGCGGCCACACTGTCGGCCACTCCTCGTCGACGCCTTGGTCGAGCAATTCGCTCGACAACTCCAGACGGTAGTGGACCCACGGTTCGTCGACCACGGACTTGCCGTGAAGATGAACACCCGCCCAACCCCGATAACTTGCGAAGCCCGTACCGGGTGGCGCGCCTTCGGTCGCCGAGCTGTGCAGTGAGCCGGAACCATCGACAAGCTCGCCAAAGAACTCGGCGTCGGCTTCGGCGAGGCCGACGGAGGAAAACAGAGCCAATCGTACTTGCTCCAAGCCGGGCAGAACCGGCACGTGGCCAGGGGCGGGCAGATGCATCGGCAGTTGCGGTCGGGGGTCGTCGAAGGGCGACCGGCAAGGTAATAGGACGATTCGGATCGTGCTACCAGCCCGCGGCCAGTGGCGCGCTGCGGTCCCCGAGCCTCTGCCTCCGGGTCGGCGGCTTCGCTCCGTCGGCTCCGGGCGGAGCCTCGCCCCACGCCCCTGGTTCAGCCCCGCCACCTCCTCCGTTACGTTTGGAAATGACCGATTCCAACATGTTTTCCGCCCTCGGGCTTTCCGAGCTGCGGCTGGCCGCCGTCGACGCCCTGGGCTGGAGCGAGCCGACCCCTGTTCAGCGGCAGGCGATCCCCCTGGTGCTGGAGCGACGGGACTTGGTGGGCATTGCCCGGACCGGCACCGGGAAGACCGGAGCGTTCATGCTCCCTGCGCTGGACATGGTGCGCGCAGGCGAGGGGTTGCAGGCGCTGGCGCTCTGCCCCACGCGGGAGTTGGCCCACCAAGTGCAGGAAGACACGGTGGCCTTCGCGCGGGGGACCAGCTTGCGGGCCGCCGTGATCTGCGGCGGGGTCGGCTACCAGCCGCAGCTGGACGCGCTGGCCAGGGGCGACGAGATCGTCGTGGCGACACCGGGCCGGCTGATCGACCTGAAGAAGCGGGGGAAGGCCAAGCTCAAGGGCGTCCGCATCCTCATCCTGGACGAAGCCGACCGAATGCTGGACATGGGCTTCCGCCCCCAGATCGAGGAAGTCGCCCGGGGGCTGGGCGCCCGGCCCCAGACGCTGCTCTTCTCGGCCACCATGCCCAACGGCGTCCACGACCTCGCTCTGCGCATGACGAAGGACCCGGCCTGGATCGAAGTCACGCCGTCGGGCACCATGGCGCAGGGCATTTCGGAGATCGCGTATTCGGTGCGGCCCGAGAAGAAGCCCGCCCTGCTGGTCCACCTCTTGGAGCAGCCCGGTTGGGAGCAGGTGCTGGTCTTCAGCCGCACCAAGGCCGGGGCCGACGCCCTCACGTCGCGACTGGACAAGGCCCGCGTGTCGTGCGACGTGATCCACGGCGACCGGCAGATGCGGGAGCGGGGCCGCGCCCTGGAGCGCTTCACGGAAGGCAAGGTGCGGGTCCTGGTCGCCACCGACATCGCCCAACGGGGGCTGGACATCGAGGGCATCTCCCACGTGGTCAACTACGACGTGCCCATGGACCCGGCGGACTACGTCCACAGGATCGGGCGCACGGGAAGGGCGGGCGCCACGGGGGTGGCCGTCACCTTCGTCACGGCGTCCGACCTGGGGGCGTTTCGGACGCTGGAGTACCAGCTGGAACGGAGACTGGAGAAGGTCCACCACCCCGACTTCGACTTTGCGGGAGGCGTCGTGCAGGAGAGGCCCGAAGCCGTCGCGCCGCGCTCCCGTTCCGGGCGGGGCATGGGCACCAAGGCCGGCGAGGCGCTCGACCCGGAAGAGCTGGCGGCGCTCCTGAGCCACGACTGAGGCGCCGGCGGAGCGCTGCCGGCCCCGGCGAGCGCTTGCCAGCCCTGAATCCGCCCCACCCGCGAACAAGGCGAACGACGAAATGATCCTGCGACGATACGGCACCGCGTACCACAGCGTCCAACCCAACTTCAACCCCACGGCGATCACCGAAATCGGGTTCCGGAGGGATCGACGGTACTCGGTTTCCGCCGCCGACTTCGAGAGCCAGTGGAAGCGGATCGACGGGGCCGAGATCGGCGCCGAAGCAGACGGCGAGGTCCATCGGGAGACGGAGCGGGCGCTGCTGCGACGCCTGGAGAAGGCGTTGCGCGACAAGCTCTCGGCACTGGCGGAGGGCGAGGCGCTGGTAGTGGAGAACGGACGGGACGACTGGCCCAAGACCCGGGAGCGACGGGAGGTCGTGGTCGGGGAGCTGGACAACCGCTTCCACTTCCACTGGTGGGTCGAGCCGCTGCTCAGGGTGGCGGTCCACCGGCGTCGCCGGGAGTAGCCTGGGCGGAGGACGCATGACGGATCCGCGAAGGGCGCCGCCGACCCTTTCGCTCTCCGACGTTCAGGCGGCCCGGCAGAGGATCGGAGACGGGGTCGTGGCGACCAGCTGTCGCCGGTCCTTTGCGTTGGAGCGGCGAACGGACGTCCGCCGGGTGCGCTTGAAGGCGGAGTTTCGGCAGCGCACCGGGTCGTTCAAGGACCGGGGCTCGCTCAACAAGCTCCTCGTGACGGGCGACGAGGCGCGACGGCGCGGAGTCGTGGCGGCGAGCGCCGGCAACCACGCCCAGGCGCTGGCGTACCACGCTGCCCGACTGGACGTGCCGTGCACGATCGTGATGCCCGAGACGGCGCCGCTGATCAAGGTCGCGAACACCAAGCGCCACGGAGCCCGGGTCTTGCAAACCGGCCGGACGCTGTCGGACGGGATGGAGGCGGCGGAGCGGATCGTCGCTCGCGAGGGGGCGGTCGGCGTCCACGCCTTCGACGATCTGGCCGTGATGGCGGGCCAGGGGACGATTGGGCTCGAGATCGTCGAGCAGGCGCCGGACGTGTCGACCATCGTGGTCCCTGTGGGCGGCGGCGGGATGATCTCGGGGATTGCCGTCGCGGCCAAGGCGTTGCGGCCCGGCGTGCGGGTCGTGGGCGTGGAGGCGGCCGCGTCGCCGGGCGCCGTCGAGTCGCTCGGGGCCGGGGCGCCCGTCGGCGTGGAGAGCGCCGACACGCTGGCCGACGGGATCGCGGTGAAGCAGATCGGCGAGCTGGCGTACCCGTTCCTGGAGTCGCTGGTGGACGACGTGGTGCTCGTCAGCGAGCGCGAGATCGCCGACGCCGTGTTCTTCCTGCTGGAGCGCGAGAAGGCGGTGGTGGAGGGGGCGGGCGCCACGCCGGTGGCGGCGCTGCTGGAGGGGAAGATCGCCTTGTCGCCCGACGAGACCGTCGTGTGCGTGCTGTCGGGCGGCAACATCGACGTGAACATGATCGCGCGGATCATCGACCGGGGGCTGCGGGACGACGGACGGCTGGCGCGCCTTCGGGTCCTCGTGCGCGACCGGCCCGGGTCGCTGAACCAGCTGACGGCGGTGGTGGCCGGCGAGGGCGCCAACGTGCTGGACATCCACCACGTGCGAGCGTTCGGCGACGTGTCGGTGGGCGAAGTCAGCATCGAGATCCGCGCCGAGACTCGGGGTCGGGCGCACGCGGCCCGGATCGTAGAGAAGCTGCGCGGGCTGGGGCACACGGTGGAGGAGGGGCCGTAGGGCGGGCAGCCGACCGAGTCCCGGACAGCAGTGCGCGACAGGCGATTTTGAGCGATCTTACCCCATGTTAGCGAATTCTGATAAACTGGTGTAACTTCACTAAAACCATGGACCCGAGAAAGAACCCCTACGCCCCCGGCGCCGGAACGCCACCGCCCGAGTTGGCCGGCCGCGACCAGTTGCTGGAGCACGCCGCCATCGGCTTGGATCGAATCCGTGCAGCTCGTCAAGATGAGTCGTCGGGCAGCGGCCGGCGACCTGGCCAAGCGGGCGCTTCGCGCGCTGGGCGGCTTCGCGTCGGCAATGAAGGTCAAGTACCAGGACTTGGAGTTCGGCATGGACCTGGGCACCGAACCAGGGGTCGCCGACAGCGGCAACTTGGAGCACGACCTCTTGGACCTCCTGCGGGCAGCCGGGGAAGCGGCGCAAGAGAACAAGACGGCGTTGGCCTTGTTCGTGGACGAGCTCCAGTACTTGGAGCGATCCGAGTTCGGCGCGTTGATCACCGCCTTTCACCGGATCGCCCAGATGCAGCTGCCGGTGGCTCTCGTGGGCGCTGGACTGCCGCAGATCGTCGCTCGAGCGGGCGAGGTCCGGTCCTATGCCGAGCGCTTGTTTTCCTTTGCCGACATCGGGCCGTTGGGAGGAAGGAGCGGCATGATCTACAGCCCGGCCCACGGCGACACGGCCTTTACGGTTCCGATCTTCGACGAGTATCTGCGGCGGACGATGCCGTTTTCGCCCGTCATAGTTCCTGAAGGAACTCTCCTACGCTGCTGAGCTCGTCGTGATCGAAGGCCCAAACACCTCGCCGAGCCGATACGGCAAGGGAGTGGGGCGCCTTCTTCTGAACCGCTACGTACGCGGCTACACGCGCCTTGTAGGGCTTCAAGGGCGACACCCCGGTAGCAGCCTTCGCGCACTTCACAAAGTCGTCAATGCATTTGACAATGTCGCGGCTCAGCGTTCGGTACAGCAAAGTCTCAAGTTCGCCCTGGCTCTTGTTGTCGGGCAGGATGAACACGCTGACCGTGAGCCGCTTCCGATCATCCGCTGGGTTCGCCCCCGCGGCACGGCGATCCGCCAAGGACGGAGGCACAGGCAGGTCAGAATTCTTGAGACACCCCTGAACGCTCTGGAAAGCACTGTCGGCAGAACTGTTGGCATCACGGATGATGCCAAGGCTCTCCACATTGTCGAACCCGGTTCGACGTACCAGACCACTCAGATACACGTTCAAGTTGGACCTCCCTTCATAGCTCTCAACAACGATGCAGTCTGTGGCAAGCTTCGCGCCGTCTGTGGCGAGCTTCGCAATGAACCCGTCAAAGAGACTCTTGTCGGTTTTTCCTTCCACAAGCAAGAGCTTCTTCGTACTCAGGGGCTCCGGTCGTGGAAGTCCGCTCTGGCCACACGATCTTCCGTGGTCACCACGGTCGCTCAACGTATCTCGAATCCGTTTGCGATCGCCCCTTCGATTGCCTCGGGATCAAGCGTCACGCAACGAGTCGTCCTGTCGTCGTCAACCTCCAGGCGATGTATGGCCAAGTCGTTTCTGTCAATGGCGTCGTTAGCAGCACGAAGACACTCGTAGCTGTGGGTTGTGGCAAATACTTGTTTGTCGTACCTATGCGCGGCCTCGCCCAGCGCTCGCCAGACGTCGAACAGCGATTCGTGATGGAGGCCGTTTTCGATTTCGTCGATCACCGCGATGTGCCCTTTACTAGTTGACTCCATCATCACCGCCAACCTCAGGACACGCACCAATCCTTGTCCCATCAAGCCCAGCGGCAACAGCTTGCCGATGCCGATGTCGCAGAACAAGTTCGGTTTCCCGTGGTCCATCAGTATTTCAGGGACACCTGCCAACCGAGGTTCGATCTGACGCAAGATATCAAGAATGAAATGGGTGCGTTTCTCTTTCCTTAGCTTGCTCAAGCGATCAATGACAGGCTCACCCAGATCCAGGTTCGGGGGCACGTATTCCACCGATAACGAACGAGGCGGCGGCATGGATTCCTCCTGTTCGGCCAGTGCCAAGCGCTCGCGCTCGTTGTCCAGGAACGCCTGGTACTGGAGATAGCGGTCACGCTCCTCGTCCAGACGTACCTTGAGAGCTGCTTGCGATGGCAGCTTGCCAATCGATTCCGTGGGCGGCCGGTCCGCCAGGACTGAAGCATCAGGAGCTTGTACAACAACGGCCGTGCACTTCCGGATTCCGAATTCCGATTGCTTTGCCGTTATCTCCATCTCCTCACTAGCATCTAAATTGCGGAAGAAGTACCGAAGGTAGCTGTCGAACGCGTACTTGTCATTGGGCACCTCTACGCCTCTCGTGCCGATCAACTGAAACGGCCCATGGGGCACCGCCACCAGCACAACTGCCTCTACCGCTGCAGACTTCCCGGAGTTGTTCTTCCCGACGAACAGATTGATTCGCCTCAAGTCCTTGATCGTCAGGTCCTCGAACAGACGGAAATTGCGAATATACAGTTCAGTGAACATCGCGCCGTCTCCAGCTGTCGATCGTCTGCTTCGGGGATGTCCCGGAGCGCCGCGCCTCCCGCGGACGTGGGCATAGAGTACGGTGTGGACTCATTCGGAGCTTCCCTTCGGACGCAGGCCGTAGTAGAACCATCCTGCTCAAGTATCGTGATCAACGGCACGGCCCGCAAGTGGGACACCTCCGAACGCCGGCCCGCGACTGCCGAGGCTCTCGCAGGAAGCGGTCAAGCCGACGGGCACGCCGAAGTCGCCTCCAGTGCCGGCGGGCCAGGAAGCCGAGGCACCATCCCCGTTCTTGCTGGCCGGCGCGTTCGTCGCTACGGTTCGGCGACTTCGCACGCGGCGGCTCGCGACGGACTTCAGCGAGCACCCACCTTCGGACACGGCAGGGCAAGACGGCCGAGAGCGACCTGCCGATGGAGCCAGTCCCGCTGACGATCCGGTCCCCAACCCTCGCTCCCGGCGCTCGCGTCGTCGTCCGGGACGCCGAGTGGGTCGTGCGGCGGGTGGACTCGACGCCGGACGGCGGCTCGCAGCTGGTCTGCGACGGCGTCTCCGAGCTCGTCCGGGAGCGCGAGGCCGTCTTCCTGACGCGGCTGGAGCCGCAGATCGAGGTGCTGGACCCGGCGGGGACGCGGCTGGTGCGCGACGAGTCGCCGCAGTTCGCCGACAGCCGCTTGTACATCGAGAGCCTGCTGCGTCAAGCGGCGCCGAGCGACAAACGCATTCGCGCGGGGCATCTCGGCGCCATGGACTCGGTGGCGTACCAGCTGGCACCGGCCCGCCAAGCGTTGCGGCAGCCCCGGCAACGCATCCTCATCGCGGACGCGGTGGGGCTGGGGAAGACGCTGGAGGCGGGAGTCCTGGTCAGCGAACTGATTGCGCGCGGCCGGGGTCGGCGGATTCTGGTGCTGGCGTTGAAGAGCATGCTGACGCAGTTCCAAAAGGAGTTCTGGAACCGGTTCACGATCCCGCTCACGCGGCTTGATTCGGTCGGCATTCAGCGCGTGCGGCGGCGGATTCCCACCAGCCACAACCCGTTCCACTACTACGACAAGTCGATCATCTCCATCGACACCCTCAAGCAGGACAGGGAGTACCGGACGTACTTGGAGCAGGCGTACTGGGACGTGATCGTCATCGACGAAGCGCACAACGTGGCCGACCGCGGAACCGGGTCGCTTCGGAGCCGGCTGGCCCGCTTGCTGGCGCGACGCTCCGACACCCTGATCATGCTGACGGCGACGCCGCACGACGGGAAGGCGCGCAGCTTCGCCAGCCTCGTGAACATGCTCGACGCCACCGCCATCACCGACCCGGAGGACTATCGGCGCGAGGACTTTCGCGACAAGGGACTGGTGATTCGGCGCTTCAAGAAGGACATTCGCGCAGACGTGCGGGACGCCTTTCGGGACCGCGAAGTGCATCGCAGCCGGTTCCCCGCCTCCGCAAAGGAGGAACGGGCCTACGAAGCGCTCTTGGCGGTGAAGGTGGCGAGGGCGGGCAGGGCGCGGGCTTCGGCGGGCTTGCGGGCGCAGGCAAGCGGCTGGGCTTTGACGGGCTCGGGGGCGGTGGCAAGCGGCGGAGCCTTGGCGAGCTCGGAAGCGGTGGCAAGCGGCGGAGCCCTGGCAGGTTCGGAAGCAGAGGCAACCGACCCGGGAGCGAACGCCGGCGGCCAGGAACGTCGCGACCTCTTCTCGGTCACGCTCGAGAAGGCACTCTTCTCCAGTCCGGCCGCGTGCTTGGCTACGGTGGACAACCGCATTCGGCGGCGCGAAAGGGAGCTGAACCAAAGGACGGCTGACGGGACCGGCGCTGCGCCCGCAGCTGCGGCGGCTGCCGAAGTTGGCGCCGAGATGACCTCCTTGCGCGCGCTGCGGGACGCACTGGCCGTCATCGGGCCGCGCGACTACGCCAAGTACCAGGCTTTGCTGGACGCGATTCGGGGCGGACGGCCGTTCAGGTGGAAGGCCAGCGGCCGGGGAGCGGCGGAGGACCGGCTGGTCGTGTTCACCGAGCGGATCGAGACGCTGCGTTGGCTGCGCAAGCATCTTGCGGAAGACCTTGGGCTCGCCAGCGCCCAAGTGGCCATTCTGCACGGGACCATGAACGACGTGGATCAGCAGCGCGTGGTCGAGGACTTCGGCAACGCAAAGCGTCCCGTCCGGCTGTTGCTCTGCTCGGACGTCGCTTCCGAGGGCATCAACCTGCACTACCACTGCCACCGCCTGATTCACTTCGACATGCCGTGGTCGCTGATGGTCTTTCAGCAACGCAACGGGCGCGTGGACCGCTACGGCCAGAAGCGCCGACCGCAGATCGTCTACTTGGTCGCGGAGAGCACGAACCAGAGGATCCGCGGCGACACGCGCATCCTCGAAATCCTGCAAGCAAAGGACGAGCAGGCGTACAAGAACATCGGCGACCCGGCAACGTTCATGAACGTCCACGACGTCTCCGCCGAAGAGGAGATCACGGCCAAGGCAATGGCGGAGGGGGAAGAGGCCGACGACTTCGACGCCCGCCATCAGCCCAAGTCGAACAAGGCGGAAGACTTGCTGGCGCTGTTCCTGGGGACCGCGGGCGGCAGCCGACAAGGACCGGGCGAGCAAGGACCGGCGACCGACTCCCGGGAACCGGCCCCGGAGCGCGGACCGCCTGCCCCGCCGCTGTCGCTGTTCGCCGACGACTTGGCCTATTGCGAGCAGGCGCTTCACCGCCTGCGGAGACGGAACCCCGCACTGCGCTTCGATGTGGACGCCGACTCGGGTTCGCTGACGCTCGACGCCCCGGACGACTTGCTCCACCGCTTCGATCCGTTCCCTCGGGAGGTGGTCCCCCAGGACGGACGCTTTCGCCTGACGACGGATCGCGAGCGCATCGGCGAGGCCATCGTCGAGAGCCGCCGCGACGAGCATGCATGGCCGAAGCTCCACTACCTCTGGCGGCTGAACCCGGTGGTCGGCTGGCTGAACGACCGAATGCTGGCCGCCTTCGGCCGACACCAGGCGCCGGTCGTGACCGGGGTGCCGCAGTTGGCCGACGACGAGGCCGTGTTCGTGCTGTCCGGGATGGTGCCGAACCGCAAGAGCCATCCTCTTGTGCACGAATGGGTCGCCGTGACGTTCCAGGGCGGGAAGCAAGCCGGGATCGAGACCTTCCAAGCGCTGCTGGACCGGACGGGCTTGAAGGAGCAGGCGGTGCCGAACAGGAACATTCAGCCCGACTTGGATGCGCTGCAGAAGCTGTTGCCGGGCGCCGTCCAGCGGGCGAAGGAATGGCTCGACGGGCGGCGGCAGGCGTTCGAGGACCGAATGGACGAGCAGCTCAACCGGGAGCTGGCAGCGCTGGAAGGACTCAAGGCGCGTCGCATCAAGCAGCTCGCCCTCAAGCTGGAGCGGTCGCAGAGGACCGAGGCGTTCAAGGCCCACCAGCGCTCCGCTGGCGAGCGGGAGATTGAGGATATCTTCGACGACTATCTGGAGTGGGTCGAGGACACGATGACGCTTGAGAGCCAGCCGTACATCAAGGTCGTCTGCGTGATGGTGGGCGGGCACTGAGGACCGGGAAGGCACGTACCGCACGACTCCGGCAAGCCCGCCGATCTTCTGTCGGTCGCCCACCACCCGGCACGGCCTCCGAAGCTTCGGGTGAGCGATTGAACGGTACCAAGCTGACTGCGGGCCGTACGGAGGGTGCCGCAGGACCTGCCGAATCCAGTCGCGGAGACCAGTTCGGACCAGGTCCAGCACCGCCGGGACGCACGCCGGACGGTGCCGGTCCTCCGGCTGTCGCGGTTCGGGAAGGGGAGCCCACCTTGTCTGGCGATGCCCGCGTCGTTAGCGTTGGCTAGCCAGCCTGCTTCCCAAGAGCAATGGAGTGCTAATGGCCCACCGGAAGAAAGTCCCGCCTAGTCGCCAGTCCCAGCGTCAGCAGGACTGCGAATCCCTGATCCGCGAGGTATCCGCACGACCCGGCATTCGAGAGCTCATGAAGGTCTACGGAGCTTGGAAACAAGCTGATCGGAGCCTCGAGCCACATCGAGCGATTTCGCGGAATCAGGTCGTCACGACCACCACAAATCACACCGCATTCTTCCATCGTTGACTGCTTCAGTATCAACGCTGGATCGGAAGGAGCCTTCATGCCAATCTGGAGCGACATACTTAAGGAACTAGCTGAGGCAACTCCACAAGGGGAACCTCGGGCTTTTGACGTAATCCGCAGGAGATATCTCGCACAGTTGCACAAGCATTCCGAGCGCAACGTTATTCTGTACGCATCCGCGTGGCTCCAGAAACAAGATGTGACACCGGGTCTTGTGTCGATAGTCGACGAAGACATACAAGCTCTTATGGAAGTCGTGTATGGCTTGGACGGAACTGATCTTGATCTAGTGCTGCATAGTCCCGGAGGATCACCCGAAGCCGCCGAGGCTGTGGTTTCATACTTGCGTTCACGGTTTAGCCATATTCGGGTCATCGTACCTCAGCTTGCCATGTCGGCAGCTACAATGATCGCGTGCGCGGCGGACGAGATCGTATTGGGCAAGCATTCCTTCTTGGGACCAACCGATCCACAGATCTTGTTGGAGACCCAGTTGGGGAAACGCCTGGCACCCGCCCAGGCAATTCTCGACCAGTTTGGTCAGGCTCGGCGTGAGTGCGAGGACTCAAGCCGCCTGGCAGCTTGGCTGCCCATGCTGAGCCAGTATGGTCCAGATCTTCTGGTGCGATGCGAAGCAGCGTTGGCAATGTCCAAAGAACTGGTCAAAACATGGCTTCAGACCTACATGTTTAGAGAAGAGAACGATTCGTCCCAAAGAGCTGAATCGATTGCGGAGTGGCTTGCCGATCACAAGGGGTTCGGGAGCCATAGCAGACATCTGTCACGATCCCAGCTAGAAAAGAAAGGACTTGTGGTAGTGCCTTTGGAGAACGACGAGACGTTGCAAGACTTGGGGTTGTCCGTGTTTCATGCCACAACTCACACGTTTGCAGCTACGCCGGCGGTCAAGATTGTAGAGAATCACATGGGCCGAGCTTTCATCAAGCACCAAGCAATTCCCATGCACAACTTGGTTGAGCCGCCTCAGCTCCCGGCGTCGTAGTCGAAGACAGGATTCTGGCCGGAAACCGTGCCCCGAACGCCTTCATCTGCTCCATGCGCGCCCGATAGTCCTCCTACGCAAGCGGGATCTTCGATGACTATCTGGAGTGGGTCGAGGACACGATGACGCTGGAGCGCCAGCCGTACATCAAGGTCGTCTGCGTGATGGTGGGCGGATGAACATCTCCGTGTCCGAAACGGCCCTGGCGGCGTTTTGCCAAGGGAATGGGATCAAGAAGCTCGCGGTGTTCGGCTCGGCCCTCGAGGACGACTTCGGGCCGAGCAGCGATATCGACTTGCTGGTCGAATTCGAACCCCATCGCGTCCCCGGTTTGCTGGGCATCGCCGAGCTGGAGTTCGGCTTGGCCCGCATCTTTGGTGGACGCCAGGTTGATCTGAGGACGCCCGAAGATCTGAGCCCGTACTTCAGGCAGGAGGTCTTGGACCGTGCGGAGGTTCGCTATCCAGCACCAGTGTCGGGCGGCTGACGCGTCCAGATACGACCACCGTAGTCACGACGGTTTCCTGACGCTCGGGCGCCGGCAACCCGGTTCTCCGTGTGAAAGTCGTGAGCTTCCAAGAGATGTGCGAAGACTTCTTCCAGGCCTTCATGCGGCATACTGGCGATCAGCAGACCACAGACATGGCGCAAGAAGGCGTCACGCTCGCTATCGATAGATCGTCCAGCCGCTGACATGTGTCCCTCCCGGAGATGGTGGCGTCGAAGTCCGCATCCAAGGGTCTGACCGTCTGCGACAGGAACCGTCGCGTCAAGCCCCGCGTTGGAAGGTGCCGGGTAATCTCGGCCGTCGGCGTCCGGGCACCACGCTGGACATCGAGACTTGCGAAACGGGACAGTCGCACGGACATTCTGACCATGCGAAATCGACGCTTCCTCCCATGACCCCACGCGCCTACCAGACCAGCCACCCCTGGATCAGCTTCTCGATCAACCTCGACCGGGCGGCGCCCCGGCTCTGGGCGCTGCTGGGGCAGGCCGTGGCACTCTGCGAGCAGGTTTCGGGCACCGTCTTGCCGCCGCGTGCCGCCCGGGGGCTCTACGCGACGTACCTCGTCAAGGGCGCCAGGGCGACGACCGCCATCGAGAACAACACGCTGACCGAGGAACAGGTGGGCCAGGCACTGGACGGTACCCTCGACCTGCCGCCGTCGCAGGGCTACTTGGGACAGGAAGTGGTCAACATCTTGGACGCCTGCAGGGACATTCGGGACCGGATTATGGCCGGAACCGCGCCGCGGCTTACACGAAAGTGGATCGCCGACGCCAACCGGGCCGTGCTCGGCGGGCTGGAAGAGGTGCTGGGGGAAGGAGTCGTTCCGGGAGAGGTGCCCGCCTTCCAGGTCGGGGTCGGCCGGTATCGGGCCGCGCCGAGAGAGGACTGCGACTACCTGCTGGACCGACTTTGCCGGTGGTTGGACGAGGACGACGTGCCGGGTCCCAGGACGGGGGCGGCCGAAGGGGGCGTGTCCCAAGAGGGGCCGTCCCAGAGGGGGCACGCCGGAGCTCCGACCGACGCGGCCGACCCGGCGGTTGGCACCCCTCGTCGGGTCTTCCAGGACGCCCGGCGCCGGCGCATGGCGGAGGGCATCCTGAAGGCGACGCTGGCCCATCTGTACATTGCGTGGATTCACCCGTACGGGGACGGCAACGGGCGGACGGCGCGGCTCGTCGAGTTCATGCTGCTGGCGCGGGCCGGGGTTCCGTTCCCGTCGGCGCACCTGATGAGCAACCACTTCAACCTCACACGCAACCGCTACTACCGAGAACTGGACCGGTCCAGCCGGGTGGGCGGCCACGGTCGCGACGACGAGCACGGCGATGCGTTCGGGTTCGTGGAGTACGCGGTCCGGGGGTTCGTGGACGGGCTCGCCGACCAGTGCCGGTACATCGAACAGGTGCAGATGGAGCTGGCGTGGGAGCACTTCGTGTTCCAGACGTTTCGGCAAGGCAAGCAGACGCTGGCGGCTCGCCGCCGAAGGGAGGTCGTGCTGGCGTTGTCTGCGCTGGACAAGCCGGTCCGGAAGCGGGACGTGCCGGCGCTCACGTCGCAGGTGGCGCACATGTACGCCGACAGGACCGGCAAGACGCTGACTCGCGACCTCAACTGGCTGGTCGGCGCGGGCCTGATCGAGCGGGGGCCGGCGGGCTACCGGGCGCGCATGGAGCAGATGAAGGCGTTCCGGGCCTGGAGGGACTGATCAATGGCGCTCGAAGCCGCCGCCACCTTCGCCGGAATCCACAACGAGAACGAGTTCTACAGCCACCACTACCTGTCGGAGATATTCACCGGCGACATCAAGGAAACGATCAAGCGCTGGCAGGACGACGCGACGGGGGACGTGACTTCAGGCGACAGGACTTCCTCCATCGCGGCGGACTCCGACGCAGCCGACCCGGACGGCCAAGCCGCCGTGCCGCACCGCACGCCTCACGCGGCCCTCCGCGCCTTGGCGACCGACTACGCTCGGTTTCGCGACGCCTTCGAGCGACGGGCGGCTCGGCGGGCGAGCGTTCGGCAGGCCGCCCATCAAGTCCACGCCGACCAGATCGCCGCCCAGCGCCAGTGGTTCCGCCGCTTCCTCGACGCGCTGGGGTACGAAGCCGACTGGCGCCCGGCCAACCTGCCGCTCGACGACGGCGTCGAACTCCCCGTGCTGTGCGCGGCCGGCCGAAGCAGCGCGGGCGCGCCCCAGCTGCTGGTCCTGGAGGCTTACGACGCCGGCGCGGAGGGCGACGACCCGCTGTCCGTCAGGCCCCATCCCGCCCAGTTCCACGGGGAGGCGCCTCCGTCGGCGACGCTGCGGGACGAGCGCTGGGAGGACGTGGCGACGCGCCGCGTGTTCGGTCAGGAGCACCCGCCCCGCTGGCTCCTCCTGCTGTCGTTCGGCCAAGCGCTACTGCTTGAACGAAGCAAGTGGACGCACAACCGCCTGCTTCGCTTCGACTTCGCGGAGATCCTGGGCCGTCGCGACGACCCCACCCTCAAGGCGGCCGCCGTCCTGCTCCACCGCGACAGCCTGTTGCCCCCGGACGGGCAAAGCCATGGCCTGCTGGACCACTTGGACGAGAACAGCCACAAGCACGCCTTCGCCGTCTCCGAGGACTTGAAGTACGCGCTCCGCGAGTCGATCGAGCTGGTCGGCAACGAGGTCGTCCGGTACATGCGCGAGGTGCGCCACGACAAGCTCTTCGGCTTGGACGACGACGCCTTGGCGGGCCAGCTGGGCCTGGAGTGCCTGCGCTACATGTACCGCCTGCTCTTCCTCTTCTACATCGAGGCGCGCCCGGAGCTCGGATACGCGCCCGTGGCCTCCGACGCCTACCGCAAGGGATACAGCCTGGAGCACCTGCGCGACCTGGAGATGGTGCGGCTCGACACGCCCGAGTCCCGCGACGGCCACTACATCCACCACAGCGTGGAGCGGCTGTTCCGGCTGGTGCGCGACGGATTCGACGGCAGCAACTGGGGCGGCAGCGAGGACCTGCTGCCGGGCATGGAAGGGCGCTCCAACGGCTCCGAGCCCGCGTTGCGCTTCGGCTTCCGCGTGCGGCCGCTGGACAGCCGGCTCTTCCGCGAGGGATCGACGCCGCTGATCGACAAGGTGAAGTTGCGCAACGAAGTGCTGCAGAAGGTGATCCGGCTGATGTCGCTGACGCGGGCGGCGAGAGGGCGAGGCGGCAAGGGCGGCGCCGGCAAGGGTCGCGGACGCGGCGCGGGCAAGCGTCGGCGCAGGGGGCGCATCTCCTACGCGCAGTTGGGCATCAACCAGCTGGGCGCGGTCTACGAGGCGCTGCTGTCGTACCGGGGGTTCTTCGCCGAAGAGGACTTGTACGAGGTCAAGAAGGCCGGGGCCGCGCACGACGACTTGGACGCCGCGTTCTTCGTCGGCGCCGAGGACCTGGAACAGTACTCGGAAGACGAGCGCGTCCACGACCGGGACGAGGACGGCCGCCTCAAGCTCCGCGTCCACCGCAAGGGCACGTTCGTCTACCGCCTGGCCGGCCGCGACCGCCAGAAGTCGGCCAGCTACTACACGCCCGAGTCGCTCACCCGCTGCGTGGTCAAGTACTCTTTGCGCGAACTCGTCACCGACGACATGCCCGCCGACGACATCCTGCGCCTGACCGTGTGCGAGCCCGCCATGGGCTCGGCGGCGTTCCTGAACGAGGCCGTCAACCAGCTCTCCGAGAAGTACCTGGACCGCAAGCAGCGCGAGCTGGGCAAGCGCATCCCTCACGACCAGTACGCCGACGAGCTGCAGAGGGTCCGCCACTTCGTCACCGACCGGAACGTCTACGGCGTGGACCTGAACCCTGTCGCCATCGAGCTGGCGGAAGTGTCGCTGTGGCTCAACTGCATCCACGAGGACGGACACGTGCCCTGGTTCGGCTATCAACTGGCCTGCGGCAACTCGCTGGTGGGCGCGCGCCGGCAAGTGTATCCGGCGAAGAAGGTGCGCAAGGCGAAAGGCCAGAAGAAGGCGGACCTGTGGTTCAACGAAGCGCCGGAGCGGGTGGAGCCGGGGCCGGAGGCGCACCGTCCGCCCGGGACCATCTACCACTTCCTGCTGCCGGACCCCGGGATGGTGGGCTACAAGGACAAGGCCGCGAAGGCGATGGAGGCGGCCAACTTCGAGCGCATCCGTCTTTGGCGACTGGATTTCTTCAAGGCGTTCTCCGCCGAGGACACGACCAAGCTCGAGCTGCTCTCCGACAAGGTCGACGAACTCTGGGCGATGCACGCCGAGCAGCTGGGCCGCGACCACAGGGAGACCGAAGACACCCTGCCCGTGTGGGGCCAGCCCGCCTCCGCGCATCCGCGCCGCACCAGCAACACGTGGAAGGACCGCATCCGCGCCCAAGGCATCTTCGGTGACGGCGACGGCGTGCGGACTGCCAGTCCTTATCGCCGCCTGAAGCTGGTGATGGACTACTGGTGCGCACTGTGGTTCTGGCCGATCCGCGAGGCCGCGCAGCTGCCCCGCCGCGACGAGTTCCTGTCCGAGATCAGCCTGGTGCTGACGGGTGCCGTTCAGCAGCCCGGCGTCGGCCCCGACGAGATCGACGACCTCTTCGGCGCCGAGTACGCCCAGCACGCCGAAGAGATGGCCCGGCGGATCACCAACGAGACCGGGATGCTGGACCTTCAGAAGCTCTTCGCCGAGTTCCCCCGGCTGCGGTTCGTGAACGAGCTGGCGCAACGGCACCGGTTCCACCACTGGGAGCTGGCGTTCGCGGACTTGTTCGCCGAGCGGGGCGGGTTCGACTTGGTGCTGGGGAATCCTCCGTGGGTGAAGGTCGAGTGGCAGGAGAAGGGCGTGCTCGGGGAGAAGAATCCGGCACTGGTGTTGCGGAGGGTGTCGGCGAAGGACGTGACCGAGTTGCGAGGGTCAGCGTTCCATCGGTACGAGGGTTTGCAGGGGGCGTGGCTGGACGAGATGGAGGAGGCCGACGCGACGCAGGCCTTCTTGAACGGAGTACAGAACTATCCGTTGCTGAAGGGCCAGCAGACGAACCTGTACAAGTGCTTCTTGCCGTCGGCATGGATGGCGGCTCGGCAGGACGGCGGCGTGACGGGGCTCCTGCATCCAGACGGCGTGTACGACGATCCGAAGGGTGGTGCGTTCCGCGAAGCGTTGTATCCCAGGTTGCGGGCGCACTTCCAGTTCCAGAACGAGAAGCGGCTGTTCCCGGAAGTCCACCACCACACTAAGTTCAGCGTCAACGTGTACGGAGGCCTGCCCCGACAGCCAGCGTTTCAGCACATCGCGAATCTGTTCCAGCCGCAGACTGTGGACGCCTGCATGGAGCACGACGGCCACGGCCCGGTGCCCGGCATCAAGGATGACAAGGGCAAGTGGAATGTGGCCGGGCACGCCGAGCGTGTGCTTGAAGTGGACCTGGATGCCCTCGGCAACTTCGCCAAGCTCTACGACGAGGAAGGAACGCCGTCCCATCAAGCCAGACTTCCCGCGCTTCACGCCAAGACGTTGCTCAGTGCCCTGGCAAAGCTGGCAGCCCATCCGAGGCGGCTGGAGGACTTGGGGGACGACGTCTTCTTCACTCTCCATTGGCACGAGACCGGGGCCCAGCGTGATGGCACGATTCGTCGCGAGACGCGATTCCCGAAAACATCCAGCGAGCTGGTGCTGTCTGGGCCACACTTCTTCGTCGGGAATCCGCTCAACAAGACACCGCGCCAGAAATGCACGTTGAACAGTCATTACGATGTGCTGGACCTTACGACTTTGCCGGAGGATTACTTGCCGAGGACCAACTACGTGCCTGCATGTGCTCTAGACGAGTACGATGATCGGACGCCGCGAGTGTCATGGAAGGACGAGACTGGGACGCACCCGCGAGTGGTGGATAACTACCGGATAGTAAACCGACAGATGGTCGGGTCCTCCGCAGAGAGAACGTTGATCACGGCCATCATATCCTCAGGACCGGCTCACGTGCACGCCAGCGTTGCCAGCGCATTCAAGAGCCTGTGCGACATGCTGGATTTCCTTGCGCTATCCATGACAATAGTGCTTGATTTTTTTGTCAAGACCACCGGAGCCGGTAACGTAAACGCGACGTCGCTCCACCGTCTTCCCGTGCTCGCTGGGCATACGGTTCCGGCTGCCCGCGCCGCACTCCGCATCCGTGTCCTTCGTCTCTGCTGCCTCACCACACATTACGCCGAGCTGTGGAAGGCCGCCTTCGGCTCCTTCATCCCTTCACCGACCAACCCTGGGGCTTCCGGCCTTCCCGCCACCGACCTCTTTCTCGCCGACTCCTGGACCACCTTCGATCCCCGCCTTCCGAACGACTTCTCAACCCTCACTCACAACTGGCGCTACGGCAACGCCCTCCGCACCGACTATGCCCGCCGCCAAGCCCTCGTCGAGATCGACATCCTTTCCGCCATGGCTCTCGGCCTTACGCTGGAAGAACTCCTCACCATCTACCGCGTCCAGTTCCCGGTCATGCGCCAATACGAGACCGATACTTGGTACGACGCCAACGGCCGCATCGTCTTCACGCCGTCGAAAGGTCTCCCGGGCGTCGGCCTTCCTCGTACAGCAGCCAAGAACGATAGTAGTAGCTACGAGATTCGCACACCCGCCGATAGACAACCGATCCGCACTTCCTTGGGCTGGAATGACATCCGCGACCTCAAGGAAGGCGTCGTCAGCCGCGCCGTCATCGACGACACGCAGCCCGGTGGCCCAATCGAACGTATCATCGAATACCACGCACCGTTCTCACGACCAGATCGGGAGGGCGATTACCGGCGAGCGTGGGCCACGTTCGACCAGCGTCTCGGTCGGTCCGCCTCCTCAAGCCCCACGTCCGGGGCTTGACCACCTCGTTACGTTCCTCTGCGCTTGACATGCATCGACGACGACACTCGACACCAGCCGGGCAACCCACATGAACGATCAAGAAGGCCACATTCTCGACAGACTCAAGGAAACTGCCGGCCGGCCAGCGACTCCGCCACCGTCGTTCCGAAACCGAGCGACCCGCGTTGGCAGCGTCTACACTATCTCGTACACGAAGGCCATCGTGGCCGTATTCGACTTCGACCGAGAGAAGGCGGGCGGCCTTCCCAGAAGTATGTTCCTCCTTGCGGCCAAGGAAGCGGGAGACGAAAGCTTCATACTCTTGCGAGTCCAGCGGGAAGCGCGCCTTCCCACCTCGGCTGCCAGCGACGAGACACGACAGAAGGGGATTGAACGGTCTGGCAACAGAAGCCCGTGGGCTGGAGAGCTCGACGAGTGGGTTCGGGATCAAATATCGCTCCATGCCCTGGAGTGCACCGTGCTTGGTACATTCATCGTCGGTGATGACGGTAGCTATCGGTATGCGGAGGACATCGACAACTACTACTCCGTCCATGAGCTCATGGCCTGGAAGCCCGACGCCGTTACGCTCGAGCTGATCGTCAACCACCGCCACCGCAGCAACGACATTCTCTCTGACCAACCCTCGCGTCCCATCGGCCAGACTCGGTTTGCGGCGGCGGAGTCGGATATGGCGGTGAGGGCGGACTTTCGCCTGAACGCAACCGACATGTTGAAGCGCAGGACGGTGTATCTCGGCATGTCCCGATCCGGGAAGTCGAACGGCCTCAAGGTCGTCGCCGAATCGGTCTATCGGCTTCGAGAAAGTGATCCCACGCACAGGGTTGGACAGCTCATATTCGACTTGAACGGGGAATACGCCCAGGACAACCCTCAAGACGGAAAGGGGCTGCATCGAATTCACGAAGTGGCCGGACTCGACAGAGACGCCGAAGTTACGACCTATGGACTGTTCCGGCCCGAATGGGACCAGTCGAGAAAGCTAATGAAGATGAACTTCTATGGTGACGAACTCCCGAGCCCAAGCGCGAGATGGGATGAAGGCCAGGTTCACAGAGCACTGCATCAACTGATAGCCGGACGCGAGATCATCAAAGCCATCATGAAGGGCGAGAGCGTACGATACACCAGCGCGTTTCGAGATGCTGATCTAGCCTTGCCTCCCAACATCACATCGGACGATAATCGAGGCCAGCGGATTCGGTACGCAAGGGCAATCCTCGCCTACCAAACCGCTTTGTACCAAGCTGGATTCGAGCCGCCATCGTGGAAGCCTTCTGTTGCTCATCTGTTCGGAAAGGGCCTGATCGACGCCTTGCGCTCGGACAGAAACGACAAGTCCAATCATGCTCCTGAGTATAGAAGCGCAGCCGGGATTCTCAAGAATGCCACCACCAATAGAGGGCAAGGTCAGGTTACGTGGCACCAGCTCGGGATCATCTTTACGGCGTTGGATCGATTCATACGGGACACGAGTGGTGCCTTCAAGTCCTTCGACCAAGAGTACACGAGCCGCAAGGGCGGTAGCGGAGAGAGCTGGGCTGACTCCCGGCTCAGTAGCGTAATCCGAATATTCGAGTCGCTCAACGGACCGAGAGCCTTCCAGCGTGCAAAGGAGCAGCATGATGCGGACTCATCCGTTGACTTTGTTGACGACGTGGTCGCCGATCTGCGAAAGGGCAAGCTCGTGATCATCGACCAGTCGAGCGGAGAACCGCAGCAGAATCGGAACGCGGCCGAGCGAGTCATGTGGAAGATATTTCGGTCTCAACAGGATTTGTTTCGGGACTCGTCGCGATCGGCTTCTCACGCAGAGGGCAGCGATGCGATGAAGGATCATATCCTCGTCTACGTAGAAGAAGCTCACAACTTGCTCCCGAGCGCGAACAAGGCCGACACGCTCCAGACCGTGTGGGCGAGGACGGCGAAGGAGGGAAGCAAGATGAATATCGGCATGGTTCTGGCAACACAGGCTCCGAGTTCGATCATGCCGGAGATACTCAGCGAGACGGACAACTGGATTCTGTCCTACCTGAACTCCGAGCAAGAGCGCAAGGTCATTTCTGGATACATGGACTTTGCCGATTTTCTCGACCAGATGGGCAAGGTCAGTGAGCCGGGTTTCGTGCGGATACGCACGCTGTCGCAGGGCTACACAGTGCCTATCCAGCTTGCCAAGTTCTGGATCGGTGCCGCTAATGTCTCGCAGGCAGACCCCAAGTCATAGCCAGACGCGATCAAGATGCCGTACCACGACGAAAGAGCCGGACTCGACGTGATTCGGGCAATTGCTGACAGCGGCCTGCTGGAGGACTTCCGCAGCGACATGGTGGCTCGGCACACTGGCGAGCCGTTGCCCCTGCCCAGATTCGAGCCAACTCCAGCGGGCGCCTCGAGAACCCACATCTTGGCGATCGACGGGTCGAACGTTCATGCTCCGATTCCTGGAGCCCTGCCGTGTACCGAAGCCGGCGTCGTGTCCCTCGGCATGGTGGTGATCGATACCGAGAAGCTGGCATCTCTGGAACACCTTCCCGACAGCGGGGCCTCGAATCCTCGAGATCTTCGCGCAACCGAGGACCCGGACTGCCTTGGACTGTTGCTTCCAGGACGGAATGCGGCCAAGAAGGACGGTACCGACCCGAGAACGTGGTTCAGGGAAATCGTCAATGGCGAACTGGCTGCTGCCAGTTTTGGTGGAGAGACGTTTGCCGAGACGCTTGATTCGCTCTTGGCCGACATGAGGACCATCAAGTGCCCGAACCCGAGCTGCGAGCAGCCGGGCGTTGACGTTCCGCCTGCCGGTGGAATCGGAAGATGCACTGCCTGCGGCGAACCGATATACCTGGCTGACGGACTTCGAATCCATACTCAGTTCTTGGAGAACTCGTCGGCCGTCCAGTGCCACAACAGGGTGCGCGACGCACTGGAGATTCTTGCTCTCATGAACACGTTGCGCTACTTGGCAGGGTCGCGGGCCGGACGGAGGGCGATTGCCAAGACAGCGTTCGTCATGGACGGGCCGCTTGCCGCGTTTGGGACGATTGCGGTCCTCGCACGGGCGGTCCGGAATCAACTCAGGGAAGTTCAACGGGCAATGCAACAGGACCACCCGGGAAGTCACGTGCTTGTCATGTCGGGGGTAAAGAGCGGCCCGTTCGTCGAGCACGCGGAGGAGCTCGACCGAGGCCCGGCACCCGACCGACAGATTCCCAACAACCATGTCTGGTTGCCCGACAATGAATACATTCGGGAGAACATCATCGCCGGGCGCATGGAGGAAGGCTCGAAGCCCTGGGGTGAGCTGACCTACTTCGGGCGTCCGGTTGTCTTCAAGACCGACTCGGGCCGGCGGCTTGTCTTGAACCTCGCCCAGCCCGAGGCCGATCCACCCCTCACCGAAGCCGAACCGCCGAAGGTGCTCGCAGACGCCCTGGCCACCGCCGGACCCCTGGGCGTCGGAGACCACCAGTTTCTGGCGTTGCGGAGGGCGCACAGCCGGGCAGCGATACCGTTGCGACGCGGGACCGATCTCATTCACGCGCTGGCACCGTGAAGCCTGGATCATCGGTGGGCTCGTCGGGGGCGTCTCCCTGGGCACGCAACACCGCCGAGTACCGATGGTACGGCTTCGGTCGATACTACGCCATGTTCCCGGCCAAGTTTGCCCACGAGATCGTGAAGGGCGTCACTCGGGCTGGCGAGCTTGTCTTGGACCCGTTTTGTGGACGGGGCAACGGTCCGTACACAGCCACGGTGCTCGGACGCCCCAGCGTCGGCATCGACGTGAATCCTTTGGCATGGGTCTTTACGCAGGCCAAATTGAGGCCGGCACGGGCGTTGGACCATGTGCTCGTTCGACTGGCCGAGATTGGCCGCGCTTGTCGTCCAGGCGACCGCAGAGGTCGGAGTCGGTTCGAACGGATGGCGTGGTCTCCCGGGGTCCGGGCTTTCCTTCGGGCCGCCCGTCGCGAGCTGGACTGGAAGACGAACGACGTTGACCGTACGCTCATGGGCTTCGTCACGCTCCACATGCAGGACAAGCGTGGCTCCGGGCTCTCGAATCATCTTTGGCCGACGATTGCATGTTCCCCGACCTATGCCGTCAAGTGGTGGACCAGTCGTGGGCTTGTGACTCCCCCCGATGTTGATCCCGTCGCCGTGCTCGATAGCAAGATTCGACGTCGGTACGAGTACAGGACCCCCAAGCAAGCCACTGGGCGGGCGGAGTTGGGAGACGCTCGGAAAGTGCTTCGGGACGAAGACGACATGGAAGCCGGCTTGTTGCTGACCTCCCCGCCGTACATTGGCGTCACCGACTACTGGAACGACCACTGGATCAGGTTGTGGATGCTGGGTCACCCACTACGCAAGAACTGGAAGAAGGCCGCGAAGTTCGGCAATCGAGAGAGCTACGAAGGGCTGTTGCGGGATGTTTTCTCCGCCGCCCGAAGACACGTCAAGGAATCGGCTCCCGTTCTGGTCCGTAGCGACCAGCGCCGGCTCACGGCCGAGATCTGTCAGGGCGTGCTTCGCCGCGTGTGGCCCAGTCGGGACCTCTTCGTTCGCCCATCGGCCGCCCCCAGCGAAGGAGTGTCTCGCCACCACGGCAGGGGAGGAAGGCGAGCCAAGGAGCTGGACATTCTGCTCCTCCAGGCCGGCGACGAAGTGCGTCGGGAATGGGCGGAGAAGAGAGGATTCTTTTCGTTGGACTGACTGGGGATTCGGGGCCGAATCTTCCACTCACCGAGGGCTTGACGCGGTTCGGGTCCGGGAAGCAGGCGGAAGAACTTTCCCGCCTCCGCCGCCTGGCGCAGGAGCAGTGCGCCGGCACTGGACGGGACGGGCCCCTCCGACAGTAATGGTGTCTCAACTCGGACGCGCGAAATGCCACAGTAGTCCTCCCGCCCCCTTTCCGTGTCGCTGCTCGTCACTACATTGTTCGTTTTGCCGTCCAACGTCCGCGATTGTCCTGCTGTACTTCAGCATCCGTCCAAGCGGACAAACTCGCCGCCAACGTAGCCGTATCGAAATAACACGGTTCGCCGGCACGCTTGGACAAGTCGTTACGGAGCTTGGTAAGCAGAATCGTTTCGCCGAGCGGTATTTCAGCCACAACGATTTCAATGGTTTCTCGCATTCCTTCTATTCCGTATTTTGTGTCGTCGAGGTCGTCTTCCACATTGTATTCGAATATGGTATCGGTTGGTTCGTTCGATACGGCCAAACGATCGCCGATGAACAATGCGGCGTTGGCAACAGCCCGAACCAAAGCATTAATACCTTGTATGATACCCGGGCCAGGGTCCCTGGACGACATCATACGGTCGCCGTACGTAGACAAGCGCTTCAGCTCGTCACGCTCGTTTGAATGTTCATCCTTGCCGATCTTGATTTCTTCAGACATTACCGCCTCCGTTTTGGTGGGAGTTAGCGTACAGCTTCATTCGTCGAAAACTCATTCAATTTGCTTTGGTCGGTCCTTCGTGACACCCCGCCCGGGGCCACGCCTTGTCGCCGATCAGGTTCGCAGGCTCGTCCTCCGCGAACGCCAAGTCCAGCGACAGCTGCACGAGCGTCGACTCGTGCGGATTCGCAGGATGCGTGCTCAACGACAGCGGAAGCCCGCAACGGTCCACGATCGCCATGATCTTCACGCCCTTGCCCGCCTTGGTGTTTCCCACGCCCGCATCGCCACCCTTCGCCCGCGCGAACGACGCGTCGACGTACGCCTTCGATCCGTCGAACAGACCCCGTTGCTTCGCTTCGTCCGCCAAGTCCTTGAGCACATCTTCGAGCACTCCTGTCCGGACCCAGGCCTGAAATCTCCGGTGCACGGTCTTGTAGTTCGGATAGCACTGAGGAAGGAAGCTCCACTGCGCGCCGGTGTGCAGAATCCACAGCACCGCCTCGAAGACGCGCCGGGCCGGCACAATAGGCCGCCCCGCCGTCGCTTCGGCTTGGACTCCTCCGGGAAGTGGTGGCGAATCCGCTCCCACTGCTCGTCGCTCAGCGTCACGTGCATCATGCCTGAAGATACCCAATTCCAAGGTGCCCGGCAACCACTTCATGTTTTTGAAATAGATTCTAGTGGTATGTCGCCGATTGGAGTTGGCTGTTGAGCGAGGCGGGACTATACTGCGGTCGCGAGTTGGTTTCGGCAAGGATCTCATGGCACGGAGTGTCAAGCCAAAGTAGAAATGTCCGGTAGTTGGCCAAAGTAGAAATGTCCCCCCTGATGGTGTGGACGGTGGGTTCTTCCTGAAGCCGGGGGCCAGGTGTTGGGCGCAGGACGCACGGCTCCAGCAAGCCTGGGCTGGACGGCGCCGGGCACCCTGTTCCGGGCGCTTCGAGGCCAGTGGCGGCCGGGCGAGTCGAGATCGTCGCCGTGGCCAAGCTCTGGCCGGGTGGAGGCCAACGCGGACGGGTCCGGACACTGCTGCCCCGATGGCTCGCAGTTCGCACTGAGCTTGCCAGCTCGGACGGTCGTGGTGCGCCGAGCGACCTGCGCAGCGCCGGCAAGCCTCGGAGGCACGGATGCCGACACTGCGGTCGCGTCCGACCTTTGCGGGAAGGGAAGTGCGATCCGCCGTCCCCGCCTGCGGGCTCAGGACGAGGTCCTGCACCGCTCGGGACCGGTCCCGTTGGAGTGGGCGGCGCGGTGTTCCCGCTTGGCCATGGCCTGGGCCACGCTGGCGCTGAAGTGCTTGCGCCATGGGTGATCCCTTCCCGGCTTCGGCGGCTTGGGCCTGGGCTTGGCCGTCGCGGGCGCGGGCGCCGGCTTGGGCGTCGCCGACCGGACTGCCCCCAAGGCCGTGGGCGTCAGGTAGCAGCCGCGATGCCGGAAGCGCAGCTCGCCCGAGAGACGCCGTTCGACGACGACGGGGACGGATCGCGGCGGTGGTGATCGGCACGCACGGGTGAGTGCCCGCTCGTCGGTACCTGGAGTCTGGAGGCCAGAGCTTCATGCTGGCCGGAGTCCTGTTGCGAGACACCACCCCGGACGAACGCGACCTTCGCCACCCCGCCGAAGCCCTCTCCCGCCGGCTGGCCGCGGCTCCGGGCTCCGTCGATCTTGTCGCATGGTACCTACCGACCCCGATCGACCGTTGGCCCGCGCTGGTGGGAGAGCCGACATGAGCGACCATTCCTGGATCGTCGACAGCCTGGGAACCGACAGGCTCCAGGAGGCTGCCACCGAGGCGGCTCGGCGGCGGCTTTGGTCAGCCCTTCGTGACTCCCCGCCCGAGGCCACGCACGCCGACGACCGCCTTCGATTCGCGGCAAACGCGCTGGAACTCGACGTGCTTGACGCCATCGGCGACGACGACCTGCCCAGACTGAGGCGCTCAGCGGCTTCGGCGTTCCAGATAGCACGGGTGCTTGATCTTCCCGAGTCGCCCACGGAGAAAGCCGAAGCGCTCGTCAGGCTGGGGTGCCTGGGCATCCTCGGCGACCGGGGCGCCGACGTGCAGCGAGTCCTCCGCGACGAGGACCTGGCCGGGCTTCGTCCACATGCCGCCCACTGGGGGAACCGCGTGTGGGCGACCGTGCTGCATGTCTGGCTGCTGCTCTTTCGCAAGCACGGGTGGGACGACCTCAACGCGGTGCAGGAGCACGTTGCCGCCTTGCGTCGAGACCAGACCGACCTGGAGCCGGGGTTCCTGCAGGACGCCGCCGCCAACAAGGATGCCGCTCCGGCATGGAACCTGATTTGGTGCTATCACGTGGCGAAGGCCGCGGAGATCGTGGGAATGCACCAGACGCAGGGAAGCGCCGACGGCCACTACGACGTGGGCGAACAACTCGATGCGCAGTTCGACCGGGCCGTGGCCGCCGCCTCGCACGGGGGACTCGTGCGGCAGGAAGCCTTGGTGCGCTTGCTCGCCCGCACCGCCCGCTCCCTGGTGGACAGCTCCATCTGGTCGGTCGCCCGCGCCGTGAACAGCCGGGTCGAAGAGTTCGTCGCCACAATGACTTCCAGGGACCGGCCGCGGCCGATCTTCGAGGTCCTGCCGCCCCAGCGTCGGGCCCTTCGCGAGGCAGGCCTCTTGAGCGCGGGACACCGTGCAGTCGTCGTGAACCTGCCGACGTCGAGCGGGAAGACCTTGCTTGCCCAGTTCAGAATGCTGCAAGCCCTGAACCAGTTCGACCGCGAGCGCGGGTGGGTGGCGTATCTGGCGCCCACCAGAGCCTTGGTCGGCCAGCTGGCCCGCAGGTTGCGCCGCGACTTCGCGGACCTTGGCATCGTGGTGGAGAAGGTCAGTCCCGCGCTGGAGGTCGACGGGGTCGAGTCCGACATGCTGTCGGAGGCCGACGCGGCGCGCCAGTTTCGAGTCCTCGTCTCGACTCCCGAGAAGCTCGACCTGATGTTGCGAGGCGGGTGGGAGGAGAAGACGGGACGGCCTCTGACGCTGGTTGTGGTGGACGAAGCTCACGGCATCGGCGCCAGCGAGCGCGGCTTTCGGCTCGAGCTGCTGCTGGCGACCATCAACAGGGAATGCAGGTACGCGCAGTTCTTGTTGCTCACGCCCTTCGTCCCCAACGCGGAGAAGATCGCCCAGTGGCTTGCGCCCGGCAGCGCGACAAGCATTGACTTCGGCGTCGACTGGGTCCCCAACGATCGCGTAGTTGCCATAGCGCAGCCCCGTAGAGGCGAAGCTCGCGGGGACTTCACGATCGACTTCACGACGTTGCACACGACTGCGAAGACGATCGAAATCCCGGACACTCTCAATGTCGGCAAGCGGCGTCCGCTGGGATTGCCTTGGTCCGCAGTCTCCCGGTCGCCCGGCAAGCTGGCTGCGGCCGCCGCCCATCTCCTGGAGCGCCGAGGCACCGTGATCGTCCTGGCGTCCCGGCCGGCACATTGCTGGGGGATCGCTGAGACTTTGAAGCGGGCGGAGAATGTCCCGGCGGCGACGAGCAACCGCATACGCCAGCTGTGCGGGTTCCTGGAAGACGAGATGGGCGCCGATTTTCCTTTGGTGTCGTTGCTGGAACGCGGAATCGGCGTGCACCACTCGGGGCTCTCCGAGGATGCCCGGGCGATCGTGGAATGGTTGGCCGAGCAAGGCGACCTCCGGGCGATGGTGGCGACCACGACCATTGCGCAAGGCGTGAACTTTCCAGTGTCGGGCGTCGTATTCCAGAATCACCAGTATCCGTACGGCCGCGAAATGCCGCCCGAGGACTTCTGGAACATTTGCGGACGCGCGGGTCGCGTGGATCAGGACGACCTGGGAATCATTGCGCTGGCGGGTTGCGACGACGCGAAGGTCGCACAGCTTCGCGAATACGTCGGCCGATCAGTCGGAGAACTCAATTCGACGTTGATCGACATGATTCACGACATCGACGACAAGACCGACCTCCTGCGCCTTGAACGGCTTGCATGGCGGCCCGAGTGGTCGGCCTTCCTGCAGTACCTTGCCCACACCTACCGACAAGTCGGCGATCACGACAGGTTCGCGATGCAGATCGAGCAGGTGCTTCGCGGAACACTCGGCTTCCGGGCCCTGCGCGCGAGCCACGAGGGCTGGGCCGGCAAGCTGGTTTCGGGAGTCCAACAGTATTCGGAGCGGATCAAGGGGAAGCCGCTGGGCCTCGTCGATGCGACGGGGTTCTCGTGGGAGTCCGTGGCCCGAACGTTGGCTGGCCTGAGCCGGGCGGAAGTGCACGACGCGGTTTGGACGCCGGACCTGTTCGGCGCACGCCGGAACGACTTGGAGCGGATGGTCGGACTGCTGCTCAAGGTCCCGGAGCTGAACGGGTCGCTGGGCAGAGTCGCAGCGGAGGCGGCCCTCGGACGGGACGCCGTGGCCCGGGTCATCTGCGACTGGGTTCACGAGCGGCCGCTGGCCGAGATGGCCCGCGCGCACTTCGCGGCCGGTTCCGGCTCCGGTGGTCGGGACGACGCCAGCACGGACGCGACCAAGGCCATGACGCGGTGTTGCCAAACCGTCTTCGGCAAGCTGGCACAATCGGCATCTTGGGGCTTGGCCGCCCTCCAGTCGCTCACCATGCGCGATTTGGACAAACTCTCGCCGGATGAACAGCGGACGCTGCGCAACCTCCCCGCCCGAGTCTATTACGGGGTGAATTCCGACGAGGCCATCGCCATGCGCCTTCTCGGCGTGCCGCGAACGGCGGCCACTCCACTCGCCCGCGAACTCAACGTGCGGCCATCCGATCCTTTGCACTTGACGCGCCAGAAGCTACGCGAAGCAGACGCTGGCACGTGGCAATCCGCCCTGGGGAATCGCGGTTCCAGCTATCGGCACGTGTGGGCCATCATGGAGGGCTTGGAATGAGCCGTTCCCGTTCGCTCAGGTCGTCCGGCGTCGGCGCGGGCGATGTGCCGAGCAGCCGGGCGGCTACTTCTTGTCGTCGGCTCCTGCGGCGTTGGCGCCGCGTTCGAAGGCGGCTTGTCGGCGGTAGCTCTCGCCTTCGAGGGTGAGGATGTGGGCGTGGTGGACGAGACGGTCGACGGCGGCGATCGTCATGGCCTTGTCGGCGAAGATGCGCTCCCAGGCGCTGAACGGCTGGTTGGTGGTGACCATGAGCGAGCGGTACTCGTAGCGCGTGCCGATAAGCTCGTAGAGCGCGCTGGTCTCGTTGCGGTCCTTGTCGACGTAAGTGATGTCGTCGAGGATGACGAGGTGGAACTTGTGGAGCCGCCGGATCGCCGCTTCGAGGGCCAGGTCGCGGCGCGCTGCCTGGAGCTTCTGCACCAAGTCGGTGGCTCGGGCGTAGAGGACGCGGTAGCCGCGCTCGACGAGGGCGAGGCCGATCCCGGCGGCGAGATGGCTCTTGCCGGCGCCGGGCGGGCCGAGGACGACGATGTTGTGGCCGTCGTCGATCCAGTCGCCTCCCTTGGCGAGGACGCGGACGAGCGGCTCGGACAGTCCAGGCAGGCGGCCGAAGTCGAAGTTGTCGAGCGTCTTGCCGGGGGGCAGCTTGGCCTCGGCGCGGTGGCGCTCGAAGCGTCGGTGCGCCCGGTCGGCCAGTTCCTGCTCGGCCAGCTCGGCCAGGTACCGGTCGTGGGACCATCCTTCGCGCTGTGCCCGGTCGGCGAACGGCCGCCACATGTCCTTCATGGTGGGCATGCCCAGTTCCTTGAGCATCCGGTCCACCTCGGCGTCGTCCACGACGAAGGGCTGCTTGGGGCTCATCCTCTTGCGACCAGCTCCGACAACTTAAAACCGGGCTTCGCCGCCCCCGGTCGCAGCCCGTAGTGCGCAGTGGTCACGCCCGAACTCTCACGACGCAGAAAGATGCCGCTGTGAATTCCCAGGTAGTCGATCGCTTCGGGGTGATGCGAGCAAAGAACGGCTTGCGGCACAGAGCTTCCGCACGCGTCGGAAAGGGCGAGCAGCCAGGGTTGAATCTCGGGTAGACCGACATAGTTGTCGGGTACGTCCAGCAGCAGCGTGCTTCCCTGCCCCAGGTGCAACAAGGCGTAAAGCGTCGCAAGCGCCCGCTCGCCGTCGGAAGCCTCGTCGAGCCGCATGTCGTAGCGCGTGCCGTTGTTCTCCTGCATGATCATCACGGAACGAGCCTCCTGCCCGACCTTCTCCAAGCGAATTCCCCTGAAGCCGCCGATCGCGTTCTGAAGATCTGCGACGAACGGCTGTACGCGATCGGGATGTTCCTGAATCGCGTGCCGATACCAATCGGCGAAGTCGCGGCCGTCCGGCGAGAGCTGCTCGGACTCTCGGACGGACTCGGCACGGTATGCAGGCGGGATCAGGCCGCACACTACAACTCGCCCGAAGAACTCGAGGAAGGCCGTCAGCCGCCGATTGTCGGATCTCGGAGCCACGCGGGCCAGTGCGGACTCCGTCCAGTCCACATGGTACTCGGCACCCGCGGAGCCGTCGTCGTGGTACAGCTGCACGGTGCCCATGTCGCACCTGAACAGCGCATCGCCGCTTGCATCGACAAGCTCTTCCAGACGGATTCGGGCTCGCTTGGTCGCCCGCTCATGCTCAATCTCCAGGTGGTATCGCAGCACTTCGTCCGCCAGCGCCACCTCCACCTCGGCAACCTGAAGGTCGCGGCTGTCCCAGCGGGTCAAGGTGCGCGTCGGAAACACGCCGGGATCCGTGACGCGCACCTTTCCCGACAGAAGCTGCCGCAACGCACGCACCATGTCCAGAACGGACGTCTTACCTGACCCGTTCGGCCCCAGAAGAAGTGACATCTCGCGCAGGCGGAGTTCGAAGTTGACCAGACTCTTGTAGTTGTCCACCCACAGCCTCGTGAACATCGTTGCGCAACTCCCGGGCGGATCGGCCCCGTACGTGGTGGCGTCGAGTCGTGGACGCACGCGCCTTGCAGGGAAGGGCGGCGGCCCACCAAGCGATCA
The DNA here is from genome assembly GCA_965204735.1 of Longimicrobiales bacterium. GTDB lineage: Bacteria > Gemmatimonadota > Gemmatimonadetes > Longimicrobiales > Gaopeijiaceae > CATQHQ01. Next base: position 506,478 of record OZ242008.1, on the reverse strand, counting down.
ATCAAGTAAGCTACCCTCGTGGACCCGTGAGTCAAGAGCCGCGGATCGCCGGGTCGGGAGAAAAGCTCCCGCGGGCGTTGCGGCGAGCGACCACGCCGGCCACGAAGGCGCGGTACGCCTTCACCGACTCGACCTGCGCCCGGGCGGCATGCTACCCCGGAACAACCACGTGCACGATCTGCCTCTCTTCGGTATGAATCGACGCGAGGAACTGACACCTGCTCTTCGGCAGGTGGTTTGCGTAACCCCGCTCTCCGTCGTCGTAGAAGTTTCGCAGAAGGAAGTCCATAAACCGGCATGGCGTCAGCGGCGATGAGACTGGTATCCGACAGCTCCGATGCTCGCCCAGCGTCAGATGGCACTTCGGATGAGTCCGTGGGCGGTGGCGCCCATCGCTGACGTCGTAGTCGACCCGTAGTGGCACGGGAACGGCGCGTCGATCTGGGACGGCCGCCAGGTGACCATCGCCATACTTGCCGAACACGTCATGCAGTTGGCGGGCATCGGCCGCTGGCAAGTAGGCCAACCGATGGCCTGTCAAGCGACGTCGTTCGAATCGATACATGAACTGCACGATGGCGCCGTCGAGCATCATGATGTTGTACGCGCGCCCGCCCGCAAGGTGCGCATACACGCGCGTGTATGCTCCGAGCTTCATCGCGTCAGCGACATATTGGTCATTGTCGAACGAAACGGTCGCCATTGACCTATGTCGGCGCGTCGTCGGCCAGTGGTAGTCCCGAGTGATGGCCGCATCGAGCAGATGCACCGTCAGGCCGCGAATCTCGGCGGCAATGGCCTCAGCGATCGCCACGGCGCCGCGTTCCTTCTCTAACGGTCAACAGCTGCCACAACGCCGGCTTGAGTTCCGCGATGTCCTCGACATACACTTGCTTGTTCTCGATATCGTCCATCAATCGCCGCAGATTGGTCTTGTGATGGTCGATCAATGTGGTCTCGTCACCGCGATTATCTTGATGGAGCGATTTCATCATCGTCAATTCCTCCTTTGTCGGATACCGAAACCGGAGCTTGTAGTCATCGTCTTTCAGCGAGGCGTGTTCCTTGGCCAGTTCTTCCATGGGTTCGCCGACGCCGCAGACGCGCACCCATGCCTTGCTTCTTGTTATCGCAGAGAAAAGCACGTTCCGCAAGCGGGCTAGACCATGAGGTGCAGAATAGCAGGCGTCCGCATTGACGACATACAACATTCCGGCTTCGTGGCCTTTGGCACCGTGTATTCCAGTGAAGGTCACGGAGCCGTCCCGGCGAAACTCGTCGGCCTTCGCGCTCATGCCTGCTAGGTGATTATGGATGCCCTTCTCGAGCAGTCCTGCCCTGATCGAAGCCGTCATCCTGAGCGTCGACGCCGGATCGGGATTGACTACAACGATGTCCTCGGGACGCAGTTCCTCCTGGTTCAAGTTCTTGCAAATCTGCTCCACGAGCCATTGGTCTTGTTCATTGGCATCGGAGAACGCCTTGAACACCACGAGATCATCGACAGGAGAATGATCCTCAAGAAACCGTGGGCTTGTCACGTCCGTCCGACGGAGCACGACCGGCGCGCCCTCGCGAATCGCGCCATCAGGCGCCTCGTAGCCGACGCCCCGCCACATTCGAACATCATCGAACATCTGGACAAGACCGCTGCTCTCTCCGTCGCCGGCCTTCCGGTGAATGCCGAAACCGAGGGTGTGAGCAGTCGTCAGGATCGGCCGAGAGTTGCGATAGCATCTGGGCAATACGATGTCGCTTTCGGCTACGTCCTCGTCCCAACGGACGTCAGGGCCGAAGATGTCGCAAGGGGCCTTCACAGGGGCGGAACCCAAGTTCTGTAGTTCATCGTAGGCATAGACCAAGCGCTTCTCCGTCGTCAGAGAACGGTAGCAGATGGCAAGGAACTCGGGCGGCAGGTCGTGAGCCTCGTCGATGAGAATGGCGTCGAACGACGCTTTCGGCGTCTCCACTTCTTCAAGGGCTTGACGACAGGCTGCATGGAACGCCCTTGACGGCCCGGCCAGAGAACTCGCGGCAGCGAAGTCCAGGTACGTCGCGCCGTTTGCGACGCAGAAGTCTCGGTAGATGCCACTGTCCTCGGGACCTCCGCGACCGCCCCATGCATGTGCGATCCGAAGCTTGTCCCAGTCCGGGATCTCGGTCGTCTGGGAGACGTGGAACCTGGCGACAAGGTGGCGGAAGGACTCCTTCACGGAACGCGTGGAGAAGGTTACGGCGATGCGCCAATCCGGATGCATGGCGTGGAGATAAGCGGCCTTCCAGGCCAGGACGACGGTCTTTCCCGATCCCGCCAGACCCCTCAGCCGCTGCACGCCGTCGGCCATCTCGATCGCGGCCCGGGCCTGCTGGTGGTCAAGGATCGCCACCTTCCGTTCGAGATCGCGCAACTTCGCACCGCGGGACTGCGGCGTAGTCGGCGGCCTGGACACGCGAGACTGGCGAACAGCCGACATGGACTCCAGCAGCGAGACGGCGGATGCAAACGCATCTCGGCGACGAAGACGGGACGACGCGTCCCGCTCGGAGGCCGATCCGTCGAGGGCGTCGAGAAAGCCGCCCAACGTGCTCTCGTCGACGACGGGGTAGTCTCCGTCATCGGGCGGCTTGGAGACAGCAGGAGCAAACGAGACTGAATGCACCGGGACTACGAGCTCCCGTCGCCCGTTGCTCCTCCGTACCAGGTTGCTTTGGGTCCAGAGCTTGGACTGGATGGCGTTCGCAAAGTCGTCCTGTCTCGCTTGGTAGCCCGCTATGCAGTCGTCTTGAACAAGGTCGATCGCGACAAGCCCGTAGGTCTCGGAGGCCAGGAGGGCGTCGATCCGCCTTGGGCCGCCAGGAGTCGGTATGACCGGGTAGCCGATATACAGTTTGCCGGACGCAACGGGACAGGCGTGCGCCCAATTGTCGACCGTCGCGCACAGCAGGTCGCTGGTGGCTGGCTTGTCGCTGGTGCCGCGGATGATAGCGATGGCCACGGGTGTCCGCCTCTTCGCTTGGTTGGCTGCGTGCTCCGTCCGGGCGGAGCTGGACACACCCAGGAGGCCAGCGTGCCATGCGCCGGTCGGAAGATCGGGGAAGGAACGTAACGGGGCGGTCAACAGGGTACTCCGGGCCGATCTGGCGGACCAGGGACCGGAGCCGCCCAAGGTCCCGAAGGTCACTGGACACTCGTGACCTAAAAATGGGACATCGGCTTGGACATTCTATGGCCCCGAAATCTCATGTCGGATTTTGGGCAGAGCCGACCATGCGAGTGGGTTGCCCAGACGGGACCGCCCGGGGACTTGGCTCCAAGCCTGTCCATCCTTCCATGGTTGCGCTACGCCCGTCGTCATGCCCACCTTCAGACGGCGTTCCGAGGTCACACAAGGTCGCGCGGCAGAACGATCCGTTCGATGATAGAAGACACAGGGGCAACCAAAGTGCGAATCAAACAGATCGACATCAAGAACTACCGCTTGTTCAAGGATGTCACCCTCTCCGGCCTGCCAAGGCTAGTGGTCGTCATCGGTGCGAACGGGACCGGGAAGAGCACGCTCTTCGACGTGTTTTCGTTCCTTCAAGACGCGCTCAATCACGGTGTCGAGTTTGCTGTTTCCTGGCGTGGAGGCTTCCGTAATCTCGTGAGCCGTGGCCAGAACGGTCCTATCGAGATCGAGATCAAGTTTGGAGAGCGCACGGGGCGACAGGCAACGTACATGCTGTCCGTGGGCCTCGACGAATCCGAGGGAACCGTCGTAGACCGGGAAGTGCTTCGCTGTCGAAGAGGCGAGTACGATAGGCCATGGCACTTCGTCGACTTCCGTCGCGGCTCCGGCAAGGCCATCACGAACGAGGCGGAGTGGGACCGCACAGGTGTTCAGCAGGAGTGGGAAGAGTACACGCTCACAAGCCCCAATGTCCTTGCGATCGCCGCCCTTGGCCAGCTCGAGAAGTTTCGAGTGGTCGCCCAGCTTCGACGCGTGATCGACAACTGGCGCATATCGGATTCTCCCATGTTGGAGGCTCGCTCGGGCGTTGAAGCCTGGTTCGCGAAACACGACTCGAAGCCGCATCCGTTGCTAGTCATGGAAAGGCCCGAGAGCCAGCCGTATCCCGATCGGTTGCGCGAGCTGTCGGAAGAGTTTCGCTTGTACGCAAGGAACGGAGGGCAGGTCTTCATATCAACGTACTCGCCGGATTTTCTCGATGGCGTGGAGCTTGACGAAGTATACTGGCTGGTCAAGAACGAGGGCTTTTCCGTCGCCCACGCTGCGGGCGAGTCCCAGCTGCTCCGCGACCTGATCAAGCACGGAGACTCGCTGGGCGCACTATGGAAGCAAGGCTTGCTGGGGAAAAGAGCGCCGCTATGAAGCAGCTCGCTCCATGATCCCCACCGTCGTCGCGTCCGAAGCCCTCGTCGCCCTCCACGACTTCCTCAAAACCGGATTCGGACCCTCCAACCCCGAGCTCTCCGGGGTCGTGGACGACTTTCTGGCCGACCCGGACAACTTGGCCAAGGGGCCGTACCTGTCGATCGCGCTTCCCTTCGAGCATGCTGCGGAGGGCGGCGAGCCGTTCCCGCACATCCCGCTGGGTTTCACGCCATACAAGCACCAGCGCGCGGCGATGGAGCGGCTGTCGCCGGACGCGGGGCGCTCCACGGTGATCGCAACAGGGACGGGTTCCGGTAAGACCGAGTGCTTCCTGTACCCGGTGCTGGAGCACTGTCGTCGGCAGGCGGGCAAGCCGGGCGTCAAGGCGGTCGTCGTCTACCCCATGAACGCCTTGGCGTCGGACCAGGCGCGGCGCATCGCGCGGATCGTCCACGACACGCCGTCGCTGCGGGGCCGGGTGACGGCCGGGCTTTTCATCGGACAAGCCGTGGGGTCGCCCCGCAACCGGATGGGACCGGACACCGTGATCACGGATCGCAAGGCGATGCGCGAACGCCCGCCGGACATCCTGCTCACCAACTACAAGATGCTGGACTACCTGATGATCCGGCCCCGAGACCGGCGGCTCTGGCGCCACAACCAGCCCGACACGCTGCGGTACCTGGTCGTGGACGAGCTCCACACCTTCGACGGCGCCCAGGGCACGGATTTGGCGTGCCTGATCCGTCGCCTGCGAATGCGGCTGGGCACGCCGGCGGAGAAGCTGGTGTGCGCCGGCACGTCGGCGACGCTGGGCGGCGACCCTCGGGAGTACGCGTCGCGCATCTTCGACCAGGAGTTCGACGCGGAATCGATCGTCGGCGAAGCGCGCCAAACGATCGACGCCTTTCTGGGCGACGCGCTGATCCGCCGCCACCTGCTGCCCACCCAGGAGTTGGCCAAGGTCGTGGACGCTCGCCGCTACGCCACGGCGGAGGCGTACCTTCGCGCACAGCACGAGCTCTTTCTGGGGACGCCTATCGAGGGGGACTTCAAGGCCGCGGAGTGGCGGGTGGCGCTGGGCGAAGGGCTGCGGCAGCACGTCGTCTTCGTGAACTTGCTGCGCGCGCTGGACGGTCGTCCCCAGCCATTGCCCGAGCTGGCGAAGCGGTTGCAGGGCAGCTTGCCCGTCTCCAACGACAAGGAAGCCCTCGGCGTGCTGAACGGGTTGTGCGCGTTGATCTCGGCGTCCCGTCGGCGGCCGGCCCCGAGCGACGACGGCAACGAGGCGCCGCTGCCCTTCCTGCACGTCGGCGTGCACCTGTGGGTGCGCGAGCTGCGGCGCATGGTGTGCAGCGTGGGCGACAGCAACGTCGGCGACAGCTACGTCGGCGACAAGAACGGCTCGCGGTTCCGCCTGCGCCACTCCGACGACCTGAAGGCCGACGAGCTGTTCGTGCACCTGCCGCTGGTCCAATGCAGGGAGTGCCGCGTCACGGGGTGGGTCACCAAGCTTCCCGCGACGAGAGGCGCCAGACCCAAGGTCTTGTCGCCCCGCGTGAAGGACGGATTGAAGGACATCTACGGCGCGTTCTTCGGCGGCGACGTCGATGCGGTCTTCCTCTTCCCAAGAGCTGGGGCCGACGGCCCGACAAGTGCATCGGAGAGCACGGACCCCGGCAAAGCCGTGCGCTCGCTGCTGTGCGGGACGTGCGGCGTCTTGGCGAACGATGCCGGCGACCGCGACGAGGCCGACGACCCCGCCGACCCCAGCGCCCACGCCGATTCCAGCAAGCCCAACGACATCTGCACCTGCCCCGGCAACGCGCTGGTCAAGGTCTACAGGCCAGTGGTCGTGACGCAGCGGCGCGCTTCGTCGAGAGGTGCCAAGCCCAGGCTCTCCAAGGACTGTCCGTACTGCAACGCTCGGGACGCCATGGTGGTCTTGGGCGCCCGGGCCGCCAGCCTGCTCGCCGTTGCGCTCAACCAGACGGTGTCGTCGCGCCACAACGACGACCCGAAGGTGATCGCGTTCTCCGACAATGTGCAGGACGCCGCTCACCGCGCCGGCTTCGTGTCGGCCCGAACGTGGAGCGCCAACATGCGGGCGGCGATCGCCCAGACCGTCGCCGCGCACGACGGCTCGTCGCTGAAGGAGCTGTCCGAACAGGTCGTCGCTCGCTGGCGCAACCACTGGCGGAACGCAAGCGGCGACGACGACACCACACCGGACTTGGCGCGCTTCGTGGGCGAGTTCATCGCTCCCGACCGCCGATGGCTCAACGACTTTCGCAAGCTGGAGGAAACCGGCCGCTTGCCCCGGAACTCGAAGCTGCCGGCGCTTGTGGAGCGGCGAATGCGGTGGAACACCCTCGCCGAGTTCGGCCAGCGCTCCGCCATCGGACGAACGCTGGAGAATACGCGGACTGCCGCCGTGGGCGTGGACCGCGCCACGCTGGACAAAGCCTGCAAGACAGCGACGGTTCGGCTTCGCGAAGAGCTCGAGGACATGCGCACTGCCCCCGGCGAAACGGCCCGCTGGCTGGTGCTCGGCATCGTCCGGCGCATGAAGGACCGGGGCGCGATCCTGACCGATCTGACGACCGGCTACTTGGCCAGCGGAGGCAACCCCTTCGTGCTGCGAAGCGACAACGCCTTGCCCGACTTCGGAACGGACCGCTCCACGGTGCCCGTCTTCCCCGGAACCAAGGCCACGGGCAAGTCGGGCGTGGAAGCACTGCGTGGCTCCGGCAGCAAGGGCAAGTCCTGGTATCAGAAGTGGACGCGGAAGGTTCTGGACCACGCAGACCTGGCCCTGGCAGTCCACGATTCCGATGTCGTGCTCGAGATCGTGCTCCGGGCGATGGACGCCGCGGGACTTGTGCAGAAGGCGGAGATCGGCAAGGGACAACACGCATGGGGCTTGGCGCCCGACCGCCTCTACGTCGCCACGGAGGTTGCCGAGGTGCGAAGCGGCGCGGGCCGCCCGCTGGTCGTCCCCCGTCGGGAGGCGAAGCTGTGGCAGGGCGTGCCGAGCCTCGACTTGCCAGCCCCAGGCGCGTACGACCGTCGCGAAGTCGCTCGCCCCACTTGGTTCGGGCGCCTCTACCGCGACATGCAGGTCCGCCGCATCGTCGCCGCCGAGCACACGGCGCTCTTGCCGCGCAAAGAACGCGAACACCTTGAGAAGCGGTTCGCGACGAAGGGCTACCGACCTTGGAGCCCCAACGTCTTGTCGGCAACGCCCACGCTTGAGCTGGGGATCGACATCGGCGACCTCTCCACGGTCATGCTCTGCTCGGTCCCTCCGGAGCCCGCCAACTACGTGCAGCGGACGGGTCGAGCGGGGCGACGCGACGGCAACGCCTTCAACTTGTCCCTGGCCGCCGGACGGCCCCACGACCTCTACTACTACGAACAGCCCTTGGACATGCTGGCCGGCAAGGTCGAGCCGCCCGGCGTCTTCCTGAACGCGACCGCCGTGCTGGAAAGGCAGATGATCGCGTACTGCCTGGACAGCTGGGCAGCCTCGGGCGTGGACGAGCGCGCCGTGCCCAAGACGATGCGCGAGGTGCTCGCCAACGTGGAGCGGAAGAGGTTGTCTCGGTTTCCGTATCCGTTCTTCGACTTCGTGGGCGAACATGCCCGCGAGCTTGCCGCGTCGTTCTTGGCCGCGTTCGACAAGGACTTGAGCGATGCCAACAAGAAGGCGCTGTCGAAGTTCGTGCTCGGCGACGTCCCCGACTCGAACACGGCCGAAGCCGGCGCCGACGCCGAAGCGGTTGCCGGCTCCCGGCTTCACCGCCGGCCGCTCGTTCATCGCCTTCTGGACCGCTTCGCCGAGGTGGCCAGGGAGCGCAAGTCGATTCGCCGCGAGGCTCAGGCGTTGCAGAGGCGCGCCGGGGCGCTGAAGCGGGGTCCGCAGGACGAAAGCACAAAGGCCGAGATCAACGAGGTCGAAGGCGAGCGGCGCGGGCTTCAAGGCGTTTTGCGCAAGATCAACGACCGCGAGACGTACAACTTCCTCACGGACGAGGGGCTGGTCCCCAACTACGCCTTCCCGGAGAAGGGCGTCATGCTCCGCTCGGTGATCTTGCGCAAGATCGACAGGGGCGACGGAAGCGACGGCAAGGCGGGCCTCCGGTCCGACCACGAGGTGTTCGAGTACGAACGGCCGGCGGCGGCCGCGTTGAGCGAGCTTGCCCCGGAGAACAGCTTCTACGCCGGCGCGCGCCGGGTGAACATAGACCGGGTGGACCTGGAGACGTCGAAGCTGGAGCAGTGGCGGCTTTGTCCGGCTTGCGTCTACTGCGAGCGCGTGGACTCGGTGGACGGCCGCACGCTGTGCCCTCGTTGCGGCGAGTCCCGGTGGGGCGACGTGGGGCAGCGCAGGGAGATGCTTCCGCTGCGCATGGTGCACGCCACGACGCAAGACAAGAAGAGCCGCATCGGCGACGAAAACGACCAGCGGCAACCGAGGTTCTACACTCGTCACCTGGTGGCCGACTTCGATCCCGACGCAGCCAGGACAGCCTTTGTTGCTGCCGGGACCCCGTTCGGCTTCGAGTACATCCCGTCGGCGACCTTCCGGGAGATGAACTTCGGCCATCACGCGGACCAGACCGAGCCGACGCTGGTGGCAGGTCTGCAACTTCCTCGGGGCGGCTTCCGCATATGCAGGCGATGCGGCAAGGTGCAGCCGCCGTCCGCAGACAACGACGCGACGGTGCACACCCGAACCTGTCCGCTGGTGCGACGGCGAGGAGGCGGCTCGGGCGCCGACGCGACCGCCGAGTGCATCTACCTGTATCGGGAGTTCGAGTCGGAGGCGATTCGGATGCTTGTGCCCGGAGTCGGCGGACTGACGCCGGACCTCAACATGCACTCGTTCGTGGCCGCGTTGGACTTGGGACTGCGGCGCAAGTTCGGCGGCGAGATCGGACACCTGCGCACGATGGAGTGCCCGTATCCGATTCCCGAGACGGGTCGAATGCGAAGGTACTTGCTGTTGTACGACACCGTGCCCGGGGGGACCGGCTATCTGAAGGACCGCATGACCGACCCCGACAAGCTGCGCTCGATCTTCGAGGCTGCGCAGGCGGCGTTGCGCGAGTGCGCCTGCGTCCGGGACCCGGAGAAGGACGGCTGCTACCGTTGCGTCTTCGCCTACCGCCGGAGCCGCGACATGCCCACCACGTCGCGCAAGGCGGCCGAACGGCTGGTGGCGGCCACTCTGGAGCGCTGGTCGGAGCTGGAGGTCGTGGAGGGGCTGACCGGCGTCGCCGCCAACGTCCTGACCGAGAGCGAACTGGAGGACAGGTTCGTCGAGGCGTTGCGACAGCGGGCCGCAAAGCCGTCGGCGGACGGCGCCAGAGCGGCGGATGGTTCTGCACCGGCGGATGCGCCCACGGTCGAGGTTGGCAGCGCGCAGGTGCGGGGCAAGCCCGGCTACGCCCTGTCGGTCGGCGGCAACAAGTATCTCGTGGAGCCGCAGGTGGACTTTGACATGGGAGACGGCGTGGCGGTCCCCAGCAGGCCCGACTTTGCGATCTGGCCGGAACGGGGGCCGGGCGCCGGGCCGTCGGAGCGCGCGGGGCCGTCGGAGGGGACCAGACTGCCGCAGGGCGGGCCCGCCGTCGCCGTCTTCCTCGACGGCTTCGAGTACCATCGGGACCGGACCGGCGACGATTCGGCGAAGCGGATGAGCTTGGCCCGGGCCGGGTTCCTGGTGTGGTCGCTGACGTGGGACGACTTGGAGGGCGCCTTCGGGGGCGTGCCCCGCGCACCGAACTTCTTGGCGGACCATGGCACGACCCAGACCGCCGTCCAAGCCGCCCTGGACAAGCGCTGGGACGCGCAGTGGGACACGCGGGAGCTTCGCTCGCGGCTGGGCGCGCCCTCGTTCGACCTGCTCCTGCACTACTTGGCCAACCCCGATACCGCGAAGTGGCGCCGAGCCGTCTTCGTCGAGCTGCTCGGGGTCTTCGACCAGGAGCAGATGACCACTCCAACGTTGCGCGCCCGCTTCGACGCCGCCGCAAGCGACGCCTTGCCCAGCCAAGCGCTGGAGGCCGTGGACGACCTTGCCCAGCCCGGCCAAGGGCGGGAGGCCATGGACGACCTTGCCCAGCCTGTCGTGGTCGGCGGCTTCGGGCCGTGGGTCTCGGGAGCAGGCGACGGCCCGAGCACGGCGGCAGCCCGTAACACCGCGACGCCCGCAGCGCCTCGGTCGGCCGCTTCCCTCTTCGCAGCCCTGCCCCTTGCCGCCGTCCAAGACCCCGATCCAGCGGGCGTTGTCGTGGCCGTGCACTTCGACGACGCGGACGCGGAGGCCAATGCCGGAACCGAGACCAACGCCGATGCCACCGCCGGGAGCAACGCCCAGAACGCAAGGACGAAGCAATACCGTAGCGACTGGAACGGCGTGTTGCGCCTCTTCAACATCCTCCAGTTCCTGCCCCAGGCTTGGTGGACCACTCGGACAGGCGTCTACAGCGGCCTCTACCCCGAGCTGGCGCCGACGCACGTCCTTCATGGCCGAGATGGCGACTTTGCGAAGGACGACCCGCACCACGGCCCGGACACCGAGACCACGCAGGACGACGCCCACCGCTTCGTCGCGCCCCAACTTCGGCCGCTGTTGCGCCAGCTTGCCGGACGCGACCTTCCCGCTCCCGAACCCGGCCACGAGCTGGCCGACGACGCCGGCAAGGTCGTGGCCCATGCGGAGCTGGCTTGGCCCGGCTGGCGGATCGCGGTGTTGCTCCCCGACCAGGAACACCACAGGATGCACTACGAGAGATCGGGCTGGCAGGTCTTGACGGCGGAACCGGAGGGAGTGGCCGGTGCCCTCGTCGACACGCTTGCCCAAGCCCTCGCCGGCTCCCCGAGACCCCATGATCGATGAGAGGCGCGCCACGATGATCCGTCGCGTCACGGTCCGCAACTTCAAGCGCTTCGAAGAGCAGACGTTCGAGCTTGCCGACTCGGTGGTGCTGGCGGGACCCAACAACGCCGGGAAGTCCACCCTGCTTCAGGCGATTGCGACATGGAAGATGGGCATGGACCGCTGGGCCGTCCGGCGTGGGGCGGGCAGCGCCAGCAGCGCGGTCAAGCGGTCCGGCGTCTCGATCACGCGGGGCGAGCTGACGGCGACGCCGCTTCGGGAGATGAACCTGCTTTGGCGCGACCGCCGAGTCACGCGGACAACCAAGAAAGGAAGGCCGCCGGGCACGCCCAGGCTGATCGAGATCGTGCTGGAAGGGGGCGGGGAGGCCCCCTGGGAGTGCGGCCTGGAGTTCCAGTACGCGAACCCGGAGATGGTGTACGTGCGGCCCCGGGGCGCAAAGAAGCTCGACCGCGAGAGCATTCGCGACTTTCCGCCGCATCAAGCCGCCGACCTGGAGGTCGTGCACGTCCCGCCGCTGGTCGGCGTGCAGCGGGACGAGCCCCGCTTGGACAAAGGGATGCAGGACCTGCTTGTAGGACAGGGGCAGGCCGGCGGCATCTTGCGCAACCTCTTGCTGGAAGCGGCCCAAAAGGAGAACGGCGATTGGGACGCCCTGGTCGGACACGTCCGCGACCTGTTCGGGATCGTCATCCGGAAGCCGGTCTACTCGCCGGCCCAGCCCTACATCTTGTGCGAATACGACGAGCCGAAGGTAGCGGGTCGCCCCCTGGACTTGGCCAACGCCGGCAGCGGCACCCTCCAGGTCGTCCTTCTGCTGGCGTTTCTCCATGCGCGCCCGGCGTCGGTGATCCTGCTCGACGAACCCGATGCGCACCAGCACATCGTCCTGCAGAAACAAGTGTACGGCCTGCTCCGCAAGGTGGCTCGCGAGCGCGGCGGGCAAGTCGTCCTGGCCACTCACTCCGAAGTCGTCCTGGACGCCACGGCTCCAGAACGAGTGCTCAGCTTCTACGGCGACCAGTATCGCGCGCTGACGACGCCCACCGAAAGCGACCAGCTTCGCGAGGCCCTCAAGCGACTGACGACCACCGATCTGCTGCTGGGACAGGAGGTCGGGGCCGTCCTCTACGTCGAGAACGAGTCGGACGAACGCATCTTGAAGGAGTGGGCGGACACCTTGGAGCATCCCTCCCGCCGCTTCCTTGCGCGCCCCTTCGTCCACCACTTGGCGGGCAGCAGCATCAGGGACGCCAAGAACCACTTCTTCGCTTTGCGGGCGGCGTTTCCGCATATCCGGGCGGCGTGCCTTCTGGACGGCGACAACAAGAACAAGCCGGACGCCGAGACGACCAGGGCCGGCATGAAGGTGCTCCGCTGGCGACGCTACGAGATCGAGAACTACCTGCTCCAGCCGGAGAGCGTCGGGCGCTTCGTCGGCCTTCCTCTGCACCGGAAGCTTGTGCGGAACGCCTTCGACAGACAGATTCCCGTCGGCACCGACTACTTCGGCGACCATCCGGCGCTGTCGCGGGTCAAGGCAAGCAACGAGTTTCTGGTGCCGTTGCTGGAGGAGGTCGGCGCACCGACTCCCAAGCGCGATCTCTTCCTGCTGGCCGCCGCCATGACGCCCGAGGAGATTCATCCAGAGGTGATCCAGAAGCTGGACGTCATCGGAAAGACGCTCAATCCGCCGGGGAACGAGTCGTGAGGGGACGCGTCGCGAGGGGACACTACAAGCTCGCAATCTCGGACAGCTTCTTCGGCGCCTTCGCAAAGTTGCCGAGAGCACAGCAGCAACGGGTCGACAGACTTATTCACAAGCTGAGGGAGAACCCCACGGCGCCCGGGCTGAATTACGAACGCATCCGCAATGCGCGGAGCCCGAAGATGCGCTCGGTGCGGCTCGACCAAGCCTACCGCGCGATCGTCTACGACACCGGGCAGGGCGGGCTCCACCTTCTTCTCTGGGCGGCCAAGCACGACGACGCGTACGCCTGGGCCATGCGCAAGGATTGCGCCGTCAACCCCGAAACCGGCACCGTGCAGGTCTTCGCGTCACAGCCCGCCAACTCCGGCCAGAGCTCGGCCGCATCACCCAGCGCGGCGGCGACCCCGTCGGACCCGTCCGCCTTCGACCAGCTCAAGGACCGCCAACTTGTGCGCTTGGGAGTTCCGCAGGCAATGCTCGAGGAAGTCCGAACGGTCCGCGACGACGCAGACCTCGAAGCGATGCAGGAACGCCTGCCGAACGACGCCTACGAATCGCTCTTCTACTTTCTGGCCGGCGACTCCTACGAGGAGCTGATCCTCGAACGCGAGGCTCCCAGCAAAACGGTCGACACCGACGACTTCGAGACGGCCTTGGGCCGGGACGAATCGCGTGCTCGATTCGTCGTGGCGGACGACGAGGCGGCTCTCCAGCAAGTGCTCAACGCGCCTTTGGAGCGGTGGCGAGTCTTCTTGCATCCATCGCAACGCAGGCTGGTGGAGCGACGCTGGAACGGTCCCGTTCGCGTGCTGGGCGGCGCAGGCACCGGCAAGACGGTCGTGGCCATGCACCGGGCGCGCTGGCTGGCTCGGCAGATGGCGGACCCGGACTGCGACAGCGACAACGGCGGGACCCGAACGGACGGTGCGCGCAGGCGCATTCTCTTTGTCACCTTCACCCGCAACTTGGCCGCCGACATCGAGAACAACTTGCGCTCGATCTGCTCGCCCGAGGCGATGGAGCGGATCGAGGTGACCAACCTGGACCGGTGGGTCGTCGGGTTCCTGCGCCGCCAGGGGTACGATTTCCAGATCGCCTACGACAAGGACCGGGACGAGCACGCACGGGCCGCGTGGGACCACGCCATGACCCTTCGGGACCCCGCCTTGGAGTACGCCGACGCCTTCTACGCAGAGGAGTGGCAGCACGTCGTGCAGGCCCACGGAATCGAGACCGAAGACGAGTACTTGCGCGTCTTCCGCGCCGGCCGGGGCACACGGCTCGGCCGCAACGCCAGGGCCAAGGTTTGGCCCGTCTTCGCGGAGTACCGGGCGCAGCTGGCGGAGCGCAGGATCAAGGAAGTGGACGACGCCTACCGCGACGCGGCCGCGCTCCTCCAGCGCGAACGGAACACTCCAGGCGCGGACTACGCCTCCGTGATCGTCGACGAGGCCCAGGACCTGGGCGCGCCCGCATTCAAGCTGATCCGCAACATCGTCCCCGAGGGCAAGGACGACCTGTTCGTGGTGGGCGACGGGCACCAGCGCATCTACGGGCGGAGCAATGTCGTGCTGGGACGGTGCGGCATCAACATCCGAGGCCGGTCGCGCAAGTTGCGGCTGGGCTACCGCACCACCGAGGAGACCCGCGCCTGGGCCGTCGGACTGCTGGAAGACCGCGAGATCGACGACCTGGACGGCGGCCGGGACGACAACCGCGACTTCAAGTCCCTCACACACGGCCCCGAACCGCGCTTGCGCCACTTCGGCAGCCGGAGCGAGCAAGCGAACTGGATCGCCCAGTACCTGGACAAGATGTCGCAGCGCGACGAGCCGCTGCGCGGCGCGTGCGTCGTCACCAGGACGCGGAGCGAGCGCGACGCACTGGCCGACGGACTACGGGACAGGGACGTGGAAGTCCATGTCTTGGAACACGCCAACCCGGACCACGAACACGACGATTGCGTCCGCTTGGCGACGATGCACCGCGTGAAGGGATTGGAGTTCGACCGCGTGCTGATCGCCAGCGTCAACCGTCGCTTGGTGCCGCTCTCCGCAGCGCTCCGCGAGACCGGCGACGACGCGGCCCGCGAGTCGGCGGAAACGGGCGAGCGCGCCCTGGTGTACGTGGCCGCCACCCGCGCCAAGAAGGAGCTGCTGGTGCTCAGCTACGGACGTCGGAGCGAGTTCCTGGACAAGGACGACTACGCCGCCGACCTCTTCGGTTCGGCGTAGCCCACAGCCCGGACAGCTCGAGCGTCAAAACCGGGACACCGCGACGGACATTTCAGGGGGTAGAAATCTGCCAAGGGGCTGGGCGTCCGCTTCCGCCAGCGGTGGCACACCGGCGGACGGGGTGGCGTCGGCCCCGTCGGGGTAGACGGCTGGCCGGTCCGCCTCAGCCGCCGACGCCGCCTCCCCGACGGAGCACCCCCTACTCCTCCGTGACCGACCCTCCCCGGCCGTGCTTCTGGAACCACTCGCGCAGGTATATCTGGGTCCGCAGGAAGTTGGACGGCGTGGAGCTGGTGCCGTGCCACTCGTTCTTGAAGCGCACCATGGCCGTGGGGACCTTGAGCACCCGCAGCGCCTGGTAGTACTCCTCGGTCTGGGGCATGGGCGTGCGCAGGTCGCCTTCGCCCGTCATGAGCATGGTGGGCGTGGTCACGTTGCCCACGTACATGAGGGGCGAGCGGCGCAGGTGCTCCGACGGGTCGTCCCAGGGGAACTTCTCGAAGTTGCGGTACCAGCTCGCGCCGTCGGTGGTGCCCACGAACGACAGCCAGTTGGTGACGGGACAGTTGGCCGACGCGGCGGCGAAGCGGTCCGTGTGGCCCACCACCCACGACGTGAGCACGCCCCCGCCGGAACACCCGTACACAAACAGGTTGTCCTCGTCCACGTAGCCCTGCTCGATCACCAAGTCCACGCCCGCCATCAGGTCGTCGAAGTCCTTGCCGGGGTAGGCGTTCTTGATCGAGTTGCCGAAGGCGCTGCCGTAGCCCGACGAGCCCCGGGGGTTGGTGTAGAGCACGACGTAGCCGTTGGCGGCGTGGTTCTGCCAGCCGAAGTTGAAGCCCACGTTGTACATGCCGTGGGGTCCGCCGTGGATCGCCAGGATCATGGGGTACTTGCGCGACGGATCGAAGTCCGGCGGCTTGATGATCCAACCCTGGATGTCGTAGTCCTCGACGGACTTGTACCACACCTCCTCGACTTCGCCCAGCGAGACGCCCGCCAGCACGTCGGCGTTCACGTCGGTGAGCTGGGTCATGTCGCCCGGGCTGCGCAACGAGAACGCGACCACGTCGCCGGGCTTGTGGTAGGCCGAGAGCGTGCCCACCGCCATGTCGCCCTCGATCGACGACGCCGACAGCATGTGATTGCCCTCGGTCACCTGCTCGACGCCGCCGTCCACCGAGGCGAACCAGACGTTGCTCGTCCCCTCGTTCCTGACGTTCATGTACAAGCCGCTCCCGTCCTCGGCCCAGAGCAGGCCGCTGGGCTGACGGTCGAACCCCTGACTGATCATGCGCGAGCCCGAGCCGTCGCGGTTCATCACGTAGAGCTTGCGTGTGATGTAGGTGTCGGTGGTGAGGTCGTTGCCGGTGTAGGCGATCAGCCGGCCGTCGGGAGAAGGCACGGGGGAGCCGTCCGGACCGGAGCGGTCGGTGAGCCGCGCAATGTCGCCCGTGGCCACCGTCACCGAGTAGATGTCGGACTGGCGCCACTCGTGTTCCGCGTCCTCCACCCGCAAGGAGGTGAAGAGGATCTCGCGGCCGTCCGGGGTCCAGGCGACGCCGTTGTGGTTCCAGTCGCCGTCGGTGAGCTGCCGGGCGGTCCCGCCTTCCGCCGGAACGACGAAGAGGTGCGTGTACCCCTCGTCTATGTACCCGCGCCGGTCGCGTCTGTACTGGAGGCGATCCACGACCTTGGGCGATTCGGTCCACTTGGCGCCCTCGGGCCGGCCGGGCAGCGAGATCGGCCACGGGTTGTCCGACGACACCGACATGGTGAAGGCAATCTGGGTTCCGTCGGGCGACCACTCGACGTTGCCGGGACCCTTGGTCACGCGGGTGACTTGGGTGACGGCGCCCTCGTCGTCCATCCAGCGCACGAAGATCTGGCTGCCGCTGGGCTCGCCGGAAGCGGTGTAGGCGATCCGGTCGCCGGAGGGAGACCACTTGGGCGACGAGCCGTCCACCAGGAAGCGCTTCCGGGTGCCGTCGGCGTTCATCAGGTAGATCGAGGACTCGCGACGGTCGTTGATCTTGTCCACCCACGACTTCGTGTAGAGGACTTGGCTGCCGTCGGGGGAGAGCTGGGGGTTCGCGACCCACTCCCAGTCCAGGTAGGTCGCCAGCTTGAGAACGCCGTCGGGCTCGTCCTGGGCCGCGGCGGGCGACGAGAAGACGGACGCGGCGAGTGCGACCGCGACGGAGGCGGCGGCGAGGGGGAAGGCGGGGCGGAAGTTGAGCATGAGGTCCTCCGGGAAGTGACGCTTGGCTTGCGCCGGTGCTTGCGCTCGTGGGCAACGGCTTGCGCTCCAGGCGACAAGGTGAAGCGTCGAGAGGCCCGGGGGCAAGATGGGCGGACCGAAAACGGACGACACGGCAGCGCCGGCGGCGTTCCACGTCGGGCGCCCCGGGGGCAAGATGGGCGCCGGACCGCTTACCTGCGAAGCTGCCGTTCCAGTCGCTGGGCGGCGTAGTTGGCCAAGGGTTCCAGGAAGTCGGCAGCCAGCTCCGTCGCAGACGCGTCGCCGCCCCGAGGGTCCAGGTCGTCCAGGAAGAACGCGACCGAGAAGCCCATCGGCGCGGCGCCCGGCCCAGAGCTGTCGCCCAGGAAGTCGACAGGGGGCACGCCCAGCACGCCTGCCCGAAGGTCCGGCGCCAGCGGGCACGCGGATATCCACTCCGGCTGGCGGCGAGAGGCCCGGCGGCCCGCCTCCGGGGGCACGACGAGCACGCCCAGGACCAGCACCGACCCCTCCCGGGTCAAGGGGCCGTCTCGCAGGGGCACGGACACGGCAGGCGTTCCGGTCTTGGCGAAGACGTAGACGTCGTGGTCCTCGGCGCCGGGCACGGAGCGCAGCACGGACTCGAGACGGCGCGCAGCCGGGGCAAGGCGGACCGCGGTGCCGCCGGGACCAACGACCCGTTCCATCGCGTGGAGCACCCGGCGGCGCGCGCCTGGGTGCAGGGCGTCTTCCGGCAGGGGCTCGGCGGACCCGACCGCCTCCCTTCCCCACGCAGTGGGAGAGACGACGAACCGACCCCGCACGTCCCGGCCGGTCATGAGGCGCGACATGGCCTCGGCCAGCTGAAAGTTGCTCCAGCGCGAGTTCTCGCCGCCCAGGAGCAGGTTCACCCAGTCCCGGCGCAGCTCCTCGACGGTGTTGAGGGCCAAGTTGGTGACCTGGGGCGACACGGCGGAGAAGCGCAGGCGCGTGTGCACGGGGTTCGCCGTGTCCCCGGCGACCCGCAGGGCGTCGAGGGGACCGCGCCAGAGGTCCAGCCGGTAGCGTCCCGCTCGGTAGGCGTCGTCCAAGCTGGCGGCTTCGGCCCCGGCGGCAGCGGCGGCCGGCGCCCGATCGCGGTAGACGGCCGCGCCGGTCACCTGCTCGAAGGAAAGCCCGGGGGCGAAGCGTTCGCCGAGAAGGCGAAGGTCCTCGCACGAACCGCCGGTGAAAGGCAGGCCGTCGGCGAGCGCCACTTCGACCACTTGGTCGCAGAAGCGCACTTCCCGCTTGGCGCCGCTGGGCGCGGGAGAGCCGTCCGCGAGCAGGCGTCCGGGCGAACCCTGGCCGGGCGGGCCGCGTCCGGGCGAGTTCCGTCCGGGCAACCCTTGCGCCAAGCCCTCGGGCAGGCTCCCAGCGCCGGCCAGGAGCGCCGCCGTGGCCGCCTCCACCATGTAGCGGTTGCACGAGGTGCGCAGGAACGCCTCCAACCCTTCCCATCCCTCGTGTCCGCCGGACCCGTAGGGCACGGTCAAGGCGCAGCCGAACACGTCCTCCACGCCGCCGGGCGGGTGCTCCGGAATCTCCAGGTCCAGCAGTCCGGGGTAGGCCGTGGCGATCGAGGCGGCCCAGAACGGCTTCAGCGCCGAGCCGCCCGGGTGCAGGACCAGGTTCTGGTTGCGCAGGTAGCGGGACCGGAGGCGGCGCGAGAGCTGGCCGTAGTCTTCCAGGACCGCCTCGCCGGGACAGGTGGGCATCGCCAGCACGTCTCCTCGAAAGGCGTCCATGACCAGCGCCGAAACCGCTCGGGGACGGCGGGGCAGGCGCTGCCGCTCGCACCACTCGTCCACCAGCGCCTGGGTCGTCGTCTCCAGCTCCCGGTCGAGGGCCAGGCGTACCTCCATGCGGGAGACGGGTCCGCCGTCCCGGGCCGAGGGCGTGGAGTGGAGGCCGCCCTCCAGGGCCCGGGCCAAGTCGCTCACGAAAGGCGCCAGGTGGGGGACCAGGTACCGTCGCGTCCCCCCGTTCGCCGCCGACGCCGTCGACACCAGCCCGGCTCGGTCCGAACCGTCCACCAAGTAGGTGAAGACTTCTTCCCGGTGCTGCAGCTGGACCCAGTCCCCCGTCTCCAGCCGGGCGATCCGGCCCGGCGGCACGGCGAACCCGTTCAGCCGCAGCATGGAGGGCGCGCCCACGTCCCGACGGTCCGCCAGCACGGGCGCTTCGTCGCCCACGAAGTACGCCTCCGCCAGCACTTCCGGGCTGCGGGGCGCCTCGAAGCGAAGGAATTCGGTGCGCGCAGAGGCCCGTCGGCGAGCCAGCCCCACCCGCTCGCTCGTGCTTGCGTCCAAGCTTTCCAGGGGATGGACCACCTGCAGGCGCTGGTCCCGCCCGCCGCGGAAGGCGGCGCTTCGGCTGGCCTGGGCGAAGCGGACGGGTCCCGTCCACTGGGGAACGCGGTTGTAGGGCAGGTCGACCCGATGGTAGAAGGGGTCCACGCCCAAGAGGCGGCAACCATCCACCAGGAACGGCGAGCGGGCGGCGGAAGGGTCGGCGTTGAAGCGTCGCACGTCGGCCCGCAGGTAGCTGGACCGGAAGAAGCGTTCGTCGGGGCTGTCCGGCTCCAAGCGGACCACGATTGAGTCGCGCGCGCCGCAAATGAGCTCCAGCCCGCCCTTGGCCACAATGTCGTCCGACCGGCTCACGAAGCCTTCCGGCGCCCAGTACCCGGCCGGCTCCTCCTGAAGGGACGCGACGACGATCAAGACGGACAGGCCGGAGACGACCCCCGTCGCGGTTCGTGTGTTCATGCCGAGCCTCCGGGGGCTGGGAGAAGCGGGGCGCCGGGAGGACTCCGGTCCGCCGATTCCGGCCGGGCCAGCGCGGCCGCCGCCACTCCCAGCAAGGCCAGGGCTTCAAGGGTGTCGCCCAGGGAGTCGAGCCCCAGCAGGTAGACGTTCTTGCCCGTGAACATGGCCCAGCCGTAGTTGGCGAAGACCATGTAGACGCCGGCCGTCGAGAAGGTCAGAAGAGCCGTCGCCGAGACGAAGTGGGCGCGGCTCGACCAGGGACGAGCCGCCGACGCCAGCGGGCGAAGGACCGCAGCCAGGAGGGCCAGAAGGCCGAGCGTCCCAGGCGCTCCCCACTGACTGGCCAGCAACCCGGTGACCACGTGCTCGCGGGTCGCCGTGGTGCGTATCTGCGACGACACGCGGCCCTCCAGGAACCCCTGTCCCAACCAGTTGCCACGGGTGTAGGAACGCATCGTCTCGCGCATCACCGCCAGGGCCTCGCTCCGGCTCTCGCCGATGAGCCGCAGGGCGTCGGGGTCGCCCCGCTCCAGCAGCAGGAGCTCGTTGCGGCTCCACTCCTCCAGCCCGGACCTGGGACCCTCCGTGTCGGGCAAGAAGGGACGGAGCAAGCCGGGGGCCGCCTGGAGCGTCGCGAACAAGATCAGCGGCAGCGCGGCCAGCAGAGCCGCCCTGCGGTCGACGCCCTTGGCCTGCCACCAGCTGCCGGGGGCGGCGCGGATGCTCTCTGTGCGCTTGCCGCCGCCGTCGGCCCGGCCCTGGGCTCGCGCTCTTGCCCACCACGCACCGACCAGGGCAAGGACGACGAGGGGACCCGGCAGGGTGGTGAAGGCGACTCCGAAGTCGGAGACCGCCACGCTTGTGCCGACATAGGCGAAGGCTAGGAAGGCGCACAGGTCGATCAGCGAGCGACCGGCGGTGCGGCCCCAACCGGCGCGCTCCGTGGGGGTGGCGCGGGCGTCTTCCGCCAGGGCGGCGAGACCGTCTTCCGTGACGCGGCCGTCTTCCGCCGAGGCGACGCGAGCGTCTTCCGTCGGGGTGGCGCGGGCGTCTTCCGTGGGGGTGGCGCGGCCGTCTTCCGCCGGGGCGACGCGAGCGCGTCCCACACCGGCGACCCGGCCACGTCCCGCACGGGCGACACGCCGGTGGTGAGCCGACGCCAGGAGGGCGAAGGCGATCAGGGCGACCGGGGTGTGCAGCACGGAAAGGCCGATTCGGGTGCCGCCCAAGGCGATCTGCTCCCTGAACCCCGCCGCGTCCAGCACGACCCGGCCCGCCACGATCGCCACTCCCGCCACCGCGCCCGGCCAGCTGGCGGCCGTCTTCCGAAGCCGGGCGGGAAGCGCCTTGGCCAGGCGGCGCAGCCGGGCCGCGCTGCGCCCGAAGGCCAGCAAGGTGCGTTCCATGGGCAGCAGGGCGACCACCGCCGCGCAGACGACGGCGGCGGAGAGCACAAGCGACTTGGCGGGAGTGGTCGGGAAGAGGGCGGCCGCCAGGAAGACCAGCGGCGCGCCGAGCGCTGCCGCGGCAAGGTCGGCCCGCGCGCTCCACGGGGCTGAAGGCCGAACGTCTCGACGCCCCGCGCCGGGCGGCGCCATGGCGGGGGCGCGGGCGGCGGGGGCGAGCCCGGCCCCGTCCGCAGCCCACGTCTCGCCGCGCTTGCGTCCAAGAGCGCACACGAACCAAGGCAGCGCCGGGACCAGCCAGAGGCCGATCTGGTGGCCTTCGTCCACGAAGGGGTAGCGCGCCATGGCGGAGAGGGAGAGGAGCACGCGGAGCGCGGCGATTCCCAGGGCGGCCAGGGCCAAGCCCCGCACCACGCCCGTGGTCTCGACCAGCGCGAACGGAGCCGCCGCCAAGAGGAAGAGCAGCGTCAGCAGCAGCAGGAACGACCAGGAGGCGGCCAGCCCGTCGACCCGCAGCAGCAACCCCTTCTCCCCGTCGCTCAAGGTGAAGGGTCGTCCGGTCTCCCAGCGGGCTTGACCCGAGGGGGACAGGAGCTCGAACCATCCGGCGGACGGAGCTTGGGGAAGCCGCAGGACCGCCTCTCCCGCCGCCGCGAACACGTTGGCAGGGGATGCGAGGGTCAGCCCCGCGGGTCCTTCGGGCGCGTCTCCGACCGCCAGGCGGACCAAGTGAAGCATCGAACCGCCTCCAGACCCGCCCGCCAGGGCCGAGGGGGCGAGGGTTGCGGGAGGCAGCCCGGCCGTCTCGACGGAGTGCACTTCCGCCCGCGCGCCCTGCACCGTGATCCACTCTCCGTCCACTCGGGCGCGGAAGCTGCGGAGCGGCCTCGCCCCGTACCGCTCGCCGGCCGCGAGCCCCGGGTCGGGGAAGTCCCGGTACGGCAAGCCCGCCACGGTCACCACCGGCGTTCGCCCGCTCCCCGGCCATGCGGAAGCGCTCTCGACCGGCGTCTTGGCCGTCCCGTCGGGCGAGAGCACCTCGACCAGGTCGTCCAGGACCGCCAAGCGAGCCGAGCCTTCGCGGTAGTAGAGAAAGGAGCGGAGGCCCGCCACGCCCAGCCCGTCGAATCCTCCTGCGGCCGCCAGCTCGGCCAGCGGATAGGTGCGTTGGTAGACGCCGGGGCGCCGTGGCAGGAGCCCCAGGACTCCGGCGCCTTCCGGGTAGGGCACGATCGCCGCTGGACCCCCCGCGTCCCCGGCGTCGCCGCTTCCGAGCGCCAGCTGGTCCCGCGTCCCCCCGATCCTCGCCCTCTGGAGCAGGGAGACCCTCGACCGCGCGAAGGTGAACACCTCGGTCGCGCCCTCGCCGCCGACCCAAATCCGATCTCCCGGCTCCACGGGCACGGAGCCCAGCACGACCCGATCTCCGCCCCTCCAGCGACGAGGCGTAGTCACCACGGCGACGGCTGCCGCCGAGGTCGGCGCGGGCGCCCGCACCGCGACCCCGCCCGCCGAGTCGAGCTGCAGGACGGCCACGGGATCGTTCCCGGCGCCGGGCAGGTAGTAGTCCGCCCGGTCCCTGTCGCCCGACACCTCGGCGACCAAGCCATCGCTCCCCGGCTGGAAGCGCTGGCCCAGCAGCCTCACCTGGTACGACGCCAAGCGGTCGCGCTGCCAGCACGTCTGCCCCGCCGTCAAGGCGCCGATGGCGAGGACCCAAAGACACGAGCGGCGGCCGGGCGTCGATCGGCGCGCCATCCAGCCCGCGCCGAGGAGCGTCGCCAGCCCCAGAACCAGGACGGTCACGGACCCAGCTCCCGGGCGTGCCCGCGGGCTCTCCGCTCGGCGGCCTCGTCGGCGTAGAAGTCCGTTCGCGTCAGCAGGAAGAACCGCCACCAGCTCACGAAGGCCAGCACAGCCAGCGAGACCCCGGCGACGCCCAGCAACGCCAGCGCCGCCACGGCGGTCGCGGGCCGGTTCCGGGCGGCATGGCGCAGCCTTCCGCTCCAGGCGCGGACGCCCCCCTGCGACCGAAGCAGCGGGGCCACTTCCTCGACGCCGTACACATCGGACGGACGAAGGCCCGCATGGGCGACGGCGGCCTCCACCGTCCGCACGTACTCTGCCGCGTCCCGGGCCGCGGGGACGCCGCCGCCGCGCACCTGCTGGACCATCTGGTCGGCCACGTCGTGGAAGACGGCCCGCCTCCACGCCGACACGAACTCGCACGCCGCGCGGGGATCGATCCCTGCGCTCAGGTCCGGCGGCACCGCGCCCTGGCAGAACGTCCGAACGTGGCTTCGAGCCTCGTCCAGGACCTCGCCCGCTCCCGTCGCGGCTCCGCCCGAAAGCCCGACGCCTCTCCCTCCGGCCTCCAGCTCTCGCCGCCGCGCCTCGTAGCGGACCACCACTCCCCCGTGAATGAACCCTCCCGATCTGTCCAGCCATCGCTCTCGGACCGATTCGGCCACAGGTTCGTCCGCTCCCTCGGGACACCGCTCTTCCAGGCGGGCGAAGGTGTGGACCGCCACGGCCGCCCAGGCGCTGTCGCCGGCTGCCGCCGAGCCCGCCGGACCGCCGATGGTCCCGCCCTCCCGTCCCACTCCGGCGGCCACGCCGGCGAGCATCTCGCACTGCGCCGGCGCGTTCAGCTCCAGCGCCCGCGTCCATTCCGGGCGGTCGAGCACCTGCCAAGTCAGGACGGCCCTGCCGGCGGCAAGCCGAGGGTCCGGGCGCAGTCGGTTGTAGTGGTAGACCCGCTGCAAGTTGGACGCCGCCCAGAGGACGTTCTCGGGGATCGAGCCTTGGGCTGGCCGAGCGTCGGCGGCCGCTTGCTGGGCGTACCGAACCAGAGGCGCCAGCGGGTCGCCCGGGTCCATCTCCAGACGACGGCGGGCGACTTCGCCGGCCAAGCCCTCCGGGTCGCGGAACTCCGGGGCCGCCAAGTAGGCCGCCACCAGCCCGGAGTAGGCGTCCAGCGACGTGAGGCCGGGTTGCGCGGCGCCGGAGCAGGAGAGGACCCCGGGCCGCATCTCGATTCGCCGGAAGTGCCCTCCAGGTCCGGCTCCGCGAGAGCCGTCCAGGACGTAGCGGACCGCGTTGAGAGCGCGGCGGAAGTGACCGATCGCGTCTTCCGGACGGCCTCGGCCGTGAGCCGCCCTGCCCGCCAGGTAGCGCGCGTGGAAGGCCAGAACCGCCAGGGAGCGCGGCGCGCCCGCCGACCCGACGCCCTGTGCGGCGGCGGAGCGAGGCACCACCGGCAGCGGCCCGCCTCCGCGCTGCACGAGGGGGACCAGCTCGAGCGCGCGGGCGGCGCCGGACCAGTCCCCGCCGGCGGCCCTTGCCCGCGCAACGGCGTAGAGAGCCAAGGGCTCGGCGGCGGCGGACGCGGCTGCGACTTGGTTCTCGAGCGACTCGACCGCGTTCGCGAGACCGGCGCGACTGTCGGCCGCTGCGGCTTGCTGGGCTTGGCGGATCGTCCGATCGAGCACGCGGGCCTCGTCGGCCCTCGCGCCGGGCCACCTCGCCGAGCACAGGAAGGGAGGCAGGGGCGGAGCGAGCAGGTCGTCCACGCGCCCGGCCATCCCGCCGCCGTCCCTCACCGCGAAGCGCCACGACACGTCCAGTGCTCGCCCCAGCCGCAGGGGCTGGTCCAGGAACCGGTGCGCGCTGGCCAGCGTGTCCTCGGCCGGCGCCGACCCGAGCAGCGACCGGCCCATCCAAGCGCAGGCCGCGCCCACGGCGACGCACGTCCCGAGCAGAACCCACCGCGCCGGGCCGTCCGGCGCCACCCGGCGGGCGCCGACGCCGAAGACCGTCGCCCAGCCCACCTCAGCCCTCGCGCCCGGCGGGATTCGGGGCCGACCGCCGCTCTTGCCCGAGTCGGCTCCACGCTTCGCGCCTGATGCGCCGGTCCAGCCGGATCGCCATGGCCGACGACAGGCCGGGCGCCCGCCACGGATGGCGGGCCAGGAAGTCCACCACCCCGTCGCCGCCGATCAGAGTGTTCGTGCCCGGTTCCGCGTCGCCCGCCGCGTCCAAGGGGTCCGGTTCGGGGCTTCGGTCTTCCAGCGCCTGGCAGAACGACCACTTGAAGCACCGCACTCGGCGCTCCAGGAACTCCAGGAAGTCGGGGAAGTGGGCGGCGGCCGTCAGCAGGGGCTCCGACACGCCCGGCCGCAGCCCGACGGGCGTCCGGTGGCCCAGCCGGGGCAGGTCGGGGGTGTGAAGGCGGTCCCGCGCGCGGCCGGTGTAGAGGTCGGCCTTGGAGAGCACGACTGCGACCGGTCGGTCGTACTTGGGCGCCCGCTTGAAGGCGTCGTCCACCTGGTCCCGGGTGGGAGGGCGGGCCGCCTTCGACTTCAGCGCCACCACCGCGTACTTCAGCAGCATCTTGTGGGCGTTCGCCATGCGTTCCGCGGCCGCGGCCATCTCTTCTTGCTCGTCGGACGAGGGCGCCCGGCGGCGCGGATCGTCGCCGCGGTTCCAGCCCGACCAGACGACGGGCAGCGCCATGAGAAGCGCCAATCCGTCCAGCCGCTGGAGGACCGGCCAGAGGAACGCCTCCATGAGTTGGGGCAGCTCCCGTTCGTAGTCCCCCAGCACTTGGTAGTCCTCGCCCGCCATGTCCACCAGGACGTGGTGGTCCCGCCTGCCGGGCAGGTAGTAGATGTTGACGTCGCCCCGCTCGGTCTTGTTGTAGCGCAGGTCGGCCCCCGGTCGATCGGCGGCGCGCTCCCGCAGGCGGTCGGCCAGGGTCGTCTTGCCGTGGCGGGGAAGTCCGGCGATGCCGAAGAGCTTGCCCCGCCTCCGGCGACGGTGCTCCACGAGCTCCTCGACGGCGGTGGAGGATGCGGAGCGGTCCGCCGCCTGCACCCGCTTGCTGTGCAGGCCTGGGGAGCCGCGACGGCGACCGGCGCGGGTAGCCCGTGGGCGGAGCTCGTCCGCCGACCGCTCGTCGGGCGTCCGGGCGACGGGAGTCGGAAACGCAGGCGGCGAACCATCGGGCGGCGGAGCCGGGAACCCCTGGGCTGGCGACGCCGGATGCGCCGATTCCGGCCCGTCTTCCGCGGCCGCCGCGTCTTCGGCGGCGGGGGCAACCTCGGCAGCGGGCGCGTCGCCGGCCCTCTCCCGCATGACCTCGTTCCGAAGCCGCTCCAGAATCCGGGCGACTTGGCTCTCGGAGCGCTCTTCGCTCATGCCGAGCCGGCCGTGTTGCGGGAGGAGCGCCCTCGTGCCAAGGAACGGCGGGCCCCAGCCGGGCGGCGCACCACGACCGCCCTCAGCGCCAGGAACACGGAGAGCGGCGGCCCGGGTTCGTGTTCCATGAGACGGCGCGCCAAGGCGAGGGCTCCGGGTCGGCCCTTCGCCGCCAGGGAGACTAGGGGCGTGGAGCCCCACCTGCGCCGTTCGATCCACGCCAGCCGCTGAAGCGCTTCCAACTCCGCATGGCCGGGGTCCGAGGGGTCCGAGCCTGTCGCACGGGAAGCCGCGGCGCTCGTCCAGACCCTTTCCAGCAGGGCCTGCCAAGACGAACGCGCTCGATTGGACCCGGCCAGGAACACCTCGACCAAGTCCCGGGCCAAGGCGGGGGCGATCGGATCCGGGAGGCCGGCGGCCGCCACCATCGTCGGGACGTCGGTGCCCCGGCCCAGGGACCCAAGAATCTGGGCGGCGATGCCCGCCAGCCCGACCGCCTCGTCCCCGTCGTGCTCTTGCGTTCCTCGGACGGCGGCCCCGAGCTCGCCGGCGTCGGCGCCGGCTTCCGCCAAGGACCGCATCCCCTTGACCAGCAGCGCCAGTCTGTCGTCCTCCCGACGGCGGGCGCGCGTGTCCGCCAAGACCTGGCCCGAGTCAACAGTCGGGCCGCCGGGTACGTCGTCCTCCCGACGGCGGGCGCGGGTGCCTGCCAAGACGGCCAAGCGCGCCGTCGCGACCCGCGCTTCGGGCGGTCCCGCTTCGCCGGCGACGGGAAGCCTGCCGCCGAGCCCGCGAACCAGTCCCTCGTGAAAGCGGCGGTTGTTCGCCAGGAGCGGGTCGCGAGGCACGGCCTCGACCCACTCCGCCGGTCGGTCCGGCGACCGCGCGCCCAAGTCCGCCGCCGCCAGCCGGCCAAGCCCTCGCCACCGCCCGGCGCCCCGAGATTCGAGGCGGGCCCGCTCCAGCAGATCGACCGCCCCGAGCCGCGCCGGCGCCCAGTGGACGACATAGGGCTCGCTCTCCCGCCGATAGAGAGACATGCCCCTCGCGTCGATCCTGGCGCCGACGCGGGCGTACTCCTTCGGCGCCCCGAGAACCAGCGCGGCCCATGCGCCCAGGGGGTCCGGCCCGCCCGAGTCGGCCAGTGCGGCGCGGGAGGCCGGTGCGGTGCGCGGGTCCAGTGCGGTGCCCGGGGCAGACGCGGGCGCCCCGGCCCCGGGAACCAGGCAGGGAGTCGGATGCCGTCCCCGAAGGTCGAGGATCGAGTAGAAGACGCGGGCGCGATCCGCCAGCGGCAGCGACAGCCAAGCCAGGCGCATGAGAAGGCAGGCCCCGCGCCGTCCTCCTGCCACCCGGACGGGACCTCCGGCGGAGACCTTCCCCCGCCCTGCGTCGCCGGCTGGTTCGAGCACTCCGCCGACGGCGCGGTACACCTCCTCCAGAGCTTCCCGGGCCGGATGGGCTCCAAGCGCGGCGACTGCGGCCCGCGCCAGTCTCGCCACCTCTTGCAGCCGGGCGCGGCGGAACCCCTGCGGATTCGGCGCGTACCGAGGCTCGGCCAGCACTCCCGGAGCCGCCGGCGCGGAGCGGCGGAGCTGGGCGAACCAACTCGCCTCCGCGCCGTCCGTGGTCGCCGGCAAGTCCAGGTGGAGACCCTGCGGAAAGCCGTCGATCTCCCGGAAGAGGGACTCGTGGAAGAGGAGCGTATGGGTTGCGATGCGAGGCCGACGGGCGGGCGCTCCGTCGTGCGAAGGCCGCACGATGCCCGACAGGCAGAAGCCGAGGCGGCCGTCCAGCGGCAGGAAGGCTTCCGGCAGTCCTATCGGCCCCAGGGCGGGGTCTTGCGACGCGGCGCCTCGGCCAGGGGCGCCTCCATGAACGAGCGTCGGCGGATCGGCCGACTCCGCCAGCTCGGCGCCCCACGGCACCCGCTCCTCCAGCCGTCCCGCCCGGACCCGGTCCAGCCCCTCGGTCCAGCCGTAGGTCTCCCACGCCGAGTTGTAGGCGGAGACGTTGGACGCGAAGAGGTGGCGGTCCAGGCGCCGGCGCTGCGCCCCGCAACCGCTCGCGCCCGACCCCGCCACGGTCACGGGACACCTTTCGGCAAGATTTCGAGGCCCAAAATGTCCCTTGCACTGTCCGGTGTCGTGTCCGGCGGAACGACCTGCAAAAGATTGCCGTTTGCGCCCATTGTGTCCGTCGTAATGTCCATCAGAGTGTCCGTCCTCACGCCCGCCGCCGTGTCCGCCGCTCCGTCCGGCGTCGCGTCCACGGACGGAGCCGTCGTGTCCGTCGCGACCGCTGGAACGCCGCCCGCGTCCGTCGCCCTCTCCGGCCACGGTCCCGACAGCCTTCCCATCCACCACCCCGCTCCCACGAGCATCGCCGCCCCCACGGCGCCCACGCCGGCCGCAGCCCACGTCGGCCACAGCTTCGAAGCCGGTTTGCGCGCGGGCGCCGAACCGGCCCCCTCGGCTCCGGCGGGCGCGACCCCCGCCATCTCCTCCCGCACCACGCGCCGCACGATCCCTTCCCAGTCGGCCGCCGTCGGCGCCGCGCTTCGCACTGCTTCCCCGATCGCCTCCTCGGCGTCCTCGCGGACCGCCTCCAGGACCTGGCGGTACAGCTTCGTCAGCTCCTGCTCGCGCTCGTACAGCACCTGCTCGCGTTCCTGCCCGTCCTGCGCGCGCCTGTCCCTCCCGCTCACGGTTCCAGGCGTTCCGGCGAGAGCACGAAGGAGAAGGAAGAGCCCTCGGGCAGCACGGTCTCCAGGTCCGCAACCCCAAGCTGTTCCAGGAGCGCGGCCCGGGCCGAAAGGTTGTTCTCCAGGTGGTAGAGGCGGAGGAGTTCGCGGGCCGTCGTCGGCCGGCGCACCCTCACCGTGGCGGTGTCCCTGCCCGCCATGAACGCGGCGGCGGTCCGGGAAGCGTCGTCGAACGCGACCACCGAAGCCGCCGGGCTGGTCGCGGTGGTCACCATGGCCGCTCCGCGCAGCGCCGGTCCGAAGGCTCGTCCCAGCAAGAACGGAAGGACGACGGCCGCCACCGCCGCCGCGCCGCCGCAGGTCCACCGCAGCAGCGGACGCCGGGGCCACCCCGCGAGCGGGGGCAAGCGATCGACGCCGAACGGGCGCGGGCCCTCGGGAAGCCGGTCCCTGGGGCGCCGATCCTGGTCGGTCGCGTCCTGCTCGTTGTCGGTCGCGTCCTGCGACGCGAGAGCGCCGCTTCGGTCTTCGGTCTCGGCGGCTTCAGTCATTTCAGCCGGTTCCTCTCGTCGTTCGTGGGCGTTGGTGCGTTCGTGGGCGTTGGTGCGATCGCTTGTGCAGCGGTACGATCACCGGGCGGCAAACGTTCACCTGTCGCGCCCGCCGCTTCCCGAGCTGCCCAGACGCCATGACCCGCCATTCCTTCCATCCTTGGTCTCCCGCCGGTTCCGCCGGGACCCGCGCCGCGAAGCTCCCGCCCGCCTGCTCGGCCTTGCCGGCCGTCCTGGTCCTGGCCTCGGTCTTCGCTTCGGTCCTGCCGACCGCCGCCGCGGCCGCCCAGCGCGCCTACCCCGCGGCCGCCCACGGCGGCAACTACATGCACAACTTCTACCTTCCCCCCGCCCCGGCCTCGTCCCCCTGGTATCCGGAGTGGCGTCCCGACGGCGAGAGGATCGCCGTGTCGATGAGCGGCTCGATCTGGGAAGTGGACCCGGCCACGGGCACGGCCGTGGAGGTCGTCCACGGCGCCGACTACTACTCGTCCCCCAACTACTCCCCAAGCGGCGAGTGGCTCGTCTACACCGCCGACGACGGGGGCGGCGCAATAGCCCTCGAGGTCATGAACACCGCCACCGGCGAGCGTCTGTCTCTGACCGGCCCCGGCGAGTTGGCCAACCCCGACGACCCGACCGACCCAGGCAACCCGACCAGTCCCGGCAACCCGACCAGCCCCGGCCCGACCAGCCCCGGCGACCCCCGCCACGTTCATGCCGACCCCCGCTTCTCGCCGGACGGGAGCCGGATCGCGTACGTCTCCACGGCGCCCAGCGGATACTTCAACGTCTACGTCCGCCCCTTCGCCGACGGTCGCTGGACCGGCCCGCCCGAAGCGGTCACCGAGGACAACTCCTTCGGGCGCGACCGACTCTACTTCGGTTCGTGGGACATGCACATCTCGCCGGCGTGGCTTCCGGGGGGCGACGAGCTGCTGCTGGTCTCCAACCGGGACGTGGCCCTGGGCAGCGGCAACGTCTATCGCGTGCCCGCGAAGGCCGGCGGCATCGAGGAGCGCCGAGTCGTCCTGGACGAACAGACGCTGTACCGCACCCAGCCCGACGTGGCGTACGACGGCAAGCGCTTCGTCTACTCTTCCACGGCGGGGGCCGCCGATCAGTTCCAGAACCTCTACGTGCAGCCGACGGTCGGCGGCGAACCGTACAAGCTCACCTTCTTCCGGCACGACGCCTTTCACCCCCGCTGGTCTCCAGACGCCGAATGGATCGCCTTCGTGGCCAACGGAGAAGCCTCGGCGGGCGCTCACGGGGACGGCGGCGGGGACGGCCTTCCCCACCTCCACCTTCTGGAGACCAACGGCGGCGCCCTGCGGAAGGTCGAAATCACCGAGCGACGCTGGGCCCGGCCCATGGGAACCCTCTCGGTCGCGACGTTGGACCAAGCGGGCCGGGCAATGGCCACGCGGGTCCACCTGGAGGCGGCGGACGGCAAGTTCTACGCCCCCGCCGACGCCTACGCCCGAGTCAGCCGCGAGGGCGACAGGGTCTTCCACCACCCCGGTTCCTTCACCGTCGAGCTGCCCGTGGGCCCCGCCCGAATCACGGTGGTTCGGGGCTTCGAGACACGTCCCGACACCCGGCAGGTGGAGATCCGCGAAGGCGAGGTCGCCGCCCTGGCCGTGGTGCTGGAAGAGGTGTCGGACGTGTCGGACGACGGGTGGTTCTCCGGCTCCACCCACGTGCACATGAACTACGCCGGCAACCTGCGCAACTCCTTGTCCAACTTGATGATGATGTCGGCCGCCGAGGACCAGGACGTCGTGAACGAGCAGGTGGCCAACAAGGACAACCGCGTCCTCGACCACCAGTACTGGGTTCCCGGCGGGGGCGCGCACCCGCTCTCCGAGCCCGAGCGGATGCTGGTGGTGGGCCAGGAGTACCGCCCGCCCTTCTACGGGCACGTGTTCATGTTCGGACACCGGGACCACCTGATCGCGCCCTACGCCACCGGGTACGAGGGCACCGCAATAGAGAGCCTGTACCCCAGCAACACCGACATGCTGCGGAAGGCGAAGGCTCAAGGGGCGACGACTGGATACGTGCACTCGTTCTACTCGGGCGACCCGCTGGAGGGGAACCTGGGCGGCGCCAAGGGCTTCATCGTGGACGCGGCGCTGGCGGCCGCCGACGCGGTGGAGTGGTCCACGCCGCAAGACGGCTGGCCTCCCCTCTACGCCGTGTGGAACAATGGGTTCCGGGTGGCCGCAGTCGGCGGCGAGGACTCGATCTCCAGCCTTCACGCGACGCCGTTGGTGGGTTCCATGCGGACCTACGTGCGCACTCGCGACGGGGGCCTGTCCATGGACGGTTGGTTCGCTGGGCTGCGGGCGGGCCGGGCGTACGCGAGCTCCGGGCCGCTGATCGAGTTCTCGGTGGACGGCCGAGGGCCGGGAGGCGACGTGGAGCTGGATGCTCCCGGCCAAGTGTCGGTGCGCGGGAGGGTGTGGAGCGTAGTGGCGCTGGACCGGGCGGAGCTGGTCTTCAACGGCGAGGTGGTGCGGGAGTGGGCGTTCGACGGGAACCGGCGCGAACTGTCCATGGACGAACGGGTCGCCGTGCCCGGGAGCGGGTGGTTCCACCTGCGGGTCGAAGGACGGCGGGAGGACCGCTGGCCGCTGGACACGACCTACCCCCAGGCGTTCACCAACCCGGTGTGGGTGCGCGTGGCGGGCCGGCCCGTGCGCAGCGCCGCCGCCGCCGACTACGCCGTCCGATGGATCGACAAGCTGGAAGCGATGGCTCGGGAGTGGCCCGGATGGCGTTCCGAGCGGGAGAAGGAGCACGTCTTCGCCCAGTTCGAGGAGGCGCGGCAGATCTACCGGCGACGGGGCGCGGAAGCGGGCGGAGGCGCGGAAGCGGGCGGCGACCTGGAAGCGGGCGGAGGCGAAGACGCGGGCGGCAACCCAGAGGCCGGCGGCGACCCAGAGGCGGGACGAGCCGCCGGGACGGACAGAGGCGCGGGGGCCGAGGGCGACGCGACCGAAGGCGCGGGGGGCGCCGACCCCATCGTCGCCGAGCAGGAGTCGGGCGTCGCAATGGTCCTCCAGGCGGTCAGCGTCGTTTCCGAGGAGGTGGCGTGGGCAGGCGGACACGGCGGGGTCCTGCTTCGCACCGACGACGGCGGCGGCTCGTGGCGCCGAGTCTCGGCTCCCGGAGGCGACTCCCTGCAGTTCCGCGACGTGCACGCCTTCTCCTGGGAGTCGGCGGTGGCGATGACCTCGGGCAGCGGCCCCTCGTCCCGCATCTACGCCACCAGGGACGGCGGCGAGTCGTGGCGCTTGGACTTCCTCATGGACGAGCCGGACGGCTTCCTGGACTGCCTCGACTTCTGGGACGCCGACAGAGGCTTCGCCTACGGGGACTCGTTCGACGGCGTCCCCTACGTCCTCGTCACCGGCGACGGGGGGAAGCGCTGGAGCCGCGTCTTGCCTCGCGACCTGCCCCCGGCGGCCGGCTCGGAGGGGGGCTTCGCCGCCAGCGGCACGTGCGCGCTTGCGGGGCCGTCGGGGCAAGGCTGGATCGGAACCGGCGCCGGCGACGCCGCCCGTCTCCTGGTCACCCGGGACTACGGCCGCCGCTGGACCGCGACCGCCCTTCCCCTTCCGGCGGGACCGGCCGCGGGCGCGTTCACGCTTGCTGCCGGGGGCGGGGAACTTGCAATGGCGCTGGGGGGCGACTTGAGGGCCCAGGACCAAGTCGTCGCCAACGCGGCAGCTACGCCCGACGGCGGCACGAGCTGGACCGAAGCGGCGCCCGTTCCCGTCCCGGGGGCGGTGTACGGAAGCGCGGTCGCCGTCTCGTCGGCGGGCAGGCGCGTGGTCGCGGTGGCGCCGCCGGGCGCGGCCTACACCGCCGACTCGGGCCGAAGCTGGCAGCCGATCCCCGGCGTGAGCGCCTGGGCGGTGGCCTTCGCTCCCGAAGGGCGGGTGGGCTGGGCGGCGGGAGAAGGAGGACGGATCTGGCGAATCGATTGGTAGCGCGGTGGAAGGCCGCCGGCCGGCGCCGCGAGGCGTTGCGGCTGGCGGCGGCGCTGGGGCTCGCACTGGGCTCGGCGGCAGCGGGCTCGACGCCCCTCGACGGCCTTGCCGCGCCCCAGGAACGCGAACGGCCGCCGCGAATCTCCGGGCGGGTCGTGGACGCGGAAACCGGCCGGGGGATCGAAGGCGCAGTGGTCGAATTGGTCCTCGTGGAGGCCGCCGAAGGCGCCGTCGAGAACCGGGCCCGCGACGACGCCGGCCACTCCCGGATCGAAGTCGAGACCACTCCCTCCGGCCTCTTCCGAGTCGAGCGCGCGCCCGACGGCCGGTACGAAGTCGCCGTCGCCCACCTTGCATACGGCGCTTTCAGCGAAGAGCTCGCGCTGGCGGACGGGGAGCCCATCGCCCTGCGGATCGCCTTGTCCCGTTCGACCATTGCATTGAGCCCCGTGGTCGTGGAGGTCCCCACCCGGGAAGCGCGCCTGGATCGAGCGCGGGGAACGGCGCGCCACAGGATCACCGCCGAGGAGCTCGCCCCCGTTGCACGAACCGGCGCCCACCTGATCAACGCCCTTGCCCAGCTGCTGCCCGGGATGCGGGTCCGCAGCGGTCGCAGCCAGCCCGGCGAGATGGTCTGCGTGGAGTTCCGCAGTCCCTTCGCCCTCGCAGGCAGCGGGTGCCTGGCGCCCGTGGTCGTCGTGGACAACGTCCGCCAGGCCAACGGCCTGCTGACGCTCAACACGCTTCCCATCACGGACGTGAGAAGCGTGGAGGCTGTGCCGCCCGGAGAGGCCGGCGTCCGCTACGGAACCGACTCCAGGTTCGGGGTGGTGGTGATCGAGACGTTCTCCGGCGCCTCGTTCCCCGACAGCCGCGGCACTTCCTTCGGCCGCACCTACGACTGGTCGCTCGAGTCCCGACCCTACGGTTGGGGGCGGGCCATGGCCGCCGCCTCGGCAGCCAACACCGCCGGACTGCTGGTCGGCTACGCCGTGTCCCGCCGCTGCCTCGACTTCGACGGCCTCGCTCGCCACTTCTCCAAGCCCAAGTGCGGAACCGCAGCCAACGCCGGCGCTCGACTGGTCCTGTATCTGGGCCCGTCCGTCGGCGTGGGGTTCGCCGTAGGCAGGGCGGGACGCACCAGCTTGTCCTCCGGCAGCGCATGGAAGAACGCCGTGGCCAACGCCGTCATGTCGGCGCCCGGCGTCGTCCTGGCCCTTACGAGCGAAGAGGACGGGTTCGCCGGCTCCCGGGCCATCGGGCTCGTCATGGCCGCCGTCGCCGCCCCTGCAGCCGCCGTGCTGGCGGATCGACTCTTCCGCAGACGAGCGATCTCCTGACCTGACGGCGGTCGGGCCGGCAGCGAGCGGCGCTCCGGGCGCGACTCGAGACGATCGCGGCCAGCTTCAGAGCCGAAGGCCGTATTGTGCCAAGTACGACTGGCCCAGCTCGTCCTGCTTGGTAACAAAAAACGATGAACCGTCCGTGCGCGTGTTCAGAAACAATCCGTCGGCAGGGATGTATGCGGTCCTGACATGACCGAAACCATCCATGTCGTAGGCTCGCCACTCGAGGTGCTTTGCGTGTGCGTCTGCGGGGAGTCGGACCCAGAGGAGATCGTCCACACCCAGGAAGGCGTCGGTGTAGCGGGGGTGATCACTTGGGAACTTCAACTCGCGAAGTACCCTCTGGTGCATAGTTCTCATTACTGCGCGATCCGACGGCCCAGCACCGGACCGGGTTATGTTTTGTTCAAGAGCAACCGACAAGGAATCCGCAAAGGCGTCTCTGTTTTCCCTTGTGACGGGCAACGTGGGCAATCCCAAGGGCACCACTTTGGACTGCTGCATGGTGGAATCGTAGACGACTAGCTTGCTACGTCCACCCCAGCCTATGATGGTACGGCGGTCGGGAGTCATGAAGGCATAGGCATGAGGGGTAAAGGGAGACAGGTAGCGTGTCCTGTAGTTGTCTTGTCGAAAGGTTGCCATATGTGTGCCGGGCATGGAGAGAAGAGAGTCCGCTCGAAGGCCGTTGCCGACGAACCTCCATAGGACGACTCGATTGTCGACCGGGCTTGGTTCTAGGCCAGGGTAGCGAATCGACATGACCAACGACGTGTCGTTCCGAAGTCCCACCGATGTCATGAAGCCGTGAGAGTCACTCGACAAGGCGATTTCCCGGTAGCTCAGGAATCGGCCGACTTTGTCAAAGAAGCTCATGCGCTGCAACTGGCGATCCCAGACGCCCACGGAGTCTTCATCTAGTTCCACCAACAGGCCTGGACTCAGGTACTCTCCGGGGCCAGCGCCGTTTCGGCCGATCGAAGACAGTTCTTTTCCGTCGACGGACCACCTGTACACTGTTCGATCTCCCCCATCCGTGACCCAAATCTCGTCCCAGCTGGTGACCAGCAAGACCGTGGGCCGAACCAAAGGAACGCCGTTGAACTCCGCCCGGGTCCAGTGGTGCTGCAGCGTGTCGGCCATTGGCCGCGACTGGAACACGGGAGCCCCGGCCAAGCGCTCCGGCGCAGACGCGACACCCACCAGTAAGAGGGCAGTGATGCCCAGGAGGAACTTGGTCCTCTGCCGGATTGTCGCCATTTGACTCCATCCTCGTCATCGGCGTTTGCGGGCCCAGTGCGGCCTCGGTCAACTACAACGTACAGCTGAACGTACAGCTGGCAATATTCGTGCCATCATGCCAGCGACTCGTTGCGAAGGGGGCCTAGGCGTTGATGGGAAAGAGATATGAGTGAGGTACTTGGCCGACTCTTGCGGCTTCATCAGGCTCACTAGCATAATGATGCAATATGATGCGTCATATGATGCAAT
This sequence comes from Longimicrobiales bacterium, assembly GCA_965204735.1. Lineage (GTDB taxonomy): Bacteria > Gemmatimonadota > Gemmatimonadetes > Longimicrobiales > Gaopeijiaceae > CATQHQ01. Next base: position 469,518 of record OZ242008.1, on the reverse strand, counting down.
ATGCATCGTTTATCTCATGAGTAGCTTTGGTTTTCGCCGGGTGCATCCGCTTCCGGCGACGATGGACCGTCATGCGCTGGGCTCTGCGGCAACGGGCTTCGGCACCTCTCGGTGGCCTTGCGAGCTCGTTCTTGGTCAGCCCGCCTGCGCCGCCGCGGGAACCCTTCCGGGAACCTTGGGGGCCGACCGGAGTAGCAAGAAGTACGGGCACGAGCGGGCCGGCCCGATCCGGCCCCCGGACGAACCGACGGGGCAGGCGCCCGAGACGCCCCGCAGAGGAGAAGCAGCATGACATACGCCAAGCAGTTCCTCATCGCGGCAGCCCTGGCGCTGACCGCGTGCGACGAGACCTCGCGTCCCGTCGCCCCCACCGACGAGCCCGAGCCGCCGATCGTCGCGCAGGCGGACCAGGGCATCTCCCAGCTGGCGCGGGCTGCCGCCGCGGCCTTGGGCGCTCCCGCCGTCCGGCACAGCATCCTGGCGGCCATGAGAGCCTCTACGGCGGTCGAGCACCGCCTGCTGCTGGCCGACTACCTGCGGAGCCCGGAAGGCGCCGGGCTGCTGACAGGCAGCGCCGCCGCTCTCGACATCGACGAGGACGAACTCCTCGCCCGGGTTGAGGAGGTCTCGGGAGACATCGAGCTTGCGATCGCGATTCCCCTGAGGGAACACCGGATCAGCTGGCGGGGTACGGCCCACATCGGAGTCGCCGGCGCGTGGGACTCCGACAAGCTGGACCTGATCGTCCACGAACCCGACGGGGACCGTCGAAGGGCTACCACGGTGAACACGCTCGCAGCGTACGACGCCTTGTTCCTGATCCGCCCGCAGGAGAATTGGGGAACTCGGATCGACCGCCAAGCCGACGTGCCGGGACCAGTGATCCAGGACGCAGGCGACGGCGACCAGCGTTGATCTGGACGCCCATAGGAGAACTCCGATGAAACGCACCAGCATCTTCGTCGCCGCGCTGGCCGCCCTGGCGAGCTCGGCCCCGCCGTGCCCCACGTTCGCCGCCCAGGCTCCCGACTCGGGGGCCTGGGCGGTCCGAACCGTCGACCGGCCCAGCGGCGAGCCGGTGAGCGGCGTCCTCGTGGACTTCCCGGAACACCGCGCGGGCGGGGTCACCAACGACCGGGGGCTCGTGGATGGACATGGAGAAGGCCACGCCGTCCGCGTCGTCGCCCGGCGGTTGGGCTACGCCGACTTGGACACGCTCGTCGCCGTCCCGAAGGCAGGCGGTGTCGTCGTGCTCGCCCTCGAACGCTCCGCCGTCGAGCTGCCGCCGCTCACCGTCGAGGCCGAGCGCCGCATGACCTCCATCAAGCTGCACCGACGCCTCTTCGACCGCGAGGTCGCCGTCGGAGCCGTCGGGATGACCCAGGCCGAGATCAAAGCCGTGCCGCCGCTGGTCGCGACCGACGTCCTCCGCAGCCTCCAGGCGCTCCCCGGCGTCGCCAACGTCAACGACTACTCCGGCGAGCTCTTCGTGCGGGGCGGCGGCAGCGACCAAGTCGCCGTGCTGATCGACGGCGCGCCCGTCTTCGCGCCGTACCACATGTTCGGCCTCTTCGGCGCCTTCAACGCCGACGCCGTCGAGTCCACCGAGTTTTACAGGGGCTCGATCCCCGCCCGCTACGGCGGCGCGCTCTCCGGCGTGGTGGCGGCCCGCCAGAAGACGGGAAGCGCCGACGACACCCACTTCGCCGGCGGCGTCAGCGTGCTGGGCGTCCGGTTCGTCGCCGACGGCAACGCGCCGTGGGGCGGACTCCGCTGGCTGGCCGCCGGCCGGAAGGCCTTCGTGAACGTTGCGACGATCGACGTTCCGTATTCCTTCCACGACCTGAACTTCGGGCTCGAAGCCCATCCGGCGGACGAGCACCGCCTGCGCCTCTCCGTCTTCGCGTCGGACGACGTGTTCGACTGGGACATGGCCTCGTCCGGCACCCAGTACTCGTTCACCTCCGAGTGGGCGAACCTGGCGACTTCGGCCACTTGGTCGTGGGTGCCGGATCACCGGATGTCCAGCGACGTGACCGCGTACTACAGCCGCTACGACAGCGAGCGGACCAGCGGGGGCACCTCCACCTCGCCCGTGACGACGAACCGCATCTCGGCGACGGGACTCCGCGCAGGCGTCACCCTTCGGGGCGACCGCTTCGGAGGACGCGCCGGCGTCGCCTTCGAGGCGGGTCCGGTGACGCTGCGGACCACGGGCGGCATCGGCGGCTACGTGGACGGCGACCTCTCCGACTCCTACCAGCACCTCTCCGCGTTCGCCGAGCTGGAGGGCTGGGCCGGTCCGCTTCGGATCGCGCCGGGCGTTCGGGCCGGCAGCGAGCGGCGCTCCGGGCGCAACTTCCTGGAGCCCCGGTTCTCGGTCCGGCTGCGGACCTCCGCGTTCGCGGTGAGCGCCAGCGTGGACCGGACGTACCAGTTCCTCTCGGTGCTGCGGGACGCCCACTCCCTCGAGCCGGGCGCCCCGATGTGGTTCCTGCATGGGCGGAAGACGCCCGTCAGCGCGGCGGACGGCGCCAGCGTGTCGGTGGACACTTGGCGGGGCGAGGAGTGGACGGCGTCGGTGGGGGTCTGGACTCGGCGGTTCAGGTCGGTGCCCCACTGGCGTCCGGTCCTCTCGCGGGACCCCGCCGGCGTAGAGCTTCACGACGGCGGGGCGCGGGGCCTCGAAGTCATGGTGCAGCGGCACTCGGGCCGGGTGCGGGGCTGGCTGTCGTACCAGTGGGCGCGGACGGCGTTCAGCGACGCCTCCGGGGTGGAGTACGCTCCCCAGTGGGACCGACGCCACGAGTTCGACGGGCTGCTGGCGACCGACCTGCCCGGCGGCGTCGAGGCGTCGTTCCGGACCACGGTGGGCACCGGCGGACCGTTCTGGTTCCCGGCCGGCAAGTACGAAGCGCTGCGCTTCAGTGCGGTGCAACGTATCAACGGGATCGAGCAGCTGCGCTATGGCAAGTACCTGACGACTTCCGACCTGATGACGATCTGGTCGGACAAGCAGGGGAGGCTTCCGGTGTACGCTCGCCTCGATCTGTCGGTGCGACGTGCGTTTCGCTGGGGTTCCTGGGAGTTGGTCCCCTACATCTCCGTGGTGAACGCAGGGAACCGGGAGAACGTCGTTCAGTACCCCTTCACGGTCTTCACCGGCCCCGACAAGCCCTACGAATTCGGGCCCGGCAGGCAGATGCCCCGCTTCCCTTCCATCGGAATCGACTTTCGGTTCTAGAAAGCACGAGGCCAACCATGTCGACGACAAAGCTCTCCCCGCTGTCGGCCGCAACGGCTCTTGCGGTCGCGACGCTTCCGGGCTCGTGCGGCAGCCCGGCGGCGCCCAGCCACTTCCCCGAGGCCCTCAACGACCGACTGATCGTGTTCGCCGTGCTTGATGCCGACTCGGCGCGCCAGGTCATCGAGGTGGCGGGGGCAGACCACTTTGCCCGCCCCTACCTCTCCGAGCTCCGAGTGACGATCCATAGCCGCAACACCGCTCCCGGCGAACCCGAGTGGACCCTGATCGCCGAGTGGGACAGTGCGCGCGCCGCCGGCGCCGGCGTGTCCATGACCGACTACGAGCAGTGCCGTCGCCACCATGACGGGTGGGCCGAGAAGTCTCTCGGAGACATCAACTGGTCAGGCGACGGCAGGTACTGCATGACGCCGGAAGCCCAGCTGGAGGTGGGCGCCACGTACCGGGTCCAAGCGACCGCGGACGGCCGCCTTCCCGCTTCGGGGGTGACGACGGTGGTCGGCGACTTCGCAGTCGAGGTCGCGGCCCTCTCGGGCGACCGAGGCTCGTACGCGCTCTCCGCCGGATGGACGCCGAGCACCGAGGCGCACCGGTACTTCGTGGCCGTCAGGCGACGCTATCGGTCCTGCATGAACTGCGTCGAGACTTGGTACGCCGACGTGGACGAACCGGGATTCGCGGGCAAGGTGCCCGATCTGGCCGTCGACAGCGCAGGACCGGACCCCATGCTGGATGTCGTCGCAATGGATCGGCACCTATACACATACCTGACCACCGGCAACAGGGGCAACCTGCACGAGGTGCACCCCGTCCAGAACGTGCGGAACGGGTACGGCGTCGTCGGCTCGGCAACGTACCGCAGCCGCCGGCTGACGATCTCCGGCGGGGCGTCGCCGGGACCGCCGTGAGGCGCCGAAGCGCATAGGAGATTCCCATGAGACGCGCCAGTGTCTTCGTCGCCGCGCTGGCCGCCCTGGCGAGCTCGGCCCCGCCGTGCCCCACGTTCGCCGCCCAGGCTCCCGACTCGAGGGCTTGGGCGGTCCGAACCGTCGACCGGCCCAGCGGCGAGCCGGTGAGCGGCGTCCTCGTGGACTTCCCGGAACACCGCGCGGGAGGGGTCACCAACGACCGAGGGCTCGTGGACGGACATGGAGAAGGCCACGCCGTGCGCGTCGTCGCCCGGCGCCTGGGCTATGCCGACTTGGACACGCTCGTCGCCGTCCCGAAGGCGGGCGGTGTCGTCGTGCTCGCCCTTGAACGCTCCGCCGTCGAACTGCCGCCGCTCACCGTCGAGGCCGAGCGCCGCATGACCTCCATCAAGCTGCACCGACGCCTCTTCGACCGGGAGGTCGCCGTCGGAGCCGTCGGGATGACCCAGGCCGAGATCAAGGCCGTGCCGCCGTTGGTCGCGACCGACGTCCTTCGCAGCCTCCAGGCGCTCCCCGGCGTCGCCAACGTCAACGACTACTCCGGCGAGCTCTTCGTGCGAGGCGGCGGCAGCGACCAAGTCGCCGTGCTGATCGACGGGGCGCCCGTCTTCGCGCCGTACCACATGTTCGGCCTCTTCGGCGCCTTCAACGCCGACGCCGTCGAGTCCACCGAGTTCTACAGGGGCTCGATCCCCGCCCGCTACGGCGGCGCGCTCTCCGGCGTGGTGGCGGCCCGCCAGAAGACGGGAAGCGCCGACGACACCCACTTCGCTGGCGGCGTCAGCCTGCTGGGCGTCCGGTTCGCCGCCGACGGGAGCGCGCCGTGGGGCGGACTCCGCTGGCTGGCCGCCGGACGGAAGGCCTTCGTGGACGTTGCGACGATCGACGTTCCGTATTCCTTCCACGACCTGAACTTCGGGCTCGAAGCCCATCCGGCGGACGAGCACCGGCTGCACCTCTCGATCTTCGCATCGGACGATGTGTTCGACTGGGACCTCTCGTCGTCCGGAACCCAGTACTCGTTCACCTCCGAGTGGGCGAACCTGGCGACTTCGGCCACTTGGTCGTGGGTGCCGGATCACCGGATGTCCAGCGACGTGACCGCGTACTACAGCCGCTACGACAGCGAGCGGACCAGCGGGGGCACCTCCACCTCGCCCGTGACGACGAACCGCATCTCGGCGACGGGACTCCGCGCAGGGGTCACCCTCCGGGGCGACCGCTTCGGAGGACGTGCCGGCGTCGCCTTCGAGGCGGGTCCGGTGACCCTGCGGACCACGGGCGGCATCGGCGGCTACGTGGACGGCGACCTCTCCGACTCCTACCAGCACCTCTCCGTGTTCGCCGAGCTGGAGGGCTGGGCCGGGCCACTTCGGATCGCGCCGGGCGTTCGGGCCGGCAGCGAGCGCCGCTCCGGGCGCAGCTTCCTGGAGCCTCGGTTCTCGGTCCGGCTGCGGACCTCCGCGTTCGCGGTGAGCGCCAGCGTGGACCGGACGTACCAGTTCCTCTCGGTCCTGCGGGACGCCTACTCCCTGGAGCCGGGCGCTCCGATGTGGTTCCTGCACGGCCGGGACGCGCCCGTCAGCGCGGCGGACGGCACCAGCGTGTCGGTGGACACTTGGCGGGGCGAGGAGTGGACGGCGTCGGTGGGGGTCTGGACTCGGCGGTTCAGGTCGGTGCCCCACTGGCGTCCGGTCCTCTCGCGCGACCCTTCCGGCGTCGAGCTTCACGACGGCAGGGCGCGGGGCCTCGAAGTCATGGTGCAGCGGCACTCGGGCCGGGTGCGGGGCTGGCTGTCGTACCAGTGGGCGCAGTCGGCGTTCATCGACTCCTCCGGGGCGGAGTACGCTCCCCAGTGGGACCGACGCCACGAGTTCGACGGGTTGCTGGCGACCGACCTGCCGGCGGCGTCGAGGCGTCGTTCCGGACCATAGTGGGCACCGGCGGACCGTTCTGGTTCCCGGCTGGAGCGTACGACGCGCTTCGCTTCGGTCCCGAGCAGCTGCTCCAGGAAGATCCGTTCGGATCGTACCTGACCGAGCTGGACGTGATGATCATCTGGTCGGACGCACAGGGACGGCTTCCGGTCTACGCGCGCCTCGATCTGTCGGTGCGACGCGCCTTTCGCTGGGGTTCCTGGAAGCTGATTCCCTACTTGTCGGTCGTGAACGCGGGCAACAGGAAGAACGTCCTTCGGTACAACTTCACCGGCTTCACCGAACTCGACGAACCCTACACCTTCAAGCCGGGCAGGCAGATGCCCCTTTCCCCTTCCATCGGAATCGACTTTCGGTTCTAGAAAACGCATGAGGCGCACCATGTCCAAGAAGCAGCCCTTCCGGCTTGAGGCCGTTGCCGTTTTTGCCGCTGCGACGGTTCTGCTGGGTTCGTGCGGCGAACCCACGGCGCCCAGCGACTTCCCCGAGACGCTCAACGACCGACTGTTCGTGTTCGCCGTGCTCGACGCCGACTCGGCGCGCCAAGTGATCGAAGTGGCAGCGGCCGACCACTACTCCCGTCCCCACCTCTCCGGCGTCCGAGTGACGATCCATCGTCGCAACACCGCTTCCGGCGGCCCCGAATGGACCTTGGTCGCCGAGTGGGACGCCGCACGAGCCGCCGCGGCCGGCGTGGTCATGACCGACTACAAGCAGTGCATTCGCGACAACGACGGGTGGGCTGCGAAGTCTTTCGGAGTAGTCGCCCGCCCCGGCGATTTCGGCAGGTACTGCATGACGCCGGAAGCCAAGCTGGAGGTGGGCGCCACATACCGGGTCGAGGCGACCGCAGAGGGCCGCCTTCCCGCCTCGGGCGAGACGACGGTGGTCGGCAACTTTGCAGTCGAAGTTGCGTCCCTCTCGGGCAACCGAGGCTCGTATGCGCTGGCCGCCGGCTGGACGCCCGCGACTGCAGCTCATCGCTACTTCGTGGCGATCAGGCGGCGCCATGCATTCTGCATCAACTGCGTCGAGACTTGGTACGCCGACGTGGATGAACCAGCTTTCACCGGCGACGTGCCCGACTTGGCCGTGGACAGCGCGGGACCGGGTCCCATGCTGGACGTCGGCGCCATGGACAGACACCTGTACGCGTATCTGACCACTGGCAGCCGGGGCAACCTGCACGCAGTCCACCCCGTCCAGAACGTGCGGAACGGGTACGGCGTCGTCGGCTCGGCAACGTACCGCAGCCGCCGGCTGGCGATCTCCGGCGGGTCGTCGCCGGGACCGCCGTGAGGCGCCCAAGCGCAGACGGTCCTCCCAGCTAGAAGCGGACGTGCACGTTCGGCCGCAACAGGTGAAGCCGGGGAACGCCCGCCTTCGTCTCTTCGTAGGCGGTCACCATGTCCGAACCGTCGACGAACCCCGGCAGCGGCAGGTCGCTGCGGTGGCGGGCCAGAGTCCGTCCTGTCGCCGGGTCGATCAGGTCCAGCACCCCGTCCTCAATCGCCTGCACGGGCGCCTCGAGGTACCATTGTTCCGCAGTTTCCGGGTCGCGGGTGCGCAGCGACCAATCGGGATCCGGGGCTCCCCAGAGAATCCAGAGCCCGTGGTCGTCGAGGCGCGCGCGAATGTTGAAGGTGCCGGGCCACAGCGGACCCGCCGACGCCTCCCGGTCGAACTCCTCGAAGTTCCGATACAAGATCCGGGACAGCTTCGGCACGGGGACGAGAGCCCACATCTCCATCCGGCCGGAACGGGCATCGGCAATCCATGCCATGGTGTCGTTCGCCGCTACTGCAAACCATCGCCACGTTGGACCGCGAGCTTCCCGCCCGTCCCATCCGTACGAACGCAGAGCGCCGTCCTCGTCCAGGATGTGAAGGTGGTGTCCGAAGGACTCGGACGTGGGAACCTCGCCCGCGAAGACGACCGTCTCCGATTGCGTGACCGTCGCCGAGCCGCTCTGAGCCCAAAAGCCGTCTCTTCGGACGAAGCCGTGGTCTGGGTCCAGCAAGGTGCGACCGCTGATGTCGAACACATGAACATACTTCGGGCCGACGTGGATCTCTGCGATTCCCATGTACTCTCCCGGCCCCTCGCCCGCCCCGCCGATCTCGCGCAGAAACCTCCCGTCCGCACCGAAGACGGCAATCTCGTGGCTCGGAGTGGTCGTCACGAGGATCCGTCCCCGATGGTCCACAAGGACCCGCGAGGCGTCGTCGACGAGATGGCTGCCAGGCCCGTCGAATCCCTCAAGGGTCAGGACCGTGTCCATTGTGATTCGGCAATCGAGACAGGAGACCTCGCCCGAGACCTCGCCGACCGGCTGTCCTGCAACGGTGGACGCGAAGACGAGGCTCACCGCGCACGCCGTCACCGCTCGTTGCCCAAGTCCAGCGTCACATGGGGTTCCTGGAGGGAGATCGTGATCACTCGCTCGGTGACGGCGACCACGTTCGCCATCAGCCGTCCTTCGTCTTCCTGCCCCGGGACCAGCGTCTCGTCGTCGTCCAACACCGCAACCCGCAGCGGCGTGTTGGTCGGCACCCAGCACGCCCGGTAGAACCCCGAGCTGTTGGTCGTCACTACCACGCCGCTCCGCTGGCCTTCCTTCTCCAATACTTTCGCCGGGTGGCGGTTGTCCCTGCCGAACTTGGTGGCAACCGCCATGTCGTAGGCGTGGGACAGGACGCGCACGGTGGCGTCGGCAAGAGGCTTCCCTTGGGCGTCGCGGACATGTCCCATCAGGATGCCGCGGGGCCACACGATCTTCCAGGGCGGGGCATCCTCGTCCGCGTGCGTCGCAAGTTCCGAACGCTGGACGAGCGCCGAGACCTCGATCAGCACGCTCCGAGGAGGGTCCATGCCCCGGCACACGTCCTTCATGATCTTGCTGGTCGCCGGGGCCGTGAACTCCACCCAGGCCGGCTCGGCGTCGCCGTCGCCGTCCACCTTCACTTCGGCGGGATCGGGCGCGTACCACAGCTCGTCCAGGTAGGGGTGGCTGTAGGAGACCTGATACTCGCCCGGTCCCACATGGGTCAGCTCGAAGCCGCCGTCCGGCCCCGTCGTCGCTTCGAGGCCCTCGCCCGGCGCGAACACGCGGGCGCCGGCCAGTCCGGCCCCTACGCTGTCCCGGACCACGCCGGCGATGCGGAGCCCCGGGCCGGCGTCGAAGACCACGCCGCCGGGTCCGTGGACCCGCAGCACCTCGCCGCCCTGCACCGTGACCCCGTCGAGAGTCGCCGCCGGACGCCCGGTCAGCGGATGCTCGACGACGCCGGCCCGGAACATCCGGATGCTCCACGAGTCCACGATCCACGTGCCGTTGGGCAGCTCCCGGAACCGGACCGCGCCCCCTGGCTCCGCCGCCAGCAGTGCGGGAGGTACGCCCAGCCGCTCGTAGCGGTACTCGAGCCGACGGAGACGGGCCGTGGACGGGTCCAGCCACATCGTACCCGCTATGTCGGGCACCGACCGGCCGGAGACGGGCTCGAAGGCGAGACCCACCAAGCCCGGGGCGTCGTCGCCGCCCGCCACGACGCGGAAGCAGTGCGTGTCAAGAAACGAGTCGGCCAGCAGGGCTTCGGCGTCCGGCGCCCAGAACCAGGACCCTTCGCCTGTGACCCGGGCGTAGCCGTGGGCGGTGAGCGAGTCGGTCGGGCGCGAGACGTAAGGCGCCTTCGCCCAACCCTGTGCCAGCGCACGGTTCTCCGACTCGACCTTGCGACCCTCCCGGTCCAGCTGCCGGACGAACCCCAGCAGCTTGTACTCGTACGTCCCTCGGCTCTGGGTCCAAGCCGCGGCGGCCAGCGCCTTGCGGGCCTCTTCCCAGACCCGGCCGACGGCCATGGCCTCCTGGGGCCGCACTCGGCAGCGACGATCCGCCTCCGCCACGACGCCTTTCAGCGAGACAGCCTCCAAAGGGGCTTCAATGCGCAGCGACACGGTGTCGCCGGCGGCAAGGCGGAACCACTCCGAGTAGGTGGTCGCGTAGCCGATCCGGTCGGCTCGGACTCGGTACTCGCCCGGGGCCGGCGCATCGAGCTGGAAGAGGCCGGTGCCGGTGCGGGTGAGGGCTTGCGCCCGGCCTCGGCCCGAGCGGTCCTCCAGCACCGCCATGGCGCCGCCCACGGCGTTGCCCTGACCGGCTTCCACCAGCCGCCCCAAGACTACTTGGCCGGAGGCTGCGGAGGGCGCAGCGGCCAGCGTCGCCAACCACAGCGCCGTCGCGAGCCGTCGGATGCCCACCTGCTTCACCGTCGCGTGCGGACTTGGCCGGTGCAGTCGCGAGGGTCCACAGTGAACCTTCGCACGACAGTCTGGAGACGCTGTGGACCGTCGTCGATCCGCTGGTCCAGGACGAACAGGCTGGAACCTTGCAACACCGAAATAGCCCGCCCCACGTCGGACGCGGGAATCGGCGTGTCGGGGCACTGCTCCGTACCGTCTTCCTTCAGGCTGCTCACGTACATTCGGGTGCTCACTTGCTGGCCGTGGAGTTCGCCGTCCGCGTGGACAGTGAACACGTAGCCGCCGCTCCTGGACAGGTTGACCAGCGTCGATGCCACGCTGAAGAGTTCCTCGTAGGCAGTTTCTTCATCAAGTGTCATCGACTCGATGAAGCTGTCTTCGCCGGGAACGCCCCGTCGCTCGGCGGCCAGCAACGGGATGGTGTCGAGCACCTCGCCGTCGCGAGTCACTCGCAGCACGAACGGGCTGCCACTGAACCCCACAAGCAAGTCGTCTTCGCCGACATGCAGCCTCACGACTCCCAACATCCCCATGATCAGTTCGTTGACCACATACGGCTTGGGAACCGGTAGCCGGTCCGGCGCAATCGACGTCGACCCCTCGAGCAGGGCCGCGAGCGGCTTCACCGCCAACGACTTCCAGGTCTCGGGGTCGATTGTCCCCACCCACAGTTCGCCGTCGTGTGCCGCCAACGCCGTCACGAGGCCCGCGGCCCCGACCCGACCCACATGCTCGCCGGACTGCAGGTCGAACAACTCAATCTCCTGATTACGTGGAGGATTCCCGTCGGCCACTCCGAGGACCTCCGAGGCGAACCCTCCGATTCCGACGTGGGAGAACTCGCCCGGGCCTCTGCCTCGCTTTCCGTACGTGCGGATATGCCGCCCGGACTGGTCGAAGCGCAGAACGGCTTCGGCAAAAGCGTCGATGACGAAGAACGATCCGTCGTCGCCCATGAACATCTCCATGGGCCTGCCGAGGAAGTGCTCGTCCGTCTCTTGCAGAACAACGCTGTCCTCTAGGATCAGCGCAGGTCCAGTGGACTGTGCAGAGAGCGGAAGCCCCAAGCCGGCGGAGACAGCCAGCAAGTACGCTGACGGCCCCGCCGAGGTCTTGCTGGTCATTCGGGTCACTGATTCCGTCCTCGTGATCGGCGTTCGAGCCGCGACCCAGGCGACTCGGCCCAGGGACGGCTCGGCGGGGATAGGTGTCCTGACACGTTGCTGCAATATCCGTGCCATCGTTCCGGCGACTCGTCCTGAAGAAGCCTAAAGTGTTGAAGGGAAAGAGGATACGAGGTAATGAGCCGTACTGGAGTCACATAAGATTGGTGCAATTTATGTTACACCACATGATGCATAATGCATCTTTTCGTCACGATGAAGCAGCCGATCCTTCGCCCTGGGACATCCGCTTGCGGCGACGGTGGAGGGTCATGCGGTCCACCCCCAGGAGCCTTGCCGCCTGCGTGACGTTCCCGCCGGTCCAGGCCAGAGCCTCCTGGACGAGTCGGGCCTCCGCCTCGGCCAATGTGGGGAACGGCGCTCGTCCCCGCCGGCCCGGCTCGCCCCCGCCGAGCTCGTCGTCGGCACCGTCGCGCGCGCTCAGCTTCTGCAGCCATTGCTCGTCGCGCAGGCACGCCCTGACGACGTCGGAGCCGATCCTGGGCGCCCCGGCTGCCTTTGCCAGAGCCCGACCCACCAGGTTGAACAGCTGACGAATGTTGCCGGGCCACGAGTAGCTCATCATGACCCGGCGCGCGCCCCTTGAGAACCGGACTCTGCGGCCGTCCTCGGAGCTTATGGCCGCTTGGCTCCGCAACGCGACGTCGGCAAGGAGGAGGATGTCCAGGCTCATCTGCCTGAGCGGGGGAAGGACGATCAGAAGGCCGGCCAGCCGGTCCCGCAGGTCGGGGCGGAGCTTGTGCAGCGCGCCGGGTTGGCTGGACGAGAACACCCTGAACTTCCGGTTCCGTCCGCGACCCACCGACACGATCTCGTCGGACCCGACCGGCCGAATGACCCCGTCGTCCAGACAGGTGAGGAGACGGACCTGGATGTGCTCGGGACACTCGGCAACGTCGTCCAAGTAGAGCGCGCCCTCGCTCTCGCTCGCCGTCCTGACGATCCCCTTGCGGGTGCGCTCCGCGCCCGTGAAGGCGCCCCGAACGTGGCCGAAGAGCTCGGAGTCGGCGACACCTTCGGAGACGGCCGCCAAGTTGATCGTCAGCGGCGGCTGCTTCCCTCGCGCCGCTGCTGTCGCCCGCATCAGCTGGCCCTTGCCGCTGCCCCGCTCCCCGACGATCAGCACGGAACGCCACGAGGCCGAGTATCGAGGGACGAGGCCGCGAATGCTCACCATCTCCGGGGCGCAGCCGTCGATCCGGGTGTCCTGGTCCGCGACGATCCAATCGCCCACGGTTCCCTCCAAGAGACCGGAGAGGTACGCCACGGCGTAGGCGTCCAGCTCGCCCAGTCCGTCCACTTCCGGGACGCCCGCGCAGACGCGGTCCGCGACTGCCGGGCCCACCAGCTCCTGGGCCGCGGCGGCCGCCAGCTCGCTCTTCTTCGCGGCCGGAGCGCGCTCGAACTTTCTGGCCACCCGGCGCAACCGCTGGTAGAGCTCCACGCGCTCGCCGTCCGACGGGCTCCGTCGCATCGGCGTGGGCGGTCCGCCGGCGTTCGTTTCGGCCACGGGCTCCTCCCTCGGCAGGGGCGGCGCAGCTGGACTCGAGGGCTTACGTCGCCGGCTGCGTCGCGTCGGCTATCCGGTCCAGGAACGCCCGCTCGGCGGCCGTCAGCGCCTTCACGCCGCCCTCCTCGGCCTTCCTCAGCAGGGTCTCGAGCTCTTCGCGATTGAGTTCGTGGAGCCGGTCCCTGGGGATCGCCTTCCACCGCTCCAGGGAGTCCGCTTCCCGAGCGGCTTGCGGCTTGCGACGGGCCTGGGGCGCGCGACGTTCGCTCGACTTCCGCGGAGCGCCCGCGATCTCCTTGATCAGGGCGATGCGCTGGCGCTCCCAGGCCACCAAGTACGCCCAGCCCGCCAAGCCGCCGCCCAGGTGCGCGAAGTGGGCGATGTTGCCGCCCACGCCCGTGGCCCCCGCGAACAGGCTCGCAGCGATCAGCACGATGGCCAGGGTTCGGGCGCGGACCGGCAGCACTCCCATGATGTATATGGCGTCGTCGGGCCAGTAGCGGGCGAACCCGACGAGCACGCCGAACACGGCCCCGGACGCGCCGACCATCGACCCGAACGGAGCAACGGCGAAGAGGACCAGCGAGAGGAGGGCGCCGCAGATTCCGCAGAGGAAGTACAGCACCAGGAAGCGCCGGCTGCCGAGGCGTTCTTCCAGGCGAGGGCCGAAGAAGAAGAGGCTGATCATGTTCGACGCCAGGTGCATGAAGCCGCCGTGGAGAAACATGTACGTCACGATCGTCCACGGGCGCTGGAGGAGCTCCGCGGGGGCGAGGGCGAAGTGGCCGGCGAAGTCGAGGCTCGGGAGCTGCGCAAGCAGGTGCACGATCACGTTGACCGCCAGCAGTCGCTGAACCCAGGGCGTCATCAGCACGGCTCATCCTCCTCTTCCAGCGTTTCGCGCGACGCTCCGCCGCTTCGGCGGTCGGTCCAGCGTTCGCCTCGACGCCCGGCGTCCGCCCCGACGCTCCGCCGCTTCGGCCCGACGCCAAATCTACACTTCGCGACGGTTCCCGTGGAAGCGCCGACGGGCCGCTTCCTCTCCCGGGCGAAGGACGGCGTGCAGGAAGTTGTGAACCGGCGTCGGCACTCCTGCTTCGGAGGCCAGGCGCACCACCGCGCCCGACCATGCGTCGAGCTCCGAGGGCCAGCCTGCCGCGATGTCCCTGTGGAGAGACGGGACGGCGTTGGCGGGGACCGAGTCCGCAAAGGCCATGCCCTCGGTCACTGCCTCGTCGGAAAGCCCCACGCCCCGGGCGACGGCCAGGGCGACGATCTCCTCCATCGCCCGGCGCAGCAGCTCGCGGCTCTCGGGAGTCGAGCGGACCACGCCGACGGGCTGGCGGCAGGCGGCGCAGAGACCCCCCATCGGGCAGACGAGCACGAACTTCTGCCAGAGGGCGGCGTCGATGTCGGGAGGGACCTCGGCCTCTACGCCGGCTGCGCGCAGGGCGGACACCAGCGCGTGGGTCCGGGCCGACGCCTGGCCGTCCCACTCCGCCATTGCGACATGCGGCTGCAACTTCCCGACGCTGATCTCTCCCGGCGCCGAGACGTGGCCGATGATGCGGGTCGCTCCCTTGCCCACCCGGCGCCTGCCGACCGCGCCCGCCAGGACCTCGTGGGCGTCCACGCCGTTCAAGAGGGGGAGCACGAAGGTGTCTTCGCCGAGAAGCGGTCTCGCCCGCTCCGCCGCCTGGGGCAGGTCCAGGGACTTGACGGCCACGATCACGGCGTCCATCGGGCCCGCATCCGCCGGGTCGGAGGTGGCCAGAGCCGGACGGGCAACGAAGTCGTCGTCGGGCGAGCGGACCCGCAGGCCCGAGCGCTGGATCGCCGCCAGGTGGGCGCCCCGGGCGATCAGGGCGACTTCGTGGCCGGCCCGGGCAAGGACCGCGCCGTAGTAGCCGCCGACGCCGCCCGCGCCGTAGACGGCGATCCTCATCGGGCGCGGGCGGGCGCCGGTCGTCGTCGCTGGAGCGCTCACCGGGGGAGCCGCCGCCCCGGAGTCCACGGCGCGCCTGCCGCTTCCAGCGCCGCCTCCAGGTCCCCCAGCCGGCCGTCCAAGAGAGCCGTCAGCTCCGTCGACAGGGCGGCGAAGGCGTCGGCGGCGATCCGCAGGCTGGTCCGCTGCGTCCGTGTCGGGGCTTGGCGCGTGCCCCAGTGACCGCCCGCCACCTGTCCCGCGCGCCCTGCGATCGACGGCGCCGACGGTTCGTTGTAGCGGCGCCGGGTCCGGTCCCCCTGGAGTCGGGTGGCCAGCCCTTCCAGCTGCGCTTCGACCTCCTCCAAGCTGTCGTACAGCTCGGTTCCGGCGCCGGGCGTCTCGACCAGCGCGGCGCGCATGTGCCGAAGGCGGTTCCGGGCGCCTCCGATCTCGGCGGCCGCGCCCCTCGTCCGGCGCAGCAGCTCCCATGTCTCGGCCTGGAACGCCGCCACCGCCTGGAAGTCGGTCCCGTCCGCGGCGTTGGGCACGGGCTTCACCTCGAACTCCTGGATGTCGCCCAGCGCCGTGGTCCCGTCCTCCGCGACCAGCGCCATCTCGACCCGGTACCGCCCAGGCGGGGCCAGCGGTCCCCGGGGCTCGCCCGCCCACGGCGGCACGAACTCGGGCGTGGTCAGGTCCACCGGGTCCGGCGGAGGACGGCGCAGGTCCCAGGCGACTCGGTGGAGCCCTGCGACCGCGGGACCGGTCACGCGACGGACGGGAGCGCCCTCCGAGTCGCGGACGAGAAGCACGACCTGCGGCTCGTCCTCCAACGCCTCCTCGGCCAGCCGCTCCCAGCCGGGGAAGGGAACGTCCTCGCCTTGCTCCCTTGCCGCCGCTTCGTCGGCGTGGCGGCGGTCGCGGGCGGTCCGGACGGTCTCGGCCAAGTAGTAGGTGAAGACGGCGCCGAAGTCGGGGTTCGGCGCGGTGTAGTCGGTGGTCCCCAGCGTGGGCTGGCCGGGCGCCTGCATCGGCACGCTGGGCACGTACCACCAGGCGTCGCGGACAGGGAAGAGGACGGCGCCTTCGTCGCCCGCGCCGCCTTGGGCGCCTTCGGGACCGTCGCCGACCGCTTGCGCGGGCCCGTCCAGCGCCCCGGCGGCGATCTCCCGCAGAGGAGAGTAGTCGTCCAGCACGTAGAAGCCTCGGCCGAAGGTGGCCCCCACCAAGTCGCCGTCCCTTCTTTGCAGCTCCAAGTCCCGGAACGCGATCGTCGGCACGCCTCCGCTCAGCCGCGTCCAGCTGCCGCCTCCGTCGAGGCTGGCGAAGACGCCGAACTCGGCGCCGGCGAAGAGCAGGTTCGGCTCCACGTGGTCCTGCTCCACCGACCAGACCACGGCGCCGTGGGGCAAGTCGCCGGAGATCCGCCGCCAGCTGCGGCCGAAGTCGGCGCTTGCGAAGAGGTGCGGCGCGTAGTCCCCCTCCTTGTGGGCGTCGGCTGCGACGAAGACGGCGCCGGGGTCGTGCTGGGACGCCTTCACGTCGTTCATGAAGGCGCGCTCCGACACGCCCGGAAGGGGCGCCGCCCGCCGCCACGTGGCGCCGCCGTCCTCGCTCACCTGGACCAGCCCGTCGTCGGTCCCGGCGTAGAGAACGCCCTCCGCGACCGGCGACTCGGAGATCGTGGCGATCGTGGAGTACCACGACATGGCGGTGTTGCCGTAGAGTGCGTCCACGCTATGGACTCGCCCGTCCATCTCGAGCTCGTAGCGGTTGAGGTTGCGAGTCAGGTCGTCGCTGACGGGCTGCCACGAGTCGCCCCGGTCGTCGCTGCGCCAAAGCCGCTGCGAGGCGTAGTAGATTCGCCCGGGCGCGTGCACGCTGGCGATCACGGGCGAGTCCCAGTTCCAGCGCTCGGGCGGGTCGCCAGGGGCCGGCAGCGGACGGATGTTGACGAGTTCGTCGCTGCGTCGGTCCAGCCGTTGAAGGTTGCCCTGCTGCGACTGGATGTACGCAATCTCGGGGGCGGCGGGATCGAAGGCGGCGGCGTAGCCGTCGGCGCCCAGGGGCACGTACCAGTCGCGGTTGCGCACCCCCTCGCGGTTCGTCGTCCGCGACGGCCCCAGCAGCGTGCCCAGGTCCTGCGCGCCGCCCAATATCTCGTAGAACGGTTCGGCGTTGTTCAGTGCGAGCTTGTAGAACTGGGAGATCGGCAAGTTGGGGAAGTGACGCCACGTGGCGCCCTCGTCGAAGGTCTCGTACAAGCCCGCGTCCGTGCCCGCCAGGATGTGCCTGCCGTTCTCCAGATCGATCCAGAAGGCGTGGTTGTCGCTGTGCTTCTCCCGACCCGTGCCCAAGACGTTGAACGTTGCGCCGCCGTCCCGGGTCACGCGCACGAACACGTCCATCTGATAGACCAGGTCGCGGTCGTGGGGCGACGCCTCGATCTCCTGATAGTAGTGCGGTCCGGTTCCGCCGGAGATGTACCCGTTGCGCCGCTCCCAGCTCTCGCCCCGATCGGTGGAGCGGTAGAAGCCCGCCTCGTCGGGCTTGGCCTCGATGGTGGCGTAGACGACGTTGCGGTCGGCTCGGGAGACGGCCAAGCCGATCTTGCCCATGTCGCCCTTCGGCAGGCCCGCGACGACCTCTCGCCACGTCTCGCCGCCGTCCACCGACTTGTGGACGCCCGACCCCGGACCGCCCGCGAGCAGCGACCAGACGCTCCGTCGGCGCTGGTAGGTCGCGGCGTACATCACGTCCGGGTCCACGGGATCGAACTCCACATCGGTGACGCCCGTGTCGTCGTCCACTTGCAGCACCGGGCGCCACGTTTCGCCTCGGTCGGTGGACTTGTACAAGCCTCGGTCGCCTCCCTCCGACCACAAGGGTCCCTCGGCGGCCACGAACACCGTCGCGCCGTCCCGAGGGTCCACCAGCACCTTGCCGACGTGCTCGGAGCGCTCCAGCCCCATCCGTTGCCACGAGGCGCCTCCGTCAAGGCTACGGTAGACGCCGTCGCCCCATCCCACGTGGCGACCGCTGACGTTCTCGCCCGTGCCCGCCCAGACGACGGCCGGGTCGGAGGGGTCCACCGTCACGGCGCCGATGGAGTAGGACGGCTGGTCGTCGAAGACGGGCGTCCACGAGGTCCCCGCGTTGGTCGTCTTCCAAACGCCGCCGGAGCCCACCGCCAGGTACCAAGTGGTCGGGTCGTCGGGGTGGACGGCGATGTCGGCGATCCTTCCGCCCATCAGCGCCGGGCCGATCTCCCGAAGAGCCAACCCCTGGACGGCTTGGCGCGCGGCGGCGGACTGGAGGGCGTGGGACGGTCGGGGCGACAGGCCGGCGAGTCCGACCAGCGCCCATGCCAACAGCAAGGCCGAGAAGGGCGCGGGCATCCGAGCGGGAAGGCCGCGGGAAGCCGGAGGGCGGCAGGGCGGCGGTCGGCGGCTCGGTGCCTGGAGCTGCGCGGTGAAATGGCTCATTGGGACTCCCTTGGGGTGATGGCCAGCCGGCGCGCGGCCGGCGCCTTGACGGGGATCGGGCTTCGAGGCCGGGATCGGGCTTCGAGGCCGGGATCGGGCTTCAAGGCCAGGGTCAGCTTCGACACCGGGATCAGCTTCGACACCGGGGTCAGCTTCGACACCGGGGTCAGCTTCGAGGTCGGGGGGCGACGTTTGATTTGCCCCATGATAAGGCTGGGCGCAAGCCGTCGGTCGCGAGCCCGCAGGGCCCCACGGCTTCGCGGAACCTCTTGGACGGCAGACTGCAACTGCTCGCCTACGCGGCCGCGGGCCCGGGCGCTCATCGAGCCGCCCGACAGCCGCCGCTCTGCTCGCCTGCACGGCCGTGGGCTTCGGCCTCCGAGGGCGACGGGACGGTTGCCCCGTGCGCAACGCCGGTCAGCACTCCTTGCGTGCCGTGACCACGAACTCGAACAGCTCCTTTTTCGAATTGCGTTTTCTGATGACGCGGCTTTCTGCGCCAAGGAGACCCTCTGCCCGAAAGATGTCGGCAAATATGTCCTGTACGGGCACCACCCATCCATAGAACTTGGAGTTGCCGACCACATAGTGCACCGAAGCGCCCGCCGCCAAACGAGGCACGAGAGAGCGAACGTGAACGTGCATGTCGTGGAAGTACTTGTGAACATATCTCGCGAGCGTTTCACTGCGCTCCGCAATGCGCTCGATCAAGTCGTCGAACCCCGCGCTCGGCACCGACTCTGGGGCCTCCCACTTGGCGACTCGGCTTGTCGCCGCTCCCCACGTGCCGCCGATCGCCTGCCAGTCCAAGTCCCCCGCGTCGCGAGCTTCTTCCAAGTACCCGAGCCAATACATGTACGGTCGCAGTTCTCGGACGTAGCTCATGCGATTGGGATAAGGAGGCGACGTGATCACCAGGTCATGCGGATGGTCGAAACGAGGCACGGTCCGCGAATCGGCCAGGCGGACCGTTGCAGACCCAGCGAAGCCGCCACGTGCGGAGTCGATCACCGCCAACGCCGAACTCCTGAACTCTTGAAGCAGGTCCTCCCCGTCCAGCGCATCGAGCAAAGTGACTTGAGAGCGCTTGAACGACATCGACTGATGACCAAACGACGCGTTCGACCATGCGATCACTTGCCGACAGAATGCGATCTTGATCAGATCGATCACTTGTTCGCAGCCGTCGCCTGTCGAAGCGAGGCGTGCCCACAACAACCGGAGGGCGTCCACAGCAACCGGCGACCACCATCGCTCGACGTTTCTGATCGGCGGAGTCCAACACTCTTCGACTTCGCCAGCTGCCGGAGTGCGTACAACAACGTCGACTAGCTTTCTGGCGCGTTGCAGTGAAGCATCAGAATACTCTCTGACTTTGGCTTCAGTAAACCAAACAAGAAATGGATTGATCTCCAGCAGGTCGCACGTAAAGCCTCGTTCCGCGCACGCCAGCCCCGTCGTCCCTGTGCCGGAGAACGGGTCAAGGACTCGAATCTGCCCACGCGCACATGACAACACGTCTTCAACTAATCGAACCGAGTAAGCCGGCGTAAGGCGAAGCCATCCATGGCGGCCAAGACGAGCGTTGTGCTTGAAAGTGAGGTCGCTTCGTTGCGTTACAGTCATGGTCGTTCGGCGGAGGCTCGTACACTTCCTCCAGCACGTTCTGCTGGGAAACGCTTGACAATCTACACAAGCCCCGGCCGACTGGGAAGAGGGGGGGCGCAGCCCCGGACAGGTGGCGAGCGACATTGCGTCGCTGGCTCCCGAGGTTCCAAGAGGCCGGAACATGGCAGAATGGGGCGTGTTCCGGCCCCCCGGTCGGTTGCCAACCCCTGCCCGAGTTGTGGCGGTCCGTCGTTCGGTGCTGTGTCAGCCGGCTGTTGGTGCGGTTCCGTCCGCCGGACAGTAGGTTGCTGGACGCTCTCAACTGTCGCCGCCCACCCCAGCGAGAACGCCCATGACGTCCCGTCCCTCCGGTCCACACTCCCGGCCTCGTTGTTCCAGCTTCGGGGCCCGCGTCCGGTCCTCGGCCGCCGGCTTCGCGACCGCCGTCGCCGTCGGAGGATTCCTGCCGGCCGCCGGTCTCGGCGTCCCGATCGCCGCCGGCCTCCTTTCCCAACCCCTCGCCGCCCAGTCGGAGGCCGTGGCCGACGCCCGGACCCGGGCTCCCTTGGCGGCCGGGCTGAAGTGGCGGTCCATCGGACCCGCGGTGACCGGCGGACGGATCACCGACTTGGAGGTCGCGCCGGGCAGCCAGTCGCTCGTCTACGTCGGGACGGCCTCGGGCGGGGTGTGGAAGAGCGATAACCACGGAACCACGTGGACGCCGGTGTTGGACGACGCGGCCAACCTCTCGGTGGGGGACATGGCAATAGCTCCTTCGGACCCGCTGGAGGTGTGGGTGGGGACGGGAGAAGCCAACAACCGGAACAGCTCGCCCTGGGGCGCAGGCGTATACCACTCCACCGACGGCGGCAAGACGTGGCGGTTCGCCGGCCTGGAGGAGACGAAGCACGTGGGCAGGATCGTGGTGCACCCCACGAACCCGGACGTGGTCTGGGTAGGCGCGCTGGGCCACCTCTTCGGCCCGAACGCCGAGCGGGGGGTGTACAAGACCGTCGACCGTGGCGCCACCTGGGAAAAGGTCCTGCACGTGGACGACGACACCGGCGTGGTCGATCTGGCCATTGACCCGTCCGACCCTTCGGTGCTGTACGCGGCGGCCTACCAGCGTCGGCGACGGGCGTGGGGCTTCGTCGGCGGCGGTCCCGGCAGCGGCGTGCACAAGACGACCGACGGCGGCGCCACTTGGCGCGAGCTGACGAACGGGCTGCCCGAGGGCGACAAGGGGAGGATCGGCTTGGCCGTTTCCAGCCGAACCCCGGCGCTGGTCATGGCGATCGTCGAAGCCGAGGAAGGCGGCGTGTACAAGTCCACGGACCGGGGCGAGTCGTGGAGCAAGGTCAACGACCTGAACCAGCGCCCCATGTACTACAGCCAGCTGCGCATCGACCCCAACGACGACCAGCGCGTGTACTTGGTCGCGGGAGCGCTGCACCGCTCGGAGGACGGCGGGCAGACGTTCGACGCGCTCCCCATGGAGCTCGAGTACAACACCGGAGTGCACGTGGATCATCATGACCTTTGGATCGACCCGCGCGACTCCCGCCACATGATCCTCGGCAACGACGGCGGCGTGTACACGACATGGGACATGGGAGCCAACTGGAGCTTTGTCGCCAACCTTCCCATCGGCCAGTTCTACGACGTGGACTTGGACATGTCGGAGCCGTACAACGTCTACGGCGGGCTGCAGGACAACAACTCCTACCGAGGGCCGAGCCGCACGCGCCGATACCAGGGAATCCTCAACCGGGATTGGCAAGTTGTGGACTACGGCGACGGCATGTACGCCGAAACGGACTGGTCCGACCCAGGAACCGTGTACGTGACTTCGCAGAACGCCGGCATCGTGCGGGTGGACGTGGCCACTGGCGACCGCAAGGCCCTCAAGCCCTTCCCCCGCGACACGACGGAGGAGTTTCGCTTCGACTGGAAGTCGCCGATCCTGGTCTCGCCGCACGACGCAAGTCGCGTGTACCTGGGCGGCAACCGATTGTTCATCTCCGACGACCGGGGCGCGAGCTGGCGGGCCACGGAAGACCTTACGCTGGCGCTTCACCAGGACAGCCTTCCGATCATGGGCGTCCTTCCCGACTCCACGACGCTCTCCAAGCACGACGGAGCATCGGGCTACGGCGAGATCACGGCCGTCGCCGAGTCGCCGGTGACGCCCGGTCTGCTATGGACGGGCGCGGACGACGGCAGCATCCGAGCAAGTCGGGACGGCGGCGACAGCTGGACCGACGTGGGCGGCGCCGGCGACGGCACGCCGTTCCCCTCATACGTGAGCTGGGTGGAGGCGTCCCACGCCGAAGCCGAACGGGCGTACTTGAGCCTGGACCGCCACTGGGACGACGACTACGGCCCCTACGTGTTCGCGACCGAAGACATGGGGGCGACGTGGCGTTCGCTGTCGGAGGGCTTGGCAATGGCCGGAAGCGCCACGGTCAACGTAGTGCGCGAGCATCCCCGCAACCCGGACCTGCTGGTGGCGGGCGCGGAGAACGGCGTCTTCGCGTCGGTGGACCGGGGGACGACATGGGCGCGCTTGGGCTCCGGGATGCCCGCCGTTCCCGTGGACGACATCGAGATCCACTCCCGAGAGAACGACGTCGTGGCCGGTACGCATGGACGGAGCATCTGGATCCTGGACGACATCACGCCGCTGTCGGACGGGGGCGCCGTCGGGTCCGGCGGCTCCTCGGCAACCGACGGCCCCCGGCTCTTCGCGCCTCGTCCCGCGACGCTCTTCCTCTACCGCAACGACGTCCCGTCCATGGGCCAGGGGGTCTACCGGGCGGAGAACCCGGCCTACGGCGCCAACCTGGACTATCGGCTGCCCGAGGCGTTGGGCGGCGAGGGCGTTCAGCTGCGCATCCGCAACGAAGCGAACGACTTGGTGCGCACGCTGCACGGACCTGGGGCAGCCGGCCTGAACCGGGCCTCGTGGGACCTGCGCCACGATCCCGTCCCGCACGACACCGCCCGTTACGAAGTGCCCAACCTGGACACGGGTCCCGACGGGCCTCTGGTCCTTCCCGGCGCCTACTCGGTCGAGCTCGTCGTGAACGGGGAGGAGGCGCGGGACGGCCAGCGAGTGCAGGAGCTGGTCGTGCGTCCCGATCCGCTCTTCCCTGTTCCCGCCGAAGAACGCTTGGCGCGGTACGAGTTCACGTTGGAACTCTACGAGCTTCAGAGGCTCGCCTACGACGAAGGAACGACGGCATACGAGATGGAGCGGGCGGCGACGGAGGCCGTGGATTCGTTGGCTGTGCTGGCGCCGGACGACGCAGCCGCGACAAGGGCCCAGGCGCTGGCCGACACGATCAAGGAGACCGCCGACGAGTGGCGCCAAGTCAACAACGACCTGCGGAACTGGTGGACCGGCCTGATCGGCAAGTTCGACGGCGGTCCGTCCACGACGGGGTCCCTTGCCGGGCCCTCGGACGACCAGCGCCGGAGGCTGGCACGAGTGCGCGAGAACGCCCGCCAAGCCGTCGGGCGGCTGAACGAACTCGCCACGACCACGGTTCCCGAGCTGAACGCCTTGCTCGAGCCCTACGGCCTTTCGGCGACAGCCGGGACGTGACGCTTGACCGGCAGCTGGCCGCCAAACGGGTGGTTTGCCGGCGATTTCTGGCCGTCCGCTTCCCATTTCTGCCATATGTGCTATATTCGCTATATCGCAGACCCGCGATCCGTTTCCGATCTCCCAAGCTGTCGGCGAGACGGCATCGACCCAAGTGTCCAGCTGCGCACGATGGACGACTGGTACGTGAGGAACCGGCCATGACTACACGGCTCCATGTCCCCAAGGCCATCGGCGTCTCCGTGTCCGCGAGTCCGGACATGGCAGTCCTCGGATTCATCGACGAGCACCTGGACGACATACTGGCAGAGCTGGCGGTATTCCTCCTCGCGACCGGGACGGATCTCGCCTACGGCGGAGACATGCGCAGCCGTCGCAACGGCGGCTTCACCGAGCTGCTGTTTGAGCTCGTCGGCCGATACCAGCGACGCGGCCAGGCCCTGACTCGCGTCGTCAACTACTTGGCTTGGCCGGTTCACATTCGCATGACCGTGGGCGACTTGGACGAGGTTGCGGCCGCCGTGGCGCCCGCCGCCCGGCTGGTGCTGGTCGGACCCGACGGGGCACCCATCTCCACCGAGGTTCGCCGGGCCCTGCCTTCAAGAGAGCCCGACGACGAGGAGTGGCGGCTCGGCCTTACCTCCATGCGGACGACGATGCTCGACAACACAAGCGCACGAATCGTGGTCGGCGGTCAGGTGGAAAACTACAAGGGCAAGATGCCCGGCATCGCCGAGGAGGCGCTGCTGTCGCTCCAGGCGGGACAGCCGGTGTTTCTGGTTGGCGGATTCGGAGGCTGCACCAGGGACATAGCGGAAGCCATGGGAGTGATCGAACCGTGGAACGGGGTACGCTCGTGGCCGGGTCGCCGCATGTTCGACGCCTACTCGGTGGATTCTCTGGGCAACGGGCTCACCGCCGACGAGAACCGAAAGCTCGCCCATACGTCCTACATCGGCCAGGCCGTGAACTTGGTCATGACGGGCCTGTACCGCCTCTACCGCAGAGACGGCCGCAGCCTGTTTCATCGACCCGAGCGTGCAGCTTCACACGCTTGACGATTGGATACGGAGGCACGCATGAACACGGCTCTGCATCCGCCGCGAGCCATCGCCGTCTCGATCTCCGACAGCCCGGACACCAACGGACTGGGAGTCAGTGTGGACCATGTGTGGGACACGTTCGTGGAGCTTGTTGTAGAACTTCTGGCCTCGGGAGTGGACTTGGCCTACGGCGGCGACCTTCGCGAGCGGGGTTTCACCGAAGTGCTCTTCGAGCTGGCGGGACGGTACCGGCGACCCGGCCAAACGGCGATTCGCATGACCAACTACTTCGCGTGGCCTGTCCACATTCGGATGTCCACAAGCGACTTGGACGAAGTTGCGGCCAGCGTGGACCACGTCGCGCATCTGACCTTTGTCGGCCTCAACGGCACGCGGATGTCTGCCGACGAGCGTCGAAAGCTCCCGTCATGCGAGCCGAGCGAGAGGGATTGGCGATCAGGTCTGACAAGCATGCGGGCGATGATGCGAGCCGAAACGAGCGGCCGAATAGCCATCGGTGGCCAAGTCGAGAACTACAAGGGCAAGATGCCGGGCATTGCCGAAGAGGCGCTGCTGTCGTTGGAGGCCGGACAGCCGTTGTTCCTGGTGGGAGGTTTCGGCGGTTGTACCCGCGACATAGCGGAGACGCTCGGTTTGGTCGATCCGTGGAACGATCCTCGGGATTGGCCGGAGCACCAGCGCTTCGAGGGCTACACGGCCGACGACTTGATGAATGGCCTCACGGACGACGAAAACCGAACGCTGGCTCAGACGCCCTTCATCGGTCAGGCCAGGCAACTCGTCATGCTCGGCTTGCACCGGCTGTTCCACAACGATGGCCGTGCCCTCTGTCTTCGTGATTGAGCCACGCAACATCCCGGCTACGCTCCGGGCCATCCGCGAGGCCCTGGACCTCACGCAGGAGGAGCTTGCTGAGCGACTCGACGTGTCCTTCGCCAGCGTCAACCGCTGGGAGGGCGGCAAAGTCAAGCCGCAGCGAGCGTCCAGAGAGGCCATCGCGGCACTGGCCGAGGAGGCGGGTGTCGACTGGATGGCGGCGGATTCCGGGAACGTTCCGGAGGCGTCCAGCGGTCCAAAGAGCCGTGCGCGACGGCGGAAGACGAAGAAGAGCGGCCGCGCGGCCGAGACCTCGGGATCGTCCGACACCACGGCCATGGAGAAGATGCTGTGGAGCGCCGCCTGTTCGATCCGCGGCCAACGAGATGCGGCGAAGTTCAAGGACTATCTGCTGCCGCTCCTGTTCCTGAAGCGCCTCTCCGACGTGTTCGACGACGAGATCGCTCGACTCGAAACCGAATACGGCAATGCGGACGTTGCCAGGGAGATCGCCGAGGAGGACCACGATCTCCTCCGCTTCTACTTGCCGCCGGAGGCCCGTTGGGCGGTGATCAGCGGTCGGGAACCGCACGAGTGGCCCCGCGATGCCGAAGGCCGAAGCACGGCCCCGAGGGACGTCGGGGAGCATCTGACCAAGGCCGTGCGGGCGGTCGTGCGCCAGAACCCTTCCCTGTCCGGCGTCATCGACGTCGTGGACTTCGCGGGGGAGCGCAACGGCGAGCGCGACGTCAACCCGGCCAAGCTCGCCCAGGTCATCGAGACCTTCTCGGACCCCGACTATCGCCTCGGCCTCGCCGACGTGCAGCCCGACTTTCTAGGTCGCGCCTACGAGTTCCTGGCTGCGCAAGTTCGCGGAGGGATCGGGTCGAAGCGGGGGTGAGTTCTTCACGCCGACGGAGGTCGCCTTCCTGATGGCGCACATCATGCGCCCAAAGCCTGGAGACAAGTGCCACGACTACGCCTGCGGCTCGGCCGGCCTGCTGCTCAAGCTTCAATTGGTCGCCCGAGAACTTGATCCCACTACCCGCGTGCCCCTCAAGCTGGCCGGCCAAGAACTCCAGGCCGAGAGCTACGCCACTGCCAAGATGAACGCCATCATCCACGACATGGACGTGGAGATCGCACGCGGCGACACGATGATCAACCCGAAGTTCAAAACCGCCTCCGGCAAGATCGACACCCACGACATCGTGGTCGCCAACCCAATGTGGAACCAACCGTTCAACCCGGCGACCTTCGCCAACGACCCCTTCGACCGTTTCCGCACCGCCGGAGGGCCGACCAGCGGAAAGGGCGACTGGGCATGGCTCCAGCACACGCTGGCGTGCCTGAACGAGCGCGGTCGTGCCGCCGTGGTGCTGGACACCGGCGCCGTGACGCGCGGCTCCGGCGCGAAGCACGAGGACAAGGAGCGGAACATCCGCAAGTGGTTCGTGGACAACGACCTGATCGAGGGCGTGATCCTCCTCCCGGACAACCTGTTCTACAACACGACGGCCGCAGGTGTGATCGTGGTGCTGTCGAAGGACAAGCCGCCAGCGCGACGAGGGAAGGTGGTGCTGCTGGATGCTAGCGAATGGGCGCGCAGAGGGAGAGCCAAGAACCATTTGTCCCAGGCGGCTATTCCGGCTTTGGCCGCCATGTTTCTGGATGCAGATACGACGATCCGTCAGGTTGCAGTTGTGTCGACAAGCGAGATCGCAGCAGTAGACTATAGCCTTATTCCAAGCCGATGGACGACGCAGGCACGTACAAGAACTACAGACGGCGATCAGTTGGATGATCTTGTAGCTTCAATGAGTCGATTGTCTTTGGAACAGTCTAGATTGGAGCAAAAGATGTTGTCGATGCTTGCATCTCTGTCCATGGATCATGTAGCGGCTCCGCCCTCGGACTGGCGGCATACGGAGATAGGCAACGTAACGATTCCAGTCTCAGTTTGGAATCCTCGACGTGAGCCCAGACCATCAATTCGGTACGTCGCCGTTTCCGGTGTATCGCGCGATACACTCACAATCACGAAGGAAGTCGAGTACCGACGCCCTGAGACCATACCTAGCCGGGCACGCAAAATCGTGCATGCCGGAGACACGATCTTTGCCACTATACGTCCGGCATTGCGGCGGATAGCACAAATCCCTGATCGACTTCATGGAGAAATAGTATCGACGGCCTTCTGTGTATTGAGGGCTGATCCCAACGTAATTGACTCCGATTATCTTTTTCATGTAATGCAACTCGACACAGTCGTCAGCGACATTTCATCGTTGGAAACAGGTGCGAGCTATCCCGCTGTTCGCGACACTGATGTCCTAGCTCAGCGGATACCAGTGCCATCACTAGCGGAACAGCGGGTAATCGTATCTGTCCTGAGCGGAGTCAGAGAAAGAGTTCGTCTGTATCGCACCCAAGAAGGTGTCACGGGACAACTGTACAGAGCACTGTTGCATAGAATTGCTACTGGCCGAACTCGAGTGATCGTCGCGCAGCCTCAAGATCAGGGACGCACATTGGATCGGAAAGAGTCGGCCCGGACAGCAGGAGTATCCCATGACCGCTGACCAGCTCGCCCTCCTCGTTGAATTCGGCGAGTCCGAGACGTTGGAGCTGAAGACGACGACCGGCGGTCGCCGCGAGGCCGCGCAGACCATATGCGCTATGCTCAACCAGCGCGGCGGCTACGTGATGTTCGGGGTCAAGCCGGATGGTGCGGTCGTGGGACAGCAAGTCAGCGACCGGACGTTGGAGGAACTTGGCGCGGAGATTGGCCGGATTCAGCCGGCGGCCTACCCAGAGGTGATTCGCGTGAATGTGGGGAATGGGCGCGACGTGGTCGTCGTGCGGGTGAAGGCGGGCGAAGGCAAGCCGTACACCTACCGAGGCCAGGGCTACCGCCGTGTAGGCAACGTCACGCTGCCGATGTCGGCGGACGAGCACGGTCGGGCGGTCTTGGAGCGGTATCACAAGAGCGACCGCTGGGAGAACCAGGAAGCTGCGGGATGGTCGATCGACGACCTCGACGGAGACGAGGTTCGGAATACGGTCGCAGAGGCCGTACGACGGGAACGGTTGGACGAACCGGAGCGTAGAGGCGTCGAGGACCTATTGCTCGGACTAGGCCTGATACAGGGTGACGTTGTGTATCGGGCCGCCGCCGTGCTGTTCGGCAAGCGCGAGCGCCTGGAGCTGGACTTTCCTCAGTGCTTACTTCGCGTGGCTCGGTTTCGCGGGGTGGATCGGTCGAAGTTTCTCGACAACCGCCAGTTCGCTGGCAACGCTTTCGAGCTGTTGCGAGCGGGCGAACGGTTCCTACGCGAGTGGGTGCCCATCGCGGGACGGTTTGACCCGAACCGATTCGACCGGCTCGACGAGCCCTTGTACCCGGTCTTGGCGACCAGGGAGGCGCTAGCGAACGCTCTCTGCCACCGTGACTACGCCGTCTTCGGCGGCTCCATCGGACTGGCCATGTACGACGACCGGCTGGAGATCACGTCGCCCGGTCCGTTGCACTTTGGACTGACGCCGGAAGACCTTTTTGAGCCGCACAGGTCCCGGCTGTGGAACCCCTGGATCGCCCGAACGTTCTATCGCAGAGGCATCATCGAGACGTGGGGCACGGGGACAATCAGGATGGCCGAAACGGCGATCGCTGCCGGGTTGCCCCGGCCCGAGATCGAGGAGCAGGGCGACTCCGTGATCGTCCGGTTCCAACACGGACAAATGGGCCCCGAGGGTGTCGCGGAAGGGGCGGTTCCGGCAAGGACGGAGGTGCTGGTGCTTCTGGATGGTGCTGCTGGGGGCATGACCCGGAGGGAGCTCCTCTCGGGGATGCGGGGTAGTGTGAGCGAGGCGCAGCTGCGAAGAATGTTGGAGGAACTCCGAGACGAAGGGCTAGTGCAGTTGCGTGGCACGGGCTGGTCTGCTCGGTGGATGCGGACCAAGGCGTCAGGATGATGTTGGTCAGGGTGCCACGGTGGCGGGAATTGACGCCAAGATGGTGCCCCGGGGGCGTCAAGATGGCGTCAAGAGGTGCCAATGACGCCAAGACGGCGTCGCGGAACACGCCAAGATGGCGGGAATTGACGCCAAGATGGTGCCCCGGGGGCGTCAGGATGGCGTCAACAGGTGCCAAGTGACGCCAAGACGGCGTCGCGGAACACGCCAAGATGGCGTTGAGGGCACTAAGATGGCGCTCCCAGGGGCGTCAAGTTGACGCCAAGATGGCGTCGGGGGGGGGGGGGGGGGGGGGGGGGGGGGGGGGGGGCACTAAGATGGTGCCCCCTGGGGGCGCCAAGATGGCGTCGGGGGGCACCAAGATGACGCCAAGATGAGCTTCTTCCCGTGACCCTCCGCCGGATCGACGAGGCGGCCGTCGCCCAGTTTCCGATGGTCCGGCACGCGCAGGAGGTCGGCTGGACGCCGCTGGAGCCTAAGGTGGCCACGGCCGAGCGAGGAGGCCGGGAAGGTGCCTTCTTCCGCGACGTGCTCGAAGCCGCCATCCGTCGCTTCAACCCTTGGCTGACTGCCGACGCCGTCCGGTCCGTCGTGGAGCGGATCGAGGCCACGCCGTCGACGGTCGAGGGGAACCGCCAGATGCTGGGCTGGATGCGCGGGGAAAGGCAATGGTACGACGAGACGGAGATGCGGCAGCGGTTCGTCCGGCTGATCGACTTCGACGAACCGAACGCCAACGTCCTTCACGTCACATGGGAGTGGTCGATCAGACCGCCTGCCCGACGCCGCGGGGCGCGGGCGGACCTCATGTTCGTCGTCAACGGGCTGCCCGTGGCGATCGTGGAGCACAAGAACCCCAAGCAGGCCGACGCCATCGAGCGGGGCCTGAATCAGCTGAAGCGGTACGAGGCGAGCACGCCGGAGCTGGTCGGCTCGGCCCAGCTCTTCAACGTCACGCACATGCTCGACTACTGGTACGGGGTGACGTGGAACCTGTCGCGCCGCTTCATGGCGCGCTGGAAGGAATCGCCCAGCGACAAGGGCAAGCGCGGCTTCGACGACAGCTACCGCTTCGCCGTCCAATCCTTCTTCGAGCCGACCGACTTCCTGCGGACGCTCCGCGACTGGATTCTGTTCTACGTCGAGGACGGCGTAACGCGGAAGACGGTGCTGCGGCAGCACCAGCGGCGGGCCGCGACGCGGGTGGTCGAACGATGCGCGGAGCCGAAGAAGCGACGGGGGCTGGTCTGGCACACCCAAGGCTCGGGCAAGACCTTCACGCTCCTCACGGCGGCCCGGTTGCTGCTCCAGGACCGCGAACGCTTCCAGGCGCCCACCGTAATTGTCGTGGTGGACCGGATCGACCTTGAAGGGCAGCTCCGAGAGTGGGTCGAGCGTCTGCTGGGCGAGATGCAGCAGCAGGACATCGCGGTGCACCAGGCCGGCTCCAAGGCCGAGCTGGCGGAGCTGCTCCGAGCCGACAGGCGCGGGCTGATCCTGTCGATGATCCACAAGTTCGAGGGGCTCGACAAGAACGCGAGCACCCGCGACAACGTCTTCGTCTTCATCGACGAGGCGCACCGCTCCGTCGCCCGCGATCTGGGCACCTACCTCATGGGCGCGGTGCCGAACGCCACCATCGTCGGCTTCACCGGCACGCCGATCGCCAAGACCGAGCACGGCCGGGGGACGTTCAAGATATTCGGCGCCGACGACGAGAAGGGCTATCTGCACAAGTACACGATCGCCGAGTCGATCGAGGACGAGACCACGCTCCCGATCCGCCACGTCGTGGCGCCCAGCGAGACGACCCTGCCGGCCCAGCAGCTGGACGACGAGTTCTTCGCCATGGCCGCCGCCGAGGGCGTCACCGACGTGGACGAGCTCAACAAGGTCCTGGACCGCGCCGTCGGGCTGCGCGCCTTCCTGACCGCCGACGACCGCGTGGACAAGGTTGCGGCCTACGTCGCCCGCCACTTCCGCGAGAACGTGCAACCCTTGGGCTACAAGGCGTTCCTGGTCGGCGTGAACCGAGAGGCTTGCGCCAAGTACAAGCGGGCCCTCGACAAGCTGCTTCCGCCGGAATGGACCGCGCCCGTCTACACCGAGAACCCCGACGACGTCGTGAAGCGGCCGATCGTCGCGGAGCTTCAGCTGTCGCGGGACCAGGAGGACGAAGCGCGGCTGATGTTCAAGAAGGCGGGCGAGAACCCGAGAATCCTGATCGTGACCGACAAGCTGCTCACGGGGTTCGACGCGCCGCTGCTGTACTGCATGTACCTCGACAAGCCCATGCGCGACCATGTGCTCCTGCAAGCGATTGCTCGCGTGAACCGGCCTCACGTGGACCCGGACACCGGCGCCCGCAAGCGGATCGGGCTCGTGGTGGACTTCGTGGGCGTGCTTCAGGCGCTGGAGAAGGCGCTGCGCTTCGATTCCACCGACGTGAGCGGGGTCGTCGAGGGCATCGACGTGCTCCTGGGCGACTTCCGCGACAAGCTGGCCCGAGCAGAGGCGAAGTACCTTGCGGGAGCGGTCGAAGGAGCCGACGACGCCTGGCTGGAGCAGCGCGTATACGACCAGCTTCGCGATCCGACCGCGCGCAACGAGTTCTTCGAGTCCTACAAGGAGATCGAGGCACTGATGGAGATACTGTCGCCCTCCGACGAGCTGCGCGACCACCTCGATTCCTACAAGCTGCTGGCCGGCCTCTACGCGGCAACGCAGGCCGCTTACGCCCGCAAGGTGGACTACGTGGCCGATTTGGCCGCCAAGACCCGCGCCATGATTCAGAAGAGCGCCGTCACCGAAGGGCTGGGCCACGTCCCGCGAGCGGTCACCTTCGACTTGAAGACGTTGGAGGAGTTGCGAGAAGAGCCGGAGCGCGACGAAGCCATGGTGTTCAACCTGTTGCGAGGGATGCGCAAGGAGATCGACGACAACGCCGAGCTGGCCGCCGTCCTCTTGCCGTTGCAGGAGCGCGCCGAGCGCGTGCAGCGAGACCTGGAGACGCGCCAGATATCCTCCATGGAGGCGATGGACCTGCTTGCCGGGCTGGCCGAGGAGAAGGACGAAGCGCTTGCGGCCGCAGAGGAAAGTGGACTGTCCGCGAGGGCCTTTGGAGTCTACTGGGAGCTGCGGAAGGAGTCGGCCGTGACCGGAGCGGCGACGTCGGCCATGGAGTTGGCTCGCCGGATCGACGAGCTGCTTCTCCGCTTCCCCAGTGCGAAGCACAGCGAGCACGAGCAACGCCTGTTGCGACGGCACCTGTACAGTCCGTTGCTCAAGCTGACCAGCGGTCGCCGCAAGCAAGTGGTGGACCGCATCATGAACCTCGTGCTGGGCACGCCCGATGACGACGACTGACGCCCTTCGCGGTCGCGTGCTTTCGTGGGCAACCCGCCTCGACGTGCAGCCCAAGTCCGTTCGGATTCGGCGGATGACCCGGAAGTGGGGCTCCTGCTCCACGGCGGGCAACGTCACGCTGGCCACCGACTTGGCCGGCCAGCCGCCAGGGTTCCAGGACTTTGTGATCGCTCACGAGCTGCTCCACCTCCGGGTCCCCAACCACGGCAAGCTCTTCAAGGCCCTGATGACCGCCTACGTTCCCGACTGGAGAGAACACGACCTTCGGCGGAGATCAGCGACGGCCGAGCCCCGCGTCCTCTCGGGCGGCAACCCGCAGAAACCCATGGGCAAGCGCTCGCGAAAACGCTAAGCGCTCGCAGCGCCCCCTTCCGATTCGCGGACGATCTCCTTGATCTGCGGGTTGAGGATCTCCCGGAACTTCGGCAGAGTGTCAGCCATCCAGTCCCTGATCTCTTCGAGTCGTTCCGGCGGATCGCCGATCGCTCCCTTGATTCGGACGTGTATCTCGGAAAATTCCCGCGTCGGGAGAGTCCTCCAGAACAGCTCGCCCTCGATGTCGGCGGCGGCTACAGCTTTGGCAACTGCCTCTTCTCTTTCCTCCAACTTTGCGTACAGCTCCTTGTTGAACATGACCACGCTCACGATGGCGTAGCTCCATCCGAACCATGCACTGTAATACGTGTGCTGGACGCACTCGTCACCGAACCGTTGAACGTGTCCCTTCGTTGCGCTTGCCTTGGTCGTGAACCCAGATTCGTGAAGCTTTTCCACAAGAGGTTGAAAGAAGTCGAGCCACTGTTGGTTGGCTGGTTGGCCTGAAGAAGCGCTTCTCTTGCCGGCGTTCCCCTTGGTCCAGTCGTTGGGGAAGGCGACCGGTCGAAACTCGGGTGCAGGAAGAGACGCCTGCTTGTCTTCACCCTGCTCGATGGCAATGGCGCGCACCTCGACGCCGAAGAACTCGACGTCTTCCGAGGTCGTTCGGTTCAGCCAATCGATGGCCGCTCGATGTTCCTCGCGGAAACGAGGTGCAATCCAGACGACGACGCTCGCGTCCAGGCCGGCGGCGTACGTGAGGAGCTGGCCCATGTGACCGTGGTCGGTCCATTCAAGCTGATTCTCGATCACGACCCGGAGGCTTCGCCCGCGATCTTCCGCCAGTATGTCCACCGAAAACGAGCCGACCTGCGCCTCGGTCTGGCAACACTTCAGGTCCATCTGGAGGGCCTCGCCCAGCAAGCCGATGTTCCTGGCCAGCCACGGCGTGAAGTCCTGGGCCTCGTGGTCCCACAGAGCCCGCACGCTGGTCTCCCGAATGCTGCCCATCTCGCGAGTCGCCAAGACGTATTCCACCGGATGCTATGGGGGCGGCCGATGGCCGTGGACGGCCAACCGGCGCGCGCAGCGTAAGCGACGGCCTGCCCGCCCGTCAAGCTGCGAGAGTGCCGAGCGATGCTCGGTGGAGCCGAACTCCGGCAGGGGCGCGAGAGGCGGGCCGGCGGCGACCCGATCTTGCGCCATCCACCCTCGAGCGTCATGATGGACCACCGCAGTGAAATGGCGGACCGCACGCCGGAAGTCGCCGGCCTGCGCACTCCGCCAGCGAGCGTGTCGCGGCCACGCGCCGAGCACGCAACAATAGGAAGGAGGCCTCATGAAGCAACGTCATGAGGGACGGGCGTTCGTTCTCGCAACGCTCGCGGTGGGATGGGCCTGGGCCATGCTCTGCGGAGCGCCCGACCCAGCAGGGGCGCAGACTCGCGTGGTCACGGGCTCGGTGTCGGACGCGACCACGGGCCAACCCGTTTCCGGCGCGGCGGTGGCGGTCGCTGGCACGGCGCTGGGCGCGTTCACCAACGACGACGGCAACTTCTCCGTCGCCGTCACGCCCGGCGAGGTCGCCCTGGAGGTCACCATGCTGGGCTACCAGCCGGCCACGGTCGCGGTTCCCGCCGGCGTCGACAACGTGGACGTGGCCCTTCGCATGGACGTCCTCAACCTGGACGAGGTCGTGGTCACCGGCCAAGCCACCGGCGTCTCCCGCCGCAACTTGGCCAACGCCGTCTCGTCGGTGAGCGCCCGGGAACTCGACCGCGTTCCAGCGGCCTCGGTGGAGCAGGCGTTGAGGGGGAAGGTGGCCGGCGCCAACATCCAGTCGAACTCGGGCGCCCCCGGCGGCGGAATGCAGCTCCAGCTCCGAGGCGTGTCCACCATTCTCGGGAGCCACCGGCCGCTCTACGTCGTGGACGGCGTGATCGTCAGCGACCAGACGATACCGTCGGGCGTGCACACCGTCACCGTCTCTTCGTCGAACCCGATCAGAGGAGGCTCCCAGGACAACTCGGCCAACCGCATCTCGGACCTCAACCCCTACGACATCGAAAGCATCGAGATCCTGAAGGGAGCGTCGGCCGCCGCCATCTACGGCTCCAAGGCCAACAACGGCGTGATCGTCATCCGCACGAAGCGGGGCCGGGTCGGCGCGCCTCGGTTCAACGTGACCCAGCGCTTCGGCTTCTTCCAGCTCGCCAACAAGCTCGGGCTGCGAGAGTTCACGTCGATGGAAGAGGCCGTCGAGTTCTTCGGTCCCCAGGCGGCGGACCATTGGGAGCCCGGCAAGTTCTTCGACCACGAGGAGCTGCTGGCGGGCCGGACGCCGCTTTCCTACGAGACCGCGGCCAGCGTCAGCGGAGGCACCGAGGACACCCGCTACTACGCTTCCGGCCTGGTCAAGCACGACGGCGGCATCATCGACAACACTTTCTACAACAAGGAATCGCTCAAGCTCAACATCGACCAGACGCTGGGCGACAAGGTCTCGTTCAGCCTGAACACCAACGCGGTCCACACCCTTGCGGGACGCGGAATCACCAACAACGACAACCGCAGCATCAGCTACTACATGACGCTGCCGTCCACCCCCAGCTTCGTGGACCTGCGCGCGGTGTGCGGCAACGGAAGCCGCCAAGCCGACGTGGACGACTGCCCCGACGGCCAGGGGAGCTACCCCCGGAACCCCTTCGCGGCCTCCAACATCCTGGAGACGGCGTCGCTGGTGCGGAACAACGAGGAAGTCTGGCGCTTCGTGGGCTCGGGCAACCTGACCTTCGACGCGATCTCGTCGGGCGCCCACACCTTGCGCCTGAGCACGACCGGCGGCATCGACTTCTTCAACCAGAAGAACGCGCTCTTCTCGCCTCCCGAGACGCAGTTCGAGCCCAACGACGGCCTGTCGGGCACGTCGGTGCTGGGCTCCGGATACAGCCAGTACCTGAACGTCAACGCCAACGCCGTCTACACCTACGACTCGGACGCCTTCCACTCCACGACCTCGTTCGGCACCCAGTACGAGATACGCGACCTGGACGTGAGCAGCACAATCGCAAAGAACCTGATCGGCGGCCTGCAGAACATCGACCGGGGAACGGCCACGGAAGTGCGGCAGAACCGCGCAAGGTCCGTGGACTTCGGCGTCTTCGCGCAAGAAGAGGTGCTGCTGCTGGACGAACGCGTGCTGCTCACCGCCGGCGTTCGCGCCGACCGCAGCTCGAACAACTCGAACACCGACGAGTACCACTTCTACCCCAAGCTGGCGGCCTCCTTCCGGTGGCCGGTGGGACGCGCGGGGCTCGAAGAGATCAAGTTCCGGGGCGCGTGGGGCCAGTCGGGGAACCAGCCGGTCTACGGACAGAAGTTCACCGAGTACGAAGGCCGCAACATCGCCGGCCTGCCGGCGCTGCGGGTCGTGGGAACCACCGCGGCGCTCGACTTGCGGCCGGAGCGGCAGACCGAGATCGAGGGCGGCTTCGACGCAACCCTGGCAGACGACCGGGCCACGGTCGAGTTCACCTACTTCAACAAGACGATCCGCGACGTGATCCTGGAACGCTCGCTGGCGCCCTCCACGGGCTTCGACGAGGCGATCTTCAACGGCGGCGAGATCAACACTTGGGGCGTCGAAGCGGCGCTGACCGCGGTGCCCTACTTCACCCGCGACCTGCAGTGGACCGCTCGGGCGACCTTCGGCATGAACCGAAGCAAGGTGGTGTCGCTGCCGGTGCCTCGCTTCACGATCCAGGGCTTCGGCTACTTCTACGGAACGACGGTGGCGGAAGAGGGCCGGTCGCTGACTTGGCTGTGGGGCAACGGGCCGGACCCGGAGACGGGCGAGGTGGCGGTGCGGCCGATCTCGGATTCCAACGCGGACTTTCGAGTCGGCGTGTCGAACGACCTGCGCTACGGCCAGTTCAACGTCTTCGGAAGCCTGGACTGGCAGAAGGGCGGTACCGTGAACAACCTCACGCGCTTCCTCTTCGACCTCACGCGGAACACCGAGGACTGCAACAACCTGGTGGACGGCGAAAGCGTGTGCGTGAAGCGGAACCGCGAGTTTCCCAACAACACGGGCACGTACTTCCAGGACGCGTCGTTCGTCAAGCTGCGAGAGCTGACCGTCAGCTACGAAGTGCCGCCCGCCATGACGGCGCGCATCTGGCGCGGCGCACGTTCGATCCGCCTCAACGTCAGCGGCCGCAACTTGCTGACGTTCACCGACTACCCCGGCCTCGACCCGGAAGTCAGCAACTTCGGCAGCGAAGCCGTGGGCCGGGGACAGGACGTGGCGCCGTTCCCGCCCAGCCGAAGCTGGTGGTTCTCGGTGGACGTGGCGTTC
Source organism: Longimicrobiales bacterium (assembly GCA_965204735.1). GTDB lineage: Bacteria > Gemmatimonadota > Gemmatimonadetes > Longimicrobiales > Gaopeijiaceae > CATQHQ01. The sequence goes on along the minus strand of OZ242008.1, from coordinate 431,913 downwards.
TGATGAAGGGAGAGCGAGAGATGAACAAGCGATTCGTCGCTCGGCGCGCCGGCATCCGCCGGCTCCGGGTCGGGGTTCTGGCGTCCGGGCTGGCCGCAACGGCGGCGTCCGCGTGCGACCTCGTGGTCCCCGACTACAACAACCCCAGCGTGGAAGACCTGCAGAACAACCCCAACCGGGCGGCAGTCGCGGCCGCGGCCCAGGGGCTGCTCTTCGACACGAGGATCACGGCCGCCGACATGGTGATGTGGGTCGGCGCCTTCGGGCGCGAAGTCTACCCCATGGCGCCGACCGGCTCCGCGCTTCCGGGCAGCGTGCGCGACCCCTGGGACGGGACCCTCTGGGTGGGCACGCAGGTCTGGGGCGAGGCCTACCAGAACATCCGCAACGCCAACTTGCTGCTCGAAGCCCTGGGCGCGTCCGAGCTGCCCGCAGGCGAGACCGCGGCGGTGCGGGGCTTCGCCAAGACGATCCAGGCGTACGAGTTCCTCCACGTGGCCGTCACGCGAAGGCGGCTGGGGGCGCCCGTGGCAGTCGATTCGGACCCCAACGCCGACCCTGCGCCGATCGTCTCGGAAACCGAGCTCTACGACCACGTCGCGAATCTGCTGGACGACGCCCGCTCGGACCTGGCCGGCGCCGACGCCTTCCCCTTCAGCGTTCCCGGCGGACTCGACGACTTCAACGCGCCCTCCTCGTTTCTTGCGCTCAACCGGGCGCTCAAGGCGCGCGCCGAGGTGCAGCGGAACAACTGGCCGGCAGCGCTCCAGGCGTTGTCGGAATCGTTCCTCGACCCGGACCGCCCGCTGGACCACGGCGCCTACCACGACTGGTCCGTCAACTCGGGCGACATGGTGAACCCGGCCAACCGTCCCGACCTGCTGTGGGCCAACACCCGCTTCCGCGACGAGGCGCAGACGCGGGCCGACGGCTCCAGGGACCTGCGCTTCGCGACGAAGTTCAAGGAAGTGCCCACCTATCAGCTTCTGGAGGTGGCTTCGGACCTGCAGTACACGCTGTACGAGAACCCGGGCGACCCCTTCGTCTGGATCAAGAACGAGGAGCTCGTGCTGCTCCGAGCCGAGGCGAACTTGGCCATGGGCGCCCGCGACCAGGCCATCGCGGACATCAACCTGGTCCGCACCAGCTCCGGGGGCCTCGAGCCGTTGCCGGAGTCCTACGCCGGCTCCGACGCCGACCTGCTGGACGAGCTGCTGTACAACAAGCGCTTCTCGCTGGTGTTCGAGTGGGGCCACACCTGGGTCGACATGAACCGCTACGGCAAGCTGATGGAGATCCCCGTGCTTGGGCCGCCCAGCGCCGATCAGCGCCTGCACGACGCCATGCCGTATCCGCTGAGCGAGTGCCTGCCCCGGGAGCCCGACGTTCCGGCGGGGTGCACGACCCAACCCGGGTTCGTCCCGTAGGCGGACGGCCCCTGGTCTGCGCAGCCGTCGTACTGCTGCTGGCAGGGACCGCCTGCGCGTCCCCCGGGTCCTCCCGCGTCGAGGGCCTGGGGGCCGGGGCGGACGCAGCGGAGGCGGCTGAGGCGCCCAGCCGCCTGCACGTCCACAACCGCAACTGGGCCGACATGCGCATCTACGCCGTCCGCGAGGCCGAGCGCTACCGCCTCCTCTCGGTGACCAGCATGCGCACCGACTCGACGGCCCTGCCGAGAAGCCTGCTGGCAGGCTCCGGCTTCCGCCTCGTGGCCGACCCCGTCGGCGCCGACGCGCCCTACTACAGCGCCACCATCTACCCCAGGCGCGGCGAGACGATCCTGTGGCGCCTGGAGAACCACCTGGAACAGTCGAGCCTCTGGGTGTACTGAAGCCCGGACCGCCCGACGGCACAACTTCGGAGGCACGAAGATGTCCAACGCCAGCTTGACCTCCCTTCCGCGACGACGTTCGACTCCGCAACGACGCTCGGCTCCACAACGACGCTCGACTCTGCGACGACGCTCTCCACAACGGCGTCCGGCGGCGACTCGACGCTCGGCGGCGGCTCTGCTCGCCGCTTCGGCTCTGCTGCAGATGGCTTCGGCGCCGCGCGCCGGGGCCGCGACCCAGATTCTCGGCGTCGATCAGCTCCTCTCCATCGAGTCGGTGGTCTCCGGTTCGCCTGCGTGGTCGCCCGACGGCTCGCAGATACTGGTCCAATCGGCACTGACCGGCGGCCTGACGACGATCTCCCCCGACGGCGGCTTCCCGGTCCGCATACCCGTGGAGATGGGCAGCTCCGGCCACTTCCTGGCGTCCCAGATGCCCGGCTGGTCGCCGGCTGGAAGCTGGATTTCCTATGTGTCCGACAAGAGCGGCGCGCCGGAGATTTGGCTGTGGTCCACCGCCGACGGGCGGGAGGTGCAGCTCACGAACCTTGGGGCGCGGATCAACTCCATGAGCTGGTCCCCCGACGAGCGCTGGATCGCCTTCGCCGGGGACCGCTACGGCAACTACGACATCTGGAAGGCCGAAGTCGCCACGGGCCGCGTCCAGCGGCTGACCGCCGACGAACGCTACGACGTGTTCCCCAGCTGGACGCCGGATTCCCGCCGCATCCTCTACGTGCGTCTGGACGACGCATGGGAGGACCACGAGGTCATCGAGGTGGACGCGGACGGCGCCAACCCGCGCACGGTTCTCGTCGACACCGACTTCTTCGACTACCGGGCCGGCGGCACGTTCGGCCACCCCCAGCCTTCCCCCGACGGCCGACACGTTCTCTTCCCCTCCCACCGCAGCGGCTGGATCAACTACTTCGTCGCCCCGCTGGAAGAGGGACGGTCGCGCACGGGAAACGACGACCGCGACGAACCCCGGCAGATCGCCCCGGCGGAAGCCGACCAGAGCGGCGCCGCGTGGTCTCCCGACGGACGCTGGATCGCCTACACGGAGAACCACAACGGCCGCCACGAACTGCGCCTGGCGTCGGCGGACGGCGGAGAGCCCCGTGTCCTGGTGTCGCCCGAAGAAGGCGTCGTGTCGGCGCCGTCGTGGGCTCCGGGCAGCGACGCAATCGCCTACTTCGCCGAGGGGCTCACCAAGCCCAAGGACCTGTTCACGGTCTCGCTGGCCGACGGCAAGACGCGACAGCTGACGCGCTCCATGCCGGCCGGCGGCTTCGAGGGCCGGCTGGCGGCGCCCGAGAAGGTCAGCTACGCCAGCAGCGACGGCTTCGAGATACCGGCCTACCTCTACCGACCGCCGGCAACGACTTCATCGACCCCTGGGGACGCGGGGGCCACGGCGTCCGGCGGCAAGCGCCCGGGCGTTCTCTGGATTCACGGCGGTCCCACGTCGCAGTTCAACGACACCTTTCAGCAGCACGTCCACTTCTTCGCTCAAAGGGGATACGTCGTGCTCCTGCCCAACATCCGCGGGAGCTCGGGGTACGGGAAGTCCTTCGCCGACGCGAACAACGGTTGCTGGGGACACTGCGACCTGGAGGACGTGGTCGCCGGCGGAGAGTACCTGAAGACGCTGCCCGAAGTGGACCCGGAGCGGATCGGGATCACGGGCACCAGCTACGGCGGCGTCATGACGATGTACGCGGTGGCGTTTGCGCCGGACTACTTCCGTGCGGGCATCGCAGGCTCCGGCTACGCCGACTGGGTGCACTTCTACCACGGCGAGAACGAGCTGCGCCACGTGAAGCTGCTGGAGCACGAGCTGGGAGCCTTCGCCACCAGCGAAGACGTGTGGCGACGCAGCTCCGCCGTCACGCAAGTGGACAAGGTGGCCACGCCGCTCTTCATGGTCCACGGCGTCGGGCGCTACCCGGGCTCCGACCAGTCCGAACTCTTCGCCCGTGCGCTGGAGAACCACTACAAGCCCTTCCGCTACACGACCTACCCCGACGAGAACTACTACGTCTACGGCAAGGCCAACCGCCGCCAGATGCTCGCGGACATGCTCGCCTTCTTCGACCAGTTCCTGAAGGACGAAGCTACTGCCAGGTAGCGCTGCGAAGTTGCCGGCGAGTCCAGTTCCTTCCCCGAAAGGCGGTTCATTCGGGGCTTCTCATTTGCTATATATGCTATATTCGCTATATGACAGATCGATCTGCTTTCGGATCGACGCCAGTCCCCGCCATCTACCTCACCTCGATGCCTTGTTCCGCGACGATCTCGAGTTCGTCTTCCGTATACGTAACGGCCTTGGTTTCGTCGGCGCTCCGTTCCAGTCGCACGTAGATTCCTTGACCGGCCGACTCTGCGCACGCCAGCGCGAAGCCTCGCACGCAAGAGAAGCTGTGCGTCGTGGCGAGGACCTGGACGTTGCTCTCTCGTGCGGCTTGTAGAATCATGCGCCAGAAGCCCTGATGCACCTTGTGGTGAATGCCGTCTTCTGCTTCGTCGATGAGCAGAAACCCGCCGCTGGCATTAGCCAAGGCAAGGGCAACCGCAAAGATCCTGACTGCGCCGTTGCCCAAGCTTCTTAGGGGAACGGGCGTCGCTTGGTCCCGGAGTCTCACCGACACGTGAGGCTCCCCCCGCATCCCCTTGGTCGATCCAACCATGGCAACGCGGTCTACGGAGTCGCCGACGACCATGGCAAGCGCCCTTGTCGCACGATCCTCGGCCTGGGTCAGCACTACGTCCTCCCACATGTCAGCCAGCTGGCGATTCGACACGACGCCGGCGCCCAGCCAGTCAACACTTAGTGGGGGCGGCAAGTCTGCATCACCGTTGCGACGCCTTGCGTATCTGTACTGGGAAGAAGGAGACATCGCCTTTCGTTCTCCGTAGGTGGCCGGGGGCAGACACCACGGCATGACCCGCTTCCCCTTGCCGAAGGCAACTTGCATCACCAACGGCTCGAACGAATCATCCTGACAGAGATCGCCGAGCAGTTCGATCTGTTCGTCGTTCGGGGAAACTGCCCGGATGGAAAGCATGTCGGCGACACGGCCGTCGTTGGGACCAATCAAGATCCCGGATTCCTGCGGCACGGTTCTTCCATGAAACAAGGCCGCCGGATCGGGAACGGCCACCTTGTCGCCGTCTTCGTCGAATGACGTCGAGTACTCGTCGCGGCCCGCGAGCAGGGCGGGCAAGTTTCTGCCCCGTGCCGCGTATTCGCGAACCGCTTCGAGAACCGTCGTCTTTCCCGAGGAGTTCATGCCCCCAAGCAAGGTGACTTGCCCGAGCCGGGGAATGCGCAGGCGCTTGATGCCCCGGAAGCTCGAGATCGACAGGCTTGGAAGGTGCACTCCGCTTGCGGTGTCTGTGGCCATTTCCGAATCACCTTGCGATTGGGCTGGCATCGGCCCTTCCAACGTCACGCGTCCACCGCCGGCGCACCGCTCCCGCGCCAAGCGAGCCGACGTCGGGACCGTCCTGGAACGCCGGAGATTCCGTTAGCGTTAGGGCATGAAGACCGCCGTCGTCGTTGCCGCCGCCGCCCTCGCTGCCGTTCCCTCTTCCGCCGAAGGCCAGCTGGCGGAGCTGTTCCGGGCGGTCGCCAACGGCGGAAGCTGGACCACGATCGAAGTGGAGGGCGGGCGGGGCAGCTTCAAGAGCGCCGCGATGCCTGTGGCCGGCTTGTCGCTGGAAGGCTGCTTCCAAGTATGGGAAGGCCACTCCGGCAGGTGGCGGGTTCGCACCCACGACCTCTTCGGCGACGCCGAGATCGACGTGGAAGTGACGCCGGGCGAAAGCGTTCCGTTCGAATACGAGGCCGGGCTGCGCGCCCAAGTGGAAGTCGCAGTCGAGTGGAGCGAGCCGAGGGACACCACCCTCTTCGTGTGGGTAGGCCTCAAGGCGCTGGCCGGCGACCCCCAGCGAGACGTCTGCCAGCCTCCGCCTCCCTAAAGGGAAGCCCTCCGGGCAAGGACGCTGTCTCGACGGTGCGCTGCCGGGCACGGGGCGCACGAGGCTCGCTCGAAGTGCCGCGACCAAGACGGCCCGTGCGTTGCCGGGCCCGAGGCGCGTGCCTGCTACCAGGGCGGGTCGTCGTCGGCCTTGGTCCGCCTGTGGTCCAAGGTCAGCTCGTCTTCGTCTCGGGTCCCCCACAGCACTGCCGCGCCCGCCGCGATGATCACGGATGGGTAGAAGAGGACGTTGGCGCCTTCCAGAAACCAGCCCCACGGGTCCAAGACGGACTTCCAGACCGCCGCCGCCGTGACCGCCAGCACGACGAACGCCACGGGGTAGGTCAGTTTCCGCCAAAGCCCGACGACGACCAGCAGCCCGAGGACGATCTCCAGCACGCCGAGGACGTTCTGGATCAGGGCTTGGTTCCCGATGCCCAGGTAGAAGGCGTCGGCCACCCGAACCCCGTGCTCGACGTTCACCAGCTTGTCCAGGCCCCACAGGACCAGAAGCCACCCGATCGTCGCCCTCAGTGCGAACAACCCCCAGCGTTTCATGACGTCCTCTCCCTGGTGACGGGTCGAAGTTCCCTGGTGACGGGTCGAAGTCTTTCAACGGGTGCGACGATAGACCCCCGAGCAGGACCGCGCAACTTGGCGTGTTTCCCGGCAACGCGGCAAATGCCGCGACACGTGGCGGCCGCCGCCGCATCGGGGGGCTTCGCTGGGCAACCGTTCCGAAACCTCCGGCGTCCACTAATTTTCGACGGTCTTCACGCGAGCGTCGAATCGGAGCTTCGGCCACGGGACCGCTGGCCGCGACCCTGGGCCGCAGCCGGTCCGCCCCCGATCTCGCGCAACCCCCAGCCCTGCCAAGCCGCAAGCCGCGCCAACTCTGCATGAACCGAGAAATCGAAGTCATTCAGGCGAGAATCCAGAAGACGAGCGCCTTCCTCGACCGGCTCTTCGAGGAGCTGGGAAGAGTGGTCGTGGGCCAGAAGACGATGGTCGAGCGCCTGCTGATCGGCATCCTCTCCGACGGGCACGTCCTCATGGAGGGGGTGCCTGGCCTGGCCAAGACGCTCACGGTGCGGACCCTCGCCGACGCGATCCGCACGTCCTTCAAGCGCATCCAGTTCACGCCCGACCTGCTGCCGGCGGACTTGATCGGCACGCTGATCTACGACCCCCAGGCGTCGGAGTTCAAGACCCGCAAGGGGCCGGTCTTCGCCAACGTCGTGCTGGCCGACGAGATCAACCGGTCGCCGGCCAAGGTCCAGTCGGCCCTCCTGGAGGCGATGCAGGAGCGCACCGTCACGATCGGCGACAACACCTTCGAGCTCCCGTCCCCTTTTCTGGTGCTGGCAACCCAGAACCCCATCGACCAGGAGGGCACCTACCCGCTGCCCGAAGCGCAGGTGGACCGCTTCATGCTCAAGCTCTCCGTGGGGTACCCGTCGAAGGACGAAGAGCTGGAGATCATGCGGCGGATGAGCGCGGGGCCGGCGCCCAGGGCGCAGCCGGTGGTGACGCCCGAGGAGATCGTCGCGGCTCGAGGGGCGGTCGAGACGATCTACATGGACAGCCAAGTCGAGCGGTACGTCGTGGACCTGGTCTTCGCCACCCGGGAGCCGAAGGCCTTCGGACTGGAGGAGCTGGAGCCGCTGGTGGCGTTCGGGGCGTCGCCGAGGGCCACGATCTGCCTGGCAAGGACGGCGCGGGCCCACGCCTTCCTGCGGCATCGGGGCTACGTGACGCCCGAAGACGTGCGTTCGGTGGCGATGGACGTGATGCGCCACCGGGTGATCCTCACCTACGAAGCCGAGGCGGAAGAGACCACGGCCGAGGACGTGGTGACCCGGGTGCTGGACACGGTCGAAGTTCCGTAGGACGAGGGGGCGGCGCGCAGTGATTCCACGCGAGATACTGAAGCAGGTGCGCCGGATCGAGATCACGACCCGGGGCTTGGTGAACGAGGTGTTCTCGGGCGAGTACCACTCCGTCTTCAAGGGGCGGGGGATGAGCTTCGCCGAGGTGCGGGAGTACGCCTACGGAGACGACATCCGGGGGATCGACTGGAACGTCACGGCTCGGACGGGCACGCCCCACGTCAAGGTGTTCGAGGAGGAACGGGAGCTGACGGTGATGCTGGTGGTGGACGCCAGCGCGTCGGCGGGGTTCGGCACTCGGGATCGGATGAAGGCCGAGCTGGCGGCGGAGCTCTGCGGCGTGCTGGCGTTCAGCGCGATCAAGAACAACGACAAGGTCGGGCTGATCCTCTTCACGGATCGGATCGAACGCTTCGTGCCTCCCCGCAAGGGGCGGCGCCACGCGCTGCGGGTGCTGCGGGAGCTTCTGTACCACCCCACCGAGGGGAAGGGAACGGACTTGGCCGAGGCGCTGGAGTACTTGGCCCGGGTGATCCGTCGGCGGGCCGTGGTCTTCCTGGCGTCCGACTTCCTGGCGTCGGGCTACGAGAAGGTGCTGTCGGTCGCGGCCCGGCGCCACGACTTGGTGGCGGTGAGGGTGGGAGACCTTCGGGAGGCGGAGGTGCCTCCCATGGGGTTCGTGGAGTTCGAGGACCCGGAAACGGGGTCGCACGCCGTCGTCAACACGTCGGCGCGGACGTTTCAGGAGCGGTACGGGCGGCTCCGGGCCGACGCCCGGGAGAAGGTGGACGAGCTCTTTCGGCGGGTCGGGATCGACGCCGTCGACGTGACGACGGGCGTTCCCTACGAGCGGTCGCTGCGACAGTTCTTCGAGGCGCGGGCGCGAAGGCTGCGATGAGGGGGCGGGGACCGGCAGTGGGGTTGGCGGTTGCGGCTGCGACGGGGGTCGGGGGCTGGGCACCTTCTGCGGTCGGGGCGGTCGCCGGGGCCGGGGCACCTGCCGTCGCGGTGGTCGGGGGCTGGGCACCTTCTGCGGCCGGGGCGGGCACCGGGGCCGGAGCGCCTGCGGTGGTGGCGGCAGAGCTTGCCGGGCCGCAGCAGCTCCGGGTCTCCATGGAGGTGGACACGACGACGATCCATGTGGGCGATCCGACCTCGGTGCGGCTCGTCGTGGACCACCCGCCGGGCTGGTCCGTGCTCTGGGCCGATTCCATCGACGTGTCTCCCTTCGAGGTGCAGCGCTTCCGGCTCGTCGAGCCGCAGTCGATCGAGGGCGGCGCCTTGCGGTCGGCGGCGGAGCTCGTCGTGACCAGCTTCGAGCTGGGAGAGCTGGAGGTGCCGCCGATCCAGGTTCTCGTCGCAGCGCCCGGCGGGACCGTGGACACCCTGACGACGGACCCCTTCCGGATCGGCGTCGAGAGCGTGGGGCTGGACGACTCCGGCGACATCCGGGAGATCAAGGGACCGCTGTCGATCGCTCGGAGCTGGTGGGGTCCCCTCGCGTGGCTCGCCCTGGCGGTCGCAGCTTCGGCAGGCGTCGTCCACCTCTGGCGTCGGCGAAGGAACCGGCCGGTCGCGCGCCGCACCGGGCCGCCCCCGGCGCCGCCTCGGCCCCATCACCTCGTGGCGCTGGAGTCCTTGGCGGCGCTGGAGGCGTCGTCCTTGCTGGAGCGGGGAGAAGTCAAGGAGTACCATGTCCAGGTCTCCGAGATCGTGCGCGCCTACGTGGAGGGCCAGCTGGGAGTGCCCGCGCTGGAAATGACCACGGCCGAAGTCGTGGGGGGGTTGCGCCGTGCCGCTCTGGGCGAACCCGTGTGCGGCGGCTTCGGCGCTTTCCTGGAGCGCTGCGACCTGGTCAAGTTCGCGAAGTTGCGCCCGTCCGTCGCCGACTCCCGAGGCGTGCTGGAGCAGGCGCGCGAGCTGGTGAGGATGACCAGCGGCGGCCACGCTCGCACCGCGCGGGAGCCAGTCCCCGCCGAGGCGGTCTCGTGATCTTCCGCTTCGAAGACCCCTGGTTCCTGCTCCTGCTGGGCGTTGTTCCCCTGCTGGCGTGGTGGTACGCGGCCCGGGGACGCAAGCGGAAGGGCTCGCTGCTGCACCCGAACGTGGCGGGGCTGCGCGAGGCGAGCCGAGGCGAAGGCACGTGGGCGCGACACCTGCCGGCGGCGCTGCGCGGCTTGGCCGTCGCTTGCCTGGTCGTGGCGTTCGCGCGTCCCCAGACCGGAGTGACCGGCGAGAATGTGGTCGCGGAAGGGCTTGACATCATCCTGGCCCTGGACGTTTCCAGTTCGATGCTCGCCGAGGACTTGACGCCGAACCGGCTGGAAGCGGCCAAGGCCGTCGCCGCCGACTTCGCCCGGGGGCGTCGCAACGACCGGATCGGGCTGGTGATCTTCGCCGGCAAGGCGTTCACCCAGGCGCCCCTCACGCTGGACCACTCCGTGGTGACGTCGCTTCTGGGCGAGCTGGAGGTGGGGATGGTCGAGGACGGAACGGCGATCGGCATGGGGCTGGCCACCGCGGTGAAGCGGCTGCAGGCCAGCGAGGCCGCGTCGAAGGTGGTCGTCCTCCTCACCGACGGCCGCAACAACCGGGGCGAGATCGACCCGATCACGGCCGCTCACGCGGCGCAAGCCCTGGGCGTCCGCGTGTACACCGTCGGCGCCGGCTCGCGAGGCATGGCCAGGGTGCCCGTCGCGGACCGCTTCGGCGGCCGTCGCTACGTCACGACCCAGGTCGACGTGGACGAGCCCGCCCTGCGCGCCACCGCCGAGGCCACCGGAGGCCGGTACTACAGGGCCACCGACCGCCAGAGCCTGGAAGCGATCTACGACGAGATCGACGAGCTGGAGACGACCGAGATCGAGGTCGAGAACTTCACCCGCTACGGCGAGCGCTTCGCTCTGCCGCTGCTGGCGGGCTTGGCGCTGCTGCTGGCGGAGGCGCTCCTGGCCCGCACTTGGCTGCGGACGCTGCCATGACGAGGGGCTAGCGCAGTGTTCCGGTTCGGCGCCCCCGTCGCCCTGTGGAGCCTGGCGCTGGTCCCGCTGCTCCTCGGCCTCCACTGGTACGCGGCCCGGCGCTCGCGCGGGCTCCTGGACCGCTTCGGCGAGCACGCCCTGGTGCGCAGGCTTCGCCCTTCGGTGAGCGCCACGGCGCGCCGCTGGAAGGCGGCCCTGGGGCTGGTCGCGTTCGCGCTCCTGGGGTTGGCTCTGGCGCGTCCCCAGTTCGGAAACCGGGTCGAGACCGTGCGCCGGGAAGGGCAGGACGTGGTCGTGGCGCTGGACGTCTCCCGCTCGATGTACGCCGAGGACGTGGCGCCGAACCGCCTGGAACGCGCGAAGATCGAGGTCGGCCGCATCATCCAGCGCCTCGACGGCGACCGGATCGGCTTGGTGGCCTTCGCCGGCGACGCCTTCGTCCAGAGCCCCCTCACCACGGACTACGGCGCGGCGATGATGTTCCTGAACGCCATGGACCCGACCCTGATGTCCACCCAGGGCACCGACGTGGGGAAGGCCGTGGCCGTGGCGCTGGAGGCGCTGGAGGAGACGCCGGCGGAGCACCGCGTCCTGGTGATCGTCACGGACGGCGAGGACCACGAAGGCGGCGTGGCCGGGGCCATCGCGGAGGCTTCGGAGGCCAACGTGACGGTGCACGCGGTGGGGGTGGGAACGGCGGCGGGGGTGCCGCTGCCCGCCGTGGACGAGAGCGGTGCGCGACGGGGCTTTCGCCGGGACGACCAGGGCGCCGTGATCACCACGCGGCTGAACGAGACCGCCTTGCAGGACATCGCCATGCAGACGGGCGGCCGCTACTACAGGATCGGGCAGGCCGGCGACGGCTTGGTCCAGCTGGCGGAGCGGATCGGAACGGGCGGTCGCGAGGTAGAATCAAGAGAGGTGACCCAGTTCGAGGAGCAGTACCAGAGCTTCGTCGCGGCGGCGCTGCTCCTTCTGGCGCTGGAGTTCGTCGTGCCCGGAACGAAGAGGCGCCGGCCGCGCCGAGAAGAGGGAGAAAGGTGATGGACGCGATCCGGAAGAGGAGCTTCGCCGGCGGCGCGGACGGCAGAGGCGTGGCCGCGGCGCGAGGGCGCTTCGGCACGTCAACCATTACGACAACGCGTGCCCGTGGCGTGGCCCCGGCGCGACGGCGCTTCGCCCGGCTGACTGCCGCGTGCCTGGCGCTCGTGGGCTCGGCGGCCGTCTTGCCCGACCATGGCTTCGCCCAAGAGGGACGAAGGGAAGTCGAGGCGGGCAACCGGCTGTACGAAGAGGGCAAGTACTCGGAGGCCCACGCTCGGTACCTGGAGGCGCTGAAGAAGGCTCCGGGGCTGCCGCTGGCCCGCTTCAACGAGGGCAACGCGCTCTACCAGAGCCAAGAGTTCCAGCGTGCGATGCAAGCGTACATGGATGCGCTGGAGAACGGCGACCCGGAGTGGAGGAGCCGAGCGTGGTACAACGTGGGCAACGCCCTGGTGCGCCAGCAGCAGCCGGGCGCGGCGGTCGAGGCGTACAAGGAATCGTTGCGCCTGGACCCGTCGGACGGCGACGCGAAGCACAACCTGGAGATGGCGCTGATGCAGCTCGAGCAGCAGCAACAGCAGCAGGACCAGAGCGGCGACTCGAACGAGGAGCAGGAGCAGCAGGACGAAGATCAGGAAGGGCAGCAGGGACAGGGCAGGCAGGACCGCAGCGAGCCCCAGGAGCAGCAGGACGAAGGCGAAGGCGGCGCCGAGAACGAGTCGCCTCGGGACCAGCCGGAGGAAGGCCGCCGCCAGGACGAACCGGAGGAAGAAGAGGGCGACGGCCAAGCCGGCCGGGCGCCCGGCGAGATGACGCCCGAGCAAGCCGAGCGGCTGCTGCAGGCGATCAACGAAGACCCGGGAGAGGTCAACCGGAAAGCCGCCCAGGCCCGGGGCCGCCGTCCCCGGAAGGATTGGTAGGGTGGGCAGGGTCCCCGGCGGCGTCCTGGCCGTGCTGGTCGCGACTGCGTGGAGCGGCGGAAGCGCCGGGACCAGCACCCAGGAGGTGGAGGCGCGGGCGTACTTGAGCGCGGCGCAGGTGGGGGTCGGGCGGCAGTTCGTCCTGAACGTGGAAGTGTCGGGCGTGCAGCAGCTGGACGCCGAACCGACGTTGCCCCCCATGGAGGAGTTCGCTCGCTACCAGGGGGCCGGCACGTCCACGTCAATGCAGTTCGTGAACGGTCGGGCGAGCGTGTCGCTCACGTACCAGTACCGCTTCTTGGCGACGCGCGAGGGCTCCTTCGAGATCGGGCCGGTGCAGGTCGCGGCGGGCGGCCGAAGCGTGGAGACGGCGCCCGTGACCCTGGTGGTGTCCGATGCGCCGGCGCCCGGAAGCGGAGCGGGGCAGGGGGCGGGCGCCGGGCAGGGCGCCGGAGCGGGCGTGGGCGACCCGGGTGCCGCGGTTGGTCCGGACGACTTGTTCGTCGAGACCACCGTGAGCAAGACCCGGGCCTTCGAGAACGAGCCGGTGACCGTGGAGTACCGTATCCTTACCCGAGTCGACGTGGAGTCGTACTCGATCACGGACCTGCCCCTGGCGACCGGCTTCTTGACGGAGGAGCTGGAGCAGCCGGAGTCGCCCCGCGTGGAGCAGGTGGTGCGCGACGGGCAGGCGTACGCCTCGGCGGTCATCCGCCGCACCGCCCTCTTCCCGACCGGCCCCGGCAAGAAGACGCTGGACCCGATCGGCCTGGAAGCGCAGGTTCGGGTTCGGAACCGCTCCTTCGACCCCTTCGGCGACATCTTCGGGCGGTCGAGCCTGCTGGACAGCCGAGTCCCGGTGGCGGCCGCGTCGCGGCCAGTCGAGATCGAGGTCCTTCCTCTGCCCCCGGGGGGGCGGCCCGCGAGCTTCCGAGGCCACGTGGGCGACCTGAGCGTCTCCACGTCGGTGGACCGATCCTCGGTGAACGCCAACGAAGCGGTCACCTTCCGCGTGGAGATGACGGGCACCGGCAACTTGCGCACCCTGCCGCCCCCCGAGATCGACTTTCCGTCCGAGTTCGAGGTCTTCCCCCCCGAAGCCAGCGAGCGCATCTCTCCAGGCGGCGGCAGTCTTCAAGGGGCTCGCTCCTTCGACTACGTGCTGATCCCCCGCGCTCCTGGGCGCGTGGTTCTGCCGCCCGTGGAGGTGTCCTCTTTCGACCCCGGCGCCCAGACGTACCGCACGTCGCGAGCGGGGCCGATCGAGGTGTCGGTCGCGAGCGCCGTCTCGTCCGAGGGACCGGGTGCGGTTCCGTCCGCCGTCGAGGCGGTTCGGGAGGAGATCCGCTTCATCCACGTGGGGCGAGCCAGGTTCGCGCCGGTGGGCCGCAGCCTCTTCGCCACCGGCGGTTTTTGGGTCGCGCTGCTGCTGCCCCTTGGGGCGGTGGCGGGCGCGGGGGCGTACCGCCGGCATCGCGACCGACTGGAAGGGGACTTGGCGTACGCCCGCACTCGCCGAGCCGGTCGGATGGCGAGGAAGCGGCTGGCCAAGGCCAAGGGACTGGCTTCCGGCGACCCGCGGGCCTTCTACGCCGAGGTGGCGGGCGCCCTCCAGGGGTTCCTTGCCGACAAGATCAACGTCTCCGCGGCCAGTCTGGTCCGCGAGGAGGTCCGGCGGGCGGCGGCGGCTCGGGGCGCTTCCGCCGACACGCTGGAGCGCCTCTTCGAGTGCTTGGACCACTGCGACCGACAGCGGTTCGCCCCGGCCGGCACCGACCGCGAACCCCCGGAGCAGGCGCTGGAACGCGCCGCGACGCTCATGGCGAAGTTGGCCAAGGAGTTCTCGACGTGAAGCGTTCCGGGGCGCTCTTGCTTCCAACCGTCGTCCTGGCGGCGGCGCTGGGACGGCCTTTCGCCGCGTCGGCCCAGACGACGTTCTTCGAGGAAGGCAACCGGCTCTACCAAGGGGGCGACTTCGCCGGGGCTGCCGCCAAGTACGAGGCCGTGCTGGAGAGCGGCTGGGAGTCCGCCGTCCTCTACTACAACCTGGGCAACGCCCGCTACCGGATGGGCGAGGTCGCTCCTGCGGTGGTCGCCTACGAACGCGCTCTCCGGCTGGACCCCGGCAACGACGACGTCCTTGCCAACCTGTCGCTCGTCAACCAACGGCTTCGGGACAGGATCGAGCCGTTGCCCCGCTTCTGGCTGCTGGGGGCGTTCGACTGGTGGATGAAGCTGCTGCCGAGGGGGGCGCTGGCCGCGGCCGTGGCCGGATGCTGGGGCGTCCTGGGGTTGGCGGGGGTGCTTCTGGTGCTGCGTCGGCCGCGAGGCTGGAAGGTCGCGGTCCGTCGGACCGGGTACGGAGCGGCGCTGGCCACGGCGGCGCTGGGCGGAACGCTGCTGGCGCGGGAGGCCGGAGTCGCCCAGCCCGAGGAAGCCGTGGTCGTGGCGGCCCAGGCCCGGGTGCTCAGCGCCCCCTCCGCCGAGGGCGGCCTGACGGTCTTCACGCTGCACGCCGGCACGAAGGTGCGGATCGATCAGCGCTCGGGCGAGTGGGCCGAAGTGGTGTTGGCCGACGGAAAGGTCGGCTGGCTGGAGCTGGACGCGCTGGAAGCGATCTGAGCGGCGTCCGTCCGGTCGGCGCCGACCGCAGGCGCGCCGTGGTCGTTCCCGCGACGACGGTGGTTCTACCGCGACCAGGGAGGCGCCACCCGATTCATGCGGGCGTAGGCGATCTGCTGCCCCAGATGTTCATTCATGTGGTTCACCAGCTGGAGCAGGACGGCCCAGCCGGCGACTTCTCGACCGTACAGACGGGTCGGCGCCTCCAGGTCGGCGTCGGACATGCCGGCCACCACGCTGCGGACGTGTTCCATCGACGCCGAGAGGACCGCCACGACTTCGTCCTTGTCGGTCACCGCCTCCTCCAGCGTCTCGTACTCCGTGCCGGCGGGCGCGGGAACGCCCAGGTTCTGGTCCGGATACATGTAGTTGTACCGGGCGACGTGCATGTACGCCCGAGCCACCGACGCCACGCCCTCCATGGGCTGCCACGAGTAGCTCTCTGCGGGCATGGCCTCGGCCAAGGCCACCAGCTTCCGGGCGGACGCCTCGAACTGCCCGATGAACTCGGCCCGGAAGTCCGGCGTGTTCCCGACCTGAGGCGGACGCTGGGCCTGAAGAGGCGTCGGGACGAATGCAGGCGCGGTTCCTGCGGTCGCCAGCGCGAGGGCGGTGGCGGCGAGGGGACGGCGGGCGAGGGCGAGGAGACGGCGGGCGGGGGCGAAGGAACGGCGGATGGCGCGGAAACGAGCTTGCATGGCACGGACCCCTGTGCAACGAGGACGGAGGAGAAAGCGAACGGAAATCTCGCCAGACCAGAGCTGGCCAGACCAGAGGAAGGCGACGACGGACCGACGCCGACGGTCGGCAAGGGGTTGTCGGGGGATCAGGGGCTGTCGGAGGATCGTGGGTTGCTGGGCAGCTGCCGCTTGACTGGACCCGAACCCCGGCAGACTTTGCGGCGTGTGGCCCCAAGAAGCGTGTCGTCCCAAGAACCGAGGAGCGGTTTCGTGGTCCCCCTTCGTCCCGACGCAGGCATGCGCTGGCCAACGGCGGCCGTCGGCTTCGCTCTTCTGGCTCTAGCTCTAGCGTGTCTTGGGTGCACGACATTCCAACCCATTGCCGGCGACCCGATTCCCGGCGAACGGATACGCACGCAGCTCGCCGCGGAGGGCCAGCTCCGCCAAGCCCAGGTCACTGGCGTGGCCCGCACCAGCCTTGACGGCGATCTGCTTTCCGTCGAGCCGGAGGCGTTGGTGCTCCAGGTTCCCATCCCGGGAATCGATCCTGGGCTGCATCGGAACACGAAGGTTGCCGACACCCTGCGCGTTCTGCGGGCGGACGTGACGAGCGTGGAGATGCAGCGGTTCTCTCCGGCCCGGACCAGTCTTCTCGCCGGGGGGATTGCCGTTGCCGGCGCTCTGGGCGTTGTCCTGGCGGGCAACGTGGGCGCCTCCGACGGCGCCCCGGACGGTCCCGGGCACCGGTCGGCGTTCCAACGCCTTCTCGCCGCGATCAGGATTCCCGTGGGCCGATCAGGGGGATGACCAGCGGATCATCACTTGAACCGCACTGCGCCCTGCAGGCCTAGTCGGCGGTCCGCGGGCTCGGCGCCGCCCGAGACCTCCTCGCCGAAGAGGTCGAGCGTCGCCGCTTCCAGCACCGACAGCCGGACCCCAACGTTCAGCCGACGCCCCGAACCACCCTCGACCGCCCAGCGCCCGAACGGCGCCACTCGCCCGCCGTCCGCCAGCACGATCGTGTAGTCCACCTCCATGTGGAGCCGGCTGGCGCTCGCGCGCTCGCTCGCAAGCGGCACGCCCCCCGCCTGCGCCGGCGACAGGGAACCGCCCAGCGGCACGCCGGGCGCGCCCGCTGCCGCTCCCTCCCGCCAGAGCGTCGCCACGCCGCTCGCCGCATTGCCCCAGCTCGGCTCGAGGGTGAACGACAACCCGCCCGCCTCGCCACTCGGCCGCAGACGCACCGCGACGCTTGCGCCCCACTCCCGGAACGACGACGCCTGATGCGCCACCAGCGCCCGGCCCCGCGCGTCCACGCTCAGCCCGATGCCCTCGTGCACGTAGCCGATCCCCGCGCCCGCCTCCGCGCCCGCGCCCGTCTCCGCGTCGCCACCGTCGAAGCGCGCGCCCACCTCCACCTGCGAAGCAATCGACGACCCGCCCGACAGCCCCCAGCGCCCCACGACCTCGGACGCCACGCGCAACCGGCGCACGTTCGCCACGACGCCCGCCAACCCCTCCGCCTCGTCGGCATCGGTGCGCACCTCGAAAGCGTCCGCCTTCACGGCCAGCACGCCCGTCAGCCGCTGGCGCACGCCCGCCGCCGTCATCGCCATCCCCATGCCCGTCTCGTACCGGCGGCGCGTCGCGTCCTCCGACAGCGCCGCCGTCCCCCGGCCCGCACCGACCAGCCCCCACACGCTCAATCCCGCGCGCGGCGACCACTGCGCGTACGGGTACAAGCTCGTCAGGCGCGCGTCCACCGTGCCCGTGCCGTTGATCCCGCTCTCGAAGCCGATCAAGCTCGTCGTTCGCGACAGCGCCAGGCCCACCAGCGGCCCCGCTCCGAACCGGTAGTCGGCGCCCAGGTACGCCGAGCGCACCGTGCCGTCCAGCGCAAGGTCGTCTTCGGGCCGGCCCTCGAAGCCGCCGGCGCTGGCTCGGCCCCAGAACGTCCACCCGCCGGGCGCCGCCGGCGCGCCGCCGGCGGCGCCTGCGCCCGGCGAGAACCGGAACGACGACCGCGTGAGCAGCTCGTCGCGCGTCACGGGGTCCATGGCGACCAGCCGACCCCAGCGGGGACGGTCGCCGCGTCCGCCCGTGGCGCCGAGGCCGCCGGCCCCCAAGCTGCCCACGGTGCCCAAGCCGCCCTGTGCGCCGAGGCTGCCGGTCCCCAAGCCGCCCGTGGCACCGAAGCTGCCGGCGGCGAAACCGTCCTGTGCGCCGAAGCTGCCGGCGGCGCCGATCTGGGCCGATCGTCCGAAGGCGTCCGCCAGCCCGCGCAGTGCGCCCGCGTCGTGGCCTCCCTTCGCAGCCGCCCGCAGCGCCGACGCGAGGCTGCCCGCTCCGTGCGACGGCCGCACGCCGAGCAGCCCGGCGGCCTGCCTGGCCAGCTCCTGCAGGTCGCAGCGCTCCGCGGCGCCGACGCACGAAAGCGACCGGCCGCCGACTTGAAGATGCGCCGCGCCCATCGCGCCCATTGCAGTCGGATCGTCCGCCGCGCCCAGCCGTCCGCCGATCGCTTCCACCGTCTCCGTGCCCACGCTCCGACCGAAGGCGGCCAGCGAGCGCTTCAGGATGCGGGCGCGGTCCGCACGCGACGCCTCGACCGTCACCAAGAAGCTCTGCTCCGCTTCCGCACCCTCGGGATCGACCGCCCTCACCGTCACGGTGGACTGGCCCACCGCCGCCGCATGGATCGTCAAGACACCGCCCGCCTCGTCCACTCGCACCGACCGCGGCGTCGCCGAAGCCGCGAAGTACCGGAGCTCGTCGCCGTCGGGATCGCGGAAGTGCGCCGACAGGTCGACGACGGCCGGCGGACTCGCCACCTCCATCGTCTTCGGCGCGATCTCCGACACCACTTCCGGCGCTCGATTCTCCTCCGCCGCGACGTCGCCGGCCGCTCGGCTCCCGTCCACCTTGTGCGCCGCGCTCGTCGGCACCGAGTCGTGCGTCAGAACGGCCGCCGCCGTGTCGCCCGGCGCCGTGAGCGTGCTGCCGTTCAGCTCCAATGCGTTCGCCGCGATGCTCAGCCCGTCCGCGTCCCGGTCGCCCGCCTGCACCACGTACGTGAAGCCGTAGCTCGGCCGCGCGCCCGGAGCGCCGAGGTACGTCGCGTGCCGCGTCGAGTCCCCCACCTGCAAGGCGATCCGCGGCCGCCCGCCGACCGTGTCCACCGAAGCGCTTCGGTCGAAGTCCACCACCACCACAACTTGCTCGCCGCGCAGGTACGTGTCGCCGCTCGCCGGGACGTTCAACCACACCCAGCGCACATGTGGAGCGCCCGTCCGACCGCCGTCCACCTTGAAGGCCGAGTCCGCCGCCACCGGCGCGTGCGACAGGTCCGCCGACACCGTGTCGTCCGGCGCCGTGATCGAACCGCCGTTCAGCTCCAATGCGTCGGCCGCGACGCTCAGCCCGTCGGCGTCCCGGTCGCTCGCCTGCACCACGTACTTGAACACCTGTCGCGCCGGCGTATTCGTGAACTGATGCGAGTAGGTCGCGTGCCGCGTCGAGTCCCCGATCTCGAGGGCGATCCGCGGCCGGCCTCCCGTCGTGTCCACGGCAACGGCCCGGTCGAAGTGCACGCTCGCGTAGAGCACTTCGCCCCGCGTGTACGTGCTGTCCCGCGACGGAGGCGGACCGACGGCCAGCCACTGCACTTCTGCAACTCCCGCTCGGCTGCCGTCCACCTTGTGCGCCGCGCTCGTCGGCACCGTGGCGCGCGTCAGAACGGCAGCCGTCGTGTCCCCCGGCGCCGTGATCGTGCCGCCGTTCAGCTCCACCGCGTTGGACCCGATGCTCAGCCCGTCCGTGTCCGTGTCCCCAGCCCGCACCACGTAGCCAAATCTGATGTGCGCTTGCGCGCGTGAAGGGCCCAGGTACGTCGCGTACCGCGTCGAGTCCCCCACCTGCAACGCGATCCGCGGCCGTCCCCCGACCGTGTCCACCGACGCGACACGATCGAAGCCGATCGTCACCTCGATCCGCTCGCCTCGAAGGTACGTGTCCCCCTTCACCGGAGCGTTGAACGCCGCCCATCGCACGTGCGGAGCACCCACGCGGCCGCCGTCCACCTTGTGTCCCGTCGGAAACAGCCCGATGTGCGACAGCACCGCGGGCGTAGTGTCGCCCAGCAGGGTGATCGAGCCGCCGTTCGCCGACAACCCGTTCGCCTTGATGCTGACGCCGTCCGCGTCCCGGTCTCCTGCCTGCACGACGTAAACGAACAGCAACTCCCAAGGTCTGCCACGAGGGGGACCCCGGTACGTCGCATACCGCGTCGAATCCCCGATCTCCAGCGCGACCCGGGGCCGGCCTCCCGTCGTGTCCACCGCCACGTCCCTGTCGAAGGACACCCCCACCAAGAACGTCTCGCCTCGCGTGTACGTGTCGCCGCCCGACGGGGGCGGGCCGATGGAGGTCCGCAGCACCTTCGGCGCCTGAACGCTTTGCCCGTCCACCTTTCGTTGCGGATCGGCCGGCACCGAATCATGCGACAGGGCTGCATGGATGCTCGTGTCGGCCGCCGACCGGATCGTCGCCCCGCTCGGCAGCGACAATGCGTTCGCCGGAAAGCTGATGCCGTCTGCGTCCATGTCCGCCGCCTGCACGACGTACTCGAACGTCAGCGGCCCTCGCCCTCCGTACTCGTCGGCGACCAGCTGCCGCGTACCCGTCCCCACGTTCATCGTCAGCCGCGGCCTGCCCGTCACACGCACGTCCACGTTAAAGTAGACCGACGCCTCTATGCGCTCGTTCCACGTGTACGTGTTGCCGCTTGCCGGCGGATCGTCGGTCAACGTGACCACGGGTCGCGGAGTCGGCGTCACGCTCCCGTTCACTCTGCGGCTGCTGTCGGCCGGAAGTCCTCCATGGTCCAGCCTCGCCCGCGTCACGCCGTCCGAGTCCGCCTTCAGCATGCCGCCGTTCAGGCTCAACGCGCCCTTCGGCACCCGCACGCCGTCCGAGTCCATCGCCCCACGCCCCACCACATACGTAAATAGAAGCGCACGGTCCCCCATCCGAAGCCTCCAGCTCGACCGCACCTGCACCGTGTCCGTCCCCACTTCCAGCGACACCCACGCCCTGTGGTCCAAAATCAACTTCTGATCGAAGCGCGCCAGTATCCGTATCCGCTCTCCGAATCCGTACACGCCCGCCGACGGCGGGACGCTCGAAGGCGGATCGTAGAACTCCAGACTCGTGATCCGGGGCCTGCCGTCCACCTTTCTCGCCGGGTCGGCCGCCAGCGAATCGTGCGTCGCAAGCGCCGCCGTCGTGCTGTCCGCTTCGGCTCTGATCGAGCCGCCGTTCAGCGCCAGCGCGTTCGCCGCGATGCTCGCCCCGTCGCTGTCCACGTCCGCCGACTGCACCCTGTACGCGAACACAAGAGTCGTGCCCGTGCTCGCTGAAGGCGCAAAGACCGCTTGCCGTCGCCGCGTCCCCATCGACAGCGCGAGCTGCGGCTTCCCTCCGACCGTGTCCACCGCAACCCTCCCGTCAAAGACGACCTGGACCCGAACTTCGTCGTCGTAGTGGTAGGTGTCGCCGTCGGGCGGCAAGCCGGCGAACGCCACGCTGCTGACCTTCGGCGCCCCCACCTTGCTTCCGTCGACCGTCCGCGCCGCGCTGGGCGCCACTGGCGGATGCGTCACGTCGGCGTTGCGGGCCGCCGCTGCCCCCGTTCCCCTTATCGTCGCGCCGTTCAGCGCCAGCGCGTTGGCCGCGATGCTCACGCCGTCCGAGTCCCGGTCCGCCGCCTGCACGACGTACACGAAGTCCAGCGCCTTGCCCGCGTGCGCCGAGAGCGCCGCCTGTCGCGTCGCCGTCCCGACCGCCAGCGCCACCTGCGGCTTGCCGCTCGTCGTGTCCACCGCGACGGAGTCGTCGAACGCCACGCGCACCCGGATCGAGTCGCCCCGGTAGTAGACGCTGTCCGTCGGGGCCGGTGCGCCGAAGGCGATCCCTTCGACCTTGGGTGGGCGTCCCTGGCGGCCGCTCACCCGGCGGGTCGTGTCGGCCGCAACGGCCTCGTGTGCGAGGATCGCGTGGGTGGCGCTGTCGGCGTCGTGCGTGATCGTCCCGCCGTTCAGGCGCACGGCGTTGGCCGCGATGCTCGCGCCTGCTGGAGCGAGGTCGCCTGCTTGCACGGTGTAGGAGAAGATCAAGCGCGTCCGCCGGCCGGCCCTGATCAGCGTGGCTTGCCGCGTGTGCGCGCCGATCGTCAAGTCCAAGCTCGGCGTTCCGCCCGTCGTGCTCACCAACACGCGGCGGTCAAAGGCGACCGTGGCCTCGATCTTCTCGCCGTAGCCGTAGGTGTCGCCGCTGGCGGGCGAGTTGCTGAACGTCGCGCTGCGTACGCTCGGCGGCCGGTACTTGCTGCCGTCCACCTTCCGCGACGCGCCGCCCGCCGCCGAGTCGTGGGCAATGTTCGCGTTCACCGAGGTGTCGTTCTTCGCCGTGATCGTTGCGCCGTTCAGCTTCAGCCCGTTCGCCGGAACGCTCACGCCGTCGCCGTCGAAGTCGGCGGCCTGCACCCGGTAGCTGAAGCCCAGGTAGTTCTGCCGCGAGGAGTTGTATGCGGCCCGCCGAGTCGTCGCGCCCACCGTCAGGTCCAGGTACGGCTCGCCGCCCGACGTGTTCACCGTGACGTGCTGCGTGAAGAACACGCGCACCCGCACTACTTCGTCCCGATAGTACGTGCTGTCGCCTGCCGCCAAGCCCCGGAAGACGATCCGCTGCACGGCTGGAGCCCCCGACTGGGCGCCAACCACCGGCTCGGTTGCCAAATCGCCGTCCGCATCGTCTTCTTGATGCATCGAGACCGCCGTTGCGTCCTCCGAAAGCGTTTCCCGCTCGGCGTCAAAGTTTCCAGCGTCGCCAATCGACGGCGTTTCGCTGCTTGCCGCGTCCACTGCCTCCGGGTCCCCGTCGGCATCCAGCCCGTCGGCCTCCTCCAAGCCGCATTCAAGCAACTCGACCTGGGCCGTGAAGCTCAACGTCGCCGAGTCCCCGTCCGCGTCCGTCGCCGTGTAGCGGTAGGTGGTGACCGGCTGCTCCCGCTCGGGCGTGCCGGCGATCGTCCGACGCCCGGCATCGAACGCCAGCCCCAGAGGCAGCGCGGGCGCCAGCCCGTACGTCAGAGGCGCGTCGCCCCTCTCGGCCGCAGGCAGCTGCACGGCCCGGATCTCGCAGGCCCGGACCCAGCGCTGCGCCGGAACCACTGCGTCGCCGAACGAAGGCGCCACGTCTTCGCCGTCGTCGTCTACGATCGTGCCGGCGATCAGCGCCTTGGACACCGCCAGCAGCGTCGAATCGGCGGCGGACAGCCGCAGGACCACGGTCTCGTCGATTTCCTGGAGCGTGTCCCCCACCACCATCACGTCAATCGACTTCGTCGTCTCCCCCGGCTCGAAGAAGAGGGTGTCCGGCACAACTTCCTCGTAGTCGGCGCCCGACGTGGCCGTGCCCGTGCCAGCGTCGGCGTAGTACAGCGCCAAGCCGCGGCCGCTGGGGCGGTCCAGCGCAAGCGTGAACGTCAGGCGCCGGCCCTCGCCGTTGCCCTCTTCGACCGAAGGCGAGTCGCCCGAAAGGGTCGGCGCGTCGTCGTCGTCCACGATCGTGCCCACGCCCCTTGCGCCGCCGTTCGGAAGGTCCGCGTTGACCGGGCCGGCCAGCGCCAGCACGATCGTCTCGACCGGCTCGTCCAGCGCGTCGCCCTTCACTGTCACTTCCACCGTCTGGGCCGTGTCGCCCGCGGCGAACACCACCGTGCCGGGCGTCACCGCGTCGTAGTCGCCGCCGGGCGTCGCCGTGCCCGTGCCAGCGTCCGCGTACCGGACCGTCACCTGCCTGGCCGACGGCGCGCTGAGCGACACCGTGAAGGAGAGGGCGACGGCCTCTCCGGGCCCAGGTTCGCGGACCGTGGCCGAGTCGATCGACACGGTCGGCCTGGACCCGTCGTCGTCCGCGATCGTGCCCGTCACCCTCCTGCTGGCCAGCTCGGCGTTCGTCGCGCCGCTCAGCGACAGAACCACCGTCTCGTCGTCCTCGACCTCGTCGTCGCCCCGCACTGTCACGCTCACCGTCTTCAGCGTCTCGCCCGGCTCGAACGTCAGCGTATCTGCTTCGATCGCCGCGTAGTCCACGCCCGCCGTCGCCGTGCCGCTCCCCGCATCTGCGTACGCCACCGTCACACGAGACGCCGCCGGCGGGCCAAGCCACACCGCGAACTCCAGATCCGTCTCGGTATTCGAACCGCCCTCCGTCGCGCTGGACCCGCCCGCAGAGAGCGTGGGCCCCTGCGGCCGGTGCCCGCTGCCGTCCACCTTGCGCGACGCGCCGCCCTCCGCCGCGCCGTGGGCAGGGTTCGCGTCAAGCGCGGGGCCGTTCCTCGCCTTAACGGTCGCGCCGTTCAGCTTCAGCCCGTTCGCCGGGACGCTCACGCCGTCGCCGTCGAAGTCGCCCGCCTGAACCCGGTACCGGAAGTCCAGGTAGTTCTGCCGCGAAGAGCCGAAGTCGGCCCGCCGAGTGGTCGCGCCCACCGTCAGGTCCAGGTGCGGCTCGCCGACCGTCGTGGCGACCGTGACGTGCCGCGAAAAGCGCACGCGCACCCTCACTACTTCGTCTCGGTAGTACGTGCTGTCGCCGGCCGCCAAGCCGCGGAAGACGATCCGCTCCACCGTCGGACCGCGGGGCTCGGGCCCGTCGTCGTCCACGATCGTGCCCCTGACCGTCGAAGTCGCCAGCTCCGCGCCGGTCGCGCCGCTCAACGACAGCACCACCGTTTCGTCGTCCTCGACCTCGTCGTCGCCCCGCACAGTCACGCTCACCGTCTGCAGCGTGTCGCCCGGCTCGAACGTCAGCGTGCCGCCCTCGATCGCCGCGTAGTCCACGCCCGACGCCGCCGTCCCGCTCCCAGCGTCTGCGTACGCCACCGTCACACGAGATGCCGACGCCGGCGCAAGACGCACCGCGAACTCGAGGTCCGTCTCCGCGCCCGAGTCACCCTCGACTACGCTCGTCCCGC
Source organism: Longimicrobiales bacterium (assembly GCA_965204735.1). Lineage (GTDB taxonomy): Bacteria > Gemmatimonadota > Gemmatimonadetes > Longimicrobiales > Gaopeijiaceae > CATQHQ01. Next base: position 406,929 of record OZ242008.1, on the reverse strand, counting down.
CCGCAGAGAGCGTCGGCCCCTGCGGCCGGAACTGGCTGCCGTCCACCTTGCGCGACAAGCCGCCCTCCGCCACGCCGTGCGCAGGGTCTGCGACCACCGCCGGGTTGCTCCTCGCCGTCACCGTCGCGCCGTTCAGCTTCAACCCGTTCGCCGGAACGCTCACGCCGTCGCCGTCAAAGTCGTCCGCCTGAACCCGGTACCGGAAGTCCAGGTAGTTCTGCCGCGAAGAGCCGTAGTCGGCCCGCCGCGTCGTCGTGCCCACCGTCAGGTCCAGGTACGGCTCGCCGCCCGACGTATCCACCGTCACATGCTCCGTGAAGAACACGCGCACACGCACCACTTCGTTCAGATAGTACGTGCTGTCGCTGGCTCCCAGGCCCCGGAAGTTGAACCGCTGCACCGTCAGCGCCGGCGCCGCCTCGTCGTCGTCCACGATCGTGCCCCTGACCGTCGAAGTCGCCAGCTCCGCGCCGGTCGCGCCGCTCAACGACAGCACCACCGTCTCGTCGCCCTCCACCTCGTCGTCCCCCCGCACCTTCACCCACGCCGTCTTCAGCGTCTCGCCCGGCTCGAACGTCAGCGTGCCGCCCTCGATCGCCGCGTAGTCCACCCCCGACGTCGCCGTCCCGCTCCCCGCATCGGCGTACTCCACCGTCACTCGAGACGCAGCCGGCGGCGCAAGACGCACCGCGAACTCGAGGTCCGTCTCCGCGCCCGAGTCCCCCTCGACCACGCTCGTCCCGCCCGCAGAGAGCGTCGGCCCCTGCGGCCTGAGCTGGCTGCCGTCCACCTTGCGCGACAAGCCGCCCTCCGCCACGCCGTGCGCAGGGTCCGCAACCACCGCCGGGTTGTTCCTCGCCGTCACCGTCGCGCCGTTCAGCTTCAGTCCGTTCGCCGGAACGCTCACGCCGTCGCCGTCGAAATCGTCCGCCTGAACCCGGTAGCTGAAGCCCAAGTAGTTCTGCCGCGAGGAGTTGTATGCGGCCCGCCGAGTCGTCGAGCCCACCGTCAGGTCCAGGTACGGCTCGCCGCCCGACGTGTCCACCGTCACATGCTCCGTGAAGAACACCCGCACACGCACCACTTCGTTCAGATAGTACGTGCTGTCGGCAGCCCCCAAGCCCCGGAAGTTGAACCGCTGCACCGTCAGCGCCGGCGCCGCCTCGTCGTCGTTCACGATCGTGCCCCTGACCGTCGAAGTCGCCAGCTCCGCGCCGGTCGCGCCGCTCAACGACAGCACCACCGTCTCGTCGCCCTCCACCTCGTCGTCCCCCCGCACCTTCACCCACACAGTCTTCAGCGTGTCGCCCGGCTCGAACGTCAGCGTCCCGCTCCCGATCGCCGCGTAGTCCACGCCCGACGTCGCCGTCCCGCTACCCGCATCGGCATAGTCGACCGTCACACGAGACGCCGCCGCCGGCGCCAGCCGCACCGCGAACTCGAGGTCCGTCTCCGCGCCCGAGTCGCCCTCGACCACGCTCGTCCCGCCCGCAGAGAGCGTCGGTCCCTGCGGCCGGAACTGGCTGCCGTCCACCTTGCGCGACAAGCCGCCCTCCGCCACGCCGTGCGCAGGGTCCGCGACCACCGCCGGGTTGCTCCTCGCCGTCACCGTCGCGCCGTTCAGCTTCAACCCGTTCGCCGGAACGCTCACGCCGTCGCCGTCAAAGTCGTCCGCCTGAACCCGGTAGCTGAAGCCCAAGTAGTTCTGCCGCGAGGAGTTGTATGCGGCCCGCCGAGTCGTCGAGCCCACCGTCAGGTCCAGGTACGGCTCGCCGCCCGACGTGTCCACCGTCACATGCTCCGTGAAGAACACGCGCACACGCACCACTTCGTTCAGATAGTACGTGCTGTCGGCAGCCCCCAGGCCCCGGAAGTTGAACCGCTGGACCGTCAGCGCCGGCGCCGCCTCGTCGTCGTTCACGATCGTGCCCCTGACCGTCGAAGTCGCCAGCTCCGCGCCGGTCGCGCCGCTCAACGACAGCACCACCGTCTCGTCGCCCTCCACCTCGTCGTCGCCCCGCACCTTCACCCACACAGTCTTCAGCGTGTCGCCCGGCTCGAACGTCAGCGTCCCGCCCTCGATCGCCGCGTAGTCCACCCCCGACGTCGCCGTCCCGCTACCCGCATCGGCGTAGTCGACCGTCACACGAGAAGCCGCCGGCGGCACCAGCCGCACCGCGAACTCGAGGTCCGTCTCCGCGCCCGAGTCCCCCTCGACCACGCTCGTCCCGCCCGCAGAGAGCGTCGGCCCCTGCGGCCGGAGCTGGCTGCCGTCCACCTTGCGCGACAAGCCGCCCTCCGCCACGCCGTGCGCAGGGTCCGCGACCACCGCCGGGTTGTTCCTCGCCGTCACCGTCGCGCCGTTCAGCTTCAGTCCGTTCGCCGGAACGCTCACGCCGTCGCCGTCAAAGTCGTCCGCCTGAACCCGGTAGCTGAAGCCCAAGTAGTTTTGCCGCGAGGAGTTGTATGCGGCCCGCCGAGTCGTCGAGCCCACCGTCAGGTCCAGGTACGGCTCGCCGCCCGACGTGTCCACCGTCACATGCTCCGTGAAGAACACGCGCACACGCACCACTTCGTTCAGATAGTACGTGCTGTCGGCAGCCCCCAAGCCCCGGAAGTTGAACCGCTGGACCGTCAGCGCCGGCGCCGCCTCGTCGTCGTTCACGATCGTGCCCCTGACCGTCGAAGTCGCCAGCTCCGCACCAGTCGCGCCGCTCAGCGACAGCACCACCGTCTCGTCGTCTTCCACCTCGTCGTCGCCCCGCACCGTCACGCTCACCGTCTTCAGCGTGTCGCCCGGCTCGAACGTCAGCGTCCCGCTCCCGATCGCCGCGTAGTCCACCCCCGACGTCGCGGTCCCGCTCCCCGCATCGGCGTAGTCGACCGTCACACGAGAAGCCGCCGCCGGTGCCAGCCGCACCGCGAACTCGAGGTCCGTCTCCGCGCCCGAGTCCCCCTCGACCACACTCGTCCCGCCCGCAGACAGCGTCGGCCCCTGCGGCCGGTACTGGCTGCCGTCCACCTTCTGCGACGCGCCTCCCTCCACCGCCCCATGCCCCGTCTCCGCCAAGACCGAAGCGTCGCCCTGCGCCGTCACCACCGCCCCGTTCAGCGACAAGCTGTTCGCCTGAACGCTCACACCGTCACCGTCAAAGTCGCCCGCCTGTACCACGTACCGAAGCTCCAACCGATTCTGGTTCCAGCTCCTGGAACCCATCACAGCACGCCGCGTCTCCGCGCCCACCGTCAGGTCCACCGACGGCAACCCGCCCGACGCGTCCACCGCGATCTGCTCCGTGAAGAACACTCGCACCCGCACGATCTCGTCCCGGTAGTACGTGCTGTCGCCCCCAGGCGCGCTCCGGAAGTCGATCCGCTCCACCGCCAGCCCGGGCGGCCGGAACTGGCTGCCGTCCACCTTGCGCGACAAGCCGCCCTCCGCCACGCCGTGCGCAGGGTCCGCGACCACCGATGGGTTGTTCCTCGCCGTCACCGTCGCGCCGTTCAGCTTCAGCCCGTTCGCCGGAACGCTCACGCCGTCGCCGTCGAAGTCGTCCGCCTGAACCCGGTAGCTGAAGCCCAAGTAGTTCTGCCGCGAAGAGTTGTATGCGGCCCGCCGAGTCGTCGATCCCACCGTCAGGTCCAGGTACGGCTTGCCACCCGACGTGTTCACTGTGACGTGCTGCGTGAAGAACACGCGCACCCGCACTACTTCGTTCAGATAGTACGTGCTGTCGCCTGCCGCCAAGCCGCGGAAGACGATCCGCTGCACCGTCAGCGTCGACGACTGGGCACCAACCACCGCCCCGGTTGCCAAGCCGCCCTCCGCATCGACGTCTTGATGCATCGAGACCGCCGTTGCGTCCCCCGAAAGCGTTTCCCGCTCGGCGTCAAAGTCTCCAGCGTCGCCAATCGACGGCGTTTCGCTGCTTGCCGCATCCACTGCCTCCGGCTCCCCGTCGGCATCCAGCCCGTCGGCCTCCAAGCCGCATTCGAGCAACTCGACCTGGGCCGTGAAGCTCAACGTCGCCAAGTCCCCGTCCGCGTCCGTCGCCGTGTAGCGGTAGGTGGTGACCGGCTGCTCCCGCTCGGGCGTGCCGGCGATCGTCCGACGTCCGGCATCGAACGCCAGTCCCAGAGGCAGCGCGGGCGCCAGCCCGTACGTCAGAGGCGCGTCGCCCCCCTCGGCCGCAGGCAACTGCACGGCCCGGATCTCGCAGGCCCGGACCCAGCGCTGCGCCGGAACCACCGCGTCGCCGAATGAAGGCGCCAGGTCTTCGCCGTCGTCGTCTACGATCGTGCCGGCGATCAGCGCCGTGGATACCGCCAGCAGCGACGAATCGGCGGCAGACAGCCGCAGAACCACGGTCTCGTCGAGTTCCTGGAGCGTGTCCCCCACCACCATCACGTCAATCGACTTCGTCGTCTCCCCCGGCTCGAAGAAGAGGGTGTCCGGCACAACTTCCTCGTAGTCGGCGCCCGACGTGGCCGTGCCCGTGCCAGCGTCGGCGTAGTACAGCGCCAAGCCGCGGCCGCTGGGGCGGTCCAGCGCAAGCGTGAACGTCAGGCGCCGGCCCTCGCCTTTGCCCTCTTCGACCGAAGGCGAGTCGCCCGAAAGGGTCGGCGCGTCGTCGTCGTCCACGATCGTGCCCACGCCCCTTGCGCCGCCGTTCGGAAGGTCGGCGTTGACCGGCCTTCCCAGCGCCAGCACGATCGTCTCGACCGGCTCGTCCAGCGCGTCGCCCTTCACCGTCACTTCCACCGTCTGGGCCGTGTCGCCCGCGGCGAACACCACCGTGCCGGGCGTCACCGCGTCGTAGTCGCCGCCGGACGTCGCCGTGCCCGTGCCGGCGTCCGTGTACCGGACCGTCACCTGCCTGGCCGACGGCGCGCTGAGCGACACCGTGAAGGAGAGGGCGACGGCCTCTCCGGGCCCAGGTTCGCGGACCGTGGCCGAGTCGATCGACACGGTCGGCCTGGACCCGTCGTCGTCCACGATCGTGCCCGTCACCCTCCTGCTGGCCAGCTCGGCGTTCGTCGCGCCGCTCAGCGACAGCACCACCGTCTCGTCGTCCTCGACCTCGTCGTCGCCCCGCACCGTGACGCTCACCGTCTTCAGCGTCTCGCCCGGCTCGAACGTCAGCGTATCTGCTTCGATCGCCGCGTAGTCCACGTCCGATGTCGCCGTGCCGCTCCCCGCATCCGCGTACGCCACCGTCACACGAGACGCCGCCGGCGGGCCAAGCCACACCGCGAACTCCAGATCCGTCTCGGTATTCGAACCGCCCTCCGTCACGCTGGACCCGCCCGCAGAGAGCGTGGGCCCCAGCGGCCGGTGCCCGCTGCCGTCCACCTTGCGCGACGCGCCGCCCTCCGCCGCGCCGTGGGCAGGGTTCGCGTCAAGCGCGGGGCCGTTCCTCGCCTTAACGGTCGCGCCGTTCAGCTTCAGCCCGTTCGCCGGGACGCTCACCCCGTCGCCGTCGAGGTCGCCCGCCTGCACCACGTACCGGAAGTCCATCCGGTTCAGCTTCCATGCGACCAGCTCGGCGCGCCGAGTCGCCGCGCCCACCGTCAGCTCCACATGCGGCTTGCCGCCCGACATCTCCATCGCGATGTGCCGCGTGAAGGCCACGCGCACTCGCACCGCCTCGCCCCGGTAGTACGTGCTGTCGCCGGCCGCCAAGCCCCGGAAGACGATCCGCTCCACCGTCGGACCGCGGGGCTCGGGCCCGTCGTCGTCCACGATCGTCCCCGTGACCGTCAAAGTCGCCAGCTCAGCGCCGGCCGCGCCGCTCAACGACAGCACCACCGTCTCGTCGTCCTCCACCGCGTCGTCGCCCCGCACCTTCACCCACACCGTTTGCAACGTGTCGCCCGGCTCGAACGTCAGCGTCCCGCCCCCGATCGCCGCGTAGTCCACCCCCGACGTCGCCGTCCCGCTCCCCGCATCCGCATAGTCGACCGTCACGCGAGACGCCGCCGCCGGCGCGAGACGCACCGCGAACCCGAGGTCCGTCTCCGCGCCCGCTCCCCCCTCCGCCACGCTCGCCCCCTCCCCAGACAAAGTCGGCCCCTGCGGCCGGTACTGGCTGCCGTCCACCTTGCGCGACGCGCCGCCCTCCGCCACGCCGTGGGCCACATCCGCGTCCACCGAAGCGTCGTCCTTCGCCGTCACCGCCGCGCCGTTCAGCTTCAGCCCGTTCGCCGGAACGCTCACCCCGTCGCCGTCGAAGTCGCCCGCCTGTACCACGTACCGGAAGTCCATCCGGTTCAGCTTCCATGCGACCAGCTCGGCGCGCCGAGTCGCCGCGCCCACCGTCAGCTCCACATGCGGCTCGCCGCCCGACGTCTCCACCGCGATGTGCCGCGTGAAGGCCACGCGCACCCGCACCGCCTCGCCCCGGTAGTACGTGCTGTCGCCGTCCGCCAAGCCAAGGAAGACGATCCGCTCCACTATCGGACCCGGCGGAGCCGCCTCGTCGTCGTCCACGATCGTGCCTCTGACCGTCGAAGTCGCCAGCTCGGCGCCGCTCGCGCCGCTCAACGACAGCACCACCGTCTCGTCGCCCTCCACCTCGTCGTCCCCCCGCACCTTCACCCACGCCGTCTGCAGCGTGTCGCCCGGCTCGAACGTCAGCGTCCCGCCCTCGATCGCCGCGTAGTCCACCCCCGACGTCGCCGTCCCGCTCCCCGCATCCGCATAGTCGACCGTCACGCGAGACGCCGCCGCCGGCGCCAGACGCACCGCGAACCCGAGGTCCGTCTCCGCGCCCGCTCCCCCCTCCGCCACGCTCGCCCCCTCCCCCGACAAAGTCGGCCCCTGCGGCCGGTACTGGCTGCCGTCCACCTTGCGCGACGCGCCCCCCTCCGCCACGCCGTGGGTCACGTCCGCGGCAAGCGAAGCGTCGTCCTTCTCCGTCACCGCCGCGCCGTTCAGCTTCAGCCCGTTCGCCGGAACGCTCACCCCGTCGCCGTCAAAGTCGCCCGCCTGTACCACGTACCGGAAGTCCATCCGGTTCAGCTTCCATGCGACCAGCTCGGCGCGCCGAGTCGCCGCGCCCACCGTCAGCTCCACATGCGGCTCGCCGCCCGACGTCTCCACCGCGATGTGCCGCGTGAAGGCCACGCGCACCCGCACCGCCTCGCCCCGGTAGTACGTGCTGTCGCCGTCCGCCAAGCCAAGGAAGACGATCCGCTCCACCGTCGGACCCGGCGGAGCCGCCTCGTCGTCGTCCACGATCGTCCCCGTGACCGTCGAAGTCGCCAGCTCGGCGCCGCTCGCGCCGCTCAACGACAGCACCACCGTCTCGTCGCCCTCCACCGCGTCGTCCCCCCGCACCTTCACCCACGCCGTCTGCAACGTGTCGCCCGGCTCGAACGTCAGCGTCCCGCCCCCGATCGCCGCGTAGTCCACCCCCGACGTCGCCGTCCCGCTCCCCGCATCCGCATAGTCGACCGTCACGCGAGACGCCGCCGCCGGCGCCAGACGCACCGCGAACCCGAGGTCCGTCTCCGCGCCCGCTCCCCCCTCCGCCACGCTCGCCCCCTCCCCCGACAAAGTCGGCCCCTGCGGCCGGTACTGGCTGCCGTCCACCTTGCGCGACGCGCCCCCCTCCGCCACGCCGTGGGTCACGTCCGCGGCAAGCGAAGCGTCGTCCTTCACCGTCACCGCCGCGCCGTTCAGCTTCAGCCCGTTCGCCGGGACGCTCACCCCGTCGCCGTCGAGGTCGCCCGCCTGTACCACGTACCGGAAGTCCATCCGGTTCAGCTTCCACGCGACCAGCTCGGCGCGCCGAGTCGCCGCGCCCACCGTCAGCTCCACATGCGGCTCGCCGCCCGACGTCTCCACCGCGATGTGCCGCGTGAAGGCCACGCGCACCCGCACCGCCTCGCCCCGGTAGTACGTGCTGTCGCCGTCCGCCAAGCCAAGGAAGACGATCCGCTCCACCGTCGGACCCGGCGGAGCCGCCTCGTCGTCGTCCACGATCGTCCCCGTGACCGTCGAAGTCGCCAGCTCGGCGCCGCTCGCGCCGCTCAACGACAGCACCACCGTCTCGTCGCCCTCCACCGCGTCGTCCCCCCGCACCTTCACCCACGCCGTCTGCAACGTGTCGCCCGGCTCGAACGTCAGCGTCCCGCCCCCGATCGCCGCGTAGTCCACCCCCGACGTCGCCGTCCCGCTCCCCGCATCCGCATAGTCGACCGTCACGCGAGACGCCGCCGCCGGCGCCAGACGCACCGCGAACCCGAGGTCCGTCTCCGCGCCCGCTCCCCCCTCCGCCACGCTCGCCCCCTCCCCCGACAAAGTCGGCCCCTGCGGCCGGTACTGGCTGCCGTCCACCTTGCGCGACGCGCCCCCCTCCGCCACGCCGTGGGTCACGTCCGCGGCAAGCGAAGCGTCGTCCTTCACCGTCACCGCCGCGCCGTTCAGCTTCAGCCCGTTCGCCGGGACGCTCACCCCGTCGCCGTCGAGGTCGCCCGCCTGTACCACGTACCGGAAGTCCATCCGGTTCAGCTTCCACGCGACCAGCTCGGCGCGCCGAGTCGCCGCGCCCACCGTCAGCTCCACATGCGGCTCGCCGCCCGACGTCTCCACCGCGATGTGCCGCGTGAAGGCCACGCGCACCCGCACCGCCTCGCCCCGGTAGTACGTGCTGTCGCCGTCCGCCAAGCCAAGGAAGACGATCCGCTCCACCGTCGGACCCGGCGGAGCCGCCTCGTCGTCGTCCACGATCGTCCCCGTGACCGTCGAAGTCGCCAGCTCGGCGCCGCTCGCGCCGCTCAACGACAGCACCACCGTCTCGTCGCCCTCCACCGCGTCGTCCCCCCGCACCTTCACCCACGCCGTCTGCAACGTGTCGCCCGGCTCGAACGTCAGCGTCCCGCCCTCGATCGCCGCGTAGTCCACCCCCGACGTCGCCGTCCCGCTCCCCGCATCCGCATAGTCGACCGTCACGCGAGACGCCGCCGCCGGCGCCAGACGCACCGCGAACCCGAGGTCCGTCTCCGCGCCCGCTCCCCCCTCCGCCACGCTCGCCCCCTCCCCCGACAAAGTCGGCCCCTGCGGCCGGTACTGGCTGCCGTCCACCTTGCGCGACAAGCCGCCCTCCGCCACGCCGTGGGTCACGTCCGCGGCAAGCGAAGCGTCGTCCTTCACCGTCACCGCCGCGCCGTTCAGCTTCAGCCCGTTCGCCGGGACGCTCACCCCGTCGCCGTCGAGGTCGCCCGCCTGTACCACGTACCGGAAGTCCATCCGGTTCAGCTTCCACGCGACCAGCTCGGCGCGCCGAGTCGCCGCGCCCACCGTCAGCTCCACATGCGGCTCGCCGCCCGACGTCTCCACCGCGATGTGCCGCGTGAAGGCCACGCGCACCCGCACCGCCTCGCCCCGGTAGTACGTGCTGTCGCCGTCCGCCAAGCCAAGGAAGACGATCCGCTCCACCGTCGGACCCGGCGGAGCCGCCTCGTCGTCGTCCACGATCGTCCCCGTGACCGTCGAAGTCGCCAGCTCGGCGCCGCTCGCGCCGCTCAACGACAGCACCACCGTCTCGTCGCCCTCCACCGCGTCGTCCCCCCGCACCTTCACCCACGCCGTCTGCAACGTGTCGCCCGGCTCGAACGTCAGCGTCCCGCCCTCGATCGCCGCGTAGTCCACCCCCGACGTCGCCGTCCCGCTCCCCGCATCCGCATAGTCGACCGTCACGCGAGACGCCGCCGCCGGCGCCAGACGCACCGCGAACCCGAGGTCCGTCTCCGCGCCCGCTCCCCCCTCCGCCACGCTCGCCCCCTCCCCCGACAAAGTCGGCCCCTGCGGCCGGTACTGGCTGCCGTCCACCTTGCGCGACAAGCCGCCCTCCGCCACGCCGTGGGTCACGTCCGCGGCAAGCGAAGCGTCGTCCTTCGCCGTCACCGCCGCGCCGTTCAGCTTCAGCCCGTTCGCCGGAACGCTCACGCCGTCGCCGTCGAGGTCGCCCGCCTGTACCACGTACCGGAAGTCCATCCGGTTCAGCTTCCACGCGACCAGCTCGGCGCGCCGAGTCGCCGCGCCCACCGTCAGCTCCACATGCGGCTCGCCGCCCGACGTCTCCACCGCAATGTGCCGCGTGAAGGCCACGCGCACCCGCACCGCCTCGCCCCGGTAGTACGTGCTGTCGCCGTCCGCCAAGCCCCGGAAGACGATCCGCTCCACCGTCGGCGCCTGGGCTTCAGCTCGGCTCGAAGGCGCCGCTCCGATCAACACCAGCAATACGAAGGCGACGACACCGGCCCACGCCTTGCCACCGCACGCCGAGTCCCGAACACCCGGGACTGCTGCCCTCATCGTCATGGACTGGAACACTCGCCCGCTGATCTCCCAGCTGTCGTCCCCTGCAGAGCACTCTCGCCCTTGAAGAATACTCTACTGTCGGCTTGACCGCACCCCCCGGACACTCTTGCCTGGATCGCGGGGGGCGCGTACCATGCCCGTTCGCCGTCTTTCCGCACCGCAGGAGCCGATCAGGAGGTCGAAGATGAACGTGGGAGCCGCAACCGCAAGGCGTCGAGAGCGCGACCGGTCGTCGCCGTCCAATGTCCGTCACGCCCCAGGAAGCCGACTCGCATCGGGGGCGCGGCCGCACTCCGTGCTCGCCGTTCTCGCCGTGCTGGTCGCCGGCTTGGCGGCGGTCGCCGCGCCGGGCGCGCTGGCGGCTCAGAACGGCAGGATCACGGGCCGCGTCCTGAACGCCTCGAACAACACGCCTATCGGGGTCGCCCAGATCTCGGTCGGGGACACGGGGCTCGGCGGCATAGCGTCCCAGGACGGGCGCTTCCTCGTCCTCGAAGTGCCGCCGGGCGCCCACGAGGTGCGAGTCGAACGGATCGGCTACCGCACCGCGACCCAGACTGTTCAGGTGTCGGCAGGCGAAGCCGCGGTCGTCGAATTCCGCATGAGCGAGACCGCCCTCGAGCTGGACGAAGTCGTCGTCACCGGCACGCCGGGGGCATCGTCGCGACGGGAGGTCGGCAACAGCGTCGCCAGCGTGCGCGCCGCGGCGCTGGAGAACACGCCTTCCCAAACCCTTACCGAGATCCTCAACGGCCAGACCACGGGGATTCAGCAGTGGCGCAACGAGGGCCAAGTGGGCGGCGGATCGAAGATCGTCCTGCGAGGGATCAACAGCATCAGCCAGGACGTGCAGCCGCTGATCTACGTGGACGGCGTCCGAATGAACAACAACCAAGGCGTGTACAACAACCGCCAAAGCATCAACCCAGGTCCCGCGGGCGCACAAACTTCGCCGAACCCGCTGGACCTGATTGATCCCGCCACGATCGAGTCGGTGGAGATCGTCCGCGGCGCGGCGGCCACGACTCTCTACGGCACGGAGGCGGCCGGCGGCGTGATCCAGATCTTCACCAAGAAGGGTCGGGCCGGCCAGCGCGCATCGTGGACGGCGGAGCTGACCGGCGGGACCCGCTTCATGACCGGCAACTCCATGGGACCGATCCTGGGGCGGACCGCCGACTGGGGCTTCACCAAGCCGTGGTACTCGTCGGCGCCGCTGGGCGCGACGAAGTTGTCCGTGTCGGGCGGCACCAACGCCTTCAGCTACTTCGTGTCGGCAGGCGTGGGCTACGACGACGGCGTCGTGGACAACAACGACGAGCGTTCCTACAACGTGCGGGGCAACTTCGGGCTCCAGCCGTCTCCTTCCCTCAACTTGAGCCTCAGCGCGTCCTACCGTCACCGCAACACCAACTACATGGAGATGGGCGACAACGCCTCGGGCTTCATGCTGAACGTGCTTCGCGGCACCCAGGACTACACCAACGCGGCCGTGGACCGGGACAACTACCAGGGCGACCCGGACCAGATCCTCTTCGACATCACCAACAGCGGCCGGGTCGAGCACTTCATCGGCGGCCTGACGGCGCTCCACACCGCCGAAGGCGTCGGCCTCACCACGCGCCTCACGGTGGGCCTCGACTACACGACGGCGTTCAACCAGCAGAACTTTCCCTTCGACCACGTCCTCCGGCCCCAAGGCCGCCGCAACCTCAACGAGTGGGAGCACCGGACGATCACCATCGACTTGGGCAGCACCTGGGAGGCCGACTTCAGCGACAACGTGTCGTCCTCGTTCTCTGCCGGCGGACAGATATACAGCGACTGGGACCACACCGTGTACGGCGTCTCCGAGGACTTCGGCGGACCGGGCGAGAAGACCCTGAGCTCGGGGGCGACGACCACCTCCAGCGAAGACTTGCTCCGAGTCGTCAACGCCGGGTTCTTTGCGCAAGAGGTGGTGGGGTTCAACGACAACCTCTTCGTCACCGGCGGCGTCCGGGTGGACGGCAACAGCGCCTTCGGCGAGGACCTGGGGCTGCAGGTCTATCCAAAGGTCAGCGCCTCGTACGTGATCTCGGACATGGACTTCTGGCCGGGCGACTGGTGGCAGGTGATGAAGCTGCGGGCGGCGTGGGGCCAGTCGGGCAAGGCGCCGGGCGCATTCGACGCGGTGCGGACTTGGACGCCCGTCGCCGGGTACGACGGCCAAGCGGGCGTGACGCCTGCCAACCTGGGCAACCCGGACCTGGGGCCCGAGCGCTCCACGGAGCTGGAGCTGGGCTTCGAAGGGAGCCTGCTGGACGACCGGCTGGGCGTGGACTTCAGCTGGTACAACAGCGTGACCAGCGACGCGCTCATGCCCGTGACCGCGGCGCCTTCCGACGGTTTCCTCACGTCGCAGCTCAAGAACGTGGGCGAGTTCAAGAACACCGGCATGGAAGTGTCCGTCACCGGCGTGCCCGTGTCGCTGGACAACGTGCGGTGGGAGATCACCGGCTCCGTCTCGACGACCAGCAGCGAGGTGATCAGCCTGGGCGAGGCTCCCGAGTTCTTTCTCGGCTGGGGCTCGCTCCTCGGCCAGTGGGTTCGGGTCGGATACCCCATCGTCTCCTTGTGGGGCGACTACGTGTCCAACCCCGACGCGATCGCCGATCCGATCGTCGACGAGAACCACTACTACGGTCCCGTCTACCCGACGCACATCCTCAGCGGCAAGACGTCGATCAACCTCTTCAACCGGCTGACGATCTATGCGCTCGGCGAGTACCACGGCGGCCAGTACCAGTTCAACATCATGCCCTGGCAGCAGGTGCGCCGCGGATTGTGGCCCGAGTGCAACGACCTGGGCCTGGACGACCCCGACGACGCGGCGGCCCGGTCGGCGGCGCCCGCCATCTGGAGAGCGCGTTGCCAGCTGCCGACTCCCAACTTCGACTTCTGGATGCGGCCGTCGAACTTCTTCAAGATCAGGACCGTCTCGGCGTCGCTGCTCATCCCGGACGACCTGATACCGGGGGCGACGGGCACGACTCTCACGGCGACGGTGCAGAACCCGTACAAGTGGTCGAACGGCGCGGGCATCGACCCCGAGCTGACGGTGGGGTACGGTGGAGGCGTCGGGACGTTTCCGGCCCGGTACGAGTACTACCAGCTGCCGGCGCCCGTCATGTTTTCCGTGAGCCTCCGGGCCAACTTCTAGCAACAGCCCCGGGACTGGCAACGGCCCGGGGAAAGGAGAGGCGAAAATGAGGATGTTCACGCACGGACGCAAAGCGCTCGCGACGGTCGCGCTGGCGGCGACTTTGCCGGCCTGCGACCTGTTCGAGGTCGTGAACCCGGGCCCGATCATCGACGAGGCCCTGAACGAGGAAGCGGCCGGCAAGACGGTGCTGATCGGCATAGTCGCCGACGTCGAGGTGGCGGTCGACGACATGGCTTGGCTGGGCGGGCCCGCATCGACGGACCTGGACGCCGACGCCACGCAGCCCTGGCTGCAGGACGCCGGCGAGGGCCGGCTGACGGTCACCAACGCCGGGAACAGCTGGCACCCCATGCAGCTCGCCCGCTGGGGCGCCGCGGCGGGGATCGCGCGGCTCACCGACACCCAGGCGGACGCGGCCAACAACCAGTGGCTCACGTCGGCCTACATGTGGGCCGGCTGGGCCAACCGCCTGCTGGGAGACAACGTGTGCATCGCGGTCTTCGGCGGCGAGGACCGGGATGGAGACGGCACGGCCGATCCGGGCGAGGTCATGGAGCCCAACGAGCACTACGCACGCGCCGTCGAGCGCTTCGAGACGGCTCGTTCGCGGGCGCAGAGCGCGGGCCACGACTCCATCGCGATGGCGTCGGCCGCCGGTCTCGCCCAGGCTCATCTCATGCTGGGCAACCTCGACCAAGCGATCTCCTTCGCGGCCATGGTGCCCGACGACTTCTTGTGGGTGGCCAACCGTTCCGACAACAGCAACCGGGAGTGGAACCAGATCTATTCCTTCACCCACGAGAACCAGAAGCAGATCACCGTGTGGAGCATGTACAACGACAGCATCGGCCCCGACGCGGATCCCCGGGTCCCGTGGCGCGACATGAACCAGACCTCGGGCGGGGGCGTGAAGCCGTTCTACCGGCAGCTCAAGTACACGTCCCGTGCAGACGACATTCCGTTGGCGAAGGGTCGCGAGATGCGCCTGATCGAAGCCGAAGTGATGCTGCGCCGAGGCGACCGGGACGGGGCTATCGCAAAGATCAACTACGTGCGCAACCGGGTGGGCGTGCCGGCGGTGTCCGCTTCCAACGACCAGGAGGCGTGGCTGGCTCTGGACAGGGAGCGCAACTTCGAGCTCTGGCTGGAGGCCCGAAGGCTGAAGGACAACGCGCGCTTTGCGGCGGAGGGGCTGAGTCCGTGGGCCGTGGCGTTCATGCAGGGACGCCACAGCTGCTTCCCGCCCAGCCAAGCGGAGTGCAGCGCCAACGCCAACGTGGAAGGCAACGCCTACTGCAACCAGGGATGAGGCCGTTTGGGCGGGAGGGCGCGCCGGCGACGGCCGCCTGAGCCGCAGCCGCGCGCACCGAGGAACGGTCCCCGGCGGCCAGTCGTCGAGCTCCCCCGGCAGCGCCGCGGCCGCGCGCCGAGGAGCGGTCTCGCCGTCCGCTACTGCTCGCCGTCGCCCCGGACCGCCAAGCCGTCTCCTTCCGCCGCGACCTCCATCCGCACGGCGCTGCCGGGAGCGACCCTTCCCTCCAGGAGCGCCATCGCCAGCGGGTCCTGCACAAGCCGCTGGACGGCCCGCTTGAGGGGACGGGCGCCGAAGGCCGGGTCGCAGCCCTCTCGGGCGATCCGCGCCTTGGCTTCGTCGGAAACCGACAGGGCCACTTCCTGACGGGCCGCCAGCTCCGCAACCCGCGCCAGTTGGATCTCCACGATCTGCTCCAGGTCGGACTCGGAGAGCGGCCGAAAGACGACCACGTCGTCCACGCGGTTGAGGAGCTCGGGGCGGAAGCGGTCGCGCAACCGGCGCCGCACCATCTCCTCGACCCCGTCCCATTCGTTCCGGGAGACGGGCGATCCACGCCCGGCGCGGGCCAGTATCTCGGCGCCCGCAATGTTGGAGGTCATGATCACCACCGTGTTGCGGAAGTCCACGGTCCGCCCTTGGCCGTCGGTCAGGCGTCCGTCGTCCAGGAGCTGCAGGAAGACGTTGAAGACCTTGGGATGGGCCTTCTCCACCTCGTCGAAGAGGATCACGGCGTGGGGCCGGCGCCGCACCGCCTCCGTCAGCTGTCCCCCTTCCTCGAAGCCGACGTACCCGGGAGGCGCGCCCACCATGCGGGAGACGGCGTGGGCCTCCATGTACTCGGACATGTCGATGCGCACCATCGCCTTCTCGTCGTCGAAGAGGAACTCGGCCAGGGCGCGGGCGGTCTCGGTCTTGCCGACGCCCGTCGGTCCCAGAAAGAGGAACGAGCCGATGGGGCGCTCTGGGTCCTGAATGCCCGCCCGCGCCCGGCGCACCGCCCGCGAAACTGCGGCCAGCGCCTCCTCCTGCCCCACGACGCGCCTTGCCAGCAGCGACTCCAGCCGCGCCAGCCGCCTCCGCTCCGAATCCATGAGGCGGGTCACCGGGATGCCCGTCCACTCGGCCACGACTTCGGCCACGTCCTCGGACTCGACCTCCTCCTTCAGGAACTTGCCTTGGGCCTGCAACCCGTCCAGCCGGGCTTCGGCCTCGTCGATCTCGTCCAGGGCCCGGGGCATCTCGCCGTATTGTATCTCGGCGGCGCGCTCCAGCTCGCCCCGGCGGGTGGCGCGCTCCGATTCGGTCCGAAGGGCGTCCAGCTTCTCCTTGAGCTCGCGAATGCGGTTGATCTGGGCCTTCTCGGCCTGCCAGCGGGCCTTCATCCCCTGGCTGGACTCGCGGAGCTCCGCCAGCTCGGCGTCGATCCCGCCCGCCCGCTCCTTGGCGCCGGCGTCGTCCTCGCCGGAAAGCGCCTGCCGCTCGATCTCCAGCTGGACGATCCGCCGCTCCAAGTCGTCGATCGCGCGGGGCAGGGAATCGATCTCGATGCGCAGGCGGCTCGCGGCCTCGTCCATCAGGTCGATGGCCTTGTCCGGCAGGAAGCGTCCGCCCACGTAGCGGTCCGAGAGGCGGGCGGCGGCGACCAGAGCGTCGTCGGTGATGCGCACGCCGTGGTGCACTTCGTACCGCTCCTTCAGGCCCCGCAGGATGGCGACGGCGTCTTCGACGGAGGGCGGCGCCACGTACACCGGCTGAAAGCGCCTCTCCAGGGCCGGGTCCTTCTCGACCCGCTTGCGGTACTCGCCCAGCGTGGTCGCGCCCACGACCCGCAGGTCGCCCCGGGCCAGCGCCGGCTTGAGCATGTTGCCCGCGTCCACGGCGCCTTCGGCGGCGCCCGCGCCCACCAGCGTGTGCATCTCGTCGATGAAGAGGACGAAGCGGCCCTCGGAGTCGACCACCTCCTTGACGACGGCTTTCATCCGCTCTTCGAAGTCGCCGCGGTACTTCGCGCCCGCCAGCATGGCGGAGATGTCCAGGGCGACCAGCGTCTTCCCGTTCAGCGACGCCGGCACGTCGCCTGCCACGATCCGCTGGGCCAGTCCTTCGGCGATGGCGGTCTTGCCCACTCCCGGCTCGCCGATGAGCACCGGGTTGTTCTTCGTGCGGCGGGCCAGGACGCGGATCACCCGGCGGATTTCGTCGTCGCGCCCGACGATCGGGTCCAGCTTGCCGCGACGGGCGGCCTCGGTCAGGTCGTGGGAGAAGCGGGCCAGCGCCTGGAACTTCTCCTCGGGGTTCCGGTCCACGACCTTGTGGGAGCCTCGGACGGCCTCCAGCGCGTCGGCCGTTCCCTTCTCCGCGACGCCGTGGCGCTCGAGGACGTCGCGGGCGCTTCCCTTCTGGGCGGTCAGCCCGAGAAGCAGGTGCTCCGTGGAGACGTAGGCGTCGTCCAGCTTGCGGGACGCTTCCTCGGCCTTCTCCAGCGCCCTTCGCAGGTCGCGAGAGGCTCCGGGCTCGGAGCCGCCGGACACCCGGGGACCGCGGGCCAGCTCCGCCTCGACGCTTGCGGCGATCTCCTCGGGGGCCGCCTCCATCTTGCGCAGCACCGGCGCCACGACGCCGCCTTCCTGCTCCAGCAGCGCCTTCAGCAGGTGGACGCCGCCCACTTCCGGGTGTTCGCGGCGGCGGGCTTCGACGGCGGCCGCCTGCAGGACTTCGGCGGCCTTCACGGTGAGTCGATCTGCGGTCAGCATCTTGGCGCTTCCTCTCTGGTCTTGGTTCCGATTGGGCGAGATTGGCCGAACAACCTGCCGTTTTGGCAGGTCTGCGGCGCCTGCACGACCATTCCTGCCATTTTGGCAGGTCGGCGCGCCGAGTTCTGCCATTTTGGCAGGTTCGCCCTGCCGCGCCGGTCGAATCGCCCGGAATAGATGTGCAAGAAGCGGGCCATCGGCCGCCGGTCGAGCTGGCCCGAGAGCGGCGAGCTCTCGAATGGCGGCGTGCCGAGCCGATGGGTCGGTTGCAGATCGTCCAGGCCCGGAGTTTACCGTGGGCCGTCAGCCTTTGTTGCGCTCGACTGAGGCGCCCGCATCACTTCGGCAACGCGAGGATCCGTTGCAACGACGGGCCTGCTGTGATCTGCGTCGAGCAGAAAGATTGGCGGCGGCGGGCACCGCAACATCTTGGCCTCCTCGGAAAGAGCGGGACGAGGCCTTTGGAAAACAGCACGACCAGGCATTGCCATTACTTCATCAAACCGCTCTGATCTCAGCAACTCAAGGACGGACGTGCCGGTTGTGTCGTCATCTTCCATCAAAAAGCGGCGCGTATCGTCGCTGGTTCCGCGGTCTACGTGTCGTATTGCAGCAAGCGCGCGGAGTACGACAAGACGTTCGCGATCAGAAAGCACGCTGCCATTGGCCCAACTGCAAACATCCGGCCGAGAGACGCCGAAGACCGCTGCGAGCTCGTCCCAGTCAAGCCCCGAGAGACGCCGTATCTCGAACATGGCTTGGCTGGTGGACACAGGATCGGCGACGGACACGCGACCGTCGGGGTTCACGCGTGTGTCCTCATGGGCGTGTCCAAGCTGGGCGGTCGGTGGAAGCAGTGCGGTGTCTGGTCAGCACGATGGGAGCCAACGTACCGTTTCGCGCCCATGGGTCAACAAGCGGCGGGGAGAGAGCGACATCGGCCCGGCCGATACTCCGACGCGACGCCTGGCGTTCCCCTGTCCCCCGCTCCCCGTTTCGTCCACATTGGAAGCTCCATGGCCACGAACGAGACGGTTGCGCCTCACCTGGACCGGCGCGCGGACCTGCTGGACCCTGCAACCCTGGCCCAGCTGGGAGGGATCGACATCGTCGCCCGCCAAGTGGTCCACGGCTTCCTACTGGGGCTTCACAGGTCCCCCAACCGGGGGTTCTCGGCGGAGTTCGCGGAGCTGCGGGCGTACCAGCCGGGAGACGACCTGCGGACCCTGGACTGGCGGATGTTCGCCCGTTCCGACCGCTTCTACGTCAAGCAGTACGAAGAGGAGACGAACCTTCGGGCCTACATGCTGATCGACGTGAGCGAGTCGATGGCCTGGTCGTCCCGTCCCAGTCTGCCGTCGAAGCTCTGGTACGCCAAGCACTTGGCCGCGGCCGTCTCGCTGATCCTGGTCCGGCAGGGCGACATCGTGGGCCTGACGGCGTTCCACGAGAAGATCGTGCGCCAGATTCGAGCTCGCGGAGGGAAGGTCCACTGGAGGCTGCTCCTCCAGCACCTGCACGCCCTGCGGAGCGGCGGACGGACCGACGCGGAGTCGGCGGTCCGCCATGTGGCGATGCGTCTGAAGCGCAAGGGACTGGTCGTTCTGATCTCGGACCTGCTGGTGGAGCCCGAGGAGACGGCCAAGGCGCTGACCTACCTTCAGCACACCGGCCACGAAGTGCTGGTCTTCCACTTGGTGGACCCGGGGGAGCGGGACCTGCCGACCACGGGCGAGACCCGATTCGTGGACCCGGAGACCGGCGAGTCGCTCCAGGTGTCGGTGGCGGACATGCGGCGCCACTACCAGCAGGCCGTCGAGGACGCCGTGGCCGAGTGGACCGCCAAGCTGACCGGCCGAGGGATCGCCTACTCGACGATCGGGACCGACGAGCCCTTGTCGAGAGCCCTTCGGTTCTACCTGTGGAAGCGACAGCGGCTTCCGTGACATGGGCTTTCTGAACCCGGTCTTCCTCTTGGCCGGCTTGGCCGTGGCGGTGCCCGTCTTCCTGCACCTCTTCTACAGGCGCGAGAGCAAGACCTTCGCCTTCCCGGCAATTCGCTACCTGCTTCGGACCGAGCGGGAGCGAGCCCGGCAGATCAGAACCCAGCAGGTCCTGCTTCTGCTCATCCGCGTGGCGGTGGTGGCGGTGGTCGTCCTGATGGGGGCGAGGACTCACTTCCCTGGGCCGGGGAAGAGCCACGACGCGACCGCGCTGGCGCTGGTGATCGACAACTCGCTGAGCGCGACGGCGATCGAGGACGGGCGAAGAAGGCTCGACGCGCTGAAGGCGGTGGCGCGACGGAGCGCGGAAGGAGCCGGGCCGGACGACGTGATCTGGGTGATTCGGGCAGGTACGCCGTGGCTGGCGGCGACGCCGGGGAACGCGGCCCAGGCCTTGGCGGCGATCGACGAGACCCCGTCCAGCCACGGTCGAGGGGACTTGCTGCAGGCGGCGGCGCGGGCGCGGGCGCTGGTGGCCCAGAGCGACCTGCCGGCGCGAGAGGTCCACCTGATCACGGACTTGCAGGCGACGGCGTTCGCCGGCGAGGGACCGGTCCGGGGGCACGGGCCGCCCCGAGACGCGGAGGACGCCGAGGGCGAGCGGGATGCGGGAAGCGCGCGGGCCGGCGGCGACGGCGCCGACGTGCCGATCGTGGTGTTCGGGGCGCCGGCGGCGGGGTTGGCGAACCGAGGGATCGAGGGAGTCGTCTTCGGCGGCGGGCTGGCGCCGCTGGCAGGACGCAGGACCGAGGCGGCGGTGTCGGTGAGCGGCGGCGAGCCTGGAGACACGGTGGGAGTTCGGCTGTACGTGGGCGGGCTGATGCGAGGCGCGGCGCGGGCGCCGGCGGGGGCCACGGTGAGGGTGCCGGCCGGGCCGTTTCCCGCCGGGCGGGTGGAGGGGTGGGCCGAGATCGACCCGGACCCCCTGACCGCCGACGACCGCCACTACTTCTCCTTTGCGGTGCGGGACCCGACGCCGGTTGCCGTGCTGGGAGACGCTCCGCTCTTCGTGCAGGAGGCGGCGGCGGTGCTGGCGGAGAACGGGCGGATCGCCTTCGAGAGCCCGGCTCGGGCGGCGACGCTGGTGAGCGCCGGGGGCGAAGGGCTGGACGGGCGGAGTCGGGACCAGGCGGCCGTGGCCTACCCGTTGGCCGACCCGGTCGGCCTTCCGGCTCTGAACCGGCGGCTGGCCGAGGCGGGGATCCCGTTCCGGTACGTCCACCGAGAGGGCGGAGGCTCGCGGGTGGCCAGGGCGTCGCTTCCCGTCGAAGTGGAGGGGCTGGTCGTCTCCCGCTACTTCATGGTGGAACCGACGGGCGCGCCGGGACGGTCGGCGGGCGCATCGCCCGGGGCGGCGTTCCACGTCGCGGCCGAGCTCTCCAACGGCGATCCATGGGTCTTGGCCGGCGCCGCCCCGTCCGGTCCCTACGTCCTTCTGGCGTCGCCCCTGGACGAGGCGTCCAGCGGGCTTCCCGTGTCCGCGGCGATGGTGCCCTTGCTGGAGTGGGCGGTGGAGCGGTGGTCCGGGGGCGGCGCGGGAACGGCCGCGGTCGCGGCGGGCGAACCCGTCCGGCCGCCCCCGACGGCCACGGCGGTCCGCGACCCGAGCGGCGCCGAGCACCCGGTGGACGGCGACCAGCCCTACCCGGCAACGGCCGTCGCCGGCTTCTACCGGGCCTTGGCGGGCGACAGAGTGCTGGAGACGTTCGCCGTCAACGCGCCGGCCGCCGAAACCGACCTCGCCCCCATCGACCGTGCCGACCTCCGCCAAGCCCTTCCGGGAGTCGTGGACGTGGTGGACGATCCAGAGTCGTGGTCCGGGGCGATCTTCCGGGCCGGGCGCGGACCCGAGCCGTGGCGAGTCCTGGCGGCTCTTCTGCTCGCGCTGGTGGTGGTCGAGAGCGGCGTCGCCGCGTCCACCAGGATATTCTCCCGACCGGGCCAAGGCGCACGCGGACCGACCTCGCCCGCCCGGGCGACGCCGCGCCGGGCCACGCCCGTCCAGGCGTCCTCCGGTGCCTGACCCGGAGGCGCACCCGGTCGCGGCCGCCCTCGCCGCGACGCCGACCCTTCGCGCGCTGGCCCGGCGGCCCCCCGGTCCCGGCCGCGCGGCCACCGTGGGCGGCGCCGCCGGCGCCCTGCCCATGGCGGTCGTGGCGGCGCTGGCCGGGCGCCTTCCCAACCGCATCTGGGTCGTGGCGGCCTCCTCGCCCCGGCACGCGGCAGCCCACATGGCCGACCTGGAAACGCTGCTGGGCGAAGGCGCCGCGGCCGAGTACCCGCAGCGCGACGAGGCCGCCGGCGCCGACGACGCCCCTTTCGGCGCCCTCGAGACCAGGGGCGCCACAGGCTTCGAGGTTTCCGGCCGGCGCGTCGAGGCCGTCGAGTCGCTCCTGGCGGGACGGGTGCGGGTTCTGGTGGCCACGCGCCGCGCGCTGCAGGAGGTCGCCCCCATTCCCGGCGACTTGGCGGGTCTTCGCCTCGCCGTCGAGACCGGCGCCGAGATGGGCCGGGACGACCTGATCGCCGCCCTCGACGCCCGGGGATTCAGGCAGGCGCCCATGGTGGAGGAAGTCGGACGCTACGCCGTGCGAGGCGGCATCGTGGACCTCTTCTCCTTCGGCGCGGCGGGACCCGCGCGCGTGGAGTTCTGGGGCGACGAGGTGGAGTCGATCCGACTCTTCGACATCCTCGACCAGCGTTCCACCGACGCCGTGGACCGGATCGACGTGCTGCCCGTGGAGTTCCGGCGGGACGCAAGCGCCGAACAGAACGCTGTTGCCGAACGGAACACAGGCGCCGAAACGGCCGCCGCCGTCCGCTGCTCCCTTCTGGACCGTCTGCCGCGGGACGCGACCGTCGTCCAGGTCGGCGTCCACGCATGGGACCAGGAGGCCCGGGCCGCATGGGGACGCGCCGAGGACCGCTGGCGCGCCGAGCGCCGCCACGGCAACCCGGCCGTTCCGCCCGGCGACCTCTTCCTCTCGCCCGGCGCCCTGGCCGGTCGACTGGACCGCCTGCCGGGGCTGGTCTTCGTGGAGGAACACGTCGGCGACCACGTCTTCGCGGCGGCGCCGCCGCCTCCGATCGACCGGGACACCCGCCGCCTTCGGGAGTTTCTGGCGGAGGCCGCCAAGAACGCCGCCGACACCCTCGTCCTCTGCGACAACGACGGCCAAGCCGCCCGCCTGGAAGAGCTCGTGGCGGAGCGCAGCGGGAGAGCGCCGCGAGGCTGCCGGCTGGCCGTGGGCACGCTGACCGGCGGCTTCCGGCTCCCCGAGTCGTCGCCCCCGTTCAACGTCCTCACCGATCACGAGATCTTCCGCCGCAGCCCCAAGCTTCGGCGCACCCGCCGGTTTCGCGGCGCCGCGTCTCTGGAGAGCCTGGCCCAGCTCTCGCCGGGAGACTACGTGGTCCACATGGAGCACGGAATCGGACGCTACGAGGGAATCGAGCAGGTGGAGGCCGGGGGCGAATCGATCGAAGCGCTCGTGATCGCGTACGACGGCGACGAGCAGCTTCGGGTCCCCGTTCAGCAGCTGGACCAAGTGGAGCGCTGGGTCGGCGGAGAGCCGGACGCCAAGCCCCGCCGCGTCCACAGGCTGGGCGGGAAGCGCTGGAAGACCGTCAGGAAGCGCGCCGAGACCGCCATCCACGAGATGACGGCCGAGCTTCTGGAGCTGTACGCGGCCCGCCGCTCCCGCCCCGGCCACGCCTTCCCCGCCGACACGCGCTGGCAGCGCGAGCTGGAGTCGTCCTTCCTGTACGAGGACACGCCGGACCAGCGCGAAGCCGTGAAGGCGATCAAGGCCGACATGGAGTCGCCCAAGGCGATGGACCGGCTGGTTTGCGGCGACGTGGGCTACGGCAAGACGGAGGTGGCCGTGCGGGCGGCGTTCAAGGCGGTGGAGGACGGGAAGCAGGTGGCCGTCCTGGCGCCCACCACGGTTCTGGTCGCACAGCACGCCCGCACCTTCGGCGACCGAATGGCCGACTATCCGGTGCAGGTGGCGAGCCTCTCCCGCTTCGAATCGCCCAAGAGACAGCGGGAAGTGCTGAAGGGCTTGGCCGGCGGGACCGTGGACGTGGTGATCGGCACCCACCGGCTCCTCTCCGGCGACGTCGCCTTCAAGGACCTGGGGCTCCTGGTGATCGACGAGGAGCAGCGCATGGGAGTCCGCCAGAAGGAGCGTCTGAAGCGCCTGCGCGCCACAGTGGACGTGCTGACCCTGACGGCGACCCCGATACCTCGGACGCTCTACCTCTCGCTGGCGGGGATCCGGGACTTGTCGCTGATCCGCACGCCGCCCCGCAACCGAATGCCCGTGGCGACCCACGTGGTGTCGTGGAGCGACCGTCTCGTGGCGGAGGCGTGCCGGCAGGAGATCGACCGGGGCGGCCAGGTGTTCTTCCTCCACAACCGGGTCCAGACGATCGAGACGGCGGGGGCTCGGGTGCGGAAGCTGGTCGGCTCGGCGACGGTGGACGTGGCCCATGGGCAGATGGCGCCCAGCGAGCTGGACCGGGCGATGACCCGCTTCGCCGAGGGAGAGACCGACGTGCTGGTGTGCTCGTCGATCATCGAGAACGGCCTGGACGTGGCCAACGCCAACACCTTGATGGTGGACGGGGCCGACCGTTTCGGCCTCTCGCAGCTCTACCAGATTCGGGGCCGCGTGGGCCGCTCGGACCGGCGGGCGTTCTGCTACCTGATCGTGCCGGACGCGATCTCCGACGAGGCGGAGAAGCGGTTGAGGGTGCTGGAGCACTACACGGAGCTGGGGAGCGGGTACCAGATCGCCATGAGGGACCTGGAGGTGCGGGGCGCGGGCAACTTGCTGGGAGAGGACCAGTCCGGCTTCGCCCACGCAGTGGGACTGGACACCTACCTCCGCCTGCTGGACGAGAGCGTCCGCCGGATGCGGGACGGACCGAAGCGAGCGCAGCGTCCCAGGCCGGAGGTCGCCGTCGACGCCGGCGCCTACCTGCCCGACGCCTACGTGGCCGACGAGCACCAGAAGCTGCACTTCTACCGGCGTCTCTCCCGAGTGGCGAGTCGTCGCGAAGTGCGCGAGCTGGCGGCGGAGCTGACGGACCGATTCGGCAGCCTTCCCCCCGAGGCCCGTCGCCTGCTGGACCAGTCCCTGCTGGGGATCGTGGGACAGGGCGCCGGGGCGACGCGGGTCCTGGTGCGGGGCGCCCGGGCGCGAGTGAACTTCGACGCCGGCGTCGTGCCTCGGATGTCGGCGCTGGAGAAGGCCTTGAAGGGGGAGCGGGTGGCCGTCGAGGTGCGCAGGGCGGCGCCGCTGTCCATCGTTGTGGAGTGCTACGACCCGGAGCGGCTCGCCGAAGTGGTGGTGCGCGCCATGGACGCCCTGGGAGGGCGCCGGGAAGACGACCAGCCGGACAGGAGTTGACCCCATGAACGCTTCCGCCCGCACCCGCGCCTGCTGGGCGCTGCTGCTTTCGACCGCCTGCGGCGGCGGCAACTTGGCCGAAGCCGGCGGCCGGCGGCTGACCGTGGACGAAGCGGCCCAGATGATCCTGGACCACAGCACCCTCCCGGGCGACAGCCAGGTGGTGAGGGCGGTGGCCGAGCTGTGGGTGGACTACACGCTGCTTGCCCAGCGCCTGGACGACGACACGTCGCTGGCCTCCTTGGAGGTGGACGACCTGGTCCGAGGGGCCTTGGAGGAGGAGATGCTGGCGCGGCTCAGCGAGGAGGAGGTCGAGGCGGACACGGTTGTGGGCGACGAGGAGCTGGCCGAGCGCTTCGCCGCCGAGATGCCCGGCGCCCAGGCCACGGCGTCCCAGATCCTCCTGCTCTTTCCGCCGGGGGCCACGAGCCGCCAGCGGGACAGCGTGCGGGCCGCCGCCGCCGGGCTGCGCGACCGGATCGAGGCCGGGGCCGACTTCGCGGCCCTGGCGGAGCGGTTCAGCGCCGACCGGGGGAGCGCCGCCCGGGGAGGGAGCATGGGCACCTTCGAGAGGGGCCAGATGCTGGCGGGAGTGGACAGCGCGGTCTTTCGCCTGGCTCCGGGGGAGACGAGCGGGCCGGTTGCCACCGAGCTGGGCTACCACCTCTTGCACCTGGAACGGCTGGAAGCGCCGAACTTGGCAGAGGCGGGGGCCGAGTTCAGGCGGCGGATTCAGCTGGAACGGATCGGCGAAGCGGAGGCGGCGTACATCGCCGTCCTGGACTCGGCGTCGGGGCTGGCCTTCGCCCCGGACGGGCCGGCGCTGGCCCGCGCCCTGGCCGAGAGCGCGCCCGCCGGACTTTCGGACCGAGCCGCCCGGCGGCCCTTGCTCACCTGGACCGGCGGCGCCTACACGGCGGGCGACTTCCTTGATCTGATCCGCCGCTCGCCGGTCGGCTTCGCGGAGGGCGTCGCTGGCGCGACCGGGCCGGAGCTGGAGGCGGCGCTCCGGCGAGTCGCCCGCCGGGAGCTGCTGCTGACCGAGGCCCGGGCCCGAGAGCTGGAGCCCGCCCAGGCCCGCGTGGACTCGGCGCGGAACTCGACCAGGGCGGCGGTGGTGGCCCGTGCCCGGGAGATCGGGTTGGCGGCCGCGACGCCCCTCCCTCCAGCGGCCGGCGAGCGGGTGGAGGCTGCGCTGATCCGCGTCCTCTCCGGCGAGCAGCAGATTCTGCCGCTCGGTCCCGTCGTCGTCCTCCTTCGCGACCAGGGCGAGTGGCGCATCCACCAGGCGCGAGCCGACGACGTGCTTCGGCGGATCGAGGAGCTGCGGTCCGTCGGCGCCGGAGGCGGCACTCCGTGAACGCGACCGCTGCCGCGCCCGCTCCGGCGACCAGGGGGCTTCGGGCCGTCCTCCTCCCGGCCCTGGCCGCCGCGACCTTGCTTCAGGGCTGCGGCATCCGGCCCCGGGCGGCTCTCCCCGACGCCAACGCGGGCAAGGTCGTCACGCGAGAGGAGATCGCCGAATCCGAAGCCACCACGATGTGGGAGGCCGTTCAGCGGACGGTCCGCTACGCGCGCTTTCAGGAATCGGGCAGGGGAGACCCGGAGCGGGTCCACCGGCGGGGGTCGTCCACGATCCTGCTCACGGAGGACATGCCGATCTACATCGACCACGTGAGGGTGCGGGACCTTGGGCTCCTGGCGTCCCTCCCCGCCGGCGACATCGAGCGCATCCAGGTCCTGACCGGCGTCCACGCCACCACCTACTACGGCACCAACGCCGGAGACGGGGTGATCCTCATCCACACCCGGCAGCCGCGAGGCGGGCCGTCGGCTGCGTCGCCCGCCCGCGAAGGCAAGGCGGGGCGCCCGCCGACGGATCCGGCAGGCGCCCCGCTCGAGGACCAGCCGGCACGCGCCGGCTGAAGCTGGCTGCCGGCGACCTCTACGCCGCCCGGTCCAGACCTCTACGCCGCCCGGTCCAGGCAGAGGCTCTGGCCCTCCAGTCCGGCCAGGGCCTCGTTCTCGTGCTCCTCGAAGGGGATCGGGAAGTTCACGTCGGAGCCGTAGGCCCCGCCCTTGAAGAAGTCCCCCGAGGGGAACACTTGGTCCTGGCTGAAGCCGTACTGGCGCACCAGGCGCCGCAGGTCGCCCAGACGGTGGGCCGTTCCGAAGAGCCAGCGCGCCCGCTCCTCAAAGAGCAGCCCAACCCGCCCGTTCGGGTCGCCCGGGTCGCCGAGGGCCGCCAGTTCGGCGCCCGCGCGCAGCCCGTTCAGGGTGCCCAGCCAGTCGCCGCCGCTGGCCAGCTCGCTCTCGGCCTGGATCAGCCGGGCTTCCACTCCGCTGGCCAGCACCACGTCGGCCTCCTCCGAACCGTACTTGAGCTGGTGCCAGAGGTGGGTCTCCTCGTCGAAGCCCGTGCCCCCCGAGTCCTCCCACGGCACGCGGGAGTCCGTTCGCGACCTGAACGCCACGCCGTTCTCGCCCTCCATGTCCGACAGCGACCACCGCCGCTGCCGCTGGTTGAGCTCGAAGACGGCGTTGCGCTGCCCGAACGTGCCTCCCTCCTTGCTGCGCACCGAGTAGGTCCAGTCGTCGGGCACGCTGGCGGCGGCGGACGCGGCCCCGGCGTAGTCGCCCTGGTTCAAGCGCGTCCGGGCGACGCCGACGGCGGCCAGATGACGCTGGTTCGCGTCGCCCGCCACGGCGCCCTCCGCCGACCCGAAGCCGGCAAGCGCCGCGTCCAGTATCTGCGCGGTGGTCTGCTGCTCGCCGTAGACGATGTCGCCCTCGTTGGGCGTGTCGCTGAAGGGCACGCCGGAGCAGTAGTGCTCGGCGAAGAAGAGGTTGGTGTACCCGTTCAGGTTCCACATCTCGCCGATCCGGCTGTCGCCCGGCAACAGCTCCGCCATGCGTTCGGCGGCGTTCTTGGTGCCCACTCGGGAGCGGTGCATCGTCCGGTACTGGCCCAGGAGCGTGCCGTTGCGGTCGTCCATCTCCCGCCGGTCCACCTCGTTGCGGGTCGGAAAGGTCCCCGAGAGGTGGAACTCGTCGCTGATCATCCCCGAGTAGACCACCTGGCCGCCGCCCCCGCTGGAGAACGCGGCCGCGAAGAGGCCGACGGCGCCGGCCCAGTACAGCTCGGCGCCCGGGGCGCCCACCACGTCGGCGGGCGTCACGATGTCGGGGTCCACGACCTCCAGGAGGCTGTCGGTGTCGCAGGCCGAAGCCAGCAGCGCCGCGGCCGTCGCCAGGACGGGCCAAGCGCCGTTTCTTGTCGTCTTCATTGGTCGGCCCTCCTAGAAGGCGAGGTTGAGGCGAAGGGTGTAGTAGCGAACCGGCGGCTGGGTCAGGAACTCGGAGACGCCGAAGTTGTCGCTGGAGCCGTTCCAGTTGATCTCCGGGTCCATGCCCGTGTAGTCGGTCCACGTCCCCAGGTTGCGGCCCGTCAGAGTGAGCGACGCCGACGACGCGCTGATCTTCTGCGCGATCTCGGCGGGCAGCTGGAAGCGCACCGACACCTCCCGCAGCTTCCAGAAGTCGCCCCGCTCCATGTAGCCCCAAACGGTCTGGCTGGGGTGGAGGAGCGACGCCACCGCCCTCGCCTGGTCGTCCAGCGGCGTGCCCGGGTCGATCAGGGCTTGGCACAGCCGGAAGCGGCAGCGGAAGCGCTCGGTGTTGTTGTACGCGACGTAGTTGCCCCGGTAGTCCAGCAGTCCGTAGAGGCGGACGTTGCGGAAGAGCTGGATGCTGGTGGAGACCGACAGCTGGTTCTCGGGCTGCCCCGGCCCGATGTACTCGATCGTGTCCCCCACCACCAGCTCGTCGGGCGTGATGATCCCGTTGCCGTCGGCGTCGTTCCAGCTCTGGAGGGGACGGTCCCACTGTCCGCCCAGGGGGTAGCCGGGGACGAAGCGGGTCTGGCTCCCTATCGGCTCGGTGCCTTCGCCCAGCGAGAGGAGCTCGTTCTTGTTGAGGGAGCCGGAGATCGTCAGGTCCCAGCTGACGTCCTCCGTGTCGATCACGGTGCCGGTGATCGAGGCTTCCCATCCTGCGTTCTGCACCTCGCCGATGTTGATCCACCGGTTGGCGCTCGCTCCCAGGGACGGGGCCAGGGGGACCTCGATCAAGGCGCCGGAAGTGCGCTTGTCGTAGTACGTCAGCTCCAAGGCGGCACGTCCGTGGAAGAGCTCGGCGTCGAAGCCCGCCTCGATCTCGCTGGATTCCTCCGGCTCCAGCAGGCTGTTGCCGATGTTGCCGATCGACACGCCGGAGCCCGTCTGGTCGTCCGGCGTCGTGATGGCGTCGGCCTCCAGGGTTCGGATCGCGTCGTCGGAGCCGGGCTGAAGGCCGGAGCGTCCCCACGCCGCCCGAAGGCGGAGCTGGTTCAGGAAGCCCCATTCGGGGAAGAAGCTCTCCTCCGACGCAAGCCACGAGAGGCTGGCCTTGGGGTAGTAGATCAGGTCGAAGTCCTGTCCGAAGGCGCTGTTGTCGTCCGCCCGGACGGCGCCGGTCACGAAGAGCCGGTCCGAAAGGCCGAACTGCTGGTCCACGAAGAGTCCCGCCGTCTTCTCGAAGACGTGGAATTCGTCCGAGAACGTCTCTGCCGCGGCCCCGATCGACGACGCGCCGTTCACGATGTCGATCCCCCAGGCCCGGGTGCCCGTGTACTGGTTCTCGAAGTACTGGACGCCCACGGTGGACTTGGACGTGATCTCGTCGGTCAGGTCGAAGGACGCGGTTGCGCCGGCGTCCAGCGTGTACTGCCACTGGTTGGCGTAGTTGGAGTCCTTGCGGCCGCGGTTGTTGTCGCCGGGCACGCCGATGTCGCGGCCGAAGAACGACACGTCCAGCCGGTTGTAGTAGTCCACTCCCGCCGTTCCACGAAACTGAAGCCACTCGAAGGGGTCCACGGTGAGCGTTCCGCCCGCGGTGAAGCGCTGGGTGTCCTGGTAGAAGGTCCGCCCGAAGAGCTGGGCCGGCCTCTGGAAGCCCCACGCCCGGTCCGCGTTCGAGCCGCCGAAGAACGCGCTGGGAAGGAAGCCGAACGAGTTGTTGTCGTTGCCCAGCGTCGCGAAGTGGCTGTCCAGGTAGGAGGTGCGGAGCGAAAGGGTCGCGATGTCCGAGAGCTGGCTGTTGATGTTGACGCGCAGGTTCTTCCGGCGGAGCTGGTTGGGACGCTCGACTTCGCTGGTGATGGGAATGCCCCGCTCCTCCAGGTCCTCGCGGTCCGCCTGGGGCAGCGTGTACGGTCCGACTTCGCCTTCCAGCTCTCCGGCGATGTAGTAGTTGATCCGCTCCGACCCCCCGGTCGCCGAGAGGCCGAACTGGGTCCGGTTGCCGTCGTCGATGGGGGTGAGGTTCGAGTCGTGGAGGACTTGGTACGACTCGATCGACGTCTGGTTGCACAGGCCCCCGGCGACTTCGGCCAACCGGCACGCGCGCGCGTATCGGCCCCCCGCGGCGTCGAGGCCCGCGTAGTTGAGCGGATAGGTGTTGGGCTCCTGAATCAGACCGCCCTCGGCCCACACGTTCCACCGGGTCTCGCCGGGCCGCCCGCGCTTGGTGGTGACGCGGATCACTCCGTTCGCCGCCTCGGTGCCGTAGAGGGTGGCCGCCGACGGTCCCTTGACGATCTCGATGGACTCGATGTCCTCCGGGTTGAAGTCGTCCAGCCGCGACGCCTCCTGTCCCCCGGTGTAGATGCCGCCCTGTCGGCTTCCGCCGTCCACGCGGATTCCGTCCACGTAGAGCAGCGGGTCGTTGGAGAGGGATATCGAGCTGGACCCCCGAATGCGGACGCGGGAGCCGACGCCCGACGTGCCGGCCGAGTTGAGGACCTGCACGCCGGCGGAACGTCCTTGAAGCAGATCGGCCATGTTGTGCACCGGCGCCACTTCCACGACCTGGGCGGCTTCGATCTCGCCCACCGCGTTGCCCAGCTCCCGCTTGCGCTGCTCGCCCGTGGCCGTCACGACGATCTCGTCCAGCTGAAGAGCCGACTGGGCCAGCTCGAAGTCGACCTCGGCCGTGCCTCCCGCCTCGACGGTGAACTCCTGGACGGCAGGACCGTGACCGATGAAGACGGCCCGCAGGGAGTGGGTTCCCGGGGGCACGTTGAGGACCAGGTAGCGGCCCTCGGCGTTGGTGAGCGCCCCGTAGTTGGTGCCTTCGATCAGCACCTGGACGCCCGCGAGCGGGGTGGACGACGCAGCGTCCCTCACTACGCCGCCCACCGCGCCGCGTTCCTGGGCCGCGGCGGGCCCGGCGGCGGCCGTCGCGGCCAGCGCGACGGCGAGGATCGTACGGGCAGGCTTCATGCTTTCGTTCTCCTTGGGGGGTTGCTCCTGCTGCAATAAATGTACTTACGGCAAGCACCCCGTTGCCGCCAGCGTCGGGAGCGCTCCGCGACATCGCCAGTGCACCGCTTCGCGACGGCCCCGCCTCCGCCGGCGTCGGCAGCGTTGGACGCCGCACGGCCGGACGCCCGCAACGTCGGATGCCCGCAAGCCGCAGCGCCGGACGCCCGCAACGCCGGATGCCCGCAAGCCGCAAGGCCGGACGCCCGCTCGGCTGCGTGGTTAGATTGTCCCCCAAGCGAGACGACACCTCGACCGGCAGGACTTTCGTGAAGACGGCTTCTTCCAAAGTTGCGCTCTCGGCGGCCCCCGCCGCGCGGCCGTTCCTTGGGAGCGTCGCTGTCGCGCTCCGCCGGCTGCTCCTCGCCTGCCTGCTGCCCGCCCTGGGGTTCCCCGCCCCGTCCGCCGCCCAGGGCGCGGACGACCTGGTGGACAGGGTGGTGGCGGTGGTCGGCGATTCGGTGGTCCTCATGTCGGAGCTGCTGAGCCGGGAGCAGCAGATGCGGGCGTCGGGGATGCCCGTGCCCCAGCCGGGCAGCTCCGAGCTCGAGGCGTTCCGGCGGCAGGTGCTGGAGGAGTTGGTCGACAACCAGCTCATGCTCCAGGCCGCGGCCCAGGACACGCTCCTGTCGGTGGACGAGGACATCGTGGAGGACTCGCTTCAGGCCCGGTTCACCCAAGTCGAGGGCAGCTATCCCAGCCGGGCCGAGATGGAGGAAGCGCTGCGGCCCTTGGGCCTCACCGTCCAGGCGTATCGCGAGATGCTTCGGGAGCAGATCCGTCAGTCGATGCTGGTGGGGCTCTACGTCCAGCGGTACGGGGGCGAAGGCGCCATGGAGGTGACGGAGGAGGAAGCCCGCGAGCGCTTCGAGTCCGGTCGGGCCGACCTTCAGCAGCGGCCAGCCACGGTCGCGTTCAAGCAGCTCGTGCTCACCGTGTCGCCCTCCGACTCGGCGGTCGCCGAGGCTCGGGCCCGGATCGAAGGGCTCTTGGAACGCGCCCGGGCCGGCGAGGACTTCGCCGAGCTGGCCGTGGAGCACTCGGAGGACCCGGGCTCCGCAGAGGCGGGGGGCGACCTGGGGTGGTTTCGGCGGGGCGCCTTCGTGGACGAGTTCGAGGACGCGGCCTTCGAGCTCTTGGAAGGGAACGTGAGCGACGTGGTGGAGACGCCCTTCGGCTTCCACATCATCAAGGTGGAGCGGGTGAGGTTCGCCGAGCGCCTGGGCAAGCACATCCTGATCCGCCCTCGCACCGGACCGGCCGACTTGGCGCGGGCCCGCCGGCTGGCGGCGGAGCTGGCCGTCCGCGCGGAGAGCGAGGAGTTCCAGGCGCTGGTCGACGAGCACCACTCGGCGCTCTTTCTGCCGGATTCGGCGACGATCCCCGTGAACCAGATCGCGCAGGCGCTCCCGCCGGCCTACCTGTCCGCGCTCTCGGGCCGGTCGGCGGGCGAAGTGGTCGGACCCGTCCAGTTCACCTTCCGCGAGGAAGAGCACTTCGCCGTCGTGAAGATCCTGGAGACCAGGGAGGCGGGCACCTACGTCTTCGAGGACCTGGAGGCCCAGATCCGCTCCTCGCTGCTGCGGCAGAAGCGGATGGACGCTCTCGTCGACGGACTCCGCGCCAAGGCCCACATCGAGATCAAGTGACGGCCGGGCCGCGAGAGACGCGGGACGTGCGCTTGGCGGTCACGGTGGGCGACCCGCGGGGGATCGGGCCCGAGGTCGCGGCCAAGGCGCTCGAAGCCGTGGGGGAAGCCGGAGGCCGGGTTGCGGCCGGCCGGGCCGCAACCGGGTTCTCCGCGTGCGCGATCGGACCGGCCGAGCGCCGGGCGGAGTTTCCTGCGTGGTGCCGCTACGAGGTCGTGGGAGACGGCGCGTCGGGGCTGGAGCCGGGCCGGGCGGCCGGGTTGGCGGTCGAGCGGGCGGTGGAGCTGGCGATGGCGGGCGAGGCCGACGCCGTGGTCACCGCGCCGGTCCACAAGCCCGCGCTGGCGGCGGCGGGGTTCCACCCGGGCCACACCGAGATGCTGGCCGCGCTCTCGGGCGCGCCCCGCGTCGGGATGCTGATGTGCGACGAGGGCGGCGAGCCCGCCAAGCGCGTCCTGCTGGCCACCATTCACGTTCCGCTGGCCGACGTGCCCGGGCTGGTGACGGCCGAGCTTCTCGTCTCCCAAACGCGCCTGCTGGCCGCCGCTCTCCAGTCGGCGTGGGGAATCGCGACCCCGAGGATCGCGCTGTGCGCCCTGAACCCGCACGCCTCCGACGACGGGATGTTCGGCGCCGAGGAGCGGGAGGTGTACGGCCCGGCCCTCGCGGCCCTGGCCGGCGAGAGCTGGCCGACGACCGGCCCCCTGCCCGCCGACACCGTGTTCGCCCGAGCGTTCTCCGGCGAGTTCGACGCCGTCGTGGCCCCCTATCACGACGTGGGGATGGCAGCCTTCAAGACCGCCGCCTTCGGACGGGGCGTGAACGCGACGATCGGCCTTCCCTTCGTCCGCACTTCCCCCGACCACGGCACCGCCTTCGAGATCGCCGGCCGCGGGGTCGCGGACCCGTCCTCCATGACCCAGGCCGTCCGATTGGCGGTCCGGCTCGCGCGCCGGCGGAGGGAAGGCCGCGAGCACAGATGAACGCCGGTGGCGGACCCGCCGGGCGCTTCCCGTCTCCCCCGGCCTTCCGAGGCCACGAAGGTCTTCGCGACGCCCTGCGACGGGCCATGGAGCGCGACGCCCTGCCGGCCACGCTCCTCGTCCACGGCGCCCCCGGGTGCGGCAAGCAGTCGCTGGCCCTGTGGGTCGCCCGCACGGCCCTGTGCGCGGGCGACGCCCGCCCCTGCGACGCCTGCAAGAGTTGCCGCGCCGCCCTTCGCCTGGAACACGCGGACGTCCACTGGTACTTCCCGTTGCCCCGGCCGAAGGGCGCTTCCAACCCGGCAAGGCTGGCGGACGCCCTGGAGGAAGCCCGCCACGCGAGGCTGGCGGAGCTCCGAGAGCAGCCCCTGCGCCCTGGTGGCGGAGCCGAAGTCGTGGGCATCTACCTTGCGGCGGTGCGTTCGATCCGCGGGAAGGCCCACAAGCGGCCGGCGACGGGCGACCAGCAGTACTTCGTCGTTGGGGACGCGGAGCACCTCGTCCCCCAGGAGGCGAGCCCGGAAGCCGCCAACGCCCTCCTCAAGCTGCTCGAGGAACCGCCGGACGGCAGCCGCTTCATTCTGACTTCGAGCCGACCGGGAGCGCTCCTGGACACGATCCGCTCGCGGGCGCTGCCCGTGCACCTTCCTCGCCTCCCCCAGGCCGAAGTGGCGGCGTTCCTGCAAGAGGAGCGGGGCGCGGGGCCAGAGGAAGCGGAGCGGGCCGCCAACCTCTCCCAGGGCTCGATCGGCGCGGCGCTCGGGCACCTGGAAGCGGAAAGCGCCGAGTCGGAGCAGCGGGCGCGGGCGTTGGCGCTGCTCAAGGCGGCGACGGCCGAACGGAGGGAGTCGTCCTACGCCGAGGCGATGGGGTTCGGTCCCGGAGGCGCCAGGGGGCTCCTGGGGCTCATGAGCGCGCTGCAGCTGTGGGTGCGGGACCTGGGCGTGGCGGGGCTGGGACGCGAGGACCGGGTCGTGAACAGCGAAGAGGCCGGCTTCCTGCGCGACACGGCCCGGCGCCTGGAGCTTACCGTGGAGCGAACCGCCGAGGCTGTCGCCCGCGTGGAGGAGGCCCGGATGCTGGCCCTGGGGAACGTGAACCCGCAGCTTCTGGTTTCCACCCTGCTGCTGGACCTGGAGGAAACCTTGAAGGGACGCGCCGGCCCTTGAGCGGCCTTTCCCACCTGGACCCGGGCGGCAAGGCCGCCATGGTGGACGTGACCGAGAAGACATCCACGCGCCGTCGCGCGGCCGCCCAGGGCGTCCTCCGCTGCTCGCCGGAAGCGTACCGCGTGCTGACCGAGGGCGGGAACCCCAAGGGCGACGTGGAGCAGGTCGCGCGGATCGCCGGAATCATGGGCGGCAAGCGCGCCGGCGAGCTGATTCCCCTCTGTCACGTGCTGCCCGCCGTCGGCGTGAAGGTGGACGCGGCGCCCGACCCGTCTCTACCGGGGCTGCGGGTCACCGCCGTCGCGAAGGTGGCGGGCCGGACGGGCGTGGAGATGGAAGCCCTGGCCGCCGTCGCCGTCGCCCTTCTGGCGGCCTACGACATGCTCAAGGCCGTGGACCGGGGGATGACGATCGAATCGGTGGAGCTGGTGGAGAAGTCGGGCGGGCGAAGCGGCGAGTGGCGACGGCAAGGCGGAGGCGGTCGCGAGGGTCCCGGCCGTTTCTCGGCGGCGTCCCCTGCGTCCGGCCGCCCCTGACGGGGGGCCTAGCGCCGGCCCCTCGGCCCCCTGGGAATGCGCAGCTCGTCGCCTGGGTGGAGCACGGCGTCCTCCGCCAGGTCGTTGTGGGCGCGAAGGCTCTCCACGTCGATCTCGTAGCGGCGCGCAATCAGCCAGAGGCTCTCGCCCTGCCGCACCACGTGGACGCCCGGCGGCGCGTTCGCGGCGCCGGCTGCGGGGGTCCCGGCGGACGCCGCTCCTGCGCGGGGGATCACCAGCACCGTGCCGATCCGGAGCCTGCGGGGCGACACGTCGGGGTTCGCCGCCGTCAAGTCGTCCAGCGACACGCGATAGTTGCGGGCGATCCCGTACAGAGTCTCTCCCGCGGCCACCGCGTGCTCCTGGAAGGTCACCCGGTCCGACGCCGGAACCGCGGCGAACCGCTCGGCGAACCCTCTTCCCCGGCCCAACGGCAGCCGCACTTCCGTGGAGTGGCCCGCCGGGGTGAGTCCGCGCACCAGCTGCGGATTCAGGAAGCGCACGGTGTCTTCCTTCACGCCGGCGACGGCGGCAACCACGTCCAGAGAGGCCGCGCCCTCCACCGCGACCAAGTCGAAAGTCTGAGGAGGGTCCCTTGCGAAGTCGCCCAGACCGAAGCTCGCCGGGTTCTCGCCCATGCGGACTGCGGCAAGGTACTTGGGGATAAAGTTGCGGGTCTCCGGCGGCAGCTCGCTCCGTATCGTCCAGAAGAGGGCGTCGTTGCGGGGGCGGCCGCTTGCGTGCTCGCGGATGATCCGCTCGACTCTGCCAGGCCCCGAGTTGTAGGCCGCCAGCGCCAGGAACCAGGAGCCGAACTGCTTGTGGAGCCGGGCCAGGTACTCGACGGCGCGGGGCGTGGCGGCGTAGGGGTCGAAGCGCTCGTCCACCAGCGAGCCCACTTCCAGGCCGAGCCAGCGGGCCGTGGCGGGCATGAACTGCCAGAGGCCCGCCGCGCCCACGGGAGAAATGGCCGTCGGGTTGTACGCCGCTTCGATCACGGGGAGGAAGCGAAGCGACGGAGGCAGACCCCGGGCGGACAGCTCGTGCGCGATGAACTCCTCGTAGCGGCCCATGCGGATCAGCGACCGTCGGAAGGAGCCCTCCCCGCGGACGCGCCAGTAGTTCAGCCACCAATCGATCCCTTCCTGGATGCCCTCGTGGCCGGCCCAGGGCGAGTTGAGGATCGGGTCCGCCGCCAAGTCGCCCGTCGGCACGAACGGGAAAGCGTCGGCGCTGGGCGTCGGGGAGTCGCGCCCCGCGTCCGGGGCGGTCGTGGCGCCCCTGCCCCGCAACGTCCTGTCGGCGTCGCGGTTCGGCGCTGCCGCGCCCGGCACCTGGTAGCCCGGAAAGGGCGGCGGCGGAGGAGTTCGCTTGGCGCACCCCGCGAGCACGATCGGCAGAGCGCCGGCCAGGGCGAGCGCCCGACGTGCTGGAACGCCGCCGGCGAGAACCGCCAGGCGGTCCCCGGCGAAGCAGACGGCCTCGGCGACTCCCGAGCCGGTCACGGCGTGTAGTTGGGGGCTTCGCGGGTGATCGTCACGTCGTGGGGGTGGGACTCCCGAAGCCCGCCCGGCGTCACCCGCACGAACCTGCTCTTCTCGCGAAGCTCCTCCAGGTTCCCGGCGCCCACGTAGCCCATGCCGCTCCGCAGCCCGCCCACCAGCTGGAACACCGTGTCGCGCACCGGCCCCTTGTAGGGCACCCGCCCCTCGATGCCCTCCGGCACCAGCTTCGCGGCGGCCGACGACGAATCCTGGAAGTAGCGGTCCGCCGCTCCGTCCTTCATGGCCGAAAGCGACCCCATCCCTCGGACCGTCTTGAAGCGGCGCCCTTCCAGCAGGAACGCTTCGCCCGGAGACTCGTCGGCGCCCGCCAGCACCGAGCCCATCATCACGCACGCGGCTCCGGCCGCCAGAGCCTTCACCACGTCGCCCGAGTAGCGTATCCCGCCGTCGGCGATCACCGGCACGCGCCCCGCCGCCCCGTCCACTGCGTCCATCACGGCGGTCAGCTGGGGGAGCCCGACGCCCGTCACCACCCGGGTCGTGCAGATCGAGCCCGGCCCGACGCCCACCTTGACTGCGTCGGCGCCCCGCTCCACCAACGCCGCGGCTCCCTCGGCAGTGCCCACGTTGCCGGCCACCAGCTCCTGATCGGGGAACGCCTCGCGCAACTTGGCGACCGCTTGCAGCACGCCCTCGGAGTGGCCGTGGGCCGTGTCCACCACGAGAAGATCGACGCCCGCCTCCACCAGCGCCCGCGCCCGGTCCACGTCGGCCTTGTCGGAGCCGACGGCCGCGCCCACCCGCAGTCGCCCGTGCTCGTCCTTGCAAGCGTTGGGGAACTGGCGACGCTTGAAGATGTCCTTGACGGTGATCAGCCCGACAAGCTTTCCGTCCGGGCCCACCACCGGCAGCTTCTCGATTCGGTGGCGGTGGAGGATCCGCTGGGCTTCGTCGAGGGTGGTGCCGACCGGGGCCGTGACCAGTCCGTCGGCGGTCATCAGCGCCGACACCGGGCGCTCCAGGTCGGTCTCGAACTGAAGATCCCGGTTGGTGATGATCCCGACGAGCTCGCCGTCGCGCTGCACGATGGGAACGCCGCTGATCGAGAAGCGCGCCATCAGCTCGTGGGCGTCTCGGAGCGACGCGCCGGGCCCCAGGGTGATCGGCTTGAGGATCATCCCGCTCTCGGAGCGCTTCACCCGGTCCACTTCGGCCGCTTGCCGGTCCACGGGCATGTTCTTGTGGACCACGCCGACGCCGCCTTCGCGGGCCACGGCAATGGCCATGCGGGCCTCGGTGACCGTGTCCATGGCAGCGGACAGGAAGGGGACCTGAAGCGCGATGCGAAGGGTCAGCCGCGTCGCAACGTCGGTGTCGCTGGGGTGAACCCGGGAGCGACCGGGCACCAGCAGGACATCGTCGAACGTGAGGGCTTCCTTGACGACCCGGCCGTGCCTGTCCATTGGAAAAAGTACCCGTGGCGAACAGCGGGCGTCAACCGCATCGGGCGTCAGCCGTAGGTGGCGTCAGCCGATCTCGCTGGGGGGTCCGCGTTTGCCGGTGTTGGGCGAAGGCGCGTCCCCGGCGTCGTGTCGCGGGTCGTCTCCGCGGCGCGGTTCGCCGGCCCTCGGGGCCGAACCATCGCCTTCCTTGGCCGCCTCGGCGGTGCCCAGGATCTCGCGCCCCGCTTGGGTCACGCCCCGGACCGCCCTGTCCGCCGCCGCCAGCAGCTGAAACGCCTCCCGGAGGTTCGACGGATTGAACGCCCGCTTCCGGAGCTTGTCCTCCAGACCTTCCGCCAGCCGCTGAAGCCCCGACGCCTGCTTCCCCATGTCGTCGGCGACGTACTTCGATTCCAGGAACTCGATGTAGTCCAGGACTTGGTACACCTGGACCTCCGGGAGGCTCTCGATCTTCCGCATCACGCGGGCCCGCAGGACGTCGTGCATGGTCCAATCAAGCCGATGGAGGTCCTCGGCACAAGGAACGAGCCGCCCGAAGCCTCCGGGGGCCACGGTCCCGCCCCGGACGGGAATCAGTCCAGAGCGAGGGGTTATACTTCTCAAGGGTGCTGGCTGGAGGAGCTGCACAGGACTTCCGTCAGGACGCCGACCCGCGACCGCACCCGCCGAAAGCCGACCGCCCCGTCGAAAGCCGAAGCGCCATGCTGTCCAAGAGCGAGTACCGGTTTCTCCCCCTGCGCCAGGTTCCGCTGGTCGGAGGGACGGAGCGTCTGTACGATCGGTGGATCGCTCTGCTGGACGACGAGCTGTCCGACCCGGCCACCGACCGAGACGAGTTCTGCAGACGAGTCCTGACGGAGCTCTACTTCCCCGGCGGAGCGCCGGCGGGCGAGACCGACGGAGAGGGACCTCCCGACGGGGGCGCCCGCGCCGTTTCCGCCTCTCGCCTTGCAGCTCGCGTGCTGCTGGATCAGATGGACCCCCGAAAGATCACGCTGGAGCCCGAGTACTACGCAGAGACCGACTTGGAGCGCTACTACCGGGTGAAGCCGCTGATATGGCTGTGGGAGATGTTCGACAAGAGCCCGCTGGGCGAGAACGTGCACCTCGGGGTGAAGTTCCGGCGGATCCTGGCCAAGCGGATATTCGGGAGCTGCGGCCGCAACTTCAAGGCGTTCCACAGCGTGAAGATGACTTTCGGCTACGGGCTCGAAGTCGGCGACGACGTGGTGATCCACCGACACGTCCTTCTCGACGACCGCGGCGGCATCCGACTGGGAAACAAGGCGTCGGTCTCCGACTACGTGAACGTCTACTCCCACAGTCACCACATCAGCGAAGGACGGGACGTGCGCACGCCTCGAACCGTGGTGGGGGACGGGGTCAGGATCGCCTACCACGCCACGGTGCTGGCGGGGACGACCCTGGCGAAGAACTCCATGATCGGCGCCGGCGCCCTGGTGACCCGAAACACCAAGCCCGACACGGTGTACGTCGGCGTGCCCGCCAAGGCCGTCACCAAGAAACCGCGACGGATTCGCCGCAAGCCCACCACCGACCCGCTGGCGGACTCCTCGGCTTAGCCGCCGCAGGGCTGTTCAACCGTCTCGGACTCCATGCATCGGCGACCTTGACGACGGTCTTCGGGTGCGCGCCTCCGGCTCTTCTGGTGCGCCTTCCGCTGGTCAGTTGGCCCCGTAGGAGACTCCCGCCATTCCCACCACGGCGCTGGAGGAGTCGGCGCGGCGCAACCCTCCCGCCAGCGAGAGATTGAATCCCCTGGCCTGGATCACCGCGCTCCCTCCGACCTCGAAGCCGCCGCTGACCAACGCCCCGCCGGCCTGCAGGGCCAACTCCGGGAGGCCGCGCCACTCGCCGCCGAGCGCGGCGGAGAACTCCGGGCCCAAGCCCATGCCTCCGCCGAAGCGGCGGTGCACGTCCGCGGACATGGTGAAGTTGGCCGCCACGTCGTAGGCAGCGCCGGCCGACACGCGCGGCGAGAACGTCAGGTCGTCCCAACGGTCGCGGAGCGCGGCAGGCGCCTGGGAGAAGGCGACCGGGGCGAAGTTCGTGTCGAACTCGCGGTCTCGAAGGTCCGCCGCCACGGATCGGTAGGCCAGCTTGTCTTCGTCCCACGCAAAGGTGTTGAAGACGTTTTGCACCGTGGCCCCAAGCTTCAAGCCGCCGGTGGAGGCGAACTGGAACCCGACGTCGAGGCCGAAGCCGCGGCCGGCGTTCCCCGCTTCGTCGCGCTTGGTGTAGATCGTAGGGAACTCGGTGGCGACCACGAGGGGCGACGAAGATGCGGACGCCCGGCCTCGGTCCATCAACCCCGCGGCGTGGCCCATGGAGAACTTGAGCGTGGCGCCCACCGCTGCTTCTCCGTCGCCCGCCGCGAAGGGGTGCCCGAAGGCGACGCCAGCAGTCGAGACCGCCCACCCCTGGGCCCACGAGCCCGACTCGGCAAGGTCCGTCGGCGAGCCCGTGCGGCCTGCGTTCCCGTAGAGGGCCAACTCCACCACGCCCGGCAGCAAGTTCATGTCGGCCGCGGCGACAGTGGACAGGTGAAAGCCGAACGACCTTGCCGAGAGCGCAAGCCAGGTCACGCTTCCTCCGATCGGCCCGGTCTGGGCGCCCTCGGCGGTCACCATCTCCAGCCACGCGTCCTTGGTGTCGACAAGGACGCTCCTGCCCTGCGTGACGGCGATATCGCCGAGGGAGATCGGGTCCATCCCGTCCACCACGCCCACCGGAAGGAGCGTCAGGGAGAAGTCCGGGCCGTCCGACATGCCCAAGCCGGCCGGGTTGGCGGCAACGGCGCCGAAGCCGCGCACCGAGGAGGTGACCGCGCCCCCCATGGCCATGGCGCGGACGGTGGCGGCGGCAAGCTGCGGCGACCCCGCTACGCCTTCGAGGGCGCGAGCCGGAGCGGGGTCCGTCGCCAGCGCGACCAAGCCGACCGCCGGAACGCTCGTGACATTGCGGAGAGCGAGGCGGGTCGCGGTCGCAAGGCGACCAAGGCGCTTACGTTGCAGGGCGCTTCCGTTGTTCACGGCGACTCAGCTCCCGACTCGCAGGACAAGGTCGATCTTGCCGTCGATCTGCACTTCCATGGCGGGAGTCACGACGATCCCGCCGGCTGGCGCGGTGACGAGCCCGGTACCCGTGAGCATCACGTCGGGCTTGCCGAGGAAGGCGCGGAACTCGTCGGCGGTCAGATCCAGCGACGTGGTGGAGTTCGGTCCGTCCGAAACCTTGAACGGCTTGGACACGACCGTGTCGCCCTCTTGAAGGATGTACAGGCGGGCGTCCAGGGCGGCGCCGAACGCATTGGCGAACTCGAGCACCAAGGCCCCGGACTGGATCCGGTCCACGATGCCGGGGTCCACGCCCGCCACGTCCACTTCCGACGGATCAAGGCTCGCCGTCCGTCCCAGGACGTCGGTGCGGGCGGCGGAGAGCCGCACGTCCACCGGGGTCGCGGTGGCCCGCACGTGGTCTCCAGCGTCGACCGACACCCACTGCGAATCGGCTTGGCCACCGGCGGGAGAATCGATCTCGAAGCGCATCGAGAGCGTGCCGCCGATCGGCCCGGGCTCCAGGAGAACCGTCCTGGCGAAGGTCACGCCAGGAGGCAGCGAATCGGTGGCGCCGTCAATGGCGAGCCGAGCCAGCACGCGGCCCTGGGCCTCGTCCCTCATTGTCGCGACAAGGGAGCCGGGCGCGCCGCCCGGCGGGCGGAGGGGGTCGAAGCCGAAGTCGTGGACCAGCGCGAACTCGACGCCTCCGCTCGCCAGCTCTCCCGAAGTCAGGCCCGACGGAAGGTTCGCCCGCTTCTCGAAGGAAGCAGTGAAGGCCGGCTTCGGGGCTCTGCCCTCGCGGGGGCACTCGTCGCACAATGTCGCCAGCTCCTCGACCGTCTCGACCGACGCCGCATCCACCGCGAATGCGCCTTCGTGTATCGAGACGCTGTCGGGCAGCAGCCCTTCCACTCCGATCGTGGTGGAGTGGACCTCGAACAGCCACCGAGTGTCGATGATCGGCGCGTCCGTCGGGACGTTGCACGTCGCCGCGAGCACTCCCACCACCAGCGCTCCGACTGGCTTCCGGGGCATCCTCGTCACGTCGGTTCGCTCTCCCGTCGTTTCGGCGCGTGCAGGAACGACTCCCTTTCCTGCACCTCTCCTTCTTCGATCAACAAGCCTAGCACTTCGGCAAACGCTTCGGCAAGCTTGGCGCCCGTGCGCCGAAACCCCATGAGCTTGCACGCCTCCGCCACGGCCTCGTCGCGGGAGATGCCGTAGCTGACTTCGATCACTTGCACCAGCGCGGCGCCCATCTCCTCCGGCGCGATCATCTCCGGATTCCGGAGCTTGTGCGAAGCCGGCAGCTCCGCTCGGCCGCGGACCTTCGCCCTCTCGTGTTCCGGGCGCCACAGAAACGACCCCCGGCGCACCAGCTTGCCCTGGCGGAC
Source organism: Longimicrobiales bacterium (assembly GCA_965204735.1). Taxonomy (GTDB): domain Bacteria; phylum Gemmatimonadota; class Gemmatimonadetes; order Longimicrobiales; family Gaopeijiaceae; genus CATQHQ01. The sequence goes on along the minus strand of OZ242008.1, from coordinate 363,771 downwards.
GCCCAGCGTCGCCGCTTCCGACATCCGGTCCCGAATGCGGCGGCCCACCCTCCGAACCCCCACCGCCGCAACCACTCGGGCGGCCGCCTCCGCCTCGTGCACAGGACTCTCGACTTCCACGACCTCCGCCACCCACTCGAGCGCCTGCCACACCGGCGCCTCGTGAAGCTCCCAGCCGCCCAGGCGCACCGTCGGTTCCGCAAGGCGGTAGGGATCGGCGGCGGCAACCGTCGTGTCGGGCTCGGGCGGCGCGGCGGCGCGCTCCAAGGTCGGGGCGCTCCGGCTCGCGACGGCTGCGCTCCCGGCGTCGGACTCTTCGGCTTCCCGGCCTGCCTCGCCACGGAGCGCCGCCGGACGCGCGCGGCCACCGGTGCCGGGGCCGGTGCCCGCCAGCGTCGCCGCCCGGCGGATCGCGTCCTCGGTCTTGGCGACCTCGCGATCCGGGTACCGGAACCAGTCGGTGCTCCATATCCGGTGGATCGTCCAGCCGAGGCCTTCCAGCACCTGCTGCCGGAGGCGGTCTCGGTCGCGGGCGGAGCGGGCGCTGTGGTAGGCTGCCCCGTCGCACTCGATTCCCAGCAGGTAGCGGCCGGGCCTCTGGGGGTCCACCACCGCCAAGTCGATTCGGAAACCGGCCGAACCCACTTGGTGCTCCACGTCGTGTCCCTTGGACCGCAGCGCCGCCGCCACCGCCTCCTCGAAGGGCGAGTCCGCGTCGCGGCCCGTCGCCTTGGGCGCCTCCAGCCGGCCCGTCTCGGCGTACTTCAGGTACGTCTTGAGGGCGTCCACGCCCCGGGCGTCGGATCGCCGCAGGTCCAGGTCCGCGGCGACGAAGTTGCAGTGCACCACGCAGCGGCGCCGCGCCCTCGTGATCAGGACGTTGAGCCGCCGTTCGCCTCCCTCGCGGTTGAGGGGCCCGAAGTTCATGGGCAAGTGGCCCCCTTCGGTCTTGCCGTAGCCCACGCTGATGAGGATCACGTCCCGCTCGTCTCCCTGGACGTTCTCCAGGTTCTTCACGAAGAACGGCTCCTGCGGATGGCTCTGGAAGAACGCCTCGATCGACGGGTCCTTCCGCCGCAGGATCTCCACCTCGTCCTCGATTCGCCGGGCTTGGGCCAAGCTGAAGGCCGCGACGCCCAGGGTGAAGTCCGGCCGGGCGGCGGCATGCTCCATGACGGCGCGGGCCACCGCCCGCGCTTCGTCGGGGTTGACGCGCCCGCCCTTGCCCCGCTTGTAGTGCGCCTCGGGGGCGTGGCGGAAGGCGACTCCCGTGTCCTCGCGGCCTCGGTCGGGGCTGGGGAAGACCACCAGCCGGCTGTCGTAGAACTCGTGGTTGGAGACGGCGATCAGCGATTCGTGGCGGCTTCGGTAGTGCCAGCGCAGCATCCGTTCGGGCGCTCCCTGGGCGCAGAACATGCCCAGAATGCTCTCCAGGTCGGCCGTGTGGGATTGCTCGCCGTCGCCTTCCTCAACCGCCCGGTCGAAGAAGGTGGTGGGCGGGAGCTGCTTGCTGTCTCCCACGACCACCGTCTGCCGCCCCCGCATGATGGCACCCATGGCGTCCACCGGGCGCACCTGGCTGGCCTCGTCGAAGATCACCATGTCGAAGCGCAGCGACCCCGGCGGAACGTACTTCGCGATCGAGAGAGGGCTCATCATGAAGACCGGCTTGATGCCCTGGATGGCGTTTCCCGCCCTGGTCATGAGCTTGCGCACGGGCAGGTGGCGGCGCTTCTTCTCGAACTCGCGCCTCAGCACCGCCAGCTGGCCGCCGCCGCGGCTTCGGGGAACGCGATCCCAGTGGAGCTTGGCGACCAGCGCTTGGTTGTGCAGGAGCCTGTCGGAGTCCAGCCGCCGGAAGCGCTCGACGATCCCTTCGTGGGTGCCCCCGTCGAACTCCGCCAGGATCGGGCGTTCCTGAAACGCGCGCTCCAGCCAAGCCCGGTAGAAGCGGCGCTCGTAAAGGCCGACCAGGCGCCGGCCCGCGCCAGGCCACGAGGCGGCCGCCTCCGCGACGCTCTCCAAGCCGGACTCCGCAAGTCGGGCGGCGACCTGGTTGAACCGGGCCACTTCCTGCAACGCGCCGGGGCGACGGGCGGCGTCTTCCAGCCAGCGCTCCAGCTCGCGGAAGCCGCGGTCCAGGGGGTCGGCGTCCGGCGCACGCCGCTCTCCGTCCCACTCCAGAACCTGCGACAGGGCGGCCAGCGAGTCGGCCAGCGTCTTTGCGGACTCCCGGCAAGCCCTTTCGGCGGCCTCCAAGGGGCCGCGCGCGACGGGCGTGTCCAGCAGGTCCAGCGCGACGCGCGACACCTTTCCCGTTCCTGCATCGCGGTGCAGGACAAGGAGCCACTCGGCGGCCTGGCAGAGCGCGTTCCAGCGTCCTGGGTCGCCCGCCGCCACGTCGCCCGCCGCCAGGTCGCCCAAGCGATGACCGGGAAAGAGCCCGCCGACCAACTCCCGCACCCGGTCGACGCCGCTTCGGAGCCGCTTGGCGCGAAGGATGGCGTCCAGGACGGCCAGCTGCTCCTTCGGGCTCCGGGGCGCGTCGCTCCTGCACATGCCGAGAAGCTCGCTGCTGGCTCTTCGGTACCGCCCCGAGAGGCTGCGCCACCACTTGCCGCCGTAGGCCGCCACGGCCTGGCGGCAGGAAAGGACGTTGGCGTCCCACGCTTCCGGGATCAGGACGGGGGCGTACCTGGACCGGAGGCCGGCCAGCTCCCGGAGGTGGGCGACCACCTCCTGCACGCTCTCGGCCTGGGCCGTCCACTCCGGGCTTCGGTGGTCCGCGCCGCACAAGTCGGGCGCCTGCACGACGCGCCTCGCCGCGAGCAAGAAGGCTTCGACTTGGGCGGCCGTCTCGGCCTCCACGTCGGCGTCCACGAGGCCGCGGAGGGCGGCGACGTCCTGCCGGTGCCGTTTCAGCGACGCCGTGGACGCGGCCAAGCTCTCGGAGACGGTCCGCTCGTCGGTGGGCAGGTACTGTCGGCGCCGGCTCCCCCAGTACACGTGCTCGCGAGGCACGCCGACCGCGGCGACCAGGTCCTGGGCTTCGCGCACCGTCTCGCCGGCGACCAGGAAGTCCTCGCGGCGCCAAGAAGCGGCGTCCGCGACCTGGAGCCGGGGCCGCTGGAGCCGGGGCGCGGCGCGGCCTTCGGCGAGCGCCAGCTTGCCGATCAGCTCGTTGGGAGAGAGACCGCTCTCGCCGACGGGCTCGTTGACCGCCCGGGAGTAGTCGTTCAGTCGCTTCCGCCGGTCCTCGAGCAGCGCCCGGTCGCCGGCGGGGTCCTCCAGGCGGGGCTCGCCCAGCGCCATCGTGCGTCGCAGCTCGTCCAGCAGAGTGCGCTTGTTGGCGGTATGGCTGTGCAGCTCCAGGCAGGCGTCGCCCACGTGCACGCTGTCCAGTCGGCGCTTCACCACCTTGAGGGCGGCCAACTTCTCCGCCACGAAGAGCACGGTCTTGCCCCGCGCCACGGCCTCGGCGACCAAGTTCGTGATCATCTGCGACTTGCCCGTCCCCGGCGGTCCCTGCACGACCAAGTTGCGCCCGTTCTGGGCGTCCACGATCGCCAGGTTCTGGGAGCTGTCCGAGTCCAGGACGTTGTGGACGTCGGCGACGGCCAAGTGGTCGTCCAGGTTGTCGTCCTCGGAAATCGAAGGCGGGTCCTCGGCAAAGCCGCTGCTGCCGTAGAGGGCCTTCACCACCGGGTGCCCCGCCGGCCCCTCCTCCGCCGGCCACACGGCGGGGTCCAAGTCCTGGTAGATCAGCAGCTTGCTGAAGGAGAAGAAGCCCAGTCGCACGGCTCGGTCGTCCACGCTCCAGCGGTCTTTGTGGGCAACGGCCTCGCCGACCTGCCGGAAGTACTCCGCCACGTCCAGCTCTTCGCCGTCCTCGAAGTGCGGCAGCGCGACGTCGAAGTCGCCCATGAGCTTGGTCGCAAGGGAGAGGTTGGCGCCCACCTCCTCGCCGGTCCACTGCACCTTCAAGCGCGCCCGGGCGGTTGCGCGCGAAAGCTCCACGGGCACGAGAACCAGCGGCGCCGACCGGGCGGTCTCGCTTGCCTCGGATTCGTACCACTCCAGCATCCCCAGCGCCAAGTAGAGGATGTTGACGCCCTGCTCTTCGATCGAAGACGCCGCGTGGCGCATGGTGTTGCGCAGCCTCACCTCCAGCCGGACCGAGTCGTGAGCCGTCTGGAGCCGGTTGTCCACGTGCCGGTCCGCGGGGCCGTCGCCGTTCGGCGGGGACTCGGCCATCAGCGCCAGCAGCTCCGGCGGGGGGTCGTCGCCCTCGGCTTGGGCTTCGGACTCGGACGCGGCGGAGTCGGGTTCCGGCGCAGCCTCGAAGTACATCGACTTCTCTTCGCCGACCAGCATTCGGAAGACTTCCCAGGGGAGCTCGTCGACGACGTCGACGCCCTTCGCCTTCAGGGACCGGAACGAGAGCAGCGGGTTGCGCAGGGTCAGGTCCAGCAGCTCCTGGCGAGACCTGCCCAGGAGCTCCGCCGTGCTCGCGGCCGGGACCGGGCCGGCGACTCCCATCCGGCCCTCAGCCCTCTCCAGCGTCGTACTGCTTCTCGAGCGCGCCCACCACCGCCGGATCGGCCAGTGTCGTGGTGTCGCCCAGCGCCCGGCCTTCGGCAACGTCTCCCAACAGCCTGCGCATGATTTTGCCCGAGCGCGTCTTGGGCAGCTCGGCGGCGAAGAGGACATCGCCCGGCCGAGCGATCGGGCCAATGCTGGAGGCCACATGGGCCTTCAGCTCGCCGGCCAACGCATCGTCGCCTTCCCCTCCTCCGATCAGCACGACGAACGCCGAGATCGACTGGCCCTTCACCGGGTGGCTCCTGCCGACCACCGCGGCCTCGGCCACCGCCGGGTGCTCCACGAGGGCGCTTTCCACCTCCATGGTGCCTATCCGGTGGCCCGCCACGTTGAGCACGTCGTCCACCCTGCCGAGGATCCACAGGTAGCCGTCCTCGTCGCGCTTGGCGCCGTCCCCCGCAAAGTACACGCCGTCCCACTTCGACCAGTACTGGCGACGGTAGCGCTCGTCGTCGCCGTAGATCGTGCGCAGCATCGACGGCCACGGGCGGGTGACCGCCAAGTAGCCCGCGTCCACGGGCTCGCCGGCGTCGTCCAGGAGAGCCGCCTCGATCCCCGGGAAGGGACGGCAGGCGCTGCCGGGACGGGCGTGCGTCAACCCGGGCAGGGGGGTGATCATGATCGCGCCGGTCTCGGTCTGCCACCACGTGTCCACGACGGGGCAGCGCTCGCCGCCTACTACGCGGCGGTACCACATCCACGCTTCCGGGTTGATCGGCTCGCCGACGCTTCCCAGCAGCCGAAGCCGCGACAGGTCGGAGGCCGCCGGCCACTCCTCGCCCCAGGCCATGAACGCGCGGATCGCAGTCGGGGCCGTATAGAACACGCTTACGCCGTACTCCTCGCAGATCCTCCAGAACCGACCCCGGTCGGGCCAGTCGGGGGCGCCCTCGTACATGACCACCGTGGCGCCGGCCGCCAGCGGGCCGTAGACGATGTAGCTGTGACCCGTCACCCACCCCACGTCGGCGGTGCACCAGTAGACGTCGTCCTCCTTCAGGTCGAAGACGGTCTTCATGGTGGCGTGGACCTGGGTCAGGTAGCCCCCCGTGGTGTGGACGACTCCCTTGGGCTTTCCGGTGGTGCCCGACGTGTAGAGGACGTAGAGCAGGTCCTCCGAGTCCATCGGCTCCGCGGGGCGCTCCGCTTCGGCGCCGGCGGCCAGCTCGTGGTACCAGTGGTCTCGGCCTTCGGTCATGGGGACCGTCGGCGGAGAGCCCCCGGCCCCGACCGAGCCGTGGCGGGCCACCACCAGCACGCTCTCGATCGACGGGCAGCGGGCCACCGCCCGGTCGGCGGCGGCCTTCAGCGGAACGAGGGCGCCGCGGCGCCAGCCGCCGTCGGCAGTGACCAGAAGCTTGGCCTGGACGTCGGCGATCCGATCCGCCAGAGAGTCGGCGCTGAAGCCCCCGAAGACGACCGAATGGGGCGCGCCGATCCGGGCGCACGCCAGCATCGCGAACGCCGCCTCGGGGATCATCGGCAGGTAGATTGCCACCCGGTCGCCCTTCTCCACTCCCAGCCCCTTCAGGACGTTGGCGAAGCGGCAGACCTCCCTGGCCAGCTGGGCGTAGGTGAACGACCGCCGGTCGCCGGGCTCCCCTTCCCATAGGAGGGCCGTCTTGCGGCGGCGCGGCCCGGTCAGGTGCCGGTCCACGCAGTTGTGGCAGACGTTGAGCTTGCCGCCAAGAAACCACTTGGCGTGGGGAGGGGTCCACTCCAGCACCCGGTCCCACTTCCGGAACCACTCCAGCTCTTCGGCCCAGCGGGCCCAGTACGCCTGGAAGTCTTCGGCTTCGTCGTAGACGGCGGCGTCCGACACTGTTGCGGCGGCCGCGAACTCCCGCGGCGGGGGGAAGCTGCGTTCCTCCGTCAGAAGGACGTCGAGGGCGGTGCGGTCCAGAGACACGGCCAGGCGCGAACCGACCCTAGAGGAGGGGCCTGGGAGCGGCTCGTCCCGTGGCGGAGCGCAGTCGGCGCCGCAGCTCGACGTCCGACATGGTGGCCAACGTCCGATGGGCGGTTCTGAGCGAGTTCCAGCGCACGTCCGTCAGCGACGCGGACTCGCTTCCGTCGGCAGCTTCCAGGACCATGAAGAAGCGTCCCTTGTAGTCGCCCCCCGCATCCTCGGCGACGTTGGCGACCCACGGCTTCCCACTGGCGTCGACGAACTCTCGCACGGGCTCCTCTCTGCACCTGCGTCGGTTATTGAGTGCTTGTGCCACGGGGCCGTGCCGGCGAGATCGGTCCCATGGCAAGGTCGGACGGCAAAGTCGGAGCGACCCGCAGGCCCAGCGAACCAATATAGCGCTCGGGAGCGGCGCCGCATCCCCGGACGCCGGCCCGCATCCTCCTGGACGCCAGCCCCCCGCACGCTTGAAAGGCCAGCGACGCCGGCTAGCGGCCTTGCTCGCCGGTTCGGAGCGCTTTGCGGTGCCGCACTTCGGGGAATTCGTAGTAGATGATTCCCTCGTCGCTCACGTCGGACCGGACCCTGAGTCCGTCGTCCATGCCGTTCATGATCTTCTCCGCCATGGGAAGGGAGAGGTTCAGCTCGGCGGCGACTTCCGTCACCGTGAGCACGCCCTGCCGCTGGGTCGCGAGCAGAAGCACCTTGCGGTTGAGGGCTTGCAGGACGGCGTGGCGGCGACGCTGAAGCGCCTTCCATCCCCACAGGAAGAGCCCGGAGCCCGCCATCCCGGACACGGAGCCCACGATGACGGGCTCGAACACGCCGGTGGCGACTCCGGCGGTGATCAGGGTCGTGGCCAGCACGGCGAGCCCGCCGCCGAAGACTCGCCTGCCCACGCCGCTGGGCGGAAGCTTCGGCGGGCGTTGCGGAACCGAAGGGGCCGCCTGGGCGGGGTCGGCGGGCGAGGACGGGGCTTGGGGCGCGTCCACCAGGGCGGCGCCGGGTTCCCGGGCGTGCTCCCAGCCGACGCCGCAGCTGGGGCACACTTCGTGAGTCCGCCGGAGCGCGTAGTAGACCAGGCCGCCGATGCCGTAGGTGAAGGCGCTGATCCCCACGAGAAGGCCGATGTTCCCGGCCTTGCGGAAGTAGTGTATCGGGTCGCCGCGGTACCCGCAGCGGGAGCACTGGCGGATCTGCCTGTAGGAGACCGGCGCCGGCCGCTGCGCCACGACCGACCCGCAAGTGCGACAGCGGTCCTCGCCGCCGCGCACCGTCTCCCCGCACGTGGAACACCGCATCCGCTCCATGCTCCCTTCGCCGCCGGGCCGGTTCCGGCGGAGCCGTTCCGTCTTGTGGACTCTACCAGCGTCGCAGCCCGCACGACCGTTCAGCGTCGCTGGGGCCTGGATCCGCCGACCGTCGCCGGTCTCCCCCGACTACGGCGCTCCGCGCCCCATGGGTTCTGATTGATGAGATTATATTCGTTCACGATCCGTGCAACCGTGTTCCTTGGGTTCTCGTGAAGGCATTGGGGTTCTCGTGAAGGCATTCGGGCGGACTGTCCTCTGGAACGCTTTCGGCCTGGTGGCAGCCGTGTTGGCAGTGGTCGCCGGCGGCGAAGCGTACCTGCGGGCGACTCGGCCGTTCTCGGAAGTCCTCTCCTTCACGGAGGTCGTCCCCGGGGTGGGAAAGCTCTTGAAGCCCTACTCGAAGGTGCAGAGAACCGACCACAAGGACGTCTGGAACGTCGCGCGGGCCAACAGCCTCGGCTTCCTCGACCGGGAGCCGATCAGCCCGGAGCGCGCCAAGGAAAGCTGCCACGTGGCCGTCGTCGGCGATTCCTACGTCCACGCTTCCGAAGTCGGCCTCGACGACAAGTTCCACATTCGGCTGGAGCGCATGGCCGCCGAGCGCCTCCCCGAACTGGACGTCACCACGGCGGCCTACGGCTTCAAGGGCACCGGCCAAGTCGCTCAGCTCCCTTGGTGGGACAAGTGGATACGACACCGTCCACCGAAGCTGCTCGTCCTGGTCTTCGTCTTCAACGACTTCGGGGAGAACGAGAACCAGTCGAACCTCGTCTCCGCCGAACGACGAGAAGGCGGCGACGGCTTCGAGATCGTAGTCCACCCACGCGCCAACCCTGCCTCGCCGCGAAACTTTTTCAGGTCGCGACCGGGCACCGGAGTCCTGTGGGCCTCGGCGGAGTTCGTTTCGGGCGTGCTTCCGGAGTACTCGTCCTATTGGTTCAGACACCAGTACCGCAGGGTGATCTGGAGGCGCGACCACGCCGCCCGGATGCTTCGCAAGCAGGAAGACGAAGCGAACGGACCTCCAGCGCCCCTGCGCAAGGACGAGTGGGGGCCGACGGTCTTCGCCGTCGACCAATGGCAGGCGCGAACCGACAGCGCCGGCGCGCATCTCGTCGCCCTGTCGACGCACTCCATAGGCGTCAACTGGCGGCTTCGGACGGCGTTGAGACTGTTGACGGCTTCCCGCAACATCCCCGTCGTAGACCAGCTAGACTACATCCTGCGCCAGGGTGGAGAAGAGAGCGACGCCCACTGGCCGGAGGACTACCACTGGAACCCCCAGGGCCACCAGTGGGCCGCCGAGGCGCTGCTGGAATGGCTTGTCGCGAATCCGTGGGTCTGCTCGGGGTTCTCGTGAAGGCATTCGGGCGGACTGTCCTCTGGAACGCTTTCGGCCTGGTGGCAGCCGTGTTGGCGGTGGTCGCCGGCGGCGAAGCGTACCTGCGGGCGACTCGGCCGTTCTCGGAAGTCCTCTCCTTCACGGAGGTCGTCCCCGGGGTGGGAAAGCTCTTGAAGCCCTACTCGAAGGTGCAGAGAACCGACCACAAGGACGTCTGGAACGTCGCGCGGGCCAACAGCCTCGGCTTCCTCGACCGGGAGCCGATCAGCCCGGAGCGCGCCAAGGAAAGCTGCCACGTGGCCGTCGTCGGCGATTCCTACGTCCACGCTTCCGAAGTCGGCCTCGACGACAAGTTCCACATTCGGCTGGAGCGCATGGCCGCCGAGCGCCTCCCCGAACTGGACGTCACCACGGCGGCCTACGGCTTCAAGGGCACCGGCCAAGTCGCTCAGCTCCCTTGGTGGGACAAGTGGATACGACACCGTCCACCGAAGCTGCTCGTCCTGGTCTTCGTCTTCAACGACTTCGGGGAGAACGAGAACCAGTCGAACCTCGTCTCCGCCGAACGACGAGAAGGCGGCGACGGCTTCGAGATCGTAGTCCACCCACGCGCCAACCCTGCCTCGCCGCGAGGGTTCAAGTGGCCGCAGCAGGGCACCGGAGTCCTATGGGCCTCGGCGGAGTTCGTTTCGGGCGTGCTTCCGGAGTACTCGTCCTATTGGTTCAGACACCAGTACCGCAGGGTGATCTGGAGGCGCCACCACGCCGCCCGGATGCTTCGCAAGCAGGAAGACGAAGCGAACGGACCTCCAGCGCCCTTGCGCAAGGACAGGTGGGAGCCGACGGTCTTCGCCGTCGACCAATGGCGGGCGCGAACCGACAGCGCCGGCGCGCATCTCGTCGCCCTGTCGACGCACTCCATAGGCGTCAACTGGCAGTTCCGGACGGAGTTGAGACGGTTGACGGCTTCCCGCGACATCCCCGTCGTAGACCAGCTCGACTACATCCTGCGCCAGGGTGGAGAAGAGAGCGACGCCCACTGGTCAGAGGACTACCACTGGAACCCCCAGGGCCACCAGTGGGCCGCCGAGGCTCTGCTGGAATGGCTTGTCGCGAATCCGTGGGTCTGCTCGGAGTAGCCCAATGCCAGCTTCCGCCGACTTGACGACTGCCGACCGGACGACCCGTGTCTCTCGCCGGACGATTCGGGCTCTCTCCCGGCTGATCGCCTCGGCACTTTGCCTGGGCCCTTTCGCACCGAGCCCGGCCGCCGGCCAGAGCATCCCCTCCTCGTACCGCTACCTGGAGGACGCCCAGGGGGCCGGGGTCTTCGGGGGCTACTTGAGCACGACCCGAGGACGCTGGAAACTTGGACCCAAGTCGGCGCCCTACGCCGGCGGCCGGTACGCCATCGAGCTCAGCGGTCCCCTCTTCGCCGAGGGACTTCTTTCCTACGCGCCCACCACCCGCGACGTGGTGGATCCGCGCCGGGCCGACGGAGACCGGAGGATCGGCGAGACGGACGTTCACCTGCTCATGGTCGACGCGCGCCTCGCCTTCAGCGTGACGGGCCGGCGGACTTGGCGCAGGTTCGCGCCTCACCTCTTCGCAGGCGTCGGCACCGCCCTCGACGCGGCGGGCCTCGGCGAAGCGGAAGAGGCGCTCCAGCCCGAGGACCGCTTCGAGATGGGAACGACGTTCACGGCGTCGACGGGAGCGGGAGTTCGGATCGCGCCCGCGCGCAGGGTCACGCTGTGGCTTGAAGGGAGCATGAAGCTGTGGCGGCTGAGCACGCCGGACGGCTTCGGCGATCCGTCGAAGGGCCTGGAAGGCGTGGCAGAGCGGGAGTGGGTCCGAGGGCTCGGGTTCACGCTCGGGGCCGCCTTCCAGTTCTGACGGGGTCGCCGGGCAATGGCCGACTTCGAGCGCTTGGCTGCCGACTGGCTTTCGTACCAGGAAGCGCTGGGGCGCGTGGTGGCCGCCGCAGCTCCGATGCCCACGGAGACGGTCCCTCTCGAGGAGGCGCTGGGACGGTCGGTGGCGGTTCCGTTGGCGGCGGGCGCCACCCTGCCGGCGTGGCCGAACAGCGCGATGGACGGCTACGCCGTGCGGAGCGCGGAGTTGGCGGACCGGTCGACGGCGGACGGCGTTCCCCTTCGACTGCCGGTCGCCGGCCGGGCCTACCCCGGCGACGAGCCGCTTGGGGCGGTCCCGCGGGGGGCAGCCGTGCGAATCATGACGGGCGCTCCGCTGCCCGACGGCTTCGACACCGTGATCCGCGTGGAGCACACGGACGGCGAAGCGGGCGAGGGAGACGGCTCCAGCGACGGCTTCGTGACGGTCCACGACGTGAGCGACTCGGGCAGGCACGTCCGGCCCCCGGGCCAGGACATGAAGGTCGGAGACGAGACCGTTCCGGTCGGGACGGTGGTCCACTCCGGCTCGCTTCCGGTCCTCCTCGCCAGCGGATGCGCCGCCGTCCCCGTCTTCCGGCGGCCCCGGGTGGGCGTGCTCTCCAGCGGGGACGAACTTGCCGGCCTGGACCGCTTCGACCTGGTGTCCGCCGGGCGGGCCGTGCCGGACACCAACAGGGGGATGATCGGGGCGGCGGTGCGGGAGGCGGGCGGCGAAGCGGTGGACTTGGGAAATGCGGCCGACGATCCGGCGGAGCTGCAGGAGAAAGCGGCAGCGGCGGAGCAGCTGGACGTGCTCGTGGCGACGGGCGGCGCGTCCATGGGAGAACGGGACCTGCTGAAGCGCGCGATGCTGGAGCAAGCCTTCCGGCTGGACTTCTGGCGCGTCCGCATCCGGCCCGGAAGTCCCCTTGCGTTCGGGCGGCTCCCGGCGGGTGACCGGGAGCTTCCAGTCTTCAGCCTTCCGGGCAATCCGGCGTCGGCGTTCGTGACCTTTCACGTGTTCGTGGTCCCCTACCTGCGGGCGGCCCTGGGGTCGCCCAGGCCGGCAGGACTCCGCGCGACCGCCCGGACCGACGCCGACTTGGCCTCGTCCCGCGACCTGACGCACTTCTACCGGGTGCGCCTCTCGTCCGACGGGCGGTGCTCGCTCACCGGACCGCAGGGCAGCGGTCTCGTCCGTTCCTTGCGCGACGCGGACGGCCTCGCGGTGGTGCCGGCAGGAGTCGCCCGCGTCGCCCGGGGCGAGGAGGCGTCGGTGCTCCTCCTGCCGAGCAGCGCGCGATGAAGCGTCGCGACGTGCTGGCGGCCGCGGGGTTGGCCGCAGCGCTGTCGGCCGGGTGCGCTTCGCCCCAGTGGCCGGTCGAGGGTCCCGTGCGGTCCCCCTACGGCCTCCGCATGATGGGCGGCGTGCTGCCGGACCTGCATCGGGGAGTGGACATTGCGGCCGCGGTCGGCACCCCGGTGCGGCCCCTGCTGGCCGGCCGAGTCCGGTTCGCGGGCACGATGCGCGGCTACGGCCAAGTCGTCTGGATCGACCACAGCGACGCCCTCCTCTCGCTGTACGCCCACCTCTCCGAAATTGCCGTCACAGAAGGTCAGGAGGTGTCGAAGGCGACCGTCGTCGGCAAGACGGGCCAATCGGGCAACGTGACGGGACCCCACCTGCACTTGGAAGTCTGGCGCTGGGGCCGGGAGGTGGACCCGGTTCAGCTGTTGGGCGGACCTCCCAGTGGCTGAGCGGACGCGGTCGTGAAGGCGTTCGGGCGGATCGTCCTCTGGAACGCTCTCGGCCTCGCGGCAGCTCTCTTGGCGGTGGTCGCCGGCGGCGAGGCGTACCTGCGGGCGACTCGACCGTTCTCGACGCAACTCGAGAACACGGTAGTGGTCCCTGGAGCGGGAAAGCTCATGAGGCCCTACTCGAAGGTGCACGCAACCAACCAGACGGACTTCTGGAACATCTCGCGGGCCAACAGCCTCGGCTTCCTCGACCGAGAGCCGATCAGCCCGGAGCGCGCCAAGGAAAGCTGCCACGTGGCGATCGTCGGAGATTCCTTTGTCCACGCCGCCGAAGTCGGAATTGACGACAAGTTCCACGTTCGGCTGGAGCGCATGGCCGCCGAGCGCCTCCCCGAACTGGACGTCACCACGGCGGCCTACGGCTTCCGCCTCACTGGCCAAGTCGCTCAGCTGCCTTGGTGGGACAAGTGGATACGACACCGTCCGCCGAAGCTGCTCGTCCTGGTCTTCGTCTTCAACGACTTCATGGACAACTCGCACCCGATGAACCTCGTCTCCGCCGAACGACGAGATGACGGCGACGGCTTCGAGATCGTAGTCCACCCACGCGCCAACCCTGCCTCGCCGCGAGGGTTCAAGTGGCCGCAGCAGGGCACCGGAGTCCTATGGGCCTCGGCGGAGTTCGTTTCCGGGGTACTTCCCGACTACTCGTCCTCTTGGTTCAGACACCAGTACTACAGCGTGTTGTGGGAACGCTGGACAGATGCCTCCATCCTTCAGCTGAAGCAGATCGAGGAGAATGGGCCTCCCGTGCCTCTGCCCAAGAACCAAATGGAGCCGACGGAGTTTGCCGTCGACCAGTGGCTGGAGCGAACCGACAGCGCCGGTGCATACCTCGTCGCCCTGGAGGCGCACACCATATTCAGCAACTGGAGGGTGCGGACGGCGTTGAGACGGTTGGCGGCTCCCCGCAACATCCCCGTCATCACCCAGCTCGACCACATCCTGAGCCAGGGTGGAGAAGCAAGCGACGCCCTCTTCCCAGCAGACGGCCACTGGAACCCCCAGGGCCATCAGTGGGCTGCCGAGGCTCTGTTGGAATGGCTTGCTATGAATTCGTGGGTTTGCTCGGGCTGAGGGGATCAAGCCTGCTGGTCCACCGGGCTGGGCGCGCGTCGGGTCAGCCCAGCGGTTCAGCCCCGGGTTGGGGAACGCCGAACTCGATGCCCTGCGCCAGAGGCAGGTCGGTGCTCCAGTTCACCGTGTTGGTCTGCCGTCGCATGTAGGACTTCCATGCGTCGGAACCGGACTCTCGGCCGCCTCCGGTCTCCTTCTCGCCTCCGAAGGCGCCGCCGATCTCAGCGCCGGAAGTGCCGATGTTGACGTTGGCGATTCCGCAGTCGCTTCCCCGGTGCGAAAGGAACATCTCCGCCTCCCTTACGTCGTCGGTGAAGATCGCCGACGAAAGTCCTTGGGGAACGTCGTTGTGGAGCGCGACGGCTTCCTCCATCTCGTCGGCCGCCTGGGCAGGAGAGGCGCCGGCGGTTCCATACTCGATCAGGTAGAGGATCGGGGCGAAGGTTTCCTCCTGGACGATTGACCAGTGGTTCTCTGCGGCGGCGATGCACGGGGTGACGTAGAGGCCGCCCGGGTAGCGGTCGCCGGCGAGCCGCTCGCCCCCGTAGAGGACTTCGCCGCCCTCCTCGACGACGCGGCGGCGCGCAGAGACCAGATCGTCCACGGCCTGCTGGTTCACCAGCGGACCCATCAGGACGCCCTCGTGCAGCGGGTTGCCGATGGGCACGCTGCGGTAGGCGCGGATCAGGCGGTCGGCCAGCTCGTCGCGGATCGACCGGTGAACGACGACGCGGCGGGTGCTCGTGCAACGCTGGCCGGCGGTGCCCACCGCGCCGAAGACGATTGAAGGAACCGCCATCTCCAGGTTGGCGTGGGGCGTGACGACGATCGCGTTGTTGCCGCCCAGCTCCAGGATCGTTCGGCCCAAGCGCTCGCCTACGACTTGGGCCACTCGCCGGCCCACAGCGCAGGAACCCGTCGCCGACACCAGGGGGACGCGCCGGTCGCGGAGGAGTCGTTCGCCCACCACCGAGCCCTTTCCGACCGCCAGGGCGAAGATGCCGGGGTCCACGCCGCTCTCCCGGCAGACGGCCTCGGCGATCTTGGTGACCGCGATCGCCGTGAGCGGCGTCCCGGACGCCGGCTTCCACAGGGTCGCGTCTCCGCAGACGGCCGCCACTGCCGCGTTCCACGACCACACGGCCACCGGAAAGTTGAACGCGCTGATCACCCCCACGACCCCCAGCGGATGCCACTGCTCGCGCATGTGGTGGTCCGGTCGCTCGCTGGCCATGGTGAGGCCGTAGAGCTGACGGGAAAGGCCGGTCGCGAAGTCGCAGACGTCGATCATCTCCTGGACCTCGCCCTCGCCCTCGGCTCTGATCTTGCCCATCTCCAGCGTGACCAGCGCGCCCAGCGCCTCCTTCTTCTCCCGGAGGCGGAGCCCCAGGCGGCGGACGACTTCGCCCCGTCGAGGCGGCGGGACCCGGCGCCAGGCCAAGAACGCTTGGCGAGCCCGGTCGGCGATGCCGTCGTACTCGGCGGCGGAGAGTTGCGCGACCGTGGCGATGCGGGCGCCGTCGATCGGCGAGAAGACCTCCAGGGCGGGGCCGGAGCCGACCCACTCGCCGGCGAAGCCTCCCAGGTTGGCGTCTTCGAGACCGAGGGCGGCAAGGATGTCGGGGGCGTGGTCGTAGGTCATGCGGCAGGGAAGTGGTGGAAGGAAGCAGCGGCCGGAAGGGTCAGCACCAAGGTAAGGCGTGACGCGAGTGGGCGGGCGCGCTTCGGGCGCCTGTCAAGCCGGCCCGAGGAGCAGGCCCATGTACCAGCCCGCGATCCGATCGCCCCAGGCGTAGGTCGCGCCCGCTCCCACGGCGAGGAAGACGCCGAAGGGGACGAGCTTGCCCGAGCGGAGCGACACCGGGCCGAAGACGACGGCGCCCGCCAGCGCTCCCGCGAAGAGGGCGATCAGCGTTCCCGCCGGCCCCAGGAACGCTCCGATCATGGCCATCGTCTTCACGTCGCCGCCGCCCATGGCCGGCTTCTTGAAGACGAGCTTGCCGACGAACGCGACGCCCCACAGAAGGCAGAAGCCGAGGACGGCGCCGCTGGCGCTCGAAATGACGTTCGGCCCGCCGGCAAGAGGCGCCGAAGCCAGGCCAAGGGCCGTCCCGCCCACGGAGAACTGGTCCGGGATCAGGTAGGTGCGGGCGTCTGCGAGGGCGATCCCCAAGAGGAGGGTGAGGAAGACGGCGCCCCGAAGCGCTTCCGGGTGGACGCCCCAGTGGAGGGCAGCGGCGACCCAGATCAGCCCCGTGGCGGCTTCGGCCAGCGGATACTGGAGACTCACGCGGGCGCCGCACCTTGGGCACTTGCCTCGCACCAGCAGGTAGCCCACCACCGGCACGTTCTCGCGCCAGCGGACGGGCTGGCCGCAGCTTCGGCAACGCGACGAGGGGCTGGTGGCCGACTCGCCCGCCGTCCAGCGGAAGACGCAGACGTTCAGGAACGAGCCGACGCACAGCCCCAGCGCCCCGGCCACCGCCACGTAGGCGCCTTCGCTCACGGCGGCTTCGCCGACGCCCGGGACGAAGTCGCGCCTGCCCGCCTCGCCGACGCGACTTGCGGAGACGGGCAAGGAACCCCATCCACGGGCGCGCCTGCCCGCCTCGGCGACGCGACTCGCCGCTGCGAGAGGGCGTGCATCAGGATCGACCCGGCCACCGCCACGTTGAGGGAGTCCACCCCGGAAGCAAGGGGCACGGCCACGGCGCGACCGACCCGCCGACAGCGCTCCGACACGCCCCGCGCCTCGTTGCCGACCACCAACGTCCAGCTCGCCCCCGGGGCCGTCGTCGCGTCCAGGGGGGCGCCCGCCGGGTCGGCGTAAAAGAGGCTGGGCGAAGCCTCCGTGGCCGATTCGCCCTCCGCCGCCGATTCGCCCTCCGCCGGGAAGCCCGGCGGCACGCCCAGAAGAGGGACGCGGAAGGCTCCTCCGGCCGAAGCCCGGACTGCCTTGGGGTTCCATGGGTCCACGGTTCCGTGGCCGATCGCGACTCCGTCGAGGCCGAACGCCCAGGCGCTCCGCACAAGGGTCCCCAGGTTGCCCGGCGCCTGCACTCCGTCGGCGACCAAGTACCGCCCCGGAAAGAGAGGCCGCGGCTCCAGCGGCGGCGTCTTGACGACGGCCAGCGCGGGGCGGGGCGACTCGGTGGCGCACATCCCCAGGACCTGGTCGTCCGGCGCGAGCACGGTCGTCACGCCCCGTTGCCGACCGAGGGATGCGATCTCCCAGCCTGCGGGGGTTCCCGCGTACTCCTCTCCGATCGCGGTCCACGCGACCTCCACCGGCGAGCGCAGCGCCTCCGCGATCGTTCTCGGACCTTCCACCACCGTCATCCGCTTCCGCGCTCGGTGGCGGCTTCGAGCCAACAGCTCGACCGTCCTCCGCTTAGCTTTGCTGATCATGCGCCGTTCGTCGCCTCCCTCGTGGTCGCCAGCCGGGGACCGCCCGCCCGTCGTGCTCACCGTCGCCGGGAGCGACAGCGGCGGCGGGGCCGGGATCCAGGCGGACCTCAAGACCTTCCACCGATGGGGCGTCTACGGCGCCTCCGCGGTGACGGCGGTGACGGCCCAGAACACCCTGGGGGTCCAGAAGGTACACGCGGTGCCGCCTTCCGTGGTCGCGATGCAGATCGGGAGCGTCGCCGACGACTTCGCCGTGCGCGCGGTCAAGACCGGGATGCTCGCCAGCGCCGAGACGGTCCGGGCGGTGGGGACGGCTCTGCGAAGGCACGACCTGGGCGACTACGTGCTCGATCCGGTGATCGTCGCCACCAGCGGAGACCGCCTGCTCGATCCCGACGCCGTGGCCGCGGTTCGGGACGAACTCCTTCCCCAGGCGGCGCTTGTCGCCCCCAACTGGCCCGAGGCCGTGGTCCTCACGGGCGTCGAGGACGCTAGCGTCGGGGGCATGGAGCGGGCCGCGCGGCTGCTGGTGGACGCCGGCGCCGGGGCGGCGCTCGTCAAGGGCGGGCACATCGCCGGCGACGAAGTGGCGGACATGCTGTGGGACGGTCGGTCGAGCCGCGTCCTGCGCGGGCGCCGTGTTCCCACTCGCCACACTCATGGGACGGGGTGCTCGCTGAGCGCGGCGGTCGCGGCCGGACTGGCGCTGGGCCGCCCGCTCGCCGAGGCGGTGGAGGCTGCGGTCGCGTGGGTTCGCCGGGCGATCGCGGAAGCGCCGGGTCTGGGCGCAGGACGCGGCCCAATCAGTCACTTTGCGGCGACGGAGCGACTTCCGAAGGCCAGATCGTAGGAGTTTCAGGCCCGCGGATACGGGCCGGGGCTCCTTGCCTTCGCGCCAGGGCCGAGTTCTCGCCGCCGGGCCTACTCGTCCCAGTGGAAGCAGTGGGCCGCGTGGGCCGACGAACGCGGCTTCCCCTCGATGCTCGCCGCGCCCACCCAAGTCGCCGCCTACCTCGTCGCCTGCGCCGAGTCCAGCAGCCCCACGGTGCGCGCTTCGACGGGCACCGGGCGGGGCCGATGGTCCACCCGGCACCCCGAAGCCCGGCAGGCGTCCCAGCGCCGCGTCCGGGCTAGAATATCCAGGCTAGGACGCCCCAGCCCGCCAGGATGGACACGACGCCCACCACGGCCGCCAGGACGATGCCAGCAAAGGCGAAGCCCAGCGCCGCGAAGAAGCCCAGGCGGATGCACTCCCAGCCAGAGAGTCGCGCCGGAGCCGGGCCGGGCGGGCTGCTCGGGGTGGGCGGTGGGGGCTCACCGCCCCACTCGCCGTAGGTGGCGCGCCGTTGCGCGTCGTCTGCGCGTCCGCCATCAGCCGGGCCAGTCCTCGGCCATGTCCAGCGGATCGAGGCACTCCGGGCACTCGCCCTCCGAGCAGTGCTCGCACACTTCCTCGCCGCAGTGGGAGCAGTCGCGCAGGACGGCCTCGCAGGACCCGCACCTGGGCCAGAGGACCACGGCCGGCCAGGTCACGGCCAGCACCACTTCACCGTTCCTCCTCCGGCATTGTGTCGCGCCAGTGCGCGATGAGCGACCGCCCTCTGTGTGACGTTGCAGCCGATGCAACTGTGCTCCCCCACCCGGGCGAAACCGACGGGCAGGCTGTCCACCCACGGGCCACCTTGCCGACGAGGGGGACAGCCACCCGCACGGGCGGGTTCTCGAACTCGTCGCGATTCGTCACCGTCTGCAGCCGCCCCTCGCACCCGCCAGCGACGAGGGCCAGAGCCCCCGCGGCCAGCAGACGCCTCGCAACGTTCGTCAGCAAAGCCCCGGAATGTCTTTGTAGAGCACCGGGTCGCCCGCGCCAAGCCACTCGAGCTGCCGAGTGATCTTGTTGTAGTCGTCTGGGAACATATCTCGAACCGACACCCAGTCTGCGCCGGGGCTGGGTTGATAAAGCCAGCCGACCAGGAAGATCTTCTCGAACCGAGCCCCAGACGTGCACGGGTTCGCCAAGCGCTTGCGCCTGGCCTGCTCCGCCGCCAGGCGGTCCGCATCACGCCGATCCGCCTTCGCCCGCAACCGCTCCGCCTTCGCCCACGAGCACGCGCCAAGCCCCGCATCCGAAAGCGCCGCCGCCGATCCTCGCAAGGCGAACGTCCCCGCGTCCAGCACGTTGCCCGCGGCGTCGACATGCTCGACCCGCACCGCGTCGCCGGCCATGAGCGGACCACGGACGCCCAGCGGCACGTCCGTTTTGGCGTATCCGTCAAACGTGTATGCGTTGCCCGCCGCCCCGAAGCTGTTTTGCTTCCCCGGCGGCAGGGGCAAGCCGTCAACGGATGCGCGAATCGAAGTTGCCCCACGTCCGTCGCCGACCTCGATCTTCTGGACGCCGGGGTAGTGGAACTTGAGCGAGTACATTGGCCCCGAGCCGTCCTCCCCCTCCCAGCCGCACGAAAGCGAAAGCCTGCGATCCTGCCACGGCCCCCCAGCCTCGCGCGACGTTGCGCTGGTCCAAGCCACGCCGCCGCGTCTGATGGCTCCCCTGTCGCCGTACCGGGCGTCGCCGTCCTCGCGCCAGTGCCACGGCGTGGTCCGCAGCTCCGCCGGACGCTCGGCCTTCAGCACCGAGTCGACCACGGCCGTTCCCCGCTCGCCCGTCGGCGCTCCCGCCGCCCGAGACGCAAGGGGCTTGCCCGCCATGTTCGCCACGACGGCGACCACGACGACCAACCCGAGCATGGTCCACCAGAGCCACGCCCAATTCTCCGCTCTTGTCATTCCTGCCATGCTGCTGATCCTCTTCGATGAAGTCCACCGGCGGAGATGCCGCCGGCACTCATCGGGCCACGTCCTCGACCTCGGTGCACGTCCGGGGCTATTCGCCCTTACCGAACCTCATTGTCCACGTCCTCCTCGCCTTCCGAGCGGGCGATGATCGCGGCGCCGCAGGAGTCGCTGTAGACGTTGACGGCGGTGCGGCACATGTCCAGGGGCCGGTCGATGGCGAGCATCATGCCCACGATGGCCACGGCGTTTGCGTTGTCGCCCAGGCCGATCACGTCCAGCACGATGAAGATGATCACCAGGCCGGCGGACGGCACGGCGGCCGCGCCGATCGATGCGAGCAGCGCCGTGGCGACAACCAGGAGCTGCTGTGTGATGGTGATCTCGATCCCCAGCACCTGGGCGATGAACAGGGCGCCGATGCACTCGAAGACCGCAGTGCCGTCCATGTTCACCGTGGCGCCCATCGGCAGAACGAACGACGACACCTTGTTCGACACGCCCACCCGCTTGCGGACCGCGTTGATCGTCACGGGAAGAGTCGCCGCGGACGAACTCGTGGAGAACGCCGTGAGCAGCGCGTTCCGCATGTTGCGCAGGTGTATCCACGGGTTGATCCGGCCCACAAACATCAGCAGGAGCGGCAGCGTGACCAGGAAGTGGATCGCCAGGCCCGAGCCCAGCGTGCCCACGTACTTGAGGAGCGGCGTGAAGGCTTCGAAACCGGTGCTGCCGACCATCCGCGTGATCAGCGCGAACACGCCGATCGGAAGGAACTTGATGATCCCCGAGGTGAGGTTCATCATCACCTTGAAGAAGGATTCGAAGATGTCGGTGACCAACGTGCGCGGCTTGTCGGGCAACGTCGTGATGGCGGCGCCGAAGACGATGCAGAAGAAGATGATCGCCAGCATGTCGGCCGAGGCCATCGCGTCGACGAAGTTGCGCGGGACGACGTTCAGCAGCAGGTCGAGTCCGCTGGGCGTGTCCAGCTGCGGCAGCTCGTCCTGGACGGCCGTGCTCAGGTCCGCGCCCCGGCCCGGGCGCCAGATGTTGAACATGAGGACGCCCACGCACGCCGCCAGCAGGCTGGAAGTGACGTAGTAGCCCAGGGTCTTGCTGAAGAGACGGCCGATCGCCCGTCCCCCGCCGACGGACGCCACGCCCGAGACGATCGACGTGAGCACCAGCGGAACGATGATCATCCGCAGGAGGCGCATGAAGAGATCGCCCATCCAGCCCAGGGCGTTGGCGGCTCCTTCGCCGCCCAACGCGCCGACCAGGACGCCGGTGACCATGGCCGCGGCCACCTGCCAGTGGAGGCGTCGGTACCAGGGAAGGTCGGGGTTGTATTCCATGGGGTTCTCCGGGGAACGGGGGTGGGCGCGCTTGGCCGCTTGGGGGTGGAAGGAACGGGACTGCCGGCCCATTATGGGAGCGTCCGGACGAGCCCGCAACATCTTGCACGTCGGCGCTGTCAAGCCAAAGTAGAAATGTCCGGTAGTTGGCCAAAGTAGAAATGTCCCCCCTGATGGTGTGGACGGTGGGTTCTTCCTGAGGCCGGGGGCCAGGTGTCGGGCGCAGGACACGCGGATCCAGCAAGCCTGGGCTGGACGGCGCCGGGCGCCCTGTTCCAGGCGCTTCAAGGCCAGTGGCGGCCGGGCGAGTCGAGGTCGTCGCCGTGGCCAAGCTCTGGCCGGGTGGACGCCAACGCGGACGGGTCCGGACACTGCTGCCCCGATGGCTCGCAGTTCGCACTGAGCCTGCCAGCTCGGACGGTCGTGGTGCGCCGAGCGACCTGCGCAGCGCCGGCAAGCCTCGGAGGCACGGATGCCGACACTGCGGTCGCGTCCGACCTTTGCGGGAAGGGGAGTGCGAGCTGCCGTCCCCGCCTGCAGGCTCAGGACGAGGTCCTGCACCGCTCGGGACCGGTCCCGTTGGAGTGGGCGGCGCGGTGTTCCCGCTTGGCCACGGCCTGGGCCACGCTGGCGCTGAAGTGCTTGCGCCACGGGTGATCCCTTCCCGGCTTCGGCGGCTTGGGCCTGGGCTTGGCCGTCGCGGGCGCCGGCGCCGGCTTGGGCGTCGCCGACCGGACCGCCCCCAAGGCCTTGGGCGTCAGGTAGCAGCCGCGATGCCGGAAGCGCAGCTCGCCCGAGAGACGCCGTTCGACGACGACGGGGGAGCCCGGCGCGACGCCGGCCGCCTCGGCGTCGCGGGCCGTGACCTGCCAGAAGCGGTTCTCGAAGCGCACGGTGAAGTCGCGGGCCACGACCCGCGTGTCCGTCTCGGCGAAGAGGGCTTCCAGATCGATGTCCTGAGGCAGCGGGCGATGGGCGTCGAGGGGATCGGCCGGCGCCACCGTGAAGCGTTCGTTCCAGAACGGAACCCACCGCTCCTCCAAGTAGCGGTTCGCCGCCTCGAGCGTGGTGACTCGCGCCAAGCGCATCTCTTTGACCAGCCGGTCCTGCGCCGTGCCGAACGTCCGCTCGACCCGGCCCTTCGCCTGCGGCGAGTTCGCCAGGACCACCTCGACGCCCAGCTTCTCCAGCGCCGTGCCGATGATCGTCCGGGTCCGCTTGCCCTCCGGGCCGAGGCGCTGCCCGAAGTGGCCCGCGTGGTCCACGTACACCGCCCTCGGACGGCCGTGGCGTTCGAGGCACTCGACGATCGCTCGCCGATTCGCGGCGCCCGTGTCGCGCTCGACGAAGCGACCGTGCATGAACCCGCTCGTCGCGTCGTCGTGCAGCGCGATCAGCACGAGGTCGGGCGGCCCCCGGTCTTCAAGCCAGGCGTGAACCGAGCTGTCCCACTGGAGCAGCTCGCCCCGCGCGGCGCGACGCGGACGTCGGCGCCGGTGCTTCGCCCGCTTGCGCTTGCGCTGCCACAAGCCCGCGCCCTTCCGCCATGCCCGCAGCGTCTCCGCGCTGACGCGCACGCCCAGCTCCCGCTCGACATGCTCCGCCAGAAACGTGGCGCCGAAGTCGGCGTAGTCGGGGTCCCTGGCCATGACCAGCACCTGCTCCCGCGTCTCCGACGGCAGCGACCGGTTCGACCTCCGACCCCGGAGCCCGTGCACGACCACCTCGTCGCCCGCCGCCTCGAACCGGCGGCGCACGCGCCGGAAGTGACGCTCCGTCACCCCGAAGCGCGCCGCGCCGTCGGCCGCCGCCAGCACGCCTTCGCTCACCTGCCTCAACACCGAGATCCGGTCCCGCTCCTTCAAGCTCAACTCCATTCGCTCCTCTCCCGGGCACGAGTTCGACTCCCGCCGAACATCGCCCGAAAGAGGACATTTCTATCTTGGTAAGACCGGACATTTCTAAATTGGTACGACATCTTGCACGTCGGCGCCCTTGATGCTCCATTTTAGTGATCATGACAATCCAACCTGCACATGAGACGTTCCGATGAGCGCCAGAATCCAAGTCCTGGCGGACCCCGGCGACAAGGCGCGCTGGCGGGAGCAGGCGGCTCGGGAAGAAAAGTCCCTGGGCGCCTGGATCAGAGAGGCGGCCGAGGAGAAGTACGTCGCTTCCCGCGCCCGGCACCGCCTCCGCACGGCATCCGATCTGCAGCGCTTCTTCGCCGAGTGCGACGCCACGGAAGGAGAGGACGCCGAGCCCGAGTGGGAGGAGCACAAGCGGGTGATCGAGGGCTTCGGGAACCCCGGCGGGGAGTGACGTGACCTTCGTCGACGCGAACGTCTTCATGTACGCCGTCGGGCGTCCCCACCCGCTCCGGACCAGGGCTCGGGCGCTTCTGGTCGAGGCCGTCGGCCAGCGGCTGCCGCTCGCCACTTCCTCGGCGGCGCTCCTGGAGCTCGTGCACGCCTACGTTCGGACGGAACGGTACTCGACGCTGGACGCCGCGCTGGACCTTGCGGAGGAGTGCGCGAGCGTAGTATGGACGCTGGAAGCCGAAGACGTCCGGCTCGCGCGGGCGCTTGTGGAAGCCAACCCCTGCCTGTCGGCCCGCGACCTGATCCACTTGGCGTGCTGCCGACGCCGAGGCGTGTCGCGGATCATGACGTTCGATCGAGGACTCGCAGCAGCCATGGAGTCGTGAACATGACCAGAACTTGCCCTCGCCCTGCCGGGGCGGACCCCCGCTTGGCCCCCGTCGCGCTGTCGTGCCTGGCGCTGCTCGCCTGCGCCGAGCCGGCCGAGCGCGCGCCCCTCCGCTTCGCCGTCGCCAAGTACCAGCACGAGACCTGCACGTTCTGCCCCGGCGGGGACACGGAGGTCGAGGACTGGCTTCGGCAAAGCGAGCCCCTTTCCGGCGACGCGCTCCTGTCGTCCGGCGCCTACTTGCGCGGCTTCGCCCAGCGCGCTCGCGAGTTCGGCGACGTCGAGCTGGTCCCCCTCGCCTCGCCCAACGGAGTCTTCGGCGGCTCGTCCCGAAGCTGGAACACGCGGGAGACCTTCGACCACTTCCTGGAAGCGATGCTGGCGGAGCTGGAGGACCAGCTGCCCGTGAACGCCGTCTACCTTTCCCTGCACGGCGCAATGGCCGTGCGGGACGTTCCCCGGCCCGAGGCCGAGATCGCTCGGCGCTTCCGCGAGCTGGTCGGCCCCGGCGTCCCCATCGCCGCCACCTTCGACCTCCACGGCAACGAGGACGGCGAGTTCCTCCGCCACGCCGACTTCGCCTTCGTCACCAAGCGCTACCCGCACTACGACGCCTACATCCAGGGCGAGCGCGCCGCCCGAGCCCTCCGCCTGGCCGCCCGTGGCGAGTACGTCTCCACGACCGCCACCCGCAAGCCTGGAGTCGTCACCGCCACCGTGCTCCAATGGACGGGCCGCTCCCCGTCGATGGACATCATGGAGCGAGCCCGGCGCTGGGAGGCGCGGGAAGCGGACGCCTACGTGAACGTCTTCTACGGCTACCCGTGGTCCGACGTGCCCGACGTAGGCGCCACCGTCCACGTCATGACCAACGACGACCAGGCCCTGGCCGACCGCATCGCCGACGACATGGACGACTTCATCTGGCGCGTGCGCGAGGAGTTCGCCGTCGGCAGCTACCCCGGGCCGTCGGAGGCGGCGCGGCTCGTGGCCGAGGCCGTGGCGGCGGGCGAGACTCCCGTGGCCGTCGGCGACCACAGCGACCGGCCCGGCGACGCGACGCACGTCTTGGCGGCGTTTCAGCAGGTCGGGCTGGGCAAGGTGCTGTACGGGACGATCACCTCGCCCGCCGCGCTGGAGGCGCTGTCGGCTTCGGGCGCCCGTCCCGGCGACTCCTTCGACATGGAGGTCGGCGGCTTCACGCCGTCGGGCGGCGTCCCCTACCGGGTACGGGGCGTGCTGGAGCACTTCGGCGACGGCTTTGGGCACGACACGGTGGCGGCCGTGTCCTTCGGAGACGGCAACGTGGTCTTCCTGACCCCGACCTACACGCAGGTCCTCTACCCAGGCGCCTTCCGGCTGGGCGAGATCGACCCCGCCGACTACGACGTGTTCGTGGTCAAGTCCCGGGTCCACTTCCGCCGCGGCTTCGACGAGACCGGCTTCGCGCCCACGATCGTGATCGTGGAGGCCCCGGAGCCGTTCGTCGGCACCACCTTCCTGGACGCGCTCCCCTACGAGAACGTGGACTTGGGAACGCTCTACCCCTACGGGACGCCGGAGGGGCGGCGGTGAGGAAGCGGAAGTGTCCGCGCCGGCTGGCGGCGCCGGCCAGGGCGCCCTACGGTTTCGGGACGCGTGCAGCGAAGGGACCGCCGTCCCGCGAGGCGTGCCGCGACCGATCAAGCAAGGAGCAGGCCAGTTGCTGAACAGACTGACTGTCCAAGGCTTCAAGTCGCTGGCCGACGTCACGGTCGAGTTGCCTCGCTTCACGGTTCTCTTCGGGCCCAACGCCACGGGGAAGAGCAACCTGCTGGACGCGATTCAAGCCCTTTCGTGGATCGCCAGGGCGCCCACGTTGCCGGATGCCTTGGGGGGACCATTTCCCGTTCGCGGTCGTTCCGTGGAAGCCTTTTCCTTTGGAGAGGGAGGACTGCCTGCGCTGCTACGGCGACCTTCGGCCCACTTTGCCCTGGAAGCCGACGTCGGCACGAAGGACATGCACTATCGGTACAGGGTTCAGCCGTCGATGAACTTCCGGTCGGGCGAGCTGAGCGTTTCCGACGAGTATCTGGCGCGCCTCCGGCCAACCGGCACGGTCTGGGGCACTCCTGCGATCGAGGCCGCCGACGGCGTTCTCCACATCCGTCGGAAGGGCAACTCGGGGCCTGGGCGTCCGCGCAAGGAACGTCTTGGCCTCAACCACTCGGTCCTCTCCGACCGCAGCCTCAGCGGCAACGGATACTCGTGGCTCGACGACGTGCGGAACGAGTTCGCCGGTTGGCGCACGTATCACTTCGAGCCACGTCTCGTCATGCGGCAGGACGAAGCGCCCATGGACGTGACGGACATCGGCACACACGGCCACAACTTGGCGGCATTCCTGTACAAGCTCAAGGCGACGGAGCCTCGGCTGTTCAAGGCGATTGGGCGTGTGATGCGAACAATCGTGCCAGGCGTGGAGGCGCTGGAAGTCGGCCTGGACGAACGCCGAGGCATCTTGGACATGCAGATACGGCAAGACGGCACAAGCTATTCCTCTCGCGTTCTGTCGGAAGGGACATTGCGCCTGCTTGCCCTGTGCGCAATCGCCGTCAATCCGTGGGCTGGATCCCTGGTCGCGTTGGAGGAGCCCGAGAACGGCGTCCACCCAAGACGCGTGGAAGAGATCGCGCGCCTGTTGATGTCCTTGTCGGAACGCGAGCAGCGCCAAGTGATCGTCACCACCCACTCGCCCCTTTTCGTCGACTCGGTCCTGAGAATACAAGACGAAGACGGGGTCGAAGGCGTCGGCCTCTTCAACGTCCGCTTGTCCGACGGCAGGACGGTGATCAATCCCTTCGACGCAAGCGGCCCCCTTCTCAAGGACGAGGAGATCGCCACCGCACTGGCATCGCCAGGCGAACATGCGTCCTTTCAGGGCTTGGTTCTACGCGGACTTCTGGATGAGTGACGTCGACACGAGGATGGTTGTCGACCTCTTCTGCGAAGACAGGATGCACGAAGCGTTCCTGAGAGCGTTGATCGCACGCATCGGCCGCGAGGAGGGGGCTCGCACGTTGGTGCGCGTTCGGTCGGCTCGCGGCGGACATCCGCGCGCCGTCAGGGAATTCAAGCTGTACCAGCGTGTCTCCGAGCACCTGGAGGGTCCAACCGCGGAAGTTCTGGTCGTAGGCATCGACGGCAACTGCTCGCCGTTCGCAGCTGCAAGGGACCGGGTGGCCGGCGCAACCCGGGAATCGAATCGGTACCGCTTGGTCGTGGCGTCTCCCGATCCTCATGTCGAGCGTTGGTATCTGTCGGACCCCAAAGCGGTCTTGAAGGTAGCCGGCGCCAGTCCAGGGGACCTGCCCGCCAAGTGCGAGCGGCACTACTACAAGAACAAGCTTCGAGCGGTCATGGCCGATGGGGGCAATCCGTCCACGCTCGGCGGTCCGGAGATTGCGGAAGACTTGGTTGCGGAAATGGACCTGTACAAGGCGGGCAAGAGCGATTCGTCTCTCGGCAACTTCATCGGCGACCTCAGGAACCAGTACCGCCGGGGAATCGCTCAGCGTCGGAATGCATAGCGTCCGGTCCCGTGGAGTACCGACGGCGCCCGAAAGCCCCTCGTCGATGGCGCAGGCCGGGGGCGGGGCGCATCCCGGGCGGACCACTTCGCTGCGGCTGGGTGCAGCAGAATTCCGAGGAGCGGCGGCCAGGAAGCGGAGGTGTCCGCGATGCTTGCGAGCGTTCCGCTTGCGGCGGCGACGGCGAACAGACAGATTGTCGTCCCCTGGAACTCCAACCGTACCGCCCATGACGAACCAGCTCCCTGACCCAGCCTTCCTCGTCAAGAAGTTCGACCTCCTGAAGAAGGGTCGGCAGAACGGCAGCTTCAACATGCCCCCCGCGACCGAGCCGGGCCTCGATCCGGTGGAAGCCGAAGTCGCGAGCTGGTGCCACAGCGCTCTTCAGAATCGACTGGAGGTCTATCGCAATGACCAGGACACGCTGACAGGGCGCATGAAGCTGGAGAGGCCCGAAGAGGATGCCGACGCGATGGCGGAAGAGAGCTGTCAAGCCATGCAGAACATGATTCTCACGGCAAAGGTGGACCTGGAAGGACATCGGGGAAGAGTGGAGGAGTCTCGGAACAAGCTTCGAATCATCGAGGAGAAGTACGGCTTGGACGGCAGCGAAGCGCCGAAGATGCCCGAGAGTGCTCTCAAGTTCTTCGCAATCCTTACGGCCTTGATCGTCGTCGAGACGATGATCAACGGCTTTTTCTTCGGTGCGAACCTCCGCGGCGGCCTCCTGGGCGGCATGACCTATGCGGTAATGATCAGTTTGGTCAACGTGGTCTTCCTCGGGTCGGCCACCGGCTTGCTCATCGCGCGGCTCTTTGGTCGGGCCGCGAGGATGAGCGATCCGCAGCGCCTATCGGGGGTGCTCGTCCTCGCGATAGTCGTCGCCGTGGGAGTGCTGCTGAACCTGGGCGTTGCCCATTACCGGGAAGCTCTTCCAGTGGACTATCCGCCTGCCCCGGACAGCGTCGGGAGCGTATCGACGCTTGCCACCCCGACGCCGGGCTCCGAGGCAAGCGTCGCTGCGGCCTGCTGGCAAGGAAACGACGAGATCGTTGCAGGACGAGAGGCCATCTGTCTGTTGTGGAACCAATGGTTCGTGCTCAACGACTTTCAGTCCTACGTGCTCATGTTGATTGGGTTGGCGATGTTCGGAGGGGCCGCCTGGAAGTGGTGGGGGAGGCAGGATCCTTATCCCGGGTTCGGACAGGCGGCGCAGAACTGCCGGCGCGCGGAGGAGGAGTTCGACGGCTACGTGGGCGACTTGCTGGAAGACCTGGATCGGCGCCGGGCGAAAGCTGTCCAGCGACAAGAACGTCATGTGCGCCTGGCGGACCCAGTCGCTCACTACGACCGGGCAAGCGAAGCATACGACCAGCTCTGCAAGCACCATGCCGAGCTGTGTGAAGACGCCGGGTACTTGCAGGAAAGTTGCCGGAGCGCCATCGCGTCGTACCGGTCGGCGAACCGGGCTGCTCCAAGAACGGAGCCCGAACCCGAGTCTTGGAAGGCCGAGTGGACCGCGAACTGGAAGTTGCCGGACGTGCCGGCCAAGCCGGACATCGCTTCTCGATCCGATGCGCAGCGCCGTGCGGCGGAAGCCAAGTCCGCCAAGGACCTGCGGATCAAGAAGGTGAACGACTGCTACAAGGAATGCGAGACCGAGGTTCGGAAGATCGCCCGAACCGAGGTCGCGTGACGATGAGACGCCCGGTCTACGGCTCGACGTCAAAGCGCACGGAGCCCTGGTACATTGTGCTGGGCTGGGTTGTGCTGGCCGTGGTCAGCGTGCTGGTCGTGATCGCGTTGTTTGTCTGGGGTCAGAGGGAACCCGTGCGAGTCGATTCCGCCAACTGCCTTCAAGACGACGCCCCGCCCGCCCAAGCCGTAGTGCTTCTTGATCCGTCCGATTCCTTGAGCCCGGTGCAGCGCCGATCGGTGGCGTCCAGATTGGTCGAGGTCATTGAGGGCTCGATGCCCGAACGCACCGAGATGAGGTTGTACACGGTAGCGAGGGCCGGACGCAGGGAAGCAGCACCCGAGATGCGCGTCTGCGTGCCGCCGCACCCCGACAGCGTCGGCACCATCGAGGCCCTGTGGAGCAATCGCAGGATTCTCGAGCGAGAGTATTCCCAGGGCTTTCGCGATCCGGTTGAGGAACGCCTGAACGCGCTGCTCGACGTTCCCAGCGACACGGTTTCCCCCATCGTGGAGGCCGTGCAGGCGGCCGTCGTCGATGCGTTCCAGCCTCGCGGCGGCTCGATTCCACGTCACGTGCTCGTCGTGTCGGACATGGTGCAGAACTCCCCCGACCTGTCCTTTTTTCGGGAAGCCCCCGACTTCGGGACTTTCGCCAAGAACCCGGCCTACCGAACCTTGAGGGTCGACTTGAACGGCGTCCGAGTGACTGTCTTTCTCCTGGCTCGCCGAGGCATCGCGGGCCGCTTGCAGGCGGGGCAGCTGAGGGCGTTTTGGGAAGACTACTTCCTTGACGCGGGGGCCGAGGCGGAAGCACGTCCTCGATGGGTTCCAGTAGAAGGATGACTCTGATCCCGGAACGCCCCGGATTCGACGACGGGGACAAGGCGCGACGCGGGCACCAGAAGGCGTGGGGCGCTGTGCTGGGGATCGGATTCCTCCTGATCATTCTGGCCAGGGTCGTCGACTGGGTTGGATGGTGGACGGCTGGATGGTGGACGGCCATCCTCCTTGGCTTGCTGATGGCGGCTCACGGCTGGGTGGCTTACCGAAACCAGCACGTCTCGCCGGACACCAAGGGCGACGGCTTCTACTACCTGGGGCTCTTGTTCACGTTTGCATCGCTCGTGTCGGCGTTGATCGTTCTCAGCCGGAGCGGCGGCGACTTGAGTGTTGGCACCATTAACCGTATTATTCATGATTTCGGGATCGCTCTGGTGACGACGATCGTTGGCCTTGGGGGACGGGTTCTTTTCACCATGACGCAGGACTCCCCCGGCGACATCACGACCCACGCGACAAAGGCCCTGGAAAATGCGATCAACGAAATGACGGGCATCGTCGTGCAAGGTGGACGGAACATGGAAGACTTGGTGCGTCACCTGAAGCGTTCGGCCGACGCGTTGCAGCAGACGACGGACGGCATCGCCAGCTCCGTCGAGAAGGCCGACTCCACCGCTGCGGCATTGGCCGCATACTCCGCCAAAGTTGTGGAGATGTCCGAGGCGTTCTCCAGTTCGGTCGACGACTTCCGAGGCGCGGTGAGGCGCGGCAGCGAATCCGTCGCCGGGTTGGAGGAGCGCCTGGCAGGCGCGGACAAGTCCCTGCGGGGCTTCGGGGCCGCCCTGGATGGCGCTGTGAAGGTGCTGCCGACCGTGGAGGCCGCGATCGAAGAAACCAAGACGGGACTACTGAAGGCCGGGGATCTGGCGGTTCGGGAAATGGCCGGAATGACGGCCCAAGTGTCGACTCTCGGGACCGAAGTCGTCGGAGTTCGTGATGAGTTCAAGAAGATGGCCGACGCCTGCGCCGACGGGGCCAAGGCAGCGACTCGTTCGCTGGGTTCCGTGAAGTCTTCTTCGAGTAAGGTCGCCGCTCTCGAGGCGAGGCTCGACAAGGCGGCGGCGGCGGCCGTTTCGACCTTGGCGTCGAACGTCGTCGAAGCTGGCGCGCGCATGGCGGAAGCGACTTCGGGCTTTGGCGAGGTTGGCGGACACGCTACCGCTGCCAGCAAGGGCCTGGAGGGAATGAAGAACGCGGCGGTGCAGGCGCAAGGCGACTTGGTGACCGTGTCTCGGGCTGCCAAGGGAATGCGGAGCCAGCTTGCCGGCCCTGGAAGCGAAGCTGCAGAACAGATCTCGACGGCTGCGACCGAAGCGAGCAAGGCAGCGGCCGACCTGAACGGTCTCACCGACCAGCTGACGGAGACCCAAAAGGAGTTGTACGACATCGCGCTGCAGAGCAAGGAAGTGATCGACAAGCTGGGGAAGCACACAGGGACCCGCCGCCGATCCGGTCGCCTCAAGCGGTTCTTCCCGTGGTTGCGGTGAGACGGGAGTAGGGAAAGCTCTATGCTTCCCGCCGAGAAGACTCACTACCGCAAGGGGCTGGCTCTGGGCATGACCCTGGCCGAGACCTTCAGCGTCGTCGTCTTCATCTTGCTTCTGGCGTGTGCCGCGCTCTTGCTTAATCTTGGAAATGAAAACAACAGGGTCGTAGGTGAGCTGGAAGACACCCAGGATGAGCTGGAAGACCGTCAGGTGGACCTGGAGATCGCGGATGCGCTGCTGCTGGGCGGAGATACGTCGTGGACCAACACCGACGCTTGGTACGAAGAGGCCCGCCGGTTGCGGGAGGCACTGACGTCCGCCGAAGCCCGAGCGGACAGTGCGAAACGGGAGCTGGCCCAGACAAGAACTCGCGCCGACTCGGCGGAGGCCCGGTTGCGCAACATCGCAGGGGCCGATGCCCAAGAATCGGTGCGCCGGACAGCGGAGCAGGCCGATCAGCTCGGAGTGCTTCGGGACTCCTTGCGCTGGGCCCAAGAGCGGCTGGGCGGGCAGGAGGCCCGACGGGACTCCGTCGAAGCGCGCATGGCCGACGCTGAAAGGGTCGTCGAAAGCATCCGCTCCCAAGTGGCCCGGTACCGGAGCTTCACGCCTGCGGACGCCGACTCGCTGACGCCTGCGGACGCCGACTCGATTGTCGCGCAGGCAGCTCGTGCCGATCTGTTGTCCCGAGAGCTGGAAGACGCCCGAGAGGCCGTGCGGTCCAGCGACGCGCGACGAAGGAAGGTGGAGCGCCTGGCCGCTGGCAGCCCCCCGGACTCGCTCCGCGCCCGACTTCAGCGCTCCGAACAGGCTCGGGCCCGCGCGGTGGGTCGAGCCGAGTACCGGGAATCCGAGATCGAACGCTTGACGCAAGGCAGGGGCGTGGACCCGCCTCCCTGCTGGATGACCGCAGGAGATCCCCAGCACATTTTCCGTGTGGAGCTGACCAACCGTGGAATGCGGCTTTATGGCATCGTCCACGAGAGACATGCGAACGATCCGGCCGCGCTCTACGCCGACCGCGAGATTGAAGACGACCGAGAGTACTCCCCAGATGAGTTCCTGCGCCTGACCGAGCCCATCTATCGCATGGGCCGGGACCGCACCGACGCCTTCGGAGAGGACGGGTGCCGGTTCTGGGTCCAGCCCGTGGACCTGACGGGCGAGAGCAAGGACGTCTTCCGGGAGCGCGAGCGCGCGCTGTGGCAGCGCTTCTGGTTCCGCTGGTAGCTCGGCCGGGATTAGATTCCGCGACGCCGTCGCCCCTTCGGCTCCGCTCTTGATCCCCCAGTCCAAAAACGGGAACGGATGAACCACGACCGCGAACAAGTCGCCCGCTGGAAGAAGGTCCTTGCGCCCTACCTTGGCCCCGACAACGCGCGGAGCGCCGGGCAGCTGGCCACGAGCGCGGGGCTCTTCGCCGCCTGCTGGACCGCAACCTACTTCAGCTTGGCCGTCGGCTACTGGCTGACGCTGCTCCTCGCCGTCCCGACCGCCGCCTTCATCATGCGGCTCTTCATGATCCAGCACGACTGCGGCCACGGCTCCTATTTTCGGTCCCAGAAGGTGGCGAACGCCGTGGGCTTCGTCATCGGCGTGCTGGCCCTGACGCCCTACCACTACTGGCGGAAGACCCACGCGATCCATCACGCCCACTCGGGCGACCTGGACATGCGGGGCTTCGGCGACATCAGCACCAAGACCGTCAAGGAGTACGAGGCGATGTCGCCGTGGATGCGCCTGGGGTACCGCATCTATCGGAACCCCTTCGTCATCTTCGGGCCCGGCGCGGCGTTCCACTTCCTGGTCAAGCACCGCTTTCCCTGGGACGTGCCCCGGGCATGGAAGCGGGAGTGGCGCTCGGTGTGGTGGACCAACGCCGCCTTGGCCGGCATCGTCGCGCTGGCGTGGGCGACGATCGGGCTGGATCGCTTCCTGCTGGTGCAGGTTCCCGTCACGCTGTGCGCCTGCGCCATGGGAGTCTGGCTCTTCTACGTTCAGCACCAGTTCGACGACGCCTACTGGCACTGGCACGAAGAGTGGAACTACTTCGACGCCGGTCTCCACGGGTCGTCGTTCCTCAAGTTGCCGAAGCCGCTGCAGTGGCTCACCGCCAACATCGGCCTGCACCACGTGCACCACTTGAGCGCGCGCATCCCCAACTACCGGCTGCAACGCTGTCACGACGAGAACCCGGAGCTGTGGGCCGCGCCCAAGATGACGATCCGCGACGGCCTCAAGACGCTCAACCTGGCCCTCTGGGACGAAGGGCGCCGCAAGCTCATCTCCTTCCGGGAGTACCGACGGCTCCGGCTCCGGACCGCCGGCGCCTGATCACGGAACGGTGAACGAGGCCGCGTCCGGCAGGGCGAACGGGAAACGGCTCTTCGGGTCGCCGGCGCTCGATCCGCACGAGGCGGCGTCGCCGAAGCTGCGGGAGCTGGCGGCCCGGATCGACGACCTGGCCCGCCAAGCCGCGCCTCTGGAGCCCAGCCCGGCCCAACGCAAGCGCCTTCGCGACGAAGTGGTCGCCTACGCCGAACGATTCCTCGACGGGCTCGCCGAGTGCAAGACGTACAACCAGGCGGGGGACGACGGGGCGGGCATCACGGACCATCCGATCTCCGAGACGGGCCGACCCATCGACGAGATCGTGGCGACGATCGATGCGTGCGTGGACCAGCCGTCCCTCAACCCGGCGGCGCCCGGACACCTGGGCTACATCCCGGGGGGCGGCCTCTACCCGTCGTCGCTGGCCGACTACCTGGCCGCGGTGACCAACCGCTTCGCAGGCATCTACTTCACGTCGCCGGGGGCCGTCCGCATGAACGCCCTCCTGATCCGGTGGCTGGCCGACCTGGTGGGCTACGGAGAGGGGGCCGGCGGCGACCTTGCCAGCGGGGGCTCGATCGCCAACCTGACGGCCGTCGTGACCGCCCGGGAGGCCCTGGGCGTCCGAGCCGCCGACGTGCCCCGGGCGGTCGTGTACTCGACCCGCCACGTGCACCACTGCGTCGGCAAGGCCCTGGTCATCGCCGGGATGCGCGAGAGCCCGGTGCACCACGTGGAGATGGACGACCGCTACCGCATGTCGGCCCCCGACTTGGCTGCCCGGATCGAGGCGGACCTGGAAGCGGGGCTGCGGCCTTTCATGGTCGTGGCGTCGGCAGGCACCACCGACACGGGCGCCGTCGATCCGGTCGGCGAGATTGCCGACGTGGCCGAAGCGCACGGGCTCTGGCACCACGTGGACGCAGCCTACGGCGGCTTCTTCCTGCTCTCGCCCGAGGCGCCGGCGCCGCTTCGGGAGCTTCATCGGGCCGACTCCGTCGTCCTGGACCCCCACAAGGGACTCTTCCTTCCCTACGGCTCCGGGGCGTTGGTGGTCCGAGACCGGGAAGCGCTGCGCAACGCCCACATGCGCGCCGCGCCGTACCTGCGGGACACCTGGACCGAGGAAGACGCGCCCTCGCCCGCCGACCACTCGCCGGAGCTCACGCGCCACTTCCGAGCGATGCGCCTGTGGCTTCCGCTGCAGCTCTTCGGCGTGGCCCCGTTCCGCGCGTGCATCAGCGAGAAGTACTGGCTGGCCCGCTACCTACACGAGGCCGTTCAGCGATTGCCCCATATCGAGGTCGGACCCGAGCCCGACCTGTCGGTGGTCCTCTTTCGACACGTCCCGCCCGGGTGCGACGCCGATGCCGACGCGGAAGCGGTCGACGCGGCCAACGAGCGGCTGGTCCAGCGCATTCACGCCGATGGCCGGATCTTCATTTCGTCCACGACCTTGAACGGCCGCATCTGGCTCCGCTTCGCCGTGCTGTCGTTCCGCACTCGTCGGGAGCACGCGGACTTGGCGCTGACGGTCGTGCGGGAGGCGGTGGCCGGGATGACGGGGGTCGCCGAGCCGGCAGGCGTCGGGGCGCCGGGCCGGGCCCAGCGTTGAGAAGGCGCTCATGTTGATGCGCAGGATAAGGCTCGAGAACATCCTGTCGTTCGGTCCGAACGGCATGGAGCTGGAGATGGAGCCCCTGACCGTGCTGATCGGTCCCAACGCCTCGGGCAAGTCCAACTTGATCGAAGTGATGGGGTTGCTGAAGGCGCTGCCGACCGACCTCGGGACCGAAACAAGGAAGCGAGGCGATTCCGGGGAGTGGGCGTGGAAGGGCGAACCCTATCTCGTTCGGGTAGACGTAGTTCTCGAGGGACCCGCTGATAGCCCGACGAGCACGACTGCTGGGCAAGACCTGTTCTACTCCGTGGAGATGTTGGGGGCCCCCCGCGGCATGGACGTGCAGATCGAAGAACTAGGTCTCGACGGCAACAGGGAGAAGATCTTCGGCTCGAGAACCGCGGACCAGGTTTACTTGCACGACTCGGCCGGCCAGCGGGAGGCAGGCGTTGGCATCGAAGAATACGGTGTGGGGTCTGGCGAGTCGATGCTTTCTGCAATCAAGGACAGGCGTCGCTACCCGGAAGTCACCCACGTCGGGGAATCTCTCAAGAACATACACTTGTATCGCAACTGGGTCTTCGGGAGACAGTGCCCGATACGTCTTCCCCAGAAGAACGATCTTTGCAGCAACGTCCTGCAAGAGGACGGCAGCAACCTTGGCTTGGTGCTGAACCGACTTGCGATCGACTACGACGTCAAGCAACGGCTGATCAGCCGCTTGCGGGATCTCTACGACGGCTTGCGGGACCTGCACATCGACGTGGGATACGGGAACGTTCAGGTGTATCTGCAGGAGGACAATGCCACTGTCCCTGCGACGCGCCTCTCCGACGGTACATTGCGGTACCTGTACTTGCTGGCCCTGCTTTGCGATCCGTCTCCACCGGCACTGGTCTGTCTGGAAGAACCGGAACTTGGGCTGCACCCCGACATTCTTCCCGGAATGGCCAGGTTGTTGCGCGAAGCGTCGGAGAGGTGCCAACTGATCGTCACGACTCACTCCGACGTGATTGTGGACGCGCTCACCGAGACGCCCGAGAGCATTGTGGTCTGCGAGAAGCACGACGGTCAAACAACTCTGAATCGCCTGCGCCGGGACGACCTGGATCACTGGTTGGACCGCTATCGGCTGGGAGAGCTTTGGAGCTCTGGAGACCTTGGGGGCAATCGCTGGTGAGCGTGCGGATCTACGTCGAGGGAGGCGGGGACTCGAAGCAGCTGAAGGCCGATTGTCGCAAGGGGTTCAGCAAATTCTTCGAGAACGCCGGACTCGCCGGTCGGATGCCGAGGATCCATGCATGTGGATCGATTGACGCGCTGGCCGCACGCAAGTGAGAGAACCGACGCAACGGCGGGGTCGGCAGCGAGCGCCGCAAGCATAGATGAGCGCAGCGCGGCATCAGCATCGGCGCCGAATTGGTGGCGTGTCGCCGGCATCGTTCTTGCGGGTCGCCAGAGGAGGGCCGCGAGGGTTCTGGGCCAGCGGCGAGCGATGGGTGGCTCACGCGGGCGTGGCCGAGGACGTCTCGTTGCCGACGGGCGGGAGCGAGCAAGCTCCGTCGGCGTGCCGCTTCGCCACCGTCGAGGAAAGGGTCCGAACAGCCTTCGGGGGGTGCGAGGGGTCGGGGGTGGTCCGGGCGTTCGGCGGATTTGCGTTTTCGGGCGAGGACACCGCCGACGCTGCTTGGTCCCCCTTCGGGAGCGCGCGCTTTCACTTGCCGAAGGCGGAGATCGAGTACCGGCCGGAGATCGGCGCCTGCTGGCTGACGGTCCGTGGTCCGAACACCGGTGCAGCGGAAGAGAGCTGCCGAGCGTGGACGGCGGCGCTGGCGTCGGAACGAGCCAAAGGCGCGGGTCGACCCAGCTACGTGGCGCCGGCGGGCTTTCGGCGCGCCGGTCAGATCACCGGGATGGGCAGGAGCGCCTGGGAACGGATGGTCGGGAACGCGCTGGCGGAGATCGAGGCGGGGGACGCCGAGAAGGTGGTCCTGGCCCGCACCTTGGAGGTGAAGCCCGACGGGCGAGTCGAGCCTGACGAGCTGGTCGCGGCCCTCTGGCGCGAGAACCGAGGGAGCCATGTGTTCCTGTACGAGCCCGAGGCGGGCCGGGCAATGGTGGGAGCGGCACCGGAGACGCTGGCGACGGCGGCCGACGGCGTCTTTCGGGCGACTGCGGTGGCCGGAAGCGCGGGGGTCGGGGCGAACTCGGTGGAGACGGCCCACTTGGCGGACCGGCTCTTCAACAGCGTCAAGGATCGGGCCGAGCACGACTTTGTGGTGCGCGACATGGTGGCCCGGCTGGAAGCGCTGGGCTGCCGCGTGGGACGGGACGTGGAGCCGCATGTTCTGGCGCTGGCACGCATCCAGCACCTGGAGACGAAGATCGTCGCGAAGCTGCCTGCCGAACTGTCCCTTCTGACCATTGTCGCGTCCCTGCATCCGACGCCGGCGGTGTGCGGGATTCCAAGGGAGGTGGCGCTGGCCGTCCTCACCCAGAACGAGGTCTTCGACCGCGGCTGGTACGCCGGCCCGGTGGGATGGCTGGACTCGGACGGCCGGGGAATCTTCGTTCCGGCGCTGCGGTCGGCCGTGCTCTGCGACGGCTCGTGGCGACTCTTCGCGGGGGCCGGCATCGTGGCGGGCTCGGACCCGGTGTCGGAGTGGGAGGAGACCGAGATCAAGTTCCAGCCGGTGCTGCGAGCGATGGTGCGGGCGGAAGTGAGCGCCAGAACTCGGGCCGGCACCGGGACCGAATGACCGGCGAGATCAACTTCGCCTGGGCTCGCGAGATCGTCGGGGCTCTCGTGCGCGGAGGCGTGACCGAAGTCGAGATCGCCCCCGGCTCCAGGTCGGCGCCGCTGGTGCTGGCGGTTCGGTCGTTTCCGGGAGTCCGCGCACGGGTGCACGTGGACGAGAGGTGCGCGGCCTTCTTCGCGCTCGGATACGGGCGGCGCTCCAGGCGGCCGGCGGCCGTCGTCGCCACTTCGGGGACAGCGGTCGCCAACCTGCTTCCCGCCGTGGTGGAAGCCGACGCGTCCGACGTTCCGCTGATCGTCCTCTCGGCGGACCGCTCGCCTCGGCTGCGGGGAGCCGACGCCAATCAGACGATCGACCAAGTGGGGATATTCGGCGCCCGCCTCCGCTTCGAGGCGGACCTGCCCGTTCCTGATTCGGAAGGCTTGCCGACGGCTCGTCGACTCGCCTCGGAGGCCACGGCCAGCGCCGTCGGGGGTGCGGAGGGCACCGGCCTTGGGCCCGCGGGGCCGGTGCACCTCAACGTTCCGTTCGAGAAGCCGTTGGAGCCCTCCACTCCACGGAAACTGGAACAGCTGCGCGCCGAGGCGACCCAGCCGAAACCAGAAGGCGCCGCGAAGGAGTCGCGCGGTCCAGAAGACGGTCCGGCGGAGCAAGGCGCCGCTCTCCTGGCCCGCGACCCGGATGGAACGCGAGGGAGTGGAGGTCCTTCTTGCCCGGCACAGGAAGGCGCTGCTCTCCTGGCCCGCGAGCTGGCGGCGGCTCGACGACCGGTTCTGGTGGCAGGCCCGTCCAGCAGCCCGGACGCCGAGGGCGCCTTGCTGGCCGAGATTGCCGGACGGCTGCGCGTTCCCCTGCTGGCCGACCCACTCTCGGGAGCACGGTTTGCGGCCGGGGCGCGGCCAACGGTCCCGACGGCTGCCCAGGCGCCGACCGCGCAGGGTAAACCATCGCCCCTGCCGCCCCCCTGCGGCGCCTACGACCACTACCTCCGCGACCCGGCCGTGGTGGACGCCCTCGCGCCCGACCTGATCGTCCGCACGGGACGCACTCCCACGTCCGCGGCGCTGGAAGCCGCCCTGGAGCGCTGGCGCGACGCCGTGCAGATCGTGGTCGACGCCGGTCGCCAGCCCAAGGACCACCAGCGCTTGGCCGACCACTACGTTCGCGCCCCTGCCGGCCCTCTCATGGCACGGGTCGCGCGGACCGCGCAGGTTGCGCGCGCCGAGGCCCCGAAACCCGTCTCCCTGGAGCCCGACCTCGTCGCCTCGGCTGGCGCCGGACCCGCCGGGCCCGTCCCGGACGACCATTGGCGCGCCCTCTGGTCCCAAGCCGAATCCGCAGCCTGGTCCGCCGTCGAAGACGCCTGCGACGACCCGGGCAACGAAGGCGCCTACGCCGCCGCCGTCCTGCGAGCCCTCCCGCCGGGCGCCACGCTCTTCGTCTCCAGCTCCATGCCCGTGCGCGACGTGGACGGCTACGGCCGCCCGGCGTCTCTTGGCGTCAGGGTCCTGGCCAATCGGGGGGCCAGCGGCATCGACGGGATCGTGTCTTCCGCGTTGGGATGCGCCGCCGGCGGCGGCCCGGTCGTCGGAGTGCTGGGCGACCTTGCCTTCTACCACGACATGAACGGGCTGCTGGCAGCCCGCGACCCGCAGCTCAACGTCGTCCTCGTCTTGGTGGACAACGACGGAGGGGGCATCTTCCACATGCTGCCCATCCGAAAGTTCGAGCCCGCCTTCACGCCTTACTTTGCCACGCCCCACGGGCTAGACTTCCGCCATGCGGCCCGTCTTTACGACATCCCGTTCCGCGACGCCCGCGGACCGGAAGAGCTGGCGGAAGCCGTGGCCGCCGGCGTCCGCCGTCCAGGAACCGAGATCGTTCGAGTGCGTACCGACCGGGAGACGAACCGCCGCCGCCACGCGGAGGTGCGCGCGGAAGCAGCCCGCCGGGCCGTCGCGGCGTTGGGCTTGGCCGCCTCGGTGCCGACCGGGCAGCAGCCGACGACCGCCAACCGACCGACCAACCCGAGGAGCCCATGACGGAAACACGCTGGAAGACGGCCAAGACCTACGAAGACGTCACTTACCAGAAGCGGGACGGCGTGGCCCGAATCGCCATCAACCGCCCCGACGTCCGCAACGCCTTCCGTCCCGAGACCCTCTTCGAGCTCCTGAACGCCTTCGAGGACGCCAACGAGGACCCGGAGGTGGGCGTCGTCCTCCTCACCGGCGAAGGCCCGGCCAAGGACGGCAAGTACGCCTTCTGCTCCGGCGGCGACCAGCGAGTCCGCGGCGACGCCGGGTACGTGGGCCGGGACGGAGTCCCTCGCCTGAACGTCCTCGTCCTCCAGCGGCTGATCCGCACCATGCCCAAGCCGGTGATCGCTCTCGTGGCGGGCTACGCCATAGGCGGAGGCCACGTCCTCCACGTGGTGTGCGATCTGACGATCGCCGCCGACAACGCCGTCTTCGGTCAGACCGGTCCCAAGGTGGGCAGCTTCGACGGCGGCTTCGGCTCGTCGTACTTGGCGCGCATCGTCGGCCAGAAGAAGGCCCGGGAGATCTGGTACCTCTGCCGCCAGTACGACGCTCGAGAGGCGGAAGCGATGGGACTGGTGAACAAGGTCGTGCCCGTGGACCAGCTGGAGGACGAAGGCTTTGCATGGGCGCAGCAGATCCTCCAGCACAGCCCCTTGGCGATCCGACTCCTCAAGTCCGCCTTCAACGCGGACGTGGACGGACAGGCCGGACTTCAGGAGCTCGCCGGCAACGCCACGCTCCTCTTCTACATGACGGAGCAGGGACAAGAAGGCCGCGACGCCTACCTGCAAAAGCGCAAGCCCGACTTCCGCAAGTACCCGTGGCTTCCGTGGTGAGTCCCGCGCAGGCGCGCGCCCGGCGCCCTTGCGCATGGGCGAGATGAACCCCGTGCGAGCGTGGGTCCTGGCGGCCCGCCCCCAGACCTTGGCCGTGGGAGTGGCGCCGGTGTCGGCCGCGACGGGAATCGCGACCGCCGACGGGGTCTACGTGAGCGCGATGGTGACGGCCTCGTTCCTGTGCGTGGTCTTTCTGCAGGTGGCGACGAACTTGGCCAACGACTACTTCGACTTCGTGAAGGGCGCCGACACGGCCGAGCGCTTGGGACCGGCGCGGGCGACCCAAGCCGGATTCCTGTCGCCCAAAGCGGTCTTCTTGGGCATGTCGGCATCTCTCATGCTGGCGGCGGGCGCCGGCGGCTACTTGGCGGGAGCGGTCGGATGGCCCGTCTGGGCGCTGGGCGCCGTGTGCCTGGCGTGCGCGGTCGCCTACACCGGCGGGCCGTGGCCTCTGGCCTACCACGGACTGGGCGACCTCTTCGTCTTCCTGTTCTTCGGACCCGTGGCGGTTGCGGGGACATACTACGTGCAGGCCCACCACCTGTCGGAGGACGCCCTCCTTGTCGGGGTGGGAGTGGGAGCGTTCAGCACCGCGGTGCTGGTCGTCAACAACTTGCGGGACCGCAAGACCGACGAGGCGGCCGGAAAGCGCACATTGGCCGTGCGCTTCGGCGACAAATTTGCCGTGT
Organism: Longimicrobiales bacterium; assembly: GCA_965204735.1. Lineage (GTDB taxonomy): Bacteria > Gemmatimonadota > Gemmatimonadetes > Longimicrobiales > Gaopeijiaceae > CATQHQ01. The sequence goes on along the minus strand of OZ242008.1, from coordinate 321,675 downwards.
ACGAGTACATGGCCTGTCTGCTCGTCGCTCTGCTGACGCCGCTGGCGGGAGTGCTCCTCGTCGGGTGGTCCCCGTGGACGTTCGTCTCCGTCCTGGGTGTGCTGAGCTGCATCACGCCGGCGTTGGTGGTGGCGTCGTGCGCAAAGGCGAACACCGCGCCCGGCAAGCTCGGCGCCACCGCGGCCGAATCCAGCGTCGTCGCTGTCGAATCCGGCGTCGCCGGCGCCCAGTCCCGCGTCCCGCACACGAACCGCAGAGAGCTCAACGCCGCCCTGGCGGCGACCGCGCGCTCCGTGCTGCTGTACGGCCTGCTGCTCGCGACCGGCTTCATGTCCGGCGCGCTCTGGGGGTAGAGGCCGTGCCATCCGCACAGCTGGCCCGGACGGCTGCCGCGTCTCCCGAAGCCGTGGCGCTGAAGTGGAACGGTTGCACGCTCGCATACAGGGAGCTTGATCGGGCCGCAACTCGATGGGCGGACCGTCTTCGGGCCGCCGGCATCGCGCCTGGATCGGTGGTCGCGCTTTCGGCTCCCCCCGGACCGGAGGCGGCCGCAGCGCTCTTCGGCGCGTGGCGCGGCGGGTACGCGGCCGCGCCGCTGCACGAACGGCTCGCCGAGCCGGAGATCGACCACGCCGCGCGCCTCCTTCAGCCCGCCTGCCTGGTGGACACGGGCGGCGTCCTGCACCCCGTTCCGTCGAGCGCGCCTTCGGGAGCGGACAACGCTCCAGGACGGGACGCGGCCTTCCGTCGCGGCGTCTGCGTCTTCCTTCTCACCTCCGGTTCTTCCGGCAGCCCCAGGGCCGTGGGGATCGCCCCCGACGCCTTTGCCGCCTCGGCCGCCGGAGCGCGCCGCCGCCTCGACCTGCGCCCCGACGACTGCTGGGGACTCTGTCTCTCGCTGGGCCATGTCGGCGGGCTGGCCCTTCTGCTGCGCGCCGCGGCGATCGGGTGCGCCGTCCGATGCTGGTCGTCCTTCGACGCGGAATCGGTCGCCTCCGCCGTCGCAGGCGGCGACGTCACCCACCTCTCGCTGGTGCCCGTCATGCTGCGACGCGTGCTGGACGCCTTGGGCGGGCGCGCGCCCTCCCGCAGGCTTCGGTGCGTCCTGGTGGGAGGCGCGGCAGCGTCCCCCGACCTCGTCGAGCGGGCCGTGAACGCCGGGTTGCCGGCAGCCCCCACCTGGGGAATGACGGAGACGACTTCGCAAGTCGCCACGGCGACGCCCGAGCTGGCCCGGCAGACTCCAGGGAGCGCGGGCCCGCCCCTGCCGGGCGTGGAGGTCAAGGTCGTCGACGCCGGCACCGATGTCGGGGGCGTCTTGGCCGTTCGGGGTCCCACGCTGGCGTCGGTCGTCGCGCGGACCCCGGAGGAGGGGCCGGAACCGTTGCCGGTGGACGACGACGGCTGGTTCCGCACGGCAGACCTGGGCCGCGTGGACGGCGCCGGGCGCGTCTGGATCGAAGGCCGAGCCGATGCCGCGATCGTAACGGGGGGGCTGAACGTGGCGCCCCGGGAAGTGGAGAAGGTGATCGAGTCGATGCCCGGCGTAGCCGAGGCGGTCGTCTTCGGGACGCCGGACGAGGAGTGGGGAGAAGTCGTGGCGGCCGTGGTCGAAGCGGACCCGAGCGTGGTCAAGCCGGAAGGCGTGCACAGCCATTGTCGCGCCCGAATGTCGAGGGGCCGGCGGCCGACCCGGATCCAGGTAGTGGACTCGCTGCCGCGCACGCACACGGGCAAGACGCTGCGGCGCGTGGCGCGCGAACGGTTCGGCGGCAAGTGACGACGACCCGGCTCCTCGACGAACTCCGATGGCGGGGCCTCTTCGCCGACGCCACCGAGCACGCCGCCGAAGCGCTGGCGGCCGGCCGGGTCACCGGCTACATCGGCTTCGACCCCACGGCTTCCTCGCTCCACGTGGGCTCGCTGGTTCCGATCATGGGACTTGTGCACCTTCAGCGGGCGGGACACTGCCCCATAGCGCTGGTGGGCGGCGGCACGGGGCTGATCGGCGACCCGTCGGGCAAGGCGTCGGAGCGAGCGCTCCTGGACAGGGCGCAGGCGGAGGAGAACGCGGCGGCGATCCACCGTCAGCTGGCGTCGTTCCTGGACTTCGACTGCCGAAGCAACCCGGCCCGCATGGCCAACAACCTGGAGTGGCTGGCCGGCCTGGGGCTCGTCGACTTTCTGCGGGACGTGGGCAAGCACTTTGCCGTCAACGCGATGCTGCGGAAGGAATCGGTGAGGCGCCGCCTCGCCGACGAGGAGTCGGGCATCTCCTTCACCGAGTTCAGCTACCAGCTTCTTCAGGCGTTCGACTTCCGCGAGCTCGCCGCCCGCTACGACTGCACGCTGCAGATGGGCGGCTCGGACCAGTGGGGCAACATCACCGCGGGAATCGACCTGGTGCGGCGCATGGGAGGTCCCCGCTGCCACGGAATCGTCTTCCCTCTGCTGGAGTCCCGAAGCGGCGTCAAATTCGGCAAGACCGAAGCGGGAACGGTGTGGCTGGACCCGGCCCGAACGTCGCCCTACCGCTTCTATCAGTACTGGCTCAACACGGAAGACGCGGACGTGGTCCCGTACTTGAAGCTGTTCACCCTCTTGGACCGAGCGGAGGTCGAGGAACTCGCGCGGCAGACCGCCGACAACCCCCACCTGCGGACGGCGCAGCGGCGGCTGGCGGCCGAAGCGACCCGAACGGTCCACGGCGACGACGGCCTCGAGCGCGCCGTGCGGGCGTCCAGGGTCCTCTTCGGCGGCAGCGTGGACGGACTGGGCGCTACCGAGATCGCCGAGATCTTTGCCGACGTGCCCTCCACGACCATTGCCAAGTCGCGATTGGAGGCCGACGGCGGAGTTCCGCTCTTGGCGCTGATGGCGGAAGTCGGGATGGCGTCGTCGGGATCGGAGGCTCGACGGCTGATCAAGGGCGGCGGCGTCTACGTCAACGGCGCGCGCGCGACCGAGTCGACGACGCTCGCTGCCGAGGACGCCTTGGACGGCTGCTTCGTGATCGTGCGCGTGGGAAAGAAGCGCTACTTCGTTCTGGACGTGTCGGACGGACGAGTCCCTCGGGCGTAGCGGACGACCGCCTTCATCTCGCCGAACCCGGGCCGGCCGGGCCGACCACGGCGCGGACCGGGCGCCCGGCGGGCCGCTTCAGCCCGATCGGCGCTCGGATCAGTTCGTCGGGAATCTCGAAGGCGTCCACAAGCTCGACGGCGCGCGGCGCCAGCTCCCGACAGGCCCGGTTCACCTCGGCCCGCACCGCCTGGCTCTTCGCCGGCTCGAAGTAGCCCGCCTCCAGGTACCAAGCCCGATGAGCTTCCAAGGTCGCCAACCCGAAGAGGGAAGCCACTCGGACGAGAAGCTCCCTGCCCTCCGACTCCGCCGTCGCTTCCAGCCCGCGAAGCATGGCCGAGAGCAGGACCCGGTCGGCGTGAGCCGAGGCCACGGCGAGAAGATGGTCCTGGCACTCGTTGGCCGCGTCGAAGCTGTCCATGCCGTCGTCGATCCGAGACTTCAGTCGCCGAGCGGCCGAGCGCAGCAGGCGGGTCTCCCGGTACTCCAGGGCGGCCAAGTGGAGTTCGTGGCCGGCAAGGTGCTCCGGGTCGGTACGGCGGGTGGCGACCGGGTTCATGTCCGCAAGGCGCGTGCCGGCCAGCTCGGCCAAGTAGCGGGCCATCCCCCACATGGAGAGGTCGCCGACCTCTCTTCCGTAGCGGGAGAGCAAGCTCTTGGCGACCAGTTGCATGAGGATCGGGTTGGCGCCCTCGAAGGTGGTGAAGACGTCGGAGTCGGCCTTGAGCCGGCCGAACTGGTTCTCGGCAAGGTAGCCTTGGCCTCCGCACGCCTCGCGGCAGGCCTGAAGGGCGTCCACGGCGTCGCGGGAAGCGGTCGCCTTGAGCGCGGCGGCCCGGACCTCGATGCGCCGCCGGTCCGCCCGTGGGTCCGCCAGGCGTCGGACCAAGTCCCGCACCGCGAGGCCCGTCGCGCAGCACCGGGCCAGACGGGGGAGGAGCGCGCGCTGGACGCTCAAGTAGTCGAGGACCGGGACTTCCTCTCCTTCGGCGGGACCGAACTGGCGCCGCGAGGCGGTGTAGCGCACGGCGATCGTCAGGGCCTTGCGAGCGACGGCGACGGATGCTGCGGCGATGCTGACGCGCCCCGAGACAAGCGTCCCCAGCATGGTGAAGAAGCGGCGGTCGGGGCTGGGGATCGAGCTCTCGTACTCGCCTGCTTCGTTGATCTTGGCGAAGCGGTCCAAGAGGGCGTCCGCGGGCACCCGCACTCCGTCGAATCCGATGCGCCCGTTGTCGACGCCGTTGAGCCCTTCCTTGTGGCCGCAATCCTCTATGTACACGCCCGCCGCCAGCTCGCCGGACGCAGTGCGCAGCGGCACGAGGAACGCGTGAACGCCGTGGTCGGTCCCGTCGATCAGGAGCCGGGCGAAGACCGTTGCGATCCGCCCGTGGAGCGCCGCGTTGCCGATGTAGTCCTTGCGAGCGTCGTCGTCGGGGGTTGCGACGACGAACTCGCGGGCCGTCGGGTCGTAGGTCGCGGTCGTGCGGAGGTCGCGGACGTTGGAACCGTGGCCGGTTTCGGTCATCGCGTAGCAGCCGAGCAGCTCCGCCGACGCGACGCGCGCCAGGTACCGGCGGTGGTGCTTCTCCGTGCCCAGCTGCGCAATGCTCCCGCCGAAGAGGCCGAAGTGCACGCCGTACTTGACCAGCACGCTCAGGTCTCCCAGGGCAAGCTCCTCGAAGACGGCCACGCCCGCGCCCGTCTCTCCGTGGCCGCCGTGCTCCTTGGGAAACGCCGTCGGGCCCAAGCCCGCTTCCGCCAGCGCCACGACGGCGCCGAGGGTGCGCTCCCGCTGCTCTTCCAGAGGCAGGTGGTCGGGGATGCTCACCTCCGGTCTTGCCAACGCCGCGCGCACCCGCTCCCGCAGCTCGGGGTAGTCCCCCCGAATGATCCGGGCGACTTGGCCGGCGACGCCCGAAGCTCGAGTCAACGTCGCGCCGTCGGCGCCGGCCGCTGTGCGAACCGCAGCCGCGCCCGCATCGCAAGCCGCCGGAGTCGGGCGGACAGATATCGACGTTTGGAAGGAAGCTCCATCGCGTCCGCACGGAGGGGGAAGCGGATCTTCGGGTCCACTACGCTACGCTAGGCTAGGGCGGGCGGGGTGGGCGGCGCAATGGTCGCGGGCGCCCTTGGGCCAGGAGCGGGCCGGGCGGGGCGGCGCAATGGTTGCGGGCGCCCTTGGGGCCAGGAGCGGGCCGGGCGGGGCGGCGCAATGGTTGCGGGCGCCCTTGGGCCAGGAGCGGGCCGGGCGGCGGCGCAGTGGTTGCGTGGGCGCCCTTGGGGCCCAGGAACGAGCGCTGATCCCGCAAGGCCTTGCGTTCGCCGACTCGGCGACATGAAGTATCTTCTGCCCCCACTCTCGAATCTTCCCAGCTTCCGTTTTCTCCCAGCTTCCATTCTCCCCAGCTTCCGAGTGTGCGGAAGGAGGTCGATGAAGCACAGCGGCGTACGGAGTCGAAGCGGGACGAACCGACCTCTCGTCGGCGTCATCATGGGTTCCCGAAGCGACTGGGAGACGATGCGGCACGCCGTGGACGTGCTCGTCGCCCTCCACGTCCCGCACGAAGTGCAGGTGGTGTCGGCGCACCGGACTCCGGACCTTCTCTTCGAGTACGCGGCGACGGCCGAGGAACGGGGCCTTCAGGTGATCGTCGCGGGCGCGGGCGGAGCGGCCCATCTGCCGGGCATGACCGCCGCCAAGACCGTGCTGCCCGTACTGGGCGTGCCGATCCGGTCCAGGGCGCTGTCGGGCATCGACTCGCTCCTCTCGATCGTCCAAATGCCGTCGGGCGTCCCCGTGGGGACCTTGGCCGTCGGCAAGGCGGGGGCGGCGAACGCGGCGCTCCTGGCGGCCCGAATCGTGGGACGTGGCGACCCTGCGGTCCTGGAGGCCGTGCGCGCCTACGCCCAAGCCCGAACCGCGGCCGTGCTGGCCGACCGGGACCCGCGAGAACCGCCCCCGTGAGGGTGGGCGTCCTGGGCGGGGGACAGCTCGCTCGGATGCTGGCGCTGGACGGCATTCCCCTTGGCTGCCGCTTCACCGTCCTGGAGCCGACGCCCGACCCGCCCGCGGGAGTCGCGGCGACGGTGCTGCGCGCCCCGTACGACGACCCGGAAGCCCTGGCGCGGCTGGCGGACTCCGTCGACGTGGTCACCTACGAGTTCGAGAACGTGCCTGCGGCCAGCGCCGACTACCTCCGGTCGCGCCTTCTCGTCCTTCCGCCCCCTTCGGCTCTGGAGGCGTCGCAGGACCGCCTGGCCGAGAAACAAATGTTTCGCGAGGAGGGCATCGCCACGGCACCGTTTTTCCCGGTGAACGGCCCCGAAGACGTGGAAGCCGCGCTGGCGACCACCGACCTTCCGGCCGTGGTGAAGACGCGACGCTTCGGCTACGACGGCAAGGGCCAAGCCATGGTCGAGTCGGCGCAGCAGGCCAGGGCCGTCGTCGGGCGCATGGGGCCGGAGCTGGTGGTCGAGGGGTTCGTCGCCTTCGAGCGGGAGCTGAGCATCATCTGCGCGGCCGGCCGGGACGGCGGTCGAGTGTTCTATCCCCTGACCGAGAACCACCACCGAGACGGGATCCTTCGCGCCAGCTACGCGCCGGCGCCGGGGCTCTCGCCGAAGCTCCAAGCCGAGGCCGAGGCGCTGGCGGGGCGGATCGTCGACCGCCTGGGCTACGTGGGCGTGCTGGCCGTGGAGCTCTTCGAGGTTGGAGGCGCGCTCCTCGCCAACGAGATGGCGCCTCGGGTCCACAACTCGGGGCACTGGACGATGGACGGCCCCAGCGCGCTGGGCGGGGGCGCAAGCCAGTTCGAGAACCATGTGCGGGCCGTCGCGGGGCTTCCTCTGGCGGACCCGGCCTTCACGCCCCCTCCGGCATCGCCCGCGAAGGCGCCTCGGCGGCCCCACGGCGCTGCTGCAATGATCAACATCGTCGGGGAGCTGCCGGACCTCCGGGCGCTGGCAGCCGTCCCCGGCGCCCGCATCCATCTCTACGGCAAGACGCCGCGACCCGGCCGCAAGCTCGGTCACGTGAACGTAGCCGGGCCGAGCCTCCAATCGGTGATGCGGAGCGCTCGGCAGATATGGTCGACGATCCAGAAACCGGGCTGCCCCGACCCGGGCACGCTGCCAGGGAGCGACGCGCGAAGACGGCCGCCCGCCTCCGCCAGCGCGCGGAGGGGCTGCCCCGACCCGGACGCGCTACCAGGGAGCGACTGCCTGCGGTAGCTTTCGCCGCCGGTCCGAGACGCCCGTCGCCGGCGAGTTGCGTCGGCCGGACCGCCCTTCGGCTCGGACCATCCTCCAGCCCCTTTCGCCCATGGCCCGTCCCACCATGCTGGAAGAGATCAAGGAGAAGATCGGCGCCGAGGTCGAGGCGCTGACGACCGAACTCAACGTCGAGCTGCCCCACCGAATCGAGAAGGCCGTCGAGCTTGGCGACCTTCGGGAGAACGCCGAGTACAAGTCGGCCCTCGAGCGGCAGCAGTTCGTCCAACTCCGGATCGGGCACTTGGTCCAGCGGCTCTCGGAGCTGGCCAAGATCAACGTGGACGACATGCCGGCGGACCGGGTCGGCTTTGGCTCCACGGTAAAGGTTCGCGACTTGGCGCTGGACAAGGCCTTCAGCTACACGATCGTGGCGGGCGACTACATCGACCTGGACGCGGGCCACATCTCGCTGGCGTCGCCCATCGGCCAGGGCCTGCTGGGCGCACGAAAGGGCGAAGAAGTCGAAGTGACGCTCCCGGCGGGCAAGCGACGCTACCGGATCGTCGATCTCTCGACGCTGCCCCAGCAGCTGGAAGCAAGCCGATAGCGGCGTCGCGGCGGTTCGCCTTTTCTGCTGCGCCAGGCGACTGCTTCTCCTTCGCCAGCGCCGTTCTCCTCGCTACCGGCGTTCCCGCGGCACGCCCCTGGAAAGCGCCCGGTAGTACTCCTCCACCAGCGCGCGGTACTCTTCGGGCACGTCGCCGGAGCGGTGCATGAGCAGCTGCTCCTCGTCGTCGGCTGCGAACTCGCGGCGCAAGCGAAACTCGAGCTGCTTCATCCCGTCCACCAGCTCGTTCCGCAAGCGCATCACCTCTTCCGGGTCGGCGTAGGTTCGGTCGCGGTCGAGGGCGCGCATGGCGGCGATCATCGCTTCCAGGTCGGAGGGATCTGCGCCGGCCCGCTCCATCAGCTCGGCCAACGCCCGAGCCTCGCCGGCGCGCTCGCGCATCTCCCGGCGCATCCGGCGCACCTCGGCGTCGTCGAAAGGACCGACGGGTCCTCGGGCGCCGCCTCCACGGGCGCCTCCGTCCACGGGGGGACCACCCCCTCCGCGATCGGCGCCGGCCTGGCCCGACTCGAGGCTGCGCATCAAGTCGCGCGCCGACTCGAGGACCTCTTCCCGGGGGTCCTCGCCTGCTTGGGCGCCTACGGCCTCGGCCGCTTCGTCCAGTCGGTTTCGCAGCGACTGGATCGCCTGGGAAGTCTGGTTCTCGAACGCCCTCGCGTACTCTTCCTGGCCGGGGCGGCCCACTAGACCCCGGGAGTAGAGCAGCCGCTCCCTCAGCTGCGTGTCCCGGATCGTCTCGGCGGCCTCCTCGAGCTCGCCGGCGCCCGCCCTGCCGTCGCGACGGGCTTGAGCAGCCGCGCGGTCGAGCTTCTCCAGCACCTCTCCCGCCCGCTCCGCCATGGATTCCTTGATGTCGTTGATGCGGCCGACCTGATCCGCCGACGGGCGGCCGACCCGGCGCATCGCCTCCATCCGGTTGTCCACGTCGCCCTGCTGGCGCGCCAGCTCGGCGGCCTGCCCGCGGGCGTCGTCCACGTCCCGCTCGAGGCGGTCGTCCCGGGCGTCCTCCAGCCGCTCCCGGGCGTCCCGCAACCGGCGCAGGGCCGACTGGGCCTCGGCGACCCCTTCGCTTCCCCGGTTGGCGGCGGCTCGGCGCATGTCGTCCGCAGCTTGCTGAAGCTGTCGCGACACCTCCTCCAAGCTCCGGTCGCCTGTCTCCCGCGAGAGGCGTTCCAACCGTCGGGCCGACTCTTCGGCTTCCTCGGCCAGCTCCCGGGCCGCTTCGCCCCCGCCGCCACCGGTCGTGGCACCCTGCTGGGCAGCCGCCCTCCGCCGTTGCCGCTCCAACTCCTGTTCCTGACGACGCGCCAGCTCCCGGAGCCTCTCCAGCGACTCGTCCACAGCTTGGTCGGCGCTTTCCTGCCGACTTCGTTGGACGGTCTCGTACTGGTTGCGCAACTGGTCCGTCTCCAGCTCGAAGAGGTCCGCCAAGTCCTCGGCGCTGGGAGCGCCGCCGCTTCCGCCGCCGCCACCCCCCTGCCGATCCATCGAAACGAAGCGCTCGTAGGTCTCCTCGGCCTTCTGCAGCTCCCGCAAGGCCCGCTGCTCCGGCCCAATCGCGCCGTCGGGGGCGAGGGCGCGCAGAGAATCTTCGGCCTCGCGCATCGCTTCCACCGCCCGCGGCAACGTCTCTGCGATCCGCTGGAACGACTGGTCGGCCCCTGCGATTCCCCGGTTGACGATCCGCTGGGCCAGCGTCTCGACCTGTTCCCGCAGCCTCTGCTGGCTGAGGGCGATGCTGACCACGTTCTCTTCCCACGTTTCCGGCGCGTAGCTCTCCCGGTCCCGCACGACGTTGAAGCTGGCGGCGATGATCTGGCGTTGAAGCCCGGAGAGGTCCTCCGCCATGCCACCGCCCCCAGCGCCGCCGCCCGCGCCCGCCGGAGCCTGCCTGAACTCCCGACGGAAGGGCCGCACCTGCAGGAAGTAGATGTCCGTCAATGCTTCGTTGGGTACCGGCGCGTTGTCCCGGGCGACGCCGTGGTACGCGACCAGGTCGCCCGTCTCCAGCTCCAGCTCCTCCATGAAGACGACGTGGCTCGCCGTCACTTCCGGCATCGGCGCGCCCGTCGAGCCATGGATTCGCACGGTGTCCGGCGGTCCTCCGTTGACCGACGCGATCCAGAAGACCTCGGCGACGCCGATGTCGTCGTCGGCGCGCGCTTCGATGAACACCTCTTCGATGGAGCTGACTTCGGTGTCGCGTCCCGGCTTGCTGAACGAGATCGACGGTCCCTGGTCCGTCAGCACGTCGATTCGGTAGTCGGGCGCGCCGGCCACCCAAGCGCCGTCGCTGGTCTGGAACTCGATGCCGTAGAAGCCCTGGCGGCCGACTCGGAACGAGCCCTGGAAGGAAGCCTCGGCGACCGGGGCGTCGGCGGCCGGAGAGTCCTCGGGCGAGGGGCCGGGCGCCCCCTCTCGGGCCGACGCCTGCCCGACCGACCCCTGCCCGGCCGACGCCTCCACGACCGACATGGCTATGGTGTCGCCCGAGTCCAGCACCAAGCGGGCCGCCGGAGCCGACACGGTGGGCGTGACGGTCAGCGCGACGGTCGTTCCCGCCAGCGCGGCCACGTCGCCGCCGTGCTCGAAGACTCGGGGGGCCAAGCCGGTGTAGGGGGGGAAGCGGTACTCCATGCGCAGGCGGTCCACGGCCGGAAGGTCGGCGACGCCCACGGTGAAGGCGGCCGAACGCACGCCGTTGGACTCGACGTAGTACCGGGTCTCCTCGGCGACGTTGAGGAGCAGCCCGTCGAAGGCGCCCGTGCCCGTGGCGATCATCGGCAACGCCAGGAAGCCGCCCTCGCCCGCCTCGCGGGTGAAGAGCGCCACGTCGTCGGAGTCGAAGCCCCCGAGCACGGCGGAGACCATCAGGTCCGAGTTGCGGGAGATCGTCGTGTCGCCCGGCGTCACCGAGATGCTGTACGGGTTGACCGCCTCGGCGGCGCGCGCGGGAAAGAAGAGCGCGGTCGAGGCGTGGCGGACGAAGCCCGGGCCGAGAAGGAAGACGGCGAACGATGCCAGAGCCAGCCCGCCCAGGACGGCCGCCGAGCGGCGGATCGCCGATCTCTCAATCGACCTGCCGTAGTTGATCCGGCGGCACCGGCGCACGGCCCTCTCGACGACCGCCTCCAGCAGCTCGGTGCGGGCCGGTGCGTCGGGCCGGACGGTCTCGACCGCCGCCAGCAGCCGCGACTTGAGCGACGGTTCGTGCTCCTCCAGATAGAGGGCCACCCGTTCGTCGGAGATCGGGCGCAGCAATGGCCAGACGACCCAACGGGCCAGGAAGCCCCCCACCACCAGCCACAGGACGACCCGGAACGCCGTGACGGCCTCTGGCTGGAAGCGCAGGAACTCCAAGCTGGAAGCGGAAGCGAGGAAGGTGGCGAGCACGCCCCCCAAGGTCAGAGCCAGGCCCCGCAGCAGAAGCTTGACGCGCCACCGGCGGCGCACCCGTCCGACCACGCGACGGATCTCGGCAGAGGCCCGCAGCTGGCGACCGGTGGCGGTAGAGCGAAGTTCCTTCATGGTCGTGAAACCTACGACGCGGTTGGGAGAATTGGTTCGACCTCCGGCGGACGACGACTCGTCACGAGTGCGCCTTCCGTTCCGGCCGCGCCTCGCGAAAGCGGGACAGCCGGTTGGCCAGGATCGTTTCCGAGACCATCAGCAAGAATGCGGCCGCCACGAGATACCGCCAGAACGACTGGCGCTTCTCGAACTCCTCCTCTTCGATCTCGGAGGAGGGGCCTCCGGTCGATCCGGCGCCGGACGGGCCGCTCGCGTGGCCCGCTCCTTCGGCTGCTTCGCCGACGGCAGCTCCCGCGCCGGGCTCGACGCCGGCTCCCAACCCTCCGCCGATCGCTCCAACGAACTCCTCCAAGTCCACGCGGGAAAGGTCGGACTCGGCCACGTTCACGTTGACCGCCAACGCCATGGGGTGTTCCGGGCGCTCGCCGGGGGGCCGAACCTCCCAGATGCCCTGAACGTCCAGCGCGAGCAGGGGCGTCGCCGGGTCCAAGGGGACGGAGCCGCCGCCCGGTTCCATCGCCGCCGCCCCTGCGGGGAGCGCCTGGGAGCCCGACGCCTCCGCAAGCTCGGACAAGTTTACCGTGGAACCGGCCTGGTGCCAGGGAGGAAGCTCGCCGCGGGCGCCCAGGTGACGGACGACGCGGTGGACGAAAGGCAGGTAGACGGGGTGCAGCGGCAGGTCGCTCCAGAAGCGGTCCAGCCCCGTGGCCCACACCATGACCCTTCCCGCGCCCCGACGTGCTTCCACCAGGGCCGGGGAGCCGTCGTCGAATCGGGCGAGAACGCGGCCGTCGGCGACGTCGAGAGCGCGGGCGCGGAAGAACGCGGCCCGGGAGAAGTCGCCGGAACGCACTCCTCGGAACGCCTCGAAGACGGCGTGGTCGTAGTCCACGAAGCCCAGGTGCAGCTGTCCGCCGGCCGTGTCGAACGGGCGTCCGACGACGGCGGGAAGGAAGGGCGCGTGGGCCGAAGGCACCCGACTTCGCTCCCCGAGAACGACCAGGAGCCCGCCGCCCCCCTCGACGAACTCGCGCAGTCGAGTTCCGGCGTCGCCGCCGGGGAAGGGAGCCCCGTTCAGGATCGCCACGTCGCTCTCCGCCAGAGCGGCGGCGGACGCTCCCCGCGCGACGCGGGTTGCGAAACCGGTCCCGTCGGCAACTCCCAGGGCGCCGCGGAGGTGCAGGTTGGACTCGCCGCTGCCCAGCGGGTCCACGATCAGCACGTCGAGGTCGCCGCCGGGCGACGCGACGAAGTGCAGCACGTTGTCCGCCCGCAACGGGTCGTCCGGGAGCCGGAGTTCGCCCCGGGTGAAGGGGTTGGTCAGGGTGAAGGGAGCGAAGGCGACCGGCGCGGCCCCGCCCACGGGCACGGAGACCCTCGCGCGGCCGACTTCCGTGTCGTCCACGAGCAGGGCGACCTCCACGGAGACCTCCTCCGCAGGGCCGTTCGGGTTCTGCGCGCCGCCTCCGCCGACGTCTGCCGCCACCACTCGCGCCTTCGCCGAAACCCGTTCCCGGCCTCCGGCGCTCTCCCGGCGCAGCTCCAGTCCCGCCAGCGCCAAGTTGACGCCTCCCGCGACCTCGTCGCCGACCACCAGGGCTTCCACCTTCGTCCCTTCGGGGAGGACGGCGTCCCGGTCGGGTCGCCATCCCGCGCGCTGAAAATCGCTGACGACCACCACCCGCCGCCTGGGGAGGCCCGAAGCCTCCAGCACCGAAGCGGCCAGCTTCACCGCCGGAGCGATCCGGGTGGTCAGCGACGTCGTCGCCAGGGTGTCCAGCGACTCGACGACGCGCCGGGGGTCGGTGGCGGAGCGGTGCAGCAGGACGGGCGCCTCGGCGAAGGCGACCAGCGACACCCGGTCCGCCGGTCCCAGCGCTTCCACGACCGATCTGGCCATGGACACGCCCTGGTCCCAGTGGTCGGCCAATCCCATGGAGTAGGAACGGTCCAGGAGCACGACCACCTCTTCGGGACCCGGGCCGCCCACCGTCGCCAGCGGACCGCCGCGCACGAAGGGCCGGGCGAAGGCGAAGACGATCAGCGCCAACGCCGCCAGCCGCACCAGCAGAAGCGCCAGGTGGCGCAGGCGCAGGCGCGACTTCTCCCGGAAGGGAATCCGCTCCAGGAACATGAGCGACGGAAAGGCCAGCGGCTTGCCCCGCTCCTGGCGCGTCAAGTGGAACAGGACGGGGAGCGCCAAGCTCGCCAAGGCGATCAGAAAGAGCGGGGCGAGGAAGCTCATCGAGCGGCCGGCGATTTCGACCGGGCGTTCACCGAACCCTGATCGTCTTCTGTCGGAACACCAAGTAGGCGTGCAGCGCCCGATCCAGCGGCTCTGCCGTGTTCAGCAGCACGTAGTCCACGCCATGGCGTCCCAGCTGCTCGCCCATGGCGGCGACGTGGCTGGCGACGCGTTCCCGGTACTCGCCGGCGAGCTGGTCCGGCGCCACCGGCAACACCCTTTGCGTCTCCATGTCCCGGAAGTTTGCGACTTCGGAGAACGGGAAATCGATCTCGGCCGGGTCCAACACGTGAAACGCCGCCACGTCGTGACCCTGCGCGCGAAAGAATCCCAGCGCCGTCGCCACCGACTCGGGCTCGACGTAGAAGTCCGACGCCACCACCAATATCCCACGCCGTCGGAAGGTGTTCGCCACTCGCGCCAGCGGCCGGTCCCAGCTTCCCTCGCCGCCTGCGCCGACGCGGGCGATCGCTTGCAGGACCTTGTCCAGGTGGGCCGCCGACGGACGCACGCGCTCCACCACGTCGTCGTCGAAGGCGTAGAGTCCCACCCGATCTTTCTGGCCGGCGGAGAACCACGCCAAGCTCGCGGTCAAGTAGCGGGCGTAGTCGAGCTTGCCGACGGGCGCGCTCCTTCCCGGCGGGCCGTCGGGGGCGGCGCCATGGCCGAACGAGTCGAAGCGATACTCCATCGACGCCGACACGTCCAGCAGGAACGCCACGTCGGCGTTGGTCTCGGCTTCGTACTGCTTGATGTGAAAGCGGTCCGTGCGGGCGTAGAGCCGCCAGTCGATCCGACGGATGTCGTCGCCGGGCATATAGGGACGGTGCTCGGCGAAGTCCATGCTCGCGCCTAGGTAAGGGGAGCGGTGAATGCCTTGCAGGAAGCCGTCCACCACCGTCCGGGCGAGCAGTTCCAGGTTGTCGATCCTGGCCAGGACCGCAGGGTCGAGAAACGAAGTCCGCGAGGCGTTCGCCACCGTCGGCTACATCCCCGAACTGGGAACGGGCACTGCGTCCAGCAGCATCTCCACGAGCTCGTCGGTGGTGCGTCCTTCGGACTCGGCGCGGAAGTTCGTGAGGATCCGGTGGCGAAGGACGGGCAGCGCAAGGGCCCGAACGTCGTCGAAGCCGACCGTCAGCCGCCCCTGGGCAAGGGCGCGCGCCTTGCCGCCGAGGATCAGGTATTGCGCAGCCCGCACGCTGGCGCCGTACTGGATCCACTCCTTGACGAACTTGTGGCTTCCGTTCGGAGCGGGCCGGCTGGCGCGCACCAAGTTCACCGCGTAGCGCAGCACGGGCTCGGCGACCGGCACTCTGCGCACAAGGTCCTGAAACGCGATCAAGTCCTCCCTCGACACGACCCGCTCCAGCTCCGGCTCCACTTCGTCGGTGGTTGTGCGCACCACTTCCAGCTCTTCGTCTTCCTCCAAGTGGTCCATGCGAATGTGGAACATGAACCGGTCCAGCTGAGCCTCGGGAAGCGGATACGTGCCTTCCAGCTCGATGGGGTTTTGCGTCGCGAAGACGAAGAACGGCGGCGCCAGCTCGTACGTCTTGGCCTGTACCGTGACCCTGTGCTCCTGCATGGCCTCGAGGAGCGCCGCTTGAGTCTTCGGCGGCGTGCGATTGATCTCGTCGGCCAGCACGACGTTGGCGAAGATCGGGCCGCGCGTGAACACCAGTCCCCGGCTTCCGTCCTCCTTTTGCTGGATGATGTCCGTCCCGGTAATGTCCGACGGCATCAAGTCCGGCGTGAACTGTATGCGCGAGAAGTCGAGGTCCAGCACCCGCGCCACCGAGTGGATCAGCAACGTCTTTGCCAGCCCCGGAACGCCCACCAGCAAGCTGTTGCCTCCGACGAAGAGGGTCAGAAGCACGTGCTCCACGGCTTCTTCCTGCCCGATGATGATCTTGCGCACCTCGGTCAGGATCTTCTCCCGCCCCTCCTGTATGCGCTGGGCAAGGGCCACGTCGGCTCGGGGATCGGGGTCCGTCGGGCTGCCGTCGGTCGGGGCGGCGGCGGTGTTCGTGTTTGTCGGCACGGCGTTCTCGTCTTTGCTCGAGGTGAGGGGCGAAGGGGCGCTGGCAGCGTTTACCGAGTGAGGGCGTAGATCACGTAGTTGACACCTACCTTGTACGCTTCGTTGGACAGGTCGATTGGGTAGTATCCCATGTCCGAGTATTCCCAGTATTCGCCGATGTCGTTGTTGAGATTGGCGACGACCTGCAACCTCTGGGACGGATCGTCGTCCTCGTGGATGCCCAGGAAGTATGGCTTGTACTGTCGGAACGTGGGCGGCGAGAAGTCCAGCGTCTCGATCTTGAAGAAGGTGTTGAAGATCGGCTCCTCCAACGTCAGCTGACGAAAGCGCTGGCCGGGCAAGATGTAGTTGAAGATCGCCTGCACCGTCTGCCACTCCCACTCGCCGCGGAAGTCGTCCAAGATGAGAAATCCGCCCTTCCGCAAGTAGGCGGAAAGGTTGTCGAGCTCGGCCTGGGTGGGCGACCACTGCCCGGGTTCCGACACGTACGCGACGGGGTAGCGGTGCAATTCGGGGCTGTCGGCGTCGATGACGTTGGTTCCGTCGCTGGCGTTGGTCAGCGTCACCTCGTCGAGAATCTTGACGAAGTTGTTGTCGGCATCGGGAAAGTCGTGGGCCCACGGCGGCTGGCGGCCGCGGAACCCGCGTCCGACACCCCCTCGCCCGCCCATCGAGAAACGGATCCGGACGAATGTGTAGCCGGCGTCGTAGGGGACGTTGCCGAACTCTTGGAACGACGATGGACGCCTTGGGACGCCGTCGTCTTCGGCCATGGCAACGCCCGCGGCCATGGCGACGCCCGCGACGAGCAAGCCGGCGAGTCTGGCGTGGCGTCGGGTCACCGGTTGAGCCCGGCCAGCCCCGAGGTCGGGTTCGCGGCCTCGCGCCGCTGGTCGCCTCGATCGCGTCGGAGCTGCAGGAGGAGGTCCAAGGCGTCTTCGTAGTTGGGAGCGATCTCCAGAGCGGCGAGCACTTGGCGTCGGGCTTCGGCGCGGTCGCCGCCCCTGTACAGTACGCGCGCCAAGCGAAAGAGAGCCGATGCGCGGTCGACGGGCTCCAGTGCCAGAACGGCCCGCCTGGCCACCGACGCGCCTTCCCAGTCGCCCAGCTCCTCGCAGATCTCGGCCAACCGCTCGTGGTCCGCAATGTTGAAGGGGTCGACAAAGGGCACGCCGCGGAGCACCTCGGCGGCGGCGGCCAATCCCGCCGGGGCGCCTGTGCCGTCGCCGACGACGGGGCTGGGCGGACCAGCGGCGCGGGCAGTCGAGTCGTCGTACGGAGCCAGCGCTCTCGCCAGGGCGACCCGGCCTTCGTAGTGACTCTCGTTCAGGCGCAGAAGGGCCCGGTAGTGGTCGACGGCGGCCTCCCGGTCGCCGGCCCGCTCGCGGATGCGGCCCAAGTACCAGTGGGCGCCGTCGGGACCGCCGTACTGGGGGAAGAGACGCAGGGCCGCCTCGAAGTGCCGAGCCGCGTCCTCCATCTGGCCGTCGTCGTACAGGGCGCGCGCAAGGGCCATTCGGGACTCGAAGCGACCTGGGTCCTGGGCAACCGCCGCCCGCGCTTGCGCCAGGTCCCGAGACATTCCCTCCGGCGGCTCCGCTCCCACCGAGGAGATGGCCGCCGCGAACCGGTCCGTCAGATGCTTCTCGAACTCCTCGTCGAAGACCTCCAAGCGAACCCCCAGCGCGGCCTCGAAGGCCTCCTCGTTGCTGGCGCCGTCGCGGTAGGCCAGGAGCATGTCGAGGATGGCCGGAAAGCCGTGGCGCGCTTCGATCAGCTCGAAGACCAGCGACGCCTGCAGGTAGCTCTCGGCGACTTCGGCCGGACGGCGCGGATTGGAGAAGCCTCGGTCCAGCTCGCTCACGGGGCGGAGTCCGCCGGAGGCGAGGGTGCGGACGAAGCCGACGCCGGGGTGCCGCCCCCAGGTCGGGTCCCCCTTCCGTTGCTCGTGGACCGCCAGTCCCTCGGAGAACCATCGGGGCACCTCGCCGTTCGACACCCCGATGTGGAACGAGTGGGCGATCTCGTGCCAGAGCGTGGAGGCCCAGTTGAAGCTCCCCCGCTCGCGCGCCGAGGGCGAGTCAATGGCCAGAGCGGGCCCGAAGCTGACGCCCAGCGCGCCGATTCCGACGAGGCCGCCGGTCCGCACGGAGAAGTCGGCGTGACGAGGATACGCCTCCACGCGGATCGGCTCGGGGGGCGCGTATCCGTAGCGCCGGGACATCTGGCCGTGGGCGCGCTCGGCGACGGCGGCCATGTACGGCGCCAGCAGGTCGGCCTCCGACTCGTGAAGGACGAGGCGGAAGTGCTCGGTCTCGACGGTTCGGTACTCGGCGAAGGTGTCCAGCAGGTCCAAGGTGTTCTTGAACCAGAGGTTGAAGGGGTCGCCGGCGAAGGCCCGCTCGAGGTGCCTGCGTCCCTCGTCCACTCGGCCCAGGCGGAGTTGATTGAGGCCCGCGAGGCCCCAGCCGGTCCAGCTGCCGGCGTCGGCGTCGACCGCCGAGAGGGCGAAGCCGAGGGCGTCGGGGTACTTCCGATGATCGGCGGCGAGCTCCGCCAGGACGATGTAGGGCTGGGTCGGCCGATTGGTCAGCTGGCGGATGCGGTCCATGGCGGCGCCGAAGGCGATTGCCTCGCCCGCCAGGTGATGAATGGCGGCCTTTGCACCGAGAGCCTCCAGGTCCGCCCCGTTTGCGGCCAGGGCGCGCTCGACTTCCTCCAGCGCGGCGGCGCGGTCGCCGCCGAGCAGCAGGAGGCGCGCCCGGAGGACGCGGGCGCCCACAAGGTTGGGGTTGGTCGCCAGGGCCGCGTCCAGCGACGCCGACGGGCTGCCGCCGCCCTCCAGTCGGGCCACCCGGGCAAGGCCGAAGCGGGCTCCTGCGTGGCTCGGGTTCCGGGCGAGGACGGCGCGGAACGCCTCGGCTGCCTGGGCGGCGTCGTAGCGCTCCAGGAAGAGTTCGCCCAGCGCCAACCTGGCGGAGTGGTCCAGCGGGCCGACCGCCTGGGCCTCGTCGAGGGCGCGGAGGGCGTCGTGGGCGTACTCGTAGTCCCAGCGCGAGAGGTGCGCGAGGGCGCGACCCACTGCCACGAGCTCTTCGGCCGAGAGCCGGGCCATGGCGCCGCCCGCGCCGTTGTAGTAGTCGATGAAGCCGTCGAAGAGGGCGCGGGCGGCGTCCCGGTCGCCGTACTGGTACTCCAGGACGCCAAGCTCGACTCGCGCGAGCGCGCCGGGGGGGCCGGGGTCCCCGGCGGCAGCTTGCAGGGCCGCCCGGGCCTCGTCGATGCGGCCCACCCGGAGCAGGGTCGCGCCCAGGTGGGCCCGAGCGCCGGGCACGCCCCGCCCGATCGCCGTCCGGGCCGCTCGCGCCGCGTCGTCGTAGGCGCCGGTCTCGTGCAAGGCGGTGATCCAACCCGACAACGCAAGGGGGTCGCCGTCCAGGGCGGCGGGGCGGAGGAGACGGACGGCGTCGTCGTACCGGCCTTTGGCGAGCGCTTCATGACCGGGAGTCTTCGCCTGCAACGCCGCAACGCTGAAGAAGCATCCAGCCCACAACACGACGCCCGTCGCCTTCAGCGCAGCGTCGACAACAACTCTCGCAAGCGCCGCGTCGAACGTCGGGCGCCGGGCTCCCCGAGTCAGTTGATTCCAACCCTTCCCTGC
This sequence comes from Longimicrobiales bacterium, assembly GCA_965204735.1. Lineage (GTDB taxonomy): Bacteria > Gemmatimonadota > Gemmatimonadetes > Longimicrobiales > Gaopeijiaceae > CATQHQ01. Next base: position 302,270 of record OZ242008.1, on the reverse strand, counting down.
ACGTCGGCAAGCATCGCCGCCGAGTCGTACCCCACGCCGTCCTTGAAGACCAAGGTGACGTTGCGGACCACCGACGGGTCGGACGTCAGGTCCCCGCGCATGACCACCAGGTCGGCAAGCTTGCCCGCCTCGACCGCGCCCAGCTCGTCGAAGACGCCGAGAACGCGGGCGCCGTTGGCGCTCAGCACCTGGACTGCCGCTTCGGGAGTGAAGCCCGCCTCGATGAAGAGCTCGTAGTTGCGCTGGTCGCCGTAGCCGGGGAGCGCACCGCCGTTGCCCGTCGGATCCACCCCCGCCGCCAGCAGGCCGCCGGCGTCGTGGAACGCCTTCTCGTAGGCCATGGCGTTGAGAAATCCGGCCTCGGGACGACCGATCTCGTCGATCTCCGCCTTGGCTGCCAAGTAGTCCTCCCGAACGGCCGGCGCCATGGCGTCGAGGGTGCGACGGTCGCGCGTGGGCCGACCCTGCACAAAGAGTTCGTAGACGGCAAGCGTCGAAGTCATTGCGACGCCCGCGTCGATCATCGCCTTGAAGGTGGAGTGCGCCTCCGGCCCTTCCACGTCGACGGTCGCCGCCGTTTGCCAAAGATCGGCGGGACATTCGTCCTTGACTTTGTCGGCCGAGTAGTCGCTGTTGGTCGCCAGACCATGCTCGATGTTGTCGATGCCCAGTTCCACGGCTTCCTTGAAGGTGATCGAGCACAAGTGACCAGTAACCTTCAACCCCGCCTTGTGCGCTTCGTCGATCGCCGCAGACAACTCCTCGGTGCGGATCGTCGTGTACGCCTTCAGCCACGTCGCCCCTTCGGCGGCCCAGTACCGCACGAAGCGCCGTGCCTGTTCGGGGTCCTTCAGCCGAGTCATGATGTCGAGGCTTTGATCGCCGGTCATGTACGGCGCCGTGACGTGTATGCGAGGCCCGGGCTGCAAGCCTTGCTCGATCTCGTCCTTCAGGTTGATCTCGGCGTAGGTCGCCAGGCTTCCGGTCGTGCGGATCGTGGTCACGCCCGACGCCAGGTACAAGCGCTGGCCCGTATAGCTCATCGGATGCATCCGCCCACCGGCCGCCATGTAGAAGAGGTGGTTGTGCAGTCCGACCATTCCCGGCATGACCGTATGGCCCGCCAACTCCACGACGTAGGCGTCCTCCGGGACGGCGACAACGTCTCTCGCACCTACGGCGGCGATCCGGTTCCCCTGCAGCACCACCGTCTGATTGCGCCTGGCGGGTCCGCCGGCGCCGTCCAGCAGCGTCACATCCCGGAGCGCCACCACAGGCGCGTCGACGGCAACGTAGGCCGCCGCCTCGGAACCAGGGAGGGGACGTTGCCCGGCCAAAGGGGCTGCCAGCCCCACGGCGCACGACAGGCAGGCAATCGCGAGCCACGGAGGCCCGCCGAAGCGAACAGCTGGCTTGGTCATCGGTTCTCCTTCTCGACGGTCCACCTTGGGGCAAGCAACGTAGCCGCCCGGGGCGCCTGGAGCAACGCCGTATCCCGGCTGCGTCGCAGAGGCCCGGCGGCCAGCCCCAGCAGCATGGTTGCCCGCGCGGGTGGGCGTCCGGGCGGACCCGCGACCGGGAGCTTGCCGCTTGCCTGTCGCCCGCCAGGACGGCATCTTGCTTCGTCGAGCCGGGGCCAACCCGCCCGCCGTGCCGCCGCCCGCGCTCGCCCCCCAAGGACCGGACGCCAGGAATGATCCCTTGCAGCCACCTCGTCGCCCGAGCGGCCGTTGCCGGCCTCCCCGTGCTGGCGGCAACCCTGGCGGCTTGTTCCAGCGAAACGACCGAGCCGGCGGAGCCTGCCGACCTGGTTCTGCGCGGCGGCTTGGTCGCCACCGTGGACCAGGACGACGCAATGGTCGAGGCGGTCGCGGTCCGAGGGGCATGGATCGTCGCCGTGGGCAGCGACGAGGAGATCGAGACCTTCGTCGGCGACGGCACCGAGGTGGTCGAGCTCGACGGACGCCTGGCCGTTCCGGGCTTCATCGAAGGCCACGGCCACTACATGAGCCTGGGCAACTCCAAGACGATCCTGAACCTGAACAACGTCGCGAACTGGGACGAGATCGTCGCCATGGTGGCGGCTGCCGCGGCGGAAGCCGAGCCCGGCGAATGGATTCGCGGCAGGGGCTGGCATCAGGAGAAGTGGGACCGGCCGCCGGAGCCCGCGGTGGAGGGCGCGCCTCTTCACGCCTCCCTCTCCGCCGCGAGTCCCGACAACCCCGTCTTGCTGGGACACGCATCCGGCCACGCCGCCTTCGCCAACGCCCTGGCGCTGGAAATGGCGGGATACGACCGGGACTCGGCTCCGCCCCCCGGCGGCGAGCTGGTCCGCGACGCCCAGGGCGAACTCACCGGACTTCTGCGCGAAACCGCACAGCGTCCGGTCTCGGCAGCCTTCGCCGAAGCCCAGTCCGCCCGCTCTGCGGAGGACGTGGAAGCCGTTTTCCGCCGCGAGGTCGCGCTGGCCGCCGAGGAGGCGCTGTCAAAGGGAGTCACGTCGTTTCAGGACGCCGGGGCGAGCTTTGCCACAATCGACCGCCTCAAGGCGATGGAGGCGGAGGGCGCGCTGCCGGTTCGCCTCTACGTCATGGTCCGGCGACAATCCAACGACGAGATGGACGCCCGCTTGGCCGACTACTACATGCCGTCCGAAGGCGACGACTACTTGACCGTGCGTTCCATCAAGCGCCAGATCGACGGGGCGCTCGGGTCCCACGGAGCTTGGCTGCTGGAGCCCTACGAGGACATGCCGTCGTCCGTGGGACTTGTGCTGGACACGGTGGAAGAGATCGTCGGCACCGCCCACGTGGCGATCAAGCACGGCTTTCAAGTGAACACCCACGCCATCGGCGACCGGGCGAACCGCGAGGTCCTGGACATCTACGAATCCGTCTTCGACTCCGCAGGCGTGGACGGCAGCGACCTCCGCTGGCGGATCGAACACGCGCAGCACGTGCATCCGGACGACGTGCAGCGCTTTGCGGAGCTGGGGATCATCGCTTCCATGCAAGGGATCCACGCGACTTCGGACGCGCCCTGGATACCCCGCCGGCTGGGCGACGCCAGGGCGGAATCCGGCGCCTACGTCTGGCGCGCCTTCCTCGACGCGGGCGTGCTGGTCAACAACGGCACCGACGTGCCGGTCGAGGACATCGACCCCCTGGCCAGCTTCTACTCGTCGGTCGCCCGCAAGACAGTCGACGGCAGCGTCTTCTACCCCGATCAGCGCATGACTCGAATCGAGGCGCTGCGCAGCTACACGATCAACAACGCCATCGCCGCGTTCGAAGAGGAGTACAAGGGCTCGCTGGAGGTCGGCAAACTGGGCGACATCGTGGTGCTGGACCGGAACATCCTCGCCGTGCCCGACGCCGAGTTGCCGGAGGCGCAGGTGGACCTGACGATCGTCGGAGGGGTGGTGCGTCATGCGCGCTGAGCGGTTCGTCGACCCTGGGCCCGGGGACCACGCAACCCATGGAGGGAGCATGACCAAGCAGGAGAAGGCGACGAGGGCAAGCGGACCACCGGGGTCGACGGCGGCCGGCCGGACGCCGACGTGGGCGGCGGCAGTGCGCCGGCTGGCCGGAGCTGCCGCCGGAGCGGCGTTGGCCGCAGCGTGCGACGCGGGCTCCGACGCGCCCGGGTCCGAATCCGCCCGGCCGGTCGAGTACGGGATGCGGGACAGCGCGGGCGTCGTCGTGGTGGAGAACGCCAAGCCGCCGGAGGGGTCGCGGCTGGGGTGGACGGTGAGCGCGTCCCCGGTGGCGTCGATCGGCACGCAGGAGGGCGAAGGCGATTGGCAGCTGCACCGGGTCGGAGACGCGACGAAGCTCGCCGACGGGAGGATCGTCGTCGCCAACGCCGGTTCCAGTCAGCTGCTGGTCTTCGACGCCGCGGGCACGTACCAAGCAGCCTGGGGCGGCCCGGGAGAGGGACCGGGCGAGTTCGCGTCCTTGGGCCGGATTGCTCGTTGGCCCGGCGACTCGATCATGGCCTCCGACGTGGGGCACGAACGCGTGACGATCTTCTTCGCGGACGGAAGCCATGGAAGGACCACCAAGCTGGAAGGCGGGGCAAGCGCTACTCTGCAAAGGCTCTCCGGATCAGGTGCGTATGGTCACGTCGCGCTGGACGTCCTCCCCGACCGAACGTTGCTGACCCGAACCGGCGACTTTCATCGGACCGACGGCTTCTGGCGTCAGGAGCACTTCTACGAACTGAAGAGCGCCGACGGGACCGTGGCCAGCCTGGGAGGCCACGGCGGACCGGAAACGTACACCGAGTCGGTCGAGGTGCCCGAGGACAGGATGGTCTACCTGACGCCGATCCGTCACCCCTTCGGCAAGACGACCGAGTGGGCGGTCTGGGGCGACTTGGCGGCTCTCGGCCGGACGGAGAGCTACGAGATCCGCGGGTACCGAAGCGACGGCACGCTTGCGCGGATCGTGCGAAGGGACAACGTCGTGCCGCCGCCCACCGCGACGGACTTGGACGCCAGCCTGCGGAGCTACATCGCGTCGCGGCCCGAGGGCTCCCGCGCGCAGTACCAGGAAGTGGCGCCCAACGTGCCCATGGTCGAAAGCTTCCCGGCGTTCGGCCCGGTTCGCGGCGACGCGCTGGGCTATCTGTGGGTCGCCGAGTTCAAGCGACCCGAGGACGACCAGTCGCCGATCACCTGGACGGTCTTCGACCAGGAAGGCGTCGCGCTGGGCTTGGTCGAAACGCCTGCCCAACTGGACGTGTACGAGATCGGCGCCGACTACGTCCTGGGCAAGACGACGGACGAATTCGACGCCGAGTACGTGCAGGCGTGGGGTTTGGAAAGAGGGTAGGGGCGAACGGCTACGCGGCGGTGGCCGACAGCGTCCGGGCGTACCGGCCGGCCATCAGCTCCCGCAAGGCGCCGTCGCGAAGCTCGCCGTCGATCCGGCCGGGCTGGAAGGCGGGAGTTCCCGTCGCCGTCGCCTCTGCCAGGAGCGTCCGGGCGCCGGTGCACACGCCTCTGGCCACTTCCACGAGGCCGGCGCGCTCCTTGGGAGAAACCCCGGTCGCCGTCGCTACGCAGCGCTTGCCGGGCCGGCGCTGCTCCTCGGACGTGGGCCACTCCCTGGCGCGCTTGCCGACGACGACGACACCGACGCGGACTTCCTTCCTGATCCGTTCGCAGAGCGCGGACCACCACGCCTGGTCGCGGTCGGCGAAGGTCGGCGCGACCAGCACGAACCCGTGCCGAAGCCCTGCCTTGTGCACCCGCTCGAGGGCGGCCGCAAGGACGACGGGATCGCAACGTCGCGGAGGGGACGGGACCGACAGGAACGGGACAAGATCGGTCGGCGCCACATCGATTGGGCTTGCCGTGTGCACTTGGACGAATCGGCTCCTCTTCAAGGGCATCCGCCAAGAACGAACACAACCCCCGATAGCGAACCGACCGCTTGACTGCAACAAACGCGTAACGGAAGGGTGAACCATGAGCACGACCACGACTCCCACGGCGGGCTCGCCACGGCCTCCTGTCCCAGGGCCTTCGAGGCCTTCGGCAGCGCGTTCGTCGCGGCGGGCGTTCCTGAAGGCGGGGGCAGCCGGGCTTGCCGGGGCCGTCTTGTCGCCCGAACGACTGCTGGCGGACCCCTACGCGCCGCTGCCTGGCGGGGCGCGTTCGGCGTTCGGCGGAGGGGCGGCGGGCGCCGGAAGTCGGTTGGCCGGCAACTCGGCAACCGTGCCCGTTCGAGTTCGGGGCGTCGTGCGGGCGGACGGACGCGGGCTGGGCGGAGTCGCGGTTTCCGACGGCCTCCAGGTCGTCGAGACCGAGGCGGACGGCGCCTTCGAGATCGTCACCAGCACCGGGCAGGAGTTCGTGTGGCATTCGGTGCCGTCCGGCTGTCGGGTTCCCCAGAATCCGTCGGGGACCGCTCGCTTCTACCAGCCGCTGACCGCGGCATCGGAGCAGACGGTCGCGTTCGACTTGGAGCGAGACCCGGCGTCCCACGACCACCACACTCTTCTGCTGCTGGGCGACATCCAGACCCAGGACCAGCAGGAGATGGACTGGTTCCTTGCGCAGACCGTTCCCGACTTGCAGGAGTCGTTGCGCGGAATGGGCGACGAGCACGTCTTCGGCATCGCATGCGGCGACATCATGTACGACGACCTGGCTCTTTACCCGGCCTACGAGAGCGGCGTCCGGAGGCTCGGCGTCCCCTTCTTCCAGGTCGTCGGCAACCACGACCTGGACAGGAACCGCCCGACCGACGAAGGCTCGACGGAGACCTTCTGCCGCCACTTCGGTCCGCGCAACTACTCATTCGACCGAGGCGCCGTTCACTACGTGGTGCTGGACGACGTCTTCTGGTACGGAAGCGGGTACATCGGCTACTTGGACGACGCCACGCTGGTGTGGCTGGAGCGGGACTTGGCGCGGATGGAGCCCGGCTCGCCCGTAGTCGTGGCGACCCACATACCCGTCTTGGGAAGCCACTATGCGCGTCGAGGAGAGGAGTCGCCGCGCGTGAACTCGGCCATAGCCAACCGCGACGCCCTCTACCGGCTGCTCGAGTCCTTCCGGGCTCATGTCCTGGTCGGCCACCTCCACGAGTCCGAACACCTCTTCGGCCAAGGCGTTCACGAGCATGTCGTCGGCGCGGTGTGCGGCGCGTGGTGGAGCGGCCCGATCTGCTGGGACGGCGCCCCGAACGGCTATTGCCTGTACCAAGTGCGGGGAGAAGAAGTGACGTGGCGCTGCAAGACCACGGGACGGCCCGCCGACCACCAGATGCGCCTCTACGCGCCCGGCGCCGATCCCGCGGCGCCCGGCGACCTTCTGGCCAACGTGTGGGACTGGGACCCCGAGTGGACGGTGCGCTGGTTCGGCGACGGCGAGCCCCGGAGCGCGATGGAGCGCCGGCGCGGACCCGACCCCCTCAGCGTCGAGCTGCACAGCGGGCCCGACCTTCCGGCGCGACGCCCCTGGGTGGACCCTGTGCCCACCGATCACCTCTTCCGCGCGTCGCTGGACGGGGGCGAGTCGGTCGTGACTGTGGAAGCCACCGACCGCTTCGGACGAACCTACGCGGAGGAGTGGCGGCGGAACGGCTGAGCGACCCGCCCCGCAGGCCGGCGCCGGTCCCGGTCCCACATGGAGCGGCGCGGTCCCTTACGCCGGAGGCCCGTCCGGATGCAGCTCGCACTCCGGCGGCTGAAGGCGGGTCCACGAGAGCGAGACGATCTGCCACGTCTCCGTCTCGGCGTTCCGCGCCAGCAGGAGGCCGTCGGCGCCGCAATGGCTGAGCTGGTCGCCCACATAGAAGTCGTAGGGCGTCCACACCATGGCCAAGTCGCCGCTGACCCGCACCTCCGGGTCGAACATCCGCTCCGTGAGCACGGCGTCGCTGCCCTCCACCCGAGCGACCAGCTCTTCCAGGGTGGACGTGGAGATCGTTCGCGCCCCGTCGGCCGACCGCTCCACCGAGTGCATCAGGACTTGCGGGTGCATGACCCGTCGCAGCGTCTCGCCGTCGCCCGCCGCCAGCGCGTCGAAGATCGATTGGACGGTCGCGAGGACGGCCTCGCGGTCGGCGTCGGTTGGGCTGTGGCGGGCCCTCGTCGGGGTGGAGGCGTCGGTCGCCTCGTCTCTGGACGGCGCGCAGCCGGAGACCGCCAGAACGGCGGCCCCGACCAGCGTCAGCGAAATGCGCTTCATGGTCTCTCCTTGATCGTCGGGCGCGTGGGCAACGGGCTGGGGGGAAGCGATCCCGGGACGGAGGACGCCGACCGGAATCTGAGGTCGAACCCTGCGGAGTGCCAGGGGGATTCGTCCGAGCGGGCCGGATTCGGCCGCTCCACGAGGACCGGGACTGCCGGGACCGGTCGGCAGGCCGTCCTGAAGCGCTTCCGCAGTCTTCCCAGCCGGTTACTTTGAGGGCGCCCGCGAGCCAGCCGACCGCTCGGAGTCCCGTCAAGATGCCCACTCCCGCCAACCCATCGCCGCAACGAGGGCCCTATCGGGTTCACGTGGATCCGGCGACGCTTCGATGGGCGCAGGAGCGCTCGGGGAAGGACGTGGAGACCCTCGAGCGGCGCTTCCCCAAGTACCGCAAGTGGGAAGCCGGCACGGTCAAGCCCACGTATCGGCAGCTCGAGCGCTTCGCCAAGGCGACCTACACGCCGTTCGGAGCGCTCTTCTCGGGCGGACCCCTGAAGGACGAACTGGACATCGTCGACTTCCGCACCGTTGGCGGCAAGCAGCGTCGGAAGCCGAGCCCGCACCTGCTGGATACCGTCTACCTGTGCCAGCGCCGACAGGATTGGTACCACAGGTACGCCCTGGAGGAAGAACACGATCCCGTTGATTTTGTGGGCTCGGCCAGCCTGGACGACGACCCCGCCGAGGTGGCCCAGAGGATGTCGTCCATGCTCGAGTTCCGAGTGGACGATCGCAGCGACGTGGCCAACTGGACGCTGGCCGTCCGCCGCTTCGCGGACCGAGCCGACGCCAAGGGCGTGCTCGTCATGATCAGCGGCGTCGTGGCGAACAACACCTCTCGCGGGCTGGATCCCGACGAGTTCCGGGGGCTCGCCCTCTCTGACGACCTTGCGCCCCTAGTCTTCGTCAACGGCGCCGACGCCAAGGCAGCCCAGATGTTCACGCTCGCCCACGAGTTGGCCCACATCTGGCTAGGAAACACGGGCCTGTCGAACACCACGCTCAGGTCCACCGCGGGCCACCAAACCGAGAGATGGTGCAACCAAGTAGCGGCGGAACTGCTGGTTCCCGCGGACGCATTGCTCGAACACTGCCGCGAAGGCGAGGAGCTGAAGACAACCGTGCGGCGCATGACGGCGTACTTCAAGGTCAGCACGTTGGTCGTCCTCCGTCGGCTCCGCGACGTCGGCAGTTTGTCGCATCGCAAGTTCAGAGACGCTTACGACAGAGAACGAAGGCGCATTGCGACCCCCCGCCCGAGTTCGGGAGGGAACTTCCTTCGGACGCAGATGGCTCGAACGGGAGAACGGTTCTCGTACGACCTGATCGCAGACACGCTGTCGGGACGGACCTTGCCTATGGAGGCGTACCGGCTACTGGCCATCAAGAAGCAGGCCACATTCGACAAAATCAAGACATACCATGGATTGCGCTGATGGCCTACCTGCTGGACACAAATGTCTTTGTTGCTGCCAAGGACCACTACTATCGACCACAGATCTGCCCGGGGTTTTGGAGGTGGCTGGAGTTCGCCAACAACCAGGGCATGGTGTACAGCGTTGTCGCCGTCCTTGAAGAATTGATGGAGCTTGAAGATGAACTTGCGAAATGGGCCAACGGGTTTAGAAAGGGAATGTTTCTTCGCCCAGACCGGATCGTCAACAGTGCTCACTCGGAGGTTCGCGAGTGGGCCCGGCGCAAGAAACAGTACCGCCCCGAGGCTCTGAACGACTTCCTGCAGATTGCGGACTCGTTCCTGGTAGCGCACGCCAGGGCTCACGGACATGCAGTCGTTACGCTCGAAAAGCCCGCCCCCAACTCCAAGACACGCATAAAGATTCCCGACGCCTGCGCAGCTCTCGACGTCAAGTGGCTACGACCCTTCGACATGCTGGAACGCGAGGGCGCGCGGTTCGTCCTGGCTGGCTCATGACTCGGTGGGGCTTCCGCCCCGACGGGGCAGCGGCACCGGCTCGCCCGGCTTCGGGGTCGCGCCCGCTTCGGCCATCCGACGCTGGAACGCGGGCACTCGTTCGGTGACGTATTCGTTCGCTCGTTCGACCAAGGCAGGCACCTGCTCCCAGGCCAAGTCGACGGCCGCGAGCTGGCTGGCAGCGGGAGGGCCGGCGTTCCGCTCGATGCCCGCCGCGGCGCGGCCCGGTCGGGCGTCCTGCAACTCCTCCCGCAGCGAGTCCACGGCCGCCGAAAGCATGGCAACCTCCTCGATCAGGTCGGCAAACGGGCCGGCGGCGGCGGGAACGGCGGCCTCGGACCCCTCGGCGGCAACGTCCCCGGCCTCGCCAGCAGCTTCCCGAGCCGCCGCGGGCGCGACCTGGACCTCGGCGCCGTTCTCGGCCGAATCGCCTGCGTCCCCGTCGTCGCCGGCAAGCCCCTTCAGCAGCGCCTCCGCGTCGTCCAGCTGGTCGGAGAGCCGTCGCAGGGCGCGATTCGCCAACGTCACGGTGGCGTTGATCGCCGCGGCGTCTCGGGCGGCGCTCTGCCGGGCACGCAGAGCCGTCATGTCCACGGCCACCCGCGGGTCCATGCGGACGACGACCTCCTGCTGCGCCACTTGGTCCCCTGCCTCCAGCTGCACCAAGTAGGCGCCCGGCAGCACCAGCGGACCTTCGGTCGCTCCCCCGAAGCGTCCGCCACCGCCGGGGCCGCCTCCCCCGTCCGCTGCCGGCGGCACCTCCACCGGCGGCGCCTCCCGCATGTCCCATACGACCATGTTCATGCCCGCTTCCACCGTGGCCTCCAGCTCGCGCACTTCCTCTCCCATGGCGGAAGTCACCACCAGCTTCACCGAGTCCACGCCCTCCGCCAGCCAGTACCGCACGACGGCTCCGTCCGGCGGGTTCTCGGCCTCGTACACGTCGCCCTTGAACGGCCAACCGCCCAAACGGAAGCGCTGAGTGGCCGTCGCCACTGGAAAGAGGTGCGCCTGTCGGTCGAATGCCCCGCCCTCGGCGATCTGCTGCAACGGCGCCAGATCGTCCAGTATCCAGATGCTGCGTCCGTGGGTGCCCACGACCAGGTCGTTGTCCCGAGGGTGCACCACCAGGTCGTCCACCGGCACCGTCGGCAGGCCGCCCATCCTGTGCCACGACTCGCCCCGATCCACCGATGCGAACACGCCGACCTCGTTGCCCAGGAAGAGCAGGTCGGGGCTGCGAGGATGCTCCCGCACGACGTTGACGGACCACTCCGGCAGACCGTTCGATATCCTTCGCCACGTCGCCCCGAAGTCCTCGCTGGCAAAGACGTAGGGCGCGTAGTCGTCGTCCCAATGGCGGTCGAACGTGGCATACACGCGGCCCGCCACGTGGTGCGAAGCGTCGATCCTGCTCACATACGAGCGGTCGGGCAGTCCCGGCACGTTCCCCGCCACGTTGGTCCACGTGGCCCCGCCGTCGCGAGTGACCTGCACGTTGCCGTCGTCGGTTCCCACGTAGATCACGTCGGGCGATAAGGGCGACTCGTCCACCGTGGTGACGTTGCCGTAGGTGCTGATCCCGTCGTGGCGCGAAAGGGTCGAGTCGGTCACCAGCGCCCCCATGATCTCCAGCGAATCGCGGTCGATCCCCTTGGTCAGGTCGGGACTCGCCTCCTCCCACGTCGCGCCCCGGTCCCGAGAACGCATGAGGTGGTTGTTGGCCACGTACACCGTGCTGGAGTTGTGGACCGAGACCACGATCGGCGCGTTCCAGTTGTACCTGTATCTTCGCTCCTCGCCCTCTTCTGCGTCCGGGTCCGGCGGCAACGACGGGCGCATGGTCAGCACCTCGCCGGTGGACAAGTCCACGCGCCCCGAGTTTCCGCCCTGGGACTCGGTGTACAAGATGTTGGGGTTGTCGGGATCGAACTGGTTGTAGAATCCGTCTCCCCCCCAGACGTCGATCCAGTCTCGGTTGCGCAGCCCGTAGCCCGTGACCGTCTCGTTGGGCGCGCACCAGGAGCTGTTGTCCTGGAGTCCGCCGCAAACTCGGTACGGGTCGCTCATGTCCACGCCGATCTCGTAGAACTGGCCAATGGCGATGTTGTTGTGATGTCGCCACGTGCGCCCGCCGTCGAAGCTCGTGGCGACGCCTCCGTCGTTGCCCAGAACCAAGTAGTCGGAGTTGCCGGGGTCGATCCACAGGGCGTGATGGTCGACGTGCACGCCCTCCGCGGCGTCGCCCTCCCACCACGTCCTGCCGCCGTCGTCGGAGGCGGAGAAGCGCACCCCGCCGAGGTATATGCGCTCGGGGTTGTTGGGATCGATTCGCACCATGCTGAAGTACATGGGCCGGGGGTTGCGGTCCGACACCTTCTCCCAGCTCTCGCCTCGGTCCGTGGACTTGTACAAGCCGCGGCCGGCGCCTCGCGACTCCACCAGGGCGTAGACCAAGTTGCCGTTCCGCCGATGCACGTCGATGCCGATCCGTCCCTTGTCGCCATTGGGAAGCCCGTTGGTCAGCTCGGTCCAGCTGTCGCCCCCGTCGGTCGTCCGGTAGAGGCCGCTGCCCCCGCCGCCGGCGCTGAAGCCGAAGGCCGTCCGCCGTCGCTGATACATCGCCGCGAAGAGCGTGCGCGGGTCCGACGGGTCCATGACCATGTCGATGGCGCCCGTGTCCTCGTCCACGTACAGCACCCGTTGCCAGCTGGCGCCTCCGTCGGTGGTCCTGAAGACTCCTCGTTCTTCGTTGGGTCCGAAGAGGTGTCCCACCGCGGCGGCGTACGCCATGTCCGGGTCGCCGGGATGGAGCGCGATCTTGGCGATGTGGCGCGTGTCCGCCAGGCCCACGTCCGTCCACGTTCGCCCGCCGTCGGTCGACTTGAAGACCCCGCATCCGTACTGGGAGCTCTGCCGGTTCTGTGGTTCTCCGGTGCCGGCCCACACCACGTTCGGGTTCGCCTGGAAGACGGTCACGTCGCCTATGGACGAGCACGGCTGGTCGTCGAAGAGGGGCGTCCACGACATCCCGTTGTTCTCCGTGAGCCACACCCCGCCGGAGCCCAGGCCGACGTAGAACTTGGCCGGGTTGGACTCCAGCGGCGCCACGTCTGCCACGCGCCCGCCCATGATCGCCGGACCGACTTCCCGAAAGCTCATCCACTCCAGGGCTTGAGCGATCGGAGACGGGCCGGTCGGCGACTGCGCCTCCACGCGCGTCCAGCCGGCCGCCGCGGTCAAGGCGGAAAGGACCAGGGCGGGGAGGATGCGGGCTCGATGGACCCGACGGCAGGCAGGAACGACGCCGACTCGATGGACCCGACGGCCAGCGGGCCGGAGACATGCTTGGGGGACCCGACGGCCGGCGGGCAGCACGCTGGGCATGGAGTAGGGCGTTGGGGCGCAGCCGGTGTCGGCTTGGCAAGACATGACGGCTCCTGGGTGCGGCGACGCGACGGAGGAAGAGGACCGGCCCGCGCGAGCGCGCCGGGGACGGAGGAAGTCGTGGCGCGCCTCCACGGCTCTCGATTCCAACCGCGCGCACGCACGGCGGGCAGGTGGCGGACTCGCTACATTTACGACACCAAAGCCCAGCGCGCCAGCCCCCATGCACCCACCAGAGCCGCCACGGGGGCCGGCAGCGCCTTTCTCCGTCCCCCCAGCCACTGGAGAAGCCGTCATGTCCAGCGCCGGCAAGTTTCGAGTCTACTTGAGCGGCCCCATCAGCGGCTGCACCGACCTCCAGAAGCACAAGTGGCGCGACGAAGTCAAGAAGAAGTACGGCAAGCACTTCGACTTCATCGACCCGACCGACGAGCTTCTGGACCAGGAGGCGAACTCGGCCGAGTTCGTCGAAGCCGATCTTCGCGCCATCGAGAGCTCGTCGGGGCTCCTCGCCAACATGTGGAGGGAGTCGATCGGCACGGCGCTCGGCTTGGTCCACGCCAGCCGCGTCGGGCGACCCGTGGTGCTTGCCGACCCGAACTTCCTGCGCCACCGCATGTTGCAGTTCTACGCCGACGCGGTGGCGGACAGCGCTCTCAAGGCGGCCAAGTCGCTCCTCTCGCTCCTCAGCGCCGAGGCCGGCTGGCAGGTCCTGGGGTCGGACGGACGCCAGAAGCCCTTCGCGCGCCAGAAGATCATCTCGTCGGTCGGACGCATTTGCAGAAGAGAAAGGAAGGACGACATCGTCGTGCCGCGGGCCGTCCTTGCCGACGTGACGACCGAACTGGAGCGCAGCGACCGATGGATCGGCGCCGCGATCGGCTCCACCGAGATCGACCGGGCAGTGTACAGGATACTTCGCCGTCGCGAACGCCAGAGGGACCCCGCCTTCGGAGGGCTCTCGGCAGCTTGGGAGCGTCGCAACGCCGACCCGACGCCTTTTGGAAAGCGGCCCGGGGGCCGGGGCGCCCGGTCTTCGGTGCGGGAAGGCAAGTCTCACTCGGGCCCGGTCCAGGTGCCCGTTTCCTGCGGGCCGAAGGCTCATGCCACGATCTGGGGCAGGCCGATCCGCCGGCTGGACGACATTCCGTCGGCGTCGGCTCGCCAGATCCTCCGAACGATCGTCGCGGTTCCTGGAATCACGCAGGTGACGCTGGGACCCTTCAGCGCGCGCGACAAGCGGTCCTCGCCCGGGGCGGTCGTGGAAGCGTCGCCGACGCCGTTCGTCCTGGACGGCAAGCTCTACGACATGGCCGACAACGGAACCATGCAGACGTTTCAGGTGCATGTGCAGGCCGACGGCCAAAAGAGGAGCATCGTCTCCGAGATCGCCTCGGCCCTGGCTCGCCGGCGCCTTTGGAGCGGTCCCCGCACCCCACGCCAGCCATGAAGCTCGTTCGTTCGTCGTCGCCATCCGCGATCCTCGCCGTCTGCCGCCCGGCGGCGCTCGCCCTTGCCCTTGCGGCGGCCGCCGTGCCGACGCTTCCCGTCGGCGTGTCCGCCCAAGGCGTCACCACGGGGGCCGTCGCCGGATTCGTCCACGACTCCGACGGTCGGCCGCTGTCCGGCGCGTCCGTTGTCGCCGTGCACGTGGAGTCCGGCGCCCGCTACTCTGCCGTCAGCAGGGAGGGCGGCGCCTTCGGGCTCCCCAACCTGCGCGTAGGCGGACCGTACACGGTCACGGTCGAGTTCATCGGTTTCGGCGCCCAGTCGGAAGAAGGCGTCTTCGTCGTTCTGGGGCAGACCTTGCGGATCGACTTCCGGCTGACGGCCCAGGCCGTGCAGCTCCAGGGCATCGAGGTCGTGGTCACGGCAAAGGACCTTGCAGAGGCGGGACGCACGGGAGCCGCCACGTCGGTCGATCCGGTGCAGGTGGCCGTTCTGCCTTCCGTCAAGCGCACCGTGCGCGACCTGATTCGCACGGATCCCCGCAACGACGGCAACTTGGCCTTCGCCGGCCGCAACTGGCTCTTCAACAACGTCTCCTTGGACGGCTCGTACTTCAGCAACCCCTTTGGACTCGACGACCCGGCGCCCGGCGGCCAAGCCAACGCCGAACCCGTCCCCTTCGACGCGATCGAGCAGGTGCACGTGTCGGTCGCGCCCTTCGACGTGCGGGAAGGAGGATTCACCGGCGCCAACGTGAACACCGTCACCAAGAGCGGCACCAACGAGTTCCGCGCTTCCGTCTACACGTTCACGCGCAACGAGTCTCTGATCGGCAACAAGATCGAGGGCGTCACGGTTTCGGCACGCCCGGACTTGGCGTTCAACCAGTCGGGAATCACGTTTTCGGGACCCTTGGTCCGCAACAAGCTGCTCTTCTTCGCCAACGCCGAGATCGAGCGGCGAGACGATCCGGGTTCCGACTTCGTGGCCGACAGGGACGGCGTCCTGGAGTTGGGCGAGTCGCGAGTGCGGGCCGACGTCATGGACGCCATCCGCGACCGGATGATCGCCGCCTACGGCTACGACCCCGGCCCCTACGAAGACTACGTCCACGCAACCGACAACAACAAGCTGCTGGCCAAGGTCGACTGGAACGCCAGCGACCGGCAGCACCTGACCGTCCGCTACAGCTACTTGGACGCCCGTCGAGAACAGGGCCCGCATGCTTTCGCTCTCGCCTACAACAACGCGGGTCGCGGCCCCAACGCTGCGTCCCTTCCGTTTCGGAACTCCGGCTACGCGATCAACAACAACCTCCACTCCCTCGCCGTGGAACTCAACAGCCGGGGCGACAGCTACGCCAACCGCTTCTTTGCGAGCTACAACCGGTTCCGCGACTTCCGCGAACCCTTCAGCGAAGACTACCCGACAATCGAGATCGGCGAGGACGGAATCGGCTACACGACCCTGGGCCACGAGCCCTTCTCGATTCGCAACGTGGTCGACCAGAACGTCTATCAACTCACCAACAACCTGACCTACTACAGGGGAAGGCACGCTCTGACGGCTGGGGTCAACTTCGAGTACTTCGGCTTCCTCAACTCGTTCAACCTCTTCCGCCACGGCCTCTTCTTCCTGCCCTATTTCCTGCCCATCGGCTCCACTTTCTCTTCGGTGGACGAGTTCTTTTCCGCCACGGAAGACGCCGCCAAGGACTTCGGAAGCATGATCGGAACCGGCCCGTACAAGGGAGAGAAGACCGAGGTCGGCCAGCTGTCGTTCTACGCCCAGGACGAGTTTCCCGTCGGCGCCAACCTTCACCTGACGGCGGGGGTTCGGGTGGACGTGCCCATGTACTTCACCGAGCCCGTGGACAACCCCTACTCTCGGTCTCTCGTCGCCATCGACCAGCACGGAGACCCGGAGACCGTGGACCAGAGCGCACTTCCCGGCGCCGCGCCGCTCCTCTCTCCACGCCTCGGCTTCAACTGGGACGCGCGCGGCGACGGATCGACTCGCCTGCGGGGCGGAACCGGACTCTTTACCGGCCGCATTCCCTTCGTTTGGTTCGGCAACGTCGTTTCCAACCCGGGCGCCAACCCCAACATCTGGGCGCCGGGAACCGACGTGCCCCAGGTCGAGATCAGCGAGAACACGGTCCTGCAGCAGTCGTTCGACCTGAACGCCTTGGACCCGGACTTCAAGTGGCCGCAGGTGTGGGTGACCGACATCGCCGTGGACCACGAGATCGCCGAAGGACTCGAGGCCACCGTCGAGCTGGTCTACGGCAACGACGTCAACGCCGTGGTCGTCCGCAATGCCGACTTGGCCAGGCCCGCTCGAACGCTGAGGGACGGACGGCCCTACTACGGCGGGCCCGGCGCCAGCGAACTCAACGACGACGGCGGAGCCGGCATCTACATCCTGGACAACACCAGCGAAGGCTACAACGTCAGTGCAACGGGGGAGCTGCGCAGGACTTTCGCCTCCGGCGCCGCGTCTCTCGCCTACGCCTTCACCCAGGCCAAGAACAACATGAAGACGACGGAAATCGCGTCGCTCATGTGGCAGAACATGCCCTCTCAGGGCGACCCCAACAACCCGCGCCTTTCGTGGTCCGAGTTCGGCCCCAGGCACCGCGTGCTGGCCACGGCGACGTACACGCGCACTTGGTCCGAGCGGTTCGCCACGCACGTCGGCGTGTTTGCGGAAGCGGCCCAAGGCGGGCGCTTCACGGCTGCGGGCGGCAACCGCTTTTCCTTCGTCTACGCTGGCGACGTGAACGGCGACGGATACGCCGGCAACGACCTGATCTACGTGCCCCGCGACCAGAGCGAGATCAAGTTGGCGGACCCGTCGCAGTGGGCGGCGCTGAACGCCTTCATCGAGCAAGACCCGTACTTGAGCCGCAACCGGGGCCGCATCTCGGAGCGGATGGGCGCGCTGGCACCGTGGTTCACCGGCGTGGACGTCCGCATCTTGCAGGACATCGCGTTCGGCGGTCGGACCTTGCAGCTGAGCGTGGACGCCATGAACGTCGGCAACCTTGTCAACAGCGCGTGGGGAGTTCGCAAGACCGCCAACCCGTCGGCGACCTCGCCCTTGCGCTTGGTGGAGTTCGACGCGGAAGGCGAGCCGGTGTTCGAATTCACCGCGCCCGCCAAGACGTTCATGCCCGACCCGGGGGCGTTCTCCCGGTGGCGGGTCCAGCTGGGCGCCCGGGCGACGATCCGCTGAGCCGGCGGCGCCCGGCCCGCCACCCTTGCAGCTAGGCCAGCCTTTCCTTCAGCACCGCCACGATCCTTTCGCCGGCCCGTCCGTCCCACAGCGGCGGCGACGAGCGTGCTTCGCTCCCGACCGACTCGGCCAGCGCGTCGCGGCAAGCCGTCACAATTCGGCCCGGACTCGTCCCGGCCAGCCGGTTGGTGCCCGCTTCGACGGTGACTGGGCGTTCCGTGTTCTCCCGGAGGGTGACGCAGGGCACGCCCAGCGCCGTGGTCTCTTCTTGCAGCCCCCCCGAGTCGGTGAGCACGACCCGGGCGTTGTCCACCAGCTTGAGAAAGTCCAAGTAGCCCAACGGTTCCGTGGTGCGCACACGGGTCGCCGCGACCCGCCGCTCCAGGCCGAAGCGGGCCAGCGTCTTCCGAAGACGGGGGTGGAGGGGCAGGACGATCGGCAGGTCGGCCCGCAACTCCTCGAAGGCGTCGAGAATCCCAGCGAGCGTTCGCCGGTCGTCCACGTTCGAGGGTCGATGAAGCGTCGCCACCGCGTATCCGTCGCCGTCCTCGCCCGCGGCCGGCAGGCCCAGCTCCTCCAGCACGCCCGAAGCCCTGGACCGGTCGCGGCAACGCAGCAGCGTGTCGACCATTGTGTTGCCCACCAGGAAGACACGGTCGCCGGCGACCCCTTCCCGGGCCAAGTTCTCCACGCCGGCATGCTCGGTGCAGAAGAGAAGGTCGCTGATGGCGTCGGTGAGGACGCGATTGATCTCCTCGGGCATCGTCCGATCTCCGCTCCGCAACCCCGCCTCGACGTGCGCCAGCGGGATCCCGCGCTTCGCGGCCACCAATCCGCAGGCGATCGTGCTGTTCACGTCCCCGAACACCAGGACGACGTCGGGCCGGAGCTCCAGCGCCGCCGCTTCGAAGGTCTTCATGATCTCGGCGGTTTGCGTGGCGTGGCTCCCCGATCCCACTCCCAGGTCCACGGCGGGCCGGGGCAGCTCCAAGTCCCGAAAGAAGCTGGCGCTCATGGCCTCGTCGTAGTGCTGTCCCGTATGGACCAGCACGGGATCGATCCATTCGCAGCCCCGGTACGCGGCCACCAGCGACGCGGCCTTCACGAAGTTGGGCCTCGCCCCCACGACGCTGAGGACCCGAAGGCGGCCGCGGACGGCCTGAAGCGAAGTCGCCCGTCGGCGCTGTGGGTTGCTCACGGCCCCAGCGGAATCCGCCGGCCGTTCCCCAAGCTCCGCATCGCGGCGAAGCACACGCGATGAGTTGCCGCGATCTCGTCCCACCGAATCGGCCACGGGCCCCGATCCCGGCATGCGTCCAGGAAAGCTCGCAACTCTCCGTCGAACCCCTTGTCCTGCTTGCCCCGCACGCCCCGGCCTCCCCCGTAGAAGGTCGTGGACCTGAAGTCGGCCAACACCGCGCTCCGACCCCCCGCGAAGACCTCGCAGCGCTCCTTCGGCATTTGCCTGTGACCTCCGGCCAAGTACTGGATCGCTGCCAGCGAGCCGTCGGCGTACTCGATGGTCAGGGCCACCGAGTCCGGCGGCGCGGTTCCCGGGCGGTCCTCGGACAGGGCGGCAGCTGCCACCGAGACGGGCTCGCTCGCGATCAGCGCGTTGCAGAAGTCCACGAAGTGGCACGCCTCCCCGATCAGACGGCCGCCCCCGACGGCAGGATCGAGAACCCAGTGGTCGGCCGGCACGGCGCCCGCGTTGACCCGATAGCTGACCGCGAGCGGTGCGCGCCTTTCGGCGAAGGCCGCGCGCAGCGCCAGGGCGTGAGGCGAAAAGCGGCGGTTGAAGCCGACCGTCAGGCAGGGCCGAAGGCCGGCGGCCCGAGCGTCCTCCAGCGCCGACGCGACTTCCTCCAGTTCAGCTTCTCGGATGCACAGGGGCTTCTCCACGAAGACGTGCTTGCCGGCCCGCAGCGCTGCCGCCGCCAGGGAAGCGTGAGAGTCGTGGCGGGTGGCCACGAACACGGCGTCGGTGTCGGGGTCGTTCAGGACCGCGTTCATGTCGGTGGCGGCGGTCGCGAAGCCGAACCGCTCGCCTGCTTGACGGGCGCTCCGGCCCGTGGCCGTGCACACGCTGGTCAGAGCGGCGCGCTTCGTTCTGGCCAGCCGGGGCAGCAGCACGCTGCGGGCAAAGGCGCCGGCGCCGAGGAAGCCTACGCCGATCGTGCGTGCGCCGACGGACCGGGAGGACGCTGTCGCCGAAGTCCGGTGCCGTTGCTGATCGGACGCCGTGCCGGCAAGGCTGACCGAAGCCGCGGAGTCGGCTGCCTCCCCGTACTTCAGGAGGACTCCCAGAGGACCGGGGCTGCGCACGTCGGAGCCCTCGGCGGTCTTCTCCAGCAGCGCGTACCCCTCCAGCGCGTTCTCGAAGGGGAGCGTGTGGGTGACCAGCGCCTCGGGAGTCGCCCTTCCCTGCTGCACGAGGTACAGGAAGCTCTCCATGTTGCGCTGCTCGGTAAAGCGAACGTACGGGAACGGGTAGTCGGTCCCGCCCTCCTCGTAGCTCGCGTCGTACCGCCCGGGGCCGTAGGACATGGAAAGCCGCAGATCCAGCTCCTTCCGGTAGAAGGCGTCCCGAGGGACGTTCAGCCCCACGGATCCGACGGCCACGACGCGGCCCTTCTGGCGCGACACGTCGGCCGCAACCTCGATGGGGCCGTTTCCGGACGTGGCGGCGGCAATGATCACGGCGTCGGCGCCGCGTCCGCCGGTGAATGCTTCGCAGGCCTCTTCCACGTCGCCGGTCGCCGCCATGTCGGCGCCCAACGCTTCGGCAAGGCGGGCGCGGGCTTCGTTCAGGTCGACGCCCAGCACCGCGCACCCGTTGGCCTTGAGCATCTGGACCGTGAGCAGTCCCACCAGCCCCAGACCCACGACCACCACCCGCTCGCCCAGCAGCGGGTTCGCTTGGCGGACTCCCTGCAGGGCAATCGCTCCCAGTGTCGTGAAAGCGGCGTCGGCGGTGGATACGCCGTCGGGGATCCGGACGCAGAGGTTGCGGGGGACGGAGTTGAACTCGGCGTGGCTGGCGTAGCCGCCTCCCGCCGCGGCCACTCGGTCGCCAGGCTTGAGAACGCCGGCGTCGGGACCTGCTTCGACCACTTCGCCGGCTGCCGAGTACCCGAGTGCGACGGGTTCGTCCAGCTTGGCGAAGACCTTCTCGACCGTCGGCTTGATCCCTTCCGACCGAGCCTTGGTCACGACTCGGCGGACCAGGTCGGGCCGCGCCCGGGCCTTGGCCACGAGGTTCTTCCTCGCCAGCTCCGTCATCGTCCGTTCCGTGCCGGCCGAGATCAGGCTGTACCGGGTGCGAACGAGGACCCCGTCCGGCGAGCACTTGGGGGCCGGCACGTCGGCGACCCACAGCTCGCCGGTCCGGTAGGACTGGAGGACTTGCTTCAAGAGGCCCGGGCCCTCGCGGAGGAGAAGGCGGGGTTGAACGGAGGCGGAGGGACTCGAACCCCCAAGTGCTTGCGCACGCCGCATTTCGAGTGCGGTGCCTTACCAGTTAGGACTACGCCTCCCAGGTGTCGTGGATGCAGAATCAGAATCGGGGCGCCCGGATTCGAACCGGGGACCTCTGCGACCCGAACGCAGCGCTCTACCGGACTGAGCCACGCCCCGCTGATTTTCGACGGACGGGGTGGGATTCGAACCCACGCGGGCAAGATGCCCACACGATTTCCAGTCGTGCGCCTTAAGCCGCTCGGCCACCCGTCCTTCGCTCCAGCGGAGGGAGTGGGATGGGCCGGCTCCCGCCGACCGTCTCCGGGGCTCGGCCCTCCGGCCCGACCCCCTTCGGCTCGAACCTCGAACCCCACGCCCACCGCTTCGCTTCGCTCCAGCGGAGGGAGTGGGATTCGAACCCACGTGGCCCAATGGACCAACGCCTTAGCAGGGCGCCGCTTTTAGCCGCTCAGCCATCCCTCCGAGTAGCCCCGCCTGGGCTCGAACCAGGACTCTTCTGATCCAGAGTCAGACGTGTTGCCAGTTACACCACGGGGCTAGCAAACCTGCTCCAGAGCCACCGGTCGGACTCGAACCGACGACCCCGTCATTACGAGTGACGTGCTCTACCAGCTGAGCTACGGTGGCAATCTTTCCTTCGGTCCGCCAGAGGCGGGCGGATCGGCACAACCCTCCATCGCCCGCCAAGTCGGACTTGAGGACGAACAATGGAGCCGAGGGGAGTCGAACCCCTGACCTCAGCGTTGCGAACGCTGCGCTCTCCCAACTGAGCTACGGCCCCGACTCAAGGACAGTGGGCGCGACAGGACTCGAACCTGTGACCTCCACGATGTCAACGTGGCACTCTAACCAACTGAGCTACGCGCCCGGCCGAGAACTCCCGCTTCCCGCTTCGTCGCCCCGATTCCCCATAAGTGCGCCCGGGAGGACTCGAACCCCCAACCCCCTGATCCGTAGTCAGGTACTCTATCCAATTGAGCTACGGGCGCGCTCCGATGCCCACGACAGGACTCGAACCTGTACGTCCTTTCGAACACTGGTCCCTCAAACCAGCCTGTCTACCAATTCCAGCACGTGGGCAAGTTGCCGTCCGGCTCGCAATGCTCGGGGAGGGACTCGAACCCTCACGGGGTAACCCCCACAGGATCCTGAATCCTGCGCGTCTGCCAATTCCGCCACCCGAGCTCGGCCGGCGTACCGGCCAGTCGCAGTGGAGCCGAGGGGAGTCGAACCCCTGACCTCCTGAATGCCATTCAGGCGCTCTCCCAACTGAGCTACGGCCCCAGCGTTGCGAACGTGAGCCGGAAGTGCTCCACGACCCTGATTGTCAAAGTCCAGCAGCGGGGCTGACGGGACTCGAACCCGCGGCCTCCGGTGTGACAGACCGGCACTCTAACCAAACTGAGCTACAGCCCCTGGACCAGCCGGGGGTCCGACCGGCGACCCCATACCCTCACGGGGAATCGAACCCCGATCTCCACCTTGAAAGAGTGGTGTCCTGACCGTTAGACGATGAGGGCGTCTCCTTTGTGTCTCGTGTCTCGCGACCGTCGCCCCTGTGGCGACAGCAGGCCCGGAGGGACTCGAACCCCCAACCGCCGGTTTTGGAGACCGGTGCTCTACCAAATTGAGCTACGGACCTGTGGCTTCGGAATGGCCAGGGGCGGAATTGAACCGCCGACACCGCGATTTTCAGTCGCGTGCTCTACCAACTGAGCTACCTGGCCTCGGGCTCCGTGGGACCCGCCGACAAAAAACCGACCGGTCCGATCCGGCAACGGACCCGGAGGTCCCCTGCCGACGGCCTGGCCGGCGTGCGCAGGACATCGCCGCCCGAAGGCGACGGCCCGAAGCGCCCTTTGGCGTCGTGTTCGCTGGAGTCATAGCGGGGGCGGGATTCGAACCCGCGACCTTCGGGTTATGAGCCCGACGAGCTACCAGACTGCTCCACCCCGCAACGAGAACTTGAAGATGGGAAAAGTTGGGAGGGGCGTCAACCCCCCCGAGGGGACCGCCCAGCGGATGGCCCGAGGGGACCGCGCCACCGAAGCCCCACGGGCAGGACCATGCCATCGGAACGGGCCGGTTCCTCCACGGTCGCGCAGGGTCGGGTCCGTCGGGGGTCGAGGAGGTGGGCACGCACACGGGTTCCTCCACGGTCGCGCAGGGTCGGGCGGAACGCGCCGGGTTGCAGGTCGGCCCTGCCGGGTTACCTTCGGATGCGTGGGGGCACGTCCCCCGACCCGATCCGAGAGGAGCACCACGCGATGGCCGAGAGACTTTCCCAGGGGGAGGTGGCGAGCTGGGTGGACGCTCGTGAAGGCTGGAAGGTTCGGGAGAACGCCATCAGGAAGCGTTTCGCCTTCCCGTCGTTCCGTGCCTCGATCGTCTTCGTCAACCGGGTGGCGACCCTGGCGGACGAGCACGATCACCACCCGGACATCGACGTGCGGTACGACAAGGTGCGGCTCACCCTCTCGACCCACGACGCCGGCGGCGTCACCGAGAAGGACTTGAAGCTGGCCGAACGGATCGACTTCGCCACTTCAGCCCGCTGACCCGCTGACGGAGCGCACCGCGGCCGCCAGAGCCTCCACGCCTTCTTCCAACTCCTCCTTCCGGATCGTAGCGGGCGGCGTCACTTGCACGACTCGACCGTCCTTCCCCGCCGGCAGCACGATCACTCCCTGGTCCACTCCGCGCTCGGCGACCCGCGCGGCAATCCCCGCGAGGCCGTCCAGCTCGACCCCCAGCAAGAGTCCCCGGCCCCGCACCTCCTTCACCGAGCCGCATCCGGCCAGCGCATTCCTCAGGCACTCGGCGGTCCACTTCCCGAGGCGCGCCGCACGCGCGGCCAGTCCTTCGGCGTCCAGCGTCTCAAGGAACCCGAGCCCCGCCGCGCACGCCAGCGGGTGGCCCAGGAAGGTGCTGGTGTGCACGGCCTCGCCGGACGAGGGCGGCCAGGCGTCCATCACCTCCGCCGGTCCGCAGCACGCCGACAGGGGGAGGCCGCCGCCGAGAGGCTTGCCCAAGCAGAGAAGGTCCGGCGCGGCCTCGCCTCCACACGCCAGCAAGTCGCCCGTTCGTCCCATCCCCGTGAAGACCTCGTCGGCAATCAGAAGCGCCCCCGCCGCTCTGGTTCGCTCCGCGACGCTCCGCGCAAACCCCGCCGGAGGCGTCCGCACCCCGGCGCGGCCCTGAATCGGCTCCAGGATCACGGCGCCGACGGGAGATGGCGTCGGGCCGTCGGCCGTTGCAGGCCGGCCGCCGTCGCCGAGGGCCGACTCGCCCGCCAGCGCGCAGGCCAGCCGCTCCAGCACCCGCTCCGCCTCGTGGGCGCTGGTCGGAAAGGGCAGGAACCGCACGTGGTGCGTCAGCCTCTCCACGAAGGGACGGCGGAAGTGGTCTCGGTGCGTGGCGGCAAGCGCGCCCAGCGAGAGCCCGTGGTAGCTCCCCTCGAAGGCAACGATCCCGGCCCGGCCCGTCGCCAGGTGGGCCGTCTTGAAGGCGGCTTCCACGGCGTCGGAGCCGGTCAGCCCCAGGACGATCCGCGTCTCCGGCCAAGGCATCCGGGCCGCCAGCGCTTCCAGGAACGCCACCTTTGCCGCCGGAGGATGCACGTCGCCCATCCCGTGGACCAGTCGCTCCGCCTGTCGGGCGATCCGGTCCATGATGCGCGGATGTCGATGCCCGGCGAAGGCGACCCCGAACGCCCCCGTCAAGTCCAGGAAGCTCCTGCCCGTGGCGTCCCGCACCCGGACCCCCTGGGCGTCGGTCCAGAAAGGCACGCGACGCCCCAGGTAGGTCACGTTCCGGGACTCGACCCGCTTCAGGCGGGCGGCAAGGTCCTCACTGCCCAAGGCTGAGCCAAGTCACGAAGCCAAGGTAGGCCAGAAGGAGGAAGACGCCTTCGCCCCTCCGCACTTCCCTGGCGGTGGTCACGACCGGCCAAAGGACGACCGACAGGAGCAGAACCGCCGGGAACTCCAACGTCAGGACCTTCTCGTCCACTTCAAAGCCTCGCACGACCGCCGCACCTCCCATCACCGCCGTCAGGTTGAAGATGTTGGACCCGACCACGTTCCCCACCGCGATGTCCGCTTGACGGCGGACGGCCGCCACGATCGACGTGATCAGCTCCGGAAGGGAAGTCCCCAAGGCGACGATGGTGAAGCCGACCAGCGACTCGCTCATGCCGAAGACCAGGGTCAGGTACTCCGCACCCTCGACGATCGCCCAGCCCCCGAACCCCAACCCGGCGCCCCCCGCCACGACCAGCCCCAGGTTGCGAACCAGCCGGGGACCCTCCTCGGGCTCGGCGGCCAGGTCCTCCACCTCGTCCAGAATCTCCTTGATCTCGTCGTCGGCGGCCATGAACGTGAAGGCGACGTACACGACGAGGAGGAGCAGGAGCACCAAGCCTTCGCCGCGGCCGACCCCGTCCAGCAGGAGTGGAAAGACGAAGAGGGTGATCACGATCATGATCGGCACCTCGCGGCTGATCACCCGGTTGGCGACGGCCAGGGGACTGATCAGGGCCGTGGCCCCCAGTATCAGGCCGATGTTCGCCAAGTTGGAGCCCAGGATGTTCCCCGCCACGAGGCCCCCGTCGCCACGGACGCTGGCCAGGACGCACACCACGAGCTCCGGCGCCGAAGTACCGAGGGAGACGAGGGTGAGACCCACGACGATCGGGCTGACGCCGAAGTAGGTGGCGACCCGGGCCGCCCCGCGAACCAGCCACTCGGCGCCGAAGTAGAGAGCGCCGAACCCTCCGACGAGAAGCAGAACATAGAAGACCGTTTCGCTCATTCGCCGGAGTGGGACGGGTCGGCGGAGCGGGAAGGGTCGGCGGAGCGGGAAGGGTCGGCGGGCGAGGGCGAAGGCGGGCCGGGAACGTCGAGGAGCGCGAAGAAGGCGTCCGCGTCGAGGACGGTCACGCCCAGTGCCTTCGCCTTGGCCAGCTTGGACCCCGGCTTGTCGCCCGCGGCCAAGTAGTCGGTCTTGCTGCTCACCGCACTCGCCACTCGCGCTCCCATTTCCAGAAGTCGTGTCTCCAGGTCGCTCCTTCTAATGCTCTCGAAAGCGCCGGTGATTACAAAGGTCTTGCCGGCGACGGAGGCGGCCGGAGCCGGAGCGGCGGCCGGAGGCGGGGCAGCGGCCGGAGCCGGGGCGGCAACCAGAGCCGGGGCGGAGGTCGGGTGCCGGGCGGAGGTCGGAGCCGGGGCGACCACAACCTCGAGGTCATTCAGCGCGTCGCGCACGCCTGGAGCGTCAAGGAACTCGCGGATGGCCGACGCCATCTTGTCGCCGACGCCTCGCACCTCTGCGAGCTGCTGCTGCGTCGCGTCGCGCACTGCTGCGAATCCGCGGAAGTGGTCGGCCAAGTCGCGGGCGACGGCCGTTCCGACCTCGGGGATCCCCAGGCCGAACAGGAAGCGGGCCAGCTCGACGCCCCTGCATCCATCGATCGCCTCCACCAGCTTGCCGGCGGAACGCTCGGCGAAGCGGGGCGACTCCTCGGGGAACTGGTCCTTCAGACCGACCAGCTGCTCGGGCTTCAGGTCGAAGAGGTCTGCCAACTCCTTCACCAAGCCCGCCCTCACGAGCAGCGCCGCGTTCTTCTCGCCCAGCCCCTCGATGTCCATGGCGCGACGGGACGCGAAGTGAACGATCCGGCCCTCCAGCTGCGCCCGACAGGCAAGGCGGTTGGCGCAGACCACGATCGGCCCCCGCTCCACGGGCGGCGCGCCGCACGAAGGGCACGCGTCGGGCATCCGGAAGGCGGCGGAACGCTTCGGCGCGTTCGTTCCGGCCAGGGCCAGCTCCCCCTGCGTCGTCGGGACCGGCTCGGGGGGCTCGCCCAACTCCGTCGCCGACGCTCGCTCCACGATCTGGGGGATCACGTCGCCCGCCCGCTGGAGGCGTACCAAGTCGCCTTCCCGCACGCCTTTGCGCTCCACTTCCTCGCGGTTGTGGAGGGAGGCTCGGGTCACCGTCACCCCGCCCACCTCCACGGGACGCAGCAGGGCGACGGGCGTGAGCACGCCGGTCCGTCCCACCGAGACCACGATCCGGTCGATGCGGGTGATCTTTTGCCGGGGCGGGTACTTGAAGGCCATCGCCCAGCGCGGGTGGTGCGAGGTGCTTCCCAGCAGGGGACGCGCCGCCAAGTCGTCCAGCTTGATCACGATGCCGTCGATCTCGTAGTCCAGCTTCGGCCTGGCTTCGCCGAACGCGCGGTGATACTCGACGATCTCGTCCACCGACGCTGCCCGCGCCACTCGCTCGGGGACCTGAAAACCCCACTCCCGCAGGGCCTCGACGCTGTCCCAGTCGGACCGGAACGCGGGGGTCCCGGACGGCGCCCCGGCTGCACGCGCCCGCTCCTCGATCCGCAGCACGTCGTAGGCCAGCACCGCAAGCGGGCGATCGGCCGCGATCCGGGAATCGAGCTGGCGCAGCGCGCCCGAGGCTGTGTTGCGCGGGTTCTGGTAGGGGTCCTCGCCGGCCTCGACCCGGCGTCTGTTCAACGCCTTGAAGTCGCTGGCGTAGATCAGCGCCTCGCAGCGAACGGAGAGAAACGCCGGCGGCGGCCGCCGATCTTCGCGCAGGCGCAGGGGCACGGAGCGGATCGTGCGAACGTTTTCGGTGACGCCTTCGCCGGTGCGACCGTCGCCCCTGGTGACCGCCCGGACCAGCACGCCGCCCTCGTACACCAGCTCCAGGGAAGCGCCGTCCAGCTTGGGCTCGAGGAGGTAGCGCACGTCGCCTGGGGCGAGGGCCTTGCGGAGCCGGTCGTGGAAGCGCCGCACGTCCCCCACTTCGTAGGACGAGTCCAGCGACAGCATCGGGGCTGCGTGCTCGACGCTCGGCAGTTCTTCCCGGGGGGGCGCGCCCACGCGGTGGGTGGGCGAGTCGGGCCGTGCAGCATGGGGATGGGCCGCTTCGAGCGCCTGGAGGCGGCGGAAGAGCCGGTCGTATTCGTAGTCGGAGATCTCCGGCGCGTCGTCCACGAAGTAGAGCCGATCGTGACGCTCGATCTCCTGGGCCAGCGCCTCCATCTCTCGGGCCGCCCCGCGTCGCGACAGCTTCGCCGGCTCCACGGGACGCGAATCCGTGCCGCTGGGGGCATCGGTCATCCCGCTGGTCTCACTCCACGCCCGCGTCCCGGAGACTCCGATCATCGACTCGCCTTCGATGCTTCCGCATTTGGAGTCGGCCCGTTGCTGGAGTTTGGGAGACGACTGGAAGGTACGCTACGGCCAAGGGCTTGACCAGTCCGAAGAGCCGGGGGCTCGACCAGCCCGAAGGCTTGACCAGACCAGCCTTGACCAGCCCGAAGCGTGGCGTAGCTTGGGAGACGCCCCCTCGACGGGCATGTCCATGCCGGCGAGGGGCACGTCCATCTTCCCGCAAGTGCAGGAGTTCCTTCGATCGTGACCGATTCCACCCGCACTCCCGCTTCGGCTCTGCTTGTCGGCGCAACGCGTCGCGCCGCTCTCCTGGCGACCGTCCTTCTGACGGCGGCGGCGACCCTTTCCGCTCCGGCCTCGGCGCAGATGGAGCCGACCACCCCCCGGGGCGCCGACGAAGGCGACGGCCCACACGAGCGGCTCATCTTGCGCGGCGCCACGATCATCGACGGCACCGGCGCTCCGCCGATGGGACCCGTGGACATCGTGATCGAAGGGGATCGGATCGCCCAGATTCGGACCGTGGGCTACCCGGGCGTGCCGATCGACGAGGACCGGAGGCCGTCGGACGCGACGAAGGAGATGGACATGACCGGCATGTTCGTCATGCCCGGGTTCGTGGACATGCACGCCCACACCGGCGGGGCGGGGAAGGCGCCCCAGCCCGAGTACACCTACAAGCTGTGGATGGGCCACGGGATCACCACGTCGCGGGGCGTGGGCCACGGACCCATGATGTGGTCGCTTGAAGAGAAGGCGGCGGCAGCCCGGAACGAAATCGTCGCGCCACGCATGTTCACCTACGCGCGGCCCGGCCAAGGATGGGACCAGGGTCCGGTGGACTCGCCCGACAAGGCGCGGGAATGGGTGCGCTGGGCAGCCGACGTGGAAGTCGAGGGCGCCAAGATCGACGGGCTCAAGCTCACTGCCATGGACCCGATGATCATGGCGGCGGTCATCGACGAGGCCCACAAGCACGGCTTGGGCACGGTCGCCCACCTGGCCCAGACCGGCGTGGCGCGGATGACGGCGCTGGACGCGGCCGAAGTCGGCCTCGACATGATGACCCACTACTACGGCCTCTTCGAGTCCATGTTGACGGAGTACAGCGTTCAGGCCTGGCCGCTCGACTACAACTACCAGGACGAACAGCACCGCTTCGGCAACGTCGGCAGGCTTTGGTACCAAGCGGCCGAGCCCGGCTCGGAGCAGTGGAACGACCTGATCGACCGGTTTCTGGAACTGGGCTTCGGGATCGACCCGACGATGACGATCTACGAGGCCAGCCGCGACGTCATGCGTGCTCGCGAGGCCGACTATCACGACGAGTACACGCTGCCCAGCCAGTGGGAGTTCTACCAGCCTTCCCGTCGCGCCCACGGTTCCTACTGGTTCTACTGGACCAGCGAAGACGAGTACCACTGGAAGAAGTTCTATCAGAAGTGGATGCACTTCCTCAACGACTACAAGAACGCGGGCGGGCGCGTGACCACCGGCTCCGACTCCGGCTTCATCTACAAGCTCTACGGGTTCGACTACATCAGGGAGCTGGAGCTTCTGCGGGAGGCGGGCTTTCATCCCATCGAGGTGATTCGGGCCGCCACGCTGCACGGCGCCGAGGAGCTCCACGACCCCAAGGGCGCCGAGATCGACTTCGGCATCCTTCGGGCGGGGCTCAAGGCCGACATGGTCGTAGTGGACGAGAACCCCTTGCAGAACCTGAAGGTCCTTTACGGCAACGGCGCCGTAAAGCTCAACGACGACACTGGCGAGGTGGAGCGCGTCGGCGGGATCAAGTACACGATCAAGGACGGGATCGTCTACGACGCCCAACGCCTCTTGGCAGACGTGCGCGAGATGGTGCGCAAGGCCAAGGCCGAGGCGGTTTCGGACGGGAGCTGATCCCGCTCCACGACAGTCGATCGACGGCCGACGAGGCCTGCTACGGGCGTCGCCAAGCAGGCCCACTACGCCGGCTCCCTGGAGCGGATCGGCCCGGATCCGTGGTCGGAGGCGGCCGAGTACGGCCCGCCTTGCTACGGGCCCGCAGTGTCCGTGCAGGGGCCCACCGCCGAGTCCGGTCAGCGGCACTCCCACTCTCGCCAGCCGCGATGGCAGGCCAGGGCGACCAGCGCATCGAACTCGCGCTCTGCCACCGGCCCCTTGCTGCCTCGCAGAACCAGGGGCATCTCGCTGGGCGGCGGTCGTGCGCGGACGAAGGCGTCGTCGCCGGGGGCGCCGCCGTTCACGAGTGCGCGAAGGTTGGCGCATCCCGGGTCGAAGCCGCGGGCGCACGCTTGATCGAACTCCCGCGCCGCGCCCCGGTAGTCGCGGTCCGCCTGGGCCAGAAAAACGCCGAACTCGTTGCACGCCCATCCCGATCCCCGATCGCAGAAGTTCTGCTGCATGAACCCCATGTAGTCGCAGGCGCGCGCTTGCGCCCTGGCGCCGCCGGCTAGCCGGCCTTCTCCCGTGCCGGCGGCGCCGTTTCCCGCCTCGCAGGCATCTCGCCAGAAGGGGTAGTACTGGCCGGGATGGTCGTCGCCGAGGGCGCCGCTCAAGCTCAGCGTCGCGAAGACGGCGGCCCAGGTGCCGGCCGTCAACAAGCGGCGACGCGCGGGCGCGGCGCCGGGAACCGCGGCCCACCCGACGCGGAGCCGGCCGGCGACGGCACGGGCCAAGCGGTCCAGCCGGGGCGCCAGCACGTTCAGGATCGGCACCGGGAGCAGCTTGTCGTAGAAGGGCGGCGCGCCGACCGCGTTCAGCAGGAAGACGCTGGCGACGACCCCGGCCCCGTACAGTACGCCGAAGACGACGCGCCCCATCTCGGAGCGGGGCGACGTGGCCGGGTCGGTGAAGAGGAGGTGCAGCCCCAGGAAGACGGCGATGGGAACGTAGGCGTCGTGGAAGAAGAAGATCCCGGTCGCCGCGTGGTAGGCGGCGCTGAAGCCGTAGATGACCAGCACGGCGGGCATCGTCATCGTCGCCACCCCGAAGAGCAGCTGCCCGGGGAGCGCCGCCAGGAAGATCACCAAGAAGACGTGCGGCGGCACGTACTGGCTTTGGGCGATCTCGACGCCCTGCGTGATCTCCGTCTGGCCCGTGACGATCAACGCCAGGGACGCAATCGCCAGAGCGAACGCCGACGGGTTGAAGATGTGTCGGGAACGGCCCTCCACCTGCCGCCGCACGAACTCCTTGCCCACGTACACCAGCACGACCATGGCGAACTGGAAGAAGAACCACGGAAGGTGGAACCAGAGGAAGAGGTTCAGGCTGAACACGACCGGCACCGGTCCGAAGCCCAACGTGCAGCGCCCGCGCCGCGCGAGGCCGAACAAGCTTTCGACGGCGACCGCCAGGACCAGCTGGGCCAAGATGAACGGCGCGAACTCGTACACGGCCCGAACGTGCCAGCCCCACCACGCCAGAACCGAGCCCTGGGCAAGAAGCTGAATCCAGTGTGGCCGGCGGATTGCCAGCTCCAAGGTCAGTCCGGTCCCCGGCCCCCCGACCGGCGAGCCGTCGTCGCCGACGCGCTGCCGGCGCCTGGCGTACAGGACCGTCGTCCACGCCAGCACTCCCGCGGACGCGACCGCGAACGACCAGAACAGGCCCGGCGTGCCTCTGACCAGCGGGTCCAGCAGGTAGGCGGCCAGGACCAGCGAGAGCCCCGCGGGCAAGGCGAGAGGGCGCATGGAAGGGATCAGCGTCGGCGACGAGGGTGTCGCGTCGTGATCTCCACTGCGCCCAGACGTCCGCCCTCGCCGTATCGAAAGAACCCGTCCGCGGGCGACAGGATGCGAATGCTCTCGATCTCGTTGGGGTTCTGGCGGAGGATCATCTGGGCCACGTCTTCGGGCATGCTGGCGGTCTCGGTAGAGGCCATCTCGCTTCCCAGCGGGGGCGTGTAGACGACCACGCCGTCCATGGCCACCAGCGCCGGTCGGCATCCGACGCCCAGGTCGCGCAGCTCCTGGACCGAAGGCGCGCGTCGGGACGACTGGATGCAGAAGGCGATCCCGCCGCGGCCTCCCTGTTGCCGGATCTGCAGGCGGGGCGGGGCCTTGGTGCGGATCACCTCCAGCAGCTGACTGGTGCGCTCCCCGGCCTCCGCCACGTCGTGGCGCGAGATCACGTCGGAAGCGCGGCCCGACCTCCACGCCGTCCGCTGATCGTCCGAGAGAGCCTCCACGTCCACTCCCGGCAGCGGTATCGGATTCGGCGAGAGCCGCAGCACCAGCACTTCGTCGGGGGCGACGGGCGCCTGCGCCTCGAAGGCCACGTACGCCAGGTGAAAGGCCGTGAAGTCGTGGACGCCCGCAGGGACGGACTCGAAGGCGAAGTAGCCGAACTCGTCGCTCAGCTGCGCCATTCCCAGCTTCGGCAGGAGCACGACGACGTCGGCCACCGGCAGGCCGCTCACGTCGTCCAGCACCTCGCCCTCGACCTTGGGGAGGACGGGCGGGCGGGCGTCGGCGTCCTGGGCGTCGGCGCCCACGGGAGCGAGGGCCCGGGCAAGCGCGGTCGCGAGAAGGAGCGCGAAGCGGCCGGGGCGTCGCCGGGAAGTCATGACGCCAAGATACGGAAACCGCCCCCCGACCCGCACGGGGCCGGAGGGCGGTTGCTCTGCTGCCGCTGGTCAGGCGGGTCCTTCACCGGTCGAGACGCCGGCCTACATCGTGAAGCAGCGGTCTCTCACCTTTTCGTTGACCTGGCACTCGTCGTCGGAGACCGGCATGCACGAGGCGCGCCGCGCCACCGTCGCTTCGTAGAGCACGCCGCCGCCGTCCAGATGGGGGTGGTCCCAGCGATGCAGGTCCCACAGCCGCCGACCTTCCAGCCACATCGTCAGGTGGCGTTCCCGGTCCAGGATGTCCCACCCGGACATGGAGGTCAAACTTGCGCTTCCGCCCTCCCCGCCCGTCAGGGAACCGATGTTTCCGTCGGACTCGACCGGATCGAGTCCATGAAACTCCCGAACCGCGTTGATCTTGGCCATCGCCATCGCAAGGTCGCCTTCCCGCAGCGCCTTCTCGGCTTCCAGCAGGCGCATGTCGGTCCCCTTGACCAAGGGAATGTCGTCCTCCCTGGTCGGGTACTTCTCCTGGCGGTAGTGAATCGTCTGGCCGTCGGCGCCGTTGCCGCTCGGACAGCCGGACGCCGAATCGGAGCAGTCCGTCCACGGCGTCCTCGGGTCGCCGGCGCCGTAGATCCCCGCCACGGTCATGAAGGCCGACACTTCGTGGCGCCCGTGGGTCTCGTTCCAGATCTGGCTCGTCTCGCGTGTCGAGTTGGACGAGTAGTTGGCGGAGTACACGAAGTCGGTGGGCACCTTGGCCGCGTGGGTCGCCACGGCGCTCCAGTTGCCGAGGCCGACGTTCACTTGGGCCAGTGCGCCCTCCGCGGCGTTGACGATGTCCTGCCGGCCCGCCGAGCCGCCGTGCCGCGCGGCCTCGTTGAGCGCGGCTATCGCCCGTGAGAACGCCTGGTCCCGATCCACGTACTCGCCGGTGTCCACTTCGCCGCCCGGCCCAGGAGTGTCGCTCGTGTACGGCGTGCTGAAGACGACGCCGCAGAAGTTCTCGCCGAACCAGCGGTTGGCCAGCCCAGCAAAGAGCCAGGCCCGGGCCGTGTTGTGGTTCCCGTCGAACTGGTAGTCGTCGATCCCCCTCATGCGGAGCAGCCCGGCTTCGGCCACCCACCGGGCGCGCTGCACGCCTCCCCAGAAGCCGTTGGCGTCGTCGGAGTCGAAAAGGCCCCGGCGGTAGCGGCCGGTCGAGAAGTAGCTCCCCGAGCCCACGATCTCGTCGGAAAGGATCGCCGTGGTGAAGGAGAGGTTGTCGTAGGCGACCGAGAAGTCCGACGACATCCCCGTCACCAGGGAGTTGACTCCCGGCACGGTGTTGAGGTCGTCGTCGAGGATCCTGCCGGGGTTCCTCACCTCGAAGAGGCCGTCCTCGCACCCGACCAGGGCGAAGGCGGCCATGAAGGTCGCGAGAAAGGCGCGCAGACGCGTCGCTGTCGCTTTGCTGGTGTTCATGTCTCGTCCCTTTCTCCTAGAAGTCGACCTTGAGCGACATCAGGAAGCTCCGGATCGGCGGCAGGTTGTAGTACTCTTGGCGGAAGAGCACCTCGGCGGAACCATCCTCGAACGCCTCGGGATCCACGCCCTCGAACTCCGTGAACGTGAGGAGGTTTCGGCCCTGCAACCTGAGGGTGGCGGCCCGAAGCTGGCCCGGCAGCCATTCCTCGGGGATCCGGAAGTTGATCGACGCAGAACGCAGCTTGAAGAAGTCGGCAGGCTGCGTCCACATGCCGTAGCGGGTGACCGAGGGGTCGCAAAGGGCCCTTTCCCTGGCCGTCAGCGTGTTGCGTCCGCCGGCGGCGATCGTCTCGTAGGTGTCCCGGCACAGCGGCCAAACGCTGCGTCGCGTGTTCTGGTACGCCGTTCCCGACGAAAGCCAGTGGCCGCCCTGTCCTTCCCACACCATGTCCATCGTGACGCGGTTGGCCAGCGTGATCGCAGTGTTGAGGCCGATCGTGCGCGTCGGCGTAGTGGAGCCGACGCACTGGTCTTCGTAATTGGGCGCGGCCACTTCGTCCGGGTTCTGCACGCGATCGTGGCAGAACGCCGGAAGCGGGAAGTAGACCATCTCGCCGGGGGTGCACCCTTGGCCGATGAAGCCGTTGCCGTCGAACGACGCGCCGTTGGCGAGCTCGGCAGTGCATTCCTGGGGCGCGTAGACGTAGTTGCGCCATCCCAGGTTGATGTTCGTGAGGCCGCCCAGGTCGAGCACTCTGCTCCGGTTCGTCGAGAGGCTGGCGCCCACGTCCCAGCTGAAGTTCTCGGCCGCGAAGACGTTGGCGTTGACGAGGACTTCGTGGCCCGTGGTCTCCAGCTCGCCCACGTTTTCCAGCTGCACGCCCACGAACCCAGCGGAGGGAAGCTGAGTCACTTCGATCAGCGCGTCTACGGTGGCCTGGTTGTAGTACTGGTACTCGAAGGAGATCCGGTCGTCGAAGGCAGTGCCCTCCAAGCCCACTTCCCACTCGAGAGTCCGCTCCGGGCCCAGCTCGGGGTTTCCAAGGTTGTCGGGCGTCACGCCCGGTCTTCCGCCGTCGCCGGCAACGGCGTTCCATGTCCTTGCCGCCGCAAAGATGCCGGGAGCCTTGCCGGATGCTCCGTAGGCGCCCCGGAACTTCATGGTGCCGATGGATTGGGGCCAGAAGCTCTCGTCGGAGATCACGTAGGACACCGACGCCTTGGGATAAGGCTGGAGTCCGAAGTCCGATCCGAAGGTCGAGTGCCCGTCGATCCGCACGCCGCCGGTCAGGAAGAGCTTGTCGGCGATTCCGATCATTTCCTGGAAGAAGAAGCCGCCGCTGGTGATCGTGCTGTTCGCTTCCGAAGCGGTCGTGATGGCTCCGGATTGAAGCACCTTGTCGCCGGGGCCAGCAAAGTCGCGACCATTCCCAGTGGTGCCGGTCAGGAAGTCGTTGTACATCTGTCCGCCCCACGAGAAAGTGGACGACACTCCAAAGACGTCCGTGTTCCACGACCCGTTGTAGTCGAAGGTCATCGTCCGGCGGGTCCGCTCCCTGGTCTCGCGTTCGCCCTGCTGCACGTAGAAGTAGCCCCACGGCTTTTCTTCGGAGTAGGTATGGCGGACAAAGCTGACGCCAGTGTTGAACCTGTGGCTGATTCCGTGGTCGCCGTCCCAAATGAGGTTTATGCCGCTTGTGAAGTTGTCGCCGACGGTCGCGATGTCCATGTCCAGCAGCTTGCCGTCTTCGTCGTTGGTGTAGTCGCTGCCGCCTCGGAACACGTTGAGGAGAAGTCCTTCGGCGTTGTTGCCGTCCGGGACCCAGGTAACATCCTTGTGCGTGAAGTAGTTGTTGAGCCTGATGTCCACGCCTTCGGCGGGCGCGAAGGAGAAGTTGCCGCGCAGGCTCCAGACTTCCTGCCCCTGATCGGGCCGTGCACCGCCGAGCTCGTTCGTGCCAGTGTTGAACACGCCTCCTTCGTTCCCCCACTTGGCGGAAACAAAGTAGTTCATGCGCTCGGCGCCGCCTCGAACGGAGAGGTTGTAGTTCTGGACGTAGCCGTTCTTCAGCCAGGAGCCGTTGGCCGGGCACGACGGGTCGGCCGGGAACTGGGAGTCGCCGCCGGGAAAGGCGCCGTTGCCGGTGAAGTTGCAGTTGTTCATGCCGAGCCCGGTCGGGTTCACGTCGGCGCTCGGACCGACGTGGCCCAGCGTGTTGAGCCCCTGGTCGATGGTGAGGGACCACGCCGGGGCGCCCACCGCTCCGCGCTTGGTGAAGATCTGGATCACGCCGCCCGAAGCCTCCGTGCCGTACAGCGTCGTGGCCGAAGCACCCTTGATGACCTCGATCCGCTCGATGTCGGCCGGATTGATGTCGTCGAAGGGGTTGGTCTGCTGGTTTGCCTCCACGGCGTGAATCAGGCCCCTCTCGCGGATTCGCACGCCGTCCACGTAGACCAGGGGCGAGTTGCTGAACGACACGGAGTTGTTGCCGCGCAGCTTGATCGTCGTCCCTGCACCGACCTGTCCGCCGTTGTTGAGGATCGTGGCGCCCAAGGTGCGGCCCTGCAGGGCGTCGGCGACCCGGGCAATCGGCTGGCTCTCGAACACCTCTCCGCTGATCGAGGAGATCGAGTTGCCGATCTCCCGACGGCGGGCCGCGCCGGCAGTGCCGGTGACCACTACGCCCTCCAGGCTGATGGCGTCGGAGCGAAGCTCGAAGTCGGCCGTCGCAGCGCCGCCCTCCGGGACCGTGACCTCCACGCTCTCGGCAGTGTAGCCGATGTAGCGGACCTCGACGGTGTGGGTCCCGGCCGGGATGCCCACCAGCACGTAGCGGCCCACGTTGTTGGTCAGGATGCCGGTGTTGAGTTCGGCGATGCTGATCTGGGCTCCGGCGATGGCCGAGCCGTTGGTGGCGTTCCGCACGGTTCCGGTGACCGTGCCGGTCTGGGCATCCAGCGACGGCGCTCCTCCGACCATCAGCGACGCCGCCAGGACGGCGCCGACGAGGGCAGAGGCGCCGAAGCGCGCCCGGGTGCGAACACTTGGTTTGGACATTTCCTCTTCCTGTCCAGGGTGATTGAGTTGGGGGCAAGCGTCCCCGCGATTCAACAGTCGTACAGCATTACCGCAGCTCGAGCCGGCTGGCCAGCCGACTGGAACCCAAAGATACAATGGCCGGCCGGCCGGTCAAAGGGCGGCGTCGCGCGGCTACCGGGGCCACGCGGTGAAGACGAGGAGCGGGACCAGCGCCTCCGTGTCCGGCGGCAGCGAGTCGTCGCCGCTCTCCTGGCCTTCGAACCCCAGGTAGGCCAGGACCCCGATCCCGCCCACCACCGCCGCGGAGAATGCGATGCTCCGAGCCGGGCTGGTCTCCCGCCGCTGCACTCCCAGGATCGCGCTGCGATGCAGCACGACCTGCCGGTAGCTGGACGGGGTCTCGAACCGGAACTCCACCGAATCTCCCCGCAGCTCCGCGAAACGACCGCCCAGCTGGCCTTGGGCTCCTTCCGCGAAGGCCACCAGATCGGCCAGGACCTCGGGCTCCACGCGCACCCGGACCCGCTGTTCGGGCGCCAGCTCCTCGACGACCGCGGGCCGGTAGGTGGCGCAGCCGGCGCCCGACAGGACCGCGACGAGCACAACAACGGGGGCGGCGCGGAGCAATGGCGTTCCTCCTCGTGGCGAACGCCCCCGCCGGGGCCGAACTCCGGCGGGGGCGCACTGTTTCGGGTTGGCGCGAGACGGCCGCACGGCCTGCGCGCTCTGCCGGCGTGCTAGGTGCAGACCGACGAGTTCTGGATCTCCGGGTTGAGGGTGCACTCGATCTCGGGGATCGGCATGCAGGATACGCGCGGCGTGGCGCCTGGGCCGATCAGGGTTCCGCCGTTGAGGAAGGGGTGGTCCCAGCGGTCCAGGTCCCACAGCCGTCGCGCCTGCATCCACAGGGTCAGGTAGCGTTCCCGGTCCAGGATCGACCAAGCGTCGTCCAGGGCGTTCGGGAACTCGAGCGCCCCGGCGGCGGCGGGCTGCTCAATGGGGTCGAGCTCGTAGTGGGCGCGCAGCTCGTTGATCTTGGCGGTGAAGGTCGCCAGGTCGTTGCTCGTCAGGGCCGCTTCGGCCTCGATGAGGCGCATCTCCGTTCCCGTGACGACGGGGATGTCGGAGCCGGCCTCGTCGTACTTGTCCTGCCGGTAGTGCGCCGTGAGGCCGTCGGCGCCCTGGTGAGCGCCGCTTCCCTGCCCTGTGCAGGTGCCTGTGCGCGTGACCCCCATGTCCGGGTTGGGAGGCCGGTTCGTGTCGTTCCACTCGCCGCAGACCGTGTACGGCGCCCTGGGGTCGCCGTCGTAGACCGTCTGGGCCGGCGTCGCCCACACGCCCACCTCCGCCCGGCCCCAGGACTCGTTCCAGATCACGTTGCTGTTGGCCGTAAGGTGGTAGATGGCGCTGTGGACGAAGTCCGTGGGGACCATCGACGCGGCCTGGGCCGCCGCGCTCCAGTTGCCGAGCGCAGCCTGCGCCTGGGCGATTCCGCCGTGAGCGGCGGTCACGAAATCCGCGGCGCCCGACGCGGCTCCGATCGTCACGGCCTGGTTGAAGGCGACGATGGCGCTGTCGAACGCTGCCGTCCTCGGCTGCAACGGACCGATGTCGTACGTCACGTCGCAGAAGTTCTCGCCCAGCATTCTGTGGGCCAGCCCCATGAGCACGAAGAGCCGAGCCGCGCCGTCGAAGGAGCTGGCTTCGCCCTCCAGCACGTTCTGAAGCCGCTCCCAGGCGCCGCCGGCCGCCCATGCGGCCTCGTGGACCTGCTCCCAGGCGGTCTCCACGTCGTTGTCGTCGGCGTCCATGACGCCTCGTCGGAACTTGCCCGTCGTGAAGTAGCTGCCGGTGCCGGCCAAGTCGTCGGTGAGACGGGCGACCTCGAAGGCGTAGTCGTCCACGACGTCGTTGAACTCGGCCGACGCGCCGGACACGACGATCGGCATCAGCTCGCGGGTGTTCAGGTCCTCGTCCAGGATGCGACCGGGGTTCAGAACCTCCAAGTCGCAGGCGGAGAGGAGGAGGGCGCCCAGCGCCGCGGCGACGGACGCCAAGCCGAGTCCCTTCTTCCGGTTCGTCGTTGTCATCTTCATCCTCCTCATCAGAAGTTAAAGGCGAAGTTGAGGATGAACACGCGCGGCGGGGCCATGTTGTAGTACTCGTTCGGCGTCGAATCCCCGTAGCCGTTGTCGTTGGCCTCCGGGTCGAGTCCCCTGTAGTCCGTGAACGTAAGGAGGTTCTTTCCGGATATCCCGATCTGGGCGCTTCTGGTGCCAGGCACCAACCCCTCCGGGAGCCTGTAGGTGAGCGACGCCGACCGGATCTTGAAGAAGTCGGCCGGGTCGGTCCAGACTCCTTGATCCGAGTACGGCCCGACGCAACGAGCCACTTCGGCGGCGGTAAGGGTCCCACGATCGCCGCCTCCGTACCAGACGTCCTGAATGCCGGGGCACCCGTCGCCGGGCCAGACCCGGCGGCGAACGTTCTGGTAGGCGATCCCGATCGGCCTCACCATCCCGTATTGCCCTTCGCCCACCACGTCCAGCGTCAGGTCGTGCCACAAGGTCAGCCGCGTGTTGATGCCCAGGGTCGAAGTCGGGAAGAGGTTGCCGATGTAGCCCTTCTCGTATTCGGGCAACTCGCCCACGGCGTCCGGGTTCTGGAGGATGTCGTCCCACTGAATCCACAGGGGCAAGCCCCTCTGCCGCGTCGTGCCCAGGTCCTCAAGGGGACCCAGGTCGGTGATCTCGCTGTCGTTGGTCGTGTAGTTGAACGCCACGTCCCACTCGATGTCGTCCGTGCGGACTGGAACGAAGTGCAGAACGGCCTCGGTTCCCCAGTTCTGCACCTCGCCAAGGTTGTACCAAGTCGCTTCTTCGGTGCCGTTCGACGGCGCTTCCTGAACGTTGATCAGCGCTTCCTTGGTGGTTTGGTCGAACACCGTGAACTCGACCGACACCCTGCCGTCGAGGAAGGACGCGTCGGCTCCGAACTCCAGCTCTTCGGAGATCTCCGGGCCCAAGTCGGCGTTCCCCAAGTTGGAGATGATCACGGCCGGCACCTGCTCGTCGGCGGAAGTCGCCTCGTAGGTGCGCTTGGCGGCAAAGGCTCCCGGGGCCTTCCCCGATCGTCCCCAAGCCGCTCGAAGCTTGAAGGAATCGACCCAATCGAAGGCGAAGAAGCTCTCGTCGGAGAGCAGGTACGATCCCTGCAGCTTTGGGTACGCGGCCAGACCGAAGCCCTCGCCGAAGGTGCTGAAGCCGTCCCAGCGCACGCCGCCGGTCAGGAAGAACTTGTCCTGGAATCCGACAACCTCTTGAAGAAAGAAGCCGCCGCTGCGGACCGTGACCCGACCCTCGAACACGCGCGGATTGTTGCCGTCGCCCAGCACCTGTTCCCCGGGTCCTGCAAAGAGTTCGTCGAAGCCGTTGAGCACGTAGCCGAACTCTTCGTAGACCTGTCCGCCCCACGACAAGCTGGAAGAGAACTGCTCGAACGGGCTGTAGCTGTACGTGCCGCTGTAGTCGAAGGTCAGGTTTCGGTCGAACTGCTGATCGATCTCGCGGTCGCCGGTGGCTTCCTCGTAGAAGCCCCAGCCCTTGAAGTCGATGAAGTCGGAGGACGTGTAGTCGACTCCTACGTTCAGCCGGTGCGAAAAGTCGGGAGTAGGCGACCAGTTGACGGCCAAGCCGGTGATGTACTGGTCGATGTGGGTGAAGATGTCGTTCTCCAGGACCAGCGAGTCGTCGTTGCCGGGCGTGTAGCCGCGGGTCCCCCTAAGCACGTTGAGGTACAGGCCCGATGCGTTGTTGCCGTTGGGGATCCACGTGATGTTCCGGCGGGCGTAATGACTGTTGAGGCGGATGTCCAAGCCGTCCATGGGCTGGAACGAAACGTTGGCGCGGATGCTGTAGTTGGTGGCCCCCTGCGGCGCCACCACGCCCTGCCGGTCGCCGTACTGTCCCGAGACGAAGTACGTGGCCGTCTCGCCGCCGCCGCGAACGCTGAGGTTGTAGACTTGGTGGTGGGCGTTGCGGAACCAGCTGTTGTTGGCGGGACAGCCCGGCTCGTCCACTCCCGTCTCGCCGGTCTGGTGGTTGAGGATGCCCGGATCCCGGCAGGTGTTGAGGAAGAGCCCAGACGGGTTCACGTCCGCCGACGGCCCTTGGTGGGGCATTACGCTCACTCCCTGCTCCACCGAGAACCGCCACGCAGGCGCTCCGGGCACGCCGCGCTTGGTGAAGATCTGGATCACCCCGCCCGACGCCTCGGTGCCGTAGAGGGTG
This sequence comes from Longimicrobiales bacterium, assembly GCA_965204735.1. GTDB lineage: Bacteria > Gemmatimonadota > Gemmatimonadetes > Longimicrobiales > Gaopeijiaceae > CATQHQ01. The sequence continues at coordinate 260,505 of OZ242008.1, read as the reverse complement.
GTTGCGGCCGGTCCCTTGATCACCTCCATGCGCTCGATGTCCGCCGGGTTGATCATGTCCAGCGCGCCGGGAGTCTGGGCGCCTTCGTCGTCGGCGCCGATGGGACTGCCTTCGATCCTGACACCGTCCACGTAGATCAGCGGGTTGTTGCCCTGGGTCATGGAGTTGTTGCCCCGGAGGCGGATCTGGCTGGCGGCCCCCACTTGGCCGCTGTGGTCGTTGACCTGGATGCCGGTCGCGCGCCCCTGGAGCACGTCGCCCATGTCGGTGATGGCGGTGAGCTCGATGTCGGTGGCGTCGATCCCGCTGATGGCGTTGCCGACTTCTCGGCGCCGTGCCGAGCCTGCCGTGCCGGTCACGACCACGCCTTCCAGGGCCAGCGCCTCTTCCCGGATGTCGAAGTCCGCCGTGGCGGCGCCCCCGGCCGGAACGGTGACGGTGATCTCCCGGCTCCCGTAGCCGATGATGTCCACGCGCACCGTGTGCTGGCCGGCGGGCACGTTGAGGATCAGGTACCGGCCGACGTTGTTGGCCAGTCCTCCGAGCTCCGTGCCCACGACGGACATCTGAGCGCCGGGAAGTGGAGCGAGGCTGACGGCGTCGCGGACGCTTCCGGTCACCGTGCCCGCCTGGGCCGCGGCTCCGCCCGTCCCGGCAAGGACGAGAACGAGCGTCGCGCAGAGCCCCGTCGCGAGCGGGGCGCTTCCGAACCCTAGTCGTCGCATGGGTCCTCCTATTGCTGCGGAAGGCAGCTGGCCTTCCAAGTGCTGCAATGCCGCCCGGCTCTTCCGAGCGGCAACTTGACCGTCGGCCGTCGCTGGACACAGTGGGGACCAGAGGGCAGGGGCGCAAGTCGGGCCCGAGAGCACGATGTCAAGCCAAAGTAGAAATGTCCGGTAGTTGGCCAAAGTAGAAATGTCCCCCCTGATGGTGTGGACGGTGGGTTCTTCCTGAGGCCGGGGGCCAGGTGTCGGGCGCAGGACACGCGGATCCAGCAAGCCTGGGCTGGACGGCGCCGGGCGCCCTGTTCCAGGCGCTTCAAGGCCAGTGGCGGCCGGGCGAGTCGAGGTCGTCGCCGTGGCCAAGCTCTGGCCGGGTGGACGCCAACGCGGACGGGTCCGGACACTGCTGCCCCGATGGCTCGCAGTTCGCACTGAGCCTGCCAGCTCGGACGGTCGTGGTGCGCCGAGCGACCTGCGCAGCGCCGGCAAGCCTCGGAGGCACGGATGCCGACACTGCGGTCGCGTCCGACCTTTGCGGGAAGGGGAGTGCGAGCTGCCGTCCCCGCCTGCAGGCTCAGGACGAGGTCCTGCACCGCTCGGGACCGGTCCCGTTGGAGTGGGCGGCGCGGTGTTCCCGCTTGGCCACGGCCTGGGCCACGCTGGCGCTGAAGTGCTTGCGCCACGGGTGATCCCTTCCCGGCTTCGGCGGCTTGGGCCTGGGCTTGGCCGTCGCGGGCGCCGGCGCCGGCTTGGGCGTCGCCGACCGGACCGCCCCCAAGGCCTTGGGCGTCAGGTAGCAGCCGCGATGCCGGAAGCGCAGCTCGCCCGAGAGGCGCCGTTCGACGACGACGGGGGAGCCCGGCGCGACGCCGGCCGCCTCGGCGTCGCGGGCCGTGACCTGCCAGAAGCGGTTCTCGAAGCGCACGGTGAAGTCGCGGGCCACGACCCGCGTGTCCGTCTCGGCGAAGAGGGCTTCCAGATCGATGTCCTGAGGCAGCGGGCGATGGGCGTCGAGGGGATCGGCCGGCGCCACCGTGAAGCGTTCGTTCCAGAACGGAACCCACCGCTCCTCCAAGTAGCGGTTCGCCGCCTCGAGCGTGGTGACTCGCGCCAAGCGCATCTCTTTGACCAGCCGGTCCTGCGCCGTGCCGAACGTCCGCTCGACCCGGCCCTTCGCCTGCGGCGAGTTCGCCAGGACCACCTCGACGCCCAGCTTCTCCAGCGCCGTGCCGATGATCGTCCGGGTCCGCTTGCCCTCCGGGCCGAGGCGCTGCCCGAAGTGGCCCGCGTGGTCCACGTACACCGCCCTCGGACGGCCGTGGCGTTCGAGGCACTCGACGATCGCTCGCCGATTCGCGGCGCCCGTGTCGCGCTCGACGAAGCGACCGTGCATGAACCCGCTCGTCGCGTCGTCGTGCAGCGCGATCAGCACGAGGTCGGGCGGCCCCCGGTCTTCAAGCCAGGCGTGAACCGAGCTGTCCCACTGGAGCAGCTCGCCCCGCGCGGCGCGACGCGGCCGTCGGCGCCGGTGCTTCGCCCGCTTGCGCTTGCGCTGCCACAAGCCCGCGCCCTTCCGCCATGCCCGCAGCGTCTCCGCGCTGACGCGCACGCCCAGCTCCCGCTCGACGTGCTCCGCCAGAAACGTGGCGCCGAAGTCGGCGTAGTCGGGGTCCCTGGCCATGACCAGCACCTGCTCCCGCGTCTCCGACGGCAGCGACCGGTTCGACCTCCGACCCCGGAGCCCGTGCACGACCACCTCGTCGCCCGCCGCCTCGAACCGGCGGCGCACGCGCCGGAAGTGACGCTCCGTCACCCCGAAGCGCGCCGCGCCGTCGGCCGCCGCCAGCACGCCTTCGCTCACCTGCCTCAACACCGAGATCCGGTCCCGCTCCTTCAAGCTCAACTCCATTCGCTCCTCTCCCGGGCACGAGTTCGACTCCCGCCGAACATCGCCCGAAAGAGGACATTTCTATCTTGGTAAGACCGGACATTTCTAAATTGGTACGACACGGGCCCGAGAGCACGAGGCCGCCTCTGCGCCTACTGCCGTCGCGACACCGTGCACTCGGTCAGCGTCCGGCACGCGACCCGGTGCGTCGCCCGGTCGCCTTCCGGCACCGCCAGGATCGACACCGCCGCCACTGCCTCCCGCACGTCCACCGTCCGGGGCGGGCGGAAGGAAAGGTGGACGCGCCACCGCCGACGGCCGGCGTCCTCGTACTGCTCCAACCGGGCGCCGCCGATCCAGGGCACCGCCCGCAGCTCCCGGTGCAGCGTCGAGACGTCGCCCTGCGTGCGCGGACCGGCCCCCAGCGAGAGCGAGAGGACTTCGTCGGAGAACGGGTGGTTCCGTCGCCACCGGTTGGCCGCGGCGTTCACCTTCCGCCACCCCGCGCCCGTCTCCAAGAGGTGCTGGGCGTAGTCCCGCAACAGGAACTCGTTGTGCTTCGCCCCGGACTCCAGGGCGTCCTCGAAGTGGGCGACCAGCCCCTGCCCGTCCCCCTCGACCATCGACTGGACGCCTTCCAGGAAATCGGTGTCGGGGTCGGCGGGGTTGAGTTGGGAGACGACTGCGGTCATCTCGGTCCACCGCTCGCTGCCCCACTCCACGGACTCGCCGGCTCGGGCCAAGTAGCACTCCCGCAACCCGACGACCGTCCCGACGCCGTAGATCACGAAGAGGATGCGGTAGCGCTGGAAGACGGCGCGCAAGCGACGGACGGTCATCCTGCTACAGCCCCTCTTGCACCTGCTTGTCCCGCACTTTCCAGATGAACGAGTCCACGTAGTAGTGCAGGAGGGCGTAGGCGTAGAGCATCATCTGGGACCAGAGCTCGTAGCCGCCGGCGTAGTCCAAGGCCGGGATGTTGAACTGGGGGATGGCGGGGTAGGGCGCGAAGTTGACCACGCCGAAGCCGAATTCGTCCAGCGGACGGTTGATGAGAAGCTGGAAGGCGACGGCGTAGGCGCCTCCCAGGATCAGGAACCAACGGAGTCGGCCGGAACCGACGAGCCGGCTCCAGAGTCCGGGCCGGGAGGCGCCCGTGGCCGCCGAGCGTCGCATGAAGGCGTACACCATGACCATGTACTGGACTCCGTGCATAACCCGATGGGCCACGGCGTAGAGCAGGATCGAGTTGGTGTGCCACGCCACGTAGTACCAGAGGAAGTAGCTGGCCGCGATGAAGGCGTACTTGACCGGGTTGATCGAGCCGCCGGAGCGCAGGGTCCTGCGGACGTGCAGCAGGTACACGACGGCGTACGCCGCGACGACCACCCAGCTTGCCACCAGCACTCCCTCCACGAACCCCGCCGAGATGGGAACGTGCATCCGGTGGAGCTCGCGGATCCACAGGAAGCGGAACATGGGCGCCTGGAGGAACATGTTGCCGTAGAGGATCCAGTGAAGGGCCAAGTCGTAGCGGCGGGTGCTGGCCAAGCCGGTGCCGGCCTTGAAGTCGTAGACCCGGCTGAAGCCGTGCTGCTGCATGATGCTGTGCTGGTGGTCCCACGCCGACACGAGCAGGAGAAGAGTGATCGGCGCCCAGACGAGCCCCGCGGCGGTCAGGGAGAAGATCGCCACGGGCCCGACGATCAGCCGCGTCCTGAAGCGCTCCCACACTTCCGGCATCCCGTAGCTGCGAACCCACGTGGCGTAGTGGTGGGGCGTGGTCACCCACAGGTTGATCGACGCGACGGCCACGTAGGGAAGCCACGCCTGGAAGCCCAGGGCCAGCGCCACCGCCGCGAACGGCAGCCCCAGAAACCAGACGGAATCGGCCCTGGGGCTGAGGATGTAGCCGGTCTTGAACATGGCAAGAGGGTACGGCGGAGGGCCGAGGGGGAGCAAGGCGAAGGACCTTGGGCCGCGTCGCAGCCGGCCGAGAGCGCGAACGGCCTTCCCGAGGAGGGGCCCCGGCCCGCCGCCGACGCCCTTACAGCGGCTCGATCTCGGTAAGAATGTCCCGAGCCGCCGGCGTCCGCGAACGATTTGCCCCAGCTTTCCAGGAGCCGCAAGCTAACGGGCAGCAGCCGTTGCGTGCCTCTGCCTCGTTTACCGCGTCGCTCGCGAACCCCCTTACGCCCATGCCCTTCGCTCGGTCGGGTCTCCGCTTCCGCCGCCGCCCTCGCGGGGCGGAAGAGCCTTCTTTGCGTCGGCGGCGCGCGCTGACGTGGGCCCGCGTGCTGGCGTGGAACGGTGTGCTTGTCGTCGCGGGAGCGGCGCTGACGGCGGCGGCGGCAGAAGTGGTCCTGCGGGCGCGAGCGCCGTTCCTGGAATCCGTCTTGCCGCCACGGCGCCACGTTCCGGGGGTGGGGCCGCTCTACGTTCCCAGCGAAGAGGTTCGCTACACGAACGGCTTCGACTACTGGGTCGTTTCCCGCACCAACAGCCTCGGGTTCATCGACCGCGAGCCCCCGAGCCCGGCGGCCGCTTCCACCGCCTGCCACGTCGCGGTGATCGGCGATTCCTTCGTGGAAGCCCGAGAGGTGGCCATCGCCGACAAGCTGCAGGTCCGCTTGGAGGAAATGGCGTCCCATGCGCTGCCCCGCCTGGGGATCACCACCTCGGCGTTCGGGTACTCGGCTACCGGCCAACTCCAGCAGCTGGCCTACTACGACGAGTACGCTCGGCACTTGCGGCCCAAGCTGGTGGTGCTGGTGTTCGTGCCCAACGACTTCTCGAACAACTACCCACTCTTCCGGTCGATGCGCACGGCGGACGACCCGGAACACCTTCGGGACTTGGGCGCGACGAGAACACCGGACGGAGAACTGACGCTGCGGCCGCCGAGTTCCGATCACAGGCGACGCCGGCTGCGCGTGCCTTCCGCGTCGAGTTCTTGGATCGGTCGCGCTTGGCAAGCTGGTCGGTTCTCGTACTCGGCGCGCTGGCTTGCCCGAAGGAATCCGTGGCGTCCGCCGTCGGAGCACTTCGCCGGACCCTCCGAGTGGTTCCCAGGCTCCCAGGCGCGCGGCGAGCTGCTGCGGGAGGACCCTCGCTACGCCGAGCTGCTCGCAGGATGGCGCCCCACGGGATGGCTGGAGATCGAGAAGACGTTCGCCCAGGAGGAGTTGCCGGAGGTCTTCCTGGACGCCTTGGAGTACACGTCGTTCGCGCTGGAGGAGTTCAAGGCGCGGGCCGACCGGGACGGCACCGAGCTGGTTCTCCTGGCCTCGCACGCGGTTCGGCAGATGGGCGGCAAGGTGTTCGCGCGGGTGAGCGAGATCGCCGCGGCGGTCGACGTCCCGGTGGTGGACCAAGCCGACTACGTCCTTCGGCAGGGGGCCGCGCTCGAGGACGCCCAGTGGGCTCACGACGGGCATTGGAACGCCGACGGCCACCGCTGGGCGGCGGAAGCCCTGATCGAGCACATCGGAAGTCGCCGGGAGGTATGCGACAGGGGTTAGCTTTGGGGCGGCCCCGTCGGTCCCTCGCCTTCATCGGAATCCATCCGCCATGCTCTTCGCAGCCCACTCCGGCCTCCGCTTCCTGGTCCTCGCGGGAGGGCTCTTCGTGGTTCTCTACGCCGCCGTCGGAGTGCTGGGCAAGCGGGAGTACTCCCAGGCGGTGGCCCGGCTGGCCTCCGTCTTTGCGGGGCTGATCCACCTGCAGATTCTGATCGGCGCGGCCGTCCTCTTCACCCGGCCGTTCCACACCCAGCTCGTGGGCCACTTCTTCGCGATGCTGGCCGCGGCGGCGGTGGCCCAGGTCACCAGCTCGGTGGTCAAGCGGCGCCCGCCGGAGGCCAAGAGCTACGGACCCCACTTGGTCGGGGCGCTCTTGGCGCTGGCGTTCATGGCGATGGGAATCTTGGCGATTGGTCGAGGAGTGTTCCAGAGCACCGTGTGACCGGCGCCGGCGGCGGCCGCGGCGGCGCCGCTCGTCGGACGCGCGCCCCCGTCATTCGCCCTGGAGAACCCGGGACGCGGCAGGGCTCGCCACCACCGACGGGTCGCCGGGGACGGCGCTGGGGACGCACGCCGTGAAGACGAGGCCGCCTCGGCGCAGCTGGTAGGGTTCGGCAGCAAACGTTCTCGTCCAAGTGGCGGACTCGAAGCGTGTCCAGGACCAGATGCTCCCACAGCACGCCCCGGTCGTCGGGACGGATGTTGCGCCAGCCCCGTTCGAAGGCGACGAATCCGGTGTCGAAGGCGTAGCACTTGGGGCGCCGAACGATTTCCCGGGAGCCTCCGCCGCTGAAGGGGCGCAGGCGGTGCACCGCGTGGGCAACTTCCAGCGCGTCGAGGTAGGACTTGATCGTGGGGCGGCTCGTCTTCGTCAGGCTGGCCAAGTGACCGTAGCTGAGCTGGCCGCCGCTGCGACGCAGAAGCAGTCGAAGGAGGGCGAGGAAGCCTTGCCGGTTGCGGATGGCGAAGAGCTCCAGGATGTCGCGTGCGTAGAAGCTGTCGATCCACTCGCTGAAGGACTCGAAGGACGGTGCTCGGCCAAGAGCACTTCGGGCAGCCCGCCGTGGAGGAGGCGTCGGTCGAGGGCGACCACCGACGGGGAGTTGTCGGCGGCGGTCGCGCGGCCTTCCTCGCCTGCGCCCCCTCGACCGGCGCCGAAGCCTCCGGCGCACTCCTCCCACAAGACGGGACACAGGTGAACCGACGCCTTCCGGCCGACCAGGCGCGCTGGATGCGGTCAAGCCAAAGAGGGCGCGGAATCATAGCTGCATTTTTTACATATGGACGACCAAATGGCAAATGCGATTACCGTAATCGGGCCGAGCACCCGGAAAGCGCACGAGCCCGGGTCGGCCTCTCGCGACCGACCCGGGCTCGTGGTCTGCTGCCGAAGGGGACCCTGGATCAGCCCGTCGCCCCGCTGATGTTGGGGTTCGTGTCGACCTCGCTTCTCGCGATGGGGAAGCACAGGTCCTGCTGGATCAGGTGGGAACCCATGTTCGCGTCGCCCGAAGGTGTTTCGAGGGCGTGAAGCTCGCCCGGCGTGCCGCCCGCGTCCCATCGGAAGAAATCGCCCAGGCGACGGCCTTCCAGCCACAGGGCCACGCCCCGTTCGTGCTTCAGCGCCGTCCACACGTCCGTGATGTTGTCCAAGTCCTTGGGCGCTACGCCGGCAGCGGTCCGCACGGCGTTGATCTTGGCCAGCGCTCCTTGCCAGTCGCCGCTGTTCAGCATGGCCTCGGCTTCGATCAGCCGCATCTCCGCGCCCTTCGACAGCGGGATGTCGGCGCCCGGCTCGTCGTACTTGGTCTGGGGCCACCACGGAACTTGGCCGCAGCACTGGACGGCGGCATCGCCGGTCTCGTCGGTAACCCGGAACGGCACCCTGGGGTCGCCGTCCGGGTTGTTCTCGCTCAAGCCCGTCTCTTCGTACTTGGTGAACTTCAGAGTGTGAGCCTTGTAGGGCTCGGCTTGGCTGGCCCACTGAATGCGGTTCTTGGTGGCGTCGCCCTTGTCCGGGTAGTAGGGCAGCATCCAGACGAAGTCGTCCGGCACGCCTGCGGCGTCGGCAACCGCGCCGTCCCAGTCGTTGAGGAACGCCTTCACCGACGCCCGGGCCGCGCGAGCCGCCATTGCCATGTCTCCTGTGCCCTGTGAGGCCGCCTGGTCGAAGTGGGCCAAGGCTCCCTCCAGGTAGACGCCGCGGGACCCCGCCGAGCCGCCGTCGATCACCGACAGACAGAAGTTCTCGCCGTTCAGCCGGTGGGCGTAACCGGCCCAAAGGTAGGCCTCCGCCAGCAGGGCCTGGCTCTCGGGGCCGGTCTCCTGGATCTTCGCGATTCCGTCGTTGCCCCACCAGCGCGCCTGCTGGGCAAGGTTCCAGTGGGTGTTGACCGTCTCGTAGTCCAGCTCTCCGTTCTGCCACTCCACCTGGATGCCGAAGCTGCCGGTGGAGCCGGAGGGGTGGATTTCCCTGGTGATGGCGGCCCCGGTGTAGCCGATCCAGTTGTGGGCCTCGGCCACGCCCCGCGCCATCCCCTTGACGATGGCGTCTTGAGCCTCCGTCTCCAAGAGGAACGGCTCCTGGACCCGTCCGGGGTTGATCACCTCGGTGTCGCAGGCCGCCAGCAGGCCGCCGGCGACCACGGCGAGGACGCCGGCCAGCCGTCCCGAAGTCGTGTGCATCGCTCTTCCTTTCATTCGTCGCGGCCTCCTAGAAGACGACCTGGAGGGACATGGTGTAGTACGCCGGCGGCGGCACGTGCTCGGTCATGCTGCGCACGCGCGTGTTGAAGCCGACGTTGCCTCCGACCTCTGGGTCCAGCGTCCGCATGAGGGGACTCACCCACCGGAAGAAGTTCCGGCCGGAGAGGGTCACCGTGGCTCGGGAAGCGCCCATTGTGCTCGCCCAGCCGTCGGGCAAGGGCGCTTGCAAGCTCAGCTCCCGAATCTTGAAGAAGTCGGCCGGCTGCACGGCGAAGTCCGACTGGTACAGCCTGATGTCGCAACGCCCCCGCTCTTCGGCTGTGAGGGCCTCGTATCCCTGGGTCTCCCACGTGTTGTACGCCTCGAAGCAGCCGGCCCAGCGCACCGAGCGCCGAGTCGCTGCCGCCTGGGGACCGTTGCGCATGTAGGCGCCGCCCTGGTACTCGCCCCGGGCCGTGACCAGAAGGCCGCCGGGCAGTCCGACGCTGGTGCTGAACCCAGCGATCGTCGTGGGCTGGTTGGGTCCGTGGACGCTGTCCTGCACGATGATCGGCTCGGCGCGCTCGTTCGGGTTGGCGATGCGGTCCGACCGAATGACGGGCGCCGGATGGCCTTCAATGACCCATCCGGAGCCGCCGATGCTGAACGCGGGGCTGCCTCCCAACGACACGATCTCGGAGTCGGTGAGGGAGAGGTTGGTGCCCACGTCCCACGTCCACCGGTCGTTGCGCACGATGGTGTAGTTGACGCCCATCTCCAGCCCGTTGTTCTTGAGCTCGCCCACGTTGGCCAGCTGCGAAGCGGTGAAGCCGAGAGACGGTATCTGCCGGACGCTGAAGAGGGCCTGGGACGTATTCTGCATGAAGTAGGTCACGTCCATCGACAAACGGTCGTCGACGAACGAGCCTTCCATGCCGAACTCCAGCTCGGAGGTGGTCTCTGGACCGATGTCCGGGTTCCCGACGTTGCTGGGCAGGAACGCCGGGGAGTTGCCGAAGCCCGCCGCCGAGAAGGTCCGCACCGCGTCGAAGGCGCCCGGCGCCCGGCCGGCCTGGCCCCAGGCCGTGCGGAGCTTCATCGTGCCCCAGCCGGCGTTCCAGAAATCTTCGTCGGAGATCACGTAGGAAGCGGACACTTTCGGGTACGCCTGAAGGCCGAAGTCGGAGCCGAACGCCGAGTTGCCGTCCACGCGCACGCCGGCGGTGATGAAGTACTTGTTGTACAGGTCGAAGATGTTCTGAACGAAGAAGCCGGCGTTGACGATCCTCTCCCGGTCCTCGAAGCCCAGCGTGCTCCCTGCGTTGTCCACGTCCGGCTCGCCGGGGCCCGGGAAGTTCTCGCCGTACGCGGTGGTGACTTCGCGGCGGGTGGTGACGCTCTGGCCGCCGAAGGAGAGGGCCGAGCGGATGTCGCTGGTCAGCTCCAGGTCCAGCGAGGCCACGTAGTCCACCGTGAGGGTGTTGAACTCGTAGCGCGACGTGGAAAGAATGCCGCCGGGCGCCCGAATGAAGCCGAAGGGACGCAAGTTGCGGTTGTCCTGCTGGGCCAGGTCGTAGCCGAAGCTGATGCGGTTGTTGAAGTTCGCGAAGGGCGACCAAGTGGCCGTAAACCCAGTGATCAAGTGGTCGATCTGGGTCGTGATCTCTTGGTTGAGGAAGGGGTTGATGGCGTTGAACGACTCGTCGTTGAGGTAGTTTCTGTCGCGCCGGAAGGTGTTGAGCGTCATGCCGTGGGCGTTGTTCCCGGCCGCGGTGTGGGCAAGCTGGTCGTTGGTGTACGACGTGTTCCACTGGAACTGCAGGTTGTCCCTAGGGCTGAAGGTGAAGTTGCCCCGGAGGATGACCTTCTTTTCGTTGTCGTTGACCAGCACGCCGTCGTCGTTCTCGTAGGAACCGGAGACGAAGTACTGAATGTTCTCGGCGCCGCCGCCCACGTTGACGGCGTACTTCTGCTGGTGGGCGCCGATGTCGCTGAAGAGCCCGGAGTCGCAGGGCTGGCCGTCCACGACGACGGCGTCGTCGCACTTGGGCCGGTGGCCGCGGAGCCACGGGTTGATGAAGAGGAAGTCGGAGCGTCCGCCCGAGAGCGAGGTCGGGTTCTCCGACGGCGGGCGAAGCGACGGGTCGGGGCCGAAGGTGAGGTTGCGGGCCACGCCCTGCTCGATCTGGGCGTTCCACCGCGCATCGCCGACGGCGCCGCGCCTTGTGAAGATCTGGATGACCCCGGCCGAGGCTTCGGTGCCGTAGAGGGTGGTGGCCGCCGCGCCCTTGATGACCTCGACCCGCTCGATGTCCTGCGGGTTGATGCTGTTGAGGGGGCTGGACACGTCGTTGTTGCTGCGTCCCGAGTACCCGACCGGCGGCACGTTCTTGGCGAAGCCTTCGCTTCGGACCCGAACCCCGTCCACGTAGATCAGGGGCTGGTTCGACTGGGTCATAGAGACGTTGCCCCGCAGGCGAATCATGGCGCCGCCTCCGGCGCTGGCCGAGCTCTGGGTGATCGACATCCCGGGCACCCTGGCCTGGAGGAGGGCGTCCACGTTGGTCGGGGGCTCCACCACGTCCTGGGCCACGTTGAGCTGCGACACGGTGTTGCCCACCTCGCGCCGACGGGCTGCGCCGGCGGTGCCGGTCACGACGATCTCGTCGAGGCCGAGGGCCTGGGCGCGGAGGGCGAAGTCCTGCTGGACCGTGCCGTCCGCGGACACGGTGACCTCGAGGTCGGTCTGGCCGTAGCCGATGCTCACGGCGCGAACGACGTGGGCGCCCGCCGGGACGTTGAGGATGATGTAGCGGCCGTTGTCCCGAGTGATGGTGCCAAGTCCGGTGCCCACCACGTGGACCTGGACCGAGCTCATGGGCCGCTGGCTGGCGGCGTCGGTCACCGTGCCGGTGATCGTACCGGTCTGGGCTTGGACGCCGCCGGGCAGGGCCAAGGCGGCTGCGAGAAGAAGGGCGGCGGTTCGGCCCCTCGTCTCAAGTGGAAGGCGGCTTCTGACGAAGTGTGGGGTCATCTCGGGGCTCCTGTACCCTGGTGGACAGCCGATCCGGCGGGCGCCGGGAGGATCCCCGCTGCCCCGCCTCCGGCGCGGCGCGCGCCCCGGAGCAAGTCGGTCGGCGTGGTCTTGCGGCTCGGTGAATCTCCGCAAGCTCGGAATATAACAGCGTCCCGGACGGCGAGGGCAACCCGGCCCCGGCAGCGGGACCGGCCACGCGAGCGTTGCGCCCGCGCTCGTGCCGGCCCCCAGTCCGCTCCGCTAGGCCGGTTCCGAGCCGCTCCTGAAGCCGGGCGCCACCTCTTCCAGCAGGCCGTCCACCGCCTTGCGCGGGCCGGCGGGCGCGTCGGCGTCCAGCGAGACGCCCACGTGGAAGCAAAGGCCGTGGCCCGCGCTGGCCTCCAGAAGCTTCGGGGCGACCTGGGCCAGGTCGAGGAGCTGCGATACGTCCATGGCTGTGGTCGGCGTCGCGGGCGACTCCGGCGCCGGGCCGGCCCCAGAGGACGAGGGCCGGGCCTTCGGCTGCGTCAACCGCCATGCACCGGCGGTCACGTAGCCGCCTGCCGCTCCCCCGCTCACCACGTCCAGCCACCGGCTGTTGACCGCCTCCGAGATGCTCTCGCGCACAAGACCCCAGGGCACGGGCTCGCCGCGCTGGTGGGACAGGGCGCGCCCGATGGCGGCGCCGTTCGTCTCGCCGTCCTTCCATGCGCCGGGCAGCGCCTCTTCGGTGAACTCCTGCACGGGGACCAGGGCGGGCGGGGGCCGGAGCACCGCGTCCTTGTCCAGCACGCCCACGGGTATGTCGTCCTTCCAGCAGGAACTCGGGCCGTTGACGAGCCAGAGCGCGCCCGCCTCCACGGCTTCGCGGACCGCTTCGAGAACGATGTCGGGAGAGCAAGCGGGAACCGCGAGCACGTCGTCGTAGCCTTGCTTGGCCACTTGGACAACGTGTCCGCCGGCGAAGCAGGCGAGCAGGTCGCGGACGGGAAGACGCCGCTCGGCGGCCGACTCGGCGTCGGAAGGCCAGAGGCCGGGCAAGCGGCCGGGGGCCAGGAGATGCACGTGCAGGCTCTCCAGTTGCGCCTTCTCCGGCAGGACGGCTTCCAGCGCCGGGTCCGCTGCCGCCGACGATTCCACGGGTTCGCGCCACCATGTGCGTCGAGTCCCGTCGGGCCGCACCAGCCGAGCGACAAGCAGCCCCCGCTCGACGCCCTGCAGGACCGTGCTCAGCAGTATCCGCGTGTCGAGGAGCTTGGGCAGGCGCGGGTCGCGGGCGAACGGGGCCGCCAAGTCCTTCACGAACCTGGCCTCTTCGTCTTCTCGCCAGAGGTTGTAGGGTCCGCCGGGCAACAGCGCTTCGGCGTCCACCGCCGTTTCCTTGATGCGGGAGCGCTCGTCGTTCTTGATTTGGGGGAACAGAGGCTCCGCGCTTGCCGGCAGCTTGAAGGCGTGGACCGCGTTTTCCTCGTTGACCGTCACGACGACCCCGTACGCTTGGCGCACGACGTCCGGAACGCGGTTGCGCGCTTCGCGAAGTTGGCGGCGCAGACGCTCGGCGCGCAGCGGGTCCACGTTCGTGTTGCGCAGCTGGGCGTCCACATGCTCCCAACCCAGCAGCGAACGCACTTGCATGCGGGCCGCTTCCAACCCGTTTCGCGAAGGGACGGCCAAGACGAGCGAGTTACGGGCGACTCGCGGCTGGCCCCGGTCGGACTTGACGTCGATGCAGCGCTTGGCCGCGGCGCTGGGACGCCCCGAATCCGATGTCGCTTCGGGGCCGAGGATCACGTAGTGAAAGTCCCCGTCGTCGGCCACATCGGCGGGCGAAGCGGGGAGCAGATGGCACTTCGCGCCCGCCGCGGCCGCGCCCCCGTCCAGCTTGCTCCGGCACTTGCGCACGGTTTGCAGCAGGCGCTCCGTCACATCGGCGTCGGTGACGCGCCGCGCACAAGCTTCGTCGTGCATGTTGCGCAGGTTGGGGCGCGTGCCCAACCGCCACTCCTTGGGGAGGCTCTGCTCGTCGTCGTTCGAGTCCTCGTCGTCCAGGAACCACGAGACGTCGCGCCAGCGGAGCAGTCCCTTCTCGAACTCGATGGCGTCGGGTCCCGAGGTTCCCGCCAACCGTTGCAGCTCGAACGTCGTGACCTTGCCGCCGCGCGGCGAGTGCAGGAACACCGAGACGACGGCCTGCTCGACTTCGCGGTTCCGCTCCAGGTCCCGATGGTCGCTCTGAACCAGGCGCGCCTTGTCGAACTCGGCCTGCAGCAGCTTGCCCCAGTCGGCGGTCTTCCCCGCCGTGGCCGAGTTCGCGGTGTTGGCGAGCTCGCTCAGAGCCATCGAGACGCTTTCCTCGCCGGGCGCCGCCAAGAGGGCCGACGCTCCCACGACGGGGCTGCGGTCCCACTTCTCGGCCTCCCGGAGCGCCGTCGCAAGTGTGCGCAGGATGCCGCGGGTCCGCTGGAAGTCGTCCAGCTGGGTCCAGCGGCTGTAGAAGACGTCGGTCATGTCGGGGTGGAAGGGGAAGCTCTGGACGAAGCGGTCCTCTGCCCCGGCCTTGTCCTTCGCGATCGTCTCGTCGAGCTTGGCCAAGCCGCGAACGACCGCGATGGCTTGGTTGCGCCGCGCGTCGTCGTCGGGCATCTCCTGGAAGAAGCGTCGCCGCAGCACCTCCGCCACATCTTCCTTGCGCACGGGCTGGACGCCTTCCTCGCGCTGCCGCCGGAAGACCGCGAACAAGTCGCTCTTGAGAAGGCCGCCCATGTCGCCCTGTTCCTTCGACGGGTCGGTGGCGAGAAGAGACGCCACGATCGCCGCCCGGTCCACCTTGGCGACGGCCTGGTTCAGGTACTGGAAGAAGTCGCGGATGCGGTCGCGCCAGACCGGATCGAGTCCAGCCTTCTCGCGAGCGTACATCAGCACTTCGTCCACCAAAATCAACGTGCCCAGGCCGTCGCGGCCGGGAACTTCGAGCAACTTGACGAGGAGCGGCTCGGCCGGCGGCGTCTCTCGTTCTTCGTCCTTGTCGTCCGCGTGGACGGCGCGCAGTCCGTCGGCGCCTGCAAGCTGAAAGGCCAGCACGCTCCACGGATGCTTGAGGGTGCGCCGCTCGCCGTCCGGTGCGCGCACGTCTTCGATGCCCTTCTCGGCGTCGATCTTGTCGAAGCACAGCGTGGCGACGAACGCCTGCGGCAGGTCCTCGCCCACATGCTCGCGGAACGCCGTCGCCGTGGGCGACTCCGGCAACGCCCCGGGGTCGCGGAAGAGGTGGTACAGCGTGATCAGCGTGTGGGTCTTGCCTCCGCCGTAGGTGAGCTCCAGCTGCCGGATCGCCCGGTCGGTCTTGCCGGAGAGGCGAAGCGCCACGTCCTTGACCAGCTCGCGGAGCGGCGGCGTCGGGAAGGTGAGGTCGAAGAACTGGGCCGGGTTCTCGTAGATGGGACGCTTTCCCCGCGCCAGCGCGACCTCGTGAAGATCGGCGGCGAACTGGGCCAGCGTGAGTTCCCCGCTGCGGAGTTCGTCCTTGAGGCTGACGAGGACGGTCCAGGGCTTGGGCTTCATGGGTGCGTTTCGGGTTTGGGGAACCAGCGGCGCAGCGTAGCGAGGAGTTCCTGGAAGGCGGGATCCCGGCATTCGCCCACTTCGGCAACCGCCGCCATGTCTTCAAACATGCGAGCGTTCCGTCGGAGCGGCCGGCCGGAAGGAGCGCGGCGTATGGCCTCTGTCATCGCCTTCTTCGGCGTCGGCGGTTTGGCATGGCCATCTGGCCACAATCCCTTTGCCGCCAAACAAGCACGCATTTCCTGAGCGTCTCCGGCCCAGCCGAGAATGTTGGCGGATGCCGCCAGGTCGCCCCAGAACCATGCTTCGAGTTCTGGTTGAATTACAATCACGTCCGCCCGGTTGTTCCATCCATTGCGGGCGAGTTCGGCTTCAAGTCGTGCCCGAATTCGATCTCTCGAATCCCTGCTTCCGCAACCGTGGTGGTCAAAGATCACGAGACAGTGACTGTACTTGCCCAAGTGCCGACGCAAGAACTCCACGGCGTCGGTTCGGCACCCGGGATCTCGGCCGGGGTGCTTCTCCACGGTGAATCCGAAACACGCTGCGCCGAGTGCTTCCGTGCGGGTCAGCAATGTTCTCATCGTCCACATCATGTCGGTGTCGGCAACCAGTACGATCAGATCGCCGATACCAAGCGTCGGCTTCATTCGACGACTCCTTTGGCAAAGAACACGTCCATGTTTACAGCCCCCTGCCACTCATGGACTATGGGGTGGCAGTCGCCTCTGACGACGTCCGTGGCACCTTCCGCGTCTTTGGCACAGCAAATTACGTCTTCGGGACTGGCCTTGGACAGAAACGCGGGAGAATGGGTTGCAACGAGAATCTGGGAGGCGCCGGCAGAGGAAGTAGCGTCATAGATGGCGTCGAGCGCCGAGAGGTGAACGCCGTTCTCTGGCTCGTCCAGCAGGTACACTTGATCCTTGTCGGCCATGTACGCGGCCAACATGAGGGCGAGGAACCGCAAGGTGCCATCGGATGCCATCCACGACGGAATCTCGACGCCGGTGCTGTACTCCAGCATCAGGTAATGTGTGCGATCTTCGGGGCGATGGACGACACGGACGCCGACCAGGTCTTCCATCTCTACTTGGACATGATTCATCCAAGCATTGTAGAGCTCCCTGTCATTCTCCAGAACATCCTTCACCGTCCATGGCAGTCTTGCACCGCGCAAGGCCAACGGGTTTCGACCGGACGCGAAACCGCTTGGTGCTCGCATTGTACCGCTGTCCAAGAATACTGAGTTTATGCCAGCAGAGAGTAGGGAATAGAAGTACCTGGAGACCGGAGAGCGAGTCTCGTCGAGGAGTCGAAGATGGGACATTAGGGGGTCAGTCGGCAGTTGCCCAAGTACCGTGCTGGCTGGCACCTCGTCCTTCAGTCTTGCTGGAATCTGATCTTCGGCTCTGAAGGTGAGTTGACCAAAACCACGCTCAAGTACCACTAGTGAGTGGTCGTGCCGGACTCCGGACAAGATCGTCTTGGGGGGCTGCGATGGCCCGGGGAAGGAGCGTCGGGGAGTTTGCGACGCGGCCAGCGGCGATTGGTTGGAGATCAGTATTCCCCGTTCGTCGTAGATGTGCTGAATGTTTTCGGCGACCTCTCCAACCGCGATCTCGTAGCGATACGTATTGAACTCCTGGTTGGTGGGAACATGGCCTCGCAAGTCTGCAGGAACTGCGATTTCCAGGGCAAGCTCAAAGCTCAGCTCTTCCGTCGGCCTGCCCCACACGAGGTCCTGGAAGTTGTACGTGCGGTTCGAGATCGCCTTTTCCAGCCCATCCCGAACGAAGTCGCTCATGAACGACACGACGTCGAACAGAGTGCTCTTGCCGCTGGCATTGGGGCCGACCAGAACGTGGAAGCGGTCGAGCGTCACGTCCACATAACGGAGACAGCGGTAGTTTAGCGCTTGGATCCGAGTGATCATGGCCCGCCCCTCTCCCCATGCTCGCAGGCCGGGGCGGCGTGACGACGGGCTAGCACGACGGGACCCAAGGGTTCAGCAGGTCGAGGCCCGTCGGTTCGAAGTCCTCGACGTTGCGGCGTCTCCGCCCGCTCAGGTGCTCGGCGCCCCTGCGAAGCTCGCCCATCGTCAGCACGCTCACGAACAAGCTCTGTGACCAGAATATGTCGATCGGGTTCGGGGCATGTCAAGGAGACCTACAGGAGGGACGGTTGGTACGCGCCGGGGACGGGACCCCGCATGCGGAGGTGGTTCTGGATGTACTCCATGGTCGCACGCTCCTCGGAGTTGGCGGGGGCCAGTTCGATGAGGGCCTGCACGAGCTTGGCGAAGAGGTCGTGACGCCAGAGGCCGCGGATGTCCAAGTAGGCGTCGACGCGGGACTGCTCGCCGGTCTTCCACAGCTGCATGAGCTTGTGCAGGCAGTCGATCAGGGGCGGGGGCGTGCCCGTGGACGACGGTTCGCCCAGGGTCTTGGAGCGGCGGCAGTTCCAGGGCTTGAGCCGAGCTTGGTTGCCGGAGACGGCCGGGGAACCGGCGGCGGGTGAGTCCGGGGTGTCGGCTTCGGTCTGCGCGCTCCGGCGGTCGCCGCCTCGGAGCAGGATGTCGTGGCGGCCGGCCAAGTCCGTGTCGGAGACGTTGCAAGAGAGGGCGTAGAGGATGCACGCGCCCGCCGGCGCCGGTTCCATGCCGAAGTCGCTGCGGTGCAAGAGGTAGTAGGTGGTCGGGTCGTCCAGGTCCTGCACGGGGGCGTCGTCCTCGCCGAACAGCCGGCTGACCACGAAGCCCACGACCATGCGGCGAACATGCCGGAGGAAGTCGGCGACGGCCAAGAACTCATTGGGCGTGTCCGTTTTCTTGATGACGGGGTGCTTGCTGAACGCCTCCAACGCGGGACCAGTGGCGGCCCAGACGAAGTCGGGACCCCGGATGCCGGCGTCCCAGAAGTCGCGGAGGCGGGTCGTGATCTTCTGCTTCATCTCGCTGAGCACCGGGCCGTCCCAGCCGGGGCGGGCGGTTCGCAGGCGCTTCCTGCACACCAGCCATATCGACGACGACAAGGCCGCCGACGAAAGCGACCGCTGGCGGTTCTGCATTTCGGTCTGGATTGGCCACGAACCGACGACCACGAACCCGGCGCGGATCAGCGCCGACACCAGCGTCTCCCAGGCGTCGGGCTGCTTGTTGGCGAAGACGATCACCAATCTGCCGTCATCCCGGAGAGCCTCCCAGAACCTCTTGAAGGCCCTCGCCATGCCGTCTTCGTAGTTCTGCTTGGACGCCTTCTTGTCGCCGCCGAAGCGGGCCGCATCGTCAATCAGCTCGCCGTCTTGCGCTTCCGCGTCCCACTTCGGACCCAGCGGATCAGCGAAGGCTTCGTCGGTCTCGGGCGAGAGTCCGTGCAGCGTCCGCCGCAGCCACACGTGGAAGAAGTCCATCAGGTCCGAGTACGGGATGGCGTCGTAGTACGGCGGGTCGGTGCAGATGACGTCGAAGGAATCGGGGAGCGGCCCCATGGCGGACTGGCACAGCACTTGGGGCATGGGCGCGCCAGCGGTCGCGTCGTCCAGGTGCTCGGCGACGCGGGCGACCCACTCGGTCATGGCACTGACGCCCCCGGTTGTCTTGGATAAGGGATTGACTTCGCAGTAGTCCCAAACCATCGGCAATGCAAAGCGGGCAAAGGTGCTCCTTAGTTTCTCGCCACTATTGTGCCAGGAACATAAAGAGCTGCTGTAGTCGGTAAACTTGCTCAGGGTAAGGCCGAGGAAGGCGGTCAGGGCTTCGCGCCATTCCAGCGGGTAGTGATCCGCCATCTCGTCGGAGCAACGGCGGATCTCCTGGACCAGCGTGCCCAACGCCAGCAACTGGCGGTTCGTGAAGAGCTTCCGCCAAGTGTCGAAGCCGTAGCGGGTAGTTCGGATGCCCAAGCTGCCTTCGCTTGGCGTCGGCTCGTCCGGCAAGCCGAACGGGACGCCCGCAAACGCCGATTCCAGCACCGCCTCGTCAACATGCGCTGCTCGCAGTTCGTCGGCGGCTGGCGCTCGGTACTCCTTGCCCTGCTGGCCGTCCACGACGACGGCGGTCAAGCGCTCGCCCAGCAGTCCAGAACGCCCGGCGACCCGAAGGTCGGACATCGTCGCGATGACGCCGCAGCACGGACACGTGACGCCACTGCTGGACATCGTTCCCGCGCCCAAGTTCCGATCATGCGCACGCTTCTGCGCCGGAGTGCCGGGGCCGACCGGGACGTCGTTCTCAACGCCGAAGACCACGCCGTCTTCGCCCGCCGTCATCGTCAGCCGAACGCGCTTTCTTGCCTTCTTGCACAGCCAGCGCGTCTTGAGCAGCGGCACCTCAGCCCGGCAAGAGGCGCAGCGCGTCGTCCGCGCCCAGAGGTACGCGACCGTCGGCTTGGCGACCCACCGCGGATTGTCCTCGTCCTTCAGGTAGTACGAGTCGAACTCGGCGTTGAGCGCATCGGGCGACACTCGGCCTTCATGGTCGGGATTGAGCAGCTGCGCCGGCCTTGCCTTGTAGCGCTTCTCCGGTCCGGCGTTGGCACGTCGCCTGCCCTTCCGACGCACGGGCTCGAACTCCGCGTACGTGTGATAGCGGGACGCAAGCCGCTTCCGCGCCCGGGCGAGCACCCAGCCGCCCCATGCCCGGAGGTGCCAAGCAAAGCTGGCCGGCATGTCGGGCGAAACGTCGGTTGCGGACGCCAGCAACTCTGCCGGCTGGTCCTCGACATCGCCGAGCGTCGCGAGCCCTTCCTTGAGGGCTGCACGGCTCTTCAGCCCCCGAGCCTTCAAGAACTTCTCCGCAAAGTCCCGGTCGCGAAGCGCAAACGCCGGAAACGGCCGCTGCTCTCCGCCAACCAACCGCGGGTAGTGGAGCGTGCAGCGCAAGATGAACCAAGCCACCGGGCTGAGGTCCGCCGCCACCGCATCGCACCCCAGCCGCATCGCCTCCAGCGGGATCGCGCCGCCGCCGGCAAACGGATCGAGCACCCGAGGCGCCCGCCCTTCGAAGACATCCTCCACATCGCGCCGGTACGCCTCGATCCGCCCGAGCGTCTTGTCGTCGGCCTGGACGCGCCCCTCCCTTCCCCATCGAAAGATGCCGTCCCTGGTCTCCTCCCGCGTCACCTCCCCCGACGAGTTTGTGACCTCGACAACTGTCCCTGCCATGTGGCGGAGCAACTCGTACCTTGTCTTCCGCCCCTTCGGCTCCGGCAACAACGTTGCCAGCAACGCCGCCCGGCTGGCTGCCAGCGGCCGCCGCGCCGGCCAAATGTGAAGCGTCGAGATGTGCCCGTGCCGAACGTTCTTCTCGTGAACCGAGTCGAGGGATACCTGCTTGACGGGGAAGGCAGCCTCGATCAGGCGGCGGTCAGGCGGCATCCACTACCTCTTACGCCTCCACGCTGCCGCCGCTGCGCCTGTCCAACGCTTCATAGCACTGTCGTGCCACCACCTCGGCGAAGTCGCACGGTAGCGCATTGCCAATAATGCTGCAGACATGTTCCATGTACGGCGTATCAAAAACGTAGTCCTCGGGAAAGGTCTGAAGCAGCGCCGCCTCGCGGACGGAAATCGTGCGGTCCTCCTCTGGATGCCCGAACCTCCCCTTGCTCAGCGTGGTGCAACCGCCAGTGATCGTGGGCGACGGCCGATCCCACTCCATGCGACCGTACACGTTCGTGTATCCCGTATAGTCCCCGCGATGACACTTCGGCCGCAACTGTTCCGGCAAGTGCGGCCACGTCCTCCCCGGCCGCGCCGCTCGAACTCTGGCAACGTTAGCCCGTGACAGCGAGCGCACGACGTGCCAGTTCGCCCCTCGAACGCCTCCACTACTTCTCGCCTCAATCAGCGTCGGTGGATTCCGCGGCATGTGACCAATCGCATCCCTCACGGTTCGCCAATGTGCCGTTCCACAACCTGCTTTTCGAGAATGTGTCGGCTGCGGCATCGCGATTCCAAAACCACGCCCACCCAGCAACACCAAACGGCGACGGCTCTGCGGCACCCCATAGTCAGCTACTTGGAGCACTTGGTCGGCAAGGTGATAACCCGCCGCATGGAGTCGCCGCCAGAGTTCCCGGTAAATCTGAGTCCCAGCAAGCCCCGGAACGTTCTCCAACATGATCGCCCGAGGTCGAAGCTCCTCTGCGAGCCGAGCCAACTCGAGCACCAGCTGATTCCGCGGATCGTCTTTCTTGTATCGAGCACTAAGGCTCGTGAAACCCTGACACGGCGGACATCCAGCAAGAAGGTCTATCTGCCTTCCATCGACCCGCCCAACAACGTCTTGCTGGTCTAGAGTCCTAATGTCGGCCTGCAAAGCAGATACGTCGTGATGATTTGCCCCATACGTCGCACATGCGCTCTTGTCCACCTCGACGGCGGCCACGACGTCGAACCCTGCGCGCATCATTCCAAGCGTAAGCCCTCCTCCGCCGGAAAACAGGTCTACGGCTGTCGTCCTCATACGGCCTCCTGATCGGCGACGGCCAAACGCTTCTGGCGTTCCGCCTCGTCAAGGAAGTCGCGATGCAAGTCTTCGGTTCTCACCAGAAAGCTCTTCCAATTCAGATGTGTCAGCCGCTGTTGATCCCTATATCTTTCGAATGCGTCTTCGTGCACCCCGTCGATTCGCAGCTTGTCACAGACCAACGTTATGTGGAAGTCACCATACCGATCGGCGAATCCTTCGTTGCCGGGCTCCTTCAAGAACGCTTGCATGCAGCGGTAGTAGGATGCAATCCTGTCCATCTCCTTGTTGGTGAAAGCGTGTCCAGGCCGCTTGATCTCAATGATCTGAATCGTCTTGTCCTGGCCAAATAACACAAAGTCCGGTCTCCGGCCGGTTTCTTCGAAGTCCTGCAAAGTTACGGACGTCTTCTCCTGTTCATTGTAGTACCGCTCGAATTCCTTCTTCAGCCGACCAAGCGTCTGATTGGCAGTCACAGGGGCCCAGTCAGGTCTGACCAGCCAAGGCGCGTTCTCTATCAGTTGTTGCAACGTCGATTCGTGGTCGTCGTAGTCCGCCCTGGATGCGTCAAGTTGTTGAATTACCTTGATCCGGTTTTCCGCTATTTGACCAAACGAGGAGAGTTCCGCGATCCGGGCAGTACGCAAGAATCCACTGAGGACATCCACTGGTGCATCTGCTCTGCTCGCAGCCTCCTGCATCATGCGATCGAGGGTGATATGAGGAGCAAGAAGGATGCTGATGTTCACGAACCGCCGGACTACAGCTCGATCTTCCGCGTCAGCTCGATTGAACGTGCGCCCGAAGCTCTTGGCAAGCTCCTCGGCGTTGTCCCTGATGGCCTCCTGACGGTCTCCCGGAAAGTGACTGAGAATGTGTTCCTCTACATTGCCAGTAGCCCAGAACAATTCTAGAATCGCTTTTCTCGCAGGATCCCGAGCGATCTTTCCCATGCATCCAACAGCCTCTTGACCCCACTTCTGGAACCTCTCCCCGAGACGGTCCGACCACAAAATGTCGCGACGGTCGGTTTGGATCAGGTCGTCGTCCCTGTCCAACCAGTCTGCATGAAGTTCGCCCACCAAGTACGACCGTACGTTGTGCTCTCCTGTGAATCCGGCCGATCTATCGAATACCGATGTCTGCGCTGCGATCTTCCCACGGCAGTAGATTCGGATGCCAGCCATCAGATCGTCTCTGTATGGAGCCTTGGAGTAGGCAAGCCACCCATCGATTTCATAAAATTCGCCGTCAAGGTCAAAGCCAGCTTGAAGGCGGGGAAGTGCGTTGCCGTCTGGACCGACCGCGCTCCGGGCTGTGGAGCTGGGATCAAAGACCACCCTCGTGCCCGGCATCACCTTCACGTCGAATTTGCCGACTTCCCGTTGCGGCTCGGCAACATCCGCATCAGTGTCATGGAGCGTGATTCGCCAATCCTGGCGGCGGATGCCAAATCGCTGCGCAATCTGGCTTGCCAGGACGTCAATGGTCGGGACTCGCCGGAAGCTGAAGTTGCGAAGCCGTACTGTGGTGCCCGGCTCGTCAGAGAGTGTCCCGTCCCGGTCACCGGGGGTTGGTTCATAGGTACGCTCCGGGTGCATACCTAACGCCTTGATCTCATCATAGTCCAAAATTACATGCGAAGTGAGGTAGCCGCTTGATTCTGTACCGTCGGGCAGCTTGCGGCTACGCTCCTCGCCGCCGGCACTGATCACTTCAATAATCTTGCATATGCCGAAGGGGGCAAGCTTGCCAACGCCCTTGCGACCCATGACCATTCTCTTGAAAATCGGAGAAGTGGATCCACGGTGCGGATCATCTCGGCGTTCGGTGCCTACGGGGAGGAAAAAGGCTTGCATCTGATCGGGCGTCATCCCCGTGCCATTGTCATCAACCTCGATGGTGAAGCCTTTATCAGTCAGAACGCCCCCCGCACGTGATGCCAAGTATTGGCCCATCGGCGCGCGGACGACGACTGAGCGGGCGTCGGCATCGTATGAATTCGAGATCAACTCGGCGATCACCGCGGAGGCCTTGTCGTAGAGCTTCACCCCAAGCTTGTCCACAACGAAGGCGGAGATGGGCATAGTGTAGTGGATGGCCATGCGATTACCTTTTCGGCGAACAGCCAGCCGGGCCCGCGATCCGCGGTAGACGACGGACGGGCTTCAACGGCACAGCCGGGAGCTTCCGCAACTCCTGGCGGGCAGCGTCCACTTCCACGCCCATGGATCGCAGGGCGGTTAGGCCGAGAAGGGGCTCCGAATCCGGTTCGCCGGTAACGACCGTTCCGCCGACGAACTCGTCCAGGAATTCGATCTTGGCCACGGCGACGTCCGCTTCCACCCGGCGACCGTCGGCCAGCAGATGCACGCGCCGCCCGTCGGACGCTAGGCCGACTGCCTCAATGCACTCGGGAGGGACCATCGTGTTCGTCGCTCCCGTGCCCGCCAGGAACCGGCTCCGCCAACTCCTCGACGGATCGGCTGGGTTCCGGATCGTCACGTCCACATGAACGGCTCCCACGCTTCCTCTCCTTCCCTGTTCAGGTTGGCTCCGCCGCGTCCAGCAGGGACTTGGGGGAGATCGTGTAGGTGGTCGAGGCACGCTCGCTGGCGAGCAGCTTGGCGAAGGGGTCCTGGATGCGGACCATGGTCGGCTCGGGCGTCGCGCAGTTCCAAACTACATAGAGCCAGTAGCTGTCGGCCAGATGGCACGCCTGGGTCCATTCGTTGCCGGTTACGTGCACGCCGCCCCGGTCCCGGCGGCCCTTCACTTCGATGCGTCGGGCCCCTCCGTTCGGCATCCTGGCGAGGAGGTCGAAGCCGGGGGAGTCGGGAAGACCGGCTGCGCGGGCAAGGGCGGGCTTGCTCACGTCCTGCACGACCGAGCCCCGCTCCTCCTCCCACGCGACAGCGGTCCGCACGGCGATCTGCTCGACGCGCTCGTCGTACTGGTCGATCTCGTCGCTGCTGGTGGCGGGCACGGCCAGCGCGTGGACGACGAACTGGACCTCCCCGGCCGCGATCCGGCTTGGCGCGGCCTCGAGCTCCGCCAGCGCCTCCGTCTTCTCCGCCACGAGATCGCGCTGGGCGAGCTTGACCGCCGCAACATCGTCGGCGGCGCCTTCCTTGGCGGCCAGCTGAATGCGGCGGGACGCCAGGTCGGCCGCGCGGAGGTCGAACCCCACCCGCACCCGACGACGGCGCTCGGGAAGCTCGCCCTCCAGGGCTTTCCGTCGGTCGCCGACCAAGCGGTCCCGGGTCAGATGCTCCAGGTAGGTCGCCGCGTTGGCCCGCATTCCGATTCCGCGAGCCGCCAGAGGCACAGATCCCGGTGGCACGTGTCCGGCGCTCTGAAACAGCAGGAGCTGGTCGACGTCGCTTGCCATGGGCGGGCCGTCCGCCTCTTGCCGCACCGCCAGCAGGCGGCGTTCGAGCACCGGCGAATCGGACGGACAGCCGTCGCCGTTCCCACGCGACTCCAGTTGCACCGACGCGAGGGCCAGATGGACCAGATAGATAGGGCTCCTTCGCGTGGGGGTCGATGAAGATGCCGCCGCGCAGGGCGTCCGGGGCAAAGGTGCGCAAGACGTGCTCGCGCAGGGCGTCGAAGACAGGCTCGCCGGGGTGCAGCCAGATGCCGTCCTCGGCGTCGGACTTTGCGCGACGCACGCTCAACCGCGCGCGCGCCTCCACCGGATAGCCGTCCAGCGCCGGCAACAGCGGATCGAGCGCCCCGGGACGCTTGGGCGCCAAGCTGAACCAGCCGTCCAGGTCGCCCTGCACGTCCAGGCCCAGCAGGGCCGCGCTCTTCTCCACGAAGCACCGGACGTAGGCGGGCAGCCGCCGCAGGTAATGCTCCCGCTCCATGTCGTCCCGAAGGCCGTCGAGTCGGCCGGCCACGTCTCCCGGCGGACCGTAGGTGCGCGCGTCCGCCTCCGCCACCGCCCGCACCCGCCCGCCGTCCAGGGCGGCGCCGACCCGCTCGATCACCTGTTGCTCGGCGTCGGCGTCGGCGTCGGCGATCGCCTCCATCATGTAGTCCTTGAGCGAAGCGTCCTCGAAGAGCCGCCCGATCACGTCGAACACCTTTTCGGAGGCCAGCTCCCGCCGCACGGCTTCGAGCTTTTCGAGCAGCACCTGCAGGACCCGGCCTTCGCGCGTGCTGCCCGCCACCAAGTTGACGATGCGCACGTCGCGCTTCTGGCCGTAGCGATGGATGCGGCCCATGCGCTGCTCCAGCCGCGCCGGGTTCCACGGGATGTCGTAGTTCGCCATGAAGGCGCAGAACTGGAGGTTCATCCCCTCGCCGGCGGCGTCGGTGGCGACCAGGTAGCGGGCGCCCGCGGGGTCGCGGAAGTGCTCGACTTGACGCTCTCGCTCGGGCCAGGCCATGCCGCCGTGGACGCACGCGACCCGGCCCGCGTGGCCCAGCCCTTCGAGGCGGCGCACAAGGTAGTCCATCGTGTCCCGGTGCTCGGTGAAGATCAGCCACTTCTCCGAGGCGTGGGCGGGGTCCTCCAGCACCTCGCGCAACTTCTCGAACTTGGATTCGCGGCCGGAATCGACGACCGCCTTGGCCCGGGCGGCCAGTTCGTTCACGACCTCGATCTCGCGCTCCAGGTCCTCGATGTCGGCGGAGACGACCGCGCCCAGCACGGCCGCCTCGAAGTCCTCGTGGCCTTCTGCGGGACCGCCGAGCGCCGTCGAGCCCGAGGCGTCGTCCGCCACGTCTTCGTCGGCACCGTGGGCGTCGAAGTAGTCGGTCGGGTACCGGCGGTCGAGGTATCGTCGGCTGCGGTTCACGTCGGAGGGGGCGAGCACGCCGGATCGCAGGCCCTCGGCCGTCTCCGCCAGCTTGGCCGCCCGTCGCTCGAAGGAGCGCAGCAGCGCCCACGACGAGCTGGCCAACCGCCGTTGAAAGACGCCCATCGCCAAGCGGACCGCGCCGCCGCCCGGCGCTTGGCCGTAGACGTGACGGAGGTAGTCGGTCGTGGCGTCGTAGAGGGCCTGCTCGCCGTCGGGGCCGGGGGCGAGCTCGTAGCTGAAGGTGTCGCAGGAGCGCTTGCGGTAGAGCGGGCGGCCCTCCAGGTCGCGCGTCTCCTCTTTGGTTCGCCGGAGGAAGTGGCGGCCCCGCTCGCGTTGCGGGAAGCGCCGGAACGCTTCGCCGGTCGCGAAGACGTGGGGGTCCAGCAGCCGCCACAGATGATGGTAGGGCGAGTCCTTGCCCATGTGGGGCGTGGCCGTGAGCAGCAACAGATGGCGGGCGGACCAGCCGAGTCCCGAGTACCGGGCGTGCGGGGACGGGCAGCCGGCCAGCGCCTCCGCCAGCCGGTACCGCCATGTCTTGCGCGTGCGCCGGTTGTCGGTGGACGCCGCCAGCTTGTGCGCTTCGTCGAAGACGATCAGGTCGTAGGGTTCCACTTCGGGGTCGCGGAGCGCGGCGAAGACGCCTTCGCCCGCCAGCGTGTCGATCGAGACGATCGCCAAGTCGCCCGCTCTTCCCTGGAACGGGCTGCCGGGTTGACGGCCAGCGCCGGTCCGGGTCGCCGCCGTCACGTCCGGCCCGCTCACGATCCTGAACGGCAGGCGAAAGAGCGACCGCAACTCTCGCTCCCAGTTGCCGACCAGCCCTGCCGGGGGCGAGATCAGCACGCGACGGATGCGGCCGCGCGAGAGCATGTCGCGCACGACCAGTCCGGTCATGATTGTCTTCCCCGCCCCCGCGTCGTCGGCAAGAAGAAAGCGGAGCGGGTCCTGCGGCAGCATGTGCTCGTAGACCGCGATCCGCTGGTGCGGCAACGGGTCGATCCGCGAGATCTCGCTGGCGAACGCCGGGTTGAACTGGTGTCCGTACTCCAGTCGCAGCGCTTCGGCCACGGCCGAGACGGCGTCGGGGTCCCCGTTGAAGTCGAGGGGCGGAGCGGCGCCGGGGCCGTCCGGGCCGGGAAGTGGCGAATCGCCGGACCAAGGGGCGTCGGCCGAAGCGGCAGCGGCCTGCGCCGTGGAGACCTCCTCTTCCAGTTGGCGGAGGCGATCCAGGGCCAGCCGCCGGGGCTTGGAGTGGCCGGCCTCCCAGCGGTGGACGGTCAGCGGCGTGACCAGCAGCCGTGCCGCAAGCTGCTCCTGGGTCAGGTCGAGCGGCGGCGGGTCGGGGAAGAGGAACGGGGCACATATCAAATGATAACACGACGACACGCGACCCTCAAGGTCGACCACTCGGACGAGTGAGGCGTGCCGGCGAACGGCCGACGGGACGGCCCGCTTCGGGCTAGCCCGAAGTTCTGGAATCGATAACGCCGTAAGTCGTTGCGTGGTAGCGAGATAGATCATGCTGGCGGTTGTACGCTACTGGGTACGTCGGCTCATGGCTTGACGCCGAGGAGGCGGAAGGCGCGGTCCTGGACCGGCGTGGGAACGGTGAGCACGTCCACGGCCACGGCTCCCTTGGGCTGGACGCGGTTGCGGGCCAGCGTGCCCAAGTCCTTGAGCAGGGTCTGGAAGCTGTGGACGGGCAAGCCGTCGGAGGTGCGCTTCCGACCGCTGGCCTTGGCCCGGGCCGCGGGCGACGACCGCGCGAGTGCCACCGGAGACGGTCGCGCCTCGGCGGCGGTCGCCGCTTCGTGGTCGTCGAAGAGCATGGGAGCCAGCGCGCGGCGCATGTGCCACTCGACGTAGTAGGCGAGCATGCACAGGAACACGTGGGCGCGCACGCGGTCGGCGAGCCGGTGGTGGACGGGTCGCACCTTCAAGTCCACCGTCTTGAAGCTGCGGAACGCCCGCTCGATCCGCCCCAGGCCCTTGTAGGCGCGCACGGCGTCGGCGGCGCCCAGCTTCCGCTTCGCCACGTTGGTGCGCAGCACGTACACGCCGTCCAGCGCTGCTTCCCGGGCGATCCGCGCTTCGTTGCGGGCATACGAGAACGAGTCGTGCGTCACGCGCACCTCGAAGTGCTTGCCCACCTTGCGCGACCGCAGCGCGCGGTCCGCCCGCACGGCGATCTGCGCCTCGCCGCGCAGCGGCCGCCGCTCCCGCCGCACGGCTTGCGCCACCTGCGCGAGCTTCGCCTCCGTGTCGGCCAGCAGCTCCTTGCGCTTGCGCGCTCGCTCCTCGGCCAGCAACGGGTTCCTGCACACCACCAGCCGCTCGCCCGGATACAGCGCCGGCGCTTCGATCTCCGCCAGGTCCTGCTCGTCGAACAGCGACATCTGCAAGCAGCCCTCGGCTGCCAGCTTCTGCACCTCGGGCGCTCGCAACGCCGTGATCCAGTCCAGCCCGGCCGGCTTGACCTCTTCTCGGATGCGGGCGCTCGTCAGCAGTCCGCGGTCGCCCACCACCACGACCTTCGTCAGTCCGAAGCGACCGCACAGCTTCTTCAGCTGACTGCCCAGCACGCCCGGGTCCGCCGTGTTCCCCTCGAACACCTCGACCGCCACCGGACAGCCGTCGACCGCGCACAGCAGCGCGAAGACGATCTGCAGCGAGCCCCGCTTGCCGTCGCGCGAATACCCTCGCTTCGCCAGCGGACAGCGACGGCCCTCGAAGTACGACGATGTCACGTCGCACAGCACCAGCGAGCCGTCCTGCAGGTGCCTCCGTGCCAGTCCGCGCTCGATCCCCTCCTGCCTTGCCAGCAGCCAGTCCATCGCCCGGTACAGCTCGTCGGCGTCCGCGTCCTCGACATCCAACTCCTCGGCCAGCGTGCTGGTCAGCGTCTCGCGGCCCAAGCCCCGAGCCGTCGCCAGCTTCGAGCCGGGGTCCAGGATGCGCGCCAGCGCCATGGCGGCGGCCAGCGACCGGTTCCTCGAGGGCTTGCGGTCCAGCAGCCGCTCGAAGCCCAGCTTGCGGGCGGTGCCGACGACGGCTGCGACGTGGCCGTGGGGACGCGAGCGCTCGATGCGGAAGGCGTCGTCGATCGACGGCAGCGCGACGCCGCCCTTGAGCAGGACGCGGAGCCCCTCGACGAGTTCGTCGGGCCAGCGGGAAAGGTTGGCCAGCGTCTGCTTGCGCACCTTGCCGCCTTCGCGGTAGGAGCGCCGCAGCAAGACGGCGGGCGGCGAGGTCCGGTTGGGCACGCGTTCGATGTACATGGACATGAACGTAGCGTCGGAACGAAATCATGTCAACTCCAATCAAGATCATTACATGGGTACATATGACGCAGGCAGAAAGCCCGCAAGTCCTTCAACTGCAACGACTTGTGACGCTAGAACTGGCGAATTCCTGCGGAACTTCGGGCTAGCGCTTCAGTCCGGGAAGGATGCGGGCGGGGACGAGGCGGCAATACTCGTCCCAGTACGCGCCGTACTTCTGCCGGCAGCGCTTCTCGTCGCGTCCGGCGCGATGTACCAGAAAGGTCGTCAAGCAGATCACGTAGAACCAAGGCAAGAAGTGCGAGAACAGGGCCGGCGTCGTCCAAAGGAAGGCCGCCGCGATCTCCGGCACGTAATGAAAGTGGCGCGCCACTCCCCACCAACCAGACGCCAGCAAGACGGCCTCCTTCTTCTTGCCGTCTTCGGTGCGATACTTGGCGACGACAAGTCGCGGCTTCTTGCCCCAGATCGTGCACTCGCCGCCCGTTGCTCGGACGACCTGACGTTGCCGGTCGGCAAGGTAGTTGATCGTCACCGCAGCCACGCCCGCGACCGCGATCACCGCCGACCACGCCATGCCCAGATGATGCGGGTGATGCACCAGGTACAGTATCGGCGACGTATAGACCGCCGGCACCCATACCAAGCAGCCCCAGCAGATCATGAATCCGGCTCGGTCGTGCATGATGTCGATTGAGCAGAGGTAGCCGGTTTCCCAGATGAAGAACTTCAGCAGGTAGGCCATCATGACGACCAGGGCCACCACCATCGAATCGCTCAGGCCGCCCAGCTCGGCCTGCTTCGCCGCAAACGACAACACGATGATCGCCCACCCCATCAAGCCGAAGCGGCAGTTGGTGAACATCTTGACGTCCCAGCCCAATATGCGCGGGTACAGCTCCGTTCCCCAGAAATAGTCGGAGATGAAGTTGCCGCTCAGTCCTCCGTCCGGCCCAGACGGGAAGAACCGGCCCTTGAAGTACAGCAGCAAGCAGAACGCCAAGCCGGAGATGTTCAAGGCGCCGATGATGCCGGCGAAGTTGTCGTAGACGATGGTCGGAGCGAACCAGTCGAACACAAAGCCGCCCAGGACGAACAAGCCCAACGAAATCAAGAAGCACGCCACGCCGTTGGCGCGGTACACCGGCACATGACCCTTCGGCGTGGTCGGCCCGCTGAACGATTGCCCCGGCACCAAGCGCATCAGCAGCAACTGCACCGCGGCAAACACGCCAATGATCTTCCAGCCAGCCGCCGTGCCCCAGAACACCGGCCTCCATATCGACACCAGTTCACTAAAGAAGCCGACGGCGAGGACCTGTTCCACAAAGGACGCCAGCGATCCTCCGTGTTCTACGTTGATCTCCCACACCAACAAGGCCGTCGGGGGACAGCAGGTCAGCAAGAACAGCGGCGCCAACGTGCGGTGAAAGAGCCTGCCGTGCCTTGTTCTTGCCACCGAAGCTCCGTCCGTCTCTGTCGTTCTACTACGGGCGCTTCTCAAAGTCTTGCGGGCAGAACTGCGCGAGGTTCCTGCGGCGGGGGAGCGGGGCAAGTGCGGGTCAGCCGGAGTCCTCTGGACCGCAGCGCCTCTTTACCGAGCGAGACGACTCGCGAGCCAATCCGCTACGGCTTGATGACGCTGGGCGTGGAGCCGTCTTCCGACTGCCCGCGCCTCGCCGCCTGCGCCAAGAAGTCGCGGCCGCTCGTGCAGTCGATGATCAGGTCCGCGATCTCGGCGACCCGCTCCGGGTCCGAAACACCCTCCAGCAGCGACGCCAGCCCGTCCGCCGTCTCCGAACCGAACTTCCGCCCGGCTAGGCGCACCAGCGTGACCCGCTGTTCGCGTCGCGCCCGCGCCGCCTCTCGGCGACCCTCCCGGCGACCCTCCTTGCGACCCTCCTTGCGACCCTCCTTGCGACCCTCCTTGCGACCCTCCGCTCGGCCCTTCCGACGCTCCGCCAAGCGCTCGGCTCCCCAGAACGTGTGTACGACCGGCTCCAGGTCGCCCAACTTCTGCAGACGCTTCACTTCCTCCTCCTTTGCTCCGTCGTCGATCAATGCGCTCCGAACCCATGTCGCCAGCGCACGGCTCGCCGCACCGTCCTCCGGCAACAGCTCCCGCAACTTCGCGTACGCCTCCCCAAACTCGGCACGATCCCGCGTGTAGCGCAACCTCAACCCCGCCGCCCACGGCGTGTCCGCCGACGCCAGCGCCTTCGCCTCGTCCATCTCCCATACCAGCATGAACTCCTGACCCAACGCGAACGGCAGGAACCCCCTCGCGTCGCCCGCCAGCAGGTCCTCCATCCGTGTCGCCCCGGGCCACGGCTGCTCGCCCACATACACCACGATCGGCAGCACCGGCGGCAGCTTGCGCCGCTTCTGTACCTCCGGGTCCCGCGCCAGAAGATCGTCGTAGATCAACGCCGTCTCCAGCAAGATCCGTGCCGGCATCCGCCAGTCCGGCGTGGACTGCGCCTCGAACAGGAACACCACGTACAGCCACGAGTCGCGAAACGGCGCCCGCCAAACCAAGTCCGCGTGGCGAACCTTCCTGAACTCCATGTCCACGTACTCCGTCTGTCCCTTCGAGAGTCCGTCCAGGTCGAGACGGGCAGCGATCTCTTCGGGGATGACCTTGCCCAGGACTTTCGTGGCCAAGAACTCCGCCGTGATCCGCTTGTCGCCGTAGAACGCCGGTTGGGGAGCCCTATCCCACGACGGGTCCGCACGGTGGCGGGTCGCCGGCGCCGGTTCGCGCCCGGGACTCCACCTCGGCCGTCCATCGCACGCTGGCGCCGAAGACGCCGACGCCGTGGCCGAAGATGGAGGGGACGCGAATCTCGCCGGTGTCGAAGGCCGAGTTCACGAAGACCGTCTCGAACGTCGGCAGCCGTATCCAATTGTACCAGTTGCGGTCGATCGCGCCCACGGCCACCTGGGCCGTCGCGCCGCCGGGGAGACCCGCGTGAAGGACGCGGCTCAGCTCGACGCCGACGGGCTGGGTGCCGGTCAGGGTCGCCAGGTTCCGGGGGAAGACCATTTCAGTGGAGTCGCGGCGAAAGGGCAACCCCGTCAGGTGCAGGGCTTCGCCGGCGTAGCGCGACGCGTCCCCCGGCCACAGCGCCGGGTCGAGTCCTTCCACCAGGGCGCCGCCGAGGTACGCCCAAGCCCCTTCCGCCGCGCTCCACGAGAAGCGGTGGTTCTGATCGGGCTCCGTCAGGCAGCGACCGTTCCCGCTCGCCAGGCCGCCGGACGGGGCGAAGGTCTCCGGCAAGCGGCTGATTCCCGTCGCCGTGCCGCCTTCCGGCGACCCGATCGTCAGCGAGAGTCCCTCGCCCGGCGCGAACGGCGAAGGCGAGGCGGTCGCCAAGTAGCACGTTCCGAAGACGGGCGGATGGTGTCCGGTCGGGAGCGGTTCCAGCTTGAAGCACGACTCCTGGTTCGGCTGCTCCACCAGGTCCACCGACGCGCCCGATTCGCCTGCGATGCGGAGCGTGGCGCCGGAGACTTCGCTCGTCGCGCGTCCCGTGCGGGTCCAGTCGAGCCAGCCCGTGGCGAGCAGCTCCGTCCGGGCCGCGTCGTCGGGATCGATGGTGACTACGACCCACACGCCCGCTACGACCACATCCTCCGGCGCGACCTCCGT
Organism: Longimicrobiales bacterium; assembly: GCA_965204735.1. Lineage (GTDB taxonomy): Bacteria > Gemmatimonadota > Gemmatimonadetes > Longimicrobiales > Gaopeijiaceae > CATQHQ01. The sequence goes on along the minus strand of OZ242008.1, from coordinate 226,896 downwards.
GCCCGTCGGGTCGCAGCCGGTCAAGATCAGCGACGCGCCGACCGTCGTCGCGGCGACGAAGCGCCCGGCCGCCCGGCTCAAAACGACACCTCCACGCCCGCCGTCGGCAGGATGGGGATCATGGAGATGCCCCTTCGGCCCACGGAGCCCGCTCGGCTGTAGTCGAAGACGTAGAAGAGGATGTTGTCGCGGTTGTAGACGTTGATCACGCTCAGATAGGGAACGATCCGGCCCCACCGCTTGGCCATGGGCTTGCGAAGGCTGACGTCCAGCCTGTGGCGGGCCGGGTAGCGTTCTCCGTTGATCGGTCCCAGAAGCACGCCCTTCTGGCAGCACCCCGGCTCCACGAGCAGATCGGCCATTCGCTGGTCGTACAAGTCGTAGGAAGTCAGATAGAGGGTGTACGGAAGGCCCGTGCCGAAGTTCCAGCGAAGACCGCCCTCCACGCCCCATCCCAGCGGTCGCCGCAGCACCAAGTCCACCTCGAGGCGCCGATCGAACACCGGCGGATGCTCCACTATCGGCGGCGGAAAGGCTCCGGCGTAGGTGTCGGGGAACCTCCGAATCGCCTTCACGGCGGAGATCGAGACCCAGCCCGTGGTCTCGCCCTCGGACTTGCGCAGCATCAGGTCCGCTCCGTACGAGAAGCCGTCGCCGGGCGTCATGTCGTCCAGCGGATCGTTGGGGTCGTCGGCGAAGTTCTGCGAGATCACGCCGTCGAAGGTGCGGTAGTAGCCCTCCAGCAACGCGGACCACTCGTCGTCTGCGCCGAAGTAGCCCTCGACGCCAGCCTGGACCTGGTCCGAAACGACGTGGGTGATGCCCTCGCTCGCCAACATCCAGACGTCGATGCCGAAGGGCAGCCGCTCGTCTCGGCGCGAGTGCAGGAACTGGGTGAAGCGGCCCCCGGCCACGCGGACGGCCCAATCTCCGTCGCGGACGAAGCGCTTCACCGCGGCTCGGGGCGACACGGCAACGATCCCGTCGGCCTCGCTGGGCGCCCAGTAGTCCACCCGCGCGCCGACTTCGATCAGCCAGCGGGCGCTCGGGTTCCATCGCATTTGCGTGTACGCCGCGGACTCCCAGCCGGCGAAGCGTTGTGCGCGAAGGATCACTCCGCTCGCCTTCGTAAGGTTGTCCGCCGTCGTCCGCTTTGTCGACAACCCCGACTTCCAGCGCGTGCGGGGAGTCGGGCGGCGCTCCAGGTTCAACCCGAACACGGACTCGGTCACGCCGTTGTCGGCGTCGGTGTCGGACTGCCCGAGGAAGTCGAAGTCCATTCGGAACCGTGAGAACGACGCGCGCAGGTCCAAGGCGCCGCCGCCGTCCATGGGGCGGGTCCACGAGCCGCCGACGGCATCGTTGCCCCAGCGGGAGTCCAGTCCCATGAAGTCCTCGTCGCTGCCGGGCACGTTCAGCACGTCCCGACCCGAGTAGGCCGTGAGCTTGAACCGGTCGCCACCGTTCGTCCATCCCTCGAAGGCGCCCTGGAAGTCCATCAGGTAGTAGGGCATGTCGGGCAGCAGGAGGTCGAAGTAGCTGCGCCGTCCCGACACCTTCCACCGCGCGCTGGTGAGCCCGGCGGCCGCCTTCGTGCCAGCCGGCAGGTCGCCGCCGACGGCCGCTCGGGCCGCCAGCAGGCTCCACCCCGAATCGACGCCGAACTCGCCGTCGCCCAGGTCCGTCTCGACCGACAGGACCGAAGACACCCTGCCGCCGTACTCGGCCGGAAAGCCCCCGGACTGAAGCTCGGCGCGCTCGACCATGTCCGCGTTGAACACCGAGAAGAACCCGGCCAGGTGGAAGGGGTTGATGATCGGAACGCCGTCGAGGAGGATGAGGTTCTGGTCGGCCGAGCCTCCGCGCACGTTGAACGCCGCCGAGAAGTCCGACACCGTGACGACGCCGGGAAGCACTTCGACGGCCCGCATCGGGTCCGCTTCGGCGATGCCCGGTATCGACTTGATCTCGGCCCGGTTCAGCTCCTCGACCGTGACGCCGGCGGACTCTTCGAACCACTCCCGACGCCGGCTCCGGCGGGTCTCGACCACCAGCCCCTCCAGCTCCACCGCCTGGACGGACAACACCACGTTGACGCGCGACTCGGCGCCCGCCGACACCGCGACTTCCTCGGTTCGCGGCCCGAAGCCGATGCGGGCGACGGTCAGCACGTAGTCGCCGGGGGTCACGCGGCGGAAGACGAAGAATCCCAGACGGTCCGTTCCCGTGAGCCGCGCGACGCTCGAGTCGGCCGCCAGACGAAGGCGGACCGTGGCGTCGGCGACCGGCACGCCGTCTTGGTCCCTTGCCCGACCCGCAACAGACGCCTGCTGGGCGTTCGACGCCGCGGGAGGCCAGAGGGCGACGAGGGAAACGGCCAGCACGAGCGCCGGGCGGGCCACGGGAGCGAGCACGGTCACGAGGCGATTCCGTTCGCGGCTACCCGACGGGGAAGCTCAAGCCGGCTTGAACGACGAGCGCCCGGCTCCTGGCGGGGTTGTCCGCGACGAAGTTCTCGAACTCCGTCAGCCCGAGCGTGTACAGGGCTTCCAGCGACAACGCCGCAGCCGGATCTTGGATCACGGGAAGCGTGATTCCCGCGCCCACCGTGGCGCCGAAGTCCACGGTCCGAACGTCGAGATCGATGTTCTCGCAGCGGCCCTTGAATCTTTCGTCCGGAGGGCCGCCTTCGACTTCGCAGAACCGCTTGAAGGACAGCGTGGGTCCCGCGAGCAGGTGCAGCGAGGCGCCGCCTTCGCCGATCGGCGCTCGAACGTCGAGCAAGGGCGACAGCTCGACGTAGTTGATCTTCATGGTCGCCGTGACGTTTCCGTCCAGGTCGGCCTCGGCGCCCTTCGAGACGAATGCGCCGCCGACCCTGACGCCGACCTTCTCCGCCGGGTACCACGTGGCCGACAGGTCGACCGACACGCCTCGGCGGTAGCCGATGTCGACGCCCGGGTTGGAGCTGTAGGCGAGGGTTGCGAAGGACATGCCGGCCCGAGCGGCCAGCACGGTCTGGGCCGAGAGCGGTTCGGTGGCCAACGGCAACGCGACGAACGCCGCGACCAGAAGCGTCGCGCGGCGGGGCTCCATCTTCATGTCAGTCAGGGATCCTTGTTGCGGGGAACGCGTACTTCCAAACGGGGGCATTGGGTCTTGTAGATGGAGACGCCGCCCGCCCGCTGCGTGGTATATCAGAATTGGCACCTCTGCGAATTCCTCGATCTCGAGGGGCGCGAACCGGCTCGCGCTGGACCGCCTCATCGGGAGTCCCCAACCTCGTCGATCAGTCTCGCGGCCACGTAGGCCGCTCCGCCGCGTTGGGCGACCTCCGACGACGTGCACTCCATCTCCCTTCGCACGCACCGCGCGTAGTTGGAGTAGGCCGAGTAGCCCAGGGCGAGGGCGATCGCGCCCGGCGGCCGACCGCTCCATTCGGCCAGCCTCTGCACGTGAAAGAGGCGTGCCAGCAAGACGAGTCTCTTGGGCTTCGGCAGTCCCCACGCCCGGCACCGCCGCCCTACCATCGCCACGCTGGTTCCCCAGCTCGTCGCCAGTGCCCCGACCGTGCACGGGAACACCGTGCGGCGAACGACGCTCCCCAGAAGCTCTCGAGCTTCGACGGGAGCGACCTTCCCGAGGTTCGCCAGCAGGTTGCGCACCAAGTCGTAGTTGGCGGCCAGAAGCACCGCAGTGCCGATCGCCACGAGGCTGTCGTTGTCGCCGGGCGTCAGACGCGCGACGAACTCGGCGTCCGTGGCCGGCGACTTGGCGCCGCCCTTCCCGTAGCGGATCAGAGGACACTCCGGCACCGCCTGCTGCAACCACGCCGCTGGGTCTCGTCGTTCCTCCGCCGAGGGATGCGAGGGGTCCACGAACGCGGGCGAACCACTGAAGCGGAGCGCCAACTCCCGCAGGTCGCTCCAGCCGGAGGCGAAGTGGACGCCTTCCACCAAGCCGTGGACGGCCCCGGCCCGCACGCCCGTCCGCAACCGAGTCCGAAGCCGGCAGTCCGATTGGAGCGCGAGAACGGAGGACGCTTGTGGCGCGCGGCTGTTGGAGCCGATCATGAACTCCGTCACGTCGTCCATGCTCCTGAGCTTCCGGAAGCCCCGGTGGACCAGGGTTCTGACGACCTGTTCGGTCGTCTTCATCGTTCGGGCGACCTCGGCCGTCGGCAGCTCCTCGAGGTGACAGGCGACGACCGCTTCCCGCTCCCTCTCGTCCAGCCGTTCGACGGCCTCGCGAACCGTCGCGGCCCGCAGGCGGCTCTGGAACTGCTCCGCGGGACCGGGCGCGTCGTCCGCGATCTCCGGGCACTGGTCGATCGGCACCGCCCGATTGCGCGCCCTCATGCGCTGATCGGTGCGACAGATGTTCAGGCAGACCTTGTCCGCCCACCGCGCGAACGTGCCGGAGCCGGAAAAGCCTGCCCGCCGCCGGTAGATGCGGACCTGGACCTCCTGCAGCAGGTCGTCCGCGTGGGCGGGATCGGCGGCCCAGCCCGCTATCGTCCCGATCAGGCGTGGCTCCACCTCCGCGAGCCACTCCCGCAGGAGGGCGGGGTCGGCGGCTCGGAAGCGTTCCAGCTCGGCGAGCGTGGGTGGTCTCTCGGTTGCCTTCGGCGTGTCGGCGGTCGAGTCGATTGGCGAAGCAGCGTCCATTGGGCGGCCCCCTGTTGGCGGTTACTGACAGTGATACTCCGCAAACCGCCAAAGGTTCCCGGACGTGTTCCGGTCCAGCCCGCGAACACTTCGAGAACGCTGGAGAGCCGTTCCCTCGATAGGTCACTTTCCGCCAGGATCGGCCCCGTGGCGCGCCGTGCTCAGCCTGTCATGGCGGGGCGAGCGCCTGTCGTGGCCGGGCGGCGAAGACGCCGCCGGTCAGGAACCGGCGTCCTCCACCCGAATCGACGCTTCGGCGGTCGCGACGCCTTCCACCGCGTCCTGGGCCCGGGCCTGGACGGTGTAGACGCCAGCAGAGCGGTAGGTGTGGCGTCGCGTGCCGGCGGCGCTCTGGGCGCCCTCGGTGGCGAGGGTGTCGGCGGCGCCGTCGCCCCAGGTGAAGACGACGCCCAGGAGCTGGCGGCCGCGCACTTGGTACTGCACCGCCAGCTCTTCGCCGACGACGCCGGCGCCGGGACCCGCCAGCTCAATCGAGAGGGGCGAGCCGATGGGGTCCTCGTCGCAGGCGGTCGCGACGGCGGCCGCCATCAACGCCAGCAGGGCCGGAAAGGCGCCCAGGGGCAGGCCGACCACGGGCGACGGGGTTCTGCCGGCGCGCCTTGCGGCCGGATGCATGGAGGTCACGGCGGAACCGGGACCACGACCCGCCAGAACTCGTTGACCGGGCCGGGCAGCACTTGGGGGTCGCGCTTGGCGTCGGAGAACCATTGGTCCCAGGTCACGTACCCCACCAGCGCGGCAGCAGCGCCGGCCAGGGCCCAGGTTCGGCCCCGGGCGAGGGTGCGGAACTCCAAGTCGGCCAATCCCGTCTCGGGGATGCGAAGCCGCTGCCGGAGCGACTCGACGCGCAGCCCTTCGGCTTGGACGAGAAGGGGGACTTCCAGCAGCAGCTCGCCCGGGACCGCTTCGAGCACTGTGCCTTCCACGCTCCGGGCGTCGGTCGGCAGCACCCCCCGGAAGCGGTCGAGCTGCTCGGCGGTGAGGAGGGCGCGGACCTGGTCGCCGGGTCCGACGGCGGAAGGAGACGCCGGCGCGTAGGCGTGGCACGCCCCGCACAGGAGCGGTACCAGGGCGACGGCGACGCGGATTCGGGTCATGGCACCTGCAATCTACTGCTTCGGCGCGTGGAAACGAACTGGACCAGCCCTCGGAAGCGCGACCGCCTGCTCGCCGGCCGGTCCCTCGGCCCGGAGTCAGGAGTCCTTCGCCGCCTCCGACTTCACGGCGTTCACGGCTTCCTTCGAGCCGATAGGTCGTTTTCCGCCACGCGCACGATGGGGCGCAGCTCCATGCTCTGGACGCCCAGTTCGTCTCTCACGACTCCCGCGACTTGCGTGTCCCCAACCCACATGAGTTCGAAGCCTCTCGGCAAGTCCGCAGTAGCCGCCAAGGCGCGGTCGGGTGCGAAGACCTTCCAGTGAGGGTCAGCTTCCGGGTAAGGTGCGGAGAACTGTTCTACCCAGGTGAAGCCGCTCTTCGACGCGACGACATCGGTGTATGCGGGGAAGTGGGAAGGGAACGGGTAGTCCGCGTAGAACCGTCGATCGCGTTCGGGGTTGCGGCTGGCCGCGACCGCTCGCCGGGCATGCTCGTCGACATGGGCACGCGCAACGGCGAGACGGCTCTGGTCCAGCGCCAGCGTGTCCAAGACGTTGCCCTCCGCGTCGTAGCGGGCCAGCGACCACGAGTCTCCTGTTCCGAAGACAAACCCCTGCTGGAAGGACTCGAAGACCGGCCGCAGACCCCACACGAGGGGGAGTATGCTGTAGCCCCGGCCGTCGGGCATGGCCACACGGAATCGGTCTTCAGCAGGGAATCTTCCGATCGTCCGCTGGAGGGAACCGTCTGGCCCCAACAGGACGAGATCGACCGTACCGACGTACGGCTCCATTGGGATTTCCCCCCGAAGGTGGAGCAGGGGATCGGGGTTTCGTTTGATTCCTACGAATCCGCGCGAACCAACGCACTGGATCGCAGCGAGTCGCGTGGCGCCCAGAGCGAACGTCCGAACATGGTCCAGATCCAGGGTAAAGACGGACACACGGTCCAAGCCGTGGTCCGACGCGACGATTGCGTCGGTACCGCAGTCGTCTACCCAGCCCACAAACCGAAACTCGCCAGGGCCCTCGCCTTCACGCCCCGCCGTTGCGACCAAGCGCCCGGTCGCCCGAGCGAACGCTCGAATCGTGCGGGCGCCTCGGTCCGTCACGTAGATGCGAGCGTCGCGGACGAACACATCCGCTATGTCGTCGAACAGCGTCCCTGCTTCCTCGCCGATCACCAAGTCCGGCGGACCCAGCCGCCATTGGGCCTCTGCGGAAGAAGCGAGCAGGGTTGCTGCGATGGTCGCGACTGCCCAGATCGGCACGAAACCGACGCACGGACCTGGACAGTCGCGACTCACGGGCCGGGACCTATCGGAGCCATGGGGCGATTCGCAGGAGCCAGGCCGGAACCGGACGAACAAGCGTCGGCGTATCGCCCCCGAAGAGGGCAAACACGGCCCCGCGAAAGCCGCAGAACCACAACGCGGTGCACACTACCAACACCGTCATTGGAACAGCGACCAAGACCGTCCAGGGGCCGTAGGTCATGGCGAAACACCAGCCGCATCCAAACCCAAGCCACCATCGGCCAAAAGTGACCAGAAAGTTTATCACGTTAGCCTCTCCGCTCAGTGGGGAGTATGGCAATCAGGAGCGCTCTCTTCGCACTCGTTACCATTGCCTGGGATCAGCATCTCCTCCAGACGACGAATGCGTTCCATGGTCGCCCGCAGGTGCTCTCGCGCCGCCCGCTCCTTGGCTTCGTCGCCGCAGCGGTGGGCCGCCCTGACACACTGCGTGCACGACTGGAATGGACCCAGACACGTGATGAGCGCGGCAAGGATCGCAGCCGCTTTTGACGCAGGGTCCGGAGCTATGTAGACGGCCCCGATCGCGAACGGGCACAGGAACACTTCGACGAAGCATGCCCCGCAGTTGATGCCCATTTCCCATGCCTCCGACCTCGAGCAGTTGCGTTGGGGGATCGGACAGGTGTTGACCGAAGTGACTTCGGCGTCCGGGGCTACGGCGGCTTCCGCTGGCTCGGCAGCGAAGGCCGCGCCGAGGAGGAGAAGGATGAAGACCAAGCCACGTGCCATCATCATTTTGCCACCTCCGACATCAAGGCGTTCACGGTTTCTCTAACGTCGGACAGCATCCTGGCACGCTCCTCCGCCCTCATGTCGCGGCGACTAGCCGCCAGCAACGGCTCCACCGCCTCCAACAGGCGCGTCCGTTCTTCGTCCGTCATGAGCATGATGGCAGACTCGGTAGGGAGGCTCTCCATCAGCTCTGCCCACGCCCTGGTTTCGGGCAATGCGCCCGGGCGCCTGGCCATATCCTTCCACTTGTTCCGGACGTCACGCTCCATTTCCGCCCGTGCCTGCGCCAAGCTTCCGGCGGCGTATTCCTTGACTACCTCGTCGTCCTTGATGAAGCGAACCCTGACAGGGCCGTCGGGCCGCTCCAGCGCGACTTCTGGATCGGCGAGTTCCACACGGCCGTTCCTCCAGACGACGTCAACGACGGTCGGCTCATCGACCGGCCGCGAAAACGCGTCCGTGCAGCCGCTGGCGGACATCGCGATCGCTATGACGCCCACCGTCAGTCCATGCCTGAACCTGAGCAGCGGCACCAGGGCGAGGCCGCGGTGGGAGAAGCCGCGGCGGACCGGGGCTTGGTTCGGCCGGACTTGCGACTGGGGAGCGCCCTGGCCGAAGGCGACCGTCGCGACGGCGCGACGGAAGAGCCGGGCGAGCTTGCGAAGGTAAGTCATGCTGCTGTCTCCTGGTAGAGGATTCTGAATTCCGGGAAGGGTGCGAGCCTCCTCGCGACGCGAGCCTGTCGGTTCCTGCCGACATATATGGAGACGCCGCAAGCCGCTCCCGTGGTATATCAAAATTGGCACACCGCCCGCAGAGGCCTGCGCGCCGCTCCTTAGCCGCCCGGCCTGTTCACCGCCGCTTCCACCTGCTGGAGAACGCGACGGACCTCTTCGTCGTCGGGGGCGAACTCGGCGGCGCTGTAGAGGGCCGAAAGGGCTTCCTCCAGATCGCCGCCGCCGTTGACGAGGACGACGGCGAGGTAGAAGTGGGCGCGGGCCAAGCCCGGATCGGATTCGACGGCGGCCCGGTACGCGACGCCCGCGCCCAGCAGGTCGCCGCGGCGGAAGCGGGCGTTGCCCAGGTTGAAGTGCGCCAGAGCCTCGCTCGGTCTTGCCGTCGCGGCCCGATCGTAGGCGGCCTCGGCTTCGGCGTCGCGGCCCAGGGCCTCGAGGCCCAGCCCGAGGTTGACCAGGGCGACCGGGTGGTCGGGATCGAGGCCAAGGGCGTCCTGTAGACTCCCACGGCCTGGGCATGGTTGCCGGCCGCCGCCAGCCCTGCGGCGAGGCCGATCAGCACCTCCGGATCGGTCGGGCGGAGTTGCCGCGCTCGTTGCGGTGGAGGGCAGCGGAGAGGGGGCCGAGGACGGAGGGGCCGCTGGCGCGGCTAGGAGGGGGCGAAGGGCCGGGTGGTCGTCGTCGTGGGTGGCGTGAAGCGCAGCCGCGGCGACCGCGCGGACGTCGATGTCGGGATCGCCGGTCAGGACGGTCAGGGCACTGCGGTGGCCGCCGGGACGACCGCCCGGTCCGGCGAGGCGGCCGTGCCCAGGACCCAGGCGTTCAGGCGCCATGAGCTTGGCAAGGGCGTGGCGCTCGCCAAGGGCGGCGGCCTCGGTCGGGGCGGCGAGGGTGGCTTTGGGCCGAGAGGGCCGCCCTGGGCCGAAGGCATTGCCTGGACCGCGAGGGCGGGTGGGGCGGCAGGGGCGCTGCGCGCGTGCGTGGATAACGAACTGGACCAGCCCTCGGGAGCGTGACCGCCTGCTCGCCAGGCCGGTCCGTCGGTCCCGGAGTCAGGAGTCCTTCGCCACCTCCGACTTCACGGCGTTCACGGCTTCCTTCACGCCCGAGAGCACCTTGGCCTGCTCCTCCGCCGGCATGTCGGCATAACCAGCCGCCAACAGCGGTTCCATCGTCTCCAGCAAACGAGTCAGTTGGTCGGCCGTCATAAGCCTGATGGAAGAATCGGACGGGAGGCTTTCTCTCAGCTCTACAAGAGCCCGCAGCGCCTGAGACGCATCCGGTCGGCCGGCCATCTCCTCGAGGTATTCCATGGATGCTTGCTCGAGCTTCTGGCGTGCTTCCGCCAAGTTCGCCCCTGCGAACTCCATGACGACCTCTCCGTCCTCAATGATGCGAAAAGCGACAGGGCCGTCGTGCCCTTCCGTGAACGCTTCCGGGTTGGGCATCTCCAGCCGTCCGTCCGTCCAGACGACGTCCACGACGTTCACGACGGTCGGTTCGTCGGCCGGTCGTGAAGACAACCAAGCCGCCACCACGAGTGTCGTCGCCATGGTGACGAAGCAGACCAAGATCAGCCAGAGCGGGACTTGACGCTCAAGTAGCTTCATCATTTCTCTACCACTCCGGTTCAAAGCATTCGAGCCATTTTTCCGTGACGGTGGTCCCGTCCACTTCCCATTTGGCGGTTGCCAACCTAGTCCTCGCAGTCCTGCCCGTCGGCGCAGTCAACGACCGCCTTGGAGATGTCCGCGATCAGCCAGATGATAGTGCCGGCGGCCCACGCCGTCACCGCCGACACTATCGCTTCCAGGGACGGGTCCACGACCGGTCCCACCGTCGCCATCGCTACCGCAACGATCACCGCGCATCGAGCTCGGCGCCGATACCTAGCGACCTTCTCGACGGTGCCAGTGCTAGTATTCGATCTCGCCATCGTCGTTGATCCCAATCAGGCACTCCAACTCGGCATTGACGTCCGCGTTCGCGCACGACCAGAGGGGAGACGTGAACAACTGCTCAATCGCCTCCATCACGCCTCGAGCCAACTCACGCACGCACGTTGCAGAAAAGCACCCGCGACATCCAGGCAAGAGCTGGGACAAGACGCCAGCGAAGGTGAACCCGGCAGCGAACATCGCTGCCCGGGCTTGGCCTCTGGTCATGGCAATGGCGAGCCTCATGCCCAAGTGTGCAGCTCGAACAGCCCATGCGCCGCCCACGAGGAACATGACGGATGTGAAGCACGTCGTACAACCCGTTACGGCCGCCGTCCAGTCCACCTCGCAGGAAGGGATGGCGTCACGAACCGCTTCGGCCGCGAAGCCTCCAGAGGAGCCTGTTGCGCTGAAGACAACGTTGCCGTCTGCGCGGCATTCCAGAGCCGACAGCTCGACAGTTACGTCCAGAGGACGATTGAGGGAAGCGGATTCTACAGCGACCAACGATGCGGGGAGGGTTGCCGTAGTGATCAACAGAACGGCGGATACGGCCCTGGCCCATGGCTTCATCGTTCGCCCTCCGTCTCAGTGCTGTCGTCCGTGAATACGGCGCCTGCCGCGACGTCCTGCAGAGAAGCAAACTTCCGTTCGTCCACGACGTTTCCTGCCAGGTCGTAGACGCGAAGAACGACTGGAACACCGGCAACGGCGTTTCTGCTGCTGGTCAGCCGAACCTGTAGTGTTCCGCGCTCGGTTACAGCCGGTCGGGCTTCGACAACTATCGGTTGTGAATCGTGCGACGGCGATGTCGCGTCACAACCAAGTTGCAGGAATGCCAGCCCAGCTACGAGAACGCTGACTCCGGTGTTGGCCATGTAGCAGCGGCTTTGCCCGGTCTTGTCCCAGAGTGATCCGGGGTCTTGCCCACGACCGTGCCGGAAGGTTCTGACCCGTGACCTGGGGGAGTTGGAGCGGTTTGTCGGAGTCGGGAATGTCGTGGCCACCCTGCTCTTCAGCGTGACCGACTGGGGAGTGCCCTGGCCGAAGGCGACCGTCGCGACGGCGCGACGGAAGAGCCGGGCGAGCTTGCGGAGGTAAGTCATGCTGCTGTCTCCTGGTAGAGATTCTGAATTCCGGGAAGGTGCGAGTCCTCCCCCGTGAGCCTGTCGGTTCCTGCCGACATATATGGAGACGCCGCAAGCCGCTCCCGTGGTATATCAAAATTGGCACACCGCCCGCAGAGGCCTGCGCGCCGCTCCTTAGCCGCCCGGCCTGTTCACCGCCGCTTCCACCTGCTGGAGAACGCGACGGACCTTTTCGTCGTCGGGGGCGAACTCGGCGGCGCTGTACAGGGCCGAAAGGGCTTCCTCCAGATCGCCACCGCCGTTGACGAGGACGACGGCGAGGTAGAAGTGGGCGCGGGCCAAGCCCGGATCGGATTCGACGGCGGCGCGGTACGCGACGCCCGCGCCCAGCAGGTCGCCGCGGCGGAAGCGGGCGTTGCCCAGGTTGAAGTGCGCCAGAGCCTCGCTCGGTCTTGCCGTCGCGGCCCGGTCGTAGGCGGCCTCGGCTTCGGCGTCGCGGCCCAGGGCCTCGAGGCCCAGCCCGAGGTTGACCAGGGCGACCGGGTGGTCGGGATCGAGGCCAAGGGCGTCCTGGTAGACTCCCACGGCCTGGGCGTGGTTGCCGACCGCCGCCAGCCCTGCGGCGAGGCCGATCAGCGCCTCCGGATCGGTCGGGCGGAGTTGCCGCGCTCGTTGCAGGAAGGGGAGGGCCGCCGCCGGGCCGTGAGAGCGGGAGAGCGCCGCCGCCCACTGGGAGAGAGCGGCGGCCCAGCGGACGCGGACGCCTGCGGCGCGGGACTGAGCGGTGGAGGGCGGCAGAGAGGGGGTCGAGGACGGAGGGGCCGTCGGCGCGACGAGGAGGGCGTGAAGGGCCGGGTGGTCGTCGTCGTGGGTGGCGTGAAGCGCGGCCGCGGCGACGGCGCGGACGTCGACGTCGGGATCGCCGGCCAGGACGGTCAGCGCTGCGGTGGCCGCCGGGACGACCACGCGGTCCGGCGAGGCGGCCGCGCCCAGGACCCAGGCGTTCAGCGCCATGAGCTTGGCAAGGGCGTAGCGCTCGCCAAGGGCGGCGGCCTCGGTCAGGGCCGCGAGGGTGGCTTGGGCCGAGGAGGCGGCTGGAGCCGCGAGGGCGGCATGGGCCGAGGAAGTTGCCTGGGCCGAGGAAGTTGCCTGGGCCGAGGGGGCGGGTGGGGCGGCGGGGGCGCCGTAAGCGCCGGGGGCGTGGGGACGGGCGGGGGCGGCCAAGTCTTCCGGGCGGGTCGGCTGGGGCGGGGCGCCGGAGGGCGGTCGGGCGGGAGTTGCCGCGCCCGGAAAGGCCGCCGAGAAGAGCGCGGCGACCTCCGGGCGGTGCGGCCTCAGCTCCCCCCACCACTCCGCAACCTGCTCGGCGAGGGCCGCCGGCGTCCGGTCCTGGTGGCAGCCCGCGCACGCCGACGGCAGCCCCGCCGCCTCGTCGAAGCCGGGGCGCGGGACGGGAATCGTGTGGTCGGAGCGGGCGTAGGGGATCGCGTCCGACAGCTCCGGGTGCTGGACGTAGGGCATGTGGCACGAGACGCATCGGGCGCCGTCGGAGGCGGTCGGGTGGAAGGTGTGGGACTCCGGGTCCGCGGCCTTGCTGGCGTGGCAGGCGGTGCACTGGCCGTCGTCCCAGCGGCCGGCCAGGGGCGCGCCGAAGGGGTCTCGGTAGGACTGGGAGTGAGGGTCGTGGCAATCCACGCAGGTCATGGCGCCCGAGAGGTAGCAGGCGCTGCTGCGGTGGGTCTGCTGGTAGCCGAAGGTGCGGATGCGGCCGTCGGGGAGGTAGGGCGAGTCGCCCACGAGGGGCAGCCCCAGGCTGTACCGCGCAGGGGGGCGGCGCGGCCGGCCGCTCGGCGACGGGTCCGGGGGCGGCGAGTCCTCCAGCGACCGCTTCAGGGCGTGGCATTGGAAGCAGACCGCCAGGGACTGGTCGACGTCCAGGGTGTCCAGGGCGGGAAGGCCCAGGTCGGGCGAAGAGGCGAGGAGGCCGGAGCGGGCGCGCTCCACGTGGTCGGCGGCGGGACCGTGGCACGATTCGCAGTCGATCCGGAGGGTCGCGATCGCGGTCTCGTAGCGGCGATCGTCGGGAAGGTAGGCGACCTCGACGCCGCTGCCGTGGCAGTTCTGGCAGTTGGCGAAGCGGCGGGTGGAGCCCATGACCCGGACGGGCGGCCAGTCGCCGCACTCGGTCAGGCGCGTCTCCGGGGTGATCGGGAGCCATCCCGCGTCGGCACGGAGCGCCGCCCGGTCCGCGCCCGGAACCCAGAAGCCGCCCACGAAGGCCGTGTTGCAGAACCACGCTTCGGCGTCCGCGGACCAGTCGAAGGGAAGGAAGCGCTCGGTGCCGTCGGGAAAGGCGGAGAGGAAGCCTTGGGTCCCTCCGCCCACCATGTGGCCCCGGCCGACGACGCCCGAGACTTGGTAGCGAAGCGGCGGACGGCCCCGACGCTCCACGACGAAGAGGTACCGGTCGGCGTCCACCCGGGGCGACACCACGGCGTCGGCAAAGCGGATCGGGGGACCGCCGAAGGGGGCGATCACCGTCTCCGGTCCCGGGGGGCCGCCGGCGGTTCCGTGGGTGGACGACGCCCAGGCGTCAAAGTGGTCCGCGTGGCAGCTTCGGCAGGCTTCGGCGCCCGCGTAGTCGGAGGCCGCCTGGGCGCCGGCCGGGACGGCGGCGCGAGGGGCGGAACGGCGCGGCCCCCTGTCCGCCGCCTGAACCGCCAGCGTCGCCAGCAGCGCGGCGGCCAGCGATCCCCCGGCGAGAAGTCCCTTGGCCACGCTGGACATTTGGGACCATGCGCCGATGCGTCAAGCAAGGGTATCTTGACCGGACGCCTCCCCCTTCAACGGAGCCGGCAATGCGGAGCAAGGACCCAGCGCGGGGCGAGGAACAGGCGAAGCGGGGCGAGGGCGTCGCGGCGCCCGGCGGCGACCTGGCGTTCGTCATGAGCGGCGGCGGGGCGAGGGCCGCGTACCAGGTGGGGGTGCTCCGCTCCCTGGCGCGCCGCTTCCCCCGGCTCGAGGCGCCGATCATCACCGGCGTGAGCGCGGGGGCGATCAACGCGGCGCACTTCGCCGCCCACCACGGCACCTTCGAGCAGGCCGCCGAGGAGCTGCACCACCTCTGGTCCGAGTTGAGCACCGAGAAGGTCTTCCGCACCGACCCGTGGTCGCTGGCGCGCCACGTCGCGCGCTGGGGCCGGCAGCTCGTGTCCGGGGGCGGGAAGCGTCCGCCGCGGGCGGTGGGGCTGCTGGACACCGACCCGCTGCGGGCCTACTTGGTCGAGGCGCTCCACGCGGTGCGCGGCGAGCTGACGGGGATCAACTACAACTTGCGCACAGGAAGGCTGAAGGCGGTGGCGCTGAGCACGACCAACTACTCCACGGGCCAGTCGGTCACCTGGACCCAGGGCCACGACATCGAGGAGTGGCAGAAGCCGAACCGGCGCTCCCGAGTGACGACCCTCTCGGTCGACCACGTCATGGCCTCGGCCGCGCTGCCGCTGGTCTTCCCCGCGGTGCGGCTCGGCGCCCACTGGTTCGGCGACGGCGGCATCCGCCTCACGGCCCCTCTCGCGCCCGCGCTTCACCTGGGCGCCTCCCGCATCCTGGCGGTCAGCACGCGGCGGGAGCGCACGGCGTCGGAGGCGGACGCGCCCTCGGTCACGGGCTACCCCCCGCCGGCCCAAGTCGCAGGCATCCTCCTCAACTCGGTCTTCCTCGACGTGCTGGACCAGGACGGGCACCTGCTGGACCGGATCAACGCCCTGGTCGCCCAGCTGCCGCCGGAGCGCAGGCTGGGGCTGCGGGTGGTGAAGCTGGTGACGATCCGGCCGTCGGTGGACCTGGGCCGGCTGGCGAGCCGCTACGAGCCCGACCTGCCCAAGGGGCTGCGCTTCATGACGCGGGGGCTGGGGACCCGGCAGACGGAGGCGCCGGACTTCCTTAGTATGATCATGTTTCAGCCCGACTACGTGGCGGAGCTGATCCGGGTGGGCGAGGCCGACGCCGAGGCTCGCCACGAGGAGCTGGCAGCCTTGGTCGGGCCTCCGCCGGCGCCCGCCGAGGAAGGAGCAGGAAGCCGATGAGCAGCAGACCCGCAGGGGCCGACGAGTCCAGGGCGGTCGCCGAGGGCGCGCGCGAGGAAGGGTGGCGGAAGCGCAGCTTCATGAAGGAGCTCTTCGGGGGGCGGCTCTCGCTGGACCTGATCCATCCGCACCCGGAGCAGGACCCGGAGGAGGCGGCCCGGGCCGCGCCCTTCCTGAAGCGGCTGGCGGCGTTCGTCGAGGAGCACGTGGACGGCGACGCGGTGGACCGGGAGCAGTGGGTGCCGGACTCGGTGCTGAAGGGCTTGGCCGAGATCGGCGCGTACGGGATCAAGATTCCCACCGAGTACGGCGGACTGGGGCTCTCCCAGACCTCCTACAACCGGGCGCTGGGCATCGTGGCCTCGCGGTGCGGCTCCACGGCGGCCTTCCTCTCGGCCCATCAGTCCATAGGCGTGCCCACGCCCTTGGCGCTCTTCGGAACCGAGGAGCAGAAGCGCGAGTACCTGCCCCGGGCGGCGGCGGGCGCGCTCTCGGCCTTCGCCCTCACGGAGCCGATGGTGGGATCGGACCCGGCCAACATGTCCACCTTCGCCCAGCCGTCGGAGGACGGGAGCCACTACGTGCTCAACGGGGAGAAGCTGTGGACGACCAACGGTCCCCGGGCCGAGCTTCTCGTGGTGATGGCGCGGACTCCGGCGCGGGAGGGGGTGCGCGGCAAGCGCCCGATCAGCGCCTTCATCGTGGAGACGGCGTGGCCGGGCGTCGAGAACGGCCACCAGTGCCGCTTCATGGGGCTGAACGGCATCTCCAACGGCGTGCTCCGCTTCCAGGACGTGAAGGTGCCCCGGGAGAACCTGCTGTGGGGCGAGGGACTGGGCCTGAAGCTGGCGCTGATCACCCTCAACACCGGACGGCTGGCCCTGCCGGCCTTCTGCGCGGCGGCGGCCAAGTCGTACCTGGCCACGTGCCGGCGGTGGGCGGCGGAGCGGGTCCAGTGGGGGCGGCCCGTGGGGAAGCACGACGCCGTCGCCCAGATGCTGGGGCGGATGGCGGCCGAGACCTACGCCATGGCGGCAGCGGTGGAGCTGGCGGCCGCGATCTCCGACGGCAAGAAGCTGGACATCCGGCTCGAGGCGGCGTCGGCCAAGCTCTGGCACAGCGAGAAGGCGTGGGAGCTGGTGAACGACGCCGTGCAGATCCGGGGCGGCAGAGGGTACGAGACGGCGGACTCGCTGCGGCAGCGGGGCGAGGACCCGGCGCCCCTTGAGCGCGCCCTGCGGGACTCGCGGATCAACATGATCTTCGAGGGGTCCAGCGAGATCATGCGGCTCTTCATCGCCCGAGAGGCCGTGGACCAGCACTTGGCGGTGGCGGGCGAGATGATCGACCCCCGCGCGCCGGCGGGGCGGCGGGCGGCCTCGGCGCTTCGGGCGGCGGTCCACTACGCCGCCTGGTACCCCTCCCGTTGGCTGGGATGGGGCCGCTGGCCCCGCTACCGGAGCTTCGGCGCGCTGGCCGGCCACATGCGCTACGCCGACCGGGCCTCCCGTCGGCTGGCCCGGACGATCTTCCACTGCATGGTCCGCTTCGGTCCCAAGCTCGAGCGCCGCCAAGCGGTCCTGGGGCGCCTCGTGGACATCGGCTGCGACCTCTTCGTCATGGCGTCCTGCTGCGCCAGGGCGATGAAGCTGGCCGACGAGCGGCCCGACGACCCGGCCCCGTTCGAGCTGGCGGACCAGGCGTGCGCGCTGGCTCGGCGACGGATCGCGGCCCGGTTCCGCCAGGTCTTCCGCAACGACGACGCCAGCACCTACCGCACGGCTCGGGCCGCCATGGACGGGCGCTACGCCTGGCTGGAGGAGGAGCTCTGAGTTGACGGGCAGGGCGCGGGGCGCGCGAAGGTTCCTCTTCTTCGTCCTGCTGTGGACGCTGGCGCTGCTGCTTCTGGGCAGCGTGGTGCACGCCACCGAGTCCAGCTTGGCCTGCCCCGACTGGCCCACCTGCTTCGGCTCGATGATGCCCGAGATGACCGGCGGCGTCTTCTGGGAGCACCTGCACCGCCTCTGGGCCGGCGCCCTCGTGCTCCTCTTCGCGGCGGCGGTGGTCTTGGTGCGGCGCGCGCATCCCGGGCGCGGCGACCTCCTTTGGCTGGGCGCGGTCGGGCTGGCACAGCTGGTGGTGCAGTCGCTGCTGGGGGGCGCGACGGTGATCTACAAGCTGCCGGACGCGGTGTCCACGGCCCACCTGGCCATGGCCTTCGCCTTTCTCGTTGTGGTCGTGGCGATGCTGGAGCGCACCGGGCCGGGGTGGACGGGCACGGAGCGCGACCGGCGAGCGACGCGACGGACGGGGGTGGCGGGAACGTGGGCGGTCTTCCTCCAGTCGGTGGGCGGAGCAGTGGTGCGCCACACCGACGCCGGGGTCGCGTGTCCCGATGTGCCCCTCTGCCTGGGCCGGCTGGCGCCCCCGCTCGACCATCCCCTCGTGGCGATCCACTTCCAGCACAGGGCGCTGGGCGTGCTGGTCGTCGGGATGGTGCTCTGGCACGCTTGGCGGGTGCTGCGTCGGGTGCGGGAACCCGCGGCTCGTCGGCTGGCGGCGGGCATGGCCGTCGTCGTCGTCTCCCAGATGCTGCTGGGGTTCGTCTCGGTGGCCCAGCGGCTGGGCGCTCCCTGGGTGTCGGCCCACACGCTGCTGGCCGCCGTGCTCCTGACGCTGGCGGCGACGGCCGCCGGGCGTGCTCGGGCCGGCGGGGCCGGCGGGGTCGACGAGCGGCCGGAACCGGCACCCGCCGCCGGCGCCCCGTGACGGTCGAGGCGTTCGGGGCCGGATTGGCGACGGTGAACGCCTTCCTGAACCTTTCCAGCGCGGTGCTCCTGGTCGCCGGGCTTCGCTTCGTGCGCCGCCGGGACCTGGCGCGGCACCGCAAGTGCATGATCGGCGCGGTGACGGCGGCGGCGCTCTTTCTGGTCTTCTACGTGGTGCGCTTCTCGCTGACGGGGACTCACCGCTTCGAGGGACCGGCGCCGCTCCGCGCCGTCTACCTGTCGATCCTCTTCAGCCACATGGCGCTGGCGGCGGCGATCGTCCCCATGGTGGCGCGCCTGCTGCTCCTGGTCCGCCGGCGGCGGTTCAAGGCCCACGCCAAGCTGGCGCGCTGGACCTTCCCCTTGTGGCTCTACGTCTCCGTCACCGGCCTGATCGTGTACGTGATGCTGTACCACGTGGGCGGGGAATAGGCGAGCGGGGTTCGAGCCCGAGGGACCCGGCGGGGCCCCGAAGAAACGTCGGGAAGCTACTCGGCGTCGTCCGTCAGCACCCACCGGCACGACGGGTCGCCCTTGGTCTCGCAGGCGACCTTCGCCACCGTCAGCCCGCTGTCCACCACGTCCCGCAGCGCCTGCTGGCAGAGCCCGGACAGCAGGTGGCACGCTTCGCCCGTCTCGTCCACCTGCACGAAGGGAGACGCCGACGTCTCGAAGGCGAAGGGACCCGAGAGGAACCCGCCCAGCCGACGAGCGAAGAGCTGGCCCAGGCACTTCCGGATCCGGCGCTTGGCGGCGACGAAGCGCAGGCGGCGCGGAAGGAGTCGCGTCAGCCCGGCGCCCTTGGCCGACAGCCGCGCGCCAGTGTCGAAGAAGATCTCCCGCGAGTCGGGGCGGCGGAGCGTGAGCCGCATGAACTCGGCGAGCTCGTCCACGGTGAACTTGTTCCCCTGCCGCACGTTCTCGCGCTGGAAGCGGACTTGGCGGTCGATCACGTCGCTCAACCCCAGGCGGCGGGGCATCGTTCGCGAGACGTCCTCGTCTTCAAGCACTTCGTCGGGACGGTCCTTGTGCTGGAGGGCCTCGAACATGGCCAGCGCCACGTCGGCGGCGATCTGTGCCTTTTGGGAACTCAGCGTGGTTGCTCCCGTCGGTGCGTGGTCGGTGCCCTCCGATCCCCCGTGGCGCGTCCCCCCGGCACGGCGCCTCCCTGCAAATGTCGGGGGTGCCGGCGCCCTGGGCAACCCGCCGAAGGCAGACCAGCCCGCCGAAGGCAAGACGCTCGCGGAGGTCCCGCCGTCCGTCGGAGTCCCGTTCGCTCGCGAACCCGCTGTTCGTTGGTCCCCCGGCGAGGCTGAAGTGTCGTTGGTCCCCCGGCGAGGCCGAAGTAAGTTCCCCGCGTCGGACCGCCGGTCCCCGCGTGCGCCTCGACCCCTCGATCGTGCTTGGCGTCGCCGTACCCGGGTTGCGCCGGTCCCCGCGCGCTCCTCGACCCCCTTGCCCCTCGGTCCTCCCTTGAAGCGCTACCCGTCCCTCGATCCTCCCGAGTACGTGACGTGGACCCCGGCCCCCGACCTGGTCCGGGAGTACCGGCTTCGCGTCGCCGACGACCCGGCCCGGCGCGCTCGCGTGGAGGGACTCGGGCAGGCCGGCCTTCTGGGGCTCTACCGGGACCTGCTCCTTACGCGCCTCCAGGACGTCGAGCTGAAGCGCTGGGTGCGCCACGGGAAGATCAGCAAGGCGTGGCTGGGCACCGGCGAGGAGGCGGTCACGGTGGGCGCCGTGGCCGCGCTGGACCGGGGCGCGGACGTGGTGTCGCCCATGATCCGCAACGCCGGGGCCTGCCACATGATGGGGATGCCGCTGGAGCACGGCTTCACCGGCTACCTGGCCACCGCGGACAGTCCCAGCGGGGGACGGGACCTGCACATGGGCGACCTGCGCCGTGGAGTCGTCCAGCCGATCAGCCACATGGGCACCAGCGTCGCCGTCGTTGCCGGGCTCGCCTTCGCGTTCCGCAGCCGGGGCGAAGCGCGGGTGGCCCTGACGTGGGCGGGCGACGGCGCCACGCGGACGGCGGCGTGTCACGAGGGGCTCGTCTTCGCGGCGCGCCTGCGGGTTCCGGCGATCTTCGTGGTCCAGAACAACCAGGTCGCCCTGGGCACGCGAACCGACCGCCACCTGCCCGGCAAGCTTGAGGCGATGCCGGCGGCCTACGGAATCGCGGCATGGACCTGCGACGGCAACAACGTGCTGGACGTCTACGCGGCCACGGCCCTGGCCCGGGAGCGGTGCCTCGCCGGCCGCGGCCCGGCGGTGGTCGTGGCCGAGACCTTCCGGATGGGGGGGCACGCAACCCACGACGAGCGCGAGGCGCGGCAGACGTTCTCGGAGGAGCGCTTTCGGGAGTGGGGGCGGCGAGACCCGGTGGGGCTCCTGGAGGCGTACTTGGCCGACGAGGGGGTGTCGGCCGGAACGCTGGAGGAAGTGGAGGCGGAAGCGCTCCGAGCGGTGTCGGAGGCGGCGGAGCGCGCGCTGGCGTCCCTCGACCGGCCCCCGGAGCCGGAGCGCGCCCTCTATGCGGGGGTCTCGGAGGGCGGCGTGCTGCACTGGATGGCTCGCCGGCAGGAAGCACCGGGCGCGAACGGGCCGGGACCTGGGGTTTCGGACTCGCCGGCGCCTGGAGCCTCGGCTCGGCCGGGAGGCGGGGTCGGCTCGCCAACCGCCGACCCGGGGTGACGACGGCCGCTGATCCGTCTATAATCCCCGCCATGTTCGACAACCTTCGCAGGGCGTTCAGAGAGGCCGTGGAGAACTTCCACCAAGAAGTGGGCCGGGATCAGGTCCCCGAGATGGTGGACTCCCTGGTCAGGGGCATGGAGCGGGAGGCCGTGGACGCCAAGGCGGCGCTGGACGGCCTGAAGCGGGAGCTGGAGCGGGCTCGGAAGGCCGCGGCGGCCGAGAGTCGCGAGGTCGAGACGTGCGGCCGGCGCGAGGCGATGGCCCGGGAGATCGGCGACCAGGAGACGGCCGAGGTCGCCGCGGAGTTCGGGGCAAGGCACGCGGAGCGCCGGCGGGTGCTGTCGGAGAAGGCCGACGCGATCGAGGCCGAGATTCGCCTTAGGGACTCCGAGTACCGGGAGATGCTGAAGCAGATCAAGGAGGCCCAGGCCAAGCGCAGCGCCATGGCCGCCACCGCGGGGCGAACTCGGGCGCGCTCCTCCCTGAGCGACCCGGACGACCTCTTCGGGGAGTTCGACCGGATGGCCGAGAAGGTCGGCGGCGAGGACGCGACGGCCGAAGGGGTCCGCGACGCCGCCGGCTTCGACCGCGAGCTCGGCGCCTCCCGCCGGCAGCGGAGTGCGGACACGCGCCTCGACGAGTTGAAGCGACGCATGGGAAGGAAGTAGCTTTCGGACATGGAAAACTGGATCGGTGTTGCGGTCTGGGTCGTGATGGGCGGGGTCGTGGGGCTCTCCATGAAGCTCCTCGTGAAGAACCCGCGCGAGACCCCTGGACACTCGACGCTCCTCTTCCTGCTGGGCGCCTTCGCGGCCGCCATCGGCGGGATGCTCGGCGTCGGCATCTTCGAGTTCGACGACCCGAGGGCGCTGAGCCTGGGCGGGATGGCCGGCGCGTTCGTCTTCTCGGCGATGATGGGCTGGCTCTACCGCTGGGGGGTCAAGGGGCTGACTTGACCGGCTCCCGTCGGCCATGACCGGACCCCTCGAGTTCGTCCGGGCCGAGCGCTCCCGCTTCTACGACGAGCTGTGGGAGTTTCTGCGCATCCCGTCGGTCTCGGCCAAGTCGGAGCACGACGGCGACGTGGCGCGGGCGGCCCACTGGGTGCGGGACCAGCTTTCGGGAGCGGGCCTGGAAGCGCAGGTGCACGCGACGCCGGGCCACCCGGTGGTGGTGGGAGAGTGGCGAGGGGCAGGCGCCGACGCGGCCACGGTGCTGATCTACGGTCACTACGACGTGCAGCCGCCCGAACCCCTCGACCTGTGGGAGTCGCCCCCGTTCGAGCCCGAAGTGCGGGACGGCCGCATCTACGCCAGAGGGTCCGCCGACGACAAGGGCCAGCTCTTCCTGCACCTGAAGGCTCTGGAGGCGCACCTGGCGACCAAGGGGGCGCTGCCGGTCAACGTGGTGGTGCTGGCAGAGGGCGAAGAGGAGGTGGGCTCGCCGAACCTGGTCCCCTTCGTGAAGGAACGTCGGGAGCGGCTGCGGGCGGACGCCGTGGTGATCTCGGATTCGGCGATGTTCGCGCCGGGCGTGCCTTCGCTCCTCTTCTCGCTGCGGGGGCTGGCCTACTTCGAGCTGCACGCCAAGGGGCCGTCGAGCGACCTGCACTCGGGGGCGTACGGGGGCGCAGTGGCCAATCCGGCCAACGCCCTGGCCCGGATCGTGGCCGGCCTGCACGACGACGCGGGGCGGATCGCCGTCCCCGGCTTCTACGACGACGTGGTCGATCCGCCGCCCGAGGCGCTGGAGGGGATTCGTCGGCTGCCCTTCGACGAGGACGAGTACGCTGCGGAAGTCGGCACGACGCCGGCGGGCGGCGAGGCCGGCCGCTCGTTGCTGGAGCGAGTGTGGACCCGCCCTTGCTGCGACGTGAACGGAATCCTCTCGGGCTACACGGGCGAGGGGGCCAAGACCGTGTTGCCGGCTTCGGCGACCGCGAAGGTCAGCTTCCGGCTGGTGCCCGACCAGACGCCGGAGCGGGTGCGGGAGCTGCTGGAGGCGCACCTGCGGCAGGTCGCGCCGCCGGGGATCGCGCTGGAAGTGGTGGAGCTCCACGGCGGGCGGCCGTGGAGGGCGACGGTGGGCGGTCCTCTCTTCGACGCGGCGTCGCGTGCGCTGCAGCAGGCGTTCGGCGCGCCGCCCGTGCTGGCGGGGGAAGGCGGCAGCATCCCCATCGTGGTGGAGCTGGAGGAGATCCTCGGCGCGGAGACGTTGCTGCTGGGCTTCGCGCTCCCCGGATGCAACATGCACGCCCCCAACGAGTGGTTCGCCACCGAGTGCTTCGAGAAGGGGATCGAGACGCTAGCGCGCCTGTACGACGAGCTGGCGGCGGAGCCTTAGTCGACAGACAGGTCCCACAGGCGAAGGGTCGGAACCAGTCGGTTCTCAAGAGTCGCAAGCCGACCGTCTGCGAGAACGGCAATCGCGTCCACGCTGCGTGGGAACAGGTAGGATCCAAGGTACTCGCCGTCATGCGTCGAATAGGTGTCCACCACACGCCCTGCATGGCCAGTGGTTCCCAAGTACAGCACAAAGATGCGGGACGCAGTGGCCGTCGCTCCCCGCGCTGCCTTCACGGCTTTGGGATCGACCTTGAATCCACTAACGGTCCAGCCGGGCCCCGATCGTTCGACTGCGACGAGTTCGGGAAAAGGGATCGCCTCTATTCCGTCCGCAACAACGCTTGCATTGCCGTCGGCGTCCAAGATGATCATCCGGCTGGACCATCGAAAAAAGACTACCGCGCGACCGCCCGGTATCTCCGCGGCCCAACCCTCGCCTGCCAAGTCATGATCGAACGCCACTTCCGACGGCATGAGCACGGTCCGATGCCGAACGCCGGTTTTTGAGAACGACCTCCACAAGGTGTCCTTCTTGTTGGTGTGCGGCACGACGGCGAAGTACCCGGGGTCGAAGGACGCGGGCAACAGCGCTGCCGGCTCCCCACCCGGGACGGGCACACTCTCGACAAGATCGCCTGTCGCGCTGACGACCGTCACCCGGCGATTCCGTGGGTCGAGGACGTGCAGGTTTCCGTCGTCGGCAAAGTGCAAGTCCAGAATGGCGAGAAACTCGCCAGGTCCCGGGCCGCTTCGTCCGAACTTCCAGACGAGTTCGCCGGAAGCAGACAACTCGCGAATGGAGAAGTCTCCCCAGTCGGCCACGACCAACCCTCCTCGCGGACTGCCCTCGATCTGCAGCGGACGCCCCCCAAGGACATTCCCGTCGACATCCTCCCACGCAACAACTTCCACGGGGGGCGGCAACCATTGGCGCTGAGCGTCCAAGGCCGCGGCTGGGCCCAACAACAGGCCCACGAGCAACGTACGGACGACTGCGACCAGGGCCTTGGCCCGGTCCTTCCGGACAAAGCGGCTCATTCGATCCTCCTTGCGATTGGGCGTGGAAGCCGCCGCGTACTTTCTGAACGCCCCCAGCCCCTCGAAAATGCAGGTCAGTTTTTGGCAGATCCCGGACCCGGCCCTCCCCGGACAGGCGCTTTTCGGCGGCCCGCGACCCTGTGGGCGATGGAGCTGTCCCCCATGGAGCGGAGGCTGCTAGGAAGCGCCCTCGGCCATCGCAGCGGCCCGCAGGAGGGCCCGGGCCTTGTTGAGGGTCTCCTTGTGCTCGGACGCGGGGTCGGAGTCGGCCACCACGCCCGCCCCGGCCTGGACGCTGGCCGTTCCGTCCTTCACCACCATCGTGCGGATCGCGATGGCGGTGTCCATCTGCGCGCCGCCCCAGCCGACGTGCCCCACAGCACCGGCGTATGGCCCCCGGGCCGTGGGCTCCAGCTCGTCCACGATCTCCATTGCGCGGACCTTGGGAGCGCCCGAGACGGTCCCGGCGGGGAAGCACGCCCGAAGCACGTCCAGGGCCGAGACCCCACGGCGCACGCGCCCTTCCACCTGGCTGCACAAGTGCATGACGTGGGAGTAGCGCTCGATCTTCATCAGCTCGGGGACCGTCACCGACCCGTACTCGGACACTCGGCCCACGTCGTTGCGTCCCAGGTCCACCAGCATCCGGTGCTCGGCAAGCTCCTTCTCGTCGCGGGCAAGCTCGACGGCCAGCGCTCGGTCCTCCGCCACCGAACGTCCCCGTCGCCGGGTCCCCGCGATGGGCCGGACGGTGACGATCCCATCTTCGAGCCGCACCATGACCTCCGGCGAGGAGCCTACGATGCTGAAGTCGTCCAGGTCCAGGTGGTAGAGGTAGGGCGACGGGTTGAGGGTCCGAATCGCCCGGTAGAGGTGGAAGGGGGGACCGCGGAACGGGGTGGCGAGGCGCTGACTGAGGACCACCTGGAAGGCGTCGCCGGCCGCAATGTATTCCTTGATCCGCCGGACGCAGGCCAAGAAGGCGTCCTTCTTCATGTTGCTGACGTACTCGATGGGCGGCAACGGAGGCGTGGCGACGGGTTGGTCGGACTCCGTGGCGCCGGGGGCGCCCGCGCGGAGCGTGCCGTCGCCGAACGCCAAGTCGAGGGGCGCGGGCGCCGAGCGGGACAGCAGCCGTCCCACCGTGTCCTCCAGGCGCGCGACGGCGTCTCGGTAGGCCCGTTCAAGGCCGGCCCGACTCGAGTTCGACCCCGTTTCGACGGTGGCGACGGCCTTCGCTCGGCCGTTGAGGTTGTCCACCGCCACCACCACGTCGGTGAAGAGGACCAGCGCGGTGGGAAAGCCCCGGTCGTCGGCGGGTCCCGGACCCAGCCGCTCGAAGCGGCGCACCAGGTCGTATCCGAAGTAGCCGACGGCGCCGCCCCAGAACCGCGGCAGCCGAGGGTCGGCCTGGGGAGCGGACCCGGTCAGGCGCCGCTCCAGGTCCGCCATGGGGTCGCGAGCTTGCACCAGCCGCCAGCCGTCGGACGGGCTCCAGAGCGAAAGCGCGTCGCCCTCCAGCTTCCAGGCGCCCCGAGGGCGGCTTCCCAGGAAGCTGTAGCGGGCCCACTGCTCACCACCTACCACCGACTCCAGCAGAAAGCCGAAGGGTCCGTCCTTCAGCTTGTGGTATGCCGTGACCGCGGTGTCGGAGTCGAAGAGGAACTCGCACCAGACGGGAACGCGGGAGTTGGGCGCGGCGTTCTTCAGGAAGGAATCGAGGGACGGACGGACGTTCAACGGGAGAAGCGAAGGGCCAAGCGCGCTGGAGTACGGAAAGCGGGGACGGGAAACAGCTTTGACGGAAGCGACGGGAAAGTCAACACCGTCAGTCGGGGTCGGGCCTCAGGGCTCGTCGTCGCGAAGCACTCGAAACGATTGGAGCGCCGGAGCACGCTTGCCTTCGGAGTAGTCGATGCCAACCAAGCGGCCATCCACTACGCTGTGCAGGACAAAGGCGGCGGGCAGGGCAACCGAAGCCAGATGCGTGCCCGACGTGTCGAAGGCGGCCCACTCCCTGTCGGACCCGGGCGGCGCCCAGACGCCTACCCAGATTGTGCTGCGCAGGTTGTCCACTGCGAGCCCGGCCAGCACTTGGCGGGCGCGACGCCCTTCGGCGAGCAGAGCGGCGGCGCGCTCCTCCGACTCCCGAGCCGCGGCGGCCGTCAGCTCAGCGTCGGACACCCACGCCGGATCCGTGGGGTACGAGAAGGAGGTGGCCGCGTCCTCCTCGACGTCTACGAGGCTGACGGCAAAGCGGTCCGAGGACGCCTGGACCACCGTCGTGCCCGCCAGGACGCGCACGTAGGAGGTGGCGCCGAAGGGGTGCGGGCCGACCGAAACGCCGAGCCCGGCTCCAGCAACCAGCTTCTCCGTGGCCGGAAACAGGAACACCGAATCGCGGGCAACGCCTCCGCCGCGGTCGAAGAGGCGAATGAAGTTTTGCCGGTTCTTCTGCAACGCGTTGTCGGGGGTGTAGGAGCTTGTGTAGGCCGTCAGGAAGCCGGCGCCTTGCCCAAAGGCCCATATCGCGTAGGGGTAGTAGGTTCCGGCGCCGGAGACAAGAAAGTGGGATGCCACTTCACCAGTTCTGGTGGACCTGACCGACGCCAGTCCTGTTCGCCAATCGAGGACTGCGATGCTGTCCGTCCCCAGCATGTCGATTCCGATCTCCTGGTCGGCGGGGGAGAGGGCGACGGCGTGGATGAACTGCAAGTCGGGATCGAACACGACGACCTTCTTGCTGGATCGATCCACCACATGCGCTCGGCCCTTCAAGTCGAGCGCGACGTTGTCGAAGTCGTCCAGGCCGTAACCGGTCGCCGTTCTCGTGTTCTTCGAGTCGAGCTCCAGCCAAGGGCCCGTTGCCCACGATCGCGACTCGCCGGCGGCCGAAGTCCGTTGCACGTACTCGCCGTTCTCCGTGCGGGGCTCGCTGCTGGGAGGCGGGGGCGGCGCAGGCGTCCAGAAGGCTTGCCGCACGACGGCAACCGCAACCACCAGCGCGCAGGCGACCAGCACCCCGGCGACGGTCTTGGAAAACGTGTCGTTCATCCGCTCGTCAGGCCGGTGTCGGCGCGGTTGCGCGAGCAGGCCGGAGCCAACGAGTCTGGACTGCGGTCCCGATCAACGCCACGGTCAGAGCCGCCAAGGCGTTGGGGGGCACGGCAGCCATGAGGCCGAAGAGAACCAACCCTGCCGACAGGGATGCCCACGACACGCCGAAATCGCCGACCCGACCCGAGACGAGCCGCCGGAGACTCGTGGCGCCTGATGTTGCAGCTTGAGCCGGCGCCGCCGCCAGGGCGCGAGCTGCGGTCGCCCGCGCTTCCGCTTCACTCACCCGGATCGCAGGGGCCGCTGCGCGCCTCATTGCCAGCATGAACCGAGCGGCTTCCGCTTCGGTCCGGTTCCGCGCTACATCTTCGACGACGGGGGCGTTCGGCGCGTCCTGTCGGCTTACGGCATGCACAAGTCGGTCCACGGCATCGGCGTCCAGCCAACGGTCCATCCTTCTGTCCAACCCGACGACTTCGAGGACGCCGTAGCCCTGGGAGCGCACAAGGCGCCACGTCAGCAGGAGGGGGATCAGCTGCGGGCCAAGGACGATCAGGACGACGGGCATAGTGGTGGTGGACCTCACCAGCTCGCTGCAGATCAGGAGAGACGCCCAGAACAACGCGACCAAGCCCACGCACGTCAGAAACCGCACCAGACTGCGGCGGCCCGGACTCGAGTCCCGAGTCATGCAGTGGACCACGGCACCGGCCACGCCCGAGGTCACGATGAAGATCCCCACTGCGATTGGCACCAGGAGGCGGTTGTAGTACCTGACTCCCGGTTCCGGCACCCCGCGTGTTCGGTTCGGGGCGACAACGTCGAGCAGGTACTCCGACAGGGGAACTCCCGTCTCGGCCATTAGGCAAGCCCCGAGGGCCGCCAGACCGAGCCACCGCCAGCCGCGTCGCCGTTCTCCTGGCCCCCTTTCGCCGAAGACGTCGAACTCGCTGCCGGCCGCAAAGACGGCAGGAGCCACCAGCAGCGCCAGGGCAAACGAGGCGATGCCGCCGATCATGACGAGGCGCTCCAGATAGGGCACGCCATCGAGGTCGTCGAAAAGGAGCCATCCTGCGTACAGCGAAAAGAGCGCGGCCAGCTTGCCGAAGATGCGGCCCGTCATGGCCGGGAATCGGCCCTCGACCGCACTGGACGGGGGAAGGTCCGCCATCACACGACAGCAGGCGGCCGCCGCTGGCCGGAGTCGCCGTTTCGAGCCACGCCTGCCCTCATGATGCGGCCGTCCCAACGGTCCGATAGAGGTGAATCCTCGGCACCTCGAGGTCGTCGACGGCCACTCCCAGCAGCTTGCCCCCTGTGGCTGCGCGAAGCAAGAGACCGGCAGGCAGGCGCACCGAGCCCACATGGCGACCGTCGAGCTCGAACGCGGCCCATTCCCATGGCATCTCTTCGGCAGGTCCGCGCAGCCCCAGCCAGATCCGATCCTGGTCGTCCACGACCATGCCAACCAACGGAGGCCGCGTGTAGGGAGCCCCTTCCCTCAGCACTCTCGCAAGGGCCGGTCGAAGCTTGTCGAGTTCGGCAGCAAGGTCCTGGGACGACACCGGCAACGGGACGGTAGGATACGAGAACGACCGGGTTTGTTGCCCTTCGTCGTCGAAGATCGCAACCGACAGTGCGTCCGAGTTGACGTATGCGAAGCCCCCGTTGGTCAGCATTCCCACGAATCCTTCGCGGCCGTACGGGTGCCGGCCGAGCGCCACGGCCCCGGAACTCCGCGCGACCAAGGTCTCCAACGATGGGGCAACCAGAACGGAATCATGCCGCTTGGTCAGGCCGTCGTCGCCGAGGACGAAGAACACGTCGTTGCGTGCTGCGTCTGCCTCTGGAATGTCACCTGCGTAGAACGTTCGCCGGTCGTAGGCCAAGTAGTTCCCAACGGGTCCGAGCATTCTCCAGAGTTGCGAGACGTCGGCGGGCACCACCGCGAAGCGCATCGAGTCGTACTGCGCTTCCGGCGCTTCCGGCGCTTCTGACAAGACGGTGACGCGCTTCAGCTGTCCGTCGAACACCATCAGGCTGTCTCCGGGCAGGACCTGGACGTTGCGGATGAACATGAACTCGCCGGGTCCTTCGCCTCGTCGGCCGACCGTCGTGACCGGCGACAGAAGCGAGTCCAAGACGACCACGCCTGGACTAAGTGCGTCCAGCACGTAGACCATGTCCTGATGCCCGACTGCCAAGCCCAAGACCTCGCCCAGGTTCAGGCTTGCGTCTGAAACGGCCTCAAGCCGAGCCTCCAGCCAGGAATCCCGCGAAGCCCAGGGGCGGGAGCCGTCGTTCGCGACTGCGTCGTGCGCGCCCGGGGCGTCGGAACAAGCGAGGAAGCTCAGCAGCAGGGCAGCGGCCACCGTGCGCGCCAGCAGGCGCGAGACGGAGATCAAGCGAACCGGCTTGATCATCTTTCAACTCCTTTGTCGAGGCTGACACCAGCTTCTACGTCGTCAGGGGACCTGCGCGCCAGCGCCACGATACGCGGGAACAGACCCGCCGAATAGACGGTGACCACTCTTCCTTCGGCCATGGCCGCTCGGTTTGCGTAGTGCGGCAGCAGATCGGTGTTCAAGTACTCGCCCGTCCGAAGGTTGTATCTGTCGATCTTGTGGCCAGCCAGGCCCTTGACGCCGCCGAAAAGCACATGCAGAGTGTCGCCGATCACTGCAAGGGAACGGCCGGACGTCACAGGCCGGGAGACGAAGCCAGAGGTCCGGCGCACCCGGTCTGCCTCCCGCACTGCCGGGACCTCCGTGTGCTCCACATATGGATGCACGCCGACAAGCGCGTCATCGGCAAAGACCATCCAGCCGTTCCCCACTCCGTAGCCGAACACCCACTTGTCCCCTCGCCACCTCACGACGTGGCCTTGGTGCTGCACCACCGACGGAGAGGGACCCGTTCCAGGAGGAGACTCCGCTTCCTGCACTTTGCCGCCCTCCAAGACGCCCCACAACGGGCTGGTCGAGTGGACTGCGAGCTTGTCCTCCAAGAGAGACGCCACGGAGTGCACCGTCCTCCCGAAAAAGCCCGTTTCGCCGATCTGCTTGCCGCCAGAGTCCAGCGTCACGATCCGCCGGTTCCCCGAGTCGACGAGAACCACGGAGCCGTCGTCGCGAACGTCCATGGCCCGAACGTTCTTGATCTCGCCTGGGCCTTCGCCCTTGCGGCCCCACGACCACAGCAACGTCCCCTCGCCCCCGATGCGATGAACCTTCATGCTCTGCACGTCGACGAAGACCACCCCGCCGGAACCATCGGGACGGGGCATTGCCGGCAAGGCGAGAAGCGTGTCGTCCGGGCCACCGAACGCCCACAGCGTGTCGAAGACCGCGGCCGACTTCACTCTGGAGACCGTGTCCGCCAACGAGAACAAGGGCCGATACGGGACCGGATCGCTGCCACAACTTGCCAAGGTGGTGGTAGCGACCACTTGGGCGAACACGCGCCGCACCTTCATCCTGCCACCCCCAGTTGGATGTGAGACCGCTGTGCGTACCTGTTGAACGCTCTCGAAACCCTGAACATGCAGGTCAGTTTTTGGCGCCGTGTTGCGCGAGGCCGACGGGACCTGTCGGCGGCGGCGCCAGCCTCCGCAGAATGACGCGGCCCACGTAGGCGGCGCCGCCGCTGCGACGGATCGCCGTCGGCGGCTCGCCCAGGGCACGGCGAGCCGTTCGTCGGTAGTTGGCGGGCTCCGGGTACCCCACGGCCGTTGCCGCGACGCCCGACGGTTGCTCGCTCCACTCGGCCAGTCGCTCGACGGTGTAGACGCGTCCCAGGTCGGTCAGCTTCTTGGGCGTGGGAATGCCGAGGGCGGCGCAACGGCGGAGCAGCGACCAGTGGGACAGCCCCAGGCTCGCCGCCAAGTCCGGTACCGTGCACGGACCGAAGGACCGGGTCAGCACGTGGTCCATGATCCGGCAGGCTTCGGTGGCGCCTTGCTCGCGGATCCGGGCCAGCAAGCGACGAGGTCGTTCGGGATCGATGGCCCCAAGAACGGCGTGCCGAATGACGCCAAGCGAGTCGCTCCCACCGATCCCCGGCGCCGTCGCGAATGTGGACGGCGGGGGCGAACCCTCGGGGAACGCGGCATCGACGACCGTCGGCGACGCGGGGTGAGCTGCGGCAAGCTCGGCCAGCCCGCTCCAGCTGCGAGCAAAGGCGACGGGTCCGACGATCGGCGACACCGGGCCGGCCTCGGCGACCATGCGGAGCTTCCGGCGCAACCTCGAACTGGCGGACAGGGCGAGCAACGGCGGCGGCATGGGTCCCTACATGTCGTCGTGAAAGCTTTGGAGAAGCTCGTTCTCCTGCAGCTTGAACAGCCCCCGTCGCACCAAGTTCGCAACCGTCGCCTGGCTGACGTTCAGCATCTTCGCGGCGTCCGCCTTGCTCCGGCCCTCCAGCATCGTCAGCGTCACCGCCTGGCCCTCCAGCCCCGGCAGCTCGTCCACTGCCTTGAAGACGGCTTGCTTCAGCAACTGCCGCTGGACTTCCTCGTCGAGGGCCGAACCGTCGACCACCAGCTCCCGGCGCTCCTTGAAGGTTGCCGTCCGAGCAGCCCAGGCGCTGTTCTTGCGCGCCCTGGAGTTGCGGAAGTTCTTGGCGCAGCGCACGAGCCACGGCCCGAACGGAGACTTGCCGGAGTAGCGGTCCAGTCTCGGCACGATATGTATCCAGAAGTCGTTCACGATGTCGGCAAGGTCATGCCGATCGACCGCGACTCCCCAAAACACCGACTTGAGCACGGGGCCGTACGTCATTACGACCTTCGTCACTTCTTCCTGGTCCCTGGCGCGCAGGCGCTCCAAGTCGATTTCGACTTCGGGCAGGTCCGACATGTCGCGCACATTATCGGCTGCATTGCGGAGCTGCAAGCTGTCGCACCCAGCAGCGCGTGAGGCCCCGAGCCGACCTGACGACCTGGGCTTGCAGGCGTCGTCGGGGCAGGGCGTCGGCCAAGCGCCGCTCCAGGTCCACCTTTAGCTTGCATTGCCGGAGACACGCAGGAAACGGAGCACGGAGGCGGAACAGCTTTGACGGAAGCGACGCGAAAGCCGAAGCCGACGGAGGCGGGCGCCGAGCCCCTCCTGGTGGCCGTGGACACGGGCGGCACCTTCACCGACCTGCTGATCCTCGCCGACGGCGGGCTGCGGAGCCTCAAGGTGCCCTCGACGCCGGCGGACCCCAGCCGGGCGGTGCTCGACGGGCTCCGGGCGCTGGGGCTGGGCGAAAGCTCGACCGAACGCGGGCGCCCCGAACGCCGGCCCTTCGTCCTTCTCCACGGAACCACGGTGGCGACCAACGCGCTTCTGGAGCGCAAGGGCGCGCGGGTGGGACTTGTCACCAACCGGGGCTTCGAGGACGTGCTGGAGATCGGGCGTCAGAACCGTCCCCAGCTCTATGCGCTGGTCGGCTGGCGCAAGCCGCCGCTGGCGGGACGGGAGGACCGGCTGGGCGTGGCGGGGCGGCTGGACCCCCAGGGCGCGGAGCTCGAGCCGGTGGACGCCGAGGAGCTGGCCAAGCTGGCGGAGTGGGCGCGGGAGCGGGACTCGGTGGCGGTGTGCCTGCTGCACTCGTACGCGAATCCGGTCCACGAGGAAGCGGTGGCGACGGCGCTGGAGGGGAGCGGCGTGCCGGTGTCGGTGTCGTCGCGGCTGCTTCCCGAGTTTCGCGAGTACGAGCGAACCTCGACCACGGTGGTGAACGCCTTCGTCGCGCCGATGGTGTCGGGCTACTTGGCCCGGCTGGAGGAGCGGGCCGGCGCGGAGCGGGTCGCGATCATGGGCTCCAACGGGGGAACCGTGCCGGTGAGGCGGGCGACGAGGGAACCAGTGCACACCGTGCTGTCCGGTCCGGCCGGCGGCGTGGTGGGGGCGCTGCACTGGGGACGCGCCGCCGGCTTCGACAAGGTGGTCGCCTTCGACATGGGGGGCACGTCCACCGACGTGTCCCTGTGCCCGGGACGGCCGCTCCGCACCCGGGAGTTCGCCGTCGACGGGCAGCCGGTGGCGGTCCCGGTGCTGGACATCCACACGGTGGGCGCAGGGGGCGGCAGCATCGCGCGGCTGGACGCCGGAGGCGCCCTCAAGGTGGGGCCCGAGAGCACCGGGGCCGAGCCGGGGCCGGCGTGCTACGGGCGCGGCGGTCGTTCTCTGGCCGTGACCGACGCCCACGTGTGGCTCGGGCGGCTGCCCGTCGGAGGGTTCCTGGGCGGAACCGCGTCGCTGGACCGGGAGGCGGTGGAGCCCGTGCTGCGGGGCGTGGCCGAGGGGATGGGGGCCAGCCTGGAGGCGGCGGCCGAGGGAGTGCTGGCGGTGGCCGACAGCGCCATGGAGCGCGCGCTGCGGGTGATCTCGGTGGAGCGGGGCTACGATCCCCGGGAGTTCTGCCTGGTCGCGTTCGGCGGGGCGGGCGGACTTCACGTGGCGGAGCTGGCGGGGAGGATCGGCGTCGAGCGCGCGCTGGTGCCCCCGTCGCCCGGTCTCCTTTCCGCCTTCGGAATGCTGGTGGCCCCGGTGACCCGCGAGGTGTCCCGGACGGTCCTGCAGCGCGCGGGCGACGACCCCCAGGAGTGCGAGGACGCCTTCGCCGAGCTCCGGGCGGCAGCGGCCGGCGCCCTCCGCGACGAGGGCTTCGAAGGCGAAGGCGTGACCGTCCGCTGCTCGGTGGACGCCCGCTACGCCGGCCAGAGCTTCGAGCTTCGCGTGCCGGCCGAAGACTGGGCGGAGGCGTTCCACTCCGCCCACGAAGAGCGCTACGGCTACGCCCGGCGCGAGAGCCCGGTGGAAGCCGTTACGTTGCGTGCGGTGGCCCAGGCGCCGCCGGCGGAGGTGCGGCTTCCGGGCCCCGGTCCCGGAACGGCCCCGAAGGCGGAGCCGGCAACCGTTCTGACCGCCGACGGGTCCATTGTGGCGGAAAGCCACGTCCGCGACGCCCTGGGCGCCGGGGCTAGATTCGCAGGGCCGGCGATCGTCGCAGAGTATTCGGGAACGACCTGGGTCCCCGAGAGCTGGGAGTGCACCGTGATGGAAACAGGAAGCTTGCTGCTGGAGCGGCCCGTCGGGTCGGCCCGGAGCGTCGCGGGGACGTCCGCGCCATGAGGAACGGGAGTCCTTCCCCCGTCGGCGCCGGCGACCCGCGGCCCCCCTACGGCTGGGCGGCAATCGCCGCGGCGTCGGTCGCGGCCCTCTACGCGGCCACCTTGGCGCCCACTACGGCGTTCTGGGACGCCAGCGAGTACATCGCCACCGGCCACATCCTGGGCATCCCTCATCCGCCGGGAAACCCGCTCTTCGTGGTCCTGGCCCGCACCTGGGAGATTCTCCTCGGCCCCACCGGGCTGTCCACCGCCGTCCGCATCAACCTCTTCTCGACCTTCATGGGCGCACTGGCCCACGGGCTGTGGTTCCTCGTGATCCACCACGTGCTCCGCCACTTCTCCCGGGACCGGCGCTTCCGCCTGGCCGGCGCCTACGCCGCGGTGCTGGTCAGCGCCACGGCGTTCACGGTGTGGAACCAGTCGAACGTCAACGAGAAGGTCTACACCGTCTCCCTCTTCACCATCGCGCTCCTGTCGTGGCTCGCCTTCCGCTGGCAGGAGAAGCTGGGCAAGGGCAAGGACGACAACCTGCTGGTGCTGATGGTGTTCGTGCTGGCGCTCTCGGTCGGCAACCACCTGATGGTGTTCCTGGCGGCCCCGTCGCTCCTCCTCTTCGTCCTGATGGTGCGTCCGCAGGCGCTCCTCAACCCCCGCCTCTACGCGGCGGGCGCCCTGGCTGTCTTCCTGGGCCTGTCGATCCACCTCTTCCTGCCGGTTCGGTCGGGCCTGGGGCCCGTCATCAACGAAGCCCAGCCGACGTGCGAAGGCGTCGGCGACGCGCTGGGCGCCATCGTCACCTACGGGAACGCCGGCTGCGAAGAGCTGTCGTCGTCGTTGAAGCGCGAGCAGTACGACAAGCCGCCGCTCGTCCCCCGACAGGCGCCCCTGGTCTCCCAGCTTCGCAACTGGTTCCAGTACTTCGATTGGCAGTGGGCTCGGGGCATGTCGGGCTCCGACGTGCTCTTCGGGCCGGCCCGGCTTCCCTTCACGGCGCTCTTCATCGGCCTGGGGCTCTTCGGGATGGCGGAGCACTACCGACGCGACAAGGCGAGCTGGGCGTATCTGGCGTCGCTCTTCGCGGTGCTGTCGGCGGGACTGGTCTACTACCTCAACTTCAAGTACGGCTACTCGATCCCCGACAACCCCATCCCCGACCGGGAGCTGCACGAGGTGCGGGAGCGGGACTACTTCTTCGTCGTCGGGTTCTCGGTGTGGGGACTGCTGGCGGGCACGGGCATCGCGGCCCTCTGGCAACGGCTGGCGCGGGCGTCGGGCCGCTCGCTGGCGTTCGGCGCCCCGGTGCTGGGGCTGGCCCTGATCCCGGTGTTCCTCAACTTCGACCGGGCCAGCCGCGGCAACGACTACGCTGCCCGCGACTGGGGCTACAACCTGCTGATGAGCGTGGAGCCCTATGGCCTGCTCTTCACGAACGGCGACAACGACACCTTTCCGTTGTGGTACCTGCAGGAAGTGGAGGGCATTCGGCGGGACGTGACCGTGGCCGTCGTTTCGTACCTGAACACCCACTGGTACGTGAAGCAGCTTCGGGAGCTGACCCGGCCCTGCGCGCCGGGCGAGGACCCGGAGGCCGAACCCACGCGGATCCTCTGCCAGCGCCCCTACACGGCCGAGAACACCGACGCGATGTACACTCACGACCCGGAGGAGGCGCGAGCCGCGGGGAAGACGCCGATCCTGCTGCGCGAGCCCGTGCGGCCGCCCACCCGCGCCGTCTTCCGATCCGACTTGAGCGACGAGGTGGTCGACCGGGTCGCCCGGAGCTACGTGCTGATGGAAGAGGACCGGACGGTGGACCTGGGACCGGTGACGGCCACGATGGCCGGCGGGCCGGGCCAGCACATGTACCCTTGGCACCAGTTCTCTCTGTCGGCGATCTCGAACTCCCTGGGCGACCGCCCCGTGTACTTCGCGTCCAGCGGCAGCGCGGCGGCCACCTTCGGGCTCCGGCGCTACGTGGTGCGGCAGGGGCTGGCGTTCCGGCTGTGGACCGGGTCCCCGGAGGGAGCGCCCGGCGTGGTGCGGAACACCGACGAGTCCGTCTTGGCGGGCGTGGTGGGGCCGTGGGTCGACATGGAGCGGACTCGGACGCTGACGGAGGAAGTCTTCGTGCATCGAGGGGGAATCCCCGACGAGTGGGAGTACTGGCCCGACCTGTCCACGGTGGGCATCCCGAACTACTACGCCTGGGTCTACTACGGGCTGTACTGGGACGCGGGGCAGCGGGGCGACGAAGAGGCGCAGGAGGCGTGGCGCGAGCGCTTCACCGCGTGGTCGACCTTGGCGCAGGACGGCAACGACTAGCCCGAGCGCACGGGTCGGGCCCGTCGGCACGATCTCCTCGTGCACCGACCCGTCCTGGTCGCGCGGGTCCGGCCGCCGGCGTGCGGGCTAGGGCTGAAGCCGGACGGCGCCCAGCCCCGGACGCTGGCGGCGGACGACGCGACCGCGGTCCAGGGTGTCCTCGGGGCGGCAGAGGAGGTCGAAGCGCTCGGGCGCGGCGGACGCCGTGCGCTCGGAAGCGGCAACGAGGACCAGGGGAATGCGCCGGGCCAAGCGAGCAAGTCGGTCCAGGGCGCGGGGCGCGTCCTCGTCGCGCAGACGGTCCAGGCTGTCGGGAAGGATCACCGAGCCCAGCTTCACGCCGGCCTCCAGCGCCAGTTCGGCCATGGCGACGCGCGTGGCCGCTTCCAGGGCCGACACGTCGCCGCCGCCCCGTCGGCCGCCCCTGGTCCATTCATCGAAGAGGGCTGGGAAGCAGCCGGCCAAGCGCCCGCCCGTGATCTCCACGACCTCTGCGTGGACCCGGGCGCGGACCTCGTCGAGAGCTTCGCCGCTCGCCTTGGCAAGACCCTCTTCGGCCGCTCCCTCCGACGCCCGACTCGAACCGGCGGCCGACGACGCTTGGGTTCGCCCGACGCGCTTTCGGCGCTCCATCTGTTCGGCCAGGTCGGCGGCCTCCGCGGACAGAGTCAGCGCCCGCGACTCCAGCGCCCTGAGCTCGGCGGGCTTGTGCTCCAGCTGATCCAGCCGCTGCCGCCACCAGCGGCCGTCCTGGACCACCCCTTCCCACTCTTCCTTGCCCGCCCTTGCCACCGTTTCCAGCCGGTCCCCCAGCGTCGCGCCGCAGCTCCTGCAAGACCCCTCCGCCCCGGCGTCGTCGATCCGCTTCAGTCGGGTCCGCAGCTCGCGTCCCCGATCCCGGTAGAGCAGGAGACGAGTCTCGGCGTCTTGCCGCTCCCGCACCCAGGCCACGACCCCGGCCTCCAGGTCCCCCCGGACCTCGGCCTCCTCCTCCCGCAGCGCGCGAAGGCACTCCTCCTGCGCCTCGGCCCGCTCCGCCGCTTCGACCGGCTTCGCCCTGGTCGCCGTTTGTGAGAGGCGCTGGGGCGCCGCCTGCCGACCCGCACTTCCGGCAGCGCCAAGGCCGCCCCGCGACGGGAAGGCCAGCGTGGCCGCCGCCGACACCCAGGCCGCCGCCGGGCCGTCGCCGAGCCAGAGGGCCGCCCACTCCTCCTGGCGCAGCGGGCTGCCGCCCGCCGATCGCTCCCGCGCTCCGTCGAGGACGCCCGGAAGGGAGCTTCGGAAGGCGGACACGCATTCGTTCCAAACGGAGCCGCCGTCCTCCACGAACGCCACCAGTCCCCGAGCGTCCGCCAACTCCGCCGCCGGGCCCAGGGCACGCGCCTGGAGGGAAACGAAGCTCGGGACCACGTCGCAGCGGTCGCCTGCGGACGCCCGAGTTCGCGTGCGCCTGGGCGGGCCCTCGCGCAACGCGGTCACCCGCAGCTCGGCCGCTCGTCGCCGGATCGGCTCCAGCGCCTTGCGGTCCAGAACGGCAAGATCCTCGGGCGCGAGTCCCTTCACCGGTATCCGCAAGAGCGTGCCGTCGATCTTGCCGGGCACCGCGGCCAGCGCTTCGGCCAGGCGCCGGGCAGCGGTCGCAGTCCCCCGCCCCGTCGCATCGACCGGGGCCAGGCTGATCGCGGGCCGCGCTCCGACGCGCCAGAACGTGGCTTTCGCCGCCCCCGCGTCGAACGTCATGAAGCCCTTGTCCTCGGCCGCCTCCAACCACGGATCCGGGCCGATCCGCTCCAGGGAGCCGGCGTAGTGGGCCTGCTCGGCAACGCAGGCGCGGGTGTGCCTGGAGCCGAGCGCCACGTAGTCCCATCCGGCCAGGGGCACGACCGAGGCGTGAGCGGCGTCCGACGCGACGGCGGCGTAGGCGACCAGCACGTTCCATTCGGCCTCCGGGTCCGGCGCGACGGCCAGGGGGCGCGAATCCGCAACTGCGCGGTGAGGCGCGAGGACGACGCTGGCCGCGCCGTCGAGAACGCGAAAGCGAAGCACCGAGGTGCACGCCGCCTGGACCGACGCGACCTCGCCGACCAGCGCCAGCGGACCGGGGCGCTCCGAGTCCAGCGGGGTGTCGCGGACGCCCGCAGCGACGGCCACCGTCACGCCGGGGAGACGGCTGCGCAACCGAGCCACGGCCTTGGCAAAGACGGCGATCGGCTGGGCGCCCACCTCCGGGTGGTCGAAGACGTCGCCGGAAACGACTACCAGGTCGGGCTCCAGCGCCGTCGCCCGCGCCATGGCGGCCTCGAAGGCGCGGAGCACGTCCCGGGCCCGCTGGCCGCTCCCGTAGCCCAGATGCAGGTCGGAGAGGTGGGCGATCTTCACGGCGAGCCTCGTCGGGGCGCGCCGGTCTCGGCCAGGATCGCCCTGTAGGTGCGGTGACGGGCGCTCCGGATGCGGCCGTCCTCCACGGCCGCCGCGACGGCGCAGCCGGGCTCTTGGAGGTGACGGCAATCCCGGAAGGCGCACTTGCCCAGGAAGGCGCGGAAGTCGGGAAAGCAGTGGTCGAGCCCGGCCGCGCCGGGGCAGCCGGGACCCACGGCCGAGAACCCCGGCAGGTCGGCCACGTATCCTCCCCCGGGCAGGGGCACCAGGCGGCCGGAGACGGTGGCGTGGCGGCCGGCCCGGGAGCGTCTCCCCACGGTCAACGTGCGAAGCGAGAGCGAGGGCTCGACCCAGTTGAGGAGGGAGGACTTGCCTACGCCTGAAGGCCCGGCCAGCGCCGACGCCCCGGAGCGCACCAGCCGGTCGAACGCTTCCATCCCTTCCCCGGTCGTCGCCGAAGTCGAGAGCACCCGGTAGCCAACGCTTTCATAGAAGTCCTCCAGCGACCGCCGGCGACGGCCGGTGCCGGGCAGGTCGGTCTTCGTCAGCACGAGGACGACGGCCAGCCTCCCCGACTCGCCCATGACCAGCATCCTGTCGAGGACCTCTCGGGAGGGCTTGGGGTCCTTGACCGACGCGACCACCAGCAGGCGGTCCAGGTTGGCCGCCATCACCTTGGCCACGCGGCCGTCGGCGGACCAGCGGATCAGCGCCGAACGCCTGGGCCGCACTTCCTCGATCACCCAGCCCCCGGAATCGAGCCGCACGCCGACCCGGTCGCCGACCACCACCTTGTCCTCCGCGCCGCCGACGTGCTTGATCCGGCCCCTGATGGACGCGGTGACGGTTCCGTCGGGCGCCGCCACCGTGTAGGCGCCGCCGACCGCCTCCAGCACGCGGCCCGGCGTCATCGCCCTTCGTTGCGGAGCGCGCCGAGTCTCGACCGGGGGGCGTTCGCAGACGCGACGGAACGCCGGGGGAGCCGTCCCACCGACGGCCCCGCCCGACGGCACGTCAGGCTGCGAAGGAGCGCAGGGCCTCTCCGCAATCTCCCTCGGCCAAGCGCCGCAGCGCCCGGTCGCGCAGCTGACGGATCCGCTCCCGGGTGACGCCCAGGTGGTTGCCGATCTCCTCCAGCGTGTGCTCCCGCTCCCCTTCGAGGCCGAAGTACATCTTCAGCACCTCGGCGTCCCGGTCCTCCAGGTTGCCCAGCGCCTTGCTGATCGCCTCGTGGAGAAGACGGTTCTCCACCTCCACCTCCGGCTCGGGCGCCTCCTCGGTGATGAAGCGCTCCACCAGCTGGGAGTCCTCGCTGTCGCCGATGGGGGCGTCCAGGCGGATCTCCGCCGCGTTGAGCGTCTGAAGCGACTCCACCAGCTCGGGCGTCAGGCGAGCCGCCCGCCCCAGCTCGTAGCTCGTGGGCTCGCGGCCCAGCTCCTGCTTCAGGCGCTCCTTCTCCCGGAATATCCGCGCCAGGTCCGAGGCCCGGTTGAGGGGCACCCGAACAGGACGCCCCTGGTTGGCCAGCGAAGCCAGGATGGCCTGCCGGATCCACCACACGGCATAGCTGATGAACTTGACCCCCTGCTCCGGGTCGAACTTCCGGGCCGCGGTCACCAGTCCCACGTTCCCCTCCTGGATCAGGTCCGTGAGGGAGACGCCTCGGTTCTGGTACTTCTTGGCCACGCTGATCACGAAGCGCAGGTTGGCCTTCGCGAGAGCCTGGATGGCCTCCTCGTCGCCTTCCTGGGCCATGGCCCCCAGCCGCTTCTCCTCCTCGGGGGTGATCAGCTCGTGGCGGCTCACGTCCCTCAGATACTGGTCCAGCGCGGTCTGCTCGTCCAGGCTGGAGTCGAAGCCCGTGAGGGGGTTGGTCCGCCCCTTCTTGCCTCGAGTCTTTCTTGCCATCTTTCTTTGCTCGATTCTCCGGCGCGAGCTGGCCCCGAGCCCCAGCAGCAGGCTAGGTCCGAGCCCCGCCTAGGTGTAGCGAGTACAGCCCTAATCAATGGGGTGTATTGGTCTCGGCGTCAAGGGTTGATCGTTTCGCTGGTCCGGTCCGCCCTGCGGTCCCCGGCGCCGCAGCCCGTTCGGGCGACCAGCCTCCTCCATAGTGTAGACGGCACCAGCGACCGAATTGGTTCCATCGGTCAGTCGATCGAGCACCCATTCCGGGGAAACCTTCCGCCGCTCGAAGGTGAAGAGACGGAGCACCCGGGCGGTTCGGTAGAGCTCTCGGGCCAGCCTCGGCAGGTCGATCAGACCGGGGATTCCCTTCCTTCCCATCCGCACCACTTTCCCGGAGCAGTCCACCAGCACGTCCAGCTGGAACATGGCCTTCTTGACGGGGAAGTCGAGGATCGCTTCGCCCGGGGCCAGTCCCAGCTCGCGGGCGACCTCGTTCTCCCACCGGCGCTTCTCCGGCGAGTCGCCGCTGGCCCACTCCGGCAACGCGCGCCCCTCCATCTGCCACGCCGTCGCCTCCGCCGCTCGTTTGGGCAGCCGTCGGTTCCGCAGGGCCGGAAGCCAGCGTTCGGCGATCTGCTCCGCCCTTTGGTCGGAAGAGTCCCACGCCCTTCGTTCGAGTTCGTGGAGAAGGGCTTCGTCCGTGGGACCGACCAGCTCTTCGGGGGACAGGAGGCCGGCTTCCACCGCCGTTTCCACGATCCGCTTGTAGAGCCCCGTGGCGGCCCGCACCCCGTGGTGCCAGTAGACGGTGCGGAACATCTGGTACTTGGAGAAGAGCAGCGACTCCAGGGCGCTCAGCGCCTTCGCCTGCAGTCCCACTTCCCACTTGCCCGTCTCCGGGTCTCGAAGGAGCGCCAGTCCCTGCAGGAGACGGTCCACGTCCACGGCGCCGTAGGGGACCCCGCAAAACCGGGCGTCGCGACGCAGGTACTCCATCTTGTCCAAGTCGAGGCTGCCGCTGACCAAGCCCCGCAAGGGCGCGTCGTCGCCGC
Organism: Longimicrobiales bacterium; assembly: GCA_965204735.1. Taxonomy (GTDB): domain Bacteria; phylum Gemmatimonadota; class Gemmatimonadetes; order Longimicrobiales; family Gaopeijiaceae; genus CATQHQ01. The sequence continues at coordinate 184,524 of OZ242008.1, read as the reverse complement.
CCCGGATCAGCCGGTGCACCGCTTCGCCCGCTTCCTTGCCCAGGGGTTCGAGGGCGGACCTCAGGTCGTGGGACTGGAAGAACTGGAGGCCGACTTCTTCGTGGTCGCCCGGGATGCGGTCGGGCTCGAGCTCCTCCAGCGCGTGGGAGAAGGCGTAGTGGCCGATGTCGTGGAGGAGGGCCGCATAGGGGATCAGCCGTTCGCCCCGCCAAGCCTCCGGAGGGCCCGGCTGCTTCTCCTTCAGGATGCGAAGCGCCCTCGTCGCCAGGTGGTAGACGCCCAGGGCGTGGTCGAAGCGCGTGTGGGTGGCGCCTGGGTAGACCAGGTGAGCCAGCCCCAGCTGGCGGATGTAGCGGAGCCGCTGAAACGCCGCCGTGTCGATGATGGCGACGGCTGCCGGATCCAGCCGTATCGCGTTCCAGAGGGGATCGCGGATGACGAGGGACCGTCCATGTCCAGGCATGGAGCGCGACAGTACCGCTTCGCGGCCCCGGCGGCAAGCCGGCGACGAGCAGTGGCCGGCGAGCATGGCGGTCGACCGCACCTTCGCCTGGTCGGCTCGCCCGGTTGGCCCATTGCCTTTTCCCGAACAAAATACGAAGATGAGTGCTCTATGTCCAGGACCCCGATCTCCGGCAGTCCCCTTAGGGACGACGTGCGGACGCGAGCGGAGGACCGGCCCGGCGTCTACCGCTGGCTCGCCGGCGACGGGCGTGTCCTGTACGTGGGGAGGTCGGTCCGGGTCAGGTCCCGCCTGTTGTCGTACTTCCGCGCAGCAGACGGCAAGACGAGACGGCTCGTCCGGGAGGCGGCCGACGTGGCGTGGGAGTACCTGCCCAGCGAGTTCGCAGCCGTCTTTCGCGAGATGCGGCTGATCCGGGCGTGGCGCCCCGAGTACAACGTGGAGCACAAGCGCAAGCGGAGGTTCGGGTTCGTGAAGATCACGCGCGAGCCGGCGCCCAGGCTTCTGGTCGTCGGGCGGGTGGCGAACGACGGCGCGCGCTACTACGGGCCGCTGCCCCGCACGGAGTGGCTGGCCGGGGCCGTGAACGACCTGGCGCGGGCGACAGGGCTGCGGGACTGCCCAGGGGACGTTCCCACGCGCTTCGGCGACCAGATGGAGATCTTCGCGCCCGATCGGCCGCCCGCGTGCCTGCGCGGCGCAACGGGATCGTGCCCGGCTCCGTGCGCCGGGCTCTGCACGAGGGCGGAGTACCAGCGGCGCCTGGCGGTTGCGCGGGGCTTTCTCGAGGGGCGCGACGAGCGGCTCTTCTCGCAGCTGTCGGGCGCCTTGGCGGAGGCCGCGGAACGGCTGGACTACGAGTACGCGGCGCGGATCAGGGATCGGATGAAGCGCATGGAGAAGCTCCGAGCGCACCTCTCCGGGTTCCAGGGCCAAGTTCGGGAGATGAACTTGGTCTACCCCGTCGAGGGCTTCGGAGGCGAGGACCGGATCTACTTGATTCGCCGGGGCAGGCTCCACGGCGACCTGGCCCGCCCCACTACGGCCCGCGCCGCCCGGCGGGCCGCCCGCGTGGTCGCGGGGGTCTTTCGTCCGGCGCCCGAGGACCGGGACGGGGCAATGGGAGCAGTCGCGGCGACGGAGACGCTCTTGGCGCTGAAGTGGTTCGCCCGGCGGCCTGGGGAGCGGCGGAAGGCCGTGGCGCCCGCGGCGTGGATGGCGGAGCAGCAGGCGAGGTGGGCTCCGCCCCCGTCCCAAGCGCGAGGTCTCGCGCCCACAGGGGTTTGCGCGGCGGAGTTGCGGCCTATCTTTGCTCCCTCGGCCTCGGAATCGCTTACGCCCGGCACGGAGCCGTCCTGAGAACCGGCCCGTCCCGAGAAGGACACGTCGAAGATGGAACTACCGACCGGCAGCGACTTCTGGCAGATCGCCTCCTTGGTGATTTCGGCTCTGGGACTGTTTCTGGCCCTGAGGGCGAGCGCCCGCAGGGAAGCCAGGAGCCTTCGAGCCGAGATGGAGAAGATCCGCGCCGAAACCAAAGCGCTTCGGGAGCACATCGACGAGGGAATCAGGAACACCCGCGCCGAAATCCAGGCGCTTCGGGAGCACGTCGAGGAATTGGCTGGGGATGCCCGCGCCGACACCCAAGCCCTTCGGGAACACGTCGAGAAATTGGCTGGGGACGCCCGCGCCGAAATCCAGGCACTTCGGGAGCACGTCGAGGAATTGGCTGGGGACGCCCGCGCCGAAATCCAGGCGCTTCGGGAACACGTCGAGAAACTGGCTGGGGACGCCCGCGCCGACACCCAAGCCCTTCGGGAACACGTCGAGAAACTGGCTGGGGACGCCCGCGCCGACACCCAAGCCCTTCGGGAGCACATCGACAAGGGGGCCGGGAACACCCGCGCCGAAACCAAAGCGCTTCGGGAGCACATCGACAGGCTGGAGGAGCGGCTGGGGGGCCGAATCGACCGGTTGGAGAAGCACGCTCGCGAGGACCACAGGGAACTCTCGGCGGGACTTGCGGCGCTGAAGGCCGAGGTCAGCGCCCTGGGCGCGAAGCTCGACGAGCGATCCCGCCCGCGCCGACTCCAGCTGGAGACCGTGCGGGAGGAGACCCCTGAGGCGTACTCGGGAGAGTGCTCCGACGCCGCCGCGCACGCCACGGACGACGCCGGACCGGACCCGGAAGGCGAGAGTGGCGGCGGGGGGAACGCTGGCTCCAGCTGAAGCTCGCCGGACGCCGGCCGAGGCTCACCGGTTCGGGGCGCGGCTCGCTACCTCCGGGCCAGGTCCGCCGGTTCCAGCCGAGGCTCGCTTGGCGCTCCAGCGCATGGCGGGGACGACTTCGCCCTTGGCGCACGACTCGATCAGGGTTTCCAGTCGGCGCAGCCGGGTGTCTTCACGCTTCGCGCTGACGACCCACCACGCGACCTGCTTGCGGTACGACGGCCGGGCCTTCCGAAACCAGCGCCACGCCCGGGGCTCGGCCCTGATGCGGCGCTCGTACTCGGTGGGAAGCGCGACGGCCGGCTGCTCGTAGGACGCCTTCTTCTGGTTCGCGGCGTTGCGGGCGCGGTAAGCGGCCAGCCCGGCCTCGGCCACCAAGCCCGCCCGCTTCAGTTCCTTCATGCGGGCAATGTTGCGGGCGCTCCAGTGGCTCCCCGGCCGACGTGGCGTGAAGCGGATCTTGTAGCTCTTCTCGTCGATGGACTTCCGGAGCCCGTCGATCCAGCCGAAGCAGAGGGCCACGTCCACCGACTCGGGCCACGTCACGCTGGGCAGCCCCGAGTCTTTCTTCCAGTAGCCCACCCACTGGTCGTCCGCGGCGTGGTGGCTGGCTTCCAGCCATTCGCGCATCTCCTTGGGCACTGCGAAGAACCGAGGGTTCTCCAGCGAACCCAAGGGCGCCGGCCGATTCAACTGCTCGGCGTCAGCGTCCATCGCTCCGCCGCAACCGACTCCACCCGCTCCCGGGAGTAGAAGACCGGGAAGTAGCGGTCGGCGGCCCAAGGTCGAAGAGGTTGCGGTAGAACGGCGAGTCGGGGTCGCCGGATTGGCCGGGGGTGTTGGCGCCCAGCGTCCGGTCCCAGTCGCCGGTGTCCACTACGATGCGGAACGACGCGCCCGAAGTCTGGTTGTCGCCGCTTCCAGTGTTGTTGAGCGTGTAGCTGTTCCCGCCTCGCGGCGCCGGGCCCACGGAGAGGCGGCCCGCCAGCTCGTCCGGCACGACGTCGGAGAGGGGGTGGCGGACAACCGCGTGCTTGTATGCGGCTTGGCCGTAGCGCCAACCTTCGCCATCGGACTCCCGCTCGTCCATGTGCGGTCCCAGCTTCGCCTGCAGCTCCTCGACGGCTTCTTCGAGGCTGCGGAGGAGGAGTACGTCCCGACCGGCGACGGGGTCCGGGCCGAACTCGCCTCCCGGCGCTTCCAGGTGGGCCAGGACCTTGGTCATGGCCATTCCCCGAAGGAAGCGGCGCACGCGACCCGGCGGCGCGACTGCTTCGTACACGTTGCGCCGCACCCGCCGCTCGAACGCCGCGTAGACGCCCGCCGCAACCGACTCGGGCGAGAGGACGAAGTCCCACTCCAACAGGCGGCGGCGGGCCTCCTCGACGGCGGGCAGCACCGACGACACGTGGCGGAGCATGGGCGTCAAGGCGCGCGCCGGCAACGACAGGTAGTCGGTCTGCAGCGCCGCCATGTCGCCCACCGAGTGGCGGCGCCCCGAACCCAGCGCCTCCGACGCCCGGGCCCACCGGTAGGGGTCCGACCACTCCCATCCGATGGCGTCTCGATGGGGGTAGTCGGGCGGCGTCAGGTGGTTGTTCGCGGTGACGAAGAAGCCCTCGGAGGGGTTCAGCACGCTGGGCTTGGCGGGGATCGGCAGGTAGCCGTCCCACTCGTAGCGTCCGTCGCCGGGAACCGGCACCAGGCCGGACCAGTTCCGTCGCACGGGCGCGATCCCCACGGCCTGCCAGCCGATGTTTCCGTCCCGGTCGGCCCAGACCATGTTCTCGCCGGGGATGTTGGACCAGCTGCACGCCTCGACGAACTCTTCCCACGTCTTGGCTTGGTCCATGCGAAGGCTGGCCAAGTAGGGAGCGCCGCCGGGCTCCAGCCACGCCGCCCGAACCGCGTAGGCGACTTGGTTTCGAGGGTCCTCGTAGACCACCGGGCCGTGGCGCGTGTACTTGAGCTCGGCGCGGTGCGGCCCCTGGCCCTTCACGGGAATATCCTCGACGATCACCGTCATCTCTTCCCATGCGTCCCGGTAGCGGTAGCGGTTGGGGTCGGCGGGATCGGTGCGGTAGACGTAGAGGTCCTCGCCGTCCGTCCTGAACACCGTGAGTCCCCACGCTCCGTGGCCGTTGTGGCCGATGCTGACCCCAGGGATCTCCGGCTCGCCGCCGCCGATCACGTCCCAGCCCGGCCCCACCAAGTGCACCCAGTACCTGAGCGAGGGGGCCGACTGGGCGCGGTGCGGGTCGTTGGCCATCATGGGGAAGCCGCTCTCCGCGAGCCGTCCGGCGACCACCCAGTTGTTGGAGCCCCTGCTCTCGTACTCCGGCTCCGACCACGCCAGGGCGTCCGAGTCGGCGGCGCCGTCCAGAAGCGACCGGGCCGGGCCGCTCCCGCGATGCTCCGGCGCCAAGTGGTCGGGTCGGAAGCGGATCGGACGCCGGAACGCGTTGTACAGTCGAAGGATGTCCGCCTCCAGCAGGCTGCCGTCGATCGCCGGATCCAGATCGATCTCCGGGTCGCCGGGGTGGAAGTTGGCCACTCGCTTGACGGCTTGGCTGCCCGCGGCGGCGACCGCCCGACCGTAGTTCAGCTCGGCGCCGATGTTCCCCAACAGTCCCTGGTGGCGGGAGATCACCACTTCCGGGGTCCACCGCTTGGGACGGATGCCGAGGAGCTCGAACTCGACGGGGAGCAGCGACGGGTCGGCTTCGGTCCGGGCGATCCACGCGTTCACGCCATCCACGTAGGCCGGTATGATCTCCGATCCCCGGTCGTGGTAGTGGTTCATCTCCTGCGTCATGTCGCCCCGGTACTTGAAGAGGCGGAAGCCGACGTCGCGTTCGATCTCCGAGGGGCCCAGCATCTCGGCGGCCGTGCCGGTGGCCTGGGCCCGCCACACCTCGAACTGGAAGAGGCGGTCCCGGGCGGCGGCGTAGCCCTGGGCGAAGAAGAGATCGTATTCGGTCTGGGCGTAGATGTGGTTGATGCCCCAGCGGTCGCGAACGATCTCCACGGGCACTTGCAGGCCCGGAACCGCGACGACCTGCTGCTCCTGGGCGGGGCGGCCCTCCCGGGCAGTCGCCTCCGCGACGCCGACTGCCAAGAGGACGACCGCTCCGGCCAGCGTCCGGGTCTTGAACGACAGGGCACCGACGCGAGCGGCGAGCGACCAGCCCACCCCCGCCCGCGTTCCGGGCGCGGGAGCTGCAGCGGCGCAAGGATCGAAGTTGGTCTTCATGCGGGATCTTCGTCTGGTGGACGGGCGACTTCGTTGGTGACTCGGCGTCAAGGTCAAGGTGGCACACCGTGGGCCGGCGGCCAAGTAGTTGGTGGTTCCAGGAGTTGCCCGGGGGTGCGTCCGCATTCCTGACGCCCCCGCGATCCCACTCGGTGCGATCCCGGGGGCGGACGACCGTCGGCGACCCGCCTCGGCACACCTGCTCGCTCCGTCTCTTGAGGGCGGCGGGGATGCGGGCCGAAGCCCGGCCCGGGGATCAAGTTGCCCAACACCAACTTGCGCCCGCGGCGACCTCGTCCTATCAATCAATAGTGCCACCGTGATTGGCAAGCCAACCCGAGAACGGGACGACGGATGGACCTGAACGACCCCCAGGAGCGACTCGAAGGCTTCTTCCCCGAGTACGGCACGCTCCGCCGTCGTCGTTCCAGCAGGTGCTCGAAGTTCTTGAACAGAAGACCCTGGGGCAGTCCCCAACGAACCAGTATGCTAAGGGGACGGTGTTCGAGCAGCTAGTGAAGGCGTTCATCGAGGTGGACAAGGCGCAGCGGCAGCGATTCGATAAGGTATGGCTGTGGAAGGACTATCCGCAGAGGGCCGGACGGATCGACACAGGGATCGACCTCGTGGCCCGCGAGCGTGATGGTGGTGGGCTGATCGCCATTCAGTGCAAGTTCTATGCCCGCGGAGCTGCGATACGCCGTGTCGAAGTGGACAGGTTCATCGCAACGTCATCCACGACCGAATTCAGCGGAGGAATCTTCGTGTCCACTACGAGCAAATGGAGTGTCCATGCCGAACAGGCCCTCGAGAAACGTAGCGACCGCCCGATCATGCGATGGGGACCAGTGGCATTGTCAACGACCCAAACGATTGGGCCGCTGAAACTGGTGATGACCGGTACATTATCGACCTCGTGAAACGAATTACGACAGTTAGCTTGCGGACCGTCGATATCTGCGACAGTCTGCCTAGCTTGCGTTTGCAGGAGTAGTGAAGCGATGAGATTATTTGTCGACGTCGAGACATCATCAGGTGGCCAGAAGCAGGAAAGAATGTGCACAGTACGACCCACCGTCTATCTTGAGACCAGCGTGGTTAGCTATTTGGTCGCACGACGGTCTCGCGATGTTGTCGTCTTGGGTAGGCAACAGGCCACGCAAGACTGGTGGGCGACAGCAGCGAAACATTGGCGATTGGTCGTGTCGGAGGCCGTAATCGGGGAAGCCGGGGCGGGAAACCAAGAGTTAGCCAGTGCACGGAAAGAGAGCATTCGCAACTTGGATGTAGTGGCGACAACGCCCTCGGCCCTTGAACTCGCTCAGCATCTTGTAACGGTAGGAGCGTTTCCCGCCAACGCGGCAGGAGATGCATTGCACGTTGCGGTGGCCGTCACCAACGGGCTGGATTTCCATGGAGAGTCGACATGACTTGGACCGACCCTATCGTGGCAGACGTACGGGCAATCAGGGACGAGCACGCTCGCAAGTTCGGATATGACCTGAAGCGGATATTCGAAGACATTCAGGACCGCGAGGCGACTTCCGGGCGAACTTATCTCCGGTTGCCCCCGCGGCTCATCGCGCCCGACAGGAACCGGCCTCCCGTCCCTTCCGAAGAGCGAGCGACCACGGACTCCGGGGGCGACGGCTCGTAGCTCCAGGCCTCACCCCGTCCGCAGCCTCGTCACCTTGATCTTGAAGTTCTTCGCGGGTCTGGGCGTCGGGACGTTGGTGACCTTGAGGTCGTAGTCGCGCGGGTGGAGTTCCATCTCCGCGCCGTTCATCAAAACGGCCAGGATGAGCAGCGTCTGGAGATCGGCGAAGCCTGCGCCCAGGCAGCGATGCACGCCCACGCCGTAGGGAACGTATGCATGAGACTGCCGGTGCTCTGCGCGCTCCGGCAGGTACCGGTCGACATCGAAGCGCTCCGGTTCGGGGAAGTGCTCGGGCAGGTGATGGGTCGCCGCTTGCGGAAGGAACATGGGCGTGCCTGCGGACACGTGGTAGCCCGCGAAGTCGAAGGAGTTGGCCGCGACCCGGAAGAGCACGGGGGCCGCCGGCCACATGCGCATCGACTCCATGATCAGGCGACGCGTGACGTCCATCTCCGCCAACCCCTTGGCCGACGGCGCGCCGGAGAAGAAAGCGTCCGCTTCCGCGACGACTTTATCCTTCAGCTCCGGGTACTTCAGCGCGGCGTAGAGGTTGAAGGCGCACGTGTTGGCCACGGTCTCCATTCCCGCGAGGAAGGGAGCGATCGCCCAGCCGCTCATGTCGGTCTCGGGTATGAGCTGCGGGTCACGGCGGTTGAGGTCGATCAGGTCGCTGATGAAATCGCCGGAGTCGTGGAACGGCCCGCCCGGCCCATGGGCCTCGAGGATCTCGTGCGCAACGGTCTCCACGCCCGCCTTCGCCTTCTTGAACCTGCTCGCGAACAGCAGCCATGGCAGCTGCTTGGTCACCTTGGTCTTCAGCAAGATGTCGAGCATCGTCGCCATGTCCTCGACCTGTTCGGAGGCCGACCGGTTCGTCAGAATCCTTCCCATCTGCTCGGCGACGACCTGCTGCAGGAACGGCAAGGGATGCAGGGGCCGGCCCACGGGCAGGGCGGCAACTTGCCGGTGCACGACTTCGTTGGCCAGGTCGAAGCACTGGTTGAAGCGGGGGCGACCCAGCGCGGGGGCGAACGCCTTGCGTATCGCGAAGTGCTCCTGCCCCTCCATGTTCAGCACGATCCTGTGCATGTTTAGACCTTCGGCAAGCCCCTGGAACGGTTCTCTCGAGCTGAAGCAGCGCCTCCCCTGGCGGTTCACGAAGCGGTTCGCCTCCTCGCCCGCCAGCACCAGAAGCGTCCTGCGCAGAATGCGAACCTCGAACACGGGACCCAGCTCCACGTACTGTTCGGCCAGGAAGCGCCCCAAGTCGATCGACGCCTCGCGGACGTTGCCGACGAACGGCAGCCCCTTGGCCATCGGCGGCTTCTTCAGCCGCGGGCGGGTCTCCTTCTCCTCCGCCTCGGACTCGCGCACGGCCCGGGTCACTGCTTGGCCGATCAGGTCGAGGCGACGCACCGTATCGATCCGCTCCCGCGCCTCTTCGAACTCCGCCTTGGCGAGCATGCCCTTGAAGACGCCGCAGGCGTCGGCCAAGCAGATGATCACCACGTCGCGCGGCCCGGGCACGTCGTCGCTGAAGAGCACGCCCATGATGCGGAGGCGCACCTCTTGCTCCGCCTTGCCGTCCACTGCCGGGTAGCGCTTGGCCCGGGCCACCTTGGTCGTCGTTTCGATCGCGCCCTCGTCGGCGGACCGAATGATGCCGGCCTCGACCAAGCGCTGGAGCGACGACGCCCGGATGCGCTCGCCGTCCTGCGCGAAGTGGCGCACCCAGTACTCGGGCGCGCGCTGCTTTGTGCTCTTGGCCAGGCGCGCCAGCACCGGGTCCAGCACGTCGTCGCCCAGGGGCGCGGAATCGACCACCGTCAGCTGCTTCAGGTCCGTGTCGATCCGGTTCTCGTGCGCCAGGTCCATGAGCGCGGCGCCGGCCAGCGCGTGGTTCAAGTCGCGCTCGGGCACGAACGCCAAGCTGCCGGAGTCCTCGTCGATGAGGAGGAGAAGCAGCTCCTCGGCAAACCTCAGCATGTCCGTTCGCGCGTTATTCGGCGGCGGGGGGCGGCTCGTAGCCCCAGGCGTCCACTGCGAACCCCCACTCGTCGGTGATCCGATCTATCGTCGCCTGCGGCAGCGTGAAGCGGTTCTTGCGGTAGCCCGCCACCGTCTCCAGGTACGCCTCGATGCGTTCGCGGGCGACGCTCCAACCGGGGAGCTCCAGCTCCTCGTACACGCGCTCCAGCTCGCCCAGCGGATCCTTGTCCAGGTCTTCGTAGCGCACCTCGGCGAAGCGCCCGTCCGGAATCAGCTCGCGGTCTCGCATGTACTTGGACATCAGCAGCTTGTAGGCGTCGACAATGTGCTGCTCCACTTCGTCCCAGTCGTAGTCGTCCAGCTGGTACAGCGGCAGCATCGTGCGGTTGAGGTGCATCACCGAGGGGTAGACGGCGTACGGATTGCGGATGATGTGCAGGAACTTCGCGCCCGGGAAGAGGCGCGCCAAGTGGTCGGAGCGGGCGATGTTGAGCGTGTTCCGCAGCATCGGGGGCTTGCCGCCGGAGTGGAGGACCACCTTTCGCACCTCGCGGACGTAGACGCGCTCCCACTGGCGCAGCTCCCGCGCCGACAGGCTGCCGTCGGGAGAGCCGTCCGGCCTGCGCCCCATCATCACGTACTTGGCCACCGTCTCCCGAAACGACTTGGGGAACGCCAGCTGGTGCACGGCCGACAGACGCGACATGGCGGCAACGGCGAGGTCCTCTTCCTGCGGCGAGTCCAGCGTTACCTTGACGTTGTCCATGGGCCGGGTCTGCTCGCCGGCGGCCTCCATGGCCTTCCGCAGGAGCCGCTTGATCCAGCCGCTCGCCACGAACGAGAACGGCGCCGCCACGCACTGGTAGGTGTTGAAGTAGCCCCACTGCGGATCCTGGGCGAGCAGGTACTGCAAGTGCGTCGAGCCCGTGCGTGGGAAGCCCAGTACGAAGAACGGCGGCTTGTCGATGGGCGTCCTGTCGATCTTCCTCGAGAACGCCACCCGCTCGGCCAGCCGCAACGGTGTCGTCGTCGTGGACAACGCGAGTATGCCGGCGAACTTCCGCCAGTACCGGCGCGGAATGCCGCCGTTGTCCCAGGCGAGGCGCATCCAGAGGAAGGGGGATGCGAAGGTTGCAGGGTGGAAGTCGTCCTTCATGTCATGCCTCGTGCGTGGTTGCTCCGCCGGCTACGGTGCGCAGGACGGGGATCTCCTTGACGGCGCCGGGGGCGACGTCGTGGGGATCGGCGGCCAGCGCCACGAAGTCCGCCAGCTTGCCGGCGGCGATGGAGCCCTTTTCGTGCTCCTCGAACGACGCGAACGCGCCGCCCATCGTGCAGATGCGCAGCGCTTCGGCCACGCTGATCCGCTGGCTCGCGCCCCACACGCGACCGTCGAAGTCGGTGCGGGTCGCCATGCTCTGGACGGCCATGAGCGGCTCGTAGGGACCCGGAGTGTAGTCCGACGCCGGCGCCACGGGGATTCCGTGGTCCAGGAACGACCGGTGGGCGAACATCCACTCCATCTTCTCGGGACCGTACTCCACCCACTTGTTGCCGTGGTAGTGGACGTAGGTGTAGAAGGGCGTGGGCACGACGCCCGCGGCCTTGATCCGGCGGAGGAGGTCCGGGTCGACCAGGGAGCAGTGCTCGATCCGATGGCGCGGGTCGGGCCGGGGCCAGCGCTCCTGTACGCGCTCGTAGGCGTTCAGCACCATGTCGATGGCGACGTCGCCGTTGGCGTGGACGCCGACCTGCCAGCCGGAGCGGTGGGCCTGCTCCACCGCCTCGTGGAGCTCGGCCTGGCTCATGGTCAGGATGCCGTAGTCGTCGGGGCGGCCCACGTAGGGCGTGCTCATGCGCATCGTGCGCTCCGAGGCCGAGCCGTCGGCGCCGTACTTGACCGGCCCGACTCGCAGCCACTCGTCGCCGAAGCCCGTCGCCACCCCAGCCCGGCGCAGGTCCTCGTAGGGACCTCGCATGAGCATGTAGACGCGGCAGCGCAGCTCGCCGGCTTCGTAGGCGGCCCGGTAGGCCCTCAGGCTGGCGGCCGACGTTCCGGCGTCGTGGAAGGAGGTCAATCCGGCCTGGGCCATGAGCTTGGTGATCAGGGCCACGCCGGCCTGCCGGTCGTCGTCGGTGTGGGTGTTGGGGATCAGCGAGCGGAAGACGTAGTTGGCCCGCTCCGCCACCAGCCCCGTCAGCGCTCCTTCCGCACGGTAGAACTTGCCTCCGTCGGGGTCCGGGGTGTCGGCGTCCACGCCGGCCAGAGCGAAGGCGCGGGAGTTGTACACGCTGGTGTGGCCGCCCCGGTGTCCCACGACCGCCGGATGGTCCGGGACCGCTTCGTCCAGGTCCAGCCGGTTCAGCGGCCGGCCCTCGGCCAGCTTGGTGTCGTCGTACTTGAAGCCCACGACCCACTGGCCCACGGGAGTCTCTCTGGCCCTCGCCGCCATCCGGTCCTTGATCTCGGCGACGCTTCGGACGTCCACGTTCACGTCCTTCAGCTCCCGAACGCCCGCGCCGGCCGGGTGCGTGTGGGCGTCGACGAAGCCGGGGACGATCACGGCGTCGCCGTGGTCGATCACCTGCGTCCCGGCGCCCCGGAGGTTCTCCACGTCGGACCGAGAGCCCACCGCCACGAAGCGGCCGTCCTTCACCGCAACCGACTCGGCCCGGGGGTTGGCGTCGTCCATCGTGTGGATCGTTCCGCCGTGGACGATCAGATCCGGAGCCGTGCCGCCGTCTGCGGCGAAGGCGACGCGTGGCCCGTCGGGCCCGCACCCCGTCGCCAGCCCCGCGCCGGCGCCGGCGGACAACCCCAGGAACCGGCCTCTGGTCATTCCCGTCATTCCGATGCTCCTGCGGTGAAGGGACCGCCGACCACGCGCCTCACGTCGTCGAGCTCTTCGGCCGCGCCCGGCGGCGGCGTGGTGAAGAGGCTGACGCCGATCGTGACCGCGAAGCCCGCCGCGAAGCCGGGGATCATCTCGTAGAGGTCCAGGAAGTGCTCCTTGACCACCGCCCACGCTACGGCCGTGAGGAAGCCGGCGATCATGCCCGCCACGGCCCCCGCTCGGGTGGTGCGTCGCCAGAAGAGGGAGCAGAGTACCACCGGGGTGAACGCCGACGCCAGCCCGGACCACGCGAAGAGCACGAACCAGAAGATCACTTGGTTCTCTCCCGGAAGCGCAAACGCGAGTCCGCCAAGCCCAATGACGGCGGTCAGGATCCGTCCCGCCGACGACAGCCCCCGGTCCGACAGGTTCGGTCGAAGGATCTTCTGCACAAAGTCCCGGATCACGGCCGACGACGCCAGGATGAGCAGCGAGTCCACCGTGGACATGATCGCCGCCATGACCACCACCAGCACCAGTCCGGCCACCACCGCCGGGAAGAGCTCGGTGGACATGACCGGCAGCACGGTCTCGGGATCGGCCAGCCCCGGGAAGAGGTAGCGTCCCGCGACGCCGGCCAGCACGGCGCCCGTGTCGAAGACCACGATGCACGCCACGGCGATCACCCCGCCCCGGGAGATTTGCCGCTTGTCGCGTGCCGACATGAACCGGGTGAGCAGCTGGGGCGCGCCCAGGAACGCCAGCCCGATCCCCGCGAAGCTCAGGGCGCTGGCAATGCCGGCCGCGCCGAGGCCGTGGGCGCCCAGGGGCCGCAGCAGCGCCGGGTCCGTCTCGCCGATCCCCGCCATCAGCTGGCTCCAGCCGCCGGCGTGCCAGATGCCGGCCACGGGCAGGAGGATCAGGCAGAGGAACATGAGCGCCCCCTGGACCAGGTCGCTGTAGGCGACGGCCTTGAAGCCCCCGACGCTGGTGTAGACCAGGATCACCGCCGCCCCGATCAGGACGCCGTTGAGGTAGCTGGTCCCGATGAACGACGAGAACGCCTTGCCCGACATCGTGAGCTGCGCCGCCGTGTAGGCCACCACCATCGTGAAGATGATCACCGCGCTCACGACGCGAAGGACGTGGTTCCGGTCGTGGAAGCGGTCGGCCAGGTAGTCGGGCACGGTGATGGCGTCGTACCGGTCGGTGAACTCCTTGAAGGGACGGGCGACCACCGTCCACGCCAGCGCCACGCCCAGCACCTCTCCCAGCACGACCCACATGGCGTGGAAGCCCACGAGGTAGCCCATGCCGGTCAGGCCGATAAGGAGCCACGCGCTCTCGCCGGTCGTGTTGGCGGAGAAGGCGATCACCCAGGAGGGCAGCTTCTTTCCCGCCAGGTAGAAGCCCGAGACGGAGCCGCTCTCGCGGCTGGTCCGCCACGCGATTCCCACCAGCACGAGGATGTAGGCGGCCAGGACCGCGACGATGGTGAGGTTGCCGGAGTCGGTCACGGGGCTCGGGCGGGACCTTCCGGGGCGCCGGCGGGGGCGCCGGCGTTCTCTCCGGCGGGGGCGGCGGGCGCGTCTTCGCCGGGCCAGGGCCGCTTGGCGCCCGACCCGTCTGCGCTTCGGCCGTGGACCCGGCAGGCCGCCGCCGCCACGACCAGGGGCGGCACGGTGGCCGCGACGACGAGGATCCAGGTGTCCAGGGGAAGCCCGGCGATCATCGGTCCGCTCGGGGGCGCGGGCGGGAGTCGTCCACGGCGGCGCAGGCGAGGGAGAGGCGACGCAGCGCTTCGTCGACTTCGTCCTCGGAGATCAGCAGCGAGGGCCCCAGACGGATCACATGGCCGTGGAGGCCGCCGAGGCCGATCAGCAGGCCGTTCTCCTTGGCGGCGTCCAGCAGCGCGACGCCCAGGGCCGGGGCGGGGGACTTGGAGTCCGGGTCCTCCACCAGCTCCAGCGCCTGCATCAGCCCCATGCCGCGCACTTCGCCGATCCACCGGAAGCGCGCAGCCAACTCGTCCAGGCCCGCCCGCAGCCTTCCGCCCCGCGCCTCGGCCCGGGCCGGAACGTCCTCTTCCTCCATGACCTGGATCGCGGTGGCGACCGCCGCCATGCACACCGGGTTGCCGCCGAAGGTCGAGAGGGTCTTGCCGTGCCAGCTGGCCGCGACCTCCGGCGTGGCCGTGACCGCCCCGGCGGGCATCCCCGCGCCCAATCCCTTGGCGGTGACCATGATCTCCGGAACCACGTCCCAGTGCTCGATCCCGAACCACCGTCCCCCCGTGCGTCCGAAGCCGGACTGGACCTCGTCGCTGACGAAGACGCCGCCGTAGGAGCGGACCACTTCGGCCATCCGCTGGAAGTAGCCTCTGGGAGGCACGATGTAGCCGCCGACGCCCTGGATCGTCTCGGCCACGAGGGCGGCGGGGCGGCCGTTCGTCGTGGTCTCGATCACCTCGGCCAAGTCCTGGGCGTACCGTTCCGCAAGCTCCTCGTCGCTGCACGGGCCGAAAGGGGCGCGGTAGGGGTAGGGCGAGAGGGCGTGGGTGATCCCCGCGACCGTGCTGGGCAGGACTCGCCAGGGCGCGTGGGCGGTCGCGGCGGCGGCCAGGCTGGTGCGCCCGTGGTAGGCGTGGCGCAGCGCCACGACCTCGGTGCGCCCGGTGTGGAGGCGCGCCGCCGCCAGCGCGGTCTCGATCGCTTCGGTGCCGCTGTTGAGGAAGAAGGTGCGGCTCAGGTCGCCCGGCGCGATCCGGGCCAGCGCCTCCGCGGCCTCCACCTGGGGCTCGTTCACGTAAAGGGGCGACACGTGGCCCAGGCGAGCGGCCTGCTCCTGCACGGCCGCAGCGACTCGCGGGTGGCAGTGCCCGAGAGAGGTGGTGAGGATGCCGGCGAAGGCGTCCAGGTACTCTCGGCCGTCGTGGTCCTTCACCCAGCACCCGGCTCCCTCGGCGACCGCCACGGGCTCGGCGTAGAGGGGCTGCACGCAGTCGAAGAGGCAGTCCCTTTGGCGGGCGAGGAGAGCGGCGCTGCGGCTGTCGGCAGAGTGCGGAGGAACGGCGGGAGCGGGCGGCCGGCTGGCGGACGGGACGGGGGACGCGCCGGGGGACGCGGCCGGCGGGCCGGCCGCGGGGGCTTCGCTCACCACCTGGAGATCACGACGCGCTGGTCGGTGTAGAACGCGACCGAGTCCTTGCCTTGAGCCTTGAGGTCGCCGTAGAAGGAGGCCCGGGCGCCTCCGAAGGGAAAGAACGCCATCGGCGCCGCGACTCCGATGTTGACTCCCAGCATCGAGATGCCCGCCCGGTAGCGGAACTCCCGAGCCGCGCGGCCGGACTGGGTGAAGATCGACGCCGCGTTGCCGTAGGGGTTCCGGCCCACCAGCTCCAGCGCGGCTTCCAGGGAGTCGGACCGCGCCAGCCCCGCCACCGGGCCGAACACCTCGTCGCGCCCGATGGGGGTGTCGGGAGAGACGTCCTCGAAGACCGTGGGTCCCAACCAGTGGCCGCCGGGGCATCCGGCCACCTCGGCGCCGCGGCCGTCCAGCAGGAGGCGGGCGCCGTCGCGCTCTCCCTGGGCGATGAAGCCCGCCACCCGGTTCTTGTGCGCTCCCGAGATCACCGGCCCCATGTCGACCCCTTCCTCCACTCCGCGACCCACCTTCAGGGACGCGGCGCCGTCCAGGACCCGCTCCCGCACGGGCTCGTAGGACTCGCCTACGCCGACCACCACCGAGCCCGCCAAGCAGCGCTGTCCCGCGCAGCCGAACACCGACTCCACGACTGCGGAAGCCACCGCGTCGGGGTCGGCGTCGGGGAGCACGATCATGTGGTTCTTGGCGCCCCCCAGAGCCTGCACGCGCTTGCCGGCCGCGCCCGCCGCCCGGTAGATCGCCGCCGCGACTTCGCTGGAGCCGACGAACGACACTCCGGCCACGTCCGGGTGCTCCACGAGCGCCTTTGCCGTCTCGCCTCGTCCGTGCACCACGTTCAGCACGCCGGGAGGGAGGCCCGCCCGCGCCGCCAGCTCCACTACCCGGTGGTGGGTGAGCGGGTCCTGCTCGCTCGGCTTGAGGACCACCGTGTTGCCCGCCGCCACGGCGTAGGGCCAGAACCAGAGCGGCACCATCACGGGAAAGTTGTACGGCGTGATCACGGCGAAGACGCCGAGGGGCTGCCGCACCGTCTCGCAGTCCACGCCCCGCGCCACGTCCTCCAGGGTGTCGCCCATCATGAGTGTGGGCATCCCGGCCGCGTGCTCCACGTTCTCGATCCCGCGCTGCACTTCGCCTGCGGCCTCGGCCATGTTCTTGCCGTGCTCTCGGACCAGCCCCAGCGCCAGTTCGTCGCGGCGTTCGTCCAGAAGGGCCTTCAGGCGGAAGAAGACCCTGGCCCGCTCCACCACCGGCGTGCGTCGCCATTCGGGAAACGCCGCCTTGGCGGCGCCGACGGCGGCGTCCACGTCGACCGCTCCCGAGAGGGGCACCGCGCCCAGCGTCTCGCCGGTGGCCGGGTCCTCGACCGTCAAGCGCTGGTCCGATTGCGGGACCGACCACTCCCCGTTCACGAAGTTGGGGGTGACTTGGCTGGGGGCGGCGTTCGACATTGTTGGACTGCCTGGACTGGGTTCGGAGGAGCGAAGCGGAGCCGGGGCGCACATGTGGCCATTGCGCTCATGGACCGGCGCACCGCTGCGCTTGGAACCCGGCGAAAGTGCCTTGGCGAGCCCACGCGGGCAAGTCCGGCGAACGTTTGCGCCGATCCGGGCGCACGGCGGCACAACCGTCACGCACGGCTGACCGGCGACTGGCCGAGCGCTGCTCCGGCCGCGCGGCGGGACAGCGGCAGCAGGAGGGGGAGAGATCGTGGGTTTCAGCAGAGCCATGTCCGTCGCGGGAGGGACCCGGTCGGCCCTGTGGCGCGGCCCGGCGCCGCCGCCCCGACTCCGGCGGCCCGCACGCCCCCACCGACGCCGAGCACCGAGCAGAGTCCTCGTTCTGGGGACCGCGGCGGCGATCGGCGCGACCTTGGCCGCCCAGGCGACGCTTTCCGGCGGGCTGCGCGCCCAAGCCGCCGAGGACGGAACCCGCGCCACGGCCTACGTCCCCGTCCTCGACCCCGCCTACGCCGACGTCGAGCTGCTGGCCGCGGCGGACCTGGTGGCGACCCTCGCGGCCGGCGAAGCTCCCCACTCCCGCGCCGCGTTCGCTCGCTGGGTGGCCGAGGCGGCCGAGCGCGCCGCATCTCTCGGGCGGCCAGCGCTTCGTCCCCGGGTCGCCGAAGCCTTGGCGCGGCTCCGTAGACGCTTCCCGCAACCGGCTCCCGTCGCCCTCCGGGACGCCCAGGTCGACCTGTGGCTGGCCCAGTCGCCCTACCGGCCCTTGGGCCCCGGCGCCGCCGGCGAGATCGATGGACTCCTGAACCCCATCCTGCAGCGCAACCAGGGCCGGAAGATCGCCGACGGGTGGACCGTCTCGGCCGAGTTCGCCGCCGAGGCCGAGTCCGGCCGGTTCGCCGCCTCCCTTCGCCCCCGCGCCTGGCTCCACGCGCTCCGCGGCGGCGAGTCCGCCTCCGCCTCCGTCTCCGCGACCTTCCATTCCGCATACGCCAGGCTCGTGCAGGGTCCGCTGGCGCTGGAAGCGGGCCGCAACTCGGTGACGATGGGCTACGGACGGGACGGAGGGCCGCTGCTCTCCGGCAACGCTCGGGGCTTCGACATGATCCGCCTGGCAACGGAGCGGCCGGTTCGTCTCCCAGGTCGGCTTCGCGGGTGGGGTCAGTGGCGGGCGTCGGCGCTGCTGGCCCGGATGGGCGCCGACCGCGACGTGCCCGGCAGCTGGCTGTCGGCCTTCCGGCTCAGCAACCGCCCAGGGCGTACCGTCGAACTCGCGTTGGTGTACGTGAACCTGCAGGGCGGCGACGGTGCGCCGGACGGGACCCTCGGCGAGCGCGCCATCGACGTCTTCCTGCCCTTCCTCGGGGGCGTGATCGAAATCTCAGACAAGGTCGCCGGGATAGACGTTCTCGTCACCGTCCCGTCGATCCGCACCCACTTCTTCATGAACTTCGTCGCCACCGACCTTCGGGCGAACCGGGACCAAGCTCTGCGGGCGTTCTGGCAGGACGCGATCTGGGCGTTCGGCGCGCGCGCCTACGGACTCGGGAGCCAGGGGCGCCTGGACGTGTGGGCCGACGCCAAGAGCGCGGGACCCCTTCCCCACACGCATCACCAGTACACCTCCGGCCTCACGCTCGACGGACGGGTTCTGGGAGATCCCCTGGGACCCAACGCCCGCGGCGTCTCCGTCGGATTCGCGTGGACGGCGTCGGCGTGGAAGGCGGAGGCGTCGGTCGCCCAGGAGCGCTGGTCGGCGGACGAATGGACGCTCGCAGGCGCCTTCGAGGGCGACCCTCGGCCGTGGGTGTGGACGAAGACGGCCGAGTTCCCCAGCGAGGTCCGCCGCCGCTTGACGTTGGAGTGGCGCCGCGAGCCGGAACCCGGCCGGATCGCCCTGGGGGTTCGCGCAGCCTACGAGCGGGCCGCCAACTTCGCGTTCACCGGCCGCAACCGAAACAACTTCGCCGTTCGTGTCCGAGCCCACTGGGCGGGCCGGTGAACGGGTTCCCAGGCTTCGGACCGACGAGGCCAACGCGGTGACACGTCGGCGACGGAGGGGTGGCGGACCGGAACCCGCGAAAGTACCTTGTGGCATCGGTCCACTAATCCTAGTCGGAGACCAAGATAATCCGCCGAGAGCGCAACGGAGGTCGGCAGCGTGATCCGCAACCTGGAGCTTCAAGGCTATCGCAGCTTCAAGTCCTACGAGCTGCGCGACTTGGCCCGAGTCAACCTGCTGGTTGGCAAGAACAACTCCGGAAAAACTTCAATCCTCGAGGCAGTCCAGTTCTTGGCGTCCGGAGGCAGTCCCTACGTGCTTCGCGGGATCGCGGACAAGCGTGGTGAGATCAAGTACCTTGGCGATCACGACCGTCCGTATCAAGGCCGCATACGTAGGATGGCCGATATTTCGGGGTTCATGTACGGACATCGCTTTGGTCTTGGATCCGAGTTCAGCATTCGGTCAAGCGACCAGGGTCGGTTCGTGACCGTGACCGTTGAGGAAGACACGGGCGATCTCCACTCCGATCAGCACCGTCTGTTCGAGAAGGACGAAGACGATGCCGAGTTGCTCGCCGTGCGGGTTTCGAGTACCGACGCCGGAGATGCTCTGCTCTTTCCTGCGACTATGGACGGCACGCTTCACCTGGATACTCGGACAATGCGGACAACTGTTGATGCATTGCCAACCACGCCTGTCCAATTTGTGACTGCATCGTCTCTGGGTGTAGATTCGATGCGTCGTATGTGGGATCAAGTGGTGCTGGAGAGGCGAGAATTGGAAGTAATTGATGCGCTCAAATTGGTGGAACACAATCTGGATTCAATCCATTTCTTGAGCGCGAACGGTTACGGCCGGGGCGACATCGTCTTGGGACTCCACAACACGGCCCGGCGGACTCCAATCGGCAGTCACGGCGATGGCACGCGCCGCTTGCTTGCGTTGGCTCTATCATTGACTCAACTCTCTGGAGGAGTATTGCTGGTCGATGAAATCGACACGGGACTTCATTGGACGGTGCTCGAGGATCTCTGGCGACTGGTCATCGAGCAAGCCACCAAGGCCAGTATTCAGGTGTTCGCCACCACTCACAGCTACGACTGCATTCGAGGGCTCGCTTCCCTTGCTGCGTCCCGCCCCGACCTTGCGACCGAGTTTACCGTTCATAAAGTAGAACGGGCACTGACGCACTCTGTCGGATTTGACAGCACCGACGTCGAGAGTGCTATCGACCACGAAATCGAACTGCGATGACCACAGTCGACAATCAACGGTCCGTCCTGCTGGTCGAGGGAAAGGACGACGAGAGTGCTGTACGGCACCTGCTCCGCTGGCACGATATCGGCTACGGTGAAAGAAATCCACCACCGCCGCTCCCGATTCCCAACGCGCCCGGCGACGGAGTGAAGGGCGTACTGTCCGCCATCGCTGTCAGCGTGCGTAGCAGCACGGGCCGTTCAGCAGGATTTGTGTTGGATGCCGACAACCAACCGTTGAGGCGTTGGGCGGCAGTGTCGTCCCGTCTCAGTAAGGTGGGGGTGCCCGTTCCTGATCAGATTCCCGCGGGCGGCTTCGTGGGCGAGTCCCCTGACTATGGCACCCGAGTCGGCGTATGGATCATGCCTGACAACCTGCGGAAAGGAGCGTTGGAGGAGTTTCTTGCCGACCTTGTCGAGGCTGGCAACCCGCTGCTTGCACATGCAAGGACTGCGACAAATCAGGCGACGGCATTGGGGGCAGAGTTCACGGCAACGGACACTCAGAAGGCCGTAGTGCACGCATGGCTGGCATGGCAGAAGGAGCCCGGCTTGCGCTACGGTACTGCAATCCGTGCAAGATACTTCCATCACGATGCGCCAGCAGCAACGGCGTTCATTGCTTG
Organism: Longimicrobiales bacterium; assembly: GCA_965204735.1. Taxonomy (GTDB): domain Bacteria; phylum Gemmatimonadota; class Gemmatimonadetes; order Longimicrobiales; family Gaopeijiaceae; genus CATQHQ01. The sequence goes on along the minus strand of OZ242008.1, from coordinate 163,587 downwards.
GTTTCGGCATCTGTACAACGTCTAGCCCGAACCACTCGCACGACGCGCCCGGCCTGACGCAAGCTGTACGGTGCTATCATTTTCGGTACCCTATCCTTCGTGTTGGAACGAGGTTGCGGAATGCAAGCGCCTCAGTTGGATTGCGTCTACTAGTGCGGAGGAGGGAGGACCTGTTCCCCCCTCCTCCGCACTCCCCGTGCCCACGTGACCCTCATGCTACCAACTCAACGCCGGTAACGCAAGGCAACGGGCCAGCAGCGGACCCCCGATATCATCGGGGGCTGCCTCAGTCGGGTTCCCGGGGAGCGTCGGAGCGCCGGTCGGCGAACGGCCGCCACATGTCCTTCATGGTGAGCACCCGCCGTTCCTTGAGCACTGCGGGTCGGACGGGGGCTCGGTCCTGTCGTTCGGAGAACGGGCCGTGGGTGAGCCCGAGCCCGGCGTCCCGACATCGCGCCTGCCGTGGAGGTTCGCTGGACCGCTACGACGGCCTCTTCGGCATCCGCAACGGCGACGGCCCCGCCAAGGGACCGGCCCCCCGGCGCCGCCCCGAACCCTCGGCCTCACGGCCGCTTCCAAGATGTTGTTGAGTAAGATGCCCTCGTGACGTATATTCACTGACATGAGACAGTTCCAGAGACGACACGTAGGGACGGTGCTCCGGCTGCTGCGCCTGGAGAAGCCGCTGATCGTCGCGGTCATCGGTCCTCGGCAGACCGGCAAGACGACGATCGTCCGCGATGTTCTGCAACAGAACGGGGTTCGGGGCTGGCACGTGGCCGCCGACGTGAGCCGCCCGGCCCCTCCCCGGTAGCCACGTGACGAAAGCGACACGGGGGCTCGTCACGCTGGCCGCGGGAAGCGGGATGACCTCGGGATTCCTTCGAGCATCAGAGCTGTATCCCCCGACCGACCTCGGACTCCGACTTGGCCCGTGCACTCGGTGGGATCCACCGTGAACTTCCGCACGACGGTTCGCAAACGGTCGGGTTCGCCGTCGTGTATCCGCTGGTCCAGGACGAAGAGGCTCGCACCGCGAAGCGCCGCGACGGGCCGCCCCACGTCCGATGTGGACACGGGCGTGTCGGGACACTGGTTCGTGCCGTCTTCGCGCAGGCTGCTCACGTAGAGCTTTCCGGCAACCTGCTGGCCGTGAAGCTCGCTGTCCTGGTGAACAGTGAAGACAAAACCGTCGCTTCTGGACAGATTCATCAGAGACGACCAAGCGCTGAATATCTCTTCGTAGGTCGTCTTGCCGGTCTGATGGCTGTTCGCCATCTCGAGCAACTTGTCCTCGGCGGGCACGCCCCGGCGCTTGCCGGCCACGAGCGGTATCGTGTCGAGCACGTCTCCGTCGGGGTCGACGCGCATTAGGAACGGGCTTGCCATGTATCCGACAAGGAGGTCCGCGTCGCCGGCGTGCAACCGAGCACTTCCGCCAATCCACAGAAGCAATTGGCTTTGCGAGTACGGCTTGGGAGTTGGAACGCGATCCAGTGCAACCTCGCCGCCCGGCAGGGCATGGAGGGACTTGACCCCCACGCCCTTCCATTGGTCGGTATTCACGCCTCCCACCCACAGCTTCTCCCCGTGGGCGGTTACGGCCGTCACAATGTTGGACGTTGCGACCCTTCCCAGGTGGCGGCCGGACTCCACGTCAAAGAACTCGATCTCCTGCTGCGGAGGCCGACCGTCGACGACTCCCAGAACCTCCTCGGCAAATCCGCCGAAGCCGATGTAGGAAAACTCCCCCGGGCCTCGGCCTTGCCGTCCATAGGTACGGATCAGCCGTCCCGATTGGTCGAAGCGCGCCACGCTGTTCGAGAACCCGTCGATGACGAACAGCGAGCCGTCGCTGCCCAGAAACATCTCGACCGGCTGACCGACGTAAGCGTCTCGGCTCTCCTGGAGAACCACGCTGTCCTCCAAGATCAACCCGGGTCCGACCGACTGCTGTGCCCGGACCGACTCCGGCTCGCCGCCTGTGGCGACCGAAGCCGAGAAGACGACCAGGAGCCACGAGAAAGCCCGCGTCGCTGCCATAGCCGAACGCGGCGTCAGGGATCGTTCCTTCGCAGACATTGCTCCTCCTTTGGGCACCCCGACTTGCGACCGAGTTTACCTCTCCGCTAGCGCGTAGAGCTCGATCGTCTCGATGTCCAGCTCGTCGCGAACGAGGAGGAGGATCCAGTCGGCACCGGCGTCGAGGACATCCATGTTCCGATCTAGGAACAGACGGTGGGTCCAGGTCCCTTGCCGGTCGAGGCGATGCCATTCACGAGGAGCCCCGGGTCGCGGATAGACTTGGACCAGGAGACCTCCGTCCCGCAGGTCGAGGAGCTGGTCGTACGCGGGATAACTGGAAGGCAGCTGGGATCTAATCCGTCGCCAACGCTCTCCGAAGCGGGCACGACTGCTCTCGTCGGGGAGCGACTTCATGCGCTGCGCCCGATAAGCGCGCAGGTCGGCGTCAGTAACCCTCTGACTCGGACCGTTCAACACGACTTCGAGGGCGGTCGTCCCGTTCCATCCGATCAATTCCAGTTCGTAGGCGTCGGCCGTGCCCAGCCAAACCCCGTCGTTGGCGGCCCCGATAACCGGCTCGCGGCCCCACGTCAGAGGTCCGTCGGACTTCGAGAAGCGGACCCGGTCGGGTCCGGGCACATCGGCCCGCAATAGCTGAATGCCTTGACCCCGATCCACGTGAAGCGGCACCTCCCACCTGTATCGCTCGCCCACTTCAGCGGCCTGGGAGTAGTCGCCCCACCCAGTGAACACGAAGGCCCCGTCCGGTGCGCAATCCGCGCTGTAGGCAGGCAGATCAAGCCTCCTGGTTCCGATGAGGTTGCCGTCGTGGTCGAACTCCGTAAGCCGCCCAAGATACCGATCCCAGACAACCACTCGATCGCCATGGCAATGGCGCATCAGCTGCAAGCCGCTGAACTCGCCGGGCGCTTCGCCGCGGCCGCCCCGAGTCCACAATGGCCGTCCATCTGGTCCGAACCTGTGCACCTCGCGCTCATGAAGCATGCCGACGACCACGCTGCCGTCTTCCAAGCCGACCGCACCCGCGACGGTCCCAAAGTGTACCGCAGTGGCACCAGCTGGCTCGCCCAGCACCAGCAGCGGGTCGCCGTCGAGCTGCAGGTATCCATCGGAGGGCGCTTCGCTTGCGACAACGCGGTGTTGACCACGGTCATCTCCTCTGATGTCGTCGATACACGCAACAGGCACGGCCAGCGCACCCGACACCAGCGCGATAATTCCCGTCTTCTTCATCGTGTCCATGGCGTTTCTACGGTTGCAACAGCCTCCTGTGATTTTAAGTCGAGCGCTGATATCGTGAGCCGACTTTCGGCCACGTGCCCCTGTTGATGGCATGAGTCTCGGTTTTGGTTTACCCGCACCCAACCTGAGTCCGGCAGGAGTCGCACCCCGCAGCCAAGGCGACACTCGCCAAAGGTCGACAACCCGACCTGCTCCGATGAGCCAAGTCGCGGTGCCGACGAGCCCTCCCGCCGCTGCGGGGAACCTCTTGGAACCGGTGGTGTAAGCAGTGCAGGCAACCGTGAGTTGCCCGAGTCGCCACGACCTGCACGAGGAAGCCACATGAGCAACCCGGAGATCGACCGGAGACGGGACGAAGGCTGCGACCTGGCTTGGCGAGAGATCGCGAAGGCGGTCAGGCGGAGCTACACGGACTTGCTCGCCGCAGCCGGCAGCTTCGCCGGCCCGGGGACGAGTCCGGATCAGGGAAGAGATGACGATCAAGGAGATCGCGGAAGAGATCGGTCGAGCGCCGGGCACGGTCAAGGCCAGCTTGCACCGCGCGAGGACGGCGCTGCGACAAAGGCTGGAAGCGGAATGACCTTGGGTCGCGCGCCTCACCCCGAGGCCGCGATGTAGCCCTCCCGCTCCAGGTGAAGCACCACCAGGTGCGCCGCCTCCTCCGGCGACATCTCCGTCGTGTCGATCTCCACGTCGGCGCTGCGGGGCTCCTCGTACACGTCGGACACGCCGGTGAACTGCTTCACCAGCCCTGCCCGGGCCTTCGCGTACAGCCCCTTCGGGTCCCGCCTCTCGCACACCGCCAGCGGAGTCGCCACGTGAACCAGCACGAACCCGCCCGCCGGCTCGACCATGTTGCGGACTTGCTCGCGCACGGCCTCGTAGGGCGCGATGGGAGCGCACAGGGCGATCCCTCCGTTCTTGGCGATCTCGGACGCCACGAAGCCGATCCGCCTGATGTTGATGTCCCTGTGCTCCTTCGAGAACCCGAGCTCGCTGGAGAGGTGCAGGCGCACGATGTCGCCGTCCAGGAGCGTGACGGGGCGACCGCCCACCTCCCGGAGCTTCACCATCAGGGCCCCGGCGATCGTGCTCTTTCCGGCGCCCGACAGCCCGGTGAAGAACACCACGAACCCCCGCCTTCGGCGCGGGGGCGCGGCCCGGCGCAGCTCCTTCTCCACTTCGGGGAAGGTGAACCACGACGGCAGCGGCAGGTCCTGGCTGAGCCGCCGGCGCAGCTCGCTGCCCGACAGTCGCAGCGCCCGGGCGCCCCTGGGCGCTTCACCGACGGGACAGAGGGCGCCCGTCTCGGGGAAGTACGCCATCTCCTCGAAGGCCACGGTGCCGACGCCCGTCTCGGCCTCGTGCTCCCGCAGCAGCTCCTGCGCCTCGTTCGGAGCATAGAAGGGGACCCCCGCCGAATCCTGGCCCGGCCCCGCGTGGTCGCGGCCCACGATCAGGTGCGTGCAGCCGAAGTTCCGTCGGATCAAGGCGTGCCAGAGCGCTTCCCGGGGACCGGCCATCCGCATCGCCAGGGGCAGAAGCGACAGCATCGCCGTGTTCTGCGGGTAGGTGGGCATGACCGCTTGGTAGCAACGCACGCGGGTGTAGTGGTCCAAGTCCCCCGGGCGGCCCGCCCCCACCACCGGGTGCACGAGGAGGCTCGCCCGCACCTCCTTCACCGCCCGGACAGTGAGTTCCCGGTGGGCGCGGTGGAGGGGGTTGCGGGTCTGGAACGCGACCACCAGACGCCAGCCCAGGGTGGAGAAGGCGCCGCGAAGCTCGGCGGGGGCGTGGCGCAGCATGGGGTAGTCGTAGTGGACGGGCCTGCGGAGCCCCTCCACGGGACCGCCGACGCATACGGGTCCGGTCCCTTGCCGGAGCCGCTGAACGCCCGGGTGCTCGGCGAGCTTCGCGCCGGGACCGCCGGAGCGGCTGCCGTAGACGGCGACGGCTTCCTCTTCCCGGTCGGGCTCCCAGACCTCGTCGGCACGCAGCGCGGCCAGAAGGTTCCCCTGACCGTCCCGGAGAGCCAGCATCTCTCCCGGGGTCAGCTTCTCGGCCGCCTCCCGGCTCACGTCCAAGGCGACGGGGATCGGCCAGAGCGTGCCGTCGGCCAGCCGCATCCGCGAGACGACGCCCGCGTAGTCGGCTCGGGTCATGAAGCCCCGCAGCGGCGAGAGCGCCCCGTTCATGAGCAGCTCCAGGTCGCACGACTGGCGCGGGCTCAAGGTCCAGGAGGGCCAGTCTCGGGACGCCGCCAAGAGCTCGAGGCGCCGTTCCCCGTCGGCGTACAGGTCGCAGAGAACGCCTCCGTACGGGGCGATCAGACGGCTTGGGCCGCTCAAGCGGCGACGCCTTCCGACCAGCGGTGGACCGATTCGCGGGTGCCCGCCGTCTTGTTCATGCCTTTTTCTCCGTGCGCGGTTTGATGTTCTCCCACTTGCAGTACTGCACGACTTCGTTGAACCCCGGCCCTTCGTCGACCGCCAGCAGCTTGGTCGCGGCAAACCCCTTCTTGCTGGCCAGCCGGACGCAGACGGGCGCGCGCATGGCCAGGATCGACAGCGGCTTGGCGAGCTTCTTCACCGTTTCGCCCTCGGTGGACGCGACGAGCGCCACGGCGATGCCCAGGAGGGCCAGCCTGAAAGTGGTCACGAGGGAGCGTGACGGCCAGCGACGGCTCCGGTCGCCGCCGCCCCCGCAGGCTGATCCTTGTCGACGAACACGCCCCCGCCGCCAACCGACGCGTCCTCTCCGGCGTTCACGGCCAGCCGCGCGGCCACGTAGCCCTCCCGACCCCCCGCCAGCCGCACCCGGTACCACGACCCGGCCGCACCCACCACCCGCACGGCCGCGCCCCCGTCCAGCTCAGCGAGCACGTCCGCCCCCAGGCTCGGCCCGGCCCGCAGCCGCACACCGCGCGACCGCGGCAGCGCCCGGCCCCCCAGCAGCGCCAAGTCGGCGTCCTGGGCGGGCAGCCTTCCCCGGGGCGGGTCGAGGAACGGGTACGGGTCGATCGGTCCTTCGCCGCGCCGGTACACCCCGAAGTGCAGGTGCGGCGGCGTGGTTCGCGCGTTGCCCGTGTTCCCCACGAACCCCAGGGTGTCGCCCGGCCGGACCTCGTCGCCGCGCCTCACGTGCTGGCTGTCCAGGTGCGCGTAGTAGAGGCTGGCGTTCCGCACCGAGTCCCGCACCCACACCACCTTGCCGCCCCGAGGGGTGGTCGAGACCCGACCGACCCGACCGCCCGACGCCGCCAGCACGGGCGTGCCCCTGGCCGCGAAGATGTCCACCCCCGCGTGGCGGCGCCTTCCCCCGTCCCGGGCCGCGCCGAAGCGGCTGCCCACGTCCCTCATGCTCCGCCCCTGCACGGGGAAGTCGAGCTGGGCGTCCTGCCGCAGGGCGATCCGATAGCTCCCGCCCCGGAGCAGCTCGGGCTGGACGCGCACGACGAAGTCGCCGCCGCGCCAAGGCTCGTAGACGAACGTCAGCGAAGCCGAGTCCGAAGAGAAGACGGGCCGAAAGGGGTCCCGTTCGTCGGCAGGCGCCCGGAAGACGTCCACGAAGAGGCGCGTCCCGTCGGGAGAGTCCAGCGAGACTTCCGCCACCAGCTTGCGCCCTCGGGGGAGAACCAGCCGGTAGGCCGCCGCCGCCGGCGACTCGGGGGTGATGAAGCCCTCTTCCCGGAAGGGCAGAGTCACCGGCACCGAGCTCTCCAGGGCCTGCCGGCCCGCCCAGGTCCACTCCCTGGCCAGCGCCGTCTCCGCCAAGCCCGCCTCGGCCAACGACGCCTGGTACGCTTCCCAGGGCGTCATCCCCCGGAACCGGTCCCCGAACTGCTCGGCCCGTTCGCACCCGGCCAGGGCGAGCGCCACCGCGAGCGCGACTTGGTCCCTACGCAGGACCCGCATCCCGAACCGCCCCCTCGACCCGTCCCGCGAACCGCTGGAAGTTCCTCTTGAAGCCGGCTGCCAGCTCCCCGGCGGCGGCGTCGTACTCGCCCGGGTCGGTCCACGTCCCTCGGGGCTGCAGCACCTCGTCGGGAACGCCCGGCACGCGCAAGGGGATGCGCAGCCCAAAGACCGGGTCGGTCGCCCCCGGCGCGTCGTCCAGCGCACCGTCGAGCACCGCCGCCACCATTGCCCGGGTGTGGGCCAGCTCCATCCGCGAGCCGGTCCCGTAGCGGCCGCCCGTCCAACCGGTGTTGACCAGCCACGCCGTCGCGCCGTGGTCCTGGAGCCGCTCGCCCAGCAGCGCGGCGTAGACCGCGGGGTGGCGCGGCAGGAAGGGCGCCCCGAAGCAGGCGCTGAAGGTGGCCCTGGGTTCGGTCACGCCCCGTTCGGTACCCGCCACCTTGGCCGTGTAGCCCGACAGGAAGTGGTACATCGCCTGCTCCGGCGACAGGCGCGCCACCGGCGGCAGCACGCCGAAGGCGTCGGCCGTGAGGAACACCACGTTCGCCGGGTGTCCCCCGCGGCCCGACTCCACCGATCCCGGGATGAAGCCGATGGGATAGGACGCCCGCGTGTTCTCGGTGAGGAGGGCCGAGTCGTAGTCGACCGCGCGGGTCTCCTCATCCAGGACCACGTTCTCCAGAATGGTCCCGAATCGACGGGTGGCCCGGTAGATGTCGGGCTCGCCCTCGGCGGAGAGGCGGATCGTCTTGGCGTAGCAGCCCCCCTCGAAGTTGAAGACGCCGTCGTCGCTCCATCCGTGCTCGTCGTCGCCGATCAGCCGTCGGGAAGGGTCGGCCGAGAGGGTGGTCTTTCCCGTGCCCGAGAGCCCGAAGAAGAGGGCCGTGTCGCCGGACCGACCGATGTTGGCGGAGCAGTGCATGGGCAGCACGCCCTTGTCCGGCAGCAGGAAGTTGAGCACCGAGAAGATCGACTTCTTGATCTCGCCCGCGTAGGCCGTGCCTCCCGCCAGCACGGAGCGGTCGGCAAAGCTGATCGCCACGAAGACGCCGGACCGGGTGCCGTGGCGCTCCGGGTCCGCCGGAAACGTCGGCGCGTGGTACACCGTGAAGCCGGGCGCCAGGCCGAACCGCTCGTCGGGCGACGGGGGCAGGAACATGTTGCGGGCGAAGAGGTCGTGCCACGGACTCTCCGAGATCACCCGCACGCCGATCCCGTAACGGGGGTCGGCGCCGGCGCGCACGTCCCGCACCCAGAGGTCCTCGCCGTTCAGGTGCTCGATCAGGTCGGCCTTGAGGCGGGCGTAGCGCTCCCGGGGGAGGGGGACGTTGATCTCGCCCCAGTCGATCTGCTCGAAGGTTTCCGCTTCCTGGGCGACGAAGCGGTCGTTGGGCGAGCGTCCCGTGTGGGGCAGCGTCGTGGTCGCCAAGCCCCCGCCCTCGGCGATCCTTCCCGTCTCCAGGCGCAGCGCGGCCTCGTAGAGCGACGCGACGCCCCGGTTCCAGCGGACCCGCCGGCGCGGCGCGAGCCCGTGCATCTCCAAGCCCGGCGCGGCGAGCGGCGAGGGCAGGTCGGTGACCACGGTCATCAGAGCGTCATCGGAGCGTTGGTTCTCCCTGGGACGGTCTCTTATGGGGAATCCCCAATTTGATTCCGCCGGGTCCGGGCGTCCACGGACGCGATCGCGATCAGGTGGACGATCTCGAGGACCGAGCTTCCGCGCTGCAGCACGTGGACCGGCTTCTCCATTCCCAGAAGGATTGGTCCGATCACCTCGGCGGCCCCCAGCTGGCTCAGGAGCTTGTAGGACGCGTTGGCCGCGCTGAGGGTGGGGAAGACGAGCACGTTGGCGGGTCCCGTCAGGTCGCAGAAGGGATAGGTTTCCGACATCATGTGCTCGCTGACCGCCACGTCGGCCTGCATCTCGCCGTCCACGGCCAGCTCGGGCGCCATGGCGCGGATCCGCTCGACCGCTTCCCGCACCTTCTCGGCCTGGGGGTGGCGGACGGAGCCGAAGTTGGAGAACGACAGCATGGCGATCCTGGGCTCGATCCCCTGGTCGCGGACGAACCCGGCCGCCGACACTGCGACCTCCGCCAGGGTGGCCGCGTCGGGGTCGATGTTGACGGTCGTGTCGGCGAAGAAGAGGGGGTCCCGGTCCCGGAAGGCGATGATGTGCAGCCCCGACGCCCGCTGCACCGAGGACGACGTCCCGACCACCTCCAGCGCGGGTCGGAGGATCTCCGGGTAGTTGGAGTCGATCCCGGCCACCATGGCGTCGGCGTGGCCGGCCCTGACCATCATCGAGGCGAAGTAGACCGGCTCGTAGGCCCGGGCCCGGGCGTGGGCCAGGGTCAGCCCCTTGCGCTCCCGGCGCCGGTGGAACTCGTCGGCGTACTCGTAGCGCCGCTCCTCCTCGGCGGCGGGGTGGACGCACTCGACGGTTCCCAGCTCCAGCCCCAGCTCGGCGCCGATCCGGTGCACCTTCTCGGCCTTGCCGATCAGCACCACCCGGGCGATCCCCTCCTCGACGACCTGGGCGGCCGCGCGCAACACCCGCTCGTTGTAGCCGTCCGCCAGCACGATGCGCGCCGGGTCCCTGCGCGCCCGGCTGCGCATCCGCCGCATGACCTCGCGCCCGGGACCCAGGCTGGCTTCCAGTCGAGCCCGGTACTCGTCCGGGTCCACGGAGAGGCGGGCCGCCCCCGACTCCGCGGCGGCGTTGGCCACCGCCGGCGCCACGTGAAGGAGGACTCGCGGGTCGAAGGGCTTGGGGATCAGGTAGTCGCGCCCGAAGGCGAAGTCGTCCCGCCCGTAGGCGCGAGCCACCGACTCGGGCACCTCGTCGCGGGCCAGCTCCGCCAGCGCCTCGGTCGCCGCCAGCATCATCCCCTCGTCGATGCGCCTGGCTCGCACGTCCAAGGCGCCTCGGAAGAGGAAGGGGAAGCCCAGGACGTTGTTCACTTGATTCGGATAGTCGGAGCGGCCCGTGGCCATGATCGCGTCGCCCCGGACGCGGGCCACCTCCTCCGGCGTGATCTCGGGGTCGGGGTTGGCCAGGGCGAAGATGACCGGGTTCGGCCCCATCGAAGCGACCATCTCCTTGGTGATCGCTCCCTGCGCGGAGAGGCCGACCACCACGTCGGCCCCCTCCATCGCATCTGCCAGGGTCCGCTCGGGGCGGGCAGTGGCGTACTTCGCCTTGTAGCGGTTCATCCCCTCCTCGCGACCCTGGTGGATCACCCCGGCCCGGTCCGCCATCAGCAGGTGCTCGGGGCGGACGCCCAGCCGCAGGAAGTGCCCCGCCGTGGCCAGCGCCGACGCGCCCGCCCCGCTGAACACGACCTGGGCGCTTTCCGGGCTCCGGCCGGAGAGCTCCAAGGCGTTGATCAGGGCCGCCCCCGCGATGATGGCGGTTCCGTGCTGGTCGTCGTGGAAGACGGGAATCCCCATCGTCTCCCGCAGCTTCTCCTCCACGTGGAAGCACTCGGGCGCCCGGATGTCTTCCAGGTTGATGCCGCCGACGGTGGGCTCGAGCAGCTGGCAGAAGCGGACGATCTCATCCGGGTCCTCCGTGTCGATCTCCAGGTCGAAGACGTCGATCCCCGCGAAGCGCTTGAAGAGGACGCCCTTGCCCTCCATCACCGGCTTGGACGCCAGCGGGCCGATGTTTGCGAGCCCCAGCACCGCCGTTCCGTTGGAGACGACGGCGACCAGATTTCCCCGGGCCGTGTAGCGGAAGACTTCCTCCGGGTCTCGGTGAATCGCCCGACAGGGCTCGGCGACCCCGGGCGTGTACGCCAACGAGAGGTCCCTCTGGGTGGCCACGGCCTTCGAGGGGACCACCTCGATCTTCCCCGGTCGGCCTTCGGCGTGGTACTCCAGCGCGTCGCGTGCGGGTGTCGGCAAAGTTCTTCTCTTCCCCCGAGGGACTTGATCCCTCTCTTCGCTTTCGAAAGACGGAGGCGTCATGCTACCGGCAACCCCGAACGGCCGTCAATTCGTCTTTCCGTGGTAGCTTCCAGATCACCGCCCGCCGGTCGTCGGCCTCGCCGGCCCCGCCCACGCCGCGTCCTTCCGCGTGCACCGACAACTCGCGACTCCATGACCCGCGCCCTCGCGCGGCGCTTCCGCGTCCCGGCCGGCGCCCTGGCCCTGGCGGCCGGGCCGGCCGGCGGCGCGTCGCTCTTGGACGCTCAGGCGGACCTCCCGCTCGATTCGTGCCCCGCCGGAGCGATCCGGGCAGTGGCGCTCGATCGCCGATCGATCTACCACGCCGACGAGGACGTCCCCGAAGGGCGCTTTCGGCGGCTGGTCCACACCGTGGCGAACCGCCTGCACCACCGTACCCGGGAGGGCTTCGTGCGCGGCGAGCTGCTCTTCAAGCCGGGCGACTGCCTCAATCCGTTCCTGGTCTCCGAGTCGGCCCGCATCCTTCGGTCCTACCCCTTCATCGCCGAAGCGGAGGCGCGGATCGAGGGAGACTCGGTGGTGGTGGAGACGCAGGACGAGTGGACCTTCAAGCTGAACGTGCTGCCGAAGGTGCGGGGCGGCTTCGGGTTCGCCCGGGCCGAAGTCGCAGAGGAAAGCTTCTGGGGAACGGGAACGCGCCTGGCGTTCTTCTGGAGGGAGCAGGACGAGCAGCAGGACGTGGGCGGAGCGGTGCGGACTCGGCGGATGGCGGGCACCCGCATGGACGGCGGGATCAGCGTCGGTCGCACCCGCACCGGCACCTTCTTCGAGGAGTCGCTGGCCTACCCCTTCGTCGGCGAGGTGGGCCGGTTCGCCTTCCAGCAGTCTTTCTCGCGACGCGAGAGCCTCTTCCCCTACGGGGCGCCGGAAGGGTCGCCCTTCACGCACGCGAGCTTGCCGATGGCCACCCGTCGGGCGTCGGCGACGCTGGCGGCGCGCCTGGGCGAGCCCGGCGACCTGACGGTCCTGGGGGCGGGCGTGTCGTGGCGGGAAGTCTCGTTCGCCGACTTCCCGGCGGGAGTGGAGGTGGTGCCGGACCTGGACTTCGGGGTGCGAGAGCCCGCGGACTCCGCCACCATCGAGGCGCTCGGGCCGCAGGTCGTCCCCCGCGACGCCGCCCGGGCCGTCTTGCTGGCCGGCAAGCGCAGGATCCGCTTCGTCGCCCGCAGGGGACTGGACGCGGTCCGGGGCCGCCAGGACGTGCGCACGGGCGCTCAGCTGCTACTGGCGGCGGGAACCACCTTGGGCAAGCCGTTTCGCCGAGACGGCACGCCTGCGGGAGGAACGACCGACGGCGCCTACCGGGAGCTCGCCGGCCGTCTCTCGCTCTTCGCCGGCGCCGCCGGACCCACGTGGGTGCTCAGCTCCGAGTTCGCCGCCGAAGCCGCTCGCCTGATCGGGGAAGGCGCCCCTTCGAGCTACCGGGACGTCCTCGTCGAGTTCGAGGCGCACCTCTACTGGCAGCCCTCGGGCGGACCGGGCCACACGCTGGTGGCGAACCTCTCGGGCGCCGGCGGATGGAACCACTCGCTTCCCTTCCAGCTGACGCTGGGCAGCCCGGGCGGAGGGATGCGCGGGCTCGACCAGGAGGCTTTTCCGGCCGGCCGGAGGCTCGTCCTCAACTTGGAGGATCGAATCGCTCTGGACGGGCCGTTCAGGGACGTGTTCGACTTGGGCCTGACCGTCTTCCTGGACGCGGGCGCGGGGTGGCGGGGCGACGTTCCCTTCGGGGCCGACTCTGGACCGCGCGCGGCGGCGGGCGCTGGGATCAGGATGGGGTTTCCGCCGGGCAGCCGAAACGCCTATGGCCTCGCCGTGGCCGTCCCCCTGCGCGACGGCGGGCTCCGGGACGTTCGCTTCCACGTGGGCGTTTCCCAGACCGTCAGCCTCCTCGCCGGCTTCGGGGACCGCCAGACCCGTCGGAGCCGTCTGGTTCCGGCCCTGGACGCGCTCTTGGGAGGCCGCTCCGGCCGGTGACGAGGCGCGTTCCGGCGGCCGAGAATGCGCGCCGGCGCCCGAGACGGAAGGCGCGCCAAGCCGAAAAAAACATTGACTTTCGGACGCCGGAGGCATAAGCTGTTGGTGTTCCCGGCTTCCCGGCATTCGAGCGGGGGCGAAGCCCTCCCCAATCGGTCGCCAAGAGACGCCGCAGTCCTATCGTTCCGGCAGGAGGACGGCTTTTGCTCACCGATTCGCGTGGTCTCGATTCCTTCGACCAGTACCTCCAAGACGTGGAGCGCTACCCCCTGATCTCGGACCCGGAGGAAGAAAAGGACCTCGCGAGGCGAGCCCGAGCCGGGGACAAGGAAGCGGCGGAACGACTGGTCACGGCCAACCTCCGCTTCGTCATCTCCTACGTGAAGAAGTACCAAGGCCGAGGCCTGGGGCTGGCAGAGCTGGTCTGCATCGGGAACGAGGGGCTCCTGAAGGCCGTCAAGAAGTTCGACCCGGACAAGGGCGTGAAGTTCATCTCCTACGCCGTGTGGTGGATCCGCCAAACCGTTCTCCAGGCCCTGGCGGAGCAGACGCGCTCGGTGCGGATCCCCCTCAACCAGAACTCGAACTTGGCTCGCTTGGCGCGCACCACCACCGCCCTCAGCCAAGAGCTGGGCCGGACTCCGACCGACGACGAGCTCGCCCGGGAGATGAGGGAGCCCTTGGAGACGGTTCGGACCCTCCGCCGCGTGGCCGCCACCGAGCTGAGCTTCGACGCTCCCATCGACCGAAGCGACCGGGACAGCGCCAGCTTCGGCGACCGCTTCGCAGGGTCGGACGCGGACGACATCGAGGAACACATGGAGGCGCGGGTTCGGCGTCGCTACCTGGAGTCGATGTTCGACGAGTACCTGACGGAGCGGGAGCGGAAGATCCTCTACCTCTACTACGGCCTTGACGACGGCGAAGAGCGCACCCTCGAAGACATCGGCAAGCTCCTCGGCGTGACCAGGGAGCGGATCCGCCAGATCCGCAACCGGGCGTTCGAGAAGCTCCGGGACAGCCCCCAGGGCGAGTCTCTCGAAGGCTTCTGGACCGCCAACTGACGCGCTGAGCCAAGCCACCGGGGCCGACGGCCGTCTGCACGCCGCCGACCCCGGAGTCCTGTCGCGGGCTACACGGGATCGTCCGCGCTGCGCGGCGTCAGCATCACCAGCTCCCGCGCCCTGACCTCCGCCGTCGGGATCGTCACGCCGTCCCGCTCGTAGGAGTCGTACTGCAGGTAGCCCTCGATGAAGAGCTTGTCTCCCTTCGAGACGTAGTCCTCCGCCACCTGGGCCAGGCGTCCCCACAGGTTCACCCGGTGCCAGTCGGTGCGCTCTTCCGGCTCGTCGCCGCCGGTGCGCCAGTTCGTGGCGAGGGAGAGGTGGGCGACCTTCACGCCGGAGCTGGTCATGCGCACGTCGGGGTCGTTCCCGACGTTGCCCACGAGAATGATCTTGTTGACCGAACGGCTCACGGGACATTCCTCCGTCTTGGACCGCGCTTCGGGATGCCGTGACGTCGCGGGTTTGGCCACCGGCAGGCCCCGAGTCAGGGGTGCACGACAGAAGGATGGGCTCTCCCGATGGGCGTTTCCATTTCTCGTTGGGCCTATTTTTTTTTTCGTGGCCGCAACCGCCGGAAACGACCCCGTCACGCCTTGCAGTCGTACCAGCTCTTCCCGGCCCCCACGTCCACCCGGAGAGGCACGTCGAGCTCCATCGCCGACTCCATCGCCTCCGTCGCGGTGGCGGCCAACTCCTCCACCCGGTCCTCGGCCACCTCGAAGACCAGCTCGTCGTGGACCTGGAGGAGCATCCGGGCCCCCGGGTCCCCGTCGAGAATCGCGGCCAGCCGGATCATCGCCGCCTTGATCAGGTCGGCCGCCGTCCCCTGGATCGGCGTGTTGCAGGCGACTCGTTCGCCGAACTGACGGACGTTCCACGACTTGGCCCACAGCTCGGGCACTCGTCGCCGCCGACCCAGCAGCGTCTCGACATACCCCGTCTCCTTGGCCCGCTCCACCTGCTCGTCCAGGTAGCGGCGCACCCCGGCGAAGCGCTCGAAGTACGCGGCGATGAAAGCCTTCGCTTCGTCCATCGAGATACCCAGCCGACGGCTCAGGGAGAAGGGACCCTGCCCGTAGATCGTGGCGAAGTTGACCGTCTTGGCCTGGTCCCGCATCTGGCCCGTGACCTCGTCCACCGCCACGTCGAAGACCACCGCCGCGGTTTCCCGATGGATGTCCTTCTCTTCCCGGAACGCCCGCACGAAGACCGGGTCCCCCGAGTAGTGGGCCAGGACGCGAAGCTCGATCTGGGAGTAGTCGGCAGTCAGCAGGAGCGCTCCCGGCGGCGCCACGAACCCCTTGCGGATCTCGCGCCCCAGGTCGGTGCGGACGGGGATGTTCTGGAGGTTGGGATCGGAGGACGAGAGGCGGCCCGTGGCGGCCACCGACTGGTTGAAGGTGGTGTGGATGCGCCGCGTCTCGGGGTTCACCAGCGCGGGAAGGGCGTCCACGTAGGTGCCCCGCAACTTGTCGAGCTGCCGGTACTCCATGAGCAGCCGGGGAAGCTCGTGACCTGCCGCCGCCAGCTCTTCCAGCACAGTGGAGTCGGTGGACGGCCCCGTCTTGGTGCGCTTCAGGACGGGAAGCTCCAGGCGCTCGAAGAGGACTTGGCGAAGCTGGGGCGTGGAGTGGATGTTGAAGTCGGTCCCCGCCATCCGGTAGAGGTCGCCTCGGATCAGCCGCAGCTCCTCCTCCAGGCGGGCGCGCATCCGAGTGAAGAAGGCCGCGTCGATCCCCACGCCCGCCAGCTCCATCTCGGCCAGAACCGGGATCAGGGGCGTCTCCAGATCGTCGAAGAGGCGCTGCGTCCCGGGGCCGCGGGCGGCCAGCTCCTGGGCAAAGCGCTCCCACAGGCGCAGGGGCAGCTCGGCCTGCTCGCAGGCGAAGTCGCGGGCGGCAGCGGCGAGCGCCTCGCCGAAGTCGCGCCGATCCTTTCCCTTGCCCGTCGCGTTGGAAGCCGGCGTGACCTGGGCGCCCAGGAAGTCGGTGGCGAGAGCGGTCAGGTCCTGGTGGCGACGGCCCGGGTCCAGCACGTAGGACGCCACCATCGCGTCGTGCAGGGGCCCGGCCAGCTCCAGCCCGGCCCGTCGGCAGGCGACGATCGAACGCTTCAGGTCGTGGCCCACCTTGGCGACCGCGGAGTCGGCCAGCAGCTCCCGAAGCGGGGTCATCTCGCCGCCGTCCAGGGACGGCAGGTTGGGGACGGGAGCGTTGCGGACCGCTTCGCCCAGGTCTCCCAGCTCGCCCAGTCCGTCGAGCGTCGGGGCGGCCGTCTCTTCCTGGTGGCCCACCGGCAGGTAGAAGGCGCGGCCTGCCGCCGGCGCCAGCGCCAAGCCCACGACCGCTCCCCGCGTCGGCTCCAGCGTCCCGGTAAGGACCGCCACGCCTATCGTTCCCGCCTCTCGGCAGACCCGCACCACGTCCGCCACTTCGTCCAAGCCGGACACGACCACGTACTCGGCCCCGGCCTCCGCGCCCGCTCCGCTCTCGTCGCCGGCCGTCTTCCTTGCGATGCCGCTCCCGCCGAGGCGCCCCAGCAGAGTGCGGAACTCGAGCTCCACGTACAGGGCGCGCAGCCGTTCGGCGTCGGGCGCCGACACCCGCAGGTCGTTGATCTCCACCTCCACCGCCACGTCCGTGCAGATCGCGACCAGCTTCTTGGAGAGGAGAACCTGCTCCCGGTTGGCGATCAGCGACTCGCGCACCCGCTTGGCCTTCACCTCGCCCGCGCGGTCGAGCGCGGCTTCCACGGTCCCGTGTTCGTTCAGCAGCTTCACAGCCGTCTTCGGCCCGACCCCCGGGGCGCCCGGCACGTTGTCCGACGAGTCGCCCACCAGCGCCAAGTAGTCCACGACCCGCTCGGGCGGCACGCCAAACTTCCGGGCGGCCGTCGCTTCGTCCACCCAGTGGGTCGCCACGCCGGCGGGTCCGCCTCGGCCTGGGTTCAGCAGCCGCACGCCGCCGCTCACCAGCTGGTAGAAGTCCTTGTCGCCGGAGACGATCACGGCCTCCATCCCCTTCTCCACGGCCTGGCGGGCCAGGGTGCCGATCACGTCGTCGGCCTCCCAGCCTTCCACTTCGACGACTCGCCCCCGGAACGCCTCCACCAGCTCCCGAACCCGAGGCAGGCTCTCCCGCAGCTCGGCGGGCATCTTTTCTCGGGTGGCCTTGTACGCCGGGTAGAGCTCCTCCCGGTGGCTGCGTCCCGAGTCGAAGACGACGGCCAAGTAGTCGGGCCCGTGCGTTTCGAAGACGTCGTGGAGGAAGGTGGCGAAGCCGAAGGGAGCGGACGTGTTCTCGCCCTTGGCGTTGGTGAGCGGCCGATCCCCGAAGGCGTAGAACGCCCGGTAGATCAGGGCGTAGGCGTCGATCAGGAAAAGGCGGGGAGCGGTCTTGGCCGGGACTTCCATGGTTTGGGGAAGGAACGCCCCGCGAGCGCGGGCGCTGGCTGAGCGTCCCCCCTGCGGACGGTCGGGGTCAGGCGCGGATCACGTTGGCCGCTTGGACGCCCCGCTCCGTTTCCTTGACCTCGAACTCGACTTCCTCGCCCTCGGAGAGGGTCCGGAAGCCCGATCCCTCGATCGAGGTGAAGTGGACGAAGACGTCTTCGCCCGACGACTGGGAGATGAAGCCGTAGCCTCTCGAGTCGTTGAACCACTTGACCGTCCCTTTGGCCATACCTGCCGTCCTCCAGTTCTGGTGGGGAAACGCTCCTGCCCAGCGGGCCTCCGTTCGGAGAGGCCGGCCGTTCGCGCCGTGGCGATTACCATGGGGCGGCGGAGGGCGAGGTGTCAAGCTGGCCGCGGCTGCTTGGCCGGCGCCTTGCGCGCTGCCCCCTGGTCTTCGCGCGCAACCCCCTTGGTCGGTGCTTGCACCTTGCACCTTCTTTCGGTAGAGTACTACCATTCTGCTACCAAAATGGTAGCGTCTTGGATGCGAAACGGTGGCGAAATGCTACCAGTATGCCTCCAAAATACTACCAAAACACCACCAAAACGGAGGAACACGTCGTGGCCACGCTGAGCATCAAGGGGTTCCCGGACAAGCTTTACGGAGAGCTCCAAGACGACGCCGACCGCCATCACCGGTCGCTTTCGGGGCACGTCACTTTCCTGCTCGAGCGGGCGATCCAGCAGGGACAGCCGCCGTCGCTCCAGCAGATTCGGGGCCTTGGCCAAGAGCTGTGGGCAGAGGCCGAGGGACGGCCGACGCAGGATGTCGGAACGTCGGTCCAGAGCCGTTCTGATGGCTGGAAGGAGGATGAGGTCCAAGGCGCGAGGCGCGAGCGGGCGGTCCCGGACGATGGCGAGTGAGCTGACCCAGCGGGACGGTGGGGGCGTCGCCGGGCTGGCGTCCGGCGCTGGTCGGCTTGCCGGCCAGAGGGTCTGCGTGGACGGCACGGTGCTGGTCGGGTGGGTCGCAGACGACCCCGAGGTCGCTCCGCGTGTCGCGCCCGTGTTCGAGATGGCGGACCGGCGCGAACTCCGCTTGGTCGCGTCCGTCCTCGCGCTCATGGACGTCCTGGTGGCGCCGTACCGGCTCGGGCGCTGGCGGTTCGCCGAGCGGTGCGCCGCCGCGCTGGCCGCCTCGCCTGGGCTTGAGCTGATCGACGTGGGCCGGGCCGTCGTGCGGGAAGCGGGCCGGCTGCGTGCCACGTCGTCGGTTCCGACGCCCGCGGCGGTGCACCTCGGCACGGCGCTCTCGAGCGGCTGCGGCTACTTCCTGACCGCCGACCGTGAGATGCCCGAGACGCCCGGGCTGCGGATGCTGCGGGTGGCGGAGCTGTAGTAGGGACTCGCCGCCCGGGGCGCTCCTCGACCTCGTGTGGTTCGGCGGCTCCGTTCGGTCTTTGGTTCGCTAGTGGTAGCCGATCTCCAGTGCGTCGTTCACGTCGTCCACGTCGAACTCTTCCGGGTCGAAGTCGTCGACAAGCCACTCGGAGTACATTTCGTGTTCCTCGTGCGTCGGGTCGGCCACGGCCTCCAGCATGTTGTAGTAGCCGCCCAGCCCGCCGCAGTCCTCGGGAGGGCACCGACGCTTGCCGGACAAGCAGAACGGCAACGGTTGCTTCGGGTCGACAGGCAGGACCTTCTGCAGCGTGACCTTGTGACGCCAGTTGTCGCCGAAGTCGTACACGTACCTCATCCAGTCCTTCGGCCTGGTCAGCAGCTGGTCAAGATGATACTTCCTTTCGTCCAGCCAGTGGGAGTCCAACAAATCGCGCCAGGGGTTCGGCATTTGGTACTGCCGATCGCCCTTGACGAAGCTGTGCAGGTGGCAGTCGTACCACCCCATGACGATCTGCAGGACGCCGTGGAGCTCGGCCAATCTGATCGAGTTCGGGACGAGAAGTCGTCGCCAGATGGGCGGCCGGGCGCCTTCCAGGGCGATGCGGAGCTGATAGGTCTTTTGCTTCGGAGGCATTGGGGGTTCCGGCTGAGGTCGGATCGAAACGGGAGTCGCGGGGTATGGTTACCAGCGTAATCGGCAGATGTCGTGTCGTCAAGCGGCGTGATCGGCAAGCGCCGTGCTCCCGCCACTGCTCCAGCCCTCGGGGCCCGCGGACCTCCAGCTCTCGGAGCCGCAGACCCGCCTTCCCGCAGGCCCCGGACGCATCATCGCAGGCTCTGGCGATTGCTTCCGACAACGGGCGCCGACTTGGCCGACATCCGGAAGTACAGCCGGGAGAGACGGTTCGGGAAGTGGTACTCGCCGCGAGTCCCGGGGACCGCCTCCAGCACGCCCAGCTGTCTCATTCGGCGCAGGAAGTTGTCCAGCACCGTCCGGTCGTCGTGCGCAATGTGCTGGATGATCTCGGTCCGGGTGAAACGAACGTCCAGGTGTTGCGCGATGTCTTCAAGGATCGACCGATAGCGAGCGCTGCGGGTTGCGGCCAAGACTTGGGGTCCCAAGTACTTGCTGCCCACGGTTGCGGCGGCCAGCACAATGCCCGTCGCGATGTCGCTCCGCGCGAGCGCCGGAGTCCGGGCGACGCGCCAGACCGCGTCGCCGATTTCGTGAGCCAAGACGGGAAGTCCGCCCGTGAAGTCCACCAGCAAGTCCAAGTCTCGGGGAGAGACGTCCGCACCAGAGGAACGAAACGACTGCCGGTAGAACTCTTCGACCTCGGCGGCCGACCATGGAGCGATCTTCACCAGCTCGAAGACGCGCGCCAGGGAAGGTTGCCCGGCGATCATTTGCCGCCGTCTGTCGTCCAGGCCGACCATCAGCACGCACAGTCGCGTCTGGTGCCGCGACGTGGCAATTTCGTCCACGGTGCTCTTGAGCCAGTTGGCGAACTGCACCGAACTGGCCACTCCGTTGACGTCGTCGAGAATCATCAGGAGAGTCTTCTTCTTCCCCGTCTTCTTGAGAAAATCCCGAATCGAATGGGCGAAGTTGCGCTCGACGACTTGCAGGTCGTCGCTGTCGAGCCGCAGCTCGAGGGTGGCCCCGAAGAGGCCGACCCTGCGAACACGGTCGCCCAGAGAATCGCGCATCTGCTGGTGCCATGGGCGTTCGATGCTGTCCTTCAGCAGGCGGTCGAAAACCCGTTGCAGCACCCCCTCCAGGGTTTGCACGCCGCCCAAGTAGACGTGACAGCCGACCACTCCGTCATGGCGTTCGGCGATCCACCGAACAAATCCCGCCAAGGAACTCTTGCCGATGCCGCGCTCCCCGCTGACAAAGCCCACCCTGGTCCGGCCGTCCCTCGCGGCTCGCACCAAGCCGCGGACATGCTCGATTTCGCCCCGGCGCCCCACAAAGTATTCGACTGGAACAGGCGCTCCGGGAGCAAATGGACTTGATTCGGCGATCATGTCGCGGACCTCTCCTTAGTGCAGGGACAAGACCGATCTCTGGGGAATCGTACTACTTCTCGCGGTGGGCGGCAAGCTTCCGGCGGGTGAAGCCCACCCGGCCCTGTCAATCCACCAGCAGCGACTCCACGGCGCGGTACAGCTTGTCGAACGAGGGCGCTCGCTTGCGGGCGACGCCCATGTCGAAGACCTTCGAATATGGAATCGATCGTGATCATCCAGTCCGGTCACCGGATCCAAACAACTGGAGCTGTTGCGGCAGCAGGTTTGTGCTGTTCGGGTCCGGTATCAGCTGGTCCACGCGAAGGAGCTCACCAGCGGTGAAGAGTCCCTCGTGGAGCGCCGAACGTCCGGCCTCGTCCAGCGGACCAATGCGTGTGACCCCATCGTCGGCGAACGCCGCGAGCACCGACTCGGCGGTGGTCCCTTCATTGTCGAGAAGATCGGCACTGTGACTGGTGACCAACACCTGAGAGTGCTGGGCTGTCTCTCGAAGCGCATCCAGCAGCACAGCCGTAGCAGCTGGATGTACTACCAGCTCGGGTTCTTCGATCCCAATAAAGGGTTGCGCCAAGCCAATCCCATCTCGCCCGCTCTGAAAGAGCGCCAGCAGGACTCCGAAAGCGCGTAGTGTGCCGTCGGACATGTTGGTTGCGCCGAACCGCCACGGGTGTTGTGCTCCCTTAACTTTCTGGTCGAACTCAAGCGTTTCCCTGTCCCTCGCCACCACTCGTTCCACGCCGACCACGCCCGGCACGATGCGGCCAAGGTAGTCCTCAATACGTTTCTTGAACATCGGGGAACGCGCTGCCAAGTTGGCCAAGACGCTGGCCGCGTTCCTGCCGTCCCTTGCCAAGAGATCGCCTGGTCCCGGCGGCTGGAGGCTCCGAATGACCTCCGGGATCAGGTTGTAGAACCCCATTTCAAGAAGTGCGTCATACAGGTGTCCAAAGGGTTCGGTCCCAGATGCCGCAACTAGGTACAGACGGCGAGGATGAGCGCGGGGGCGCACTTGAAGCGTGCTCTGCTTGACTTTGCCGCCTTGCACGTGGTAGTAGTCGTGGCTAGGGCCGTCTTCGATCGTCTTGATGTAGCATTCTTCTTTCCGAACCTCATAGTCGCCGCCCGCCTTCGCTCCCACCGTGAACGCATAGTGACCCCGAAACTGCCCTGAACGGAAGTCGATGCGAATTCCAAAGTGACTGGGATGGCCTCTGGACCATCGCCGGACTTCGTTGATCCCTCCTCGCTCGCGGATCGCGTGATCCATCGTCGTTCGCAACGACTCCGCCACGAAGCGCAGCGCATCAAGGAAGTTGCTCTTCCCGGAGCCGTTGGGTCCGACTAGGAACGAGACTTGGGAAGGAGAAACGTCGGCCGCTGCGATGCTCTTGTAGTTGCGCAGCACAACTCGGGTAAGGAACCGTCGGTCGTCGTGTGCGGTCATTGCTAGCCGAGGACGTGCGAAGACTGAGCGAAAGGGGGTGGGACCACCAGACATTGCCGAGCGTCGCCACTGGAAGGGCGGCCACGGAAGCGAGGTCGGGGTCGACGATGTCGAGCGCACGAAGAAACGATTGCCGCACCCAACGCGTCCATGTCGATATCGGTCCACGGCCGCTTGGCCCTCAAATGGCGCACGACGTCGCGGGGAGTCATTTTTTCTCCTTTCCCATCCATTCTGGGTAAGCCACTCCGATTTGGGTTTGTTGTAGATCCAAAACCCTTGATGTCGGAATCCGGTCCAAAGCCTTATTGTTGAAGGTCCACTGTATGGTTTTGCCAATATTGTCTAGAGTAAGTTTGGATGTCTGCATTGGTTCTCCACCGAGCCATGTAGGATACTGACTCTTGATAGCGTCAAGGGCTTTTGAGTAACCTACGAAGAAGACCAAAGGCGGAGGTGTGTATGTCGAATAGACATCCTCAAGCGTATTGATTAGAGCACCACCATCAGGGGTGACGTTTTTCTTCATGCAGGTAAAGCGACTGACGACAGGCAACAACTCCACCTTGAAATCTAGCGAAGCAGGCGTAAGGAAGGTGAATGGACTGTTTAGGGACTTGCAGAGAAACACCATCTCAAGCCACACATTCAGCACTGTCGTCAGTATGAAATGCCTCAGGTAAAGTCGCAACCTTGGAACTCTGCGAAAGTAGAATTCCAAGGGTTTCTCGTGCCTTTTAGGCATGTGAGCTGCTCGTTGGTGTCGAACAATACTCACCACATCCTTCACCGTTATCTCCTTTTCATCCCCTGCAAAGGTTTCTACCGGCGACCCATGAGGCATCCAGATAGTCATGAGTCGTTGGTTGAGCCAGTCCCCAATTGGCAAAAGGTTGCTCGTTCTTTCGTTTATATGTCTGCCGATGAAGAGTCCCTTTTCATGAGAAGATGGAAAGGAATCGGCGTTGTCTCCAACTCCTTTCGTATAAGGTAGATCGACAAAGACATCTCCCAGGGTCACATGATCATTCGTGTCTCCCTTACAGATAGTCGACAACCTGCACCTGCTTTTATTGGGATAGAGGCGCGGCAGTCTAATATTCGAAATAAGCGATCGGAGATCCTTACGGCCCCGCGACGTTGAATCCACCTTCCCGTCATCAAGAACTCTCCACAGATCAAGGCTAAGCTCCTCAGCCACAAGCATCATTCTGTGTCCGTCTTCTGGCGAGAAGTCGTCAGGAAGCCAAAAGGTCTGACTTCCGTCACGAGCCCCACGACGTTGAAAGAGAGAGTACATGCCACGCATTTTCATTTCTATTTTCAGAGTCAGATCCTCCAGATCAGCTGCAGTCTGTCGATCCATTGCCACATTTGTCATCATCTCGTTCCCCCCGGCCGCGTCGACTTCCCGCCGTGGACCGTGGGTTCTTCGCACCATGCCAGCCGGAGCGTCCGCAGCGGCTCGAGGATGCTCTCGGGGAGGCCCAGCAGGTCGCAGAGGATCGCGGCGTCGAGCTCCTGGCGGACGGGGTCTCGGTAGGCCTCGTTCGCCGGCAGGAGGTCGCGCGGCGCGCAGGCGTCGAAGATGTCGTTCGCCCAGGCGATCTGGCCGGCCGTGAGCGCGCGGCAGTCGAGAGCGAGCAGCTCGGGGAGACGGGTCACCTGCAACATGGCCCGCCCTCGCTGTTGTCGTGTCCCGATCCACCAGAAGCTCATCAAGCCCAGCGTGCTGTTCGCCCACAGCGCCAGAGGCTTCGCCGGCTGCTGGTACGCGAAGATCGCGAGGTCGTAGCGGTGAAGATAGTCAATCAACGGTCAGCCTCCTCGATCGGACTTGCTGGCGTCAGACTGGACATCGAACAGCAGGGGTGGAACATGGCCCCAGGTCCCGCTGGCTGCAAGGCCGTCACGTAGGACGCACGGGAAGGGAGAGACCTGGCTGGTCGAAGGGCTCCTGGACGGGCACGACGGGCCGCACGACGACCTCCTCCGCCGAAGCACCACCGTGGGCAACCATGGCGCTTCCGTTTGCGAACGAACGCGAGCATCCGGGAGCCAGCAGGCAGGCAGTGCTGGGGCAGGCGGCCACGGCCGGACCTCCGGGACTGCCGAATCGGTGCAAGCCAAGCGGCGTTCAGCGGGGGCCACCGAGTCGCGGCGGCTAGTGCCCTACTCTGACTCTGGCTGCTCCTGTTCCGTACTCTGCCGCGTTGCTTGCTCCCCAAGGGCGTCCGTGATCTTCTGAAGCTGCCTGTTGGCCACCCTCATGGAACTCGATATCTCGTCAACCGCCTTCGCGATCTTGAGCGTCTTGACGACGACCGCCACGATGGCCGCGGCAATCAACAGGTACGGGATGGCTGCCAAGGAGACCAAGACAAGTTCCCCTATTCCGAATCCTGATAGCATGTCCATTTCGTCCTGCCCGACGGGTGCTCCAGCATAGTCCCGGCTGGTCGGGCCTGCCAGCAGGCCTCGGAAAGCCTACTCTGCTCTAGTCTCCAGGGCAAGAGCTTGCGACCAGCGGGACCCAGTGGTTATCTTCGTCAATCCCCCTTTTCCTGGAGAAGCCGGAGCGAGACTGATGCTCGCCAGACTAACGTCCGACAACCAACTCACGTTGCCCGAGGCCGTGATCGGCAGACTCGAAGGTACGGAATACCTCGAGGTGGCCATGGAGGCCGACCGCATCGTCTTGACACCCGTCAAGGTCGTTCGCGCTGCTGCGGTTCGCGCCAAGCTGGCCGAGATGGGCATCACCGAGGATGACGTCGCAGATGCCGTGGAGTGGGCACGCAGTTCGGCCGCCCAAGACGACGGCTAAGGGCCGCACCGAACCTACCCTCCTCGTCGTCGGAGCCATTCCCGAAACTGTTGAGGCCTAAGGATAACTACAGAGAAGGCTAGGACGAGGTTCAGGAGGTCGCGGTCGCCGGTTACCAGGGCATCGGCCCGTCCCACGAGGGCGAGTTCCAGGAACGGGCGGTCTTCTACATCGCGAACATTTGGTGTCGGGGGTGCATTCGACACTTCAACTGCCTCCCAGTACCCCGAGTACTCCATCAGAATGTCCTGCTGCTCCGTAGGCTTCAGGGCAAACTTCTCGTAGGACAGCACCCGGACAAGCTCGTCCGTCGTCTGTTGACTTGCGAGTGGGATGACTCGGCCGCTCTGCCAGAGCTGCCGGAGCCGAAACCCGCGGTCGGGGGACAGCACGAGCGCGGACACCAGCACGTTGGTATCGTGGACGATGCGAACTGGAGTGTTCACTGCGATCCCTCCTGTTTCTCTTTGGAGCCGAAGCCCAGAAGACGCTCGATCCGGTCGAGGACGTCGGGATCGAACTTCCCAGGCGATTCGGCGTCGGGCCTCACGCTCTCGACCAGAATTCTGATGTACTTGACCTTCAACAACTCGATCGACTCGGTTGTCTCGCCGGTCTCCGGTCGTTCGTGGCTTGTCCCGACGTCATGCTGGACGGGTGCCACCGTTGCTGATTCGGACTTTGACGGTCGCGAAAGGCTCGGAGGCGGTCGCTTCTTCGATCGTTGAGGAGCCGGTGGCACTCGGAAGTGCGGACCCGTCGGAAGCTCAGCGTACTCGGCGGCCTTGAGGAAGAACGAAATCGCCTTTCGAACCGTGCTCCCACTCACGCCGTAGCCTCGGAACTCTTCCTCGAGCTGCTGTTGCGTTCCGTTGACCCGGCCCAGCTTCACCGGCCCCGGATAGAAGCGCTCGAGGAGGGAGCGGACGACTACTGGGCGGTTGCCCCCAGCCTCGATCAGCGTCGTGAACGACTCCGTAAGGGCTCCCTCCTGATCGATGAGTTCCAGGGACTTCAGGGCCAGCTTCGTCTGTGCTCGCGTCGGGCTGGAACCCGCCAGGATCGTTGTGTCGATGCGTGGGGGCGGGTTGCCCTCCAGGCGCTCGACGAGCTGGATCAGAAGGCGCCACGAGATATACGGCGGCGTCCAGCTGGTGGATTCCTGGTCTACCGTTTGGTTCATTGTCCTGCCTCCTGTGCCGCTCATTGGCTTGCCTCCCGAAGTGTTCGGGATGCCTGCGCGTCCCTGCTGATCATCGCTTCCGTGGCATCAGGATGTCACGAGGCCACGATGCGTCGATTCGCTTCTGGATCGAAGATACCACAGATCGAAAGAAGGTCAAGTACTCCCGTGAATCCAAGACGTGCCATCGTCAATCGCAAGTCAAGTCCATCACGTGGGCTTCTGGGGCGCATCACAGTGCATCTCGAATGCTCAAGTATCAGCTACGGCATCGTCCTCAGTCGCTCCGGCATCACCAGCATCATCACCTCCGTGTCCAGCCCTTGGTGCGCCACATCCAGCCGGGGCGACTCGGCGGCAAGGCCCCGGGCCGTCACGTAGGACACGCGGAAGGGGAAGAGGCCTGGCTGGCCGAGCAGCTCCTGGACGGGCGCGATGGGCTCGCCGTCTCGGACGTGAAGGGCGGCCTCCGCCAGCCAAGCGGCCAACGCTGGGGTGCGGACCGGGCATGGCTCGCCGGCGACGTATCGGCCCCTCGTCTCGGTGTCGGCCAGGACTCCCCAGTCCACGAACGACCGCACGACGCGCTGCGTGGCCCGGGCCACGGTGGGGCGCTCGCCGTACTGCTCCTGGACGCGACGGTGGACCTGGGCGGCGGTGGCGACCCCCTGCAGGCGGAGGAGCCGGCCGACCTGGGCCGCGACGGCGTTCCAGAAGGGGTAGACCGCCATCGTCATGCCCCAGTGGACGGTCAAGCACCCGGTGGGCTCCGTGGCACCCGCCGGTTCGGTAGTCGCCGTTGGTTCCGTGACCCCGGCTGGCTCGATGACCTCCGATGGCTCCGTGGCCTCTGCTGGCCCCATGCCGTCCAGAAGGCGCAGGCCGGCATCGCGCAGCGGGACGAGTCGCGGGGGCGGCCCGCACCAGATTCGCGTCAGGATCGTGACCGTCTTCTCGCGATTGCTGCGGGGGCTGGTTCCGCCGACAGACACCTTTTCTTGGAGCGTCTCCGCCAGGGCCGACCAAGCGTGGGCGCGGTCGCGTCCGGCGCGCGCCAACTCCGCAGCCTCGTCCAGCCACTCCAGGCGGATGCGCTGGCTGAGCCCGACCGCACGCGACGCCGGGCCGCTCACGGCTCCGCCCGCTCGATGCCGACCAGCGGCACGACGACCTCCTCCAACGAAGCGCCGCCGTGGGCGACCACGCGCTTCCCCTTGCGAACGAACGCGGAGCGTCCGGGGGCCAGCAGGGGCAGGTAGTCCTGGGGCAGGCCCGCCGGCGGCCACGGCCGGGCGTCCGGGAACTCGGCGGCAGCCCGCGTGCGCAACGTCGCGCTGGGGTAGACGTGGACGCGCTTGCCCCGCAAGTCGGCGACTCCTCCGGCGGCTGGACGGCCGCAGCCCGTCGCTTCGACGTTGCCGTGGTCGGAGGCGAGCCAGACTCGGAAGCCGTTGTCCAGGAGCAGGTCGAGGAGCGCGGCCAAGTAGGGCTCCCGCGCCCACTGACGGACTTGACCGTGCATTCCTCGGGCGCCGAGCTCCATGCCGTGCATGATCTTGTCCACCGTGTCCACGACCAGCCCGGCGGCACGCACTCGCGAACGAGAGATCAGGTCGGCGACGGCCTCCAGCGAACCGGCGCCCAGGTTCTTCTGGTAGACGGCGGCGTCGGCGGCCATGCCGCGCCCGGTCCAGTACTGACGCCACAGCGCCGGCTCCCGGTCCGTGGAGTCGATGCTGCCCGGCGGGAAGTAGAAGGGCGGCTTCCCCGCGAACGCAGCTTGGCGCGACACGGACGTGATCGTGGGAATCCAGGCGAAGACGGCCCCTTCCCGGAAGCGGTAGGCGGGCCGACGACGGGCCAGCTCTTCGCGCACCACGACCCATTGGTCCATTGACAGACCGTCCACGACCAGCAGGGCCGCCTTGTGCTCCGGCGCTTCGTCCAAGTGGCGCGCCAGCACGCCCGGCACGTGGTGCAGCATGACGGGCGGAGAAGGCGGCAGGTTGGCCAAGCTCGCATAGCGGCGCCCCAGCCACTCGGCGAAGGCGGCGTCGACGCGGTCGCGGAGCGCGGAGAGGTTTGGCTCCGTCGCGTCGGCGGTCCGGCGTTCCGGGGACAGGGCGAGCGCCCCTGCTTCCGCCCATGTGCGGGCGAAGCGCAGCCAGTCGCCGTAGCGCGCGTCCGGGTCGGGCAGGGCGTTGGTTGCCGCGTCGAGCAGGCGTTCCAGGCGCTGCGTGTCGGCGTCGTCGCCCGAGGTCCGCACCCCGGACGCAATCCAACTGTCGGCCAAGGTGCCGGCGGCCGCATGATCGATCGGTCGCAGAAACCCTTCCCGGAACAGGTTGTCGATGTAGACGCGAACGTCGTCGTGGTCGAAGGGCAGGTCCGCCGGCCCCAGATGGGCGAAGTGGTGATCGTGCTCCTCCGGCGTCGTCTGGGACCCGGCGGCACGGCCGAGGAAGCGTGGCCAGCGCTCTTGAAGGAACGCGAAGAAGGCGTCCGGGTCCGGCACGATCTGCTCCAGGGGCCACTCCTCGAAGCGGCCGTCCCGGCGGAGGACCCTGACCAGGCGCTCGCCCAGCAGTGGCGGTATCGACTGGCCGCCGTGATGAATGCGGAGCAGGGCGCGAAGCAGGCTCGGGGGTTCCCGCACGAGTTCGGGGGCGATCCCGAAGACGTGGCGGAGAACGAAGTCCTTGGTCGCGTTGTCGCCCAGAACGCCCTGGGGTCTGCCGTCCACGGCGTCGCAGAGTGCATCGAGGTGCGTGAGATCAAGCGCCCCCAGGACCCTGCGGCTCAGCCCGGGGAACAGCGCGTCGAGTCCGAGGGTCAGCGATCTCCCTGCTTGGACCACATCGTAGGGCAGATTGTCGGCATCAAGGGCGTCCATCCTCGCCACGACGACGACCTCGACCGGCTTGCCGTCGTCCCAGTAGTGCCGGCATCTCGATTCGTAGGCGTATCGGAACGCCACGGGCTCGTCGAAGACCAGCACGTCAAAGTTCCGTCGCCGAAGCCCGGCAAGGACGGCCTCGTCCAGCACCAAGCCGTCGGGGTCGGATACGACGGTCAGCCGGGAGGCTCCCGGTGGGAACTCCTGGAGGATGCGGTCCCGCCAGCTGCTCATGCTGCGGGCCCAGGTCTAGCGATTCGGCTCTTCCGACGAGGGCAATCCGGCAGCACGGTCACGCCGTACGCGAAGCCTCGCGAAGACAAATATACCGGCCAACGAGACAAGCGCAGTCATGGCAACTGCTGGTGCTCCCGACTTCTCGAAGAACACCAACGCAAGAGTCACAAGCACGATTACAATACCACTATACTGACCAGCGGATTGTAATCTACGCGTGTGGCTGGCCTCACTTTCGGCCATGGAAACGATGCGATCGGCCAGTCCAGGTACAACCTTCTCGTACTGATCCAGAGTTGCTGGAGACGGAAGTGGACCGGAGTGAACTGTGATGGTCTCTTGAGTAGCCAGATGAACAAGTTTGACAACTGCTTCGGCTTTCTGATCGTCAAGTGCGGTGCTGGTCGTCGCTTTTCCCGACACAGCAAGTTCGGACACGTTGTCACGTGCGCCTTCTATTTCGGCATTTTTCCTAGGTGTCTTGGCCACTTCTGACTTCCTGCGGTGCACACTGCTCCATGGCCATTCTGAGATGATCACCCGTGCGTCGCCACGCCTCGCCTATTGCCTCGCTGACACTACTATCGGTGCGAGCAGGACGCTCGTCAAGCAGTCCCACGTAATCAATGCTTCTGGCCAGTCCGGTCAGGAAAGCAGTGGTTGCCGATTGCCTGTTTCGGCGATTGGGCCTAGCAACTGGCTGACGTGCCGAAATGTTGACCGCCGTTTCTGGGTACCGCCGATAGATCGCGGAGAGCAAGTCGCTAATGGAGGTGACCAACATCCACTCACAGGCTCGTTCAATGAAGCGTGATGCCCTGTCTGGAATATTCGCCATTACCGTGGTGCCGCGGGCAAGACCCTTGCCAGTTAGCCTATACCGAAGGTGACGCAACCTGCGGTCGGTATGTACACAGGAACCTTCCGTCAGTGCTTCTAGTTCCAAGTACACGTTAATATCAAACGGACCGTAGTTGTACGGCTGGAAGTTGAAGTGTGGACCGCCGACCAACGTAGGAATCTCCTTGTCGATCAAGAACAACAGCTTCTGCGCCCGGACCGGGTCGAACCAGATGTCGCAGGGAGCCGGCACCATGGCGGCCAGGACGATGTCTGATCTGGAAGGGGTCATGGAGGGTCCACATGTGGGAATCAGGGCACCGATGGGCTCGGCCTAGCTACGGAAGTTGAACCATAACACAGACGACCTCGGCAGCGCAAGGGGGTCCGACGGAAGCCCCGTCTCTGGTCGCGCCGACGCAACCGGTCCCATGCATCGGCCAAGACCACCTCCAGCGGGTTCGGCCATATGCTCCCGTGAGGCGTCGTTCCCAGACCAGGTCGCTACTGTCGGAGACGGGAGAGCGCGGCGACGGTCCAGGGTGGCCGGTGGCCGAGGGGCCGCAATCCGTGGCTCGAGACCAAGGGCCGGCCGCCCCCGAGCGCGCCGAATGGATGACGCCGTGGTCGATCGCATGCCCACATGTAAGAGCAAGTGGCGACCGTCCGCCGACTGGATCGAGCCCTAGGGCAGGCCCTACGGCGGCCATGGCCGGGCGTCCGGGAACTTGGCGGCGGCCCGCCTGCGCAGCGTTGCCCATCCTCTCATCCCTCGCCTTCCGGCTGCGTTGCTGTCTTCCACAGGCGAACCGTGAAGCGATGCTCCTCTGCTACCAGATCTGGTTCCGTTCCGTTGTGAGCCCTCATGCCGGGAATCATCTTCATCCGGACGCCCATGCCTCGCGCATCCAAGTATCCGTAGTCTCGCATCACGTTCACCAGCGTCTGGTTGCGAGCGTAGCGCACGCCTGCCTTCATCCTTTCGACCGTCACAGTGTTCGGCAAACCGCCGGGACTCTCCACCTCCATTCGGTCAGCGTAAATGGCCACGGCAACATCAGTTCCCGCGATGCTGTAGTCCCGGTGAACCAGCGCATTCACGAGCACTTCACGGAGGACCACCTCCGGAAACTCCCATCCGTCGATACGGCGAGCGCCTTCCAAGCGAGCCGTGGGCATGGTATTGCGCCTGACAAAGTCCCATACTTGTTCGACCAACCCGTTCTCGATCGGACCGTCCTTGCCGAAACCCAGCGGCACCATTGGCCCGTGCAAGACTTCGTCCGCCCGCGTCGCGTACTCCGGCTCGGTCCCTGCATAGCACACTGCTCGAACCCCGGCCTGCGACAAGTAGCGCGTCGGCGTCCGACCAAAGAGGAGCAAGCCGTCCACCGTGGCTACATGCACGCCCCCAGACTCGGTCATTAGCTCCAGGTTCGTCAGCAATCGCTCCCAGCCGTTCCGATCGTCGTCGTGCGGAAGGTCGGCCCCAAGCAGTCGCGAGCAATAGTCCCGAAGGCGCCGCCGATCAAACGCACCGAGGTCTGCGCCCGACACCGGCCGCAAGCCGTGACGCAGGTATCCCGACGCCTGGTACATGCGTCCGAGCTCCTCGCGGCTTGCCTCCCGGCAGCTGCTGCCCACGCGAATGTAGTACGTCCTGCGGTTGTTGTGGATACGGGCGTAAGGTTTTTCGGGTCCAGCCGATACCCGAACCGCCAACACGTCCTTGCCTTCCTCAGCACCCCGTACCCATTGCATCACTGGCACCACAGGCGGTGCGATCTTGACTCGACACAGCTCTCCCATCCATTCCTCGATCCGCGATCGAGTCACGCCCGAAATGCTTCCATCGTCCTCCACTCCGAGCAACAGCGTCCCACCATCCAGATTGAGAAACGCAACCAACTTTTTGGCCACGTGGATGTTGCGAACGTCGTCCCTCATGAACTCGACTAGCGAGTCCTCGCCGTTGCGCAGCATGTCGAACAGTTCGCTCTTGGTCAATGTACCCGTCTCCTGTCTAGTAGTGTCCTTGAAACGACCGGTAAGCACTCGATATTCGAATACTACGACCGTTTGTGATCCGCCTGAAGTATCGCCCGTCACAACACGGGACGGATATCCCAGGGCCCCAAGCTCTTCCCGTATTCTCTCGCGAATTGCCTGCCAGTGTCGCGACCGCGGTCTTGCCGACCGGGACCGCCATGAATTCTTCTAGCTCCTGAACTTCGATCGATTACTTCCTTAAGGCCATGCTCGCCCACCGTCTCGACCCTTTCAATAAACATATTCCTCGGATAACGCCTGAAATCGCGCCAGCCTCGCTTGCCCTCTCGACAATCTCTCGGACCGTAACACGTTCGGATACCTGAATCTGTGCCCCGTTGACCTTGATCGACACGAACTTCATATTCACATCTTTTCCGGTGTGGGCCGCTGGGCCGCGGTGTCGCTACCAGGATCGATACTCACGTCTCCTCCCGCGTGTTGGGTTCGGCGTCTGGTATTGTGTGGAGAAGGTGGGCAAACCGGATTCAGCAATCAAGCCCTACCTTCCGCGCCATGTGCCGCGTCATCGGTGTCTCCATGAGCGGTTGCTACGCTTGGGTCGAGCAACCGTTTCTTCCGCCCGGGCACGCCGCGACGCCGCGCTCCGCGTTTTAGGTGCGCGAGAGCTGGGAGGCCAGCCGCCGGACCTAAGACAGGACCCACATCCACACCGACTCAGGGCGTGGAGCGAACGGCTGGTACCCAAGCGGATTGGCCGCCACCTCATGCGGGAGGAAGGGATCGAGGGCGCGAGCCAGCGGCGGCGCAAGGCGACCACCACGGTGCGGGACGCCCACGCCCCGCCGGTGCCCGAACTGACCGCTCGCCGTAGCGTCCGCCCGAGCCCGGAGCGGGTCGCCGCCGAACGCGCCTCCACGGTTGGTTTGGCGACGCTACCCCCTGCCGCGACAGGACGGAGTCCCTTGAACGATCCCGAATTCCGGGGGTCCCAGGCCGGGTCGGCCAGCCGAGCACCCCTCCGTGGCCTCGCTCTGCAGCCGCCCAAGCCCCTGCCTTGACCCGCTCCCCTTCCGCTCCTATCGTTCTCGTCACAGGATCCTGAGCGTCCCATCTTGATTGTCGCTCTACACCCAACAGCAAGGAGAGAAGATGAGCTTTATCGAACACCTGTCGTCCAAGTGGTTTTTCGACAGCACCAGAAATGGATGGTATCGAACCAATGATCTGTTGGTATTCGAGAAACAGGTTGACGTGGACCACGACAGTAGCAGTTGGCCGGAACGATGTAATCTTGTACCGACGCCGAACGGAGAGTTCCAAATTGACATTCGGCTATCCAATGCTCATCGCATTGTGGCGACACTATTTCTCGACAGACTTGATATCGGAAACAACAGATACTACTATAAGTTCCCGAATGGAGAACAATTTCGCTGGGGTGCGCAATCGGGCTTCGACGACAGACCGTGTCATGGGTTTGGGGGTCATAACCCATCGTATCGCATTATGTTTCCGCGACGTCTCCAAATTGACGAATGGCAGTCGAAATACGATATCCTCGTATTGGGGCGAATCGGAGATATTGAACTTGCTCAAGGTGATTGGACATGTCAAATAGCCAACACGCCTGGCGGTATTGTCCATGGTACCGTTTTGGGTCCAGCACAAAATCCCGAAGATTTCGTGTCGTTGGTTGAGTTGTACCTTACGGCAGTCCAATCGACGCCAGTAAGTATACCATGGATGGGAGTGCACAGGAGTAATCGCATAG
Organism: Longimicrobiales bacterium; assembly: GCA_965204735.1. Lineage (GTDB taxonomy): Bacteria > Gemmatimonadota > Gemmatimonadetes > Longimicrobiales > Gaopeijiaceae > CATQHQ01. The sequence goes on along the minus strand of OZ242008.1, from coordinate 129,329 downwards.
TGCGTAAGGGTTATGATACCGGCGATACAGTGTACATACGAACAGTTGTCGACAGCAAGTCGCACCTACACGACATCAAGGTTCACGAGCATGGATTCAGAGAATACATGGACAATTCCGAAAACCCCGAGAGATATTTCCCAGTGTTCTGGCGTGCTCTACAGATGCATGGCCAACTGAAAAGCCTCATAATGGAATGGATGCGATTGAGAACAATTACGCATTCTATCCCAACTGTTGTTGAAGGACATACGATCCTTCGATCGATCGTGGCGGCCCTCGATGAAAAGTGGCCGCATGGAAAGAGTCATGGGAAACAGAGGGAACAACGTGAACTGATGCACAACACGACTTCCCAATGGAATATTCCAAGTAAGGTGACCCACTGGATTGAGAAAAACAAGCCGGATGCGCAACTTGCTGGTTGGTATGATGCAATTAGGATTCTACGAAACATGGCCACGCATCGCGAGGCCATAGATGTCAGTTGGGATACCTTGCAGGCCATGCAAGTAATGTCTCGAGATGTCGTCAACCATATATGCGAGCTGTTGTGGCGGCAGATCGAGAAAGTCGGTTACGACTTTGGAGGTGAACGCGGCGATGCGCTCAATCGTGCGTCGGGACGGGGACACGGGCTGCGAGGAGCGGCTGCGGGAGCTGGCGCGGTCGTCGGGGATCAAGACGCCGACGCGCGCGGAGTTGGCGAAGCTGGACCGGAGGCGTCCGAAGAAGGGGTCGAACTGGAGAAGGCAGAAAGGTGAGATTCAAAATGACACATCGTGAGATGGCTAATGTGTTGAAGAATGCACAGGAGCTCTTGGCTGCTGGTGACCGCTCTGGTGCTACCCAATTGCTCGACACCGTACGAGCGGAGCTCCTCCACCGCGCCGTCGTGGCCGACGAACAGGTCAAAGGCCAAGCCACTGGTGGATCGGAGCATGGTTTGGGGATCACAATGAGAACCGTATCTCTTGCAGAGGATGTCGTTGTACCAGTACATGCTGTTCCGGCAAGAGCCAACAGCCTGGGTAATTTGACCGTTCTGGACAAAGAAGCGTATGATGAATTGCCTGGTGCGGATGGCGAATGGATTGGGTACCTTCGCTCTCGTCTTTACGTTGGTTTCTTGGGAATGTCACGCGACTCAAAAGAGAGGAGGTGGCAAGCTTGCCGGCTGGTCTATCCCACCGGGGGGCATTGGGCCGAGGATCTCAACCTATGGCGTCGTGGTCACCAGTGGTATTGTCAGGCACGTCTCTGTCGTGTTGAGCGGCGAGATCGAGGACTGTTCGACCTCGAATTAACAGGAAAGGCACCAGACTTGCAAGATCTCTTGCAGAGACATGAGGTTGGCCGTCTCGTGCAACGATCCTTCGATCCGATTACATTGGATCGATTTATTGGGGCAGGGATGCACTATGCCATAGAGGGAGTGCTGAAGGCGATGAAGGCCCACACTCTCTTGCGAGAAGGTATGTGTCCAAGCTGGCTGGACACTCACAGCCTTGACGATCTCTTCAATGATCTGCCAGAGACGCTTCAAAAGCAGATACGGACTGAGGCCGATACCTTTGGAAAGATTGTGGACGAAACACGTACGCGTCGCCGCCACCTAGCCGACGTCCTACCGCCGCGCCCCGCCTTGAAAGATGGAACGTACACCAACGACGATCTGGCTTTTTTTGGAACTGCGTCGATGAAGTGGCTCATGGATGTCAAGAGAATACTTCCTGACGATCGGCTGTGTCTCTTTGACCATGATGCAAGAACCTATGGTGCCGGGTGGTTTGACGAGGAGCTGAAAAAGACAACTAGCAGCCTGTGGCAAAAGTCCCTGCGCTGGCGCTCCAGTTTGGTTAGGTTAGAGGGACGCGACGAACCTCTCGAAGGAGGACGGCAATGGCGATGGGCAGGCAGCGGAGCGCGCCGGAGCAGGCGCTGTTCGTGGCGACCAGCGAGATCAGCGCGGCGGAGAACCCGTTCTATCGGGCTCTGAACGGGCTGCTGGGCGAGAGCGGCTTCGACGAGTTCACCGAGGACCTGTGCCAGGAGTTCTACGCGGGCAACGTGGGCAGGCCCGGCATACCCCCCGGCGTGTACTTCCGCATGATGATGGTGGGGTACCTGGAAGGGATCGGGTCGGAGCGGGGCATCGCGTGGCGGTGCAAGGACTCGTTGTCGCTGCGCGACTTCCTGGGCTACGGGCTGACGAAGAACCCGCCGGACCATTCGAGCCTGTCGAGGACGCGCAAGCGGCTGAGCTTGGAGGCGCACGTGGCGGTGTTCGCCCGGGCGCTGAAGCTGTTGGACGACTCGGGGCTGCTGAGCGGCGGCACGCTGGGCGTGGACTCGACGACGCTGGAGGCGAACGCGGCGATGCGGTCGATCGTGCGGCGCGACGAGGGCACGAGCTACGAGGAGTGGCTGCGCGAGTTGGCGCGGGCGTCGGGGATCGAGACGCCGACGCGGGAGGAGTTGGCGAAGCTGGACCGGAAGCGGTCGAAGAAGGGATCGAATGCGGAGTGGGTGCATCTGGGCGACCCGGAGGCGCGGATCGCGAAGATGAAGGACGGTCGCACGCACTTGGCGCACAAGCTGGAGCAGGCGGTGGACCTGGAGTCGGGCGCGGTGGTGGGGGTGACGGTTCAGACGACCGACGGGGGCGACGTGGCGTCGCTGGCGGAGACGCTGGACGAAGCGGCGGAGCAGCTGGCGGAGTTGGGTGGTGAGGCGGCGGAAGTGGTGTGCGACAAGGGCTACCACTCGAACAAGACGATGGAGGAGGTCGCGGGGCGGGGGCTGCGCAGTTACGTGAGCGAGCCCGCCCGAGGCCGCCGGAACTGGAAGCAGGCAAAGGACGCGAGGAAGCAGGTCTACGCGAACCGGAGGCGGATACGGGGAGAGCGCGGCAAGTGGCTGCTGCGGCTGCGGGGCGAGAAGCTGGAGCGGACGTTCGCGCACCTGCTGGTGACGGGCGGGATGCGGCGTGTGCACGTCCGAGGCCAGGAGGAGATCCGAAAGCGGATGCTGATTCACGTCGCCGCCTTCAACCTGGGGCTGCTGATGCGAAAACGCTTCGGAGTCGGCACGCCTCGGGGCCTGCAGGGCCGCCCCGCCACAGCGCAAGCTGTGCTCGATTCCTGCTTGGCAGGGGCTGCGTCCACTGTTTTACGCCGATTTCGGGGCCATTTTGGCCCTCTCAGGGCGTTCTGCGGCCTCTCGGGGGCTCTCCGGGCCCAATTCCCGGCATTCGCGTCGTTCGGGGCTCCGCTGGACGCCCGCCTCCGCCCAATTCCCGGCGTTCCGCGCCAAGCAGTTTTGCCACGGGCTGCTAGGGTGGAGTTGGATCGTTATGGACCAACGAATGATGCCCCCGATCAATACCCACTGGAAAACATGTGGGCGAATTACAACCTTGCATGGTTCTTCTATGAGTACTTGTTCCCGTTTTCTCTCGCGAGGGCCGGACTGACTAGCGGCCTGCCCTGACCCGGGCAGAGGAGTCTTGCCGCTCACCCCTCCGCCTCCTTTCTTCTCTTCGCCTGGTCGTACCACATCAGCAGCTGGAGGTCCTCCCGGAGCACCTTGTCGGGGACCTTCCGGGCGATATCGAGGATCGTGTCGTAGTCGCCCTTTCCCCAGGCGCGGCGGAAGCCGGCGCGGACGGCCTCCAGGCGGAACTTCGTCAGGCGCCGCAGCGACGGCTCTCGGTAGGTCTGGAACTCCCGGAGGAGCGTGCGCTCCCGGAGCCGCTCCAGGTCGGTGGCCTTGTTGACGTCCGGTACGTACCAGCGGTCCTTGGCGCGCTTCTGGAGGTGGAGAGCGTCCTTGGGGAGGTTGCGGGCGTTCTTGTAGTTGCTGGACAGGTAGCCGTGAATCTGGCAGGGGACTTCGTCTTCGCCGTCGTAGCAGAGGAAGTTCTGCTCCAGGAGGGTGGACAGCTCCAGAAGCTGCTCGTGCCTCTGCCAGCCGCCGAGTTCGCGGACGAAGTCGGGGTGGATCGCCTGGAAGGTCCGGGGACGGGCCTTCAGCTGGAGGCGCAACCACTCGATGGCGGACTTCTCGTCGGTTACGAGGAGGGCCAACTGCTCGATGCGCCGGACCGTGAGGCGCTTGCGGTCGTGCTCGACGGCTTGCTCGGGGAGGAAGTACATACCGTTGCGGGCCGCGAACCGCTGCTTCAGGCCTTCGTAGAACTCGGCGGCAGAGAGGGGGATGATGACACCTCGCTGGACATGGAACGCCACCATTCGGTCGAAGAGGAGGTAGTCGAGGCGCTCGGCCACGATCTCCGCCACGTCCCCTTTGGCCACGAACACCGGCAGGTTCCTGAGGTGATTGTGGACGAACTCCCAGACGCCGTCTTCGCTTCCGGCCGTCAGCTTGAAGCGCGCCTCCAGGTCGCGGGACGGCTTGTAGCACGAGATGACCAGGTCTTGCTTCACGGCGCCGCTGGCAACGGCTTGGTTGTAGGAGCCCACCTTCTTGTCCAGCGTGCGCACGTCGGCCACGACCAAGCCGGCGGCGGACAGGCCCTCCTGAATGGCGTTCCAAACCGAGTTCTGGGAGTTGTGGAACACGACGGTCATCCACCGCCCCGGCTTGAGCACCCGGGCGTATTCGCGGAAGCAGCGTCGCATGAGCACTTGGTATTCGTCCAGCTGCTTGCGGTACGTCGGGCTGACGATCGCTTCCGGAGCTTGGTTCGTGAAGACGCCGTGGAACGCCTCGACGACGAAGTTGAGTTCGGCGTAGGCCAAGCTGTCGCCGAAGGGTGGGTCAGTGAAGATGTAGTCGACGGAATCCGCCGGAATCGGGATGCGTCCGCAGTCCACGGCCGATACGACAGCATGGCCACGACGCGAAGGCATGGGCGTGAACGCCTTGGGCAATCGACCAGTGCGTCCGGCTAGGTTGTAGCGTAGAGAGCATTCCGAGATCTGGGAGCTGACGTAGTACACCCCGGACATCGCACGGTTCACCTGGGAGTAGTGGGTTGGACCGTACCGATTCAAGATGGACATGCCGAGGATCGCCTGCTCGGCCAAGAACACGAGCATGTTGCGCAACCGCAGGTCGTTCTGTTGGCGAACCCGGCCCCACAGGCAAGCCAGAGTACGCGCGGCTCGAGGCAAGAACAAATGGTGCACGTGTTGAAACGAGGCAGATCCGGCCCGCCACTTGTCGCCCCACTTGGTCACGCCGTCGGAGACGTGCATCATGCGGTCCAAAGGCACGCCTTGAAGGGGCTCCATGGCTGCGATTCGTTCGAGAAGTTGAAGGTCGGCGCTGTCCGGCTCCTTTTCGTGCCTGTCGTTGCCGATCTGATAGTTGATGAGGACAGGCACTCGCTTGGGTTCGTCTACGCTCCGTTCAAGGGCTCGGTCCCACCGGGCAGAAGAGCTCCGCACGAGCCGTATCTTCGTCAGCACCGCCCCGCACTCCGGGCACGGAAACTCCTTCTTCACCTTCTTGGTCCGGGCGTCCACCGCCTCCCTGCCGAACACCACCTCTCCACCGCACTCCGGGCACGAGAACACCTCGCTCCATACCGTGTAGTTGATCCGACCCTTGGTCTTGCCGTCGGTGTGGAGCGTCTCGTACATCCAGCCGACTTCCTTCTCCACATCGTCCAGCAGCCGCTTGGCCGCCTCGGCGAACTCGTCCACGTTGAAGGGGATGTTGTAGTTGGCGGCGATGAAGGTGGCCGCGGGGGACAGGTCGCCCAGAACTGTCCGCCGCGCGCCCCACTTGGGCGGCTCCCGGCCTTGGTCCTTCCATTCCTTCTCGAGCTTGCGGCGGTACTCCTCCGGGACCGCGCCGCACCACTGGGCGGCCACGCCGGTCATCCCCGAGCCGCAGAAGCCGTCCAGCACGATGTCGCCGGGCTCGGTGTAGTGCAGGATCGACGGGACGATCGCCAGATGGGGCACCTTGGTGTGATAGCCGTGCGCCCGGTAGAGCGGATCGGTCTTGCCCACGCTCACGTCCACGGCGAACGGCTCGCGGTGGTACTCCTCGGCGGGGTCGTAGGGCGCGCCGTAGCACTCGACGAACTCGGCCAGGAAGGGGTTCGGGCAGGCCGTGTAGTACGGCGGGTCCGACATGCGCAGGATGTTCTCGTCCTCCCCCTTGGGGAAGTCGGAACGCTTGCGCAACTCGGGGAGCTTCTCGCGCAGCCGCTGCAAGAAGTGCTCGCGCCGGGCGTCGTCGGACTCGAAGGTCAGGCCCAAGCATTCGACCTGGTCGGTCGTCGGGGTCGCCTTCCGCTCAAAGAGCTTGCTCGGCGAGTTGGTCATGGGGTGGGTACGGGGCAAACCATTCTTAATGTATAATCAAATTGCGGCGTCCCGTCAAGTTGGTCACTCCAGCAGTGACCAACCCCCCTTTAGGCGCGGCAGCTTGGTCAGTGACCAACCCCGTTCTGCGGCAGTACGACCCTCTTTCCGCCCCGTCCCGTGTCATTCCTCCTCCAGCACGATCCTGACCTTGCTCGCGTCCCGTCCGCCGACCTGGTCCTCCAACCAGCCCGCCAGCCGCTTCACCATCTCGGACGGGGTCGAGGGCGCGCCGTCGGGGGCCACGGCGGCGCACAGCTCGGCCGGCCTCACCGACACCTTCTCGAGCCCCGCCAGCGCCTCGGCCAAGGCGTCGATCAGCTCCTGCTCCGGGTCCTGCGCAAGCCGACCAGTGGCCACGAACCGGTCCACGAGCGCCTTGGCCGCCGGCTCCAGCAGCTTCAAGCTCTCCTGGGCGGTGGAGTCGGCCAAGTTCTCCAGCAACGTGTCGGACCACCGCGCCAGCATTCGGTCCGCCGCTTGGTCGAGGGCGTCCAGCACGGACTCCGCCGACGGCCCCGAGTCGCCAACGCCCAGGCGGAAGCCGCAGTGGCCGCACACCGGCGCCGCGCGCAGCTCGGACTCCATGAGCGCCGTGCACGCGGCCAGTCCCTTCAGCCGCTCGCGGTAGTCGTCCAGCTGCCGCTTGGGCAGGAGCTCGATTGCGCACAACTTGGCCAGCCCCTTCAGCCGGGCGCTCGCCAGCAGGCGCCGCCTCTGCGCCTGGCCGGCCGCTCCCAGACGGTGCTTGGCGTGAGCCGCCAAGTAGATGCGCGCGTACTCGCCCTTCAGGTCTCGCAGGGCTTGGCCGGCGTTGCGGCGGAACTCGTCGGAGCGACGCATCTTGGGGTCGGCGAAGCGCGTCAGCACGTCCCGCCGGACCTTCCCCGCCCGAACAGCCCATCCGTGCTCCGACGGCAGTCCCGCCAGCGCGGCCGTCAAGTAGGACGCCAGCGGGTCCAAGCTGGTCCGCAGCTTGTTCAGCGCGTCGACCTCCTCCAGGCACTTCATGCCCGCGCCGTGGGACTCCACATCGTCGGTGGAGTGGCGGAAGTTCTTCAGCTTGCCGGGCGTCGTGTACGCCTGAAGGGACTCCAGGAACACCTTGGTCCCCTTCATGCCTTCGTGGAGCCGCTGGGTCTCGTCGTCCGCCAGCAGGGGCGCGCCCCAGAACGGAAGTCCCTCATGGACCAGGTGCGTGCTCTTGGCCAGCCGCTGCACCACCTCCGTCAGCTTCTCCTGCAGCTGCTGGACCGCCGCCTGCTGGCCCTGCGTCGCCAGCCGGCCGGTGCCGGGCTGCAAGCCGACCAGCTCGCACAAGGCGGTCAGCGCCGGCAGGTTCCACTCCTTCGGCGCCTTGTAGTGCTTGAAGTCGATCAGCTCCTTGATCGGGCGCTTCGCCATCTCGGGAAGACCGACCGCGTCGAACACCGCCCCCGGCACCGCCAGCACCACGTGACCGGAGTGCACCAGCGCCGCCAGCACGACCACCACCCACTCGGGCTCCAGGCGCTGGCCGTTCTTGTCCATGTACTCGACGCCGCGATCGACCTCGACGACCTCGCTCCGGTTCACGACCTGCCCGTGACCCTTCCGCTCCAGCAGCTCCCGCACGTGTCCGGCGTAGGGCGAGCCGGAGGGGTCGATGCGGTCGCCGTCCAGCAGCCCCAGCGCGTCCAGCACAGCGGTGGCCTGGGCGGTCGGGCGCTTGCCAGCCACGACCTGCAGGGCGTCCCGGGCCGCCTGTTCCCGGCTCTGGTCCGTGACCAGCACGGAGAAGCGGGGGTACCCGGGCGCCTGGTCCGCAAAGTGAGGCGATAGGCACAGGCCGGCCACCGCATTCACGAAGCCGCGGAAGTCGATCACATCGTCGGGACGCAAGCCCGCGACCTCGCGCACCGACTTCTCCTTGCTCCACTCGACCAGCCTTCGAGCGCGGCCCCGGTACGTGCCCTGGAAGGCGTCGATCATGTTCTCGCGAAGCCACTTCACGATCTCGCGCAGGAAGCCGTCCGCCTTCTCCTGGTAGGTCTTCTTGGCGTGCCCCGACGACGTCAGCGCCAAGTCCGCCGCCGCGGCGTAGCTTGTCAGCACTTCGTCGAAGGTCTGGTCGCGGCGCGCCAGCCGCACGAACACCTCGTCGGGCTTCTGCTCGTCCTTGAACCGGGGCGGCTCGTAGGGCTGGATGAAGTACAGGTAGAAGTCCCTCGGAGGCACGGCGGTGGAACGCTCGTTGGGCGCCCCGAAGAACAAGTAGCCGCGCCTGGACGCCTTCCGGTCCGGCCAGACCAGCTCGTGCTCCCATATCTGGTAGCCGGTGACGTAGGTCTGATCCGTGCACTCCATGATCCGCCGGAGCGCGTCGTAGTAGTAGCGGTCCAGCTTGGAGGCCTCCAACGTCTCGGCGCGCGCCTCGATCAAGGCGTCGTAGTCGTCGGTCTTCTTCAGGTCCAGGTAGTACTGGCCGTTGTCGGGGTTCGACGAGACGAACTGGCCGCTCACCGTCTTGTATATCTCGTGCAGGACGGCTTCGACCTGGGTCAGGAGGTCGTCGGCCGGATCGCCCCCCAGGTTCTCGACGCCGGGCTGGTGCAGGCACAAGGAGTCCCGCAGCTCCTTCCCCGTGGCGCCCAGCTTCGAGTGTATGTCGCCGGTCGTGAGCCTGTGGACCGAGAGCGCGTGTATGATCCGCAGCGCCATCGCCATGTACTGGGGCCGCGTGTACGCCTGCCGGACCCGCGCCTCCAGCACTTCGCTGCACTGAACGACGGCGCGGATGTCTGGCACGGCGCGGAACGCCGGGTTCTCGCGCAACGTGTTCCAGTAGCTGTCGTAGGTGACGAGTCCCGGGTGATCCGCGGGAAGCTCTTCGTCGAGCATCTTGTGCATCGCTCGGGAGAGCGTCTTGAGGATCTCCCGCTTCTCGGCCTGGGCCACTTGGTCGAAGGTGTCGATGTAGGCGGGGTGCACGGGGAATAGGTGCACGTACTCGTCCATGCCCTCGTTCATGCGCTCGTAGAACTTGGCGAAGGGCGCCAAGTGCTCGCGTATCCTGGCCTTCTGGTCAGCCGTCTTCTTCAGCAGGCGCTCGGCCACCACGAACTTCACGTCGCTCTTGGCGATGAGCACTTGCTCGAAGCGGTCCTTGACCCGCCGAAGCGCCTGGGCCGCGAACGCCAGCGAGGGAGCGCCGAAGATCGTTTCCTGCACGCCGGCCATGAAGCGGAAGCGCAAGTCGCGGCACACTTCGCCCACTTCCCGCATGAAGTTCAGGTCGTACACCAGCTCCTGGTCCTTCCGCGACCGCAAGTAGTCCAGGAGCTCGTCCACCACCAGCAAGAGGCCGTGGTCGGGGAAGACGCCGTGGAACGCCGTCATCATCTCCTCGAAGCAGTGCTTGTTGCTGCGCACTTCGTCGGCGGGCGGGAAGGCGTAGCGGACGCCCATGGCGGCCGTCCCTTCCTCCAGCTCGTTCGCCACGATGTCCCGCAAGGGCATCTGCGACGCCCCAATCTCCACCCGGATCACCTTGAAGCGGCCCGCCACGGCCCTGGCTGCCTCGACCAGCTTTGGATGCGTGAGGCGCTCGGCCAACTCCGCGTGCTCGGCGACCCCGGCCAGCACCGCCATCAGATGGGACTTGCCCGTGCCGTAGTTGCCCACTACCAGAAGGCCCCGGTTGTCGGCGGCAGCGTCGTACTGAAGCTGGGGAATCACCACCGCCGACAGCTTCTCCGCCATCTCGTCGGACACGACGTAGGACTCGACCAGCCGCCGAGCCTCGTCTTGCTTCGCCGCGTTGCGAAGCTGCACCACGGACTCGATGGAGTCGAACTGGACCAGGTCGCGGTACTTCATCGCCGGCGTTCCTGTGGGGGGTGGTCCTGCGGGGAGCGTTCCAGCGCGGTCAAGGGTCGGAAGCCGGCCTGGGCGGCCACCACGATCGAACCTCGGCTCAACTCTGCGACCGGATAGGAACGGTGCTCCGGGTGGCCGGGAACCGCATACGCGAGTTGCCCCTCGGCGACGGCGCCCGGCCAAGCCGCCACGACCACCCGATGGCGCGACAGCCCTTGGAGCAGCCGAAGAGGGTCGTGCTGGAACACCGGATCGAAGACGATCTCGATGTTGTCCAGCAGGACCACTCGGTCGGGCGCCGACCCCGCCGCCGCTTCCGGGCGGTGGGATGCGGCTTCCCACTGCTGGGACTTGGCTTCCCGCTGCTGGGCGTGGGCTTCGTCCACCACGTCGCCGAGCAACCCGGCGAGGCGGAGCCTGCACTGTCGTTCGGTCAGCTCCAGCATTCGGCGGGAGAGCTCGAGGCCGGCGTTCACAAGGGGCGCGCCGGTGCGGTCCCGCAGCTTTCGCAGAGCCGTCGTCTTGCCCGAGCCGGGCGGACCCGCGACGAGCACCAGTCGATGATGGAGCGACGCGGCTTCGCGGGCCCGGCGTTCGATCCGGTCGGCAAGGGCTTCCATTCCGTACAGTATACTACGCGGGGCGTCCAGAGGGCGCGGGACGCCGAGAGGCCACGAGCGCGAGAGGCCGGCGGGACGCCCAGAGGCCGCGGGAAGCCGAGAGGCCGCGAGCCCGCCGAGAGGCTGTGGGGCACCGAGGAGCCGCGGGAAGCCCAGAGGCCGCGGGGCACCCAGAAGCCGACGACGAAGACCTGGGCCCCGCGCGCCGCCCTGCTTTCCGGGGTTGGTTCTTGCTCCCACCCCGCCCCCGCGCCATTCTTCTCCCTTCATGGCAACCGACAACTCGCGCGGCGGGCGCGGTCGTCGCATCGGGCTGTGGCTCGGTCCCGCGCTCGCCTTGCTGCTGCTGGCGTTTCCCGTCGCGCCCGACAACCTGCCTGCCAGCCGGCTGGCGGCGGTGGCGGTGCTCATGGCGGTGTGGTGGGTGAGCGACGCGATTCCGCTCTTCGCAACGGCCCTGGTCCCCATCGTGCTGTACCCCCTGCTGGGCGTCATGGACGGCGGAGACACGGTGCCGGCGTACTTCAACAGCACGATCGCCCTCTTCATCGGCGGCTTCATGATCGCCCTGACGATGGAGAAGTGGAACCTGCACCGCCGCATCGCGCTGAACATCATCCACTTCGTCGGCGGCGGACCGGCGCGGATCGTGCTGGGCTTCATGCTGGCGGCGGCGTTCCTCTCGATGTGGATATCGAACACGGCGACGGCGGTGATGATGGTGCCGATCGGCCTGGCCATCGTGCTGCAGATCGAGGACACGGCCGGCGACGAGGCGCGCCCCTTCTCCGTCGGCCTCATGCTGGGGATCGCCTACGGCTGCTCCGTCGGCGGGCTGACCACGCTGGTGGGCACGCCGCCCAACCTGTCGTTCCAGCGCATCTTCGAGATCCTCTTTCCCGAGGCGCCCGCCATCGCATTCGGCCATTGGATGGTCGTGGCGCTGCCCATCGGCGCGATCATGCTGGCGGTCGCCTGGTTCCTGATCACCCACGTCGTCTACCGCGCCCCGGAGGGCGTGAACGTGGACACGAAGGTGGTGGAGCGGGAGCGCGCCAAGCTGGGGCGCATATCCCACGAGGAACGGGCGGTGTCGGTGGTGTTCGCCCTCACGGCCCTGCTGTGGGTCTTCCGCGCCGACCTGCGGATCGGGGACGCGATCACGATCCCCGGCTGGTCCAGCCTGCTTCCCTTCGGCGGATTCGTCGACGACGGCACGGTGGCGATCGGCATGGCGTCGGCGCTCTTCTTCATCCCGACGCGGAATCGGCCGCACGCCGGCGGCTCGAACGACGCTCCGGGCGCCGGCAGCGTCCCCGACACCCGGGTCATGGGCCCGGACGTGATCCCGCGCCTGCCGTGGAACATCGTCCTGCTGATCGGGGGCGGATTCGCTCTCGCCAGCGGCTTTCAGCAGACCGGGCTGGCGCAGCTGATCGGAGACCAGTTCAGCGTGCTGGGCGTGCTGCCGCCCTTCGTGGTGATCCTCTTCATCTGCCTCTCGCTGACGTTCCTGACCGAACTGACCAGCAACACCGCCACCACCGAGATGATCCTTCCGATCCTGGCGTCGGTCGCGGTGGCCACAGGGACCCATCCCCTGCTTCTCATGGTTCCGGCCACGCTGTCGGCGTCGTGCGCCTTCATGATGCCGGTGGCCACGCCGCCCAACTCCATCGTCTTCGGAAGCAACCGAATCACGGTGGGCGAGATGGCTCGACCAGGCATCTTCCTCAACCTGATCGGCGTGCTGGTGATCGCGACGATCGTCTACACGCTGGGCCTGGTCGTCTTCGACATCGACCCCGCCGTGGTCCCCGAGTGGGCCAAGTCGCTTTCGTCGGAGCCGCACGGGCAGTAGCGCCTCACGGGTTCCAATGCTTCTTCCAGTCGAAGTCCGACGTAAAGAGATACACCCGCGCACCGTCTTCCAGCACGGTGACGATCGTCGCAATCGACTCCATGTCGATGCTCTCGACGTGCTCGGCGGGCATCCAACGCCCGTCCACGTACAGCTCACCGCAAGCGTCGAACAACGCGAGCACGCATACTTGACGACCGTGGGACACGGGAATGTAGAGCCAGCGCAACAGCTGGGTGTTGTCCCTGCTCTTCGACTTGGCCTCTTCCAGCCGAACGCCCCGAATCAGCCGAAAGCCCTTCATGGCGTAGGGACTGCCGCGAAACTCCCGACGCAACCAGTTGACTGTGGCCTCGTTGACCACCGAGACCTCCAAGCCGCGAAGGGGAATCGCCTCGGGAGCGGTCTCCAGCTCCAGCAGGTATGCTCCGTCCTCCTCGACCGCGATCAGCGGCGAGCGCATGGCCTCGTAGCCGAGGCGCTGCATGGCGACGTAGTACTCGCCCGCCGACGGGGCCTTCAAGACGAAGCGGCCCTCCGAATCGGACAGGGCCGCCACGACGGGCACCCCGTCTCCGTCCAACAGCGCAACTTCGGCGAACGAAATCGACCTTCCCGTCGACCCGTCGGACGCGCGCCCCCGCACCTCTTGGGCCGCAACGCTATAGGCAGATGCGAGGAGGTGCACGAGGGCGCAGGCGGCCACTTTGGCCCGTCGCAGCCGATCGACGCAAAGGCGCTGGATTCCGGGCGAGTCCGCCCGTCGCTCGGCCCGCTTCATCAGAACGCCTTCAGGTAGGTGAGCTTGACGACGCCCGTGCGCTGCTGCCATCGCTCGGTGCGCGGGTCCAGCAAGTCGCCGACAACGTAGCCGGTGTCGAAGACGACGAAGAGGTCGCTGCCCGGCGTGTGTATCCAGTCGATGCGCACGTTGGCCTGCACCACGTTGGACACGTCGTCGTACTGGACCAGGGCGTTGGCGAAGAGGGAACGGCTGACGGCGCCCAGGACCGTCGCTCCGAAGAGGCGCGTGGTGAAGTCGCCGTCCTCGACGGGCAAGCCGATCCGGTTCCAGACGTAGTCGGCGCCCACAGTCAGGTACGGCCCCGTCTTCCACTGGCCGCCCACCGACACTTGGGTCCTGTCGCCTCCCCAGAAGCCGCCGGTGGAGACGCCGCCGCGAGTCGAGAGGGGTCGGCTGTCGTTGGAGCGCCAGCGGAGCTCGGCCGTGCTGAAGGCGTACTCGCCCGCATCCAGCCACCGTCCCTGGATGCTGACGGGCACGTGCAGGGTCTCGGAGCGGCGACGCGCGTTGAAGACCAGCCAGTCGCCCGTCTGGAAGGTCAGCATGCTGTGGGCAAGCAGGCCCGCGCTCTGCTTGGCCCCGTCCAGCCCTACGGTGTGAGTGCCGTTCAACGCCGCCACCACCTGCCGCGCCCAGCGGCTGGACTCGAAGCGCGGGAACGCCGCCAGGGACCCTTCCCAGCGCTGCATGTCGCGCCGCCGCACGAAGCCCAGGGCCGGGTCGAACTCCCGTGGCACGCGGGCGAACCCGCCTCGGATCGAAGCCACGCTGTTGCCCACGCTGGCCTCGATCGAGCCCGCGGTGGCGTTGGGCCCGTCGGATTGGAACGAGCGGGCGGCCCATCCCACCACCGAGCTGGAGCCGCCGAACCTGACCTGCACGTCGGCGCCGGCGACTCGGTTCCACTGGTCGCCCGCGTCCAGCGACGTGAGGACACCGCCGACGGTGGTGCGCGGGAACGGGTCCGCTCGGAGCCGCAGCACCGAGTTGAGGCCGCCGGGCACGAGCCTGCCCTGCGAGTCCCGGGCGTCTTGGGTGAGCAGGCTCAGGGCGCCGATGGAGAGGGGACCCGCCTGGCCGGTCAGCCGTCCCCCGCCGGCAATGTCGTTGGCGATGCCGATTCGGCGGCTGAAGAACACCTCCGTCTCGCGGGCGTCGCCGAAGTTGAAGAGCCCCGCGCGCTCCAGGAAGAACTCGCGCTTTTCGGGGAAGAAGAGGCTGAAGCGGGTCAGGTTGATCTGGACGTTGTCCGCTTCCACCTGGGCGAAGTCGGGGTTCAGCGTGGCGTCCAGGGTCAGGTTCGACGTGATCGAGTACTTGAAGTCCAGCCCGATCTCGCGGAGGGTCTCGACGGCCCCCGGTTCGTCGGCGGCTCGGCCCGACTCGGACCGCCCCGCAATGACGAAGGGCTTCGCCTCCATGTAGCGGCCTCGTCGCAGGTCCTCCAAGCCCTCCAGCGTGGCGTACTGGGAGACTTGCACGAGACCGCTGCGGAACTCCTGGCTCACGTGGGGGAAGTAGACGAACTCGTTCTTCCGGCGGATCGTGCGCTCCACGAGGATGCCCATCGTCGGCGCCTCGTCGTCGGAGAAGCGGATCGTGGTGAAGGGGACGGCGGCCTCGACGACCCAGCCGTCTTCGGTGACTCTGCCCTCGCTCTCGTAGACCCCCTCCCAGTTCCAGTCCGCCAGCGTCATCGACTCGTCGGTGATCAGGGCGTCGCCCTGGGTGCCGAAGGGGTTGAGCTCGAAGATGTAGGCGTTGCGCCGGTCGTGGTACGTGTCGAGGCCGATCCTGATGTTGTCGTCCTGGTCGATCCGACCCTCGCGGTGGAGGATGCTCCGGCGGATCGACTCGGGCTCCGAGTCGTAGGCCACGACGGCGAAGTAGAGGGCGTTCTGGTCGAAGGCGACACGGAACTCGGTGCGCTCCGAGGCCGGCGCGCCGTCCACGGGCGTGCGCTGCCGGAAGTCGGCGACGGGCTCGATCTGCTGCCAGAACGCTTCGTCCAGCACGCCGTCGATCGTCGGGGGCGCGTCGGTGCGGTGGGCCCGCACGATCGAGGACGGACCCGGCGGCGGGCCGACCTGGATCGAGGGCGGCAAGCTCTGGGCGACAGTTGGAGCCGAAAGCCCTGCGACGGCCATGACCGCTGGGAGACCCGCGACGGTCAGGACCGCTGGGAGACCCGCGGCGGTCAGGACCGCTGGGAGACCCGCGACGAAGCTCCGCAGGGTCGCGCGCAACGGTGGCGCCACAGGATCGGCGCGTCCGTCGCGTCGGCGCCGGTCGCGCCGAACGGGCAGCGCGCCGGCTTGGTCAGTCGTCGTCTTCGACCGCTTCTTGCGCCTCTTCGTGGACCTCCTCGGGGGCCTCTTCGCAGCCGGCGTCCTGCCTGCAGCAGCAGTTGTTGCTGCGTGGCCCCCGACAGCAACCCCAGCGGGTTCCCAGGGTCCAGACGCCGCAGCAGTCGTCGTCCTGCCCGCAGCGGCTCCGCTTGAGCCACCAGACCACCAGGACGATGAGGAGGATCTGGGGGAGGCCGAGCCGGAAGGCGAAACTCCAGAACTCGGCCAGCGAGCGCAGGTAGTTGAAGAAGAAGTATTCCATGGCTGGGTCCTCCTGCTGTGGTGTTGGGCAACCTTGGCACTACGCGCGCGTCGCGGCAACGGTTTCGCCAGAACCACTCGCGCGAGGGCTACTCGAAAGGGTCGGCCACGAGGCGGTAGACGGCAAGGCCCAGCCAAGCGCCCAGGGCCCCGGCGCCCAGGGTGGCCCACCCGTTGGGCGGGAAGAAGAGACCCGAGTGGGCAAGGCCCGCCAGAACCGCCGTCCCCACGACGCACGAAGCGATCAGCCCGGGCTTCACGGCCGGTCGCCCGGCTTCAAGGCCGGTCCGGCGCCGACCGACCGCGGACCAGCGCAATTCGGACGCCGTCGGCGCTCACGGCGATGCGGGAGATGTCGCCCGCGACGGGAGAGAGCTCGCCTGGGCGGTCGGTCCGGCCGGTCGGCGAGTCCTGGGGCGACCTCGACTGCCCGTCCTCCGCCGAGGCCGCTGCGAGGGCCAACTCCACTTCGGTCCAGCCCGATTCCGGCGTCCAGGCGTGGAGCGTCTCTCCGTCGCTCATGAGAATCTCGCCCTCGGGGGTCCATGCGAAGTCCTCTCGTCCGGGCAGGGTCCGGGCCAGGCGCTCGGTGGCGCCGGTGACAGGGTCCAGGCGCTCGATCCACCACTCGTCGTCGGTCGCCTTTCGCACGAAGGAGACGGCGCCGCCGTCGGGGATGCGATGGATCGAGCGGCCCGGGTTCTCGGCCACGACCCGGATCGCTCCCGAGACCGCGTCGCCGACATGGAGGGTCGGCGGGTCGCCCAGGACGAAGGCCACGACCCTCCGCTCGTCGGCCCAGGCGTGGTAGCCCACCGGCTCGACCGTGGAGAAGACGGGCCCGATCTCGTCACCGGCGATCGAGTACCGCCACAGGTACTGCTTGCCGCGCGTCTCGCGAATGGCCGAGAAGGCGTCCTGGCCGGGGACGAAGGTCGGGGAGAACTCGCTGGCGCCCGGCGTGCGGGTGACCTGCTCGGTCGCGCCGGTAGCCAGGTCGCGGCGGAAGACTTCGGTTTGGGTCGAATCCACCGCCGACGTGTAGTAGAGGAAGCCGCCGTCGGGATCGAAGGCGGGCTGGTTGTCGTAGCCGTCCCGGTCGGTGACGTTGATCAGCTCCAGGGCGGACAGGGTGCCGCCGGTCCGGTCGAGGCGGCCGAGCCAGATGTCGGTGGAGGGCGCGGCGGCGGCGGTGGGGCGGTAGTCGGCGGGAGCGGGGCCGATCTCGGGAAGCGGGCCGTCCGGCGGCACGGCGGGGAAGGGGTCGGGGGCGGATTCGGCGCCCGCGCGGGAGTCGGCGGCGGGAGCGCAGGCGGTGGCCGCGCCCAGGAGCAGCGCAACGCCGAAGGCGGCAGCGGCGGGCCTCACCTACCCGGCTCCCAGGGAAGGGGCTTGAGCCGAGCCGGCCATTGCGGCAGCGGCAGCCAGCTGCTCGGCCAGCGCCTCCGGCTCCAAGCCCCAGCCGTCAAGGAGCTCGGAGCAGTCCGGGGGTCGTGTCCGGGCGACGCCCAGAAGGAGGTGGGCGCTGGTCGTGGCGCCGCCGCGGGACTCGCCGAACTCGACGGCCGCGGCCAGTGCGTCGTGGGACTCGGGCGTGAAGGGCAGGTGGCCTTCGTAGGTCCGGGGCAAGTCCAGCAGCTCCGAGGGCAGGTCCTCGGTCGCCAGACCGATCCCCTCCAGCGCATCCACAAGCGTCCCATGCTTCTCGGAGAGGCATCCCGCCAGGACGTGGATCGGCGCGACCGCTTCCTCGCCGTCCCTGGCAGCGGCGGCGGCGGAGCGGTTGAGGGCGTGCACTGCGTCTTCCGAGAGGTTGATGCTCATCGCTTCTCCTGAGTTTCTTGCTCTGTCGGCAAACGGCCCGCGGCCGAAACTTCCTCCTTCAGCTCGGCGACGGACACGACGCGCCGGACCCCTTCGGCGTCCCTCAAGGCAATCGTCTCCTTGAAGATGTTCACGCCGACGACCCTCTCCTTGCCGTGGGCGGTGCGGATCGTCCGGCCTTCCCTGGGGAACTTGCGACGGGCCTGCACGTAGGTGTCGTGCTCGTACATCAAGCAGCACATCAGTCGCCCGCAGCAACCCGATATCTGGGACGGGTTGAGGGAGAGGCTCTGGTCCTTCGCCAGCTGCAGGCTCACCGGCTTGAGCGCGGGCAGCCACGTGGAGCAGCAGAGCTCGCGACCGCACCGCCCGACGCCGCCCAGACGGGCAGCCTCGTCGCGGACGCCGATCTGGCGCAGCTCGATCCGAGTCCGAAACGCCTTTGCCAGATCGCGAACGAGGGCCCGGAAGTCGACCCGCTTCTCGGCGGTGAAGTAGACGTACAGCTTCTTTCGGTCGAACTGCCACTCGGCGTCGGTGACCTTCATCCGCAGGCCGTGGCGGCGAACGTGCTTCCGCGTCTCCCGGCGCGCCACCTCCTCGTCGGCGCGCATGTGCCGGGCGCGCCCCGTCTCGTCCGCGCTGGCGGGGCGGATCACCCGCTTGGTCGGCACCGGCGTGGCGCACCCGCTCGACGACGAGCACTTCCGCTCGGCGATGCTGCCCAGGGCGGTGACGCGGCCCAGGTCCTCGCCCCGGTCGGCCTGCACGATCACTTCGTCGCCCGGAGACAGCTCCAGCGCTTCGTACTTGTAGTACGCCCGGCGCGTGGCCTTGAAGGCGACCTCGGCGAAGCCCGACCCCGACATCTCGCTAGGGCGCTTCCACGCCGGCGGCGGTCTCCTGCCAAGCGCCCATGGCCTCGTACTTGGCCCAGCGCCGGGCGACCAGCTCGTCGGGCTCGGCGGCGTCCAGCGCGGCCAAGTTGCGAACGAGAGCTTTCGCGGCGGCGGCCATTGCCGCTTCCGGGTTGGTGTGGGCGCCCCCATGGGGCTCGGGGACGATTTCGTCCGCCACGCCCAAGGAAAGCAGGTCGGACGAGGTGAGGCGCAGGGCTCGGGCAGCCTCGTTGCGGTAGTCGGCGGAGCGCCAGAGGATCGCCGCGCAGCCTTCCGGCGAGATGACCGAGTAGATCGCGTGCTCCATCAGGAGGATGCGGTCGGCGACGCCCAGGGCCAGCGCGCCCCCGGAGCCGCCTTCGCCGATCACGAGGCAGACGACGGGCGTGCGCAGGCGCGCCATCTCTCGAAGGTTGGTGGCGATGGCTTCGGCCTGGCCGCGCTCCTCGGCGCCGAACCCCGGGTAGGCTCCAGGCGTGTCCACCAGGGTGACCACCGGACGGCCGAACTTCTCCGCCGTCTTCATGAGGCGCAGCGCCTTCCGATAGCCCTCCGGGTGGGGCATTCCGAAGTTGCGGCGCAGGTTTTCCTTCATGTCCTTCCCCTTCTGATGCCCGATCACCATCACCGAGCGGCCCTCCAGGCGGGCCCAGCCCCCGACGATCGCCTCGTCGTCGCGGAACCGCCGGTCCCCCTTGAGCTCGAACCAGTCGGTGAAGACGCCCTCCACGTAGTCCAGCGTGTACGGCCGGCCCGCGTGGCGCGCCACCTGAACTTGCTCCATGGCGTCCAGGTTGCGGTAGGTGTCTCGTCGGAGGACGTCGAGCTTCGCCGTCAGCACCCGGAGCTCGCTGGAGACGTCGATTCCGCCCTTGGACGCCATCTCCTTGAGCTTGGAGATCTGGTCCTCCATCTCGACGATGTGACGCTCGAAAGGGGCGTGGGCTGCCACGGACGCGGGCTCCTTTTCGGGAGGGAGTCGGTCAGCCCCTGAGCAGCCAGCCGTCCGGGTCCAGCACGACGGCTTCGGGCGGCGCCTCGACGGGGAAGCGGAACGTGTGGGCGCGCTCCCGGAGTTCGACGCGCTCGCGACGGGCGCCGGCTTCGGTTCCGGGGCGGCGAACGGGCGCAGGGCCGGTTGCGGTCGAGCCGGTCGCGGTCGCGGGGCCGACGATCCCGATCTCCAGCGGGAAGCGGAAGGCGGGCCACTCGGGCGACTGGGTCTGGACGACCGTCACGATCAGCTCCGCGCCGTCTTCCGACACCTCCCACTGGTGCTCGAGCACCGGATGCCCGGGCTGGCGGACCCACTGCTCGAAGAACCACTCCAGCGAGCGTCCCGAGCTCTCCTCGAAGACGCGCTGGAGGTCGGCGGTGAGGGCGGTGCCGTAGGCGTGCTGGGCGTAGTAGGAACGGATCGCGCCGAAGAACGTCTCGTCTCCCAGCAGCCCGCGGAGCATGTGCAGGACCCACGCGCCCTTGGCGTAGTTGTTTCGGTTCAGCAGATCGAAGAGGTTGTCGGGCCCGGCAATGTCCACCATGGGCCGCCGGGCGTCGTCCGACTCCACGTAGCTTCGGCGGCTCCGCTCCATCCGCGCGCGGAAGTCCTCGACCCCGTCCGCCGCTTCGAAGAAGAGGGCGCCGAAGTAGGTGGCAAAGCCCTCCGAAAGCCAGAGGTGGCTCCACTCGCCCTCCGTGGCCGAGTCGCCGAACCATTGGTGGGCGATCTCGTGGGAGACCGTCCCCTCCCCCAGTCGTCCTGCGGCGATCGCTTCTTCGGAGTAGAAGATCGCCGACGAGTTCTCCATGCCGCCGAAGCGCGTCGCCGACTGGACGTTGGCGAGCTTCTCGAAGGGGTACGGGCCGATCGTGGCGACGAAGTAGTCCACCATCTGGGGAGCGCGGCGGAAGACTTGCCTGGCGAAGGCCGTGTCCTGGGGGTAGACCCAATACGACACGTCGACGCAGCCGTCCGGAGAGGGGGCGACGGGCGCGGCGCCGCAGGCCGCCCGGCCCAGGGACTCGACCGCGAACTCGGCGGCGCCGGCGACGAGGGTGTAGGTGGGGTGGGGAACGCTTGTGGCCCATCGCCAGGTGGTCTTGCCGCTGGGGGTCGCGCCGTCCGTCGGGGCGCCGACTCCCCGGGTGGCAGGCCCGCCCAGGGCGTCGGGGGCAGTGGGCGACGGGGCAGCGACTTGGGCGCCGTTGGCGACGACCTGCCAGCCGTTTGGGGCGTGGACGGTGAAGCCGGCCGTGGCCTTGTCCGACGGGTGGTCCACCGAGGGGAGCCAGAAGCGGGCGCGGTTCGGCCAGTTGTCCACGAACGCCGTGGGGAAGCCGTGGACGTTCGGGCGGATGATCAGGCCGTCGTCGGGGGTCCCGTGGTAGGCGACGGCGACGTGGACCGTGTCGAGGGCGGCGAGGTCGCGGGCGCCGCTCTCGCCGGTCCGGTCCAGTGGGACGGTCAGCTTGCCGTCGGCGTAGGCGAAGGCCGAGGGGGCGCCGTCGACGTGCACGCTGCGGACGCCCAGGCCGACCAGGTCGAGGGGAAGCTCGGCGGCGCCGTTGGGGAGGACCGACAGGGTGGCCCGGGCCTCGATCTCGGGAGCGCCCAGGGCAAGCTCGATCTCGTAGTGGAGGACGTCGGGGGCGATCTCGTACTCGCCGGGCGCGGCCGGGACGCCGGCTTCAACCGGGGGCGGCTCCGGGGCGCTCTGGACGGCCGACGGCGACGGAGCGGCGGCGGGGCCGCAGGCAGCTGGGGCGAACGCCGCAAGGACGAGGCCGAGTCGGGGGCGGAGGCCGCATCGGGGGCCAAGGCCGCTTCGGGGGCCAAGCACGAGGCCGCGTCGGGAGCGGATTCGCACGAGACGGCTATCCGGCCCGGCGGTAGGCGCGCCACAGGTCCAGCGCTTCCCGCTCCCGCTGGGCGTCGACGCCCGCCCGCAGGGCTGCCTGACGGTCGGCCGGCCGGGAGAAGTGGTACTCCAGCGTGGCCGCCGTGGTGTCGGCCAGGGAGCGGAAGGTCAGTCCCTTCTCCACTTCCGGCGTCAGGTCGAAGCGGGCGAAGCCTTCCGCGCCGTCTCGGGCGGGGCGCCACACGGGAAGCTCGGCGTAGGGGCGCAGGCCGGCGTTGATGGCGAAGTCGGTGTCCACCCAGGTGAAGGTCGTCTCGGCGGTGGTCACGGCGCGGATGCCGTAGAGGAGCTCGGCCATGGGCCGGGGGGTGCGCGGACCGACCACGTTGTAGGTGCCGGACTCGCCGGCTTCCACCATGCGGACCAGCCACTCGGCGAAGTCCCGCGCGTCGATGATCTGCACGGGGTCGGAGCCGTCGCCCGGGGCCAGGACCTCGCCCCCTCGGTGGATGCGGGCGGGCCAATAGGTGAAGCGGTCGGTGGTGTCGCCCGGGCCGATGATGAGGCCGGGGCGGAAGACGAGGGTCCGGTCGTCCCCGAAGGCGTCGCGGGCCTTCTGCTCGGCCAGCGCCTTCGAGAGGCCGTAGGGCAGCCGCTCGGCGCCCGGCGCCACGCCCGCGGACTCGTAGCTCCACACCGGGGCGGCCGTGGACATGGGAACACGGCTGGTGTCGGCGTAGACGGAGCGCGTCGAGACGAAGACGTACCTCTCGCAGCTGTCCTTGAGCACGCCGGCGCTGCGCTCGACCCACGTGGGGTTGATGGCGGAGTTGTCGATCACCACGTCCCAGCTGCGGCCCTCCAGCGCCCGCAGGTCGTCGTTGCGGTCGCCGACCAGCTTCTCGATCTCCGGGAAGAGGTGCGTGTTGGTGCGTCCCCGGTTGAAGAGGGTCACTCGATGCCCTCTCGAGAGGGCGTGCTCCACCTGATGAGGGCCGATGAAGTTCGTCCCCCCGAGCACGAGGAGAGACAGCGAGCGTCGGGCTTGCACGGGTCCGGCGGCAGGCGCCGGGGCCGGTGTGCGCCGACCGGGCTCGACCAGGTCGACTCCGGCCTGACCGGGGACGGCCGGGGCAGGGGTTTCCGCCGAGCCGGCAGCGGCTGCAAGCGTGTTGCCGGCGGCGAGGGCGCCCCCGGCCGCGGCGGTGTTGCGAATGAAGCGCCGGCGCGTGGTCATGGTCTGTGCTCGTTCGTGGTCGCGTGCTTGTTCGTGGTCACGACACAAGATGCCGTGCAGGCGTCGGTTTGGACAGGGAGGGCGGCCCCGGAAGGACCTTGCTCTCTACAAGTCCCGCTTGCTCATGCCGACGAAGGCGACGACCAAGAAGACGGCGCTGTAGAGCAGCGTCGCCGTCACGACCACCCCGTGGTCGAGAAACTCCAGCGGGGGCACGCCGATCTCCGCGCGGGCTGCATTGGCCTCGGCCAGTCGCTCGGGGTAGTGGAACCGGCTGTCGTTCAAGGCGTCGTGCAGCGCCATGGGGAAGTGGCTCGTGACGTCGCGCAGGCTTTCGTAGCGTTCGAGGAAGAAGCTGAGGAACTCTTCCACCAGGATGTAGGCGAAGAGCGCGCCCAGGGCGGGACCCGACGACCGAACGAGGACCGCTAGCATCACCGCCGCGCTTCCGAGCAGCAACAGGGACAGCGCGTAGCCCGTCATGTAGGAGAAGTCGGTGGAGAGGACCAAGTCCGGGCCGTTCTCGCCAGGGCTGAGCAGCGCCCCAGCACCGCCGATCGCCAGCGGGAGTACGAAGAACAAGACGACGAGCACGGCCAGCGCCATGGCCTTGCCCACGTAGAAGCGTTCCTTGCTCAGGCCGTCGATCACGTTCTGCCGCGCTGTTCGCCACTGGAACTCGGGCGCCACGAGGAGGATCAGCAGCAGCGCCAAGAAGAACGGCCCCATGTTCGCAGGCGCGACCAAGATGTCGGCCCAGCTCTCCGGGAGCGAGAAGACTCGTTCGGGGTCCTTCATTTCCCGCTGCACCGAATCGACAGTCTCGCCCCCGTTGACCAGGACGAAGAGACCCGTCGTCACCCAGAAGGCAAGGCGCTTGCGGGCCTTGAGGACTTCGTTCCTGAAGAGCGCGCCGAAGCCGCCTGCGACGCGGCGCCCGTCAACGCCCGCGGATTCGCCTGGCGAAGTCGTCACGACGCGATCTCCTTCATCGAGCCGAAGTCGCCGCCTTCGGTCAGGCCCATGAAGGCGTCCTCCAGGCTCTGCCGGCGAGGGGCCAGGTGAGAGACGTACACTCCGCGGTCCGCCAGCCACCGGTTCAGGCCAGCCAAGTCGTGGGAGCGGAGGCCGACCACGAAGCCCCCGTCCTCCGCCGGCCTTACCGAAGAGGCCCCCGGATACGCCTCCAGCGCCGGCCGCAGCGCCTCGTCGGCGGCGGCGCGGACCAGGACCTCGACCGTCTTGTCGTCGCCGCTGGTCCCGCCCACGACCTCGGCGACGCTTCCCATCTTCACGATCCTGCCCTTGCGGACGATGGCCACGTGGGTGCAGGTGCGCTCGACTTCCCACAGCAAGTGGCTGGAGAGGAAGATCGTCTTCCCCCGGTCCGCCAGCACGCCGATGATCTCTCGGACCTCCCGCATCCCTTGGGGGTCCAGGCCGTTGGCGGGCTCGTCGAGGACGATCAGCTCCGGGTCGTTCAGCATCGTGGCGGCCAGGGCGAGCCGCTGCTTCATGCCCAGCGAGTAGGTCTTGAACTTGTGCTTGCCCCGGTCGCCGAGGCCCACCAGGTCCAGGCACTCGTCGATCCGCTCGTTCCCCACGCCCTTCAGCCGAGCGGTGACCGTCAAGTTGTCCCGCCCGCCCAGATAGGGGTAGAAGTTGGGCGTCTCCAGAGTGGCGCCGATCCGGGTGCGGGCCGCCAGCAGCGCCCGGGGCGAAGACGCGCCGAAGAGGCTGAAGCTCCCCGCCGTGGGGGTGACGATCCCCATCAGCATCCCGATCGTCGTCGTCTTCCCGCTGCCGTTGGGTCCGAGGAAGCCGAAGACTTGGCCCTGCTCCACCGAGAGGTCGACCTGGTCCACGGCCAGCACGTCCTTGAAGCGCTTGGTGAGTCCGCAGGTTTCGACTACGGTCATGAGGCGGCCCTTGGGGCTGGCTGTTTTTGCGGGAGTGCGGGATCGGCTGCAGCGGGAACGCGACGCTCGGCCGGTACGCGCTGGTGCACCGAAGGTTGCAACTCTCCGGTCGCTGGACAACCCCGCTGGACAACCCTGCCGCCGGTCGCTGGCCAAGCTCGCCGGACAACCCCGCCTCCGGTCGCTGGCCAACACCCAAGGGAGGGAGCGGCGAAGGGACTGCAACCCCCGAGGGCCGAGGCTCGTCCAACTCTCTTCCGGGCCGACTGGTTCCGGGACCGGAGGGCGGTGCACTGGCCGACGGCCTGCGCCGGGCTCATCTTCGGACAAGATCATCGCTTACCCCACGCTGGACGACGCCATGAGCCTGAAGTCCGGGTTCGGTCCCTTCTGGAACGAGCTCCGCCGCCGGAAGGTGGTGCGGGCCGGAGGCTTCTACGCGGTCGCCGCCTTCGTCGCGCTTCAGCTGGGCGAGATCGTGCTGCCGGCCTTCAACACGCCCGACTGGGCCTTGCAGTCGCTGGTGGTGGCAGCCGCCTTGGGACTGCCGGTGGTGCTGGCGGTGGCTTGGGCCTACGAGCTCACGTCGGAGGGGCTGCGGCGGACGCAGGACTCTTCCGCCGGAACGTCGGGGCAGGGGGCCGTGCGCTCCCTTGCTCCGCGCCTCGCTCTTCTGGGGGTGACGACGGTGTCGGTGGCGTTCGCGGCCGTCTGGTTCAGCCGAAGCTTCATGTCCGCATCCGAAGGGGACGGCTCCGGCTGGCGGTCCTCTTTCTGGGCGGCCCGCCAAGCCCGGCTGGCTCCGGGCCCCGGCTCTTCCGACTCGCGAGGCCCCAGAGGCGGCCCCGTCTTCGCCAACTTCGACCCCGAGGCGCCGGTCGCGGCGATCGCCGTGCTGCCCCTGGCGAACTTCGCCGAGGGCCAGGGCGACCTCTTCGCCCGCCAGCTGCACGACGAGATCATCAACCAGCTGACCGGGATGACCAGCCTCCGGGTCGTCTCGCGCACCTCGGTCGCCCGCTACGCCGACACCACGATGCAGCTGCCGCGGATCGCCCAGGAGCTGCGCGTCCAGGCCGTGGTCACGGGCTCGGTGGCGATGACGGCCGAGAACGACAGCGTGCGGATCAGCATCCAGCTGCTTCACGCGCCGTCGGACACTCACCTGATGACGCGCACCTACCAACGGGAGATGACCGACATCCTGCGCCTCCAGACCGAGATCGCGCTGGAGATTGCGCAGGCGGTGCAGGCGGAAGTGGAGGGTGAACCGGCGGTGCCGACCGTCGAGCACGTGGCAGCCGTCGATCCCGAGGCGCACCAAGCCTACCTCCAGGGCTGGGAGGAGCTGGACCACGAGCTGGGCTTGGAGGCGGTGGGCGTGGACATGGGCGAGCGGGACCTGGGCCTGGAAGCGGAGAACTTGGGCGCCGACGCCGAGATGGCGCTGGATCGGGCGGCGGCGCAAGCGATGCGGCACTTCACCGAAGCCGTCGGGATCGACTCGACCTTCGGACTGGCGTGGCTGGGGCGGGCCGAGGCGGGGCTCGTGCTGCTGGCAAAGGCGGACGGCGGGTCGGTCGCGTTTCCGGGGGAACCGACGGAGCTTTCGGATGGGCCGGGGGCGACCCTGCGCACGAGGCGACGGGACGGGGCTACGCACGAGGCTGCGGGCGAGGCTACGCACGGGGCTACGCACGAGGCAACGGGCGAGGCTCCGCACGGGGCTGCGGGCCGGGGCGGGGACGGTGCGCATGGCGCGGGAACTCCGCACGAGTCCGTTGCGCGCATTCAGGAGTCGTTGCACCGGGCGGAGTTGCTGGGTGCGCCGAAGCGAGAGCTGGACGTCTTCCGAATTGCCCTGTTGAACGTTACAATGAAGTTTGACGAGGGACTGGCGGAGGATGTGGAGGCGGCGCTGGCCGAGGCCGGAGTTGCCACCGACTCGCTGGCTCGCGCCTACGTACGCAGCTCGACCGAGATCGGTAGGCGCGTGGAGCGGTTCGTTGCGGATCGCGGGAACCGTCCAGTGCTCGTGACCAGCGAAGACCGGGCCTTGGCTCGGCGACGACGCGCAGCGGACCGCTTTCTGGATTCCGGCCAGTACGACCGGGCAGCCGCGAGCTACCGGGAGCTGGTGACCGCGGACCCCGAGGACGAGGTCAATTGGCTGGTCTTGGAGGACCTGCATCTCTTGCGCGGTGACTACGCCGGCGCGGTCAAGGTGCGCGAGCAGCACATCCTGGCCACGCAGGACGACACGCCGGAGCGGGCGGAGCGGATCGACGAGCTCTGGGAGGCCTTCGACGAGGACGACCGGGGAAGCTACTGGCGGCTCCGGCTGCGGGAGGCTCAAGCTCGTCAAGCCCGTGGCGAGCACGTCCCCCACACGGTCCAGGCGTTCACAGCGGTGGGTCTGGGCGACGTCGACCAAGCCTTCGAGCACCTGGAAGAAGCCGTCGCCCGGCGGGAACCGTTCCTGGGCAAGTCCTTGGCCAGTCCCATCTGGGACCCGATCCGGGGCGACGCAAGGTTCAGACGGGTCGCCGAGCGTGTGTGGCGGCCCGGAACGTAGCCGGGCACTAGAGCGGGCTGTAGTGGGGAGGCCTCTCGCGCAATGGTAGCGGAACGGTAGTAAAACGGAGGCATCTTGGTAGTAGAATGGCAGCAAAATGGTAGTAGAATGGTGGCACGAGCGGATTCAACCTCCCCCGAGGGGGCTTGACGCCCAGGGACGGCGATCCAAGGTTTCGCTATGACCGTTCCTAGCTTACGAACCCCCTCGAACAGCGTGCGAGGCTTTGGCGCAGGCTGACGCCCCACCCCAACGTTCCGCGGAACACATGGAGCATTCCTTGACCGACGGCACCGAGAGCAAGACAAGCAGGCTGAACAGCATCGCCATCGAGGGCTACAAGTCGTTCGCGTCAAGCAGGGTTGATTTCGGCGACATCACGGTGCTGCTCGGGGCCAATGGATCTGGAAAGAGCAACCTTGTGTCTTTCTTCCGGATGCTCGGATTTGTAAGCACGAATAGCCTTCAACTCTACATCGGCCGGGAGGGCGGATCAGAATCGCTTTTGCGCTACGGAGCCAGGACGACTCCGCAGATGCGTGCCGAGGTCGAGTTCGGTGGCGCTGACGGCGCATATGAGAAGACCACCACCACATACCACATGCGACTCATGGATGCGGCTCCCGACACCATGTTGTTCGCCGAAGAACGAGTCGAATACCATCGTGCTGGCTATGCCCAGCCCCAGCGGCTCCTGCTTGGTTCCGGCCACGGGGAAAGCCGGCTGCAGGAGAAGCGGGACGAAGGCAACAAGACATGCGACGTGGTGCTGTGGCTGCTTTCCCTTTGTCGAGGATACCAGTTTCACGATACGTCGTTTCGTGCCAACATTCGCAAGAGCGCGTACATCGAGGACAATCGGTACTTGCGAGACGATGCCGGCAACTTGGCCGCGTTTCTCCATGGGCTGGAGCGGACCGATCTAGAATGCTACCGCCGGATTGAGGAGACCATCCGCTTGGCGTTTCCCGCGTTCGGTGGATTCGATTTGGGTCCACGAACCACGGATCCTAACAAGATACTGCTGAACTGGCACGAGAGGGGACATGAATATCTCCTTGGGCCGCATCAGATTTCCGACGGAACTTTACGCTTCATGGCTCTTGCGACGCTGTTTCTCCAGCCCAGGCTTCCCAACGTGATCGTGCTGGACGAACCCGAGCTTGGCCTTCATCCATCAGCCATAGTCGTGCTTGCGGCACTGGCAAAATCCGCGGCTACGAGGGTGCAAGTGATCCTGGCAACTCAATCGACTAGGTTGGTAGACGAATTCAAGCCGAGCCAGATTGCCGTGCTTGAAGCGGACGCCAAGTCCGGTACCCAGTACAAGCGACTAGCCGAAGAAGCCCTGACGGAGTGGCTGGAGGACTACTCGCTCAGCGAACTGTGGGAAAAGAACCTGTTTGGAGGTCGTCCTTGAGTGTGCGGATCCTGGCGTTGGTGGAAGGCCAGACAGAAGAAAGATTCTGCAACGAATTGATTGCACCGTTCTTGGGCAACAGAGGCGTCCACTTGCAAACGACCACCATGGGCAGGCCTCGCGTCACAGGCGGAGTGAAGTCATGGAAACAAACAGAGAAGGAACTGCGTCGATTGCTTCAGGAGGATGGCGGCCGTCACGTGACGACGATGTTCGACTACTACGGCATGCCGCTTGATTGGCCAGGACGGGCGGCCGCGGCTCGCAGGCCCCATGGCCAGAAGGCCACTGAAATCGAAAACGAAATGTACGCAAGGATGGAGGGAATAGTGGGGAAGCACTGGCGCCCCGATGCGTTCATACCGTATGTGCAGTTGCATGAGTTTGAGGCCTTGTTGTTTGCCGCACCAGAGGTTCTGGGAAGGGTAGTGTCGCTTGGTTCTCAACAAGACCGGGCCGTGCGGCGATTCCATCAAGTCATGAGCCGCTTCGGCACGCCAGAGGAGATCGACGATGGCGTATCCACGGCGCCGTCCAAGCGCATCTTGGAGGTCGCACCCGGGTATCAGAAGGTCGCTGACGGATTAGTCGCTGCCTCGCGGATCGGACTTCACGAAATCCGTGCAGCTTGTCCGAACTTCAATGCCTGGATGGAGCGGATGGAGAGCTTGGGGGAACCGTGATCTTGATCCCGATGGCAGGCGGGGATCAGACGGCACCGGGCAGCCCGGCGGCATGGGGATCGTCCTGCACACCGGCGCCGGCCGAAGGTCGCGCGACGAAGATCGTCTCGTGGAGAGGAGTGGCAGGTGCGGACCGGGCGCCGGGTGTTCGGGCGCTCCGGTGCTTGGCGTAGAAGCGGGACTTCAGCGCTTCCGAGACCGTGGGCGCTGTCTGCGCTGAGCAGAGGACTACTGCGGAGCCTCCGAAGCCGGCCCCCGTCAGCCTGGCTCCGGCGGCGCCCGCGTCCAGCGCGACGGACACGATCTCGTCCAAGGCCGGCGTGCTGACCCCGTAGTCGTCTCGAAGGCTGTCGTGGGAGTGCACCATCTGGGTGCCGAACTCGTCGATGCGCGCCTCGGCCATGGCTCGCTGGGCCGCTTCGACTCGCCGGGCTTCGGTGACCACGTGACGGAACCGAGAAAGCAGGCGGGGGTTGAGCACACGTGCGGCCCAATCCAACACTTCGCCCACTGATAACGCTCGAGTCAGATCGCGGTAGGCTGGAGCCACCCTCGTCTCCGTGCGGGGCCAGAAAGTCGCGGCGGCACGGCCGCCAGTCTTCGGATTCGAAGCGTCGACGATCAGGCGTCGGAGCGCTTCGCGGCACTCCCAGGCTCGCGCGTTGTACGCCTCCATCGCGCCCCGTGACTTCTCGGCTCGGGCCAACGAAGACGCCACGATCCACCGCCAGCCGGCCGGCATGGGCACAGGAGTCGCGCGCAATGGGCCGAAGTCGATTCGGAGAGCGTGACCCGCGACCCCGCACAGACAGGCCGCCTGGTCCATTCCGCCGCCCTGCACGCCGGTGAAGCGCTCGGCCCCGGCCATCCTGACGGCGAGGTCCAACGGGGCAAGCTTCAGGTCGTTGGAGTGGAGCAGCGCGAGACCGACGGCCACGACGAAGGCCGACGAGGACGCCAGTCCCGAGGCAATTGGAAGGTCGCTGTCGAGCCGTCCGTCAAAGCCGCGGAGGCGGCCAGCCCGACCCAGTGGCCCACGGGCGCCGGGGCGGCCGTCGGGGTCGGGGGCGACTGGCCTGGAGTTTGCCCGGTCGCCCTGCGCCAGCCGGCGTTCGTCCTCCAACAGCCCCCAGGCGGCGGCGCGGGCGTAGTTCGACCAGTGCCCTTGGGGAGCGCGGTCGATCGGGCGGTCCAGTCGGAACTCGACGGGATCGCATCCCGGCGCCGCGCTGGCCAGTCGCACGACAGGCTCGTCCAGCGGGACGAAGTCGATGCGCACGGACCGGTCCAGCGCCATGGGCAGAACGGGCAGTCCGTTGTAGTCGATGTGCTCGCCGATCAGGTTCACGCGGCCGGGGGCGATCACCTGGCGGCGGGAAGCGGTCATCGGAACCCGAGGCGAGGCAATAGCCTGAAGAGCCAAGCTCCTGCGCCGGCCGAGACGGCCAGCGCCAGGGTCGCCGGGACTGCACGGCCGTACAGCGCGTACCCCGTGCCGAAAAGCGCGCCGTAGACGAGGACGCAGCCTAGGAACCAGCCCAGGAAGGCGGCCGTGACCGAGCCGTCGTCGGTTCGAGCGGCGCTCGTGTCCACGACACGGCGCCAGCCCCGGCCCAGCGGCTGGATCTTGTCGTAGAAGCGTTGCAGCGTGGGGGCGTCCGCCGGCGGCGTGACGAGGGTGACGGCCAGCCATCCCAGCGTCGTGACCGCCACGCCCGCGATCAGCTGCTGCCAGCCCGTCAGCGGGTCGAGTCCCAACCTGCCATGGACGAACGCGAAGTAGAGCGCCACCAGGAACGAGAGCGTCATGCCGGCGAGTTCGCTCCACACGTTCACTCGGTACCAGAACCATCGCAGCAGGAAGACGAGACCTGTTCCGGCGCCGATCTGGAGAAGGATCTGAAAGCCCTGTCCAGCGGTGTCCAGCTGGAGCGCGACGAAGGCGCCCAAGATCATCAGCCCCACCGTGGAGAGTCGGCCTGCCGCCACCAGCTTGCGGTCGCTGGCGTCCGGGTTCACGAAGCGCCGGTAGAAGTCGTTGACCACGTAGGACGAGCCCCAGTTGAGCTGGGTGCTGACGGTGGACATGTAGGCGGCGGCCAGCGACGCGACCACCAGTCCCAAAAGCCCTGCGGGCAGGAAGACCAGCATGGCCGGATAGGCCAGGTCGTTGCCCACCAGCGACGGGTCCAGGTTGGGAAAGCGCGCCTGGATGTCGGCAAGTTCGGGGTAGACGACCATCGAGCACAGCGC
This sequence comes from Longimicrobiales bacterium, assembly GCA_965204735.1. Lineage (GTDB taxonomy): Bacteria > Gemmatimonadota > Gemmatimonadetes > Longimicrobiales > Gaopeijiaceae > CATQHQ01. Next base: position 97,567 of record OZ242008.1, on the reverse strand, counting down.
GACCACGATCCACGGCCACGGCCGGAGCCCGTAGTGGGCGATGTTGAACCACAGGGTCGCCTTCATGGATTCGCGCTCGTTCTTGGCGGCGAGCATCCGCTGGGCCACGTAGCCTCCGCCCCCCGGTTCGGCACCCGGGTACCACGCGCTCCACCACTGGACCGCGATCGGGACGACGAAGACGCCCAGGGCCACGCTCCAGTCCGAGAAGTCGGGGAGGAAGCTCGTGGCGGGCTGGACGGCGGGGTTGGCCAACAGCCCCGCGAGCCCGCCGACTTCCGGCTGCTGGAGGGCGAACCAGGCAGCCGCGACCGATCCGGCCATTGCCACTACGAAGAGGACCAGGTCGGTCGCCACTACGCCCCAGAGCCCCGAGGTGGCCGAATAGACCATTGCCACCGAGCCTGCGATCAGAACCGTGGCGAGGGGGTCCAGCCCCAGGAGAACTCCGCCGATCTTGGTCGCGGCCAGCGTCACGGTCGCGATGATCATCACGTTGTAGAAGACGCCCAGGTACAGCGCCCGGAAGCCTCGGAGGAACGCCGCCGGCCGCCCCGAGTAGCGAAGCTCGTAGAACTCGATGTCGGTGAGGGCGCCCGAGCGCCGCCACAGCTTCGCGTAGAAGAAGACCGTGCACATCCCCGTGATCAGGAAGGCCCACCACGACCAGTTCTGCGCCACGCCCCCGTCCCGCACGAAGTCGGCGACCAAGTTGGGCGTGTCGGTGGAGAAGGTCGTCGCGACCATTGACGTGCCCAGCAGCCACCAAGGCAGCTTGCGGCCCGAGAGGAAGAACTCGCCGGCCCCGGTCCCGGCCCGGCGGGCGTAGCGCAGGCCGATGGCCAGGACCAGCAGTCCGTACAGCGCCACGACGATCCAGTCCAGGATTGCGAGCTGCATTTTGGCCCTTTCTGGCTGTCAGCCCATTTTCTGGCTTCGGTTGGGCATCCGCTGCCCGATCATTGCTTTGCCCTGGGAACCAGCTTCGGGGCCGGAACGGCTTCTGAAGTCTTCGCCGGGCACGGCTTGGCCCGCGACCAGAGGTTCTTCGGGTACGTTCCCGATTCTACCAACTTCCGGAGCGACTCGGCTACGCCGTGCCGGTCATCGGGGAAGGTGACGCCCAGCCAGGTCTCCTCGGTCGGCAGAACGGTGCACCGCACCTTGCCCGCCATGATCAGGTCGTTGACCGCCTCCGTCAGGTAGAACTCTCGCTCCGGGCCGGGGTCCGTCGCAACAAACGCCTTGAACCGCTCGGCCAGCAGACCGAGGATGCGTGGCGGAAAGCCCCACAGGCTAGTGCACGCCAGCGCATCCGGGCTCGCGTCCAGGGGTGCGCCGGTCGGGTCCCGGCCCCGTATCCGCTTTCCGACGCGACGGAGGTCCAGTCCCTCGGTCAGGGAGTGGAGCGTCCCGTCGTCGCCGACTTCGCAGATGCCTCGGGAGACTCCGCCGCTGTCCGACAAGGTGGCGTCGAGACGGTAGCCGACGGTGACGGCCGGGAGGGGGACGGCTTGCCGAGCGGGGTTGCACCCCGGGCTGCGAGCGGCGGCGGGCCGACTCGGGTTGGCCGGGTCCGGCGTGAGGCGCTCCGATTCCAGCGCCGCCATGGCTTCCAGGGCCATTGCCACGGCCGCGAACGCCGTTCTGCCATAGAAGTCGTCGGCGTTGCAGACGGCGAAGGGGCCGTCCAGGCACTCGCCGGCCGCCAAGACGGCGAACCCGGTGCCCCAAGGCTTCATGCGTCCCCTTGGCGCCTGTTGCAGCACTCCGGGCAGGTCCATGGGCTGATGGGCGAAGCGGATGTCGAGGCCGGCGGCCGTCGCTGGCTGCAGGTGGGCCGCGAAGTGACGTTGCTTGTCCTCCTGGACGACCAAGAGGGCCGGGGCGTACCCCAGCCCGGCGCCGTCGAAGAGCGCGTAGTCCAGCAATGCTTGGCCACCGGGTCCCAGCGGGTCCAGCTGCTTGAGGCGTCCGTACCTGGTGGAGGCTCCGGCGGCCAGGACTACAAGCGTCGGCGAAGAGGACTGGACCGGCATTCGAGGGGCCTCCGTTCGTGGCCGCTTGCGGGAAGCGGCTGAGCACCGCCTGCGGAAATCGCCTACGATCCCACTTGTGGAAACCGCCGCGGCCGGCTGCTGGAGTCGCCTGTGGCCCCCGCTTGCGGGAGCCGTCCGAGCTTCGTAACTTACTGCTTCTTTTCGCAACGTCCTCTCCTGCTTGCTGCCTTGCCCGCCTTCATGTCGCCCCCCCCCCCCCCCCCCGATCACGCTCCGACCAGCCAGCTTGGCTGTTCGTTGAGGAAAACCCGAACGAGCGAATCAAGTCAACGGCTCGGCGCTTCGCATTGGAAGGCTCTGGTCACGACACAGCAGCACGCGTCGCGCGGGAGGCGATCCAGAATAGTGTCGATGCCACGCTGCCGGACACGAAGACCGAGGTCCTGATACGGAACATGACGCTCTCGCGTCAAGAGGTGACGGCCTTCCGCAAGCTTCTTGGCTTCGATGCGATCGACTCTCCCCTCGCTCGGCTGGAGAAACTCGGTCTTTCGTCTCCGAACGCGCTGACTCGACTGCGCGACGGCGTACCCGTTCAGGTGACCATAGTCGAAGATCGCAACACTTGCGGATTGGGATACGACGAGCGGGACAAGAAGGATCGTTTCGAGGAGCTTTGCCTTTCGCTGGGGCAGGACACGACAAGCGTGTCTTCCGGCAAGGGCGGGTCGTACGGCTTGGGGAAGGCGGTCTACGAGGAGGCGTCGGACTGCAACATGTTCGTCGTGTATTCCATTTTCGAGCCCAGCGCGAAGACAGGTGGCCACCACGCGCGGCTCTTCGCCTGCGCCACGTTCGACGGCCATTGGTGGAAGGGGAACGAGGCGCGCTCGGCAGGGAGCAGGGACTCCGCGGCTCGCAAGTACACAGGCCGCGCTCTCTTTGGCGTCCATGAGGACCGACAGGGTGGACAACCGGTGTGCAGGCCGATCGTCGACGATATGGCGCACGAAATCGCCGAACAGGTCGGGTTCACGAGAACCCGCGACGAGCACGGCACTTCGATCATGATCATCGGGTCGTCGATCGACATCGGCGAATTCCGTACCGCCGTCGAGCAATGGTGGTGGCCACGCTTGCTCTCCAACAAGCTGACCGTCGAGTTGTGCATGGACAACGATCTGGTTCGCGCTCCGGCCCCCCTGGCCGTCGCCGAACTGGAGGCGCACATCACCTGCTACACGATGATCGAGCACAGCGTGCCGCTGAGTGGGCCTCGCGAGAAGAAGCTGAAGTTCCACCGGTTCCAGGGTTTGCAACCCGGTCAACTCGCCCTCAAAGGTGCCGACGATCAACAGCCCATCGAAGCGGACGACTCGCCGGATGATCTATTCCAGAATTCGGTGGCGCTGATTCGCAGCGGGCCCCTGATGGTCGTCAAATACCTGAAACTACCAAGCGCCGGCGATCAGAAGGGCGTTGGCGTTTTTCTTGGCGATCCCGACGCCGACGAGGCGCTTCACCTATCGGAACCGCCTTCGCATGACACCTGGAATCCCAACTCTCAGAGACTGCGGGACGCGTACCCGGACGACCAGGCCAAGCGCGAGCTCCTCCAGAAGCTGGTGGAGCGCATCCTGCGTCGCATCAAAGAACACACTCAGAAGTTCCTCAAGGACCTCAACCCCAAGCCGGAGCCTCCTGTAGCGCGAGGATCGAGACGCTTGGAGCAGATTCTGGCGAGCGTGATGTCGGCGGAGAAGCTGGGTCGGCCGCCACCACCTCCGGTCCTCCCTGACCCCTTTGAGATTCGGATCAGGGAGGGACGACAAAGCGTCGGTTCAGAGTCGGTGGCCACGGCGCGCGTAGGAATCAAGCTGAAGGAAGACGCTTCGGCGGAGAGAGTGCTCGCACGTGTGTCGGTCGTTCCTGCCGTCGTACTCGACGACAACAGGCGTCGCGACGGATCGGGACGGATCCCCTTGGCGTCCTTCCGCGTCGACGGCGAAGAGGCGGACTTGGCCAGCGACGGCGTGGACACGCACGCGGATGGTGTGGACTTGGTGGTTTGGAAGGACCGGGAGATAGTGGTGGACGTGACGTCCGAGTCCTTCAACTCGGACTATTATGCCAGCCTCGACGTAGTCGTAGCGGCCCGGTCGGAAGCATGGTCGGCAGACGACGATCCGCACGCCGGTCGGCCCGAGAGCGAGGAGTCGTCGAGTTGAGCGCCAATGTCGAGAAGCGTGGTCGGCGACGGGTGGAGCGGAGGCTGCTTCCACCGTTCGGGGACGGCCTCAGCCCGAACCAACTCTCCAACCGGCTCGACGGGCTCCTCGAGGGTTGCGAGTTCTGTCCGTTTTCGCGTGAGCCGACGACAGAGCCGTCGTACTACCTTGAACCTGCCGAAACGGAGCGGCTGATCGAACCGCTCTTCGTCTTCACGGTGGACGGCGTCGACGAGGTACTGACCAGCCTTGCACTGGAAGAGTCGCAGTTGGAACTCGCCGTGTCGGCCAGGAACAGACGCCTGAAGCGATACAAGCGTCTCGGACGGTGGAGCCTAGCCAAGCGTCCGGAGCAATGGTCGCCTGCGCCCGAGGCTTTGGACGAGATGCAGACGGGCGGCGGCATGGAGTTCATTCTGGCCATCCGCATCGTTGCCGACGATCCGACACTGGCGAAACGCGGCCTTGGCCCAGGGAAGGTCTTGTGCAGGAGAGAATTTGCAGTCCGGCAGCGCATCGACGCGGTCGCGTTCCCGTTCAGCTGGCGAGAGTTCGGCGGCGACACTGGCTATCCGCGAGAACTGCTGTGGGCGATCAAGTGGGAAGAAGACGCCACGGGCGACGACCGCTACTCGCGCCCGATAGGCGAAGCGCTCACCGTCTATATGAACAAGGCCGCTGAAGAAGGCCTGAACGCGCTGAACGCCGTCCCAGGCCAACGGGACTTGGTGTGGAAGATGCTGGCAGCGGAGATCGTTGTTCAGATATGGTGCGAAGTGCTGAGGGGCACGTCGGATGATCCGGAACCGACCGACACCGAGACGCTGGCGGGGCAGGTGTTCGACCGCCTTGCAAGGGCGAGCGGCAGGAACTACGGAGACCTCCGGGATCTGGTGAAGGAGGACGGGCTGCTGGAGCTTCGGTCCCACGTCGCCACGATCGTCGGCGTAGTCGGGTAGGGGGTGAAGAGCTGCTGATGGCGAACGCTTCAAGCGGTGCGAGAACGCTGTCCAACGAGAGGGCACGGAGCCTTGTCGAGGCACGGCGCCGCGGTATGCCGGAGAAGCTGCTTGATCGGGATTGTCCTACGATAGAAGCTGGAACTAGCTGGAACCCCGCCTTTGTGGACAGTGCTTGCACCAAAGTTATGAAGCTCCTGGACGAACTCGAAAGTGACAGCAAAACGGTGGACGCATTCAACTTCGATCGAGACGTCTGCTCGCTGATGCACAAAGAGATGCGGTTGCCTCCGAAAGTGGCGGCGTCGGACGGTTTTTGGAGATGGCTGGCCGTGGCGAAGCTGTCAGACGTCATTGAAGCGCGACACCGCAGGGGCGTGTACGCCCACCTCGGAAACTACGGCATCGACGCCTTGGACTACAGGAATCGGCTTCGGATACTCTGGTTGCGGGCGGACATGCTGTACGATGCCGCCGCTTCCGACCCCTATCGTCTGGCGAAGAGGTTTCTGCACTCCGACTTCATAGAATCGGGGATCATCCGGCACAGGTATGGTTGGTGCAGAAACTTGGCGCGCGTCCTCGTGAAGTTTCAATACCGTCATCCAAAGTCGAAAGAGGTCTACCTTCACAGCACAGACGCTCTCGGCATCCGCAAGCTATACAAGCGACTTCGACACATTCACAGCGTGTATGCGTTCGAGTTCATGAGCGATCAAGAACTTCGGGCGGTGCTGGAGAAGCACAGCCAGGACCTGAGACGTGCCCGGTAGAATTGCGGGAAGGGTGCGCCAGGGATCGTTGGCGCTGGGAGGCAAGGCCGTCTGCGAGACGTTTCGCCTTGACGACTCGCGCATCGTCAGAAGCCTGGAGGTGCCCAGCGCGTCGGGAGAATCGTCGTGTCGCAGCGACGCTGGCGTGGACGGGTCCGAAGTCGCGTCGTTGCAGTCCCAGTTCGACCATGCGCTGCTGCGCGGCGAAGTGGAGCACGAGTCGCTTTCCGGGCGACGCTGTGTCGAGATTGCCGACGTGTTCTGCGGGGCCGGGGGACTGTCGCACGGCGTGCGCGAAGCCGTGCTCGCGGCTGGCATGGCGCCCGAGTTCGTCTTCGCGGCAGACAACAGCGCGGTCGCGCTGGACGTGTACCGGAGGAACTTCGATCCGCAGTACTGCTCGTCGCGCAACATCTGGACCTCGGTGACCACCAGCTATTCCTATCGGAACGGAACCGCCAGGTTCGTGGAAGACCCCAGGCCGTTGGACGGGCCGATGCGTCTTGCCGCCGGCCGAGTGGACATCTTGCTGGGTGGACCGCCGTGCGAAGGACACTCGACGTCCAACAACGTCACTCTTCGGTCGGACGGGCGCAACATGTACTACGTGGCAATGCCGGCCTTGGCCGTGGCGCTGGGCGCAAGGGCGGTGATCATCGAGAACGTGCCCGGGATACGACACGACCGCCGGGGGATACTCGACGAGGCCCGAGCGCTGTTCGAGTCGCGGGAGTACTACGTCGACGAGGCGGTGATCGACGCGAGGCGTCTCGGATTGCCGCAGACGCGAAAGCGGCACATCCTCGTTGCTTCGGTCGATGGACAGCCGGAGCTGGAAGCGGCCGTCCAAGCTCTGGCGCGCCCGGAACGAGACTTGCGCTGGGTGATCGGCGACCTCCTGGAGCGCGAGCCCCGCGGTTTCTTGGATGCGCCGGCGGAGCTGTCAGCGATCAATCGAGAGAGGATCGACTACCTGTTCAGCCACGACCTGTTCGACTTGCCGAACGATTGGCGTCCCGACTGCCACAAGGACGGCCACACGTATCCGTCGATCTATGGAAGACTTCGCTGGGACAAGCCAGCCGGTACCATAACCACCGGGTTCAACACACCCGGGCGTGGAAGGTACATACATCCCCAGTTGCGCAGGACCATCACACCCCATGAAGCAGCCCGCATCCAGGGATTCCCCGACACCTTCGAGTTCAGAATGGTCAGCGGAGCGCCCCTGTCGAGAACCAACGTCTCGAATATGATCGGCAGAGCGGTTCCTCCGCAGATCGGCTACGCCGCCGGCGTCGCAGCGCTGGCCAGCTTGGACACGCCGTAGCTCGGCCTGTTGGAGTCGTCGCCGGCCGGAACACGCCGGCCAGGCACTGCCCTCGCCTGATCGACATCGACAATTACCTGACCCTCGCCGACTTGCAACCGTCGCTCGAGCGTGGCCCGTCGAATCGCGGTAATCTCGCCCATTTCGTCCCCGAAGAAGTGTGTCGGCCAATTTCTGATTTCGCCGAGCGGAGTGAGATCCAAATCCGAAACAGAGCCCACACCGTCCAGGACGTTCGTAGCATAAAGTTTGACTTCATCGGATGAGGCTTCTTCCGTCGCAACACGAAGTTGCAGTCGCCGTAAGAGGTGTTCGCTGTGGCTCTCCACAATGACTTGAAGGTCGCGGGCTTTGGCGGCCGACAGGATTGCGTCGGCCAATCCCCCTTGGGCCGAAGGGTGAAGGTGGATCTCCGGCTGTTCCATCAGCACAATGGAACCACGTGGCACATAGTACAGCAAGACAAGCGCCGGCAAGACCTGAGAGACGCCGAAGCCAACATCCGGCAACACAGCCTCTGCGCTGGCCTCGTCCTTCCTGACGGCTGCCCGGTAGAGATTGCTTTCAGAAGCGATTTCCGCGACGCCGAACTCAGTGGCCAGCCCAAGCTGATCAAGCCAGTAGCCGATCATCTCCTGAAATTCTTTACGGTGCTTGTATCGTGCCAGATTCCTGGTCTCGCCCTTCTTGGTCGCAGACAGTATGGCCTCAATCGTTCGCTCGCCACGAACCCCTGTGTCGTGAGGGCTGGTGCCGGACCAGAAGTACTCGCGCCGTGGACCCTCTCGGAGCGGTCCGAGGTAGTGGATGCGATCCATCAGCCTTTCGTATTCCGTTTCGAACACACTCAGAAAGCCGGTGTTCTGGTAGTATGTCTTGGCTTGGTCCGGAAACAAGTGAGTCTTCACGGGACCGGGAAGCCCCCAAGGCCGGCCCTGGTTGCGCAGGAACGAATAGTCGCCTCCATCGAGGGCGTACTTGGGCGAGTCTTGGTCAGCCATAACGGAAAAGCTGCCCGACTCGAACACATACTTCAGCATATACGGCCGTATGTCCCCACCGTACATGTGCACGGCGCATTCCGTCAGCAAGGAATCAAAGTCGTACAGTGTCTCCCTGCGACTTCCTTGCGGATCCCCGATCGTCACGTGGTCGTGTCCCCACTCAAGCGCCCATGAAATCGTCCGCGAACTGTCGTTGCGATGCACGATGTCCCTGAAGCCGCCCAGCTCCACGAAGTCGCCACGATCCCGATCCCCGAAGTGCAACACCACGCTGCGATCCGAGGCGTTCTTCGTCTGCTTCAGCATCAACAGGAACTGAAGGATGCTGCTCTTGCCGGAACTGTTTCCACCGAAGAGCCCGGTCACCCGACCTAGCGGCAGACTCAGTTCATTCCAGACCTTGAAGTTGGAGAGTTTCAGTCGCTTCAGCATCGCTCGGCCTCCGATCTCGCGTCCGGCCACGTCGTCGAAGGGGATACGATCCGAATCGGACAATCAAAAACATCGGGGTTCAAGATGGCACCGTAGCGAGGCGGTAGTATCATGGTATCGCCTTGGACAGGCACTGCCGCAAGTGTCGCCTACCTCCCCACCCCAATCACCCGCAGCACCTTCGTCAACGGGTCGTAGTACCGGTCCGCCACCCGTTCCTTCAGGGGGATGATCGCGTTGTCGGTGATGGTGATGTGCTCGGGACAGACCACCGTGCAGCACTTGGTGATGTTGCAGTAGCCCACGCCGTCGCGCTCCTTCAGGTCTTCCAGGCGGTCGGCCTCGTCCGCGGGGTGCATGTCCAGGTAGGCGGCGTGCACGAAGAAGCGGGGGCCGACGAACTTGCCCTCCAGGTGGTAGTGGTGGTCCCGGTCCACGTGGCACACGTCCTGGCAGAGGAAGCACTCGATGCACTTGCGGAACTCCTGGGAGCGCTCCACGTCCGGCTGGTGCATCGTCCAGGTGCCGTCGGCCCGGTCCGGCGGGCGGGGCGCGAAGGGCTTGATGCGCTTCTTGATCTCGTAGTTGACGCTCACGTCCGCGACCAGGTCCTTCTCCACCGGGAACGCCTGCATGGGCTCGACCGTCACGGGCCGGTCCACGGGCAGCGTGTTCATGCGGGTCATGCACATGAGCTTGGGCTGGCCGTTCACCTCCGCCGAGCACGAGCCGCACTTGCCGGCCTTGCAGTTCCAGCGGACCGCCAGGTCGTTGGCCTGCTCGGCCTGGATCTTGTGGACCACGTCGAGCACGACCATCCCCTCCGAGTACTCGGTACGGTAGTCGCGGAACTCGCCGCCCTCCGAGTCCCCCCTCCATATCCTGAACGTCGCGTTCGGCATCAGCCCTGCTCCTCGATGATCTTCGCGAGCCTCTCGGGGACGGGCTCGACCGGCTCCTTGCGCACCTGCATCGAGCCATCGGCGCCCTTCTCGACGACCAGGTTGACCTTGCCCCACTCGAGGTCCTTCTCCCGATGGTCGTCTCGAGTGTGGGCGCCCCGGCTCTCTCGCCGCTCCTTCGCCGCCAGCGCGATCGCCTCGGAGACGGTGAGCAGCGGCGCCAAGTCCAGCGCCGTGTGCCAGCCCGAGTTCCACTCCCGGTTGCCGTGCACCTTGACCTGGCGCGCGCGCCGCCGAAGGTCCGCCAGCGCCTCGATCCCACGGTCCAGGTCGGGCGCGTCGCGGATGATCCCCACATTCTCCTGCATCAGCTCCTGCAGCGCCTGCTGAAGCTGGAAGGGGCCCTCGCCGGTGTCGTCCCGGTCGAACGGCGCCAGCGCTTCCGCCGCGGCCGCTTCCACGTCGGCGTCGCGAACCGCCGCCGGGCCCGCCTCCCGGGCGTGCTCCACGGCGTGCTCGCCGGCCCGCTTTCCGAAGACGACCAAGTCCGACAGCGAGTTGCCGCCCAGGCGGTTGGCCCCGTGGAGCCCGGTCGCGCACTCGCCCGCCGCGTACAAGCCGGGCACGCTGGTCATCTGGCTGTCCGAATCCACCTTGACGCCGCCCATGGCGTAGTGGGTCGTCGGCCCCACCTCCATCGGCTCCTCGGTGATGTCCAGGTCCGCCAGCTGCTTGAACTGGTGGTACATCGACGGAAGCTTGCGCTTGATGTGCTCGGCGCCGCCCGGCACCCGCTCCTTGATCCACGCAATGTCCAGGAAGGCGCCTCCGTGGGGAGTGCCCCGGCCGGCCTTCACTTCCGCCAGGATCATGCGCGCCACGTGGTCGCGGGTGAGCAGCTCGGGAGGCCTGCGCGCCTCCCTGTCGCCCGTCACGTAGCGCCAGCCCTCTTCGGCGTCGTCGGCCACCAGCTCCTTGTACAGCTCGGGGATGTTGTCGAACATGAAGCGCTTGCCTTCGCTGTTCGTCAGCACGCCCCCTTCGCCGCGCACGCCTTCCGTCACCAGAATGCCGCTCACCGACGGCGGCCAGACCATGCCCGTGGGGTGAAACTGGACGAACTCCATGTCCTTGAGCTGCGCCCCGGCGTGGTAGGCGAGCGCTATGCCGTCCCCCGTGCACTCCCACGAGTTGGAGGTGATCTTGTACGCCTTGCCCAGGCCCCCGGTCGCCAAGATGACCGCGGGCGCCTTGAAGACGCGGAACCGACCCCGCTCCCTGTCGTAGCCGAACGCGCCGGCCACCCGGTCGCCGTCCTTGAACAGCTTCGTGACGGTGATCTCCATGTGCACGGTCATCCCCTGGTGGACGCCGTGGTCCTGCAAGGTGCGGATCATCTCCAGGCCGGTTCGGTCGCCGACGTGGGCCAAGCGCGGATACGCGTGTCCGCCGAAGTTGCGCTGAAGGATGCGTCCGTCGTTCGTGCGGTCGAAGAGCGCTCCCCAAGCTTCCAGCTCGTTGACCCTGGCCGGCGCCTCCTTGGCGTGTATCTCGGCCATCCGCCACTGGTTGAGGTACTGTCCCCCGCGCATGGTGTCGGCAAAGTGCACCTGCCATCCGTCGCGCTCATCCACGTTGGCCAGCGCCGCCGCCATGCCTCCCTCGGCCATGACGGTGTGGGCCTTGCCCAGCAGCGACTTGCACACCAAGCCCACCCGGACGCCGGACGCCGACGCCTCGATCGCCGCCCGCAGCCCCGCGCCCCCCGCACCGATGATGAGCACGTCGTACTCGCGAGTCTCGTAGGCGGCCATTCAGACGATCCTCAAGTCGGTCCAGACGCCCATCGAGCACATGCGCACGTAGAAGTCGGTGAAGCCGACCCAGAAGAGGCTCAGCCACGCAAAGAGCTGGTGGCGCGTGTTGCACCACGTCACGCCCTTCCACGCCTTCAGCCGGCCCGGACGCTTCGACAGCACGTTGAGCTTGCCGCCGATCAGATGTCGCAACGAGTGGCAGCCGAAAGTGTAGCCCGAAAGGAGGACGACGTTCGCGGCAAGGACCAGCGTGCCGACGCCGATGCCGAACTCGTCGTGGCCGGAGCCGAACCACATTCCCCGGTACACGTCGATGGAGAGGATCACCAGAAACACCAGCGCGAAGTAGAGGAACCAGCGGTGGAGGTTCTGGAAGATCAGTGGGAACGAGTGCTCGCCCCGGTAGTTCTTTTGCGCTTTGCCGACGCCGCAGCCGGCGGGAGACGCCCAGTGGGACTTGTAGTACGCCCCCCGGTAGTAGTAGCAGGTGAAGCGGAAGCCGCCGGGCGCCCACAGGATCAGAAACGCCGGGTAGAAGGGCAGCCAAGCGGGCCACCACGTCGGCAGGGCGCCGAGGACGGCGTGGTGCGACTCGCCGAAGATCAGGGGCGAGTACATGGGCGACAGGTAGCCCTCGAACTCGAAGTGGGCGTTCTGGAGGGCGGCCCAGGTGGAGTAGACGATGAAGGCCGTCAAGCCAAGGAAGACGGCAAGGGGCTTGCTCCACCAGCGGTCGGTCCGGGCAGTCCGCAGGAACCGGCGCCGAGACACCGCCGGGGGCGCAGGTACCGTCGCGAGGGTGCGTTCCATTTGGGCGGGGAAGCATCCAGTCGATTGGGAGGAACGGGGGGCCGGCCCAGCAGTGGAAGGCGGCGGAACCGGCGACGGGCGCTGGACCAACGGCGGCCGCCGGCCATGGCGAGCGGCTGGCCCGACCGGCGAGCAGTATAGTACTATGCCGGTGGGCCGGTGCGCCAGGGCCTCCCAGGACCGAGGCTGGTCGCCCCGCGCGGCGCGACGCGGACGTCGGCTCCGGTGCTTCGCCCGCTTGCGCTTGCGATCCGACCGAAGGAGGCCAGTCGACTGGTTGCCGGACGCCGACCGCCGGCCAGCGACCGACTCCGGACACGAACCGACGGACGCCGACCACCCCTCGGAGGAGCCGCCAATGATCGAGAAGCAGTTGAAGGAGATGTGGACTCGCCTGCAGGCCAAGAAGCCCCAGATGCCCCACTTCCTGTCCGAAGTCTACATCGAGGGGCTCCGCGGCATCGACGGCCTTCGGACCGCATTCGAGTACCCGGTGACCGTGATCGGCGGCGGCAACGCCAGCGGCAAGTCGACGGTTCTCTTTGCCGCCGCGTGCGCCTACAAGGTCCCAGGGGCAGGGGTGCGGGAGTTCGTTCCCTCCACGCTCTTCCCCGACTTTCGCGCCAAGGTCGGCGACCGGTGGGACGAACGGGGCAAGGTTGTGATGGACTTCGAGTACTCGACGCCCGACGGCCGTCGGTCGATGCGGTGGGGACGCTTGAAGAGCTGGAACCGCAGCTACTTCGGACGCAAGGGCGCAGCGCAGCCGGAGCGGCTCGTGTACCTTCGGACATTGGCCAACTTGACCAACCCTTCCGAGGTGCGGGGAGTGCTGGCCATGTCCCACCTGCCTTCCCCCCCTGACGAGACGGCGCTTACGCCCTGGGAGATCGACTTTGCGCAGCGCATGGTTCCGTTTCGGTACGCCGAGGTCCTGAGCCTTTCCAGCGACCGGAAGAACCTCCTCTTCGCCGTTCAAGAAGGAGGCGCGAAGTATTCGGAGCTGCACATGGCGGCCGGGGAACGGGCAATCATCCGCTTGTCGCAGAAGATCGCCCACATGAAGGACGGACTGGTGCTGGTGGACGAAGTGGAGGCCGGCCTGCATCCATGGGTTCAGCAACTCCTCATGTTGCAGCTTCAGAAGCTGGCGCTGCAGAACAACCTTCAGGTCATCGTGACCTCGCACAGCTCCGTCGTGCTGAACTCGGTGCCGCCCGCGGGGCGAGTATTCCTGGAGAGAGACGAGGAAGGCAGGGTTTCGGTCGTGCCCGCGTACCGGGACATCGTGCAGGACGCGCTCTACGGCAGGTCGGCCCGCACGCTGAACGTGCTGTGCGAGGACGCCGCCGCGGAAGCGATCTTGTGGGGTCTGGTGGACCAGATCGCGGCGCGCGACAGAATCAACCGGGAGTCGATCAAGGTGGGTCGGGACACGGGCGCCGGCGAGTTTCCGGCGCACGCCAGAGCCATGAGGAAGTTCGGCCAGATCGACAACGTCGTCTTCGTGCTGGACGGAGACCGGCGGGGCCATGACGACGACGACAAGATTCGCAGGGCGGCGGAACAGGACGTTCCCGTCTTCTTCCTGCCGGGCGACTCGACTCCCGAGGCATGGGTTTGGGAGAAGCTGCGGAGCGCTCCGGACGCCGCCCGCTTGCTCGGCGTCGAACCCAACGACCTGGCCAAGCAGACGAGGCGACTCGAAGCGGCCTTCGACCACACGTCCGGCAAGCCGTCGGAGGCAGCCAAGTACAAGGTGGAGAACCTCGCCGAGTCATTCCGCAGGAGCTCCGCCGATCTGTGTCGCTTGGTCGCTTCCATGGAAGCCAAGCGCGAGGCGAGCCAGGTTCAGCCGCTGATGAGGGACTTGACGGACGCAGTCAACCGCTGGCGCTCGGGTCTCTGACCTGACGAGTCGGAAGACGAGCTTCGGTCACTCCAGCCCGACCAAGCCCAGCAGCCGAAGGGCGTTGGTCGAGGTGGCGATTCCCGGACGAAGGCGGTAGTCGAAGACGAGCTTCCCGCCGCCCTCGCCGGCATCGGTCACCGTTTCGGTGAAGTGAACCGCAACGGCGCGGGTAGCAAGGTCGTCCGAGTCGGCCAGCGCCAAGTCGTGGGTGGTCGCGGCGCCGACGGCGCCCGAGGCCAGCAGCCGGCGCAGGACCGTCCGCGCGGCGGCCTGGCGTTCGGCGCTGTTGGTCCCCTGGAGAACCTCGTCCAGCAGGTAGAGGGTGCGCGGGCCGGCCTCGCAGGCGTCCACGACCCTCTTGAGCCGCTGGAGTTCGGCCATGAAGTGCGACACGCCGTCGGCCAGCGAATCGCGGACGGACATGCTGGTCGCCACCCGCAGCGACGGCAGCCGAAGCGACCGGGCGCACACGGGCGCTCCCGCCCGGGCAAGCACGACGTTCAGGCCGATCGCCTTCAGCAGGGTGGACTTGCCGGACATGTTGGAGCCGGTCACCAGGAGGAACGAGCCGGGCGGGCCGACCTCCACGTCGTTGCGGACGCAGGCTTCGGGGGGAAGCAGCGGGTGACCGAGAGCGCGTCCGCGCACCGTGGCGGCGCGGTCGTCGAGTGTCGGCATCGTCCAGTCGGGATGATCGGCCGCCAGAGCGGCCAACGCGGCCAGCGCCTCGGCCTCGGCCATGGCTTCGAGCCAGCCCCGGACGCGGTGGCCCGATCGCGCCTTCCACCGCTCCAGCGCCGCCAGCACGTGCACGTCCCAGAAAAGGAAGAGGGCCAGGGGAAGGTGAAAGAGAGGCGCGCGCCGGGCGTCCGCCATGTCCAGAAGGCGTCGCAACCGCTCGATCTCTCGATGAGCCGGGCGGCTGGAAGCGTCGTCGCGGTTCGGAGGGACCAGGGCGCGGTCCGGACGTTGGCCCTCGCCGCCCAGGCGCTCAAGGACGTCGGCGAAGCAGCGCGACTCCAGGCTGGAACCACGGTTGGACAGGTGAGCAAGGACAGGTCCATAGTCGCGAACGCCCGATTCGCCGTCGCTCGCCTCGGAGAACGCGCGGTTCGTTCTCTTCCGGGAAGCCCCGAGAATCACCAGCGAGAGAAGCACGGGCCACGCGACAACGGGACTGGGGACGACTCCCAGCAAGTACAGCGCGAGAGCCGTCACGTTGACGGGCGGCAGGATCACGGCGGCAAGGAGGAGCCGTCGGCGCCCGCGCATGCGTCCGTCCCCTTCCGCCCACCGAAGGAAGCGACCGGTCCCTGCGTCGGGACGCGGCGCTTGGGCCGAACCGGACCTCTTTTCGCGACGCTCCATCGCCAGCGCGGCTTCGGCGGCCAAGCCGTCCCGAAAGTCGAAGGCCGCGGCCATTTCCGTCACGGCTTGCTGCCGGTGAACCGCGCTTTGCCGGTCGGCCCCGGACAACAACCACCCGCGAAGCGTCGCTCGACCCTCGGGCGTTCCGCCGACGTGGAGCAGCCGAAGCAGCGAGGCCCGACCGTGCACGTCCAGGTCGTCGGCGCAGTCGTGTCCGACGGCGGGGGACTCCTCGTGGCGCGCCTTCTCCCCCGGCGGGGGCAAGTCGTCCCCGGGCGGAGGCAAGTCGTCCCCCGGCGGAGGCAAGTCGTCCCCCGGCGGGGGCAGGTCGTCCCAGCGTCGGTCCAGTCGCGAAATGCCCCGACGGTTCGCGTCCGCTGTCAGCTCGGCGAGTCGGCGACGGCGCCTGGCGCGCCGCTGGCCCCTCACCAGGAACCCGAACGTCGTCGCCGCGACCGCAACCGCTCCCCAGGCGACGACGTTGCGCCCGGCCGCGAAGGAGAACCACGGACCGGCGACGGCAGCCGCGAAGGTCGCCAACCGAAGGCGTCCGTAGTTCCGGACACTCGTGTCGGCCAGGGCGGCGGCCTCGTCGAAGCGTGCGATCCGTTCGGCGTAGGTGGAACGAGGGTCGGCGACGGGCGATGGCGAGTGGTCCATGGCGGAGGCGGGGCTGTCCATGGCGGGAAGGTACTCTGGGCGGCCAGCCGAAGGGAGCCCGTCGGGCCGTCCGAACATTGCACGGCGGGCCGCCGCATGGTACAGTGGTCGGGCCGCGATCTCGCCGCCCGCTTCCCGGTGCCTGATCTTGCGCGTCTTGCCCCTTGCCCCTTGCCCCTTGCCCCGACAGGACGGACGACGCCATGAAAAGCAAGCAGCACTTCACCACGATCAACGTTTCTGGGTTTCGTGGACTCCAGGATCTGTACTTGGAAGAGATCGGACAGTTCAATCTGATCTTGGGCGCCAACGACGTGGGCAAGACCTCTGTGCTGGAGGCCGTCTTCCTCGTTGCCGGTCTCTCCAGCCCCCAGTTGTTCGTGCGGATGCAAAACTTGCGAGGCCACCTGGTCAGCGACTTCAACGACTTGGCGTTGCTCTTTCACGGCCTCAACGCGAGTGGAACAATCGAAACGGCCGCCACCACCGGCGCAGACCATCGGCGGCTGAACGTCACGGCAGCCTACGTGGACGGAGACGTCGTCGAAGCGCAGCAAGTCGCCGAAACCACAAACGGCAACCAAGGCGACTACGCCGCGGCCGTCCGTTCGTCGCTTCCCTACCGCCCGCGGGTCCTGCGGTGCGACGGCGAAATCATAGAGCTGGCGTCGGGAAACACCGAAATCTTCTGCGGAGAAGTCGCCGCAAGCGACGGCAAGGTCACCACCAGCACGGAGCCGGGGTCCACCTTGGCGTCCGGAGAGCGCGCGATCCCCGTTCGATACGTGCACGCCGGCTACTCCTACGACTCCACCGCGATCGCCAGCGTCGTCGTGAGCAAGAAGGCCGACGTCGTCCTTGAATGCTTGCGCATGGTAAATCCCAACGTTTGCGGAATCGCCACGCACGACAGCACGGTCTACGTGGACGCGGGCTACGACCGTATGATGCCGCTCAGCATGTTCGGCAGCGGGCTGGTAAGGGCCGTCTACATGGCGACGGCGTGCATACTGGACAACGAGAGCGTTCTCATGATCGACGAGATCGAGAACGGCCTTCACGGCAGCTCGATCCGTCCGGTGCTGCACTTCCTCTTCGAGCATTGCGCCGCCCAGAAGACGCAACTGTTCGTCACGACCCAGCGGATGGACGTGCTGCGAAGCATCGGCCGGCTGCTCGATCAGGAAGAGCACGCCGACCACCGCGCCAAGACGGCGGTCTACGTGTTGACGAAGGACGAGGACCAGCAGGTGCGCGCCGACCGACGCGACCACGGTGAAATAGCACGCCGCATCAAGGAACCCAGATGACGACGAACCCAGCAGTGCAAGAACCCGAATCGACGTACCCGCCGACGCCGCAGCCCGCGCTTTCGCTCGTCGGCATCGTCTTCTTCGCCCTCGCCGCCCTTCCGACCATTGCGGCGCCCGGACCCGCTCTCGGGCAGGCCGACGGGCGGGTCACCGAGCGGGACTACGCGCGAGCCGAGCAGTTCCTGCCGTGGCACGCGGCCAAGCTGGTCTCCGGCGACCAGGTCGTTCCCGAGTTCTTCGACGGCGACCGCTTCTGGTTCCGAAGCAAGACGTCCACGGGTCACGAGTTCGTCGTGGTGGATCCGGCCGCCGCCTCTCGCGCCCCGGCCTTCGACCACGCCCGCTTGGCGGCTGCTCTCTCGTTGGCGGCGGACACGGCCTACGAAGGCGCCAAGCTGCCCTTCGACGAGTTCGACTTCGTGGACGGGGGCGGCACGATACGCTTTCACGTGGCGGACTCCGCGCGCTGGACCTGCGACGTCGTCGACTACGCCTGCTCGGGACCCGACTCGATCCCGCGGCCGTCCGACGCCGAAAGACCGTCGCCCGACGGACGCTGGGTGGCCTTTGTCAGGGACGACAACCTTTGGGTCAGGGAGACCGGCGGCGACGAAACCCAGCTGAGCCGCGACGGAGAGGCGGAGTTCGGCTACGGCGCCGTTCCCGAAGGGTGCTGCCAGGAGATCACCAGCCGACGGCAGGGGCGCGAGCGCTCGCCAGTTCTTCAGTGGTCGCCGGATTCTCGGCGCATCGCCACGCATCGCTACGACGAACGCAACGTGGAGCGCTTTCATCTGCTGGAAGCCGCCGACGGCCGACCGATCTTGCATTCTTGGGCGTACGCGCTTCCCGGCGATTCGGTCGTGCCCACGTCCGAGCTTTGGATCTTCGACGTCGACAACGCGACTTCGGCGCGCGCCCAGGTCGAGCCGCAGCCGGGCTTCTTCACCCGGGGCGACACGGCGTACGTGGACGTGCAATGGACCGCCGACGGCCGCCACGTCTTCTATACCCATCGGAGCCGCGACTTCAAGACGTACAAGTTGTACAAGGTGGACGCGGCAACGGGCGCCGCAACGCTGCTGCTGGAAGAAGCCGGACCGACCTACGTGGAACTCAACCAGCTCACCTACTCGCCGCCGGCGTGGCGGGCGCTTGGCGACGGCAGCGAGTTCGTGTGGTGGTCGGAACGCGACGGCTACGGACACCTCTACCTGTACGACGGCGACGGAACGCTCAAGAACCGGGTCACCGAAGGCCCCTGGCTCGTGGCGGAGCTGATCGCAGTGGACGAGGAGAGCCGCACGGCGTACTTCACTGCGGCGGGTCGCGAGGAAGGTCGCCATCCGTACTTCACGCACCTGTACAGCGTCGGCCTGGACGGCTCCGGCACAAGGCTGCTGACGCCGGAGAACGCGGTCCATCGAATCATTGCATCGCCATCGGGTCGCTACTTTCTGGACGCGTACTCCACCCCGGAGGCACCGCCCGTGGCCGTGGTGCGCGGGCAAGACGGCGACGTGCGCTTGACTGTCGAGACGAGCGACATCTCGCGGCTCCAGGAGGCCGGGTGGGTTCCGCCGACGCCGTTCCGAGCCCGGGGCAGGGACGGGACCACTCCGGTGTACGGCCTCCTCTGGTTCCCGTCGAACTTCGACCCGACGCGAAGCTACCCCGTCGTGGACTACATCTATCCGGGTCCCCAGATCGGCGCCGTGACGCGCTACGACTTCTCGGCCGCCGGGCGGGGCAATGGCCGAGCGCTCGCCGAGCTGGGCTTCGTCGTCTTCGCCGTGGACGCCTTCGGAACCCCGATGCGCTCCAAGGCGTTCCACGACGGCTACTACGGCAACATGGGCGACAACGGCATCCCCGATCACATCTCCGCCCTGAAGGAACTCGCGGGGCGGCATCCGCAGATGGACCTGAGCCGGGTCGGCATCTTCGGTCACTCCGGCGGCGGCTTCTCGTCGACGGACGCGATCTTGCGACACCCGGACTTCTTCAAGGTCGCCGTGTCGGGCGCCGGCAACCACGACAACCGAGGCTACCACTTCCCCTGGGGCGAGAAGTACCAGGGCCTGCTGGAGGAGAACCCGGACGGAACCGACAACTACGACAGCCAGGCGAACCAGAACTTGGCCGCCAATCTGGAGGGCAAGCTGCTGCTGCACTACGGCACGCTGGACGACAACGTCCATCCGAACATGACGATCCGTCTCGTCGACGAACTGATCAAGCACAACAAGGACTTCGACATGTTCGTCCTCCCGAACCGCAACCACGGCTACGCCAACGAGCCCTACGTGGTGCGCAGGACATGGGACTACTTCGTCGAGCACCTGCTGGGCAAGGCGCCGCCGAAGGAGTACGAGATCACGGGCCCGGACGGGACCTGATGCCCGGCGGCGTTTCCGCCAGCTCGCTGGCGTACCGCGCGTCCCGCCCCGCCCGCACGTCGAGGCGGCGCTTCCTGAAGGCGTCGGCCGTCGCGGCCGCGTTGGCGGCGGCGCGCCCGGGCAGGCTGCTGTCGGCGGCGCGCTCGGACCGGCTGCTGTCGGCCCACGCCCGCCAAGACGGCCGCGACGGCGCCACGACGGCGGCGCGCCCGGGCCGGAGCGGCGCTTCAAGGAGCCAGCTCCCCCTCGTGGACGGCGAGCGCGTGAACCGCATCGTGGCCGACTTCCGCCGCTTCGGCGGCACGCCCGACGGCGGCACCACGCGACTCGCCTACAGCGACGAAGACCTCGCGGCGCGCGAGTACGCCTCCGACCTGATGCACGGGGCGGGGCTGGACGTGGCCACCGACTTGGCCGGCAACCTCGTGGGCCGACTGCCGGGAACCGACGCGGGCCTGGCGGGCCGCCCGATCGTCGTCGGCTCCCACATCGACACGGTGCCCCAGGGGGGCAGCTTCGACGGCCACGTGGGATCGGCGGCCGCCATCGAGACGGCTCTCGTCCTGCACGACCATGGCCTCGCCCTGCGTCGTCCGCTGGAAGTCGTCGTCTTCCAGAACGAGGAGGGCGGCAAGACGGGCAGTCGCGCGCTGGTCGGGCGCGTCGAGCCCTTCGAGCTGGAGATCGAGACCGCCTCCGGCTTCACCATTCGGGAAGGAATCGCCCGCCTGGGCGGGGACCCGAACCGGCTGGCGGAAGCGCGTCGCGAACCAGGCTCCATCGCCGGGTTTCTGGAGCTGCACATCGAGCAGGGAGCCTACCTGGAGGCTGCGGGAACCCAGATCGGCGTCGTGGAGGGCATCGTCGGCATCCGCCGGTGGAACGTGGTCGTCACGGGCGCCGCCAACCACGCCGGGACCACGCCGATGGACCAGCGACGGGACGCCTTGGTGGCCGCGGCCGACTTCGTCCGCGCGGTGCACGAAGTCGCCTCCGGGACGGAGGGGCGGCAGGTGGCCACCGTAGGAAGGATCGAAGCCGAGCCCGGCGCGCCCAACGTCGTGCCGGGCGTGGCCCGGGCGTCCCTGGAGATCAGGGACTTGTCGATGGCCAAGATCGACAGCGTGTTCGCAGAGATCGAGTCGCAGGCAACTTCGATCGCCGAGGCGCGGGGCGTCGCCTTCTCCTTCGACCGCTTCTACGAGAGCCTGGCCGCTCCCACCGACGAGCGCTTCCGGCGGATCGTGGAGGCGTCGGCCGACGCGTTGGGCTATTCCCACGCCCGAATGCCGTCGGGAGCGGGGCACGACGCCCAGAGCATGGCCGAGCTGGGTCCCATAGGGATGATCTTCGTGCCGAGCAAGGACGGCATCAGCCACTCCCCCAGGGAGCACACGGAGCCGGAGGACGTGGTGCGCGGCGCGAACGTGCTGCTGCGGTCGGTGCTGGCGCTCGACGCGGAGGGCTAGAGCTAGAGCAGACTGGCCCACTGGCCCGGAGCCGGCGAGCCCTGCACAAGCTGGACCCAGCGCCGCGGAGGGCTAGAGCAGACCGGCCCAGAGCCGGCGAGCCCTGCACGTGCTGGACCCAGCCCCGCGGCAGGGCTCGAAGTTGCTCCCCGAGCTGGCGACCTTATACGTGCTGGACCCAGCCCCACGGGTCGGGCGCGGTCCCATGGGCGATCTCCAGGTAGCGGGTCTGGAGGCGCTCGGTCACCGGACCCCGCCTGCCTTCGCCGATCCGGATTCCGTCCACTGAGCGGATGGGGGTCACCTCCGACGCCGTGCCCGTGAAGAAGAGCTCGTCGGCGGCGTAGAGCATCTCGCGGGTGACCAGCTGCTCGCGGACCGTGTACCCCATCTCCTCGGCGATCTTGATCACCGAGTGGCGCGTGATCCCCGAGAGCGAGGTGCCGTCCAGGATCGGCGTGACGACTTCGCCGTCCACCACCATGAAGAGGTTCTGGCCGCTGCCTTCGCTCACCAGGCCGCCGGGTCCCAGTCCGATCGCCTCCACGTAGCCGTTGGCGACGGCCTCCAGCACCATCAGCTGGGAGACCAGGTAGTTGCCCGCCGACTTGGCGCCGCTGGGAAGCGTGTTGGGGGCGGGCCGGTTCCACGAGGACACGCCCACGTCCACGCCGTTCTTCAGCCCCTCTTCGCCCAGGTAGGCGCCCCACGGCCACATGGGAATGTAGGTCTCGATCGGGCTGTGCTCCGGGTTCATCCCGGACGATCCGTAGCCCCGCAAGACCATGGGCCGCACGTAGCACGACTCGAGCCCGTTCTTCTTGATCGTGGCGACGGTGGCGTCCGTCAGCTCGGCCACCGTGTAGTCGGGCTCCATGCGGTAGGTGCGGCTGGACGCCATGAGCCTGCGCAGGTGCGCGTCGAGCCTGAAGACGGCAGGGCCGCGCTCGGTCGCATAGCAGCGAATGCCCTCGAAGACCGACGCGGCGAACTGCACCGCCAGGCTGAGGACGTGCACCTGAGCGTCCTCCCACCGGACGAACTCCCGATCCTTCCAGATCCAGGGGCTTCCTTCAAGCTTGCCGACCCCGCCCATGGCGCTAGCCTTCCTCGCTCGGGGCGACGGCGTCCGGGGCGGCGGTCCGCAGGTAGGCGTCGGTGCCGTCCAGCCAGTCCTGTCGCGGCGGCGTGAAGACGTCCACGTCCAGCGTGTCTTCCAGGGCGACCGCCTCGTGGGGCACGTTGCTGGGCAGGTGCAGGACCTCCCCGCTGCGCACGACCAGCGCCTGCGGTCCGTCGTCGCCGATCCGAAACTGAAGCGCGCCCTCGATCACGTAGGTGATCTGCTCGTTGTCGTGGGAGTGCATCGGCACGAGGGCGCCCTTCTTGAGGTAGACGTGGGCCAGCATCGTCCGCTCGCCGGTGATCAGGCTTCGGGAGATGCGGGGGTTCAGCTCTTCCTTGGGAAGGTCGGCAACGCGGTAGTGGCGGACCTGGGCGTGGCTCAACGGAGGCTCCGGGGACGAAATGCGGGGGCAGGACGCGAACGAGTGCGGAAGCGCCGCGGACGGCGGACAGCCAATTGTGCCACAGCCGGGGTCGTATGGGAAGGCCGGCGCCCGAGAAGTCGCCGAGTTCGGTTCGGCTTGCCGGGCGGCTCCCGCCAGCCGGCCGGGCCGCCCTTACGACGCGAGCGGCGGCGCCGTACGGTACGACTTGATCGTCGGCACGTCGTAGGCGTCCACGTCGACGCCGACGAGGCGGCCGTCGCGGACGGCCAACACGCGAAAGTTGGCCGGGAGCAGGACCGATGCCGCGTGCGTGCCGTCCTGGGTAAAGGCCGCCCACTCCAGGACGGCGCGGTCGGTCTTGCGAATGGCCAGCCAGATGCGCTCTTGGTCGTCGCCGACCAGACCGGCTACCGGAGGCCACACGTACGGCGCGCCGTCCCGAAACAGCCGCGCCGTCTCGGCCTTCATCTCGTCCGCCTCGGCGTCGACTTCGGCATCAGTGACCGGTATCGGCTTCAAATCGTAGGAAAACGACGACACAGATCGGCCGTCCCAGTCGATCACTTGCGCCGACACGGCATGGGAATGGACGTAGACCAAGCGGTCGTGGCCCAAGAGGGACCAGTACGGCCGGCGGCCGAAGGGATGTGTCGCGACCATCACGGCGCCGCCTTTGATCCATCCGCGCCTGACGACTAGTGCCTCGCCACTGGGGAAGGCGAACACGGAGTCGGCGTGTTGGCCCTCGTGGTTCTCATACAGGTGGCGCAACACGTGGTATCTTCGTTCGCCTACGTCGCTGCCCGAAGCCATGTACGCCAGGCGAAAAACACCCAGAAGCGATCCATTGCCTGGATGACGATAGGCCGCAGCCGCCGGCTTGTAGGCTCCGGATCCAGTACGGGTCGGGCCCCAAACAGGTCTTGCATACTCGGGGCCGTCGGCTTGGGAGGCAAACAGGGTGATGCGTTGCAGATCGGCATCGAATACGAACAAGCTGTCGCCCGGCAGCACCTGAGCAACCGTAAGGCGCTTGAACTCGCCGGGGCCATCCCCACGCCGACCGATCGACCCCTTGTAGGTCAGATCGGCCCCAAGCACCAGGACGCCTTCGCTCGCTCCATCCACGACGTAGACTCGGCCGTCCGACGCGATGTCGAGGGCGTCCACGCGAGACAACAGTACGTCGTCTCCCGAGGCGGCTTCCAAAGTCGGCGTCAGCCAAGGCCCCTCAGCCCACGGACGGGCATCGAAAGCGGGATCGGGGTCTGCTCGATCCACGTTCGCCGGTTCGGCGGCGACGTCCTCGTGCAGCTCCGGAACGACCGCGCTTCGCTGCGTGACCTGCTCATCGCTCGCGTGTCGGCCGACCCAGGAATCGCGGCCGTGGCCGGAGCAGGCGGCGCCGAGTGCAGCCACGGCAAGCGAGGTCCGCGTGAAGATCGACGCCAGTGCGGCGCGGAAGGGGCGGATCGGCGTCTTGTGGAGTTCTTGTCGCTCGGTCATGGAAGGTTCCCTGGATCGGTGCAGCGATGCACGCATGTGCGTGTTCATGTCCGGTCCCTACGCGGGAGCCGCCGAGAGGGTTTCACTCGCCCGACTTCTTTGCAGTGGGTCAGCGCCGGTATCCGAGACGAACCACGTACGGCGTGCCGCCCGCGTCGACGCCGGCGAGCAGCAGGTAACGGCTCGTCGCGTAGGCCGGGATGGAACCAAGCAGTGGTGGACTTATTGGTTCTGGCAACGTGGCCCGACCCCAGTACGCGCCGTCCGGCCCGAAGGCGTCTAACGCCGTTCCCCCCTCGACGCCCTTGGTCTCGGGCATCACGAACACGTTGCCGTCGCCGTCGGCGAAGAGAGCAAGGACAACCGGCTTGACCGCCGGCAGAGCGGCGATGTAGTCTTCGGCGTAAGGTGAAGACCGATTGGCAAAGTAGCCGCGGATTGTTCGAACGTCTTCTCTCGTTACAGGCGCCGGCTCCACATCCAGCGTCACGACCATCAGCGTGTCGCCTTCCAGCGAACGCCTGTAGAGACGGTACTCGCGGCTGTGAGCGAACCAGACGGCGTCCAAGCCGTCCAGGGCCAACGGCATGCCTTCGTCGAAGAAGACCGTCGGCCGTTCGTAGCCGCCGATCTCGGCCATCTCATGTGTGTACGCCAGCGGCGGGAAGGAATCCGGGCCGGGGTACTGGCCCGCCTCGTCCCAGCGGAGGACCATCGGCGTCAGTCGCACTTCGGCGATGGTGCCTCCGGCTTCCGCCCCGGGAAACCGTAGCTTCCAGTCGATGTAGTTGCCGTTGGCGTCGAAGGGACGGTCCCAGATGCTTGTGCTTCCGTTCCATCGCCTTGGAATCTGGGCCACGAACGGGCCGTGGCTCTCGAAAATCGATATCCGCGCCGAGCCAACATCGGGGATCCAAACCCGGCCACCGGGTCCCATTCCGATGCCTCTTGGGCTCGACAGCTCGCCTGGCCCCTCGCCTGGTCGCCCTATGCTGTGGGAATACGTCCCTTCGGAGTCGAAGACGTAGACCGCCCGGCCAAAGACGTCGAGCACGTAGATGTTGTCGTCCTCGTCGGCGACGACGGTCAGCACCCTGCCGAATTCATGCCCAGGTGCGCCGGTCAACCTGAGTTCCTCTTCGAGAAACCAGCTGTCGGTCGCCGTCGGGTCCGCATCGGCCGTGTCGTCGCAGGCCGCCGAACTCGCGGAGAGGCAGGCTGCCGCCACGAGAAGCCAGCGGGCCGACATGTTCGGCATCACTTCAGGCTTCTCCTTTGGTGTGGCTTTTATGTCGGCCGCCTGATCCCCAGACGGACCACGTACGGCGTGCCGCCGGCGTCTACCCCGGAGAGGATCAAGTATCGGTTCGTTGCGTACGCCGCGATGGAGCGGAGCAGGGGCGCAACGACAGGTTGCGGGAGGGCCGCCCGGCCCCAGTACGTTCCGTCCGGCCCGAAGGCGTCGATGACCGTGCCCCCCTTTGCGTCGCTCGTCTCGGGCATCACGAATACGTTGCCGGCGCCGTCGGCAAAGATCGCGAGGACAACCGGCTTTTGTTCCGGCAGAGCCTTGATGTAGTCCTCGTCGTAGCGCGACGGCCGATTGGCATAGTATTCCCGGACCGCCTGGACGTCCGCCTCGGCGACTGCGGCTGGTTCGGCGTCGAGCTCAACGACCAGGAGCGTGTCTCCCTCCAGGGAACGCTTGTACAGGCGATACTCTCGCGAGTGAGCGAACCAGAAAGCGCCCCGGCCGTCCAGAGCCGACAACGTTCGGCCCGCGAAGTAGACTCGCGGGGCTTCCCTGCCGCCGATTTGCGCCGTTTCTTGCGTGTACTCCAGCGGCGGGAACGAATCCACTTCGACCGACCCGCCAGCCTCCCCGCTCCATCGAAGAACGATGGGAAACTGCTGTACGTCGGCCAAGCTGCCGGCATCCTCGTTGGGAAACCGAAGCATCCAGTCGGTGTAGACGTTGACGGCGCCCGCCGGGCGGTCCCAGATGCCGCTGCTGGCGTAGCCGTGCCTCGGAATGGAGGCTACGAAGGCGCCGTCGCGCTCGAACACGGACACGCGCCGCCGCATCATGTCGGGAACCCAGATGCGGTTGTCTGGACCCACGCCCAAGCCCCGGGCGTCCGACAGCTCCCCGGGGCCCTCTCCCGGCCGCCCAATGCCGTGGGAGTAGGTACCCATGGAATCGAAGACGTAGACCTGCTGAGCCAGCATGTCGAGCACGTAGATGTTGTCGTCCTCGTCGGCGGCGACGGCCGTCACCCCGCCGAACTCCTGTTCCGGCGTGGCCGTGAGCCTGAGCTCTTCTTCGAGGCTCCAGCCGGCGACCTCCGGTTCGCGGGCGTCGTCGCACGATCCCGCGAACACAAGCCCTGTCGTTGCCAGAAGGAATGGGCGAACGGCTCTACTTGGCACGGCACTCTCCCAGTTGATCGGTCGTGAAGCCCTCGCAGGTGCACTTGGTGCCGCACTCGCTGTCGTTGGCGCACGGAACGCCGTCGCAGGCCGGGGGCAAGCCGTAGTCGGGCGGAGCGTCGGGGCGAACGGCGAGCCAGTACAGAGTCATGAGGAGCGCTGTCAGCACCAGCCACAGCCCAAAGCGCTTGAGGGCGAATCTCGGCTGCGTCACGGCGTTTTTCCGAGCACTTCTCCGGCCTCTCCAGCCAGAGCGTCTGCGGCCAGCGCCACATCCTCGTCCCGGAGGACTCCGGTCCAGCCTCGAACCACCTTGCCTTGGTGGAGCACGAGCGTCTGCGGCGTAAACCGGAACTTGAACGCCAGGGCAGTTTCGGGAGAGACCGACGTCAGGAGAACCTCCTTGGCTTGAAGGCCTGAACGCAGGGAGCCGCGACCGAACCGGTCCGCTGCTGGAACTGTACCCTGTTAACGGACGAGGCGCGAATTCCTACTAATCTGGCCTACTCTGGCCTACTCGGCCCATGGCTTCAGAGTCCGTCCCAGCTCCTTGCGGGCCGCCGTGACGTGGTTGGCGATCGTCTGGGGCGCCACTCCCATCCGATCCGCAGCCTCTTGGTACGAACAGCCCTCGAAGTGGACGAGGACCAGCGCACGCCGCCTCCGTTTCGGCAACCCATCGATCGCGGACCAGACCGCCCTCTGGAACTCCTGGCGCTCCAGCGCCTCGTCCGGGGCCTCGGGCGACGCGGGACGAGGCCAGGACGCCAGACAGTCGCACCGGGTCCGCCGCGCCCGGACCAGGTCATTCGCGATGTTGGCTGCGATTCGGAGCAGAATCGCGCGGATCGGACGCTCCGGCCGCCACTTCTCCCTGCGCGCCCAGAAGCGCAGGAAGGTCTCCTGAACCGCGTCCTCGGCTGCGTGTCGGTTGCCGACGATGCAGCGGACGCGGCGGTAGACTGGCAGCCACTCGCGGTCGGCGACGGTCTTCAGCGCTTCGTGATCTCCCTGTCGGAGCCGCTCCAGCAGCGACAAGTCCTCCGACGGGCAGCGGGGCTTGCGGGGGGCCGGGCCGGGTTTCCCGCCGGCGTCGGCTTCGGCTCGATTGGCCATGATGTCCTCCATGGGGCAGGTGCGTGAACGAGGGTTCGTTTACCCATTACCCGGAACCACCGACAAGGTTCCCTCCATGCTCGGCTGCCCCCCTGCCCTTGCCACGCCCTGCCGTTGCCAGTAGCGTCCCCTTCGTCCGTCGCACGTTCCCGGCCCGTTGGGAGGCCGCCGCATGAGCCGCATCGCAGGGAAGGTTGCAGTCGTTACGGGAGCCACCGCCGGGATCGGCGCGGCGTGCGTTCGCGCGTTGGCGGAGGTCGGCGCCTTGGTGGTGGCGACGGGCCGGCGAGAGGATCGGCTCCGGGCGCTGGCCGCGGAGGTGGCAGGAAGCGGCGGCGAGGTTCGGCCCTACGTGCTGGACGTGCGGGACCGCGAGGGCGTGGCGGCGTTCGTCGAGCGGCTGGAGGCCGACGGTCTGGCCGCCGACATCCTGGTCAACAACGCGGGGTTGGCCCGAGGACTCGCCGCCGTGCACAACGGGAAGCACGACGACTGGGACGAGATGATCGACACCAACGTCAAAGGCGTCCTCAACATGATGCGGGCGCTGCTCCCGGGAATGGTCGAGCGGGACGCGGGGCACGTAGTCAACATCGGCAGCATCGCGGGCTACATGGCCTACCCCAAAGGCAACGTCTACTGCGCCACCAAGTTTGCTGTGCGGGGGCTGACCGAGGGCGCGAACATCGACTTGGTGGACACGAAGGTGCGGATGTCCAGCGTGGACCCGGGGCTGGTGAAGACGGAGTTCTCGCTGGTCCGCTTTCGGGGAGACGCGGGCCGGGCGCGCCAGACCTACAAGGGCGTCGATGCGCTCCAGCCGGAGGACGTGGCCGACGCCGTTCGCTATGTGCTGGAGGCGCCGCCCCGGGTCAACGTGCTGCACATGGTCGTGATGCCGACCGTGCAGCGTTCGCCGTTCGTGATGGGTAAGAAGGGGTCATGACCAGGTCGGCGGCCACTCCATCGGATGGTCGGCCGAAGATCGTACGCAAGCGTTCGGCAGCGGCGGCGCTGCTGGCGGCGGGCCTCGGCGCCGGCGCCCCTTGGGGCCAAGCGGGCCACGAAATGGCGGCGCGGGTCGCCACGGAGGCGGTCCCCCAGGAGATGCCCGCCTTCTTTCGGGAAGCCGCCGACCAGCTCGTCTACTTGAACCCGGAACCCGACCGCTGGCGGAACCGCGACTTCCGGGAGATGGACCAAGCCTACCAGTACGACCACTACATCGACCTGGAGAACGTCCCCGAGGCCGTCGTCAAGCCCGACGGCCTGGAACCGAGGACCCGCTTCACCCTCCTGCGCGTCCTGTACCGCGCCGGCATCGGCCGGCCCGAGCGGGACGTGGGCTTCCTGCCGTACCGCATCGTGGAACTCTATCAGCGCACCGTGGCAAGCTGGCGGCGCTGGCGAGCCGAGGACGACCCGGAGCGGCGGCGGTGGATCGAGGAGCTCATCGTCGCCGACGCGGGCGTCATGGGGCACTACGTGACCGACGCCTCCCAACCGCACCACACCACGATCCACTTCAACGGCTGGGACGCCGACACGCCGAACCCCGAGGGCTACACCCGGGACAACCGCTTCCATTCGCGCTTCGAAAGCGGGTTCGTGGAGGCTCACGTGACCGTGGACGACGTTCGGCGGCACGCGCGCCGGGGCCATCCGCCGTCGGTGGCCGGGGCTGTGCGGGAAGCAGTCTTCGAGCACGTCGCGGCATCTCATGCCGAGGTGGAGACCCTTTATCGGATCGAGCGGGACTTCGGCTTCGAGGCCGATCGGCCGGCGAGCTCGAAGGCCAAGGAGTTTGCGGCACGGCGGCTGGCTGCGGGCGCCGACATGCTGGCCGCTCTCTGGTGGTCGGCGTGGATGGAGAGCGCGCCGGAGCAGTGACCAGGGGGAGCGGCGGCCGGGGCCGGGAGGCCGCGGGCGGCGTTGCGGGAATCGTAGCCGCCGCCGGCGCGTCCACCCGCATGGGTCGCCGCAACAAGCTGTTGATGGAGGTCGGGGGCGAAGCAATGGTCCGGCGGGTCGTCGCGACGGCGCTCCGAGCCGGACTGGACCCGGTGGTGGTCGTGACTGGTCACGACCGGGAAGCCGTCGAAGCGGCGTTGGCCGACCTGCCGTGCCGCTTCGTCCACAACCCGGAACACGCCGAGGGGCTGTACGCCTCGGTGGCCGCCGGGGCAGCCGAGGTCGCTTCGCAGCCTGACCGCACCGCCGCCCGGCCGAACGGGGGCGCCCCGCCCGACGCGGCCGTCGTCATGCTGGCCGACATGCCCTTGGTCACGGCCGAGATGCTGCGCACGCTGATCGCCCGCCATCGACGAACGGGCGCGCTGGCGGTGGCGTCCCGCTACCGGGACGGGCCGACCGCGCCGCCGGTGCTGTACGACCGACGCCTCTTCGGCGAAGTGGCAGCCATGGACGCGGGTTGCGGGCGTCGCGTCGTGCAGCGCCACCGGGACAAGGTCGCGGAGATCGAGTGGCCGTCGGAGGCGGGACGGGACGTGGACCGGCCCGAACACTACCGACGGGTGCGCGAGGCGGTGGCGACGGCCGGCCAAGGGCCAGGGGGCAGCGGCGCAAGGTCCGAAGCCTTCGGCGACGGCCGCGCCGACGCCTCGTCGAGAGCTGGATTCGCCCCTCGTGGATAGCCGCCTGATCGCCGTTGCCGCCCAGGCGCTGGAGAAGGACCAGCCCTACGTCCTGGCCACGGTGATCCGCCGCCGGAAACCCAGCTCCGCCTCCCCCGGCGACGCCGCCGTGATCACCGCCGACGGAACGGTCCATGGCTGGATCGGCGGAAGCTGTACCCAACCCGAGGTCGTCCGGCACGCGCTGGAGGCGCTGAGCGAAGGCACGCCGAGGCTGCTCTCCTTCGGACTCTTCCGCGAGCCCGCCGACGGCTTTGTGAACATCCCCATGACTTGCGGCAGCGAAGGGAAGGTCGAAGTGCACCTCAACCCCGTCTTCCCGGCCCCCGACTTGCTCGTGGTGGGCACGTCGCCGGTTGCGCAGGCCGTCGGCAGACTGGGCGACGCAATGGGCTGGCGCGTCGTCGCAACCGACGCCGAGCCGCCCGAAGACCTCGTGCGAAGGCACGCGGGTCGTCCGCAGGGCGCCCTCTTCCTTGCCGTGGTCGCCACAATGGGCCGCGGCGACGAACAGGCGCTGGCAGCCGCCCTGAAGGCCGACCCCGACTACGTGGGCGTCGTCGCGTCCCCCAAGCGCATGGCGCAGATCCGGACGACCCTGTCGGAAGGCGGGACGGACGCCAAGGACGTTGGTCGCGTCAGGGGCCCAGCCGGCCTCGACATCGGCGCCCGTCGCCCCGAAGAAGTCGCCGTCAGCATCATGGCCGAGATCGTGCAGTCGGCGAGTCGCGGGCAACCCTCGACAGGAAGTCCCGACTCAAACTAACATTGACGGCCGTTCGCCCGGCGCGCCGGGCGACGACAAGCTCACCGCCAAGCAGCCCTGGTCGAAGTGCACCTCAACTTTCGCCAAACGGAGACACAGATGCCCACCGCCAGCACCTCCACATCTGCCAGCAAGCCCTCGCCCAGGCGCCACGGCTCGGCCGTGCGCTTCTTCCTCCTGCTCGGCGCCGCCGTCGGGCTGGTCGCGTGCGGCGACTCCTCCACCGGCGCTGGTGGCGCACCCGGCGGCTTGGACGGCCCCGACATGCCTCTGACGGCGGAGGCCGAAGACGTCTTCACAGTGGGCGCGCTCGACGGCGAGGACTGGGAGACGTTCGGCAACGTCCGCTCCGTGTCGTTCGACGCAGCCGGCAACTTGCACGTCTTCGACCCCGGAGCCCACCGAGTCGTGGTGGTGGGACCCGACGGAGCGTTGGTCCGGACGGTAGGCCAGCAGGGCGATGGTCCCGGCGAGATCGGCAACCCGATGGCGGCCGCGTTGCTGTCCGACGGCCGATTGGCGGTGTTCGACTTCGGAATGCCGGGCGCCTTCGAGCTGTTCGGTCCCGACGGCGCTCACGTGGAGACCGTGTCCGTGGACATCACCAAGGGCATACCGGGACTAAGGCTGATCGCGTTGCCGGACGGCCGGCTGCTCACCGCCGGAGGAGGGCGGGTCATTTTTGCGGGGCAAGACTCCGACGGCGAGGACGAGGAGGCCCCCGTGGAGAACCGCCGCCCTCTGGAGGTCTTCTCTCTCGACGGGACCGGTCCCGAGCAGCTGTACGAAGCGTGGGACCTTCCGCCCGCCGGCCAGGGCGAAGAGGTAAGCGCTTCCGATTCGGAAGGCCAACGAAGAATGGCGCTGTCCATGGCGAAGATTCGGGCGTTCGAGCCCGGGCTGCACTTCGGGGCGCTCTCCGACGGCCGGGTCGCGGTGGCCGACTCGCTGGGCTGGCGAGTCAAGCTGTTGGCGTCCGACGGCAGCGTCGCCGGGACGTTGGAGCGCCCGATCGCGCCCGCGCGAGCGACCGCGTCGGTTCAGGAACAGGAGCGGGCTCGTCGCGAGGCGGAGCTGGAAGACGGGGCGATGGGTCGGCTTGTGGTTCTTGGCGCCAACATGGACGCCGACCCGGTGATCACCGAAGCGATGAGACGCGGGATCGAAGAGATGATCTTCGCCGACGAAATCCCCGTGATCGCCAACTTGGCGGTGGACTGGGACGACAGGATATGGGTCGCCCGCTCGGGTCCGCTGGGCCAGGACGACGGTCCCACGGACATCGCGACCGCTTCCGGCGAGTACCTGGGCACCCTGCCGGCGGACGGCCTCCGCATCCCGGACGCCTTCGGGCCCGGAGGCCTCATGGCCTACGTGGAGTCGGACGAGTTGGGCATCGAGACCGTTCGCGTGGTCCGGCTGGCGTCGTTGGAGCGATAGAGGCGGTACCAGTCGACGACCCTGGGAAAGTCGCCGGCTCGTTCCGCGAGGACCACCAGCGTCGAGTCCCTTACGTCGAATCCCATCAAGCGGCTTTGCACACGCACCGTCCAGGCGTGCTCCCGATCGACGTGGACGTCCAAGTAGGAGTATTCGTCGCGGTCCCGGTTCGTGGCGATCCAGAGCCGCCCTTGATCGTCCGCGGCCGCACTCTGTCTGTACCAGCGCTTCGGACGGCACCGATACTCGGCCACTTGCGACTCGGGCGGTTCGCTTCCGAACAGCCTTCGCAGCCCCGCGACGTACTGGTCCACATCCCGCGGGCCCGGAAGTTCTTCCGCATATGTTTGCGTTGGAACCAAGATCGGAGCGTCGTCGTCCCTGTCCGCAAAGAAGGCCATCCTTCGCCCGTCGCAGACGGAGAACGCCATGCCGCCGCCGGGAAGGGGCGTGCCAGGGTACAGGTCGGTTTTCTGCCCGCACTCCGGCCCTGCCATGCTTCCAGGGTAGCGCCGCTCCCAGATCACGTTTCCGTCGCGCGTGTCCAGTTCCAGATGGTAGTACTCGGCCCCGTCAGGCGAGACGGCGATGCGATACCCCACGATCGTCGAATCGAGAGGCGCCGTAGGCGTGAAGATGCCGGGGACGCGCGTCTGGGCTACGCGCAAGCTCGAGCCCATGGGGCTGAAGACTTGAAGTCTCCTCAGCTCGAAGTCCACCACTCCGACAGCTCCGTCGGAGCCGCCGACGATCTTGGAGATTTCGCGAAACTCGCCCGGCCCGTCGCCCTGGCGACCAAAGGCGCGTGCCGACGAATCCGTCCGGCCGACGCAGAACACGCGCACTTCATAGGAGTCGACCACGCAGGCGGTCGCTTCGTCGGTCAAGACGACTTGGTTGTTTCGGCTGAGGGGAACCGACACCGACGCGAACGGCGCCAGCGGGGGACGATTAGGGCCTGCTCTCCCGGCTCGCCACACGCCGACATCGAAACAACCATCGCGGCCGCCACCGCCAACTTCCGAGACGAATGGTGTGCCGACGTGTGGAACGTCACGATGCGTCTCCTTGTTGGAGAGGGCGGCTCGCATCGCGCCAACCCGTGACCGAATCGGTGCGACGCTCCGATCTGCAACCTGTTAACGAACGAACCCGCGATTCCTACTATTCGCCCTTCGGGAGGCACGGCCGGACAGGTCGAAGCGTACGCCTACTAGTCCTGGTTAAAGGTGATCGTGCCGACGAGTCCGACGCGGCGTTCCAGAGGCTGGAGTCCGTCGGCCACCTGCTCGCCAAAGAAGTCCATCAGCAGGCGGAGGCCAGGGTCCTGCTGCTCGGCGGTCTCGCCGCCCAGCATCGCCCACTGGGTGCCCACGTTCAGGCGGTAGCCCGCCGGACCTTCTCGGCTCCAGCGGCCGAACGGCTTGATCCGGCCGCCGCCGGGCAGTGCCACACCGTAGCCCACCTCCATCGCCAAGCGGTCCGGCGCCCAGCCCGTCGCGTTCCGGGCGGCCAATAGGCCCGGGGACGCCCCTGCACCGTGGTGGGCGGGACCGCCAAGGCCGGCAACATCGCCGTGGCTGGCCGGCACCGCCGGACTCGTCGCGCCCAGCGCCGGCACGCCTGCGCTCCGCCACACGTCGTCGCCCTGCCACAGCGACTGCGCACCGCCACCCGAAGCGACGCCCCACGACGGCTCGAGCGAAAGCGACAGCCCGCCCGCATCGCGACCGGGTTGCAGCCTCAACGCGACGCCCGCGCCCCACTCCTTGAAGTTCCGATCCTGGTGGATCAGCAGCATCCGGCCCCGGGCATCCAGGCTCAGGCCGCTGCCCTGGTGCGTGAACCCGAGTTCGGCGCCCGCCTCCGCACCCATCCCCGTCTCTGCGTCGCCGCCGTCGTAGCGACCGCCCACCTCGATGCGGGTGCGCATCGCCATGCCGTCGCCCGTCCACTGCCCGCCCAGCTCGGGCGCCAGCCTGACGCGCTGCGCGTCGGCCGTCACCGCCGCCACATGTCCGTTCGACGCGTCCGTCGTCATCCGCACCGCGAAGGCGTCGGCCTTCAGCGCCAAGCCGCCCACCAGCTGCTGACGCACGCCCAGCGCGCCCATCCGCATCCGCAGGTCGGCGTCGTAGGTCGGACCCGTCTCGCCCACGTTGGCGGCGCCCCGGCCCGCGCCGGCCAAGCCCCAGACGCCGAAGCCGCCCTGGGACAACCAGCTCGCGTAGGGGTAGAGGCTGGTCAGGTGGGCCTTCGTCTTGCCCACGCCGTTGATCCCGCTCTCGTAGTTCGCCGCCATGTCGCTGCGCGAGCCGGCCACGCCCATCAGGAAGCCCGAGCCGAAGCGGTAGTCCAGGCCCAGGTACGCCGAGCGGGTGCGGCCGTCCATGGTAAAGTCGTCTTCGGGACGGCCCTCGAACTCGCCCACGTTGGCCTGGCCCCACAGCGTCCAGCCGGATCGGGACACCGCCTGGAGCGGGTCGGCGGCGTCACCGCCTTGCCCGCCGCCAAAGGAGAGCTGGAACGAGCTCCGGGAGCGGAGGTCGCTGCTCGTCAGCGGGCTGAACGCGACGCCGCCGCGCTCGCGCTCGGCGGGCAGCGCGTCTTCTTCCCGCTGGCCCCGGTACGAGCCGCCCGTGCCGAGGGAGCTGGGCGGAGCGCCACCCATGCCCGCCGCGCCGTCGCCGAAGAAGATGGCGGCCAAGTCCAGCGTCCCGCCCGGGATGCCGTCTCCAGGTCCCGAGCCGGGGGTGCCCGGGTGCGTGATCTGGAACCCCAGCAGCCCCGTTGCGTCCCGCACCAGCGACTCGAAACCGCACTGGCCGCCCCCTCCCGAGCCCGCACCGCCTTCGCCCGTTCCGTCCGCATCGGCGACCGAGTCGGCCGCGACCGTGGCTGCGCCTTCGACGCGGCTGTCGCCGCTGTCGCTGCCGAACGTGGCGCAGCTCAGCGAGCCCCCGCCCAGCTGCACGTGCGAACGGCCCAGCGAGCCCGACGACTCGAGCCCCAGACGCCCGCCGATCGCGTCGACCGTCTCCGTCCCCAGCGACCGACCGAACGCCGCCAGCGTCAGCTTCAGCGCACGCGCTCGATCCGAACGCGACGCCTCGACCGTCACGCTCGCACGCTGCGTCGCCGTCAAGCCGCCAGCGTCGCTCGCCGTTACCGTCACCACCGCCGCGCCGATCTCCCGCGCCGCCACCGACAGCCGCCCCGCGACCGACACCGTCGCCTCCGCCACGCTCGGCGACGACGACACCACCGCGTAGCTCAAAGCGTCGCCGTCCGGGTCGCGGAAGTACTCGCCCAGACCCACCTCCCACGGCGCGCCGCCCGCCTCCAGCACCGGCAACGACAGCGAACCCACCGCCTCCGGTTCCTCGTTCACGTTCAGCAGCGTCACCATGACCGTAGCCTCGGCCGTCAGGCCGCCCGCGTCCGTCACGCGCACCACCAGCGCGAACTCCGGCGGACTGTTCTCGTAGTCCTCGCCGACGCCCACGT
Source organism: Longimicrobiales bacterium (assembly GCA_965204735.1). Lineage (GTDB taxonomy): Bacteria > Gemmatimonadota > Gemmatimonadetes > Longimicrobiales > Gaopeijiaceae > CATQHQ01. The sequence goes on along the minus strand of OZ242008.1, from coordinate 61,261 downwards.
AGCGCACCTGCCCGCTCGCGCCATCCACCTCAAACCGACCCGCGTCGCCCTGCGCCAAGCTGTAGGTCAGCGCGTCGCCGCGGTCCGGGTCCGTCGCCTCGACCCGACCCAGCTCCCGGGGCCCAGATATGTTCTCCGCCAGCTCGAAGGCATACGCGGAGTCCACGAACGCGGGCGCCTCGTTCACGTCCAGCAGCAACACCCTCACCTTCGCCACCGCCGCCAACCCAGCCCGGTCCGTCGCCACCACCTCGAACTTCCAGCCCTCCGGGCCCGTCTCCGCGTCCGCGCCCGCACCCACGTACCACACCACGCCACTCGACTCGCCCACGTCGAACAGCGCCGCGCGCGCGCCGCTCAGGCTGTAGCGCAGCGTGTCGCCCGCGTCCACATCCGTTGCCACCACCGTGCCCAACTCCGCCGGGCCCGCCACGTGCTCCGCCAGCTCCCACTCGTAGCTCGACTCGACGAACACCGGGCCCTCGTTCCGGTCCTCGAGCGTCACCACCACTCGGGTCCGTGTCGCCAGGCCGCCCCGGTCCGTCGCCGTCACCTCCAGCTCCCAGCTGTCTGGGCCCGTCTCCGCATCCTCGCCGGACCCCACGTACTGCACCGCTCCGCTCGTCGCGTTCACCTTGAACCGCTCGGCGTCGCCCGCCGCCAGCGCGTACGACAGCCAGTCGCCGCCGTCCGGGTCCGTCGCCCGAACCTCGCCCAGCAGCAGCGGTCCCCGGGCGTTCTCCGCCAGATCAAAGGCGTACGCAGAGTCGGCGAACGCTGGTCTCTCGTTCACGTTCGTCAGCGCCACCGCCACCACCGCCTTGGCGCTCGCGCCCGCCAGGTCCGTTGCCGTCACCTCCAGCTCCCACGACTTCGGTCCCGCGCCCTCGTAGTCCTGGCCGCCGCCGACGTACCGCACCTCGCCCGTCGCGCCGTCCACCTCGAAGCGGTCCGCGTCGCCCGCCGCCAGCCGGTACGTCAGCGTGTCGCCCTCGTCCAGGTCCACCGCCTCCGCCACGCCCAGCGCCAGCGGCCCCGCAACGTTCTCCGCCATGGCGAAGGCGTAGCGCTCCGCAGTGAACACCGGCGCGTCGTTCAGGTTCACCAGCCGCACCGTCACCGTCGCGTCGCCCGTCCGCTCCCCGTCGTCGGCCGTCGCGCGCACGATCATCACGAACTCCGAACGCGCCTCCGCGTCCTCGCCCGTCCCCACGTACCGCACCTCGCCGGTGCGCGCGTCCACCTCGAAGAGGCCCTCGTCGCCCGCCGCCAGCGAGTACGTCACCTCGCCGCCGAAGGGGTCCGTCGCACTCACCGTCCCCACCACCACCGGCCCCGCCTCGTCCTCCGTCAGCTCGAACTCGTACTCCGCGCGACCGAACACGGGGTCCGTGCCCCCGGCCCCGTTCACCTGGTGCTCCTCCAGGTTCTCCACCGCGTAGCTGCCCAGGTCCAGCACCGCCGCCGTCGTGCCGCCCGCTATCCGCACCGCGCCAACCGACCCGGCCAGCGCGTCGGCGCGGATGCTAATGCCGTCCGGGTCCCGGTCCGCAGGCTGCACCCGGTACTCGAACACCAGCACCGGCGTGCCCGAACCCGAAGCGTAGCTCGCATGGCGCGTCCGAGCCTCCATCTCGATCGCCAGCCGCACCGGAACAGTGACCGCCGACATGTAGCCCGCCCGCTGCGACGCCCCCGCCACCTCGACCGGCCTGCTGAACGTTACCGCCACCCGGATCACGCTCCGGGGACCGTACAGCCCGCTCGCCCCCGGCGTGCTCGTCACCGTCATCCCCACCACCACCGGCGCCACCTCGATCGTGCCGTCCACCTTGTCGTTCGCAGCCGCCGCGATCGCGTGGCTGCCTAGACCCAGAACCGCCGGTACACCGTCCGCCGTGTTCACGATCCTGGCGCCGTTCAGCGTCAGCGCGCCCGCCGCAACGCCGATCCCGTCCGCGTCGGCGTCCACGCCGCCCGTGCCGCTGCCGCCACTGCCCGCGCCCTGCACGCGGTACGCGAACCACAGCGTCGCCGTGCCGCTGCCACCGGCGTAGCTCGCCTGCCGCGTCGCCGTGCCCACCGTCAGCGCCAGCTGGGGCGCGCCCGTCACCGTCACCGTCCGGTCGAACGTCACCTTCACCTCGATCCGCTCGCCCAGGCCGTAGGTGTCGCCGCTCTCCGGCGTGCTCGACACCGCGACGTCCGTCACCGACGCGCCCGCCAGGGTCCCGTCCACTTTGTGGCCCGCAGCAGCGCTCAACGCATGACTGCCCAGTCCCAACGCCGCTGCCGTCGTGCCGTCCCGGGCGTCGTTGATCGTGCCGCTGTTCAGCGCCAGCGCGCTCGGGCCGATGCTGATCCCGTCAGTGTCCGCGTCCGCAGCCGCCACCGTGTAGCGGAACGTCAGCGTGTACGTGCCCGTCCCGCTCGCGTAGTCCGCCTGCCGCGTCTGCGCGCCCACCGTCAGCGCAACCTGTGGCGTGCCCGTCACCGTCACGCGACGGTTGAACGTCACCTGCACCTCGATCTGCTCGTCGCGACCGTACGTCGTCGCCACCGCCGGCGAACTCGTCAGCGACACGCCGCTCACCGACGCCGCCGTGAACGTCCCGCCCGCAACCTTGTGGCCCGCGCTGTTCGTCACCGCGTGGGCGCCCAACCCCAGGACGGCGTCCACCGTCCCGCCTGCTACGTCGATCGTTCCGCCGTTGAGCGCCAGCGCGCTCGCCCCGATGCTCAACCCGTCCGTGTCCGCGTCCGACTGCACAACCAAGTACTGGAACACCAGCGACGCCGTGCCTGTCCCCGAAGCGTACGCCGCCTGCTTCGTCGCAACGCCGATCGTCAGCGACAGCTGCGGTGTGCCCGTCACGTCCACCGCCTTGTTGAACGTCACCGTCGCGACCACCGTGTCGCCCCGCTCGAAGGTGTCGCCGACCGGCGGCGACGCGACCGACACGCCGCTCACGCCCGGCGGTCCCTGGGCGCCGTCCACGCGATGGGCCGCGTCGCTCGATATCGCGTGGCTGCCAAGCCCCAGGCTCGCAGCAATGGTCCCGTCGCGGGCGTCCACGATCGTTCCGCCGTTCAGCGTCAAAGCACTCGCGCCCACGCTCAACCCGTTCGCGTCCATGTCCCCAGCCACCACCTCGTACCGGAACGTCAGCTGCTTGCCGGCGGTCACCGAGACGTACGCCGCCTGCCGGGTCCGCGAACCGATCGTCAGCGCCAGCTGCGGCGCGCCCGTCACCGCCACGGTGCGGTTGAACGTCACCTCAACCTCGATCTGCTCGCTCAGCCCGTACGTGCTGCCGCCCGCCGGGCTGCTCTGGATCGACACGCCGCTCACCGACGCCGCCGTGAACGTCCCGCCCGCCACGCGGCGCGTGCCGTCGTTGCTGATCGCGTGGTGCGCCAGGCTCAGCAGCGCGTCCGTCGTTCCGCCCGCCACATCGATCGTTCCGCCGTTCAGCGCCAAGGCGCTCGCGCCGATGCTCAACCCGTCCGTGTCCGCGTCCGCCTGCGCCACCACGTACCGGAACACCAGCACCGTCGTGCCCGTCCCCGATGCGTAGCCGGCCTGCCGCGTCTGCGTCCCAATCGACAACGCCAACTGCGGCGTGCCCGTCACGTCCACCGCCTTGTTGAACGTCACCGTCACCGCCACCGTGTCGCCGCGCTCGAAGGTGTCGCCGACCAGCGGCGCAGCCACCGACAACCCCACGACGCCCGGCGGCCCCAAGCTGCCGTTCACCTTGTGCGCCGCCGCGTTCGACACTGCGTTCGCGCCCAGTCCCAGCGCAGCAGTTGCAGCGCCTGGGCGCACATCCACAATCGCCCCACCGTTCAGCGTCAGCGCGCTCGCGCCGATGCTGATCCCGTCGGTGTCCGCGTCGGCCGAACGGATTGCGTAGCCGAACACCAGCGTGTCCGCCTTGCTCGACGACGCCTCGTAGCTCGCTTGCCGCGTCTGCGTCCCGATCGTCAGCGCCAGACGCGGCGAGCCCGTCACCGCCACCGGACGGCCGAACGCCACCTTCACCTCGATTGACTCGCCCAGCTGGTACGTGCTCGCGCTCGCCGGCGTGCTCGACACTGTCACCGCTGTCACCGCCGGCGTCGTGAACGTCCCGCCCGCAACCTTGTGGCCCGTGCTGTTCGACACCGCGCTCGCGCCCAGCCCCAGCGTCGCGTCCAACGTGCCGCCCACGACCCGGATCGTCCCGCCGTTCAGCGCCAGCGCGCTCGCGCCGATGCTCAACCCGTCCGCGTCCGCGTCGCCGCTCGCCACTGCGTACCGGAACACCAGCGTGTCCGTCCCCGTCCCCGATGCGTAGCTCGCCTGCCGCGTCGCGCTCCCGATCGTCAGTGCCAGCCGCGGCGTCCCCGTCACGTCCACCGTGCGGTTGAACACCAGCGACACCTCGATCGTCTCGCCACGCTCGAAGGTGTCGCCCACCGTCGGCGCACTGATCGACAGCCCCGTCACCCCCGGGGGCCCGCGGCTGCCGTCTACCTTGTGCGCGGCAGCGTTCGCGATCGCGTTGCTCCCCAGTCCCAGGCTCGCCGCCGTCGAACCGTCACGAGCGTCGGCGATCGTCCCGCCGTTCAGCGTCAAAGCGCTCGCGCCGATGCTGATGCCCGTCGAGTCCGCGTCCGACGCCTGCACCGTGTAGCCGAACGCCACCGCCGTCGTGCCGCTCCCGCTCGCGTACGACGCCTGCCGCGTCGCAGCACCGATCCCCAGCGCCAGCTGCGGTGCGCCCGTCACCGTCACCGGGCGCGTGAACGTCACCTCGACCTCGATCCGCTCCGTTCGACCGTACGTGCTGTCGCTCGGCGGAGTGCTCGTGATCGCCACGCCGCTCACCGCAGACGCCGTGAACGTGCCGCCCGCAACCTTGTGGCCCGTGCTGTTCGCAACCGCGCTCGCGCCCAGCCCCAGCACCGCGTCCGTCGTACCGCCCGACACCCGGATCGTCCCGCCGTTCAGCGCCAAAGCGCTCGCGCCGATGCTGATCCCGTCCGCATCCACGTCCGCAGCCGCCACCACGTACCGGAACACCAGCGTGTCCGTGCCCGTGCCCGCAGCGTAGCTCGCCTGCTTCGTCGCCGCGCCGATCCCCAGCGCCAACTGCGGCGTCCCCGTCACCGCTACCGACTTGTTGAACGCGACCTTGACCTCGATCGTCTCGCCACGCTCGAACGTGTCGCCCACCTGAGGCGAGCTGATCGTCAGCCCCGTCACGCCCGGCGGACCCTGCGCGCCGTCCACCTTGTGCGACGCCGCGTTCGCAATCGCGCTGGAACCCAAGCCCAGGCTGGCCGTCGTCGAACCGTCACGAGCGTCGGCGATCGCTCCGCCGTTCAGCGCCAGCGCGCTCGCGCCGATGCCGAGCCCGTCGCTGTCGGCGTCCGCAGCCGCCACCGTGTAGCCGAACGTCAGCGTCTTCGTGCCCGTCCCGCTCGCGTACTCCGCTTGGCGCGTCCGGGTCCCCATCGTCAGCGCCAGCTGCGGCGTGCCCGTCACGCTCACCGGCCGCACGAACGCCACCTCGACCTCGATCTTCTCGCCCAGTCCGTACGTGTCCCCGCTCGACGGAGCGCTCGAGATCGTCACGCCGCTCACCGCCGCAGCCGTGAACGTACCGCCTGCAACCTTGTGCCCCGTGCTGTTCGATATCGCGTGCGTGCCCAGACCCAAAGTCGCGTCCAGCGTGCCGCCCGACAGCCGGATCGTGCCGCCGTTCAATCCCAGCGCGCTCGTCCCGATGCTGATGCCGTCCGCGTCCGCGTCGGCCTGCACCACCGTGTACTGGAACACCAGCGACGTCGTGCCGCTCCCGCTCGCGTAGCTCGCCTGACGGGTCTGCGAACCGATCCCCAGCCCGAGCTGCGGCGTGCCCGTCACGTCCACCGCACGGTTGAACGTCAACGTCGCCGCAATCACGTCGCCCCGCTCGAACGTGTCGCCCGTCGGAGGCGACTCGACCGACACGCCGCTCACCCCCGGCGGACCTTGGTTGCCGTCCACCTTGTGCGCCGCCGCGTTGACAATCGCGTAGCTCCCCAGACCCAAGCCCGCCGCCTCGCTCGCGTCACGAGCGTCCGCAATCGTTCCGCCGTTCAGCGCCAATGCACTCGCCCCGATGCTGATCCCGTTCGCGTCCGCGTCCGCAGCCGCCACCGTGTAGCCGAATGTCAGCGTCGTCGTCCCCGTCCCGCTCGCGTAGTCCGCCTGCCGCGTCTGCGAACCAATCCCCAGCGCGACCTGCGGCGTGCCCGTCACCGCCACACGCCGGCCGAACGTCACCTCGACCTCGATCCGCTCCGTCCGACCGTACGTGCTGTCGCTCGACGGGCTGCTCGTGATCGCCACGCCCGCAACCGACGCCGCCGTGAACGTCCCGCCCGCGACTCGGCGCGCGCCGTCGTTGCTGATCGCATGATGCTCCAAGCTCAGCAAGGCATCCGTCGTACCGCCCGCCACGTCGATCGTCCCGCCGTTCAGCACCAGCGCGCTCGCGCCGATGCTCAACCCGTCTGCGTCCGCGTCCGCCTGCAGCACCACGTACCGGAACACCAGCGCCGTCGTGCCGCTGCCGCTCGCGTAGCTCGCCTGCCGCGTCGTCGAACCGATTCCCAGCGCCAGCTGCGGCGTGCCCGTCACGTCCACTGCCTTGTTGAACGTCACCGTCGCCGCCACCGTGTCGCCCCGCTCGAACGTGGCGCCCACCAGCGGCGCAGCCACCGTCAACCCCACCACGCCCGGCGGCCCCAAGCTGCCGTTCACCTTGTGCGACGCGTCGTTCGTCACCGCGTTCGCGCCCAGGCCCAGCGCAGCAGCCGCAGCGCCCGGACGCACGTCCGCAATCGTCCCGCCGTTCAGCCCCAGCGCGCTCGCGCCGATGCTGATGCCGTCCGCGTCCGCGTCCGCCGGACGGACCGCGTAGCCGAACACCAGCGTGTCCGCCGTGCTGGAAGCGGCCACGTAGCTGGCCTGCCGCGTCTGCGTGCCGATCGTCAGCGCCAACCGCGGCGAGCCCGTCACCGCCACAGGACGGCCGAACGCCACCATCACCTCGATCGACTCGCCCAGCTGGTACGTGCTTGCGCTCGCCGGCGTGCTCGAGATCGTCACGCCGCTCACCGCCGGCGTCGTGAACGTCCCGCCCGCAACCTTGTGGCCCCCGCTGTTCGTCACCGCGCTCGCGCCCAGGCCCAGCGTCGCGTCCAGCGTGCCGCCCGCAACCCGGATCGTCCCGCCGTTCAGCGCCAGCGCGCTCGCGCCGATGCTCAACCCGTCCGCGTCCGCGTCGCCGCTCGCCACCACGTACCGGAACACCAGCGTGTCCGTGCCCGTCCCGCTCGCGTAGCTTGCCTGGCGCGTCGCGCTCCCAATCGTCAGCGCCAGCCGCGGCATCCCCGTCACGTCCACCGCTCGGTTGAACACCAGCGACACCTCGATCGTCTCGCCACGCTCGAAGGTGTCGCCCACGGTCGGCGCACTGATCGACAGCCCCGTCACCCCCGGCGGTCCCCGGTTGCCGTCCACCTTGTGCCCAGGAGCATTCGCAATCGCGTTGCTCCCCAGACCCAGCACCGCCGCCGTCGAACCGTCCCGAGCGTCGGCGATCGTCCCGCCGTTCAGCGTCAAAGCACTCGCGCCGATGCTGATGCCCGTCGAGTCCGCGTCCGCCGCCTGCACCGTGTAGCCGAACGCCACCGCCGTCGTCCCGCTCCCGCTCGCGTACGACGCCTGCCGCGTCGCAGCACCGATCCCCAGTGCCAGCTGCGGTGCGCCCGTCACCGTCACCGGGCGCGTGAACGTCACCTCGACCTCGATCTGCTCCGTTCGACCGTAAGTGCTGTCGCTTGACGGAGCGCTCGTGACCGCGACCCCGCTCACCGACGCCGCCGTGAACGTGCCGCCCGCAACCTTGTGGCCCGCGCTGTTCGCGACCGCGCTCGCGCCCAGTCCCAGCAGCGCGTCTGTCGTACCGCCCGCCACGTCGATCGTACCGCCGTTCAGCGTCAAAGCGCTCGCCCCGATGCTCAACCCGTCCGCGTCCGCGTCGCCACTCGCCACCACGTAGCGGAACACCAGCGACGCCGTACCCGTGCCGCTCGCGTACGACGCCTGCCGCGTCGCAGCACCGATCCCCAGCGCCAGCTGCGGGGTCCCCGTCACGTCCACCGCCTTGTTGAACGTCACCGTCGCCGCAATCGTGTCGCCCCGCTCGAAGGTGTCGCCTACCACGGGCGATGCGATCGACAGCGCGGTCACCCCCGGCGGCCCCTGCGCGCCGTCCACCTTGTGCGACACCGCGTTGGCGATCGCGTTCGTCCCCAGCCCCAGGCTCGCCGCTGTCGCGCCGTCGCGCGCGTCGACGATCGTCCCGCCGTTCAACGCCAAAGCGCTCGCGCCGATGCTCAACCCGTCGCTGTCGGCGTCCGCCGCCGCGACCGTGTAGCTGAACGTCAGCGTCTTCGTGCCACTGCCCGAGCCGTAGTCCGCCTGCACCGTGTCGGTCCCGATGTCCAGCGCCAGCTGCGGCGTGCCCGTCACGCTCACCGGCCGCACGAACGTCGCCTCGACCTCTATCTCCTCGCCCAGGCCGTAAGTGTCCCCGCTCGCCGGGCTGCTCGTGACCGTCACGCCGCTCACCGCAGACGCCGTGAACGTCCCGCCCGCTACCTTGTGGCCCGCGCTGTTCGATATCGCGTGGGTGCCCAGCCCCAACTCCGCGTCCGTCGTTCCGCCCGCCACGTCGATCGTTCCGCCGTTCAGCGCCAGCGCGCTCGTCCCGATGCTGAGCCCGTCGGCGTCCGCGTCCGCGGTCACCACGACGTACTGGAACACCAGCGACGCCGTACCCGTGCCGCTGGCGTAGCTCGCCTGCCGCGTCTGGCTCCCGATCCCCAGCACCAGCTGCGGCGTGCCCGTCACGTCCACCGCCTTGTTGAACGTCACCGTCGCCACAACAACGTCACCACGCTCGAACGTGTCGCCCGTCGGCGGCGACGCGACGACCAAGCCGATCACGCCCGGCGGACCCTGCGTGCCGTCCACCTTGTGCGCCGCCGCATTCACGATCGCGTTGGAGCCCAGGCCCAGGCTGGCCGCCCTTGAACCGTCCCGAGCGTCGGCGATCGTTCCGCCGTTGAGCGTCAGCGCGCTCGTGCCGATGCTGATCCCGTTTGCGTCCGCATCCGTGGCCGCGATCGTGTAGCTGAACGCCAGCGTCTTCGTCCCCGTGCCGCTCGCGTAGTCTGCTTGCCGCGTCGCAGCGCCGATCCCCAGCACCAGCTGCGGTGTCCCCGTCACCGCCACCGGCCGCACGAACGTCACCTCGACCTCAATCTGCTCGCTCAACCCGTAGGTGCTGTCGCTTGCGGCAACGCTCGCGATCGACACGCCGCTCACCGACGACGCCGTGAACGTCCCGCCCGCAACGCGCAACGCGCCGTCGTTGCTGATCGCATGGTGCTCCAGGCTCAGCAAGGCGTCCGTCGTTCCGCCCGCCACGTCAATCGTCCCGCCGTTGAGCGTCAGCGCGCTCGCACCCACGCTCAACCCGTCCGCGTCCGCGTCCGTCTGCACCACCACGTACCGGAACACCAGCGCAGTCGTGCCCGTGCCCGAAGCGTAGCTGGCCTGCCGCGTCTGCGTCCCGATCGACAACGTCAGCTGCGGCGTCCCAGTCACGTCCACCGCCTTGTTGAACGTCACCGTCACCGCCACCGTGTCGCCGCGCTCGAACGTCGTGCTCACCGGCGGCACAGCCACCGTCAACCCCACCACCCCCGGCGGCCCCAGGCTGCCGTTCACCTTGTGCGACGCCGCGTTCGACACTGCGTTCGCGCCCAGGCCCAGCGCAGCAGCCGCAGCGCCCGGACGCACATCCGCAATCGTCCCGCCGTTCAGCCCCAGCGCGCTCGCGCCGATGCTGATGCCGTCCGCGTCCGCGTCCGCCGGACGGACCGCGTACCCGAACACCAGCGTGTCCGCCGTGCTCGTCGCCGACTCGTAGTCCGCCTGCCGCGTCTGCGTGCCGATCGTCAGCGCCAACCGCGGCGAGCCCGTCACCGCCACAGGACGACCGAACGCCACCTTCACTTCGATTGACTCGCCCAGCTGGTACGTGCTCGCGCTCGCCGGCGTGCTCGATACCGTCACGCCGCTCACCGCCGGCGTCGTGAACGTCCCGCCCGCAACCTTGTGGCCCCCGCTGTTCGTCACCGCGCTCGAACCCAGCCCCAACGTCGCGTCCAATGTTCCGCCCGCCACCTTGATCGTCCCGCCGTTCAGCGTCAAAGCGCTCGTGCCGATGCTCAACCCGTCCGCGTCCGCGTCGCCGCTCGCCACCACGTACCGGAACACCAGCGTGTCCGTGCCCGTCCCGCTCGCGTAGCTCGCCTGCCGCGTCGCGCTCCCGATTCCCAGGGCCAGTCGCGGCGCGCCCGTCACGTCCACCGCGCGGTTGAACACCAGCGCGACCTCGATCGTCTCGCCACGCTCGAACGTGTCGCCCACCACAGGCGCGCTGATCGTCAGCGCCGTCACCCCCGGTGGACCCCGGTTGCCGTCCACCTTGTGCGCAGCAGCGTTCGCAATCGCGTTGCTCCCCAGTCCCAGGCTCGCCGCCGTCGAACCGTCCCGAGCGTCGGCGATCGTCCCGCCGTTCAGCGTCAAAGCACTCGCGCCGATGCTGATGCCCGTCGAGTCCGCGTCCGCCGCCTGCACCGTGTAGCCGAACGTCACCGCCGTCGTCCCGCTCCCGCTCGCGTACGACGCCTGCCGCGTCGCAGCGCCGATCCCCAGCACCAGCTGCGGTGCGCCCGTCACCGTCACCGGGCGCGTGAACGTCACCTCGACCTCGATCTGCTCCGTTCGACCGTACGTGCTGTCGCTCGACGGAGCGCTCGTGACCGCGACCCCGCTCACCGACGCCGCCGTGAACGTGCCGCCCGCGACCTTGTGGCCCGCGCTGTTCGACACCGCGCTGGCACCCAGCCCCAGCAACGCGTCCGTCGTACCGCCCGCCACGTCAATCGTCCCACCGTTCAGCGCCAGCGCGCCCGCGCCGATGCTGAGCCCATCCGCGTCCGCGTCGCCACTCGCCACCACGTAGCGGAAGACCAGCGACGCCGTCCCCGTGCCGCCCGCGTATGACGCCTGCCGCGTCGCAGCACCGATCGCCAGCGCCAGCTGCGGCGTGCCCGTCACGTCCACCGCCTTGTTGAACGTCACCGTCGCCGCCACCGTGTCGCCCCGCTCGAAGGTGTCGCCCACCACGGGCGACGCGATCAACAGCGCGGTCACCCCCGGCGGCCCTTGCGCGCCGTCCACCTTGTGCGACGCCGCGTTGGCGATCGCGTTCGACCCCAGGCCCAGGCTCGCCGCCGTCGCGCCGTCGCGCGCGTCGACGATCGTCCCGCCGTTCAGCGCCAACGCGCTCGCGCCGATGCTCAACCCGTCGCTGTCGGCGTCGGACGCCGCGACCGTGTAGCCGAACGTCAGCGTCTCCGTGCCACTGCCCGAGCCGTAGTCCGCATGCACCGTGTCCGTCCCGACGCCCAGCGCCAGCTGCGGCGTGCCCGTCACGCTCACCGGCCGCACGAACGCCACCTCGACCTCGATCTCCTCGCCCAGGCCGTAGGTGTCCCCGCTTGCCGGACTGCTCGTGATCGCCACGCCGCTCACCGACGACGCCGTGAACGTCCCGCCCGCAACCTTGTGGCCCGTGCTGTTCGACACCGCGTGCGTGCCCAGACCCAGCGTCGCATCCAGCGTACCGCCCGACAGACGGATTGTGCCGCCGTTCAGCGCCAGCGCGCTCGTCCCAATGCTCAACCCGTCGGCGTCCGCGTCGGCCTGCACGACCGTGTACTGGAACACCAGCGCCGTCGTGCCGCTCCCACTCGCGTAGCCCGCCTGACGGGTCTGCGAACCGATCCCCAGCGCCAGCTGCGGCGTGCCCGTCACGTCCACCGCACGGTTGAACGTCACCGTCGCCGCAATCACGTCGCCCCGCTCGAACGTGTCGCCTACGGGCGGCGACGCGACCGTCAAGCTCGTCACCCCCGGCGGACCCCGGTTCCCGTCCACCTTGTGCGCAGCAGCGTTCGCAATCGCGTGGCTCCCCAGCCCCAGCGCGGCCGCCACCGTCGTGTCCCGAGCGTCCGAGATCGTCCCGCCGTTCAGCCCTAGCGCGACCGCCCCGATGCTGACGCCGTTCGCATCCGCGTCCGACGCCTGCACCGCGTACTGGAACGCCAGCGTCTTCGTCCCCGTCCCGCTCGCGTATGCCGCCTGGCGCGTCTGCGAACCGATCCCCAACGCCACCTGCGGCGCACCCGTCACCGCCACATTGCGGTCGAACGTCACCTCGACCTCGATCCGCTCCGTACGACCGTACGTGCTGTCGCTCGACGGGCTGCTCGTGATCGCCACGCCCGCAACCGACGCAGCCGTGAACGTCCCGCCCGCAACGCGCAACGCCCCGTTGTTGCTGAACGCGTGGTGTTCCAGGCTCAGCAAGGCGTCCGTCGTTCCGCCCGCAACGTCGATCGTGCCGCCGTTCAACGCCAATGCGTTCGCGCCGATGCTCAACCCGTCCGCGTCCGCGTCCGTCTGCACCACCACGTACCGGAACATCAGCGCCGTCGTGCCCGTGCCGCTCGCGTAGCTCGCCTGACGGGTCTGCGAACCGATCCCCAGCGCCAGCTGCGGTGTGCCCGTCACGTCCACCGCCTTGTTGAACGTCACCGTCGCCGCCACCGTGTCGCCGCGCTCGAACGTCGTGCCCACCGGCGGCGCAGCCACCGTCAATCCCACCACCCCCGGCGGCCCCAGGCTGCCGTTAACCTTGTGCGACGCCGCGTTCGTCACTGCGTTCGTGCCCAGGCCCAGACTCGCAGCAGTCGCGCCCGGGCGCACGTCGTTGATCGCTCCGCCGTTCAGCGTCAGTGCGCCCGCACCGATGCTGATCCCGTCCGCGTCCGCGTCCGCCGGACGGACCGCGTACCCGAACACCAACGTGTCCGCCTTGCTCGTCGCCGACTCGTAGTCCGCCTGCCTGGTCGTCATGCCGATCGTCAGCGCCAACCGCGGCGAGCCCGTCACCGCCACAGGACGACCGAACGCCACCTTCACTTCGATTGACTCGCCCAGCTGGTATGTGCTCGCGCTCGCCGGCATGCTCGAGACCGTCACCGCGCTCACCGCCGGCGTCGTGAACGTCCCGCCCGCGACCTTGTGGCCTCCGCTGTTCGTCACCGCGCTCGCGCCCAGCCCCAACGTCGCGGCCAGCGTGCCACCCGCAACCCGGATCGTGCCGCCGTTCAACGCCAGCGCGCTCGCCCCGATACTGATGCCCGTCGAGTCCGCGTCGCCGCTCGCCACCACATACCGGAACACCAAGGTGTCCGTCCCCGTACCGCTCGCGTAGCTCGCCTGCTTGGTCGATGAACCGATCGTCAGCGCCAACCTCGGAGTCCCCGTCACGTCCACCGCCCTGTTGAACACCAGCGCGACCTCGATCGTCTCGCCACGCTCGAAGGTGTCGCCCACCACAGGCGCGCTGATCGTCAGCGCCGTCACCCCCGGTGGACCCCGGTTGCCGTCCACCTTGTGCGCAGGAGCATTCGCAATCGCGTTTGTCCCCAGACCCAGCGCCGCCGCCGTCGAACCGTCCCGAGCGTCGGCGATCGTCCCGCCGTTCAGCGTCAAAGCGCTCGCGCCGATGCTGATGCCCGTCGAGTCCGCGTCCGCCGCCTGCACCGTGTAGTCGAACGCCAGCGCCGTCGTCCCGCTCCCGCTCGCGTACGACGCCTGCCGCGTCGCAGCGCCGACCCCCAGCGCCAGCTGCGGTGCGCCCGTCACCGTCACCGGGCGCGTGAACGTCACCTCGACCTCGATCTGCTCCGTTCGACCGTACGTGCTGTCGCTTGACGGAGCGCTCGTAACCGCGACCCCGCTCACCGCAGACGCCGTGAACGTGCCGCCCGCGACCTTGTGGCCCGCGCTGTTCGACACCGCGCTCGCGCCCAGCCCCAGCAGCGCATCCGTCGTACCGCCCGCCACGTCGATCGTTCCGCCGTTCAAGGCCAGAGCGCTCACGCCGATGCTCAACCCGTCCGCGTCCGCGTCGCCACTCGCCACCACGTAGCGGAACACCAGCGACGCCGTGCCCGTGCCGCTCGCGTACGACGCCTGCCGCGTCGCAGCACCGATTCCCAGCGCCAGCTGCGGCGTGCCCGTCACGTCCACCGCCTTGTTGAACGTCACCGTCGCCGCAATCGTGTCGCCCCGCTCGAAGGTGTCGCCCACCACGGGCGATGCGATCGACAGCGCGGTCACCCCCGGCGGCCCCTGCGCGCCGTCCACCTTGTGCGACGCCGCGTTGGCGATTGCGTTCGTCCCCAGCCCCAGGCTCGCCGCCGTCGCGCCGTCGCGCGCGTCGACGATCGTCCCGCCGTTCAGCGCCAAAGCGCTCGCGCCGATGCTCAACCCGTCGCTGTCGGCGTCGGACGCCGCGACCGTGTAGCCGAACGTCAGCGTCTCCGTGCCACTGCCCGAGCCGTAGTCCGCCTGCACCGTGTCCGTCCCGACGCCCAGCGCCAGCTGCGGCGTGCCCGTCACGCTCACCGGCCGCACGAACGCCACCTCGACCTCGATCTCCTCGCCCAGACCGTAGGTGTCCCCGCTTGCCGGACTGCTCGTGATCGTCACGCCGCTCACCGACGCCGCCGTGAACGTCCCGCCCGCAACCTTGTGGCCCGTGCTGTTCGACACCGCGTGCGTGCCCAGACCCAGCGTCGCATCCAGCGTACCGCCCGACAGACGGATTGTGCCGCCGTTCAGCGCCAGCGCGCTCGTCCCAATGCTCAACCCGTCGGCGTCCGCGTCGGCCTGCACGACCGTGTACTGGAACACCAGCGCCGTCGTGCCGCTCCCACTCGCGTAGCCCGCCTGACGGGTCTGCGAACCGATCCCCAGCGCCAGCTGCGGCGTGCCCGTCACGTCCACCGCACGGTTGAACGTCACCGTCGCCGCAATCACGTCGCCCCGCTCGAACGTGTCGCCTACGGGCGGCGACGCGACCGTCAAGCTCGTCACCCCCGGCGGACCCCGGTTCCCGTCCACCTTGTGCGCAGCAGCGTTCGCAATCGCGTGGCTCCCCAGCCCCAGCGCGGCCGCCACCGTCGTGTCCCGAGCGTCCGAGATCGTCCCGCCGTTCAGCCCCAGCGCGACCGCCCCGATGCTGATACCCATCGAGTCCGCGTCCGACGCCTGCACCGCGTACTGGAACGCCAGCGTCTTCGTCCCCGAACCGCTCGCGTAGCCCGCCTGCCGCGTCTGCGAACCGATCCCCAACGCCACCTGCGGCGCGCCCGTCACCGCCACGTTGCGGTCGAACGTCACCTCGACCTCGACCTGCTCCGTACGACCGTACGTGCTGTCGCTCGACGGGCTGCTCGTGATCGCCACGCCCGCAACCGACGCAGCCGTGAACGTCCCGCCCGCGACGCGCAAGGTCCCGTCGTTGCTGAACGCATGGTGCTCCAAGCTCAGCAAGGCGTCCGTCGTTCCGCCCGCCACGTCGATCGTCCCGCCGTTGAGCGTCAGCGCGCTCGCGCCCACGCTCAACCCGTCCGTGTCCACATCCGCCTGCACCACCACGTACCGGAACACCAGCGCCGTCGTGCCCGTGCCCGAAGCGTAACTCGCCTGCCTTGTGGTCGAACCGATTCCCAGCGCCAGCCGCGGCGTGCCCGTCACGTCCACCGCCTTGTTGAACGTCACCGTCGCCGCAATCGCGTCGCCCCGCTCGAACGTCGTCCCCACCGGCGGCGCAGCCACCGTCAACCCCACCACCCCCGGCGGCCCCAAGCTGCCGTTCACCTTGTGCGACGCCGCGTTCGTCACTGCGTTCGCGCCCAGGCCCAGTGCCGCAGCAGTCGCGCCCGGACGCTTGTCGTTGATCGTCCCGCCGTTGAGCGTCAGCGCGCTCGCGCCGATGCCGATGCCGTCCGCGTCCGCGTCCGCAGGACGGACCGCGTACCCGAACACCAGCGTGTCCGCCTTGCTTGACGCCGACTCGTAGCTGGCCTGCCGCGTCTGCGTGCCGATCGTCAGCGCCAGTCGCGGCGAGCCCGTCACCGCCACCGGTCGACCGAACGCCACCTTCACCTCGATTGACTCGCCCAGCTGGTACGTGCTCGCGCTCGCCGGCGTACTCGATATCGTCACCGCGCTCACCGCCGGCGTCGTGAACGTCCCGCCCGCAACCTTGTGGCCCGCGCTGTTCGTCACCGCGCTCGCACCCAGCCCCAAGGTCGCGTCCAATGTTCCCCCCGCCACCTTGATCGTCCCGCCGTTCAGCGCCAATGCGCTCGCCCCAATGCTGATGCCCGTCGTGTCCGCGTCGCCGCTCGCCACCACGTACCGGAACACCAAGGTGTCCGTACCTGTACCCGCAGTGTAGCTCGCCTGCCGCGTCGCGCTGCCGATCGTCAGCGCCAGACGCGGCGTCCCCGTCACGTCCACCGCCCTGTTGAACACCAGCGCGACCTCGATCGTCTCGCCACGCTCGAAGGTGTCGCCCACCACAGGCGCGCTGATCGTCAGCGCCGTCACCCCCGGCGGACCCCGGTTGCCGTCCACCTTGTGCGCAGCAGCGTTCGCGATCGCGTTGCTCCCCAGTCCCAGGCTCGCCGCCGTCGAACCGTCCCGAGCGTCGGCGATCGCTCCGCCGTTCAGCGTCAAAGCGCGCGCGCCCACGCTGATGCCCGTCGAGTCCGCGTCCGCCGCCTGCACCGTGTAGCCGAACGTCACCGCCGTCGTCCCGCTCCCGCTCGCGTACGACGCCTGCCGCGTCGCAGCGCCGATCCCCAGCGCCAGCTGCGGTGCGCCCGTCACCGTCACCGGGCGCGTGAACGTCACCTCGACCTCGATCTGCTCCGTTCGACCGTACGTGCTGTCGCTCGACGGAGCGCTCGTGACCGCGACCCCGCTCACCGACGCCGCCGTGAAGGTGCCGCCCGCTACTTTGTGGCCCGCGCTGTTCGACACCGCGCTCGCGCCCAGCCCCAGCAGCGCGTCCGTCGTACCGCCCGCCACATCGATCTTCCCGCCGTTCAGCGCCAGCGCGCCCACGCCGATGCTGAGCCCGTCGGCGTCCGCATCCGACTGCACCACCACGTAGCGGAAGACCAGCGACGCCGTGCCCGTGCCGCCCGCGTACGACGCCTGCCGCGTCTGCGGCCCGATCGTCAGCGCCAGCTGCGGCGTCCCCGTCACGTCCACCGCCTTGTTGAACGTCACCGTCGCCGCCACCGTGTCGCCCCGCTCGAACGTGTCGCCCACCACGGGCGACGCGATCGACAGCGCAGTCACCCCCGGCGGCCCCTGTGCGCCGTCCACCTTGTGCGACGCCGCGTTGGCGATCGCGTTCGTCCCCAGCCCCAGGCTCGCCGCCGTCGAGCCGTCGCGCGCGTCGACGATCGTCCCGCCGTTCAGTGCCAACGCGCTCGCGCCGATGCTCAACCCGTCGCTGTCGGCGTCGGACGCAGCGACCGTGTAGCTGAACGTCAGCGTCTTCGTGCCACTGCCCGAGCCGTAGTCCGCCTGCACCGTGTCGGTCCCGATGCCCAGCGCCAGCTGCGGCGTGCCCGTCACGCTCACCGGCCGCACGAACGCCACCTCGACCTCGATCTCCTCGCCCAGGCCGTAGGTGTCCCCGCTTGCCGGACTGCTCGTGATCGCCACGCCGCTCACCGACGACGCCGTGAACGTCCCGCCCGCAACCTTGTGGCCCGTGCTGTTCGACACCGCGTGCGTGCCCAGACCCAGCGTCGCATCCAGCGTACCGCCCGACAGACGGATTGTGCCGCCGTTCAACGCCAGCGCGCTCGTCCCAATGCTCAACCCGTCGGCGTCCGCGTCGGCCTGCACGACCGTGTACTGGAACACCAGCGCCGTCGTGCCGCTCCCACTCGCGTAGCCCGCCTGACGGGTCTGCGAACCGATCCCCAGCGCCAGCTGCGGCGTGCCCGTCACGTCCACCGCACGGTTGAACGTCACCGTCGCCGCAATCACGTCGCCCCGCTCGAACGTGTCGCCTACGGGCGGCGACGCGACCGTCAAGCTCGTCACCCCCGGCGGACCCCGGTTGCCGTCCACCTTGTGCGCAGCAGCGTTCGCAATCGCGTGGCTCCCCAGCCCCAGCGCGGCCGCCACCGTCGTGTCCCGAGCGTCCGAGATCGTCCCGCCGTTCAGCCCCAGCGCGACCGCCCCGATGCTGATGCCCGTCGAGTCCGCGTCCGACGCCTGCACCGCGTACTGGAACGCCAGCGTCTTCGTCCCCGTCCCGCCCGCGTATGCCGCCTGGCGCGTCTGCGAACCGATCCCCAACGCCACCTGCGGCGTGCCCGTCACCGCCACGTTGCGGTCGAACGTCACCTCGATCTCGATCCGCTCCGTACGTACGTACGTGCTGTCGCTCGTCGGGCTGCTGGTGATCGCCATGCCCGCAACCGACGCCGCCGTGAACGTCCCGCCCGCGACACGGCGCGCGCCGTCGTTGCTGATCGCGTGGTGCACCAAGCTCAGCAAAGCGTCCGTCGTACCGCCCGCCACGTCGATCGTCCCGCCGTTCAACGCCAATGCGCTCGCGCCGACGCTCAACCCGTCCGCGTCCGCGTCCGTCTGCACCACCACGTACCGGAACACCAGCGCCGTCGTGCCCGTCCCCGATGCGTAGCCGGCCTGCCGCGTCTGCGTCCCGATCGACAACGCCAGCCGCGGCGTCCCCGTCACGTCCACCGCCTTGTTGAACGTCACCGTCGCCGCCACCGTGTCGCCGCGCTCGAACGTCGTGCCCACCGGCGGCGCGGCCACCGTCAACCCCACCACCCCCGGCGGCCCCAAGCTGCCGTTCACCTTGTGCGACACGTCGTTCGTTACCGCGTTTGCGCCCAGACCCAGCGCCGCAGAGGCAGCGCCCGGACGCACATCCGCAATGGTCCCGCCGTTCAGCGTCAACGCGCTAGTGCCGATGCTGATACCGTCCGCGTCCGCGTCCGCAGGACGGACCGCGTAGCCGAACACCAGCGTGTCCGCCTTGCTGGAAGCGGCCATGTAGCTGGCCTGCCGCGTCTGCGTCCCGATCGTCAGCGCCAGACGCGGCGAGCCCATCACCGCCACAGGACGACCGAACGCCACCTTCACCTCAATTGACTCGCCCAGCTGGTATGTGCTCGCGCTCGCCGGCGTGCTCGAGACCGTCACGCCGCTCACCGCCGGCGTCGTGAACGTGCCGCCCGCAACCTTGTGGCCCCCGCTGTTCGTCACCGCGCTTGAACCCAGCCCCAACGTCGCGTCCAATGTTCCGCCCGCCACCTTGATCGTGCCGCCGTTCAGCGCCAATGCGCTCGCCCCGATGCTGATGCCCGTCGAGTCTGCGTCGCCGCTCGCCACCACGTACCGGAACGCCAAGGTGTCCGTACCTGTACCCACAGTGTAGCTCGCCTGCCGCGTCGCGCTGCCGATCGTCAGCGCCAACCGCGGAGTCCCCGTCACGTCCACCGCGCGGTTGAACACCAGCGACACCTCGATCGTCTCGCCCCGCTCGAACGTGTCGCCCACCGTCGGCGCACTGATCGTCAGCGCCGTCACCCCCGGCGGACCCCGGTTGCCGTCCACCTTGTGCGCAGCAGCGTTCGCGATCGCGTTGCTCCCCAGACCCAGCGCCGCCGCCGTCGAACCGTCCCGAGCATCAGCGATCGTCCCGCCGTTCAGCGTCAAAGCGCTCGAGCCGATGCTGATGCCCGTCGAGTCCGCGTCCGCCGCCTGCACCGTGTAGCCGAACGTCACCGCCGTCGTGCCGCTCCCGCTCGCGTACGACGCCTGCCGCGTCTGCGTGCCGATCGTCAGCGCCAGCTGCGGTGCGCCCGTCACCGTCACCGGGCGCGTGAACGTCACCTCGACCTCGATCACCTCCGTCCGACCGTACGTGCTGTCGCTCGACGGAGCGCTCGTGACCGCGACCCCGCTCACCGCAGATGCCGTGAACGTGCCGCCCGCGACCTTGTGGCCCGTGCTGTTCACAACCGCGTGCGTGCCCAGACCCAGCAACGCGTCCGTCGTACCGCCCGCCACGTCGATCGTTCCGCCGTTCAGTGCCAGCGCGCTCGCGCCGATGCTGAGCCCATCCGCGTCCGCGTCGCCACTCGCCACCACGTAGCGGAAAACCAGCGACGCCGTGCCCGTGCCGCCCGCGTACGACGCCTGCCGCGTCTGCGTCCCGATCCCCAGTGCCAGCTGCGGCGTGCCCGTCACGTCCACCGCCTTGTTGAACGTCACTGTCGCCGCAATCGTGTCGCCTCGCTCGAACACGTCGTCCACCACGGGCGACGCAATCGACAGCGCGGTGACGCCCGGCGGCCCCTGCGCGCCGTCCACCTTGTGCGACGCCGCGTTGACGATCGCGTTCGTCCCCAGCCCTAGGCTCGCAGCCGTCGCGCCGTCGCGTGCGTCGACGATCGTCCCGCCGTTCAGCGCCAGCGCGCTCGCGCCGATGCTCAGCCCATCGCTGTCGGCGTCGGACGCTGCGACCGTGTAGCTGAACGTCAGCGTCTTCGTGCCGGTGCCCGAGGCGTAGTCCGCTTGCACCGTGTCGGATCCGACGCCCAGCGCCAGCTGCGGCGTGCCCGTCACGCTCACCACACGAACGAACGTCGCCTCGACCTCGATCTCCTCGCCCAGGCCGTACGTGTCGCCGCTCGACGGAGTGCTCGAGATCGTCACGCCGCTCACCGACGACGCCGTGAACGTCCCGCCCGCTACCTTGTGCCCCGTGCTGTTCGACACCGCGTGCGTGCCCAGACCCAAAGTCGCGTCCAGCGTGCCGCCAGCCAGCCGGACCGTCCCGCTGTTCAACGCCAGCGCGCTCGTCCCGATGCTCAACCCGTCCGCGTCCGCGTCGGCCTGCACGACCGTGTACTGGAACACCAGCGCCGTCGTGCCGCTCCCGCTCGCGTAGCCCGCCTGACGGGTGACGCTCCCGATCCCCAGCGCCAGCTGCGGCGTGCCCGTCACGTCCACCGCGCGGTTGAACGTCACCGTCGCCGCAATCGCGTCGCCGCGCTCGAACGTGTCGCCCGTCGGCGGCAACGCAACCGTCAAGCCCGTCACCCCCGGCGGACCCCTGTTGCCGTCCACCTTGTGCGCAGCAGCGTTCGCGATCGTGTGGCTCCCCAGCCCCAGCGCCACCGCCGCCGTCGTGTCTCGAGCGTCCGAGATCGCCCCGCCGTTCAGCCCCAGCGCGCTCGCCCCGATGCTGATGCCCGTCGAGTCCGCGTCCCACGCCTGCACCGCGTAGCGGAACGCCAGCGTCTTCGTGCCCGAACCGCTCGCATACGCCGCCTGGCGCGTCTGGCTCCCGATCCCCAGCGCCAGCTCGGGCGCACCCGTCACCGCCACGTTGCGGTCGAACGTCACCTCGACCTCGACCTGCTCCGTACGACCGTACGTGCTGTCGCTCGCCGGGCTGCTCGTGATCGCCACGCCCGCAACCGACGCCGCCGTAAACGTCCCGCCCGCGACGCGCAACGCCTCGTTGTTGCTGAACGCGTGGTGCTCCAGGCTCAGCAAGGCGTCCGTCGTTCCGCCCGCCACATCGATCGCTCCGCCGTTGAGCGTCAGCGCGCTCGCGCCGATGCTCAACCCGTCTGCGTCCGCGTCCGCCTGCACCACCACGTACCGGAACACCAGCGCCGTCGTGCCCGTCCCCGATGCGTAGCCGGCCTGCCGCGTCTGCGTCCCAATCGACAACGCCAGCCGCGGCGTGCCCGTCACGTCCACCGCCTTGTTGAACGTCACCGTCGCCGCCACCGTGTCGCCACGCTCGAACGTCGTGCCCACCGGTGGCGCAGCCACCGTCAACCCCACCACCCCCGGCGGCCCAAGGCTGCCGTTCACCTTGTGCGCCGCAGCGTTCGACACCGCGTTCGCGCCCAGGCCCAGCACCGCAGCGGTCGCGCCCGCACGCACATCGTTGATGGCTCCGCCGTTCAGCGTCAGCGCGCTCGCGCCGATGCTGATCCCGTCAGCGTCCGCGTCCACCGGACGGACCGCGTAGCCGAACACCAGCGTGTCCGCCTTGCTGGAAGCGGCCACGTAGCTGGCTTGCCGCGTCTGCGTCCCGATCGTCAGCGCCAGCCGCGGCGAGCCCGTCACCGCCACCGGACGACCGAACGCCACCTTCACCTCGATTGACTCGCCCAGCTGGTACGTGCTCGCGCTCGCCGGAGTGCTCGAGATCGTCACCGCGCTCACCGCCGGCGTCGTGAACGTCCCGCCCGCAACCTTGTGGCCCGTGCTGTTCACAACCGCGCTCCCGCCCAGCCCCAAAGTCGCGTCCAGGGTGCCGCTCGCAACCCGGATCGTCCCTCCGTTCAGCGCCAATGCGTTCGCCCCGATGCTCAGCCCGTCCGCGTCCGTGTCGCCGCTCGCCACCACGTAGCGGAACACCAGCGTGTCCGTCCCCGTACCGCTCGCGTAGCTCGCCTGCCGCGTCGCGCTGCCGATCGTCAGCGCCAACCGCGGAGTCCCCGTCACGTCCACCGACCGGTTGAACACCAGCGACACCTCGATCGTCTCGCCACGCTCGAACGTGTCGCCCACCACAGGCGCACTGATCGTCAGCGCCGTCACGCCTGGCGGACCCCGGTTGCCGTCCACCTTGTGCGCAGCGGCGTTCGCAATCGCGTTGCTCCCCAGTCCCAGGCTCGCCGCCGTCGAACCGTCCCGAGCGTCGGCGATCGTACCGCCGTTCAGCGTCAACGCGCTCGCGGCGACGCTGATGCCCGTCGAGTCCGCGTCCGCCGCCTCCACCGTGTAGCGGAACGCCAGCGCCGTCGTGCCGCTCCCGCTCGCGTACGACGCCTGCCGCGTCGCAGCGCCGATCCCCAGCGCCAGCTGCGGTGCGCCCGTCACCGCCACCGGGCGCGTGAACGTCACCTCGACCTCGATCACCTCCGTTCGACCGTACGTGCTGTCGCTTGACGGAACGCTCGTGACCGCGACCCCGCTCACCGACGCCGCCGTAAACGTGCCGCCCGCGACCTTGTGGCCCGCGCTGTTCGACACCGCGCTCGCGCCCAGCCCCAGCAGCGCGTCCATCGTCCCGCCCGCCACGTCGATCGTCCCGCCGTTGAGCGCCAATGCGCTCGCGCCGATGCTGAGCCCGTCGGCGTCCGCATCCGACTGCACCACCACGTAGCGGAAGACCAGCGACGCCGTCCCCGTGCCGCCCGCGTACGACGCCTGCCGCGTCTGCGTCCCGATCGTCAGCGCCAGCTGCGGCGTGCCCGTCACGTCCACCGCCTTGTTGAACGTCACTGTCGCCGCAATCGTGTCGCCACGCTCGAACGTGTCGCCCACCACGGGCGACGCGATCGACAGCGCGGTCACCCCCGGCGGCCCCTGCGCGCCGTCCACCTTGTGCGACGCCGCGTTGGCGATCGCGCTCGACCCCAGCCCCAGGCTCGCCGCCGTCGCGCCGTCGCGCGCATCAACGATCGCCCCGCCGTTCAGCGCCAATGCGCTCGCGCCGATGCTCAGCCCGTCGCTGTCGGCGTCGGACGCCGCGACCGCGTAGCTGAACCTCAGCGTCTTCGTGCCGCTGCCCGAGCCGTAGTCCGCCTGCACCGTGTCCGTCCCGATGCCCAGCGCCAGCTGCGGCGTGCCCGTCACGCTCACCGGCCGCACGAACGCCACCTCGACCTCAATCTCCTCGCCCAGGCCGTAGGTGTCCCCGCTCGACGGAGTGCTCGTGATCGACACCCCGCTCACCGACGACGCCGTGAACGTCCCGCCCGCCACCTTGTGGCCTGTGCTGTTCGATATCGCGTTGCCGCCCAGCCCCAAAGTCGCGTCCAGCGTGCCGCCCGACAGACGGACCGTCCCGCCGTTCAGCCCCAGCGCGCTCGTCCCGATGCTCAAGCCGTCCGCGTCCGCGTCCGCGGTCACCACCGTGTACTGGAACACCAGCGCCGTCGTGCCGCTGCCGCTCGCGTAGCCCGCCTGACGGGTCTGCGAACCGATCCCCAACGCCAGCTGCGGCGTGCCCGTCACGTCCACCGCACGGTTGAACGTCACCGTCGCTTCAATCGCGTCGCCGCGCTCGAACGTGTCGCCCGTCGGCGGCGACGCGACCGTCAAGTCCGTCACACCCGGCGGACCCCGGTTGCCGTCCACCTTGTGCGCAGCAGCATTCGCAATCGCGTGGCTCCCCAGCCCCAGCGCCACTGCCACCGTCGTGTCCCGAGCGTCCGAGATCGTCCCGCCGTTCAGCACCAACGCGCCCGCGCCGATGGTGATGCCCGTCGAGTCCGCGTCCGACGCCACCACCGCGTAGCGGAACACCAGCGTCTTCGTCCCCGTCCCGCTCGCGTATGCCGCCTGGCGCGTCTGCGAACCGATCCCCAACGCTACCTGCGGCGCGCCCGTCACCGCCACGTTGCGGTCGAACGTCACCTCGACCTCGACCCGCTCCGTACGACCGTACGTGCTGTCGCTCGCCGGGCTGCTCGTGATCGCCACGCCCGCAACCGACGCCGCCGTGAACGTCCCGCCCGCGACGTGCAACGCCCTGTCGTTGCTGATCGCATGGTGCTCCAAGCTCAGCAAGGCGTCAGTCGTTCCACCCGCAACGTCGATCGTGCCGCCGTTCAACGCCAATGCGTTCGCGCCGATGCTCAACCCGTCCGCGTCCGCGTCCGTCTGCACCACCACGTACCGGAACACCAGCGCCGTCGTGCCCGTGCCGCTCACGTAGCTCGCCTGCCGCGTCGCGCTCCCGATCCCCAGCGCCAGCTGCGGCGTGCCCGTCACGTCCACCGCCTTGTTGAACGTCACCGTCGCCGCCACCGGGTCGCCACGCTCGAACGTCGTGCCCACCGGCGGCGCAGCCACCGTCAACCCCACCACCCCCGGCGGCCCCAAGCTGCCGTTCACCTTGTGCGACGCCGCGTTCGTCACTGCGTTCGCGCCCAGGCCCAGACTCGCAGCAGTCGCGCCCGGGCGCACGTCGTTGATGGCTCCGCCGTTCAGCGTCAACGCGCTCGCGCCGATGCCGATGCCGTCCGCGTCCGCGTCCGCAGGACGGACCGCGTACCCGAACACCAGCGTGTCCGCAGTGCTCGACGCCGACTCGTAGCTGGCCTGCCGAGTCTGCGTGCCGATCGTCAGCGCCAGCTCGGGCGCGCCCGTCACCGTCACCGGACGGCCGAACGCCACCTTCACCTCGACCGACTCGCCCAGCTGATACGTGCTGTCGCTCGTCGGCGTGCTCGATATCGTCACCGCGCTCACGGCCGGCGTCGTGAACGTCCCGCCCGCGACCTTGTGGCCCGCGCTGTTCGTCACGGCGTGCGCGCCCAGGTCCAGCAGCGCGTCCAGCGCCTCGCCCGACGCCCTGATCGTCCCGCCGTTCAGCGTCAGCGCGCTCGCCCCGATGCCGAGCCCGTCCGCGTCCGCGTCGCCCGACGCCACCACATACCGGAACACCAGCGTGTCCGTGCCCGTCCCGCTCGCGTAGTCGGCCTGCCTGGTTGCAGCGCCGATCGTCAGCGCTAGCCGCGGCGTGCCCGTCACGTCCACCGCCCGGTGGAACGCCAGCTCGACTTCGATCGTCTCGCCCCGCTCGAAGGTGTCGCCCACCGCAGGCGCCCCGATCGTCAAGCCCCTCGCCTCCGGCGCCCCCGTGGTGCGCGTCACCGGCGGCGGCAGGCTGCCGTTCACCTTGTGCGCAGCAGCGTCCGCAATCGCGTGCGCTCCCAAGCTCAGCCCGGCCGCCGTCGTGTCGTCGCGAGCGTCCGCGATCGTCCCGCCGTTCAGCGTCAGCGCGTTCGCGCCGATGCCGATACCGGTCGAGTCCGCGTCCGCCGCCTGCACCTGGTACGCGAACGCCAGCGTCGCCGTGCCCGTGCCGCCGACGTAGTCCGCCTGCCGCGTCAGCGTGTCGATCGCCAGCGCCAGCTGCGGCGTCCCCGTGACCGTCACCCGGCGGTTGAACGAGACCTCGACTTCGATCTCCTCCGTCTCCGCATACGTGCTGTCGCTCGCCGGCGCGCTCGCTATCGTCACCGTGCTTACGGACGCCGCCGTGAACATCCCGCCCGCCACCTTGTGGCCCGTGCTGTTCGATATCGCGTGGCCGCCCAGCCCCAAAGTCGCATGCAGCGTGCCGCCCGACAGCCGGACCGTCCCGCCATTCCGCCCCAGCGCGCTCGTCCCGATGCTCAACCCGTCCACGTCCGCGTCCGCCTGCATCACCGTGTACTGGAACACCAGCGCCGTCGTCCCGCTCCCGCTCGCGTAGCTCGCCTGCCGCGTCTGCGAACCGATCCCCAGTGCCAGCTGCGGCGTCCCCGTCACGGCAATCGAGTCGGTGAACGTCACCGTCACGGCAATCGTGTCACCCCGCTCGAACGTGTCGCCCACCGGGGGCGAGCCCAGCACCACGCCCGACACGCCCGGCCGACGGCTACTGCCGTCCACCTTGTGCCCTGCGGCGTTCGATATTGCGTTCGCGCCCAGCCCCAGCCTCGCATTCACGGGGTCGTGAGCCGAGCCATGAAGGTAGATCGACGCGCCGTTCAGTGTCAGCGCGTTCGCGGCGATAGAGATGCCGTCCGAATCGCTGTCCATTGCCTGCACCTCGTATGCGAACTCCACCCTTGAGCTGAAGTGCGCTCTCGAGAACCTGCGCGACACCTGCCGCGTCGCGCTCCCGATCCTCAGCGCCAGCTGCGGCATGCCGGCCACCTGGACGCTTCTATCCCACCACACTGAGATTTCGATCCGCTCACCTAGCGCGTGCGTCGAGTCGTCAGGCACATTTTCGAAGGTTATTCCAACCACAGACGGCACTTTCTTGACGCTTCCGTCCACCTTGTGCCTAGCGTCGTTCTTGATCGTGTGGGTGCCCAGGTACATCGACACGTAGCCGTCCGACGACAGAAACTTATGATGACTAGCCGCGTAGGCACCGATGCTCACACCGTTGAAGTCAGAGTCGCGTTCCGCGATTGAGTAATGGCAAGTCAGTGAGCGAAAACTCCTCGGGTGGCTATTGCAGAGCGCTGGGCGGCGCGCCGAACCGACGTCAATATATAGGTACACAAACATCGGTTCGTCTGGCAACGAGACAGTCCTGTTAAAAGTCAGCGTAACGCTGATTTGCTCCCCCAGATGGTACGTCGAGTCGTTCAACGGTCGGGACCACAGTCTCACCCCGCTGACGACGTGGGGTCGCGGTCCGCGGCTGCCGTCCACCTTGTGCGCCGCGGCGTTCGATATCGCGTTCGCGCCCAGCCCCAGGCTCGCCGCTGCCGCGCCGGGCCGCGCGTCGTTGATCGCGCCGCCGTTCAGCGCCAACGCGCTCGCGCCAATGCTCAGCCCGTCCGTGTCCCTATCCGTAGCCTGAACCGCGTACCGGAACGTCAGTGCATTCGTGCCCATGCCGTTCGCGTAGTCGGCTCGGCTCCCCGTCCTGCCGATCGTCAGCGCGAGCTGGGGCACGCCCGTCACCGTCACGGGCCGTGTGAACGTCACCTCGACCTCGATCTGATCGCCCAGCACGTAGGTACTGTCTGCCGCGACGCTCGATATCGTCATGCCGTTCACCGACGGCCTCGTGAACGTGCCGCCCGCGACCTTGTGGCTCGCGCTGTTCGATATCGCATGCGCGCCCAGCCCCAGAGCCGCGTCCAACGTTCCGCCAGCCATGTCGATCGTCCCGCCGTTCAACCCCAGCGCGCCGGCACCGATGCTGATCCCATCCGCGTCCGCGTCCGTCTGGACCACCAAGTACCGGAACACCACCGACACCGTGCCGTGCCCGCTCCCGTACGACGCCTGCCGCGCTGTAGAGCCGATCGTCAGCACCAGCTGCGGCGTGCCCGTCACGTCCACCGCCTTGTTGAACGTCACCATGACCTCGATCGTCTCGCCTCGCTCGAAGGTGTCGCCGACCACAGGCGAAGAGATCGACAACCCGCTCACGCTCGGCGGTCCGCGGCTGCCGTCCACCTTGTGCGCTACGGCGTTCGATATCGCGTTCGCGCCCAGCCCCAGGCTCGCCGCTGCCGCGCCGGGCCGCGCGTCGTTGATCGCGCCGCCGTTCAGCGCCAACGCGCTCGCGCCGATACTCAGCCCGTCCGTGTCCCTGTCCGCAGCCTGAACCGTGTAGCGGAACATCAGTGCGCTCGTGCCCGTGCCGCTCGCGTAGTCGGCTCGGCCCCCCGTCCTGCCGATCGTCAGCGCGAGCTGGGGCGCGCCCGTCACCGTCACGGGCCGTGTGAACGTCACCTCGACCTCGATCCGTTCTGTGCGGCTGTAGGTGCTGTCGCTCGACGGCTTGCTCGATATCGTCACGCCGTTCACCGACGACGCCGTGACCGTGCCGCCCGCGACCTTGTGGCCCGCGCTGTTCAAGATCGTGTGCGCGCTCAGCCCTAGCGCCGCGCCCAACGTTCCGCCCGCCACATCGATCGTCCCTCCGTTCAACCCCAGCGCGCCGGCACCGATGCTGATCCCGTCCACGTCCGCGTCCGTCTGGACCACCAAGTACCGGAATACCAGCGACATGCTACCCGTGCCCGAAGCGTACGAGGCCTGCCGCGTCGTGCTGCCAATCGTCAGCGCCAGCCGTGGCCCGCCCGTCACGTCCACCGCCTTGTTGAACGTCACCATGACCTCGATCGTCTCGCCTCGCTCGAACGTGTCGCCGACCACAGGCGAAGAGATCGACAACCCGCTCGCAACCGGTGGTCCGCGGCTGCCGTCCACCTTGTGCGCCGCGGCGTTCGATATCGCGTTCGCGCCCAGCCCCAGGCTCGCCGCTGCCGCGCCGGGCCGCGCGTCGTTGATCGCGCCGCCGTTCAGCGCCAACGCGCTCGCGCCGATACTCAGCCCGTCCGTGTCCCTATCCGCAGCCTGAACCGTGTAGCGGAACATCAGTGCGCTCGTGCCCGTGCCGCTCGCGTAGTCGGCTCGGCCCCCCGTCCTGCCGATCGTCAGCGCGAGCTGGGGCGCGCCCGTCACCGTCACGGGCCGCGTGAACGTCACCTCGACCTCGATCCGTTCCGTGCGGCTGTAGGTGCTGTCGCCCGACGGCTTGCTCGATATCGTCACGCCGCTCACCGACGACGCCGTGAATGTGCCGCCCGCGACCTTGTGGCCCGCGCTGTTCGAGATCGCATGCCCGCCCAGCCCCAGAGCCGCGTCCAACGTTCCGCCAGCCACGTCGATCGTCCCGCCGTTCAGAGCCAGCGCGCCGGCGCTGATGCTGATCCCGTCCGCGTCCGCGTCTGTCTGGACCACCAAGTACCGGAACACCAGCGACGCCGTGCCCGCGCCGCTCGCGTACGACGCCTGCCGCGCTGTAGAGCCGATCGTCAGTGCCAGCTGCGGCGTGCCCGTCACGTCCACCGCCTTGTTGAACGTCACCTCAACCTCGATCGTCTCGCCCCGCTCGAAGGTGTCGCCCACCACAGGCGAGGCGATCGACACCGCCGTCACGCTCGGCGGTCCGCTCCCGTCCACCCTGTGCGCCCCGGCGTCGGGTATTGCGTTCGACCCCAGTCCCAGGTTCGCCGCTGCCGCCCCGGGCCGCACGTCGTTGATCGCGCCGCCGTTCAGCACCAACGCGCTCGCGCCGATGCTCAGCCCGTCGCTGTCGGCGTCGGACGCCGCGACCGTGTAGCCGAACGTCAGTGCATTCGTGCCCGTGCCATCAGCGTAGCCGGCCTGCCGCGTCGCTGCGCCGACCGTCAGCGCCAGTTGCGGTGCGCCTGTCACCGTCACGGGCCGCGTGAACGTCACCTCGACCTCGATCCGCTCGCCCAGCAGGTAGGTGCTGTCGCTCACTGGCTCGCTCGTTATCGTCACGCCGTTCACCGACGACGCCGTGAATGTGCCGCCCGCGACCTTGTGGCCCGCGCTGTTCGAGATCGCATGCCCGCCCAGCCCCAGAGCCGCGTCCAACGTTCCGCCAGCCACGTCGATCGTCCCGCCGTTCAGAGCCAGCGCACCGGCGCTGATGCTGATCCCGTCCGCGTCCGCGTCTGTCTGGACCACCCAGTACGTGAACACCAGCGACGCCGTGCCAGTGCCCGAAGCGTACAAGGCCTGCCTTGTTGTGCTTCCGATTGTCAGCGCCAGGCGGGGCGTGCCCGTCACGTCCACCGCCTTATTGAACATCACCATCGCCGCAACCGAGTCGCCCCGCTCGAAGGTGTCGCCGACCACAGGCGAAGCGATCGACACTGAGCTCACAAGCGGCGGTGCCCGGCTCCCGTCCACCTTGTGCGCTGCGGCGTTCACTATCGCGTTCGCGCCCAACTCCAGGCTCGCCGCTGCCGCGCCGGGCCGCACGTCGTTGATCGCGTGGCCGTTCAGCGCCAACGCGCCGCCGATACTCAGCCCGTCCGTGTCCCTGTCCGCAGCCTGAACCGTGTAGCGGAACATCAGTGCGCTCGTGCCCGTGCCGCTCGCGTAGTCGGCTGGGACCCCCCTCCGGCCGTCGAGCGTCAGCCAGAGCTGGGGCGTGCCCGTCACCGCCACAGGCCGCGTGAACGTCACCTCAACCTCGATCCGCTCGCCCAGCACATACGTGCTGTCGCCAGTCGCCGGAGTGCTCAACACTGCCACCCCGCTCGCCGACGCCACCGTGAACGTCCCGCCCGCCACCTTGTGGTTTGTGCTGTTCGAGATCGCAAGCACGCCCAGCCCCAGAAGCGCGTCCGTCGTCCCACCCGCTTCCTTGATCGCGCCGCCGTTCAACGCCAACGCGCTTGATTCGATGCTGATGCCGTCCGCGTCCGCGTCCGCCATCACCACCAAGTACCGGAAGACGAGCGACATGCTGCCCGTGCCCGAAGCGTAGCTCGCCTGCTTCGTCGTCGAACCAATTGTCAGCGCCAACTGCGGCGTCCCCGTCACGTCCACCGAGTCGGTGAACGTCACCGTCACGGCAATCGCGTCGCCCCGCTCGAACGTGTCGCCCACCGGGGCAAGCCCCAGCGTCACGCCCGACACGCCCGGCCGACGCCTACTGCCGTCCACCTTGTGCGCTGCGGCGTTCGATATCGCGTTCGCGCCCAGCCCCAGGCTCGCCGCTGCCGCGCCGGGCCGCGCGTCGTCGATCGCACCGCCGTTCAGCGCCAAGGCGCCCGACCCGATGCTTAGCCCGTCCGTGTCCCTACTATCCGCAACCTGAACAGGGTACCGGAACGTCAGTGCGTTCGTGCCAGTGCCGCTCGCGTAGTCGGCTCGGCTCCCCGTCCTGCCGATCGTCAGCGTGAGCTGGGGCGCGCCCGTCACCCTCACGGGCCGCGTGAACGTCACCTCGACCTCAATCCGCTCGCCCAGCAGGTAGGTGCTGTCGCTCGCCGGCTCGCTCGTTATGGTCACGCCGTTCACCGACGACGCCGTGAACGTGCCGCCCGCGACTTTGTGGCCCGCGCTGTTCGAGACCGTGTGCGCGCCCAGCCCCAGAGCCGCGTGCAACGTTCCGCCAGCCACGTCGATCGTCCCGCCGTTCAGCACCAGCGCGTCGACGCCAATGCTGATCCCGTCCGCGTCCGCGTCCGCCATCACCACCAAGTACCGGAAGACGAGCGACGCCGTGCCAGTGCCCGAAGCGTACAAGGCCTGCTTCGTCGTGCTTCCAATCGCCAGCGTCAGCTGGGGTGTGCCCGTCACGTCCACTGCCTTGTTGAACGTCACCGTGACCTCAATCGTCTCGCCCCGCTCAAACGTGTCGCCCACCACAGGCGAGGCGATCGACACCGCGCTCACAACCGGCACACTGCCGTTCACCTGGTGCGCTAAGGCGTCCGATATCGCGTTCGCGCCCAGCCCCAGGCTCGCCGCTGCCGCGCCGGACCTCACGTCGTTGATCGCGCCGCCGTTCAGCGCCAACGCGCTCCAGCCGATGCTCAGCCCGTCAGTGTCCCTGTCCGCAGCCTGAACCGTATACTGGAACATCAGTGCGTTCGTGCCCGTGCCGCTCGCGTAGTCGGCTGGGGGCCTCGCCCCGCCGATCGCCAGCGTGAGCTGAGGCGCGCCCGTCACCATCACGGGCCGCGTGAACGTCACCTCGACCTCGATCCGCTCGCCCAGCAGGTAGGTGCTGTCGCTCGCCGGCTCGCTCGTTATGGTCACGCCGTTCACCGACGGCCTCGTGAACGTGCCGCCCGCGACCTTGTGGCCCGCGCTGTTCGAGATCGCATGCGCGCCCAGCCCCAGAACCGCGTCCAACGTTCCGCCAGCCATGTCGATCGTCCCGCCGTTCAATGCCAAGGCGCTTGATCCGATGCTGATGCCGTTCGCATCCGCGTCTGTTCGAACCACCACGTACCGGAAGACCAAGGACGTCGTGCCTGTACCGCTGGCGTAGCTCGCCTGCCTCGTCAAAGACCCGATCGTCAGTGCCAGCTGCGGCGTGCCCGTCACGTCCACCGCCTTGTTGAACGTCACCATGACCTCGATCGTCTCGCCTCGCTCGAACGTGTCGCCGACCACAGGCGAAGAGATCGACAACCCGCTCGCAACCGGTGGTCCGCGGCTGCCGTCCACCTTGTGCGCCGCGGCGTTCGATATCGCGTTCGCGCCCAGCCCCAGGCTCGCCGCTGCCGCGCCGGGCCGCGCGTCGTTGATCGCGCCGCCGTTCAGCGCCAACGCGCTCGCGCCGATACTCAGCCCGTCCGTGTCCCTGTCCGCAGCCTGAACCGTGTAGCGGAACATCAGTGCGCTCGTGCCCGTGCCGCTCGCGTAGTCGGCTCGGCCCCCCGTCCTGCCGATCGTCAGCGCGAGCTGGGGCGCGCCCGTCACCGTCACGGGCCGCGTGAACGTCACCTCGACCTCGATCCGTTCCGTGCGGCTGTAGGTGCTGTCGCCCGACGGCTTGCTCGATATCGTCACGCCGCTCACCGACGACGCCGTGAATGTGCCGCCCGCGACCTTGTGGCCCGCGCTGTTCGAGATCGCATGCCCGCCCAGCCCCAGAGCCGCGTCCAACGTTCCGCCAGCCACGTCGATCGTCCCGCCGTTCAGAGCCAGCGCGCCGGCGCTGATGCTGATCCCGTCCGCGTCCGCGTCTGTCTGGACCACCAAGTACCGGAACACCAGCGACGCCGTGCCCGCGCCGCTCGCGTACGACGCCTGCCGCGCTGTAGAGCCGATCGTCAGTGCCAGCTGCGGCGTGCCCGTCACGTCCACCGCCTTGTTGAACGTCACCTCAACCTCGATCGTCTCGCCCCGCTCGAAGGTGTCGCCCACCACAGGCGAGGCGATCGACACCGCCGTCACGCTCGGCGGTCCGCTCCCGTCCACCCTGTGCGCCCCGGCGTCGGGTATTGCGTTCGACCCCAGTCCCAGGTTCGCCGCTGCCGCCCCGGGCCGCACGTCGTTGATCGCGCCGCCGTTCAGCACCAACGCGCTCGCGCCGATGCTCAGCCCGTCGCTGTCGGCGTCGGACGCCGCGACCGTGTAGCCGAACGTCAGTGCATTCGTGCCCGTGCCATCAGCGTAGCCGGCCTGCCGCGTCGCTGCGCCGACCGTCAGCGCCAGTTGCGGTGCGCCTGTCACCGTCACGGGCCGCGTGAACGTCACCTCGACCTCGATCCGCTCGCCCAGCAGGTAGGTGCTGTCGCTCACTGGCTCGCTCGTTATCGTCACGCCGTTCACCGACGACGCCGTGAATGTGCCGCCCGCGACCTTGTGGCCCGCGCTGTTCGAGATCGCATGCCCGCCCAGCCCCAGAGCCGCGTCCAACGTTCCGCCAGCCACGTCGATCGTCCCGCCGTTCAGAGCCAGCGCACCGGCGCTGATGCTGATCCCGTCCGCGTCCGTGTCTGTCTGGACCACCCAGTACGTGAACACCAGCGACGCCGTGCCAGTGCCCGAAGCGTACAAGGCCTGCCTTGTTGTGCTTCCGATTGTCAGCGCCAGGCGGGGCGTGCCCGTCACGTCCACCGCCTTATTGAACATCACCATCGCCGCAACCGAGTCGCCCCGCTCGAAGGTGTCGCCGACCACAGGCGAAGCGATCGACACTGAGCTCACGAGCGGCGGTGCCCGGCTCCCGTCCACCTTGTGCGCTGCGGCGTTCACTATCGCGTTCGACCCCAGCCCTAGGTTCGCCGCCGTCGAATCATCCCGGGCGTCTACGATCGTGCCGCCGTTCAGCGCCAACGCGCTCCCGCCGATGCCGACCCCGTTCGCATCCGCGTCGCCCGCCACCACCGTGTAGCCGAACGTCAGCGTCTTCGTGCCCGTGCCGGAAGCGTAGTCGGCCTGCCGCGTTGCTGCACCTACCGTCAGCGCCAGTTGCGGTGCGCCCGTCACCGTCACGGGCCGCGTGAACGTCACCTCAACCTCGATCCGCTCGCCCAGCACATACGTGCTGTCGCCAGTCGCCGGAGTGCTCGACACCGCCACCCCGCTCGCCGACGCCACCGTGAACGTCCCGCCCGCCACCTTGTGGCCCGTGCTGTTTGTGACCGCATGGCTGCCCAACCTCAGCACTGCGGTTGTCCTGCGCATGTCACGAATTGACCCGTTCAGTGCGTTTGCGCCGATGCTCAAACCGTTTGCGTCTGCGTCGCCCGCCACCACCACGTACCGGAAGACCAACGACGCCGTGCCTGTACCCCTGGCGTAGCTCGCCTGCCTCGTCAAAGACCCGATCGTCAGTGCCAGCCACGGCGTGCCCGTCACGTCCACCGCCTTGTTGAACGTCACCGTGACCTCGATCGTCTCGCCCCGTTCGAAGGTGTTGCCCACCACAGGCGAGACGATCGACACCGCGCTCACAACCGGCACACTCCCATCCACCTTGTGCGCTGCGGCGTTCGATATCGCTTGTGTCCCCAGGGGCAGGTTCGCGTTCGTCGCGCTCGAACCCCGAAGCGTGATCGTCCCGCTGTTCAGCCTCAGCGCGTTCGTGTGGATGCTGATCCCGTCCGCGTCTATGTCCGACGCTTGGACGTAGTAGCGGAAAGTGCTACAGTTGTCCCATTTCCCGCCTGATCTCCAGTGGCTTGCTTGCCGCGTCCGTGCTCCGATCGTCAACTGCAGCTGCGGCGTGCCGGTCACCGTGACGGCTCGATCCCAACACACTGTGATGCGGACCTCATCGCCCATCGTGTACGTCGAATCGGTTCCGGCAAAACTCGACATCCTTACCCGGGTGACAGACGGTGCTGTCTTCAAGCTTCCGTTCACCTTTTGATGGGCGGCGTTGGTGATCGCGTAGTCGCCCAGGTCCAGCACAGCTTCGTTCGACAGGTAGTTCGACGACGTGATCCTTCCGCCATTCAGAGAAAGTGCGTTCGCGCCGATGCTGATCCCGTCCGCGTCCATGTCCGACGCCTGGATATCGTACATGAATGTCAAGCTAGTGCTTGACGTGTCGGACAAGTTCGCCTGTCGCGTCTGCGAACCGATCGTCAGCGCCAGTTGCGGCGAACCCACCACTGAAATCGGCTCGCCGAAGAACACACGCACTTCGATGATGTGCCCCAACTGGTACGTCGAGTCGCTCTGCGATCGTGTAAGGAAAAGCACTCCGTTCACCTCTGGACGCCTGCTGTCCACTCCGTAAATCCTATTGTAATTGCGAAGCCCCAGTGCCGCGGCAGTCGTCCCGCCGGCCACGTAGATTGTCCCGCTGTTCAGCGCCAGCGCACCCGCGCTGATGAAAATGTCTCCTAAGCCCACGTCGCCCACGACGTACCGGAATACCAACGACGCCGTGCCCGTACCGGTGGCGTAGCTCGCCTGCCGCGTCAAAGAGCCGATCGTCAGCGCCAGCTGCGGCGCGCCCGTCACGTCCACCGCCTTGTTGAACGTCACCGTCACGGCAATCGTGTCGCCGTACCCGAAAGAGCTGCCCACCGGTGGCCGACCGACCGACACCTTGCTCACAACCGGTATCTCTTCTCGGCCACCGTTCACCTTGCTCGTCGCCGCGTTCGCGATCGCATAACTCCCAAGGCCCAGATTCGCGTTCGTCGCACTCGAACCTCGAAGCGTGATCGTTCCGCTGTTCAGCGTCAGCGCGTTCGCGCCGATGCTGATCCCGTCCGCGTCCATGTCCGACGCCTGGACGTAGTAGCGGAACGTGGCATAGTTAGGCAGTGCCGCGGCGTAGTAGTAGCTCGCCTGCCGCGTCAAAGAGCCGATCGTCAGCGTTAGTTGCGGCGTACCCGTCACCGTTATGGGTCGATCCCAGAGCACAAAGATCTGTATCTCGTCGCCCAGCGTGTACGTTGAATCGGCCCTGGCATTCCCTCTTGTTCCGAAATTAACGCTTCTAATAGAAGGCGCTGTCGCTAAGCCTCCGTTGACCTTGTGCGTGGCGTCGTTCCTGACTGCGTGGTCGCCCAGATCCAGCACGGCATCCACCGAATCGTCACTCG
This sequence comes from Longimicrobiales bacterium, assembly GCA_965204735.1. Taxonomy (GTDB): domain Bacteria; phylum Gemmatimonadota; class Gemmatimonadetes; order Longimicrobiales; family Gaopeijiaceae; genus CATQHQ01. The sequence continues at coordinate 24,757 of OZ242008.1, read as the reverse complement.
ACGTGATTCTTCCGCCATTCAGAGAAAGTGCGTTCGCGCCGATGCTGATCCCGTCCGCGTCCATGTCCGACGCCTGGATATCGTACATGAATGTCAAGCTGTTTGAACCGCTCGTAAAAAAATTCGCTTGCCTCGTCAAGGACCCGATCGTCAGCGCCAGCTGCGGCGCGCCCACTATGAAATGATTTAATGGCTTGCTGAACATTACTTTGACATAGATTCTCTCCCCCAACTGGTACGTCGAGTCGCTCACCGGTGATGAGGTGATCTGCACGCCGCTCACCACTGGGGCTTGTAGGCCATGCGCCGCATCCGGTCTCGCAAGCTCCAGCCCAGGTGACAAAAAAACAACGACGGGTTGCATGAGTCGCCATAATAGAACGGCCGCTTTCCTTGTCGTCAGTCGCACCGTCTTGCCGTCGCCGCCAACTCGATTCATACGACAGCAATGCGAAGAGCCACAAAGGCGCGCTGGGGGGGGGGGGGGGGGGGGGGGGGGGGGGGAGGGGGGAGGGGGATTGAGTGAGTACCGCGCTTAGGTTCCCCCCCCAAGGGGCACCCGCGCGCGCTTGGGCGTGGCCGAGCCAGCCGTTCGTGCGCCATGCCGGGCCAGAGGGGCTCGACTCGACATTCACCGGGCGGGCCCCCTCGGCAGGGCCGGGGCGTCCATCGCGCTGGCCTAGCAGCACGTAGCAAGAGCGGATTGGGAGCATGCGAAAGTTTGGATGCAGTCCAGGCTTCGGAGCCGAACTCAATAGATAGCGCATCGGCAAGCTCAACGAAAGGTAGAGCCTGCGAGACTGCCCGCCGGGCTGCGCGGAAGCCCCTTGGCCACCCCTTGCCGAAGCCGGCGTCCCTTCCCCACTCTGTCGACTTCGCAGTTGTCCGTCCTGCCTCGTCGTGGAGGTGACATCCATGAACCGCGCCCGTTCCGCTTGTCCTGCGTCCGCATCCCGCCCGGCATCCCGCGCATCCCTCTTCGCCGGCGTCTTCGTGGCCGGCGCCCTGGCTGCCGGCGCATCCACCGTCGCGACGCCCGCAGTCGCCCAGACCAGCTACCGGGAGCCGCCCCCCGAGGTGGTCGAGATCCTGGACGCGCCCCCCGCGCCCTTCGTGTCCGTCTCCCCGGACCGGCGCTGGCTGGCGCTGGCCCACCGCAAGAACATGCCCAGCATCGAGGAGCAGTCGCAGCCGATGCTCCGCCTGGCTGGGCGGCGGATCAACCCGGCCACGAACGGGCGCTTCGGCTCGTCCCTGGTGACCGGCTTCAGCGTGCTGGAGGTGGAGAGCGGGGCCGAACGCGCCATCGACTTGCCCGAAGGAGACGGCTGGTCCACCCCCGACTTCTCTCCCGACGGCATGACCTTCGCCTTCGAGCGCGCCACGAACCGCGGCATCGAGCTGTGGGCGGCCGACGTGGCGTCGGCGGAGGCCCGGATGCTGGTGGGCCCCAGGCTCAACGGCGCCGGCGGACGGGCGTGCGAATGGCTCCCCGACAGCAGCGCGCTCCTGTGCCGCCTCGTGCCGGAAGGCAGGGGCGCCCCGCCAGCGGAGCCGACGACGCCGACCGGACCCGTCGTGCAGGAGTCGGAAGGGCGGCGGGCGCCGGTTCGCACGTACCAGGACCTCCTCAAGTCGCCCCACGACGTGGCGCTGTACGAGCACTACGTCGCGGCCCGGCTCGCCGTCGTGGACGCCGCCTCCGGCGAAGCGCGGCCCCTCGGCTCGCCGGGCGTCTTCGGGTCCGTCAGCGTGTCGCCCAGCGGAGAGCTGATCTTGGTCCAGCGCCTGCGGAAGCCGTTCTCGTACTTGGTGCCGGACCGCCTCTTCGCCCGCGACGTGGAGGTCTGGGAGATCGACGGACGGGTGGTGGGCGCCGTGCACGAGATCGGCCTGGGCGAGGGGATTCCCATCGGCGGCGTCTACGACGGCCCGCGAGGCCATCGCTGGATGGACGGCGAAGACGACGTGCTGGCCTACACCGAGGCGCTGGACGGCGGCGACCCCCGGGCCGACGCGGCCCACCGCGACCGGCTGATGGCCCTGCGGGCGCCCTTCGACGGCGAGGCCGAAGAGCTCGTCCGCACCGAGTTCCGTCTCATGGGGACCACCCGCGGGGCAGGCGACCTGGCCTTCCTGACCGAGTACGACCGGCCCAGCCGCACGATCCGCACATGGAAGGCCGACATGGGCTCGCGACCGTTCGCCATGGAACTCCTGTGGGAGCGCAACTCGGAAGACCGCTACGGCGCTCCGGGCTCGCCGGTCATGAACCCGGCGGGCGACGCAATGGTCCAGCGGGACGGTTGGATATACCTGCGCGGCGCGGGCGCCTCCGACGAGGGCGACCGGCCCTTCCTGGACCGCATGAACGTGGAGACGGGCGAGACGGAGCGCCTCTTCCGCTCCGGACCCGATTCCTACGAGACCGTCGTGGCCATGCTGGACGACGAAGGACGGCGGGTGCTCACCAGCTACGAGTCCAAGACCGAGCCTCCGAACTACTACCTGCGGGACCTGCGCAGCGACGACCGCCGGGCGCTGACCCGCTTCCCGAACCCGGCGCCCCAGCTGGCGGAGGTGTCGAAGGAGTTCCTGACCTACGAGCGGGAAGACGGCGTCCAGCTGTCGGGCACGCTCTACCTGCCGCCCGGCTACGACGGCGGCCGCTTGCCCACCGTCCTCTGGGCCTACCCCCGGGAGTACTCCAACGCCCGGACGGCGGGGCAGGTGCGGGGCTCCCCCAACCGCTTCTCGAGGATCGGCGGCTCGTCCCACATGTTCTTCCTGACCCAGGGGTACGCCGTCTTCGACGACCCCACGATGCCCATCATCGGCGGCGACGTGGCCAACGACACCTATGTGGAGCAGCTGGTGTCGTCGGCGAAGGCCGCGGTGGACTTGGTGGTGTCGATGGGAGTGGCGGACCCGGACCGCATCGGGATCGGCGGCCACTCCTACGGCGCCTTCATGACCGCCAACCTGCTGGCGCATTCGGACCTCTTCCAGGCCGGGATCGCCCGGAGCGGCGCCTACAACCGCACCCTGACCCCCTTCGGCTTCCAGTCGGAGCGGCGGACCTTCTGGGAGGCGCCGGACCTCTACTTCGCCATGTCGCCGTTCATGCACGCGGACCAGATCGACGAGCCCATGCTGATGATCCACGGGACCGCCGACAACAACTCGGGAACCTTCCCGGTGCAGTCGGAGCGGATGTACCACGCGGTGAAGGGGCTGGGCGGGAAAGCTCGCCTCGTCATGCTGCCCGCCGAGAGCCACGGCTACCGGGCGCGGGAGTCGGTGCTTCACGCCCTGGCCGAGATGATCGAGTGGTTCGAGCGCTACGTGAAGAAGACGGGCGAGCGTCGGGCGGCACCATAGGGGATCAGGACCCTGGAGGCCGCACGACGATCGTGCCGCTGTAGGTCTCCACTTCGATCAGCGCGCCGCCGGCCCCCAGGGTGTAGGTGGACCTGTACCGGCGGGAGCGGTTCTCCTGGGGAACCGCCGCCGGATGGTCGATCCTGACGCGGCCGCTGGCTGTGTGGACCTCCAGGACCGCGTCGGTCGAGGAGGGAAGCTCCAGCAGGATGCGGCCGCCGTGGGTGTTGAAGTAGTAGTCGCCGTCCGGCTGCGTCTCTCCCTTGAACTCGATGCTTCCGCCGACGGTGGTCGCCTCCACCGAAGCGGCCGCCACGGCGTCCAGGATCACGGCGCCGGCAATCGCCTCCGCCACGACGGACCCCCGCGAGTTCGACACTCGAACCGTGCCCGACATCGTCTCGGCGCTGATCCAGCCTTCGGCCCCGGCGATCCGGATCGTCCCCGAGACGCTCTCGGCGGTCACGTCCCCTTGGGCGTCGGCGATCGTCAAGCTGCCGTTGACGGTCGAGGCCGACACCCGGCCCCGTCCTCCCCTGACGGAGACGTTCCCCGTGAAGGTCTCGGCGTCGATCCGTCCGGTGGTTCCCTTCACTTCGATGGCGGTCCGCCAGCCCTCTGCCGAGACGTCGAAGCCGGCGGGCACCTGGATGTGGTACCTGGCGACGCCCGAGAACCCGTTTCCGGCCGCCTCCACGTACACCGTCCCCCCGGAACGGCGGATCTCCACTTGGCGGCGGCGCGAATGGTCGGCCCGGACGCGCACTTCGTTCCGGTCCCACCCTTCCACCACGATCTCGCCGCCGTGGTTCTCCACGTCCAGCCGCGACGCGTCCCGGGCCCCAAAGGTCGTGTCGGTTTCCTGGACCGCGACTGGCGCCGACGCCGCCTTGGCGGGCCATCCTGCTGGGGACGTCGTGACCGCGCCCGTCGCCGCCAGCCCTGCCGTCAACGCTTCGAGAAGCATCTCTCGCCTCCTTCTGCCGCCTACTACTGGGCCGCCGACTGGACCACTGCCGCGGCGCTTCGCAGCAGCTCCAGCCGCCGCTTCATGCTTGCGAAGAGGATTCGCGCCAGCTCCTCGCTTCCCGGATCTTCCTCCAAGGCCCGGCGCGCCTCGGCTATTGCGTGGTCCGCGACCGCCAGCGCTTCCCGGACCGCGTCCAGCGTCTCCGGCGAAAGCGTCGACGCTCCCTCCTCCAGAACGCGATCGAATACGCGGGTCGAGGTCTCGTAGCCTTCGAAGATGGCGTCGACGTCGGGAGCCGCGGCGCCTGCAAGGGCCGCCACGACGCCGGCGGACGCCTGGGAAGAAACCCCGTCAGACTGGGCAACGGCTCCGACCCCGGCCTGCGGGTCGGCGGCAGGACCGAAGCTCGGGGCGCCCAGCGCCAGCCAAGCGGCCGCGCCGGAGAGCGCCGCCAGGACCAGCGTCGCCGCCAGCCGGGGCAGGGTCGGCGCAGACCGCCAAGCCCGAAGCGCCCTTCGCGCCGCTCCCGCGGACCGAACGGCGGCCCATCCCGATCTTCCTTCGGTGGACCCGAGTGGCCCGAGTGCGGAGCGAACCGACGCGCCTCCCCTCACGTCCTCCCCGGCGCCAGCGCCGGTCCGCTCCGCGATTCGAGCCCAGATCGCGTCCGGGTCGACCGGCCTCGCCTCGGCAGGCAGGTCCCCCATCGCCTTGACGACCTCCAAGAGGGCGGCGTACTCCCGAAGGAGGCGCAGCTCGCCGTCCAGGCGCGCCTCCAGCGCCGTCCGCTCCTCCTCGCCCAGGGCGCCGTCCAGGTAGTCGTTGAGGAGTCGTTCGTCCCGCTCGTTCATTCGCCGTTCCCTCGCCTTCGTCGTTCCGTGCCCGGCCCCGTCATTCCGTGCCCGGCCGCCGTCCCACTTCTCACTCACAAGTTCAGGGCACGCCTCACCAGCTTGCGGGCGCGGTGCACCTGCGCCTTCACCGTGCCCACCGCGACTCCCGTCATTCGCGCGACTTCCTTGTAGGTGTACCCCTCCACGTCCCGCAGGATCAGCGCTTCCCGAGCTCGCGGAGGCAGGCCTGCAATCGCTCGCTCCAAGTCGATCCTGGTTTCGGGCATGACCGCTTCCACGTGGCGGCCGTAAGCGTCCAAGTCCTCCACGACCATCTCCTTCTTTGCGACGCGGGTTCGCTTCTTCCGCTGCTCGACGACCAGGTTCACGGCAAGGCGGTGGAGCCATGTCGTGAACAGGCTGTCGCCCCGGAACTGGTGCAGCCTCTCCCAGCACCGGACGTAAACGTCCTGGGTGAGTTCCTCCGCCTCCTGCGAGCTGCCGGACATCCGCAGGCAGACGGCGTACACCCGTCCGGACGTCTTGATGTACAACGCCTCGAAGGCGGCCTGGTCGCCCTTCTGGGCCCGGCCAGCCAGAAGTTCGGTTTCCAGCTTCCAGCACGCCCCCTTCCTGTGAGACCTTGGAGGCTTGGACGATCCAAGGGCCGGGAAGGTTTGAAGGGGGTCCGGGGCGGTCCGGGGCGTCCACGGGTGCGCCGGGGCGCGCTGGGCCACGGGTGCGCCGGGGCCGCCGGGCGCGGAGCCGTCGGTGTCGGGCACCGGGTCGTGCGGGATCGACGCCGTCAGCGGAAGAGCGCGGGGTGGCCGCCGGTGTGAAGGAAGACGACGTGCCGGGCGCCGTCCAGCCTGCCTTCCCTGGCCCATTCGATCATGGCGGCGGCCGCCTTCGCCGTGTAGACGGGGTCGAGGACGAACCCGGCGCAGCGAGCGAAGAGGAGCGCGGCTTCTTCGGCGGCGGGGGTTGGACGCCCGTAGCCGGGGCCGACGAAGGCGTCGGTGGCAATGATCTCGCTCGCCGCTTCCAGGGTTCGCTCGGGGAGGCCGGCGCAGGGGTCGGGGGCGCAGGGGCCGCCGCCCGTCGGCGTCTCTCGCAGCTTGCGGGCGCGTTTGCGGCCGTCGTCGCCGCCTTGGCCCTGGCCGACACAGAGCAGCTTCGCCGCGTCGACGGCCAGCGCGGTCGCGACCGCCTTGATCCGTTCCGCCGGATCGTCGGCGCTGACCGCCACCAACCGGGGCCGCCATCCCAGCAGCGCCGAGCCCAGGACGAGTCCCGCCATTGTGCCGCCCGACGAGGAGGAGACGAAGATCCACGCCGGCGCCCCGCCCAGCTGGTCGCGCAGCTCGGCCAGGGCGCGGACGTAGCCGAAGGCGCCCCGGGGGGTCGAGGCACCCAGGGGCACGACCAGGGCCTTGCCGCCCGCCGCGGCGATCCGCTCCGCCTCCGCCTCCATCGCGGCTTCGCGCTGGGAGCTTCGTTCGACGGTCGCAATCTTGGCGCCGAAGAGCCGGTGGAGCGCCGCGTTTCCGCGCCCTGCGTGCTCCGGCGCACCGTTCACCACGAGGACGCAATCGAGTCCCAGGCGGGCGGCTGCCGCCGCCGCGACCCGGCAGTGATTGGATTGGGGCCCGCCCGAGGTCACCAGATGGGTCGCCCCTTCCAGCCGCTTCGGGGCCAGCTCGTACTCCAGCTTGCGGACCTTGTTGCCGCCCAGCCCGAACCCGGTCCAGGCGTCGGCCTTCACGTGCACCGCCGCGTCGATCCCCAGCCGGGCAGCCAAGCGGGGCGCCGGAACCAGCGGCGTCGGCGTCGCCGCGAGGCGCGTGCGTCCAAGCCGATCGAGCCGATCCAGGGCGGCTTGTGTCGCCATTGCGCCGCCCGCCGTCGCACTGTCCATGGGAACCTTTTGGGGAAGTGGGGTGTCCGATGTGCGTAACTTACGGTCCAGCGGAGTGGCCCGGCCTGCCCTGCGGAGCGGCCCAGCCTGCCCTGCGCGGCCCCGGCTGGACTGAAGCCGCTCCCCGCCACCGGAGACCCGCCGTCTCGTGATCCCTGCCGATCTCTTCGCATCCAACCGACTCGTCGGCGTTCCCGGCCGGGGGCCACATCGCGTCGGCGCTCCCGGCCGGGGGCGACATCGTGTCGGCACTCCCGGCCGCGGGCCACATCGCGACGCCGCTCCCGGCCGCGGGCCACGTCGGATCGGCGCCGCTCTCCTCGGCGCGGCGGCCGTGGTCGGCTCGGCGTTCGTCCCCGCACCGGCGGCTTCGGCGGCGCCCACCACGGAAGCAGGACCTGCTGCATCGGCAACGCCCACCACGAAAGCGGCACCGGCGGCTTCGGCAGCGCCCACCACGGAAGCAGCCCCTGCGGTCGCCGAGGCGCGGTCGCCGACGGCAAGCGCGACGTTCCCCCAGAACGCCGAGATCGCCGGCCGCGTCTGGTCCGAGGACGGCACGCCGGTGGAGGGGGCCGTCGTTCGCCTGTTCTTGGCCGCAGCCGACTCGGCGTCGCCCCCCCTCCGCATCGGAGCCACCGACGCCCTGGGGTACTTCTCCTTCGCCGACGTGGCGCTGGGCGAGTACCGGCTCGTCGTCGAGCGGCTAGGCTTCGCGCCCCACGAGACTGCCGTCCAGGCGAGCGGCCCCGGTCGCGTGGAGGTGGAGGCCGTCCTGTCCCCCCAGGCGATCGAGCTGGCGGGCGTCGTGGTCGAAGCCGAGCGCAGCCGGGCGCGAGCCCGCTTCGAGGAAACCGCGGGCGCCACGATCCAGGAGATCGAGCGGGGAGTGGTGAAGGCGATCCCCGGCGTGGCGGAGGCCGACCCGGTTCGGGCCGTGGAGGTGCTGCCGGGCGTCACCACCGTCTCCGACTTCTCTGCGGCCTTCAACGTCCGAGGCGGTTCCGCCGACCAGAACCTGATCCTTCTGGACGACGTGCCGATCTTCAACCCCTTCCACCTGGGCGGCTTCTTCTCGGTCTTCAACGCCGACATGGTGGCGCGGGCCGAGCTTCAGTCGGGAGGATTCCCGGCCGAGTACGGGGGACGGGTGTCGTCGGTGCTCTCCGTCGAGTCGGATCCGGGGGACGGCCGCTTCGGCGTGGACGCCGGAGTGAGCTTGCTCGCGACCCGGACGGCGGTGAACGGCTCGCTCCCCGCCGGTCTTGCCGACGGCCTGGGGTTGGCCAACGCCCGCTGGCGGGTCTCGGGGCGCAGGTCGTACTTCGACGTGGTCTTCCGGCCGTGGACGACCGTCCCCTACCACCTGTCCGACTTGCAGGCGGTCTTCGAGGGCTGGACCCGGGGCGGCAACCGGCTCCGGATCAGTGCCTACGCCGGCGAGGACGTGCTGGACCTTTCCCAGCTCAGCGAGGAAGACGCGCCGCTGCAGTTCGACTGGGACTGGGGCAACGTGGCGGCGGGCGCGTCGTGGACGAGTCCGATGCGGGGCGGCGGCGCCCTCGACGTGAAGGCTTCGTTCACCCGCTTCAAGGCCGACCTGGGCTTCGACGACTTCGACGCCACCTTCGCCACTTTCGCGGAGCAAGCCACGGTGCGGGCGGACCTCGAGCACCGGCCGACCCCCCGCGCCCGGTGGAAGTCCGGCCTGGCCGCCAGCCGCGTCGCCTACGACAACGAGATCCGGGCGGGCGGCACCGACTTCGTGGACGGTCGCGGCCACGGCTGGGAAACCGCCGCCTACACGCAGGTCCTGTGGGACCCCAGCTCCCGGTGGCTGGTGGAGGCCGGCGTCCGCCTGGACCATTGGCGTCCGAACACCGGCGAGAGCGAGACCACCGTGTCGCCCCGCTTCGCCCTCAAGCGCTTCGTGCGCGGGGGCCGTTCGGCGGTCAGGGTCGCGGGCGGTCGCTACTCCCAGTTCATCCACTCCCGGCGCAACGAAGAGCTGCCGATCGGGCTGGACGTGTGGGTGGTCGCGGGGGAGCGCGCGCCGCGGGTCGTGTCGGACCAGATTCAGCTGGCCGTCGAGAGCTTTTTCGGGGACGACGACGCATGGTTCGGTTCGTTGGAGGGCTACTACCGAACCTTCGACGGCGTGATCGCCGAGAACACGGCCGACGACCCCAACGATCCTCTGGACGACCTGCTGACCGGAACCGGTCGCGCCTGGGGAGTGGATCTGTACGCCAGGCGCGACTTGGGCGCCGCCACGGGCTGGGTGTCGGCCTCGTTCCTCAAGACCGACCGCACCTTCCCCAACTCCCGTTCGGGACTTGATCCCCAGCCCTTGATCACCTATCCGCCCCTCTTCGACCGCCGCTTCGACCTGGACCTGGTGCTCCGTCGTCCATTGGGATGGTGGGGCCTGGAGGGCAACCTGCGCTTCAACTTCGGCACCGGCCTGCCCTACACCCGCCCCTTGGGAACGTTCGAGCACTACAGCCACCGGCCGCTGCGCGGAGGGGTGCAGATCGACTACAACACGGCCGTGCTCCTCGGCGCCCGCAACGGCGCGCGCTACCCGGCCCGCCATCGGCTGGACGTCGGCGTGCGCAAGCCCGTGGTCCGCAGCTGGGGCCGGCTCGTCCCCTACCTGAACGTCGTCAACGTGTACAACCACAAGAACGCGCTCTTCTACTTCTTCGAGTACGATCGGGACCCGCCCGTGCGCACCGGCATCTCCATGATCCCGATCCTGCCGACGATCGGCGTCGAGGCGTCGTTCCGATGAGGGGGCGTCGGGGCGCCATGGCCTGTTGCCTCGCGGTTGCTGCCGTCGCCGGCTGCGAGCTCACCGAAATGGAGCTGCTTCGGCCGGACGACCTGATCGTCGCCGAGGTCCAGGTGGTCCTGACGCTGGAGCCCGGTGGACCCGGCGACCCGCCCCGGGTGCGCATGGCCGTTCCCACGCTCCTGCACAAGGTGCATGGAGCCGCTTCGGGAACTTTGAGCGGCGCGTCGGTGCGCATTGCGGGCGAGTTCGGCAACGTGGTCGCCCTCGTCGAAGCCGATCTGGACGAGTGCGTCGTGGCTCGCTACGAAAGGGAGTACCTGGGGGAGGGAACCTGCTACACGGCGCCCAGCGGAACGACGCCGTTCGCTCCGGGGGAAGAGCTTTCCGTGGAGGTTGGGGCGCCCGGCGGGCAGGTCCTGACCGGAGAAAGCCGCATCCCCGGCGCCTTCAACTTCAGCGGGCTGGCCTACTCCGGGGGCGCTTGCCGGCTGGAGCCCGACGCCAACCATCGTCTCCGCTGGACCCCGGCCGACGGCGCGTGGTCGTACTTGGCCGAAGCCGAGTTCACTGGCCTGCGGGCGCCTCTCGCGGCACGCGAGATCGAAGCTCCCGACACGCTGAACCTGACCGGCCTCTCCATCGGACGCGACGACAGCGAGATCGCGTTCCCTCGCGACTTCGGCCTGCTGGACATCTTCAACGACGACGGGGACGCGGACGTGATCCTCGCTCTTCGGGACGGCCTGCCCGACGGCGCGCGCGCGTCGCTGTCCGTCTCCGCCCTCGACCGCAACTGGGCCAACTGGGCCCGAGGCGGCGACTTCCACCCGTCGGGAGAGGTGCGCATCTCCTCGGTCTTCGGGAACGGCGGCGGCGTCTTCGGGACCGCGGTCCAGCGTCGGCTGGAGGTGGTGGCCGGGGTCGAGGGAGAGGGAGCGGAGCTGCCGCCTTCGTGCGGGCTGGCAGGGGTGTGAGGGCGGGCGGCGCGGCGTTCCGCCCATTGGGGCTTCCACTGAGCCTCGCAGTAGGCGATCTTCCGGTCTGTCGATAGACGCCTTCCACCGATCGCTTGCAAGCCGTGACGACACTGCACTACACTGACGAGGTACAGCCGGACTTGTTCGATGGCACTTGACATCGACGGCCTGCAACGGTCGTTGTGCAAAGGACTTTGCCACGACGTTCGTCTCGAGCGCCGACCGGACGGCGCGCTCATGCTCGACACCTTCTTCGAGTTCCCGGACGGGGATCACTACCCGATCCATGTTTCGGAAGTGACGGGTGGCCTTCGACTGTCGGATCGTGGACACACATTGATGCGCATCAGCTACGATCACGATGTCGATGCATTCCTGGCAGGAAGTCGCGGACTCTTGCTGGAGCGCATCTTGGCCGAAACCGGTTTGGCAAGGAACGGCGGCGCGTTCGTGTTCGACACGCCCACCGAGCAGCTTTCCGAAGCTATTTTTCGCTACGGACAGGCTATGACTCGTATCTTCGACCTGACGACGCTGTCGCGATCGCGGGTTTCTTCCACCTTCTATGACGACCTGGCGGACCTAATCGGCGAAATGGTGGACCAAGGGAGCGTGCAGCGCCACTACCGGCCGAGCAAGGTGCCCCACGCCGAAGCATACTCGGTCGACTACAGGATCGAGGGAAATGGCGATCCCGTCTTCTTGTACGGCGTGCCAAACCGCGACAAGGCGCGGCTGACCACCATTATGCTGTCGCACTTCCATCGGCATGGACTGGCCTTCGAGTCTCTCATCGTGTTCGAGGATCAGCAGAAGATTCCTCCGTCGGACCTAGCGCGGCTGTCGGACGTCGGCGGCGAGATGGTGTCGTCGCTGGACTCAAGTGACGACTTGGCACGAAAGCTTGGCAGAAGAGCTGGGGTTGCGGCGTAGCGAAGTCCTCGCCGCCCATCGTCGGGTCCGGGTCGAGCACATTGTCCTCGCTCCCGTTGTGGCGTGGTGCTACCTTGTCTCCCCACACCCAAGCCTCGAACGACACGACGGACGGATGCGTGCCTACTGTCTTGCCGACCTCTTCAACCTCGAGCTCTGGCCGAGCGGACGACCCCCGAACTACGCGGATATCCGAGACGGGCTTGGGCAACTTGCGGACCGTGTCCTCACCGCCGTCCCTCACGCCAGCGAGGTGACGACACGACTCTACGGTGGATGGGACGGAAACATTCCGGCTGCACAACGCGACCTGCGGCTCATGGTGGCTCGGTCAATAGACGACATGCCCCGCCGACGTGGCCGCCAGATCTTTCGGATCGAACTTGCGGAATCACCCGTCTGGGACCGGACCGTCCCAATACGCAACTCCGTCCGGATGTCTCGGGCAACGCGACTCAGGACGACCGTCGAACCGTCCCGCGACTGCCTCCTCGGGCCTGCCCAATGCACTCTCGCCTCCTTTGAGTCATGGTGCAAAGGCCGGTGCCCGGCGACAGGATGCCCGGTGCGCCTGTCGGACGTTGCATCCAGGCACACGCAGAAGATGGTCGACACTCTGCTGACCGCGGACGCCATGGCGATCCGTTACGAGAAGCTGGCGGACACCGTGGTGCTGGCCAGCGACGACCACGACATGGTTCCGGCCCTTCTCGCCCTTGTGGTCTCCGACGTGGAGCTGGTATACTTGACGAAGCGGGACGCGAAGGGCTTCTACAGGGACCTGCTGGAACGCGAGGGGGCACGAGTCTGCGCCTGGTAGCCAATGGACCGGACAGCGGAAATCAAGAAGGACATAAGACGGTTCGCCGACCCCGGATCGGACGTGCTCATGGACAACCGCACGTTGATCTGGGAACGAGACGGTCGCAGCCGCACAGCGACTTTGAGGCAGTCGGATGCCGAAAGCTGGCCGGACGTGCGCATCGGCGACACTTGGATGAGCTATCAACACTTTCTGGCGGGCCCCGAAATGGCCGATCTGGACCGCCTTGCCCAGTTTGTGGTCAAAACAGCTCCCGATGGGCCGGACTACGTTCAGACGCTGGCCAGCGTCGGTGACAATGACGAGGACAGGGGCGACAACGGCGACCAGCGTCACGAAGATGCCGTGGGAGTAGTTGCATCCCGAAGCACCGAAGACTTGCCGTACTTGGCCACTCGCGTGGTGTTGGTCCAAGGTGAAGCGGGATCGGGCAAGACGATGGTGCTCCGGCACATGACCCTGCGGAGAGCTGAACAATTCATCGACGGAAGCGTGAAGTCGCTGTTTTTCTATGTGGACGTCCAAGGTCGGTCTTTGTCGCGACTCGACGATGCAATGGCTAGAGAATTGCAGGACCTCCGAGCTAGGTTTACCTACAGCGCGGTCACGCCACTCGTGCGGTCTGGACTCTTGGTGCCGGTGATCGACGGTTTCGACGAGCTGCTCGGGAGCGGGGGGTACGACGAGGCGTTTTCCTCGTTGGCCGCGTTCGTGGCAACACTGGAGCAGCGAGGTGCGGTTGTGGCCTCCGCACGTTCGTCGTTCTTCGATTACAACAACTTCCGGGAATACGCTACACGGTTTGGATGGGATGGCCGACTCGGGTATCGCGTGGACCCCGTGCTTGTACAGCCCTGGCGCGACGCGCAGGGTGACAACTATGTGAAGAAGGCGGCCAAAACGGTCAATTCCCGGAAACCCAATAAGGTGCTTTCGGAGTTCCGGCAGCTGCGAAACAGCCTGGACGAGTCGAACCGCAGAGTACTGTCAAAACCGTTCTACGTGTCGCGGGTCGCCGAACTGTTGATGGAAGGCGTTGATCTGTTCTCCGACATGACTTTGTTGGATCGGCTTGTGGACGCCCTTGTAGTTCGCGAACACAAGAAGCTCTTGAGCAAAGCCGGAGCGCCTCTTATGAGCCGGGATCAGCACCGCTTGTTCTTGGCGGAGTTGGCCATGGAAATGTGGTGGCAGGAGCGTCGCAACCTGGATTTCGAGACCGTGCAGGAACTCGCCGCACTCTTGGCCGAAGGCCATGGATTGCCACCGGACGCAGCCAAGGCAATCCGGAGTCGCGTGTCCAGCTACGCGTTTCTTACTACAGCCGACGCGGGCGGGAAGACTCTCCGCTTCGAGCACGAAGTGTTCTACAGCTATTTCTTGGCAAGCAAGGTCGGCCAGTGCTTGGAGCAGGAACCAGACGATCTTCGGCATTTCCTCAACCGATCGGTTCTTGACGACATCGTGACCGACGAAGTCGCGAGGATCGCGGCAACCAACGGCAGCGACCGCGCGGTTACGATCGAGTCGGTGTGCGCGGCTGTCCGACAGGGACTTGTGGATGTCGTGGGCAGGGAAAACGGCGGCCGCCTCGTGGCAAGGCTCATCGCCGACAGCGGCCAGCTGCGGCTCGTCGGTGCGTTGCGCAATCTCGTCTTCCGGCACGGCCGGCTGGGACCCGCCGACCTAGATCGCCCACACTTCCTGCGCTGCGAGTTCCACGAGGTGGACTTCACGAAGACGCGGATGCGATTCCCGAGCTTCGAGGCCTGCACGCTTCGGCTGCCTGTCGTGAGTCTCGGACGCACCGAGTTCCACGGCGCTCCCATTGGCCTGATCAAGCAGGTTCAGGGAATTCGAATCGCGGCTGGCGACGAAGATTTCCCCAAGGGAGAGTACTTCGCGCCGGGAGACGTGCACGCGATCTTGCGCAAGTTGGGCATGGAAACCGCAGCAGGGCCAAGACCAACTCGGTACTCACACGCCCAGCTGCGCAGAATCCGCCTTTTGGAGCGCTTTCTCCACAAGATGGATCGGCGGTTCTACGTGTCGGAGGACGACCTTGATAGGTTCTCGACCACACGCGACCCCGACTGGCCGTTCGTTCGGAGGCTGTTGGAAGACCACCGTCTGCTCATCGAACAATCCGTGAAGAAGTCGGGTCCCAGCGACAAGCTGCTTCGGCTGTCCCATCCACCCAGCATCATCCGCGCGGGCGAGGATACCAGAGACCAAAGCCGGGCGGATGTCTCTGCGTTCTGGCGGAGCCTCTTGGACCTAGACTGACCCTGCGCTTTGGGGGTCGAAGGGCGGGACATGGCGGACGGATCCAGAAGCCGTTTCCGCCGACTACTTCCGGGCCGTCAGTAGATTTCGCCTACTCAAAATGTCCCATAAGATGTCCAAGACGTGGGCACCATGCTGTCCCATGGATAAAGCCCTGTCTGGCATGACATTGCATCGACTGGACGCCCCGCGGGAGCGCGTCTTCTACATTGCAGGGCGTCCTGTCTTCAGGTAGTCGAGCAGCAGGTTCGTCATGGCGCGGATGCCGACGGGGACGGCCGAGTTGTCGGCTTGGAAGTCGGGGGTGTGGTGGCCGCCCGACCGTCCGCCGGGAAGGACTTGGCCCAGCCGGAAGAAGAACCCGGGGACTTCGTTGGCGAAGTAGGCGAAGTCCTCGCCGCCCATCGTCGGGTCCAGGTCGAGCACGTTGTCCTCGCCGACGACGCGGCGCAGGGTGGGAAGCATCTGGGCCGCCAGCACGGGGTCGTTGATCGTGGCCGGCGTGCCCCGGTCGTACTCCAGCTCGTAGCTGCCGCCGGCGGCGGTGGTGATCCCTGCCAGGATCTCGCCCATGCGGCGCTCCACGGCGTCCCGGACGTCCGGGTTGTACGTGCGCACCGTCCCCTCCATCTCCACCGCGTCGGGGATGATGTTGAAGCGCGTGCCGCCCCGGATGATGCCCACGGTGATCACGCTGGGCTCCAAGGGGCTCAGGTTCCGGGACCGAATCGTCTGGAATGCGGCCACGGCCTGCGACGCCATGACCACCGGATCGACGCTCAAGTGAGGCGCCGCGCCGTGCGCCTGCTTGCCCACGACCTTGATCTTGAAGTGGTCCACGGCGGCCAGCGCGGGTCCCACCGAGAAACCCACCTTGCCCACCTCCATCTCGGCGAAGCTGTGCAATCCGAAGATGGCGCTCGGAGCGGGGTCGGCAAGCACGCCTTCCGCCACCATCATCCGCGCGCCCCCGTCCTCGCCGGGGGGCGGCCCCTCTTCCGCCGGCTGGAAGATGAACTTGACCGTGCCCGGCAGCTCGTCGCGCATCGACGCCAGCACCGACGCCACGCCCAGCTGCACCGCAACGTGGATGTCGTGCCCGCAGGCGTGGCTCACGCCCACCTCCTGTCCCAGGTAGGTGGTGCGCACGGTCGACTTGAAGGGGTACGGCGTGTCCTCGGTGACCGGAAGCGCGTCCATGTCGGCGCGCACCGCCACCACCGGACCGGGCCGCCCGCCCCGCAAGAGGCCCACGACCCCCGTGTGCGCCACGCCCGTGCGCACGTCGTCGAAGCCCAGCGCGCGCAGGTGGTCGGCCACCAGCGCCGCCGTGTTGAACTCGCGGTTGCCCAGCTCGGGGTGCTGATGGATGTGCTCGCGAAGACGGATGATCGTGTCCTGGACCTGGGCCACCGCGGCGTCGACCAGGCGGACTTGGTCTTGGACGCCGACGACTTCGGCCCCGAGCGCAGACGCCGGCGCCGCGGGCTGGACGGCGGTCCCGACGACGACGCCCAAGGCGGCGATCCAGCGGGCAGCGCGCAGACGGAACGCGAAGGGCGGTCGTGACGGTGCGGTCGAGCGGGGGTTGGCGGCTGGGCGGCGGCCGGCGGCAGGGCAGGGCAGCTTCGACATGAGGCGGACCGGGAGTCGCGAGGAGGGAAGGGAACGACGAGGGCAATCAAGATAAGCGAAACGTCCACGGCCCGGGGACCCGCTCAGCCCTCCGGGCAGGCTATCATCTTCGGCATGATCGATCCCCCCGTCGCACCCGTCCCGGCAAGCGCGCAGGCCCGCGCCGCTGCCCCCGTCCGGCCCGCGCTCCGGCTCGAGGCCGCGTCCAAGAGCTACCCCCGAGCCAGCGGAAGCCCGCTGACCGCGCTTCAGGCCGCAAGCTTGGCGCTCGAGCCGGGAACGACAACGGCCGTGATTGGACGGAGCGGCAGCGGCAAGACCACGCTGCTCCACTTGGCGGCTGGAATCGACGTGCCCAGCCACGGCCGCGTCGAGGTGCTGGGCCGGGACCTGAGCCGGATGCGCGACCGGGAACGGGCCGTCTTCAGGCGTGACCACGTGGGCATGGTCTTCCAGTTCTTCCGCCTGCTGGACCACTTGACGGTGGAGGAGAACGTGACGCTGCCCGCCCGCATCGCCGGCGACCTGGGGCGGCACAAGCGCCGGGCGCAGGAGCTGCTGGAGCGCGTCGGACTGGCGTCTCGCGCCGCCGACCGGATCGACGGCCTGAGCGGTGGCGAGCAGCAGCGCGTCGCCATCTGCCGCGCCCTGCTGCGCCGCCCTTCCCTGCTGCTGGCCGACGAGCCGACGGGCAACCTGGACGACGAGTCGGCGGCCCTGGTCATGGACCTGCTGCTCGGCCTGGCCGAGGAAGAAGGGAAGACGCTCCTGTACGCGACGCACAGCGCCGACGCCGCCGGCCTGGCCCAGCGCAAGCTGACGCTGGCCAGCGGAGTGCTCGGGGCGACCCCTCCCAGCGCGTGATCGGGTACCTGCGCTTCGTCCTGCGCCGTCGGTTCGCGCGGGAGCCCGCGACGAGCCTTCTGACCGTGGCCGGCGTGGCGCTGGGCGCCGGCTCCGTGGTGACGGTGCAGGTGTTGACGGAAGGGGCGGTCGCGGCGTTCGACGCGACGGTGGAGCTGCTGGCGGGAGACGCGGACGCCCTGGTGCTGGGTCACGGCGGCAAGGTGGACGAGTCCCTCTATCCGGTCGTCTTGGGGACGGAGGGCGTGGCCTGGGCTTCGCCCCTTCTGGAGGGATCGGTCGTCGCGCGTCGGGCGGGCGAACAGGACCTTCGGCGGCGCGTTCCCCTGTACGGCGTGGACCTGCTGTCCCCCGTCGATGGTCCCCTGCATCCGTCGTCGGCCGGCGAGTCCCCCCGAAGCACGCCGGCGGACGGCGTCCAGACTCCGGGCCGCGCCCACGCTTTCTCCTCCGACCTGCTCCGCGCCGCCGCTTCCGCCGACCTTGCCCGCGCCCTCGGCGTGGGCGCCGGCGACACCGTGGAAGTGGCCAGCGGGCCGGCGTGGGCGCCCGTCGCCCTCGATCGCGTGCTGGACGCGACCTCCCGCGCTTCGGCCGAAGGTCCCCTGCTGATCATGGACATCGCCGACGCTCAGAACGTCTTGGGCGGAGCCGACTGGATCAGCCGCGTCAACGTTCGCTTCCGCCCCGACGTGCCCGCCGACACGGTTCGGCGCCGCCTCGCGTCTCGACTGGACGGCCGCGCGCTCGTTTCTTCGCCCGGGGGTCAGCGCGCCGAGGCCCGCCGGCTCCTGTCGGCGTTTCGCGTCAACCTGTCGGCGCTCGCCTTCACGTCGGTCTTCGTCGGCCTCTTTCTGGTGTACGGCACGACGCGCGCCTCCCTTTCCCGAAGGCGCCACGAGACCGGCCTGCTCCGAAGCCTGGGGGCGACTCGAAGCCAAGTCCTGGGCGCAACGCTGGCGGAAGCGGGCGTCCTGGGCGTGGCGGGCGCGGCCCTGGGAGTGCCTCTGGGGTACGCCGTCGCCCTGGCCAACCTGGATTCGGTGAGCGGCACGGTGACCGACCTCTACCTGCTCTCGGCGATCCGGAGCCTGGAAGTGCCCCCGCGCGTGTGGTTCCTGGCGCTGACCGGCGGAGTGCTCGGAACGATCTCCGGCGCCGCAGGACCTGCCGCCGAGGTCTGCCTTGCCCCGGCGGCCGACCTGCTCTCCGACCGGCGCGCGCGCGTCCGCTGGCGGTCGGTTGCGAAGACGCTTTGGCGGGCGGGCTGGGCCGTGCTGGCGCTTCTGCTGACGTGGTTTGCCGTCGGAGGCCACCGCTGGCGCCACGCGGGCTTCGTCTTGGCGGCGGGGATCATGGTGTGGACCGCGTTGGCGGCGCCCGCCTTCGTGACGGGGCTGTGCCGGCTGGCCGGGCGCTCGCGAGGGTTCGGCTGGCGCTTCGCCCTGGGCGGCCTGCCCGTTCGCCTTCACACGTCGGGCGTGGCGGTGGCCGGCGTTGCGGTCGCCTTCGCCATGCTGGTGGGGACCACCGTGATGGTCGGCAGCTTCCGCGACACCTTTCGGGCTTGGCTGGACGCCACGATGCAGGCCGACGTGTACGTCTCTGGCGCGGCGTGGACGGGCGCGACCGACCAGGGGGGCGTGCACGGCGACCTGCTGGATCAGCTCCGGCGGCTGCCCGGCGTGGCCGCCGTGGGCCGGCTGCGGGGCTTCCACGGTTATGCGGACGACCTGCCGGTGGCGCTTCGAGGCATCGACGCCCGGCCAACTGGGACGACCGGGGCGACCGGGATGCGATACAGGGACCGCCTGCTGCTGAAGGAGGGCGACTCGGAGACGGTGGCGGCGGAGCTGGCGGACGGGGCGGTTGCCGTCAGCGAGCCACTGGCGCGCCGAGCGGGGGTTGGACGGGGCGACTCGATCCTGGTGCGGACGGCCTCGGGCGCCGTTCGGGCGGCGGTCGCCGGCGTCTACTACCAGTACGGCACGGACCGAGGTTCGGTCTCGATGGACCTGGCCACGATGGAGGCGTGGTTCGGACCCGGCGCGCCTCACGGAGTGGCGATCTACCTGGATCGGGACCGGCGAGCGGGTGCGGACAGCGACGGGAGCAGCGAACGGGCGCGGACGGCGACTGGCACGGGCAACGGAGCAAGCACCGGCGACGGAGCAAGCGCGGGCGACGGAGCAGGCGTGGGCAGCGCGCAGGCAAGCGTCGTCCAAGCGGTTCGGCAGGCGGCGGCGCCTTACCCGGTCGTCGTCCGCACACACGGCGCCCTGCGGGCCGACGCGCTTCGCGTCTTCGACCAGACCTTCGCGGTCACGCTCCTCCTGCAGGCGATGGCGCTGGCCGTGGCCGCGGCGGGCGTGGCCCTGTCGCTCCTGGTCATGGCTCGGGAAGAAGCTTGGGACACCGCCACCTGTCGGGCCCTGGGCGCCACCCGCGGCCAAGTCTTCCGGTTCCACTTGGGCAAGGGCGCGGGGTTGGCCGGCATCGGCGGAGTGCTGGGATTGGCGGGCGGCGGCGGACTGGCCGCAGTCCTGATCTACGTGACCAACCGAGCCTACTTCGGCTGGACGGTGCAGTTCGGCGTGCCCGCGTTCAGCCTTGCCCAGCAGTGCGCCTTCCTGCTGCTGACCGCCGTTGCGGCGTCTTGGTGGCCTGCTTTCCGAGCGTCCGGCGGAGGGGGCGCGGACGCGCGGCGGTCCGCCGTGGCGGCGGCCGTGGCTGCCCTGGCCCTGGCGGCGTGCTCGCCCCCGCCGGAGTCCGATTCCGATCCCCCGGGCGGGCCTTCTGCCCTGCCGGATGCGGTCGCGGATGGCTGGCTGGCGGCAGACCCCAACTACTCCTGGTCGTTTCCCGACGACCACGGCCCCCACTTCGGCTACAAGACCGAGTGGTGGTACTTCACTGGCGTGTTGTCCGCGCGGGCTCTCGCCTCGACGGGCCGCCCCACGTCCGACCGCGAGCTGGGCTACCAGTTCACGATCTTCAAGATCGGTTTGCGCCCGCCCGGCCCCGAACGCGACGCGCCCCCACGGACGAGCGCGCCCGCCCCGTCCTCCCGCTGGACGGCGTCGGCGTTGCTCCTGGGGCACATGGCCGTCAGCGACCCCGCCAGAGGCACGCACGTCTTCTCCGAGGTGCTGTACCGCGCCGGCCTGCTCGCGCCCGGCGAGCCGACGCCCACCGCCGACCCAAGCTCTACCGCCGATCCGACGCCCAGCTCCCGTCCAAGCAACAACCCGGCCGCCCCCGCGGACGGCCCTCTCCTGGCCGGCTTCGGCGCGGCCTCCGGCGCATCGGGCAACGCCTCCCGCGTCGCCATCGCATGGAGTCGCGGTCCTCCCGGAACCTCCTCTCCATGGCGCTTGGACCTCCAGGACGACGGCTTCGCGCTGGCGGCTGCGGACGATGCGGCGGAGCTGGCCCTCTCGCTCGTCGTCCGGCCAACGCGCCCCGTCGTGTTCCAAGGTCCCAACGGATACAGCCGCAAGTCTGCCGAACCGGGCCGTGCCAGCATGTACTACAGCCGCCCGCGCCTGGCCACGACCGGGGCCGTCCGACTCGGCGCCGCGCGCTACGCCGTCGCCGGCGCCAGCTGGATGGACCACGAGTTCAGCTCCGAACCCCTGGCGCCCGAGCAGGTCGGCTGGGACTGGCTGAGCTTGCGCATGAACAACGGCGTCGACGTGACCGCGTTCCAGCTCCGCCGCTCCGACGGCCGCACGGACTATCAAGCCGCGACGCTGGCCACATCCTCCGACCCGCCCCGTCACCTGCCGCGCGAAGAATGGTCGATGACTCCCGGCGCGACCTGGACCAGCCCAGCCACCGGCGCGACCTACCCCATCGAGTGGACCGTGGCGTTGCCGGGCCGGATCGGGCGCATCGTCGTGCGCGCCGCCTTCCCGTCCCAGGAAAACGTGTCGCTCCGCGTGGCAAACCTTCACTACTGGGAAGGAATGGTCCGCGCGTTCGACCCCGACGGCCTGCAGGTCGGCCAAGGCTACTTGGAGATGACCGGCTACGGCGAGGGAAGCCGCCCGGCGCTGTGAGCGGTGGGGTTCGACGAGACGGCTCGTACATCCGTCTGTGGACGTAGCCGCCAGCGGAGCTCGTCGGGCTCCACGGCGTCTCGCCGATCCTTCCCCTGGGTCTTCGCCGATCCTTCCCCTGAACCTTCGCCGAATCGTCCCCTGAATCTTCGCCGATCCTTCCCCTGGACCTGCTGAAACCCTTGCGCAGCAAGAGGAAGAGCGCGTAGTTCCGTGGCATGAAGTACCTTCCCCGAATCGTCGACGCCGAACTCGCCGATCGGCTTGCCGCCACCGGCGCAGTCGTCGTCGAGGGTCCCAAGGCTTGCGGGAAGACCGCGACGGCCGAAGCGGTCGCAGCCAGCGCCGTGTTCCTGGACGTTGACGACGCCGCCCGGGCCATGGTCGACCTGGACCCGGCGGCCGTCCTTGCAGGCGAAACGCCGCGCCTAGTCGACGAGTGGCAGACGGAGCCGGCGATCTGGAACCACATTCGGCGGGCCGTGGACAGACGAGGCGCCCCCGGCCAGTTCATCCTCACCGGTTCGGCGGTGCCCGCGGACGACATCACCCGCCACACCGGCGCCGGACGACTGACGCGGTTGCGGATGCGTCCGATGTCGCTCTTCGAGACCGGCCGTTCCACGGGCGAGATATCGCTGGCCGGCCTGTTGGCGGGGAGCCCTCAACGGTCGGCGCCTTCGCACATCGCGGTTCAAGAGCTGGCGGAGTTGGTGTGCGCCGGGGGCTGGCCCGGCAACCAGAGCCGCAGCTTGGCGCAAGCATTTCGGGCGAACCGCGACTACCTGTCGGAGGTGCAGCGCGTCGAGGTCCAGCGGCTGGAAGACAAGCGGCGCGACCCAGTCAAGGTGGGAAGGCTGCTGCGGTCGCTGGCCCGAAACGTCGCCACGCCGGCCACGCTGGCCACGCTGGCCAGGGACGTGCGCGGGACAGGGCCGTCCTTCAAGGCGAGCACCGCCGCCGAGTACATGGAGGCACTGGAACGGCTGATGATCATCGAGGATCAACCGGCATGGTCCCCGCATCTGCGTTCCCGGACCACGCTGCGAACCACGCCCGTTCGACACTTCGCCGACCCTTCGCTGGCGGCCGCGGCGCTGCGGGCCACGCCGAACCGACTGCGGAACGATCTGAAGGCGCTCGGTCTTCTGTTCGAGTCCATGGTGGTCCGCGACCTGCGAGTCTACGCCCAGGCCGCCGACGCCCAGGTGTTCCACTACCGCGAGAAGGACGGCCTCGAAGTGGACGCCATCGTCGAAGACGCCGAGGGAAGGTGGGCGGCGTTCGAGGTGAAGATGGGCGCGCGGCGGGTCAAGGACGGGATGGCCAACCTGGAACGAGTCGCGGACCGCATGAGGACCAGCAGCGGCTACGGCGAACCCGGCGCTCTCGCCGTCGTCGTCCCCAGCGGCTTCGGCGCGGTTCCGCAGGGGCGCGTGGGAGTAGTCCCGCTGGGGGCGCTGGGACCGTGACGACGTTCCGCTTCGTCAACCAGGACTTGGCGCGGCCGCAGCGCTTCTTGACCTGGCTTCGCGGACACGCGTGACCGGCAAGACAGCCCGACGGCCACGAAATCCCGGACATGACCGCCAAGACGATTTCGCGGACACCCGTGACCGCCAAACCGACCGGGCGGCCACGAAACGGCAAAAGTGGCCACCAAGCCAGGTTCGCGGACATCCGTGACCGTCAGAAGACATCCCTTCCCTCGACAACGTTCACGAGGTCTGGAAACACCAGGATGGATCCCCGACGGCCGTTGGGGGCATGGAGGACCCGCAGTACGCCATGGTCGACCAGTTTCGCCAAGAGCCGTCGGGCCGTGCGGGCTGGGACGCCCGCATGGGCTGAGAACCAGGCGCTGTTGAAGACCGGATGCTCGACGATCCAATCGAGCGCAGGAATGGCATAGTGGGACCGGGTAACGTCTGCCACCCGCTCCTTCATCTCCTCGTAGAGGCCGAGGACCGCTCTCGCCTTCGACAGGTTGTCCTCGGCCTGGGCCAGCACCGCCTTCAAGAAGAACCGACACCATCCCGTCCACTCGTCGTCGCGGGAGACGGCAAGCAGTCCTTCGTAGTATTCGGCTCGACGAGCCTCGAGGTAGGCGCTGATGGAGAAGAGGGGTTGGCTGATCAGGCCGTGCTCCGACAAGAACAGCGGCACCAGCAAGCGGCCCACACGGCCGTTGCCGTCCAGGAACGGGTGAAGAGCCTCGAATTCGGCATGAACGACGGCAAGCTGGACCAGCCGATCGGGCGCGTCCTCGTGGATGTAGCGCTCCCACCTGCCCATGGCGACCGGCAGGTTCTCCGCGCTGATGGGGACGAACCTGGCTTGCTCCATCGTGCATCCGGGCCGACCGATCCAGTTGGGGATGCGTCGATACTCGCCTGGCGACTTGCCCTCTCCCCGTGCCCCCGACAGGAGCAGGCGATGCGTCTCGAGAACGACCCGCTGGCAAAGCGGCAACTCCTTGAGCATCTCATCGGCTCGTCGCATCGCCCAACGACAGTTGAGCACCTCGCGGATGTCGTCTCGCCGCCTCGGAGAGTCGGCTTCCCGACCGGCATCGAACTCAAGGACCTCGCCCATCGTGACCTCAATGCCTTCGATCCGGCAAGACAGGATCGCCTCCTGCATCGTCACGAGAGCAAGCACTACTCGAGGGTTGGGAATGGTGGACAACGCCCCGTCGTATCGGGCGACCGCGGCAACCGCCGGGCCGATCAGCGGGACTACAGCGGACCAGTCGATGCGGTCCTCCGGCGGAAAGCTCCCTTCGCGATAGTGTGTTGCCATGGTCATTGCTCCCACATCAGTACCGGTCACAGTGCGGAACCACCATGGTCCGTCGCCCTGTTCGTTCAATCCACCGTCTCGATCGGAACCCCCGTCCGGCAGGCGAATGCTGGCCCCCTCGCGGTAGAACTTCCCGACGCTCGCCCGGGAGAAGTCGTATTCGGACTTCATGTCAAGGACCCCTCGTGCTGCCGACGCTCATAGTGCGTGGAGCGGCTGCCAGATCAAACGCTATGCCGTGCTTGCGGCGGTTGGCGGCGGCCTTGGCTTAGGTCACAATGGTCGTTCGGGGTAGCGGAGTCAAGGTCTCCTCCTGCGTTCAGAGTGACCTGTTCGGTTGCTCGGCGTTGGCTCCGCCAGTCCTGGCTAGCGTCGCCGTGGCGCAGGACCGGACATCCGTCGGGCGAGGCCGAGCGGGAGCACCTGCACGGGCCGGCGGAGAAGCTGTCGTGAGCACCCCCGAGCTCAAGACCTACG